>NZ_JAUZQF010000019.1 GCF_030718205.1 Nonomuraea turcica
CCCCTCGAGCGCACCAGCCAGCCGGACAGGGACCTCTCGACGATCCACCGGCGCGGCAGAACCTGGCCAGCACAGTTGGATAGTGCCAATAACCATGGCCATGTTCCAACTAACGTGTCACGGCTCACGAACTCGGGCTCGCGCAGATTGAACTGGCGACCGCGCGGGCCTCAGCCAGGCGAAGATCTCTCGCATCGAGGGCTCCGACACCGTCCCCCCACTGCCCCTCCTCGCCAGGCTGGCCGAGGCCCTGGACACCACTCTCAACGCCCTCGACAACGACGACACCCAGGTGAGCTTCTCCGGATACCGCACCGACGCTGCATGAGAGCCCATCAAGCACTCCGCGCTTCGGTGGTGTGACGGGGACTATCAATGTGCGGTCGGCCTGGGCGAGGTGTCAGTGCATGAAGGGGCGCGTCAGTGAGCGGTCACGTCGGCGCGCAACGCCTGCTCGATCCAGCGGTAGGCCGCCGTCTGAGGCCATGGCTGCTCCATGCCCCGGACGATCGCCACCAGCTCCCACAGCCGCTCCGACCGTGGATCATGCTCGTCGAACCCGCGCAGCATCTCCTCACCGCTCTGCCCGGCTAGTTCCAGGACGCGTTCGAGCACGGGAGCGGCCTCGGGGGAGTCAGGGGCGATGCCTGCGGTGAGCGCGGCGCCGACCTCATCGAGCAGCGCGGCCGAGGTCCGCCGCCAGGCGTCGAGGTCCTCGCGCGGCCGCGCCCAGAAGTCCTCGCTCATCGTGCGCAGGCTTTCCTGGAAGTCAGGGTCGGCCAGCAGGCCGGCGAGCTCCAGCCAGGCGTCGAGTTGCGCGCTGGTGGGTTCTTCGGGGAGGTCGGGCAGCATGGCGTCGCGCATGCAGGCCAGCCACTCGCGGCGGGCCGCGACGTCGCCGCCGACCTCGTCGATGAACGCGTCGAGCAGCCCGGCCATCTCGGCCTTGCCCACCCGCCCGAGCGCGTGCAGCCTGCGCAGGTCCTCTTCGGCGGGGTCGTCGTTGTCCAAGGTGGCGCGCAGGACCGCCCTGGTCCGCTGGAGCGCGGAGATCTGGGTCTCGACCACCTTCAGGTGCAGGGCCAGGACATCCTTGAGGCGGCGGCGTCCCAGCGAGCGGATCGTCGCCAGGTCGAGGCCGATCTCGCGCAGTGTGCGTACGAGCTCCAAGTGGGCCCGGTGCTCCTCGGTGTAGCGACGGTAGCCGGACGGGGTGCGGTCGGGAGCGGGCAGGACGCCCTCGTCCGAGTAGAAGCGGATCGTCTTGACCGGCAGCCCGGTGAGCGCGGCCAGCTGGCCGATCGAATAATGCACTTGAGTCTCCAGTTACGGGAGACTTTAGCGTACCGCGCATGGCAAAGAACAAGATCGCCAGGGCTGTCACGCTGCACCTGGCCGCCGGCGAGGCGAACCCGGCGAACGTCGGCAAGGACCTCGGCCCGCTCGGCATCAACCTCATGGAGTTCTGCAAGCAGTACAACGCGCTCAGTGCCGCCCTGCGCGGGCACGTGGTCCCCGCTGTGGTGACCGTCTTCGAGGACCGGTCCTTCGAGGTCCGGGTCAAGCAGCCGACGACGGCGTCGCTCATCCGCAGGGTGGCGGGGCTGAACGGTGGCAGTCCGCGGCCGGGGCACCAGAGCGGCGGTGTCGTGACCATGGCGCAACTCAAAGAGGTGGCGGCGGCCAAGCTGGCCGACCTCAACACCACGGATCTGGACCAGGCTGTCAAGATCATCGCCGGTACTGCCCGGTCTATGGGGCTGACGGTCAAAGAGTAATCAGTCGCATGCGCTGCGTGACGTTGGGTAGTAGGTCCGGCATGATGATCAATCCGTACGCAGGATCGCCTTTCAGTTACGTCGCCGAGCCGGCCGCGGCGCCGTACTCGATCGTCGAGCTGATGCCCGGGGCCCGCAACCTGGTGGAGTACGTGGGGTTGCGGGCCGGCGAGCGGGTGCTGCTGCTCATGGAGCACACCGTCGACCCGGTCGTCGTCCAGGCGATCGCCGCGGCGGCCGCCTACCGGGATGCCGACGTGCGGATCCTGTCGGTGGCGCCGTTCAGCCCTGGGGGATGGGACCGGGAGGCGCCGCTGGAGATCGAGGCGGCCGCGTTCCGGGAGTCCGACGTCGTGATCAGCGGGACGTGGTGGGGCGAGGTGCACACGGCGCCGCTCTTCTTCGACCAGATCGCGTCCCGCTCCGCCCGGTTCCTGTCCCTGCATATGACCGCGACGGCCGGAGCACTGCTCACCGGAGGGCGGCTTCCCACCGAGGTCTTCTACGCGCTGCTGGGCCGCGCGCTGCGGCAGTTGTCGGGAGCCCGGTCGATCCGGGTGATCTCCGAACGGGGAACCGACGTGACGTTCTCCGGGCTGACGTTCGAGTCCAATCCGGGTGGCGCGTTGCGGCCCGGTGACTGGCGGCCCTTCCCGTACGGGGGCGCCAACTTCTGGCCGACCGACACCGAGGGCGTCCTCGTCATCGAAGACTGCACGGTCACCGGCGTGCCGGAGGAACCCGTCCGGGTCACCCTGGAGGGCAACCTGGTCCGGAAGATCGAGGGCGGGGCGGCCGCCGAGCAGCTGCGGCGGTACGCGCCCGGCGGCTACTACATGCGGCACGCCCTGTTCGGGCTCAACCCGAAGGTCCGGGTGTCCGGAGGGACGCAGTTCGAGCGGGAGAAGCACGCAGGGGCCTTCTACTGCGGCCTCGATGGGCTGACGGACGGGGTGCCGGTCACGACGGGACCCGGGTTCGCGCATTGCGACTGCCAGGTCGACCGGCCCACCGTGCTGGTGGACGATGAGGTGTTCGTCGAGCGCGGGCGGCTGCTGATGCTCGATGAGCCGGAGATCCGCGAGGTCGCCGCCGCGTTCGGGCCACCGGAGGTGATCCTCGACGACAACCCCGTCATGATCCTGCCCCGCCGCTACACCGGCGCGCCCAAGAGCGTCAGCGGTGTGGGCCGCAGCTCCCCCTGATGATCAGCTCGGTCGGCAGGACCACGCTGCGCGGTTTCCTGCTTGCGGCGCGCAGCACCAGCTCCGCCGCCCGATAGCCCATGTCCCGTCCTGGCTGGGCGATCACCGTCAGCGGCGGGGCGCACAGCTCGGCCCAGGGCACGTCGTCGTACATCACCAGGGACACGTCCCGCGGCACCCGCAGGTCCAGCTCTCTGGCCGCCAGCACCGCCGCCTCCCCGAGGACGTTCCCCCCGGCCACCACCGCCGACAGGTCGGGGCGGCTCTGGAGCAGGCCGGAGGCGGCGGCGTAGGCGGAGTCGCGGCTGCCGGTGCCGAACACCACCAGCTCCTCGTCCACCGGCGCCCCCACCGCGTCCCTGAAAGCCGCCGCCCGGCGATCGTGGCCGGGCCCGCCGAGGAAGGCGATGCGCTTGTGGCCCAGGCCTCGCAGGTAGCGGACGGCCGTGCGGATGCCGGCCCGGTCGTCGGCCACCACGGCCGGCACGTCCAGCGGGCGGGCCTGCGCGGCGGCGGACAGGCCGTCCAGGGCCATGAGGTCCGCCAGGGTCGCGGGCCCGAGGTCCTCGTCGGCGGCATGGGAGGGAAGGCGGTCGGCGAAGACGACGGTCATGCCCGCGCGGATCGCCGGGGTCCAGGTCTCGGCGTCGCCTGACGGCACCGCGATCAGGCGGTCCACGCTCTGCTCCAGCAGCATGCCGATCAGCTCGGACTCCTGCTCGGGGTCGCCGCCGGTCGAGCCGAGCACAACCGGCTCGCCGGCCGAGCGGGCGCAGGCGAGCACGCCCTCCGCCAGCTGGCCGTAGAAGGTGTCGGTCAGGTCGGGGACGAGCAGCCCCATGCCGCCGGTACGGCGCTGGCGCAGGTTGCGCCCGAGCGCACTGGGGCGGTAGTCGAGCTGCGCGGCGACGGCCAGGACACGTTCCCTGGTCTGCGGGCTGGCCGAGCCGCCCGACAGCACCCTGGATACGGTCGCGACGCCGACGCCGGCCGCCTCGGCAACATCTTTGATCGTCGCCCGCCTCTCCATGGAAACGATTCCATCATGGTTTTCACTCAAGGGGAAGACTCACGCAGCGACAAAGGCTGGTCACACGGGAACCCTTGACACCGATGTCCTCTTTCGGGTGAGATGCTTGAAAACGTATCCACGGAAGTGGGCACACGGTACAAACATCCGGGCTACCGCCCTGGAGCGCGAAGGAATGTCATGGCATCCATCGTTCTGACGAACGTCGACAAGATCTACGCCGGTGGCGTAAAGGCCGTGAACGGGCTCAACCTTGAGATCAAGGATGGCGAGTTCATGGTGCTGGTCGGTCCGTCCGGTTGCGGTAAGTCGACCGCGCTCCGGATGATCGCGGGCCTCGAGGACATCAGCGGCGGTGAGATCTCCATCGGCGACAAGGTCGTCAACCACCTGCCGCCCAAGGACCGCGACATCGCGATGGTCTTCCAGAACTACGCGCTCTACCCGCACATGACGGTCGAGGAGAACCTCGCCTTCGGCCTCAAGCTCCGCAAGATGCCCAAGCCGGAGATCCAGAAGCGGGTCAACGACGCCGCCAAGATGCTCGGCCTGGAGCAGTACCTCAAGCGCAAGCCGGCCGCCCTGTCCGGTGGTCAGCGCCAGCGTGTCGCCATGGGCCGCGCCATCGTTCGTGAGCCGCAGGCCTTCCTCATGGACGAGCCGCTGTCCAACCTCGACGCCAAGCTCCGCGTCTCCATGCGCGCCTCGCTCAACACGTTGCATGAGCGCCTCGGCGTCACCACTGTCTACGTCACCCACGACCAGGTCGAGGCCATGACCCTGGGCGACCGCGTCTGCGTGCTGCGCGACGGTCTGCTCCAGCAGGTCGACACCCCTCAGAACCTGTTCGACAAGCCGGTCAACCTGTTCGTGGCGGGCTTCATGGGCTCGCCGTCGATGAACTTCGTCACCGCCGAGCTGGTCCGCGACAACGGCGCCGCCGTCACCTTCGCCGACATCAAGCTGTCGATTCCCGAGTCGACCTTCACCGACAAGCCCGGCCTCGACCAGTACATCGGCAAGAAGATCATCCTCGGCATCCGCCCGTCCGACTTCGAGGACGCCACCTCCGCGGGCAACCACGCCAACGGCTGGGCCACGCTGCCGGTCAAGGCGGAGGTCACCGAGGAGCTGGGCTCCGAGATCAACGTCCTGTTCCTGATCGACGCCCCGCCGGTCGAGCACAAGGACACCGTCGCCGCCGCCGACACGGGTGACGACGACGAGGCGGCGCTGCCGCTCGTGGGCGACAAGTCCCTGTGGACGGCCCGCGTCAACGCCCGCAGCCACGTGCGCCCCGGCCAGAACATCGAGCTGGTCGTCGACACGCACAACATGCACTTCTTCGACCCGGCCTCCGGTCTGGCGATCGGCCACGAGGCCAACCGCTGACCGCGAGCCGCAGTTCTCGATCGTGAGCCAAGCTCACGATCGCTGGGCCCCCACCGCGACCCCCTCCCGCGGCGGGGGCCCTTCCATGTCCGCAGGCGGAATCCCGCCAGCGTCCGTTCCTCAACGTCCGAGCTTGCCCGACACGAGGCTCTGCAGGCTGCGCGGCACCAGCCTGCCGACCGCCACGATGGCCTTGTAACGGATGTCCGGCACCGACACCCGCTTGCCCAGCGCCAGATCGCGCAGCGCTTCCCGTACCACGTTGTCGGCCTTCAACCAGAGGAAGCCGGGAATGCCGGAGGTGTCCATGGAGGCCCGCTGGTGGAACTCGGTCCGCACGAACCCGGGGCACAGCGCCATGATCTTGATGCGCGGATTGCCGACCTCGGCTGCGGCGGACTCGCTGAAGTTCACCACCCATGCCTTGGAGGCGCTGTAGGTGCCGCGCGTGAAGAACGCCGCCACGGACGCCACGTTGATCACCGCCCCGCGGTCGCGCTCGCGCATCCCGGGCAGCGCGGCCAGCGTGAGCCGCAGCACGGCCTCGCAGTGCACCTTGAGCATGCGCACCTCGTCGGCGACCGGCACGTCGGGGAAGCTGCCCGGGTGACCGAACCCGGCGTTGTTGATCAGCAGGTCGACGCCGTCGCGCAGGCGGGATTCGACCGCGGCGATCCCGTCGTCGGTGGCGAGGTCGGCGGGCAGCACCTCGACGCTCACGCCGTACCTGAGCTTGAGCTGGCCGGCGGCCTCGGCCAGCCGGCTCTCGTCCCGCGACACCAGGACGAGCGAGTAGGCCTCGGCGGCCAGGCGCCGGGCGAAGGCGGCGCCGAGGCCGGCGGTGGCGCCGGTGATCAATGCGGTGGGCATGCCTGAACCCTAGCGTCCGTGACAGGATGAACGGCGTGCGCCTCGTCCTGGCTGTGCTCCTTTTCGCCGTAGCTGTCACCGCCTGCTCGCCTGAGGCTTCGCCGCCTGCCGGGACGCTCACTCCGCGTGCCGGGACGACGACCGCCGCCCCGCAGGCCCCGCAGAGCCAGGAGACGACCCCGGCCGAGCGGGGCGAGTTGCGGTTCAGGAAGATCGGAGAGTTCGACAAGCCGGTGGCGTTCGCCGTGCGCGAGGGGGATGACCGCCTCTACGTCGCCGAGCAGACAGGCCGGCTGCGGACCTCAGACGGCAAGACGGTGATCGACCTGTCGGGCGAGGTGAGCGGCGGCAACGAGCAGGGCCTGCTGGGCGTCGCGTTCCACCCGTCCGGCCGGTGGGTCTACCTCGACTGGACCGACACCCAGGGCCGCACCCACGTCACCGAGTGGGCCTACGACGGCTCCCAGGCGACGGGCCGGCGCGACGTGCTCACCCAGGACCAGCCCTTCCCCAACCACAACGGCGGCCAGCTCGCCTTCGGCCCCGACGGCCACCTCTACATCGCGCTCGGAGACGGCGGCGGCGCGGGCGACCCCGAGGGCAACGGACAGGACATCGGCACGCTGCTCGGCAAGATCCTGCGCATCGACCCGCGGGCGGGCCGGCCCTACAAGGTGCCCGAGGACAACCCGTTCGTCGGCAAGGACGGCGCGAAGGCCGAGATCTGGGCGTACGGGCTGCGCAACCCGTGGCGGTTCTCCTTCGACCGCGAGACCGGCGACCTGTGGATCGGCGACGTCGGGCAGAACGCGTGGGAGGAGGTCGACTATCAGCCGGCGGGTTCGGAAGGCGGCGAGAACTACGGCTGGAGCCTGCGCGAAGGCGACAAGTCCTTCAAGGGCGGGAAGGAGCGCGAGCTGGTCGACCCGGTGCTCGTCTACCCGCTCAACCAGGACGGCAACTGCTCGGTGATCGCCGGATACGTCTACCGGGGCGAGAAGATCCCGTGGCTGCAGGGCCAATTCCTGTACGGCGACTTCTGTGCCGGATGGATCAAAGCCGCCCCCGTCGACGAGTTGGAGAAGGCGGCCGAGGTCGGAGAGGTGGAGCAACTGTCATCGTTCGGCCAAGGGCACGACGGCGAACTCTACGCGCTCAGCCTCCGGGGCCCTGTCTATCGGATCGAGCCTGCCTGACGCGCTCAATCAAGCTCTCCACCTGGTCGTTCAGCATCGCCCCGCGGGCCCAGCCCGCGTAGTGGGCGAGGAAGACCACCACCTCCCGCAACTCCGTCTCGCTGAGGTCGCCGGCCCGCAGGGCGAGGTCGAGCTGGACGTCCGTCAACTGGTCGAGGCCCTGGCCGACGAGCAGCCCGAGCAGGAGCAGGCGGCGCTCCCTGACCGACAGGACCGTCCTCGACCAGACGTCGGCGAACTGGCGTTCGGCCGACATGCCGAAGGAGTCCACGGTCTCCATGGCGGGTTCTGTCATCCCATGCTCCGATGTCGATACGGATCCTCATATCTTTAGCTACTTCCTGAGTTGAACCAATGGGGGTTGCATGAACGTTGTACGGGTCCGCGAGCCATGGAGCGAGGACCCCACGACGTGCGGCTTTTTGATCTGTAACAAGTAAAGCCAACCTTCGGCCAAGATTTGGTCAAGATTTCTCACCCTGCAAGGGGCTCATTCCGCCTGAAAGCGGGCACAACAACTCCGTTGGTCCGTAAATGCGGAGGTAAGCCCTGGTGAAAAAGACACGGGCTTTGATCGCGCTCCTAGCCGCGATCTTCATGCTGTCGGCGTGCGGGCAGCCGGAATTCACCTATGTCCGGGACCGGACGGGCACCACGTACTTCAAGGTGCCGGCCTCGTTCACGCAGCTCAACGCCAGCGCCATCGAGATGTATCTGTCCGGCGACCATCCCAACTCACAGGCGGCGCAGCTGCGGGCGCAGCGGGTCTGGTCGACGGCCTTCGACCAGTCCACGGAACCGTCGGTCGACCACATCCTGGGCTCGGCGGATCCTTTCGTCTACGCCACCGTGCACCAGCTGACCGAGGAGCAGCGGGACGCGATCTCGCTCAACAGGCTGCGCGACTTCGTCCTGCCGGTCACCGAGCAGGTGCGCGAGGCCTACCTCCAGCAGTCGATCGCGACCGGCCAGCCGCCGACCCTCAACAACTTCGAGCTTCTCAACGACGAGGTCCTGACCCTGGACGCCGGCGCCCGGGGCGTCCGGGTCCGCTTCAACTACCAGATCGGCAACGACGTCCAGACGTTCGACCACACCGCCATTCTCGACGAGAAGGGTTCCACGGTCTCCGTCATGCTCATCGGCTGCCAGTCGCTCTGCTTCAGGAAGCGCGCCGGCGAGTTCGACAAGATCGCGAGTTCTTTCAAGCTGCTCCGGCTGCCTGGATGAGGGAGCACCATTGACCACGACCATTCACCATGAAGGGCTGCGTGCCCCAGGCAGCGGGCCTTCCGATCCCGAATCCGTGACCAGGAAGAAAATGCAGTTCTGGGATCGGAGCAAGTTCCTCATCGTTCTGGTGGCGGCCTACTTCATCCTCACGTGGAAGGTGATGGCCGACTTCGAGGGCGTCGTCACGTTCCCCGAGGCCGCCCGGGCGATCGCGCAGGCGTACCAGTGGATCTTCTGGTTGCTCGGCGCGGAGCTCGTCCGCCAGCTGCACTTCTTCGTCAGTGAGCACTGGTCGGCCTACCACCGGTTCTGGAGCCAGAAGGTCTTCGGCGGCTTCGACCGCTGGACGCATCGCCGATTCGACGACTGGACGAGATACCGGCTCTCGCGGGCACTCAAGATCACGTTCTTCGTCGTGCTGATCGCCTTGGTGCTGGGGGCGGTGCTGGACGTCAGCCCGTTCCAGGCGTTGTTCCAGGTGCCCGCGCTGATCTGGCAGGCGCTGCCGTTCTTCCTGCAGATCGTCTTCCTGTTCTTCTTCGTCATCATCCAGTTCGTGGGCCTGTTCTGGTTCCTGTCCAGGGGCGGCGTCGAGACCTACTTCCCCGACGACATCAAGACCCGCTTCCACGACGTGTGGGGTCAGGACCACGTGGTCGAGCGCGTCCGGGAGAACATCGTCTTCCTGGAGCGGCCCGACGAGATCGAGAATCGCGGCGGGTACGTCCCCAGCGGCCTGCTGCTGTGGGGTCCGCCGGGCACCGGCAAGACCCTCATGGCCGAGGCCGTGGCCGGTGAGACCGGCAAGCCGTACGTGTTCGTGGATCCGGGCGCGTTCACGAACATGTTCATGGGCATCGGCATCCTCAAGGTGAAAAGCCTGTTCAGGAAGCTGCGCAAGCTGGCGCTCCGGTACGGCGGCGTGATCGTCTTCTTCGACGAGGCCGACTCGCTCGGCAAGCGCGGCCGGCTCGCCCAGCAGGGCCCCAACGTGCCGGGCGGCGGCTTCTCCGGCCTGTCCGGGTACGCCGGCTGCCACGGGCTCAACTACCTGTCCGAGGAGACCCGCCAGGTGCTGGCCTTCCGTGCCCGGCGCGAGGACGGGGAGGAGCCTGGCCGGCGTAACCGCTTCATGATGGGCGGCGGCATGATGGGCAGCGGCGATCCCGGCACCCTGCAGGCGCTGCTCACGGAGCTGTCCGGGCTCAAGAAGCCGCGCGGGTTCTTCAACCGCCTGGTCAGGCGGCTGCTCGGCATGCGGCCCAAGCCGCCGCCCAAATACCGCATTCTCGTCATGATGGCCACCAACCGGCCCGACGCGCTCGACGAGGCGCTGCTCCGGCCCGGCCGCATCGACCGCATCTACAAGGTGGGCTACCCGTCCAAGGCCGGGCGGGTGCGCACTTACCAGGGCTACTTCGACAAGGTCGACCACGAGCTCACCGAGCAGCAGATCGACAAGCTGGCCACGATCACCCCGTACGCCACCGGTGCCACGATCAAGGACCTGGTCAACGAGTCGCTGATCACCGCCATCAGGGACGGGCGCGAGATCATCACCTGGTCGGACGTGCTGCGCGCCAAGCGGCTCAAGCAGCTCGGCCCGCCCGAGGATGTGGAGTACATCGAGCGCGAGCGGCACGCCGTGGCCGTGCACGAGGCCTGCCACGCCGTCGTGGCGTACGTGACCCGCTTCCACCTCGAGATCGACATCGCCACCATCGAGAAGGGCGCCGATTACCTGGGCATGGTCGCCTCGATCAAGCCCGAGGACCAGTTCACCCGGTGGAAGTCGGAGCACGAGGCCGACATCATGGTCTCGCTGGCGTCGCTGGCCGGGGAGCGGATGTTCTTCGGCGAGGACAACTCCTCCGGCGTGTCCGGCGACCTGTTCTCCGCGACCTACCTCACCGCGATGATGGAGTCGTACTGGGGCATGGGCTCGGGCGTCACCTCGCTGCCCGCGCTCCAGGAGCTGGAGATCATGGGCGGCAAGGCCGTGCGCAAGCCCCTCCCCGGCGGCGGCTCGATCGGCATCACCGAAAGGGAGCCCAGCAAAAAGGAGCCCGACCTCACCCCCGACGTGCTGGGGGAGCGGATCGAGTTCAACCTGGTGCGGCTGCTGGAGAAGACCGGGGAGCTGCTGCAGGAGCACCGCAGGGACGTGCTCTGCGTGGCACACGCGCTGGAGACGCACAAGACGCTCAACGGCGACGACGTGGTGGCGATCATCCGGCGGGAGCCGGGGCCGCTCATCGACGGCACGATCTACGCTTCCGACGAGCTCTACCAGGAGCTGGAGGAATACCACCGCGACGCGGCCAGGGCGCACAAGGAGCACAGCCGCATCGATCGCGACCTGCCCGGGGCCGTCGAGCGGGAGGCCGAGCCCGTGCCGGTCGCCCTCGGCGGGCACGGCGTCACGGTCATCCCGCCGGCGCCTCCGTCCTCGCCGCCGGTCACGACCATCCAGCCGCCGGTGATGGCGCCGCCGGCCGCGCCCGGCTACCGGATCGCCGGCGACGCCAGCCAGGCCTCCGCCGCCGATCAGGTCGATCGGCCGGAGTTCGTGCCGTGGGCGCCCGAGTCGACCTCGGCGCCCCCACCGGTGCCCGTCATGGTCCAGCCGGCCGCCGCGCCGCCGCCCCCGCGGCGGCGGAGCCCCGGCCGGGTCTGGCTGGTCATCGCCAGCCTGCTCGGGCTCGTGGCGCTGTCCGCCATCGCCGCGCTGGCGGTGACGGGCAACGGCGCGAACGGGGCGGGCTCCTCCCTGGTGGCCTCGCCGGGCCTGCTGTTCCTGCTGTTCGTCGTGATCGTCGCGGTGATCGTGGGCGCCGGCCTCGCACTGGTGGCGATCAAGGGGGTACGCGCGGCGCAGGCCAAGGCCGAACGCGAGCGCGACGAGGCCCACGCCCGGGCCCAGCTCCTGGCCGCGGCCATGGACCCGGACACCGCCATGCGGCTGCTCGGCTACGACGGCAACGGGCGCGACGGCCGTACCTGAGCGTGGCGCACGACCGGCGCGGGCTCAGCGCCGGTCGTGCTCCTCGTGGACCCTGCGCAGCAGCGCCATCAGCTTCTCCTCTTCGCGGATGCGCCTGCGGTATTTCTCCGGCAGCTTCTTGAGCTGCTCCTCCTCGTGGCACAGCTTCCCGAACAGCTCCTCGCGCGGCTGCGGGTCGTGCTCGACCTCCAGGTACGCCTGGGCGTGCCGCCGCGCCGCCGAGACGGCGTTCTGCGCGCGGCCCTTCGCGCTGGTCAGCGAGGCGACCACGGTGATCACCAGCACACCCACGATCACCGACAGGGACAGGCCGGTGCTGATCTCGGTGACCGGCACGGGCTGGCCGTCGTTGATGAATGGCACGTTGTTCTCGTGCAGCGCGTGCAGGACGAGCTTGACCCCGATGAAGCCCAGGATGGCGGCCAGGCCGATGGCGAGGTAGATCAGCCGGTCGAGCAGGTCGTCGAGGAGGAAGTAGAGCTGCCGCAGCCCCAGCAGGGAGAACGCGGTGGCGGTGAAGACGATGTAGATGTTCTGGGTGAGGCCGAAGATGGCCGGGATGGAGTCGAGGGCGAACATGATGTCCGTCCCCCCGATGGCGATCATGACGAGCACCATCGGGGTCATGACCCGCTTGCCGTCCTGGACGGTGAACAGGCGGTCCCCGTCGTAGACCTCGGTGGCCGCGAAGAGCCTGCGGGCCAGGCGGACCATGACGTTGTCGGTGTCGTGGCTCTCCTCGCTCTCAGGCTTGAGCAGGTTTCCGGCCGTGACCAGCAGGATCAGGCCGAACACGTAGAACGCCCAGGCGAAGGTGTTGATCAGCGCCGCGCCGATCAGGATGAACCCGGTCCTGGCCAGCAGCGAGAACACGATGCCGAACAGCAGCGCCTTCTGCTGGTTGGCCCGCGGCACCTTGAAGCTGGACATGATGACGAGGAACACGAAGAGGTTGTCGACCGACAGCGCCTTCTCCGTGATGTAGCCGGCGAAATACTCCGTCCCCGGATCGGGGCCGCCGAAGATCCACACGCCGGCGCCGAACACCAGGGCGATGCCGATGTACAGCGCCGACCAGATCGTGGCCTCGCGCAGCGAGGGGACGTGCGCACGGCGGACGTGGAAGACGAAGTCGAACAGCAGCAGCCCGACGATCCCCGCGATCGTCAGCCACCACACCAGCGGCGAGACGCCCATCAGCCGCGCACCCCGCAAGACAGTACGTGCATGAGCAAAATACCCCTCGATGATCGTACGGTGAGGCGAACCCGATACGTATGACCCGCGCCTTACGGGTTATGCGTGGCTCGTCCGGCCGCCCTCGTGTGCGCCCTGCTCACCGGCTGGCGCCGCAGGACGCCAAGGGGAGCAATCGTGACGGCTTCATGACGGGCGCAGGCGTTTGGCTTGGTAAAACTTGTGCTGATTAACACGGCGTTCACATGTGGGCAAAAACGGGGAAACGGCTGTCCATAAGACTCGGCGTGGCTGGAAGGAACCCTGAAAGGACCGCCGTGAGCTACAAGGCTGAGTACATCTGGATCGACGGCACCGAGCCCACGGCTCTGCTGCGCTCGAAGACCAAGATCCTTGCCGATGGGGCCGAGCCTCCGGTCTGGGGCTTCGACGGCTCCAGCACCAACCAGGCTGAAGGGCACTCGTCGGACCGCGTGCTCCGCCCGGTGTTCGTCTGTCCCGACCCGATCCGCGGCGGGGACAACGTCCTCGTCCTGTCCGAGGTCGAGGAGATCAACGGGGACCCGCACGTCAGCAACACCCGCGCCCTGCTGCGCCCGATCGCCGAGCAGTTCGCCGACCAGGAGTCCTGGTTCGGCATCGAGCAGGAATACACCTTCTTCAAGGGCAGCCGCCCGCTCGGCTTCCCCGAGGGTGGTTTCCCCGCCCCGCAGGGCCCCTACTACTGCGGTGTCGGCGCCGACGCCATCTTCGGCCGCGAGATCGTCGAGCTGCACCTCGACCGCTGCCTCGCCGCCGGCCTGGCGATCTCCGGCATCAACGCCGAGGTCATGCCCGGCCAGTGGGAGTTCCAGGTCGGCCCGGCGAGCCCCGTCGAGGTCTCCGACCACATGTGGATCGCCCGCTACCTGCTCTACAGGACGGCCGAGGAGTTCGGTGTCGAGGCCACCCTCGACCCCAAGCCCGCCCGCGGCGACTGGAACGGCGCCGGCGCGCACACCAACTTCTCCACCAAGGCCATGCGCGAGGGCTACGACGCCATCGTCGCCGCCTGCGAGTCGCTCGGCGAGGGTGACAAGCCGATGGAGCACATCTCGCAGTACGGCTCCGGCGTCGAGTCCCGCCTCACCGGTGCCCACGAGACCGCCCCGTGGAACAAGTACAGCTACGGCGTCTCCAACCGTGGTGCGTCCGTGCGTATCCCGTGGCAGGTCGAGGTCGAGAAGAAGGGCTACATCGAGGACCGTCGCCCGAACGCCAACATGGACCCGTACGTCGTCACCCGCCTGCTGGTGAACACCGTCTGCGCGGCCCTGGAGAAGAAGGGCCTGGTCTGACCTTCCTCGTGAAACGGGGCCCCCGGGCGGGGGCCCCGTTTTCCGTTCACGGGAGGCGGAAGTCGAGGTCGGGAACGATCTCCGCGACATCCATCTGCGCCTTCTGCAGCCGGCCCGAGTGGTCCCAGTTCATGGCCTGCCAGCGGGTGAACTGGTCGAGCACCCACACGCCGGACTGTCGGCTGCCGTTGCCGGACTTGCCGTTGCCGCCGAAGGGCAGGTGCGCCTCCGCTCCTGAGGTGGAGTTGTTGACGCTGACCATGCCGGCCGAGATGCCCTCGCGGAAGCGGAAGGCGTGCTTCGGGTTGGTGGTGTAGATCGAGCTCGACAGGCCGTAGCCGGGCAGGTTGGCCAGCTCGACGGCCTCGTCGAGAGTCGCGAACGTGGTCACGCCCACGATCGGGCCGAACGTCTCCTCCATGAAGAGGCGGTCGCCGGGCTTGACGCCGTCCACGACGACCGGGTGGTAGTAGAGGCCGCCCTCTCCGTCGAAGTCGCCGCGCGGGTTGTCCTTGGTGATTTTTCCGGTATTTCCGGACACGACCCTGTGGTGGGGCTCGATCCAGTTCAGATACTCCTCGTACCGGTCGGCGAACTTCTGGTCCAGCAGCGGACCGGCCAGCACGTCCTGCGCGGGGTCGCCGATCCTGGCCTCACCCACTGCCCGCGCGAACCGCTCCACGAAGGCGTCGTGCACGCTCTCATGCACGATGACCGTGCCTAGGCTGGTGCAGCGCTGGCCGGCGGTGCCGAAGCCGGAGAACAAGGCGCCCTCGACGGCCAGGTCCAGGTCGGCGTCCGGCATGATCACCATCGGGTTCTTGCCGCCCAGCTCCAGGCAGGCCGACTGCAGGTGCCGCCCGGTCAGCTCGCCGATCTTCCTGCCCACCTCGCTGGAGCCGGTGAACCCGACCTTGTTGACGCTGCCCTCCTCCAAGGCCAGCTCCAGGCCGCGGAAGGTCTCCGCGCCGTCGGCGAAGACGACGTTCAGCACGCCGTCGGGCAGCCCGGCCGCCACGAACAGCTGGAACATCGCGTGCGCGGAGGCGGCGGCGTATTCGGCGGGCTTCCAGACGACGGCGTTGCCGCACAGCAGGGCCGGAACCAGATACCACGACGGCACGGCCACGGGGAAGTTGCCCGCGGTGACGACCGCCGCCACACCCACCGGGTTGCGGAAGGTGAAGAGGTTTTTGTCCGGCATCTCCGACGGCACCGTCTGCCCGTAGAGCCTGCGGCCCTCGCCGAGGAAGAAGTCGCACGTGTCCACGATCTCCCGCACCTCGCCGAGCGCCTCGGCGTACGGCTTGCCGATCTCCTCGGTGACCAGCCGGGCCAGCCGCTCGGTGTTGGCCTCGACCAGCCGCCCGATGGAGGCGATCACCCGGCCGCGCACCGGGGCGGGCACCTTGGCCCACTCGCGCTGGGCCTCCTTGGCGGTGCGGCAGGCGGCGGCGAACGTGCCGGCGTCGGCCATGCCGACCTGGGCCACGACCTCGCGCGGCCGGGCGGGGTTGGTCGATTCGTACGTGCTCGTGGCGGCGGCTTCCTTGCCACCCACGAGGGAAACGATTTGTCGGCTCACCGGGGCCCTCCTTATAGGTTCTGCGGACAGACAATCATCCCGCCGCAAGAAACCCAACTTTCAGGCGCTCTCCTGAGCCAGCCTACGCAGCTCCGGGCCATAGGCCGGATCGGCGAGGGCCGCGGCGAACTGGGCCTTGAGGTAGTTGAGCGGCGAGCCCGTGTCCCACCACGTGCCGTCGATGACCTGCCCGTACACCGGGTGGGCGGCGGCGTGGCGGTCCAGCGCGTCGGTGAGGTAGATCTCGCCCTCGGGGTTCTCGTGCCACTTACGCGTGGCGGCCTCCAGCTCCTCCACGACGCCGGGGGTGACGACATAGCCGCCGATGGCGGCGTACCGGGACGGGGCCCGCTCCGGCGACGGCTTCTCCACCAGGCCAGAGATCCGCAACCGGCCGCCGCCCAGGTCCTCCTCGACGACGGGCACGCCGTAGCGGGAGGCGTCCTCGACCGCCATCGGCATCAGGGCCAGGACGGGGGCCTTCGTGGCCTCGTACGCGCTCTTGAGCTGCTTGGCCCGCGGCACCTCGGCCACGAACACGTCGTCGGCCCAGAGCACCATGAACGGCTCGTCGCCGATGACGCGGGCGGCGTTGAGCACGGGCGTGCCGTTGCCGTAGGGGCCGTTCTGGTACAGGTAGGTGATGTGGGCCAGGGACGACAGCTCGGCCACCGCGTCGGCCAGGTCGTCCTTGCCGTCGGCGCGCAGCTGCTGCTCCAGGTCGGCGTCCGGGGCGAAGTGCCGCTGCACCAGGTCCTTGCGGGCCGAGGTGACGATGGTGATCTCGTCGATGCCGGAGTCCACGAGCTCCCGGATGGTGTGCTCGATGACGGGTTTGTCGCCGATCGGCAGCATCTCCTTCGGCATTGCCTTCGTCAGCGGCAGCAGCCGGGTGCCCAGGCCGGCCACCGGGATCACGGCTTTGCGGACCATACGACTCTCCTTGATCGATCGACGGGGAGAGTGCCGACGTTACCTCAGGCACATTCCATGATCACCGCCTGGATCGTGTGCCGGGCGTTGGACGCCATCGCGTGGTTCGTGTGCTGGTAGTAGTCCAGCTGGCCGACCGCCATGGACAGCGCCCAGCCACGGCCCCGCGCCCAGGTGTCGTCGTCCACGTCCAGTCCGGTGCGGAAGGCGTCTCTGGCGTCCGGAGTGAGCAAGTTCCACGCGAGGATCAGGTCGCAGGCCGGGTCGCCCACGCCGGCCGTGGCGAAGTCGATCACGCCGGTGAGCCGGCCGTTCTCGACGAGCAGGTTGCCGGGCATCAGGTCGGAGTGCGTCCACACGGGCGGGCCCGGCCACTCCGGCGTGCGTGCCGCCGCGTCCCAGATCGCCGTCGCCGCCGCCGTGTCGATCAGCCCGTCCAGCTCGCCGATCGCGTGCCGGGTCGCCTTGTCCAGCCGGCTGAGCGGCCCCGCCCGGTATGCTCTCGGCCCGTCCGGCAGATCCACCTGCCGGAAGGCGGCCACGAACGCCGCCAGATCCTTGGCGAGAGGCTCGTCCCCGGTCTCGGGGTTGGCGCCGGGCAGCCATCGGCACACCGACCACGGCCAGGGGAAGCCCTCACCGGGCACGCCCGCGCCGAGCACCTCGGGAATGGCGAGCGGCAGCAGCGGGGCCAGCCGCGGCAGCCACAGATGCTCCTTCTCCACGTCGCCGACGCCCCACTCGGCGAGCGGCAGCCGTACGGACAGGTCGTCGCCGAGGCGGTAGACGGCGTTGACCGTGCCCGGCGAGGGGAAGCGCTCGATCGGCAGGTCCGCCCACTGGGGGAACTGCGCGGCCAGCAACCGGCGCACGAGGGTCTCGTCGGTCTCCACCTCGTCGTCATGCATTTTGCCCATGGACCGCCATACCAGCGTTCCGGCAGGCGGCCCGTCAACTCGATATTCGTCGACCCGGCGGGGCGGGCCGGGGACAGGAACGTGCTTACCAAGAGCGGCTCGAGGTGGGGAAGTCGGCAGAGCTCGCGATGTCCCGCTGGGTGATGACCGCCAGCCGCTCGGCCAGGTCGGCCAGGGCGCGGGCGGCCGCCAGCTCGTCCCCGATCTCGGGCACCGCCGGGTCGGACGGGTTGCGCCTGGCACGGCCGTTGCCCGTGATGACGGTGTCGTCGTCGGTGGTGAGCGCCGCCCGCGCCGCCGTGTCGTCACCGTCCTCGGTCAGCAGGATGCGCACGTTCCATTCTTTTGCTTTCATGGCCACACGCGCTTCCCTTCGACCCTCCGGTTATGCGGTGAAGTCGGCAAAATCGAAGCCCGGCGACACGATGCAGCTCACCAGCACGGGCTCGTCGCCGGCCGGCCGGGCCGACTGCCACACCCCGCCGGGCACGATCGCCTGCGGCGCCTGGCCGACCTCCACGTCCGGCCCCAGGGTGACCATGGCGTCGCCGATCGTCAGGCTGAGCGGGCCGCCGCGGTGCCACAACCACACCTCGTCCGACCTGACCATGTGCGGCACGGACTCCTCGCCCGGGTTGAGCAGGAAGTAGATGCCGGTGGCGCTCGCCCGCGGCCCGGAGTAGCCGTCCGGGTGGAACGTCACGGGCGACCTCCACGTCTCGCGGAACCAGCCGCCTTCCGGGTGGGGGAGGAGGTCGAGGGCGGCGGCGACGGGCGGTCGCTCGACGAACGCGACCGGGGCGCCCGTGACGTCCCTGCGCAGGAACCGGGTGCCGTCGAGGACGACCTGCCCCTCCAGCGGACTGGCCAAGGCCGCGGCCTCGTCGGGCACCTGGACGGACGGGCCGTCGGGATAAATCTTCAACTCCACCTGACGCATTTTAAGTCGGATATTTCTGGGGCCGGGCGGCCGGTTCTGACCTTGCGTCTTTACCCGCGATTCGGCTTTGTGTCCCAATGTGTTCATCGCCTCATGAATGGATACCCCGGGCCATCCGATCAACAACGAGGCGATAACCGATGAAAGCGGATCAACGGCGCAACCTGCTGGACAGTCGCGCCTCCCGGCGTCAGGTGCTCACCTACGCCACGGGCGTGGCCGGGGTCATCGCGCTCGGCTAGGTGCCGAGCGGGGCGACCGACCCCGTGCCCGCTTTATCCGCCAACCCCTTCACGCTGGGCGTCTCCTCCGGCGACCCGCGCCCGGACGGCGTGGTGTTATGGACCAGGCTCGCCACCCAGCCGCTGGCCGACGACGGGATGGGCGGCATGCCGCGGACGCCCGTGCCGGTCCGGTGGGAGATCGCCGAGGACGACGGCATGCGGCGCCTGGTGCACAAGGGGGTCGCCACCGCCCGCCCCGAGCTCGCCCACGCCGTCCACGTCGAGGTGAACGGGCTGCGCCCCGGCCGCGAATACTGGTATCGGTTCACGGTCGGCGACGAGACCAGCCGCGTCGGACGCACCAAGACCGCGCCCGACCCGCGCTGGGCCACCGAAGTCGCCTTCGCGTACGCCTCCTGCCAGCAATGGGAAGCGGGCTTCTACACGGCCTTCCGCGACATGGCCGCACAGGACCTGGACCTGATCGGCCACCTCGGCGACTACATCTACGAGTACGGCATCGGCGCCACCGGCGGCCAGCGCAGGACGTCCCTGTCGGCCGCGCACAACGCGCCCACGATGACGCTCTCGCAGTACCGCCTGCGCTACGCCCTCGTCAACTCCGACCCCGACCTGCAGGCCGCCCGCGCGGTCGCACCCTGGTTCTTCACCCCGGACGATCACGACGTGGAGGACAATTGGGGCAGCGACCTGTCGCCCACCGGCGGTACCCCGGAGAACTTCCTGCGCCGCCGCGCCGCCGCCTTCCGCGCCTACTTCGAGAACCAGCCGCTGCGCCCCTCGACCCTGCCCACGGGCCCGGACATGTCGGTCTACCAGCGCATCGGGTACGGCCGGCTGGCCACGTTCCACGTTCTGGACGAGCGGCAGTTCCGCAGCCCCGCCAACATCACCGCCCGCCTGGACCCCTCCCGCTCCATGCTGGGCGAGCAGCAGGCGGCGTGGCTGCTCGACGGCCTGGGCCGCTCCCGCAGCAGCTGGAACATCCTGGCGAACCAGGTGATGATGTTCCAGCTCGACCGGCTCACCGACCCCGGGCTCCAGCAGCTCAACCCCGACACCTGGGACGGCTACACCGCCGAGCGCGACCGCCTCTGGGCCGGCATCGCCGAGCGCGAGGTCGCCAACCCGGTCGTCATAACCGGCGACGCCCACGTCAACTGCGCCGCCGAGCTCAAACGCGACTTCGCCGACCCGGACTCGCCGGCGGTCGGCGTCGAGTTCCTCGGCACCTCGATCACCTCCGGCGGCAACGGCGCCGACATGACCACCGGCGGAACCGAGTGGCTCGCCGCCAACCCGCACCTGAAGTTCTTCAACAACCAGCGCGGCTACGTCCGCTGCCGCGTCGCCAAGGACACCATGCGGGCCGACTACGTGGTCGTGGACAAGGTCACCACGCCCGACGGCACCGCGTCGGTACGCAAGTCGTTCGTCGTCGAGTCGGGCCGGCCGGCCCTCCAGGACGTGTGAGATCATGAGGAAATCGTTCTTCGCCGCCGCCGTGCTCGCCGTGCTCGCCGTGATCCCCTTGGGCGCCGTGCCCGCGGCCGGCTCGACCATGGACCCCGAGCTGCCCAGGACGCCGGCCGGCCAGGTGCTCGTCGTGCACGCCAACCTGCAGGACTCGGTCCGTCCGGCTGACGCCGGCGACACCACCGATCTGGAGAACTTCGCCGCCCGCCTGGCCACCAAGGTCCCGGCCGCCCCCGACGCGCTCGTGCTCAACGAGATCCTCGGCCCGGGGGCCCGCCGCCTGGCCACCAGCCTCAGCAAGGCCACCGGGTACAGGTACCGGGTGGAGGTCGCGGGCGAGCGGTCCGCGTTCCAGGCCGACGGCTCCGTCCGCGAGAGCGCCGTCATCCTCAACACCGACACCATGACCGTCGCCAGGCCCGGCGGCTTCGAACGCGTGCAGGACGAGGACCAGGCGCACGTGGGCGCCGCCAGGCGCGACGGCACGCTGCGGGTGCCGCTGCTGGCCGTGCACCCCGGCGGTGACCCGGCCCCCGCCGCCGCCACCTTCGCCGCGCTGGCCGACGCCAGGTTCCCGGACCCGTCGGGGGTGACGGTGATCGGCGGAGACTTCCGGGCCGGCCGCTGCGCCGTGCCGAGCGAGGACCAGGCCGTGGGTTGCGCGCCGCAGGCGTTCTGGGCGGATCTGACGGGTGCCAAGGCGTACAGCGACGCGTTGTTCGACAAGGCCGACGCGCAGAGCAGGAACCACAGCGGGTACGTGTTCGCCCGCGGCCAGGTGCTCGCCGCCGGCCTCGACACCGCCTACGACGCCGACCTGCCGGACCGGGCCTCCTGCAAGCCGCACTTCGACGCGGGACGGCCGCGCTCGGCGCCGGGCGCGTGCCGCGGCGTCTACTACGCCGACGCGCCGTTCGGCTGGGCGCTGCTCGGTGCCGGGCAGCCGGTCCAGCAGTCGGTCGCGCCGAGCAGGATCGTGCTCGACCACTGCGAGCTGGCCGTACGCCAGGCCGAGGTGGCGGCCAGGATCGTCAACAACACCGGCGACGCCCTGTCCAGGCCCGTCACGGTGACGGCCGCCGCCCCGCTCACCGCCACCCCCGCCACGACCTCCCTCGACGTCCCCGCCGGCCAGGGCGCGCTCGCCATCGTCAAGATCACCGCGCCCCGGGAGACGCCGCCCGGCGAGCACCGCGTGACCGTACAGGTCGGCGACCAGACCACCGAGCTCCCGGTCACCGTCACGCAGACGTGCGTGGAGCCCAAGGTGTACGCCAGCAGCTTCCACGCCGGCTTCGGGCCCGAGCGGGCGGTCGACGGGGACATCGCCACCTTCTGGCACTCGGAGTATTCGCCGCCCACTCCGCTGCCGCAGTCGATCACGCTCAGCCTGGGCGAGGTCAAGCGCGTCGGCAAGGTCGATTACCAGCCTCGCTTCGACGGCAACCTCAACGGCACGCTCTTGGACTACAAGGTGTACGTCAGCGCCGACGGCCAGAGCTTCACCGAGGTCACGGCCGGCACGTGGGCGGGCGACGCCCGGCTCAAGACGGCCACGTTCACGCCGGTGGACGCCCGCTACGTGCGCCTCGAGGGGCACCGGGCGCTCGGCGGCTCCTACCTGTCCGCCGCGGAGGTCACGGTCGGTTGACGGCGGCCGGGGGATCTCCACGACTCGCGGCGAAATGTCGGTCGGGCTGGCTAGTCTGCGGCAGGTGATCGAACGGTGGAGCCGGGATCAGGTGCTCGCCCTCGCCCCTGACGCCTCTTCCCAGAAGGCTGCCCAGGGGATCGCGGCGCCGGGGAAGTGGTCGTCGCGTGGCACGACGGGCACGGTCCTGTATGGCGAGTGCAAGGGCAGCGGGGCCAAGCCCTACCTGGCGTGCGTCGACCTGACCGAGCCCGCCTACCGGTGCAGCTGCCCGAGCAGGAAGTTCCCCTGCAAGCATGCGCTCGGGCTGCTGCTCATGTGGTCCGCGGACGGGGTGCCGGAGGCGCAGGCGGCGCCGCAGTGGGTGACGGAGTGGCAGGAGGCGCGGGCGGAGCGCGCGGCCAAAGCCGCGGCCCGCCTCGACGCCGCCCGCGCCAAGGCCGCCGCCGACAGCCAGGTGGACGCGGCACAACCAGGCCCGGGCACGCCAGCCGGCCCCAGCACCGGCGCCTCCGGCCACGGGCAGGGTGCGGCAGGGCCGGGCGCTGGGCTCGGCACGGCCTCCGGTCCGCAGGGCGCGGCAGGGCCGGGCGCGGGGCCCGGCACTGGTGCCTCTGGTCAGGGGCAGGGTGCTACGGGGCCGGGCGTCTCGGGCGGGGCGGAGTCGCCGCGTCATGCGCGCGTCGCCTCCGGGCTGGCCGAGGTGGAGCGCTGGCTGGCCGACCAGGTGCGGCAGGGCTTGGCGGGGGCCGCCGAGCACGACTGGGACGGCCTGGCCAAGCGCCTCATCGACGCCCAGGCCCCAGGCCTCGCGGGCATCGTCTCCCGCCTGGCCCAGGTGCGGGCGGAGGACGACTGGCCGGGCCGGCTGCTGGAGGAATACGCCCTCATCAACCTGCTCGCCGTCGCCTACCGGCGGCGGGCCGAGCTGCCCGGTCCGCTCGCCCAGACCGTCCTGATCCGCACCGGGTTCCCGGTCACCAGGGAAGAGGTGCTTGCCGGGCCGGCGGTGCGCGACCACTGGGACGTGCTGGGCAGGCGAGAGGAGGTGCAGGACGGGCTGACGGCCCGCCGCGTCTGGCTCCGCGGTCGCCGCAGCGGCCGACCGGCGCTGATCCTGTCCTTCGCTCCGCAGGGCCGGCCTTTGGACGCCTCCCCGGTCACCGGCATCGTCATCGACGCCGACGTGGCCTTCTACCCGGGCGCGGCCCCCTTGCGCGCCCTGATCGCCACCCACCACGGCACCCTCACAGCTCATGGCACCGCTGCCGAGGCCGGCCCTGCGGCCCCGCGCGCTGCTGCCGAGGCCGACCCGACGGCCCCGCGCGCCGCTGTGCCGCAGGCCGTTCCTCCCGGCCTGTCGCCGGAGCAGGCGCTCGATGAGGTCGCAGGGGCGCTGGCCGAGGATCCGTGGACCGAGTCCTGGCCGCTCGTGCTGGCCGGGGTCGTCCCCGAGCGGACCTCGCTCGGAGGGCTCCCGCTGCACCCCAGATCCCGTGACCCGTGGCGGCTGATCGCCGTCTCGGGCGGACACCCGCTCACGGTCGCCGCCGAATGGACTCCGCAAGGCCTGCGCCCCCTGACCACCTGGGACGACGAGGGAACGGCGGTGATCGTGTGAGCACCTGGGAGGAGCTGGCGTCGGCGGCGCTGGTCGGCACCGACCGCAGGCCCTACCACGGGGTCCTACTCGAGGACGCGGCCGTCGCGGTGGCCAGGAGGCGGGCCGGGCGCGCCGCCGAGCGCCTGGTCAGGATCATGGGGGGCGAGCACGAGAGGCTGCTGCCCGAATGGCTCGCCGCGGCGGCGGGGACCGGTCGCCGGGTGCCTCCTTATGCGCTGCCCGAGCTGCTCGAACGCGGCCGCCGCGACCGCTCGATCCGGGTCCACCTCGGCGTGCTGGCCGGGCAGCGCGGCAGGTGGCTGGCCGGTCACAACCCGGCGTGGGCCTACCTGCTGGAGGAGCCGACGGGCCAGACGTGGGAGCTGGGCGGTTCGGCCGACCGGCGGGCGCACCTGCGTGCGCTCAGGGCGGCGGATCCCGGCCAGGCCAGGCGGCTGCTGGAGAGCACGTGGGAGCGTGAGACGCCCGACGACCGCGCCGAGTTCGCAGACGTGCTGGCCGACGGGCTGAGCATCGACGACGAGCCGTTCCTGGAGTCGGTGCTGGACGACCGGCGCAGGGAGGTGCGCCAGGCCGCCGCCAACCTGCTCGCCGGCCTTCCCGGCTCGCGCCTGTCCCAGCGGATGGCCGAGCGGGTGCGGGCGTGTGTCGCCATCGCCGGCAACGTCATCACCATCGAGGCCCCCCGCGAGTGCGACAAGGCCATGGAACGCGACGGCGTCAGGCCCAAACCCCCTCGGGGCATCGGCGAGCGGGCCTGGTGGCTCCAGCAGATCATCGCCCGCGCGCCGCTCGCGGTGTGGGGCCACCCGCCCGCCCGATTGCTCAGGATGCGGATCCCCGACTGGGACGCCGACGTGAAGGCCGCCTGGGTGCGTGCCGCCGTGCTGCAGAAGGACCCCGAGTGGGCGCGGGCGATGTTCGGGTGGGACCCGATCGCCGACCTCCTGGAGTCCCTCCCGGCCGACGAGCAGCAGGAGCTCGCCGCCGATTTCGTCCGCACGCACGACCTGGACAGCCAGCTCATCATGGTCCTGGGCGGCGTGTCCTCCCACTGGCGCGAAGGGCTGGCCACCGCCGTTCTCCGCAAGATCGTGAAGGTGGCCGCCACGCAGCCGTGGAACCTCGGCGAGCTGGTCAAGCTGGCCGGCGAGCGCATCGACCCGGCGTTGTTCCCGCTGGCGGAGAGCTACTCGCCGGTCGAGTCCATCCAGCAGGTCGCCGCGCTGCTGCGCTTCCGTGCCGACATGTACAAGGAATTGAAGGAGACCCCGTGACCGTTCTGCGCCCGCACGCGGAGGACCAATACGCCGAGGAGCTGGCCCTCCTGGCCAAGGACGACGACCGGCCCCGACCGCCGGGCTGGAAGTTGTCGCCGTGGGCCGTCACCACCTACATCCTGGGCGACGGCGACCGCGTCACCCCCAAATACGTGGGCGCGCGCCGCATCGTCGAGGTGGCCGTCGCCACGCTGGCGACCGACCGCGCGTTGCTGCTGCTCGGCGTGCCCGGCACCGCCAAGACGTGGCTGTCGGAGCACCTGGCCGCCGCCATCAGCGGCGACTCGACGCTGCTCGTGCAGGGCACCGCCGGCACCGCGGAGGAGGCCATCCGGTACGGCTGGAACTACGCCAGACTGCTGGCCGAGGGCCCCTCGATCGAGGCGCTGACTCCTTCGCCGGTGATGCGGGCGATGGCCGAGGGCCGCATCGCGCGCGTCGAGGAGCTGACCCGCATGCCGTCGGACGTCCAGGACGCGCTGATCACCGTCCTGTCGGAGAAGACGCTGCCGATCCCCGAGCTCAACCGGGAGGTGCAGGCCGAGCGGGGCTTCAACGTCATCGCCACCGCCAACGACCGCGACCGGGGCGTCAACGAGCTGTCCAGCGCGCTGCGCCGCCGCTTCAACACCGTGGTGCTGCCGGTGCCGGCCACCGCCGAGGAGGAGGTGGACATCGTGGCCCGCCGCGTCACCCAGCTCGGCCGGGCGCTGGAGCTGCCCGAGACCACGACCGGCCTGGAGGAGATCCGGCGCGTGGTGACGGTCTTCCGCGAGCTGCGTGCGGGCGTCACCGAGGACGGCAGGACCAAGGTGAAGTCGCCCAGCGGGACCCTGTCCACGGCAGAGGCGATCTCGGTCCTCACCAGCGGCATCGCGCTGGCCGCCCACTTCGGCGACGGCGTCCTGCGCCCGTCCGACGTGGCCGCCGGCATCGTGGGCGCGGTGGTGCAGGAGCCGGTGTCGGATCGGGTGGTGTGGCGCGAATACCTGGAGACCGTGGTCAGAGAGCGTTCCGACTGGCGCGACTTCTACCGCGCGTGCCGCGAGGTCTCATGAGTGTGCATGTTCTGGGCGTGCGGCACCACGGGCCGGGGTCGGCGCGGGCCGTCCGGGCCGAGCTCGAGCGCCTGCGCCCCGACGCGATCCTCATCGAGGGCCCGCCCGAGGCCGACCCGCTCATCCCGCTCGCCCCGGAGCTGGAGCCGCCCGTCGCACTGCTCGCGCACGTGCCGGGCGACGCCGCCAACGCCGCTTTCTGGCCGTTCGCCGGGTTCTCGCCGGAGTGGCAGGCCATCCTGTACGGCACCTCCGCGGGCGTCCCCGTGCGCTTCTGCGACCTGCCCGCGGCCCATTCGCTGGCCGGCCGGACCGATGAGGAGGTCTCGGAGCTGCGGGCCGACCCGATCGGCTCGCTCGCCGCGGCCGCCGGATACGACGACCCCGAACGCTGGTGGGAGGACGTCGTCGAGCACCGCGGCGACACCCCCTTCGAGGTGATCGCCGAGGCCATGGCCGCCGTACGCGAAGGCTACGAGCCGGACGAGCGGGAGGCCAGGCGCGAGGCTCACATGCGCAAGACCCTCCGCGCGGCGCTCAAGCAGGGCTACGGCAGGATCGTGGTGGTCTGCGGGGCCTGGCACGTTCCGGCGCTGGCCGGGCCGCTGCCGCCCGCGACAGCGGACACCGCGCTCCTGCGTGGGCTGCCGAAGGTGAAGGCCGAGCTGACCTGGGTGCCGTGGACGTACGGGCGGCTGGCCTCGTGGAGCGGCTACGGCGCGGGCATCACCTCGCCCGGCTGGTACCACCACCTGTTCACCGCGCCCGACCGGCCCGTCGAGCGATGGCTGGCCGAGGCCGCCGCCGTGCTGCGCGATGAAGGTCTGCCGGTGTCGTCCGCGCACGTCATCGAGTCCGTACGCCTGGCCGGCAGCCTGGCCGCGCTCCGCGGCCGCCCGCTGGCGGGGTTGAGCGAGGTCACCGAGGCGGCCAGGGCCGTGCTGTGCGAAGGCGACGACCTGGCCGTGGAGCTGATCCAGCGCCGCATGGTCGTGGGCGACCGGTTGGGCCACGTCTCCGACGGCACGCCGATGGTGCCGCTCCAGCGTGACCTGCGCGAGCAGCAGCGGCGGCTGAAGCTCAAGCCGGAGGCGCTCGACCGCGAGATCGACCTCGACCTGCGCAAGCCCCTCGACCTCGAGCGCAGCCATCTGCTGCACCGGCTGCGGTTGCTCGGCGTCGGCTGGGGGACGCCGGGGCAGACGCGCGGCAAGGGCACGTTCAGGGAGACATGGACGCTGCAGTGGCGTCCGGAGCACGATCTCGCCCTCATCGAGCACGCCGCCCTGGGCACCACCGTGAGGGCCGCCACCGCCCAGCGGGCCAGGGACCTGGCGGGCGCGCCGGGGGCGGCGCTGGCGGACCTGACGTCGCTGGTCGAGCAGTGCCTGCTCGCCGACCTGTCAGAGGCGCTGCCCGAGGTGCTGGCCGCGCTGTCGGCCAAGGCGGCGCTCGACACCGACGTCACACACCTGATGGCGGCCCTGCCCGCGATGGTGCGTGCCCACCGTTACGGCGACGTACGGGGCACGTCGGCCGAGGGGCTGGCGGTGATCGTGCGCTCGATGCTGGAGCGGATCTGCGTCGGGCTGCCGGTGGCGGTGACCGGGCTGGACGACGACGCGGCGGCCGATCTGCTCGAACACGTGGACGCGGTGCACGCCGCCGTCGCCCTCCTCACCGACCCGCCCTCCGACGGTGGGGCGTCGGCAGGGGAGGGCGTGTCATCCGAGGGCGTGTCATCCGAGGGCGTGCCATCTGAGGGCGGAGAAGCCGGGGCGGCGCCGCGGAGCCGGTGGCTGGTCACGCTGCGCGGGATCAGCGACCGGCAGGACCTGCACGGGCTCATCGAAGGGCGGCTGACCAGGATCCTGCTGGACTCGGGCGAGCTCCAGGACGCCGGTGACCGCATGTCCAGGGCCATGTCCAGGGGGCAGACGCCGGCCAGGGCGGCGGCGTGGGTCGAGGGATTCCTGGCCGGAGGCGGGCTGCTGCTGGTGCACGACGCGAGGCTGCTGGCCCTGGTCGACGACTGGATCGGCGGGCTTTCTGGTGACCAGTTCACCGACGTGCTGCCGCTGTTGCGCCGTACGTTCGGCAGCTTCGCCGTGCCGGAGCGCCGGGCCATCGGGGAGCGCGTCCGCTCGGCCGGGCGCGTGGAAGCGGAAGGGGAGCAGGACGTGGACGAGTCGCGCGCGGCGGCGGCCGTCACCACCGTGCTGGCGATCCTCGGAAAGGCGGGCGGATTCGGGCAGGCGGACGAGCTCCGGAAGGCGGATGGACTCGGGAGGGCGGGCGGATGAGCGCGGCAGATGACGAGCGGATGCGCCGGTGGCGGCTGGTGCTGGGCGGCGGGGACGCCGACGGCACCGGGTGCGGGCTTCAGGGCGCGGACGTGCAGATGGACGCGGCCCTGGCCGCCGTCTACGACCAGGATGGCCGGCAGGGCGGGCTGGGCGCGTCGGCGCCGCGGGTGGCCCGCTGGCTGGGCGACATCAGGACCTACTTCCCCTCCACTGTCGTCCAGGTCATGCAGAAGGACGCGATCGAGAAGCTCAACCTCACCAGGCTCCTGCTGGAACCGGAGATGCTCGAGGCGGTGGAGCCCGACGTGCACCTGGTCGGCACCTTGCTCGCGCTCAACAAGGTCATGCCCGACCAGGCCCGCGAGTCGGCCAGGGCCGTGGTGCGCACGGTGGTGGCGGAGCTTGAGCGCAGGCTCGCGCAGAAGACCAGGGCGGCCGTGACGGGCGCGCTCGACCGCGCGGCCAGGACACATCGCCCCAAGCGGGTGGCCGACATCGACTGGAACCGGACGATCAGGGCGAACCTCAAGAACTACCTGCCGGAACGCAACACCGTCGTCCCGTCACGGCTCGTCGGCTACGCCCGGCGCCAGCGGTCGGTGCAGCGCGAGGTGGTGTTGTGCATCGACCAGAGCGGGTCGATGGCGGCCTCGGTGGTGTATTCGAGTGTGTTCGGGGCGGTGCTGGCGTCGATGCGCTCGCTCAAGACGTCGCTGGTGGTGTTCGACACGGCGGTGGTGGATCTCACCGAGCGGCTGCACGATCCGGTCGAGCTGCTGTTCGGCACCCAGCTCGGCGGCGGCACCGACATCAACCGGGCCATCGCCTACTGCCAGGGGCTCATCACGAGGCCGGCCAACTCGATCTTCATTCTGATCAGCGACCTGTACGAGGGCGGCGTGCGGCAGGAGATGTTGCGCAGGGTCGCCGCGATGACGCAGGCCGGCGTGCAGGTGATCGTGCTGCTCGCGCTGTCCGACGAGGGCGCGCCGTTCTACGACCACGACAACGCCGCCGCGCTGGCCGCGCTGGGGGTGCCCGCGTTCGCGTGCACGCCCGACGCGTTCCCCGACCTGATGGCGGCGGCGATCGAGCGGCGCGACATCGCCCAGTGGGCCGAGCGGCAGGTGAGCGCGTGAGACCGCGACCCCGCATCGGGGCCGCGGTCACATGACGCTCAGTGGGCGGCCTGTTCCGGCCGGGCCCGGCGGGGCATCAGGAACGACAGCGCGAGCGTCAGCACCAGCAGCCCGACCTCGACCCATACCGTTACCTGCATCGACGCCCCGAAGCTCCACTCGGCGGCGAGCAGGTTGAAGAACAGCGTCCCCAGCACGGCGGTGCCGAGCGCAGCGCCCAGCTGCTGGATCGCGGTCAGCGTGCCGGACGCGGAGCCGGACTCGTGCGGCTCGACGCCGGCGAGCACGATGTCGAAGAACGGCGCCATGGTCAGGCCCATCCCGATGCCGACGAGGCCGAGACCGGGGGCCAGCTGCCAGCTGGTGACCTCGACGCCGGCCAGGTGGATGGTCAGGGCGAGCACCGCCGCGCCGGCCGCCATGACGACGGTGCCGATCTGCAGCAGGCCCCGGCCGAGCTTCTCCTGCAGGCCGGACATCGCCAGGCCGAAGCCGAGCACGCCGCCCACCGCCTGCGGCAGTCCGGCCAGACCGGCCTGCAGCGGCGTGAAGCCGAGCCCCATCTGGGTGTAGAGGCTGAAGACCAGGCCGAAGCCCATCATCCCGGCGAAGAAGGCCAGGCCGGCCACCAGGCCGCCGGTGAAGGCACGCTTGCGGAACAGTCCGGGCGTGACCAGCGGGTCCTTGCCCGCCTTGGCGCGGCGCGACTCGTAGCGGCCGAAGACCGCGAACAACACGATCGAGGCGGCCATCGACGCGAACGTCCACGCGGGCCAGCCCAGCTCACGGCCTTGGATGAGCGGGTAGATCAGCAGGAACGCGGCCGCCGACACCAGGGCGACGCCGCCGAGGTCGAGCCTGGTGGCGTTCGAGAGGCGGAACTCGGGCAGGAACCGGATCGCGGCCAGCGCGGTGGCCAGCCCGATCGGCAGGTTGATCAGGAAGATCATGCGCCAGCCGGTGCCGAAGAAGTCGGCGTCGACCAGCCAGCCGGCCAGGATGGGGCCGCCGACCGACGAGATGGCCATGACCGGGCCGAACAGGCCGAACGCCTTGCCCAGCTCGCGCGGCGGGAACATCTCCTTGATCAGGCCCAGGCCCTGCGGGATCATCACGGCCCCGAACAGGCCCTGCAACACCCGGCTGCCGACCAGCATCGCCGGGCTGACCGCGACCCCGCACAGCAGCGAGGCGGCGGTGAAGCCGAAGGCGCCGATCAGGAACATGCGCTTCCTGCCGTACAGGTCGCCGAGCCGGCCACCGGTGATCAGGCCGACGGCCATGGCCAGCGTGTAGCCGGCGCCCAGCCACTGCACGAGGCTGTCAGAGCCACCGAGCTCCTTCTGGATGGTGGGGGCGGCGATCGTGGTCACGAGCGCATCGAGTAAGTCCATGACCTCGGCGGCCAGGACCACGAAGAGCGCGACCCAGCGCCAGCGATAGGGCTGGACCTCGGTCGTCGCCATGGAGGCGGTGGTCGTCATGGGGACTCCTTCGTCATAACGGTGTTCTACGGACGAACGCTGTTCGTTACGAACACTGTTTTAGTGACGAACGGCGTTCGTGTCAAGTACGATGTTCGTATGGATCGCGAGAGGACAGAAAGCGTGCCGGCGCCGCCCTGGCGTAAGTCGCGCACGCCGGCGCCGGCCAAGCGGCAGCTGAGCCAGGACCTGATCGTCGATACCGGACTCCGGATCCTGGACGCCGAAGGGCTCGACGCGCTCAGCATGAGACGCGTCGCCCAGGAGCTCGACACGGGCCCCGCCTCGCTCTACGCGCACGTCGCCAACAAGGACGAGCTGCTGGAGCTCGTCTACGACCGGGTGCTCGGCGAGATCCGGCTGCCCGAACGCGATCCGGCGCGGTGGAAGGAGCAACTCCGCGCCTACGCCATGGAGGTGCACGGCGTGCTCGCCGGCCACGCCGACGTGGCCAGAGTCGCGCTGGCCAACATCCCCACGGGCGAAAACTCGGTCCGCATCGGCGAGTTCGTCTTCGGGCTGCTGATCGAGGCCGGCATGGCGCCGCGCCAGGCGTCCCTGGCGATGGACCGGCTCTCCCTCTACGTCGTCGGCGACGCCTACGAGGGCACCGTTCACTACGCGCGGATGCGATCGGCCGGGCTGACGGACCCCGGGGAATACTTCGAGCAATTCGCCGGGCAGATCGCCGCCTACTACCGGGAGCTGCCGGTGGAGCGGTTCCCGACCGTGACCAAGTTCGTCGACGAGCTGATCGCCGGCGACGGCGAGGACCGCTTCCGTTACGGGCTGGAGCTGCTGCTGGACGGCATCGAGGCACGCATGCCGTAGACCGCGCCCGCATGCCGTAGGGCTAATGGCCCAGGACCGTCTAGGTCCCGCGCCCGATGTGCCGGCCCGTGGCCCGGCCATAGCGTTGCCCGCCATGACGACGACTGTTGAGAGATCGGAAACGGCGGGCGTGGTGTCCGCCCCGTACCGGGCCCTGAGCTTCGGGCTGGTCGCGATCGTGACGTTGCTGGCGTTCGAGGCGATGGCGGTGGCCACGGCCATGCCCGTGGTGGCCCGCGAGCTGCGCGGCATGCACCTGTACAACCTGGCCTTCAGCGCCACTCTGGCGGCCAGCGTGATCGCGACGGTGCTGGGCGGGCGGTGGAGCGACCGGCGGGGCCCGGTGGAGCCGATCACGGCCGGCGTGGCGACCTTCGTGGCCGGGCTGCTGCTGGCCGGGTTCGCGCCGACCATGGAGATGTTCGTCGCCGGCCGGTTCGTGCAGGGGCTCGGGGCCGGGGCGACCCAGGTCGCGCTGTACGTGCTGGTCGCCCGGGTCTATCCCAGCGCGCTGCATCCCAAGGTGTTCGCCCTGTTCTCTGCCGCTTGGGTGGTGCCGTCCATGGTCGGGCCCGCGATCGCCGGCTTCGTGGTCGAGAACGCCGACTGGCGGTGGATCTTCCTCGGCGTCTCACTGATCGTCGTTCCTTCGGCGCTCCTGCTCTGGCGCGGCACCGCCGGCCGTGAGTTGGGCGGCAGCACCGCCGGCCGCGAGCTGAGTGGCGGCAGCGCCGAGCCCGCCCCCGGCCTCGGTCGCAAGCTCGTCTGGGCCTCGCTGACCGCCGTCGCCGCCGCGCTCATCCAGTACGGCAGCGCGCTCAAGCTCGTCGGCCTGCCGCTCCTCGCCGCCGGCGTCATCCTGCTGGCCGTGGCCCTGCCCAAGCTTCTCCTCCCCGGCTCCCTCAGGGCCGCCCCCGGCCTGCCCACCGCGCCCGTGCTGCGCGGCCTCGCGTTCGGCTCACTCACCGCCGCCCAGGTCCTCATCCCGCTCATGCTGATGAACGAGCGCGGGCTCAGCGCCACGGCGGCGGGCGTCGTGCTCACCGTCGGCGCGCTCGGCTGGTCCACCGGCTCCTGGATCAAGGGCCGCGGTCGCATGAGCCACCTGACCGCCATCCGCGGCGGCGCCGCCCTGCTCACGCTCGGGCTCGCACTGGTGACGCTCGTGCTGATCGACGCGGTGCCGATCGCGCTCGCGTACGTCGCCATGCCGCTGGCCGGACTGGGCATCGGCACGCTGCACCCCACCGTCTCCGTCCTGGTGCTGGAGATGTCGGCGCAGGGAGAGGAAGGCCAGAACAGCGCGGCCGTGGGCGTGGGGGAATCGGTGTTCACCGTGGTGGCCGTCGCGGGCAGCGGCGCCCTGTTCACTGCCACCGCCGAGAACTACGCCATCGGCCTGGCCTCCACCGTCGCGCTCGCGTTCCTGGCCTTCCTTCTGGCCCCGCGTTTGGTGCGTTCCGCGCGAGCAGGCAGTATGGAGGAAACCGCGTCATAAAAGGGGGGTACATGCCGCGAGTGCGGGAGCTTGAGGTCTTCCGGGTGGTTCTGCCATTCGGCAGGAGGTCGGAGACCCTGCTGGTGAAGCTCACCGACCACGGCGGCATGACCGGCTGGGGCGAGGCGACCTCCCCCCAGCCCAAGACCTGGTCGAGGCTCGAGGAGACGCTGGCCGCCCTGCTGATCGGCGTCGACTGGGAGCACCCCGACGCCGTGCCGAGCGGCGACTCCGCGGTGGACATGGCCTGCTGGGACCTGTGGACCAGGATGCGCGGGGTGCCGCTCGCGGAGGCGATCGGCGGCACCCGCACCTCGCTCATCGCCACCGTGCGCCTGACGCCCGACCCGTCGCCCGAGAGCCTCGTCTCCCGGGTCAACCAGCAGGTCTGCGCTGGATACGGGCACGTCACGCTGGACATCAGGCCCGGCTGGGACGTGGAGCCGGTGCGCGCGGTGCGGCAGGCGTACCCCGCACTGACCCTCGCCGTCGACTGCGGCAACGCCTACACCGACCTCGGCCAGCTCGTCGCGCTCGACTCCTACGGCCTGGAGGTGATCGAGCGGCCCTTCGCCGCCGGCGACCCCTACGCGCACGCCGCGCTGCAGGACCAGGTGGCCGCGTCGGTCGCGGTCGAGGTCGGCTCGACCGCCGAGCTGGACGACTACCTGACGCTGCGCGCCGCCCGCGTCCTGCTGCTGCGGCCGGCGGCGTTCCCCTCGCTGACCGAGGCCCGCCGCGCACACGACCGCGCCGCGGCGGCGGGCTGGGACATCCAGTGCACGGGCGGCCAGGGCGCGGGGCTGGCCAGGGCGGCGACGGTGGCCGTCGCCAGCCTGCCGGGCTGCACCCTGCCGTGCGACGTGACGCAGCCGCCCCGCCAGAACCAGATCGTCACCCCGATCGTGGGCGCCAACGCCGGCGTCGTCGCCGTCCCGCTGACCCAGTCCGGCCTCGGCCACGACATCGACGAGATGCGGCTGCGGCGGATGGTCAAGGAGTCGTTTCGCGCGTAAGGTTCCTACCTGATCATTTCGCGCGTGGGAGGCTCGGCCGTGCGGTTGACTCGGTGGCGCGTGTTACGGCTCCGGCTGGCTCTCGAACCGTCCGGCCTGTTGCCCCAGCCCGTGAAGCTGGCCGCAGGCGTGGTGGCGATCATGGGCGCCGGTGCCGGCCTGGTGCTGGTCAGCGGGGCCGTCGAGGTGGGGCCGATCGTGGCCGCCGCGTTCGCCGCCGGCGCGGTCGCGTTCGTGGTGGACAGGGTGCCGAGGCTCGATCGCTGGCGCGACCCCATGCTCCGGGTGGATGACCATCCCCGGTTGGCGCAGATGGCGGCCGACGCCGCGCGGGTGGCGGGCTACGACAGCCCGCCCCGCGTGCGACTGACCGCCCTGGCCTCCGTACGGGCCGACCGCAGGTGGCGCGGCACGCCCGAGCTCCTGCTGGGGCCGCCCCTGCTCATGGGGCTGAGCGCGCCGGACCTGCACGCGCTCATGGTCAGGGAACTGCTGGCGGTGAAGCTGTGGCGGCCGCATGAATACCGGGCCGTCCATCTGTTCCCCTTTCGCGCCACCTAGTCGGACGAGCTGCGGGATGCGTGCCGGCCACTGCGGCGCACCGTCTGGGGCGCGACCCGCTCCGCGGTCGGCGGAGAACACCTGTCCGCCGCCTCGCTGGCCGAGCTGTTCGTGACAAGCGCCTTCAACTGGCATCTGACCCGCTACGTGGCGCCGTTCGCGCACCGGGGTGGCGCCTTGGACGTCTACGAAAGCTTCCAGTGGAAGATCCAGCAGGATGGACTGATGGCTCGCATCGCGCCGCACGTCGACGCGTTCGCGGACGAACATCCGGATGAGAGGGAGCTGTTCGGCGAACGCCCCTGGACCATCCCTGAGCGCGTGCCCTCAGGGGTGGTGTCGCGGGTGGAGGGCAGGCTCGAGCGCCGGCTGGGGAAGGTGATCAGCCATCAGCTGCTGGGACGTGGCGGCTTCGTGCTCGGCCTGAAGCCGTTTCGGCTGGACGAGCTCCCGGTCGAGAGCTGGAAGGGCGTCCTGGTGGCGGAGCGCGAGTCCGTCCTCGAGGCCGCGACCAAGCTACTCGCCCGGCCCGCCACCGCGCTGGACGTCCTCGAGCTGGTGGTCGCCGGCCGGGCGGGCGAGCTGGAGTGGCGGCATGCGGAGCAGCCCTGTCCGCATCCCACGCCCGGCGTCTGCGTGCTGCTGCCGCTGTTCGACGTGGTGCTGCGGCGCAAGGGGTACGTGCACGACCACCCCTTCGTGCAGCGCGAGCTGGTCGGCCCGCTGGGCGATCGGGTCAATCTGGTAGAACTGGCAGCGAAAGCGGAGCGTGGCGAACCATACGGGATCCTGCTGGGGGCATGGATGACGGGGAGAGATCCTGACGAGGACGCCATCAGGCTGGCCGCCGAGTCGCTGGCTTCCGGAGATCCGGTGGGCTGGTTCGAGCGGCTTTACGCCGAATCGGCGAACGGGGACGCGATCGTGCCGTGGGACTCACGGTCGCCGCACTTCCTGCTGTCCGAGTGGGGCGTCCCCGGGACGGGGCGGGCGCTCGTCGTGGGGGCCGGGCTGGGGGAGGACGCCGAATACGTGGCGGGGCTCGGCTACGAGACGGTGGCGTTCGACGTGAGCGAGTCGGCCGTACGGCTGGCGCAGGAACGCTTTCCGGAGAGCGCGGTGCGCTATGAGGCCGCGGACCTGCTGGACCCGCCAGCGGAGTGGCGGCAGGCCTTCGACCTGGTCGTGGAGATCATGACCGTGCAGGCGCTGCCCGAGCAACTGCACGCCGCGGCCATCGCGCGGATCGCGAAGTTCGTCCGGCCCGGAGGCACGTTGCTGGTGATCGCCTCTGGGCGGGAGGAAGATGGGCCGGTGTTCGCGCCGCCGTGGCCGCTGACCCCGTCCGAGATCGCGGCGTTCGCGACGGACGGGCTGGAGAAGGGGACGATGGAGGACCTGCGCGACGGGGAACGGCACCGCTGGCGCGCCACCTTCCACCGCCCCGCATGACGACATATGTCAGAGTGGAACGCCCTGCCGATGAGGATGTCCGTGCCGTCGCTACGTAACCTTTTCCAGGCCAACCGCTATCCGGGCCGGAGTGTGGTGTGGGCGAGAACGCTCGACGGCGCGATGTGCGGCGGCTACCTGCTGACCGGCCGCAGCCAGGCATCGCGGGAACGGGCCCTGCGTGTGAGCGATCAGGAGCTCATTGTCGGCCCGACCGGTCCAGCCGCGAATGATCCGCTGCGCCACTACGTCGCGGCCATGCAACGTGACGGCTGGCTCGTGTTCGGCAACGGCGAGCAGGTGTCCACCGTTGCAGACCGCCTGCTGGAGGGGCAGCCGGCAGCCGTCGCGCTGGACGGCCTGGACTACGAGCCCGACCCGCCGATCTTCACGCCGCGGATCACGGTGATCGTGGATGTGAGCTCTCCGGCGGACGCGTGGTTCGGGGCGGCCCTCCGCAGCCTGGGCGACAGAACATCGACCAACGTGCTCACCCTCTCCGTCCGGGACCTGGCCCCCGGCGATGCCGTGCTGATGACCACGTACGTCTCCGACGGCCACCGCATCGTCACAGGAGAGCCATTCCTTGAAGGCCTGACCACGGCTGCGGACCAGGGTGGGCTGCTGGACGAGCTGTGGGAGGCACTCGATCCGCAATTTCGGGTGGCGGCGGCGACCTTCACGCCCCACCACCTCGCCGATGCCACCCTGCGCCACGCAAGCCAACGATGAGGCGGGCACGTCCCGCTGGGTTGGCGCGCAGACCTCAGCCGGTGAGGACGGGTGCCTCCTCCTGGCCAAAGGCGATCACGATGTATCTGCCGTTGGCGTAGCTGACCACCGGCCGCCCGAGCATGTCACCCACCCTGCGGGCGACATTCTGGAACATCTCCACCATCTCCGGCGTGTCGGCGGACACCCTGAACCGTCCATTGGCGAGGAGTTGCTCGGCGACCAAGGGGGAGAAGTTCGCCTCGGCCCGGACCTTCTCCTCAGCGCTGAGAGGGGTGCGCTGGGGCGCGGGCTGCGTGCCGAAAGAGTGGGACATTGATGATCTCCTCCTGATCGCCGTCGTTCTAGGATGCCATCCGCTCCGCACGCCTGGCCATGCCGCAGCAGTGCCGGCACCAGCGGCCGTACTCTGCCCGGGAGCGCGCACCCGGCCGAGCTCGTCACAGCCTGCTAGGCAACGCTCTGGCTGCCGCTTGGCCCGGGCGCGAGTCCTTGGACCAGTGGTGATAGAGCTCTGCGTAACGCTCGCCCCAGTCGATCAACTCGTCGTGGGTGCCCTGCTCGACCAGCCGTCCCTCGTGCAGCACGAAGATGACATCCGCCGCGCGGATCGTGTCGAGCCGATGCGTGACGGCGATGGTCGTGCGGCCGGCGAGCAGCGGGAGCAACGCTTGCTGAACCTGTTGCTCGCTTTCGGCGTCGAGGGCTGAGGTGGCCTCGTCAAGGATGAGGACGCGGGGGTTGTTCAGGATGGCGCGGGCGATGGCGAGCCGCTGTTTCTCGCCCCCCGACAGCCGGGAGCCGCGCTCGCCTACGACGGAGTCGTATCCGTCCGGCAGCCGCAGGATGCGGTCGTGGATCCGCGCGGACCTGCACGCGGCCTCCAGCTCGGCCATCGTGGCCGCCGGCTTGGTGTAGCGAAGGTTGTCGGCGATCGTCGCGTGAAGAAGCACCGGCTCCTGGGTCACCACGCCGAACAAGGCGGCCAGCGAATCGCGCGTCACGTGACGGAGGTCGGCGCCGTCGATGGTGATCTCGCCCTGGTCCGGATCGTGGAGCCGCATGATCAGGTGCGTCAGCGTGGTCTTCCCCGATCCGCTCTCCCCGACGATCGCGGCGAATTGACCAGGGCGGATCGTCAGTGTTACGTCGCGTAGCGCGGGCTGCCCATCGTGCAGGAACGTCACCCCGTTGAGCCTGATCTCACCCCGGATCGACTCCCGGCGTAAGGCGACCGCGCCCGGCTCCTCGATGAGGCCCGGTGTGTGATCGAAATACTCGAAGATCCGCTCGAACACCGCCGTGGCGGCGCGAAACTGAACCGTGACCTGCATGAGCTGGCCGGCGGGAAGGAAGAGCCGGGCCTGGAGCGAGGTGAAGGCCAGCAGGGTTCCCGGCGTTGACGTCTCCGCGAACCCGGCGGCGACGTAGACCACGGCCGGCATGACCAGGAAGAGGGCCTGGAGTGCCGCGCCCAGCGCCTGCGCCGACACGGCCGCCCGGAGCTGCAACCTGGACAGGCGCCGGCTCTCGCTCTGGAACCGCCGTACGCCATGGTCCTGACGGCCGAAGACCCGGGCGAGCAGGATTCCGGAGATCGACAGGGTCTCCTCGGCGATGACGCTCATCTCTGCCCGCGAGTGCTGGACGGCGGCGATGACCCGGCGCTGGTGTACGGCCACCTTCGCCGTGAGCCAGGCCGCGATCGGCAGCAGGCAGATCGAGACCAGCGTGAGCCGCCACGACAAGGCGAACAGGCACGACAGCGTGGTCACGCAGGTCAGCATGTTGGCGAGCATCGTGGGTACGGTGGTGCTGACCGTGGTCTGCACCTCCGCCACGTCACCGATCACCCGGGACTGGATCTCTCCCGTCCGCGTGCGGGTGAAGAAGGTCAGCGGCAGCCTCTGAAGGTGCGAGTACAGGCCGGTCCGCAGCCCCTCCATCACATCCTGCCCCATGCGGCTCGACAGGTAGGACTGCAGCACGCTGACCCCGCAGCCCAGCGCGGCGATCCCGGCCATCACGCCCAGCAGGCCGCAGAGCAGGCCGATCCGCGGTCCGCCGGGCGCGAAGAGACCCAGGTCGACCAGGTCTCTGGTGAGGAACGGGAGCACCGCACCGAGCCCGGCCGACACCAGGATCAGGAAAGTGATCAGGAGCACCTGTCGCGTGTACGGCCGGAAGAGCGACAGCACTCGCCGGTTCATCTCGTTGCTTCGCCGTACAAGAAGTCGGTGAACGTCTCGATCAAGGGCAAGCCTGTCATGCCTTCGACGAACAGCCACTGGCCTTGAGGGTTGACCTCGAGCCAGACGTATTCGCCGTCGTCGGTGAGTTTGAGGTCGAAGACGCCCATGGTCAGGTTCAGGCGCCGCAGCAGGGCGCGCAGGGCGTCCTCGATGCCGGACGGCAGACGGTGTTCGGCTGCGGCGATGTCGAGGTTCGGCCTCCAGTCCAGGTCATCGGACTCCAAGAGGGCGGCCAGCACGCGGTCTCCGAAGACCTGCACGCGGACATGGCGCCGTCCCGGGACCAGCTCCTGGTAGATGGCCGGGCACACGCGCATCGCCGGTTCGTTGGCCAGCAGCTCGTCGCTGACGGTCATCGTCTTGGCCGGAGCCTGCATCACCCCGCGGACGGCTTTGACGATCGCCCCTGGGTGTATGTCGCAGAATTTGCGGATCCGCTCGGGTGACTGGCTGACCAGTGTTTCGGGAATCCGCAGGCCGAGCTCGAAGGCCGCCCTGAGCTGGATGACCTTGTTCTGCGCCTCCCAGAACGGCGTCGGATGATCGACCCACCGCCCGCGGAAGTCGGTCATCAGCATGCCGAGCGCGGCGGCGTTGGTGTCGACGTTGATGAGCTCACGATCGACGGGATCGGTCACCTCGGGATTGGCCGACGTACGGGTGTTGCCCAGCCGCCGGAACCAGATGGCGTCGATCGCCCGGAGATCCACGGCCGTACCGTCGGTCGCCGGGAACACCGGCTCGGTGAATTCCTGTGGGGACCAGCTGAGGCCGGGAGCCTTGCTGAAGTGATCGCTTTCGAAGATGTGCACGGTCGCCGGGTAGCGCCGTTCCATTTCCGCCTTCACGGCGTAGGCGTGTAGATCGCGCTCATGCGTGACGACGGCAATCCGCGCGGACTTTTCGTGGATACGCATGAGCGCAACCCCCCTCTATTCGATGGTTAGTGTGGTGCGACGCCTACTACGGCATGTAGTCGCAGTCGTCCCAGCCGTCGCCGGAGCCGCTGATCGTCTCGTCCGGGTGCATCGACTCGATCTTGTTCAGCGCCCACTCCAGCTCGAGCCGCTCGATCAGGTTGCGCTCCCACTGCGCCAGCTGGGGGGCCGGGGCCACCGTCATCCGCTCCTGGCCCACAAAGATCGCGGGCCGGACCTGCGTGTCAACCGTCATCGTTCTTCCCTTCGACAGGGGCGGGACGTGAGTTCGCCCGCCTGCATCGAAGCTTGGCGGCCGGCACTTGTCGATCGCTTGGGTTCGGCTTGGACGTACGGCAGCCCTGCTGGGACGGTTTCCTGGAAGACCGACTAAGGCTGGGTGAGGGCGGCTTCGAGGAGGAGGGCGCCGGCGCCCAGCAATGCGGCGTCGCGGCCTGCTCTCGCTGGGGCGATTTCCAGGTCTCTGGTGGCCAGGGGGAGGCAGCGTTCCCAGACGGCGGCGCGGATCGAGGTGATCAGGGGTTCTGCTGCCGACAGGCTGCCGCCCACTGCCACCACGTCCGGGTTGAAGAAGTTCACCAGGACCGTCAGCACCTCGCCGATGCGGCGGCCGGCGTTGCGGACCAGGCTTGTCGCCTCAGGGACGGCGTCGTGCACCAATCCCACGATGTCGGCCGGGCGGGTCACCTCGATGCCGGCCTCCGACAGTGCCGTCATCAGGGCGGCGCCGCTCGCGTACGCCTCCAGGCAGTCCGGGTGGCCGCAGGCGCAGATGACGGAGGAGTCGGAGCGGACCCGGACGTGGCTGATGTCGCCGGCCGCGCCGCGGCCGCGGTGCAGGCGGCCGTTGACGATCACCCCGCAGCCTATGCCGGTCCCTGCCTTGACGACCATGAGGTTCTCGTGGTCCGGCCACCAGCGGGCCTCGCCGGCCGCCATCAGGTTCGCGTCGTTCTCGACGAGGATGGGCAGGTCGTAGCGGGTGGCGAGGTGGTCGGCGACGGGGAAGTCGTTCCAGCCGGGCATGCGGGAAGGGGTGACGACGCGGCGGGTGGCCGGGTCCACCGGGCCGGGGATGCCGGTGCCCACCCCGCGCAGCGGCACCCCGGCCGGTACGTGCGCCGCCACCAGCTCGTCGAAGGCGTCGGCGATGCGGTCGAGCGTGGTCCGCGGGCCGTCGGCGATCTCGCACGCACGCTCCTCCATCAGGAGCGGGGTGCCGCTCAGGTCGAGCAGACCCAGGCGTACGTGGTGAGCGCCCAGGTCGGCGACGGCCAGCACGCCGGCCGTGGGGGAGAGGCGGAGCAGGCGCGGGCGGCGGCCGCCGCGGGAGGCGCCGGAGCCCTCCTCGGCCAGCAGGCCCGCGTCGATGAGCTCCTCCACGCGCAGCGACACGCTCGACGCGGCCAGGCCGGATAAGCGGGCCAGGTCGGCACGGGACTCCGCCTTGCCGGTGGCGACGAGTCGCAGCAGGTCGCCCTGTGCCCCCTGCACGGGCAGCCGCTGATCCATGTGAGATACCTACCATGCAGAACTTCCGCCAGCAACGTATTGACTTGCTCCGAAATATCCCACTACGGTCCGGACTATCTTCGAAATCGAAGGAAGTGGACCGTTCATGAAGAGGTTTGTCGCTGTCGCCGCCGTCTCCCTGTTAGCCCTGACGGCCTGCGGTGAGTCGAGCAGCCCCGCCGTCCCCGGGGCCACATCCCCCCAGAGCGATGTCCTGGCCAAAGCGCCGGTCGCGACGGCGGCCGAGATCCTGCCCGGCTCCACCATGGAGAAGATCAAGCAGCGCGGCGAGCTCCTCGTGGGCGGCTCGCTGGACGCGCCCCTGTTGTCCCAGCAGAACCCGGCCACCGGCGAGGTCGAGGGCTTCGACGCGCAGATGGGCAAGGCCCTGGCGAAGTACATCCTGGGCGAGCCCAAGGTGAAGATCGTCAACTCGGCGTCGGAGACCAGGGAGGCGCTGCTCGCCAACGGCACCGTCGACGTGGTGTTCCAGACGTACACGATCACGGAGGAACGGGCGAAGCAGGTGGCGTTCGCGGGCCCGTACTACACCTCCGGTCTGACGATCGCGGTGAAGAAGGGCACGACGGGCATCACCAAGCCGGAGGACCTGAACGGCAAGAAGGTCCTGGCAGGCGCGAACACCCCGGCCATCCCCGCGATCAAGAAGCTGGCGCCGCAGGCCGAGATCATCACGTTCGGCAGCGACCCCGAGTGCATCCAGGCGCTCAAGCAGGACCGCGGCGTGGCGTATGTGCAGGACGAGACGATCCTCATCGCCGACGCCAAGAAGGACCCGTCGATCGAGATCGTGACGAAGCCGTTCACCGTCGACCCGTACGGGATCGGGCTCAAGCACGGCGACGACCAGATGAAGACGTTCGTCAATGACTGGCTGAAGAAGATGCAGGACGCCGGGGTCTGGCAGGAGATCTGGAAGACCTCCATCGGCACCGTCGTGACCGGCGAGGCGCCGGCGCCGCCGCAGATCGGCTCCGTGCCGGGGTCCTGATGGGAGTCCTTCTCGAGCACCTGCCCGAGCTGTGGCAGGGGTTGATCGTGACGTTCCAGCTCACCGCCGCGTCCTTTGCGGGCGCGGCGGTGCTGGGCGTGCTGGTCTGCGCGCTGCGCGTCAGCCCGGTAGGGGTGCTGCGCGCCCTCGGCACGGCGTACGTCGAGACGCTGCAGAACCTGCCGCTTCTGGTGCTGCTCGTCCTGGCCGTCTTCGGCCTGCCGGAGATCGGCATCCAGGCCGACTTGATGGCGACCGCCGTCGTGGTGATCGCCGTGTACGAGGCCGCCTACATCGGCGAGGCGCTGCGCTCGGGCGTGAACTCGGTGTCGAAGGGGCAGGGCGAGGCGGCCCGGGCCATCGGGCTGACGTTCGGCCAGTCGCTGCGGCACGTCGTCCTGCCTCAGGCGCTGCGCACGGTGGTGCAGCCGATCGGCAACATCTTCATCGCCACCACGATGAACACCGCCCTGGTCGCGGCCGTCGGAGTCGTCGACCTGACCGCCGCCGCCAACCGGGTGAACCTGGTCGAGGCGCAGCCCATCCCGATCTTCGTGGGCGCGGGGGTCGCGTACGGGCTGATCGCCGCCGCGGCCGGGTTCGTCACCGGCAGGCTGGAGCGCCGGCTGGTGGTCTTGCGATGAGCACCGTCCTGTTCGACGAGCCGGGGCCCAAGGCGCGCCGGCGCATCCGGGTCGGCACCGTGCTCGGCACGCTGGCCGCCGTGGCGCTGGTCGCGCTGGCCGTGCGGCAGTTCGCGGCGAACGGGCAACTCGACGCCGCCCGCTGGCAGCCGTACGCGACGTGGCCCATGTGGCGGTATCTGCTGGACGGGCTGTGGTCGACGTTCCTGGCGGCCGTCGTGTCGGCGGCGCTGTCGATGGCGCTCGGGCTGGCCCTGGCACTGGGGCGGGTCTCGCCGCGGGCGTGGGTGCGCGGCCCGGCCGCCGTCTACGTCGAGGTGGTCCGGACGATCCCGGCGTTGCTGCTGGTGTACGTGGTGCTGTTCGCGCTGCCGCGGTACGGGCTCGACCTGCCGCTGTTCTGGAAGCTGGTCGTGCCGCTGACAGTGTCCAACGCGGCCGCGTACGCGGAGATCTTCCGTGCCGGGATCAACTCGATCGAGCGCGGCCAGAGTGAGGCCGGCCTGGCCGTCGGCCTCACGCGCCTGCAGACGATGCGGCTGATCGTGTTGCCGCAGGCCGCCCGCCGGGTGCTGCCATCGCTCGTCAGCCAGTCCGTCGGGCTGCTCAAGGACACCTCGCTCGGCTTCGTCGTCAGCTACGGCGAGCTGCTCTACAGCGGCAAGGTCCTGGCCGCCTACAACGGCCTGCTCATTCAGACGTACCTGGTCGTCGCGCTGATCTACCTGGTGGTCAACGCGTCGCTGTCCAAGCTGGCCCGCACGCTCGAGGCCCGCCAGCCCGTCACCCTGAGAAGGAGAATCGCCCGTGCCTGAGCTCGCCGTCCTGGCCGAGGTGATCCGCTCGGGATTCGTGGAGAGCGTCCACTACGGCAGCGCCGTAGGCCTCGACCCGTCGGGGCGGGCCGCGGTGACGCTGGGCCTGGTGGACGCGCCGGTGTTGCCGCGCTCGTCGGCCAAGCCGTTCCAGGCGCTGGCCTGCCTCACATCGGGTGCCGCGCTGGCGGGGCCGCGGCTGGCGATCGCCGCCGGCAGCCACACGGGTGAGGATGTCCACGTAAGGCTGGTGCGGGAGCTGCTCGCGGACTACGGCCTGGACACCGGAGCCTTGCGCTGCCCGGAGTCCTGGCCAGAGGACCAGCCCACGATGCACGCGCTGATCAGGCAGGGCGCCGGCGTCTCGCGCGAGCGGATGAACTGCTCGGGCAAGCACGCCGCCATGCTGGCCGCCTGCGTCGCGAACGATTGGGACGTGCCCGGCTACCTGTCTCCCGGCCACCCCCTGCAACAGCGCATGCGATCGGTCACCGAGGAGCTGGCGGGGGAGAAGACCGCGCACGTGGCAGTGGACGGGTGCGGGGCTCCGCTGTTCGGGCTGTCGCTGACCGGGCTGGCGCGCGCGGCCCAGGCGCTGGTGCTGGCCGCGCCGGGCAGCGGGCCGCGGCAGGTCGCGGACGCGATGCGCGCCCACCCCGAGTACGTCGGCGGCACCGGCCATCAGAACACCGAACTGATGCGCGCCCTGCCCGGCGCCGTGGCCAAGGGCGGCGCGGAAGGCGTGCTGATGGTGGCGATGGCGTCCGGGCACGCGGCGGCGGTGAAGGTCATCGACGGCAGCCCGCGCGCCACCACGGCCATCGCGCTCGGCGTGCTGCGGCTGATGGGCTGCGACGTCACGTCCGCCGCCGCGTTCGAGCACGTGGACGTGCTGGGCGGCGGCGTCCCCGTGGGCCGGATTGCCGTCATGCCGGCTTAGCGCATCGGTCGCACGACTTCGCAGCGCTCGTTCACGCGCCTGCCTTTCCGCTGTGACGCGCCGTGAACGCGAGGATACGGTGCCAGGCGTCGGTGCACGCCTCCTGCCACTGGTCATAGGAGTCGTCGAAGAACGAGTGCGGTGCGCCGTCGTACACGTGCGCCTCGTATGTCTTGCCGGCCTGGTCGAAGGCGGCGGTCAGCGCGGCGTACTGCTCCGGGGTGGTGGCCACGTCGTCCCCGGCGAGCAGCATGAGAAGCGGCGCGGACGGTTGGGCCGTACGGTCGCCGAGGAATCGGGGCGGCCCGTAGAAGCCGACGGCGCCTGCCAGGCCGAGCCCGGAGGCGGCGAGCCGCCAGGAGTAGCCGCCGCCGAGGCAGAAGCCGACGCTGAACAGCGGGCCGGGATGCCAGGCGCGGATCGCGTCGGCGGCAGCGGCGGCGTCGGTCTCGACGTGGTGCGGTTCGAGCAGGGCCAGGTGAGCGAACCCGTCGAACGCGTCGTCGCGGGAGCCGGTGCCGGCGCTGCGCCCGTAGTAGTCCATCACGAGCGTGTGGAAACCTGCTTCGGCGAACCGGTGGACCAGGCTCGCGTAGAACGGGTGGAAACCGCGCACGTCGGGCAGCAGCAGCACATTGCTGCCGTTGGGCACGGCCGGGGCCGCCCGGTAGGCCCGGAAACGGTTGCCGTCGGCGGCGCCGATCTCCAATGCCGCGTGTGCGGCCACCCCTCCGGTGACGACGGGGGCGGCGGGCGGCCTGCTGTCGATGTCGTGGCACATGGTGGTCTTCTCCTTCAGGTCTGGTGAGGGGAAGCCTGCCGGGCGGGACGCGGGCGTTCCCAGGCCCTGGAGATACGGGTACTGGCAGGGCCACCATCCGCAACCGGCGAAGCCGACATACTGGACCTCATGGGAGATCGACCCGAGCTGGCACGCTTCCTTCGGTCCCGCAGGGGGCGGATCAGCCCCGAGAGCGCAGGGATCATCGGCGGAGGCCGCCGCCGGGTGGCCGGACTACGCCGAGAGGAGGTCGCCCAGCTCGCTGGAATCAGCGTGGAGTACTACCAGCGACTGGAGCAGGGACGTGCCGCCCATCCGTCTCCCGAAGTGCTCGACGCCATCGCCGCCGCACTCCGCCTCGACGACGTGGAACTCGAGCACCTGCGCACGCTGGCCCTCGCCGTACGGGAACACCGGCGCAGGGCGGCCCGGACCGGCCCGCCGGCCGAGGTCGCCCGGCCGGAGCTGGTGCGGATGCTGGACCTGGTCCATACGCCTGCCATGATCATCAATGACCGGTTCGACGTCCTCGTGGCCAACGGCGTGGCCGCCCGCCTGTTCACGCTCGAAGCGATCTTGTCGGCGCAGCGGCCGAATCTGGCCAGGCGGCTGTTCCTCGCCCCCGGCAGCAGGGATTTCTACGTCGAGTGGGACGAGGTCGCCGCCGTGACCGCAGGGCAGCTGCGGGTGGCCTCAGGGCTGTACCCGACGGACGCCGAGCTGGCCGAACTGATCCGCGAGCTCCGCCACGGCAGTGAAACGTTCCGCACGCTGTGGAGCGCCCGCGACGTCAGCGTGCGGACGAACGGGGTGAAAAGCTTCCGGCACCCCGCTCTAGGAACGGTGACGTTCAGCTACGAGCATTTCATCCCAGCCGGCGACTCCCGGCAGCGCCTGGTCGTGCTCGTCCCCGTCGCCGGCAGCGCCACCGAGGCCGCGGTCCAGCTGCTCGCGACCTGGGCGCACACAGCACGACCCAGAACCACAGCGTTGGTGACATAAGAACGGCCGCGCCTGCCAGGGGCATCGGCGCGGCCGTGGGCGCCACGGTAGATGTTCACCGTGCAATGGTCACCACGATAGCGCTGCGAGGCCGGCGGGGTGCCGGTTATCACCTTTCTCCGGGCGTCCCGATAGGTTGCGCAGAGGATCACTCATGGAAAGGAACGACGGTTGGCTGTCGATTTGGTGATCTTCGACTGCGACGGGGTGCTCGTGGACAGCGAGCCCATCTCCGTACGCGTGGGCACGGCCGCGCTGCGCCGCCTCGGCTGGACGATCGACGAGGCGGAGTACGCCGAGCGGTTCGTCGGCTGCACCAACGAGTACTGGGCCGAGCAGATCGGCGAGACGCCGGCGGGCTGGTGGGAGGAGTTGATCGATGAGTACGCCGCCGCGATCAAGGCCGAGCTGTGCGCCGTCGAGGGTATCGAGGAGGCACTCGACCGGCTGACCGTGCCCAGCTGCGTGGCCTCCAACGGGCGGCACGCCACGATCCGCCGCAGCCTGGAGGTCACCGGGCTGACGGAGCGGTTCGCGGGGCGGGTGTTCAGCGCCGAGGACGTGGCCGAGGGCAAGCCGGCGCCGGACCTGTTCCTGCACGCGGCCGCCACGATGGGGGTGACGCCGGAGCGGTGCGTGGTGGTGGAGGACAGCCCGTTCGGGGTGATGGCGGCGGTGAGTGCGGGCATGCGCTGCCTGGCCTATGCCGGCGGCCTGACCCCGGTCACCCGCCTGGCGGGCCTGGGCGCGACCGCGCTCTTCCACGACGCCGCCAAGCTGCCTGACCTGATCGGCGCCCTGGACTGACCTGCCCCGATCGCGGCCCGGCGACGTACGGTGAGGTCATGGCGCAACCTCCGTATGTGGTGGTGCACGTGGGCGTGTCCGTCGACGGAGCGACCACCGGGTTCCAGCCCGACGTGGCGAGGTTCTACCAGCTGGCCCAGACGTGGAGGGAAGACCTCACCCTGGCCGGCGCCGACACCATCCTCGCCCAGGAGGAAGCCCTGGCGCAGGGCGAGCGTCCCGGCCCGGCCGAGGGCGGCCCGCTGCTGGCCGTCGTGGACGGCCGCGGCCGGGTCAGCCAGTGGGAGGCGCTCCGTGAGGCCGGCCACTGGTCCGACGTCGTCGCCCTGCACTGCGCGATTACTCCCCCGCGCCCGCCGGGGCGGCAGGTGCGCGAGATCGTCACCGGCGTCGACCGCGTCGACCTCGCCGATGCCTTGCGGACGCTGGGCCGGGACGAGGGCGTCAGGGTGGTGCGCGTGGACAGCGGCGGCGGGCTCACCAGCGCGCTGATGACCGCCGGGTTGGTGGACGAGATCAGCCTGCTCGTCCACCCGTGCCTGGCCGGCGAGCGGGCCACCCGCTTCTGGTACGGCTCCGCTCCCGCCGCCGCGCCGCTCACTCTCGCCGCCGCCCAGAGCCTGCCCGACGGCCTGGTGTGGCTGCGCTATCACCGCTGACGAGCCCGCCCGTCGCCGTCCAGATAGTCGCGCCATGACCGCTTCGGGTTCCAGCCCAGCATGCGGTGGGCCTTCGCGCACGAGATGCCCGAAGCGTCGGGGCGGGCGAGTGGCCGCAGCTCGATCTGGTCACCGAAATACTGCCGCAGCGCCGCGGCGAAGTCGTGACCGCCCGCACTGTCCGGCGAGGCGATGTAGAAGACCTCGTGGCCGGGCAGCTGCGACTCGACGGCCAGGACGATGGCGTCGGCGAGGTCGTACACGTCGATGTAGCTCCACAGCCCCGCGCCGGCGAGGGAGGGGTCGCGGACCACCGGGCCGAGGTTGCGCTCATAGTTGCCCTCGTGCTGGACCCAGCTCGGCCGCAGCGAGATGCACCTGATGTCGGAGCGGCGGACGGCGGCGTCCATGAGCTGCTCGCCGAAATGCTTGGCCAGCGCGTACGGGTCCTGCGGCCGGGCCGGATGCTCCTCGTCGACCGGCGCGTAGTCGGGCAGGAATTTCCGTTCGGGGAAGAAGTATCCCGGGACGGTCTCGCTGGAGATGTTCACAAACCGCGGCACGCCGAACCGCACGGCCGCCTCGATCATGTTGAACGTCGACATCAGGTTGTTCTGGAACACCACATGCGGCGGGTTGTGCGTCGGGTCCGGGAGAGCGGCGGCATGCACCACCGCCTCGGCCCCGCGGACCACCGCGAACGCCTGCCCGGCATCGGTCAGGTCGGCCTGCAGGTAGCGGGGTTCGCCCGGCTCGTCCCGCTCCCAGACCGGGCGGGTGAGGTCGACGGCGGTCACCTCGTGACCGGCCTCCATCAACGCCTTGACAGCCGCACGCCCGACCTTGCCGTGGGCTCCTGTGACGACGACGCGCATGGGTGACTCCTTCAGTGAGCGACCCGATAAGCGTAGATCTCCGCGCGGCGGGCCGGAGACGCCGCTACCCCACTCCGATGGCGGCGAGCGTGGAGCCCGTGCGGGTCTTGGTGACCTTGAGCTGGGCGGTGATCCGGGAGCGCAGCTCGGCCACGTGGCTGACGATGCCCACCGCCCGGCCCCCGTCGCGCAGCCCGTCCAGGATGTCGAGCACGCCGTCCAGCGTGTCCTCGTCCAGGGTGCCGAAGCCTTCGTCCACGAACAGCGTGCCGATCTCCGCGCCGCCCGCCTCCGCCGTGACCACGTCGGCCAGGCCCAGCGCCAGGGCCAGTGAGGTGATGAAGCTCTCGCCGCCCGACAGGGTCGCCGGGTCCCGGTCGACGCCGGTCCACCCGTCCGCCACGCGCAGCCCCAGCCCGCCGCCCGATCTCCCCCGCGAGCCGGCCGTCTTGCGCAGGTCGTGCCGCAGCAGGTAGCGGCCGGCCGACATGTGGTCCAGGCGTTCGTTCGCGGCGTCCACCACCTGCCGCAGCCGCTCGCCGAGCACGTAGGAGGTCAGGCTCATGTTCCACTGGTTGTCGCTGGACGTGCCGCCGGCCAGCGCGGCCATGCGCTCGGCCAGCCGGTGCCGGTCGGCCGCCGGGCGCCACCGCTCGACGCACGCCGTCAACTCGCCGTGCAGCTCCTCCAGGCGGCGCGCCCTGGCCGCCGCGCGGTCGCGGGCGCTGGCCAGCCTCGTGTACGCCGCCTCCGCCCCATCCCGCTCGGCGCCGATCGCCGCCAGATCGGGCACGGGCTCGGCCGCGGCGGCGGCCAGCTCGGGATCGGCCAGCGTCTTGGTGACGGCGGCGTGCTCGTCGTCCAGCCTCCGCAGCCGCTCCGCTTTGTCCTCACGCTCGGCCTGGTTCCGGTATGCGGCCTGCGCGTCCGGCACGTCCGCGAACCCTGCTGCGAGCGCCGCTTCCTGAGCCTGCCGGCGGGCCCTGTCCAGCTCGTCGGCGGCCGCCACCGCCGCCTGCGTGGCCTCCAGCGCCTCGCGCAGCAACTCGGCCTCGTCGCCGAGCCTGGAAAGGCGGGCGGTGATCGTCGTGTCGTCGCCTCGTGCGGTATCCAGCCTGGCGCCGAGCCGCGCGGCGTCACCGCTCAGCTCCTCATGCCTGGTGCGGCACGCCGCCAGTCGCGCGGCCACCCTCCGGCCCTGCTCCTCCAGCCCCGAACGCTCCCGCCCGAGCCCGGCCGCCTCCTGTGCCAGCCGCGGCTCCCCGCGGGCGGACGCCTGAAGCCTGCCCAGCTCCCGCTCGGCCGCATCGAGGACCGCCACGCCATCCAGCTCGCCCCCGGCATCGGTCCGCACGTCACGTGCACCGGGATGCCGCCCTCCGGGCGCAGGGCCGGCGTCCGGAGGGCGGGGAACGTCGGCGTCGCCGCCGCACCCCTGGACCGCTTTCGCCGCCGATGGCATGCCGTCGGCGACCGAGCGGGTCACCGCCCCGATGCCGTCGATGGCCGTGTGGATCTCCGCGTCGAGGCCGGTGGTGACCGTGTGGGCCTCAGCGTCGAGGCCGGTGGTGACCGTGTGGGCCTCAGCGTCGAGGCCGGTGGTGACCGTGTGGATCTCCGCGTCGAGGCCGGTGGTGACCGTGTGGGCCTCAGCGTCGAGGCCGGTGGTGACCGTGTGGATCTCCGCGTCGAGGCCGGTGGTGACCGTGTGGATCTCCGCGTCGAGGTCGGCGGTGGCCGTGTGGATCTCCGTCCCGAGGTCGGTGGTGGCCGTGTGGATCTCCGTCCCGAGGTCGGTGGTGGCCGTGTGGACCTCCGCGTCGAGGCCGGCGGTGAGGCGGGAGCGGAGGCGGGCCCGTTCGGTTGCCAGGCGGGTGCGGTGGGCGTGCTGGGCGGCGAGTGCCTCGGCGATCTCCCTGGTCTGGTCCCTGACGCGTTCGCGTTCGGCTTCGGCCCGGTCGAGCGCGGCGGCCAGGGCGGGTTCGCGGTCGGCCACCGCCTGGAGGCGGGCCAGTTCCTCCTCGGCCTGCCGGACGGCGGCCTCGGCGGAGTCGGGGTCCAGACCGCCCGTGGCCTCGACCGCGGCGGCGTGCCGGGACTCGAGCGAGGCGAGGGCGCGTTCGGCCGCCTCCCGCTCGGCCAGGGCGACCTCGTGCGCGTCTTCCGCCTCCCGCTCGTCGTCGGCCGACGGTGCGCTGGGAGCAGGCGACGCCGGCTGGGGGTGGTGGTCCGAGCCGCAGACCGCGCACGGGCGGCCGTCTGCGAGGTCGCGGGCCAGCTCCGCCGCCATGCCGTCCATGCGGGCCTGGCGCAGGTCGAGCCAGCGTTCGCGGAGCGTCTGGGCGTGGTCCACGAGCACCTGGTGTGCGGCGGCCGCCGCGTCCAGCTCGGCGGCCAGGGCGTCGCGGCGGTGGGTCGCCTCCAGCGCGGCCCGCGCCGCGTCGAGGTCCGCGGAGGCCGCCGGGATGGCCGCCGCCTGCGCGCGCGCCTGCGCCAGAGCCGCGCCGGCATCGGCGACGCGCTCGGGCAGCTCGGCGTCGGCGGCGGATGCCTCGGCTTCGCGCTGCGCCAGCGCGTCGAGCTCCACGGCCAGCCCGGCCAGCTCCCGCTCGACCTCGATCAGGTCTGCCGCCGCGTCGCGTACGGCCTGCACGGCCGGGATCCTGGCGGCGTCCGCCCGCGCCTGGGCCAGCCTGCTCTCGGCCTGCTCCATGAGTCCGGGCAGGAGGGCCAGCCGGGCCGCGACAGTGTCGTCGTCGGCGACCAGCTCGGCGAGCTCCGCCTCCACGCGCAGGAGGTCTCGTCGGACGACGGAGAGCCTGGCCTCCTCAGTGAGCAGCTCCGACAGCCGCGCGATCTCCGCCTGCCGCTGCCGCTCCAACAACGCCAGCTCGCTCACCGAGGGCGCCCCAAGAGCGGCCGGTGTCCCCACCACAGCGCCGTCGGCACTGAACGCGCCGTCGGCACGTTCAGCGCCGTCGGCACGGCCAGCGCCTTCCGCACGGCCAGCGCCACAGGCACGGCTAGCGCCGTCGGCACGGTCAGCGTCATCGGCACGGAACGCGCCGCCTGCCCGGGCAGTGCGGCCGTCTGCGAGGCCGGGGCCGGGGTTCTGGAGAGCGTCGGACACCAAGGGCCGGGCCTGGGACGAGGCGTCGGAGTCCGGAGGGGCGTCCGGCGGGAGAAGGCCGGCCCGGACCTGGGCGTCGGCGGCCAATGTGCCGGACAGGAGGGGACGGGCACGGGCCTGGGCGTCGGCGGTCAATGTGCTGGACAGGAGGGGACGGGCTCGGGACAGGGCGTCGGCGGCCATGGTGCGGGTCTTGGTGGCGGCCTCCTCGCGTTGCCTGGTCGCGGTGATGAGGGGCATCACGCGGTCGGCTCGGGCGGCGTCGTCGAGGATGGCCTGCAGGTCGGCTCGTTCGTCGGCGCGCTCGTCGAGCGTGCGGCGGGCGGTGAGCGCCTCGCCGTAGCGGCGTTGCCGGTCGGCGAGGGCGGCGGCCTGGTCGAAGCGCAGGCGCGCCGCACGCAACACCTGCCCCGCCGTCTCGTGGTCCTCATCAGTCCGCACCACGGCGGCCCGCGCGGCGTCGAGCAACGCCCCGGCCCATCGCAACGGGTCCGCGTCAGGTGTCGGCGGCACATCGCCACTGTCGCCGGACCGACCGGCCGGGCCGGTGCCGGAAGCCGATGGCACGTCGAAGAGAGCCTGTGGGGGCCCGGTCGGGGCGAGGGTCGCGGGCGTGAGTGCGGTGCGGAGGCCGTCGCCCGCCGCCTCCTCCACCCGCTGGATGGCGAAGTCCACCTGTTGCCGCAGGTCCTGGGCCGCTCGCCAGGCCAGCTTGCGCTGCTCGGCCAGCCACGACTCCGCCGCCGTGAACACCTTGACCGTGAACAGCCGCTCGAGCAGCTTCGCCCTCTCCTCCCCGTCCGCCCGCAGGAACTTGGCGAAATCCCCCTGGGGCAGCATGGCCACCTGCCAGAACTGGTCGGCGTTCATGCCGAGCAGCCCGCCCACCAGATCTCCTGCCTCGTCCAGCCGGGTCGTCAGGCCATGCCAGGAGGTCCCGTGCCGCTCCGAGACGACGACCTTGGCCTTCTCCTCCGTGAACCCCGTGCCCCGCAGTTTGGGCCGCTGCCAGGAGGGCGAGCGCTGGATGCGGAGTAAGCGGCCGCGGATCGACACCTCCAGGGTGACCGACGGCCCGGCCGAGGACGGGGCGTGGTCGCAGCGCAGGCTGCGGGCGCTGTTGCGTTGCCCGGGGACCTGTCCGTAGAGGGCGAAGCACAACGCGTCGAGGATTGTGGTCTTGCCCGCCCCGGTGGGTCCGTGGACGAGGAAGAGGCCGGCCTCGGCCAGGGCGTCGAAATCGACCGTCTCGGTGCCGGGGAAGGACCCGAACGCCGTCAGCGTGAGCCGGTGCGGCCGCATCTATGCCATCGTCTCCTTCGCCCTCGACGCCTCGATCGCCTGTCTTAGCAGGTCTTCCTCCTCAGGTGCGGCAGGCTCGCCGCGGACCTCCTTGACGAAATCGAGCGCCACCTCCGCCTCGGGCCGCCCGGCCACGCGCAGGGGCTGGGCCGACGGCACTGCGCCGACAGGGTCGAAGGAGAGGGCGAGGGTGTGGGGGAAGCGGGCGCGCAACCGGTCCATGGCGGACTTGGGGCGGACGGCGTCGGTGAGGGTGATCTGCAGCCAATGCCCTTCGAGATCGGCATATTTGGGGTTTGTCAGCAGCTCTTCCAACTCCCCGCGCAGCCGCCCGACGGGCCGGGGCACCGGCGCCGGCACGAAGGCGATCGAAGAGCCCAGCTCCACCAGCCACGACCCCTTGACCTGCCCCACCTCGGAGAAGGAGTAGGCCAGCGGCGACCCCGAGTAACGCACGGTCTCCGCCATGCGCTGCCGCCCGTGCAGGTGCCCCAGCGCCACGTAGTCCACCCCGTCGAAGGCCGCCAGCGGCACGTGGGCCACCCCGCCGACGCTGATGTCCCGCTCGCTGTCGCTGGCCTGCCCTCCGGTCACGAAGCAGTGGGCCAGCACCACCGACGCGCGACGGCGTGCGGAATCGGCCCTGACCCGGTCCATCGCGTACGTGATCGCGGCGGTGTGACTGCGGTCGGCCAGCTCCCACGGCGCGCGGACCAGCTCCGGCTCCAGGTAGGGGATGCCGTAGAAGGCCACCCCGTCCACCAGCACCGGCTCCCAGGCGAGATCCGGCGCCGTGCGCACGTGCACCCCGGCCGCCTCGAACAACGCCGAGCCGAACCGCAACCGCAGCGCCGAGTCGTGGTTGCCGCTGATCAGCACCACCCGCGCCCCCGCCGACACCAGCCGGCCGAGCGCCTCGTCCAGCAGGGCGACTGCGTCGACCGGCGGCAACGCCCGGTCGTAGACGTCGCCGGCGACCGCGACCACGTCGACCCGCTCGGCCCGCACCGTCTCCACCAGGTGATCGACAAACGCCGCCTGCGCGGCGAGCAGGCTCTCGCGGTGGAAGGTCCGCCCCAGATGCCAGTCGGAGGTGTGCAGGATCCGCATGTCGCAGGAAGCTAACAGTTCTCACCGACAAAAGCGGTCCCTGTAGCCCCACCCGCCAGGAGTAGGCTGGAAGATCGGAGCGGGCAAAACAATGCACATGGGGAGGCCGATGCGCACAGGCCGTGGCACCTTGAGCGTAGCCGCCGGTCTGGTGCTGGTGGCTCTTGCGACGGTCGGCTATGTGTTGCCGCCCGCGTTCGATCCGCCGCCGCTCAAGGTGGATCCAGCTTTCCAGGCGATCGCGCCGCAGCCGGCGGGCGAAGTGCGGCCGGTGGCGGCGCTCGCGCCTGTCCGCAGGCAGGAGATCTCGCTTCCCGCCGAAAGTCAGCGGCTGGAAGGCACGCTGCGGATGCCCATGACGCCCGGGCGGCATCCGGCGATGGTGTTTGTGTCGGGGTCGGGCAACGGCTCGCGTACGGAGTTCACGCCGCAGGCGGAGTTCCTGGCCAAGGCGGGCGTGGTGACGATCGCGTTCGACAAGCGCACGATCGGCTACAACTTCCGCGAGCGCGACTTCGGGCTGCTCGCCGACGACGCGCTGCGCATGGTGGAGTATCTGCGCACGCTGCCCGAGGTGGATCCCACGCGGGTCGGGATCTGGGGCGTCAGCGAGGGCGGCTGGGTGGTCCCGATCGCGGCCGCCAAGAGCGCGGCGGTGGGCTTCGTGGTGCTGGTGTCCTCGCCGAACGTCTCGCCGCTGCGTCAGGTCGCCTGGGCGCTGAACGAGCAGCTGCTCAGGCTGCGTGCCCCGGTCGGCGCGCGCGACCTGCTGACCAGGGCGATGGGCGGGGTTGGCTTCAACTTCCTGCGTTACGACGCGATGCCCGCTTTAAGCCAGATCAAGCAGCCGGTCCTGGCGTTCTACGGCACCACCGACCCCTCGATCCCCTTCGTCGAGTCCACCAAGGCGCTCATCACGGCCATGGACAAGGCGGGCAACGACCACTACACGATCCGGTTCATGGCCAAGGGCGACCACGCCATGCGGGTCCAGGGCGGCCCGTTCACCCAGGGCTACCTGGAGACCCTCACCAACTGGATCACCGGCCTGCCCACCACTGCCAAGCCCGCGATCCACATGGCGGGCGCCACCCCGGTGCAGCGGTTCGAGGCCAGCGACGTGCCCGAGGCCCCCTGGTACGCGGGCGGCACGATGCTGGGCCTGACGATCTGCCTGGCCGCGGTCGGCTATGTGGCCGGCCCCGTCGCCGCCGTCCTCGTCCGGCTGCGCGGCCGCGGTCACCTGACCGTCGAGAGCAACGCCCGCCTGTGGCGGCCGATCAGACGCCGGCTGGTCAGGATGGCGTGGACGAGCCTGGGCCTGCTGGCGTCGGTGGTGGCGTTCATCATGCTGCTGGTGCTGTTCTCGATCAACCAGGCGGGCGCCTGGCCGGCCGTGCTGGCCGGGTGGCTGGTCGTGCGGCTGCTGGCCGTGCTCATGCTGATCCAGGAGGTCACGGCGGTGGCGGCGTTCGTGTCGGCGCTGCGCGAGGGCATGCAGCCGAGCCGCTGGCAGCACGTCGCGGTCGCGGGCGTGCTGGGCGGCACCGGGCTGCTGATGGTGGCGGCGGCCTACTACGGGCTGTTCTCGTTCCCCTGGTAGACGAAGGCGTTCATCCAGCGGTCGAGCTCGGCGAACACCTGCTTGCGCACGGGCTCGGCCGACAACACCAGGTCGTGCACGCCGTCCTGGATGCGGACGCACGTGACGTGCGGCCCGACGGAGGTGGCCCAGCGGGCGATCTGCCGCGGGTCCAGCACGACGTCGGCCGAGCGTGCCTCCGGAACGAAGTCGCGTACCCGCAGGCCCGTCGTCGAGCAGAGCACCAGGACGGGCACGTCCACCGCGAGACCCGCGTGCAGGCGGCGCTGGGCGCGGCGGATGGCGGCCAGCCACGTGGCGTGCACCGCGAACCCGCCCAGTGGCTTGAGCTCCAGGTCGTAGTCCCATTCGCCGTGATGATCGCGGTGCAGGGTCTGCCCGTACGCGGTGCTGATGCCCAGCGGGAGCGCCCTGCGCGTGTACGACATCGGCGTCTTGAGCAGGTCGGCGGCCAGGCGGAACGGCGCGGGCACGTTGAGGTCGAAGAACGGGCTATTGAGCACGAGACCCTGCACCAGGCCGCGGCCACGTACCCGGTCGGCCCACAGCGGGGCGATCAGGCCGCCGGTCGAGTGCGCGTTGATCGTCAGCTCGTCGTGATCCCGCCTGATGATCCGTACGGCCTCGTCGATCTCGGGGAAGTAGTCGGTGACGCTCCTGATCAGGCCCCTGGTCTGGTGCGGCAGCAACGAGCGGCCGTATTTACGCAGGTCGAGCGCGTAGAAGTCGACGCCGCGCTGGACGTAGTAGTCGGCCAGGTGGTCCTGGAAGAAGTAGTCGGTGAACCCGTGCAGGTAGAGCACTGCCTTGCGGGATCCGGCCGTCCTGGAGACCAGCGTCGCGACGACCTCGCCCTCGAAGTCGTCCGGGAGTCGCAGCGTGGTGACCTCGTACATGTTAGCCACGATAAGGATTTTCCGGCCAGAACGGCACACCTGACGGCAGATCCCGGCTCACCTTCATCGGGAAGTTCGCCTCCTCGTCGTCGGCGTCGGCGAGGTCGAACGCCTCGGCCAACTCGCCGCCCATCGCGAAGGTCAGCGCGTTGAGGCGATCGGGGCGGTTCAATGTGATGGTAGCGATGCGATCGGCCACGCCGTACTCGATCTCAGAGAAGGGCATGTCCGAACTTTATTCGGTTACTGATGTTCACTCTCCGATAAAGACATATTTCGTATTCCATGCGTAGGCTGCCGACTCAATTCATGCCTAGGGTCGGCACACGGGGAAACGGGGATGGCGTGCAGCAGGCGAAGGGACCGGCGAGTGCCGGTGAGGTCCTCGGCTGGCTGGTGCTCTCGGCACTGGCGCCGGGGGCGGCTCACCTGCGCGCCGGTTGGCGCAAGACCGGCCTCGTCCTGATCTCCTGCTACGCCGCGGGGCTGCTGGCGCTGCTCGCGGTGTGGCTGATGAACGACCTCGACAACCTCGCGGGCTCGCTGATCGACAACTCCCGGCTGACCGCGATCATCGTCGGCGCCGGGATCCTCGGGCTGGCGTGGTTCGGGCTGATCGTGCACTCGTTCGTGGTGCTGCGGCCGGGGCGGCTGACGCAGAACGGGCAGATCGTCAGCGGCACGGTGGCCGGGCTGCTCGCGGTCGTGGTGATGCTGCCGTTCGGGTGGGTCGGGCAGTTCGTGTGGACCTCGCAGCAGACGCTCAACGACATCTTCCAGGAAAACCCGTCCGACGGCGAGTCGCCGGCCCTGGCCCAGCCGAAGCCCGAGGATCCGTGGGCGGGGCGGCAGCGGGTCAACATCCTGCTCCTCGGCGGCGACGCCGACGATCATCGGGTCGGCGTGCGTACCGACAGCATGAACCTGGCCAGTGTGGACGTGAAGACCGGCAACACCGTGCTGTTCAGCCTGCCGCGCAACCTGGAGAACGTGCGGTTCCGCCCGGGCACGCCCATGGCCGTGCGGTTCCCCAACGGGTTCCGGCTGCCGCCCGACGCCGCCGGCGGGCGCAGCGACCTGCTCAACAGCGTCTGGGAGTACGCCGACGCGCACCCGGAGATCTTCGGCGGCAGGCAGCACCAGGGCCCCAAGGTCCTGATGGACACGATCGGCTACACCCTCGGCGTCAAGGTCGACTGGTACGCCCTGGTCAACATGTGGGGCTTCGCCCGCCTCATCGACGCCATCGGCGGCATCACGATCAACGTCGAGACGGACGTCGTCTTCGGCAAGTACAACGAGGGCCTCGTCAAGGCCGGCACGCGCAAGCTGAAGGGCGCCGACGCCATGTGGTACGCCCGCTCGCGCACCAACAGCGACGACTACACCCGGATGCGCCGCCAGCGCTGCGTGCTGGGCGCCCTGCTCGACCAGGCGGATCCGGGGACGGTGCTGACCAGGTTCAACAAGATCGCGCTGGCCACCAAAGAGCTGATCAGGACCGACATCCCGCGGCGCTGGCTCACGCACCTCGTGCCGCTGGCGCTGAAGGTCAAGAACGCGAAGGTGACGAGTGTGCAGTTCGTGCCGCCGCTGATCAACACCGGTTACCCCGACTGGGAGAAGATCCGCGCCGTCGCGACCAAGGCCATCCGCGACTCGTCCGCGCCCAAGCCGGCCCTCGCCGCCACCGCCTCGCCCGGCGTGTCGTCCAGCCCGACCCCGAAGAAGACCCCGAAGAAGACCACCGGCACCAGCACCAACCCGGCCAAGGGCCTCACGGAAGGGTGCGGCGGGGCGCTCTAGTCCGGCCCAGAAGGGCTGCGGGCGGGTGCCCCTCCACCTGTGCGGGCCCCCGTTCCGCACAGGTGGCCTGGGTCATGCGCTGCCGAGGGCGGTGCGCAGTGTGCTGATGGCCTGGTTGATGGCGGCGCCGGCGGCATGGGTTTCGCGCAGGGCGTTGAGCATGACGAAGTCGTGGATGATGCCCTGGTAGCGGACGGCCGTGACGGGGACACCGGCCTGGCGCAGCTTGTTTGCGTACGCCTCGCCCTCGTCGCGGAGGACGTCGGCCTCAGCGGTGATGACCAGCGCCGGTGGCAGGCCGGCCAGGTCGTCCAGAGAGGCCCGCAGCGGGGAGGCGGTGATCTCGGCGCGCTGGGCGTCGTCGGTGGTGTACTGGTCCCAGAACCACTGCATGGCGTCGCGGCGCAGGAAGTAGCCGGTGGCGAACTGGTGGTAGGAGCCGGTGTCGAAGCTCGCGTCGGTGACCGGGTAGAAGAGCACCTGCTGCACCAGCGGCACGTCCCCGCGTTCCTTTGCCATGAGGGTGAGCGCGGCGGACATGTTACCGCCCACGGAGTCGCCGGCCACGGCGATGCGGGTCGCGTCCAGGCCATGGGTGGCGCCGTCGGTGACGATCCAGCGGGCGACCGTGTAGTTCTGCTCGATGGCGATCGGGTAGCGGGCCTCGGGGGACAGGTCGTACTCGGGGAAGACCACGGCGGCCCGGGTGCCGACCGCCAGTTCGCGCACCAGCCGGTCGTGCGTATGGGCGTTGCCGAACACCCAGCCGGCGCCGTGGATGTAGACGATCACCGGTAGCTGCCCGTCGGCGTCGGCCGGCCGGACGATGCGGGCCTGGACGGATCCCGTGGGCCCGCCCTGGACGGTCACCCACTCCTCGGTGACCTCGGGTTTGGCGATGTCGCCGGACTGCACCTCGTCCACGACCTTGCGGCCGTCGGCCGGTCCGAGGTCGAACAGGTATGGCGGGTTGGCGGTGGCTTCGGCGAACGCGGCGGCGGCCGGCTCCAGCACAGGACTGATGACGTGTTCGGACATGGCGTGCTCCTTGTCATGGGCGCCGAAGTGGCGACAGCCGAAACAGTAGCGCGCAATTAAGTCGTGCACAACTTATTTGGGTACGACTTGGTCGTGTGCGCCTCGGGTTGGCTAGGATGACATCGTCATCGATCGTGCGCGCCAGGGAGGAACGGGTGGATCCGGCTCCGAACGTCAACGTCCAGGAGGGCTCTCTCCTGCTGGACGACCAGCTCTGCTTCGCCCTCTACGCCGCCTCGCGGTCGGTCACCGCGCGATACCGCCCCCTGCTGGAGGAGCTCGGGCTGACCTATCCCCAATACCTGGTCATGCTCGTGCTGTGGGAGCAGGGCTCGGTCTCGGTGCGGGAGCTGGGCGCCGCACTCCAGCTGGAGTCCAGCACGCTGTCCCCCCTTCTCAAGCGCCTCGAAGCCGGCAACCTGATCCGCCGCGAACGACGCGCCGACGATGAGCGATCGGTGGCCATCACGCTCACGGAGGCGGGCACGGGGCTTCGCGAACGAGCGCGTACGGTGCCCCTCGCCATCGGCGACGCCATGGGCCTGACCCCCGAACAGCACACCACCGTCAGACACCTGCTCCGCTTGCTCATCGCCAACGTCGGCCGCGGTTGAAGGCGTGTTCCCCGTAGGCCATGGTCTCCGGCGCATCGACGCTGACGCCGGCGTCGATGCGCTGGTGCAGCGGGCCGAGGTCGGCGACCTCAGCCGCCTTCGTAGCCTGGGAAGAGCAGGGACAGCTCGCGTGGATACGTCGCGATCAGGCGCAGCTCCTCGTCCGTGAGCGGCCTGCCGGTCATGGCGTTGCAGAGCTGGACCAGCCGGAACGCCAGGTCCTCGTCCTCCACCGCCTCGACCCCGAGCCCCTCCATGACGTGCCGGAACCCGGCCTTTCCGCCGTACTCGCCGGTCAGCACGACCCGCCCGCTCCTCGCGTGCCAGTCCTCGGGGAACGGGCCCAGCGTCGCCTCGTCGTACAGCTCGTAGTTACCATGATCCTTCAGCGCGCCGTCGGCGTGAATGCCCGACTCGTGCGCGAACGCATTGCGCCCCACCCCCACCTGGTTGTACGGCAGCGGCTGCCCGAACGCGTAACTCGCCCACAACCCGAACCGGCGTGCCCAGGACAGGTCGAGCGCGTCACCGATCTCGGCGTTCAGCCCGAAGCCGTGCTCGAAGGCCAGGATGGTGGACAGCAGGTCGGCGTTGCCGGAACGTTCGCCGATGCCGTTCACACACGTGTTGATCCACGCGTCCTGCCCGGCATCGAGGTCGCCGAGCGCGCCGGACACCGAGTTGGCCACGGCCATGCCCAGGTCGTTGTGGCAATGCGTCTCTACCGGCATCGCGGTGGCCGAGGCCAGCTTCGCGAAGCGCTCACGGATCCGGTCGGGCGTGTCGCCGCCGATCGTGTCGCAGTAGCGCACCCGGTCGGCGCCCGCCTGCTTGGCCGCCAGCGCGAACTCCAGCAGGAAGCCGTCATCGGTACGCGAGCCGTCCTCCGCGTTCACGCCCACGGTCAGCGCGCCCGCGTCCTTGGCCACGCGGACCGCCGCCGTCATCTCCCTGATGATCGCGCCCCTGTCCAGCCGGCCGCGGAACTTGTTCTGGATCATGTAGTCGGACGTCGAGATGGACAGGTTGTAGTGCTTGAGTCCGAGCGGCGCCGCCCGCTCCACGTCCTGCGGCACGCCCCGGCACCAGCCGGACAACCGCAGCTCACCGAACGCCCCCGCCTCGGCCAGCGCCAGCTGCGCCTTCACATACGGGACCTCGTGAAACAGGAACGGGAAACCGATCTCGGACTGCGCCACCCCGAGCCTGGCCAGATAGAAGTTGACCATGGTCTTGCCGAATTTCGACAGGCCGGTGCGCGCGGTCTGCACGCCGTCCCGGTTGGTCACATCCAGGAAATGAACCTTTGGCATGCCCCCACGTTGACACCCGTGCTCGTCATGGATCAATATTGATTTTAATCAACATGGAGGATGGGGTGGAGTGGATCGACGCGGCCACGGCGGCCGAACGGCTCGGGGTCAAGCCCGCCACGCTGTACGCGTACGTGAGCAGGGGAGTGCTGCAGCGGCGGCGCAGCGACGACGGGCGGCGCAGCCTCTTCTCCGCCGAGGAGATCGAACGGCTCGCCCGGCGGGGACGGCCGCGCAGCCAGCCGCCGGAGCTCGTCATCGAGTCGGCCGTCACCGCCCTCGGCGTCGACCGTCCCTACTACCGGGGGGTCGACGCGCTGGAGCTGGCCGGGACGACAGCCTTTGAATCGGTCGCAGAATGGCTTTGGACCGCCGACCCCGGCGTGCTGCCGGGCCCACGCCGACGGCGGCCGGCTGCCCCTGCGGAGCCACAGGGCGACGGGCAGCAGCCGCGACATCGCGCGTCCGCCGGTTCGCCCGCGATGGCGCGGCAGCGCGACCCCGGCCCAGCGCCCGATACCGGAGTGGTGTCGTGGCGGTGCGAGCCGGGCGCGTTGCAGGCTGCGGTCGTGGCCCAGCGCGGGCTCCCGGACGACCTCCTGCCTCTCGACCGCCTGCAAGTGATCACCACGGTCCTCGGCGCGTCAGACTCCCTGCGTTACCAGCTCGACCCCGCCTCCGTCGCCGCCACCGGCCGCCGCCTGATCGCCGGGCTGGTTGATGCGCTGCCCCAGCTCAGCGAGCCGCAGGGGGAGTCGATCGCCGAGCGCCTGTGGTCCCGCCTGTGCCCGCACCCCGCTTCGCCGGCCCTGCTCGACGCGGTGCAGGCCGCGCTCGTGCTGCTCGCCGACCACGAGCTGGCCGCCTCGACGCTGGCCGCCAGGGTCGCCGCCTCCGCGAAGGCCGACCCGTACGCCGTGGTCCTGACAGGGTTCGGCGTGCTCGGCGGCCCCTTGCACGGCGGCGCGTCGTACGGAGCCGAGCGGCTGCTCGCCGAGATCGCCGAGCCCGGCCAGGCCGCGCGGGCGGTCGCCGAGCGGGTGCGGCGCGGCGAGCGCATCCCCGGCTTCGGCCACAGCATTTACAAGAACGGCGACGGTCGCGGCGGCCTCCTGCTCGACCTGGTCAAGGAGGCCGCGCCGGGACATGAGCGAATCGCCGCGGGCATGGCCGTGCTGGCGGAGATGCGCCGGCGGCGGCTCCCCGAGCGCAACATCGACTTCGCCCTCGCCATCCTCGCCGCCGTCAGCGGAATGGTCAGGGGCGCGGGGGAGGCCGTCTTCGCGGTCGCCAGGGTGGCGGGGTGGCTGGCGCACGCGATGGAGGAGTATGAGCGAGGCACCCTCCTACGCCTGCGCGCCTCCTACACCGGCCCGCCGGTCCGCGGCGCGTGACCTCTATCGGCGGGGCACGGGAACCGTCTGACCGCGCCGCGCCGCCTCACCGGCCAGCCGGGGCCGCGAGCGCCCGTCCGCTGGGTGGCCATCATGCGCAGCTGCCGCAGCCTGCCGTGGGAGGCCGCGTCAGCTGCGGTCGACGTACGCCGCCAGCGCCCGCACCCGCTCGGCGTGCTGGTCATGCCCCACGATCACCGGCGGCTCGTTGTACGGCATCGCGTCCGACGAGCGCCGCAGCTTGACGTATTGGCCGCAGGCGTCGATCGCGTACGGCTCCATGTCGTCCTGCAGCGCCCCGATCACCGTGATCCCGTAGGTCTCGCCGATCCGCCTGAACAGCGCCACCGCCTCCCTGCGGTGCTCCTTGCCCAGGTTGCGGCCCAGCTCGTCGAGCACCAGGCACAGGTGCCCGCCCCCGGACGACGCGATGGCCGCCGCGCACACCAGCTTGACGGCCTTCTCGTCCATGAGCGCGGTGTTGGCCCGCCGGTTGTACGGCACGAACCCCTGCCCCTCGCCGCGCCGCCATTTTGGTGTCACCCGCCACTGCCAGCGCTGCTCGGGATCGGCGGGCGCGGGCGGCACGGGGAACTCCAGTGTCGCGCCGTAGCCGCCGTAGGACGTGTCGAGCTTCTCGAACTCCTCCGCCACCCGCGTCAGCCGCGACTTGATCGCTGCCGTGAGCGCCGCCCGGTGCACGGCCGTCGACTGCGCCGCCTCCTCCGCGCCCCTGGCCGCCGCCGCCAGGTCGCGCTGCCTGGAGACGATCTGCGCCTCGATCTGCCGCCGCTGGTGCCGCTCGTACTCCTCCTGACCTCGGAGGTACGACGCCAGCGCGCCGCACACCGCCGCGAACGTCGCCTGCTCGCGCGCCGTGCTCCCGCCCCGCTCGTTCAGCAGGAACCGCAGCTCCTCAGGGATCTCCGCGTCCTCCTCCGGGAACGTGTCGCGCAACGCCTGGTCGAAGTGCCGCTCGGCGATCCGCCACCACTCCTCGGCCGTGCGCGGCCGCTCCTCCTCCGCCAGCGTGTCCAGCCATTCGCGGGCGGTCTCCACCGTGCCGCCCCAGTCGGCGGTCAACGCCTCGAGCTTGAGCGCCTGCCGCTCGGCGGCGACCTTCGTCTCCTGGTCGCGGGCCTGTGCCCGCTCGCTCTCGTGCCGCTGCCGCCGGCCCTCCAGCCGTTCGATCTCCATGTCCCGCGTACGGGCGCGGAAGTCCAGCGTCCCGGCCAGCCGCTCCGCCTCGGCGATCTTAGGAGCCAGCTCCTCGATCGCGGTGTTGAGCTCGCCGAGCCGGATCCGCCGCTCGCTCAGCTTCGCCTCGACCTCGGCCAGCCGCACCCCGGCCCTGGCCCCCTCCAGCCGCCGCTGCGCCTCCGCGACGGCCTCCTCCCCATTGCGTACGGCCTGCGCCGCCGTCTCCTGAACGTCCTTGGCCCGGTGCAGCCGCTGCTCGGCCGCCTTGATCCGGGCCTCCCGCCCGGTCGCCACCCCGTCGAACGCCCCCACCACGCTCACCCCGGCCGCGCTGACCAGCACCGACCCGGGCAACGCCGCGAGGGCGTCGGCCGCCGAGGAGAGCTGGGCGGCATCCACGACCACGGCGTGCTCGTGCGGCCACCCGCGCAGGCCACCCGGCTGCCCGGCCTCACGCGCCTGCTCGGCCACGTCCAGCGCGTCCAGCAGACCGGTCGCGCCGATGCCCGCCGCCGCGAGCGCGTTGAGCTGGGCCGCCGCCGGGCCGCCCTCCGCGTCGTCCAGCGCCGCCTGGGCGGAGTGCATCTCCTGGTCGGCCACGCCCAACGCCTTCAGCGCCTCGTTGAGACGGAGCCGGACCTCCCGCAACTCCCGCTCCGACGTGGGCACGTCACGCCCGTCGGCGAACCTGCGGGTCTCCTCCAGAGCCTGGATCTGGCCGCGCAGCTCGTCGGCGGAGTTCTCGGCCACGGCGCGGTCCGCGTCCAGCTTGGCGGCTCTGGCCTGCAGCGCCGCCAGCTCCTTGCGGGCCTGCGACACCTGCCGGTCCAGCGTGTCCTCCCTCAGCGTGGTGATCTCGGCCTTCACCATCGCGATCGCCTCGGCCGCCCTCTCGCCGGCCGCGCGGTGCCTTTCGAGGTCGGCGGCCAGCGACTCGTCCTTGGCCGCCGCGTCGGCCAGCCTGCGCGCCTGCCTGCCGCGCCAGCACCGCAACGCGTCCGCCAGGCGGATCCTCGCCTGATCCCGCCGGTCGAACGTCGTCAGCAACGCCTTCGACTCCGCCTCGAACTCGGCCAGCCGGTCGCCCGCCTGCGCCGCGCGCACCCGCTTGGCATGCTCGTCCCTGCGGGCCTCGCGTTCCTGCTCCAGCTCGGCGTCCAAGCCGGTGAGCGCGGCGATGGCCTCGAAGACCCGCTCGGGGGAGATCTCGTTGAGCGGCTGGGAGAGCAGGTTGGTGGCCACCTTGCTGCGCACGGACGTGGACAGGAACGACACACACCTGATCCGGTCGCCGTAGAGGACCTTGGTGAGGTCGCGGGCCACCACGTCGCGCCGCCCGGCCGACCTGGGCAGCGACGCCCAGATCTCGTCGGCACGCGCCACCCGCTCCGCCTCCGACGGTGCGGCCGCCAGGTGCACGCCTTCCCGCCAGCGGATCTCCAGGTGCGGGGCCTCCTGGTTGACCTTCAACCAGACGGTGAGCGCGCCGCCGGAGGTGTCCGGCACCTCGAACAGCTCCGCACTCGCCTCCTCACCATCCGGCCCGCCCAGAACAAGCTCCCCGGAGGCCTCCGCCCCGCGATACGCCCCCGCACCGGCGTCCCCTGCCCCGGTCGCGCCGCCCGCGCCGGTCGCGCCGCCCGCGCCGGTCGCGACAGTCGCGGAGCCGGGAGGCGTCGTGAGGGCGGGCAAGCTCGACGCGCCCGCGGCGGACGTGCTGAGGCCGGCAACCGCTCGCGTGCCGTAGGCCTCGGCGGGAAAGCCGTCCATGCCGGGCGGGGCGAAGACGCCCACGATGTAGCCGTGGTCGGCGCTCGCCCACTGGCGGGCGCCCGCCCCGCTGGCCAGCTCGGCGTTGAACAGCAGCTCCGACACGGCCTTGGCGCCCGAGGCGAAGCGCCACTGCTCGTCCCCGAGCAGCGCTGTGATGGAGGCGATGAACGACGACTTACCGGCGCCGTTGGAGTCCTTCGGCCCGGCGCCCGCCACGACGATGAGCGTGCCGGGGACGGTGGGCACCGGATGGGTCGACAGCCGCGAAATGTTGACCGCCTGCACGGCGATCAGCACCCGGTCCCCGACGACGTTCTCCACCTGCGACACCTGTGACCCCCGTAGACCTTCCAGAGAACATGCTCATTGCGCGGACCTCCGCGCCCGGACAGCGACCGCGAGCGGCGTGTTCGGCCCCGCAGCCAGGATCAGCTCCTCCTGCAACCGCCGCCGCGCCGCCGGGGTGAGCCGGTGGAACTGCGGCCCCGGCACATAGCCGCCCGCCTCCTCACCGGCCTTCACCTGGCTCAGCAGCCCGGCGTGCCGCAGCGTCCGAAGCGCCGCCTCCAGCTCGCCGATCGGCAGTTGCGTGTGACGGCGCAGCTCGTCGGCGGGGGTGGGGTGCGGCGACAACCACGAGTCCTCGGGCAGCAGACCTTCGGCCCGCGGAATGGCCACCGAGTGCACCAGCACCAGCGTCAGCACCGCCCGCTCGCTCACCCCCAACGGGGTTGCGCCAGGCTCCACGGTGGTGAGGGCGTCGTCGTAGCCGGAGATCCAGCGGTCGCGGTGCTGGATGAGAGTGCGGCCGCGCCGGGCCAGCATCTCGCCCAGCGTGCGGCGCAGCGCAGGGTCGCGCAGGGCGGTGAAGCGGACTTCCTGCACCGGCTCGGCGGCGTGCTCCACCACCATGAACGCCGCCACCAGCTCGGCTCGCCGCCGCTCGTCGTAGCCGCCCAGCAGATCGTCGAACTCGGCCGTGCCGCCCTCGGCGCGCACTCCGGCCTCCGCCTCCGGAGAGGGGGCCGCCTCGGCGGGGCGGGCGGCGGCCACGATGTCGGCGTCGCGCACCACGGTGAGATCGGGCCGCTCCGGCTCGGGCAGGCGCCGCACCAGCTCCTGGAGCTGCGCGTGCGACTCCACCGGCCACAGGGCGCAACGCGGGCCCAGCACCACTACGCCGTCGTCCAGGACGATCCACGCCGAGTCGTGCAGGCGACGCAGCGCCCCGATCGCCCAGTTGCGCATCAGATCGTCGGTACGCCCGATCAACGCCCGGTAGGTGTCCAGCACCAGCTCCACGGGGGCCGGATCCCCCGGCCACGGATCCATGGACAGGTCCGTCCAGCAACACTTCAGCACGGCGGCCAGAACCCGCCTGGTCTCGCCGGCCCGCTCCACGGGGACGGCCGCTACCTGGTATTCGTCCAGCAGCGACGGCGTCACCCCGTCGGGCCACACCGGCACGGCATGCCCGGTGGAGTCCGGCCACGTCAGGCGCACCATCCCGGCGGGCGCGGCCACCGAGGCCCCGAGCGGCAGCGGCCCGCCCGAACGGGCCCGCGCATGCGCGACCCGCCCCTCGAGCGCCCCGGCAAGAGTCTGCGCGGCGCCGGGCTTGTCCGTCGTGCTCATTGGACCCGCTCCAGCCATCCGTGCGACAACCACGCCGGCTCGCGGCCGGGATCGATCGTCAGCTCATCGGACCAGGCCAGCCGGTAGGGCAGCTCGGGACGCAGGTCGACCGTGGTCAGGTCGGCCAGGAGGCGGCGGGCCGACGGCCAGTCGGGGCCGAGCACGTCGGCGAGCGCCACCCGGGAGGCGTCGCCCAGCAACGACTCGGCCACCGATCGAAGCCGCTCCATCGCCGCGCCCGGTGAGGAGTCGAGCGCGTCGGAAGGCCCGGGATCGGGCAGGGTGGAGCGCGGGGGAGTGGGCTGGGCAGGCGCCGGTCGCGGCGCCTCGTCCACGGCGCGGGCGATGGCGGCCGGGTCGTGCCACGGCGCCGGCGCGTCGAACACGAACCCGTCGAGCACGGCGGCCAGCCGCTCCTTCGTGGCGGTCTGCGCGAACGTCCGCCACGTCTCCGTCGGCAGCAACGTCAGATTGCGCGTGGTGCCCGCCGAGTCGGCCAGGCGACCGGCGGCCCGGCGGGAGGCGTCGCTGTAGGAGTAGATCGCCGCCCGCAGATCGGTGCACACCCGGTCGAGCTCGGGCCAGCGGGTCAGGATCGTGCCATGCAGCCCCTGCGCGCGCCGGGCGATCTCCTCGGTGCCCCACAGCTTGGGCGCCTGCTCGCGCAGCTCCTCGATCGTGCCCGTGGTGAGCGTGATCAGCTCCAGCGCCCAGAGCCGGAACGCCCGCGCCAGGTTGACCGCGCTCTGCCTGGCCTCCTCCATCGTGGTGCGCGGGTCGGCGACATTGAGGTCCTCGAGGGCCAGCAGCCGGTGCATCTCCGACTGCCCGCCGTCGTCCATCATCCGGCGGATGAACATCAGCCCGACCACGCTCGTGAACGACGCCCGATAACGCAGCTGGTTGGGCTTGGGGAACACCTCGCGGATCGCGCCCAGCCCCTTGAGCACCCGCAGCCGGTTGTCGAACTGGTCGCTCGGATAGGCCCGGCAGGCGAAGCGCATCTGCTCGTGCGTCAGCCACTCCTCGCCCGCCTCCGCGAACGCCGCGAACAGCGTCTCGGCGATGTCCACCAGGGCCGGGTCGTCCACCACGGCGCCGCTGTCGCGGGCCAGCGCGGCGAACATGCGGCGGTAGGTGGACAGCACCGCCTCGTCGGTGAGGACGGTGTCGAGGGTCAAGGGCTGTTCGGGCACGCGCACTAAGGTACGGCGTCCGACCGACACTCACGGAACCCAACGCGGCTACCAGCCGGTACGCGTACGCCGGCGGCGCAGCGGGGTGCCCACCACTCGCCTGCGCCGGCGACTGCTCTTACGATGATCCACGCGATGAGAAGCATCGAGGCACAACTCCTGCACCGCCCGTCCGGCCTGACCGCGGGCGGGATCGTCCGACGCCTGGGGGCCGTGCAGGCCCAGGACGTGCCCGCCGCCCTTCTGGCCTTCCGCGCCCGCTCGGCCACCCTCAGCCCGGCCGACGTCGAGACCGCCTGGCACGGTCGTGAGATCGTCAGGACCTGGGGCCCGCGCGGCACACTCCACTTCGCCCACATCGACGACCTGCCCTGGATCCACGCGCTGACCAGGAGCGACACGCACATCCTGCGCCGCCTGCGCGAGGAAGGCGTCACCGCCGACGACCCCCTCGGCCTCATCGCGGGAACGCTCGACGGCCAGGGCCCGCTCACCAAGGCCGACCTGGAGGACCGCCTGGCCGGCCGCGCCCGGGGCCAGGGGATCGTCGCCCTCGTGGCGCTGGCCGCGTACCACGGACTGGCCGTGCTGGGCCCGCTCCGCGCGGGCAAACCCACCTACGTGCACGCGGCCGACTGGCTGGGCGCTCCCGTCGTCCCCGAGCCTGACCGCGAACGCGCGCTCAAGGAGCTGGCCATCCGCTACCGCCGTGCCCACCACCCCGCCGCGCCCGAGGACCTGGCCGCCTGGTCGGGCCTGCCGCTCGGCCAGGCCCGCGCGGCCTGGGGCCTGAGCGTGGACGAGTCGCCGCCCGACCGCGAAGGGCCGGGGGCACGCCTGCTGCCCGCGTTCGACGAATACCTGATGGGCTGGCGGAGCAGGGACCCGATCCTGGCCGCCGAGTACGCGAAGCAGGTGTTCCCCGGCGGCGGCGTCCTGCGGCCCGTCGTGCTGGTGGATGGCGTGATCAAGGGTGTCTGGGGGAGGAAGGGCGCGCAGGTGAGCGTGCGGCCGTTCGAGGCACTGCCGGCCGGCCTGCTCGACGACGAGATCGCCGACGTGCGCCGCTTCCTCGCGGGGGAGCCGTGAAAGCAAACCGGTGTATCGGGAGATAACAAACGACCACTGATACATCGGAAGGTTGCACATGACGGGGGAGACCATCGCGACGGCGGTGCCGTGGGCCGCACGCGCGCCCGGGGCCCTGCACGCCGACGGGTTCGCCGAGGTGTTCGGCGCCTACTTCGGGGAGATCCACACCTATGTCGCCCAACGGCTCGGCCCCGACCACGCCGAGGACGTCGTCGCGGAGACGTTCCTCATCGCGTTCCGCAAGCGCGCCACTTATGACCCGTCCCGCGCGGCCGTACGCACCTGGTTGTACGGCATCGCCACCAAGCTCATCGGCAAACACCGCCGCCTCGAGGCCCGCGCCCTGCGCGCGCTCGGCCGCTGCGGCCCCGACGGGGACTCCCCGGGGCATGAGGACGCGGTCGCGGTCCGGGTCAGCGCCCAGAGCCTGCGCCCCGAGCTGGCCGCCGCCCTGGCGGAGCTGGACCGGCGCGACCGGGACGTGCTGCTGCTGGTCGCGCTCGCCGGGCTGAGCCACGACGAGATCGCCACCGCGCTCGGCATCCCGTACGGCACCGTCGGCTCCCGGCTGAGCCGGGCACGGAAAAAGCTGCGCGCCTTGCTCGGCGAGGCGGTGCTGGTCCATGGATGACCTCGAGCTCGTCCGCGACCTGTACGGCCGGCCGCGGCCCGGCCCGGACGCCCAGGACCGGGTGTGGCGGCGGGTGGTGTCCCGGCGCCGGCGTCGGCGGTTGTCATGGCTGGCGGTCGTCCCGGCCGTGGCGGCGGCGCTGGCCCTGGTCTTCACCGTCCATCAGCCCCAAGAGCTGTCCGGCCGGTCGATCCTGCTCTCGGCGGCCACCACGGCCGCCTCCGGATCGGGCGGGACGTACTGGCACGTCAAGAAGCTGCACGACGACGGCCGGGTGACCGAGCTCTGGGTGACCAGGCAGGGCCAGGCGTGGGCCGCAGAACAGGGCAGGATCACGCGCGTGACCGGCAGGTCGCCGTTCAGCATGGCTGGGCGGGACCTGACGGTCCAGCAGATCCAGAGCCTCCCGGCCGAGCCGGGCGCGCTGCGGAAGCGGGTTGCCGCGATGTTGCCCACCGGCTCGGAACGGCTCCTCGCCGACGCGCTCGCCGGCCTGCTGTGGACCAAGCCGTCCGCTCCCGCCGTGCGCGCCGCCGCCTACCGGGCGCTCGCCGACCTGCCCGAGGTCCGCTACCTCGGCGCCCGTACGGACGCGCGGGGCCGCGCCGGGGAGGCGTTCTCCTTCGGCCTGCCCTCTGGCGGCCGGCGCACCCTGATCATCGACCAGGCCACCTCACAGGTGTTGTCCAGCGTGGACAGCGGCGGCCGCGCCGAGATCGTGCTCGGCGCGGGCTGGACCGACCGCGGCCCCGACCTTCCCTGACCCTTCCCCCGCAACAGGAGCCGCGAGGTGTTCTGGCGTGCCCGCACGACGTCAGGCAGGGCCATCTGCCTGAGCGACCGGTTTCCCGTGATCAAGGTGGAGGAGGTGATGCGCGGCCGGGTCACGTTCGCCGGGCTGCCGCCCGTCGAGCTCGGCGCCGACGTCGACTGGACCGCGAACCCGCTCGGCAACCGCTCCTGGGCGCTCAACCTGCACACCCTGCGCTGGCTGGGCGGCCTGGTCGCCGCGTACGAGCGGACCGGCGAGAGCGCGTACCTGGACCGCGCCCGCGCCCTGGCCGAGCACTGGATCCGCGAGAACCCGCGCGGCGGCCACGGGATCAGCCCGTGGGCGTGGGCCGAGCACGCGGTCGCCCTGCGCGCCCCGGTGCTGGTGTGTCTCAGCGAACACCTCCGCACCGGCGTCCTGTGGGACAGCCTGGCCGAGCACGGCGAGATCCTCGCCGACCCCGCGCTCTACCGGGCCGGCCACAACCACGGCCTGGACCAGGACATCGGGCTGCTGGTCGTCGGCTGCCGGCTGGGCCGCGCCCGCTGGCGGGACCTGGCCGTGCGCAGGATGACGGCCTCCGCCGAGCTGGCCATCGACGCCCAGGGCGTACTGCACGAGCAGGCCCCCCGCTACGGCCTGTACGTGCACCGGCGGCTCGGCATCGCCCTGCGGGCCATCCGCGAGAGCGGCGCCGAGCCGCCGGAGCGGCTGGTGGCCAGGCGGACGGCGCTGGAGGCGTACATCGCGCACGCCACGCAGCCGGACGGCCGGCTCGTCCCCATCGGCGACAGCCCGGCCGACGCGCGCGCGGACGGGTTTCCCCATGACGGGCCGGTGGTGCGGGTGTTCGACGGCGGGTACGTCTTCGGGCGGACCGCCTGGGACGATCCGCGTTCCGCCTACTACTCGATCAGGTTCGGCCCGGGGCGGCGGCTGCACGGGCACGAGGATCACCTGGGCGTCACCTACAGCGCCCGAGGCCGCCGGATCCTGGTGGAGGCCGGGTTCCACTCCTACGAGCGGACCGGCTTCGTGGAGTGGACCCGCTCACCCGAGGCGCACAACGTGCCGGTCGTCACCGGGACCTTCAGGCCCGGCACGGCCACCCGCCTGACCGGCTCCACGATCGGGCCGTCGCGCCAGGCCTTCGAGCTGGCCGACGAGGCCTACGGGGCGCGGAGGACCCGGCACGTCCTCGTCAACCACGGGCCCGACCTGATGGCCGTGCGCGACACCGTCCGGCGCGGGACGCTACGCAGCCTGTGGCACTTCGACCCGGCGCTGGAGGTGGTCTCCCGGGGCGACGGCGCGGTGGTGCTCGGCGACGGGGACCGGCGGGTGACGCTGCTCCAGCTGCCGGGGGACGGGCAGGCGGTGCGTCCCGGGCTGGTGTGCACCGGGTACCTGCATACCGCGCAGGCGGTCACCGTGCTGTCCCCCGAGGCGGCCGGCGTGCTGACGGTGATCGTCCCGGGCGAGGCCAAGCTGTCCGCATCCGGAAACGTCGTGACCGTCCACACGCCGGACGGCCCCGTTCAACTGCCATACAGCCAGTCGACGTAGGTGTGGCTCGCCATGTCCCTGGTGCGGAACAGCTCGTTACGCAGCACCCTCGCCACCCCGTCCACGTGCCAGATGTCGCCCCACAGCCGGGCCGTGGTCTGGATGCGCGCCGTGCGCGGGACGCGGATCTCCTGGTAGGCGGCCAGCGCCCGGTCCCAGTCCCCGCCCGCCGCCTGCTCGGCCAGGACGTGGGCGTCCTCGATCGCCTGGCAGGCGCCCTGGGCCAGGTACTGCAGCATCGGGTGGGCCGCGTCGCCGAGCAGGGCCAGCCGTCCCCGTACCCACGTGTCGATGGGCGGCCGGTCGAGCATGGGCCAGTGGCGGTCCCGCCACAGGTAGGGCAGGCCCTTGCCGATCTCCGCGCAGCAGCCGCCGAAGGTCGCCTCCAGCTCGCCGGGGCCGCGGAAGACGGCGACCTGGTTGAGCAGCTCGCCGCCGCGCAGGGCGTACTGGACGAAGTGGCACTCGGGCCCGATGTACGCGACCACGTCCGCGGTGTCGAAGTCCTCCGGAAGCGGACACGTGCCTCTATAGGCGACATATCCGGAATTCTCGGGTTCGTCGGACGCCAGCTGCGCGCGCAGACCCGACTGCAGCCCGTCCGCCGCCACCACCACGCTGCCCTCGTGCACCGAGCCGTCCACGCAGTGGGCCCGCGCCCGCTCGCCCTCGGTCGTCACCCGCTCGACGTGCTGCCCGTTCAGCAGCTCGACACCTGCCTCGGCGCAGGCGTCGAGCAGGATGGCGTGCAGGTCGCTGCGGTGTGCCACGACGTACGGCGCGCCGTAGCGCCGCCTGAATTCCTCGCCCAGGTCCAGGTGCGTGAGCTCCTCGCCGGTCAGGGCGTCGCGGAAGACCAGCCGCCGGGGCAGCACCCCGGCCGCGACCACCCGGTCGAGCAGGCCCCAGGCGGCCAGCACGCGCGTGGCGTTCGGGCCCAGTTGCAGGCCCGCGCCGACCTCGCCGAACTCGGGCGAGCGCTCCAGCACCCGCACCGACCGCCCGGCCCTGGCCTGCGCAAAGGCCGCCGCCAGCCCGCCGATCCCACCGCCGACGACCAGCACCTCACTCACGACCACACCTGTCTCCCGCGCGCCGGCCGGCACTCATCGGCCATGGCGGCGGGCGGTGTTCACCAGTTCCCCGACCCCGGCGATCCGCGTCACGACCTTGCTGCCGTCCGCCAGGTAGCGCGGCGGCTTGCGGGCATGCCCCACGCCGCCGGGCGTGCCGGTGGCGATGACGTCGCCCGGCTGCAAGGTGAGGATCTCCGACAGGTACGCGATCAGCTCCGCGGGCGAGAACACCAGGTCGCCGACGTCCGCCTGCTGCATCCCCTCCCCGTCCACCTCGCACACCATGGTCATCGGAGCCCCGTCCACCTCGTCCGGTGTCACGAGATAGGGGCCGAACGGCGTGGTGGCCTCGAACGTCTTCCCCTGGAGCCACTGCAGCGTGCGGTTCTGGTAGTCCCGGGCCGTCACGTCGTTGAACACCGAGTAACCCGCGATGCACGCCGGCGCCTGCTCGGCGGGCACGTGCCGCGCCGTCGTACCGATGATCACCGCCAGCTCGGCCTCCCAGTCCATGGCCTGGGAGACGGCCGGCAGCACGATGTCGTCATACGGCCCGATCAGCGCCTCGGCGAACTTCGCGAACACCGTCGGATGCTCGGGCAGCTCCCGCCCCATCTCCAGGATGTGGTTGCGGTAGTTGAGCCCCACGCAGATGATCTTCCCAGGCCGGGGCACCACGGGCGCGAGATCGGCCGTGGACAGCGGATGCCTGGGGCCGTCGGCGGCGGCCGCGATCTCCCGCCACTGCGGATCGGTCAGCAACGCGCCGACGTCGGGCGCGCCGATCTCCACAGCGTGATCATCGTCGATGCGGGCGGCCGTCGTCCGGCGCGGCAGCCGCAGTGTCGCGAGCCTCACCCGAGCCCTCCTTGGGGCGTGCCGTCGAATACGAGCGTCATGGGCCCCCACGCTATGAGATGCGTTCCGCGCGCCGCATCAGCGTTCTGCTGTGAAGAACGAGCCCCTGCTCGCCCTCGGCTATCCGCCGTCGCCCACCGGCGGAGCGGGAGTGAAGCGCACGGGCATGGACTCGTACCCGGAGACGAAGTTGGCGGCGCGGTAGGCGGGCTCTTCCTCCTCGACCGGCTCCATGTCCGGGAGGCGGGACAGCAACCGCTCGAACATCACCCGTAACTCCAGCCGGGCCAGGCTGTTGCCGAGACAGAAGTGGCCGCCGAGCCCGAACGCGATGTGGTCGTTGGGCCGCCGTCCCACATCGAAGCGGTCCGGAGCGGTGAAGACGTCGGCGTCGCGGTTGGCCGAGGGGTAGAGCAGCAGGACGTTGTCACCCTTGCGGATGAGCTGGCCGCCCAGTTCGACGTCCCGGGTGGCGGTGCGGTTCATGTTCTTGATCGGTGACACCCAGCGCAGCATCTCCTCCACCGCGACGGGAATGCCCTCCGGATCGTCGATCAGCTTCCGGCGCTGCTCCGGATGCTGAAAGAGCTGGTACGCGCCTCCGGACAGGACGTGCCGGGTGGTCTCGTCCCCGCCGATCAGAATGAGCAGCGACTCGTACACGAGCGAGTCGTGATCGAGCCGCTCGCCGTCGGTCTCGGCGTGCACCAGCACGCTGATCAGATCCTCCCGCGGCCCCGCGCGGCGATCGGCGATCACCGTGCTCACGTAGGCCTGGTACTCCTCGAACGCCTCACCCGCGCGGATCAGCGCCATGTCGTCGGAGATCCCCGTCAACCCGCGCAACATGTCGTCGGACCACCTCATGAGGTCCTCGCGGTCTTCCGGCGCGACCCCGAGGGCGTCACCGATCACGATCAGCGGCAGCGGCGCGGCGAGGTCCCACACGAAGTCGCAGGTGCCGCGCTCACAGACCCGGTCGATGAGGCCATCGCAGATCATCCGGATCCGGTCCTCCTGCGCGGCGACCCGGCGCGGTGTGAAGCCCCGGTTCACCAGCCTGCGCCGGCTGAGATGCTCGGGGTCGTCCATGTCGATCATCATGGGCAGCCGGCCGGTCTCCACCCGGATGCCTCCGGCGCTGGAGAAGATCTCCGGGTGCAGCGACGCGTATCGCACGTCGCGATGTTTGGCCAGGCCCCATGCGTTGGATTCGTCATCCCGGTACACCGGGGCGTTCTCCCGCATCCACCGCAGCTCGTCGTGCGGGTTACGGCCCCAGAACGCGCCGCTGATGAGCGCGATGGCGTCGTTGGTCGGATGGTCGGCCATGAGACTCTCCCTTGCGGAACCGGAGCCGGTAGCGCGCCTCACAGCGATCATTACTCGGCTGCTCGATATACGCCATCGCCATCTGCCCGACCTAGCCACATAACCCCATTGGGGTTACAGTAGGGGCATGCCAAAGATCAATGTGTATCTGCCCGACGAGCTGGCTGAGGCGGTCAAGCAAGCCGGCGTGCCCGTGTCGGCGGTCTGCCAGCGAGCGCTGGAGCAGGCTGTGCGCCGGGTGGCCGCCATCAGGCAGACCGTGCTGTCCGATCTCGACCTGGACGTGCCGACCGGCGCGCTGACCCATCTGACGGCCAGGGCCCGCACCGTGCTCAAGCTCGCCGCGGAGCGGGCCCGCGCGGAAGGGGCCGCGAGCGTCGGAACCGAGCACCTCCTCGACGGCATGCTGACCGAGGGCGCCAACCTGGCGCTGCACGTCCTGCGTGCCATGGACATCAGCCTCGAACAGGTGAAGAGCGACCTGGCCCGGCGGCAGGCACCGGCCGCGAACGCGGAGGCGGGCGACGTGCGGAGCTTCGGCGGACCCGCCGCCAACGCGCTGGAGTTCGCCGTCAACGAGGCGACCTCACTCGGCCACAACTACGTCGGCTGCGAGCACCTGCTGCTGGGCCTGGTCGCTGAGCCCGATGGCACCGCCGGCCAGGTCCTGCGCGCCTTGGGCGCCGAGACCCGTCTCACCCGCCGCGCTGTCGCGGCGGCCCTGGCCGGTTATGTCCACCTGCGCGCCCAGACCCAGCAGGCCGACCTGGCCCAGGGCCAGGGCCAGATCGCGGCGCTGTCCGCCGCGATCAGGAGCGAGCTGCAGCCGCTCGTCCAGCGCCTGGAACGCCTGGAGGCGCATGTCGGGCTGGAGACGTGAGGGTTTGGAGTGCCGTCGGCCGGAGGTGGGCGCTCGCTGCCGTCCGCCTCACCCTCGCGACCCTGATCCTGATCGGCCTCGTCGTCGCGGCCTTGTAGGACGTCGCCGTCCAGCCGCTCATACGCGGTTGATCACGAAAGGTGAAGACTAGAGCCAATCCCGCCGTTTGAAGACCACATAGAGGACGAGACAGACGACGGCCATGAGCAGGATCGCGAACGGATAGCCGAACGCCCAGTGGGTTTCCGGCATGAAGTCGAAATTCATCCCGTAAATGGTCCCCACCAAAGTCGGCGCGAACAGGATGGCCGCCCAGGCGGAGATCTTCTTGACCTCTTCACCCTGCTGGATGCTCGCCTCCGTCATGCGTGCCATCTCCGCGTTCTGCGCCTGCGTCACCAGCGTCGAGTTGACGACCAGGATGTTCTGCAGCATCTGCCGGAAGGCCGAGATCCGCTCCGCGACCGTGATCGCGTGGTCGGCCACGTCGCGCAGGTAGCTCTGCAGCTCGTCGGTGACTCCGTACTTCGCGGCCCCTGCGATGAAGCCGTGGATCATCCCGACCAGCGGCGCCGTGGCTCGCTGGAACTCGATGACCTCGCCGGACAGCTCGTACACGCGGCGCGACACCGACGGGTCCCCGCCGAAGACCTGGACCTCGATCTCCTCGATGTCCTTCTGCAGCCCGGCCACCACCGGCGCGTAGCCGTCGACCACGGCGTCGAGTATCGCGTAGAGGACCGCCTGCGGGCCCTGCCGGAGCAGGTCGGGGTCGGACTCCATGCGCTTGCGCACCGCCTGCAGATCGGGCGCCTCGGCATGCCGTACGGTGATCACGAAGTTGGGGCCGATGAAGACGTGCACCTCGCCGAAGGCGACCTCCTCCACGTCGTCCAGGTAGCGGGCGGCGCGCAGCACCACGAACAGCGTGTCGCCGTAGCGGTCGGCCTTGGGCCGCTGGGAGCCGACGATGGCGTCCTCCAGTGCCAGCTCGTGCAGCTCGAACTCCTCGCCGAGCTTGACCAGCTCCCACTCCTTGGGGCGGTACAGCCCGATCCAGGCCATGCTGCCCGGCATCTCGTTGAGGCGTTCGAAGGCGTCGGCCAGCGAGCCGGGGTTGTCGACGCGCTCACCGCCCTGGTAGATCGCGTTGTCGATGACCGTCGGCCGGTATGGAGGCTTTTCTGCGGCCCGTGGGTCCATCGAGTGTTCGGGCGCCTCCTCGCGGGCCTCGCCGCTGCGCCTGAAACCTCTGACCCTGGCCATGTTCACACTCCCGAACGACTGCTATGCGGGGCCGAGCTGCTGCGCGGTACGGTCCCTGATGGTCTTGCGCCACATCGGCGTCCACCCGAAGAGCAGCCCGTGCGGCCGGCCGCGACCAGTGTCGGACCTCGAGCCTGTCGTGATGGCGGACAATCAGATTGTCGTCGAATCTGAACTGTGCGTCGATTTCGCCATCCATCCCAGAATGTTGTTCTGTGGCCGCGGCCGAGACTTCGCCCGGATAGGGTTTCTCCTCGATGGACAACTTCTGGGCCCACCTGATCAAGGTTCAGCCTGACCCCGACCCTTGGGTCGTGGTGGTCTCGGCTCTGGTCGCGCTCGTGATCGTCGGTTTCCGCATGTCCTGGCAGCTGTCCCGGGGCCTGATCACGATCGCCCACGAGGGCGGCCACGCGCTGATGGCGCTGGTCACCCGGCGCAAACTCGAAGGCATCCGCCTGCACTCCGACACCTCCGGCGTGACGTTGACGCGGGGCCGGCCCACCGGGCCCGGCATGATCCTGACCGCGCTGGCGGGCTATCTGGCGCCGCCGCTGCTCGGGCTGGCCGCAGCCTGGCTCACCGCGCAGGGACGCATCACGCTGCTGATCTGGACCGTCCTGTTGTTCCTGGTCTGCATGCTGCTGCTGATCCGCAACCTCTACGGCGCGCTGATCCTCCTGGCGACGGGCGGCGCCGTGTTCGCCCTGATCATGTACGCGGCCGCCGAGATCCAGCAGGTCGTCGCCCTGGTCGCGGTGTGGTTCCTGCTGCTGGGCGGGATCCGGCCGATCATCGAGCTGCAGCAGAAGCGGCGCAGGCGGCAGGCGAGGGACTCCGACGCCGACCAGCTGGCGCGGCTGACGTTCCTGCCGGGCGGCTTTTACGTGTTCTTCTTCTTTCTGGTGTCCCTCACGGCCGCGGTCTTCGGCGGATATCTCATGAATCCGCTCTAGTCCCGAACATTCGCACAAGCTCACCCGCAGCACGGCGAGAGGTGCACGGGCCTCAGCCGAGGAGCTTGCGTGCCGCCTGCTCGATCTCCTCCTCCGACAGCAGCACGTGATCGGCCGCCGCCCCCAGAGGGATGAAGCTGTCGGCCGAGGTCACCCGGGCCACCGACCCGGTGTATCCGGCGTCGGCCAGCTCGGCCATGATGCCCTCCGAGACGGCCCCGGTGTGCCGGGTCTCGTCGGCGATCAGCACCTTGCCCGTCAGCTCGGCGGCCCGCAGCAGGTCGTCCAGCGGCAGCGGCGCCAGCCAGCGCAGGTCGAGGACGCGGCAGCCGTATCCCTCCTGGGTCAGCCGCACGGCGGCCCGCAGGCTCATCCGCAGCCCGTTGCCGAACGTCACGATCGTCAGGTCACGCCCGTCGCCGTAGGAGCGCGCCCGCCCGATCGGCACGTGTGTCTCCGCCCACCGCGCGGGCGGCACGTAGGGCGACAGCCACCCCCCGTCGCCGTCGTCGAACAGATCCCGCGTGTGGTAGAGCGCGATCGGCTCCAGGAACACGCACACCGACCCGCACGTCTGAGCCGCCGCCAGGCAGGTGCGGAGCATCGCGGCCGCGTCGTCCGGCCGTGACGGCGAGGCGATGACCAGCCCCGGGATGTCGCGCAGCGCGGCGATCGCGTTGTCGTTGTGGAAATGCCCGCCGAACCCCTTCTGATAGGCGTACCCGGCCACCCGCACCACCATCGGGTTGCGGTAGGCGTGGCGCGAGAAGAACGACAGCGTGGCCGCCTCGCCGCGGATCTGGTCGAGCGCGTTGTGCAGGTAAGCCAGGTATTGGATCTCCGGCACCGGAAGCAGCCCGGACACGCCGGCGCCGAGCGCCAGCCCCAGGATGGCCTGCTCGTCCAGCAGCGTGTCGAACACCCGCGCCGCCCCGAACCGCTTCTGCAGCCCTCGGGTCACGCCATAGACGCCGCCCTTCTTGGCGACGTCCTCGCCGAACACCGTCATGTCCGGGTAGACGGTCAGCGCGTCGGCCAGCGTACGGTTGATCGCCATCGAGAGCGTCATCGGCTTGTCGTTCTCCGGCAGCGACCCGGCGAACGCCTTTTCCCTGTCCTGACCCGACGCCGCCATCGGGCTGATCTTGGCGATCAGCTCGGGGTTGCGCGGCGCGATCGGCTCCATGATCTCCCTGGCGGTGCCCAGCCTCGGGCTACGCGTGGTCTCCAGCGCGATGCGCAGGACGTGCTCGCGCATGGACTCGTAGGTCTTGAGCAGCTCCTCCGGAGTCTCCAGTCCCGCCTCGACCAGCAGCGCCGCCGTGCGCACCAGCGGGTCGCGCTCGAGGTCGGCCCTGATCTCGCGCTGCGTGCGGTAGGCCACCTCGACGTCTGACCCGGCGTGCCCCATCAGCCGCACCATGGACAGGTGCAGGAACGCGGGGGAGCGGTGGGTACGCACATGCTCGACGGCGCGTACGGCGATGTCATAGGCGTCGGCCAGGTCGCAGCCGTCGGCGGCGAAGTATTCGATGCCAGGACGCCGCGCGGCCGCCTCCACCCAGCCCTTGGGCGTGCGGACGCTGATGCCGATGCCGTTGTCCTCGCACACGAACAGGATCGGCAGCGGCTGCCCCTGGAAGGTCGCGTAGGAGGCGGTGTTGAAGCCGGACAGCGCGCTCGCGTGGTTGATCGAGGCGTCGCCGAAGCTGCACACCGCGATCGCGTCGTCCTGCTTCCACCGGGAGGGCGTGCCGAGGGCCCTGGCCCGCTCGATGGCGAAGGCCACTCCCACAGCCCTGGGCAGATGGCTGGCGATCGTCGAGGTCTGCGGGATGACGGCCAGGTCGGGGTGGCCGAACACCTTGTGCCTGCCGCCCGCGATCGGCTCTTCCGCCGATGCGGCCAGGCCCATGAGCACATCTCTGATGCCCTGCTCGGGGACCCGCTCCGCCTGCTCCGACCGGGTCAGGTAGAACGCGCCGGAACGGTAGTGGAGCAACGCGGGGTCACCGGGCCGCAGCGCGGCGGCGACGGCGGCGTTGCCCTCGTGGCCGGCCGAGCCGATCGTGTAGAAGCCCTCGTCCTGCTCGCGCAGCCAGCGGGCGGCGATGTCGAGCAGGCGGCTCTCGAGCTGGCGGCGGAACAGCGACCTGCACTGCTCGCCGGTCAGCGTCGTGCCCGCGCGGACCGGCAGACCGGGATCTCGCGCGGGACCTGCCGTCAGCGTTGCAACCGTCTGGGTGAAATGAGTCTCAACAGTGTCGCGCGCCACACCATCGATTATGTCTTTGATCGGCGCTGCCGTCTGCTGGACGCCGGTGACATGTTGTGGACCGGTGTTATTGACCCCGATCAATAACGGTTTGTCAGTATCCACAACTTTCTCGGCCGTGTGCACGTCTACTGAGATGACACACGTGGCACCCTCAATGCCGCGTTGGACGACAGGGGTCTCCAGAAAGGAACCCACATGTTACAACGCATCCGTGTCGCCGCCCTCGCCGTCATAGTCGGCGCGGGGGCCCTGGTAGCCCTCGCACCGACCGCCGCGACGGCGGCCCCGGCACCCATCCTCACTCCCGTGGGCATCAGTCCCAGCCCGCCGATCGACGTCACCAAGGGCGCGGTCACGGCGACGTTCAGCTTCCTCACCAAGAACGCGGGGAAGGCGGAGCTCATGCTCAAGCCGCCCGGCGAGGTGAGCGTCGAGTCGCCCGTCACGCTGACGCCGTCCCCGCACGGCACCTGGACGAAGTGGACCGGCACCAAGTCCTTCGACTCCGCGAACGCCGGCAAGTGGAGCTGGCGCGCCCTCGCCCAGGGCGACGGCGACGCCTCCCGCAGCGGCACGTTCGAGGTCGTCGTCAAGAAGGTGCTCGACACCAAGATCGTCGACTTCGACGCCCGCCCGGACCTCGTCGACCGGGGTGACCTGATCAAGGTCTCCGGCCGGCTCCTGGCCGACGGCGAGGGCTACCCCGGTCAGAGCGTCTCGATCACCTTCCGCGAGCGCGGCTCCGACACCTACCGCGAGGTCACCAAGGTGACGACCGGCCGCGGCGGATGGTTCGGCGCCACCGTGCGGGCCAACGCCACCGGCTGGTGGCGGGCCGAGTTCGCGGGTACGTCCGCGGCCAAGCCCTCGGTCAGCGACGCCGACCGGGTCGACGTCAAGCGCCGCAACCTCGGTAGCAAGATCGTCGGCTTCGACGCCAGGCCCGAGCCCGTGGACAAGGGCGACAAGCTCTCCTTCACCGGCGCCCTGCTGGTCGAGGGCCGCGGCGGCGTGGCCGGCGAGCGCGTGTCGATCTTCTTCAAGGCCGGCGGCTCGTCCAGGTGGGAGTACGTCACCAGTGACGTGACCGGTCGCCACGGCCGCTTCTGGGTCTCGGCCGAGGCCGTCACCTCCGGCTGGTGGCGCGCCGAGTACGCGGGCACACGCGGCGTCAACGGCTCGGTCAGCGCGGGCGACTGGGTCACGGTCGAGCAGCCCGCCCCGCCGCCCGTGGAGAAGGCGGACACGCGGCTGTTCAAGTTCAACGCCTATCCTGAGCCGATCAAGCGCGGCCGATACCTGAAGTTCACGGGCAAGCTGCAGATCGACGACGAGGGGTCCTGGGAGGGCTACTCGGGCAAGGTGGCGCTGTTCTTCAAGCCGCTCAAGTCGAAGAAGTGGCAGTACGTGAAGTCGTTCTGGTCCAGCGACAGCGGGCGGCTTTACACCAAAGTCAAGGCCTGGAACTCCGGGCATTGGAGGTTCGTGTTCGGCGGTGACGAGGACACCTACGGCTCCAGCAGCCGCAAGGACTATGTCCGCGTGAAGCGCTGAAGGTCATGAAATGAGCTGAGGCCCGGGGCACACCACCCCGGGCCTCAGCTTTGCCCCGCTTAGTTGACCTGCTGGTCGGGCAGCTTGCTCTCGATGCGGACCAGGATGGTCTTGATGTCGGCGATCTCGCCATCGACGGCGTTGAACCGCTCGTCCACGGCGTTGAACCGCTTGTCCACGGCGTCGAACTGCTTGTCCACCTCGTTGAACCGCTCGTCCACGGACTTGAACCGCTGGTTCACCTCGCGCGCCTGCTTCTCCATGAGCGCTTCGAGGTGCTGGAACCGCCCATCGTGCTGGTCCAGCCGGACGTTGACCTTGTCGAGCCGCAACTCGACTCTCGAGATGTCGCCGTCGACTCGATCCAGCCTCGACGCTGTTGCCGTCGTCAAGCCGTCGATCCGCCGACTCATGTCGCGGATCTCCTCATCGACGGTGCTGAAGCCTTCGCTCATCCGCTGATCGACATCGTTGAAACCCTTGCTCATCTGCGTCGTGATTTCGGCTGCCTTTTCGTCGATCTTGTCGAGGATGTTCTGCCCGACGAGGCTGACACGGTTGTGGAGCCCGTCGAAGCGTTCGGCGATGCTGTTGCCAGGCACGCCACTAACAGTAGCGTCTTCGGTTCTCTGTGTTTACCTGAGTAAAACGGACATCAGCGTGGCCTTGTCGCATGCCGGCCGAGGCCGGGAGGCGATCCGGTGGAAGCCGATGCCGCGTCCGTCGGGCGAGCCGGGCGGACCGTGGCTGAGAACCGCGTTGTCGGGGCCTGACTCCGCATTCCTGGAGGGAGTGCGGCTCTTGGGCCACCGCCCCGCCGGACGCTGTCCCGTTGGTGCGGACACCAATGGGGGCGGGGACCGTGCGCCGATCAGGCACCCGGCTGTGACTGAACATTACCGTCCGATTACCTTCAGTCGCAACCGGTCGGCCCAGAGAAACCGACCACAGTTCTGCAGGTAACCACAGGTTCACATAGCGAGCGCCCGCAACAGTTCATACCCTTCTCCAGCGCTGCGACTCGGACATCGAGCTCACGACACTTGGCTCGGAGATCGAACATCATCGGGTGTGCTCCTTTTCGAGCGGAGGGAGACGGAAGGCCGCGCGGCGCATCAGGAAAGTTACCCTCCGTACATGATCGACCGCAGCCCGAACCCGAAAGCCCGTCCTATTCCGCCCGTCGGAACTCCGCGATCCCGATCCCCAGCAGCACGGCACCCAACGCCGCCACGACCCCCAGCTCCAGCGGCACCGGCACCTGGTAGCCGAACCACTGCACCCCCGGGTTGAGCATCGCGTTCACCTGCGGCGGCACGTCCAGATGGGCGAAGACCGCCTGCCGCATCGGATCCACCGCGTACGTCATCGGGTTGACCACGGTCAGCACATGCAGCCACGAGGGCAGGTTCGCCAGCGGGAACATCGCCCCCGACAGGAACATCATCGGCATGATCGCCATCTGCATCAGCCCGAAGAACGTCTGCATGTTCTTCATCCGCGCGGCCAGCATCACCCCGAAGGCCGTGATCGTGAACGCCGCCAGGAACATCTCGGCCAGCAGCGTCACCATCAGCACGGGCGAGTAGGGCACCCCCACCAGCCCCGCCATGGCGAGGATGATGATGCCCTGCGCGGTGGCGACGAGCGCGCCGCCCAGGCACTTGCCGACCACGATCGCCCCGCGGGAGACCGGTGCGACCAGCATCTCCCGCAGGAAGCCGAACTCGCGGTCCCACACGATGGACCCGGCCGAGAACATGCCCGTCATGATCACGGTCATCGAGATCATGCCGGGATACATGAACGTCCGGAAGTCGATCCCGGGGATCGAGCCCTGCACCAGCGACCCCAGCCCCGTGCCCATGACGAACAGCCACAGCACGGGCTGCACCAGCATCGAGAGCATACGGGTGCGGTCGTTGACGAAGCGCAGGATCTCCCGGTGGAGCACGATCTTGATAGCCCGCAGGTCGTGCCCGGCGCTGCGCGCGGGCACCCGGACGCTTATCGCCTCAGTAGCCATGACGTCATCGCCTCGCCATCGCGCGCATGAAGGCCATGTTGCCGTCGCCCGCCTCGGCGTCGCGGATCGTGGAGCCGGTGTACGACATGAACACGTCGTCCAGGGACGGCCGCGCCACGCTCACCGCCTTGATCGGCATGCCGAGCTCCGCGAACAGCCTGGGCACGAACTCCTCGCCCGACGCGACCGCGAACGTCACCGCACCCTCGCGCACGGCCGCCTCCAGCCCGAACCGCTCCCGCAACGCCTCGATGGCCTTGGCATCATCGAGGGTGTGGATCTGCACGCGGTCCTTGCCGACGCTGGCCTTCAGCGCCTCAGGCGAGTCGATCACCACGACCTCGCCGTGGTCGATGATGGCGATCCTGTCGCAGTACTCGGCCTCGTCCATGTAGTGCGTGGTCATGAAGATGGTGATGTCCTCGGTGAGACGCAGCTGGTTGATGTACCCCCAGATGGCCGAGCGGGTCTGCGGGTCCAGACCGACGGTCGGCTCGTCCAGGAACAACACCCGCGGGGAGTGCAGCAGGCCGCGGGCGATCTCCAGCCGGCGCTTCATGCCGCCGGAGAAGGTCATGACCTTGGCGTCCTTGCGGTCCCACAGCGCGACCATCTCCATCACCTGGCGGATGCGGTCGCCGACGACGTCCTTCGGCACGCCGTACAGCTCGGCGTGGAAACGCAGGTTCTGCTCGGCGCTCAGGTAGCCGTCGAGGGTGGGGTCCTGGAAGACGAGGCCGATGTTCCTGCGTACCTCGTCACGCTCGCGCACCACGTCGTGCCCGGCCACGGTGGCGCTGCCGCCGGTGGGATTGACCAGGGTGCAGAGCATGCTGATGGTGGTGGTCTTGCCGGCGCCGTTCGGGCCGAGGAAGCCGAACACCTCACCGGGACGCACCTCGAAGTCGACGCCCTTGACGGCCTCGACCTTCCCGTACGTCTTTCTCAGGCCCCGTACGGCGACGGCCGGCTCGCCGCTCATCAGTCCTCCGCCAGAATCTGGAAAACGGCTTTGCGGGTCTTCTTGATCAACTGTTTGGCCTCCTCCACCTGCCGGTCCCCGGCCGTGCGCACCAGGTGGGCGAAGGCCTCGTTGAGCTGGGCCCACAGCAGGCGCAGCTCGTGGCGGTCGGCCGGAACCGACCTCGCGACCTCCTCCCACGGCGCCTCCTCGGCGCGCCGGGCGGCCTGCTCGCGGCCCCGCTCCGTCAGCTGGTACGTGCGGCTGCCGCCCGACTCGTTGGCCGTCACCAGTCCCTCGTCCTCCAGCTGCTGGAGCGCCGGGTAGACCGAGCCGGGGCTGGGGCGCCACACGCCGCGGCTCCGCTGCTCGATGTCCTGGATCATCTGGTAGCCGTTCTGCGGCCCCTCCAGGAGCAGGGCCAGCAGGGCCGCCCGGACGTCGCCGCGGCGCACGCGCGGCGCGGGCGCCTCCCAGTGGATCATCGCGCCGAACTCCGGCGCAGGCGGTGCGAACGGGTGGTCAGGCCCGAACGCCGCCCGCCGTAACCTCTCCGGGCCGGGCGGCGGGCCCGGCGGACCCGGCGGGAACGGGGGAGTGGGAGGGACAGGGGGCGGCGGGGCGTCCCAGAAATCTGGATCTCGCATGACGTCCTCCAACTATCGAGATACCGTGACGATATATCTAGATAGTTGGGCCAACAAGGCCTTTATCGACAAAGCAGATGAGTTAGCGTTCGCTAACAGCGGCGGCGATCGCCGCCTTCGCCATCGCGTGCAGCAGCGGCCGCATGTCCCGTCCCGGCAGCTCGCCCGCGCTGTGCGGGGTCGAGTTGAGCAGGCCGAAGACGGCGTGCGTGGCGGCGCGCAGGCGGGCCGCCGGGCACCCGGGGTGCAGCTCGGCCAGCACGGTCACCCACTCCTCGACGTAAAGCCGCTGCAGCCGCCTGATCTGCCGCCGCTGCGGCTCGGGCACGTTGCCCAGCTCTCTGTCGTGCACGGTGATCAGCGCCGGCTGCTCGATGGAGAACGTGATCTGCACGTTGAGCAACGCGTCGAGCGCCTGCCGGGGGTCCGGGGCGGAGGTGGCGACCGCGACGGCCGACTCGCGCAGCCGCGAGCTGATGTCCAGGAGCATCTCGGCGAGCAACGCGTCCTTGCCGCTGAAGTGCCGGTAGAGGGCCGGACCCGAGACGCCCACCGCGCCGCCGATGTCCTCGATCGAGACGCCGTGGAAGCCGCGTGCCGCGAACAGCCGGGCGGCCGCGTCCAGGATCTCCGCGCGCCTGTTGCGCCGAGGGCGGGTAGAGGTGGTGGGAGCCGTGGTCACGTCTCACATACTAGACGACTACGTTAATGATGACTAACATCCGTGCCATGAGAGGGGACTCATGAGCAGCGACTGGCCGGTGCTGAAGTCGGTCGCCGACCCGGGGAGCGAGGCGTACAAACACAACTCCGAGCTCAACGAGCGGCTCGCCGCCGAGCTGCTCGAACGCCTCGCCGCCGCCGCGCTCGGCGGCCCCGAGCGGTCCCGGCAGCGGCATGTCGAGCGCGGCAAGCTGCTGCCGCGCGACCGCGTCGACGGCCTGCTGGACCCGGGCTCCCGCTTCCTGGAGCTGTCGCCGCTGGCCGCGAACGGCCTCTACGACGACCAGGCGCCCGCCGCCGGGATCATCACCGGGGTCGGCCGGGTCTCCGGGCGCGAATGTGTGATCGTCGCCAACGACGCCACCGTCAAGGGAGGCACCTACTACCCGATCACCGTGAAGAAGCACCTGCGCGCGCAGGAGGTGGCCCTGCACAACCACCTGCCGTGCGTGTATCTCGTGGACTCCGGTGGAGCGTTCCTGCCCAAGCAGGACGAGGTGTTCCCGGACCGCGAGCACTTCGGGCGCATCTTCTACAACCAGGCCACGATGTCGGCTCACGGCATCCCGCAGATCGCCGCGGTGCTCGGCTCCTGCACGGCGGGTGGCGCGTACGTGCCCGCGATGAGCGACGAGGCCGTCATCGTGCGCGGCCAGGGCACGATCTTCCTGGGCGGCCCGCCGCTGGTGAAGGCGGCCACCGGCGAGGAGGTCACGGCCGAGGAGCTCGGCGGCGGCGACCTGCACGCGAGGGTCAGCGGCGTGACCGACCACCTGGCCGAGGACGACGCCCACGCACTCGCCATCGTCCGCGACATCGTCTCCACGCTGGCCCCGCATCCCCCTCGGCCGTGGGAGACGATCGCGCCGGAGCCGCCCCGGCACGACCCGCGTGACCTGTACGGGATCGTTCCCGGCGACACGCGGCAGCCGTACGACGTGCGCGAGGTGATCGCCAGGATCGTGGACGGCTCGCGTTTCCTGGAGTTCAAGGCGGAGTACGGCTCGACGCTCGTGACCGGGTTCGCCCACGTTCACGGCCACCCGGTGGGGATCGTGGCGAACAACGGCATCCTGTTCAGCGAGTCCGCCATGAAGGGCGCGCACTTCATCGAACTGTGCGACCAGCGCCGCATCCCCCTGGTCTTCCTGCAGAACATCAGCGGGTTCATGGTCGGCAAGGCGTACGAGGCGGGCGGCATAGCCAAGCACGGCGCCAAGATGGTCACCGCCGTGTCCTGCGCGCGAGTGCCCAAGTTCACGATCGTGATCGGCGGGTCGTTCGGGGCCGGGAACTATGCGATGGCCGGGCGGGCGTACGCGCCCAGGTTCCTGTGGATGTGGCCGAACGCCCGCATCTCGGTCATGGGCGGAGAGCAGGCCGCGAACGTTCTCACCACTGTCGGCAACGCCGACGCCGATGCGATCAGGGCCCAGTACGAGCACCAGGGGAACCCGTACTACTCCACGGCCAGGCTCTGGGACGACGGCGTGATCGACCCGCTCGACACCCGCACCGTTCTCGGCCTGGCGCTGTCCGCCGCGGCCAACGCCCCGCTCGAGCCCGCAGGCTACGGCATCTTTCGGATGTGACGGATGTGACCATGTTGTTCGACCGTGTTCTCATCGCCAACAGGGGCGAGATCGCCGTACGGATCGTCCGCACCTTGCGCGGGCTCGGCCTGACATCGGTGGCCGTGCACACGGCGTCCGACGCGGGCGCCAAGCACGTGCTCGAAGCCGACATAGCCCTCCAGGTGCCGAAATATCTCGATATTGAGGCGATTGTGGGGGCGGCTCGGGATTCCGGGGCGCAAGCCATCCATCCCGGATACGGGTTTCTCGCCGAGAACGCCGAGTTCGCGCGGCGGTGCGCCGCGGCCGGGCTGGTCTTCGTCGGCCCGCCGGCCGAGGCCATCGAGGCGATGGGCGACAAGATCCGCGCCAAGGCCACCGTGTCGGCCGCCGGAGTGCCGGTGGTGCCGGGCGCGGCCGAGCCGGACGACGCGCTGGAGAGCTGGCGGGACTTCCCCGCGCTCATCAAGCCGTCCGCCGGCGGCGGTGGCAAGGGCATGGTGCTGGTGCGGTCGGCCGCCGAACTGCCCGACGCGCTGGAGTCGGCCCGCCGTACGGCACGGGCCGCCTTCGGGGACGGCACCCTGCTCATCGAGCGGTTCGTCGAGCGCCCCCGCCACATCGAGATCCAGATCCTGGCCGACGGCCACGGCAACGTCGTGCACCTGGGCGAGCGCGAATGCAGCCTGCAGCGCAGGCACCAGAAGATCATCGAAGAGGCGCCGTCGCCCTTCGTGACGCCGCCGATGCGCGCCCGGATGGGAGCGGCGGCGGTGGAGGCCGCGCAGGCGGTCGGTTACGTCGGCGCCGGCACGGTCGAGTTCATCGTGGACGGTTTCACCGGGGCCTACCACTTCATGGAGATGAACACGCGCCTGCAGGTCGAGCACCCCGTCACGGAGCTGGTCACCGGTGTGGACCTGGTGGAGCTGCAGCTGCGGGCGGCGGCGGGGGAGCGACTGCCGTTCTCCCAGGAGGACGTCCGGCTCGACGGGCACGCGGTCGAGGCCCGGGTGTACGCCGAGGACCCGGCCCGCGGCTTCCTCCCCACGGGCGGCCGCGTCCTTCTCCTCCGCGAACCTGGTCACCTCCCTCCCGGCGGCGTTCCTTCGCGCGCGCCTGGCGATCTTTCGCGCGCGCCCGGCAGCCCTTCGCGCACGCCTGGCGACGCGCCGCTCGGGCAGCCGACTGGGGACTCGGGCGGGCCGGCTCGGGCCGGTTCGCGCAGGGCGGCGGCGTCGGTCGTGCGGGTGGACTCCGGGCTGGTCGAGGGCGGGGTCGTGGGCAGCGAGTTCGACCCGATGTTGTCCAAGGTCGTGGCCTGGGCGCCGGACAGGGAGGCGGCGCTCGGGGCGCTCGATCGGGCCCTGGCCGGCACGGCCGTCCTCGGCGTGGTCACCAATGTCCCGTTCCTGCGCGCTCTGGCCGCCCACCCGGGCGTCGTGGCGGGCGAGCTGGACACCGGCCTGGTCGAGCGCGTCCTCCCGGGCCTGATTCCCGGCGTTGAGGTGCCGGACGAGGTGCTCGCCGCCGCCGCGCTGGTCTTCCACGCCCTCCCGCAGGGCGACGACCCGTGGGAGGTCACCGACGGCTGGCGCGTCGGCGAGCCCGCGTGGACGACCTGGCGGCTGGAGTCCCGGGACGGCGTGCACGCGGTCCAGGTGCGCGGCCTGCCCGAAGAGTCCGCCGAAGTCCTGATCAACGGTGAGAGGGTGGCCGCGCGGATCCGGAAGGGCAGCGGTGAACAGGCCGGGCTGGCGGTCAGCGTCGGCGGCCGTACCGAGCACTACCTGCATGTCCGCGACGCCGACACGCTCTGGCTCGGCAAGGACGGCCGGGCGTGGGCGTTCACCCGTCACCTCATCGGCGACCCCGGCGACCGCCCAGGCGCGGCGGCGGCCGGCGACGGCGTGGTCAGGAGCCCCATGCCGGGCACCGTCCTGGTCGTCAAGGCGCAGGTCGGCGAGCGGGTGAGCGAGGGGCAGCCGCTGGTCATCGTGGAGGCGATGAAGATGGAGCACACGGTCACCGCCCCGTGCGACGGCGTGGTCTCCGAGCTGTCCGTGGAGCCCGGCCGGCCGGTCGACATGGACGCCGTCCTGGCCGTGGTAGACACCGAGGAGGCGTGATGCCGTACCCGATGGAAGGCCTTCCGCAGCAGGTCACGATCTACGAGGTCGGGCCGCGCGACGGGCTGCAGAACGAGTCCGCGGTCGTGCCCGTCGAGGTCAAGGCCGAGTTCATCGACCGGCTCGCGGACGCGGGGCACAAGGTGATCGAGGCGACCAGCTTCGTGCACCCGAAGTGGGTGCCGCAGCTGGCCGACTCCGACGAGCTGCTCACCAGGCTGCACCGCAGGTCGGGCGTGCGCTACCCGGTGCTGGTCCCGAACCTGCGCGGCCTGGACCGGGCGCTCGACCGGGGCGTGGACGAGATCGCGATCTTCGCCAGCGCCACCGAGACGTTCGCGGCCAAGAACCTCAACCGGAGCCTGGAGAGCCAGTTCGAGATGTTCGAGCCGGTCGTCGCCAGGGCGGTGGACAACGGCGTCCAGGTGCGGGCGTACATATCGATGTGCTTCGGCGACCCCTGGGAGGGGCCGACGCCTATCTCGCAGGTGGTCACGGTCGGCGAGCGGCTGCTCGGGCTCGGCTGCTACGAGCTGTCACTCGGCGACACCATCGGCGTCGGCACGCCCGGCCACGTGACGGCGCTGATCAAGGCGTTCCGCCGGCCGGACCGGCTCGCCGTGCACTTCCACGACACCTACGGCCAGGCGCTCGCCAACACGCTGGCCGCGCTGCGGGCGGGCGTGACCACCGTGGACGCCTCCACGGGCGGCATCGGCGGCTGCCCATACGCCGAGTCCGCCACCGGCAACCTCGCCACCGAAGATCTCGTGTGGATGCTGCGCGGACTCGGCATCGAGACCGGGCTGGACCTGGGCAAGCTCGTCGCCACCAGCACCTGGCTGGCGGAGCTGCTCGGCCGGCCCAGCCCATCCCGCGTCGTGCAGGCCCTGTCCAAATAGGCGCTGTCGAAATAGGCCCTGTCGAAATAAGCGCTGTCGAAAGGCTGACATGCTCAAGGACGAGTACGAAGAGCTGCGCAAGACGGTCGAGGCGTTCGCCCGCGACGTGGTGGCGCCCGTGATCGGCGACTATTACGAGCGCGAGGAGTTCCCGTACGACATCGTGCGTCAGATGGGCGTGATGGGCCTGTTCGGCCTGCCGTTCCCCGAGGAGTACGGCGGGATGGGCGGCGACTACTTCGCCCTGTGCCTGGCCCTGGAGGAGCTGGCCCGCGTCGACTCCAGCGTGTCGATCACCCTGGAGGCGGCGGTATCGCTGGGCGCGATGCCGATCTACCGGTTCGGCACCGAGGAGCAGCGCGCGCACTGGCTGCCCAGGCTCACCTCCGGCGCCGAGCTGGGCGCCTTCGGCCTGACCGAGCCGGGCGGCGGCACGGACGTGCCGGGCGGGATGCGGACCACGGCCGTGCTGGACGGCGCGGAATGGGTGATCAACGGGACGAAGGCGTTCATCACGAACTCTGGCACCGACATCACCAGCGTCGTCGGCGTGGCCGCGCTCACCGGTGAACGGGAGATCTCCACGATCCTCGTCCCCAGCGGCACCCCGGGCTTCACCGTCTCCAAGAAGTACTCCAAGGTCGGCTGGAACGCCTCCGACACCCGCGAGCTGTCCTTCGCCGACTGCCGCGTGCCCGCCGGCAACCTCCTCGGCGGGCACGGCCGCGGCTACGCCCAGTTCCTCCAGATCCTGGACGAGGGCCGCATCGCGATCGCCGCGCTCAGCGTGGGACTGGCCCAGGGCTGCGTGGACGAGTGCCTGAAGTACGTCAGGGACAGGAAGGCGTTCGGCCATCCGATCGGCCACTACCAGGCCATCCAGTTCAAGATCGCCGACATGGAGGCGCGCGCCCACACCGCCCGTCTGGCCTACTACCACGCGGCCGAGCGCATGCTGGCCGGGCAGCCGTTCAAGAAGGAGGCGGCGATCGCCAAGCTGGTGGCGTCCAACGCGGCCATGGACAACTCCCGCGAGGCCACGCAGGTGTTCGGCGGGTACGGGTTCATGAACGAGTTCCCCGTCGGCCGCTTCTACCGCGACGCCAAGATCCTGGAGATCGGGGAGGGCACGAGCGAGGTCCAGCGCATGCTCATCGCCCGCCAGCTCGGCCTCGGCGACCTGTAGGGGGTATTTGCGCAGGCGATGCAGCACCGTCTAATGTCATTGGTCATGACGGCTGACGATCTTCTCATCAGGAGGGCGGAGAAGTCGGACGCGGACGAGGTGTTCGCGTTGGCGCGCGACTTCGGGCTGACGTTCCGGCCCGAGCGCGAGGCTTTCGACGCCGCCCTGCCCGAGCTGCTGGCGAACGACGACGCCCTGCTGCTCACGGCCGTTGTGAACGGGCACGTCCACGGTTACCTGCTGGGGTTCGTGCATTTGACGTTGTTCGCGAACGGGCCCGTCGCCTGGGTCGAGGAGGCCATGGTCCAGCCAGGGTCGCGCCGGCAGGGGCTCGGGCGGGCGCTGCTGGAGGAGTTCGAGCGGTGGGCCCGCTCACGCCAGGCGGGATACGTGGCCATGGCGACGCGGCGGGCGCCGGAGTTCTACCACGCGCTCGGATACGAGGCCTCGGCCACGTTCTTCCGCAAGGTGCTGCGCTAGCTCCTGCTTCCCGCACCCGGCGCCGGCCGCCGGCCAGGACCGTCACCGGAGTGCGGCCGTCTCAAGGGCTGGCGTGCCGGAACTTCTGTCGGAGACGGATGGCATCCTTGCCTACGTGAGTATCCACGCCGTGAGCCCCTTGTTCGTCGGGCGTGCCCGCGAGCTCGCCGTGCTCGGAGACGCTCTGGCCAGAGCGCGTGCCGGGGTGCCGTCCACCGTGCTGGTCGGCGGCGAGGCCGGGGTCGGCAAGACGCGGTTGGTCGGCGAGTTCGCCGGCCGGGCCGACGACGCCAGGGCGCTCGTCGGCGGCTGTCTGGAGCTGGGCACGGAGGGCCTGCCGTTCGCGCCGTTCACCGCCGTTCTGCGCGGGCTCGTGCGGGAGCTGGGCCGCGACGGGGTCGCGGCGCTCGTGCCCGGAGGCGCGACGGGCGGTCTGGCGCGGCTGCTGCCCGAGTTCGGCGAGCCGGACAAGGACGGCCCTGAAGCCAGGGCCCGACTGTTCGAGCTGGTGCTGGGGCTGCTGGAGCGGCTGGCCGAGGAGCGCGCCGTCGTGCTCGTGGTCGAGGACGCGCACTGGGCCGACCGGTCCACCCGCGACCTGCTGTCGTTCCTGGTCCGCTACCAGCGCACCGCGGGCCGGTTACTGATCGTGGTCACCTACCGCACCGACGAGCTGCACCGCACCCACCCGCTGCGGCCGATGCTCGCCGAGCTGAGCCGGGTGGAGTGGGTGGCCAGGGCCGACCTGCGCAGGCTGACCCGCCGGGAGGCGGTCGCCCAGGCGGCCAGCATCCTGGAGCGGGAGCCGTCCCCCGCCGACATGGACCTGATCTACGCGCGCAGCGAAGGCAACCCGCTGTTCGTCGAGGCGCTGCTCAGCGAGGCCGGCGGCGGTGACGCGCTGCCCGAGTCGCTGCGCGACCTGCTGCTCGCCAGCGTCGAGCGGCTGCCGGAGGAGACCCAGGAGCTGCTGCGGGTGGCCAGTGCGGGCGGCCAGCGCCTCGAGCACGACCTGCTCTCCGCGGTCGCCGGGCTCGACGAGAGCGCGCTCTCGCGCGCGCTGCGGCCCGCCGTGGCCGGCAACGTGCTGGTGGTTGACGGCGAGGGCTACAGCTTCAGGCACGCGCTCATCCGCGAGGCGCTCCACGACGACCTGCTGCCCGGCGAGCACACCCGCCTGCACGTGCGCTACGCCGAAGCGCTGGAGCGCGACCTGTCGATCCTGCCCGCCCCGCGCGGCGCGATCGAGCTGGCCCACCATTGGCACTCCGCCCACGACTCCACCTGGGCGCTGGTCAGCGCATGGCACGCGGCCGCCGCCGCCCGCAAGTCCACTGCTTACGACGAGCAACTCGGCATGCTGTCCAGGGTGCTGGAGCTGTGGGACCAGGTGCCCGACGCGGCCGAGCGCATCGGCTGCGACCGGCTCGACGTGCTCAAGCAGATCGCCACGGTGGCTCACCTCGCCGGCGAGTACGAGCGGTCCATCGCCCTGGCCAGCGCCGCGCTGGCCGAGCTGGACCAGGAGGCCGACCCGATCAGGACCGCCGTCGTGCTGCGCCAGCGCGGGCTGACCCGCTACGACCTGGGACGCTCCGGCTACCTCGACGACCTGCGCCGCGCCGCCGAGTTGGTGCCCGCCGACCCGCCGAGCAAGCTCCGCGGGCAGGTGCTCGAGACCTTGTCACGCATGCTCCACGGGCCCGAGGACTGGCCGGAGAAGATCGCCACGGCCGAGCAGGCCAGGCAGATCGCCCGCGAGGTGGGCGATGCCAACGTCGAGGCGCACGCCCTCATCAACCTGGCCTGGGCGCGCTTCGGCTATTCCGAGGTCGAAGCCCAGATGGCGGCCTTCGCCGAGGCGCGAGGCATCGCCGCCGGCGGGGGCGCTTACAACGCGCTGATGCGCTGGGCCATCTCCGAGTCCGACGCGCTGGAGGGCGCGGGCTGGCACGAGCGGGCCGCCCAGGTCGCCAGGGACGGCGCCGAGGAGGCCGCCCACTACGGCCTGGCCCGCACGTCGGGCGCGTTCCTGGCGATCAACCTGGCCGAGCCGCTGGTGTCGCTCGGGCGGTGGGACGAGGCGCTCCAGGTCATCGAGCACGCGCTCGACCTCACACCGCCGGCTCCCTACCGGGCCAGCCTGCAGGGATTCGTCACGGACATCGCCCTCGCACGTGGGCAGTTCGACCGGGCGGAGCAGATGCTGGGGGCCTCGCGCAGCGTGTTGTCGCGGGGCACATACCGGGATCAGACGGTGCTGCCGCATCTGTGCAGGGAGGTGCAGCTGCTGCAGGGGCGCGGTCAGATGGAGGAGGCGGTACGCGTGGCGGCGCGCGTGCTGGAGGAGCGCGATCTGGTGTCCAGTCCGCGTTATGTCTGGCCGGTGCTGGTGACCTTCGCCCGGCTCCTGCTGGCCGTCGTGCCGCCCGCGCTCCGTTCCTGGTCCACCGCCGGTCTCGCCCAGTCCGGTGCCGGTGTGGGCGCTGCTCAGTCGGGCACCGGTGTGGGCGCTGCTCAGTCGGGCACCGGCGGAGGCGCTGCTCAGTCCGGCTCCGCCGCGGGCGCTCAGTCCGGCTCCGCCGCGGGCGTGGGCGCGGCGCACGCTTCCGGCGCGCTAGCGCAGTTCGGTCTGGCGCTCCTGCCGCGGCTGCGGGCGCTGGGGCAGGGGCTCGCGGTCGTGGGGGATCTGCAGCAGGCGCACCGGCTCACGTTCAGCGCGTTGACCGGGCCGGAGACCCCGATCGAGGACGCAGCGGAGCTGGCCGCCTGGCAGGTCAAGGCATGGGATCTGGCGGCGGGGGCGTGGGCGGCGCTGCGACAGCCGTACGCGGAGGCGAGGAGCACGCTGGGGGCCGCGCAGGCGGCGCTGGCGACCGGGGACCGGCAGGAGGCGGCCGTGCGGCTGACGCGGACGCGGGAGCTGGCCGCGCACCTTGGGGCCACGCCGCTGCTGGAGCAGATCGACGTCTTCGGGCGGCGGGCCAGGATCGGGGGCTCCGAGGAGTCGGCCGCGGACGGGCAGCCGACACTGGGTCTGACGGCGCGGGAGCTGGAGGTGCTGCGCGAGGTGGCGAACGGGCGGAGCAACCGGGAGATCGCCGAGGCGCTGTTCATCTCGGTCAAGACGGTGAGCGTGCACGTATCGAACATTCTGGCCAAGCTCGGGGCAGCCACCCGAGGCGAGGCCGCCGCCACCGCCCACCGCCTCCACCTCTTCGACGCCCCGTGACGGGCGCACCTCCCGCGCCGAACGGCCGCTCGTGCTATCGACCGCCCGCCTATCGCCCGCCGCGTCCGTGACCCGTGCTGGCCGTGCCGGTCTCGTGCTGGCCGAGCTGGCCCGCCCATGCTGGCCCGTGCCCGTCTGCCTCGTGCTGCCCCGTGTCCGTGCTGCCCCGTGTCCGTGCTGCCCCGTGTCCGTGCTGTCTCGTGCTGGCCGTGTCCGTGCTGGCCCTGCCCATCTGATCCGTGCCCGTGCTGGCCCGTGCCATCTCGTGCTGGCATGTGCCGTCTCGTGCCGGCCTATGCCGGTCTTGTGCTGGGCCGCGTTGGTCCCACGCTGGCTTGGTGGTTTGGCTTTGTGCGGGCCGGGGCGCCGTGCAGCCGTTGCGTCGCTCGTTGCTCGCGCTTCGGCAGCGCGGCCGATTCGCACCTTGCGTCGCGCGGCCGTGTGGCTTCGTGCGGGCGTGGCTTCGGGTCCCAGACTCCTCAGGTGCACGGTGGCTGGTGCTTCTGCGTCGTGCCGGGCTGTGGCTCGTCTCATGGCACGGCTGCGCGCCTTGGCCGCTGGGGTCGACAGCGCGCGTCGGCGGCCGCAGCTCTCCAGACGCGGGCTTTCCGTTCCACCCCCATCTTGTACGGCTTCGCCACGTGGACCGCCACCCGCCGCACGTGGCCGGGGGCCTCCAGGAAACGCCCTCTGACCCCGCACAGGGCCGGGCGCCGTTACGTGCGCACCGGACCCGATGGCCGTGGTGAGCGCTCAGGCGGTCAGCTGGGCTTCCAGGCGATAGCCGTCCACCGTGACGTACACCTGGTCGCCCGGGCGCGCGTTCAGCCGCATGAGCACCGGCTGGAGCGAGTCGAAGACCGGCTGGTGACCTTGCCAGACCAGGACGATGGCGTTGTCGCCGGGACCGGTGACCGACAGCAGGGTGCCGGGACGCATGCCGAGTTGCGCGGCGTAGCCCTCGGGCACCGGCACCGGGCCGCCGCGCAGGTGCTCGGGGGTGACCTCGATGCGCTGCCAGCGGCGCGGGTCCGAGGACGGGCTCGGCAGCGGCGGGGGCGGGGTGGCCGGGGCGCCCGCCACGGGCAACATGCCGGAACGGCCGCCCGACAGTGCCGACAGCGTGGCCAGAGCGGCGGACGGGTCGATGGAAGCGGTGGTCGCGGGCGGGATGGGCTGGCCGCCCCGGTGGTGGTGGCCGTTGGCGCCCGGGGTGCGGCGAGGCAGAGGCTGGGCCGGCGACTGGGACGAGGCGACCGGGTCGGGCGCGGTCTCGGAGGGCAGGGCGTCGAGCCACGCCTTGGCCGAGTGGGCGCGGATGCCCAGCTCCGCCATCAGCTCGACGACGTCGGCGTCGGGCGGGCTGGAGGCCAGGAGTTGCCGCGTACGGGCCTGCAGGCCGTGGATATCGCCCACCACCAGCCAGCCGTCCTGGAGGCGCCGGTCGGGCATGAGCGTGACCAGCACCCGCCACAGCGGGGTACGCAGCGACGGCACCGTCACGGGGTGGGCCGGGTCGGCGCCGATGAGCTGGTCTTCCGTGGCGGCGGCGCCGAGCCACTCGGTCAGGCGGAACATGTGTCCCGTGACCGGGGCGGACTCCGACGAGCGCAGCCAGTGCAGCACACGCTCCTCAGCGGTGCGCTGGGCATGCGAGAGCGCATCCCGCTCGACCAGCATCTTGTGTGCGAGCGTGCGCAGGCTGACCGGGTCCTCGGCGAACAGCCGGTGCACGGCCACCGCCAACTCGAGTTTGTCCAGGCCGCGGAACAGGTTGTCCACCACTCGAACCATGGCGTGGTCGGTGTCGGACGGTACGGGGCCGGCGGATGCCGTGCCGGGCGTCGGGTACGCGGGAGTCCGCGGGGCGCCGCCCTTGGAGGTGTCCCCCCCAGGGACGGCGGGCAACGATCCGGTGCTCGGACCGCCCGGGATGGCCGGGAACGATCCGGTGCTCGGACGGCCGGGGACGGCCGGGAACGACCCCGTGCTCGGACCGCCGGGGACGGCCGGCAACGATCCGGTGCTCGGACGGCCGGGGACGGCCGGGAACGACCCCGTGCTCGGACCGCCCGGGATGGCCGGGAACGACCCGGTGCTCGGACCGCCGGGAACGGGCCCGCCCGAGGTCGGGATGCGGGGCAGGGAGCCGGTGTCCTGGCGGCCGGGCTGCGGGCCTGCGGGGCGCTGCGGGAGGCGTTCGGGCTGACCGGGGCGCTGGGGGAGGCCGCTCTCGCCCGCGTGGCCCTGGCGCGGGCTGCCGCCGCCTTGCGGCTGCGCGGGGAAGGAGCCGGTCTGGCGCTGTGGGCCGCTCTCCGGTTGCGCGGGGAAGGAGCCGGTCTGGCGTTGCGGGCCGCTCTCCGGCTGTGCCGGGAAGGACCCCGCCTGACGCTGTGGGCCGCTCTCCTGCTGGGCGGGGACGGACCCGGTCGGGCGCCCGCCGTCCGATGGAGGCGCCGTCTGGTGCTGGGAGCCGGCGTCCGCGGCAGGGAAGGAGCTCGCCGGACGCTCCGGCGGCTGGCCGGGGAAGCCGGCGTTCTGGCGTTGCGGCGGGCCGTCACCCTGGGCGGCGGCGAAGGGGCCGGCGGTTTGCGGTTGCCGCGCGGGGCCTTCGGGCCGCGCCGCGGGGGAACCACCCTGGGCGGGGGCGAACGGACCACTCTGGGCGGCGAACGAGCCGGTCTGGGGCTGCGGCCCCGTCCTTGTGGTCTCATCCTGCGCGGGGGTGGCGTCGCGCTGCAGCGGGCGCGTCACTTCCGGGTGATCCGGCTGTCCGGCCTGGCGCTGGACGGGGATGCGGCCGAGGATCTCGCGGAAGATCGAGCCGATCACGACTTCGGGCGTCGCGGACGGGGTGCTCAGGTCGCTGGGGGACAGGCGGCGCAGCCGCTGCCAGCCGCCGAGACCGGTGATCGCCGTACGGGTGGCCTCGGGCCAGCCGGGCAACGCCGGGTCGACCTGGTGGACGGTCAGCGCGGGCAGCAGGTCGATCAGCGGCAGGTGGTCCCAGCGAGAGAAGGCCAGCCTGGCGAGACGTTCGCAGATCCAGTCGAGGCCCGCCATGCCGAGCGCCTTCGACAGGGCGAGCGAGGACCACCACCCCGCGGGCAGGCGCGGATCGCCCAGCGCTTCGGCCACCTGCTGTGGTCGGCTCCAGCGCAGAGCAGGGACTAGGTCGCTCAGGCAGATCGATGACTCGACTTCCATCGGCGGACCTTATCCTCCCCAGTGAGCCGCGTGGTGGCGCCCGTTACGCATGTGGCTAATGGTGCAGCCTACGCGGCAAGCTATCAATCAGTGTGAATAGGGTAAAGACGGTTCAGGTCCAAACCGTACCGTGGACGGCCGCCCACCTGGGCCACACATGCGGCACCCGCACGGCAACCTGACTCCAAAGCGCCCCGCTCGCCGACCCCCTGCAAACTTGCTGTGAGAAACCCCGCGGCGAAGGCGTCACCTGCTCCGGTGGAGTCTACGACCTCGGCGGGCAAGGCGGGGGCGGTTGCCACGATCGCGCCGTCCACAGCGCCCAGCGCGCCCTCGGCGCCCTGCTTCACGACCGCTGTGCCGTATCTCTCACTCAGCAGGACGGCGGCGCGCTCCGCGGTTGAGGCGCCGGTGAGCAGAAGGGCTTCGTCGAGGTTGGGTATGACCAGGCCGGCGGCGGCGCTCTCGCACAGGAAACGTTCAACGCCGAAGTCGCGCAGCGGTCCCGTCGAGGCCGGGTCGACGCTGATCGCCACGCCCGCGGCCGCCGCGTCCGCCATGGCAACCCTGGCCAGGCGCAGACCAGGCGCGGTGAAGAACACGTATCCGGACAGATGGAGCCGGCCGACGCCGTCCAGCAGGGCGGGGTCCCAGTCCTCGTCGGAGATCAGGCCGCCCGCGCCGCGGTTGGTGAGCATCGAACGCTCGCCGCTTCTGTCCACCATCGCGATCACCACGGCGGTGGGATGGTCGGGATCCACCGTCACGTGGGGGCGCACCCCGGCCTTGACCAGTTCGGCGGTATGCCAGTCGCTGCTGTCGTAGCCGAGCCTGGCCAGCAGGCGGGCGTCGGCGCCCAGGTGGGCGGCCCAGGCGGCGGTGTTCGCGCCGGAGCCGCCGGGGCGCACCACGATGTCGGCGGCCGTGTCGGTGCCCGACATGACCGGCGAACCGTGCAACGCCACCACATCGGTGACCACGTCGCCGATGACCAACAGGCCGCGGTCCGTCACAGCGGCCTCAGATGTCACCGTCGCGCCCAGGCAAGGGCGATCCGGGCGGCCAGGGCGGTGTTGCCGCGTACGGCGGCCAGGTTCGCCTCCAAGGAGGCGCCGCCCGTGCCGTTCACCAGGTAGCCCAGCAGGAACGGGGTGATCGCCTGCCCCTTGACGCCCTCGCGCTCGGCGGCGGCCAGGGCCTCGGCCAGCACGCGGTCGTGCAACTCGGGGTCGAGCTGAAGGTCCTCGGGCACCGGGTTGGCGACGATCAGCGCCGTCTCCTGGCCCCCGAGCGCGTCCTGGCCACGCATGATCTGCGCCGCCTCCTCGGGGGACTCGATCCGCCAGTCGATCGGCTGGCCGGAAGAGTGCAGGTAGAAACCGGGGAAGGTGTCGGTGCGGTAGCCCACCACGCTCACGCCCCTGGTCTCCAGCCGCTGCAGTGTGGCCGGCACGTCGAGGATGGACTTCACGCCCGCGCACACGACCGTGATGCGGGTACGGGCCAGCGTGTCGAGGTCGGCGGACTCGTCCTGATCCTCGGTCCAGCCCCGGTGCACGCCGCCGAGCCCGCCGGTGGCGAACACCCGGATCCCGGCGCGCGCGGCCAGGAACGACGTGGCCGACACGGTAGTCGCGCCGCTGGCCTTCAGCGCCGCCGCCACGGGCAGGTCCCGCTGGCCCAGCTTGCGCAGCCCGGACTCGGTCGCGATGCGCTCCAGCTCCACCTCGGTCAGGCCGATCCTGGGCACGCCGTCCAGCACGGCGATCGTGGCCGGCACGGCTCCCGCGGCGCGGACGACTCCCTCCAGCTCACGTGCCACCTCCAGGTTGCGCGGCTGCGGCAGTCCATGGGAGATGATCGTGGACTCCAGCGCGACCACGGGCGCGCCGTCGGCCAGAGCCTCGGCCACCTCGTCGGACGGCTGGAGTGCGGAGTCGGTGGTGCGGCGCATGGTCGGTTTCGTGCTCCTCGCGTGATCCTTGCCCTGCTCAGGGCGAACGTGGAAGTTTACGACATTTCCGGGGATCCGTCGGTCGGCGAGCCTCGGTGTTCCCCATGAGGTGATGTTTCCTGGAACGTGCCGTCCTGAGCAGCATCGCATCGCGAGCCCGAGCCGATCAAGAAACCCTTCCCGTGGCGTTGACGAGGGGCGTGGTTTGGGCTTTAAAGTGCGGGGATGAGGTCGTATGACGTGATTGTCGCAGGGGGCGGGCACAACGGGCTGGTCGCGGCCGCCTACCTGGCCGGGGCCGGCCGGCGGGTCCTGGTGCTGGAGCGGCTAGACCATGCGGGCGGGCTGGCGATCTCGGCGCGGGCGTTCCCCGGCGTGGACGTGCGGCTGTCGCGCTACTCCTACCTCGTCAGCCTCCTGCCCTCGAGCATCGTCCGCGACCTAGGGCTCGACCTGGAGCTGCGGCGGCGCCGCTACGCCTCGTACACGCCCACAGGTGACACCGGGCTGCTGGTCGACAACGAGGACGCGGCGCGTACGGCGGCCTCGTTCGCGGCCGTCACCGGCGGCGGAGCCGATCACAAGGCCTGGGACGACTTCTACGGCATGACCGCGCGGGTGGCGCGGGCCCTGGCCCCCACCCTGCTCGAACCCCTGCGCACCCCCGCCGAGATCGAGCGCCTGGTCGGCGCCGAAGCGTGGCGTGAGCTGTTCCAGCGGCCGATCGGCGAGAGCGTCGACGAGCGGTTCGGCGACGACACCGTGCGCGGCGTCGTGCTCACCGACGCGCTCATCGGCACCTACGCCGATCCGGCCACCGACCTGCTGGCCAACCGGTGTTTGCTCTACCACGTGATCGGCGACGGCACCGGCGAGTGGAACGTGCCCGTCGGCGGCATGGGCGCGGTGTCCGGGGCGCTCGAGGCGGCGGCCCGGCAGGCGGGCGCCGAGATCAGGACCGGTGCGGAGATCATCGGGATCTCGCCGTCCGGCGAGGTCGCGTTCGTGGACGCGGACGGCGAGCACGCGGTGAACGGCGGGCATGTGCTGGTCAACCTGCCGCCCGCGGTGCTGGACCGGCTGCTCGGCAGGCCGGAGGCGGTGCCCGAAGGGGCGCAGCTGAAGGTCAACATGGTCCTCAGCAGGCTGCCGAGGCTGAAGGACACCTCCGTCGATCCGCAGGCGGCCTTCAGCGGGACGTTCCACATCAACGAGGGGCGCGACCAGATGGCGACGGCGTACGCGCAGGCGGCGCGGGGGGAGATCCCGGCGCTGCCGCCGGCCGAGGTCTACTGCCATTCGCTGACCGACCCGTCGATCCTGGGGCCCGGGTTGAGGGGGAGAGCGGAGACGATGACGTTGTTCGGGCTGCACATGCCCGCCCGACTTTTCCGGAAAAATCCCGATAAGGCGCGTGACGATGCTCTCCGCGCCACCTTCGCCTCCATCAATTCCGTTCTCGCCGAGCCCATCGAGGACTGCCTGCTCCAGGCCCCCGACGGCACCCCGTGCGTAGAGGCCAAGAGCCCGGTGGACCTGGAACGGGAGGCCGGGCTGCCCGGCGGCCACATCTTCCACACCGACCTGAGCTGGCCGTACGCCGAAGAAGGCCAGGGTGGATGGGGCGTGGAGACCGAGCACGAGCGCATCCTCATGTGCGGCGCGGGTGCCCGCAGAGGCGGCGGCGTGAGCGGCATCGGCGGCCACAACGCCGCGATGGCCCTCCTCACGTCCTGATCCTCAGGAAACATGGGTGAGCGCGTTTATGAGCTTTTCATGATGAGCCCTTAGCGTTTGCACCATGAGTGAGCCCGCACGGTTGCTGGTGGTGGACGACGAGCCCGCATTGCGCGAGGCGCTGCAGTCGAGCCTGGAGTTCGAAGGCTACAAGGTCGTCACGGCCAACGACGGGCAGGCGGCGCTGGACGAGCTCGCCCGCGAGTCCTATGACGCCGTGCTGCTCGACGTCATGATGCCCCGCCTCGACGGGCTGACCGCGTGCCGCAGGCTGCGCGGCTCCGGCAACCACATCCCCGTCCTCATGCTCACGGCCCGCGACGCGGTCGGCGACCGCGTGTCCGGGCTGGACGCCGGCGCCGACGACTACCTGGTCAAGCCGTTCGAGCTGGACGAGCTGCTCGCGCGGGTCCGTGCCCTGCTGCGGCGCGGCGCGCTGAGCACGGGTCCTGAGGAGGACGGCACGCTGTCGTACGGCGATCTGCGCATGGACCCGGCGACCAGGGAGGTCACCCGGGGCGCGCGCCGGCTCGACCTGACCAGGACCGAATACCTGCTGATGGAGCTCTTCCTGGCGCATCCACGGCAGGTGCTGACGCGGGATCAGATCCTGAGCGAGGTGTGGGGGTTCGACTTCGAGCCGACGTCCAACTCGCTCGACGTGTACGTGATGTATCTGCGGCGCAAGACCGAGGCCGAGGGTGAGCCACGGGTGATCCACACGGTGCGCGGGGTGGGTTACGTGCTTCGGAACACGCCGTGATCTGGAGCAGCCTGCGCACCCGGCTCACGCTGCTCGTTACCATCGCCGTGGCGTTGGCGGTCGCCGTCAGCGCGGGCGCGTGCTTCCTGATCGTCCGGCATCAGGTCTACGAGCAGGTGGACCGGCAGCTTGGGCCTCACCCGGGCGAGGACCCGCGTAAGCAGCAGTTCTCCCTCGAGCGTGACTGCGGTCCCGTCCCGGAGAACGAGCCGCACTACGGGCCGATCCATTCGACCCAGATCATCTACGCCGATGGGCGTCCCCCCTGCTACATCGGGCCCGCCTTGAAGATCATCCCGGAGGACTGGCAGGTGGCCGCCGGTACGTGGAAGGGGCCCCGGCACTTTCACAACGGTGTCACCGAGGACGGCACGGAGATGCGGGTCCTCACCGAGTACGTCAAGCCCGGCGTGGCCGTGATGGACGCCGTGCCGTTGCGAGGCATCCGGAACACCCTGCAGATGGTGGCGTTGCTGCTCGGCGGCGTGGCCGTACTCGGGATCCTGGTCGCGGCCACCGCCGGGTTGCTCATCGCCCGTGCCGCGCTGCGCCCGGTGGGGCGGCTCACACGCGCCGTCGAGCACATCGCGCAGACCGAGGACCTCGACACGCGCATCCCCGTCAAGGGCAACGACGAGATCGCCCGGCTCAGCTCCTCCTTCAACGCCATGACCACCGCGCTCGCCGGTTCTCGCGAACGACAGAAACAGCTGGTCGCCGACGCCGGCCATGAGCTGCGCACCCCCCTGACGACCCTCCGTACCAACATCGACCTGCTGCTGCGCAGCGAGCAGACCGGCCGCAGCCTCGACCCCGAGGCCAAGCGGCGCCTGCTGGTCAACGTGAAGGCGCAGTTCGCCGAGTTGTCCACGCTGGTCGCCGACCTGCTCCAGCTGGCCAGGGGCGACACCGAGCACGAGCCGCACGTCGAGCTGCCCTTCCATGAGGTGGTGACGGCGGCCGTGGAACGGGCCAGGCTGCGCGGCGCCGAGGTCGTCACGGACCTCACCCCTTGGTACGTCGTCGGCAGCGCGGCCTCGCTCGAACGCGCCGTGCTCAACCTCATCGACAACGCCGCCAAGTTCAGCCCCGACGGCCAGGTCGAGGTGTCGCTGAAGGGCGGCAGGCTCACTGTGCGCGACCACGGCCCGGGACTGCCCGAGGAGGAGCTGCCGCACGTCTTCGAGCGGTTCTGGCGCTCACCGTCCGCCCGTGGCCTGCCCGGATCCGGGCTCGGGCTGGCGATCGTCGCCCAGTCCGTCCAGGAGGCCGGCGGCAAGGTCAGCCTGGCGAACGCGCCGGGCGGCGGGGCGATCGCGACGATGGATCTCCCGGGAACGCTCAGCCGAGGCTCGGAATCGGAGACGCTGAAATCCTCCGGAACTCTCATCCGTAACTCAGAATCGGATAAGTCCGGTTAAAGGCGTGAACCGTGTGCTAGATGCATGCACACGACAGCAATCAGGACGCGCCTGGTCGAGGTGGTCGTCCCGGTCTACAACGAGCAGCGGGCGTTGCGCGCGAGCGTCACCCGTCTGCACGCCTACTTGACCGGGAACTTCCCCTACGGTTTCCGGATCACCATCGCGGATAACGCCAGCACCGACAACACCTGGCAGATCGCCACCGAGCTTGCTGGGGAGCTCCCGCACGTGCGGGTCGTGCACCTCGAGGAGAAGGGCCGCGGGCGGGCCCTGCGGCGGGTCTGGTCGCAGAGCGACGCCGACGTCGTCAGCTACATGGACGTGGACCTGTCCACCGACCTGGACGCGTTCCTGCCGCTCGTGGCGCCGCTGCTGTCGGGCCACAGCGACCTGGCCATCGGCACCCGGCTGGCACGCGCGTCGCGGGTCGAGCGCGGCCCCAAGCGCGAGTTCATCTCCCGCTCGTACAACCTGCTGCTCCGCTCGGTGATGGGAGCCGGGTTCTCGGACGCGCAGTGCGGCTTCAAAGCCGTCCGTACGGAGATCGCCCAGGCCCTGCTGCCCGGTGTCGAGGACGAGGAGTGGTTCTTCGACACCGAGCTGCTGCTTCTGGCCGAACGCCACGGGCTGCGCATCCACGAGGTGCCCGTGGACTGGGTGGACGATCCGGACAGCCGGGTCGACGTCCTCCGGACCGCCCTCGACGACCTGCGTGGCATGGCCCGGGTGGCGCGCAGGACGCTGTCCGGGGCCGCGCGCATCCCCGTGCCCGCGCGAGTGCAGCGGGCCGAGCTGCCGAAGGGGATGGCCAGGCAACTGCCCAGGTTCGCGCTCGTCGGGGTGGTCAGCACGCTGGCGTACCTGGCGCTGTACTCGCTGCTGCGGCAGCTGGTCTCGCCGCTGGCCGCCAACGCGGCCGCGCTGCTGGTCACGGCCGTGGCCAACACCGCCGCCAACCGGCGCTTCACCTTCGGCGTCACCGGCTCGGCCGGGGCGATGCGGCACCAGTTCGAAGGGCTGATCGCGTTCCTGGTCGGGCTGGCGCTCACCTCGGGCAGCCTGTCGCTGCTGCCTGACGGGGTCTCGCACGGGGTGGAGCTGCTCGCGGTCATCGTCGCGAACGCCGCCGCCACGCTCGTGCGCTTCCTGCTCCTGCGCGTGTGGGTGTTCAACCCGAAGCGGAGGACCGTACGATGACCGCCACCGCGCTGCGGCCCGCGCACCGGGCCGCCGAGAGCCGTTCCCTGCCCGCCCGCCTGTTCCTGGGAGCCGAGGGAGATCCTCGCTGGTCGCGACCCGCGTTGTGGGCGGTGCTGGCGACCGCGTCCGTGCTCTACACATGGGCGCTGAGTGGCAACGCCAACGCTTACTACGCCGCCGCCGTCGTCTCGGGGACCCAGAGCTGGAAGGCGTTCTTCTTCGGCGCGCTTGACGCCGGGTCCTTCATCACCGTGGACAAGCCGCCGCTGGCCCTGTGGGTCATGGGATTTTCGGCGCGGATCTTCGGCTACAGCACGTGGAGCATGCTGATCCCGCAGGCCCTGGCCGGCGTGGCGGCCGTCGGGCTGGTCCACTCCGCCGTGCGGCGGGCCTTCCCGCCGGCGGGGGCACGGGCGGGACACGTGGCCGCGCTGGTCGCGGCCGTCGTCATGACGCTGACGCCGATCACCGTGGCGATCAACCGGGACAACAACCCCGACACGGTGCTCGTGCTGCTGCTGGTGCTGGCCGCCTGGTTCTGCCTGGAGTCGCTGCGGACCGGGCGGCTGCGGTCGCTGCTGTTCGCCGCGTTGTTCGTGGGGCTGGCGTTCAACGCCAAGATGTTGCAGGCGTACCTGGTGGTGCCGGCGTTCGGGGTGGCGTACCTGACGTGCGCCCGGGTGTCGTGGCTCAAGCGCGTGGGGCATCTGCTGGCCGCGGGCGCGGTGCTGCTGGTGTCCAGCGTCTGGTGGATGGTCATCGTGGACCTGTGGCCGGCCGAGTCGCGACCCTACATCGGCGGCTCGACCGACAACTCCGTCTGGGACCTGGTCATCGGCTACAACGGCCTCGGCCGGATCTTCGGCCAGGGCGGGCCCGGCGGCGGGGGCGGCGGCGGTGCCGGCTTCGGTGGGGAGTCCGGGGCCGGGCGGCTGTTCAACGACATCATGGCCGGGCAGATCTCCTGGCTGCTGCCGTTCTGCGTGGCGGCGCTCGCGTTCGCGGTCGTGATGCGGGTGCGGCGCATGCCGTCCGAGGACGCGCCCTCGGGGGCGGCGTGGCTGGTGTGGGGCGGCTGGCTCGTCGTCCACTACGTGGTGTTCAGCTTCTCCAGCGGCACCTTCCATCCGTACTACACGACCGCCATGGCGCCTGCCGTGGCCGCGCTGAGCGGGATGGGCGTGATCGTCATGTGGCGGGCGTACCGGCGGTCCCGGGCCTGGGCGTGGGTGCTGCCGCTCGCGGTGGCCGTGACCGGTGGCTGGTCGTTCACGGTGCTGCGTCGTACGCCGGACTGGGCGCCGTGGCTGGCCTGGGTCGTGCTCGGGGCGACCCTGGTGGCCGTGGTGGTGCTCGTCCTGGCCCGGATGCGGGCGCAGGTCACGGTCACGGTGGCGGGGATCGCGCTGGCGGCCACCGTGATCGCCGGGCTGGCGGGGCCGGCCGCGTACGCGGTCACCCCGCTGCAGTCCCAGGTGAACGGGACCAACCCGACCGCCGGGCCGGCGACGGGCGGCTTCGGGCGGGCGGGTGGCATGCCCGGCGGCGGTCAGTTCCCCGGCCGCCCGCCCGGACAGGACGGGACCACGCAGCGGCCTACCGGTGCTTTCATGCGAGGTGGGCCTGGGGGCGGGGTAAGCGACACCGTCGCCAAATACCTCGTCGCCAACCAAGGCAAGGCCACGTGGCTGGTCGCGGTGAGCAGCGCGCAGCAGGCGTCGTCCCTGATCTTGTCCACCGGCAAGCCGGTGATCGCCATGGGCGGCTTCACGGGCAGCGATCCGGCCATGACGGTGGAGCGGCTCAAGGAGCTCGTGTCGTCGGGACAGCTCCGTTATGTCATGGCGGGTGGTGATCAGGGTGGGCCCGGTGGCCGGGGGAACGCCGAGGTGACGAGTTGGGTGCAGGAGAACTGCACGGCGGTGGATGGGCAGGACGGTCTATACGACTGCACGACGTAATTACACAAGGGGCGCCGCGCGGTCGGCGCCCCAATTATTTTCGCCCTGATATAGACGGATAGGTCCGGATTTAGTGCCGTGATTAGCCCCCTGACCTGGAGAAACTCTTTTCGGATTCGTTTCCGAGCGGCGATCAGCGGGGTATTCTCGACGCAGTCAACGGGACCGGAGATGCGATATATCCCCGGTCCCTCCCCCCAACCTACGGGAGATCATCTTGGGTTACAAGGAAATCGGCTGCGCGCTCGGCACCTCCCTCGACAACGACTTCATCCAGGTGCGCGCCGACCACGCCGAGCTGGCACAGGACCTCACCGAGCGGATCAACGGAGTGGCCAGCCGCGTCAAGACCCTCGACGGGAAGGTGACCGTGCTCGATGAGCGGGTCACCCGGGTCGAAGACAAGGTCGACAAGCTCGACGCCAAGGTCGACAGGCTCGAAACGAAGATGGACGCCAAGTTCGAGCAGGTCGACGCCCGGTTCGAGCAGGTCGACGCCCGGTTCGAGCAGGTCGACTCGAGGTTCGACCGGCTGGAGTCGAAGGTGACCGATATGCAGGGGAGCCAGCTGGAGATGATGCAGATCCTCGTCGCCATCCAGCGCAAGCTCGACATCGACCGGCCCGACATCGACAAGGCCGACCTCAACTAACGCGTCCCCATGCCGAAGAGCGGGCCCGTCTGTGCCACGGGCCCGCTCTTCTCAACAGCCGACGTCAGGCGGGCAGGGCCGCGAGGAGGAAGGCGAGGCGGGCGGCGGCGGATTCCACGTCGTCGGTCGTGCCCAAGCGGTAACCCCACGACGTAATGAACGCCCCCTCGTCCGAACACGTCACGGTCTCCGCGAGGGTGGCCGAGAAACGGTTACGGACCGATACGTAGGCCGGATCGCTCGACAGCGCCAGGGTCTGGACGGACAGGTCGGCGTGACGACCTGCGTGCCAGGCGAACCGCTCGAGGCTGAGCGCGGTATCAAGCATCATGTGTCACCTCCGCATCGTCTCGCGCCAGAATTGCACGATCTTGCGGTGGGAGGCAAGCAATTGCGGCAGTTAATGTGGGCCTTGTTTACGGTAAGCGTGAAGAATGCGGATCAGAACCTCCCGCCCGCCCTCATCGAACTCGGCCACTTTCGCATAGGCGTCGAACGCGTTGACGTAGAAGGCGATGTCATCGGGATCGCGCAGGACCAGGTCTTTCGTCATGGTGGCCACGCCCACCATGCCGTCGTTGTAGATCCAGAACCCGTTGATCGGCGCGGACGGCAGCTCGGTGCCGAAGGGGATCACGCCGAACTCGACGTTCGGCAATGTGCTGACCGCGAGCAATCGATCAAGCTGGCCGCGCATGACGTCGGCAGGGGCCAGGGTGGTGTGCAGCGCAGACTCCGGCACGACGAACCTGAAGGTCCTGCTCCGGTCGTAAAGGATCTCCTGGCGCTGCATGCGCACCCGCACCGCCGCGTCGATCTGGTCGGCGGCGCTGTAGAGGCGCTTGACCTTGCGGAAGACGTGCCTGGCGTATTCGGCGGTCTGGAGCAGGCCCACGACGATGCCGGGCTCGAAGGCCCGGAACAGTTTGGTCCGGGCCTCGAGGTCCCGCATGTCCTCTTGAATGGCGGCCAGGCCGCTGCGGTAGCGCTGCTTCCAGCTGTCGTGCCGCTCCGCCAGGGCGATGACCTGCCTGATCAGCTCGTCGGTCGTGTCGGGCGTGGCGCTGACGGCCTGCGCCCACGCGACCACGTCATCCTCGGTAGGCGTCTGCCGGGCGTTCTCCAGCCGTGAGACCTTGGACGGCTGCCAGCGCAGCCGCTCGGCCAGCTCTTTGCCCGACAGGTGGACGGCCTCGCGCAGCTGCCGTAGCTGACCGCCGAGGTCGATGCGCGCCTGCTGAAACGACGTCACGCCGCAAGAGGCTAGTCCCGATTGCGTCGATCATGCCAGTGCCCGCCGCAATTGTGATCAACCGGTTGCCGTGGGTGTTTCTCCGCTGGTTGGGAAAGCGGTTGCCGCGCCGTCGGGCAGGACCCGGCGGGCGATTTCGGTGATGAGTTCGCGGGGGACCTCGACCGCGGTCTCGCCGTCGAGGACGTCGCGGAGGTCCGCGAGCGCCTCCGCGTCGGTGACTTCGAGTCCTTGTATGACGATGGTGCCGCGGTCGGTCTCGTACAGGGTGGGACAGGCGCCCGCCTCCGAGGTGGAGCCGAGGAACCGCATGCGCATGACGATCCTTCCCCGAAATATCAGTGCAATTGCGCGCAATTGTACGTCTCGGAGGGGAGCGATGATCGTGCTTTCCGAAAATTGCGATATACGGTCAGCCGAGAACGCCGTCCCTGAACTCCCGCGCCCGCTCGAACAACTCCAGCGTCGTCGCGTGCAGCAGGTCGCCGATGTCCTTGGGCGCCTTGCCGGCGAACGCCCGGGCGTGCGTGCCCTCCAGCACGATGCCGAGCTTGAAGCAGGCCATGACCGCGTACCAGTCGATCGCCGACAGGTCGCGCTCGGACAGCGCCGCGTAGTAGGCGACAAGCTCCTGCGGCGACGGCAGCCCGGGCACGTGCCCGTTGTTGACGGGCCAGGTGGCCAGCAGCCAGCCCAGGTCGAGCAGCGGGTCGCCGATCGTGCACATCTCCCAGTCCACGATCGCGGCCACGCGGGGGCCGTCGCAGGCGAACATGAGGTTCGCGAAGTGGAAGTCGCCGTGCATGATGCCGGGCGTGAACGATCGGGGGAGGTGGCGGGTCAGCCAGTCGGCGGTCTCGCGCAGGCCGGGGATGTCGGGGCCGGGGTAGCCGTCGAGGTCGCCGTAGGAGTCGAGCTCCTTGAGCCAGCGCGGCACCTGCCGCTCCAGGAACCCCTCGGGCCGGCCGAAGCCCGGCAGCACCCCCGGATCGACTCGCCCCAGCTCGGCCAGCGCGGCGGCGGCCTCGAGCCCCATCCGGTGCCTGATCGCCGGGTCGGACGCGTGCGGTTCGGGAAGCCCCACCGACGGGTTGAACCCGTCGACCGGCTCCATCAGGTAGAAGACCGGCTCCCGCGCTGTCTGCGCCGCCACCAGCGCGGGCGCGGGGACCGGCGTGTCACGCAGCGCCGCCAGCAGCCGCGCCTCGCGGCGCAGCACCTCGTTGCTCTTCTGCCGGGCGTGCAGGGGCGGGCGGCGCAGGACGTACGGGCGGCCGCCGCGTTCGAGCCGCACCATGACGTTCTGCGTGCCGCCCAGGACCGGCGCCACATCCGTGATCGGGCCCCCAGGCAACCCTTGGCCGTCCATCCACGCGCCGAGCGCGTCGAAGTCGATGGCGCCGACGTCGATGTGGGTGGAGGTCATGTACCGCCCCTCAAAGGCCAGCTCGCGCACAAAGCCGCCGAGCCGCCGCCGGCCGGCCCACTACAGTATAGAACGATATTCTGGTCGTGACCCTATGAAGGCGCCGCGCCCCGGTCAACCCAGGGCCTGCATGAACGGCAGAAACTGGCGGGCGGGATCGCCGGGCAGGCCGCTGCCACGCACCATGCGCGAGACCTGCCACGAACTAGTGACGCCATGCTCGCCCGCCCACCTGATCATGGACTCGTGGGTGAGGTCGAAGTCCATCCGCACCTCGCCCTCCGCCCCCAGAGCCAGGTCACCGATGAGCGCCCGCGCGGTCTCCTCGTCCCGCGCCACGACGGGGCCGATGACCGTGTTGTCGTCGTTGCGCCAGCGGTGACCGAAACCGCCGTCGGCGATCCTGACCTCCTCGCCGAAGGTGAACATGCGGCGCAACACCGCGGACCTGTCCGTGCCCAACGCCTCGGCGTCCAGTGCCAGGATCGTGCCGAGGTCGTCCGGGGTGGCGGGGCGCGTCCGGCCGGAGGGCTCGCCGCTGAAGCGGCCGGCGTGCTTGCCCGCCGTGCGGACGACGCGGAAGCCGAGTCGTTCGTAGAGTGGGCGGCCGTACTCGGTGGCGTAGAGGGAGACCGTCCGGTCCCCGGCCCGCTCCAGCACGTGCTCCATGAGGCGGCTGCCCAGGCCGCGCCTGCCGAACCTGGAAGCCGTGAGCACCATGCTGATCACGGCGTGGTCGTCGCCGTAGGAGGTCAGGATGTTTGTCGCGGCCAAGCCGTCGCCGTCCGGCGCGTCGATGCCGTACGGCTCGCCGACCTCGAGCAGCAGGCGCCACTTGTGCTGTTCGGGCAGCCAGCCGCGGTCCTTGGCCAGACGCGTGCAGTCGTCCAGGTCGTCGAGAGTGAGACGGCGAGGGGTCATAGGGGACATCTTTCTCTATGGGGGATGCTGATCTCAAAGTGATTGTTGGAGGGCGGGATGGAATGCGTTGCGGCGGTCGATGTCGGCGGGACCACCATGAAAGGTGGACTTGTCGCCCGTGACGGGACGATCCTCTACGCCGAGCGCCGGCCCACGCCCCGCGCGGAGGGGGCGGAGCGGGTGATCGCCGCCATCTCGGCCTTCGTCAGCGACCTGTGCGGCCCGCGGGCCGGGATGCGGCCGGTGGCCGTGGGGCTGGCGGTGCCAGGGCTCGTCACGGCCACGCACGCGGTCTTCTCCGCGGCGTTCGGGTGGCGAGACGTTCCGGTCTCCGCGTTCACGGACGTCGACCTGCCCGTGGTGCTGGGGCATGACGTGCGGGCCGCGGGGGAGGCCGAGCTGGTCTACGGAGTGGGCGGCAGGGATGTGTTGTTCCTGCCCATCGGCACGAGCATCGCGGGCGCGGTCGTCCTGTCGGGCTCCCCGTACGGGGGCGCGGGCGGATGGGAGGGGCAGATCGGGCACATCCCGGTCCGGCCGGACGGGCTGCCGTGCGGGTGCGGGCAGCAAGGCTGCCTGGCGGCCTACGCATCGGCCGGGGCCATCGCGGCGCGATGCGGCGAGCCGTCGGCCGAGCACGTTCTCCGCAGGATGCGGCAGGGGGACGAGGCGGCGGCCGAGGTATGGCGGGAGGCGGTCGAGGCGCTCGCCCTGGCGCTGGCGACGTACACGCTGCTGCTGGATCCGGCGCTCATCGTCATCGGCGGCGGCCTGTCGCAGGCGGGTGAGGCCCTGCTGGAGCCGGTACGCGCCCGCCTGGCCGAGCGCCTCGCCTTCCGTCCCGCTCCGGACGTGCGCGCCTCCCGGCTCGGCGGGCAGGCCGGCCTGCTGGGGGCGGGGCTGCTGGGGTGGCGGGCGCAACGCACAGTCGCGCGCTGAACGCAGGCCGGCCGGGCGGGGCGGCCCGGCCCTCAGGGGCCGGGCAGGAGCACGGCGGGGATATCGGTGAGCTGGGCGCGTAGCTCCTCGCCCAGGGCCTTGGCCTGCGGATCCATCCGCGGGCTCGCCGCCACGCCCCGGCCCAGCAGGTCGTGGACGACGAAGTTGAGCGCCAGGATGTTCGGCAGCTCGAAACGCTCGATCCGGTACGGGGCCAGGGCCGGGAGCAGTTTTTTGAGCGTGGCGATCGTGAGATGGCCGGCCAGCCAGCCGTACCGGTCGGCGGTGTCCGCCCAGACCCCCAGGTTCGCGTTGCCGCCTTTGTCGCCCGACCGAGCCCCGGCGACCCGCCCCAGCGGCGCCCGCACCACGGGACCGTCGACCATGGACGTCACGTCGCGCCGCGCGGGAGCCGGGAGCGACTCCGCGGCCGCAGCGGTGTGGGAGGCCGCGTCAGCGAGGGTCAGCTCGTCGCCGTTCATGAACACCCGAGGCCGGACCTCGGCGGCCGGGACGAGGACCGGCCAGTACACGCCGTACGGCGAGGCGTCGCCCGGCGGCGTCAGCCCGTAGAAGCCCGGATAGCTGGACAGCCCCGTCTCCACCACGGCCGAGGAGAAGGCCCGGCCGGCCGTGCGCCGGTCGGCGTCCATGACCGTGATCCGCAGCAGCCCGCCGTCGGTCAGCGTCACGTCCACCTGGTCGAACGACTCACGCGGGATCCGCGCCCAGATCGCCTCCTCCGCGACCCTGGCCTTCGCCTCCACATCCAGCCCCGTCAGCACGAGCGTCATCGTGTTGCGGTAGCCGGCCAGGTAGTTGACCGCGACCTTGAGCGTGTCCGGCGGCGGCTCCCCCCGGACCCCGGACACGAGCACCCGGTCCGGCCCGTCCTCGGACAACGTGATCGTGTCGAACCTCGCCACCACATCCGGACCGGGATAACGCGGGCCGCCGATCTCGTAGACGAGCTGCGCGGTCACCGTGCCGATCGAGACCAGGCCACCCGTGCCTGGATGCTTGGTGATCACGGCCGACCCGTCGGCCCGCAGCTCGGCGATCGGGAAGCCGCAGTGAGCCAGGTCGGGCACCCGTTGGAAGAACGCGTAGTTGCCCCCGGTCGCCTGGCAGCCGCACTCGATGACGTGCCCGGCGACCACCGAGCCGGCCAGCGCGTCCAGATCGCCGGGACCCCAGCCGTACCGCCACATGCCCGGCCCGGTGACCAGCGCCGCGTCCGTCACCCTGCCGGTCACCACCACGTCCGCCCCCGCCGACAACGCGGCCGCGATGGGGCGCCCGCCCAGGTACGCGTTCGCGGTCAGCGGGGTCGCGTCGAGCCGCTCACCGGTGTCGGCGTTGACCAGGTCGAGCGGCCGCCCGGTGAGGTCGTCGCCGGTGACGTGCGCGACCCTGGGGGACAGGCCGAGCCGGGCGGCCAGCTCATGCACGGCCTCGGCGCACCCCGCCGGGTCCAGGCCGCCCGCGTTCGAGACGATCTTGATGCCTCGGTCGAGGCAAGGGCCGAGGACGTCCTCCAGCTGCCGCAGGAACGTGGGCGCGTAGCCGGGACGGCCCTTGAGCCGGTTGCCCGCCAGGATGAGCATGGTCAGCTCGGCCAGCCAGTCCCCGGTCAGCACGTCGATCGGCCCGCCCTCGACCATCTCCCGCGCCGCGGAGAGCCGGTCGCCGTAGAAGCCGCTGCAGTTCGCGATCCGCAGCGTCACGGGGACGCCCACTTCGGCGGGCGTTTGTCCCAGAACGCGGCGATGCCCTCCTGGCCCTCCTCCGAGGTGAACCGCTCGGCGGACAGCTCCGCCATGCGTCGCAGCCCGTCTGCGAACGACAGCTGAGGCACCTCCCTGACCAGCCGCTTGGTGATCGCCAGCGCCTCCGGCCCGCCCTTGATCAGCAGCTCGGTGTAGTGCGCGACGGTCGCGTCCAGCTGCTCCTCCGGCACGGCCCGCGACAGCAGCCCGATCTCGGCGGCCCTGGCGGCGTCGAACACCTCGCCGGTCAGGAAGTATTCAGCGGCCGCCCGGGGGTCGAGCCGCCTGAGCACCGGTACGGAGATCATGGCGGGCACGACGCCGAGGCGTACCTCCGTGAACGCGAACGACGCCGTCAGCGGCGCGATCGCGAAGTCGCAGGAGGCCACCAGCCCCAGGCCGCCTGCCCGGGCGGTGCCGTTCAGCCGGCAGACGACCGGCTTCGGGCTCTCCCAGAGCAGCGTGAAGATCTCCGGGAGCGACGCCGTCACCGGCGCGCCCGCCCCCTTCTGCTCCTTCAGATCGGCGCCCGAGCAGAACACGGTCCCGGTGGCGGTCAGCACGATCACCCGGGCCGCGGGCTCGGCCAGCGCCCAGGTGAGCGCCTCCATGAGGTCGGCGAGCAGGCGTGCGGACAGGGCGTTGCGGTTGTGCGGCGAGTCCAGCGTGACGGTGGCGACGCCGTCCGCCAGGTCCTTGCGCACGAGGCTCGTCATTGGTCCCCCTCCTGAATGATCGCCAGTACGGCGCCCGCCTCGACCTGCTGTCCCTTCTCGACGTGCACGCCGGAGACCACGCCGTCGGCCGGGGCGGCGATCCGATGCTCCATCTTCATCGCCTCCAGCACCAGCACCGACTGGCCCTTCGTCACGCGGTCGCCGGCCGCCACCTCGACTCTGAGCACGCTGCCCGGCATCGGGGCCAGCAGGGATCCCGGCGCGACGCGCTCGACGGGCTCGGGCAGGCGCGGCACCGGGGTCAGCTCGGCGTGGCCGCCGGGATGATCCACGTAGACGGTGCCGCCCTCGTCGTACTGGGCGATCTCGAACGTGTGCCGGACGCCGTCGCGTTCCAGGACCACCTGGTGAGGCTCGGCGCTGATCGTGACGACGCCGCCGGGCAGCGGGTCGTAGACGACCTCTGTCCCGGCGAAGCCGGCCTTGCGGGGCTGGGAGCGGACGTTGCGCCAGCCGCTCGGCAGGCCGGCCAGCACGCGGGCGCGGCGGCGGTTCGCGGCGGCCAGGGCGAGGGCGGCGGCCAGCGCGGGCAACTCGTCGGCCGGCTCAGCGGCGTCAGCGCCGACGGGACCGCCGGGAGCCAGGGCGTCAGAGCCGACGGGACCGCCGGGAGCCAGGAAGCCGGTGTGGGTGTCACCGGCCAGGAAAGCCGGATTTGTCAGGATTTTCAGCAACAAATCGCGATTAGTGGTGAGGCCGTGCAGCCGCGCTCCCCGCAGCGCCGCCACCAGCTTCCGCACCGCCGCCGCCCGGGACGAGCCGTGCGCGATCACCTTGGCCAGCATCGGGTCGTAGTACGGCGAGACGACCGATCCCGACTCCACCCCCGAATCCACCCGCACGTCCCCGCCGATCTCGAACCGCCGCAACACCCCCGACTGCGGCAGATAGTCTCCGTCCTCCGCATACAGCCGCACCTCCACCGCATGCCCGGACGGATCGGGCGGCACGGGCGGCAGCGCGGCGCCCTCGGCCACCTCCAGTTGCAACCGCACGAGGTCGACACCGTAGACCAGCTCGGTGACCGGATGCTCGACCTGCAGCCGGGTGTTCATCTCCAGGAACGCCACCCGATCGCCCTTGACCAGGAACTCCACCGTCCCGGCCCCGACGTACCCGATCGTGCGCGCGGCCCTGACCCCGGCCTCGCACAGCCGCTCCCGCAGCTCGGGCGAGATGCCCGGCGAGGGGCACTCCTCGACCACCTTCTGGTGCCGCCGCTGCACGCTGCACTCGCGTTCGCCCAGCGCCCACACGCTCCCATGCGTGTCGGCCAGCACCTGCACCTCGACGTGCCTGGCCCGCTCCAGCAGCGGCTCGGCGAACACAGCCGGGTCGCCGAAGGCCGACTCCGCCTCCCGCCGCGCGGACTCGACCTCCCGCGCCAGCTCGCGGGCCTCCCGTACGATCCGCATGCCGCGTCCGCCCCCACCGGCCGACGCCTTCACCAGCAGCGGGAACTCGGCGGGCGCGGTCAGGTCGAGCGAGGGCAGGACCGGGACCCCGGCCTCCTCCATCAGCCGCTTCGCCGTGATCTTCGTTCCCATGGCCTCGATGGCCGCCGGCGGCGGGCCCACCCAGATGAGCCCCGCCGCCAGCACCGTCCGCGCGAACGCGGCGTTCTCCGACAGGAAGCCGTAACCGGGATGCACCGCGTCCGCCCCGGACGCCCGGCAGGCCTCGAGAATGCGGTCCGCGGCCAGGTAGGTGTCGGCGGGGCGGGCGCCGCGCAGCCGTACCGCGAGGTCGGCCTCGGCCACGTGCGGCGCGTCCGCGTCGGGGTCGGCGAAGACGGCGACCGTGGAGATGCCGAGCGACCTGCAGGTACGGAAGACGCGGCGGGCGATCTCGCCCCGGTTCGCGACGAGCAGACGGGTGATCACGGCCGGAACACCCCGAATCCCTTGGGCTCCGGAACCGGGGCGCTGTTGATCGCCGACAGGCACATGCCCAGCACCGTACGCGTGTCGCGCGGATCGATCACGCCGTCGTCGTAGAGCCGTCCCGACAGGAAGAACGGCAGCGACTCCGCCTCGATCTGGGCCTCCACCATGGCACGCATCGCCGCGTCGGCCTCCTCGTCGTAGACCTGCCCCTTGGCCTGCGCCGATGCCCGCCCCACGAGGGACAACACCCCCGCCAGCTGCGCCGGGCCCATCACCGCCGATTTGGCGCTCGGCCAGCTGAACAGGAAGCGGGGCTCGTAGGCACGCCCGCACATGCCGTAGTTGCCCGCGCCGTACGAGGCTCCCATCACGATCGTCAGGTGCGGGACGGTCGAGTTGGAGACCGCGTTGATCATCATGGCGCCGTGCTTGATGATGCCGCCCTGCTCGTAATCCTTGCCGACCATGTAGCCGGTCGTGTTCTGCAGGAAGAGCAGCGGGGTGCGGGACTGGTTCGCCAACTGGATGAACTGCGTGGCCTTCTGCGACTCCTCGCTGAACAACACGCCGCGCGCGTTGGCTAGCACGCCCACCGGGTAGCCGTGGATCCGCGCCCATCCCGTCACCAGCGAGGCCCCGTACAGCGGCTTGAACTCCTCGAAGTCGCTCCCGTCCACCACCCTGGCGATCACCTCGCGCGGGTCGAACGGCACCTTAAGGTCCTCGGGCACGATGCCCAGCAGCTCGTCCGCAGGATATTCCGGATCCCGCACGGGGAGTGGGGTGAGTCCTTTCTTGCGCCAGTTGAGCGACCGTATGACGCGCCGCCCGATCCTGAGCGCGTCGTGCTCGTCCTGGGCGAGGTAGTCGGCGAGCCCGCTGACCCTGGCGTGCATCTCAGCCCCGCCCAGCGACTCGTCGTCGGACTCCTCCCCGGTCGCCATCTTGACCAGCGGCGGGCCGCCCAGGAACACCTTTGCGCGATCCCGCACCATCACCACGTAGTCGCTCATTCCGGGCACGTACGCGCCGCCGGCCGTGGAGTTGCCGAAGACCAGCGCGAGCGTTGGGATCCCGGCGGCCGACAGCCTCGTCAGGTCCCGGAAGACGCGCCCGCCCGGGATGAAGATCTCCTTCTGCGTCGGCAGATCCGCGCCGCCGCTCTCGACCAGGTTCACGTAGGGGAGGCGGTTCTGCAGCGCGATGTCGGCGGCCCGCAGCGACTTCTTCAGCGTCCACGGATTCGATGCCCCGCCGCGGACCGTGGGGTCGTTCGCCGTGATCATGCATTCGACCCCCTCGATCACCCCGATCCCGGCGACCATCCCGGCTCCGACCTGGAACTCGCTGCCCCAGGCCGCCAGCGGCGACAGCTCGAGGAACGGTGAGTCCGGGTCGACGAGCAGCTCGATGCGCTCCCGGGCCGGCAGCTTGCCCCGCCTGCGGTGCCGCTCGACGTACGTCTCCCCGCCCCCGGCGACCGCCTTGGCGTGCTCGGCGTCGAGCTCGGCCAGCTTGGCCAGCATCGCCTCGCGCCGCTGCCGGTATTCGTCGCCGTGCGGGTCGATCCTGCTCCTGATCATGAGCCCTCCGTAGTTGACGTTCGCGTCAACCCGATGGCCTGCGCCCATAGCCGCGTCAGATGATCGACGGCCAGCTCCTCGTCAGCCTGTTCGCCGAGATCAAGCCAGACATGAGCGAAATGCTCCACCATCCCGCCCAGCATGATGGCGGTGAGCCTCGGATCCAGCGCCGGATCGGCCAGCCCTAGCTCCTGCAGCCGCCGCAGCCCGTCCGCGCCGCGTCGCACGAACACCTCGCGCAGCTCCAGCAGCAGCCTGCCGAACCTGTCCTCGGCAACGGCCGCCTGCTCCACCATCCGGACCAGCCGCGAGTTCGCCGCCCACGCCCGCAGATAGAGCCGGTTGGCCGCCTCGATGCGCGCGTACGGGTCGCCTGAGGTCGTGTCCCCGACGACGCTGGCCGCGAACATCTCCCCGACCACGGCCTCCGCCACCTCGCCGAACAGCGCTTCCTTGGAGCCGAAGTAGGTGTAGAAGGAGCCGTGCGAGACTCCGGCGCGGCGGCACACGTCGTCGATCCGCACGGCGTCGTATCCGTGCTCCTCGAACGCCGCGCGCCCGGCCTCCAGCAACGCGGTCCGCGTCCGCTTGCCGCGCGGCGTCAGCACCGGCGACGACCTGACGATCACGTCAACTACGGTAGCCGCCAGGTCGTGTGACGGGAAGGGGAGTTGTCGCGGGCGACACGGTCGCCCGCGAGCCTACTTGCAGTGGCTCCAGCCGGACTTCCAGCTCATGCCGGCGAACGAGCCGCCCCAGATCACGCACTTCTTCACGGCGGACAGCCGGACCGGGCCCGCGTAAGCGGTGAACCGGCCGGGGTTGCTTCCGCTCGAGCCGCCCTTGACCTGCAGGATGGCGTTCATCTGAACCTTGCCGGGGTAGACCACGTTCGACATCGTCACCACGCAGTTCTTGCCGGCGGTGCCGTTCCACAGCAGGTAGATCCTGGCGCGGCCCAGCGCGTGCGAGTTGATCACTCTGTACCCGGATCCGCACACAGTGGCTGGCTTGTAAGGGTTCGGCTTCAGTGTCGGGGTGGGGGTGGGGGTGGGCTTGGGCGAACTGGGCTTGGGCGAGCTGGGCTTCGCGGTGGGCTTGGTGGTCGCTGGGACGGTGGCCGTCTGACCCGGATTCGGTCTCTCCGTCGGCTCCGCTTCCGGGTCGATCACGTTCGTCTTCTTGGTCTTGGTCGGCGAGGGCTCGGGGTCGGGCCTCTTCGTCGAGGTCTGGGGTCGCGGCGCGGCGGTCTCGGCCGTGGTCGGGACCTGGGCGATGGGCTCCTTGGACTTCTTCGGCTCCTTGGTCTCCTCAGGGAGCTCGATGTCCATCGTGGGGACCGGGTCCGAGGATTCGGTCGGGATGACCGGAGCGGGGGTCTGGTCGGTGGTCGGAGGTTCGACGGGCTGGCCGGCGCCCGAGCCGTCACCGGGGGTGCTCTGGCTCGCATCGCCCACGGCTACCACCGGGACCTGCTTGCTGTTGCTGTTGGCCTGCACCACCACGGCGCCGACCACCACGAGCAGGGCCGCGGCGGCGGTGCCGGACAGGGCGAGGGCCAGGGTACGGCGCTGCCTCGCGGGCGCGCCGTCACCGGGCCGAGAGGATCCGCCGGGCCCACCCGGGCCGCCCGTTCCACCAGGCGGCCTGCCGGGTCCGCCTGGCGTGCCCGAGCCAGCATGCCCACCTGGCCCACCGGGGCCACCGTGACCGCCCGGGCCACCATGCCCAGCCGGACCACCCGGACCGCTGTGCCCGCCCGGGGCTCCGCCTTGGAACGGGCCGGCGGCCGCCTGAGGGCCACTAGTGGGAGCACTCCGGGCGGCGCCGCCATGTGTGGCGCCACCTTGGGGCGATCCCGGGTGCTGACCGTTGCCGGGCGTCGCGTTCTGGGAGCCGGCGGTTCCGGACTGGAGCCCGCCGGGCGTCCCGGCTGGGGCGCCGCCGAGCTGCGGGCCGCCGAGCTGAGGGCCACCAGGTGTCCCGGGGTGCGGGTGGCCATGGGCTGAGCCGCCTCCGGGGGCCGTCCCCATGGGGGAGGCGCCCTGGCCGGGGCCGTTCTGGGCGGCCGCAGGGACACCGTAGGGGCCTGTCTGCGGCGGTGTGCCGGGCACCGAGGGTTGAGCGGGCTGCCAGGGCCCGGAGTAGGCGTCCTGGCCCGCGTGGGGCCCGCCGGCGTACGGCTGCGCGCCGGCGGCGACCCCGAACTGCTGCCCCGTCACCGGCTCGATGGCCGACTTCGGCACGGGCTGGCCCGTGAGGCGCAGGATGAGGTCGTCGGCGCTCGGGCGCTGGGTCGGGTCCTTGGACAGGCAGGCGGCCACCAGGGCGCCCAGCTCGCCCTCCATCTTTCCGAGCTCCGGCTCCTCGTTCAGGATCCGGTTCATCACCACCGGAATGGAGTCCGCGCCGAACGCGGGCTTGCCGGTCGCGGCGTACACCATGGTGACGCCCCACGCGAAGACGTCGGCCGCCTCCGAGACCGCCGCGCCACTCAGCTGCTCCGGCGCCAGGTACGACGGCGTCCCCATCGCCATCCCTGTGGCCGTCGCGCCCGGCGAGTCCAGGGCGCGGGCGATGCCGAAGTCGATCACGACGGGACCCTCGGGGCCCATGAGCACGTTGGCGGGCTTGAAGTCGCGGTGCAGGATCCCCGCCCGATGGATGGCGGCGAGCGCGGTGGCCGTGCTGATCGCGAGTCGTTCCAGCGCCGCGCCCCGCCGCGCGCCCTCGTTGATGACCAGCTCACGCAGGGAGGGGCCGGGGACGTACTCGCTCACGATGTACGGCCGGCTCCCGTCCAGGTCGGCGTGGAGCACGGGGGCGGTGCAGAACCTGGCCACCCGCTGCGCCACCGCCACCTCGCGCAGGAACCGGGTCCTGGCGTCGGCATCGGCCACCAGGGCGTGGTGCAGCAGCTTGACCGCGACCTGTTCCCCGGAGTCGCTCTTGCCGAGATAGACAACGCCCTGGCCGCCCTCGCCGAGCCGGGCGACGATGTCGTACGCCCCCAGCCGTCGCGGGTCGTCCGCCGCCAACGGCTGGAACTGATTCACGTCGGACCCCCATCACAACCCAATAGATGAGGCAAAACGCTACCAGCGTGACGCTTGGGGCGTCTGCCGGACCAATCAGAAGTTTCGTCTTTTGACGTGCCTAGTCAGCCTTTCGGCCCAGGTCGTGTGCGTGGCGACGTCCAAGGTCACGGCTTGGTCAAGAGCGGCTCAGATGGCCTTGCCCGGGTTGAGGATGCCCAGCGGGTCGAAGACGGCCTTGATGCCGCGCTGTACCTCGGCGGCCACCGGCCCGGCCTCCATCGCCAGCCAGCGCTGCTTGAGCAGCCCCACGCCGTGCTCCCCGGTGAGCGTGCCGCCCAGTTCCAGCGCGTGGGTGAAGATCTCGTCCGCCGCCGCCCACACCTCGGCGGGCGGCTCCAGCGACCCGCGGTCGAAGATGAAGACCGGGTGCAGGTTGCCGTCTCCGGCGTGCGCGACCGTGCAGATCTTCACCCCGTGCCGGGCCGCCGCCGCCTCGACCGCGGTGATCATGTCGGGCAGCACCGATCGCGGCACGCAGACGTCCTCCACCAGGCACGCCCCGAGCCGCTCCTTGGCGTCGTACGCCATCCTGCGCAGCCCGATCAGCTCCTCGGCCTCCTGCGGGCTGGAGGACACGGCCACGAACGAGGCGCCGTTGTCCATGCAGATCTGCTCCATGCGCTCGGCCACCGCCTGCCCATCGGCCGCGTCGGACTGGCCGATGAGCATGGCCGTCGTCTCGGCCTCCAGGCCGAAGTTGCGCAGGTCGTTGATGGCCTCCAGCGTCGCGCGGTCGAGCAGCTCCATGAGCGACGGCTGGCAGCCGGCCGCCATGATCGCCGACACCGCCGCCCCCGCGTCCCTGAGCGAGCCGAACTCGGCGGCGAACGTCGCGGGCGGCGCGGCCGGCGCCTGCCGCAGCCGCACCGTGGCCGCGGTGATCACGCCCAGCGTGCCCTCCGAGCCGACGAACAGGCCGGTCAGGTCGTAGCCGGTGACGCCCTTCATGGTGCGCCGGCCGGTGTTCAGCACCCGTCCGTCGGCCAGCACGACCTCGAGGCCGAGCGCCGAGTCCCTGGTCACGCCGTACTTCACGCACCGCAGCCCGCCGGCGTTGGTCGCCAGGTTCCCGCCGATCGTGGAGATCTGGTACGACGACGGGTCCGGCGCGTACATGAGGCCGTGCTCCCTGGCGGCCCGGTCCAGGTCGGCGGTGATGACCCCGGGCTCGACGACGGCGATCTCGTCGGCGGGGGAGAGCTCCTTGATCGCCGTCATCTTGGCCAGCGACAGGATGATCGCGCCGTCGCCGGCGACGGACGCGCCCGCGAGGCCCGTGCCCCCGCCGCGCGGCACGACCGGCACCCGGTGCTCGCTCGCCCACGTCATCGTGGTGACCACGTCGTCGCGGGAAGCCGCGAGGACAACGCCGAGCGGCTTGCCGGGCTCCAGGAACGTCCGGTCGCGGGCGTAGGAGTCGATCACGTCGGGGTCGGTCAGGACGCGGCCCTCGGGCAGGGCGTTCACCAAGGCATCAATCGGTCTCACATCATGCAGCTTATGGTTTGCGCAGAGTGCTCCTTAAGGACAAACTGCCCAGGTGGAAGTCAGGTGCCCGGTGTGCTCGCGTACTGACCAGGTCGTCGCGGTCCCCGGAGCGGTCGCCGCGGGGACCACGTACAAGATCGGGCGGGTCAGGTTGCCGGGCACGCGGGAGGTCGCCGATCTGCCCACCGCGGCGACGCTGGGGGCGTCCAAGCACGTGATGAGCCGCACGCAGCTCGCGGTCTGGCTGTCGTTCCCCAGCCGCCACTACACCCCGTGGGCGAGGAACCAGGGCTACATCATGTTGTGCGCGGCGGCGCTGGTGCACCTGGTCGTGTCACTGGTGATCGCGATGGGGCAGGACCCGCAGTGGGGCGAGGTCCTGCTCGCCCCGTTCTGCCTGACCGGGCTGTTCTGGGGGTTCGGGCTGCTGAACGTGCTCGGCGCGTACGGCGCGCGCAAGCGCGACAACGTCGAGGCCCCTGCCAGGGAGAAGGCCCTGGCCGTCTGGGAGGGCCTTTACTACTGCGCCCGCGACAACGTCGTCTTCGAGCCGGAGATCGGCGTCTCGTTCCACCCGAGCGAGACGCGCGACTACATCTTCGGCTTCAGGCCGGGCCGCTAGGCGGTCAGCCGCGCTCCTCGGCGACCAGGCGCACGCACACGGCCAGGCCGTTGATGGCCTGCTCGAGCTCGTCCAGGTCCGGGTAGGTCGGCGCGATCCTGATCGTGCGGTCGTCCGGGTCCTTGCCGTAGGGGTGCGTGGCGCCGGCCGGCGTCAGCGCGATGCCCGCGGCCTTGGCCCTGGCCACCACCTCGGCCGCGTGCGGCACCTCCAGGCTGATGAAGTAGCCGCCCTTGGGGCTGGTCCAGGTGGCCAGGCCGCCGAGCTGCTCGGTCAGCACCTTGTCCACCAGCTCGAACTTCGGCCCGATCAGCTCGGCGTGCCGCCGCATGTGCGCGGCCACGCCCGCGCCGTCGCGCAGGAACTCCACGTGCCGCAGCTGGTTGATCTTGTCGGGGCCGATGGACTGCTTGGCGGTGTTGTGGAGGAACCACTCGGCGTTCGCCGGCGAGGAGCCGAAGAACGACACGCCGGCCCCGGCCAGCGTCACCTTGGAGGTGGAGGCGTAGACGAACACCCGGTCGGCGTTGCCGTGCTCGGCGGCCAGCGCCAGCAGGTCGGCCAGCTCCGCCGGGGCGTCGGTGAGGTGGTGCACCGCGTAGGCGTTGTCCCAGAAGATCCGGAAGTCGGGGGCGGCGGCAGGCATGGCGGCCAGCCTGCGGACCGTCTCGTCGCTGTAGACGATGCCGGACGGGTTGCTGTACTTCGGCACGCACCACATGCCCTTGACGCTCGCGTCGGCGGCGACGAGGCGCTCCACGACGTCCATGTCGGGGCCGCCGGCGTTCATCGGCACGGGGACCATCTTGATCCCGAACCGCTCGCAGATCGTGAAATGCCGGTCATAGCCGGGCACCGGGCACAGGAACGTGATCTCCGGCTCCTCGATCCAGCGCCGCTCGGCACCGGGGACCTTGGACAGCAGCGCGTGCACCACCGTGTCGTGCATGAGCGCCAGGCTGGCGTTGCCGCCCACGACGAGCTGCTCGGCGGGTACCTGGATCAGCGGCGCGAACAACGCGCGCAGCTCGGCGAGGCCCTGCAGGTTGCCGTAGTTGCGGCCGTCGGTGCCGTCGGCCGCCTTGTAAGACGACGGCAGTGTGAGCATGTCGTTGGAGAGGTCCAGCTGGCGCGGCGACGGCTTGCCTCGGGTGAGGTCGAGCGAGAGCCCCCGCTGGACGAGGGCGGCGTAGTCACGCTGAGCGGTCACAGAGATCTCTCCTTGGAATCGGTCCCAGACCGCAAGGATAGAAGAACTCCGGACGCGGCACCGCCGCCGGTCTGCTTCATGCGACCAGCCGCGGGCAAAATCATCGGCCGCCAATGTCAAAGAACGACTTCCCGCGCGGCTGCGGTTGGCGTGGAATGGGTAGATCGGGGCAGGCCCAACTCCGCACTGGAGGGAGCAGCCGTGACGACCGTTCGCGAGCCCTCGATCGAGCAGGTCCGGCGCCGCCGTACCGGGACCGTCATCGCCTCCTGGTTGTCGACGACCGACCACAAGGTCATCGGATACCTCTATCTGATCACCTCGTTCGGGTTCTTCCTCGCGGCCGGGATCATGGCGATGATCATCCGGGCCGAGCTCGCGCAGCCGGGCATGGATCTGATCAGCCAGCAGATGTACAACCAGCTGTTCACCATGCACGGCACGATCATGCTGCTGCTGTTCGCCACGCCGCTGTTCGCCGGCTTCGCCAACGTGGTGATGCCGCTGCAGATCGGCGCGCCGGACGTGGCCTTCCCGCGGCTGAACGCGGTGGCGTACTGGTTGTTCCTGTTCGGCGGGCTCATGGTGCTGGCCGGATTCTTCACGCCCGGCGGGGCGGCCGACTTCGGGTGGTTCGCGTACACGCCGCTGTCGTCGTCGATCTACTCCTCGCAGGTCGGCGGCGATCTGTGGATCATGGGGCTGGTGCTGTCGGGGCTCGGCACCATCCTCGGCGCGGTCAACTTCATCACCACGATCATCGGCATGCGGGCACCCGGCATGACCATGTTCCGTGTGCCGATCTTCACCTGGAACGTCCTGCTGACCAGCGTGATGGTGCTGCTGGCGTTCCCGGTGCTGGCCGCCGCGCTCCTCGCGCTCGAGTCGGACCGCAAGCTGGGCACGCAGGTCTTCCTGAGCGAGAACGGCGGGCCGTTGATCTGGCAGCACTTGTTCTGGTTCTTCGGCCACCCCGAGGTGTACATCATCGCGCTGCCGTTCTTCGGGATCATCACCGAGGTGATCCCGGTCTTCAGCCGCAAGCCGCTCTTCGGCTATCTGGGGATGGTCGGCGCCACGATCGCGATCGCCGGGCTGTCGATGACGGTGTGGGCGCACCACATGTTCGCGACCGGCCAGGTGCTGCTGCCGTTCTTCTCGTTCATGACGTTCCTCATCGCGGTGCCGACCGGGGTGAAGTTCTTCAACTGGACCGGGACCATGTGGCGGGGGCATCTGTCGTTCGAGTCGCCGATGTTGTTCTCCGTGGGTTTCCTGGTGACGTTCCTGATCGGCGGGCTCACCGGGATCATCCTGGCCTCGCCGCCGCTCGACTTCCACATCAGCGACACCTACTTCGTGGTCGCCCATTTCCACTACGTGGTGTTCGGGACCGTCGTGTTCGCGATGTTCGCCGGGTTCTACTTCTGGTGGCCGAAGATGACCGGCAGGATGCTCGACGACCGGCTCGGCAAGGTGCACTTCTGGACGTTGTTCATCGGCTTCCACACCACGTTCCTGGTGCAGCACTGGCTGGGGCAGCTCGGCATGCCCAGGCGCTACGCCGACTACGGGGTGGCCGACGGCTTCACCTGGCTCAACCAGGTCTCCTCCGTCGGCGCGTTCCTGCTGGGCGCCTCCACGCTGCCGTTCCTCTACAACGTGTTCAAGACCGCCAGGCACGCCCCCAAGGTCACGCTCGACGACCCGTGGGGGTACGGCAACTCCCTGGAGTGGGCGACCTCCTGCCCGCCGCCCCGGCACAACTTCACCAGCATCCCGCCCATCCGCTCCGAGCGGCCCGCCTTCGACCTGCACTACCCCCGGCAGCTTGAGGAACGCCCTTCAGCGGTGGGGGAGGGCGGAGAGGCCGAGGTGTCGCCTCGCCAGGACACATCCGACTGACCTTTCCCGAAACAGATCGCGGTGCTTGTGTGGAGATGACGTTTCGCCCATCTAAGGAGATCGGCGATGACAGGCACGAAGATCCCCTTCGACCCCGAGACGGCCCCCTGTGGCAAGAAGTCCGGAGGTGAGCGCCTCGTCGACGACGACGGCTACGGCCTGCTGATCCGTGACCAGTTCTTCGACTGCGGCTGCCGCCGGATCCGCCACGAGTACCACGACGGAAGCATCCATCTGTCCGCCATCCGCCACGACGGCAAGCGGGTGAAGGACCCGATCCAACCCGACCACGGGAGCTGAGGCATCAAATGATCGACGTGCTGATCGTCGGGGGAGGCGGGGCGGGCCTGCGCGCGGCCATCGCGGTCGCCGAGTCGGACCCGTCCTTGAAGGTGGCGGTCGTGTCGAAGGTCTATCCGATGCGCAGCCACACCGTCTCCGCCGAGGGCGGCGCGGCGGGGGTGATCGGCCTCGACGACACGCTCGACGAGCACTGCTACGACACGATCTCCGGCGGCGACTGGCTGCCCGACCAGGACGCGGTCGAGGCGTTCGTGTACGAGGCGCCGCGCGAGCTGATGCAGCTCGAGCACTGGGGCTGCCCGTGGAGCCGCGAGCCGGACGGCCGCGTGGCCGTCCGGCCGTTCGGCGGCATGAAGAAGATGCGCACCTGGTACGCCGCCGACAAGACCGGCTTCCACCTGCTGCACACCCTGTTCCAGACGACTCTGAAATACCAGGACATCGTCAGGTACGACGAGTGGTTCGTGACCAAGCTCGTCGTCGACGACGGCCGCGTCCACGGCGTCGTGGCCGTGGAGATCAGGACCGGCCGCATCGAGACCATCCCCGCCAGGACGGTCATCCTGGCCACCGGCGGCTGCGGCCGGGTCTTCCCCTTCACCACCAACGCCGCCATCAAGACCGGCGACGGCATGGCCCTGGCCTACCACGCGGGCGCGCCGCTGAAGGACATGGAGTTCGTCCAGTACCACCCGACCGGCCTGCCCTTCACCGGCATCCTCATCACCGAGGCGGCCAGGGCGGAGGGCGGCTGGCTGATCAACAAGGACGGCTACCGCTACCTGCAGGACTACGACCTCGGCAAGCCCACGCCCACGCCGAAGCTGCGCAGCATGGAGCTGGGCCCGCGCGACCGGCTCTCCCAGGCGTTCGTGCACGAGCAGGAGAAGGGCCGCACCGTCGACACCCCGTACGGTCCTGTCGTCTACCTGGACCTGCGCCACCTCGGCGAAGGCAAGATCGACACCCGCATCCCGTTCGTGCGCGAGCTGTGCAAGAGCTACCAGAACCTCGACCCGGTCACCGACCTCATCCCGGTGCGCCCGGTCGTGCACTACATGATGGGCGGCGTCCACACCGACATCGACGGCGCCACCCCCATCGCCGGCCTGTACGCGGCCGGTGAGACCGCCTGCGTGAGCATCAACGGCGCCAACCGGCTCGGCTCGAACTCCCTGCCCGAATGCCTGGTCTTCGGCCGCCGAGCCGGGACCGCCGCCGCCGAGTTCGCCCGCTCCCACCGGGACGGCGAGGCGGCGGCCGTCCGCAGCCAGGGCGCGGACGAGCGGCGGCGCTTGGAGCGGGCGCGCGAGGGCAGGAGGACCGGCGAGCGGGTCGCCGACCTGCGTGAGCAGATGCAGCACACGCTGGAGGGCGCGGCCGGCATCTACCGCAACGGAGACGTGCTGGCCAAGGCCGTCGACACGCTCGCCGAGCTGCGCGAACGCGCCGAGGAGGTGTGTTTCGACGACACCGGCGCCGCCTTCAACACCGAGCTGATCAACCTGCAGGAGTTGCACACCATGCTGGACGTCGCGCAGACGATCGTGGCCTGCGCGCTGAACAGGCAGGAGTCGCGCGGCGCGCACCAGCGCACCGACTTCGCGTCCAGAGACGACGCCGCCTACTTGGCGCACTCGCTGGTGCACCGCGCCCCCGACGGCACCCCGTCGGTCACCCTGCTCCCCGTAACGATCACCCGCTGGCCGCCGGGAGAAAGGGTCTATGGCCGTGACTGAACCCGACGCAGTGAGCGGAGTGGGGGGCGCCGCGAAGCAAGCCACCCGCGGAGCGAATGAGGAGGGTGAAGGAACCAATGAGCGCGCCTGAGACGAAAGAAGCCATTGAGCGGACCGCGTCGAAGACCATCCGGCTGGAGGTCACGCGTTACCGGCCCGGCGAGGACGACGCGCCGTCCTTCGAGGCCTACGACGTGCCGCTCATGGAGGACTGGGCCGTGCTCGACGGGCTCAACTACGTCAAGGATCACCTCGACGGCAGCCTGACCTACCGCTGGTCGTGCCGGATGGGCGTGTGCGGCTCCTGCGGTATGAACGTCAACGGCGAGCCCCGCCTGACCTGCGGCACCTTCCTGTCGGAGTTCGGCGACGGGCCGGTGCGGATCGAGCCGCTCAAGGGCTTCCCGGTGATCAAGGACCTGGTCGTGGACATCGACGACTTCCTGGCCAAACTGTCGTCCGTGCGGCCCTGGCTGGTCAGAGAGGGCGAGGAGCTGCCGCTGAGCACCGAGTACGCCCAGACGCCCGCGCAGCTGGAGGCGTACAAGCAGTACAGCATGTGCATCAACTGCCTGCTGTGTTACTCGGCCTGCCCGGTCTACGTGCTCGACCCCGACTTCCTCGGCCCGGCCGCCATCGCCCTCGCCCAGCGCTACAACCTGGACTCGCGGGACATGGACGACCGGTTCGATGTGCTCAATCTGGACGACGCGGTGTGGGGGTGCACGTTCGTCGGCGAGTGCACCCGGGTTTGCCCCAAGCACGTCGACCCCGCCGAGGCCATCCAGCGTTACAAGCTGACCGCCGCCATGCGCTCGGTGCTGCCCTGGAGCAGACGATGACGACCGCCTACCGGCCGCGCCGCGACAACCTGTGGTTCGCCCGCACCCGCAACTACACGATCTTCGTTCTGCGCGAGCTGACCAGCGTCTTCGTGGCCTGGTCGATCGTCTTCCTGCTGATGTTCCTCGACGCCGTCGTCGGCGGGAGCCTGCCGGAGTTCATCGCGCTGGCCGGGCAGCCGTGGATGATCGCGATCAACGTGGTCGCCCTCGCCGCCACCTGCTTCCATGCCATCACGTTCCTCAACCTCGCACCCAAGGCCACCGTCGTCCGCCTGGACGGCTGGCGGGTGCCCGCCTGGATGATCCAGGGCGGCAACCATTCGCTCTGGTTGCTGGTCTCCGCGGTGATCGCCTACTTCGTGCTGAGGTCGCCATGAAGCGCACGCTGGAGCCGTACCTGTGGTTGTTGTTCAGCGGCGGGGGAGTGGTGGCGGCGCTGGTGCTGCCGGTGCTTGTGCTGCTGTTCGGGGTGCTCATGCCGCTCGGCGTGCTGGACTGGCCCGCCGCCGAGGACCTGCGCGCGCTGGCCGGCCACGTGCTGGTGCGGCTCGCGCTGCTCGTGGTCGTCGTGCTGTGCCTGTTCCATGCGGCGCACCGGATCAGGTTCACCAGCGAAGAGCTGCTCGGGATCGCCAGGTTCGATCTGGTGATCGCGGTGATCTGCTACGGCGGCGCGGTCGCGGGCGGAGTGGTGGCCGCCCGTTTGATGTTCTGAATGTCGTAGTTTGATCACGTTTCAACAACGTGCTTTACGATCGGTTGATTGACGCTCTAACGTCCGGCATTGCACACCCCTATGGCCATGCGCCCGGCGATCCCGGGCAGAGAGGGTTCCTGGTGCCCAGTACGAAGCGCTTATTAGCAGCCTTCCCGGCGGTCGCCCTTCTCGGCGCCGCCCTGTCCGTGCCCAGCGCTCAAGCGGCGTCCGTCGCCCATTACGAGCCCGCGGCCTCGGACTTCTATATCAACTACGCGCCGCCCACGGTCGGAAAGGACCCGGAGGAGCCGCGTCTTACCGATGTGAGCGCACGCTCGCTCACTCCGGCGCAGAAGTTCGACAGGAAGTTCTCCAACGGGAATCCGGCCTCCGGCCGCATTCTCGCCGCGCGGGAGAACGAGGCCATCAGGACCGGCCGCAATCCGGCTGAATGGATATTCAAGAACTCCAAGCAGACCCGCACCGCCAAGCTCCTGACCCTGCTGGTCGAATTCAACGAGCAGGCCGGCGACGACTTCTCCGGCTTCAACCGGCTGCGCACGGTCAACAGCGGACCGGACGACTGCTTGGTCGAGCCGCCGGGCACGCTCAAGAACGGCCCCCTGCACAACAACATCCCGGACCCGGCAACGCTCCCGCACAAGGACAACAACTCCTTCTGGGTCAAGGACTTCAGCCCCGAGCACTTCAACAAGATGCTCTACACCGACAGGGGCATCACCGAGCGCGTCCGCCCCGATCTGAAGGACCCGCGCGACGGCAGACCCGGCATCGACATCTCCGGCTTCACGATGAAGAAGATGTACGAGGAGATGTCGAAGGGCGCCTACTCCGTCACCGGCTCGGCGGTCGGCTGGATCAAGGTCCCGCACTCCGAGGCCTGGTACGGCGCCGCGGCCTGCGGCGGCGCACCCCAGGACATGTCCGGCCACCCGGACAACCCGCTCGGCGCCCAGCAGCTGGCCATCGACTCGGTGACCACCCTCGCCCAGACCCAGCCGGACTTCCCGTGGGCCGACTACGACGTCGAGGACATCTCCGACGCCGACGGTGACGGCAACCACCAGGAGCCCGACGGCGTCATCGACCACCTGGTGCTGGTGCACGCAGGAAAGGACAAGTCCTCCGACGGTGGCGCCGAGGGCACCTACGCCATCTGGGCCCACTCCAGCGCGGTCGCCGGCGGCTACAAGGTCCCCGGCACCGACAAGAAGATCTCCAACTACATCGTGCAGCCGGAGGACTCCGGCGTCGGCGTCTTCGCCCACGAGTACGGCCACGACCTGGGCCTGCCCGACCTGTACGACACCTCAGGCCAGGCCAGCTCGGCGGTGGACTTCTGGGACCTGATGTCCAGCGGCTCCCACTCCGGCCCGATCTTCCAGTCCATGCCGACCCACATGGGCCTATGGGACAAGTGGGTGCTCGGCTGGGCGAACCCGACCACACTCAACCCCGGCGACGCCGCCAAAGTCGTCACGGTCGGCCAGTCCTCGCGCACGCCCAAGCTCACCGCCGACGGCGTCCGGGTGAACCTGGCCTCCACACCGCAGAAGATGATCGACGTCCACAGCGGCTCGAACGCCTGGTGGACCGGCCTGGACCAGGATTGGGCGAACCTCACGCTGACCCGTGACCTGCCCGTGCCCGCCGGGACCGATCTCAGGCTCTGGATGTGGAACAACTACGTGATCGAGCAGGACTGGGACTTCGGCTTCGTCGAGGTCTCCACCGACGGCGGCGAGACGTGGTCCCAGCAGAAGGTCTACGACGAGGCCGGCGCCGAGGTCAGCACGCCTGACGACTACCCGGACCCGAACAATAACCTCACGTCCTTCGGCAACAAGAAGTACGGACTCACCGGGGACAGCGGCGGCTGGCGCCACGACTACGTGAACCTGACGCCGTTCGCCGGCCAGACGATCAAGCTCCGGCTGACGTTCAACACCGACGCCGCCTTCCAGGAGCGTGGCTGGCACGCCGACGACTTCCAGCTCACCAACGGCGGCACCGCCGTGTGGAGCGACGACGTCGAAGGTGGCGACAACGGGTGGAAGCCCGTCGGCGGCACGTTCACCAACACCAGCGGCCAGGGCTGGACGCGCAACAACGGCGAGCGCGAGATCTCCCGGTTCTACCTGGCCGAGTGGCGTAACTTCGACGGCTTCGACAAGGGCCTGCAGTACACCTACGACACCGACTACCTCCGCGAGGGGGCGTGGAAGGTGCAGAAGCTGAAGTACAACGCGCCGGGCCTGCTGGTGTGGTACCGCGACTCCACGTTCGTCAACAACAACCTCCTCAGCACCCTGCGGCTCCCGCCGAGCGTCGGGCCCAAGGGCAGCCTGCTGGTCGTGGACTCGCACTACGAGCCGCTGCGCCGCACCGGGACCGCGGCCGAGAAGGACCCGACGGCCAACAAGAACCTCCAGGGGCGGGTGCAGACGTCCAACGCCGCGTTCGGGTTCGGCAAGACGTACCCGTTCAAGGAGTGCCTGGAGGCGCCGGACGAGCCGTTCAGCGAGTACTGCACGGACTTCCCCGCGCAGAAGGGCGTCTCGCACTTCACCGACGCCAAGACGTGGTATCCGGGCATCGAGGTGCTCAACGGCGCGCTCGCCTTCCGGGACTTCGACGCCTCGGTGGTCGTGCCGTCCAAGGGCGACCAGACGTACACCACCCGCGTGGTGCACGCCGACGGCACGCCCGCCACGGAGCTGTACGGCCAGGTGGCCGCGGGCTCCGTGCTCGGTACCGGCAACCCCGGTGACGAGAGCAAGGCGCTCGGCGTGCAGTTCAAGCTGATCTCCCCGCTGCCGGGCAACCTGGGTGCGATTGTTCAGGTAGTCCCGCCCAAGAAGTAAATTCGTAGGGCCGCCGAGGTACCCCGGCGGCCCTACGATTGATGACCATGAGCGAACTGCGCACCAAGACCGAGCACACCGAGGCGATCCTGAGGGATCGCCGGGTGGCCGTGGTGGTGAACACTCGCTCGCGCCGGGGCCGCCGCCACTACTTCGAGGTGATCGAGCAGATCCACAACCTCGGGTTCGAGCCGCTGGCCGAGCTGTCGGTCTACAACCCCAAGCGGCTGCGCGACCTGCTCGACACCGCCCTGGCGACCAAGCCGGACCTGCTCATCGTGGGCGGCGGCGACGGCACGCTCTCCTCGGCGGTGCGCCACGTGGCGCACCGCGATGTGGCGCTGGGCGTGCTGCCACTCGGCACCACCAACAACTTCGCCCGCAGCCTCGGCCTGCCGCTCGACCTGGCCGGGGCGATCAAGGTGTTCGCCACCGGCAAGGTGGCCGACATCGACCTGGGCATGGCCGGCGACCGGGAGTTCGCCAACCTGGCCAGCTTCGGGGTGTCGGTGGAGGTGGCGGGCAAGGTCAAGCCGTGGCTCAAGCGCATCGTGGGCCGGCCCGCCTATCCGCTGACGGCGCTGACGATCCTGCCGAACCACAAGCCGTTCCGGGCGTACATCACGGTCGAGGGGCAGCGCCACGAGCTGCTCACCCACCAGCTCAACATCGCCAACGGCCGCTTCCACGGCGGCTGGCAGGTGGCCAAGGACATCAGCATCGACAACGGCCTGCTGGTGGCCTACCAGCTCGGTTCGGGCAAGAAGCTGCGGCTGCTCGGCGAGACGCTGCTCAGGGCGACCACCGGCCGCTGGCGCAGCCTCGCGGGCGGGCCGTTCGTGGTCGGGCGGGAGATGTATCTGGAGACCGACCCGCCGATGGCCGCCGACGTGGACGGCGAGGTGCGGCTGCGCACCCCGATCAGGCTCCGCGTGGTGCCCAACGGCGTGCGCGTCATGGTGCCCGCCTCGTTCGAGGACCGCTAACCCAGCTGCCGATACGCCGGACCGAGCACCCGCGCCAGGTCGGCGGGCGGCGGGAAGACCCGCAGCAGCAGGTCAGGGGCGGCGGCCGCGGGGCGGCGCTCGGGCCGGTGCGCGGTGGCGCCGGGGGCGTAGAAGTCGGCCAGCCGGTCGGCGAACGGCACGTCCTCGACCTGCAGCTCCTCCGCGGCCTCGCCGGCCAGGGAGCCGAGCAGTTGCTCGCGGGTGCGCCCGCGCCAGGCCAGCACCAGGAACGGGTCGTCGTCGAACGACTCGGCCAGCAGGTAGAGCGCCGCCGACAGGTGCTTGCACGGGAAACCCCAGTCCGGGCACGAGCAGTCCATGTCCAGGTCGCGGGGGAACAGGTCGACCCCCATCGCGGCGAACAGCTCCTCGATCTCGACCGGCATCTCCCCGGCCAGCAGCTTGGCCCGGTAGACGGCCTGCGCCGCGATGGCCTCCTCGAGCGCGGCCCACCGGCTCTCGTCGTACACGTCGATCCTGATCACGACCTCGTACGGATCCGGCCGCGAGCCCTGCACGGCGGCCCTGACCTCGCCCGCGGTCAGGTCGATCGACAGGACCTGGCCCTGCCGGGCGTAGGCCCGGCCGCGCGAGAGCCGCCCCTTGTCGCAGATGCGCTCCAGGATGTCGATGAACCGCCGCGACCACCAGGTCGAGCCGATCGAGCCACGTTGCGTACGGGCCCTGATGCCGCCGTCGACCTTGATCGGCCTTCCGCCGTCGAACCACGCCACGTCAGCTCACCCCCTCCGCGGTCAGGCGGAACACCTCGCGCAGCTCGTCGGTCGACAGGTCCGTGAGCCACTCCTCGCCGGTGCCGACCACCCGCTCGGCCAGGGCCTTCTTGCGCTCGATCATCTCGTCCACGCGCTCCTCCAGGGTGCCCGCGCAGATCAGCTTGCGCACCTGCACGTTCTTGCGCTGCCCGATCCGGAAGGCGCGGTCGGTGGCCTGGTCCTCGACGGCCGGGTTCCACCAGCGGTCCACGTGCACGACGTGATTGGCGGCCGTCAGGTTGAGCCCAACCCCGGCCGCCTTGAGCGACAACACGAACAACATCGGCTCCGGGTCCTGCTGGAACCGCTCGACCAGCCGGTCGCGGGTCTTCTTCGGCAGGCCGCCGTGCAGCCACAGCACCGGGCGGTCCAGCCGCTGCGCCAGATAGGGCTGGAGCATCGTCCCGAACTCGGCGTATTGGGTGAAGAGCAGTGCCTTCTCGCCCTCCGCCAGGATCTCCTCGGCCAGCTGCTCGAGACGGGCCAGCTTGCCCGACCGGCCCGCCAGCCGGGAGCCGTCCTTGAGCAGGTGGGCCGGATGGTTGCAGACCTGCTTGAGCTTGGCCATGGTCGCCAGCACCAGGCCGCGCCGCTCGATGCCCTCGCTGTCGTCGATCTTGGCCAGCATGTCGTCCACGACTGCCTGGTAGAGCGAGGCCTGCTCGGGCGTGAGCGGGCACCACTCCTTGACCTCCATCTTCTCCGGCAGATCGGTGATGATGGATTTGTCGGTCTTGAGGCGGCGGAGGATGAACGGACCCGTCGCCCGCTTGAGCGCCCGGGCGGCCTGCTCGTCCTGACGGGCCTCGATGGGCTCCTGGAACCGGGTCCTGAAGCGCGAGCGCGACCCCAGCAGTCCCGGGTTGGCGAATTCCATGATCGACCAGAGCTCGGCCAGGTGGTTTTCCACCGGGGTGCCGGTCAGGGCCAGCCTGGTGGGCGCCGGGATGGATCGTACGGCCTGCGCCTGCAGCGTCCCGCTGTTCTTGATCGCCTGGGCCTCGTCGCACACGACCCTGCGCCATTCGTGCCGCTTGAGGGTCTCCAGGTCGCGTTGCGCGGTGCCGTACGTGGTGATCACCAGGTCGGCGCGCCCGATCTCGGCCGCGTCCCTGCCGCTGCCGTGGTGCACGTAGACCCGCAGCCCCGGCGCGAACCTGGCCGCCTCCCGCTGCCAGTTGCCCACCAGCGACATCGGGCACACCAGCAGTGTCGGCACGTCCGACCGCTCGTGCACGAGCAGGGCCAGCGTGGTGATCGTCTTGCCCAGCCCCATGTCGTCCGCCAGCACCCCGCCGAGGCCCAGCTGTGACAGGAAGCTCAGCCACGCCAGGCCGCGCTCCTGGTAGGGCCGGAGCATGGCGTCCAGGCCGGCCGGGGTCGCGAGCGGCTCCAGCCGCCGCTCGGCCTGGCCGGACAGCAGGTCGCCGAGCACACCGTCGGCGTCGACCTCCAGCAGCGGCAGCTCGTCGTCGCCCCAGAGATCGGCGCCGACCACGTGCTGGAGGATGTCGGCGGCCGTCACCTCGCCCGTGCGCTCGCCCTCCACGGCCCTCAGGGCCGCCTTCAGCTGCCGGTCGTCCAGCTCCACCCACTGGCCACGCACCCGGACCAGGGGCACCTTGAGCCTGACCAGCTCGGCCAGCTCCGCCTCACTGATCGTCTCATCGCCCACCGCCAGGTCGATGCGGAAGTCGACCAGCTGCCGCATCCCGAACCCCTGGCTCACGGCCGCCGTCTGCGCCTTGGTCCTGGTGGTGAGCTTGAGCCCCAGCTTGGTGCGTCCGGCCCAGCGGGGCAGCTGCACCCCGAACCCGGCCGCCTGCAACAGCGGCGCCGCCTGCCGCAGGAACCCGAACGCCCCCGCCGTGTCCAGCGCCAGCTCGCTCGGCTCCGGCACCCGCAGGGCCCGGTCCAGCTCGGGGTAGAGCCGCACCGCCCGGCCCAGCCCGGTCAGCAGCTCGCGTTCGGGAATCGGCGGCAGGCCGGGCACCCGCGTGCCGCCCCACACCTCCGCCGCGGGGACGTAGAGGCTCGGGTCGTCGGCGGCCTGCAGCGCCAGCTCCACGCGCCAGTCGTCGGTGTCCGCCGGCTCCAGCAGCCGGAAGCACACCCGTGCCGCGCCCTCGGCCGCCGTCGCGGCGTCGTGCCACTTCTCCAGCTCCCGGCGCAGGTCGGGAACGTCGGGGCAGGCGGGGTCCGCGCCGGTCAGCGCGGCCAGCCAGCGGTCCTGGAGGGTCTTGGGGCGGGCGACGAGGGGCTCGGTGAGCGTCTGGCGCACGAGCGCGTCGGTGAAGGCTTCGAGCGCCTCGCGGAGCACGCCGGCGGAGGGGCGCTCGGTGCGCGAGGTACGGCACGCGGGCGGCATGGCCAGCGCCAGCTCCCGGAAATATCCGGCATCCACCCCGGTCACCGCGGGCCGCCACACGGCCCGCGCGTCGGCCTGGGGAACCCCCCACATGTCGCCGTCCACATGCCCTGCGACCGGTGGCACGAGCTGGGGGATGACGCGGCCGCGGCGTACCAGGTCGCGGGCGAAGTCGGCGACCGCGGCCCAGTGGCGCAGGGTGGCGGTGCCGGTGTGCCCGGCCAGCACCCGCAGCGCCGCCGCGGCGGGCGGCACGAGCGCGGGCACCTGCCACAGGTGCAGTCGCGGGCGGGTCACCTCGGAAAGTCGGCCGGTCTCCGGCGACGGCAATGGCTCCTTGACCGAGCCGGGCAGCAACACCTCCAGCGTCCGCCCCGGCACGTCATCGAGCCCGAGCACGGCCGCGACGCCGGATGCGGGCGCGGCGAACGGATGCGGCCGCGGCTCACCGCTCCGCGCTGCGCGGCCCCGCAGCGGTGGGCCGGCGGCAGGGTCGTCGCCGTTCTCCGCCCAGAAAGCGAGCCCATCGGCCGCCCAGACCCCGTGTACCAGCACCACGGCAGGTTACCTCCGAGAACGGAAGATCAGGTCCGGATAGGATCCCGCCGCCCCCGCGACGTGTCCTGGACGTCGGCTGTGGCCAGGGCACGCAGACGCTCAGGCTCGCTGGTCCACCTCCTCTGCGAGAGGTCCGGGAGTTAGCATGGAGGTATGAACCCTCCCGGATCGTGGTGTGAACGGCCGAAGCCGCAGGCCCCGCCGTGCGAGCTCCCGTCCCCGTGGAGCAAGCCGCGGCAACCGGACAACTGGTGCGATGTGCCGAAGGACCCCGTTCTCTCGGTTCTGGGCCTCCTGCTCAAGGGCGGCAAGCGGAAGTAGCGGCGCGTGATAGAAGGCCTTCCGCCTGGGTAGTCGCCTTCCTCAGCGGAGGAGGCGAGCGTCGTGAACGACACCCACAGGTTGGTCAACGATCTCTCCGAGCAGGTCTCCAGGCTCGTCAAGGACGAGTTCCGCCTGGCCAGGATGGAACTCGCGGAGAAAGGCAAGCACGCGGGCTTCGGCGCGGGCCTGTTCGGCGCGGCCGGTACGGTCGCGTTCCTCGGTGGCGGCACACTGGTGGCGGCCGTCGTCTTGCTCCTCGCTCTGATCATGCCCGGGTGGGCGGCTGCCGCGATCGTGGCGGGAGCGTTGTTCGTCGTCGCCGCCGTGCTCGGCCTGATCGGTAAGAACCAGGTGAAACGAGCCGCGCCGCTGGTCCCCCAAGAGACCGTCGCGAGCGTCAAGGCCGATATCGACATGGTCAAGGGGAGGGTACGGCGATGAGCGAGACCGACCCCGGATACGACAGCGAGCACCACGCGGGCGACGTCGGCGCCCGCAGAGCGAGGGTGGGCACGCCGACCGAGCGTGAGTCGATCAACGTGCCACCGACGAGGCCCGGCGCGGCCGAGAACGCGCAGCGGGCGGAGGCCGCCCGTGAGGAACACGAGACATTCATTCCGGAAGCCCCCATCCGCGACGAACGATCCGAGGCAACAGAAAGCCTGCGTACCGAGGAGGAGTCGCTGCAGCGGACGCACGGGGACGCCGATGACCAGGAAGAGGGCGACGTGCGTAAAGACATCAAGGAAACGCGGCAGGAACTGGGCGACACGGTCGGCGCGCTGGCCGGCAAGGCCGACCTGAAAGGCAAGGCGAGCAACGCTGCCGAGACCGCCAAGGACAAGGCGGGCGAGGCGGCCGAGGCCGTGAAGACCAAGGCGGGCGAGGCGGCCGAGGCTGTGAAGACCAAGGCGGGCGAGGCGGCCGAGGCTGTGAAGTCCAAGGCGGGCGACGCCGCGGAGACCGTGAAGACCACCGCCACTGACGCCGCCGAGGAGGCGAAGAAGCGGCCCGTGCTGCTCATCGCCGCCGCCGGAGCGGTGGCCGCCTTCGTGGTGCGCCGCATCATGAGGCGCCGCAAGGGCAAGTAGGGCGGACGGTGCCGCCCGGAGCCCCGGGACCGGCCGGAGGCCGATAGCCTGCCGGAATGAGGCTTCGAGCGGCCACCTGGCTCGCCGTGCTGGCCGTCGCGGGATGCGGCGGCGGGACGGCGGTGAGCGACTACGGCATGGTGGTCAAGGGCGCCAAGGGGACGACCGTGCACGTCGAGGTGCGGCCCGGCCAGCGGTTCTCGCTGGCCGTGGCCGACAACCCGTCGGTAGGCGATGACTGGTCGCTGGTGGCGGTGCCGGACACGAAGGTGGCCTCGTTCATCAGTGAGGAGCACGAGGGCGAGGGCGGCGGGCCCGGCTCCGGCGGCACGACGTACTTCGTCTTCAACCCCAAGCGGCCGGGCACGACCGAGATCCGGTTGTTCAACTGCTGGCGCTGCGGCCAGGACCGGACACCGGCGACCGAGGAGAGCAGGCGGCAGTCCGGTGAGGCGATCTTCGCGGTCACTGTGAAGTAGCCTGCGGATCATGGACTTCATTCGGGTACGCGCCTCCGCCGACGGGGCGGAGACGATCTCGTACTGGACCGGCGACGTCTACGGCTGGCAGGACGACGACGGCCCGCACCACCTGTTCGGGTTCGAAGGGATCAACGTGGCCAGGGCGGTCCAGGCCGACGACGGCTGGCGGCTGCTCACCAGGGAGGCGGCGCTCTACCTCGATCCGCGGACGAGGGAGGTGCTCGACACGTGGGACAACCCGTTCACCGGGCGGGCCGTCGAGGTGTTCCACGTCTTCAACGACCCGGTCAACCAGCGGCTCGGCGCCTACCCCGTGCCGGTGACGCGGCTGGGCGACCAGGTGGTCTACAACGTCGACGTGCGGCTGGCCTACCCGTCGCCGCTCAAGGTCGCCGACTACCCGGAGAACTCGGCGAGCGACACGTACCGGGCGCTGGAGTTGTTCCAGTTCTTCGCCGCCGCGAAGGACCTGGAGTCGGGGATGGCCGACGTGCCGTGCGTGTTCTCCTGGTGCCGGGTGTCGCCGTGGCTGCCCTGGATGGCGATGGGGCAGCGCGGCGGCGGGCTGATCTACCACTGCCGGGGCGCCAAGGTGCCCGAGGTGCCCGCGCGGCTGCGCGAGCGCGTGGGGGAGCGGTTCCTGCACGCGCCCGAGGAAGAGTCCGGGCCGAACATGACGAGCTGGACGGCCTTCGCCGATAGGGTCAAACGGTGAGCAACGACCTGTTCTGCGAGATCATCGCGGGGGAGCGGTCCGCCTATGTGGTGAGCTCCGACGAGGTGGCGGTCTCCTTCCTCGACGCCCGGCCGGTCTTCAAGGGACACGTGCTCGTCGTGCCCAGGGTCCACGTGGAGACGCTGGCCGACCTCGCCGAGGTCGGGCCGTTCTTCGAGCGGGTCCAGGCCATGGCCAGAGCCGTCGAGGCGGCGCTCGAGGCGGGCGGCACGTTCGTGGCCATGAACAACCGCGTCAGCCAGAGCGTGGCCCACCTGCACGTCCACGTGGTGCCGCGCAACAAGAAGGATGGGCTGCGCGGGTTCTTCTGGCCGCGGACGACGTACGACTCCGCCGAGGAGACCGAGTCGTACCGGGACGTCATCGCCAAGGCCCTCTGAGTTAGGCTCTGACCCCGTGGAATACCTGGTCGGGGTCGCCGTGGTCGCGGTGCTCGTCGGCGTGCCCGCGATCGTGTTGTGGCGCGTCATGCGGGGCCGCCGCGAGCTGGGCACGAGCCCGGCCGAGCGGGCCACGTTCGTGACCCTGCACACCGCCTCGCTGGCCGGGCCGCCGCTGCGCGCCGGGCTTACCGCCGACGGCGCCGAGCGCGCCTCGCGGCACCTGCGCGCGCTGCTGGGCTCGGCGGCGCTGGCGATCACCGACGGCGAGCGGCTGCTCGTCTACGACGGCGCCGGCGACCACCACGCCGACCAGGCGTTCGAGCACGCGGCGGCCACGTTGAAGGACGGCCGCACGCAGGTCCTGACCATCGACTGCGACCTGCTCGAATGCCCGATCAGGCACGCCGTGGTGGTGCCGCTCACGACCGACGACCGGGTCGTCGGCGCGCTGGCCGCCTACGGGCAGAACGCCTCGGCCGGGCTGGTCAGGGCCGCCCAGGAGGTGGCCGGATGGGTGGACTCGCAGCTGGAGCTGGCCGAGCTCGACCGCTCGCGCACGTTGCTCATGGAGGCCGAGGTGCGGGCGCTGCGGGCGCAGATCTCGCCGCACTTCATCTACAACTCGCTCACCACGATCGCCTCGTTCGTGCGCACCGACCCGGAGCGGGCCAGGGAGCTGCTGCTGGAGTTCGCCGATTTCACCCGCTACTCCTTCCGCAGGCACGGCGAGTTCACCACGCTGGCCGAGGAGCTGCGCTCGATCGACCGCTACCTGATCTTGGAGCGGGCCAGGTTCGGCGACCAGCTGCAGGTCACGCTGCGCATCGCACCCGAGGTGCTGCCGGTCGCGGTGCCGTTCCTGTGCCTGCAGCCGCTGGTGGAGAACGCCGTCAGACACGGGCTGGAGAGCCGCAACGGCGTCGGCCGCATCACGATCATCGCCGAGGACGCCGGAGCCGAGTGCCGCATCAGCGTCGAGGACGACGGGCTCGGCATGGACCCCGAGCGACTGCGCCGCATCCTCGCCGGTGACATCACCTCGGCGGGCGGCGTCGGGCTGGCCAACGTGGACGAGCGACTGCGCCAAGTGTACGGCGACGAGTATGGCCTGGTCGTCGAAACCGGCGCCGGCGCGGGCACAAAAGTCAACATAAGATTGCCGAAGTATCACCCAGGCGTCTCTGCCCGTTGACCTCGATCTTTGTTGTCGGTTTTATCACTATCTATGGCACAACTCCGGGTTCTCGCGGTCGATGACGAGCTGCCCGCCCTCGAAGACCTGTCGTACCTGCTGCGCGCCGACCCCCGCATCGGCGAAGTGGCCACCGCCAGGGACGGCGCCGCGGCGCTGCGGCTGCTCGACCGCGCCATCGCCGACGGCAGGCCCATCGACGCGGTGTTCCTCGACATCAGGATGCGCGGGCTCGACGGGGTGGTGCTCGGGCGGCTGCTGTCGCAGTTCGCCAACCCGCCCCGGGTGGTGTTCGTGACGGCGTACGAGGAGCACGCCGTGGACGCCTTCGAGATCAAGGCCGAGGACTACCTGCTCAAGCCGGTACGCCCGGAGCGGCTGGCCGAGGCGATCCGGCGGGTCGCGGTGTCGGCCGACGTGCCCGTGGAGGGCGGCGAGACCGACACGATCCCGGTCGAGCTGGGCGGGGTGACGCGGTTCGTGTCCAGCGCCGACGTGATCTACGTGGAGGCGCACGGCGACTACGCGCGGCTGCACACCGCGGCCGGCAGCCACCTCGTCCGCATCCCCCTGGCCACGCTGGAGGAACGCTGGGCCTCGGCCGGGTTCGTCCGGGTGCACCGCAGCCACCTGGTCGCCGTCAAGCACATCGAGGAGTTGCACATCGACTCGGGCAAGTGCACCGTGCGGGTGGGCGACACAGAGCTCCCGGTCAGCCGCAGGCACACGCGCGAACTGCGCGACCTGCTGGTCCGCCGGGCCAGGAAGGGCAGGCAGGAATGAGCCCAGAGCCGCGTCCGGCACGCCGCATCATGCGTGAGGCGCCGCGCCGGGTGGCCGTGACGAGCCCGCGCACCGCCGCCGCCCGCCGTCCCCGCTTCCCCGCCACCCGCGAGATCGACGAGCAGACCCGGCTCGGCGAGGTCTACATGGGCTCCCTGCTGCGCACCCAGTTCCGGCTGGCGTTGTTCGTCTGCACCGTGCTGGCCTGCGTGGTCGGCGGCCTGCCGCTGCTGTTCCTGCTCATCCCGGAGCTGCGCGAGGTGCACCTGCTCGGCGTACCGCTCCCGTGGGCGGTGCTCGCCGGCCTCATCTACCCCGCCTTCGTCATCGGCGCCTGGTGGTATGTCCGCCAGGCCGAGCGCAACGAACGCCACTTCGCCGAACTGGTCGAACGCCGATGAGCGAGCGCATCGTCAAGCTGGGGCTCGTGCGGCCGGCGGAGCCGACCGCATGAGCCTGACGGCGGTCCTCGTCGTGGTCGTGGCGGCCGTGCTCATCGGGGCGTTCGGCATCAGGGTCTCCCGCACCACCTCCGACTTCTACGTCGCCTCCCGCACCGTCAGCCCGCTCTGGAACGCCTCGGCCATCGGCGGCGAGTACCTGTCGGGGGCCTCCTTCCTCGGCATCGCCGGGCTCATCCTGTCCTTCGGCGTCGACATGTTGTGGCTGCCCGTCGGCTGGACCGGCGGCTACCTGGTGCTGCTGGTGCTGGTGTCGGCGCCGCTGCGCCGCTCCGGGGCGTACACGCTGCCCGACTTCGCCGAGGCCAGGCTCGAGTCGATGACCGTGCGCCGCACGGCCAGCGTGCTCGTCGTGCTGATCGGCTGGCTCTACCTGATGCCGCAGTTCCAGAGCGCCGGGCTGGTGCTGCGGACGATCACCGGTGCGCCCGTCTGGGTCGGCGGGCTGCTGGTCGCCGTCGTCGTGGCGGTGAACGTGTTGTCGGGCGGCATGCGGTCGATCACGTTCGTGCAGGCGTTCCAGTACTGGCTCAAGCTGACGGCGTTGGCGGTGCCGCTGGTGTTCCTGCTGATGGCCTGGAAGGCCGACGGCGCGCCCGGCGTCAGCGCGGCCGACGCGGCCACCTGGCAGGTGCCGCTGGCCGGGGCCAAGGAATACGGGCTGTACTCGACGTACTCGCTGATCCTGGCCACGTTCCTGGGCACCATGGGGTTGCCGCACGTGCTCGTACGCTTCTACACCAACCCCGACGGCCGGGCCGCCCGGCGTACGACGCTGGTGGTGCTGTCGCTGCTCGGCGCCTTCTACCTGCTCCCGGCCGTGTACGGCTGGCTCGGTCGCCTCTACACGCCCGGCCTGGCGCGCACGGACACGGTCGTGCTGACGCTGCCCGCCCAGATGATCGGCGGCACCCTGGGCGACGTGCTGACCGCCCTGGTCACCGCCGGGGCGTTCGCCGCGTTCCTGTCCACGTCGTCGGGACTGACCGTGTCCGTGGCGGGGGTGATCGCCCAGGACCTGCTCAAGGGCAGCGTGCGCTCGTTCAGGATCGCCACGCTGATGGCGGTGGCGGTGCCGCTGGGCCTGGCGCTGTGGGCGCGGGCGCTGCCGGTGGCGGACGTGGTGGGGCTGGCGTTCGCGGTGGCCGCCTCGTCGTTCTGCCCGCTGCTGGTGCTGGGGATCTGGTGGCGCCGGCTCACCACCACGGGGGCGCTGGCCGGGCTCTTCGTGGGTGGCGGGCTGGCCTGCGCCGCGGTGCTGGCCACGATCACGGGCGCCCCGAGCGGCTTCACGGCCGCGCTGCTGGCCCAGCCCGCCGCGTGGACGGTGCCTATCGCGTTCGCGGTCATGGTGGCGGTGTCGTTCCTGACCCCGCACCGGGTGCCGTCCGGCGTGGCCAGGACGATGGTCAGGTTGCACACCCCGGAGAACCTCGACCTCGACCGCGGCGACTGGCGTCCCCGGTCTTCCTAAGACTGCGCCGCGGGCACTTCGGCCCGGCTCCCGTGCCTACGGCAGATATGCTTTGGTGATCTTGGCGCGTGGGATGGTGTGGTCTCGATCGCAGTCGTGGCAGTAGCCGGTCACCACGTTGCCTGCGATGGTCAGGTCCTCCATGTAGTGCTCGCGCCGCTGCCACACGATGACGATCACCTCGCCGGTGACGGCGGCCAGTGCCATGGCCTCGCCGTCCGCGTCGGTCCCGTTGCCCTGGAGGATGGCTGCGGCCGCCGCAGCGGTGTCGGTGTCAGTGTGTTTCTTGACGTCCACCGCAAGCCGGCGCCGCTGGATGCTCTCCGCCCTGATCGTTCCGTCTGACGCCACGCCGACGGGGGCGTGGCCTCCCTGGCGCAGCAGCCGCAGGGTCTCGTCGGGCGGCAGGGCGGCGAGCGCGACCGTGGGCGCGATCTGGCGCAGGCCCAGCTTACGGAGCGCCTTCGCGCCGCACAGCTCGGCGATGACCGCGGGGTCGGTGGCGATCACGATGGAGGGTGTGGAGGTCACCTTGATGACGCCGTGCTTGCGGGCCGTGTCGTTGACGAGATAGCGCAGCGGCTGAGGGATCGCCTTGGCGGAGAAGCGGGCGAGATCGGCGAGCAGGGTCTCGGCGGTGGTGCCGGCGTCCAGCGCCCTGCGTATGGTCTTCTCGGAGAACCGCCACACGCTGGCCCGGTCGCGTGACTCCAAGTCGGCGCAGCCGTTCAGGAAGATGGCCAGATCGGCAGCGGGGATGCCGGACACGATCGCGGTCAGGTCGTTCTGCAGGGTCGCCGTCGTCACCGGCGTGGGGAACAATGCGCTCACTCCACCGGTGTCCGGGTCCTGCTCGCCGTTCCCCAGCAGGGCACGGCCGAGGGACGTGAGCGCTCCACCGGCGACGATCCCGAGCAACTCACCCTCGCGCAGGGCCGCGGCGACGAACTCATCGGCCGCCTGCGCGGCCTCCGCGGCCGCCCGCGTACGCCACGCCACCGCATCCTTCAACCCGGCGGCGTCCGTGCCCAGGCCCGGAATCAGGGTGCGCAGCGTCTCCAGGGTCGCGCGCCGGATCCGGCCCGCCCCGCACTCGAACTCGTACGGCGGCGGCAGCGGCTCCATATGGTCCTCGCAGCAGCCCACGACGCGGTAGGTGGCCGCCTGCGGCAGCCGGAGCCAGACGTCGGCCAGCGCCCGCCATCTGGCGTCGGGGGAGTGTGCCAGCCAGTCGTCGACCAATGTGGTGCTGACCAGCCGCTCGCCCAGCTCCGAGGCGATCAGGTCGGCGCCGAAGGCGATGTCGAGCCACAGCACGGCTTCTTGCTCGGACACGCCGAGCAGCTTGGCCAGCCGCCTGAGCTCACGGACGCCCACACCGCCGGACTTCAGCTCGGTGATCTGCTCCGTCCCCGCCAGCTCCACGAGGGCTTGGATGCGGTCGATCGCCGCCAGCGCGGCGCCCGCGCCGTCGGCCTCGGGACACGGCCGGGCCGGCACGTCGGGTTGTCCGGTGAGCGCCGGCTTCCAGCCGTCGCCGCGCAGGGCCAGCGCCACCTCCCTGGGCATCTCGAACTCCCAGCCGTCGCGGAGCACGAACCCGGCGTCGACCAGGCGTTGCACCGGATGCGTCCGAGACACCGAGCCATAGTAGAGCTGCTCACCGCCCAGCACGGGCGCCCTGGACGCCATGGACTCCGCTAACGCGACGGCCTGGCTCGGGAGCTTGGCCGCGCGGGAGCGTACGGAGGCGCCGTCGCGCAGCAGCTCCTCGGCCCGCCTCACCAGGTCGGCCTTGCGGCCCAGGGGCTGGCCGCCGAGCGCCTTGACCATCGTCTTCAGCGCTTCGGCCGTGACCTTCTTCTCGAACTCGCGAAGCGGCCTGCCCAGCGCGAACGGGTGCGCCCACAGGCCGGGATGGTGCGGGGAACGTACGGTGTCGCCGTCGAGCGCGATCAGCCCCCTTCCGGCCAGCAGGTCCAGCACCTCGCCGAGCCGGCCGTGCGGGTCGCGCAGCGTGGCGGACAACATGTCGCGGGTGGTCTCACCGCCGGCGGCCTGTATGGCCTGGCTGACGGTGTGGCAGTCGGCGTCCAGGTCGAGCAGGACGGGGATGGCCAGGTCGGGCCTGGCCAGCAGGCGTTCGAGCACCTCGAGCGAGGGCGCCACGGCCAGCTCCGGCCTGTTGCGAAGGAGACGGGTGAGGTCGGCGGTCACAGGAGGCACGAACCGACTGTAGCGGGATGAGCACCGCGCCCGGCCAAGGAAGCGCACTTAAGCCGGCCCCGGGGGACATCTGCGTCGCCGCGCGGCATATCCGGGCTCCCTTTCGCGTGAGGTCAGGGAGGTGGCAGCTCGCCCGAGCCCCTGGCCACCAGTTCCACCGGCACCTTCACCCGGCGTGGCGCCGGCGAGGGGTTCAGCAGGAGGTCCACCGCGCTGTGAGCCAGGTGGGCCACGTCGTAGCGCACCACTGTCACTCCCGGGTTGAACACATCCGCCAGCGCGAAGTCGTCGAACCCCACGTACGCCGGCCGCTCCGGCCGCTCCCGCAGCGCCTGCAGGATCCCGATCGCGGCCCGATTGTTGGTGGCGAAGAACGCCGTCGGCGGATCCTCCAGGTCCAAAAGCCTGGTGACCTCGCGGGACACCCGCCACGGATCGAACACCCCCCGCACCACCAGCGTCTCGTCTGCGGTCACCCCGGCCGCGTCGAGCGCCGTACGGAAGCCGGTGGCCCGGTCGTGCACCGAGCTCAGCCCATTGTCGTCGGAGATCAGCGCGATCCGGCGATGCCCGCGGGCCAGCAGATGCTCGGTGGCCGCGCGGCCGCCCCGTATGTCGTCGAGGACCACCACGTCCGCCGCCTCCAGCCCCCGCGGCACGCGGTCCACGAAGACCATGCGCAGGGTCGTGTGCTCGGCCAGCCAGGCGTGGTCGGCCGCCGAAGGGACCATGATCAGGGAGTCGACGCCGCGTGCGGACATGGACTCGATGAGCATGCGTTCCTTGTCCGGGCTCTCCTCGTACGAGCCGAACACCACCAGCGCCTCGTGCTCGGCCGCGGCGGCCTCCACGGCGGCGGCCAGGCGCGAGTAGAACTCGTTGGAGATGTTCTCCATCACCAGGCCCAGCGTCAGCATCGTCGCGCCCCGGGCCAGGCGGGCGGCGGCCTCGTTGCGGCGGTAGCCGAGCGCGCTGATGGCCGCCTGCACCCGCTGCTGCAGCGACGCCCGGACGTGCGGCTCCTGGTTGACGACCCGGGAGACGGTCTTCAGGCTCACCCCCGCGTGCTGGGCCACGTCCGCCATGGTCGGCTTGCGCGTTGTCATACTCTGCCCCCATGGATGACGAATGGATCTGTGGCCGGTTGGGCGAGGACGAGCCCTGGGTGCTGGGCGCGGTCAACCCGCCGGTGTTCGAGAACTCGCTGTTCACGTTCGCGACCGCGCAGGAGCTCGGCGAGGCGGTCAGGAACGAGGACGAGCGGTATGTCTACTGGCGGGGGACCAACCCGACGGTCGATCTCGCCCAGCGTAAGCTGGCCGCGCTGGAGCGGGGAGAGCGGGCCAAGTGTTTCGGCTCCGGGATGGGCGCCATCTCGGCGACGATCTCGTCGCTCGTGTCGGCCGGTGACCACGTGCTGGTGCTGGGCGCGGTGTACGGGCCGACCACGCAGTTCCTGCGTTACCTGGAGAAGTTCGGCGTCACGCATACGCACGTCGGCGACCTCGCGGAGGGTGACAGCGCTATCAGGGCGGACACGCGCCTACTCTACTTCGAGTCCCCCTCCTACATGGCCTACGCGGTTGTCGACATCGCCGAGGTGACGGGGTGGGCGCGCGAGCGCGGGCTGGTGACCGTGATGGACAACACCTGGTCCACGCCGATCTTCCAGAAGCCGCTGACGATGGGCGTCGACCTGGTCGTGCACTCGTTGTCGAAGTACATCGGCGGGCACAGCGATCTCGTCGGCGGCGTGGTGGTGGGTTCCTCGCGGCTGATCCGGCCGCTGGCGCTGACGGAATACCAGCTGTACGGGGCCGCGATGTCACCGCACGACGCGGCCAAGGTGATCAAGGGGTTGCGCACGCTGCCCGTGCGGATGGCGGCGCACCAGGAGCGAGGGCTGGCGGTGGCGGGGTTCCTGGCCGATCATCCGGCCGTGCGGGTGGTCAACCATCCGGGGTTGCCGTCACATCCGGGGCATGCCGTCGCCCTGCGGCAGATGTCGGGGTTCTCCAGTTTGTTCAGCATCGAGCTGGCGACCGAATCGCGGGAAGAGGTCGCGATCTTTCTCGATAAATTGCGACATTTCAGGATCGGCGTGTCCTGGGGTGGGTTCGAGAGTCTGGTGAACGCACCCGCCCTGTCCACCGAGGAGAGCGTACGGGCCACCATGGGCATCCCGGTCGGCCTCGTCCGCCTCTCGGTCGGCCTGGAGCCGGCGGACACTTTGATCAAGGATCTCGGTCTAGCGCTGGAAGGCGTGGGTCGCCTAGCGTGACTGACAGCGCTGTCCAAACCAGTGCTGTCAGAAACACGCGGGAGGCTCCCCATGAGAAAGCCCCTCCTGGCGGCCGCGGTCGCCGCCACGCTGGTGCTCACCGGCTGCGGCTCCGGCTCCGGCTCGTCGTCCTCGGGAGAGGTACGACTCCGCATGATCGAGAGTTTGACCAGCCCCGAACGCACGAAGCTCATCAAGACCCTCATCGCCGACTTCGAGAAGGCCAACCCGGGCGTCACGGTCGAGCTCGTCTCGCCGCCGCTCGACAGCGCCGACCAGAAGATCACCCAGATCCTGCAGACCAAGAAGGACCTGGACGTGCTGGAAGTACGCGACCACACGGCCAAGTCCTTCTCCAACAACGGCTGGCTGGCCGAGCTGCCCACCGCCGAGTGGCCCGGCTGGTCGGACCTGACCGAGCTGGCCCAGAAGAAGGCCGTGGAGGTCGGGGGCAAGGCATATCTGATCCCATACGGCTTCTACCAGCGCACGCTGTTCTACCGTACGGACTACGGCATGACCCAGCCCCCGACGACCTGGGAGGAGCTCTACGCGGCCGGCAAGCAGATGACCTCGGGCGACCGCTACGGCTACTCCTTCAGGGGCGGCAAGGGCGGCGCGGACTACGCGGTGATGATGATCAGCGCGTACAACGGCGAGGCCCTCAACCCCGAGAAGTCCTTCTACCTGAAGGACAAGCGCACGATCTTCTCCACGCCCGAGGCCGCCCAGGCCATGGAGCTCTACGTCAAGATCTTCAAGGAGGCGTCGCCACCCGACTCGGTGTCCTGGGGCTACCCCGAGATGGTCCAGGGCTTCACCTCGGGCGTCACCGGCATGCTCATCCAGGACCCGGAAGTGATCAAGACGGTCGAGGACAGCGGCGTCACCGCCTGGTCCACCGCCCCCATCCCCAAGGGCCCCACCGGGTACGCCTTCCAGCCCGTCGGCTACGCCGGCTGGGGCGCCACCTCCTTCACCAAGCACCCTAAGGAGGCGGTCAAGCTCGTCCAGTTCCTGTCGGAGGCCAAGCAGAGCATCGCCTTCGCCAAGGGCAACTCGCTCATCCCCATCTCCAAGCAGGCGCAGAGCGACCCGCAGTTCTCGCAGGGCGCGTGGAAGGCGTACCTGCAGGCGCAGCAGGACCCCAAGCAGGTGATCACGATCAGGCCGGTCGACTACCCCGGCTGGAGCCAGTTCCTCGTCGACTCCGACCGTGACGTCCAGGCGCTGATCACCGGCAAGACGACCGTCGCCGACGTGCTCAAGTCGTGGGACGCCTTCTGGACGGATCAGGCCAAGAAGGTTTCATGAGGACCTTCAACGTCCGAAGGGCCAGGTTCATCGCGCTGTGCCTGCTGCCGGGCGTCGTGTTCGTGGCGCTGTTCACGTACTACCCGGTGCTCCGCGGCGCGGTGATGGCCTTCCAGCAGTACAACCTGTTCGACCTCACCTCGACGCCCTTCGTCGGCCTGGAGAACTTCCGTGCCGTGCTGGGCGAGGACCGGTTCTGGACGGCGCTGAGGAACACCGGGACGTGGGTGGTCGTGTCGCTGTTCTTCCAGTTCTTCCTGGGGTTCGGGCTGGCGCTGCTGCTGCGGCGTCACTTCCGGGGGCGCGGCCTCTACCAGGCGTGGGTGTTCTTCCCATGGGCCATGTCCGGGTTCCTCATCGGGCTCCTGTGGCGGTGGATGTTCAACGGGCAGTTCGGCGTGATCAACGACCTGCTGCTCAAGACGGGGATCATCGACCAGCGCATCGGCTTCCTGGCCTCGCCGGGGTGGGCGATGACGTCCGTGATCGTGGCCAACGTCTGGTACGGCGTGACGTTCTTCGCCATCATGATCATGGCCGCGCTGCAGTCGGTCCCGAAGGAGCTGTACGAGGCGGCTTCCGTGGACGGGGCCTCGCGGCTGCGGCAGTTCTGGCACGTGACGCTGCCGCACATCCGGCCCACGCTGGCGCTCATCGTGTTGCTGCGGATCATCTGGATCCTGAATTTCCCGGATCTCATCTATTCGATGACCGGCGGCGGCCCCGCCGGCAGCACCGACATCATCACGACCTTCCTCATCCAGCAGGTCATCGGCGGAGACTACGGCCGGGCCGGCGCGGTGGGCCTGCTGATCCTGGGGCTGCTGCTGTCCTTCAGCGTCTTCTACCTCAACGCCACGAGATTCGAGAAGTCCCGATGAGACGTGTCGCGACGCTCGCCAAAGTGGTCGTGCTGACCGCCTGGCTGCTGATCACCCTCTTCCCCCTCTACTGGATCGTCATCACCTCGCTCAAGCCCAAGCCCGAGATCTTCGCGGTGCCGCTCAAGTACTGGCCCGGCACGGTGACGTTCGAGCACTACGCGGAGCTGTTCTCCTTCGCCGACTTCGGGACGTATCTGCTCAACAGCCTCATGGTCTCCCTCGTGGCGGCCGGGTCGGTGACGGCCATCGGAGTGCTCGGCGGCTACACCCTGGCCCGCTTCGCCTTCCCCGGCCGCGGGACGCTGATGCTGGCGTTCCTGGTCACCCAGATGATCCCGCTGTTCATCGCGCTCGGCCCGCTCTACCTGCTGATGTCCGACCTCGACCTGCTCAACCGGCTCGCCGGGCTCATGCTCGTGTACGTCGCCATGCTGGTGCCGTTCGCCACGATCATCATGCGCGGCTTCTACGAGCGGGTGCCGGTCGCGCTGGAAGAAGCCGCGCAGGTGGATGGGGCGTCGCGGCTGGTGGCCATGGTCCGGGTGGTGATCCCGGTCATGCTGCCGGGCATCGCGGCGACGTTCATCTTCGCATTCGTGCAATGTTGGAACGAGTTGTTCCTGGCGATCACGTTCATCGACAGCGAGGACGCCAAGACGATCCCGGTGGCCATGAACTCCTTTATTACGCAGTACGACATCGACTGGGGCTCGATGGCCGCCGCCACGGTGGTGTCGGTGGTGCCTACGCTCGTCCTGTTCGCCGCCATCCGCCGCTACATCGTCGAAGGGCTGACGGCGGGGGCGGTCAAGGGCTGACCCAGTACGTGATGTCGCGGAAACGGGACTCGGCCCGGCCGGACCCGCGGTGGTAGACGCCGTTCTTGAAGTGGCGGGTGGCCGGGCCGCGGTCGGAGACGGTGGCCACGTGCCGGTCGTCGACGTAGACGTCGATCTTGCCGGCAGTGGCGTCGTGCGCGACCCGCAGGTTCTGCCAGGTGTTGTAGGCGCCCGTCTTGAGCACGGTCCCGTTGTAGATCTTAATGGTGGCGCCGTCGGTGCTGGTCGGCACGTACACGTCGGCCTCCCACATGTGGCTGCCGGTCGTGTACTCCTGCAACCAGCGCATCTCGGTGCGGGGGTCGGTGTCCGAGCCCTCCGACGGGCGGCAGGAACATGTGGCGAGCGTACCCGCCGGTCGAACGGGTATTTCGAGGCGGGTTGGGGCGACGTCTATCGACCACGGTGCTTCGCGCAGGGTGCCGGGGGTAGGGGGAGGCGCATGGCCACACTCATGGATCGGGTGCGCGCGTACCTGCGTAGCCCCAAAGGCAAGCAGAACGTCGAGAAGGCTAAGCGCATGGCCCGCGACCCCCGCACACAGCAGAAGGCCCGGCAATTCCTCGACCGGCTGCGGTCTCGGCGACACTGATCAGCCAGTTGATGCCTCGCGGTCGAGATCCACGTGCCCAGTCGTCGTGAACCTACTCACCGCGCACCCCGAAACGACAAAACCCGGCTATTTCGCCGGGTCGTTGCACGCTGAACTTGCGGGAAGTGTCTCACAAACCCTCAGGCGGCGATCAACGACGGCGCGACGACCGCCCGGACCTGATCGGCCGTCATCTCGGGGTGGAGCTCGCGGGCCGCATCCTTCCACATCGCGGGGTCGAACCTTCCCAGCGCCGTCTCGTACAGAACGAGGTCGGCGGCCGGGAGGTGGCGGGCGTGTTTGCTCAGCATCAGCCAGCCTAGGTTGACCGCCGCGCGCACGTGCAGGGCGCCGCGCGCTGCCATTGCAGACACGTCACCGGGCGGGGGGGCGGCGTCGATGGCGAGGCTCAAGCGCGCGCAGGCCGTGTTCGTGGGCGGCGAAGAACGTCTCGGTGCGCACATAGACGATGGCGGTGGTGAGGATGCCGTCGTCGGCCTGGGGAGCGGCCCAGCGCATGAGGTCGATGAGCCGGGCGGACAGGTCGTAGGCGCCGAACTTGTAGGCGACGGCGTCAGCTGAGCGGCAGGCGGACGCGGTCAGGGCCGCAATGCCGGGTCGCTGTTCGGGTGGCGCGGTCTGCAGGGCCCGGAACAGCTCCGCGAGGAGATCGGGTAGGCGTCGCGTCTGCACGTACTGGCCTGCGCACCGCTCCTGCTGCGTGAGGCGCGCGACGCTGCGATGGTGGGCGATGCGCCTGCCGATTCCGCCGTGGGGGGCTGAAGGCATCGGGAGCTCCAGTGCGAGGCGTTCATCTCGGACTGTAGCGAGCTGGTGACAGGTCTGCCCAGAGGTCGAGCGAAGCCGCTTCGGCTACCTGGCCAGGGTCGCCAGCTCGGTCAGGGTGTCGATCCTCCAATCCGCCGCGGCCGCTGCCGGCTCGTCAGCCCACAGGTGCCCCCACGGGCCGCGCCGGATGTGGGCGGTGCGAAGCCCGGCGGCTTGGGCCGGGGCGATGTCGTTGGCAGGATGGTCGCCGACGTAGACGATCCGATCGGGCGTGGCTCCGGCGAAGTGAATCAGCCGGGTGAAGAACGCTGAGTCAGGCTTGGCCACGCCCCACTCGCCCGACGTGGCTATCGCGTCGACCGGCAGATCCAGCGCGCGCAGCAGTTCGGCGGCGCGCCTGGTCTGGTTTCCGGCGACCAGGACCCGGTGACCGGCACTGCGCAGGGCTGTCAGTGCGGACCGCACGTCGGGGTATAGGTCGGCCTCCTCGACGCGCTCGCCGCGGCCGGCGGCCTCGCGGGCGGCGTACTCGGCGTCGAGGTCGATGCCCGGGCGGAGCAGGCGGAGAGCGTCGGCGTTGTCCCTGCCTTGAGCGACGACGGCGCCGACGAGGGCGGAGAGGGTGTGGCAGGGGATGTCGAGCCAGTCTGCCCACGCGGCCCAGTATCGGTCGTCGCGGACGATGGTTTCTCCGACGTCGAAGGCGAAGGTCAGCACCAAGTGAGCCTATAAGCGCCCGTATTGGGCCGTTGCGGTGGGCTGCAGGGCCAGGCCAGCCCGGCGCGGGCACGACCGAGGTGCTGCGCTGCACCCACCGCCACGGCCAGAACGGCACGAACGCGCTACGCGTCGGCCTGTTCGAGTCCCAGGCGGCCCTCGATCCGGCCAAGCAACTGCGCTCGCTCACCCTGCCCCTGCTCACCCGCCCGCAGCTCCACCTGTTCGCGCTCTCCCTGGAAGCGCCACGGTAGATGGCCGTAATGGGGTGAAAGGGGTGGCCGACCGCTCGTCGCGCTGAAGGGACCTTTCGCCGCACGCCATCACCAACTAATCGCCGCACGCCGTCGGCTCAGCGAACAACCCAGCTACAGATCTCCACGCCGGGTAGGTTGCGCTCTTACCTTGAGCGTGATCCGCATCACAGTGGAGGTCCCGTGACAACAAGAGAACACGACGCATCGGTATACGAACAAGTCCAGGAGAGCACTGAGTTCCAAGAACTGAAGAAACGATTCCGCGCCTGGACTTTCCCCATGACCGTGGCGTTCCTCGCGTGGTACCTGCTGTACGTCGTGCTGTCCGGGTGGGCGCGCGACTTCATGGGGATCAAGCTGTTCGGGGAGATCAACGTCGGGCTCATCTTCGGCTTGCTCCAGTTCGTGTCCACGTTCTGGATCGCGTGGGCGTACGCGAGGCACGCCGAGAAGAAGCTGGACCCGATCGCCGACAAGCTGCGTCACGAGGTTGAGGAGAAGTCCAAGTGAGCTCGACCACGCTGGGAATGATCCTCTTCCTCACCTTCGTCGCCGCGACGCTGGGGATCACGTTCTGGGCGAGCCGCCAGACGAAGACGGCCGCCGACTACTACGCGGGCGGCCGATCGTTCACCGGCGTGCAGAACGGCCTGGCCATCGGCGGCGACTACATGTCGGCCGCGTCCTTCCTCGGCATCGCGGGCATCATCGCCTTGTCCGGCTATGACGGGTTCCTGTACTCGATCGGGTTCCTCGTCGCCTGGCTCGTGGCGTTGCTGCTGGTGGCCGAGCTGATGCGCAACTCCGGCAAGTTCACCATGGCCGACGTGCTGGCGTTCAGGATGAGCCCGCGGCCGGTCCGCACCGCCGCCGGCGTGTCCACGATCGTGGTGAGCATCTTCTACCTGCTGGCGCAGATGGTCGGCGCGGGCGCGCTGGTCGGCCTGCTGCTCGGCATCACCACTCCGGCGGGCAAGGCGTGGACGATCGTCGGCGTGGGCGCGCTGATGATCGTGTACGTGGTGTTCGGCGGCATGAAGGGCACGACCTGGGTCCAGATCGTCAAGGCCGTGCTGCTGATGGGCGGCGCCGCGCTGGTGACAGCGCTGGTGCTGGGCAAGTTCGGCTTCAACCTGTCGGCGCTGCTCGGCCAGGCCGCCACCACCAGCGGCCCGAAGGCCAACCCCGGCAACTTCCTGATCCCCGGGCTGAAGTACGGCACTGACGCGCAGGGTCTGGCCGGCAAGATCGACCTCATCAGCTTGGGTCTGGCGCTGGTGCTCGGGACGGCGGGCCTGCCGCACATCCTCATCCGCTTCTACACCGTCCCCACCGCCAAGGACGCCCGCAAGTCGGTCCTGTGGGGCATCGGCATCATCGGTACGTTCTACCTGCTGACCCTCGTCCTCGGCTTCGGCGCGGCGGCTCTGGTCGGCAAGGATGCCATCGTCGCGGGCGACAAGGCGGGCAACACGGCAGCGCCGATGCTGGCCCAGGCTGTCGGCCAGGACATCTTCGGCCCGGTAGGCGGCACGATCCTGCTGGCGCTCATCGGGGCGGTGGCCTTCGCCACGATCCTGGCGGTGGTCGCCGGCCTCACCCTCGCCTCCTCCTCCAGCTTCTCCCACGACCTGTACGCGCACGTCTTCAAGCGCGGTCAGGCCACCGAGCGGCAGGAGGTCGTGGTGGCGCGGATCTCCGCCCTGGTCATCGGCGCGGTCGCGATCGGCCTGGGCATCCTCGCCCAGGGGCAGAACGTGGCGTTCCTGGTGGCGCTGGCGTTCGCGGTGGCGGCCTCGGGCAACCTGCCCGCGATCCTCTACAGCCTGTTCTGGAAGCGGTTCAACACGGCGGGCGCCGTGTCGGCCATCTACGGCGGTCTGATCTCCGCCCTGGTGCTGGTGGTCTTCTCGCCGGTGGTGTCCGGTGGGGAGACGGCGCTGTTCAAGACGGCCGACTTCGCCTGGTTCCCGCTGAGCAACCCCGGCATCCTGTCGATTCCGATCGGCTTCCTGTGCGGCTGGCTCGGCACGATCATGAGCAAGGAGTACAACGCCGCCAAGTACGCCGAGATCGAGGTCCGCTCGCTGACCGGCGTCGGTGCGGAGAAGGCCACACAACACTGAGTCCCTGCCCCCCAACGAGGCGCCGCCTGCCCTGAGGCGCCTCCCCGCCGAAGGCGCCCCACCCCCCGCCCGGGGCGTCTTCCGCGCCGAGGGCCCGGCCTCCTCGCGAGGCCGGGCCCTTCTCCTGCCCGGATGTGTGGTGTGCTACTGCTCCTGCTTTCGCTCGTATCGGGCGCGCCGGGCGATGATGCGGCTTCCGAGCCGTTGGAAGAGGGCGGCGGTCGCGAGCGCTCGTCCGCTGCTATGGGAAGCGCTGCGCCGGCTCGCCCCACTGGGCGAAGGCGGCCCGCGAGAGGTAGCCCCGCGAGGGAGCCCGTCGAGTGCGTGGCCGACGCGACCGGCGTCCGGACCATCGAGGATTCCGGGCGATACTAAGCCCAGCTCATCGCAGGGGGCGGCACCGCTCCCGACCTGCCCAGGATCGAGGCATTCGGCTCACACATGCGCATCACCACCACCGACCAGGCCTATCACCTGGACAGCGGGCACTACCGGCTGACCGTCTCCCGTACCGACCCCAGCGCCGAGCTGGAAGGCTGGATGACGCTCAGCCTCCTCGCCTCCGTCGGCACCGCGAACGGGCGGGACGAGACGTACGAGACGCTCCCGACCGTGCTCGTCGAGCGCGGTAACGTGGCGATCTTCGATTTCCCGCAGCGCACGACCGCGTGGGAGACGAAGATCGTCCGGCTGACCTGCACCCCCGAGACGATCGCGCTGGAGGTGCGGGTCGAGGGGGACGGCGTGCTCGGCGACGTGACGCTGATGGGCGGGCGGGCCGTGCTCAACAGGCGCGCGGCCGGCACGTTCCGCAGCGGGCTGCATGCCCGTGGCGTCTTCAACCCCACCCCCACCCATCCCGTGCAGGTCGTGCGGCCGGTGTCCGTGCCGCTCGCGCTCACCGTGATCGGCGACGCCTCGCCGGGCCGGCTGCACGCGGTCTTCTCACCGCCGCCGCTGGTCCTGGCCTTCACCAAGGAGGAGCCGGACGGCGCCACCGCCGTGCCGGACGGGCCGTGGCTGGGGGCCTCGGTACGCGCCGGGGTCGCCGACCTGACCTTCACCGAGCTCGCGTACGAGCCGCTCGACGGCGGGGTGATGCTGCGCTTCGACTACGAGTGCCACACGGTGGTGCGTGGCTCATGGACGTCACCCGCGGTCGTCTTCCGCACCGCGTCCTCCCCCTGGGAGGCGATCGCGCAGCACCGAGATGACCTGGTCGCGCACGGGCTGGCGCCCGATGGGCCCGTCCACGAGCGTCACGACTGGTGGAGCGAGCCGATCTTCTGCGGCTGGGGCGCCCAGTGCGCCAGAGCAGACGGCCGGTCGCCGGTGGACCTGTCCCGGCAGGACCTCTATGACGAGTGGCTGGCCAGGCTCGAACGCCACGGCGTCGTGCCGGGGACCGTCGTCATCGACGACCGCTGGCAGCTGACGTACGGGGACATGGAGCCCGATCCGGCGAAGTGGCCCGCGCTGCGCGAGTGGATCGCGGCCAGGCACGCGCGCGGGCAGCGGGTGCTGCTGTGGTGGCGGGCCTGGTCGGCCGACGGGCTGCCGGCCGAGGAGTGCGTGCTCGACGCCGGCGGCCGGGCCGTGGCCGCTGACCCGTCGAACCCCGCCTACCGGCTCCGCGTCCAGCGGATCATGGAGCGGCTGCTGGGCGACCTCGGGGCCGACGGCTTCAAGATCGACTTCACGCAGTGGTTCCCCAGCGGGTCGCATCTGAAGTCGTACGGCTCGACCTGGGGCCTGGCACTCCTGCACGAGCTGCTCGCCACCATGTACGACGCCGCCAAACGCGTCAAAACCGATGCCCTGATGGTCACTCACACGCCGCATCCCGCCTTCGGGGACGTCACCGACATGGTCCGGCTCAACGACGTGCTCGAGTACGACGCCCGTGGCGAGCCCGTGCCGGCCGCCGACCAGCTCCGCTTCCGCCACGCGGTCGCCACCCACGCCATGCCCAGTCATCTGATCGACACCGACCAGTGGCCGATGCCCAGCAGGGCGGACTGGCTGGCCTACGCCGAGGCGCAGCCGTCGCTCGGCGTGCCCGCGCTGTACTACGCCGAGCGCATCGACAACTCCCTGGAGGAGATCACCGGAGCGGACCTCGAACTGGTCGCGAGGTGGTGGCGACGATGAGGCGGGCCGCCAGGGCATCCATTGTGGGAACGATACCGGATAGAATCACGCCTCGATGAGCAGTGATGTGACCGAAGTTGTGCCCGGGGTGTTCCGCGTTGCGGACACCTGCCACGTTTACGTCGTGGCGGCCCCCACGCAGGCGGGGGAGGAGCGCACCGGGATCGCGATCGACTTCGGTTCCGGCCGCGTGCTCGACCTCCTGGCCGAGATGGGGATCGACCGCCTCACCCACGTCCTGATGACCCACCACCACCGCGACCAGGCCCAGGGCCTGGCGAGAGCGGTCGGCGCGGGCATCCCGATCCACGTTCCGCCGGTCGAGCGTGACCTGTTCGAGAAGGTCGGCGAGATGTGGGCGGGGCGCCAGATCAGCAACGACTACGACCTGCGCGACGACCGGTTCTCGCTGCTCGACTCGGTGCCGGTGGCCGGCGTCGTGCCCGAATACCGGACGGCGACGTACGGCGGAGTGCAGGTGCGCGTGCTGCCCACCCCGGGGCACACCCCCGGCTCGGTGACGTACGTCGCCGGCAAGGCCGCCTTCACCGGCGACCTCATCTACGCCCCGGGCAAGGTGTGGTCTCTGGCCGCGACCCAGTGGTCGTACACCGAGAACGAGGGCCCGGCCATGGTCATCCTGAGCTCCGAGCTCCTCCAGCGGGAGGAGCTCGAGGTGTTACTGCCGTCGCACGGCGAGCCGATGACCGACCCGCACGACGCGCTCCGGCAGCTCTCCCAGTCCATGCAGCGATATGTGAACTTCCGCCGCCCCCACCCCTGGGACGTGCGCGGACTCCTCCACAACCCTTTCGTCGAGGTGACCTCCCACCTGCTGATGAACAGGAGCGCCAATTCCCACAGCTACGTCCTGCTGTCGGAGTCCGGCGCCGCCATGGTCTTCGACTTCGGCTACGACATGTCCACCGGCCTGGTGCACAACACCTCACGCGCGGCCCGCCGTCCCTGGCTGGCCTCGCTCCCCGCCCTGCGCGAGCACTACGGCGTCACCAGCATCGAGGTCGCCCTCCCCACCCACTACCACGACGACCACGTGGCCGGCATGCCGCTGCTGCGCGACGTCGAGGGCACGCAGATCTGGACTCCGTCCCACATGGCCCCCATCCTGGCCACGCCGCTTCACCATGATCTGCCCTGCCAGTGGTTCGACCCCATCCCCTCCGACCGGGTGCTGGAGCTGGGGGAGACCGTGCGGTGGCGCGAGTACGAGATCACGGTGCACGACCTGCCGGGACACACATTGTTCGCGGCGGCGTACGAGTTCCAGGTGGATGGCCACCGGGTGCTGGTCACCGGCGACCAGCAGGACGGCATGGGCATCCCCGGCGAACGCCAGGAGAGCCTGAACTTCCAGTACAAGAACAGGTTCAGGATCGAGGACTACCGCAAGAGCGCCGCACTCTACCGGCGCCTGCGCCCCGACCTCATGGTCAGCGGCCACTGGCGCCCCCGCTGGGTGGACGACGACTATCTGCACATGCTGACCGAACGCGGCGAGGAACTCGTCGCCCTCCACTACGACCTGCTCCCGCTGGAGCACCTGGACCTGGGGGCGGACGGGGTGCTGTGCCGCCTGACGCCCTACTATGCGAGCGTTCCCGCGGGCGGCGAGCTGGTGCTCACGGCCACCGTGCGCAACCCGTTCCCGGACAAGGTCGTGGCCACCATCGAGCTCGTCGTTCCCCCAGGCTGGCAGCGGGAGCAAGGGTCCGTGACGCTAAGGCTGCCCGGAGGGGGTATGGAGCAGGTGCATCTCCGTCTCGGCGCCGACGTCGTGCCGCGACGCCGCGTTCGCCTGGCGGTCGACGTGACCATCGGCGATCTGCGTCTCGGGCAGCACGCCGAGGCGCTGGTCGATGTGGTCGGGGAAGGGCCTCGATGACCATAGAGCGGCGTACCCCCCTCAGCCGCTCCCGGCGGCCCACCATCAAGGACGTCGCAGAGGCCGCCGGCGTCTCCCGCTCCACCGTCTCCCGCGCGCTGACCGGCCGCGGGTACGCCGCCAGCGACGTGCGCGAGCGGGTCCTGCGCGCGGCCGCCGAGCTCGGATACGTGCCCGACGTCATGGCCCGCACGCTCAAACAGCAGGTCAGCAGGTCCGTCGGGGTCCTGGTGAGCGACCTGCGCAACCCGTTCTACGCGGAGCTGGCGGCAGGGGCCAGCAGGGAGGCCCGGCAGCGCGGCTACACTATGGTGCTCGCGGACACGAGCCTGTCGGCCGAGGCGGAGAGCGAGGCCGCCGAGGCGCTCGTCGCGCTCAGGGTGGCGGGCGTGGTGGTGACGCCCAACTCCTCGGCCGTGTCCACCTACCTCTCCTCCCACGGCATCCCGGTGGTCGAGGTGGACCGGCAGTTCGCGCCCGGCTCGACGGACGGGGTGGTGGTGGGCAACCGCGTCGGCGCCCGTACGGCCACCGCGCACCTGGTCGCGCTGGGGCACCGCAGGATCGCGCTGTTCATCGACGAGACCGACTGGACCACCGGCTACGAGCGTTACCAGGGTTACCTCGAGGCGCTCGGCGCCGGTGACATCAAGGTGGATCCCGGCCTGGTCGTCTCGTCCGGCTGGGACGTGACGGACTCGCGGCGCCGGGCGCTCGACATGCTGCGCGGGCCCGATCGGCCGACCGCCGTGTTCGCCGCCAACAACGTGCTCGCCGAGGGCGTCTGGCGGGCCATCCGCGAGCTGGGGCTGCGGGTGCCGGATGTCATCAGCCTGGTCGCCTTCGACGACGCGCCCTGGATGAGCATGGTCTCGCCCATGGTCACCACCGTCTCGCAGGACACCTTCGGCCTGGGTGCGACGGCGATACGCAGGCTGGACGAACGGATTGGGATGCCGGAGGCGGACTCCGTCACGACTGTGCTCACCGTGCAGCTCGTGGCCCGCGAATCCACCGCATCACCGCCCATAATCTGACATTTCACCCATTGTGTGCGTTGACCGGACGGGAGAGGTCGCCCTAGGATCCGCTGTGGGAACGATGTCACAAGCCCTCGAGCGGCAGCCGTTCCCGTCGGAGGCCCCATGGAGCACGTTGGCGCAGACCCGGCCCGGGCGCACGGCGGGCCGCTGCCGGCGGTGCTCGCGGCACACGTCGAAGGACATCTCGCCGCCGCGCGGGGCATGGCGGCGCTGATCCCGGACGTGGAGGCCGCCGCGGACCTGATCATCGCGACGTTCGCGCACGGCGGCACCCTCTACACGATGGGCAACGGCGGCAGCGCGGCCGACGCCCAGCACCTCACCGGCGAGCTGATCGGCCACTACAAGCGCGAGCGCCGCCCGCTGCCCACGGTGACGCTCACGACCGACGCCACGGTCATGACGTGCATCGCCAACGACTACGCCTACGAGAACGTGTTCGCCCGCCAGGTGCAGGCGCTGGCCCGTCCGGGCGACGTGGTGGCCGCGTTCACCACCAGCGGCAACTCGCCCAACGTCATCAGCGCGCTCAAGGCCGCACGGAGCAAGGGCGCGGCGACAGTACTGTTCGGCGGCAAAGACGGAGGCGCCGCTGCCGAGCACGCCGACCACCTCCTCCTCGCCCCCTCCTCAGAGACGCCGCGCATCCAGGAGATCCACACACTGATGCTGCACATGATCAGCGAGAAGGTCGACGTTTGGGCGGCCTCATGACCAGGCGCCCCGCCCCCATGGCCAACGCGCCCTCCGGCGCCCAGCCGTCCGGCCTGCCGCGTGCCCCCCGCCCGGCGGCCACCCCCGGTCGCACCCTGCACATGATCGGCAACGCGCACCTCGACCCGGTGTGGTTGTGGCCCTGGCAGGAGGGCTACCAGGAGGCCCGCGCGACGTTCTGGTCGGCCATCCACCGTATGGACGAATACCCCGACTTCGTCTTCACCTGTGACCAGGTCGTGCTGCTGTCCTGGGTGGAGGAGTCGGACCCGGAGCTGTTCGCCAGGATCCAGGAGAAGGTCGCGGAAGGCCGCTGGGTCATGGCCGGCGGCTGGTGGGTGGAGCCCGACTGCAACATGCCCTCCGGCGAGTCGTTCGTCCGCCAGGGCTTGTACGGGCAGCGCTACCTGAAGGAGAAGTTCGGCGTCACCGCGACGGTCGGCATGAACGTCGACCCGTTCGGCCACAACGCCATGCTGCCCGCGATCCTGCGCGGCCAGGGCATGGACTCCTACTGCTTCCTGCGCCCTGGACCGCACGAGGCCGACCTGCCCGGCACGATGTTCTGGTGGGAGAGCCCCGACGGCAGCCGCGTGCTGGCGTACCGGATCCCGTTCGAATACTGCAGCCCGCCCGGCGAGGTCGCCGGCCAGACCGAGAAGGCCCTGGGCCAGCTCGACCGCTCGCTCGGCGACCTGATGATCTTCTACGGGGTGGGCAACCACGGCGGCGGCCCCACCAAGGCCAACATCGAGTCCATCCACCGCTACGACCGGATGGGCACCTTCGGCGAGCTGACGATGTCCTCGCCGCGCCGCTACTTCGACGAGATGGCCAAGCGCCTGGGGGAGCGCGGCCTGGCGGAGCTGCCGGTGTGGCGTGACGACCTGCAGCACCACGCGGCCGGCTGCTACTCCTCCCACTCCGGCGTCAAGGCCTGGCAGCGACGGGCACAGGCGGCGGTGCTGTCGGCCGAGCGCTGGGCCGCGGTCGCCGGCCACGACGTGCGCGCGGACCTGGAGCGGGCGTGGAAGCAGGTGCTGTTCAACCAGTTCCACGACGTGCTGCCGGGCTCGGCGATCGAGCCCGCCTATGACGACGCCCGCGACCAGCTGGGGGAGGCCGTCGCGATCGCCAAGCGGATCATCACCCGGGCCCACAACGTGATCGCCCGTGACATCCGCATCCCGCAGGAGGACGGCACCCAGCCGGTGGTCGTCTTCAACCCGCACCCGTGGCCGGTCACGACCCGGGTCGAGATGCAGTACGGCCTCGCGCCGGCAGGCGTGCGGGTCGTGGACGCCGACGGCGCCGACGTGCCCTGCCAGCGCACGCAGTCGGTCGCCACCACTGACGACAAGGGCCGCGGCGCCACGGTCTTCCAGGCCGAGCTGCCGCCGCTGGGCTACCGCCTCTACCGCCTGCGCCAAGGCGCCGCGACGGCCCCGAGCGGCCTGTCGTGCGGCGAGACCCACATCGAGAACGACGTGCTGCGCCTGGAGCTCGACCCCGCGACCGGCTGGCTGTCCAGCCTGCTCGACAAGCGCACCGGCGTCGACCTGGTGGCTGGGGCAGCCGGCGAGCACACGGTCATCTGCGAGGACCCGACCGACACGTGGGGGCACCGCGTCATCTCCTACGACTGGCCGGGCGAGGCGATGGCGGTCACGAACATCGTGCTGCGCGAGCAGGGCCCGCTGCGTGCCCGCATCCGGGTGGAGCGGGAGTGGGGCCGCTCGACGATGGTGGAGGAGTTCATCCTGGGCGCGGGCGGCGACGACGCGGTCGAGGTGCGGGTCACCATCGACTGGCGGGAGCAGGCCCACCTGATGAAGCTGCGTTTCCCGGTCGCGCTGAAGTCCCCGGCCGCCACCTATGAGATCCCGTTCGGGCACTTGAGCAGGCCACTCGACGGGGCCGAGGAACCGGCGCAGTCGTGGGTGGATCTGTCGGGGGCCGGCGCCGGCCTCGCCGTCGTGAACAACGTCAAGCACGGCTACGACGTATCGCCCGGCGACCCCGGCCGCAGCCCCAGCATCGGCATCACCGCCGTGCGCAGCCCCGTCTACGCCTGGCACGACCCGCGGCTGCTGGACCCGGAAGGGTACTACTCCTACCAGGACCAGGGGACGCAGCGGTTCACGTACCTGCTGGTGCCGCACGCCGGCGACTGGCGGGCGGCCGGGCTCGCGCGGCGGGCGGCGCTGCTCGGCTCCCCGGTGCGCGCCATGCTGGAGAGCTTCCACGACGGCGCGCTCCCCGCCGCCCGCGGCTACCTCGACGACGGCGGCGGCCAGATCATGGTCACCGCGGTGAAGACGCACGAGGACACCCCACGCGACCTCGTCGTCCGCGCCGTCGAGACCACCGGGCGAGCCGGCGTGGCCACCTTCGACATCCCGCTCGCCCGGATCCGGCTCACGGCGGACTTCGGGCCGAGCCAGATCCGTACGTTCCGGATCCCGCTCGACGATCCGCTCTCCGCCGTCGAGACCGACCTCGTCGAGCTGACCACCCGCAGGGGCGCGTTCACGGTGGAAGCATGGTGATGATCGCCGACCGGTGCCGACCAGGCGTCCCCGTCGAACCAGCACGTCCACGCGTACGGGCTGGTGTGCACGGCGGAACTGATCGAGCTGTCGCAGGCGCTGGGCGATCCGTACTACGCGGAGCGGGCGCACGAGACCCTGGAGCGCGGGAGTGCTGCTGCTGGCCTGCGAGCAGGTGGTGGCTCGGGACCGGGCTACCCGTGGCCTTCCTGTCCACCGCGTCAGCTGAGCAGCAAAGCCAAGGCGAGGGCGAGCAGCAGGGAGTCAAGCCGATCCAGCAGTCCACCGGCGCCCGCCAGCCACGAAGCGGAATCCTTGGCCTCGACGCCTCGTTTGATCATCGACTCCAGCAGATCCCCCAGGGGAGCACCGATCGTCACGGCGACGGCCAAAGGGAGCGTGAACGCACCCAGCAGAGCCAGCATGACCAGGCCGGCGACGGCGCCGGTCAGCAGGCCGCTCCAATGCTTGGCCGGTGACAGCGGTGACAACTGTGGCCCGCCCAACAGCCTGCCGGCGAACGAGGCGGTGATGTCTGCGACCGACACCGCGGCGAACAATGCCAGGACGGCCGGGCCGAGCAGCACCACTCCGATCAGCGGCGCGAACCACACGATGCCGAGAACACTCAGGCACAGCCGATTCAGCCCACCCGCCGCGTCCCCGGCCAGCAGCGGGACCAGCGCGACGACCAGGACTACGGTGGCGAGCACTCGAGGCAGCTGCGCAGGGGCCAGCCAAGCCGCCAGGGGTGCGATGGCCACGGCGAGAGTGAGCACCACGCGGTCCGGCCGGGGCAGGCGGGTCAGCCGGCCGTACTCGACGGCGCATCCCACACCCGCCGTCGCGGCCAGGACGGCCGCACCACTAGGGCCGAGATACAGGGCGGCGACCACTACAGGCACGGCCACCGCCCAGGCGCACCACCGCAGAACGTACTCTCGCCGCCGCGACACGGCCACAGCGATCCCGCCGGCCGCCAGTACGCCGGCGAGGTAGGGGATCAGATCACCGACGTCGGTCAAACCGTCCGCCGCAGGCCACGTAGAGCGTCGTCCACGGTCGCGGCGGTGCGGGCGTTGGCCGAGGCCTCGCGCACCGCGATCCGCACTGTCCTGCCCTCGAACGCCGGCGACAGCGGTGACAGGTCACGCAGAAACACCCCCTGACGCCGGCACCGGTTGACCAAGCGGGTGGCACTGGGGCCACCGCGGGGCAGCGTGAGCAGGACGAAGTTCGCCGCCGACTCGTGTACCCGCAGGTCCTCGTCGATCGAGGTGAGCGCCGCTGCCAGCTCGGTGCGCAGGAGGGCGGTCTGCGCCCAGCGGGCGGTGTAGTAGCCGGGATCACGCAGGGCGTACACCGCGGCGATCTGCGCGGGCAGGCTCACCGCCCACGGCGGGGTCCAGCGCCGTAGTTCGGCCGCGATCTGCGGTGGTGCGGTCAGGTACGCCGCCCGCAGACCCGACAACGCGTACATCTTGGACATGGACCTGCACACGACGGTGTTGTCCGTGCTCGCCGCGTACCGCTCCAGCGACTGCCCGGGCCCGCCGTAGCCGACATAGGCCTCGTCGATCCAGAACCGGGTTCCGCCCGGCGCCTGGGCCAGCACTTCCCGTAGCTCGCCCGCGTCGAGGTGCACGCCGGTGGGGTTGTTGGGATTGACGACGACCACCAGGTCGTAGCGTCCGCGCAGGCAGTTGGCGAAGCGATCCAGGTCGATCCGCCACCCCTCCTCACGGCGCAGGGAGAACCGGTCGGCACGACAGCCGATCACACGCTCGACGACATGGGCATACTCGCCGTAGGAAGGATCAACCAGCAGCACTCGTGAAGAGGCGTTCAGCCAGTTGCCGAACGCGCGGAAGATCAGATCGGAGGAACCGGCACCGACGGCGACGGCACCCTCCGGCACGTTCCGGCGAACCGCGATCTCCTCAATCAGCCCAGCGGCCCGCGCAGGCGGAGATGTCCGCATGATCCACTCTTGGTCACCAGTCAACGCCGCGACGACGGTGGCGGCAGGCGGAAACCATGCGTCGAGCACGTCGGCGGACACAACGTCGCGGTGCGCTCCCAGGGTGTCGAAGCGGTGACCCAGCGCCTCGATGGAAGCGCCGCCGTGCTCGCAGGACTCCGCCTCGGGTAAGAAGGACACCTCCAATCCCCAGCGCACCGTCTGCTGTAAGTCACGCAGCAGCGGACCGTACCGCCGCAGTGTCCGGTCAGTCAGATCGGCGACCTCGCCCGTCAGGAGCTCAAAGTCGACCGCACCCGAACGCACGGGCACGCCGGTGGAGGCCAGCCCCAAATCCGAATACATCGGCAGAAGCTCGACACGGCCCAAGGCCACGATCGTCCGGCCGCCGTGCGACATCACCCACCGCAGCGCCGCGTACATCAGGAGCTTGCCCGTCATCACACCCCGTCGACTCGGATCAACGGTCAGGATCCGGATCTCAAACAGGCCGCTCTCACGCAATGCCGGGTGCTCCTGCCTGCGCAGGTACTTGTCGATCGAATAGCGTCCCGCCCACGGAGGCGTGACGCTGACGAATCCGACAGGTCGGTCCCGGAGGGCCGCCACGATGTAGATGTTGTCCTCGTCGAGGTCGTCGATGAGCTGCCCTGCCGCATTGGGGGCGTGCTGACCAAGTTCACGGGCGTACACCTCGTGCCGGAGGCGGTAGATCCACTCACGGTCAGCATGCGACGCCAAACGTAATTCCAGCCCATCGGCGACCACGGTCATGATCTCACCGTATATCGCCTCGTTGGTCGACGACCGGCGGAACCGTCTGCCTGCCCGGGCAAGGTCAGGCGGGCACGTCCTTGATGAACACGATCCCGTCGTTCTCGCCGAGGTGGGCCGGGTCGAGCGCGAAATAGCCGTAATTAGCAGATATGTCGGTCCGCGGGACCGGCTTCGTACCCGCCTCGGCGAGGGCCGCGGCCAGCCGGCGGGCGTCGATGAGGGAGCGGTTGCCCGGCAGCGTGTACAGCAGCCCCTCCAGAGTCTCGGGGTGGGGAGCGGGAAGCGCCTGATGCGGGATGGCGCCGAGCGCCGAGGCCAGGAAGGCGTACTGGTCGCCCAGGCGGGCGCTGACGATCGCGCCGGCGCTCCACCACTCCAGCGCCATGTCGGCCAGCTGCCAGCTGCTCTTGTCCCGCTGCAGGTGGCGGTTGTGGGCGTAGACGAGTGCCGGGCCGTGCTCGGCGATGGCCTGGAGGTTGCCGGCCATCATCGCATCCCGCAGGGCCATCAGCCGCCAGACCCTGGCGGGGGACGTGTCGGCCATCCAGAAGTGGTAGCGGAGCAGCCCGGCGGCGGTGCGGCCGTACGTGCTCGCCCGCCACCACTCCTCCCGCGAGGTCGACGCGATCAGGTGCGGCGCGTACGCGTCCAGCAGCGTCACGAGGTCGTCCGCGAGCAGTCGCAGCTCCCTGACCTCGGCGGACCGGCCTACGGACTGGGAGGCGTCCATGGCCGCCGCGGGATTGGTCCACCGGTCGTCGCCCCCGATCAGGCGGTCGAGGGCGTCCGCGGCGCAGGGGAGCAGACCCGCGTCCAGCCAGGCCGCGAGGTAGCCATGCAGCGCGGTCAGCGCCTGGCGGGGACTGGCGGCCCCGGTCATCTCCAGCGGGGCGTCGAACCCGAAGAAGCGCAGCCGCTCCGCGACGGGCCGGCCCTCGTTGTACGCGCGCATCCAGCGCACGAGCTCCCGGTTGGCCGCCGACGCGCCGAACCCGTGGCTGAAGCCGCCCTCCATGACGCCGTCGAGCGTACCCGTCCCCGCCGTGACGTAGTCGTCGACGGCCAGGCCCATGAGGCAATCGCTCTCGATGGCGAACGATCGGTAGCCCTCGTGCTCGACGAGATGCCGGAAGATCTCGTTACGCAGCTCGGGCAGCGCCTCCTCGCCGTGTGTGGCCTCGCCGAGCCCGAGCAGGCGGGGCCGGCAGGGAAGAGTCCGCAGCAGCCTCGTGACGGCGGCGACGCCTTCGCCGTCGAGAGAGGAGGCAGCGTCCTGGACGAGCGGGTCCGGTCTCTTCGATGACGACATGCCCTCAACGATATCGTTGAACTTTAGGTGTAAGCTTTCCGCACAACACGCTCACGCCCACCTGGGCCGACCTTCAACACGGTGACGCACCCATGGCATCCCGCGAACGGCTGAGGCCGGTGGATCTCGCCCGCGAACACGGCCTGTCCACGCAGGCGATCAGGAACTACGAGCAGGCCGGCATCCTCCCTGGCGCCGGCCGCACGCCCCATGGCTATCGCACCTACACCGTGCGGCACGCGCAAGCCCTCCGCGCGTTCCTCGCCCTGGTGCCCGCCCACGGCCACCAGACCGCGACCTCGATCATGCAGGCGGTGAACCGGGACGCGGTCGAGGACGCCCTGAAGATCATCGACGAGAGCCACGCCCAGCTCCTCGACGACCGCCGGACCCTCCTGGCCGTCGAGAACGCGCTCCGCGACCTGGCGCCCTCCGCCGCTCCAGGACCGGGTGTCACGTTCATCGGTCCACTGGCCAGGAAACTCGGGATCCGGCCCGCGACGCTGCGCAAATGGGAGCAGGCCGGGCTGGTGCGGCCACGGCGCGACCGGCAGACCGGTTACCGGGTCTACACCGCGGCCGACGTACGGGATGCACAGCTCGCGCACCAGCTCAGACGGGGCGGATACCTGCTGGAGCAGATCGCGCCGCTGATCGAGCAGGTGCGCGCGGCCGGCGGGCTGGCGCCGCTGGAGGCCGCCCTACGGGACTGGCACGGCCGGCTGTCCACCCGCGGGCGCGCGATGCTGAGCGGCGCCGCCGAACTTGACGCCTACCTCCGCCACACCGCCACCTGACAAGGCTGCGCTCAGCTGCCGACCGGCTCCGCGCGCAGCCTCGCCGAGTGCTTCACCAGGGCGATCAGGACCTCCCTGCTCGACTCCCGTTTCCTGGCGTCGCACAAGATGATGGGGATCGACGGGTCGAGCTGGAGCGCGAGACGCACCTCGTCCAGCTCGAACGTCGGCGCCCCCTCGAAACAGTTGACCGCGACCACGAACGGCGTGTTCCGCCGCTCGAAGTAGTCCACCGATGGGAAGCAGTCCGCCAGCCGCCGCGTGTCCGCCAGGATCACGGCACCCAGCGCACCCTCCGCCAGCTCGTCCCACACGAACCAGAACCGCTCCTGCCCGGGCGTGCCGAACAAATAGAGCACGTAGTCGTTGTTCAGCGTGATCCGCCCGAAGTCCATCGCCACCGTGGTGGTGCGCTTGGCCTCCACCGAGGAGAGGTCGTCCACACCGATCCCGCGGTCGGTGAGCACCTCCTCCGTCCGCAGTGGCCGGGTTTCGGAGACCGCGCCGACCATCGTCGTCTTTCCCGCGCCGAACCCGCCGGCGACCAAGATCTTGATCGCCGTCGGCAGGCGCGGGCGGTCAGAGCGAGCGAAGACCATCGAGCACCGCCCTGTACATCTTCATGTCACGCATGTCCACCTCGGATTGTGGTTCCTGGGCAGAGACGAGTTCGCGGTCGAACAGGTCGCCGAGCAGCACGCGGATCGTGCCGGCGGGCAGGTCGAGATGCGCGGCGATCTCGGCGACGGACTTGGGCTCGCGGCAGATCTGGAGGATCCGCAGGTGCTCGGGGTCCAGCCCGGCGTCCGGGCCCGGCGGGCCGCCCACCGCCAGGGCCATGGAGATCAGGTCGAACTTTCCGTGCGCCGGCTGGGTCCGGCCCCGCGTCACGACGTAGGGCCGGACGATCTCCGGGTCGACCCAGTGCTCATCCCTCGGACCGTCGGCGCCTGTCACCGCTCGCTCCTGGCGATGGCCTCGGCGTTGCGAGCGCCCGAGGTGAGATATTGGCCCACCCGCGCGACCATCATGGCCATCTCGTACGCGATCAGCCCGATGTCGGCGTTCTGCGCGCACAACACGGCCAGGCAGGCACGCTCGCCCGCCGTGGTCACGATGAGGAACTGGCTCTTCCACTCCACGACCGTCTGCCGCACCGCGCCGCCGGAGATGTGCTCCGAGATGCCCTTGGCCAGGCTCTGCAGCCCGGAGGCCACGGCGGACAGATGCTCGCCGTCGGTGCGCTGCAACCCGGCCGAGGAGGCCATCAGCAGGCCGTCGGAGGACAGCACGATGGCGTGGTCGGCCTCCTTGACGCGGCTGACGAGGTCGTCGAGCAACCAATTGAGATCGGTGCCCGCGGTGGGGGTCATGGTGCGTCGCCTCCCGGCTGTTCATCCAGCATCTTGGCCGCCTGCGTACGGCCAAGGCGGGTGCCTGACTGAAGAGATCCCATCATCGCGCGGATCTCCTCCGGGGAGCGCTCGTCATCGTCCTCCTCGTGGTCTGGCAGCGTGGGCGTGTCCTCGCGCAGCGCCGCCGCGAGGTTCGCCTGGGGCACGCGGAGCGGCAGCCCCGACGGTGTGAATTCGGCCACGGGCTGCTGCTCCGGTTCGGCTGGCGGCTCGGGTACTGATGCGAGGGCCGGCTCGAGTGCAGGTGCTGGGGCCGGCTCGGGAACGGAGGCGGGGACCGGGCGGGCGGGCTTGAGCGTGCGCACGTTCTCCCCGGCGGCGGGGCGCGCCATCTCTCCGGCGGCGGGGCGGGCCACCGTGGCCACCGCCGTCGGCCGGCGCGGCAGCCGCTCCCCGCCGTCGCCGCGCTGCGGCTCCGGCCTGGGGTCGAGCTGGACGAGCTCCTGCGGCAACAGCACCACGACCGTGGTCCCGCCGTACGGCGACGCCTTGAGCACCACCTGGATGTCGTGCCGCTTGGCCAGTTGGCTGACCACGTAGAGGCCCAGGCGGGCGGTGCCCGTGATGCGGAACTCGGGCGGGTTCGCGATGCGCTCGTTCGCGGCCTCCAGGTCCTCGGGCTTCATACCCAGGCCCCGGTCCTCGATCTCGATCACGTACCCGTTGGCCACGAGCTGGCCGCTGACCTGCACGTTCGTGTAAGGAGGCGAGAACGACACGGCGTTCTCGATGAGCTCGGCCAGCAGGTGCACGACGTCACCGACGGCCCGGCCGATGAGCACGACCTCGCCCATCGGCAGCAGCGTGACCCGGGTGTAGTCCTCGACCTCGGCCAGCGCGCCGCGCACGACGTCGACCATGGGGACCGACCGGCGCCACGTGCGGGCGGGGGAGGAACCGGAGAGCACGATGAGGTTCTCCGCGTTGCGCCGCATGCGGATGGCCAGGTGGTCCAGCCGGAAGAGCTCCTTCAGCTCCTCGGGGTCGGTCTCGCGGCGCTCCATCACGTCGAGCACGGTGAGCTGCCGGTGCACCAGGCCCTGCGTCCTGCGGGCGAGGCTGAGCAGGATGTCGCGGATGCTGCGGCGCAGCTCGGCCTGCTCGGCCGCGACGCTGATCGCGGTGCGCTGCACGGTGTTGAACGCCTGGCCCACCTGGCCGATCTCGTCGTCGCCGAAGTCCAGGTCCGGCGCCTCCTTGGCCAGGTCGACCTCCTCGCCGCGACCGATGCGCTCGACGACGCCGGGCAGCCGGTCGTCGGACAGCTCGTGCGCGGCGTCGCGCAGCTTCCGCAGCTGGGCGAGCAGCTGCCTGGTGGTGGTGATGGACAGGATGATCGAGGCGATAACGGCGATCAGGCCAAGACCGCCGGCGAGCACCAGTCGTACGATGACGCCGACCGCGACGGGCGTGATCCGCTCGAGCAGCCGGTCACCGCCAGCGAGCGTGACTGTCTGCATGCTGGTTAGCGTGGCGTCGGCAGCCTTGCGCCACTCCTCGCCGCTCACCGGCAGCGAGTCCACGGCGGGGTTGTGCCGGATGAGCTGTGCCTCCATGGCCTGGACCCGGGACACCGGCGCGGTCTTGAGCCAGGCGTCGAAGGCTGCCCGGTCCTCTGCCGGCAGCTTCGCCAGCGCCTCGCTCAACGTGTAGCGGAAGATGCCGACGGTCTCGACGAATTCAGCGTGCTCGGTCCTGGTGAAGCCGCCCTTGGCGAAGACACTGGCCAGGAGCGCGTCCTCGCGGGCGAACAGCTCCCGCGAGTGGTGTATCTCGGCCAGCGTTCGGCCGTCCTTGGCGATCTCCTTGTCGTCGAACTCGGCCACCGAGTCGTACATGCGGTAGAAGGAGTCGATGACGGCGTTGTACTGAGCTGCGGCCTGCGCGGCGTCGATCGTGCCCGCGTCGATCGACTCCCTGGTGGCCGCCAGCTTGCCGAGTTGACCCTTGACCTCGGCCAGGCGGCGGCGGAGTGCGTCGTCCATGGCGAACTCGACCGCCGCGGCCTGGGATGCGGAGTCGAACTCGGAGGTCAGCGCATCGGTCTTGGCCCGCTGGGCACGCATCGGCTGGTCGACCTCGCGCATGTTCGCGCCCAGCCGGGCGAGCGTGAGGCGGCGCTCGCGCTGGAGCTCGATAAGCAGTGGCTCGCTTGGGTCGACCACGTTGCTGTTGACCGTGGCGGCCCACAGCAGGTTCACGCCCTCTCGCAGGGTTACCCAGGCGGCGAACGCCCACAGGCAGGCGAGCGAGACGATGAGTGCCGTGACCTTTGCCCGGACACTGGCGTTACGGAAGCGCATCGAGGCCACCCGGAGAGAAAGCAGCGCGGTCAGCGTGCCATGTCAAAAGGAAGAAATGGGCATCCCAGGAATCTGACACTCGGGTCACCCTAGCAACGCAACAATGCTCACTCAACACGAAAGAGCGCCATTAGGCCGCTATGTCCTACTTTTCGGTCGAAATTCTCCTTCCAGATGAACGCTGGGTTACGTGTGCGGCGGCCAGCACCGCTGCGCGGACAATTGCCGTCGGCGTGTAAAGGTCCTTGTCATGCCACAGCGGAGGGTAATCCGATAAATCGCCTACATGGGTGAGGAACGTGTAGCCACGCGCCGCCGCCTGCCGGCACCGTTCGTCCGGCTCTGGCCCTGAGAGCAGCAGTGTCTGCACAGCGTACGCCGTCTCCTCCGGTATGCCCGTCCACCGGCCCCATGATCCGTCGTCGCGCTGGGTCGCCAGTACCCATTCCCGGGCGGCGCGCACTGTGTCCGCGTATTCCGGCCCTCCGAACTCGCCGAGCGCCAGAGCACAGCTGAGGGTGGCGTAGTAGGGGGAGGCATGCCACCTGTCGCTCCAACTCCCGTCGGGCCGCTGCCGCACGGCCAGCCAGCACGCCACGCGCGCCATCAAAGGCCGGTACGTGCCCGCCGTCTCCGGCCTGGCCCGCACGTACTCCCCGAACGCGTCGAGCACATGGGCGTTGACGCTGACCGAGAAGCCGTCCTCGCCCTGCCAGGTGCAGAAGTGCTCCCCGGTGTCGAAGGCCTTGAGCGACTCGGGCTCGCACGGCATGCCGAGCAGCGCGAGCGCATGGAGCGCGACGCTGGTCGTGTCGGCGTCGGCCGGCAGCCCGGCCCCGGCGGGAGTGCCGTTCGGGCCGATCGCGGCCCGCAGGTCCGCGGTCATTTCCGGTGGCAGCTCCACCGGCACGCCTGCCCTGAGCAGCCAGCTCAGCACCCAGCCGCGCTCGAAGACCGTGATGGGCAGCCCGACGGGGACGGGCCCGCCGTACCGCTTCGCTACCGCCTCCAGGTGCCTCCTGGCCAAGTCGGCCGAGTCGGGCGGCGCAACAGTGTCCAACCAGGCGGCCGTCGCCGCGGGTGAGGCACCGACAGTGCCGATAGGCGTGGGGCTCACGGCGCTGGTGATGGAAGCCGTTGCGCCCACCACCTCGAGGGCGTGCAGGAGTTTCTGTGGCGGCTCGCCGCCGGACTCCAGAAGGTGCCGCACCATGCCGAGGCGCCTGCCGTCCATGCCAGGTGGCAGGGGCAGCGGCTCAGCGCACCCGTGGTGGTTGATGAGCGAGACGAGGTACGGCACGATCAGGTCGATCGCCGGCGTGTCGGGCAGCTCGCGTGGCTCCTGGAGCATCGACCGCAGCGCCTTCAGCCCAGCGCGCGCGGCCGGCATGAGCACGGCCGGATCGCCATCGCCCCGGGCCGCAGCGGTGAGCAGTGCCTCGGTGGCGCTCAGGGTGGGCACGAGCCCGTAGCCGTCGGGGGCGCCCCAGAATCCGTCGTCGCGCTGCTCGCCCAGCAGGTACGCCACCCGCTCGCGCTGCCCGACCAGCCAGGGGGCGATCGTGACCAGCCGCCCGGTCTCGTAGACCGAGGGGGATACCTGGCCCCAGGGCTTGGCCATGAGCCCGGAGACGAGGTCATTGGCCTCGCGGAAGACGTCGATCACGACTCGGCCCAGAAGTCGGAGAGGCCGTAGAAGCCGGCGCTGTAGTGGATCTGCCAGGCGAGGTACTCCGCGGCGCGCGGGTACGCGTTCCGCAGCGGCTCGATCAGCTCGGTCGCGTCCTCGGTCAGCTCTGACAGCCGCTCGATCACTTCGTCTAGCTCCATTCCCAGCGTGAATGCGTTGACGTCTCCTGAGCCGGACTCTCTGCGCCGGGTGGCCAGGTCGTTGAGCAGGCGCAGACAGCGCTGCACGGCGTCGGCGGCCGGGCGCAGCCGGTCCAGGTCGCCGAGTGCCTCGACCAGCCCTGTGTGAATCCAGTGCGACAGGCCGATGAAGAGTGCGCCGCAGCTGTCGGCGTTGGCCAGGTACTCCTGCCTGGTGGGCGGGCGCTCGGAGCCGCTCCAGTCCCATTCGCGCGCCATGGCGCGAAGCATGCGTTCGAGCTGATCGCGCCAGGCGCGGTCGAGCTCAGGCGGGGCGGCCAAGTCCGATCGCAGGTCCGCGACGAAGGCGGCCGCCTGTGATTCGGGCGCGGCCCCGCCCGCCGCGGCCAGGCACTCTCCGACCAGGGCGCCGACCTGCTCTCGCGAGCTCGCCTCCTCGTCGATCAGCCGGTCCAGGGCGAAGACCAGCAGTGAGGCCCGGTTCACGGCGCGCAGGCCCTCGACCGTCGCCCAGGGCGCGCAGAACGCGCCGGCCATGGCCAGCGCGCCGTACAGCCCGGCGTCGAACGACTTCTCAGGGAAGAGCCCGTCGTAGCGGGTCGCGAACCTGGCCAGTTCGCGGCCGCTCGCGACGGCCAGGGCGCACGTTCGCCCGGTCTCGAAGTAGTCGCTCACCGCCGTCCCACCGGCACCAGCGTCATCGACAGGCCGGCGGTGGGACGCAGCGAGGAGGCCAGCCGGGGAGTCACGGAGCCGTCGTGGTGCACGATCGGGCGGTACTTCCGCAGGATGCCGGCGATCAGAAGGGGCGCCTCCATCATGAACAGGTGCTGCCCGAGGCACACATGCGGGCCCGCGCCGAACGGCCAGTACGCGTACCGGTGCCGCTTGGCCTCGTTCCCCGGCGCGAAGCGCTCGGGGTCGAACTCCAGCGGCCGGTCCCAGAACCGCGGCAGCCGATGCGTCAGATAAGGGCTCAGCATGACGGTGGAGCCGGCCTCAATGGTGACCCCGTCGACGACGTCCGTCTCGACCGCCTTGCGCGGCAGGATCCAGCCCGGCGGGTAGAGCCGTAGCAATTCGGTGACGAACATTCTGAGGTAGACCAGGTCGGGCAGGTGCGAGGTGCTGACGGGGTCGTCGCCGACCACCCGCTCGACTTCCTCGTACAGCTTGGCGGCGACGTGCGGGTACGCCTGCAGCACCGGCCAGGCCCAGGTCAGCGCGGTCGCCGAGGTCTCCGTCGAGGCCCCGTGCATGGCGACCAGGTCGTCCCTGATGCGCCTGTCGCCGTCGGTACCCTCGATGTCCTGGCGGGCCTTGACCAGCCTCGAGACGACGTCGTCCCCCTCCTGGTCCTGCGATCTGGCCTGCTGGATGCGTGGGTAGACGACCTCGTCGATGGTCTTGATCGCGCGCTTGAACGACTGATCGCCCGGCATCGGGAACAGCTCCGGCACGAACGGCATCAGCAGGCGGATGGCCTTGGCGGTGACGGCGACGTCGTATGCGGGCACAAGTCGGTTGATGTCCGCCACGGAGATCTTCGCTCCGAAGAACAGCCGTACGATCGTCGGGTGCACGATGGCGGACACGCCCTTGGCCACGTCGAAGGGCCGCCCGGGGGTGATCGTCTCCTCAATGAGCTCGTTGATGATCTCGGCCATGCGCTCGGCGAGCGAGTTCACGTACTTGGCCGTGAACAGCGGCTGAAGGATCTTGCGGCTCTCCGCCCAGCTCTCGCCGTCCGACAGGATGCCTTCGCCCAGCAGCGGGGCCAGCGGGTCCCAGAACATGCCCTCGCGCACATAGTTCGGCTGCTTCCTGGCGAGCACGTGCTGGACGTGGTCGGGATGGGTCACCAGATACGGGCGGAAGGGGCCCATGCTCAGCCGGACGAGATCCCCGTTGGCCTGCATGCCGGCTTCTTCGAACGCGTTGACGGGGACGCGCGCATGTCTCGTGAGCCTACGGAGGAAAGGCAACGTTCTGGTGGGAGCGGCGTCAATCGCCACTGTTTTTCCTCCATCGCATACGGTGTCCGTCTCACATCACGGACATTTCCTGACAAATGTCAACCGTTGAGGTGGAGTATCACATGCTTATGCATGTAGATTCAAGATCGTACTTGGGTAGGAGTTCCGTTTGAATCTCAGCCATCCGCCCGCCGGCCCACTGGGCGGCGGCGTCATGGAGCGTTACCGGCGTCTGCTCGAGCCGGCGCTCCGCGAGGCCGTCTCGGTCCTGCATCCGTGGGGCGCCAGGATGGCCGCGTTCGCGCTGGGCTGGTCGGACGCGGATGGCAGGCCGTACCACGGGGACGGCGGCAAGGGCGTGCGGCCTGCCCTCGCCATGCTCAGCGCCGAGGCGGTCGGAGCCCCGGCCGAGTCGGCGCTGCCGGCGGCGGTCGCGGTGGAGCTGGTGCACGCGTTCTCGCTGGCGCACGACGACATCATCGATCACGACGAGCGGCGCAGGCACCGCGAGGCGCTCTGGAAGGCGTACGGCGTGGGGCCTGCGCTGCTCACCGGCGACGCGCTTCTCGCCCTGGCCGTCCAGCAGCTCGCCGGGACGCCGGAGGCCATGAAATTCCTGTCGGCGGCATTGGTCGAGCTCGTGCACGGGCAGAGCGCCGACATGGCCTTCGAGAACCGGCCCTGGCGCGGGCACAAAGAGGTCACCATCGGCGAGTACACGGAGATGGCCGCGGGCAAGACCGGCAGCCTGCTGGGGGCCGCCGCGGCGGCCGGCGTGGCTCTGGGCGGGGGTGCGCCCGAGGTCGCAGACCGGATGTGGGCCGTCGGCCGCGACCTGGGTGTGGCCTTCCAGATCGCCGACGACATGCTCGGCATCTGGGGCGATCCTCGCATCACCGGCAAACCGGTCCACAACGACCTGCGGCGCGACAAGAAGACGCTACCGGTCCTCGCCGCCCTCGCCACCGACTCGCCGGCCGCCCGTGAGCTGTCGGCCGTCCTGTCGGCCGGTGTCAAGGACGAGCAGTCGGTACGACAGGCCGCCCGCCTCGTTGAGGAGGCCGGCGGCCGCACCGCCGCCCAGGCCATGGCCGACCGGTATGTGTCGGCGGCCCTGGACTCCTTGGACGCCTGCCTCCCGAACGCCACCGACCTCCGCACCCTCTGCGCCGCTCTAGTCAACCGCACCCACTGACCCATGCCCCGACGGGCTCGGTTCCCCACCCCGCATCCGCCTTCGGCTGCACCGGTCCCTTCGGCCGCACGTGCTGCCGCTCGCCTTTGTCGTGCGCTTGGCGCGTCGGGCGCGCGTCCAGCGGGCGGGGCGGTGGCCGGTGCGTGTGTTCCTTGGCGCACCGGCCTGCCGACGAGCCCACCCCGGCGGGGTGCGGTCAGGGGCGGGAGGCCTCGTCCAGGAGGGCGAGCTCCTCCGCGCTCAGCGTCAGCTCGGCGGCCGTGATCAGGGCCTGCAGTTGCTCGACGCTGCGCGCGCTGGCGATCGGCGCCGTGATCGTCGGCTGGGCGGCGAGCCAGGCCAGCGCCACCGAGGCCGGGTGGACCACACGCTCGGCCGCCACCTTGGTCAGCGCCTCCAGGGTGCGCCGCCCGTGCTCCGTGGCCAGGTATTCGCCGGCCTTGCCCGCCCGCGGGCTCTCGACGGTGACGCCGGGCGCGTACTTTCCGGTCAGGAAACCGCGCGCCAGCCCGAAGTACGGCGTGCTGCCGAGCCTCTCCTTGGCCACCACATCCCGCAGCTCGCCCTCGTAGCCACGCTCGACCAGGTTGTACTCCTGCTGCAGCGCGACGTATCTGACCAGCCCCTCCTCGTCGGAGATCTTGAGTGCCTCCGCCAGCCGGGCGGCGCTGTGGTTGGACGCGCCGGCGTAGCGGATCTTGCCCTCGCGCACCAGCGCGTCGAAGACGGCCAGCGACTCCACCATCGGCGTGTCGTGGTCGTCCACGTGTGCCCAGTAAAGGTCGATGTAGTCGGTACGGAGCCGCCGCAGCGAGTCCTCGACCGCCGTGCGGATGGTCGCCGGGGCCAGGCCCCGGAGCCCTTCGAGCATGCCGACCTTGGTGGACAGGACGAGCGAGTCGCGGTTGTGCCGGTGGGCCAGCCACTCACCGATGATCATCTCGGACGCGGAGTCGCCGGTCGCCCAGTACGGATAGACGTCGGCGGTGTCGAGGAAATTGCCGCCGTTCTCGACGTACTCGTCGAGGACCGCGAACGACGTCTCCTTGTCCGCCGTCCAGCCGAAGACATTGGTGCCGAGCGCTATCGGGAAAACGGACAGGTCCGTGGTACCTACTGATCTCATCCCGCCATTATCCGCGCATCCCATGAGGAGGCTTCGATGGCACTCCGATGACGCGATTGCCTGGTCGGCGCGTCGGTCCCCGGCGGCCCCGCGCAGCGGCGCGCCTCGGATGCGGCTCAGCGATGACCGGCGGACAGGTCGAGGCCGCGCGGCGTCAGCAACCACACCAGCACCGCGCCGGCCAGCATCAACGCCGCGCCCGCCCCGCTGGTCAGAGCGAGCGAGTGGGTGAAGGCCGCCATCGCCTGCTCGGCCAGCCGCACGCCCTCCGCGCTCAGCTGAAAGCCTTCCGCGCCCAGCTCCCTGGCCACGTCGATCGCGCCGCCCAGGGACTCCCGCGCGACCGCGGCGGCCGGCCCGTCGTAGTCCAGCCCGCCGCGGTAGACGGCAGCCGCCACGCTGCCGAGCACGGCCACGCCGAGCGCCCCGCCGATGTCGTAACTGGTCTCCTCGATGGCCGCCGCGCTGCCCGACTTCGCCGCGGGCGTACCCGACATGATCACCGCGGAGGCGATCGCCAGAGCGCCGTTCCCGATGCCGATCAGCGTCAGCGCGCCCGCCACCGGCCAGTAGTCCAGCGGCGCCGGCGCCAGGAAGAGCAGCAGGAACCCCGCCGCCGTCACCGCCGGCCCGCCCGCCAGCACCGTACGGGCGCCGATCCTGGCCGCCAGCGACGGAGCCAGCGGCGAGGCCACGAGCGCGGCCAGCGCCGCCGGCAGCAGCCGCACGCCCGTCTCCAGCGGCGAGTAGCCCTGCACCAGCTGCATCCACTGCGCGAGCAGCAACAACACCGCGCCCATCGCGATCGCGGTGGTCAGCGCCGTCGTCACCCCGGCGGAGAAGGGGCCGCTGCGGAACAGCCGGAGTTCCAGGAGCGGATCCGGCCGGCGCAGGCAGCGCAGCACGAACCAGCCCAGTGTCACCGCCGCGACCGCGGTCGCCAGCAGGGCGCCGGCCGAGGCGGGGCCGTACTTGCCGAAGCTTTTGACGGCGTACACCAGCGTCACCATGCCGGCCATCGACAACACCGTGGCGAGCGCGTCCCAGCGGCCGGGGCTGGGGTTCCTGGACTCGGGCAGCAGCACCAGCCCCGCGCCGATCGCCGCCGCCATGACCGGCACGTTCACCAGGAACGCCGCATGCCACGTGAAACGCTCCAGCAGCAGCCCGGCCAGGATCGGTCCCAACGCGGCGCCCACCGCGGCCATCGCCGACCATATGCCCAGCGCCTTGGCCCGCTCGCCGGGGTCGGGGAACAAGTTACGGATCATGGACAGCGTAGACGGCGTGATCATGGCGCCGCCGACGCCGAGCAGCGCCCGCACCGCGATCACCTCCGCCGGGGCGTCCGCCGCCAGCACCGCCAGCGAGGCCAGCCCGAACACCGCGAACCCGGTCAGCAACATCCGCTTGCGACCCCACCGATCGCCCAGCGCGCTCACCGTGACCAGCAGCCCCGCCAGCACGAGCCCGTACGCGTCCACGATCCACAACAGCTCGATGGAACTGGGCCGCAGGTCCTCGGAGATGGCGGGCAGCGCGACGTTGAGCACGGTCATGTCCATGACCACGAGCAGCACGGCGGCCGACAACACGGCCAGGCCGGCCCATCGCCGCTTCGCCGAGACCGGCGACGTGGTGATCGTCATGCTTGCCTCCGGGGTGCGGCGCCGTGCAGGAACATCTCGAGGAGCAGACGGGGGGCGTCCCGGCGGGCGATGTCGCCGCGGCGCAGGCCGTCTCGCACGGCCACGAGCAGGCCGTAGACGGCGTCGCTGATCCAGCGGACGGGCAGCTGGGCGCTCAGCAGGCCCGCGCGCTGGGCGGCGGTGTAGAACGCGATCTCGCGTTCCTCCAGCTCCTCGACGCGGCGCGACAACTCGGGGTGGACGGCCAGTGCGTAGTCGGTGAGGCCGAAGCCGTATTCGTCGGCGACCTCGATCAGGCCGGTGAGCAGCGCGTTCAGCGCCTTCTCCAGCCTCGCCCCGTCCTCTGAGGCGCTCGCGGCGTCCAGGCCGGCGGCCAGCTGCACGCGCTCCCACTCGTCGTGGCCGCGGCGGGCCAGCGCCAGCATCAGCTCCTCGCGGCTGCTGAACTGCCGGTGCAACGTGGCCCTGCTGATCCCGACCGCATCGGCGAGCTGCGCCATGGAGGCGGACGGGTCCCTGTTGAGGTGCTGGATCGCCGCCCTCATGATCTGCTCCCGGCTCATCGCCATCTTGACACCCCCGTATCATCTGAGACAAATCTGTCTCATATGATACACAGATGCCTCGTAGTGGGGAGGACAGGAAAGCGCCACGCTTCCCGGCATGGCGATGAAGCCGCAGGTGGGGTTATGGTTCGTGCTGTGGTGACGGGTGACGCGCGAACGCGCATCCTGGACGCGGCAGAGGAGCTGTTCGCGGGCTCCGGTTACGAGGCCACTCCGACTGCGGTCATCGCCAGGCTCGCGAAAGTGCCCAAAGGGCTGATCTCCGACTACTTCCCGCGCAAGATCGACGTACTGGTCGCTCTCGTCAATGAGCGTACGCACATCGAGGAGGGCCGCGACGTCGACGCGGTCCCCGGCGACCCGGCGGGCACGCTGGCCAGGCTCGCACGCGGGCTGCCGCTGCGGGCCTCACCGGCGATGCGGCGCATCCTGTTCCGCGAGGCCGACACGCACGGCTCGGTCAAGGAACGGCTCAGCCGTCTCAACGGGGAGCTGATCAGGCGGGCCAGGTTCGCGCTGGAGCTGGCGCTGCCCGGAGCGCGGGGCGACGCGGCCAGGCTGGAGGTGGCGGCGGCCACGTTCGCCGCCATCCTGCTCTACCAGGAGAACCTCTGGCAGCTAACCGGCCACCAGATCGACCCCGAGGCCGTCGCGGAACTCATCGCCCACTCGCTCGTCTAGCAGCTCATCCAGCGCCGTACGCAGGTGCCGAAGCAGGCCCCACACGTCGTCGACGCGCTCGGGGCAGGCGACGATGCCGAAGTCGAGCATGCCGTCGTAGGAGAAGCAGGTGATGTTCAGGCCGCCGCTCATGTCGGTCAGGACGGACAGCGGATAGTACGACAGCACCCTCCCGCCGCACAGGTACAGCGGGAACTGCGGTCCTGGCACGTTGCTGATGATCAGGTTGATCGGCGGGAACGCCATGCCAGCCAGCCGGAAGATCGCCGGCGTGGCCAGGCTCGTGACCGGAGCGGGCAGCACCGAGCACAGCTCGCTCAGCCAGGTCGCGGGCGCCAGCGCGAAACGCCGCTTGGCCCGGCCCATGGTCGCGCCGACCGCCTGCAGGCGCTCGTGCGGGTCGGAGACGTTGGTGGGCATGGGGGCGATCATCGCGGAGATCTGGTTGCCGACCAGGTCCTTGGCGTCGGCCGTACGGACCGCGACCGGGACGGCGACAATCAGCGGCGCCTCCGGCAACGCGTCGCGCTCGCGCAGCCACGAGCGAAGCGCCGACGTGCACAGGGCCATGACGACGTCGTTGACGCTCATGCCGTTGGAAGTGGCCACCTTCTTGACGTCCTTGAGCGACAGCGAGCCGAAGGACAAGTGGCGGCGGGCGCTGATGGGGCCGTTGAAGGGGGTGCGGGGAACGGCGAGGCTCGGCAGCTCGGGGCGGTTGGGCCGGTCGCGGGCCACCACCCGTGCGGCCTTGGCGATCAGCTTCGCGCCCGGCACGGTGGCCGCCAGCGGGATGGCGTCCAGGTCTCCGGCCGCTCTGACGACCGATCGCACGGCGCGGACGGGGTGGGTGGCGGTGCGCAGGGCGGCGCCGGCCAGCATGTCGATCAGCCCGGGCGCCTTCTGCCCGTGCCCATCGGCCGGCAGTAACCGGTCGCCGTCGGGGACGCCGCCGCATGACCCGCCGGCCCGGCCGTCGGCAGTGCCGGTGCTTGGCTCGGTGGCCCGGCCGTTGACGTGGCCGTCGCCCTCGGCGTGGCCTGTGGCCTTAGCGGACGCTTTGGCATGGCTGGTGGCCTTGGCGGACGCTTTGGCGTGGCCGGCTGTCTTGGCTAGGGCCTTGACGTGGCCGTTGACGGAGGCGTGATCGCGCTGGCCGGCCGCGGGGAGGGCGGCGCTCGGCACGTGGCTGCCGTTCGCGCTGACCGGCTGGACCGTCGTGGGGAGCTTGCGGCGGGTGAGGTGGCCGTCTGGGGTGAGGTCGAGCAGGGTGGCCAGGGTCTCCGCGCCCGAGATGCCGTCGATGGCGGCGTGGTGCACCTTCGTGTAGATGGCCACCCTCCCGTCGGGCAGCCCATTGATCAGATGCATCTCCCACAGCGGATGCGCCCGGTCGAGCCTGCGGGCGTGGATCTCCGCCACGGCATCGGCCAGCTGCCAGTCGTTCCCCGGCTCGGGCAACGTCAGCTCGAACAGGTGGTTGCCGATGTCGAAGCCGGGATCGGGCGCCCAGTACGGATGGTCCAGTCCCAACGGCACCTCGGCCAGCCGCAGGCTGAGCGCGGGGGACAAGTGGATCCGGTCGAGCAGCAACTCCGCGAGCGCGTCCCGGTTGAGCGACCCGTTCGCCGAGTCGAGTATCGCCAGCCCGGCCACGTGCGCGGCGGTGGTCGCCGTCTCGACATTGAGGAACTGAGCGTCGAGTGCGGTCAGCTGGCGCATCTGCTCTCCTTTTTTCGGCGTGTGTGCAGCATCACATGAGGGCATTTCCGAAAGGTTTCCGCGAGAGTCTTTCAGATGAATTCAGGTGCGCCGGACCGTGGTAAAGGAAATCGCCAGCTCAGCCGGGATCGGTGACAATTACCTATCCGATGACAACGTGAATGGGGTGTTGCACGACGGCGTCGAAGTGATAGCCGAAGGGATGCCGGGGTGTGACCATGGGCTGCGTGGCGCCCGTCTCGTCGGTCGCCCTGGCCATGAGCACATATCGCCCCGTGTGGCGGGGAGCCCACGCGATGTGCCACGGCAGCCAGGCTCCGACCAGGTGATGCCCGTGGTGCTCGGCCGCGCGCCAGTGGAACCCGCCGTCGAAGCTCACCTCGGCCCGCACGATCCTGCCGCGCCCCGACCAGGACCGGCCGTGCAGGATGTGCGGCCCGGTGATGGGCAGGACGGCATTCCAGGGGAGCTCGAAAGCGCTCTTCACGGGCTGCGTGGTGACATCCGCGTAAAAGACCGTGTTCCACGGAGTGAAGAGCTTGGTCGTGGAAACTTCGATGTCGCCCAACCATTTGATGGACGCTATTCCCACCCATCCCGGCACCACCAATCGCACCGGAAATCCGTGATCGGGAGGCAGCGGCTCGCCGTTCATCTCGTAGGCCACCAGCACGTCGTCCATGGCCTTGTCGATCGGCAGCGGCCTGCGTACGTGACCGTAATCCTCGAACGGCGCATCCAGCCCCGAGGGCAACACGTCCACGGCCCCGGGAAGCACGCCGACCTGCTTGAGCAGGTATTTCAACGGCACCCCGCGCCACCGTGCGACCCCGATCGCCCCCAGGCCCCACTGCGTCCCCGGGGCGGGGTCGTGCTGTTGCGTGCCGTAGAAGCGCCGCCCGTTGCCCGCGCACTCGATCGCCAGGTCGTAGGTCCGGGACGGCATGGCCCGGAGCTCGTCGTAGCCGAACTCGCGCGGACTTCGGATGCCCGCGCCGTGCAGTCGCAGCCGCCAGGTCGTGACGTCGATGAGCGGCGTGGAGGTGTGGTTGCGCACGAAGAACCGGTCGATCGGCGTGTGGTATCCCTGCCCCGACATGGCCTCCCACCGCATCTCGGCACTCGCGCCGTGCACCCGGAACAGGTGGTCGGGCAGCGGCTTCACGATCGTCGCAGTGGCTTGCTCCATCGATCTCACCTCACAACAGATATTCCCTACCTGGAAACCATTTAATCTCCTCTCGCTTGGCTTCGGCATCCCTCTTTGCCGACCCCGGACCCCCGCCCATCGCATCGGGAACGTTCCAAGCTCTCCTCGGGCCCTTCTACCCGGCCCCCCCACCTGCAGAACCGGCCGGCGCCAGGCTCGTCCAACAGGTCCAGCGGCTGACGGCAGGATGAAGGCGCGGCGTTGAGACGTTCGAGGAACGATAGGGAGGCCGGGAGGCGTGGTCAGCGGCCCAGGAAGGCCTGGAGCCGGTCCAGGGGCCAGGTGTTGATCACGTCGTCCGTCGTCAACCACGCCCGCTGCGCGATCCCGATCCCGAACCGCTGGTTCGCCAAGTGGGGAATCGCGTGCGAGTCGCTGTCGATCGAGAACTTGACCCCGTGGTGCTTGGCCAGCCGCACCAGATCCGACGGCAAGTCGGAGCGGTCGGGGAATGAGTCGATCTCCATCGCGGTGCCCGTGCGGGCCGCCGCGCGGAAGACAGCCTCCCAGTCCGCGTCCACCGCCGCCCGCTTGCCGATCTTCCGCGTCGTCGGATGCCCGATGATGTCCACGTACGGGTTTTCGCAGGCGGCGATGAAACGGCGCGTCATCTCCTCCCGCGACATCCCGAAATGGGAGTGCACCGAGGCCACGCACACGTCGAACTCCCGCAGGATCTCCCCGGGCCAGTCCACCGAGCCGTCGGGCGCGATGTTGAGCTCGGTGCCGTGCAGCAGGCGCATGTCCGGGTATTTCCGCTGGAGCTCGGCCACCCGTCCCCGCTGCTCCAGCGCCTTGTCCAACGTCATCCGCTGCATCGCCAGGTCCGGCGCGTGGTCGGTGACCGCGTAGTAGGCGTAGCCGCGGGCGTGCCCGGCCGCCACCATGTCCTCCAGCGACGCGATCCCGTCCGTGAGATCGGTGTGCGTGTGCAGGTCGCCCTTGAGGTCGGGTAGTTCCACGAGCACGGGCAGCTCGCCCCGCAGCGCCGCCTTGACCTCGCCGCCGTCCTCCCGCATCGGCGGCGGCACGAACCGCATGCCGAGCGCGGCGTAGATGTCCTCCTCGGACTCGGCGGCGATCACCCGCTCGCCCTCGAACAGTCCGTATTCCGAGAGCTTCCAGCCCTTCTTCACCGCCATCTCCCTGATGGCGACGTTGTGCTCCTTGGAGCCTGTGAAATATTGCATGGCCGCACCCCACGACTCGGCCGGGACCACCCGCAGGTCCACCTGGATGCCGGACGTGGTGCGGATCGAGGTCTTCTTCTCGCCCGCCGCGATGACGTCGGCGACGTAAGGCTGCGCCCGGAACTCCTCCATGATCGACTCCGGCGCAACCGCGAGGATGTCGATGTCGCCGATCGTGTCCTTCATCCGCCGCAGCGATCCCGCGTACGCGATCCGCTCGGCCGGCAGCGAGGCCATCACCTGCTCGGCCAGCGACATGGCGACGCCGATGTGCACGCGGCGGCCGGACTGCTCGAGCTGCTCGATGCCCTTGAGCAGATTGGCCAGGGTCTTGGGGCCGAGGCCCTTGACGCCGTCCAGGCGGCCAGAGGAGATCGCCTCGCGCAGCGCGTCGGTGGAGTCGACGCCGTAGTCCTCGAACAGCATGATCGCCGTCTTGGGGCCTAGAGTCGGCACCCGCGTCAGCCTGCGCACCCCATCGGGAACGCGCCCTCGCAGGTCGTCGAGCTGCCGGAAGCTCCCGCGCTGCAGGAACTCCTCCATCTTCTTGGCGATCGCCTCGCCGACGCCGGGGACATTGCGCACGTCGACGACCGAGATGTCCTCGGGGAACCCGGCGATGGCCTTGGCCGCCTTCTGGTAGCTCCGCACCCGGAAGGCGTCGCCGCCGCAGAGCGCGAACAACTCCGCGTATTCCTGCAGCGCCGACGCCGCCTCCTCATTAGCCCGCATGCCCCAACCCTAGGGGCTCGGACCGACAATCCGGGATGGTCAGAACCGCACCTCACGCGGCCGGTACGGCTCGCCGAGGAAGGCCAGCTCCGCCTCCGACAACGCCACGTCCACGGCCGCCACCGCGTCGTCGACGTGCCGGTCCTTCGTGGCCCCGACGATCGGCGCCGTCACGGCCGGCTGGTGCAGCAGCCAGGCCAGCGCGACCTGGGCAGCCGGCAGCCCGCGCTCGGCCGCCACCTGCGCCACCCGGTCGAGGATCAGCTTGTCGTTCTCCGGGTCGTACAGGGCGTCGATGCGCTCGTCCGACTCCGTCCTGGTCGTGGTGGCCGCCGAGCCGGCCCGGGCCAGCACGCCCCGCGCCAGCGGACTCCACGGGATCACGCCCACGCCTTGGTCGAGGCAGAGCGGCACCATCTCGCGCTCTTCCTCCCGATAAAGCAGGTTGTAGTGATTTTGCATGGCGACGAATCTCGTCCACCCGTTGCGCTCGGCCACCTGCTGCGCCTTGGCGAACTGCCAGGCCCACATGCTGGACGCGCCGAGATAGCGGACCTTGCCCGCCCTGACCACGTCGTGCAGCGCCTCCATGGTCTCCTCGATGGGCGTCTCGTCGTCCCACCGGTGGATCTGGTAGAGGTCCACGTAGTCGGTGCCCAGCCGGTCGAGCGAGGCGTCAATGGCGGCGAGGATGTGCTTGCGGGACAGGCCGCGGTCGTTGACGCCCCTGCTCATCGGGAAATAGACCTTGGTCGCCAGCACGTAATCCTCGCGCCTGGGGAAGATCCCGCGCAGCACGTTGCCGGTCACGACCTCGCTCTCGCCGCGGCTGTAGACGTCGGCGGTGTCGAAGAACGTCACGCCCGCGTCGGCCGCTCTGCGCACGATCGGCTCGGCCTGGTCCTGCGGCAGCGCCCACTCCTGCCGGGCCGGATCACCATAGCTCATCATGCCCAGGCACACCCGCGAGACCTTCAAGCCCGTGTCACCAAGTCGCATGTATTCCATACGGCTCACCCTAGGGGCGCATCACAGGAACAACGTGGCACGGGGGGCCGGTTGCGGCAGCGGACGTTCAGTGCGGCGTCCGGGGGGTGATCATCGTGACGCCCGGGACCGAGCCGATCGAGGCCAGCGCCTTGCCGGTGTCGGCGAGCCCGATCGTGCGGGTGACGAGCTGGTCGGGATGCAGGATCCCGCCCCGGATCATCTCCAGCATGGGCGGGTACGCGTGCGCGGCCATGCCATGGCTGCCCAGCAGCCGCAGCTCGTGGCCGATCACCCGGTCCATCGGCACCGGCGTCGCCCCGCCGGGCAGCAGCCCCACCTGGACGTGCCGGCCCCGGCGGCGCAGGCTCTCTATGGAGGCGGCGCACGTCGCCGGGCTGCCCAGCGCGTCGATGGACACGTGCGCGCCGCCCCGGGTCAGCTCCCTGACCTGGGCCGCCGCGTCTCCTCTCGACCCGTTGACGAAATGCGTGGCGCCCGCCAGTTCGGCCAGGTGCAGCGCGTCGCTGCTGATGTCGACGGCCACCACGCGGGCGCCGGCCGCCGTCGCGATCATCACCGCGGACAGTCCCACGCCGCCGCAGCCGTGCACCGCCACCCATTCGCCCGGGCGCACCTCGCCCACCTGGGACACGGCGCGGAACGCGGTGGCGAAGCGGCAGCCCAGCCCGGCCGCCGTGGCGAAGGCCATGTCCTCGGGGATCGCGATCAGGTTGACGTCGGCGTGGTCGACGGCGACGTACTCGGCGAAGGAGCCCCAGTGGGTGAAACCCGGCTGGGTCTGCCGCTCGCACACCTGCTGGTCACCGGCGGCGCACGACGCGCACGTGCCGCAGGCGCAGATGAACGGCACGGTCACGCGCGCCCCCGCCCGCCACCCGCGCACGTCGGACCCGACGGCCTCGACCACGCCCGCGAACTCGTGCCCCGGCACGTGCGGAAGGGCCTTGATGTCGGGATCGTGCCCCTGCCAGCCGTGCCAGTCGGAGCGGCACAACCCCGTCGCCTCGACTCTGATCACCGCTCCGTGCGCGGCCGGGGCTGGGTCGGCCAGCTCGCGCACGTCGAGCTCACCGCCGAAAATGTCAAACGCAACCGCTCGCATCTGTGCAGCCTAGCCTTTGAGCCTGCAGCTGAGGTGCTGCAATGCCTGGTGGGAGAGTGAACCACAACCCTCTCTTCGAAAATACTATGGAAAAGCTCAGTCACGGCAGGTAGTGTGTGCGTTCCGTGAGAGCCTCGTGACGGAGGGGTACGCGATGGCGATCTGCCGCTCCAAGCAGGATGGCCTGCCGTCGGTGGTGCAGCTCCGACACGCAACCGCTCGCATCTCGTAACCGGATTCCCCCGCCCTTCGAATGAGCGCGGGGGCTTTCAGCCCATGTGGGCTGGAGGCCCGTGTGTTACCAGCACCAGCCAACATCGCGTAGGAGGTGACCGAAGTTGGCTACGTTCCGCGTAGGACAGATGACCCACCAGGCTGTGCCTCCTCAGCAGCCTGCTGGAACTCGGCCCAGCAGACAACCCCGGGATCAGGGACGAAACGGGGGCCGAGGGCCGCCGCAGGGCGGCTCCCGGCGCGGGACATGTGCGAGAGGAGACCCCCGGCAGTTCACCTGCCGCCGGGGGCGTCACCCCGGACCATGAGGTTCGGGAGCAGGCACGTGAGTGCCATCCGTATGTGTTCGTGCTCGACAAGCACGGACAGCCGCTGCAGCCCTGCAGCCCGGCGCGGGCCCGCAAGCTGCTGAAGCAAGGCAGGGCCGTTGTCCACCGGCATACGCCCTTCGTCATCCGTCTCAAGGACCGCACCGTCGCCGAGAGGGAGATAGACGGGGTGGAGCTGGGTGTCGACCCCGGTTCCCAGCATACTGGGATCGCCGCTTTCACCGAGCAGGCCGGCGAGCGCCGCGCCCGGTTCGGCATCCAGCTTGACCACCGCGGCGCAATCATTCGCAAGAAGATGCAGCAGCGGGCCGCCTATCGGCGCGGTCGCCGCACCCGGAAAGTGCGTTACCGCAAGGCGCGCTTCGCCAACCGGGCCCGACCTTCGGGGTGGCTCCCGCCATCTCTGCGGGACCGCGTGGCCACCACCGTCTCGTGGGTGGACCGGCTGGCTCGCTGGGCACCGGTGCGCGCTGTGCATGTGGAACGGGTCGCCTTCGACACCCACGCCATCGCTGCCGGCAGGCCCCTGGAGGGTGTCGAGTACCAGCATGGCACCCTGCACGGGACCGAGGTCCGCGAGTACCTGCTGGCCAAGTGGGGGCGGCGCTGTGCTTACTGCGCCGCCAGCGGGGGCACCGTTGAACATCGACCACATCCACCCACGCAGCCGAGGCGGCACCGACCGGATTTCCAATCTGACCCTGGCCTGCGTGCCGTGCAATGAGGCGAAGTCCAATCGGCTGCCCGTCTGCCCACGCACGTGGCCTCTGGGGGCCGGGCCAAGTGGAACCGAACCCGCAGCCGCCTGCCCAAGACGCACGCTTTCGATGCCCTGGCGGTGGGCAAGCTCGATGCCATCACCGAAACCGTGTCCACGGTGCTGGTCGCTGCGTGTGCAGGCCGCGGCACCCATACCCGCACCCGCACCGACAAGCATGGCTTTCCCCGCCTCCGCCTGCCCCGGCAGAAAAGGTTCTTCGCCTACGCCACCTGGTAACGGCCGTCGTCCCCACTGGGAAGAAGCAAGGAACCCACACCGGTCGTGTTGCCGTCCGTGCCACCGGCAGTTTCAACATCACCACCGCCCAGGGCATCGTCCAAGGCATCAGCCACCGACACGTCCGACTGTTGCAACGGGCGGACGGATACGCCTACGCCTTTAAGCAGGAATCATGCCGACCGTACGCCGTTGCCTCGCCTGAAGGTGGGATCTCCGCGGCGGTCATCTGATCAGCTAAGAGTCAGTTGCCGCAGCTCGCGCAAGGCCTGGTGCGAAGGGGAGCCGGGTTCGGTGGTGTAGAGCACGAGACGGAGGTCGTCGCGGTCGGGCACCGGCATGACCTGGCAGATCATGTCGATCACGCCGACGAGCGGGTGCGTGATGCGCTTGCGCTGCTCCCTGCGGATCTCGACCTCGTGCCGGGACCACAACTCGGCGAACTCGGGGCTGAGCGCGAGCATCTCGGCGACCAGCGCCCGCAGCCTGCGGTCGTCCGGGTAGCGCCCCAGGGCGGCCCGCAGGTCGGCGACCGAGGCGCGGGCGAAGCGGCCCTTCTCCTCGTCGTTGAGGTAATCGGCGATGTCGGGGGACATGAAGACCCAGCGGATGACGTTCCTGTCCTCGGGTGGCTGCTTGTCGAGGTCGCGCATGATGACGTTGGCCATCGGGTTCCACGCGAGGATGTCGTAGCGGGCGTTGAGGACGTAGGTGGGCACCTCCTCCAGGAACGCCAGCAAGTGCAGCACGCCGCCGGGCACGTCCTCCCTGATCGACGGCGCCTCCAGGGGCTGCCCGGCCAGGTCGAACAGGTAGGCGCGCTCGTCCTGGGTCAGCATCAGCGCCCGGGCCAGCGCGTTGAGGACCTGCCGCGACGGATGCGGGCCGCGGCCCTGCTCCAGCCGGATGTAGTAGTCGATCGACATGCCGGCCAGCTGCGCGATCTCCTGCCTGCGCAGGCCCGGCGTGCGGCGGCGCTCGCCGCTGGGCAGTCCCACGTCGGCGGGGCTGACGCGGGCACGCCTGCTGCGGAGGAACTCTGCGAGTTGGTCCCGGTTCATGCCTCCATCCTCGGCCATGACCGTGCGGTCATGGGTGGTACTGCCGATCCCAGCTTCCGCAGGTCTCTCCCGCACCCGCTCTCGCCTGGGCGAACGTGGAGACATGACGAAGATCGCTCTTATCACGGGTGCCAACAAGGGAATCGGCTACGAGATCGCGCGGCTGCTCGCCGAGCAGGGCGTCACCGCGATCGTGGGAGCGCGCGACGAGGAGCGCGGGCGGGCCGCGGGCGAGCGGCTCGGGCTGCCGTACGTGCGGGTCGACGTGACCGACGAGGACAGCGCGGCGGCCGTCGCGAAGTGGATCGAGCAGGAGTACGGCACGCTCGACATCCTGGTCAACAACGCCGGGATCGCCGGCGACCTCAACCAGGTCGTGCCCAGCACCGCCTCGGCGCAGGCGCTCAGGGACGTCTACGAGACGAACGTGTTCGGCGTCGTCACCGTGACGAACGCCATGCTGCCGCTGCTGCGCACCTCGGCGGCGGGCCGGATCGTGAACATGTCGAGCGAGCTCGGCTCACTGAGCATGGCCGCGGCCCCGGACAGCCCCTTCGCGGAGGCCACGTTCCTCGCGTACAACTCCTCCAAGAGCGCGCTCAACATGATCACGGTCCTCTACGCCAGGGAGCTCAAGGACACCGCGATCAAGGTGAACGCCGCCAACCCCGGCTACTGCGCCACCGACCTCAACGGCCACGCCGGTTTCCGTACGGCCGAGCAGGGCGCGGCGATCGCCGTGCGGCTCGCGACGCTGGGTGAGGACGGTCCGACGGGCGCGTACCTGCAGGATGACGGCGCGCTCCCCTGGTGAGGTGTCAAATCTGGCAAAGCGGACAGAAGGGGGTGATGGGACGAGATCTGGATAAAGAGCGATTCACTGAGGCGGAGTACGTCCGCTTCGGGGAACGCCTCCAGGAGCAGCTCGGCGTCCTGCGCGAGCTGCTCGATACCCCCGGCTTCGGCGCGGGCCCGGCCACGATCGGGGCCGAGCTGGAGCTGTTCCTCATCGACGAGCGCGGGCGGCCGTTGCCGCGCAACAGCCAGGTGCTGGAGGCGCTCGGCGACCCCCGCGTGGTGCTGGAGCTGGGCCGCTACAACGTCGAGGTCAACCTGACCCCGACGCCGCTCGAGGGCCGGCCGTTCGAAGTGATGAGCGGCGAGGTCCAGGAGACGATGACGAAGGTGGACGGCGCGGTCGAGGGCGGCGGCGCGCTGCCCATCGGCATCCTGCCCACCCTCGGCACCGACGACTTCACCGTCAACGCCATGAGCGACCAGAACCGCTATCGCGCCTTGAGCAGGGGCATCCGGCGGCTGCGGCTGGAGCCGTTCCTGGTCAAGATCGACGAGCTGGAGCTGGCGGTGGAGGACGTGATCCTCGAGGCCGCCAACACCTCCTGGCAGGTGCACATCCGCACGCCGCCCGAGCGCTTCGCCCGGCTGTTCAACGCCGCCCAGCTCGCCATAGGCCCGGTGCTGGCCGCGTGCGGCAACTCGCCGTTCTTCCTGGGCAGGCAGCTGTGGGAGGAGACGCGGATCGCGCTGATGGAGGAGGCCGCCGACGACCGGGACGTGGAGCGGCGCGGGCGCAGGGACGGGCGGGTCACGTTCGGCTCCGACTGGGTGCGCGAGGGCGCGCACGAGCTGTTCGAGCGGTATGTGCGCGACTACGAGCCGATCGTCCCCGACCTCCACGACGATGCCGGGCCGCACGAGGTGCCCGAGCTGCGGCTGCACCAGGGCACGATCTGGCAGTGGAACCGGCCCGTCTACGACCCGGCCGACGGCGGGCACCTGCGGATCGAGATGCGGGCGCTGCCGGCCGGGCCCTCGTGCGCGGACATGGCCGCCAACACGGCGTTCCTGCTGGGGCTGACGTTGTCGCAGGCCGAGCGGGACCTGACCGGTTACCGGTTCGCGGAGGCGTACCAGAATTTCTACCGGGCCGCCATGCACGGGCTGGACGCCAAGCTGTCCTGGCCGGGGGCGGACGGCGAGTTCGGGGCCGCCGACCTGGTGCTCAGCCTGCTGCCCGAGGCGCGGGCGGGGCTGCTCGGAGCCGGGGTGACCCCGAGCGACGCCGACCGCGCGCTGGGCATCATCGAGCAGCGGACCCGGCTGCGCCGCACGGGGTCGGTGTGGCAGCGGGAGGCGCTGGCGCGCTTCGGCGGCGACCGGGAGCGACTCGTGCGGCGCTATCGCGAGCTGGCGTTGTCGGGACTTCCTGTGCATTTGTGGCGCTGACCGCAACCATTGCCGTTCCCGTTCCGTCACACTAGGTAAAGAAACGGGAAAGGTGAGGGAGATATGGCGGAAACGGGGATGGCTCCCACCGAGAAGGCGCCATACGTGCTGAACCGGGCGACGGGGGACCTGACCGAGGGCGCCGCCAAGCTCGCGCAGGAGATCGGCGGGACCGGTGTCGAGGCCCTGCTGGCACAGGCCAACAGGACCGCGGCCCGCAGAGGGGCCGCCGGCGCGCTCGGCTCCATGCAGCCCAGGCCGGCCGAGTGGTACGCCTTCGACGCCAAGGACCAGGACACCGCCGACTGGTATCCCCAGGGCCTGACCTGCGGTGAGGAGTCCGGCTCCATCGGGGTGCCGGTGTTCGTGGCGAGCTGGTATTTCAAACCGGAGGCCGGCGAGCGGGGGATCAGGGTGTCGTTCCTGAGCCCGCGCACGCTGAAGTATCAGCACGCGTTGCTGGTGACGGCCAAGCCGGACGGCTCGTACGCGCCGATCAACATCCACGCGGGCGGCATCGCGCTCGACGGCGACCTGCTCTACGTCGCCGACACGGTCAGGGGCCTGCGCGTCTTCGACCTGAACAACCTGCTCGACCTGCGGACCGCGCAGAACGACCTGGGCGACCCCACGCGGATCGGCCGGCACGACGGCAGGTTCCACGCCTTCGGCTACCGGTACGTGATCCCGCAGACCGACTTCTGGAAACTCGCGCAGCCGGGGCCGCACTTCTCATTCGTGTCGATCGACCGCAGCGGCGGCACGCCGCAGTTGATCACGGGCGAGTACTGGGAGGACGATCCCGCCGGCCGGGTGGTGCACTGGGACCTCCCCTTCTCCGGAGGCGAGCCCAACGAGGCCTTCGTGATGGGGCACCCCAAGATCCAGGGGGCGATCTCGCACGGCGGGAAGTGGTACCTCAGCCAGGCGGCCGGCGCCACCACCAACGGCAAGCTGCTCGTCTACGCCGACCAGAAGCTGCAGACCAGGCCGTTCCCCATCGGGCCCGAGGACCTGACCGTGCAGGACGGCAAATTGTGGAGCGTCACCGAGTTCAGGAACAAGCGGGTGATCTTCGGGGTCGGGCTCTGAGCCGCAGCCTCGGATCAGTCTTTGAGATGGCGGAGCAGGACCTCGCGGTAGCGGGTGTCGAAGTCGTCGTAACGGGCCCGAAGCTCCGCACCCGGCCAGCCGACCGGCAGCAGCTCCTCCGGGAGCAGCGGGTCGGCCAGCAGGTGGCGCAGCACCGCGGCCGACACCAGGAAGCCTTCGGCCAGCCCGTCGGCGCGCTCCAGCTCCCGCTCCAGCCGCCGGGCCTCGGCCGCCCAGCCGTCGAGGTCCCACAGCAGGGGAGTGGGGTCGGGATGCGGGCGGCCGTCGATGCGCGTGCACTGCGCGGTGACGCTCTCCGGCCACGCGCGCACCAGGTTGGCGGGCCGCAGCCAGGTGCCCTCGCGTAGCTCGGCCAGGCGCAACATGGTCATCGTGTGCCGGAACGCGGCTCGGTCGGCGGGCGCGCGCCGCTCCGCGGTGACGACGGCCACCTCCCAGGTGCCGTCCCACGGCCTGGTGTGCGGGTCGCGGCTCTCGTCCTGCCGGGCCTGGCGCTCGACGAGCCGCTCCGACAGCGTGTAGAAGCGGTCCTCCTGGATTAGGTCTCCCGCCGCCACCATGCGGGACAGCGCGACGCGTACGGTGCCCTCGGCGATGCCGAACAACGCCCCGATGCGCACCAGATGGCGGGCCGGCAGGCGCGGGGGATGGTGGCCCAGCAGCGCGCTCAGGACGGCCGACCGCGCACTCAAGGTTTTATTACGCTCTTCCATCGCATGTCGAGTATATGTAACACTCGCAGACATGGGGCGCTATCTCGTAGAACCTTTCGACCGCAGCGACCGCTACGCCACCGAGCGCTACCAAGGCGCGGCCGGGCGCAACTGGTGGGCCTGCGATCCCACGCTGCACCTGCTCCTGCGGCGGCACCTGGGCGAGGGCTTCGCCTGGGCCGAGCCGCACCTCCACCGGCTGGGCGCGCTCATGGGCGGGCTCGTCGCCGAGTGCGCCGAGGAGACCGACCGCCATCCGCCGCGGCTGGAGAAGTACGACAAGTGGGGCAGAGACGTCAGCCAGGTCGTCATGCCGCCGTCGTTCCAGGCCGCCCGGCAGGCGCTCATGGAGGACAACTTCACCGCGCCGTCGTTCGCCGAAGAGGCCCGGGCACACGGGGCGGATCCGGCGGCGCTCGCCGCCGCGTGGACGTACCTGCTCGACCAGGCCGACATCGGGATGGGCTGCGCGCTCGGCACCGGCGGCGACATGGTGGTGCAGCTCGCCGAGAAGCACGCGCCGCCGGACGTACGCGATCGGGTGCGGGAGATCTTCGCGAACGGCTTCTACTCCGGCGAGGCCGCTCAGATGTTCACCGAGCGGACGGGCGGCTCGGACCTGGCGGCCCTGGAAGCCGCGGCCGTGCCGTCGGGGGACGCCTGGCAGCTGACCGGCTTCAAATGGTTCGCCTCCAACGCCAACGGATCCGCGTTCGTGGTGCTCGCCCGGCTCCCCGAGGGGGCCGTGGCGCCGTTCCTGGTGTTGTGGGAACGGCGGGACGGCACCCGCAACGGGGTGCGGATCAGGCGGCTCAAGGACAAACTCGGCACCCGCTCGGTCGCCTCGGCCGAGGTCGAGTTCGCCGACGCGGAGGCGTTCCTGCTGGCCGGTCAGGGCTCCGGGTCAGGACTCGGGACGATGATGAAGCTCACCAACACCTCCAGGCTCGGCGTGGCCATGATGGGTCTCGGCGTGGCCAGGCGCGCGCTGGTGGAGTCCATCTGCTACGCCCGCGCCCGCGAGGCGTTCGGCCGCCCGCTCATCGACCAGCCGCTCATGCGCCGCAAGCTCGCCGAGCTGATCGTCGAGGTCGAGGCAGCGCAGGCGCTCGTCTTCGACGGCCACGTCGGCCCCCGGCTGCGCCTCGCGCCCGCCCTGATCAAGCTGCGCGCGGCCCGGCTCGGCGTGACGGCCGCCAGCGACGCGATCGAGGTGCACGGCGGCAACGGCTACATCGAGCAATGGCCGGTCGCCAGACTCCTGCGCGACGCCCAGGTCAACCCCATCTGGGAGGGCGGCGACAACATCCTGTGCCTGGACGTACGGCGGGCCATGGTGCGCGAGAACGCCCACGAGCCGTTCCTGGAGCGGCTGGAAGCGGCCGTCGACCAGGCCCCGCCCGGCTCCGGAGACCTGGTGCGGCAACGCATCGAGGACCTCCGCAAGGCGATCACCGCCTGGTCGTCGCTGGAGCTGTCGGCGGCCGAGGCCCGGCTGTATCCGCTGGCCCAGCTCATGGCGGACGTCTACGCCGCCGCCCTGCTGCTGGAACAGGCGGGCTGGGAGCAGCGCTCGGGCCACGGCGACCGCAAGGCCCTGGTCGCCCGCCTCTACGCCGACGCCCACCTCGCCGACCACGGCCCGCTGCGCGGGATCGACCGCCCGGCAGACGACCTGGAGCACTTCGACGATCTCGTCGCGGGGGCGGTGACGCTCTAGCCCTTCGCCACCACGGCCTCGAACCCCTGGACGATCGTGGACCATGTCGCGGTCCGCGGATCGATGACCTCGAAGTGGCCGACGTCCTCCAGCTCGAGCAGCTGACAGGGATCCCCGGCCTCGTGCGCGGCCTGCGCGTACCGGCGGCTGAGCTCCGGCGGGACGCGATCGTCATCGGTGCCGTGGACGACGAGCGCCGGAGACTCGCTCGGCAGCCGCCGCATCGGGTCGGCCAGGTCATAGAGCTCAGGCCGTTCCTCGGGTGTGCCGCCGACGAAGTCGAGCGCGGCGCCGTCTCCGATGCCCAGCCGCGCCGCCTCGGCCAGATCGCAGACGCCGCCGAGCGGCACGACCGCGGCGACCGGTCGCGTCCCGGCCGCCCACAACGCGAGCTGGCCGCCCGCCGAGTGCCCGAGCAGCACCACCGGCACGTCGCCGACCGGCCCGAGCTCGTCAAGGTGCCGGAGGGCGGCCGCGATGTCGTCGAGTGTCGCCGGTACGCCTCCACCGGTGCCGACCCGCCGGTACTCCACATTCCAGGTCGCCCATCCCCGCGAGGCGAGGTCGGCGCAGAGCGCCCGGGTTATCTCCCGCCCGAACCGGGCGCGCCAGAAGCCGCCGTGGATCACGACGACGAGACCACGCGGCGACCCGCTGGGCGGCAGCCGCAGATCGGCTTCGTGGTCGGGAAGAGGCCCGTACCGGTGGGTCTCCACCGTGACGTCATGCTCATCGGACCAGCTCGCGAGTTCGGCGAAGAATCGGTCGAGATCCATCGGAGTCCCCCTCGGGTCCTCAGCTTAGGGGCATGAAGGTGAGAGAGCTCCGCGAGACCCACGGAGACGGCGTGCGTGGGCAGTACGCCGCACCTTGCCCTACCGGATCGCTAGTACTTCAAGCCGATGTCTCCCCGCGAATCGCGTCGCTCTCCGCGAAGAGGTCCTCCATGCTGTCGAAGCGTCGGCTGCGGCCCTCTCGGAAATCCGCGTCGGCCTCGGCCTCGGCTTCGGCCGCCTGCCAGCCGGGCGCCCAGTACCAGGCGTCGTCGGAGGGAAGGATGGCGGCCACTCGGCGGCCGTGATCGGTCTGGTAGGCGAGAACGCCATGGCGGCCAACGTCATCGGCCAGTCCGCGGTCGCGCTGGAAGGCCGCCGGGACCCGGGCGTCGGGACCAAGGAGACCAATCTAGGTAACTTGCTGGCGGACGCGCTGCTGGCGACTGGGAAGAAGAAGGGTCCGATCAGCGAACTGACCACCTTCCAGATTGCCGCGTTCGGCAACTTCGTCTCGGTCGTACCGGACGTGCCTCGGAACCAGTTCAAGGAGATCCTGGAGAACGCGGTGTCCAAGATCCCCGCCGCGGACGGGCGGTTCGCGCAAGTGGCGGGCTTCACGTTCGTCTACGACCCAACCGGCACCGCCCAGGTCGTCGACAACGCCGGGACCGTGTTGACGCCTGGCAGCCGCGTCCGCTCAGTCACCCTCAGCGACGGTACCGTGATCGTGCGAGACGCCGCGGTCGTCCCCGGCGCAGGCATCTCGGTGGCCACCAACGACTTCAGCGCCCGCGGCGGTGACCACTATCCGTTCCGAGGCTTGCCGTTCACCACCGTCGGCGTCACCTACCAGCAGGCACTGGCCGACTTCATCACCACCGATCTTGGCGGCCAGATCACGGCGAACGCCTACCCAGCGGCCGGCTCCGGCCGTATCACCACGTCATAGCCCATCCGGAGCAATCGGGCAGGGGACGGGGTCAACCCGTTCCCTGCTCACGCCACCGGACACGCGGCCCTGCGCCGGCCCGTCCCCGATGGCCTCCATCGGCCGGCTCGCGCTGCGCTCGGACGACCAGGTGTGTTCATGGCTTGCGTGCGACGCCCGCCAGGGAGACGGTCACGGAGATTGGCTTCTCCCGTCGGTCTGGTTCGGGGCGCCACTCCGCGGTCGGTACGAGACCGGGGTCGACCAAGTCCAGCCCGGCGAAGAAGCTCGCAAACTGTTCGGGGCTGCGCAGCTGGTAGGTGTTGTTCGCGTTCTGGTTGTAGATGCGCAGTGCCTCTACCAGCGGGGGATGGACGTTCGTGCCGTCGGTGAACGCAAGGTGACTCCCCGATGGGAGGGGGTCGAGGATGGCGTCAATGAGGCCTTTCGGATCTTCCTCATCGGTGACCTGACCGGCGATGCCGAGCATCATCACCGCCACCGGCCGGGTGAAGTCCAGGATCTCCGCCGCGCCCTGCAAGATCACGTCGGGCTGGCGGAAGTCCGCGTCCAGATAGGTGGTTGCCCCCTGCTCCGTGCTGGTGAGCAGGGCGCGGGCGTGGACCAGCACGATCGGGTCGTTGTCGACGTAGACGACACGGGAATCCGGGGCGATCCGTTGCGCGACCTCATGGGTGTTGTTGGCCGTGGGCAACCCGGTACCGATGTCCAGGAACTGCCGGATGCCCACCTCGCCGGCAAGATAACTGACCGCGCGGATGAGAAACTGCCGCTGCAAGCGGGCCACTTCAGCGTAATCAGGGAACAAGGCCATCATCTTCGTGGCGGCTTCGCGATCGGCCGCGAAGTTGTCCTTGCCGCCGAGCAGGAAATCCCAGAGCCGCGCCGAATGCGGGATGGTGGTGTTGATGCGCGCCCATGCCGCTCGAGCGTCGGTGTGGTCGTCACTCATGAGGATCCTTCAGTCGGGGGACTCGACCGTCCCGCCTCGCTCCTGGGTCGCCAAATCCTGCCTCAGGCGCGTCTACCTACGTCAAGGCGTCGGCTCCGGCTGGGTGTACTGCATCGATCTTAACGGGTACACCGCCATCCCGAGTGCTTACTGGTGGCCCGGGAGGATCTCCGTAGTGCGCAAACCAGCCGTTCTGGGGAGCTGACCGCCGAGGAGGAGTAGTTGCTCCGAGGTGCCACCGTCGTGAAGTAACGGCGACCAGCAACGCGGTCATCGCGCAAGGTCAGTCCCACCTCGACGCGATGACCGCGCTCTGTGGCTTTGTTAGCTTCTGTTCTGCTCGCCACTTCGCTTCTCGTCTCTCTTGACCGTTGGAACGTCATGGAGCCGGGTCCCGTCGAGGTGCCTGCGAGGATCAGCCGGGCGTGCTCCTTACTGCAGGCCAGGCCGTCGAAGCCGGCGGGCAGTACGCTGATCGCCACGTCGATGCCGAAGAAGCTTTCGATCGAACCGGCCGTGAACGCGTTACCGGTCTGCCTGCCGCGCCTATCGGCTCAGGGGGAATGGGACGCCGCTTCGTCTGCCGAACGATGACGCGGGCACATGAGGAGGCCGGGGCCCCGAACGGGACCCCGGCCAATGACTGATCAGGACTTACTTGTCGGCGCGCTCGGTCACCCTGATCGCGTTGACCAGCGGCTTGCCCGCGCTGCTGACGAAACGGACATTGAGCTGGCCGTCGGTCACCTCGGTGGTGAAGGTCCGCGCATGCGCGGTGTAGGTGCCCACCTTCAGCGCGATGTCGAGGTTGGGCAGGACTTCGACGTCCTCGACCAGGACGTCGAAGACGCGCTTGTTGGCCTTGGTGCTCTCAACCTCGGCGAAGCCCAGCTCGACGGTGTAGGTGCCGTTCGGCACGTTGTCGAACCGGTACTCGTACATGCCCTGCCGGTTGGTGCGGTACACCGTCTGGTTGTCTGTGCCCGCGATGGTGCGGCTGGTGGACTTGGTGGAGGTGCTGCCAAGGTAGCCGACCCCGGTGGTGGTGGTGTAGGCCCGATCCTGGTACCAGGTGTCACCGGCCGCGTCCACGCTGGAGGTGTTCGAGGCCGAGTCGATGGCGGCCTGGTAGGCCGGGAGGATGACCTTGACCGGAATGCTGATCGTCGGTGCCCTGCCGCTTTCCGACGTGACCACCAGGGTGGTCTCCAGGATCGTGCCCCGCTCGGCGGCGGAGGTGTCGATCCCCAATGTCAGCGTGGTCGTGCCGCCGGTTGCCAGGTTCCCGGTGGCCGGGGTGAGGGTCAGCCACGGGGTGGCGCCCTCGACGGTGAAGGCGGTGCCCAGGCCGGGATTGCTGAGCTCCAGTGTTCTGGTCCTCGTCTGCGCGACCGGGACCACCACCTCGAGGCTGTCGAGCGAGGCCGCTACCGCGCCGGTACGCAGCGAGGCAGAGACCTCGCCCACCCCGGCGCCCTCAAAGGTCACCGTCTTGGTCGTGCTCTCGTAGTGCGGCGCCGCCAGTTCGACCTGGTAGTCCCCGGCTGGGTACTGGGCGGCGTAGGTGCCGTCGGCGAGGGTCGTCACGGTGCCGGCCACCGTCTCACCCGACTTCACGGTCACTGTGGCACCCGCGACGGCCTCGCCGTCGTTGGCGTCGGTGACCGAGCCGTACAGGATGCCGGTCTTGGTGGGCTTGAAGTCGATGCTCAGCCCTTCGGACAGGACGGGCTTGTTCAGCGAGTATTGGAAGGCGACGGTGCCGGTGTGGTTCTCGATGCCGATGGTGGCCTGGTCCCCGGTCTCCCGGCTGACCGTCGGGTCGATGTCCTTGTAGCGGTAGCCGATCGAGCCGTCCTCACCCAGCAGCACCTCGAAGGACAGCCGGGCCGTACGGGGATTGTAGAAAGCGGCGTTGCGGTACTCCACCACGTACGTCCTGCGCGGGCTGGTGCCGGTGACCCGGGTGTAGACCCCCGAGTCCGCGTCCAGGTAGAGGTCGTCCCACAGGGCGTAGAGCGCGGCATTCGGCGTGCCGGTTGCGGGGATGGTGACGTTGCTGCTGCCCAGCGTGGTGCCGTTGAACACGATGCCGCCGTTGACGCCGATCCGCCCGGAGGTGTACGGCGTGCCGTACAGGTTGAAGGTGAACGGCAGGGTGAAGGTGGCGGTGCTGCTGTCACCGGTCAGGGTGACCGGGTCGGTGCCCTCGACCCAGGGCTCCTCGCCTGCCGTGCAGGTGTAGCCATAGGAGTCGACCCGGTCGGCCAGATTGATGTCGGCCGTGATGTCACCGGTGACCGAGATCGCCTTGGTCGCGTCCGAGGCGCAGAGGTCGGGCGAGGCGAGCTCCAGGCTGTAGTTGCCCAGTGGCAGGGTCAGGTCGTACTTGCCCTCGGCGTCGGTGGTCGCGGTGACCGGGGTTCCCGTCACCGTGATGGCGGCGCCGACCGCGACCCCGGCCCGGCTCCTGACCGTGCCGCTCACCTTGCCCGAGGGGGCGGCCGTCAGTGCGATGTCCTTGGTGACCGTCTGGTTCTCAAGGACGGTCGCGGTCATCGTCGCCTTCTCGTAACCGAACTTGATCGCCGTGATCGTGTAGTCGCCCACGGAAAGGTTCTTGGACTCGTAGGCGCCGTCGGCGCCGGTGACCACCGTGCGCTTGATCGGACCCTCGATGTTCAGCGTCACGCCGGAGAGGGGCTCGCCTCCCGAGGTCGCCTTGCCGGCCAGGATGCCGGTCTGGCCGTGCGGCGCCATGGAGACGGCCGCGTAGGTGTCGAGCTTGCCCTGGCCCCAGACATTGTTGTCCGCTGCTGTGCCGCCGCAGGTGACGTTGTTGACGTCGAGGGCCGTCTGGTCGAGCAGGGCCCGGGTCTCGGCCAGGTTGCCGCGCAACGCGGGAGAGTAGGACCAGATCAGCGCCACCGTGGCGGTCGTGTGCGGTGTCGCCATGGAGGTGCCGGTTTTGGACCCGTAGCCGCCGCCGGGCAGGCTGGAACGGACATTCACCGCGGGGGCCGAGATGTCCGGCTTGATATCGCCATTGATGCCAGGGCCGCGCGAGGAGGAGGTGTAGACGTTGCCTGCGCTGTCGAACCCGCCGCTGGCGTAGCTCTGCTGGTAGACGCCGGGGCTGCCCGCGGTGCCGCAGGAAGATCCGGCGTTGCCGATGGCGAAGGACGGGAAGATCCCGGCGGCGACCCACGAGTCGACGATCTGTGTGTACCACAGATCCACCGTGTCGGCGCCCCAGGAGTTGTTGACCGCGTCGGGGGCGAGGTCGGGGCGGGGGTTCTGCCCGTTGGCGTCGGTGGGCGCAGCGATCCACTGGCCGGCGGCCAGCAGGTGCTCACGGGCACAACTGCTGGTGCCGCAGCCCTTGGTCGCGATCCACTTGGCGCCGGGCGCCACGCCGATCTGGTTGGCGCCGTCCTCGCTCTCGCCCACCATGGTGCCCATGGTGTGGGTGCCGTGGCCGTTGTTGTCACACGGGACGCCGCCGGTGCACAGACCAGTGGCGTCGAAGAAGTTGTACGCGTGGCTGTAGGAGCCGTCCGCGTTCAGGCCCCGGTACTTGGACTTGACCGCCGGGTGGGTGTAGTCGACGCCCGAGTCGAGGTTGGCGACGACGATGCCTTCGCCCTTGACTCCGAGTTCGGTCCACACCCTGGGCGCGTTGACGGCGCTGATATTCCACTCGACGGCGTTGACCGAGGGCTCGTCCTTGCCCGGCTCGGGCATGTCGATCGCGATCTCGTCGTCGGCCTCGATGGCGGCGACCTCGGGCAGTTCGGCGATCCGCTCCAGCGTCGCGGCGTCGCCGATGACCTTGACCATGTTGACGATCCAGAACGACTCGTACTCGACCTGCTCCTGGTCGAGCAGGGCGATCAGGTTCTTCTGGGTGAGCTCGGCCGTCTGTGTCTTGGCCGCATAGACCGCCTCGCCCTTGGCGACCTTGTCGGTGGCCTGCTGGGCGGCGAGGAGGTTGGCCTGGTCCTTCAGCCGGACCCAGTAGACGGCCTTTTCCTCCTTGTCCAGCTCCTGAAGGACTTGGGCCTCCGTCTTCGCCTGAACGGCCTCGGTCGGGTCGTCGTCGGCGAGGGCCGGTCCCGCGGCCAGGGGTAAGGCCACGGCCGCGAGGACGCCGGCGATGGCCGCGCGCCATCGCCTGGTGTTTCGATTCACAGTGCTCCTTGAGGGGGGCTCGGAACGATTCGATGATCACGCGAATGCGAGATCATCTGACAGTGATAGTCAGGCAAGGTTGTTTATGGATCAACGGAGTTCTCGTGACGTATCAGCGACACGGCGGCAATACGTCAGGCACGTGAATCCGCAAGACTCCAAAGAAGGGGAGATTCGATTTGTTACACACTTTCGGTCTTAACGACCTGGAGGAAAGCGCCTATCTCGCCCTGCTCCGCCTGCCCGCGAGCGACGAGAGCGACCTCTCAGAGCGCCTGGGGCGCCCCGCCGAAACGGTTTCCGTAGCCGTTGATCACCTGGTCAAGGAGGGGTACATCCGGCGGGCCGGCAACCGGCTGCACGCCGTACAGCCGGACGTCGCCTTCGGGCCCGGGCTGCTGCGCCGCCACGGAGAGATGCAGCGGGTGCAGACGTTCATAGCCACCCTCATGGAGGAGTATCGCGAGCGTTCCGCCCTGCGTGACGCCCGTGAGGCGGTGGAGGTCGTGATCGGCGCTGCCGAGGTCATGGCTCGCTGGCAGCACCTGCAACGCGCGGCCCAGGAGGAGGTCAAGAGCCTGGCCAAGGAGCCGATCGTGATCTCGGCCGACAATCAGGCACAGCGGGCGGCCATGGCCTCCGGCATTGTCTACCGGACCGTGTATGAGCGCACGATGATCGACGTGCCCGGCGATCCGTACCAGCTGGCCTGGTCGGCCGCCAACGGCGAGCTGATGCGTATCGCGACCGACGTGCCCACCAAACTGATGATCTTCGATGGGCGGGCGGCATTCGTACCCTTGATGTCGGCCAGTATTGAACCCGCCGCCCTGGTGATCACGTCGGGCACCTTGCTGGGCGTGCTCAACTGGGTGTTCGAAACCGTGTGGGCAGGTGCAGTGCCCTTTCCCGCGACCGAAAACACGCTCGGCCCAGAGGATCAGCGGCTGCTTTCTCTTATCATCGCCGGGTACACCGATCGCGCGATCAGCAAGCAGTTCGGCCTCAGTCATAGGACCGTGCAGAGGCGTGTGCGCCAGCTCACCCGTCTGGCTGGAGTGGAGACCAGGCTCCAGCTCGTCTGGCACGCGGCCAAGCATGATTGGCTGTGACGCCGAGGCCGGACGTCCGAGGAAGAAGCAATTAGTCGGACTGCCTGCAAGAGGTGACGCTCTAGCCCATTTTCACCACGGCCTCGAACCCCTGGACGATCGTGGACCATGTCGCGGTCCGCGGATCGATGACCTCGAAGTGGCCGACGTCCTCCAGTTCGAGCAGCTGACAGGGATCCCCGGCCTCGTGCGCGGCCTGCGCGTACCGGCGGCTGAGCTCCGGCGGGACGCGATCGTCATCGGTGCCGTGGACGACGAGCGCCGGAGACCCGCTCGGCAGCCGGCGCATCGGGTCGGCCAGGTCATAGAGCTCAGGCCGTTCCTCAGGCGTGCCGCCGACGAAGTCGAGCGCGGCGCCGTCTCCGATGCCCAGCCGCGCCGCCTCGGCCAGATCGCAGACGCCGCCGAGCGGCACGACCGCGGCGACCGGTCGCCCCCGGCGTCAGCATGTCCGCGACCGGGACCGCGACCTGTGAAAACAACTGTTTTAACGGCTCGTGGCCGAGACGTTGCCGGGCCTGGGTGATGCCGCTCGCCCCCGGAGACTCCCAGCGGGTGTCCCAGCAGTCCGGCCAGGAGGCCAGCGTGTCGGTCAGCCGGGCCAGCACCCTCTTCGTAGTCGCCGTCGGCATACAGCGCCATCGCCATGGTGAAGTACACCATCACGTGCGGCGGCAATTTGCCGTCCCTGCGCTTGGCCTTCTTGCCGGTCACCGCGACCGCCGTGTCGATCTCATCGCGGGGCACCCACCGCGCCAGCACGCCCAGCGAAACCGCGTCCGGCAACTGCCGTGAGGACTCTTCTCCGATCTGCGCCACGATCACGAACCGTAGTGGATCTTCGTCCAGACCGCTGTCACAACCGCCCGAGACGCCACGTCTTTCCTGCTCAAGCGATGATCAACTTAGTCTGAGTGGCATTGACTTCAGGCGCCACGTCGCCACGTCGCCACGTACCCGCAGTTCATGCTGACCACAACGAAGAAGGCCTCGGGCATCCCGCTATAGCTGATCTATACTGCGCCTCTCTACGCTCATGGCGATGAGGCAGCGAACCGGAACCATCTTCATCGTCATCGCCGCGGCCCTGACCATGATCGGCACGTTGATCCACGTTTTTCCCCCGCACCTGACGGTGGTCACGGTGTTCCTCGGGTTGGCTGGGGTGCTCTGCTACACCGTCGGTGTTGCCCTGTTCGTCGGCTGGCCGCGACAGGTTCTGGTCCGGCCCGTGGCATCGATGGTCATAGTGGTCCTTGCCTGCGGGATGTGGGGCGCTTTCATGGGCGTGGCGCCCGTGACTGGCGGAACGGTCGCGCTGGCGGTGCTCGGCGATAGGCAGGCCTGCGCGGTGACCGAGGTCGACACAGAAACCACGCGCGCACGGGGAGGCAGGATGAGGACCACCTATGTGCACACGGTCCGCTGTTCGGACGCACGCATCCACGAGATCCGGACAGGGTGGGAAGAACGGCACGGCGAAGGCTCCCCTGCGGAGGTCGTCGCGGATTCGAATGGGCTGCTGACGGCGAGGTTTGTTGCAGGCGCCTACCAGTGGACCGGGGTGGGGGTCTTCGCGATGCTGGTGCTGTGCGTGTTCGTGCTTCCGCTCTTCGCCCGTCGCGTCGCTCCACCGCCACCGCCGTCGGCCCCGGGAGGGTTCTTCCCACAGCCCTCGCCGTGGGCCGCCCAGCCGCGCCGTTACTAGGGTGCTGCCCGCACCCTGGCGTGCAGCGTACGCTCGGCACGTTCCCCGAGGAGAATCCGAGCTCCGACACTCCCCGAGAAGGGCCGCATGCCCGTACGCGTGGAGCGCCAAGCTTGCACCATGATCGGTCCGAACGCGGCCTCCGGACGCCATCCCCGCCCTCAGAGACCAGTGCCCCATACGGTCACCCGCCAGAGCGCCTCGAAGAGGACACCGACGTTCATCTTGCTCGCGCCGGCCGTACGGTCGACGAAGGTGATCGGCACCTCCGCCACCATGAATCCGTGACGTACGGCTCGCAGCGTGAGATCCACCTGGAAGCAGTAACCCCGCGACTCGACCCCGCCGAAAAGGATCTTCTCGAGTGCGGCGGCCCGGTAGACGCGGTACCCGCCTGTGGCGTCGGCGACGGGAAGGCCGAGCGCCACCCGCACATAACGGTTCGCCAGCCGTGAGAGCAGTTCCCGTCGCCGCGGCCAGTTCGCCACGCGGCCGCCACGCACCCAGCGCGAGCCGATGACGAGGTCGGCGTGTTCGGCCGCGCCCAGCAAGGCGGGCAGCCGCTCAGGCGGATGCGAGCCGTCCGCGTCGATCTCCACCAGCAGGTCGAACCCTCGGGCCAGTCCCCAGCGGAAGCCCGCCAGGTACGCGGCGCCGAGCCCTTCCTTGCGTTCCCGGTGCAGGACGTGCACGCCGTCGAGTTCGGAGGCGAGCTTGTCGGCGATCAGGCCCGTCCCGTCGGGGCTGTTGTCGTCGACGACGAGGATGTGGGCGGCGGGTGCGGCCGCGCGGATCCTGCCGACGATGCCGGGAAGGTTGTCGCGTTCGTTGTAGGTCGGCGTGATGACCAAGACGGTGCTCATGATTCTTCTCCTCAGCTCGCGTGCTGGTAGTCCGGCCAGGCGGTCGTCCACAGAGCCCGCGGACCTGAGCAGATCGTGATGGGCAGGCCCTGCTCCTCGTTCGCGACTCCGGTGCCGTGATCGATGACCCCGGCGGATTCACAGAGCGCGAAGCGTTGCCGCAGCCGCTCGGGCGGCAGCCCGACGGCGACTACCGTCTGCGCCGTTTCCGGCGGCGGCCCCTGGTACCAGAGCTCGTTGTGGCCGCTGAAGACGGGAATGTCGGGTGCGAACCGGTCCAGTGCACCGGCCTCGCCATAGTTCGAAGTGAGTACGATCGTCCCCGGCGGCAGCGCCCGGTGCACCGCGCCCACCTGGGCGACGAAGCGCGGCCAGCCCACCGATTCCCTGGACACCTCGTTGGGCGAGTAACCGAGCGCCGGCAGCGGGAGCAGCGGCAGCGCCACGACGATCCCGATGACCGAGGAGCCGAGCAGTCCCCACCACGCCCTCCGGCGCCTGGCGACCCGGCTCTCCATCCACACGGCGGCGGGCACGCAGCCGGCCACGAAAGCGAAGATCAAGCTCCCCGCGACATAGTCCGCCCGTCCTCCTGACACCAATCCGAGCAGGATCGTCACCAGGGACGCGATCGCCAGCGGCCGGGTTTCCTGCCGCCGGCGCAGCCAGAGCCACCCGACGACGGCGATCACGAACGCTCCCATGCTGAGGAGCGCCACCAGCATGGGCACGAACATGATCCGATTCACGGGTTCGCTGAGCGTGGCGGCCATGGTGAGCTGAGGCCAGCCGTTGACGGCCTGGTAGAGAAGGTTCGGAGACGCGATGACGGCGGCGAGGAACGCCCCGGACCAGAACCACCTGTCGCTGAAGACGGCACGCGGCCCCTTCACCGCCAGGCCGGCGGTGATGAGCAGGCCGGTGGCCAGCCCGGTGATCAGCAGGATGATGAGGTGTTTGTTGAACGTGGCGGCTCCCGCGATGGCGCCGGCCGCCACCCACCATCGTCCGTCGCCGCGCAGCAGGGCACGGAGCACGAACAGGATGCAGGCCGTCCAGAACACGAAGTCGGCCGATTGGGTCAGCAGGGTGTGCCCGGCGAGCAGGGGGAACATCCCGGTGCCGAGGCCGGCGGCGGCGAGCGTCTGCGCGCTTGTGCGACCGCCGAGCTCGCGGGTGATCGCGGCGCCGATCAGGATCAGCAGTGCCGCGCACAGCGCAGGGACGACCCGCAGCCCGACGATGGTGTCCCCGAACAGCTCCGTGGACAGCCGCGCCAGGAGCGGGGTCAGGGGAGGCTGGTCGAAGTATCCCCAGGCGGGGGTCTGACCGAGCAGGCGGAAGTAGAGCTCGTCGCGGTGGTAGCCGTACCACGGGCTCATCAGCAGCAGGGTGACCACGACGACGCCCGCGATGGAACCGGTGGTCCGCCAGGCGAAGGCCGGGAGTGCGGGCGCGGTGGTCTGACGACGGGGGGCTTGAAGAAGCATGCCTCCACGGTTGCCGATGGGGCCCTGCCCGTCGTCTGGCCGGGAACAGAACCTGGAGTCAGACCCCAGGCATAGGCGGCGGCTCCCCGGGGCGGACCACGCCGTGGTCGAACGCGAAGACGACCGCGGCGGCCCGGTCGCGCACCGCCAGCTTCGTGAAGATCCGGCCGACGTGGGTCTTGATCGTGCCCTCGCCGACCACGAGATGACGGGCGATCTCGGCGTTCGTGAGCCCTCGGCCGATGAGCTTGAGCACGTCGAGCTCGCGAGAGGTGAGCTCGCCGAGCCGCCGGACCGCGTCGGGGTCGGTCACCGGATCCGTACGATAACGTCGCAGGACACGCCCGCAGACGGCGGGATCCAGCCAGCCGTCGCCTGCCGCCACCGCCCGGACGGCGCGCTGGATGTCCTCGGCCGGAGCGTCCTTGAGGCAGAATCCCGACGCGCCGGCCCGCAGAGCCGCCGCGAGAACGCTGTCCTCACCGAACGTCGTCAGCACCAGGATGCGGGACGCCGGATCCGCGGCGAGTAAAGCACGGGTGGCCTCGACCCCGTCCATGCGCGGCATGCGAATATCCATGACCACGGCGTCCGGCCGGACGCGCGCGACCTCGGCCAGCGCGGCCTGGCCGTCGGCCGCCTCGCCGACCACGTCGAATCCGTACGGCTGGCGCAGGATCGTGCGCAGCCCTGCCCTGGCGAGCTCCTGGTCGTCGACGAGCACCACCGAGATCATGCCGGCAGCTCCGCCCGCACGACCCACCGGTCGTCCTCAGGGCCGGCAGTGACGTGGCCGCCGACGATGCGCACCCTGTCGGCCATCGCGCGAAGTCCCATGCCGCCATTGTGCCGGGGCGGGCCGTCAGGCAAGGGATTGGTGACTGTGGCGCGCACGGCGCCTTCCTCCGATATGCGCAGCCGTACCTCGACGGAACACCGCGGAGCGTGGCGGCTCGCGTTGGCCAGCGCCTCTTGCACCAGCCGGTAGAGCACCATCCCGGTCGTCGGGCTCACCGCCGGCAGCTCACCGTCGACGCTCCACTCGAGTTCCAGACCCGCCGTCCGGTATTCCTCGACGAGCTCGTGAAGCAGGGGAGCGGTGGGCTGGGGAGCGACCACGGCGGGATCGGAGCCTTCCTCGGCAAGGACGCGGACCACCTTTCGCAGCTCCGCCATGCTCTGCCGGGCGAGGCGCTCGGCCTCGGCGATCCCTGCCGCCGCTTCCTTCGGATCGTGCTCCAACGCCAGCCGTGCACCCCCCAGATGCAGCACCGTTACGGCGAGCGTGTGCGCGACGATGTCGTGCAGATCGGCGGCGAGCCGCTGCCGCTCGGCCAGGGCGGCGGCAGCGGCGGCGGCGCTCTCCGCCCGGTGCAACCGCTCGCCCACGCCGATGCGGTAACGCGCGGCCCAGCCGCTCCAGAAGACGAGGGTTACGGCGGCCAGCCAGTTGGGCCACCCGGGGTCGGGCGAGGTGAACGCCGCCGTGACCACCACGGAAAGCGAGGCGAGCCAGATGACGATGCCCGGCCAGAGCCGCAGGGTCAGCGCGACGAACGCGATGTAGAGCACGAGAATGAACCAGCCGATGCTGTTGACCGCGAGCCCGGTGAGCGCTGCTATGGCCGCGGGAGCCAGGAGACCGGCCACCTCGGCGGGACGGCCCGGCCCCGCCCGCACGATGACGAGACAGACAGCGACCAGGGCGACCCCTCCGGCGAACGGCCAGACGCAGTCGCAGCCACGCATGATCGTTTGCACCCACGACAACCCGACCAGCAGCATCAGCAGCCCGAGGCCGGCCGGCAACAGCCAGCGGGGAGTCACCACCACCAGCCCATCGTAGGAACGGCCGGCTCCACGCACATCCACCCTGAGTGATACCCGCCATCCCCCCACGGTCAGAGACCGCACGTCAGTTCGCGGCGCGGCATCGACGCCCGCGGGCGATCGGTGCGGCTTGTCGCTGGCCCGAACCCCGGCCTCGGCGTACGCTCGGCACGTTTCCCCGAGGACCATCCGCACGTTCCCGGAGGAGGACCGACATGACCGTACGCGTGGAGCGCCAAGGTCCCGTCACCACCGTGGTGATCAGCAGGCCGGAGGCGCGCAACGCCGTCGATCGCAAGACCGCCGACGCGCTGGCGGAGGCGTTCAGGGACTTCGAGGACTCCGACGCCGACGTGGCGGTGCTGTGGGGTGAAGGGGGCACGTTCTGCGCCGGGGCCGACCTCAAGGCGCTCGACAACCATGTCGGCGAGGAGGGTGACGGGCCGATGGGGCCGACCAGGATGCGCCTGGGCAAGCCGGTCATCGCCGCGGTGGCCGGGCACGCCGTCGCGGGCGGGCTGGAGCTCGCGCTCTGGTGTGATCTGCGGGTGGCGGAGGAGGACGCGGTGTTCGGGGTGTTCTGCCGCCGGTGGGGCGTGCCGCTGATCGACGGTGGCACCGTGCGCCTGCCCAGGCTCATAGGGGCGTCCCGGGCCACGGACATGATCCTCACCGGGCGGCCGGTGGGCGGGCGGGAGGCGTACGAGATGGGGCTGGCCAACCGGCTCGTCCCCACCGGGACGGGCCGGCGGCATGCTGAGGAGCTGGCCCGTGAGATCGCCCGCTTCCCACAGGCCTGCCTGCGCGGCGACCGGCTGTCGGTGCTGGAGCAGGACGGGCTCGGCGAGGAGGAGGCCATGCGGAACGAGCTGCGCCATGGCCTGGTTTCCTTGCCCGATGCCGCTGAGGGAGCGGCCCGCTTCGCCGCCGGCGCCGGCCGCCACGGCCAGTTCGGCGCGATTTAGCGGTAGTTGCTCGACCGATGGGCCCTGGTGGGAGGACGGTCCATGGGTGTCTGGGGTGGTCGCCACCCGGTTCGGCAGACCGGACTCGCAGCCGCCCATATGCTGGTGTCACCGTACGGCGACAAGTAGGCTGATGTCGCCGAACGCTGACAACCCTGAGGTGCTATGTACGCGAGAACTCCTATGGAGCTTGGCGCGCTCATACGCGAGCGGCGCCGCGCGCTCGGCCGGACCCAGCAGGCAGTGGCTGACGAAGTCGGAGTGAGCCGTCAGTGGATCGTCCGGCTGGAGGCCGGCCGGAACACGCTGGAACTCGGCCTGGTCATGCGGACGCTGGGCGTGCTGGGACTCACCATGGAGATCAACGATCGTGCCGTGTCCAGGCGGGCGATGCCTCCCGGCCATCCCATCGACCTGGATGAGGTCCTCGCCGCCGTACGAAGGAACCCCTGATGCCCGGCCGCACGCTGATGGTCCTGCTGAACGGCATCTGCGTCGGTGAGCTGACGCAGGACGCCATGGGCCGGATCCGGTTCTCCTATGACCTGGAGGTGCGGCAGTGGCTGCCGAACGCGACTCCGTTGTCGCTGTCGTTGCCATCCCATGTGGAGACGCACGACGGGCTGGAGGTGGAGGCGTTCCTCTGGGGGCTACTACCGGAGAACCCCGCCGTTCTGACCAGGTGGGCACGGGAGTACGGGGTGTCCGCCGCCAACCCGGTCGCTCTACTGCAGCACGTGGGGATGGACTGCGCGGGTGCTGTGCAGTTCGTCCCCTTGAGTCAGTACGAGAGGGTTCTCGATGCGGGTGGCGTCGAATGGCTGGACGAGGACGGGATCGCGCAGATAGTGCGCGGCCTCACCCACGACTCCGCCGCATGGCACTCAGGTCCGGAGGAAGGACAGTTCAGCCTCGCCGGAGTGCAGGCCAAAGTGGCGCTCCTGTGCGAGGACGGCAAATGGGGCCGAACGTGGGGGCGGATCCCCACCACGCACATCATCAAGCCGGCCATCCCCGACCTTATCGACCAGGATGTCAACGAGCACCTCTGCCTCCGCGCCGCCCGGGCCGTGGGGCTGACCGCGGCTCGGACCGATGTCTGGACCTTCGGCGACCAGACCGCCGTGGTCGTTGAGCGCTATGACAGGTTGCGCGCGAACGACGTGTGGGTCCGGGTGCATCAGGAGGACCTATGCCAGTCCCTCGGAATCCATCCGGTGCAGAAATACCAGAGTGAGGGCGGCCCTGGCCCTGAGGAGATCGTCGGCTTGTTTCGCCGGGTGCAGACACCCCATGAGGCGCAGGGTTCGGTGCGGGCTTTCGTGGACGCGCTCGTCTTTAATTGGTTGCTGGCCGGGACCGACGGACATGCTAAGAACTATTCGACGCTGCTGTCAGGCGATCAAGTACGGCTGGCCCCCCTCTATGACATTTCTTCGGCCCTGCCGTATCCCGACGTGATGAATCCGCACAAGATCAAACTGGCGATGAAGGTGGGCGGTGAGTACCGCCTGAAATCCATCGGCTGGAGCGCGTGGCGGCGCCTCGCCGAGCGGCTCGGCCTGAACGGTGACGAGCTTTGGGACAGGATCGAGGAGCTCGCTCGCGCGTTGCCCGATGCGCTGTCCGATGCCGCAGCCGCTCCGGAGGTTCGCTCCTTGGGGCGGCCACTGCCAGGGACACTGGTGGACGCCGCAGCGGCGCGGGTCTCCCGCCTGCTGAGCCTGCCGCGTGCCGCCGGGCGCGGATGACACGAAAAAATGAGAGGGCCGCCGCGTAGGGTGAGCCTATGCCTGACATCGAGGTCGCCGGGCGTGAGGTCCGCATCACCAGCCACGACAAGGTGGTCTTCCCCCAGGCCGGGCACACCAAGCTCGACCTGATCCGCTACTACGAGACGGTCGGCGAGGCGGCGCTGCGCGGCGTGCACGGGCGGCCGATGGTGCTCAAGCGGTTCGTGCACGGCATCGAGCAGGAGGCGTTCTTCCAGAAGCGCGCCCCGGCCAAGCGGCCCGACTGGATCGAGGTGGCCGAGCTCAAATACCGGTCGGGGCTCAGTGCCGAGGAGGTCGTGTGCACCGACCTGGCGCAGCTGCTGTGGGTGGTCAACCTGGGATGCGTGGACCTCAATCCGCATCCGGTGCGCTCCGACGATCTCGCCAGGCCCGATGAGCTGCGGATCGATCTCGATCCGGTGCCGGGCGTCGAGTGGGCCGACGTGTTGAAGACCGCGCAGGTCGCGCGGGAGGTGCTGGCCGACCACGGGCTGGTGGCCTGGCCCAAGACGTCCGGGTCGCGCGGGTTCCATGTGTACGCGCGGATCGAGCGGCGCTGGCCGTTCGCGAAGGTGCGCAAGGCGGCCGAGACGGTCGCGCGGGAGGTCGAGCGGCGGGCCCCCGACCTGGCCACGAGCCGGTGGTGGAAGGAGGAGCGGCACGGCGTGTTCGTGGACTTCAACCAAAACGCTTACGACCGGACCGTGGCCTCCGCCTATTCGGTGCGGGCCGTTCAGGACGCCCGCGTGTCCACGCCGCTGACCTGGGACGAGGTGCCCGGGTGCCAGCCGGAGCTCTTCACCATCGACACGGTGCCCCGGCGGCTCGCCGAGATAGGCGACCCCTGGGAGGACATGGATCTGCACGCCGGGTCGCTGGACGGGCTGCTGGCACTCGCCGAGGAGCTCGGGCCCGCGCCCAAGCCGCCCAAGGGCAGCGGGCGCAGGCAGCAGACGATGCCCGTCATCGAGATCGCCCGGGCGGAACACAAGGACGAGGCGATGGCGGGGTTCGAGCGGTGGAAGGCCAGGCATCCCGAGGTGGCGGCCCAGCTGGAGCCCGCTGACGTGCTGGTGGACGGGATGCGGGGGCGCAGCAGCGTGTGGTATCGCATCCGCGTCAACCTGCAGCACGTGCCGGAGGGGGAGCGGCCGCCGCAGGAGCCGCTGGAGGTCGACTACGACCCGTGGGGCGGCGCCTCCGGCCCGCCCCGCGGCTGACGACAAGCCCGCCCCGGGCGGCTGACGATGCGCGCGCCCGGGTGGCCGGGGACGCGGGCGCCCGGGCGTCCGAGGACATGCGCGCACGGTCATGCGGCGCATGGCGCGGTAGGCGCGGATGCGTGCGCCCAGTGACGACCCATCAAAGGGGGCCAGGCGTAACGAGCGTGTAAAAGCGGCGTCAACCGCGGGTCGGGCGCTCGTAGCCCTCGTCGCCGCCGTAGACGTGCCGGTCCGGGTCCATCTCAGGCTGGGTGGCCGGGCTCGTGGGGGAGGCGGTGTGCTCGGAGGCGAAGTCGTCCGAGGGCACCGGCGGGGGCGGGGCCAGGTAGTCCTGCCAGGTGATCTCGCCCTTGGGCGTCGCGTCCGTGGTCAGGAGATCGGCGCGCATGGACGCGTACAGGCGGCCGGGGTAGCGGACCGGCAGGCAGGCGCGGCGCAGGTGCTGGGCACGCAGCCAGATCCTGGTCAGCTCCGCGGTGTCGAGCACCTGTGGGCCGCCGTACTCGATCTCCGTGCCCTGCGGGGCGCCGGCGAGCAGGTCCGCGGCTCGTGCGGCGACCTCGCCCGTGTGGACCGGCTGCCAGGGCACGGTCGGGTCGACCGGCAGCACCGGCAGCGCGGAGAAGTCACGCAGCCGCTGCTGAAGCCACTGATGGAACGGGGTGGAGCGGAGGATCGTCCAGCCCAGGCCGCTCTCTTCGACCAGGCGCTCGGCCTCCAGCTTGTACCGGAGATAGCCGACGGGCGCGCGGTCCGCGCCGACCATCGAGGTCAGCAGCACGTGCCCGACCCCGGCGTCGCGGGCGGCCATCATGAGCAGGCGGGTGCCCGGGATGTCCACCGCGCCGCGCCCCTTGCGGCCGCTCGTGGCCAGGTGCGCGATCGCCTCCATGCCGGCGACGGCCTCCGGCACGCCGTGGCCGGAGAACAGGTCGCCCCACATCCACTCGACGTTCCCGCGGCTCTCCCTCTTGGTACGGCTCAGCGCCCGCACCCGGTGACCCGCCTTGACCAGCGCGGGCACCAAGGCCCTGCCCAGCGTGCCCGTGGCTCCCGTGACCAAAATGCGCATGCCGCCCCTCTACCCTCGAATCCGCACCCTTGACATGGGTGCCGCGAAGTGGGGTAGGGCCGCTCGCATGGCTCGAATCGCATCGGAATCCCTGATAGAACGGCTCGCCGAGTGGGGCGTGGACACTGTCTTCGGCCTGCCGGGCGACGGCATCAACGGCATCATGGAGGGGCTGCGGCGCCATCGCGACCGGGTGCGCTTCGTCCTCGTCCACCACGAGGAGGCCGCGGCCTTCATGGCCACCGGCTACGCCAAGGCCACCGGGCGCATCGGCGTCTGCTTGGCCACCTCGGGGCCGGGCGGCATCCACCTGCTCAACGGACTCTACGACGCCAAGCTCGACCACGTGCCCGTGCTGGCGATCACCGGCATGCAGGAGACGTCCGTGCTCGGCACCGGCTACCAGCAGGAGGTCCACCTGGACAAGGTGTTCGCCGACGTCGCCGAGTACAGCATGATGATCAGCAATCCCGCGCAGCTGCCGTCGCTGGTGGACCAGGCGGTCAGGACGGCGTACGCGCGGCGCGGGGTCTCCCATCTGACCCTGCCCAACGACATCCAGGTGGCCGAGGCGGACGCGGACCCGTACAAGCACGTCGCGCCGGTCAGGCTGCCGCAGACCACGCCCGTCTACCTGCAGCCGTCCGGCATCCCCCGGCAGGAGGACGTCGAGTGGGCGGCCGAGGTGCTCAACCGCGCCGAGCGCCCGGCCATGCTGGTCGGGCAGGGCGCGCTGCACGCCAGGCAGGAGGTGCTGGCCGTGGCAGAGGCGCTCGGCGCGCCGGTGGTCAAGACGCTGCCCGGCAAGGCCGTCATCCCGGACGACTCGCCGTACACGACCGGCGGGATCGGGCTGCTCGGCACCGGGCCGAGCGAGGAGCTGATGGACGACGCCGACGTGCTGCTCATGGTGGGCACGAACTTCCCGTATTCGAAGTTTCTGCCGGAGCCCGGCAAGGCGCGCGTGGTGCAGTTCGAGGCTGAGCCGGCCAGGGCGGGGGCACGGATCGCGACCGACGTGCCGGTCGTGTGCGACGCCAAGGAAGGGCTGGCGGCGCTGCTGCCGCTGCTGTCCCGCCGGGACGACACCGCTCATCTGGAGAAATATCAGCGCATGATGGCCCAGTGGCGGGCCGACATGGACGCGCTGGAGAACCCCGAGCGCGACCCGATCGCGCCGCAGTATCCCGTCTCCGTCCTCGACGAGCTCGCCGCCGACGACGCCATCATGACGTGCGACAGCGGCACCGTCGCCACCTGGGCGGCCCGGCACTGGACGATCCGCGGCGGGCGCGAGTTCTACCTGTCGGGGACGCTGGCCACGATGGCGAACGGGCTGCCGTACGCGATCGCGATGCAGCACGCCCACCCGGGCCGGCAGGTCATCGCATACGTCGGCGACGGCGGCTTCTCGATGCTGATGGCCGAGTTCCTGACGGCCGTCCAGCAGCGGCTGCCGATCAAGGTGATCGTCAACAACAACAACTCGCTCGGCCAGATCCTGTGGGAGCAGATGGTGCTCGGCTACCCGGAGCACGGCGTGCGTTACGCCGAGCCGGAGGCCGACTTCTCGGCCTGGGCCCGCTCGTGCGGCGGGTTCGGGGCCAAGGTGACCAAGTCGGACGACGTGGCCCTGACGATCGGGCAGGCGCTCGCGCACGACGGCCCGGCGCTGGTGGACGTGGACGTCAACCCCAACGAGCCGCCCATGCCCGCCAAGGTCTCCTACGAGCAGGCCAGGAACTTCGCCCAGGCGTTCCTCAAGGGGCAGCCGCACCGGGCCGCCATCGCCACCACGTTGTTCAAGGACCGGATCCAGAAGCTGGGGGATTAGCCTTCGCGATGCCGGCCGCGGCGTTCAGCAGGGGATCGATGAGGCGGGGCAGCTCGCGGGCGCGCCGGGAGGCCACCACGATGCCCACGGCCGCTACAGCCCGGCCGTCCACCAGGATCGGGGCGGCGGCCGAGCACGAGCCGAGCGTCATCTCCTCGTACGTGAGCGCGTAGCCCTGGGCCCGGACCGCCGCCAGCTCTCTGGCCAGCCGGCCCGGCTCCGTGATCGTGTGCCGGGTGGGACGCTCGAGCTTGCGGGCCAGGTAGGACTTGACGAACCAGTCCGGCTCGTACGCCAGCAGCGCCTTGCCCACGCCCGTCGGGTGCATCGGCAGCCGGCCGCCGGTCCTGGAGACGATGGGGACGGCGCGGCGGCCGTAGACCTTGTCCACGTACAGCACCTCGAGCCCGTCGCGGACCGCCAGGTGCACGTTCTCGCCCGTGGTGACGAACAGCTCCTGCAACCACGGATGCGCCAGGCCGAGCAGCCGGTCCGGGGCGAGCTGTCCCAGCTCCCACAGCCGCAGCCCCACCCGCAGCCGCCCGTCGGGGTCGCGGCTGAGCGCCTGCCACTCCTCCAGCTCGGTCACCAGCCGGTGCGCCGTGCTCAGCGGCACCCCGCTGCGCCGGGCCAGGTCCGTCAGCGTGAGCTGCGGATGGGCGGCGTCGAACGCGCCGAGCAGGGCCAGCACCTTGGACGTCACGGTGCGGCCTGGCTCACGGGATCCGCCTGACATGCCCGTCATCATTCCACACAGTTATTCCACTCAGTGGAAGCAGGCGCTCGGCTTACCCCGTTCGAGGCAGGATGCTTCCCTCATGCGAACTCAGGTCGGGATCATCGGCGCGGGCCCCGCTGGCCTGCTGCTGTCTCATTTGCTCCACCTCCGCGGCATCTCCTCCGTGGTGCTGGAGAAGCGCAGCCGCGACTACGTCGAGCGGCGGGTACGGGCCGGCGTGCTGGAGCAGGGCACGGTCGATACGCTCGTCGAGGCGGGCGTCGGAGAGCGCATGCTGCGCGAAGGGCTGCCGCACCACGGCATCGAGCTCAGGTACGGCGGCTCCGGTCACCGCATCCCGTTCGAGAAGCTCGTCCCCGGCAGGTCGATCACCGTGTACGGGCAGCAGGAGGTGGTCAAGGACCTCATCGCGGCCAGGCTGGCGGCGGGCGGCGACGTGCGGTTCGAGGTGGAGGACGTGGCCGTGCACGGGCTGGACTCCGAACCGTACGTAACCTTCGGTGGCGAGAGGCTCGACTGCGACGTCATCGCCGGCTGCGACGGCTTCCACGGCGTGACCCGGCCGTCCATCCCCGAGGGCGTTCTGAGCGTCTTCGAGCGCGAATATCCCTTCGCCTGGCTCGGCATCCTGGCCAACGTCACGCCGTCGTCGGAGGAGCTGATCTACACCAGGACCGAGCGCGGCTTCGCGCTGCACAGCATGCGCTCACCCACCGTCAGCCGCTTCTACCTGCAGGTTCCCGCCGACACCCGGATCGAGGACTGGCCGGACGAGCGGATCTGGGACGAGCTGAAGGAGCGGCTGGAGAGCGTGCCCGGCTTCACGCTGACCACCGGGGAGATCACTGAGAAGGGCGTCACGCCGATGCGGTCCTTCGTGGTCGAACCCATGCAGTACGGGCGGCTCTACCTGGCCGGGGACGCCGCCCACATCGTGCCGCCCACCGGGGCGAAGGGGCTCAACCTGGCCGTGGCCGACGTGCGCGTGCTCACCGAGGCACTGGCCGCGTACTTCTCGGAGGGCTCCACCGCGCTGCTGGACGGGTACTCGGAGGCGTGCCTGAAGCGGGTGTGGCGAGCGCAACACTTTTCGTGGTGGATGACGACGTTGCTGCACACGTTCGAGGACGACGACGCCTACGGGCGGCGGCTGCAGCTCTCGTATCTGGACTACGTCACCTCGTCCGAGGCGGCGGCCACGACGCTCGCGGAGAACTACGTCGGCCTGCCATATGGCAGCTGACCTTGGAAGATGCTTTAGGGTTGTTTGGTGTTCTTTGAGGAAGGTTGGGCGACTTCGCCCTTTCGGTGGTTGATGGGCGAGCTGGGCGACACCCAGCTCGCGCGGATGGGCAGCGAGCCTGGGCTCGTCGCGGCCGTGGACCAGCATGCCGCGGTGCTGCGTGATGCGATCCCGATGGATCGCGAGACCCTGGGCGACTACCTGCTCGGCTTCCTTGACGAGCTCCGCCACCGCGGCTGGGCCTTCACCGGCGAGCCCGATGCCGCGGCCCTGCGGCTGACGGCGGTCTGCTGGCTCGCCCGCGAACTCGGCTTCTTGAACGACGAACTCCCCGCCTGACCGGCGGCCCACCTGCCCCGCCGACGGGCGAGCCACCCGCCCCGCTCGGCTCGGAGGGGGCCGAGTGGGCGGGTCGCCGTCCGGGCCGGCCGTGCGGCAGGTCCGACGCTGGGTCAGCCGGAAGGCACGTCCGCCGGTGGGTCACTCGGGAGGCATGTCCGAACGGGGCGGACCCGAGGACGGCGGCATGTCCGTGCGGGGCGGACCCGACGTCGGCGGCATGTCCGGCCGGGACGGAGCGCCCGGAGTGGTGCGGATGGGCGCCGTCTCCTCGGTCATCGCCGCGGCGTCCTGGCGCCCGCGCTGGTAGGCCTCCGCGTGCGCCTTGGCCTGCGGCGCCTCCTCCTCGATCCGGCCCAGCCAGCGCTCCCAGCGCTGCTGCATCGGCCGGACGAGCCCGCCGCCGACGCCGATGGCCGCGATGGCCCCTATGGTGGCGAGCACGGTGATCAGCACCGGAGTCGTGACCGTGGTGGCCACGCCGATCTGGTTGAGCGCCGCGATGATGCCCAGCGCCCAGATGAACACCGCCGCGGCGGTGGCGATCCAGCGGCCGTACGACAGCCCGCCGAGCGCCCCGTTCAGGATGTCCCTGACGCCCCTGGCGATGGCGCCGGCCACCACGATGATCACGATGGCGACGAGGGCCATGGGCAGCCAGGCCACCACGGCGGTCAGCAGCGCCGAGATCGGGTTCGGGCCGAACACGCTGAACGCAATCTGCAGGGTGACCAGGATGATCGCGTAGAAGACGATCCTCGCCAGCAGGCCGCTGGCGTCGTACTTGCTCCGCTCCAGCCAGCGGCGCACACCGCTGCGCTCCACTGCCCGCTCGAACCCCACCCGGTCCAGGATCTTGTTGACGATCTTCTCCAGAGCCTTGGCCACGATCCACCCGATGAAGAGAATCACCAGGAACGCGACCAGCCTGGGAACGAACGTCGCTATTTGCCGCCAGGCGTCTTGGATGCCCTGGCCTATGTTGATGTCCACGGTTTCCTCCTCCGAGGAGTCAATGCCACGGCGCTACCCGTACCGAAACGGTCTATGCACGCAGCGACACCAAAACTGCGCGTTCAGCGACATTTCACCGAGGGTTGGCATGTGGGCGGAAAGGGATGAGTAAACGGTCGCTCGACGGCTTCGCTAGGGTGAGCGGTCGTGCATCGCAGCCGCGTCTACGCCCTTCTCATCGACACCCCCTCGCCCGAAGCTGACCAGGCCGCGGCCTTCTGGGCGGCCGCGCTCGGGGCCACCGTCCGTCCCCTCCAGGGCGAGGAGCAGTTCATCTCGCTCCACCAGGCTATTCCCGGCCTGGTCACGGCCGTCCAGGCAGTCGGCGACGCGCCCCGCTTCCACCTCGACATCGAGACCGACGACGTGGAGGCCGAGACGGCGCGCCTGCTGGCGCTCGGCGCGACCCCGGTATCGCAGTGGATGGAGTGCCGGACCCTGCGCGCTCCCGGCGGGCACCTGCTGTGTGTGCTGCCCGTGGAGAGCGACAGGGAGGTGTTCGAAGCCGAGGCCAACATCTGGCCGTGACGCGGCGGGCTCTCAGGCGCCGCCCCTCGCCGCCTTCAGGTGCGCGGTGGCCGCCTGAGACCGGCAGGGTGGTAGCGCCCATCGCACCCTCGCCGGGCAACTCGCCGACAAGCAGGCCCTGCGCCCGGACCTTTCGACCGAGGCGGCGGCCCGGGTCCGCCCGCCGCCCTCCAGCGCGCACCTTGCCGGTGATGGTCAAGCGTCGGTGTCGGGGGCGGGTACGGCGGCGCACAGTTCTTCGGACTCCCACACGTCGATGGAGCGGAGGGTGCCGTCGGGCTGGGTGACGGCGAGCAATGGCTGGCCGACACTTGGCGCCGCCTCTTCCTGCTCCACATGCCCTGAGGCCGGCGCAGGAAGGGCGGCAGTAGCTTGGTCACGCCGTGCGGGACGAACTCCACGGCGGGCGGCCAGATGCGAGCCGGCCGCCGTGGGCGACACGCGCGCCGTCTCACCGCACGGTCATCATCCGTGACGAGGCGGCAGCGGTCCCGACATGGCCGTCGTTCCCGAGGCCGGCGGCTCCACGGCCTCCCGTGGGTGGTCTACCGGGTACGGCACCCTTTTGAGCAGGGCGGGCTGAGAGGTTCTGCCCTGAACAACAAGAAACCCCAGGCTCCGGGGTGCGGTGAGCTGGGGTCTTTGAGTGGTGGACGATACTGGGATTGAACCAGTGACCTCTTCCGTGTCAGGGAAGCGCTCTCCCGCTGAGCTAATCGTCCGTATTGAGTTATCACTCAGAGCGGAAGACGGGATTCGAACCCGCGACCCTCACCTTGGCAAGGTGATGCTCTACCACTGAGCCACTTCCGCATGGCGTTGCACTTTACTTTAGCGGATCCTGGAGGGTCCGCCGGTCGCCGAGGTGGAGACGGGATTTGAACCCGTGTAGACGGCTTTGCAGGCCGCTGCCTCGCCTCTCGGCCACTCCACCAGGAGTCTTGCTCCGAGCGGAAGACGGGATTCGAACCCGCGACCCTCACCTTGGCAAGGTGATGCTCTACCACTGAGCCACTTCCGCGTGAACCCCCGGCGACGTGCGCCGGGCCACTGGAAAACCATATCGTCTCCGCGGAGTGCCCGTGCGCACTCGAAGGTGCGCACCGCGAAATTCAAGGGATCAGGCGGACGTCCTTCGTCATCACGAACATCACCCGATGGCCCAGCTGGATCTGGTGGTAGCGGGTTTTGCCGGTGGTCGTGACGTGCTTGGACGGGTGGAACGCGCCGGTGGCGTAGTAGGAGCCGGTGATGGTGTCGCCCACTGCGTACGTCTGCCCGGGGGAGATCGTGTACTGGAGTGGGGTCAATGGCTGGTACGACGAAGGGTCCCGCGTATAGGCAGACTTTTCGGGATAGGCGCGGCCATACACCTTGGTGTTGGGTTTCAACGGAGTGACCAGTTGGCCCTTGGCCGGGACGGCGGTGGGGCTCGCGGCCGGGTTGTGGAACCACGCCTTCTGGCCCAGGTACCAGATGGCGGTCCAGTCGCCCCGCCGCTCGGCGACGGCGAAGCGCTGACCCGTCGCGGCGCGGGCGGAGTGGTCGTGCACGCTGTAGGAGCCGGGCTTGCCCACGTGCTTGCCCACGTCGGTGACCAGCGGGGCGGTCTCGCTCGGCGCCGTGTGCAGCCAGACGGTGGCGGCGCCGTGCGGCGGGCAGTCCGGGCCGCTGGTGGTGGCGGGGCCCTGGGCGCCTTGGGCGTTGGCGAGGCCCTGGCCGCCTTGAGGGGCGGCGATGCCCTGGCCGCCTCGGGGAGCGGCGGGGCCCTGGTCGCTCATGGGAACGGCGAGGCCCGGGGCGCTCTGGGCGGTGGGGCCCTGGGCGTTCTTGGCGGCGGGGGCCTGGTCGCTCTTGGTGGCGAGGCAGCCGGTGAAGCGAGGGCGGTTGGTCTCGTACGACGGGCGGATCATGACGGAGTCGCCGCCCTTCACGGCCGTGAGCGGACTGCCCATCAGGTCGAAGTAGTGGGCCCAGTCCCAGTAGGGGCCGGGGTCGTTGTGCATGCCGGCGACGGACTTGGGGGTGCTGCCCGGGACGTTGTCGTGGCCCAGGATGTGGGCGCGATCGAGTGGGATGCCGTACTTGTCGGCCAGATAACGGACGAGCTTGGCGGACGCCCGGTACATCGCCTCCGTGTACCACGACCCGCCCTTCGCCAGGTACCCCTCGTGTTCAATGCCGATGGAACGGGTGTTGACGTCCCAGTTGCCCGCATGCCAGGCGATGTCCCTCGTCGCCACGTGCTGGGCGACATGTCCGTCACGGGAGCGGATCGTGTAGTGCCAGCTCACGTACTTCGGGTCGCCGATCATGGCGGGGATGCCCTGGAAGGTGCCTTCCGTGTCGTGGATGACGATGTAGTCGACGGATCGGGGGCGCAGCAGGCGGTCGTGGTTGCCGTAGTCCCTGTTGTTCTTCTTGCCGAAGCGCTGGTAGGCGGCGGGCATCCAGGCGCAGGCGAGGGAGGCCGGGCACTCCGCCGTCGCGGGCCTTTCCACCGGCGGTTCCGCCTGCTCGGCAGACCAATCCTGGGACAGGGGAGCGCTGTTCATGGACGGCAGCCCGTCGCCGTCCGCACCGAGGACGGGCTGCCCGTCGGCCCCGCCGACCGGCCGGGTGCCGGCTGCCGTCTGCGGGGTGTCGCCTGCCGCCTGCTGGTCATTGACGTCCGGCAGCGGTGGATAGCCCGCCGCCGGCTGGGCGCCCTCGCCGGCGCCGGAGGACTGGGCCTCCGTGCCGGTGTACGGAACACGCAGGCCCGGTACGGGGTCCAGCCGCACCACGTGCCCGTCGTCGGTGCGGCGCAGCATCCCCTCCTGGATCACCGCGAACACCTCGTCGGCGAACTCCCGCGCCGCTGCCGGGTCCTCCGCTCCCGAGTATCGGGCGATCGCGTCGTACCAGTCGGCCGGGTCGGTGCTGGGGCGGTGCTGGTAGGAAGCGAGCAGGGCGGCGCCGGCGCGGATGTTCGCGGAAGGGTCGGTCCGCAGCCGGGCCGGCTCCACGCCGGCCAGCCGCCCCGCCTCGGGCAGCGTGGTCCGCGGCGTCGCCTGGACCGTCCGCGGCGCAGTCTGGATCGTCCGTGGCGCCGCATGGGCGGTCCGCAGCGCCGCGGCGGGCGGCGCTGCGGTGGACCGGCCCCGGTGTGGCGGCATCGGCCGGGCCTCGTCCCCCCGGGCGTCTCCCAGTGCGTCGCCGATCACAGTAGAGCCGGTGGGGATCGCGTCCACGAGGTGCATCGGCCCGTATCCGCCGGCGGTGCTCGGCCACCCTCCGTGCGTGTCCCACCGGGACCCCAGGTACGCGACCCCGAGCAGCACGCTCACCGGCACCCCGAATTCGCGGGCGGCGGCCACGAAATCGTGCTGCCGCCCCGAGGCGAGGTCCTCCCCGGGCGCGGTGAGCACACCGGCGGCAAGGATGGCGGCGAGCAAGATCTGCATGACATCTCCCCCGTGCAACGTCACGATCTGACTACTCAGCGTAACTGTTCCCAGAAAGGGATGTGTCAGACGGGACAGGTGATACGGATGAGGTCGCTGTTCATACCGCGTGGCGGAGTTAAATCCTGCCCGATATCGGGCAGGATGTTGGCGTGTCTCGTTCCAGAGCCGTAGTGTCCTCCTCTGTGTCCACGGCACGACATCCGTACGAAGATCTCATCGCGCACCTCACCAGGACGAGCCCGCTGGGGCCTGGAGAGGCCGCCCGCGTGGTCGCCGACGTGCTGTCGTACTTCTTCGAGTCCGTCGAGGAGTACGTCCGCCGCCGCCACGGCGAGCTGAAGTCCCGCGGTCTCACCAACGACGAGATCTTCCCCAGGATCGCCGCCGAGTTACGCGGCCGCCGCGTGGCCGCCCCAGAGCTGTCGCTCCGGCAGCTTCGCAGAATCGTTTACGGATAAAGAGGAGGACCTCGATGTGCGGAATCGTGGCCTACGTAGGCCCCAAGGACGCAGCGCCCATCCTGCTGGAGGGCATGCAGCGGCTTGAGTACCGGGGCTACGATTCGGCGGGGATCGTGGTGTCCAACAAAGGGCTGAAGGTCCGCAAGTGCAAGGGCCGGGTGGCCGACCTGGCCAAGGTCGTGCCCACGCGGTTCAAGGGCGGCCTGGGCATCGGGCACACCCGATGGGCCACGCACGGCGTGCCCAGCGATGAGAACGCCCACCCGCACCTGTCGGCCGACCAGCGCATCGCGGTCGTGCACAACGGCATCATCGAAAACGCCGGCGAGCTGCGCGCCAAGCTGATCGCTGACGGTGTCGAGTTCGCCTCGGAGACCGACACTGAGGTGCTCGCCCACCTGATCGCCCACGCCGTCGACGAGAACGACTCCCTGGAGGAGGCGGTCAGGAAGACGCTCAAGAGCATCGTCGGCACCTACGGCATCGCGGTCATCGACGCCGAGCGGCCCGGCGAGGTGGTCGTGGCGCGCAACGGCAGCCCGATCGTGCTCGGCATCGGCGAGAAGGAGATGTTCGCCGCCTCCGACGTGGCCGCCCTGGTCCGCTACACCCGCCAGGTCGTGCACCTGGAGGACGGCGAGCTGGCCGTGCTCAAGGCCGACGGCTTCCACACCTTCGCCAGCGACGCCCGCGAGACGGCCAAGGAGCCGCTGACCGTCGACTGGGACGCCGGCCACTACGACACCGGCGGCTACGAGCACTACCTGCTCAAGGAGATTTCCGAGCAGCCCGAGACGATCACCCGCACGATGAGCGGCCGGCTCGACGAGCGCTTCCACGTGGCCCACCTGGGCGGGCTCAACATGGACGCCCGTGAGACGCGCGGCTTCCGGCGTGTGAAGATCATCGGCTGCGGTTCGGCGTACTACTCGGGGCAGATCGGCGCGCAGCTCATCGAGGAGCTGGCGCGCATCCCGTCCGACGCCGAGCCGGCCAGCGAGTTCCGCTACCGCAACCCGGTCGTCGACCCCGACACGCTCTACGTCGCGATCAGCCAGTCGGGCGAGACCTACGACACGCTCGCCGCCGTGCAGGAGCTCAAGCGCAAGGGCGGCCGGGTCATCGGCATCGTCAACGCCGTGGGCAGCGCCATCGCCCGCGAGGTGGACGGCGGCATCTACCTGCACGCAGGGCCGGAGGTCTCCGTCGCCTCGACCAAGGCGTTCACCTCGACCGCGATCGCGTTCGCGCTGCTCGCGCTGCACCTGGGCCGGGTGCGCGACCTGTCGCCGGCCGACGGGCGGCGCATCGTGGAGGGCCTGCGCCGGCTGCCGGGGCAGATCGAGGAGATCCTCACCCAGGGCGACAAGATCGCCGAGCTGGCGCGCAAATACGCCGAGCACCCGAGCATGATGTTCGTCGGCCGCGTGCGCGGCTACCCGGTGGCCAGGGAGGGCGCGCAGAAGCTCAAGGAGATCTCGTACGTGCACGCCGAGGCCTACCCGGCCAGCGAGCTCAAGCACGGCCCGCTCGCGTTGATCGGCCCCGACATGCCCACGGTCGCGATCGTCCCCGACGACGAGCTGCTCGACAAGAACCTCACCACGCTCGGCGAGATCCGCACCCGCGGCGGCCGGGTGCTGATGGTGGGCCACCGCGAGCCCGAGCACAAGCTGGCCGACGACGTGATCGTGATCCCCAAGAACGAGATCGAGCTCGACCCGATCCTGCTCACGATCCCGCTCCAGCTGCTCGCCTACCACGCCGCGGTCGCGCTCGAACGCGATGTGGACAAGCCGCGCAATCTTGCAAAGAGCGTAACTGTCGAGTAATCGGCTCTAATTCAGCCGCAAAGCTCGTTATTCCGCTGCGAACGACATAAATTCAGTGGTGTGCGGCCGTTCGACCAACACAGGCCTAATCCCGCACGCATGTACGACTACATGCTCGGCGGGTCGGCCAACTACGCGGTCGACCGGGAGGCCATCGAGCAGCTCGCGGAGCTGATCCCGGAGGCGGTCCCGCTGGCCCGCGCCAACCGGGCCTTCCTGCAGCGTGCCGTTCGGTACGTGGCCGCCGCCGGAGTACACCAGTTCCTCGACCTGGGCAGCGGGCTGCCGACCCAGGGCAGCGCGCACGAGGTCGCACCCGAGGCCCGGGTCGTCTACGTCGACCACGACCCGGTGGTCGCCACGCACGCCAAGGCCCTGCTCGCGGAGCTCGCCGAAGCACGAGCTCCGCGAGCTCCGGGCAGGGCCGTCGTGGTCGAGGCCGACCTGCTGGACCCCGATGACGTGCTTGCCCAGGCCGGGCGGTTCCTCGACCTGGCCGAGCCGGTCGGGGTGCTGCTGGTGTCGATCCTGCACTTCCTGCCCGACTCCGCGCAGCCGCAGCGGGCGGTGGCCGCGCTGCGCGAGCGGATGCCCCCCGGCAGCCATCTCGTGATCACCCACGCCACCACCCGAGGACGGCTGGAGGAGGAGCGGCCGCAGGGCCCGGCGGCGAGTGGCGGCGATCGTACGCCCGCCGAGATCCGCGCGTTCTTCGGCGATTTCGCGCTGGAGCCGCCGGGGCTGGTGCAAGCCGTCGACTGGCGTCCTGACCGGCCCAAACTGGTGGGGGACTGGTCGTTGCCGTCGTCACTGATGGCGGGCGTGGCGAAAAAGGTAGCAGCGAAAAAGTAGCTGTTTGACCGAATTAATCCCGCTATTTCAGCATCTATCTTCGGCGCGATCTCAACACGTACGTGTGCATCTCTCTGTAATGGGTGAATAACTTAGGGTAAGGAGGGGTCGGGCGAAGGAGAGGCACATGCGCCGTCGGCGGTTCGTCGCATGGGGGCTGGGCGTGGCCGCGATCGCGGCCGGCTGCGGGACCGGGCACGTCACCGGCGGCGCCGGGGCGGGGCGGCGGGCCGAGTTCTCGATCAACCCGGGCGGGCGCCGCTGGGACCGGGTCGGGCAGGCGTTCGCCGGCGCGGCCCGCACCTCCGGATACGAGACCGGCACCGGGACGAGGATCACCGTGACCGGCCTGCCCGCGCTGGCCGCCGCCGAGCTGAACAATGCCGAGACGCTGCTCGACACCGCCACGCCGCTGTCCAGGCTGGCCGGCGACGTGGAGGTCGTGGTCGTGCCCGCGAACTCCCGCTTCAAGGACTTCGCCGACTTCGGCGCCCACCTGCTGGCCCGGCCGGGCCAGACGCCGCTGGCGGGCGGGCCGGAGGGGGCGCCCGACCACCTGCTGTTCGGACTGATCGCCAAGGGGCTCGGCGCGGACACCAGGCAGGTCGACTACACCGGCTACCCCAGCAGCCAGGAGGCCATGATCGCGCTGCTGTCCGGCAAGGCCTCGGCCGCCGCCGGGCTGCTCCCGGACTGGCGTGGGAGCATCGGCCAAGGCCGGGTGCGGGCGCTGGCGGTCTCCTCCGCCGTCCGGGTGCCCGACTTCGACGTGCCGACGTTGCTGGAGTCCGGCGTACGCGTGGACTTCGCCGACTGGACGGCGGCCTTCGGGCCCGACGACATGCCGGAGGAGAGCCGCGCATCGGCCATTCGCATGTGCGAGGACGTCACCGGCTCGCCCGGCTGGCGGGCCGCCTGCCGGGCGGCCGGCTGGATCTCGATCCCGCTCAGCGGCGACGACTTCGCGCGATGGCTCGGCTCCGAGGTGGAGCGCACCCGCGCCGTCCTGCGGGACCTCGGCCTCGTGGACGCGACCAAAGCCACAACATGCTGGGGTAGTTGCGGGAACGGCCACTAGATGTAGGATCCTGATCGTCGCTGGTTCGCCTCCCCGGAGGCGAAGCAAAAGGGAACCCGGTGCGATTCCGGGGCTGCCCCGCAGCGGTGAGCGGGAACGACCGCCGTCATGAGCACTGGAGCGATCTGGGAAGCGACGGCCATTAGGAGCCTTTGAGCGCGCCCGCGAGCCCGAAGACCTGCCAGTGGCGTGCAGTGTCCATGGCCTCGAGGGAGGGCCGCGGAGCGACGGGGACCCGCCGTGCTCTCGCGCTGCCCTCACGGGGATGAGCTCGCGAGGAGAGAGCACGTGACGCAGGTCATTGAGATCGACCGCCGGCTGGCCATCGAGGAGGCCGCGGCCCGGGTGATCACCGACCCGGCCAACTCCAGGGTCGCCGCCCGGCTGCTGGCCGAGGAGATCGCCGACGAGGCGGCCGCCCACGGGGTGCGGACGTTCTCCGAGTCCATCGCGGCCACCTACGCGGCCGGGCTGATCCAGGACGGGCTGGCCGCGTTCGTCACCACGCACGCCGCCGAGCTGGACGCGCTGATCTCGGAGGAGGCCGACGGCCGGTTCGAGTACTTCGGCCTGCGCACCGTCTACGACCGCTACCTGCTGCGCCACCCCGAGACGCGGGCCGTGCTCGAGCGGCCGCAACACTTCTTCCTGCGCGTGGCCTGCGGCTTGTCGGAGACGGTGGGGGAGGCCGCCGAGCTCTATGCCCTGATGTCCACGTTGTCCTACCTGCCCAGCTCGCCCACATTGTTCAACTCCGGCGCCCGCCGGCCGCAGCTGTCGTCGTGCTTCCTGCTCGACTCGCCGCGCGACGAGCTGGAGTCGATCTACGACCGGTACGGCCAGGTGGCGCGGCTGTCGAAGTACGCCGGCGGCATCGGCATCTCCTGGACTCGGGTGCGCTCGCGCGGCTCCCTGATCCGGGGCACGAACGGCCACTCCAACGGCATCGTCCCGTGGCTGCGTACCCTCGACTCCTCGGTCGCGGCGGTCAACCAGGGCGGCCGGCGCAAGGGTGCGGCCTGCGTCTACCTGGAGACCTGGCACGCCGACATCGAGGAGTTCCTGGAGCTGCGCGACAACACCGGCGAGGACGCGCGCCGCACCCACAACCTCAACCTGGCCAACTGGGTGCCCGACGAGTTCATGCGCCGGGTGGAGGCCGGCGAGGTCTGGTCGTTGTTCGACCCGAAGGAGGTGCCCGACCTCACGGACCTGTACGGGGAGGCGTTCACGGCCGCGTACCGGGCGTACGAGGCCGCCGGGCGATATGTCATGCAGATCCCCGCCCGCACCCTGTACGGCCGCATGATGCGCACCCTCGCCCAGACCGGCAACGGCTGGATGACGTTCAAGGACGCCGCCAACCGCACCTCCAACCAGACTGCCCGCCCCGAGAACGTCATCCACCTGTCGAACCTGTGCACCGAGATCCTCGAGGTCACCAGCGACGGCGAGACCGCCGTGTGCAACCTCGGCTCGATCAACCTGGCGGCCCACCTCACCGCCGGGGACATGGACTGGGAGCGGCTGCGCCGCACCGTCCGCACCGCGGTGCGCTTCCTCGACCGCACCATCGACCTGGGCTTCTACCCGACGCCCGAGGCAGAGGCGGCCAACAAGCGGTGGCGGCCGATCGGCCTCGGCGTGATGGGCCTGGCCGATGTCTACTTCACCCTGCGGCTGCCGTTCGACTCCCCGCAGGCCCTCGCCCTGTCCACGCGGATCGCCGAGGAGATCGCGCTGGCCGCGTACGACACCTCGGCCGACCTGGCCGACGAGCGCGGCAGGCACCCGTCGTACGCCGACACCCGGGCGGCCGGGGGAGTCCTGCACCTGGACCACTACGTAGCGAGCACGCCGCTCTGGGACGCCCTGCGTCAGAAGATCGCGATCAACGGTCTCCGCAACTCCCTTATGATCGCCATCGCGCCGACCGCCACGATCGCCTCCATCGCCGGCTGCTACGAGTGCATCGAGCCGCAGGTGTCCAACGTGTTCAAGCGCGAGACCCTGTCAGGGGAGTTCCTCCAGGTCAACCGCTACCTGGTGGCCGACCTGCAGGCGCGCGGGCTGTGGACGCAGCAGCTGCGGGACGCGATCAAGCGCGCCGACGGCTCGATCCAGGACGTCCCCGGCATCCCCGAGGACCTGAAGTCGCTCTACCGGACCGCCTGGGAGCTGCCGCAGAAGGCGCTGATCGACCTGGCGGCGGCGCGGCAGCCGTACATCGACCAGTCGCAGTCGCTCAACCTCTTCATGGCCAGCCCGACCATCGGCAAGCTCTCCTCGATGTACGCCTACGCCTGGAAAAAGGGCCTGAAGACCACCTATTACCTGCGCTCGCGCCCCGCGACCCGCATCGCCCAGACCACGGTGGCCGCCTCCGCTCCGGAGGCCGTGGTGGAGGCCGTCGCGTGCTCGCTGGAGAACCCAGAGGTCTGCGAAGCCTGCCAGTGACCCGTTGACCACTTCACCGAAGAACGCGGCCAACGATGCGCTCGTCACGGCGCGCACCCTGTGAAGAAATGTTTTGAGGAGAAAACGTTGCTGCTCGACCCCGGCATGGACCTCACCCTCCGCCCGATGCGCTATCCGGACTTCTACGAGCGCTACCGCGCCGCCATCCGGAACACGTGGACGGTGGAGGAGGTGGACCTGCACTCCGACCTCGCCGACCTGACGAAGATGACGCCGCAGGAGCGGCACCTCATCAACCGCCTGGTCGCCTTCTTCGCCACCGGCGACTCCATCGTGGCCAACAACTTGGTGCTCAACCTCTACCAGCACGTCAACGCCCCCGAGGCCCGCCTCTATCTCAGCAGGCAACTGTTCGAGGAGGCCGTCCACGTGCAGTTTTACCTGACCCTGCTCGACACCTACCTCCCCGACCTCGACGAGCGGGTGAAGGCGTTCGACGCCATCGAGCACATCCCGGCGATCCGCGACAAGGCGGAATTCTGCTTCAAGTGGATCGACTCCATCAACGGCCTGGCGCGCCTGGAAACCGCTGCCGAGCGCCGCCGATTCCTCCTCAACCTCATCTGCTTCGCCGCCTGCATCGAGGGCCTGTTCTTCTACGGCGCCTTCGCCTACGTGTACTGGTTCCGCTCCCGAGGCCTCCTCGGCGGCCTGGCTACCGGCACGAACTGGGTGTTCAGGGACGAGTCCATGCACATGGAGTTCGCCTTCAGCGTGGTGGACACGGTCCGGGCCGAGGAGCCGTCGTTGTTCGACGACGAGCTGGGCAAGCAGGTCACCGCCATGCTGGAGGAGGCCGTGGCGGCCGAGCTGGCCTTCGCCGAGGACCTGTGCGGCGACGGCATGGCCGGCATGAGCGTGGACCAGATGCGTCAATACCTGGAGTACGTCGCCGACCAGCGCCTGGCCAGGCTGGGCCTGCCCCGCCACTACGGCTCGGCCAACCCCTTCGCCTTCATGGAGCTGCAGGACGTCCAGGAGCTGGCCAACTTCTTCGAACGGCGTGTCTCCGCTTACCAAGTGGCGGTTGAGGGCAATGTGACCTTTGACGAGATGTTTTAAGACAAAGGGGGCATCAGCGTGCAGTCTCCGTCGGACTGGCCCATTCTCGTAATCTCGGTGATCGGGGCGATCATCCTGGTTGAGGCGGTCCGCCGGACGCTGAACAGGATCGGGCGCAAATTCGCGCTCGCCCGGCACCTGGTGGAGCACTGCACGTGGCCCGCGTTCACGGTGGCCGCCGTCCTGGCGTTCAACCTGGTGTTCGGGCCCGGCATGTTCGGCGACTCGCCGTCCGAGCGGAGCCTCGCCGGCACGGTCGAGCGGGTGCTCGGCCTCGTCTCGATCGCCGCGATCACCTGGCTGATCGTGCAGGCCACGTACGCGCTGACGGACGTCATCCTCGACCGGCTGGTGCAGGTCGAGGGCGAGCGTAACCGCCGGGCGCGGCGGATCATGACCCAGATCGCGCTGGTCCGCCGGGTCGCCGGCGCGATCATCATCGTGGTCGCGGTCGGCGCGATGCTCTTCTCCTTCCCACAGGTGCGGGCCCTCGGCGCCGGCCTGCTCGCCTCGGCCGGCATTGCCGGGGCCATCGTCGGCATCGCCGCCCAGCCCACCATCGGCAACATGCTCGCCGGGCTCCAACTCGCCTTCAGCGACGCGCTCCGCCTCGACGACGTCGTCGTGGTCGAGGACGAATGGGGCAGGGTCGAGGAGCTCACCCTCACGTACGTCGTGCTGCGCCTGTGGGACGAGCGCCGGCTCGTCCTGCCGGTCAGCTATTTCACTCAGACCCCGTTCGAGAACTGGACCCGGCACGGCAGCCGCGTCCTCGCCGTCGTGTTCCTGCGCGTGGACTGGTCGGTGCCGGTGAAAAAACTCCGCGAGGCCCTGTACGAGTTCCTGCAGGGCAATCCGCTGTGGGACCAGAAGGATTGGACGCTCCAGGTCACCGATGTGCTGCCCAACGGACTGGTCGAGCTCCGCGCCCTCATGAGCGCCGCCGACTCGCCGTCCTCCTGGGACCTCAAGTGCGACGTACGGGAATTCCTCGTCGACTACGTCAGGGACAACTTCCCGGAATCCCTGCCCCGCTTCCGCGTCGAAACCCCGGAGACCAGGGTCGGCTTGCCTTGGGAACACGCGGAGAAATAAATGGGTGGCTCGCGCGCCGATCACCGGTTTACCGTAGTAACCGTCCACCCGAGAAGAGCAAGCGGAGGAAGGCGGCGAAAATGCGCGACCTGAGCATTGCCCGGCCGCTCACGGCCTGCCCCGAGCAGCCGCCGCGCAGGTTTTCCGGATAGTCCTCGAGGACTACCAGGAAAGCCGTCTCGACCATATCCGAGGCGGCTCTTTTCATGCACGACATCCATATCCGAGTGTGGGGTAGCTTGGTCGCCCGCCTGCCTTGGGAGCAGGAGCATCGCAGGTTCGAATCCTGCCACTCGGACGACGGCCCTGAAAGAAAAGGGTCGCGGGCCACGGCCTGGCCGACGGGAATGGCGCCCCCCGGCCGGGCCACGCCCTCGCCCCGGGCACGGCCCACGCCAGCCAAGCCCGGGGCCCAGCCGCTGCCTGCACGGGAACGCACGCCACCTGTGGCACGCCTTGCGCAAGCATGAGAAGTGGGGGCGGTGCGTGCACTAGCGTCCCCTTATGGCTACTTTCGCCAGGCTGACCGGACGGGCGGTGGCGGGCGCCGGAGTGCTGGCGCTGTCGCCGGTCCTGGGGCTGGCCACGCTCGCCGGGATGGCGATGGTGGGCGCGGAGCCGACGGCGTTCGCGGTGACGGGCCTGGCGGTGTTCGCGTCGGTGTTCTTTCTGGGCCTGCTGCTGTGCGTGCCGAGGCCGAGGGCGGCGTGGGGGCGATGGTTACGCGCGGCGGTGATCCTCGGGGTGGAGGCGACGGTGGTCTGGCACGTCAGTGTGACCACCTTGCGCCCGGCTCCGTCTCACACTCCACCGGCGCCGGTGGCCGGGCAGCGCGAGTGGCGGCTGCCGACGGGCTCGGTGCTGGCGTACGTGCGGCTCGCGCCGAAACGGGTCACCCGGCCCGACCCCGTGGTGTTCCTGCACGGCGGCCCGGGCGTGGCCGATCTGGCGGCGTCCTCGGCGTTTTTCGGGAAGCTGGCGGCGGACGGCCACCAGGTGTACGTCTATGACCAGCTCGGGGCCGGGCGTTCGGCGCGGCTGCGGGACCCTCGGGGGTACGGGCTGACGCGCGACGTGGCGGATCTGGAGGCCATCCGCCAGGCGGTGGGCGCCAAGCGGCTGAACCTGATCGCCCAGGATTACGGCGCCCAGCTCGCGGCCGCCTACCTGACAGCGCATCCGGACCGCGTCGCGAGGGCGGTGCTCTCCTCTCCGGCCGGACTTCACCCGGCCGGACCGTCCCGGGGAGCGCCCGCCTGGGAGCCCCAAGGGCGAGAGGCGGACGGGAAGGTCGAGGTGGCGGCGGTGTTCGGACGCGACGGGACACCGGACCCGCGCCTGCTCGCCGTCTCCACGCTGTTGCGGGTGGACCCGCGGGCGGCGCACGCGTTCGCGGGTGACCGGGAGTTGGACGCCTACCTCGACCTCGTCCGCGAGGGAGCCCCGCATCCCTGCCCCGCCGCCGCACCCGGTTCTGGCGGGTATGTCGGCCTGACCGGGCGGGCCGCGCCGGGCTCGCTCCGGCTGAGCCTGGCGACGGTGACGGTGCCCGTGCTGATCGTCAAGGGCCAGTGCGATGAGCAGAGCTGGGCGTCGGCCATGGAGTTCCGGCGGGCGCTGCCCTCGGCCAGGCTCGCCTACCTCGGCGGCGGCACGTACCAGAGCGAGGCGTATCTCGGGCTGCTGCGGGCGTTTCTGTCCGGCCGTGCGGTGCCCGCCTACGAGGGCCAAGGCCTGCCCCCTGGCTACCGAGGCCCCGCCTGACCAAGTCCCCCACTCATCCGCTTCTTGGCGGCCGACAGCGTGGCATGGACGCCGAAGCCGCCGCTCGCCCGCCGGTCGCGGCTGGTCGACGGCGCCGTCCCCCGGCGCCATAGTACGAGAGTGTTGATGTTCACCCCCCGGCACCGCCGGACTACCGCCTGCCTCACCGTCGCTACCGCCGCCGCGCTGCTCGTCCCCGGCACCGCCCACGCCGGCACCGACCCCACCGCGACGGTCTTCTACCCCAACCCGGTCCAGACCCTCGGCAACCAGTTACTGACGGACGACAAGGACCGCGACAGCGCGGCCTTCGCCCTCGCCTACCGCACCGTCACTCTCACCGACCTGGACGGCTCCGGAACCCTCACCGGGCGTTACGTCCGGGTCAAGAGCGAGACCGGCAAGCCGGTGAAGGGCACCTTCTCCTTCCACCGCGACACCGACCAGTTCGAGCAGGTGATGGGGTACTACTGGGTCACCACCGCCCAGCACTACCTGCAGTCGCTCGGCTTCGGCTCCCGGCTGCGCCCGGTCAACCAGCGCCAGATCGAGTTGCGGATCAACCAGTACGGTCCCGACAACTCCTTCTTCCGCGAGGACAAGGCCAACATCACCCTCGGTAAGGGAGGGGTGGACGACGCGGAGGACGCCGAGGTGATCGTCCACGAGTACGGTCACTCGGTGCAGGACGGTCAGGTGCCTGGCTTCGGCACCACGCTGGAGTCCGGCGCGATCGGCGAGGGCTTCAGCGACTACCTCGCCGTCGCCGTGACGAGCTGGAAGACCGGCGTGCCCGCGAACGCGCCGGAGGCCTGCGTCGCCGACTGGGATGCGGTCTCCTACACCTCCACCACCCCACACTGCCTGCGCCGCCTCGACGGTACCAAGCGCTACCCGGAGGACGCGGTGGGCCAGGTCCACCGCGACGGTGAGATCTGGTCGGCGGCCCTGTACGACATCCGCGCCCGCCTGGGTGACAGTCTAGGCAGCACGATCATCATCGATGCCCAGTTCGACTTCGCCAAGGACACCACGTTCCGTGCCGCCGCTGAGGCGACGGTGGCCACGGCGCAACACCACGGCGGCGCCACCGCCGCCACCGCAGTCCGCGAGGCCTTCGCATCCCGAGGCCTTCTCTGACCGAACAGCACTCCGCCGGAGCAGGCGTGCGTGAGGTGCTCGAGCCCGAGGTCGCAGCCCTGGCGGCGGCCCCGGGCCGAGCGGCTCTAGCCGGAGCCGAGAGAGCCGACCGTCACACGCCACTCGCGCAGCTCGCGATCCTTGGTGACCTGCAGCTGTGTGTAGGGGTCCTGGTCGACGAGCGCCTGCGCCGCGGTCTCGTCCTCCGCCTGCAGGACGATCATGCCGGCCGTCAGGTCCGTGTAAGGGCCGGCCGCGACGAGGCTGCCCTGCTCCAGGAGCTTGTTCAGGTGTGCGAGATGGTCCTCGCGGCGCTCCGCTCTCAGTGGGGTGTCGTTGTAGCCGTAGGTCAGGACGAACAGTGCCATGCCGAGATGCTCCTTTTCCGCTGTTTCTACTGTTGGACGACCGGGACCGGCTGACGTTGCCCGTCGAGGTCTCCCAGCCCGTACACCCGTCGTGCGTTGCCGGCGAAGACGTCGCGTTGGCCGGCGGGCGGGAGGTGGGCCAGCGCGTCCTTCCACGTGCCGACCAAATGCGGCATGATGGTCCAGATCTTCTCGACCGGGAAGTTGGTGCCGAACATGGCCCGGTCGGTGCCGAACCAGCCGATCACCTGGTCGGCGACCATGGAGATGAGATCGGGATCCACGCGGTGGACGAAGGTGCCTTGCCCGGTGAGCTTGACGACGATGTTCGGCCGCTCGGCCAGCGCCGCCATCCCGGCCCGCCACGCCTCGAGCCACTCGTGGCCGATGAGCATGCCCGCGTGCACGAGGACGAAGGTGACGTCCGGAAAGGCGGCCGCCAATTCGCCCGCATCCGGCATCTGTTCGGGAAAGACCTGCAGTTCGAACAGCCAGCCGAGGTCGGCGAGCGCGCCGATGTTCTTACGGAAGACCGGATCCTTCATGCGGTCGGGCGCCGTGGCGAACCGGAACTCCGGCCGCTCGTGCCAGTGCAGTTGCTGCCGGATCCCCCGGATCAGTGGGGTGAGCGCAGCCTGCCGTCGCATGATCTCCGGAGCGGCCTCGTCGAACATGTCGGCCGATCCGATGACGGCCATCGGCCAGCCTGTCTCCTGATGAACCTCGCGGAGCCATCGCACCTCGTCCACGACCCGGTCGAGCGGCCAGTTCGTCTGTACGTAGACCGACTCGCCGATGCCCGAGGCCGTGGCGTCGGCGATGTACTCGTCGATCAGGTAATCCCGCCTGATCGGCTCGTAAGGCCCGAAGATCCGCGGCACCATCGGGCCGGACAGCCACGGCAGGTCCCCGGCCCGCCAGATGTGATGGTGCGAGTCGACGATGTCGCCCGTGTAGCGGGTCGTCTCCGACATGACGATCACTCCCTGACCAAGGTCTGTACCTGCTCGTACGCCGTACGCAGGTCGCGTACGCCGGCAAGTGCGTCCACACTGCCGAGCACGGCCGACATGCCGCGGGTGACCGGCCGGTACGCCGGGTCGCAGGCGAGCGGCGACCACCACAGCAACCGGTGGCTCAGCAGCGACAACCGCCGCACGGCCGCCTGCATGGGCCCGCAGTCGCCGCGTTCCAGGCCGTCCGAGAGCACGATCACGAGGGCGCCGCGCGCCACGGTGACATAGCGGGGGTTGCCGAGGAACTCCTGGAGCGAGGCGCCGATCCGCGTCCCGCCCTCGGCGTCCAGGACGACGTCGCTCAGCGAGCCCACGGCCGCATCGACGTCACGGGCGCGCAGCGGCCCGGTGACGCGGGTGAGCCGGGTGCCGAAGGTGAACACCTCGGCGCGTTCGAGGCGGCCGACCACGGCGTGGGCGAAGCGGAGGTAGGCGGAGCTGTGCTGCTTCATCGACCCGGACACGTCGATGAGCAGCAGCACGCGGCGCTGCCGCCGCGGACGGTTCCGCCGCCGCAACGTCACGATCTCGCCGTGTCCGCGCCAGGACTCACGGCAGATTCTGGCGACGTCGATCCACGGCCCTCGCCGGGCTGGCCGGCGGCGGCGTGACCGGACCGTCGGCACCGCGCCGGGCAGTTCCCGCCGCAGCAGCGAGAGCACTGCCCGGTCGGCCTCGCTCGCCGGGCCGAACACCGGGCGTCTCTCGCGCTCCGAGGAGCCGGCCTTGAGGCCCGCCTCCCCGCCGAACGTCGCCGTGAAAGGAGCTTCGTCCCCCTCTCCGCGCGGCGCGGGGGTCTCGTCGTCGGGGGACTCCTGATCGCGGACGGGCCGTGCCGCGACCTCCCCGAACCAGCGCTCGAACGTGGGGGAGTAGACCTCCAGGTCCTCGCTGGAGGTGGTGAGCGTGGCCGCCCCGATCCAGTAGAGGTGCGTGGCGTCGCGCGGGCCGACGGCCTCGATCGCCTGAAGGAAGACCCGCTGTCGGGGCACCGGCACGCGCAGGCCCTGATCGTGCAGGTCCCGCAGGAACCCGTGCACATGATCGCCGATGCGCGCGACGAGGGACCGCTCAGTCACGGAACATCTCCGCGGCATGGCGGCCGACAAGGGCCAGGTCCTCTTCGTGCTTGACGAGCAGCCCCGCGGACCGGCGCATCGCCTCCAGCCAGCTCGAGCCCTCGCGGGCCAGCGCCTGCACGCCGCGGGCCCAGGAGACCGACTCCGCGATGCCGGGGCGCTTCAGCAGAGCCAATCCGCGGATGCGATGCACGGCGGCCACGAGACGGGCCGCGCTCCTTTCGTCCAGACCCGGCGCCTGGGCGCGGATGATCGCTCGCTCCCGTTCGGCGTCGGGGAAGGGGATCCAGTGGTAAAGACACCGGCGCTTGAGCGCGTCGTGCAGTTCGCGCGTCCGGTTCGAGGTGAGGATGACGAACGGAGCGCTCGCCGCCCTGATGGTGCCGATCTCCGGGATGGTGATCTGAAAGTCGCCGAGGAACTCCAGGAGAAACGCCTCGAACTCGCTGTCCGCACGATCGATCTCGTCGATCAGCAGCACCGCCCCGGATGCCGCCCGCAGGGACCGCAGCAGCGGGCGCTGGAGCAGGAACTCCTCGCGGTACAGGTCGCCGACGCCGCGCCCCTCCACCTCGGCGGCCCGCAGGGACAGCAGCTGCTTCGGGTAGTCCCACTCGTACAGGGCCTGGGAGGCGTCCAGCCCCTCGTAGCACTGCAGCCGGATCAGCTCGCGGTCGAGGACCCGGGCCAGGACGTTCGCGATTTCGGTCTTGCCGACCCCCGGCTCACCCTCCAGAAGCAGCGGCAGCCCGAGCACGCCGGCCAGGTGGACGGCGGTGAGCAAGCCCTCGTCGGCGAGGTAGCCCTCCGCGGCCAGCCGCCGATCCAGCACGTCCTGATCAGCCGGCACGGCCGGCCCGCAGCTCGTCGAGTCCGCGCAGCACCTTCTCCGGAGTGAACGGCATGCTCGTCAGCCGTACGCCGACCGCGTCGTACACGGCGTTGGCGATCGCGGGGATCGGCGCGTTCGCCGTCATCTCACCGATTCCCTTCGCGCCGAACGGCCCGTTGTCGGCAGGCCGTTCGAGGAACACGCTGGTTTGCGCCGGGATGTCGGCCGGCCCCGGCATCAGGTATTCGGTGAAATCGACAGGGCCGTGCTCGCGCGAGTCCGGGTAGTACGGCTCGGTCGACTCGAACAGGGCGTGCGACAGGCCCATCCAGGCACCGCCCTCCACCTGCTGCGTCGCGATGGCCGGGTTGAGCGCCCGGCCGATCTCGTAGGTGTTGTAGAGCCGTAGCACCTCGATCACACCGGTCTCATCGTCGACCTCGACCTCGGCCACCGTGCACGCGTGGGCCTGGCAGGAGTCCGGGTCCATCTCGCCGGTCTCCGGCACCGGGGTGCTCGGCTCCTTGAGGAAGATGCCCCGGCCGGAGATGGTCCGGCCCTGCCGGAAATGCGCGGCGAGCGCGACTTCGCTGATGTGGATCTTCTTTTCCGACGATCCTTTGAGGCGGATGAAGCCCGTGCCGTCGGTCTCCAGATCCTCCGCGTCGACCTCCAGCTCGTCGGCGGCGACCTGGAGCATGACGTCCCTGGCCTCGCGCGCCGCCATGATCACGGCGTTGCCGACTCGGTGGGTGCCGCGGCTGGCGAACGTCCCCATGCAGTGCGGGCCGGTGTCAGTGTCGGCGGTGTCGACGATGATGTTCTCGATCGGGATGCCGAGCGTCTCCGCCGCGCATTGGGCGACGACCGTTCGCAGCCCCTGGCCAAGATCCACCGAGGAGAGCGTGACGACGAATCCGCCCATCGTGGTGGCGTGGACGAGTGCCTGCGACGGGTCGCCGCCGAGGTTCATCCCGGTCGGGTAGTTGACCGCCGCGTATCCGCGCCCGTGCCGTAACGCCATAGCTCAGCCCTCCGATCGCTCGGTCGACGACATCGCCCGGTACTCCGGCGGAAGGTCGTGCCCCACCAGGTCAGCGGCGCTCTGGATCACCTCGACCAGCGCCGTGCCGGACGCGATCTTGCGATGCGCTTTCATGTCGCCGTCCCGGTAGGCGTTCTTGAGCCGAAGCTGCAGCGGGTCCATGTTCAGCTCCCGGGCGATGCGGTCCATGTGCGACTCCAGCGCGAAGTCGCCGATCGTGACGCCGAACCCGCGCATGGCGCTGGACGGCGTTCGGTTCGTGTAGACGCAGTAGGCGTCGACGTGGACGTTCGGGATCGTGTACGGGCCGGGCATGTGCGCCGCCGCCTTGGTGGTGCCGTACGGGCTGTGCCGGGAGTACGCGCCCGCGTCCACGTAGAGCGTGATCTTGCGGGCGACGATCCGGCCGTCGTCCATGACGCCGTCCTTGATGTAGATGCGCTCGGCCGCACGCGGGGACGACACCTGCATCTCCTCGGCGCGGCTGTAGACGTACTTGGCGGGCCGGCCGGTGAGCGTGGCGGCGATGCAGGCGAGCGGTTCGACGATGACGTCGACCTTGCCGCCGAACCCGCCCCCGACGGTGCCCCCGACGACGCGCAGGCTGGTGGGCGGGACGCCGAGGATGAGCGCGGTGTTGTCGAGGGTGAAGAAGGCGGCCTGGGTGTTGCTGTGGATCCGCAGCCGGCCGTCGCCCTGGGGGACGACGATGCAGCCGGTCGGCTCGGTCGGCGCGTGTTCGATCGGGGAGGAGCTGTAGCCGCCCTCGATGATGCGGTCCGCCTCCGCGAAGCCCCGCTCGACGTCGCCGAAGCGGACCCGGCGGCAATGATGTCCCTCGTACACGAAGTGGTTGGTGCCCGCCTGCTTGATGATCGGGGCGCCGTCGGCCAGCGCCTCCTCGACGTCGAGAACGGCGGGCAGGTCGGTGTAGTCGACCACGACCCGGGCCGCGCCCTCGCGGGCGGCGTCCTCGGTCTCGGCGACCACGGCGACGATCGGCTCGCCGCGATAGAGGACCCGGTCCTCGGCCAGTACCGGCTCGTCGTCGGGTCCCACGCCGATCAGGCGCAGCACGACGTACCAGTTGTTCGGGACGTCCTCGTGGGTGATGACGCGCAGCACGCCCGGCACCGCGAGGGCGCCGGAGACGTCGACCCGGTTGATGAGGGCGTGGTGCCGCGTGGACCGGTGGATCTTGACATGCGTCATCCCCGGCAGCGTCATGTCCTCGAAGAAGACCGTGCGGCCGGTGACGTGACCGCGGGCGTCCGAGCGCTGGACCGCGGAGCCGATGACGTCGAAGTCGCCCGCACGCTCGGCCTTGAAGTACGCGACGTCGATCGGGGTGAGGCGTGCCATCAGACCTCGGCCTCCACGGGCTCGAGCCGGGCGCCGCGGCGGCGCTCGGCGGCGGTGAGGACGGCGGAGATGATCGGCTCGTATCCGGTGCAGCGGCAGACGTTGCCGCAGATCGCCTCGGTGACCTCCTGACGGGTCGGATCCGGCTTCCGGTTGAGCAGCGCCGTGGTGGACATGATCATCCCGGGGGTGCAGAATCCGCACTGCGTCGCGAAGAGGTCGACGAACGCCTGCTGGACGTCGCTGAGCCGGTCGCCATCGGCCAAGCCCTCGATCGTCTCCACGACAGAGCCGTCGACCGTCACGACGGGGATCAGGCACGAGACCACGGGCCGGCCATCCAGCAGCACCGTGCAGCTGCCGCAGCCCCCTTGCGCGCAGCCGCGCTTGGCCCCCATCAGCCCGAACGTCTCGCGCAGGGCGGTCAGCAACGTCGTCGACGGCCGGGCGATCAGCTCCCGCTCGGCGCCGTTCAGCTTGAGCGTGACGATTGTCGAGGGCATACGATTCCCTTTCATGCCCCGAGCAGGGCGCGACGCAGGTGGACGGGATAGACCCGAGCGCGGTACCAGGCGGAGGCGTAGGCGTCGTCGAACGGCTCGAAGACGTCCGCTTCGGCCGCCCGGGCGACGACCTCGGCGTTCAGCGGCGCCCCCAGCAGAACGCGCTCGGCGCCGACCGCGCGCACCAGGCGGCGCGCGAGGCCGCCGAGCACGAGACGCACGTCGCCGACCAGGCCATCCTCGATCGTGATCCGGGCCGCCACCGTGACGATGGATCCTGAGTTGAGACGCCGCCGAGTCGCCTTGTAAAACCGGAACGCATCCTTCGCCGGAGCGGTGAACCGGACACGGGTCACCAACTCGCCCGCCCATGGGCCGTCGGTGACCACCCGCTCGAGCGGCTCGCGGCGCGCGCCGTCGGCGCCGAGCACGTCCAGCTCCGCGTCCAGGGCCAGCAGAGCCGCCGCCAGGTCGCCGTACGGCTGCGGCACGAAAAGGTTGCCGGCCACGGTGGCGAGGCTGCGGACCGGCGGGGAGGCGATCGAGCGGACACAGCCGGACAGGTAGCTCAACCGGGCATCGTCCTCGACGTCCGCGAGCGTGGTGGCCGCCCCTAGGGTCACCGTGGCGCCGGCGACGTCGATGCCGGAAAGTCCCGCCCTGCGCAGGCTGACCAGCCGCAGGTCGCCGCCGGCTTGATCGTTCAGCCGGGCCATCAGATGGGTGCCGCCGCCGAGGGGCAGGGCCCCCGCCTGAAGCGCCGCATGAGCCGCCTCGGCGCTCTCAGGCATCTGAACCGATATCAGCATGCGCACTCCTATTATCGATATCGATAATTGGAGCATAGGTGGCATGATCTAAGAGTCAAGGGCGCTCTGGGCCCTCAACGTCACAGGAGGCTTGTTGTCGGAAAACCCGTCCATCGTCCCGCGCTCCGCGCGGCCGACGCTGAGCCAGCAGATCCGCGACGGTCTGCTGCAGCGGATCGTCGCCGGCGAGCTCGGCGAGGGGGACCGGCTGATCGAGACGAAGATCGCCATCGAGTTCGGAACCAGCCAGGCCCCGGTCCGGGAGGCGCTTCGGCAGCTCGAGGGCCTCGGCCTCATCGAGGGCCAGCCTCGTCACGGCAGCCGGGTGCTTCCCTTCGCCGAGCAGACGATCCGTGAGGCGTACATCGTACGGGCGGCACTGGAGGAGACGGCGACACGGCTCGCCATGCTGGCCGGAACCCTCCCCTTCGACCGGCTGGGGGAGGCGGTCGAGGAGATGTACCGCTGCGCCCGGGACAACGACGTGCACGGCATCGGCCTTGCCAGCGCGCGGTTTCACCGGCACGTCGTCCAGGCCGGCGGCAACGGGCTGCTGACCCGGGCCTGGGAGGCGCTGCAGATCGAGGCGCGCACGGCCATCGCCCTGATGGTCACCAGGCCGGAGCTCGAGCGGGTCGCCGATGAGCACCGCGAGCTCCTGGACGTCATGCGCGCCGGTGACGTCGAGATGGCCTGCCGTCACGCCCGCGACCACCAGTGGGCCTACGCCGACACGCCGCACGACCCGTACGGAACGCCGAAGCGTGGGGACTGGAACGTGTGACGGCAGACCCGCATGACGTGCTGAATCGTCGCGCGGGCTCGTCGCGTTCCGGGCTCAGGAGTCCGCGGTGAGCCGCTGCGCCTGCGCACGGCCGACCGCGGCAGCCCGGTGGAGAAAGTCGGCGATCAGGTCCAGCTCCGCGTCGTCGTAGCGGTCGAGCGCCTCGGCGAACGCCCTGCCCGGGATCTCCCAGGCCGAGCCGATCCGCGCGCGGGCTTCGGGGGCGAGGGCGACCAGGGCCCGCCTGCGGTCGTCGGGGTCGGCCTGCCGCACGACGAGGCCTGCTTTGTCCAGGCGGTCTATCAGGCGGGTGGCCGCGCTGGGGGTCAGGCCGGTGAGGCGGGCGATCTCGCCACTGCTCACGGGGCCCGACTCCAGGTCGAGCAGCGCCACGCACTGCAGGTCGGTGGGGTGGATGCCGAGCCGGTCGGCCATGGCCTGGTTGAACAGCGTGTAGGCCGCGTAATGGCGCTGGCTCTCATCGGCGATGCGCTTCAACGTCTCGGCTCGGTTTGACACAGGCCGCTCCATGCTTCTAATAATTTGCATCATGCAAACTTTGCGTGGATCAAAGTTTGTGCCACGCCTCCATCCTAGCGGGAGACCCGCATGCTCGTCCGCGCGTCTCGCCCGCTACGGCCTGGTGTGGCTCCTGCCGAGCACACCGCAGACCCTCCACTCGAAGGGATATCAACAGAAATGACCACTCTTGTCACCGGCGCCCGCGGTGCCGTCGCCAGCGCCCTCATCGGCCTCCTGCGCGAGCAGGGGCGGCCCGTCCGCCCGGCCTCCAAGGCCCCCGCCGACCCGTCGGTCGTCAAGTGCGACTTGAGCGACCCGTCCACCTTCACCGCCGCCCTCGCGGGCGTGACGTCGGTGTTCCTGTACGCCGAACCCTCGCACGCCGGCGAATTCGCCGAAACGGCCGCCGCGGCCGGAGTCGAGCACATCGTGCTGCTGTCCTCATCGGCCGTGCTCACGCCCGATCCCGACGCCGGCCCGCTGGCCAAGTCCCACATCGACGCGGAACGCGCCGTGGCCGCCTCGCCGGTGCGGAGCACGTCGCTGCGGCCCGGCACTTTCTGCGGCAACGCGATGGCATGGTCGTGGCCCGTCAAATCCGGGACGCCGATCAGCCTGCCGTACCCGGACGCGCACGTCGATGCCGTCCACGAGGCCGACGTCGCCGCGGTGGCCGCCGCCGTGCTCGCCGACCCCGCGCTCGGCGGCCGGCCGTACACGCTGACCGGGCCGCAGTCGCTCACGTTCACCGAGCAGATCGGCATCCTGTCCCGCGTCACCGGGCGTGACATCTCCGTCAAGCACGTCACCCGGCAGGAGTGGAAGGCCGAGATGGCCCAGTACATCGACGGGCCCGTCGCCGACGCCCTCCTGGACTACTGGCAGAGCTGCGACGGCCGCCCGGCCGAGCTCACCACGGTCGTCGAAGAGTTGACCGGGCGTCCCGCGCGCACCTTCGCCTCATGGGCCGAGCAACACCGAGCCGCCTTCCTCGGCTGACAGTTGGTGGCTAGCCGGTCACCACGTGCATGTACCACTTCCGTGACCGGTCGCTGTCGCAGTCGTACTGGACGAGGTCGACATTGTTCTCGGTGCTCGTGCCGCCGGCGACGGTGACGCATTTACCGGTCAGCCGGTTGATCAGGATGACCTCGCTACCATCGGTGGCGCCGGCCGGCGCGGACAGGGCGGTCAGGCTCAGGGCGAGGGTGGCAGTCAGGCCGAGGATACGCCTAGTCACCGTCGCCGACGGCCCGCCTCGCCCGGGGACGGCGGGCTAGGTAGACCACCGCGGGTGGCAGGTTGCGCCAGACGGTCGTGCTCGTCACGACCTCCTCGAACTCTGTCCGCAGGCCGCCGAGCAGCCGCCTCGCCGGGGCGGCCCAGCGCGTCCAGTTGTAGGCGAACTGCGTATAGACCCCAGCCGGGGACAGAACGCGGGCCACCGACTCGATCAGAGGGGGCTGCCCGGCGTAGGCGACCCACGGCAGGCCGCTGACCACGACGTCCACCGGCCCGACGCCGAGCCTGGCGAGCAGGCCGGGCAGGTGTGCGGCGTCCTCGCACACCACCTCGACAGACGGGTACGCCCGCGCGATCTCCGCCGCGAACCGGTCGTTGAGCTCGACCACGATGTGCCTGCCGCAACCGCCCAGCCGTCGTTGGATGGCAGAGGTGAAGGCGCCCGTCCCCGCGCCGAGCTCGACCACCACCGGCTCGCCGCGCTCCGGGACGCCCACCACCATTTGCGCCGCCAGCCGCGCCGAGCTCGGCAGCACCGAAGCCGTGCGCAGCGGCGACCTGACGAATTCCCACAGAAATCGACCGCTGCCGGCGCCACGGCGCTCCTGATCGATTGTCACAGTCCTGCTCCCCGAGCTCGCTCCGGCAACCCGCTCGAATCCTTGCGTACGTGCGGCGGTGCGATATTGCAGCCACGTGGCTCAGAGGTGAACACAAGCGATCTTGCGCAGGCGCTCCTGACGTGGCAGCGGCCCGGTCAGGGAGGTTGGCAGCGGGGGCACCAGACGGTTGTACGGCCCGCGATACGGCGGCTGGACAAGGGCGTGCCGCAGCGCGGGCAGGGGCCATCGGGCTCGTCGCGGATCCCGGTGAGCCAGGTGTCACGCGCGGGCACGCATTCGGCCTTGATCGCCTCCCGCAGGACCCGGCGCATCGCCTCGTACAACGCGGTGTGTTCGCCTTCGTCCAGATCTCCCACGGCACGCTGCGGATTGATCCGGGCATGCCAGCAAATTTCGTCGGCGAGCAGGTTGCCCAGGCCGGCGATGAATGTCTGGTCGGTCAGCACCGACTTGAGCCGTCCCCTGCGACCCGACAGCAGCTCGTCGAAGCGCTCGCGTGACACCTCACGCGCGTCCGGGCCGAGTTCGCCGAGCACCCGCTCGACCTGAGTCTCATCGCCGGCAAGGCGGATGCCCTGGAGTTTCCGCATGTCACGAAAGCGCAGCTCACCGTCGTCGAACTGCCAGACGACTCGGTCATGCCGGTGCAACGGCTCGCCGGGGGGATGCCAGGACAGTGAGCCGGTCATGCCGAAGTGCAGCATCAGCACCGGCCCGCCGGCCGGGGCGATCAGCCACTTGCCGTGCCGTCGCGGCGGCTCGAACCGGTGTCCCCGCAGCGCGCCGGCCAGTTGCCGCGCGCCGATGCCGCGAAGGACCCCGGGGTCGCGCACGCGTACGCCCCTGATCGGCTCGCCGGTGTGCTCGGACAGCACCCTGCGGAAGCCCTCCACGTCAGGAAGTTCCGGCATGAGGACAGCCCTGCCCACGCAGCCCCGTCCCATCCCTGAGCCCGCCGTGTGTCTACCGCGCCGAAGGCCCCGCAGGTCACCTGCGCCGCCGCCGAGGTGGGGTTGAGGCAGGTGTGGAGCCTCATTCGTGGGGCAACGGGTGGGCATGGCTGGAATAACACTGCGGAGCAGCGCATTCAGCGATCATGCGATGATCCCACGCGAACATTCCCACGAGGCTGGCGACGTCTCCCCCGCGTTGGAGTGGGCCGGCGTGCCGGATGAGGCCGCGGAGCTGGCGCTGCTGTGCGAGGATCCCGACGCCCCCGGCGGCACCTTCACCCACTGGCTGGTCGTCGGCATCCCGCCGGACGCCTCCGGTCTGGAAGCAGGCGACGAGCTGAAGGCCTTCACCGTCGGCCGTAACGACTTCGGCACGCAGGGATACGGTGGGCCGCATCCGCCGCCGGGCGATGCTCCGCATCGCTATTTCTTCCGCCTCTATGCCATGCCCGCGCCGACCGGCCTGGCCGACGGCTTCTCCGCCGCGGAGTTCCGGCGCGCTACCAAGGGAAACGTGCTCGCCTCGGGCACGCTGGTCGGCACGTACGGACGATAGGCCGGGCTCACCGTTTCCTAGGGCGCGCCGCTCTGGCGGATCACGAGTTGGTTGCTGACGTCCACCACGCCCGGCGTGTCCCAGGCGTCATCGCCGGCCGCGCGCTTGGCCAGCCAGGTGCTCACGTCACCACCCAGAATGACGACCCGCTGCTTGACGTCCACCCGGATGTCGGCGTCCTTGGTGTGCGGGTTGTCCCGTAGTCGATCGACCAGCTGGGACTTGATCTCGCGGTCGGTCGGCACGGCTGGGTGCTGGTCCCGCCAGCCGTAGTAGTAGCGGTCCGGCGGGTAGCTCCAGGCCGGGAGCGGGGACGGGGACATGATGTGCCTCCATGATCTCGACCGATGTCACCAGTCCGCTACCCGTGCCGGGGCCGGGCTATCACCCCAGGTCAGGCGGTCCCCGCCACGGTTCGATGTTGACTGCTGTGGCCGGCGGGCAGGGTGGCCTCATGGGCTTCCTCGCGACCAAGGACTTCCGCCGGATCCCATCTGAGGTGATCAAGCATGTTCGCTGACCGCACGGACGCCGGACGCCGTCTGGCGGCACGCCTGCAGCACCTGCGCGGGCAGGACGTCGTGGTCCTCGGCCTGCCGCGCGGCGGGGTGGCGGTGGCGTTCGAGGTGGCCCGGGAGCTCGGGGCGCCGCTGGATGTCATCCTGGTCCGCAAGCTGGGCGTCCCGATCCAGCCCGAGCTGGGGTTCGGGGCGATCGGTGAGGACGGCGTACGCGTCATCAACCCGGCGATCGTGGATGCCGCCCGCCTGGCCGCCGACGACATGGAACAGGTGGAGGAGCACGAACGCGAGGTGCTCGGCCGCCGGGCGGAGCAGGTCCGCGCCGGACGGCCGAAGCTGCCCCTGACCGGCCGGACCGCGCTCATCGTCGACGACGGGATCGCCACCGGATCCACCGCCCGCGCCGCATGCCAGGTCGCCCGCGCACAGGAGGCCTCCCGCGTCGTCCTGGCCGTGCCGGTGTGCCCGCCCGAGGCGGCCGAGCAGTTGCGCGCCGACGCCGACGAGGTGATCTGCACGGAGACCCCCGGCGATCTCGGCGGCATCAGCCAGTGGTACCACGACTTCCGCCAGGTCGACGACGAGGAGGTCGCCGACCTCCTGCGCAGCGCCGGCTAGAGGCTGTGCCATTGCCGGACCGCGTCCAGGTGCTCCTGGCGGCCGATGGCCACGAGATTGGAGCGGTAGAGGCCGATCGTGCCAGGGGCGTCGAGGTCGGCTCGGGTGCACGAACGCAGGACGTTGTCCAGCTCGTCCACCAGCAAGACCCAGCGATAGCGGGCGAAGACGAGGTCGAGCAGGGCGCCCGCGTCGCCGCCGCAGTTGGCCTGGAGCTCGGGATGCAGCTCGAACAGCAGCGTCGGCGCCGAGGCCAGGGTCTGAGCCGCACCTTGGAGCACGAAGCCCTCGTACCCCTCGACGTCGATCTTGATGACGTCGGGCGGCCCGAGGCCGCTGCCGTCGAGGTAAGCGTCGATCGACGTCATGGGTACGGTGACGGCACCGGCAGCTGTGCCCACATTCGCCACGGCGGCCGAGTGTTTGCCGGACTGCTCGCCTGACAGGTGGAGGGTCAATTCGCCGGGTGCGGACCCGACGGCCATCTCTTCTACGGTCACGCGGCCGGCCAGCTCGTTGCCCTCGACGTTGCGCCGCAGGTAGGCGACGTTCTCCGGCACCGGCTCGAAAGCGATCAACCGTCCGTCCCGCGGCAACCGCACAGCGCCCGTGCAGGCGTAGACGCCGATGTTAGCTCCGACGTCGACGATCGAACGGCTCACCGAGGCCAGCCGCTCGAAGACGCGGACCTCGAACTCCTCGTAATAGCCCGCCGAGATCGACGGCATGATCGTCGCGTCCCACGCCGGACCGATCAGCACGACGCCTCGGTAGTGCACCTTCACATCTCGATCGCCGGCGGCGACGCCTACCCGGAACACCATGTGGTAAATCCGGTTGACCAGCGGGAACCGCCGGATGCTCCGGCCCCCTAGCACCGTGCGGGTCAGCCGGCTCCTGTTCGCCGCCCTCGCCGCGCGCATCATCCCGATAGCGATGGTTTGCCGCAGTCGCTTCAGAGATGGGGGCATGCTGAAGAAATTTATCAAGCCGATGAGCCATATGTCGGTATATCAGCAACCCCAACAGGTCGATGGCCGGCCATCCCGGGCCGGCTTCAGTCCGGTGCCAGTGGCAGGCGCAGGACGAAGTTGGCGCCCCGCGGCGAGTCCTCCACGGTCAGCATGCCTTGATGCGTCTGCGCGATGGCCCGCGAGATGGCGAGGCCGAGACCACTGCCGTGCGGATCGCGCCGGCGCCCTTCGGTCAGGCGGACGAAGGGCGTGAAGATCCGCTCGCGGTCGGCCGGCGGGATGCCGGCGCCGTCGTCGAGCACACTGACCGTCGCCTGCCCGTCCGCGCGCACCACGCTCACCTCGACACAGGTCAGAGCGTGACGCTGGGCGTTCACGAGCAGGTTCACCAGCACCTCGGCGATCTGGACGGGGTTGCCGAACACCGCCACGTTCTCGTCGGCGTGGATGCGGATCGGCACCTTCCCGCCCCGTCGTGCGACCTCCTCGCGTGCCAACGCGGTGAGATCCACCCGCTGGGGCGTGTGCGACGAGGTGCGCACGCGGGTCAGCGCCAGCATCTCATCGATGATCAACTGGCAGCGCTCCAGCGTGGCCAGCGCATCGTCTATCGCCGTACGCGGGTCCACGTCGGAATACAGCTGAGCCTCTTCCAATTGGGTACGCAGTCCGGTCAGCGGGGTGCGCAACTCGTGAGACACCATCGAGGCGAAGTGACGCTGATGGTCGACCGCCTCCTGCAGCCGCGACAGCGTCTCGTTGGCGGTGCGGGCCAGCAGCGCGATCGCGTCCTGCCCGGACGGCTGCGGCACGCGCATGCTCAAGTCGGTCACGGTGACCTGGGCGATCCGCCTGCGTATCGCCTCCACCGGGCGCAACGCCTGCCGGACCAGAATCCAGGCCACGCCCGCGAACAGCCCGCTGGCCAGCAGGACGGCGGCGCCGAGGAGAAGCTCCAAGGTGTGCGTGGCCAGGATCGCGGGTTGTACGCGACCGGCGTACACGATGTGGGATTCGCCGCCCCACAGCAGTTGCTCCTCTTGCGGCGAGGGCCTGACGGCCGTGAACATCACGCACTGCGTGGCGGAACATTCCGTGCGATGCTGGATGCGATCATCGGATGAGGGCCAATATTTGCTCAGCGCCGGCCGGCCGGCAACTGCTCTGCTGGCCGACTCGACCTCGCCGGATGAGTTGACCAGCTGGATCAGGTTGACGTCCGAGGCGGTGACCGGGGGCGGGGGCCGTGCCTCGTTCATCGCTCCGATCCAGTCGACCGCCGCCCGCTCGGTGTCTTCGAAGACACGCTGCTCCACGTCGACGCGGATCGAGAAATCCGCGACGATTCCCACGGCGCTGAGAGCCATCAGCGACAAGAGCCCCGTTGCCAAGGTCAGCGTCGCCTGGACGGAAAGGCGACGGGGAAACGACACTTTGCGACCTTTCCGGTGTCTGCCGGCCTCGGAGAAGGCGCCAGACACGTTCAGCTCTCGATGTTCCCGCCTTTCCTGCCGTCGGCGTGTCCATCCGGCACCTGGCACCTGACGTCCGCTGAGAGGCGCCAGATCCCGCGCCATCTCACGGTGTCCTGTCCGTGGTGCCTATGAAAGGCAATCTTGCAGCTCACGGCTATCATTTCCCTCGCCGGTCGCGGAAGACGACCCTGCCTACGGTCAAAGTTCTTTGGCCGTCCTTTGGTCAGGCCCGCTCAGGCGCTCTGCCGGACGCGGCGCAGGAGTCGGGCGATGAGCGCCGGCATGGCGAGCACGGCCGCGAGGATGCCGAGGGTCGCGGTGCCGAGCACAGCACCAGCGGGATCAATCCGCGGCGGCGGGTGAAGGCCGCGAACACCGCCCCGGGCGGGCTGATCGGGACGCGTGGAGACCCGCGAACGGGCCGCTGACCGTCACGGCAGCCGGGCGGCGGTGAGCAGGGCGGTCATGTGCCGGGTGCCGCGCCGTCACCGATCCGCCACGCGGAAGTCACGGCCGGCCGCCATGATCTCGGCATGTTCGCGTCACGCTTAGCACAGGTAGCCCGCCGTACCGCGGGGATCGCCGCGGCCGCCGTACTCGTGATCACGGCCACCGCCACCACGGCGCACGCCGCCTCGGACGTGCCCGATCGTCGCATCAGGGTCGCGACCTTCAACATCCACCACGCCCAGGGCGTGGACGACAAGCTGAACCTGGAGCGCGTCGCCGATGTGATCCGCACCGGCGAGGCCGACATCGTGGGCCTGCAGGAGGTCGACCGGCACTGGTCGGAGCGGAGCGAGTTCGCCGACCAGGCGTCCTGGCTGGCCGAGCGGCTGCACATGCACGTCGTCTACGGCGCCAACCTCGACCTCGACCCGGCCACCCCCGGCGCGCCGCGCCGCCAGTACGGCACCGCGATCCTGTCCCGCTACCCCATCCTTGCCTCGGACAACACCCTGCTGCCGCGTTACGAGGGCCACGAGCAGCGTGGCCTGCTGCGGGCCCTGGTGCAGGTGCGCGGGGTGCGCGTGCAGGTGTTCAACACCCACCTGCAGCACAACAACGCCAACGAGCGCCTGGAGCAGGTGCGCGCCATCCAACCCCTGGTCGGCGCGCGCGAGGAGCCGGTGGTGCTCACCGGGGACCTCAACGCCCGCCCCGACGCGCCGGAGATCCGCGCCCTGTCCGACACCCTGACCGACACCTGGCCGCGGGCGGGCGCGGGTGAGGGCTACACCTACCCGGTGGCGGCCCCGAACGCGCGCATCGACTACGTGTTCACCTCGGCCGACGTCCAGGTCGAGTCGGCCGCCGTCGTCACGAGCGATGCCTCGGATCACCTGCCGCTGTTCGTCGACCTGCTGGTCGGCCGCCGTGGCTGATGCCCTCCGGCGTCGCGGATTCCTCTCCGGCATCGGCACGGTCGCGGGACTGGCGGCCCTCAGCCAGGTGCCGCTCGAGGGCACCGCGCTCGCGGCGCCACGCCTGCGCGGCGAGGAGTATCCGTTCAAGCTCGGCATCGCCTCGGGCGACCCGACGCCGGGCGGCGTGGTGTTGTGGACCCGCCTGGTGCCTGATCCGTTCAGCCCCGACGGCGGCATGCCGAGCCGTGCGGTGCCGGTGGACTGGCAACTGGCAGTGGATGAGAACATGCGGAATGTCGTCAAGCGGGGCACCGTGTCGGCGCTGCCTGAGCTGGCGCACTCGGTGCACGTCGAGGTGGACGGGCTGCAGCCGGGGCGGCACTACTACTACCGCTTCCGCTACCGCGGCGATGTCTCCGATGTGGGCCGTACCCGTACCGCACCCTCCGAGCACGGCGGGCCGGGCTCGCTGAGCTTCGCCTTCGCCTCCTGCCAGGATTGGACCCACGGCTTCTACCCGGCGTACCGGAGCATGGCCGAAGAGGACCTCGACCTGGTGATCCACCTCGGTGACTACGTGTACGAGTACGGAGTCCCCGCCGACGGCGGCATGCGCAAGACCGCGACGCCGGACGTGCTCCGCGAGGGCCCGCGCGACCTCGACCGCTGGCGCATGCAGTACGCGCTGTACAAGTCGGACCCGGATCTGCAGCGCGCCCACGCCCGCTTCCCGTGGCTGGTCACCTGGGACGACCACGAGGTGGCCAACGACTACGCCGGGGCGTACGGTCCGATCGACGCCAACCGGGCGGCGGCCTACAAGGCATGGTACGAGCACCAGCCCGTTAGCCGCAGGTCCCTGCCGCGTGCGGACGGCTCGCTGCGGCTCTACGGCCGCTCCCACTGGGGCCGCCTGGCGCAGATCGACCTGCTGGACACTCGGCAGTACCGCAGCGCGCCGCCGTGCGGCTGGGGCGAGGCACCCGCGTGCGCGGCCGGGAACGACCCGGCCAAGGGCACCATGCTCGGCACCACGCAGGAGCGGTGGCTCCTGGACGGACTGTACGCGTCCAAGGCGCGGTGGAACGTGATCGCGACGAGCGTGATGATGGCCCGGCTGGACCACGACGGCCCGACCGGCGACGTCATCTGGCACGACGCCTGGGACGGCTACCCCGCCTCACGCAGAGCCATCACCGACACGTTCGTCACGGCCAAGGTGCGCAACCCCATCCTGGTCGCCGGCGACTGGCACTCGACGTTCGTCAACGACATCCACCAGGACTTCGACCGGCCTGACTCCCCGGTCGTGGCGACGGAGTTCGTCGGCACGTCGATCTCCACCAATGGTGACGACGAGGTCTACGGGCCCTACTACGGGCCCATGATCAAGTGGAATCCGCACATCAAGTTCTTCGACGGCGACCGCCGCGGTTACGTCACGTGCCGGCTTGACGAGCACGAATGGCGTACCGACCTGCGCATGGTGCCCACCGTCAGCCGGGCGGACGCCACCGCCACGACCTTCGCCTCGTTCGTCGTGGAGGACCGCCGCCCGGGAGCCGCCAGCGTTTAGCCAGGCCCGTCTCCGGGATGATCACTTGCTCCGGTAGACGCGCACGTAGTCGAACTCGGCGTTGACGGCCGGCTGCGCGCCTCCATGGGCGACCAGGCCGATCCGCGGCGCCGTGTCCTTCGGGAACGTCCACACGCCGGCCCACGTCCACGTCTTGCCGTCGCGGCTGGAGCCGGCGCGGAACTCGTGCTCGCCGTTGGCCGGGTCGACGTGGTGGGCGAGCCTGAGCCACGTGGTCTTCGCGGGCGGGCCGGCGATGTTGCCGCCGTACGACAGCCGGCCGGCGAACGGGAGCTCCCTGCCGTACTCCACCTGGCGGGTGTTCCAGATGGCCACCTGGCACAGGCGGGCGAAGTCGTCGTCGGAGACGTACGCGACCAGGCCTGCCTGCTGGTAGTTGCGTACCGTGTCCTCGCCCAGGTCGAGGGTCACCTTGGTCTCGACGATGTAGTCGCCCTCGGGCGGGGTGCGGAGCAGGACGCCGGCGGTGTTGGCCGTGCCGACCAGGTCAGATCCCTGGACCGGCCAGCGGAGCACGCCGTTGGTGACGCGCGCGGAGGTGTCCTCGCGGACCCACTGCCAGCCCTTGCCGTCCTCGCTGTCGAACTCGTCGGCGTCGAGCAGCGTGCCGGGGCGAGGGACCGCCGCCGGGCGGGAGACCGGGGTGAAGAGCCGCGCCACGCTGACGTTGTCGAAGTCGGCCGGGCCCTCGGCGACCAGCCCGAACGTGCCGGACAGCGGGACGGGGGAGTGGAGGCGCACGGTGGCGCGCGGGTCGCCGAGCCGATCGGCCGAGCCGACCTGAGCGCTGATCGTCCGGCCCTTGACCGTGACGGCCAGGTTGCGCCAGGTCGCCGCGCCACCCGGCAGGGCAGCCGTGCGCCGGGCCCCGCCTGCGGTCACGACGAGCTCGTCGCCGGACACCAGCACGGTCGCCCCGCCGATGCGCAGGCCTCCCGACCGGCCGGTCACCCGGAGGTCCGTCTCGGCACGCAGGTCGCCGCCGACGCCTCGGCGGGCGATCAGCGTTGCCGCCTTGCCGTCTCCGGTGCCATGCCGGGCATATCCGTCCTGTACGGTCCAGCCGTCCGAGCCACGCCATCCCGACAGATCACCCGTGAAACGCTCGTCCACGGTCCCGCGCGTGACCGGCGCTTCTCCCGACCGCTCCGATGGCCCGGCGCCCGCCCGCACCACCGGCCAGTCGTCGATCCAGTCCAGCCGGTCCAGCAGCATGGGCCGCTCGTTGATCCCGTAGGGCTCGTCCAGGAACGGATCCGCCCGGTCGATCGCGTGGTACAACATCCAGTCCTGCCCGGACAGGTCCGTCAGCTGCGAGTGGTGGCCGGCCCCGATCCAGCGGTTACCGTTCTGATCCAGGACGGGGGTGCCGCCGGCACGGGAGGCGAGCAGCGGCTGCCCGTCGCGATCGACGAACGGCCCGCGCGGGCTGGTGGCTCGCCCGGCCAGGACCGAGTATCCGGTCGTGGGCCCGGCGCAGCAGTTCGCGGACGAGGCCAGCAGGTAGTAGAACCCGCCACGCCGTACGACGTACGCGCCCTCGAACTTGTTGTCGATGGCCACCTGGGCCGGCTGTCCCACGGTCCGCAGCCCGTCCGGGGTGAGCTCCGTAACCCACAATCCCCCGAAAAATCCGCCGAAGTAGAGATATTTTCGCCCATCCACGTCCGTGAACTGCGCCGGGTCGATCGTGTTCCAGTACGAGTCCCCGGCCGGCCGCGGCGGCACCACGGGAGCGGCCTGATGCGTCCACGGCCCGGTCGGCGACGGCGCCGTGGCGACCCCGATCGAGAAGTCCCACGGATGCGGGGTGCTCGCGGTGTTGGTGACGGTGAAGTACATGACGTACCGCCCGTCGAGATACCGGACCTCCGGCGCCCACAGCAGGCTGCCGGGCGCGGCGTACGGCGGCAGGTTGTCCTCCCCGAACGCGTCACCCACGTACGTCCACTCCACGAGATCGCTGGAGCGGGCGATGGGCAGCCGGTGGTGCCTGCCCTCCCCTTCCCGCAGGGGATCGGAGGTTCCGTAGGAGTACCAGTAGCCGTCGAGCCCGCGGATGACCGCCGGATCGGCGAAGGTGTCGGCGAAGCCGGCCGACACGGGGTTGGCGTACGAGGAGGAGGGACCGGACAGTAAGGACAGGACCAGCGAGGCAACCGCTGCGATGCGCATGTATCAGCCCTTCAGCCCACTACGGGAGATGCCTTCGATGACGTAGCGCTGCGTCAGCGCGAACAGGATCAGCACCGGCACGCTGGCCAGCACGGCCCCCGCCATGATCACCGGATAGTCGATCGTGTAAGCGCCCTGCAGGATGGACAGCCCGGGCGGCAAGGTGAAGTAGTCCGGGCTGAAGATCACGAAAATCGGCCAGATGAAGTCGTTCCAGTTGCTCAGGAAGCTCAGCACCGCGAGCGTGGCCAGGGCCGGCTTCGACAGCGGCAGCGTGATCCGCAGGAAGATGTGCCAGTGGTTGGCCCCTTCCATGAGCGCCGCCTCGTCCAGCTCCCGCGGCAACCCCAGGAAGAACTGCCGCAGGAAGAACACCCCGAACGCCCCCGCCGCCCCCGGCACGATCAACGCGGTCAGGCTGTCGAGCCACCCCAGCGCGTCCACGATGAGGAACGCCGGAATGAGGAAGACGAACCCCGGCACCAGCAGCGTCCCCACGATGACGCCGAACATCACCCGCTTGCCCCGGAACTCCAGCCGGGCCAGCGCGTACGCGGCCAGCGACGACACGACCAGCACGAGCAGCATCTGCCCGGTCGCGGCGATGAGGCTGTTGGCGAACCACCGCAGCACCGGCGTCTGCGTCGTGCCCTCGAACAGGGTGCCGTACGCCCGGGCGGTCGGCTCGGCCGGCCAGACCGTGGGCGGGACGCGGGTGGCCTCGGTCTGGCTCTTCAGCGAGGTGCCGAGCGCCCACAGCAGCGGCGCCACGAACACCACGGCCAGCGCGACCAGGACGGTGTACCGCCTCATGACCGCCCCCGGAACAGCCGGAAGTTGATCACGCTGACCACGATCAGGGCGAGCGTGAGCACGTAGCTCATGGCCGAGGCGCTGCCCATTTTGTACTGGCCGAGGCCCTGGTCGAGGATGTACACGATCGCGGTCCTGGTCTCGCCGCCCGGCGCGCCCTGGGTGAGCAGGTACGACTGGCCGAACATGTTCGCCGAGGCCAGGATGGTCGTGGTGATCACGAACAACATGACGGGCCGCAGCCCGGGCAGCGTCACGTGCCGGAACTCGGCCCACCGGCCGGCCCCGTCCACCTTGGCGGCGTCGTACAGGTCGCGCGGAATGTCCTGCATGCCCGCCAGATAGATCACGCCGTTGAACCCCAGCGTCCACCACACGGTGACGCCGACCAGCGCGACCCACCCCCACGGCAGCGAGGTCGTCCATGCGATGTCGGTGCCGAGCAGCCAGTCGACGAGCCCGAGGTTCGGGTCGAGCAGCAGCCGCCACATCAGGCAGACGACGGCGACCCCCAGCACGTACGGCGCGAAGAACAGCCCGCGAAAGAACGTCCTGCCCCGGAAAGACCGGTTGAGCAGCAGCGCGATCCCGAGCGGCAGCACCACCAGGAACGGCACGCTGAACAGCGTGAACAAGCCGGTGGCCCGCATCGACATCCAGAAATCGGCGTAGACGGCCGAGGTGGGATCGAAGAGCGCGGTGTAGTTGTCCAGCCCCACGAACGGCCTGCCCTCGAGCAGGAAGTCCCAGTCGTGCAGGCTCACCCACACGCCGTAGATCGCGGGCGCCAGCACGAACACGCAGAACAACACCAGGTACGGGGCCATGAACAAATACGGAGTGGCCCACCCGGACCAGGCGACGGGCGTCGCCGCCCTGGCCGTGGAGGCCTTCGCGGTGAGTGTGGCCATCAGGCGCCGTACTTCTTCCGGTTCTGCTCGAGGATCTTGTCCGCTTTGGCGGACGCCTCGGTGAGCGCGTCCTTGGGGCTCTTCTTCAGCAGGATCGCCGCGTTGATGGCCTGGTCCACGACGGCGGAGGCGTCGCCGATGCCGGCCACGGACGGCAGGAAGTACAGGTTGTCGATCTGGGAGCCGATGGCCGCCTGCTCCGTGAGCGCCTGGAACTCGGCGCCGTCGCGGATGGACTTGCGCGCGGGCACCTGCCCCGCCTTGGCCCATTCGATGGAGTGTCCGCTGATCCAGTTGATGAAGACCTTGGCCGCGGTCAGCTTGTTCTGATCGGATGTGCGCTGCTTGAAGACCACGAACTGGTGGGAGCCCGCCCAGGCGGCCGGCTTCGTGCCGATCTGGGGGAGTGGCGCCACGCCCCACTCCAGGTCCTTGACCGCGCGCAGCGTGTTGATGGACCAGATGCCGTTCCAGTTGAAGGCGTTCTTGCCGTTCTGGAGGGCGATGAGGTCGGCGTCCTGCCCCACGTTCTTGGGGCTGTAGCCCTTGTTGACCAGCTCGACCAGCCAGGTCAGCGCCTGCACACCGGGCTCCTCGGCGAAGCGGGAGACGCTGGCGTCGTCGGCGAACAACTGCCCGCCGTGCTGGTAGAGCAGGCTGCCGAACTGCATGCTGCCGGTGAACGGGAACGGCGTCGCCCAGTGCCCCTGGATGCCGGCCTTCTTCAGGGCTTCGAGCGCGGCCAGGTATTCCTCGCCGGTCTTGGGCGGGTTGTCGGGGTCGAGCCCGGCCTTGGACAGGACTGTCTTGTTGTAGAACATGCCGAGCGGGTGCACGTCGAGCGGAATGGAGTAGCGAGCGCCCTTGTAGACGCCGGCCTGCCAGACCGGCGGGGAGAAGTCGGCCTCGGTCAGGGTGAGTGCCGTGGCCACGTCGTCGAGAGGCAGCACCACCTGGCGGGCGGCGTTGGTGGCGACGCTGTCCACGTGCATGATGCCGAGGTCGGGGCCCTGGCCGGCGGCCACCGCCGCGGGGACCTTCGCGTAGTAGTCCGCCCACTGGTAGACGTTCATGGTCACTTTGATGGTGGGGTGGGCGGCGTTGAACTGCTCGATCAGCCGCTTCATGAACGGGCCGTCGCCGCCGGTGAAGCCGTTCCAGAACGAGAGGGAGACCGCCGGGCCCGTGTACGTCGTCGGGGCCGCCGTCGTCGCCGGCTGCTGAGCGGCCTGTCTCGGCCCGCCGCCCCCGCCGCAACCGGTGAGAACGAGGGCTCCGAGGCCGAGGCCGAGCGCGCGTCGCCGGGTGAGGTTGTCCAGGGACATCTGCATCACACTCCTGACCCATATGGTGATGCCTCGTTCTACATCGTTGTATCTAACGTTGTAAACAGCGCCGCCGGGGTTCGTTACAGCGTTGTAAACCGGGCCCGTCCTCTGCCCGCGCGCATGCCGGACACCGCCGTGAGCAGCCCATCGGGCGCGGGGGACGTGCCGCCAGGGGGCACGAGAGGCCAGGCGAGGGCTAGGGGGAGGTGGTTTCGCGGGCGAGGAGGCGGTGAGGGGCGCAGAGCTCCTGAGGCGGTGGCCCGGAGATGCCGGCCAGGCGCGTGGCGAGGAGATCGACGGCGGATTCGGCGATGTGGGTCTTGTCCGGCGCGATCGTCGACAGGCTGGGAGTGGAGAAGCGGCCGTCCTCGATGTCGTCGAACCCGATCAATGCCACGTCCTGTGGCACCCGGACCCCTCTGGACAGCAGCGTGCGCAGCGCGCCCAGCGCCAGCGTGTCGTTGAAGCAGAAGACCGCGTCGGGCGGCGAACCCGACTCGAGCAGCCGCGCCATCGCGGCCGCCCCGTCCGAGCGGTGGAAATCGCGCACGTACGCCACCGCGTGCGCCGTCAGCGAGGAGTCGGCCAGCGCGCTCTGGAACCCGCGCAACCGCTGCTTGGCCGTCATGGCCGAAGCCGAGCGCTGGGCCCCGATGGCGGCGATGCGGCGGCGGCCGAGCTCGATCAGGTGTGTCGTGGCCAGCCGCGCCGCCGCGATGTTGTCCACCGCGATGTGGTCGAGCCGCGAGCGGCCGACCCGCTCGCCGAGCAGGACCATCGGCGTGTGGTCCGTCCTGGCCGCCAGATCGGCGCGGGTGAGCGCGAGCGGGCTGAACAGCAGGCCGTCGATGAGCTGGGCCCTGATGCCCGACACCACCAGCAGCTCCTTGGCCCGCTCGCCCTGGGTCTGGTCGATGAGCACGGTCCACCCGTGCCGGTCGGCCGCCTCGATCACCCGGGTGGCGAGCTCGGCGAAGTAGGGGATGGACAGGTCGGGGACGGCCAGCGCGATCACGCCCGATCGGCCCTGGCGCAGGTTGCGGGCCGACAGGTTGGGCCGGTAGGCCAGCTCGGCGATCGCCGCCTCGACCTTGGTGCGGGTGTCGTGGCTGACGTGCGGGTAGCCGTTCACGACGTTGGAGACGGTTTTGACGGACACTCCGGCGTGCTCGGCGACGTCCTTCAGCCGTGGCCGCATGATCCCCCCTCTCCAGCTCGGAAAGCACTCTACAGCCAGATTTCCAACGATAGAACAATGGCCATTTACAACGTTGCATACGACGTTGTAGAAGTGGTGGGACCCGCACGCGTGAGGAGCCGCCCTGTGAAGAACGCACGACTGACCCTCGATCCGGCCTTCGAGATCGCTCCCGTGAACCGGCGGCTGTTCGGCTCGTTCGTGGAGCACATGGGCCGCTGCGTCTACACCGGGATCTTCGAGCCGGGACACCCGCGCGCCGACGAGCACGGCTTCCGCACCGACGTCCTGGAGCTGACCCGCGAAATGGGCGTCAGCGTGGTGCGTTACCCGGGCGGCAACTTCGTCTCCGGCTACCGCTGGGAGGACGGCGTCGGCCCCGACCGGCCCACCCGGCTCGACCTGGCCTGGCGGCAGATCGAGACGAACCGGTTCGGGCTCAACGAGTTCATGACCTGGACCAGGAGGGCCGGGGTCGAGCCGATGATGGCCGTCAACCTCGGCACCAGGGGCATCCAGGAGGCGTGCGACCTGCTGGAGTATGCCAACCACGCCTCCGGCACGCACTGGTCGGACCTGCGCGTCAAGCACGGCGTCGCGGAGCCGTACGGGATCAAGCTCTGGTGTCTGGGCAACGAGATGGACGGGCCCTGGCAGATCGGGCACAAGACCGCGGAGGAGTACGGCCGGCTGGCCAACGAGACCGCCAGGGCCATGCGCCTGGTGGATCCGGGGGTCGAGCTGGTGTTGTGCGGCAGTTCCAACAGCCAGATGCCCACGTTCGGGGCGTGGGAGGCGACCGTGCTGGAGCACGCCTACGACGCGGTCGACTACCTCTCGCTGCACGCCTACTACGAGGAGAACGGCGACCTCGACAGCTTCCTCGCGGCTGCGGTCGACATGGACCGCTTCATCTCGTCGGTGGTCGCGACCGCCGACCACGTCCGGGCCAAGCTGCGCAGGAACAAGTCGATCAAGTTGTCGTTCGACGAGTGGAACGTCTGGAACCAGTCCCGCTTCGAAGGGCGTGAGCAGGGCGACTTCGACGAGGCGCCCGAGCTCATCGAGGACACCTTCACCGCCGCCGACGCCGTGGTGGTCGGTGACTTCCTCATCACGCTGCTGCGCCACGCCGACCGGGTGAGCGTGGCCTGCCAGGCGCAGCTGGCCAACATCATCGCGCCGATCCGCACCTCACCAGGAGGTCCGGCCTGGCGGCAGACGATCTTCCACCCGTTCGCGCTGACCGCCCGCCACGCGCGCGGCACCGTGCTGCGGGTGGAGCCGCGCTCGCCCCTGCTGGACACCGCCAGGTATGGCGAAGCGGCGCAGCTGTCCAGCGTCGCCACCCTCGACGAGGAGGGCGTGACGGTGATCGCGGTCAACCGAAGCGCCCACGAGGAGCTCGACCTGACCGCCGACCTGCGCTCCGCCGGTCCGCTCCGGGTGGCGGAGACGCACCTGCTGGCGGCCGGCGCCGACCCGCATGCGACCGAGGTGGCCGTCGTCCCCCTGGCCAACGCGCGGCTCGACGGGGGAGAGCTGCGTGCCGTGCTCCCGGCCGCGTCCTGGAGCCTGATCCGTCTCACCTTCCCCAAGGACTGAGATGCCGGCGCCGGACCACTGCAAGCCGAGGTCAATTCCCGCGCAAGGCGCCGTCTTTAGCGTCGGGGTGTGTCCAAACGACTAGTTCTTCTCGGCGGCGCCACCCTCGCGGCGGTCGCAAGCCTGACGCTCGCCTCCGTCAATCCCGCCTCCGCTGCATCCGGCGCTCCTGCCGCGGCCGGGGCGCCCGCGCCCGGCAAGGTGGCGAACAAGCTGTTGCGCGCCTGGCTGGCCGCGGACCGCACGGCTGCCGCCAAGGTGGCCACCCCCGCGGCGGTGAACACGATCTTCACCTACGCCTATCGCGCCCCCGACCGTTTCGGCGGCTGCTCCGGCAACGTGTGCCGGTTCGTCCACACCAGCGTGCGGGTGCCCGGCGGGCTCGACGGCATCGCGATGGTCGTGACCGGCTCGAAGGTCACCAAGGTCTACCTGTCGCGGCACGTCGTCACGCCGTCCAAGGTGGCCGCGCACCTGCTCGCCGCCTGGAAGCGGGGCGACCGGTACAGCGGGCTCGAGGTCGGCAGCCTGAGGGCGGTGAAGACGCTGTTCAAGGTGAAGTACGACCCGCACGGCGTCACCCACTACTTCCAGGGCTGCAGCAGGGAGCCGAAGGGCTACTCGTGCGCCTACTCCTACGACGGCGGTGCGATGGTGATGCACGTGCGCGGCTCCAAGACCACCGGCTACGAGGTCGGCTCGATCACCTACATCGCTGACTGACGGCCGGCACAACCTGCCCTTGCCCGCGGAGGGGGAGGCGCCGGCACGCCTAGCGGCCCTTGTGGAGGAAGGCGGTCAGGCGGTCCCACGGCCACGTGTTGATCACGTCCTCCGCGGTGAGCCAGCCGCGCTGGGCCGTCCCGATGCCGTAGCGCATGTTGGCCAGGTGGCCGACCGCATGAGAGTCGCTGTCGACGGCGAACTTCACGCCGTACCCATGCGCCTGCCGGATCAGGTCGGCGGCCAGGTCGAGGCGGTCGGGGAAGGCGTTGATCTCCAGCGCGGTGCCGGAGCGCGCGCAGGCCTGGAAGACCTGATCCCAGTCCACCTCGATCGGCGGGCGGCGGCCGATCAGGCGGGCGCTGGGATGGCCGATGATGTGGACGTGCGGGTTCCGCGCGGCGCGTACCAGCCGCCGGGTCATCTTGGCCCGCGGCAGGTCGAAATGGGAGTGCACCGAGGCCACGCACACGTCGAAGCCGGCCAGCACGTCGGACGGCCAGTCCACCTGGCCGTCGGGGCCGATGTTGAGCTCGACGCCGTGCAGCAGCCGCAGCCCGGACGTGCCCTCCAGCGCGCGCAGCCGCTCGCGTTGCGCGAGGGCCTTGTCCAGGGTCATGCGCTGCATGTACAGGTCGGGCCCGTGGTCGGTGACGGCGTAGTAGGCGTACCCGCGTGCGGCCGCGGCGGCGACCATGTCCTCGAGTGAGGCGTGGCCGTCGGTGAGGTCGGTGTGGGTGTGCAGGTCGCCGCGCAGGTCGTCCTCGGTGACCAGCTCGGGCAGGTCTCCGGCCAGCGCGGCCTCGATCTCGCCGGTGTCCTCGCGCAGGGTCGGCGGGATCCACGGCAGGCCGAGCCGCTGGTAGACCTCCTCCTCGGTCCTGGAGACGATCTTCTCGTCGGTGACGGCGTCGAACAGGCCGTACTCCGACAGCTTGAGCTTGTGGTGCTGGGCGATCTCGCGGGTGCGGATGTTGTGCGCCTTGGCGCCGGTGAAGTACTGCACGGCCGCGCCCCACGCGTCCGGCGGCACGACGCGGAGGTCCACCTGCAGCCCCTGGTCCGTACGGAGTGAGGTCTTCTTGTCGCCGCGCACGATGACCTCGGTCACGCACGGTAGCCCGGCAAAGGCGTCCATCAGCACCTTCGGCCGGTTGGACGTGGCCAGGACGTCGATGTCGCCGATGGTGTCCTTCATCCGGCGCAGTGACCCGGCGTAGCCGCAGCGCCGGCAGCCCCCTACGTCCTGCAGCGCCACCACGATGTCCTCGGCCAGCGGCATGGCCACGCCGATGTGGACCCGCCGGCCCGCGTCCCGCAGCAGGGCGATGCCATGCAGCAGGTTCTCCTCGGTCTTGGCGCCGAATCCCGGCAGGTCCCGCAGGGCGCCCGCGGCGATCGCGGACTCCAGGCTTTCCGGGGAGTCCACGCCCAGGCGCTGGTGCAGCACCATCGCCCGCTTGGGGCCGAGCGCGGGGATATGGGTCAGTGCGCGGACCCCGGCGGGAATGCGGGTGCGCAGCTCCTCGAGCTTCGGCATGGTGCCGGAGCGCAGGTATTCGGCCACCTTGGCGGCGATCGACTCGCCTACGTTGGGGATCCGCCGCAGCGCGCCGGCGTCGTAGCCGGCGATGTCGTCCGGATAGGCGCCCACGGACCGGGCCGCCTTCTGGTAAACGCGGACCTTGAAATCCTCATGACCGGTGATGGCGAGCAGATCAGCGTACTCCTCCAGCACGGCGGCCACGTCGTCGTTGGTGCGTGCCATCTCGCATCATCCCCCACACACCCCCTATCCCGAAAACGCGCCGGCTATCCGACTGAGCCGTCAGCCGTCCTCCTCCACCCGCACCGTGCCCGCGGTCCCGTCGATCGTGATCAGCTGGCCCGTCTTGATCTCGTGTGTGGCGTTGCGGACGCAGATGACCGCGGGGATGCCGTACTCCCTGGCCACGGTGGGACCGTGTGCCACCGGCGACCCCGTCTCGGTCACCAGGCCCGCCGTCGTCATGAACAACGGGGTCCAGCCGGGATCCGTCGTAGGGGCCACGAGGATCTCGCCCGGCTCGATGTGCGCGCCGGCCGGGTCGCGGATCACCCGCGCCCTGCCGGTCGCCCGGCCGGCGGCCCCTGCCATCCCGGTCAGCACACCCTCTTCCACGGGTCCCCGCGGGGCGAGCGCCTCCACGTCGGTCCCGTCCGACAGGAGGGCTCCCGGGACGGTGGGTCGCCGCAGCTCCCGCTCGTACTCGGCGCGGCGCGCCGCGACCAGGTCCCGATGGTCGGCTCCCTCGTGTACGGCGGCGCGGGCCTCGAAGAGGTCGAGGAACATGATGTCGCCGGCGCGCTCCAGCAGGCCGCGCGCGGCCAGGTCGGTTCCGATGAGCAGGAGTTGCCGCCGCGCGGCCTGGATCGCCGGCAGCCAGGCGAACTTCCCGATCTCCCGGAGCCCAGTGAGCTTGCGCGAGCGGCGCATCAGGAACGTCGCGAGCCGGGCGCGTACCGGTCTCGTGCGCCGCGCTCGCCGCGCCAGCGTGTCGATCATCTGCTCCGCCTTCCGGGCGGCCTGCTCGAACCGCCGGTCGGGCGCCTGCTCGGGGTCGTCCACGCGAAGGTAGTTGGCGATCGTGGCGAAGAGGGGAGCGGGGTCCTCCTCCCAGCGGGGGATGCCGACGTCGATCTCGGCGGCCGCGCGTATGCCGTACCTGTCGAGAAAGCCGGCCATCCCGATGTCGGGGAGGCCCCCCGCGTGATACCTCGCGGCGAGCTCCTCCGGCGGGGTGCCGAGGAACAGGTCACGGTGGTCCCGCGCGTGAACCGCGATCCTCCAGAGGGCGAGATCCATCTCCGTGGTCACGTTGTACGGCATTCCTCCGAGGACGACGTCCAGCTCGTCGTCGGCGGCAACGCCTTCGAGCAGCCCGGACGGCGCCGTGCCTGCGACCATCCCGGCTATCAGCGGCCACACCAGCCGCATCATGCCGGGACCCGTGACCGCTTTGTGGGAATCCTCGATCACCCAGCGGAGCCGCTCGGCAGACGTGGCCGGCTCGACCGGCGGCGTGATCTGGCGCCTGATCTCCGCCACGGCGCGATAGGCCCTGGCCCGGCCGGTGTCCGGACGCGCCAGACTCCGGACGATGCCGGCGATCGCGCCGGGCGCCAGCCGTGCCGTCATCTTCACGGCATTGCCGAGATGGAACGGCAGGCCGGGCCGCGGGGCGAACCGCGGATCGTCCAGCATGCGCTCCACGGCGCCCTGCACCCGCGGGCCGTACACCTGCAGAGAAGTCCCCAGCCGCCTGCGCATCGACGTGTTACGCATGAAGTCGGTCAGATCGAAGTAGAGCCGCCCGCCGATGGGGACCAGCCGAGGCAGCGGATCGCGCGGATCGATCGAGGCGCCCACGGCCGTGAACCACATGCCCGAGCCCGTCTTGAGTAGCGACACCCCCATCGGCGTGGTCGGCCTGAGCATCCCTTGGAGGTGGCCGAACTCGAGGTAGAGCCGCATGTCGCCGGTGTCGGGCGGGGCCGGGAACAGGGTGGTGATCGGACGGGACTGCAGCAGCCACAGCGTGCCGTCCGCATCGATCGCCCACTCGATGTCCTGCGGCGAGCCGAAGTGCTCTTGCAACCGCCGCCCGGCGTCCCGCAGCTCGTCGAGTTGCTCCTCGCCGAGGCACCCGTCGCCGTCCGGCACGGCCGGCGCCTGGTGGCCGAGGACGTAGTGGTCGGGGACGACGGTGCCCTCGACGATGGCGGTGCCCAGCCCAGGGGCGGCGTCGACGACCATCTCGGTGCGGCAGCCGCTGATCGGGTTGGCGGTGAACAGCACACCCGCGACCACGGGGTCGATCATGCGCTGGACCACCACGGCCATGGAGGCGTCCTCGATGCCCGCCGTGGCGCGGTAGGCCACAGCCCGTTCGGTGTGCAGGGAGTCCCAGCACCTGCGGACCGCATCGATGAGCGCATCGGCGCCTTCGACGTTGAGATAGGTGTCCTGCTGGCCGGCGAAGCTGGCGTCCGGCAGGTCCTCGGCGGTGGCGCTGGAACGCACGGCCACGCGCCCGCCGCCGAGCCGCGCGTAGGCGGCGATCAGCTCACTCTCCGGGAGATCTCTGGAGGTGTAGGACTCGACGGTCAGGCAGAAGCCGTCCGGAACCCGCTCGCCCGCCTTGATCATCTCGCCGAGCCCGGCGGCCTTGCCACCCACGAGATCGATCATGGAGGAGTCGATCTCAGATAGATGGATGAGTTTCATCCCGTATCCTCCTCGCGGCCTCTGCGTAGATCTCCAGTGAGCGGAGGACGACCTCCCGCTCCTCCTCCGTGAAGTGATTCCAGAGCGCCATCTGCACGTCGACCCGGATCTCCAAGCTCCTGCGCAGCAGCGCTGCCCCCTTCTGGCTCTGGCGAATCCTGCGCACTCGGCGGTCCGTCTCGTCCTCGTGCCGCTCGGCCAGTCCGCGCCGGACGAGCGAGTCAACGAGGCGGCTGGTCCACGAGACCGAACGCCCGATCAGGGCGGCCAGCTCCTTGACGGTCGGCGCGGTGTCCCGGTCGAGCACCTGAAGCAGGACGCGATCCAGCGCCCGCAGGTCGTCGCCCTCGTACATCCGCGTCAGCGACGGCAGCAGGTCGCGCTGCATCGAGGTGGTCACCTCGATCAGGCGTTGCCGGAAATTCATGTGCTCACCCACACTAGTTGCTATCTAGCAACTAAATTAACCCACTGGCGGGCTTCCGGGACCGTCTGCCCTTGCGCTTTTTTCAGGGATATTTGGAGCTTCAGCGGACCGCAGGGTGCGGGGAGCTCTGCGTCAACGCGGCTGGGCGGCCGCGATGACGCCCTTCACAGCCTGGTCGACCCGTGCGGCGGCCTGTTCCGGATCCGGCTGACCGGAGTCGAGCCAGGCGATCACGGCCTCGATCGTCAGCGTGGGGATCAGACGGGAGGCCCACTCCAGCCAAGGACCCGCGGGGACGCGCTGGGCCAGGTTGTGCCGGGCGATCTCGGCCGAGGCCGTGGTGATCGAGTCGATCAGCTCGCGGAACTCCGGCTCCCGCGCCGCGTGATGGAACAGCAGCCGGAAGGCGTCCGGATCGGCGGCGGCGGCCCGCAGCAGCGATGGAATCGAGGTCTCGTCGAAGTCGTCCTCGCCCACGGTCTCGACCAGTCGCTGGCAGGCGCGATCCAGCACGGCGCGGTAAAGGTCGGCCTTCGAGTCGAAGTGCCGATACAGCAGCGCCCGCGTCAGGCTCGCCTCCCTGGCGACGTCGTCAAGGCTCGTGGCGGCATAACCGGAGCGGGCGAAGGCGTGCGTGGCCGCATCGAGAATCTGCTCCCGCCGCTCTGTCCTGCGCAGCCGGCGCACCGGTGTCTGCCCGCTGGTCGTCATGTCGTCCTCTCTTGTGGAATCCACAGTCTATAAGTAGCTTTGTATACATGGAAGACTACAAAAGGGCGTCTACCAAGGAGAGTGGCATGACGACTGCTTTCCAGCTGCCCTTCGAACAGCCGGGACCCCTGCAGCCGGCACCGCTCCTGCGCCGGCTGCAGGAACAAGGGCCGATCCACCCCATCCGCACCGCCGTCGGTGATCCGGCCTGGCTGGTCACCGGATACGAGCTGGTGCAGGCACTGCTGGACGACGACCGCCTCGGCCGCTCCCACCGCACGCCCGAAACGGCGTCCCGTACGGGCAAGTCGGCTCTCTTCGGCGGTCCGCAGGGCGGCTTCGACACCGAACAGGCCGATCACCGGCGGATGCGTGCGTTGCTGCAGCCGCACTTCTCCCCCAAGCGGATGCGGGCACTGCGCCCCCGGGTGGAGGCCCTGACCAGCGCGCTCCTGGATGAGCTGGCAGCCCAGGAGCCGCCCGCCGACCTGCACGGGGCGCTGGCGGTGCCGCTGCCGATCGCGGTGATCTGTGAGCTGCTCGGGGTCCCGTACGACGACCGGGCGCAGTTTCGCGCGTGGACCCAGGCCGCGGCCGACGTCACCGATCAGGCGCGCTCCGAGCAGGGGCTGGCCGAGCTCTTCGGTTATGGCCAGCGGTTGGTGGCACGCCGACGGCGCGAAGGCCGGATCAACGACGGCGAAACGGATGTGATCAGCCGCCTGGCCATGACCGAAGGGGTCAGCGACGACGAGGCGGCCATGATGGGCATGTTCCTCCTGTTCGCCGGCCACGAGACCACGGTGGTCGCGATCGGCATGGGTGTGCTGTGGCTCCTCGCCAACCCTGACCAGTGGCAGGCGCTCATAGCCGACCCGTCCGGGATCGACGTGGCCGTGGAGGAGATTCTGCGGGCCCCAAGGCTGGGCGGCGGTGGCATTCCCCGCTACGCCCGCACGAGCATGGAAATCGCGGGTGTGCGCATTCACGAGGGAGACCTGGTGCTGCTGGACACCGGCGCGGCCAATCACGACGCCGGGGTCTACACCGAGCCTTACCAGTTCGACATCGCTCGCCGTGAGGCCGGTCATCTCAGCTTCGGCCACGGCGCCCGATACTGCATCGGCGCCCCGCTGGCGCGGCTGGAGCTCGGCGTCGTGTTCTCCCAGCTCATCGCCCGCTTCCCCACGCTGACTCTGGCCGTAGGCGTGGAGGAGGTGCATGTCGACCCGCGGGTGCTCACCGCCGGGCTGACCGCACTTCCGGTGAGCTGGTGAGCGCCGTGACACCGGCAGGCGTGAGCCGCCCGTGAACGCGTGAAATTCGCGGATTCAGACGTTGATCAGCCAAATCCCCGGCTGAATCGAGTAAGGATCCTTCTACGAATGGTGATGGCATCTGGGCGGCCTCGCGGGGACGCTGCGAGCTTCGCCATATGCGATCTCGAGTGCGCCTGTGGCTGGCCGTGGTTGTCGCCGGAGCCGTGATGCCGTCGACGGTATTCACCGATGCTCACTCGGCCGGCATGATTCCCCTGGTCAACCCCATAGTCGGCAATGAAGGCTTCCTCGTCATGGTCGAGGGGGACGCGGAACTGGTGAGGAACGAATCGGAGGGACCCATCGCCATCGGCGGCGACCTCGTCGCCGGCGGCTCGTACAACGTGGCGGTCCACAATCCAGGGACCTTCGTCGTTCCCGGCGACACCCGGCCCAGCGCTCTCGTGGTGAACGGTTCGATCGACTTCGGCGACAGCTCGCCCTTCGGGATCGTACGGGTGCTGAACAACGGCTACGTCAAGATCGGCGACCTGGGCGGCGCAGAGGTCTCCTCAGTGGACCAGAACGGAGCTGCCGCCCTCACCCAGATCACGTCGGATGCCGGCCGTGACACGACCCCGAGGATCGAGCTGTCGGTGAGCCAGCCGGAGGATTCCGTCGGCCCCGTCCAGGTGATCGACTTCGACGCCGTCTTCGACCAATTCCGCGAGCGCAGCACCGGCCTGGCCGCGTGCCCGAACGACGTCACCCTGCTGGACGGAAACGAAAATTCCTTCCCCGATCAAGACGCCATTCCATCGGGCAGCACTGTCAAGATCCGCTTGACGCCGGGGGCTCAGAATGTGCTGAACATCAACTCGGCGACCCTCAACCACATTTCCACGCTCACGTTCCTGAATTCGCCGTCCGCCGACACTCCGTTGCTGATCAACGTCGACACGAGCGACGTCGCTGATGAATTCACCTGGGTAGCGCCCAACATGGCGGCCATCGGCTTCGAGCAGGCGCGCTACATCCTGTGGAATTTCCCGACCGCCGACTCGATCACCCGCTCGCCCAGCGGCGCCGCAGTCGAGGGCACCGTCTACGCTCCCGATGCCGACTTCCACGACGAGGGCACCTCCAACATCGAGGGCAACATCATCGTCAGTTCCCTTACCCAAAACCCGAACGGCGCCGAATACCACGACGCCTCCTTCGCCGGCGACCTGACCCCATGTACCGACCCGGCGGATCCCGAAGATGATCCGACAGACCCTGACGATCCAACCGATCCCGATGATTCGACGGATCCTGACGATCCGGCGGATCCTGACGATTCGACGGATCCTGACGATCCGGCGGATCCTGACGATTCGACGGATCCCGATGATTCGACGGACACACCGACGGTCGCTGAAACCCCCGATACCGACGACGGTGGCCGCGACGCCGACGCCGACGCCGACGCCGACGCCGACGCCGACGATCTCATCCACGGCGACGCCGACGCCGGCGGAGCGCCGCAGGGGCACATGCACGAGAAGCACGAGACGTACGAGGACGAGCACGAGAAGCGCAAGCAGGAGCAGGAGCAGGAGCAGGAGCAGAAGCACGCGTACAAGCTCGACAACCACGACAAGCACGCGAAGCACGCGCACAAGCACGCCAAGCACCCGCACAAGCACCGCAAGCATCCGCGCAGGCACGAGAAGCACACGCTTCACGGGCTAGCATGATCACCATGCCGTCTCCATCACGTCTCGAAGAAGCGCAACGTCTCCTTGGGCAGATGGATCCCAGGCGAGAATCAGGTGCCTGAACGGCAGCTCCCCCGGAAGGAGAACTTCATGATCGACACTGACGTGCCGCACTCCGCTCGCATCTGGAACTACTGGCTGGGTGGCAAGGACAACTACGAGGTCGACCGGATCGCGGGGGAGGAGTACAAGAAGATCTTCCCCGAGGTCGTCGAGCTCGCCCGGGCGTCCAGGGCGTTCCTTGCCCGGACCGTCACCTACCTGACCGAGGAGGCGGGCATCAGGCAGTTCCTGGACGTCGGCACCGGCCTGCCGACGGTGGACAACACCCACGAGATCGCCCAGCGCATCGCCCCCGAGTCGCGGATCGTCTACGTCGACAACGACCCCCTGGTGCTGGTCCACGCCCGTGCCCTGCTGGTCGGCGCGCCGGAGGGCGCCACCGACTACATCGACGCGGACGTGCGCGACACCGAGACCATCTTGACGACCGCCGCGAAGACGCTGGACTTCGGCAAGCCCGTGGCGCTCAACCTCAGCGGCATCATGGGCCACATCGCCGACCTGGACGAGGCTTTGTCGATCGTCGCCCGGCTGATGGGCGCCTTGACGCCGGGCAGCTATCTGGCACTGAACGACGGCACGAACGTCCACAGCGCCGCGGGGGCGGAGGCTCAGGAGCAGTACAACGACAGCGGCGCCGTGGCCTACATTCAGCGCACTCCCGCGGAGATCGCCCGCTTCTTCGACGGCTTGGAGCTGGTCGAGCCGGGCGTGGTGACGGTCAACCACTGGCGCTCGGACGGCCGCGAGCTCGACGCCTACGGCGGGGTCGGCCGGAAGATGTGAGCACTGTGCGGGTGCAGGGAATGACCTTCATCCGGCGGGCCGGCGCGTGGCAATGCGCGGTTCAGCCCGCCGGACGGCCGTCACGGTGTCCAGGCCGGATCGCGGCCGATCATGCCGAGCAGGCGGTCGAACTGCGGGGCGTCGTCCGCCACGGCCACCGGCGGGCCGAAGGCGCCGCGTTGCCTGCCCATCTCCACCATCTGCTCAGTGAAGTCCATAGCCCGTGAGAGCGCCGCCGGGTCCGGCTCGTACTCCTGCCCCGTGGCCCTGGCCAGATCCCAGGCGTGCACCACCATGTCGACGAGGTACATCTGGGCCAGCGCGGTCATCGGCAGGCCCATGGCGGGGCTGGTGCCCTCCCACGCCTCGGGCCGCGACCAGGCGCTCAGCATGCGCTCCGCGCGCTCGGGGAAGTCGCCCGCGTAAGGCCCTTGCTCGATGCTCGGCCCTTTGCGACCCAGCGACTCGAACATCTCCGCCACCCACTCGAGGTGGTTGATCAGGTCCTTGACGTCGAACTTCACGCAGGGCGTCGAGAGCCCGAACTGCTCCTGACGCACCGCGCGCACCACTCCCGCGGTCCGTTCGGCGGCGCGCGTCATCAGCGGCATCATGTCTTCCATGGCAGCCATCGTGTCCCGCCAGCCCTCAGGGCGGCTTGTAAAAACGCGACAGCGCGGCTGGGTCAACCCATATGCGGGGCTCAAGGCCTTCGATTACATCCGGCAGGCGCCATCGCCCGAGATTTCGGCGTATGTGGAGCACTTCTGGGTTGTCACGTGGACCGACCTCGCCGAGCCGTACGAACAGCGCATCGTCTCGCACCCCACCGTGAACCTGACCATCACCGAGGACTTCCACCAAGTCGCGGGAGTGATCAAGGGAGGGTTCTCCTACACGATGCGCGGCAGCGGCCGCGCGCTCGGCACGCGCTTCCGCCCCGGCGGCTTCCGGCCGTTCCTCGGCGGCCCGGTGTCCGAGCTGACCGGCCGCTTCACGGAAGTCGGCGAGATGTACGGCGCGGCGGGCGCGACCCTGGTCGAGCAGGTCGTGGCCGAACCCGACGCCAGGGCCGCCATCGCGCACGTCGAGACGTTCCTGCTGAGTCTGGGGCCGGAGCAGGATCCGCTGACGGACGAGGTCGCGGCACTGGTGGCGATGGCGGAGAACGACGTGTCCATGACCAGGGTCGATGAGCTGGCCGCCCGATCAGGGCGGTCGGTGCGCTCGCTGCAGCGGCTGTTCCGGGAGTATGTCGGCATCGGCCCCAAGTGGGTGATCCGCCGCTTCCGGCTGCACGAGGCCGCGGAGCGGGTCTACCAGGGCCTCGACCTCGCCACGCTGGCCGCGGAGCTCGGCTACACCGACCAGGCTCACTTGACGCGCGACTTCACCGCCGCGGTCGGCATGCCACCCGCGGCCTACGCCCGGCTCAGAGATCAGGCCTGAACCCCACGTCCACTGATCCCGGCAACCTGGCGCCTCCACGCGGCGAAGAGCGTCACCGTGGAGTCGATGATCTTACGGTGAGTGGTTAAGCTGCGTCACGGTGAGATCGCGAGCGGGCGACTGCGAGGTGTCGGGGTGGCGGGAGAGGCGGCGCGGCTGCTGGTGCGGTTCGGCCGCCGGTACGCGGCCGCCGTGCGTCTGGCGACGCTCGTCCCCATCTGCGCGATCGCCCTGTTCCGCGCCCCGCCCGAGCACGTGGCGGCCACCGCGGTGGCGGCCGGCATCGCGGCAGCCTGGACCTGCGGATATGCGTGGTGGCTGCGGCCGGGCCAGGGGACCGCGCCGGTCGCCCTCGACGTGGTCGTCCTGCTGGGTCTGTGCGCGAGCATCTTCTGGACCGACGCCGTCGAGGACCGCAACACGGGGTGGCTGCGGCTCCTGATCACCTTCGCCTGCGTGACGTGCCAGTGGCACACCCCGCCGCTCGCGGGCGGCGTGGCGGCGTTGGCGGCAGGAGGCGGTGCGGTGGCCCTCCTCACCGCGGCCGGAGCGGTGCAGGTGGACAGCACCCTGGTTACTGGGGTGATGTGGGCGATACCGGCCGCCGCGCTGTCCAGAGCGGCCTGGGTGCTCGTCCACCGCGCCGCGCAACGGGCCGACCGGATGGGGGCCGAGGCCGCGCGGGCACATGCCGATTCGCTGGTGGCCGCGGCCATCCGTGCCGAGGAGCGTGAGCTCGCCAACGCCTTGCACGACACCGCGGCGACGACCCTGCTGATGGTCGGCATCGGGCAGGTGCGGTCGGACGAGGACTGGCTGGCGCCGCAGGCACGCCGCGATCTGGACAGGCTGCGCTCCGACGACGGGCGCGCCCCCCGGCACGCCGACCTCGTCGACCTGTTACGCGCCGACCTCGACGCCGTGCAGCTGACCGTGGAGTTCGACGCCCCGGCGCGGCTGCGGCTTCCGTTCGAGGTCGCCAGGGCGATCGCCGACGCGGCGCGGGAGTCCCTCACCAACGTGCGCCGCCACGCGGGCACGACCCGGGCGACGGTCCTGCTGCGCGGGGACGCCCGGTCGCTGCGGCTCGACATCGCCGACCAGGGCAAGGGATTCTCGCCGGAAGACGTATCGGCCACCCGGCGCGGCCTGCGCGAGTCCGTGCGCGGCAGGATGAGCCGCCTTGGCGGCACGGCCACGATCACGTCGGCCGAGGGCCAGGGCACCCTCGTACGGCTGGAGTGGAGCGCCGCCGATGACTGACGTCGTGGAGGAGGGGGCGCGGGCGCAGCTGCGGCACGGGCTGCGGATCGCGACGCTGCTCGTCGCCGCGGCGACCGTGTTCGTGCTCGGCCTGGCCAACCTGCTGCCTCGCCTGGACGTCTATGAGTCGGCGCCGGCGCAGCTGGCCGCCTTCGCCGCGCTGGGGTCCGTGATCCTCGGCGAGGCGGTGCTCCTCGTCCGGGGGCGGGCGTGGGGCCGGCTGCGCGGGCCCGCCATCGCCGTGGTGCTCGCCGCGTCCGCGCTGTCGTATGCGACCCTGCCGGACGGGCGCACCTCGAGCGGCACGGACTGGATTTTCGGTGCCGCCAACTGGGTGGGCGTCGTCGTGCTGCTGGACCGTCCGCTGCGGTCCGCGGCGGCGTTCCTGATCGCCCACGAGCTCACTGCCCTGCTGCACTTGCTCCTGTTCGACGACCCCAGCCGGCCGGCGCTGGCCCGGTTCGCCACGGGCTCGGTGAGCGTGGTCGGCTTCCCACTGTGCATGGCCGTGGTGGCCGCCGTCCTGCGCCGCCTCGGCGCGGCCGCCGCGGCCTCCCGCAGAGAGATCGAGCGGGTACGCGTCGCCGAGGCCGTCGCGGCGGAGTCCCACCGCCGCAGGCGGCAGCGCTTCGCCGAGCTGTCCGTGGCCACCATTCCGCTGCTCGAAGGACTCGCCGACGGCTCGCTGCGCCCGGAGGACCCGGAGGTTCAGCGGCGCTGCGCCATCGAGGCGGCCAGGATGCGGCGGCTGTTCGCCGAGTCCGACACCGTCGAGAACCCGCTGCTCCACGAGCTGCGTCACTGCGCCGACGTGGCGGACCGCAAGGGCGTCGTGGTGGAACTGGACGCGCGTGGCCGATGGCCCGCACCGCCCGTGGCCGTACGGCGCGATCTCACCGAGGCGGTGCTCACCGTGCTCGCCACCGCCGTCTCACGGGCGCGGGTCACCGTCGTGGGCGGCGCGGACCTGGTGTCGGTCAGTGTCGTCGCGGACTGCGGCGAGGTGGACGTGCCGAGCCCGGCGACTCCGGGCGTACGGGTCAAGGCGTTGACCAAAGACGACACGGTCTGGATGGAGGTCACGTGGCAGCCGACGCTGCAGCGGACGAATTGATCACCGCGGTGATCGTGGATGATCACGCGGCCATCGCCGCCGGCGTCCGCTCCTGGTGCTCTGAAGCCGTGCCGCCGATCCATCTCGTCGACGCGGGGGACCGGCTCGGCGATGTCTGGACCGGACCGGGCGCCGCCGCCGACGTGGTGATCTTCGACTTGGAGCTGGTGCCGCGCAGACCGGACTTCGGCGAGCTTCGCAGGCTGGTCGACAACGGCAGGCGCGTGATCGTGTATTCGCAGCACACCGACGATGCGATCGCGATCAAATGCGTCGATCTCGGCGCGCTCGCCTACCTGACCAAGCGCGAGGGCCCCGACCATCTCGTACCGGCCATCCGGGCGGCAGCGCGGGGCGAGCCCTACACCGCGCCGTCGCTGTCCGGCGCGCTCATCGCCGACGACACCCCCGGCCGGCCGCGGCTGTCCCAGCGCGAGACCGAGGTGCTGCGGGCGTGGTTCGTGTCCTCGTCGAAGGACCTGGTCGCCGCGAAGCTCAACATCACCGTCAAGACCGTTGACACCTATATCGCGCGTGTACGGGTGAAGTACGCCAATGTGGGGCGGGCGGCCCGGACCAAGAGCGAGCTCGTCGGGCGTGCCCTCGACGACGGACTCATCACGCTCGCTGAGCTCAACGAGACGACGTCCCCGTTGTAGGGCGTTCACCGGACACCGGCGGGCCCTTCGTCTTCGTAGAGTGGCGGTCAGTCGCGGCCAAGCCGCGCGCGTGCCCGCCAGGACGAGGTGGCGGGCGATGACACCTCGGCGCAGCTCCGCGGCGGTTCACAGGGCAGGGAGATGCCTTTGCCGCGCAGGAGAACAAGGGGAGCGCTCCCGATGGAGCTGGACATCAAGATTCTCGGCCCGTGGCAGGTGCTCGCCGGCGGGGAGCCGCTGCGGCTGACCGGGCAGCGGCGGATCGGGGTGCTGGCCAGGCTCGCGATCAGCGCCGGGCAGCCGGTCACCGCGAAACAACTCATCACCGACGTGTGGGCGGAAAGCTGGGCCGCGACTGCCGACAAGCAGCTCCATATCGTGGTGTCGAAACTCCGGGAACTGCTCGCGCCCCACGCGGGCAGCGAGATCATCGAGACCGTTCCCGGTGGATATGTCCTCACCCTGCCCCGCGACAACATCGACGCCCACCTGTTCACCCGCCTGGTCCGGCGGGCACGTGCCGCCAGGACACACGAGGGTACGGCCGCCGCGGACAGCCTGTTCCGGCAGGCCCTCGCCCTGTGGCGGGGCACGGCGCTGGCCGAGGTGGGCGCGCCGTGGGCCCAGATCGAGTCCGCCCGGCTGGAAGAGGAACGCCTGGCGGCCTTCGAGGACCACGTCGACCTGCGCCTGGCCACCGGCGGTCACCACACGGCGGTGCCCGACCTCGTGCCCCACGTCGAGGCCAATCCCTTGCGTGAGCGTCCACGTGCTCAGCTCATGCTGGCGCTGTATCGGGCGGCCCGTCCGTCGGAAGCGCTCGAGGTCTATCAGGAGGCCCGGCGCGTCGCCGTCGCCGAACTGGGCATAGAGCCGGGTGCCGAGCTGCGGAGGCTGCATCGCGCCGTGCTGGCCGGCGATCCCGTGCTCGACCTGGCCACGCCCGCGCGGGAGACCGTACTCGGAGATCCGATCATCCCGGCCGAACTGCCCGCCGACACGCAGGCGTTCACCGCCCGCACCGACGAGGTCGCCTGGCTGCGCGAGGTGCTCACCCGACCGGCCCAGGGGGTGCCCGCCGTGGCCGCCATCGACGGTCCCGGCGGCATCGGCAAGTCCGCGCTGGCCGTCCATGCCGCACACGCCGTCGCCGACCGGTTCACCGACGGAGTCGTCTACGTCAACCTGCACGGGGCCACCGCGGGGCTCACGCCGCTCTCCTCGCTCGAGGCGCTGCGGCGGCTGCTGCGCTCGCTGGGGCTCGACGGCGCCGCCGTACCAGCGGAGCCGGACGAGGCCGCGGCTCGTTACCACTCGCTCACCGCGGCGTGCAACCTGCTTGTCATTCTCGACAACGCGCGCAATGCCGCACAGGTACGCCCGTTGATCCCGACCGGAGCGGACTGCGCCGTCGTCATCACCAGCCGCGATTTCCTCGGCACCCTGGAGAACGCGCACCACCTGCACCTCGCCGGCCTTGCCGACGCTGACGCCGTCACCCTGCTGGCGCGCACCGCGGGACCGGAACGTGTCCAGGCCGAGCCCGGGCCGGCAGCCCAGATCGTCCGGCTCTGCGGTGGACTGCCCCTCGCCGTTCGCATCGTGGGCGCCCGGCTGGCCTCCCGTCCCGGCTGGACCCTGGCCTGCCTTGCCGAGCGGCTGGCCGACGCCCCGCGCCGCCTCGATCTGCTCCAGTACGCCGACCTGGCCGTAGGCGCCGGCATCGCGCTCAGCCACCAGCACCTGCGGGAGGAACCCACCGGCCGGGACGCGGCGCGCCTGCTGTCGCTGCTCGGCGTGCTCGACGCGTCCACCCACACACCCGCGGCCGCCGCCGCGCTCGCCGGCTGGCCGGAACACCGGGCGGAGGCGGCCCTCGACCGCCTCCGCAACGCCGGCCTCCTCGAATCGGCAGGCCCCCGCCGCTACCGGCTCCACGACCTCATCCGCCTGTACGCACGCGAACAGGCGGGCCACGAGATCCCCGGGCCCGACCGCGCCGCCGCCGTCCACCGTGCCCTTCACCATTGCCTGGGGACCGCCATCACCGCCGGTACCTGCCTCCACCCCGCGAGCCGGGATCTTCCTGGCATCAAGGCGGACCGGCCGAGAGTCCCTCATGCTCCTGCGGGACGCGCGTCTGCGCACGCGTGCGGAGGTGGCCGAGGCGGATCATGAACATGCTCTGAACTTGTTCTTTATCCTCCGGATTGTTGTGCTGAGCGGGGTTTGATCGTTTCGGGGACAGCAAGACGGCCTTGAGTGATCATGTGCGGTGTCGAGTCGCTAGTGATCGCTACAAGGCCGTGAGGGTGAG
>NZ_JAUZQF010000002.1 GCF_030718205.1 Nonomuraea turcica
GCGTTCGTCCTGAGCCAGGATCAAACTCTCCAAACAATGATCATGTTCGGATGAATCATCCAAGCAATAACCGTCAAAAATGACGGGGTCATACATGTGTGATGCACATGCACTGGCTTTTAACACACTGTTGAGTTCTCAAGAAACGGACGCGTACATCCCCACCAGGATCTCTCGAGATCCAAGTGTGGAGGCTCCCTCATACTTCGTTTCCTTCAGACTACCAGATCCGGACGATTCCTGTCAAACCGCCCGATCCGGGAGCTTCCGGACCTGCCTCTCTTCGAGGCAACTCTCCTAACTTACCCTGACTTTCGGCTCTTGTCCAACCGCATGGCGGGAGCAACCCGAAGCCGGGGTTCGTTCGGAGGGATGCCAGGGCTAACCAGCCCTGCGTTGAAAACTGTAGCAGCCTCAACGGCGCGGAAGGTCCATCTTCGGTAACGAATGGACCTTCCCCGCGTACGTACGGTTCAAACACCGAGCCCGGCGAGCTGTGCCTCCAGCCGCGCGATGTCGGCGGATGCCTGCTCGGCCCGGCTTCTGACCTTGGCCACCACGTCGTCCGGCGCCTTGGCCATGAACTGCTCGTTGCCCAGCTTGGCGGCCACCTGGGCGGCCTCCTTGCGCGCGGCGGCCAAGTCCTTCTCCAGCCGCTTGCGCTCGGCGACGACGTCGATGGCGCCGGCGGTGTCGATTTCCACCGTCACGTCGCCCACCGAGAGCCGCGCTGTGGCGCTGAACGACTCCGTCGGCTGCGTCAGGCGCAGCAACGCGCGGACCGCCGTCTCCTGATCCGCCAGCGGCGTGCCGGCGAGCCCGAGCCGGGCGGCCACCTTCTGGCCCGGCTTAAGCCCCTGATCCGAGCGGAACCTGCGCACCTCGGTCACCAGCTCCTGCAGCGCGTCGATCTCCGCCTCGGCGGCGGCGTCCGCGTAGCGGGAGTCGGCGACCAGCCACGGCGCCACGACGATCGACTCGCCGCCCGTGACGGCCCGCCACAGCTCCTCGGACACGAACGGCACCAGCGGATGAAGCAGCCGCAGCAACGCGTCGAACACGTGGCCGAGCACCAGCCGCGTGTGGTCGAGCCCCTCACCGAGCTGGATCTTGGCCAGCTCCAGGTACCAGTCGCAGACCTCGTCCCACGCGAAGTGGTAGAGCAGGTCGGCCGCCTTGGCGAATTCATAGTCCTCGAAGGCGGTGTCCGCGGCCGTCACCACGGTCTGCAGGCGCGACAGGATCCACCGGTCGGCCGCGGTCAGGTCGGCGCCGTCGAGCGACCCGACAGCGGCGCCGTTCATGAGCGCGAACCTGGTGGCGTTCCAGATCTTGTTGCAGAAGTTGCGTGAGCCGACCGCCCATTCCTCGCTCACCGCGACGTCGGCGCCGGGGTTGGCACCACGCAGCAGCGTGAAGCGGGTGGCGTCGGCGCCGAAGCGCTCGATCCAGTCGAGTGGGTCGACCACGTTGCCGAACGACTTGGACATCTTCTTGCCGTATTGGTCGCGGACCATTCCGTGCAGCGCCACGACGCGGAACGGCGGCTCGCCGTCCATGGCGTAGAGCCCGAACATCATCATCCGGGCCACCCAGAAGAACAGGATGTCGTAGCCGGTGACGAGCACGGACGTCGGGTAGAAGCGGGCCAGCTCCGGCGTGGCGTCCGGCCAGCCCATCGTCGAGAACGGCCACAGCGCGGAGGAGAACCAGGTGTCCAGGACGTCGGAGTCCTGCGTGTAGCCGGCGGGCGGCTCCTCGTCGGGGCCCACGCACACGACATCGCCCTCGGGCCCGTACCAGACCGGGATGCGGTGCCCCCACCACAGCTGGCGGGAGATGCACCAATCGTGCATGTCGTCGACCCAGTCGAAGTAACGCTTGGCCAGCTCCGGCGGGTGGATGCGGGTCCGCCCGTCGCGAACCGCGTCACCGGCCGCCTTCGCCAGAGGCCCGACGTTGACGAACCACTGCAGCGACAGCCGCGGCTCGACGACGGTCTTGCAGCGCGAGCAGTGGCCGACCGAGTGCACGTAGGGGCGCTTCTCGGCGACGATCCTGCCGTCCGCGCGCAGTGCGGCCACGACGGCCGGCCGGGCCTCGAAGCGGTCGAGCCCCTGGAACGGCCCGTGCGCGGTGATCACGCCGCGCTCGTCCATGACGGTCAGCGACGGCAGGGAATGACGCCGTCCGATCTCGAAGTCGTTGGGGTCGTGGGCGGGGGTGACCTTGACCGCGCCGGTGCCGAAGGCCGGATCGACGTGCTCGTCGCCGACCACGGGGATCATGCGACCGGTGAGCGGCAGCTCGACCATCGTGCCGATCAGGTGGGCGTAACGCTCGTCCGAGGGGTGAACGGCCACGGCGGTGTCGCCGAGCATGGTCTCGGCTCGTGTGGTGGCCACGACGATCTCGTCGGAGTAGCGGATCGAGACCAGCTCGCCCTCGTCCTCGCTGTGCTCGACCTCGATGTCGGACAGCGCGGTGAGGCAGCGCGGGCACCAGTTGATGATGCGCTCGGCGCGGTAGATCAGCCCGTCGTCGAAGAGCCTCTTGAAGATCGTCTGCACCGCACGCGACAGACCCGTGTCCATGGTGAAGCGCTCGCGTGACCAGTCGACGCCGTCGCCCAGCTTGCGCATCTGGCCGAGGATCCGGCCACCGGACTCCTCTTTCCACTGCCAGACCCGCTCGACGAACGCCTCGCGTCCCAGGTCGTGCCGCGACAGCCCTTCCTTGGCCAGCTCACGCTCGACGACGTTTTGTGTGGCGATGCCCGCGTGGTCCATGCCGGGCAGCCAGAGCGTCTCGCGCCCCTGCATACGGGCGCGGCGCGTGAGCGCGTCCTGGATGGAGTGGTCGAGCGCGTGCCCGATGTGCAGGACGCCCGTGACGTTGGGCGGCGGCAGGACGATGCTGTATGGCTCGCCCGAGCTGCCCGGATCGGCGCCGAAGTAGCCTTCGGATACCCAGCGGTCATAGCTCCGGGTCTCGACGTCGGCCGGTGTGTATTGCGTAGGCAGCTCTGGCGTTGTCACAGTGACCAATTCTAGGGAGGCGTACGAGCGGAAAAGGCCCCAAGCCCCGGAGGCGGGGCACTGGGGGCATGGCGTATGACGGCCCACCCTGAGGTGAAGAGGGCCCAATACGCCGAAAGCGCCCGCGTGGCGGACTGCCACGGGGCGCTCGGTGCGCGGGGAGGACGGCTCAGGCCGACTTCTCGCGAGGCGTGCGCTGCTGCTTCGCGGCGAGCTGGTCGCGTGGTACGAGAGTCGGAATCGCGTGCTCGAGCACCGACTCGCGGGTGATGACCACCCGGGCGACGTCCTGCCTGGAGGGCACCTCGTACATGACCGACTGGAGCACCTCCTCCAGGATCGCGCGCAGGCCGCGGGCGCCGGTGCCGCGCAGGATGGCCTGGTCGGCGATGGCCTCGAGCGCGCCGTCGGTGAACTCCAGCTCCACGCCGTCGAGCTCCAGCAGCTTGCGGTATTGCTTGACCAGCGCGTTGCGCGGCTCGGTGAGGATCTGGATAAGGGCCTCGCGGTCGAGGTTGTGCACCGAGGTGATGACCGGCAGACGGCCCACGAACTCGGGGATCATGCCGAACTTCAGCAGGTCCTCCGGCATCACGTCGGCGAAGATGTCGGCCGTGTCGACCTCTTCCTTCGACCGGATGATGGCGTTGAAACCGATGCCCTTCTTGCCGATCCGCGACTCGATGATCTTTTCCAGACCCGCGAACGCGCCGCCGCAGATGAACAGCACGTTGGTCGTGTCGATCTGGATGAACTCCTGGTGCGGGTGTTTGCGGCCGCCCTGCGGAGGCACCGAGGCCGTGGTGCCCTCCAGTATCTTCAGCAGCGCCTGCTGAACACCCTCGCCTGAGACGTCACGCGTGATCGACGGGTTTTCGCTCTTGCGGGCGATCTTGTCGACCTCGTCGATGTAGATGATGCCGGTCTCGGCCTTCTTGACGTCGTAGTCGGCGGCCTGGATGAGCTTGAGGAGGATGTTCTCCACGTCCTCGCCGACGTAGCCGGCCTCCGTGAGCGCGGTGGCGTCGGCGATGGCGAAGGGCACGTTGAGCATCTTCGCGAGGGTCTGCGCCAGCAGCGTCTTGCCCGAGCCCGTCGGCCCGAGCAACAGGATGTTGCTCTTGGCCAGCTCCAGGCCGTCGTCTCTGCCCCGGTCGCCGGACTGCACCCGCTTGTAGTGGTTGTAGACCGCCACCGAGAGCGCCTTCTTCGCCTTGTCCTGACCGATGACGTAGGCGTCGAGGAACTCGTAGATCTCCCTCGGCTTGGGCAGGTTGTCCCACTTGAGTTCGGAGGACTCCGACAGCTCCTCCTCGATGATCTCGTTGCAGAGATCGATGCACTCATCGCAGATGTAGACGCCTGGACCGGCAATGAGCTTCTTGACTTGCTTCTGGCTCTTTCCGCAGAAAGAGCACTTCAGCAGGTCTCCCCCGTCGCCGATGCGTGCCACCCCAGATACTCCTTTGCGTGGGACCGCCCTGCTCTTGCGAGCAGTGTCTCCGGACATCCTCCGGACTTGGCCGAACCGCTCAGGTTTCGACGTTACCGTCTTCTGGGCCCTCAGTGAGCCCCCTAGCGGCGAGTCGCACCGGAACGTGCCCTATTGGGCAGCGCCCCGGTGCGTCACGTCTCGTCTAGGAAGCTACGGCCTGAGCTCGTTTCTTCCTGGACGGGATGATGTCATCGATCAGACCATACGCCTTTGCCTCGTCCGCGTTGAGAATTTTGTCGCGTTCGATGTCCTTGCGGACTTCGGCGGAGGTCTTGCCCGTGTGCTGGGCCACGATGTCCTCCAGGAGAGTCCGCATGCGCAGAATCTCCCTGGCCTGGATCTCGATGTCGCTTCCCTGGCCGCCGCCCTCGGTGGACGGCTGGTGGATCAGCACCCGGGCGTTGGGCAGCGCGAACCGCTTGCCCGGGGTGCCGCCGGACAGCAGCACGGCCGCCGCGGAGGCGGCCTGGCCGAGGCAGACGGTCTGGATCTCCGGCCGGACGAACTGCATCGTGTCGTAGATCGCCGTCATGGCCGTGAAGGAGCCGCCGGGCGAGTTGATGTAGATGCTGATGTCACGGTCGGGATCGAGCGACTCCAGCGTCAGCAGCTGGGCCATCACGTCGTTGGCCGACGCGTCGTCGATCTGCACTCCGAGGAAGATGATGCGGTCCTCGAAGAGCTTGTTGTACGGGTTCATCTCCTTCACGCCGTATGACGTGCGCTCGACGAAGGAGGGGAGAACGTAACGGCTCTCGATGTTCATGTCAGCTCCCCCTAGGAAACCGGGCCCTGTGAGGGCACCTGTCGTGCGCTACGGACGACGTGGTCGATGAAGCCGTAGTCCTTGGCCTCTTCCGCCGTGAACCAGCGGTCGCGGTCGGAGTCGGCCTCGATCTGGTCCAGCGGCTGCCCCGTGTGGAAGGCGATCCGCTCCGCCAGCGTCTTCTTCACGTAGAGCATCTGCTCGGCCTGGATGGCGATGTCGGCAGCGGTGCCGCCGATGCCGCCGGACGGCTGGTGCATCATGACACGGGCGTGCGGCAGGCCGAAGCGCTTGCCCCTGGCCCCGGCGGTGAGCAGGAACTGCCCCATCGAGGCCGCCATGCCCATCACAACCGTCGATACGTCGTTCGGCACGTATTCCATCATGTCGTAAATCGCCATGCCTGCACTCACCGAGCCCCCCGGCGAGTTGATGTAGAGCGTGATGTCGCGCTCTGGGTCGTCGGCCGCAAGGAGCAGCAGCTCGGCGCAGATGCGGTTGGCGATCTCGTCGTTGACCTCCTGCCCGAGCACGATGATGCGCTCCCTGAGCAGGCGCTGGTAAAGCTGGTCTTCAAGCCGGAAGGCGGAGCCGTTCTCACGGCCTCGAGACTCAGGCTGATAGAAGGTCGGCGGGCTGGTCACAGCGTCACCTTCCGATGCGTCGTAATCGATTGGCTTTGCTTGTGACCTTAACGCGCGCCGCCTACAGGTCATGCCCGGTCCCCCGTACTGTTCGCTGACGGCGCATGTTCGGGGCCTTGCGCCCGGGTGTCCGGGCCATCCAGCCGGCGACCACCCCTGGCAGCCCTCAGACGGCGGTCCTCGCCGACCAGGAGGCGGTGGCCGGTCGAGGAGGGCCTCGCGCCCTTGGCGCTCCTCATGGGCCCTCTGAGCGCCCCCAGCGTCGCCTGGCGGCCGGGCCGTCCCTGGCAGCCACGGTGCCCGCGGGTCTTGTGCGGGCGCGCGAAGGGGCGGAAGCATCGCCCGCAGCGGTGGCGGCGGGCGCGCGAAGGGGCGGAAGCATCGCCCGCAGCGGTGGCGGCGGGCGCGGGGGCGCCGGAACGTCGAAGCCCCCGGACCGATCCGATCCAGGGGCTTCGTAGTGCCCGGCGAAGGGCGGAAGCTTACGCCTCGGGCTTGTCCTCGGCCTCAGCCTCTTCCTGAGCAGGCTCTTCACCGTTGATCTCGGTGTAGATCGCCTTGAGGTCGACGTCGTTGCCCTCGGTGTCCACGATCTTGGCGGCGTCGCCGATCACGGACTTGGCCTTGTCGCGGACGATCTCGACCATGGCCAGCGTGAGCTGGTCGTTGTCGGCCAGGTGCTTGGCCAGCTCGTTGGGCTGGACGCCCATCTCCATGGCGCGGCGCACCACGAAGTTGGTCAGCTCCTGCTCGGAGACGCCCAGCTCCTCGGCCTTGACGATCTTGTCGAGCACGAAGCCGACCTTGAGCGCGCGGGCGGAGTTCTTCTCGAACTCGTCGAAGCGCTCCTCCTCCGTCGTCTGGTAGAGGCGGAAGTAGGCGTCGCGGCTCAGGCCGCTCTCGGCCACCTGGTGGTCGAGGTTGTGCTTGCGGGCGTCGACCTCGGCCTTGAGCGCGCTGTCCGGCAGCGGGATGTCGATCTGCTCGAGCAGCGCGTCGAGCGACTTCTCCCGGGCCTGCACGACCTGGTCGATGAGCTTGTTGCGGCGGGCCTGCTCGCGGATGCTGGCCTTGAGCTCGTCGAGCGTGTCGAACTCGCTGGCCAGCTGGGCGAACTCGTCGTCCAGCTCCGGCAGGACCTTCTCCTTGACCGACTTGACGGTGATGATCACGTCGGCTTCCTCGCCGGCGTTCTCGCCTCCGACCAGCTCGGTCTTGAAGCTCTTCTCCTCGCCGGCGGACATGCCCTCGAGCGCGGCGTCGAGGCCCTGCAGCACGGAGCCTGCGCCGACCTCGTAAGAGACCTCGCTGGCCTGCTGCTCCTCGATGTTCGTGCCGTCGATCTCGGCGCGCAGGTCCATGACGACGAAGTCGCCATTGGCGGCCGGGCGCTCGACGCCGGTCAGCGTCGCGAAGCGCTGGCGCAGCGCGTCGAGCTGCGTGTCGACGTCCTCGTCGGAAACCTCGGCGGAGTCGACCGTGACCTCGATGCCGGCGTAGTCGGGCACCTCGAAGTTGGGCCGGATGTCGACCTCGGCGGTGAACTCGATCTGCTCACCGTCTTCGATCTTCGTGACCTCGATGTCGGGCTGGCTGACGGGAAAGACGTCGACCTCGTCGACGGCCTGGCCGTACAGCTTGGGCACCGCGTCGTTGAGGGTCTCCTCCAGCACTACCGCCCGGCCGAAGCGCTGCTCGATGATGCGGGCCGGAACCTTGCCAGGCCGGAACCCGGGGACGCGCACCTGCTGCGCGACCTTCTTGTATGCCGCATCCATGCTCGGGCGCAGCTCGTCGAACGGCACCTCGACAGTGAGCTTGACCCGCGTGGGGCTGAGCTCCTCGACAGCGGTCTTCACGGAATGGTCTCCTTGATCAAGCTACGAGTGATCGCGGGCGCGTCCATCGGTACGGCCCACGCGCCGCGCCCACATGTGCGGTGTTGGGGCATGCTCTGCCACGGCCGCATCCAACGCCGATGGTCCAGTCTAGGGCAGATGCACACCCAACAACGACGCCCGCCGCCGTCAGAACTCCTCCGAGATCGTCCGCAGTAGCTCGATCGTCTCATCGGGGGTGGTGCTCACGGCACACAGCCGCTCCATCACCTCGGTGTATCGGTCCACGTCCTCACGCTTGTCCAGGTAGAGCGCGCTGGCGAGCTGCTCGACGTACACGACGTCGGGCAGGTCGGGATCGGGGAAGCGCAAGATGCTGAACGCCCCGCCCTCGGCACTGTGCCCGCCGAAACTGAACGGCATGATCTGGATCGTGATGTTCTGCTGGCGCATGAGGTCGATGAGGTGCTCCAGCTGGGCCCTCATCACCTCGGTTCCGCCGATCGGCCGCCGGAGCGCGGCCTCGTCGATCACCGCCCAGAAGACCGGCCCGTCCGGCTTGTCCAAGATCCTCTGGCGCTCCAGCCGGAGATCGACCCTCCTGGCGATCTCCTCAGCCCCAATGCCCGCCGCACCGGCGGTCACCACAGCCCTTGCGTACTCTTTGGTCTGCAACAGTCCCGGCACGAACTGGACTTCGTAGGTCCTGATCCTGGCGGCCGCCTCTTCGAGGCCGACGTACGCCTGGAACCACGTGGGCAGGACATCGTTGAACCGGTGCCACCAACCCGGCTCGTTGGCGGTGGCGACCAGGTCGAGCACGGCGGAGCGGGCCTGCTGGTCCACGACCCCGTACAGAGTCAGCAGGTCGGCCACGTCGCGTTCTTTGAACCCCACTCGGCCCAGCTCCATGCGGCTGATCTTGGATTCCGAGCCACGGATCAGGTGGCCGGCCTCCTCACGAGTGACGTTCTTCGCTTCCCTGAGCTTGCGCAGCTGGGAGCCCAGGAGGATGCGCAGCGCCGTCGGCCCGGAACCCGGCTGGTTCTGCGTCACTTTGCCTCCTATCAAGGTCCGCACACACAGTGACACCACATCGCCTTGAATGACAAGGTCTCAACCTCGTGTCCGATTCCGGGATCCATGCCCAAAAACGGTGTTTGCTATTGCACATTGCAGCTGCACGTGCATTTGGGTCTTGCAGCCGCAGCGGTCGTGACCCATGATGGCTTAGTGCATATTGGGCCAAACATGCACTAACCAAGGCTGAACGGGGAGGTATCGGCGGCATGGTGGAGGATCCTCTGGCCACTGCCGATTGCCTGCAGATCACCCGCGAAGTGGGCTTCGACCACCTGCTCTCGGGCGGCGGCCAGCCGTACACGACCGCGTGCCCGTTGCCCTTTCAGGCCGACTCGGTGAAGACCGCCAGGGACGTGACCCGCTCCACACTGCAGGGCTGGGGACTGCACGACCTGAGCGACGACGCCGCGCTCGTGGTGTCGGAGTTGGTGACGAACGCCGTCAGGTACGCGATGTACGCGGCCGGGCGGCGAGAGATCGAGCTGCTGCTCATGCGGGTCGCGCCGCACGTGCTGCTCGCGGTGGCCGACCCCAGCGACGAGGTGCCGCGGCCCAAGGAGCCGGATTTCATCTCCGAGAACGGGCGCGGCCTTTACATCGTCGAAACGTACAGCCAGTGCTGGGGCTGGGACCCCCTGGCTCGCGGCGGCAAGGCCGTCTGGGCGCTGTTCCGCACGGAATCCTGACCCAACCTTTAGATCACCCGCTACGGCATCTCCGTGTTCTCGCTCGTGACCAAAGTGCTAAATTGGTCATCGGTCAACAGTCACGAGGAGGCCTTTGTGGATGCCGAGCACCGCGGGCGGGCTGACCGGATCCTCGACGCGGCCAAGGAACTGCTGCTGCGCTGGGGATACCGGCGGGTGACGATCGACGAGATCGCCAAACGCGCCGGGGTCGGCAAGGGCACGATCTACCTGCACTGGCGTACCCGCGAGCAGTTGTTCTTCGCGGTCGGCGCCAGGGAGGCGGTGGCCATGCTGGAGGCGGTCGTCGCGGGCATGCGGGCGGATCCCGACGAGATCGCGCTGCACCGGTACATGCGCCGGTTCTTCCTGGAGGCGATGCGGCGGCCGGTGCTGCGGGCGATCTTCACCAGGGACGCCGAGATGCTCGACAAGTTCCTCGCCAGCCCGGCGAGGAAACCGCTCGAGGGCGCCAAGTTGCTCGCCTCGCACGAATACCTGGGTGTGCTCGCCCGGCACGGGTTGCTGCGGGAGGGTCTGCGACCCGAGGACCTGGACTATCCGCTGCCGACGATCGTGTTCGGGTTCTTCGCCGTCGAGCCGCTGCTGCCGGCCGAGGTCACGCTCGGCCTGGAGGAGAAGGCCGGCGTCCTGGCCGACACGTTGCGCAGGACGTTCGAGCCGGAGCGGCTGCCCGACTGCGCGCCGGTGGCCGAGCGGGTGATCGAGATCTTCGAAGGGCTCTCCCGTGACTTCCGTGACGCGGCTTATGGAGGCGGCGATGGGACATGACATCCGTGGGCTGCACCACGTGGGGCACGTGGTGCATGACATGGGGCAGGCGCTCGAGCGATACAGACGGATGGGGTTCGCGCTGCCGGGGCCCGCGTACCCCGTGGTGGGCGAGCCGCCCGAGCCGGTCGGGGTGGGCAATACGCACGCGTACCTCACCGGTGGCTTCCTCGAGCTGGTCACCGTCGCCGGGGCGGGGCGGGTTCCCGGCGACGCGCGGCTGATCCCGCTGCGGGCGCCCGCGGAGCGGCTGCCCGCGCTCAAGGAGGCCATCCGCGGCACGGCGGCCAACCTGGAAGCGTGCCTGCGGCGCTTCGAGGGTGTGCACATCCTGATGTTCGACGCACTCGGCATCGACGGCGCCGCCGGCCGGCTGACGGCCGGCGGCGTCGGGCACGGCGGGGTGCAGGCGGCCCAGCGGCCGGTCGAGACGGCGGACGGGGTGCGGATGGAGCCCGTCCGGTGGCTGGAGATCGACGGCGCCGAGCCGGGGCTCGTGCCGGAGGGACGGGTCGGGCTGGCGGAGAACGCCTCCGCGCATGAGGCCGCCGACCATCCCAATGGCGCGGTCGAGCTGGTCGAATGCGTGTTGTGTGTGGCCGACGACGAGCTGGCCGAGGCCGAGCGGCGCTATGAGCGCTATGTGGCACGTACGGCATCGCGGGACGGGCTCGTGCGGACGTTCGCGCTCGGCGACGACGGTGCTCGCATCACGCTGGTCGGCGCGTCCCGGCTGGACGCGCTGTTGCCGGGCGAAGGTGCGGTGGCGCTGCCCGGGTTCGCGGCGTACGCGGTGGCGGTGCGGGACGTCGCGGCCACCGGGCGGTTCCTGGGCGAGGCCGGGATGACGGTCGGTGAGACCGCCGCGGGCGAGATCTTCGTGCCCGCCCGCGAGGCGCTCGGCACCGCGATCGTCTTCCGTCAGGGGTGACGGCGGAGCGGCTGGGGACCGTTATTCGCCGGTAACGCCGTCGATACGCTCGCGTAGAAGATCGGCGTGACCGTTGTGGCGGGCGTACTCCTCGATCATGTGGACGAGGATCCAGCGGTGCGTGCAGTCCCGGCCGTTGCGGTCGCCGACGGCGTCCAGCGGCGTGGCGGCCGAGATGGCGCGGGCGCGCTCGATCTCGTCCTGCCACGTGGCGAACGCCTCCTCGGCCGAGGCGGTGTCGACGTCGTTGAAGTCGGCGTCGTTGTCGCGGTCCTTGTCCCACAGCTTGGGGATGTCCTCGCCGTTCAGCACGCGGCGGAACCAGGAGCGTTCGACGTGCGCCATGTGCCTGACCAGGCCGAGGAGGGACAGGGTCGACGGCGGGGCCGAGCGCAGGCGCAACTGCTCGTCCGACAGGCCCGCGCATTTGACGGCGAGGGTGGCGCGGTGCCATTCGAGCCAGTTGTTGAGCACCGTCAGCTCGTCGCCGGTGAGGGGTGGTGGGGTACGGGAGTCGATCACGAGCCTTGACCTTACCTTCGGCCTGGTGTGCGGCTTTCAGTGCATGGAGATGTGCACGTGGTCGAAGTGGTTCTCGGTGATGCTGCCGCGGTCCGACATTCCGCTCCAGCCCGAGCCGTGGTTGATGCGCTGCTTCCAGATCACGTACTTGACGCCGAGCTTGTCCATGTTCTTGATCGCCCACTCCGCGATCCGGTCGCCCAGTGCGAGGTTCGCGGCCGTCGGCATCGAGCCTCCGGTGCTCATCATGAAGTCGCAGGCGCGTCCGAGCGGGTGCTCGCCACTGGAGCCCGAGCGGAAGCAGCCCACCGTGTACGGCAGCGAAAAGTTCTTGCCCACCTGCTCGCGCATGAGCCGGGTGCGCGGAGTGATGTTGTCGGAGCCGGAAGGAAGTTCGGGGGCCCAACTGCCGTCGGATTTGCGGCCGGTGCCGTACGGCACGAGGTCCTGGAGCTTCTTCTTGATGTCCTCGATGACGTCCTCGGCCTCGTCACGCTGCTTGTCCACCTCGGCCGCATCCCCGCGGATCTCGGCCGCCAGCGCGGCGGCGTCCTTGGCGGCCTTCTCCTTGTCGTCACGGGCCTTGGCCACACCCTGCACGAACGCCTGCTGTTCGACGGTCAGCTGGTTGAGCACGGCCGCGCTGCCGCCGCTCGCGGGCAGCATGAAACCCGGCACCGGGGGGTTGCCGTTCTGGTAGCGAAGCCGGGCGATCTCGGCGACGCGCTGCTCGGCCGCGGCCAGCGTCTGCTCCGCGGTGGCCAGGCGCTCATTGGCCGTTTTGGCGGCCTGCTGGGCCTTGGCCAGCTCGACGCGCTTGAGGTTGTACTGCTCGATGAGCTTGTCGACCTTGCTGTTGAGCTGCTTGAGCTGGGCGCGGAGCTCGGACTCCGTCGGTTTGGGGGCCGCCGACGCCGCGGTCGCCGGGAAGAAGGCGACGGCGGCGGCGGTGATGAGGCTGATGGCAAGACTCGCGAGGGACGGCGAAGGGAGCGGAGCTCCCGAGCGAATCAGGGCAGCCGCCACGTAGATGTTTCCTCTCCCTCTGCCGGCCGGGTTAGCTGACGGGTTCGGGCATGGGAGATCCCTACCACCGAAGTGGATTCACCCCACGTGCGATGGGTCCCCGGCTCCCGGGCAACTCGCCCGGGATTAGGCGGGCACCGGCCGTTACGGCCAGTGCTTATCGGGATATTAGTGGTAGATCACGGGTCATGCGACCTTAAGTAGAAATCTATTAGTGATCTACTCGTGATCGAAGCATGCGTGCGGCCTCCTCCGGCAGCACGTCGTTGACGAAGGCCCCCATCGCCGACTCCGACCCCGCCAGATACTTCAGCTTCTCCGGCGCCCGCCTGATGGTGAACAGCTCCAGGTGCAGGTAAGCCAGCTCACGGCCCTCTCGTACCGGCGCCTGGTGCCAGGCCGCGATGTACGGCATCACGACCCCGAACAGCCCGTCGAACGCCTTCAGCACCGACGTGTACAGCGGCGCGAACGCGGCACGCTCCGCCTCCGTCAGCGCCGCCAGGTCGGGCACCTGCCGGTGCGGGTAGAGGTGCACCTCGAACGGCCAGCGCGCGGCGGCGGGCACGAAAGCCGTCCACAGCTCGTTGGCCGCCACCACCCGCGTGCCGGCGGCGCGCTCGGCGGCCAGCACGTCGGCGAACAGATTTCCCTTGTAGCGAGAGGCGGCGCCCAGCTGCAGCTTTGTCCGCGGGGTGACGTACGGATAGGCGTAGATCTGGCCGTGCGGGTGCGCGAGCGTGATGCCGATCTCCGAGCCCCGGTTCTCGAAGCAGAAGACCTGCTCCACGCCCTCGATGGCGGACAGTTCGGCCGTGCGGTCGGCCCATGCCTCCATGACCAGCTCGACCTGGGCGTCGGACAATCGGGAGAAGGACGAGGAGTGCTCGGAGGTGAAGCAGACCACCTCACAGCGGCCCACGGCCGGACGGACCTCACTCAGCCCACCCACTTCCCCATAAGTCCCGATATTTTCGGAAAAAGAGGGGAAGCGGTTCTCGAACACCACCACGTCGTAGTCGTACGCCGGGATCTCCGTCGAGCGCGTCTCCGACGACGGGCACAGCGGGCACTCGGCCGCCGTGCCGGTCGGCTGGTGCGTCCGCGTCTGCCGATGCCCCGCGATCGCGATCCACTCCTCGGTCAGCGGGTCGTAGCGCAGCTCAGAGGCCACCGGCCGGGGGTCCAGCGTCCGCCGGTCGATCGCGCTCCTGTCGGCGTCGTCCCGCCGGTCGAAGTAGATCAGCTCTCGGCCGTCGGCCAGGTTGGTGATGGTGCGCTTCAAAGTGAGCCCTCCGCGATGATCAGTTCCCCGGCCGTTTCGGCCAGGTGCGTACGTGCTTCCTCCGACAGCCCCGCGTCGCTGATGACCACGTCGGCCTCGCTCAGCTCGGCGATGGTGCTGATGCCCACCGTGTTCCACTTGGTGTGGTCGGCCGGGACGACCAGGCGGTTGGCGGCCGCCACCAGCTCCCTGTCGGTCTCGGACTCGAGCAGGTTGGGCGTGGTGAACCCGGCCCGCACGCTCATCCCGTGCACGCCGAGGAAGAGCGTGTCCACGTGCAGGCGGCGGATGGCGGCCACGGCCACCGGGCCCACTAAGGCGTCCGATGGCGTGCGTACGCCGCCGGTCAGCACCACCGTGCGGTCGGCGCGCGGATTGCGGTGGAAAACGTCGGCGACGGGGATGGAGTTCGTGATCACCGTGAGCTCGGGCACACCGATCAGGTGGTGCGCCAGCGCCCAGGTGGTGGTGCCCGCGGACAGCGCCACAGCGGTGCCGGGGCGCACCAGTTGTGCCGCGCAGCGCGCGATGGCCTGCTTCTCCTGCTGCTGGCGGGCGGACTTCGCGGTGAAGCCCGGCTCCTCAGTCGATCCCGGGCCCAGGGCGGTCGCGCCGCCGTGCACCTTTTCCAGCAGGCCCCGCTCGGCCAGCACCTCGAGGTCGCGGCGGATGGTCATGTCGGAGACGCCGAGCTCGCGGACGAGGTCGGCCACCCGGACACCGCCGTCGCTGCGTACGCGTTCGAGGATCGCTTGCTGACGCTGCTGTGCGAGCATGCCCCCTCCTTCCAACAGATTCCACCAAATTATGACACGGATTAGTTCGGGGAATGTTAGGTCGGGTGGCGTCGCTTGCCTGGTCGGCGCAGGCGAGAGACGGTGAGGGATCAATGCCGTAGCACCCGATCATCGGAGGCGAGCGTATGGCCAAGCGCGCACGCAAGGGCAAAGCACGCAAGAAGAAGAAGGCTAACCACGGCAAGCGGCCCACCGCACGCTGACCCGGGTGGCCGCCTCTGCCCGGCGGCCACCCGATTTCACCCCGGTAGTTCGGTGAGGGCCTGGTCGATGCGGTCCTGCGGGAGGGTGTAGTCCTCCAGTTGCCCGGCCAGGTGACGATCGTAGGCGGCCAGGTCGAAGTGCCCGTGGCCGCAGAGCGCGGTGAGGATGACCTTCTCCTCGCCGCTTTCCTTGCAGCGCAGCGCCTCGGCGATCGTCTCGGCGAGCGCGTGCGTGGGCTCAGGGGCAGGCACGATGCCCTCCGTCCTGGCGAAGCGCACGCCGGCCTCGAAGCATTCGTTCTGGGATCGGGTGACGGCCTCGAACAGGCCCAGCTCGTACATGTGCGACAACAGCGGCGACATGCCGTGATACCGCAGGCCGCCCGCGTGGATCGGGTCAGGCACGAACGAATGCCCCAGCGTGTGCATCTTGAGCAGCGGCGTGAGCCCGGCGGTGTCGCCGAAGTCGTAGGCGTAGACGCCGCGGGTGAACGACGGGCAGGCGGCGGGCTCGACCGCACGGAACACGGTCGAGATCCGTCCCGCCAGCTTTTCCCGCAGGAACGGGAAGGTCAAGCCGGCGAAGTTGGAGCCGCCTCCCGTGCAGCCGATGATCAGGTCGGGCATCTCGGGGAGCTGCTCGAGCGCCTCCTCGCCGATCACCGTCTGGTGCATGAGCACGTGGTTGAGCACCGAACCGAGCGCGTAGCGGGCGTCGGGGGTCGCCGCGGCCACCTCGACGGCCTCGCTGATCGCGATGCCCAGGCTGCCCGGCGAGTCGGGGTGGTCGGCCAGCACCTTGCTGCCCGCGCCCGTCACGGAGGACGGGCTGGCGTGCACGGTGGCGCCGTACACCTGCATGAGGGAGCGGCGGTACGGCTTCTGGTCGTAGGAGGCGCGGACCATCCAGATCTGGCATTCGACGTCGAACTGGGAACAGGCGAACGCCAGCGCCGATCCCCATTGCCCGGCGCCCGTCTCGGTGGTGAGCAGCCGTACGCCCTCGCGCGCGTTGTAGTAGGCCTGCGGCACGGCCGTGTTCGGCTTGTGCGAGCCCGCGGGCGAGCCGCCCTCGTACTTGTAGTAGATCCTCGCCGGCGTGCCGAGAGCCTTCTCCAGGCGCCGCGCCCGGATCAGCGGCGTCGGCCGCCAGAGCCGGTAGACGTCGAGCACCTCCTGCGGGATCGCGACGAACCGCTCCCCGCTGACCTCCTGCGCGATCAGCTCCATGGGGAAGAGCGGAGTCAGATCGTCCGGCCCGATGGGCTGCCTGGTGCCGGGATGCAACGGCGGAGGCGGTGGAGCGGGCAGGTCGGGCACGATGTTGTACCAGTTGCTGGGGATCATTGCCCCAGTCTGCGCCGGGAACGCGCGGCATTCCAGCATCCCAGCGCGCCGGGCCGACGGGCCGGGCTACGGGCTGCTGGGCCGTGCTACGAGCCGCCGGGCCGTGCTCGGTCGCCGAGGACCAGGACGGCGAGCCGATCCGGATGATCGGCCCTCACCACCACGTCCGCCGCCTGCTGCGGGCGGACCTCATGCTCATATCGCTCGTACGCGGGCAGCCGCCACCGCTCCTCCTCAGGCGTCCCCCGCTCCAGAGCCCCCGCCGACAGCCACACGTGCACGCTGAGGTCGAACGCGAGCCCTCGTCCCAGCAGCAACGTCCCGTCGACCAGCACCACGCCGCCCGGGGGCAGCTGCTGGTACGGCTCCCGGTACGCCCGGTCCACCCGGCTGTCCCACAGCGCCCGCAGCACCCGCCCCGATCCCCCGGCCTCCAGCGGCTCGAGCACCTCCCTCCGCAGGCCCTTCACGTCGAGCCAGTCCTCGTAGAAGGCGTCGGGATCGGTCCTGCCGTGCTCCAGGCGCAGCGACGCGGGCCGCAGGAAGTCGCCCGCCGACACCCGCAGCACGGGCCGCCCGCGCGACCGGAGCGGCGCCACGAGGTCGTCAGCGAGCGTCTGAGGACGCGCGGCGGGCGCCCCGTCCGCGGCCACCCGCACCCATTCCTCCCCCGGCCGCCCGGAGATGAGCTCGGCCAGTTCCTCGATGAGGACGTCACGGGAGATCGGTCGCGCACGCATCGTCCCTAGCTTACGATCGCCGATCTCGCGGCAGCCTTGAAGGCGTGCTCCTGATGCGCTGAGGATGTGCGCATGGATGAGCAGGAATTGGCGAAGGTCTACCGTGACACGAACTTCCTACCCGCCCCTGGCGAAACCGTGGTGCACAAGGGGGTGGCGAACCTGTGGGCGGGGCCTGAGGCGGTGGGCGGCCGCCTGTGGCTGACCAGCCGGTCGCTCGTGTTCCGTTCGCATGCGGTGAACGCCCAGAGGGGCGTCTGGGCGTGGCCCATCGAGGAGATCGTGTCGACCGCGCCGGTCAACACCCTCGGGATCGTCCCGAACGGCCTGGCGATCGTGTTGCGGAACGGGGATCGGGTCCGCTTCGTGGTGCGTAAGCGGCACGCCTGGATTCAGGTGATCGAGCAGACGAGGGGCTGATCCGTCACTCGATCGCTGAAGAAAGTGCGGAGAACACGAAGGCCAGGTCGCCTCATGCGGCTGACCTGGCCTTTTGGTGCTTGGAGCGGACGACGGGAATCGAACCCGCGTAGCTAGTTTGGAAGACTAGGGCTCTACCATTGAGCTACGTCCGCGCGAACCGGTCGAACTCTGGTCTAGACTTCATCCGGTCGTCAGGGCGTAAGCGTACCGGAGTCCCGGAGCGCATGCGCACTCGGCGAGACGGGGCGTGGCGCAGCTTGGCAGCGCGCTTGCTTTGGGAGCAAGAAGTCGCAGGTTCAAATCCTGTCGCCCCGACCAGCTCAAGGGCCGCATCCGATCCGGAGGCGGCCCTTGTGCATTCGCCCCACACAGCCGGGGAGGCCGGCGAGGGCGGCAGGCCGGCTGCAGCGCGGCGCATGAAAGCACACATCTCAGGGCATGCGGGCGATGAGCGACTTCGGGGCGATCTGGCGATAGGCGTCGGCGACGATCTCGGCCACCTCCGGCCAGTCCACCTCCGGCACATCCAGATAAACGCCCAGCCAGCCACGATGCCCCACATACGGCGGCCGGAAGAAGCGCTCGGGATCCTCGGCCACCAGTTCCTGCTGCGCCCCAGCCGGGGCCGCGCACCAGAACGCCAGGCGGTCGTCGTGGTGGTGGTCGGCGAACATCACGAACGTCTTCTTATCCCGGACGAACCAGGTCGGCTCTCCGTGACTCAGCCGTTCTGTGACCTCCGGCAGGGCCAGGCAGAGCGCGCGCAGCCGGTCCAGCGCGGCGTCCACGGCCGCGTCAGCCCGTCAGCGTGAGGGGGTTGACGAGGTCGGCGTAGACCAGCAGGCCCGCCATGATCATCATGACGATGGCGATCGCGTACGTCAACGGCAGCACCTTCGCGATGTCCACGTACTTCGGCTCGGGACGGCGCATGATCTTGGCGTACGCCCGCTTGATGCCCTCCCACAGGCCCCCGGCGATGTGGCCGCCGTCGAGCGGCAGCAGCGGGATGAGGTTGAACATGCCGATCGCCAGGTTGAAGCCGGCCAGCAGGTTGACGAAGATGGCGATCTTCTTCTCGTTGGACAGGTCGGAGGCGAGGATCTCGCCGCCCATCCGGCCCGCGCCCACGACGCCGACCGGGCCCTCAGGGTCGCGTGCCTCGCCCGAGAAGGCCGCGTGCCAGACGCCGACCATCTTCTCCGGCAGGTTGAGCAGGGAGCCTGCCACGCGGGCCGTCAGCGCGCCCATGTAGCCGACGACCTCGCCCATGCTCTGGCGCTCCATGACCTCCGTCGGCAGCACGCCGAGGAAGCCGACGTTCTTGTCGATCTTCTGGGGGTCCTGGAGGTTGGGGCGGTCCTGGGCGATGAGGGTGACGTTGAGCGTCATCGCCTTGCCGTCGCGGACGATGCCGAGCTGGACCGGGCCGGGGCCGTGGCCGCGGATGAGGCGGGTCGCGTCTTCCCAGGTGTTGATCTTCTGGCCGTCGAAGGAGACCATGCGGTCGCCGGGCTTCATCTTGGCCTGGGCCGCGGGGGTCAGCTGGTCGCCGGGCTTGCACGTGGTGCGCTGCTCGGAGATCGGGATCACGCAGGTGTTGGTCTCGGGAGACACGACCGGGGCCCAGCTCGGCAGGCCGATGCCGACCAGCAGGATGCTGAAGAAGACGAACGCGAGCACGAAGTTCATCAGCGGCCCGCCGGACATGATGATGACCTTCTGCCACCACTTCTTGCGGTAGAAGACACGGTCGTCGTCGCCGGGCTGGACCTCCTCCTGGGCGGCGTCGCGGGCCGACTCGATGAGGGCCTGGAACGGGCCCGTCGAGGTGCTCCTGACCTTCGCCGGGTCGTCGCCGGGACGCGGCGGCAGCATGCCGATCATGCGGATGTAGCCGCCGAACGGGATCCACTTGATGCCGTATTCGGTCTCGCCCCTACGCCGGGACCACGCGGTCGAGCCGAAGCCGACCATGTATTGGGTCACCTTGACGCCGAAGAGCTTGGCGGGCACGAGATGGCCGACCTCGTGCAAAGCGATGGAGAACATCAACCCGAGCAGGAAGATGATGATCCCCACCAAATAGAGCCAGTTCATCTATGCGCGCTCCAGGGCAAGGCGGACGGTCCCGACAGCCCCAGGGTAGTCGAACTCCCCCGGCCCGACGTGGCGCCGGTGAAGCCAGGCATGGCTCGGCGGCGCCGGGCAGACTGCTACGGGCGCCAGATCAGCACGAGGGCGCAGTCGTCGTTGTGGCCGGAGGCCATGGCGTTGACCAGGGCTCTGGCGCCGTCGCGGAAGCCGGACGGCAGCAGTCGCTCCGCCTCGCCGAGCAGCCGGTCCAGCCCGGCGTCGATGTCGCGGCCGGGCTGCTCAATCAACCCGTCGGTGAACAGCAGCAGCGCGTCGCCCTTGCGCAGGGTGCCGCTGTCGGGCTCGCAGTGCAGGTCGGGCACCACGCCGAGGACCACGCCCTTGGCCGAGGCAACCTGCCAGTTGCCGGTGCCCGCGTCGAACTTCACCACCGGCGGATGCCCGGCCGACGTGATCGTGTAGTCGCCCGTGGCCAGGTCGAGGCGCAGGTGCACGGCGGTCACGAAGCCCTCGTCGCCCCGCTGGCGGTGCAGGTAGGTATTGCAGGCGGGCAGGAAGTCGTCGACCGAGCCGAGCAGGCCGCCGAACGTGCCCGACAGCAGCAGCGCCCTGGTGCCCGCGTCCACGCCCTTGCCGGACACGTCCACGAGGGCGATCTCCACGGTGTTCCCGTCACGCATGGAGACCAGGAAATCCCCGCCGAAGGAGGACCCGCCAGCCTGCTTGAGCACCACCTTGGCGCCCCAGTCCTTGGGAAGCGGAGGCAGCTCGCCCTGGCTCTTGAGCCGGTCGCGCAGCTCCAGCAGCATCGCGTCGCCGCGGAGCCCCTGCACGCCGAGCTTGCCCCTCGTCCGGGCCATGAGCAGCGCGAGCACGGTGGTGAATCCGATCGTCACGGTCAGCCCCAGCCCGATCCGGGCCAGGCCGAGCGTGATCGCGATGAAGCCGAGCGCGGCGCCCACGGCCACGAGCAGCTTGATCAGGCTGCGCAGCCGCAACTGGAGCCCGCCGAGCAGGGTGACGAGGATGAGCAGCGAAGGCGAGAACCACTCGGTCGAGACCTTCGCGGCCAGCGCGCCGATGACGATCGCGAGCGTGGACAGGGCGATGAGCAGGTTGCGATCGCGGGCCAGCGGGCCTCTGCGAACGAATCGGACAATGGGCACGAGGAAGGGCACCCGTACGAGGACCGCACGGACCCGTGGCGGGATCAGCGGCGCCGGACGGGAACTCATGATGCGCCTGACTGTATCGGTCTGGCCCGTGTTTGGGCAGCCCACTTGACCAACACCTTGATCATTAAGGACGGATATTCAGTGGCCTTCCCCCTTTGCGCGCTCCTACGGTGGACTGATGACGTATCCGATCCGTCCCATCGATGAGACCGAGTGGCCGGCGTTCACACGGGTTCTCGAAGAGGCGTTCAACTGGACCCCGCAGCCGCAGCAGGCCGAGCGGTGGAAGGCCGAGACGGAGTTCGACCGCACGCTCGCCGTCTTCGATGGTGATCTCATGGTCGGGGTCACCGCGGTTCTCAGCTTCACCATGACGGTGCCCGGCGGGCAGTTGCCCGTCGGCGGCGTGACCTCCGTCAGCGTGCTGCCCTCGCACCGCCGCCGCGGGGTGCTGTCCTCGATGATGCGCAGGCAACTGGCCGACATCCGCGAGCGCGGTGAGCCGGTCGCCGCACTGTACGCCTCCGAGTCGGTGATCTACAGCAGGTTCGGGTACGGCAGGGCCGCCAGCATGCTGACGTTCCGCATCAGCAAGCGCGCCTCGGCGTTCGTCAAGAACGCGCCGGTCGACCCATCGCTGCGGATCAGGGTGGCCAAGCCCGCCGCCGTGCGCGCCGAGCTCGAGAAGGTGTACGCGTCCGTGGTGACCGCCCGGCCGGGGCGCTACGAGCGCAACGCGGCCTTCTGGGACAGCACGCTGGCGGATGAGGAGTTCGACCAGCGGGGGTCGGGCCCGCTGCGCGCGGTGCTGGCCGAGGACGATCGGGGCGTGCGCGGCTACGCGGTGTTCAGGGTCAAGGGCTCCTGGGACGACCACGACCTGCCTACCGGGGAGCTGCAGCTGCAGGAGCTCGAGGCGGCGGACCCGGCGGCCTACGCCCTGCTGTGGCGCAGTGTCCTGGATCGCGACCTCATCACGACGGTGCGGGCGGTCAGGCCGGTGGACGACCCGCTGATCTCCTTGCTGGCCGACCAGCGGCAGCTGCGCGCCGGCTGGAGCGACGAGCTATGGGTACGCGTGGTCGAGGTGGACCGAGCGCTGGCCGGCCGCGCCTATGCCGCGCCGGTGGACCTGGTGATCGAGGTGGAGGACGAGGTGTGCCCGTGGAACGCGGGCCGCTGGCGGCTGACCGCGGACACGACGGGCGCCGCATGCAAGCCGGTCGACGACGAGCCCGACCTGACCGTGCCGGTGGCCGCGCTCGGGTCGGCCTACATGGGCGACGGGCAGCTCGTCCAGCAGTTGGAGGCGGGGCTGCTGCGCGAGCACCGGCAGGGCGCGGTGCGGTCGCTGGCCACGGCCATGTCCTGGAGTCCCAAACCGTGGGCCGGCCGGGTCTTTTGACGTAGGGTCGAACAATGGCGCTGCAAAGCTTACAGATCACCGCGACCATCGCCATGCGGGCGCGTGACGTGTCGAGACCGTCGAAGGAACAGCAGGAGGCCGCCGATCGGCGGCCCCTGCGCGATGAGATGCCCAGGCGCGAGACCAAGGGCAAGAGCCGATGAGATCGGATGGTCACGGCAGCGAGGGCAGCTGGCCGATCGTCTCGTAGGTGGCCAGCTGGGCGATCCGCCTGCTGTGCCGCTCGCTGCCGGTGAACGTCGTGGTCAGGAAGACCTCGACGAACCTGGTGGCGTCCTCGATGGGATGCATGCGCGCACCGATGCTGATCACATTGGCGTTGTTGTGCTCGCGGGCCAGGCCGGCCGTCTCCTCACTCCAGGCCAGGGCCGCGCGAATGCCGCGCACTTTGTTGGCGGCGATCTGCTCGCCGTTGCCCGAGCCGCCGATCACGACTCCGAGGCTGGCGGGGTCGCCGGCGACGCCCTCGGCGGCCCGCAGCACGAAGGCGGGATAGTCGTCCTCGGCGTCGTAGACGAAGGGACCGCAGTCGGTCACCTCGTGCCCGTGATCCTTCAGCCAGGACACCAGGTGATTCTTGAGCTCATAGCCGGCATGGTCGGCACCGATGTAGACACGCACCCGACCAGTCTTCCACAGCCCCGGCGCTGGGGTTCGCGGGCTAGAGTAAGGATCTGATCGGTTGTCCAGTCCTTACGAAGGCAGGAACCCATGCGAGAGATCCGCGTCATCGGCGATCCCGTCCTGCGCACGCCCGCCGAGCCGGTCACGGATTTCGACCGCGAGCTGCGCCGCCTGATCGAGGAGATGTTCCAGGCGATGTACGCGGTCAACGGCGTGGGGCTGGCCGGCCCGCAGATCGGCGTGTCGCGGCGGCTGTTCGTCTACGACATCAACAAGCGCAAGGGCCATGTGATCAACCCGACGCTGACGGTCGACGACCCCGAGGAGATCGTCGACGAGGAGGGATGCCTGTCGGTGCCCGACCGCCGGACGCGCCTGCCGATCTACGCCCCGGTGGCGCGCGCCGTGGGCGTGACCGTCGAAGGGCTCGACCGGCTGCAGCGGCCGGTGCGGATCAAGGCCCGCGGCTCGCTGGCGCGCTGTTTCCAGCACGAGACCGAGCACCTCGACGGCAAGCTGTACGTCGACCGCCTCCCGAAGAACGAAGCACGCAAGATCGTCCTCAACGCGTAGGTTTGGGGCCATGAGCGTACTTTCGGGAAAGGGCGCATTGGTCACAGGAGGCTCCCGGGGCATCGGCAAGGCGATCGTGGAGCGGCTGCGGGAGGACGGCGCCGAGGTCGTCTTCTGTTACGAGCACTCGGAGGAAGCGGCGCGGCAGGTCGCCAAGGAGACCGGCGCGCAGGCCGTACGGGCGGATCTCGGCGGCAAGGACGATCTGGAGCGGCTGTTCGCCGAGGCGGAGGCGCGGCTGCCGGGGCTGGACATCCTCATCAACAACGCCGCCACCACCGCCGGGCAGAAGCCCATGGCGGAGGTCACGGACGAGGACTACGAGCGGGCGTTCGCGGTGAACACGCGCGCGGTGTTCCTGGCCATGCAGTGGGCGGCGCGGACGATGCGCGACGGCGGGCGCATCGTCAACATCTCCACGCTCAACACCCAGGTGCCCGCGCCCGCGCTGGCGCTCTACTGCGGCAGCAAGGGCGCGATCGAGCAGTTCGCCAAGGTGGCGGCGCGGGAGCTGGGCGGGCGCGGGATCACCGTCAACGTCGTCTCGTCCGGCGCCACCGACACCGACATGCTGCGGAACGCCAATCCGCCGGAAGCGCTGGCGCAGACCCAGGCCTTCACGGCGCTGCAGCGGCTCGGGCGGCCCGAGGACATCGCGGCGGTGGTCGCGTTCCTGGCCGGTCCCGACGGGCGGTGGGTGACCGGCCACAATCTCCTCGCCAGCGGCGGGTTGATCGTCTAGAGCTGGAGCGACTTGATCTCCAGGTATTCCTCCAGGCCGTGCTCGCCGAGCTCCCGCCCCACGCCGGACTGCTTGTAGCCGCCGAAGGGGGCCAGCGGGTTGAACTTGCCGCCGTTGATGGCGACCTGGCCGGTGCGCAGCCGGCGGGCGACCGCGACCGCGTGGTCCTCGGCGCCCGACCAGACCGCGCCGGCCAGGCCGTATTTGGTGTCGTTGGCGATCTTGACGGCCTCGTCCTCGTTCCTGTAGGGGATCAGCGACAGCACCGGGCCGAAGATCTCCTCCTGCTCGATCGTCATGCCGGGCTCCACGCTCGCGAACACGGTGGGCTCGACGTAGTAGCCGCGCTCGTGCGGCCGCTCGGTCCCCCCGGCCACCAGCCGGGCGCCCTCCTCCTGGCCGCGGTTGATGTAGCGGATCACCCGGTCGCGCTGGACCTGGGAGACCAGCGGGCCGATCCTGGTGGACTCGTCGAACGGGTCGCCGACGGTGTATTTGCCCGCGGCCTCGACGGACAGGCGGACGGCGGTGTCGTACTGGTCACGGTGGACGAGCATGCGGGTCCACGCCGAGCAGGTCTGGCCCGCGTTGACGAAGCAGTTGGCCACGCCGACCTTGACGGCCGTCTCCAGGTCGGCGTCGGGCAGGATGACGTTGGCGGACTTGCCGCCGAGCTCGAGCGCGACCCGCTTGACCGACTCGGCGGCCAGCGAGGCGACCCGGCGTCCTGCGGCCGTAGAGCCGGTGAAGGAGACCATGTCCACCTCGGGATGGGCGGCCATGGCCTCGCCCACGACCGGGCCACGCCCGCTGAGCAGGTTGAACACGCCCGGGGGCAGGCCCACCTCGTCGAAGATCTCCGCCAGCGCGTACGCCGCCAGCGGCGCGACCTCGCTCGGCTTGAGCACGACGGTGCACCCGGCGGCCAGCGCGGGACCGACCTTGCAGATGATCTGGTGCAGCGGATAGTTCCACGGCGTGATCGCCGCGACCACCCCGATCGGCTCCTTGACGACCAGCGAGTTGCCGACACGGGACTCCCGCGGGTGGCCTTCGGCGAGCGCGGCATAGGAGGCCAGCACACCGGCGGGCATCAGTGTCTGGACCTTGAGGGCGAAGCCCAGCGGCGAGCCCATGTCCGTCGCGATGGTCTTGGCGATCTCGTCGGAACGCTGTTTCAGCAGCTCGGCCGCGTCGGCGAGGAGCTTGCCGCGCTCGGCGGCGGCCGTCTGCGACCAGACGGGGAAGGCACGTCGCGCGGCGTTCGCGGCCGATTCCACATCGTCGGGGGAGCCTGCGGGCACGCGGTCGATGATCTCTTCCGTGGCCGGGTTCACGACCTCGATGGGCTCGTCGGACGCCGACGCGGTCCAGGAGCCGCCGATATACAGCTGACGCATGGCCACCATCCTGACAGTGCCGGGGACCGGCCGCGAGGGCCGGTCTCCGCGCGGGATAAGTCTTCTACACCGCTACCAGCTTCTTTTCCCCCGCCAGGGTATGGCTATTGCGCTGACAAAATGGATTGGTCAATCAAAGACCGGTCTGCGGGTACGGGTGCGCTTCAACTCGAAGAAGTCATCGAACTCCGTGACCGCCAGCACGCCGTCCCACAACCTCCCGGCATTTTCGCCCCTGATGATCTTGGTGATGACCGGCCCGAAGAAGGCGTTGGCCCCCACGCGGATGATCGGCGTGCCGACCTCCTGCCCGACGAGCGTGATGCCTTCGTCGTGCGAGGCGCGGATGGTCTCGTCCCACTCTTCGGACTCCATCGCGTCGGCGAGGTTCTTGTCGAGGCCGACGGCGTCGAGCGCGGCCTCGTTGACCTCGCGCAGGCGTTCGGGCTGCTTGCTCATCCCCTGGTTGTGCAGGCGGGTGCCGAGCTCGGTGTAGAGCTGCCCGACGTACTCCTCGCCGTGCTTGGCCGCGGCCGCGGCCACCACCCTGATCGATCCCATGGCCTTGGCAGCCCGGGCCTTGTAGTCCTCCGGAACGTCTTTGTCCTCGTTGAGGAAGTGCAGTGACATGAATCGGAAGCGGGGCTCGATGGGGCGGACCTGCTCGACCTCGAGCAACCACCGCGAGGTGACCCAGGCGAACGGACACGCGGGGTCGAACCAGAGGTCCACGGGAATCTTCTCAGCCATGTCTGGCCATAACCTGAAGGGGTTCGGGTCCTATTCCCACCGTGACAGGATGACGGACAACCCCGACGAAGTGGTGAAAAGGAGCGCAACTTGGCAGGCAACCTGACCCGGGACGAGGCACGCGAGCGCGCCCGGCTGCTGAAGGTCGAGTCGTACGAGGTCGCACTCGACCTGACGGAAGGGGAGGAGCGCTTCGAGAGCGTCACGACGGTCCGCTTCGGCAGCGCCACCGCGGGCGCGTCCACCTTCATCGACCTGCACGGCGCGCAGGTGCGCAAGGTGACGCTGAACGGCCGGGACCTCGACGTGACCGCATACGACGCGGAGAAGGGCCGCTTCCCGCTCCCCTCACTGGCCGAGTCCAACGAGCTGCGGATCGACGCCGACTGCGCCTACATGCGCACCGGCGAAGGCCTGCACCGCTTCGTCGACCCCGTCGACCAGCGCGTCTACCTGCACAGCCAGTTCGAGACGGCCGACGCCCACCGCATGTACGCGTGCTTCGACCAGCCCGACCTCAAGGCCACGTTCCAGCTGACCGTGCTGGCCCCGGCCGACTGGGAGGTGATCTCGAACGCCGCCGCCGTCGACGTGGAGGACCTGCCGGAGCAGGCCGGCAAGCACGGGACGGTGCACGCCGCCAAGCGGTGGGAGTTCGCGGTCACGCCGGTCATGTCCACCTACATCACGGCGCTGGTGGCCGGGCCCTACCACAAGGTCACCTCGGAGCACGACGGCATTCCGCTCGGCCTCTACTGCCGGGCCTCGCTGGCCGAGCACCTCGACGCCGGCAACCTCTTCGAGATCACCCGGCAGGGCTTCGACTTCTTCCACCGGGTGTTCGGCGTGCGTTACCCGTTTGGCAAGTACGACCAGCTCTTCGTGCCCGAGTTCAACGCCGGCGCCATGGAGAACGCGGGCTGCGTGACGTTCCTGGAGGACTACGTCTTCCGCTCCCGGGTCACCGACGCGGTGGTCGAGCGGCGCGCCGAGACGATCCTGCACGAGATGGCGCACATGTGGTTCGGCGACCTCGTCACCATGCGCTGGTGGGACGACCTGTGGCTGAACGAGTCGTTCGCCACGTACATGTCCGTGCTCGCCCAGGCCGAGGCCACCCGGTGGGGCAAGGGCGCGTGGACGACGTTCGCGAACGTGGAGAAGGCCTGGGCCTACCGCCAGGACCAGCTGCCGTCCACACATCCGATCGCCGCGGACATCCCGGACATGCAGGCGGTCGAGGTCAACTTCGACGGCATCACGTACGCCAAGGGCGCCTCGGTGCTCAAGCAGCTGGTCGCGTACGTGGGGCTGGACAACTTCCTGGCCGGCGTGCGCGACTACTTCGCCGAGCACGCCTGGGGCAACACCGAGCTGAAGGACCTGCTCGACGCCCTGGAGCGCACCTCGGGGCGGGACCTGCCCGCCTGGTCGAAGGAGTGGCTGGAGACCTCCTGGGTCAACACGCTGCGGCCCTCGTTCGAGGTGTCCGGCGGCCGGTTCACCCGGTTCGAGGTGCTGCAGGAGGCGCCGGCCGACTACCCGACGCTGCGCTCGCACCGCATCGCGATCGGCCTTTACTCCCTGGTGGACGGCAAGCTGACGCGGACCAGGCGGGTCGAGCTCGACGTGGTCGGCGCGCGGACGAACGTGGCTCAGCTGGTCGGCGAGGAGCAGCCCGACCTGGTGCTGCTCAACGATGACGACCTGACCTACGCCAAGGTCCGGCTCGACGACGACTCGCTGCGGACGCTGGTGGACGGCGGCATCGTGACGTTCACCGAGTCGCTGCCGCGGGCGTTGTGCTGGTCGGCGGCCTGGGACATGACCCGCGACGGCGAGATGTCCACGCGCGACTACGTCAAGCTGGTGGTCTCGGGCGCGGGCACGGTCACGGACATCACCGTGCTGCAGACAATCCTGCGGCAGGCGCGCATGGCCGCCCAGCAGTACGCGGACCCGGCGTGGCGGCCGGAGGGCCTGGCGCTGCTGGCCGGTGAGCTGCGCTCGCTGATCGGCACGGCGGAGCCGGGCTCGGACCGCCAGCTGGCGTTCCTGCAGGCGTTCGCGCCGGTGGCCACGTCGGCGGAGGACCTGGACCTGCTGCAGAGCATCCTGGACGGCACGGAGGTGCCCGAGGGGCTGAGCGTGGACGCCGACCTGCGCTGGACACTGCTGCACGCGCTGGTGACCGGCGGCCGGCGGGGCGAGCCCGACATCGAGGCCGAGCTGGAGCGGGACCCTACGGCGACGGGTGAGCGCTCGGCCGCGCAGTGCAGGGCCGCGATCCCGACGGCCGAGGCCAAGAACGCGGCGTGGGAGCGGATCGTGGGCGGCAAGCTGGCCAACGCCATCGCCAGGACCACGATCGGCGGGTTCCAGGACCCGCACCACCCCGAGTTGCTCGAGCCGTTCCGTGCGAAATACTTCGCCGAGGTCGGGCGGATCTACAAGGAGTGGACGTTCGACCAGGCGTCGTCGTTCGCGGTGGGGTGCTTCCCCTCGCTGCTCATCGAGCAGGCGACCGTGCAGGCCGCAGAGGACTACCTGGCCGACGAGCAGCCGCCGCAGGCGTTGCGCAGGATGATCCTGGAGGGCGCCGACGGCGTCCGCCGCGCGCTGCGCAACCGCGAGAAGGACGCCACGTCCGCCTGATCCTCAGCTGAAGGCCCCCGCCATGCCTGGCGGGGGCCTTTTGCGTTTCCGTGATGTTTCCGGCTCTTGACAGGGCGCGCCCGGACGACAATATTTCGGTACTAACTTTACTTCTAAAGAAAGTCCCGAATCTTCATGGCAGCCACTGACCGCGGCGATCTCACCAGGACGGCGATCCTGGCCCTGCTGGGCACCGGCGGGCCGCTGAGCCGGACCGAGATAGCCCGCGAGCTGGACCTCAGCCCCGCCACCGTCACGCAGCTCACCCGCGAGCTCATGGGGCACGGGATGCTCGAGGAGCTCGACCTCAAGCCGTCGCGTGGCGGGCGGCCCGCCGTGCGGCTCGGGCTGGTGGGCGGGGCCGGGCGGGCGCTGGGCGTCAAGGTGACGGCCGATCATCTGGTGCTGGTGGACGTTCGCCTGGACGGCGAGGTGCTGGGGTCGTGGGAGCGGCCGTTCGACCCGTCCGGGCCCGATGCGCTGGACGAGCTGGCGGCGGCCGTGGAGTCGGCGGTGCCGGGCGACGGTCCACCGCTCCTGGGGGTCGGCGTCGGGGTGCCGGGCAGCGTGGAGGACCAGGCGGCCGGCACGGTGAACGCGCCGACGCTGGGGTGGCAGGCGATGCCGGTCGGCGAGCGCCTGCGGCGGCGGCTGCGGCTCCCGGTGCTGGTGGAGAACGACGTGAACGCGCTGGCGGTGGCCGAGCGGCTGTATGGGCGGGGGCGTACGCACCGGGACTTCCTCGTGGTGACGATCGGCCGCGGCGTGGGCGCGGCGATCGTCACCGACGGCAGGGTGTACCGGGGGGCGCGGGGCGGCGCGGGCGAGTTCGGCCACCTGCCGGTGGACCCGGAGGGACCGGTGTGCGGCTGCGGCGCCCGCGGCTGCCTGGAGGCGTTCGTGGGATCGGCGGGCCTGCTCGCGGCGGCCCGCGCCAAATCCGGCGATCGCGCGGACGCACCCGCCGCGCCCGACGGGAGGGACGGGCGCGGCGGGCATGATCCGCTCGGGGCGGTGGCGGCGCTGGGGCGGGCCGCCGCGGGCGGCGACCCGGTGGCTCGTGCCGTGTTCGAGGAGGCCGGCGCGATCCTGGGGCGGGCCACCGCCGGGCTGATCAACGTCGTGGATCCGGAGGTCGTGGTCGTGCTCGGCGAGGGCACGGCGGACTGGCCGCTCTGGCGGGACGGCTTCGAGCAGGCCCTCAGGGCGCAGCTCTACCCGGGGCGGCGCGACATCTCCGTCGAGGTGGAGAGCTGGGACGACACGAGCTGGGCGCAGGGGGCGGCGGCGCTGGTGCTGGCGACCCCGTTCGACGCGGCGGGCGCGGCGGGAGAGCAGGGCCGCCTGGTGCGTGCCCGGCTGATCGGAGCCACCCCATGAGCGCCCCATCCGCCCGCACGAGCGAGGAGACGACCTCATGACCCTCACCGCGGCCCCGCCGAAAGCGCGGGCCACGCACGAGCGGGCCAAACCGCGCAAGGGCTGGCGGTACGCCGGGACAGTCGCGGTGTTCCTGCTGCCGAGCCTCGTCCCCCTGACGCTCTACACGATCATCCCCATGCTCGGCTCGCTCTGGACGAGCCTGCACGAATGGGACCTCATCACCGAGATGCGCTGGGTCGGCCTGGGCAACTACATCGAGCTGATCGGCGATCCGGAGACCCGGGCGGCCTTCCTGCACACGCTGTACTTCATCGCCGGCTATCTGCCGCTCGTCTATGTGGGCGGCCTGGGCCTGGCGGTGCTGCTCAACCGGGCGATGGCCGGGCGGAGCCTCCTGCGCGGGGTGTACTTCCTGCCGGTGATCACCAGCTGGGTCGTCGTGGCGCTGATGTGGAAGTGGCTGCTCAACCCGGCCAGCGGCATCGTCAACTGGGCCCTCGGCCTGTTCGGGGTCAGCGGCCCCGGCTGGTGGACCGACCCTGACTGGGCGATGCCGTCGATCATCCTCGCCTCGGCCTGGAAGGACCTGGGCTTCGTGATGATCATCCTGCTGGCCGGGCTGCAGGCGATCCCCCGCGAGTACCAGGAGGCCGCCATGGTCGACGGCGCCACGGCGTGGCGCAGGTTCCGGCACATCACGCTCCCGTTGTTGTCCCCCTCGACGTTCTTCGTGGTCGTGATCTCGCTGATCAACGGCTTCCAGGTCTTCGACCAGGTCAAGATCATGACGGGGGGCGGGCCCGGCGGGGCGACGCAGGTGGTCGTGTCGCAGATCTACGACCTCACCTTCAGGTACGGCCGGGCCGGCGCGGCCTCGGCGCTGTCCTGGTTGCTGTTCGCGGTGGTGCTGATCGTGACGATCGTGCAGGTCCGGGTGCAGAAGCGGTGGGTGACGTATGGGTAGGATCCTCCGCTACCTGCTGGTCGGGCTGGGCGCGCTGGTGATGTTGTTCCCGTTCGCGTGGGCGGTGATCACCTCCATCACGCCGGGCGACGCCGTGCTGGCCGTACCGCCTGACTTCACGCCCGAGGGCGCGAGCCTGGACGCGTACGGCAAGCTGCTCGAGACGCTGCCGTTCTGGCGGATCGTGGCCAACAGCGCCTGGATCGGCGCGGCCTCGACCCTGCTGCAGCTCATCACCAGCGCGATGGCCGCCTACGCGTTCGCCCGGCTGCCGTTCCCCGGCCGGGGCGCGTTGTTCGCGGTATACCTGGCGACGTTGATGATGCCGCTGCCGGTGCTGGTCGTGCCGCTGTTCATCGAGATGCGCACGTTCGGTCTCGTCGACACGTACTTCGCGTTGCTCGCGCCGACGATCGCCTCGGCGTTCGGGGTGTTCCTGCTGCGGCAGGCGATCAACCAGGTGCCGCGGGAGTTCGACGAGGCGGCGGTGTTGGACGGCGCCGGCCATTTCCGGATCTTCCTGTACGTGGTGCTGCCGCTGATCCGGCCGGCGCTGGCCACGTTCGCCATCTTCGGCTTCATGGCCAGCTGGAACAGCTATCTCTGGCCGCTGATCATCATCAAGTCGCCCGAGTTCATGACGCTCCCGCTGGGCCTGGCCACGTTGCACGGCCAGTTCACCACGCAGTGGGACGTGGTCATGGCGGGGTCGGTGATCAGCGTCGTACCGATCCTCATCCTCTATGTCTTCGCGCAGAAGCACGTCATCGCCAGCGTCGCGCAGAGCGGGCTCAAGTAAAGGAATCCCCCCATGACCAGAAAAGTCACCATCGCCACCGTGGCAGCCCTCGCATTGCTCGCCTCCGCCTGCTCCCAAGGGTCGGCCACCAGGGCGCCCTCCGGCGCCGACGGCAAGACCACCGTGCGCTACTTCACCTTCTCCGCGGCCCCCGACCATCTCAAGGACCTCGACACGATCGAGAAGGCCTTCGAGAAGGAGAACCCGAAGGTGGACGTGGTCGTCGAGACCGCGCCCTTCGAGGAGTACTTCACCAAGCTCCAGACCAGCATCGCCGGCGGCACCGCGCCGGACGCGTTCGAGCTCAACTACGAGAACTTCGTCACCTACGCCAGCGCGGGCTCCCTGCTCGACCTGGGCACGGTGGGCGGAGACGGCGACACCTTGGTCTACGCGCAGGAGTCGCTCAACGCGTTCAAGCGGGACGGCAAGCAATACGCGCTGCCCGCCTCCTTCTCCACGGTCGTGCTCTTCTACAACAAGGACCTCTTCAAGAAGGCCGGGGTGGCCGAGCCCACGGCGGACTGGACGTGGGCCGACGAGCAGGCCGCCGCGGCCAAGCTGACCGACAGGAAGAAGGGCGTGTACGGCGACTTCCAGCCGGTGCAGTTCTTCGAGTTCTACAAGACGCTCAAGCAGGCGGGCGGCGAGTTCCTGTCGGCCGACGGCAAGAAGTCCGCCTTCAACAGCCCCGAGGGCGTCAAGGCCGCCACGTGGCTGATCGGCAAGGTCGGCAAGTCGATGCCGACCGAGGCCGAGATCGGCGGCACCGCCGACTACGACACGAACCTGTTCAAGTCCGGCAAGCTCGCCATGTGGCACAACGGCATCTGGCAGTTCGCGGGCCTGAAGGACGTGCCGTTCGAGTGGGACGTGGTCGTCGAGCCCGGTGACGCCGGCAAGGCCAGCGCGGTCTTCCACAACGCCGTCGCGGTCTCGTCCGGCACCAAGGCCGGCAAGGACGCCTACGCGTGGGCCCGCTTCCTGTCGTCGTCGAACGTCGCCGCCACCACCCGCATCCAGTCGTCCTGGGAGCTGCCGCCGGTCGCCGACCAGCAGGTGCTCTCCGGTTACCTCAAGGACCCGAAGCCGGCCAACCGGCAGGCCGTGTTCGACTCCCTCAAGTCGATCGCGCTGCCGCCGGTCATCAAGCGTCAGCAGGAGATGCAGGACGCGGTGACCAAGCAGCTGACCGAGGCCGCCGCCGGCCGCACGTCCGTGGAGGACGCGCTCAAGGCCGCGGCCGCCGACGTCGACGCCCTGCTCTCTTGACCTCCACCTCACCGTGAAGGACGAGGATTCCCGTCCCGCCATCGACGGGAGCCCCCAGCGCAGACGCCGCGAGCTGTTCAAGATGGCGAAGGATCTGGGTCCGCGCTACGCGCTTTGGTAAGGAGAGAACCTGTTGTCCCTCGTCGCGCACAGCCTCGACGTGATCACGAGATTGCAGTCGCCCACCGGGGCCTATCCGGCCTCGCCCACCTTCTCCGCCTACCGCGGCTACTCCTGGCTGCGGGACGGGGCGTTCATCGCCGAGGGGGTGAGCAGGCACGGTGACGTGGCCGGGGCGGACGCCTTCCACGCCTGGTGCGCCCGCGTGGTCGGCGACCGGGCGGGCCAGGTGGACTCGCTGGTCTCCCGGGCCGCGCGCGGTGAGAGCGTGCTCGTCTCGGAGATGTTGCCGACCCGCTTCACGCTCGACGGGATGGACGGCGCGGACGACTGGTGGGACTTCCAGCTCGACGGGTACGGCACCTGGCTCTGGGCGCTGCGCGAGCACGCCGTACGGCACGGCAGGGCGGTGCCCGGGGTCGAGAAGGGGGTCAGGGCGGCGGCTAGGTATCTAACGGCGTTCTGGCATCTGCCCTGCTACGACTGGTGGGAGGAGCACGTGGAGCAGCGGCACGTGGCCACGCTGGGCTCGATCCATGGGGGCCTGCGGGCCGCCGTCGCGCTCGGCGTGCTGAGCTCGGCGGAGGAGGCGGCCGCGCTGGAGGCGGTCGAGGGCGTCGCCGAGCTGGTCGAGCGGGAGGGTGTCACCGGCGGGCGGCTGCGTAAGTGGCTCGGGAGCGACGCCGTGGACGGCAGCCTGCTGGCGTGCGTGGAGCCGTTCGGGCTGTATCCGGCCGGGCATCCGGTCGGGGCGGCGACGGTTGCCGAGGTCGAGCGGCAGCTGGCGAGGGACGGCGGCGTGTACCGCTACCTCGCCGACACCTTCTACGGCGGGGGCCGGTGGGTGCTGCTTGCCGGGTTCCTCGGCTGGAACCACGCGGCGGCGGGGCGGCCTGCCGAGGCCCGCCGCTATCTGGACTGGATGGCGGCTCAGGCGACACAGGAGGGGGATCTGCCCGAGCAGGTGTCGGACCTGCTGCTGGCGCCTGGGCGGCTGCAGGAGTGGCTCGACCGGTGGGGGCCGGTGGCGACGCCGCTGCTGTGGTCGCACGGGATGTACCTGATCCTCGCGGACGAGCTGGGGGTGCGGGCATGAGCATGAGGCATCGGCCGTTCGGGTCGGGGCATCCGTACGCGACGACCGAGGACCAGCGGGTGCCCGCCCGGCCGCTCGACGGCGAGGCGGTGGAGTTGCGGGTGCGGGCCTCGGCGGGTGTTGAGGCGGTCGTCTGCGAGTGGGTCGTGGACGGGGGCGCGCCACTGGAGTTGTCGCTGCACCCTCGAAACGCCGAGCCGCAGGCCGGCCAGGACGCGGGTACGCAGGCGGAGCCGGGCGCCAGCGCGCCGGGCACGGCTGGGGCTGGCGCGCCCGACATGGCTGTCGGTGCTGGCGCGCCGGACACGGCTGGCGGTGCTAGCGCGCCGAGCATGGCTGGCGGCGCTCATAGAGCTATCGGTGCTGACGGCCTCGCTGCTGACGGCCTCGGTGCTGAAGGTGGCGGTGCTGGCGGTGCTGGCGGTGCTCTGGGTGCTGGCGCGGTCGGCGGGGCCGGCGGGGCCGACGGAGCGGTCGATGGCGGGCATCTTGCCGCCGCGCAGGCCAGGGCCGCTCGCGCCGCCGCCGGATCGTGGGCCGTGCGGACGCCGGTCCTAGAGGCAGGGCGCCGCTATTCCTACCGCTTCCGGTCCACCCTGGCCGGCGGCGGGAGCCGTACCAGCCGGTGGTTCGAGGTATCGGCGGCGAGCTGGTCGGACGACGGCGGGAAGTTGGACGTCAGGGGCGCCGACCGGATCGTGCCCGGGAGCGTGCGGTGGCTGGCCGACGCCGACGGCGTGCTGCGGGTGCGGTTCGAGGTGGCGCTCGCGCCCGAGGAGCACGTGGTCGGGTTCGGCGAGCGGTTCGACGCCGTGGATCAGCGCGGGCGCGACGGAGCTCGGCTCGACGCGGTCGTCTTCGAGCAGTACAAGGCGCAGGGGCGGCACGGGCGCACCTACCTGCCGATGCCGTTCGCGCTGGTCGTGGGCGGGGAGGTGAGCTGGGGGCTGCACGTGGCGACATCGCGGCGCACCTGGTACGACGTCGGCGATCGGCTGCTGGTGGAGGCAGAGGTGGGGCGCGACGGCACGCTCGGCGTGCGCTTCCACGACGGGCTCGAGCCTGCGGACGTGCTCCGCGGGTTCCTGGACGACGTCGGGCGGCCGGCCGAGTTGCCGTCGTGGGTGTTCCGGCTCTGGGCCAGCGGCAATGAGTGGAACACGCAGGAACGCGTGATGGCCGAGATGGACCGGCACCGCGAGCACGGGATCCCCGTCGGCGCGCTGGTCATCGAGGCGTGGAGCGACGAGACGACGTTCACGGCCTTCCGCGGGGCCGCGTACGAGGCGTCGGAGGAGCCACATCGCCTGGCCGACTACACCTTCCCGGCCGACGGCCCATGGCCCGACCCCAAGGGCATGGTGGACGAACTGCACGAGCGCGACATCAAGGTGCTGCTCTGGCAGATCCCGCTGCAGAAGATGCGCCCGCATCCCCGGCATCAGGCCGCCGTCGACGCCCGGCAGCTCGTCGAGCACGGGTACGGGGTGCGGGAGGCGGACGGCCGGCCGTACCGGAACCGAGGGTGGTGGTTCCCGCTCGCGCTCATGCCCGACCTGTCGTCGCAGGAGGTCCGCGACTGGTGGACGGCCAAGCGCCGCTATCTGGTCGAGGAGGTCGGGATCGACGGGTTCAAGACCGACGGCGGTGAGCACGCCTGGGGGCACGACCTGCGGTATGCCGACGGGCGGGACGGCGCGGAAGGCAACAACCTCTTCCCCGTCCACTACGCCCGCGCCTTCGGCGATCTGCTGCGGGCGTGCGGGAAGGCGCCGGTGACGTTCAGCAGGGCCGGGTTCGCCGGGTCGCAGCCGCACGGGGCCTTCTGGGCCGGGGACGAGGACTCCACGTGGGAGGCGTTCCGGTCCTCCGTCAGGGCCGGGATCACGGCTTCGGCCTGCGGGATCGTGTACTGGGGATGGGACCTGGCCGGGTTCTCCGGCGAGGTGCCGGACGCCGAGTTGTACCTGCGGGCGGCCGGGGCGGCGGCGTTCATGCCGATCATGCAGTACCACTCGGAGTTCAACCATCACCGCACGCCTATCAGGGACCGCACGCCGTGGAACGTGGCCGACCGGACCGGGGACGAGCGGGTGATCCCGGTGTTCAGGCGGCTCGTGGAGGTGCGCGAGCGGCTGGTGCCGTACCTGGCGGAGCAGGCGCGGCAGGCCGTGGGCGGCGGGGCGCCGCTGATGCGCGGGCTGTTCTTCGACCACCCGCACGACCCGGACGTGTGGCGCTATCCGCTGCAGTACAAGCTCGGGGACACGTTGCTCGTCGCGCCCGTCACCGAGCCTGACGTTTCGGAAATTTCCGTCTATCTACCAGAAGGCGAGTGGATCGACGTCTGGACAGGACGTGCCCTCTCTGGAGGCAGGGAGGTACGCCTGCCCGCACCGCTCGACCGCCCGCCCGTCCTCTGTGCCGCCGAGCACTGGTCCCGCCTCTCCCCCGTGTTCGCTGCCTGAGAAGGAGTATCCGTGAGCCGGTTACGGTCGGCCGTCATCGTGGTGGTGATCGCCTTGTCAGCGTCCTTCGTCTCCGTCCCCGCCGCCCTCGCGCTCGCGGGGGTGCACCACAGTCCGACCGGAATCGACGATCTCTACTCGGCCGAGCCGACGGAACGGGTGCCGCGTGACCCGATGGCCGGCGAGGCCGTCCAGATCAAGGCCACGACCTGGCCGATCGAGCCGGGCCAGACGGTCTGGGTCACGTGGACCAAGAACGGGGCGAACCAGACCCCGATCGGCGCGGCCTGGGACTACAACAGCGGCGGCAACAGCTACTGGAAGATCAACTTAGGCACGTTCGCCCGGGGCGACAAGATCTCCTACACGGTCAACGCGGACGTGAACGGGGGCGGGCAGAAGAGCGTCGGCCCGTTCACGTTCACGGTCACCTCCTGGAGCACGGTGACGAACGTGACCGGCTTCACCAACAACGGCACGTCGGTGGACGTCACGACCGGGGACAGCGCGGGGAGCTTCACGCCGAAGATCCGCTTCGCGTTCCCGGCGCTCGACCGGTTCAGGACCCAGATCGCCCCCAGCGGGCAGGGGCTGAACATTTCCGGAGTATCCGGTTATACGGTGACCGACTCGGCGAGCACGCTCATGATCTCCACCAGCTCGCTCGTCCTGAAGATCCAGAAGTCGCCGTACCGGCTGTCGGTCTACAAGGGCGACGGCACGACGCTGATCACCCGCCAGTACGATCCCGCGACGTTCAGGAACATCGGCTGGGCCAGCGACGGCGCCACCACGATCACCAAGATCGAGGACCACTTCATGTCCCCGGCCGGCGAGCGCTTCGAGGGCTTCGGCGAGCGTTACGACCGGCTCGACCAGCGCGGCACCGATGTGCACAATTATGTCTACAACCAGTACAGGGACCAGGGCGCCACCCGGCGCACCTACCTGAGTGTGCCGTTCTTCCTCAACTCGGCCGGCTACGGCGTCTACCTCCCGACCAGCCGGTACGCGATCTTCAACCTCAGCACGCATCTGCCCGACCTGGCCGGATTCACGGTGGACACCGGCGGCGGCCTCGACTCGACGCTGGACTACCACTTCTACGCGGGCACGCCGGCCGAGATCCTGGACGACTACACGGCGACCTCGGGCCGTCCGCTGCTGCCGCCGAAGTGGGCCTTCGGCGTGTGGATGTCGGCCAACGAGTGGAACACCCAGGCCGAGGTGAACGCCGCGCTGGCCAACGTGGCGGCGTACAAGATCCCGCACACGGCGATGGTGCTGGAGCAGTGGAGTGACGAGGCCACCTTCTACGTGTGGCACGGCGCGACGTACACCCCCAAGCCGGGCAGCGGCAAGCTCTCCTACGGCGACCTGATCTTCCCTGCCGGCACGGCGTGGCAGGACCCGAAGGCGATGGTGGACAACGCCCACAGCAAGGGGATCAAGATGATCCTCTGGCAGATCCCGGTGTTCAAGGAGAACTTCGACACCAATCCGCCGACCGCTCCGCAGCAGCACCTCAACGACAAGGCATACGCGGAATCGCAGGGCTACGTCGCGAAAAATCCCGCTAACGGCCCCTATCGCATCCCGACCGGCCAGTGGTTCGGCGACAGCATGGTCCCCGACTTCACCAGCACGGCCGCGACCGCCTGGTGGATGAGCAAACGCGATTACCTGATCGACGAGATCGGCATCGACGGCTTCAAAACCGACGGCAGCGAGGCCGTCTTCGGCAGGGGCGTGCAGTTCGCCGACGGCCGCAAGGGCGACGAGATGCACAACGCCTACCCCAACAGCTACACCGGCGCATACAACACCTACGTCAAGGGCAAGCGGCCGGATGGCGCGGTCTTCAGCCGGGCTGGCACGGCAGGCGCCCAGACCAGGTCGATCTTCTGGGCCGGCGACCAGAACTCCAGCTTCTCCGCCTTCCAGGAGGCGGTCAGGGCGCAGCTCAGCGCGGGCCAGTCGGGGGTGCCGTACACGGCCTGGGACCTGGCGGGCTTCACCGGGACCTTCCCGAGCGCGGAGCTCTACCTGCGCTCGGCGGCACAGGCGACGTTCTCCCCGATCATGCAGTATCACTCGGAGAAGGCCGATCCGGGGACGTCGGAGGCCCGCACGCCGTGGAACGTGCAGGCCCGCACCGGCGACGCGAGCGTGGTGCCGGCCTTCCGCAGGTTCGCCAACGTGCGGATGAACCTGATCCCCTACCTCTACACCGAGGCCAAGGCGAGCGCGACCACGGGCGTGCCGATGATGCGCGCGATGAGCTTCGCCTTCCCCGGCGACGCGACGGCCGCAGCCCTGGACCAGCAGTACATGTTCGGCTCGCAGCTGCTCGTCGCGCCGATCACCGCTCAGGGCGCGACCTCGAAGAACGTGTACGTGCCCGCCGGCGAGTGGTACGACCTGTGGAACGGCGGCCGCTTCACCGGCCCCGGCACCAAGACCTACCAGGCCGGCCTGGACACGATCCCGGTCTACGCCAAGCCGGGCGCGATCATCCCGCTCAACCTCGACGCCGACTACCAGCTCGGCGGCGAGATCGGCAACAGCGTGGACACCTACACCAACCTGACCTTCCGGATATATCCGTCGGGCACCACCTCGTACGCATATTTCGAGGACAGCGCGAACGCCACCCGCACCCTCACCTCGGCGGAGAACTGGGCCGGGCACGCGGTGACCGTCACCGTGCCGCCGCTGACCACGACCAGCACCCTGCAGGTGGCGAGCACCAAGCCCGCCTCCGTCACGGGCGCGACGGAGCTCGGCGCCCGCGCCTCGCTGGCCGACCTCAAGGCCGCCGCCGAGGGCTGGTGGTGGGACCCGGTCCAGCAGCTCACCCACGTCAAGCTGGCGAGCGCCGCCGCCACCCGGACGATCACGCTCAACGGCGTGAACAAGAGCGCCTACGAGGCCGAGTTCGCGACAGGCAGCGGCACCTCGACGAACACCGACCACGCCGGCTACACGGGAACCGGCTTCGCCGACGGCTTCGCCACCTCCGGCGACGCAGTGACGTTCCAGGTCAGGGCCGACGCGGCAGGCAGCCACCAGCTCACGTTCCGCTACTCGACCACCGTGAACGCCACCAGGACCGTCTACGTGGACGGCGTGTCCGCCGGCACGCTGTCACTGCCCGCGCTGGCGAACTGGGACACGTGGGGCACCGCCACGCTCACCACGTCCCTGACCGCGGGCGCCCATACCGTCAAGATCGCCTATGACACGGCGAACACCGGCGGGATCAACCTCGACAACCTGGTGGTGGCCCGATGATGGGGGGCGCCATGACCCGCGCGCTCGTCTTCTTAGCGGCATTGCTCATGCCCTCCCTCGTGGCGTCCTCCGCGCAGGCGGCGGTCCAGCGGGTGGAGTTCACCAGCGGGCCGGCGTACCTGATCGTGGAGTTCCTCGACGACGACCTCGTGCACTTCGAGCTCGCCAACGGGACGAGCCCCGGCGTGAACGACTCGATCTTCACCACGCCGCAGGTCGCGAAGAAGGACTACCTGGGCCCGTCCAGCTTCACCCAGTCGGGCAACACGCTCACCACGCCCGCTATGAAGGTCGAAGTCACGGCCGGGACGTTGTGCGTCAAGGTCTCGGACCCGGCGAGGCTGCTCTACGAGGCGTGCCCGCGCAACCTCGCCCAGGCGTGGAAGGGCCTGAGCATCACCAAGGGCTCGATCCAGAACGCCTACGGCCTGGGCGAGCAGTTCTTCATGGGCGGCAGCGCCGATGGCGACTGGGTGGGGCGCACCCGCTCCCCCGGCGGCGCCTACGGCAACGCCATGGTCTTCGACACCGACAACGGCCCGGTCGGCAACACGCAGATCCCGGTGCTCTTCGCGGTGGGGGCGTCGAACCTGAATTACGGCCTCCTGCTCGACCAGGTCTACAAGCAGGAGTGGAACCTGACCGGCTCCCCCTGGACGGTGGACACCTGGGGCGACCAGCTCCGCTGGTACACGATGACCGGGCCCGACCTGCCGGACCTGCGCAAGGACTACATGGAGCTGACCGGCAGGCCGCCGGTGCCGCCGAAGAAGGCGTTCGGCATGTGGGTGTCGGAGTTCGGCTACGACAACTGGGCCGAGATCGACAACCGGCTCGCGGGGTTGCGGGCGGACACGTTCCCGGTGGACGGGTTCGTGCTGGATCTGCCGTGGTTCGGCGGGGTGACGGCCGGGTCGGACAACACCCGCATGGGCACGCTCTCGTGGGACCCGACCGCCTTCCCCAACACCTCCGCCACGATCAACGACTACGCGACGAACAAGGGCATCGGCCTGATGACCATCGAGGAGTCGTACGTCGGCAAGAACCTGCCCGAACACGCCGACCTGGCCGCGCGCGGCTATCTCGTCAGATCGGGCTGCCCGGGCTGCGCCCCCGTCTACCTGACGACCAACGACTGGTGGGGCCGGGGCGGCATGATCGACTGGACGCAGGACGCGGCCGCCGACTACTGGCACACGCTCAAGCGGCAACCCCTCGCCGACCAGGGCGTCCAGGGCCACTGGCTGGACCTGGGCGAGCCGGAGATGTACGACGCCGGCGACTGGACCTCCGGCGTGCTGCCCGGCAAGCACGCCCACGCCGACTACCACAACGTCTACAACCTCAAGTGGGCCGAGAGCGTGGCCCGCGGATACGCCTCCGGCACCAAGCGACCGTTCATGCTCGCCCGCTCGGGCGCGGCCGGCATCCAGCGGCACGGCGTGGCCATGTGGTCGGCCGACATCGGCTCCAAGCTGACCGCGCTGGCCCAGCAGCAGAACGTGCAGATGCACATGTCGATGTCGGGCATCGACTACTTCGGCTCCGACATCGGCGGCTTCCGCAGGGAAATGCTGAATTCAGACCTGAACGAGCTCTACACGCAGTGGTTCGCCAATGGCGCCTGGTTCGAGGTGCCGGTCCGCCCGCACACGGAGAACCTGTGCAACTGCGCCCAGACCTCGCCCGACAAGATCGGCCACAAGGCCAGCAACCTGGCCAACCTACGCCAGCGGTACGAGCTCGCGCCCTACTACTACTCGCTGGCCCACCGCGCCCACCGCTTCGGCGAGCCCGTGGTGCCGCCGCTGGTGCATTACCACCAGAACGACCCGAACGTCCGCGAGATGGGCCACCAGAAGCTCATCGGCCGTGACCTGCTCGTCGGCGTCGTGGCAGGCGCCGGCGAACGCGACCGCGACGTCTACCTGCCCGCCGGCACCTGGTACGACTACGCCACCGGCGAGAAGCTCACCAGCTCCGGCCAGTGGTTCACCGACCGCCCGCTGTGGGTCAACGGGGTGTTCCGGCTGCCTGCCTTCGCCCGGGCGGGGGCGATCATCCCGAAGGCGCACGTCGACGACAAGACCATGAACGCGATGGGCAAGCGGACCGACGGCACGACCAGGAACGAGCTGATCGCCCGCGTGTACCCGGACACCACGTCCACCGATTTCACCCTTCACGAGGACGACGGGGCCACGACGGCGTACCAGAGCGGCTCCGTCCGCACGACACAGATCAGCCAGCAGCTCAGCGGCGCCACGGCCACCGTCACCGTCGCCGCCTCCAGCGGCGACTACAGCGGCGCGCCGTCCAGCAGGCCGACCGTGGTGGAGCTGGTCGCCGGCACCCAGGCGTCGGCCGTCACGCTGAACGGCTCCCCGCTCACCCAGCACGCCACCAAGACCGCCTTCGACGCGGCCGCCGGCGGCTGGTACAACGCGGGCGGCAACCTCATCGTCGCCAAGGCGGCGAGCGCGAGCGTCACCACGGCCAAGACGTTCGCGTTCACGCTCGGCCAGGCGCCGGCGTCGATGACGTTCAGGTGCGACAACGGCACCACCGCTCCCGGCCAGTCGGTCTACGCCGTCGGCAGCACCCCACAGCTCGGGTCCTGGTCCGTGGCGAGCGCGGTCAAGCTGTCACCCACGGCATATCCGACCTGGACCGGCACCATCGGCACACTGCCGCCGAGCACCGCCGTCGAGTGGAAGTGCGTCAAACGCCAGGAATCCGGCTATCCCGACACCGCTGACCTGTGGGAACCAGGCGCCAACACCTCCTTCACCACCCCCGCCACCGGCAACGGCGGCACGACCACCGGCTCCTTCTGAAACCTACGGCCACATCGCCGTTACGCTCCCCCGAGTTTGGCCATGTCAGCGAACGCCCGGTGTTAGCCTCGATGGCGTGCTAGGCGCGGGGACCACCCTCAATGACCGCTACATGCTGGCCCACCGCCTCGGCGGTGGGGGCATGGGCGAGGTGTGGCGTGCCGACGACACGGTTCTTCGGCGCGCCGTCGCCGTCAAGGTGCTCATCCCGGCCCTGACCGAAAACCCGACGTTCGCCCAGCGCTTCCAGAACGAGGCCAGGGCCATGGCCACGCTGACCCACCCCGGCGTGGTCGACGTCTACGACTACGGCATCGCCGACGTCAACGGCCGCCAGGTGAGCTTCCTGGTCATGGAGCACGTGCCGGGCGAGTCGCTCGACCGCGTGCTGCGACGTGGCCCGCTGGGCGTGGAGGCCACCATGCGCCTGGTCGCGGAGGTCGGCGACGCGCTGGCCGCCGCGCACGCGCAGGGCATCGTGCACCGCGACGTCAAACCCGCCAACCTCATGATCAGGCCCGACGGCGGCGTGGCGCTCACCGACTTCGGCATCGCCCACTCGGTCTCGGCAGGCCACCTGACGGCCACCGGCACGATGTTGTGCTCGGCGGGCTACTGCGCGCCGGAGATGGCCACCGCCAGCGAGGTGACGCCGGCGGTGGACGTCTACGCGCTGGGCGTGGTGGCCTACGAGTGCCTGACCGGTCGCCTGCCGTTCCAGGGCGACACGCCCGTGCAGATCATCTTCAAGCATCTCAACTCTCCCGTGCCGCCCCTGCCCGCCGAGGTGCCGCCGGGGCCGCGGCAGGTGGTCGAGCGTGCGCTGGACAAGGCGCCGGACCGGCGCTGGCCATCGGCTGCGCTGATAGCCGAGGCCGCGCGCAGGGCGCTGGCCACACCCGGCACGGCACCCGCGCCGCGCCGCGGCCGTGCCATGAGGGCGGCGCTCACCGCGGCAGCCGCCGTGGTCGTGACGGCCGCCGTGGCAGGCGCCGTCTGGCTGCGCCCGGTCACGCCCACGGTCCTCGACGAGGTGCCGCCGACCGTGCGGGGCACCTCGGTCACGGCCGCGCCCACCACGCCGCCCTCGACGAGGCAACAGTCCGCACCACCGACCAGGCGGGCCCCAGGCTCCAAGCCGACCAGGGGGACGACCCCGGCGCCGAGCCCTTCGGCGACGGTCACGCCGACCAAGCCGACCAGCTCGCCCACCTCCAAGCCCACGACGTCCGAGCCCACGCAGGAGCCGTCTCAGGAGCCGACCACGCCCGGGCCCGAGGAACCGTCGTCCGAGCCCACCGAGGGCAAGCCGACGAGCGACATTCAGTGCATACGTGAGCCATGTCCGTAATCGCTTCTCGCTCGTGAGAAAGTCGTCGCGTGGATACCACTCGTGACCTCCTGATCGCCCTCGCCCGCCGTTACGCCTTCGCCGACCTCGGAGCGCTCGCGCCGGCGGCGGAGATCTCCGAGGTGTGCGAGTTCGGGCAACGGCTGCTCTCGCTCGACGCGGAGGACTTCGCGGTCGAGGCGAAGGTGGTGCCCGCCGAGCTGCGGCGGCGGGCGCGGGCCTGCCACATGCCGCAGACGCCGCGCGAGCAGCCGCGGGGGGCGCTGGAGTCCCTGCGGCCGGCCTATGGGCTGCTGCTCGAGGTGATCGCCGTACGCTGGCACCGTCGCGAGCTGAGCCCGATGATCGCCGCCGTGCACATCGCCAGCGAATACCTGCCGCTGCTGGCGTTCGAGCCACAGCTCGGCCATGCCGGGGACCCCGCCCGCTGGCCCGAAGGGCTGAGCGCGACCGGCAGCAGGTTCGGCGTGATCGGCGACCGCGAGTGCGACCACACCAAGTCCGAGCAGTCCGCCACCAACCGGACGCTGCGGGTCTCCACGGAGCCGAACGAGGGCTGGCGCGCGTATTTCGACCGCCAGCACAGCCAGGTGGCCGGAGCACTCGCCGTATGCGTCGCCGCCTGCCGCAACCCGTGCACGGCCATGGACTGGATCGCCCCGGAACCCTACGCCGACCTCCAGCTGCGCGCCCGCACGGCCCTGTCCTTCGCCGACACCCCGCTGGTAAGGCTGCGCCACGCGGCACCGGTAGGCCACGGCTTCGGCGTCCCCTCACCCGAAGAGGTCCTCGACGCCTGGGAACGCAGCCGCACCGCCCTGGACAAGAACCCGATAGGCGGTGCCACCATGAAGGACGACGGCTTCCCCCTGCCAGGCCTGCCGTCCCTCTTCTCCGCGATCGCCGCCGCCGAAATCCAGCCGGCCACACTGCTGAACGGCGTGAGCAGCCACATCGTCACGCTGCTGGAGCGGCTCTGAACCACGGAGCCGGTCAACTAGACGCTCCGTCACGGCGAGCAACCCGTGAGCCTTCACGACCGGCCATGACAGACGGCAGGGGCTACGGCGCGTGCGGTGACGCTGGGCGACCGTAAAGGATGGTTGTTCTCAGGCGCGCGGTGACGCTGGGCGACCGTAACGAATGCTGGTTTGGGTTAGGGGCGGCGAGATGTCGATGCTTCGCCGAGAGACGCGATGCCGTACAAGATGCCACCGATCACGTCGCCGACGCTGAACGCGGTGGCCATGGACATGGCGGTGAGGCGGCAGGCGTTGTCGCTCAGCCGCCGCCTGGCGCGCTCTCCCGTCACGATCTCCAGCCCTCGGCCCTTGACGTCCACCAGGATCACCACGGCGTCGTCCGCTTCCTCGCCGAGGGCGGCGTGCAGGCGCTCGGCGAAGTGCCGCCGCCCGCCGACCGGCTCCCCGAGGAACAGCCCGAACCGGAGCCCGCTGCGCTGCTCGGCAGCCCGCAGGGCCTTCCTGATGTCGTCCGCCTGAGCGGTGGTCAGTCCTCGCATCGTCAGCCTCACCATCCGGCGGACGCGCCGCCGACGTGCCGGCCCGGCTCCGCCGTCTCGGCCGCGGCCACCCAGTCGGCCTCGGGAACGGTGGCCCAGTGCGCCACCCGGTCGGCCAGCACCAGGCCCGAGGTGCTCACGCCGCGTTCGCTGCCCGACGGGCCGCCCAGCCACACGGGGCCGGACTCCACCCTCCGCTGCACGCTGCGTCCAGGCACCATGACCAGCAGGCTGATCAGCACGAACAGCCCCATGGAAACCCCGAAGAGAAAGAGCAGGATCTCTGCCGCGCCGTCCACACCATGAACGTAAACCTCGTGAGCGAGTCCGGCCAGACCCCATACGGGCGAAGGGTTAGGATCTTGTACGACCCGTAAGCTTCTCTAGAGAAGAACGTTAGTAATACCCCGAAACCGGGCGTAGAACACGATGAGCTGGGCCATAAAACTATGGACAGGGCAACACTAGGAATCAGTCAGATGTGCGGGCTACGGTGAGTGACGTGGACTCCGACAAACAGCGAGAAGACGGTCACAACGCGTCACCTATCTGGGTGAGCGACCGGCCAGAAAGCGAGCAGACCGCCGCCGCGAAGCCATCGGCGCCCACCTCCACCTACGCGCCCGTCGAGCGCGCGTCCGTGCGTAGCCTGCTGCAGCAACCGCGTTTCCGCCGCCTGCGCAACCGCCTGCTGGCGGCCGTCGGCGTGGCCTTGGTAGTGGGCTTCCTCGTGGGGGACTGGCGGGTCGGCGTGACCGCGGGCGTGGTCGCGGCGATCCTGGAGGCGGTTTACCGCGCGCGTTCCAACTCCTCCGTGCCCGCCTGGCGGCGCGCGTCCGTGGCGGAGCGACGCACCGAGGCACAGCTGCGCAAGCTGGAGCGCCTGGGTTACCGCACGCTGCACGCCCGGGCGATCCCGAACAGCGAGGCCCAGATCGACCACCTCGTGGTGGGCCCCACCGGCGTGTACGCGGTCGACTCCGAGAAGTGGGACAAACGCCTTCCCGTACGCGTGCAGATGGGCAAAAAGCTCTTCCACGGCCCCTTCGACCAGAAGGCCAGGCTCAACGAGGCCAAGTGGGAGGCGTCGCAGGCAGGCGAGCTGATCAGCAGGTCGTTCGGCCGCGAGGTGTCGGTCGTGCCCTCGCTCGCCATCTACGGCCCGGCCGTGCCCTGGAAGATCATGACGATCCGCGGCGTGGACGTCTACCAGGGTGACCGCGCCCGCAAATGGATCACCAAGCGGGAGCGGGCGCTGACCGCCATGGAGATCGACCGGATCTACGACATCGCCGCCAGGGAGCTTCCCGCCCGCTACGGCGAGGACTGACCACTCCCCACGACGCGTCCGGCACTCCCACCGTGCGCGGCGTCATCTTGGCCTGGCTTCGGTTGCGCCACGATCCGGTAACCGGCCGTCCGATGCGTGGACGGTTGTCTCAGTTGCCGGGCGGTGGTCGTAACATGTGAAGACTTGCTAGCGATGGGAGAAGCCCAATGCCCGCCCTCAGGTCACGTACAGTCACCCACGGCAGGAACATGGCCGGTGCCCGGGCCCTGCTCCGGGCGACCGGCGTAGCCGGGAGCGACTTCGGTAAGCCCATCATCGCGGTGGCCAACAGCTTCACCCAGTTCGTGCCGGGTCACGTGCATCTCAGGGAAGTCGGCGACGTCGTCTCGGCGGCCATCAGGGAGGCAGGGGCGATCCCGCGCGAGTTCAACACGATCGCCGTGGACGACGGCATCGCGATGGGCCACGGCGGCATGCTCTACTCCCTGCCGTCGCGCGAGCTGATCGCCGATGCCGTGGAATACATGGTCGAGGCGCACTGCGCGGACGCGTTGATCTGCGTCTCCAACTGCGACAAGATCACGCCGGGCATGCTGCTGGCGGCGTTCAGGCTGAACATCCCGACGATCTTCGTCTCCGGCGGCCCCATGGAGGCCGGCAAGACCCCGGGCAAGAAGCTCGACCTGATCGACCCGATGATCGCCGCCGCCGACGACTCCGTCTCCGACGCCGAGCTGCTGGAGATGGAGGAGAGCGCCTGCCCCACGTGCGGGTCCTGCTCCGGCATGTTCACCGCCAACTCCATGAACTGCCTGGCCGAGGCCATCGGGCTGGCGCTGCCCGGCAACGGCACGATCCTGGCCACGCACAAGGCGCGCAAGACGCTCTTCGAGGACGCCGGCCGCCAGCTCGTGGAGATCACCCGCCGCTACTACGAGGACGGCGACGAGTCGGTGCTGCCGCGCTCGATCGCCACCCGCGAGGCGTTCGAGAACGCCATGACCCTCGACGTCGCCATGGGCGGCTCGACCAACACGATCCTGCACATCCTGGCCGCGGCCCGCGAGGCGCAGGTGGACTTCGGGCTCAAGGAGATCAACGAGATCTCGCTGCGCGTGCCCTGCCTGTGCAAGGTCGCCCCGGCCACGAACAAGTACCACGTTGAGGACGTCCACCGCGCCGGCGGCATCCCGGCCATCCTGGGCGAGCTCGACCGGGCCGGGCTGCTGCACCGCGATGTGCCCACCGTGAACGGCGGCACGCTCGCCGACATGCTGGCCGCCTGGGACGTGAAGTCGCCGTCGGCGAAGCCCGAGGCCGTGGAGCTGTGGCACGCGGCGCCCGGCAACGTGCGCACCGTCAAGGCATACTCGCAGGACAACCGCTGGGACGACCTCGACCTCGACCGGGCGGCAGGCTGCATCCGCGACCTCGAGCACGCCTACACCGCGGACGGCGGGCTGGCCGTGCTCTACGGCAACATCTCGCGGGACGGCGCGGTGGTGAAGACGGCCGGCGTCGACGAGTCGATCTGGACGTTCAGCGGGCCCGCCGTGGTGTTCGAGTCGCAGGAGCAGGCGGTCGAGGGCATCCTGGGCGGCCGGGTCAAGGCGGGCGACGTAGTGGTCATCCGCTACGAGGGTCCCAAGGGCGGGCCCGGCATGCAGGAGATGCTCTACCCGACCTCGTTCCTGAAGGGCAAGGGCCTGGGCAAGGTCTGCGCGCTGATCACCGACGGCCGCTTCTCCGGCGGCACGTCGGGGCTGTCGATCGGCCACGCCTCGCCCGAGGCGGCCGAGGGCGGCGCGATCGCGCTGGTCGAGGATGGCGACATCATCGACATCGACATCCCCAACCGGTCGATGGAGCTGCGCGTCCCGGAGGCCGAGCTGACGGCCCGGCGCGAGCGGCTGCTGGCCGACCTGGGGGGATACCGGCCGCGGGAGCGCAACCGGCCGGTGAGCGTGGCGCTGCAGGCGTACGCGGCGATGACGACGTCCGCCTCGACGGGCGCCTCCCGCGACCTGTCGCAGCTGTCGAAGTAAGAGCGGCCTGTGCGGCAGGTGACAGGGTTCTCGCCTGCCGCACAGACTTTCGAAAAATGTCGGTGGTCATCCCTATTGTTGGGGTATGACGACAGTCGTGAAGCACGATACTCGCCCGCTGACGACCGCCGAGATCGCCGCCCTCGCACTCTCCCTCGCCCACCTCGGAGCCGGCCCCCAGGCCGTCACCGCCCGGCGCGGCCTCCAGCACGCGTTCGAGCACCTGGAGCTCGACGACGACGTCATCACCACCACGCTCACGACGCTGACCGAGCCGCTGCCCGTGGAGATCGCCTCCAGGGCCAGGCTCATGGCCGACGCCATCACCAGCCGCCTCATGATCCGCCTGCACTACCAGGACGCCTCGGGCGTCGTCACCAGCCGTGACGTCGAGCCGGTGACGTGTCTGGTCCACCGCGAATACTGGTATCTGGTCGGGGTGTGCAGGATGCGCCGGGCGATCAGGGCCTTCCGGTTCGACCGGATCATCGCGGTCGAGCCCACGCTCACGCCGTCCCGTCCGCATCTCGCCGACCGGTTCCTCCCGTTCCAGCGCCGCCGGCGCAGCAGGGCCGCGTAAAGAAACTGGCCTGCTCTTGACCGTTCGCACCCCCGGCCTTTGGGGTCGGGGGTGACAGGCTCCCGCCATGCGCGTACGGGGGATCTGGCCCTTTGCCCTACTGATCATGGCGCCCGGGTGCGCCGCTCCGTCGTCCGGGACACCGCACCCGGTCACCGTGGTGCCCCGTGCGCAGGCGCCTGTCGTCGTCGAGCGCGCGCTGCCGCCGGACAGGCGGCGCGCCCTCGACCGGGCGCTGGAGCGCTACCTGCGCCAGCGGCCCGGCCGGGCTTCGGTGGCCGTCTATGACAAGACGACCGGCATCAGGTACGCCTTTCGCGAGCGCACACCGTACATGCTGGCCAGCGTGGCCAAGGTGGACATCTTGCTGGCGTTCCTGCTGGACAAGCAGCGCGAGGGACGGAGGCTGACCGCCTACGAGCACCGGCTGGCCGACCGCATGATCCGCAACAGCGACAACGACTGCGCGCACGAGCTCTACATGATGATCGGCGGCCAGGACGGGCTCTCCCGGGTGCTGCGCACGCTCGGTGTCCAGCACACGCGGCCCGGGGCGGGGCTCTCCTGGGGATCGACCCGCAGCCGCCCGTCCGACCAGGTGAAGGTCCTGGAGCGGCTCACGGACCCGAGCGGCCCGCTGTCGGAGCTGCACCGGCGGTATGCGCTCAAGCTCATGTCATCGGTCGTGCCCGAGCAGGCGTGGGGCGTCAGCGCGGCCGGCGGCGAGGCGCTGAAGAACGGATGGCTGCCGGCTCACGTGCACGGCGGGCTGTGGACGATCAACAGCGTGGGACGGCTCCGCGTGCGCGGGGACGAGCTGCTGATCGCCGTCCTGTCGGAGCGCAGCCCGGACATGGAGACCGGCGTCGCCACCGTGGAACACCTGGCCAAGGTGGCGGTCAGCGCCCTGACGACCCGGGCGGAGACGACGGTCTCGTCCTAGGAGCAGCAGCCGCCGCCACAGCAGCCGCCTCCGGTCGCCCGGGGCGCGGCCGCGCCGCCCGTCATGGCCACGGTGGACAGCAGCTTCACCGTGTCGTCGTGGCCCTCCGGGCAGGCCGCCGGGTCGTCGGAGGCCGACATGGGACGGGACACCTCGAACGTGGAGCCGCAGGCGCGGCAGCGGAAGTCGTAACGCGGCATGGACTAAGCGTAGGCGATATGCGCGTAGTCGGACACGGGCTCGTAGCCGATCGCCTGGTAGATGGCGTTGCTCGTGGGGTTGTCCAGGTCGGTGAAGAGCACGACCTGCTCGCAGCGCTCCTCCAGCCCGGCCTGGCTGGCATAGGCCGTGACGGCGGAGCCGTAGCCGCGCTTGCGGCACGACGGAGGCGTGTAGACGGGGCCGATGCGGCAGACGCCGCCGGCCGCGGGCGAGAGCGCGGCGAGCGAGACCGGCACGCCGTCCGCCTCCCACAGGAACAACTCCCGGGCCGCGATCCGCCGGGCGACGCGGTCGGCGGCATCGCCATCGGGCAGCGCCACCTCCTCGCCGAAGGCCTGATGCCAGCTGACCAGGAGCGGATAGTCGGCGGGCGTGGCGAGCCGGCCACGGCCGGGCACGCCGGGGATCCGCAGCGTGCCGAGCCGGTAGAGCCGCTCGGACAGGACCCGGCTGGGCGGCCCCATCAGGCGCGCGACCTCGTCGGTGAGCCGCACCGGGCCGACGAGCGTGGGGATGTCGCGATCGAGCGCCTCCACCAGCGGCGCGACGGTCTCGACCGGCATGACGGCGAGCCCGATCGGGTAGGGCGGGGTGTGGAAGACCGCCCCGCGCACCTCGCCGTCCACCGTCCACCAGCCGAAACGGGCGTCCTTGGCGGACATGCCGGCCCTCAGATTGGCCAGGACGGTCAGCGCGACGGTGTTGCCCACCGGGTCGCCGAGCAGGAAGGGCTCGGCGACCGCGGCGTAGGCCTCGACGTCCGAGGTGAAGGTCCACATGCCTGGCATGGTGCCAGGCCGGGACCGCCTCGTTCAAAGCCGTTTTCGAGGCCCCTTTATGCGGCGGCCTCGAGGTAGGGCGCCCACAGGGGGTCTCCGACGAGCGACGCGCCGATCAGCCTCCAGTGGGCGCCCCGTGGCACCGCAGGGCTGACGCGTAGCGTCCACCCCAGCTCCTCCAGGTATTTGTCGGCCTTCCTATGGTTGCACGTCGTGCAGGACGCGACGCAGTTTTCCCAGGTGTGGGCGCCACCCCGGGACCGTGGGATGACGTGGTCGATGGTCTCGGCCCGCTGGCCGCAGTAGGCGCAGCGGTAGTTGTCACGACGCATGAGCGCCGCCCTGGTCAGGGGAATGCGCGACCGATAGGGGATGCGGACGTATCTGCGGAGCCTGATCACCGAGGGCACATCGAGCGTGCAGCTGGCCGAGCGCAGCACCGCGCCCCTGCCGTCGCGATGCACGATGTCGGCCTTCTCCCGCAGCACGAGCACGATGGCACGATGCAGCGAGAGGGTGGTCATGGGCTCGTAAGTGGCATTGAGCAGCAGGACTTGGCGCGTCATCGTGCCTCTCCCTGCTGCGCGCGTATCAAAGGGGACATGCCGCGGCATGTCCCGCCTGTCGGCCCCTCCTGGGGCACTCGTGCTTCCGTCACGTGGACCTCCGCCGGACGGCCCAGCGGATGGTCACCACGGCACCGTCCTGTCACCAAGTCTGGCGTTTGCACCGTGGTCCCCGCCACCCCAAAAACATCCGTCCGGAATGACTAGAGGGACGCACGATACGTTTTATGCCCGCTTCACCAGCGCTTTACCCCTCCCCATTGGCAGTAGGGTTCCGTGCATGACGCGAGAGCCGTATCCAACTGCACGCCGCGAAGAGACCGTCGACATCCTGCACGGAACGCCCGTTCCGGATCCCTATCGGTGGCTTGAGGACCCCGACAGTCCGGAGACGAAGGGATGGCTCCTCGCGCAGGCTGAGCTGTTCTCCCGCGGAAGGGGCCCGCAGCGGTTCAAGAGCCGCATCGCCGAGCTGCTCAGGTCCGGCTCGGTCGGCACGCCGGCCTGGCGCGGCGGACGCTGCTTCTTCAGCCGCCGCACCCCCGACCAGGAGCACGCCGTCTACTACGTCGTCGAGCCGGACGGGACCGAGCGGGCGCTGGTCGACCCCATGGGGATCGACCCGTCCGGGCTGACCACGCTCGACGCCGTGCAGCCTGACAAGGAGGGGCGCCTGCTGGCCTACCAGATCTCGGTCGGCGGCGACGAGGAGTCGGCGCTCTACGTCATGGACGTGGCGACGGGCACGCGCGTCGAGGGCCCGATCGACCGCTGCCGCTACTCCCCCATCGCCTGGATGCCCGGCGGCGAGGCGTTCTACTACGTGCGCAGGCTGCCGAGCACCGAGGTGCCGGAGAACGAGACGCAGTTCCACCGCCGCGTCTACCTGCACCGCGTCGGCACCTCCACCGAGGACGACGTGATGATCTTCGGCGAGGGGCTGAAGATGACCAACTACTACGGCGTCTCGGTCTCGCGGGACGGCCGCTGGCTGCAGGTGTCCGCGCACGAGGGCACCGCGCCGCGCAACGACCTCTGGGTGGCCGACCTGACCGCCTCCCCGCTGGAGCGGCCGGAGCTGACGGTGGTCCAGGAAGGCGTGGACGCGCAGACCGGGCTGGCCTTCGGCCGCGACGGCAGGCTCTACGTGCACACCGATCGCGAGGCGTCCAGGGCCAGGGTGTGCGTCACCGACCCGGCCACGCCCGGCTACGACACCTGGCGCGAGCTGATCCCCGAGGACCCCGAGGCGGTGCTGAGCGACTTCGCGATCCTCGACGACCTCGAACGCCCGGTCATGCTGGTGGGCTGGACCCGTCACGCGATCAGCGAGATCACCGTCCACGACCTGGAGACCGGCGAGCGGGTCGGCGAGGTGCCCACGCCCGGGCTCGGCACGATCGGCGGCATCTCCGAGCGCCCCGAGGGCGGCCACGAGGCCTGGTTCGGCTACACCGACAACACCACGCCGCCCACCATCCAGCGCTATGACGCCAGGACCGGCGAGACGACGCTGTGGGCGGCCTCGCCGGGGGCCGTCGAGGTGCCGGAGGTGCGCACCCGGCAGGTCGTCTATCAGTCGAAGGACGGCACGGACGTCCGCATGCTGATCATCTCTCCACTTGAGGAGAGCTCGGGCCCGCGGCCCACGATCCTCTACGGCTACGGCGGCTTCGGGCTGTCGATGACCCCCGGCTACTCGGCGTCGGTCCTGGCCTGGGTGGAGGCCGGCGGCGTCTACGCCATCGCCAACCTGCGCGGCGGCGGCGAGGAGGGCGAGGACTGGCACCGCGCGGGCATGCTGGCCCATAAGCAGAACGTGTTCGACGACTTCCACGCGGCCGCCGAGCACCTCATCGAGACCGGGGTGACCACGTCCGCCCAGCTCGGCATCTCCGGCGGCTCCAACGGCGGCCTGCTCGTGGGCGCCGCGCTGACGCAGCGCCCCGAGCTCTACGCGGCCGTGGTGTGCTCCGCGCCGCTGCTCGACATGATCAGGTACGAGCAGTTCGGCCTCGGCGCCACCTGGAACGTCGAGTACGGCAGCGCCGAGGACCCCGAGCAATTCGGCTGGTTGCTGGGATATTCGCCCTACCACCACGTCCAGGAGGCGGTGACGTACCCGGCAACGCTGTTCACCGTCTTCCAGTCCGACACGCGCGTGCACCCGCTGCACGCGTGGAAGATGTGCGCGGCGCTCCAGCATGTCTCCACGGCGGAGCGGCCGGTGTTGCTGCGTAACGAGGCCGAGGTGGGGCACGGGGCACGCGCGGTGAGCCGCACGGTCGACTTGTCGGCCGACACGCTGACCTTCCTCGCCACGCACACCGGACTCTAGTCTGGACACATGAGCACGCTGGGGCCGGCCATGGTGGAGGCCGCCCCCAGCGCTGCGTTGCGCCCCTACGTGACGCGGCTGTGCGCTTACCGCGAGCACTACGGCTCCCCGATCACGCGGTCGGAGGCCGCGATGCCGGGGGCCGTGCTCATCCTCGCGTTCGGCGCGCCGATGGAGGTGGGCGGGGAGCGGTTCACGGCGTTCACGGGCGGGCTGGGCGACCGGTTCACCGTCACCCGCGTGAGCGGGCCCTGCGAGGGCGTGGAGGTGGTGCTCACGCCGTTCGGGGCCAGGCGCCTCTACGGCCTGCCGCTCCGGCATCTGACGAACCTGACCGTACCGGTCGGGGACCTGCTGGGGCCGTGGGCGGATATGGTGGTGGGCCGGTTGGCCGAGACGCCGTCGTGGCGGGAGCGGCTGGCGCTGGCCGACCGGCTGCTCACGGCCCGCATCCATGAGGAGCCTCCGCTGGGGCCCGAGGTGCCGTGGGCGTGGGCGCGGCTGCTGGCATCGGGCGGCCGGCTGAGCGCCGCTTCGCTGGCGGAGTCGCTCGGCTGGAGCCACCGGCACCTCGTGGCGCGTTTCCAGGACCAGATCGGGCTGCCGCCGAAGACGGTGGCCCGGGTGATCAGGTTCGGGCGGGCCATGCGCATGCTGCACTCCGGCACCCCCATCGCGCAGGTGGCGGCGGAGTGCGGCTTCTACGACCAGGCGCACATGAACCGGGAGTTCCGGGTGCTCGGGGACACGACGCCAGGTCAGATTTATCCAAGACCGGAGGGTGCGGGCCGGGCATCCTGAGCGTCATGGAGCGAACCGTTTACGCACTAGCCCGTTACGAGGACTGCCAGGCCGCGATCGACTTCCTGACCAGCGCGTTCGGGTTCCGGGTGCACGAAGCGTCCAAGAACGACGAAGGCAAGGTCAACCACGCCGAGTTGCTCGTCGGCAACGACCTGATCATGATCGGCGAAGGGCGGCCCGGCGGGCCCGGCATCTACGTCGCGGTCGCCGACGTCGATGCCCACCATGACCGTGCCAAGGCGGCGGGGGCCTCGATCACCATGGAGCTGGTCGACCAGCCGTACGGGTCGCGCGAGTACGGCTGCACGGACCCGCACGGCAACAGCTGGTGGTTCGGAACGTACCGGCCATGAGCCTGCTCAAAGCGGAGGCGTTGCTCGGGCAGACGGCCGGGCGGATGGAGGGGTCGTTCCTGGTCGCGGAGTGGAGCGACCCCGGCTCGACCCCCGGATACATCGCCCCGCCGCACCGGCATTTACGCGATGACGAGATCTGGTACGTGCTGGAGGGCACACTGAGGTTCCGGCTGGGCGACGACGAGGTGGAGGCCGAAGCGGGAGCGGCGGTGGTGGGGCCCGCGGGGGTGCCCCACACGTTCTGGAACCCGTCGCGCTCGCCGGCCCGATACCTGGTGGTGATGTCGCCGGGGACGGTGCGGCTGATCGAGGAGGTCCACTCGGTGCCGGACCGCTCGGGGGAACGGCTGCGGGAGCTCTTCGAACGGCACGGATGCGAGTACCTGCCGGACCTGTGGGCGGAGAGGGGTTAGCGCGGGAAGACGATGGTCTTGTGGCCGTCGAGCAGCACCCGCTGCTCGGTGTGCCACTTGACCGCCCTGGCCAGGGTCACGCACTCCACGTCCCGCCCGATCGCGGCCAGGTCCTCGGGCGAGTGGCTGTGGTTGACCCTGGCCACTTCCTGCTCGATGATCGGCCCCTCGTCCAGGTCGGAGGTCACGTAGTGAGCGGTGGCGCCGATCAGCTTGACGCCGCGGTCGTAGGCCTGGTGGTAAGGCTTGGCGCCCTTGAACGACGGCAGGAACGAGTGATGGATGTTGATCGCCCGCCCGGCCAGCTTCTCGCATAGGTCCTGCGAGAGCACCTGCATGTAGCGGGCCAGCACCACCAGGTCCACCTGATAGTGCTCGACCAGCGCCAGCACCTCGGCCTCCTGCTTGAGCTTGGTCCCCGCGGTGATCGGCAGGTGGTGGTAGTCAATGCCGTACGACTGCGTGAGCGGCCGCAGGTCGGGATGGTTGGACACGACGGCCACGATGTCGATGTCGAGAGTCTTGGCCTTGACCCTGTAGAGCAGGTCGTTGAGGCAGTGGTCGAACTTGCTGACCATGATCAGCACCCGCGGCTTCCTCGCCACGCCGCGCACCGTGAACTCCATGGCGAAGTCGGGCGCCAGCGCCGCGAAGGCCGCGTTGAGCTCGTCCTCACCCAGCGGCCCGGCGAACTGCACGCGCATGAAGAAGCGCTGCGCGACCCTGTCGCCGAACTGCTGGCTCTCGATGATGTTGCATCCGTGCCGAGCCAGCAGGCCGGAGACGGCGGCCACCACACCGGGCCGGTCGGGACAGGACAGCGTCAGGATGTATTCGGCTGGGCTGGTCACTTCGTTCACTCTCGCGGACATGGGATCGTCGGGTGCCTTGCGGCTGATCTGGGCAGATTACCGGTCGCCCGGCCCGTCCGTCCGCCGCCTCCCCCGTTGAGCACCGGCAGTGGCGGCACGATCGAGCGTACCGGGCGCGACGCAGTGTCCCCGGCGATGGCGCTGATCTCCCGGATCTTGGGTAGTAGTCGGGCATTACGGACACTCGCCGGGAGTTTTGGCGCGCCTTGCCACAACCGGGCGGGCGGGAAAGGAGCGCATGCTTTTGGAAGCCGCCGTTCTGATCGTGGTCGCGGGCTTGTTCGCGGTCGTGTCCGGGGTCAACGACGGGGGCGCCCTTCTCGCCACCGGGCTCAAGCTGCCCACCGTGCGCCCTGCCACCGGCATCCTCGCCCTGGTGGTGATGGTGGCGGTCGTGCCGCTGGTCACGCACCAGGTGGCGCGGACCTTCGTGACCAGGCTGGCGAGCTTCCAGGAGCCCGGCGGCAAGATCGCGACGACGATCGCGGTGATCGCGGCCCTGGCCGTGGCGGCGGTGCTCAGCGCGAAGGGCCGCCCGACCAGCCTCACGCTGGCCATCGTGGGCGGCCTCACCGGGGCCGGGCTCGGCTGGGGGCTGCCGGTCTCGCCGGGGTGGGTGGCGCTGGTGCTGGCGTTCGGCCTGGCGGCGCCCGCCGTCGGCGGGCTGCTGGCCTGGGTGCTCATCCGGGTGCTGGTGGCGGTGGCCACGGCGCGGGGGCTGGGGGGCTGGCATCGGGCGGGGTTCCTGCTCCAGACCCTCGCGTACGCGGCAAACGACGGCCAGAAGATGCTCGCCGTGTTCATGATCGCACTGGGCTTCCCGGGCGCGCCGATCGCGTACACGTCGCTGGTGGCCGCCCTGTTCGCGCTCGGCACCCTGTACGGGCTGCCCAAGGCCGGACGCACGCTCAGCCGCGAGATCATCGTCTTCCGGCCCACGCACGGGGTCGCCGCGGAGCTGGCGGCAGGCGTCGCGGTGATCGGCTGCGCGGCCGTCGGCATGCCGGTGAGCATGACGCAGGCGGTCGCCGGAGGACTCGTCGGCGCGGGCATCGCCCAGGGCGGCGGACGGGTCCGCTGGTACGCCGCCGTCAAGATCGGTACGGCCTGGATGCTGACCCTCCCGGCGAGCGCGCTGCTGGGCGGGGTGGGGGCCTTCGTGGTGAAGGGGATGACGCAGGGGTGAACGCGTACGGGAAGGCAGGCAGGCGATGAAGCGGCTCCGGCGGATCAGGGATCTCATGGCCGGCCGCATGGACAGCGCGGTCACCGAGGCCCTGCTCGGGCAGCTCAATGCCACCAAGGAGGGAGCGTGGCTGGCCATGGCGATGATCGGCGGCGAGGTGGGCCGTACGGGGGCGCACGAGCAGATGCGCTCGATCGAGCACCTCGGCGACGAGGAGCGTGCCCGCCTCATCGACGAGCTCAAGACCGCTCTCGTCACCCCCATCGATCCGGAGGACCTGTTCCGGCTGTCCCGGTCGATCGACGACGTGCTCGACTCGCTGCGGGACTTCGTCCGCGAGTCCCACCTCTACCAGGTGCCCGACCAGATCCGCTTCTCTCCCCTGCTCGACCAGGTCATCGTCGGCATCGACGCGCTCGAGAGCGCCGTCCGCGGCCTGGCCGCCCGGCCCTCCGGGGTGGCGGCCGACGCGCTGGAGGCGAAGAAGGCGGGCGGGGCCATCCGGCGGATGTACCAGTACGAGATCTCGCGGATCTTCTCTGGGGAGCTGACGGCGGACGTCATGAAGGAGCGGGAGCTGGTGCGCCGTCTGGAGATCGTCGGCATGGCCATCGGCGACGCGGCCGACGCGATCGCGGACGGAGCGATGAAGCGGTGAACCCCGTGGTCAGCGGATTGGGGCGAAGGCGTCGACGCCGGTCAGGCCGGCCGAGAGCCGCCACAAACGTGCCGCCTCATCCGGGTCGATCGCGTAGGGGCGCACTCCCCGCCCAGGGTTGTCTTCGATGGTCACCTCCGCGATCTCGCAGTCCTCGCAGTAGACGCCGCCCATGCCGGCCAGCTGTGGCGAGGTGGCCGCCCATACTTGGGTCGCCGCGCCCTGCTCGGGCGTCTTGAAACTGGGGTCCAGCGCGTTGCCCGCCTCATCGATCCACCCGGCCGCCACCATCTCCTCCTTGGGCAGGTGCCGCTGCAGCGGTGTGAGAATGGCACCGGGATGCAGCGAGAACGCCCGCACCCCCGCGTCCCGCCCGAGCGCGTCGAGCTGCACGGCGAACAGGATGTTGGCGGTCTTCGCCTGCCCGTATGCCAGCCACTTGTCATACCCCCGCTCGAACTGCACGTCGTCCCACCGGATGCCCGAATGGCGGTGACCACCGGACGAGACGGTCACGACCCGGCCCTGGCCGCGGGCGATGGCCGGCCACAGGCGGTTGACGAGTGCGTGGTGCCCGAGGTGGTTGGTCGCGAACTGCGCCTCCCAGCCAGGACCGACCCGCGTCTCAGGGCAGGCCATGATGCCCGCGTTGGCGATGACGAACTCGGCGCTGCGACCGGTGGCGAGGAAACGCTCCGCGAACCGCCGTACGCTCTCCAGGTCAGCGAGGTCGAGCTCGTCCACCTCGACCCCGTCGATGCCCCCGACCGCCTCCTGAGCGGTGTCGGGACGGCGGGCGGGAACGACGACGCGGGCGCCGGCCCGGGCGAGCGCACGCGTGGTCTCCAGCCCCAGGCCGGAGTAGCCGCCGGTGACGATCGCCAGCTTCCCGGACAGATCGATCCCCTGGAGCACGTCGTCCGCGGTGCTCCTGGCTCCGAAGCCCGACCCGATCTTGTGTTGTGGCGTTGTCATGTCCCCACGCTACGAAGTGGAGCGCGCTCCAGGTCAACCCGGCAGGGCAGGGGCGAGGTGAGCGAGCTGGGTGAGAGCGTCGGCGAGGTCCGGGGCGTCGGGCGACAAGGGCTGGATGGCGACGTGGTCGGCGCCGGCGTCCAGGTGGGCGCGGATCCGCTTGACGACGGCGTCCGCATCGCCCCAGGCCACGATGGCGTCTGCCAGGCGGTCGCTGCCCCCGTCGGCGAAGTCGGCGTCCGTGAAGCCCAGCGTGCGCAGGTTGTTGAGGTAGTTGGGCAGGGTCAGGTAGTAGGCCATGTGGGTGCGGGCGATCTCGCGGGCGCGGGCCGGGTCGGACTCCAGGACGACCGCCTGCTCGGGGATCAGGAGGCGGTCGGGGCCGAGGATGCGGCGGGCCTGGGCGGTGTGCTCCGGCGGCACGAAGTAGGAGTGGGCGCCGGCCGCCCGGTCCCGGGACAGCTCCAGCATCTTCGGGCGCAGCGCGGCCAGGATCCTCGGCGCGCCCGCCTCAGGCAGGCTCTGCGCGGCCTCGTCCATGGCCTCGAGGTAGGCCCGCATCGTGCTCAGCGGCTTGCCGTAATCGTGCCCGCGCCGTCCCACCAGAGGGGCGTGGCTGACGCCGATGCCCAGCAGGAAACGGCCCGGGTAGCCGTCGGCCAGCGCGACACCCGCCGCCGTCATGGTCATGGCGTCGCGGGCCCAGAGGTTGGCGATGCCGGTGCCGACGACGATGCGCTCGGTGGCGGCCAGCACGATGGCCGCCACCGTGAACGGCTCCTTGCTGCCCCAGCCTTCGTTGACCCAGAGGGTGCCGTAACCCAGCTCCTCGATCCGGGCCGCCGCCCGCCGGGCCTCCTCGGCGGGGGCCTTGCCGATCATGGGATGCCAGACTCCGACGCGGCCGATGTCCACGGTCGCTCCCCTCGCATAGGATGTTCGATCGAGATGGAACACTACACGAGTGTTCGACCGACGTCGAACAGGGCACGCGCCCTCACGCACACTTCCCCCCTCGAGGTCTCCCTCCAGGCCGCCCTCGACGCCCTCGGCGACCCCGTACGCCGCAGCATCGTCCGCGAGCTGGCCGGCGTGCCCGACTGGACCCGTCCCTGCGGCACGTTCACCCACCTGCCGGTCGCCAAGTCCACGCTCAGTCACCACTTCGCCGTGCTGCGCAACGTCGGCCTGCTGGAGCAGCGTGACGAGGGCAGCCGCCGCCTCAATCGCCTGAGGAGGGCGGAGTTCGAGGAGCGGTTCCCCGGGCTGCTGGCGCTGGTTCTGAGCGAGGAGCAGGTTCCCGATGAGTGACCCGAGCGACCGCCCCGCAGCGCGCGTCGTCTGCCTGGACCGGGACGGCAGGGTGCTGCTGATGCACTGGTACGACCGCGTCAGCCGCAGCGACGTCTGGGAGCCGCCGGGCGGCGGGATCGACCCCGGCGAGACCCCGCTGGAGGCGGCCAGGCGGGAGCTGGCCGAGGAGACCGGGCTGCCCGGCGAGGCCGTCCTGGACCACTGCGTCCAGGTCGAGCGGGATTTCACCTGGCTGGGCGTCCGTTACGTCAAGACCGAGCCCTTCTACCTGGCCAGGTTCGGCACACCCCGCCCGGCGGTCGATCCAGGAGAGCTCACGGAGGAGGAGCGCCAGGCATACCTGGGCTACGCGTGGGCCGAGGAGCTGCCCGAGGCGGTCGACCCGCCGGAGCTGGCGAAGGTCATCGACCGACTCACCCGAGATCGAGGGTGAGGCCGCCGGAGGCGACCGACAGCGGGCCGGAGTAGGAGCGGCCTGCCGCCGCGAGCGCGGGCTCCGCCGGAGTGTCCGGCCACAGGTGGGTGAGCAGCAACCGCGCCGCTCCGGCCGATGACGCGGTACGCCCCGCGTCCAGCGCGCTGGACAGGAAAGGCGCGTCCTCGTCGGGCACCCGTTGCGGGTAGGTCGCCTCCGCCACCAGCAGGTCGGCATTCTTGGCCAGGGAGAGCAACTCGGCCGACGGCCCGGTGTCCCCCGTGTACGCGATCACCCGCCCGCCGCCGCTCAGCCGCAGCCCCGCGTTGGGCACGTGATGCGGCAGGTCGAAGACGTCCAGGCGGAAGGGCCCGATCTCGACCGGCGTGCCGGGACGGAGCTCCTGTAAGGAGAAACTCCCCGCCAGCATGCGGCGGTTGTCCAGCGCGAGCACGGCGTCCAGCGCGCCCGGCGGGGCGTGGACCGGCAGCCTCGCCGCCGGCGCATCGGCCAGGGCACGGGCGCGCAGCAGCGGGTTGAGGTCGGCGCAGTGGTCCGGATGACCATGGGTGACCAGCACCGCGTCCACCTCGTCGGCCCTCATCCGCTCCAGCAGCCGCGGCAGCACGGCGTAGCCGGGATCGATGAGGACGCGAAAGCCGTCGTGCTCCAGCACATACCCGCTGCACGCCTGACCGGCCGCGGGCCAGGCGCCACACCCGCCCAGCACGGTGAATCTCATCAACCCCCCAGCTCGGCCAGGGTGGTCGCCATCAGCTCGCGCAACAGCGTGCCCGCGAGCTTTTCGTGCGTGTGCTCCACGGACAGCCCCTTGGCCACGCGCTCGCGGTAGATCTCGCGCTCGCGTGCGTCAGTGTAGGGCAGCGCGGTCATACCGACGATCACGGTGACCCGGGTGCCGCCCTTCGGCAGGACGGCGACGGCATGCGTACGCAGGCAGGTCTCGTCGGGCGCGCCGAACCAGCCGCACTTGATCCCGGCGTCGGCCGCCCCGAGCGCGTCCCGCACGCCGAACGCCTGCTCCGCGCCGACCTGCCGCATCCACCCCAGGACGGTCGCCGCCACCGGATCGCCCGCGACGGCGGACTGGGCGAACGCCGCGTAGGCGGTGGCGACCTCGTCGGCGGCCACCTCGACGGAGCCGAACCGCGATGGGTCGCCGTTGGGCGGCGACCAGGCGACGCCGGTGCGCCGGCGGATGCCGTCGAGGATGACGCCGGGCCCGACGGCGAGCCAGAGGTTGAGCGTGTCGGCGTTGGACGACACGACGACGGCGGGCTCGGCGTGGCGGCGCCACCGGTCGGCGTCGGGGATGTGGTCCGCGCTCACCCACGCGTACAGAGGCTTGAGCAGCGAGGCGCAGCGCAGCCGCGCCAGGCCGGATCTGACGCCGACCGTGCGGGCGGGCGGCCCGCCGTAGCCGCGCCTGATGCCGGCGGCCTGGACGCCGGCGCTGTGATCAAGGTCGTCGAGCAGCTCGTTGAACGCCACGTACCCAACCGTAGACCTACGGGTGCCGTCCCCAACGGCCTTCGTACCACTCCAGGCTCGGTGGGTCGCCGGGTAGCTCCGTCCGCCCCGGCGCGCGCAGGCCGTCGAGCGCGATGGCCAGCAACCGCTGCTTGACCTGCTGGTGCTGCTCGCTGGGCGGCCCGGGGGCCGGGCGGCTGAACTGCTCGATGAGCAGCGAGACGTCGAGCATGGTCACGTCGTCCCTGAGCACGCCGGCCTCGCGCGCCCGGCTGATCAGCCGGTCGGCCAGCTCCGTGGCCTTCCGCGAGGTCCGCCACATCTCGTCGGTGACCTCGATGGTGCCCGCGACGGGCGCGAGCGCGCCGGACCTGAGGCCCACGCAGGTGCGTACATAGAGCTCCAGGCCGGCCCACGGGCTCTCCTCCGCGAGCGCGGCTTCGGCGGCCTCGACGACGCGTTCCATGGCGATCAGGCACAGGCGCTGGAGCAGCTCCTCCTTGGTCCGGTAGCGGCGGTAGAGGCTGCCCATGCCCACGCCGGCCCGCTTGGCGATGGCCGACACCGGTGCGTCGAACCCCTGCGTGGTGAACACCTCGTGCGCCGCCTGCAGCAGCCGCAGATCGTTGCGCGCCGCCTCGGCCTGCCTGCCGCGTGTCGCCATGCCGCCCAGGATAGCCCGGTTGCGGAGCGATCCGCTCCGATATAGATTTCGGAGCGGATCGCTCCGAATAACTGTGGAGGTATGTCATGCGTGCGGTGGTCTTGAGGCAGTACGGCGGGCCGGATGCGCTGGTCGCCGAGGAGGTGCCGGATCCCGTCGCCGGGCCCGGGCAGGTGCTGGTGGAGGTCTCGGTGGCGGGTGTCACGTTCGTGGAGACGCAGGTGCGCGCCGACCGGGGGCCGCGGCGGGCCGAGCTGCCCGCGATCCTGGGCAACGGGATCGCGGGCACGGTGCTGGCGGTGGGCGAGGGCGTGGAAGCGTCGCTGGTCGGCACGCGGGTGGTCAGCACGCTGGGCGGCTCCGGGGGTTACGCGGAGCTGGCGGTGGCGAGCGCCGGCGACTTGATCCCGGTGCCCGATGGCTTGTCGCTGGAGACCGCGGTGGCGCTGCTGGCCGACGGGCGTACCGCCGTGGGCCTGTCCAGGGCCGCCGCGCCCCAGCCCGGCGAGTGGGTGCTGGTGGAGGCGGCGGGCGGCGGCGTAGGCAGCCTGCTGGTGCAGCTGGCCCGCGCCGCCGGAGCGTGCGTGATCGGCGCGGCCAGCAGCGCGGGCAAGCGAGACCTGGCCGCGAGCCTGGGCGCCGAGCTGACCGTCGACTACACCGACCCGGGCTGGACCCACGTGGTGCGCGCCGCGACCGGCGGCCTGGACGTCGTCTTCGACGGCGTGGGCGGCGAGATCGGCGCCGCGGCCCAGGGGTTGCTGAAGGACGGGGGCAGGCTCAGCGTGTACGGCATGGCCGGCGGCCCCATGACCACCCCCGACCCCCGCGTGACGGCTGTCCCCTGGCCTCAGACAGACCTGCGCGAGCTGTCGAGGGCAGCGCTGGCGGAGGCCGTGGCCGGTCGCCTGCGTCCCACGATCGGCGCCGTGCTCCCCCTGGAGTCCGCCGCCGAGGCCCACGCGGCCATCGAATCGCGCGCGGTCACCGGCAAGACCCTGCTGCTGCCCGCACGGGCGCGGACCATCCTGGTCACCGGCGCGACCGGCAACCAGGGCGGGGCGGTTGCCCGTGAGCTGCTCGCCCGGGGCTGGTCGGTCCGCGCCCTGGTCCGCGACCCGGACTCCGCCCGCCTCCCCGCCGGCGTCTCACCGGTCCAAGGGGACCTGAACGACGCGGACTCCGTACGCACGGCCATGGCAGGCGTCCACGGCGTCTTCAGCATGCAGGCGTTCGCGTGGACGGAGGAAGAGCTGGCCAGAGAGGTCCGCCAGGGCACGACGATCGCCGACGCCGCCAAGGAGCTCCACGTGGCACACCTGGTCTACAGCTCGGTCGGCGGCGCCGAACGCGACACCGGGATCGCTCACTTCGCGAGCAAATTCGCCATCGAACAGCACATCGCGGCGGCCGGCGTGCCCGCCACGATTCTGCGCCCGACCTTCTTCATGACGAACCTGCTCTACTACGCCGACGCGCCGGACGGCGAGCGGGTGATCGAACTGCCGTTCCTCCCCGGGCAGCGCATGCAGATGATCGCACCCGAGGACATCGCGTACTTCGCGGCCGAGGCGTTCGACCACCCGGCCGATTACGTGGGCAGGCGGCTGGAGCTCGCCGGCGACGCCCCCACCGGGGACGAGATCGCCGAGATGTACGAGCGGGTCACCGGCGTGGCCACCCGCTTCGCGCCGCAACCGGCCGGCGGGGAGCGGATGTACGAATGGTTCCAGGAGAGCGGCTACCAGGCCGACCTCGAGGCTCTCAGGAAGGAGCACCCGGGCCTCACCACGTTCGAGTCATTCCTCCGGAGCCGCCTCTGACCGGCGTTCCCCGGCGCCTCAGAGACCGGACCTCGCCAGCGACACGGCGAGCGCGACCGGTCCCAGGGCCACCAGCGCCACGGCCGCCGCCACCTTCCAGCGCCTGGCCACCCCCGCCTCCGTCACGAACGCCGCCACGGCCCCCGCGCCCGCGAACGCCGCCCCGGCGGCGACGGCGTCCGCCACCTGGGACGTCCACGACGGCAGCGTCTCTCCGGCCAGCCTGAACGCCACCAGCGCGCCGGCCGCCACCAGCGCCACCCGCCGCCCGGGCCGTACGTCCACCCGCTCCAGCACCAGCGCGGCCCCGGCGAGCAGGGCGAGCGAGATCGTCACGACCACCCCCACGGCCGGGACCAGGCACCCCCAGTCCTCGCAGCCCACGCCCGCCCAGGCCAGGCGGACGGTCGCCCACCACAGCATCCCCAGGGCCGCGCACACCGCACACGCCCGCCCCATCCGCCCCGTCATGCCACCAATACTCCCACCAGCCGAAGCCCGGCACTCTGCCCTGTGCGGCCAGGTAGCCACAGGCACGGTCAGGAGAACAGGCTCGCCCGGCGCTCGTCGGCGTCGGCGTCGGCGTCGCGGCCCAGCGCGCGCAGGGCGATGGCCCGGTTGAGGTAGAGATCCGGCTGCGGCTGCAACTCGATGGCCCGGCTCAGGTCCTCGACCGCGCCCTCCAGATCCCCGGCCGTGTACCGCAGCACTCCCCGGTTCCCCCAGGCCGCCGCCAGCGTGGGCGCGCCCTCCACGGCCAGGTCCAGCGCCGCCCTGGCCTCGGCGAGCCGGCCGGACGTCGTCTCCAGCTGACCCAGGACCGTGAGCAGGTGCGGGTTACCCGGCACCAGGGCGAGCCCGGCCGTGACGTCGGCCATGGCCTCCTCGTCCCGTCCCACGGCGGCCAGCAGCCCGGCCCGGTTGATGTAGGCGTCCAGGTAGTCGGGGTCCAGCTCGATCACCCGGCCGAGGTCGGCCAGCGCGCCGCCGGTGTCGCCGCGCATGATGCGCAGCTCGGCCCGGTTGTAGTAGGCCTCGGGCAGCGGCGGCCCGGCGCGCATGGCCCGCTCGTAGTCCGCCAGGGCCTCCTCGTGCTGCCCGAGTTTGAACAGCAGGTTCCCGCGTTCCAGGTAGTAATCGGGGAAGGCGGGGTCGATGGCGATCGCGGCCGCGTAGTCCTCCAGCGCCTCCTTGGTGTGCCCCAGCGCGGCCAGCAGCTGGGCCCGGTTGGCCAGCAGCACCATCCGGTGCAGCGGATGCCGCTCCCCCAGCTCACGGGCCAGCTCGATGGCCGACTCGACCAGCGACAAGGCGGAGCCGAGGCGCCCGAGCCGCAGCTCGATCAGGGCCAGCCCGTTGCGATCGAAGCCGAGCTTGAAGGCACGCTCGGCGGGGTCGGGCAGGATGGTGGAGATGGCGATCGCCTCGTTGATCCAGCGTCTGGCCCTGGCCAGGTCGCGCTGCGCGGGGTCGGGGTGGCGGGCGTCGAGCATGGCGGTGCCGTACGCGCTGGCGGCGTGCATCGCCGGATCCTGGCTGACCGCGCGCACCCGGTCCCACACCGCAAGAGCCTCCGCCGTGCGTCCGAGCCCGCCGAGCGCGGTCGCGGTGCGCTGGGCGAAGGCCCACCACCGCGCCCCGCCCGGCTCCGTGCCGGCCATGCCGCGCTCCCCCAGCTCGACGACGGCGTGCAGATAGCCCTCCCGCATGGAGCGATCCACCGTCGCCCACAGCTCGTCGGCGCCGCGAGTGTCGGGGGCGGGCTCGGGTCCGTCCGAGTACAGCATGATCGCCAGCGTGGCCGGTGTGATCCGCCGCACCATGACGTCGAGCAGCTCCACGTCGGTCGGGTCGGCCTCGGCCACGTTGCACACGGCCAGCGCACGCCCCGGGGACACGGCGTCGCGGACGAACTCCGTGATTCCGTTGGCCAGCCGCAGCGTACGGCGGGGCGCCGGCACGAGGATGCGCTCGTCGTCGGCCAGTCCCGCATCGATCGTGACCCGCCCGGCAGGGACCAGATCTGCCAGCTCGGGGGCCGCCGCGAGGATCTCGATGTCATGGGCCCGCACCAGATCGGCGGATCGTTCCAGGACCTGCGGCACCAGGCGGCGCAACAGGGCCGCGGCGACGGTGTAAGGGCCGCGCGCCCGCCGATGCCCGTCTATCGGTGGCATCAGCAGCCGCGCGGCCCCCCAACTGGAAGGTGGTTCGCCCTGGACCCTGAGATGGGAGCTCGCCTCAGTCACCCCTTGTGAATGACGCTGGAGATCCCTGCGAGCCTCGCGGTTCCAGGCTTGCGGACGACGATGCGCTTCATGACGCGTACCTCTCCACTCGGGGGTGATTCCCCATTATTAGGGCACCCCTACGAATATCAAGGTTCGCGGTGAATAAGCCCGAGGCACATGGATAAGAAGCAGTTGCCTTTTGATTGGATAATGTAACCTATTTGGACCGAAACCAGCGGAGCAATCTGGTGCTACGCCCCTGGTCGGATTCTCCCATCAAGTCGCACAGGCAACGACCCAGCAGCGTGACCGACCGGCAGCAGCCGGGCCCCGGCAGATTCTTGGCGCGGACGATGAGGGTGGCCCGCTCGATCAGCCGCTCCACACTCGGCTCCCCGCCGCCCTTGAGCGAGCGGGTGTTCCAGGGGCACGACGCGACATCCGCGCAAGCGCCCTTGGCGACGTGCGGCGCCGCCGTCCCCCTGTCGAGCCGGAGCGGGTCCGTACGTTTGATCTTCAGGTCGGCCAGCGCCTTGGCGGCCGCGCGGGAGACGACGAGAAGATCGTGGTTCTTGCGCTTGCGTTCCGTGCCGCGCACGGTTTCCCGGGACGGCAGTGCGAGCAACATCGCCCCCGCCATCAGCCCGCCGCCCACCACCATGCTCCAGCCCACCTGCTCGTTGAACCAGATCACGGCGATCACCGCAACCCAGAGGGGCTGCGACGACATCATGATCGCGCTCGGCACGGGAGGAACGTGCGCCTGGCCGTACGAGCGGGCCAGGAAGCCCAGCGCGCACGAGATCACGGACAGATGCGCCAGCAGCAGCCAGTCCGGCGCGTCGGCGGGCAGCGTGATCCCGTCGCGCGCCCCGACGACCCCCGTCAGCAGCCCGATGGTGAAGAGCTGGATCACGGTCAGCGCGTAGGGGTGGAACGTGCCGCGCTTGGACAACTGGCCGAGCATGAGCGTGTGGCCGGCGTAGAGTCCGGCCGCGAAGAGCGTGGCCGCGAGCGCGATCAGCGAGAACTCGTGCTGTTCGACCCCGCGCATCAGGGTGAACGCGGTCATTCCGGCCAGAGCCAGCGCGACGCCTGCCCAGATCCGGCGCGGCACCCTGGACTTGAAGAGGATGAGCGCCAGGATCGGCGTGATGACGACACTGCACCCGACGGCGAACCCCGACACGGCCGACGGCAGGCTTCCCAGCGCGATGGCCTGGGCGGTCTGCCCGATCCCGAATATGACCCCGAGAACGGCCCCGTTGATCCACGTGCCCCGTGGAAGCCCCCGAAAGCAGTTTGGCTTGATGAGGAGAAGCGTCAGCGCGGCGATCAGATAGCGCTCGGCGAGCAGATCCTCGACTGGTAACCGCTCGATGAGATCCTTCATCAGTGGGAACGCCGACCCCCAAGCGGCGCTGACGAACAACAGAAGCACGGCTCCCAGGAGGGGGCGGGGAGCAGGCACGACTGTCATGCCCAAAAGCATCTCACTACAATTTGCAGCCGGTGATGTACAGGGAGCAGCCGGTGAGGTTCCTCTACCACTCGGAGTTAAGACCCTCACCCACGGGCTTGCACATCCATACCAGGAGACCGCCTGAGCCGCGGATTTTCCATCATGTCCCGTAAATGGGAAATGAGTTCTTCCTGCGGGAAATGCACCGGGAGCAAGTCACGCCGTCTGACGGCGGAGATCGGCGGGGACGTCACGCCGGGGTATCCGGGGGTGGTCACCGGGGTGCGGCCCCAGGAGGGGGTCGGTGGGGCCGTTCGGGAACTGCGGGGATCCCGTCCACAGACGTGGTCTATGGGCGGTCAGAGCTCGAGGACGGCCGGCACGACCAGACGTTTCTCACCGTAGACGACGGTCAGGTCGCCCACGCGCCGCCTGGACAGCTCCCGCCAGCCCTGGCGCTCGTACAACGCGAGCGCGGCCTCCTGGTTGAGTGTCGTGTCTCCGATGACGCTGTGAAACCCGAGCTCCACCGCGCGCTGCTCGAGCGCGACGAGCATGGCCGCGCCGAAGCCACGCCGCTGGAACTCGGGATGGACTCTCAGCCGGCAGATCTCCGCCGTCATGGTGTCCACGGGTTTCAGCCCGCCCATGGCGACGACCCGCGAGGACACCTCGCCCACGAGGAAGTCCCCGCCGCATGCCAGGTAGATCTCCTGGATGCGCGGGAAGTCGTCGTCGTAGTAGACGCCGTCGCCGGGGACCAGGCCGACCTGAGCGAGACAGATCCGATGGAGCGCGAGGATGGTGTCCAGATCGGACCAGCGATAGCGCCGGATCGTCAACTTCATGCACCGCCCCCTTTCACTTGGTTCTTGGACCGCCGCAACGCGGACCGGAAATCTTCGAGTCCTGGAGCGTCGGCGTTCTTGGACATGATCGCCTGCTCAAGCGCCAGGGCCGGACGCACGATGAAATCGGTCAGGTATTCGTCGCCCACCAGCCGCAGCGCCTTGGTGCCGATGGAGAGCGCCTCGTCGACGTCGCCGTCGATGAGGCGGCACTGCGCCTGGTCGAGCCTGATCAGCGTCTGGTCGACGATGTGGTCCTCGTATTTGGTCAGGGCCTGGTCGAGAACCACCTCCGCCTCGATCGTCTGGCCCAGCTTGGTGAGCACGTCGCCCTGGTAGAAGAAGAGCTGCTTCTCGGTGTAGCCGAACGCCACGTCCTCCTGGTCCTCCTCGCGCATGTGCGAGAAGGCGTTCCTGGCCCGGGCCAGCGCGCGCTTGGCCTGGTCGACGACCTCCTTCTTGCTGTCCGCCCCGGACATCATGGCCAGCGCCCTGGCCTCGACGACCGGCGCCATGGCCTGTGCCGGGCACGGCATCGAGCCGGCCAGGTCCCGGCTCTTCTTGGCCAGGTGCAGCGCCTCACGGGCGTCGCCGAAGTAGAGGGGGACGAGGGACTCCCGGGCGCACACCCACGCACGCAGCGCGCGGTCGCCCGTCTCGTCGGCCGCGGTGCGCCCGGTGCGGAAGAATGCGCGGGCCAGTCGGTGATCGCCGAGGTTGATCAGAATCATGCCGCTCAGCCCGGACAGCTGGGCGGCCATCCTGCACAGGCGTTCGGCCAGGTCCGTCGGCTGGCGGCGGGACATGGCCGTGCGCACGGCGCTGAGCTCCAGCAGCACGTCGCACAGCAGTCGCAGCGGGGCCGTCGTGGTGTATTGGCGGCCGAAACTGCTCGTCGCCTCCTCCCACTGGTCCAGCATCGCCGCCGACACGGTGGCCGACACGAGAGTCTCGTCCATCCGGCGCCTGATGCCCTCGCAGGCTCCGAGAACAGGACCGTCGAGCTCCGCAAGGGGGGAGGTGTCCACGTTGAGAAGATTTAAGAGCATGCGGCGAAGAATGTTCTCGTCTTCCTGGGCGTCCGGGTCAGGCCCCATCGGATGGATGACGAGCTCGCGCTCCATCGGCAAGACCGGGGCGCGTTCGCGCACTTCACCGTTCAGGGCAGGCATCCGATGGCCGTGGCCGCAGATGCACGGTCCTTCGTAGCCGAGCGAGGCCGGCTCGACGCGGTAGACGGTGCACAGGTAGTGCAGGTATTCGGGTCCGGGGCGCTTGAGCCCGCTCTCGTACGCCGACAGGAGCGTCTCGCCGATCCCCGGCATCGGCTTCTTGTCACGCTCGAACAGGGCTCTGACCTGCTCGATGACATCGGCCAGCGCGATCCCTTGGGACAGACGGTGCGCCTTGATGCGGGTCGTGCTGAAGTGGGTCGTGCACGCCTCATGGATTTCATCAGCTATCTGGGCCGACGTGCGCCCGGCGGCCAGGCCAGCGGCCCGGATCCGTCGCGCGATCTCCGTCTCCCTGTGCTGCCTGCCGGTCATCCCGGCCCCTCTCAACGCAAGTCTCGACCGGTCCACAACTGGTGACTGATGGTAGTCGCCAGGTTGCTGTGCGCCTACCCATGACTATGAAGCAATGAGGGCGGCTTGGAAACGCCGTTCTCCAGATTACGGTTAAGGATCGTCCTCCGAGGGGCTGTTTCTTACAACCCACGAGGGAAAAGCAACTCCCTGTAGCGAAGAACCACGCGTTGCGTCCGCCGCCGACATGAGACATCTTTGGCCCACCAGCAGCGATCGTAGGGAGGACGAGAACGGTGGGGGACGACGACTTCGAGCTATTGGAGCGTCTCGTGGCCGAACTCGGCGCGCTCGGGTTGCTCGCACGAGTAGTCAGGGCGCAGAGCGGGCGCCGGTTCGTACGGGTGATCAACCCGAACGCGACCAGCCTGTCCGAGAACGTGACCTGTCGGCCGACGGCCGTGTCCGACATCCCGGACTGGTGGTACTGCTGGTCCTGGGGCGAGCGGATGCACACGGCCGACGACCCGGCCGGTGCGGCGACGAAGGTCGCCCGTGTGCTCGCCGCGGTGGGAGAGTGACGACGCGGTGATCCGGGTGGAGCGCAGCCACCGCGGCTCACCGCACCCACCGCGGCCATACGGAGCCGGCGGGGTGACCGGTGCGGAGGGTCCTGGTATGCCGGGGCCCTGGTCACTCCGCCGGTTCCGCTTTTCATCGCGTCACCTTCCGTACGGCTCGCACCCGTACGCACCAAGCCACCCGACCGGTCCGCCGGGCGGGTGTTCGAGGGATCCCTCTCGGAACCGGCGCGGGACATGCTTCCGGGTGTGTGTCCTGCTCCGAGCCGTCCGTCACCGGAGCGCCGGCTCTCTCCCTCCGCGGCCCAGAGAGCAGGCGACCCCGTCTTCCCCGGCGTGATGTGACGGCGGGCGGTTCGGCCGGCGGTATTTTGGATCGAGATCGAAACGGTCCAAGCAGCCGGGCCGAACCGCTTCCGGAGGGGGATCCACTCAGTGTTACTGCTGGTGACGCCGTCGCCACCGCCCGAGTCGACGCCATCAGGCCTTCCCGACATGGACAAAGTGGCTCAGCAGATGGCCACGACCTGCACAGATGACCCGCTTTGCTCTAGCCTGGTCGCGATGTTTGGGAATGCGCCTTGGGCGGGGTTGGTGTCGAGCGCGATCGTGATCGTGCTGATCGTCGTGCTCGCGTTCGTGATCCGCAAGATCGCCCACAAGGTGATCGCGCGGGTGGTCAGTCGCGCGGCGACAGGTGGCTCGCTCACGAACAGGTTCCGCAGAGCCGCCGCGACCGACGGCATCGACGCGTTGCTGCACGAGCGGCGCAAGCAGCGGGCCGAGACGATGGGGTCGGTGCTCAAGCACGTCGCCTCGATCGTCATCATGGGCACCGCGGCGCTGACCGTGCTCGAGCGGCTCACCGTCCCGATCGCGCCGCTGCTGACCAGCGTCGGCATTCTCGGCGTGGCCATCGGCTTCGGTGCTCAGGAGCTGGTCAAGGACTTCATCGCGGGCATGTTCATGTTGCTGGAGGACCAGTACGGCGTCGGCGACGTGATCGACGTGGGCCCCGCCGTGGGCACGGTCGAGGCCGTGACGCTGCGCGTCACCAGGCTGCGCGACGTGGACGGCCGCGTCTGGTATGTCCGCAACGGCACGATCACCAGGGTCGGCAACGAGTCGCAGGGCTGGTCGCGGGCCTATATGGACGTGCCGGTGGCCTACGACGCCGACGTCGTGACCGTGAAGGTGCTGCTGGAGCACGTCGCGGAGGAGATCTGGGCCGACCCCGAGCTGCGCGAGGCCAAGATCGTGGAGCAGCCGCAGGTGTTCGGCGTGGAGCAGCTGTCGGACAGCTCGCTGGTGTTCCGCATCACCGCCAAGACGTTGCCGTCCGCTCAGGCGGAGGTGGCCAGGCAGCTCAGGCTCAGGGTCAAGGCCGCGCTGGACGCCGCGGGCGTCACGATGGTTCCCACGGCATAAGCTAATGAGCGTGACTGAGACCTCCTTCTACGACGCCGTCGGAGGCGAGGAGACCTTCCGCCGCCTCGTGCACCGCTTCTACGAGGGAGTCGCCGAAGACCCGGTGCTGCGGCCGCTCTACCCGGAGCCCGACCTGACGGGCGCCGAGGAGCGGCTGCGGGGCTTCCTGATCCAATACTGGGGTGGCCCCAAGACCTACAGCGAGCAGCGCGGCCACCCGCGGCTGCGCATGCGGCACATGCCGTTCGTGATCGGCGAGCCGGAGCGGGACGCCTGGCTGCGGCACATGCGGGACGCGGTCGACTCGCTCGATCTCCCGGACGAGCTGGAGACCAAGCTCTGGGACTATCTGGTCTACGCGGCCCACAGCCTGGTGAACTCAGCCGTATAACGGGGCATGAGACGCCACATGGATATCCCCTGGTGGCGTGATGCCGTCGTCTACGAGATCTATGTTCGCAGCTTCGCCGATGCCTCGGGAGACGGCGTCGGCGACCTGGCCGGGGTGCGGCAACACCTGCCGTACCTGCGACGGCTGGGGGTCGACGCCATCTGGCTGACGCCGTTCTACCCCTCCCCCATGGCCGACGGGGGCTACGACGTGAGCGACTACCGCGGCGTCGATCCGCTGTTCGGCTCGCTGGCCGACTTCGACGCGCTGGTCGCCGACGCGCACGGGCTGGGGCTCAGGGTGCTGGTGGACATCGTGCCCAACCACAGCTCCTCCGAGCATCCCTGGTTCCAGGCGGCGCTGCGGGGCGAGGGCCGTGACCGATACATCTTCCGCGACACGATCAACAACTGGCAGTCCACCTTCAGCGGCCCTGCCTGGACGCGGGTGGCGGACGGCCAGTACTACCTGCATCTGTTCGCTCCCGGGCAGCCCGACTTCAACTGGCGCAATCCCGAGGTGCACCGGGAGTTCCTGGACATCCTGCGGTTCTGGCTGGACCGGGGCGTGGACGGGTTCCGCATCGACGTGGCGATGGGCCTGTACAAGGCGGCGGGCCTGCCGGACGTCGGCGACCAGTCGTTCAAGGCGGTCTCCCCGGTGTGGGGGCAGCCCGAGGTCCACAATGTCTACCGCGACTGGCGACGGCTGCTCGACAGCTATCCGGGCGAGCGCATGGCCGTGGGCGAGGTGTGGACCGACAGCTCCGAGGACCTCGCCCTCTACCTGCGTCCCGACGAGCTGCAGCAGAGCTTCAACTTCGCGTGGCTGCAGGCGCCGTGGTCGCCGACGGCGTTCAAGAAGGTCATCGACGACACGCTCGGCACCGTGCCGTTCGCGACCTGGGTGCTGTCCAACCACGACGTCGTACGGCACCGCACCCGCTACGAGACGGCCGACCCCGGCACCGGCCTCGCGCGGGCCAGGGCGGCGCTGCTGACCATGCTGGCCCTGCCCGGCTCCGCCTATCTCTACCAGGGCGAGGAGCTGGGGCTGCCCGAGGTGACCGACCTGCCGGCGGAGGCCAAGCAGGACCCGGTGTTCTTCCAGTCGGAGGGCAATCTGCCCGGGCGGGACGGGTGCCGGGTGCCGATCCCGTGGACGGTGGACACGCCCTCGTACGGGTTCGCCCAGGGCGGGGTGGAGCCGTGGCTGCCGCAGCCGGCGACGTTCGCCGAGTTGAGCGTTGAGAAGCAGGAGGGGGACGCCGACTCGACGCTCGAGTTCTACAGGCGGGCGCTGGCCTGCCGCCGGGACGTGGTGAGGGAAATTCCTTACACCCTGGAGTGGCTGGACTCTCCCGAGGGTGCACTTTTCTTCACCCGCGGCCGGTTGATCTGCGCAATCAACTGCGGCACTCGGCCGGTACGCCTGCCCGAGCACGACAGCGTACTGATGGCGAGCGGGCCGCTCAAGCGGGACCTGCTGCCGCCCGACACGGCCGTGTGGTTGTCGTCATAAGCCCTTCGGGCGCTCGCCGCGGACGGGGACGACGGGCACGGACAGCAGCGTGAACGCCAGCCCCGCCGCGAAGCCCGCCCAGAACCCCACGCTCTCCATCAACACCCCGGCCAGGGGAGTGGCGACCAGGGAAACGGAGTTCTGGATGGTGTTGTGGGTGCCGAGCACCCTGCCCGCCGACGCGGGGCCGGCGAGCTCGCCCGCCGCCAGGTAGGCGAGCCCGTTGCCGGCCACGGTCATCACCGCGGCCAGCGCGAGCATCGCGGGCCCGAGCCAGGTGCGGGTGAGCGTGCCGCCGGCCAGCAGCGCCAGCACGCCGACGTTGGCGAACGTGATCAGCAGCAGGGGCCGCATGCGCAGCCCCGTCCGGTCGGACCACCGCCCCGCCGCGATGCGGATGACGGCCCCGCCGATCGCCGCCACGCCGAACAAGCGCCCCGCCTCCACATCGTCCCAGCCGTAGAGCTCGACCAGGCAGCTCACGCCGTACGTGCTGACCACGATCTGCGGCACCACGTGCAGCGCGCTGGTGGCGTGCACCCGCCACAACGCCGGTTGCCGGTACGGCGAGCCCGCCAGCGCCGTGCCGCGGCCGGCGAGCTCGTGCGGCGGCTCGGCCAGGAAGATCGCGGCCAGCACGGCGGCGAGCAGGCTCGTGCCCGCACAGACCAGGAGCACGCCGGGCAGGCCGTGCGCCCGGGCGACGGGCGGCAGCGTGAACGCGCCGACGGCCATGCCGAGCGTGAAAGAGACCTGGCGCAGGCCCATGGCGACGCCGCGCTCGGGAGGCTGGAACCAGCGCAGCACGATCCGCCCGCCACCGACCATCGCGGCCGAGCCCGCCGCGCCGGCCAGGGCGAGCAACACGACCACGGCCCATGCCCGGTCGACGAACGCGACGGCGGCGAATGACACGGCGGCCAGACTCACGCCGATGCCCAGGACCAGCCGCTCGCCGTGCCGGTCGGCGAGCGCTCCCCAGGCGACGAGGGCGAGGAGGATGCCAAAGGCCGGGGCGTTCGCCATGATTCCCGCCACCGTCAGCGACACACCGAAATGTCGCATGATTTCCGGCATGACCAGGGGTAGGGCGAACAACCCCAAGGTGACACTGGCATGGGCGTTGACGCCCAGCGCCAGCATCCACCAGCGCCTCATACGGAGAAACGTTTGAGGTAAGCCAGCTCGCTCTCGCTGAGCCTGCGCGGGGCGGCCCGCTCGACGTCGTAGGCGGCGATGACCGACATGGCCGTGACGTAGACCTGGTCGTCGTCGCGGATCTCGTAGCGCAGGGTGAACCGTACCGGTCTGATCTCCTCCACCCAGGTCTCCACCCGCACCGGGTCGGGGCGGAAGCCCAGCGGGCGGCGGTAGTCGATCTCGTGTCGGGTCACGACCAGGCCTTTGAACGGCTCCTCGCCCGCGTTGTGGAGGTCGATGGCGAACATGCCGAAGCGGGCGTCCTCCAGGTAGTCGAGGAAGCGCACGTTGTTCACATGGCCTTGGGAGTCGATGTCGGCGAATCTCACCGTGCGGGGATAGGTGTGCCGTTGGGCCGGGGTACGTTCAACCACGTCCGCCACCGTACCGGCCCCCCGTCGGCGGCAACCATGCCGCCCCCGGCGCCTGGCCCGTCACCCCTCAGCCGTGGGTCAGCCGTCTTCGAGGACCTTCAGCGGGTCGAGCCTGCGGATCAGGGCCATCGCGGCCTCGATGACCTCGCGTGCCTCGTCCTCCGTGTCGGAGGTGGCGACCTCGCGGGCGGCCTCCCCGATGATGCTGGTCAACACGGCCACGGTGAACCGGTCGAGCGGATCCCCACCGGCCCCGAGCAGCACGGCGTTCTGGCGTACCCACTCCCGCCCTCTGGTCCGGCGGATCAGCTCGAACCCGGGCGGCCCATCCCCGTCGATGAACAACCTGACCAGGTCCCGCCGCTCCCAGACCCCGTCGAGGTACGCCCGCGCCCCCGAGATCAGCAACTCGACCGGATCGTCCACCCCGGCCTTCTTGGCCGCGGCCACGCTGGCCGCCGACGCCTGCTCGTGCGCCGCCTGGTGGTCCTCGTAGAGCGCGAGGAACAACTCGGTCTTGCCGCCGAAGTGGTGGTAGAGGCTGCCGACGCTGGACCCGGCGCGGGCGACCACCTCGGAGACGCTGGAGTCGGCGAATCCGTGCTCGCTGAAGACCTCGCGTGCCGCCTGGAGCATGCTCTTGCGGGTCTGTGCCGTACGGCTCCACTCCCACGAGGACTTACGTGCCATGAGGGGATCGTACCGCTGACGAATTCTAGAATCCCGCTCTACGACCTCATGTTTTCCAGCGCGACGCGTGCCGGTAGGAGGATCATGGCATGACGGGCCGGCAGGCGCCCATGAGCACGAACGGAAGGACGGCATTGACCACGATCTTCGACAAAGTCGCCTGGATCCACCTGGAGGACCGGAAGATCCTCAGCACCCGATCGCGCGGCAAGGACGTCTACTACCTGCCCGGCGGCAAACGGGAACCGGGTGAGAGCGACCTCGACACGCTGGTCAGGGAGATCGACGAGGAGCTCGCCGTCGCCATCGTCCCGAGAAGCGCGGCGTACTTCGGTACGTTCGAGGCACAGGCCGACAGTCACCCCGACGGGGTCATCGTGCGGATGATCTGCTACACCGCCCGGCACCAGGGCACTCCGACGCCGAGCAGCGAGATCGACGAGGTGGTCTGGCTCACGTACGCCGACCGGGACCGCGTGGCCCCGGTCGATCAGATCATTTTCGACCAGCTCCACCGGAGCGGCCGACTCCTTTAGCATGCTATTCGATCTCGACGGGAACCTCGTAGATCTCGTTCGTCGGATGCCCGGCCTGCTCGTGCACCCGCAGGACCGCCTCCTTGGACGGCCCGGTCGACAGGCAGAACACCTTGCCCGACTCCGGGTCGAGCCAGGCGTGCTCGAAGTGCACGCCCTCGGATTCCTCGATCGCCAGGTCCCGCTCGTGCTCCTCGCGCAACTGGCCCTCCGTCGCGCCGGCGAATCCGGTGTGCACGTCCATGAACTTCGCCATCGTGTATCCCTCCCCCTATTGGTGACCTTTCCCGGATAGTCGGTCCGAATCGTCTCCCCCGCCAAGAAGGCCGGGTGGGGCGGTCGGTCGGGACTCCAGGACGCGGACTCGAGGGCGAGCACTCGAGGGCGCGGACTCCAGCACACGGACTCCAGCGCGCGGGCTCCAGGGCTGGAGGCTCAAGGGCTGAGAAGCCCTCAAGGACTGGGGACGCCGTTGCCGTCCCAGCCGCGGCCGGACAGCACGTCCTCCAAGGTCGGCCGCCAATCGGCAATGTCCCTCGGACCGGGCTGGGCGAGCTGGATCAAGACGCCGTGCGCCTCCTTCGGGTGCAGGAACACCTCCTGCCAGCGCGGATCGGACCGATTGAGCCCGTGCAGGCGGTAACCGCGGCCGGTGAGCCGGGCGACGGCCGCGGTGAGATCGTCGACGTGGAAGTTCAGATGGTGGACACCGCCGCGGCCCCGGGTGAGCTCGAAGAAGCTGTCGAAGAAGGCCGAGCCGGCCAGGGGCTCCATGAGCTCGACCTTGCTCCCGTTGGCATACGAGAGCTGCAGCGTCCGGTAGCCGGCGACCTGGTTGTCGCCACCGCCGCCGAGGTGCCGCCCGCCGAGCAGATCGCGGTAAATGGCCAGCAGGTCCCTGATCCGGGGCGCGGCCACGGCCGTGTGGTCGAAGGTCACCTCGAGGCCGTCCAGTTCCAGGTCCAACGCACGACTCCTCACTCCAGACCAATCCTAGAATTTGATTCTAGCGGTTGACCGGTCTCGAGGTCGGGCGCTGTGGGCGACATGTCCACCCACAGCGGGCGGACATGTCCGCCGCTCACACGACAACAGGCGTGTGAGCGGGCCGGCCGCTCACACGCCTGTTGATTCGCGCGACTCAGTCGCGGTGCAGCTTCCGGTACGTCACCCGGTGCGGGCGCGCCGCGTCGGCACCCAGCCGTTCGATCTTGTTCTTCTCGTAGTCGGCGAAGTTGCCCTCGAACCAGAACCAGTTGGAGCCTTCCTCCCACGCCAGGATGTGCGTGGCGATGCGGTCGAGGAACCACCGGTCGTGCGAGGTGATGACGGCGCAGCCCGGGAAGTCCAACAGGGCGTTCTCCAGCGAAGACAGCGTCTCCGTGTCGAGGTCGTTGGTGGGCTCGTCGAGCAGCAGGACGTTGCCGCCCTGCTTGAGGGTGAGCGCCAGGTTGAGCCGGTTGCGCTCGCCACCCGACAGGACCCCCGCCTTCTTCTGCTGGTCAGGGCCCTTGAAACCGAACGCCGCGATGTACGCCCGCGACGGCATCTCCACGTTGCCGACCTTGATGTGGTCGAGCCCGTCGGAGACGACCTCCCAGACATTCTTGTTCGGGTCGATGCCGCCGCGGCTCTGGTCCGCGTATGAGATCTTGACGGTGTCGCCGACCGTGATCGACCCCTTGTCAGGCGTCTCGCCACCGGTGATCATGCGGAACAGCGTGGTCTTGCCGACGCCGTTGGGGCCGATGATGCCGACGATGCCGTTGCGGGGCAGGTCGAACGTCAGCCCTTCCATCAGCAGCCGGTCACCGAAGCCCTTGGTGAGCTCGTCGGACTTGATCACCGTGGTGCCCAGGCGCGGGCCCGGCGGGATCTGGATCTCCTCAAAGTCCAGCTTGCGGTATTTATCCGCTTCGGCCGCCATCTCCTCGTAGCGCTGGAGGCGGGCCTTGCTCTTGGTCTGGCGGGCCTTCGGGTTGGACCGGACCCACTCGAGCTCGTCCTCCAAGCGCTTCTTGCGCTTGACGTCCTTCTGCCCCTCGACCTTGAGCCGCTGGGCCTTGAGCTCCAGGTAGGTGGAGTAGTTGCCCTCGTAGGCGTAGGCGCGGCCGCGGTCCAACTCCAGGATCCAGCCGGCGACGTTGTCGAGGAAGTAGCGGTCGTGGGTGACGGCCAGCACGGTGCCGGCGTATTTCTCCAGGTGCTGCTCCAGCCACTGCACGCTCTCGGCGTCGAGGTGGTTGGTGGGCTCGTCGAGCAGCAGCAGGTCGGGCGCCTCCAGCAGCAGCTTGCACAGCGCGACCCGGCGCCGCTCGCCACCGGACAACTTGGTCACCTCGGCGTCGGGCGGCGGGCACCGCAGGGCGTCCATCGCCTGCTCCAGCTGGCTGTCAAGATCCCAAGCGTTGCGATGCTCCAGCTGATCCTGCAGCTTGCCCATCTCGTTCATCAGCTCGTCGCTGTAGTCGGTGGCCATCTGCTCGGCGATCTCGTTGAAGCGATGAAGCATCGCCATCGTCTCGGCTACGCCCTCCTGGACGTTACCGAGGACGGTCTTCTCCTCGTTGAGCGGCGGCTCCTGCTGGAGCATGCCGACCGTGAAGCCGGGCATGAGCCGGGCCTCGCCGTTGGACGGCTGCTCCAGGCCGGCCATCATCCGGAGCAGCGTCGACTTCCCGGTGCCGTTCGGCCCCAGGACACCGATCTTGGCTCCGGGCAGGAACGACAGCGTGACGTCGTCAAGGACAACCTTGTCGCCGTGCGCTTTGCGCACGCGCTGCAGCGTGTAGATGTACTCCGGCATGTCCTCTAGCTTAGGGGCTCCCGACCCGGGCTTCCGCCGCTCCTCCCCAGGAGCGCCCCAGGCCCCGACACGACCAGGCCAGACGCTGGGCGACACCGTCAGATGCCCAGCACCAGGCCACGGAATGGCACCGCAGCGCTGCGGCCAGACTCCCTGCACCAGGCCACGGGACTGCACCGCAGCGCTGGCGCGAACACCGCCCTTCAACCGGCGCGTGCGAACGTCCGCCTGTGAGACCTTGCCAGACCTGTAGGGACAGGTGCCGGCGCGGTCAGCAGGGTTCCTCGGGGAGGGGGCGGGGCGGGGGGTGGACGGCTGGGATGCAGACGCGGTCGCGGCCCAGCTCCTTCGCTCGGTACAGCGCCAGATCGGCGGCGGCCAGCAGATCGATCAGCTCATCGCCGTGGACGCTCATCAACGCGACACCCGCCGAAATGGTGACCTTGACGAGGGTGTCATCGGCGGGGATGGCCATGTGGCCGATGCGGGTGCGCAGGCGCTCGGCGACCTGCCGGGCCTCGTGAATGTCGGCGCCGGGCAGCAGGACGACGAACTCCTCACCGCCGAAACGCCCCACCACGTCGTAGTCGCGCAGTTGGCTGCGCAACGCGGCCGCCACCCCGACCAGGACCTGATCGCCGACCAGGTGGCCGTGCGCGTCGTTGACGCGTTTGAAGTGGTCGATGTCGATGATCAGAAGCGCCAGCGTGTCACCGGTGCGGCGGGCGCGGACGATCTCCGTGTCGGCCTCGCGTTGCCAGGCGGCGGCGTTCAGCAAGCCGGTCTTCGCGTCCGTACGTGCCGCCGCCTGGAGCTGTGCATGCAGAAGGCTGCGTTGCAGGAGCACCACCGGCGGAAGGGCGAGCAGAAGCAGGGCGAGGTTGAGGCCGCAGGCGATCGACACCGTGACTCCGAGGCACAGCTCGACGATGTCCAGCAGCACGCTCTCCCGATCCCACAGCACCTCCGGCCAGGTGATGTCCGGGTTGGCCATGTGGGCGGCGATGGCGATGAGCGCGATGTTGAGCAACGAGAAGAGCACGGCGGCCGCCACCGCGTACATGATGGGCGGGCCACTGCCGCGGGACAACGCCGACGGGGCCGGGACGAACCCGTGGAACAGGACCGATGCCGAACACCCGGCCAGGCCGATGGCGGCCGAGGTGAACACCCGGCGGTGCAGCACCGTGGCCCGGACTCGTAGCTGCAGCAGGACCTGCAGCACGATCGGCGCGAACAGTGCGTAGACGGGGGGCAAGAGCAAGGCCACCGGCAGCCACCAGGCCGACAGCAGGTCGCGCGAGACCCCGGCAGGCATCCCCAGGCGTCTGGTGGCCTCGATGCAGACCATGCCACACCCCATGAGGGCAGCAAACGTGCCCATATCCGGCCACCGGAACTCGGTGCTGGACGCGAACACCATGATCGCGACGAGATCGAGAGCCACTATCGCGCACAAGTAGATCACGAGTGGGCGGCGTTGCCCTAGCAACGGCCAGCGGTCGACCAGTGTTGACACACCGTTGCGAGACTTTATCGAGGCGTGACTGGTCGCCGCCATCTCGTCTCCTCCTTGACTAACGATGTGTAACACAATAATTGCGGAGTGTGCGTTGCGCGATGGGAACCGATACGTTGACAGAGACCACACCTGCTCAATCCGCGAGCGGGCCGTGCTGGAAAGGAGCAGCCATGGTGCGGGGCGTGATTTGGGCCTGACAGATGCGGTCGCGATCTGACGCGGGCCGCCACACGGGTCAACGCCATCGGCCGCCCTCGGGGCGATCAACGGGATTTCGGCCGGTGCCCCCTCCCCTCCTCCTCCCCCTCCCTTAGCCAACTCCCCTGCGCGCATCATCAACGGCTCAACCGCCTGCGCCTTAGCGGCCGTCCCGACGCCCAACACCTCAGCGCCCCCAAAGTCAGCGCCGTCACACGTCACCGCTCCCAACGCTCCAGCGCCTCAGCACCTTCAGCACCTTCAGCACCTTCAGCACCTCAGCGCCCTCAGCGCCCCAGCGCCCCAGCGCCCCAGCGCCCTCAGCGCCCTCAGCGCCCTCAGCACCTCAGCGCCCCAGCGCCCTCAGCGCCCTCAGCACCTTGGCGCCCCGAAGCACCAGGGAGCACCGCATGTGGCCGACGGCGCCCCCTGCTGGCTCGGTGTTCTACGCTGCCGCACGCTCCTCGGTCGTCAGCGGCTCGACGTTCTGGTCGTCTTCATCGCCGGCGCTGTCGTTCGCGCCCTCCGGCCCAAGCACGCGGACAGGGTGGCTTTCGGTGGGCGCGGCGCCGGGTCGAGGGAGAGAGCGGAGGGGCCGGGAGCCCATGGCCCAGTCCTGGGTTTCCTCGTCCAGGCGGTCACGCATTTCCCTGCTCATCGAGGCCACGCCGGCGCCCCGCTCCGGCTTGGTGAAGACTCCGGTGCCCCAGCGCAGGTCGTGGCCCACCGCGCTGGCCTCTATCTCAGGCATGAAACGGCGGTCGCCTTCCTGGCCGAACTCGCGGATGCGGAGCCTGCCCGATACCACCACAGGCTGCCCCGCCCGTACGGACGTGGCGACGTTCTCTCCCAAGGCGCGCCAGCAGCGGACGGTGAAGCAGACCCGCTCGCCATCGGTCCACTGGCCTGTCTTCTTGTCGAAGTAACGGTGCGAAGTGAGCACCTTCAGCGAGGTGACCCTGAGGCCGTCATCGAAGGTGTATTGCCGGGGCTCTGCTGCGACGTTGCCGGTGAGCGTGATGTAGATGTCGTTCATCCCATGCCTCCCCATGCGGCGGGCGGGCTGCCCGCGACCTGGCCCTACGGTGCCGTGAGGGGGTGGGTGCAGGGGCGGGCGAACGGGATTCTGTGGATGAAGGTGTCGGCGCGGGTTGAGCCTGTGGACACAATCCACGCCCCCCGGAGATCCGCCCGCCCCAGCACGCAAGCCAAGGACATCCGCCCGCCGCACCCGCCGGCCGAGACGCCGGTCCCGGCCGGCAAGAGGGTGCAGGACGAGGTGTCAGCCGGACAGATCGCGCAGAGCCGTGTAGAAGGCGTGGTGGCGGGTCAGCTCGCGTTCGACGGGCTCCACGACCATCGTCGCCGACACGGCCGCGACCCGGCGCCTCATCTCGCGCTCGAGCCGTTCCCGCTCCTTCGACGCCCCCAGCTCCACGAAGTTGCGGGACGCGATGCCCGACAGCGCGCCCAGGCCCAGCACCGAAGCCATCATGAGCCCCACCCACGGCAGCGCCGCGCTGTCGCCCAGCAGCTCCAGCCCAGCCGGCAGCCGGCCGGGCATGATCAGGCCGACCGCCAGCCAGGCCGCCCCGGCCAGGAATGCCGCCACCAGGAAGTATTGCCACACCTTGAGCAGCCGCCACCACCCCGGCACCCGGTCGAGCTGGGGCGCCACCTCCGTGAGGTCCTCGGTCAGGGCCTGTGGCAACTGGCCCGCGCGGGACCTGGCCGCCTGGTGCACCGCCGTACGCCACACCGGGTGCATGCCCATGGACAGCCCGTCGGCCAGCGCGTGGACGGCGTTGGCCACCTCGGCCGACTGGGCGCTGACCGAGCCCGCCGTGATGCCGCGGATCTCATCCCCCACGTCCTCAAGACGCAGGCTCTTCAACGGATCGGAGCGGAACTTGTCGAACCACCGTGGATACGGCCACCCGACCCACTGGCTGGACCGCTCCGCGTAGACGTTCTCCATGGCCTCGCCCACGGCCGGAACGCCCACCGCGTCGCACAACGCGTCGGTCAGCCCCATCCTGCGGGCCTCGTCGACCGACGACGGGGCGGTCAAGGACTCGCCCAGCGGCATGGCCTCGGCCAGACGCTGCTCCAATCGGTGCAGGTCCGCCTCGAGCTTCTGGATGGCGGCACGCCGGCGGGCGACGGCGGTCGCGATGACGCTCTTGAGGCTCTCGATGCCGCGCCCGCTGACCGACGAGGTGGGTACGACGCTCGGATGCTCGACGCCCTCACGGCGCAGCAGGTCGTTGAGGTCGATGACCAGCTCGGCCAGCTCCTCGGTGGTGAGCCGGTCGGCCTGGTTGAGCGCGAACACCGTCACCGCGTCATGCCCCGCCAGCTCCGTCACGTAGCGCCGGTGCGTGGAGGCGTCGGCGTACTTCTGCGGGTCGAGCACCCACACCACCAGGTCCGCCAGACCGATGAGCCGGTCGGCCTCGGTGTCGGTCAGTGCCCTGATCGAGTCGTGGTCGGGCAGGTCCAGCAGGATGAGCCCGTGGAGCTGGCTGTCGCCCTTGTCGAGCGCGCTGGCCCGGGAGAAGCGGTGCCGCCACTGGATCTGCAGCCAGTCGAGCAGCGGCGCCGCGCCCTCCAGTCCCCAGACGCAGGCGTGGGTGCGGGCCGTGGTCGGCCGGCGTACGCCGGTGGGCGACAGCTCCAGCCCGGAGATCGCGTTGAACAGCGACGACTTCCCGCTGCCCGTGCCGCCCGCAAGGGCGACGACGGTGTGCTCGGACGACAGCTTGAGGCGTTCTCCGGCCCGCTGCAGCAGCGCGCCGGCCTCGTTAAGCAGCTTCCTGTCGAGCCGCCCCGGGCCCAGCTCCACCACCTTGGTGAGCGCGGTCAGCCGCGCGGCGAGGCCCGGCCTGGTGGTCATCGTGGTCATCGAGCGACCTCAAGGTTGTACGTTGCCTGGTAAAGCCGAGTCGCGACGGACTCGTCGGGAATGCCCGCGGAATCGAGCGCCTGCGCATAACGCAGCGCTTCCTGGTCGAACAGCATGCCGATCCTGGCCCGCAGGTCGCTCAGCGCCTTGGCGCCGATGCCGCGCAGCGACTCCGCGCCCAGCAGGGCGTTGACCAGCCGATGCGGCACGCCTTCGCCGTTGCTGCCGTGGAACATCGCGACCATGAAGATCAGTGACAGCGAGTCGGGATCGAACGACACCAGCTTCGACACCGACCGCTTGGCCACACCCTCTGTCCGCACCAGCTCGCTCAGGTGCTCCTGCCAGGACGCGATGGCCCGACTGGTGTGCCGTACGAGATCGTCCGAAGGCCTGTCGAGGCCCTCGCCGAGCTTGGCCCCTAGCTCCGAGCGGTGCCGCCAGCGCGCGGCCACCTCCTCAGCGGCACGGTTGGCGGCGGCCACGATCACCGACTCCAGGCCGGTGCGGATCGCCGCCTTGAATGCCAGCACCCGTTCGGGTGCCTGCCTGGCGGCCCTGCCGCGCTTGCGCAGCCGCAGCGAGCGCATCAGATCGCCCGAGCCGGCGAAGTCCTGCCAGCGGGCCAGCACCTCGCCGTGCAGCAGCGAGCCATTCTTCGACGCCTTGTCGATCGCGCTGAGCGCGCTGAAGAAAGCCGCCTCCACGTCGCTGCGCAGCTCGGTCCTGAACGCGGCCTGCGCCTCCAGATGCTTGGCCAGCGCCGGTACGCGGGTGCGGAAGCTGTCAAGCACGCCGTTGAGCGTCTCGCGTACGGCCTGGGCGCGCCGCTCTTCGTCCACCGACAGCTCGGCCAGCCACATTCGCAGGTCGGTGACCTCGCTGTCGGGCAGCCTGCCGTCCTCGACCTTCGACTCGTGAATCACGAACCGGTCGATCTCGCCCAGGCCGTATTCGGTGAGCATCCGGACGAAATGCTTCAGCACCACGTCGGCGGACCTCTGCTGTACCCGCGACAACACGATGGCCAGGCGGGCGCCGCGCTCCTTGGCCAGCTTCAGCAGGTTCCAGGCGGGGGCGTCGGCGTATCGGGCCGCCGTGGTCACGAAGATCCACAGGTCGGCGGCGTCGAGCATGCGGTGTGCGACATCGTGGTGCTCCTCGACCACCGAGTCGATGTCGGGGGTGTCGAGCAGCGCGACGCCCTGCGGGAGCTTCTCCGTCGCGACGATGACGATGCCGCGCATCCCGGAGTTCGGGGAGGGCTGGTCGAGCCGCTCCAGATTGCCGAGCAGTTCGCCCTCCGTGAACCAGTCGCGGTCCTCGGGGTGGCAGACCAGCACGGGGGTGCCGGTGGTCGGGCGGCGTACGCCGGTGCGCGAGACGTTGCGTTCGGCGAGGGAGTTGATCAGGGTGGACTTGCCCGCGCCCGTCGAGCCCGCGACCACGATGAGGGCGGGGGCGGTGCTGGTCTTGACCCGGGGCAGCACGTAGTCCTCGAGCTGGGTCAGCAGGTCGGCCTGCGCTTGCCTGGCCTCCTCGGCACCGGGCAGGTCCAGGCCGAAGCGGAGGTCGGCGACGCTTTCCCGCAACGTGCCGAGTGCCGCCGCGAGTGCCTCGGCCGCCTCTGCCGGCAACTCCTCGGTACGGGTCGCCGAGGCCTCGCCAGAGCCTTCGTTCCCGTCGGATCCCAAGCTGCCGGCCTCAGGCTCATGGGCTTCAGGCTCGTGCGTTTCGGGCTCGGGGGTTTCGGGCTCGTCGGCGCCGGGTCCCTCAGCGGGCGGATCGCCGGCGGGCGGCTGCTCTTCCGCTGCGACCGGCTCATCCTCGGGTGACGGCCGATCTTCGACATGCGACTCGTCAGCGTCTTGCGATTCGTCAGCGTCGTGCAGGCCCTCAGCGTCCGATGCCTCAGCGTCCGATGCCTCAGCGTCCGGCGATGCCTTCGCGTCGGCCGTTTCCCCGGCAGACGGCTCCTGAGAGTGCGGCTCCTCGCCGGGCGCCTCCGCATCGCCTGGTGGCTCGTCAGACGGTCCCGCGTCCACCGGCTGCTCGATGTTCAGCAGCTCGCCGTCCGATTGCTCGGCGGCCGGTGCGGTCGCCGGCTCGTCACGGGCGAGCATCTGCTGCTCGGCGGAGGTCTCGCCGACGGCCGGGCCGTCGAGTGCGGCAGGTTTCACGAAAAGGGAGGGCCCACCGGACGGGGCCGAGTCGGCGGGAGCCTCGGGCTTCCTCGGCTCCGGGCGGGGCCCGGGAGCGACCGGCGCTTCAGGCTCAGAAGCGGCGAGCGTCTCGGGCTCAGAAGCGGCGAGCGTCTCGGGCTCGGAAGCGGACAGCGTTCCGGGCTCGGAAGCGGACAGCGTTTCGGGCTCGGAAGCGGACAGCGTCTCGGGCTCGGAAGCGGACGGCGGCTCCGCTGTGGAACGCCCCGCGGAGGCGGGCGGCGGCTCCGGTGCGGAGCGGCCGGTGCCGGTGGCGGGTCGGCGGGGAGCGAAGAAGTTCACGGCCTCGGCGGGCTTCTGGGCGCCGGAACGGTCGGCGACGGCCTCGCCCTGGGGGGACTCACCAGGCGCGCCCGCCTCCTGGGCCCGCGGCTCCTCGCGGCCGGCCCGCCCATCACCAGCCGACGGCCCTGGACGGCCAGCCCGCCCATCACCCGCCGACGGCCCCGGACGGCCGACCCGCTCGTCACCAGCCGGCGGCTCGGCCCGGCCGGGCCGACTGTCCTCGGGCGCCGGCTCCTCGTGCCCGGTCCGGCCGCCGGCCGGACGTGGGTCGTCAGGCCGCGTGGCCTTGGCTCCGCCGGCCGGGGCGAAGGCGTCGAACGTGTCGTCGTCGTCCCGCACTGGCCGGAAGCTCAACGTCTGCTCCCCCAGCGACTCCGGTCGTCCGTCATCCATGGCCGTGTTCACGGCAAGCGCTCCGCTCGAACCATCTCGACCTCCTGGCCGACCCTGACGACGTCGCCGACGATGACGATCGCCGGCGGCCGTATCCCAGCCGCGGACACGCGGTCGGCCACGGTGGAAAGCGAGGCGATAACCGCCCGCTGGGTCGGAAGGGTACCGTCCTGTACCACCATTACGGGAGTCTCCGGAGAACGTCCGTCGCGAACGAGTGCCTCAGCCACCTTCGCCAGCCGCTCGACCGCCATCATCAGCACCAGCGTGCCCTCGGAACGGGCCAGCGCGGGCCAGTCGACGGTCGACTTGGGGTCGTCCGGCGCCACGTGCACCGAGATCACGTGAAACTCCTGGCTGACGCCGCGATGCGTCACCGGCACCCCGGCCGCCGCGGGCACCGCCACGGCGCTGGTGATGCCGGGCACGACCAGCACGGGGATGCCGGCCCGGGCGCAGGCGATCATCTCCTCGCCGCCCCGCCCGAACACGAACGGGTCGCCGCCCTTGAGCCGGACCACGAACTTGCCCTGCCTGGCCCGGTCCACGAGCAGCTCGTTGATCGTCTCCTGGGACAACGACCGGCCATAGGGCACCTTCGCGGCGTCCACCAGCTCGACGTCGGGCGCGAGCTCATCGAGCAGGGCGCGGGGGGCCAGCCGGTCTGCCACCACCACGTCGGCCTGTGCCAGGAGCTGCCGCCCCCGCACAGTGATCAGGCCGGGGTCGCCGGGCCCGCCGCCGACCAGGGCCACGCCGACCGGTTTCGTACGGTTGCGCCGGGCCTCGACCGTGCCGTCACGCAGCGCCTCGACGACCGCGTCCCTGATGCCGGCGGCTCTGCGCGGGTCGCCGCCCGCGGTGACGGCCACGCTGATCTCGTCGACCCGCCCCGAGGCGGGCGTCCAGGCGGCGGAGGCGTCCTTGTCGTCGGCCCGCACGCACCACACGCGCTTGGCCTCCGCCTCGGCGGCGACCGCGGTGTTGACGGATCTCTCGTCGGTGCAGGCCTGGACGAGCCAGGCCCCGTCGCAGTCGCCGACCTCGTAGGGCCGGGCGTGCCAGGTGACCCGCCCGGCAGCGATCAGGTCGTCGAGCGCCGGAGTCACGCTCGGCGACACGACGGTGACCTCCGCACCGGCCTCTAGCAGCGCGGGGACACGCCGCTGCGCGACGCGGCCGCCGCCCACGACGAGCACCCGGCGGCCGGAAAGCCGCAGGCCGAGGAGGTAGGGACCCATGAGGGGAATCTCCCATTCGCGAAGGTTGTGTTTAGGAGGTAAACCTACCGGCTCTCAATCCTTCATTTGCTGCGCCTGGGTTAACGACCATCGAGAAGTGGCCGACGGGGATCCCAGCGCGGCCCGCCCTCATCGTCCTTCCGGCGTCTGGCCATCGCTGACAGCGCCTCAAGAATAACCCGGTTCCCAAGGTACGCGGTGATGTCCGCATGATCATACGGCGGCGCCACCTCCACCAGCTCCATCCCCGCCACAGGAAGCTCGTAGCAGATTCTGCGCACCGCGTCGAGGAGTTGCCTGGCCGTGAGCCCGCCCGGCTCGGGCGTGCCGGTGCCGGGCGCGTGGCCGGGGTCGCAGACGTCGATGTCGACGGACAGGAAGACCTGGTCGCATTCGTCGAGCGCGATCTGGAACGACTCCGTCAGCACCTCGTCGAGCCCGCGCGCGACGACCTCGGTCATCTCGTACGAGCGCATGTTCCGCCGCGCCATCCATTCGAGCGTCGCGGGCTCGGGCCAGTAGCCGCGCAGCCCGATCTGCAGGAACCGGTCGCCGCGGATGGCGCCCGACTCGATGAGCCGCCGCATCGGCTGGCCGTGGCCGTACAGGTGGTGGCCGAAGGTGTGGTCGCCGGTGTCGGCGTGCGCGTCGAAGTGGATCATCGAGGTGCGGCCCGGCGCGTGAGCCCTGGCCGTGCCGCGCGCGTCGGGCAGCGCGATCGTATGGTCACCGCCCAGCACCAGCGGGATCGCGCCCGAGGCGGCGACGCGGTGCACGGCCTCCTCGATCGCCGTCAGCGAGCCCTCGACGTCGCCCGAATAGCACTCCACGTCACCGGCGTCGAGGACGCGCAGGTCCTTCAGCGCGTCCACGCGCAGCGCCAGGCTCGGCCTGGACCCGTCGTGGGGCAGGTAGCAGGCCTGGCGCAACGCGTTCGGGCCAAACCTGGCGCCGGGCCGGTTGGAGGTGCCGCCGTCGAACGGAGCCCCGATGATCACCACGTCGGCGCCCTCGTAGCTCGCCGGGTCGCCGACGTCGCAGCGGTCCACACCCAAGAACGTGACATCCGGGCCATACATCGCGCCATAACGGGACAAACCCGACCTCCATCACTCCGGCTTCTCGGTCACTCCTGCCGAGTCGAACGTGGCCACATCGTGCATCACCCGCACGGCCGCGCACACCATCGGATGGGCGAGCAGCCCGCCGGTGCCCTCGCCGAGCCGCATCTCCAGGTCCACCAGGGGGCGCAGCCCGAGGTGGGTGAGCGCGGCGGCGTGGCCGGGCTCGGCCGAGCGATGCCCGGCGACGCAGTGGTCGGGCGCGGCCGGGTCCAGCGCGGCGGCCACGAGCGCGGCGGCGCCGGCGATGACGCCGTCCAGGATCACCGGGACGCGGGCCGCCGCGCCGCCCAGGATGAAACCCGCGAGGGCGGCGTGCTCGTAGCCGCCGACGGCGGCCAGCGCGCGCAGCGCCTCGCTCGCGGAGGACACGTCGGCCGGCAGGCCGTTCATCCGCAGGGAGTCGCGGACGACGGCCACCTTGCGGGCGTGCGTCTCGTCATCGATCCCGGTGCCCCTGCCGGTCACCTCGGCCGCGTCCTTCCCGGTGAAGACGGCGATCAGGGCGGCGGAGGCGGTGGTGTTGGCGATGCCCATGTCGCCGGTGATCAGGCAGCGCGCCCCCGAGGCCACCAGGTCGCGGGCCACCGTGATCCCGGCCTCCAGCCCTCGGACGGCCTGGTCGACGGTCATGGCGGGCCCCTGCGACAGGTCGGCGGTGCCGTACCCGATCTTGTGCTTGACCAGGCCGGGCGCGTCGGGCAGGTCGGCGGCGACGCCGACGTCGACCACGGTCACGGACACGCCGGCCTGGGCGGCGAAAGCGTTGGCGACCGCGCCGCCGGCCAGGAAGTTGGCCACCATCTGCACCGTGACCTCCTGCGGCCACGGGGTGACGCCGCGGGCGTGCACGCCGTGGTCGGCCGCGAAGATAGCCAGCGCCGCGGGAGCGGGCATCGGCGGCGGGCAGAGGCCCGCAGCGCCCGCGAGGCGGATCGCGAGCTCCTCCAGGGCGCCGAGCGAGCCGCGGGGCTTGGTGAGGCGATCCTGGTGAGCACGGGCCTCGGCGACCGCCACCGGATCGGCGGGGCGGATCGCGGCGAGCGTCTCAGCGAGCATGGCGTACCTCCACTGACAGGCCTTCAGGGTGGGAAGGCTGAGGGGATGAGGTCGGAAGGCCTACGGAACGAACTGGAGCGCTTCCTCGTATCGGTCGATCACGACGTCGGCCAGGGTCTCGCAGTCGCCGATCACCTCGGCGCAGCGGATGTCGAGATCGGGATGTCCCGCGCCGTAGGCCAGCGCCTGCGCCCACACGCGCTCCAGCATGCCGCCCGCGAACAGCAGGTAGGGCACCACGATCACCCGCTTGGCCCCCAGGCGGCGGCAGCGCTCCAGCCCGCCGGGCACCCCCGGAGGAGTGACCGACACGAACGCGGTCTCCACGGTCATGAAGTCGTAGGCGTGCATCTCCCAGAACAACCTGGACACCCGGTGGACCTCGGCGTTGGCGGCCGCGTCCGTCGAGCCCTCGCCCACCAGGACGACAGCGGTCTCGCCCGGCTCCACGTGCAGGGACTCCTCGAGCAGGGTGTCGACGGCACGTAGCCGGGGCCGGGCGCCCACGAGCTCGAGCGGGCGCGCCGGCTTGGAGATCTCGGCGGCGGCCTCGTTGAGCCGCTCGGCCAGCAGCGCGAGCACCCGGGGGTCGGGCCCGAGCGGGCGGCCGTAGTCGTACATCAGCGTCGGGTGCCGCTTCTGCTCCAGCTCCATGGCGGCGCTGAAGTCGTCGCTGACCCGGCTGAGGCTCAGCGGCAGCGCCACAAGGCGGTGGTGCCCCCTGGCGACCAGGGAGGCGACGGAATCACTCAGCCGCGGCGTGGCCCGCTCCAGGTAGCCGCCAGAGACATCGGCGGCCAAATGGTCGAGGCGGCAGCGGAGACGGTGGACGAACCTACCGAACTCCGCAGCGTAGGCGTCATCGTGCGAGCCCTGCCCGATCAGCAGGAGCGGCGGCTTCATCGTGAGGGAATCTCCATTACGGGGGACAAAGTCACGAGAGGATAACCGATAGGCCCCGGTACGGAACAGGTCACGCTGCGTGCAATGGCGTCGCATGCACCACGAACACGGGGTCCGCGGTGGTCAAACGGTGCGAGCCGTCGGGGTTGAGCGTCAGCTTCGAGGCCAGGATCTGGGTGCCCTCGCCCCGGTAGCCCTGCTCGCGCAGCCGCTCCAGCACGGCCGAGACCTGCTCGATCTTGTTGAGCGCGCACACGAGCGAGCGCGGGCGGCGCGCCGCGCAGGCCACGACCACGTCCGGCCCGCCGCCGCCCACGAACACCGCGTCCGGGTCGGGCAGCGGCTCCAGCGCCGGCGGCGCCTGTCCCCTGGTCAAGGCCACCTTCACACCGTGCTCGAGCACGTTGGCGCGCAACTTGGCGCACAAAGACTCCTCGCGCTCGACGGCCACGACGGCCGCGCCCATCCTGGCGCATTCCACGGCGATCTCGCCGACGCCGGCGCCCACGTCCCACACCAGGTCACCGAGCCTGGGGCCCAGCTTGGCCAGGATGTACGCCCGCGCCTCCGCCGGGATCCTACTCTCGAACGGCAGCGCCCACTCGGCGGGACCCGGCTGCGCCCCGGCCACCCAGCTGTGCTCCTTGGGCTGGTGCAGCGGGTCGATGACGAGCACCACGTCGGGATCCTTCCACGGCCGGGTCGTGGCCTCGCCCATGCGGCTGTGCGTGACCCGCTCGTCGGGGCCGCCGAGGTCCTCGCAGACGATCAGCGCGCGGGGCGTGGTCGGGGCCAGCTCCCTGGCGATCTCACCGGGGCCCACGCCCGGCGCGACGAGCAAGGCGACCTTGGGATGGGCGCGGCAGGCGTTCACCGCGCGGTTGAGCTGGTGCGGGCCGGCCGGGGCGACGACGAGCGCGTCCTCCCAGTTGAGCCCGGCGCAGGCGAAAGCCCGCGTGACCAGCGATTTCGCGGGCAGCACCTCGGGTTTGATGCCGTGCGCCCGCAGCGTGCGCACGACGCCGAAGAAGCCGGGATCGCCCTCCGCGATCACGACGGCGGGACCTTCGCCCTGTTCGAGGTGGTCGTCGAGTGTCTGGAGCAGCGACTCGTCGGCCGCGGTCTGCGCCGTCAGCGTGAGCTGCCCGACGATGGCGTCGGGTCCCACAACGAGCCTCGCCTCGTGCAGCCGGTCCACCGCCTTGGCCGACAGCTCGGATCCGTCCCAGCCGACAACCGTGATCATGGCGCCTCACTCTCCTCCACCTCAAGGGTGACGGTTGCGGCGGAGTTTCACAAAGGGTGCAAGGGTCAGGCCGGTATGCCCCCGGGCCAGGTCGGAGCGGCGAGCCTGGGGCGGAGAGCGGCAGCTTGCGTAACCAGCGGAGCCCCGTGCGAGCGCGACCACCGACACAGAGCGGCGAGCCTGGGGCGGAGAGCGGCAGCTTGCGTAACCAGCGGAGCCCCGTGCGAGCGCGACCATCGACACAGAGCAGTTGCTCCCTAGACGAGATCGGAGGGGACGAGGCTGAAGACGACGAGGTCCTCGCCGGCGAGGCTGGCGCGGGCGACGCCCTCGCGGGTGAACCCCGCCTTCTCGGCCACCCGCTGGGACTCCGGGTTGCCGACGGCCGCGCGCAGCTGGAGCCGGTGGAAGCCCTGGCTCTCGAACAGCCAGCGCGCGACCGCCAGCACGGCCTCGCCGGCGTAGCCGCGGCCGCGTGCCCATGGGGCCGTCATGTAGCCGACCTCGGCTGTCCGGTTCGTCCAATCGATGTCCCTGAGGTCCACGTTCACGGCGAACCGGCCAGTCGCCGGATGTACGGCCGCCCAGCCGATGCCCGCACCCCGCAGCCGGAGCCGCTCGACGCTCTCGATGAACGTCCGCGCGTGCTCCTCGGTGTAGCCGCGCGGTACTCCCGTCCTGGCCTGGGTGAGCGGGTCCGCCGCGGTGGCGGCCAGGTCGGGCACGTCGGCGGGCGCGAGCGGGCGCAGCAGCAGCCGCTGGGTACGCAGCTCCGCCCGGGGCAGCGTGGGAGCCGGGCGGCGGCCGTCGCCGCGCAGCAGGCCGAACACGACCAGATCATGCTGGCCGTCGTCGTCCATGACCGCGGAACGCAGCACGCCTTCCCAGGTGAAGCCCGCTTTCTGGGCGACGCGCAGCGAGGCGGCGTTGTCCAGGTTGGCCGTCAGGTCGATCCTGCGCAGCTCGGTGGTCTCGAACACCCACTCGACCAGACCGCGCACCGCCTCGGTGGCCAGGCCGCGGCCCCGGTAGAGGGGGTGCACGCCGTACCCGACCTCGGTCGTGCCCGCGCTCCACGAGGTCTTGAACAGGCTGATGGCGCCCACCACGACCCCGTCGACGTCCGTCATGGCCAGATGGACGCCCTGACCTGACTTGCGGAGCTCGTGCACGCCGTGCGCCAGCCACGGGGCGACGCCGGAGACGTGGGAGGGGGCGCCGGGCGGGAGGAACCGCACGCCGGACTCCACGATCGACCGGATCCGGGCGGCGTCCTGAGGGCCGAACGGCCGCAGTGTGAGCCGGGCCGTCACGATGCTGACGTCGGGATCGAACACGGTCGGCAGGGTACACACTCGCGATGTTTGCCCACGAAAGCGGGGGTAGGGGCGCAGTTGAGAGGAGTGAGGGAACGATGGAACAACGTGGGAGCGACAAGCACGGCCCCCGTCTGGACGACCAGCAGAAGCACGAGACCAAGGGCATGGTCCGCGGCGGCGGCACGACGCACGCCGAGGAATGGAAGGAGCCCGAGGACATGCCGGCGCCCGGCGAGCGGTCGGAGCAGTCGTACCCGCCCGGTCACGAGCCCGGCACGCCTGCCGGAATCACCCAGCGGGGCGTCGACATCCGTAGCGAGTTGGCCAAGTGGCTCAGCGACTGCAAGTGGCCCGCGTCGAAGGACGACCTGGTGAGCCATGCGGAGCGTGCGGGCGCGCCGGACCGGGTGGCGGACATGGTCGGGTCCCTCCCCGATCGCCGGTACGCCAACGTGGCCGAGGTGGCGAAGGCACTCGGGCTCGGCGTGGAGAAGCGGAGGTGGTGACCGGTGCGGCTGGACTTCATCCGACCGCTGTACGAGAGGCGTGGCCCATACGCGTCGGTGTACCTGGGCGCGCTCACCGGTGCCGAGCGGGAGAAGCAGTGGCGCGCCATGCGCGACCAGCTCGACGGGGCCGACTCGGCGACGCTGGACGCGCTGGAGGCCGAGGCGAAGCAGGCCGCGGCCGGGCGGGCCCTGTTCGCCACGCACGGTGAGGTGGCGCTGGCCGAGTCGCTGTTGCGGGCGCCGTACGAGCTGGCCGTGTGGTCGCCGCTGCCGCACGTCACGCCCATGCTCATGCAGCGGGGTGAAAACGTGCCGCACCTTCGCGTGATCGTGGACCACGCGGGCGCGGAGGTGACGGTGTTCGGGGGCGGGTCGCCGCGCCGGACCATCGTCGAGGCCGAGGAGTGGCCGCTGCAGAAGACCGCGCAGGGCGGCTGGTCGCAGAAGCGGTACGAGCGGGCGGTCGACGAGACGTGGGAGAAGAACGCGGTGGCCGTCGCGCACGAGATCGACGAGCAGGTACGCCGGATCGGCGCGGACCTGATCCTGGTGGCCGGTGAGCCGAAGTCACGCTCGTACCTGCTGCACCATCTCGGCACCAAGTCCGCCGACCGCGTCCTGATGGTCGAGCACGGCAGCCGCGCCGACCACGGCCAGTTCGAGAAGGACGTGGAGAAGGCCCTCGACGACTGGCTCGACCGCAGGCGGGCCGAGCTGCTCGAACGCCATCAGGAGGCGTCGGGCCCGGTCGGTGTGTCCCGCGTCGCGCACGCCCTGCGCGAGGGCCGGGTGCACGCGGTGCTCTCGCCAGGCGAGCTGCCGAAGCCCGTCTGGACCGGCGAGGGCGGCACCCAGGTCGCCACCGACCCGGAGGAGCTGCGCCGCTGGGGCGTGGACGACCCGGTCCAGGAGCGCGCCGACTCGGCGCTGGCCAGGGCGGCGGCGATGACGGACGCCGAATTGTGGTTCACCGACGACGTCAAGGACGTGGCGGCCGTACTCAGGTACTGATGATCACTTCCAGCGTTCGGGGGCCGTGCACGCCCTCGACCCGGTTGAGCTCGATGTCGCTGGTGGCCGACGGGCCGCTGATCCAGGTCAGCGGGCGTGCCGGGTCGAGCCTGGCAATGGCCTCGGGGACGCCGGAGACGATCTGGTCGGCCCTGACCACGCACAGGTGGTAGTCGGGGACCAGCGTCTGCGCCCTGGTCCCCTGGCCGGGGCCGTGGTCGAGGACGATCGTGCCGGTCTCGGCGATCGCCACGGCGCAGCTGGTCACCACGCCGTCGGCGGTGTTGAGATCCTCCCACCCGTCGCCGCCTGGCCTGATCATGCGCCGCCCGGCGACGAGTTCGTCGATCTTGGCGGGCACCTCCGCCGCGGGCAGCACGTGCACGATCGCCCGGTAGTCGTCCACGCGCTCGGCGAACAGGCCGACGAGGTCCTCCACCTGCTGCGTCGTACGGTAGCCGCGGGGAATCTCGACGTCCTGCGCCCCGGCGACGGCTCTGCCGATCCTGGCGAGAATCTCGTCACGCGCGCTCATTCCGCTCCCACCAGTCTCTGAAGGATTCTTCCGGGATGTCGGGGATGTCCCTGGTGTCGGTCCACGCCGACAGCGGGCCCGGCAGCCGTTTCGGCACGAGCTTGCGCAGCCGGGTGGCCGCACGCTGGGCCTTGGCCAGCCGGGTGTGGTCGTTGAAGATCCAGCCGGCGACCTTCATGCCGGCCCGCTCGGCCGCCGCGTGCGGGGCCTTGGCCCGCAGGTCCACCAGGACCTCCGGAATGTCGATGGCGACCGGGCAGACGTCGTAGCAGGCGCCGCACAGGCTGGAGGCGTAGGGCAGCGAGGCGTCCAGGTCCGAGCCCATGCCACGCAGCTGCGGCGTGAGGATCGCGCCGATCGGGCCCGGATAGACCGAGCCGTACGCGTGGCCGCCCGCCCGCTCGTAGACCGGGCACACGTTCAGGCAGGCCGAGCAGCGGATGCAGCGCAGCGCCTGGCGGCCGACCTCGTCGGCGAGCACGTCGGTGCGGCCGTTGTCGAGCAGCACCAGGTGGAAGTCCTGGCCCTCCACCGCCCCCGTCCACATGCTCGTATAGGGATTCATCCGCTCGCCTGTGGAGCTGCGCGGGAGGAGCTGGAGGAACACCTCCAAGTCCTGCCAGGAGGGCAGGAGCTTCTCGATCCCGACCACGCTGATGAGCGTCCGCGGAAGGGTCAGGCACATGCGGCCGTTGCCCTCGGACTCCAGCACCACCAGCGTGCCGGTCTCGGCGACCATGAAGTTGGCGCCGGAGATCGCGACCTTGCTCTTGAGGAACCGTTCGCGCAGGTGGAGCCGGGCGGCTTCGGCCAGGGCGGGCGGGTCGTCGGTCAGGTTGTCCGGGACCTTGGGCATCTTCTCCAGGAAGATCTCCCGGATCTCCGACCGGTTGCGGTGAATGGCGGGGACCAGGATGTGGCTGGGGAAGTCGTCGCCGAGCTGCACGATCAGCTCCGCCAGGTCCGTCTCGTACGCGGTGATGCCCTCCGCGGCGAGCGCGTCGTTGAGGTTGATCTCCTGGGTGGCCATGGACTTGACCTTGACCACCTCGGTCTCGCCGGTCGCCTTGACCAGGTCCGCGACGATGCGGTTGGCCTCGGCCGCGTCCCTCGCCCAGTGGACCGTGCCGCCCGCCCTGGTGACGGCCTCCTCCATCTGGACCAGGTAGCGGTCGAGGTTGCGGAGCGTGTGGTCCTTGATCGCCTTGCCGGCCGCGCGCAGTTCGTCCCAGTCGGGCAGCTCGCCGACGACGCTCGCCCGCTTGCCGCGAATGGTGTGGGTGGCTTTGCGGAGATTGAAGCGGAGCTGAGAGTTCTGTACAGCCTTTTCAGCGTTTTTTGGGAAATTTCCGGGCATGCCGAGGAACGTGGCGCTCATTGGGCCTCCTCCGTTGATGCGAGGATCTCGGCCAGATGCATCGTCCTGACACCGGTCTTCTGGCGGCTCAGCGTGCCGCCGATGTGCATCAGGCACGAGTTGTCCGCCGCGCACAACACCTCGGCGCCGGTGTCCAGAATGCTCCGGGTCTTGTCGGCGCCCATCGCGGCGGAGACGGCCGGATTCTTGACCGCGAACGTGCCGCCGAAGCCGCAGCACTCCTCCGCCCCGGGCAGCGGCACCAGCTCCAGGCCCCGGACATGCTGGAGCAACCGGGTCGGCCGGTCACCGAGGCGCAGTCCGCGCAACGAATGGCACGTCGGGTGATATGTCACCCGGTGCGGGAAATATGCGCCGACGTCCTCGACCTTCAGCACATCGATCAGGAACTCGGACAGCTCATACACCTTGGGCACGACCTCGGCGATCGCCGCCGCCCCCTTGCTGCCCGGGCGCGCCAGCTTCGGGTACTGCTCGCGCACCATGGCCGCGCACGAGCCCGACGGCGCGACGACGGCGTCGTACCCGGCGAAGACTTCGGTGAAGTGCCGCGCCAGCCGCACGCCCTCCGCGCGGTAGCCCGTGTTGACGTGCATCTGGCCGCAGCACGTCTGGGCGGCGGGGAAGTCCACGTCGCAGCCGAGCCTGCGCAGCAGCGACACCACCGCCTTTCCGGTGCCGGGGAAGAGCGTGTCGTTCACGCACGTGATGAACAGGGCGACTCGCACGGCTCTCCTTCCAAGGTATGGTCTGACCACAGTATGGTCCGACCATATCAGGAGGCTCTTGTGGAGGGCTGGCGGCCGGTCAAGCGCACGCGGACGTTCGAGGACGTGCTCGCGCAGATCGAGCGGCGCATCGCCGAGGACGGTCTGACGGCCGGCGACCGCCTGCCCGCCGAGCGCCAGCTCGCCGAGCAGCTCGGCGTCAGCCGCTCATCGGTACGGGAGGCCATGCGCGTGCTGGAGACGCTCGGCGTCGTGTCCTCGCAGGTGGGCCGGGGCCCGGACGCGGGCGCGGTGCTGATCTCGCGCCCGGACTCGGCGCTGACGGACCTGCTCAGGCTGCACCTGGGGCTGGCGAGCCTGGAGCTGCGCGAGGTGATCGACACCCGGCACATGATCGAGCAGTGGGCGGCCTCCCGCGCCGCCGCGGCGCGGGCCGACACCTCGGCGCTCGCCGCCGCGCTTTCCGGGATGGACGAGGCGCGGACGGCGGAGGAGTTCGTGGAGCACGACACGGCCTTCCACTGTGCGATCGCGGACGCGTCGGGCAACCGGCTCATCGCCGCCATCATGCGCTCGCTCCGCGACTCGATGCGGAGGTATGCGGTCGAAGCGGTCGAGCGGCTGGGCGACACGTCGATCCTGCGCGCCGACCACGTACGCATCCTGGAGGCCATCGGACGGGGCGAGGCGGACGAAGCGGCCCGAGCCGTCTCCGAGCACCTGGCACACGCGTACCCGTCGCTGTTCTCGGGCGGCCGCTGACGCTTCCGGACGATCCATGCTGGATCCGGTCACTGTCGTGCCAGGCGGAGATCTGAGGGTGTCATTCCCGCGTGTCGGCGTTCCTACAGCTCGCCCCCGAGCACGCCACCATCCCCGCCAGCCGCCCATCGAGACCGGCCAGCAAAGCGGGATCGGCACTACCCGCCAGGTTCCGCAACTGGTACGGATCCGTCTGCAGGTCGTACAACTGCCGCTCCCCCGTGTCGTACCGCACATACGTGTACCGATCGGTCCGCAACGCTTGATAAGCCGGCACAGGCGTCTGCTTGGCCGACGCCCGGTTGGTCGGCCTGGTGAACTCGACCAGCACGTTCTTGCGCCACTCTCCCGGCGACCGGCCCTGCAGCAGTGGCACCAGCGAGCGCCCCTCCGCGAACGCCGGCACCGCAGCCTTGCCGAGCTCAGCGACCGTGGGCGCCAGGTCCACTGTGGCCCCCATGCGCGAGATCGTGGAACCCGGCGCGACACCCGGACCGCGCACCACGAACGGGATCTTGATCGCCTCCTCGAACGGGGTGGTCTTGCCCTGCGCGAGCCGATGCGTCCCGAGGTGGAAGCCGTTGTCCGAGGTGAAGATGATGTAGGTGTTGTCCAGCCGCCCGGCCTCCCGCAGCGCCTCGACGACGGCACCGACGAGGTCGTCCACGCCGAGCATGGCCCGCAACCGGGCGCGGAAACGCTCGTCGATCGCGTCGATCCTCGACTGGTCGAGCAGGGGCAGGCTCTGCATCCACAGCGGCTCCGCGCTCACGTCCTGCTGGTTGAATGACGGCGTCCGCGGCGCCATGGCCAGCGGGAACGCCCCCGCGTGCTGCCAGGCGGGGTTGGCCGGGTGGTGCGGCGCGACCGGCGCCAGGTACAGGAAGAACGGACCCTCGGACCCGGCGATGAAGTCGCGGCTCTTGCGGGCCAGCACGCTGGAGAGGTAGTCATCCTCGGTCCAGCCGTAGTCGGCCAACGCGCCGTTCTCGTTGAGCCGGTAGCCGTACTCCTCGTAGAGGTTGCGCACCGGCACGGCCCACTCGTCCCAGCCGGGCGGCACGTACGTCTCCTCCGCGGCGTGGCCGGGGTAGTGGTTGAGGAACTTGCCCATCAGCGCCGTGCGGTATCCGGCACCCTGCATCCACGTCCCCAAAGTAGAACGTTCCAGACCTTGGGCATGGAAGCGGTCGAAGCCCCCTTCCGGCGCGGTATTGGTGAGAACGCCATGGCTGTGGACGTACTGGGAGCGCAGGATCGACACCCTGGACGGACAGCACCACGAGTTCGTCACGAAGAACCGGTCGAACGAGGCGCCCTCGCGCACCAGGTGCTGGGTGATGTTGGGGAAGTACGCCAGCGTGCCCGCCTCGAGGTCGTCGACCACGATGACGACGACGTTCGGCCTGGACACGCTCGCGGCCGCAGGCGGCTCGGCCGCCGGGAGCAGCAGAAGGAGCGAGAGCAAAAGGCAGGCAACGCGACAGAGACCCTTGACCACGGAGTGTGACTTCCCCGGAAGATCCTCCATTGACACCCGCGCCCGCCACAGCCGTAATAGAACTTAATTCCGGAGGTGTCCTATGAAGCTCGGGCTCCAGTTGGGTTACTGGCAACGCCACGCCGACGACGCGACCGAGACAGTGCTCGCGGCCGAGCGGCTCGGCTACGACTCGGTGTGGACGGCGGAGGCGTACGGGAGCGACGCGTTCACGCCGCTGGCCTGGTACGGAGCGCGTACCAGCCGCATCAAGCTCGGCACGTCTGTCGCGCAGCTCTCGGCCAGGCCGCCCGTGACGACGGCGATGACCGCGATGACCCTCGACCATCTCACCGGCGGCCGCCTGCTGCTCGGCGTGGGCGCCTCGGGCCCACAGGTCGTGGAGGGCTGGTACGGGCAGCCGTTCGCCAAGCCCCTCGCCAGGACGCGTGAGTACGTCGAGATCATGCGCAAGGTATGGCGCCGCGAGGAGCCCGTGACGAGCGAAGGCCCGCATTACCCGCTGCCGCTGGCGGGCGGCCTGGGCAAACCGCTCAAGCTCATCACGCATCCGCTCCGCTCGGACATCCCCGTCTATCTCGGGGCGGAGGGCCCGAAGAACGTCGCCCTGGCCGCCGAGGTGGCCCAGGGCTGGCTGCCGCTGTTCGCGTTCCCCGCCAAGATCGAGGAAATGTACGGGGAGTCGCTGGCGGGCGCCCCCGAGGGCTTCGACGTGGCCGCCATGGTGATGGTGATCGTCTCCGACGACGTGCGGTCGGCGCTGGACGGCGTGAAGCTGATGCTCACGCTGTACATCGGCGGCATGGGCGCCAAGCACCGCAACTTCCACGCCGACATCATCGGCAGGATGGGCTACGCCGAGGCCGCCGAGCACATCCAGGCGCTCTACCTAGCCGGGCGGAAAGACGAGGCGTTCCGGGCGATCCCGGACGAGCTGGCTGACGGCATCTCGCTCGTCGGCCCGCCCGGCCGGATCAAGGAACGCCTCGAGTCGTGGCGCAAGAGCCCGGTCACGAGCCTGCTGGTGATGGGACCGCGCGACGAGCACTCGCTGAAGCTGATCCGCGACCTCGTCCTGGGATAGCACCGCGTCAGTCCTGGGCGAGGCCGGGGCGTGGGTCCGGGGTCAGTCGGGGCGCGGAGCCGGGTCGGCGGTGACCGATCTGAGCAGCGGCCTGCTCATGGCCCCCGCCCCGATCACCCCGGCGAACCCGGCGACGACGCACGTCACCAGCGTGATCACCCCGACCGCGCTGATCTGGCCCATCATGAACGGCGTGGCGCAGAACGCCCCCACCAGGATCGCCCCGCCACCCATCACGGTCAGCGGGATGAGCGTCTCCGCGCGCCGCGCCCGGTCGAGCACCTCCAGCGGCGTGCCGGCCAGCCGCAGCAGCCCGTACGTCTGCCGCCGGTCCAGGATCGACGACGCGGCCGTGATGCCCGCGCTGGCGATGGCCACCAGGAACGACACCGACAGCACGACGATCGTGCCCACGCGGACGTCGGCCAGGATGCCGATGCCGAACCGCTGGTCGTCGGTCTCCGTCGTGGGCGTGCGGCCGGGGACGAGCCCGGCGAGCGCGGTGCGCGCCCGGTCCACCGTTGGCGCGTCCGCGGAGCTGCCCAGGGCGGCGACCACGGTCTGCTTCGACGCCTGCACGGTGGCCGGCACCTTCGCCGCCGCCAGCCGCTCGCGCGCCTGCTCGGTCACCTGCTCCACCCGCCCGGCGGGCGCCGTGACGCGGAGCTGGGGAGGCGCGGCGGCATCCCCGGTGATCGCGTCCGGGCTGAGCAGGCCGAGGAAGCCCGCCACGAAACCGGTCAGCGCGACGCCGCTCACCGTGCGCCAGGCCGAGCGCGGGTCGTCCACCAGCCTCCGGCCGGCCAGCAGCCGGGCCGGGCCGCGTGCGGTGCCCGCCGTGATCCTGCCGATCAGGCCCACTACCCAGGGGCCGACCAGGTTGACGCACAGGAACGCCAGGGCGAGCGCCACGGCGACGATCGCGACACTGGTGCCCCTGGTCAGCATCGGGAAGACGGCCAGCACCACGAGCAGGACGAGCACCCGTACGAACCGCAGGGCGGGCGGCGTCTCCCGCTTGGCCACGCCGAGCGGGCTCACCACGACCCGGCGCAGCCCGGCCACCGCCGACAACCCCACCAGCAGCGGCACCGCGACCAGCACCCCGGCGAGGACGAGCGGGCTCGGGAACAGGTCGCCGGCGAACCACGGCCCGCCCTGCATCTCGATCCCGGCCAGCAACGGCACGGCCAGGGCGAAGGCCACGGCGCCCGCGAGGGCGCCGGCCAGCGCCACGATCATCGCCTCGGCCACCGTCATCGCCACGACCTGCCCCGGCGTCGCGCCGACCAGCCTGAGCGCGGCGAGGCGCTGGTCGCGCCTGGCCACCGTGAGCCTGGCCGCGGCGCCGCCGAACACCAGCAGCGGCACCACCATGAGCACGCTCGCGACGAGCGCAAGCGCCTTGTACGCCTCCGCGTCCTCGCTCGGTGTGCCGGCCAGGCCCGACACCCTGGTCGGCGGTTTGGCGATGATCCAGTCATCGCTGCGGGGCGCGGTCATCTCCAGCGCGTCCGGCGCGTGGCCGACGACCGCGACCAGCTCGTCCGGGTGGACCAGCGCCTCGTCCCCGAGAATCCCGCGCGAGTCGGGGTAACGCTTGGCGAGCTGGTCGGCGGGGAGCTGCCTGGCCAGCTCGGCGAGTGCGGGCGACAGCCACACCTCGCCCGGCTGCGGGAAACGCGGCATTCCGGGCGGAGCGGGCACACCTGGTTTCAAGGCGGCCAGGTCGACCACGGTGATCACCTGGTCGCGCACGTAGTCGAAGCGCGACGCCTCGATCGCGACCGCGCCCGACGCGGCGGGGACCGGGTTGCGCCAGGCGCCGCGTTCGGCCCTCGCGTCGAAGGCGGAGTTCGCGGCCACGGCGAACAGCAGCAGCGCCGTGGACACGGCGACCGCGCCCAGCGTGAGCCAGGTTCCCAGCAGGCCCCTGCGGCCGCCGCCCTTGAGCAGCCGCCAGGTCAGCTCGAGGTTCACGCGGCCCTCCCGCCCGCCGCTCGTGTCCCGTGCGGTACGCGGGTCATGCGCGTGCTCCGGTCGCCAGGAGCAGGCCGTCGCGGACCTCGACCGTGCGGTCGCACCAGGCGGCCACGTTCGGGTCGTGGGTGACCACGATCAGCGAGGCGTCGTTGTGCTTCGTGGCCTCGACGAGCAGGCGCATCGTGTCCTGCCCGGTCTGCTGGTCGAGCGCACCCGTGGGCTCGTCGGCGAACACCACGGCCGGCCTGCTCACCAGCGCCCTGGCGATCGCCACCCGCTGCGCCTGGCCGCCCGACAGCTCGCCCGGGCGCCTGGACTCCAGCGTGTGCAGGCCGAGCGGCGCGAACCAGGCGCGCGCCTGCCGTACCGCCTGGGCCCTGGGCACGCCGCCCAGCATGAGCGGGAGCGCCACGTTCTCCTCGGCGGGCAGCTCGGGCAGGAGCTGGCCGAACTGGAAGACGAAACCGAAGCGAGTACGGCGCAGTGCGCTGCGTTTCCGCTCGCCCATCGCGTCGATGCGCTGCCCCAGCAGGTGCACCTCGCCCGCGTCCGGTTTCATGATCCCGGCCAGGCAGTGGAGCAGGGTCGACTTGCCGGAACCGCTCGGCCCCATGATCGCCACGGCTTCACCGGCCCGTACCGTGATGTCCACGCCGCCCAGGGCGACCGTCTGCCCGAACCGTTTGGTCAGGGCTCTTCCAACAAGCACATCGTTCATGACGTACAGGGTTCCGGCGGGCCGGGGGGCGGGGGATCGGCCGTGCGTCCATACCGCCATCGGCCGAACGGCTGATCTCTAGAGTTGGGGCGTGACTATTCGGGTTCTCATCGCCGACGATCAGCAACTGGTACGCACGGGCTTCCAGATGATTTTGGACGCTCAATCTGACATGGAGGTGGTCGCGGCGGTGGCGGACGGAGCCGAGGCCGTCGCCGAGGCCAGGCGGCTGCGGCCGGACGTGTGCCTGCTCGACATCAGGATGCCCAAGCTCGACGGGATCGAGGTGACCAGGATCCTGGCCGGTCCAGGGGTGGACAATCCGCTGCGGGTGGTCATCGTCACGACGTTCGATCTGGACGAGTACGTGTACGGGGCGTTGCGCTCGGGCGCGACCGGGTTCCTGCTCAAGGACAGCGGGCCCACGCTGCTGATCGAGGCGGTCAGGGCGGCCGCGGCGGGTGACGCGCTGGTGTCGCCGTCGGTGACGGTTCGGCTGCTGCAGCATCTGACCCAGCCCCGGCGGGCCATGATCCCGGCGAACGACCCGCTGACCGACCGCGAGCTGGACGTCGTGCGGCTGGTGGCCAGGGGACGCACGAACCAGGAGGTGGCCGCGGAGTTGTTCGTGTCCCTGTCGACGGTCAAGACGCATCTGGGAAACATCCAGGCCAAGCTCGGTGTCAGAAATCGGGTGGGAATCGCAGCTTGGGCGTGGGAATCCGGCGTGGTGAGCTGATTAACGACGGGGCTCCCGGGATAGAAGTGAATGAGAACCTCAGCGCATGGCCCGGGGGGAGAACATCGTGCGCTACACCCAGGCATCGCCTACGAGAGCCGCCTCTGCCGTATACGTGACGCTCGCCGCGCAGGTCCTCTCCCTCGCCGCTCTCGTGATCTTCGAACACACCCGCGGGCACCGGCTCGCCGCCCAGCTCGCCGAGTTCGGCGGGCGGCCGCACGGGGCCGACGCGGAAGCGGTCGTGGGGGCCGTGACGGTGTTCGCGCTACTGATGATGCTGGTGGCGGGCACGTCGATCGCGGCGGGCGCCGCCTACGTGACGTGGCTGGTGCGGGCCAGGCAGGCCAACGACCGCTCGGCCCCGACAGGTCCGGTCGCGGCCGCGTGGCTGATCCCCGGCATGAATCTGTTCGCTCCCGTGATGCTGGTCGACGAGGTGTGGCGGGGCGCGAGGCCGCCCGCGGGGCAGCGAGGGCGATGGCTGTCGCTGCTCGCGGCGTGGTGGCTGAGCTGGCTGACGATGCTCGCGCTGATCACCGTCCGGCTGCCGCTCGGCGCGTCCGCCGGGGATCTGACGGGGGTGGGGGTGCTGGAGCTGGGGTGCGCGGCTGTGGCGGCCGTGTTGTGCGCGTGCACCGTGCGGGAGCTGACCCGGCTGCAGCGTGCCGCCCGCTCTCCGCTCGCCACCATCCGCACGTTCTCCCACGAGTCCCATCCAGCCCCAGGCTCCACACCGCTCGGCCGCACCAGCTGACCTGCCGCCAGGTGCGGCACTGCGCCGATCAACTCTTACCCGAATTACGGATTACCTCCACGACGAGCCATGCGTTGGTGGATGGGTTTCGACCTTTTCGGTTGGGCTCACAGTGCTCCGGGTCCGCCCTCCGGGCACGTTCCCGTGCCACCTCATGGTTAGCGAAGGGAAAGTCCCGGCCGAGGTGCTTGTCGTAGTCCTTGATGTGGTTCCTGAGCTTGCGCCCGACTCTGACATGGTCACAGGCGGTGACGCAGTCTTCGAAGTGATAAAGAATCCATAGCTCGAAGCAAGGTAGGGAGACCGCTAGGTTGACGTGCCCTCTACGCGCCGTGATCAGAGCCTGCGCGAGAGTCTTGTGTTCGTTGACGTCGACGACGCACCACACCTCGTCGTAGGCGATGTTGGCGTCCCGCTGAGCACGCGCTTCCCGGTCCTTTTTGTCACGCTCGCTCAGGGCGTACGCGACCAGCTTCGCAGGATCCCGACCGAGACCGACCACCTTGCAATTTCGGATGTCGACAGGAAGGGAGCGAAAGTAGTCACGAATTCCCTTAAAGTACTCGACCTCGGTTACTTCACCCTCGCATACGATGAGAACGCGTTTCTTCGGCTCTCGCCGACCGACGACTCGATCTAGGCGCGGGGGGCTACGCCTGGGGCTCATGGCTTGCTATCGGCGCCTTTCCAGAAATATTTGGCGGACGTTCTCGAAGTTGAGGTACGGCATCGCACCATAACGGCCTTGCAAGTAGCCGCGCTCGATGTTCTCATCCCGTCGGGTATGAAACTCGGCAAGTGAGTAGAGATTAGTGGCGCCGGATTCTTCCTTCTCGGTGAACCACACCTCGTCCCTTGCCAGAATCTCGTCGTTCAGCAGAGAGCCGAGGAGTGTCGTGTCATGCGAGGCGAAGACGAGCTGGGCTCCTTCCTCGTTGATGTCGGCGTCCTTGAACATCCGGATCAACGTCGAACTCAGAAGGGGATGGAGACTTGAGTCGATCTCATCGGCAACCAGAACGCCGCCCGTCCTGAGTGCGAACAGCGCGTAACCCAGCAGGGACAGCCAAGCTCGGGTTCCTGCACTCTCTTCCTCCAAGTCGAGGAGGACAGGTTGCCCTGGCCTGCGCAAGACGATTTTCGAACTCGACGTCGTCTCCACGATTTCGGCCTGCTCGATTCCCAGGTCGGCTATCCGGAGCAGCTCGTTGAGCTCCGGAGCAGCGTTCCCGTGCAGCAGCACACTCGTAATGCTCAGTCGAAGTTTTTCGTCTCGCTCGCCATGCCGGGCAAAGAGAGTGTGGCCTCCCAGCACATTGAAGATGGCACTCAGCAGCGGGTGATTATTGGATGCCGCACATGAGAGATACAACGAGTTCGGGCGCGTGAGCCGCCATATGCGTTGCAGCTCTCCGCCGAGTCCGCGCCCGAAGGATACATCGGTCGGGCTGGTGCGCTCGAAGAGCTTTCTCACCCTTCCGTGAGGGAAGGAATTCAACCACTCGCCGAGAACAGCCTCATCGTCGACCTCGAAGCCATACGAATAGCGAACGTCATCGAGCAGAAAATCGATCTCGAAAAACGATGGAGCCTCAAGCCCGGGTTTCGAGAATTTATATGGCTGTCTGGGTATTCCTGCGGTCGGCTCCCACTGGGTGTGCGACCACGAGACAGCGTCGCTCATCCACCGCAGGGCATCGAGAACGTTGGACTTCCCCGACGCGTTCGCACCATAGATTCCCGCGACCGACAACGGTTTCGTCCGTCCCGGCTCCCCCCGGCGCGGGGCCGCGATGAAGGAGAGGGTCTGCTCATCGCGGACCGACCGGTGATTGGCGACCCTGAATCGCAGCAGCATGGCCTTCTCCCCACGGTGAACCGGCTGTCACCTTACACTTTCAAGCGGCTCTACGAAGAGATTCCCTGCAAGTCGGCGTGTAAGCGCGAGAGGGGTGCCAGCACTCCGCACCGAGCGGTTCACGGCGAGATCAGGCGGCTGAGGGGCCGGAGCTGCCCGGGCTGGCGTGCCACAGTCGCCGGGGCGGCGTGACGATGGCCGGCCCGAGGTCGGAGTAGGGCGACAGGCGGAAGCCGTTGGGGTATTCGATGCTGCGCCCGCTGACCCCCTCCAACTGTTCGTGCTCCTGGGCGAGCAGCGCGCGGACCGCGTCGATCCCCTGGGCGCGCCACAGCGCGTCCAGGTCCGCCAGGTTCCAGCAGTCCACCGCCCGCATCGACACCGCCCGCGTGCCCGTGCGCCGGACCACTCCCTTGGCCAGCAGGAGCCACGACCCGAAGACGGTGGCCGCGCACCGCCCCTGCACCGACTCGAAGAACGTCAGGTCGATCGGCCCGGTCGAGTCGTCGAGCGTGGTGAAGATGACGCGCTGGCCCGAGCGCACGGCAGGCGTCTGCGTCGCCACCTTGACCCCCGCCACCAGCACCTCAGCCCCGTTGCGCTGCGCGAGAAGATCCTTGGAACGTACCACCCCGAGCAGGTCGAGCAGCTCGTCGTGGAAGCTGATGATGTGCCGGCTGACGTCGATGCCGAGGATCTCCAGCTCGGCCTGGACCATCTCCGCCTCCGTCATCTCGGGCAACTCCCCCGGCGGCAGGTGCTCGGTGAAGCCCAGCGGGAGCTGTACGGAGGGCTTCTCCGGCGGGGAAGGGCGCGCGGAGGTGTAGCGCTTGGACGTGCGCGGACCGGACCGCACGCCGCTCGACGAGGCCCGCTCCAGCGCGCCGACCTGGGCGATCAGGTCACGCCTGGTCAGCTCGCCGGGCCGCCAGCGCGGCCCGCCCGGGTGCAGGTCGTGCAGCGCGTCCAGGCCGCCGACCTGGACGATCCGCTCGATCGTGGGCCGCGAGGGGCGGGCGCGGTCCCAGAAGTCGGCCAGCGACGTGTACGGCTGCCCGGCGACCATCCGCTCGACCTCCGCCTCGCTCACCCCCTTGATCGCCGAGAACGGCACGCGCAGCGCGTACCCCTTGCCGATCTCCCCGATCCTGAACTCCACCCGCCGGCCTTCCGAAGAGCGCGCGCGGACCCGGGCGCGCGGCCCGAGCCGCTCCACCTGCCAGTCCTTGCCCGACTTGTTGATGTCGAGCGGCAGGATCTTGATCCCGCACTGCCTGGCCTCGTCGATGATGACCCGCGGCGGGTACATGCCGGGCTCGTGCGTGAGCACCCCGGCGAAGAACGCCGCCGCGTGGTGCCGCTTCAGCCAGGCCGACTGGTATGTGGGCAGCGCGAACGCCGCCGCGTGCGCCTTGCAGAACCCGAACGCCCCGAACGCGTCCAGCACCTGCCAGGCCCGCTCCACGGCCGCGTCGTCGAAGCCGTTGGCCTGGGCCAGGGGGACGAACGCCCGGCGCACCCGCGCGCGCCCCTCCGGCGTGTCGAGCGTGCGCCGCAGCTTCTCGGCGTACGACAGGTCCCGCCCGGTCATCTCCGAAATGATCTTCAGGACCTGCTCGTGGAACACCACGACGCCGTGCGTCTCCTTCAGCGCCTCCCGCAGCCGCTCGTGCGGGTAACGCGGCTGCCGCCACCCGTGCCTGGCCTCCAGGTAGGGGGTGACCATGTCGGAGTTGACCGGCCCAGGACGGAACAGCGAGATGTCCACGATCAGGTCGTGCAGCGTGCGCGGCTCCAGCTTGGCCACCAGCTCCCGCTGGCCCGGCGACTCGATCTGGAAGCAGCCGAGGGTGCGGGCGGCGCAGATCATGTCATAGGTGGTCTGGTCGTCGTGCGGGACGTACTGGATGTCCGGGTCGTCGCCGCGCTGGGTGTCCAGCTCGACCACGACGTCGTCCACGCGTTTGATCTCGTTCAGCGCGTACGCCATCGCGGACTGCATCCGCACGCCCAGCACGTCGAGCTTGAGCAGCCCGGCCTCCTCCACGTCGTCCTTGTCGAACTGCGACATCGGGAACTCCAGCAGGCTGCGCTCCACCGGCGTCCGGTCCCGCAGCCCCATGTTGCCGATCAGCACGCCACACGGGTGCAGCGCGATGTGCCTGGGCAGGCCGTCGAGCTTCTCCGCCAGCCGGAACACCCGGTCCAGGCCCGCCTCGTTGAGCCGGCTGTCGCGCAGCTCGGGCAGGTCGTGCAGCGACGCGGTGATCTGCTTGGCCCTGATGTGCGGGAACGCCTTGGCGACCGCGTCGATCTCGTGCGGGGGCAGGCCCATCGCGGCGGCGACGTCGCGGATGGCGCTGCGCGCCCGGTAGGTCTCCATCATGGACACGCAGGCCACGCGGGCCTCGCCGTATTGGTCGAAGATGGCCTTGTAGCAGTCGAGGCGGCGGGCCGACTCCACGTCGACGTCGATGTCGGGCAGCCCGATGCGGCCTTCGGACAGGAACCGCTCCATGAGCAGGCCGTGGTCGAGCGGGTTGACCTCGCCGATGCCGATGAGGTAGTTGACCAGGCTGCCGGCGCCCGAGCCGCGGATGGCGCAGCGGATGCCCATGCCGCGGATCATGTCGGTGATGCCGGCCACGGCGATGAAATATCCGGACAGGCGCTTCTTCTCGATGATGGCCATCTCGTCCTGGAGACGCCGCCCGGCGTCGGCCGAGCGGTCGAGGCCCCGCCTGATCAGCCCGTCCTCGACGCGGTGGCGCAGCAGCGGCACCGGGTCGCGGCCGATCTCGGGCAGGTGCAGGTTCGGCGGGTCGTTGCGGAGCGCGAGCAGGTCCAGCGGCTCCATCGAGCACGCCTCGGCCAGCCGCCTGGTCGTGTACAGCAGCCGCGCCACCCGCTCCTGGTCCGCGCCGCAAACCTTGGCCGCCACCTGCCACATCTCCTTGGTGCTCTTGAGGTAGGCGTGCGAGGTGGTGCGTTCGAGGTGTCGGGGGTGCAGCGGGACAAGCTGGCGGGCCGCGTCGAGCACGTCGCCGACCTGGTGATCGGCCGGGTCCAGGTAGCGCGCCGCGTTGGTCAGCACGGCGGGCACGCCCATGGACTCGGCCAGGCCGAGCATGCGTACGGCCGTGCCGGCGTCGCGGTAGCCGTATTGGTCGACCAGCTCGATCACGACGCCGGGCACCGTGGATCGCCACAGGCCGAGCAGCGTCCTGGCCTGCTCGTCGCGCCGCTCTGCCACCGCGCGGCCCACATCGGACCTGGGGCCGAGCAGCACGACCAGGCCGTCCTCGGCGCCGAACCCGTGGTCGCCGGCCTCGCCGGCCCATTCGCCGATCAGCTCGCGAGTGACCTCCGGTTTGCCCCGTTCGCCCGCGTAGTGAGCGGCCGTGACCAGGCGGCACAGGCGTGACCAGCCGCGGCCACGGGCCAGCACGGTGATCCGGTCCTCGGCGTTCGGCCCGGTCTTGGGGCGGGGGGCGGGAATGCCGGGAAGCAGCGACGGGGGCGGGGTGGCGAGCGCCAGGTTCACACCGAGCACCGGGGCGATCCCGGCCGCGGCGCACGCCAGGGCGTGCTTGATGGCGCCGTAGAGGCCGTCGCGGTCGGTCAGCGCCAGGATGTCCATGCCGAACTCGGACGCCCGGCTCACCAGCGCCTGCGGGAAGGCGGTGCCGTAGCGCATGGAGTAGGCGGAGCACACGTTGAGGTGCGGGAACGGGGGCGCCATCAGTCCCACGCCCTCAGCAGCAGCCAGCCGTTGCCGGCGGTGTCGTAACGCAGCTCGTAGGAGCCGACCTCGCGCCCCGGGCTGGCCTCCACCCGCCAGAACTGGCGCTCACCGGGATCGCCCTCGCCGGTCTTCCACCACTCGCGCGCGACCACCCAGTGGTCCAGGACACGGCGAACGAGATAGAGCCGGTCGCGCCAGACGAACTGGGTCGGCTCCCCGTCCCTGGTCCACACCTCTATCGGATCGCCATAGAGTCTGCTCAAGTCGCTTCTCCCCGCGGCTCTGGTCCTCTGTCTGAGCCACCCGGGGGAAGGCGGGCGCTTATAACTCGAACATATGTTCTCCGGCCCTAGATCGCAAGTCGATCGCCTGCCGCACGAGCGGGTTCGCGCCAATCGAGTTGCGGATGCTGAAGGCCACGCTGCCTGCGCGGTAACGGTCGTCTGAGGTCTCCACGGGGCGGCCCTCGTGAGTGGTGGTGGTCCTGCGCTGGCGTAGCAGCGGGCTGCCGCGGCGCACCCCCAGCAGGCGGGCGTCCTGGACCCCGGCGGAGACCGCGTCGATGAGGTGCTCGCCGTAGGCGAACACGAGCCCGATCGCCTCGTACAGCGCCTCGGTGACCGACTCGCAGTCGGCGGGCAGCCCCTCGACGGCCGGGGCCACCCACTCGGCGTACACCGTGCGCTCGACGAGGACGGGCTTGCCCTCCAGTGTGCGCAGACGCAGCACCTCCAGCACCTCGCCACCGCCCAGCCTGGCCGACTCGGCGGCGCTCGCCCGGCGGCGGTGCTGCTCGATCACCTGGCCGCCGAAGCGGTAGCCGCCCGCGCGCGCCCACTGCGCGAAGCTGTGCAGCTCGGCGAAGCTCTGGCTGTGCGCGGCACCGAGCACGATGCGCCTGGCGCCCTGTCTGGAGCCGACCAGCCCCTCGGCGAGCAGTACGGCCACCGCCTGCCGCACGGTTCCGCGCGCCGCGCCGAAGCGCCCGGCCAGCTCGGCCTCGCTGGGGAGCTGGGAACCGACCGGGTAGGCGCCGGAGAGGATCTCCTCCCGCAGCTCATCGGCGATCAGTTCATAGCGCGCAACCAAGTCCGCCCCCTCCCATTCACGAAAGAGCAACATTCATGCGACTTACTGGTGCTCGCTTGTTTGTACAAGTTCCCCTAGTTTCTTTCCACACCCCCTGCACAGTGGAGGCGTTGTGTTCACATCTCGCGCCCGCGCGGCCGGCGTTGCCGCCGCCCTTACCGTAGTCACCGCGGCCTGCGGCGCCGCTCCCGGCACCCAGGCCACCACCCAGGCGTCACAAGGCGGCGTCAACGCGGCCACCGCCACCTCCGCCGCCGACTTCGGCGGCCTCGACAAGCTCGTCGAGGCGGCCAAGAAGGAGGGCAACCTGCACGTCATCGCCTTGCCGCCGAACTGGGCCAACTACGGCGAGATCATCGAGAAGTTCCAGGCCAAGTACGGCATCAAGATCGAGAGCGAGACCCCCGACGCGGCCAGCGCCGACGAGATCAACGCCGTGAAGACCCGCAAGGGCCAGGACCGCGCCCCCGACGTGCTGGACCTCGGCCAGTCGTTCGCGCTCAGCGGCGCGGCGGAGGGGCTGTTCGCGCCGTACAAGGTGCAGACGTTCGACAAGATCCCCGAGGGCCAGAAGGACGCGACCGGGCTCTGGGTCAACGACTACGGCGGCTACGTGTCGATCGGCTGCGACGCCAAGAAGATCACCACCTGCCCGACCAGCTTCGCCGACCTGCTCAAGCCCGAGTACAAGGGCAAGGTCGCGATGAACGGCAACCCGACCAAGGCGGGCTCGGCCTTCGCCGGCGTGTACGCCGCCGCCCTGGCCAACGGCGGCTCGTTCGACGACATCCAGCCCGGCATCGACTTCTTCAAGAAGCTGAACGCGGCCGGCAACTACAACCCGGTCGAGACCACCCCGGCCACCATCGAGAAGGGCGAGACCCAGATCAGCATCGACTGGGACTACAACAACGCCGCCTACGCACCCCAGATGACGGCCAAGGGCATCGACTGGAAGGTCAACGTGCCGACTGACGGCAAGTACTTCCAGATGTACGCCCAGGCCATCAACAAGGACGCCCCGCACCCGGCGGCGGCCAGGCTGTGGCAGGAATACCTCTACAGCGCCGAGGGCCAGAACCTGTTCCTCAAGGGCTTCGCCCGCCCCGTGCTGCTGCCGACGATGACCGCCGACGGCACCGCGGACAAGGCGCTGGCCGAGAAGCTGCCCTCGGTGGACGGCTCGCCCACGTTCCCGACGACCGCGCAGGTGGACGCGGCCAAGGCCAAGCTGGCCAGCGGCTGGGACGCCGCGATCTCGGGATGAGCCGGTCGCGTTCGCGGGGCTGGCTGGGGGCGCTGCCCCTCCTGGCGTTCTTCGCGCTCGTCTTCGGCGTCCCCGCCATCGCTCTGGTGGCGGGGGCGTTCACCGCTGAGGGGCGGCCGAGTCTGGCGAACCTGGCGCAGAGCCTGCAGGGCGGCTACCTCACCGCCATGATCGGCAGCGTGCGGCTGTCGGCCGTGGTCGCGCTGCTGGGGGCCGTGCTGGGCACGTTCCTCGCCTACGCCGTCGTGACCTCGCGTTTCACGCTGCTGCGGGAGGCGGTGCTGACGGCCTCCGGGGTGCTGGCCAACTTCGGCGGGGTGCCGCTGGCGTTCTTCTGGATCGCCACGCTCGGCAACTCGGGCGTGGTCAGCGGCCTGATCGGGCTGCCGTCGGGCTCGCTCTACACGCTCTGGGGCCTGGTCGTGGTCTACCTCTACTTCTCGATCCCGCTGATGGTGCTGGTCATGGCCCCGGCGCTGGACGGGCTGCGGCCGCAGTGGCGCGAGGCGGCCGCGAACAACGGCGCCACCGCCTGGCACTACTGGCGCTTCGTGGCGCTGCCGGTGCTGACGCCGTCCATGCTGGGCGGGGTGGTGCTGCTGTTCGGGTCGTCCTTCTCCGCGTACGCCACCGCCAACGCCATGGTCGGCACCGTCGTGCCGCTCGTCACCCTGAAGATCGCCAGCGCCCTCACCGGCGACGTGCTGATCGGCTACGAGAACATCGCGCTGGCGCTCAGCCTCGACATGATCGTGGTGGCCGGGCTGGTGATGGCGATCTACCTGCCGCTGCAGAGGAGGAGCTCCCGATGGCTGCACTGACCGGGCTGGAGCGGGTCTCCGGGGGTTCCGCGCGGCCTCGGGTCTGGCGTGGCGTGGTGTTCCTGCTGGGCGCCGCCTACTTCCTGATCCCGCTCGGCGCCTCCTTCTGGTACACGGTCTACACACCCGTCGAAGGGGTGTCGCTGTCCGCCTACGGGGAGTTGCTGACGGCCGACGGGTTCGTGCGGTCGCTGCTGCTGTCGCTGGGGCTGGCGGCCGCCACCATCGTGCTGGTGCTGCTGCTGTCGCTGCCCGCGATGCTGGCCGTGCGGCTGTTCGCGCCGCGGCTGGGGCCGGTGATGGAGGTGCTCTGCACGCTGCCGCTGGTGGTGCCGCCGATCACGTTCGTCGCCGGGATGGGGACGTCGCTGCGGGTGGGGACCGACGTGCTGGCGCCGACGCCGTTCTGGGGCACGATCATCGCGGTGCAGGATCCAGGGTTCCCCGTGGTCCTGGTGCTGGCGTACGTGGTGCTGGTGCTGCCGTTCGTCTACCGGTCGCTGGACGCCGGGCTGCGGACGATGGACGTGCGGACGCTGGTCGAGGCGGCGCGCAATCTGGGCGCCTCGTGGCCGCAGGTGTTGTTCCGGGTCGTCGTGCCCAACCTGCGCTCGGCCCTGGCCAGCGCGTCGTTCCTGACGCTGGCGCTGGTGCTGGGCGAGTACACCGTCGCCAGCCTCCTGGGGTACGCGCCGTTCGCCGTGTGGATCGTCACCGTCAGCGGGTCCGAAGGGCAGCTCTCGGTCGCCGTGTCGATCCTCAGCCTGCTGCTCATCTGGCTGCTGCTGCTGGCCGTGTCCACCGTTTTCGGTAGGGAGAAACAGAAATGACCGCATCGGTGGAGTTCCGCGGGCTCCGGCGGGAGTTCGGCAAGACGGTCGCGCTGGACGGCCTCGACCTGATCATCGCGCCCGGCGAGTTCGTCGCCCTGCTCGGGCCCTCGGGCTGCGGCAAGACGACGGCGCTGCGGTGCGTGGCCGGCTTCGAGCGGCCGGACTCGGGCGCGGTGCTGGTGGACGGCAAGGACATCACGAACGTCCCCGCCAACAAGCGGGACGCGGGCATGGTCTTCCAGTCCTACTCCCTCTTCCCCAACCTCAACGCCCGCGACAACGTCGCCTTCGGCCTGCGGGTACGCAAGGCGCCCGCGGCGGTGCGGCACGCCAAGGCGGACGAGCTGCTGGAGCTCGTCGGGCTCCCCCAGCACGCCGACCGCTACCCGCACCAGCTGTCCGGCGGGCAGCAGCAACGCGTCGCCCTGGCCCGCGCGCTCGCCCTGGAGCCGCGGGTGCTGCTGCTGGACGAGCCGCTGTCGGCGCTGGACGCCAAGGTACGTGTGGCGCTGCGTGAGGAGATCCGCCGCCTCCAACTGGACCTCGGCATCACCACCATCTTCGTCACCCACGACCAGGAGGAGGCCCTGTCGGTCGCCGACCGGGTGGCGGTGCTGCGTGACGGGCGGCTCGAACAGGTGGGTTCGCCGGCCGAGGTCTACGACCGGCCGGCCACGCCGTTCGTGGCGGAGTTCGTCGGCACGATGAACCACCTGGCCGGGCACGTCACCGGGGATCAGGTGTCCGTGCTCGGGCAGCTCCTGCCCGTGGACGGGGCCATTCCCGCGGATCCGTCCGTGGACGTGCTGATCCGCCCGGAAGCGGTGCGGGTCGTCCCGGACGAGGACGGGGCCGCCGAGGTGGTCACCGCGTCCTTCCGCGGCGCCTCCGTACGGCTGCGGCTGGCGGTGGAGGGCGGGGAGGTCCTCGCGGACGTGCCCGGGCACGAGGCCGCCACGCTCGGGCCCGGCACGCGGGTCGCGGTCCGACTGGTGGAGCGGCCGGTGCTGGTGGCCGCCCGCACGGTCACGGTCCCCGTACCCGTCGTGGCCGCCGATGCCGTCTGACCCCGGCGGCGGCCGACCTGACCGGCCCGGCGCTCCGTTCCCGGCCCCCAAGCCCAGCTCGCCCCCCGCCGAGCCCGCAGGGCGTGGGCCGGACGCTGTGCTGCTGGACATGGACGGGACCCTCGTCGACACCGAGGGACTGTGGTGGCAGGCGGCCGCCACCGTCGCCGAGTCCCTCGGCCGCCGCCTGAGCCCGGCCGACGTGCCGCACGTGCACGGTCACACAGTCGAGGACGTGGCCGCTTACCTGGTGCGGGACGAACCGCCCGGGCCCCCGATCCCGGACGATGTGCCCCGACGCGCGATCCCGGACGACACGGCCGGGCGGGCGTTCGGCGCGGTGGCCGGGCGGCTGACCGACGCCTTCGCCGACCGGGTCGCGGCGGATGTCACGCTCATGCCCGGCGCCCGCGAGCTCCTCGACGGCCTGGCCGCCGCCGCCATCCCGACGGCGCTGGTCACCGCCTCCCCGCGGCGCGTGGTCGATCTGGTGCTCCCCCGCCTGGACCACGCGTTCGACCTGGTGATCACGAACGAGGACACGGCTCGCGGCAAGCCGCACCCGGACCCCTACCTGGAAGCCGCCCGGCGGCTCGGCGCGACTCCGGCACGCTGCGTCGCCGTCGAGGACAGCCCGGTAGGCGTCGCGTCGGCCAGGGAGGCGGGGTGCCGCGTGCTCGTGGTGGAGCCGGGGAACGGCCTGCCGTCGCTCGACCGCGTACGAGGGGTCTGCGCCGAACCGGGCCGTGTCGGTAAGCTTGCCCGCCGTGAGTGGTAAAACCTCCCACATCGGGCGCTACAGATTGCTCAGCGTGCTGGGCCGAGGCGGGATGGGCACGGTCCATCTCGCCGAGGATCCCGCCGGGCAGCAGGTCGCCGTCAAGGTGATCAACCCCGAGCTGACCCAGCACGAGCAGTTCCGCATGCGCTTTCGCAGGGAGGCCGACGCCGCGCGGCGGGTGCGCAGGTTCTGCACGGCCGCGGTGCTCGAGGCCGCGCTCGACGGCGACCAGCTCTACGTGGTCACGGAATACGTGCCAGGACCCAACCTCGAGCAGGCCGTACGCCAGTCGGGCCCGCTCCGCGGCTCCAGCCTGGACGCGCTGGCCGTCGGCGTGGCCACCGCGCTCACCGCCATCCACGGGGCCGGAGTGGTGCACAGGGACCTCAAGCCGTCGAACGTGCTGCTGTCCCCGGTCGGCCCGCGCGTGATCGACTTCGGCATCGCCCGGGCGCTCGACACGCTGGGCGGTGTCACGGGCACCGGCGAGCTGATCGGCACGCCCCGCTACATGGCGCCCGAGGTCCTGCGGGGCGACCCGGTCTCGCCGGCCTGCGACGTGTTCTCGTGGGGATCCCTGATCGCCTTCGCCGCCAGCGGGCGGGCCCCCTTCGGCGGGGACACACTGCCGGCGATCGTCTACCAGGTGCTCAACACCGAGCCCAACCTCGACGCCGTCGACCCCGGCCTGCGCGAGCTGGTCGCGGCGGCGCTGCGCAAGGACCCGGCCACGCGGCCCACCGCCCAGCAGCTGCTCGACCACCTCGTCGGGCGGTCGGCCGGCCCTGAGCAGGCCGCGCACACCGTGCAGGTGGCCTGGCAGCAGGCCACCGCGGCGTACACGGAGGTCCGGCCGGAGAAGAAGGCGGGCCGCGGCAAGCTGTACGGGGCTGTCGCGGGCGCCGCCGTCCTCCTGGCGGGCGCCGGCGTAGCCGCCTGGAGCGTGCTCGGCCCGAGCGGCCCACCCGATCTGGGCGTGCTCTACGCGGAGGACTTCACCCAGACCTCCGGCGGCTGGAGCGGCACCTACGATCCCGAGGCGTCCAGCAGCTACGGCTACCGCACCGACGGCACGTACGGGCTGGATGTGGAGAACGGCTACGAGGAGCGGTGGGCGAAGGCGCCCATCCCCTTCCTCGTCGCCACGCCCACGACCACGCCCGATCCCTCGGCCACGCCGACCCCGATGTTGCCCTCGAGCGTCGTCGTCGGCGTCACCGCCGACGTCAAGCGATCGTCGGGCACCGGCGAATACGGCGTCTACTGCCATAACTCCGACGATGACGACACCTACTACGAGTTCGGGCTCGACACGAAGGGGATGGCCAGGATCCGGCGCATCGTCGACGGGGCGGGCGGCACGCTGGCCCAGCCGGTCCCGGTCGACGACGTGATCGGCAAACCGGTCCGCATCGTGGCCTCCTGCGAGCAGCGCGGGTCGGCCGTGCGGCTGACGATGTGGGTGAACGACAAGCAGATCCACGAGGTGGACGATCCCAACGGCATCGGCAACGGGTTCGTCGGCCTGTTCGCGCGCACGCCGAAGGGCAGCGACTCGGTGCTGAAGACCACGTTCGATGACTTCGAGCTGCGCGGCGGAAAGAGGAGTCCTAAGAGCTATCCCGTAATGGAGAGATAGTCCGGTCCGCGGGCACGTCTGTCCGGCGTGGTCCCCGGCCCGTGGGGTGCGGGTGGGGTCTCATCCGGGGTCGGCGTGGCACGGGTTGCGGAATTTCGCCGAGCAGAGGCCGTGCCCGTTCCCCGTGGTGGGGTGTGGGGGTGGCTGCCGCGTGACCCGCGTCCGCCACCGTCGAGACGGCGGTGGTGGGGGTGGGGTCGATCGCGGTTGACTCGGACAGGGCTTCTTGCAGCCCTCGCGTGGTGTAGCTGGTGAGCAGCCGCTCCGCGTGGGAGTAGTCGACGCGGGCGGTGGCCGGGTCGGCCGGGTCGCTGTGGGTGACGCAGGAGGCCAGCAGCGCCGAGATCAGGTCGCGGGGTGCGGTCAGGCCGCAGGCGGGGCAGGCATGGGTGCGTTCCCGCAACGATTTGGGGACGCGGGCGCCGCAGGGGCAGTGCTGCGACATGGCGGTTGTCATGGTGGAGGCGCGCAGCAGCGTGCCGCCCGCCGCGATGGCTTCCCGTTCGATCGCGGCGATGAGCTGGCCGGGGGTGAATGCGGCGACCGACCGGCCCCACAGGCGGAACCAGGTGCGGATGTCGCAGTCTTCGACGACCAGGCGGGGGCCGTGGAGAGCGACAAGGTCGGCGGCGACCTGGCGGGCTCGGGCTTTGCGGGCGGCCGTCCGGGTGGCGGCGGCGGCCGCGTGCCGGCCGCGCAGACGCTGGTAGCCGGCCGACAGGGTGTCGGTGTGGTAGGCGTTGCGGGGTTTCCCGGCCGCGGTCGCCACCCGCGCCCCACGGGGGAGGGCGATGTGGCGGGCGGGCAGGCCGGCCTCTTGGCGGCGGCGAGCGCGTTTGGCTTGCTGTCTGGACGGCTCGTACCGGTCAGGGTTGCTCGCGCGGCGGGAGCGATCCAGGGCCCGGGAGCGCCGTTTGGCTTTGCGCAGATCGTGGGCGAGGCGGGCGTGTTCGGCGGGGGTGAGCGTGACCTGGTTGGCGTGCAGGGGCCCGTCATCCGGGTTACCGGTGGCGGGGGCGGAGACGATCGACAGGTTGGAGACGTTGCCGTCGATCCCGGCCCGCCGATCCAGCCCCGCCGCTTGCGCGCGGCGCTGGCGGGTGGCCGGGCTGGCATATCCGGTGTCGAGGATCATCAGATGGGCCTCATAGGTCCAGCCGCCGGGCGCGGACGGGTGGCGGCGGCGGACGAGGTCGATTTTGTGCCACAGCTCAGGCCGGTTCAGGTAGTGGGCCAGGTAGGGCGCTCGTCCCGCGCCCTGGGGGAGGCGGACGGGCAGCACGAGGTCACCGCGGCCACCGCGCGGTCCGCCAGTGTAGACGATGGTCAGGGAGCCGGTGTGGTCCCACCAGGACGCGGGCCGGGTACGGGTTCTCCCCGTGGTCACGCTCCCGGTGGTATTGGTGCTCGTGGTGGCTGTGCTCGATGTGGTTGTGAGGGTGATGCGGCCGGTGGGGGCACTCGGCGGGCGAAGGCGCCGCGGCTGGGCGAGCACCGAGGCCCTCGGCGGGAGCGCCAGCGCCGCTGCCACCCCCGCCCCCGCCTCTGGCGCCGACCCGGATACGGGGGTCAGGTGGGAGATGAGGTCTGGGTGTGGGTAAGCGGCCAGATGCCCGTCCAGGGTGCCGTGCAGGCGGAAGGTCTCCCATTTACGCGCCGTGGTGTGGGAGCGGGCCCGGCCGGGGATGCGGGTAAACGTCCAGAACGAACCGGTCTTCGGCCGCCCGGCGCGTTTGCCGCTGCTGTCGGCGGACAGGTGCCGGTCCACCCCGGTCCACACCTCGTCGGCCAGGTGCAGGGCGAGAGCCTTGGTCAGGTGGTGCAGCAGATGCCCGGAGTTGTCCAGATGGGCGTAAGCGGTGTGTTCCAGAGCGGTGCGGGTCAGCCCGAGCGTGGTCCGCCACTCCTTAGGGTCGGCCTTGCGGCGGCAGGTGCCCGCCCAGTAAGCGTCGACCCGGGCGCGGGCGTCACGCTGCAATGCCCGTTTCAACGACCAAGCGGCGGCAAACAACTGCTCGACCCGGTCGCGAGTCTGCGGGTCGTCGACGATCAGAGGCAAGCGGATCACCGAGACCGGCTGGTCCTTGTCGCGTTTCCAGGCGCGGGTCTTGTTCTTGCCCCGAAACCGGCGATGCGCCGGCTGGGCAGGAGGTGACGCCGGCGAGGACGGGACTGTCTCACAGGTCACTTGGCGCTCTTGCGTCACGCTCACATCACCTAGCGTGACACACACGTTCGGTAACCGTCCAGCAAATATTCGGGAACATGTTCGCATGTCGGCCCAGCCCGACCGAACCCGATCGCGATCTTTAGCCGAAGCCGAAGCCGAAGCGTTGGCGATTGTGCCGGTCTGGCGGCATCACGCGTTCACAGGTGAGTGTTACCGTGCGATCATGCGGCTGCGGCCGGCCCCTTGTGCGCCCTGGGACGTCCAGCGTGGACCGGACTGTCCGGGCCGCAACTCCAGACCTTGATCAGCCGGTTGCGGGACCGTTCATCCCGGCTCGGGTGGGGACGTCCCTGGGGCCTGGCCTATGCCTACCTCGGCCGGGTCTTCCTCGTCGTGCTCACCAACCTCACCATGATCGAGCTCGGTGCGCTGTTCAGTGTCTCCGACTCCGCACTCTGCCGGTGATCGCCGATCTCGCTCCGCACCTGGCTACGCTGCGCGGCCCGCCGCCCACCGACAAGCAGCAGTCATCGGATCCTCGACGGCACCTTCACCCCGTCCACGACCACACCCGCACCGCGAAATCCAAGAACTACCGGCGCAGCGTCGTCTGGCGCCGCGGTACCCGCGTCGCCGATGAAGCGGGGATGGCCGGGGACCTCTGTGAAACGGTTTCGAGGTAGTCGACGACGTCGTTTCGGTTGCCCGGCGTTTCGGTTGCCCGGCCAGGTGTGGCGGACCGCGACCACCCGGCGGTGGCGGTGGCTCCGTGCTGGTCGCCCTCGGTATGGCCGTCTGTGGCTGGGGGCGCTGCTGCTGGGCCGCGATTCGGACGGCCACGGCGCGATCACGGCCTCCAGCGCGACTCACGTTCGGCCCAAAGCAGCTCTGAGCCGCTCGTACTCCACGCCGACGCCACCGGCAAAATCAGTTCCCACCGCGCATGCACTCTCAAGGCACCTCTCAGAGCACCCCGGCGCGGGCCGCGGCCAGGGCGGCGTCGGCGGCACGGTCGGCATCGTCCTCAGTCACCGGCTCGTGGGTGACGAACAAGCGGTAGTAGACCGGCGCCACCGCGACCCTGATCACTTCCCTCACGTCCACGACCTCCGGCAGCTCGCCCCGGGCGATCGCCCGCCGCACGATCTCGGCCGACTGATCGTGTCTGGCGACGAAGAACTCATGCAGCGCCCGGGCCGCCTCCGCGTTCTGCACGGCCGCGGCCACGAAGGCCGACGACACCGGGCCCAGCTCGGGATCGGCGAACCCGGTGCGTACGAGCTGGACGATGCCCCGCAGATCACCCTCGACCGTGCCGGTGTCGGGAATCGGCCAGGGCTCGTCCTTGGCCAGCTCGAGAGCATCGGAGATCAACCCCTCCACGCTGCCCCACCGCCTGTAGACGGTCGTCTTGTGCACGCCTGACCGCTCGGCCACCCGCTCGACCGTCAACCCCGGATATCCGTGCTCGACCAGCTCGGCCAGCGTGGCCTGCCGCACGGCGTCGCGTACCCGCGCGCTACGTCCCCCAGGACGCACGCCACTCGCTCCCAAAAACTACTCCAGTTGCGTTTGGTGCTCACCTATGGCAAGCTAACGCTACAATAGTTGCGATTGGAGTTCCAACCTGATTCACCTCCGAAGCACTTCCAATTCGCCGCTCCTGGCCGAGGAGCTGGAGCAGGCGCTCGATGGCTACCGCGGCACGCTAGTCGTGGTGTCGCACGACTGCACGTTCACGCGACGTTTCCGCGGCAGGACCATCCATCTCGCAGGGGGACGCATATGTTGACCATGATCGGCGCGGGCTCGCCGTACGGCATCGCCACGGGGTCAGACGGGGCCCTCTGGTTCACACTCGTCCACACGGGACGGATCGGCAGGCTGGTGCCCGGCCAGGAGCCAGTGATCCACCAGCTCGACCCGGGCGACGGGCAGCCGACCGTGATCGCGCGCGGACCCGACGGAGCGATGTGGTTCACAGAGGGAAAGGGCGGGCGGGTCTGCCGCATCACCGCCGACGGGCAGGTGACCTCGCACGCGGCGGGCTCGCCGTACGGAATCGCCGCCGGTCCGGATGGAGCCATGTGGTTCACGCAGTTGCAGGCCGGAAAGATCGGGCGGATCGGGGCCGATGGTGTGCTGACGGAGTTTCCGGTGCCGGTGGAGGGTGGTGGCATGCCTGCTTCCATCGCGGCGGGGCCGGACGGTGCCCTGTGGTTCACGCTCAACCAGGGCAACGCCGTCGGGCGGATCTCGCTGAGGGGTGAGGTGGTCGTGTATCCGCTTCCCACGGAGGGCGCCGGGCCGGTGGGGATCACGTGCGGGCCCGATGAGGCGTTGTGGTTCGTTGAGATCGGTGCTGGTCAGGTGGGGCGGATCGACGTGTCGGGGAAGATCGAGGAATTCCCGCTTCCCGACCAGGAGTCACGACCGCATGCGATCGTCGCCGGTCCCGACGGCGCCCTGTGGTTCACGGAGTGGGCCGCCGACCGCGTCGGGCGCATCACCACCGACGGCATCATCGAAGAGCATCCTCTTCCGCGGCTGCCGGAGAAAGGGGTGGCGGGAGAGGGTGACGGTGTCCGGAAGGCCGAGCCTCATGGGCTGACGGTGGGGCCTGACGGGGCGATCTGGGTGGCGCTGGAAGCCGGCGCCCTGGCTCGCCTCGACTGACCGAGCGCGGGCCGGGGAGCCGGGCGCCCCGGTCCGCCCTCAACACGAAGAAGCCGCCCTCCCCACACGGGAGGGCGGCGGTTCGGTTGGGCCTTAGACGTCCATGCACCACATCCAGCCGTGGCCCGAGACCCAGCAGCGGTACCACTCGTTAGGCATGGCCTGAGCAGGTGCGCTCGTCACCCCGATGGTGATGACGGTGGTCACGGCGAGAAGGGCCAGCGCCAAGGCTCTGCGGGCACCGCGGGACATGGATGACATACGAGTGCTCATGAGCATCATGCAACACGGAGCTTCTTGGAATCCTCTTGAGCCTGACTGGTCCCACCTGGGCCCAGGGTCGGGTCGCCTCGGTGCGCGTGGAGCCACCCTGTCCGGTTGGGCCGGTAGGTGCCTATGTGTCGGCTGCACCTGCACATGCGGGCCCCGGGTGGCATGGGCGGCGGCGGGCGGAGTTGACTATGGGCATGCATGCCATCATCGTCTCCGCCCCGGGCGGCCCAGAGGTTCTCGAATACGCCGAACGTCCCGATCCGGTCCCCGGTGACGGCGAGGTCGTCGTGGACGTCGCCGCCAGCGGCGTCAACTTCATCGACATCTACCACCGTTCCGGCGCCTACCCGCTCCCCCTCCCCACCACGATCGGCTCCGAGGGCGCGGGGACCGTGTCGGCCGTCGGGCCGGGGGTGCGGGACGTGGCCGTGGGCGACACCGTGGCCTGGGCCAGTGTGCTGGGCAGCTACACCGAGAAGGCCGTGGTCCCGGCCGATCGGGTGGTGCCGGTGCCGGACGGGGTGCCTGCCGAGGTGGCGGCCGCGGCGATGTTGCAGGGCCTGACCGCCCATTACCTGACGCACTCCACGTACGTGGTCAAGGAGGGCGACCAGGTCCTCATCCACGCCGGCGCGGGCGGCATGGGGCAACTGCTGATCCAGCTCGCCAAGCTCAAGGGCGCCAAGGTCTCCACGACAGTCTCCTCCAGCGAGAAGGAGAAACTGGCCCGCGAGGCCGGCGCGGACGAGGTGCTGCGATACGACAGCTTCGCCGAGGCGCTGCGCGGCACGATCGACGTCGTGTACGACGGCGTCGGCGCGACCACGTTCGACGGCGGGCTGGAGGCGCTGCGTCCGCGCGGCCTCATGGCCCTGTACGGCGCGGCCAGCGGCCCGGTGCCGCCGGTGGATCCGCAGACGCTCAACAAGCAGGGCTCGCTCTTCCTGACCAGGCCCACGCTCGTGCATTACATCGCCGAGCGCGCGGAGTTGCTCCAGCGCGCGTCCGACCTGTTCGGCTGGATCGCGTCCGGGCAGCTCACGATCAACGTCTCGCACCGCTACGCGCTGGCCGACGCGCGGCAGGCGCACGAGGATCTGGCGGCCCGCCGTACCACCGGAAAGCTGCTTCTCATACCCTGACGTCCATGGACATCGCGGGATCTGTCTGGTCGTTCGCCGCCGTGGTGGCTCTCCTCACGATCACCCCGGGCCTGGATACGGCTCTGATCCTGCGGACGTCGTTGGTGGCCGGGAGGCGGCCGGCCTGGGGGGTGACGCTGGGCATCCAGCTCGGCACGCTCCTCTGGGGTGTGCTGACCGCGGCGGGGCTGTCGGCACTGCTGGCGGCCTCGCAGCCGGCGTACACCGCGCTGCGCTGGGCGGGGGCGGCGTACCTGGTGTGGATGGGGCTGCGCATGGTCCTGACCAGGCACGACCCCCAGGAGTTGCCCGAGCAGCCGCAGGAGGTCGGGTTCGGGAAGGGGTTCGGGCGCGGGCTCATGACGAACCTGCTCAACCCCAAGGTCGGGGCGTTCTACGTGGCGATGTTGCCGCAGTTCATCCCGGACGAGGCGCCGCACGCGGTCATGGGGTTGCTGCTGGCGGGCGTGCACGTGGCCGAGGGGCTGGTGTGGAGCGCCGCGCTGATCGGGTTCGCGTCGCTGATGAGCGGCTTCTTGCGGTCCCCGAGGGTGCGGCGGTTCCTGGACCGGCTGACGGGGGTCGTGATCGTCGGGTTCGGCGTGCGGCTGGCCGTCAGCGACTGAACCCGTTGGGCCAGCCCAGGAGGCGGGCGCCGAGCACCGCGGTCTCCAGGGTGAAGCGCTGCGTGGGGTCGTCGGGTGAGAAGCCGGTCAGGCGGCGGATGCGTTCCAGCCGGTACGTCACCGCCCGCGTGCTGAGCCCCAACCGCCGCGCGGCGGCCGTCTGATTACCCTGCGAGGCGAAGATCGCCTCCAGCGTCTCCAGCAGCGGCTGGTGCCCGCCGCGCGCCTCGAGCAGCGGGCTCAGCACGCTGGTGACCAGGTCTTCGATGGCGCTCCTGTCCCGCAGCAGCACGGGGAACACCAGCAGGTCGGCGGCCTTGACCACGTCCGCGCGCAGGCCCAGCCCGTCCGCCAGCCCCAGGGCGTCGGCCGCCTCCCTGAAGGACGTCACCACGCCGCCGGGCCCCCGGTGCGCCCGGCCGACGCCGACCCGCCACCCGGCGGGGAAGCGGGTGCGTACGTGGTGGGTGAACTCCCCCACGGCGGCCGGCAACGTCGCGGGCGTCACGCACACCAGCAGCCCGTCGCGCACGGCGACCAGCACGTTGTGCGAGCCGAAGCGGGCGATCAGGTCACGCTCGATGCGTTCCTCGTCGCCGTCGCGCATGCCGCGGGCCACGGCGACCACGTACGACTCGGCCAGCCGCAGGCCGAAGTGCTCGGCCCGCTCGGCCAGCCGCTCGGCCCGCCCTTGGAGCAGGTCGTCCACGAACTGCCTGCGTGCCGCCTCCTCACCGCGGATGGCCGCAAGTTGCGCCTGCTCGTACCCCTCCATCAGCGCCGAGACCGATCGCCGTAACGCGGGCAGCACCGCAGGCAGGCCCTCGCCGGCGGCGAGCGCGGCGTCCACCAGCGCCCGCAGGGATATCCCCAGCTCGGCGGCGCGCGTGCCGGCGGCGCGGCAGGCGTCGAGCGCCGCGCGGTCCGGCGACCGGCCGGTCGCGGCGCAGTCGGCCAGTACTTGGCGATGCCCGCCGAGCAGGTCGGCGGGCATCTCGGAGATCGCCATCACACCCCTACGTCGCGCCTGTCGAAGGCGAGGACCGCGGTCAGCACGAGCACGGCCGTCGCGCCCGCCAGCACAAGGTAGTCGCCGACCGGCAGACCCTCAAAGAGCGGGCGGCCGTCCGCGTAGTAGTGGAACGGCGAGACCCACTTCAGCCAGGAGATCGCGTCCACGGACCGGCCGACGGTGATGACCATGTAGCCGGCCACGATCCATACGCCGACCACGGCCGAGGCGAACACCTTGCGCCCGGTGGCGGCGCCGACGGTCAGCGCCACGGTGCCGGAGAACAGCCCGAGCAGGAACACCCCGGTGTGCGCGGCCAGGAGTCGGTCGAACGGCACCCCGAGCTGGACGGACTCGCCCACCGCCCACACCACGGCCAGCGTCACCACGGCCACCGCCAGCAGGGCCACGACCAGCGCGGCGAACCGCTCCAGCACCAGCCGCTTGCGGTCCACCGGCAATGTGACGACCAGTTCCAGCGTGCCGGCCTCCTCCGGTTGCGCGATCGCCCGGTTGGCCAGCAACGTCGCGCACACGATGAACAACATCGGCACGAACAGCTGGTAGACGACCGACTGCAGGTATCCGGCGCCGACGCTCAGGTCACTCATACCGCCCATGAGGTCGCGCAGCGCGCCCGGGAACTTGGCCATGGCCTGGGCGTTGAACGTCGCGGGGTCCTGCCGGACGTTCTCGTAAATGCTCAGGTAGACGGTCAGGAACGCGCTGATGCCGATCGTCCACCAGATGAGCGCCCGCCGGTAGTCACGCAGACTCTTGGCGATCATGGTGCCGCTCCTCGTCGCTGTAGTAGGTGAGGAAGATCTCCTCCAGGTCCGGCTCCGCGCTGACCAGGTGCACCACGGTGAACCGGGCGGCCGCCTTGATCAGGGCGTCGGGGCGGCCGTCGATGGTGCAGCTCACGCTCGCGCCCTCCACCCGCAGGTCCCGCACGCCCGGCAGGTCCTCGAAGGCGGCGCGCGGCACGGGCGACTCGAAGTGCAGCTCGACGCGGCGCACCGCCTTCTCGCGCAGCGCCGTGACGTTCTCCACGGCCACGAGGCGGCCGTCGCGGACGATGCCGACCCGGTCGGAGACGCTCTCCACCTCGGCCAGCACGTGCGAGGACATGAGCACGGTGCGGCCCGAGGTGCGCACCTCCCGTACCAGGGCCAGGAACTCCTGCTGCACCAGCGGGTCCAGCCCGCCGGTCGGCTCGTCGAGGATGAGGAACTCGGGCTCGTGCATGAACGCCTGGATCAGCCCGACCTTCTGCTTGTTGCCCTTGGAGAGCTTGCGCATCGGCACGGACAGGTCGGCGTCGAACCGCTCGGCCAGCGCGTCGATGCGGGCGTCCGGCACGCCGCCGCGTACCCGGCCGAGGAAGCGCAGGTAGTCCCTGGCCCGGTCGCGGCCCTCCAGGGCCAGCTCGCCCGGCAGGTAGCCGATCCTGGAGCGGATCGCGGGCTCGCGCGGGTCGGCGCCGAGCACCCGTACCAGGCCCCGGGTGGGTCTGATCACGTCGAGCAGGAGCCTGATCGTCGTGGTCTTGCCGGCGCCGTTCGGCCCGAGGTAGCCGAAGATCTCGCCCGGCTGGATCTCGAGCGTGAGATCCTCCAGGCCCCGGCGTTTCCCGTAGTACTTGGTCAGCCCTTCGGCCTGCACCACTGCTGTCATGGCCGCATCGTCCCGCTCGCCACGCCGCCCGTCATCGGCTGGATCCGGCAGCCTGCGGGAGGTCTTTGCTTCCGGAGGGCGGCAACGAGAGGGTGGGAACGTGGAGACCGCGTTCGTGCTCGGTGGCGGCGGCGTGCTCGGCGCGCACGAGGTGGGCATGCTGCAGGCGCTCGACGAGGCGGGCATCAGGCCCGACCTCGTGGTGGGCACGTCGGTCGGCGCGCTCAACGGAGCGGTGATCGCCGCCGCTCCGGCCGAGGCCGTCGCCAGGCTGACGGGTTTGTGGCGTTCCGACATCGTCCGTACGGCTTTCGCCGGGTCGTGGGTGGCCCGGCTGTCGACGCTGGCCAGGACCGGCACCCACCTGCACCCGATGGGGCCGCTCAGGGACGTCCTGAGCGAGACGGTGCGGGTGTCGCGGATCGAGGACCTGGAGGTGCCGTTCCAGTGCGTGGCGGCGTCGGTGGAGCGGGCGGCGGCGCACTGGTTCACCAGCGGGCCGCTGGTGGAGGCGGTGCTGGCGTCGTGCGCGGTGCCCGGCCTGCTGCCGCCGGTCGTGATCGGCGGCGAGCACTTCTACGACGGCGGGCTGGTGCACAGCATTCCCGTCGGGCGGGCCGTGCACCTCGGGGCCAAGCGCGTGTACGTGCTGCACGTCGGCCGGATCGAGCGGCCGCTGTCGCCGCCCCGGCGGTTCTGGGAGGTAGGGCTGGTGGCGTTCGAGATCGCGCGGCGGCACCGCTTCGCCGAGGACATGGCCAGCCTGCCGCCCGGGGTGGAGGTGCACGTGCTGCCCACCGGGGTGACCGAGCCGCTCTCGCCGCTGCGCTACCGGGACCTGTCGCAGCTGTCGGCCTGCATCGAGCGGGCTTACGAAGCGTCTTCCCGCTACCTGGCCGACGGAGGAGGATGAGAGGAGACGTCAAGGGAGGCCGCGTTGCTCCCACCGCGCATCCTGCGCCGGCTCGTGCTGGCTCCGCTGGTCATCGTGGTGACCGTGTTCATGCTGGTCACCCTGCCGTTCTGGCTGGTCGTCACGGCAGCCGCGTCGCTTCGCCTGCCGCCGCCGCAGCGCAGGGGGCTCAGATTCGTGTGGTTCGGGGTGGCGTGGCTGACGCTGGAGTCGGCGGTGCTGATCGCCTGCCTGTGGTTGTGGGCGGCGGGCGGCGCCCGCCGCCAGGAGCGGCACTATGAGCTGATCAGGTGGTTCCTGTCCAAGGTGTACGCCGCCGCGGTGCGGATCTTCCGGCTGACCCTGGACGTCCAGGAGCCGGAGCCGACCGAGGCGGAGCAGGCCGCCCGGCTGACGCGGCCGGTCATCGTGTTGTCCCGGCACGCCGGCCCCGGCGACTCCTTCTTGCTGATTTATCACCTCTTGGCGCTCTACCGGCGGCGCCCCCGCATCGTCATGAAGGCCGCCCTCCAGTACGACCCCTCGCTCGACGTGGTGATCAACCGCCTGCCGAACGCATTCGTGCCCCGCAAGTCCGGGCAGCAGGGCGTCGTCGAGGAGATCCGGCGATTGGCCGCGACGATGGGCGACCAGGACGCGCTGGTGATCTTCCCGGAAGGCGGCAACTTCACCCCGCGCCGCCACCGGCTGGCGATCAGGCGGCTGGAGGAGAAGGGGCTGGCCGAGGAGGCGGAGCGGGCCCGCGGCATGGACCACCTGCTGCCGCCCCGCCCGAACGGCGCCATCGCCGCCATCGACGCCTGCCCGTCGGCGGACGTCGTGTTCGTCGCGCACACCGGACTCGACGACCTGGTCACGCTGGGGGACGTCTGGCGCAAGCTGCCCTTCAGCGCGCACATCACCGCCAAATGGTGGCGGGTGCCCGCCGCCCAGGTGCCGCGCACGCGCGAGGAGCGCGTTCGCTGGTTGTACGACCACTGGGAGCAGATCGACGCCTGGATCAGCGCCCAACGGCTCCCGGTGGGAGAAAAGGGACCTCAGGCGGGCCGTGCTGGATGAGGCGGAGTAGCGCGTCCGTGTCGAGGTGCCGCTCCACGAGGTCGCCGAGCGCGTCCAGCCGCTCCTCCCTGAGCGCGGCGAAGTCCGTCCCGGGAGCCGGGACGAAGTCGCGCCCCGCCCGCTCGGCCACGTCGGCCAGGAACGCGCGACGGAACGCGTCGTTCTCCATGGCGCCGTGCCACGTGGTCCCCCAGACGTCGCCGGCCCGGCAGCCGTCGAGGAACGGCTCGCCACCTTCTACCGTGGCCCGGCCGTGGTGGATCTCGTATGCCCGCACCGGGTGCCCGTAAGCGCTGCCCTCCGGCCGGGCGAGCCGTTTCTCCCCCTCGAACGCGACCCGTACGGGCAGCAGGCCGAGTCCTTCGACCGTGCCGGCGCCCGACTCGACGTGGTCGACGATCTCGCGCCCGAGCATCTGGAACCCGCCGCAGATCCCGAGCACGGGCCCCTTCCTGGCGATGATCGCCGCGGCCAGCCCCCGCGCCCGCAGCCAGGCCAGGTCGTCCACCGTGGCCCGCGACCCGGGCAGCACCACCAGGTCGGCGTCGTCCAGCTCGGCGGGCTCGCTCACGAAGCGCACCACGACGCCGGGCTCGGCGGCCAGCGCGTCCAGGTCGGTGAAGTTGGAGATCCGCGGCAGCCGCACCACCGCCACCCGCAGCGTCTGCCTGCCGTGCGGGGCGCGGGCGGCGACCCGGCGGCCGTCCAGGGCCAGGGAGTCCTCGACGTCCAGCCAGAGCCCGTCGAGCCAGGGCAGCACGCCGTACACCGGGCGCCCGGTCAGTTGCCTGAGCATGTCGAGCCCCGGCTCCAGCAGCTCCTTGGCGCCGCGGAACTTGTTGATGACAAATCCGGAAATGTGGGATTGGTCCTCGGCGTCGAGGAGGCCCACCGTGCCGTAGAAGGCGGCGAACACCCCTCCCCTGTCGATGTCGCCGACCACGACGACCGGCAGGCCGGCGGCCCTGGCCAGGCCCATGTTGGCGATGTCGCCGCGGCGCAGGTTGATCTCGGCCGGGCTGCCGGCGCCCTCGCACACCACCACGTCGTACTGCTCGCGTAGCCGGCCGAGCGCCTCCAGCGCCGCGGTCCGCAGCAGGTCCCTGAGCGTGCCGTACTCCATCGCGTCCACGTCCGCGACGGGCCGGCCCATGAGGACGACCTGGCTGCGGCGGTCGCTGCCGGGCTTGAGCAGGATCGGATTCATGTCCGCCACGGGCTCCAGGCCCGCGGCCTGCGCCTGCATCGCCTGGGCCCGGCCGATCTCGGCGCCCTCCGTGGTGACGTAGGAGTTGAGCGACATGTTCTGGGCCTTGAAGGGCGCGACGCGCACGCCCTGGCGGGCCAGCCAGCGGCAGATGCCGGCGGTGACCACGCTCTTGCCCGCGTCCGACGTGGTGCCCGCGACCAGCAATCCCCCGGTGACCATGGGATCACCGTACCGGGGGCGGACGTAGGAGGAGGCCGCCCGCGGCTTAGCCTGCGGACGGCCTCCTCGTCGGCGTCAGCCCTGCGGGCCGGGAGGGTTCTGGTCGTGGCCCCGGGGCCTGCCGCGCCGGGACGCGCCACCGTAGCGACGCTGCACCGCGTCGGTCCCTTTCTCGATGTGCCGGTCGTACTTGTGTCCGGTCCGCTCCTTCGCGAACCGCTCGACCCGGTCCAGCAGGTGATCGGCCTGCTTGGAGTGCCCTCTGGCGAAGCTCTCCGCTTTCCTCAGCCATTCCCCGATACGGCTCATGACCGTTCTCCCCGTTCTCGCGACTACCGCTCGCCCCTACCCGAGCGACCGGGACAATCACGGGGCCCGCCGGAGCCGGCTGCGGAGATCGCCGTCGGCGAGGCGCACCGCCTTGACCGGGGCTTTGCCGGTGATGACCTGCTGTTTTGCCTGGCGGAGCGGGTTTGGACGGGCCCTCGTGAGGCAGGGGACCTTCGTGACTGTCACGCTTGCGCTGGCGGGCGACACCATGCTCGGCCGCGGCGTGGCCGACCTGTTGGCTGCGTCCACGGATCCGGACGCGTACCTGTCGGACGGAGTCCGCGAGCACCTCGCCGAGGCCGACGCGATCGTGCTGAACCTCGAATGTTGCATCTCCGACCGTGGCAGCCCCTGGCTCTCGCCCGGCAAGCCGTTCCACTTCCGCGCGCCCCCGCAGGCCGCGGACCTGCTCGCCGAGGTCGGGGTCAGCTGCGTCACGCTGGCCAACAACCACGCGCTCGACTACGGCTACGACGCGTTGCTCGACACCCGCGCGCAGCTCGAACGCGTGGAGGTCCACGCGGTGGGCGCAGGCGCCGACGAGGCGCAGGCGCGGCAGCCGGTCGTCCTGTCCGTGCGGGGGCTGCGCATCGGCGTCATCGGCGCGACCGATCATCCGCTGGACTACGCGGCCCGCCCCGACCGGCCGGGCGTGGCCTACGCGGACCTGTCCTCCGGGGTGCCGTCCTGGCTGACGGACGCGGTGGCCGCGATGCGCGCGGAGGCGGACGCCGTGCTGGTGACGCCCCATTGGGGTCCCAACATGACGGCCGGTCCGCAGCCCTACATCAGCGCGGCCGCCGCGACCCTGGTCGATGCCGGAGCGAGCCTGGTCGCCGGCCACTCCGCGCACGTGGTGCACGGCCTCGCGCCGCCAGTCCTGTACGACATGGGTGACTTCCTCGACGACTACATCGTGGATCCCGAGCTGCGCAACGACCTGTCGTTCCTGTTCCTGGTGACGGTCGACGAGCTCGGCCCGGTGCGGTTGCGGGCCGTTCCGCTCAAGCTCGAGTACGCCCGGACCGTCCTGGCCGAAGGGGACGAACGCGCCTGGCTGGGCCGGCGCTTCACCAGCGCGTGCGCGGACTTCGGCGCCAGCGCCACTTGGGAGGACGGCCTGCTGACCGCGGACATGCGCTAACTGGAGTGCGTATGCCCGGCTTGGGTAGGTTTGATCTGGGGAAACGGGAAAAGGTCCCGTCATCGCGAGGGGGAGGTGATGTCACCGATGACCCGCGAGATGGAGAGTCATCCCGACATCATCCGTATGCGGGAAAGGTACGAGGTCGCCGCGGCCAATCCGGCCGTTCAACTGGCGGACGGGCTGACGCTGGTAGCCGGACTGTTCCTGGCGCTGTCGCCGTGGATCGTGGGATTCGTCAACCTCGGATCCCTCACCATGAACAACCTGGTCACCGGGATCGCCGTCGCGCTGCTGGCGCTGGGCTTCAGCTCGGCTTTCGGCCGCACGTACGGCATAGCCTGGACCGCCCCGCTCATCGGCCTGTGGACCATAGTGGCCCCGTGGCTGATCCGGGGAGAGGCCGCCACGGCCGGCGCGATCACCACCAACGTGATCGTCGGCGCCATCATCGCCGTCCTCGGCCTGGTCACCGTGGGCATGGGCATGACGAGAAGAAGGCGGTGAGAAACCTGTCCCGGGCCGGATGACCTCCGGCCCGGTCACGCGCGCACTCAACGGCGGGCGAACCTGGCCGTCCAAGGACCGGACAGATCGGTCTCAACCCAGGTCAGCATGTACGGCGGGAGCCGCAGATCCTTGTGCACCGCCACCACCTGCGCCCGGCCTTCCAACGCCTGACGGATGCGGGCAGGGAGTCGCTGTGCGAAGCGCTGGATGACTCCTTGCGAGTCGCAGCCGAGCAGGTAGCCGATCTGCACGCCGTTCTCCCCGTAGATCAGGCATGGCGGACGCACCCCCAGACTGCGAAGCTCCGCCGCGGCCCGGCCGATGTCGTCTCTGCCGTGACGGTTGCCGACTCCATGCCCGTAGGCGTACGCACCCTGGAGCCCCAGGTGCGCCAGCAGTCCGGCGATCACCGCCACCGCGACGAGGCGGCGCAGCCGCAGTCCCGCCACCGCCGCCTCCGCCACCGGCAACGACAGCAGCGCGTAGGCCGGCGTCAGAAAGCGCGGCGCCGCGTAGTCCACGTAGAACAGGTACGGCAGCGCCATCGCCACACCGGTGCCCGCGGCCAGGAGCATCGGAGGCAGCCGGTGCTCACGCCAAGCCGCCCACAGGCCGAGCGCGGCCATCAGGGGGATGGCCAGCCACCAGATGAGCGCCATCGGGGAGACCGGGCCACAGTCGGCGCCGAACCTGCACAGCGTGGGTCCGTCCAGCGCCCTGGCGTGCTCGAGGAACGACACGCTCCATCCCATGGCGTTGTGCTCGCCCGCGTCCCGCAGCCGGGTCGCGAACCCGCCGAAGCTCGCCTGCGCCTCGATCGCCCACTGGCCCCACCCCACAGCCAGACCGGCCACGATGGCGGCCAGCACGGCCGGCAGGCGGCGGGGCACCAGGGCGAGCGCCCCCACCGCCAGGGCCGCTGCGGCGACCAGCGCGTCGGATGGCCGCATCAACGACATGACGGCCAGCGTTGCCGCCAGCCCCACCGGTGCCGGCCGGGAACGCCCGGCCAGGACGAGGAAACCGGTGGCCGCGACGGCGGCCAGCGCGACGTACAGGTTGGGCATGGCCTGGTTGCCGTAGAACAACGTCAGCCAGCAGCCGCCGAACAGCAGGGCGGCCAGCGGCACCACATGATCGGCCCGCACCCGCAGCCAGACGTAGAACGCCCCGAACAGGGCCGCCACCGAGAGCACCGTCAGATACAGGCGCAGCACGAACACCGAATCGGTCACCGCCACCACGGGGGCGACCAGGAGCGGCACGCCCCGCGCCCGTGGTGCGCTGAACACGGCAGGCGGCGCGTGCGGGGCGACCTGGCTGGCGTACACGGCCTCGTCCCAGCCGATGCCCAGATACGGCGAGACGAGCAACAGCTGGGCCACGCCGTACAGGACGCTCACCCCCGCCAGCAGCACGACCGGGCGCACGGCGGGCTCGGGGGCGGCAAGGGCCGCGTCGGGGCGCGGGACCGTCACCGCGGGAGAACGACGCCACATGTCCACGACAACCCCCACAACCAGGGCCTGGGCGAACATATCCGCTGTTCACAGGGCATTTCGCCGGGCGGCCCACCACTGATCTGGAATCTGCTGGGTAGGGGTGCCCTGAAAATCCCATCCTTCTTCTCAGGGAGGCGAAAAAGAATGGGCACAACGCAAGGCAAGACGGTTCAGGACGTGATGCACCAGGGAGCGCAGTGCATCGGCGCGAGCGATAGCCTGCGCCGGGCCTCGCAGATGATGCGCGACCTGGGGGTCGGCGCGTTGCCGATCTGCGGTGACGACGACCGGCTCAAGGGCATCATCACCGACCGGGACATCGTGATCAAGTGCTGCGCCGAGGGCAAGGACCTCGACCGGACCACGGCAAGCGAGCTCGCCCACGGGCTGGTCTGGGTGGATGCCCACAGCAGCGTCGAAGAGGCGCTGCAGAAGATGGAGAAGCACCAGATCAAGCGCCTGCCGGTGATCGACAACCACCGGATCGTCGGTATGGTCAGCGAGTCGGACCTGGCGAAGGAACTGCCGGACAACAAGCTCGCCGAGTTCGTCCACCGGGTCTACGCGCCGTCGTGATACGGAGGTGCACCAGCACGTTCATCAACGGGTTGGTGCGCCCCGCAACCCCCCACTCCCCGAACGAGCGGCCTAGTGAGGCGTCTTCCCGAGGAGCTCGTGGGCCTTGGCCGCGTGATCGGAGTCGACGAGGACCTCGTACTTGTCGGCGACCAGGCCGGATTCCGAGACGAAGTCCCGGCGACCGCCGTGCACCGAGTGGGCGATCAGGCCGAAGATCGCTCCGGCCACCGCGCCCCACAGCAGCCCGTACAGCACCACGGCTATCTGCGGCATGGCCGTGGCCGTGAAGATCGCGAAGAACAGGCCGATGAGGAGCCCGAACCAGGCTCCGCTCAGCGCGCCCCAGCCGGCCGCACGCAGATACGTCATGCGCGCCACGACCTGCTCGATCGAGCGGAGCCCGACACCGACGATGAGCGTGCCCTTGACGGGGAACCCGTGGTCGGACAGGAAGTCGACGGTCTTCTGGGCTTCCTGGTAACTGCGATAGGTCGCGATCGGTTCCTTGTTGGTCGTGATGAGAGTCGACGACACCATGTGAGACACGGCTCCTCCTCTCCTCCCCATGCCAAGACATGCGGAGACGTCCTGTGCCTACAGTTTCGACCCTGCTCCTGGCGCTTCCCGGCCACATCCCCCAGACGTGTAGTCAGCCCCGTCTTCCTTCCCGCGCCCGGCCGGGGTCGACCCGCCCCTGCGCGACCGCGAGACGCGCGAGCTCGACGCGCGAGTTGATGCTCAGCTTGCGGTACACCTGCCGCAGGTGGAACGTGACCGTGTGCACGCTGATGAACATCTGCTCGGCGATCTGCCGGTTGGTCCACCCGTCCACGACCAGCAGGGAAACGGTGTGCTCGGTCTCGGTGAGACTGTCCCAGCCGGAGTCCGGCCGTTTGGCGGAGTTCCAGTGCCGGTGGCGTACCCCCATGCCGCGCAGCCGCTGCCGGATGCGGGCCGCGTCCCTGACGGATCCCGTCTCGACGTACCCCGCTAGGGCGCGGTCCAGGCTGCCGGCCGCCTCCTCACGTTGCCCGGCCTTCTCGAGCGCCACGCCGAGATCCTCCTCCGCGGAGGCTCGCGCCCACGTGTCCACGGCCTGCCCGGCGGCCAGCGCGAGAGCGTCCCGGTCGCCGTCGAGCAGGCCCCGGGCGTGCGCGGCAGACGCGGCGAGCGCGGGGAACCCCGTGTTGGCCCGGCTGATTGCTTCCGCCGTGGCGGCGGCGGACTCGGCCGCCGATCGGTCGCCCGCGCCGAGCGCGACCCTCACCAGCCACGGGGCGGCCGTCGGCTCCATGGCGAGCGCCAGCGGGCAGGAGAGGCCGGCGAGCAGGGTCATGGCGCTATGGGGGCCGTCGCGGGCCTCGGTGATCTGCGCGGCCAGCAGGGCGTGGCGGGTACGTGACTCGAGCGATCCCTCAGGCGGCTCGGCGACCTGTCGTGCCGCCTCGCGCAGGTCGCCACGCCGCAGCGCCACGGCGGCCAGCACAACGCCTGCCGCCGTGCCGGCTGGCGTGCCTGCCGCCGTGCCAGGCGCCATGCCTGCCGCCGTGCCAGGCGCCATGCCTGCCACCGTGCCAGGCGCCATGCCAGCCGCCATGCCAGCCGCCGAGCCGGGCGCCGAGCCAGCCGCCATGCCAGCCGCCATGCCGGGCGCCGTGCCGGGCGCCGAGCCGGGCGCCGAGCCTGCCGCCGTGCCAGCCGCCATGCCAGCCGCCGTGCCGGGCGCCGAGCCTGCCGCCATGCCAGCCGCCGTGCCGGGCGCCGAGCCTGCCGCCATGCCAGCCGCCGTGCCGGGCGCCGAGCCTGCCGCCGTGCCGGGCGCCGTATCTGCCACCGAGCGTGCCACCGTGGCAGTCAGGGGCGTGTCGAGCGCTCCGGCGAGGTCCAGCGCGCGCTCGGCCTCGCCTGCCGCGCTGTCGAGCCGGCCCGCGGCCAGCTCGGCCCGGGCTTCCAGCGCCGAGGCGTCCGCGGCCCAGGCCAAATGGCCGCCGGCGAACATCTCTTTGCGTGCCTGCCGGAGCATGGCCCTGGCCTCGTCGAGCCGGCGGACGTCCGTGAGCATGGCGGCCGTGGTGAGGCGCACTTCGTAGCGGTCGCCCTCCTTCAGCCGGCCGGCGTCCTCGGCCAGCGCCAGCGCGTCCGCGAACCGGCCTTCCTCCCGTGCGGCCGTGGCGAGGGCGATCAGCGCGGCGGCCGTGGCCGCAGGACCGTGCCGGGACCGCTCCTCGACGACCTCGCTCGCGTACGCCGCCGCGGCACCGCCGCTTCGCTGCCGCGTGACGGCGTACAGCCGGACGAGGATGGCCCGGTCGCGGACGTGCTGGGGCAGGCCGGGAACGGCCAGCACCGTCTCGGCCTCCCTGACCGCCTCCTCACCCCGCCCGCTCAGGTACATGATCTCCGACAGCAGGGATCGCAGCTCGGCCATGCCGGGCACGGTGCCGGACTCGGGCACGTCGGGCACGGTGCCGGACTCGGACACGTCGGGCACGGTGCCGGACTCGGACACGTCGGGCACGGTGCCGGACTCGGACACGTCGGGCACGGTGCCGGACTCGGACACGTCGGGCACGGTGCCGGACTCGGACACGTCGGGTACGGTGCCGGACTCGGACACGTCGGGCACGGTGCCGGACTCGGACACGTCGGGTACGGTGCCATGATCGGCGAGGCGCCTCCTGACCACCCGCTCGGCCTCCCGCAGCCGCCCTGCGGCGATCGCGGACTCCATGGCGGCGACGGCCGGTCCCGCCGCGGCGACCGTCTCCTCGACCAGGCCGAACTGCTCATGCAGCGCCTGCCGCACGGGCGGCGGGACCCACGCGGCGACGACGTCCCCGACCAGTTCGTGGCGGAAGGCGAGGCCGTGCGCGGTCACGACGAGGACTCCCGCCGCCGTGGACTCCTCCATCGCCGGGAGCAGCGCGGCCGGCGTGGTGCCCAGCAGCGACGCGGCGTGCTGGAGCGACAGCGAGCCGCCGAGCACCGCGGCAGTCTCCACCAGGCTCCTGGCCTCCGCGCTCAGCGGGTGGATCCAGCTCCGCACCACGGCTCGCAGCCGGGCCGGCGGGGGCGCGCCCGGCCCGGCCGTCCCGAGCAGGCCTTCGTCGCGCAGTCCGGCGAGGAGTTCGATGATCAGCATCGGATTGCCACCGGCGGTCGCCACGAGTGCCCGCGTGGCCGCGTCGGGACGTTCCCCGAGGGTGTCCGCGGCCAGCGCCGTGGCGGCGTCCGGGGAGAGCGGGGGGAGTGTCGTCCGCGCGGCTCCATGCCGCTCCAGCAGGTCGAACAGCGAGGCCGCAGGACCGGCTCGCACCGCGGTCGAGCGGCTCAGCAACCAGCCGACCGGCTGGCCGGCGAGGAGGCCGTGCAGGGTGTGGAGGGTTTTCAGCGTGGCCGGGTCCGCGCGTTGCAGGTCGTCGAGTACGGCCAGGACCGGCGCCCTGGCGTGGAAGGCCGTCTTCAGCCGGTCCAGCAGCCGCGTTCCCGACCCGACGGGCGCGGCGTCGTCGGGTTCGGCGCCCAGCTCGAGCGCCTCCAGCAGCACGCCGCACGGAACGAGCTCCCCCAACTCCGCCACGCCGCTCCGCACCACGGCGATGCCCCGTGCGGAGGCCGCGGCGGCGGCCTCGCCGAGCAGTCGGCTCTTGCCCGCGCCCGGCTCGCCGTCGACCAGGAGGGTCCCGCCACGCCGTCGCAGCACGCGCAGCAGGCCGTCGACGTGGCGCCATTCACGTTCGCGTCCCCGCATGTCGCTGCCTCCGATGAAGCGCTTTCCTGGACCGGTACGGGAAAATCTCATGCCTCTCAAGATCTTTCACACCCGTGGGACTACGTACCTGGGGGATGTGGCATCGGCGCGGTCGAAACGAGCGGATGCCGGGCAGCCTCTTTTTCTCTAATCTGTCGTCATGAAAGACCCGGAGAACAAAGTCGCCGTCATCACCGGCGCGGCGAGCGGCATCGGGCGGGGAATGGCCGAGGCATTCGCCGCAGTGGGGATGCGTGTGGTGCTGAGCGACGTGGAGGAGCCCGCACTTTACGCCGCGGCGGCCGAGCTGCGCGATGGGGGCGCCGACGTGCACGCCGTGCCGGCCGACGTCTCACAAGCGCCTGACGTCGCCGCGCTCGCCGAGTCCGCGCTACGGAAATACGGCACCGTCAACGTATTGTGCAACAACGCGGGCATCCACACCGGCAGCAGGCCGAGCTGGGAGAGCACGCTCGACGACTGGGCGTGGATTCTCGGCGTGAACTTGATGGGCGTCGTGCACGGAATCCGCACCTTTCTCCCCGTCATGATCGAGCAAGGCGAGGATGCGCACATCGTCAACACCGCGTCCATAGCGGGTCTGCTGACGGGCGGCTCGTTGTACGGCGTATCAAAATCGGCCGTCATCGCATATTCAGAAACCGTTCATTTGGAACTCATCGGCGGCGGCTTCAAACCGCGCATATCGGTGCTGTGCCCCGGCGTGGTCAGCACGAACATCTTCAATTCTCACCGCAATCGGCCGGCCAGATTCGCCGAGGCCGGCCCGTTTCCGACCGGCTGGTCCGAAGACGCCGCCCGGCAGGGGTTCGCGCTCGGCCTCAGCCCGCGAACCATTGGCGAGGAGGTGCTGCAGGCGATTCGCGAGGAGCGTTTCTACATCCTGACGCATCCCGAATACGCCGGACACATCGAGCACCGGATGACGCAGATACTTCACGGCGAAAACCCGACGCTGCTGCCCATGCCGGGCAGCTGATCGGCGGGCTGGACAACCTTTCGCCCGGCATGATCACAATGAGGTTCCTTCTCCGCCATGAAGGGCGGTCCATGAACGTCCGCGACCCGCTCACCGGCCGGATCGAGCGGCCGCTCGATCCGGTCCCGCCCGACCGGCTCGCCGCCGTCGCGGCGGAGCTGCGCGCGATGACCCCGGCCTGGCGCGACGCCGACCGCGGCACGCCGCTGTCGCGGTTCGGCGCCGCGCTCGCCGCCGACGACGAGTTGCTCGCCGCGCTGGTGGCCGACACCGGCAGGGTGGCGGAGTCGCTGCTGGAGCGGCAGGTCGTGGCCGGCCTGATCGACCGGTGGGTACGCCAGGCGCCCGCCCTGCTGGCGCCGCCTGCCGAGTTTCCCGCCTCGTTGCCCGGCGTGGTCGTGGGCGGCGACGCGGTGCCGTACGAGCTGGTCGGGGCGATCACCCCGTGGAACTTCCCGCTGCTGCTCGGCCTCATCGACGCCGTGCCCGCGCTGGCCGCCGGGTGCGCGGTGGTGGTCAAGCCGAGCGAGGTGACCCCCAGGTTCATCGAGCCGCTGATGCGGCTGGTGCCTGACGGGTTGCCGCTGCGGGTCGTCGAGGGCGACGGCGCGACGGGGGCGGCGCTGGTGGATCTGGTGGACGCCGTGGTGTTCACCGGCAGCGTGCCGACCGGGCGGCTGGTGGCGCAGGCCGCCGCCCGCGCGTTCGTGCCGGCGTACCTGGAGCTTGGCGGAAAGGATCCGGCGATCGTGCTGGCCGGAGCGGACCTCGACCGGGCGGCCTCGGCGATCCTGTGGGGCGGCACCGCCAACGCCGGGCAGTCCTGCCAGTCCATCGAACGCGTCTACGTGGCCAGGGAGGTCCACGACGAGTTCTTGGCCCTGCTCGTGGGCAAGGCCGCCCAGGTCGGCCTGACCTGCGAGGGCGGGCCGATCGGGCCGATCATCGCGCCTGAGCAGCCGGACGTGCTCGCCGCGCACCTCGCCGATGCCGTGGCCAAGGGTGCGATCATGCACACGGGCGGGGCGATCGAGCGGCACGGCGGCGGCCACTGGTGCCGTCCGACCGTGTTGTCCAGGGTCGATCACACGATGCTGGTGATGACGGAGGAGACGTTCGGCCCGCTGCTGCCGGTCATGGCCGTGGACGGCGTGGATGAGGCGGTCGCGCTGGCCGACGACTCGGTGTACGGGCTGTCGGCCGCGGTCTTCGCCGCCACCGAGGAGCAGGCCAGGGCCGTGGCGGCCCGGCTGCACGCCGGGGCGGTCAGCGTCAACGACGCCTCGCTGACCGCGCTCGTGCACGAGGGCGAGAAGCACTCCTTCCGGCTGTCCGGGCTCGGCGGCTCCCGCATGGGCCCCGCCTCCATCAGCCGGTTCCTGCGCCGCCGCGCCTTCCTGGTCAACCGATCCGACGCCGCCGACCCGTGGTGGCACGCGACGAAGGAGTGAACCGGATGGGACTGCGCGCGGACTTGCCGCTGCCGGCCCCGCACGTGTGCATGCGGCGCACCCTGATCGACGAGAGCCGGGTGGCATGACGGCCTTCACCGCACTGGCGCTGCAGGTGCGGACCCGGGCCATCAACGGGGCCACCGATCCTCGGGCCGAGATCCGCGCCGCGATCGAGCGGATCGGCGCGCAGGTCGGCGGCTCGAAAGCGTGGCTCGGGCCCGGCCTGCGGCTGGTGGTGTTACCCGAGTACGCGCTGACCGGCTTCCCGATGCGGGAGAGCTTCGCCGAGTGGCGGGAGCGGGCGGCGCTCGATCCGGGCGGCCCGGAGTACCGGGTGCTCGCCGGAATCGCCGTCACGCACGAGGTGTTCCTGTGCGTGAACGCCTACGAGCGTGACGAGCACTTCCCCGAGCTGTACTTCCAGGCGTCGGTGATCTTCTCCCCCGCGGGCGAGGTGGTGCTGCGTTACCGCAGGTTGCACTCGATGTTCACGCCGACCCCGTACGACGTGTGGGGCGACTACGTGGAGATCTACGGCATGGACGCCGTGCTGCCGGTGGCCCGTACCGAGATCGGCAACCTGGCGGTGCTGGCCTCGGAGGAGATCCTGATGCCGGAGCTGGCCCGCGCGCTGACGATGCGCGGCGCCGAGGTGTTCTGCCAGCCGACCTCCGAGGCGTCCTCCCCCACGCTGACGCCCAAGGCGATCGCCCGCCGGGCCAGAGCCGTGGAGAACCTGGCGTACGTGGTGTCGGCCAACACCGGCGGCCTGTCCGGCACCGCCATCCCCGGCGACTCCACCAACGGCGGCTCCGAGCTGATCGACCACGAGGGGCGGGTGCTCGCGCAGGCGGGCGCGGGCGAGTCGCTGGTGGCCGCGGCGGAGCTCGACCTTGCCGCGCTGCGCCGGGCGCGGCGGCGGCCCGGCATGGCCAACCTGCCGAGCCGGGTGAAGACCGGCTTGTGGGCCGAGGAGTACGCCAGGCACGACGGCGAACGGCCCGGTGGGCTGGCCGCCGGTGCCAGGGACCGCGCGTGGTTCCGCAGCCGGCAGGCCGAGACGATCGAGCGGCTGTACGGCGCCGACTAGAGGCACATGGCTCCAGCCAGCGTTGGTGCGGGCGCCGCCCTTCCCCGCTATGCGTCATACAAAATTGTCAACAATGCTGCTTCCGAAGGCGAGGTGGCGAGCACTCTTGACGCGCGTAGCCGCATTGTAAACAATCTGTTTCACAAGATGACGAACAATCTTGGGAGACAGGCATGGCGGACCATCCCAGGCCCTCCGCTCGAGCTCGTAAGCTCGTCGCCGGCGCCTACGACATCCACATCCACGTGGCCCCCGACGTGATGCGCAGGCGAATAGACGACCTCACCTTGGCGGCACGCTTCGCCGAGGTGGGGCTCGCGGGGTTCGTGCTCAAGTCGCACTACGTCCCCACGGCGGAGCGGGCCGCGGTGGTGCGCGCGGCGGTGCCAGGGTTCGGGGCGGTCGGGGCGATCACCCTGAATGCCGCCGTAGGCGGTATGAACCCCATCGCCGTGGAGATCGCCGCCCGGGGTGGCGCGCAGGTCGTGTGGATGCCCACGGTGGACAGCGCCAACCAGCGGGCCTGTACGGCCACCGACCCCGAAGGGGCGACGCCGCCCATGTGGGCGCGGTTGCAGGCCGATCTGCGGGAAGAGGGCATCGCGGCCGATCCGGTGGACGTGGTGGGGTCCGGCGGCGCCGTGCTCGACCACACCCGCCAGGTGCTGCGCGTGATCGCCAAGCATGACATGACGCTCGCCACCGGCCACCTCAGCGCGGACGAGATCGACGCGGTGGTGGACGCGGCCGTGGAGGAGGGTGTCCGCCGCATCGTGATCACCCATCCGGAGTTCACGTCCCAGCGGGTCGCGATCGACCGGCAGCGCGCGCTCGCGGCCAAGGGCGCCCTGCTCGAGCGCTGCTTCACCACGCCCCACAGCGGCAAGATCTCGTGGGAGACGTGGTTCGAGCACATCAGCGCCGCGGGACCCGAGCATTCCGTGCTCTCCAGCGACCTCGGCCAGCCCTTCAACCCGCCCGTGGAAGACGGCCTCGCGCTCCTCGCCGACCGGCTGCTCGCCGAGGGCTTCACCGAAAAGGACATCCGGACCATGGCCGTGGACAACTCCCTCTGGCTGGCAGGTGCGAAATGAGCGGACGCAGGATGCTGGTGGTCGGCGCGCACAGCGCGGACTTCGTCTGGCGGGCGGCCGGCGCCATCGCCCGTCACACCTCCCGCGGCGGCGAGGCCCTGGTCCTCGCCCTGTCGTACGGCGAGCGCGGCGAATCGGGCGAGTTGTGGAAGCAGCCGGGCCAGACCGAGGACAACGTCAAGCGCATCCGGCACGAGGAGGCTACGAAGGCCGCGTCGGCGGTGGGCGCCCGGTTCGAGGCGTTCGACCTCGGCGACTATCCGCTCCGGGTGGGGCCGGAGGCCGTCGACCGGCTGGCCGAGGTGATGCGCGACTTCGCACCGCACGTCGTGCTCACCCACCCTGAGCACGACCCGTTCAACCCCGACCATCCCGCGGCGCACGCGGCGGTGGCGCAGGCCCGGCTGCTCACCTCCGGCGCGGGCGTGGCGAGCGGCTTCCGTACGGCCCCGCCCTCGGAGTTCCTGGTGTTCGAGCCGCACCAGCCCGAGTTGTGCGGATTCATCCCCACCGTCTACGTGGACATCACCCCGGTCTTCGAGCAGAAGGTCGAGGCGATGGCCGCGATGGAAGCCCAGCAATACCTTCAGGACTACTACCGGCAGCGCGCCGACCACCGCGGCAACCACGCGCGCAAGGTCACGGGCGACGCGGGGATCCGGCAGGCGGAAGCGTTCCAGCGGTTGTTGCCGAACGTGGTGGAGGGGCTGTGAGCGAGCGAAGCGAGACGACCAAGAGACACGGCAGCGTGAGTGAGCTGGCCGCGGCGGGCGTGGCCACGGTCTACGAGGCCAGGGGCCGTCTCGGCCTGATCGACGGGAGTTTCGAACCTCTGCTGCCCGGTCGCGCGGTCGCCGGCCCGGCGAGGACCGCGCTGTGCGGGCAGGACGACAACCGAGCGGTTCACGAGGTGATGGCCCACGTTCAGCCGGGCGAGGTGGTGGTGCTGACCATGCCGGAGCCGCGGCCGGTGGCGCTGCTCGGGGACCTGCTGGCCACCCAGGCCCAGACCCGCGGCGCCGCGGCGGTGCTGGTCGACGGAGCCGTACGGGACGTGGCCGACCTGCGTGAGCTGGGCCTTCCCGTCTGGACGCGGTGGCGGCGGGTGAGGGGCGCGGGCAAGGACGTCCGCGGCGCGGTGAACGTCCCCGTCACCGTCGGCGGCGCCACCATCGAGCCCGGCGACCTGGTGGTCCTCGATGACGACGGCGCGGTGGTGGTGCCCGCCCACGACCTCGACGCGACCGTGGGAGCCGTACGGGAAAGGCTGGCCAAGGAGGCGGGCCTGCGTGAGCGGTGGCGGTCCGGCGAGCTCAGTTATGACGCCTACGGCATGCGCGCCCAGGACGCATCATGAACGGCACCGTCATCAAGGTGAGCGGCCTGAGCAAGCAGTTCGCCAAGGACGACCTCGGCATCGTGGCGCTGCGCGACTTCGACCTCGAGATCGCCGAGGGCGGCTTCGTCACCGTGCTCGGCCGCAGCGGCTGCGGCAAGTCGACGATGCTCAACCTGCTCGCCGGTCTGACCACGCCGACCTCGGGATCGGTCGCCTACCGGGGCGAGCTGATCTCCGGCCCACGCACGGAGGTGGGCTATCTGACCCAGTCCGACACGCTCATGCCGTGGCGTGACGTCCGGAGAAACGTCGAGCTCCCCTTGGAGATCGGTGGCGTGCCCGCCGAGCGCCGGAGGGAACGCGCGGCGGAGCTCATCGCGAAGGTCGGCCTCGAGGGGTTCGAACGGCACTATCCGCGCGAGTTGTCCGGTGGCATGCGCCGCCGGGTCAGCCTCGCCAGGATGCTGGCAGGGGGCCCGGAGACGTTGCTGATGGACGAGCCGTTCGGCGCGCTCGACGCCCAGTTGCGCGGTGATCTGCAGGCGGAGTTGTTGCGGCTGTGGGAGGAGAGCGGGCAGACGGTGGTGTTCGTGACCCATGACATCGAGGAGGCGTTGCTGCTCGGCGACCGGGTCGTGGTGCTGGGCCGAGTCGGCCGCATCGTGCTGGACCGGCCGATCGACCTGCCCCGGCCCAGGGACGCCGACGAGCTGCGGGTGGACCCGGGCTTCGTCGCCCTGCACCGCGAGCTGACCGAGGCGCTCCGGGAGGGAGCACGATGACCACGACCATCCAAACAGTGCGGCTCGACCGGAGCTGGTGGAGCAGGCACGGCGGCACCACCACGGTGTGGACCCTGCGCGCCCTGCTGGTGGCGGCGCTGCTGCTCGTGTGGGAGCTGACCGCGGAGCGCTGGTTCGACATCACCTTCACCAGCAGGCCGAGCGACATCTGGACCCGGCTGGTCCAGTGGCAGCAGGACGGGACCCTGTGGTCCAACACCTGGATCACGGTCCAGGAGATCGTCTACGGCTTCGTGCTCGGCGCGGTCGCGGGCGCGCTGACCGGCTTCCTGCTGGCCTCGGCGCCCGCCGTCTACCGGGTGCTCGATCCGTTCATCATGGCGCTCTACGCGATCCCGAAGGTCGCGCTGGCCCCGCTGTTCATCGTCTGGTTCGGCATCGGCCTGCACATGAAGGTGCTGCTGGCCGCCGCGACGGTGTTCTTCCTCGTCTTTCTCAACACGGCGGCGGGCGTGCGCGAGGTGGACCGCGGCCTGATCGACGCCGTGCGCCTGATGGGCGGCGGCCGGCGGGAGATCATGCTCAAGGTGGTCGTCCCATCGTCGATGACCGGGTTGCTCACCGGGCTCAAGGTGGCCATCCCCTATGCGCTCATCGGCGCCGTGATCGGCGAGCTGGTGGCCTCCAACCGCGGGCTCGGTTACCTGATCAACGACGCGGCCGCGCAGTTCGACACCGCGGGGGTGTTCGCCACGCTCGCGGTCCTGAGCGTGATCGCGGCACTGCTGAACCTGGTGGTGGGGCTGCTCGACCGCCGGGCCCGCCGGTGGAAGCCGATGGGGGCGGAGCAGTGAGGCGCAAAGTCCTGGCCGTCCTCGCCGCACTGGTCCTGGTCACGACCGGGTGCGCCCAACGCGGCTCGACGACGCCGCCGGGCGTGCTCAACGTCGGCCAGATCAGCAACTCGATCGCCTTCTTCCCCCTCTTCGTGGCCGAGCAGAAGGGCTACTTCATGCAGGAGGGGGTCAAACTGGGCGAACGGCCGAGGCTCGGCACCGGCGCCAAGGTCGCGGCCGCGCTCAAGTCGGGCAGCATCGACCTGGGCGCCGGGGTGCTGACCGACGCGCTCAACCTCGCCAGGATCGACGACAAGACCCGGCTCGTGTCCAACCTGGTGGACCGCTACTACGTCGATGTGGTGGTCGGCTCCTCCTTCACCGGCGCCACCGCGGCCGACCCGCTCGAGCAGCGCATCCGCGCTCTGCGCGGCAAGAAGATCGGCATCACCGGCCCGGGCAGCGGGACCGAGGCCCTGGTCACCTACCTGTTCGCCAAGGCAGGCATGAACTCCGCCACGGACTGCGAACTGGTCAACCTCGGCAGCATCGCCGCCTCGGCGCTGGGCGCGCTCAAGGCCGGGAGGGTGGACGCGCTGGCCTTCTTCCAGCCGATCGCCCAGCAGGCGGCGGCCGCCGGCATCGGCACCCGTTACATCTCGCCTGCCGCCGGTGATGTGCCAGGGCTGGAGCGGACCGCGCACGGCGTCACGTTCACCACGCAGCGGATCATCGACAAGAAGCCGGCGGAGGTCGCCGCCTTCCAGCGCGCGCTGGAGCGTGCGCAGCGGTACATCCACGAGGCCGAGCCGGAGGAGATCACGCGGCTGCTGACGGTCTACCTCAAGGGCATCGATCCGAAGGCGCTGACCGAGTTGCCCGGCCTCATGCGGACCGAGATACCGGAGACCATCGGTTTCTCCCGCACGTCCTTCGACACGGCCATCGCCTTCCATCGCACCACCGGCCTGGTCAGACACCTCCCCGCCTACGAGGCGATCGTGCCGCCCACCCTCAGGACGACCGGCTCCTCGACGTGACGGGGAGGCGGCGGATCAGGCGCTCCGGATCGGGAGGATCACCGCCGAGGGGTGTGCGGAGTCGTGGTAGACCTCCTGGTCCGCCGCTCGGAGGGTGGTGGCGGTGGCGCGGGATTCGCCGGTGCCGGGGTTGCGGGCGTAGCGGGGGAAGGCGCCGCTGGAGACCTGGACCCTGATCCGGTGGCCGCGCTTGAAGCGGTACGCGGTCGGCCAGAGCTTCACGGTGGCGCGAGTGATCTCCTCGGCGCCGGACAGGCTGACCAGGCCGTCGCAGACGTTGGCCGAGCGGCCGCGCGGGTCGACGTCGCAGAGCCGGACGAAGACGTCGGCGTAGGGCAGGCTGGAGCGGAACCAGATCTCGGCGCCGACCTCGCCGATGACCTCGGCGTCCTCCTCGAGCACGTCGGTGGTGTAGGTCAGCACGTCCGCGCGGGCCTCCAGAGACCCGTTGTCGACGCGGCCGCCGCCGTTCATGACCACGCCGCCGGCCGCGGGCGTCGGGTCCGCCGGGTCGTAACGGTACCGGTCGGGCGCCGAGTCACCGGCCGTCTCGGTGGACAGCGCGCCGGAAGGCTGGAGGTGGAAACGTTGCGGTGCGTAGCCGGGCGGCGGCCAGGTCTCGAAGTCGCGCCAGGCTTCCTCGCCCATCACGAACAGCCGCACCGGCAGGCGGTGCGGGGGCTGCTCGCCGCGGGCATGGGCGAGCCCGAACTCGATGGCCTCCAGCGTCCCCGTGTTGTTGATCGCCGTGTGCGTCCACGGTCCGACCGTCATTCTGGCCGGCCGGCCCGCCTCCTGGAGGATCCGGAAGTCGCGGAGCTGGCCGGGCAGGAAGATGTCGTACCAGCCGCCGATCGAGCTGACGGGCACCGTCACCTGGGCCACCCGGTCGCTGTGGTCGAGGCCGGCCCAGCGGGGGGCGTCGGCGTCGTGGGTGAGGATGTCCTGGATGTAGTCCGAGCGGCGGCCGACGGCGGCGACGTCGGCCTGGTTGAGCGGGAGCGTGCTCAGGGCGCGGCGGATCTTCTTGGCCTGGAAGGGTTGCCGGAGCATCGCCAAGGGTCGTTCCTGTACGGCGATCAGGGCGCCCCATCCGAACGGCGTCTCCAGTGACATGCCGTCCTTGCGGAGGAACTCCAGGGTCAGCGCGGATTCGGTCACCTGCGGGATCATCGCCTTGACCTCGGGAGGCAGGGCGTCGGCGACGGCCCACTGCACATACCCCATATAGCTGACGCCCACCAGGACGATGGAGCCGCCGAACCAGGGTTGTTTGATCACCCAGTCCAGCGTGGCCAGGCCGTCCTCGCGCTCCTGGCGCAGCGGGTCGAAGGCGCCGCCGGAGCCGAAGCCGCCGCGGGTGCTCTGGATCAGCACCTGGAATCCGCGTTCGGCCAGCGGCCTGGCCATGGCCATGGCCAGCACGCCCCGCCGGCCGTACGGGCAGCGGATGAGCGCGGTCGGCAGCGCCTCGCCCCCGCTCCGCGGCGCCCACCGGTCGGCCAGCAGCTCGACCCCGTCGGGCATCGGCACCCGGAGATCCCGCTGGACGACGAGGTTCCTGGTCACCGGCGGGGGCAGCTTCAGCCAGCGCTGGAGGAGATGACTGATCATGTTCATCGGTCCTGTTCTTTGTGCTCGAGGAGGACGTGCATCATGCGCATGAGCCGTTCGGTGAACTCCTCGGGGTCGAGCGGATCGTCCCCCTCCACCAGCCAGGCATTGACGAAGGCGGCCGCGCCGCCGGTCAGGTACAGGGTGAGGTCGTCGGCCGTGCGCGGGTCGAGCCGATCGCCGCCCATCCGGCGGGCGAGCCGCCTGTTGACCGGCATCAGCAGTTCGGACAGCGCCTTGTTCAGGGCGAACGCGATCGAGCTGGTCAACATCGCCCGGTAGAAGGCCCGGTGTTCGGCGAAATGCCGCATCGCAGCCAAAGCCGGGCCGCGCCTGTCAGGGGAGGGCGAGGCGTCCTCGATGCGCTGCAACAGCTCGCGCCGGGCGAGGTCGAGCGCGGCCTCCAGCAGCAGCGTGTCGCGATCTCCGAAGTGCTGGTACACCACCTGCCTGCTCACGTCCGCGGCCGCGGCGAGGTCGGCGATCGGGACGGCCGCCGTGGCTCGTTCGGCGACCAGGGCGACGGCGGCCCGCAGGAGAGCGGAGCGCGTACGCCGCACCCGGCGGTCCTGTGCGGGGGCGAGCGCGCCCGACTGCAGTGGCATACCTCAAGATAATGGACACATGTAAATAAGAAGGCAAGTGTCAATTATTTAGGGGTGTGAGCGCCGATGGTCTAGACTCCCGCAGATGTTCGCGGCCCCCGCCCGGCTGGCCTGGCTGGACGCCCTGCGGGGACCGGCCGCGCTGGCCGTCACGATGCACCACGCCGGCTGGACCTTCGTCCCGGGCCTCTGGGCGGAGGTGGACCGGCGCATCGATCTGGGCACGTGGGGCGTGTTCGTGTTCTTCCTCGTCAGCGGCTACATCATCCCCGCTTCCCTGGAGCGGCGCGGCGACCTGCGTGCCTTCTGGACCGGCCGGGCCTTCCGCCTCCTCCCCCTCCTGCTCGCCGCCTGCTGCCTGGCGCTCCTGCTCGCGCAGGCCGGCGTGCTGCCTCTCCATCCCGGGCTCGGCGAACGCCCGCCGCCCCTGGTCGTGCTCGGCAACCTGACGATGCTGCAGGAACTGCTCAATCTGCCCGCCGTCATCAGCGTGACGTGGACGCTGTCGTACGAGATGGCGTTCTACCTGATGAGCGTCGCGCTGTTCACCGTCAGGCAGGCACACCGGTCGGCGGGGATCGCCGTCGCCCTGGCGTTGACCGCCGTGCCCGTGGGCCTCCTGCTCCCCCGGGCGAGCATCGGCGGCCGGGCCGACTTGGCTGCCGCGTCGCTCGGCCTGGCGGTCGTCGCGGCCATCGCGGTGACCGTGCTGGGGCGCGGCAGGGCCCGTACGGCGGCGGCGGTCGCGGGCGGTCTCCTGGGGCTGGCGCTCGTGGTCCTGGGCAGCCGGGCCGGCACCTGGCAGGGCATGATCATCCTGGCGACGATGTTCGCGGGGACCGCCGTCTACCGCGCCGAGCAGGGGACGATCTCCTGGCGCACGGCCGGCGTCGCGGTCGTGGCGGTGCTGGGATGCGCGCTGCCCGCCAAGGACGATCCCGCCTGGGCGCCGGGGGTCGTGCTGGCGTTCGGCGCCTTCGCCCTGGCGTACGCGCTGCGCCGGCGGGCGTTCCCGCGCTGGTTGCCGCAGCTGGGCGTGATCAGCTTCTCCCTCTACCTGCTGCACCCGCTCCTGCTGTACGTGCTACCGGACCTGGTGCTGTACTTCGTGGTCCTCCTCCCGCTCAGCGTCGCCTCGTACCAGCTGATCGAGGCGCCGGCCCAGCGCCTCGGCAAACGCCTGGTCCGCCGCGACCAGCCCCTTTCCCGCACCTGAGGCGCGAACGGGACCTCAGTCCAGGAGACCGAGCTGGCGCCCGGCTCGCAACGCCAGCCACACCTCGGCGAACGCCGCGGTGGACGACAGGTCGCGGCCCGTCAGCTCGGCGAACCTGCGCAGCCGGTACGCCAGCGTGTTGGGATGAATGTGCAGCGCGGCCGCGGCGTCCTCGGTGCGCCGATCACGCTCCATCCAGGTCCGCACGGACGTCAGCAGCTGCGAGCCGTGCGCGGAGTCGTAGGCGAGCACCTTGCCGAGCACGTTCTCGACCAGCGCGGTGAGCGCCCACGGATCGTCGGGCAGCCACCTGCCGGTGGTGTCGTCCCCGTAGTGCACCAGGGCGCGCCCCGACTCCGACGCCGAGGACGCCGCCCACACCGCCTCCCGCTTGGGCACCTGCAAGGACTCCCCCGGTGCGAACGGCCTGCTCATGCCCGCCGCCACGTCGGGCAGCGCCGCGACGGCAGCCTCGAGGGCGGGTGAGCCGAGCACGTAGCGGTCCTCGCCCCTGCGGAGCATGAGGTGCGGCTGATCGTCGAGCGCGCGGTGAATGGCCTCGTCGGGCACGTTCCTGATCACGAGGAGGGCCAGCTCGGCATCCACGGGCAGCCCCATCCTGACCAGCCGCCGCCGCGCCGTGGCCGGATCGAGGACGTCCTGGAGCAGCTCGGACAGGGTTTCCGCGCCCTGGCGGCGCAGCGTCTCGCGCTCGTGGCGGGCCATGGCCACCTGCAGGGCGGCCACGGTGGCGATGTGCTGCACCACGGCCAGGCCGGCGGGCCTGGCGCCCTGGCGTTCGAAGGCGACGAGAAAGCCCGCGGGCCCGCCCGGCGCCGGCACGGGCAGGACGAAGCCGCCGGGAATGGTGGGCGGCGCTTCCGGCTGGGACGGGAGCACGGCCAGATCGGGCACCGGCACTCCCGGCAACAACGGCCGTCCCTGCGGGGTGCACAGGTAGACCTCATAGCCGGACAGCTGCTCGAGACGTTTGAACAAGGTCGCGGTGCCGAGATTCTCGGCCGCCAGCCAGCGCAGCGCGCCGAACACCTGGAGCTGTGCGCCGAGGCGTTGACTGGCGTCCTCCTGCACGGCCGCGGCCACCTCCTGGGCGATCGCGATGAACGGCACCGCCAGCGGCACCTCGAGCACGGGCATCCCCCGCTCCTCGGCGGCCTGGAAGAAGGTATCGTGCAGCGGCGGCACGTGCAGCTGCGCCGACAGGGCGAGCGCGGACACGCCCGCGTCGTCGAGCCGCTCCAGATAGGCGCGCTGTTTGGCGGCCTGGCGCGGGATCGCGATTCCCGTCGTCATGATGACCTCCGCGCCGAGCAGCCAGGGCGTGGGGTCGTCGAGCTCGCTGACGTGCGCCCACGACACCGACCGCCCCAGTCCCGCCTCGCCGGCCAGCAGCCGCAGCTGGAGAGCGGGAGAGCGCAGCAGGTCCTCCACCGACACTTTTGTGGTCACCCACAAAGGATATGGCGCGTCTTCAGGTCTGCCCCGATTGAAGGTCCGCGGTACGCCCCCCACACTCAATGCCATCCACCTGTATGGGAAGGCACGGGCACCACATGAGAAGAGCACTTGCCATCACCCTCGCCGGCCTCGTCGGCCTGGCTCTCGCCGGCTGCGCCGCGCCCGAGGAGACCACGGCGGCCCCCACGACCCAGATCTCGGCGGGCGCGAAGGACGAGGCGATCGCCAAGCTGCTCCCGGCGGACGTCCAGCAGGCCGGCAAGGTGCGTGTGGCCTCCGGTGTCTCCTTCCCGCCGATGGAGTTCTTCGACACCGACAACAAGACCGTGCTCGGGTTCGACGCCGACCTGGGCAAGGCCCTCGGCGAGGTGCTGGGCGTGGAGTTCGCCTTCGAGAACGTCAACTTCGACGGCATCATCGGCGGGCTCAACGCCGGCCGCTACGACCTGGGCCTGACGAGCATGCTGGACAAGAAGGAGCGCCAGCAGCAGGTGGACTTCGTCGACTACCTCAAGTCCGGCTCGGCGCTCATGGTGCCCAAGAGCAATCCGCAGGGCGTCAAGGAGGTCCTCGACATGTGCGGCAAGAAAGTCGCCGTCGAGAAGGCCGCGACCGGCGACCTGCTCGTGGACGACGTCACGAAGAAGTGCGCCGACGCCGGCAAGCCGGCCGTGGAGAAGGTGCCCTTCCCCGACCAGGCCAGCGCCGTGCAGGCCCTGCAGTCCAAGCGGGCCGACATGGTCGCCGCGCTGGACCTGACCCTGGCCTACAGCGTGAAGCAGGCGCCGCAGCAGTTCGAGGTCGCCGTGAGCGCGATCGACCCGCTGCCCGTCGGCATCCCCATCCCCAAGAGCAAGCCGCAGCTGCGGGACGCCGTTCAGGCCGCGCTGAAGAAGGTCATCGCGAACGGCACCTACGACCAGCTGCTGGCCAAGTGGAACCTGCAGGCGCAGGCGTTCAAGGACGCCGCGATCAACGCGGGCTCATGACGAGCGTCGAGGAGCACGCGGCCGAGCCGATCGTGCCGCTGCGGCGCACCGGTAGGTGGGTAGCGGCGGCGGTGCTCGCGGTGCTGGCCGCGATGGCGGTCAGCTTCGTGGTGACCACCCCGGCCCTGCGGCTCGACCTGGTGGCGGGCTACCTCTTCGAGCGGTCGATCATGCGTGGACTGCTGCTCACGATCGAGCTGACGGTGCTCGCCATGCTGGCGGGCGTGGTGCTCGGCACGGCTCTGGCGATCATGCGGCTTTCGGACAACCCGCTGCTGCGCTGGGCGTCCGCAGCGTACGTGTGGCTCTTCCGCGGCACGCCGATCCTGGTCCAGCTGCTGTTCTGGTTCTTCCTCGGCGCGGTGATGCCGCGGATCAGCGTGGGGATCCCCTTCGGGCCCGAGTTCTTCTCCGCGCCGGTCAACACGCTGATCACGCCGTTCACCGCGGCCATCCTCGGCCTCGGGCTGAACGAGGCCGCGTACATGGCCGAGATCGTCAGGGCGGGCATCGGCTCCGTGGACCGGGGGCAGCGGGAGGCCGCCGAGGCGCTCGGCATGCGGCCCGCGCTGGTCTACCGGCGGGTCATCCTGCCCCAGGCGGCCCGGGTGATCGTGCCTCCGACCGCGAACGAGACGATCTCGATGCTCAAGCTCACGTCCCTGGTGCTGGTCATCGGCCTGCCGGACCTGCTGACCAGCGCCCAGCTGATCTACGGCCGCAACTTCCAGCAGATCCCGCTGCTGATCGTCGCCAGCATCTGGTATCTCGTGCTGACCACGCTGCTGACCTTCGCCCAGTCCAGACTCGAACGGCGACTCGGAGGGCACGCATGAGTGACATGACGCCGCTGCTCGTCGCGCGGGCCGTACGCAAGAGCTTCGGGAAAGTCGAGGTGCTCAAGGGCATCGACCTGACGGTGCACCCTGGCCAGGTGGTGTGCCTGCTCGGCCCGTCGGGCTCGGGCAAGTCGACGTTCCTGCGGTGCGTGAATCACCTCGAACGGCTCGACGGCGGGGAGATCTGGGTCGACGGCCACCTGGTCGGCTACCGCCGCTCCGGCGGCAAGAAGTACGAGATGCGCCCGCGCGAGGTGGCCGACCAGCGGCGTGACATCGGCATGGTGTTCCAGAGCTTCAACCTCTTCCCGCACCGCACGGCGCTGGAGAACGTCATGGAGGCGCCCGTGCACGTGCTCGGCCGGCCCCGCGAGGCCGTCCGGCAGGCGGCGCTCGACCTGCTGCGGCGGGTCGGCATGGAGGAGCGGGCCGGCCACTACCCCGCCCAGCTCTCCGGCGGTCAGCAGCAGCGGGTCGCGATCGCCAGGGCCCTCGCCATGCAGCCCAAGCTGATGTTGTTCGACGAGCCGACCAGCGCGCTCGACCCCGAGCTCGTCGGCGAGGTCCTCGACGTGATGAAGGACCTGGCCGGCGCGGGAATGACGATGGTCGTGGTGACGCACGAGATCGGATTCGCCCGCGAGGTGGCCGACCACGTGGTCTTCATGGACGACGGGATGATCGTCGAGGCGGGACCGGCCGGCGAGCTGATCGCCAATCCCCGGCACCACAGGACCCAGGCCTTCCTGGCCAAGGTCCTTTAGGCGAAAGGACCTCATGGGATCCCTCGAATCCGCGCCGAAACCCGTGCGGACGGGCGGCGACCTGGTCGTCGAGTCGCTCGCCGCGCTCGGCGCCACCACGGTCTTCGGCGAGCCGGGACAGCACGCGCTCGGCCTGTTCGACGCACTACGCCGAGCACCCCTGCGTTACGTAGGGTGCCGGACCGAGCTGAGCGTCGCGCTGGCCGCCGACGGGCATGCCCGTGCGACCGGCTCGGTCACGCCGTTCCTGGTGTCCACCGGCCCGGGCGCGCTGGGCACGCTGCCCGCGCTCATGGAGTCCCGTACGGCGAGCGTGCCCGTCCTGGGCATCAGCAGCCAGATCCCGGCGGACGGGCTGGGCGGCGGGCGCAAGGGCTACCTGCACGAGCTGCCCGACCAGGCGGCGTCCTTCCGTGACGTGGTGAAGTCGGTCCACGTGGTGCGGACAGCCGGTCAGATCGTGCCGGCGCTGGCGCAGGCGTGGGAAGCCGCGCTCACCGCGCCCGCCGGGCCGGTCTGGGTGGAGATCCCGCAGGACGTGCTGCTCGGCGCGACCGACCTTCCCACAGTCGCCGAGCTCCGGGTGGCGCCGAGGCCGCTCACCCCGCGGGCCGAGCTCGTCACCGCGGCGGGGGACCTGCTGGCCCAGGCGAGCGCCCCGGTGATCCTGGCCGGCGGTGGCGTGGTCCGCGCCGGCGCTCAGGCGGCTCTGCTGGACCTGGCCGAGGAGCTGAATGCACCGGTCGCCACCACGTTCGGCGGGAAGGGCGCCTTTCCCTGGGAGCATCCGCTGTCGCTGCGGTCGTGGCTGGAGGACCGGCATCTGACGGCGTTCCTGGAGGACGCCGACGTGCTGCTGGTCGTCGGCTCGGGCCTGGGGGAACTGTCCAGCAATTACCACACGATGCGGCCACGCGGCCGCGTCATCCAGATCGAGGCCGACCTCGGCAAGCTGGAATCCAACCATCCGGCGCTGGCCGTCCACGCGGACGCTCGCCTGGCTTTGGAAGCGCTGGCGCCGGCCGTCAAGGGTGCGGCGTCGAAGCCCGGCCGTGGGCCGGCGGCGCGGGATGCGGTGCGTGACGTGCTCGCGCGGGTCGCCGAGCGCCTGGACGCCCAGGACCTCACGATCGAGCGCGCACTGCTCGCGGCCGTGGACCGTGCGCTGCCGGCGGAGGCGCTGAGCTTCTGGGACATGACGATCCTCGCGTACTGGGCCTGGTCCGCCTGGCCGCGGCCGATGGAGTCGGCGCAGGGCGCGGGCGGGCTCGGCTACGCGCTCCCCGCGGCGCTCGGCGCGGCCGCCGCCACCGGCGGGCCGGTGCTCGCGGTCAGCGGTGACGGCGGCGCGATGTACGGCCTGGCCGAGCTGGCCACGCTCCGCCAGCATGACCTCGACGTGACCTGGTTGATCGTGGACGACGGCGGCTACGGCATCCTGCGCGAGTACATGACCGGCGCGTTCGGCGTCGCCACGGCGACCGAGCTGGCCAGGCCGGACTTCGTCGCGCTCGCGGCCGCCTTCGGCGTGCCCGCCTGCCGTACCACTCCGGCGGACCTGGAAGGCGACCTCGCGCGGGCGCTGCGAACGCCGGGACCGAGCGTCATCGTCCTGCCCGCGACCCTGCGCATGTTCGCCCCGACGCACCTGGGATGATGCGAACCGCCCGCACGGTCATGGGCCTTCCACCGCGTACGTGACCAGCGTGGTGAGCACCCGCTTGACCGACTCGCGATCGCGCACGTCGCACAGCACGATCGGAATGATCTCGTGCAGTGAGAGCGCCCGCCGCACCTTCGCCGGGTCGTGGCGGCGAGCGCCGTCGAAGCAGTTCACGGCGACCACGAACGGAAGGCCGCGCTGCTCGAAGTAGTCCACCGCGGGGAAGCAGTCCTCCAGGCGGCGGGTGTCGGCGAGCACGACCGCGCCCAGCGCGCCGAGGGCCAGCTCGTCCCACATGAACCAGAACCGGTCCTGCCCGGGCGTGCCGAACAGGTACAGCCACAGCCCCTCGCGGATCGTGATGCGGCCGAAATCCAGCGCCACCGTGGTCGTGGTCTTGGTCTCCACGCCCGAGGTGTCGTCCACCCCGACGCCTCGCTCGCTCAGCAGCTCCTCGGTGTGCAGCGGCCGGATCTCGCTGATCGTGCCGACCATGGTCGTCTTGCCGACGCCGAAGCCACCCGCGATGAGGATCTTGATGGCCAAGGCCGAGGCGACCGCGGTCGTCCCCGGCTCAGAGGCTGCGTAGTCCATGCAGCACTTCCCTGTAGATGCGTTCGTCGATCGTCTGCGCCACCGGGCGCGGGCGCTCGATGGTGACAAAGCCCTCGCGTCGCAGGTCGCCCAGGATCACCCGGGTGATGTTGAGCGGCAGCCTGAGGTGCGCCGCGACATCGGCCACCGGCGTGGGCCGGCGGCACAACGACAGCACGGCGCGATGCTCCGGGATCAGCTCCGACTCGTACGAGCCGCCGACCGTCGTGACGATGGCGACCAGGTCGAACGTCTCGCCCTGTGGGCGCGCCCTGCCCCCGGTCAGCCCGAACAGCCGGATCAGCGGCCCGGGATCCTCCCCTGTCACGCTCTCGCGCCGTTCCAGGCGGGTGCCGGTGCCGCCCCCCTCGGCTGTGCGGTGAGGTGCTCGCCCACCCGCTTGACCATGAGCGCCATCTCGTACGTGACCATGCCCAGCTCGGCGTCGCCCGAGGCGAGCACCGCCAGCCGGGCGCCCTGGCCCGCCGCGGTGACGAACAGGAAGCCGCCTTCCAGCTCGATGATCGTCTGCCGTACACCGCCCATGCCGAAGTGCCGTCCCGCGCCCATGGCGAGGCTGTGGCTGCCGGCGGAGATGGCGGACAGGTGCTCGGCGTCCTCCCGGGTGAGCTCCCGGGATCCGCCCATGGCCAGCCCGTCGGCGGACAGCACGATGGCGTGCCGGATGCCGGGGACGCGCTGGGTGAGGTCGTCGAGCAGCCAGCTCAGTTCACTTCTGGGGTCGGGCATCGGGATGGTCGTCCTTTCGATTCCACACGTCTTGTCCCTGCTCCGCTTGGTGGCGGCCCTGCTGCCAGCCGCGTTGCATGGACGACATGAGCTGTGCGTGCTCCTCCGGCGAGCGCACCGAGACCGCGCGCGGCTCCACGCGCCTGGTGGCACGCAGTTGGGGAGCCATGCTGGTCTGCGGGATCCGCATCGGCAGCCCGTCGAGGTCCTCGGTCGTCTCCTGGGGCGGCACCGTGACGCTCCACTCGACGTCCGGCGCGGGGGGCTTGGCGGCGCCGTTCGCCTGGCGCGGCCTCGGCGCGGGGTTCGCCTCGAACCAGGTCACGCGCTCGGGCGCGTCCGGCGTACCCTCGTCCAAGCCGGGCTGCGCCGCGCCGAGCGCCCGCCGAGCTCCGACCGGCCGGCCCTGGCGGGCGGCGTGGTCGGCCGGTCGCGGCGAGTGCTGCGGCGCTGTGACGGCCGGGGCTTCGGCGCCGGCCAGCAACGCGGAGGGCAGCAGCACGATCGCGGTGGTCCCGTCGTACGGCGAGCGCCGCAGCATGATCTTGATGCCGAGCCGCGCGGCCAGCCTGGACACCACGAACAACCCGAGCCGGTCGCTGTCGGCCAGGTCGAACTCCGGCGGCTGGGCCAGCCGGGCGTTGATCTCGTCGAGGGTGGCCTGGCTCAGCCCCAGACCACGATCCTCCACCTCGAGCGCGAAGCCGTTGGCCGCCGTCATGCTGCGGATCTGCACGCTCGTGTCGGGCGGGGAGAAGACGGTGGCGTTCTCCACCAGCTCGGCGATCAGGTGGATCACGTCGGTGACCGCGGTACCGACCAGCAGCGGGGCGTTCGGCATCGGCGTGACGGTGACGCGGGTGTAGTCCTCGACCTCCAGCACCGCCGCGCGGACGACGTCGAACAGCGGCACCGGGTCACGCCAGCGGCGCGCCGGGGCGGAGTCGGACAGGATGATCAGATTCTCCGCGTGCCGCCGCATGCGGGTGGTCAGGTGGTCGAGCTTGAACAGGTCCTCCAGGACCTCGGGCTCGTCGACCCGCCGCTCCATGGTGTCGAGCAGGGCGAGCTGGCGGTGGAGCAGCGCCTGGTTACGCCGGGCCAGGTTGAGGAAGACCTGGCCGACGCCCTTGCGCAGGCTCGCCTGCCCCACCGCGGCCTCGACCGCGGTGCGGCGCACCTCGGAGAAGGCGTGCACCAGGCGATCGACCTCGGCGGTGCCGGCCGGGTCGAGGACGGGGGCCTCGGTGGCCGGGTCCACGTCGTCGCCGCGGCGCAGCCGCTCGACCAGCCGGGGCAGCCGCTGCTCGGCCATCTCGGCCGCCGACGCCTGCAGTCTCTTGAGCTCGTCGATCAGCGACCGGCCGAACCGGTACGACAGCGCCACCGACGCGAGCACCGCCGCCAGGCCGAGGACCAGGACCAGCCCGATCCGCCAGTACGCCCCGGTCTTCTGCTCCGCCGCCTGGGCCTGGACATGGTTGAGTTCATGCCGCGTGTCGAGGTACATCGCGCCGAGCATGGAGTCGGCGTCGCTCTTCCACTCGACGGGGTCGACAGGTGGGGCGCCACCGCTGGTGTCCCACGTGAACAGCTCGTCCTCGATGTCCAGCAGCCGCTTGTACGCGGCGCTCTCGACCAGCTTATTGAGCCTCACTTGCATATCGGCGTCGACGTCGCGCTCGGCGTTGACGAAGACGATCCGGCGGCTGGTGGACGCGGCGACGAACGCGGCACGGTCGGTGGGCGTCATCCTGCGCACCACCATCGTGCTGGTGAGCACCGCGTGCTCCCGGCCCAGATACTCCGCAGCGGCGTTGTAGGCGGCCATCCCGCGCACCGAGCGGAAGGACGAGACGTCGCTCAGCGCGTCGCGGTCGCTGAACTGCTTGTTGGCGACGTCGATCAGTTTGTTGTACGCGTCGGTGATCGCCAGCGGCGGAGCCAGCACGCCCCCGTCGGCGGACTCACGCAGCGACCGTAACCCGTCGAGCGCCTGCAACAGCGCCCGCACCTGGGCAGGCGTCTCCGCATCGTCCGAGGTCACGTCGACGGATCCGATGACCTGGCGCAGCTGCTCGGCCTTGGCATCGGTGACCCGCCGCTGGTGGGCCAGAGGAACGGACGCCGCGGTGTCGCCCGCCGCCTCGGCGGACAGTTGCCGCTCCCGCTGCAGTTCGACGATCAGCTGCAGCACCGGCGACCCGATCTCCTCCCAGCGGTCCTGCGCCTGGGAGACCGTGACGATCTCCGCCACGCTGGAGTAGGCGATGAATCCCCACAGGGCGACCATGGATACCAGCGGGAGCAGGAGGATCCTGAGCAGCTTGGTACGGATCGTCGGGGGCGAGCTCATCCATCTTGTCCAATTCCGCACGGGGTGGTGCGCCTCTGGGCAGTCGTGGGCCGGTACCCCCCGAGAGCGCCTGCCACGACTGGGACGCCTGTGGTTGGTCCACTATGCCCATGGGGCAGATGTACTTCAAGGTACGGATGCGAACAATCGTGCCGAAAGTCGTGCTGACTCTTTGTCAGCGCACGGTTCGTGACCGTTACGACGGAGATCTCACGCAGAGTGATGTTTATTGGACTCGCCGGAGCACAGTGACGCCAGACGGGGGCAGGGTGACGACGCCGCCCTCTTCCCCGGATGAGTCGAGTGCGGCGGTCCATCCGCCGGGGAGGGTGATGTCGTGTTTGTCGCCGGTGTGATTCAGCAAGATCAGGAAGCTGCGCCCGGCGCCTTCGCGGACGCTCGCCTGGACCCCGGCAGGCAGGCCCTCGACGACGGGAGTCACTCCCGCTTCGGCGAGCGCCAGGCCGAGCACCGCCCGCATGGCGGCCGCGTCGAGCCGGGTCGAGAGGTAGCGTGCCGTCCCCTGGCCGAACTCGTGCCGGGTCGCCGCCGGGCGGCCGGCCCAGTCCGGAGAGTCGAAGGCGATCTCCAGCTCGGCGCCGGCCAGCTGGAGATCCTCGCGCCACAGGTCGGCGACCCCTTCGAGGTGCGCGAGCGCCCCGTAGCCGCGGACGGGGAACGTCTCGTGCTCGGCCGCCGGGCAGAACTCCTCGACCCGCACGCCGAGGACCTCACGCAGTGGTGCGGGATACCCGCCCAGGTGGACCCGGTCGTGCTCGTCGACGATCCCGCTGAAGAAGGAGACGACCAGCGCGCCGCCGCCGGAGACGTACGCCGAGACCCGCTGCGCGTCCTCGCTCGACAGGAGGTACAGGTTCGGCACGACGACGAGCGCGTAGCCGGCCAGGTCGGCCGAGGGCGGCACCACGTCCACGCCCACGCCGAGGTCGAACAGGGGGCCGTAGTGGTCGAGCAGGCGCTCCTCCTGGCGCACGCCGTCCGAGGGGTGGGAATCGAGCTCCAGCGCCCACCAGCTGTTCCAGTCGAGCAGGATCGCCACCCGGTTGCGGACCCGCGTGCCGACCAGGTCGGGCACCGAGGCCAGCTCCTTGCCGAGCGCGGCGATCTCGCGGTGGACCCGGCTGTCAGGCCCCGCGTGCGGCACCATGCCCGAGTGGAACTTCTCGGCGCCGCCTCGTGACTGCCGCCACTGGAAGTAGAGGATCGCATCGGCGCCGTGCGCGATGGCCTGCCAGCTCCACAGCCGCATCTGGCCCGGCTGCTTGATCGCGTTCCTGGCCCGCCAGTTCACCGCGCTCGGCGCCTGCTCCATCAGGATCCAGGGCCGCCCTCCCCCGGCGCCGCGCATCGTGTCGTAGACCAGGCCGGGGAACAGATGCGGCCGCTCGTCGTGGGGGTCGGGATAGGAGTCGACCGCCACGACGTCCAGCCTCGGCGCCCAGTCGAAGACGTCCACGGCCTTCAGCCCCATCAGGAAGTTCGTGGTGATCGGCACCTCAGGGGTGACCCGCCGCAGGATGCCGGCCTCCAGATCGAAGCAGGCGCGCAACGCCTCGTTGCTGAAGCGCAGGTAGTCGAGTTGCTGGGCCGGATTGGGGTAGGTCGGAGCCACCCGGGGCGGGCGGATGTGGTCGAAGGACGCGTAACGCTGCGACCAGAAGTCCGTCGACCAGGCGTCGTTCAGCGCCTCGACGTCGTCGCCGTACCGCTCCCGCAGCCATCGGCGGAAGTCGTCCGCCGACACCTCGCAGTAGCAGGCGGGGATGTGACAGCCGTACTCGTTGCCGCCGTGCCACAGCCCGAGGGCCGGATGGCCCCGGTAGTGGGCGGCCAGCCGCTCCACCAGCAGCGCGGCCCGTTCCCGGTAGACGGGGCTGGACGGGCAGAAGTGCTGGCGCCCGCCCGGACCCAGCACGGTGCCGTCCGCGGTGACCGGCAGGATCTCAGGATGCTCGTGGACGAGCCACGGCGGCGGCGAAGCGGTCATGGTGGCCAGGTCGGCGGTGATCCCGTGCGCGTGCAGGTCATCCAGGACCTGGTCGAAGAAGGAGAAGTCGTACGCTCCGCGCGCCGGCTCCACGCGGGCCCAGCCGAACACGCCGACGGTGACGAGATTCACCCGGGCCTCGGCCATGAGCCGCAGGTCCTCCGCCCTCGTCTCGGCCGGCCACTGCTCGGGGTTGTAGTCGCCGCCGAAGGCCACGCCGCCCAGCCGGCGCCAGAGCCGCTCACCCGGGGACGGGGCTCCGGCGGTGCCGGAGACCGGCGTGACATCGTCAGGTACGGCGTTCATTGTCGGCGCGGCGGCCTCGACGAGCGAGGTCCGCCGCTCCTCCCTTCTCTTCGTCGCGGCCCGGTGGGGCCGCCGGGATCGTTTTCTTTGTCGCGGCCCGGTGGAGCCGGCGGGATCGTCTTCGTCACCGCGGCCCGGTGGACCGACAGGTCGTCTTCGTCACCGCGGCCCGGTCGGGCTGATAGGTCGTCTTCCTGGTCGGTGCCCGGTCGGGCTGACAGGTCCTCTTCCTGGTCGGTTCCCGGTCGGGCTGACAGGTCGTCTTCGTCACCGCGGCCCGGACGGGCCAACAGGTCGTCTTCTTCGTCGGCGCCCGGTCGGGCCGACAGGTGGTGTTATTCGTAGGTGCCCCGTCGGGCAGACGGGTCGTCTTTCTTCGTCGCGGCCCGTGGAGCCGGTGGGGGCTGTTGGATGGTGGGCGTAGTGGACGGGCAGGTGGGCGGGGTGAGGCGGCGGGATCAGGCCGATGGCGGCGGCGCGGCGGTGCTCTCCCTCACGATCAGCTCGGGGGCGACGAAGGCGGTCGCGGACGGGACCGTGCCGCCCTCGATCTGGTCGATCATGAGCGACACGATCCGATCCGCCACCACGTCGAAGTCCTGGCGGACGGTGGTGAGCGGCGGGGACAGGTAAGCCGACTCGTCGAGGTCGTCGAACCCGGCGATGCTGACGTCCTCGGGGACGCGCCGGCCCGCCTGGATCATCGCGCGCATCACGCCGAGCGCCATCTGGTCGTTGGCGGCGAAGACGGCCGTGACGCCGGGCCGCCGGGCCAGGACGCGGCCGGCCTCGTAGCCGCTGCCCGCGCTCCAGTCCCCGTACAGCAGCTGCGGGACCGCGGCGCCCGCCTCCTTGAGCGTCGCGTGCCACGACTCGGCCCGCCGCCGCGCGGCGTAGGAGTCCTCGGGCCCGGCGACGTGCCAGACCGTCTCGTGGCCGAGGTTGAGCAGGTGACGGGTGATGAGCCGGGCACCGAGCGCCTGGTCGGTGTCGACCATGGGATGGCGGTGGCTGACGTCGCCGTCGGCCATCACGACCGGCACGCCCGGCGGCAGGCGCAGCGCTGGCGTGTCGAGGATCTGCGCCTCGATGAGCACGATGCCGTCGACCGCCTGCATCGTGAGCTGGTCGAACGCCTCGTGCACGGCCTGCTCGGTCTGCGACTCGATGGCGATCATGTTCACCGTGTAGCCGGCGCGCTGCGCCGCCCGCGTGATGGCGTCGACCGTGCGGGCGTTGCCGAAGCTGCCGAGCCCGAAGCTGATCAGCCCCAAGGTGCGGAACTGGCCGGTGACCAGGGCACGCGCGGCCGTGTTGGGCCGGTAGCCGAGCACCCGCATGGCGGACAGGACCCGCTGACGGGTCTCTTCCTCCACGTTGGTGCGGTTGTTGGCCACCCGGGAGACCGTCTGACTGGAGACCCCGGCCATCGCGGCGACATCGGCCATGGACGGCCGCCTGCGCGTACGCCGTCCTGCCGCCGTTTCCTGGGTGGCCCCGTCCACTCACACCTCCGTACGAAGTCTCGCATGATGTTTACGCAAACATGGCCGGTCCGTCAACGACCGCTTCAGTCGGCAACAAATGTGGCGAAAAATAGGCAGTCATGTTAACTGACGGTTACCTATTGACATGATTCCGGCGGCAAGTCCAGACTACGGACCATCTTCATCATGTTTGCGCAAACACACGATCACCGCGACTGCCGCCGGAGGCAGGACACGGTGGCGCAGGTAGCGGTGCGGTTGCCAGGCCGCAGACGCCCCGACAAGGAGAGTTCAGTGCCAGTCCCCATGGCAACGCGAACATCACACTGGAGCACAGAATGACCGCGCCGGCCACCGGGCTCCGGCAGGCCGGCCTCGCCCGGCCGTTCGTGCGCCTGCGCGTCGCCGGCTACGCCTTCTTCCTGCCGTTCTTCGTGGTCTTCCTGATCACAGTGGTCGCGCCGCTGCTGTACGCGATCTACCTGAGCTTCTTCCAGGACCGCCTGATCGGTGGCACGGTCTTCGCCGGCCTGGCCAACTACACCCGCGCCGTGGGCGACGCGTTGTTCGGCGCCGGCCTGCTCCGCGTGGCGCTCTTCCTGGTCGTGCAGGTGCCGATCATGCTGCTCATCGCCCTGGGGTGCGCGCTCGCGATCGACAGCGGCCGGCTGCGCTGGCCGTCCCTGTTCCGCATCACGATCTTCATGCCGTACGCGGTGCCGGCCGTCGTGGCGGCCCTCATGTGGGGCTATATGTACGGCGACGAGTTCGGCCTGGTGGGCCAGATCGGCGACGTCTTCGGCGTCACGCTCCCCGACCTGATGTCGCGCTCCTGGATGCTGGGCTCCATCGGCAACATGGTGACCTGGGAGTACGTCGGCTACAACATGATCATCCTGTACGCCGCGCTGCGGGCCATCCCGGACGAGCTCTACGAGGCCGCCGAAATGGACGGTGCGGGGGCCATCCGCATCGCCTGGAGCATCAAGCTGCCCGCCCTGCGGCCCGCGCTGCTCGTGGCCACCGTCTTCTCGATCATCGGCAGCTTCCAGCTCTTCAACGAGCCGAACATCCTCCAGAAGCTCGCGCCCTCGGTGATTACAACGAGCTACACGCCCAACATGTACGCCTACAACCTGGCGTTCAACGGCCAGCAGATCAACTACTCGGCCGCCGTCGCCGTCGTGCTGGGCCTGGTCACCGTCGTGGTGGCGTACGTGGTGCAGCTCATCACCGCGAGAAGGGAGCAGACGCTGTGACGGCCGTCGCCGGCGCGCCCGCCACCACCGCCCAGCGGGGCACGCACCGATCCACCAAGGCCAGGCGCCGGGGCAAGAGCCCCGTCCTCACCCTGATCATGCTGGTCATGTTCGGGTACGCGGTCCTGCCGCTGTTCTGGCTGCTGGCCAACTCCAGCAAGACCAGCGCGGACCTGTTCTCGACCTTCGGGCTCTGGTTCGGCGGGGACTTCCACCTGTTCGCCAACATCGCCGACACCCTGAGCTACAACAACGGCATCTTCCTGCGCTGGTTCGGCAACACCGTGCTCTACTCCGTGGTGGGCGCGGGCGGGGCGGCCCTGCTGGCCACCATCGGCGGGTACGCCCTGGCGAAGTACGACTTCCCCGGCCGCAAGCTGCTGTTCGCGGTGGTGCTCGGCGCGATCTCCATCCCGGGCACGGCCCTCGCGGTGCCGACGTACCTGCTGTTCAGCCAGATCGGGCTCGTCGACACCCCGTGGGCGGTGCTCATCCCGTCGCTCTGCAGCCCGTTCGGCCTCTACCTGATGCGCGTCTACGCGGCCGACGCGGTGCCCGACTCGATCCTGGAGTCGGCCCGCATCGACGGCGCGGGTGAGTTCAGGATCTTCCGCACCATCGCGCTGCGCCTGCTCGCCCCCGGATTCGTCACGGTCCTGCTCTTCTCACTGGTCGCGACGTGGAACAACTACTTCCTGCCGCTGATCGTGCTGAACACGCCCGACTGGTTCCCCCTCACCGTCGGGCTCAACCAGTGGAACGCCCAGGCCAACAGCGGCACCTCCGGCGCCGTCGACGCCACCTACAGCCTCATCCTGACCGGCAGCCTGCTGTCCATCGTGCCGTTGATCATCGCCTTCCTGGTGCTCCAGCGGTTCTGGCAGTCGGGTCTGGCCACCGGCAGCGTCAAGCAATAAACCCCCGTGAATAAGGAAACGCCCATGAGAACTCTTCCATCGCGGCGCGGTGTGATGACCGCCGGGGTCGCCACCGCCCTGTCACTGGCACTGGCCGCATGCGGCGGCGGCAGCGGCGGGGGCGCCACCACCGCCCCGGCCGCCGCTCCGAGCGCGTCGGCCGCCGTCCAGGACGCGCTGAGCAAGCCGGCCGAGCTGACGTTCTGGACCTGGGTCACGGGGATCGAGAAGACCGTCGCCCGCTTCCAGGCGAAATATCCGAACATCAAGGTCAACGTGGTGAACGCGGGGCAGTCCGCCGACCAGTACACCAAGCTGCAGACCGCGATCAAGGCCGGCTCCGGCGCGCCCGACGTGGCGCAGATCGAGTACTTCGCGCTGCCTCAGTTCGCGCTCTCCAAGCAGGTCGTCAACCTCGCCGAGCACGGCTCCGACGCGCTCAAGGACAAGTTCGCGCCCGCGGCGTGGGGCCAGGTGGCGATCAACGGCGGCGTCTACGGTATCCCGCAGGACACCGGCCCCATGGCGATGTTCTACCGCAAGGACATCTTCGAGAAGCTGAAGATCGAGCCGCCGAAGACGTGGGCGGAGTTCATCGAGGCGGCCAAGAAGATCAAGGCCGACAACCCGGACAACTTCATCACCTCCATCGACCCCGGCGACGCCGGCGGCGTGGACAGCCTGATCTGGCAGGCGGGCGGCACGCCGTTCAAGACCTCGGGCGAAAACCAGGTCAGCGTCACGCTCGCCACCGACCCCGGCGTCAAGCAGTTCGTCGGCACCTTCGGCACCCTGCTCGGCGAGAAGCTGGTCGACCCGCAGCCAGGCTGGACCGACGAGTGGTGGAAGGGCATGGGCTCCGGCAAGTACGCGGTCTGGATGACCGGCGCGTGGGCCCCGAACGGCATCATCAACTCCATCCCGCAGACGAAGGGCAAGTGGGCGGTCGCCCCGATGCCGCAGCACGACGCGGCCAAGCCGATCAACGCCGAGAACGGCGGCTCGTCGGTGGCGGTCATCCCGCAGAGCAAGAACATCCCGGCCGCCGTGGCCTTCGCGCAGTGGCTCAACTCCGACCCGGAGGCGGTCAAGTCGCTGAACGAGGAGGCGGGGCTGTTCCCCGCGACCAAGACGCTGCTCGACGACCCGGCCTTCCGTGACGCGCCGCAGGAGTTCTTCGGCGGGCAGAAGATCAACCAGGTCCTCGGCGACGCCTCGGCCGCTGTGAAGGCCGACTGGCAGTACCTCCCGTTCCAGGTGTACGCCAACAGCATCTTCAAGGACACCGTAGGCCAGGCCCTCGACGGCAGCGGCGACCTGTCCGCCGCGCTGAAGACGTGGCAGGACCGCATCACCGCCTTCGGCACCGAGCAGGGCTTCACGCTCTCGAGCGGCTGACCTGACTGGACGAGCGGCGGCCCGGCGGGAGGTGCCCCCCGTCGGGCCGCCGCTGCTTCAGCTCACTCCGGGTAGGACGAGGACCGCGCTGCGCACGTCGGAGTAGTCGGCCCAGCGCTTCGCCCGCCCGGTGGTGACGTCGACCGCGTAGGAGTACATGTGGCCCTTGTCGCCAACGTTGACCAGGACCTCGGAGCGGCTCAGCCAGAGGCTGGTGCCGTCGACGGTGCCCTTCTTCGGCAGGCCGCGGACGGTCACCTTGCGCAGGGTGCGCCCCGTCTTGACGTCGAGCAGCGTGAGCCTGCCGAAGCCCGCCTTGTTGGCGTCCGAGAACTCGACGGCGGCCACCGTGCGGCCGTCCGGGGACAGCTCGCTGAAGTGGATGAACACGCCGTCGAAGCGCACCGGCTTGCCTCCACCCTTGACCGGCATCAGCCACAGGTCGGTCTTGACGTACCGGACCAGCTCGACGACGCCGTCCTTGATGCTGATCACCTCGTACTTCCCGGGTATCGACACCGGCTCGTTTGCCACGTCGATCAGCAGGCCGGGTTCCTTGCTTCCCTCGCGCGGGTCGAAGACCACGTACCGGCCGTCGTCGGAGACCGCGAGCATGGCGCCTGCGCCGATCCGGTCCTCCTTCACCTTGACGGGGGAGACCGTCCTGTTGCCGGTCTCCAGCTTGTGGACGACGAATGTCTGCGCGCGGCGTTCGTAGTAGGCGAGCATGCGCCCATCCCGGCTGATCGCGAGGGGCACCCGCCGGCCGGCGCTGGTCGAGACGAGCGCGTCCGGCACCCGGTACGTTTTGCCGCTCCGGGTGGTGATCCGCCACTCCGCAGCGCTGCAGTCGATCTCGCGCTTGAGCTCGTCGACCTCGCAGGGCGTCTGGAACGCGTGGCTGATCGGCCCCGCCTTGCCGTCAGGCAGGTCGGGCACCGTGTCCACCCGCTTCTGCGTGGCCGTCTGGTCGGTACGCGGCCAGGCCATGACGGCCCCCGCCGTCGTCACCACCAGCGCCACGACCGTCGCGGCGGCGACCACCGCCAATGTGGTGCGCCGCCTGCGCCGATGGCCCTCGATGGCCGCGTCGGCCAGGCTCACCGGCGGGGCCTCCGCCGCGAGGCCCTCCAGCGCCTCACGCAGCCTGGTCATCGGACTACCTCCTCGATGTGCAGGTCCATCAGCTCGGGCGCGATCTCGCGCAGGCGGGCCAGCGCGCGATGGGTCTGGCTCTTGACGTTGCCGATCGAGCAGCCGAGGACGTCGGCCGTCTGCGCCTCGGTGAGGTCCTCCCAGAAGCGCAGCACGATCACGGCGCGCTGCTTGCGGCCCAGCCGGGCCAGTGCCTGCCGCAGCACGATCCGATCGAGCGTGGCTTCGTCATGGGAGGCGCTCCGCTCGGGCGGGTGCGCGCTCGGTAACTCAGGGCGATGACGGCGCCGCCAGGAGATGTACTGGTTGACCAGCGCCTTGCGCGTGTACGCCTCAGGGTTGCCGCTCCTGGACAGCTTGGACCACTGTCCGACGACCTTGGACAGCACACTCTGCAGCAGGTCCTCGGCGAGATGGGCGTCTCCCACGAGCAGGTACGCGGTCCGCATCAGCGACTGCTGGCGGGCCAGCACGAACTCGCGGAAGCCCTCGTGTTGATCCAATGTGCTCTCCTCTCGCCCCTTCCCAACGCGACCCACTGGCCCAAAGGTTGCACCCCCGACTCTCCGTTTCCCGGCCCGTCGGCTCGGCTTCATCGGCAAGCCTCCCGTGGCTGTTAGAGATGCGCGCATGCGTAAATCTCTGCTTCTGTCCGCCCTGATCACCGCATCCGTGCTCGTGCCGTCCGTCCCGGCGCAGGCTTCCTCCGGGCCCTCCGTCACGTTCGCCCTGATCGGCGACACCCCCTACGGCGACGCCCAGCAGGCCGTGTTCCCCAAGCTCGTCGACTCCATCGACGCCGACCCGGACGTCCGTTTCGTCCTGCACGCGGGTGACGTCAAGAACGGCTCCTCCACCTGCGACGACGCGCGCTTCACCACGCTGGCCGGACTGTTCGGCACCTTCGACGACCCGTTCGTGCTGACGCCCGGCGACAACGAGTGGACCGACTGCCATCGCACCGCCGCCGGCGGCTACGTCCCCACCGAGCGGCTGGAGGCGGTCCGCCGCATCTTCTATCCCATCGCGGGACGCACCATCGGCGGCCACCCGATGGGCGTGCGCACCCAGGCCCGTAACGCCCGTCACCGCGACTACCGGGAGAACGTGCTCTTCACCCGATCCGGCGTGGTCTTCGCCACGGTGCACGTGGTCGGCAGTGAGAACGACCTGGCCCCCTGGAGCCAGCTGCCCGGCGGCGACCGTCCCGCGGAGCGGCTGGCGGAGTTCGAGGCGCGCAAGGCCGCCGCGCTGGACTGGATCGACAACACCTTCGCCGTCGCCGGCCGTACGCAGGCGCCGGGCGTGCTGCTGATGATGCAGGCCGAGCCCCTGAACACCCCCGGATTCGCCGAGATCAGGGCGCGCATCGTGGAGCGGGCCCGGGGCTACGGCAAGCCGGTCGTCCTCGCGCACGGCGACGAGCACGTCTACGAGGTGGAGCCCGGCTACGCCGGGGTGCCCAACCTGACCCGCCTGGAGACGTACGGCGACACCGCTGCCAACTGGCTGCGCGTCACCGCTGACCCGAAGTCGGCCGCCGTCTTCTCCTGGGAGCCGCAGACCGTACCGGCCTGAGATCAGGAGGGTTGAAGTAGACGCGACATAAGGCACCATTTAGAGGTGCCGAATCGTGTCCTCATCGCCGACGACGATCGTGCCATCCGCGAGTCCCTTGCGCGGGCGCTCGAGCTGGAAGGGTACGACGTCGTCGCCGCGGTCGACGGGGTAGAGGCCTTGACCCGGGCCCGCCGGGACAGTTTCCATGCCCTGGTGGTCGATGTGATGATGCCGCATGTCGACGGCCTGGCCGTGTGCCGTGTGCTGCGCGCCGAGGGTGACCGTACCCCGGTGTTGATGCTCACCGCCCGGGTCGAGACCCCCGATCGGGTCGCCGGCCTGGACGCCGGCGCCGACGACTATCTGCCGAAACCCTTCGAGCTCGACGAGCTGCTCGCCCGCCTGCGGGCGCTGCTGCGCCGCGCCACGCTGGCGCAGGCGGCGCACGTGCCGGGCCACGACGACGCCGTGCTCGAGCTCGCGTCCCTCCGCGTCGACCCCACCGCACGGCGGGCCTGGTGGGCCGACGCGGAGCTGCAGCTGACGAAGACCGAGTTCGACCTGCTGGAGCTCATGGTGCACAACGCGGGGATCGTGCTGGACCACTCGACGATCTACCAGCGGATCTGGGGCTACGACTTCGGCCCGGACTCCAAGAACCTGGCGGTCTACATCGGCTATCTGCGCCGCAAGCTGGCCGAAGCCGGCGGGCACGACGTGATCCAGACGGTGCGCGGCGTGGGCTACGTGGTCCGGCGGCCATGAGCCTGCGCTCGCGGTTCGCACTCGCCTTCGCCGTGGTCGCCGCCGTGGTGTCGTCGCTGGTCGGCGTGCTCAGCTACGGCGCCGCCTCCGAACGCATCACCGCGGAGATCGACCGCTCCTTGCGGGACACCACGGCCATCCTGGCCAACGACACGGAACAGGCTCCGGAGCTTCCCGCCAGCCTGGCCATGCGCCCCCCACCCAGCCGGGACGACGACGACAGGTATGAGATGGTCGCGCAGGCCGTGGCCCGCGACGGCACGGCCCGGTATCTGGGCGGCGCGACCATCACGCTGCCGGTCTCCGACGTCACCCGCGCCCTTGCCGCCTCCGCCGCACCCGGGGGCACGCACACCGCCGAGGTCTTCGTCGACTCGCACTGCTATCGCCAGCTGACCACCGCTCTCGGCGGGGGCCGCGGAGCCCTGCAGGTCGCGATCCACTTCGACCCCACCTATCGCCTGCTGGGCAGCGTGGCCAACGAGATCGCGGCGCTCAGCCTCGCGGTCATGCTCGTCGCCGCGGCCCTGGGCTGGCTGGTCGCCGGGCGCATCACCCGGCGCCTGGTACGGCTCGCCAAGGTGGCCGAAGAGGTCAGCGTCCACGGGCCCGTGGAGCGTAAGGTGCCGGTGGACGGCTCCGACGAGGTCGGCCGGCTCTCGGCAGCGTTCAACACGATGCTCGCCCGCCTCGCCACCGCCCGCGAGGCCCAGGACAGGCTGGTGGAGGACGCCGCCCACGAGCTGCGCACCCCGCTGACCAGCCTGCGCACCAACACCAGTGTGCTGCGCCGCTACGCCGAGCTCTCCCCCGACGCCCGTGGCCGGCTCCTCGACGACGTCGAGGGCGAGGCGCGTGAGCTCAGCCACCTGGTCGACGAGCTCGTCGAGCTCGCACTCGCCCGGTACAACGACGAGGCCGAGGCGCCCGTGAGCCTGGCCGCGGCGGCCCACGGCGCCGCGCAGCGCCTGCGCAGGCGCGCCGGCCGGCCGGTGCGGATCGACGCCGACGACTCCGTGGTCCGCGGTCGCCGCCAGCGACTCGAACGCGCGATCAGCAACCTGCTGGAGAACGCTGCCAAGTTCGACGATGGCGCCGAGCCCATCGAGGTCCACATCTGCCAGGGCACGATCACCGTCTCCGACCGCGGACCCGGAATCCCCGCCGACGACGCGGCACGGGTGTTCGACCGGTTCTACCGGGCCGGCACCGCCCGCGGCCTGCCCGGGTCCGGGCTGGGCCTGGCGATCGTGCGCGAGGTGGCCGAGTCGCACGGCGGCGCAGTCTTCGCCAGAGCCCGGCCCGGCGGCGGTGCAGCGGTCGGGTTCACGGTGAACGGGTCCCGTCTGTCGCAACCGATCAATGGTTCACCGTGACGACGATCTTGCCCACCTGGTCGCCGGCCTCCAGGTAACGGTGCGCTGCGACGATCTCGTCCAGGCCGAAGACCCGGTCCACGACGGGCTCGAAGGCGCCGCTCCGCAAACCGGAGGAGACGAACGCCGCGGCCCGGCGTAGCCGCTCCGGGTCGGTCGTCGTCTCGTGGACGGTGTAGGTGCGCATGTTCAGAGCGGGCATGCCGAGCGCGAACCCCGGATAGGGGGTCACCTCACCGCTCAGCGCGCCGTATTCGAAGAGCGTGCCGCCAGGGGCGACCACTTTGGCCAGATCCACCACTCCGGGGCCCGCGATGGCGTCGAAGACGAATTCGGCGCCTCGTCCCGCGGTGAGGTCGAGCACGCGGGCAACGACGTCTTCCTCCCCGGTGACGATCACCTCGGCCGCCCCCGCCTTGCGGAGCCGTTCGGCCTTGACGCGGGTACGTGTGGTGGCGATGGGCACCGCGCCGACACGGTTGGCGACCTGGATCGCGGCCAGTCCCACGCTGCTGGAGGCGGCGGTCAGCACGACCGTGTCGCCCGCCCGCATCCCACCGACCTCCACCAGCGCCCCATAGGCCGTCACGTACGGCATCCACACCGCCGCACCCTCGACCGCGCCGACCCCGTCGGGGCGATGGAGCACCGCGGCCGCGGGGACGATCGCGCGCTCGGCGTAGACGCCGTAGTCGTTCATCGAGAACGCGGGCACCACGCTGACCGGCTGCCCGGCCTCCAATCCCGCCACGTCCGCCCCGACGGCCTCGACCACTCCGGCCGCCTCGGTGCCGAGCCGGGCGGGGAACTCCTTGACCGGCTCGATGTAGTGGCCGCCGCGGAACAACACCTCGGCCCGGTTGAGCCCGATCGCGTCCACCCGGATCAACACCTCACCGGGACCGGGCTCGCCGACCTCCACGTCCTCCAGCCGCAGCACGTCCGGACCGCCGAGCTCGTGGAACCGCACCGTTTTGACCATCACCCATCACCCCTTCACGCTCGGGTCCCCACTCAAGCGGAAAGTACGATCTCTGTCAAACTTCGATGCTCATCGTACTTCGATGGGTGTCGTAGGATGGTGTGGTGGCAACGCGGCAAGCAGGGCGGGACCGCATCCCGCCCCACCCGGACATCCAGACGATCACTCTGCAACAGGTGCTCGAGGCCCTGGTCGACCCGGTGCGCCGCCGGATCGTCGGCGAGCTCTACGCCGCCGGCCAGGACATGCGCTGCGGCACCTTCGACCTTCCGGTGAGCAAGTCCACCGCCACCCACCACTTCAACGTGTTGCGCGAGGCCGGCCTCATCCGGCAGTACTACGTGGGCACCTCCCGCATGAACGCACTGCGCCAGGACGAGATCGACGAAGCCTTCCCCGGGCTGCTCCGCGCCTTGTCAGGACGGGAGTGACGGCGCGGCCGGCGCGGGCGGCGCAGCCGGTGCATCCGGCAGCCGGGTGCCGGCGGGCAACATCGACTGGCACGCCTGGACCGCGGCCCCGTACTTCTGGGACAGGACGTCGACCCGCTCACCCTTGATGTGCAGGTTGACCAGCCCATCCGAGGAGAGCGCGACCTCGGGGAAGTCGGGCAGCCCGTGCGAGCGCATGCAGGCGGTGAATTCCGTGACGTCCCCGGCGGGCACCTCCTCCGAGGCGCCCGCCCTTCCGCCCGTGACGGCGACGAGGACCGCCGCGGCCAGAACCAGCCTTCTGATCGTCGAGCCGAACATGATGCCTCCTTTTCTTGGTGCGCCCAGCAAAGTCCAGGACCGGTTACACGACGGCAACGGCGACGGTTACCGCGCTGTTACCCCCTGACGAGGCATCCTGGAGATCATGAGGGTGCTGGTGGTCGAGGACCACGAGGAACTGGCCCAGACGGTCGCCGCGGGCCTGCGCCGCGAGGGCATGGCCGTCGACGTGGTGCTGGACGGCCATGCCGCGCTCGAACACACCTGGGTCAACCATTACGACGTGGTCGTGCTCGATCGGGACCTGCCCGGCCTGCACGGTGACGAGGTGTGCAGGTCGCTGGCCGGGGCCGGCCATCCCTCCCGGGTGCTCATGCTCACCGCCGCGGGGACGATTGACGACAAGGTGACCGGGCTGGGCGTCGGCGCCGATGACTACCTGCCCAAGCCGTTCGCCTTCGCCGAGCTGGTCGCCCGGGTCCGGGCGCTGGCCAGACGGTCGGCCCGCGCGCTCCCGCCGGTGCTCGTCCGCGGCGACCTGCGGCTGGACCCCGCCGCCCGGATCGCCACCCGTGACGGGCGGCGGCTGCCGCTGAGCCCCAAGGAGTTCGCCGTCCTGGAGTTGCTGCTGGCCGCCGAGGGCGCGGTGGTCTCCGCCGAACAGTTGCTGGAGCGCTGCTGGGACGAGTTCGCCGACCCGTTCACCCAGACGGTGAAGGTGACGATCAGCCGGCTGCGCCGCAAGCTCGGCGACCCGCCGCTGATCGAGACCGTCCCGCAGGCCGGATACCGCTTGTCAACTACCACCAGTTGAAGCTGGTGGCTTGCTCTCACGGTCCCGTCTGGCTGAAGGGAGGCCGGTAGCGTGCGGCTGGTTGACAGCAGCCCAACCCGCAACGCCGCGTACGGCGATGTTGCAGGCCGCGATGTGATCGGCGTGCCCAGCGAGGCCACAGCCGGTGCAGACGAACCGGCCCCGGGCGGGCCGGTTCGCTCTGGAGACGCACCCGCAGTCGGGGCAGGCCTGCGAGGTGTAGGCGGGATCGACCAGCAGGAAGGCGATCCCGGCCCGCGTGGCCTTGTAGCGGGTGAACTCGATCAGCTGGGCGAAGGCCCAGCTGTGCAGGGTGCGCCGCTGGAGCCGGTGAGCCCTTACCCGGCCGCGGATGCCCTGGAGGTCTTCCAGGGTGATCCCGCGGCCGGTGCGTTCGGCTTCGCACACCACATGTTTGGAGATTTGGTGGTTGATGTCGGTCATCATCCGGTGCTCACGCCCGGACAGACGGCGCAGCACCCGCCGCGCCGAAGGAGTGCCCTTCTTCTGCAAACGCCGGCGCTGCCGATATCGCCGATCGCGCAGGCTGCGCACGTGCCCGTTGCCGTGGATCGGGCCGGGCAGGGCGGGGCCGGGCAGCACCGCACCGTCGTTGGTGACGGCCAGGTTCGCCAGCCCTTGGTCCACCCCGAGGAAGTCGTTGACCGGCTCACGGACTTCGGGTTTGGGCAGGGTGACGGCGACCTGCAGCAGCCACACGCCGCCCCGGCAGATCAGGTCGGCCTCCCCGAGCGGCAGCGTGTCGACCGCCTTGAGATCCTCCGGTCGCCCCGTGTACGCCACAGTCACGCGGCCGGTCGGGGTCCACAGCGAGACAGTGCGGGTATCGCGGTTCCAGCTCATCAGGCGCGCGTCGTAGGGAACGGCGCCGTGCGGGCGGAACACGTGAGCGCGTTTCTTGGTGGCGCGCCGGTTGGCGTACGCGCCGGCCACCCGGGCAATCGCCCGCACGGCCGCCTGCGCGGCAAGCCCGGCGAACTGAGCGCGCACCGGATAGTAGGCCAGCCGGTGCAGCTCCACCACGGCAAAGATGCGCTGCTGCCGCCAGGCCAGGCGGGAGACGAAGGTGGCCGCCTCGTTGCACACCCGCACCGCTACGGTCAGGGCGTCGGCCTGGGCAGAGGTAGGGGCGAGCTGGAGCTGCACGACCGAGGGCAGGCCTTTCCGCTTCGTCGCAGAGCGGCGGATCGCCATCGCACACCTCCTGTCACTACAGTCTCATGCGCCGCACATATTACCGATCGTAATCAAATTTTTCCATACTGTTTTCGAAAGGAGGCGTGGTGCTTCCCCGGTACTTAAGCCCGGGGCTCCGCGCCACAATCATCATGAGGCAGACCGTACGGCTGCGCCTGACCCTGCTCTACAGCGGCCTGTTCCTGATGGCCGGGGTGGTGCTGGTCGCCCTCATCTACCTCCTGGTGGAGTACTCACCGTTTCCCGCGGCGCCGGTCGCCCCCGCACCGAATGGGTTCGACCTGCCCTTGCCGATGCCCCGGGCCGAGCAGTCCGACACCCTGCGCAGGCTCCTGGTCAACTCGCTGATCGCGCTGGCCGTCATGGCGCTGGCGGCGATGTTGCTGGGCTGGCTCATGGCCGGGCGGGTGCTGCGGCCGCTGGGCGAGATGACCGCCACCGTCCGCCGTATCACGGCCGACCGGCTCGACCGGCGGCTGGGCGCCTCCGGGCCGGACGATGAGCTCAAGCGGCTGGCCGACACCTTCGATGAGCTGCTGGACCGGCTGGAGGCGGCGTTCACGGCGCAGCGGCGCTTCGTCGCCAACGCCTCCCACGAACTGCGCACGCCGCTGACGTTGCAGCGGGCCATGGCCGAGGTCGCGCTGGCCGACCCGGAGGCCGGCGGCCAGGAGCTACGCACCGTGCTGGAACGTATGGTGGCGGCGGGCAAGCACCAGGAACGGCTCATCGAGGCCCTGCTCACCCTGGCCCGCAGCCAGCAGGGCCTGCAGGACCGCGAGCCCGTCGACCTGGCCGCGATCATGCGGCGGGCCCTCGACCGCCCTGACGGGATCCGTGTCGAGTCCTCTCTCGACCCGGCGCCCGTCTCCGGGGATCGCGCTCTGCTCGAACGCCTGGTGGCGAACCTGCTGGATAACGCGGCCCGGTACAACGTGCCCGGCGGATGGATCCTGGTGGAGACGGCCGTGCGTTCCGGCCGCTCCACACTCCGGGTCTCCAACAGCGGCCCGGTGATCCCGCCCGACCGGGTCCACTTGCTCGCGCAGCCCTTCCAGCGCCTGGATGGCGGCAGAAAGGCCAGTGGCGACGGCCTGGGACTGGGCCTGTCGATCGTGGCCGCCATCGCCGACGCCCACCACGGCACGCTGAAGACCCGACCCCGCCCGGACGGCGGGCTCGACGTGACCATCGCCTTCCCCTGACGCTGTCAGGCGATATACGAAAGCTGCTCCGGCTCCACCCGCCCGAGCAGCGGCACGTCGCTGAGGAGCCGGCTCACCTCAGCAACGGCGAACTCGCCGAGGCGCCGGACTGGCGCGAAGGCGACGCTTGGCTCGCCGGCGGAACGTGGCTGTTTCCGCGGAGCAGCCGAGCCTGCGCCGCCTGATCGATCTGACAGCGTTGGGTTGGGATCCCCTCGTCCCGGGCGACGCGGGCCTCGAAATCGGCGCGACGTGCACCGTCCGCGACCTGTATGCCGTTGCGCTGCCAGATGATTGGCACCCTTTTCGCGAAAAGCTGTGAGGCGTTCTTGTCCTCGTTCAAAGTCTGGAACGCGGCGACCGTCGGCGGCAATATCTGCATGTCTTTGCGTCTTTGCCTGCCGGCCCAATGATCACGCTGACAGTCGCACTCGAGGAAAAATACGAGCTGTGGTCTCCTGGCGGATCCGCGCGCATCGTCGATGCCGTCGGCTTCGTGACCGGCGACAATCAGAACATTCTTACTCCCGGGGAAATCTTGCGGCGCATCGACATTCCGGCGCGCGCTCTGAGGAAGCGCACCGCGCACCGCCGCTTCACGCTGACCCGCCTCGGCCGTTCGACGGTATTCCTCATCCGTACTCAAACGCCGGGAATGAGCGACCTGCTGCTCACCGTCACAGCCGGCACCACACGGCCGGTGCCCGAACTCTGCAGCAGAGCATCGACGTCATCCCCGCCGACGTCTGGTTCGCCGATCCCAACGGGACCCCTGACCACCGTCGCCACCTGACAAAGCACTTCGCCGAAGAGATTCGTCGCGAACTCATAGCTGGGGGCCTGGCATGACGTACATCGTGAACGGCAAGAGCTTCGACGAAGAACCAGACCCCGGCCAGTGCCTGCGCACTTTCCTCCGCTCGCTCGGTCACTTTGGCGTCAAAAGGGCTGCGGCAGGCGACTGCGGCGCATGCACGGTGTGGTTGGACGGCGATCCGGTACACAGCAGCATCGCCCCTGCTTTCCGCGCAGACGGTCGTGAGGTGACCACGATCGAGGGGATCGGATCATCAGGCAACCTGCATCCGATGCAGCGACGGATCATCAATATCGGCAGCTGCCTGGCCGGCCGTACGCCTTTCCCCGGCATCACCCTGTACGCATTTGAGCAAGACCGCCCTCATCGGGTTGACCAAGGGCCTTGCCCGCGACCTCGGCCCGCGGGGCATCACCGCCAACGTCGTCCATCCCGGCCCGATCGACACCGACATGAACCCGCCGACGGGCCGGGCGCCCACGCTCAGAGCGCCTACACCGCCCTCGGACACTACGGGGAACCGGCGGACATCGCCGCGACCGTCGCGCACCTGGTCAGCGAGGGAGGCAGGTACATCACGGGCGCCTCCATAGCGGTGGACGGCGGCGTCACCGCCTGACGCCTTGCCGGTCCGCGAGGACCATACAAGATCGAAAAGGCCGCCATTGCCAGCGGCCGGCGATCGAGCCGTCGAACTTCCGGCGCAGCTTCGCCAACGCCTGCGACAAGGCGGGAGTATGTAAGGTCCACGTCCACGCAACCCGCAAGACTTGCGCGTCCCTGCTCGTCGCCCTCGTCGTCCACCTGTGCATAGCCATGCAGATCCTGCGCCACTGGCAGTCCGCGACCATTCTGGGGTTCATCGGGGTGGCTAGCGTTCGTCGGTGGGGTAGTCGGCCGAGCGGCTCACGTCGGCCCATTTCTCGGTTTCTGCGGCGCGAATCTCGGCGGCCTTCTGGGCGGAGGCGACGGCGTCGCTGCCAAGGAGTAGGCGTCGTGGTGGGTCGTCGTCGCAGACGACGTCGATGATGATCTTGGCGGCGCGGGCCGGGTCGCCGGGCTGGGTTCCGTCGGTGTCGCGCCGGTAGCGGTGGATGGCGCCCACGGTCTGCTCGTAGTCGGGCCCGACGGGGTGGATCTCCATGGAGGAGCCTTGCCAGTCGGTGCGGAACGCGCCCGGCTCGACGATGATGACCTTGATGCCGAAGGGTGCGACTTCGTTGGCGAGGACTTCGGAGAAGCCTTCGACGGCGAACTTCGCGGTCTGGTAGGCGCCCATCCCGGGGGTGCCGCCGACGCGTCCTCCGATGGAGGAGAATTGTACGAAGACTCCTGATCGCTGGGTGCGCAGGACGGGCAGGGCGGCCCGTGTGACGTTCACGACGCCGAAGAGGTTGGTTTCGATCTGGGCGCGGAAGTCGTCTTCGGCCATCTCTTCGATCGGCGCGCTGTTGCCGTAGCCGGCGTTGTTGACGACCACGTCGAGGCTGCCGAAGGTGTCGGTGGCCTCCTTGACCGCCCGGGAGGCTGCGGCGGCGTCGGTGACGTCGAGTGCGACCGCTCGTATCCGGTCGCCGTGGCGGGTCACCAGGTCGTCGAGTTGCTCGGGGCTGCGTGCGGTGGCGATGACCTGGTCGCCTGCTTCGAGGACGGCTTCAGTGAGGTGGCGTCCGAAGCCGCGTGATGCTCCGGTGATGAGCCATGTCTTGGCCATGGAAGTTTCCCTTCTAACTGTCGCACCAATGTAGTACTTGTAGGCTTAAGATTCGCATCGCTGTGACAGGGGTCTCTTCATGTGCTGGTCCCGGTACGTCTCGAGCAGCCGCAGCCACACCTCGCTGATGGTGGGGAAGGGCGGTACGGCGTGCCAGAGGCGTTCGATGGGGGTTTCGCCAGTGATCGCGACGGTGGCGGAGTGGAGGAGCTCGGCGACGCCTGGTCCGGCGAAGGTGGCGCCGACAACGGTGCGGCGATCGGGGTTGATGAGGGCGCGGGCCCTGCCGCGGTAGTCCGGGTTGTGATGGATGGCGCCGGCTACGTGGCCGAGATCGTAGTCGACGACGTCGACGCGGCGGCCGGTGCGCCGGGCTTCGATAGTGGTGAGGCCGACACTGGCGATCTCGGGGTCGGTGAAGACGACCTGAGGTACGGCCGCGGTGTCGGCGGTGCCGGTGTGAGGGCTCCAGCGTCTGGTGTCGAGCGGGTTGCCATGGGCTCGGGCGGCGATGACGGCGCCGGCGATGCGGGCCTGGTACTTGCCCTGGTGGGTGAGCAGGGCCCGCCGGTTGACGTCGCCCGCGGCGTAGAGCCAGTCGCCGGAGGCGGCGGTGACAGTGAGGGTGTCGTCGGTGGTGAGCCAGTCCCCGGGGGGCAGGCCGACGGTCTCGAGGCCGATGTCGCCGGTGCGGGGTGCGCGGCCGGTGGCGAAGAGGATCTCGTCCGCGGTGAGCCGGCCGCCGTCGGAGAGGGTGATGCGGACCTTGCCGCCCGTACGGCCAGCGGTGGCGACGGTCACGCCGAACCGCAGGTCGGTGCCCGCTTCGCGCAGGCGGTCGGCGAGGAGTTCGCCAGCGAAGGGTTCCATGTGCGGCAGCAGGCGGGTGCCGCGGGCGAGAAGGATGACCTCGGTGCCAAGGGCCTGCCAGGCGGTGGCCATCTCGGTGGCCACGACGCCCGCGCCGACGATGACGAGTCGTCCGGGCGGCTGTGGGGCGCTGGTGGCTTCGCGGCTGGTCCAGGGGCGCAGGGCAGCGAGCCCGGGCAGGTCGGGGAGGGCGGCTGTGCTGCCGGTGCACACGGCCACGGCGTGCCTGGCCCGCAGGTGGACGGTGCCGCCGTCGGGGGTGGTCACGGCCACGCGTCGCGGCCCGTCGAGGCGGCCGTGGCCGCGTTGGAGGTCGATGCCGGCTGTTTTGAGCCATTCGACCTGGCCGTCGTCGTTCCAGTGGGCGGCCATGCGGTCGCGATGCGCCAGTACGGCGGCGGTGTCCAGCGGTCCGGCGGCGGCCGGGTCCAGGCCGGGCACTCGGCCTGCGTCGGCACGCAGGAGTGCGGGCCGTAGCAGGGCTTTGCTCGGTTCGCACGCCCAGTAGGAGCATTCGCCGCCGACGAGTTCGCTTTCCACGATGACGCTGCTCAGGCCTGCGGCGGTGGTCCGGTCGGCGACGTTCTCGCCGACCGGGCCGGCCCCGATCACGACCACGTCATAGGTACGGGTGTCTTCGGTGGTCACTGGTCCTCCATGGTGTGGCCGTGTCTCGGGGACGCCGTTGGTCAGCGGCCGGGCAGCCGTTGGGTGATCTCCTGCAGGAACCAGCGGTTGCCGTCGGGGTCGTCGAACGAGGCAAAGGAGCCGTAGCTGGCACGCTGCGGGTGGAGGCCCATGACGCGGCCGGTCTCGCCGGCCTGGTGGAAGGCGCCGGTGGCGTCGTGGAACGGGCCGCTGACGTCGACGCCGCGGCCCGCCAGCTCCTTGTGGGCCTGCTCGATGTCGGACACGATCAGGTGCAGTCCCTGGACCGTACCGGGTTCGGCGTCGGTGAGGCCGTCGCCGAAGATGATCGAGCAGGCCGAACCGGGGGGAGTGACCTGAATGATCCGGTAACCGTCGTTGATGGGGAAGTCCGCGTCGAGGCGGAAGCCCAGCAGTCGGGTGTAGAAGTCCTTGGCGCGGTCGGCGTCGGATACGGGCAGGACGACGACCTCGAGCTTCATGTCCATGGTCGTGATCTTTCTTTCGCGTCGTGGGGCTATCGGGTGGCGTGTGCGGCCTTCTCGATGACGCCGGCCACGGTCTTGGGCTGGGAGACGGCGACGGAGTGGGAGGCGCGTACTTCGACGGAGTGCGCGTGGGCGCGCTTGGCCATGTAGCGCTGGACCGCGGCGGGGATGTTGAGGTCCTGGGTCGTGATGATGGCCCAGGTGGGCGTGCCCTCCCAGGCGGCGGCCTCGGTCTTCTCCGCCAAGGCGGACTGGGCGATGGGCCGCTGGGTGGCGGCCATGAGGGCCGCGGTGCCGGCCGGTACATCGGCGGCGAACTGGTGGTGGAACTTGCTGGGCTTGATGTACAGGTCGGTTCCGGTGGTGCCGTCGGGGAGGGTGAAGGGGGTGGGGTCGAGGGCGGCGGGGAGGGTGGAGCCGGGGTACTTGTTCGTCAGCTCCAGGGCGGTCTCGCCGGGGGCGGGCAGGAAGGCGGCGACGTACACGAGGGCCTTGACCTGGGGGTCGTTCGCGCCGGCGACGCTGATGACCGAGCCGCCGTAGGAGTGCCCGACGAGGACCTTGGGCCCGGAGACGTGGTCGAGCACGCTGCGGAGCGCGGCGGCGTCACCGGCCGGGCCGCGCAGCGGGTTGGCGGCGGCGACGACGGGGTAGCCGTCCTTCCGCAGCTCCTCGATCACTCCGTTCCAGCTCGAGGCGTCGGCGAAGGCGCCGTGCTCCAGCACGATCGTCGGCTTGACGTGCTTGTCGACGGCGAAGGCCGGCGCGGCGGTGGCGGTGGTGAGGAGACCGATCGCCAGGGCCGACAGGGCGCCCAGCGTGAGTCGCCGCTTGATGCTGACCACGGCAATTCCCTTTCGTGAGTGATCTGACGCCATCACTGTCGCCGGGGGAGTGACGCGGTCACATCCGTCACTTGACGGTGAGTCACGAGCAGCCACCCTCGGATGCCGGCCGGCAAAGGTGTCCGCGCCCCGGCAGCCCTAAGCCATTCGACGGTTCAGTCCGGGACCGCGAGCCGCCCCGGTCGCGGCCACGTACGCGCCGGCCTGCCCTCCGGCGCTCACCGTCAACTGACTGATGTGCCGGTCACGCCTGCCGCACGACAGTGAGACGGACCGCAAACAGCGAGAGGAACTTCATGAAACGCCTTTTGATCATCGTCGCGACCGCGGCGCCGCTGGCGATGGCGTGCCTGCCGGCCGCGGCGTGGGCCGCGGCCGGCACCACGCTCGCCGCCAGAACGGCCGCCGCCGTGCCCGCCGCCACCCCCTTCACGTGCTCCTCCGTCTCCGTGAAGGCCCCGGCCGGCACCACGGTGGAGTCGGTGACGGCGGTGAAGCAGGCGGCGGGCACCCTGACCGTGCCTCCGGTGCCGCCGTTCACCGAGCCGACCGTGGTCCAGGACGTGCCGGCCTACTGCGACGTCACGGTCACCCTCACCCACCCGGGCGTCGACGACCACGCCAAGGTCAGGGTCTGGCTGCCCGAGAAGGGGTGGAACGGCCGGTTCCAGGCGGTGGGCGGCAGCGCCTTCGCCGCCGGCGACTACGGGGTGGACCGGGCCTGCGCGATCAAGAACGGCTACGCCGCCGCGACCACCGACGCCGGCGTCGGCCCGTACCTGGACGTCGCCTGGGCGCTGAACAGCGACGGCAAGGTCAACACGGAGCTGCTGAAGAACTTCGCCGACCGCTCCCAGCACGAGATGACGGTCGTCGCCAAGCAGGTCATCGCGAAGGTGTACGGCAAGCCGGCCTCCTACTCGTACTGGACCGGTTGCTCGACCGGCGGGCGCCAGGGCTACATGGAGGCCCAGCGCCACCCCGGCGACTACGACGGCATCCTCGCCAACGCCCCCGCCATCAACTGGGACGAGTACGTGGTCGCCACGCTGTGGCCGCAGGTGGTGATGAACGAGGAGGACACGTTCCTGTCCCCGTGCGAGTTCAACGCCTTCAACGAGGCCGCCGTCAAGGCGTGCGACCCGCTGGACGGCGCCTCCGACGGCGTGATCGGCGACCCCGCCACGTGCCGCTTCGACCCGCGCAAGCTCATCGGCAAGACCGTCGAGTGCGAGGGCGCGCAGGAGGCCATCACCGCCGAGGACGCCGCCGTCGTCCGCAAGATCTGGGACGGCCCCCGCACCACGTCCGGCAAGAAGCTCTGGTACGGCCTCCCTATCGGCGCCGGTTTCGACCTGGCGGGCACCAAGGTCGGCGATGACGGCAAGCGCGTGGGCGCGCCGTTCCCCGTGCCGGCCTTCTGGGTCGCGACGTGGCTGAAGCGCCAGCCGGCCTTCGACCTCTCGACGATCACCTACGCCGAGTTCACCAAGCTGTTCAAGCAGTCCCAGGCCGAGTACGACAAGATCATCGGCACCGATGACCACGACCTGTCGGCCTTCCGCAAGTCCGGCGGCAAGCTGCTCACCTGGCACGGCCAGTCCGACCAGCTCATCCCCACCCTCGGCACCGTGGACTACCGCGAGCGCGTCGAGGCCGCCAACGGCGGCGCGCGCCGCGTGGACGACTTCTACCGGCTGTTCCTGGCTCCGGGCGTCGCGCACTGCGTCGGCACTACGAGCACCGGCCCCGCGCCCACGGACGCCCTCGCCGCCCTGACGGCCTGGGTCGAGCAGGGCAAGGCCCCGCGCACGCTGAGCGCCTCCATCAAGGACGCCACCGGCAAGACGGTCACCCGGGACCTGTGCCTGTACCCGGCCGTCTCCCGCTACAAGGGCCACGGCGACCCGGCGGACGCGGCCAGCTACACCTGCGTCCCCGCCCGCCACTGACACGGCGATGACACTGTGAAACGCCGACAGCCTGCCGGATCGCATCCGGCAGGCTGTTCGTCAGACAGGACGCGGTCAGAAGCGGTCCACGTCCACGACGGCCTGGGCGAAGGCCGTGGGCGCCTCCTGCGGCAGGTTGTGGCCGATGCCCTCCAGGAGACGGTGCTCGTAGGCGCCGGTGAACATGCTCCGGTACGACGAGCCGTCGCCCGGCGCCACCGTGAACGGGTCCCGCTCGGCGTCCAGCGTGATGGTCGGCACCTTGATGACCGGCCGCGCGTCGAGCCGCTTCTCCAGGGCGTCGTAACGGCGCTCACCTTCGGCCAGGCTCAGCCGCCACCGATAGTTGTGCAGCACGATGGCGGCGTAGTCGGGGTTGTCGAAGGCGGTGGCCGTGCGCTCGAAGGTGGCGTCGTCGAAGTCCCACGTCGGGGAGACGGTGTCCCAGACGAGCCGGTTGAGGTCGTGGCGCTTGTCCGGGTTCTCCATGGCCTTCTTGCCGCGCTCGGTGGCGAAGTAGTACTGGTACCACCAGGCGTACTCGGCCTTCGGCGGCAGCGGCTCCAGGTTGGCGGCCAGGTTGGTGATGAGGTAGCCGCTCACCGACACCAGCGCCTTGCACCGCTGCGGCCACAGGGCGGCGATGATGTCGGCGGTCCTCGACCCCCAGTCGAAGCCGGCGAGCACGGCCTTGCCGATCTTCAGGGCGTCCATCAGGGCGATGATGTCGAGCGCGATGGCCGACTGCTGGGCGTTGCGGAACGTCCTGGCGGACAGGAACCGCGTCGTGCCGTGACCGCGCAGGTAGGGCACGATGACCCGGTAGCCCTGCGCCGCCAGCAGCGGGGCGACGTCGACGAAGCTGTGGATGTCGTACGGCCAGCCGTGCAGGCAGATGACCACGGGCCCGCGAGCCGGGCCCAGCTCGGCGTAACCGATGTCCAGCACCCCGGCCTTGACCTGCTTCAGCGGGCCGAACGAGGTGTGCGTGCCGGGCGTGACGGCCGGCACCGCCGGGGCGGTCCGCCTCGTGGAGGCGGCGGCCGGGAACGCCAGCGAGGCGACCGCCGCGCCGGTGGCCAACCCGAGGGTCTTGCCGAAGGTGCGCCTGTTCATCATGGGAAGTCCTTCATGTCGGAGAATGCGACATCCCTTACTGTTTCGGGCGAAGAATTCCGGCACATCAGTCACATGACGGTGAGACACGGCAGGCAGTCGCCGTGCGGGAACTCTCCCGGCGCTCACCGTCCCGGCGCACCGCATCCGGGCGGCGGCGGGAGCCGGACGGGAACATTAAGTCATTCGACTGTTCCCGCTCCTGACGCATCTGGACGATCCTTGCGTGACCCCCATCCGACCTGGTCCTGAGCCTTTCCGGAGGATCCGTGAACCCCACCCCTGTCGTCTTCATCCATGGCGCGTGGCTGCACGCGTCGTCGTGGGATTCATGGAACGAGCGCTTCGCCAGCTTCGGTTTCGCCGCCCGCGCCCCGGGCTGGCCCGGCGAGCCCGCCACGGCACGCGAGGCCCGCCGGCCTTCCGAGGCGTTCCACGACCTGGGGCTCGACGCGCTCACCGAGCACTACGCGCGCATCGCGCGCTCCTACGACACCCCGCCCGTGATCGTCGGCCACTCGGTGGGCGGCCTCATCGCCCAGCACCTGCTCGGCACGAACGTGGGCCGCGCCGCGGTGGCCATCGCCCCCGCCCCGGTGAACCACGCGGGCACGCCGGGCACCGGGGAGCCGTGGCCCGCGTCGATGGAGGCCGGGAGCTTCCGCCGGCTGTTCGCCAACGCGGTCACCGAGCGGGAGTCGGACGGGCTGTTCGAGCGCCACGCCGTGCCGGGGCCGAGGCGGCTGCTGGCCGAGCTGGGGCACGGCGGCGCCGTACGGCACCCGCGCGCGGTCGTGGACCACGGCAACACCGGCCGCGGCCCGCTGCTGCTGATCTCCGGGCAGGAGGACCGGCTGGTGCCCGACCACGTCACCCGGGCCGTGTACAAGCTCTACAGCGACTCGACGGCCGCCAGCGCCCTCAAGCAGTTCCCCGACCGGGGCCATTCGCTGGTCATCGACAGCGGCTGGCGGGCCGTCGCCGACCACGTGCTGGTCTGGCTCGCCGAACGTGGGGTCGGCGCCCGGTGAGCACGGCTCAGGCGTTCTCCTTCTCCGAGGAGCCGAGCTTGTCCAGGGCGTCGCGCAGCGCCGCCCGCGAGGTGATGCCCAGCTTCGGGAAGACGCGGTAGAGGTGGGATGAGATGGTGCGAGGGGACAGGTGCATGCGCTCGCCGATCTCCTTGTTCGTCAGCCCGCTCGCAGCCAGCTCCGCGATCCGACGCTCCTGCCAGGTCAGCGTGGACAGGTACGACAGCGAGATCCTGACGGGCGCCCCCGACGCGCGCAGCTCGGCCTGGGCCCGCTCGGCCCAGCCGGCGGCGCCGAGCCGGTCGAACGACTCGGCGGCGCGGAGCAGGACGGGCCGGGCGGCCTTCGGCCCCTGGGTGTGCCTGAGCCGGACGCCGTGGGCCAGGCGGATGCGGGCCAGCTCGAACGGGAACCCGGCCGCGGCGGGCTGGGCCTCTGCCCGGGCGTACATGTCCTCGGCCTCCTTCTCGTCGGCGGCCGTCATGGCCAGCGCGCCGTACGTGACCAGCGCCAGCCGGGGAGACACCGCGGGCAGGCCCGCGTCGGAGGCGGCCCTGGCGTGCCGGCGGGCCTCCTCCAGGCGGCCGGTGTGCACGGCGGCCTCGACCAGGTCGAGCAGCGTGCGCGGAGCCTGGTGGGCGCAGGGCGCGAACGACCCCGGCGGCGTGATGCCGATGGCGTACAGGTAGGCGGCCTCGTAGTCGCCCTCGCTCAGCGCCGCCGTCGTGCCGATGGCGTCGGCGATCTGGGACAGGAACCCGACGCCGCGCGGCCGGGCCCAGGCGTCCAGGACGGCCTGCAGCTCCCTGGCCCGCTCGACCTCGCCGCGCATGGCGGCCAGGAGACCCAGGTAGGCGTGGGTGTGGTGGGTGAACAGGGTGTACCCGTGGGAGATGGTCAGCTCCAGCACCCGCCGTCCCGTCCGCTCGGCGTCGTCCCACTCGCCGGCGGCGAGCTGGTCGAGCATGATCAGGTGCAGCATGGTCATGCCGGTGCCCACGGCGCCGGTCTCCACCTCGTGATCGACGGCGCGCCGCAGGTAGGGGCGGTAGCGGCGCAACGTGTCCACGTGGTAGGCGGCCACGCCCAGGCGCGAGAGGTCCCACGGCTCCAGCTCCGCGACGCCGGCGAAGGCGGCCTCGACGCGCTCGTGCACGCCCGCGCCGTGCCGGACGACGTCGCTCCACGCGTCGCGGTAGATCGCCGAGCGGGTGCCGACCCGCTCTCCCAGGGAGTCCATGAGCTGCTCGGTGCGCTCCCACAGCGCGGGGTCGCCAGCGTACTGGCTGATCGCCAGCAGCAGGTTGACCAGGCGTTCCGCGGGTTCGGGCGTGCCGTCCTCCGGCAGGGTGCCGATCGCCGCCGTGACGTGGCGGTGCGCGGTGCGTACGTCGCCGTCCTCGTACAGGGCCACGTAGGCCGAGGTGACGACCGCGGCGGGGGACTCGGCCGCGCCCGGCGGCAGGTCCGAGCGGATGAGCTGCTGCGCCTGGTCGAGCAGCGCCGCGTGCCCGGCGATGAAGGCGGCGTCGCCGACCCGCCTGGAGCGCTCGGCGGCGGTCTCGCTCAGCTCCGCCGCGCGGGTCAGCCAGGCCACCGCCGCGACCGCGCCCCCGCGCCGGGTCGCCGACTCGGCCGCGGCCTCCAGCTCCGCCGCCACCTCCTCGTCGGGGTCCACGATCGAGGCCGCGAGGTGGCGGGCGCGCCGCTCGACGTCGTCGCGGTGCACCCGCGCCAGCTCCGCGTGCGCCGCGCGGCGCTGGTTGGGGGTGGCGAGCTGGACGACGGCGGTGCGGACCAGCGGGTGCCGGAAGACGAGGTGGCCGGTGGCGGGGTCGGAGTCCAGGAGCCCGGCCGCGACCGCTTCGTCGGCCTCGCGCATGCGGTAGCGGGCGCCGGGCGCACGATCAGCATGCCGGCCGCCGGGTCCCGCCCCGACGCCGTCGAGGGCGCCGCGCAGCAGCTCCTCGCGTACGGGGGCGGCCAGGCGTTCGATGCGCCGGCCGTAGACGTGCTGGAGGCGGCGCGACAGCGGGACGTTGCCTGATCCGAAGGGATCCTCGCCGGTGTGGCCGCCGTTCAGGTGGGCGGGCAGCTCCAGCAGCGCCAGCGGGTTGCCCATGGCGTGCTCCAGGACGACGCGCCGGGTCTGCGCGTCCAGTCGCGGATGGCGCAGGTCTAGTAGCCGCCCGGCCTCCTCCTCCGCCAGGGCCGCCACGGGCAGCTCGGGAAGCGCGGCGGTGTCGAACCGCGAGCCGACGTCGGAGCGTACGGCGATGAGCATCTTCACGGAGCTGCCGCTGAGCCGGCGCGCCACGAACCCGCACACCTCGGCGCTGGAGGCGTCCATCCACTGGCCGTCGTCGAGCAACAGCAGCAGCGCCTTCTCCGACGCCACGAGTGACAGCAGGTCTAGCACGGCGATGCCGAGGGACATGACCGACGGCGCCGCGCCCTTGCGCAGCCCGAAGACGACGTCGAAGAGGGCGCGGCGGCCCTCGTCGAGCCCGGTCGCGTGCGGCAGCAGCGAGTACAGCAACTGGTGTAGCCCCGCGAAGGGCAGCTCCGCCTCGGCCTCGACCCCGGCGGCGCGGATCACCCGGTGCTCGCCCGCGAGGCCGACCACGTGGTCGAGCAGGGCGCTCTTGCCGACTCCTGTCTCACCCCTGAGGATGAGCGCCTGCCCTCCGGCAGCCGCCATGAACGCGGACAGCTCCTCCTGGACGCCATCCCGGCCCACCATCGTTGAGACGAGCGACTCCACGCTTCCCTCACTTCATCGTAACTGCCTCACCGACGTAGCGATTAGAACGATAACATTCTCATCAGCGAGGAAAGAAGGTTATTCAAGTGCTACGTGGCGAGTATCTTTAGGTAGGTGAGAGCAGACGCCACCCGCAACCTGGAACGGGTCCTGAGCACCGGCGCCCGCATGCTCGCCGACGACCCCGCGGCGACCATCGCCGCCATCGCGGCCGAGGCCGGAGTGGACCGCCGCACGGTCTACCGCCGCTTCTCCTCCCGCGAGGACCTCCTGGCCGCCGTCTACGGCGCCCGCTACGATGCGGTCGAGGCGGCCGTGGAGGCCGCCCGGCTGCGCGAGGCCCCGGTCGCCGTCGCGCTGCACCGCTACGTCGAGGGCATCGTCGCCGTCAACCGCAAGTGGCCCGTCGAGACGAGCCGCATGCTTCGCGAGGAGACGATCCGCGAGCGCCGCCGCGCCCTGATCGACGAGGTGGACGCCTTCCTGCGGCGCGCCACCGACGAGGGCCTGCTGCGCTCCGACCTGCCGCCCGGCTGGGTGGCCACGGTGCTGCCGCCGCTGATGGAACACGCCGCCGAGAACCTGACCGAGCTGAGCGCCGCGCAGGCCGCCGACGTCGTGGTCGACACGCTCCTGCGCGGCGTCGGCACCCCGCAGGCACGCTGACCCCGGGACAGGGGGTCGTGGCGGGAGAGGTCATAACGCGACCCTAAGCACCGCCTGCGGACGGCACGTATACATGCCATGGCAGGCCGGCTCGCGGCGTATATATGCCGTCAACGCCCCGTATGCAGGCGGCCCTTATGGTCGTACGCCATGTCGAGTCACCCCATGACCCTTGAACAACCGCAGAATCCACTGCAGGATCCACCGCAGGCGTCGGCGCTTCCCGACGAACCCGCCCTCCCTGAACAGAGGGAGGGCGGCGGCGTCATGGAACTGCTGGAACGCATCGGATCGGTCGCCGTGCCGATCGCGGTGGCGCTCTACGCGGTCCTTTATATAGGCATCGAGCAGATGTACGCCGTCTTCGGCGTCAACCCGCAGCAGGTCGGCGTCGACCAGGCGGTCCTGCTCGGCCGCATGACCAGCACCGTGGTCCTGCTCCTGCTGGTCGCGATCCCGCTGATCGGCGTCCTCGTCGGCGTGGGCTGGCTGATCGACAAGATCACCGGCGGGGCGGCGGGCAAGCTCGTAGGGGCGGCCAGGGAGCGGCCCTGGATCGCCGCGACGCTGGCGGCACTGTGGTGCGGGGCGACGTACTGGGGCGTGTTCCTCCTCTTCGGAGACCTGGACCTGTTCGTCATGGTCGTCATCGCGGTCGGCCTCGGCGTGCTGGCCTTCCTGATCCCGTTCCGGCTGCTGCGCCGCAAGCCCGTCGGGCGCGCGGGGACGAAGGTGATCGTCGGCGGACTGACCGGGGTCGGGCTGGGCTTCCTGCTCATCCTGGGGCTCGTGGAGGGCGCGCTCGACGTCCAGAGCAGTGGGCAGGCCAACGAGTTGCTGAACGCGGTCGGCTTCCAGGACCAGTGGGCGGTGATCAAGAACGCCGAGGACGACAAACCGCTCTACGACGGGCGCTGGATGATGCTGCTGGGCGAGAGCGACGGCACCTACGTCCTGTACGACTGCGACAAGCTGGAGACACTCCGCCGGCCGATGGAGACCACCAACCTCGGCACGATCGAGCTCGACCCGGAGCGGGAGAAGGGCTTCACCTGCGGAGGTCTCGTAGAGTAGGCGCATGCCGCTTTTCGGACGGGAAGCCGAGCTGAAGGCCCTGGCCGAGCTCATCGACGAGCAGGAGAGCCGCAGCGGCGCCCTCCTCCGGGGAGAGCCCGGCATCGGGAAGTCCGCGCTGGTGGCGGAGGCCGTCTCTGCCGCTTCCGCCGCGGGCCTGCGCGTGCTGACGGTGACCGGCACCGAGTCCGAGCACAACCTCGCCTACGCGGGGCTGCACCAACTGCTGTACCCGGTCAGAGCGGGCATGGCCGCCCTCCCCGCCGCCCAGCGCGACGCCCTCAGCGGTGCGCTGGGCCTGGCTGACGCGGCGGCCGGACCCAGCGCCCACCTCGTCGGGCTGGCCACGCTGACGCTGCTGGCGGAGGAGTCCGTCCGGCGGTCGCTGCTGGTTGTCGCCGAGGACGCGCACTGGCTCGACCGCGCCAGCGCCGACGTCCTCGCCTTCGTGGCCCGCCGCATCGAGTCCGAGCCCATCGTCGTGATCGCGACCCTCCGGGAGGGCGAGCGCTCGCCCTTGGAGGACGCCGGTCTGTCCCCGATGCCCCTCGACCGGCTCCCCGACCAGGTCGCCGCCGAACTGCTGGACACGACCGCCCCCGGCCTCGCCCCGGAGGTCCGGGCATGGCTGCTGGCCCAGGCCGCCGGAAACCCCCTGGCCCTGACCGAGCTACCGGCCGCCCTGGGAGAGCACGCGAGGCCCGGCTCGGCGCAGCCGCTGAGCGAGCATCCCGGACCTGGTCCGGCGTTGCCGGATCGCCTCGGGCCCGGCCTGCCGCTGCCCGATCCCCTCGGGCCCGGAGGCCTTACGCTGTCGCTCACTGAGCGGCTCGAGCGAGCCTTCACCGCGCGGGTCGCCGCGCTTCCCGCGCCGGCCCGTACCGCGCTGCTGGTCGCGGCGCTGGCCCAGGGCGATTCGGCCGCTGAGGCGCTTGCCGCCACCGGGCTTATTCTCGGGACGGCGGCTGAGCCGGAGATCCTCGCGCCGGCCGTCGAGGCCCGGCTGATCGAGCAGGAAGCCGGCAGCGTGCGGTTCCGGCATCCCCTGATGCGCGCGGCCATCCCGGTGGCCGCGACGCCCGCCGAACGCCGCCGGGCCCACCTGGCGCTCGCCGAGACGCTGCGCGACCGGCCGGACCGGCAGGTTTGGCACCGGGCCGCCGCGGCGCCGGGGCCGGACGAGGAGGTGGCGGCCGAGCTGGACCGCGCCGCCGACCGGGCCGGGCACAGGGGCGGGGTGGCCGCCGCGATCGCGGCGCTCGACCAGGCGGCCCGGCTGAGCGAGGAGCCGGACCGCAAGGCGCTCAGGCTGCTGAGAGCGGCCGAGCTGGCGGTCGAGTCAGGCCGCCGCGACACGGCGGAGCGCATGGTGGGCGACGCGCGGGCGCTCGACCTGTCGCCGCGCAGGCGCGCCACCGCCGCCTGGCTGCTCAGCGGGTTCGAGGACGGGGTGCGCGAGCACGTCTCCCGCGTGCCCGAGCTGACCGGGCTGGCCGCGTCGGCGACCGCCGACGGGCACCCCGAGCCGGCCGCCCGCATCCTGTGGGGCGCGGCCATGCGCTGCTTCTGGTCCGAGCCCGGCCAGGACGCCCGCCGCGAGCTGATGGACGTGGCCGACCGGCTGCCCCTCCCCGCAGGGGACCCGCGCATGGTCGCGGTTGCCGCGTACGTCGCGCCGTTCGAGCGGGGCGCCACCGTGCTCGACCGGCTCCGCGAGCTGGCCGGCGTGGCGGGCGAGGAGCCGGAGACCTACCGCTACTTGGGCAGCGCGGCACTCCAGGTAGGGGCGTTCGACCTGGCCGCCCGCTTCTCCGAGACCGCGGCGCCGGGCCTGCGTGCCCAGGGGCGGCTCGGGCTGCTGCCGCGGGCGCTGGCCGTGCAGGCGTGGAGCCTGACCAGGCTCGGCGACCTGGCCACCGCCCTGCCGGCCGCGGCGGAGGCCGCCAAGCTCGCCCGGGAGACGGGCCAGCCCTTCATGTACGGGCTCGCGATCGCCGTCCAGGCCGAGATCGCCGCGCTGAAGGGCGACCACGGCCGGGCGGGCACGCTCGCCGACGAGGCGGAACGGGTCGCGCTCCCCGCCGGCGCCCGGCCCGTCCTGGCCACCGTCCAGCTCGCGCGCGGCCTCGCCGCCCTGAGCGAGGGCCGCTTCGACGACGCGTTCGCCGCGCTGAGCCGCATCCTCGACCCCGCCGACCCCGCCTACCAGCTCGCCCTGCGCGCCTACTGCCTCGCGGAGCTGACCGAGGCCGCCGCACGGGCCGGGCGGGCCGACACGATGCGGGACATCCTGTACGACCTGGAGCCCGAGGCCGCCTCGACGCCTTCGCCCGCGCTGCACATCGGGCTGCGTTACGCGCGCGCCGTGCTCGCCCCGAACGCGCAGGCGGAGGAGCTGTTCACGGCCGCGCTGCGGGCGGACCTGACCGGCTGGCCCGCCGAACGCGGACGCCTGCACCTGGCGTTCGGCGAATGGCTGCGGCGGCAGCGCCGGGCCGTAGAGTGCCGGGCGCACCTGCGTACGGCCAGGGAGAGTTTCGACGCGCTCGGCCTGACCGCATGGGGCGAGCGCGCCCGCGCGGAGCTGCGCGGCGCGGGCGAGTCGAGCCCGAACCGAGACCCCGACGCGCGCGACCAGCTCACCCCGCACGAGCTGAACATCGCGCGGCTGGCCGCCGAGGGGCTGACGAACCGGGAGATCGGGCAGCGGCTGTACCTGTCCCACCGCACCGTCGGCACCCACCTGCACCGGATCTTCCCCAAGCTGGGCGTCAGCTCCCGCTCCGATCTGGCGCGGGTGCTCAAGCCCGCGCGGTGACCCAGTTCCGTACGGCCGGGGCGTACCCGGCCGGCTTGTCCCCGACCTTGACGCCCGTACTGACCAGCCAGCTCTGGTAGTCCGGCGTGAACATCCGGTAGACCGACTCCGGCGGCACGGAACTCGCCTCGTCCAGGTGGGCGCGCAACTCGGCCGGCAGCTCGAAGTCGAGGGCCGCGAGGTTGGCGTCGAGCTGGTCCGTGCCGCTCGCGCCGACGATCGCCGAGGCGACCCCCGGCTGGGTGGCGACCCAATTGAGCGCCACCTGGGCCATCGTCCTGCCGACCTTGCCCGCGACGTCTTCGAGCACCGCCAGCACCCCCCATTCCCGCTCCGTCCACGAGCCTCCGCTGAGCCGGCCCTCAGCGGCCGGGCCGCGATCGGTGTCGCGGTACTTCCCGGTGAGGAAGCCGCTCCCGAGCGGGCTCCACGCGGTGATCCCGAGCCCCAGGGCCTGCCCCATGGGGACGTGCTCGCGCTCGATCGTCCGGTCCACGAGGGAGTAGGGCAGTTGCAGGCTGACCATCGGTACGAGGGAGTGCGTCTCGGCCAGGGTCTGGGCCCGCGCCGCGTACCAGCTCGGCACATCCGACAGGCCCGCGTACCGGATCTTGCCCGCCCTGGTGAGGTCGTCGAAGGTGCGCAGGACCTCCTCGATGGGAGTGATCCGGTCCCAGGTGTGCAGCAGGAGCAGGTCGAGGTGGTCGGTACGCAGGCGGCGCAGCGACGCCTCGACCGCCCTGATCATGTGCTTGCGCCCGTTGCCGCCCGCGTTCGGATCCCCGGGATCGACGCTGTTGGTGAACTTGGTGGTGAGCACCACCCGGTCGCGCACCTTGGCCTCCGCGATGAGGTTGCCGAGAATCGTCTCGCTCTCACCGGCGGTGTAGAAGTCGGCGGTGTCGATGAAGTTCCCGCCCGCTTCGAGGTAGCGGCGGAAGATGGGGCGAGCCTCCTGCTCGCTCTTCCCGTACGCGGCGTGGAAGCCGCCGGTGCCGAAGTTCATCGTGCCGAGGGCCAACCGGCTGACGCGCAGGCCGGAACGGCCGAGCAAGTAATACTGATCCAGAGACATGCTCTCAGGGTGCAAGGTTTAAAATGGACTGGCAAGTCCAGAAAAATGGGAGGGGGTGTCATGCGCTCGCTGACCCGCAAGGGAGCCGCCACCAGGCAGCGCATTCTCGAAGGCGCGGCCACGCACATCCGCGAGTTCGGCGTGCCCGCCACGACCCTGGACGACATCCTGGCCAGGACCTCGACGAGCAAGAGCCAGCTGTTCCACTACTTCCCCGGCGGGCGGGAGGAGCTGCTGCTGGCCGTGGCCCGCCTGGAGGCCGGCCGCGTGCTGGAGGACCAGCGGCCCCAGCTCGACAGCCTCACCTCCTGGCCCGCCTGGCAGGCGTGGCGCGACAGGGTCGTCGAGCGCTACCGGCAGCAGGGCCACCTGTGCGCGCTCAATTCCGTCACCTCGCACCTGGGCGCCAGCACGCCCGGCGCCCAGGCCGTGGTCACCGAGCTGATGCGGCGCTGGCAGCACGAGATCGCCGCCGGCGTACGGCACATGCAGTCCATCGGCGAGATCGATCCCGGCCTGGACCCCGACCGGGCGGCGGCCGGGCTGCTGGCCGGCATCCAGGGCGGCGTGCTGATCCAGATGTCCACCGGTGAGACCACCCACCTGGAGGCCGCCCTGGACCTGGGCATCGCCCACCTCCGCGACAGCGGCACGCGCGACCGATCAGACCAGTGAGGCCGCCGTCCTGATCCGGGCGTGCATCCTGCGCAGGCCGGGCCCCGGCTCCAGTCCCAGGTCGTCGTCCAGCAGCCGGGCGGCCCGGCGGTAGGCCGACAGGGCCTCCACGCGCCGGCCGTCCCGGTCGAGGGCCCACATCAGCAGCTCCCACAACCGCTCCCGGTAGGGCTCCGCCGACGTCGCGCGCGTCAGCCCCGCGATCGCCTCGCCGCAGTCGCCCCGCTCGATGTCGATCGCCCAGCGCTCCTCCATGGCCGAGGCGCGAAGCTGTTCGAGCCAGGCGCGGCGGCCCTCGAAGAAGGCCCCGCCGAGACCGCCGAGCGCCGGCCCGCGCCACAGCGCCAGCGCGCCGCGCAGCAGCCGCGAAGCCTCCCCGAGCTCCCCCCGCTCGCGGGCCTCCCTGGCGGCGGCGGTGGTCTGGCGGAACACCGTCACGTCCACCGTGCCGGGGTCCACGGCCAGGTGGTAGCCCCGGCCCGCCGACCTGATCTCCGCCTCCGTGCCCAGCCCGGCGGCACCGCCGTCGGCCAGCGTACGGCGCAGGCGCGAGACGTACGTACGCACGCTCACCACGGCGCTGCGCGGCGCCTCACAGCCCCACAACGCGCCCACGATCTCGTCGAGCGAGACCTGCCGCCCGTCGCTCAGGAGCAGCAGGGCCAGCAGCCTGCGTTGCTGCGGGGAGCCGACCCCCAGCTCGTCCCCGCCGCTCCAGACCTTGATCGGTCCCAGTAACCCGAAACTCACCCCGGCCATCGAGGTTCCCCCACCTCTCGCGTAGCGCGAACCGTCGTTGACCGACCTTACTGACGCCACGTCGGGCTTCAGGACGTGGCGGGCGAATGACGTACACACATGCCGTCATGTGACGCTCGCGACGGCGATCCGGGCGCGCATACCTTCGGGGACGTACAACCGCGAGCCCTGCGTGACGGGGTCTCGCGCAGCCACGCAACCCGATCGTGATTGGACGGCCGAACGTGCTCCCGGCTCCGCGCAGGTTCACCGTTCTCGGCCCGCCCGCCCTCTACCGCGGTGACGAGCGGCTGGATCTCGGTGCGCCGCAGCAGCAGGCCGTGCTGATGGTGCTGCTGGCCAACAGCGGCAGCTTCGTACGGATCAGCGAGCTGATCGACGGCCTGTGGGGCGAGCAGGCGCCGGCCTCCGGCGAGGCCGTCATCAGGACCTACATCTCCCGCATCCGGCGGCTGCTGTCCGAGGACGGGCCCGGCCAGGCGATCAGCTCCCAATCCGGGGGCTACATGCTGGACCCGTCGCTGTTCGCGCTGGACGCCGCCGAGTTCGCCGAGCTGGTGGAGACCGCCAGGAGGGAACGCGCGAGCGGGCACCTCGCGGCGGCGGCCAAGTGCTTGGAGGAGGCGCTAGGCCTCTGGACGGGCACGGCGCTGGCCGGTGTCCCCGGCGAGGCCGCCGAGCGCGAACGGTTCCGGCTGGAACGGCTGCGGCTGACCGCCACCCAGGAGCTGCTGCGGCTGCGCCTGGAGCTGGGGGAGCACGCCGTGGTGGTGGCCGAGGTGCCGCTGCTCATCGAGCAGAACCGGCTGGAAGAGCCGCTGTACGAGATCTACCTGCTCGCCCTGTACCGCAGCGGCAGGCGGGCGGACGCCCTCGAGGTCTACCGGATGGTGTACGACCTGCTGGGCAAGGAGCTGGGCGTGAGCCCCGGGCCGCGGCTGCGGGAGATCCACGACCAGATCCTGCGGGCCGACGCGGGCCACGACGACGGGTACGCCCCCGCCCCGCGGGCCGAGCCGGCCGCCGTACAGCCGAAGCGGGGAGCGGACCGGTTCGCCGGGAGGGGCGCGGAGCGCGCCGCCTTCCGCGACCTGCTGGCGAAGGGGGAAGGCCCGGCCCTGCTGTTCCTCCGCGGGCCGGCCGGCATCGGCAAGTCGGCCCTGCTGCACAAGCTCGCCGAGGACGCCGCCGCCGCAGGACGTCGCGTGCGGCACCTGCACGGCTCGGCGCCGGCGGCGCAAACCCGTGACCACCCGCACGGCCCGGAGACCGCGCAGGCGCGCGAGTTCGTGGAGGACCTCTCCGGTGCCGTGCTGCTCGTCGACTCATTCGACGAGGCCGACGAGGCGTGGCTGCGCGAGCCCCTGCCCGGCGACCCGATCGTCGTGGTGGCGGGCCGCACCGGGCCCAGCGCCGTCTGGCTCACCGACCCGGCCTGGGCGGGCAGGATCGTGGTCCGGCGCCTCGAAGCCCTCACCGCCACGGAGTCCGCCGAGCTGATGGCGGCCCGCGGCACGGACCCCGCCCTCCGCAGGTCCATCGCGGACTTCGCGGCCGGCCACCCCTTCGCCCTGTCGCTCGCCGCCGAGGTCGGCAGGAGCATGTCGGCCACCGGGGAGCCGCCGCGCCGCGCCGCCGTGCGGTACGTGGTGGACAACGTGCTCGCCCGCCTGGCCGGCGACGTGCCGACGCAGGCGCACTGGTGGGCGCTGCACGTGTGCGCGCACGCCCGCCACACCACCGAGGACCTTCTCGGGGCGGTGCTGCCGGACGCGGGCCGGACGGCGGCCGAGCTGTTCGCCTGGCTGCGGGCGCACCCGTACATCGAGACCGCCTCGCCCGGCCTGGAGATCAACGGCGTGCTGCGCGAGGCCCTCGACGACGACCTGCGCTGGCGGGACCCCGCCGGCTACGAGCGCATGCACCGGCGGATCCGCCACCACGTCATGGGCCGGCTCCTGCGCGATGCCCGCGACCCGCACGCGTACCTGACCGTCATGCGGACGATCAGCCATCTGCGCAGGCGCGGCGGCGTCGCGCACCGGTACGTCTCCCAGGTCGGCGAGGAGGACGTGCGGTGGTGCGCGGCGACCCCCGCCGACCACGACGAGCTCCTCACCATGGCGCGCGACACCCACGGCGAGCTGACGGCCGCCTCGGTCCGGTTCTGGCTGGGCCGCCGCCCCGAAGCCTTCTCCCTGCTGCGGTGCCGGGGGAGCGACCGCCTGCGCGCGTACCTGAGCTGGCTGACCCTGCGGGCGCCGGAGCGGGAGGAGCTGGAGGCCGACCCCGTCGTGGCGGAGATCTGGCTCGACATGGGCCGGCGCACGGCGATGCCTCTGGGGTCGCACATCGCGATCGCGCGGCACCTGGTCTGCCCGGCCTTCGAGGCCAAGCCGTCCCCCGTGACGGACGTGTTCCAGGCGCGGATGATGCGCGGCTGGCTGCACGAGCCGGGGCTGGCGGCGTCGTACCTGGTCGTCACGAACGGGCAGGTGTGGCGGCCGTTGATGAAGTACCTGGGCCAGGACGAGCTGGAGTGCGTGCGCGGGGACCATCCGTACGCGATCTTCGGCCACGACTGGCTGGCCGACCCGCCGGAGACCTGGCGGGATCACCACCTGGACGAGGAGCTGTGGGCGGAAAGGCACCTGAGCCTGTTCCGCCGCCAGGACGCGTCCGAGGTGGACGACTGAGGGGGGAACCTTGAGCAAGAACCGCAATCCTGGAACTCCGGCGGAGAGCGGCCCGCCCATCGCGCGCCGCACGATGTTCTCGATGCTGGGCGTGGGCGCCGCCGCCCTCGCCGCCGCGCCGCTCGTGCAGGGCGGCTGGGAGCGCTTCCTCAACGTCGCCTCCCAGAACGACCCCACGGGGCTCACCGGGCTGCTGCCCAACCCGGGCGGGTTCCGCTACTTCAGCGTGGCGGGCTCGGTGCAGGAGAAGACCGCGGCCGACTACCGGCTGGAGATCGGCGGGCTGGTCGAGCGGCCGGTGACGTACACGCTGGACGAGCTGCGCGCGCTGCCGCAGACGCGGGTCGTCGGCGAGGCGCGCTGCACCGACGGCTGGCGGGTGGAGAACGTGCCGTGGAAGGGGGTGCTGCTCTCGCACCTGCTCGACCTGGCGGGGGTACGCCCTGAGGGCAAGGCCATCCGCTTCACCTGCTTCGACGGCGTCTACACCGAGAGCCTCACCCTCGACCAGGCCCGCCGCGCCGACGTGCTGGTGGCGCTGGACATGCTGGACGCGCCGGTTACCCACGAGCGCGGCGGCCCCGTACGGCTCTACGTCGCGCCGATGTACTTCTACAAGTCCGCCAAGTGGCTGTCCGGCATCTCCGTCACCGACAAGGTCATTCCCGGTTACTGGGAGGAGTACGGCTATGACATCGACGGCTGGCTCGACAAGGAGGCCTGAGCGCACGCTGGCGCGCTTCGCCGTGGCCGAGCGCTGGGTCCACCGCGTCACCGCCATGCTCATGCTGCTGTGCGTGGGGACGGCGGCCTGCCTGTACTTCGGGCCGCTGGCCCAGCTCGTCGGCCGCCGCCATCTGCTGACCGTCGTGCACCAGTGGTCGGGGCTGCTGCTGCCCGTGCCCGTCCTGATCGGGCTCGCCTCGCGGGCCTTCCGCGCGGATCTGCGCAGGCTCAACCGGCTGGCGCCGTACGACAGGGAGTGGCTGCGCGCGGTACGCAAGGGGCTGCCGGGGCCGCGCCCGGCCGGGAAGTTCAACGCCGGGCAGAAGATCTACGCCGGCTGGATCGCCGGGGCCGTGCCGGTGATGCTGTTCACCGGGTTGCTGATGTGGTTCGCGGGGTTCCTGCCGGGGATCTCCCGGACGAGCGCGATCTTCGTGCACGACGTGACGGCCCTGGCCGTCGCCGTCGTGGTGATCGGGCACGTGCGGCTGGCGTACCAGGATCCCGAGGCGCGGCGCGGGATGCGCACGGGCTCGGTGACCCGCGCGTGGGCCAGGAAGAACCATCCCCGGTGGGAGGAGGAGAGCGCCGATTTGTAGTCACCTGTCAGACTGGTGATGTGAAGCATGTCTTTCTGTGCGGCAACCCCGCCCTCGACCTCGCCTGCACGCTCCGCGCGCGGCGTACCGACCGCTTCGAGACCCTCTACGCCCCGGACCGGCTCGACGCCTGGTACGTGGAGTCCGGCATCGCCGACACCCTGTCCCCCTGCGGGGACGCGGACCTGACCCGGGCCGTGGCGGTGCGCGAGGCCATCTACGCGCTGGTCACCGCCCGTCTGGCCGGCGACGGCTACGACGACGGCGCGCTCGCGCTGCTCAACGAGACGGCCCGCAAGCCGCCCGTAGCCCCCCAGCTCACGCCCGAGGGGCGCTGGGTGGCGGCGACCCCGGAGCAGGCACTGTCCACGGTGGCCCGGCATGCCGTCGAGCTGCTCAGCGGGCCCGACGTGCCGCTGATGAAGGAGTGCGCCAACCCCGAGTGCACGAAGATCTTCATCGACCGGTCGCGGGGCGGGCGCAGGGAGTGGTGCGGCATGGAGTCGTGCGGCAACAAGATCAAGGCTGCTGCCTACCGGGCACGCAAGAAGGAAGCGGCCGGCGCGAGTTGACCCCGGCGGCTGGTACGGTGATAGGTGCTCGTGTTCGGTAGGCAGGAGAATCCAGTGGCAGGTGACGACGACATCTCCGGGTGATACCGGAGGTCGATAGGCCCCGACAGGCGTGTGTGACCGCCGCCGATGTGGCCTGGTTCGTCGTCCCCCTATCCCTTTTTCGGGCGGCTTCGGCGCGCCCGCGTTTCTCCTTTCGAGGTTTTCTCGCATGTCCGATTCGTGCATCGTCTGTTCCCGTCTGTCCTTCTCCTGGCCCGACGACACCCCGGTCTTCGACGACCTGTCCTTCAGCGTGGGGAGCGGCCGTACCGGGCTTGTCGCCCCCAACGGCGCCGGCAAGAGCACGCTGCTCAAGCTCATCGCCGGCGGGTATCGCCCCCGCGGCGGCAGCGTCACGGTCGAGGGCGTGCTCGGCTACCTGCCGCAGAGCCTGCCCCTGACCGGCGACCTGACCGTGGCCGAGGTGCTCGGCATCGCCCCGGTGATCGCCGCGCTCGACGCCATCGAGTCCGGCGACGCCGGCGAGGAGCACTTCACCACCATCGGCAACGACTGGGACATCGAGGAGCGCACCCGCGCCCAGCTCGACCGCCTCGGCCTCGGCGGCCTGGCCTTCGACCGGGGGCTCGGCACGCTCAGCGGCGGCCAGGTCGTCTCGCTCGGCCTGGCCGCGCAGCTCCTCAGGCGGCCCGACGTGCTGCTGCTCGACGAGCCGACCAACAACCTCGACCTCGGCGCCCGCCGCAGGCTCTACGACGTGCTCGGCGACTGGAACGGCTGCCTGCTCGTGGTCAGCCACGACCGGGCCCTGCTCGACCTCATGGACCGCATCGCCGAGCTGGACCGGGGCGAGGTGCGCTTCTACGGGGGCGGCTTCACCGCGTACGAGGAGGCCGTGCGCACCGAGCAGGAGGCCGCCGAACGCACCGTGCGCAGCGCCGAGCAGGAGCTCAAGCGCGAGAAGCGCGAGATGCAGCAGGCCCGCGAGCGAGCCGAGCGCCGGGCGGGCAACGCCGCCCGCAACCTCAAGAACGCCGGACTGCCGCGCATCTTCGCCGGCAACATGAAACGCGGCGCCCAGGAGTCGGCAGGCCGGGCGGGCCAGATGCACGCCTCCCGCGTCAGCGACGCCCAGGCCAGGCTCGACGAGGCCGGGCGGGCGCTGCGCGACGACCAGCGCATCGCGCTGGAGTTGCCGGGCACGAACGTGCCCGCCGGGCGCACGGTCTTCCTCGGCGAGGGGCTGCGGGCCCGCGGCCTGTTCCCCGAGCCGGGCCTCGACCTGACCGTACGCGGCCCCGAGCGCATCGCGCTGACCGGCCCCAACGGCGCGGGCAAGTCCACCCTGCTGCGCATGGTCAGCGGCGACCTGGAGCCCGACGGCGGCACCATCAGGCGGGCCGACGGGCGAGTCGCCTACCTGTCGCAGCGGCTCGACCTGCTCGACCTCGACCGCACCGTGGCCGGGAACCTGGCCACGTTCGCCCCCGGCAGGGCCGAGTCCGACCGCATGAACCTGCTGGCCCGCTTCCTGTTCCGTGGCGCGCGGGCGCACCTGCCGGTGTCGGTGCTGTCCGGCGGCGAGCGGCTGCGGGCCACGCTGGCGTGCGTGCTCTGCGCCGAGCCCGCGCCGCAGCTCCTGCTGCTCGACGAGCCGACCAACAATCTCGACCTGGTCAGCGTGGCGCAGCTGGAGAGCGCGCTCGGGGCGTACCAGGGGGCGTTCGTGGCGGTCAGTCACGACGAGCGCTTCCTCGCCGAGATCGGCGTGCAGCGGTGGCTGGAGCTGTCGGACGGCCGCCTCCTGGAGACCGGGGGCCCGGCAGGTGAGTGACGCGCTGCTCGCCCGCGATCTCGTATGGACGCTGGGCGCGCGGCGCGTCCTCGACGGCGTCTCGCTCACCGCCGCGCCCGGCGACAGGATCGGCCTGATCGGCGAGAACGGCGCAGGCAAGAGCACGCTCCTGCGGCTGCTGGCCGGGGTGGACCGGCCCGACGTGGGCACCGTCGCCCGCCCCGCCGACCTCGGCTTCCTGCACCAGGAGCTGCCCTTCGACGGCACGGCCACCGTCGCGGGCGTGCTCGACGACGCCCTGCGCGAGGCCCGCGCGGACCTGGCCGAGCTGGACCGGCTCACCGGCGCGCTGGCCGCCGCCGCGGACGACGCCGCCCTGCTCGGCGAGTACGGGGCGCGGCTGGAGCAGGCCCAGGAACGCGAGTCCTGGGACGCCGACCGGCGCGCCGGCATCGTCCTCGACCGGCTGGGCCTCGGCGGCGTGCCGCACTCCCGCACGCTCGCGTCCCTGTCGGGCGGGCAGCGCGGCCGGCTGGCCCTGGCGGCGCTGCTCATCAGGCGGCCCGCGGCGCTGCTGCTCGACGAGCCCACCAACCACCTGGACGACGACGCCGCGACGTTCGTGGAGCAGCAGTTGCGCGGCATGACCGGCGTCGTGGTCGTGGCCAGCCACGACCGGGCCTTCCTCGACGCGGTCTGCACCGATCTGATCGATCTCGACCCGGCGGTGGACGGGCCCGTCCGGTACGGCGGCGGGTACGCCGCCTACCTGGCCGAGAAGCGCGCGGAGCGGGAGCGCTGGGAGCGGCGGCACGCGGAGGAGCAGGAGGAACTCGGCGAACTGCACGCGGCCGTGGCGGTGACGGCCCGGCGGGTGGCGTACGGCGGGGTGAAACGCGACAACGAGAAGATGGGGTACGGGCACGCGGGCGGCCGGGTGCAGCAGCAGATCGCGCGGCGGGTACGCAACGCCGCCAGGCGGCTCGCCCAGCTCGAACGCGAGCAGGTCCCCGCCCCGCCGCCCCCGCTCCGCTTCACCCCCCGCCCTCTGGCCACCCTCGATCCTGACGACGAGGTGCTGCTGTCACTGCAGGACGTGCGCGTGCCCGGACGGCTCTCGATCGACCGGCTCGACGTGCCGCCCGGCGAGCGGCTGCTGGTCACCGGCCCCAACGGAGCCGGCAAGTCCACCCTCCTGGCCGTGCTGGCGGGGCGGCTGGCGGCGGAGGGCGAGGTGCGGCGGAGGCCGGGGCTGACCGTCGCGTTGCTGGCCCAGGACACCGTCTTCGAGCGGTCCGACCGGACGGCGCGGGAGACGTACGAGCTGGCACTCGGTCCTGAGCGCGCCGAGGCCGTGCCGTTGCGCTCGCTCGGCCTGCTCGGCGCCCGCGACACGGACCTGCGCGTGGGGGAGCTGTCGGTGGGCCAGCGCCGCCGCCTCGCCCTGGCGCTGCTGATGGCCGACCCGCCCGGCCTGCTCCTGCTCGACGAGCCAACCAACCACCTTTCCCCCCGCCTCTGCGACGAGCTGGAAGAGGCCATGGCCGCCGGCGGACCCGGCGCGATCGTGGTCGCCAGCCACGACCGGTGGCTGCGCTCCCGCTGGCAGGGCCGCCGCCTTCCCATGCGTCACCAGTTTGACAAGTGACGCATGAGACTGGAATGATCGTCACCAGTTGAACTGGTGACGCATTCGGAGCGTCTCCTCGAACCAGGAAGGGAACGTCATGGCCACCAGCTACACCGGGATCGTCACCGTCACGGGAGAGGGCCGCAACGGAGGCCGGGTCCAGACCGACGACGGCCTGCTCGACACCAAGCTCGCCATCCCGAAGGAGTTCGGCGGCGCGGGCGGCGCCACCAACCCCGAGCAGCTTTTCGCCGCCGGCTGGGGCGCCTGCTTCCTCGGCGCGACCAGGAGGGCGGCGGCACAGCGCAAGGTCACGCTGAAGAGCACCGCCATCACCGTGGAGATGACCCTCAACCACGGTGACGACGGCGAGTTCGGCCTCGGCGCCGTCCTCAACCTGGAGCTGGGGGGCGTGGACCAGCAGACGGCCGGCGAGCTCGCCGCCGCCGCCCACCAGCTCTGCCCCTACTCCAAGGCGACCCGCGGCAACATCCCGGTCACCATCAACGCGAAGGCCGTCTGAGATGCCGGCCTCCGAGACGCGGCAGGCCCGCTTCGGGAGGCTGCCCGAGCGGGTCCGGATCGAGGACACGGTCGAGGAGCGCGAAGCCACCGCGACGGACCCCGCGCAGCGGGCTTACGACTCCGACGACTGGCTCGTACGGTACTGCTGGTGACGGGATTAGCCGTTCATCGCCCAGGTTCGGCACAATTGCCGGTGTGCGAGGCGGATTGCTCGGACCCTTCGAGGTCCGGAACGGCGAAGAGGCCGTCGTGGACGTTCCCGGAGTTCGGCTGCGCGCGCTGTTGGCCGCGCTCGCCCTCGAACCCGGCAGGATCGTCACCCGCGCGCGGCTGGTGGACTGGATCTGGGGCGAACGCCCGCCCGCGGACGAGGTCAACGCCCTGCAGGCGCTGGTCTCCCGGCTGCGCAGGGTGCTGCCGGACGGCGTGATCGAGGCGGAGGCCGGCGGCTACCGGCTGGCCGTGGCCCCGAGCTGGTCTCCGAGCTGACCGAGCTGGTCGCCACGTACCCGCTGCGTGAAGGCTTCGTCGCTGCCCTGATGCGGGCGCTCGCCGAGGCCGGGCGCGGCAACGAGGCGCTGACCGTGTACCGCTTCATATCTCATCGGGTAGTGCCTGATCTGTGGTTTTGACCTTCAGGCCGCTCGCGGGCAAGATCGCGACCTGTGTCAGTTCGTCTGCTGTACCTGACCTTGATTCGGGTGTTTGGCTGGCTGGTGTTGCTGGGGCGTGGTCGTGCGTCTAAGGATCTCGAGATCATGGTGCTTCGGCATGAGGTTGCCGTGTTGAGACGGCAGATCGTCCAGCCGAAGCCGGACTGGGCCGATGGAGCGGTCCTGGCGGCGTTGGCCCGTTTTCTTCCGGCGGCGCTGCGAGCTCACCGGCTGGTTACCCCAGGCACCCTATTGGCCTGGCATCGGCGTTTGATCAAACGCTCGTGGACCTACCCCCACCGCCCTGGCCGCCCCGGAACAAGCAAGGAGATCCGGGATCTGGTCCTCCGCCTGGCCCGCGAGAACCCCCGGTGGGGCTACCGGCGGGTACACGGCGAACTGGTTCGCCTCGGCGTGCAGGTTAGCGAAGCGACCGTGCGACAGATCCTGCGTTCGCGCCGGCACCGGCCGGCGCCACGCAACCTCGACACCTCTTGGCGGACGTTTCTACGGCTGCAAGCGAAGGGATTGTTGGCCTGCGATTTCTTCCACGTTGACACGATCTTCTTGAAACGCCTGTACGTGTTGTTCGTGATGGAGGTGGAAGCACGACGCGTTCACATCCTGGGCGTCACCGCCCATCCCACCGGCGTCTGGACCGCTCAGCAGGCCCGCAACCTGCTCATGGACCTCGGCATAGGGCCACCTCGTTCCGGTTCCTCATCCGTGACCGGGATACCAAGTTCACCGCCGTCTTCGATGAGGTCTTTGCCGGGGCAGGTGTCACGGTGATAAAGACTCCGCCGCGGACACCCCGCGCTAACTGCTACGCCGAACGCTGGATCCGCACCGTCCGAGCCGAAAGCACCGACTGGATGCTGATCTACGACGAACGCCACTTGCGATCAGTTCTGAACGAATACGCCGAGCACTACAACAACCATCGCCCGCACCAGTCCCGCCAACAACGCCCACCCGATCAAGACGAGGATGTCGTGGTGCCACTGGAAGGCCGGATTCAGCGCCGGAAGGTGCTCGGCGGAGCCATCAACGAGTACCACCGAGCCGCATAGCAGGCAGGACGAATCGCCAGCTCAGACTACGTGTACGAGTTTTGAAGCGGTACACGCTCCACACTCCGGGTCTCCAACAGCGGCCCGGTGATCCCGCCCGACCGGGTCCACCTGCTCGTGCAGCCCTTTCAGCGCCTGGATGGCGGCAGAAAGGCCAGTGGCGACGGCCTGGGACTGGGCCTGTCGATCGTGGCCGCCATCGCCGACGCCCATCACGGCACGCTGGAGACCCGGCCCCGCCGCGACGGCGGGCTCGACGTGACCGTCACCTTCCCCTGACGCTGTCAGGCGATGTAGGAGAGGTGCTCCGGCTCCACCCGCCCGAGCAGCGGCGCACCGCTGAGGAAGCGGCCCACCTCGTCGACGGCGAACTCCCCGAGGCGCCGCAGCTCGCGGCCCTGAGCTCCGGCCAGGTGCGGGGTGATCATGACGTTCGGCAGGGAGAAGAGCGGGTGTCCGGGCGGCAGCGGCTCCGGGTCGGTCACATCCAGGATGGCGGAGATCCGGCCGTCGGCGCACGAGCGGGTCAGCGCCTCGGTGTCGATGAGCGATCCGCGGGCGGTGTTGACGACGACGGCGCCGTCGGGCAGCAGGTCCAGCCGCCGGCCGTCGAGCAGGTGGCGGGTCTCGGGCAGGGCGGGGGCGTGCACGGTGACGAGGTCGCTGCGGCGGCAGAGGTCGTCCATGCTCACCTGCTCGACGCCGAGGTCTGACGCTTCGGCGGCGGTCACGTACGGGTCGTAGAGCAGGACCTCGACGTCGTACGACTGGAGCCGCCGCAGGACGAGGCGGCCGATCCGGGAGGCGCCGATCACCCCGACCGTGCAGTCATGAAGCCCGGTGCCTTCGCCCGCCAGCCAGTCCCTGGGCGTGCCCTCGACGGCGGCCGCGTAGCGTCTGGCGCGGCTGAACGCCTGCTTGGCGCCGAGGACGAGCATGGCCATGGTGTAGTCGGCCACCGGGACGGCGTTCGCCTCCGCGGCGGAGGACACGATGAGACCGCGCTCGAACACGAGGGGATCGACGATGGCCTTGACCGTGCCGGCGGAGTGCACGATCGCACGCAGCCGCGGCGCGGCCGTCAGCACTCCGGCGTCGATGCGGGGGCATCCCCATCCGGTGACCAGGATGTCCGCCTCCGCCAAGGCCGCCTCGGCGCCTTCGAACGAGGTGAACGTCGTCCCCGGGTCGATGTCGACCAGTTGCCGCAATCGGGTGACGAGGTCAGGAGGGAAGACGCCGCCCAGCGCCCAGGGGGCGATGGCGAAGACCGCGACGGGTCGCCGTGGCACGGAGTGAGCTCCTATCGGTGGATGTAAACGGTTTCACCACTCTACGGGCGCGTCGATCAACGAGCGGCCGCGGGCCCGCGTCAACGTCCGGACGCGGAGACGCCGCCCAGGCGTACCGTCACCGTTCGCACGCCGGGACGTCGCCCAGGCGCACCGTCACCGTCTCCCCGGCGGGCAGCGTCAGGACGACCAGGTCGCCCTCGACCAGCACGCAGGGCACGGGCGGCTGCTCTTCCGTGACCGCGAGCCGTACGAGGCTCACGTAGATCGCGGTGCCGCCGGGATGGGCGTCGGCGATGACGTACGGCGTGGCCGAGTGTGCGCCGAAGGCGTTGGCGCCTTCGGCCGTCACCAGGCCCGCGCCCGTATAACCGTGCAGGCCGCGCACGGCGCTGCTCAGCCCGTCCGGCCGCCGGGCCAGCGCCACGCCGTCGCCTTCGCGCAGGTCGAGGGGAACCGCCGCGGCCAGTGCGTGGCCGCCGTCCCGCACCTGATGCCCGGCGGGTGCGGTGACCTGGTGAATCCTGATCTCGGCGGCGCCGTCGACGACCGAGGCCGTGATCACCCGGACCGCGCCGTCCTGGTAGGCGGAGGCGGCGAACCGGTCCGACACGGCCAGGGGTTCGATGTGCCGCCTGCGTGAGGCGGTCCCGTCGGGTGCGATGACGGCCAGGTGGTTGTCCACGCCGGACGCCTTCTCCCCCACCTCGGGTCCCGTGTGGCTGGTGTAGGCGAACTTGAGGTAGTGCGGGTCGGGCGGCCCTGTCGGGTCCTGGACGCGGTCCCGGTCGCTGCCGTGGTTGACCAGTCGCACGACGCCGTCCGCGCTGGTGGCGTGCAGCAGCCAGCCGGGCGCGGTCATGGCCACCGTCTGGTCGGCGAGGTCGATCGGGGCGGCCTCCTCCGGGTCCGTCCAGGCCGGGTGCCCGGGCGGGAGCAGCAGGCCGAGGAACGCCTTGCTCGCCCAGTACGGCGACGCCGGACCCGAGTAGTCCTGCGTGACCGGCAGAAACGGCTCGTACCAGCCGAGGCTGAGCAGCCCGCGCTCGTCCGGCACGCCGCGCTCGGCGAAGTGGCGCAGCACGCCGCTCGCGATGCGCCGGGTCCGGCCGGGCGGAAGCGGCGAGGCGCCGGTCAGCGCGCCGAGCCACAGCGGCGCGACCGTCGCGAACCGGTAGGTCAGGGAGCGCCCCTGGTGCACCGGGCCGCCGTCGGCGGCGAAGAAGTGCTGGTAGTGGCCGAGGAAGCGGTGCAGCCGCGCCGCGTAGAGCTCCTGCCTGGCGGCATCGCCGGCCATCCGTGCCCACAAGGACGGATACAGGTGCATCGCCCAGCCGCAGTAGTAGTCGTAGTTCTTGCCCGTGCCGTCGGAGTACCAGCCGTCGCCGACGTACCACTCCTCGATCCGCTCCAGCCCGCCGATGATCTCGCCGGGCTCGTGCGGCCCGCCCACCTCGGCCAGGAACTGCTCGACGACCACCCGGAACAGCACCCAGTTGTTGTCCGGTGTACGCCGCCCCACGAACCCGGCCAGCCACGCCACCACCCGCTCCTGCTGGGCGGGCGAGAGCCGGTCGAAGATCCACGGCCGGGTCTCGTGCAACGCCAGCGCCACCGAGGCCGCCTCGACGAGCTGCTGCGACATGTCCGTCAGTGCCGGCCACGCGTACGGGTGCGCCGGGTCGGTCCCGGCGGCGAGGCCGCTCGCGTACCGCTCCAGCAGCGCGGGCGGCACGTCCCCGCCCGCGCCGGCGATCCTGAAGGCGGCGAGCAGGAACGTGCGGGCGAAGCCCTCGAGGCCGTCGCTGACCGGCCCCGACCGGCTCGTCCTGCCGGGCAGGCGGAACTGGGCGAAGTCGTCCGTCGCGTACGGCACCACGGACGCGAGCAGGTGGTCGGCCATGGCCTCCCAATGCGCCCGGGTCCAGCCGGTGTAGCGGGACCGTCGGTCATCGGGCGTTGGGAGGCGCATCGACATAGACAAAGGAGCTTAGCTTCCTGCGTAGGTGATGTTCGGCCGGGGCGGCTTCGTCATGCCCGCCCCGAGGAAGTAGTCGACGTGGTGGGACTGCATGTACCCCTTGAGGGTCATGGCATTGCGGTAGGCGGGGTTGTGCGCCAGCGTGTACAACCTGGTGCTCGACGGCTGGTTCGTGGTGAAGATGATCAGCTCGTTGTAGGCCGCGTTGGTGTACACGACCTCCTCGCGCCAGTCGCCGAGAATGTCGCCGACGAAGGCGGGGTTCGGGCCGCTCGCGTTGACCGCGCCGTAGTTCCAGGTGCTGACCAGCCGCGGCACGCTGCCGGTCGTGGTGGGGTTGTTCGGGTCCCACTTCTCGATCTTGCCGTCGTTGAGTAGCTCCATGGTGACGTCGCCGTCCCACCACAGGCCCAGGTGCGGCCACGGCCGCCGTGACGTGTCGGGTTCGGTGAGCCGGTTGCCCGGGGCGTTGTAGAGGCCGGAGAAGGACCAGACCTCCATGCCGGGGAAGCGCGGGTCGATGTCGCCGGCCATGCCGCGTCCCACGTCGGCGGTGCCGGACTCGACATGCTTCCAGATCATGGAGCCGTTGGCGGCGTCGTAGTAGTACTCGCGCAGGCCGCTGGGGTTGACCTGCTGCACGCCGTACCCCTGCAGACCGGCGCGGCCCGGGTCCATCTTCGCGATGTGGAAGCGGTCGCCGTGGATGATGCCTTGGGGCGCCAGCGAGTAGCGCAGGGTGCCGTTGCCGTTGAGCACGAACCCGATCTCGGCGACTTCGTCCGTACCGTCGCCGTTGACGTCGATGATGCGGGTGTTGTGCCCGTCGGGCATGTCCTGGTTGCCCCGCAGCCACTTCCACTGCTGGGTCAGCGCGGTCCCGGTGAACTTCCACGCGGTCATCATGAGGTTGAAGTCGCCGCTGCCGATGCGGTTCTTCATGTACGCGACGAGGCTCGGCGTGGCGCCGTCGAGATACCCGACGCCGAAGCGCGCGTACATCGGGCCGTCGGCCAGGTAGTCGGTCGGCACCGGGGCCGTGGCCCGGGGTGCGCCCGTCGCGCCGTCGAGGATCGCGATGAACTGGCGGTTGTTGTCGCTGTTGGTGAACCTGGTGCCGTTGCCGAAGGTGACGCCGTTGGCGATGCGGACCGCGACCTCGGCGCGGCCGTCGCTGTTGAGGTCGTGGACGGTGACGCCGTCATTGTGGCCCACGTCGATGGTGGACGAGCCGCCTTCGATGTTGTCCTGGTTGGTACTGTTCGGTCCCATGTCGACCTGCCAGAGGAACTGCCCGTTGCTCCGGTAGGCCTCGATCTTCTGCGGGGACGTCTGCCGGTCCAGCACGTAGTCGTACTCGCCGTCGCCGTCGAGGTCGCCGACCCAGACGAACTTCACCGGACCGCCGGCCCGCAGCGGCAGGCGCACCACCGGCTCGGTGGCGTGATTGGCGGTCAGCGTGAACGCCCTGCTCGGCGCCTGCTCCACGCCGCCGGCCACGGGCCGCACGTAGTAGCTGTTGGCGCGCGTCAGGTCCGCCGTGGAGTCGACGTAGTTGGTGCCGCCGGTCAGGACACTGGAGTTGAGCTTGACGTACGAGCCGCCGGCGGTGGACCGGTAGACGTTGAAGCCGATGCCGTCCGGGTCGAGCCCCAGCAGGCGCCAGGTCACCAGGACACTGGTGCTGCTGGAGCGCACGGCCACGACCCCGCGGCCGAGGTTCTCCATCACCCGCGGGCCGGCGAGGGCCGACGCGGTGGACGTAGAGCCGGCCACCAGTGCCGTGCTGACGGCCAGGACCGCCGAGGCGATGACAGCCGCTTTGCGTAAGGCGTGCATGTTCTCCTCCTTGGATGTGCCGGATTACGCGGGAAGGTGGTCGCCCACGAGGGCGAGGCACTGGATGGCGGCCAGGCCGTACTGCGAGGAGGCGTTGGTCGAGGCGAAGGAGGTCTCGTCGACCGGCTTGAGCACCTTCGAGCCCTCCACGCGCACCGCCTTGAACTCCAGAGTCTTGGGGTATCCGGCGTGGCCGGTGTCGAACTCCTTCCACGCCCGCGCGGCCAGGGTCGCGTCGCCGAGCTTGGCGGCGGCGTAGGCGGTGAGCCGGGAGTGGGCCTGGCGCAGGTTCAGGTTGCCCCACGGCTGCCCGGTCTCCGCCTGCTGCTCGGCGGCGGTGCCGTTGTAGAGGCGGCAGTACTGCAGCCACGCCTTGGTGAACGCCTCGTCCCCGGTCAGGTGGATGACCTCGCTGCACACCTCGACCAGCCCGAACACCGAGCCGAGCGAGCCGACGCTGACGGCCGGCTCCGTGGGCTTGAACGTGCCGTTGTCGAGGTCGTACAGGCCGCCGCCGCGCGCGAAGCCGTTGGGCATCGCGGCGATGGAGCGCATGCTGTTGAGGAGCTTCTCCTTGGCGACCGGGTCGCCGCCGCGCTCCCATTCGGTCAGCCAGGCCAGGGCGAGGCCGCTCCAGTCGGTGCCGGTGCCGACGGACAGGGCGTGCGGGTCCGGCTCGTACGGGCCCGTGCGGATCTTGCGGATGGGGTCCAAGACCAGGAACGTCTTGTCGGAGTCCACGAGATCGTGCATCAGGTCGCCGATGCGCTCGTCGGCGGTGAGGAAGTACATGAACCGCCGGTAGCCGGCGGTGCTGATGCGCAGTTGCTTGGCGCTGTCGGCCCAGTGCTGCACCCCGTGCCGGGTCCCCAGGTCCCGCCATTTGCCGAGGTGGTAGACGTCGACCTCGCCGGTGTGCCGGGTCATCGACTCGGCGAAGCGGAACGCCTCGGCCTTGCCGGTGCGCAGGTAGTGGTACCAGAGCCAGAGGTCGGGTGACAGCTCGGAGTTGGCCCAGGCGTAGCCGCCGACGTCGTAACGCCACACGTGCCGGTCGGGGTCGTAGCTGTGCATGATGTCGCCGTAGTCCCAGAAGCCGTACCAGGATCGCTGCTCGACCTGCTCACTGTGGAAGTCGAACAGGAAGTCCAGCCGGTCCTCGATGCGGGCCTTGGCGGGGGTGGAGCGGTCGACCGGCGACCAGTCACCGAACACCTTGGCGGCGTGCAGGTGCGCCGGCGGCGCGACGACGAGCGGCGGCGTCTGCACCGCCTCGGCCAGCTCCGCCACCTTCTCGGCGGCCGGGGTGGCCTCCAGCGCCCAGAACATCAGCTCCGTCGTGCGCGCGATGCCGTACGGGGTGCCGAAGCCCGGCTCAAAGTCCTCGTACGTGATCTCCAAGCCTTCGAGCTGCTCGGCGTAGGTGTCCTGGCCCATGCCGTCGTGGTAGAACCGCAGGTCCATGGGCCCGGCGTCGGGCGACCACAACCACACGGTGACCTCGGCGTTCTCGCCCGCCGCGCCGCGGATGTCCAGCTGGGTGGGGTGCAGCTGCCAGAAGTTGCGCATGCCGAAGGCGAAGCCGCCGGTGGGACCGCCGACGTACCCGAGACCGCCGGCCCGGCCGCCGGCGTCCACCGGGATCCAGCCGTGACCACTCTTGGTCCGCTTCCGGATCTGGAAGCCGTCGGCGGTGAGCTGGCGCAGCGAGTAGTCGCCGAAGGCCGGGATGAGGTGCAAGCGGGAGCTGACCCGGGTATCCCAGGTCGCCACCGGCGGGGTGGCCTTCCCGGCGACCTGCGCCTGGCGGACCGTGGCGCCGGGGTCGCGGCGCAGGCCGGTGATCCCGCGCACCGCCTCCGCCAGCACGCCGTCGCCCGGTCCGGCGAAGCGCACGTGCCGGTTGTACAGCTCGTCGCGCATCGGCACCTTGAACCGGATGCCGAGGCCGCGGATGAAGTCCTCCTTCTCGTCGCCGTCGTAGACGAAGCTGTGCACCGCGCGGATGCCGTCGCTGCCGGCGTAGAAGTACAGGCGCACGGTGAACGGCAGCCAGGACCGGTTGCCGTGCCGGTGCGCGCCCTCGATCCTGACCACCGCGCGGACCGGGCCGGACTGCTCGACCGTCACCTTCTCCGTCCGGCCGGTGAACCTCTCCTGCTTCACCGAGCCGCCCTCGTCGTCCCCGGGCTCGCTCTGTCGCAGGCAGACGAGCTCGCCGTCGCGGGCGATTTCGCGCTCGCCGCGCAGGATGGCGCTCACCAGCCGGTCGCCCTTCTTCGGGATCTGGCACCGGATGACGCCGGTGCTCACCTCGATCTGGTCGTCGCCGTTCTTGACCGTCACGGCCGCCGCGGGCGCGGCCGGCTGTCCGGCGGTGAGCACGTACTGCTCGGCCGGGGCGACCTCGGCGCCGATGGCGTGCGCGGTCCACTTGAGCGACCCGTCCGGCCAGTACGCGGTGGCCCAGGTCTGCACGGGCACCTGCTGCCCCGCGGCGGTGCGCAACGCGAAGGCCTGGTCCTTGGGCACGGTGCCCTTCGGCCACGGCACGCCCCACGTGGACCCGGCGGCGAGCTGCCGGGGCACGCCGCCTTCCAACCACCGGAGCTGGACGCCGTCCTCGAGCGCGCCGCTCGCCGTCGCCGGTCGCAGGGCCTCGGCACGCGCCGGTCCCGCCGTCCAGCCGACCTGCCCGGCGGCTCCGACCGCCGCCGCGCTCAGGAGAAGGTTTCGTCGGGACATCATCGCCATGGGGGGCTCCACTCGGTAGGCGTAACAGCGATGAAACGGCGCGTTGTTAAACCGTTTACTAAGGGCAGATCGCAGCATGAGCTGTAGTGGCTGTCAAGAGCCCGCTGCAACGATGGGATGCGTTTGCATGGACAACCTGCAGCAAACCCGCCACACCCCTGCTGGCCTGCAGGCCTGCGAGCAGCGATTTGACACGCCTGCCGCGGCACGGGACCATCGCGTGAAAGCGGTTTACCCCCACGTTTCAGGAGGTGGGATGGCCCGGCGTGCGGCATCCGGTGACGAGGGGCGGCGGCCCACGACGATCCGCGACGTGGCCGCGCACGCGGGCGTGTCCGTCGCCACGGTCTCCCGGATCCTGTCCGGCACCTACCCCAGCGCACCCGCCACCCGCAGCAAGGTCATGCGCGCGGTCCGCGAGCTCGACTACGTGGCCAACGCCAACGCGCGCGGACTGGCCGGCGCGAGCAGCCGCAGCGTCGCCATCATCGTCAACTCCGTCGTCTCCCCGCACTACGCCCACGTCGCGCAGGGCGTGCACGCCCAGGCCGCGCTCGAAGGCAAGCTGTGCATCGTCGGCACCACCGGCGGCGACCCGGAGCGCGAGCTCGCCACCGTGCAGCTCATGCGCCAGGAGCACGCCGAATGCGTGATCCTCGTCGGCAACGTCGTCAACGACGAGGCCTATCGCGGGCGCATGGCCGAATACGCCCGCGCGCTGGCGCTCGCTGGCTCGCAGCTCGTCCTGTGCGGGCGCCCGCCGCTGGGTCCCGGCGTGCCCGCCCTCGTCGTCGAGTACGACAACACCGGCGGCGCGTACGCCATCACCAGCCACCTGCTGTCGGCAGGCCACCGGCGCATCCTGTTCCTCGGCCGGCGCGACGGCTACACCACCCCGGAGAGCCGCATCACCGGCTACCGCAACGCCCTGGCCGACCACCGCGTGCCGCACGATCCCGGCCTGGAGGTCGAGGGCACGATGGAGCGGCAGGAGGGTTACCGCATGGTCCGCGAACGGCTCGCGGCCGGGCCGCGCGACTTCACGGCCGTCTTCGCCGGCAACGACCTCATCGCGGCAGGCGCCCGCCAGGCGCTGCGCGAGCACGGGCTGCGCGTCCCCGACGACGTGTCCATGGTCGGCTTCGACGACCTGCCGCCGGCCGCCGACATCGACCTCACCACCGTGCACGTGCCGCACGAGGAGCTGGGCCGCACCGCCGTACGCCTCGCCCTCGAACGTGCGCAGGATCGGTCGGGCATGGCCGAGCACGTCCTGCTCGGCACCCACATCATCGTCCGCGACTCGGTCCGGCCGCTCAGAAACCCGGCACAATAAGCGCATGGCCGAGCTTGTCGTGGAGATCCACGTCCCCCTGGTTGCGGATCCACGGGTCCCCGAAGACGACTACGCCTTTCCGTGGATCGATGTGATCGACGAGTTCATCTTCGAGAGGGAGCAGCAGGGGGAGGCGGAGGTCTTCGACGACAGTGAGGAGTTCGGGGACGTCTATGTCTTCTTCATCAGCGGGGCCGACGAAGTCACGCTCCTGAGCATCGCCTCCCGCGCGGTCGTTCTCGACGGAGTGCCCGGCGGCGCGTTCGCCATGGTCACGCACGACAAGGCAGGGGAGTTCGGATTGGGGCGGCGGGTAGAGCTTCCCGTGTTTTGAGAGGGCCTTCCCCTTGTCTTGAAGGGCTGGAGAGCAGCAGCCCAGTCGACTCCAAGCCACCCACAAGAGCCGTCCCCCACCATTCCAGCTGTGGACGGAAATATCAGGAAAAGGTTTACGAAGATCGCCGCAGTGGCGGCGGTCGTGATGGCGGTCGCGTTGCCCGCCTCACCCGCGGCGGCCGACCCCGCGACCGACGAGCGGCCCGACGTGCCCGTCGGCACCTGGCTCGCGGCGCGCACGCAGCCGGCGGTCCAGCTGACCACCTTCACCTACACCGCGACGGTCTCCGTGCCGTCCAACACGATCAACCAGGCTCAGATCGAGCAGCTCAGTCAGCAGGCCGTCGAGGCCGTGACGGCGGGCAAGATCTCCTCGGACGAGCGCAGCATCGCCAAGTGGATATTTCAGCAGATCGCGGCCAACGTGGACGCCTACGTCTCCGCGGCCACCCCCGAGCGCACGGTCGACGCCGAGGTCGGCGGCATGTGCACCGGCTGGTGGGTCACTCCCGACGGCTACATGGTCACCGGGGCACACTGCGTCCAGGTCGGCGAGACCGAGCTCAGCCAGCTGTTCGCGCAGCAGGCGCTGAAGAAGTTCAACGAGCAGGACGCCAAGGAGATCATCAACGGCCTGGGCGACCTCGCGGCCGACGAAGAGATCCTCAAGCTGGCGCAGCAGATCTACATCACGTTCAACACGAACAACATGAAGCTCAGCAACCTGAAGCAGAGTCTGAATGTGATGCAGAGCCTGCCCGGCGGTGGCGTGGACAAGACCGCCAAGGCCGTCCCGGCCGAGCTGGTGTCGGTGGGCGAGAGCTACCCTGGCAAGGACTTCGCGCTGCTCAAGGTCAACGGGCAGCAGAACCTGCCGACCGTGCCGCTCGGTGACGACGCCGACGTGCGTACCGGCGACACGCTGTACATCAGCGGCTTCCCCGGCCTGGTCACGAACACGCCGTTCTTCAGCCTGGAGTCCAAGCTGGAGCCGGCGCTGACCGAGGGCCCGTACAACGCCAAGCGCACCACGCAGACCGGTGTGCCGTACATCCAGACTCAGGCGCCTTCCTACAAGGGCAACTCCGGCGGCCCGGTGTTCAGCAAGGACGGCAAGGTCATCGGCATGCTGATCGCCGGCACGGTGAGCGAAGGCGGCGAGGCCTCCGAGAGCGAGAGCTTCGTCCTGCCGGTGGGCATCATCAAGGAGAAGCTCGGCGAGAAGAACATCAAGCCGGCCCAGGCCATCACGACGACCCGGTACAACGAGGCGCTCAACGACTTCTTCCGGAACCACTACTCGGCCGCGCTGCCGAAGTTCCGTGAGGTGCAGGCGCTGTTCCCGAACCACCCGTACGTGGCCAAGTACATCAGCGACACTCAGCAGGCCATCTCCGCCGGCAAGGACGAGACGCCCAAGTCGATCCTGGTGTGGGTGTTGATCGGGGCCGGCGTGCTGGTCGCCATCGTGATCGCTCTGGTGCTGGTCAGCGTCCTGCGCCGACGCCGGCGCCGGCGCCCCGAGCCGTCCTTCGCCCCGCCCTCGTACGGCGCGGTGCCGCCGCCCCCGTGGCAGCAGCTTCCGGCGGGCCAGGCTCAGGTGTCGCCTCCGGTACAGGGTGCCTATGGGCAGGGCTATGGCGCTGGTGGCAACGAAGCCGCGCACTATGGATCGGCCCCGCACAACGGCAATGCCCCGTACGGATCGGCCCCGCACAACGGCAACGCCCAGTACGGACCGGGCCAGTACGGACCTCCCGCGCCCCCGCAGGGCCAGGCGCCCCTCGGGGACCAGACCCGCGCCGTCCGCTACGGCCAGTTCATGCCTCCGCCGGACGACAGGAACGCCTGAGCTGGGAGCCCTGACAACGGCCAGGGCTCCCAGGCCGGGTCAGCAGAGCGTGAGTGCCGCGGTGAGTCAGAGCGGCAGCGGAATCCGGTCGAAGAACCAGTACAGGCTGACCGCCACGATCGGGACCGACATCACGACCACCGCCCAGCGGGCCGCCGGCGTCCGGCGCAGCAGCGCCAGCAGCGGGAAGAGCCCCGCGATGATCGCGAGCTGCGCCACCTCGATGCCGACGTTGAAGCTCAGGAGCGACAGAAGCAACTCCCAGGACCCGCTCTGGTCAATGTCCAGCGCGCCCGCGAAGCCCAGCCCGTGCATCAGGCCGAAGGCGAAGACGACCGGCAGCCGCCACCTGCCCAGCCGATCCGCCTCGCGGCCCAGAAGGTTGGCGAGCGCCACGACGATGATCGACACCGCGATGACCGGCTCGACGATCTCACCGGGCACGTCCACGACTCCCATCGCCGCCAGCAGGAACGTGATGCTGTGGGCGGCCGTGAAGGCGGAGACCGTGATGACGACGTCGCGGAGACCGCGCGCGCCGATGAGCAGGGCGAGCAGGAAGAGGATGTGGTCGAGGCCGAACACCAGGTGCTCGGCGCCGAGCAGGAAGAACTCCCCGGCCTGCTGCCACAGGCCATGCTCGCCGACCCGCACCGTGGGGCTCGCGGCGACCAGGACCGCGGAGCCCTTCTCCCCGTCGAGGTCGTAGCGGACGATCGTCTCGGTGCTGTGGACGAAGGTCTCGGCGTCGGGGAACAGCGCGCTCGAGATCGCATGCACTCCCCCGCCCTCGCCACCGCAGGCGTAGGTGAAGGTCAGCACCGCGAAGGCCGCCTTGCCGCGCATGCGCACGTCCGCGTCGCCGGCCATCGTGGGCGTGCAGGCCTTATCGTCGTACGCCACGGCGAAGCGCTCCGTGACGTACTCGGTCACGGCGTCGCGATTGATCGTGAGCTGGCGAAGTTGCTCGGGCCGCTCCTTCGCCTCGTAGGCCTCGGCGTAGAGCCAGGCCGACTTCATGAGCAGGTCGTACTCGAGGTCGAGCACGACCTTGACGTTCGCGCCCGTGCCGGTCACCTCCGCGTGGGCCTTCGTGGTCGCCTCGTGCGCCGCCGCCGGAGCGGGGAGCACCAGGGCGCCGGCGATGACGGCGAGGACCACGGCGGACAGCCGGCGCCAGCAGGGCATGTCTCGTTTCTCCAGATTCGGGATCAGGGCCGCCGCCCCGGACTCGACGTCCGGGACGGCGACGATGGATCAGCGCTTGAACCAGCCGTACATCGGCGAGTCAGGCCCCCACGTGCCAGGGCGGCCGTGCTCGTCCTTAGTGACGAAGACGCTCGGCTCGGAGGCGGTCACGCCGCCGCCAGTGGAGCGGGCCGTGACGAACCAGGCGTAGGCCGTGTTGTCCTTGAGGCGGTCCCAGGTCACCGAGGCGACCTGACCCGACGCGACCGTGCTCTTGCCGATGATCCGGGTGGGCTCGTAGAGCGCCAGGGAGTCGGTCTGGAAGGTCGTCGTGCGGGAGGTGAGGTCGACCGGCAGCACCATGTTGTCCTCGAGGCCGTTGTAGCGGCGTCTCGGGTCGAACTCGGTGGCGCCGAAATCGTTGAGCAGCGGAGAGTAGGTGTCCACGCTCACCTCCGCCCGCTTGACGTTGAACTGCAGCAGCCGCAGGAAGCTCGCGCCGAACTGCAGCTGGTCGTCCGGCTTGTAGCCGCCGATCTCGGTGAGCCCGAGACGGTCGGCCGAGACCGTGTAGAACTGGTAGTCCGCCAGCAGCTCGACCACGCCGTTGCCGACCTGGCCGACCTTCGGCTTCACGTTGGTCCCCACGCCGTGCTCGTGCCCGGCGAGGATGAGGAAGACGTTCGGGTTCTTCTCGACCACCGTCTTGTACAACACCGAGCCGTCGGGCGCCGAGAACCCGGCGCCGCGTCCGTCGGGGTTGCTGCTCGGCACGATGTAGTCGTGCGAGAGCAGGATGCCGTTGCGGCCGGCGAACTTCTTGAAGACGGAGTCGGCCCATTCGGCCTCCTCCCTCGTCACCCCGTACGACAGGCCGACCACGACGAAGTCCAGGCCACCGGCGGAGAACAGGTCGTAGTGGTTCTGGTTGTCGCCTTCCTTCCACGGCCCGCCGTACTCGGCGTGCTGCCAGCCCTGCGAGGCGTCCTGGTACCGGTTGGGGCCGTAGTACTTGTTGTAGATGGCCTCCGGCCCGTTCTCGGTGCCCGACTGGTTGTCGTGGTTCCCGGCGACCACACCGTTCGGGATTTTCGCGTCGTCCAGCACCCGCTGCTGCCTCGAGGACACCTCGAACTCGCCGACCACCTGCCGCTGCATGGCCTCGTCGGCGGGCTTGCGGATGTTGTTCTCGATGATGTCGCCGGTGTGCGCGACGTACGAGATCTTGCGCTGGTCCTTGTTGTCCTTGATCCAGTTGACGATGCCGGCGTACGCGGACTCCCACACCGCGCGCTCCTCGGCGCTCTCCTGCTCGACCGCGCCCTCGGAGATGTACTGCGTGTCGGTGAAGTGCGCGATCGAGAAGTCGTACGTGGCGGGGTCGGCGAAGCCGTTCGGGTCTCCGGGCTCGATGTCGTCGGCGAACGGGTCCTCACCCGTCACCATGACGTGGACCTGCTGCCTGTCGATGTAGTCCGCGTCGACGACGGCGCTGAGCACGGTCTTGCCGTCGGCCGCGCCGCGGGCACTGGTCAGCAGGTCCCATGCCTTGCTCTTCGTGTTCCACACCCGCAACGACGCCAGGCGCTCGGGGTCGATGGCCCCTTCCCAGCGCAGGACCGGGGAGTCCACGTGGCCCTTCACCTGGATGTCGTACCGCTGGTAGGTGAGGTCCTGCCCGGCAGGCGCGTCGAGGGTCCTGCCGTCGGCGGGCTCGAGCCCGTCGGCCTTGACCTGCTTCTCGCCGGGGACCCGCAGGGTCGTGGGAACGGACTGGGCCGTGCCCTGGAACACCTGGTTCGGGGTCAGGATCTTGGCCTCGGAGAACGTCGCCGTCACCTGGCCGCCGTCGGGTTCGGCCACCTTCGCCGAGAGCTTGACGGGGTCCGACACGTCGACGGCGCCCAACGCCGGGGACAGCTCGGCGGGAACGTCCGGGATGCCCGCGGACTCGAACACGATCTCGCGGGTCGCGGTGTTGCCGAGGCCGTCGGCGCCGGTCACGGCGAGCGTGTGCTTGCCGGCCCGCAGGCCCGGCCCCACCTTGGCGCCCAGCGCGATCGGCTGGCCGTCGAGCTTGACGTCCGGCCCGGACACGACGCCGTTGGCGTCCTCCAGCTTGACGTCCAGCACGACCGTGGCGGTGATCTTCTCGTCCGCCGCCGGGACGCTCTGGGCGATCTTCGGGGCCGTGTTGTCGCTGATCAGGAGCCGGGTGGCGGTCTCCCCGGTGGTCGACACCGCGGCGATGGTGTGCTTGCCGTCCTCGAGCTTGGTGGTGTCGAGGTCCGCGCGCAGGCCACGGGCCGGCGCGGTCACGAGGAACTCGAGGTCGATCTCCCTCAGCGGGTTGACGTTGTCTCCGCAGTTACCGTCGCCCATGCCGTACGAGGTCTTGAGCATCTGGCCGGCCGCCGTGCCCTGCGCCGGGGTGAGGACGATGTTCGAGATCGTGAAGTCGTCGCGGTTGTTGCCGCAGGACGTCGGAAAGGTGCCGGTCACGAAGTCGATCGTGTTCCAGCCGGGCACGAGGTACTCGTTCGGGATCGTGAAGTCGACGCGCCTGCTCAGGAAGTCGCCGTCGAGCACGATCTTCTGGCCGTTGACGAGCACGAAGTTCTGATAGCGGGCCTCGATCGCGTTGGCACCCACGTTGAAGCTGAGGGTGGCGTTGCCCGAGCCGAGCGTTTCGATGAGGTGCACCGCGGGGGCGTCGATCGTGTAGCGCAACTCTGCTTCGCGCAGCGCGGTCTGGCTGCTGCCGCAGGCGCCGTCGCCCATCTCGTACGCCGGCTTGATGTCCTGGCCGGTCACGGTGGCGCCGTCGAGGGTGAGCGCGAGGTTCGAGATCGCGAAGTCGTCGCGGTCATTGCCGCACGTCTGCCGGTAGTCCCCGGTGACGACCTTGATCGTGTTGTCGCCGGGCGCCAGGAACCGGGCCGGGACGGCGACGGTCACGCGCCGGCTCGCCCAGGAGCCGCCCAGGTCGATGCGCTTGCCGTTGACGAGCAGGAAGTTGTCGTGCCTGTCATCGATCGAGTCCGCGCCGACGTCGAAGGCGAGCATCGCGGCGCCGTTGCCCAAGGTGGCCTTCGTGGCGGGTTCCTTGCCATCGACGGTGAGGGACTTGACGCCGCCCTCGCCGGCGGCCGGGAGGTTCGCGAAGACCGGCTTGGTGCCGGCCACGAGCGTGCCGTCCGTGGGCAGCAGCCGCGGCGCGCCGGCGGGGGCGTTGTTCACGGTCACGGTGTTCTTGACCGTCACCCCTGCCGCGGTCGTCGCGGTGATGGCGTGCTCGCCGTTGGCCAGCGTCGTGGTGTCCACGTCCGCGGCCAGACCCGTGGTGCCCTGCGGGTCTCCCAGGACGAAGAACTTGAGCGTGGCTCGCTTCAGCAGCGAGGTGTTCGTACCGCAATCGCCGTCGCCGAAGGCGAGGGAGTAGGGGTTCTCCTCGCCGTCAGCGACCTCGCCGAGCAGTTCGAGGCCCACGTCGAACAGTACGAAGTCGTCGTAGTTAAGGCCGCACGAGGACGAGATGGCGCCGACGACGATCTCGACGGTGTTCTCACCCTTGACGAGGTGCTCGTTCGGGATCTCGATGGTCGCCCGCTCGTTGACGTGGTCGCCGATGTCGCTCCGGTACGCGCCGTTGACGAGCACGTAATTGTGGTACAGCCCCGAAGTCGAGTTCGAGCCGACGTCGAAGCTGAGCTTGGAGACGCCGAAGGTCCGGGTGGCGTTGAGCGCGGTGCCGTCGATGTCGAGCTTCGCGACGCTGTCACCGGCCGCGGCCGGCACCGCCGCGACCTTCACCGTGCCCTCCAGGTAGGAACCGCCGGCGGGGGTGAGCGTCGGGGGGCTCGGGGAGCTGGTCGGCGTCGGGGTGGGCCGTCCCCGATCCTGCTCCCCCGGGTCGGCGTACGCCGCCGTCACGAGGCTGCTCGCCAGCAGCACCGCGACCACGGCGGCCATACCGAGACGTCCTCGCCTCCGTAAGGCACCCAGTAACTCTTGCTGCATCGGGTGCGGTCCCTTCTATTGACGTGCCAAGTGGCTTGTCGTCGGGCGGCTTGCCCTCCGGGCGGACACCCTCGAGTGCACGAGTGAACGGTGTGCGTCCAGAGGCTGAAGGGACGAGGAACGATCAACTCATTCTGGTCATCCGTTACAGGACGGGAACAACCGGGCACTGCACTCGGCAACCTGGACAGCACGACGACGATGACGAAGCCCGGCATGGCCGGCAGATTCTTCACCGCCGGCGACCTGATCCACGCCGGTGACGGCAGCGTCGACGGACGATCCCGGCACCTCCAGCGAACCGGCAGCCGGCACGTCGGACGAACCGGCTACCGGCCGCCCTCACTACTGTGCCGAGGCTTGCCACCGACGATGACGGAGCCTGCTCGACGGCATGCCTGGGATCGGGCAGCCGGCGGGACTCATCGCTCCGCCAGATTCTTGACCCAGACGGACACGCTCTGCATGAGCACATCCAGCTCCCTGCGCAGCTCCGCGTTCTCCTGGCGCAACCGCAGCAGCTCGGCCCGCTCGTCCACGGACAGCCCGGGCCACGTCGCCTGGGCGACCGGCTGGGCCGCCTCCGCCAGAGTGTGGTGCACGGTCTCGGTGTCGGCCTTGGGCCTGGGAAGCGTCAGGGTCAGCAGCGCCGCCACCAGGGCCACGCCGCAGCCGATCAGCAGGGCGGTACGGAAGCCGGACTCGGAGGGCAGGGTGTGGCCGCCCATCGTCACCGTCATCTGGGCCAGCACGACCCCGACCACGGCAGCGGACACGGACGTGCCGATGGAACGCATCAACGTGTTGAAGCTGTTGGCGGAGGCGGTCTCATTCCTGGGAACCGCGCCCATGATCAACGCCGGCATCGAGCCGTAGGCGAGCCCGACGCCCATGCTGCCGACGCAACCGGCGATCATCAGGCCCCAGGCCCAGTCCATCAGGACCAGCGCGGCGCCGTACCCGAGCGAGAGAATCAGCGCGCCGATGAACAGCGTGGTCTTCGGCCCGCGGGCGGCCGACAACCGGGCGCCGAACGAGGAGACGGCCATCATCATCAATCCGGACGGAGCCATCCAGAGTCCGGCGGCCAGCATGGACTGGCCCAGGCCGTATCCGGTCGCCTCGGGAAGTTGCAGGATCTGCATGACGACCAGCGACTGGGCGTACATCGCGAAGCCGACCAGGATGGAGACCAGGTTGGTGAAGAGCACCTGAGGGCGGGCGGTGGTCCGCAGGTCCACCAGCGGATCCCGGACGCGCAGCTCCCACAGGGCCCACAGCAGCAGGATCACCACCGCGGCGCCGAGCAGCCCGAGCGTGGTGCCGCTCCCCCAGCCCCAGTCGGCGCCCTTGGACACGCCGAGCAGCAGGCAGACCAGCGCCGCGCCCAGGCCGATCGCCCCGACAACGTCGAGGCGGCCATTGGCGTTCGCGGGCGTGTGGGGCACCAGGAGCCAGATCAACGCGGCGACCATCAGGCTCAGAGCGGCCGAGCCCCAGAACAACATCCGCCAGTTCGCGTACTCCGCGACCGCCGCCGAGATCGGCAGCCCGAGCGCGCCGCCGATTCCCATCGACGAGCTCATCAGCGCGATCGCCGGACCGACTCGCTGGGGCGGCAGCAGGTCACGCAGTGCGCTGATACCGAGCGGGATCATGCCCACGCCGAGCCCTTGCAGGCCACGCCCAGCGATCATGGGGATCAGGGAGTCGGCCAGCGCACAGACCGCGGATCCGGCGATGAGCGGCAGCGAGCAGACGAGCATCATGGTGCGCTTGCCGTACAGGTCGCCGAGCTTGCCGACCACCGGGGTGCCGACCGCGCCCACCAGCAGCGTGACAGTGATCACCCAGAACGTGTCGGCCGCGGCGGCGTCGAGCAGCCGTGGCAGCTGGCCGACCAGCGGCACCACCAAGGTCTGCATGAGCGAGCCGACGATGCCGGCCACCGCGAGCACACTGACGATCCCGCTGCCCGAACGCGCAGTGGGTGCGGAGTGCACCATATATCCCCCTTTTACCCGTTAAAGCCCAATGCACCATACACATGATGTGGCTCATGCACAATTTATGCATGGTGCATATCAAGCAGTGCAGCTCACGGGCGGGGCCAGCGGCGTCCTTCGAGTCGCTCGATGTCGGAGCTGAAGCGCTTGAGGTAGGCGGCGAAGGCGGCGGCGTCCTCGGGCGCCCAGTCGGCGAGCACCTTCTCCAGGCCGCGAAGGTTCTGCTCGCGCGCCGCTCGGAGGCGGTGAGCGCCCTCCGCGGCGATGCGGAACTTGCGGGCGATGCCGCCCTGGGGGTCGGCGAAGCGCTCCACCAGCCCGGCCCGCATCATGGCGGAGGTCTGCCGGTTGAGCGTGGAGGGGTCCAGCCGGAACGCTTCACTGAGCTCCCCGGTCGACATCGGGCCGTCGATCTCCAGGCGGCTGAGCAGTGTGTACGCACTCCGGTCCAGCTGGCCACCGTCAGGACAAAGCCGGGGGCGTGGACAGGTAACGATGCCGCCCGAGCAGCATGGTCTCGTACTCAATCAAGCGCGTGGACGTCTCCATGACCGGCCTTCCTTCCCTCGATGTAGGTCAGCGCACACCATCCGGCTAGGGATGCATCGTGCACACGTTATGCATCTACCATGCTATATGCATGGCGCATATCGATGCGGTCTATGAGAAGATCCCTGCGCAATGTGTCTGACTTCTGCAGGGATGGGGGACGATGTACGCGATACCGCTGGGCGATGACGGCGCCGAGTTGCGCCCGCTCGAGCCGTGGCAGGCCGAGGAGTTTCTCGCCCACATCGACCGGGGACGGGAGTTCATCGGGCGATACGTCCGGCTGCCGGAGGTTGTCTCGGACCTGGCGTCGAGCCGCTCGTTCCTCCAGTCGTACGCGGACAAGGCGGCGGCCGACCTGGGGCGGATCTACGGCATCTGGACGGACGGCAAGCTGGTCGGCGGGGTCCTCTTCCGGACGATGGACGTCCAGCACGGCACTGCCGAAGCGGGCTGCTGGCTGGAGCCGTCGGCGGTGGGCAAGGGTCTGGTCACCAGGGCCGTGCGCGTGATCATCGATTGGGCCGTCGAAGAGCGAGGCATCCATCGCGTGGAATGGCAGGTCGCGGCGGAGAACGCGGCCAGCATCGCCGTGGCCAGGCGACTCGGGATGACGAAGGACGGCGTGCTCCGCGAGAGCCACGTGCTTCGGGGGAAGCGGTACGACATGGAGGTCTGGTCGGTGCTCGCACCGGAGTGGCGAGCGGCCCGGGGCACCTCTTCCCGGTAAAGCCGGGCCGCCACTACAACGCCATGCCGCACCGGCTCCGTCAGAACGGGTACTGCGGCGGCTCCCCCCGCATGGTGATCCAGCGGGTCTCGGTGAACGCCTCGATGTTGGCCGCCGCCCCGCCGAAGCGGGAGCCGGTGCCGGAGGCGCGCACGCCGCCGAACGGAGCGTTGGCCTCGTCGTTGATGGTCTGGTCGTTGATGTGCACGATCCCGGTCGGGATCTGCTCGGCGACGGCCAGGCCGCGCATCACGTCACGGGTCACGATGCCGAGCGACAGGCCGTACTCGCTGGTCGCGGCCAGCTTGGCGGCTTCCTCGGCCGAGGAGACGCGGGTGACCGGCGCGACGGGGCCGAAGACCTCCTCGGCGAACGCGGGCGCGGTCAGCGGGACGTCGGCCAGCACCGTCGGCCGGTAGAAGAGCCGCTCGTACGTCCCGCCGGCGGCCGGCCTCGCGCCCTGGCCGACGCTCGCGGTCACCAGATGATGGATCTTGTCGCGCTGGCCGGCGTCGATCACCGGGCCGAGCGCCACCTGGCCGGTTGCCGGGTCACCGACCGGGAGAGCGTCGGCCTTGGCGGCGAGCCGTTCCACGAAGTCGTCGTAGAGGCGGTCGGCGACCAGGTGGCGGCCGGTGGTCATGCAGATCTGGCCCTGGTGGAAGAACGAGCCCCAGGCGGCCAGGTTCACCGCCGCGTCCACGTCGGCGTCGTCCAGCACCAGCAGCGCGGAGTTGCCGCCGAGCTCCAGGTGGGCGCGCTTGAGGTGCTTCCCGGCGAGCTCGCCGATGCGGCGGCCCACCGGGGTGGAGCCGGTGAAGGAGATGACCCGCACGTGCGGGTCGGTGATCAGCGCCTCGCCCACGTCCGCGCCGCCGGGCACCATCTGCAGCACGCCCGGCGGCAGCCCGGCCTCCTCGAACACGCGCGCCATCAGTGTGCCGCCGGTGACCGCGGTGCGCGGGTCGGGCTTGAGGATGACGGCGTTGCCGAGCGCCAGCGCCGGGGCGACCGACCGGATGCCGAGGATGATCGGCACGTTGAACGGCGAGATCACCGCCACCACCCCGGCCGGTATGCGCCGGGCCAGGGACAGCCGCGGCTGCTCCGACGGCAGGAGCTCGCCGATCGCCCGGCCGGGCAGCGAGGCCGCCTCGTAACACTCCTCGGCCGCCACGTGCAGAGCGAACCCGGCCATGCCCGGGACCGCGCCGACCTTGCGGACGTTCCAGCCGCTGATCTCCTCGGCGTGCTGCTGCCACAGGTCGCCGGCCTTGCGCAGGACGGCCGCGCGGGCGGTGTGCGGCAGCGCGGCCCAGTGCTTCTGCGCCTCGGCGGCGCTCACGGCGGCCTCGGCGACGTCTTGGGAGGTCGCCAGGCCCATCCGGCCGAGCTCGCCGCCGGTGGCGGGCTCGGCCACCGCGTAGTCACCACCGTAGCCGGCCGTCCACGTGCCGTTCTTGAAGATCTTCCCTTGCCAGTCGATGCTGTCGAGCAGTCCCACAGGTGGTTCCTCTTTCTCTATTTCGTCCGTACGACGAGGTACCAGGAGCCGTAGTCGGCGAGCAGCTGCTGCAGTCCGCCGCAGGCGCTCACCGTGCTCATCAGAGCGGCCGCACTCAGGAAGGAACGGCGGTTCATGCCGCCCGTGGAGGTGTCGCTCACGCCAAACTCCTTGTGTCGACAGGGAGCCGCACGGACCTCGGGTGGCGAAAGTTGAGCCGACCGTACGGTCCCGTTAACACCAGAGCAACACTCTGTTCCGGAGGTTCGAACGCGATTTGTCTCTTTGAAACGCCGGCTACGGCTGGGGGCGGTGGCCGAGGCGCCGGGAGATCTCGGCGGCGGTGCGCCGGAGCGCCGGTTCGAGGCGGGCGGCCAGCGCGTCGACGGTGGTCGGGGCGACGGTGAGATGCACGGCGATGTTGACCGCGGCGACGACCTCGCCGGAGCGGTCCCAGACCGGCGCCGCGAAGGACCGCAGCCCCGGGGCGAGCTCCTCGTCGTTGACCGCGACGGCGCTCTGGCGCACCTTGGCGAGGGCGGCGATCAGCTGCTCCCTGTTGGTGATCGTCTTGGGCCCGCGGCGGGCCATGTCGGTGCGGTCGAGGATCTGCCTGAGCGCCACCGGATCCTTGTACGCCAGCAGCACCTTGCCCATCGACGTGCAGTAGGCCGGCAGCCGGGAGCCCACGTGCAGGTTGAGGTCCATGGCCAGGGAGCTGCGCCGGCCGCTGCGCCTGCGGTCCACGTAGACCACGTCCGGCCCGTCGCACAGCCCCAGGCTGGCGGTGCAGCCCGTCTCGTCGGCCAGGGCCTGGAGCAGGGGGCCGGCGACCTTGGTGAGCTCCATGGAGTCGATGGCCGCGAACCCGAGGTCCACCACTCGCGGGCCCAGGAAGTATTTCTTCGTCTCCGGGTCCTGCCGGATGTACTCCAGCTTGGTCAGCGTGGCGACGTACCGGTAGGTCGTGCTCTTGTTCAGCCCGACGGCCCGCGCGAGATCGGCGATCCCCAGCACGGAGCGGTCCCCGCTGAAGGCGGACAGGATGCGCAGCCCGCGTTCCAGGGACACGGAGAAGGCGGCGGAGGAGTCGGCCGTCGTGCGGCCCGGAGCTCCCGGGGCTCGGCGCGGGCGGGGGGAGGCGTCTTCGGTCACGAGCGTCAGAATACGGCCCTATCGTTCTAGGTATTCGAACGATGGTGACGGCCAGTCCCCATCACATGAACGCTTCTGGCCGGACAACGCCCAGCAAGCAGATCGGGGGCTCCATGGCGGGAGCGGAGCGTGCCGGGAGCGGCCTGCCCAGGCCGCGCATCGGGCACTTCATCGGGGGCGACTGGGTCGAGCCCGGCTCCGGACGCACCTACCCGAACCGTTCGCCCTGGTCAGGAGAGGTCCTCGGGGAGGTCGCCGCCGGGGACGGCGAGGACGCGGAACGCGCGGTCGCCGCCGCGCACGAGGCATTCGGCGGATGGGCCCGGACACTGCCCGTGGAGCGGCAGCGGATCTTGCTGCGGGCGGCCGACCTGCTGGAGGGCCGCCGCGGCGAGGTGCTCGCCGCCCTGGCCGCGGAGACCGGCTGCGGCCGCCACTTCGGCGGCGTGCAGCTCGAGTTCGTGCTCAAGCTGCTCCGCCAGGCCGCCCACCTGGCCTACCGCCCGGCCGGGGAGCTGCTGCCCTCCGACACCCCCGGCACCCAGGCGATGGCCGTGCGCCGTCCCGTGGGGGTGGTCGCGGCCATCGCGCCGTGGAACGCCTCGCTCGCCCTCGCCGGCCGGGCGAGCATCGGGCCGCTCGCGCTCGGCAACACCGTGGTGCTGAAACCGTCGGAGGAGTCCCCGTACACGGGAGGGGCGCTCTGGGCGGAGATCCTCCAGGAGGCAGGACTGCCCGCCGGGGCGTTCAACGTCGTCACCCACGCCCCCGGCGAGGCCGGCGCCGTCGCCGACGCGCTGCTCGCCAGCCCTCTCGTCAAGCGGATCAACTTCACCGGCTCGACGCCGACCGGCAGGCGGCTCGCGGAGAAGGCCGGTCGGCACCTGAAGCGCGTGGTGCTCCAGCTCAGCGGGCAGAACCCGCTCATCGTGGCGGGCGACGCCGACCTCGAGTACGCGGTCAACGCCGCGACCTACGGCGCGTTCGTGCACCAGGGACAGGTGTGCATGTGCGCCAGGCGCATCTATGTCGAACGGCCGCTGGCCGAGGAGTTCGCCGAGCGGTTCGCGGCCAGGGTCGCGGCGCTGCCGACGGGCGACCCGGCCGACCCGGCGACCGTGGTGGGCCCGGTGATCAATGAGTGGGCCCTGGCCCTTCTCGACCGCCGCGTCAAGGAGGCGGTCGGTCTCGGTGCCCGCGTCCTGGCCGGCGGCGTCCCCGCACCGCCGTGCTACCCGGCCACCGTGCTCACCGACGTTCCGGACGAGGCCGAGATCGCGCAGGGCGAGACGTTCGGGCCTGTGGTGGTGCTGGAGGCGGTCGACTCCGCGGAGGAGGCCGTCGCCCGCGCCAATGACTCCGACTTCGGCCTAGCCGCCTCGGTCATCACCGGCGACGGCCGCCGCGGCCTGCGCCTGGCCTCCGCCCTCGACGTCGGCATCGTCCACGTCAACGACCAGCCCGTCAACGACGAGCCGCACATGCCGTTCGGCGGCGTCAAGGACAGCGGGTGGGGTCGGTTCGGGCTGGGCTTCGCGGCCGAGGAGTTCTGCGAACTCCAGTGGATCACCGTCCGCGACCAGGATCGCACCTTCCCCTTCTGATCCAGGAGCAACGGCGGTTACCGGGTGCGCCTCCCTGGGTAAGAGGGCTATCGCTGTCATCGCCGGTCGGCTGGGGGGCCGCTGCCTGCGGTGACGACGGGGGTTCGTCAACGGGGGGACGAGGATGAAGGCGTTTGTCATGCGGGAAATCGGCAGCGTCGGTTTCATGGAGAAGCCGATTCCGCGGGCGGGACCCGGCGACGCCGTCGTACGGACGACCAAGGCTCTGATCTGCACCTCGGATTCCCACACCGTCGCCGGAGGAATCGGCCCGCGGGAGAATCTCACGCTCGGTCACGAAGCTGTCGGCATCGTGCACGAGGTGGGTAGCGACGTCAAGGTCTTCCAGCCGGGCGACCGTGTCCTGGTGGGCGCCATCACTCCGGATTGGGGCGATCCGGCCTCCCAGAACGGGTTTCCGTCGCAGTCGGGCATGCCACTGGGCGGCTTCAAGTTCGCGAACTCCAAGGACGGAGTATTCGCCGAATATTTCCATGTGAACGAGGCTGACGCCAACATGGCGAAAATACCCGACGACATTTCCGATGACCTGGCCGTCTACTGCGCCGATATGCTTTCAACCGGCTTCATGGGGGCGGAGAAGGGCAATATCCCGATCGGCGGGACGGTGGCCGTCCTGGCTCTGGGGCCGGTGGGGATGATGGCCGCGGCAGGGGCCAGGCTACGCGGTGCGGGCCTGGTCATCGGGGTCGAATCCGTACCGCAGCGGCAGGAGCTCGCACGCGCGTACGGCGTGGACGAGATCGTGGACTTCACCCGCGAGGACGTCGTCGAGCGGATCATGGAGCTCACGCACGGAGAGGGAGTCGACACCGCCATCGAGGCGCTCGGCATGGACGCGACATTCCAGACCGCCATCAAGATCACGAAGCCCGGTGGAACGGTGTCCAACATCGGCTATTTCGGAGAAGGAGAGTTCGTCCGCATCCCCCGCGTCGAATGGGGAGTCGGGATGGCGGACCAGACGATCACCACGGGGTTGTGCCCCGGCGGCCGGGTGCGCATGGAGCGGCTGCTGCGGGTGCTGCAGGCCAAGCGCATCGACCCCACCCGCATGACGACCCATGAGTTCGCCTTCGACGACATGGAACGGGCCTTCGAGGTCCTGGACAAGAAGCTCGACGACGTCATCAAGCCACTGATCTCGTTCTAGGCGCAGGTATCGGCTCGTGCCGCCGTGGCCGCGGCACGCCAGACAGGGGGCGGCATGCTCGATCCCGATCCACCCTTCCGGCCGGTTCGCACGCGTGACGGCTATGTGCCGCTGGAGGACCTCGGCCTCATCGGGGACGGCGCGACGGTGGCGCTGGTCGGCTTGGACGGCTCCATCCCGTGGATGTGCCTTCCCCACTTCGATGCCGAGCCGCTGTTCTGCGGCCTCCTGGACCACGCGCGTGGCGGGCATTTCACCGTCGCGCCGGAGGACTTGGTGGAGGCACGGCAGCTCTACGAGGACGACACCGGGGTGCTGACGACCGAGTGCCGCAGCACCACCGGCCTGGTCCGCATCACCGATGCCCTGACCTTGCGCTCTGGCGCCGATCTGACCGATGACGCACCGGTCGACCGGGCCGAGCTGGTCCGTTCGGCCGTCGTCCTGGCGGGCGAGGTCAGCGTGCGCGTCGAGGTGAAGCCCCGCGGCGGCGGACAAGCCCAGGCCCTGTTCAGCGGGCTGGACGTACAGGTGCCCCGACGGCCGGACCTGCGCCTGCACCTGCGCTCCAATCGCCCGCTGAACGGACTGTCCAGCACCCACGAGCTCAAACAGGGCGATCGCCTGGATCTCGTGTTGTCCTGGGGGCGCATTCATCGTCATCACCGGTTCGACGCCGAGGAGATGCTGCGCGGGACCGCCGAGGCGTGGCGCCGTTGGATGAAACACTTCACCTACCAAGGCCCGCAGGAGTCATTGGTACGCCGGGCCGCGATCACGTTGAAGCTGTGCGACGACTGGGTCAACGGATCGCTGGTCGCGGCGCCCACCTCCTCCTTGCCCGCGCCGATCGGCGGGGTCCGTAACTGGGATTACCGCTACACCTGGATCCGCGACGCGGCCTTCACCGTGTTCGCCCTGCGCCGCATCGGCTTCGCCGGCGAGGCGGACGCCTTCCTCGGCTGGGTCCTCGACGCCTTCGAGCAGAGCCGGCAGCCGCGGATCATGTACACCCTCTCCGGCAGCCCGGTGCCCGACGAGGTCGTAGACCCCGAATTGGAGGGCTACCGGCGTTCCGCCCCGGTGCGATGGGGCAATGGCGCGGCGGATCAGCGCCAGCACGACGTCTACGGCGAAGTGCTCGACTGCGCCGACCAGTGGCTGCGCGCCGGAGGTGAGCTGCAGCCCGAGCTCTGGGCCAAGCTGGCCGAACTCGCCGACACGGCGGCGACGGCATGGCAGGAGCCGGATCAGGGCATCTGGGAGGTGCGCAGCCACGGCCGGGTGTTCACCTACTCCGCCGGCATGTGCCAGGTGGCCCTGGACCGTGCGGCCGCGATCGGTGACCGGCTCGGCCTGCGGGGACCGATCGCAGCCTGGCGAGACGTGGCAGCCGACCTGCGACGACTCATCCTTGAGCAGGCCTGGGACGAGGACGCGCAGACCCTGACCGAGCATCTCGACGGCAGCGGCGGCTTGGACGCCAGCCTGCTCGCGCTTCCCCTGCGGTACGTCATCCCCGCCGATCATCCGCGCATGGTGGCCACGGCAGCCGCGATCGCCGAGCGTCTGTCGGCCGGCGACGGCCTGCTCTACCGCTACCTGCACGACAGCTCCCCTGACGGCATCGCCGGCGACGAGGGCGCCTTCGTGCTGTGCAGCTTCTGGCTGGCCGACAACCTCACCTACCAGGGCCGTATCGGCGAGGCCGAGGAGCTCTACGCCTCGCTGTGCGCCCGGGCGAGCCCGCTCGGGCTGCTGCCCGAGCAGATCGACCCCTCGACGGGCGCCTTCATGGGCAACTTCCCGCAGGCCTTCAGCCACATCGGGGTCATCGCCAGCGGCGTCAATCTCGCACGGGCGACAGCGGGCCCAGCATCGTGATCGATGCTGGGCGGCCGACGGCCGGGAGCGCTCGACCGGACCGGCGGCGGGCGAGCGCCCGATCGGCTACGGGCGAACGAGGAGGACGTTGCCGAGCGAGCGCTCGCCCGTCGCGTCGGAGGGCCGGTTCACGATGCCGGTGCCCGAGGTCACCATGACGCTGGAGCCGCCGCCGTCGAGGTTAATCGCCTCCCGCGCGCCGAGCAGCTTCATGAGCTCACCGGTCTGCGCGATCCCGAGCCCTTCGCTGTAGCCGTCCTGCCGCCCGTCGACCACCACTAGCATGAGCCGCCCCCGATCGTCCATGCCGACCATCGACCGCGGGTTGCTCCGCACGGCCCAGTTGTAGGTGAACGTCCGGTCGGCGCCCTCGCGGATCAGTCCGTCGGCCGCCGCGTTCACCGACACCTTTCCGTCCCTGACGAGGGTGGGCCCGACCTGGAGGATGGTGGTGTCCGGGGTCAGTGCCACGCGCCGGCCCCTGCTGTCCTCGACGCGCTCGCTCACGTGCACCCGCTCACCCACCTTCACGTGTTCGAGCAGCCAGGCGGAGCTGTCGCCGATGGCCTGCACGGTGGACCCGCCGGCCGGAACGCTCGCACCACGCGAGCTGTTCACCGCCGTCACCTTGCCGCCCGCGTCCAGCACGACCTCGGCTCCCGCGCCGGCAGGCGGCGCGCCCCATTCGGGGGTAAACAGCACCAGCTCGCTGCCGTCCGTACACTTCAGGTCGTGCTGCGGCTTCTCCGTCGGCTGGTCACCGCCGACGCCGCCGCAGTTCCAGATCTCGCCCGGCACCCGGTTGACACCGTCGATCTCGACGCTCTCCCGGCCGGCGCGCAGGGTCACGTGGGCGGTGTACGCGTCCACGTCCACCGAACGCCCACCCCTGGCGATCTTGATTCCTGCCCGGCCCTGCGTGGCCGAGCCGATCAGCTTGCCGTCCTTGACGTACATGCCGCCGGGCGCGCTGTTGTAGAACCACTGCGCGTTGATCCCGGCCACCGCGCCCGCCGCGGCGGCGAGGTCGGTCAGCTTCTCCGTTCCGTTCAGCGCCGGGCCGAAGTCGGTGCCGACCGTGCCGCCGAACTCCCGGAAGTCCACGCGGAGCACGTGCACCTTCTGGGGCGCGCCGGGGTCGATGCCGTCCTGCGCGGTGTAGCGGGTGCCCCCGGCGAAACCGGCCGCCCTGATCTTGGAGAGCGCGGCCGAGGCCTCGGCGCTGGTGGCGTACTGCCCGACCCTTACGGTCCAGCCGAGCGTACCGGCCGGGTGATCGGCGAACGCCGGCGAGGCGACCTCCTCGATCCGCGGCTCGAACCCCTTCTGCCGCACAGCCCCGGTCACCCGGTCGGCGATCTCCTTCGTGCCCAACGCGGTGTTGGCCGTGTTGAGCGGCCCGTCGACCGTGCCCGGCAGGTACACGTGGACGGTCCAGTAGTCGCCGGCGTCCTTGGCTCCGAGCGACATCGCGGTCAGCGTCACGCCGGGCGCCACGGTGGTCGTCACCGGCGGCGCGCTCAGCGGCAGCTTTCCACCGAAGAAGGAGTCTTCAGACGTGGCCGCCGCAGCAGGCCCGTTCACAGCCAGTACGGTCACGACCGTCGCCAAGGCCGAAAGACTTTTCCGGCGCATGTACGTCCTCATTTCACGAGTGAATTAGGTGCCCCGGCAGTCAAGGACTTGCGGATGGCCCGGAACCGAACACGGGACGATTCCCGCAAAGCACCCGAGTGAACAGCTCCGCCACACCGGTGCCCAGGCGGGGTCCGAACGTCCGGCGTTCGTGGTGAGAATTGCAACCTTGATCAGGACCGTGAATGATGAGTCACCCCTCATAGACGAAGGCATGCGCAGTGGACTTCACGGTCAGGTATCAGCCCTCCCCCGAGGAAGTGGCCCGGGCCCTCCAGCAAGGCGTCAAGCTCCAGTTCAGAGCCCTCCTCACTATCCTGCTCTCGGTCCTGGCAGGATGCGGACTCCTCTGCGTCCTGATAGGCAGCGTGAGCATCGGCATCGCCATGTTCGTCGGAGCGGCCGTCTCCCCCGTCGTGGTGTCGTGGTCGCTCCGCCGCACAGGGAGGCGACGACTCGCCTTCCTCTGCGTGCCCACCACACTTCACTTGACCGGCGACGGCTACAAGGTTGAGACCGAGCAGTCCACCACCACGACGCGATGGTCCCTGTTCGGCCCGGTCGTCACCACCCCGGAGTTCTGGCTGTTCTTTGTCAACAGGCAGTTCACCGGTTTCCTCCCCCGCCGTGCCTTCACCGGCGAGCAGCAGGCGGCACTCGATGCCTTCTTCGCCGCGCGCCAGGACACCCCGGTCTCCTGAACCCGCCTCGTCCGCGCAGGTGCGCCGGCTACGGTGCTCCTCGCCTCCTCGGCGGGGGTGAGATGGCGCCATCCAACGCAGGACGACAACCATCGGTAGTGGTGTCCTTCGAGGTAGTGATCACGATTTCGCATCTTCCTTTCCTGCTACGCGGGCTTGGGCTGGAACATGCGTGGTGTGGGGGCACAAGAAGAATCCCGGCCGCGTCGCCGGACGGCACGGTGGCTGGGCGTGGGGGCCGTTCTCATGGCCGTCGCCGGCGGTCTGCTGGCGGTGACACGCATGGACGTGCCGCCCATCCCGGACCCGTACTCTGCCGAGGACGAATCGCCCGCCCCGCTGCGGGTGACCCTTGACCCGCCGCAGGTGCCGACCGGGACCGACTCGGTGCGGGTGATTGCCTCCTGCGAGACCAACACCGCCGACGTGATCTCTGACGCCTTCGTCCCCGACCAGAGTCTCGACCAGACCGCGGGGTACGGCGAGGTGGACCTCGAAGAGAACCTGAGCCCCGGCAAGTACCGAGTGATCGTCACGTGCGAGGACGACGGCCAGGTCGGCAGCGCCGAGCTCGTCGTCACGAAGGGCCCGGTCACTCCCACCCCATCCACCGGAGCTCGGCCGGCCGGACTCCGCCGGATCGCGACCACGTACGTCACGCTCACCCAGGCCGATCCCGGCGCCTGGCGCACCCACCGGGATGCGGCGATCGCCGACGACAACGAGCCGGACGACATTCCCTACGAGTTCACGGTCACGCACGAGCTCCGGCTGCCGGCCGACGATCCCGACGTGGCCGCCCTGCGGTCGGGGGCCGCTGCACTTCTCCCCGACAGATTCGCCGAGACGAGGCTGGGCGACGTCGCCCCGGACCCGGGCTCCACCAACCTGGCGGTCGTCTTCGACACGCCCGTCGTACGGCTGGAGCGCGGCGCGAGCCAGGCCGTCGTCACCTTCACCGGCCGGACCTATGGCTTCGCCGACCCCGACGACGGCGGCCTCGTAGGAGTCGAGTTCTCGCCGCCCGACGGCGAAGACGGGCTTCCCCTGACGGCGCACGAGCTCGTCGTATCCGCCACCGGCTGGACGGTGGGCGGCACCCGCGGCTCGCCGCCGCTGAGCCAGGACCGGCACTACCTGCGCATGAATGCCTGGAGCTCGATGAAGGCCGCTTTCCTCAAGGACGGCCAGACCGCGTCCGTGGCCGGTTACCTCACAGATTCCGTAGTGGCCGGCTCTTACATCGAAGGCGCCGAGCCGGAGGACGTTGCGACTGACTCACCTGAGCTCAACTTCCTCCCGCGGAGTTGGACGGCGCTGCGGGCCGTCTTCGCGGGAGCGGCCGGGCTGGCCCTGCTGTACGCCCTCGCCCGGGCACTCGGGGGCGCATGGTGGCGCCGCCGCCGCAACTGGGTGCTCGTGGCCATGCCGCTGGTCGCCTACGTCTTGGCCATCTCTCCGCTTGGAGCCGGGACCGTGCTCATCCTGACGGTCGGCATTCCGCTTCTGTCGCTCATCTCCGCCGCCCGCGCTGTGAGCGACGTCCGTCCGACGCTGGTCGCGGCCGGAGCGGCGGCGGTGGCCGGCATCGTGCTCTCGGTGTGGGGACTGTGGGTGCTCACCGGCAACGCGGTCACCCTGTGGGGGCCGGTCGCCGCCGCGGTCGCCGCGGGCGCGGTGGCGGCGGTCCCCCGGTGGCGGCGTGCGCTGCCGGTCATCGCGCTCGTCACGCTGACCGTCGGCGCGCTGCCGGCGGGACGGGCCATGGTGGGCGGGATCTTCCCCGGCCCTGCGGTGTGGTTCGCGCTGCTCGCCGTGTGCCTGTCCGTCCTGGCCGTCGGCTGGGTCACGGAGGCGAGCCACCGATGGTCCATGCGCACCGCGGGCATATACGCCGTGACCGTGTCGACGACGATCGGCGTCCAGTCCTACGCGGTCATCCCCGAGTGGACGACGATGCGATGGCACGCCGAGCGGGTCCTGGACATCCTGAACTCGGTCTACTCCTTCGCGGCGTTCGGCGCGCTGCTGCTGGCCATGGCAGCGCTGATCGTCCGGGTACGCCGCATCGGCGAGGAAACCGCTGCCCTGACCGCCGCGACCGCCTATTACACGGCCGTGTTCTTCATGCTCGTGCTGAGCGGACTGGCCGTGAACCTCGAGTACCTAGGGCTGACGATGCTGCTGGCCTGGGCGGGCATCGCCTGGCTGCTGCCCCGCGCCACCGCGACGGGCGCGACACCGGTGTCCCAGCCCGAACACCGGACCCTCGTCCGTGACATGATCAGGCGCCGCTCCGTCCGCCTCGCCCTGACCGGCCTGCTGCGGCAGGGACAGGGGGGCGACGGCTCGCCGGCCGCCTTCGAGGAGCAGCGCACGGAGCTGGAACGGGCAAGCGACCAGCACGCCGGGCCGGTCGACTCCGACTACGCCCTCGCCACCGTCGCCGGGCGGACGCCGTGGCAGAACGCGCTGGCCGCGCTCGCCATGGGGACGCTCCTCTCGCTGCCCTTCTCGACGGTACGGGTCATCGTCTCCATCGACATCTGGCGCAGCGAGAACACCAAGCCGCTGCTGGCTGCGATGGCGCTGATCTCGCTGCCCGCCCTCTGCATGATCTTCGGCTACTTCTATCCGCGGGTGCGCGGCGGCAACCCGATCGCAAAATCGCTCGCGCTACTGGTGGCCGCGCTCCTTGTCGAACTGCCCGGCTACGTCCAGACGCTCGCCGCCATCACCGCACCGACGTTGGCCGTGACGCCGCAATCCACGGCGGACGAGGCGCTGATCGGCACCCTCGTCGCCGCAGGCAACATCGCGGTCGTCAGCATCGGGCTGGGACTCTGGTGGGAATGGCGGCTGATGCGGCTGGCCGGTGAGCCCTGGGCGCGCATCAGGAGCATCCGCATGCTGCGTACGCTGGCCGCGCCGCTGGCCGCCGCCGCCATCGCCATCGCCACCACGGCCGCGACCGCGCTGGCCAACAACGTCGTCGCGCCGCTGACCACCACCCAGGTCGAGGGCGCCCGCAACGAGAGCACGCCGTCCCCCACCTCGCGCCCCTGACCCCACGGCCAGAGGCTAGGAGGTCGTGTGCCGGGCTTCTCGGGAGTTGTAGAACAGGCGTACGATACCGTGCGTGATTGACGACGAGGTGGGGGCGCGGCTGCGGGAGATCTGCCTGTCTCTGCCGGAGGCGGTCGAGAAGCCGTTCGGTGGCCACACGGCGCCCTCGTTCCGGGTCCGGGACAAGCTGTTCCTGATGACCAGCGAGGACGGGCTGACGATGATGTTCAAGGCCGGTCCGGGCGTGCAGGAGGCCCTGGTGGCTTCCGCCCCGGAGCGCTTCTTCGTGCCCGCGTACGTCGGCGGCAAGGGGTGGGTCGGCGCCCAGCTGGACGTGGAGCAGGACTGGGATGAGATCGACGAGCTGATCAGGGACAGCTACCGCCTGATCGCGCCGAAGCGGCTGGTCGCCCTCATGGACGGACACGCCTGAGGCCAGGGCGTCAACGTCACACGGACGAGCAGCCCTGGCCCGGCGATGCGGTTAGGATCTCTTTCACTGTCGAGGGGTCGCATCGGGAGGGAAACCGTGACGGCGGAGCCCGACCAGGAGGCGCTGGGCGTATTCTGCGCCGCCCTGCCGCAGCTGCGCACGCTGCTGCGCGGCCCCGCGTCGAGCGGCCGCCGCGCCATCGTGGCGCAGACGGTGCTGGCCGCTCGTCGCGGCGAGCCGATCGATCGATTCCTGGCCCAGCTGGGCATCGACAGCCCTAGGACCGAGCCGGAAGACACCAGGTCCCGGCAGCGCTCCTCGCTGCCCACGCCGCTGGACTCCGAACGGGGGCCGGTCATCGGCGACTACGTGTGCCCCAAGGGGACCTGCACGCGCGTCGTCCGCCGCGAAGTCGACGCGGAATTACCCACCTGCGAGATCCACGAGCAGGCGCTGCGTTTCGTGGCCGAGAGCTGAGAACGCGGCATGACAGGTTTCCTCGCCGAACTCGGCAAAAAGGTCGCGGAGCGGTGGGTCGCTCTGCTCGTCCTGCCCGGGCTGGTGTTCACGGCCGTCGCCACGATGGCGGCCATTCTCGGACAGCGGCACTGGGCGGATGCGGGACTGCTCTGGCGAAAGCTGATCGAGCTCACCGCGGCGGCCGGCGGTCAGCAGCAGGCCGACCTGGTGCGGACCGCGGTGCTGCTGGTCGTCCTGCTCGTCGCGTCCTCGGCGGTCGGATTCGTCGCGCGATCGCTCGGCAGGCCCGTCGAATATCTGCTGGCCGGGAGGTGGCCGGCCGTCGCCCGGCCGCTCGCGACCGCGCTCATCGAGCGGCGCAGGCGGGCTTGGAACCGGCTCAGGCAGGATTACCACAATGCCGAGGCCGACGGCGATCACGCCCGTCTCGGCGAGCTCGCCGAGCTGAGGAACGCCGTCGCGCTGACCGAGCCACGCCGGCCGACCTGGACCGGCGACCGGTTGCACGCCCCCGCGACCAGGGTGCGCAAGCAGTATGGCCTGGACCTGGGCGCCGCCTGGCCACGCCTGTGGCTGTTGCTCCCCGACTCGGCGCGCGAGCCGCTCACCGAGAGCAGGCAACGTTTCGATGAGGCGACCGCCCTGGGCGGGTGGGCCGCGCTGTACGCCGCGGTGGGCGTGGTGTGGTGGCCGAGCGCCATGATCGGGCTGTGCGCCGGGCTGGTCGCGTGGCGGCGGGCGAGAGCGGCCGCCGACGTCTACGCCGAACTGGTCGAGGCCACCGTGGACGTCTATCTGGACGATCTGCTCGAGCGGTTCGACGACGAGACTCGGCCGGTCCGCCCGGGACGAGGAAAGACGATCAGCGAGAGGTTCCGTAAGTCCACCTGACGGAGAGGGCGACCATGCGTGACCAGCTGCTCACCGCGCTTCGCACTCGGCTCGCCACGGTGTCCGGCACGGGCGACGGCGCCGCCGTTCTCGACCCCGAGGCCTTGGCCGAGGCCGAGCGGCTGCTCGAGTTCCTCGCCACGCAGGACGGCGTGGATGAGGAGGTGTTGTCCGCGGTCGGGCTGCTGCACTGGTTACGCGCGGCGGTCATGTTCGAGGACCAGGGACAGCAGGAAGCGTGGGGCCGCGCGCTCGTCCTCCTGATGCCCTTCTATCTGGCCACGCCGGACGCGCTGCCCGGCCAGGTGCGCTCCTCGTTCAGCGAGTGGCTCGGTCCAGACGACCCAGTGGGGGAAGAGCGGACGCACGCGTCCGCAGAGGCGCTGTCCAACCTGGCCATGTTCGTGCTCGAACGCTTCACCCGGCTGCACCGGCGCATCGACGGCGAGGCCGCGATCGGGCTGCTGCGCCGGGCCCTGCACCCGCTGCCGCCCGATCATCCCTCCCGTGCGACGGTCCTGAGCAATCTCGGGTATGCGCTCATGCTGAGCGACGTGCTGACGCCACCGGATGGGAGTCCGGAGCCGCCGAACCTCGACGAGGCCCTCGCGGTGCTCAGAGAGGCGTTCCAGGGCACCCCACGAGAGCACTCGAACCATGCCCGCTGCGCCAATGGCCTGGCCCTGGCGGTGAAGGCCAAGGCTCTCAGGACCCGGGACACGGCGCTGCTGTCCGAGGCCATCGAGCTGTTCCGCCTGGCCGTGGACACGGCGACGAGCGCGGATCAGAACCTTCCGCAGATTCTCGCCGATCTGGGGTCCTCGCTGCTGCTCTGGGCGGATGCCACCAGCGAGGCCGATCCCGCCGTACTGGACGAGGCCGTCTCCGCCCTGCGCCGGGCCGTGCAGCAGACCCCCGAGCACGGCCCCGAACGGCGCGCCCGGCTGAGGCTGCTCGCCAGGGCCGAGCTGCGGCGGCCCCCGAGGCCGTCCGCCACCCGCCGGCTCGACCCCGAGACGCGGCGCCGCGTGGACGACCTGACCGGACTCATCGCACGGGCGATCCCGGCCGCCGGCGGCGAGGTCTCGAACGAACCGGACGACATGTTCGCCGTCGTCGCCCGGCTGCTGGGCATCGCCCCGTCCGACGGCGAGGGGCATCACGCGCAGCTCATGGACCTCTTGGCCGGTTTCCTGCGCGACAGCGCGGACACCGACCTGGAACGCAAGGCGTTCGAGTTCATGCGGCGGCGATCAAGCCACCTGAGCGCGGACGATCAGCTCGACGCGATGCTGACGCAGCTGTTCGCCCCCGACGAGCCGCCTTCGACGCCTGTCGACACGGCGAGTTTCGACGAGGTGCTCGACCTGACCGAACGCCTGCTGCGGGAGCTGCCGGACGACCATCCCGAACGCCCCCTGCTGGCGGTGAACCAGCTCATGATCCAGCTGCTCCGGCGGCAGGGCGGCCTCGGCGAACCGGGCGGGATCGGGCAGATCGGGGAGACGGTCGCCTTGCTGACCCGGCTGATGGAGGTGCTTCCATCGCTGATGAGCTCCATGAACATGTCGGCCACCCTGGTCGGCGACATGACCATGATGAGAACCTCGCTGCTGTCCCCGTTCGAGACCCTCGCCGTGCTCGAGGACACGCTGAAGCACGCCCGCGGGAAGCTTGCCGCCCTGCCGGAGGATCACCCGGAGCACACGACGACGCTGAAGACCCTCGCACACGCGCTGTTCCACCAATACCACCTCACCCATGAGGAATCGGACTATCAGGAGGCCGTCAGCCTGACCCGCCGGATCGTCGCCGGCGACGTGGCGCAGGCCAGGCGGCTCGTGATGGCGTGGGGAATGGCGGCGCTATCCCGCGCCAGGTTCCGTGCCCTGGCGGCGGCCTCGCCGAGCGAGCACGACCTGCCCTCGCGCGGCCTGGCCCGCCTGTCCTCGGACGAGGCCGTATCCGCGATCCACCGCAGCGACGCTCCGGCGGCGTTGGAAGCGCTGGAGGACGGGCGCGCGCTGCTGCACTCCAGCGCGCTCAACGCACGCAGGGAGCTGGAGAACCTGCGGGCCGCCGACTCCCGGCTGGCTGAGCGTTTCGTCGCCCTGCGCGAGCGGATCCGCGAGGTCAGCACCGATCTCGGCTATGAACCGACGCTGGACGAACTCGGGCGCTTACACGACATGGCCGCGGAGTGGAGCGAGCTGGTCGGCCGGATCCAGGCGCTGCCCGAGTTCGGGCGGTTCCTCATGCCGCTGCCGCTGGGCATGCCGGACCTGGGGCCGGCCGCCGCCGAAGGGCCGGTGGTGACCGTCAACGTCAACCCGCGCCGCTGCGACGCGCTGGCTCTGTGCGCCGACGGCGTCCGCCTAGTGCGGCTGCCTGACCTGCGTGCCGCCGAGCTCATCGAGCAGGCAGAGGCGTTCCACACCGCGATCCGCACCGTGCGGACCGGCTCGGAGCTGCTGGCCGGCCAGGCGCAGGGGGTGCTGCTCGACACCCTCGGCTGGCTGTGGGACGTCCTGGCCGAACCGGTGCTGACGGAGCTGGGCTTCGCCGAACCTCCGGAAGACGGGTCGTGGCCTCGGCTGTGGTGGTCGCCGACCGGGCCGCTCAATGCGCTTCCTCTGCACGCCGCCGGCCGTCACACGATCGCCGGCGCGTCTGTCCTCGATCGCGCCGTCTCGTCGTACACGCCCACCCTGCGCGCCCTGCTGCACAGCCGCTCCCGTCCTGTGCCGTCGCGTCGCGCCGGCCTGACCGTGGCCATGCCGGCGACCCCCGGCCATGCCGCGCTGCCAGAGACCGCGCGTGAGGCCGTCGAGGTCACCGCCCGGGTCCACGGCCTGGCGCTCATCGGCCCGCAGGCGTCCCGCGCCGCCGTGCTGGCCGCGCTGCCCGACGCGACCGTCGCGCATTTCGCCTGCCACGCCGGCAGCGACCCGTACGACCCGTCGGCGAGCCATCTCCTGCTGGACGACGGGCCGCTGAACGTCACCGAGATCAGCCGGCTCCACCTCGACCACGCCGAGCTGGCCTACCTCTCCGCCTGCGCGACCGCCCGCGGCAGCGCCAAGCTCGCCGACGAGGCGATCCACCTGGCCTCTGCCTTCCAGCTGGCCGGCTACGCCCAGGCCGTCGCCACACTGTGGGAGATCGGCGATCACGTCGCGGCGACGATGGCCGCCGACTTCCACCGAGAGCTACGGGAGACGATCGACGCTCCGATCCGGATTCCCGGCGCGCTCGCCCTGCACCTGGCCACGCGCCGCATGCGCGAGGCCAGGCCTGGGCAGCCCTCGACCTGGGCGGCATTCCTGCACTCGGGGGCATGACCCGATGGCGTCGCTCTCCGGGTGGGCGTCAGCTGGTGACGGTCACGTCGCGCAGCAGGAAGTAGCCGACGGAGTCGGCCTGCAGGTAGAGGTGGAACTTGTCGGCTTTGGACTTGGCCGTGTTGTCCGCGGTGACGATCGTGGCGACCACATACTTCTTGGCCACGTTCGTGCGGATCCTCCCGTATGCGTATGTGGTGTGGGTCATGTCCCGGCGGATGTTCACCGCGTTCGAGGTGAGCTTCGCCAGCCGGTTGGCGGTGGCCTTGGCGGCCTTGTCGCTGGGGAACGCCATGATGACCTGCACCGCCTTGAGGTGCCCGCGGTACGCCGAGTAGGCGATCTGGACGGCGCGCTCGCACTTGTTCCTGGCCAGCACGCCCTCGCCGTCCACCGGATCGCACGTGTCGTACGTCCAGCCCTCAACCTTGTTGGCGTCGAACTTGATGCCGGTCAGGTCGAACTTCCAGTCGTCGAACTCGGTGTGGGCGATCGGCGATCCCGGCTGGGCCTTCGTCGAGGTGGCCGGGCTGCCCGTGGGCTCGGCGGCCGGCTCGGTGGGCTCGTCCGACGGCTCCTTCGACGGGGAGTCGGACTGCCAAGGCGCCGTCGTGGGGACCGCCGTGCTCGGCAGGGCGACGGAAGGCTTGGAGCCGGAGGCGTTGAGGTAGGAGACCGCGCCGACCGTGCCACCGGCCAGGAGGAGGAGGCCCAAGCCGATGGACAACCCGATGATCAGCGTGCTGTTGCGCTTGGGCGGCAGACCGTAGTCGTACTGGTCCTGGAGCCTGCCGTACGGGTCGCCGTGGCCGTATTGGTGCTGCGAGCCGTACTGGTTCTGCAGGACGTACGGGCTCTGGGCACCGCCGTAGAGGCTCTGCGGGTCCCCGTAGACGCTCGGGGGGTCGTAGGGGTTGTGCGGACCCTGCGGGCCGGGTGACCCGAGTGCGCCATGCCGGCCCTGCTGACGGCCGAAGCCGTCCGGCGGGCCCCCTTGCCGCGGCTGGGGGCCATGTCCCGGCTGACCGTACCCGGGCCGGACGTGCTCCTGCGGTGCTCCCTGTGCCTGCGGACCCCACGGATCTTCCGGGGGAGGTTGTGGAGGGTATGCCATTGCCCCATTGTGTGGGGTTCCATCACCCTTGCTCCGGCCCCACCGCCATCCGGCATAGGAGTGAACCGGGCCTCCGCGCCCGTACGTACTAGACCAAGGCCTTCACCCTCCACGTGCTCTCTGTGCTGCGGGAACAGGCCGTCAGCGGCGCCGCGGCTCCCAGGACTCGAGCCGCGCGCGGATCTCCTCGCGGACGGTACGGGACAGCGCGTCGTGGCGGGCCTGGTCCATCAACGCGTCGAGGTGGACCCGCGCCCCCGACTCCGCCGACCGCACCGCCGCCTCGACCATGGCGAGGCTCATGATGTTGCGGGCGATCGCCCCCGACGGCTCCACGCCCGTGCGCAGCGCCCCCACGAACTCCTCCAGCGCGCCGCCGATCTGCTCGTTGGCGCCCGGCGGCACGTCCGCCGCGCCGCTCACGCTGGAGGTGACGCGGTCCTCGCCGTCCCAGGTCGCGGCGCCCCCGGAGCCGGCCGCCCGCCACTGGCCGTTCCAGGACGTCTCCAGCCCGTCGGCGCACCAGGCGCCGGTGTACACGTAACGGGTGCCGTCGTCGAAGAGGAACGTCGCCGTCGCCGCGGCGTCGCCCCGGTACCAGCTCCAGGCGGGATTCCAGCTCTCGCAGCTGACCGAGACCGGCTCCGCGTCGAGCAGGTAGCGGGCGGCGTCGAAGGCGTGGATGGCCATGTCCACCAGCAGCGGTTGCTCCATCTCGTCGCGGAAGCCGCCGAAGCGCGGACCGCGGAAGAAGTCGGTGGTGAGCAGGCCGGGGGTGCCGAGCTCGGCAACCCGGCGCCGGTATTCCGCCAGGGCGGCGTAGTAGCGGCGCGACTGGCTGATCATCAGCAGCCGGCCGGTCGCCTCAGCGGCGGCGACCTGGACGACCGCCTCGGCCAGCGTCGGCGCGGCGGGCTTCTCGCACAGGACCGGGACCCCGGCGAACAGCGCCTCGACGTTCACCTCGCCGTGGGCGGCCGGGACGGTGACGTTCACGACGGCGTCCGGCTCGGTGGCCGCCAGCAGGCCGCCGAGCGAGACGTCCACCTTGGCGTCGGCGCCGACCGTGCGTACGGCCGCCTGCGCCCGATCGACGTCGAGGTCGGCCACCCCGACGAGCTCGACGTCGTCGGACGCGGTCAGGGTACGCATCCAGGCCAGGCCCATCGCGCCTGCCCCGACCTGCACCACGCGGAGCGGGCGCGCCGGATCGGCGACGCGGGCGAAAGCGCTCACTCGGCGTTCTCCTTGTTGTGCATCGCACCCTGGTAGCCGTGCCCGTTGAAGAAGTCGCCCATCTCGTAGCGCAGCAGGATCGGCAGCTCGCGCCGGGACCGGTCGCCGACCGCCCACTCGACGCCATTGGCGATGACGTGCAGCACGTCCGGATGGTGATACACCGGATAGTCCTGGTCGCCGGGGCTGAAGTAGAAGATCTTGCCGTTGCCGCGCCGGAAGGTGCAGCCGCTGCGGAACACCTCGCCGCCGGTGAAGGAGCTGATGAAGATCAGCTCGTCGGGCTCAGGGATGTCGAACTGCTCGCCGTACATCTCCTGGGCGGGGATCTCGATGGGGTGGGGGATGCCACGGGCGATGGGGTGGGCCGGGTTCACCGTCCAGACCAGCTCGCGATCGTTGGCGCTGCGCCAGCGCAGCGTGCACGTGGTGCCCATGAGCTTGGTGAAGATCTTCGACCAGTGACCCGAGTGCAGCACCACCAGGCCCATGCCCGACAGGACGTGCCGGTGCACCCGATCGACCACCTCATCGGACACCTCCGCGTGCGCGGCGTGGCCCCACCAGGTGAGCACGTCGGTCCCGGCGAGCACCTCCTCGGTCAGGCCGTGCTCGGGGTCGTCGAGCGTGGCCGTGGCGACGGTCGCCTTCTCCCCCAGCCAGCCCTCGATGCCGCGGCGGATGGCGTTGTGCATGCCGTCCGGATAGATCTTGGCCACACTGGGCTCGGCCTGCTCGTGCCGGTTCTCACCCCACACGGTGACGTGAAGAGGTCGCATGATGACGTGTCCTTTCTTCAAGGGATTCACTTGACGGCGCCGCTGACGGCGCCTGCCGCGATGTAGCGCTGGGCGAAGATCAGCAGCAGGGCCGCCGGGACGGAGGCGAGCACCGCGGTCGCCATGACGGCGCTCCAGTCCTGGGTGTTCGCGCTGATGTAGTCGTAGATGCCCAGGGTGATGGGCCGCACCTCGGGGGTGCTGGTCAGGGTCAGGGCGAAGAGGAAGTCGCTCCACGCCGACAGGAAGGTGAACAGCGCGGCGGTCACGATCGCGTTCTTGCTGATCGGTACGACGATCGAGAGGAACGCCCGCAGGTTGCCCGCCCCGTCCACCATCGCGGCCTCCACGAGCGCCCCGGGAATGGCGCCCATGAACGCGCGGATGAGCAGCACGGCGAACGGGATGCCCGCGGCGGTGTTGGCGAGGATCAGGCCGAGGACGTTGTTGATCAGGAAGAGCGAGTTGAAGAGGGGGTAGAGCGCGTTGGCGATGACCATGACGGGGATCATCTGCGTGATCAGCAACACCAGCAGGAACACGCTGCTGCCCCGGGTACGGAAGCGCGCCAGGCCGTAGGCGGCGGGCGTGGCGATGACCAGGGTCAGCACGACCGTTCCCAGGGCGACGATCAGGCTGGTGACGAAGTTCGGGCCCTGTTCCTCCAGGGCCTGCGCATATCCGGAGAACGTCGCGTTGAGCGGGAGGAATTCGGTGGAGGCGGCGCCGGAATCCGCCTGCAGGCTGCTGTTGAGCATCCAGTAGACGGGGAAGATCATCACGGCGAGGAAGAAGATGCCCAGCACCGTCATGGGCAGCCGGCGGACGGTCGATGACGTGTTCACTCGTGGGCCTCCCGCCGGGAGATGAAGAGGTAGACCATGGCGAAGACGAGCGACACCACGATGAGGACGTTGCTGATCGCGGCGCCTTCCCCGAAGTTGAACTCGACGAACGACTTGTTGTAGGCGTTCGTCGCCAGGGTCTGAGTGGAGTTGGCCGGGCCGCCGCCGGTCAGGCCGAGGATGATGTCGACGACCTTGAGCGTGTAGACGACGCCGAGCACCAGGACGACGCTGACCACGGATCTGATGCTCGGCCAGGTGATGTGCCTGAACGCCTTCCACCCGACTGCGCCGTCCAGCGATCCCGCCTCATACAGCTCGCGCGGAACCGCCTGCAGACCGCTGTAGAGGATCGCGACGTTGAACGGTATCCCGAGCCAGATGTTCACGCCGATGACCCCGATGAGCGCGAGGGTCGGATCGACCAGCCACGGGACCGGATCGACGCCGAACAGGCCGAGAAACTGGTTGAGGACGCCGCTCTCCTGGTCGAGCATCCACTTCCACACCGCGCTGGAGGCGATCAAGGGCAGCAGCCACGGCAGCAGCAACAACGACCGCAGGAAACCGCTCAACGGGAAGGTGCGCTTGAAGAACAGCGCCAGGGCCAGCCCGATCACGAACTGGAACGAGATCGACCCGATCGTGAACAGCGCCGTGTTCACCAGGGTCGTGGTGAACAGGCGGCTGGAGAAGGTCGTCACGTAGTTGGCCAGGCCGACCCAGGGCGCCTCGCCGCTGTAGAAGGTCGAGACCCCGTACTCCTGGAAACCCATGACGATGTTCTGGACGATCGGGTATCCGAAGAAGAACGCGACGAACAGGATGGCGGGCAGGCAGAACAGCCACTGCGCGTGCCGCCGGAACAGGCGCATCCATGCCGCCTTGCGGCCCAGCCTGCCGAGCGAGTCTCCTGCGGCGGTGATGCTGAGGTTGGCTGACGTCATGAGCCACTCCTTTCGATGAAGACCGAGGAGCCCGCGTGCCTCGGGACGGGCCGCCTCGTTGTCGAGTGGCTACTCGCCCTGTGCCTGCCGCAGTGCTTCGGCCGGTGTGGCCAGACCCGTCAGCGCGATCTGCACAGCGTTGTAGATCTTCGTGGCCGCCTTGGGCCAGTCAGGCCCGAGAATCCCGGTGCGCGAGCGCGCGTTCCGCACGGCGCCGACGAACGGCATGACCGTCTGGCTGGACTCCCCGAACTTCTGCGCGACGCCCGGGTCCGCCGGGATGTTCTGCCTGACCTCGGCCGACTGGAGCTGGCTCGCCGATGAGACGAGACATTTCACGAACTGCCCGCTCTTGGCCATCTTGGCCTTGTCGCCGGTCCGCGGCACCGTGAACATCTCACCACCGAGCGGGGCCACCGGGTCCTGCGACGCCACCCGCGTGGGGACCGTGAACGTGCCCCAGTTCACGTCCTTCTGCTCGTTGAGCGTGGGGATCTGCCATGGGCCGTTGACCACCATCGCGGCCTTCCCCGCGATGAACTGGTCGATCACGTCGTCCTGGCTCCAGATGACCGAACTCTTGGACATGGACCCGTCGTTCTGCAGGTCGACGAGGAGCTGCAGCGCCTGCGCGGTCTCCGGAGTCGTGATGTCCTCCTCCGAGCCGCCGTTGCTCCACATGAACGGCAGGAACTGCCACGTCCCCTCGTAGGTGTTGATGTTGCTCATCGCGAAGCCGTAACGGTCCTGCGTGGTCAGCTTCTTCGCGGTCGCACGCAGCTCGTCCCACGTCTTGGGAGGTGAGGTGATGCCGGCGGCCTGGAACAGGTCCTTGTTGTAGAAGATGACGAGGGTGTTCACGGCGGGGGCGAGGCCGTACAGCTTTCCCTCGTACGTGCCGGCCTTCACGACGGATGGCACCAGGCCCTCTCCGCTCACGCCGTAGTCGGTCAGCGGTGCGAGCGCGCCGGAGGCGGCTATCTGCTGCCCGTCGGGGTTGTCGAGCATCAGCACGTCGGGAAGGGTGCGCGAGGAGCTCTGCTGAAGCACCTTGGGGATCAGCCCCGGCCCTGGGATGTGGTTGATCTCGATGTCGACGCCGAGGCTCTTCGCGCACGCGTGGTAGATCGGATCATGCGCCTCGTCGTAATAGTCCTGGATCGTCAATGTGTTCTTCGCTTGAGCGTCGGCAGCACCCGCTCCGCCGCATCCGGTCAGGGCGGTCAGGGTGAGGGGGAGGAGGGCCGCTGCCGCGACAGTCACTTTGGGCGCCTTACCGCGGCGCTTCCGTGCTGTCTCCATGAGAGAAGTACTCCTTCTGCGGAACCGGAATGCATCCGGCGTATCCGTGCATGACCGCCTCCTCGACGGTGCACGGCGGGTGGGGGCTTTTCATCGAGTCGGACCACGGAGTCAACGCTGGAAATGGGTCATGTAGGGTCACGGCGGCCCGTCCGCCTGCGCTTTCACGGCACGAGCGGAAGGGGGCCCGCATCGCTCCGGGCTATGGACACTGATCAATCAAACCGCTTAACCGGCTGGTGCTTGTGAAGTATGTTGCGCCGATCGTCAGGCAATGTCAACAAGAAGTTAAGCGGTTTTACGAAGGCCCTTGGGATATAGTCGCAGTGCCTCGCGAGTTTCTCCCATCTCGCGCGCCCTCAGCAGCCGGGAGGCGGCACCCATGGTCACGATGCGCGACGTCGCCCAGCGTGCGAACGTCTCCATCGCCACGGTCTCCTTCGTCATCAACGGCACCAAGCCCGTCGCGCCGGAGACCCGGGCCCGCATCGAAGCGGCCATCGAAGAGCTGGACTACCGGCGAAACGTCGTCGCCCGCGCCCTGGCCAGCTCCCGCACGCGCATCCTCGCGCTGCTGCACCCGGACTTCGAGGCCCGGCCCAACGCGACCGTGATCCAGTTCGTCATGAGCGCCGCGCACGGCGCCCGCGAGCGCGGCTACGACCTCGTGCTGTGGCCGGTGAACGCCGACGAGCAGATGTCGCACCTGCTCGCCGGCGGCCTCGTCGATGGGGCGCTGCTCATGGAGGTGCAGATCCACGACTCCCGCGTCGACCGGCTCATCGCCTCGCGACTCCCGTTCACGCTGATCGGCCGGACCGACAACGACGACCTGCCGTTCGTCGACATCGATTTCACCACCACGATGGACCAGGCGGTCGAGCATCTCCGCTCGTTCGGCCACGAGCGCATCGCGCTGATCATCCAGCGGACGAAGGCGGCAAACGAGCCCGGCCGGATCATGCGGGCTGAGGCCGCCTACCTCGACACGATGGCGGCGCTCGGCCGTCCGCCCGTCGTCCTCCCGGTGGAAGGCACCTCGGCCGGCGGCAGGGAGGCCGCGCGCATCCTGCACGACGACCACCCGGACACGACGGCCGTGATCCTCGTGAACGAGGGGGCCTCGGCGGGGCTCGTCAAAGGCACGCGCGCACTCGGCCGCACCGTGCCGGACGATCTTTCCATCATCATGGCGTCGACCACACGCGAGCTCGGCGAGATGATCGAGCCGTCCCTGACGGTCATGGCGGCACCGGCTCCCCAGCTCGGCCGCCTCGCCGCGGACGCGCTGATCGACCAGCTCGAAGGGGTCCAGGACAGCCCGCCGCACATCCTCATCCCCTGCACCCTGGTGCCGGGCCAGTCCGTGGGCCCCGCGCCGCTCCGCCCCTGACGTGCGGACCCCGGGACGCTTTCACGTTCGTTGAAGGATGACGCCGGACCGCCCCGCCTGCCCGGCGGCTTACGCGTCCTTCAGCACGGTTTCGATGAACCGGTGGGCCGGCTTGGCCAGCAGGTCGTGCAGTTCGAAGAAGGTCTCGGCGGCTTTCACGCCGTTCCAGTCCGCGGGCAGCACCTCAGCGGGAAGCCCCGGGTCGGAGTACGGCAGCCGGCGCCAGTCCGTGAGGGCGCTGACGTGGTCGGCGAACGCCTGGGCGGGGTCCAGGGTCTTGCGATCGCGATAGCTGTCCAGCACAGGGCCGTACTGAGCCAGGAACTCGTCGTACAGACGCTGCAGGCGAGACAGGTCCCACCAGCCCGGGATCTGCTCCCTGATGTCGGTGAACGCCAGATGGTGGGCTTGGAAGAGATTGACGTAAGCACTCAGCCCGTAGCGCTCGAGGGCGTCTCGCGTTTCGTCGAGCAGATGGGCGGGCGCGATCCAGACTCCCGCGGCGACCGTGCCGAAACCGAGCCAGGACAGCCGGGAGCGCAACTGGTGCCGCTTGTCGCGTTCGGTTTCCGGCACGCTGAAGATGGCCAGCAGCCACCCTTCACTGGAGGTCGCCTGTCGCCGCTCGAAGATGCGCCGGTCACCCTCGCGCAGGATCTGGTAGGCCTCCTCGGTGAGCGCGTATCCGGCCGTCCCGTCGACCTTGGCGGCGGCCAGGAGGCCGCGCCGCTTGAGACGGAAGATCGCCGAACGGACGGACGGCGCGTCCACGCCGCAGCGGGCGAGCAGCTTGATGACCGAGGCGACGCTCATCCAGCCGCCCACTTCGCGCGCGTAGAGGCCATAGACGGTGACGATCAGAGCACGGGGCTTCTGGCCCTTTCCATTGGCTTCGTCGTCTTCGTTGGCCACCATGGTGCACCTCTTGCGCGCTCACGGACGCACTCCGGCGGATGGCGTGCTCCCTACCCGGCATCAAACGGTTTTCATCGTACCGACTCCCCACAGCCCGACCGAGGTCACTATCCGCTGCGCGGCACCGTTCAGCGCTCGGGCCTCCATCGGGCGTGCCGGGTCGTGGACGTGCCCTCGCGGATCAGCTGCAGCCGCGGCTTGGGCCCGTCGGTCCGGCCCGTCTGCGGCTTGCGGCGGCCTGCCCGCCATGGGTCGGGCCACGCCGCGCCCGGCCCGGCGTAGTCCTGCTCGACGGCCGCGTGCAGCGTCCAGCTGGGATCGTAGAGGTGGGCCCGGCCCAGGGCGCACAGGTCGGCCCGGCCCGCCAGGATGATCGAGTTGACGTCGTCGTAGGAGGAGATCACGCCGACCGCGATGGTCGGGATGCCGACTTCGTTGCGGATCTTGTCGGCGTACGGCGTCTGATAGGACCGGCCGAAGGCCGGCTTCTCCTCCGGCGTGACCTGCCCCGTGGACACGTCGACGGCCGCGGCGCCGGCGTCGGCGAACGCGCGCGCGATCGCCACGGCGTCGTCGGCGCTGATGCCGTCCTCGACCCAGTCGGTGGCCGAGATGCGCACGGTCATCGGCTTGTGCCGGGGCCAGACCTGACGCATCGCGCGGAAGACCTCGAGCGGGTAGCGGAGCCGGCCGGCGAGGTCGCCGCCGTACTCGTCGGCGCGGCGGTTGCAGACCGGGGAGATGAAGGACGACAGCAGATAGCCGTGCGCGCAGTGCAGCTCCAGCAGGTCGAAACCGGCGTCGTCGGCACGCCGCGCCGCGTCGGCGAACTGCTGTTTGATCTCCTCCATGTCGGCACGGGTGAGCTCGCGGGGCACCTGGTTGACCCCTTCCTTGTACGGAAGGGCGGACGGCGCGACGACCTCCCAGTTGCCCTCGGGCAGCGGCTGGTCGATCCCCTCCCACATGAGGCGCGTGGAGCCCTTGCGCCCGGAATGGCCCACCTGGATGCCGGCCTTCGCCTTGCTCTCGCGGTGCACGAAGTCGGTGAGCCTGCGCCACGCGGCCACCTGCTCGTCGTTCCAGATGCCCGTGCAGCCGGGCGTGATGCGACCGGTATCGGAGACGCAGACCATCTCGGTCATGACCAGCCCGGCGCCGCCGAGCGCCTTTCCTCCCAGGTGGACGAGGTGGAAGTCGTTCGGCATGCCGTCGACCGCCCGGTACATGTCCATCGGCGACACCACGACCCGGTTGGCGAGCTCCAGCTCGCCGAGCCGGAAGGGGTGGAACATGGGCGGCGTCGCGGGCCCGTCTCCCGGGCGCTGCGGCTGCCGGCCGGCGAACCAGGCGTCGACGCGGGCCACGAACTCGGGGTCGCGCAGCCGCAGGTTGTCGTAGGTGACCCGGCGGCTGCGGGTCATGATGTTGAACGCGAACTGCTCGGGCTCCTGGCCGACGTACTGCCCGAGGTTCTCGAACCATTCCAGGCTCGCCTGCGCCGCCCGCTGGGTCGACCGGACGACGGACTTGCGCTCGCTCTCGTACGCGGTGAGCGCCTCGTCCAGGGTGGGCCGCTCGTGGAGGCACGCCGCCAGGCTGAGGGCGTCCTCCATGGCGAGCTTGGTTCCCGAGCCGATGGAGAAGTGGGCGGTGTGCGCGGCGTCGCCGAGGAGCACGATGTTCTCGTGCCGCCAGCTGTCGTTCCTGACCGTGGTGAAGTTGATCCACTTGCTGTTGTTGGCGAGTAGGGAGCAGCCGTCCAGCTCCTCGGCGAAGATCTCCTTGACCCGCTCGATGGACCTCTCGTCGGACTCGCCGGGAGCGAACGGGCGGGCGGCGAGGGCGTCGAACCCGGCCCGGCGCCAGACATCCTCGTGCATCTCGACGATGAAGGTGCTGCCGTGGGCGTCGAAGGGGTAGCCGTGCCCCTGCATCACGCCGTATGGCGTTTCGACGACGTAGAACTTGAAGGCGTCGAACACCTTGTCGGTGGCGAGCCACATGTATTTGCAGGCCCGCTGCTCCAGGTCGGGGTGGAAGGAGTCGGCGTGTTTCGAGCGGACGGCCGAGTTGACCCCGTCGGCGGCGACCACCAGGTCGTGGGTCGCGGCGAGCTGGGACACGTCCGGCGCCTCGGTGAGGAAGTGGATCGTGACGCCGAGCTCCCGGCAGCGCTGCTGCATGATCTCCAGCAGCCGCTTGCGGCTCAGCGCCGCGAAGGCGTGGCCGCCGCTGGTGAGCACCTGCCCCCGGTAGTGGACGTCGATGTCGTCCCAGCGGGCGAACTCCGCTTCCATCCGGCGGTAGATGCCGGGATCGGCGTGCTCGATCCCGCCGAGGGTCTCGTCGGAGAACACCACACCGAAACCGAAGGTGTCGTCCGGGGCGTTGCGCTCCCAGACGGTGATCTCGTGTCCCGGTCCCAGTTGCTTGGCCAGCACGGCGAAATACAGGCCGCCAGGCCCTCCCCCGATGACCGCGATCCGCACGATGTCCTCCTCATGTGACGACGGGCCGAGCGTCAAGTTATCCCGCATTTCGAACGATCGTCAATAAAACGTAATTTCAGTGACTGGACTGCTCCACGTCGCGTGCCTGCGAGACGCCTCAGCCCTGAGGAACCTTCAGCCTCTCGTCAGGGATCACGGCCGTGCCGAGGATTTCGATCATGGCCTCCGGTTGCCACAGCTCGGTGCACCCGATGCCGGCCATGGCCGGATAGACGGGCCCGGCCAGCTCCCGCCAGACCTTGCCGATCTCCTTGCCGTGCGCCTGGTAGTCGGCGATGTCGGTGAGGTAGATCGTGATGCTGACCAGGTCCCCGGGCTCTCCGCCCGCCTCGCGCAGCGTGGTCAGCAGGTTGCCGAACGCCTGCCGGAACTGCTCGACGATGCCCCCGTCCACGATGCGCATGTCCTTGTCCAGCGCGGTCTGCCCGCCCAGGTAGAGCGTGTTCCCCTGCAGCGTGCCATGCGAGTAGCCGCTCGGCGCCGGAAGGGCTGCGGGATTGACGGCGATGGGCTTCACGGCGGTCCTCCTCGACTCGGTGTTCATATTGACATTATCTGACGATCGCGAAGAATACGATATATTCGCGCCGGTTCGCCCCGCACCCGCGGACCACCGATCTGAAGGGACAGCCACATCCATGAGCCCCACCTCGGAGATCGTGACGGCGGCACTCAGGCTCACCCCGACGGCTCCGGAGCACTTCGACGAGGCCTATGTCGCCAGGTCGCAGGACTGCCCCTGGCCCAAGGCGTACGGGGGCGACCTCGTCGCACAGGCCTCCGCCGCGGTGATGCGTTCGGCCGGCGACGACAGGACGCTGCATTCGCTGCACAGCTACTTCATGCGCCCCGTCGAGGTCGGCGCCGAGATCCGCTACGAGGTCGAACGTCTCAGGGACGGGCGGAGCTACTCCACGCGGCACGTCCGCGGGTATTCCGGCGGCAAGCTCGCATACCTCGCGATGGCCTCCTTCCACGCCGGGGAGCAAGGAGGCGAGTACGCCGCGACCGCGCCGGAAGGCCTCCCCGATCCCGACGCGCTGCCGACCAGCGCCGCCTATCTGGACGCGACAGAGCCGGGCACGGAGGCGGGCGGCACCATGACCAAGGAGTCGAAGGACTATTGGTCGTCGGGTCGCGGCTTCGACATGCGGCACGTGCCCGGCCCGGTCTATCTGAAGGTGGACGGCGCCCCGGTCCCGCACCAGGCGATCTGGGTCCGGCCCTTCGACCCGCTGCGGCCCGTCGAAGGTCTCACCTCGCGCGCACGCGACCTGGCCGCCCTCGCCTACGTCTGCGACTACACCATCCTGGAGCCGATCCTGCGCGTCCTCGACCTGCCGTGGGCCCGCCCGGGGCTCACCACCGCCAGCCTCGACCACGCCATGTGGTTCCACCGCCCCGCCACGATGGACGACTGGCTGCTCTACGCCCAGGAGGCCGAGGCGGCCCAGAACGGCCGCGGCCTGGGACTCGGCCGCTTCTTCGACCGCGAAGGACGCCACCTCGCCACGGTCGCGCAGGAAGGGGTCATCCGTGCGTCCTGACCACCGCCTCTCCCTCGCCGACCGGCGACCGCCCGCGAGCGGCAAGGCCGCCGTCGAACACGTGATGCGGGTCGAATGGAGCGACACCGACGCCTCAGGACACCACCACAACACGGCCGTGACCAGGTTCGTGGAGGCGGCCGAGGCCGCGCTCATGCGCGAGCGAGGGATCACCGGCTACTTCGGCAACGCGCCCCGGGTGCGCTACGAGGTCGACTTCGAACAGCGCCTGTTCTTCGGCCAGCAGGTCACCGTCATGCTGCACGTCGAAGCCGTCGGCACCTCCTCCATGACCTTCCGCTTCGAGGTCTGGGGGGAGGAGTTCGACGGACGCCCCCGGCGGCGGGCCGCGGCAGGGCGCTATGTGGTCGTCCACGCTCCCCGGGGCGAGGACCGGAGCCGTCCTTGGCCTGCCTCCTGGCTCACTTCGTTGTTCATTGACAATTGATGACGACCGTGAAAAATACGAGATAAGCACCTCGCCGACCACAGCAAGGGAGCCGGCCTCATGGAGCCCGACCTCAGCAAGTACCGCCTCGACGGCGACAACTCGATGTACCGGCTGCCCAGCGGTCTCGTCGCCCCGGTGGTGACGCGCGGCGGTCACGAGAACGTCAACACCGCCGACTCAGGCGGCGCCGTCCGGGTCTCCGGGGTCAGCATCCAGCACACCCCCGCCACCCGCCTCTGGTTCGGCAAGGTCAGCAACGAGCCCGGCTACCGCTCGGTGTCCCACCATCATGGCGAGGCAGAGACCGGTGGCTACGTCCTGTCGGGCCGGGCGCGCATCTACTTCGGCGAGAAGTTCGAGGACTACGTCGACATGGAAGAGGGCGACTGGGTCTTCGTACCGCCGTACATGCCGCACGTCGAGTGCAACCTCTCGCGCACCAGGCCGCTGGTGTGGATGACCACCCGGACGCCGGAGAACATCGTGGTCAACCTGCCCGACGTCGCGGACGCCGACCTGCGTGACTGGCTGGACCGGTGAACCCCCGCACCGCCTGACCCGCCGGGTCCACGCTCGGCGGTCCCTCTGGAAGGACTCCCCCGTTGCCTCCTTCGGCCTCAGCACACCTCGACACCTTCGCTCGCGACCACCTGCCCCCCGCCTCCCTGTGGCCGACAATCGAGTTCGCCACGCCGGAGCTGCGCTATCCGGCCCGCCTCAACGCCGGCGCCGAGCTCATCGACGTCCCCGTCGCGACGTTCGGGGCCGAGCGGCCGGCGCTGCGCACACCGGGTGGGGAGACCTGGTCCTACGGCGAGCTGCGGACCCGCGCCAATCAGGTCGCCCGCGTGCTCACCGAGGACCTCGGCCTGGTTCCGGGACAGCGGGTCATGCTGCGCTCGCCCAACAACCCGTGGACGGTCGCGGCCTGGCTCGGCGTGCTCAAGGCAGGCGGCGTCGTCGTGACCACGATGGCCGCGTTGCGTGCCCGCGAGATCGCCCCCATCGTGGAGCGGACCCTGCCCTCGATCGCGCTGGTGGACCACCGGTGCGCCGAAGATGTCCACGCCGTTCGCGACACCGTGCTGCCGTCGCTGACGGTCATGGAGTACGGCGGCACGGGTCCGGAGGATCTCATCGCCCGCGCCGCCGCCAAGCCGGGCGAGTTCACCGCCGTGGACACCGCCGCCGACGACGTGGCGCTCCTCGGACCGACGTCCGGCACCACCGGCGCCCCGAAGATCACCATGCACTTCCACCGCGACCTCCTGTCCATCGACAACACCTTCGGCCGCCATGTGCTGAAGCTGGCCCCGGACGACGTCGTCGCCTGCTCCGCCCCCCTGGCCTTCACCTTCGGCCTCGGCATGCTCGTCGTCTTCCCGTTGCGGGCGGGCGCCTGCGCCCTGCTGACCGAGGCGGCCACGCCGCCGCAGCTCGCGGAGATCGTCCAGCGGGAGGGCGTCACCGTTCTCGCGACCGCCCCCACGGCCTACAAGGCGATCCTGCGCGAAGGCAGGGAACAGCGGCTCGCCGGGCTGCGGACCGCGGTCTCGGCAGGCGAGCACATCCCGCGGCAAACGTGGGAGCAGCTGCGAGACCGGCTCGGGCTCAGGGTCATCGACGGCATCGGCGCCACCGAGATGTTGCACATCTTCATCTCGGCCGCCGGTGACGACATGCGCCCCGGCGCCACGGGGAAACCGGTGCCGGGTTACCGCGCCGCCATCCTCGCCCCCGACGGCTCGGAGCTCGGTCCCGGCGAGCAGGGACTGCTGGCTGTGATCGGCCCCGTCGGCTGCCGCTACCTCGACGACGTACGCCAGAAGAACTATGTCCTCAACGGCTGGAACGTCACCGGCGACATCTTCTCCAAGGACGAGGCCGGCTACTTCTACTACCAGGCACGCAGCGACAACATGATCGTCTCTTCGGGCTACAACATCGGCGGGCCGGAGGTCGAAGCGGCGATCGACACCCACCCCGACGTGATCGAGTCCGCCGTCGTCGGCCGGCCCGACGCCGAGCGCGGCTCGGTGGTCTGCGCCTTCGTCGTGCTCCGCGAGGGCGTGACCGGCGACGCCGCCAAGGCCAAGGAGATCCAGGATCACGTCAAGCAGGTCCTAGCCCCGTTCAAGTACCCGCGCGACGTGCGGTTCTGCGACTCCCTGCCGCGCAACGTGAACGGCAAGCTGCAGCACTTCAGGCTGCGGGACATCGTCAGGAACGAGCAGGCGGCCTCGGTGTGACCGGCGCCCGGCCCGGTCAGCCGAACGTGCCGCCCAGGCGGCCCTCCAGCATGAGCAGGAGCTCGGCCAGCAGGTCGGCGAGTTGACGCTCGTGTTCGGCGGGCAGGCCGGACAGCAGGGCAGCTTCGTACTCCAGTTGCTCCGGCACCAGCCGCATGATGAGGTCCCTGCCCTGCTCGGTGAGCGAGAGGTGGGCCACGCGCCGATCGCGGCCGTCGACGCGCCGGCCGACCAGGCCCACGCCCTCCAGGCGCTTGATCCGCTTGGTCACCGCCGCGCCCGAGGCGAACGTCTCGCGGGCCAGGCGGCCGGGGGTCAGCTCGCCGCCATCTCTGAGGAGCGCGCAGAGGAGGTCGAACTCCGCGCGGCTCACCCCGGCACGGGTGAGCGGAGCGTCGGTGGCCTGCTGCAGGAGGGCGGCACAGCGGTTGAGCCGGCCGATGACGGCGATCGGATCGAGGTCGGCGTCGGGAAGGACCTGCCGCCACTGGCGCAGGGCGATCGCCACGGCGTCCTCCATGTGCTCTCCTTTCCTCGCGTCACGGCTTCCGGGCGGCCCGCCGGTCGAGCAGGAGCACGCAGGCCAGCAGCCCGGCGGCGACCCCCACACAGGTGTCCAGCCAGCGGTCGGCCACGAGCACGGGCACCGGCTGCGTGTCGGCGAACTGGGTCATCAGGATGGCCATCGGCGTGACGAACACGCTGCCCAGCCAGTAGTTGCGAGTGATGGCCGCCTCGGTGACGAACTGCAGGGCCAGCACGGTCACGATGAGCGCGAGCGCGCCGAGCCTGGTGACGGGCGCCAGCAGAGTGAACAGCCCGACGCCGACCAGGTTGCCGACCACGCGCTGGAGTGCGCGGCTCCAGGACAGGGTGGTGGTGGCGGCGAACACCGCGGCGGCCGTCACGACGGCCCAGTAGGGCCTGCCCACCCCGAGCGCCATAGAGGCCAGGCCCGCCAGCGCCGTGCCGGCGGTGACCATCACCACCACTCGCCATCGACGCGCCAGGTCCAGGAGAAAACGGCCGAAGGCCGAGCCTCGGGCGGGCATCCGCCGCTCGGCGAAAACGCCGGCGAGCTCGTCCTCTTCGATCGCCGCCGGCCGCGGGTCCGCGGCGGACGGCTCGGGCAGCGGCCGGCCCTTGCGCAGCTCGCGAGCGTACGCCATCAGGGCTTCGGCGGACCGGCCCGGCACGGCCGACTCCGCCTGGACCAGCAGCCGCCCGAGCGCTTGGCGATCGGCGGCGCCGGAGCTCAGCAGCGTCTGCCAGGCGGCGTTGACGGCGGCCTCGGCGGCCTCGGCGGCATGGCGGGCGTGGTGCGGGTCCTCGGTGTGATCACGCGCCCGCACCAGGCGGGCCGCCGCCTCCAGGGCCCGCGCCACCGCGATCCGCTCGGGACCGTCGGGCCTGACCAGCCCGGGCGCCATCCCGACCACCCAGGCCACGACCCCGCCCAGCACCGCGAGCCCCACGTGGAAGGGGACCTCGGAGAGGTGCTGCGGTACGAAGGCGGCGCTGGCGGTGACGAACGTGAGCACGACGTTTCCCGGGGGCCCGATCCGGGTGATGTCGCACGCGGCCTTGTGCAGGCCTGCCAGGAGCGCGGCCACCGCCACCCGGATGGCGATCGAGTCGGTGAGCGCGGCCGTGACGAGCGCGGCGGCCGTGCCTGCCACCATGCCGAGCACGGTCCAGGCCAGGGCCCTGGCGCGCGCGGCATACGGCAGGCCGTGGCAGTAAAGGGCGCACATCGCTCCTGCGGACGCGTACAGAACCAGGTCGAGCCGCCCGGCCAGCAGCAACGCCAGCTGCACCACGGCCAGCGCGGCCACGCCGCTCATCGCGGGCTTGTGCCAGATGTCACCGAGCGGCCCCAACTGGAGGGCGGCCCGGACGGGCAGGCGGACGCGGCGCTGGTCGCACGGTATGGCACTCATCGAGATAAGCTTAGCAGATGTTTTACTCGTGAAATAATCCGCCTCCGCCCATGCGGCCGCCCGGGCGCCTGCCGGTCAGCGAGCCCCGACGGCGGGCGCCCTCTGCGGGAACAGGCTGTCGAACACCGCTACCCGATCGAAGGACATCGCGCGGGCGCGGGCGCGAAGCTCCAGGTCCTGCCGCTCGGCGGCGGTCATGTCCAGGACCACCCGGTCCACAGCGGCGGCCAGACCGGCGATGTTCCCGGGCTCGACGATGACGGCGGTGTCGCCGACCGCCTCGAGGGTCCCGCCCGTCATGGTGGTGATGATCGGTCCACCGCCGGCCAGCATCTTCTCGGCCAGGGCGATGCCGAACGTCTCGACGAAGTCGGGCTCGGGCTTGGTGGGCAGCGCGTAGGCCGCACAGCCACGCATGAGCAGTGGCTTCTCCTGGTCGTCGACGTCGGTGAGGAACACCACCCGGTCGTCCTCCGCGGCCATCGCCCGTACGTGCTCCAGCACCGGCCCGGTGCCGGCGACGACCAGTTTCACGCGCGACCGGCAGCGCATCTGGCCGAAGGCGGACACCAGGTCGTAGATCCCCTTGGCCGGAGTCACCCGGGACAGGAACAGGATGTACCTGTCACGCTCCAGACCGCGGTGCGCGAGTGCGGCGTCCACGTGCGCCGGATCCAGGTTGAGAAAGGCGGCGGAGTCGATCGGCGGGTAGCTGACGGTCACGCGGCGCCGGCATTGCTCGGCGAACGTGGTGCCGCACTGGGCGTCCACCTGCTCGGCCGAGGCGACGATCTCCTGCCGGGTGTACTCGGAGACCGCGACGACCTCGTCGTTGGCCAGGAATGTGGTGAACAGCACGGTCGCCGCGCCGAACCGGCCTTCCCGCAGGCATGACTTGATCACGTTGGTCACGTCGGAGCCGACCGCTTTCGCGATGGTGTGGACGTTCGGCGCGAACCCGGCCGCGCGGGCGGCCGCGACCGCGTCCACCACCACCGAGGTGTGCGGAGAGAGGTACATGGACAGGCAGATCGTGGGCACCGGTTCGGCGAGCAGCTCGACGAGGCGGCCGGTGAGGCCGGCCTGGTGGCGCCCGTCCGGTACCCGGTAGTCCCCGACCGCCTCCGGCCGCTCCACGGTGATCCCGGCGCTGTACGGCAGCAGCCGGTCCAGCGGTTTGAGCGGCAACCCGGCCGCCTGCAGCGTCGCTATCGGCCAGGTCAACAGCCGTACGTCGGAGAACCCGCGGATCAGCGCCACTTCGGCGAGGTTGCGGGCTTCGCCGGAGTGACCACAGATGACCGGGTCAGCTCTGACCACGATGACGAGACGGCGACGGATGTGGGTCATCGCGTTTCCTCCGGTGTTGCGGGTGGATCGGAAAGGGATGGCGGGCGGATCCCCCATCCCCACGCTGACGGCTCCGGGCCCAGCCGCAGATGCAACCGGCCGCCGCGGTGCACGGTGGCGGCGCTCAGGTGCGTCGCGTGCAGGGGTTTGCCGTTGAGGGTCGCCGACTGGACGTATTGCGGTGGTGGGTCACGATCGATGCCGTCGACGCCGATCGGCCGCTCGCGGTGCCCGCTGGTCTCGATGACGAACTCGTTGCCGCCGGCCTGGAGCACGGCCCGGTCGAACGCGGGCGCGTTGACCAGGAACAGGTTCTGGCCGGCGATCGGGAACAGCCCCAGAGACGCCCAGACGTACCACGAGCTCAGGCCGCCGGAGTCGTCGTTTCCGGGCAACCCGCCAGGTCCGGTGCCGAACTGCCAGGTCAGCGCCGCTTGGACCACCTGGGCCGTGCGGTCGGGTCGGCCCGCGTAGTGGTAGGCCCACGGCGCCTCCATGTCGGGCTCGTTGTTCAACCCCTCGAACCGGTTCAGGGCGTATCCGGCCGCCATCTCCGCCGGCTGCGGGCGACGGCCGGGCTGCGTCACCGGTGCGGCGTCGAAGCCGAAGAACCTGTCCAGCTTGTCGATGAAGTCCTTGTCACCGCCGGCCAGGGCGATCCTCGCGGCCATGTCGTGCAGCAACCGGAACGAGTAGTTCCACTTGCCGCCCTCGTAGAACTCCGAGTCGCGCAGCAGTCCCGTGCTCGGGTCGAAGGCGTTGGACCACTGACGGCTGCGGTCCTCGAGATCGTCGGCCAGGCGCCGGTCGTTCAGCGCCCGGGCGACCTGTGCCGTGCAGTGGTGGCCGTAGGCGAGGTCGAGGGTGTGGGTGATCGGGTGCACCACCCCGTGCTCGAAGAAGTCTTCGCCGTACAGGCGGCGCAGGTCACCGACCATGTGCACGAGCGCCCAGCTCCAGTCCAGCTCCGCCCGGCCGAGCGCGTGGGCGTCCGCCAGCGCGGTGTGGACGAGCGCGCTGGCCTGGCGGAAGAACCGGTCGGCGCCGCGGGACATCCGATAGCCGACGGGGAAGTTGCCTTCCTCCTCGCAGACCCGGATCAGCGACTCCAGCAGGTCCTCGAACCGGTCCGGGACGATGGCCGCGAGCAGTGGCAGCTGTGTCTTGTAGATGTCCCACATGGTGCACACGTCGAACGCGAACGGCCCTTGGTTCGGCCAGAACGGGCTTTCGTCGTCGGCGATGCACGGCTTGATCAGCGCATGGTAGAGCGCCGTCGCGAACACGGTGCGGCGTGCGGGCGTGCCGCCCTCGACCTGGACACGGTCGAGGTGCTCGCCCCAGCGGGCCTGGGTCCGGGAACGCACCAGGTCGAACGCCTGCTGCCCGTCCCCGCACTCGCGCTCCAGGTTCTGGCGCGCCTGGTCGCACCCGCGCAGCGAGAACCCGAGCCGCACCTCGATGGTCTGCCCCGGTGCGGCCGGGCCCATGAAGAGCATGCCGAAGGGCCGGAGCGTGGTGTGCCGGATGCTGTCGAAGTCCAGGCGCGTGCCGCCGTCGATGAGCCGCCGGTCGTACCAGAGCATCTGCCGCCAGCCCGGGCTGTCGACGTCCAGGTACACCGACAGCGGGACGCCCTCCATCACCACCGTGCCTTGGGCCCGGCCGTGGCCCATGCTCTCCACCTGTGCCCGCAACGGCACGGTCTGGCCGAGCTCGATGGCCAGGCCGCCACAGGACAGATCGATCACGACGCGGGCGCTGCTGTGCGCGGGAAACGTGTAGCGATGCACGGCGACCTTGGCGCCGACGGTGAGCTCGCAGCGAACCCCGGTGTCCAGGGTGGCCGCGTAGTAGCCGGCCTCCGCCACCTCGTCGTGCAGCCGCCAAGCCTCCCCCAGCGCGTCCAGCGGCTGCACCATCGGGGTGACCCGGACGTAGTTGTAGTACTTGCGGATCGCGCCGGTGCCTGACTGCTGGAAATGGGTGAACCCGGATGCCTGCAGCTGCTCGAACATCTCCTCGGGCACGCCCTCGGTGTTCTTCGCGTACCGGCCGTATCCGGTCGGGTACGCGCCGGAGTAGGCGCAGGCCGACACCATGCCCAGCGGCGACGTCGCACCCGGATGGGTGTTGCCTACCTGGGGTTTCGGCCACCACCAAGTGGCGGCCAGACCGCGTGCTCGAGGCAGGTCGGTCGCCGCGGTGCCGATGAAGGGATCAACGTTGTCGAGGATGGCGGGACTCTACCCAGAGCGATCCCGCCTTAGGTTTCGGCCAGGTGAACTCCGTTCCCCAGCGGCACAAAAATCCCTCGCTGTCGATCTACCTGACTATTGTGATCTCCATCTGTCGGAGGGGAGCACAGCTGATGGCTACGGGCGGGTCCGAGGCGTCTCTGGGAAGCCGGTACGTCCTTCTGGACGAGATCGGCGCCGGCGCGATGGGGACTGTCTGGCGGGCACGGCACCGGGACACCGGGGAGATCGTGGCGGTGAAGCTGCTGCGCGACAGCCTCGCCGGCGACCAGGACCTGGTTCTGAGGTTCGTGCAGGAACGCAACGTGATGCGGACCCTACGTCATCCCAATATCGTCACGGTGCGCGACTTCGTCATCGAGGGAGAACGTCTCGCCCTCGTGATGGACCTCATCGAGGGCGGCGATCTCCGTACCCTCCTCCACCAGCGCGGCACCCTGCGTCCGGCGGAAGCGGCCCGGCTGATGGGCCAGGTCGCCGACGCGCTGGCGGTCGCGCATGCCGTGGGCATCGTGCACCGTGACGTCAAGCCGGGCAACGTCCTGATCGACGCGGCCACGGGACAGGTGAGACTCTCGGACTTCGGCGTGGCCCGCATCGTCCACGGCCCGGGCCTCACGCAGACCACCTCGATCATCGGCACACCCGTGTACCTGTCCCCCGAGGTGGCCGAAGGCGGCGCTCCCACTCCGGCGGTGGACGTGTACGCCCTGGGTCTGATCTTGTACGAGCTGCTCGCCGGGCGCCCGCCCTTCGTCGGCGACCACCCGATGGCGCTGCTCAGGCAACATGCGATGGCCATGCCGCGGCGGCTGCCGGGAATGCCTGACGCCCTGTGGTCGGTCATCTCGGCCTGCGCCGGGAAGGATCCGGCCGGACGTCCCAGCGCCCGGCAGGTGGCGATGGCGCTGAGCGAGGCGGCGCCGTCGCTGGCCGAGTGGCCCGCCCTGCCTCCGGTCCCCAGGCAGGAGGCGCCGTCCGTGACCTCCGAGTCCCTCCCTTCGCCGCCTCCTGCGCCCGCTGCCGGAACGGACGGCGTCTCCACCGCAGCCCGGACCTCCCCGGCCGGCGACGGGACCGTGGCCTCGACTCGGCGCGGACGATCCCGGCAGCGGCTGGTCATCGTCGCGACCACCTGCATGGCGCTGGTGCTCAGCGCGGCGGCAGTGGCCGTCGTGGCACCATGGCGGGCACCGGATGCGGGGGCCGCCGCGCCCGTTGCGGCCGGCGCCTCGATCCCATCGACCGACGATCCGCCCGCGACAGCCGGCACCCCGTCCACCGCGAAGGAAATCTCCCCAGCGCGTTCACCCAAGCTACGGACGGAGCGGAACCCTACCCCGGAGACAACCGTTTCCGAACCGCCCACCCCGCCGCGTTCGACCAAGCCGGAGACGACCCGCGTCCGAACTCCCCAGCCGAAACGATCGACGCCCACGGCGGTCGAGCCGACGGACGACAAGCGCACGCCCGAACCCGCGGACCCGACGCCGAGCTGGCGATGCCGTGCCTGGGTCTCCACGGGCACCGGCAGCGGCACGGAGATGTCGCCCTGTATGGCCATGGTGGGCGATACCTTCTACCTGCAAGGGCGGATCAGAGGATCCAGCTCGGTACGTTCGGACATCCACGTCCAGTTGTACAACACCGACGCGGATACCAACATCTCGCAGCCCTTCATCTGCACGAACGTCTCCCCCTCGAACGCGGGTGGGATCGCCACCTGCGGCCCGTTCAAGGTCACGGCTCCGCGCACCGGAGCCAAGACCGACGTACGCCAGCGGTGGAGGAGAACGGGCACGGCCGCTTACGGCGGCGGCGCGGAGAGCCCCTGGGTCCTCTGGTAGACGACGCCCGCCGGGCAGGCGGGGAACAGCGGGCGGGTGCCCGTGGACCAGGCGTCGGGGTCGGTGAATCGGCACCCGTAGCCGGGGTTCGACACGGTGGCCGCGTCGGTCACGTCGTCCCCGGCGGGTCGCGGGCTGCCGCGTTCCCATCGGACCAGGTCGTCCCAGGCGGCCCCGACCTCGGCGTCGCTGAACTCGCAGTGCCCCACCGCCCGGATCGCCCGCTGCACCAGCAATCCGTCGCGCCCGTGACGGGACACGTCGGCCCGGTAGTGCTGCTCCATGGAGAACGGCACGAAGTTGTCACCCAGGTTGTGCAGCGAGAGCACGGGCACGTCGATCCTGCCGGAGACGGCGGGCACGGCGGTCAACCGGTGTGTCCTGCGCGCCACCGGATCCTCGGGAGGCACCCGCTGCACGCTCGCGTCGACGTTCACCGGCGCGTCCGGCCGGTAGCTGGTGTCGAGGTTCGTTGCCACCCTGCCCGGCTCCTGTGCCAGCGTGCCTTCCCCCGCCGGTCCCGCGAGCCCGAACAGGAAGTCCTTCCAGTACGCGAAGGCGGCATGCGCCCCGGGACGCTCGCCGCCGCCGAGGTTGACGACGATGGCGCGGAACTGCTCGCCGAGCTCGTTCACCGGACCCGAGCCGGCCAGCCCCAGCCGTTCCTGGATCTTCGGCACGGCGGAGGTGGCGTAGTCAGCGGGGAACGGGTAAGCGGGCACGTCCGCCAGATCCTGCGCGACGAGGTGGTAGTCGAGGAAGAAGTCGAACAGTTCGTGGTCGCCGAGCACCCCGCACATCGGCAGGGCCGCGTCGTAGTAGCCCGGATACTGCTCGAGTGAGCGGACCGTGACATGACCGCCCATGGACACCCCGGCCAGGAACGTCCGCCGCGGCTTGCCCACCACGCGCCCGAAGTGATCGGCAAGGTCGCGGGTGCTCAGCACGCCGGCCCGCACGTCATAGTCGTTGGCGTAGTAGGAGGACGCGGCCCACGCATAGCCCTGGTCCAGCAGGCGCCGCCGCAACCCGTAGCCGGGCGGATCCACGGTGAGCACCCGGGTGTCGCCACGGAACCCGTGGGCCCACATCAGCAGAGCGCCGTTCCACCGTGGCGGCACCTCGATGTCGAAGGCCGCATGCCCGTGCACCCCCTGCAGGACCCGGCTCGGCCGTCCGCCCACGATCATGGGCTCCAGGGGCGGGTTGTCGATCGTGTAGCCGGGTAACGGCTGGTCGTCCCGTACGTGCCCACCGGGCGCCGCGTCCGCGGCGGTGGAGGTGAGCAGCACGGCCGATAACGCCATGGCGGACAGGATCAAGCTCCGACGGCGCATCTGCCGTCACCTCCGGGGCGACCTGCTCGGGCGGGTGATGATTCGTTCATACTCCGAGCGGCCGTGCAGAGGAAGGGTCCGCTGAGCGGCCCTGCAGAGGAAGGGCCCGCCGGGCGCCGGCTACCCCTGCGCCGGCTCGGCGGCGCCGTACGCGTCGTGCCAGTTCCACCACTCGTACGGCGGGGTCTGGGGATAGCCTTCGGGCGAGTCCTCCCACTCCTCCTGCCGTCCGAGCGCGGTCATGTCGAGGTAGCTCCAGGTGCTCCCCAGCGCCTCGTCGCCGCGGTTGTTGATGAAGTAGGTGCGGAACACCCTGTCGCCGTCGCGGATGAACGCGTTCGTGCCGTGCCATTGGTCCACGCCGAAGTCGGCGTCGAACTCGTCGGTCAGCGTGTACCAGGGCATCGTCCAGCCCATCCGCGCCTTCACCCGCTCGATGTCCGGCTGGGGCGCGCGTGAGACGAAGGCGAGGGTGGTGTCGCGGGCGTTCAGATGGGCGAGGTGGCCGACATGATCGGCCACCATGGAGCAGCCGACGCACGCGTGGTCGGGCCAGCCCTCCACGCCGGGATCGAAGAAGGCCCGGTAGACGATCAGCTGACGGCGGCCCTCGAAGAGGTCCAGCAGGCTCGCCCTGCCCTTGGGTCCGTCGAACGCGTAGTCCTTCTCCACCGCCATCCACGGCATCCGCCGGCGCTCCGCGGCCAGCGCGTCCCGGGCGTGGGTCAGCTCCTTCTCCTTGACGAGCAGCTGCTCGCGCGCTGCGTCCCACTCTCGCGGTGTGACGATCGGTGGTGTCTTCATGATGTTCACCTTCCTTGGTCAGCCGTGCCGTCTCGGTCTTCGCCGCGCGGAATTGTGGCGTCTTTGCGCGCGTCTCGGTCAAGGTGGTCCTTCAATGCCCCGAGCGGGCTGTCCCAGTCGCGGGCCAGCGCGGCCAGGAACTGCTGCGCCACCCGCATCGGCGCGGAACGCAGCCGGTAGCGCACCCGGCGCCGCTCCCCCGGCTCTGCCGTCACCAGGCCGGCCTCGGCCAGCAGCGCCAGATGCTTGGCGATCGCCTGCCGCGTGATCGGCAGCCGGCCCGCCAGGTCGGTGGCCGTGGCCGGCCCCTCTGCGGCCAGCGCGGCCAGGATGGCCCGCCGGCTCGGGTCGGCCAGTGCTATGAAGACCTGCTCGGCGATCGCCTCGCTATCAGCCGGCATCGAGGTGGCCGGCCAGTTCGCCGAGCTCGCGCGCCCACCCCTGGACGTGGCCGTCGTACGCCTCGCGGTAGACATCCTCCGGCAGCTGGGCGAAACCGGTCTCGACCACCCGCAACCGGGTGCCCGCACCGGCCGGTTCGAGCGTGAACTCGACATAGGTGCGGCGCGGATCATCGTCGGGCAGCTCGTGGATCTGCCAGGTGAACCCGAACACCGTCGGCTCCTCCACCCGTTCCACGCGCATGTCGACCGCGGACCCGTCGGACCACCTCATCTGGGCCGCCCCGCCCGGGCGCAGGTCGATCGTCGCCTCGTTGCCGAACCAGGCGCCCAGCCCTTCGGCCGTGGTGAGCGCCGCCCACACCTTGTCCGGCGGGTGAGCGAGCTCTACGGTCCGCTCGATGCGATCAGGGAAACCCATGGACAACCTCTAACAAGTAGCAACCGTTCGGTTGCCACATTATGGCAACCGAACGGTTGCGTCAAGAGGAGTGCGTTGTCAGGACTGCGTACGGGACCACTGCTGGTGGGTGCCGCTGCCGCAAGCCCACTGCTGGATGTCCGCACCGTCGGCCGTGGAGGCGTTGGCCACGTCCAGGCACTTGCCGCTGTGGCGGGCCCTGAGCTGGAAGAAGCTGCCCGTGGCTACCCACTGCCACTGCTGGTTGGTACCGCCGCCGCAGGTGTACTGGATGACGTTCGCCCCATCCGCCGTGGAGCCGCCGGCCACGTCCAGGCACTTACCGCTGTTCTGGCTCACCAGCCGGTGATAGCCACCGCCGACGTCCTGGAACTGCCACTTCTGGTTGCCGCCGCCGTTCCACGGATACTGCTTCACCTCGGCGTTGTTCGCCGTCGAGGCGCTGACGACGTCCATCACCTTGCCGCTGTGCCGGGCGGTGATCCGGTAGGAGGGCGTGGAGCCGCTGCCGGTGATGACGCCGGTGGCGGTGTCGATGGTGATCTGCGGGTACCAGGTGAGGCTCATGCTGGTGGCGGACGGGAACGTGATCGGTAACCAGACGTACTGGGAATCGTTGACCGGTCCGCCCCAGGCGCCGGCCCAGCGGTCCCCCATGTACAGGTAACCAGTGGTCGACGAGCCCTGGATCGGCAGCACATACGCCGGTTGGGAGCTGAACGTCGTACCGTCGCCGACGTTGGTCCACCCGGTCCATGGGCCGGAGATGCTCGACGCGGTGGCGTAGCGCGCCTGGTTCGGGTTCCAGCCCGTCGCTCCCGAGGTCAGCAGGAAATAGACGTTGCCCCTTTTGAACAGGGCGGGCGCCTCACGGTGGGCGTCGTTCCAGAAGTTGCCCACGAGCGAGCTGACGTTCAGGTAGTCCGGCGTGAGCCGGTAGATGTGCAGGTCGTAGTTCTCATCCGCCGCCGAGATCATGTAGGCCGTGCCGTTGTCGTTGTAGAGCGTGATGTCCCGCGACATGTGCTGCCCCAGCGGGCGGAAGCTGCCGTGGTAGGTGTAGGCGCCGTCCACGGTCGCGGAGGAGGCGACGGCGGCGCGCGCCTCGCTGTAATTGGATCCGTTCTCCTTGTGCATCCACATGACGAATCTGCCGGTGGAGCTGTTGTAGATGACCTTCGGTCGTTCGATGTTGGCGACGTTGAGCTCGGCGTGTGACGACTGGGTGAGGACGTTGTTGCGGAACTCCCAGTTCAGCAGGTCCGTGGACCGGTAGACCGAGACCGCGCGGAAGGTGTTGTCGGCATGGCGGTGCTCGCCGAACCAGTAGTAGTAGTCGCCTGACTTCAGCACGCCGCCGCCATGGGCGTGCAGCACATTCCCGCTGGTGTCACGGAACTGGGTGCCGTTGGTGATGGTCACCGGAGCCGCGTGTGCCGGTGACCCGGCATGGACGACGACGGCACCGGCGAGCAGCACGGTTGCCGCGACCGCCCGCGACAGGCTCATGAGGTGCGCACGTAACCCTGTGATCATGCCGATCCTCCGTTGTCAGAACGAAGATCAATGTTCGCGCTAACATGCCGTGCCGACGTACACCCACATTTCTGACGCGTTTCGCAGAGTGTCATGGCGCCCAACAAGATTGTCAATGCTCTGTCAACTGTTACCAGTGGGATTGCAGTGGCTTCCAAGGTCTGCTCGCGATCATGTGGCTTTCCAGAGCAGAGAAGAGGACCCCCATGAAGAGGACAGCGTTGCTGCTGGGCGCTGCGGTGCTCAGCGGCCTGCTGGCCGCTCCTCCCGCGCTCGCCGCGCCGGCGATCAAGACGGCGGTGGCGCAGGTCAAGGCAAGCCCCGCCCATCGTTCCGGCGGGTGCCCCACCACGGTCGGCTTCTCCGCCGTGGTGGCGGCCAAGGGCAAGGGCACCGTGCGCTACCGGTGGGTGCGCGGTGACGGCAGCAAGGGCGCGATCAAGAGCTTCCGCGTCAACGGCGCACGCAAGGTCGTGGTACGCGATCGGCAGACGTTCGACCGCACGACGTCCGGGTGGCAGGCGGTGGAGATCGTCGGTAAGCGGGGATTGTCGAGCAAGGCCCGGTTCAGCATCGCCTGTGAGGGACCCGCCACGGTGTGGGACTCCTCCCACCCGCTGCCCGCAAACCCGGGCAAGCCGTTGGAGTCCGCCGCCGACGTCGACGTCCGCCCGGCGACCCACAACGGCGCCTGCCCGACGACGGTGACGTTCACCGCCACCATCCAGGTGTCGCGGACCCCGGCCAAGGTCGACTACCAGTGGATCGACAGCGCCACCGGCGAGGGACGGCCGGCGTCGCTCTACTTCGCCGCCGGCGGCCCGCACCTGCGCCAGGTCACCCTGCCGCTCAGCGTGGGGAACACCATGAGCGGCTGGAAGGCCATCCACATCCTCAACCCCGGCGGCCACGACTCCGGGCGGGCGGCGTACCACGTGACCTGCAAGCCCGGTCCGACCCCGACTCCCACCGGCACTCCCACCCCGACCGGCACCCCGACCGGCACTCCCACCCCCACCGGCACTCCGACCGGCACTCCCACGCCCACCGGCACCCCCACCGCCACCGCCACCGGCACGCCGACCTCGACGCCCACAGGCCAGCCCGGTCAGAAGCCGACGGCGCAGATCCTCACCTTCTGGCCCGGGGACTACGAGGGAAGCTGCGCGGAGCCCATCAACTACGAGATCACGGGCACCGTCAACCTCCCGGCTGGAGCGGCGCAGAAAGTCACCTACTGGTGGCTGATGGACGGCGTGAAGTGGCGGGAGCACACCGTGGACTTCCCGGCCAGCGACCAGCCCCGGTCCCAGTACACCTCCGCCATCTGGCAGATCAGCGTCGGTGGCCGCCACAGCGCGGCCCTCTTGGGCGAGGGCGGCGAGCCCGCCGAGCGGCAGTTCACCGTCACGTGCAAGGAGCCCGACACCGCCAAGGTGGTCATACACAACGTGCTGACCCCCCTCTACCAGGGTGACTGCACCTCCTACTACGCGCTCACCACCAGCGCGAGGGTCGTGTCCGACCGGGACACCGAGATCAGCTACCGTGTCGTGGTCGACGGCAAGCCCGGCGAGACCAGAACCGAGAAGCTCCATGCCGGGCGGCCCCAGTCGATCGGCGACTTCTGGTACGACTGGACGAAGCAGACCAAGAGCGGCACCATCCGCATCGAGCTGCTCAACCAGAACAAGGCGGCCAAGGAAGCCCCCTACCGCCGCACGTGCTGGACGCAGACTCCCGAGCCCGGCACGGTACGGTTCGCCAGCTTCACCCCGATGGCCTACTACGGCGACTGCGCCGAGGCGCCCTACCCGACCGCCCACGCCACGCTCCTCGCCGCCCCGGGAACGGAGATCTCCTACCGGTGGGTCGTCGACGGCAAGCCGCAGGACACCTTCACGCGCAAGATCGGAAGTGGCGGGTTCCTGCAGGCGCAGGCCTTCCACTGGCACCGGAACCCGAAGACCGACGGCGTCGTCCGGTTTGAGGTGCTGAACCACAACAAGCCGTTGATGGAGGCCGCCTATCCGATCCACTGCCAGAGCTGACGTCCGGATCTGCCTGGCTCGCCGCCAAGCGGGCCAGGTCGGGCCTGCACCTCCTGCAGGGCAGCGCGGCAGCACGCCGGCCGTATAGTCGAATTCATGAGCACCAAAGGGACGTCCTCACCGGCGGCCGAGCACGCCGAGGGAGATTTCGGCTGGTCCCTTGGAGTGCTGTTGCGGGCGCTCCACGGCTCGCTGGAGTCGGTGCTGGGTGACCTGCCGCACGGGCCGCGTGGCTATCAGACGCTGTCCACCGTGGTCCACGGTGATCAGCCCAGTCAGCTGGCGCTGGCGGCGCATCTGGGCATCGACAGGACCGTGCTGACCTACCTCATCGACGACCTGGTCGAGGCGGGCCTGGTGGAGCGCCGGCTCAACCCGGCCGACCGGCGGCAGCGCAAGATCGTCGCCACCGACAAGGGGGCCGCCACGCTGCGCGATCTCGAGCAGCGGGTGCGGGCGGTCGAAGACCGCGTTCTCGAGGTGCTGGACGCCGACGAGCGTGAGGTGTTCCGCAAGCTGCTGCGGCGGGCGGCCTGCGGCGTGCGTGACATCGAGGCGGACACCGATCCCTGTGTAGTGGTCGAAGAGGTGCTCGGCACCGGTTCCGCCACCCCCGGCGCGTAGCAGCATGGCTTCATCGCGGCCTCAGGCGCTTCTGCGCCGGAGGCCGCGGTCGCGTTGCCAGGGCCTGGAATAGCCGAGACAGATCTGTGGTTTGGCAACACATATTCTCTACATACAGTTTGTGCAGCCACACATCTGTAACAGATCGATGAACGGGGAACTCATGGCTGACTACGGCCACGACCTGCTGTTCGGGTCGTTCATCACCCCTGCCAACACCGCTCCTGAGCAGGTGCTGGACCTGGCGCAGGCCTCTGAGGAGGCGGGACTGGACCTGGCCACCTTCCAGGACCACCCCTACCAGCCGGGCTTCTTGGACACCTGGACGCTGCTGAGCTACGTCGCGGCCCGCACGGAGCGGATCCGCGTCACGGGCAATGTGATCAACCTTCCGCTGCGGCCACCCGCCGTGCTCGCCCGCGCGGCGGCGAGCCTGGACCTGCTCAGTGGCGGCCGCTTCGAGCTCGGGCTGGGCGCCGGGGGGTTCTGGGACGCCATCGAGGCCATGGGCGGCCGCCGGCTGAGCCCTGGGCAGGCCGTGGACGCGCTCGATGAGGCCATCGACATCATCCGCGGCGTCTGGGACGTGGACAACAAGACCCGTCTGCGCGTGGACGGCACGTATTACCAGGTCGAGGGCGCCAAGCGCGGCCCCGCCCCGGCGCACGACATCGGGATCTGGCTGGGCGCCTACAAGCCCCGGATGTTGCGGCTGATCGGCCGCAAGGCCGACGGCTGGATGCCGTCGTTGCCGTACGTCCAGAGCCTGGACCAGCTCGCCGAGGCTAACGCGACCATCGACGCGGCCGCCGTCGAGGCCGGCCGCGATCCCTCCGCCATCCGCCGGCTGCTCAACATCGGCGGGAAGTTCGGCCCGCCCAGCGACCGGCTGCTGTCGGGCTCGCCCGAGCAGTGGGCCGAGCAACTCGCCGCGCTGACCCGGCAGTACGGCTTCTCTGGCTACATCATCATGGGTGACGACCCGGCGACCCTGGAGATCTTCGGCCGGCAGGTCGCGCCGGCCACCCGCGAGCTGGTGGCCGCCGCCCGCCAGGCGAAGGCAGGGGTCTGACGTGGACTACGGCCAGCCGCTGCGGTTCGGCGCCTTGATCGACGCCTCCTCGCCGCAGGAGGCCGTCGCCCACGCCACGCTGAGCGAGGAGCTCGGCCTCGACCTGGTCGCCGTCGGCGGCCCGGATGACGACGACCACGACGATGCCGTGCTCGATGTGTGGACGCTGATGAGCTGGGTCGCGGCCCGCACCCGCACGATCGGCATCACCGGCGTGCTCGACGCCGGAGCGTGGCACCCCGCGGTGCTGGGCCGCTCGGCCGCCAGCCTGGACCTGCTGGCCTCCGGCCGGCTCGGCCTGGCGCTGGCCGCGTCGAGCCGGGCGCATCAGGCGGCGGGCTCCGTGGGGCTGTCTCCCGCGCAGGCCGCCGCCGCGCTGGACGAGGCGCTCGAGGTCGTGCGCGGCATCTGGGCGATCGATGAGCAGGCGCCTTTGCGCCTGGAAGGCGAGCACTACCGCCTCGACGGCGCCGAGCGGGGGCCGGCGCCTGCCCACACCGTTCCGGTGTGGCTCGGCGGCACGCAGCCGGAGCTACTGGAGCTGGCCGGCGCCCAGGCCGACGGCTGGCTGAGCGTTCTCGGCGACCTGGCGGAGCTGCCCGTCCGGCAGAAGACCATCGACGAGGCGGCGGTGCGCGCGGGACGGGACCCTCGGGAGATCCGCCGGCTGGCCGTCATCCCGGTCTCCGGGCGGCCTGGGGCCGGCGAACTGGCGGCCCTGGCCATCGAGCACGGCATCAGCACGTTCCTGCTCGCCGGCGCGGGCGTCGACGAGCTGCGCCGTTTCGCCGAGCAGACCGCGCCCGCGGTGAGGGAGGCGGTTGCCGCCGACCGCGCCGTACGCGGCCTGGCCGAGGCCACCATCCCCAGCCTGCGCGTTCGCCGGCTGCGTCATCGGGACATCGACTACGACGCCGTCCCCGCGCACCTGGCGCGGGTCGAGCCCGGTGACGCCGCGTACGCCCGCGTACGCTCGACCTACCTGCGGGGCGGATCTCCCGGCCTGGTCCTGCGGCCGGGCACACCGGGCGAGATCGCCGACGCGCTGGCCTTCGCCCGCACCCAACCGGTGAAGCTGGCCGTCCGCAGCGGCGGGCACGGCATCAGCGGCCGCTCCACCAACCACGGCGGCATCGTCATCGACGTCTCCCGCCTCAACGCCATCGAGATCCTCGACGAGCGGACCCGCCGCGTCCGCGTCGGCCCCGGCGCCCGCTGGAGCGACGTGGCAGCGGCGCTGGCCCCGTACGGGTGGGCGCTCAGCTCGGGCGACTACGGCGGCGTCGGCGTCGGCGGGCTCACCACCGCCGGCGGCATCGGCTGGCTGGTACGCGAGCACGGCCTCACGCTCGACCACCTGCGTGCCGTGGAGATGGTGCTGGCCGACGGCACCATGGTCAGGGCCGACGACACCGAGCACCCCGAGCTGTTCTGGGGCGTGCGCGGGGCGGGAGCGAACTTCGGCGTCGTCACCGCCTTCGAGTTCGAGGTGGACGAGGTCGGAGACGTCGGCTTCGCGCAGTTCGCGATGGACGCCTCCGACACGGCGGGGTTCCTGCAGAGCTGGGGCGCCGCCATCGAGGCCGCGCCCCGGGACGTCACGGGCTCGCTCATCGTCGGCCGGCCCCGCCCTGGCGAGCCGGTGATCGCCCAGCTCATGACCGTGGTGGACGCGGACGACGCCGAGACGGTGATCAGCCGGCTCCAGCCCATCGCCGCCGTGGCCCCGCTGCTCGACTACAGCATCCAGATCCTGCCGTACGCGGCGATCATGAGCGTGCCGCCCGGCACGCACGCCGGCCAGGGCGAGCCGGTGACCCGCTCCGCCCTTGCCGACCACCTCACGCCCGAGCTGGCGGACGCCGCCGCCCGTCTGATCGGCAGCGGTGAGCTTTACTTCTTCCAGATCCGCGCGGTGGGTGGGGCGGCCTCCGACGTCCCCCCGGACGCGACCGCGTACGCGGGACGGTCGGCGAACTTCCAGCTGGTGGCCTTCGGCTCCAGCCGCGCCCGGCTCGACCGCCTCTGGGATGAGCTGCGGCCGCACTTCTCCGGGATCTACATCAACTTCGAGACCGACTTGCGGCCAGAGCGCCTCCACGACGCCTACCCGGGTGAGACCCTGCGGCGGCTGCGCGTGCTCAAACGCCGCTACGACCCCGGCAACGTCTTCCGCGACAATTTCAACATCACCCCGGCAACCTGATCAGGCGGTAGCGCACCGCAACAGATCATGTGCCCCCATGAGAGAGGACCCGAGTGCCGCACTACAGCAGGCTCTGCAAGATCGTGATCGACGTCAATGAGGCCGACCATGCCAAGGAGGTCGGATTCTGGCAGGCCGCGACCGGTCAGACGCTGACACAGTTCGCCCCCTTTCCCGAATACCACGGCGCCGACCTGGGCAGCGGCGAGTTCGGGCTGCTGGTCCAGCGGCTCGAGGAGGGGCCGAGCCGGGTGCACCTCGACATCCACACCGACGACGTGGAGGCGGAGGTCGCCCGGTTGGAGAGACTGGGCGCGAAACGCGTGCAATTCGTGCACGATCGTTGGTGGGTCATGCAGGACCCGGCAGGCCTGCCGTTCTGCGTCATACCGGATCCTCCGGGCACGCTCAATGACGACAACGCCCACCGTTGGGACGACACCGAGTAGCCGGCCGACCGCTTCCGGCGTGCAGCCCGACCGCCGATCGAAGGTGGATCATAGACCGTATGAACGCCATCAGGCTCACGCAATACGGCACCGGGGGCGGCTGCAGCTGCAAGATCCCTCCCGGCGAGTTAGAGGACCTGGTCGCCGGGCTCGCCCCGGTCTCGTCAGCGACGGCGGGCCGGATACTCCTGGGGATCGACCAGGGGGACGACGCCGCGGTGCTCCAGATGGACGGCGAAGGCCGGGCCATCGTCGCGACGACGGACTTCTTCACCCCTGTCGTGGACGATCCGTACGACTTCGGAAGGATCGCGGCCACGAACGCGCTCTCCGACGTCTACGCCGTCGGCGGCGAGCCCGTCATAGCCCTGAACCTCCTCGGCTGGCCCCGCGGCGTCCTCCCCCTGGAGCTCGCCCGCGAGGTGCTGCGCGGCGGGTCCGCGATGGCGCAGGCGGCGGGGTGCCATCTCGCGGGGGGCCACAGCATCGACGACCCCCACCCCAAGTACGGGCTGGCCGTCACGGGCCTGGCCGACCCCGGCCGGCTGCTGCGCGTGGACGCGGGCGAGCCCGGGCTCCCCCTCACCCTGACCAAGCCCCTCGGCCTCGGGGTGCTCAACACGCGGCACAAGGCGACCGGGGAGGTCTTCCCCGAGGCGGTCGCCACGATGACGACCCTCAACCGTGACGCCTCCCGGCTCGCGCTGGCCGCCGGGATCCAGTGCGCCACGGACGTCACAGGTTTCGGCCTGCTCGGCCACCTCTACAAGCTGGCCAGGGCGAGCGGCGTGACCGCGGTCGTCCACAGCGCCGCCGTCCCCTACCTGGACGGAGCCCGCGAGGCCATCCGCGACGGTTACGTCAGTGGCGGATCCCGGAGGAACCTCGACTGGGTCTCCCCCCATGGCGACTTCGGCGGCCTGCCGGAGGACGAGCTGCTGCTCCTCGCCGACGCGCAGACCTCGGGAGGCCTGCTCGTCGCGGGCGAGATCCCCGGATTCCCGGTGATTGGCGAACTCGTCCCTCGCGGCGAACACCTGCTGATCGTGAAATAGCCGCGCTGATCGTGAACGAGCCGTGAGGCCCGGCTCGGGCAACCGCGCCCGAGCCGGCACCTTCAGGTTCGCGAGGTCGGGAACCGCTCGGCGAACGCGGCGCGGTTCGCCGAGTCCGGCATCCGGTCCCATACGGCGAACACCACCCGCTCGAACACCGCCGCGAAGGCGCCGCCCCCGGTCAGGTGGGCGTGGAAGGCCCCGGCGACCTCGCGTGGATCGTTGCGGAACACACCGCAGCCCCACGCCCCGAGCACCAGCGCGCGGGCGCCATGATGCGCCGCCACGGCCAGGACGCGCCCCGCCCGCTCGTGGAGCGCCTGCCGGATCCGCTCACCCGCACCCGGGTCGCGGCGCAGCACCTGGCCGGCGTTGGGCGCCGGTGAGGTGAGGAACGAGACCAGGAATGGCTCGGCCAGCAGCCGGCCGCCCTCGTCACGGTGCACCGGCACGCCGGGCGACCAGATGACGCGGTGGCTGTAGAGAAGATCGGGCGAGGCCCGGTGCGCGGCGTAGTAATCGGGCGCCTGGAGAAGGCACGGGTAGAGCAGGGCGTGGCGGCACAGGTCCTCCTCCTGGGCCTTCGCGCCGCCGAGGTAGCCACCTCCTGGGTTGCGCGCGGAGGCGAAGTTCAGCACGGCGATCCCGGCCGCCCCCTCCCGGTGCAGCCGCCGCGCCGCCTGCAGGCTGCTCTCGCCGGTGACCTCGAAGACCGTCCGGTACGCACCGGCCACCGGCCGATCCAGGGGGCCGTCCGGCGGGTGACTCACGGTTGCGGCAACCGCGGCCCGCAGCACGGCACCCACATCCACGGCCGTGCCGTCGGCGGCCGAGTACGAGCCTTCGGCAACGATCCGCTCGTTGTCGGCCGCGACCTGGCGCAATCTTCCACTCACGCGGCCCTATCGTAGATCGTCACCTCTGTTCATACGGAGTGGTTTTCTCCCGGCTTCGGCGCGGTCTGTGCGGGCGCCGCGCTGGGTCCGCCGCCGTCCCGGATCCAGACGGTCATGTCGGAGAGGCCGCGGTTGGCCCAGGAGAAGTAGGGCACCGCGGTCAGTGCGGCGCTCCGTTGGCCGGGCGAGTGGCTGCCGTACAGCTGGTCGCCGGCGGTGGCGTCGGCGGTGGCGTCGGCGTGCAGGGTGACCACGCCGGTCCGCTCGTCGGGGACTGCGCGGATGGGGACGTCGCGGGCGAGGGCGAGGGTGTGGACGGCGTGGTCGTGGTCGACGCCCTCCAGGCAGAACACGACCGGCCCGCGCTCGAGGGCGACCTTACCGGCGGCGGAGGCGACGGCGGGGTGTGCCCAGGTCCGGCGGACTTCCATGCCGAGGTCGATCTCGACCAGGTCGCCGGCCCGCCAGCGGCGGGACAGGGTGAGGTAGCCGTCGCGCAGGATGGGCTGGTGAACGGGTTCGCCGTTGACGGAGACGGCGGGTTGCCGGCTCCAGCCGGGGATGCGGATGGCCAGGGTGAACTCGGCTTCGTCGTCGGCAGGGGCGACAGTGACGGTGAGGCGGCCGTCTCGGGGATAGCTGGTGTCCTGGCGGAGGGTGACCTCACCTCCGGAGAGGGTGAAGCGTCCGGTGCCGGCCACGTACAGGTTGACGACGGCTTCGTTGGGTCCCTGGGCGTAGACGTAGCGGCCGAGCTCGCTGATCAGCCGGGCGAGGTTGGGCGGGCAGCAGGCGCAGTCGAACCATTCCTGCCGGGCGACGGTGCCGCCGCTCGCGAGGGGGTTGCCGTAGAAGTAGCGGGTGCCGTCGGCGGAGGCGCCGCTGAGGACGCCGTTGTACAGGGCGCGTTCGAGAGTGTCGATGTAGTGGCCGTGGCCGGTGAGGTTGCTCATCCGCTGCGCCCATTGGACGAGACCGATGGAGGCGCAGGTTTCGGCGTAGCCGTGGGCGTCGGGCAGGTCGTAGGCGGGTCCGAAGCCCTCGATGCTGGGGTCGGAGCCCATTCCGCCGGTGATGTACAGCTTCTTGGTGGTGAGGTTGGTCCACAGTCGCCGCACGGCTTGGAGCAGCCGGTCGTCGCCGTACTCATCGGCCAGGTCGGTCATCGCGCTGTACATGTACATGGCGCGGACCGAGTGGCCGACGACCTCGGCTTGGTCGGCCACGGGCTGGTGGCTCTGGTTGTACTCGCCGAACCGCCGCGTCTGCTCGGGTCGCCGGGGCAGCGTGGTGCCGAAGTAGCCCGGGGTGCCGCGGCGCTGCAGCTCCAGCTCGAAGTAGTAGGGCTGCTGTCCGCGCCACTCGATGAGCCGCCGGCTGAGGCCGAGGTAGCGGCGCTCGCCGGTGACGCGGTAGAGCTTGACCAGCGCGAGCTCGATCTCCTGGTGCCCGTCATAGCCTCCGGCGCAGGGGCCGTCGGGGCTGAAGACGGTGTCGATCAGGTCGGCGTAGCGCCGCACGATGTCGAGCAGCCGGGTCTTGCCGGTCGCCTCGAAGTGGGCGACGCCGGCTTCGATGAGATGGCCGGCGCAGTAGAGCTCGTGGGCGTCGCGCAGGTCGGTGAAGCGCTGTCCCGGCTTGACGACGGTGAAGTACACGTTGAGGTAGCCGTCGTCCTGCTGCGCACCGGCCAGCAGCTCGATCGCCTCGTCGACGGCCTGGTCCAGCTCGGGGTCATCGGTGGTGGCCAGGCAGTGGCTCGCGGCCTCGATCCACTTGGCGACGTCGCTCTCCCAGAAGATGTGCGGCTCGTGCGGGTCCCCCGGCCGCCACGTCAGGGTCAGCGCGTCGAACTGCTGACCGGGCCGGCGCATCTGGCCTTCTTGCTGCCGCAGCGTACGAGTGCGGATCAGCTCACGGCGCGGCGTCCAGAACCGGTCATCAATGGTCACGGCGGTCAGCGGCAGCGGTTCACGCGTGCGCATGGCAGCGGCAGAAGCGATAGTCATGAAGGCTCCCATCGAGGTTGTCCAAAAGGCTGATCTCCGCAGCCTGTCACGAGGCCGGAGCGGTAGGGAGGACCGTGGTGCCCCAGACGTAGGCGAAAGAGACGAAAGCGGGCAGTGCCACGCCGAAGACGGGAACCAGCCCCGGGACGACGTAGTACACGCACAGGATCACGCCGACCGCGAGCAGTGTCACCATCGCCTGCACCGGGCGGGCGAGGACTAGGATCGCGCTGCGGCGGACGAGCGCCAACGGTCCTTCGGCGAAGTGGGCGGCCAGGATCCACACGTTCGCACTCATACCCGACACGAACAGGGTGATCAGCCAGAGGGCCGCGCCGAGCAACGGCTCGACGACACCGAGGTCGGCGGTTTCGAGGAGTCGCCGGTCCACCAGGAGCACCGCCCAGGCCGCCGTGAAGACGTACCCCACCACGTTGGCGGTGCGGAACTCCTGCCGCCAGAGCCGGCGGAATTCACCAGGCCGGGTGGACCCGAGGAGCTCGCGGCGGATGACGCCGTACACGGCGGCGGTCGCCGGGAAGACACCGAGCACGATGCCACCGGCCAGGCTCCAGAACACCCACAGCAGGTGCAGCTTGAGCAGCAGCAGGCCCACCTCGCCCGCCCTCGTGTGCCAGGTGAGGACGCGTTTCATCAGCCTTTCACCGACCCGATGAGCACGCCCTTCTCGAAGTAGCGCTGAAGGAACGGATAGAGCACCAGGACCGGGAGACTGGAGACGACGATCACACCGTACTTGATCTGGTCGGCATACTGCTGGTCATAGCCGACGCCGCTGCCTCCGCCGGTTCCGGCGCCACCGGCGAACGCCTGATTGGACAGCAGGATGTCACGCAGCACGATCTGCAGCGGCTGCAGGCTGTTGTCGCGGACGAACACCAGGCCGGTGAAGAAATCGTTCCAGTGCTGGACCAGGTAGTACAGGCCGATGACCGAGATGATCGCCTTGGACAGTGGCAGCGCGACCCTGGCGAAATACTGCAGATAGGAAACCCCGTCGATCATCGCCGCCTCGAACAGCTCCTTCGGCAGCGAGTGCTCGAAGAACGCGCGGGCGATGATGAGGTTGTAGACGTTCACCGCGGGCGGCAGGATGAACACGAGCCAGTTGTCCAGCAGGCCGAGATCGCGATAGAGCAGATACGTCGGGATCAGACCACCGTTGAAGAACAGCGTGAACACGAAGAACAGCATGAGGACCCGCCGCGGGCGAAACTCCGGCCGCGACAACGCGTACGCCGCCGGGAGGGTCACGACGAGGTTCAGCGCGGTTCCGACCACGCTGTAGAGCAACGTGTTGCCATAGCCCGTCCAGATCCGATCGTCGTCGAAGATCTGCTGATACCCGAAGAAGTTCACCTCTTTCGGCCACAACCACACCTCGCCGGTGGAGATGAGGGACGGGTTGCTCACCGAAGCGATCATCACGAAGTAGACCGGGTAGACGACGGCGAAGAGGATCGCCACGCACAACAGGCCGAAGACGAGCATGAAGACGACGTCGCCCGGTGTCTTGTTGCGGAGGAATCCCTTGCTCTGCACGTGGGTCGCGCTCACCACAGGCTCCAGTTCGATACGCGGCGGGCGATCGCGTTCGCGGCGATCAGGAACACGAAGTTGATGACCGTGTTGAACAGGCCGATCGCGGTGGCGTAGCTGAACTGCGTGCTGAGGATGCCGATCTTGTAGACATACGTCGCGATGACCTCGGACACCGGCAGGTTCAGGGTGTTCTGCATCAGCCACACCTTCTCGAACCCGGTGTTCAGCACACCGCCCATGGTGAGGATGAGCAGGACCACCATGGTCGGCACGATGCTGGGGACGTCGACGTGCCGGATGAGCTGCAGCCGATTCGCGCCGTCCACCTTGGCCGCCTCGTACAGCTGAGGGTCGACACGCGACAGCGCGGCGAGGTAGATAATGCTGTTCCACCCGCAGTGCTGCCACACGTCGGAGATCACGTACACCGGCACGAAGACCGACGTGTCGCCTAGGAGGTTCACTCCGTCGAGGCCGAAGACGGCCAAGACCTGAGTGAGCAGTCCGGTGGACGGGTTGAGGAACGCCTGCAGCATGCCGACGATGACGACGATCGAGATGAAGTGCGGCAGGTACGTCGCCGTCTGCATGAGCCTCTTGCGCCGGCCGCCGGCGATCTGGTTGATCATCAGCGCCAGCACGATCGGTGCCACGAACCCGACCACCAGCGTGGTAATGCTGATGACGAACGTGTTCCGCAGCAACGTCCAGAACATCGGGCTGTCGAAGAACTGCTGGAAGTACTTCAGGCCGGCCCATTGCCCGCCGGTGAGACCCGCCGTGAAGTCGAACTCGCGGAAGGCCAGCTGGATGCCGTACATCGGCACGTACATGAACAGGCCGACGAACCCCACGGCCGGCAGGACCATGAGCCATAGTTGCCAGTACCTGCTCACATGCCGGCCGAGGCCCAGACGGGATCGCCTCTGGGCCACCGCCACCGCCACCGGCTTGCGGGCTGCGACAAGAGTCTCCGTCATCAGCGCGTCTTCATGTACTCGTCGTAGTAACGCTGGTAGATGTCGATGTTCTTCTGGAGGCCGGCGTTCTGGATCTGCTGAACGTACTTGTCCCACTGATCCTCGATGCCGCCCTTGGTGATCCACTCGGCGAACTTCGGCATCGTGGAGTTGGAGATCGTGGTGTTGTTCAGCGCCAGCTGATTCGTGTCCTCAGGCGTCATCTGGATGAACTGGAACGGATAGACGTCCTTGGCCGGATCCATGTTCGCCAGCGCCTTCTCCAGCGGCTTCGTCTGCTCGACGGCCTCGTCCAGGTCGGCCGGCAGCTTCAGCTCGATGTCGTCCCGGATCCAGGTCGGCCCCGCGTCCGCGATGGTGACCGTCCACTTCCAGGTCGACGGGTCGGTCTTGGGATCGGCCGGCGGGAGCACCTCGTACTCGTTGTCGCTGATCTTCTTGACGTACCGGCCGAGATCGCCGAACAGCACTTGCAGCGACATCTCCTTGTCATAGAAGGCGTTGATGACCTTGAGCGCCGCTTGCTTGTTGCTCGCCTTCGCGGACATGACGATCTGGTTCGATGGGAAGTTCTCGTTGTTGGAGTCGTACGTCCAGGCCACCGGCGTCGTCTGGCCGGCCTCCGCGAGCAGCGGCGGCATCGCGACGTACTGGTCGGCCAGCTGGGCGCCGAACCGGTCGCTGGCCGTCCAGCCCCAGCTGAAGCCGACTTTGGCCACGTCTCCGGAACCGCGGCCGACCGCCTGGTACGCCGAGTAGTCCTGCGTCATGACGTTCTTGCTGATCAGGCCCGCGGCGTAGCAGCGGTGGAGGAACTGGACCACCCGCTTGTAGCGGTCGTCGACGAGGAAATTGCCGACCTTGCCGTCCTCGAGGAAATAGCCCTGGCCACCGCCGCCCGCGATCGGCAGGCCGAGGCTGCCGAGCAGCACACTGGGCTGGAAGTACCCGAAGCCGTCCGTGCCGACCGGCGACCAGTCCATCGGGATCTCGTCGTTCTTGTCACCGTTCCCGTTGGCGTCCTGTTCCTTGAACGCGACGAGCACGGTGTAGAGCTCATCCCAGGTGGTCGGCATCTCCAAGCCGAGGTTGTCGAGCCACTGCTTGTTGATGTACTGGTGCGTGACGGTCTTCGGCCAGAACCGCTTGTAGCCCGGGATCGCGTAGACCTCGCCGGTGGTCAGCGTGGCCATCGACTTCAGCTCCGGCTTCGCCGCGAACAAGGCCTTCACGTTGGGCAACGCGTCCAGGTCGTCGGCCACGTTCTCGAACAGCGTCCGGTACGTGCCCATGTCGGCATTGGTGATCGCGTTGGTGCCGACGATCAGGTCCGGCACGTCGCCGGCCGCCAGCATGGTGGACTTCTTCTGGTCCCAGTCGGCCGAGATCTCCTGCCACTGGATCTTCACACCGGCGATCTTCTCCAGCTGCTTGGTCCACTCCATCGTGTTCATCGGCTTGGTCAACGCATGCTTGTTGACCAAGATCCGCAGTGTGTTCGGATCGCTCGAGGAGTTCTTGCCGGAGCAGCCGGCGAGTGCGGTGAGCCCGGCAGCGACGACGAAGGCCCGGCGGGACATAGCGGGTGGAGTGGCCATGTGGTCCTCCTTGGGGGGACGGAGGGAGTGACCTCGCTGAAATGTTTCAGCGATGTTAGGTGCGGCCATTCAGCGTTGTCAATGACAAGACAATCGAGGCGACGAGGACCGGCGAGTCAAGGTGTCGAAGGGTGGATCAGGCCGGTGCGGACGAGTCGCGGAGCACCAAGTGCATACCGGTGTGCACCTGCCGGGCCGCGCCGTCGTAACCGTCGAGGCGCTCGATGAGCAGGTGGAGGGCGGCGGCCACCATCTCGCCCTGGTCGGGGCTCACCGTCGACAGCGACGGAACGGTGAACTCACCTTCGTCCGTGTCGTCGAAGCCGGTGACCGCGACATCCTCGGGGACGCGGATCCCGTGCGCGTGCAGGGACTTCAGCACGCCCACCGCTATCGTGTCGTTGACACACACCGCGGCGTCGAACCTGGGGCCGGAGCGCCGCAGCAGCCCTGCCATCGCCTCGTAACCCGAGGCCCTGCGGTCCCAGTCCGAGCTGTTGGCGACGAGCGACGGTTCAGGCTCGACGCCATACTCCTCCAGGGCGGCGGCGAACCCGGCGTACCTGTCGCCGGTCGGGACGACACCAGCCGGACCGTTCCAGACGAACGCGAGCCGACGCCGGCCGGTGGCGAGCAGATGCCGAGTGATCGCCACGAACCCCGCGTATTCCCCCATCAACACACAATCAAGCGTTTTGATCGGAGCGCCGCCGAGGGCCACCGCCGGACGCCGCAGGGCGGCACCGGCCAGTAACTCGTCGGACAGGTGGTGCGGGCAGATGATGACGCCGTCGACGTCGGCGGTCGTCACGCCGAGGACCGCGTCGCGTTCGCCGGCCCTGTCGGGGGCGATCCGCAGCGTGCTGGTGAACCCGCGCTCGGCCAGGGCGAGGATGAGACGCTCGGCGGTCTCCGCGAAGTAGGGCTGGTGGAGGTTCGGCACGACGACGGCGATCCGGCCGGTGCGGCCGGAGGCGAGCCCACGTCCGGCCTGGCTCGTGGCATGTCCCACGTCGTAGCCGACCTCCGCGATCGCGGCCTGAACCTTGGCCCGGGTAGCGGCCGAGACATGCGGGCGTCCGAGGAGGACGTTGGACACGGTCTTGGCCGAGACCTCGGCCCGCGCCGCGACATCCGCGAGCGTCGGGCGCCTCATCGGGGACCCCGGCCGAGCGTGGACTCACGGCGCACCAACTCGACCGGCGACACGACCGCGCGAGGCTGTCGCGGTGCCGTGCCGGCGAGGCGATCGGTGAGCAATTCCAGTGCGCTGCGTGCCAAGCGGGCCGGCCCGGGGTCGATGGTGGTGAGCGACGGGGTCGAGAACCGTCCGTCCTCCAGGTTGCCGTAGCCGACGGCCGCCACCTGTCCCGGAACATCCACTCCGTGCTTGACAAGCGTCGCGAGCGCCCCGAGCGCCACTTCGTCGTTGGCACACACCAGCGCGTCGACGTCCGGATGCCACTCCAGCACGTGCCCGGCGGCTCGCGCGCCGGCGCGCCGGTCGGCCACCTCTCCGAGATCCACCCACGGTACGGCAGCGGGGTCGATGCAGGACTCGGCGAGCGCCGCGCGCATCCGAGGCTGATCCGCTCCGAGCAGAGCCGGGCGCGACCGGCCCATCACGGCGAGGTGGCGAGCCACCAGTGCCGCCGCCTCCGTGACGTCCTCATCGACACTGTCCACTTTAGCCGCGCCGCCTTGCACGACGACTACGGGGCGATCGTCCAACCCATCGCTGACCAGTGCTCCCGGGCCGATGCACACCACGCCGTCGAACGTCTTCCCCCGAGCGGCGAGGACCGCCTCCAGCCGGACCGGATCGCCGTGCGTCGGCTCGACGACGGCGAGCAGTCCGCACCGATCCGCCTCTGTGACGAGCGCCTCGACGAGACCCGCGAGATACGGGCGGCGCAGCTCGGTGACGGCGATGCCCACGACCCCGATCAGCCCGGTCCTGAGCGCCCGGGCGGTCCGATTCGGAACCCAGCCGAGCTCGTCGATCGCCGCATGCACCCGGCGCACCTTCTCCGGACGGATGTGCGGTTCGCCATTGACCACGCGCGAGACTGTCTTGATCGAGACGCCGGCCCGATCCGCCACCTCCCGCATCGTCACGCGCATGCGTACAGCGTAGGTCACGTGAGCAGCTCTCAGCATTCCGTTAAGACCACCGCGGACGCTTTGCCGCCGATCCCCACCATGGGGCATACGCCTTCGAGCGGCCGCTGCACGCCGCGGCGGAGCGCGGCTCGCCGGAGGTGGTCGCCGAGCTTGCCTGCCGGGTCGATGACGTCGACGCCGAGTGCGAGGCCGCACGGCGCTCTGCGAGGCGGTCTTCAACGACCGGCCCGAGAACGCGCGTGCCCTGGTGGCCGCCGGAGCGGACCCGTGGTGGAGGCCGAACGCCTGCCCGGCGTGCTCCTCCGCTCCCGGTGTCATGAAGGCCATTTCGGCGGGCACGGTCGCCTACGGCATGTACGCCAACCCCAAGAGCGGCTGCCTGAACGCGACTACTGGGGCTGACCTGGCGGTTCTGCGCTCTCGATGAGCTTGCGCGGGCCACGATCCGCTCCTCATAACCGTGGCCCGCTGGGCGGAAGCCCGCTCGATCAGCTCGTGGTGCCGGTGACCGCGGTTCCCGACTTGGTGACGTAGTAGGTCACGGTCGCGCCGCTCCAGAAGTGGAGGGTGAGCGTGACTCGTGAGCCGTCATTGACCTCGGCGAAGAAGGCCGGTCTCAGTGTGATGGTGTTGGCGCTGTAGTCGGGCGCGAAGGTGACGTCGAACTCCTTGAACGACGTCCAGTTGTGGGGGCCGGCGTTGGAGCCGTCGGCGTACTTGGCCTCCATGGTGGCGAGCTGGTCACCCTTGAAGGTGGTGGGGATGGCGAAGGAGCTCGTCGTTCCGGTCGAGTTCTGCACTGTCGGCGTGTCATAGGTGATGATGTCGATCCGCCACGGGACCCCCTGGGAGAACCGAGCCGACAGCGTCGCGTTGACGCCATAGGCCCGGGAACCCGTCAGGCGGGTGAGCGCGGACGCCGTGAACGTGAGCTGGTCGCCCGAGACGGTGTAATCGGTGCCGCGCACGAGGTCCGTGCTGCCCTGGCGGATCCCTGCGAACGAGGTGCCGTTCAGGTTCAGCGTGAGCGTCTTGCTCGTGATGGGGGACGCCTTCGCGTTGAACACCTGATCCGACGAGGCCGTACCCGAGCGCGTCGTCCAGCTGGACTTGATCTGGGCGAACAGCTCGGGATCGGCCCACTGGTACGAGGTCCGGTTGAAGTGCTGGCCGTTGTCCCACAGCATGGTGGTGATCTGCTTGCTACGTGCGTAGTGGCCGAGGAACTCGAAGAACTTCAGTTTCTCGCCCTGTTGGATCGTACCGGTGTGCCGGTCGAAGCCCAGAAGGCCGTACTCGCCGATGATCACGGGGATGCCGCGGGCCGTGAAGGCGTTGTGCACCCGGTCGAAGGCGCCGGTCAGGTCCTGCTGCACGGTGGCGTCGAAGCGGGTGCCGCCGGCGACGTTGACGCTGAACGGCCAGTATCCGTAGAAGTGGACCGTCGCGATGAGGTTGGGGTCGTTCATCGCGTTGAACGTGCTGACCAGCTCGTCGACCCTGGCCTGGTCGGCCGACGTGTGCAGGGTCGGCAGGACGAGCAGCCGCGTCGCGTTGTTGCCGCCCGACTGGCGCACGATGGTGCGGAAGGACGTATTGAGTTCGTTGAGGAGCGTCGCGTTCTGGGCGTCCCCGGAGCTGCCGGTGAACGTCGGCTCGTTGACGCTCTCGAACAGCAGCTTGGGAGAGGAGCTCCGGAACGTGCCGGCGATCTGGGTCCAGATCGCGTTGTAGCGAGCCAGGACGTTGGTCCGGTCGCCCGGCATGTTCTGGATCCACTGCCACGAATCGTGATGGATATTGATCATCACGTAGAAACCCTCGGCGAGGGCCCAGTCGACAACCTCTTTCACCCGGTTCATGTACGTCGCGTCGATGGTGTAGTTGGGCGCTCCACCCTGGTGCTGACCCCAGGTCACCGGGATCCGGATGCTGTTGAAGCCCTGCGCCCTGACGTTGCGGAGCAGCGCCTGCGTGATCCGCGGGTTGCCCCATGAGGTCTCGTCCGCGCCGGTGGCATCGAGGGAGTTGCCCAGGTTCCAGCCGGGCTGCATCGCGGCCACGACAGCCTGCGCGTTGCCGGGCGTCGACGTCGGAGTCGTCGTGGGCGTGGCCGTCGGGGTGGCCGTCGGGGTGCCGCCGGTGCCGCCGCAGGCCACGCCGTTGACGGTGAAAGCGGAGGGGTCGGTGTTGGCGCCGCTGTAGCTGCCGTTGAAGCCGATGGTGACGCCGGCTCCCGTTCCGAGGCCCGGGGCATACGACGGCGCGGTCACGGTCACGGTCTGGCCGGATTGCGTCCAGGTTCCGCCCCAGCCCTGGGTGACCTGCTGATTGCCGGGCCAGGTGTAGCGCAGCGTCCACGGGCTGACCGGGTCGCCGAGGTTGTTGATCGTGATGTTGGCGCCGAACCCGCTGCCGTTGTCCCATGCCTTCGCATAGGTCACGGAACAGGCGACCACCGCGTGGGCAGCGGGCGAGGTGACGGCCACCCCGATCGCCGCCAGCAGCGCGGCCACTGCGGGCAGAACCCACAAACGTAATGTCTTCACCTTCATGCCTCCGTGGAAGGAGCCCCCTGTGGGAGCGCAGTGATGAGCGGGTTATGCCACCTGGCAGGCGGCTGCGTTGAGGGTGAAGGAGGGGGGTTCGGTGGTGTCGCCGGTGTGGGTGGCCTGGAAGCCGATGGTGGTGGAGCCGCCTGGCGCGAGGTTGCCGTTCCAGCCGGCGTTGGTGGCGGTGACCTGGCCGCTGGCCGGCGTGTACGACGCGCTCCAGCCGTTGGTGATGGTCTGCCCGCCGGGCAGGGTGAACACCAGCCGCCAGCCGTTGATCGCCGAGCTGCCGGTGTTCGTGATCGTGACGCTGGTCGTGAAGCCGGTGTTCCAGGTGTTCATCACGTACTCCACCCGGCACGAGCCCGATGGCGTGGGCGTGCTCGTCGGGGTCACGGTCGGGGTGACGGTCGGCGCGGCGCCGCCGTAGATGGTGGCCTCCTTCGCCGTGGCCTTGATGCCGTTGGCGCCGTTGAAGATCCGCTGGCCCCAGGTGGTGAGCTGGTTGGGGTCGAAGCCGGCCGCCATGTCCAGGATCGGGTCCGTGTTGCCGCTCCAGGACCAGCCGAGGTAGCCGAGGCCCCGCGACACCGCCTCGGACAGCAGCGTTTCGTGGTCCACCTCGTTGGCGGCGAACCGCCAGCCGAACTCACCGATGACCAGCGGCCACCCGTTGTCCCGGAACCGGTTGAGGTAGTCGGTGATCGCCGCGGCGCTGTTGAACACGGCGTACATGTGGATGGACAGTACGGTGTTGTGCTTGCTGTCCGCGTTCAGGATCGTCTGGGCGTTGTCGCGCATGACGTACTGCCAGTCCTGACCCCAGTTCGGCCCGTCGACCATGAGCAGGTGCTCGAAGCCGTTGCTGCGCATCTTCTGGATGGCGGCGGTGGTCGCGCTGGTCCACTGGCCGGCGTTGGTGTTGCCGATCGGCTCGTTGCCGATGTTGATGACGACGTAGTTCTCCTGGCCGACCAGGGCGCTCTTCTGGCTGATCCAGTAGTCGACCGCCTCGTCGAGCGAGGCTGCCGCGCCCTCCTCGCCGTACCCGGTGGTGTCGTGCACCTCCAGGACACAGATCAGCCGGTTCTGCTTGCACAAGGAGATCACATTGGCGACGTCGGTGGACGGGCCCCAGCGCTTGCCGCTGCCCAGGACCACGCGCACGGTGTTGGCCCCGAGCGCCTTGATGTCGGCGAACGAGCTGGTCCGGCTCGTGTACCAGACGTGTGGATGGTTGACCCCGCGCATGACGAGCTTCTGGCCGTTGGCCTCGACGATGTCCGTGCCGCTGACGTGGAGCCCCACGGCCGCATGCGCGGGCGGAATGCCGGTGAACATGACGGTGCACAGCGCTACGGCTAAGGCGACGAGCGCCGCACCGACCGCGGCAAGCCACGGCATGGATCTCATGTCGAATCTCTCCTCGCTGATGTCGCGACGGTCGGCAACGGCGCGGGCAGCTGAGAGCCCGCTGAAACGCACCCAGAATGTACGCAGAGCTGCCACACCCGTACAGCGACTACCAGACCGTCCTGCCTCGGCCCATCAATGCCTGGCCCAACCCCTTAACGGTTAAGCATCTGCAGAGCTGGGCGAATCCACAAAAACCTCAGCATCAAGGGTCCCCGCGGCAGCTCCCCGAACCCGGCCTGAACCATGAAAATTCCACACCCGCACCCGACTGGACAACGCTTCGCTCGGCATGATCACAATATTGGGCTTTTCGCTTCCTTCTCCGCCCGGAGGGCGTACGTGGTCAAACGAGTTCTTACGGGGTTGCTTGCCCCTGTTGTCCTCTTCATCAGTACCGGTATTCCGGCCGCTGCGGACGACAGATCCTTCAGTCCCACGCATCCCGGGCCGGTCTACGCGACGGTCACCGACAAGAGCGGCAAACTCTCCCTCCAGACGTTCGGGCGTCCGGACGGGAAAGACATGGTGTTCCGGATCTCCGGCTCGGTGTACGCGAACATCGAGGGCAACAGCCTGGACCCGGCGATGCGGCACGGCCAGAAACTCTTCAACATCGAGGGTTACAACATCCGGCGGCTGTACCGCGTCCCCGACACGAACCAGCTCTACCAGCTCTCCCGGGAAATCGTCTTCTACACCGACCCGGCGGATCCGCGGCGCGTCCTGCGCGAGTGGAAGAACCCGATCGACGGCAAGACCTACCCGGTCGTCCCCATCAACAACGACGCGGTCAACTTCGGCCCGTTCACGATCACTTCGTCCTTCACGGGTCCGCCGCTGCAGCAATTGCACGACGAGACCGTGTGGACCAGCGACATCCCCGTGCGGGCGAACTTCGGCACCACGCTCGGCGAGCGGTTCGGCCTGACGGGCGGCGTGTACGCCGCGCAGGAGATGTTCGACTTCTCCGTCGATGACCGCGAGGTGGCCGCCCGCACCGGGGCCGGCGTGCCGTTCGGCGCGATGAAGACGAAGATCAGCTGGGCGCGGACCAGCCCGTGGACGCCGTTCATGTGCCTGGCGGAGACCGACGTGCGCGGCCAGCTCACCTACCACGCCCGCAGCTGGTCACTGGGCTCCTACGCCGACATCGAGCCATGGCTGCGGGCCGAGGTCGAGGCGAACCACCCGCTGTACACGGCCGCCCCCAGCGCGCCGGGACCGAGCGAGAACTCCTGGACGTCCTTCTACAACAAGCAGCTCGGCAAGGGTGCCACCACCTGGGCAGGCTGGTGCGCCGCCAACGGCCGCCCGTGAACGTCCGCGACCGGTGACCGGCCGGACCGAGCCGCTGCTCGGTCCGGCCGGGCCCGGTCAGGCCGCGGGGTGCGGTGTGGCGTGGGACTGGGCGGCCATGAGGTGGTCGATGAGTGCCAGCAGCACATCGCGTGCCGCCGTCCGGTCGCGGGCGTCACAGAGCACCAGTGGCACCTGCGGATCGAGATCGAGTGCCCTTCGGATCTCCTCCTGCGTCCGGTCCCGGATGCCGTGGAAGCAGTTGACGCCGACGACGAAGGGGATGCCGCGGCCCTCGAAGAAGTCGATCGACGCGAAGCTCACCTCGAGCCGGCGGGTGTCGACCAGGACGACCGCGCCCATCGCTCCGTGGACAAGATCGTTCCACATGAACCAGAAGCGTTCCTGCCCGGGGGTGCCGAACAGGTAGAGGACGAGTTCGCTGTTGATGGTGATGCGCCCGAAGTCCAGTGCCACCGTGGTGGTGGACTTGCCGCTCACCCCTTCCAGGTCGTCGACGCCGACGCTGGCATGGGTCAGATACTCCTCCGTACGCAGCGGAGCGACTTCGCTCACCGCGCCGACCAGGGTCGTCTTCCCGACGCCGAAACCGCCGGCGACCAGGATCTTCACCGCCAGGGCGGCAGCGTCTCCGTGGTCAGAGTTTGCGTAACCCATCCCTCACCGCCTCAAGGATTGCTCTATCGGGAAAGCCGCCTCCCTGTGCGAAAGCCAGGGGTGGCCGCGCCCGCAACTGGCCGGTCTCGATCAGATCCCCGATGAGGATCTTGGTCACCGACACGGGGAGGTTCAGCGCGGAGGCGACCTCGGCCACCGCCAGGGGCCGCTCGCACAGAGCACAGATGGTGCGATGCTCCGGCTGCATTCGTCTCAGGCGGCGTCTGGTTTCCGACGAGAGCTCGGCAATCGCCGTCACCAGGGTGATCAGCGTCAGGTCGTCCCGCTCGGGAGCGGTGCGTCCGCCGGTGATCGTATAAGGACGGACGAGGGGCCCGTCGGCGTCATCGTCATCGAAGCCCTCCGTCCAGTGCTTCATCCGTGTCCCCCCACGTCACGGCTGTGCGGGGTCCGCGTGTCGGTGCCCAGCTTCTGGCCGACCTGCTGGATCAGGGTGTGCATCGCGATGCTCATCAGCTCGGCGTCGACCTCCTGAGACGCGACCACGGCCAGGTGGGTGCCCCGGCCCGCGGCGGTGACGAACAGCCACAGGTCGGCCATCTCGATGATGACCTGGTGGACCGGCCCGCCGCTGAAGAGCTGCCCGACCCCGCGAGCCAGACTCTGCTGGCCGGTGGCGATGGCGGCGAGGCGTTCGGCATCCGCGCGTTCGACGGTCCGGGAGCGGCTCATCACCAGGCCGTCGTCGGTCAGCAGGATGGCGTGCCGGGTGCCCGCGACCCGATCGACCAGGGCGTCCAGGAGCCAGTCCAGGTCAATGTTGGTGGCGGTGGTTCGCTGCGTCATCATCGCTCTTCCGTCGTAGGGGAAACGGGCTCAGGAGATCCGCTCAGCCGGGGCTGTGAGGCGTCGTCACCGGCTCGGAGCCGGCGAGACTGCCTCTGGAACGCGCCGATCGTAGCGCTGGATCGGCTGGGCTGATCACGTACGGCCCAGGTCTCCTGGTCGATGCGTTCATCCCTGTCCGCCGGGACTTTGAGCTCGGCGGCCAGACTGGCCTGGCGCACCCGCTGGGGCAGCGGCGCGTGTCCCCTGGGCCGCGTCGGCAACTGACCGTCCTGGTGAGGCGGGCGGGGACCGTCCGCGCCTTCCTGCGAGCGAGGTGGCGAATCGGTGGCGTCCTGCGGAACCTCCGCCTCGGGGGGCGCCGCCGGCTCGGGTACGGTGCGGGGGCGGTCCACCACCAGCGCTTCCGGGATCAGCACGATGACTCGGGTGCCGCCGAAGGCCGACGACCGCAGCTCGATCCGGAGGCCCAGGCTCGCGGAGAGCCGGGCGACCACGTACAGGCCGAGACGCACATCATCGGCGTGGGTCATCACATCGAGTTGTGGCGGCGACTGCAGCAGGGCGTTGGCGGCTGCGTACTGCTCCGGTTCCATGCCGAGGCCGCGGTCCTCGATCTCCACGGCGACGCCCCGGCTGACCGGCGCGGCCCGCACCTCGACAGGGGTCGGCGGCTTGGAGAAGGCGGTCGCGTTCTCCATGAGCTCCGCCAGGACATGGACCAGCGGTCCCACCGCGCGCTCGGCTATCCAGGGTTCGCCCTCGACGTCGGTCGTGATCCGGCGGTAGTCCTGAACCTCGCCTTGGGCGGCGCGCAGGACATCGAGCAGGTGCACCGGCTTGCGCCAGCGGCGCTGCGGCTGCCCGCCCCCGAGGATCACCAGGTTCTCCTCGTAGCGGCGCAGCCGGGCAGTGAGGTGGTCCAGGTCGAACAGGCCCTCCAGCACCTCGGGGTCCTCGTGCTGACGCTCCAGTTCGTCCAGCTTCTTCAGTTGAAGGCCGATGAGGATCTGGGTACGGCGGGCGATGCGCTGAAGCATGCGCTGGAAGCCACGATGTTGCTGGGCCTGCCGCACGGCGGTGAGGACAGCGCTGCGGCTGGCCATGTTGAGGGCCTGCCCGAGCTCGCCGAGTTCGTCGGGGGTGGGCTGGACCATGCGCACTTCCGCGTCCACGTTGACGTCCTCGCCGCGCTCCAGCCGGGCGACCACGTTGGGCAGCCGCTTCTGGAGTTCGTGGGCGGCGTGGCGCAGGTGGAGGATGCGCCGGCGGAGAATGGCGGTGAGGCGCCAGCTGGTGAAGAACACCAGGCACAAGGCGAGCACGCCCACGGTGGAGATGCTGATGAAGACCGTGAAGAGCATGTCGGCGTGGTCGTAGCCGATCGTGCGGACATTCTCGAATCGCACGTTGAGGAGTTGCCGCAGTTGCGCGGTGACCGTGTCCACCGCGGAGCGCCACTCCGCGCCGTCGTCGCGGAGTGGCACCTGGTCGCCCTCGGAGCCGCTCCCGGAGGCGATCAACCGCCCTTCCAGAGCGGTCATGGCCCCCCAGGCCTTGCCGGCCGTCAGCTTTCCGTACGGGGACTCGTTGCCGGTGAGAGCGGGAACCACACGGAACTGCATGAGGTGCTTCCTGGTGCCGATGGCGTCGGCGACAAGGCCGTACTCGTCCCTCGTCAGGCGCCCCGTCTCCCAGCCGCGAGCCAGAATGGCGTCTTCGCGGCCGATGGTGTCGACGACCCAGTAAAGGTCGACCAGTGTCTGCGCCTTGCTGTTCACCTGGCCCTCGTCGGTGTTGCTGAGGGCGGTCAGCACGCTGAGGTCCGACTCGAGGACTTCGCTGTAGTAGTCGAACGCCTTCTGCTCGCTGGACCAACCGGCGTCCACCACCCGGCGCTGCTCGCCGAGGCGGCCGAGATCGTTCACGGTCGCGGCGATGGCGTCGGTGAGCCCTTCCTGTCCGTTGGCGGGGTTCAGGGCCGCCAGAGGACGGAAGGCGTTCACGGCCTGGTCGGTCGCCGCGCGCTGCTTGGCCAGCTTGTCACGGGCGGCGTTACCGGGGTTGGCCTGCACCTCCGCGGTGAGCCGCCGCTCCTTGTCAAGGCTGAAGAACAGGTTGGCCGCCGGTCCGCCGACGGTCTTGGTGGCCAGATCCATCTGGGCCTTCTCCGCCCGCCACTGACTGGACAGCTGGAACATGCCCGAAGCCAGCAGTGGGGTGAAGGTCAGGCTCGGCACGAACACGACAATGAGCAGCACGGTACGCAACGACAGCCGGCGGGCACCGGCAGGTCGCCGCGGCCCGCTCCCCGCTGACCCATCCCCGTCGTCCATGGTCTCCGTCCGTCGTCGCCCGCCCCTGCCCAATCCAGCCACGTGCAGGACACTCTCCTCCGCCGATCGGTGAGTCCATGACGAAAATCGCCAAAGTAGGCGATTGGTGCCTGATAGTAGCTATACGGCAGTTGACTCGAAAGCCCCTGATTCACCGGCGGTTGCGGCGATCGCGTGCGACAGAAGTGACTGATGGGCACAAAGTGAGACATCGGCATGGCACCATTTCTGGAGTGAATGCGGGCAAGCAGGCCCCTCGGGGTGGAGATCGGCTGATTCGTGCGTCGATGACGGCCGTGGTGCTGGCGGTCGCGGCGGTGGCCGCGTGGGTGTCGTACTGGCATGCCGTGGCGGTGATCGAGAAGTACGGCGCCGAGGACGAGCTGTCGGCGCATCTGGTCCCGGCGACGGTGGACGGCATGATCTACGCCTCCTCGATGGTGCTGCTGTGGTGTGCCCGCTACCGCCTGGCGGTGCCGGCACTGGCCCGCTGGGCGCTGGCGCTCGGAGTCGCCGCGACGCTGGCGGCGAATATCCTGCACGGGATCGAGCGGGGCCCCCTGGCCGCGGCGCTGGCCGCGTGGCCGGCCATCGCGTTGGTGATCTCGTATGAGCTGATCATGTGGGTGGTCCGCTCGGGTCGCGAGCTCGCCGACCGGGCGCGCGACCCCGGGCAGCCGGAGCGAGCGCGCGCCGAGCCCACCGCGCCGAGCTTGGCCTCAGACCGGGCGCCGCAGCCGGAACCGGTGGTGCACGCCACGCCACAGAGCGGCCAGGACGCGCCGGCAGACGCGGTCCCGGAGGACGGTGACCGGCGAGCCCAGGTGGCGGCCCTGCTCGCTCAGGATCCGAACATGACCGGGGCCGCGCTCGCCCGTGCGCTCGGCGTCCATGAGACCACCGGGCGCAAATACCGCCGCGAAGCACTCAACGGCCACAGCCGCGCCTGAAGACCTTGGAGACGCCGCTGAGTGCGGCCGGAGCGGCGCGGAGGGCGAAGACCTCGCCGGCGCCGGCCCCGGGCCGCACTCAGCTCTCACAGATCGCGTTCCTAGGAGAGGATGGCGATCATCTTGTCGGCATCGCGGGTGAGGACCTGACGGACGTCGGCCCGCTGTACCGCGATCGTCTTGAAGGTGGTGAGGTGGCGGATGGCCCTGGCGTCATCGCCGGCGGCCTCCGCCTTTCTGGCGCGGGTCAGCTCCTTGGTCAGCGCCGTCTGCTCGGCGGCGGAGATCCAGGAGGTGGCGCGGAAGCGGTCGATGAGGTTCTGCATGTCCCGGAGTGACGTGGTCACCGAGAAGCGGACGTCCGTCGTCATGGCGTTGTCCGCGTTGTCGTGTGCCGTGACCGAGACCGTGTGCCCGGCCAGCGTCTGGGTGAACAGCGGGAGCACCGAGTCCGCCGGGTAAGCGGTCCCGTCGATGGTGCCCGACGTGCTGCGTACCCCTGAGGTGGAGTCGACCGCCTGCCAGGTGATGCGCAGGTCCTGCGAGTCGCCGTAGACCTCGCCGTCGGAGACGCCGGAGACCATGAGGGTGGGGCGCGTCCCGTCGATCTTCAGCGTGGCGGCCTTCTCCTGCTCGGACGTTCCGGCGACGTCGACGGCCCGGTAGCGGACCTCGTGGCTGCCGTCGCCGCTCACGACGACGGGCTTGTCCGTGTACGGTTGCCAGGCCCCCTGGTCGAGGGAGTACTCGACGCGGGCGACGCCGGAGCCGGCGTCGGTGGCGGCCAGGACCACGGGCACGTCGGCGTTGTTCCACCCGCTGGAGTTGGGCGGGGCGAACGACGCGGTCGTCGTGGGAGCGGTGGTGTCGAGTTTCAGCGTGAGCGTGCGTGCCTCCTCCACGTTGCCCGCGCCGTCCCGGGATCGGTAGTCGAGCTTGCGCGTGCCGTCCCCGCTGACGAGGATCGGCTCGCTGTAGGGCGTCCAGGCGCCGCCGTCGAGGCTGTATTCGGTGGCGGCCACCTCGCTGGCGTCGTCCTTGGCGGTCAGCGTGACCTCGACCGGGCCGCTCTTGTACCAGCCGTCGCCGCCGTTCGGCTCGGCCGCCTTGGCGGTGGTCACCGGCGGCGTCTTGTCGGCGCCCGCCACCGGAGAGAAGCGGAACCTCTCGTTGTCGGTGTTGGTGCACGTCCACTGGACGACCGCGGCGCCGTCGTCCTGGGAGACCCCGCTGATGTCGAGGCAGAGACCGCTCGCCGCCGCCGTGATCTTGTAGGTCTCACCGGTGGCCGCCGGGAAGAACCGCTGGTTGTTGAGATGCCCGTGCCCGGCCGGGTGGCACGCCCACTGGACCAGCTGGGTGCCGGGCGTGGTGGAGCCGCCGGGGACGTCGAGGCACTTGCCGCTCTTGAGGTTCTTGAGTTGGTAGCCGCCGTCCGCCAGCGGCACGGCCTCCCACTTCTGCTCGGCTCCCGTGCCGGCGGTCATCTGCACGATCGGCGCGTCATCGGCGACGGAGGCGTCCTTGGGGGTGACGTTCTTGCCGCTGTGCTGGGCGGTGATGGTGTAGGTGCCGGGTTCCAGACCGCCGCCCTGGCTCTCGCCGGTGAACTGGAGGGCGTCCAGGTCGAAGGCGTTGTTCTGGCTGTTCTTGAACACGGCGTAGATCGTCTTGGTGCGCACGTCCGACGTGACCGGGACGGCGGCGGTCATCTGGTAGGTGTCCCATCCGCCGGTGTTGTGCACGGGCGCGGTGGCCAGGAGCGCGCCGGTGGGTGAGTCCGCGTGCAGTTCGATGGAGCCGCCGCCGTACGGGCTGGACAGCCGGAAGGCGACCGAGGTGATCCCGTTGAGGTCCATCGGGGTGAAGGCGATCCAGTCGTTGTTGCTGATGTCGCCGATGCGCTTGCCGCTCTCGGCCCCCGCCTGGTCGATGACGCGGACGCCGGAGGAGGCCTTGAAGTATTCGGCCTGCTTGCGCTTCGGCTGCAGGACGACCTTGGCGTACCCGGTCAGCGAGTTCTCGCCCTGGTCGGCGTAGTGGGCGTTGATGACGTAGTAGAGGTTGGCGCCGGCGGGGTGGCCGCCGATGTCGCTGGTGGAGATGGTGCCCTCGCAGCCGGGCTTGTCGACGGTCTCGTGCTCGTGGTCGTCGTGCCCGAGCCCGGGGTTGACGAAGACCTTGGTGCAGTCGATCGTGCCGTCCTCGGCGTCGGTGACCTTCACCTTGTACGGGACGTCCTGCCCGAACTCGATGAGGGTCCCGTCCAGCGGCGTCTCCACGGTCACCACGGGCCTGGTGTTGCCGACGGTGATCTCGACGTTGGAGAAGCCCTCCTTGCCGGTGGTGTCCTTGAGCCGGAGCTGGGCGGTGAAGCGGCCGTTGGCCGTGTAGGTGTGCGAGGCCTTGGCGGCGGTCGAGTCGACCGTGCCGTCGCCGTCGAAGTCCCACGCCACGTCGAACGGATCGCCGTCGGGGTCGTAGCTGCCCGCGCTGTCGAACTCGACGGTGAGCGGCGCGGGTCCGTCGGTCTTCGACGCGGTGGCCTTGGCGACCGGGGACCGGGTGCCGGCGGAGTAGTCGATCCGGTAGAGGCCGGAGTCGTTGTTGCCACCGCCGAAGGAGCTCCCCCACTCCAGCAGGTACATCGAGCCGTCGCGGCCGAAGGTCATGTCCATCGGCTTGGTGAACGAGCCCAGGAACGGGTCGATCTTGAGGACCTTGTCCTGGTCGTCGAGGTGGATGGTCTTCACGTAATGGCGCGACCACTCGTAGAAGAAGTTCTTGCCGTCGAAGTAGGCGGGGAACTTCGTGGTGGACGGGTTGGCCGCGTCGTAGCGGTACACCGGCCCGCTCATCGGCGCCGAGCCACCTTCCCCGAGCTCGGGGAAGGCCGGTGAGACGCCGTAGCCGTACCACATGACGGGCAGTTCGATCGGCGGCAGCTCGGTCAGCCCGGTGTTGTTGGGCGAGTCGTTGACCGGCGCCGCGCAGTTGAACTTGGGCCCGACGACCTTGGTGTCGGGGTTGTAGGGCGCGTAGGGCTGGTTGTCGCCGTGACAGAACGGCCAGCCGTAGTTGCCGGCCTTCTTGATGACGTTGTACTCGACCAGCCCCTCCGGGCCGCGGTCGGTGGTGGGCCCGCCGCGGTCGGGGCCGTAGTCGGCGGCGTGCACATACCCGGTCTTCTGGTCCACGGTGAAGCGGAAGGGGTTGCGGAAGCCCATGGCGTAGATCTCGGGCCTGGTCTTGGCGGTCCCTTCGGGGAAGAGGTTCCCGGCCGGGATGGTGTAGCCGCCGTCGGCCGTCGGCGTGATGCGCAGGATCTTGCCGCGTAGGTCGTTGGTGTTGCCCGCGGTGCGGGCGGCGTCGAGCATCTGCTGGCCGGGCCGCCAGTCGATCGGCGCGTATCCCTGCCAGTCGGGCGACAGGTTCGGCGGCACGTCGTCACCGGTGCTGAGGTAGAGCGTGCCGTCCGGCCCGAACTCCACCGCGCCGCCGGTGTGGCCGGGCTCGGGGTAGGTGCGCTGCCGGTACGCGGGCACCTCGAGGATCTTCTTCTCGGTCGCCAGATCGATCGTGTCACCGCTGACGGTGAAGCGGGAGAGCCGGTTGACGTCCGTCTCGCTGCTCTCCGGCGACCAGTAGACGTAGATCCACCCGTTCTCCGCGAACTTCGGGTCGAGCTCCATGCCGACCAGGCCGTCCTCGCCACCGGTGTAGACGCTCAGCGTGGCGGCGGTGACGGTGGCGTGCGTGTCCGGCTTGTAGATCTTGATCTCGCCCTTGCGCTGCACGTAGAAGACCCGCCCGTCCGGGGCGACGTCCAGCTCCATCGGGTCGGCGGTGTTGTCGTCGAGCGTCACCTTCTCGAAGCTGCTGGTGACGGTGCCGCCGCAGTCGCCCTCGACGGCGCCCGCCGCCCACTGGACGCCGCCGAGGACGTGCTCGCGGAAGAGCGGCTCGGCGTAGGCGGCGCTGTCGTGGCCCATGGCGGTGGCCCACACCTTGCCGCCTTCGGCCTTGCGGCACCAGGAGATCGGGTGGTCGGGCCCCATCTTCGCCGACCCTGGGTCGTAGGTGGTCTCGTCGGCGGCGACCAGGACGTGCACGTTGCCGCGCGGGTTGGGCGAGAAGTTGTACCACTCCTCGGGGCGCTGCCAGCGCAGCGGCAGGTTCTTGGTCGACGGGTGCACCCGGTCGGTCACCTTGGCGGTGCCCTGCAGCACGCCCGGCGAGTGGGCGGGCATGTGCGCGCCGCCGTTGATCAGCTCGTCCCACCAGGGGAACTCGTTCTCGATGCCCATGTCGAGGGCGTTGTGGATGCCGACGATGCCCTTGCCAGAGCGGACGTAGTTCTGCACGGCCTGCCGCTGGGCGTCGTTCTCCCACACCATGCCGGAGTTCTGCAGCATGATCACCGCGTCGAAGGTGGCGAGGTTGGCGTCGTTGAAGACGCTGGAGTCGTCGGTCTGGACGACCTCGAAGTCATTGGCGGCGCCGAGATCCTTGATCATCTGGATGCCGGCGGGGATGGAGTCGTGGACGTAGCCGACGGCTTTCGTGAAGAGCAGGGCGCGGAAGGCAGCCTGCTGGGAGGTGGTGGCGAGAGCGGGGCTCGCAGGTAAGAGGAGCAGAATGAGGGCAGCAAGGAACCGACGCATGGCGGATCTCCGGTGATTTTCAGAGTGTTCTGAGGAAGGTCAGTCCGTCGATGGCTAGAGCGTCTTGGCTGGGAGCGAGCGGCCGCCAGATGGAGGCGGCGGTGGCGATGGTCTGGTTGTGGGCGGTGAAGGATTCGATGACGAGCGGCCCCGCGTACCGGACGTCGTGCAGGGCCTGGGTGAAGGCGGGCCAGTCGAAGCGGTCCTGGCCCGGGGTGCCGCGGTCGGTGCCGCAGACCTGGACGTGCGCGATCCGGCCGGCGGCGCTCCGTACGGCCGCCGCCGGATCCTTCTCCTCGATGTTCATGTGGTAGATGTCGAGAGCCAGATCGACGCCCGGTGGAAGGGCGTCCAGGGCCTGCTCGACGGTGTTGATCAGGCTGGTCTCATAGCGGTTGAGCGGCTCGACCGCGATCCGCACGTCGGCGTGGTCGACCAGCGGTTTCAGGTTCTCCCGCAGCTCGGTGTAGGCGGCGCGGCGCTCGCCGGGCGACATGCGCCAGGTCCGGCCGACCGAGGTGTAGGCGGGGCCCGCGATGACCGGCGAGCCCACGGTGACCGCCACGTCCATGCAGTGACGGAGGTAGTCCTGGGTCTCCTTGACCGTGTCGGAGGCGACGAGCTCCCGCCCTGGCGGCATGACCAGCACCACCGTGGCCTTGAGCCCGTGCTCGGCGAGGAGGTCGGCGGCCCGCGCCGGGTCCCAGTCGCCCGGCTGCTCGACCGGCAGCTCGATGACGTCGAACCCCCAGGCGGCGACCTGGGGAGCGAGCCTCTCCAGGTCACCGTCGGTCAGAGGCGAGGTCCACACCCAGGTGTTGACCCCGATGTTCACTTCTTGCCGCCCCACTTCTCCGGGAAGCCGGGCAGGGTCTCGCAGCCGCAGAGCGCGTAGTGCAGCGGCGGCATGTTGGGCTTGAGGTAGGTGGTCAGGTTCTCCGCGGTGATCTTCGGCTGCGGCAGGTTCCAGGTCTTGGGCACCTGCTCGCCCTTGAGGATCTTCAGCGCGGCGATGATCGGCGTGCGCCACTGGTAGGTCGGGTAGGTGGGCGCGATGGCGGTGAGGTTGCCGTCCTTCCACTTCTGCAGGAAGTCCTGCTGGTCCTCGCCGTTGATCGGCGGGACCGGCTGGCCGGCGTCCTCGAACGCCTCGATCGCGGCGACGGCGGTGGCGCCCGCGTCCATCCAGACGCCGTCGATCTTGCCGTGCCGCTGGATGTAGTCGCTGACGATGCTCTTGGTCTTGGCCGCGTCGCCGTCGGTGAACTCCACACCCACGACCTGGAGCTGGCTCTTGTCGAACGTCACTTTCGCCGCCGACCAGCGGGTCTCCAGCACGTCCACGCCCGGCAGGATGCGCAGCGCCAGGATCTTGCCGCCCGCCGGCACCTTCTCGACGAGGAACTCGGCGGCGTCAGCGCCGAAGGCGTACCCGCCGATCGGCTTGATGAACGTCACCGGGCAGTCGGTCTCGACGCCGCGGTCGAACACGATCACCGGCAGCTTGTCGCAGGCGCCCTTCACCGCCGGGGTGAGGGTGGCGGTGGTGTTCGGCGAGATGATCAGCGCGTCGCAGCCCTTGGCCTGCAACTCGGCGATGTCCGAGATCTGCTTGTCGTCCTTGCCCTCCGCATCCAGCGCGGTCAGCTTGGCGATCTCCTTGTGCTCGGCCACCTCGGCCTGCATGGTCTTCCAGCCGACCTGCCGCCACGGGTTGTTGACGGCCGCGTTGGAGAAGCACAGGTTGTACGGCCCGTCCTTCTTGTACTTCGCGGTGTCGATCATTTGCGGCGCGATCGCCTGCTCCCACGGCTTGTCCGAGGGACCCTCAGGCGTCTGCGACCGCATGGCGAGCTGCGCGTCGTAGTCGGCCTGGACGAAGAACTTCGACTGCTCCCCGGTCCCCGCGGCCGGCGCTTGGCTGCTCGGGGCCGCGGACGACGACTGGGTGACGGTGGCGGTCGGCTTGTCGCTGGTGCATCCCGCGATGACGAGTAGCGCGAACACCGCGACTATGGCTTTATGACGCGACATGGGCGTCTCCTTTTCGGGGGGTGAACTTCCACGGCAGTCGAACGGCTCCCGCGGCGACAGCGGCGATGATGATGACGCCCTGCACGGTGAACTCCAGTGCCCCCGAGATCCCGTACAGGTTGAGCAGCGTGAACAGCGCCTCCAGGGTGAACGCGCCGGCCATGGCGGCCACGACCGAGCCGCGTCCGCCGCCGAGGACCACGCCGCCGAGGACGACGGCGGTGATCGCCGAGAACTCCAGGCCCTGCCCGACCTGGGCGGAGACGCCGGCGAACCCACCGAGCAGGATCCCGGCAATGGCCGCGGCCAGTCCGGAGATCACGAACGCGAGGATCCTGACCCCGTTGACCCTGACTCCCGACAGGGCGGCCGCCCGCTCGTTGTCGCCGGTGGCGATGAGCGTGCGGCCGAAGTCGGCGCGCATGAGCAGGACCGCGGCCACGCCCACCGCGAGCAGGATGAGGACGGCCCACAGCGTGTCGCGGCCGAAGACGCGGAACGCCTGCGACAGCGCTCCCCTGGGCGCGCCGCCCGTCCACAGGAAGACCGCACCGGTCAGGATGAGCAGCATGCCGAGCGTGGTGATGAACGACGGCACCCGCAGCAGCGTCGTCACCACGCCGTTGACCAGGCCCACGAGCAGGCCGAACCCGATCAGCAGGGCGAGCACCGGCCAGGTGGCCGCCTCGTTCCCGTCGATCAGGCGGGCGGCGATGACGACCTCGGCCGTGACCAGCGAGCCCACCGACAGGTCGAACTCGCCGGACACGATCACGAAGTACTGGCCCGCCGCCAGGATCACCAGCGGCGCGGCCCGCTTGACGAACGCCAGGAACCCGGCGGGTTCCAGGAAGAAGGGATTGGCCAGCGCGATGGCCGCCAGCAGGACCAGCAGGACGGCGAAGATCGGCAGGGTGCGCTTCATGACTTCCGCCTCCTGGCATAGATCGCGACGGCGGCCACGATGACGACGCCCCGGACGACGTCCTTGAAGAAGGAGTTGACCTCGAGCTGGTTGAAGATGCTGTCCAGCACCGCCAGGAGGAGGACACCGCCGACCGTGCCCGCGACCCCGCCCTTCCCGCCCGCCAGCGCGGTTCCGCCGAGGACGACCGCCGCGATGGACTCCAGGTCGTAGCCGCCGTCGGTGCCGACCGTGGGGACGCCGGCGCCGAGCCTGCTGGCGAGCAGCAACCCGGCGATGCCCGCGCACAAGGAGCAGAGCACGTGCGTGACGATGACCACGCGATCCGTTCTGACGCCCGAGAGCCTGGCCACCTCGACGTCGCCGCCCACCGCGTAGACGCGGTAGCCGTACCTGCTCCTGGACAGCAGGAACCACGCGGCGCCGGCCACCGCCGCCCAGAGCAGGGCCGAGACGGGGATGGGACCGATGCGGTCGTAGCCGAGATGCTGGAACGACTCGGGGACCTTGCCCGCCGGGCCGTCGTAGAGGTGGTCGAGGACGCCCTTGATGATCAGCGCCACGCCGAGGGTGGCGATGAAGGCGTGCACCTTGAGCTTGGTGATCACCAGCCCGTTGACGAGGCCGACGAGCGCGCTGATCCCGATGACGGCCGCCACGCCTCCCGGGACGCTGCCCGCTTCCATGATCTCGGCCGCCACCAGGGAGCTGAGACTGATGAGGTAGGCCACCGAGAGGTCGAGCGATCCGGCCAGGATCGCCAGCGTCTGACCGACCGCCACGATGCCGAGGGCCGCGGATCGCTGCTGGATGCCGACGATGGTTTCCAGGGTGAGGAAGTTCCCGCCGTCGATGGCCACCAACAGCCACCCGATCGCGATGACGGCTACGAGCGCGAGGTAGACGACCTTCGTCGGGTTGAGCGCCGTCCACGAACGCCGGGCTCCTCCGTTCCCGGTCGCGCCGTTGCGGCCCGGCGAGGTGCGGGTCTCGGCCACCCGGGGTCCCGGCGCGTTCACGAGGCCTCCTCCCCCGCGGCCAGGTGCATGATGGCTTCCTCCGAAGCCCCGGCGGGGAGTTCGCCGGCCAGGCGGCCGTCGCGCAGGACGAGGATGCGGTCGCTCATGCCGATCAGTTCGGGCAGTTCAGAAGAGATCATCAGGATCGCGGTCCCCTCCTCGGCCACCGAGCGCATCAGGTCGTGAATGGCCGCCTTCGCGCCGACGTCGACGCCGCGGGTGGGTTCGTCGAAGAGGAGGACGTCCGGTGCCATGACGAGCCACTTGGCCAGGACGACCTTTTGCTGGTTGCCGCCCGACAGGTACTGGACTTCCTGCTCCTGGCGCGGCGGCGACAGCCGTACCCGCTCCAGGAGAGCGGTCAGGGCGGGGACCCGTCGGCCGGCGGCGCGGGCCACGAGCAGCGCGTTGTCGCGGACGGACTGACGGAGGGCAAGGCCCTCGGCCTTGCGGTCCTCGGTGACCAGGCCGAGCCCGGCGGCGACGCCCTCGCGTACGGAGCGGGGGCGTAGGGGGGTCATGGTGCCGGTGGTGAAGGGTTCGGCGCCGAACAGGGCCTTGACGAGTTCGGTACGCCCGGAGCCCTGCAGTCCGGCGAGGCCGACGATCTCGCCGGCGCGTAATTCAAGGGAGATGTCGTGTAAGCGAGCGTTGCCGCCGCCCGTGACGCTGAGCCGGACCTCTCCCGCGGCAGAGGAGCGGGGCGGAAAGTAGGTGCCGAGATCACGGCCGACCATCAGGCGGATGAGCTCGTCCGGAGCGGTGGCGGCGGTGTCCACGCAGGCGACGCGGGCGCCGTCTTTCAGCACGGTCACCCGGGAGGCCAGGTCGAAGACCTCGCGCAGACGGTGGGAGATGTAGAGGACCGCGAGACCACGCTCCTGTAATCGCCGCACCAGCCGATACAGCAACTCCACCTCATGCTCGGCGAGCGCGGCCGTGGGCTCGTCCATCACCACGATCTTGGCGTCCAGCGAGAGCGCCTTGACGATCTCGACCACCTGCTGCTGCGCGACGGACAGCCTTTTGACGGGGTCGCGGGGGCCGAAGGAGTCCTCGCCCAGCTCCGCCAGGAGCCGCTCGGTCTCCTTGACCATGGCGGCCGCGTCGACGAGGCCGCGGCGGGAGGGCTCGCGACCGAGGAAGACGTTCTCGGCCACGCTGCGCTCGGGCAGCAGGTTGAACTCCTGATAGATGATCGCGACTCCGGCCCGCTGCGCCTCCAGCGGATGGCCGAACGACACCCGCCGGCCATCGATCTCGATCGTGCCCTCGTCGGGAGCGTGCACCCCGGCGAGGATCTTCATGAGCGTGGACTTGCCCGCCCCGTTCTCGCCCACGACCGCGTGTACCTCGCCGGGCGCCGCGTCAAGGTCGACGCCTGTGAGCACCCGGACGCCGAGGAAGCTCTTCCCGATGCCGGTCATTCGCAGCAGCCGGGAGTTTTCGGCCGATTTCCGGCCTATATCCTCCATGTTGCGAGATCGTAGATCGGACTTCCGCCGACGGTCAATCAAAAGCTGGAGTAATCTTGGACTTAATGCTCAGCGGAAGGGGCTGCGTTGACCCATGAATCGCCGGGAGCCCTGCTCTCGATCCTGCGTGACGGCCAGGCCCGCACCCGTGCCGAGCTGGTCCAGCTCACCGGCCTGGCCAGGTCGACGCTCTCCCAGCGGCTGGATGCGCTGCTGGACCAGCGCTGGATTCTGCCCGTCGAGGAGGCGATCTCGTCGGGCGGACGGCCCGCGACGGCGTTCGCGTTCAACCCGCGGGCCCGGCTCGTGCTCGCCGCCGACCTGGGCGTGACGCATGCGCGGGTGGCGCTCACGGACCTCAGCGGCGCGGTGCTCGCCGAACAGACCGCGGACGTGCCGATCGACAGCGGTCCCGAGCGCTGCCTGACCTGGCTCCTGGATACCGCCGCCGGCCTGCTGACCGATCGCGATATCAGCGACATCGGAGGCATCGGCCTGGGACTGCCCGGTCCGGTCGAGCACACGAGCGGCCGCCCCATCAACCCGCCGCTCATGCCCGGCTGGGACGGTTTCCCCGTCCTCGAATGGCTCCACGGCAAGATCAACGCGCCCGTCCTGGTCGACAACGACGTGAACATCATGGCGCTCGGCGAGCACCGCGCCACCGCTCCCAACGTGGAGCACATGATCTTCGTCAAGGTAGGCACCGGCATCGGCTGCGGCATCATCAGCGAGCGCCGTCTGCACCGCGGTGCGCAGGGCGCCGCGGGCGACATCGGCCACGTCCGCGTGCCCTCCGCCGACCAGGCGCTGTGCCGCTGCGGCAACATCGGCTGCCTGGAGGCCATCGCCGGCGGCGGAGCCCTCGCGGCGCAGTTGCAGGTGGAGGGCACCCGTGACGTCGTACGGCTCGTGCGCGGCGGCACCATCGAGGCCATCAAGCTTGTACGGGAGAGCGGCCGCGAGATCGGCCTGGTCCTGGCCTCGATCGTCAACTTCTTCAACCCCACCACGATCGTGATCGGCGGTGACCTGGCGGAGGCCGGCGAGCACCTACTGGCCGGAGTACGCGAGGTCGTGTACGGTCGGTCACTGCCGCTGGCCACGCAGCGACTCGACATCCGGGCCAGCTCGCTGGGGGACCGGGCGGGCGTGAGCGGCGCGGCCACGATGGTGATCGAGCACGTGCTCACACCGGCCGCGGTGGACCGGGTCGTCGACTTCAGCTAACTCATCGGCGTATGTCTGCGCCTTGATCGACAAAATTGACCCTTTACATCCCTAAATTTCAGGACTTATATGTGATCATCGGCGAATGATGGAGGTCCTGTGGCTGGGGTCGGGGTATGGCTCATCGGCGCCCGCGGTTCGGTGGCGACCACGGTCGTCACCGGGGCCGCCGCCATCAAGGCAGGTCTGGCGACCGCGCAAGGGTGCGTCACCGAGACGACGGACTTCTCTCCAGGCGACGCGACCGGCCTGCCCGCGATCGGTGACCTCGTGTTCGGCGGCCATGACATCGTCGAGACCTCGTTACGCAAGCGCGCCGAACGGCTCAGCGAGGCCGGTGTGCTTCCCGCCTCCTTCCCCACCCTGCTGGCGCGCGATCTCGACGAGACGGACGCGGAGATCAGGCCGGGCAACGCTCCGATCGACCGGCTGATCGAGGATCTGGCGGGGTTCCGCGAGCGGCACGGCCTGGACCGGGTCGTGGTCGTCAACGTCTCCTCGACGGAGCCGCCCGTCGCCTGGCACCCCGGCTTCGGGAGCCTGGAGTCGCTGGATCTCGACCTGTTGCCGCCCAGCTCGCGCTACGCGTACGCGGCTTTCAGCGCCGGTTGCGGCTATGTCGAATTCACCCCGTCCACCGGACCGGCCCTCCCGGCCCTCGCCGAGCTGGCCGTCGCGCGGGGCGTACCGTACGCCGGCCGTGACGGCAAAACCGGCGAGACCCTCGTCAAGAGCGCGCTCGCGCCGATGTTCGCCGGGCGGGCGCTGCGGGTGCGGTCCTGGTCGGGTCTCAACCTGCTGGGCGGCGGCGACGGCGCCACGCTCGCCGACCCGGCCGCCAGGTCCAGCAAGGAGATCTCCAAGGGCCGGGCCGTGGCGGGCGTCCTGGGCCAGGAGGTCGACGGCCAAACCCACATCGACTTCGTCCCCGACTTCGGCGAGTGGAAGACGGCGTGGGACCACGTCTCTTTCGAGGGGTTCCTCGGGGTGCGGATGGCCTTGCAGTTCACCTGGCAGGGCTGCGACTCCGCGCTGGCGGCACCGCTCGTGCTGGACCTGGCTCGGCTGGTCGCCCGCGCGCAAGAGAAGGGGCGCACCGGCCTCCTGCCGGACCTGGCCTACTTCTTCAAGGACCCCTTGGGCAGCGACGAACACCGGTTACCCGCCCAGTATGAACGTTTGCGCGCCTTCGCCCGGGACCTGGCGTGAACGACGGCGCGCGGGCACTGCTGGAGCTCGTCAGAGCACCCGCCGCCGTGTCGGTGCCTGGCGACACCATGGCGGGTGCGGCGGCCGCCGGGGTTCGGTGGGCTCCCGGATTGGGGGTGGCCTCGACCCTGCTGTACTGGTCCGGCATGGCGCTCAACGACTGGGCGGACCGCGAGGCCGACGCACTCGACCGCCCCGAGCGCCCCATCCCGTCCGGACGCGTGGCCGAAGGCCGGGCGCTGGCGATGGCCGCCGGGCTGACCGGTGCGGGCCTGGCCGTGGCCGCGCTGAGCGGCGGCCGTCGCGCGCTGGCAACGGCAGGCCTGCTCGCCGGCGCCGTCTGGGCCTACGACCTGAGACTCAAGCACACGGCCGCCGGTCCGGCCGCGATGGCCACCTGCCGTGCACTGGACGTGCTCCTCGGCGCGGCCGGCCGGAGCGGTGCTGCCGGAACGGGTGCAAGAGGCTGGGCGAGCGCGCTGCCCGTGGCGCTGGCTGTGGGCGCGCACACCTACGGGATCAGCATTCTGGGACGCGCCGAGGTGAAGGGGGCGACCCCCGCCACCGTGAGAGGGGCGCTCGCCACGACCGCTGCCGCCACCGGTCTCGCCGCGGCCGCCTGCCTCCCCGCGCTGCGCACCAAGGCGATGGGACCGTGGATGGGCGAAGTCCCGAACCGAGTGCCGACAGTCGCGTTGTCCGGGGAGCACGCGACGGCCGCGGACCGGGTGACGGCGGTCGCGTTGTCCGGGGAGCACGCGACGGCCGCGGACCGGGTGACGGCGGTCGCGCTGCTCGCGGGCTACGCGGCGCTCACCGCCACCGCCGTAGCCCGGCTGCGTGCGGCGCCCGGACCGGATCTGGTCAGGCAGGCCGTACGGCTCGGCATCCTCGCCCTCCTCCCCCTGCAGGCCACCGCGGTGGCGAGCCGGGGCCGCAGGAAGCAGGCGGGAGCGCTGCTGGCCGCGCACCCCGTGGGCCGGTGGTTGTCGGCGCGGATGGCCACCTCATGAAGTGGGCCTACTGTACGAACGGGTTCGGCGACCACCGCCTCCCGGAGGCGCTCGAGGTCCTGGCCGGCCTCGGCTACCGGGGCGCGGCGATCACGCTGGACCACGGCCATCTCGACCCCTACGCTCCGGGCCTGGCCGCGGAGGTGGCCGCGACGGGCAAACTGCTGGCGAGTCTCGGCCTGGAAGCCGTCGTCGAAACGGGTGGCCGCTACACGCTGGACCCGTGGCGGAAGCACCACCCCACGCTGCTCAGCGACAGCGCCGAGCGCAGGATCGACTTCCTGACCCGCGCCATGAGCGTGGCGGTGGACCTCGGGGCGCCGATCGTTCATCTGTGGAGCGGCGCCCTGCCGGACGTCTCGGTGGACGAGGCGTGGGAGCGGCTCGTCCGCGGGTGCGCGACGCTGCTCGACGCGGCCGACCGGCAGGGCGTCATGCTCGCGTTCGAACCGGAGCCCGGCATGTTCATCGACACCCTCGACGCCTACGAAAGGCTGCGCGGTCTGCTGGACGGGCACCCCAGGTTCGGGCTCACCCTGGACATCGGCCACTGCCACTGCCTGGAGCCCATGACGGTGGCGGAGTGCGTGCGGCGGGCGCTGCCGTACCTCGTGCACGTCCAGATCGAGGACATGCGCCGAGGCGTCCACGAGCACCTGGAGTTCGGGACGGGCACGGTCGACTTCCCCGCGGCGCTGGACGCGCTCGGCGGCTACGACGGGCTGGTCGCGGTCGAGCTCGCCCGGCACGGCCACGCCGCGCCGGACGTGGCCCGCCGATCGATCGAGTTTCTCCGGAGGACACATGAGCGACTGGACGGCGCAAGCCGTACAGGACATCGAACAGGACCCTGAGGCGATATACCGGCTCTTCCCGCAGGCCGAACGGCGAGGCGGCGCGCAGGCACGGGCGCGGCTGCTGGCCAGTGCGGACGCGCGCACAGTCGCGGAGCTGTATCGGCGCGGGGATGCGGGCGAACGGCTCGCGATCCTGCGCGCGTTGCCCGGGCTGGAGCTCGGCTTCGACGCGTTGCCGCTGGTGGAGGACGCGTTGCGGACCAGCGACGCGCGGCTGGTGGAGGCGGCGCTCGCCTCTTCGCGGTGGCTGGATGATCACGCCTTCCGGCAGGCCGTGCTCAAGTGCGTGTTCATGTCGATCCCGCTGGCCTCGATATCCGAGCTCGACCAGCGCTATGACGCCGAGCTCGCCAGGATGCTCGGCGACTACGCGGCCGAACGGCAGGCGGCCGGACGACAGGTGCCCCAGGACGTGCTCGAAAGGCTCTGACGATGCGAATCTTCGACCCCCACATCCACATGACCTCACGCACCACCGACGACTATGAGCGGATGCGCGACGCCGGCGTGCGGGCGCTGGTCGAGCCCGCCTTCTGGCTGGGGCAGCCGCGGACGAACGTGGGCAGCTTCCTCGACTACTTCGACGGGCTGCTCGGCTGGGAGCCGTACCGGTCGGCGCAGTACGGCATCCGCCACCACTGCGCCCTGGCGCTCAACCCGAAGGAGGCCAACGACCCGCGCTGCGCCGAGGTGCTCACCGAGCTCCCCCGCTACCTGCTGAAGGACTCGGTCGTCGCGGTCGGCGAGGTCGGCTACGACTCGATGACCCCGGCGGAGGACAAAGCCTTCGAGGCGCAACTGCAGCTCGCGGTCGAGGCGGAGCTGCCGGTGCTGGTGCACACCCCGCACCGTGACAAGGCCGCGGGCACCCGCCGCTCCCTCGACGTCGTCCGCGCGGCCGGCCTGGCCCCCGAGCTGGTCGTCGTCGATCATCTCAACGAGATGACCGTCGGCATGGTCGCCGAGTCCGGTTGCTGGATGGGTTTCTCGATATATCCGGATACGAAGATGGATCCCGATCGGATGGTGGCGATCCTCCGCACGTACGGCACCGACCGCGTGTTGGTGAACTCCGCTGCCGACTGGGGCAAGAGCGACCCGCTCAAGACCCGCGAGGTCGCCACGCGGATGCTCGGGGCCGGGTTCACCGACGACGACGTGGACCAGGTGCTGTGGCGCAACCCGGTCGCCTTCTACGGCCAGAGCGGCAAGCTCTCCGACGCGGTCACCGACGCCGCCGACTACGCCGGCAACACGATCAAGCGGGGCGGCTGATGCGCTTCCGCCACCCGGACGGCTCGACCGTCCACCTCGCCTACTGCACCAACGTCCACCCCGCAGAGACCCTGCCCGGCATTCACGACCAGCTCGCCGGCGCGTGCTCCCGAGTCCGCTCGCTGCTCGGCGTGGACCGCCTCGGGCTGGGGTTGTGGCTGTCGCGCGACGTCGCGTCGGCGCTGCTCGCCGACCCCTCCGAGCTGGTACGGCTGCGCGCCGCCCTCGAGCGGCTCGGTCTCGAGGTCGTGACGCTCAACGGTTTCCCCTACCGGGGCTTCCAGCAGGAGGTCGTGAAATATCGGGTGTACGAGCCCGACTGGGCGTCGCCGTCACGGTTGCGGTACACGCTCGACCTGGCGGAGATCCTTGCCCAGCTGCTGCCGGCCGACGTCGCGGAGGGCACGATCTCGACCCTCCCGCTGGCGTGGCGTACGGACTGGACCCGCACCAAGGCGGAGGCCGTTTCCCGAAATATCGCGACCCTGAGTGATGAGCTGCACGCGCTCTCCTCGCGCTCCGGCAAGACCATCCGGGTCGGCTTCGAACCGGAGCCGGGCTGCATCGTGGAGACCACCCCGCAGGCCACCGCCCTCCTGCCGCACCTGGACCTGCTCGGCCTCTGCCTGGATGCCTGCCACGCGGCGGTCGGCTTCGAAGACCCTCCCGACCTCACCCTCCCGATCGTCAAGCTGCAGGCCTCCTGCGCGTTGGAGGCTGCGCCGTACACGCAGAGCGCGCTCGCCGCCTACGACGAGCATCGTTTCCTCCACCAGACCCGCTCGGCCTCGGGCTTCACCGACGACCTGGGCGAGGCGATGGGCGGGGCGCTGCCCCCGGGCGAGACGTGGCGCGTCCACTTCCACATGCCGCTGCACGCCGAGCTCCCGCCGCCGTTGACGACCACGGCTCCCTACCTGCGCGGGCTGCTGCGTACCCTCCTCGGGGGAGACACCGCGCTCACGCGGCACGTCGAGGTCGAGACGTACACCTGGACGGTCATGCCGGGAGGCCCGTCCGACGCGGCCGAGGGCATCGCGGCCGAACTCGACTGGACGCGCGGCCGGCTGGCCGAGCTCGGCCTGAAGGAGCTGTGATGGCGCCCCTCGTCGTGATCAACGTGGTCGGACTGACCCCGGCCCTGCTGGCCCACATGCCCAACGTCGCCAAGGTCGGCAACGCCGCCTCGCTGCGCCCGGTCCTGCCCGCGGTGACCTGCTCCATGCAGGCCACGCTGCTGACGGGCACGATGCCGCGCGAGCACGGCATCGTGGGCAACGGCTGGTACTTCAGGGACCTCGGCGAGATCTTCCTGTGGCGCCAGCACAACGCGCTGATCCAAGGGGAGCAGTTATGGAGCGCGGTGCCGGGCGCGCGCACGGCCAACGTCTGCTGGTGGTACGCCATGGGCGCGGCCAGCGACATCCTCATCACGCCGCGCCCGATCTACCACGCCGACGGCCGCAAGTCCCCCGACTGCTACACCCGCCCGCCGTCCCTCCACGACGCCTTGGAGGCCGAGCTCGGCACCTTCCCCCTGTTCAACTACTGGGGTCCGACGGCCGGGATCGCCTCCACCCGCTGGATCGTCGGCGCCGCGCGCCACATCCTGCACGCGGAACGCCCCGACCTGCTCATGGTCTACGTCCCCCACCTCGACTACGACCTGCAGCGCTACGGCCCCGCGGGCCCGGAGGCGGTGGCGGCCGCCCAGCAGGTGGACGCCGCCCTGACCCCGCTGCTCGCCGAGGACGCGACCATCGTGATCGTCTCCGAGTACGGCATCACCCCGGCCGCCAGGCCGGTGAACATCAACCGGGCCCTGCGGTCAGCCGGGCTCCTGGAGGTCTACACCCAGGCCGGCATGGAATACCTCGACCCGTGGGCGTCGCGCGCCTTCGCCGTGGCCGACCACCAGCTCGCCCACGTCTACGTCCGCGACCCGGCCGACCTGGAGCGAACCCGGGCGGTCATCGCCGAGCTTCCCGGCGTCGACGAGCTCCTCGACCGGACCGGCCAGGCGAAGTACGGTCTGGACCACAAGCGGGCCGGCGAGCTGGTCGCGGTGGCGGAGCCGGACGCCTGGTTCACGTATTACTACTGGCTCTCCGACGACCGCGCCCCCGACTTCGCCCGCCTGGTGGACATCCACCGCAAGCCCGGCTATGACCCCGCCGAACTCTTCATGGACCCCTCCGACCCCTTCGTCAAGGTGCGTGCGGGAATGGCGCTGGCCAGGAAGCTCCTTGGCTTCCGCTACACGATGTCGGTGATCCCTCTCGACCCGTCCCCCGTCCGTGGCAGCCACGGCCGCCTCCCCGACTCCCCGGCCGATGGCCCGATCCTTCTCGGCCCCTTCGACCGCGACGCCTACGAGTCCACCGCCGTGAAGGACCTCCTCATCGGCCTGCTGAACGACGCCTGAACGGCCGGCGCCTCAGCCGCCGGCCACACTCAACGCATAGCTGCGTGCTCGAGCGCCAGGGCTGCGGCTCAGCCGTCCCGGCAGCCTGCTCGGCCACCCAGGCTCCGGTTCGGCCGGCTGCTGTGCCGGGCTCTCCTCGAGCAGGTCCAGGAAGAGAGGACGCTCGCAGGGCGGGAAGAAGTGCGTCCACGTGCCGCACTCAACAACATGACCCCGGCCTGCGCGGGCGGGTCGGCGAGCAGGCGCCCTAGGGTCGTCGGAAGGAGCGAACCCGGCGAAGCCGGACCTTCCTCAGTCGTCGAGCAGCCGCCATGCGGTAAGGGCGAGCCTGACCCGTATCAGTCCGGTGGGCTCGGTGAGCTCGATGCCCAGGGTCTTGCCGAGCTGTTCGAGTCGGCGGGCGACGCTGCTGTGGTGCAGGTGGAGCCGGTCGGCCGCCTGCCGTAGGGAGCCGGTGGCGCAGTAGGCGTCCAGGGTCTCCAGGTCTTCCGGGTTGCCGGCCAGTCGCGCGACCGCGGCCACGTCGGTGTTGTCGCGCGAAGCGTCCTGGGGTATCTCGGCCAGCAGGGCCAGCGCGCCCAGGTCGTCGTAGTGAACGACCGGCTGGCGTGGGGTGGCGAAGCGGAGGGCGGTGCGGGCTTCCCGCCAGGACCGGTCGGGGCTGTCGGCGGCGCCGATGCCCGCGCGGACGCCCGTGGGAAACCGGGCCGGGTCCAGGGTGGTGGCCAGGATGACGCCCACGTCGGCGAGCGGTGCCGCCTTCACCGGCCTGGCCGGGCAGACCAGGCCGCCGACCTGGTCGAGCGGAACCTGCGACCGTACGGCGACGACCCGGACCGGCAGGTCGGCGGCAAAGCCCAGGAGCCGTAACGCCCGGGCTTTGGCCGCCTCGTCGCTGTCGGAGCTGATCACGAGTTCGACGAGGGCGGGGTCGGCCATGGTGGTGCGGGCCGGGCCGTACTTGTCGACGACCGCCGTGGCGGCGATGGCGAGCCGGTCCAGCAGCAGTTCGTCGAGGGAACCTGGCGTGCCGGGACGTTCCAGCCACACCGTGCCGATCTCCTCGCCGTCGAGGGTGATCGGCACCGTGGTGGACGCGGGTGGCGGCGGGGCGGACACCTGCCTGCCGTCGGGTGACATGCGGATCGTCCGGCCCGTGCCGTGGAGCCGAATCCCGGCCACGCACTCGGCCAGGCCCGCCGAGGCCCGGGCGAGCGCCGGGAGGTCCACCCGCCGGCGCATCAGCGTGTCGTAGAACATGACCACCCGGATCGCCCCTCCGGCTTGCGAATCCAGTTGCGACAGCCGTTCGGCCAGTACCTCCATGACAGGAGGGTAGGCGACGATCGGTGCATGATCCAGGCGGGATGCCCGACGGATGGCGGCTGATCTCGGAGGGTGGCCACTGTGAGGATGGCTGACATGGATCCCGAACTGGAAGCATTCATCCCGTTGTTCCCCAAGGCCGACCTGACCGATCCGGTCACCGAGCGCAAGAACTTCGCCGCGCTGGCCGCCGCGGCGCCGGTGCCGGACACCGCGGACATGGAGATCGAGGAGCGCACGGTGCCCGCCGATCCGGAGGTCGCGGTGCGGATTTATCGCCCGCAGGGCGCGCAGGGCGCCATCATCTGGCTGCACGGCGGCGGATTTGTCATGGGTGACCTGGACACCGAGCACCCGTGGGCCACCCGGGTCGCGGACGGCTCCGGCGCGGTGGTGATCTCGGTGGGCTACCGTCTGGCCCCCGAGCATCCGTTCCCGGCCGCCCTGGACGACGTCTACGCCGTGCTGACCTGGACGGCCGAGCATGCCGCCGAGCTCGGCATCGACCCCGCCCGCATCGCGGTCGGAGGTCACAGCGCCGGCGCGAACCTCGCGGCCGCGGTGGCGTTGCGGGCACGCGATGCGCAGGGACCGCCCATCTGCTTCCAGCTGCTCAATCAGCCCGCGCTCGACGACCGGCAGGAGACGTGGTCGCGGCGGCACTTCACCGATACGCCCTGGATGAATCGCGACAAAGTCACCGCATCGTGGCGGCACTACCTGGGTTCCGCGCCCGCCTCGCCGTACGCCGCCCCAGCTCGGGCCGGCGATCTGTCCGGTCTGCCCCCTGCCTACATCGCCACCGCGGAGTTCTGTCCGAACCGCGACGAAGAGATCGCCTACGCGCTGCGCCTGCTGCAGGCAGGCGTGTCGGTCGAGCTGCACCAGTGGCCCGGCACCTTCCACGGGTCACAGGCGATCCTGTCCGCCGAGGTGTCGCAGCGGCAGATCGCCGAACTCGGCGCCGCCCTGCGCCGTGCCCTGGCCGAGTGAGGAGAGCGATGACCGTCACCGAGCTTGCCCAGGCAAGGGAGCAGCCCGCACCACCACCGGATGCCGATGCGGCGGCGGGACCGAGCATGGCAGGTCTGCTGCGCCCGCATCTGTGGAGTTTCGCCGCCGTGGTGATCCTGCAGGTGATCGGTGCTGTGGCGGGTCTGGCGCCGCTGCTGGCGGTCGTCGAATTAGGTCGCGCTCTGTTGTCGCCCGGCCCGATCGATCATGGTCACGTCTGGATCGTGGTGGTCGCGGGCGCGGCAGGCTTGTTCGTCCGCCTGCTGGTCACCGCCGCCTCGTCCGGGATCGGGCACATGGTCGACGGCCAGGTGCAACTGGCGTTTCGCCGGCAGCTGGCCGCGCGGCTGGGGCGGGTGCCGATCGGCTGGTTCTCCCGGCGCCGGACCGGCGAGCTGGCCAAGGTGGTGGGAGAGGATGTGAGTGCGGTGCACCCGTTCATCGCCCACACCCCCGGCGAGCTCGTCTCCGCGTTCGTGGTGCCGCTGGTGTCGCTGATCTACTTGTTCACCATCGACTGGCGGCTGACGTTGATCACGCTGATCCCGGTGACGCTGGCCATAGCGCTGGTCCCGCTGATGATGGCCCCGGCCCGGCTGCGCGAGCAGGAGGAGTTCGATGCGGCCATGGGACGCATCGCCAGTTCCGTGGTCGAGTTCGTGCAAGGCATCTCGGTGGTCAAGGCGTTCGGGGGATCCGAACGCGCCCACCGCAAATTCCGTACGGCCGCGGACGATTTCGCCGACACCTTTCTCCGCTGGGCGCGCGGTCTGTCCGGGTTCGCCGCTGGGATGCAGCTGGCGCTGTCGCCACCGTTCGTGCTGCTGGTCGTGCTGATCGGCGGTGCGGCTCTGATCGCGAACGGTGGCCTGGCCTCGGTCGACCTGCTGCCCTTCCTGCTGCTCGGACTGGGCCTGACCGCGCCGGTGGCGGCTCTGGGCCACGGCTTCGACGACCTGCAGGCCGCCCGGCGCGCGCTCGGCCGGATCCGGGACGTGCTCGCAATCCCGTCGCTACCGGAGCCCGCGCACCCGCTCGCCCCACAAGGGCATCGGGTGGAACTGTGTGGCGTCCGATTCGGTTATGAAGACGATCACGAGGTTCTGCGCGGGATCGACCTGGTGCTCGAGCCGGGCACGGTCACCGCGCTCGTCGGGCCGTCGGGAAGCGGCAAGTCCACCCTGGTCCAGCTGCTGCCTCGGTTCTTCGACCCGACCCACGGCTCGGTCGTCCTGGGCGGCGTCGATCTGCGCGAGATCGGCAGCCGGGAGCTCTACCGGATGGTCTCCTTCGTCTTCCAGGACGTACGCCTGCTGCGCGCCTCGGTCGCGGACAACATCGCGCTGGCGGTGCCGCAGGCCGACCGCGATGACGTGGTGCGCGCCGCCCGCCTGGCGGGCATTCATGATCGGATTCTCGAGCTGCCGCGCGGATACGACACGGTGATCGGTGAAGAGGCCGGACTGTCGGGTGGCGAGGCCCAGCGGATCTCGCTCGCCCGCGCCCTGCTCGCCGACGCGCCCGTTCTGGTGCTCGATGAGGCGACCTCCTTCGCCGACCCGCAGACCGAACAGGCGGTGCGCCGGGCCCTGGCGACGCTGAAGGGCGATCGGACGATCCTGGTCATCGCCCATCGGCTGGAGACGGTCGCCGACGCCGACACCGTCGTGGTTCTGGAGAACGGGTCGATCGTCGAGCGCGGCAGGCCCGCCGAGCTGCTGGCACAGAACGGAACGTTCGCCGCGTTCTGGCGATCCCGAGGAGATGAGCCCCGATGATTCGCATGCTGCTACGCGTGCTGGGACACCACTACGCCCAGCCGGTGCGCCGCACCGTGGCCCTGATGACGACGACCGCGATAGCCGAGGGCTTGTCCTACGCGCTGCTGGTTCCGGTGCTGCGGGCACTGCTGGGCAGCACGCCCGCCGACGCCGTGCCGTGGCTGATCGCGTTCGGGGCGGCGATCGCGGCCTACGCGGTGCTGCGCTACCTCAGCGATCTGTCCGGTTTCCGCGTCGGGACCACGATGTTGCGTGGCATGTACCACCGGCTCGGCGATCACCTGGCCCGGCTGCCCCTCGGCTGGTACGACACCGGCCGGGTCGGGGAGGTGTCCGTCCTGGCCAGCCGCGGCCTCCTGCGGGCGATGAGCGTGATCGCGCATCTGCTGACACCGTTGATCTCCGCCTCTGTGACACCCCTGACGATCGTGGCCGTGATGCTCGCCTTCAACTGGCAGCTGGGCCTGGCCGCGTTGGCCGCCGCACCGATCGTGGCGGCCGTCCAGATCTGGACGGGACGCTCGACGGCCGCCACTGATGCCGAGCGCCACGAACGCGACAAGGAGGCCACCGGGCGTGTCATCGAGTACCTCCAGGCCCAGCCGGTGCTGCGAGCCGGCGGCCGGACCGTCGAACGCTTCAAGGTCCTCGACGACTCGCTGCGGGGTCTCCGGCGTGCCTCCCGGCGTAGCGTGCTGAAGGCGCTGCCCGGCGTCGTGGGCCTGACCCTCACGGTGCAGGTGATGTTCACCGTGGTGCTGGTCCTGGGCGCCTACCTCGCGCTCGGCGGGACCATCGGTGCGGCAGAAGTGTTGACCATCTTGGTGCTGGCCGCCCGCTGCGCCGACCCGCTGCTGTCGCTGACGGATATCGGCGGCCAACTCCGCAGCGCCCGCGCCGAGCTGGCCAGACTCGACACGGTCTTGCGCACCGAGCCGCTGCCGGAACCCCGCGAGCCGATCCAGCCCGAACGCCACCACCTGGAGTTCGAGTCCGTCACCTTCCAGCACGGCGACCGCACCGTGATCGACGACGTGTCGTTGTCCGTGCCCGAGGGACGGCGGCTCGCCGTCGTCGGACCCTCGGGCGCCGGCAAGAGCACACTGCTGCAGTTGCTCGCGCGGTTCTACGACGTGGACGCGGGCGCGGTACGCGTGGGCGGTGTGGACGTGCGGGCCATCGACATCGAGGTGTTGATGGCGCAGTTCGCCATCGTCTTCCAGGACGTCTACCTGTTCGACGGCACGATCGAGGAGAACGTACGGCTCGGCCGTCCCGATGCCGACGAGGCCGAGGTGCGGGCGGCAGCGACCGCAGCGAGACTGGACGAGGTGATCGAACGGCTGCCCGGCGGATGGGCGAGCAAGGTCGGCGAGGGCGGCGCACTGCTGTCGGGTGGTGAGCGCCAGCGTGTCTCGATCGCGCGAGCGCTGCTGAAGAACGCGCCCATCGTGCTGCTGGACGAGGTGACCTCCGCGCTCGACCCGGTGAACGAGGCGGCCGTCCACGAGGGCATCGAGCGCCTGATGGCGGGCCGGACGGTGGTGATGGTCGCGCATCGGGTGCGGACCGTTCAACGCGCCGATCGCATCGTCTTCCTGGACGACGGCCGGATCGTGGAGGAAGGCAGCCACGACGAGCTGCTGCGCCGCGACGGCCGCTACGCCGATTTCTGGACCATGTCCCTGACACCGGCGGCGAGTGAATGACGTACTAACCCGGCCTGACAAGCGCCAGGCCGGTTTTTTGCAATCGGTTGTTGCAGGATTAACGACGCGACCAGGCAAAATGGGTCGCGTCGTTTGCAGTTTTACCTAGATGTATTGACGTTTCGTTCATGTAACGCCACTGTGTCTGCAACCGGTTGTTGAGCGCAACGCGCAGAGAACGACACGCGTGACAGCACATCCACATAGCCACCCCCTGCGGGCTGGGCCTGGCGAGCTGAAGAACTGCAGAAGCGGGCTCTGCTTTGCCATGCCCTGAACCGACACCTCCACAGCACTCATACGAATGGAGCTGGACGTGCGCAGAAGAGAACATCTCGGCAGAAGGCTGACGGTCGTGCTGACCGCCGGGCTCGTCACCACGGGTGGCCTGCTGACCGTGCTCAACGCACCGGCCTCGGCAGCCCCATCCAACGGCAACTACATGCTGGTCAACGCCGGTAGCGCCCTGTGCGCCGCCGTACCCGGACCCAGCACCGGCGACGGCGTGCAACTCGTGCAGAGCTCCTGCGCCGAGACCGCCGGACAGATCTTCACGATCACCGCCTCCGGCGCCAACTATCAGATCAAGGCCGAGCACAGCGGCAAGTGCCTCGGCGTCCGCGACGCCTCCACCAGCGCCGGCAAGGCCGTACAGCAGGAAACGTGCACGGGCGCCGCCTCACAGACCTGGCAGCTCACCGTCTCCGGATCCCACTACCGCGTGGTCAACACCAACGGCGGCAAGTGCCTCAACGTCAAGGACAACTCCACCGCCGCCGGCGCCCTGTTACAACAGAACTCCTGCGACTCGGCGATCACCAAGCAGTGGACACTGCGGCCCGCGGGCAGCGGCGGTGGCCCGACCACCAGCCCCACACCCACCCCCACCCCGACCCCGACCCCGACCGTCACCCCCACCGGCGGCGGCACGCCGACCCCGTCCGCCGGCACGCTGTATGTGGCCCCCAACGGCACCGACAGCGCAGCAGGGACGCAGGCGAACCCGACGACGCTCACCTCGGCGATCACCCGCATCGCTCCCGGCGGGACGATCTACCTGCGCGGCGGGACGTACGCCTTCTCGCAGACGGTCACCATCGCGCCGGGCAACAACGGCACCTCCAGCGCCCGCAAGAAACTGTCCGCCTACCCGGGTGAGACTCCGGTGCTGAACTTCTCCGCCCAGAGCGAGGACCCGGCCAACCGCGGGCTTGCCGTGAACGGGTCGTTCTGGCACGTCTACGGCATCACCGTCGAGCGTGCCGGTGACAACGGCATCTTCGTCGGAGGCAGCAACAACATCTTCGAGCGCACGGTGACACGGTTCAACCGCGACACGGGCCTGCAGCTGTCGCGGACCGTCTCCGACACCCCCCGTGATCAGTGGCCGTCCAACAACCTCGTCCTGAGCGCGTTGTCGCACGACAACGCCGACTCCGACGGCGAGGACGCCGACGGCTTCGCCGCCAAGCTCACCGTCGGCTCCGGGAACGTCTTCCGCTACGCGGTGGCCCGCAACAACATCGACGACGGCTGGGACCTCTACACCAAGACGGACACGGGAGCCATCGGCGCGGTGACCATCGAGGACTCCCTGGCCTACAACAACGGCACCCTCAGCGACGGCAGCCAGGCCGGCAACGGCGACCGCAACGGCTTCAAGCTCGGTGGCGAGGATATCGGCGTCAACCACGTCGTCCGGCGCACCATCGCCTACCGCAACGGCAAGCACGGGTTCACCTACAACCGCAACCCCGGCACCATGTCGATAGCGAACAACGTCAGCATCGACAACACCGAGCGCAACTTCACGTTCGAGGCCGGCACCTCGGTGTTCCGCACCAACACCTCGTGTCGCAGCAGCAGCGGAACCAACGACAAGATCGTTGGTGACGCCGACAGCACGAACCAGTTCTGGTCCGGCTCGAACGGGTCCCGGTGCTCCTCCTACACCGGCACCCTGGGCTGGTCCTTCGCCTCCGACGGCCGCCTCGTCGTGACCTTCGGCGGCACCCCGGTAACCCCCTGACGGACTCAACCGCCTGACCGCCGCGGCAACCCGCCGCGGCGGAGGTATTTGACCACATTTGGGGTTATGGCTTCTTGGCGCGGGCAAGGGGTTCAGGGCAAGCGACAGGGCAACCTCTCCACGACCACTGACAGCTTCGCCGACCGAGGAGTCACCGTGCTCACGCTGACCGCGGACGCGGTCGCAGCAATCCGCGATCTGACATCACAACCGGAAACGCCGCCAGAAACCGGCCTGCGCATCGCATCGTTGTCCGTCGACGGGCCCGGCAGGTCTCTCGAACTGTCGATCTCGGGCGGACCACACCCCGACGATCAAATACTCGAATCCGAGGGCGTCCGGGTATATCTCGAACCGACCGCGGCCTCATTCCTGGACGACAAGACCCTCGACGCGGAGATGACGCAGGAGCACCAGCCGACCTTCCGGATCATCGACCAAACGACGTGACCGTGCGAGCGCCACCGTCACCCCACGTCACCTGGCCGGTGATGTATCACCAATGGTCAGAGATGACCTTCATCCACTGGCGCTATCCGCCCGCACGGGTGCAGGCCCTGTTGCCGGACGGCCTCACGGTCGAGATCTTCGACCGGGCGGCGTGGGTGGGGCTCACACCCTTTCTCATGCAAGGGGTACGGGTCCCCGGCGTCCCCGCGTTGCCGTGGCTGTCCCGATTCCCGGAGACCAACCTGCGGACGTACGTACGCGACGCTCGTGGCCGCTCCGGGATCTGGTTCCTGTCCTTGGACGCCGGACTCCTGCCGGCCGCCCTTGCCGGTCGTAGTGGCTATTGGCTGCCGTACTTCTGGTCGGACATGTCGGTGGACGCCAAGGACGGTCGTACCGTATACCGCTGCCGGCGACGCTGGCCGGGACCGTCCGGCGCGCGATGCGACGTGGAGGTGGAGGCGGGCGCGCCGCTGGCGGAGAGCGAACGCGACGAGCTCGCGCACTTCCTGACCGCCAGATTCCTGCTGTTCACCCTCGTGGCCGGCCGGCTGGCAGCCGCGCAGGTGGAGCACCCTGCGTGGCCGTTGTGCCAGGCTCGCCTGATCAGCCTGAAGGAAGATCTGGTGCAGGTCGCGGGACTGCCCGCCCCAGAAGGGGCTCCACTCCTGCACGCCTCTCCAGGAGTGCCGGCACGGGTGGGCATGTGGACCTGGTGACCGAGTGCGGGCGGGTGAGCGGGTCGCCGTAAGGCCGTTGGGCACCTCCAGGCCGCTGCGACACGCGCGGGCCGTACGGGAATGTGGTGCAGCTCACCGTTGCTGTTAACTTTCCTGACATGACGCCGTCCATGTGCCCGACTTACCGTCGGCGAGGCTCCACCCGCCTCAGGGAGGTTTGGTGATGGAACGTCGTCATTTCCTGCGCGCCTCGGTCCTCGGTGCGAGCACGATCGCCTTCTCCGGCAGTCTCTGGCAGGGAGCGGCTCTCGCCGCGCCGGCTCAGAACGCCCCCGGCCCTTACGGCCCCTTGGAAACCGCGGATGCCAACGGCATTCGCCTGCCCGCCGGCTTCACCAGCCAAGTCATCGCCCGCTCCGGCCGGGCCGTCGCCGGCACGTCGTACACCTGGCACAACGCCCCAGACGGAGGCGCGTGCTTCGCCGACGGCAGCGGCTGGATCTACGTGTCCAACTCCGAGATCAACCCGGGCGGCGGCGCCTCGGCCATCCGCTTCGACGCCGCCGGTGCCGTCACCTCGGCCTACCGGATCCTGTCCGGCACCCGGACGAACTGCGCGGGCGGCAAGACCCCCTGGAACACGTGGTTGTCGTGCGAGGAGGTCAGCCGGGGCTTCGTCTACGAGACCTACCCCTTCGGCGGCGCCGCCGTGCGACGCCCGGCCATGGGCCGCTTCAAGCACGAGGCGGCCGCCGCCGACCCGGTCCGACGAGTGATCTACCTGACCGAAGACGAAACCAACGGACGTTTCTACCGCTTCGTCCCCACGACCTGGGGCGACCTGTCATCGGGCACCCTGCAGGTCCTGATGGCGGGCTCCGCCACCTCAGGCTCCTTCACCTGGGCGGATGTCCCCGACCCCGACGGCTCGCCGACGGCCACGCGCAGCCAGGTGTCGCGTTCGAAGTCCTTCAACGGCGGCGAGGGCTGCCACTACGCCAACGACACGGTCTGGTTCACCACAAAGGGCGACAACCGGGTGTGGCAGGTCAACCTGACCAGCAACACCTACGAACTTGCCTACGACGACAGCCTCGTCAGCCCGGGGACGCCGCCGCTCACCGGCGTCGACAACGTCACCGGCTCCTCCTTCGGCGACCTTTATGTGGCCGAGGACGGCGGCAACATGGAGATCTGCCTGATCACTCCCGATGACACGATCTCCCCGTTCCTGCGGATCAACGGCCAGAGCTCGTCGGAGATCACCGGGCCGGCCTTCAACCCCGCCGGCAACCGGCTCTACTTCTCCTCCCAGCGCGGCACCTCGGGATCGTCGTCCGGCGGAATCACCTACTGCGTGACCGGCCCGTTCCGCACTTGAGCCGATCAGCCGTACGTTCGGGCAGCGTCACGCCCGCTGTCGAGTTGCGGCAGCACCTCCGCTGCGATCAAATCCAGGTGATCGAGATCAGCGAAGTCGAGCAGGCGCAGATGCACGCGGGTGGCGCCGATCGCGGCGAACTCGCCGATCCGGTCGACGAGCTGGGAGGGTGAGCCGATCACCGGATCCTCCGGCGGCAGCGCGCTCGGCACGTGCAACGGGGCCGCCCGGCGCCGGGCCTCCGCGTCGGTGCGCCCGATCGCGACGACGATCCCGGCGGAGAGCACCAGCGGAGCACGGCCGTCGCGAGGCCGGCCGATCCGCTCCTGCGCCTCGACGACGCGCTCGAACGCCTCTGCGGTCTCCGGCACGTTCCTGAACGGCAGGTTGAACTCGTCCGCGTAGCGGGCGGCGAGCCGCGGGGTGCGCTTCGGTCCACGGCCGCCGATTATGATCGGCGGCCAGGGCCGCTGCGCCGGCCTGGGCAGGGCAGGGGCGTCGCTGAGCCGGTAGTTCTTGCCGTGGTGGCTGAACCGGCCGCCGGGCGGCGTGGCCCACAGCCCCGTGATGATGGCGAGCTGCTCCTCCAGCCGGTCGAAGCGCTCACCGACCGGGGGGAACGGGATGCCGTAGGCGATGTGCTCCCGCTCGTACCAGCCCGTGCCGATGCCGAACTCCACCCGGCCGCCGCTCATCTGGTCCACCTGCGCGACGATCATCGCGAGGGGCCCGGGCAGCCGGAAGGTCGCCGAGGAGACCAGCGTGCCCAGCCGGATCCGGGAGGTCTCCCTGGCCAGGCCGGCCAGAGTCACCCAGGCGTCCGTGGGGCCGGGCAGGCCGCCCTCGAGCTCCATGGACCGGTAGTGGTCGGCGCGCAGGAAGCCCTCGAAGCCGCCGTCCTCGGCCAGCCGCGCCATCCGCAGCTGATCGTCGTAGGTGGCGCCGCGATGCGGCTCGGTGAAGACGCACACGCGCATGCTCACTGTCCCCTCTCCCGGGCCACCGCGGACGTGCCCCACCCCACCAGCAGCTCGTGCAGATCGGCGCTGCATCGTGCGACCTCTTCGAAATGGGCGTTGCGGCCCAGGGTCCGGGGGCGCGGGATGCGGATGTCGACCACCTCCCGGATTCGTCCCGGACGCGGGGTGAGAACCACCACCCGGTCGGCCAGGAGCACCGCCTCATCGATGGAGTGGGTGACGAAGACGATGGTCAGCGCGTTCTCCATGTGCACGCGCTGCAACTCCACCGACAGTTCCTCACGGGTGATCGCGTCGAGCGCGGAGAAGGGCTCGTCCATCAGCATCACCCGGGGGTTGCCGACCAGCGACCGGCAGAGGGCGACCCGCTGCTGCATGCCGCCGGACAGCTCGTGCGGCAGGCGCTTCTCGAAGCCGGCCAGCCCGGCCATCTCCAGAAGTCGCAGGGCGCGCTCACGATGCGCCGCCCGGCGCCAGCCGAAGATCTCCACCGGGAGCAGCACGTTGTCGATGACCGACCGCCAGGGCAGCAGCGCCGGCCGCTGGAAGAGCATCGCGATGTCGCGCCGCGCCTTGGTAACCTCCACGCCAGCGACCGTGATCTCGCCTTCGGTCGGCGGCAATAAACCGGCGACAAGCCTCAGAAGTGTAGATTTACCGCATCCCGATCGGCCGACCAGAGCGACGAACTCGCCCTCGGCCACGGTCAGGTCGATGCCGCGCAGCGCCTCCACGATCCCGGATCGTCCACTGAAACTGCGGGAAACCCCAGCCAGCTCAATCATGCGCGCAGCTCTCCATCTGACTGCGGTTTTAATCCAGTCGAACCAGAGTATACGGATTGACAGGAAATGGAAGTCTTATGGCTTAGATGCCATTTGTTGTATTATTCACCGCGATTTCCATCTGAGGCTCAGGCATCTCGTACGCTGTCCGCGACAGCTGCCAAGCGACATCACCTCACCCATGGTCTCCCGGCTCCAGCCCCGAACGTCCCTTCGCAGGCCGATCGGCGTCGGATGAAAGGAAGCGGTGCATGAGCAGGCTCACCCGTACTGTCGCCACACTCACCTTGACCTGCACATTCCTCATTGCTTGCAGCAATCCCGACAGTCAACAGCAGACATCGCCTTCTAGCAATAAACCACTAGAAAAGGTGACTTATCTGACCTCGTTCGGCAACTTCGGGCGGGACGCGTACGCCTGGGTAGCGAAGGACAAGGGGTTCTTCCGCGAGGCCGGCCTTGACGTGGACATCAAGCCCGGAGGCGGTACGGGCGACAACATTGCGAAGATCGAGGCCGGAGCGGCGATGTTCACCCCGGTCGATCTCACCGGCCTCCTGCTGGCGCGCGGCAACGGCGGCGCCAAGAGCGTCGTCGTGGTGGCCGGAATCCAGCAGCGCACCATGGCCGCGCTCATCAGCCTCCAAGGCAACGGGATCGCCAAGCCGAAGGACCTGGAGGGCAAGACACTGGCCGACAGCCCGGGATCGGTGGTGCGCAACCTCTTCCCCACCTACGCCAAGCTGGCCGGCGTCGACGCGACGAAGGTCACCTGGGTCAACGGCGCACCCGCGAACCTCATCGGCCTGCTGGCCAGCGGCACCGTGGCGGGCATCGGCCAGTTCGTCGTGGGCGAGCCGACGGTGGAGTCGGTGGCCAAGGGCAAGCAGGCGGTCGTGCTTCCCTACAGCGAGGTGATGAGTGATCTCTACGGCAATGTGTTGATCACTACGACCAAGATTGCCCAGGAGCAGCCGGACCTGGCCAAGCGTTTCATCGGGGCCTTGATGAAGGGGCTCGTCCACAGCATCGACAACCCGGACGAGGCCGGACAAATCCTGCAGAAGAACGTACCGGCCTCGGCGCCCGCTCCCGCCGCCGCCGAACTCACCCTGATGAGTGCCTTCGTCCGGCCGGACGGCGCCGCCAACGTGGTCGGCACGATCGATACGAACCGGGTCGCCGGCAGTATCAAGCTTCTCCAGGACGCCGACGCCATGCCGGCCGGGCTGACCCCCGACCAGCTCATCAGCGCAGACCTGACGCCGAAGCCCTGACCGGACGAGGAGCACGTGACATGGCCGAGGCGGGCGACACCCCACTCGCGAGACGTGTCGTTCCCCACGGGAGCGCGGCGGTCACGGCGGTGGGGTGGCCCGCTCTCGGGCTCGCGGTCGCGATCGGCGGCTGGTGGCTGGTCACCTCGGCGTTCCCCCTCGTCCATCCGGCGGTGCTGCCACCACCCTCCGAGGTCCTGACCGCTTTCCAGGTGAAGTCGGCGGAGCTGATCAGCGGGCTGGCCATGACGACGCTGGAGACGGTGGCCGGCTTCCTCATCTCCGTGGTCGCCGGCGTGCTGATCGGGCTGCTCCTGGCCGCCTCGCGGGCGGCCGAGCGGATGTTCTCGCCCCTGCTGGTGGCGATCAACGCGGTGCCGAAGATCGCGCTCGGGCCGCTGCTGGTCGTCTCGCTCGGCTGGGGGCAGCGGCCGATCCTGACCATGGTCTTCCTCCTCTCCTTCTTCCCGATCGTGCTCTCCACCGCGACCGGCCTGACCTCGACGCCCGCCGAACTCGCCGAGCTGGCCCGATCCCTGGACGCCTCCCGCTGGCAGACCTTCCGCAAAGTACGGTTTCCGGCCGCGCTGCCGCACATCTTCGTCGGGCTGAAGGTCGCCATGCCGCTGGCCGCGATCGGCGCTGTGATCGGCGAGTTCCAGGCCGGCGAGGGCGGCCTCGGCTACCAGATCGTCCAGTACAGCGGCATCGCCGACAGCGCCACCGCCTGGGCGGCGATCACCCTGCTGGCCGCGATGAGCGTCGCGCTCTACTCCGCCCTTGTGCTGGTCGAGCGCCTGGCGTTGCCCTGGGTGCGGGAGACCACGTCGGAGCGCTGACGCCCTGCCCTCCATGTGAACCGCCAGGCGGCACACCCTTGACCAGACTTAAACAAGAATCCATGATAAGTGGCCATGCGATACCGAGCCATCCCCTTACTCTGCGTTACTCTGCTGCTCGCACCCTTCGCACCCTTCACGCCGGCGGCCATGGCCGGTCCGAACGCTGCGCAGCTATGGGTCGAGAGTCCGCAAAAGACCGTCTATCGCACGACGACGGTCCCCCAGAGCCGGAACACCTCCATCAACCTCGTGGCCGCCCGCGGTGAATACGAGAGCGCGCAGATCGCCGTGCGCGCGAAAGAACGGCTGCGCGTCGAGCGCGTCCGCTTCGGCGACCTGACCGCAGGCGGCAAGCAGCGGATCGCGAGGGCCAACCTGAGCTACCGCTTCGTTACCTACAAGGACGACGGCAAAGTCGCGGCGAACCCGTTCTTCCCCGACCGTGAGGGCAACCTGCTCTATCCCGAGTCGCCCATGCCGGACCCGCTGTCCAACGACCAGGCGACCTGGGTCGAGGCCGGCCAGACTCAGCCCGTCTTCGTGACCGGCTTCGTGCCACGCGGCACGGCGCCCGGCACCTATCGCGGCACGGCGACGGTCGAGACGAGCCGGGGGGACTACTCGGTCCCGATCCAGCTCAGCGTGCACAACGTCGAGATCCCCACGATCGACAAGTCACCGTTCACCAACTACCACTGGACGATGACGAACGGTTTCACCTGGGACGGCTTCAGCTGGAACGGTGCCGCGACCGCCCAGGCCTACGACGTCGGCAAGTATTACTACGGCGTCGACACCTACAGCGACGCGTGGTTCGACCTCATGGACGAGTTCGCACGCAAGCTCGCCGAATATCGCACCAACATGGTCTGGCTCCGCACGGACCTGTTCCTGCAGTCCACCGGCACGGAGCTGTCGGAATTCGTCAAGGGAATCCCGGACGAGATCGACTGGACGAACTTCGACCGCTACGTCGAGGCGTTCAAGCGGCACGGGATCACCAACTTCGCGAACCAGCATCTCATTCACGCGCTGAACAAGATGCCGGACAACGAAAAGCCCAGCGACAGCTGGAACACCAAGCTGCCGGACAGTCTGCCGGTCACCGACGCCTTCCTGACGAACTACCTGACCGCGCTGCACGAGCACCTGAAGAGCAAGGGCTGGACGAACGGTCTGACGTGGTATCAGCACATTCGCGACGAGCCCATCACCGCCGACCAGCGCAACCTCTGGACCTACGTCGCGCGCAAGATTCAGCAGATCAATGCCGATATCGGCGCCGATTTCCGCACCATGGACGCCGACCCCGACGGCATCCTGCTCGACGACAGGACCAAGCCCTATGTCGACACCTGGGTTCCGCTGACCCCGGCATTCGAGCACAAGAAGGCCGGCTACAAGGCACAGCAGGCCGCGGGTCAGGACCTGTGGGTCTACACGTGTGAGGTCAACACTCCCCCGTGGCTCAACCGGTTCTGGACGCAGCCGACGATGACCGGCCGCATGCTGTTCTGGGACCTCGAGCGCGAGGGCGTGCAGGGTCATCTGCACTGGGCGTGGAACGCGTGGTACGTGGGCCCCTGGAAGGGCGACTCCTACATCGTCTATCCCGACAGGGCGAACATGACGGTGAAGAGCAGCCTGCGGCTCGAGGCACATCGCGATGGTCTCGAGGACTACGAGCTCCTCAACATCCTGCGCAAGCGCAACCCGGTCGTGGCGCAGCAGATCGTCGACAGCGCGATCAGCCCGGAGGACCCGCGGCGCTACACGCTCGACCCGGCCTATCTCGACACTCTGCACAGCTACCTCGTGCGGGCGGCCGCCGGCGAGATTGCCGGCGCGATTCCCCAGCCGACAAGCCCCTATGAGGGGCAGGACGTCCCGGACACCTTCCTGCTCGACAGCACCGATGGCAGCATCGGCTACTCAGCCGGCTGGGCGCCGCGGCAGCGGCAGTCCGCCTACCTCGGCAGCGTCCACCTCAGCAAGACGGCCGGCGACAAGGCGACCTACGAGTTCGAGGGCACCGGTATCGACGCGTTCTTCGAGAAGAACACGACGACCGGAAAGGCGTCCGTGTCGGTCGACGGTGGGCCGGCGACGGTGATCGATCTCTACGAGGCGGTCCCCTACGACCGCGTCACCGCCTATCGAAAGACCGGGCTGACACCGGGCAAGCACCGGATCGAGATCACCAACCTCGAGAACAAAGAGGTGCGGTTCGACGGATTCCGCGTGCATCTCGCGCCTGGGCAGCAGCACTTCGACGCGACGTTGAAGGACCTGAAGCTCACCAACGTCGCGGAATTCACCTTCGAGGGGCATCGCGGTGACTATGCGCTGCTCGTCAACCAGGGGGCGAGCACCGTCGCCCTGACCCCGACGCTGACCGACGCCGGCGGCACGATCACCGTCGATGGCAGCGCCGTCGCCAACGGGGCGACCGTCGACGTCAACGTGGCGAACGGCAAGAACAAGGTCGAGATCCGCACGTTGGCAAGCGATGGCAAGACCTCGAAGGCCTATGAGCTCACGCTCGTGAAGGGCGCGGTGAACACGGCGGAGGCCAACATCGCCCGCAGCTCTTCGGCGGTGTCGGCGTCGGCGGCCCGAGATGGCGATGGCGGCGTGCAATACGGCCCGCAGAAGATGGCCGACGGCGACTACGGCACGATGTTCGCCGCCAAGCAGGGCTACACCGACGCGAACCCGTTCCCGCACGAGATCGTGCTGGACTGGGACGAGCCGAAGGCGTTCAACACGCTCGTGGTCGCGACCCGTGGTGGCATTCCGCAGGGCCTGACCGACGTCGACGTCGAGGTCTCGGCCAACGGCAGCGACTGGACGACCGCCGCGCGGGGCGTCGCGTTCCGGTGGACGCACGACGATGACGACGGAGTCATGGAGTATTCGGTCGCCGATCTTCCCGACCTGCAAGGCGTCAGGAAGCTGCGGTTGAAGATCAACGATGCGAACTACACCCGCTGGAGCATGTATGCCGTCTATGAGCTGGAGCTCTACAACCTGCCGGCGTTGCGTTCGGTGACCAGCACCCAGACCAGGTAGCCGCCGATGAGGGCCCGTCGCCCGGGTCAGGCGACGGGCCCTCATCGTCAAGAGGACGGCTTCGGGAGCGGAGCGTCGAAGTCGTAGAGGCGGGCGTCGACGCGATCGAGCGCGCGCCGTATCGCACCCAGGACCACAGCCTGCTCCCCCAGATCGGAGATCGCCACCGCGGGAGGTTCGAGGCAGAACGGGTCCAGATGCCGCCGCACCGGCCCAAGCAGGACGTCGCCCGAGCGCGAGACGCCACCACCGAGCACCACCAGTTCGGGATCCACGGTCAGCACCAGGGCGGCGATGCCTTCCGCCAGGTCGCGCGCGTATTGCTCGACCGCCCACTGCGCGGCGGGCTCGCCGGATCTAGCCGCGGCGAAGACCTGGGCGGCGGCGTCCCGTGCCGGCGTGCCGGGCGGCAGGCCCTGGAAGCCGGTGAGATGGACGGGCGCGCGGTGCCAGCCGAGCAGCGGCAGCGCGCCGATCTCGCCCGCGCCGCCCCTGGCGCCTTTGTGCAGCTTGCCGTTGACCAGGATGCCCGCACCGGTGCGCACGCCGGCCAGCACGAACACCAAGTCGTCGACGCTGCCTGCCTGGCCGCGCCAACGCTCGGCGAGCGCGGCGAGGTTGCAGTCGTTCTCCACCAGCACGGGGCAGTCGAAGTCGGCGCGCAGCTCGCCCGCCAGATCGACGCCGGTCCACTCGGGCAGGCCGACCGACAGCTTCACCACGCCCTCAGGGGTCACCACGCCGGTGGTGCCCACGCAAACAGCGGCGATGCCGTCGGCGGTCAGCCCGCCGGCCTCCAGCGCGGCCGCGATCGCTGTCCTGAGTCCCTCCAGGCGCTCGGCGCGGCCGGCGGTGGAGGCGATCTGCTCGTCGTGCGCGGCCACGACCGTGCCCTCCAGATCGGCGACGCTGGCCCTGAGCGTGTAGGAGCCGATGTCGATCCCGAGCACGTGGCCGCCCGTCGCGTGGAAGGCGAACAACCTGGCCGGCCGCCCCATCTGGCCGCTCTCCGGTGGCAGCTCCCTGAGCCAGCCCGCCGCCAGCAGCTCCTCGACCAGGCCCTCGACGGTCGGTCTGGAGAGGGCGGCCCGCTTGGCGAGGTCGGTCAGCCCGAGCGGCCCCTGTGAGCGCACCGTGCGGAGCGTCGTCACGAGATTGATCCGGCGAAGCCGCGAGGTGTCGCCACCACGGATTGTCACGCTGGCCCCCTTGACAGATGCTGGCAGAGAGAAATAAAAACATCCTTCATTAGTAATGTACTACGCGTAGGGGGATGTTGATGGTCACTCTTGCCGTGATTGGGGCGGGCCTGCGAGGCAGCGGTTACGCCAGGCTGGCCCGCGAAGGCGGGCTCGCCGAGGTCGTTGCCGTGGCCGAGCCTGACCAGGACAGGCGGTCCGACTTCGCGGCCGAGCACGGCATCCCCGTCGAGCGCGCCTTCGCCGACTGGCGGGACCTGCTGGCCGGCGAGCGGCTGGCCGACGCGGTGATCGTGGCCACGCAGGACCGCCTGCACCTCCAGCCCGCCGTACGAGCGGCCGAGCTGGGTTACCACATCCTGCTGGAGAAGCCGATGGCGCCGACGGAGGAGGACGCCGCGGCCATCGCCGAGGCCGCCGACCGCAACGGCGTGATCCTGGCGGTCTGCCATGTGCTGCGCTACGCGCCCTACACCAGGAGGCTCAAGGAGCTCCTGGACGAGGGCAGGATCGGCCAGATCATGAACATCCAGCACCTGGAGCAGGTCGGCTGGTGGCACCAGGCACACTCCTTCGTGCGGGGGAACTGGCGAAACGAGGCCGAGTCGGCCCCGATGCTACTCGCGAAGGCCTGCCATGACCTCGATTGGATCGTGCACATCAAGGGTGAGATGCCCGAGCGGGTCTCCTCCTTCGGCAAGCTCGTCCACTTCACCAAGGAGAGCAGGCCGGCAGGGGCTGCCGACCGGTGCCTGGACTGCTCGATCGAACCCACCTGCCCCTACTCGGCCAGGCAGTTGTACATGGAGTGCCTCGCCGATCCGGACCGGCACATCTGGCCGCTCGGCGCGATCACCCGCGATTTCACCGAGGAGGGCGTGCTCACGGCGCTGCGTGAAGGCCCGTACGGCAGATGCGTCTACGCCTGCGACAACGACGTGGTCGACAGCCAGGTCGTGATCATGGAGTTCGCCGACGGCACGAGCGCCACCTGTACCATGACCGCGTTCGGCGCGCTCGAGCACAGGAAGACGAGGATCTTCGGCACGCACGGCTCCATCGAGTGCGACGGCGAGACGCTCCGCGTCCACGACTTCCTTACCGATGAGGTGTCGGTGATCGACGCCCTCGCCGGAGCGGACGCCTCGGCCGCCTCCGGGCACGGAGGAGGTGACGGAGCGCTGCTGGAGGCGTTCGTCGCCGCCGTCCGCGACAACAATCCGGGCTTGGTCTCGACCGATGCACAAGCCAGCCTCGCCACGCACCGGGTGGTCTGGGCCGCGGAACAAGCCAGGCACACCCGAACCGTCGTCTCGATAGGAAAGGCCCCCCACCATGCGTAAAATGACGGCTCTCCTCCTGATCGGTGCCCTCGGCCTGGCCGCCTGCGGCAAGAAGAACAGCGGCGAACCCGCCCAGCAGTCCCTGTCCTACCGCTCGTCCTGGGGCGCGGCGGAGCCCCAGGCGAAGATCATCAAGACGATCCTCGACGATTTCGCCAAGGAGACCGGCACCAAGGTCGACCTGAAGTTCGTCGGCCGCACCGGCAACGAGAACCTCAACGCCGAGATGGCCTCGGGCCAAGGCCCCGACCTGTTCGACACCACCACCGGCGACATCGACACCCTGACCGCCCAGCAGATCATCGGCCCGCTGGACGACCTGGAGAACGCGCAGGTCCCCGGCGAGGGCAAGACGGTCAAGGAGGTGCTCCCCGAGCCGGTACGGCGGGCCTCCTCCGGCAAGAACGGCCTGGCCTACCTTCCGCACACGATCATCTCCACCGCCGTCTGGTACGACGCGGCCAAGCACCCCGGGCTGAACCCGCAGACCTGGGAGGAGTTCATCGCCTTCCTCGATGAGTCCAAGAAGGCCGGCCGTACCCCGATCGGCCAGGACGGCACCATCGCCTTCTACAACGTTTACTGGTTCTACGCCCTGCTGGTGGGCGCCAACGGCGCAGGGAGCCTCGCCGAGCTGGCCAAGGATCCCGCCAACTGGGACAAGCCTCAGGTGCTCGACACGGCGAAGAAGGTCGAGCAGCTCGCCCAGGGCGGCTACTTCCAGCGGGACTTCATGGCGACCAAGTTCCCCGCCGCGCAGAACGCCTGGGCGCAGGGCACCTACGACCTGAACCTCAACGGCACCTGGCTGGCCAGCGAGGTCCAGCCCCAGCTGGCTCCCGGCTTCAAGGTCGCCTCGTTCCAGATCCCCGCAGGCGGCAAGAGATCCATCGAGGTGGGAACCCTCGGCTGGGGCGTGAACGCCAAGGGCAAGAACGTCGAGACGGCCAAGAAGTTCCTGGCGTTCGCACTGCAGAAGAAGTACATGGAGCAGATCTCCACGGTGGCGCTGAACATCCCCTCGCGTGGTGACGTGCCCGCGCCCGCGCACATGGCCGACGTGCAGAAGGCGGTGCTGGAGGCCAAGGAGACGCACCTGAGCTACGACTACGCGGGTGCCGACAAGACCTGGTGGGGCGACATGTTCCTGCCGCTGAGCGACAAGCTGCTCTCCGGCAAGATCGACGCGACCACGTTCGTCCGCGAGGGCAAGAAGCACACGGCCGAGCACCTGGCGAACGGGTGAAGACCTACGAACGGGCCTTCTGGCCCTTCCTACTGCCCGCTCTCCTCGTCTACACCCTGCTGTTCGTCGCGCCCTCGCTGTTCGGGATCTGGGTCAGTCTCACCAAATGGTCGGGACCCGGCTCGGAGATGACCTGGCGCGGGCTGGACAACTACGTGGCGCTGCTGCACAACGAGGTCTTCGCCACGGCCTTCACCAATACCTTCGTGATGGCCATCGTCGGCGGCGCCCTGATCTTCGGCTTCACCTTTCTCGCCATGGTCGTGCTCAGGCAGCTCAAGGGGCGGGCCTTCATCCGGGCCGTCGTCTTCCTGCCGATGGTCATCTCGATCATCGCAATCGGCGCGGCGGTGGGCTTCCTGCTCAACCCGGAGGGCGCGGTCAACACCGTGCTCGAGTGGTTCGGCCTGGACCCGCAGCCCTGGCTCGGCCCCGAGATGGTGCTGCGCTGCATCGTGGGTGGGCTGGTCTGGTCGAGCACCGGCTTCTACGTCGCGCTGATGATGTCGGCCGCCGACGCCATCCCGGCGCACGTGTACGAGGACGCCCAGCTCATCGGGGCCACCAAATGGGAGCAGTTCTGGCACATCACCTTGCCGTTGACCTGGGACGTCTTCGCCGTTTCCGCCGTGCTCTGGGTGGTCGGCAGCCTGAAGATCTTCGACATCGTGCTGGCCTTCACCACCGCGGGCACCGCCGCCGCACCGCCGATCCCCGCCCGGACGATCGCGGTGCAGCAGTACATCGTGGTGAAGGGCGCCGGCCTGCCGGACCTCGGAAGCGCGGCGGCCATGGGCGTGATGACGCTGCTCGTAACGGCCGTGCTGATCGTGCTGACCCGGCGCATCACCAGGCGTGAGCGAGTGGAGCTGTCATGAGACGTCTGATCGGGGACATTCTGCTGCCCCGGGCAACGGCCGTCGCGCTGTGGGCCTGGGTGGCCTTCAACCTCGCCCTGATCGGGTGGGTGGGCATGCAGTCGCTGAAGGACTCGCGGGACGTGTGGCTGAATCCCTTCGCGCTGCCGGAGACCCCGCGATGGGACAACTTCAGCTCGGCGTGGCAGGCGGCCGAATTCTCCGCCGCGGCCTTGAACAGCGTGATGCTGACCGGGTTCGGCGCCGTGTTGATCGTGGCGGTGTCCGCCCCCGCCGCCTATGTGCTGGCACGCTCGAGCCGGCGTGTCGCCGGCCCCACGATCAGCTATTTCGCGATGGGGCTGAGCATCCCGCTGCAGACGATCCTGGTGCCGATCGTCGTGGTCAAGCTGTCGGTCTACACGTTCATGGAGGACTGGGTCACCGGCTGGTGGGACAACCGCATCACCTTGCTGGTCTTCCAGGTGGCGCTGTCGGTGCCCTTCGCGGTGTTCGTGCTCACCGGGTATATGCGCTCGCTGCCGCACGAGATCGAGGAGGCGGCCGAGATCGACGGCGCCGGCCCACTCCGCGCGTTCGTCCAGGTCATCATGCCCGTGGCCAGGCCGGGCCTGACCACCGTGCTGGTGCTCAACGTCATGGGCCTGTGGAACGAGACTCTGCTCGCCCTGCTGATCGCCCCCCTCCCCGAGGAACGCAACCTGCCTGCCGCCCTCCTCGGTTTGTACAGCAGCATGCAATACAGCTCTGACTGGGGCGGCATGTTCGCGGGCATCGTGATCCTGGTCTACCCCATGATCGTGCTCTACGTCTGGCTGGGCCGCCGCATCGTCGACGGCATGACGGCCGGCATCAGCAGATGACCCGCCGCGTGCGGTTCGAAGCCCTGCTCACCGTGAGGATCGCGACGTCATCGCGCGGGGCCGCCCCCGTGAAGTGCCGCAGGTCGGCGTCCAGCGTCTCGGCGAGGTCGGCCGCCGGCGGCGCAAGGGCCCACCCGCGCAGGCGCTCCTCCAGCGGATAGAACGCGCCGCCGCGATCGCGGGCCTCGGTGACGCCGTCCGTGCACAGCAGCAGCGTCGCCCCTTCGGGAAAGGAGAACCGCGTGCCGCGGGGCGGCCCGGCCACCAGCCCCGCCAGGCCGAGGGGGACGGCCGGCTCGCCGAGCTCCGCCTGGTAGGCGTCGCCGTCGTGGATGACGTACGGCGCGATGTGCCCGCAGTTGACCGCCTCCACCCCCAACGCCTGCCCGATGTCGAGCACCAGGGCGGTGACCATCCGCTCGTGGTCGCCGGTCCGCGTGGCGAAGGCGTTCTGCCTGGCCACGGCCGATTCCATGGCGTCCACGACCCCGGCGAGCGTCTCCTCGCGGTACGCCGCCTCCCTGAAGGCCCCCAGCACGGCCAGCGCGGTGCCGATCGCCGGCAGCCCCTTGCCCTGCACGTCCATGATCAGGACCCGGGTGCCGTACGGCGAGTCGGCCACCTCGTACATGTCGCCGCCCACCATCGCGTCCTCCTCCACCGGTTGGTAGAGGCCGTCCACGACCACGTCACCGGTGCGCAGCGGCAGCGGGCGCACGATCTGCCGCTGCAGCGCGGCCGCCGCGGAGCGCAGCCGGCGCACCTCCTCCTCACGACGCACCCGATACCGGCACCCGAGCACGGCCATCACGCCGAACACCGCGGTGAACCCGGTCGCCAGCAGATTGTCGTCCAGGCTCTCGCCCAGGTAGGCCAGGGTGCCCGCGATCACCAGCACCACCCACGCCGACGCGGCGGCCGTCTGCCGCACGGTGCCCAGCGCCGCGACGATCGCCGGCAGGAAGATCAGCAGCGGGGGCAGCCGCACGTCCGTCGCCGCGAACACGTCCAGAGCGACCACGGCCACGGTGACGCCCACGATCCCCGCTGCCAATACCGGCGTCGAGAATGCGCGCCGGTCTCCGTCATCCTTCACGACCGTGATCGTGCCCAGACGAACCTCTCACGATGCCGCTATGCAGGCACGACAGGTGGATGACCTTGAACGGGAACGCCTGGCTCAGGCGCCGCGATGGACGACGTGCCCGCCGGTCACCGTGAGGCGTACCGGCGCCTCGGCGACTTCGTCAGGGGGCGACTCGACGGGGTCGAGCCCCAGCGCGGTCAGATCGGCCCGGAACCCCGCGGCGATGCGGCCGGCGACGGCGGCCTCGCCGGCGGCGAGCGCCGCGTGTGTGGTGCAGCCTTCCAGGGCCTGCAGGCCCGAGAGTCCCGGCCGAGAGGAGGCCGCGCCCCGGGGCGCGCGTGCGGTCGCCAGGACGGCGCGCGCGTCGTAGGGGGCGATGGGCCAGTCCGAGCCGAGCGCGACGACCGCGCCGGCATCGCGCAGGTCCCGCAGGCGCCAGGCCCGGGAGGCGCGCGCCTCCCCGAGCCGGACGGACCATTGGTCGGACCGGTCGGCGCGGGTGTAGCCGGTGTGCGGTGGCTGCAGGGAGGCGATGACGCCCAGGCGGGCGAACCGTGCCACCGTGTCGTCGGGCACCGATTCGATGTGCTCCACGCGATGGGCGAGGCGGCCTCCGGGCCCGAGCGATTCGACAGTGTCGAGAACGTGGCGTACGGCCGCGTCCCCGATCGCGTGAGTGGCCGTCCGCACCCCGGCGCGGTGCAGGAAGCGCACGGCGTGGCTGTAGGCGGCGGGGTCGGGCCAGAACGCTTCGGTGCCCTGTCCGTGGCAGTCCGGATGCTCCAGCCAGGCCGTGCCGCCCTCCACTGTGCCGTCCATGAAGAGCTTCACCCCGCCGACCCGCCAGTGCCGTCCCCTGCGGCTCTGCAGCGCGACGAGTTCCTCCAGGGCCTCGCTGCCGTCGCCGGGCATGCACCAGGGGGCGAAGCGCAGCCGCAGCGGCAGGACGCTCTCCTGCGCCATGGCGTCGACCAGGCCGAGGTCGCCGAGGTCCATGACGTGCGCCCCGGTCAGTCCAGTGGCGGCCATGGCGGACAGCAGCTCGAGCAGGCGGACGCGCCGCTCCGCGTACGACGGCTTGGGCATGACGGCCGTGACCAGGTCCATCGCGGCGTGCTCGACGAGATGTCCGGTCAGCCGTCCGCCGGCGTCGGTGGCGATGTGCGAGCGCTGGGCGAACGCCCGGGGGCCGGTGATGTCCGCCGCCTTGAGCGCGGCCGCGGTGACGAGGGCCGAGTGGCCGTCGTACAGGCGCAGGAAGGCAGGGGCACCGTCCAGGACGTCCTCCACCAGAGCGCGGTCGATGGGCCGGCCGCCGAAGACGTTGTGGTCCAGGCCGAAGCCGACGACCCAGCCGTCGGTTCGCTCTGCCCCGGTGAGCGCCGCCCGTAGCCCGTCGAGGTCGCGGACCTCGGTCAGGTCGAGACCGGTGGCCATCTCGAGCCCCCACACGGGATGGCTGTGGCTGTCGACCAGGCCCGGCACCAGCCAGGCGCCGGCCAGGTCGACGATCTCCGTGCCGGGTCCGCGCCAGGGGGCGACGTCCCCCGCGTCGCCGACGGCGGCGATCAGCCCGTCGCGTACGGCGACCGCGGAGGCATACGGACGCCCGGGGTCGAGGGTGCGGACGCGGGCGCCGGTGATGACGAGGTCGGCGGTGGGCATGCGGGGAGAGTCTCCTTGGCTGGTCGCGGGGTGTGGCGGAGGCGCGTGGCGTCAGTCGGCGGCGGCCGGGGGCTCGGCCGCGAAGTGCTCATAGACCTCAGGCCTGGCCCGGCGCAGCCGCCAGGCGAGCGCGAGCCCGACCAGGAAGACGACGGGGACGATGGCCGCGAGAAGGGTGTTGACGGTCGCGGAGGCGCCGGTGAACAGGTCGAGGTGAGTGATCACCAGCGTGATGGCGGCGGTGAGGAGCACGGCCGCGGCGACGGGAGCCACGACGGTGCGCAGCACGCCTTCGCGGTGGTTGACGCGCCGGAAGTAGAACGGCACGGCGAGCGCGACGAGCAGTTGCAGCGCCATCAGGCCGAGCATGCCGGGCGTGTTGACCCACAGCAGCAGCTGGCCGTACGGATCGGCTCCGGCCGCGGCGAAGGCGACGACGACGACGGCGCCGAGGACCGTCTGGACGAGACCGGCGACGTAAGGGGAGCCGTGGCGCGGGTGCACGCGGCCCAGCGCCTTCGGCAGGATTCCTTCCTCGGCGAGGGCGAGGCCGTAGCGGTTGATGGCGTTGTGGAAGGCCAGGAGGGAGGCCAGAACGCTGGTGACGATGAGAATGTGCATCAGGTCGGCCGCCCACGCCCCGACGTACGTCGTGATGGCGGAGAAGAACAGCCCGGCAGGATCGGCGCCGGCCGCCGCGACGACCTGCGCGTCACCGAACGCCTGGATCGCGATCCAGACGATGAAGGCGTAGAACAGGCCCAGGAATCCGACGGCGAGATAGGTCGCGCGCGGCACCGTACGAGCGGGGTTCCGGGCCTCGCGACGGTAGATGACGGTCGACTCGAAGCCGGTGAACGCGGCGAACGCGAACGCCAGCACGGCGGCCGTACCGGGCACCAGCACGTTGCCCGGTGCGAGGGAGGCGAGCGACAGTCCGCTCGCGCCGCCCTTGATGAGCACGCCGCCGGCGAGCAGGACGAGGATGCCGATCTCCGCGACCAGCAGGATACCGAGCACCTTGGCGCCGAACTCGATGGACCGATATCCGCCGTAGCCGATGAGCAGCAGCCCCGCCAACGAGATGGGCAGCCAGGGGATGTCCACCCCGAACAGGGCCTGGACGGTGCCCTGCGTGGCGGAGCCGAGCAGGCCGTAGACGCCGATCTCCATGCCGTTGTAGCCGACCAGCGCGAGCAGCGCGGCTCCGATCCCGGCTGTGCGGCCGAGACCACGGGTGATGTACGCGTAGAAGGCGCCGCCGCTGCGGACGTGGCGGCTCATGGTGGTGAAGCCGACGGCGAAGACGGCGAGGGTGACGCCGGCGATGAGGTAGCCGGTGGGGGCGCCGATCCCGCCGAGCATGATCGCGAGTGGCGCGACGCCGGCCATCACGGTGAGCGGGGCGGCGGCGGAGATGACGAAGAACGCGATGTCCGTGGTTCCGAGCGAGCCGGAGCGCAGGGATGGGGCCGGGGCCGTGGCGCTCCCACCGGAGCTGGACGCGGAGTGGGTAACGGGCATGGAGAAGCCCTTCTAGCTGGGGGTGAAGACAGGGAGGAGGGTGTGTGTGGTGTCCGTTGCCAATAAACCTAAAGGCTTTCGGTTTCCGCAATGTAACCTCAACTTCAGAATTTAGGGAAGCCCCCTCCAGGAGGAACACCGACCATGGGACGGCCGCGCACACCCCTGCTCGACCGGGAGCGCATCACCACCACCGCGCTGGAAATCGTCGACGCGCAGGGCGAGTTCAGCGTCCCCCAGATCGCGCGCCGCCTCGGGGTGCAGACCGGCTCGGTGTATCACCATGTGGACGGCCGGGACGGCATCGTCGAGCTGCTCCGTGAGCGGATCGCGCACCGCATCGACATCACCGCCCTGGACATCCGGCCCTGGGACGCGGCCCTGATGACCTGGGCCCGGTCCTATCGCGCCGCCTTCGCGGCCCACCCCCGGGCCATTCCGATGCTGATGACCTCACCCGTACGCGCCCCACGTGTCCTCGAACAGTACGAGCGGGCCGTCACCCTGCTCCTCGACGCCGGCTTCCCGCTGCCGGACGTCATGCCGGTCATCGTCGCCCTGGAGAACCTCGTGCTCGGCTCGGCCCTCGACCTCGCCGCTCCCGAGACCATGTGGGAGATCGCCGACGACGCGGCCACCCCGCGCCTGGCCGAAGCCCTTGACGCGATCGGCGACAACCGCGCCGACCGTGCGTTCGAGCTGGCCCTCGAGGGTTTCCTCAGACACGCTCGCCACATGCTGGACACCCAGGCGCAGGCCTGAAACGGCCCGATGCGATGGAATCACCAGGCGCCTTGACTGAATTTTCAGTCTGGGACACACTGCCCGGATGGCGCTCGTGGTCCACGAGCCAGTTGATCGACGAGGAGGCCGGCGTCTGATGGATCGACGCACCCAGATCCTCCGGGCGGCCGCGCGGCGCATCGCCCGGGACGGCGTCCGCGGTCTGCGCGTCACCGACGTCGCGGAGGAGGCCGACGTCTCCCCCGGCCTGCTCTACTACCACTTCACCGACCGCGCCGGACTGCTCAGTGCGACGTTGGACTACATCAACGCCCACGCCAACGACGTACGCGCCCGGCGTGCGGACGCCGGCCTGTCGGCCTTCGCGAAACTCGAGCAGCAGCTCCTGTCCGAGATCGACGACGACACGGAAGTACGAGAGAACTCCGCGGCCTGGAACGAGCTGCGTGCCCTCGCCGTGTTCGAGACCGAGCTCCGGGAGCCGCTGCGCCGCACCACGTCCGCCTGGATCCAGGAGGTGGCCCGGTCGGTGGCGGCCGTCCAGAACGACGACGGGACAGCCGCGGCCTCCGACTCGACGCGGACGGCGACGATCCTGACCGCGCTCGTGGAGGGCCTCGCCAACCGCTGGCTCGCCGGAGAGCTCACCGTCGAGGAAGCACACGGCCTGCTCTCCGAGGCCACGGCCCGTCTGGTGCACCTCCGTCCGAACCCGTCGTCGCCACCACGGCTCAAGGAGACATCATGAAGGTCCTCACCCGGCTGAACCCGCCGCCGTCGCCTGCCCGGGTCCGCACACCGCAGCGCTCACCCTTGCGTGTCGGGCTCGTGCAGCACGCCTGGCGTCCCGACCCCGACGAGCTCACGGGTGCGCTCACCGACGCCATCGGCGTCGCGGCGCGTGCGGGCGCCGAGGTGGTGTTCCTGCCGGAGCTGACCCTGGCGAAATACCCCGCGCACGAGCGGGCCACCGGGCGACCCGGCGACCTGGCCGAGTCCCTGACCAGCGGACCGACGTACACGTTCGCGGCAGGCGCGGCGAAAGCGCACGGGGTCTTCGTGCACGCGTCCGTCTATGAAAGGGCCGACGGCCCGGACGGGCTCGGCTTCAACACGGCCATCCTCGTCTCCCCGGAAGGGGATCTGGTCGGCCGTACGCGCAAGCTGCACATCCCAGTCACCGATGGATACTACGAGGACACCTACTTCCGGGCCGGGCCGGCGGACGACCCCTATCCGGTCTACGAGGTCGACCGGCTGCGCGGCGTCCGCCTCGGCCTTCCTACCTGCTGGGACCAGTGGTTTCCTGAGCTCGCCCGCGCCTACTCCGTCGCCGGCGCCGAGGTCGTCGTCTATCCGACCGCGATCGGCTCCGAGCCGGCTTTTCCGGAGTTCGACACCCAGCCGCTCTGGCAGCAGGTCATCGCGGCCAACGGGATCACTGCGGGGACGTTCATGGTCGTCCCCAACAGGACGGGCGACGAAGGGGCCCTGAGGTTCTACGGCTCGTCGTTCATCTCCGACCCGTACGGCCGCGTCCTCGTCCAGGCGCCCCGGGACGAAGAAGCTGTTCTGGTGGCCGACCTCGACCTGGAGCAGCGGCGCGACTGGCTCGACCTCTTCCCCTTCCTCACCACCCGCCGGCCCGACACCTACGGGCCTCTGACCGCCCCTGCCGACCCGGGCAAGCCCTACGGCGAGGTGCCCGCGTGAGCGAGCCCATGCGCTGGCGGATGCCGGCCGAGACCGCGCCGCACGAGTGCACGTGGATGGCGTTCCCGCCGGCCTCGCCGGCGCTCGGCGGCAACGCGGACGACATCGACATCGCCCGCAGGACCTGGACGCAGGTCGCGCACACGATCCTCGAGTTCGAGCCCGTGATCATGGTGGTCGACCCGTCCGACGTCGCCGACGCTCGTACGCGGCTCTCGCGTGAGGTGACGATCGTCGAGCAGCCACTCGACGATGCGTGGATGCGCGACATCGGCCTGACCTTCGTGCTCGACGCCGACGGACGGCTGGGCGGCGTCGACTGGAGCTTCAACGGCTGGGGCGGGCAGGAATGGGCCTCCTGGGACCTCGACAGCAAGGTCGCCGCCGCCATGGCCGACGTCGCCGGCTGCGCGTACCTGCCCTCCGCGATGGTGAACGAGGGCGGCGGCATCCACGTCGACGGGCTCGGCACGGTGCTGGTCACCGAGACCGTGCAACTCGACCCGGGACGCAACCCCGGCATGAGCAAGGACGATGTCGAGCGCGAGCTCGCCGCCACGATCGGCGCGGAGCAGGCCATCTGGCTACGCCGTGGCCTCACGCGGGACTACGAGGTCTACGGCACCCGCGGCCACGTCGACATCGTCGCCGCCTTCCCGTCTCCGGGGACAGTGCTCGTCCACGATCAACGCGACCCGGAACACCCGGATCACGCGGTCACCGCCGAGGTCGTCGACACGCTGGCGCGTACCACCGACGTGCTCGGCCGCTCCTATCGGATCGTCCGGCTTCCCGCTCCGGCGACCCTCCGCGACCGGCGGGGTTTCGTCGACTTCAGCTACGTCAACCACCTCGTCGTCAACGGCGGCGTGGTGGCGTGCACCTTCGACGATCCCGCCGACCCGGAGGCGCTCGACGTCCTTGCCGAGGTCTATCCCGGCCGCACGGTCGTCGGGGTGGACTCACGCGAGATATTCGCCCGCGGCGGCGGCGTCCACTGCATCACGCAGCAGCAGCCCGCCCGGTCGGCCTGAGCTCCTCAGGGATGCTGAGGGCACCGCGCCGTCCGGGCGGGCTGCCTGTTATCCCGCGTAGGTTTCGAACTCGGCGACCCTCGGCGTGCCGGTCGAGCCGGTGATCTTGAAGGTGATCTTGCTCAGCGAGGTCGGGGCGAAGGTGATGGCGCCCGCCCCGCTGCCGGAGGCCAGGACGGCGCCGGTGCCGCCATTGGTGACCTGCCAGGACCCTATGGCGCCTGCGGAGCCTGACGCCTCACGGATGATGATCCTGGACACCGTCTTGGCGGAACTCCACTTGATCGAGATGTCACCGGTCGAGCCGACCGGCGACCAGTAGGTGCTCAGGTTGCCGTCCCGCACGTTGCCGTAGCTGGTCCCGTCGGCCTTGCTGGAGCCGTCGGAGCCTGCCCCAATGCTGAGGTTGGTCCCGCCGGAGGTGGGAGTGGTTGACGGCGTAGGCGTGGCTGACGGCGTAGGGGTGGTCGGTGTCGGCGTCTGGGGCGTGCAGTTGCCGTTCGACACCTGCAGACCCTTGTTGGCGCCCGCCGTCTGGCCGACGATGGCAGGCACGCAGCCGGCCCCGTCGAGGCTGTAGGAGTACGGGATGCTGACGGAGGTGTTGGACACCGGGTTGGGGCCGGCGGGATTGTTCTCGCTGCCGGGGCTGGACCAGGTCACGTTGTCGAAGATGTTGCCGCCGACCTGCCAATAGCCGGCCTCGCTGGTGTAGAAGGCGCCCAGGACGTCCTTGGAGTCCTTGAAGTAGTTGTTCTCCACCTTGGCGCGGCCCCCGGCCCGGGAGTTGATGCCGGATTCGTGGAGGTTCACGTACGAGTTGTTGTAGATGTGGGCGATGCCGCCACGCAGCAGAGGCGTGCGGGAGTCGATGTTCTCGTACAGGTTGTGGTGGAACGTGATGAAGCCGTTCGAGAGGTCGCTCTCACTGGACCCGATGAGCCCGCCGCGGCCGGAGTTGCGCAGAATGCTGTAGGACAGGGTCACGTACTGGGTGTTGTCCTTCATGTCGAAGAGGCCGTCGAAACCCTCCGACTCCCCGCCCGAAGCCTCCAGGGTGACGTGATCGACCCAGATGTTGCGGACACCGCTCTCCATGGAGATGGCGTCACCGCCGTTGGAGATGGGCGAGCCCGACTTCTTGACGTTCCGGACGGTCACGTTCTGGATGATGATGTTGCTGGCCTCGCGGATGTGGATGCCCAGCTGGTCGAAGACGGCGCCGTTGCCGACTCCGATGATCGTGACGTTGCTGATCTGCTTGAGTTCGATCAGGCCGTCGGCGGTGTTGCAGCTTGTGCCCGACACCTTGCTGGTGTTGCCGTGATTGATGGTCCCCTCAACCTGAATGGTGATCGGGGTGCTGCTGCTGGCCCGGCTGCACAGGGCCGCGTGGATCGCGGTCCCGGTGGTGGCCCTCACCGTCTGCCCGCCCGCACCGCCGGTGGTCCCACCGTTGCTGGTCGCGTAGCCGGTGGCGCTGCCGGCTGCTGCCGACGCTTGGATTGCCGGTAAAACCACACCGATCGCGGCCGCAATGGCCGCCGTACCCAGCGCCGCCTGGAAGCGCAACGCGACTGCTCGTCTCATGCTCGTCTCACCTTCGTCGTCAAATGCCGGGACCGGGTAGAGGGCGCACGAATCCGCGCGCTGTCGGCGCGGAAATGGCGAAATGGAGTGGCGTGCTGCCACCACAACAAAGGCGGACGCCGCAGGGAAAGCGCTTACCACTCACTCGGACCATAGAGGCGGCTGTCAAAAGGTGTCAATGCTGAGGGCGAAAGCTGCAACAAACCTGCAAACGACCGCGAACTCAGGATGGTGTTTGCTGTGCCGATCAATATCCGGCCAGGTCAAGCCGCATGTCCCAAGGCCGGATCGGTCGCAATGAGTCGCTCATGTAAGGCCGAGACGCACACGGCGCAGAATCGATGGCCAAGGGCGCGCCATCGTGATCCGGCATGGTTAGTAATTGCTCGTGTGTACGCGCTGCAGTTTTAGGACGCTACGGCCGCGGGTGCATCTCACTCAGCACCCGCATGGCATCTCTCTCGATGCACGAAAGGTCGTGGAGGATGACGCCGGCCTGCTCGAGGGGCGCCGCGTCGCCCTCCTCTCCAGCCTTCGTGATCAAGGTGGCCACGTCCGTCCACAGGGCGGCGGCCTCGGCGTACAGCCGGTGACCGGCGCGAAGGCCGTCATCGTCGATGAGCCCGGCGCATTCGCCGAGGAAGTCACGATAAAGGGCGCGGAACAGGGCGCCGCCGGTGCCGGCCTTCTCCATGAGGAGGGCGGCCTGTGGCACGTCCCGCTTCGGCTCGTCCGTGCGGAGCAGCCACTTGGGCACCTGGCGAGCGGCTTTCTCGATGCCACGATGGCCCAGGTTCGCGATGGGCGCGGCGAGGAAGGCGTCGGCGCAGGCTTTGATCGCGGGGATGATCTGGTCCTGCCAGGAGGGACGGTGCGCCGGCAGCGTTAGGGAGAAGGAGCGGTTCCTGGCGGTCATCGGGCCGCGTTCGGCCCTCGCCATGGCCAGGGTCGTCCGGCTCGTACGCACGGCTCCTCCCTGCTGAGCCGTGTCCACCAGGTAAGCATCGTGCTCGTCGTAGCCGTACATCGCGACGACATGGCCACCGAAGTGCACCTTCGACTGGAAGTAGTCCAGGTGGTAGCAGTCGACCTGGAGGCCGACCGGCAGTCCGGCATCGATGCGGGCGGACACGTTCGCCCACGCCTTGCGCGGTGAGGTGGTCTCCTCGACCAGCAAGGTCAGCCCCAGCCGGGCGGCGAGGTTCCTGGTGAGCTCGAAGGGCTTGACGCGGCCTCCGAGGAAGGGGAAGTCCATTGCCTTGGCGTCCCAATAGATGAAGGACAGGCCTGAGCCGAGCCCGAACAGCATGGGCTCGGACAGATCAAGTCCCTCATGCCGCAGCAGCACACCCAGCGCCGTCGTCTCGCAGTGGTGCATGCCGCGAGCCTCGATGCCCTTCACCATGGTCATGCGTCGCTCTCCTCGATAGCCGGGCGATCAGCGGGTGCGGAGCCGCCGTGCGGGCCGAACGCCGGAAAATAGCATGAGGCCTCCCATAAGGGGAGAGTCCAGCGTTCGATCCCGCCTCGCGGGGCCGGCTCGACGAGCGCCGGCTGGGTCAATCGCTGATCGTGTGGCCGTGATTCCGGCGCTGGACGTACAGGCGATTGCCCTGCGGGCCGGTCCATTCCAGACGCACGATGCCGGCCACGGCGGCGTCGGCGATGCGCGACGGGTCGGACCAGTAGCCGAAGTTGGGGTTGCGGAAGAACGTCGCCCACACCTGGCCGCTGCGATCCCTGAAGAAGTTGTTGTGGCCGGCGCCGACGCCCGCCGTCCACCGCTGGGAATACGGTCCCTCGAACGTGTCCGAGACGGCGACGACCGCGTCGTACTGATACTGCACGCGGCCGGGGCCGGGCGGGTCGTAGGCGTATCGCGTGCTGCCGTCGGGGGTGGTCGAGGTTCGGTTCCATGCGGCGTGGAGGAGGTAGTACTTGCCTCCGTGCTTGAAGACGTACGCGCCTTCGAGGTACGGCTCGGGCGTGTAGGGCGTCTGCTGGAATTTCGGGAGGCTGGCCGTCGGGATGATGTCTTCCATGTCGTCCCGGAACTTCGCGTACAGGTGGTTGTGCAGCACAAGCCACGCGTCGTCGCCCTCGGTATAAAGGCTGCCGTCGATGTGGTGGTAGGCGCCGGGCTTGATGAAGGCGGGTCCACCGATGAAAGAGTCGCCGAAGGGTTTTTCACGATTGCCTTCGACGAGGCGGTACGGGCCCTCGATGCCGCCCTCACTGATGAGCATGAACGAACCGACCTTCTGGGAGTGGTCGCCCATGCACGCCACGATGTACCACGTACCGCGGAAATAGTGCACTTCCGGGGCCCAGACCTCGCCTCGCTTGCCGAACTGCTCGTCGTGCCAATACTCCTGCCACGGCGCGACGACCATGCGTCCGGGCCGGTTCTCGCCGACGAACTCGGGTGACCACACCTTGCCCTTTTCGGCGCCGGGCCGGATCCCGGCGGTGTCGACCAGCATCCATGGTCCCCTCAGGGACGGGGACACCCACACGAAGATGCCGTCGTTCCATGGGGCGGCCCCGGCGAGCCCGGGCACCCGGGTGGTGCCCGTGGCGACGTACATCGGACGGCCGTTGACGACGAAGCAGTTGACGTACGTGTCGCGCATCCAGACCCGGCCGAGCTCGTTGTCGCGGGGGCGCAGTTCGAGCGGAAGGATGAGCGAATTGTCCGCACGTGGCCACAGGTCCAGCCGGGTGTCCGCGAGGCCGTAGGGCTCGAGGTCGGGCCAGTTCGACGGGTACCGCCGCGACGCGACCTCCGTGGGGGTCGCCTGCGCAGCGGTCGCGGGCAGGGCCGCCGCCCCTAACAGGCCGGCTGCGCCGGCCAGCAAGGACCGTCGGCCGACGTGCACACCATTGCCGGAACTCGTCATCAGTCACGTCCTCCTACTTCGGAGCCTGTCGAGCTCGCTTTCTGCGTGAGCGCCCCCGCCGCATGCGGAGAGTCTGCCGAAGTCGCGCAAATTTCGTCAACAGTCCGGAAAAATTCCGACTCGGCGTCGCTGGCCGGCCTCGCATGCGGCACCGCCCCCAGGACGGGGCTCGCCCCCGGTGAGACCGATCACACCGATCTAGCCAAAAGCCAAAAACTATGGTTAGCCTTGCCTAATTGTTGACCTTCGTAGATCACTCGACACGAGAACGGAAGCTCCACCATGCGCGCATGGCGTCCAGTCCTGGTGCTCGCCGCCCTGAGCGTAGTGCTCGCCGGTTGCGGCTCGGCAGACTCCTCCGGCACCACCACTGCAGCCTCCGCCACACCCTCCGGCCCGTGGTCGTTCACCGACGGGTCGGGCAAGGTCGTCAAGGCGGACAAGACCCCGACGCGGATCATTGCGCACGCGGGCGAGGCGGCCGCGTTGATGTCCTTCGGCATCAAGCCGGTCGGCATCTACGCCGACGAGTCCGTCAAGACCGACGCGAACCTGAAGGATCTCGACCTGACCGGCATCGAGATCCTGGGACAGGAGTGGGGCAAGATCGACGTGGAGAAGGCCGCCGCCCTGCGGCCGGACCTGATCGTCGGCGACTGGTGGCCGGTGGAGAAGGCACACAGCGGCCTGGAGGAAGGCGTCGACGAGAAGAGCAAGAAGCTCGCCGAGCTGGCCCCGGTGGTGGGTGTCTCCCAGGGCAAGTCGATCGTCGACCTGGCCAAGGGGTATGAGGACCTCGCCAGGAGCCTGGGCGCCGACGTCGACGCCCCGCAGATCGCCGCGAACAAGAAGCGCTTCGAGGAGGCGCTCGCCGGCTTCAAGGAGGCGGTCGCGGCCAAGTCGGGCCTCACCGTGGCCGCGATGTCGCCCGCTGACGACAAGGTGTACGTGGCCAACCCCGAGTACGCCCCCGAACTGCTGGACTTCCAGCGCTGGGGAATGAAGGTGATCAACCCGGACAGCCCGGACCCCGGCTTCCCGTACTGGGAGAACCTGAGCTGGGAGAACGTCGACAAGTACCAGCCCGACCTGATCCTTTTCGACGGCCGTAGCTTCAAGCCCACCTCCAATGCCGATTGGGGCAAGAAGCAGCCCACCTGGTTCAAGATCAAGGCGGCCAAGGCGGGGGCCGTCGTGTCGTGGCCGGCGTACTGGCTGCACACCTACGGCCACTTCGCCACCGAGCTGGACAAGCTGACGGCGGCGGTCAAGGCCGCGGACCCGAACGTCGGCGACTGATCGCCGCTGATGAGCAGCTCGACGCATCTCGCACGCAGAGCCGTCGCCCTCGGGCCGGGGCTCGCCGTCCTGTGCGTGTTACTGGCTCTGGTCGCGTTTCTCAGCGTCACCTTGGGCTCGCGCTCGATCGGCCTGCCCGAGGTGCTGCGCGCCTTGGGCAGCCTGGACACCGACGGGTCGATCAACAGCACGGTGACGCTGGAGCTGCGCGTGCCCCGTACACTGCTCGGCATCCTGGTGGGCGCCGCGCTCGGCGTGGCCGGCGCCATCCTGCAGGGCGTCACCCGCAACCCGCTGGCCGATGCGGGGATCATGGGCATCAACTCCGGCGCGGCCGTCTTCGTGGTCTTCGCCATCACGGTGCTCGGCGTGCGCGGCGCGGGTGTCTACGTCTGGTTCGCCTTCGCCGGGGCGATCGGGGCTCTCCTGCTGGTGTACGCGATCGCGTCGCTCGGCCGGGAGGGCGCCACCCCGATCAAGCTGGCGCTGGCCGGCGCGGCCGTCACCGCCGGCCTGGCTTCGGTGACCACCGGGATCGTGATGACCAACGTGGACGCGCTCAACGAGCTGCGGTTCTGGCAGGTGGGATCGCTCGCCGGGCGCTACGCCCCGATCCTGACCGGGGTCGCACCGTTCCTCGTCCTCGCCCTGATCGCCTCGTTGGGTTTCGGGCGAGCGCTCAACGGGCTCGCGCTCGGTGAGGACATGGCCCGCGGCCTGGGCCAGCGGGTCACCAGGACCCGGGCGGCGGCGTTCGCCGTGGTCGCGGTGCTCGCCGGGGCCGCCACTGCCGCCTGCGGACCGATCGTCTTCGTCGGGCTCGTCGTGCCGCACGTGGCGAGGTTCATCTGCGGCCCGGACTACCGGTGGATCCTGCCGTACTCCATGCTCCTGGCCCCGATCGTCCTGCTGCTGGCGGACGTGCTCGGCCGGGTGGTGGCCGTCCCCGACGAACTCCAGGTCGGTGTGGTCCTCGGCGTGCTCGGAGCGCCGGCGTTCGTCGGCATCGTCCGCTACGGCCGGCTGTCGGAGGTGTGACCATGGCAGCGACCACGACCGCGCGGGCCGCGACCGCCGGCGCCTTCCGCACCACCCGGCGTCGCCGGACCACCCGTTCACTTGTGGTGACGTGCTCCCTGGCCGTGGCCGTCAGCGCGCTGTTCGTGCTCACCATGATGGTGGGCAGCTTCCAGCTCAGCGCGGGCGAGGTCATCGCCTCGGTGCTCCACCTGCGCGAGGACCCCAGCGTCGACTTCGTCGTCCGGGGGTTGCGGCTGCCCACCGCGGCGTCCGCGCTGGCCGTCGGCCTCGCCCTCGGCGCCGCCGGGACGATCTTCCAGCAGCTGCTGCGCAACCCTCTCGCGTCCCCCGATTTCGTCGGCATCAACTCCGGCGCCGGGCTCGCCGCCATCACCGGGATCGTGCTTCTGCAGGTCAGCGGACTGGCCGTGAGCGCGCTCGCCCTCGGCGGGGCCGTCGCCGCCGCCCTGCTGATGTACGTGCTCGCCTGGCGCGACGGCGTCGCCGGCTACCGGTTCATCCTCATCGGCATCGGCGCCACGCTCTTCTTCGACGGCCTGATCGGCTACATGCTGACCCGAGCCCAGCTGTCCGACGCCCGGCAGGCGATGCATTGGCTGACCGGCTCCGTCGGGCAGGCCGACGCCGGCGAGCTGCGGCTCCTGCTCGGCGCCCTGGTGCTCCTCCTGCCCACCGCGGTCCTCCTGCAGCGGCAGCTGCGAGCGCTCGAACTCGGCGACGACACCGCCCGGGCGCTGGGCATCCGCACCGAGCTCGGCCGGGCCGGCCTGCTCGCCACGGCAGTGGTGCTGACGGCCCTGGCCGTCGCCGTGGCCGGCCCCATCGTCTTCGTCGCGCTCGTCGCAGGACCGATCGCCAACCGGCTGCTCGGCCCCGCCACGGGCGGGATCATCCCAGCCGCGCTGGTCGGCGCCGCGCTGCTGCTCACCGCCGACCTCATCGCCGTCCACCTGCTGCCGACGGCGCTGCCCACCGGCGTGGTCACCGGCGCGGTCGGCGCACCCTACCTGCTGTGGCTGCTGGCCACCACCAACCGGCAAGGAGCGGGCGGATGACCCGGCTACGCGCCGAGGGCCTGACCCTCGGGTACGACGACCAGGCGATCGTGACCAACCTCGACGTCCAGATCCCTGACGGCAGGATCACGGCCATCGTGGGCGCGAACGCGTGCGGCAAGTCCACGCTGCTGCGCGGCCTGGCCCGGCTGCTCAAACCCCGTCACGGCGCCGTCTACCTGGACGGCAAGGCGCTGACCGAGATGAGCACCCATGACGTGGCCAAGACACTCGGGCTGCTGCCGCAGACCCCTCTCGCGCCCGAGGGCATCACCGTCGCCGACCTGGTAGCCCGCGGCCGCTACCCGCACCAGGGCTGGTTCCGCCGCTGGAGCGACGAGGACGACGACGCCGTCTCCCGGGCCCTCGAGGCCACCGGCACCGCCGACCTGGTCAACCGCCCGCTCCGGCAGCTCTCTGGCGGCCAGCGGCAGCGGGTCTGGGTGGCGATGGCGCTCGCCCAGGACACCGACCTGCTGCTCCTCGACGAGCCCACGACCTACCTGGACATCAACCACCAGGTGGAGCTGCTGCGGCTGCTGCGGACGCTGAACGCCGAGTCCGGCAAGACCATCGTGGTCGTGCTGCACGACCTCAACCTTGCCTGCCGCTTCTGCGACCACGTCATCGCGATGGCGGAAGGCGCCATCGTCGCCGAGGGCGCCCCAACCGCGGTGATCACCGCCGAGCTGGTCGAGAAGGTCTTCGGCCTCAACTGCGTCGTGGTGCCCGACCCCGTCGCCGGCACGCCGATGGTGGTGCCTTCCTGATGGCGCTCCCTTAGATGGTCATGGGTCCACCGAAGCGGAGATGCGGGTGAGCGCCACCGACACCCGCCTCGCCGCGGCCACCCTGCGCACGGCGACCGGACGTGAGGCCACCCGCTGGGTCGCGGCGCACTTCCGCGACGTTCCATGGCTGGCGGTCGCCACCGTGCTCACCACGGTGGCCGGGGCGGCGCTCGCGGTGCTGCCGGTGCTCCTGCTCGGCCGGGTGGTCGACGGGGTGATCGACGGCGAACGGCCATCGATCCTGGTCACGATCGGCGCGCTGATGGTGGCCGCCGCGCTTGTCGGCGTCGCGGCCACCGGGGCGTCGACGTACCTGATCGGACGGCTGGGCGCGGAGATGCTCGCGCGGCTGCGGGAGGACGCCGTCCGGGCGGTGCTGGGAATGCCGAGCGCGCGGATCGAGCAGGTCGGCCGGGGGGACGTGCTGTCCAGGGTCGGCGACGATGTGGCCGTGCTGTCCAAGGGCATCCGCACGGCCATCCCCACGGTGTTCTCAGCGGGAGTGCTGGTCGTCATCGCCACGGCCGGCATGTTCGGGCTCGACTGGCGACTCGGTCTGGCGGGCGCGGGCGCGCTGCCCGCGTACGCGCTGGCCCTGCGCTGGTATCTCCCCCGGTCCGGCCCGCTCTACCAGAAGCAGCGGGCGGCCCAGGCCGACCGCGCGCAGGCGTTGATCAGCGGTCTGAACGGGATCGACACGGTCCGGGCATACCGCCTTGAGCACGCCTTCCGCGAGCAGGTCACCACTGAGTCGTGGCGGGTGCGCGAGCTCGGCATCGAGGTGTTCCGGTTGTTCGGCCGGTTCGTCGGCAGAGAGAACCGTGCCGAGTTCATCGGGCTGGTCCTGATCATCGTGGTGGGGTACGTACTGCTGGAGGCCGATGCCGCCAGCCTGGGCGAGGTGGCGGCGGCCCCGCTGCTGTTCCACCGGCTGTTCAACCCGCTGGGCGCCATCATGTTCACCTTCGACGAGGCGCAGAAGTCCGGGGCGAGCCTGACCCGGCTGGTCGGGGTGCTGGGCGAGGCCGCGCACGACCGGCTGGTGGGCAGTGCCGCCGCCATGTCCGCGGACCTCACGCCGTACCCGGTGACGGTCGAGGGACTGACGTTCAGCTACCCCGATTCCGAGGAGCCGGTCCTCCGGGACGTTGACCTGGTGATCCCGGCCGGCGGTTCGCTCGCGCTGGTGGGCGCGACGGGCGCGGGCAAGACCACCCTGGCCGCGCTGATCGCGGGCATCGGCACCCCGCAGGCCGGATCGGTGCGCATCGGGCCGACCGACCTCGCGGGCCTGGACGAGGCCGGGGCGCGGGCCTTGGTGAGCATCCTGACGCAGGAGACGCACGTGTTCTCCGGTCCGCTCGCCGACGACCTGCGGCTGGCCGCGCCGGACGCGACCGACGCCGAGCTGATGGACGCGCTGCGCACGGTCGGCGCCGACGGGTGGGTCGACGCGCTGCCCGACGGGCTGAACACCATGGTCGGCGAGGGCGGCGAGCGCCTGGACGTCACCAAGGTCGCCCAGATCGCCCTGGCCCGGCTGGTGCTGGGGCGGTCGCCGGTGGTGGTGCTGGACGAGTCGACCGCGGAGGCGGGCAGCGAGGGCGCCGCCGAGCTGGAGCGGGCCGTGCTGGCCGCGTGCCGGGGCCGTACCACGTTGCTCGTGGCGCACCGGCTGACGCAGGCGACGGCGGCGGACCGGATCGCCGTGCTGGACGCGGGATGCGTGGTGGAACAGGGAACTCACGAGGAGTTGGTGGCACTGGGCGGACGGTACGCGCGACTGTGGCAGGCCTGGCGAGCGGGGAGTTAGGTCAACCGCATGCCCGCCACCTCGATGACGACTCCTGACGCGCAGCGGCCTCGCACGGGGTCCGGCGTTCTCCGGACCGCACTGCGGCGCAACATCGGCGCCATGACCTGGGGCACCGTCCTCCTGGGCTCCTACCAGGCGGGCGAGACCGCCTTCCCCATCGCGCTCGGCCTGATCGTCGAACACACGATGCGGGAGCGAAGCCTCGGCTCGCTCGCCCTGTCGATCGCCGCGTTGGCTGTGATCATCACCATCGTGTCGCTGTCGTGGCGATTCGGGATGCGCATCCTGCAGAAGGCCAACACGACCGAGGCGCACCGCTGGCGGGTGGAGGTCGCGGCCTGCGGACTCCAGCCCGTGGCCAGAGACGTCGATCTCAAGTCCGGCGAGGTGCTGACCATCGCCACCGAGGACGCCGACCAGACAGCCGACATCATCGAGGTGGTGCCGCTGCTGATCAGCTCACTGGTCGCGGTGCTGATCACGGCCGTGACGCTGGGCCTGGCCAGCGTCTGGCTCGGCCTGCTGGTGATCGTGGGGACCGTCGCGATCCTGTCGATCCTGAGCGTGATGTCCAAGCGGATCGGCGTCAGCACCCGCGAGCAGCAGGCCCGGGTGGCGCGGGCGGGCGCGAAGGTCGCCGACCTGATCACCGGCCTGCGCCCGCTGCACGGCTTCGGCGGCAACGACGCGGCGTTCCTGTCCTACCGGAAGGTCAGCACGGAGGCGAAGCACCAGGCGGTCACCGTCGCCAGGGTGAACGGCGCGTACGCGGGCGCCGCTCTGGGCTTCAACGCGATCCTCGCCACCGCCGTGACCCTGATGGCGGGGTGGCTCGCGTTCCAGGGCCAGATCACCATCGGGCAGCTCGTCATGGCCGTGGGGCTGGCGCAGTTCATCATGGAACCGCTCAAGCTGTTCTCGGAGATGCCGAAGTACGTGATGATCGCGCGCGCGTCGGCGGAGCGGATGGCCCTGGTGCTGGCCGCGCCGCCGGTGATGACCCCGGGGCGAGACCGCCCGTCCGCGGGCGGAGACCTCGAGATCGACTGCGTCCGGTACGGGTCCCTGCGCAAGCTGAAGTTCCACGTGTCCGCCGGCGAGCTCGTGGCGATCGCCGCATACCAGCCGCGCGCGGCTGCCGACCTGGCATCGGTCCTGGCCATGAACGTCCCGCCCGGCGCCTATGAGGGCCTGGTGCGGGTCAGCGGGCAGGAGACGGCGGTCCTGTCCATCGCGGCGGTCCGCGAGCACATGCTGGTGAACCCGTACGACGGGGAGATCTTCGCGGGCACCCTCCGCACGAACATCGACCCGTCGGGCACCGGCCGGATGGTCCCCGAGGCCGTCGAGGCGTCGATGCTGACCGACGTCGTCGCCCTCCACCGCGAAGGACTCGACTACGGCGTCCGCGACCGCGGCGCGAATCTTTCCGGCGGGCAGCGCCAACGACTGTCTCTGGCCCGAGCCCTCGCCGCCGACACCGACGTCCTCGTCCTGCACGACCCGACGACGGCGGTGGACGCGGTCACCGAGCAGCTCATCGCGCGCAACATCGCCGGACTGCGGCGGGGCCGCACCACCATCGTGATCACCAGCAGCCCGGCCTTCCTGGACGCCGCCGACCGGGTCCTCGTCCTGGACGACGGCGTCATCACCGCGGAGGACACGCACCGGAACCTGCTCGCCACCGACGAGGACTACCGTCTGGCTGTGGCCAGGTGACCGACTTTTTCAAGCCTTTTGGGAAACCCCCCGGGTTGGGCGCCGCACTGCGTGCCTTCGGCCCGCTCGACTCGCCGTAGGCGCGCGTCGGACGGGGCGCCCCGGTGTCCGCGGCCGCCAGGGCCCGGCTCCGCCCGTAGGGGCGCGGCCCGCCGCCGGGCACGCCGAACGGCCGCCTAATCGGCCTTCACAGAGCAGATCGCCGATCCGATCACGGACGTGACCGCGTCCGGGTGCGAGACCAGGGTGAGGTGGGACCCGCCCGCGAACTTGGTGACCTTCGAGCCGGCCCGCCGTGCCATCGACAGTTGTGACGCCGGCGTGATGATCCGGTCGCCGGTGCTGACGAAGTACCAGGACGGGATCTTCTTCCACGCCGCGGCTCGTGACGGGGTCTGGAACGCGCTGGTCGAGGCGGCCCGCTGCGAGGCCCACAGGCGTACGGCGGTGTCCCGCGGCAGGTCCGAGGCGAACGAGCCGACGAAGACGTCCTGCTTGAGGTACAGGTCGCTCGCGCCCTGGGGCGCGTTCGAGTAGGACGCCTTGTCGTACAGGGAGTCTGGGTCACCGTTGAGCGCGGAGCCGGATCCGCTGAGCTGGGCGGTGGTCTCCCCCGTGTCCGGTACCGCCGCGTCGACGTACACCAGGGCCTTGACGTTCGGGGCGTTCGCGGCGGCGTTCGTGATGACCGAGCCGCCGTAGGAGTGCCCCACCAGGACGATCGGGCCGGAGACGGTCTTCAGGAAGTCCGCGACGGTGGCGGCGTCGTCGCCGAGGTTGCGCAGCGGGTTCGCGATGGCGCGCGCGGTGTAACCGGCCCGGCGCAAGGCGTCCACCTCTCCGTTCCAGCTCGAGGTGTCGGCCCATGCTCCGTGGACCAGGACGATCGTCGGTTTGGTCGTGCCCGATGACGGACAGGGCAGCGGTCCGCTCGCCCGGGCCGTGGTGGGCGGCGTCGCGACCGCCACGGTCAGCGTGGTCAAGAACGCGATCGGCTTTCCGGGACGTGTACGGCACCACCGAGTCCGGTCTCGGGCGCCGCTCGCCGTGGATGCCATCGCTCGCCCCCCGTCGCGCGCTGACCAGGGCCTTCTCCTACCTCAGAAGCAGCATCTCTAACTCAAGGGAGGACCACCGTCGACGGGGTGGCCGCGGGCTCCCCCAACGGCATGCCCCGCCGCCGCGCCATCCAGTCGGCCACGGTGGTGACGTCCGCCTGCTGGGGGAACACCTTCTCCACGAGCACACGGTGCACCTCCGGGTCGGAGTCGAGACAGCCGTCGGACAGGACGGTGAGCCGGAAATCCAGGTCGGCTGCCTGGCGCAGGGTGGACAGCACGACACCGCTGGTCGCGATGCCCGTGAGGACAAGGTGATCGATCTCACCGGCCCGCAGGACCATCTCGAGGTCGCTACCCGCGAAGGCGCTGATGCGTCGCTTCGTGACGATGATGTCGCCAGGGTCCGGTGCCACGTCTCGATGAACCTGGGTGGCCTGGTCGCTTCCGGCCACTGCGCCGGTGCCGGCGAGCGCGCCGAAAGTCTTGTTGCGGGTGCTGATTTCCGGGCAGCCAGGGCGAAACCCCACGACCACATAGATCACGGGAGCGCCGGCCGCTCTGGCGGCGGAGATCGCGGTGCGCAGGCGCGGCAGGTAGGCGGGGTCCGGGTAACGGTCCACGACGGCCTGTTGGACATCCATCACCAGGAGAGCGTTCTTGGGCATTGTCGTCCTTCCGTGGATTTGGTGGAAACCTGGCAGTTCAGCGCTGGTCGTCGAAGGTCACGATCACCTTCTCCGCCGCCCCTGGTGTCACCGCGAGCTCGAACGCTCGCTCGACCCCGGAGAAGGGAACGGTGTGGCTGATCAGCCGGGCGAAGCGCTCCTGGTGCTCCACGATCTCCCGAGTCACCTCGAAGATCTCCGTGGGATAGCCCTGGGATCCAAGGATGGCCATCTCGCTGCGCAGGATGGCGCCCAGGTCGATGGGCTCCGGCTTCTTGTGCACCGCGACCGTGACCAGCTTGGCGCCCCACTTCGCCGAGGTCAGGGCGGTGTTGACGACGGCGGCGGCTCCGGCGGCGTCGATGTAGATGTCGGTGCCGGGGCGTGGCTGGCCGAGGGAGTTGACGCTCTGCCCGTGCAGTTCGGTCAGACGCGCTGCGACGTCCTCGCGCGAGGAGTCGATGACGGCGTCGGCGCCGACGGCGAGCGCCGTCTCCAGGCGCTGGGGGATGACGTCGGCGACGACCACGTGTTCGACCCCGCGCAGTTTCAGCCAGATGGCGGCCCCCAGTCCGATGGGCCCGGCCCCGAACACCAGGACCTTGTCGGTCGGCCTGGCCTGCGAACGGTTGACGCAGTGGCGGGCGACCGCCATCGGCTCGTTGAGTGCGGCGACGGCGTACGGCACCGTGTCGGGGATGACCGCCACGCTCTTGCCCACGACGGCGTCCTCGATGAGCAGGTATTCGCGCATGCCGCCGAGCGAGCCGCCGCAGCCGATGATGCCGGAGGGCGCGGCCTGTGGGTTGACGACCACGCGATCGCCGGCCTTCAGGCCGGTGACCTCGGCGCCCACTTCGACGATCTCGCCGGCCGGCTCGTGCCCGAGCGGCACCGGGATCATCTGCCCGCCGGGGCCGAACGGCCCGCCGCCCATGTGCAGGAAGGTCACGTCCGTGCCGCAGATGCCGCAGGCGCGGATTCGTAGCAGCGCGTCCTTGGGGCCGGGAACGGGACGCTCGATGTCCACGACCTCGATCGTGCCCGGTGTGCTGGTCTGTACGGATTTCATGGTCGTCATGGTGAGACTCTTTCTGTGAATGGTCGGGCCCCCGGCGCGGGTTCGGGATCTGCGGCCGGCTGTTGCAGGGGGGTCACGCCGCCAACGTCGCGTCGTCGACGACCTCGTGCCACTTGACGCCGGCGGCGATGGCCTGTCGCCAGGGGCGGACGGCCTTGGGCGGCAGGCCGATCGTGAGGACTCCGGTCAGCCGGTCGCCGGTGCGGTAGGCGGCCAGGAACCGGCGTTCGTCCAGATCCCCCTCCATCACCGCGATGCCGTCGTGGCCGCGGAGGTAGCCGTAGGCCTGGATCTTCATGTCGTACTGGTCCGACCAGAAGTACGGCACCGGGGCGAACGGCTTGCGCGCGCCCGGGTTCAGGAGATTGCGGGCGGCGGCCATGCCCTGCTCGGCGGCGTTGGTGCGGTGTTCGATGCGCATGGACGTGCCGAACAGCGGATTGTGCCAGCGGGCGACGTCTCCGGCCGCATAGATGTCCGGGCCGGCCGCGCTGAATTGGTCGCACACGAGGCCGTCGTCCACCCGCAGGCCGCTGCCTTCCAGCCATTCGGTGTTGGGCAGGGAGCCGACGGCGACGAGCACCTCATCGGCCCGCACCAGTTCCCCGTCGGCGAGCCGCACCCCATCCCCGGTCACCTCAGTGACGGTGACGCCGGTACGCAGGTCGACGCCGTGCTCCAGGTGGGCCCGGGTCAGCACGCGGCCCATCCGCTCGCCGAGGGCGTGGGCCAGCGGCACCGGCGCCGGTTCCAGCAGGGTGACCTCACAGCCGAGGCCGCGGGCCACGGCGGCGGCCTCGGCGCCGAGGAATCCGGCGCCGACCACGGCCAGCCGCCGCCCAGGGCTCAGCCGGTCCCGCAGGGCCAGGGCGTCGTCCAAGGTACGCAGCACGTGCCCGCCCTGGCCGGGCAGGCGACGCGGCCGCACCCCGGTGGCCACGATCAGCCCGTCGTAGGGCACTGCCGATCCGTCCGCCAGCCGCACCGTACGCGCGGTGCGATCCAGGCCGGTCGCGGCGTCGCCGAGGCGCAGGTCCAAGCCGAGGTCCTCGAGATGCGCGGACGGGCGCAGCGGCAGCCGCCTGGCGCTCCACTCGCCCGAGAGGATCTGCTTGGACAGCGGCGGCCGGTCGTAGGGAGCGTATGGTTCGTCGCCGATGAGGGTGATCGTGCCGTCGAAGTCCTCTCGGCGCAGCGTCTCGGCCACCGCGAGCCCGGCCGCCGAGGCGCCCACCACGACGACGCGCTTCACTGCGCCACCAGCCGGATCGCCGCGGCCGGGCAGATCCCCACGGCCTCCCGCACCCCGTCGAGGAGCTCCTCGACGGGCGTCTCGTCCAGCAGGATCGCGACGCCGTCCTCGTCCCGCTGGTCGAACACCTCGGGAGCGGCCAGGACGCACTGGCCCGAGGCCACGCACTTGGGTTCGTCGAGTTCTACACGCATGGGAGCTCTTCCTCCTTGATGTGGGGCGGTTACCAGGTGACGGGCAGGGAGCGCAGGCTGTAGGCGATGCCTTCGAACGCGAACTCGAGTTCGTCGACCGGGATGGCCAGGCGCAGGGTGGGGATCCGCCGGTAGAGCGTGCTGTAGACGACCTGGAGTTCCACGCGGGCGAGGTTCTGGCCGAGGCACTGGTGGGGGCCGTACCCGAAGGCCTGATGCCGGCGTGCGTTCCGTCCTAGGTCGACCCGGCCGGGCTCGGGGAAGGTCTCGGCGTCCCAGTTCGCGGCGCCGAGATCGAAGATGATGCCGTCGCCGGCCCGGATGACCTGGCCGCCGATCTCGATGTCTGCTGAGGCGATCCGGCGAACCCCGGTGTGCACGATCGTCAGGTAGCGCAGGAGCTCTTCGACCGCGGCGGCGACGACCTTCGCCTCGTCCGTGTCGCGCAGCACGGCGAGCTGATCGGGGTTCTGCAGCAGGACGAGCGTGCCAAGGGGGATCATGCTCGCGCTGGTCTCGTGCCCGGCGATCAGCACGGCCACGCCCATGGTGGCGGCCTCCTCGCGGGTCATCTCGCCGGCCTTGATCCGGGCGGCCAGCTGCGACAGCATGTCGTCGGCCGGGGCCGTCATCTTCTGCCCGAGCAGGCCGTCGAGGAAGCCCAGCAGCGCGGTGCTCGCCGCCGCCGCCTCCTCAGCCGACGAGTTGTGGCTGAGCGCGATGGTGCTCTGGTGATGGAAGAACTCGTTGTCCTCGTACGGCACGCCCAGGAGTTCGCTGATCACGAGCGTCGGCACCGGCAGGCCCAGCGCCGTGACGAGATCGGCCGGTTTCGGGCCGGCCAGCATGGCATCGATCAGGTCGTCGGTGATCTTCTGGATGGCGGGCCGCAGGTCCTCGACCTTTTTGACGGTGAAGGGAAGGTTGACCATCCGGCGGAGCCGGGTGTGCTCGGGCGCGTCGGTGTTGGTGATCAGCGGTGGGGTGACGCGGGCGACCTCTGCCCGGCCCCGGGTCATGTGGGGGAAGCCGGGCCGCTTCTCGTCGATGCTGACGCGTGGGTCGGTGAGCAGCGTGCGCTGGTCGGCGTGGCGGGTGATGAGCCACGGCGTGCTGCCGTCCCAGATCAGCACCTTGGAGATGGGCTCTTCGACGGTCAGCCGCCGCACGGTCTCCGGCGGGTGGAACGGGCAGCGGTTGTCCCGCGGCATCGGGTAGCCGGGAACCGGCGATGCCGCTTCACCTGCGGCGGTGGCCAGGATGTCAGCCATGGGTCCTCCCTCACTCTCTGTCTCGGCGGCAGGTTGCCTCCTAGCCGATCGGCTAGCTCATTCCTAGCCGATCGGCAAGCCGCGAGGCTACAGTTTGTGGCGTAAGTCACTTGTCGATCGGCTAGTTGGATACCTGCCGATCGGCAAGCTAGGATCGAGAGCTCCAACGAGATCCGACACTGCAGGGAAGCTGCGGAAAGGGGCAGATATGGCGGTCAAAGCCGCTCAAAAGGTGCCCAGCGTGCCCGATACCCGGCAGCGTCTCATGGACGTGGCGGTGCGCCTGTTCACCCGGCACAGCTTCGCGGGCACGTCACTGCAGATGATCGCCGACGAGCTGGGGATCACGAAAGCCGCCGTCTACCACCACTTCCGCACCCGCGAGGAACTGCTCACCGCGGTGGTCGAGCCCGTGCTGAACCAGCTGCGGGTCCTCGTCGAAGCCGCCGAGACGAAACGCACTCCCCATGCGCGAGCCGAACATCTTCTCACCGGCTATGTCGCGCTCGCCGTCGAGTTTCGGGCCGTGGTCGCCGTCTTCACCACCGATGCCGGAGCGATCGAGATGCTGCGTGCCCAGCCGCAGACCGTCGACCTGATCCACCGCCAGCTGGACCTTCTCGCCAACGTCACCCCCGGCCCGGCCGGGCGCGTCAACGCCACCATGACGCTGGCCGGCATCGCCGCCGGGGCCGGCCGGGCACTGCTCCGCCTCGATGACGACGCCCTCCGCCGGCACCTCGTCGAAGCAGGCCGCCGCACCCTGGGACTCCGCGCGCCACGCCGCCCCGTCGGCGACGCGACGCCTCACCAGCCGGCAGCGACGGCCTGATCCGCGCCGAGGCGGCAGAACCCGTGTCCCCCGTCGTATCCAGGCCGTTGACCCTTCTCCTGCCAGTTGGTGATGCTTTGGAGTGTTTTCGGAGTCCGCGATGCGGGTCCGAGCACGGTCAACCGAGTCCAGGCGTCCAGGGGCGGCGCCGGCGGCCAGCAGTATGACGGTTCATCGTTTCGGCATATTCGGGGCATCAATGCGATCGGCCGGCAAGATGAGCAGAACAAACCCGACGACCATGACCCAGGCGGGGAAGATGATCTCCGACCAGGCCACTCGGCTGACGAGCAGCACCTGCACCAGCCCGACGACGTAGCCGGCCAGGATCAGCCAGCGGGGGAACAGGCCGAGGCGGGCCACGATGGTTGTGGCGGTCAGCGCGAAGACGCCCGCCATGCGCGGTGCGTACTCGGTGAGCAGGGTGATCGTGAGATGACGCCCATAGTGCAACAGCCCGGCCGGCGGGATCGAGCCCTTCATCGCATCGATCGTGACCACGAAGGCGCTCGCCGTCGCGCCGAAGACGAAGAGCATCGCCACGTACAGCAGGCCAGCGCCGAGGAACACCGTCGCGAAGAACCTGTCCTCCCGCGCGCCGATCGAGTCGCGCAGCGCGCCCATGAACCACAGGAAGAAGACCCCTCCGAACGGCAGGAGGATCAGCGCCTGCCGCAGGGCGTCGCGGCCGGCGACGTCGGCAAGGTAGGCGGTCACCTCAAGCGGGCGCTCGGGTATCGCCCTGCGCACCAGGATCATGGCGCCGCCCAGCAGCAGGGCGGACAGAATCCCTGCGGCTCCCGCGGCGCGCGGCGTCCGCAGCGCCTTCGCCGACGGTTCGGCACTGTCCTGCATGAGGTCCCTGTTCCCGCCGAGACGCCGGATCTTACTCGGCCGCGCCATTTCTCGGTGCTGCGCGAACGTGCGCACGTTCGCCTTGTTTCCCGATGAGACTCAAGTACTCGACGGGACCTGCGCTGGTGGCCCCGAACCAGTGCGGGGTGCGCGTGTCGAACTCCGCGGCCTCCCCGGGCTTGAGGATGAGGTCGTGTTCCCCGAGGACAAGGCGGAGTGTTCCATTGAGGACATAGACCCAGTCGTAGCCCTCGTGGGTGCGCAGGTCGGGTTCGGCGTCGTCGTTTCCTGTCGGGAGGACGAACTTGTAGGCCTGGATTCCTCCGGGCCTACGGGTCAGCGGCAGGATGACCGAGCCGTCGCCGCAGGGGATGGGACGCAGATTGATGCGGGGGTCGCCGGTCGGCGGCGCGTCGACGAGCTCGTCGAGTGTGACCCCGTAGGCGCGGGCAAGCGGAAGCAGCTGCTCGAGCGTGGGACGTCGCAGCCCCGCCTCGAGCCGGGACAAGGTGCTGGTGGAGATGCCGGTCTCCGCCGCGAGGTCGGCGAGCGTGACCTCGCGATGCAGCCGAAGGCGTTTCAACCTCGGTCCGACAGCGTCAAGGGTGCGGTCAATGGTTTCATCCACCCATCCATTTTGCCATTCGGCAACAACGTTTGCGTATCTGCCTCCTCCGTCTGCACCATGACGATCGAACCGAGGAACGCACCCGCAGAGGGGTGCACGACACGAGGACGACCTATGACGCACGCGTTCGACAAGGACTTCTGGGAGCGGCACTGGCAACAGGGGCGAGCTGGGGGCCCCGGATCCATGGGCGGCAACCCGCCGAACCCGTACCTCGCTCAGGAGACCAGCGGCCTGACACCGGGCACGGCACTGGATGCCGGGTGCGGCGCCGGGGCCGAGGCGATCTGGCTCGCCTCCCACGGCTGGCACGTCACCGCAGCCGACATCTCGTCCGAGGCCCTTGCTCGCGCTGCCGAGCGCGCGGCGACGAGCGGAGCGCCCGAGCGCTTGCAGTGGGTTGAGGCGGATCTGAGCGTCTGGAGCCCGGACGCGCAGTTCGACCTGGTCATGACCCATTACGCCCACCCGGCGATGCCGCAGCTGGAGTTCTACGACCGCATCGCCGGATGGGTGGCTCCCGGCGGCACGCTGCTCATTGTGGGGCACCTGCACACCCCGGGCTCCACCGGCCACGGGCACCACCCTCCTGCCGAAGCCTCGGCCACCTCCGCGGCCATCACCGCGCGCATGGACGGCACGAAGTGGGAGATCGTCACCGCCGAAGAGCACCTCCGCACGCTCACCGGCCGCGGGGGCCGAGCGGTCCCCCTCCACGACGTCGTCGTGCGCGCCAACCGACGCCGATAGTCCCGCCATCCGACAGCGCCAGGGCCCGTTGCTCCGGCGTCGATTCCCCTTGCCTTCTCGAAAGGAATCCCATGAGTACGAACCGGTCCTCAGACGCGGAAGCCCCCGACCCGACCATCCACGACCCACGACAACGACGTACGATCTTGGCCGGGGTCTGCATCGCGCTCATGGCGGTCATCGCATCGGTGTCCGGGCTCAACGTCGCCCAGCCGGAGCTCACCGTCGCGTTCGACGCCTCGCAAACCGAGGTCTTGTGGTTCATCAACATCTACACCATCACACTGGCCGCGTTGCTGCTGCCGCTCGGCGCGATGGGCGACCGGTTGGGCCGCAGGCCAGTGCTCCTCGCAGGCCTGCTCGTCTTCGGAACAGCGAGTGCGGCGGCCGGCCTTGCCACGTCGTCGGAGATCATGCTCGCTGCGCGTTTCCTGAGCGGCGTAGGCGCAGCGATGATCATGCCGGTCACCCTCGCCGTCATCACCTCGACCTTCCCGGACGAGGAGCGTTCCAAGGCGATCGGCGTGTGGACCGGCGTCGCCGGCGGTGGAGGCATCCTGGGGATGTACCTGTCAGCCGTCCTGGTCGACCTGGCGAGCTGGCGGTGGCTCTTCGTCCTGCCGGTCGTGCTCGTCGTCGTCGCCACCGTCATGGCGCTGCGATCCATCCCGAACTCGCGTGAGCCGTCAGGGCACGGGTTCGACGCCGTCGGTTCGTTCTCGTCCGTGGTCGCGGTTGTCGGGCTCGTCTTCTTCCTCCAGGAGGGCCCCGAACGGGGCTGGACCGCGCCCACGACGCTCCTGAGCCTCCTCCTCGGCGTCATCGCCGCTGTCGGATTCGTGGCATGGGAGCTGCGCCGACGGGCTCCACTCCTTGACGTCCGCCTGTTCCGCGAGCGAGGTCTCGCGAGCGGTTCCGTGTCGCTCTTGACGGTCTTCGGCGTGCAGGCGGGGATCTTCGTGGTCCTCTTCCCGTACTTTCAGGCGGTGCTCGGCTGGTCCGGCCTTCGCTCCACCCTGGCGCTCATGCCGATGGCGCTGCTGATGATGATGGCCTCCGGCCTTGCCCCGAAGGCAGCCGCGCGCATCGGCGGCCGCTCGACGATGGCCTCAGGGATCTTCCTGGGCGGCGCGGGGCTGGTCCTCATGGCCACCTTCGTGTCCGTCGACGGCGGCTACCTCTCGATCCTCCCCGGCATGCTCGCCATGGGACTCGGTATGGGGTTGACGATGACGCCCTCCACCGAGGCCATCACCACCGCCTTGCCGCGCGAGCGTCAAGGTGTCGCGTCCGCGCTCAACGACGTCACCCGGGAGTTCGGCACCGCGCTCGGTGTCGCACTGCTCGGAGCGGTCCTCACCGCCGGCTACCGCAGCGCCATCGCCTCCCGGCTCGACGGAGTGCCGGGCGACGCCGCCGACACCGCCCGCGAGGGCGTCGCCAACGCCCTCGCGGCCGCCGACGGGGTCGGCCCCCAAGCGCAGGCGCTGATCCGAGCCGCCCAAGAGTCCTTCGTCGACGGCTGGCAGCAGGCCATGTGGGCAGGCGCAGTAGTCATGGCGGGCCTGTTCGTCTACGTTCTCGCGCGAGGTCCGCAGCAACGGCCCTCCCAGGGCTCCGGCAGCAACAGCCGTGAAGCCAACGATGTAGATGTAGTCGCCGATGAGAACGTCGCATATCCACAGCCTTGCGTGAATGACGAGCACTCCAGGTCAGCAGAAGTACGCCGGTGAACGGCCGACGTACCTCACAATGTGAGTGATGTCATCCCATCTCCTTGCGCGGGCCACAGCCTCTCTCTTCGGCTTGGCCCTCGGCGACGCCTTCGGTTCCCAATTCTTCGTTCCCGCCAATCACCACCCCTCTCCGCGCGTCTCCTTCCCCCCAGCCCATGGCAGTGGACGGATGACACCGAGATGGCGTGCTCCATCTATCGCATCCTGGCCGATCACGGCACCATCGACCAAGACAAGCTCGCCACGAGTTTCGCCGCCCGTCATGACTTCGACCGCGGATACGGCCCGGCGACAAACCGAATGCTCCGACTGGTTCGCGAAGGAGGCGACTGGCGGACGCTTTCCGCGGAGCTTTTCGACGGCAAAGGCTCCTGGGGCAACGGTGCCGCGATGCGCGTGGCACCGCTCGGCGCCTGGTTCGCCGACGACCTGCCACAAGCCGTCCGACAGGCCGCCCTGTCGGCACAGGTCACCCACACTCATCCGGAAGCGGTGGCCGGCGCCATAGCCGTTGCCGTGGCCACAGCCGTGACCGTCAAAGAGCCCGACCTCCCTGCCGGGCATTTCCTCGATCGGATCAAAGAACACGTGCCCGCGAGTATGGTCCACGACGGCATTACCGAGGCGCGGCAACTCCTCACCATCAGCGACCCCACACTCGCCGCCCGGATGCTCGGCAACGGGCGGCAGGTCAGCGCTCACGACACGGTCCCGTTCACCCTCTGGGTGGCAGCTCGCGAACGCCATGACTTCGAAGCGGCCATGTGGACCACCGCGGCGGCCGGCGGGGACGTCGACACCACGTGCGCCATCGTCGGCGGCATCGTCGCGGTTGCCGAGGACACTCACCTGCCGCCGGAGTGGAGAAGACGATGTGAACCGCTACCGGACTGGGCAGGTGTCCCGACGGCCGGCCTTGAGTCCAGCCCATTGGACGGCTCTTAGGCGTATCACGAAGCCCTCTGACGCAATCGCCAGGAGGTCAAAGATCGGCGAGGAAGTCCCGGGCGATCGCCCAGGCGCGCTCGGCGGCCTCGGCGTTGTAATCGGGCAGATCAGGGTCGGTGAACAGGTGGCCAACGCCCGGATAGCGGAAGACCTCCACGTCGGCCCGAGCCCGGCGCATCCTGAGGTACCAGGCGTTCAGCCAGTCGACGGGTTCGTAGGTGTCGGGATCGGCGACGTGCAGCTGGACAGGCAGATCGTCGGCCGAGACACCATCGGCCAGGTCGGACGTGCCGTGCATCAGCAGCAGCCCGCGGCACCGCTCGTCGGCCAGAGCGAGGTTCTGCGCGAGCGCCGCGCCCAGCGAGAAACCCGCGTACACCAGGCCGCCGTCAGCGGACAGCGGGGCGGCCGCGGCCACGGCCCGCTTCAGCAGCTCGTCCCGGCCGATCTCTTCCTTGATCGCGATGCCTTCCTCGGGCGTGTCGACGACCCGGCCGCCGTACAGATCGGGGACGTGCACGTCATGCCCGGCCGCCCGCAACCCGTCAGCGGCCTGGTGAACAGCAGGCCGCAAGCCATACATCGAGTGCAGAAGAAGGATCCGCGCCATACGCGCAGCTTAGTGGTCAGGTTCGTAAATCCTTCGGGGGCTATGCGGCGGGGTTCAGTACGCACGCGGGCGGCTTTGGCGGCGAGCTGCGGGTCGCGGATGAAGATCCAGGACTGGTGCTGCCCGGGTTTGAGCGCGTCGCAGGTGAGGATCCCGGCGGACGGTGGAGGCGGAGATCGCCGCCGCCAGGCCACGGGAGACGATCTGCTCGGCCAGATCCGGACAGCTCCAGCGCGACAGCGGCACTCCGGTCTCGGCGGGTAACTGGCAGGCCAGCGCCTTGACCTCGGCGACCTGGACCGGGGTGAACGTGGGTGGCCGTCCCGAGCGCCGGCGGTCTTTCGGGCCGTCCAGGCCGTGGTCGGCGTAGCGGCCTCAGCTGACCGACCCCCACATCCGCTACCACGGCCAGTTCCCCTACGTCGAAGGCGAACCGGCCACCGGAGACCAACTACCCCTCATCCTTAGGAAGATCGGATGCCTCAGAGAGCGATCTTCGGAGCCACTGACCAACATCTGGCTCGCCTTCTCGCCGACAGAGCCGGCCACCGGACCCTTACCCCTTGACGAACGTCTACCCCGTCTCCATTATGAACACATATTCATGAACGAGCGTTCACGAGGGGGCATAGTGCAGATCGTCAACACGCATCAGGCGGAGGCGTGGAATGCATACGAAGGCGAGCACTGGGCGCGCAACCACGACCGCTATGACGCCGTGAACAGCGGGTTCAACGACCTACTTCTGGACGCGGCCGGGATCGGCGAGCGCGACCGGGTGCTCGACATCGGGTGCGGCAATGGCCAGGTCACCCGCCTGGCCGCCCGCCGCGCCCGGCTCGGCCACGCCTTGGGTGTCGACCTGTCCATGCCGATGCTCGCGACGGCCCGCGGGCTGGCGGCCGCCGAGGACATTTCGAACGTGACCTTCGAGCAGGGCGACGTGCAGGTCCACCCGTTCCCGGACGCCGGCCTCGACGTGGCGATGAGCCGCTTCGCCGTGATGTTCTTCGCTGACCCGATCGCCGCGTTCACCAACGTCCACCGCGCTCTCCGCCCGGGCGGCCGCCTTGCCTTTCTCAGCATGACCGACCCGACCGGCACGGATCTGGGCGAGGTCCTGGCCGCCCTTGCGGGGTACCTACCCCAAGGCCGGACAGCCGGCGACCATGGGGGCGGGCCGCTCTCACTCTCCGACCCCGAACACATCACGACGCTGCTGACCGCCGCGGGCTTCTGCGAGATCGCCGTCTCCCTCGTCGAGGCGGAGTCGATCTGGGGCAGCGACACGGCAGACGCTGCCAAGTTCCTCATGGGCTGGGGCCCGGTCCGGTTCAACCTCGGTTCGGCCGACCGCGCGCCAGCACGCGCGGCGCTCGAAGCCGCGTTCGGCCGCTTCGAGCGCGCGGATGCCGTCAGATTGCGCGCCACCGCCTGGCTCGTGACGGGGGCCCGGTGATCAACCTGGAATCGGACGCGCCTCGCAGAACTCCCACCGCCCACCACGGACAGCCCAGCTGAGATCGGCGCTCTACCACTACGATCTGAATCGATGTCACCGAGAAAAGCGGCGGTGCTCCGGGAGGGCGACCGGAGCCTGCACGAGCATCTGGTCGCCACCACCGAGCGCATGATCTCCGAGCAGGGCACGGCAGGGCTCACCGTACGCGCCATCGCCCGCGAGGCCGGGGTCGCCGACGGTGTCCTGTACAACTACTTCGCGGACAAGGAAGAGCTGCTGGCTGAGGCGCTGCGCGCGCACGTCAGGTCTGTTGAGCGGGGACTTGGCGAGCTGCCAGAGCCGGGCCGCGGGACCATCGCGGATAACCTGCGCGCTCATATCGAGTACGGGCTGGCGATGCACCGGGCGATCCTTCCCGCCTTCGCCGGGCTACTCGCCCAGCCCAAGGTCCTCGACCGGTTCACCGAGCTGGGGAGCCCGGGCGAGGATTGGCGCGATCGGCTACGGGACTATCTGCGGGCGGAGCGGGAGCTGGGGCGGCTGGCCCTCGACGCCAAGGTGGACGCCGCGGCGGCGATGATCGTCGGGGTGTGCCACGAGACCGTGCTGACCCTCCTGTTCCAGGAGGTGGCACGGCCCATGGCGGCCGACGACATCGACGACCTGATCGCGGTCGTGCTGGACGGCATCGGCACCGGCCTCAGCTGACCGACCCCCCACATCCGCTACCACGGCCAGTCCCCTACATCGAAGGCGAACCGGCCATCGGAGACCAACTACTTAGCCACGCCGGGGCGGCGCCCCGATCTCACTGACGCGGCAGCTCAGCGAAAGACCCCGCTGTAGGCGTTGAGGGCGGGCTGACCGCCGAGGTGGACGTACAGGACATTGGCGTCCTTGGGGATCTCGCCGCGGCGAACGAGGTCGATGAGCCCGGCCATCGACTTGCCTTCGTAAACGGGGTCGATGATCATGCCTTCCAGTCGTCCGGTGAGCCTGATGGCGTCGAGGGTGGACTGCACGGGGATCCCATAGGTGTCGCCGGCCCAGCCTTCCAGCACTGTGATCTCTTCCTCGCGCAGGTCCCGGCCCAAGCCGATGAGTTCGGCCGTGGCCCGGGCGATCTTCTCCACTTGGGCACGCGTCTCGGCGAGCTTGGCGGAGGCGTCGACGCCCAGCACGCGTCGCGGACGATCCTGGCCCGCGAAGCCGGCGATCATGCCCGCCTGGGTGCTCCCGGTGACGCTGCACACCACGATGGTGTCGAAGAAGACACCCAGCTCGTGTTCCTGCCGCTGCACTTCGTAGGCCCAGTTGGCGAAGCCGAGACCGCCCAGCGGGTGGTCGGACGCTCCAGCGGGGATCGCGTACGGGCGGCCACCGCCTGCCACGACCCCCTCCAGGGCTGCGCGCCAGCTGTCCTTCAGACCGATCCCGAAATCGGCCTCGACCAGGCGGACGTCGGCGCCCATGATGCGCGACAGCAGGATGTTGCCGACCTTGTCGTTGACCGCGTCCGGCCAGTCCACCCAGCTCTCCTGCACGAGTACGGCCTTCAGCCCGAGTCTGGCGGCGACCGCGGCCACCTGCCGGGTGTGGTTGGACTGCACTCCCCCAATGCTGACCAGCGTGTCCGCGCCCTGGGCGAGGGCGTCGGGGATCAGGTACTCCAGCTTCCGGGTCTTGTTTCCGCCGAACGCCAGCCCGCTGTTGCAGTCCTCACGCTTGGCCCAGACGCGGGCTCCGCCGAGGTAGTCGCTGAGCCGGTCGAGGGGGTGGACGGGGCTGGGACCGAAGAGCAGCGGATAGCGCTCGAAGTCGTCGATGGACACGTACGGCTCCTTAGGGTTGAGGCTTGTTGTCGGAAGGAGCAGGCATGGCCTCGAGGAGTGGGGCCAGGGTCTGCCAGTTGGCGCGCACGGCGAGTGCCGCTCCTTCCGCGTCTCCGGCGGCGCACAACGCGATGATCCGTTCGTGTTGCGCCACCGATCCTCGGCCGCTCAGGGAGGAGAATCGCATCCGCTCCACGCGCCGCAGCACCGGCGTGAACTGGTCGAGTACGGTGCGTATCGCCTGATTGGCGGATGCGATCACCGGGATGTCGTGGAAGGCGTCGTCCGCGGCGAGCGCCGCGTCGACGTCGTCGCGACGTAGGGCGTCGGCGAAACGCGCGTTGGCCTCCCGCATGGCGTCGAGTTCGCCGGCGGACAGATTCGGCAGCGCCTCCCGGACGGCGAGCTCGTGCATGGCGGCCGTCACCGACTGGGCGGCGCGCACGGCCCGGATGTCCACGGTGCTGACGATGGTGTATCGACCGGGTTTGGTCCGCACCAGCCCGGCCTGCTCCAGACGTGTCAGCGCCTCCCGGACGGGTGTGCGGCTCACGCCCAGCCACTGCGCCAGATCGCCGTCGTTGAGACGCTCCCCCGGGGTGAGTGTGCCGTCGACGATCGCGTCTCGGATCGCGCGATAGGCGTTCTCCCGGAGAAGTTGCCTGGCGACGACTCCTCGGCTCTGCGGAACTGGCATGCAATATATTGCATGCTTCATGTTGCAGGAGGTCAAGCCCCGTAGCGGAATTGGGGACCACTCACGGCCGGGAAACGCGGTGGTAGTGCGGCAGATCGAGCGGCGGCACCGGGAAGCCACCCTTCGCCGGCTCGTTGGACAGTTCCTCGAACTCGGCTTCGACCTGGGCCTTCCTGGCTTCCTTGCGCCGCTGGTTGACCGTGTCGAACCGCATCCAGATGGCCAGCGCCCCGACCACGATGATCCCGGTGACCGCGAGACTGATCATCCGGGAGTCGTTGATCACCACGCTGCGCACACCGGCGACCAGCAGGATCCACGCCAGGTTGACCGGGATCAGCACCTTCCAGCCCAGCGACATGAGCTGGTCGTAACGCACCCGCGGCAGCGACGCCCGCACCCACACGATGAAGCTGAAGGTCAGCACGAACTTGATGAAGAACCACAACACCGGCCACCAGCCCGTGTTGGCGCCCTCCCACAGCGAGATCGGGAACGGCGCCCGCCACCCGCCGAGGAACAGCGTCACCGCGATGCCGGAGGCGGTGAACGTGTGCAGGTATTCACCCATCATGATCAGGGCGAACTTCAGCGACGAGGAGTATTCGGTCTGGAACCCACCGACCAGCTCACCCTCACCCTCGGGCAGGTCGAACGGAATGCGGGCGGCCTCACCGAACATGCAGACCACGTAGATCAGGAACGACGGGAGCAGCAGGAACACATACCAGGTCTGCTCCTGCGCCGCCACGATCTCCGACGTCGACAGCGTCCCGGCGAACAGGAACACCGCCACGAACGACAGGCCCATCGCGATCTCGTACGACACCACCTGCGCCGCCGACCGCAACCCGCCCAGCAGCGCGTACGGCGAGCGCGACGACCACCCGGCCAGCACCACCCCGTAAACCGACACCGCGCCCATGGCCAGCATGAACAACACCGCCACCGGAAGATCCACCAGCTGCAGCGGCGTCTGCACGCCGAACAGGTTGACCATCGGCCCGAACGGCACGATCGAGAAGGCCAGGAACGCCGGCACCACCATGATGACCGGCGCCAGCAGGTAGAGCACCCGGTCCACCGTGCGCGGGAAGAGGTCCTCCTTCAGCCCCATCTTGATCGCGTCGGCGACCGACTGCAGCAGACCGAACTTACCGGCCCGGTTGGGGCCGTAGCGGTTCTGCATCCTGGAGATCAGCTTCCGCTCGAACCAGACCCCGAAGACGACGCCCAGCATCAGAAAGAGGAACAGCATCACCGCTTTGACGATGTGGACCCACAGCGGATAGGCCTTGTCGAAGTCGGCAAGGGTGGGATCGGCCGCGAGAACGCCTGCCATGACGTGGTTGCCCCTTCCTCCCCCGGCACTCGTTCGGTCCGGGAGCGGAAGGTCACGTTAGCCGGTGAGCCGATCGGTGTATTGAACGAATGCGAACAGCTGCTTCGGTGTCATCTGCGCCATCGCCCGGATCTCGCGGGAGAGGTGCGGCTGGTCGGCGTAACCACAGGCGACGGCCTCGTCCAGCGTGGCCGAGGGCCGTCTCCACGTGTCCACGGTCCGCTGGAATCGGGCAATCCGGGCTACCGTCTTGGGCGACAAGCCCACTACCCGGCGGAATCCGAGCTCGACATAGCGGCGGCTGACGCCCAGCTCATCGGCGAGGGCCCCGATGGTGGGCGGGCCGTCCGGCTCCTGCAGCCGCCACCAGGCGTGCGTGATCAGGCCGTTGGGGCCGGCGTCGGGGCGCAGCCACGCGGTCAGCCGCTCCTCCAGCAGCCTGAAGCGGTCCGCCCAGGTCGCCGACGCGATCAGCCGGCCGGTCAGCTCCGCGGCGCGGGTGCCGAGGAGGTCTTCAAGATGCACGGTCGTGCCGGCCACCTCACGTAGGGGCGTTCCCGTCAGCGCCGACATCCCGGCGGGGGTGAGCCCGACCGCCATCCCGTGGCGCCACGGCGTGTGGGCCGAGAACGTCGCGGTGGCGCGGGGACCGGTGACGATCGGGCCCATGCCGGTGAAGTCGATGATCAGAGTGGCCGCGTTGAGCGGCAGCATCCGGCTGGGGTGGGCGGACTCTCCCGCCCGGGTGCGAAAGCCGGCCCACCCCAGCACGTACGGACGCAGGTGCGGCGGTGACACACGGGTGATCATCTGGTACGGCTGCGCCTGTTGCTGCGTGGGCAGCGAATGAATCGCCATCACACCAGCAAGACTGCCCTAGTCTCACCTGGCCCGTGGAATCGACTCCCTCCCATGGAGGGATGCGGCGGTGTCGTGTCAGCGGCCGCGTCAGGACGGCGACGGCCCGGTATCAGGGCGGTCGCCGATTGTTGACCCCATGAACGGATCAGCGATCGCGGCCTCGGGGCTGCGAAAGGCCTACAAAGACAAGACCGTCCTCGACGGCATCGACCTGAATGTCCGGGCCGGCACGATCTTCGCCCTGCTCGGGCCCAACGGCGCCGGGAAGACCACGACCGTGAACGTGCTGACCACGCTGCTGGCCCCCGACGCCGGCAAGGTGATCGTCGCCGGGCACGACGTGGTCACCGAGACCAAGGCGGTGCGCGCGGCGATCGGCGTCACCGGGCAGTTCGCCTCGGTGGACGACCTGCTCACCGGCGAGGAGAACCTGCTGCTGATGGCGGATCTCCTGCACATGCCCAGGCCGCAGGGCAAACGAGTCGCCGGCCGGTTGCTCGACCGGTTCGATCTGGGTGAAGCGGCGAGCAAGCCGGCGGCGTCCTACTCCGGCGGCATGCGCCGCAAGCTGGATCTCGCCATGACGCTGGTCGGCGAGCCGCAGATCATCTTCCTGGACGAGCCCACGACGGGACTCGATCCGCGCAGCCGCCGCACCATGTGGGAGATCATCCGGGAACTGGTCGCCGACGGTACGACCATCTTCCTCACCACCCAGTACCTCGAGGAGGCCGACCAGCTCGCCGACCGCATCGCCGTACTCGATCAGGGACGGTTGGTCGCCGAGGGCACGGCCGACGAGCTCAAGCGCCGGGTTCCCGGCAGCCATGTCCGGCTGCGGTTCGCCGACCGGCACGCGCTCGACGTCGCGGCACAGATCCTGCACACCTCCACCAGGGACGACGAAGAGCTGACCTTGCGGGTGCCCGGCGACGGCGGGGTGCGGTCCCTGCGCGCGCTGCTCGATCGGCTCGACGCGCACGCCATCGACGCCGATGAACTGTCGGTGCACACGCCCGACCTGGACGACGTCTTCCTTGCCCTGACCGGCCACGCGAACAAGAAGGTCAACGCACGATGAACACCATCTCAGACTCCGCGACCATGCTGCGGCGCAACTTCCGCCACACGCTGCGAAACCCCCTGGCACTGTTCAACGGCATCATCATGCCGATCGTTCTGATGTTCCTGATGGTCTATGTGCTCGGCGACGCGTTCAGCGTCGGCGTCAACTATGCCGATTACGCGACGCCGGGGTTGATCCTGACGACCATCTGCTACGGCGTCGGCCCCACCGCGGTCGCGGTGAACTCCGATATGACGACCGGATTCATCAACCGGCTCCGCGTCATGGACGTGTCCCGGGCCGCGGTGCTGAACGCGCACGTGATCGCGACCATGCTACGGAGCCTGGTGGCCATCACCCTCATCATCGGGGTCTCGTTCCTGATGGGATTCCGGCCGTCGGCGAGTTTCTCGCAGTGGCTCGGCGTGATCGGCATCGTCGTGCTGGCGGTGCTGGCGATCGGCTGGCTGACCGTCGCGTTCGGTCTCGCGGCGAAGACGGCGGAAAGCGCGGGCATGGCCGCCGTCCCGCTGATGCTCCTTCCGTTCCTGAGCAGCGCCTTCACGCCGGCCGACAAGATGGGGCCCGGTGTGCGGCAGTTCGCCGAGTATCAGCCGTTCACCCCGATCATCGAAACCCTGCGCGGGCTGCTGACGGGCGCGCCGTCGACGGGCTCGGCCGTCACGGCGATCGCCTGGTGTGTCGGGCTGGCGCTGATCGGCTATCTGTGGGCGAGCGCGTCGTTCAAGAAGAGAGCGTGATTTCGGCCAGCTCGCGCCAATCCCGGCGCCGACCTTCGCGAGTCGCCTCGGTGAACATGTGTTCACCGAGGCGATCACGCGTGTCCGCGGTGATCCTGGAAACCTCCGGCAGCGAGTGATCCGGCGTGCCGCGCACGCCTTCGCTGGCCGCGAGCAGCCGCGCGGCCTGCTCGTACTGTCCCTGGCGCAGCGCGAGATCCGCGATCCCGACCAACACCGCGGCGATCAGCGGTGGATACGCCGTCTTCACGGCGGCGCTGAACGCCTCGCTCCGATAGGCACGCGCCTGCTCGAGATCCTCGGTGAGGTAGCCATGGAGGTCGCTGGTCCTGGCGTGGGTCAAGTCGGTCAGTTCCTCGTTGCCCGCCATCGCCCGCACGGTGTCCAGGTGCCGGCGTGCCTCGTCCGGCTCGCCGCGCCAGCACGCCAGCTGCGCCTTCACCAGCGCCAGGTCGGCGAGCGCGTCCGGCCAGGTCAACCCGCCCGCGCATCGCTGCGCTTCGGCCATGGCGGACGTGCTGGACCGCTCATCTCCGAGCAGCCAGTAGAGCTGAGCCTGCCGCGCGCGCAGGCTGACCACTTCCTCGTCCACGCCCAGCTCGGTGAGCGCCGTGACCGCCTCTTCGTAGTGCTCACACGCGCGTGCGAACTCGCCGCGCATGCCGAGCCGATCGGCCAGGAAGGTCAGCGCCAGCGAGATCCCCATCCGTTCACCCAGCGTACGGAACTCGGCAAGGGCGATTTCGGCGTCGCTGTCCACGTCGGTCTCGTCGCTGCCGAGCGTGAGCCGGAATCGGCCACGTGTGAGCCTGGCCTGCGCGCGCACCCAGGGGTCATCGTCGACGATCAGCGGATCCAACGCCGGCAGGAACCCTGTCGGCTCCTGCAGTATTCGCTTCCACAGCTCGACGAACCGAAGCATGGGGTGGTGGCCAGACCCGGTGCGCTGGGTGACCCGGTGCGCCTGGAGGATCCACTCCTCCGCCTGATACTGGTCGCGGCCGACCCCGGAGGTCAGGAACGTCGTCACGACCGTGTACGCCAGCGCCCGCACCTCATCGGGCACCTCTCCGGGCAGGGAGGCCGCCGCGACGCTCAACTCGGCGCCCTCGGCCCTGTGCCCGCTGAGGAACCAGTACCAGCCCGCGGCCCCGACCAGCCGCATCGCCTCCTCGGCCCATCCCCCGGCGATCGCTGCGCGCAGGGCCGCGCTGATGTTGTCGTGCTCGGCCTCGAGCGTGGCCAACCACTTCAGCTGCTCGGCCTGGCGCAGGTGCGGGTCGGCCGTCTCGGCCAGCTCGGTGGCGTAGGCGAGGTGCGCCCGGCGCGCGAGCTCGGTCTCCCCGGCTTCGTCGAGCCGGTGCGCCGCGTACTCCCTGATGGTGCCGAGCATCCGGTAGCGCGGCGTGTCCTCGCCGTCGGCGACCAGCAGCGATTTCTCGATCAACGCGGTCAGCAGGTCGAGCACCTGTTCGCCGGCGAACGTCTCGCCCCCGCACACCCGTTCGGCCGCTTCCAGGCTCGCCCCACCGGAGAACACCGAGAGCCGCCGCAGCACCCCACGTTCTGCCTCGGTGAGCAGGTCCCAGCTCCAGTCCACGACCGCGCGCAGCGTCTTGTGATGGGGCAGCGCCGTACGGCTGCCGCCGGTCAACAGGCGGAAGCGGTCATCGAGCCGGCGTGCCAGCTGGTCGATGGACATGGTGCGCAGCCGGGCCGCGGCCAGTTCGATCGCCAGTGGGATACCGTCGAGCGCCCGGCAGATCCGCACCATGGCCGACAAGGTATCGGCGTCGGTGCCGATGTCTTTGCGCACCAGCTCCGCGCGGTCCCGCAGCAGCCGTACGGCGGGCGAGGACTCGGCCTCGGACGGGTCGGCTCCCTTCGCGGGCAGCGCGAGCGGCTCGACCTGCCACAGCACCTCCCCGGTGATGCCGAGCGGTTCCCTGCTCGTGGCCAGAATCCGCAGCCTGCGGCACTCTCCGAGAAGCCGGTCCGCGAACGCCGCGGCCTCCTCGATCACGTGCTCGCAGTTGTCCAGGATCAGTAAGATCGTGCGCTCCCGGAGCGCGGCGATGAGCCGATCCATCGGTTCCCCACCCCGCGCATCGCCGAGCAACGGCTGGTCACGCAGGCCGATCGCGGTGAGGGCGGCCTGCGCCAGCTCACTGCCCGCGCGTACGGAGGCCAGTTCGACCAGCCACGCCCCATCCGGCAGCTCGGTGAGCATCGTCCGCGCGGTCTCCGTGGCCAGCCTGGTCTTGCCGGAGCCACCCGGCCCCGTCAGGGTGACCAGCCGGTAGTTGAGGGACAGACCGCCGACCGCGGCGATGTCAGCATCCTTGCCGACGAAGCTCGTCAGCTCGGCACGCAGGTTGGTCCTGCCGCTGTGCGCCCGCTCGCCCAGCTCTCCCCGGAGCAACGCGGTGTGCAGCGCGGAGAGCTCGGCCGATGGATCGGCGCCCAACTCATCGGCGAGCAGCTCGCGCGTCCGCTGGTAGAGGGTCAACGCCTCGTTCCCACGCCCCGATTCGGCGAGCGCTCGCATCAGGGCCGCCACGAACCCCTCACGCAGCGGGTACGTGGCCACCAACTCGGTCAGCTCGGAGACCAGCTCCGAGCCACGGCCGAGGCGAATGTCCGCCTCCACCCGATCCCCGAGCGCGGCGACGTGGAGCTCGTCCAGCCGCGCGACCGCGGCGTCGAACGCCTCGCTGTCGTGCAGTGCGAGGTCCGCCATGGCCTTACCGCGCCACAATGCCAAGCCTTCGCGCAGCAGATCCGCCCGCGCCGCCGGCTCGGCGGTCCGGGCCTGACCGACCAGGTGCTCGAACCGGCTCACGTCCACGGCATCAGGAGCCACGGCCAGCCGGTAGCCGCCGGAGTCCGCCTCGATCACGCCGTCCGGCAACACCCTGCGCAGCCTGGACACCAACGCCTGCAAGGCATTCACTTCGTCCGCGGGCGGCCGTTGCCCCCAGATCCAGTCCACCAGCCTCGCACGCGTGACGATCCGGCCGGGTTCGAGGGCGAGTGCGGCAAGCAATGCGCGCAGTCGAATCCCAGGAACCTCCACCACGGCCCCATCACCGTTCCGGACCTCAAACGGCCCGAGCAATCCGACTCGCACATCAGCCATTGTGCCGAACCGCGGCGAAACCGACGAACCGACGCCGGGCGCAAGCCGCGAACACCGCCGACCTTCATCGGACCGTTATCATCGCGGGCGGGGTGCCGGGCTCGGCGAGCTCGATGATGTTGCCCAGGTTGTCGGTGACGAAGGCGATGCGCTGACCGATCGCGGGCACGTCCATGGGCCCGCCGATCAGCGGCACGTCGCCCTCGCGCAACTGGGACACGGTCGCGTCGAGATCCTCGACGGCGAGGCAGAAATGGTGCAGGCGCTCCGGGTCCATGCTCGTGAGAATGTCGCGGGTCGGCGCCTCGCGGCGGTTCGAGGCGCCCGCGACCAGCTCGATCTTGACGTCTCCGTTGACGATGAAGACGAACGTCGTGCCGTGGGATTCAAACCGCTGGTCAAGGACGAAACCGAGCTTGCTCGCGTACCACTGGATGGTGGTGTCGAGATCCTCGGGCGTCACGCTGATGCCGACATGGTCGTGGGAGAAGGTCATGCTCATGTGAACGAGATTGGCTGTCGGTCGAGCCGGTAACCAGAGACGGTCCGGCGGGAGGACAGCTGATACCACCCTTGGAGGCCGCGTCGGAACGGGCGGAAATCCGGTGGCGGGAGCGGGGGTCGAGGGTCGATCATGCCATCGTGGAGACGCCACATCCCACCATCACGCCGGCTCGCGAGATCGCCTGCGACGAGTCGGGCTGGGAGGGCGCCAACCTCGTGGCCGGAAACTCGGACGTCATCGCGTACGCCAGTGTCCGGCTGAGCATCGGCGAGGCCGCGGAGTGCCTGCGCGAACTCGGCGGTCGCGACGGGCACGTGAGGCAGGTGTACAAGGCGTCGCATGTGCTCCGCGCGGATCGGTCCACGTTGGCGAGTTTGCTCGGCCCGGCCGGGCCCATCCATGGCAATGCCTTCGTCCATCTCACCGAGAAGGCCTACTTCGTCGTCGGCAGACTCCTCGACTTCGTCCTCGGGCAGTCCGCGGAGGCGGCGAGCGCCGGCGTGGTCGCCGATCGGCGGCTCACCGGGCTGGCGACCACGCTCAGCCGTGAAGGTCCCGGCACGTTCGGCCGTGATCGGTGGCAAGCCTTCCTGGTGGCATCCAATGCCGTCCTGCGGACGAAGAGACCCCGGAACGTGCGTGAGCCCGTGGACGCGTTCGTCGATCTGGTCGAGACGCTGGCGAAACTCGACGGAGGCAGTCGCGTGGGCGCGATTCTCGACGAGCTTCGAAGAAACAGATCGGTTGCCTACGCGGCGCGGGCCAGGCTCCTCGAGCACCGCGCCCTGCAACCGGCTCTGGAACCCTTGATCCCCTCCCTCGCCAGGACCATTCTCCATTGGAGCCGCGACGGCGCGAGCGACGTGTCGATCGTGCACGACGAGCAGTCCGCCCTGACCGAGCGGCGCATCCGGCGGCTCGAACACCAACTCCTGCCACCGGAGCGCCGCCTCTGGTTCACGCAGGTGGACTCGCGTACGGATCCGCGGGTTCAGGTGGCCGATGTGCTGGCCGGAGTCGCTCGGAGGCTCGCGGCCGACGAACTCCGCGACCGTGGCGATACGGAACTCGGTGAGTTGCTGCGCGCCTACATCGATCCGGCCTCACGGTGGTCCGACGAGCGGAGCTGGTCCCGCCTCGGCCCGGCGCGCTGATCGGCCGGCGTCGGCGGCCCTGTTTACTTGATCGCGCCCGCGCCGATGCCCTTCACGATGTGACGCTGCGCCATGAGGTAGAAGATCACAACCGGCACGATCGAGATGGTGGTGGCGGCCAGGAGGATCTGCTGCTGGGGCGTCTCGGCGGAGGTGAAGGCGGTCAGACCGCGCTGGACGGGCATGAGGGAGTTGCCGTCGAACAGGACGAGCGCCATGAGGTACTCGTTCCACGCCCCCAGCCCCTGGATGACTGCCACGGCGGCGAGGCCGGGCCTTGCCAGCGGGAGGATGACGTTCCAGAAGATGCGCAGCGGACCGGCGCCGTCCAGCGCGGCCGCCTCCTCCAGAGCGCGGGGCTGGCTGACGAAGAAGCTGCGCATGATGAGCGTCGACATCGGGATGCCCGAGGTGATCAGGATCAGCACGTAGCCCACGGGATTGTTCGTCAGGCCGAGTGAGATGAGCAGCTTGTACTGCGCGAGGAACATGGCGGGCGCAGGGATGATCATCACGGCGAGGATGACGAACGTGAACACGCCCTTGCCCGCGAAGTCGAGTCGCGCGAGCGCGTACCCGGCGAGGCTGGACACCAGCAGGATGCCGATGACGGCGGACCCCGTGTAGATCACGCTGTTGCGCAGGTAGATGCCGAGTTCCCCCTGAACCCATGCGGTGACGTAGTTGTCCCACTGCGGGTCGGCGGGCAGGAAGCTGTCGTTCGCGAGCAGTTCCTTGAGGCTCTGCAGAGATCCGGACAGCATCCACAGCAGGGGGAACAGCGCGATCAGTGCGGCGACGCTCAGCAGTCCGTACAGTCCGACCTTGTCGAGGCGTGCTCCCCGTCGAGGTGGACGAGTCCCGCCTTCGGCCGTGCCGGCCGGTGCTGAAGCGACGGACATCTCGTCGGTCGTCCGGCTGCTCATACGCGGGACCTCCGCCTGGTGATCGCGAGCTGGATCACGGACAGCAGCACGAGGGCGCCGCCGAAGATGACCGACATGGCCGCGGCACTGCCGTAACGCCAGTTGACGAACGCCTCGTTGTAGATCGCGAGGGTCGGCACCATCGTGTGGTGACCCGGTCCGCCGTTGGTCAGCACCTGCACGGTCCCGAAGATCTGGAGCGCGGCGAGCAGGGTGAGAAGACTCACGATCGACGTGACCGGAGCCAGCTGCGGCCAGGTGACGTAGCGGAACTTCGACCAGCGGTTCGCGCCGTCGAGTTCGGCGGCCTCGTACAGTTCTTTCGGCACGTCTTGCAGCCCCGCGAGGAAGAGCAGGAAGCCGAACCCCCAGTGGAACCACACGAACACCGCCGCCACGGCGGGCAGCGCGACGGCCGGCTCGCCCAGCCAGTTCTGCTGGAGCGTGCCCAACCCCACCAGGCCGAGGAGCCGATTGAGGATGCCGGATCCAGGGGCCAGGATGAACGAGAACAGCAGGCCGACGACGACCACCGACAACACGCCCGGCAAGTAGAAGACGGTGCGGAAGAACGTCTTGCCGCGGGTGATGCTGTTGACGGCCAGCGCCATGACCAAGGCGATTCCGTTGCCGAGGATGAAGCCGACGGCACCGAAGAAGAGGACGTTGCGCATGGACGCCCAGAAGATCGGGTCGGATGCGACGAAGTCGTAGTTGGCCAGTCCCACCCATGGGGTGTCGGGGCTGACGCCGTCCCAGGACTGGAAGCTCAACAGGATCGCCTGCGCGAACGGGGTGATCGTGAAGATCCCGATGAGCGCCACGGCCGGAGCCAGGAACAACCAGCCGATCAGGTTGCGCCGGAGAGTGCGCCTCCCGCGCGGCGCTGAAGGCCGCCGCGCGGGAACCGCGAGTTGCCACGTCGTCATGACGTGCGATCCTGCGCCGCCTGGATGGTGGCGAGTACGTCGTCCACCGTCGCCTCGCCCAGCACCAGGCGCTGGGACTCCGCCTTGATCGCGGTGTTCACGTCAGGAGTGAAGGTCGCTGACATGACCTGCATGCCCTTCACACCGGCGGCGAAGCCCGCGAGCTGGTCGGGGATGTCCGCGCCGGCGAGAAGTTCCGGGTTGGTGGGGAGGATGCGAGCGACCTTGGCGAACACCGCCTGCTGCTCGGGCTCGGTCAGCCACTTCACGAACGCGAGCGCCTTCTCAGGATCCTCGCCCCTCGGGTTGATCACCGCGCCCTTCCCAGGGATACCCGGCGAGCGCGGCTCGTGGACGTTTCCGGGAGCCGTGGGAAGCCCGGTGGAGAAGTAGTCCTCGAACTCCGGGTTCGTCCTCAGACCCACCGAGACGCCGGGAGAGGCGTCGAAGATCGCGGCCACCGACTTGGTGAAGAAGGACGACTCCACGTTCGGGTTGTCGTCCTGGCCGCCGGGAAGAGCGCCGTTGGCGATGACGCCGGCCTTCTTCAGGTCGACCAGGAATTGGAAGGCGTTGCGCCAGCCGTCCTGTTTCCAACTCGATTTCCCGTTGAGGGTTGCTTCGATCTCGGCGTCCGTCAGCCAGTTCGAGGCGAGGGCCTGGATGAAGTACGGTGTCTGCGAGGCCGCAATGGAGAAATCCGCTCCGTCCGCGGTAGCGAGCGCATCGATGAACGCGGCAGTCGTCGCGGGCGGGTTTTTCAGCGACATTCCGGTCAGCGCGGGATTGATGAGGAAGCCGTACGTCTGCGTTTCCCAGTGCACCGAGTAGACGCCGGGCTTGACCCCGAGGTTGTTGCCCTCCTTGAACGTCGACATTCTGATCACGGCAGGGCTGAAGTTCTTACTCCAACCGGCGTTCAACTGGGGAGAAAGGTCCATCGCCCAGCCGGCCTTGTAGAACGGCGCCATCTGGGTCGCGTCGAACGACGAATAGATGTCGGGCATGGATCTGGACTGCGCCTTCGCCTGGAGCTTGGGCAGGTAGTCGGCCGGCCCGGGCGTGTCAATGGTGATCTTGACGCCGGTCTTTTTCGTGTACTGCTGCGCGAGTTGGGTGAGCGCGGCCTCTTGTCCGCGCGACTGGTTCATGAATGTCAGTCCGACGTCCCCGGTGGCGGATTCGTCGGACGACGAACAACCTGCCAGAGCAAGCGCCCCGACGATCGCCATTGATCCTGCCGCGATGATGGTGCGGCGACGAGCGCCGCGTGCTGTGGAGTTTGTACCCATGGTCCTCACCTTTGGAAGCCTTGGATGGGGTTCGCCGACCATGTCGGCCGGCTGGCGGCTAACCGTTTCTCCTTCCGTGTGCATGAGGACATGACGCTGGGGCGGGGAAGCGCGCCCAGTCCTTCTGACGTGATCAGCCAACCGTCGGGAAGCTCCGCGCCCTGGTCCACCGCCGTGGCGATGTGCGCCATCGCGGCCAGCAGTCCTCCGTTCGCCGGCAGATAAATCGTGAGGAATCCCGGCATTTGCGGGTTGTGTCCGTTGGGGAGGAACACGTTCTTGGGCGACGGGAGCAGGAGGGCGTCGATGGCACGGCCGACGTCGCCGAGGCGGGCTGCGGTCATCGCCATGACGGGGTAGTCCCAGCCCCAGCTGGACTGCAGGTCCCAGTGCTCCCATACGGAATCGAGCGTCGCGGACATTGTGGCCGGGTCCACGAGGTCGGTATCCGGTAGCCACCCCAACGCCATGAGCATGGACGGGTGATCCTTACGGATGAGCAGCGGGGGCGTCGCGATCGCGGCATATGTGCCATCGGGCAGCAATGCGGGCCGGCGCAGGTTCCGCGCCACCCGGTCCCACTCCTCGCTCGGTTCGAGACCGAGCCGAGTTCTCCACTCGTTCGCCACGCCGAGCGCCCACGACCAGTACGCCAGCTCGAAGGTCGGATCGGCGTTCGTCGCCCGGTCGACGAGGTAGCTCTCCTGCGCGGGGATGAGCGGAGGCGGCAGCTCGAACGATCCGTCGCGCTCCTCGGCGAAGTCGGCCATGAAGTCGGCGGTCGCCTCGACGAGCGGGTAGTGACTTCGCAGGAACGACTCGTCGCGCCCGTCGCCACGCAGCAGCTCCAGCAGGTAGATCACGTGCGGCTGCTGCCACAGGAGGAAAACGCCGATGTTGCTCGGCGACTCGCGCGCGGACGGATCGGTCTGCTTCGGCCAGCGGGCTCCGCGGTACCCCTGCCGGCGGGCGGTCGCTTTCGCCGCCTCCAGGGCGCCGTGATACCAACGCATGCTGCGCTCGAGCAGATGCCCTCGACCCCACATCGGGAAATGCGCCGCATGCCACCAGTGCATCTCGAGGTGGAACTTCCCCGTCCAGGTGTTGTACGTCAGGCCGGACTCCGCGGAAGGCGTGACGCCGGCGCTGTTGACGGCCATGAGGTACTGCGAGAGAACGATGCGACGTTCGAGTTCCGGAGCTCGCGCGTCCGTGCTCCCCGCGAGGCTGACCGCGGCACCGGTGCTCCAGTGCTCTGCCCACCATGTCTCCGCGGACTCGCTGACGGCGGAGAAACCGTCCTTGTCCTGCTGCCGGCGATGATCCGGCGTCAGCGTCACAACGACCTCGAGGACATTGGCCCCTGTGTGCGCGACGACGGACTCGGCTCCCTTCCGCAGGCTGCCGGTGGTGCGGACGTCTACGCTGTAGGTCAGCGCTTCCACCCTGCGCCGGGCGTTCCAGTGGCCCTCCGTCCGCTGGTCCCAGACCGTCTCTTGCGCGAGCGGGAGTTCGAAGGCGGCGAGGTCGTCCGGCTGTTCGTCGAACACCCATGCAACGCCCCATCCGCGGAGCAGCAGGTCGGACTCGACCCGCACGGCGAAGCAGTGATCCCGCGGGTCGGCGACGGTGGTGACGTGGACGCCCTCGCCGTCGAGGACGTATTCGGCCTGGACCGACCCCGTCCACAGGTCGAGCTCGGTGCGGACGTCGGACAACGCGGTCGGATCGTCTAGCCCCGTCCCGTCGGGGCGGACCAGAGCGAGACGGCCGAGGTGAGCGCGGCGGGGATTGAAGTGGAACCACGCACCCGCGACGAACTCGTCGGCAATCGGATCGCCGGCACGTTGGAGACCCATGCGGTCGAGATAGGGCACCGGGCCGCGGGACGTCTCGTACAGGGTGGTCGCGTCCTCGAGTCGGAGCTCCCGGTCGGTGCGCGTCTCGTACCAGCCCCAGGTCGACTGGGTGCGCAAGGGGATCTGGAAGTCGTCGGCGTCGAATACGCGCGGGCGCTGCTCGGGCAGACCGGACAGCCCATCGTGAACGACGCGGTGCGGATCGGGGACAAGCTCGTGGAAGAACGGGAACGTCTGCAGTCCGGAGATGTCGACCGTGAGCGCGATGTCACCGTTGCCGACCGTGAGGACGTCAGCGGGGTGCGCGGACGTCAGCACGGGGTTGTGCCGTCGCACGAGGTGGCGCCGGTCGATTGCTTCGGGCATCCTCGCCTTTCCTTGAATCTTGAGTCTCAGCTGCAGTGGATGCAGGGACCGCCGTTCGACACGGAGTCGTCGGCAGGGGGCGGGGCAGGGCCCCGAATGCGAGTTAACGTAGCCGTTACGCCGCGAGCAGGTCAAGGAAAAATGTGTACCGGTCTACGGCATCACTGGTAGCCGAGAGGGGCAAGTTCTCGATCTTCGGCTATCTTGCATAGACCGGTCTACGTGCGCGACGATCTCGGCACCGTAGAATCGGCAGGACTCGGTTCGAGAAGGGATCCCCATGGTCGCGCCTGAGCGACGACGAAGAGTGACCATTTCTGACGTGGCGAAACACGCCGGAGTCTCTAAGGCGGCCGTCTCCAAGGTCATCCGCAACGACTACGGCGTCAGCGAGTCCATGCGAGACCGCGTCAAGCGGGCCATCGACGAGCTCGGCTATCGCCCTCAGGCGGCCGCGCGGGCGCTGCGCGGACGGTCGTTCACCATCGGCGTGCTCATGCAGCACATCGGGATCCCGTTCTACGCCGAGATCATGACCGGCCTGGTGGATCAGCTCACCGAGTCCGACTACCAGGCGATCATGATCCAGGGAGGCACCCGCGACAAGACCGAGAAACGTGCCCTGGACGCTCTGATAGACCGGCAGGTGGACGGCATCCTCCTGATCGCTCCGCTTTCCGGCCGCGGACAGCTGGAGCAAGTGGCACGCGAGATCCCCACCCTGGTGCTCGGCCGGCACGACCGGTCGCCGGCGTACGACTCGATCGTCGACGACGACCGCATCGGCTCCGAGCTCGTCATGGAACACCTGATCGGGCTCGGCCACCGTCGCATCGGGCACATCACCTTCCAGCAGGAGCACGGACGGCCGGCCGACCAGATGCCGCACATCAGAGCCGACACCTACGAGCGAGTGATGCGCGAGCACGGGTTCGCCGACGAGATCGCCGTCGCCGCGACCTCCTACTCCGAGGAAGGCGGCTACCACGGCGCCCGCGAACTGCTGAGCCGCTCTCCGCGCCCCACCGCGATCTTCGCCGGTGCCGACGAGGCGGCTCTCGGCGTCCTGGCCGCGCTGCACGAGGCCGGCCTGTCCGTCCCCGGCGACGTCTCCGTGGCCGGCTACGACAACACCAGACTGGCCGCTCATCCCAACATCGCGTTGACCACCGTCAACCAGGACGGAGTCGTCATGGGCCGGACGGCCGGGCGGCTGCTGCTCGAGCGCATCGAAGGCCGCTCGGCGGCTGTGCACTTCTCGGTCATTCCGAGCCTGGTCATCCGGCGCTCCACCGCGTCTCCCCACCCACGTCCCGCCGATGCCGAAACGCAGATGCCGTCGGGGTGAGGGCACGTGCCGCTCACCCCGCATGCACATGGCGACTGAGGAGTTACGTGATCCGCACATCGTTCAACGACAACTGGCAGTTCCGTCCGAAGGTCAATCCATTTGCCGAACTGGCCGGAACCGCGGTCCCGTACGAGGCGGTGACGGTGCCGCATGACGCGATGATCACCCGCGACCGCGAGCCCACCATGGACGGCGCCGCGACCGCCTATTTCCCCGGTGGGGCGTACGAGTACCGCAAGACGTTCTTCGCACCCGAGGAGCACCGGGGCAAGCGGGTCATGCTGGAGTTCGAGGGCGTCTACCGGGACGCCACCGTGTTCGTCAACGGAAACTACGCCGGGCAGCGCCCGTACGGATACTCGCGGTTCTTCATCGACGCCGACCGGTTCCTGCGGTTCGGCGAGAACAACGAGATCCGGGTGGAGTGCCGCACCCATCAGGACTCGCGCTGGTACTCCGGCGCGGGCATCTACCGCGACACCTGGCTGCTCGTCGGCGATGTGGTCCGCATCAGCCCGGACGGCGTCCGCGTCACCACCCCGGACATCGACACCGAACGTGCGGTGGTGGAGGTCGCGACCACGATCGAGAACGACTCCATCGACATCCGCACCGTCGAACTGGTCACGGAGATCCGCGATGCCGCGGGAACCGTCGTCGCATCGGACACCACGCCGATCACGGTACAGCCTCGCGAAGCGGCCATCGCTCGCCGGCGCCTCTACGTCCGCGACCCCTCGCTGTGGAGCCCGGACTCGCCCGCACTGTACACGTGCGCGGTGTCCCTGACGGACATCGACGCCGTGGAGGTCGCCTTCGGCATCCGGTCCTTGCGTCTGGACCCCGAGCACGGGTTGCGGATCAACGGCGAGACGGTCAAGCTGCGCGGCGCCTGCATGCACCACGACAACGGACCGCTGGGCGCCGCGACGTTCGCCCAAGCCGAGGAGCGCCGCGTGCGGCTGCTCAAGAACGCGGGATTCAACGCGATCCGCATGTCGCACCATCCCATGAGCATCGCGATGCTCGACGCCTGCGACCGCCTCGGCATGCTCGTGGTGGACGAGACGTTCGATATGTGGACCTGGGGCAAGAACCCGTTCGACTACAGCCTCAACTTCCCCGAATGGTGGGAACGCGATATCGAGGCGATGGTGGCCAAGGACTACAACCATCCCAGCGTCGTCCTCTACTCCCTCGGCAACGAAATCCCCGAAACCGGTTCACCCACCGGGGCCATGTGGAGCCGCAGACTCGCCGAGAAGGTTCGTTCACTGGACGACACCCGCTTCCTCACCAACGCGATCAACAACCTGCTGGCTCTGCTGCCCGATCTCACCGACCTGCGAGCCGAGGGAGGCGAGGACACCGGCATCAACACCCTGATGGCCGACAGCGGATTCGACGTGAACGCCGTCGCCGCCTCCGAACTGGTCACCACCCGCACCGCCGAGTCCTACAGCGTGCTCGACGTGGCCGGGATGAACTACTCGGAAATCCGCTACGCGAGTGACCGCACGCTGTTCCCGAACCGGATCATCCTGGGCACGGAGACCTTCCCGACCCGCATTGACGACAACTGGCGACTGGTCAAGCAGCACAGCCATGTCATCGGCGATTTCACCTGGACCGGCTGGGATTACCTGGGCGAGGTCGGTATCGGCCGACCGCAGTACTCCACATCGGACACTCCGCATCCCACGTTCGCCGCGCCGTATCCGTACCTGCTGGCCGGCTGCGGCGACCTCGACATCACCGGCCACCGACGTCCCGTCTCCTACTACCGGGAGATCGTTTTCGGCCTGCGCGTCCAGCCCTATATCGCGGTCCAGCGGCCGCAGCACCATGGCAAGACCGTCACGAGCAGCCGGTGGGCCTGGAGCGACACCCTCGCCGGCTGGACCTGGCCCGGCCACGAAACCGCCCCGATCATCGTCGAGGTGTACAGCGCCGCGGACGAGGTCGAACTGCTGGTCAACGGCCGCTCCCTCGGACGCAACCCGGTCGGCGAACAACACCGCTTCCGCACCGAGTTCGAGACCGCCTACGAGCCAGGCGAACTGCTCGCCATCGCCTACTGCGACGGCGTCGAATCCGGCCGCGATATCCTGCGCACCGCGACCGGCCCCGTTGTGCTGCAGGCCGTACCCGATCGACCGGTCATCACGGCGGGTGTCGGCGACCTCGCCTATATCACCTTCACCCTGGTCGATTCGGCCGGGACAGTGCACACCGCAGCCGACCGGCCCGTGCGGGTGGACGTCTCCGGTGACGGGACGCTGATCGGCTTCGGCAGCGCCGACCCGTCGACCAAGGAACGGTTCGACGCGACCGAGCACCACACCTACGAGGGCCGTGCGCTCGCCGTGGTCAAGCCGACCGCGCCCGGCACCATCCGCTTGACCGCCGCCGCCCCAGATTGCGACCCGGTCGACGTGCTGGTCACGGTGGAAAAGCCGGACCGATGACCACGAAGCCGTAGGAATGAGGCGCAGGCCCTACGAGAAGGCCTCGGGTGGAAGCCCCGGGATGACCGAGAGGAGGAACTGGCGGATCGCGGACTCGACCTTGACGGAGTCGCGGTCGAAGAGCCACTGGGCCTGCAGGCCGTTGATGAGGGAGATGGTCATGGTGGCCAGCGTCTCGGGGTCGATCGTCGGGCGCAGTCCGTTGCGTTCGACGAGCGCGGTGAAGGTGTCGGCGTAGAAGCGGCGGAGATTGCGGTAGCGCTCGGCGTAGTAGGCGTGCGCGGGGTGATCGGGAGAGGTGGCCTCGCCTGACACGACGCAGTGCAGCTCCATGAGCCCCGGCTGCAGTTCGTTGTCGACGATGACGGCGATCATGCCCTTGAGCGTCTCGACGGGATCGGCCGCGGGGTCCAGCACCTTGGCCGATTCCAGGAACTCGGTACCGCGTTCGTCGCGCAGCTCCAGCACCCCGAGGAGCAGGTCCTCCTTCCGCGGGAAATGGTGCAGCAGCCCGGTGTGGCTGATGCCCGCGCGCTTGGCGATGTCCTTCATGGTCGCGCCGTAGAAGCCGGTTTCGCCGAAGGCGTCCACGCAGGCCTCGAGGACGCGCCGCCGCACCGCCGCCGTCTTCGCGTACGGGCCGCGGTTGCCGGATGCCGCCATGGACGCTCCTCCAAATTAGTATCGCGTTTCGGTTTTCATGCTAGCGTTTGGCGCCAGCGTCACAACCCATGGTCTCGAGCAAGGAACTCAACCATGCCCCAGCTCCCCTCCAGGTTCCTCTGGGGTGCGGCCACAGCGCCGCACCAGATCGAAGGCAACAACGTCAACAGCGACTGGTGGGCTCTCGAACAGCAGATGCCCGGCATGCAGCGCAGCGGCGACGCGGTCGACAGCTACCACCGCTACGCCGAGGACATGCGCCTGCTGGCCGAGGCCGGGCTCAACGCCTACCGCTTCGGCATCGAATGGGCCCGCATCGAGCCGGTTCCCGGGGAGTTCTCCCGAGCCGAGCTCGCCCACTACCGCAGGATGATCGACACCGCCTTGGACTTGGGGCTCGCCCCGGTCGTCACCCTGCACCACTTCACGAACCCGCGGTGGTTCGCCGAGACCGGCGGATGGCTGGGCAACCAGGCGATCGAGCGCTTCGAGGCCTACGTCCGGGAGGCCGCGAGCATTCTCGACGGCGTCGAATGGGTGTGCACGCTCAACGAGCCCAACATGCTCGCCCTCATGATCGGGATGGCCCGGGACGCACAGCCCCAGCGGTCCACCGAGGAGTGGATGAGCCCCACCGTCGAAGGCGCCGCACGACCCGTGCTGCCCGACCCCGACCCCAAGATCGGCGCGCGGCTGGCCGAGGCACACGACGCGGCCCGCGCGGTCCTGAAGCAGCACACCGGGGCGGCCGTCGGCTGGACGGTGGCCTGCCAGTCGCTCACCGCGACCCCCGGCAACGAGGACAAGCTGCGGGAGGTGCGCTACGTCCGCGAGGACCTCTACCTGGAGGCGGCCCGCGGTGACGACTTCATCGGCGTGCAGTCCTACTCCAGCCAGGCCGTCGACGAGAACGGCGTCGTCCCGCACCCGCAGCACCCGGACAACACGATGACCGGCAACGCCTACCGGCCCGACGCGCTCGGCATCGCGGTCCGGCACGCCTGGGAGACGACCGGCCGCACGCCGATCCTCATCACCGAGAACGGCATCGCCACTCCCGACGACACGCGGCGGATCGCGTACACCTCCGAGGCCCTCGGCCACCTGTTCGCCGCGATGGACGACGGCATCGACGTCCGGGGCTACCTCCACTGGACCGCGCTGGACAACTTCGAGTGGGGCCACTGGGAGCCGACCTTCGGTCTCATCGCCGTCGACCGCACCACGTTCGAGCGGCACCCCAAGCCGAGCCTGGCCTGGCTGGGCGAGGTCGCCCGCCGTGGGGAGATCTGATGCTGCGACCGCGTTCCACCTCCACCCGCGAGCTGGTGAATCTCGACGGCCTGTGGCGCTTCGCCCTCGACGGCGGCCCCGGCCCGCTGGACACCACGCTGGAGGCGGCGGTCCCGGCCAGCTACAACGACCTGTTCACCGACAGCGCGATCCGCGACCACGTGGGCTGGGCCTGGTACCAGCGCCAGGTGCGGGTGCCGCGCGGCTGGGCCGGCGAACGCGTCGTCCTGCGCGTCGACGCCGCCACCCACCACGGCCGCGTCTACGTCGACGACATCCTCGTCGCCGAGCACACCGGCGGCTACACGCCGTTCGACGCCGACATCACCGAGCACGTGCGCGCCGGGCAGGAGTTCCGCCTCACCATCGGCGTCAGCAACGAACTGACCGACACCACGATCCCGCCCGGCACGATCACCGTCACCGCCGACGGGCGGCGCCGGCAGACGTACCTGCACGACTTCTACAACTACGCGGGCCTGGCCCGCTCGGTGTGGCTCTGCAGCCGCCCGCCCGTGCACGTCGAGGACATCACGATCGTGACCGCCCTCGACGAAAGAACCGGCACGGTCGAGTATGCGATCCGGACCAGCGCACCCGCGCCGGTCCGGGTGCGAGCGCTCGACGCCACCGGCACGGAGGTCGCGACGGCGGACGGTGCGTACGGCACCCTGCGCATCGACGACGTGACGCCGTGGCGGCCGGGCGCGGCCTACCTCTACGACCTGCTCGTCGAAGTGCTCGACGGCGACCAGGTGATCGACAGCTACACCCAGCCGTTCGGTGTACGGACCGTGGAGGTGCGCGGCACGCAGTTCCTCATCAACGGCGAGCCGTTCTACTTCACCGGCTTCGGCAAGCACGAGGACACGCCCGTACGCGGCAAAGGTCATGACAACGCCTACCTCGTCCACGACTTCCAGCTCATGGACTGGATCGGCGCCAACTCCTTCCGCACCTCGCACTACCCCTACGCCGAGGAGGTGATGGAGTTCGCCGACCGGCACGGCATCGTCGTCATCGACGAGACCGCCGCCGTCGGGCTCAACCTTGCCGTCGCCTCCGGCCTCACCGGCGCTCCGCCCCGGCCCACCTTCTCACCGGAGACCTTCGGCGAGGCCACCCACGAGGCGCACGCCCAGGCGATCCGCGAGCTGATCGCCCGGGACAAGAACCACCCCAGCGTCGTCATGTGGTGCATCGCCAACGAGCCGTCCTCCAACGAGGAGGGCGCACGCGAGTACTTCGAGCCGCTAGTGGAGCTCACCCGCAAGCTCGACCCCACCCGCCCGGTGAGCTACGCGGCCGTGATCTTCGCCACGCATGAGAACGACCGCATCGCCGACCTCTTCGACGTCCTGTGCATCAACCGCTACTACGGCTGGTACGTCGCCACCGGCGACCTCGCCACCGCCGAGACCTACCTGGAGCACGACCTGCGCGGCTGGGCCGGCACATACGGCAAGCCCATCATGATGAGCGAGTACGGCGCCGACACCATGCCCGGCCTGCACTCGGTGTGGGACACCCCGTGGACCGAGGAGTACCAGCAGGCCTACCTCGAGATGAACCACCGCGTCTTCGACCGCATCGAGGCGTTCATCGGCGAGCACGTGTGGAACTTCGCCGACTTCCAGACCTCCCACGGCATCCACCGCGTCGACGGCAACAAAAAGGGCGTGTTCACCCGCGACCGCAGACCCAAGGCCGCCGCCCACGCACTGCGCGCACGTTGGAAGCCGCTCGCCGGCCGCAAACCGCCGGGCACGGAGTAGGGCACCGGCGACGTGCGGCTTCTCCCGGCCGGTAGATGTCCGCTCAGGCGGTGTCGCCGCCGTCGGCGAGCAGGGTGCTGCCGGTCATGAAGGCCGACAGGTCCGAAGCGCAGAACAGGGCGACGCGCGCGATGTCGTCCGGGGTGCCGATCCGGCCGATCGGGCTGTTCAGCATGAGGTCGGTCGGCGGGATGTCGTCGAGGTTCACGCCGGCGGCCGCGGCCATCATCATGTTGCCCTCCGTGGGGACGAAGCTCGGCGCGACCCCCAGCACGCGGATGCCCAGCGGAGCCAGTTCGAGGGCCAGCTCGCGTGTGAGGCCGCGGGCGGCGTGCTTGGAGCCGACGTAGGCGGCCAGGCCCGGCGCGCTGCCACGGAAGCCGGCGGTCGAGACGATGTTCACGATGACACCGCCCTTGCCCGCGGTTGACATGCGTCGCGCCGCCTCGCGCGCACCGACGAAGGTGCCGCGCGCGTTCACGGCGAACACCTGGTCCCATGTTTCCTCGGTCATCTCCAGCAGGGGTACGGCCGGGAAGATGCCGGCGTTGTTCACCCAGACCTCCAGGCCGCCGAGTTCGGCGACCACGCGGTCGGCCGCGGCGGCCACGGCCGCCGCATCGGTGACGTCCATGGCGACGCCGATCGCGCGCACCCCGTGGCGCTCGGCGAGCTGCTTGGCGGCGGTCGCGGCCAGCTCTTCGTCGAGGTCGCCGATCAGCAGGTCGGCTCCGGCCTCGGCCAGGCGCGACGCGATGGCCTTGCCCAGCCCGCGCCCGCCTCCGGTGACGACCGCACGCCGCCCCTTCAGGGAAACGAGCTCGGCCAGGGACTTGCCCGACACATCGGCAGTGGACATGAAAGGTCTCCTTTAGTTCAGGAATGAGGGGCAGTGCCGGGAGAAGCGTCAGGGGTGACGACCAGTGTCATGAAGACCTCAAGGAGCCTGAGGGTTTCACGAGACGGATCGAGCAGGGATTGGATGCGCAGGCCGTCGACCATGGCCAGCACCAGAGTGACCTTCTCGTCCGCCGAAAGGTACGCGCTGTCTCGCGAGGTGGGCAGCGGGCTGCTGTTGAAGCGTGTTCGCATGCGCTCGCGCCTGCTGGCGAAGAACTCGTGCGCGGGATGCGCGGGGTCGGTTGCCGCGATGGCCAGCGCCATCCAGTTGCGCTGGTAGTCGGGGTCCTTGAACTCGTCACGGAGCACCGCGCTCAGGACGCTTCCCCCGGCCAGACCGGACTGGATGATCTGCTCCGCCAGTTTCTCCTCATCCTCTTCCCGCTGGGCCAGCGCGGCCAGGAGGAGTTCGTCCTTGCCGGAGAAGTGGCGGAGCAACGCCACGTGCGTCACGCCTGCCCGCGCAGCGATGTCCCGCAATGACGCCCGCTCGTAACCGTGCTGAGCGAAACTCTCCAGCGCGGCACGGACGATCTGCGCGCGCCGGGCCGGGGTGGAGGCGTTCGGGCCCCGACGGCGTCTTGCGGGTTCCTTGCCCTGTTCAGGAGCGGTCACGAACGTCCTTCGGTCGGCTGCTGCACCTCGAGGCGGCGTCGCCCGCCTCGATCGGTCCTGAGTCTAGTATTGCTAAAAAGTTTCCACTGTGGTTACTTTTGCCTAGTGCGGGGGGCGCGCACGGACGCGACCGTCAGAGATTCCGAGCGCGCGCTGCATTCGTGGGCCTGCGCGCCCGGTGGCAACACCTAACCCAAGAGGAGCCCCAGTGGTCGAAGAACGACCGGACAGTGACGCCCTCGCCGTGGGAGCCGCAGCACCCCGCCCGGTGACGGGCGCCCACGACGTGCCCGGGCCTGAGCAGGTGGACATCGCGGCGCCACCGCTGCAGCGCATCAGCGCGGGCTACATCGCGTTGCTGATGATCGCCAGTTTCGGGGCTTCGATCGCGCTGATGGTCCCGCTGACGTACGGGCTCGCCGTACGCATCTCTGACATCGCGCCGGGGCAGGAAGAGACGCTGGGCTACGTCACCGGCACCGCACAGCTGGTCTATCTCGTGCTCAGCCCGCTGATCGGCATGTGGAGCGATCGCACCCGGTCGCGGTTCGGGCGGCGCGCGCCTTTCCTGGCCATGGGAGCGCTTCTCGGTCTGGCCGCGCTGGTCGTCGTCGCCACCGCGCCCACCGTTCCGCTGATCGGTCTGGGATGGGTGTTCGGGATGATCGGCTGGTCGACGGCGGGCGGAGCGATCCAGAACCTGCAGGCCGATCATGTCCCCGAGGAGCAGCGCGGCCGGGTGTCGGCCCTGACCGGCCTCACGACGCAGATCGCCCCCGTGATCGGCATCGGCATCGCCTACGCCGTGTCATCGAGCATGTTCCTGGTGTTCATGGTGCCCGGACTCATCGGCGCCGTCATGCTCGTCCTGCTTCCGATCCTCAAGGCTGAAGGCAGCTCGCACGATCTCGTGCACTCCACTCACGTCAGCGCGAAGGAGCTGTTCGCGAGCTTCGTCTTCAACCCCAGGAAATATCCCGACTTCGGGTGGAACTGGCTCGGTCGCTTCATCTTCTTCATGGGCCTGTACTTCAACACGACCTTCGGCACGTTCTTCTACGCCCAGCGCCTCGACCTGCCCGTCAGGGAGGTCGCGGGGGTCGTGGCCTCCATCGGGATCCTGGGCGTTGTCGCGGCATCCGTGGGAGCACTGGCCGGCGGATTCCTGTCCGACAAGCTCCGCCGGCGCAAGCTGTTCACCTTCATCGGCGCGCTCCTGTTCGTCGCCGGCGCCTGCGTCGAGGCCTTCGCCTATTCGTTGCCGCCGCTGATCGTGGGCGCGGTGCTGATGCAACTCGCCATCGCCGTGTTCGCCGCCGTCGACCAGGCGATCGTCTTCGCGGTTCTGCCTGACCGAGCTCAGGCAGGCCGCTACATGGCGGTGGTCGCGTTCGCCCAGAAGATCCCCAGTGCGATCGCCCCGCTCATCGCCCCGTTCATCATCACGATCGGCGCGGCCGGTGCGGAGAAGAACTACACCGTGCTTTACCTTGCCGGGGCCGTGCTCGCTCTCATCGGCGGCCTGCTCATCCTGTTCAAGGTCAAGTCCGTCCGGTAGCCGTCTCCCCGCTGACCACGTGGACCATGTCACCCGAGTTGGAGGACGAGGATGAGCCAATCGCCCTATGACCTGCAGATCGACAGCGGCGGAGACCAGTTCGTCGTCTCGGGCCCCGCGCCCCGGCTGTCGTGGAAGCTGCCACGGGAATGGAGCGGGCAGGACGGCTACGATCTCCAGTTGCGCGTGGACGGCGTCGAGAAGGTGGTGGAGAACGCCGGCTCGGCGCGGCATTTGTTCCTCGAATGGCCGCTGCCGCCGTTGCGCAGCCGGCAGTGCGTCGCCTGGCGGGTTCGCACGCACAGTGGCGGACGGTGGTCCGAGTGGTCGCCCTGGCACGCGTTCGAGTCGGCCCTGCTGGACGGGGATTGGTCGGCGCGTTGGATCTCCCCGCAGGAGGACGACAAGCAACCGCGTCCGGCCTACGTTCTCGCCGGCGGTGTGGAGCTGCGGGGCGACATCGCCTCGGCTCGGCTCTACTCCACCGCGCTCGGCGTCTTTGAGGCGTTCGTCAACGGTACGCGGGTAGGGACGGCCGAGCTGGCGCCGGGATGGACGTCGTATGCCGACACGCTCCACGCGCAGGCCGCGGACGTGACGGCGCTGCTCCGCGGCGGCGGCAACGACCTGGAGATCCTGCTGTCGGACGGCTGGTACCGGGGCAGCGTCGGCACCTGGCGCAAGCGCGACTCCTGGGGCACCGTCACCGCGGCCAGGCTCCAGCTCCACGTCCGCTACGCCGACGGCACCGAGACGGTCGCGGTCACCGGCGAGGATTGGACCTCGCGCCCCGGCGCCATCGTCGCCGCCGACCTCATGAACGGCCAGACGACGGACTTCACCGCCGAACGCGGCACGACCCGGCCCGCGCTCGTCGATGCGGTCAGCGCGCCGCCGATCAGCTGGTCCCCGGCCCCTCCGGTGCGGCGGGTCGAGCAGCTTCCCGCGCGTTCGGTGACCCGGCACGACGACGGCGCGTACATCGTGGACTTCGGCCAGAACGCCTCCGGCTGGATCACCCTCACCGACCTCGGCCCGGCCGGTACCCGCACCGTGATCGACCACGGCGAGCACCTGGACCCGACCGGGGACCTGACGACGACACATTTGGACAGCCAGAAGCCGGGTGAGGCGGCGATCCCGTTCGTGCAGCGCGACGAAGTCGTCTCCTCCGGAAGGCTCGGCGAGGTGTTCGAGCCCCGGCACACGGTGCACGGCTTCCGGTACGCGCGCATCTCCCGCGCCGTGGACCCGGCGAGCGTGACCATGCAGGTCGTGCACACCGACCTGCGCCCGACGGCCACCTTCACCTGCAGCGACGACGACCTCAACCGCCTGCATGAGGCGGCCCGCTGGAGCTTCCGCGGCAACGCCGTCGACATCCCGACCGACTGCCCCACCCGCGAGCGCCTCGGCTGGACGGGCGACTACCAGATCTTCGTGCCGACCGCCGCGCGCCTGTACGACGTGGACGGCTTCAGCCGCAAGTGGCTGTGCTCGGTCCGCGACGACCAGCTCGACGACGGCCGCGTGGTCAACTCCTCCCCCGACGCCAACCGGCTCAAAACCCACGACGACCCGATGGCGAACGCGATCACCGGCTCGGCCGGCTGGGGCGACGCCATCGTCCACGTCCCGTGGGTGCTCTACGAGACCTACGGCGACCAGGGCGCCCTCGCCGAGAACTGGCCCGCGATGCGGCGCTGGGTCGAGTGGGCACTCGCCACCGCCCGCACCGCCCGGCACCCCTCCCGCGTCGAACGCTCGGCCGGCCCACTCCCCCACGAGGAGTTCATCTGGGACGGCTCCTTCCACTGGGGAGAGTGGACCGAGCCGAAGCAGCGCGCTGCCGACGGATCCCTCATCGACCCCGTGATGAGCGACCCCATCGCCTGGTACACCGCCGACAAGGGCGAGGTCGGCACCGCCTACCTGTACCGCTCCGTACGCACTCTCGCCGCCGTCGCCGAGGTGCTGGGCCACGCCGACGACGCGGCCCACTACCGCGCAACGGCCGAGAAGGTGCGCCGGGCGTGGCAGAGCGAGTTCCTCGACGCCGAGGGCCGCACGAAGTCCGGCACCCAGGCCGGCTATGTACGCGCCCTCGCCTTCGACCTCGTGCCCGATGACCTGCGCGACAAGGCCGCCTGGCACCTGGTTGCCCTCATCGACGCGGCCGGCGGCCACCTCACCACAGGCTTTCTCTCAACAGCGGACCTGCTCCCCGTGCTCGCGGACACCGGTCACCCGGACGTGGCCTACCGGCTGCTGCGGCAGCGGACCTCCCCCTCCTGGCTGGGCATGCTCGACCGGGGCGCCACCACCATCTGGGAGGACTGGGACGGCGTCTCCGAGGACGGCACCGCCACGGCCTCCCTCAACCACTACAGCAAGGGCGCGGTCATCCGCTTCCTGCACACCCACACCCTCGGCCTGCGTCAGGCCGCAGGCTCCGTCGCGTGGGAGTCCTTCCTCGTCGCGCCCGTGCTCAACGACGCGATCACCTGGGCCGAGGGCACGTTCGACAGCCCGCAGGGGCGAATCGCCGCCGCCTGGCACATCCAGGACGATCATCTGACCATCTCGGTCGACGTCCCCGGGGGCGCCCAGGCGCAGGTCAGGTTCCCGGATGGCGCCACGTTCCACACCGGTCCCGGCCGCTTCTCCCGGCGACACCCCCTTTTCTGACGAACCGAGGGCGGGTCGCGGCCGTACGCTCGCCCGCTGGACGGACAGGCCGAGCTGAACCACGGCCTCCGCGTCGACGGCGCAGCGGTAGGCGGTGTGACGCTCTCCGCACCGCAGCGCCGGTTTGTCGGTGGGGCGATCTATTGTCCCGGCCATGACTTCAGCGACGCAGGCGTACACGTACGCCGCGCCCTCCTCCCTTGTCGACGGTCGCCTCGGATTGGCGACCTCCGGCGGACGGGCCCTGTCCGGCCCGGCCGTGGCCCCCCGGTTCTTCAGCGGCGTGGTGACCCAGGCCGCCCCCGCCGCGGCGGGCCTGCTCGGCGTCGCCGATGTGGCGCTGGCCCGCTACCACCAGCCGCAGGCGCGGCCCGGCTGGGTGCGCGACCCCGTGGTGACGTGCAACGGAGACCGGCTGCGGTTCGAATCGTTCTCGGCCTGTGGCGGCGTGTACGCCCGGCTCGATCTGCTGAACGGCTCGCTCGACGGCGAGGTGTTCGACCGGGGCACCACCAACGTCGACGTGAACGCGCCGCTCCGGGAGGCGCTGGCGCGCATCGGCGCGCGTGACCCGTTGCACCTGGGGGTGGGCCTCGACGAGCTGGTCGTGACCACGATGGACGGCGCGGTCGTGGAGAAGAAGGTGCCGCTGCCCGAGCGTTGGTTACGCGGATTCGCCGAGGTGCAGGTCATCGCCTCGGGCATGGACCAGCGCGGTGAGCTGACCGGCATGGCGGCCGTGCGGTTCCTGCGCGGGCTGCCCAAGAAGGGCACGGTGTGGGTGGCGCAGGCAGGGCGTGAGCTGAAGGTCTCCGCCCGTCAGGTTCCGGGCTCGGTCCAGCTCGCCGGCCCCAACCGGCTCGGCACCCTCCTGCCGCTGCTGCGCTTCGCGAAGTCCCTCCGGGTGTACGGCCCGGCCGACGCCGCCTCCAGCGCCTGGGAGCTGGAGCTTCCGGGCATGCGCTACACGCTCACCCTCTCGCCCGAGCGCTGGCGCGGCTTCTCCGGCGAGGGCGCGGTGCTCGACGACCTGGCCACCGACGAGGCCGAGAACGACGCCGACGTCGTGGGCATGCTGCTCAACTTCGAGCCCGAGGTCGAGATCGGCCTGCTGGCCGACCGAGCGGGCATCCCCGCCGACCGGGTGCGGGCCGCGCTGACGCAGCTCGGCGTCGCCGGCCGGGTCGGCTACGACCTGTCGGAGGCCGCCCACTTCCACCGTGAGCTGCCCTATGACAAGGACAACGTGAGCCTGCTCAACCCGCGGCTGGCCAAGGCGCGCAAGCTCGTCGACGCGGGCGCCGTGCACCTCGAAGGCGAGCTGGCCACCGTCCACACCTCGGGCGGCGCGCGCCGGGTCTCGCTGACCGACGGCTCCTGCACCTGCGAGTGGTGGTGGGACCATCGCGGCTCCCGTGGGCCCTGCAAACACGTGCTGGCCGCCAGGATCGTCGCCCGCGCCGCCGTGGAGGTCTCCCGATGACCCTCTGGACGGAGATCCGCGACCTGGTCACTGACAATCAGGTCACCCACCTGGCCGACCGGCTGGTCACGCTCACCGAGGAGGAGCGCGCCGAGCTGGGCGGGCGGTTGCCCGGCCTCGTCAAGGAGCTGCGCCGCGCCCTCACCGAGCCGATGCGCACCCAGCATCCCGACGACTTCGAGGAGATGGCCTCCTGGGAGGTCGGCGACCTGCTCGACGAAGTGGCCGACGCGCTGCTGCTGACCGGTGTCGGCATCATCACCGGACCGGCGGCCGCCGTGACGTGGATGACCAGCCGCGACGTCAACCGCCGGTGGGCCGGGGACCCCGACGTCGCCCAGGTGTGCCGGGTGGCGGCCACCCGTCCCTTGGAGTGGCGTCGTGAGGTCGCGGTCCGGCTGGCCCAGCGGGTGCGCCGTCCCGCCGACCGCATCGCGCCGCTGGCCGTGGCGCTGCTGCGTGAGTCCGGCGCCGTGCCGCCCCACCACGACCCGTTGGTGGCCGCTTGGCTGGCCGCGCCGAGCGTGGCCGGTGACCCGCTGACCCCCGTGCTGCTGCCTCGTGTCTTCGCCGCTGACGGCGCGGGCCGCGCCCTTCGTGACGAGCGGCTGGAGCCCCGGCCAACCCGCTGGCTGGCCACCGCCGCCCGCGAACTGCCCAGGGAGGAGGTGCTCGACGGTTGCGTGAGCCGTTTCCTGCGCGGCGGCCAGGCGCAGGACCTGCGTTTCTTCGTCCGGCTGCACACACTCCTCGACCCCACGCCCGCGGAGTCCGCACCCCGCCTGCGCGACTACCTGCGGTTGTTGCCGTCGGCGCCGGGCACGGTCGCCGAGCTGGCCGCGGGGCAGGTGCGCGGGGCGATGCCCCTCGACCACGCCGACCTGGTCGAGGCGGTCGACGCGCTCACCTTCCGGGACGAGGCCAAGCTGGCCACCACGGGCCTGCGCTGGCTCGACCAGGCGATCCGGGCCACGCCCGAGGCGGCCGCCGACTTCGTGACCGCGCTGACCACGGCGTACGCGCACAAGTCCTTCGACGTGCGCACCCGCGCGGTCGAGCTGAGCTTGAAATACGCCGACCTGTTCGCCGACCACGCCGAGGCGATCCTCGACGGCGCCCACCACCTTCCCGCCGACCTGGGCGCGAAGCTGGCCGAGCAGTACGGCGGGGAGATCCCGGTCGAGGAACCTCTGGAGCACAAGGAGTTCCCGCCGCTGCCCGAGCTGCCGGAGGGGCGGCGGTTTCCCGAGCCGTCGATCTTCCCCGGTGACCACGAGGGCTGGATCGGCCAGGAGCGCTGGCTGGCGGCCTTCGTCGCCGGGATCGCCGAGGACCGGGCGAAGCTGTGCCGCAAGCTCAAGCCCCACGTCGAGCAGGACCAGGGTTACTGGCGGTCCAGGGAGGTGCGCCTCGACCCCGGCGAGTGGCAGTCGGCGCTGGCCGCCGAGCTCGTGACCCCCGGCAGCGTGCCGGAGCTGCCGCCCATCCAACCGGAGAAGTTCTGGGACGGGGCAAACCACTCCGTGCGCGTGCGCGCCCTCACCCGTGGCGAGGAGCCCGACCCGGAGCAGTCGCCCCGGCGGATCACAATAGGCGGCGCCTACCGGCCTGGCCGCTATCTCGACGACGACACCCCGCTGCGCGCCTTCTTCATCACCTGGACCAGCGACGACGGCCCGGACGGGGCGGTGGCCCACGAGGGCGACCGGCAGATCCCCTTCGCCATGGGCCGGATCCACCTGAACGGCTCCCCCACCGACGTCGAGCAGCCGTGGTATCACGGCAACGACGACGAGGAGGAGGACGAGGAGCTCGGCGACGACAGACTGCCGGATCGCCTCCATCCGCTGCGGACGAGGCCCGGCGTCTTGTACGACGACTCCGTGGAGGCCATGCCGTCCTTCATCCTCGACCGCGCCTACGAGCGCATGGCCGAGCTCGGTGTGGACCCCGCCCGGATCGCGGCGATGCGGGCCGGGGAGCAGGTGCCCCCGGCGCACCCGGGCGAGCCGCTCGTACAGGTGACCGTCGTCTTCGTCCCGCCCCGGCTGCGTTCCTACATGCCCGAGCCGCTGCCCGAGCACGACGAGTGGCGGCGGCGCAACCGGCTGCCCCACCCCAACGGTGTCTCCCCGCTCCACGACTTCCTGCTGCACCGCTACGTGGAACTCGCCGAGGCCCTCCGCAACGGCACCCTGCCGCCGGTGCTGCTGGCCACGCCGACCTGGATGAGCGGCCACCTCGACCCCGACGTGCTAATCGACCGGCTGGAGACCTGCGCCGCCGCCGGCGTGGAGCCACCCCCGGCCGACCTGGCGCAGGCGCTGCTGCGCTTGCCCCGGGGCTGCCACCCGGCCGCGGCCGACCGGGCCGCCAAGGTCGACTCGGAGGCGGCGCGCTCGGCCGCCCGCTGGCTCGCCGGTGACGGCATGGCCGACCCCGAGTGCGGCCACGTGTGGCGCCACATGGTCGACGCGTCCATGGTCGACTTCGGCGACGGCGAACCGGAACACTTCACCGAGGTCCGGCTGCAGCCTGTGCTGCGGGTGACGGCCCCGACCGGCCATCGGCTGATCGACGAGGTGCTGCTGCGCGAGCCGTTCGACTGGAGGGTCGACGAGTCCGGCGGCACGCTCAGGGCATGGCCCGCGATGCTGCCCTCGCACCGCGAGGTCGTGGCCGTCAACTTCCTGCCCTTCCTGCTGCGCGGCCACTGGGGCGCGTGGGCGGCTCCGTCGGAGATCGCCGGCCTGGAGATCGCCCAGGGCCCGATGGGCGAGTCCACGGCGGTGATCCTCGCCTTCCTCCTGGCCGACAGCGTGCCCGGCATGATCCCGCTGGTCCTGAGCATGGCCGCCAGGGGCGAGCTGCCCGCCGAGGCGATCGGCCGCCAGCTCGCGCTGGTGCTGCGCCGCACCTGGCGGGAGACCCGCCCCGCCATCGCGGCCCTGACCGAGCTGGCCGACGCGGGCGGCCACCAGGAGGTGTGGCGCATCCTGCGCGCCCTGCTGCCCGGGATGCTGTCGGGCAAGGGGCGGCGCATCACCGTGACCCACGCCGATCTCGTCGCCTTCGCCGCCGACGTGGCACGCTGGAGCGGCGCGCGCGGGGAGATCCCGGTCATCGGCGAGTTCGCGCACAGTCGCCGGGCGACCCGCTTCGTCCACGAGTGCAAGCGCCTCCACGCCCAGCTCACTGGAGCCACGTCATGACCTCTGGCGACATCCGTACCGAGCTCCGCGCGAGCCCGCTGCCGGCCGCCACCGTCGGCTGAGACGCCTTCGACTGGACCGCCAACGACCAGGTCACCAGCCGGCGCGCCGAGCCCGCACCGGCTGGTGAAGGCGGTCTCCGGTGGCCTGGCGCGGCTGCGGCGTGGGCACTTGCGTGTCCGGAAGTCCCGAGTCATGACGGGGTGTGTCGGGGCGCGCGAGCACACACCGAGCCCGCCTGGCACCAACCAGGGGCAGCTCCGTAGTGACCAAAGAGTGAGCAGGAAACTGGTCTGGATCCTGGTCACCGATGGGGCACATGCTGTCTGTGGCGCAAGGCTCGGCCGCGGCGAACACGAGCCGGACCTGGAACCACCGAGAGCCGTCGGCAGACCTCCATCAGGTGATTGATCCACCACACCTACAACCGCACAGCCTCGCCTCGACCACTGGGTTCCGCATGCCCAGCGGCCGGTCCCGCGCGCACTCCCAGCGGCCCAACACCACCAGTGCCGTGTGAAACAGCCCGGCAAGCCGATCAACGATAGGAGCAATGTGCCAAGAAGAACTTCTCCGCCCGCCATCGCCCGCGTGGCGATGGCGGCGCTGCTGACCGCCACGATGTCCTGCGGGGCCAGCGCGACGGTGACCGGAGAGGGCGACACGGATGCCGTCGGCAAGCGCGGCATCACCTGGGAGGAGTGCGAGGAGGAGCCCACCGTCGAGTGCGGCACGCTGACGGTACCGATCGACTGGTCCAAGCCGAACGGCCTCACCGTGGACCTGGCCCTCGCCCGGCGCAAGGCCATCGACCCCTCCGCGCGGATCGGATCCCTGCTGATTAACCCGGGCGGACCCGGCAACTCCGGCGTGAAGGACATGCTTCGCTCCGCCGGCTTCAGTGAGGACGTCCAGCGGCGCTTCGACATCGTCGGCTACGACCCCCGGGGCGTCGCCCGCAGTGGCTCGGTGACCTGCTCGGCTTCGGTGTACAACCAGATGCCGTCTCCGGTCATGACCAGCCAGGCCGACTACGACAAGTGGGTCGCCTTCAACAAGAAGCTGCACGCGGACTGCCGCAAGCTCACCGGCCCCCTGTACGACCACATCGACTCGGCCAACGTGGCGCGTGACATGGACGCCATTCGGGCCGCGCTCGGCGAGGACAAGCTGACCTCGTACGGTGTCTCCTACGGCACGCTCGCTCAGCAGATGTACGCCGAGCTTTTCCCGAACCGGGTCAGGGCCATGGTGCTGGACGGCAACATGGACCACAGCCTGAACGTCAAAGCGTTCCAGGTGACCGACGCGGCCGCCGTCCAGGACAGCTTCGACGAGTTCGTCGCCTGGTGCGACCGGGACACCGATTGCGTCCTGCACGGGCGCGACGTCCGGGCACTGTGGAAGGGACTGCTCAAGAAGGCGGACCGCGGCGAGCTGCACTGGCCAGGCGTCAATGACCGCCCGGTGAGCGCCCACAACCTCCTCTGGCTGGGTGTGGTGCTCAACGAGGCGCCCGCCTGGCGGCAGGAGGCCAAGGTGCTCCTCGCCTTGGCCGGCGGGCCGGTGCCGGATGACATGCCGGGCCCTCCCGGCAACGGGCCCGTGAACGGTGAGTCCGCCGAACTCCCCATCGCGATCCTCTGCGAGGACTTCAATCTGTCGCTCCGGAACTACAACGAGTACGCCGACGTGATGCGCAGCTCCAACGCGGTGGCCCCTGACATGCGGTACAACCCGATGCCGATGGGCGACATGCCGATCTGCCAGGGCCACCCGGTGAACAACCCGCAGCACCGGCTGCGGTACACGGGTAGCGCTCCGCTGCTGGTGGGCACCTCCATGCACGACCCCGACACGCCGTACCAGTGGTCGGCCAACGTGGCCCGCCAACTCGGCCCCAAGGCCAGGCTCCTCACGTACGAGGGCTGGGGCCACGGCATCTACAGAGTGACCCAGTGCACCAGGGCTGCAATGGACAGCTACCTGATCTCGCTGACCGTGCCCGCACAGGGGGCCCGCTGCCCGGCTGAGGAGCGCCAGGACTAGGACCGAGACGTGAACGCCGGTCCGGCGCTGCGGGTCAGAGCCACAGCCACAGGGCGAGGCCCATGATGACGATGGTGATCGACGCGCCGATGAGAACCTTCCCGAAGGCGGAAATCTGTTTCAGCCTTCGGGACGTGGGAGCGAGTCTCTGGAAGCGCCTGCGATGTGACGTCTTCCGGTCGTTGCCGTCATCCACAGGGGCGGTCATCCGGTCGAGGCCGGCTTTGATGTGGCCGGCGACGGGCCTTCCGGTCAGGCCCAGGCTGCGCACGGTGCCGCCCGCGACCGTGTGGAGCAGCGCCGAGGCCGTTCCTGGTGCGCTCTCGGCCACGATGGCGAGCACGAACGTCTGGGGAGGGCGGTCCACGTCCCCGAGGATCTCCTCTATGTCAGCCGAGGTGAGCTGCCTGCGGTAGCTCACCCAGAGCACGCTCTGGTAGTAGATGATGCTCTCCTCGGCGGCGCAGATGGAGCTGATCGCCTCGATGAGGTAGCGGTGCCGGGTCAGCGCGTATTTGACGGCCTCCATGGCCCGCGGATCGGTGGGCACGGCGCGGTGCTCGGCCTCGGCTATGGCGATGTCCAGCACCCTGCGGTTGCGGGACTGGACGGCGACGCGGAGCAACTCGTCCTCCGACAGGTCGTCGAGGATCCTGCGCAGGTGCTCGCGGCCCAGCAGGCTCGCGATGAGCAGCTTGCCCGAGGGGGCGCAGGCAGGCAGGATCCGGCGCATCGCGGCGAGCAGCGCGGGCGGAAGGGCGGGCTCCTGCCGGAACGGTCCACCCAGGTCGACCAGCATCTCCTCGACGTCGGCCGCATGCATCGCCGACCCGTACAACAGCCGGAGCAGGATCTCAAAGAAATGCCGCATGACGGACGAATCGGCCAGCCTCTCAGGCGGGCGGATGGGGTTCGCTCTGATGAACACCCGGTAGGTCTTGCGATCGTGGTCCGCCACACGACCGCGAGCCCGCTGCGCCAGCTGCGCGTTGAGGACGGCGAGCCGCTGCCCGTCGGCGTTCGCGATGCTCTCACGGCACTGGTGCAGCAGCTGCTCGACCGAGGGCAGGGCGGCGGCGGGCTGCTCGGCCTGCGCAGGAAGCCGGGGAGAGGTACGGCCGCGGAGCAGCCTGGACGCGGCGGCGCGGTGGGAGGCGTCGTCGAAGTCGCCTGGTTCGGCCGCGGTCGTGAGCCACCTCATCAGCTCACAAAGGTCATCGCCCTGATAGCCCTCCAGTTCCCGCTGGTAGAACAGTGCCTGGGGCGGGATCGGCCCCGCAGGATCGCCGTCCTCCCAGGGCAGCTCCCAGGCCCCGTGGGTGGGGGGCACCTCGGCGAAGGAGAGGCGGATCCGGTGCCGGGAGGCACTGTTGGTCCAGGTGGAGACCGCCAGCGTGCGGCGGAACCCGTACGGAAGCAGCGCCGCCACCGTGTCCAGGAAGTCCAGCCGCTGGTCCAGGGTGAGATGGCCGGCCCGTACCATGCAGACGGGCTGTCCGGTGAGCAGCAGCGCCGCCGCCCGCCGTGCCGTGCCGTTGACCTGGCCGGCGAGATGACGCTCGTCGTACGCCGCGAGCGAGAGCTGGAACGGCGCGTCGCCGGAGAAGTTCTCCTTCAACAGCGCCTCGTACAGGGCCCGGTACGAGAGCCTGGTCGACTCGGAGGCGACCTCCGCCCAGCGTACGCAGACGTAGTACGTCATCGCGTACGGGCGTTGGAAGCCGTCCTGGGAGTCCGGTTCGGTCTGCAGGGACAGCCCCAGCCAGGGCTCGCCGTCAGGGTCGGAGAAGTAGTTGGTCGCCACCCGCGGGAGGGCCTTGGGCTCCATGGTCCCGGAGGTGAACGCCTTGAGCCACATGCCGAACTCCGCGTTGGTGATCGCACCCGTGCTGCAGTCGATCACGCTGTAGTCGTCGAGGCTCTCCGGTGTCTTGCCTAGGATCGCCCAGTGGGCGGTCAGCCGTCCCATCGTCTGCTCCTCATCGCGCCGGGCCGGAGCATGCGGCCGAGCCAGATCACGGGCTCCATGACGTTCATGGGGCGGATGGCGCCACGGATCGTCAGTCCGCCGCTTGCGTTGTCGATGACATTCAGGAAGTCGTCCGGGTCGAAGCTGCCGAGATCCTCGTCGATGAACAGGCCCACCGATGAGGTCACGAAGTACCTGATGCGGTCCTGGTGGAAGAAGGCCTCGAGCAGGTCGAGGATCATCTCCGTGTTGTGGTCCTGGGCGTCCCGGCACAGCAGCCGGAAGAAGTCGCGGACCCGCTCCTCGGGCACGTGGGGGATGCGCAACTCGTCCACGGGATCCCGCTCGGTGAACCCCTCTTCGATCGCCGTTCTCAACACCTTCGGGTCGTCGAACTTGGTGATGCAGACGGCGACGTAATGGGGGAGCTTGCCGTCCTCGTACGCGTCGTCGACGAGCATCCGCCCGGCGACCTCGTGCAGAGCGGCGTCCAGGTGTTTGAAGGCGTCACCCACCCGGGCCTCCCGGTCCGGGTCGAACATGTAGATCAGGCCGCGGCTCTTGACCAGGCTGTCGACCAGGGCCTTTTTGTCGATGTTCGACTCGGACTCGGCGTACAGGTCACCGCGCAGGTCCAGGAAGTCGAGCTTGATCTTCGGAGCCTTCCCCTCACGCGTCTCCCACGGCCACCACCATCGTCTGCGCGGCGCCCCCGCCGGGCCGATGATCAGCCAGCTGTAGTGGGTGAGGGCCTCGGTCGGGGCCGGGAACGTACGCGTCTGCAGCAGCGTCGTCCGCAACTTCGCCAGCTCCATCCGGGACACCGGGTTCTCCCCGATGAGCCTCCAGCCCGCGTCGGGGGCCTTGTTCAGCGCGATGCTCAGCGCCGCCAGGAAGGCGGTCTTGCCGCTGCCCGAAGCACCCCACATGGCGATGTCAGGCGCGCGATCGCGCTCGGGATCGCCGGGGGCGGAGTCAGTGTCGACCACCGAGGTCCTCATTCTGGGAGTCGGAATTCTGGGAGACGAAGGGAAGGGCGAGCACGGCGGCGGGCGGTGTCACCAGGCCGAGCCGGAGCGCGAGTTCTTCCGCGTTCACCGCGTCCACCTGGAACAGCGCGGCCGAGCCGAGCCGATGCCAGGCAGCCGAGGCAGTGGCGGGCGGACTGTCGCAGATGACCGCGCTCCTCAGGTCGTGGCGCTGTTCCATCTCGCGCAGCAGCGCCAGCCAGTCGTACCGCGCAGGGCAGGGGGGCACGCGGTCGAGGCCGGCCCGAGGCGGATGCGGCGGCCGCGCCCCGATGGTGAGCAGCGCCGTCCGCGTGTTGACCGGCTGCGGGAGCAGCCGGGCGCTCACCTCCGCGAGCACGTCCTCGAGTTGGGCGGCGTTCGGGTAGGCCGGCGCGGTGGGCTGCAGGGACTCCAGAGCGGTCCGCGCCTGCGCCGCGGACCCGGACCAGACGGCCACGGCCGGCCGGGTACGGTCCGCGTGCCGGGTGCCGAACACGTGGGTGCCGTATCCCACGACGGACACCTGGAGCTGCCGGGGGTCGAGACGGCGCTCGGCGAGCAGGTCGATGACATAGCCGGCCCAGTGGCAGCGGGCCTCGAACTCCTTCGCGGTCCCCGCCGTCTCTATGGCGCACACCAGGTGCGCGGGCCGGGGCGCGTAGTGCAGCCGCGACGGCAGCGTGGCCACCACGTCCGCCCACGGCCGGGTGTCCGGCCGGAGGCCGGGGATCCCGGGAAAGCGGACCACGCCGGGCCGCTCCAACACCGCCCGCAGCACATGCCGTCCGGGCGAAAACGGCGCGTGGTCGACCGACACCAGCTCCGAAGGCTGGAGCGGCCCCGCCCAGGCGGAGATCGCGAGCAGCATGCCGCCGGCGTCGGTGCACGTGACGGCCACCTGGGCGTCCTCCCCCGGCTTCGCGCCGGGACCGAAGAGCCGTTGTCCCACCAGTTCGAGTCTGCGGTCGTCCGCGCGCTCACGCGCCATGATCAAGTCGTACACCTGGCGCAGCGGCGCGCCGGCGACCAGCTCACGGAGCAAGTCCCCGACCTTGGCCCCGGACACCTCGGCGACCTGGGCCGATGGCCGCCACTGCCGCAGTGCGCGCACGGCGGCCTCCTGCTCCGGCCCGTCGGCGGACCGCACGACCACCACCGGGTCCCCCTCGTCGGCGGAGATCAGATCCTGGGAGACCCGGAGCACCGCGTCGTGGACGTCATCGCCGGCGGCGGCCAAAGTGGACCACTTGGCGGCGGCCCTGCGTGTGTAGTACGTCGTGCCGACCTCGTCGACGCGGACCTCGAAGATCCGTGTTCCGGCGGTGCCGATCTCCACGACCGCCAGCCGTTCCCTGAACGAGGCGATCAGATCGGCGAGATCCCCCCGCAACCCACCCTCTGCGAAATGGCTCAAGAATTTCCCCCACCAGTTTCGGACCCTTGCCTGGTACGAATTAATGTCCTTGGTGGAGTAAGTGATAGTAAAGGGGGATAGTCAAGCCTTTGTCCGTTTTCTGGTAGTTTGTAATCCTTTGTGACAGCACCGCGTGGCGGGCGGTCAGGCCCTCTTGTTATAAATCATGATTGCCGGTTGTTTATGGTAGTCAGTGGATTACTCACGGGGTAGGGCGTTGTGCGCCCTGGTCCCTTCCTCCCGGAGCCGCGCATGGTCGGTAGATGGTTGATCGTCTTGTCGGGTGCCCGTCCCGACGTGCTGGACAGGTGCAGGGGGGAGCGTGCCAGGTTCCACGGCCTGGGTGGCGCCATCCTGACCACAGCCTGCATCGCCGCCATCTCCATGACATTCGCGTTAGCCTCGGCGCTCAAGGTGTTCCCGCCCCTCGCCGTCCTGATCGGCCTCGTCTGGGGCGTGGCGATTCTGAGCCTGGACCGCTGGCTCGTCACCTCCCTGCCGGCCCGAGGCGGAGGGCGCCTGTGGCTCGCCCTGCCCCGGGTGCTGCTCGCGTTGCTGCTGGGGGCCGTCATCTCCACGCCACTGGTGCTGCAGATCTTCAAGCCCGAGATCGATGCCGAGATCGTCGACATCCAGCAGGAGAAGGCCGACGCGTTCACCCGCGCGCAGCAGGGCGGCGAAACCGGCCGGCGGATAGCCGCTCTGGAGAAGTCCGCGGCGGCTCTGGGAGCCGTGATCGCCTCGCGCGGGGAGAGTGCGCTCGATCCGGCGGCCGATCCCCGGATCCAGGAATTGAGCAAGTCGCGCGAGCGGGCGGTGAAGCAGCGGGACGCGTTCTACCAGGAATGGCAGTGCCAGCTGTACGTCGGGCCGCCCAAATGCGCGAAGAAGGGCTCCGGGCCGCTGGCGAAGGCGGCGGAGGAGGCGTACAAGGGCGCCCGCGATCGGGTGAATGACATCGACCGGCAGATCGAGCAGCGCAGGAAACGGCTCAGCGACACTCAGGAGGCCGGAAAGGCGAGCAGGCTGGCCCAGGCGGAGCAGGACCTGCGCAGCGTACAGACGGAGCTGGACAAACTAACAGAAGGGCAGGCGCGGCTCAGATCCGGTTTCGCCGCCGAGATCCAGGGATCCGACGGCCTGCTGCTGCGACTGGAGGCGCTCAGCAGGGTGTCGCAGAACAATCCGACCCTCACCCTGGCGAGGATCTTGCTGTTCCTGTTCATCCTTCTCATCGAGTGCCTGCCGGTCATCGTCAAGCTGATGCAGCGGCCGGGCAGTTACGACACGATCCTGGCCGCGTTGGAGAAGCGTGAGGTCAATGCGGCCATCGACCAGATCTACGAGGCGGACAGGAGGCCACGGCGCGCCGCCTGGCGGGAGGGCACGACCCGGCCGTACACCGCGGATGAGCCGCGTACCGAAGTCTTCCACGCTACCGATACGCCGTCCCCGCCCTCGCAGGAGCGCCACGAGGGCAGGAGCTTCGAGGACGAGGCGCTCCGCGGCCTCCGAGACAACCGCGCCTCCCGGCCGGCCGGGACGGGCGACAGCCCGCAGGCCGAGTACGCCGGAATGAACGATGATTGGTGAGCACGTCGCGGGCCGGTTCGTCATCGAGGCGCAACTCGGCAGCGGCGGCATGGGGCGGGTCTGGCGCGGCCGGGACAGCAAGCTCGGCCGCGTGGTGGCGCTCAAACAGGTACGCGCGGACGTCGGCCGCCTGCCCGAGCTCAAGGCGCGGGCAGAACGCGAGGCGCAGGCGCTGGCCCGGATCGACCACCCGGGCATCGTCCGCGTCCACGACGTGCTCGACGCCCCGGACGGCCCATGGATCGTGATGGACTACGTGCAGGGCGCCTTGCTCGGCGAGTTGATCGAGCGGGGACCCTTGTCCGAGCCCGCCGTGGTGCGGGTCGGCGCCCAGGCGCTCGACGCGCTCGCCGCCGCGCACGCGGTAGGGGTGCTCCACCGCGACGTGAAGCCGGACAACATTCTGATCACCGCTTCCGGTGGGGTCGTCCTGGTGGACTTCGGGATCGCCGCCATCGAGGGTCACGAGCGCATCACCATGCTGGGTCACGTGATCGGCACCCCCGACTTCATCGCCCCCGAGCGGCTGCGAGGCACCCCGGCAGGCGAGGCGGCCGATCTGTGGTCGCTCGGTGCCACGCTCTACACGGCCCTGGAGGGACGTCCGCCGTTCCGCAGGGGCACCGAGGAGGCCACCAGGTTCGCGATTCTCACCTTTCCCCCGGACCCCATGACCCGGGCGGGCAGGCTCAAGCCGACGATCAACCGGCTGTTGACCAAGAGCCCGGCCACCCGGATGACGGCCGGCGAACTGGCGCGCATGCTGGAGCAGGCTGCCGGGCGCTCTCCTGGGGTGGAGCCGCGCCGGACGTCGCAAGGCCCTGTCACGAAACCGCCTGCGCCTCCCCAGGCGAACGGGGCTGGAGGGAACCGCTCCTCCGCAGGGAGCGACGGCCGAGGCGGGAACGGCTCGGGAGCGGGTGGTGGCGTTGCGGCGCAACGAGTGCGTCGGACGCTCGCCGGCGCCGGCGCCGCAGAAAGAGGTTCGATGGTCCTCACGCTGCCCGCGGCCGATGCGGCGGTGCTCCTCGCTGAACAGGGGCAGCTGTTCACGACCGCCGCAGTGGAGGAGATGTGCCGCCAGGCGGCGACGTGCGCGAAGATCCTGCAGATGTTGCTCCCGCGCCACGTGGGCCGGCTGCTGGACCAGGTACGTGACCCGAGCCTCGTGGCCGGGGTCGTGCTGGCGATGGACCCCCACCACCGCGGACGCGTGCTCGGTCACATGCACGATCGGCATTCCGCTGCGGCCATCGAGGCGATGGCGGCCGTCGATAGCCGGCAGACCGGCCTCGCCCTCGCCGCGATGCCGGAGGACCCGGCCGGTCAGGCGCTCAGTCGCCTTCCATCCTCCACGATCGCCGGGGTGCTCGTGCATTGCCGGCCTTCCTGCCGCGACCGCCTGCTGCCCCTGCTACCGTCCGCGACCCGCGGCGACGTCGAGCGCAGACTCGCCGCCGAGGGATAGCCGCCTGATGGGCACCTGCGCTGCCACTGCCGACGGCCGCCCAAGCGCCCCGCTGCGTGCTGTCCCGGACCCGATCACGGGTCCCGAGCGAATCATCGGCCTGAACATACGCCGACGAGACCGGCTTGGCGGCGTCCTCCACGAGTACTCACATGCCGCTTGAACTGCATGGACCAGGCGCGCACTCCTTACACCGTCCGTAGATGACCAGTTGCCGCACGTCGGCGGCGAACTGGTAGTCCCGGAGCATGGCCGCGAACGCGGGGTCCAGCAAGCGCGGATCGGCCTCATAGATGACGGCGCAGTCGCGGCACACGAGATGCACATGATCGTCGTAGCCGCCGATGTGGTAGGTGGCGTTGTGCCCGACGTGGGTGTGGTGGACGAGCCCGATCTTCTCCAGCAGATCGAGCACTCGGTAGACGGTGGACAGGCTCACTCCGGCGGTTTCGGGCAGCACCTGCGAGACCTGGTCGGGTGTGGCGTGGCCGAGGCGTTCCAGCGCGTAGTAAATCTGCTCTCGCTGGAAGGTCAGCCGGTATCCGAGGGCCCGGATACTGCCGATCCCGTTGGGGGGTTCCATGGGTTGTGCTTTCCTTCCTTGCCCGGGTGGTTACACCGCCAGCCCCTGCCGGTGTAACTCACGCCGTATCGAGGCCCAGTCGGCATCCCCTGCCTGCCAGGTCTCTTGCCCGACGGTCTTGTCCTTGAATCCGCTGGATGTGCACAGGCAGACGACGTGGCCGTCGAACCGGGTGCCGGACGCGATCACCTGGCGCAGCCCGGCCACCCCGGCGGACGCGGACAACTCCTGCCACATCCCCGAGCGAGCCAACTCCCGCTGCGCGGCCGACATCTCCTCGTCCGTGACCCGGACCGCCCTGCCGCCGCTGCCTCGCACGGCGACCGTGGCGCGATAGCCGCTGACCGTGGTGCCGATGGCGTAGGCGGAGGTATCGGCGCCGTGGACCGTGGTCGCGGGCAGGCCAAGGTCGATCGCCCTCGCCAAGGGCGCGCGCGCCGCGGGCTCGCACGCGTACATGCGCGGCAGCCGGGAGGTGAGCCCGAGATCGCGTAGCTCGGCGAAGCCCTTGTAGACGCCGTAGAGCAGCTCGCCGTATCCGGTCGGGACGAACACCGCCTCGGGTACGGCCCGGTCGAGCTGCAGGAACAGTTCGTAGGCGATGGTCTTGTAGCCCTCCACGCCGAACGGGTGCCCGGTGTGCGTCGCGGTCAGGTTGCTCACGGGGTGGTAGCGGAGCCTGCTGACGATCTCCCGAAGCACCTGCCAGCGTGCCTCGCGCTGGACGACGAGCACCGCCGCCCCGTACGCCGCGAGGAACGAGCCGATGGCCGGAGGCATGCCGGCCGAGGTGATGACCACGCACGGCAGGCCGAGCCGTGCCGACAACGCGGCGGCCGAAGCGCCGTGGTTGCCCGAGGAGGCCACAACGACCCCTGGTGCTCCGGTCAGGGCGGCGGCGCTGACCGTGCAGAGGTTGAGCCGGTCCTTGTGGCTCCAGGTCGGGTTGCGGCTCTCGTCCTTCAGCAGGGTGTGGGCGCCCGTGAATCGGTCGATCGTGGGGGCCGACAGTAGTGGGGTGTCACCGATGCCGAGGCGTAACCGGTCGTCGAGCGGCGGGAGCATGGGCGCCCAGCCGTGCAGGCCCGCAGGTGGCCGTTCCCGTTGGAACAGGTCTGGCGGCACGGCCTCGTAGTCGTAGGTCACCTCGACGGGATAGCTCACGGTCTTGGTGCTGGTCTTGGGGCAGCCGGAGGTGAGCGGCGGCCACAGGGAGTACTCGATCGAGGGATCGCCCATGGAGCGCTGGGCGATCGCCGCAGAGGCGACGGCCGTCATTTGAGCGATACGTAGAAGGTGAGCACCGGCTGGTCCGGCTGGTCGGACCAGATGGTGTGCGGGATCCCGGCCTCGATGACGAAGGCCTGGCCTGCGGCGATCTCCAGCCGTTCGGCCGGCGTGCGGACCACGCCGGCGCCTTGCGTGACGTAGTAGAACTCGGCACGCGCGTGGCCCTCGCCGAGTTGCCCGGCCGGGGGCTCGTCGGCCGGCGAGCGGTACTTGTAGGCGACGAGGCCGGCGACTGCGCCGAGGTTGGCGCCGCAGGTTTCGGGGGTCAGCAGTCGCCAGATCCTTCTGGCGTCCGTGTCGTGCGACACCACGTCTTCCGGGCTGAGCACGATGGGCATGACGTCCTCCTCTTTCAGATCGGGGAAACGGCGGATGGCCCGTTCATGGGGAACCAGCACGCGGCGGCGTGCGCGTCCGATGACAGTGCGGGCAGGTCGTGGTGGCAACGTTCCTTGGCCAGGTGACAACGGTCGTGGAAGGCACATCCGGGCGGGCGGTCGAGCGCCGACGGCGGCTCACCCGGCAGCAGGACTCTGGTGCGGCGCACGGACGGATCAGGCGAGGGAACGGCGTCGAGAAGCGCCCGGGTGTACGGGTGCCGGGGATGTTCCAGCACCTGGTGAGCCGGCCCGGTCTCGACGAGCCGCCCCAGGTACATGATCCCGATCCGGTCGCAGATCTGCCGCAGGACGGAGAGGTCGTGGGAGACCAGGACGACGGCGACGCGCAGTTCCTCGGCAAGGCGCCGCAGCAGCCGTACGATCTCGCCGCCGGTGGACCGGTCGAGCATCGACACCGGCTCGTCGGCGAGCAGCACGCGCGGTTCCAGTACCAACGCGCGGGCGATCGCCACCCGCTGCCGCTCGCCGCCGCTCAGCTCGTGGGGACGGCGCGCGGCGTACCTCTCGGCGGGCCTGAGCTCGGCCGCCTCCAGGGCGGCTATCACCCTGCGCTCCACCTCCTCCTCGGGCAGGCGCAACTGGGCCAGGAGCGGCTCGGCGACCTCCCGGCGCACGGTGAGGCGGGGATTGAGGGACTGGTACGGGTCCTGGAACACCAGCTGGACCTGTGATCGCAGCGGACGCCAGTCCGCGGCTCCGGGGCCGAGCGTGGTCTGGCCGATTCGCACCCGGCCGCCGGAGATCGCGGTCAACCCCACCAGGGCCGAGACGAGGGAACTCTTGCCGCAGCCGCTCTCGCCGGCCAGCCCGACGATCTCGCCCTCACGTACCAGCATCGACACATCGTCGACGGCGGCCACCTGACGGGACCCGCGCAACGTGGCCAGACCGCGGCCCGTGGCGTGACGCACCTCCAGCCGGTCCAGGCCGACCGCCACCGGCCCGGTCCCGACCTGCTGCCGGCCGTGCCCGCTCGGGCGAGCCGCCGTCTCGTGCAGGAGCCGCCGGGTGTAGGGGTGCTGGGGCGCGCCCATGACCGCCGCGACGGGTCCTGACTCGATGCCGGCGCCGTCCTTGAGCACCACCACCCGGTCGCAGATCTCCGCGGCCACCCCGAGATCATGGGTCACGAGCAGCATGGACAGGCCGAGTTCGCGTTTGGCGTCGGCGAGCAGCGCCATGATCCGGTCCTGCACGATCACATCCAGCCCGGTCGTCGGCTCGTCGGCGATCAGCAGGTCCGGCTTGAGCAGCGTCGCCATGGCGATCAGGGCGCGCTGCCGCATGCCGCCGCTGTACTGGTGAGGGTACGCGGCGGCCCGGTCGGCTGGGATCCCGACCTTGTCCAGCGCCTCCCTCGCCAACGCCATCGCCTGCTTGCGCGGGGTGCGCCGGTGCATCCGGATCACTTCGGCGAGCTGCCGATCCACCCGCTGGACCGGATCCAGGCAGTTCATCGCCGCCTGCGGAACCAGGGAGAGCCGCTCCCACCTGAGTCCGCGCAACCGCTTGTCCGACAAGGACGCCAGGTCGGAACCCTCGAAGGCGATCTGTCCCGAGACTCGCGCGCTCGGAGGCAGCAGCCGCAGAATCGCCTTGGCGGCGGTGGTCTTGCCCGATCCCGACTCCCCGATCAGGCCAAGCACCTCGCCCGTGCCGATGGAGAACGACAGGTCGCGCACGGCGGCCGCCGGTCCGGCTGGGTATTCCACCGTCAGGCCGCGCACATCAAGGATCGAGCTCACGGCAGCGTCTCCAGTCGACGTCGTTGCAGGGACTCATGCGCCCGGCCGAGGAGCGAGAGGGCGAAGACGAACAGCATGATCGCCAGGCCTGGGAACAGGGGCCACCACCAGGCGCGGCGCATCTCCTGGGAGGTGAAGGCGTCGAACATGATCGTTCCCCAGGAGACCGTGTTCGGGGGCGCCATGCCCAGGAAGCTGAGGCTCGCCTCCGCGAGTACGGCCTCGGCGACCAGCAGCATCCCGTACAGGATGGCGAGTGAGGCGACGTTCGGGGCGATGTGTACGTACAGGACGCGCCGCCGCGAGGCGCCGCTGACGATCGCTGCCTTGACGAACGAACGCTCCTTCAACGACAGCACCTGCGAGCGCACGACCCGGGCGGTGGTCCGCCAGAAAAGTGCGGCGATGGCCAGGACCAGCACGGTGTCGGAGCGGCCGAAGATGCCGACCAGCACCAGGGCCAGGGGCAGGAACGGGATCGCGTAGGCGCTGTCGGCCAGGCGCATGAGGACCGCGTCCACCTTGCCTCCGAGGTAGCCGGCGATCAGGCCGACGTTGAGCCCGATCAGCGCCGTGGCCAGGGCGGCGATCCCGGCGATCGTCAAGGTCCGGCGGGTGCCCCAGACCACCTGGCTGAAGACGTCACGGCCGAAGTTGGTGGTGCCGAACGGGTGCGCCGCGCTGGGCGGCAACAGCCGGGCGAGACCTCCCTGCTCGCCGCGCACCCGCTCCAGCGGGCCGTACGTGGCGATCATCGGGGCGAGTGCGGCGATCAGCAGGAACGCGCCGACGATGACGACGGCCGCCCGGCCGCTGGGGGTGGACCAGAGCGTGCGGCCCACCCGCAGGGCGCCCGTGGCGACCTTGCCGCGCCACACCGAGCCGCGCATCGGCACGGACGAGCTGATCATGCCAGCCTCACGCGCGGATCGAGATACGCGTACAGGACGTCGATGACGGCGTTGACGGCGACGGCCATCAGCGCCGTCAGGAGGAAGACGCCCTGCATCATCGGATAGTCGAAGGTGTTGACCGCATCCACGATGGTCCGTCCCATTCCCGGCCAGGAGAAGATGGTCTCGATGATCACTTGCCCGCCGATGATCACTCCGGTGAGCGCCGGCATCAGGCTGACGACGGGGAGCATGGCGTTGCGGGCCGCGTGCAGGTACGTGCTCCGAGCGGTGGACATCCCCTGCGCGCGGCCCAGCGAGATGAAGTCCTCGTGCATGACGTCGGTCATCGCGGTTCTCATGGTCAGCAGTGGCTCGGGCACCAGGTAGAGGGTCATGACGGCGAGCGGCAGGATCAGGTGCCACCAGAAGTCCGGAGAGGCGAACAGGGCCATACCGGCGTTGGCGGCACCTTGGCCGGGGGTCGACATGCCGATCGAAGGGACCCACTCCAGGCGGTAGCTGAACAGGAGCAGGCCCAAGGTCGCGGTCCAGAAGACGGGCGAGGCCTTCGCGACGAACGCGCCGTTGCGCAGCAGCGCGTCGAGGAGCCCCCGTCGTCTGGCGGCGATCGCGCCGAGGGCCGTTCCTAGCACCAGGGCGAGCGTGATGGCCGGTACGACCAGCACCGCGGTGTTGACCAGCTTGCCCAGCAGGATGTCACCGACCGGCTGCTTGTACTGGAAGGACAGGCCGAGATCGCCCTGCAGGAGTCCGCCGAGATACCGGGTGAACTGGACGGCGAGCGGCTGGTCCAGGCCGTAGCGTTCGCGGAGCGTCGCGGCCACGGACGGGTCGAGATCCGGTCCGATCACGGCCGCGCCGGGATCGCCCGGCACGGCGCGGAAGAGCATGAAGGTCAGGGGAACGATGATCACGATGGTCATGACCATCTGCGTGATCCGCCTGGCGGTGAAGTGCAGTAGCGCCATGGGGAGTTTCCTTGCCTGCTGCCGGATCAGCCCGCGACGTCGTTGTCGCGAAGCCGCTTGTCGGCGCCTGCCTGGGGGTAGTAGAGGGCACCACCGCGGTCGAACGCGTAGCCCGCTTCGCGTAGTTCGTTCATCGCAGCCCTGAGGTCGTAGGGGAATGGCTTGAGCGAGGAGTTGTGCCATTTGTCCAGCGTGGGCGCGATTACCGACCCCGCCGGTTTGCCCTGGCCGTCGAGGACCACGTCGATGATGTCCTGCACGGGGACGAGGTAGGACAGTGCGCGCCGGAAGTGGCGGTCGTCGAACGGTGCCTTGCGCACGTTGTAGTGAAGCCCGGACCAGCCGAAGCTCTCGACCGGTATCACCGTGATCCCGCCCTTGCCGCGCAGCGAGCCCAGTTGGGCGACGCTCTGGATGTCGCCGAGCATGTCGATGTCGCCTTGGGCCAGCCCTCCGACCTCGGCGTCGAAGCTGCCGAGCACGGTCATCACCAGGCCGTCGATCTTCGGGGCCGAGAAGTGCTCCTTGTTCGAGGCGAACCTGATCTCCGCGCCGAGCTTGCGGCCGGCGAACGCGAACGGCCCGGACCCGACCGGGGAGTCGTTGGAGAACCTCGCCGGGTCGTCCACCTTCTTCCAGACGTGTTCGGGAAGGATCGGCATCTGCGCCAGCACAGTGGGCACGAAGCTCGACGACGAGTCGGCCAGCGTGAACTCGACCGATTCGCCCTTGGCCCGCACCTCCCGCACGCCGGCGAGCTTGGGGCCGAACAGGGGCGACTTCTTGTCGATCAGATATCTGACCGTGAACGCCACGTCGGCCGCGCTGACGGGCTCCCCGTCGCTGAACCTCATGTCCGGCCGCAGGGTGGCGGTCACCTGCTTCCCGTTGACCTCGACGGATGTCGCGGCCCAGTTGCGCAGTTCGCCGTCCGGCCCGATCCGTACGAGGCTGTCGTAGATGTGCGACAGCGGCAGCTGCGCCTCGGTGGTCTCCAGGGTGACGGGGTTCAGCGTCGGCGGCTCGTAGATGGTGCCGACGACCAGCGTGCGCTTGCCGGTCTTCGGACTGGCGTTGATCGAGTTCCAGATGTTGAACACCGGGTAGCCCAGGGCGCCGCGAATGCCGTCCCACCTGTCCGAGCGGTACGCCCCGCCCACGACGACGTGGGCGAACGGGCGGACCGGCTGCTGCTCGTACAGAAGGGCCTGGGCCCGCTTCACCGCGTCGATCCGGTCGGTCTCGCTCGTGGCGGTCTGCTGTGCCTTGTACAGGGTGTCGAACTCGCGGTTGCGGTAGCCGGAGACGTTGGAGCCGGAGGTCCCGGCACTGGCCGAGGTGAACCGCGCCAGGATGTTGTCCGGGTCGAGCCGGTCCGGAGTCGGGTCGTAGACCACGAGATAGGCGTCGAAGTCCTTGCTGGTGAAGGCCCGGCGCGTCACCTCCGCGCCTCGAACGGCGAGCAGCTCGGCCGGGATGCCCGCCTGCTGCCACGCCTCGACGATCAGGCGGGCCTGTTCGTAGCGCCGCGGATCCTCGGCCGGGGTCTTCGTCAGTAACTTCACGACCGGCACCCGGGTACGGCCGGACACGTCGTCGACGATCGGCTGGAGTTTCGCCGCATCGGGGTCGCCCGTGCCTTGAGGGCCGCTGGTGCACGCGCCACCGGCCAATACCAGCGAGCCGGCCAGGGCCAGGCTCAGCGTTCTTCGGAATGGGCGCACTTCGTCTCCTCTCACCGGGGCGCGATGAGGGCCGGGACAGCTGCATTCAGTGGAATACGGAACGGCATGATTTCTCCAGCCGAACCACGACATAAATCATCAAGAAGAATGGATGAATCGTGGCGGCGACATCACCGCACCTGAACGTCTTCCACTCAAAGTAAAGTGCACGCGAATCGCACGTCAACATATCCCCATAAGATGGGAACGGTTCCCAAGTGCGAAGCGTGCGCCATTTGCCCGCATATTTCAGCCGGATGACAGAGAGGCTACCCCGGCAATATCGCTTACGCGTCGCCGAGCGAGAAAAGAACAAGTGACATCACAACCTGGCCGTCGAAGGATGTACGGCAGGCCCGTGTACGGGAAGGTCCAGACCGGTGAGGCGCCATTGGTCAGGATGTGGCCTCGTCCGCCGGCAGCAGGACGGGGGTGGTTCACCAGTGCGCGGGCTATGGCCACCCGCTGGCGCTGGCCACCGGAGAGCCGGTCGGGGTAGGTGCCGAGAAGCTGGGCGTCGGGTGAGAGGCCGGCGGCGAGGGCAGCATCGACCCGCTCGACAGCCCTCGCGCGGGGAACGGCGGCGATGCGCAGCGGCTCGGCGACGATCGCGGCGACGGTCAGCGCGGGGTGCAGGGAGCCGAGCACTTCCCTTGCCCGAAGTCCAGTTCCACGCCCTCCAGCGCACGTACCCGGCGGCTGGGGAGTCCGATCGCCGGCATGGTGGCAGGCGACATGGTGTGCTTGACGGGGGTGGCGCCGGGTGCCTCGGGATGCCAGAAGCCGGCGCTGCCGGCCGTGCCCTCGCCCAGCAGGACGGTGTTCACCAGGATCAATCGACGTTGATCACGGCGGACAGGGCCTGCCGTACCTCGGGCTTGTCGAACGGCGGCTTGGCGGCGTTGAACAGCAGCAGCGTGCTGGAGAAGTTGCTGCCCGTGGCCAGCCCTGTGTTGCTCTGACTGCGGAGCTACTCGATCAGCTGCGGTGGCAAACTCTTTGGTGACCATGTGGACCTCGCCGGTACGCAGCGCCGCCAGCGCGGTCTGCTGCTCCGGCACGACGGACTCCACCAGTTTGCCGATCTTGGGTTTGCCCAGTGCGTATCCGGGGTTGGCGGTGAGTTCGTAGCGCTGGTTGTTGACGTAGGACGTCAGCTTGTACGGGCCGGTGCCCACGGCCCGCGCTCGTCGGCGCGCCTTCAGGATCGGCGATCGAGGACCAGACGTGCTTGGCCAGGACCGGCATGTCGGCGAGCAGCCGTACTGGGAACTCCGGGTCCGGGGACTTGAGGGTGATGGTCACCGTATTGCCGTCCGCGGTGGCCGAGGACACGGCCTTGAGCACGGGCGAGAAGCGGGAGCCGTGCTGTCAGTTGACCAGGCCGAGGCCGCGGTCGAGGCGCCGCACGCTCCGCCCCCGCGCCGCAGGCGGGAACATGGGGGAAGCCTCCTTGACGGCAGGCTTTTCTGGCACTGCCCGGCTTACGGATTGGGCCTGATATGCGAGGGAGTCCGATCAGGTAAGCAGCGTTCCCGCATGGAATGCCGCATATCAACACGAAACAAGACCCTATTCAGCCCTTCATTTCCAGCGCGATAAACCTGTGTGAACGTTGACGACGTCCTGCAACTGCGTCCAGAACCCTCCTTCAAAGTAGACGCTCTTGCAAGGCCTATGCAACTGTGCACAGCCCGCAGATGACTCCTTTTCCGATTTACCGGGATTGATATCGACCCCTTGCACTTTCCGTAACAAGTGGGCTTAACTCCAGACATAGGCGGTTTATGGTGGATGGAGGACTGCAGACAATGCCCGAACGTGTGCTGCTTATTGGCGTTTACGGGATGGAACTGGTGGAGTGCGGAGGAGCCCTGGCGGCCAATGTCGCCGCGGGCGGCCAGTCGTTCGCCACCCTCATGCTGTGCCGCGAGCGCATGCGCGCCGATGTGAGCAAGGCGGCGGACGTGCTCGGCGTCGAGGTCGACTTCCTGGGATTCCGCAACGGGTACGTGGCCGTGGACGAGGAGCACAAGCGCGCCCTGGTCTGTGCGATCCGCACGGTCCGCCCGACGATCGTCATTACCCAGGACCCCGAGCACTCCTTGGCCGATCTCGATCCCGACCGGCGACCGGCCATGACGCTCATCCTCGAGGCCCTGGGGCTGGCTTCCCGCGACTTCGCCGACGACGACGGCCTGGACCCACATCCCGTGCCGACCATCTACTACATGACCCCATCGCGCCCCAACTGCGTGGTCGACATCGCCCCGCGCTGGGAGCAGAAGGTGGCCGCCATGGACCTCTTGGAATCGCAGATGGAGTTCTCCGGCCGGCACTGGACCGAACAACTCACTCCTACCGACCTCGAAGCCCTGGTGCCCGGCTTCGCTGGGTTGAGCAGCGACCTCGAACGCGGACGGGCCGTCCACCGCGCCCTGGACAAGGCAGTGCACATCTACCACGGCATCGGTCATCACGGACGCTATGCCTTCGCCGAGGCCTACCGCCGGGAAGGCGACTTCCACCTGCCCACCCTGGTCCGCTGATCTCGATCGGACGCCCCAATGACACAACAAGACCAACATTCAGCGCGCGAACACGAGCGTGACCACGGACAGGGGCACGGACACAAGTCCGGACACGCTCACGAAACCGAAACCGAAACCGAAACCGGACATGGGCACGGTCACGCGCACGAGTCCGGGCACGGGCACGCTCACGGAACCGCAACCGGTCACGGACATGGGCACGGGCATGGGCACGGACATGGGCACGGGGCTGGCCGGGGCCTCTGGTCGGGGGTGCGGCACCTTTTCACCCCACATTCCCACGATGCGTCGGATTCTCTGGATGATGCTCTTGAGGCCAGCGTGGAAGGCATCCGCGCGCTGAAGATCAGCCTGGTCGGGCTCGGCGTCACTGCCCTCCTGCAGGTATTAGTGGTCGCGATCAGCGGATCGGTGGCCCTGCTGGCCGACACCGTGCACAATTTCGCCGACGCTCTCACCGCGGTACCGCTGTGGTTCGCCTTCGTCCTGGGACGGCGTGCCGCAAACCGCCGCTACACCTACGGCTACGGCAGGGCGGAGGACATCGCGGGAGTCTTCATCGTGCTGACCATCGCGGCGTCAGCCGCCCTGGCCGGGTACGAGTCGATCAAAAGGCTCATCGACCCGCAGGAAATCACCAACGTGGGCTGGGTCTTCGCCGCGGGGCTGATCGGGTTCGCCGGCAACGAGCTCGTAGCCGTCTATCGCATCCGGGTCGGCCGGCGCATCGGCTCCGCCGCCCTGGTAGCCGACGGGCTCCATGCACGCACCGACGGGCTCACCTCCCTGGCGGTGGTTTTCAGCGCGGCCGGCGTCGCACTGGGGTTCCCGCTGGCAGACCCGATAGTCGGCCTGATCATCTGTGCCGCCATCGTCATGGTCCTGGTCACCGCCGCCAAGGAGATCTACCGGCGGCTGATGGACGGCGTGGATCCGGCGCTTATCTCCCGCGCCGAGGAGGTCCTCTCATCGGTTCCCCAGGTCACTGCGGTGGACACCGTCCGGATGCGGTGGGTCGGACACCGGTTGCGTTCAGAGGTATCCATCCGCGCCACCGGAAGCCTCTCCTTCGCCGAAGCTCATGAGGTCGCCGACCAGGCCAGGCAGGCCCTGCTCCGCGGCGTGCCGAAACTGGTCGATGCGCTGGTCCACGTCAGCCCAGCGGCTCCGCCGCCCTAGCGCCCACCACGCCACCCGCCCGCTGCTGTGACCGCGGCAGCATCCACCGGCTGCGCGCTGGCCTGGATCGGCGGGCTGTTCGCGCTCGCCGCAGTCCTGCTGACCGGCGTCGATGTCGCCTCTGTCTCAGTCCGGCGAGGCGCACCGGGCACTGCTCGACGGATGTTTGATACGGGCGATCACGCGTCCGCTGGCACCCAGGCCCTCTTCGTCCTCGCCGGGACGTTGCTGTTCTGGGTGGTGGTGGGTAGCGACCCGATTCCCCGTTCGGTGCGCTGGCCGACACGCGTGGCCATGCTGGCGATCGCCGCCGTGGCGCACCTGATCCTGTGCGTGTTTCTGCTGCGTCTTCGGCACCGCGGGCGCCGTGCTGGTCGTGCGGCGCCCGCGGTGCCGAGCGCATGGTGATCGGGGCCGTCGGGATCGGCGTGAACGGTGCGGCGCTCAGCCTCGGCAGGTCATGGATCAGCCGGTGGTAGATCTCGCGGGCCGCGTCACGCAGCACTCACAAGGCCGGCACCGGCCACCCACTCGAGCGCACGCACGTCCTGCGGATCGATCAGGCGCTTGACCGCCTCGCACTACGCCGTCGTTGACATGGCCGACGATCAGGGACGCAGCCGGGACCACTTGGCCTCGCAGGCCACTGGCCTCCCAACGTGCAGCTCTCTGCACACCCATACCGTTTGAGGCCAAACACCGGCACGTCCGCCTTTGAGATCGACACGCGTCCGAGCCTTGAAGCTCCTGTCGCCTTCATCAACGCAACAAGCGCCGTCTGCTCGGCCGCTCGCAGGACGAGCGGCAACAGTAGCGTGCACGCTTTTCCGCACGGTGAGCCGCCCGGAAGGGGGCGCCGACCAGCGCCTAAGCCCTGAAATCAGGCCTCAGGTCCCCACACCAACTTGCGAAACTCTGGCATTTGGACCATCCGAGTTTAAACTCTGCGTAATAAGTAAATTACTCTGCGTAGTAATCGTGGGCCTGGCCTCAGCCGGCTCCCCCAACCCCACCGAACCCCCAGGGTGAGGCGATGCACGATCGAAAGGAATGATCTTGTGAACATCTCCCGTCTGAACGCCGCCATGACACTCAGCACGAGCGCGGGGCTGCTTCTCATATCCGCGTCACCGGCCACCGCCAGCCACCGCATCCTCCACACGCCGCCCCAAGCACAGTGTCACTACGCGCCCACCCACATCAAGCGCGGCGAGACCGTCCCCGTCCGATCAGGTGCCGGCGACCGCCACGGCATCGTAGGCAAGCTGAGCGCCGCAGACACCCACGTCCACGGATCCTGCACCGCCACAGACGGCTGGCTGGCCGTCACCACGCCCGGCGGAACACACGGCTGGGCGCATACCGACCATCTTCTACGCAAACCGACAGGCCGAACGGGCAAGGGACAGGCTCCAACCGGCCCATCCGCCACTGCATGCCGCTACACCCTGTACGGGGTGAGGCCGATCAGCTACCTGAACGTTCGCTCCGGCCCGGGACTGCGCTACCACCCGATCGGAAAGATACGCACCCGCGACGACCACCCAGCCGGGACATGCACCAGCACCAACGGCTGGCTCGCCGTCACCACCGCCAACGGGCAACACGGCTGGGCCTCGGCCCACTACCTGCGCAAAGCCGCCAGGTAGCCATCCGCACATGGCTGCCCTTCACCGTCCCTCCCGGCTCCGGCCGGGCGGGGACCACCCAGCATGGCCACGTCGGATGCCTCGTGCCACAGGCCGGGCGACCCTGCGACTCGTCACCGGATGTTCTCGCCTGGCCGCGGTCATCATCCTGCTTCTCGGCACGCAGAGCGCAAAATCCCTGGCCATCGCTCCCGCCGCGCTGGCCGAGCCGAATTCCGTCCGCCAAGCCCGTGCCGAACTGGAGCGCCTGACGGTCGCCAAACCGCATCCTCTCCACACATACAAGCGCGCCGAATTCATGACCGACTGGTCTCGCCAAAAGGGAGCATGCGACACTCGCGAAATCGTCCTCCTGCTCAATGCGTGGACTGTCGGCCGCGATGCTGCCTGCAGTCCCATCAGCGGGATTTGGTACAGCCCATATGACGGGCGAACGCTCACCAGCACTGATCAGATCGACGTCGACCACGTTGTCCCTCTGGCCAATGCGTGGATCTCCGGAGCCGACACCTGGAGCCCGGCTCGGCGCCACGCCTTCGCCAATGACGTGGTGCGGCCCGAACTGATCCCGGTCAGCGAATCCTCCAACCTCGCCAAAGGAGGTCACAGCCCAGCCAATTGGCGACCCAGCGTCACCGAGTACTGGTGCACCTATGCTCGTGCCTGGATCACGGTCAAACATCACTACCGACTCCACATCACGTCGCGCGAGAAGAACGCCCTGGACGACATGCTCGACACTTGTCCCTCGTCCTAGCCAGTCGGCGCCGAGCGGCGAGTTTGGATGCCGAAGGCGTGGTAGAGCAGCGTGGACTTGCTGCTGACCGGCCGTGGAGCGACCACGGCGGGGACACAAGGCCGGGACACAGGCGGGCCACGCGGGAAGGGAGGAGGACACCGCGGTGAGCCGATGCCGATGATGAAGACCACCGAGGCCGACTGGCAAAGCGTGGCTCGGGCGCTGGGCCGCCCAGGGAAGCTGTCACCGGACGGCACGGTCTATCGGGTCGGCTTCCCGCGCGGCGACCACTTCTGGGCCGGCACGTCCGGTGGTCGCGCTGGCCACGGCCCTGCTGAGAGGATGGCGGCCCTCGTTGGCGGATCCGCCCGGAGACCGCGGGCGAGTGGTCAATCGGTCCGCCTCCGCCCGACGCGGCCGGTGCGTGCCGCTACTGATCAGCCCGGCGACCAGTTGGTGTTTTGTCGGCGGCGCCGTTGGCCGGTGGCGTGGTGGGGATTCGTACGTGGATGGTGAGGCCGCCGTCAGGTCGGGGGCGGGCGTGGACGTGACCGTGGTGGGCATGGGCGACAGACCGGACGATGGACAGGCCGAGCCCGGCGCCGCGGTCAGGCGGGGCCACGTGGGGGTCGATGAGCCGGTCGGTCGCGGCGAGACGGCGGAAGGGTTCGAACAGCCCGCTGACCTCGTCGAGCGGGATGGCGGGTCCGGTGTTGGCGACGGTGAGGTAGCCGTGTCCGTCGGTGGTGCCGGTGGTGATGGAGACCCATCCGTCTTCGGTGAGGTTGTAGCGGACGGCGTTGTCGATCAGGTTATGGACGAGGCGTTCCAGCAGCACCGGGTCACCGGTTACGGGGGCGGGCGTGAGGCTGGTGCGGATGTCGACGCGGGCGTCGCGGGCCGCGTCGCCGGAGAGATCGACGGTCTGGTGGGCGAGGTCGGCGAGGTCGACCCGGCTGTGCTCGGTGAGCTGCGCGTCGCTGGTGGCGAGGACGAGCAGGCCGTCGATGAGACGTTCGTTTCTCTCGTTGACCTCGAGGAGAGTGGCGCCGAGCCGTTGGGTGGACTCCGGGGTGTCGGGGGCGTCGAGTGCGACCTGGATCAGGGTGCGATTGATGGTCAGCGGGGTGCGAAGTTCGTGGGATGCGTTGGCGACGAAGCGTCGTTGGCCGTCGAAGGAGCGATCGAGCCGTTCGAGCATGGCGTCGAAGGTGTCGGCGAGGTCTTTGATCTCATCGTCGGGCCCCGTGAGGGCGATGCGTTCGTGCAGACTGCGGTCGGCGACGCGGCGGGCGGTCGCGATGACCCGCTGCAGGGGGTGCAGTGCCCGGCCGGCCAACAGCCAGCCGAGCCCGCCGGCGAGGAGGCCGACGACGGCGAGCGAGGCCAGGGACCAGGCGATCATCGCGCGCATGGTGTCGTCGCGGTCCTGCTGGAACTGGACCCGGAGCGCCTCGTGCAGTTGCTTGACCTTGCCATTGTCGTGACCGGTTTCGCCCACGAAGTCCGCGGCGAGCTGTTCGGTAGTGGCGGCCCGCCGGGCCGCGTGCTGTTCGAGCGACTGCCCGAAGTAGATGTACATGAGAGCGATGAGCACCAGACCGGCAAAAAGAAACGCGATGGCGTACAGCAGGGTGAGCCGCACCCGGATCGTGGAGCGCCACCAGCGGCTCATGGGATGCGGTACCCGGCGCCGGGGAGGGTGTGGATGATCGGCGGCTCGCCCAGCTTGCGGCGCAGCATCATGATCGTGAACCGGACGACACCGGTGAACGGATCGGTGTGCTCGTCCCATGCCTTCTCCAGCAGTTGTTCGGCGGAGACCACACCGCCGCCGGCCCGGAGGAGCTCGGCCAGGACGGCGAACTCCTTGCGGGACAACGCAACGAATTCACCGTCGCGGGTGACGATGCGGCGGTGCGGGTCGAGGCGGACGCCTGCGCGCTCGAGCACCGGTGGCGCCGCCGGCCGGGCCCGCCGGCCGAGGGCGTGAATGCGGGCGATGAGCTCGGCGAAGTCGAACGGCTTGGTCAAATAGTCGTCGGCACCCAGGCCGAGGCCGGCCACCCGCTGGCTGACCGCGGTCGCGGCGGTGAGCATCAGGATCCGGGTGTCGGCTCCCGTCTCCACCAGGGTGGCGCACACCTGGTCGCCGGACACCCTTGGCAGATCACGGTCCAGCACGACCACGTCGTAGTCATTGACCGACAGGCGTTCCAGCGCGGCATCGCCGTCATAGGCCACGTCGACAGCCATGGCGTGGTTTCGAAGCCCGGCAGTGATCGCATCGGCCAGCAAGCGCTCATCCTCCACTACCAGTACCCGCACGCCGACTATGGTGCCCGCTCACGCCGTTAGGTGACCGTTAGGGACCGGCCTAGCGCTTCTCTAATGCCGCAATTGGTGAGCTGGGCCCAGCTCGGATCCTGGCCGAGCGCAATCATCCACGCGTCGTTAGGGGTCCGTTGTGAAACATCCGCGCGGCCAAAGGCAGGTAGGCGGCGGGATGCCGTGGCGTACGCCGGGTGAGAAGGCGCGCGCGGTGGCGTTGTCGGCGGCGGCGATCGGCGCTGTCTACGCGTCCGGCTATCTGGTGGTGACCACACCGGCTCTTGCTGGGATGTCCCCGTCCGAGGTGATCCTGGAGCTGGCGCCCCCGGCGTCGGCCGGCACATACCGCGACGGGACGTACACCGGGACGGCGAGCAACAAGTTCGGCAGCGTCTCCGTCGCGGTGAGCATCGCATCCGGCCGGATCAGCCGCGTGGAGATCATCGGATCGGACACCCTCTACCCGCGAAGCTATATCGACGGGCTGCCCGACCAGGTGCTCAACACCCAGTCGGCCGATGTCCCGGTGGTGTCCGGGGCGACGGCCAGCTGGGAGGACTTCGTCCAAGCCGTGCAGCGGGCGCTGCGCGAGGCGGCCGGGGCGTCACCCGGCACCACCAAGGGCGGCTGACATGAATCCGCGCGCCGGCGGTCGGGCCGGATGGACCGAAGTGTGGATGGACACCTTGGTGACCATCCAGCTGGCCGTCCCGGCGTCCGAAGCGCCGGCCTGGGCAGGTACGGTCGCACGCGCATTCCGCTGGTTCGCCGCCGTCGAGGCCACCTGCTCGCGGTTCGACCCGGCCAGCGAGGTGAGCCGCCTGATCCACCAGGCCGGCAGGCCGGTACCGGTCAGTTCGATGCTGTTCGAGGCGCTCAGCCTCGGCCTGGTCCTCGCCGAGGCGACCGATGGCGCGTTCGACCCGACGATCGGGCATCGGCAGGAGACGGCCGGGTACGACCGGAACTACCGCACCGGAGAGCGTTGGCGCAGCGGCATCCACCCCGGTGCCCGGCCGACGTACCGGGACGTGCTGCTCGACCCCGCCGGACGGACGGTCACCCTGCGCCGTCCCGTGCTCTTCGACCTGGGAGGCCTGGCCAAGGGCCTGGCCGTGGATCTCGCAACGCGGGAGTTGGCCGACGCGCCGGGCGCGGTGGTGGACGCGGGCGGCGACGTCTATGCGCGTGGCGCCGACCGCGACGGCCGCCCCTGGCGGATCGGCATAGCCGATCCGCGGCGGCCGGGCACACTGCTGGGCAGCCTGCGGGTCACTGACGGCGCGGTGGCCGGCTCCGGCGGTACCGCCCGTGGAGCCCACATCCTCGACCCCCGTCCCGCATCCGTGAGGGGCGAGCGACCGGTGGGGGTCACGGTGTCCGCACCGACCACGGTGATCGCCGACGCGCTGTCTACGGCCGCCTTCGTGCTCGGTGTCACCGCCGGGCGTGACCTGCTGGACAACACCGACGAGGTGGAGGGCCTGATGATCACCAGATCAGGTGAGCGCATCACCACCAGCGGCTTTGCGCTGGACACACCTGAGGTTTCCACGTCGTGAGCACGACGACCGCCCGCCGCCGATGGTCCGAGATGGCGCATCGCCTCGTCCGGTGGGCGCGCGGCCCGAAGGTCTTGTTGATCGGCGTCCTGCTGGTGCTGGTCGCGGTGACGGCGCCCGGAGCCACGGGCGGTGCTGGTCGGGCGTGGCTGACCGTTGCGCTGGCAGCCGGCACCGCCGCCGGCATCGAGATGATGATCACCGCGGCGCGTCGCCGGCGGCTGCGGATACCGGACGGCGCGGTCGGGACCGGCGTGATCCTTGGGATGATCCTCGACCCGAGTCTTCCGCTGCCGGCGGTGGCGGCCTTGGCCGGTGCCGCGGTGGTGATCAAACACCTGGTCCGCATCGGCCGCGGGCACGTGTTCAACCCAGCTGCGCTCGCCCTGGTCGCCGCCGGGCTGTTCGGTGTGGAGGCGCAGAGCTGGTGGGGTGTGGCGGCCGCACCGGCGTATGTGATGGTGCCGCTGGTCGTCATCACCGGTCTGTTCATCGCCGACCGGGTCAACCGGCTGCCCATGGTCGGCGCCTTCCTCGGCGCCTACTACCTCCTGCTCATCTTGGCGTACTTGCTCCTCGCCCTTGCCTACACCATGTTCGCCGCCTTCACCGGCATGGCCGGCCGCGTCTCCGTCGTTTACGACGAGCCGTTCGTGAACGCTTCCCTCTTCGCCGGGTTCATCATGCTCACTGACCCGCCGACCAGCCCGGGTCGGCACGCCGATCAGTACATCTATGGGGTGATCGCGGCAGCCGCAGGCGTGGTGGGCGTCGTCCTCGGCCAGGCATACTCCTTGCCGCTCGGGCTACTCGCCGCCAACGCCTGGCTGGCGGTCCGCCGCTGCCTGCGGAGGACGGCCGCAACGGGCTGACGCTCGCCTGACACCTGTCTGGCCGCCATCATGCCTGCTCACGGCGTTAGAAACCGGTTAGGAAAATCCCTAGCGGCGGTCTAATGGCCGGATTGGTGGACTGAGGCTGACAACCACGTGCGATCGAGGAGTATCCGCATGTCTGATCCGGCCCGCTATTCCGACTCAGGCGAGCGCACCGGGGTGCCGCGGTGGGTGAAGCTGTCCGTGCTCAGCGGCATTCTGGTGGCCGCGGTGGTGGTCGTCATCCTGCTGATGGGCGGCGGTGGCGGTCCCGGGCACACTCCCCCGCCACACGGACCCGGTGGCCCCACTGGCAACGCGCCGCCGTCCAGCGTCGAGGGGCCTGACGGCAGTGGCCGCCCCGGGCACACCCCGCCGCCGCATGGGTCGTGACATCCCCTCATGGCGCGAGCTCGCGCTCGAACACACCGAATCGATGTGGGGCCGCAATGCCGGCTCCGGGAGGTAGGACACCGTGGGACAGGCAATACAGGTCCTTGACGTGGTCAAGGTGTATCCGCTGGGCAACGGCGAGGTCGTCGCCATTGATCATCTCGACCTCGACATCGCGCAGGGGGAGTTCGTGGCGATCGTCGGGCGGTCGGGCAGTGGCAAGACGACATTACTGAACCTGCTCGCCGGCATCGACCGGCCCACCTCGGGGAAGCTTCGGGTCGGGGACACGGACCTGGCGTCACTGTCGGAGTCCGGGCTGGCCGCCTGGCGGGGAGACAGTGTCGGACTGGTGTTCCAGTTCTTCCAGCTGCTGCCGACGCTGACCGTGGCAGAGAACGTCATGCTGCCCATGGATTTCGCCGGCAAGATCCCAGTGGGCCGGCGCCGCAGCCGAGCCGAGCACCTGTTGGATCGAGTGGGCATCGCCGAGCAGGCCGACAAGCTACCCGCCACCCTGTCCGGCGGCCAGCAGCAGCGCGCCGCGATCGCACGGGCGCTGGCCAACGACCCGCCGTTCCTGCTCGCCGACGAGCCGACCGGCAACCTCGACACCACCACGGCTGACGCCGTCCTGAAACTGTTCGCCGAACTCAACGCCGAGGGACGGACCATCGTGGTGGTCACCCACGAGCGCGACATCCGCTCGATCGTGAGTCGCGAGGTCACCTTGGTCGACGGCCGCATCATCACCGACCAGACCACAGGGGCGACCCGATGAGCAGCCTGCTGGCGGTCAAGTTGCGCCGGGATCTGCGTGCCTCCTGGCCCCGGTTCGCGCTGATGGTGATCGCACTCGCGGTCAGCCTGGCGATCTTCGGCGGAGTTCTCATGGGCTGGGCCGCGGTCGGCAGGGAAGCCGGCGGCGCGTACATGAGCACCGAGCCCGCGTCGGCGACAATCGTGCTCGAGAAGGGCGTCGGCATCGAGAAAATGGCGGAGATCGCAGCCGCGGCGAAGCAGCAGCCTGGCGTGCTCGAGGCGACCGGCCGCACCCAATTCGAGAGCGTGGTCGAGGTCAACGGCCAGCCCCGCAGGACGATCCTCCAGGCGTTCGTGGCCGCCCCGGACGATCAGATGCGGATGGTCAAGTTCGACCTGCGGCAGGAGGGCAAGTGGCCCCCGCCCCCCGGCGAGATCTGGATCGGCGGCGACGGATCCCTGTCCTTGCTCGGGGCGAGCGTCGGCGACACCCTCACCGTCGAGACTCCCGGCGGGGAACGCGCGCAGCTGCGGGTGGCCGGCACCGTGTACGACCCCAGCCTGGCTCCCTCGCCCCAGGAGCAGAAGGGCCACGGCTACCTGTCCACCGCATCGCTGCCCGCCACCGCCGGGCTACTCGACCAGCTCAAGCTCCAGGTCGCCGGCCCGGGCCAGACCGAGCCCAGCCCGGACCGCGGCACGGTCGTGTCCGTCGCGGATGACGTCGGCGAGTGGCTGCAGCGCGAATACGGCCTCATCATCGCCGAGATCCAGGTCCCCAAGCCCTACGCCCACCCGCACCAGTGGCAGGCCGACGTACTGCTCGTGTCGCTGATGGCCGGCGCGGCGGCCGCCCTGCTGCTGGCAACCATCCTGGTCGCGACCATGCTCAACAACCTGTTCACCCGGCAGATCCCGCAGATCGGCATCATGAAGGCCATCGGCGCCCGGTCGGCGCGCATCGCGCGGCTGTACCTCGCGATGACCGTACTGGTGGCCGCCGCGGCCACTCTGCTGGCGCTGTACCCGGCGGTCCTGATCGGCCGGGACCGTGTCGAAGGACTGCTGGGCAACCTCGGCATCCAGCCGACCAGCCTGGCCGCCCCCTGGTGGACCTACCTCGCGATCGTGGCCATTGGACTGGCCCTGCCCTCCTTGATGGCCCTGCTGCCCCTCATCAGGGCCAGCCGCACCACCGTACGGGCCGCCATCGACCACCACGGCGGCGGCGCCAGGCCCAGTGCCGTCACCGGTGTGCTGGCCGGGCTCGCCCGCCTGCCGGGTCTCGATCGCGGCCTGATCATGGCGCTGCGTAACACCGTGCGCCGCCCTGCCAGATTCTGGCTGTCGGTCGGGCTGCTGGCCACCGCCGGCACCGTCTTCGTCGCCGGCATGTCCCTCAGATCCGGGACTCAGGCCCTCGACGAACAACGACTCGCTCAACGCTACTGGGACGTCGACGTCCAACTCGCCGAACCCGCCAACGCCGACACGGTCGGCAACGCTGCGCTGGAGCAACTGCCCGACATCACCCGGGTGGAGGCGTTCAACCGAGTACAGATCAGCATCTCCGAACAGGGGCGACTGCCCATCACCAACACCTACCCCGACCAGGGACACGGCAGCATCAACCTCAACACCATCCCTGTCAACCGCGCCCTCCCACCTCCCACCGTGATCGAAGGCCGCTGGCTCAAACCCGGCGAAACCGGCGCTATCGTCCTCAACCAGCCAACCCATAACAAAACTGTCCCCAGCCTCGGTCCCGGCGACACCGTCCGCGTGTTCATCGACGGACAACCCACCACCTGGCAAATCGCCGGAATCATCGAAGAACCCGACTCCGCCGGCGGCGGCGCCTACACCACGCCAGAGGCCCTCGCCAACGCCACCGGGAAACCTCAGCAGATCTCCCAACTGCGCATCATCACCACCCGCAGCGACGAACCCACCCGTCTGACCGTTGCCGACTCTGTCGAAGGAACCCTCACCGCCGCGGGAATCAAGGTGGAGCTCGCCGCATCAGAAAGCCGGGGCGCCGCCGCATCCTCGGCCCACCTCGGCCCCGTCCTGTCGGTCCTGCTCTACGTCGCTTTTCCTCTCGGCCTGGTCGGGGGCATCGGGCTGGCCTCCATGATGGGCGCCAACGTCCTCGACCGATTCCGTGAGTTCGGCGTCATGCACGCCATCGGAGCACGCCCGAGGGCGGTCCGCCGCATCGTCGTGGCCGAAGGCCTGTTCCTCGCCCTCACCAGCTGCCTGATGGCCGCGCTTCCCACGCTCGGCCTCACCAAACTCCTCGGCTACGGGCTCGGCAACACCTTTGGCAACACAGCGCTGCCCTTCCGCATCTCCGCCCTCGCCGTTGGCATCTGGGTCGCCATGGTCATCATCGGCGCGGCTATCGCTACCGACGCCGCCGCCAACCGCGCCTCGCGCATCACGGTCCGCGAGGCGCTCGCCTACATCTGACAGCGAGGGGTTGTCCGCTTCACCGGCGGAGGCGCTCCGTTTGCTTGGACGGCTCCGGCGCCGAGAGCACCTCCCCGGTCTCGGAGAAACCTCCGGGTGCACGGCGTTCGACAAGCTTGACGGTTTCGTCCCCCGGGAACCGGCGACTGGCCAGGATGAGATCGCCGGTCGGCGGGAGGAGGGCGCCCTTGCGACATGAGTGACAAGCTGTGCGATCCCTGCTGAGCTGGGCGTTCGCCGGGCGATCAGGATGACGGGACCGGGCCCGTCGAGTCGCGGACGCTGAGGGTCGTCGCCAGTTGGAGGTGCCGGGAGGCGGGCTGGACACCGTCCGCCATGCGCAGGACGGTCTCGACGGCCATCCGGCCCATGCCGACGAGAGGTTGCCGGACGGACGTGAGCCGGGGCGTGGTCCACTCGGTCTGCGGTGTGTCGTCGAACCCCGTGACCGACAGCTCGCTCGGGACGGTGATGTGAAGCGCCTTGGCCGCGGCGAGGACCCCGACGGCGATCTCGTCGTTGCCTGCGATGATCGCGGTCGGCCGCTCGTCGAGCGCGAGGAGGTCATGGCCGTGCCGGAGTCCCGCCTCGACGGAGAACGCCTCGTGGCGGATCATGGCGCGGTCCGGCGTGATGCCGGCCGAGTCAAGCGCGGCCTGGTAGCCGTGGAAGCGTTCCAGTGAGGGGGCAGAGCCCAGGGGGCCGCCGACCCAGGCGATCCTGCGGTGGCCGAGCTTGATGACGTGCTCGGTCGCCGAGCGACCGCCCGCCCAGTTGGTGGAGCCGATGCTGACGAGACGTGATTCGGACGTATCGATGGGGTCGATCGTCACGACGGGCACCTCGAGATTCTCCGCGGCGAGGAGCATCGGGTCGGGCACGGCGACGGCGAGCGCGATGATGCCGACGACACCGGACGCCTTCTGCTCCTCCATCCAGGCGCGCGCCGCCGTACGGTTCGTGCTGATCGGCTCGTCGGGCGGCAGGCGAAGGAGGAGCTCGGCCTGCGCCGAGGTCGCGGCCAGGAGGATGCCCTGGAGCACCGTTCCGGCGTAGCGGGACTCCACGATGTCGAGCACGGTGACGAGGGTGCGCTCCCGCGGATGCTGGTGTCGCACCGCCGTAGGCTTGTAGCCGATCTCGGCCATGGCTCCGAGCACCAGGTCGCGTGTCTTCGCCCCTACATCGCTGCGCCCGTTGAGAACCTTCGAGGCGGTCGCCGGCGAGACGCCGGCCAGCCGGGCGACATCCGCCAAGGTGGCTCGCTCGGAAGGACCTCGCCGTCGCATCAGGACTCCCTTCAGGATTCGAAATTATTTCGGAACCTACCACGAACCCTTGGCCGGGCTGCCACCCGTTGACACAGGACAGGCACGACACTTAATGTCCTCGAGATCGACGAACAAGTTACGAAATATTTTCGCGACCGGTTCAGGAGGAGAGGAGAGGCCATTCGGCTGCCCATTCCCATCCCCCGTGAACGATTTCGTGAAGAGAAGTGAGGCCATGAAGAGCAAGCCCCGGTTCCTGATCAACGGCGAGCTGCTTGACGAGAGCGCGCTCCCGCACGTCTGGAGCAGGTGTATCGGCGCCGGGCGGGCGAACGAGGCGCTGCGCGCGGACTGGCGACAGCAGTTCGCCGAGGTCGTCGCCGCGGCGGGAATCGAGTACATCCGCTTTCACGGCGTCTTCCACGACGACATGTTCGTCTACCGGGAGAGCTACGGCGGCGGTTTCGGCCCGGATGCCCCCCTCCCCTCACCCGTGTACACCTTCAGCTACGTCGACAAGGTCTTCGACTTCCTCCTGGACTGCGGCGTCCGGCCCTTCGTCGAGCTGGGCTTCATGCCGCGCGAGCTGGCGACGCAGACCGAGACCGTGTTCTGGTGGGGTGCTCACTGCAGCCCGCCCAAGGACATGGCGCGCTGGGTCGAGCTGGTCACGAGGTCGGTCGAGCACTGGATCGACCGGTACGGCCTCGCCGAGGTGCGAGAGTGGCGCTTCGAGGTGTGGAACGAGCCGAACCTGGTCCCGCACTTCTGGACCGGCACGAAGACCGAGTACTTCGAGCTCTACGAGCAGACCGTACGGGCGATCAAGAAGATCGATCCGGCTTTGAAGGTGGGCGGGCCCTCGACGAGCGTCTTCGTGCCCGACGACCGCTACAAGGGCGAGAGCGAGGATCGCTCCGCGGCGCTCGAGACGGCCGACGCGGCCGACGTGGACGCGCTCGACTGGCGCCCGGTCTGGATCGAGGACTTCATCACCTGGTGCGCGGAGCGCGAGCTCCCGATCGACTTCATCTCGACCCACCTGTACCCCACCGACTTCGCGTACGGCGCCGACGGCGAGGGCGTGCACATCACCCGGTACGCCGATGCCACGTTCGACGACCTGACCCTGCTGCGCAAGCTCGTGCAGAACAGCGCGTATCCCGAGGCGGAGATCCACATCAGCGAGTGGTCGACGTCGCCGTCGGCCCGCGACTTCATCCACGACACGGTGTTCGCGGCGACCTACATCACGCGGGCGTACCTGAAGTGCGCGCCCCTCGCCGACTCCATCGCCTACTGGACCTTCACGGACGTGTTCGAGGAGGGAGGCGCCGGGATCGGACCGTTTCATGGCGGATTCGGACTGGTGAACGAGGCGGGCATCCACAAGCCCACGTACCACGCGTTCACGATGCTGGAACGGCTCGGCGACCGGCTGCTCCTCACGACGTCTGACGGTGTCGTGACCCGTGACAGCCGGACGTCGGCCGTATCCGCGGTGTTCTTCAACTATCCCGAGGACATGGCCATGAGGGGTCTCAGCTCGCAGACCTCGTACCCGGCGACACGCGCGCTGGCCGAGATGGGGCCGAGCCGCAGGATCCACCACTCGATCGGCGGCCTGGAGCCTGGCACGACGTTCCTCGTCGAGGTCCTGGACTGGGAGCACGGAAACGTCGCCGAGGCCTGGTATCAGCTCGGGTCCCCTCTCAACCCGTCCCGGGCCGAGAGCGAGTACCTGAGCAAAGTCGCCGACTCGCTCCTCAGATTCACACTGACCGTGCCCGACAACGGTGTGCTGAACCTCGATGTCGAACTGACGCCCTGGGCGGTGATGTCGTTGCGCCAGTCGGCATGACCGCGCCACGGCCTTCAGGGGTGCAGGGCGCGCACACGCTGAAAGGCTCTCCGCCAGCGTCTTGCGCGCGGTGTCGTCGACCTCGGCGAACATGAGCGCCTCGATCTCGTCGATGGAACGGTCGCAGCGCCGCAAGGTGGACAGGCCCTCACGGGTGAGGCGGGCACGCAGCACGCGGCCCGCGCCGGGCTGCGGGTCCCGACGGATCAGACCGCGTCGTTCGAGGTCGCGGATGACGAGGCTCATCGCCTGCGGAGTGACGAAGGCGATGCGGGCCAGATCCGCCGAGGACGGCCCGTCGCGTAGTCGCAGCTCGCTCAACGCCATGTACTCGGTGGTCGTGACGCCGTGCCGAGCGAGAGCCCCGTCCAGGGCGGCCGCGTGCCGACGCCGCCGCACCTCAAGCACCGAGCAGAGGAGGGCGAATGAAACGACTGACCGCGTGGGTGGCCGGTGTCTGCACCGCGGTGTTGTGCGCCGCCTTGACCGCGGCACTCCCCCACCAGGCCGCCGCGGCCACCTTGACGGAGGTGACCGGGTTCGGCGCCAACCCGGGCAATCTCCGCATGCACGTGTACGTGCCGGACAACCGCCCGGCACGCCCGGCGGTCGTGCGGCTTCGTCGTCATCTACCCGTCGGCCTCCAAGAAGGGCAACTGCTTCGACACCTGGTCGGCCGAGTCGCACATGCGAGGCGGCGGCAGCGACCCGGTCTCGCTCATGTCCATCGACCCGTACACGCTGCAGCGCTTCGGCGGCGACGCCGACCGCGTGTTCGTCACCGGCACTGCGGCCGGCGGCATGGAGACCAACATCATGCTCGGCAACTACCCGGACGTCTTCAAGGCCGGGGCCGTGTTCATGGGCGTGCCGCACAGCTGCTTCGCGAACGAGGCCGACTACATCCCCTCACCGGGTGCCAGCGACTGCGCCTCCGGACGCGTCAGCAAGACGCCTCAGCAATGGGGGGACCTGGTCCGCGCCGCCTACCCCGGTTACACCGGTGCGCGGCCGCGCGTGCAGCTCTGGCACGGCACGAACGACACCTTCGTCTACTACGCCACGCTGCAGCAGCAGATCGACCAGTGGACCAACGTCTTCGGCCTCAGCCAGACGCCCACCAGCACTGACACGCCGCCGCCGGAGCCGCCGTCACCTTCGGCTTCCAGGCCACCTACAGCGGGACGAACACGGCACCCGCGCAGTTCGCCCTCAACGGCACAGCCTGCTCCCCCGCCGCCTAAATGCCGCTGGAACCCAACACCCGGACCGTGGCCTTCACCGACGTGGTCCAGTCATGGCCGCCCGCCTTGCCGGTCAGGACCGCGGTGCCCATGGGCTCGTCCGCGCCCGGGGTGACCTTGAACTCGGCAGTGCGTTCCGAGCCGGGACTCAGGGGCCCCAGCACGACCTGGGCGGGCGTGACGCTCCACCCGTCTGGAGCCTCGACGGACACCGTGGCTGAAGGGGCCAGCGGCATCTCGATCGCCCGGACGGTGACAGTGACCTTGGACTCCTGACCCGGGATCACCTCGGCCGGCGCGCCGAGCCGGATCTTCTGCAAGCTGTACGCGCGATAGGTATGGCCGGCCTTCCCGGTCAGCTCGATCAGGTCGGGGCCGACCTTCCTCATGCGGGCCTGGCCGCCACGCACGGCGTCGACCACCTTGTAGCGCCCGGTGAACATCTCGGCGCGCACTCTCACGGTGCCGTCGCGATCGGGCGTGACCAGGAACTCGTCGGCCTGCCCTTCGCTCCATGCCGCGCCGACGGTGTGACCACCACGACCCCGAAGGCCCTTCACCCGTCCCTTCGGCCAGGCCGCCGGCAGCGCCGGCAGCAGGTGCAGCTCACTGTTGTGGCTGTGCAGCAGCATCTCCGCGATGCCGGACGTGGCGCCGAAGTTGCCGTCGATCTGGAACGGAGGGTGCAGGTCGAACATGTTCGGCGCGAGCCTGGCCGGTGTGACGAGGGCGTGGACCAGGTCGTGCGCTCGCGTACCCTCCTCCAGCCTGGCCCAGTAGTTGATCTTCCAGGCCAGCGACCAGCCCGTCCCGTCGTCGCCGCGCAACTCCAACGTCCGGCGTGCGGCCTCGAACAGCTCGGGTGTGTCGCGCTTGGTGATCTGATGGCTGGGATGCAGGCCGTACAGGTGTGAGACGTGCCGGTGGTTGCGCTCGGTCTCCACCCAGTCGTAGAGCCATTCCTGGATGTTGCCGCGGGAGCCGATCTTCATCGGCGCCAGCCGCTCGCGGGCGGCCTCGACCTTGGCCCGGAAGTCCGCGTCAACGCCGAGCACCTTGCTCGCCTCGGCGCAGCCGTCGAACAGGTCACGCAGGATCTGCATGTCCATGGTGGGGCCGGCGGCCACGCTGGCATTCGGGTGGTGGCTGAGCTCGGGTGAGTTGGACGGGTTCGTGACCAGCCAGCCGAGCGACGGCTCCGGTACCAGGGTGTCGAGGAAGAACTGGGCGGCGCCCTTCATGGCCGGGTAGTTCGCGCGCAGGAAGCCGGCGTCGCCGGTGAACAGGTAGTGATCCCAGATCAAGGCGGCCAGCCAGGCGCCGCCGGTCTGCCACATGCCCCAGAACGCGGCGTCGACGACCGAGGTGGCCCGCCATGCGTCGGTGTTGTGATGGGTGACCCAGCCGCCCGCCCCGTACTGTGCCTCGGCGGTGCGGGCGCCGGTCACGGTGAGGTCCTTGATCATGTCGAACACCGGCGCGTAACACTCCGACAGGTTCGTCGAGTCGGCGGGCCAGTAGTTCATCGGCAGGTTGGCGTTGATGGTGTACTTCGAGTCCCACGGCGGGCGCATCTGGTCGTTCCAGATGCCCTGCAGGTTGGCCGGCTGGGTGCCGGGCCGTGAGGAGGAGATCAGCAGGTATCGGCCGAACTGGAACAGCAGCGCGGCGAACTGCGGGTCGTCGGTGTCCGTATGCTGCGCGATGCGGACGTCGGTCGGCTGGTCGGCCGCCGCGGTGCGGCCGAGGTCGAGCGTCGTACGCCCGAACAGGCGCTGGTAGTCGGCCACATGCCGGCCGCGCAGGTCGTCGTAGGGCCGCTCCAGGGCGGCCTTGAGATGCTTGCGCGCGATGCCCTGGTAGTCGCCGCCGACATCCTGGTAGTTCACGTAGCTGGAGCCGATGGAGATCAGCAGTGTCACGCTGTCCGCGGCGGACACCTGCAGAGTGCCGCCGGAGCTGGTGACGCTGCCGCCGTCGGCGACGGCCCGGGCCAGTGCCAGGAAACGGACCGAGCCGGTCACTCCGTCCATGTCGCCCGAGACGCCGTCGAGTGCCACGGTGGCCGCGTCCGGGCTGGAGCGGGTCGTCCGCTGCGGGCTGTCGAACGTCGCGGAGAACGTGATGGAGCCGGGCCGGTCGGCGGTCAGGCGGATGGCGATCACCTGGTCCGGCGCGCTCGCGAACACCTCGCGCCGGTACCGCACGCCGTTCAGGACGTAGGTCACGGAGGTCGTGGCGGTGGTGAGATCCAGCTGGCGGTTGTACTCCGACGCCCCGGCGGCGCCGCCGAAGCCGAGCCGTAGATTGCCGACGGGCTGGTAGGCCAGCTGACCTGCGGGCTTGCCGAGCATCGTCTGGTTGATCAGGTCCTGGGCCTGGATCCACTGGTTCTCGAAGACCAGCCGCCGGATCTCCGGCAGCGCCTGCGCGCCCTTCGGGTTGCTCTGGTCGTACGGTCCGCCCGCCCAGACGGTGTCCTCATTGAGCTGTAACCGTTCGGTATCGACGTTGCCGAACACCATGGCGCCCAGGCGGCCGTTGCCAATGGGGAGAGCGCGGAGCCAGTCGGTGCCGGCGGCCTCGTCGTACCAGAGCGCCAGGTCGTTGGCGGCGCGCACCTCAGGGGGCGGTGCCGAGGCGGCCCGGGCGACCGCCGTCCATTGCATCGGCAGCAGGATCGCACCGGCTCCGGCTGTACCGAGCTTCATCAGCTGCCTTCGCGTCGGGTGGTCTTCGGGCATGGCTGTTCCCATCGTGAGGGGTGCTGGGACGGGCTATTCCTGGACCTTGCCTCCGGTGAGGCGGGACAGGACGAGGGCGACGATGATGATCGCGCCGTTGAGGGCCTGGATCCACTGGGCGGGCACGCCGGCCAGAGTGAGGACGTTCTGGATCATGTAGAGGAGGAGGATGCCGGTGAACGCGCCGAACATCGTGCCCTTGCCGCCGTTGAGGCCGACGCCGCCGATCACGGCCGCGGCGAACACGGTGAAGATGGCGCCGTCACCCTGCGCGGCCGCCACGGAGGCGAGGTGTCCCGACATCAGCAGGCCGCCGAGCGCGGCCAGCACACTGGCGCCCACCAGGGCGGTCCACAACACCCGGTCGGTACGGATGCCGGCCGCCTTGGCCGCGTCCACGTTGCCGCCGATGGCGTACAGGGCGCGGCCGTACTTGGTGAAGCCCAGCAGCACGATTCCGGCGGCGAACAGCAGCAGGCAGAGCCAGATCGAGGCGGGCACGCCGAGCCACAGGGCCGAGCCGAGATAGAGCATCGACGTCGGCAGGTTGAAGAAGGTCTGGCCGCCGGAGATGCCGGTGAGCAGGCCGCGCAGCACGATGAGCATGCCGAGGGTGACGATGAAGCCGTTGAGCCCGAACCGTACGATCAGCAGCGCGTTGATCGCGCCGATGAGCACGCCGACGGCCAGGGTGACGGGGATCGACCAGAAGCCCGGCAGCAGGCCGAGCCCGGCGCCCGAACCGGCGGCCACGGTCAGCCACGCCGCAACGCCCGGCGCGAGACCGAACGTCGACTCCAGTGAAAGGTCCATCTTCCCGGCGACCAGCACGATGGTCTGGGCCAGGACCAGCAGCGAGATCTCCGACATGGTCTGCAGGATGTTGATCAGGTTGTCGCCCTGCAGGAAGATCGGGTTGACGATCTGGCCGACGACGGCGATCGCGATGATCGCGGGGATCAGGGCGAAGTCGCGCAGCCGGGCCAGTCGTATCCGTGGCCGGTCCCGCTCGGGGGCGGCGTTTTCGGTGGCGGGCGTGAGAGTTTTCTCAGGCATCGAGCCGGACTCCTTCCATGGCCGCCACCACGTCGTGGTCGTGCCACCCGGCGGCCATCTCGGCGACGACACGGCCCTGGAACATCACCAGCAGCCGGTCGCACAGCCGCAGGTCGTCGAGTTCGTCGGAGGCGATCAGCACGCCGGTTCCTCTGGCGGCCGTTTCCTCGACCTTGCCGAGCAGGAACTCCTTGGACTTGACGTCCACTCCGGCGGTGGGGGTGATCAGCACGAGCAGCCGGGGATCGGAGGCCAGCGCCCTGGCCATGACGACCTTCTGCTGGTTGCCGCCGGACAGGCCCATCACGGGCAGGCCGGGACCGGGGGTCTTGATCGCCAGGTTGGCGATCAGGGTCCTGGCCAGCCGGTCGCGCCGCCGGCCGCTGATCAGTCCGGCCTCGCCGAGCTGGTCCGGGACGGTCATGGTGGCGTTGTCGGCGATCGACATCATCGGGACGAACCCCTGGTGGTGCCGGTCGCGGGGGACGAAGCCGACACCTGCCGCGAGCGCGTCGGGCACGCTGCCGGGACGGGGAGCGCGCCCGGCGACCTCGATCGCGCCCGCATCGGCCGCGCGCAACCCGACGACGGTTTCGGCCAGCTCGGTCCTGCCGCTGCCGGCCGCGCCGGCCAGGCCGACGATCTCGCCGGACCGGATCTGGAAGTCGATCTCCCGGTAGGCGTCGCCGTACGTCAGGCCGCGCACGCCGAGCACCACACCGGCGCCGCCGGGCACGGCCGTCCGGGAGGACGCCTCTGCCAGGCCGGCGGCCTCCCCCGCCATCGCGGCCACCAGCTCCGCGTGCGGCAGATCGGCCACCGTGGTGGTCAGGATGTGCCGGGCGTCGCGGAAGACCGTGACCGTGTCGCAGATCTCGTAGATCTCCTGCAGGTGGTGGCTGATGAACAGGAAGGTCACTCCCTGTTCCTGCAGGGTGCGGATACGGGTGAACAGCCGGGCGATGGCGGCCGCGTCGAGCTGGGCGGTCGGCTCGTCGAGGATGATGAACCGGGCGCCGAACGACAGCGCACGGGCGATCTCCACGAACTGCCGCTGCTCGACGTCCAGTTCGCCGGCTGGCAGGCGCACGTCGACGTCCACCGACCAGGTGGCGAGCAACTCGGCCGCCTTGCGCCGCAGGGCGGCCCAGCGGACCAGCCCGAGCCGGTTCAGGTCGTGGCGGTGCAGGTAGAGGTTCTCCGCCACGGTCAGCTCGGGGATGATCGTGGACTTCTGGTAGACGCAGGCCACCCGTTGCCGCCAAGCATCACGGTCGGCCAGGCGCGGAGCAGGCTCGCCGCCGAAGCTCACCTCGCCCTCGTCGGCCGCCTGGAGCCCGGTGAGGATCGATACCAGGGTCGACTTCCCGGCTCCGTTGCGGCCGACGAGCGCGTGAGTCTGGCCGGGCATGATGCGGATTCCGGCGCGGTCCAGCGCGACGGTCTCCCCGTATCTCTTGGTGACACCCACCGCTTCGACGACAGGCGTGGCCGCCTGGTCATCCGCCAAGGTTGTTGCCCCACAGAGAGGAGTCGGCCGGCTTGACGCTCGCCACGCCTGCGTAGGTGCCGCCGTCGGCGGTGACCAGGGGCGCGGAGAGCTGGTCCTCCAGCAGGCCGGGGCGTACCTGGATGATGGTGCTGTCGTGGTCGGTCGGGCCGGGCTGGAACGTCTTGCCGTCGATGGCGGCCTTGGTGTACTGCAGCGCGTACTTGGCGTACTGGTCGGCCGGCTGGGAGACGGTGGCGTCGATGTTGCCGGCGGCGATCTCCTTGAGTTCCTGCGGGATGCCGTCGTTGGAGATGACGAAGACGTGCTTGGGATCGTCCGGCGGAACCAGGAGGCCGCGCTGCTGGAGCACCTGGAGGGTGCCCGACAGGGCGAAGCTCGACTGCATGTAGACGCCCTTGATGTCGGGATTGGCGGTGAGCTGGGTCTGGAGCTTCTGCGAGGCGATCGCGCCGTCCCAGTTGGTGGCCTCGCCGAACACCGTGATGCCGGGGTAGCTCGCCTTCATGCAGGTGTTGAACGCCTCGGTGCGGTCGCGGCCGTTGATGGAGGCCAGGTCGCCCTGGAGCATCACGACCTTGCCCTTGCCGGACAGTTTCTCGCCGAGGAACTTGCACGCCTTCTCGCCGTACGCCCGGTTGTCGGCGCGTACCACCATGAAGGCGTCGCCCTGCTCGGGACGGGTGTCGACCATGACGACGGGGATCTTCTTGGTGTTGAGCTGCTGGAGGGTGGGGGCCACGGCGGCGGTGTCCTGCGGCGCCAGCACGACGCCCTTGACGCCCTGGCTGATGAAGCTCTGCACGTTGGCGGTGAGCTTGGAGATGTCGTTCTGCGAGTTGGAGGTCTTCAGCTCCAGGCCGTTCTCGGCACCGAACTGGGGGACGTACTTGATGAAGGAGTTCCAGAAGTCGGTGTCGGAGCGGGGATAGTCCACCCCGACGACCGGCTTGCCGCCTCCTGAGGCGGCCGTGCCGTCGCCTCCGCCGCCCCCGCAGGCGGTGGCCAGGCCGGCCGACAGAGCGACGGCCGTCCCTAAGGCGAGTCCTCTTCTCATGGGTGTTCCTTCCCTGTGCTGGGTGGGGGCTGGGGAGCGGGGCCGTCCTCCATGGGATGTTTCGGGGAGGTGAAGCGGCCTTCACCACACCGACATGGGATGTCTTTGTAATCCTCGCGAGGGCGGCGTGTCTAGACCTCCCGGGAAATACCTGTGATATCGCGAAAAACTGCCCCAGCAGCACACGCTGTGATGAGCAGACAACCCATGTCTGCTCATCCATAAGTCCAAAGCTTCCTCGGACATAGGATGTCTGTTATGTTGCCCAGCGTGACGCGCGTGCCGATCGAGCGACTCTGTGCCTGGAGGGCGCCCGCATGTCCCTGACCGACGAGGCGATCTCCCGCATCCGGGCCCTCATCCAGTCGGGCGAGCTGCCGCCGGGGGCGCGCCTGCCGCCGGAGCACCAGCTCGCCGCCCAGCTCGGCGTCTCCCGCAACCCGCTGCGCGAGGCGGTCAAGGCGCTGGTCGTGGCCCGGGTCCTTGACGTACGGCGGGGCGACGGCACCTTCGTGACCAGCCTGGAGCCGCGGCTGTTGCTTGAAGGGCTGGGACTGGCCGTCGAGCTGTTGCGCGACGACACCCTGCTGGAGATCGTCCAGGTACGGCGGATGCTCGAGCCCGCGGCGACCGCCCTCGCCGCGTCCCGGATCTCCGCCGAGCAACTCGACGAGATCGGCGAGCACCTGAACGCGATGCGCGCCGCCTGCGATGACGTGGAGAAGCTGAACCACCACGACGCCGCCTTCCACCGCGCCGTCGTGCGGGCGACCGGCAACGAAACGCTGTCCACCCTGCTCGACGGAATCTCCGGCCGCACGCTGCGGATGCGGGTGTGGCGCGGCACGGTGGAGGCCGGCAGCTCGCACAAGACCGTCGCCGAGCACGAGGCGATCTACCACGCCCTGGCCGCCGGCGACGCGACGCTCGCCCAGGCCGCGGCGCTCGTGCACATCGGCACGACCGAGACCTGGCTGCGCTCGGTGTTGGGAGACGTCGAGGACGCCCGGTGCTAACCCCCGTCCACCACGCTGCCGCTCACAACCAGGCGGGCGCCGTAGAGCCCGGTGGGCGCGCTAACGTTGCAGGCGCACGGGGGCGCTGGGTGCGTTGCGCCGGACGAGCCAGGCCTCGGTGATGTGCGTGAACATCGCTTCGCTGGCGCCATCGGGGTCATGGGCGGCGATGCGTTCATAGATCCGGCGATGGCCCTGGTTGGACGCCACGCACAGGGCGCGTTCCGGCTTGCCCATGTATCGGGCGGTGTTGATCACCTGGCTCTCCAACGCTCGCACGACGCCCCGGGCGATGCGGTTGCCGGACGCCAGCATGATCGTGTCGTGGAAGGCGCGGTCGTGATCGGCGTAGGTGACATGGTCGTCCACGAGCTCGTCCATCCGGTCCACCAGAGCACGCAGCCGCTCGATGCTCTCCTCGTCCGCCACCCGGGCGGCGAGGTAGGCCATGTCGGACTCGAGCAGGCGGCGGGTGACGACGAGGTCGTCGAGGATGCCCAGGCTCTCGTCCATGTCGATGGTCGCCGCGAGCACGAGCTCGTCGAGCATGTCCCACATCGTGGGCGGGGTCACCATGGTGCCCGCGCCCTGGCGAACCTGGACGAGCCCCTTCTCCTGGAGGATCTTCACGGCCTCACGGACGACGGTCCGGCTCACCGAGAAGGTCTCGCACAGCACGGGTTCTGGGGGAAGGGACGTGCCGGGCGGGTGCACGCCGCGGACGATGCGCTCCACGAGTTCCGCTGTCACCGCCTTGCCCAGGCTGGCCGGTCGTCGGACCCATGCGGGCGGCGGCACGGGGACGCTGCCGGGCGATTCCTGCGATGCCGTCATATCTTCCTCCGGTGACCTGCTAGGTCAGCGCCACCGCGGCAGTATATGTCATCCGTATTGACAGCATACGTCATACGAATTACGTTTCCGGGCAGACGGCCGAGGACACCGGCCGCGTTCTGGAGAGTGATCAGCCATGAGGCAGCGAACACTATGGTCGGTCGTCCTCGTCACGGGACTGGCCGTGACCGGCTGCGGAAGCGCCGCACCGACGCAGTCCTCCCCCGGGGAACCCAAGGGCAGGATTGTGGTCTGGGACTGGAAATCCGGTGAACCGGCCGTGGCCTCCTACGTTGAGAAGGCCAAGGCCGACTTCGCCAAGAAACATCCCGATGTCGCCGTCGAGTTCGTGGCTCAGCCGTTCGATCAGTACTACACGCTCTTGGGCGCGGCCACCCAGTCGGGAAAGGGCCCCGACGTCATGCTCTTCAACGGCGGCGGCCAGCTCCGCGACCGGGTGGACACGCTCCTGCCGCTCGACCAGTACGTTGCCGAGGACAAGCAGCGGCTGGCGGGCTGGGACGCCTTCAGCAAGGACGGCACGATCTACGCCGCCCCGGTGACGCTGCAGGGCCACCCGATCTACTACAACAAGACGATCTATCAGAAGGCGGGGCTGGATCCGGCGAACCCGCCGAAGACGTGGAACGAGTTCGTCAGTGGCTGCGCCGTCATCAAGAAGACGGCCGGCGCCAGGTGCTTCGCCCTCGGCAACAAGGAAGGCTTCGGGATCCAGTTCTTCATGTCGGGACTTGGGCCGGGCATCCTGACGCCCAAGGAGTACGACGACTGGATCTCCGGGAAACGCGACTGGACCTCTCCCCACGTGAAGGAGATCTTCGCCCTGTGGAAGAAGGTCAACCAGGACGGCCTGAACAACGACGGGGCCAACTCCACCGCGCTGTTCAACGACGCCTTCGCCGTCTTCAACACCGGTAAGTCCGCCCACATCATCGGGCTGATGTCGGATATCGGGCACTGGAAGGACTTCGGCGAATTCCTGGGCGCCGACCAGGTCGGCGTCATGACCGCCCCCGTGGTCACCGACGGAGCCACGCCCGTGCTCCCCTACGACGGCGGCATCGGTTACGGGGTCGCCAAATCGACCAAGAATCCTCAGCTGGCCGCCGACCTGGTGCGATCGCTGACCTCGACCGGCGCGCTGACCGCCTTCTACACCGGCGCCGGCGCGATCACCTCCGACACCACGATCGACGTGTCGCAGGGCGCTCCCGCCGTGGCCGCGATCGTGCCCCAGATCAAGGGCGGCAAGCCCGCACTGCACGTCGCGCTGTCCAGCAAGACCCTGGACCTGATGGGCCGGCTGTCCCAGCAGCTCCTGAGCGGGTCGGCGAGCGTGGATGACGTGGTGAAGCAAATGGCCGCTTCGGACAAGGCGAGTTGATCGTGCCGCTCGGGGGTTCGTCACCGATGGTCCGCTCGGCGCAGGCGGAGCGGACCACCGGGGCAAAGTTCGAGCGGCCAGGACGCCACGGCGGCACCGAAAGGACCCCCCGTGGGGCGTGGGCCGAGCGGCTTGCGCCCTTCGTCCTGGTGGCTCCGGCCGTACTGATCATCGTGGCGCTGCGGTTGTGGCCGCTGCTGCTGGGCGTCAACTTCTCCTTCACCGGCGACGGGGAGCGCAACGGGACCTTCGTCGGCTTCGACAACTACGCCGAACTGCTGAACGATCCGTTGTTCCGCACCGCGCTGGGCAATGTCGGCTTGCTGGTGATCCTGCTTCCCGTCGCGGTGGCGATCCCCGGCCTGCTGGCGACGTTCATCTACCTGCGGGTGCCCGGGCATCGGCTCTTCCGCAGCGTCTACTTCTTCCCGGCCGTGCTCTCACCGGTGATCGTCGGTGCGATCTTCAACCTGATGCTGGGCTTCGACGGCCCGCTGAACACCGCCCTGGCACAGCTCGGCCTCGGCCCCGTCGACTGGCTCGGCGACCCGGACATCGCCATGTTCACGGTCGTCGGCGTGCACATCTGGGCGACGTTCGGGATGGCCCTGGTGGTGTTCCTCGCCGGATTCTCCACGCTGGACGCCGCACTCCTGGACGCCGCCCGGATGGACGGCGCGTCACTGCCCCAGATCATCTGGCATGTCATCGTCCCGGGCCTGTCCCGCACCATCCAGTTCGTCTTCGTGACCACCATGATCGGAATGCTGACGTCCATGTTCGGCCTGCTGTACGTCATGACCAGCGGCGGCCCTGAAGGTTCGACGTACCTGCCGGAGTTCTACGTCTGGATCCAGCAGGGACGGATGAACCGCCCGGCACTCGCCTCGGCCGCATCGACGGTGCTGTTCCTCATCATGCTCGTGGTCGGAATCCTGCAGGTGATCGTGCTCCGCCGCGCAGGGAGGGAAGACTGATGCCCGGCAAGAGCTTGGGCAGGTGGGTGGCCGCCGTCCCGATGGCGCTCCTCGCGGTGGCGACCGTCTATCCCCTCCTGTTCACCACCAACGCCGCGATGAAGACCCGGCGGGAGTACATCCTCGACCGCTTCTCCCCTACGAGCTCGCTGCACCTGGAGAACGTCGCCGCGGCGTGGAACAGCGTCGGCATGGCGCGCTACTTCGCCAACTCGCTCATCGTGGTGACGGTAGCGGTGATCCTGCTGCTGCTCTTCGGGTCGATGGCCGGCTTCGCACTGGCTCAGTTGCGCTTCCGCGGCTCCTCGGCGCTGTTCCTCGGCTGCCTCGCGGCGTTGTTCGTCCCGTTCCAGGTGATCATGGTGCCGATGGCCCGGGTCATGGCGGACAGCGGCCTCATCGACACCTATCCCGGACTGATCCTGGCCTACGTCGCGCAGTTCCTCCCCTTCACCATCTTCCTGATGACCAGCCACTACAGGACCATCCCGGTGGAGATCATCCATGCGGCAAGGATCGACGGGAACTCCACCTACGGCGTCTACCGGCGGATCATGATTCCGCTCGGCGCTCCGGCCTTGTTGTCGGTCGGCATCCTCGATGCCCTGTTCTGCTGGAACGACGTGCTCATCTCCCTGCTGATGATGCCCTCGCCAGAGCATCGCACCCTCATGGTCGGGGTCACCTCGCTGCGCGGGCAGTACTCGGACAACATCCCCCAGTTCGCCTCAGGAGTGCTGATCGCCGCGATACCCGTCCTGTTGCTTTATCTCTTCCTTCAGCGTCAGATCGCCGACGGTGTCACCGCCGGCTCCACGAAGGGCTGACATGCGCATTTCGGGGTATCGCACGTTGACGACGGTGCATGAATGGGGCCGCCCCGTCGGTGACGCCAACGGCGTCTACGCCGACGGGAACGTACCGGTGCCGATCATCATGGTGGACACCGACGAGGGGATCACCGGCGTCGGCCTCGGGCCGCACGCACACCTCGACACCATCTTCGCCGCCATCGAAGGCGAGGATCCGCGCGGCGTGACGGCGCTCTACGACCGCATGCTGCGACAGACCTTCAAGGCCGGCCACGCGGGCGCCGTGTTCGGGACGATCGGCGCGCTCGACACCGCTCTGTGGGACATCAAGGCGCAGGCCGCCGGCGAACCGCTCTGGCGCCTGCTGGGCGGTCGCGACCGGCGGGTCCCCGCCTACGCCTCCGGCCTGGACATCGACCTGACAGATGAGGAACTCGTCTCCCTCTACCAGGTCTACGCCCGGCACGGGCTGCGGGCGGCCAAGCTCAAGGGCGGCCTCGACATCGACCGCGACCGGCACCGCCTGACACTGGTACGAGACGTCCTGACCGAGGCCGGGCACGGATCGCGACCGGGCCTGATGCTCGACGTGAACGAAGCCTGGGCCCGCAAGCAGGCGGTCCGGCACGTCCACGAGCTCGAACGCACCCTGGATCTCACGTGGATCGAAGAGCCGGTCCGGCGGTGGGACGCCGAAGGCCTGGCCATCGTCGGCCGCGGGATCCGGGCCTCGGTCGCCACGGGCGAGAATCTCACCGGGCTCGAGCAGTATCGACCGCTGCTGGCCGCGGGAGCCGTCGACATCGTCCAGACGGCCGCCGTCTGGGGGATCACACATTTCCTGCGAGTATCCGCTCTGGCACACGCCCATGACCTGCCGGTCAGTCCAATCGGCACCACCCCGATCGCCCTGCTGCACGCCGCGACGTCGGTACCGAACCACCTGATCAGCGAACTGCAGGACCTGCGGCCACCTCTCGGGGTGTCTCTCGACCTGACCGTCGAGGACGGCGCGTTCATCCTCGGAGACTCCGCCGGCCTGGGCGTATCGATCGACGAGGACGCGGTCACGTCGCTCGCCTGCCGCCCGGCCGACGCGATGGCGGCCGGCACCCCCAACGTCCGGCCCGAGCACGCCGGACGGCGACTGCTGGCGGTGGCCGATCAGGGCGCCGCCTCGCATCACCAGCTCACCCCCTAGTCGTAGACCCTCACGACCGGACGGCGAGGCGAACTCGTTCGCCGCCTCCCGTCCCTGCCCCCAACGTGCCGGATGAAAGGGAACACGCGTGCGTCCGTTACTCGTGCTGCACAGACGAACATCGGCTGCGGCGTCCGCCGCCTTACTGATCGCGGCCGGACTCCTCGTCGGCCCAGTCACCGCCCGAGCGGAGGCCATGACCGTGGGAAACCAGACGATCGTGGTCGCGCCCGTCGGGACCAAGAACGCCGACGACAAGGGCCCGGGTAGCGCCGGACGGCCGCTAGAGACCCTGGAGGAGGCACAACGACGGGCGCGCCAGGCGGCCGCGGAGGGCAACCGCGACGTCACCGTCGAACTCCTCGACGGCACCTATCGGCTGACCGCGCCGCTGCGGTTCGACGCCGCCGACTCCGGCCGGAACGGGCACACCGTGACCTGGAAGGCCAGGCGCGGCGCCAAACCCGTGCTGAGCGGCGCCAAGCCCGTCACCGGCTGGGTGCTCGACGACGCCGCGACGGGCGTCTACAAGGCCCAGGTCGGCACCGGATTCGACAGCCGGCAGCTCTACGTCGACGGCGTCCTGGCGCAGCGGGCACGCACCAAGCTGGCCCGCGACGACATCACGCTCAACGCGACCGGCTTCACCGTCAACAACCCCGGCCTCGCCTACCTGGCCACGCTGCCCGACCAGAAGCGCATCGACTTCCAGGCGATGCTGTCGTTCACCAACCGCTTCGCGCCCGTGCAGAGCATCTCCGGCTCCACGGTCGTCATGCAGCAACCGGCCTGGGACAACAACACCTACGGTTACGACACCATCCAGTCTCCGTTCCGCACGCCGACCTTCTACCTGCTGAACTCCAGGAGGTTCCTCGACGAGCCCGGCGAGTGGTACCTGGACCCGAGTGCCGGGACGCTCTACTACAAACCGCTCGCCGGGCAGGATCTCTCACGTGCGCGCGTCGAGCTGCCGCGGCTGGAGTCGCTGCTGCAGGTCGGCGGAACGTACGACGAGCCCGCCCGCAACCTGCGGTTCGAGGGCCTGACCTTCACCGGCACCACATGGCTGCACCCCGGCACTGCCGACGGATACGCCAACCAGCAGACCGGCACGTTCATCAGCGGCGTTCAGCCGCACCGGCCGGCCGACGCGTTCACCTCGTGCGCGGTCGGCTGCAAGGGATTCGAAGGAGCGCGCAACGGCTGGGCGCAGGCACCCGCCGCGGTGCAGGTGTCAGCCGCGGAGAATGTCAGCTTCACCGGCGACACCTTCGTGAACCTCGGCTCCGTCGGGCTCGGCATCGGCAACGACGCCAACGCCCACGCCAGCACCGTGGGATTGGGCGCGCACCACGTGACGGTCACGGGAAGCACGTTCACCGCGAGCGCCGGCGGCGGCATCGTGGTCGGAGGTGTACGGCCCGACGCCCACCACCCCTCCGACCCGCGCATGGTCAACAGCGACATCACGATCAGTGACAACCGGGTCTACGCGACCGCGCTCGAATACCAGGACCAGGACGCGATCTTCGCCAGCTACGTCACGCGGCTGATCATCGAGCACAACTACGTCTCGGACATGCCCTACTCCGGCATCGGCGTCGGTTTCGGCTGGGGCGCCAACGACCCGGGCGGCAGCCCCGAGTACATCAACCGCGGGCTCTACGACTTCCAGCCGATCTACGACACCCCGACGACCTCGAGCGATGTCCGCATCGTGGGTAACCATGTGCGCAACGTCATCCAGACGATGAACGACGCCGGCTGCATCTACACCCTCTCCGCGATGCCCCGCAGCACGATCGACGAGAACTACTGCGAGAACAGCGGGCAGCTCGGCCTGTACTTCGACGAGGGCTCGCGGTACCTGTCCGCGAACCGCAATGTGTTCGTCAACACCGCGGGGCAGTGGGCGCATGCCAACAACCAGAACGGCAACCACACCGGCAACCTCACCCTGACCGGAAACTTCGCGACCAACCCGGCCATCACCGGCATCGTCAACGGCCAGCGCGGCAACGTCACACGCGACAACACCGCCATCACCTCCGGCAACCTCCCGATCGCGGCCAGCGAAGTGATCCACAAGGCGGGCCCGACCGGCCAGTACCGCGGCCCCGCCGACCCGCAGCGCCCGCCAGTCGGCGCCTACCTCGTGGCCGAACCGGTCAGCCTGAACGCCGGTGGTACGAGCACGGTCACCGCCACGGTGGCGAACATCGGTGACAGCCCGGCTTCCGGCCTGCGTGCCCGGATCACCGTCCCCGAGAGGTGGCAGGCCGTGCCCATCGGCGAGCCGCTGAAGCCGGACCTCCCCGCGGGCGCCTCGGCCACCGTGTCGTGGAAGGTCACGGCGCCCGGGTCGGTCACGACCCCGGTCGACCGCGCGCCGGTCACGATGTCACTGACGTTCCAGGCAGGCAGGACCGAGTACGCGCTGAAGAGGTCGCTGACACTGACCGCGCTCAACCCGCTGACGTCCCTGAAGGGGTACGGCTCGGTGCCGAGCCGGTTCGCCGAAGCCGGATCCGCGTACGCCATCCTGACCTCGGGCACCGATATCTGGCAGGACGGCGGCGGGTCGTACGACGAGTACGGCGCCATCTACCAGGACGACGCGGTCGGAACCACAGCCACGGTGACGGCACGGGTCACCGAGATGGACAACACCAACTCCTGGGCCAAGGCGGGTGTCGTCATCCGCAACGATCTCACCGCCGCCGCGTCGTCGCCCGGGTACGCCGTCATGGTCGTCACCCCCGGCAACGGGGTCGCCTTCCAGTGGGACTCCAACGGCAACGGTTACCTCGACTCGTTCGGCACAGCCTCTGGGATCAAGACGCCGGCCTGGGTCCGCCTCGTCCGCTCCGGCAACGAGGTCAGCGGCTACTACTCCACGAACGGCACCGATTGGATCAAGGTCGGCCCGACCGCCACCCTGCCCGGCATCGCCGGAACGCAGGACGCGGGGCTGATCGCGACCTCTCACGCGGCCGGCGTGACAGGCCAGTTCAGCTTCAGCGACTTCTCCGTGAGCACGTAAGGAGTGCACCTGGTGGATGGAGACACCTTTCGCCGGAAGCGGAGGACCGCCTCCGGCGAAAGGTGTTCTCGCCACGTTCCTCAGGTCCGGGTCCAGCGCTGGTTGACGCCGCCGTGGCAGGACCAGATGACCAGCTTGGTGCCGTTGGCGGTGGCGTTGTTCGGCACATCCAGGCACAGACCCGACTGCACTCCGGTGATGGTGCCGTCGGTGTTGAGGCGCCACTGCTGGTTGGACTGTCCGTTGCAGTCCCAGATGATCACCTGAGTGCCGTTGGCAGTGCCCTGATTGTAGGCATCCAGGCACTTGTTGCCGTAGACCCGTAGCTCACCGCTCGCGGTGGGCGTCCACTGCTGGTTGACCTGGCCGTTGCAGTCCCAGATCTGCGCCTGCGCACCGTTGGTCTGCGAGGCGCCCGTGACGTCCAGGCACCGGCCTGAGCCGACCCCCTTGATCTCCCCCGTGGGCGTAGGGACGATGCCTCCTCCGGTCACGATGTACATGGCCGCCCCGTGCCCGGGCACCGACGCGCTGATCGTCCCGGACGAGGAGGACGTCGTGTGCGCCCACAGGTCGCGCACCGAGTAGGAGGACGCCGAGCCCAGCCCCAGGGCGGAGGCGGTGGTGGAGACCGTCGCGGTCGAGGTGCCCCGGTTGAGCAGGACGACCGCGACCGAGCCGTTGGACATGGGCTTGCGCCAGACCTCCAGGTTCCCGTTGTCGCTGATCTTGTGGCCCTGCCTGCCGCCCCAGTCCTGGTTGACCGCGATGACCTCGGTGTTCGTCAGGATGGACCGGGTCTCCGCGCTCATCGACCGGATGTCGTTGCCCGCGATGAGCGGCGCGTTCAGCAGCGACCACAGGCTGAAGTGCGCCCGTCCCTCCGTCGCCGTCAGCGCGCCGACGCCCACCTCCAGCATGTCGGGGTCGTTCCAGCCGCCCGGCCCCGAGTACGCCTCGAGCCCGACCTGCTGGTCCAGGATGCCCATGATGGAGTTCCAGTTCGCCGCGATGTCGCCCGTCGTGCGCCAGGAATTGCCCACCGGCATCCCCCAGGTCCACACGTTCTCCTGGCCCCAGTTGCACAGGCTGTAGAGGATCGGGCGGCCCGTGGCGGCCAGTGCGTCACGCATGGCGGTGTAGCGCTGCTGCCCGGTCCTGCCCTGGTGATCGCCGCAGTTGTCGTACTTCAGATAGTCGATCCCCCAGGACGCCCACAGGGCGGCGTCGCGCTGCTCGTAGCCGAGGCTGGCCGGGTACCCCGCGCACGTGGTCGTCCCCGCCGAGGAGTAGATGCCGAGCTTCAGCCCTTTGGCATGGACGTAGTCCGCCAGGGCCTTCATGCCGCTGGGGAACTTCTGCGGGTCAGGTACCAGGTTCCCGTTGGCGTCGCGGCTCTTGGTGGACCAGCAGTCGTCGATGTTGACGTACTCGTAGCCCGCCGCCGCCATGCCGCTGGAGACCATGACATCCGCGGTCTGCCGGATGAGGCTCTCGTTGACGTTACAGAAGAAGGTGTTCCAGTCGTTCCATCCCATCTGCGGCGTACGGGCGAGCCCGTTGTCCAGCGCGATGGCCGGCGACGACGTACCGCCGATCGCGACCAGGGAGCCGGCGGCCAGTAACGCCGCCAGCATCCATCGAATGACCTTACGCATCTGGCTCCTCTCAACACGGGATCGCTGAGCGCGCCCTCACCTGATCAGGAGGCGTCGCAGGTAAGGGTGGGTGTGGCCGCGGCGCCGTTGGCGGTGAAACCGAACGTCGTGGTGCCGTCGGGGGCGATGGAGCCGTTGTAGGCCTCGTTGCGGACGGTCACGCCGGCTCCGGAGCCGGAGCGGACGCCGTTCCACAGGTTGCTGATTGTCTGCCCGCCCGGCCAGGTCCACTCGACCGTCCAGCTGTTGACGGCGCTGGCGCCGGCGCGGACGGTGACGGTGGACTGGAAGCCGCCGGACCAGGAGTTCACGGTCTGCATCGTGGCCGTGCATTCACCGGTTCCCGGGGTGGGGGTGATGGTGGGCGTCGGACTGGGCGACGGGGAGCTTCCGAACTGGGAGAAGAACTTCCACACCTCTCCCTTGGTCCAGGTCGTGACACCACTCTCGGCGTAGGTCCCATCCACCGGACCGGGCATGTGACCGTTGTCGAACGCGGCCCAGACGACCGGATAACCGGCCCGGCACCCCGAGTAGGTGGTGACGATGTGGCTCCGGCTGCCCGAACTCGGCTCGGGCGGGTTCTGCGCGGTACAGCCGTTGTTGCGCACGAACCTGTCACGCAGCGACCGTCCCTGCGAGATGTTGAGCACCGTGTCCCCGATGCCATGCAGCCCCATGTACGCGACGGGCTGGGTTCCGCCGCTGCACCCGCTGAGCTGCGCGCCGGAGAAGACCGCGACCGCCCGGAAGACCGTCGGCCGCGAGCACGCGAGTGAGAAGCTCATCCCGCCGCCGTAGCTGAAACCGGTGGCGAAGCGCTGCGAGGTGTCGACACAGAGATCCGACTCGATGAGCCGGATCATGTCGTCGACGAAGGTGACGTCCTCACCGTTGGTATTCGCCCAGCCGTTGTTGAAGCCCTGGGGCGCGACGAAGATCGCGCCGTTGTTGGACAGCTGCCTGAGTCCGTAGAAGGACCAGGGATATCCGCTGGTTCCGCCGGAGTCGACGTCGGCGGCGGTGCCTCCTCGCCAGTGGAAGCCGAAGATCAACCGGTAGGGCGTGTTGTTCTGGTAGTTGTCGGGAAGCCGGAGGATGAAGGAGCGGTTCTTGCCGCTGGTCTGGATCGACTGCGTACCGCTCCTCAGCGTCGGGGTCTTGCCGCATCCGGCGGTCGTCGCGAGGGCGCCGGCGGGCGCCGCGGCTGTGCCGGAGTCGCTGCTCATCGCCGCACCGCCCGTGGCCAGTACGAGAAGTGCCGCGACAGCGACCGCGATCGTGGTGAATAGGGAGCCGCGTCCTGACATCAGGTAACTCCGATCTTGGTGCGAATTCCGATGCGTCTGGATGGAGGGCCGTTTGCTGCTCCCTTGTTCGGCGAGAGCATCGGCCGGCTTGGGGCTACTGGAATGAGGCGTCGTCGATGGAGAAGCCGTCGGTGCCCGCCGCCGTCTCGACGTAGAAGGTGGCGCCGGTCAGCGCTCCGCTCCATGACACGGTCGCCGTGCCGGTGAGCTGGGTCCAGCCGCCGGAGTTCACCGTCGTCACCGGTGTGAGCTGGAGATAGTTCGTCGTGCCGCCGGCGGTGACCGCCAGGGTCGCCTTCGCGCTGGGCGTGCCGCTCTGCGACCGCACCCAGACGCTCGTGGTGTAGCTCTTGCCGTTGGTGAGCTTGGTGGTCACGTCCTGGGTGGTGCCGTTCCATGACGCCGTGCGCCCGGTGATGGACAGCGCCCGCGCGCCGCCGTGCACCGGGTCGGTGACGGACGACAGGGCTCCGCCGGACGCGCCCCAGCCCGTCGTGCCGCTCTCCATGTCGCCGTTGGTCAGCAGGTTCCCGCCGGTAGCGGGGCCGCCGGTGAACTGCCACCAGTTGACGTTGAACAGGTTGCCGCTCCCGCCGGTGTACTTGAAGTAGAGGTCATGGGTGCCCGTCGCGCCGTTCACCGGGCAGGTGACGGTCGTCCACGTCTGCCAGCCGCCGGTGCCCGGCACGGTGCAGGTCCCCACCAGCGTGCCGTTGACGCCGTCGAGGTGGAGTTCGATCCGGCCGCCGCTGGTCGCGGAGGCCACTCGCGCGGTGAAGGACGTCGCGCCGGAGCCGAAGGCGACGCCCTTGACCTTGATGTGGTCGCCGTTCTCGATCCAGCCGACGTTCATGCCGCCCTCACCGGCGGGTTCGGTCTCCACGCCGGACGCCCAGGCGATCGTCTCGGCCTCCTGGCGAACGTAGGGGTTCAACGTGCCCACCTGAGGCGCCCCGGTCGTGGTCATATTGATCGTGGGGATGGTTCCGTCGGCGTTGTAGGTGAACTTCTCCACGGCCACCGAGCGGGTGAAGCCGCCACCGCCCGGCAGAGCGCCGTTGTGGTAGAAGAAGTAGGACCCGCCGTTGAAGTCGATGATTCCGGGGTGGTTCGTGAAGCTGCTGCCCTGCGTGGGCATGACCGTCCCGCGGTAGGTCCAGGGCCCGGTGGGGCCGGGGGCCGTCGAGTAACCGATGAACTCCGAGCAGCATTTCGCCGCGAAGACGTTGTAGTAGAGGCCGTTGCGCTTGTAGACCCAGGGCCCCTCTTCGTACAGGGTCGGGCGGCTGGTGTCACCGGTGCGGGTGCCGAAGCCCGCGGTGGTGAGCGGGATCTGGGTGGGGCTGCCGGAGTACGAGATCATGTCGGCGTTGAGCCTGACGTACCAGAGGTTGGGGTTACCCCAGTACAGGTAGGCCTGCCCGTTGTCGTCGATGAAGACCGTGGGGTCGATCTCACCGTTCCTGACCAGCGGGCGCCCGATGGCGTCGGTGAACGGCCCGGTGGGGCTGTTCGAGACCCCGACGCCGATGGCCATCTGGCCGCTCGCCCGGTCTTTCACCGGGACGTACCAGTAGAACTTGCCGTTCCTGTAGACGGCCTGGCCGGCCCACGCGTCCGCGCTCGCCCAGCTGAAGGTGGCCAGGCTCATCGGCGAGCCGTGGTCGGTCCAGTTCACCATGTCCGCGGACGACCAGACCCGCCACTCCTTCATGGTGAACCACGTCGAGCCGTCCTCGTCGTGTCCCGTGTAGAGGTAGACCCGGCCGTCGTGCACCAGTGGAGCGGGGTCGGCGGTGTAGATCGTCTGGACGATCGGGTTGTCCGCCCTGGCCGTGCCCGGAATCACCGTCACGGCGCAGAGCAGCGCCACGATCGCCAGCACGCCGAGCCTCGCCATGACGCCGAACTGAAGGGGGGATGCGACTTTCATGGTCACCTTCCGAAGTCGGGCGGGCGTGGGTGCGAGCCGCGGTGTGTCAGGTCCGGGTCCAGCGCTGGTTGGCGCCGCCGTGGCAGGAGTAGAGCTGGAGCCGGGTGCCGTTGGCGGTGCCCTGGCCCACGGCGTCCAGGCACAGCCCGGACTGCACCCCGGTGATGGTGCCGTCGGCGTTCAGTCGCCATTTCTGGTTGGCGCCGCCGTGGCAGGCGTAGATCTGGATGCCGGCGCCGTTGCCGGTGCCGGCCGCGTCGAGGCACTTGCTGCCATAGACCCTGAGCTCGCCGGCCGAGGTGGCGGCCCACTGCTGGTTGCCGCGCCCGTTGCAGTCCCACAGCTGCACCGCGGTGCCGTCGGCGGTGGCGGCGCCGGGCACGTCGAGGCAACGCCCGGAGCCGACTCCCTTGATCTGCCCGGCGGGTGGCGGAGTCGGCGTCGTGGTGGACGATCCGCCGTCCAGGCCGAAGAAGCGGATGGCGTACGCGGCCATCCCCGGTCGCGGCAGGTCGTGGCCGGCTCCAGTGATGGTGTACGCCTCGACCTGCCCGGAGCCGAAGACCCGCCGGGTCCAGCCGGATTGCGGGCTGTCAGTGGAAGCGGGGGTCTGGCTCAGTCCGTGCGCGTTGGTCCACTGGTCGACCTCCTCCTGCAGCATCGTGTACGGCAGCACGGAGTCTGCGGTGCCGTGCCAGGCCATCACGCGCGGGCGGGGCCCGGTGTAGCCGGGGTAGGCGTTCCTGACCAGGTCACCCCACTGCTGCGGCGTCTTGTCCCCGCACCCGGCGGGCCCGAGGCAACCGTAGGGAACACCCGCGAACGGCGCGCCGGCCTTGAACACGTCCGGATACGTGGCGAGCAGGTTGAGGGTCTCCATCGCGCCGGAGGAGAAGCCGGTGGCGAATACCCGCTCCGGGTCACCGTTGTAGCGTTGCAGCGCATAGGTCGCCATGGAGACGATCGACACCGGGTCACTGCCGCCACCGTGCCGCAGGGCTTCGTTGGACCACACGTCGAAGCAGTTCGACATGCCGTTGGCGCTCTTGTTCGCCTGCGGGTAGATGACGATGAAACCGTGCCGGTCGGCTAATGAGGCGAACTCGGTGCCCTGGTGGAAGCCCGGGGCCCAGCCGTTGCAGCCGTGCATCGCCACCAGGACTCCCGGGCGGGATGCCACCGTGTCGGGAACGTAGAGGTACATCCGCAGACCGCCGGGATTGGCGCCGAAGCTCGTCACTTCGGTCAGGACCGCCGCCGACGCTCCCGGCGCAACCGTGAGGAACACGGACAGAGCAGTGGCTAACGCCGCGGTCAGAGCCGCCAGAGCGGCTCCAATGCCCGCGCACCTTCTCGTGCGGGGTTCGCTTCGCTTCATGGGTTCGCCTCTCCGCTGTTAGCGCTAACAAACCGCTGGCCTGGTCGAGCTCCCCTAGGGCCGATGGAGGTGGTGGCGGGACGGAGCAAACACGAGTCAGAAAGGTACTGTCAAGAGCGCCTTAACGTGCAGTGGCCGACGGAGGTGGCGCCCGAGCGCGCTCACCTCGGATTACCGAACCTGGCCGCGCTCGACCTGCAAGAGCGTCGCCATGAAACTTTCATGCGAACCGCACCCGAAGAGCCCAGTCCGAAACTTTTAAGGGCCACCATTCCCCCTTGGGCCAGCACAAGCAACGCAGACGAGGGCAGGCTTTGCCGAAAACTTTCACCGTATCCTTGACAATTTTCGGCGAGCTTCACACACTGAGTGCCCGAGGTGATCTCCCCTACCGGCTCGGTGGTGCTCAACGTGGACTGCCGTCCCCGACACCTGTGGTGTGCGTCCCTACCGGGACGCGGCGTCGGCCCCGCGGGTGTGTCCCGCACGAACCCTTCCCCATGATTCGCATACGGAGGCTCAAGCATGCGTGTCAACGCCATGTCCCCACCTAACGACCGACGGCCGCTCGGCGCGCGTCGGGCGCTGATTGCCGGCGCGCTCGGCGCACTCGGCCTGATCACGGCACTGGCGACGGCGATTCCGGCCGATGCCGCGGAGAGCACGCTCGGCGCGGCCGCCGCGCAGAGCGGCCGCTACTTCGGCACCGCCATCGCCTCGGGCAGGCTCGGCGACTCCGCCTACACGACGATCGCCAATCGCGAGTTCAACATGGTGACGGCCGAGAACGAGATGAAGATCGACGCCACCGAGCCCAACCGGGGGCAGTTCAACTTCACCGCCGGGGACCGGGTCTACAACTGGGCCGTGCAGAACGGCAAGCGGGTGCGCGGGCACACCCTGGCCTGGCACTCCCAGCAGCCGGGCTGGATGCAGTCGCTGTCGGGCAGCTCGCTGCGCCAGGCGATGATCGACCACATCAACGGCGTCATGGGCCACTACAAGGGCAAGATCTACGCCTGGGACGTGGTCAACGAGGCCTTCGCCGACGGCAGCTCCGGCGGCCGGCGTGACTCCAACCTCCAGCGCACCGGCAACGACTGGATCGAGGTGGCCTTCCGCACCGCGCGCGCCGCCGACCCGGCCGCCAAGCTGTGCTACAACGACTACAACATCGACAACTGGAGCTGGGCCAAGACGCAGGGCGTCTACAACATGGTCAGGGACTTCAAGGCCCGCGGCGTGCCGATCGACTGCGTCGGCCTGCAGTCGCACTTCAACAGCAACAGCCCCTACAACAGCAACTACCGCACGACCATCCAGAGCTTCGCCGCGCTGGGGGTCGACGTGCAGATCACCGAGCTGGACATCCAGGGCGGCTCGGCCACCACGTACGCCAACGTCGTCAACGACTGCCTGGCGGTGCCGCGTTGTACCGGCATCACGGTCTGGGGGGTTCGCGACAGCGACTCCTGGCTCGGCGCCGGCGCCGCCCCGCTGCTCTTCGACGGCAACGGCAACAAGAAGCCCGCCTACACCGCGGTCCTCAACGCGCTCAACGCCGCCGACCCGTCCCCTGACCCTACAGTGACCCCCACGGTGACCCCGACCACGCCCGGCGGTGCTGGGCAGATCAAGGGCACAGCCTCCGGTCGCTGCGTGGACGTGCCCAACGCCAGCACCACCGACGGCACCGCGGTGCACCTGTGGGACTGCAACGGTCAGAGCAACCAGCAGTGGACGCAGACCTCAGCAGGGGAACTGAAGGTGTACGGCAACAAGTGCCTGGATGCCGGAGGCACGGGCAACGGCGCCAAGATCCAGATCTACTCCTGCTGGGGTGGCGACAACCAGAAATGGCGCGTCAACTCCGACGGCACGATCGTGGGCGTACAGTCCGGGCTGTGCCTTGACGCCGTCGGCGCCGGCACCGCCAACGGCACGGGCCTGCAGCTATACAGCTGCTGGGGTGGCAGCAACCAGAAGTGGACCTACAACGCGGGGTGAGCTTCACCGGCTGCTCACCCTGGCGTCTGGGCCTGCTGACCCACAACAGCTCCACCTGCTGACCGCACCCCGGGTGCAACCCTCCCTCGGCCCCGGTGGGGAGACCGAGGGAGGGTGAGCCACACCCGTCCGAAGCGGCCGGGTGTGGCTCAACAACGGTTTCTCACACTGCCGAGCGGTCCAGCCCCGACTCCGAGACAGCAACTTAACCCTAGATCCGTCGCAAATTACCCTGTTGCCAACCGGTAACTTCTGTGAAACTTTCACATGCACGAGCAGTGCGGCGCGATCTCCTTGGAGGCAAAACTCCAGGCGGGAAAGCGTTCCAATGGCAACGCCCAGGCCGGCGAGGGGTGCCCCTCGTTGACGCCGGGCCGGACCGTCGGATGTACTCCGCGACAACGCGCTCAGCGGAGGAGGCCACACAGCTCTCTGCAGGATCGGTTGTTAGCGCTAACAGCTTTCGTGGCCCATCTGCGATCTAGTCAAGGAGCCCTGGATGTCCCCCCTCATCCCCGGCGACGGCGCAGGACACACCGTTCGCTGGCATGCCATGGTCGCCACAGCTCCATATCAGTCAACGGCTCGATGCGCATCGACCCCCAGAACAGCCATGGCGGCCGCGGTTCCGCATAGCCCCTCCCCCCTGGCACCGCACGCTGCGCGTCGACCCGATCAGCTCCTCGTCGAGCGCCACGACCGCCAAGACCTCGATCTGGGTGACCTCACTAGCGAAGTGTTAGCGCTAACACAGCGTACGAGAGCGGCATCTCCACGCCGACAACCATGGACAGCCTCACCGAGTGCCTGACCCGATGAACACGTGACCGGCGGCGGCCGGTCACCGCCCCCATCTCCAAGGAGCTCCGCATGTCCTTGAGTCGTCGCCAGATCTTTCAGGCCGCGGGCGCGACCGCCGCGCTCTCGGTCGCCGGCCAGGTAGCCGGCGCATCCCCCGCTCTGGCCGCACTCCCCTGGGCCAGATCCGACATCGGCGTCTCGGCCTACGAGTTCGACCTCGGCCAGGTCCGGCTGACCTCCGGCCGCCTGCTGGACAACCAGAACCGCACTCTCAACTACCTGCGCTTCGTCGATGTCGACCGGCTGCTGTACGTCTTCCGGGACAACCACCGGCTGTCCACCAACGGCGCGGCGGCCAACGGCGGCTGGGACGCGCCCAGCTTCCCGTTCCGGTCCCACATGCAGGGCCATTTCCTGACGGCGTGGGCGCAGGCCTACGCCGTGCTCGGCGACACCACCTGCCGGGACAAGGCCAACTACATGGTGGCCGAGCTGGCCCGATGTCAGGCCAACAACAGCGCCGCCGGATTCACCAACGGCTATCTGTCCGGTTTTCCCGAGTCGGACATCACGGCCGTGGAGAACCGCACCCTGACCAACGGCAACGTGCCGTACTACTGCATCCACAAGACCCTGACCGGGCTGCTGGACGTCTGGCGGCTGATCGGCAACACCCAGGCCCGGACCGTGCTGCTGGCCCTGGCAGGGTGGGTGGACGCCCGCACGTCGCGACTCAGCTCAAGCCAGATGCAGACCATGCTCGGCACCGAGTTCGGCGGCATGAACGCCGTGCTGACGGACCTGTACCAGATGACCGGCGACTCCCGCTGGCTGACCACGGCACAACGGTTCGACCACGCGGCCGTGTTCGACCCGCTGGCCGCAGGCCAGGACCGCCTCAACGGGTTGCACGCCAACACGCAGGTGCCCAAGTGGATCGGGGCAGCCCGCGAGTACAAGGCGACGGGCACGACCCGCTACCGTGACATCGCTGCCAACGCCTGGTCCATCACCGTCGGCGCGCACACGTACGTGAACGGCTCCAACAGCCAGGCCGAGCACTTCCGCGCTCCCAACGCGATCGCCGCCCACCTGACCAGAGACACCGGCGAGGCGTGCAACACCTACAACATGCTCAAGCTCACCCGGGAGCTGTGGCTGCTGTCGCCGACGCGGGCCGACTACTTCGACTACTACGAGAACGCCCTGCTCAACCATCTGATCGGCCAGCAGAACCCGGCAGACGCACGCGGGCACGTCACCTACTTCACCCCGCTCAACCCCGGCGGACGGCGGGGTGTCGGCCCGGCCTGGGGCGGCGGCACCTGGAGCACGGACTACAACTCCTTCTGGTGCTGCCAGGGCACCGGGATCGAGACCAACACCAAGCTGATGGACTCGATCTACTTCCACAACGGCACCACCCTGTTCGTGAACCTGTTCGTGGCCTCCACGCTCAACTGGAGCCAGCGCGGCATCACGGTCACCCAGACAACCTCGTACCCGGTCGGCGACACCATGTCGCTGCAGGTCGCAGGCAACGTGAGCGGATCGTGGACGATGCGCATCCGCATCCCGGCCTGGACCCAGGGCGCGACGATCAGCGTCAACGGCGTGCAGCAGAACATCGCCACCACGCCGGGCGCCTACGCCGACCTCACCCGGTCGTGGGCGTCGGGCGACACCGTGACCGTGCGGCTGCCCATGCGGGTGGTCATGAAGGCCGCCAACGACAACCCCAACGTGCAAGCCATCACCTACGGCCCGGTCGTGTTGTCGGGTGACTACGGCAACACCAGCCTGTCATCGGCCCCGGCCCTGACCCCTTCCTCGATCGCCCGGACCAGCACCTCCTCCCTGGCCTTCACGGCCACGGCCAACGGAGCGTCGGTGCGTCTGGGGCCGTTCTACGATGCTCACGATCACAACTACGTCGTCTACTGGAACACCGGTGGCCAGGGCGGCACCGGCGCGGCGAGCTTCCGGCTGGTCAACGCGGCCAGCGGGCTGGTCCTCGGCATCCAGAACATGTCCACGGCCGATGGCGGCCTGGCCCTCCAGTGGACCGACAACGGCACCGCCGACCACGACTGGGTTCCCGTCGTCGACGGCAGTGCCCTGCGGTTCCGCAACGTGCACAGCGGCAAGGTGCTCGGCGTCGAGAACATGTCGACCGCTGACAACGCCCGGGTGCTCCAGTGGGGTGGCACCGGCACCGCCGACCACCGCTGGACGATCAGTGACGTCGGCGACGGCTCCGTCAAGATCCGCAACGTCCACAGCTCCAAGCTGCTCGGCATCCAGAACGGCTCGACCGCCAACGGCGCCCAGGTAGTCCAGGACTCCGACAATGGCAGCCCGGACAACCAGTGGCGGTTCGTGCCGAACGGCGCGCGGCGCATCCAGAACGTAGGCACCGGGATGGTCCTCGGCGTCACCGACATGTCCACGGCCGACGGCGCGCTCGTCATCCAGTGGGGCGACACCGGCACCGCCGACCACCTGTGGACGGCGATCATCGACACCGGCGGCTACCTGCGGCTGCGCAATTCCCACAGCCAGAAGGTGCTGGGCGTGGAGAACATGGGCACCGCGTCCGGGTCGCGCGTCGTGCAGTGGGCCGACAACGGCACCGCCGACCACCGCTGGCGGCTGCGCTATGGGGCGGGCGCCGCCTTCCGCATCCAGTGCGCCAATGGCGGACGGGTCCTCGGCCTCGGCGGCGCGTCCCAGGGCGCGCAGGTCGTGCTCGCCGACGACAACGGCGCGAACAACAACCTCTGGAGGTTCCTGTGAGGCGCGTGCTCGCGGTTCTCTCGTTACTGCTTCTCGTGGGTGTGTTCCTCACGCCCCAGGCGTCAGCGGCGACGGTCGACACCAACGCCTGGTACGTCCTGGTGAACCGCAACAGCGGCAAGGCCCTGGACGTCTACAACCTGTCCACCGCCGACGGCGGCCGGATCACCCAGTGGACCCGCAACAACGGCAACCAGCAGCAGTGGCAGTTCGTCGACTCCGGCGGCGGCTACTACCGGCTGAAGTCCCGGCACTCCGGCAAGGTCCTGGACGTCTCCAACTTCTCCACCGCCAACGGCGCGAACATCGTCCAATGGGCCGACCACAACGGCGCCAATCAGCAATGGAGACTCGCCGACTCCGCCGGCGGCTACATCCGGCTGATCAACCGCAACAGCAGCAAGGCCTTGGAAGTCCAGGGCGCCTCCACCGCCGACGGCGCCAACATCGTCCAGTACGACGACTGGGGCGGCAACAACCAGCAATGGCAACTCGTCCAGGTCGGCAGCAATCCGGATCCGGGCAGCACCTACACCAACCCGGTCGTCTGGCAGGACTTCGCCGACGGCGACATCATCCGGGTCGGCGACGCCTACTACTACTCGGCCTCGACGATGCACTACTCGCCGGGCGCACCGATCCTGCGCTCCTACAACCTGGTCGACTGGGAGTACGCCGGCCATTCGGTCCCGAGGCTCGACTTCGACTCGAGCGCCTACGACCTCAACGGCGGCCGGGCGTACGTGAAGGGTATCTGGGCCTCGACCCTGAACTACCGGCCCAGCAACAGCACCTACTACTGGATCGGCTGCGTCGAGTTCAACCGGACCTACGTCTATACCGCCTCCGCCGTCGACGGCACGTGGACCAAACGCTCGCGGATCAACAACTGCTACTACGACGCCGGTCTCCTGATCGACACCAACGACACCATGTACGTCGCCTACGGCAACGGCACCATCAGCGTCGCCCAGCTCTCGGCCGATGGGCTCAGCCAGGTGCGCGCCCAGCAGGTGTTCCAGACCCCGAGCAGCGTCGGCACCCTGGAGGGCGCCCGCTTCTACAAGCGCAACGGCTACTACTACATCTGGCTGACCCGCCCCGCCAACGGCCAGTACGTGCTCCGCTCCACCTCGCCATGGGGCCCGTACGAGATGCGCCAGGTCCTGCTGGACATGCCCGGCCCTATCTCCGGCGGCGGCGTCCCCCACCAGGGCGGGCTCGTCCAGACCCAGAACGGCGACTGGTACTACATGTCGTTCGTCGACGCCTACCCCGGCGGCCGCGTCCCGGCGCTCGCACCGATCACTTGGACCGGCGACTGGCCGACCGTGCAGACCGTCAACGGCGGCTGGGGTGTCAACTACCCGAAGCCGAACATCCAGACCAGCCGGACCGTGGCGTCCATGATCGGTCCCGACACCTTCACCTCGGGCAGCCTCGGGCACCGCTGGGAATGGAACCACAACCCCGACACCAGCCGCTTCTCCACCGGCAACGGCCTGCGCCTGCAGACCGCGACCGTCACCGGCGACCTCTACAACGCCCGTAACACGCTGACCCACCGCATCCAGGGCCCGTCGTCGACGGCGACGATCGAGCTCGACTACTCGCAGATGGCCAACGGCGACCGCGCTGGGCTGGCCATGCTGCGCGACCAGTCGGCCTGGATCGGCGTCAAGCGCGACAACGGCGTCAACCGGGTCGTGATGACCAACGGGCTGACCATGAACAGTTCGTGGCAGACCACCGGCACCGGCACCGAGGCGGCGAGCGCGAACATCTCGGGCGGCCGGATCTGGTTGCGGGTCAGCGCCGACATCCGGCCCGGTTCCGGCAGGCAGGCCCGCTTCTCCTACAGCACCGACGGCAGCACCTTCGTGAGCCTCGGCCCGGCCTTCACCTTGAACAACGCCTGGCAGTTCTTCATGGGCTACCGCTTCGGAATCTTCAACTACGCCACCCAGTCCCTCGGCGGAGCAGTGACCGTGCACCGCTTCGACCTCACCACCCCCTGACAGAAAGGTACAGACGTGAAATTCAGATCCCTGGCCGTCCTCGCGACGCTGGCCACCTTACTGGCGAGCCTGTTCGTCGCCCTTCAGACGCAGTCCGCCAACGCGGCCACCGTCGACACCACCGCCTGGTACGTCCTGGTCAACCGCAACAGCGGCAAGGCCCTGGACGTCTACAACCTCGCGACGAACGACGGCGCCCGCATCACCCAGTGGACCCGCAACGACGGCAACCAGCAGCAGTGGCAGTTCGTCGACTCCGGCGGAGGCTACTACCGCATCAAGTCCCGCCACTCCGGCAAGATGCTCGACGTCTATAACTGGTCCACCGCCAACGGCGGCGCGATCGTGCAATGGTCCGACACCAACGGCACCAACCAGCAGTGGCGGCTGGCCGACAGCTCGGACGGCCATGTGAGGTTCATCTCGCGCCACAGCAACAAGGCCCTGGAGGTCCAGGGCGCCTCCACCGCCGACGGCGCCAACATCGTCCAGTACGACGACTGGGGCGGCGCCAACCAGCAGTGGCAGCTCGTCAAGGTCGATGGCGGCGGCAACCCGGGGCAATGTGATCTTCCGTCGACGTACCGCTGGACCTCGACGGGCGCGCTGGCGCAGCCGAAGTCGGGCTGGGTCTCGCTCAAGGACTTCACCGTCGCCCCTTACAACGGCAGGCACCTCGTCTACGCCACGACGCACGACTTCGGCACGAGCTGGGGCTCGATGAACTTCAGCCTCTTCACCAACTGGTCCGAGATGGCCTCGGCCAGCCAGAACACGATGAACTCCTCGACTGTCGCGCCCACGCTCCTCTACTTCGCCCCCAAGAACATCTGGGTGCTCGCCTACCAGTGGGGCGGGACCGCCTTCTCCTACAGGACCTCCAGCGACCCCACCAACCCGAATGGCTGGTCAGCGCAGCAGGTGCTCTCCACCGCGAGCATCTCAGGCTCCGGAACAGGCCCCATCGACCAGACGCTCATCGGTGACAGCACGAACATGTACCTGTTCTTCGCCGGGGACAACGGCAAGATCTACCGGGCCAGCATGCCCATCGGGAACTTCCCGGGCAGTTTCGGCACCACAGCGACGGTGATCATGAGCGACACGACGAACAACCTGTTCGAAGCCGTTCAGGTCTACAAGCTCCAGGGCCAGAACAAATACCTCATGATCGTCGAGGCGATCGGCTCCCAGGGCCGCTACTTCCGCTCGTTCACCGCCACCAGCCTGAACGGTTCCTGGACACCCCAGGCCGCCACCGAGAGCAACCCCTTCGCCGGCAAGGCCAACAGCGGCGCCACCTGGACCAACGACATCAGCCACGGCGAACTGATCCGCACCAGCGCCGACCAGACCATGACCGTCGATCCCTGCAACCTGCAACTGCTCTACCAGGGACGCAGCCCCAACTCCGGCGGCGACTACGGCCTCCTGCCCTACCGGCCGGGCCTGCTGACACTGCAGCGCTAATGGCGTGACACGGGTCCGGCTCGAAGTGGAGCCGGCGTGGCGGGCTCGGTGCACGGCCGAGCCCGCGCGGGTCACCAGACGTCTCAGCGCTCATACAGCTGACGGAGCGAGGGGTCGGGCAACGCTCCGAGCCCGAGGGTCACCCTCGAAAGGATCACCATGAGAATGGCCAGAGCTACCGCCAGCTCACCCCCGCGCAGACGGTCAACACCAACGGCTGGACCCAACTCACCGGCACCGCGACCGTCTCCTGGACCGGGACGCTGACCAACGCCTCCTTCTACGTCGAGACGGCCGCGGGCACCGATGGCCTCTACATCGACGACGCCTCCTTCCACTGAAAGGAGCCGCGCCATGTCAAGACACCCCGCCCCGGGCACCGCAGGCAGGACGCTCTTCGGCTTCATCGCCAACCGCAGCGCGGCCACCCCGACGGTTGCCTGAGCCCTGAGCACCGGGTTCATGGGGTGGCCAGCCCACCCCATGGGTCCGGCCTTCGATTCACTGAGGAGCGATCTCCATGAGCAGGAAACGAACCCGCGCGCTGCTGACCATGGTGGCCCTGGCCGTGGCGCTCACGCCCGCCACCCAGGCTCAAGCGCTGGACAACGGCGTGGGCCGCACCCCGCCGATGGGGTGGAATACCTGGAACACGTTCGGTTGCAACATCAACGAGACGCTGATCCGGCAGACCGCCGACGCGCTCGTCAGCTCCGGCATGCGCGACCTCGGATATCAGTACGTCGTAGTCGACGACTGCTGGTTCGATCCCAACCGCGACTCGGCCGGCAACCTGCAGGCCAACCCGTCGCGATTCCCGAGCGGTATGAAGACGCTCGGCGACTACCTGCACGCCAGGGGCCTGAAGTTCGGTCTCTACCAGGCGCCCCTGGACCGTACCTGCGCCCAGTACTTCGGCTCCTATCCGGGCGCGACCGGCAGTCTCAACCACGAGGTCCAGGACGCCCAGCAGTTCGCCGCCTGGGGCGTCGACTATCTCAAGTACGACTGGTGCTCACCCACCGGCACCATCGACGACCAGGTACGCACCTTCGCGAAGATGCGCGACGCCCTGGCGGCCACCGGACGGCCGATCCTCTACAGCATCAACCCCAACAGCATCCATGAGAAGACCGGCCCGCAGCGGAACTGGGGTGACGTCGCCAACATCTGGCGCACGACCGAGGACATCACCAACGTCTGGAACTCCGGTCAGACCAACGGCTACCCGATGGGCATCCAGAACATCGTCAACGTCAACGCGCCCCTGTCGGGCTACGCCAAGCCGGGGCAGTTCAACGATCCCGACATGATGGTGGTCGGCCGGGGCGGCATGACCGACACCGAGATGCGCAGCCACTTCGCTCTGTGGGCCATCATGGCCGCGCCTCTGATCGCGGGCAACGACATGAGGAACATGGACGCCGCGACCGCCACGATCATGAAGAACCAGAATCTGATCGCCATCAATCAGGACCCGCTAGGCCTCCAGGCGACCCAGATCAGCAACGACGGCACCCGCCGCATCCTGGCCAAACGGCTGAGCAACGGCGACGTCGCGGTCGCGCTGTTCAACCAGGGCGGCAGCACGACGACGATGAGCACCACCACCTCGGCGATCGGCTTGTCCGGCAGCTCCTTCAGCCTGCGTGAGGCCTGGACGAACGCCGTCACCTCGACGACCGGGGCCATCTCGGCGAGCGTGCCGTCCCATGGCACCGTCGTGTTCCGGGTCAGCGGCGGAACGCCCAACCCCGCGTCCCAGATCCAGGGCGTGGGGTCCGGAAGATGCCTCGACGTCACCGAAGCCTCCCAGACCAACGGAACCCGGGTGGAGATCTGGGACTGCCACGGTCAGAGCAACCAGCAGTGGACCTCCACGGCAGCCGGTGAACTGCGGGTTTACGGAAGCAAGTGCCTCGACGTGAACAACAACGGCACCGCCGACGGCACCAGCGTGATCATTTGGGACTGCAATGGCCAGAACAACCAGAAGTGGCGCTTCAACACCGACGGAAGCATCACCGCCCTCGGCGCGAACAAGTGCCTGGACGTACCCAGCAACTCCACGGCCAACGGCGTCTACCTCCAGATCTGGACGTGCAACGGCGCCGCCAACCAACGGTGGACCCGCGTCTGATCATCTTCTCGAGAAGGAGAATCGAGATGTCTGACTTCTCGCGCAGACAGATCCTGAGACGACCGCGACTGTGGGCGAATGGCGCTGTGCCGGGAGTGGCCATCGCCACGAAGAAGCCTTCTGGGCCGAGGTAGCTCGCCAACGTATCGCCACCGCTCGCAAGATCGCACGAGAACGAATTCGCGAAGACGGGTAGAGCCGCTTCCTCTAGACCTAGAGAGACCGACCTCTAGGTCTAGAGGCTCGCCTAGAGGCTCTTAATCTCGCCGGGCTCCTTCGGGCCAGATCACCCGCACAGGGACCTCCCGCCGCCGGGCCTCGGCCACCACATCAGCAGTGCCTCCATAGCCTCGGGCGGGCTGCCCGTCCCATACGGCGAACAACACATCGGCGTCGTCCAGCATGCGCGCGCTGGCCGTCATATGGGACTCCGAGGTGGACTCCACAAAGTCCAGCCTGTGAGTCCGGATCGCCCGGCCCAGCAACTCGTCGTAAGCGGCATGGCACTCTCGCGGCAGCCCGTCTCGGTACTCCTTGGCCGGGATGACTGCCTCGAGCGCTCCACCGACAGCGAGCACTCCACGGGCGAAAATCTGATCGGCTCCGTCCGCCAGACAGGACAACCCGCAGATGTCGGGGAGGTAATCCGCGAGCGCCTCACATATCGCCCGATCGATCAGTACAGCAGTCTCTTCCGGAAGGCTCCGGTGGCCGGAGACAGCGATGCGGACCATGATCCCTCTAGAGCAGAGTGGCGTGAAGACGTTCGTCGAACGAGCGCAGGGCGTCGGACGACGGCCCGCCATACGCTCGGCGGAAGTTCTTGACCCTGTGCAGGACACGCTCCGAGCCATACGTCGTCCCCACAGTGAGCGCATTGGACGCCAGATACAACGCCTCGTCGTAGTGCCCCGACATGGCCTCAGCAGCCGCTACCTCAGTCATGAGCACGCCCCGCTGCTTCGGACCGGGTTGGGCCGACAAGAGCGACTCGTTGAAGGCGGCAACGGCTTCGGCCGGCCTCTTGAGGCGTACCATCACCAGGGCGCGATAGCCCGCCAACTTCGCATGATCGAACGGGAACACCCATGGCCAGGGTGGCGCGACGGCCCGCTCGCTAGCCCGTACCGCTGCCTCGGCCGCCCTCAACGCCTGAAGCGCTGCCGTCTCGTCATGTGCGGTCGCGTGACCGAGCGCTTCGAGGCTCGACAGCCACGCACGGCCGGTGGCCGGTGGCCGCTCACCGATCTCCCGCCGCGCCCTCACCAAGAGATTCAGTCCGATCAGCGGGTCGGCGGCGTCGATCTCGAACGCGGCCAGACTACCGATCATGTACGCAGCCAGCAGCGCGTTGTTGGCCTGCCGCGCGCTGTCGATAGCGCGACGGTAGTAGAAGCGCGCCGAACCGGTGTCCTGCATGTCGGCATGCACCCAGGCCGCGAAGCCCGCCGCCTCGCTCAGACCGGCCCGGACCTCGTCAGCATGCGGAGATCGCGACGCGCGGCCGAGAACGCGGTTCGCGAGATCGACCTGGGCCACGGCTGGACGGGCGAGTTCACGCGCAGGTGTGACGGCCTCCAAACGACGCTGGGCGCCGGTGATGCTGGTCAGCGTGGCGGCCGTCGTCTCGTCCACATCCGGGCGCTTGGGCAGGGCCACGCCCGCCAGCGCGGTCAACGCCACCGCCTTGCCGAAATCTCTGCGCTTCGTCGGATCCTCATCCCCTCGGGCTCCGAATCGGAGCAAGTGAAGCGGCACCCCGATCTGGATGGATATCTCCCGAACCTGGTCCACAGTGAGCGGCTGACGGCCACGCAGCACCTTGGACACCCAGCTCTGGGAGTAGCCGACCGCCTCAGCAAGCTGGCCCTGCGTCCAACCGTGTACCCGCCGCACCTCTTCGAGGATGGTTGGGAGATCACACTCGGCGAGGGCAGCGGCCACGACTGGCCCGGACCAGAACTGCGGCGGTATCTGGGTCACAACGCTAGGTTAAGCCGCCCAACTCGACCGTACCGATATTCGCGACGGGAATAGGCGTACCACCAGCAGCACTATGGCGTTCACCCGCGGTTTCGTGACGGCGACGCTCAGTACATGAACGCACTACCGCCTCAACCCCTGGCCGCCGCCCAACGACTGGCCGCCGCTCTTGCGGAGAAAGGGATCACTACCGACGTCCATCACGACTACGGCACGCCCATGGTGTCGGTCTGGCTCGGCCTGATCGTATGGTGCGAGGACGGCATGTACTGGTGGCACACTGGCTGGAACCCACGCAGACACCGAGCGATCTACGCAGGGCACCCCTTCACAGAGCTGGCCCGCGCCGCGCACCGAGTCGCCCTTCGCTACACGGAACTGCGCATGTCACACCCGCTCTCATCGCTGATCGCCGGAGTCCAGCCGTGTCTCTGACCGTGCAGCAAGTGCTCAGCAAGTTCCCCGGCTGGCAGATCACCGACATATCCGGAGGCTGGGTCGCCATGCGAGTCAACTTCGTGCCCAAGAACAGCGGTTTCTCCAACGTGCGTTGCGGAGAGACCTTGGAGGAACTGGCCGGCAATCTACACGCCGAGATCAGGCAGCAGAAGTCACGGCCACCTGCGGTAGGCAAGTAAGTCGATGGCAACCCGGCCAGCATGTGCGGCGCCCGGAAGTCCTGCCAGTTCAAGCCCTCCCGATCGAGGAAGGTGAACAGGTACTTCAGGTCGTATCCGTACGCGCTCAGGGTGTTCGGCGAGAACTCCCTGTTCCGGAGGTGATCCAGGAACCGGCAGACCGGCCCCACCAGCTCTCCCTCATCGTCGACCAGTCGCACCCGGCGGACGATCCCGCCGTCTCGCTCCTTGATGACCCGCATCTCGGCCTCCTCGCCTTGCGGCAGTAGGGATGTGGGTCAACGTATGCGACGAAGACGCCGCAGACCATGACCGTCGATCCCTGCAACCTGCAACCTGCAACTGCTCTACCAGGGACGCAGCCCCAACTCCGGCGGCGACTACGGCCTCCTGCCCTACCGGCCGGGCCTGCTGACACTGCAGCGCTAATGGCGTGACAGGTCCGGCTGGAGCCGGCGTGGCGGGCTCGATGCACGGCCGAGCCCGCCCGGGTCATGCGGCACCGGCGGCAGCCCGCCTCCCCCACACTCCGTGATTAGACTGCCGCCATGACCACGGAGTCGTCCCCTCTCACCATCGCTCAGCTCGCCGAGCTGGCCGGAGTCTCCACCGCGACGGTCTCCAAGGTCGTGAACGGCCGTTCCGAGGTGTCGTCAGAAACCCGCGCCGCCGTGGAGGAGCTCATCCGCCGGCACGGCTACCGGCGACAGCGCCGCCGTTCCACGCCGACGGCCCTGGTGGAGCTCGTCTTCCACGCGCTGGAGGGCGACTATCCCGTCGAGATCACCAAAGGCGTCGCGGAGACCGCCCGTAAGCACGACCTCACGGTGGCGATATCGGACCTGCACGGTGACCACACCGCTGCAGACGCCTGGCTGGAGAGTGTGCTGCGGCGCCGCCCGAGCGGCGTGATCGCAGTGTTCTCGGGACTGACCGAGACCCAACATGAACAGCTCGCCCTCCGCGAGATCCCGCTGGTCCTGCTGGATCCGGCCGACGCTCCCGCGCGGAACATCCCATCGGTCGGCGCCGGCAACTGGAACGGCGGGCTCACGGCCACCCGCCACCTTCTGGAGCTCGGGCATCGCCGCATCGCCATCATCACCGGACCCGACTCCGCGCTGCCCAGCCGGGCCCGTCTCGATGGCTACCGAACCGCCCTCGACATGGCCGGCGTGCCCGTCGACCTTGAGCTGATCGGCCGGGGGGACTTCCTCATCGAGGGCGGTCTGGCCGAAGCGCACCGCATGCTGCGCCTGCCCGACCGGCCAACCGCGATCTTCGCCACGAACGACGGCCAGGCCATCGGCGTCTACCACGCGGCCCGTCAGCTCGGCCTGCGCATCCCGGACGATCTCAGCGTCATCGGCTTCGACGACCTGCCGTCGGTGCGGTGGGCCATTCCACCGCTGACCACCATCCGCCAGCCCCTCGCCAAGATGGCCGGCGCGGCAACCTCGATGCTGCTGACGCTGGCCCATGGCGAGCAACTGCCCCAGAGCCGCGTCGAGCTGGCCACCGAACTCGTCGTACGCGAGAGCACCGGGCCTCCCCTACTCTCAACCGCCTGAGCCGAAGCGCGGCCTCCAAGGGGCAGCACCGTCCGGCGCCCAGCTCACCCACGAGCGCGGGGACGCCGGTCGCCGTGATCTCCTTCACCAGGCTTTCCTCGAGTTGGGGTGCCGTCAAGAACTGCGCGACGAGCCGCATGGCGGCCTTTGTACCGCTCGGCCAGCCGTACCCCGACGAAGACCAGCACCGCCGCCACCACCATGGCGGTCACCACGTTCGTGCCGAGGCCGACGTAGGTCTCGACCCGTGACCAGTTCTCGCCCAGGAAATACCCGGCCAGCACGAAGACGGTGTTCCAGATCAGGCTCCCGACCATCGTCAGCAGGGTGAACGTCGGCAGCGGCATCCGCTCCACGCCCGCCGGGATCGAGATGAGGCTGCGGAAGAGGGGGATCATCCGGCCGAAGAACACCGTCTTGCGGCCGTGGCGCTGGAACCAGGCCTCGCTCTTCTCGATGTCGGACACCTTCACCAGCGGCAGCTTGGCGGCGATGGCCAGCACCCGCTCGCGGCCCAGCAGCGCCCCGACCCAGTACAGCGCCAGCGCGCCGATCAGCGAGCCGAGGGTCGTGCACACCAGCACGTCCAGCAGGCCCATCTCGCCCCGGCTGGCGGTGAAGCCCGCCAACGGCAGGATCACTTCGCTGGGCAGGGGCGGGAACAGGTTCTCCAGCGCGATCGCGAGGCCCGCCCCGGGGGCCCCGAGACTCTCCATCAGTCCAACGAGCCAATCAGTCATGAGGGTGAGACTCAACGACGAACGTGGGAACGGCCTGAGAAAGGGCTGTGATTCATCCGTCAGTGCACCCATAGAGCGTCTCGCCGCCCGATGTGAGCACGGACTTGCAGTTCTGCTCGATCCACTGGGGTCCCTGCAGTCCGGGACATTTCGGTCGGATTTGCCTGGCCTCGCACACCTGGCCAAACGACGCACAACCCGTGTCGGTCGTCCGGCCTAGGACCAGGGAAGCAGCATGGTGAAGTGAGCGCCTTCGCCGGGTGCCGTCCTGAGTTCGACGCGGCCGCCGTGGGCCTCCAGGATCGCGGCGGTGATGGCCAGGCCGAGCCCGGTGCCGCCGCGGGTACGGGAGCGGGCCTCGTCGACCCGGTAGAACCGGTCGAAGATGTTCGGCGCGGCCTCCAGCGGCACGCCAGGCCCGTCGTCGATCACTTCCAGTACGACGCGGCCGCGCGATTCCAGGCTCCCCGCGGCGGCCACAGGAGGTCCTGGCTGTTTGGCGGGCATGCCTACGCGGACGTGTACGGGCGTGCCAGGCGGGGTGTGGGCCATGGCGTTACTGACGAGGTTCGTGATCACCTGGCGCATCCGATGTTCGTCCACCGTGACGCGGACCGGTTTGTCGGCGCTTTCCAGGATCAGTGGCCGCTCCGGGTCGCGGGCTTTGGCGTCGTGCACGGCGTCCTCGACGAGCGTGCGGATGTCCAGTTCGGCCAGGTCCAGCGCGCGTTCCTGGTCCAGCCGGGCCAGCAGCAGCAGGTCGTCGACCAGCCGGCCCAGGCGGATCGCCTCGTTCTCGATCCGGCCCATCAGCCGGTCCACGTCGGCCCGGTCCGGGGCGCCGCCGCGGCGGTTCAGCTCGGCGAAGCCGCGGATCGACGTCAGCGGGGTGCGCAGTTCGTGCGAGGCGTCCATGACGAACCTGCGCAGCCGCGACTCGGACTGCTCCCGTTGGCGCAGCGCGGCGGAAAGCCTGCCGACCATGGTGTTCAGGGCGCCGCCGAGCCGGCCGACCTCGGTACGCGGATCCGACGCGACCCGCAGATCGAGGTGGCCGCCGGCGATGTCCTCCGCGGTCTTCTCGATCTTGGTCAACGGCCGCAGTCCCAGCCGTACCAGCAAGAACCCACCCACGCCGAGGGCGAGCAGCACGGTGATCCCGACCCCGGCCTCGATCCAGATCAGCCGCGTCACGGTCACCTCGGTGGTCTCCGTCGACTGCGCGGCCACGACGATCCGCGGCCCTTCGGGCGTCGTCCGCCGCGACACCAGGACGCGCCACCCGGCGCCGCCGCGCTTGTCGTCGACCGTGAACGGACGCTCGTCGTACTGGCCGATGGTGGTCGAGTTGATCACCGGCAGTACCGGCCCGTCCGCGGTGACCGGGGCGGACAACTCCGGCGTCCCGTTGTCGTAGAGCACCAGGACCGCGAAGTCCGTGGGCAGACCGTCAGACTGGCGCTGAAGGTCGTCCGGCGACGGCGACGACCCTCCCGGGCGGCCGTCCACCCGCTGCGCGAAATCCCTGAGCTGGTCGTCCATTCGGACGATCATCGACGTGCGGAGCAGCACGACGCTCGCGACCCCGATGGTGCCCACGCCGACGGTAGCCAGCACCAGCAAGACCATGACCAGGCGCGCCCGTAGTGTCCACGGTCTGCGCCACCGGTTCTTGCTCAACGCTCTTCCCTGGGCAACCGCAGTGAGTAGCCGACGCCCCGGATGGTGTGGATCAGCGGCGGTTCCACCGAGTCGATCTTGCGGCGCAGATAGCTGATGTACGACTCGACGATCCGGCCGTCCCCGCCGAAGTCGTAGCTCCACACCCGGTCGAGGATCTGCGCTTTGCTGACCACCCGCTCGGCGTTGACCATCAGGTACCGCAACAGGTTGAACTCCGTGGGCGACAGCGGCACCAGCCGGCCGGCCCGGTGGACCTCGTGGGCGTCCTCGTCGAGCACGAGATCGGCGTACCGGAAGGTGCCGCCGTCCGGAAGGACGTCGGCGCCGCCGTTGGTGCGCCGGAGGATCGCCCTCAGCCGCAGCACGACTTCCTCCAGGCTGAAGGGCTTGGTCACATAGTCGTCGCCACCGGCCGTCAGGCCCGCGATCCGGTCCGCCACGGCGTCCCGTGCGGTCAGGAAGAGCACCGGCAGCTGGTCCTGCACCGTACGGAGGCTGCGGGCGAGGTCGAAGCCGTCGGTGTCGGGCAGCATCACGTCCAGGATCACGATGTCCGGCCGGACGCGCCGGACCGTGGCCAGCGCTTCGGCTCCGCAGTCCGCCGCGTGTACGGTGAACCCGCTGAGCCGGAGCGCTGCCGACAGCAGCTCCAGGATGTTCGGTTCGTCGTCCACTACGAGGACAGTCGCCTCACCACGCTGCTGATCCACCTGACCAGCGTCGACGACGAACCTGGGAACTTCCTGAGAACGCGCTGTGAGTCATCCGACCGTGCACTCGTGAAGCGTCTCGCCCTCGCCGATCGCGGTGAGCACGGGCTTGCAGTGCTGCTCGATCCACTTGGACCGCTCGATGACCCTGTTGTCGTCCCCCATCCCGCCGCCGGCCAGCCCGCCGATGAGCACGAACCGCAGCCTGCCCGCCCGCACCCACGCGGTCAGCTGGTCCGTCGAGGGCGCGGGGTCGCGGCCGTCGAACCCGCCCATTCCGATGACGGTCTCGTCGGTGGCGACGATGTACGTGTTCGCGGCCTGGGCGCCGCCCTCGACCGCCATCGTGATCTCGGCTCCGGACGAATGTGACTTGGCGTAGTCCAGGACCTTGCGTTGGTCCGCGGTGAGTTCCCCACTGTCCAAGCCAATCGGCATCTCGTTGTCCGCCGGCCCCGCGGCCGGCAAGCTCGCGGGGGCGGTGGAGGCGAACGCACTGGCCCCCGACCACACGGCAGGTGCCAGCAATACCGCGACGAGTCCGAGCACGGGTGCCACCCTCGGGATCTTACGCAGCGCCAAGGCCGGGATCGCGGCCAGCGCGACGATCACCACCGCGTACCGCAGCCAGCCGTGCCACGAGGTGTCCCGGGAGATGACCACCCACGCCCACGCCGCGGTCACCGCGACGCCGGCGGGCAGCACGAGCCAGGTCCGTCCCTCGGGCTCCCGGTACTTCCGGAACGCCCACACTGTGCCCGCACCGACGAGTGCTCCGATCGCGGGTGCCATGACGGTGGTGTAGTACGGGTGGAAGACGCCTTTCTGGAAGCTGAACACGAGGGCGTACACCAGGAGCCAGCCGCCCCACAGCACCCAGCCCGCGCGGCCGGCGGTGTCCGCCGGGGCGGACCGGCGCCACCGCCGGAAGCCGAGCACCGCCGCCACCACCAGCGCGATCAGCGCCAGCGGAAGCAGCCAGCTGATCTGCCCGCCGACGGCGTCGGCGAACATCCGATCGATACCGGACGGGCCGCCGAACGACGGGCCCCCGGGGCCCCCTGGGCCACCGGGCCCGCCGGGTCCTCCGGGGCCACCTCCGCCCGACGGGGGTGTACCGGTCGCCGCCCCGCCGTTCGCCGTTGCTTCAGCGCCGAACACGCGGCCGAGCCCGTTGTGGCCCAGCACCAGGTCCAGGGCCGTGCCGTTGGTGCTGCCGCCGATGTACGGCTTCTGGCCGGGCCACAGGTCGACCGCCGCCACCCACCACAGTGAACTCGCCACCAGCACCACAGCCGCACCGGCCAGGTCGAGCACCTGACGGCGCCAAGGCGCCTTGTTGCCGACCAGGTAAGCGGCGAAAACGGCAGGAAGGACGATGTACGCGGCCGCCATCTTCGCCAGGAAGCCGCAACCGACCAGGAAGGCCGTGAACAGCAGCCACTTCGTCCTTCTGCCTGGTTCCACCGCTTTCATCGCGCGGGTGAAGGCGTAGGCCGCCGCGACGAGCGTGAGGACGAGCATGGTGTCGGTGTTGTTCGTGCGGGTGGTCGCCACGGTGATCGGGGTGAGCGCGAAGATCAAGGCGGCGATGAGCGCGGCGTTCTCCCCCGCCCACATCCGGACCGTCCGGTGCAGCAGGAAGATCGCCGCGACGCCTTCGATCACCTGCGGCAGCAGCACGGACCAGTTGTGGAAGCCGAAGATCCACACCGAGACCACCTGCGGCCACAACGCCAGCGGCGGTTTGTCCACCGTGACCACACCGGCCGGGTCGAGCGAAGCGAACAGGAAGTTCGTGAAGTTCAACGACATCGACTTGACCGCGGCGGTGTAGTACGTGTTGCCCCAACTGCCGCTCCACAGCCCCCAGCCGTACAGCGCCGCCCCCAGCACGAGGATCGCGATGAGCGCGTACCGCGGCCGGCGCCTGGGAGGTTGCCCTGCCGGTTCGATGGGCACTGTCTGCTCCGCTTGGCCAGTGTCGGCGGCGGTCATGTGTTTCCCTTTCCCTGGTTGAAAACCCAGCCACGCAGCAGGACGAACCGGCCGGCCGTGCCCAGCACGGACGCGCCGAGCAACACGACCAGCTCGAGGAGACGCGAAGGTCCGGCCACTGCCGAGTGCAGGACCAGCAGCGCGCTCGACGTGAACGCGTAGTAGAGACAGAAAACGATGAGACCTTGCAGGTGCACCCGGCCGGACGAGCCACGGGAGCCGAGGAACGTGAACCGCCGGTTGGCCTCGGTGTTGACCATCGTGGTGATCACGAGCGCCAGCAGGTTGGCCGTCAACGGGTTCATCGCCGACCGGAAGAGCGCGTAGAGCAGCAGCGTGACCGCCGTGGACAATACGCCGATCGCAGCGAACGACAACAGTTGCCAGACCAGACCGGTGTCCCGTCTGGACACCACCGCGTCCGGGTGGGACGGCTTGGGTTCCGGACGTCTTGGCAGGTCGGCGACTCTCGCTGTGCCGCCGGCTTTCGCCCTCGCCACCCGGATCAGGCCGCGAATGTCCTCGATCGCGGTCGACCCGATCTTGACCCGGGTGTCGATGTCCTCCACCCAGTCGACCGGCACCTCGTGCACCCGCAGTCCGTTGTGCTCGGCCAGCAGCAGCAGTTCGGTGTCGAAGAACCAGTTGTCGTCCTTGATGTGGTCGAGCAGCGGGCGGATCACGTCCGTGCGCGCGGCCTTGAATCCGCACTGGGCGTCGGAGAACTTCGCACCGTGGCTGAGCCGGATGATCGCGTTGTAGCACCGGGAGATCAACTCACGCTTCGGGCCCCGTATGGTCCTCGCGCCCGGCGCCAGTCGCGAACCGATCGAGACGTCCGAGTGGCCGTTGACCAACGGAGCCACCAGGGGCAGCAACGCGTCCAACCCGGTCGACAGGTCCACGTCCATGTAGGCCACCACGTCGGCGTCGCTCCATTGCCACGCCCTGCGCAGGGCACGGCCACGGCCCTTGTCGTCGAGATGCAGCACGCGGACCTGATCCGTCGTTTCGGCCAGTTCGTCGGCGATCGCCAGGGTGGCGTCGGTGCTGGCGTTGTCGACGATGGTGATGGTCCACTCGAACGGGAACTGTTCCCCCAAGTACGACTGCAGGACTTCCACGCAGCCGCGCAGCGCGCGTTCCTCGTTGTACACCGGGATCACGACGTCGACCGTGGCGGCTTTTGTCGCACCGGTCAGGTCCGGCGGAGTCGCCGGGGCTGGAATGCCAATCATGACTAAAGGTTTGCCAGGCGCAACCGCGAGGAGGCTGGACGGAACCTCAAAGGAGCCTGGGAGGCGGCGATATTCATACATTCTGGGATGGCAGATTTGTGCCATGGCTTTCCTTCGCCCTAAGTCCTCAACGAGGATCGGGAATGCGTATTCAGCGCATCATGAGTCGGCGTTTTCCGTGTTCTCTGCGCTCCCGGCGCGGGCGTCCCGGCGGAACTCGCGGAATGTCGCCCACAGAACGGAAACGACCGCGACCGCCATGAGCGCGGCGAGGATCCGGAACTCCAGGGTCGGCGCGTACATCTTCGCCATCTCGTCCGCGAGGACCTCGGACGCCGGGTCTCCGCCGGAAGGCGCTGCGTCTCCGCCGGGAGGAGGCTCACCGGTGAACATCTCCACTGGCGGGCCTCCAGGAGGCCCCGAATCCGCCGCCGGGAACAGCACGGGGAGATAGGCCAGGAACGAGGCCACCTGGACGAGGACAGGCACATACCAGAGACGGCGCGGCAGGTAGAACGCGGCGATCACGGCGAGTACCTCGGCCAGGTAGAAGTAGCGCTCGTGCATCGACGGCAGGAGGAACGGCATCAGGACGGCCGAAGTCGCTCCCATCAGCACGATTTTCGCCGTCGTCAGCTGCACCCGGCTGAGCAGTACGCCGAGGCACAGCCCGACAATCACCAGCCCGGTCACCGCGACACCGATGGGCCGGATCAGCGCCGCGTCGGCGCCCGCCGGGAGGAACTGGTAGATCGACGGCGCGTTCAGCGACAGCGCCGAATATGAGCTGGCCTGCTGGGCGTACACCGACAACAACTGCCCCGGGGGCGCTCCGGCCAGCAGCGCCGGCACGTCCAGCAGCAGGACGACCCCGGGGACGGCCAGCAGCACCCGCCACGGCATCCACTTCTTCAGTACCAGCACCAGGAGCAGCGGGAACAGGAAGATCGCCTGCAACTTGAAGGCCAGCGACAGGCCGAAGAAGAGGCCGGCCGGCCACGGCCGCCGGCGAAGGAGGAAATACACGCCGCCCAGGCCGAACGCGGCGTAGATGGAGTCGGCCTGCCCCCACATCCCGCTGTTGGTCGCCACGGTGGGGAGGAACAACACGATGAGGGCGGCCAGTGGCGGTAACCAGCGGCCGATGTGGCGCAGCGCGACGATGCGGTAAGTGAAGTACGCCAGTACCAGGTCGAACGCCACCGAGATGATCTTGATTCCGGCGAGCGGGGGTATCGGTAGATAGGTCAATAATGCGATCAGGTACAAATAAGGGACGTTGTAGTCCGCAAAACGGTGCTTGAGGGCGCCGAATCCACCATGTGTGGAGATGAAGTCATACCAGCTTTTGACAAAGAATTTGTAGTCGAAGGACTCGTGGTCGAACATGGCGACTCTGGCCATGACCGCGATCACGGCCGCCGCGGCCACCAGTCCCATTCGGCGGAATGTTCGTTTCCGATTCTCGTCGCTGTCGACGGATTCCGTTTCTACTGACACGCCGCGACCGTAGAGTGCGTTTGTGCGAATGACCTGGACGTTGTGCGAGTAAACCCTGAGAACCAGTTCTTTGCAACGCCCTTCAGGCGCCGATCGGTGCCAGCGGCAGGCGGACGGTGAAGGTCGCCCCTTGGCCCAAGCCCTCGGAGGTGGCCGTGATGTTGCCGCCGTGGGCGCGGGTGATGCCGCGCGCGATGGTCAGGCCGATGCCACTGCCGCCTGCGGGGGCCGGGCGCCCGGGGTGCTCGACGCGTTCGAACCGGGTGAAGATCCGGGTGAGGTCGTGGGCGGCGATGCCGACCCCGTCGTCCTGGACGGTGATCTCCACGTGCGGGGCCGGGCCGTCGCCGGTGCGCACGGTGACCGAGACCCGGCCGCCGGGATCGCAGGCACGCAGGGCGTTGCCCAGGAGGTTGACCAGCACCTGGGCGATGCGGCCTGAATCGAGCAGGGCCCTGACCGGCGGGCCGGGGGCCATGGCGAGCGTGACCTGGCCGTCGTCGAACTGGGGACGCAACTTTTCGATGGTGGTCCGCGTCAGGGCCGTCACGTCGGTGAGGGAGTGCCGCAGGGTGAACGCGCCCTCCTCGACCCGGGAGAGGTTGGACAGGTCGTCCGTGAGACGCCGCAGCCGGGTGAGATCGTCGGTGAGGGAGGCGAACATGGCGTCATCGGGGGTGAAGATGCCGTCGGCCATTCCCTCGATCTGGCCGTTGAGGATGGTGATCGGGGTGCGCATCTCGTGGGCGATCTCCGAGACCAGGCGGGCGCGGCGCCGCTCGATGTCGGCGAGTGCGGCGGCCAGCCGGTTGACGTCCTCGACCAGTGCGGCGAGTCCCGGCTCGCGGGGAACGTTGAGGACATCGTCGTAGTGCCCGTCGGCGAGGCGGTGCGTCGCCGCACTGACCTGGCGCAGAGGCCGGAGCAGGAACCGGGAGAACACGAAGGACAGGGCGAGCGCCGAGATCAGGCCGGCGGTCAGTGCGGGCAGGACCATCTCAAAAGCGATGTTTCCTTCGTCCTGGCTGGCCAGCGCGGCCACCAGTGCTTCAAAGTCGGTACGCCCGGTGACGGGCACCGGCTGCCCGATCACGCCGGAGGTGGCGTCCATCACCACGAGCGACACGACCAGGACCGTCATGTGGGACAGCGTCAGGCGGATGGTCAGCGGCAGCGCCGGCAGCCGTCGCACCGCGCTGCGCAGCGCGCCGGCCCAGGCGGTCCTCCGGTGACGGGGCGGGCGGGTCATACGGCGGGACGGGCGAGGAAGCGGTAGCCGATGGCGCGCACCGTGCCCACGAACCGGGGCGCACTCGCGTCGTCGCCGAGCGCGCGCCGCAGCGTGCGGATGTGGACGTCCACCACGCGTTCGTCGCCGAAGAAGTCGCTGCCCCATACGTGCTCGATCAGCCCGCGGCGGGTGAACACCCGGCCCGGCGCGCGGGCCAGGGCCACCAGCAGGTCGAAGTCGAGCGCGGACAGCTCTACCGTACGCTCGTCGTCGCAGGTGACCGTACGCGTGCCGGGGTCGATGACCAGGCCGTCGAAGCGCAGCGTCCGTTCCTCCGCGGCCTGGGCCGGGCCTTCCGCGCGGCGCAGGATGGCCCGCGCCCGCAAGGCGAGCTCACGGGCGCTGAACGGCTTGGTGACGTAGTCGTCGCTGCCCGCGGTGAAGCCGATGACCCGGTCCACCTCCTCGGTCCGGGCGGTGAGCAGGATCACCGGAACCTGGCGGGTCGCCCGGATACGGCGCAGCACCTCGAACCCGTCCAGGCCGGGCAGCATCACATCCAGCACGATCAGGTCAGGCTCCTCGCGGACGGCCGAGGCGAGGCCGGACGGGCCGTCCGCCGCCTCCAGGACCTCGAAGCCGTCCGCCTCCAGATAGCCGCGCAGCGTCATCCGGATCTTGGGTTCGTCGTCAACGACCAGAATGCGCTGTGTGCTCATGGTTCTCCCTGCCACGGGCCGTCGTGAGCTTGGCCGCTTCCCGATAGAGCATTTCGAAGGTGTCCAGGGTGAGCCCGATGTCGTGGCGGGCGACGATCTCACGGCTGGCTTCGCCCATGCGCGTCCGGCCTTCGGGGTCGCCCAGGATCGAGCCGAGGGCTTCGGCCAGGGCCGGGACGTCGCCAGGCGGGAAGAGCAGTCCGTTGCGTCCTTGGTGCACCAGATGGGGCAGCGCCGTGGCGTCCGCGGCGACGACGGGCTTTCCGGCGGCCATGGCCTCCATGGTAGCCAGGCTCTGCAGTTCGGCCGTTCCCGGCATGCAGAACACGTCGCAGCGGGCGTAGGCGTCCAGGACCTCCTGATCACTGACCAGGCCGTGGAAGGTGACGCGGTCGGCGACGCCGAGTGCGCGGGCCAGGTGCTCCAGGCCACGGCGGTGGGAGCCGTCGCCCACGATCTCGGCCGTGACCGGGAGCCACGTGGGCAGCAGGGACAGGGCGCGCAGGAGTTCGTCCACGTTCTTCTCCGCGTCCAGCCGGCCCACGAACAGCACGCGCAGTCCCTCGCCCTGGTTCTTCGCCGTGTGCTGTGCGAAGCGGTGCAGGTCCAGGCCGCAGGACACCGGGAGGACGGCGTCACCGACGAGGCCGTGCTCGCGCATCAGCCGCACGGCGCTGGGGGTGGGGGCGGTGATGACCTGGGCGCGGTGGAAGACCCGTACGAAATCGCGCCAGGCCAGCCGGCACGCGGCGGTGGCCAGCCACTCGGGGAGGGAGGTGTAGCCGACGAGGTTCTCCGGCATGAAGTGGTTGGTCGCCACCACCGCGATGGCCGTGCGCCGCGCGGCTCTGATCAGAGTCCGGCCCACGGCGAAGTGGGACTGCACGTGGACGACGTCGGGTGCTATCCGGTCCAGCAGCCGGGCGGCCGAGCCGCGGATCTGCCAGGGCAGGCAGACACGGAAGGTGGGATGGAACGGGGTGCCGTGTGAGGGGAGCCGGTGCACGGTCGGACCGTCGGGCGTGACGCGCTCGGGACCGGCGCCCGTGGCGGGGCAGATCACGTGGACCTCGTGGCCTCGGCCGACGAGTCCGGTGGCCAGGCGGTGGGCGAAGTTCGCGGCGCCGTTGACGTCGGGCGGATAGGTGTCCGCGCCGATGACGATACGCCGGATGGGACTGCCGGACATGAGGTGCTCCTGTCGTGCGGAAACGGAGAGGAAGGGGGCAGCCGGGTGGGGATGTCGTGGGAGAGGCCGACGACCCCGCCGATCGCGACGGCGGCGAAGGCCAGCCCCAGGGCGGCGATCGGCACGGTCAGGCCGGGGGCCTCGCCGAGCAGGCCGATGCCGATGGTGACGGCGACCAGCGGGTCAACGACGGTGAGGGTCGCCACCGTGCTCTCGGGCGGACCGTCGGCGTACGCGCGCTGCACGAACCAGAAACCGGCCAGGATCGTCGCCGCCAGACCGGCGAGCGTGCCGAACAGCGGCGCGCTGACGCCGTGCGAGACGAACTCCTCCGTCGCCGCCCGGACCAGCGTCGAGGTGCAGCCGTAGGCGGCACCCCCGCCTATACCCAGGACCAGGCACCGGGCCCGGCCCCTGAGCGGATGGGCGACCAGCAGGCAGACGGCCATCACGGCGAACACCAGCGCACCGGCCTGGATCTGCGCCGCCACGGGGACCGGGCGGGGGACGGTGTTCAACGCGGCGAGCACCGCGAAACCGCCCGTACCGACGAGGATCGCCGCCAGCGCCGAGCCGGTGTCCCACCGCAGCGGGGCGCGGCGCAGCCGCAGCGCCCACACCACGCTGATCACGATCCCGAGCACCCCGGCCGGCTCGACCACGGTCACCGGGGCCAGTCGCAGGGCGATGACCTGCAACACTGCCCCCGCCGTCAGCAGCGCCAGCCCCGCCAGCCATCGGGGCCGCCGCAGCGCGGCCAGTAGGGACGCGCCACCCGCCGACGCGCTGTGCTGCAGCCAGGTCCCGGCCGTGAAGCAGCAGGCGTTCAGGACCGCCAGGCCGATGGCAAGCCAGGTCATCTGCCCTCCCGGCTCGCAGCCACGGCGCCGGCCAGTCTGCCCTCCCGGTTCGCCGCCACCGCGCCGGCCAGGATGAACAGCAGGCTCATCTCCAGCGCGAGGGTGATCCGCTCGGCCAGCCCCAGCCAACTGCCGATCTCCTGGACCAGCGGGGTCGGGTCCGGGGTCATGACGCACAGATGCGCGCACATGAAAGCGACGCAGCCGGCCACACTCGCCCACGAGGTACGACGCAATGCCCGCGCCGTCGTCTCCCACCCGGGCCGTCGTCCCAGCCGCCGGGCGATCAGCAGTGTGGCGGCCGGGAGCGCCGCCACGGCTCCGCCCGCCGCGTACCGGTGCACCAGCCCTTCTATAGTGGGGACGCCCGGCGTGTCGGTCGGAAAGACCACGGCGAGGGCCAACCCGCCGCACCACGCGCCCAGCAGGACGATCGCCGGCGCGCCGACCGGCAGCCTGGACCGTACGAGTCCGGCGACCAGCGCCGTCGATCCCATCGAGAGACAGGCCACGGTCCCGGCGAAGACCTGGTCCGCGCCGTCGCTCAGCGCGTAGTCGCTGAACACGTTCCGGACGGTGTCCACCTGCTTCGCCCAGCCGAGGTGTAGGGCGGCGGCGCCGACCAGCGCCCCGGCCAGCCCGGCATGAGCCGCGACCACGAGTTTTCGGGTGAGGGAAAAGCTGTCCACACCACGACAGCGAACCGGGGCATCATGTGGCGCGTACGACTTCGACCGTGAAGCTTCTGTGAAGCAGGCGCCGTGTTCGGCAGAACCTTGGCCGCCCACTCGGCACGGCACGCCGGCCAGGCCGCGGAGCCGGTCCGCAGGAGGGCGGGCCGGCTCCGGGGTTCGGGCGTCACATGGGGATCAGACGCGGGTCCACTTCTGGTTGTTCTGGCCGTTGCACGTCCAGATGCGCGCCTTGGTGCCGTTGGCGGTGCCGCCGACGTCCAGGCACTTGTTCGCGCCGACGGCGGTGATGGTGCCGTCGGCGTTGAGGCGCCACTTCTGGTTGTTCTGTCCGTTGCAGTCCCAGATGATCACGCTGGTGCCATCCGCCGTCCCGGCCCCATTCACGTCCAGGCACTTGTTGCCGTAGACCCGCAGCTCACCGGCGCTGGTGGAGGTCCACTGCTGGTTGGCCTGCCCGTTGCAGTCCCAGATCTGCGCCTGCGCGCCGTTGGCCTGCGAGGCGCCGTTGACGTCCAGGCACCAGTTCGACCCCACGCCCCGCAGCGCGCTCGTACTGCCCGGAGGCAAGCCGTCCCCCTGCCCGACGCCCCTGCCGTTGAAGGTGATGGAGTCCACGTCGAACGAGTTCGCGGACGGCGCCTTGAACACGACATGGACATTGCGGGTGCCACCGGGGTCGGTGACCTGCACCGCCGGCAGCGACACGTAGGTGTTCCATCCCCCGGTTGCCGACACGGGGCTGGAGGCGATGAGCGCCCCGGTCGGTGAGTCGGCGCGCAGCTCGATGGACGCCCCGGTGCTGGACGGCGCCGAGACTCGGAAGGACACCGTGTCGATCCCGGACAGGTTGATCGGGCTGAAGGAGATCCAGTCATTGTTGGAGATGTCGCCGATGCGCCTGCCACCCTCGGCTCCGGGCTCGTCGACGATCCGGATTCCGGACGAGCCGGTGAAGTGCTCGGCCTGCTTGTGTTTCGGCTGCAGCGTGATGCCGGCGCTGCCCTTCAGGCCGCCCTTGTCGGTGTAGTCGGCGGACAGCGCGTAGTAGACGTTGGAGGCCTCGTCATGGCCGGAGGCGGTGGTCGTGGCCGTCCCGGAGCAACCGGTGTACTGGCCGGTGTCGTGGGCGTGCTGGTCATGGCCGAGCGCCGTGATCACGTTGACCTTGGTGCAGTCGACGGCGCCGTCCTCGGCGTCGGTGACGTTCACCGTGTAGGCCACCTGATCGCCGAAGTCGATGAATCCACCGTCGGGTGGAGCCGAGAAGGCCACCTTGGGACGAGTGTTGCCGACGACGATGGGCAATGTGATGCTGCCCGTCTTCCCGCCGGAATCCCGTACGGTCAGCTTGGCCGTGTAGGTGCCGTTGGTGTTGTAGGTGTGAGAGGGGTTGGCGCTGGTGGAGGTCCCGCCGTCGCCGAAGTCCCACGCGTAGGTGATCGCGTCGCCGTCGGGATCGGAGGAGCCGGCAGAGGAGAACGCCACCGTCAGCGGCGCCGCACCCGAATCGGGGTTGGCGCTCGCCTTGGCCAGGGGCGCTCGGTTTCCGGCTACGTAGTCGACGCGGTAGATGCTGTCATCGGTGTTCGCGTGGCCGAAGCCATTGCCCCAGTCGGCCATGTACAGGGCGCCGTCCGGACCGAACTTCATGTCGATCGGCGCATGCGGGGCGAGCTGTGCCACGAAGGGGTTGATCTTCAGGAGGTTGCCCGAGGAGTCCAGGCGGAACTCCTTGACGAAGTTGCGGCTCCATTCGTAGAGGAACGGCGTGCCGTCGAAGTATTCGGGGAACTTGCGGTCAGACCTGCCGGCGGGGTCGTAGCGGTAGAACGGTCCCCCCATCGGGCCCGCACCACCGCAGCAGTCGATCTCGGGGAACTCGGCCGAGGCGTGGTAGTTGTACCACACGGTCGCGGGCTTGGCCGCGGGCAGGTTGGTCAGGCCGGTGTTGTTGGGCGAGTTGTTGACCGGCGCCGAGCAGTTGAACTTCGCGCCGGAGGTGTTGGTGGCGAAGTTGAAGTCGTTGTACGCGATGTTGTTGGCGACGCAGTACGGCCAGCCGTAGAAGCCCGGCTGCTTGATCAGGTTCCACTCGACGGTGCCCTCGGGACCGCGGCTGGAGTTCGCGGCGCCCGCGTCGGGGCCGTAGTCACCCAGCGAGATCCAGCCGGTCACCTTGTCCACCGAGAAACGGAACGGGTTGCGGAAGCCCATCGCGTAGATCTCCGGCCGCGTCTGGGCGGTGCCGGGCGCGAACAGGTTGCCGGACGGAATCGTGTAGGTGCCGTCGGGCTCGGGGTGGATGCGCAGGATCTTGCCGCGCAGGTCGTTGGTGTTGGCCGAGGACCGCTGGGCGTCGTAATGCTCCCGGCCCGGCCGCTCGTCGATCGGAGCGTAGCCGCTGGAGGCGTGGGGATTGGTGTCGTCACCCGGGCCGACGTAGAGATTGCCCCCCGGGCCGAACGCGAGGTAGCCGCCGGTGTGGCCGGGCTCGTCGACGTTGCGGTACGCCGGAACCTCGATGATCTTCTTCTCGCTCGCCAAGTCGAGGCTGGTGCCGTTGAAGGTGAACCTCGATACCCGGTTCACCTCACCGCCATTGGACGGCGAATAGTTGACGTAGATCCAGCCGTTGGTGGTGAAGTTCGGATCCAGCGCCAGCCCGATGCCGCCGTCCTCGCCGCCGTCGTACACCGGCAGGGTGGCGATGACGCGCGTGCCCCCGCCATTGGCGGGGATCATGTTCACCTTGCCCGAGCGCGAGATGTAGAAGACCCTGCCGTCGGCGGCCACGTCCAGTTCCATCGGCTGGTCCGGTGCGCCGTCGAGGATCACCTTCTGGAACCGGGCCGCGACCGTGCCGCCGCAGTCACCCGGCTCCGCGCCCGCCGCCCACTTCACCGCACCCAGCAGGTGCTGTTTGAACAGCGGCTCCGCATAGGAGGACGCCTGGTGGCCCATCGCGGTGGCCCACACCCGGCCGCCCTCAGGGTTGTGACACCAGGAGATCGGGTGGTCGGCGCCCATCTTGCTCGGCCCCGCGTCATAGGTGGTCTCATCCGCGGTCACCAGCACGTGCACCGAGCCGCGCATGTTCTTGTCGAAGTTGTACCACTCCTCCGGACGCACCCACCGATCCGGCAGCCCCTTCGTGGAGGGGTGAACCTTGTCGGCCACCTTGGCGGTCCCCTGCACGGTCGCCGAATGCGCGGTCATGTGCGCGCCGGCCAGCACGACCTGATCCCACCAGGGGAACTGCGCCTCGATGTTCATGTCGGTGGCGTTGTGGATCGCGACCACGCCGCGGCCACTGCGCACATACGCCTGGAAGGCCTGACGCTGGGTGTCGTTGTCCCACACCATGCCGTTGGTCTGGAACATGATCACCGCGTCGTAGGTGTTCAAGGTCGCGGTCGTGAAGACGGCGGAGTTCTCGCTGTGGTCGAGCTGGAAGTTGTTGTCGGTCGCCAGCTGCTGGAACATCGCGACACCGGCGGGGATGGAGTCGTGCCGATAGGCGCCGCTCGCGGTCTCGGTGAACAGCAGCACCTTGAACTGCGGAGCGGCCGCGTGCGCCACCAGCGGCACCGCGGACAGCAGCAGCCCTAAGAGGGCTGCGGTCAAGACGGGAAGTAAGCGTGATGTTCGCATGAAGGGTCTCCTGGGGGTACCGGCAACGGCCGGAGTCGAAGGGGCGGTCCACTCCCCGGGGTGTGGACGATGGCCTCAGACGCGGGTCCAGCGCTGGTTGGTTCCTCCGGTGCAGGTCCAGATGCGCGCCTTGGTGCCGTTGGCGGTGCCGCTGACGTCCAGGCACTTGTTGGCCCCGATGGCGGTGATGGTGCCGTCGGCGTTGAGGCGCCACTTCTGGTTGTTCTGGCCGTTGCAGTCCCAGATGATCACCGCGGTGCCGTCCGCCGTCCCGGCCCCGTTCACGTCCAGGCACTTGTTGCCGTAGACCCGCAGCTCACCGGCGCTGGTGGAGGTCCACTGCTGGTTGGCCTGCCCGTTGCAGTCCCAGATCTGCGCCTGCGCGCCGTTGGCCTGCGAGGCGCCGTTGACGTCCAGGCACCGGTTCGACCCCACGCCCCGCAGCGCACTCGTACTGCCCGGGGTGCTGGTCAGTTCCTCGATACGGATGTTGCGGAAGGACACCACGTCGCCGGACCCGTGGTTCTGGATGCCGATGTAGCCCTGCTGGAGCGAGCGAACCGGATCGGTGTTGGTGAAATCGTTGATTTTGCTGCCGTTGAGGAACACCTGCAGCCGCTCACCCTCCACCAGCAGCTCATAGGTGTTCCACTGCCCCGGCGGGTTCAGCGCCGCGTCGCGGGCGGCGATGTCGGCGGCCTTGAACCCGTAGATCGCCCCGGTCGTCTTGTCCGTGGTGTCGGTTGCGTCGATTTGCACCTCGTATCCGGTGTTGAGCGCCGCGTTGGGGTCACTGGTGGCCGGGAACCCGACGATCACACCGGAGTTGGAGTCGCCGGTCATCTTCCAGTCGAGCTTGAGCGAGTAGGAGCGGAACTCCTTGGCGCTGTACCACAGCATGCCCATGCCGCCCTGGGAGGTCAGCGTGGCGTCGCTGTTGGCGAACGACCCCGGCCCTGCCTGCGACCAGCCCATCGTCGACCCGTTGTACAACGTCGTGTACCCGGTCTCCGGGCGGCAGTCGGCGTTGGTGGCCTTGGCCGCGTACCGGATTCCGCCGAGCAGCAACGTGCGGAAGCTCGGGTCGGCGTACGACTCCCGGGTATGGCCCAGGCCGGTGTAGAACGCGCGGCCGGAGGACTGGGGGCGGCACCAGGTGATCGGATGATCGCCCATGCCGCCGCCGCTGTAGCTGCTCTCGTCCAGGCTCTGCAGCACCCGGACGTTCGGGCGGGGGTTGGAGCGGTAGTTGTACCACTCGTCGGTACGCGACCAGGTCGCCCCCAGGTGAGCGGTCGCGGCGTGCGCCCGGTCCTCGTTCCGTACGGTGGCCCGCTGGATCGCCGGGTGGTTGTTGAACCAGGCCCCCATCAGCTGCCCGTAGTACGCCCAGTTGTACTCGGTGTCCGCGGCCGAATGCACTCCTACGTAACCGCCCCCGCCGTCCACATACGTCTGGAAGGCGGCCTGCTGGTTGTCGTTCAGCACATCACCGGTGGTGTTGAGGAACACCACCGCCTGGTACTGGGCCAGGTTGGCCGTGCTGAAGGCGTTCGAGTCCTCGGTGGCGTCGACGGCGAAGTCGTTGGCGGCCCCCAGGTCGCGGATGGCCTGGATCCCATCGGGGATCGAGTCGTGCCGGAACCCGGCCGTCTTGGAGAACACCAGCACCTTGAAGGCGGCGGCCTGGGCAGGTATGGCGGGGATCACCGTCGCGGCGGCGGCAGCGGCGATCGCCACCACGGTCACCGACAGGCGTCGCAGCACAGATGTCTTTCGGCCGCTCCCCGCGATGCGCCCGAGCGCGGCGGGGGTCAGATGTCGCAGCATGGGTGGCCTTTCAGGTCGGGTGGTGTGATGGGTGGCCTCAGACGCGGGTCCATTGCTGGTTGGTTCCTCCGGTGCAGGTCCAGATGTTCACCTTGGTGCCGTTGGTGGTGCCGGACCCGGACACGTCCAGGCACTTGTTCGCCCCGACGGCGGTGATGGTGCCGTCGGCGTTGAGGCGCCACTTCTGGTTGTTCTGTCCGTTGCAGTCCCAGATGATCACGGCGGTGCCGTCCGCCGTCCCGGCCCCATTCACGTCCAGGCACTTTCCGCCGTAGACCCGCAGCTCACCGGCACTGGTGGAGGTCCACTGCTGGTTCGGCTGGCCGTTGCAGTCCCAGATCTGCACCTGCGCGCCGTTGGCCTGCGAGGCGCCGTTGACGTCCAGGCACCGGTTCGACCCCACACCCTTGAAGGCGCTCGTGCTCCCTGAGGGCGAGGTGCCGGTGTCGAGGGTGAAGGCGTCGACGTCGAACAGGTAGCCCTGTCCGGTCGGGCCGCGGAAGACCAGGTACAGCGTCGTCGTGCCGGCCGGCGCGCCGCTGAGGTTCGCCGAGACGTCGGTGAAGACGTCCCAACTGCCGGTGCTCGCGACGTTCACCGTTCCCAGCAGGGTGCCCGTCGCCGAGCCCGCCCGCACCTCGATCCGGCCGCCCGCGCCGGCCGAGGACACCCGGGCGGTGATCCTCGTCGCGTTGCCCAGGTTGTACGGCTGGAAGGAGATCCAGTCGCCGTCGTCGGTGAAGCCGACCGTCTTGCCGCCTTCCGCGGTGGCGTGGTCGGTCGTCTGGATGCCCTGCTGGGCGCCGAAGTGCTCGGCCTGCCGGTGCCGCGGCTGGAGCGTACGGGCGCTGGTGGAGGTCAGACCGCCCTTGTCGGTGTAGGAGGCCTCGAAGACGCCGTAGATGTTGGCCGCGGTGTCATGCTCACCATCGGCCGGCAGCGAGATGGAGCCCGAGCAGCCGGTCTTGGAGGTGATCTTGTGGCGGTGGCTGTCGTGGCCGAGGTAGTAGGCGACGGTGACCTCGGCGCAGTCGATCGTGCCGTCCTCCGGGTCGCTGACGGTGACCTGGAAGGGCACGGTGTCGCCGAAGGAGAACAGTTGCCCGTCGGCAGGGGTGGTGAGGCTGACCGTCGGCGCGGTGTTGCCGACGTTCACGATCACGTTCGCCGTGCCGGTGAGACCCTGCGGGTCCCGGACCGTCAGCGTCGCCGTGTAGGCGCCGTTCGTGGTGTAGGTCTTGCTCGGACTCGCCGCCGTGGAGGTGGTGCCGTCGCCGAAGTTCCACGAGTACGTCAGCGCTCCACCCTCCGGGTCGGAGCTGCCCGCCGAGGAGAAGTTCACCGTCAGCGGGGCCGGTCCCGACGTCTTGTCGGCGGACGCCTTGGCGATCGGATTGCGGTTGGCGTTGCCGATGTGCTCGATTCGATACAGCGCCTGGTTGTTGTTCCCGGTCCCGTAGTCGAGGACGTATAAGGCCCCGTCAGGACCGAAGGCCATGTCCATCACCTGCGTGCCCGACCAGGGGAACGCCGAGATCTCCCCGTAGGCGCCGTCCGGCTTGACCTCGATCGCCTTGATCCAGCGCCGGCCGTACTCACCGGCGAAATACCGCCCGTCGAGCGCCTGGGGGAACTTGATGGCCGAGTTCAGATTCGCGTCGTAGCGGTAGACCGGACCACCCATCGGCGACTCCGACCCGGAGCCGAACTCCGGCGGAGATCCGGCGTCCCCCGCGTACCTGATCCACGCCGGCTTCGCCGCAGGCAGCGTGGTCAGGCCGGTGTTACGGAAGGAGTTGTTTGTGGGGCCGCCCGCGCAGTTGTACTTCGGGCCGGTGCTGTTGGTGGCGAAGTTCCATTCGTTGTAGGTCTCGCTGGTTGTGTTCGTGCCCGTGCAGTACGGCCAGCCGTAGTTGCCCGGGCCGGTGATGCGGTCGAACTCCACCTGCCCGCTCGGCCCGCGGTTGGAGTTGGTCACACCCGCGTCCGGCCCGTAGTCGCCGAGGTAGACGATGCCGGTCGCCTTGTCCACGCTCATCCGGAACGGGTTGCGGAGGCCCATCGCGTAGATTTCCGGCCGGGTCTTCGCCGTCCCCGGTGGGAACAGGTTGCCGCTGGGAATCGTGTAGGTGCCGTCGGGCTGCGGCTTGATGCGCAGGAGCTTGCCGCGCAGGTCGTTGGTGTTGGCGGCCGAGCGCTGGGCGTCGAACTGCGGGTTGCGGTTGGTCCGCTCGTCCAGCGGGGAGTAGCCGCTCGACTCGAAGGGGTTGGTGTCGTCGCCGGTGGTGAGATACAGGTTTCCGGCGGCGTCGAAGTCGATGTCCCCGCCCACGTGACAGCACTGGCCGCGGTCGTTCTGGACCCGCAGGACCACCTTCTCGCTGGTCATGTCGAGAGTGTCGTCCGACTTGAGGGTGAACCGGGACAGGTACAGCTCGCCCTTCCACTGGTCGAACTGCGCCTGCGTGCCGGTGCTGGGCGCATCACCGTTCGGTGTGCTCAGCCGCGGCGAGTAGTAGAGCCAGATGTACCGGTTCGACGCGAAGTTCGGGTCGACCGCCGCACCCTGCAGGCCCTCCTCGTCGTGCGTGTAGACGTTGAGCCTGCCGGCCACCTTCGTGTTGCCGTTGACATCGGTGACGCGCACCGTGCCGTCGCGCGCCGTGTGCACCACCGACCGGTTCGGCATCACGGCCAGCGACATCGCCTCACCCAGCTCCGCGCCACCCGAGGCGAGAGACACCTGCTGGTAGTCGGACGGCGGGATGTCGAGGGCGTTCGCCGGGGAGGCGTTGAGCGCGAGTGCTCCGGGAGTGATGAGCGCCATCGTGGCCAGCAAGGTGAGCCACGGACGTCGGGACATGAGTGTTCCCTCCTGCAACACGAAGACCAGTCAGGGCAAGGCGCCCGGAGTTCTGCTTGTGGCCAGAGGAGTGCCGCCTCTGGCCACGGTGGGAGACGAGGCCCGTCGTCAGGCGGACGGTGTCAGGCGCGGGTCCATTTCTGGTTGGTGCCGCCGTGGCAGGTCCAGATCTGCATCTTGGTGCCGTTGGCGGTGCCGGCGCCGGACACGTCCAGGCACTTGTTCGCCCCGACGGCGGTGATGCTGCCGTCGGCGTTGAGGCGCCACTTCTGGTTGTTCTGACCGTTGCAGTCCCAGATGATCACGCTGGTGCCATCCGCCGTCCCGGCCCCATTCACGTCCAGGCACTTGGTGCCGTAGACCCGCAGCTCACCGGTGCTGGTGGAGGTCCACTGCTGGTTGGCCTGCCCGTTGCAGTCCCAGATCTGCGCCTGCGCGCCGTTCGTCTGCGAGGCGCCGGTGACGTCCAGGCACCGGCCCGACCCGACACCCTTGAACGCACCCGTGCTCCCCGAGGGCTGGCCCTGGGGTCCGGCGGACGCGATCACGGCCTGGGCGCCGGCCGGCCAGGCGCCGTTGGTGACGGTGACGTTGTTGTTCACCACGTTGCCGCGGTCGCCGTTGGTCACGTTGGTGCTGCCGTTGGTCGACCAGTTGCCGGTGACGGTGAAATTGCCCATGTTCTCGCCGTAGTAGTAGTTGGCGGTGGCCCAGGTGCCGGTGTTCGAGAGCACGTTGTTCCTGACGGTGTAGTACTTGGAGCCCTCGTCGAAGTAGATGCCGAACCAGCCGTTGGTGCGCAGGCAGTGGTTGTCGCTGATCACCGCGCCCGGGTTCCACGACAGCGTGTAGATGCAGCCGCCGTCGGTCATCTGCTGCATGACGTCGCGCACGTAGTTGCCGATGAGCCGGTTGCCGGAGGCGGTGGTGGCCGTGGTGTAACGCGGCTGGAAGTCGTACAGGCCGCGGTCGGCGTAGTGGGTGCTGCCGCCCGGCTCGTTGGCGCCCCAGCCGTACCCGATCGACATGCCGGTGTACGGCATGTTGTAGACCTCGTTGTGGGACACGTCGGTGTTGGTGACGTAAGTGGTCAGGACCGAGACGACGCCCCGGTGGTCCAGGCCGAGGTCGTGGATGCGGTTGTTGCTGACGGTGATGTTCCGGTTGACCATCCGCTGGTCACTCGGGTGGTGCGCGTCGGCGCGCACGCCGCCGACCACGATGCCGCCGGCCGAGCTGCGGGCGATCTCCGACCGGGTGACCACGATGTCGGCGGCGCCCAGGCCGACGCCGCTGGCATGCGCGTTGGCGTCATTGCCGATGCCGATGGCCGTCTGTCCCAGATTGACGAACTGGGAGTCGGTGAAGGTGATGGTGCTGGCGGCGGAGACCTGGACGGCGGCGGGCATCTGCTGCCAGTTCGGCCGGGTCGCTTCGAACTGCCGGCAGCCCTGGTGGCAGGAGGTGAAGGCGGGCCAGCTCCAGTTGCCGGCGATGTAGGCGCCGGTCTGCTGGTCCACGTAGCCCTGGTTGCCGCTGGGGCCGAGCCAGCTCGTGCCGGTGAAGGTGATCCCGCTGAACGTGATGTGGTGCGCGGGCGCGTCGTAGGTGCCCCCGACCTGCACCAGCGACTGCTGCACCGGCAGCTCCACGCTGACGTTGCCCATGTTCTGCCCGGCGAGCGGGATGTAGGACAGGGCGCCGGTCCCGGGGTCGAGGTACCACTCCCCCGGCGAGTCGAGGAACTCGTAGGCGTTGACCAGGTAGAGCGGCCCCGCCCGGTGCGGGCTGGTGAAGGTGTCGTACCCGAAGTTGTTGTTGTTCCAGGCGGGCTGCCGCATCGTGATGAGGTTGCCGCTGATGCTCTGCACCGGCGCGTACCGGTCGGTGAACGAACCGACGCTCTCCATCTCGACCCGGCCCTGGTTGGCGAGGTTGTTCAGATAGCTCAGCGCGCTGCTGGTGAACCTCATCCCGGTGCTGCTCGCGGTGAAGTCGGACCGGTTGACGGCGGTGCGCGCCCGGGTGGCGAGCGCGCCGTCGACGTACAGCTGCCGGGTGTCGATCCCGGCGCCGACGTTGGCGCGCCAGATGTTCTTCCCCGAGTCGGCCACGGTCCATCCGGTGACCGCCCTGGCTCCGCTGATGACAGGATGGGCGCCCGCCGCGGCCTGCCATTTGACGGTGTAGCCGTTGTTCCCGGAGTCGGCGGCGGTCAGCCGGAGCGGCGCGGAGAGCCGGTACACACCGTCGGCCAGCTCGACGACGATGTCACCGGACATTCCGGCGTTCAGCGAACGCACCGCCGTCTGCGCCGCGGGCAGCGAGCACGGCTGGGTTGAGGTGCAGGCGGTGCCGGTGCCGGCGGGTGACGCGTACAGGGTCGTGGTGGCCGCGAAGGCCGGGGTGGCCGGGGCGACGAGGGCGAACGCCGCGGCCAGCGCCGCGGCGACGATGCCGGTCAGGACCGGTTTCAGCGCCGTGACGGGCGAAGATAACTGCACGGTGGTTCCTTCGGGGGGTAGGGGGTGGACGTGCTTCTCCCAAGATGGCGCGACACACTGGTGAGACCACGAGGGGACGCATGGCAAACGAAGCTGTGGACGTCGACGTGGCCGGTCACGATGCGGAGGGCCGCGAAGCGCCTCCACACTGCGTCCATGTGATCCAGCCGCGGAGGTTCCGGAAGGAGCGCGTCCTTCGGAGCCTCGCTATCTAATTACGTTCGGAGTCATGATGCGTCAAGACCTTAAGCCCGCTTATTCGACCGGTTGTGCGCCGAAGGTCCAGCCAATGGTTGTGTGCTTTACTCCTTCACCAGCGGCGATTCCTGCCACGGCGTACGCTCACGCCCATCATCCTCGTATGAACCTTTCAGATGTGTCGTACTGATTGCACGCACCTGATCGTCCTCGGGGAGGGCGACGTCGATCAGTCATACTCTTACAGGGAACGGCGAGGAGGAACCACGGTGACGGACACCCCGCGTGAGAGCGGATACCGGCCGGGCTACGAGGTGGCCGCCGAGCAAGTACTGGAATTGATCGTCCGGCTCGGCCTGCGTCCGGGCGACCGCATGCCGACCGAGAACGAGCTGGCCCACCAGCTGGGCACCAGCCGCACGGTGGTACGCGAGGCGGTGAAGATACTCTCCGCGCTCGGGCGGGTGCGTGCCCAGAAGGGCCGTGGCCTGTATGTGGCCGACGACGAGGGAATGCTCGGCACCGGGCGCTGGGCGTCCTTCTTCCTCCCCGCCGACCTGGACCACGTCTACATGCTGTTCGAGTTCCGCCGGGCGCAGGAGATGGAGACCAGCAGGCTGGCCGCCCGCCGCGCCATCCCCGCGGAGCTGAGGGCCATCGAGGAGGCGGCCGGTGTGTGCCGCCACGGATTCGAGACAGGACGCGAGGACCTGTTCAACGAGGGCGACGACACCTTTCACACCGCCATCGCCACGGCCTCGCACAACATTTTCCTCCAGGTCGCGGTGCGGGAGGCCCGCAGGCTGCAGGCGCAGTCCAGCCTCATCGGGCTGCGCGGCTCGGTGGGCGGGCACGCCGCCAAGGCCGTCGAGGAGCACGACGCCATCTACCAGGCCATCCGCGCCGGCGACCCGGAAGCGGCCGCCCAGGCCGCCGCCACGCACATCGACAACACCCTCGACGACTACCGAAGAGAGATCCAGCAGCGCCTCTTCTCCTCATCCGAATGATCCGGCTGGCGGTCGGCTAAGTCGAACCGGTTCGATCATATGGGAGCCGATGGGACGTCACCAGGCGAACCGGGGGCGGATGAACGTTTCATCGAGCCCGACTCGGCGGGAGTGCGAGCATCGCCGATGAGTGCCGCCGGGAGGACTTTCGGCAGGCAGTTGGAGGGCATGGAGCCTTGACAGGCGGTCCGCCGGTCGTATGTGCTTCGCTGTACACCGCCGTCTCCCCCTCCTCATGGATTCAGTTCGTTTAGCGAATCGATTCGCACTCGTAGTAGCGACCGGTTTCCGAGCAGCTATCCCCCAAGGAGTACGACAATGCAGCCTCCATCCGTTCCCTTATCGGGCCGTGCGACGCGTGGGCGGCGCTCTCGGGCCGCCGTCGTCGCGTCTGTGGTGGCGGCGCTGGCGACCCTCCTGGCCACCGCCCTGACATGGGCGGCACCGGCCTCGGCAGCGACCACGCCGCTGGTGGGCGTGGGGTCGAACCGGTGCCTGGACGTCAACGGCGCCTCGCAGACGAACGGCGCGCAGGTGCAGATCTGGGACTGCAACGGCCAGGCCAACCAGCAGTGGACGTCGACCAGTTCCGATGAGCTGCGGGTGTACGGCACCAAGTGCCTGGACGTTTACGGCGGCGGCACCGCCGACGGCACCAGCGTGATCATCTGGGACTGCAACGGGCAGAACAACCAGAAATGGCGCCTCAACGCCGACGGCACCATCACCGCGGTGGGGGCGAACAAGTGCCTGGACGTCAGCGGCACCGGCACCGCCAACGGCACCAAGGTGCACATCTGGACCTGCCACGGCGGCACCAACCAGAAATGGACCACCGGAGCCGAGCCCAGCCCCACGCCGACCCCGCCGCCGCCCGGCGCGCGCCCGTGCGACATTTACGCCTCGGGCGGCACGCCGTGCGTGGCCGCGCACAGTACGACGCGGGCGCTCTACGAGTCGTACAACGGCAACCTGTACCAGGTCAGGCGCTCCTCCGACAACACGACCAGGAACATCGCCGTCCTGACCGCGGGCGGCGTCGCCAACGCCGCGGCCCAGGACTCCTTCTGCGCCGGCACCACGTGCGTCATCACCGTCGTGTACGACCAGTCCGGGCGGGGCAACGACCTGTGGTACCAGGGATCCAGCGTGGTCCCCGGCTCCCCACAAAGCAGGCCCGCGATCGCGACCACCGAGTCGCTCACCGTCGGCGGCGGCAAGGCCTACTCGCTCTACATCAACCCCGGCAACAGCTACTGGCGGGACGGCCACCTGACCGGCGTGCCCACCGGCAGCGCACCCGAGGGCATGTACATGGTCACCAGTGGCATCCACGTCAACAGCGGCTGCTGCTTCGACTACGGCAACAGCGAGACGACCAGGAAGGCCGACGCGGCCGGCGCCATGGACGCCATCAACTTCAGCACCCAATGCTGGTTCGGCGGCTGCCAGGGAACCGGCCCCTGGGTCCAGGCCGATCTCGAATGGGGGCTCTACCCCGGCGGCAGCCAGTCGTGGAACCCCAACCAGCGGGCCTTCCCCCACAAGTTCGTCACCGCCACGCTGAAGAACAACGGCACGACCCGCTTCGCCATCAAGGGCAGCAACGCGCAGTCCGGCAGCCTGTACACCCTGTACGACGGGCCGCTCCCCAACGGCTACAGCCCGATGAAGAAGCAGGGGGCCATCATCCTGGGCAGCGGCGGCGACTGCTGCAAGCCCGACGGCGGCGCCAACCTCAGCGCGGGCACCTTCTACGAGGGAGCCATGGTCGCCGGCTATCCCACCGACGCCACGGAGAACGCCGTCCAGGCCAACATCATCGCCGCCGGCTACCGCTGACTCAGTCCCAGCCCGGACGCCGGCCACCTACTCCACCCAGCAAGGGGAGGCGGTGGCCGGCATTCGGACGACGCCGGCCAGTGCCGCGACCAACAACGCCGAACACAACACTCGCTGCTTCATTGCTGCCCGCTTTCCGAGAGGGACCGCCTGGACCCTTCCGTCTCGGCCGAATGTAATTCGTATGACGTATAACGTCAATGAGGCGGGAAACCGAGGCCTGGATCGAGTGGCTTGATCATATGTCCGGGCGCTCGGAACGATTCGATTGACCGACCGTGAAAGTTTCATCGCGGCACTCAGTGATCACCACGGCCACTTCCCCTGGCCAGACGCAGGAGCGACAGGGTCGCCTCATGCGAGGGCCGCCAACGTCGACAAGGCCGAGCCTTGACAGGTCTTGTCACGGTCATATTTGCTCCGCTGCACCGTCGCCTCCAGCCGCGCGAAAGAAAGGAGATGCGATTATGGCGGCGTTGAGTGAGCGCTAACACTTTGGGACTCGACCGACCCGGAGAAGGTGGAAGAAGTGGCTTTCCCAGCTACGTGTGCAACCATGAGAACGGCAAAGGAATTTGCGTGATGCCGAGGCTTAGATCCCTCTTAACCGCCATCGCGACCACGGCACTGCTCGTCGTCCTGACCACGCCTCAAACGGCGCTGGGCGACAGCCTGACCCCGTCGCTCGCACAACAGAGCGCCCTCGCGCCCACCGCGGGATGCGGCCAGACTCCGACGCTGAGAAGCGGCACGCAGTCGATTACCACCAGCGGGAAAAATCGCAGCTACATCCTGAGAATTCCGGATAACTACAATAATACGAACCTGTACCGGTTGATATTCGGATTCCACTGGAATGGCGGCACCGCCAACGATGTCGACTCGGGCGGAACCAGCGGATATCCCTGGTCCTATTACGGGCTCAGGGCATTGTCGAACAACACCGCGATCTTCGTCGCGCCTCAGGGCATCAACAATGGCTGGGCCAACTCGGGCGGTGAAGACGTCACCTTCGTCGACGACATGATCCGGCGAATCGAGGCGGACCTCTGTGTGGACACCTCCCAGCGCTTCGCCCTGGGCTTCAGCTACGGCGGCGGCATGAGCTACGCGCTCGCGTGCGCCCGGGCGACGGTCTTCCGCGCGGTGGCGGTCTACGCCGGCGCGCAGCTCAGCGGGTGCAGCGGCGGCACCGAGCCGGTCGCGTACATCGGACTGCACGGCCTCAGGGACTCGGTGCTCAACATCTCCCTGGGCCGGTCGCTGCGTGACAGGTTCGTCAGGAACAACGGCTGCACCGCCCAGAACCCGCCGGAGCCGGCGCAGGGCAGCCTGACGCACATCGTCACCTACTACTCGGGGTGCCGGGCCGGGTATCCCGTCGCATGGGCGGCGTTCGACGCGGGTCACACTCCCGGTCCCGTGGACGGGAGGCCTGGCGACTTCGAACCCGGCGAGAATTCCTGGACCAGACCAGTGGTGTGGGAGTTCTTCACGCAGTTGGGAGGCGGCAACCCAACTCCGCCGGGGACCGCGCTCAAGGGTGCGGGGTCGGGCCGGTGCCTGGACGTCACCGGCGCCTCGCAGACGAACGGCGCGCAGGCGCAGATCTGGGACTGCAACGGCCAGCCGAACCAGCAGTGGACCTCCACCACCGCCGGTGAGCTGCGGGTCTACGGCGGAAAGTGCCTGGACGTGAACGGGGCCGGGACGGCGGACGGCACCACAGTGATCATCTGGGACTGCAACGGACAGAACAACCAGAAATGGCGCCTCAACGCCGACGGCACCATCACCGCCGTCGGGGCGAACAAGTGCCTGGACGTGTCCGGCGCCGGCACCGCCAACGGCACGAAGGTGCAGATCTGGACGTGCCACGGCGGCACAAACCAGAAGTGGACCCGCGCCTAATACTGACCGCCTGCGACAGCTGACGACGCGCCATCGCCGGGGCGACTCATCGCCCCGGCGAGCTGGGAGAACCGAAATGGCAGAATTATCGCGAAGACAAGTGCTGAGATTCGGCGCGGTTGGAGCTGGAGGTGCGCTGTTGCCGGGGCAGTGGACGGCGGCTGCCCGGGCCGCGTCGGTAGCTCCTCCGGAGGTGCGCGCCGCGAACGATCTGGCGCTGTGGTACGACGGGAGCGCCGGTACGGACTGGCTGCGGGCGCTTCCGCTCGGAAACGGCCGCCTGGGCGCCATGGTGTTCGGCAACGTCGACACCGAGCGGCTGCAACTCAACGAGGACACCATCTGGGCCGGCGGGCCGTACGACCAAAGCAACACGAGGGGTGCGGCGGCGCTGCCACAGATCCGGCAGCTGGTCTTCCAGAACCAGTGGAGCCAGGCCCAGAGCCTGATCGACCAGAACATGCTGGGCAACCCTTCGGCCCAGCTGGCGTACCAGCCCGTGGGCAACCTGCGACTGGCCTTCGGCAGCGCCACCGGCGTCTCGGAATACAACCGCTGGCTGGATCTGACCACGGCCACCACGACGGTGACGTACCTGCAGAACGGCGTGCGGTATCAGCGCGAGGTCCTCGCGAGCACGCCGGATCAGGTGATCGCCCTCCGCCTGACCGCCGACAGGCCGGGCTCGATCACGTTCTCCGCGACGTTCGACAGCCCGCAGCGGACGACGCGGTCCAGCCCGGACGGCACGACGGTGGCGCTCGACGGCATTTCCGGCGACCAGAGGGGCCTGGCCGGCAAGGTCAGGTTCCTGGCACTGGCCCGGGCCGTCGCCGAAGGCGGCAGTGTCAGCAGCTCCGGCGGCACGCTGCAGGTGAGGGCCGCCAACAGCGTGACCCTGCTGATCTCCATCGGCTCCAGTTACGTGAACTACAAGGACGTCAGCGGCGACTACCAAGGCATCGCCTCGCGTCACCTCAACGCCGCCGTCACAAGGACCTACGACGACCTGCGTGGCCGGCACGTCGCCGACTACCAGCGGCTGTTCGGGCGGACGACGCTCGACCTCGGCCGCACCGCGGCGGCCGACCAGCCGACCGACGTACGGATCGCGCAGCACGCGAACAGCAGCGATCCGCAGTTCTCGGCGTTGCTGTTCCAGTACGGCCGTTACCTGCTGATCTCCTCCTCGCGTCCGGGCACCCAGCCCGCCAACTTGCAGGGCATCTGGAACGACTCGCTGACCCCGGCCTGGGACTCGAAGTACACCCTCAACGCCAACCTGCCTATGAACTACTGGCCGACCGACACGACGAACCTGTCGGAGTGCTACGAGCCGGTGTTCAGGATGATCAACGACCTCACGGTCAGCGGCGCCCGCACGGCCCGGGTGCAGTACAACGCCGGCGGCTGGGTGACCCACCACAACACCGACGGGTGGCGGGGTAGCTCGGTCGTCGACGGCGCGACCTGGGGCATGTGGCAGACCGGCGGCGCGTGGCTGGCCACCATGATCTGGGACCACTACCTGTTCACCGGCGACCTGGAATTCCTTCAGCAGTACTACCCGGCCATGAAGGGGGCCGCGCAGTTCTTCCTCGAGACCCTCGTGGAGGAGCCGAACCTCCGGTATCTGGTCACGAACCCGTCGAACTCGCCGGAGCTGACCCACCACGCGGGGGTCAGCGTGTGCGCCGGGCCCACGATGGACAACCAGATCCTGCGGGACCTGTTCAGCGGCTGTGCCAAGGCCAGCGAGCTCCTCAGCACGGACGCGAGCTTCCGGGCGCAGGTCCTGGCGGCCCGGGACCGGCTCCCGCCGATGAAGACCGGGTCACGCGGCAACATCCTGGAGTGGCTGTACGACTGGGTCGAGACCGAGCCGAACCACCGGCACATCTCCCACCTCTACGGCCTGCACCCGAGCAACCAGATCACCAAGCGCGGCACCCCCGCGCTGTACACCGCCGCCCGGCGGACTCTCGAACTGCGCGGTGACGACGGTACGGGCTGGTCGCTGGCCTGGAAGATCAACTACTGGGCGCGGATGGAGGAGGGCACGCGGGCGCACGACCTGATCTGCGCCCTCGTGACGACGGCCCGGCTCGCGCCGAACATGTTCGACCTGCACCCGCCGTTCCAGATCGACGGCAACTTCGGGGCGACGTCGGGCATCGCCGAGATGCTGCTGCAGAGCCACAACGGCGAGCTTCACGTGCTGCCGGCGCTTCCGGCGGCCTGGCCAAGCGGGAAGGTGCAGGGTCTTCGGGGGCGCGGCGGCTACACCGTGGACGCGACGTGGAGCTCCGGCGGGGCCACCGAGATCCTCATCAGGTTCGACCGTGACGGGACAGTCAACGTACGCAGCCGGCTGTTCGCCGGAACCTACGAGGTGGTGGACGCCACGACCGGCGGTACCGTCAGCGTCGACAAACCCGAGAGCGACGTCATCAGACTGACCGGCCAAGCCGGTCGTACGTACCGCATGACCGGATCCGGCCCCGCGCCGACGAGCTACGTGCGGATCACGAATGTCACCACCGGCCTGGTGCTGGACAGCGGCGGGAATGTCGCCTCCGGGTCGAACCTCAAGCAGTGGAACTGGGACGGCAGCACCAACCTGCAGTGGCAGCTCGTGGACCTGGGCGGCGGGTGGTACCGCATCGTCAACCGCACCAACGGCATGGTCGCCGACAGCTGGGGCAACACCGCCAACGGCGCCAACGCCAGGCAGGCGGCGTGGAATGGCGGCAACAACCAGCAGTGGCGCCTCAACAACATGGGCAACGGCCGCTACCAGATCATCAACCGCGGCACCGGCACGGCCCTGGACGGTATGGGCAACAGCACCGCCGGCTCCACCGTGGCCATGTGGACGCCGAACAACAGCACCAACAACCAATGGACTATTACGGGCGTGTGAAACCCGACCCTCGCAGACCTCTGCCCAACGCGCGCTTCGCCGCAACCGGCCACCGGTTGCGGCGAAGCCATGAGCCGACCGCGGCATCCAGGCACTTGTTGCCGTACACCTTGAGCTCACCCGCGGAGGTCACGCTCCACTGCTGGTTGGACTGGCCGTTGCAGTCCCACAACTGCAACGGAGTGCCATCCGTTGTGATAGGCGTGCACTCGCCGGGCCGGGACCCTGCAGGCGGGGCAGGATGCCCGCCGATCGTGTCCGGGCCCGCACCCGCACGACCTGCGGTTCTTCGGTTCCCTGCTTGAGGACCACATCGGCCAACTGCGGGAACAGCACCGCATGACGACGAGAGCCGGGCGGCAGACGCCGGCTGACCACAGGTATAGATCGTGCGTTGTGGCCGGTGCGCCTTCGCCAGGTCAGGTGCGGGTCCAGCGTTGGTTGGCCGCGCCGTTGCAGGACCAGATCTGGAGTTTGACGCCGTTGGCGGTGGAGTAGTTCGGCACGTCCAGGCACTTGTTCGCGCCGACCGCGGTGATGGTGCCGTCGGAGTTGAAGCGCCATTTTTGGTTGTTCTGACCGTTGCAGTCCCAGATGATCACACTGGTGCCGTCGGCGGTGCCGCCGCCGTAAACGTCCAGGCACTTGCCGCCGTAGACCCGCAGCTCACCGCTCGCGGTCGCCGTCCACTGCTGGTTGGCCTGGCCGTTGCAGTCCCAGATCTGCGTCTGCGCGCCGTTCGCCTGCGAGGCGCCGGAGACGTCAAGACACCGGCCCGACCCCACACCCCTGATCGCACCCGCATCAGGTGTTGGGCTGGGGGTGCCGCTCCCCGGCTGGCCGATGCTGCCCGGTACCGACTGAAGGGCTTCGTACCAGGCGGCGGCCATCTTGTCGTAGCCGCCGGCGGTGGGGTGGATGCCGTCGATCAGGTCGGAGGTGGTCACCTTGCTGTGCATGTCGACCAGGTGGACATGTTTGCCGCTGTTCACCTTGCTCTGGACGATGCCGGGGATCGCCGCGTTGAAGGTGCGGCCGGCCGACTCCTGGCCGGAGTTGGACAGCGGGATGATGGTGGTGACGAAGACGTCCGCGTTGGGCACGGCTGTGGTGATGTGGTCGATCAGCGTGGACAGCCGTTGCGGTGCACCGGCCAGGTTGTAGTTCTGCAGGACATCGTTGGTGCCGATGTGCAGCAGCACCGTGCGCGGTGTGTACGTACGCAGCCAGCCGGTGATGTTCGCGTCGATCTGGTCGATCCGCCACCCGGGATGGCCCTCATGATCGTGGTCGCCCAGGCTGCCCGGCCCATTGAACTGCGACCCGACAAAGTCGACTGTGTAGCGGCCGGCGGCCAAGCGCTGCCACAACCCGATCCGGTACCCGCCCGGCACCTGCGTGCCCTCGGTGATCGAGTCGCCCAACGGCATGACCCGCACCCCGCCGTTGGACTCCGCGCCGGCGACCCCCGCCCCCATCGCCGTAGCTGCTACCACCAAGGCCACGGCCATCAGCGCGGCGGCCCACCATCGTCCCCACGTACGCATGCTCAACTCCTCGCGGCGGTCAAGTAGCAGGTCGAATCGAGTCGCAATGTTTGCGCTAACACGCTGGCGTTCCGGCCCGCCCTTGTGGACACGGGGACCTCCTTTGGAAGGATCGGCGACTTGGGATCGTGCTGAGTGGTTGCCGCACCCGGGCCCACGGCCGGCAGGTTCGGGGCTGACCCGATTCGGTATGCCGGGAGCGGCTCCCGATAGCGTCTGTTAGCGTTAACATCACCGTGGCGAATCGAGTGCTCCTTCCACGCAGGCCGACTGAGGTGGTGGTATGGCGGGAGCAAACATGACGCCAGAAGATCCGTCAAGGGCCCGCTCTCCTGCGTCACGATTCCGCCGCATGCCGAAGTGACCTGAGCAGGGCTGGCCGGGAGCGGTCGCACTGTCGCGGCGGGGCCAAGTGATGAAACGTTCATCCCGTGGCGGCGTGGCGTGACCGGGACGTACCAGCGCACCCGCCTCCTGGGTGCCGATCATGCCATCGAACCGATTCGTCCGCGGTCTTGACATGTTTCGTGGTGGTTTCCACACTGAGTCCGCAAGGTGGCTACCTCCTCACCCAGACCAACTCACCCTGCTGACCTGCGCTCCACGCTCCCAGTGGCGCCCGCCTGAGCCCGTCACCCGCGACGGCGGTGCGGCGTGCCTTGAGTTACTCCGGCCCCCACCACTTCGGAGGAGCGGAAGCTTGCCGCCGTCCGTGAGCCGGCAAGGGCACCGCCACCAGCCCCCCCGTGGCCTGCTCGACCTGCCCCGACCCTCCGTGACCAAGGAATCACATATGGACGCCACACCCTGCAGGCGGCACAGAAGCCGCCGCGGGATCGCTGCCCTCCTTGCCGCAGGCGCACTCGTCGCCGGCCCCGTCGTGACGGCCGCCACGCCGGCCCTGGCCGCGGACCAGACCATCACCGTCGACTTCTCCGCCGGTGGTGGCTCTCCCACCTACCGCGCCTCCGGGTGGATCTACGGCATGACCGAGAACGCGTCGGCGCCGCCGGACCGTTTCTACACCGATGTGAAGTTCCGGTACATGCGCGCTGGCGGGGCACAGCTCGACAGTCCGGGCGGCTGGGTGTCGGGCAAATACGACCGCCGATGGAACTCCACCCGCGCTCAGCTGCTGCGCACGCGATCGCTGGGCGGGGAGTTCATCCTGCTCGTCCACGACCTGTGGGGTGCCGACGGCTACCCGATCTCGCGATTCCCCGGCGACAACGGCGACTGGACCGACTACGACAACTTCCTCACCCGTCTGATCAACGACGTACGGGCGACGGGCGCCACCGTGCAGTGGGACCTCTGGAACGAGCCCAACATCACCTTGTTCTGGAACCGCCCTCAGTCCCAGTACTTCGAGCTGTGGCGGCGCACCTACCAGCGCATTCGGGCCGCGTTCCCGACGCATCTCATCGTCGGGCCGAGCTGCGCGTGCGTACCTTCGGCCACGCACTCGTTCTGGAACCAGTACCTGGACTACGTCAAGGCCAACAACGTGGTCCCCGACATCATCAGCTGGCACTCCCTGCCCGGCGACCCGGTCGCCAACGTGGCTGCGGCGGATACCACGCTGAACTCCCGCGGCATCCCGCACCCGCGCCCGTACCAGATCAACGAATACGGGGCGTCCAACGAGCAGAACCCCGGTGACGGATCCTGGTACATCGCACGCCTGGAAAGGGCCGGCGCCGACGGCCTGCGCGCCAACTGGGCGGGCGGCGGAAACCTGCACAACGACCTCGGCAACCTGCTCGTCCGCAACTCGGCAGGCGAGTACCAGCCGAAGGGCGAATGGTGGGTCTACCGCTTCTACGGCTCTCAGACCGGCCAGATCGTGTCCGTCACCCCCAGCTCCTCATACGACGCGTTCGCCACCAAGGCGGCCGGAACGGCCAAGATCCTGGTCGGCGGCGGCACCACGACCGGCAACATCGCCGTCAACCTGCGGCGCCTGGACACAACGAGCGGCATCGTGCAGAACAACCAGGTAAGAGTCGTCGCCGAGCGCATCCCCTACAACAGCGGCGGCGCCGTCCAGGGCCCGGTCCTCTTCCAGAACTCCGTGGTGACGCTGTCCGGCGACGGCACGACGGTCAACCTGCCGCACACCGCCATCGACGACACCTACACGATCACGCTCCTGCCTCCCACGGACCCCGGCCCCGGCGGCGGGTCGACGTCGGTGTTGCGGAACGTCAACGCCGGCCGGTGCCTGGACGTCCCGAACGCGAGCACCGCCAACGGCACCCAGCTCCAGCTCTGGGACTGCGGCGGCGGCAACAACCAGCAGTGGACCGTCACCTCGTCCAGGCAGTTGCAGGTGTACGGCAACAAGTGCCTGGACGCCAAGGGGCAGGGCACCGGTAACGGCACCCAAGTGATCATCTGGGACTGCAACGGGCAGGCGAATCAGCAATGGAACGTCAACGGCGACGGCAGCATCACCGGCGTGCAGTCCGGCCTCTGCATGGAGGCGAGCAACTTCGGGACCGCGAACGGAACGAAGGTGCAGCTGTGGTCCTGCACCGGCACGACCAGCCAGAAATGGACCAAGAGCTGACCCGATGGCCTGCGAGGATCACCGGACTGAGACCGGCAAAATCCCCGCAGGCCCGCTCTTCCATACGAGGGTGCCGCGGTCGGGCCGGCGCATCGCCGCACCGTCATCGGGTCGGGAGGCGCTGCAGGAGAGGGCTGGTGTGGCGCTGTGCCGTTGGCGGTGAGGCCGAACGTGGTGGTGCCGTTGGCTCCTGTGCCTGCGGCGTCACTGGAAGCCCGTGACGTTCTCCTTCGTCACCATCTCTGTGCCGGTGTCGATGATCGCCGGGACCTTCTGGCCCCGGGCCGCGGCGACCGCGGTCTCGATACCGACCGAGCCCATCTTGGCGGGGAACTGGGCGACCGACGCCGCGACCTCACCTCCGGCGATGGCCTTCAGCTCGCCCGGTGAGGCGTCGAAGCCCACCAGCACGAGCTCGCCCGGCTTCTTGCCGGCGGACTTGACGGCCTGGAGGGCGCCGAGGATCGGCGGCCCGCAGGCCCCATAGATGGCGGCGATGCCGGGATGAGCGGCCAGGATGTCCTGGGCGGCGTTGAGCCCCTTGGTCTGGTCGCAGTCGGTGGCGGGTTTGGAGACCACGGTGATGCCGTCACCGAGCGTGGACAGCATGCCGGTGACGCGGTCGTCGAGCGAGGGGTTGCCGAGCCGCCCCTGCAGGACGGCGATCGTGGAGCCGGGCTTGACCTGCTTGGCGAGCCAGGCGCCCGCCAGCTTGCCGCCCGCGAGATTGTCGGTCGCCACCACCGACGACTTACCTGCCCAGCTGGGGATGTCGTTGTCCACCAGGACGACCTTGACCCCGGCATCCACGGCCTTCTGCAGAACGTTCTGGAGGTTGGGGCTGGTCGGCGTGATCGCGATGGCCTTGACCCCCTTGGCGAGCATCGACTCGATCTGGGCCGTCTCGCCTTCGTCGTCCGTGCCGCTCTTGCCCTGGCCGAAGAGGACCTCGACGTCTGGGTGGTCGCGGTTCCAGGTCTTCACCGCGTCGACCATGGTGTCGTAGAAGTCGACCGGGAACTTCGTGATGAATCCAACTTTCATCGGTTCGGCGGTGCCAGGAGACGCCCCGGTGGTGGACGTACCGGAGCCGGTGGAGCAGGCGCCGAGACAGAGCGCCAGCGCGAGGGCCAGCGAGGCTGACCGAAGGTGTGGTGCCATCGTTCTCATCTCTTTCTGGAGGGCGGTAGCGCGGAACGCCGGAGGGAGGTCACGAGTCGCCTCCGACGATGAGCGAGACGATCGCCTGCTGGTTGTCCGGCGTAGGCCTCATCTCGCCGACCTTGCGACCGCGCCGCAGCACCGCGGCTCGGTCGGCGATCTCGATCACGTGATCCATGGCATGGGAGATGACGATGACGGCGTGGCCCTCCTCGCGCAGGCGCAGGATGAGGTCGAGCACCCGCCGCGACTCGCGCAGCCCGAGCGCTGCCGTCGGCTCGTCGAGGATCACGACCTTCGACGCGAACGCCGCGGCCCTGGCCACGGCGATGGCCTGCCGCTGGCCTCCGGACATCAGACCGACCGCGGCGTGGGGGTCGGCGATCCCGACCTGGAGGCGTGTCAGCAACTCGCCCGTCGCCCGGGACATGTCCCGGCGGCGCAGCAGCCGCAAGCCGCGGGGAAGCCAGCGCGGCCCGGCGACCTCCCGCCCGGCGTAGAAGTTCGCGACGGGATCCAGATTGTCGAACAGCGCGAGGTCCTGGTAGACGGTCTCGATCCCGAGGGCTCGGGCGGCGGCGGGCGAGCCCGTCGTCACCGCGACTCCGCCCATCTCGATGGATCCCGCGTCCAGCCGGTGCACGCCGCTGATGCACTTGATCAGCGTGGACTTGCCCGCCCCGTTGTCACCGAGGAGGGCGAGCACCTCGCCGGCGAACACCTCCAGATCCACGCCGTCGAGGGCGAGAACGGCGCCGAAGCGCTTGGTGGCGCCGCGAACGGCCAGGACGGGCGTCATGACCGCGCCGCCCGCGCGATGCGGAAGCGGCCTTCCAGCCGCCCGCGGACGACGTCGGACTCGACGGCCAAGACGATGACGACGCCGATGACGATCGGCTGCAGAAAAGCGTCGACGTCGAGCAGGTTCATGCCGTTCCGGATGATTCCGATCATGAGTGCTCCCACGAGTGCGTTGCCTACGCCGCCCCGGCCGCCGAGGAAGCTCGCGCCCCCTATGACCACGGCGGCGATCGAGTCGAGCTCGGCCAGGTCGCCGAAGGTGGGAGAGCCGGCGTTGAGCCGGCCGGAGGTGATGATCGCGGCGATCCCGGCGGCAAGGCCGCTCAGGACGTACACGGAGACCACCACCCCGTCGACGGGGATCGCCGCCCTCCGGGCTCCCTCCGGGTTCCCGCCGACGGCGTAGATCCAGCGCCCCCACACCATCCGCGTGGTGAGCAGGACGACGGCCAGCGCCACTGCGGCGACCAGGAAGGCCGAATACGGCAGCCAGCCTGCCGAGCCGCCGCCCATCGCCTGGACGATCTCGGGCATGCCCTGCTGCGGTTGCCCGCCCGACAGCCACAGGGCGAGGCCCCGCCCCGCGCTCAGGGTGGCGAGCGTGATGATGAAGGGGTGGGGCAACCGGCCCAGGACGTAGCCCATGCCGTTGATCGCGCCGACCGCCATGCCGGTGGCCAGCATGGCGAGGACGACGACCGGTCCGGACGGTACGGCGGAGTAGACAAGGGCCCCGGTCACGGAGGCGAGCGCCAGCGTCGATCCCACGGACAGGTCGATCCCCCTGGTGAGGATCACCAGGAGCTGCCCGATGGCGAGCACCGCGATCACCGCGCTCTGCGCCAGCACGTTGCCCAGGTTGAGCACGGTGAGGAACGCGGGTGACAACATGCTCATGATCACGATGAGGAGCAGCAGGATCAGCGCCGGGCCGAGCCGGATGGCCAGCAGCGCGAGCCGCAGCGGATCGCTGCCCAGGCGGCGCAGGGCCCCGGCCTCGGCGGTCACGTCGTCTCTCCGGGGGCGGTGTCCACTCGCTTCCCCGACTCGTACGAGCGGATCACGGCGTGCGCGAGCTCGAGCGCGCGGCGACCGGCGCGGGCGTGGACGGGCGGCGGATCGCCGGCGCGCAGGGCGGTGAGCACCTCGTCGACGTGCCGGTCGAAGGTGGTGTGGAAGCCCCGGTCGGTGTCGTTGAAGTAGCCCGCCTGCCACACCCGGCTCGTCTCGTCGCCGGCGGGCGTGTAGGTGTAGCGGCGGACGGTGTCCTCGACGAGGATCCGGCCGCCGGTGCCGTTGATCTCCAGCAGGTGGGTTCCCGGGTAGGTGTACGAGGAGTCGTAGGTCCCGAGCAGGGTCCCCACCGCCCCGCTGGCGAACCGCACGGCGATCGCCATCGTTGTGTACGGCGGCCCGCCGGTCATCTGCGCTGTCACGGACGCGATCGGGCCGCACAGGTGCTCGACCATGTCGAAGCCGTGGCACTGGGTCTCGATGAGGTTGGCGTGAGGGTGCCGGCTGGTGCCCGCCTCTCCGCCGAACCGCCAGGTCGCGAAGACCAGCCGGCCCAGCTCGCCGCGCTCGATCGCCGCCGCCGCCAGCCGCACGGGACGGGCGTACCGGTGGTTGAAGTTGATGGCGAAGAAGAGCCGGCGGGCCTCGGCCTCGGCGATCAGGACGTCCGCCTCCTCGAGCGAGAAGACCAGCGGCTTCTCGACCAGCAGCGGGATCCCCGCCTCGACCAGCAGCCGGGTGGTGGCGAAATGGTCTTCGTTCGGCAGGCACACGGAGATCAGGTCGGGCCGCTCCCGGGCGATCATCTCCTCCACGTCGAGATAAGGGCGTACACCGAACCGCCGGGCGCGCTCGACGGTGCGCTTCTCGGTCCGGCCCACGACGGCGCACAACTCGGTGTCCTCGCGGCAGGAGAACACGCGGGCGTGGTGGAAGCCCCACCAGTCGCCGGTGCCTACCACCGCGACCCTGGTTCGATTGCCATTCACTGTCGTCTCCTCCTTGCCAGGGCGGCCTGGACGAGTACGACCAGGACGAGGAAGGTGCCGCTGACCACCTGCTGGTAGGCGGAGCTGAGCGTGCCCACCTGGTTGATCAGGTTCTGGATCACCTTGAGCAGCAGTACGCCCGCGAGGGTCCCCCCGAGCGATCCGGCGCCTCCGGTGAGCAGCGTGCCGCCGATCACGACGGCCGCGATGGCCTCCAGTTCCCTGCCTTCGCCAAGGGTGGGGAGCCCCGAGGCGGTCTGCGCGGCGATGAGGACTCCCGCGAGGCCGGCCAGCAGGGAGCTCAGCACGTAGACGCGGACCCGGATGCGAGCCACCGGGAGCCCCATGAGCTCGGCGGCGTGCCCGTCCCCGTTCCCGGCGGCGAAGACCCGCAGACCGAACCGGGTGCGGTTGAGTACCACGCCGGCCGCGGCGAAGACTGCGAGGGCGATCAGCACCGGGACCCCGACGCCGAGAACAGTGGCCTGTCCGATCCGGGTGAGGGCCAGGTCGGCCGGGATGATGTAGACCTGGTTACCCTCCTGCGAGACCGCGAAGGCCAGCCCTCGGGCGAACAGCAGGGTCGCCAGGGTGACGACGAACGGCGCCAGCCGGGCCCGTCCGATCAGCAGCCCGTTCACCAGGCCGATCAGCCCGCAGACCGCCAGGGGCAGCAGGACCGCGCCCGCCGTCCCCCAGCGGGAGCCGTACGCCGACAGGACACCGGACAGCGCGAGAACGGACCCGACGGACAGGTCGATCCCGCCGGAGAGGATCACGAACGTCATACCGGTCGCGACCAGCAGCAGGTAGGAGGCGTCCAGTGCGATGGCACCGAGGTTCCCCGGGCCGGTGAAGCTCGAGCCGAAGGTCAGCGACCCGAGGAGGAGGACCAGGACGAGCACCAGGGCGGCCCCGTGCCGGCGGGCGAGTGCCGCCAGCCGCGTCCGCCCGGTGCCGGCGGCCGGCGAGAAGGGGGCGGCACGCTCGGCCTGTCCGGTCGTCACGTCCCGCTCCTGTCTCGCTGCGCGTACACGGCGGCCACGATGATCGCCGCCTGGATCATCCGGGCGGTCGAGTCGTGCAGGTCGTGCTGGATGACCGTGGCGATGATGAGCTGCATCAGCAGCGCCCCCATCAGCGTGCCGAGGATCCGGACGCGGCCTCCGGCGAGGGGCGTACCGCCTACGACCACGGCGGTGATGGCGCTCAGCTCGATCAGCAGCCCGGTGAACGAGGGGTCGCTCGCGCTCTGCCGCCCGGTTGTGAGCACTCCGGCCATCGCCGCGAGCACCCCGCTGATCACGTAGACGGTGACCAGCGTCCGTCGTACGGGCAGGCCGGCCAGGAGCGCCGCGGGCCGGTTGCCTCCCACGGCCAGCAGTCTGCGGCCGAACGCGGCGCGGCGCAGGACGAACCCGGCGGCGGCGGCGACCGTCAGGGCCATGAGCACGGGCAGTGGGACCCCCAGCACCTGCCCGCCGCCGATGGCGGCCAGCGTGGGGTCGAAGATCTCGACGAGCCGGCCGTCCGCGAGCACGAGCGCCGCCCCCCGTCCGGCTACGAGCAGCCCGAGGGTGGCGACGATCGGCTGGATGCCGTAGGCGACCAGCCCGCCGTTCACGAGTCCCACGGCCGCACCGGCGAGCACCGCGACGGCGATGGCGGGCCAGGGCCCGTAGCCGAGGTAGAGCGGCAGCAACGCCGCCGCGATGGCCATCGTGGAGCCGACCGACAGGTCGATGCCTCCGGTGCCGATCACCAGTACCATGCCGAGGGCGACGATGGCCACCGGGGCTACCTGGACGAGCTGGAGCCGTAGGTTTGCGACCGTGGCGAAGTTCGGCGTGAACACCAGGTTGAACGACAACAGGACGCCGAGGGCGAGGTAGACCCCGTAATCGGACAACCAGGTCACCCGCCCCGCCGCGCCCGTGCGGCCGGCCACGCGGGTGGGGGTGGGCGCGGGAGTCCCGCTGGGCGGCTCAGTCATCGAACCGCCCACCGGCAGATCCATCCGAGTCGGCCGCGGCGATCAGCTCCATGATCGGCCGCTCGCCGATCTCCGCACCGCGCAGCACGCCGGCCGCCGTCCCGTCCCGCAGGACCACGACGGTGTCGGCGCCCTCCACGATCTCCTCCAGCTCCGCCACCAGCAGCACGCCGAGGCCTTCATGAGCGAGCTCGTCGATGAGCGCCTGAATCTCCGCCTTGGCGCCGATGTCGATGCCCCGCGTCGGCTCGTCGAGGATCAGCACCGCGGGATGGAGACAGAGCATGCGGGCGAGCAGCACCTTCTGCTGGTTGCCTCCGGACAGCTCGCCCACCTTCTGGTCGGGCGAGGACACCTTGATCCCGAGGCGGCGGACGAATGCGTCGACGATGCGGTCGCGCGCCCGGCGGGACACCAGCCCGCCCCGGGTGAGGCGGGGCAGCGCCGCCAGCGTGATGTTGTCACGGACCGACAGCCCCGGCACGACACCCTCGGCCTTGCGGTCCTCCGGCACCATGCAGACACCCGAGCGGATGGCGATGGCGGGGTTCCAGCGCCGGCGGGCGCGCCCCGCCACCTCCACCGATCCGGCGTCGAGGGGGTCGGCGCCGAACACCGCTCTCACCGTTTCTGACCGGCCGGAGCCGAGCAGGCCCGCGAGTCCCACCACCTCGCCCGGGCGTACCTCGACGGAGACACCGTGCAGAGCGTGCTCGCGCACCAGGGACTCGGCCCGCAGAACCGGCGCGGCGCGGCCCACCTCGTGGGCCTCGCCGAAGCTCGTCACGCCGTGGCGGCGCACCTCGGCCACCGGCCGGCCGAGCATCGCGGCGACCAGGCCGATGCGGGAGGTCTCCCGGACGAGACCGGTGCGGACCAGACGGCCGTCACGCAGGACGCTGACCCGCTGGCAGACGCGGAAGACCTCATCCAGCTTGTGAGTGACATAGAGGATCGCGATGCCCTGCGCGCGCAGCACCTCGATGACATCCGCGAGCCGGTCCACCTCGCGCGGGGCCAGTGAGGAAGTCGGCTCATCCATGATCACCAATCGGGCGCGCGCACTGACCGCACGGGCGATCGCCACCATCTGCCGGATGCCGAGACCGAGCTCGCCGAGCGGCCGGCGGACGTCCACGGCCACGCCGTACCGGGCGAGGACCTCGGCGGCCTCGCGCCGCAGCCGCGACCGGTCGAGCAGCCCCAAGCGAGTGATCGGCTCCCTGCCGAGGAAGAGGTTGTCGGCCACGCTCAGCAGCGGGGCGAGCTCCACCTCCTGGTAGATGGTGCTGATCCCGGCGTCCTGAGCGTCGGCGGGCTCGGAGAAGGACACCGGCCGCCCGAGGTGGCGGATCGTGCCACCGTCAGGCCTGTGCACCCCGGTCAGCACCTTGATCAACGTGGACTTCCCCGCACCGTTCTCCCCCACCAGCGCGTGGGCCTCGCCGGCGTCTAGCCGCAACGAGACGCAGTCGAGGGCGAGGGTCCCGCCGAACCGCTTGGAGATGGCATGCGCCTCGCACACCGCTTCATTCATGTGCCCGCTCCCGGACGTCGTGAGGGCGGCGGTCCGGGCCGCCCCCGGGCTCAGTAGGCGTTCGGCAGTTCGACCTTGGCGTTCTCAGGGGTGTACTCCTTGTCGGAGATGATCGTCTTCGCCGGCACGCCCTTGCCTGCGTAGAAGTCCTCGAGCGCCTGGAAGGCCAGCGGCCCGAATCGTGGGTTCGACTCGATGACCGCGGCGATCCAGCCGTCGACGATGCCCTGGACCGCGCCACGAGTGCCGTCGATCGTGACGATCTTCACGTCTCCCGGCTTCTTGCCCGCCGCCTTGAGCGCGGCGACGGCGCCAAGGGCCATCTCGTCGTTCTCCGCGTAGATGGCGCTGATACCGGGGTTGGCGGAGATGAGCTGCTCGGTGACCGCGCGACCCTTCTCACGGGTGAAGTCGCCGGTCTGCTCGGCCACGACCTTCAGCGCCGAGCCCTTCGCGGCGAGCTGGTCCTTGAACCCCTTGGTCCGGTCGACGGTGACGTTCACCCCTGAGGCTCCGAGCAGGATCGCGACCTCTCCCTTGTCTCCCGTCGCGGTGATCATCGCATCGGCGGCTCGGGCACCCTGCTTGACGAAGTCGGAGCCGATCCAGCCGACGTAGTCGACGCAGGCCTTTTTGGTGGTGAGCAGCCGGTCGATCGTCATGATCGGGACTTTGGCATCCTGGGCCGCCTTGAGCGCGGGGTCGAGCCCTTCGGAGTTGAGCGGGGAGATGATCAGGACCTTGGCACCCTGGGCGATCATGCCCTGGATGTCGGCGATCTCCTTGTTGAGGTCCGACTGCGCGTTCGTCGTGATCAGCTTGATGCCTCGCTGCGCGGCCTCGTCCTTGATCGACTGCGTCTCCGTGATCCGGAACGGGTTCGCTTCCTTCTCCGACTGCGCGAACCCCACGGTGACGCTCTTCAGATCGAGCTTGGGCACACCGCCGTTGTATCGCTCCGGAGTGCACAGCGACGCGTCTCCAGAGGTCGCCTCCACCTGCTGCTGGGCGGACGCGCCGGCGTCCGTGGGACCGTCGCCGACAGACTTGGTGCACGCGCTCAGCGTGAGCGCCAGCAGGCCCACGACGGCTGTGGCCATTGTTCTGCAGGGCATCACGTAACCCCTTCTTCCGAGGGAACGAACCCATCCACTGCCAGAATTTGCCTACTTTTGACAGGAACTTGGAGGGATCATAGTCACGGCGGGCGCGGATGTGTCAATACGCGTCGGCGGATGTCATGCAGTGTCGAGTCGACCTCATGCCCACGAGCTGGCCACATACGGCGACAGGGGAAGGGCGGATATGTTCGGCGTGCTATACGCCAGTAAGACCTGTCATTTCAGGTCAAAATTCATCGGTTCATGTCAGCGATGTGAACGTCGACCTGTGCCTGGACGAGCCGGTCGACCATGACGGGATCGGCCTTCGAGTCCGTGACCAGGACCCTCATGCGCGCGGTGGCCACGGTCTGGCACATCGTGTCATGACCGATCTTGGAGTGGTCGGCGAGGACGACGACCTCGCGGCCGGCCGCGGCGAGAGCCTGGTCGGTGGCGGCGGCGAAGACGTTGGGCGTGGTCAGTCCCCTCTCAGGGGTGACGCCGTCGCCTGACAGGAAGGTCTGCGCGCCCCGCAGGCCCTCCAGGTGCTGCTCGGTGATCGGCCCCACGAAGGCTTGGATGGATCGGCGCAGCGTGCCGCCCACCGCGACGACTTCGACGTGGGGCGCGTCCATGAGCGCCTCGACCACCAGGGTGGAGTTGGTGACGACGGTGAGGGACGGCAGCTTGGCGAGCCGGCGGGCCAGCGCCGCGGTGGTCCGCCCGGGACCGAGCAGGACGGCGGTGCCGGGCTCCACGAGCGTCGCGGCGTGGTCGGCGATGGCCTCGCGCTCGGCCGCCACCACGTCCGGGAGAGCCGGGCGCGACGCCGCTGACAGGACGGGCCGGGTCACGCCGCCCCGGGTGGCGTGCAGCAGGCCCTCGCCTACCAGCGATCGCAGGTCACGCCGGACAGTGGACTCCGACGTGCCGAGCGCACCGGCCAGCTCCTGGAATGAGGCGTATCCGTGCTCGTGCACGTGCTCCAGGATGCGGCGTCGCCGCTCTGCGATCAGCATGGGACCGGGCTCACCCATCTGTGGTAGGGCTCCTCTGGGACGCTACTTTACTCCAGAAGTTGTCAACAGCGGTCAATCGCCGAAATCGAGCGTACGCCGCATCGTACGGCTCACGCTCGCCGGCCGGCGTGTACACCCGGGGCGGGAACGACCGGCGGACCACCTCGCGCAGCTCTCCAAGGGAACCGATGCCCTCGTGGGCCATGACCTGGACGAGGAGATTGCCGATGCCGGTCGCCTCGACCGGCCCCGCGAGCACGGGCCGCCCGCCGATGTCCGCGGTGAGCCGGCAGAGTGTGTCGCTGGCGGCGCCGCCACCGACGAGATGCACGGCCTCGACCGGGCGGCCCGTCAGCTCCTCGGCCTGCTCCAGGACCAGGCGGTAGGAGCACGCCAGGCTCTCCAGGATGCAACGCACCGTCGCGGCCCGGCCCTCGGGCACCGGCTGGCCTGTCGCGCGGCAGAACGCCGCGACCCGGCCCGGCATGTCCTCCGGCTTGAGGAAACCCAAGTGAGCAGGGTCGATCAGCGGGCCGAAGGCGGGCGCGGTCGCGGCCTCGGCGACCAGGTCCGCATACGCAGCGCGGGTCCCCCAGGCCCGGCGGCACTCCTGGAGCAGCCACAGGCCGTTGAGATTGCGCAGGAACCGCACGGTGCCGAGCACGCCACCCTCGTTGGTGAACCCGGCGAGCCGGGACTCTGGGGTGGTGATGGGCCCGGCCGTCTCCACACCGACGAGCGACCACGTGCCGCAGGAGACGTACGCGACCGCGCCAGAGGAGCCGCTCGGACCGGAGACGACGGGTAGCGCCGCAACCGCCGATGCGGTGTCATGACCGGCCACGGCGACCACGACGGCCTCGCCGGGCCGGCCGGATTCGTCCCGCAGCGACCCGGCGACCGTGCCGGGCTCGACGATTTCCCCGCCGAACAGACGCGACGGCAGCCCGAGCCGGGCGATGAGGTCGCCGGCCCAGCGGCCGGTCCGGGCGTCCAGGAGCTGGCTGGTGCTGGCGATCGTCCGCTCGGTGAGCATCTCGCCGCTCAGCCAGAGGGTGAACAGGTCCGGTAACATCACCAGCCGATCGGCGGCGTCCAGCAGCGGCGACCCGGCATGCGCAAGCAGCTGGCACGAGGTGTTGATGGGCAGCGGCTGCACCCCCGTCACCTCATATTGCTCCTGAGAGGAGACCAGGGCGGTCAGGCCCGCGGTGTAGGGGTCGCGATGGTGCCGAGGGTTGGCCAGAAGCCGCTGGGCGCGGTCGAGCAGCCCGAAGTCGTTGCCCCACGCGTCCACGCCCACGCTGACGACCCGGCGCTCGGCGGCGACGCGCCCGATCCCGGCACGCGCCTCCGCCAGCAGGCGCAGAACGTCCCAGTGGAGGCCGCCGAGAACGCGCACCGGCACGTTGGGAAAGCGGTGGGCTTCGCTCACCACGAGACGCTCGCCGTCGAACTCACCCGCGAGCACCCGTCCGCTCTCCGCCCCGAGATCCACGGCGACGTAGGTGGGCACAGGCCGAGCCTATCCCGCTCACGGCGCCCGGAAGGTGCCGCAAGGTCACGGTTCGAAGGCGGCTGCGCCCACGCTGTACGGCTGCCGGCAGAGGCCCGCCTGATGGCCGCCGTTCTGGAACACCCGCCTTGACCGGCGCGGCGCAGCACCGCCACCTCGTACGGCAGGACCAGGGTCTCCGCCTCCTTGGAGGCGCTGCCGAGTGAGCAGGGTCAACCGCGTACGCCCACCGCTTCCGGCCCTGGACCCGACGGTGGTCAGCACCGGGACGATGACCTGCACGAGTGGTACAGGCGGCAGAACCGGCGGTGCTGAGCGCGCTGAACACACCGACCCCGCTCGCCAGACGAAGGGGCACAGTTTGGTCCGAACCTCAACGGCGTTCGAGGGCGGCTCGGGCTCTGCCCGCCATGGCCTCGTCCACCATCTCCCCCTCGAACGCGATCGCCCCGGCGCCGCGCGCCCGCGCCTCCTCCACCGCGGCGATCAGCCGCTCGTAGCGGGCGAGCTCCTCGGGACCAGGTGAGTACACCTCGTTGATCACGGGGACGTGGGAGGGGTGGATGGCCATCATGCCGTCGTAGCCGAGCGAGCGGTTCTGCTCCGCGAACGCCCGCAACCCCTCCAGGTCGCCGACGCCGGTCCACAGGCCGGCAACCGGACACGGCACTCCCGCCGCCCGGACGTCCAGCAGGACACGGGAGCGCAGGGCCAGGGTCTCGGTGCCCTCGCGGCTCCAGCGGTAGCCGATCGCGCGCTCGACGTCGCCGCCCTTGCCGGTGACCGCGCCCAGGTAGGCGACGCGGGGGGCGGCCCGGCCGATCTCGTACGCCTCCCGCAGCGCGGCGGCGCTCTCCAGCAGCGGCACCAGGGCGAGATGCCCTTCGGGCAGACCGTGTTCGCGTTCGCACCAGGTCAGGAGCCGATCGGCCATAAGCACGTCCGCCGGCCCGCCGATCTTGGGCACGACCACCCCGGCCAGGCCGGCGTGCGTGACGGCGCGCAGGTCCTCGGCGGCCGCCCAGCTGTCGAGGGGGTTGATGCGGACGAGGATGGCCATGTCGCCGCTCACGTTCGCGATGGCGTCGGCCACGCGGGCGCGGGCGGCGGGTTTCTTCGCGGGCGGGACCGCGTCCTCGAGGTCGAGGATGGCCGCGTCGGCCCCCGCGGCCGCCGCCTTGGCGAGCCACTCGGTTCTGGTCCCCGGGACGAAGAGCAGGGAGCGCAGCTGGGGCCGGTCAGATGACACCGCGCTTCTCCAGGTCCACGATCTCCTCCGCGCCGAGCCCGAGCCAGTCACGGTAGACGAGGTCGTTGTCCTGCCCGAGCGCGGGCCCGGTGCGCCAGATGTGCCCGGGCTCCTGGTGGAAGTGCGGGAGGGCGGCCTGCATGCGGACGGGGCCGAGGTCGGGATCGTCGACGGTGACGATGTCGCCGCGTTCGGCGTAGACGGGGTCGGCGGCGATGTCCGCGGCGGTGAAGACGCGGGAGGCGACCACCTCGGCCTCGGCGAAGGCCCGCAGGCACTCGCCGGTCTCGCGGGCCGCCACCCAGGCGCGGAGCCCCTGGTCCAGCCGTTCCCGTCCGGCGAGCTGCTGCCGGGTGGTGGCATAGTCCTCCTCGGGCAGGCCCAGGAGGCGGACGACGTTCAGCACGGAGCGGAGGGTCGCGGAGGTCACGGTGATCCAGTCGCCGTCGCGGGACAGGTAGGTGTTGATCACGGCGGCGGGGGCGACGGCGAGCTGGTTGCCGGATCTACCGGGGACGACGCCGAGCTGGTCATGGGCGATGACCTGCCATTCGACGAGCCGGAACAGGGGCTCGAAGAGGGCGAGGTCGATCCACTCGCCGTCGAAGCCGGGGTCGTGCGCCCGGCGGTGCAGGGCGGCGAGTATGGCGTAGGCGCCCATCAGGCCGGTCACCGCGTCGCCGTGGGAGAACCCGGTGTGCACGGGCGGGCCGTCCGGGAACCCGGTCAGGTGCACCACGCCGCTCCTGGCCTCGCCGACCTTCCCGAATCCCGGGGCGTCGGCCTGGGACGAGGTCGCGCCGAATCCGGAGATCTGCAGCAGGACGGCCTTGGGGTTGATCCGGTGCACGGCCTCCCAGTCGAGCTCCCAGCTCCGCAGCCGGCCCGGCCGGAGCGTGACGATCACGACGTCGGCCCAGGCCACCAGCCGGTGCGCGACCTGCCGGCCGCCGGAGTCATGCAAATCCAGGGTGACGGAGCGCTTGTTCCGGCCGGCGACCTTGAACCACAGCGGCTCGCCGTCGCGCGTGGGACCCATCGCGCGGGCGGCGTCGCCGACGCCCGGGGGTTCCACATGCACCACGTCCGCGCCCTGGTCGGCGAGCATGGAGCCGGCCAGCGGCCCGGCGACCACGTGGGCGAACTCCACCACCTTCAAGCCGCACAACTGCCCTCGCTGTTGTTCAGAGGCCACGCATGCTCCTTCGTCCTGTCGGGCTCCATGTCATCCTGCCCAGGTGAAGAAATGCGGGGCCAGCACAAAAACTCGATAAATTCATGCCATTTACGCATTAGTCAACCCAGGAGGCGCCCACAGGCACATCCAGCGCCCGAGTACGGGACTCCTCCAGCAGGTCGAGGAACGCGGCCGCAGCGACCGGCAGAGTCCGCCGCGCCCGGACCACGACGTCCAGTCGCCGCTCGACCACGGGGCCGACCAGCGGGCGGTGCAAGATGTGCCCGGGTCCCAGGAGCGGCAGCACCAGGGCGGGCATCGCGGACACGCCGAGCCCGGCGGCGACCAGGCCGCCCACCGTCGCCACGTTGCTCGCCTCCGCCGCGAGCGTCACCTCGGCGCCCGCCTGGGCGAACGCCGCGTCCGTGAGCCTGCGGACACTGGACTGCGGCCCCACGGCCAGGAACGGCTCGACGGCCAGGTCCTCCCAGGCGACCTCGTCGCGGTCGGCGAGCGAGTGCCCCTCCGGCAGCACCGCGTGGAAGCGGTCGCGGATCAGCGGGCGGTGTTCGAGCCGATCCGACGGCGCGCCGACCGTGGTGATGGCGAAGTCGGCGTCGCCGGACAGCACCTTGCCGAGGACGGCCCGTTCGAGCCCGTCCATGATGCGGACGGTCACGAGCGGGCGCTGTCCCCTGAAGGCGGAGATCATGCGTGGCAGCAGCACGGCCGCGACCGAGGGCAGTGTGGCCACGGCCACCATGCCCGACTCGCCGAGCAGGTAGCGCTGCAGCTCTTTCATGCCCGACCGGTGGGCGCCGACGATCTGCTCGGCCACCCGCAGGGTCTCCTGGCCCGCCGCGGTGAGCTGCACGTTGCGGGTGTCGCGCGCGAGCAGGCGGACGCCGAGCACGCGCTCCAGGTCGGCCACGGCGCGACTCAGCGTCGACTGCGAGACGTGCAACTGAGCGGCCGCGGCGGTGAAGCTGGCCGCCTTGGCGACGGCGACGTAGGCGGCGAGCTGCCGGAGGCTGGCTTCCATGGAGCAACTGTTGCGCATAACGCATGGATAAATCCACTTTTGATGGTGGACGTGAAAGGTCGGCGCTCGGAAACTTCTCCGTAACCTCCCGAAAGAAAAGGACCCCGATGATCGCGCTCCTGGGCTTTCTCACCATCGGCCTGTTCCTGGTGCTCACCATGACCAGGCGCGTCTCGGTTCTCACCGCGCTGGTGCTGGTCCCGGTGCTGACCGCGGTGGCCGGCGGGTTCGCCGCCGACATGGGCCCGATGATCCTCAACGGGCTGGCCAAGGTGGCGCCGACCGGCATCATGATCGCTTTCGCGGTGCTCTACTTCAGCCTGATGATCGACACAGGGCTGTTCGATCCGCTGATCCGCGGCATCCTGCGGGTGGCCAAGGACGACCCGGTGCGGATCGCCGTGGGTACGGCGGTCATCACCATGTGCGTGGCCCTGGACGGCGACGGCGCCTCGACCTTCCTCATCACCGTCTCCGCCCTGCTGCCCGTCTACAAACGGCTCGGCATGAGCCCACTGGTGCTCACCGGCGTCGTCTGCCTCGGCGCGGGCGTGATGAACATGATCCCCTGGGGCGGCCCCACTGCCCGCGCCATGGCGGTGCTGAAGCTGGACAGCTCGCAGGTGTTCACCCCGGTCCTGCCCGCGATGGCCGCCGGCATCGCCTGGGTGCTGGTGGCGTCGTACCTGATCGGCCTGCGGGAACGCCGCCGCCTGGGCACGGTGACCCTGCCCCCGCAACCGCAGGTCGTCGGCGACGGCCCAGGGACGCCCCGGGCCCCGGAGCGCAGGCACCCGGCCCTGACCGCCTTCAACCTGGCGCTGACCGTCGCGCTGCTGGTCGGGCTGGTGCTGCAGGCGATGCCGCTGCCGGTGCTGTTCGTGCTCGGCTTCGCGATCGCCGCGCTGGTCAACCACCCCACCTGGGAGAAGCAGCAGGAACTGCTCGACCGGCACGCCAAGAGCGTGGTCCTGGTCACCACGATGATCTTCGCGGCGGGCGTCTTCACCGGCATCCTCACCGGCACCAAGATGATCAACGAGATGGCCACCGCGTTCGTGAACATCATCCCCGACTCCTTCGGCGGCCACCTGCCGGTGCTGGTCGCGGTCACGAGCATGCCGCTCAGCCTGGTCTTCACCCCCGACGCCTACTACTTCGGCGTGCTCCCGGTGCTGGCCCAGACCGCCGGCGGCTTCGGCATCGAGTCCGCCGAGATCGCCCGGGCCGCGATCCTCGGCCAGATGACCACCGGCTTCCCGCTCAGCCCGCTCACCGCCGCGACGTTCATCCTCGTCGGCATGAGCGGCGTGCAACTCGGCCGGCACCAGCGCTTCATCTTCGGCTGGGCGTTCGCCACCACCCTGGTCATGACCGTGGCCGCGCTCGTGACCGGCGCCATCTCGCTCTGAGGAGTCCCCCCGTGAAGTACGGCAGGATCGCCGCCGCCCTGTCCGCCGCCCTGGCGCTCCCCCTCACCCCGCACCAGCCCGCCCACGCCGAAGCCGACCTGTTCTTCTCCTACGACCGGCCCGCCACATACGGAGTGCGTACCGAGCGCGTGTCGGTGCCACTGCGCGACGGCGGCCACCTGGCCTGCGACCTGCACCGGCCCGACGCCGACGGCCGCTTCCCGGTGATCGTGTACGACTACAACGCCTACAACCAGTTGGAAGCGCAGGGCCGCGCGGCCGCCTACTTCGTCACCCGCGGCTACCACGCCGCCGTGTGCAACGCCCGCGGCTCGGGCGACTCCCCCGGCCGGCTCGATCCGTTCAGCGCGCAGGAGCAACGCGACAACTACGACCTCATCGAGTGGCTGGCCGCCCAGCCGTGGTCCACCGGCAAGATCGGGCAGACCGGCGTCAGCTACGGCGGCCACTCCTCGCTCCTGGTGGCGGTGAACAAGCCACCCCACCTCGCCGCGATCATCCCCGTGGACGGGATCAGCGACTGGTACGAGAACACCATCTACCGCGGCGGCATCTACTCGGCCCGGATCCGCGACTGGCAGCGCGCCGTCGCCCCCGGCACGCTGGTCACCTACGCGCAGCACCCGCTCTACGACGACTTCTGGCGCGAGCGCAGCGTCAAGGCCCGCTGGAAAGACCTCGACATTCCCGTCCTGGAGATCGCCGGCTGGTACGACAGATACCGGGCCGCCATGGTGGAGAACTTCCAGGCCCGCCCCGGCAACGTCTGGCTGGTCGCCGGCCCCTGGCAGCACGGATGGCCGTCCGGCCAGCACGCCGACCCCGGCAACGGCGCGTACCTCGCCTGGTGGGACCGCTGGCTCGCCGGACGCCGGGACGCGCCCCTGCCGGCCGCCAAGGTCACCTCCTACGAGATCCGCGGCCCCGGCGCGGGCGCCGGCTGGAAGCAGTTCTCCACTTGGCCTCCTCCCGGTGCCCGCCGGCACCGGCTCGGCCTGAGCGCCGACGGAACGCTTACCTCCGCCCCGGGCGCCCCCGCCGCCCTCCACTTCACCGTCAACACCGACCCGGCCGCCGCCGCCCCGGACGAGCGGCTGACCTTCCAGACCCGGCCCTACCAGCAGGATCTCGTCCTCGCCGGAGACATCACGGCGAAGGTACGCGCCTCCTTCACGGCCGCCGACGGCAACATCGCCATCGTCGCCGAGGACGTCGCCCCTGACGGCACGGCCGCCCGCATCACCCAGGGCTGGCTCAAGGCCAGTCACCGCTTCGGCCACGACCGCGCCGTCCCCGTCCGCCCCGGCAAAACGTACGACCTGGAGCTCCGCACCTGGCCCACCCACTACCGGCTGAGCGCCGGCCACAGGCTGCGCGTCACCGTCTCCAGCGACGACCACCCAGAGATCGACTCCGACGCCCCGGCCGGCCAGGTCCACCTGCGCGTGGGCCGCGGCGGCACCGAGCTCCGCCTCACCACCTGGAAGGATCCGAGGTGAGCCCGCTCAGGAGACTCCTCGCCGCGATCGCCGTCCTGCCGATCGGGCTTTCCCCGCAGGCGCCCGCCAACAGCACGTGCGAGAGCGTCTTCGGCGCGAGGAAGTCAGCATGAGAGCTGGGGAATGTGCTGCGGGCTCGGCTACCGCACGATAATGTGTTCGACGTGCGGGGCGAAGGGTTACTCTGGAAGCTCCGAAGGGTCACGACGGACACAGCGTGACTGTCGCCGCCGGGCGGGCGGAGACGAAAAACGCCTTCCGCGCAAGCGGACGGGACGATCCATGGGGTCGTTCTGGTGGAGGCCCGGTAAGACCACTCTCCGGAGTGGCGCAGGCCGACGAAGCACGAAGCCAAGGAGGCGTCACACGAGCCTGTGTGACGCGGGCCGGAATCTCCGGGAGTCATTCATCCCGGGGAGCGCGTCAATGGGCACCACCCAGCCGGCTCGCGCGAACTTATGGCGCCGCACGCACCTGCGCGAGCCGGTGAGACCCGCCCCTCGCCGGCCGGTACGCACGCGCCCGGGGCGAACGCCACTGGACCGCCCCTCCAGTCAGTCGGCTTCTGGGCCTACTCCGCTTCTTCACCTCAGCTCCACCAACACCTTGGGCCGATCTGTCCCGATGGCCTCACCCGGTCCTGGCTGGCGTAACCCCGAGGAACTTCCTGCGAAGACCACTTAGCCAATCAGAGACGCTGTGGACAGATGCCGGAGGGTCGACGTTCGGGCCAGCAGGCGAGTGTGATGGACCACGCCTCCTGACACCGCAGGCGTTTCTCCTTCGACGAGTTGGATGAGGAGTTCCGTGGCGATTCTCGTCGCTCCGACGGGATCGAGGGACAGCGTGGTGACCGGCGGTGTTGTCGTCTCGTAGGCACTGGACTCGCTCGCACAGGCCACCAGGAGGTCTTCGGGAATCCGCAGGCCATAGCCAGGGGCGGCCGACAGTACGGCGTGCCCGCATCGGTCGTACGGACCGAAGATGGCGTCGGGAGGATCGTCCCGGGACAGGAGGCGGGCGACGGCAGGGGCCGGATTCTTGCGTCTCATGAGTTCGAGAAGGGCGGGCTCTCCCCGCTCGGCACACCACTGACGGTACGTTGTCATGCAGGCCTGGATGTAGTAGTCGGTGGTGTCGCCGCCGAGTAGGGCGACCCGCTGTGCACCGGCCTGCGACAGGTGGTCCAGCACGCCGCGCACCGCGCCTTCGACATCGTTGTCCACCCAGATGTCGTTCGGCTCCGCGCTGACCGGCCTCCCGATGTGGACGACGGGCACGCCGCGCATCAGCAGATCGGCACGAACCCGATCGCCCTTCGGGCTGTCGATCAGCAGCATGCCGTCGACGGGCAGAACGGCCCACCGCTCCAGGCCGAGAGCGGTGGGTTGCACGACGAGCCCATAGCCGTGTTCGTGTGCGACCACGGTGGCGGACTGGATGGCCTGGGAGAAGTAGGGGATTTCCGCGAAGCCCCATGAGGCGGGGTGGTCGGTGGTGACGGCCAGGCCCAGCGTTCTCGTGTGCGTCTTATCAGGAAGGTAGCCGAGCTCTCGTGCCACGCGCCACACGTTGTCACGCGTGCTCTGGGACATGCGGCCGGCCGAGTTGAGCGCGTTGGAGACGGTCGCGATCGACACTCCGGCCACTCGCGCCACATCCGCCATGGTCACGTCAGGTGAGGGCTTTCGGGGCACCTTTACAATCGTACGCTCGTGGCGTTTCGCGGAGGTTACCCGCCGGCTGTCACTCGGCTGTCTCCACCGGGACGAATGACCCACCGTGACCAGGGATGATCAGGCTCGGACGCAGGGCGAGCACGCGCTCGCGCGATCGTCTCAACGCGTGGGCGTCCTCGGCCAGCGGGTCGTCGGCCGGCCCGTCGGCACTCCACCACAAATGTGTGGCGACGACCAGCCCGCCATCGGTCTCCGCCACCGTGGAGATGTCCTGCGCCGTGTGCCCCGGGGTTCGCAACAGCCGGACCGAGGGCGACAACTCGAAACCATCGGCCTCACGCTCCACCCACTCGTCCCCAGCGTAGATCGCCCAGTGGTCGTGGAAGCGGGCCTCGGGGAACAGGGCGGCGTTCAACGTGTGATCCGGGTGGTGGTGAGAGAACACCACGTCGGTGACCTGCTCGGGTTGCAGGCCCAACTCGGCGAGAGGGTCCAGGATGAGCCGGCGGTGGGCGACCATGCCCGGATCGACCACTGCGATCAGGTCGCCTTCCCGGATCAACGTCACGGTGCTGGCGACCCGCTCGTCGGCGTATCCGTCCGTGAGGACGTGAACGAATGCTGGCATGCCAGGCAGCATACGGAAATCGTTGCCAGCGAGGAAGATGGCGACCGATTCGGTCGCCATGGCCATGCAACGAGATTGTTACCGTACGGGGTTGTGGTTAATTCGTTAATCAACCTCAATGGCCCTCACCCGCAAGCTCGTCTGGGTGGAGGTACGGAATGCACGGTCGCATACTCGCGACGGCCGCCGCGCTGTCATTGGCCGCATGCGGAACGGCGGCGAAAACGGAGGCCGCTCCAGCCGGCGGCAAGGCGATGGTAGCGCCTCCTGCGGTGATCAAGGACGGGGAGATCGTCTACTGTTCCGACATCTCCGCCCCGCCGCTGGAGTTCTACGACAAGGCCAAGAAGCCCATCGGTGCCGACGTGGAGATCGGCGAGGCGCTCGCGGCCAGGCTCGGTGTGGCGGCGGTATGGCGAAACACCAAGTTCGCCTCCATCGTCCCTACCTTGGTGGCCAAGCAGTGCGATGCGATTCTGTCCCAGCTCTACATCAAGCCAGAGCGGGAAAGGGTTGTCGACTTCGTCCCCTACATGTACTCCGGTCAGTCGATCCTCGTGGCCAAGGACAATCCCCGGCGCGTCACCGGGCTGGACGAGAGCCTGTGCGGGCTGACCGCGTCGACGCTCATTTCCACCACGGCCGCCACGCGTCTCGAGGATCAGTCCAAGAAGTGCGAGGCGGCCGGCAAACCCGCCATCAAGCTGACCCGGTTCGATCAGGACATCGCCGCACTGCAGGAGCTGGCGCTCGGCCGGTCGCAGGCATACGCGACCACGAGCGAGACCGCCGCCTACTACATGGGCCAGAAGCCCGGCCTCTTCGCCTTCGCGGGAGAGTCGTTCGACAAGATCAAGGCCGGCATCGCCGTACGCAAGGGCAACTCCGCGCTGCAGAGCGCGCTGGCCAAGGCGCTGCAAGAGATCCGGGCGGACGGGACGTACGACAAGGTCCTGGCCAAGTGGAACCTCCAGGTGGACAGGCTGGAGCCTTGACTTTCGACCCGGCGTTCTTCTGGGACGCGCTCCTTCGCCCGTCGGGGCCGTTTCTCGCGGGGCTCTGGCGCACGGTCTACATCTCTGTCCTCGCCCAGCTCCTGGCAGTGATCATCGGGCTCGGCGTGGCGCTGATGCGCCGATCCAAGCGCCGCTGGGTCACCGCGGTGGCCGGGTTCTACATCTGGATCCTGCGCGGCACCCCACTGCTGGTGCAACTGGTTCTCGTCTACAACGGCCTGGCCGCGGCCGAGCTCTATTCCTTCTCCGACGTGACCCTGCTCGGCGTGACCGTCACCGGCGTGTTCCAGGCCGCCCTGGTCACGCTGGCGATCAACGAGAGCGCCTACATGGCGGAGATCATCCGGGCGGGGATCGACTCAGTCGGGAAGGGGCAGTCGGAGGCGGCGCTCGCCATCGGCATGACACCGCGCTCCGCGATGAGATGGATCATCCTGCCGCAGGCGCTGCGCTTCATCGTCCCGCCGCTCGGCAACAACTTCAACGCCATGATGAAGACCACCTCGATCTTGAGTGTGATCGGTGTGGACGAGCTGTTCCTCAACACCCAGGCGATCAGTTCCACGACCTTCCGCACGTTCGAAGTGTTCATCGTCGCGGCTCTGTACTACCTGATGCTCACTACCTTGTGGTCGTTCGTCCAGGCTTGGATCGAGGGCCGGCTGAATGCATCGGCGGGGATATCGCGACCTCCGACGATAGGGCAGCGGCTCTTCGGCGGCGGGCGTGCCGTGGTCCGGGCAGAGGCGCCATGACCTATCACTGCGCCATCGCCAGCCCGCACGTTCTCGCCACCGCCGCGGCAAAGAAGGCGATCGCACGCGGCGGCAACGCCGTAGACGCCGCGCTCGCGGCCGCCGTGACGCTCACCGTCGTCTATCCGCACAACACCGGACTCGGCGGCGATCTGATCGCTCTGATCAGATCCCCGGACGGCAGGATCTCCTGCGTCAACGCCAGCGGCCCCGCCCCGGCCGGCATCGACGTGGCGGCGCTGAGATCGCGTTCCGGCGGCCAGATGCCCGTGTCCGGGCCTGACACGATCACCGTCCCCGGCGCGGTCGCCGGCTATGCCGCGCTGCACGCCTCCGGTGCCGCGCTGACGTGGCCCGACCACTTCGCCGCCGCCATAAGCCATGCGGAAGGCACTCCTGTCGTTCCGGGCCTGGCAGTGGCCATAGCCGAGGCCAGAGATCTGATCGCCGCCGACCCGGGGATGCGGACCGTCTTCGGGTCACTTCGCGTCGGCGAAACCCTGCGCCAGGAGGCGTTGGCCACGACGCTCGCGGAGATCGCGGCTCAGGGCCCCGAGGTGTTGTACGGCGGGCGGCTGGGCGAGCGACTGGTCGCCGGCCTGCAGGCGTTGGCGGTCCCCATCGCCTTGGACGACCTGACCGCCTACGAGGTCGAGCAGTCCGATCCGCTCCACCGCACCTTCCGGGGTTTCGACGTTTACACCAGCCCGCCCAACACACAGGGCTTCCTGCTGTTGCAGGCGCTGGGCGCACTGGAGAGAACGGACCCGCAGGGGGAAGACGCCGGACAACTGGCCGCGATCTTCCACAGAGGCATCGCCGACCGGACCCGCCATCTGGCCGATCCCCGGTTCGCGCAGATCGACGTGGACGCCCTGCTGCTGGGCCCCTCCCCCCAAGCGCCCGGGCCGGCCATCACCGGCAGGGCGAGTGGCGACACGGTCGCGGTCGTGACCGCGGACAGCGAAGGGTACGCGGTCTCGCTGATTCAGAGCCTCTTCCACAGCTTCGGCGCAGGGCTGCTCGAACCCTCGACCGGCATGGTGATGCACAACCGCGGAGCGTTCTTCTCCCTCGACGCCGCCTCGCCCAACGTCATCGCGGCAGGCAAGCGTCCGGCACACACGCTGATGCCGGTCATGGTCACCCAGGAAGAACGGCTGGCCTGGTCGATGGGCACGATGGGAGGCAAGGCCCAACCGCAGATCCTCACCCAAGTGCTGCTACGGCTGCTCGACGGGGAACAACCCGCCGACGCGGTGGCCGCGCCCCGCTGGGTCGTCGGCGGTATGGAAGCGGGCCAGCCGGAGGACACGATCAGCCTGGAGATGGATCTCTCCCCGCGGACCATCGCAGCTCTGACCGCGTCCGGCGCCCCGATCATCCCGCTGCCGCCGGCGTCCGAATGGGTCGGCCACGCACAAGTCGTCGGGGGTGCCACCTCAGCAGGGAGCGATCCTCGCTGCGATGGCGCCTCCGCCATGGTTTCGCTGATACCGGAAGATCCCCAGGCCGACATGTCCTGAGGTGACGCGGGACAGGGTCAGTGAGTGCCCCGAGGAGCGCTACCGTGATAGCGCATGATCGATGCGTTCGAGCGCCTCAGTCAGCACCTTCCGGGGGCAGCCGACGTTCAGTCGGACGCACCCCTCTCCTCCGGGGCCGTAGACCCGGCCGTCGTAGAGATTGACGGCCGCACGGTCGACGAGGAACTGGTGCAGCCCGCCCACACGAGCGTCAAGCTCACGAGCCTCGAGCCAGACCAGGAACGATGCGTCCGGCGGCATCGGCGTGATCTCGGGCAGCCGCTCTTGGACGAACTCGTGCACGAAGGCCACGTTGCCCTTGAGATATTCGGTCAGCCGGTCGAGCCACGGACCACCCGTAGTGTAGGCAGTCTCCAAGGCCAGACGACCGAAGTAGTGCGCGTTGATCATGAACGATGCCCGCATGGCGTTAAGCAGTTCCGAGCGCAGGTATGGATCGGCAACCGAGAGTGTGGCCGTTGGCAGGCCGGCAAGGTTGAAGGTCTTGGTGGGGGCAGTGCAGATGAATGCTCGGCGGGCGGCGTCGCTGCTGATCGAGGCATAGACCACGTGGGGCCGGCCGTTCAGCCGGATGTCGCAGTGGATCTCGTCAGAAATCACCAGAAGGTCGTAGCGCGCACAGATGTCGTTCACGGCGAGCAGCTCGTCGGCCGTCCAGCTCCGGCCCGAGGGATTGTGGGGGTTGCAGAGCAGTAGCACCTTCGCGCCGGATGCGGCCAGCTCGGCCAGATTGTCGAGGTCGAACTCGTAGCGGTTGTCGATGAGCCGGAGCCGATTCACGAGCAGCCGCCGGTGATTACCGGTAATGGCCTCGAAGTTCGGCGAGTAGACCGGTGACTGGACGATCACCCCATCTCCAGGGGCGGTGAAGGTGCGCAAGATTGCTGCGACCGAGGACATGATCGCAGGGGCCGGGAGGAGCGTTTCCACCGGTGGTGTCCAGCCGTGCCTGACGGTGAACCAGTTCTGCACGATCTGGAAGTGTTCCGGGTCTCGCAGGGTGTAGCCGTAGATACCGTGGTCCGCAGCGGCGCGCAGGCGGTCGATGACGGTCGTCGGCGCCCGGAAGTCCATGTCGGCCGTCCATAGCGACAGCAGATCCTCGCCCCGGACACGCGGTGAAAATTCGTCCCATTGGTTGGCCCATTTGGCTGACCCGAAAGTGGCGCGGTCGTACACCGTGTCAAAGTCGGGGTCGGCGCCGTACTCTGCGGTGGCGGTAGGACTGGCCTTTGGCGGTCTGGTGGTCATGCGAAAAACTTCTCCACTCCACGGGCGACACGGCAGTCTGGGTGGTCGTGGCTGCGGGGCGGATCCGGAGCCACGACCACCGGCTAGGTACGGGCTCAGCCGTTCTGGCCGATGCCGGCTTTGATGAGTTCCGGGACGATCTTCTTGCTCTCGTCGAACGAGATCAGCACGATGGCGTCCGGGTCTTGGGCCTTCACCTTCTCCACCTCGGCCGTGTAGTTGGCTGCGTTCGCGTCGTAAAGGGCATAGGAGACGACTTTGCCGCCGGATTCCTCGTAGAAGGAGCGGACGTTCTTCGCCAATGCCTCTCCGTAGGCGTCCTGCCGGGCGAGGATTGCGATGTTGCGGTGACCGTCCTCGCTGATGGTCTGGGCCATCACCTGCCCCTGCAGGACGTCGGAGGGGGCCGTGCGGAAGTACATGCCATGGTCGGGGTAGGTGTCGAATGCGGTCGAGGTGTTTCCGGCCGATATCTGGACGACGCCGGCCCCGGAGATCTTGTCGATGACCGACAACGACACCGACGAGGAAGCGGCGCCGATGATGACGTCGGCACCACCGCGGAGCAGTTTGTCGGTCTCGGATGGCGCAATGTTCGGCGACCCGTCACCGGAGTCGCCCTTCAACTGCTTCACATCCTTGCCCAGCACACCCCCGGCCTTGTTGATTTCGTCAATGGCCAGGTCCACGCCGGCGAACTGCGGGGCGCCGAGGAAGGAGCTGTCCCCTGTGGCAGGGAGCAGGGTGCCGAACGTAAGGGTGCCGTCCCCCTTGGGGATTGGGCCGCTGACCTTCTGGTCGGCTCGGATGTTGGCTTGGTCCGGAGTGGTGCCGTTGACGTAGCCGACATTCTTGTAGTTGTTGTCCTGCCCGAATTGGTAGATGCCGACGGTCGCCGCGGACGGGCTTCCTGTCGAGTTCATCTCGATCGGGCCAGAGGCGCCGTCGTAGTCGATGTCCGTTCCGTCGGCGAGTAGGTCGGCGCACTGCTTGAAGCTGGTGCACTTTGTCCCATCCCTGGTAATGCCGATCTCCTTCTCGGCGATCGCCTTGCCGGAGTCGTTTTTGGCGGCGATCGCAGCCAGGGCTGAGAGGATCGTGGCGTCGTAGGCCTCCGGAGCGTAGGTGAAGTCCTTCACCTTGCTGTTGATCTTGAGGATCCGCTGCCGGAATTCGTCGCCGATCTTGCCGCCGGGCAGGGTGGCGCGCACACCGTTGAGAGTGCCCGGCTCGAAATCACCGGAGTAGTCGGCGGTGTTGCCGTCTACGAAGTAGAGCTGGGTGCCCGCCTTGGCCGGCGGCTGGGTGCCCGCCGTGGCCGGCGGCTCGCTGCCGGCTGCGGTGGGGCTGCTGTTAGAACCGCAAGCGGCGGTTGCCAGCGCGGCGAAGGCCAAAACGGCGATACAGGTGATGCGTCTGGGGAGCGGCATGGGGCCTCCAAGTGTGGTGAGGACTGTTGCGCTATTGGTGCGGTGCACGGCTGTGTCGTGGCGCATGTCAGCAGCGGACGCGATGGGAGGATTCGACCGGCGAACAGGTGCGGTCGTAGTCCTAGTTCCGCCGGCCGGCAGGTGTGCTGTCTGCCTGGGCGGCATTGGACAAGGTGCCGAGATACAGCTCGATCACCCTGGGGTCACGGGCCAGCGCCTGGCCGGACCCGGTGTAGGCCTTGCGTCCTTGGTCGAGGACGTACCCGCGGTCGCAGATCTGCAGGCAGCGGCGTGCGTTCTGCTCGACCATGACGACCGATACACCGGTGCGGTTGATGGCTCGGGTCTGGACGAACACCTCGTCCTGCAGCGCCGGGGACAGGCCCGCTGAGGGTTCGTCGAGCAACAACACGGAGGGTTCCATCATCAGAGCCCGGCCCATGGCCACCATCTGCCGCTCACCGCCTGACAATTGCCCGGCCCGCTGCTTGCGGCGCCGGCCCAGCGCAGGGAACAGGTCGGTCACGAACGCAAATCGGGGGGCGAACTTCTTGGGGGACTGATAGCACCCCATCCGCAGGTTTTCCTCGATGGTGAGCGAGGGGAAAATGTTGTTGGTTTGCGGTACGAAGCCGACCCCTTGGGATACCAGTGCGTCGGCGCGCTGGTTCGTGATCTCTTCGCCCCGCAGGCGAACCGTCCCGGCGGTGATCTTGACCAGCCCGAAGAGTGCTTTGAGCAGTGTCGACTTGCCGGCGCCGTTGGGTCCGATGATGCCGACCAACTCGCCCGGTTGGCAGTACAGATCGGCGCCATTCAAGATGTTGACTCCGGGGAGATACCCGGCGATCAGATTGTCGGCGCGAAGGGCTGCACCCTCGGCCGCCTGCAGATGCTCCGATGGGCCGTGATGGGCAGAAGTCATCTCGGGACCTCCCGGTCGACCAGCTGCTCGGCGTGGTCGTGCGCGTGCTCGACCTGGATGACGTGTTCGAGCTCGCTGATGTCGGTGTCGTGGCGAGCTCCGAGGTAGGCATCGATGACCCGTTCGTCCGACATGATGGACGTGGGGGGTCCCTCGGCGATCACCTTGCCCTGGGACATGACGACCACCCAGTCGGAGATCTCTCGCACCATGTCCATGTCGTGTTCGACGAACAGGACGCTCATTCCCTGATCCCGAAGCGACTTCACATGCCCGAGCAGGGACTGCTTCAGCGCTGGGTTGACGCCGGCCATGGGTTCGTCGAGCATGACCAGCTTCGGTTCGACCATGAGCGCTCGCGCCATCTCGAGCAGCTTTCTCTGGCCGCCTGACAGGGACCCGGCGAAATCTTCCTCCGTGGCGTCGAGTTTGAACCGCTTGAGCAGGTCTCGGGCCCGGTCGGTGATGTCTCGTTCCTGCGCCCGCCACAGGGCGGGGAGCGCGGCGGCCCATAAGCGTTCGCCACGCTGACCTGTGGCGCCCATCCGCATGTTCTCCACTACTGTCAGTTTCGAGAGCACTCTGGTCAGTTGGAAGGTCCGGACCATGCCGAGGCGTGCCACTTTGTAGGCTGCCTTGCCTTTGAGCGGTGTCCCGTCGAAGGACCAGGAACCGGCATCGGGTTGATCGAAGCCGGTGAGCAAGTTGAAGAACGTGGTCTTGCCTGCACCGTTGGGTCCGATCAAGGCGGTGATGACCCCACGTTGGATTTCGAGATGTTCCACGTCGACCGCGGTGAGGCCGCCGAAGGCGCGGCGGATTCCGTTCACGACTACAACGGGGTCGGGTTTGGCAGCGCCGGGCTCATGCGGCACCGACTGCAAAGCAGTCCGGCACTCGCGCATCGACTTGTTCTCCCCGGCACCGGGGTCGGGAACCCTTGGCTGCGACGTATCACCGGCAGCCGGGACGTCCTTGGGTGCGATGCCCGAGGAGAGGTGGTCAGTGGGGACGTTGTCAGTGGGCATCGAGCGCGATCTCCCTTCGATCACCGAAGATGCCTTGCGGCCGGAAAATCATCAGCAGCATCAGCACCAATCCGACCAACATCAGCCGGAAGATTGATGCTTGGTCGGCGTTCATGAACTGCGCCACGACCGGGTAGCCCGCCAACTGCGTCAAGACCGATCCGAGGAACGACAGGATCGCCCAGAACATCACCGCGCCGACGATCGGACCAAGGATCCGAGCGGCGCCACCCAGGATGAGCATGGTCAAGGCGATGAAGGTGAAGTCCAGGTTGAACGTGTCGGCCTGGACCGAAGCGGCCCCGAACGCGCCCACGAAACCTCCGGCGCATCCGACCACTCCACCGAGGATGAGTGCCTGGATCTTGTAGCTGTAGACGTTCTTGCCCAGAGACCGCATCGCATCCTCGTCTTCACGGATGCCCCGAAGAACCCTTCCCCACGGTGATCGCATCAGGGCCCAGGTGAACAGACTGATCATGATGACCAGGCCCCAGCCGACAATGACTGTCCACAGCTCCTCCCGGCTGTAGGTCAGGAAGAAGCCGTCGTAGTCCGGCAGCGGGTTGAGGCTTCGGAACCCGGCGGTGAAGCCGGTCACACCGTCCTTGCCGTGAAAGTACGTCCGGAACGACGTCCCGAACACAAGTCGAAGGATCTCTGCCGCCGCGATGGTGACGATCGCCAGGTAATCCGCCCGAAGACGCAGGGTGGGGATACCCAAGATCAGCGCCAACGCCACGGTGAAGGCGATCGCGAGCAGGATGGCGAGGACGGTGGGAATCCCGCTTGTGGCGATCGCCGCGCCCATGATGTAACCGCCTACCGACAAGAAAGCGGCCTGACCGAAGTTGAGCAGCCCGGCGTAGCCGAACTGAATGTTCAAACCGATCGCAGCCAAGCAGAACGATACGGCCACATAGCCGAAGCCGTCGTGCAGTGCCCCCGTGACGGCGCCGATGATGTCCATGTCCTCACCCGATCCTCTCGGCGCGGCCGAGCAAGCCTTGTGGTCGGACGAGCAGGACCAGCGCCAGCAGAACCATCGCGCCTGCGAACTTGAGTTCCGATGGGATGACCAAGGTTGAGGTCTCGACGAACAGCCCGATGATGATCGAGCCGATCAGCGCGCCCCACACTGATCCCAGACCTCCGACGCAGGTAGCGGCGAAGATCAACAGCAGTACCTGCGCTCCCAGTTGGTAGGACACCGATTGGGAGAATCCCAAGAACGCCCCGCTCAGTCCCGCCAGCGCGGTGCCCACGATCCACACCGTGGTTATGACACGATCGACGCTGATCCCCGTCGCAGAGGCCAGGGCCCGATTGTCCGACACCGCGCGCGTGGCGCGACCGAGCCGGGTGTACTGCAAAGCAAGAGTGACCGCGACGAGCGCAAGCCCACTGATGGAGATGATGACGACGTCTCGCATGGTGTAGGTGAACAAGCCGAAGGCGTCTCGGCCGGCGGGCGTGACGTATTCGCGGTAGGTCAAGGCGCGGCCGCCTGTGAAGTACTGGTAGAAGTTCCGGAGAAAGAACTGCAGACCGATCGAGACGATCATCATGGCGATAAGTCCCGTTCCGCGGCGTCTGAGTGGACCCCACAAACCCTTTTCGTTCAGGTAGCCGAACAGCGCCGACAGCGCTACCGCCACCGCCACCGCCACGACGATGGGCAGCCCTATGACCCGGTTGCCGAGATAGGTGGCGAATGCCCCGAAGGTCACCAGCTCGCCGTGGGAGAAGTTCGACAGTCCCGTCGTGCCGAACACCATGGACAGGCCAAGAGCCCCCAATGACAGCACCAGGCCGAACAGCAGACCGTTGTAGAGCAGTTGAGGGACCTGGTCCCACACCGTCGACACTCGACGCGTATCGGGACCGAGGGGGAAGTTGACGGTGATCGTGCTCAAGGTGCCCGTTGGCCGCAAGGTGTTCGACGCTCCGTCGCGGACCTGCACACCATCGGGAAGCGTCTTGGTGTCCAAGATGACGGCCAGGGTGCCCGAGTCGCCGCCGGGCACAGTGATCGCGAACCGGCCTTGGTCGTTGCTGACGCCCGTGTAGGTCTTACCCGTACTGGACTGGACATTGATCTTCACCCCAGCGACCGGTGCGTTGTTGTCGGCAGAGTTGCGCAACGTTCCCTGCACGGTCCGATCATCAGCCGCGTACGTCGGACCGCCCACTGCCACGACGCCGAGCAGGGCGATCGAGAGCATGACCGCTCCCAGCAGTAGTGACAGGCGAGCAGGATGGCTGCGTACGCGCCAACGTGCACGGGGTGGTCTCATGGCCGCTCCGAAATTGCATGGCGGGATATCTGATCGGCCTGCGGCGCGCGGGCCCGCAGGCAGCGACGACAGCGTGGGGAGACGGACGACCGATACCGCTCTGCCGCGGGCTGCGTCGGCCGTACCGCGGATTTCGGGTGGCCGATTCTCGCGGTTTCTGGAATGCTATGCGCCGCCCATTGCCCGGTCCAGTCGTCGTTATCGATGCGCACTCATCGATATTTTCGACCAATCGCCTGGGAAGACGCCGTATGTAGTGCTGTGACCGCGTAGGTTCGCCGGGTTGGTGGTCGTGGCGGTTGGATGCGCTCAATGCGGGGCGGCAAATGTTTTCGCGTACGATTCGTTATCTCAAGCGACGAATCGATGGTCGCAGGCGGCGATTGGTGCGTGATGTACGACCTTCACCGGCTTCGGTTGCTGCGCGAACTCAAGCACCGCGGCACCCTTGCAGCTGTGGCTTCGGCCCTCTCGTACAGTCCTTCGACCATCTCTTCGCAGCTTTCGCAGCTGGAGGCCGAGGTGGGCGTCCCGCTCCTGGAACCTATGGGACGTCGGGTTCGTCTGACGCCCGCGGCGGAGATGCTGGTGGGGCATATCGAGGTGATCTTGGACCGGCTCGAGCAGGCTGAGGCCGATATCGCGCGGTCTAAAACGGTGCTCGAGGGGGACCTGCGGATTGCAACCTTCCAGACTGCTGCTAAGACTCTGGTCCTACCTGCCGTAGAGCTGCTTCAGCGCGAGCATCCGCAGCTTCGCGTCTACGTGCATCAGGAGAACGAACGCACACCGCTGCGGGCGCTTGTCGCGCACGAATTCGACCTGGTCATCGCCGAGGACTACCCGGGAGAGCCGCCGTCGGCTCTGACCGGCCTGCACACTCAGCTTCTCCTCGAGGATCCTCTTCTTCTGGCCACCCCACCGGGCAGCGAGCCGCCGCAACTCGCAGCTCTCGCACACCTGCCTTGGGTCATGGAGCCCGAGGGCAATGCCGCCAGGCGCTGGGCCAGCGCCGTCTGTCGCCAAGCCGGCTTCGAACCCCACGTTCGCTACCAGTCGACCGACCTCACCTTCCACGTGCGATTGATCGAAGCCGGGCAGGCGGTCGGATTCCTACCCAAACTTGCCTGGGGCGTCCACGCTCCTACAGTGACACTTACCGAGCTGACGCCGCCGAATGCTCGGCGCGTCCTCATCGCTACCCGCACTGGCAGCCACCATCACCCGGCCGTCGTTGCTGCCCGCGTCGCGCTCGACCGAATCAGCCGCAGCGCACGGGATCTGACCCGGAGTTGACCGCCGAGTCCGCGATCGGCCTCGGTGCGGAGTTGCCATCAGCGCGGCCCGCCGCCGGCCACGATCCTCCCAGGAGGGGAATCCCCACAGGTACATGACCCCACCTGGCCGGAGGCCGTAGTTGCGCTCTTCGACGATCATGGTTACTTCTGCTCCGTATCAGTGTTGGCCGGGCCGAGCAGCCGGTGGAGCCGGTCGACGGCCGGGCCGAGCGCGGCCTCGTCGGCGCGCGCCGCGACGTACCGGTCGGGGCGAGTGAGGACGAAGCGGGTGGAGTGCCGGGTGAACCACTCGCGCAGATATCCCTCGACGTCCTCGACGACCCGCGTCTCCGGGTTGACGGTCGCGCGCCGCGCCCGGCCGGCGCGCGAGTCGACGACCTTGACGAAGGTGGCGCCGAGTGCGGTGAGATAGTCGCGCTGGGCGCCGGAGAGGTGCTCGGCCGGGTCGGCGCCGAAGCCCACCAGCGCGAACCAGGGGCCGAGCACGTCGTCCAAGCGCAGGACGTCCCCCGCGGCGTTCTCGACCAGGGGCTGGATGAACATGCGGCCGACCGGTGACCGCCGGCCGTGCCCGTCGGGGACCACGACGCCGTCGGTGTACTGCGGCATCGGCTTGAACCGCATCTGGAGGACCCAGTCGCGCATCGCCGGCGCTCGCACGACGGCGCGGAAGAACAGGTCGCGTGCGGTCGCCACCAGGCGGTTGGTGGGCGACAGGATGCGGCCGAGCGTGGTCGACAGGTCGATCATCGCCTGCGCGTGGGCGCGCCGCTCGGCGTCGTAGGTGGCCAGGATGCCCGGATCGGCGTGCCCTCTGACGGCGGCGGCGATCTTCCAGGCGACGTTGGTGACATCGCGGATGCCGGTGTTCATCCCCTGACCCGCCCAGGGCGGCATGAGGTGGGCGGCGTCGCCGACCAGGCACACGCGGCCGACGGTGAACCTCCGTGCGATGCGCGAGTGGTGGGTGTAGACGCGTGCCCGGATGATGTTCAGCCGCGTCGGGTCCTCGACGTGGTGACCGAGCAGCTCGTGCACCTTGTCGGTCTTGAGCATCTCGTCGGCGTCCTCGCCGGGAAACAGCATGAACTCCCAGCGCCGGAAGTCGTGTGGCAGATGGACGCAGACGTACGGCCGTACCGGATCGCAGTGCAACCCGGTGTACTGGGCCTCGAGAGGGTCGTTGTCGCACTCGACGACCACCCACTTGCGCGGATGTGTGTCGCCCTCCAGTTCCACGCCCAGCAGCTCGCGGACGGTGCTGCGGCCTCCGTCCGCGCCGACCACGTACTCGGCGCGGACCCGCACGGTTTCGCCTCCGGGAGCTCGGACGTCGAGCTCGACCCCGTCTCCATCCTGCTCCAGTTGGACGACCTCGTGCCCGAGTAGCACTCGTACGGAGGGGAACCGGTCCAGGCCGCGGCGCAGCGTTTCTTCGCAGGTGGGCTGCATGAAGATGTTGCGCCGGGACCAGCCGTACTCACGCGTGGCCGGGCGGACGTCGGCGAAGCACCGGTTGCGGGCGTCGAAGAACCGCAGCGGCACGTTCTGGATCATGTTCTTGATCAGCTCGTCGGCCAGGTCCACTGCTTGGAAGCTGCGCAGGCATTCGTCGTCCATGCCGACCGCGCGCGGGTAGTCGATGATCTCGAGGGAGCGCTCGATGAGCAGGGCGTCCACGCCGTACATGCCGAGAAAGTTCGCGAGGGTGGCGCCCGCCGGGCCGGCGCCGACCACGGCGACCTGGGTCCGCAGCGTGCGGGTCATGGCCGGTCCCGATACCGGTCCAGGAACTCCCGCAGGGCGGTCAGGTAGTCGGCCAGGTTGTCGTCGTGCACGTAGTGCCCGGCCTCGCGGATCTCCTGCCAGGTGAGCAGCGGCTGGCGGGCGGCCATCTCGGCGCACGTGGCGGTGGGCAGGAAGTCCGACCGGGCACCGCGGAGCACCAGCGTCGGGCACCGCAGCGCTTCGACGTGCGGCCACAGATCCACGGTGCGTGCCGGGTCGGGGTCCAGGCGCGCCCGCGCGATGCCCTCGAGGTCGAACTTCCACACCCACTGGCCGTCGGCGGCCGCACGAACGGTGTTGTCGATCCGGGAGTCGAGTGCGGCCTGCGAGATGTCGGGGCGCACGCTCCTCCAGTACGCACGCGCCTCGTCCCGTCCGGCGAACGCGCGCGGCGTCCGCTCGAGTTCGCGCCTGATCCGCTCCGCGCCCGCGCCGGACGCCGACGAACCGGGCCCGATGTCCTCGATCACCGCGAGCCGGACCCGCTCCGGGTGCCGTGCCGCGTAGACGATCGCGTTGGTGCCGCCCATGGAATGACCGACGAGCGTGAAGCGCCGCAGTTCCAATGCGTCGGCGAGCTGCTCGAGGTCGCTGACGTAGGCATCGGTGACGTATTCTCCCGCCGGGTCCCAGGCGCTGTCGCCGCGGCCCCGGTGGTCCAGGGCGATGAGCCGATGCCGATCGGCCAGCGCCGCCGCCACCGGCTCCCACGTCCGCGCATAGCTGCGCAGTCCGTGCAGCAGCACGATCGGGGGCGCGTCCGGCTCGCCCCACTCCACGTAGTGCGCGCGAAGACCGTTCAGCGTGGTGAACCGGTCGGCCCCCGCGATCGGCTTCGTCGGCACGGCCATGCTCACCGCAGCCCGTCTCGGCCCTCGATCGCACTCGCCGCCAGCCCGCCGAGACGCGCGTGCAGCCGGCCCCGGGTGGCGAAGGCGAAGATCGCCACCACCTCGTCCGGAGCTGGTGCGTCGGTGAAGGTCACGGTGACGGTGTCGTAGTGCGAGCGCACGTAGAGGGCGTCCTTGTGCGCGAGCGGCACGTCGATGCTCGTGCCGGGGGCGGCACGCTTGCCGGTGGAGGGCACCCAGGACTTCCCGCCGCCGACCGCCTCCCGGACCGGGTCGGCGAACACCTGGGTGAGGAAGGCGTTGCCGTGCTCGTACTCGCCGTTGGCGCCCACAAGGCAAGCCTTGCCGTAGCTCTCGATCGGCCGGCCTTCGGCCGCCGACTTGACCCGGCGGCCGAACTCCAGGCCGAGCGCGGCCGAGCGGCCTACGATCTCGTCGAGGGATTCGCTGTACCGGCCCGCGTAGGGGTTGTGGATCGCCGCGGCGATGACGATCTTCCGCACCGGCTCGCCGTCGGCGAGGGCCCCGGTCTCGGTGGCCAGGGTGTCCTCGATGGAGGTGAACCACTTACGGATGTGGTAACCCTCGAAATTCGGATCGGGCATGAGGTCTCTCCAGTGATCAGGTGTAGAGCGGATCGAGATCGACGGTCTCGCTCGGCGCGTTGTGCTCGCCGAGGATCCGCTTGCCTTCCTCGTCGTCCTGCACGGTTTCGCAGAAGAACTCGAAGCGGTTGCCGTCGGGGTCGGTGAAGTACACGCCGAAGCCCACCTTGTGGTCGGTTGTCTTCACCACGGGCACACCCTTGCTGAGCAGCATGCCGTACAGGCGGCGCAGCTCGTCCAGGTCGCCGTCGATCTCCAGGCCGTAGTGCTGCAGCCCGATGCCACCGGGCCTGGCGCCGTCCGCGGCGCGGATCAGCGCGATGTCGTGGTGCTTGAGCCCGTAGGAGAGGAAGACCCATTCCGGCCCCCGTGCGGTGACCTCCATGCCGAGCACGTCCTCGTACCATTTCGCCGAGGCCTCGGGATCGAGGACGAACAGCGACAGGTGGGTGCGCCGCACCCGTGGTTTCACCCCGGATGCGGCGTCGGTCGTGGACTCCGGTGCGTCGTCCTTGGCCATGTCGTTGCCTCCTTAGTGGGCACCAGGACCCGCGGCGACGGCCGGGGTCCATGCCACGTCGGTGATTTCGGGGAACTCGCGCCATTCCTTGGTCCAGGTCCGTCCGGCGTCGGTCGACCGCAGGAGGTGGCCGTACTTGGTGCCGGCGAAGACCGTCGACGGGTCGGCCGGGTGGGTGCCGAACGCCCATACCGTGGAGTTGGCCGGAGTGTCGAGATCGGCCTCGGTCCAGGTCTGCGCGAGGTCGGTCGAGTAGAGGATCTTCGTCATCGTGCCGGGTGTGGCGTCGCCGATGCCGAGCAGCAGTTCGTCGGTACCGGGGATCGGCGTCACCAGGCGCGTGTAGTAGACCCCGTACTTCCGGCGGGTGTCCTGCCGGGTCCAGGTCCGGCCGTCGTCCTGGCTGACGAACAGCGCGTTGACGACCGCGACCACGATCGTCTTGGGCGGACCAGCGAGGACCACGATGCTGTGGATGTCGGAGTTGGTGACCCCGTCCGGCAGCGACGCGGGGGTGCCGTCCACGCGCTGCCAGGTGTAGCCCCGGTCGCGCGTGCGCCACAGGCCGCCCTCTTCGACGCCGAACCACGCGCCCCCGCTGTCGACGTGATCCCACGTCGCCGTGAGGATGCGCGGGCGGTTGACCCCGGCGCAGAACTCGGGGATCTCCGGGGGAAGCCGGTCCCAGCTCTTCCCGGCATCGGTGGTGCGGAACACCGCCGCGCGGGAGGGCGCGCCGGTCCCGGCGAGTATGCGGTCGGGATCGTCGGGGTCGATGGCCAGCGACCAGACGTGCATGCCGTTCATCGGAGAGTCGACACGGTGCCAGGTCACGCCGGTGTCGTCGCTGCGGACCAGGCCGACGTCGGCCCCCGCGTAGATCACCTGTGAATCGGCGGGGTGGACGGCCAGGCACCGGACCACGGCGTCGAACTCCACCTCCTGCCCCGGCGGGATCCGGTACCAGGTTCTGCCGTCGTCCGCGCTGGACAGCACGCCCTGTCCCGCGGTTGCCACGAGAATCGTTCCTTCCATGGCGATGCTCCTTGGTTGAGGGTTCAGAGGAAGATGCCGCGGGTGAGCCCGCCGTCGATGCCGAGCGATTCACCCGTGATGCCGCCGGCGTGCGGCGAGGCCAGGAAGCACAGCGTGCGGGCGACTTCCTGGGCGGTCAGGACCCGGCGGATCGGTGTCCGATCGATGAAGTTCTGCTCGACCTGCTGCGGTGTGATGCCCTGTTTGGCGGCTTCCTTCTCATACAGTTCGTGGATGTGCTCGGTCTCCACCACCCCGGGGTGCACCGTGTTCACCGTGATCCCGGACGGGCCGAGCTGGTCCGACAGGGCCTTGGTCATGTGCACGATGGCGAGGTTGCGCATGCCGGACAGGGCGTGGCTGGAGCGGCCGGTCAGCCCGCCGATGTTGAGGATGCGCCCGTAGCCGAGTTTCCGCATGTGCGGCGCGGCCGCCTGCGCGCACCGGAAGTAGCCGACGACCTTGGTGTTCAGGTCGGTCAGCAGGAGGTCGGGGTCGGCCTCGTCGACCGAGTTGCGCACCAGTCCGGACGGTGCGGCGGCGCCGTTGACGAGGATGTCGACGCGGCCCAGTTCACCGGCCGCCGCGTCCATCATCGCGCGTACGGATTCGGTGCTGGTGGTGTCGGCGACGAGCGGCACGACGCGTCCGCCCAGCTCTGCCTCGATGTGTTTGGCGGTGTCCTCAAGGAGATGCCGCCGCCGGGCGGCGATCACGACCGTGACGCCTTCCTTCACCAGCTCACGGGCCACGGCCCTGCCGATGCCGAGGGCACCGCCGGTGACGACGGCGACCCGCCCGCGAAGCTCGAGATCCACGACGTTCCTCTCCTGGTCCGGTGTTCTCACGTGAGGTTCACCCACACGCTCTTGGTCTCGGTGTAGTGCTCGAGCACCTCGCGGCCCATCTCCCGTCCCCAGCCGGACTGCTTGTAGCCGCCGAAGGGGGAGCCAGGGTCGGTGAGGTTGTAACAGTTGACCCACACCGTTCCGGCCCGGATCGCCGCCGCGATGCGATGGGCTGTCTTCAGGTCCTGCGTCCACACCCCGGCGGAAAGGCCGTAGGGAGTGTCGTTGGCCTTGGCGACGAGGTCGTCGATGTCGTCCCACTCCATCGCGACCAGGACCGGGCCGAAGATCTCCTCGCGGACCACCCGCATCGTGTGGTCGGTCTCGACGAAGATCGTCGGTTGCAGGAAGAAACCGTCGCGGTAGGCCGCGCCGAGCCCGTCCGGGCGTCCGCCCCCGGTGGCCAGCTCGCCGCCCTCCTGCCGGCCGGAGGCGATGTACTCCCCTACCCGAGCGAGCTGCTTCGCCGACACCAGCGGGCCCATCTCGCTGCCCGGATCGGTGCCGGGACCCACCACGATGCGACGGGCGCGCTCGACCAGCGCCGTCATCACGTCGTCGTAGATGCGCTTGTGCACGTACAGGCGTGACCCCGCGGTGCACGTCTGCCCCTGGTTGAAGAAGATGGCGTCCGCCGCCGCCTCCGCGACCTGCGCGGGGTCGGCGTCCGGCAGGACGATGTGCGGCGATTTCCCGCCCAGTTCCAGCGACACCTTCTTCAGGTTGCCCGTCGCCGCCCGCGCGACGAGCCGCCCGACCTCGGTGGACCCGGTGAAGGCGATCTTGTCGACACCCGGGTGGTCCGCCATCGCCGCGCCGGCCTCGGCGCCGGTGCCGGTGACCACGTTGACGACCCCGTCCGGGAAGCCCGCCTCCTGAATGAGCTCCGCCAGCCGCAGTGTGGACAGCGACGTCTCCTCGGCCGGCTTCAACACCACGGTGTTGCCGGTGGCCAGGGCGGGGGCCAGCTTCCAGCAGGCCATCGACATGGGGAAGTTCCAGGGGACGATCGCGCCGACCACGCCGACGGGCTCGTGCACCGTGTAGTTGAGGATCTTCAGCCCGCCCCGGGGTGACACCGGGATGGTGCTGCCTTCGAACTTGCTCGGCCACCCGGCGAAGTACCGGAACAGCTTCGCACTGGAGCCGACATCCACGGCCCTGGCCACGTTGACCGGCTTGCCGTTGTCGTACGCCTCGATCAGCGCCAGCTCGTCGGCGTGCTCCTCGATCAACTCCGCCAGGGTGTTGAGCAGCCGCCCGCGATCCAGCGGGGAGAGGTCCCGCCAGGCCGGCGACTCGAAGGCGTCGCGCGCCGCGCGGACGGCCCGGTCGACGTCCGCGCTGTCACCTCGTGCGATGGTGGTCAGCTTCCGGCCCGTCGCCGGGTCGACGGATTCCAGGGTCTCGCCGGTTCGGGATTCCACCCATTCGCCGCCGATGAGCATGCGCTGCGGCCGGTTCACGAACCGTCGCACCGTCTGGGAGAGCGAAATTTCGGACGACATCGCGGTCCTCACATCGTCATCTGGATAAGGTGCGGGCCTCGCGCCCGGAGCGCGTCGGTGAACGCGACGCGCAGCTCACCGACGGTGGTGGCGTCGCTCGCCGGGACTCCGAAACCGCGCGCGAGCGACACCCAGTCGATCGCGGGCTCGCCGAGGCTCGTCAGCCGTGCGGCTTGGGGACCCGGTTCGGGGCTTCCGTGGCGGGCGAGCTCCGTGCGCAGGACGTTGTAGGCGTGGTTGGCGGCGATCAGCACGACGACGTCGGCCGACTCGCGGGCCATGGTCCACAGCGCCTGCGCGGTGTACAGGCCGCTGCCGTCGGACTGCAGGGCGATGACGGGACGCTCGGGCGCGGCGATGGCGGCGCCGAGCGCGGCCGGCAGTCCCTGGCCTATCGCGCCACCGGTGTTGGTCAGGACGGTGTGAGGCACCGCCGCGGCCGATGCCGAGTAGAAGGGGTAGCCGCAAGTCCCGCCTTCGACCGAGACGATGGCGTTTTCCGGCAGCCAGTTCGCCAGGGCGGCGCCGACGGTCTGCCCGGTCAGGGCGGTCCCGGGCGCGGGCTCGACCGGTCGCTGCGCACCGGCCATGGGGCGATCCGCAGCGCCGACGAGTTCGGCCAGCGCTACCAGCGCCTGTTCAACATCCTGCGCGACGTCCGCGAGCCGGTGCACCGCCCCCTGGGGTGCCAGGCGGCTGGGGATTCCTTCGTATCCGAAGTAGGCGACCGGTTCGGAGACCCCGGCCAGCACCACCACCGCGGCGTCCCGGAGCTCCGCTACCGCTGTCTCCGGGAAGTACGGCAGGCGGTCGATCGGGGGCAGCCCGCCGCCCCGCTCGGCTCGGGCGGGAAACGTCTCGCTGTAGAGACGGGCTCCGGTGGCGGCCGCGATCCGGCCGGCGGCGGACTGGCCGAGGCGGCTCAGGCCCGCGCCGCCCAGGAGGAGAACGCCCCGGGAGCCGGCGGCCCGCAACCGGTGGGCGGCCTGCTCCACGGCCTCCCCGCCGACGCCGGGCCGGGGGGCGGCACGGGGGCTCTCCACCAGCGGCGGCTCCTGCGCGGTCAGCTGTTGGAGATCGGCAGGCACGACCAGCGTCGACACGCCCAGACGGTCATGCGCGTCGTCGATCGCCCGCCGCGTCACCGAGGCGACCGAGGCGCGATCACCGATCTCGTGGTGCGCTCCGACGGTGCCCGCGAGGGCGGCGATGTCGGAGGTCAGGGGCGCGTCGAAGGGCAGGTGCCAGCTCGCGTGATCACCCACGACGTTGACGACCGGGCTGTGCGCCCGGCGCGCGTTGTGCAGGTTCGCCAGGCCGTTCGCGAGCCCTGGCCCGAGGTGCAGCAGGGTCAGCGCGGCTCGCCGGGCGATCCGGGCGTATCCGTCGGCGGCGCCCGTGCACACGTTCTCCTGCAGCCCGAGCACCGCCCGCAGCCCCGGTGCGCGGTCGAGCGCGGTGACGAGCGGCATCTCGGTGGTTCCGGGGTTGGCGAAGCACACCGACACGCCGCGACCGGCGGCCGTCTCCAGGAGGACTTGCGCTCCGGTGAGTTCCACGTGCGCGGTGTGGCGATCGGTCTTCACTGATCGTCCTGCCCCGGCACGTGGTGACAGTGCGCCGTGTCATGGCCTACCGGCGGCGGAACGTCCAGCGAGGGGTTGCGGTCGAAGAACCCGGCGGGCTTGAGGGTGAAGCCGACGTACTCGCACGGCATGATCGGCCAGTCTTCCGGGCGGGGCAGGTGGGAGGTGCCGAACGTGTGCCACAGCACGACGTCGGTGTTCACCAGGTCTCGCTCCTGCTTGACCCACTCCCCGATCCCGTCCCCGGGATGCTGGTTCGGGTAGTCGCCGGCGGGGTGCAGCTCGTCGGGGCTGTAGCGGGTCACCCACAGGTGTGCCCGGGCGAACTCCGCGCGACGGGCCAGGTCGCTCTCCGGGGCCGCGAGCAGCGTGGGGCCGGCGAAGGGCACCAGCTTGTACGCCACCGGCTGCCCGAGACGGTTCCGCACCTCGGGGTTGACGATCTTCCAGGTGCGGGCCGCGAGAGGATCGCACATGCGCCGCCCGTCCCGCTCGTTCTCGATCCAGGTCTGCCGGGCCACGATCGCGTTGCCGTGAGGATTGTCCGGCCCGACAGGGAGACCGACGGCGTCGACCTCGACGACGGAGTTCCGCGGGCCGTCGACCTCCATGTCCAGACGCATGTTGAACAGGTGCTGGTGGTTGGGCGCGTCCAGCTGCGGCGCGACAAGGGTTCCGTATCCGGGAACCTCCCCCGGGGCGATCGCGCGTGTTTGCACGATGCCGGTCAGCTTCGCTTCGAACTGGATCGTTCCGTCGAGGTAGAAGTACCAGAAGAAGCCGTACTCGTAGTTGCCGATCGTGTGGATGGCCGACACGACCATGCGGCGGGAGCGCCTGACCTCCGCCCGCTCCACATAACGGAAGTCCCAGTGCTTCCAGAGGATGCCGTAGTCCTCCTCGTGCAGGCAGATGGCGTTGTGGACGGTGTGCGGGCTGCCGGACTCGTCGGCGAGCACCGCGTCGAGGTAGCGGATCTCGCCCAGGCAGTCACATCCGAGGCTGAGCGACCCGACGGTCTTGCCCAGGTTGTACTCGCCGGCGTCGAAGACGTTCCGGAAGTAGAAGTCTTCGCTGGTGTCGCCGTAGGGCACGACCATTTCGCCGATGCTCGCCCGGTGCAGGATCGACCTGCGCCGATCACCGTCCTGGTAGGAGACGTCGCTGATGACCAGGCCTTCCACGGTGTCGATGTGCGCGTGCAGCCGCCAGCGCTGCCACTCGATCACGTTGCCCGACACCGTGAACGACGGGCCCTCGGGCTGGACGATCTCGATGGGACGAAGGTCGTCGCGCAGCGGGCCGACGCTGCCGACGTCGTAGTTGCCGCTCTCGGGCGGCAACGGAATGGGCTCTCCTTCAATGATCGCGGCGACGGAGCGGGCGTCACAGTCGATCACGAACACGAGGTTCCCCACAGGACGCGCGTAGCCGTTGTCCTCCTTGAAGCGCCGGACGTAGGCGCTGGCCCGGATGACGCGGCGCCGGGCGTCCACGCCCTCGACCGGCAGGGTGCCCGTCGACCAGGGGTCGAGCTGCAGCAGGGACAGGTCGTCGACCCCGTGGCGGGCGAGCGCGGCGATCGAGGCGCCGTCGTTCTTCACGATGTCCTCGAGGGCGAGGATCTCCTCGATCATGATCGGCGGCTGCACTCCCGGCACGTGCCTCCAGGAGGTCACGACGTTCCGCGCGAGATCCACACGGGCTTCGTACGTGGCCCCGGCGTCGCGGTCGTAGACGACCAGGAACGCCGATCGCGCGACGGGCCGCGAGGGGTCATGGCTCCGCACGGCTTCCTTGTCCGGAGGGTCCAGCCGCACCAGGGGAAACCTCGGCGAGCCGAGCTCGGGCCGGTCCGAACGTACGGCGTGTACGGCCCGCTCGATCTCCTCGACGGTCAGCGGATCGTACGGGTGCGATGTCGTCATCGCCGGTGCCTCCAGATTGTCGTGGTGAACGTGCGATGTCCTCAGTGGCTCCGGCGCCGTCAATCTGCCGGAGCGGCCTCGGCGACGCTCGCCTCCGCCTCGACCGGCCGGCGCAGCGCGGCGTACGACCAGAGCACGCCGAGCGCGATCCACGCGAGCAGAGCCCATGGGATGGTGTCCAGAGGGCTCGCCGCCTGGTAGAAGGCGCCGAACACCGCGCCGGTCGCGACCGTCACCCCTGCGACGGCGGCGACCACCAGCTTGCCGCTGCTGACCTGACCCCACAGGCCCTTGACACCTGCCGCGCTCACCACGAGGTACATCAGCGCCAGGCCCGTCCCGCCGAAGCCCGCCATCCAGCCGAACATCGGGGACCACTGCGGCTGGAGGACGCCCGGCTGGCCGGTCGCCCGGGAGAAGAGTCCGTCACTGATCACGACCACCATGACCGAGACGACCGAGACGACACCGAGGAGAGCGGCGGAACGGGCCGGCGTCCGGTACCGGGGGTGGACGGCGGCGAGGACTTTCGGGAGCCGCTGCTCGCGGGCCATCGAGAGCATCCCGCGGGTCACCGCGACGCCTACTCCGATCGCGACCGCGAGGACGTCGAGGATGACCAGGATCGACACGAGGTGGCCGAACACGGGGGAGCCGAAGTCGGCGCCCGACGCCAGTGCCTGCAGCGGGAAGACGCTGTTCTTCCACGCCTCCGCGTCCAGGCCGAACCCGATGTCCTGGGCATACGCGGTCACCAGGTAGAACGCCCCGACGATGGTGAGTGACAGCATGACCGCCCGCGGGATGTGCCGCTTCGGCTCCGCGGTCTCCTCGGCGAGGTTGGCGGCGGACTCGAACCCGATGAACATGTTGATGCCGTAGAGGACGCCGTACAGAAGGTCCAGACCGCCCACCGCGAGCGGGTTGAAGGGGGCCGCGGACAGGCTGTGCCCGCCCTGCCCGCCCGCGAGGATGATGCGCACCGAGAAGGCGAGCACGACCGCCATCGAGAGCAGCGCGAGAGCGAGCTGCGTGCGAATCGAGATCTGGACGCCGATGACGAGCACGGCCACGACGATCGCCACGTATCCGAGCGACAGCGGCCACCACGGCACGTCGACCGACAGCAGGCTGAGCAAGAGATCCTGCGTGAGGCCGCCGAGCAGGAGGAAGGTCGCGGCCGCGAGGACCAGCATCGCGCCGTAGTAGAGCCAGCCGCCGACGAGACCGACCCGGGGACCGGCGCTGAGACTGACGTAGTCGTAGAGCGAGCCGCACCGATGGATCCGCTTGGCGTACTGGGCGATGATCCAGCCCACCCCCGCCATGCCGACGGCGGCGATCAGGATGGCGGCGGGAGTCGCGACGCCGGCGCCGCGGCCGGTCGCCGACAACCCGACGACCAGGGGCATGAGGGCCGCGATGGAGAAGACGGGGCCCATGAATCCGATGGACTGGGTGAGCACGCCGAGCAGGGAAAGGCGACCCCGCGCGAGCTCGGTGTTGTCAGGGGTTGGCGTCATCCGAAGCAGCTCCTTGGGGTCGTGCGTCTTCACGCGAAGGATGAGTCCCCGTCTTGTCCGATAATCGTTCAGCAAGTTCGATTAATGGAAACACATCGTGCGTCCGCTGGTCGGCTGGTGTCAACCCCCGGGGAATCGCGACCTGACATCGACCCGGACCGCCGGGCGAGCCACGCACATCGCGGCCCCGGAGCGCGGGATTGATGCGTATGGGGTCGTCCAGGCGGGCCATGCCGGAAGGCCGCTGATCCGCGGCAGGAGACAGCACACGGAGACCACCCGCCGTCTTCAACGCCGACAGGGCCCGAGAAGAAGTGCGCCTCCCGGGCCGCTACGGGCGCGGCGGCCCGGGACGATCGGCCGTGTCGCGGCCCAGGAACTCCGCCAGCAGGCGGTCGGGCTCCATCGGATCCGTCGAAGTGATCCGCAGCAGCCCGCCGCGCCAGTGGTGGTCGGTCATGCCCGGGTTGTGAACGGAGGTTCCGTCGGGCCAGACGACCTGCGGGCTGCCCTGGATCCGCACGCCCTGGCTTTCGGTGAAGTCACGTACGACGTCCGCTCGGACGTTTTGCGTCCGCCAGGCGGACATGACGCCTTCCACATCGCAGTCGGGCCGGTACTCGAGAGCGATGTCCAGGGATCGGCGCAGTCCGGCCTCGATGCTGACATCCACCGAATCCCGAAAGAACGCGATTCTGAGGGCGTAGTCGACATGCTCCGCCAGCTCGGCCCCACCCGTACGGGCCGCCGCCGCCACCAGTTCGAACGCCGGCAGGAAAGTGGAGGGCCACGACTCCCCCGAATAGAGGTTGAACAGCTCCGGCTCGTGGGAGGCCAGCGCGGCGACCTCGACCGAGAGGATGTCCCTGGGGGTCCCGCGGTGATTGACCCATTCCAACGGCCATGCCCGCGGGACGAAGACGACCTCGGCGCCCAGACGGGCCCGGGCCCGCCGCAGCCGATGCACCGCGATCAGGGCCCAGGGACAGTGGATGTCCGACCAGATGTCGACCCGCCGCGTCACCGAGCCCGATCCCCCATGTCATTTCCCCCTGGTACGCCGGACAACTCCATCTCCGCAGGGGCGAGTAGCCGCGCGAACCTCACCAGCCGTGCGCCCTGATAGCGGGCGCAGCTCAACGTCACATCGTCGGGGGGACTCGAGGGGAACCCGGCCGGCCACGATGTCCCATAAGGGTTGCCACCGGCGGCGTACACGACGTCGTCGGTGTATCCGAGTGGAACGATGACCGATCCCCAGTGGTAGAAGACGTTGTTGAGGGAAATGATCGTCGACTCCTGTCCCCCGTGCTGCTCCGCCGAGGACACGAACGTGGTGACGGGCTTGTCGGCCAGTTTGCCCGCATGCCACAGGCTGCTGGCCGAGTCGATGAACTGCTTCAGCTGTGCCGCCGGCGTGCCGTAGCGGGTCGGCGTCCCGAAGGCGTATCCGTCCGCCCATTCGAGGTCGTCGAGTGTCGCCACGTCGACGACCGAGTCGACGTCCTGACGGTGCTGGGCCCAGTCCGCGTTCGAGGCGATCGCCTCGGGCGGGGCGAGTTCGGTGACCCGGCGCAGCCGGACCTCGGCGCCGGCTGATTCGGCCCCTTCGGCGACGGCTTCCGCGAGCCGGTGCACCGATCCGGTGGCGCTGTAGTAGACGACGAGAACACGTGGTGACATGACGAACCTTTCCATGGGACGCGGGGAGGAGTTGCGGCGGAATGTGGGGGATCAGCGGTGAGTTGCGGGAAGGAGCGGCCGCCCGCGTTGCCGGCAGGACGACCCGCGGAGGTCAGAGAACGATCGTCACGGTCTTCTCTTCGGTGTTCGCCTCGATGCCCGCCCACCCCAGCTCCCGGCCTTGACCGCTGAGCTTGAAACCTCCCCAGGGAAGGCTCGGGTCGAGCGGAGACCAGCCGTTCACCGCGACCGCACCCGCCTTGACGCCGCGCGACACCCTGTGCGCGCGGCCGACGTCCGAGGTCCACAAGGTGGCGGACAGCGCGTAGTCGCAGTCGTTGGCGATCGCGACCGCCTCCTCCTCGGAGTCGAACGGGATGATCGTGCCGACCGGGCCGAAGATCTCTTCTCGGGCGATGGTCATCGAGTTCGTCGCGTCGGCGAACAGGGTCGGTTCGACGAAGTAGCCCGGACGTTCCGGCCGGCCGCCCCCGACGACGCACCGCGCGCCGCCCGCGACGCCCGCCTCGATGTATCGGGACACTCGCTCGAGCTGCCGCGCGTTGATGAGAGCTCCCATCGTCGTGCCCTCATCGAACGGGTCGCCGAGCTTCACGCCGCGCGCCCTGGTCACCAGACGTTCCACGACTTCGTCGTAGACGGCGCGGGCCACGAGAATGCGGCTGCCTGCGGCGCACACCTCCCCCTGGTTGGCGAAGATGCCGACGGCCACACCGTCGGCCGCCGCGTCGAGGTCGGCGTCCGCGAAGACGATCTGCGGGCTCTTCCCGCCCAGTTCGAGGGTGACGCGACGGAACCCCTTCGCCGCGGCGACGGCCACCTTGTACCCCGTCTCAGGACTTCCGGTGAAGGAGATCTTGTCGACGCCCGGGTGATCGATGAGGAGCTGGCCGGTCACGCTTCCACGGCCGGGAAGCACACTGAACGCCCCAGGAGGGAATCCGGCCTCTTCGATGAGTGATGCCAGCAGCAGCGATGTCAGCGGTGCCTCCTCCGGAGGCTTCAGGATGAGCGCGCACCCCGCGGCGAGGGCGGGTGCGATCTTCCACGCCGCGATCATCGTCGGCGAGTTCCACGGCGTGATCGCGGCGACGACCCCGACCGGTTCACGGACCGTGTAGCTGACCGTGGGCCGTCCCATGTAGCCGGACGTCGGGATGGAGCGTCCCTCCAGCTTGTCCGCCCAGCCGGCGAAGTGGCGGAAGGTCCGGACCGACTGGGGAAGATCGATCGCGCGGGGCTCGAAGCCCGGCTTGCCGACGTCGAGCGACTCCAGTGCCGCGAATTCTTCGCTGCGCTCCTCGAGCAGGTCTGCCACCCGGTTGAGCAACCGGCCCCTGGTGGCACCATCCGTCCGTCCCCACGCGCCGTCGTCCAAGGCTGATCGCGCGAAGGAGACGGCCGAGTCGACCTCGGCGGGGCCGGCCGCCTGAACCGTTATGAGCCGTCGCTCTGTCACGGGATCGACCACGTCGAACGTGCCCACACCTCGCGTGACACCCCACCGTCCCGCGTAGTACGGCTCGGTGGGGACCTTCAGGGCCAGGCGTTCGGCTTCAGCACGTACTATCATGTTCGATTACCGTTCTTTTTGGCCGATAGTCGTACGCGAACGATAGTCACGGCGCCGGATGACCGTCAAGACGGCACCGCACGCCGACATGTGACACCATGTGCGCCTGGAAAGGAGGGTGAGGAGCTGTCGTGGCTGCACCGGGCGGGGAGACATCTCAGACACTCGACCGCGGTTTGACCGTGCTCAAATTGCTGGCCAGGAGCGAGGACGGCCTGACGGCCGCCGACCTCGCCGAACGGCTCCACACTGCCCGGGCCATCGTTTACCGCTTGCTGCGCACTCTGGAGGCCCACGATCTCGTGAGCCGCGAGGGCGCGAAGTACGTCCTCGGGTACGGCATCGCCGAGTTGGCCGGACGCCTCCAACCACGGCTCCAGACCACGATATGGCCCATTCTGCGCAAGCTCAGCGAGCAGACCGGCAGCACCGCGCTACTGAGCGTTGCCGACGGAGATCATGCGCTCATCCTCGTGACGGCGGAACCTCTGAACAGCACCTTCCACCTGGCGATGCGGGAAGGGGCGCGCCACCCCCTCAACGTCGGCGCCGACGGGGTGGCGATCCTCGCCGGCCGGCCACCGAGCGCCGGCGACACCGAAGACGTCCGGCTGGCGCGTGAGCGCGGCTACGCCGTCACGGTGGGCATGATCCAGCCCGGCGCGGTCGGCATTGCCGCGCCCATCCAGGTGTCGGACTGGGCGACGGCGAGCCTCGGAGTGGTCCAGCTCGGCGTCAAGGCAGACGATGCGCTCGTTCCCGCCGTGATGGACGCCGCGGCCGAGGCCAGCGCGCGACTGTCAGGCGCACCCCGAGCCGAAGCGGCCGAGCGCTACTAGGGGTTGCGGCACACGTCAGTCCGGGCGGCCGGCGATCGCCTCGCGCCGGAATTCGCGGGGTGAGAGCCCGTATTCCGATCGGAACAGCTTGCTGAAGTGGCTGGGGTCCTTGATGCCCCAGCGACTCGCGATGGTCTGGGCGGGCAGGTGGGCCAGTGCGGCGTCGGCGAGGTCCTGGCGGATGCGGTCCAGCCGGCGGCGGCGTACGTGGTCGCTGACGGTGTGGCCCTGCTGCTGGAACAGTTTGTGCAGGTAGCGCACCGAGACATGGTGGGCGGCGGCGATCGCGGCGGGCGGCAGGTCGTCCTTCAGATGGCGATCGATGTGGTCCAGGACCCGCTCCAGCAGGGCGACGCCGTCGCCGGGCGGGGCCGGCCGGGACGACTCGTGCAGCACCGTTCTGAGCACGGCCGTGACGTGGTGTCCCAGCTCGTGGCCGGCCAGCGGGCCCAGCCGCGCGGCCTGGTCGGCCAGCTCCATCAGCATGGCCCCCAGGATGCGCGCGCTGGGCGGCCCGAGGATGTCGCGGTTGGCGGTGAAGCCGCGGGAGATGCTGAACGCGGCCGTGGAGAGCCTGATCAGGAAGTAGCGGTAGGGGCCGTCGAATTCCAGCCGGAACGGCCGCGAGCCGGAGTAGAGCAGGAACTCGCCGGTGGACAGCGAGGCGAGTCGGCCATCCTGTTCCAGCCGGCCGTTGCCATCCCGGAGGAGTCCGAGCAGGTGCTGGCCCGCCGGAGCGGCCGTTGACCGCAGGGAGCTCACCCGGACCCGGTTCTCACCGGTGATCTCGCACGCGCCCAGCGCGCCGAGGCGGTACGGCCTCGTCTCCGCCTGGTAGGGACGATCCTCGTCCCGGACGAGAACCGCGTCAGAGGCACCCGCCCCCTGACGTGCGGCCGTGTCGAGATAGCCGTAGACGAGGGTGCCGTCCGGCCTGTGCTCGATGGGCATGGCCCTCCTTCACCTGCCGTTGCGCATGCTCCAGTGTCGGGCCGGGCGCTGGAAGACCACAAGTGTGCGCTGCCACACCAATTCGCCCACCGCCTGGTGGCGATCATCTGAACATTCCTCAGGTGAAAGGCGGACCCCGGCGTGGACGTTCTGCTCGCCATCGTGGGCCAGTTCGGGCTGTACGGCCTGCTCACCCTCGGCGTCGCGATCATCTTCGCGGCGCTGCGGGTGGTGAACCTCGCCCAGGGCGACCTGGCGATGACCGGCGCGTACGTCGCCGCGACCGTCACCGGCGCCGCGTTCGGCTGGCGGGTGCTGCTGGCTCTCGTGCTGTGCGTCCTGCCGCTCATGGTGATCGAGCGAGCGCTGCTGCGGCGTCCGCTGGCTGACGGCCTGGCCACGATGCTGGTCACCTGGGGTGTGGGCATGGCGTTGCGGCAGGGCGCCGAGCTGCTGTTCACCTCCACGTCCCGGTCGGTGGCCGATCCCGTGGGCGGCACGGTCGAGCTGCTCGGCACGTCTTATCCGGCCTACCGCCTGGTGGCCGGCCTGGTCGCGGTGGTGGTCATCGGAGTCGTCCTGCTGGTGACCTACCGGACGGGCTGGGGGCTCACGCTGCGCGCGGTCGCGGACAATCCCACGATGGCGGCGCTGCTGGGCACCGATCCGCGCCGGATGCGGATCGCGGCCTTCGTCGCCGGCGGGCTGCTGGCGGTGCTGGCCGGGGCACTGTACAGCCCGTTGCTCGCGGTGAATCCGACGATGGGCTTCGGGCTGCTCGTGCCCATGTTCTTCGCGCTGCTGTTCAGCCGCCCGGGTGCGCTCGGGTCTGCGGTGGCCGCGGCGTTCCTGGTGGCCGCGCTGGCCGTGCTGCTGCGTACCTGGCTCACCGACACGCTCGCCGACGTGCTCTTCTACATCGTCGTCATCGGGACCGCGGCGCTCCGGTCGCGTTCCCACGTACGGAGGTTGCTCTCATGGTCCCGTCGCATCCTTACTCCCGCGCGGCCGTAGCCACGACGGCCGCGGCGGCCCTGCTGTCGCTGGCGGCGTGCAGCGGCTCGGCCGTGTCCAGCGCCGCCGACGACGCCGGCGCGCCATTGAAGATCGGGGTGGTCCTCCCGCTCACCGGCCCCGTGAGCGAGACGGGCAAGGCGCTCCAGCGCGGCTTCGAGCTGGGCGTGCGGAAGGTCAACGACAGCGGAGGGGTCAACGGCAAGAAGGTCGAGTACGTGGTCACCGACGATGCGGGCGACCCGGCGACCTCCACGCAGCTGGCCCGCAAGCTCATCCAGCAGGACCGCGTGTCGATGTTGTTCGGCACCATCACCGGCGACACCGCGGAAGCGGTGAGCAAGGTCGCGAACGATTCCGAGGTGCCGTTCGGCACCGCCATCCTGGGCGACAACGAGCGTTGTTTCCGCTACGCGTGGGGCTTCGGCGAGTCCACCCGCCAGATCCTCCTCCCGAGCGTTCCCAAGCTGATTCGCAAGCACGGCAAGCGGGTCGCCATCGCCGGGTCGGACTACAACTATCCGCATTTCTACGCCGGCATCGTCAAAGAGGTCGCCAAGTCGGCCGGCGGGACGATCGTCGCGGAGGAGTACAGCCCGCTCGGCCAGACGGACTGGCAGTCGGTCATCACCAGGCTGAAGGACGCCAAGCCGGACGTGCTGCTGTCGATGGTGGTCGGCGCGGACGCGGTGGCCTTCAGCAAGCAGGGCCAGCAGTTCGGGCTGTTCCGCGGCGAGCTGGGCTACGACGGCGCGCCGTTGGACGCCGACTACTATCCGGCGCTCAGCGATCTGGTGAACGGGCGCACCCACGTCGTGCGCTGGACCGATCGGCTCGACCACGCCGAGAGCAAGAAGTTCGTGACCGATTACCGGGCCGCCTACAAGTGGACGCAACCCATTCCCGAGGTCGCGGGCAACGCCTACTTCGGCGTCCAGTTCTTCCTCGCCGCCGCGGGCAAGGCCGGCCGCAACGACCCCAAGGCGATCAACAGTGAGATCGGGCGGATGCGGTTCGACTCGCCGCTGGGCAAGGGCACGTACTTCGAGCCGGCCAACCACCTCCTTCAGGCGGACATGCTGGAGACCACCATCGGGCCGGGCGGCGCCTACGCGGTGACGCGTAACCTCGGCCAGATCACCGACACCGTTGCCAAGCAGGGTTGCCCGTGAGCGCTCCTCGCATGGCAGGCGCCGTCACCGCGCTGCTGATCGTGGCCCTGGCGGCGGCGCCTTTCGGGCTCAGCGCCTTCACCGTTGCCACCTTGACCCTCGGCCTGTGTTTCGGGCTGTTCACCTACGGGCTGGATCTGGCCTGGGGACGGGCCGGGCTCCTCAGCGTCGGCCACGCGGCCTTCTTCGGCTGCGGCGCCTACGCGGTGGCGCTGAGCGAGCGGCACGGCATCCCCCTGATGCTCGCGCTGGCCGTGGCGCTTGCGGCGGCAACGATGATCGCGCTGGTCGTGGTCCGCATCGGCCTGGCCTCGGGAGTACCCGACGCGCCGCTGATCTTGCTGACGCTCGGGGTCAGCCTGCTCCTTCAGAAGGCGGCCACCACGCTCACGTCGCTCACCAACGGGACCAACGGCCTGCCGGTGTCCACCTCGGACATCGTGTCCACCTACTACCGGACACTGGTCGCGGTCGTCGTGGTGGTGGGGCTGTGCACGTTGCTGATCGTCCGCAGCCGGTTCGGGGCGCGCCTGACGGCGGCGGCCCGGAATCCGGAACGTGCCGCGCAGTCGGGCATCGACACCATCCGCGTCCGTTCGGCCGCCTTCGCCGCGAGCGCGGTCGTGTCGACGATCGCCGGTGCCTTGTACGCCCCCGTTGCCGGACTGGTGTCGCCGCCCGTGTTCGGCCTGGGGTTGTCGACCAGCGTCCTGGTCTGGCTCGCCCTGGGCGGCCGGGAGTCGACGCTGGGGCCGCTGCTCGGCGCGGTGGCGCTCACGACCGGTCAGCAGATCCTGGGCACCGCCTGGCTGGGCTGGTACGTCTTGGGGCTCGCCGCCCTGTTCGTCCTGGTCGTCCAGGTCGCGCCGGCCGGGCTGGCCGGGCTCGCCCGCTCCTGGCCGTCGGGCGGCAGGCCCGGCGTGACGCTGCCTCCGGCCGCCTCCCGGGACAGGAGGACATCGCCCGCGGCCGTCTCCCTGGACCAGCGGGCCGATACGCCGCCCGCGGCCGGTCGCGACGCCGCGCTGTGCCTGGACGGGATCGCCAAGTCCTTCGGCCCCGTCCGAGTTCTCGACGGCGTGGACCTCGTCGTACCGCCGGGCCGGTGCGTCTGCCTGATCGGGCCCAACGGCGCGGGCAAGAGCACGCTGCTGGCCATCGTCGCCGGCCAGCTCGCGGCCGACGCCGGCACACTGCGCATCTTCGGCCGGGACGCGGCGGCCGTACCGGTGCACCGCCGGGTACGCATGGGCGTGGGCCGCATGTTCCAGATCCCCAGCGTCATCACGGCGCTGTCCCCCGCCGACAACATCCGGTTGGCACGCATGGAGGCGCCGGTCCCGGCCGAGCTGCCCGAGGAGTACGAGGATCTGGTGACGAACGACGCGATCGAGGCGGGCACCCTCCCCCTGGCCGACCGCCGCCGCCTGGAACTGGCCATGGTGCTGGCAGGCGCCCCGAGGCTGGTCCTGCTGGACGAGCCGACGGCGGGCATGGGACGGCAGGACGCCCGACGGCTGACGCAGGAGCTGAAACAGGTCACCGTACGGACCGGCTGCGCCATGCTCGTCGTCGAACACGACATGGAGATCGTCAGAGAGCTCGCCGACGACGTCGTCGTCCTGCACGGCGGCCGGATCATCGCCCACGGCCCCATGGACGACATCGTGGCCGACACGGCTGTGCGCGAGGCGTACCTGGGAGCGGGCCGATGCTGACGCTGAGCGGAATGTCCGGCGGATACGGCCAGGCGAACGTCGTCCGCGAAGTGACCACGGAGGTCGCGGCGGGCGAGGTGGTCGCGCTGCTGGGACGCAACGGCACGGGCAAGACGACCCTGCTGCGCACAGTCTTCGGCCTGGCCGACCGGCAGGGCGGCGAGGTCGACTTCGACGGCTGTCCCGTGCCGCCGGGCCGTCCCGACCTGCTCGCCAGGTGGGGCGCCGCCCTCATGCCCGAAGACCGCGGCGTCTTCCCGTCGCTGACCGTCGCCGAGAACATCCGGCTGGCCACACGGAGAGGGTTCGTCCCGGCCGTCGACCCGCGGGAGCTGTTCCCGCTGCTGACCGAGCGGGCCGGCCAGCCGGCCGGCACCCTGTCCGGCGGGCAGAAACAGCAGGTCGGGGTGGCGCGGTCGATCCTGGCCGGGCAGCGCATGATAGTGATCGACGAGCTGACCCAGGGCCTGCAGCCCTCACTCGTGAGCGAGGTGCTGACCGCGCTCGCCACCGTCGCCGCGCACGGCGTCGCCGTGATCGTCGTCGACCAGCATGCCGGGCTGTTGCTCGATCACTGCCACCGCGCCCTCGTCATGGAGGCGGGCCGGGTCGTGCTCGACGCGCCGGTCGGCCAGGAAACCCGTCAGCGGCTCGACGAGCTGCTCATGGTTCGCTGATTTGCCTGTTTGGAGCTGATATGGATCCCTTCGCCGCCGCCGTCGACCTCGCCACGGCTGTACGCAAACGAGAGCTGAGCCCTGTCGAGATCGTCGACACCTACTTGCGCAGGATCGACCGTTACGATCCCGGCCTCACCTGCTTCGTCTGGCGTAATGACGACGAGGTGCGCGCCGCCGCCCGGCGGGCCGAGCAGGCCGTCGCCGATCGCGCGGATCTGCCGCCCTTTCACGGAGTGCCGATTCCCATCAAGGAGCTGACCGAGGTGGCGGGGCAACCGGCCACCTACGGATCACTGGGGGTGAATGATCATCCACGGACTTCGAGCGAGCCCGTGGTCGAGCGGTTCCTTGACGCCGGATTCCTGCTCATGGGGCGTACGAACAGTCCGGAGATGGGCCTGCTGTCCACCACGGAGAACCGCCGCTTCGGCAGCACCCGCAACCCCTGGGACCCGTCCCGCAGCCCCGGCGGGTCGAGCGGCGGCGCGGCGGCCGCGGTGGCGGCCGGGCTGAGCCCGGTGGCGCACGCCAACGACGGCGGCGGCTCCATCCGCATGCCGTCGTCCAGTTGCGGCCTGGTGGGGCTGAAGCCCAGCAGAGGGCGGGTGCCGCAGCAGGTGGCGGCGTGGGAGCATGCCACCGTCGAGGGAGCCGTTACCCGCTACACGCGTGACGCCGCCGTGTTGCTCGACGTCATGTCCGTGCCGGACCGGCTGGCCTGGTACCAGGCGCCGGCGCCGGAACGCCCCTTCGCCGAGGAGGTGGGGCGCGACAGCGGGCGGCTGCGCGTCGGCCTGCTCACTCAGGCGCCCACCGGCCTGCCGGTGGACCCCGTGTGCGTGGAGGCGGCCGAGCGGGCGGCGCGGCTCCTGGAATCCCTCGGGCACGACGTCTTCCCCGTCGCTCCCCGCTTCTTCAGCGAGGAGGCCATCGCGGGGTACGCGCAGACCGTGCTGGACGCCAACCTGTGGGCCATGCCCTACGACCGGCCCGAGCTGGCCGAGGCGCATCTGCGCCGCCGGATGGAGCGCGCGGCGGCCAGGCACTCCGGCGAGTACGTGGAGGCCGCGTTCCGCCTGCAGCTGGAATCCCGCGCTGTCGTCGCGCAGTGGGGCCGCGACTTCGACGTCCTGCTCACGCCCACCATGGCCTGCCCCCCGCCACCCGTCGACGCCGTCCTCCAGGAGGCCAACGACAACCCCGACGGACTGCGGGTCACCGAAACCCAGATGATCTCCTTCACCGCGGTCTGCAACATCACCGGCCTGCCTGCGATCACCCTCCCCCTGCACAGCTCCCCCACCGGCCTCCCCATCGGCGCACAGCTCGTGGCCGGCCCCTGGGACGAGGCCGTGCTCATCCGCCTCGCCTCCGCCCTGGAAACGCTGGACCCATGGCCGCAGCGCCGCCCCGCACGCTTCACCGCCTGACCACGGACCGCCTCAAGCAGCCGGCTCGCCGCGGCTGACGTCCTGGGTCCAGGCGCCGCCGGGGAAGGTGACGTTGTTTACGGCCGGCGACCGCTCCGATCAGCATGGTCGCGCCGATGAGGGTTCACGCTCGTCGGCCGGCGCGACTCAGCAGAGCGGTCGCCGCGACGGCGAGCACTGCCAGAAGGGAGAGCGCGGTGGCCGGGCCGAGCACCGTCCACGGCGCGAGCTCCGCGTATGACTGGTTCTCCGACAGCAACCGCCCCCATTCGGGTACGGGCGGCTGCTCGCCGAGCCCGAGGAAGCCGAGAGAGGCAAGGACGAGGACGACAGTCGGCAGCCGCAGCAGGGCGTTGCGCAGCAGTGGCGGGACCAGGGCGGGCAACAGATGACGCCGGATCAGGTGGCGGCGGCTCGCCCCCAGGGCGAGGGAGGCGGCTATGTGCGTTGCGGCGCGTTCCTGCTCCAACAGCGCGGCGGTCTGGGCGGCGTACGGGCTCCACCCGACGAAGCAGACGGCCAGCGCCGCGCCGAGCGCCGACGGTCCGGTGACGGCCGTGACCAGCAGGCCCGCCAGGATCACCGGCAAGGTGGACACGATGTCGGTCAGACCGGCCGTGACCTGGCGCGCCAGTCCGGCGAGCACACCGAGGACAAGACTGACGGCGGTGACGGCGAAGGCCAGCGCCGTGGTGCGGAGTGCGCCGTGCCCCAGCCGGGCGAGCAGATCGCGCCCGAGCGCGTCGGTGCCGAGCGGGTGCTCGTACGAGGGAGCCAGCAGCCGCCCGGCGGTGTCCACCTGGATGGGGTCACGCAACAGCCCGAGCCCGACGACGGTGGCGAGCAGCAGGGCGCACCCGATGGCCACGGCCGGCAGCGCGCGTCCAGTATGCAGGCCGGGCAGGGGTAGCGACGGCAGCGCCCCGTCGCGTAGAGCGGGGCCGAGCAGGGAGCGTCGTGCCAAGCGTACGAGCAGTCCCGCGCCGGCGCCGAGCAGGATCAGGGCGAGGCTTCCGCTCTGCAGGACGGGCAGGTCCTGCGCGATGGCGGCATCGAGGGTGAGCATGCCGAGGCCGGGAATGGCGTAGATCTTCTCGACGGCGACCGCGCCCCCGGCCAGGCTGACCACGGTGGGCAGCAGTTGCGGGAGTACGCCCGGCACCGTGCGGCGCAGCGCGGCACGCATGATCCACCCAGGCGGCATTCCGCTGGCGGTCGCCGCACGGGCCCAGGGCTCACGGAACGCGGCGGGCAGCGCCTGGTCGAGCAGTCCGCCGATCATCGCGCCGGAGGGCACACCGAGGGCGAGCGCGGGCAGCACCATCGACGACGGCCCCTCCCAGCCATACGGCGGAAACCAGCCCAGGTGTACGCCGAGGATGGTGGAGAGCACGGCTGCGAGCAGGAACTTGGGCAGTGCCGCCACCACCGCCGCGCCGATTCCGGCCCGGTTGCGGGTGAGCCGGCGATGGGCGCCCAACCACAGCGTCCGGGCGCAGACCATCGCGGCGACGGTGAGGGTGACCATGAGTGCGGCCGAGGTGAGGGTGAGTGAGACGCCGAGCGCGGTGCCGAGGGCGGGCGCCACCGGCTCGCCGGAGACCCAGGAGGTCCCCGCATCGCCACGTACCAGAGCTCCCAGCCAGTGGCGGAGGGCGGCCACCGGACCGGCGTCCAGACCGAGTTGTTCACGTACGGCGGCCAGTGCCTCGGGGGACGGGTCCTGCTCGCCGGAACGGGCACGCAGGATGGTGAGCGCCGCGTCCGTACCGGAGATCCAGGGCAGCAGGGCGATGACGGTCAGCAGCCCGGCCCCGGCGAACAGAGCGCCGAAGAGGCCGGCCCAACGGCCGCCGGAGCTGCGGGACCGGCCGCGGGCCGGCGGGCGGAGCCGCGAGCCGGCTCTGGTGAGGCTCACGTGGGGGCGCGCTCTCGTGACTGCTTCGGCTACTTCAGCCGGGTGTCGAGGCCTACCAAGGAGCGCTCGCGCGGATCGAGGATGGCGCCTTCGACGTCGGTGGAGATACCCTGCAGGACTTTTTCGTGGATGAGCGGCACGACGGCGTCGGTGGACAGGACGGCGGCTTCGGCGGCCATCACCTTGTCCTGGCGCGTGCCGGCGCCCGACTCGGCTGCGGCCGAAATGGCCCGGTCGACGGCCGGTTCGGCGAGCCGGGTGATGTTGTAGGAGCCCTTGCTGGTGTAGTCGCTGGCCAGGTAGGCGACCGGGTCGCCGGTGTCGAGGAGCGTCACCCGGGAGAAGACCAGCGCGTCGTACTTTCCTGCGAGCAGATCGGCCTCCATCTGCGAATATTCACGGACGTCCTGCTTCACGGTGAATCCGGCCTTCTCCAGTTGCTGCTGGAGAACGCTGGCGACCTCGGGCAGTTCGGTGCGATTGGTGTAGGTGGCCAGGGTGATGGCTGTGCCGCCGGTCTGCTGCTTGACCTGCTCGGCGGTGGCGGCCTTCACGATGTGCTGGACGGTGACGTGCTTGTCCCGGGTCCAGGACATGGCGGGGCCGAACAGTCCCTGGGCGGCGTCGGCATAGCCGCCGAAGACGCTGTCCACGAGCGCGTTGGGCTCGACGGCCTCACGGGCGGCGGCGCGCATCGCGGCGTCCCGGAAGACGCCGCTGCCGGTGTTGAGCAGCAGGCTGTCGGTTCGGGTGGACGGGACCTCGTGGAGGGTTTCGGGTGCGAGGAGCTCGGCCTGGGAGGTGGGGATCCACTCGGCGATGTCGACGGATCCGCCGCGCAGGGCGTTCGCGCGAGCGGTGCCGTCGGCGATCCACGAGACGTCGATGCCGGCGGCCTTGGCCTTGCCGCCCCAGTAGCCGTCGAAGCGGTCAAGGGTGGCTTGGGTCTTGCCGCTGAGCTTGGTGATCTTGAAGGGGCCGGTGCCGGCACCGATCGGGCTGACGGCACCGTTGGATCCATACGCCTTCGGGGAGAGGATGCCCAGGGCGGGAGAGGCCAGGCGCAGCGGCAGGACGGGATCGACGGTGCCGGTGGTGAGGACCACGGTGTGGGCGTCCTGCGCCTTGGCGGTCAGCTCGATGTCACTCAGCACGCGCGGTGCCGGCTCGGCGTCGGAGGCGCGTGCAAGGGCGTTCGCGACGGCTTCGGCGGTGACCTTCGTCCCGTCCTGAAAGTGGGCGTCGCGTAGTTCGAAGGTCCACGTGGTGTCGTCGGCCTGTTTCCAGGAAGCGGCGAGTGCGGGCTTCGCGGTGCCGTCGACGTCGAGCCTGGTCAGGCCTTCGACGACGGAGAGCTTACTCAGTACCGTGGCGTCGTTGCTGTATGGGGAGAGGGCCTGGGCCGGTGGCACGGCCAGGGCGACTCTGATGCGCTGTTCGGACCGGGCGCCGCCCCTGCCGGCGGAGCCATCCGAGAAGCAGCCGGCCAGTAGCGGGGTAAGGAGCAGCGCCGCGGCGAGGCGGAGGGGGATTGTGCGCATAAGAGCAGTCCTGTGATGCCTGGTCCGAATTGATCGCGATAAGGTTAGCCTAACTTAACTGTTTCGCTTTCAACCAACCCCTGCCATTCAGCGGGAGCCGAGGCGAAGGACGTCGAGGGCCGTCAGGGCCACGTGCAGCTCGGTGCGTCGCTGCCCGGACTCCAGGTCGGAGCCGAGCAGCCGTTCGATGATGTGCAGCCGCTGGTAGAGCGTCTGCCGCGACAGATCCGCCGCTTGGGCGGCGGCCGTCTTGTTGCCTGCGGCGTCCAGGTAGTGGCGCAGCGCGTACAGCAGCTGCCGCAGCCCGATGTCCAACAGCTCGTGGTACGGCTTGCCGGAAGACGTGCCGGGCAGGGCCGACTCCGCGACGTAAGGTGCCCGTGCCGCTCTACAACGGCACGGCCTGGTTCCTGCCGTTCGCCGGCGCCTACTACAAGGTCAAGGACCGCTTCTCCTGACGCGTGCCGACTGTCCCCCGCGAACCGGCGGCCGGTCGGCGGCCTGGGCCGACCGGCCGCGGGGGTTCATAAGCGCCACATCGGTCACGCCCCGGACGGTGTCGCCGTCCGGGCGCGCGCTCACGCGGGGAGGCCGGGACTCCACCGAAACGGCTCAGTCCCTCGGCGGTGCTGTGCTCTCGCGAACCGTGAGGGTCGTCGCGATCTCCAGTCCCACCTGGGGAACCGACTCCCCACGGCCGATGGCCAGCGCCAGTTCCGTGGCGGCGACCGCCATCTCAGTCAGCGGCTGGTGAACCGTGGTCAAAGGCGGGTCGACCCAAGCCACGACCGGAAGATCGTCGTAGCCCACGACGCTCAGGTCCCTGGGGATGGACAGCCCCAGGTCGCGAGCGGCCCGGTAGACGCCGAGCGCCTGCAGGTCGTTCGCGGTGAAAATCGCGGTCGGCCGGTCAGGCCTGGACAGCAGCTCGCGCGCTGCGGCGCAGCCGTCCTCGCGGGTGAGAAGGGTGCGGACCAGGAGTCCGGGATCCGCGGGGACGTTGGCTTCAGCCAGCGCGGAGAGGTAGCCGGCCACTCTGGCGCGGCAGAACGTATGATCCGGGCCACTGATCATGGCGATGCGGCGGTGTCCCAGTTGGAGCAGGTGCCGGGTCGCCGCTTGGCCACCCCTCCAGTTGGTGGCGCCCACGAAGGGGACGCCGTCCGGCAACTCGTCGATCGGGTCGTAAACGACGTACGGGATGCCTTTCGCCTTCAACTTCTCACGCTCGGACGGCGAGAGCTGCGCCACTGACAAGACGCAGCGAGGGCGCCGGCCGACCGTGTCGTCGATGGACATCGCAGGCGTGTCATGGAGGCCGAACTCCGAAACCATGACGCCGACGCGGTTCTTGCGGGCCACCTGCTCGACACCGCGGATGATCTCCACGGCCCACATGTTCTCGAGCTCGCGGAACACGAGTTCCACGATATTGTTCCGGCTGCCCGAGGGCCTGCGGTATCCGTGCCGATTGATCAGTTCTTCGACGCGGGCACGAGTCTGTTCCGAGACCCCCGAACGTCCGTTGAGCACTTTCGACACGGTGGGGATCGAGACGCCTGCGGACTCGGCGATGTAGGCGATGGTGACCGACGGGATTCCACCACCTCGCGCGTTCTGCTCGTCGGCCGCTGGTTCGCCCGTTCGGTTATCCGTCACGTTCACCCTTTCCTCATCAACGGCGGGTCCGCACCAAGGAAACTATAGAGCAAGCCAGCCGAAAAACTTTCTGCCGCTCACCACTGCTTGAGGTCCGTCTCTAACGGCAAGCCGTGGTTTCGCCTCGTGCACCGACGCAGGCGAGCGTGGCACGGCTTGGCTTACACAGTCGCGCTATGGCTGTTGGCATGCCTGTCATCGCCGGTACGGCACGGCTTCCCGCAAGAGATGTTCGATAGTACGGTTTCGCGAGAAACTTTCGCGCCGTCCAGAGGAAAAGCATGTCCCCTCGCTACTTCGAAGACTTCTCGCCCGGCTACGGCACGCTGGCGCCGCGCGCCGTCCTCGCTTCAGACGCCCCGCGGCTCGATCTGAACGGTGACTGGGCGTTCCGTTTCTCCCAGACGGGTCTCGACGAGCCGGACGGCTTCGAGCTGCCCGGCTACGACGACATGGGATGGGACAAGGCTTCGCGTTCCCTCACACTGGCAGCTCCATGGGTACGGCAAGCCCGCCTATCTGAACATCCCGTACCCGATTCCCCTGGATCCCCCGTTCGTTCCGGACGAGAACCAGACCGGTGACTATCGCCGCGTCTTCGATCTGCCCGAGTCATGGGACGGCACACCTGCCGTGGTGCGCTTCGAGGGCGTGGACTCGTGCGCGCGAGTCTGGCTCAACGGGGTGGAACTGGGGGTGAGCCGGGGCAGCCGCCTGCCGGTGGAATTCGACGCCTCGGAGGTGCTGCGTCCGGGCCGCAATGTCCTGGCTGTCAGGGTTCACCAGTACTCCTCGGGCACGTACCTGGAGGACCAGGACACCTGGCGGCTGTCCGGGATCTTCCGCGACGTCGCGCTGCTGGCCCGGCCCGTCGGCGGGATCCGGGACGTGTTCGTGCACGCCGACTATGACGTCGCCGGCGGAGGCGGGCGGGTGCGATTCGACGTGGAAGCGGGGGCGCCCATCGAGGTCAGCATTCCGCTGCTCGGAGTGGGTGCCGCCCCAGCTACGGAGAGGTTCACGTTCGGCCAGGTGCGTCCGTGGAGCGCGGAGGACCCGTTCCTGTACGAGGCCACGCTTGCCACCCCGGCCGAACAGGTGCGCGTACGCTTCGGCTTCCGCACTGTCGCCATCGACGAGTCCGGTGTGCTGACGGTGAACGGGCGGCGAGTGGTGCTGCGCGGCGTCAACCGGCACGAGTTCGACCCCGATCGCGGCCGCGTGGTGAGCAAGGAGCTGATGCGCCGCGACGTGGAACTGATGAAGCAGCACAATGTCAACGCCGTCCGCACCTCGCACTACCCGCCCCACCCTGCATTCCTGGATCTCTGCGACGAGCTCGGCCTGTGGGTCATGCTGGAGTGCGATCTGGAGACGCACGGCTTCGACCAGACGCGGCCCGAACCCTGGCAGCGGAATCCCTCGGACGATCCACAGTGGCGTGACGCCTATCTGGATCGCATCCAGCGGACCGTGGAGCGCGACAAGAACCACCCCAGCGTCATCGCGTGGTCGCTCGGCAACGAGGCAGGCGACGGGCAGAACCTTGCGGCGATGGCCGCGTGGATCCACGAACGCGACCCGTCCCGGCCGGTCCACTACGAAGCCGACCGGCTGGCCCGCTACGTCGACATCTACGGCGAGATGTATCGCACCCCGGCCGTCGTCCACCGCATCGGTCAGGGACGGCTGCGCCCCGGGGAGATGTTCTATCCGGCCATCGACGGCGCGGGCGACCCGGCGGACGACCGGCGCAACGGCATGCCCTTTGTCTACACCGAGTTCGCGCACGCGATGGGCAACGGCCCCGGTGGCCTGGCGGAGTACATGCGGCTGTGCGAGCAGTACCCGCGGGTCCAGGGCGGATTCGTGTGGGAGTGGATAGACCAGGGCTTGCGCTCCACCGACGCCCTGGGCCGGGAGTTCTTCGCGTATGGCGGCGACTTCGGGGAGGACCTGCACGACGCGAACTACATCTGCGACGGCCTCATGTTCCCGGACCGGACGCCGTCACCGGGCATGCTGGAGTACCAGAAGGTCATCGAGCCCGTCGTCATCGAGCCGAGCAGCTCGGGACGCATCTCGATCCGCAATCGCCACGCCTTCCTGGACCTGTCCCACCTGCGGTTCACCTGGTCGGTTTCGCAGGACGGAGACCCGATCGCCGACGGGCGGCTTTCGCTGCCGCACGTTGCCGCCGGGCAGTGCGTCGATATCCCTGTCCCGAAGGCGTATGGGGAAGGCGAACGCTGGTTGACCGTGCAGGCCGAGCTGGCGGAGCCCACCGCGTGGGCGCCCGAGGGTCACGTGATGGCATGGGGCCAGATTCCGCCCGCCGCGACCAATGCCCCGACGGCCCTGACCGATACACGGGTACCCGCCGAGTCGCTCGGCGAGCACATCTCCCTCGGGCCGGCCCGTTTCGACCGACGTACGGGGAGGCTGGCCGGCCTCGGCGACCAGCGCTTTCACGGTCCTCAGCTGGTTCTGTGGCGCGCGCCCACGGACAACGACCTCGCCTGGGCGCAGGGCGACGCCCGGTACTGGAAGGACCGCGGCCTGGACCGGTTGCGCCACCGGACCGTGTCCGTCGATGCGGGCGATGCGGGCCTGACCGTCGTGGTGCGAAGCTCGGCGGCCAACTCCGACTCCGGCTATCTCTGCACGTACCGCTGGGACACGGACGGGCGGCACCTGCGGGTGCGGGTGCACACCGAGCCGTTCGGCTACTGGCCCGAACGGGCGGATACCTTCGCCGAGGCGATGGTGGACCCCGACCTGCCGGACGAGGAGCGCAAGGAACTTCTACGCCGCGACAAGGCGCCATCCCTGGCGCGAATCGGCCTCGTCTGGCAACTTCCCGAGGAATGGTCGCAGATCCAGTGGTTCGGCGCCGGACCCGGCGAAGCCTACCCCGACTCGCGGCAGGCGGCGCGGATCGGTCGCTTCCACGCCACGGTCGACGAGCTGCAGACCCCGTACGTCCGCCCGCAGGACAACGGATCTCGCGCCGACGTGCGGTGGGCCGAGATCACCGACCGGGCGGGCGCGGGAATCCGCATCGAGGGCGCGCCTCTGTTCAGCCTCGCCGCCCGGCGCTGGAGCGACCGGCACCTCGCGGCGGCCCGGCACCGGACCGATTTGGTCCCCGAGCCGCTGATCTACCTGTACACCGACCATGTCGTGCACGGCGTCGGGTCCGGGGCGGTCGGTCCCGGCGTCCTCCCCCAGTTCCGGCTCGACGTCAGGGCCGCAGACTTCGCCTTCATCCTGTCGACGACGGCCTAGACCAAAAAAGGGAGCCGCCCCGCATGTGCGGGGCGGCTCTCGGTGAGAAGGGTCAGGAGGCCGTGCCGGTGACCGTGTCGCCGGACCTGGTGACCTGGTAGGTGACCTTGGGGCCGCTCCAGAAGTGGAAGGTCAGCGTCAGCGGCGTGTTCTCCCGCATCTGGCTGACGAGCTCCTTGAGCAGGCGGATCGAGTTGTCGGCGTAGGCGGGAGAGTAGGACCTGCCGTACTCCTTGTAGGACGTCCAGTCGTGGGGTGCGGCGTTGGTGCCGTCGGCATACTTGGCCTCCATCGTGGCGAGCCGGTCACCGTTGAACTGTGTGGGAATGGTCAGCGACTCCGTGGTGCCGGTCGCGTTCGACAAGACCGGTGTGTCGTAGCTGATCACATAGATCTTCCACGGGATTCCCGAGGAGAATCTGGCCTGGATCGTCGCGTTGACGCCGTGGGCGCGGTCGCCCGCCAGCCGGGTGAGGGCCGCCGCCGTGAGCGTGAGCTTGTCGCCGGACACCGTGTAGTCCCGGCCCGGGGCGAGCCTGGCATCGCCATGCCAGAGTCCGCGGAACGAGGTCCCGTTCAGGTTCAGGGTGAGTGACCGGGCCTCGATCGCGCCCGACTTCGGCACGAAGATCGAATCAGTGGAGGCCGTACCCGAACGCGTGGTCCAGCTCGACTTGATCTGGGCGAACAGCCCGGGGTCCTTCCACTGCTGCAGGGTCTCCCGGTTGAGGTGCTGGCCGTTGTCCCACCACATCGTGGTGAGCTTCTTGACCCGCGCCTGGTAGCCCAGCATTTCGAAGAACTTCAGCTTCTCACCCTGCTGGACGGCGTTCCAGTCCACGTCGAAGCTGAGCAGGCCGTACTCACCGACGATCACCGGGATGCCGCGGTCGACGAAGGTCTTGGCCGACCTGTCGAAGTAGCCGATCAGGTCCTGCTGGGTCTCCTCGTTGAAGGTGGTGACTCCGGCGATGTTCACGCTGAACGGCCAGTAGCCGTAGAAGTGGACGGTCGCAGCCAGGTTCTTGTCGTTCAGCGCGGTGATCTCGTTGGAGAGTCCGTCCAGGTACTTCTGGTCCGCGCTGGTATGAACGGTGGGCAGGACCAGGATCCGGTCGGCGTTGAGGCCGCCCGAGCCGCGGACGATGCCGTGGAAGGAGCGGTTGAGCTCGGCGAGGAGCTTCATCTTCTCCTCGTCGGTGGCGTTGTCGAATTGCGGCTCGTTGACGCTCTCGAAGAGCACCTTGCTCGGCGCGTCACGGAAGGCGGCGGCGATCTGGGTCCACGAGGCGTTGAAGCGGGCGACCACCTCGTCGTGGTTGGCGGGCATCTTGGAGATCCACTGCCACGAGTCGTGGTGGACGTTGATCAGGACGTAGAGGTCGGAGGCGAGCGCCAGGTCGACGACTTCCTTCACCCGGTTCATCCACCTCGCGTCGATGGTGTACGGCGCGGTGGCGGACTGGTGGTCGGTCCAGGTGATGGGGATGCGGACGCTGCGGAAGCCCTGGGCGCGGATGGCCTCGAACAGCGGCTTGGTGGTCAGGGGGTTGCCCCACGAGGTCTCGTCGGGGAACGCGTCCAGCGTATTGCCCAGGTTCCAGCCGGGCTGCATCGCCGCCACGACGTCCATCGCGCTGTCGGTGCGCTTGTCGGTCGAGGCCGCGGTGGGGCTGCCGGCCAGCCCTAATGCGGTGATCAGCGCGATGAGGAGGCTCGCCGCGCGCGAGAGGGGGGTTTTCCTCATTTCTTCCCTTCCATGAGTCGCCACTGCGCCTTGTGCGCCGTGGGGTGGATGCGGTGAACAGCTTCGGATCCTGGTTCGGCGCCGCCCATTCATGACCTTGCCTCGTAGTCGAACCAGTCGAAGTGGACGGCGCCGGTCGCGGCGTACATGCCGACCACCCGGCCGGTGAAGCCGCCCGCCACCTCGGTGGAGAGGTATCGGCCGTCGAGCGAGGCGAGCACGGTGAGGGCGCCGGCCTCGGTCTCGACGCCGAACGAGATCGCGTCGGGTGCGGAGCGCGGGCCGTGCGGCGGTAGCGGTTCGTCCGTCTGGACAGCCAGCACCAGCGGGCCGGCGGGTGCCGGATGTTCGGCCACCACCGTCCGCACCGAGCCGACGCGGGCGACTACCTGCACCTGGCCGTCTCCAGCCTCGATCTCGTAGTGGTGTCCCTCGTCGAGCCGGACGGCCAGGCCGCCACGGCCCTGTGCGGGGTCGATCATGGTGCGGGCGCGCCACCTCAGGTGCTGCGGGCGGCGGCCGAGGAAGGTCACATCGGGCTCGTCCAGGGAGGCGCCGCGGGCACGGAGCGTCAGCCAGCCGGCCCGCTTCTTCGTGGTGCACAGGTCCGCCGGGCGGCTCCGCAGCGAGATCCAGCACGCCTGGAGCTCGGCCAGGTCGAAGTCATCCCTGGTCGATCCGTTCGGCACGCCGGGCACGAGCTCGCCGACGACAGGCCAGCCGTCCACCCAGGTCACCGGGGCGAGGAAGGTCTCGCGGCCCAGGACGTGCCAGCCGGGAGTGCCCCCGCCGGGCCGTACCCCGAGAAGGACCATCCACCAGGATCCGTCGGGAGCCTGGACGAGATCCGCGTGGCCGGTGTTCTGCACCGGGTGTGTGGTGCTCCGGTGCGTCAGGATCGGGTTGCCGGGGCAGGGCTCGAACGGCCCGTCGGGCGCGGGACCGCGGGCGATCGACACCCCGTGGCCCCGCTCGGTGCCGCCCTCGGCGATGAGCAGGTACCAGTACTCGCCGATCCGGTAGAGGTGCGGTGCCTCCGGGGCGGCGGCGCCTGGCGTGCCTGACCAGAGCTCGTGCGGCTCCCCGAACGTCTCGCCCGTCCGCGGGTCGATACGCACCTGCCCGACCCCGGCGACCGTACACCAGCAGGTGCCGTCGTCGTCCCAGGCCAGATCGGGGTCGATGCCGGGGACGCCGGGCAGCCGGATCGGGTCGGACCACGGCCCGGCCGGGTCGGTGGCGGTGAACAGCATGTTGCCGCCGCCATCGGCCACAACGGTGACGATCAGCCAGAACCTGCCGTCGTGGTGGCGGAGCGTGGGCGCGTAGACCCCGGCCGACGAGGGGGTGTCGGCGGACAGGCGCAACTGGCTCGGCCGCTCCAGGGCGTTGCCGATCTGCGTCCAGTGCACGAGGTCGCGGCTGTGGAAGACAGGCACACCGGGGAAGTACTCGAAGCTGGAGCAGACGAGGTAGTAGTCGTCGCCGGCACGGCAGACGCTCGGGTCCGGATGGAACCCGGCGACGACTGGAATGGGGGTAAGGTCTGACACCCCGTGTGGTCCTTTCATAGGAGGCGGAGCAGCACTGCTGACGGAGCGGTGGTCAGGGTCACGGTGAGCTGCTGGTCCTGCCCGATCACCGCCTTGCTGTTGGAGGGATAGAGCAGTTCCGCGCGGTGCGGGTACGGCAGGCGGAGGGTGGCTTCGGCGCCACGCCGCCAGACGGCGAGATAGGTGGCCGTCGGGGTCTGCATGGCGAGCGCGACCCACGGGTCGTCCCAGCCAGGGAGGCCGAGTGGCCAGGAGGGTACGGCCTGCGGCAGGTCGGCCCGGATGGTCTTGTAGACGGCGACGGCCTCGTGGACGAGGGCGCGGGCGTCGGGATCGAGGTCCGCGATGCGTCCGGACAGGTGGATCCGGCCGAGGAGCGCACTGATCATGGTGAAGGCCACCTCATCCAGCGAGTCCTCGGGCTGCGGATAGGCCCAGACGGCGCCCTGCTCGGGAGGGACGGCGGTGGGCGCGGAGGCTGCGATAGGCGCGTAGCGCTCGAGGTTCTGCTGGTCGCTGGTGGACTGCAACTGCAGCCGGGACAGCAGCGCATAGTCCGAGCGCATGCCTCCGGAGGCACAGTTCTCCACCACCAGGTGCGGGTGCCGGTCCAGGATGCCGTCGAGCCAGTCGAGATGGGCGCGATTGTGGCCGAGCAGCCCGGCCGCGGGGGTCTCGCCGGGACGGGTGCTCGTGCCGGAGCCGGGGTCGATGTTGTGGTCCAGCTTGAGGTAGCCGATGCCCAGCTCGCCGACCAGGCGGTCCACGACACGGTCGAGGTGGGCTCGGGCGGCGGGGTGGCGCAGGTCCAGGTGGTGTCGGTGGGTGTCGGTGATGCGGATGCCGTCGCGGCGGAAGAATGCCTCGTCAGGCAGGGACTCGGCGAGCGGGCTGCGAACGCCGATCACTTCCGGCTCAAGCCACAGACCCGGGACCATGCCGCGTTCCCGGACCCGGTCCAGGACCTCGTGGATGCCTCGTTCGCCGGGGAAACGGGAGGTGGACGGCTCCCAGGCGCCGACGCCGCCCCACCAGTCATCGTCCGCGTCGGCGTACCAGCCCGCGTCGATGACGAAGTACTCCGCCCCGGCCTCTGATGCCGCGTCGATCAAAGGGAGTAGCTTGGCCGTCGTGGGGTCGCCCATCAGGCAGTTCATGTAGTCGTTGAAGATGACGGGCAGCCGCTGGTGGTCCGGGTGTGGGCGGCGGATGGCCCGGCGGTAGCGGGTCAGCGCGGCGAACGCTCCGTCGCCGATATCCACAGCGAGCGCGACGGGCACGGTGCGGAAGGCCTCTCCGGGCGCCAGCGGGTGGCGCCAGCCGTGGTGGGTGTCGCTGGGTCCGGACAGCGCCACGTAGGCCACGTCCTCGCGCTCCCCGCACTCCCAGCGCCAGCCGCCGCCGTTGTGCTCGATCTGCCACAGCCACGTGCGCCCGGTCTGGCGGTCGGCCAAGCCGCCCATCGGGACGTGGCCGCAGCTCGACCAGACGCCCTGCCCGGCCAGGGTGAAACAGCCCTTGCCATTGCCGTACCGGATCCGGCCGTTGAGCTGGGGCGAGGTGAGGCGCAGAGGCCTACGTTGCCACCGGTATTCGGCGAGCCAGTCGTTGTCGGCCCACAGCAGGTCCGTGGTGTCCACGGCGAGACCACCGACCACGAGCGAGGTGACTGACTCCAGGATCAGCGTGTGCTCGCCTTCATTCCGAAGGATCACCTCGCTGCGAAGCACAGGCAGATTGTCCGGCGACCGATAGATCACCTCTGCGGCAAGACCGCTCTCCGGGTCGTGCAGCTCGACGGTGAGCACGTCGTCGGTGGCATGGTGCCGCCGGTAGCGCATCCGCGCGCCGATGGCAGTGTCGATGAGCCGGTGGCTGGACCAGTGGTGGCCGTGCCCGGTCGCGGTCACCTCCAGCAGGGGCAGCGGAGCTCGGTGGCGCTCGCCGCCGGGCGGGCCGAAGTAGGTCAGGCGAGCGTCACTGATCTCGAGTCGTAAGGCGTCGTGGCCCCAAGTGATGCTGGTCACTGGGTCTTCCCGTGCTTCAGTACGGCGCAGCCGCCTGGTGGCAGCTCGTCCACGGGAGCGCCCGTCAGCAGGTCGTGGGCGGGCTCGGGCAGGCTGACGGCGTAGGCGCCGTGGTTGAGGACGAACTGCCACCGGGTGCCGTCCGGAGCGTGCCGGGTGACGGATTCGAGGCCGGGAAGTTCGGAGTTGACCCCGGTCTCGCCGAGAAGTCTGCCGATCAGCACCGCGTACCCCGGATCGTCGAGGCGCGTCGAGAGGTACCAGCCCCGGCCCGCGCCGAAGTGATGGCGCGTCAGCGCGGGCTTCCCCGCGAGCATGCCGTGGGTGTAGGTGACCAACGCCTCGGCGCCCTCAGTGCGCAGGGACTCGCTCCACGTGGTGCCGTGTGTGCCGTCCGACAGGACGATCCGCTCGTCCCGCCGGAGGGGCCGGTGTTCCTCGACGCGAATGCCCAGCGCTTCGCGCAGCGGCATGGCGGGGTAGCCGCCGAGGCGGGCATGGAGGCGGTCGTCGACGAACCCGTTGAAGTACTGGACGAGCAGCGTGCCGCCGTCTGCGACGTAGCGGCGCAGGTTCGCGGCGCCGGCGTCGGAGAGCAGGAACAGGGCCGGAGCGACGACGAGCCGGTAACGGCTGAGGTCGTGTTCGGGATGGGCGAAGTCGACAGTGACGCCGGCGTCCCACAGTGCCCGGTGGGCGCGGCGCAGGGTCGCGTGATAATCGAGGTCCGCCGACGGCAGGCCGTCGGACTCCAGCGCCCACCAGGCGTCCGAGTCGTGCAGCACGGCCACCTGCGCGGTGACCGTCGAGCCCGCGAGCTCGCCAAGACGTGCGACGGCCGCTCCGACCGCCTGGACCTCACGGAAGATCCTGCTGTCCGCGCCGGCGTGCGGGAGCATCGCCGAGTGCCACTGCTCAGCCCCGGCACGGGATTGCCGCCACTGGAAGAACAGGGCGCCCTCCGAGCCACGGGCGATGTGGCCGAGCGTGTGACGCAGGATCTCGCCCGGCTCCTTGCCCAGAGTGCGGTCGCCGTCGTAGACGGTGTTGGTGCCCTGCTCCATCAGCAGCCAGGGACGGCCGCCCGCGAAGGAGCGGGCGCGGTCGGCGCCGAACGCGGTGTCCGCGGCGGCGTCCAGACCCGTTGCGCACGGGTAGTGGTCGATGGTGACCAGGTCGACCTCCCGGCCCAAGGCCCACAGGTCCAGGTTCTGATAGCCGGGGAGCATCATGTTGGTCGTCACCGGCCGGTCGCTGCGAGCGCGGATCGCGTCGCGCTGTTCCCGGTAGGCGGCGAGGACCGTGTCGGACCAGAAGCGCCGGAAGTCGAGAGTATGGCTGGGATTGCGGTGCCACTGGGTGGCACGCGGAGGCAGCACCTGCTCCCAGGCGCTGTAGCGCTGGCTCCAGAATGCCGTGCCCCACGCCTCGTTGAGCGCCTCAAGCGAGTCGTGGCGGGCACGCAGCCAGTCCCGGAAGGCGACGGCGGTGTGGTCGCACCAGCAGAGCGTGGTGTACTCGTTGTGCACGTGCCACATCGCGACCGCCGGGTGGTCGTAGTACCGCTCGGCGAGGGCGGTGGCGATGCGCACCGCGGCGTTGCGGTAGGCGGGTGCGGCCAGGCAGTAGGTGTCGCGGCTGCCGTGGGTGAGCCGGGTGCCGTCCGGTGCGACCGGCAGGGCGTCCGGGTGGGCCAGGGTGAACCACGGTGGCGGAGAGGCGGTGGGGGTGGCCAGGTCCACGGCCACACCGTTGGCGTGGAGCCGGTCGAGATGGGCGTCGAGCCAGGCGAAGTCGTAGCGGCCCTCCTCCGGCTCCAGCAGAGCCCAGGAGAAGACGCCGACGGTGGCCAGGTTGACCCTGGCGCGGCGCATCAGCGTGTCGTCTTCCTTCCAGACCGGTTCGTCCCACTGCTCGGGGTTGTAGTCGCCGCCGAAGGCGAGGCCGCCGAGCCGGTCGATCAGGTGGCGGGTCGTCATGCCTGGTCCTTTCGGATCGGGAGCCGGGCTCCGGCCGGCAGGTGGACGGCGCGCTCGCGGGCTCCGGCCTCGGTGACCGGGGCGATGAGGAGGTCGGGACCCAGCAGGAAGGCGTCCTCGACCTGCCATGCCTGGGCCTCGCCGAGGTCGCGGAAATGCGGGGACATACGAAGTGCTCCTAGATGAGGCTGTGTTCCGGGACCGGTCCGGTGCTCTGACGGACGGTCAGGGTGGGGGTGAGCAGCACGAGTTCGTCGGTGGGCTGCTCGCCGCGCGTAGATGCGGAGATCCGGGACATGACCTGCTCGACAGCGATCCGCCCGAGCTCCTTCGCCGGGCCGGTCACCGCGGTGAGGGCCGGTGCGTGCTGCTCAGCCAGGTGATCGGGGCACAGGGCGATCACCGACGCGTCCTCGGGAACCGTCCGCCCGCTGGTGCGCAGGAGGCTGAGCAGCGGCCCGATGGCTCCCTCGTTCTGCACGACGAAGCCGGTCGTGTGAGGCCTGTCGGACAGGATGCGGCCGAGCGTACCTGCGGTGGCCTCATAGGTTCCCTCGCATGGACGGTGCAGGAAACGCAGACCGCGCTCCTTCGCACGTGCGCGGAACCCTGCGAGGGTACGCTCGGCGTAACCCGCGTGGCGCTGGTATATGCCGGGGGCATAGCCGATGAAGGCGACGTCCCGGTGACCCAGGTCAGCCAGATGATCCGCGCACAGCGCACCCGCGGCCTGGAAGTCGTTGTCGACGCAGGACAGCCCGCTCGGATCGTCGGGCAGGCCGATGAGTGCCGCCTGCAGGTCTCCCAGCGTCGGGATGCGCCTGTCGTCCAGCTCGACGTCCATGAGGATGACGCCCTCGGCCAGGCCGCTCGCGGCGAGCCGGCGGATGCCATCGGGGCCCTCGTCGTTGGTGATCAGCAGGACGTCGTAGCCATGCCTGCGGGCGGCCACGGCGACGGAGGTGGCGATCTCCATCATGATCGGCACGTACACGTCGGTGCGGAGCGGCACGGCCAGGGCGAGGATGTGCGAGCGCCGGCCGGCCAGCGCCCGGGCCCCGGCGTTGGGGTGATATCCGAGCTCGGCCACCGCACGCTCGACCCGCCGCCGGGTCCCGGCGGAGACGGGGCGTTTGCCGCTGAGGGTGTAGCTGACCGTGCTTGGGGAGACGCCCGCGGCCCTGGCCACGTCGGCTATGGTCGCCTGCTCTCTTCCGCCGGGCAGGCGACCAAGTCGCTGTGTTGATGGGGCGCCCTCGCTGCGCTCGGTCGCCATGCCTCAGCCCTTGATGGCGCCGGTCAGGACGCCGGTCCGGAAGTGCTTCTGAACGAACGGGTAGACGATCACGAGCGGCACCAGGGTGAGGACCACCACGGCCATCTGCAAAGACAGCGGCGCGGTCTGCGAGTGCGCCATGCCGAAACCGGCGTTGACCGAGCCGGGCATGCCGACGCCGCGGTTGACGTAGGTCAGCAGCACATATTGCAGCGGCCACTTCTCGCTCTCCGTCGGCATGTAGAGCATGACGTTGAAGAAGGAGTTCCAGTAGCCGACGGCGTAGAAGAGGGCGATGACCGCGGTCACCGCCCGCGAGGTGGGCAGGATGACAGACCAGAGGATCCGCCAGTCACTCGCCCCGTCGATCCGGGCCGCGTCCATCAGTTCGGCGGCGGTGCTCGAGTAGAAGGAGCGGAGGATCAGGATGTTGAAGACCGAGACCGCGCCCGGGAGGATCAGCGCCCACCACTGTCCGTAGCCGCCCAGCCCGGTCACCACCAGGAACGTCGGGATGAGGCCGCCGCTGACGAACATCGTCACGATCAGCAGCACCAGGATGAAGCGGTGCCCGAACGAGCCCGATCGCGACAGGCCGTAGGCGCACAGGACGGAAACGACCATGGAGATCGCCGTGCCGATGATGGTGATGCCGAGGCTCACCAGCAGCGCGGTGCGCACGGTCGGGCCCTTCAGCATCTCCTCATACGCCTCGAAGGTGATCCCGTCGGGCCAGATCACCAGGCCGCCGGCCCGGTTGATGGCGCCCTTGGTGGACAGGCTGGTCAGCACCACGATCCACAGCGGAACCAGCACGATCAGCAGCACCCCACCGAGGGTGACGCCCTTGCCTGACTGGCCGGCCAGGGTTGGCGGCTCCTGCCAACTTGGTCTTTGACTCATTTCCGGTACAACCCGTCCTCGCCGAAGGAATGCGCCAGCTTGTTGGCGCCCCAGATGAGCAGGAGCGAGATCACGCTCTTGAACAGGCCCGCCGCCGCGCCGAAGCTGTAGTTCGTCGTGGCGATGCCGTAGTAGAAGGCGTAGGTGTCGAGCACCTCCGCGGCCTCGTGGCCGACCGCGTCGCGCTGGATGAGGAACTGCTCGAAGCCGACGGTGAGCGCGCCGCCGAGCCGCAGCACCAGCATCAGCACGATCACTCCGCGCAGGCCTGGCAGGGTGATGTGCCACATCCGCCGCCAGGGCCCGGCGCCGTCCGCCGCGGCCGCCTCGTACAAGCCGGGGTTGATGGCGGCCAGCGCGGCCAGGAAGACGATGATCCCCCAGCCCGCCTCCTTCCACACGCCCTGGAAGGTGACCAGGAGCGCGAAGGTGTCGGGATTGGTCATCACGTCCCAGGTGGCCAGATCCTGCGCGCGCAGGTACTGGTTGAGCGCGCCCGCGCCGCCCAGCATCTGCTGGAAGATCGTGATGACCAGCACCCACGAGAAGAAGTGCGGCAGGTAGACGACGGACTGGATGAAGTTGCGCACCCGCTCACTGATCACCGAGTTGAGCAGCATCGCCAGCACGATCGGGATCGGGAAGAACAGGATGAGCTGGACGAAGCTCAGATAGAGCGTGTTAGTCAACGCGTGCCAGAAGCGCGAGTCGGCGAAGAGCTGCTGGAACTGGTCGAGGCCGGCCCAGTCGCTGTCCCAGATCCCGATCAGCGGGTCGTAGTACTGGAAGGCGGTGATGACGCCGACCATCGGCGCGTAGCTGAAGATCAGCAGCAGGACGACTGCGGGCGCCACCATGATCAGCAGGGATCGGTCGCGCCGCAGTCTGTCCCGCCTGGTCAGGCCCTCGTTCACTGGCCCGTGCCGTACTTGTTCAGCACGTTCTCGGTCATCCAGCCCTTGAGCCGATCGACGCCGTTCTTCTTCCAGGAGTCGATGACGGCCTTGACCTCGGCGACCGTCTTCTTGCCGTGGTAGCAGTCCTTGATGGCGTCGTCGATGGCCTGCGAGGTCTCCAGCAGGGAGATCTGCTGGGGCATGCTGATGTTCATGTTCCAGAACACCGGCTTGATGAGAGCGTTAACATTCTTGGCCTGCCAGGCCGCGTAGTCCTTGGTGACCTGGTCGGCGCCGGGGTTGCTGATGACCAAGGGTGGCGCGGCCAGGAAGGGAAAGGTCGAGGCCTGGACGAACTTCTTGCCGTCCTCGGTCGCGGTCGGCACGCCGTCCTTCATCGTGTGGTGGACGCCTTCCACTCCGAAGTTGACCAGCGTGTACTCGGTCGAGCCGTACGGCGCCGCCAGGTAGTTGGCGATCGCCAGGCACTCCTCGATCTGCTCCGGCTTCAGGTTGATGTTGAGGTAGCTGATGATGCGGGCCCCCTCGCCCATGTACATGCGTCCAGGGCTCTTGCCATCGTGGGAGATGTAGTCGAAGGCGCCCCGCCGGTAGTTCTTGTCGGCGGCGACGCCCGACTCGTGGTCGGCGAGGTGCCAGCCGCCGGCGCCCCCGCCGGAGATCAACACCTTGCCCGCGTAGAAGCGGGCGTTGCCGTCGGCGTTCCGTCCGGCGATCGCGTCCGGGTGGAGGTAGCCCGACTTGGCCAGCTTGTAATGCCAGTCGAGCGCCTCGAGCAGCTGCGGCAGCTCGTACTTGTGGAGCAGCTTGCCGCCCTCAATCTTCCACTTGAGCGGGATGTCCCAGGCGAAGCCCATGTAGGTGTAGACGTCGTCGAAGGCCCACACGCCGCGCTTGGCGTCGGTCAGTTCCTTGCCGAGGTTCATGTAGTCCTCGACGGACTTCACCTGGTCGGGGGTGATGCCCTTGGCCTCCAGGATGTCCCGCCGGTAGGTGATGTAGCCGGGGACGGAGAAGTTGGTGGAGAAGGAGGGGATGCCATACAGCTTGTCGCCCCACACGCAGGCCTGCCAGGCGCCGGTGGGGATGGCGGCGAGGTTGGGATACTTCTTGACCTTGTCACCGGCCAGGTACGGGGTCAGGTCGGCGAGCTGGGTGCCGACCAGCCGGTCGGTGCCGAACTTGGCGTTCCACCAGTTCGGCAGCTGGATCCAGTCGGGCAGCTTCTTGGCCGCCGCCATCGGCGTGACGATGGTGTCGTAGTTGTTGCCGTCGGCCGGCTTCATGGTGAGGGTGGCGCCCAGGGCCTTGTTCATGGCCTGGTAGAAGGAGTTGTTCGCGGACGGCACCGTGCCCCAGAGCGGGGTGACGGCGGTGTAGCTGCCGCCCTTGCCCGGCACTCCCTGGACCGTGGCGATCCCGCCGGAGGGGTAGGACAGGAAGGCGGGTTCGGTCACCCCTCCGCCGGAGCCGGTGACGGAGGCGATGTCCGCCTTGACGGAGGTGCTCGGCACGTAGGACGGGAGCGCCGCCTTGAGTCCGGTCTTGGTGTTCGTGCCGACCTTCTGCTTCTGCTGGGGTGCGCTGCTGCAGGCTGCGAGGAGAGGAGCCATCGCGGCGGCACCGATGAAGCTTCTGCGGTTCAACTCGGGTTTCATGGGGGGTTTACCCTTCGAAGTCGTCGAAGCGCTTCTATGTTGCCGCGAGACTAATGACATGTTTCCGGCAACACAAGGGACGTTGTTAAACGAAAGTTTCTTTCTGGTGGGCGTAGCCCGTCCGCTTCTTGGCGATGTTCTGTTCGTGGTCGCGCAGCAGGCGCATGACGCTGGCCGGCGAGGGGTAGCGACGGCTATGGCATCTCCAGCAGGACGCGTACATCCCATGGACCGAGACGTAGTTCCGCACCGGCCGCATGGTCGGCGCCGGCGAGCACGTCGCGCACCGCGGTCGGTGCCGGGACGGCGACCTCCTGCCAGGTCCAGTTGTGCAGGAAGCGCAGCCGCCGCCCGTCTGCCGTGACGGCGCCGGTCGAGGTGACGCCCGACGGCATGCCGCCCCACGACCCGGCATCGGGGACGAGCCAGCGGAACAGCGCCGTGGCCATGCCGGGGTTGGGGATGGTGCCGACGTAGGTGATGCGGCCCGCGCCGTACGGGCGGGTGGTCACGGCCGCCCACCGGCCGAAGTGCGGGTGCCGGTAGTCGGCGAGCACCTCGGCGTCCTGCGCGTGCACGCCGTCCGCCCATCGGGTGCCCGCGGCGTCGGACGGCAGCCTCAGCGGTGAGCCAGTCGTGGCCTGCACGGGCAGGTCGGCCGGCAGGTTGCTGAACTCGTCGTACGACACGCCCGCGGGCTCGGCGAGCCGGGCCGGCTGGACCTCGCGGCGTGCGCGTGCCTCGTGATCGGCGTACGCGGTGCGCGGCCCGAGCACCAGGTGGCCGCCGGCCGAGGCGTAGGCCGCCAGCCAGTCCAGCGTGGCGTCGTCGGCCGCGTACAGACCGGCGGCGACGAGGACCGGGTGCCGTGCGGCCAGCTCGCCCGGCTCGGCCGCCACCGCCTGAGCCGCGTGCAGCACCCGTACCTGGAGGCCCGCCTCGAACGCGCCACGGTAGAACGGGTCGAAGATGCCCTGGTAGGAACGCCGGTCCGGGCCGCCGTCCGGTAGCGCCAGAGCCGGCTGGGCGGTCAGCGCCCAATTGCTCGGCGTGGAGTAGAGCATCGCGACGTCGGCGTCCGGGATCAGGCCCGCGACCAGCTCGCCGGCCGTCTCCAGCTCCGCGCCGATCCGGGCGATCTCCCGATAGACGCGGCCCGGGCGGCCGCTGTGCGGCAGGACGCCGCCCCAGTAGGTCTCGGTGCCGAAGACCAGGGTGCGCCACTGCCAGTACTCGATCATGTTCGCGCCCCGCGAGACGAGCGCCCAGGCGGCCTGCCGCCACTGACCGTCGTACGCGGGCTGGTTCATCCACGACGGACCGATGGCCTGCGCGTTGGTCTCGGTGACCAGGAAGGGCTCCTGACGTGAGGCGAACATCCGGTCGGCGCTGAGGTAGAACGCCCAGGTGTCGTGGGTGGCCCACTGCTGCGGGCCGCTCTCCCCGGCGGGCAGAGCGAGACCGTCCTGCATGACGTAGTACGGGTTGCCGGCGGTGACGTCGAGACGCCGGGTCAACTCGTCGTCGGCCACCGCCGGCCGGTCGTAGGAGATGCAGGTGGTGACGAACTGGTCCGGCCTGGCGTATTCGCGGACGATGTCCGCCTGCCAGGCGATGAACTCGGTGACCTGCTCGACCTGGAAGCGGCGCCAGGCCTGCTCGTACTGCGGTTGCGCGTTGCCGTCAGGCGTCCACAGGTCGGCCCAGGTCGACAGCCGATGCGACCAGTAGACCAGGCCCCACTCCTCGTTGAGCGTCTCCACGTCGCCGTAGCGGTCGCGCAGATGATCAACGAAGCGCTGGAAGACGCCGTGGTTGTGCAGCAGCACCGGGCCGGGCTCGTTGTCCACCTGGAAGCCGATCACCGCCGGGTGGCCGGCGTACCGCTCCACGATGCGCCGGATGATCCGCTCGGCGTGGAAGCGGTAGGCCGGGTGGGTGAAGTCCATCTCCTGGCGGGCGCCCCACGGGATGCGCCGTCCCGAGCCCCGCTCGCCGGCGATCTCGGGGTACTGGCGGGCGAGCCACGGCGGCACGGCATAGGTCGGGGTGCCGAGGATGACGCCGATGCCGCGCTCGTGCGCGCCGTCGAGCGTGGGCTGGAGCCAGTCCAGGTTGAAGCGCCCGTTCTCGGGCTCCCAGGTCGACCAGACGGACTCGCCGACCCGGATGACGGAGAAGCGCGCCTCGGCCATCAGGTCGAGGTCGGTCTTCAGCAGCTCACTGGGGTGGTATTCGGGGTAGTAGGCGGCGCCGAAGAGCACTCGCGACACGTATGTTCCCTTCGTTTCGTTCATTGCTTGACCCCGCCGGCGGTGAGGCCGTTCTGCCAGTAGCGCTGAAGCATCAGGAACGCCGCGACCAGCGGGATGATGGACAACAGTGAGCCGGTGACCACAAGGGGGATGACGTCGCCGGTGCCGCCGCCGCCCACCGACGCCCGCCCGGCCCAGTTGGCCAGGCCGACGGTGACGGGGTAGAGGGAGGGGTCGTTGAGCATGATCAGCGGCAGGAAGTAGTTGTTCCAGGTGGCGACGAGCGTGAAGAGCAGCACGGTGACGAAGCCCGGCGCGAGCAGGCGCAGCACCACCTGACGGAAGATCCGGAACTCACCGGCTCCATCGATGCGGGCCGCCTCCAGGAGGCTGTCGGGCACCGCCTCCTCGACGTACACCCGCATGAGGTAGAGCCCGAACGGGTTCACCAGCGAGGGCAGGATGATCGCCCAGGGCGTGTTCACCAGCCCGACATTCGAGAAGATCAGGTACGTGGGAATGACCAGCGCGGTGCTGGGCACCATGATCGCGCCGAGGACGGTTCCGAACAGCAGCCTGTTGCCGCGGAAGGCGAACTTGGCGAACCCGTAGCCGCCCAGGGCGGCCAGCAGCGCCGCGCCACCCGCGCTCACCAGCGCGTACATCCCCGTGTTGAGCAGCCACTGGACGTACACTCCGCCGTCAGCGGTGAAGACGTTCCGGACGTTGGCCGGCAGCGCGAAGTCCCCGCCGAACCAGAGTCCGAAGCTGGAGAACAGCGCGCCGGTGGTCTTCGTGGCCGCCACCACCAGCCAGAACAGCGGCAGCAGGAAGTAGATCAGGACGGCGAGCATCCCCAACGTGAGCACCGGGCTACGACGCCGGCCCGCCGCGGCGGAGTGGGCGGCGCCGGCCGTGGCCTGGGGCGGCGCCGTTGCGGTGACGGTCATCTTCTCCTCCGGGCGACGGCGAGCTGGACGGTGTACGACACCACGACGATGACGAGCCCGAGCAGGAAGGACACGGCCGCGGCGTAGTTGACGTCCTGGCTGACGAAGGCCAGGGAGTAGGTGTACAGGTTGGGGGTGTAGGCGCTGTCGATGACGTTGGGGGCCAGGCGCTGCAGCAACGCCGGCTCGTTGAACAGTTGGAAGCTGCCGATCACCGAGAAGATCAGTGCCATCAGAAGGGCGGGCCGCAGGGCGGGGATCTTCACGCTCCAGGCGATCCGCCAGGCGCCGGCACCATCCACGGCCGCGGCCTCGTACAGCTCGGTGGGGATGGCGCGCAGCGCGGCATACAGGATGATCATGTTGTATCCGGTGAACTCCCAGGTCACGATGTTGGCCACCGAGCCCAGCATCACGTCGCTGCTGAGCAGGTTCGGCGCGGGCAGGCCCAGTGCCTCCGCGAGCTGGGTGATCGGCCCGAACTGCGGGCCGTACAGGTAACTCCACATCAGCGCGGCGATCACGCCGGGCACCGCGTACGGGACGAAGATCCCCAGCCGGATCACCCGCGACAGCCACATCGCGCCGCTGTCCAGGGCGAGGGCGAACAACAACGCCAGCCCCAGCATGATCGGCACCTGGACGAGGAAGAACCGGCTCACGCGCAGCACGCCGTCGAGCAGCCGCTCGTCGCTCAGCGCCTGGATGTAGTTGTCGAGACCGGCGAACCTGACACCGCCGATCAGTTGCTCCCGGAACAGGCTCAGATATCCGGCGTACGCCAGCGGCGCCACGAGCATGGCGACGAACATGAGGAGGAACGGCGCGACGAAGAGGTAACCCGCCCTGTCCCGGCGGGCGCTCGCCCGCCGGGACCGCGGCACTGTCATGACGCTCATCGTGCGACCTTGAAGCCCTGCTTCTCGGCGTAGGTGGTGATGGTCTGCTGCCATTTGTCCAACCCGGCGGCCGTGTCGGTCTTGTCGGCGAGCGACTTGCCCACCGTCTCGTTCCAGTCGTTGTTGATCTGGTCCATGAACGGCAGCCAGGTGAAGTCGGTGGGGACCGTGCCGCTGATGTCGGCGAACACCTTGTTCACCTGCTGCCCGCCGTAGAAGTCCGATTTCTGCTCGACAAAGGCCGGGTCGCTCAGCAACGCCTTGGTCGGCGGGTACAGGAACTGCAGGGTCGTCAGCATCTTGGCCGACTCGGGGTCGGTGTTGAGGAATTCGGCGAACTTGGCCGCGGCGATCGGGTTCTTGGTCATCTTGACGACGGCGCTGGTCGAGCCGCCCCAGTTGCCGGATTTCTGCTCACCGGCCGTCCACTGCGGCAACGGCGCGACCCGCCATTTTCCGCGGGTCTCCTTGGCACTGGTGGACAGGAAGAGCGGGCCCCAGGCGGCGGTCAGCCAGGTCGCGTACCTGCCCTTGTTGAGGGCCTGGAACCACTGGTCGCTGAAGTCGGCGTCGGTGGACACGACGCCCTCCTTGACCAGGCCGCTCCAGTAGGAGGCGAGCTTCTTCGACGTCTCACCGGCGACGTCGACGGAGACCTGGTCGGCGCCCTTCATCTGGAACGGCTTGACGCCGGCCTGCCACATCAGGCCCGTCCAGATGGAGTTGTGGTTGGTGGGGAAGTTGGTCAGGTACACGCCGGGGTCGGCGGCGTGCAGCTTGCGGGCCGCGGCGGCGAACTCGTCCCAGGTCTTCGGCGGCTGGATGCCGTGCTTGTCGAAGATGTCCTTGCGGTAGAGCATCCCCATCGGCCCGGTGTCCTGGGGGATCGCCCAGACTTCGCCGTTCCTGCCGCTCACCTGGCCCCACGCCCAGTCGACGAACCGCTCCTTGAGCGCCTCCGCGCCGTACGGCCGCAGGTCCAGCAGACTGTCGGTGATGGCGAAGCCGGGAATGTGCTGGTACTCGAGCTGCACCACGTCCGGGGCGCCGCTGCCGGCCTTGAGCGCCGTTCGCAGTTTCGTGTACTCCGCCTGGCTGTTACCTGCGTTGACCACCTTGACGCTGATGGCAGGATATTTCTTCTCGAACAGCGCTACTTCCTTGTCGATGTCGGGCAGCCAGGTCCAGAACGTGAGCTCGGTCGGCGTCTTCATCGCCTTGTCGATGTCGGCCTGGCTGATGGCGGCGGGCTTGCCCTCGCCGCCGCCGGTACCGCCGGTCGTGCCGCCGGCGCATCCGGCGAGGAACAGGGCCGCGGCGGCTCCCGCGGCGAGCCGTCTCTTCCTCGGCAAAGTCATCTCTTACTCCTTGGGGGGGTCGTCGACCGGCGTAGCACGAGCTGCGCCGGTAGGTCGTCGACGGTCGCCGAGCCTGGGGCGTTCTCGATCTGGTGGACGAGCAGGTCGAGCGCGTGTGCGGCGATCGCCTCGAAGTCCTGGCGGATGGTGGTCAGCGGTGGCGATAGGTACGCCGCGGCCGGGATGTCGTCCATCCCGACGACGCTCACCTCGTCGGGGACGGCGCGGCCCGCCTCAGCCATGGCCCGCAGCAGGCCGATCGCCATCTCGTCGTTGGCCACGAACACCGCGGTGACCTCGGGGTCCGCGGCCAGTCGCCGGCCGGCCTCGTAACCCGAGGCGGGCGACCAGTCCCCTTCAATCGGCGGTGGCGCGGCGATCCCCGCGGACTCGAGCGCGTGCCGCCAGCCGCGGGCCCGGTCGCGCGACGCCAGCCACTGACCAGGCCCCGCGACATGCCAGACTGTCGCATGCCCCAGGCCGAGCAGGTGCTCGGTGGCGAGCCGACCCGCATCGAAGCCGGATGCTCCGGTGACCGCCATCCGGGGCCCGTCGAGACCGGGGAACCTGCCGAAGCTGAGCACGGGGATGTCCGGGTCGATGCGCAGCTCCTGCCCATCGTCTACCGGCTCGGACAGCACGATGCCGTCCACACCCTGGTCCAGCAGGGACTCCACCGCGCTCGTGATGCTGTCCGGTCTGCCCTCGAACGTGTGGACCACGCTGAACGCATAGCTCGTCTCCCGGGCCCGCCGCTCCAGCGCGACCAGCAGCGCCGAGGGCCCGTACAGCGAACTGCCGAGCGAGACCATCCCGATGCGCTGGAAGCGGCCCAGAAGGAGCGCGCGGGCCGCGGTGTTGGGGCGATACCCGAGCTCGCGAGCCACCGCGAGAACCCGCTCCCGAACGTCGGCGCTGACGTACGGCTCGGCGTTCATGACACGGGAGACAGTCTTCTGCGAGACGCCGGCGCGCCGCGCGACGTCGGTGCTGGTAGGGGCGCGGCGCCTGGCCTCCGACATGAGGGCTCCTCGATCCTGCCTACGTAGTCAGACTGGGCGGACCTTCCGACTGACTACGTAGTCAGGCGGAATGCCCATTACTCTCGATTCCGGACACACCCGTTGTCAAGGGATTGTTTCCCGCACGTTTCCCGCTCGCATGGCCACCCGCATGCGCCGGCTGCGACGACTCGGACGCTCCCAGGCCCTCCACTCGCCGGGTGGCCCTGTCGTCGAAGCGCTTCTGCGTCGCCGCGAGACCCATGACATGTTTCCGGCAGCACAAGGGAAGTTATTAAACGAAAGTTTTCCTCCGGTGAGGCATTGACAGTCGGTCAGGCTCGTGACAGCTTCGATGCGCTCCGCTGACCACTGTCCCATCGAGCCTGCTTAGGGGTCTGACACCGTGAGCTCCCCGTCTCTGTCCGCGGCCGACACGGTTCCCTTTAGGGACCCCGCACTGCCGATCCGCAAGCGCGTCGACGATCTACTCGAACGGTTAACGCTCAACGAAAGAATCGCGATGCTGCACCAGTACGCGCCCGCCGTGCCGCGTCTGGGCATCGCCTCGTTCCGCACCGGGACCGAAGCCCTGCACGGCGTGGGGTGGCTGGGAGTTGCGACGGTGTTTCCGCAGGCGGTTGGCCTGGGGGCGACGTGGGACGAGGAGTTGGTACGGCTGGTCGCCGAGGCCATCTCGGTCGAGCTGCGCGCCTTCCACCGCCACCGCCCGCCCGTGATCGGCTCCGGCGCCAACAGCTTGCAGGCGTGGGCTCCCGTAGTGAACCTGTTGCGCGACCCGCGCTGGGGGCGCAACGAGGAGGGCTACTCCGAGGACCCGGTGCACACCGCGCGGCTCGGTGTGGCCTATTGCAAGGGTCTGACCGGCGACCATCCGACCTTCCTTCGTGCGGCCCCGGTGCTCAAGCACTTCCTCGCGTACAACAACGAGGACGACCGATGCGTCACCTCCTCCGGCGTACGTCCCCGTGTGCTGCAGGAATACGACCTGGCAGCGTTCCGGCCCGTGGTCGCCTCGGGCCTGGCCACCGGCGTGATGGCTGCGTACAACCTGGTCAACGGCCGTCCCTGCCACGTCAGCCCGCTCATCGAGACGGAGCTGCGGCGGTGGGCCGAGCCCACCGGGCACGAGCTGTTCGTGGTCAGCGACGCGGAGGCACCGTCCAACCTGGTCGATCTGGAGCACTACTTCGACGACCACGCCGAATCCCATGCCGCCGCGCTCAAGGCCGGCATCGACAGCTTCACCGACCACGGCGAGGACAGCGCGACTCCGGTCGGCAGGCTGCGGGAGGCGCTGGGCCGGGGGCTGATCGATGAGGACGACATCAACCGCGCGGTGCGACGGCAACTTTCGCTGCGCTTCCGGCTCGGGGAGTTCGACCCGGACCTCGACCCGTACGCCGCCATCGGTCCCGAAGTGATCGACTGCGCCGAACACCGGGCTCTCGCCCTGCGCGCCGCGACCGAGTCGGTGGTGCTGCTCAAGAACGACGGCCTGTTGCCCCTGACGGGCACTCCTCGTGTGGCGGTCATCGGACCCCTCGCGAACACCCTGTTCGAGGACTGGTACAGCGGCACCCTGCCCTACCAGATCAGCGTCGCGGCGGGGCTGGACGAGACGCTCGGCGAGGTCGTCCGCGTGGAAGGGGCCGACCGGATCGCGCTGCGGGCCCGCTCCACCGGTGAACTGTTGGGCGGGTCCTCCTTCGATGTCGTCGACTGGGGCGGCGGGGCGTGCACCCTGCGTGACGCCGCCACCGGCCGCTACCTCAGCGTCCAGGACAACGGTTCACTGACCGCAGACCGGGAGGTGCTCAAGACCTGGTTCATCAACGAGACGTTTCGCCTCGAACCGGTCCCCGGTGGCGTGGTGCTGCGCAATGTTCGCACCGGCCGGTACGCCGCGGTCGACCCCGTCGACGGGCGGCTCGGCGTCACCGCCGAAACCCCCGCCGCCGCCGAGTGCTGGGAGCGGGAACTCCTGCATGACGGTACGGCGGAGGCCAGGGCCGCCGCCGAGGACGCCGACGTCGCCATCGTGGTGCTCGGCAACCACCCGCTGATCAATGGCCGCGAGACGGAAGACCGCCGGGATCTCGCGCTGCCCGCGGGGCAGGAGGCGCTGCTGCGCGCAATCGCCGAGGTCCGCCCCGAAACCGTGCTCGTCACCATGAGCAGCTACCCCTACGCCCTGGACTGGGCCGACAAGCACCTGCCCGCCATGGTGTGGACCTCCCACGGCGGGCAGGAAACCGGCCGAGCCTTGGCTGCCGTCCTGCTCGGCGAGGCCGACCCCGGGGGGCGGTTGCCGCAGACGTGGTATCGCGGCGACGACGAGCTCCCGCACCCGCTGGACTACGACATCGTCCAGGCGGGCTGGACCTACCAGTACCACCCGGCCGCCCCGCTGTACCCCTTCGGCCACGGACTCTCCTACGCGGAGTTCGCCTACGGCGACCTGCGGCTCTCCTCGGGGTCCCTGGCCACGGACGGTGCGGTCGACGTCTCGATGACGCTGACCAACACCGGAACCCGGCCGGGATCCGAGGTGGTGCAGCTCTACGTCCGAGCGTTGAACGCTCGCTACGAGGCCCCCTGGCTGCGGCTCGCCGACTTCCGCAAGGTCGTGCTGTCACCGGGCGAGAGCCGAGAACTCACCTTCCGGCTGTCAGCCGAGCACCTCGCACACTGGGACGTGGCCGGCGGGGCCTTCGCCCTTGACCCCGGCGACTATGAGGTGCTGGTGGGCCGCTCCGCCGGTGACATCGCCCAGGCGGCGCCGATCACGGTGAGCGGTCCCACCCCCGGGCCGCGCGTCGTCGTCGACAGGAGCACCTCGGCCGTCGACTTCGACGACCACTCGGGCATCACCCTGGTCGACGCCACCCGCACCACCGGCGACGCGGTCGCTCCCGCCAGCCAGGCCCAGCCCGCGACGCTGCTGTTCCGCTCCACCGACCTGTCCGGGGCCATCCGCATCGAGGCCGAGGTCGCCGGTCTGAGTGCGGGGAAGCTGGAGTTCCTGGCGGGCGACCGGCTGCTCGCCGAGATCCCGGTGCCGGTCACCGGGTGCCGCTACGCGTGGACGACCATCGCCGGAGACCTGGAGACCTCGCCGGAAGGCGTCCACGACCTGCAGGTGAACCTGCACGGAGACATCCGGCTGGCCGCGTTCCGCTTCGGCTAGACAGCCTGAAACGAGCGATTTGCCCCGGTCCCCGGCACCTGGCATGGGATCGGGGCCTTTTCACCTCCCGGCACGCTGCACGCGAGGCGAGGCCTTCGCCCCGGCCGGGCTGGACCTGGCTCCCCGAGTTGCTCGCCCATCTGGCCTCTGAGGAGCACGGCGGGCCTCAGATGTTCGGATGACGTCACCCACGTCGGATGACGATCATCGTTCATCATCCCGTACGGCGTCCTGCTCGCGGTCGCTCTGTCGGTCGTCCAGATGCTCGCCCGCTTCGTGGTCGCTCGTGCGACTGGTGCCCTGCCGCCGATCGCGGCATGGGCGAGATAACCGATCTGTCCGTGGCTGTCGCACGAAGTCGTTGATCGAGCGGAGGTTGAGCTGTCTGCCGACGTTGTGACCGGGTTCGTTGGCAGTGGCCTCCTTGGGTGCGTGACCGTCGAACGCGATTTCCAGACGCCAGCCGTCACGCCGCAGGATGACCGTAGGGCCGGAGGATCGCGGAACGGTCTGCACATCCCAGCCGTGTCGGTGTGCCCGGTGGGCAAGCGCGTGTGGATTCACCGATTCGTACTCCTTGTTCGAACGGGGTCCAGCGGAGTCGACGAACGGGGCTGTCACGGGACTGATGCGACTTGTAGGCGGTTGGTCGATCCCTTCTATCGAAGGGACGGTGGAAGTCCGGTTTCGGTTCCATGGCGAGCTTTGATGGCGGATCAGGTTGCTCGCTCAAGGGACGGATCTGCAGACCCGGTTCGGACTGGCGGTGGGCCCTCTACACCGTGGCCGCGTTCCTGCCCCAGAATGGGGTCTCGCTTACCAAGAGCCACAGAAAGCCATCGGCCTTCAGGCCGTGGATGAATGCGTCCCCGCCAGGGGATGGCCCGCCGAAGGCGGGGCAGACCCCGCACGGGACTGGAAAGGCTCCTGACATGAGTCGTGCCACCCGTGCCATCGTGGAAGAGTTGCTTCGCCGGATCGCCGAGGGCGATCATGACCGCACCGCCGAGTTGTTCGCCGAGCAGTCCGACTGACGGCTCGACTGGCCCGCTGATGGGCATCCGGCGGTGCCGTGGATCCGACCGCGGTCGAGCCGGGCCGATGTGGCGGACCATTTCCGGTCACTGAACGCCCATCACGTGCCCGAGCTGAACGGCACGTCAGTCGCGCGGATCCTAGTCGACGGCGCGCGCTGAGCAGGGGTTCGGAGACGTACACGCTCGGGTGGAGCCAGCGCAGCAACGTGACTGCTGCTCGTTGTGCATGCCGGCCGCTGGGTCAGCGGTGTCGCCGGTACTGCAGATATATGATCCCGTTGCTGGAGGCGATGCTGGAGGCCAGGTCGAGCTGGTAGGACTTGGGGACGCCGTCGAACAGCCGGGTGCCCTCGCCCGCAACATAGGGGAACACGCTCAGCTGGAGCTCGTCGATCAGGTCGAGCCGCATGAGCGACCGCCAGAGGCTGACGCCGCCCCAGACCACGATGTGGCCGTCGCCGCCCAGCCTGAGCTTGTCGATCTCTACGGTCGTGTCACCAGCGGCGACGGTGGTGTTGGCCCAGTCGGCCGTTTTCAGGGTCCGGGAGAAGACGACCTTGCGCGCGGCGTTCAGGATGTCGGCGAACGGGTGGTCGGTGGAAGTTGTCATGGCCCCGGCGATGCCCTCGTAAGCGGTGCGGCCCATGACGTGCGCATAGGCGCTCTGGAGAAAGTCGAGGTGCGCCGGGTCATCGGGCTCACGGTTTTCGGGCAGGCCGAAGCAGAACTTCCAAAACTCGGTGCCTTCGTCGGCGAGAAGGCCGTCGAGGGAGTAGTTGAACACTGTCGCTATCAGCTTCCCCATGATCAAAACTCCGTGGTCTCGGGTCGGCTGGGGACCGTACTTGCTAGAGGACCGTGCGTGTCCCGGGCCGCAGCGCTCGCGTGGCCGCAGCGTCTGTGGCCTATCACAAATGCTTTAGACGACACTGCCGCCCGGAAGTCATCGGTGCCCGCTCAGCCCGCCCGCTTCCTCTCCGGCTCTAGGCCTTCAAACCAGGCCGCCCCTGGGAGTCGGACTTGGCCGTTGACCGATCCGAGGGCACAGCAGGTGTTGTGCGCACAGTCACCAACCGAACACAACACACGATCAGTGGTGGCGCGATAACTTCTCGATGAACGAACTCCAACTGAGATCAAACGTCTCTCAGCGGCGCCCATCTGACGGTTCCCCAGGCGCCAACTATCGATCACCTCACCGAGGGTTGAGGATCTCGGTGATCCGGAGGAAGCCGTCGGTGCCGTGGCCCCGTCCGATGGCGCGGCGCGCCAGGCCTTCGGCCGCACGCATCACGCCCGCCTCGATGCCATGGGCCTCGGAGGTGTGGACGATATGGGCCATGGACGACACCGCCGAGGTGATCGGGTTGCCCTCACCGGAGAACCTGCCGCTGTCCACGTCCTCCGCAGCCTGCTCGAAGATCGGCGGAAGGATCGTGCCGATTCCCTTGGCGAACAGCGCCAGTTCCCGCGCGGTGACCCCTTCAGCTCTTGCCACCGCCAGCGCGTGCGCATACCCCGCCATCGCGGTCCAGAAGATATCGAGCAAGGCGATGTCGTATGCAGCCGCTCGGCCGATGTCCTCACCGAGGTGGGTGTGGGTGCCACCCAGGGCGTCCAGCACTGGCCGGTGCTCGCGGTAAAGCCCCTCGGGACCGCTGTGCAGGAATACCCCGGCCGGTGTGCCGATGGTCGTGATCGGCGTCATGATCGCACCGTCCAGGTACCCGATGCCGTGCTCGGCCGCCCAGGTCGCGGTGTCTCTGGCCCGGTCCGGGGTGTCGGCGGTCAGGTTCACGACGGTGCGCCCCTTGAGCGCGTCGGTGACCGCACCGCGCCGCACGATGGCGTCCACCGCGTCATAGTTCACCACGCAGACCACGGTCAACCTGCTTGCGGCGACCGCCTCTTCGGGCAATCGGGTGCTGACCGCGCCCCGCTCGACCAACTCCCCGTCCTTGCCCGGCGTCCGGTTCCAGACCGTGGTTGGCAGGCCGGCGTCCAGGAAGGCACTGGCCAGGGCCCGGCCCATCGGCCCCAGGCCGAGCACGGTGACGGCAGACTGTTCAGCGTATGAGGTCATGCCTTAACTCCTCGATAATGAGCAAACGGTGATGAATGGGGATGAAGATGACGCGCAGCCGTGCCCAGGACCCGAACGTCTGCGGAGTAACCGCCGCGATCGCCGTGATCGACGGCAAGTGGAAGACGATATTGCTCTGGCTTCTGGAATCCGGTCCGCGCCGCCCCGGTGAGCTACGCCGGCGGCTGCCGGGCCTCACCGAGAAGGTGCTGACTCAGACGCTGCGGGAGATGGAGGCCGACGGACTGGTCCACCGGGAGGTGCACGATGTACGGCCGCTGAAGACCGTGTACTCCCTGACCTCATTCGGCCATGAGCTCTCCGAAGCGCTGGCACCGCTTTCCGACTGGGGCCATCGCCGCCTAGAGAAGCTGGCCGCATCGCAACCAGTCTCTTGAGACACCGCCAACCTCCCCATCTCATCTGGATGTGAGGGCCCTTCGGCCCGCACGACCAAGCTTCAGGCCACCATGGGGCGGCCGACAAGTACCCACAAAAGGGTGGCTACCGCAGGTAGCGCGGAGTACTGGTGCGGCTACGCCAACTGGCCAACCTGACCCTCGCCAGCGCCGTCCTCACCCAACAGCGGGACACTCCCGCACCCACACCCGACAACGTCATCGCACTCCACGCGTCCACCACTTGAGCATTTGAGCCAAAGATCACAGCACCCCATAGTCGAGGATCGGCGGCGCACTCCGCATGCGGCCTTGATCGGTGCCGCCATGACGACTAGCCTGACCGCCGTACTGCCGGAAGGCGGAGCCGAGGCGATCGCGTCACGCGGGAAGAGCCCGACCACGACGAGCTGCTCGACCACGCCGCCATGGAGTTTGGGACCGACTGACGATGAGCGCGGAAGAGGACTTCAAGCAGGTCGGCGCCGAGCTGGCCGACCTGGGTGTACGGATCTCCAGGATGATGGGGAGTCCCGCGCTCAAAGATCAGGCGGGGAAGGTGTTCGCGAGCCTGCAGCGCGACGGCGCGATGGTGTTCCGGCTGGTCAGGGACACCCCCGAACACGCAGCCGCGCTCCAGCTGGCCGGGGCGTCCCTGTTCGACCCCTCGGGGCAGGGCAGGGCGATGAAGGACTGGGTGGTCGTGCCCCACTCCTCGGCCGAGAAGTGGACGGATCTGGCCGAGGCCGCCCTCAGTCGCCCACGCTGATCAGTAGCGAGAGTGTGGCGGTGGGTGCCCGCAGCACCCGGCCGCTGAACTGGGTAGCGCCCAACTGGACCCGCTGCCGGCAGATGTCGGCGGCGGACCCGCTGACGTGCTCACTGGTTTGAAGCCGCTGGTCGGCCTCGACCAGCTCCTCCAGCCGGTGCAGCCACCGCTCGAAGGCCGGCTCGTCGGGGAAGCCGGAGTCGTACGTGCCGCTGTAGCCGAGGGTCATGGTGACGTGGACGTGGCCATACTGGATCGCGGCGGCCACCAAGCCGCGCGGCTTGCGCGCGATGAACCAGGCCAGGGTCCTGCGGAAGCTGAGTCGGCGGTGTTCATCGGAGGAAGAAGTTGAGCAAAGCGTCGGCCCGCTTGCCGAAGGGGGCACGCAGGAGGTTGGTGGTGTTCCAGCGGCCCTGCACGAATATGCCCTTGGGGTGGCTCAGCGTTCGGAAGCCCTCGATGCCGTGGTATTTGCCCATGCCGCTTTCGCCGACGCCGCCGAACGGAAGATCGTCCTGTCCGACGTGCATGATCGTGCCGTTGATGGTGACGTTGCCGGACGTCGTGCGGTCGAGCACCTTGCGCCGGTCCGCGTCGTCGTCGCCGAAGTAGTAGAGCGCGAGTGGTCGCGGTCGTGCGTTCACGTAGTCGATGGCGTCATCGATATCGCCGTAGGAGAAGATCGGCAGGATGGGACCGAAGATCTCCTCGTGGGCGATCTTCATTTCGTCGGTGACGCCGAGCACGACAGTCGGCGCGAGGGTGTGAGGACGACGGGAGGCGTCGGCGGGCCGGTGTCCCACCTCGATGATCCGCGCCCCGTGGGCACGAGCGTCGTCGATCAGGTCGATCAGGATCGAATATTGCTGGTCGTTCACGATCGAGGTGTAGTCCTCGCTCGTCGGGCCGTCGGGGTAGGCGGCCTTCACCAGCCTCTCGTAGCTCTCGATGAAGGTGTTGACCTCGGATTCGTGCACCAGTGCGTAGTCCGGGGCGATGCAGGTCTGCCCGCCGCTGAGGAGCTTCCCCCAGACGATGGCGGACACGGTGCGGTCCCGCACGCTGCCCTTGGCGACGATGGTCGGCGACTTGCCACCGAGCTCGAGCGTGACGGGGACGAGGTTCTCGCTCGCCGCCTTCATCACCGCTCGCCCCACAGCGGTGCTCCCGGTGAAGATCAGATGATCGAACGGCAGGGAGGAGAACGCGGAACCGTCGCCGCTGACGATGGCGACCTGTTCCTCGGGGAAGAGCTCGCTGAGCATCGAGGCGAGCACGGCGTTCGTCGCCGGTGTGAACTTCGACGGTTTGAGCATGACGCGGTTTCCCGCGGCGATCGCGGTGACCACCGGCATCAGCGACAGGTTGACGGGGTAGTTCCACGGCGCGATGACGCCGACCACACCGAGCGGCTGATACTCGATGCGATTGCTGCCGGAACGCATGTGCAGGGCGATGTGGCGGCGGGTCGGGCGCATGAATCGACGGAGATTGCGGATCAGGTAGTCAATGCCCTGGACGACGCCCAGGACTTCCATCATCGCCGTCTCGTGGCGTGAGCGATGGCCGAAGTCGGTGTTGATCGCTTCCTCGAGGGCGCTGCGTCGCGCGAGCATGGCCGCCTTGAACTTCTTCAGATCACTGCGCCGCTTCGTCAGCGACGGCGCACCGTCGCGAAGATAGGCGGCACGCTGGACGGCGAGGATGTCGCCGAAGCGCTCCCGGTCGGACCGGCCGGCGGACGTGGTGTTCGGTTCGGACATGGTGCCGGACTCGGGCACGTCGGACATGGTGCCGGACTCGGGCACGTCGGACATGGTGTCTGTCATGGGACTGCTCCCCCATCGGTGGTTGATGTCGGTGGTTACGGAGGCCGGAGCGGCGCCCGGCGGGCCCCGCTCGGTGTGGTGTCAGGCGTGGCTCATGGCGCGGCGCTGGATCCACCCCATCGTCCGCACGACTTGGCGCCGCGGCAGGAACTTGCTGGCGAGGGCGAGCGGGCGGCCGTTGGTGATCATCGACGGCGGGGCGGAACGACGGTCGAGCGTCTCGAGAGCCATCCGGACGACATCCTGGGGGGTTGCGCGCTTGGCGCCGTAGTCGGCCGCCTGGCTGCCGGCTGCGTCGAAGAACTCGGTCTGCATCGCACCGGGACACACGGCGAGGACGCGCAGACCGGTGCCCCGGGTCTCCTCCCACAGCGATTCCGTGAAGCTGAGGACGAAGGCCTTGGTCGCGCCGTAGACACTCAGGTAAGGGGTCGGCTGGAAGCCCAGCAGGCTCGCGACGTTGATCAGGATGCCGGTGCCGGCGGAGGTCAGCGGCTCGATATAGGCGCGGCTGAGGTCGACGAGGGCGCCGACGTTCAGCGCGATCATGTCCTGGAGGCGCTCCGGATCCTCGTCCGGGAAGGCGTTGTGGGTGCCGAAGCCCGCATTGTTGACCAGTCCCGTGGCGTGGATGCCGCGGGATTCGAGTTCGGCGCGGAGCGTGCGGCCGGCATCGGGCAGGCCGAGGTCGCGGGCAACGACGGTCACCGTGACGCCGTGGGCGCGGGTGAGTTCGCCGGCCAGCCTCTCGAGCCGGTCCGCCCGGCGGGCGACGAGCACGAGATCCGAGCCGCGGCGGGCCAGCTGGCGTGCGAACTCCTCGCCGAGACCGGAGCTGGCGCCGGTGACGATGGTGGTCTGGTTGCTGTAGTCGATTTTGCTCATGCCATTCACTCTACGCACGACTATGCACTGGGTGCAAGTACCTGCATGGCATGAATGTCTATACCATGGGTGCATGGCCCAGAAGTCGACACCCATCCGTGAGCAGACCCGCGCCGTGGTCCGCTCGCTGCTCGCCCGCACCGCTCTCGAGCTGTTCGCCGCCAAGGGCTACGACGACACGACGGTCGAGGAGGTCGCCGCCGCGGCGGGCGTCTCCCGGCGGACCCTGTTCAACTACTTCCGCAACAAGGAGGACCTCGCGCTCAGCGGCCTGTCCGAACAGGGCGAACTGATCGCCGCACGATTCGCCGAGCGTCCGGCCGATGAGGATCCCTGGGCGTCGCTGCGCGCGGCGTTCCACGTGATCGAGGAGATCGAGACCACCCCCGAGCACCGGCTCGAGATGACGACGCTCCTGTTCGGGAACGAGTCCCTGCGCGCCGGACACGCCGAGAAGCAGGCCCGCTGGCAAGATCTGCTCGCACCGCTGATCGAGCCGCGATTGCCCGACTCCGACCATCGCGCCCTCCAGGCACGCGCGATCGCGGCCGCGGCGATCACCTGCCTCCAGGCAGCGTCGCAGGAGTGGGTGCACGCGGGCGGACAGGTCGACCTTCTCGGCCTCTACGACACTGCCGTGCGGGCCATCCGCCGCACCTGAAATCCGCGTGTGATCACACGTCCACGCAGGAGGAGATCGGCCGATGGTTGCCAGTGACCTTGTTCTCATCGCCGGAGCCGGAGCCAGTGGCGCGGGTCGCACGGTCCTCGGCCGGCTGCGCGCTCAGGACGTGCCGGTGCGCGCGATGGTCCGCCGCGGTCGAGGCTCGGCGGCCGCGGCTCGATCTATGCCGCCTCAGTGGGGCCTGCTCGCAGGCCGACCGCATCGAGGTGGCGACGCGCTGCGGTGATCGCGAGGCGGGCGTGCTCCTTAGCGCCCACCTGCGCCACGAGTGTGGCTCGCGGGATCTCCAGAGCGTACGGGATCCCGGGCGGCAGGGCGCCAAGGATGCCGTGCACGTCGATGCCACCCTCGCCGGGGAACAGGCGCTCGAAGCGAGCGGCGTAGATGATTTCCTCCTGCGTGGCCGGCGCCTCGGCTGGTGCATCGCAGACGTGGGCGAAGCGGAACCACTCGCGTGGCAGGTCTCGGAGCTCGGCCACACTGGAGCCGGAGCGCGCGAAGTGAATCAGATCGACGAGGATTCCCGCGTTGGGCTGGCCGGTGTCCCGCAGGACGCGCACGGCTTCGGTGAGGTTGGGCGTCTGGGTCCACGACGGGAACTCAAGATCGATGGTGAGGCCGAGAGGCCTGGCCATCTCGCACAACCGCGCGAACCGGTCGGTTTTGCGAGCGAAGTCCGGATCCGGGAGCTGGGTAATGACATGGCGGGCCCCCAGCTCGGCTCCAGCCTCCAGGAAGCGCAGGAAGTCCGCGGGGTCGTCATCGGGCGCGATCCGGGCGAGCTCGATGTCGAGCACCTCGATTCCCGTGGCCGCGAGACGCACTTTGGTCGCCCGCATCAGAGCGGGGTCGGTGGCGAGGGGGTGGTGCGGCTCGTACGGCGTGACCCGCGTCATGCGCAGGCCCACGTATCGATAGCCCGCGTCAGCAGCGGCGCTCACCAACTCGGGCGGAGACAGGCTCAGCGCCGTCAAATGCGCCAATGAGTAGTCGTGCAGACGGTCGCCGCTGACAAGCGCGGACGACTCCCTCAGCGTGGTCAGCCGGCGCCTCCGGTGCGCGGCCATGCGCACCGCCGCGCTATTCGCGGCGCCATAGCCGGAGTATTCGCCGATCCTCTGCACCACTTCGAAGAAGATCCGCGCGCCGAGCATCTCGGTGTAGTAATGAAGGTATTCGCCGTCTTGATCTCGGTCATAAAGGATGGAGTGCTGCCGCATTGCCCCGAGGAGGTGCTGCGGCAGCGCCAGACGGGCGTCGAGATCATCGTAGTAGTTGTCGGGAATCCTCAGCAGCGGTGCGCCGAGCGCCCGCATCGCCCTCGCGCTGGCGATCGCGTCGTCGGTGGCGAAGGCGATGTGCTGAGGGCTCGGCACCGCCGGCGACCAGTCGCCCCGTCGCAGCGGCGCAGTGTTGAGGCTGATCCGGACGTGATGCTCCGGATCGGTCGCGGCCCGGCTGTGGATCAGCCCGAACGGCGCGGGCAGCGTGGTGGTCTGCGTGGCTTGGAGGCCGAGCACCGAACGATAGAACAGCGCGGCCTGGTCGAAGTCATCGACTGACTCGGTGAGCGAGACGTGATCCGTTCCGGTCAGCAGGCCGTCGCTGCGAGCCTCGCGGCCGGTGGGAGCGAAATCGTTGAGCCAGTTGTCGTGCCCGCCTGTACGGCAGAAGAAGACGGCCGTTCCGTCGGGTGCCGCCACGGAGTTGAGGTCGGCCTCCTCCACCTGCCGGGCGCGCGGTAACACGGGCGCCAGCAGCCGCTCGGCCCGCCGGGCCGAGCCGACCGGGTCAGCGCTCTCCACGGCCAGCGCGCAGATGGCCGCAGTGCCTGCCGGTACCGTCCTTTGCGATGCGAAGTTCAGCAGAACCTGGGCCTTGCCCTGCGACCACAGCTGCACCGGCTTGGAGCGATGCTGGCCAGTATGGGTGAACCCCAGCGCGGCGAGCCCCCGCGCCACGATCGGGCCGGAGATCTCGTCCACGGCCAGCTCGGTGAACACGTGACCGTCGAGCTGCGGAGCCGGCGGCAGGTTGGTCAGCTGAATGCGCTCACGGACCGCCACCGAGCCGAGCGTGCCGACTGTCTCCTCCAGCGACAGCAGTGAGCGCATCGCGTCGACGGCGACATGCCGGGGATCTGCCTGCCGGCAGACGTCGTTGAACACCTCGATCGAAAGTGGGCCGTCGTACCCGGTGGCCAGGACGTGGCCAAGGAAGTCAGTCAAATCGAAAGCGCCTTGCCCGGGAAACAACCGGTGGTGCTCACTCCACTCCAGTATGTCCATGTTCAGCCGCGGCGCGTCGGCAAGTTGCAGGTGAAACACCTTCGAACCCGGCACGGCTCGAATCTTGGAGGGGTCGTCGCCGCGGGAGAACACGTGGAAGCTGTCGAGGCACAAACCGAGTGCGGGATGGCCGGCGCGCCGAACGATCCGCCAGGCGTGTTCGACGGTGTTCACGAACCGGCCCCAAGCAAGGCCCTCGTAGGCGATGCGCAGGCCGCGCCGCGCGGCCCGGCCGGCCAGCGTGTGGAGTTGCTCCGCGGCGAGGTCGTCGTCGTCGACAGCGTTCATGGATGTCGTCGAGCAGACCGCCATCATGTTCGCGCCGAGTTGTTCCAGCACATCGAACTTCCGCTCCGCCCGACGGAGATTGGCCTCGAATGTCTCGGGAGGTACTGCCTCGAGGTCATGGAACGGCTGATAGAGGTGGATTGACAGGCCCAGCTCAGCGCATTCCTGCCGAATCCGGCTCGGCGACCAGCTCGACACGATGAGGTCGCCTTCATAGATCTCGATCCCGTCGAAGCCCGCCGCGGAGGCGGCCGCGAGCTTGTCCTCCAGGGTGCCGGAGAGGCAGACCGTCGCGAGCGCCAGAGGAGGACTCGCAGAGCGGCGGCTGACAGGACTTGCCATGCCATGATCGGCGGTGAGCATAGGCGTCTCACCTTCTTCGCGGCGATTAACGTACGAACTAGATACTTACTTATATGCCTTGTCGGCCATCGGCGAAAGAGGCAATCCGGGCCACTCCGTGGTCCGCTACGTGGATTCGGTGATCTGACAGGTAGAACCTGACTGTTGACTGCCCGGCAGGCACGGATCTATCGTGCAGCCCATTAAGCGGATCTATTAGTCCATCAGGCAGACCAAGGGCCGCCCCATGTCTCGACAGTCCCGCAGCATCACCCTCGCGTGCACGTTCATGCTCGTCTCGACGGCGCTGTCAGTACCCGCCACGGCGCACACAGCGACTCCGCCGAGGACACCCGTGCCCTCGCTGACCGGGCCCCTCCAGTCCACCGGCGATTCGCATCCGTTCAACGTCTCCACCGTGTCACTGGACGCATACGGCTACGTCGAGGAGGAATTCCTCGTGAGCGGGCGGGCCAATGTCTACGATTACGACGCCGCAGGCAAGGTCACGGTGGTGCGCACGGCCGTGCCGTACACGAACCGCATCATCGTGCGGCGGCCGGCCGATCGCAGAGCGTTCAGCGGGACGGTCGTCGCCGACATCATGAACATGACCAACGGTTGGGACCTCGACCGCATGTGGCTGACGTCCCACGATGAGTACCTGCGACGGGGGGACGCCTACGTGGGGATCACCAGCGCACCCAACGCGGTCGCGTCGTTGAAGAAGTTCGACCCGTCCCGATACGGCTCGCTGTCCTGGCCCGACCAACGTGGCTGCACCGGACGGGCGCTCAACTCCGCCGCCGACTCCGAGGGCGGGCTGGTGTGGGACATCCTCAGCCAGACAGGCGCGGCGCTGAAGAGCCACGGGCGCGACAACCCGCTGCGCGGCTTGAAGGTCGACAAGGTCTACGCGACCGGATATTCCCAGTCGGGTGCCTACCTGACCCGCTACATCAACGCGGTGCATCCACTCGCGCGCGTCTACGACGGCTTTCTCGTCGCGGCCTCCGCGAGCGGTGTCAAGCCGCTCAACAAGTGCGGACCCACACCCGCCGACCATGACCTCATCCGGCCCACCGCCGAGCCGGTCATCAAGATGCAGACACAGACCGATTTCTTCATGGACCGGGGCGCCTCGCGCCGCGACGACTCCGACCAGCCCGACGACAAGTACCGCCTGTACGAGGTGCCCGGCTCGGCTCACGCCTACGCCTACACCTCCGGTTTCGCCCCGTCTCCTGAAGACCTGGCCAGGATTGGCGCCACCTACAACTACTTCAAGTGCGACGGCATCGGCACCACCTTCCCGATGCACTACCTGTACAACGCCGCCCACATGAATCTGGACCGCTGGGCCCGCAACCGAGCCACACCACCACGCGCACCGCGCATCCAGGTGGACGCCGGCGGCCAGACCGTTCTCGACGAGCACGGGAACGCGGTGGGCGGCGTCCGCACACCATGGGTGGACGCGCCCACCGCCACCTATCATCCGGCGAGCACCGGCCCGAACTGCTTCCTGTTCGGTCATATGACCCCGTTCACCCCGAGCAAGCTGCAGCAGCTCTATACCGACCATGGTGTCTACGCGCGCGCTGTGGCCGGCCAGGTGTACAAGCTGGTCAAAGAAGGATGGCTGACGCGGGAGGACGGGGCGGCGTCCGTCAACGAGGCCGCAGGCGCGAGCGTGCCCAGGTAGGCCCGTTTGGAGTCGTGATCACGTGGCCGGAAAAGGATTGGACGGGATGATGCTCGGGCTTGTAGCTTGCAGTTGATCGTGACACCGCCCGAGGAGGTGAGACCCATGAACGCAGTATCGATGTGGGTGCTCTCCCTTCCCGTCACGGTCGGGCGATTGACGTAGGTGTCGCCGGGAGCGCCTCGCCACCAAGGCACTCCCGAAAGGCAACACCTATGCACTCTCAGCAGGCCACCGCCGAGCCGTCGTCGAACGACAGGGTCGAGCGTGACTCCACGGTGGGCGACGTCCCCGGAGTTCTCTGGTCGCCGGCCTCCGGCGCCGATCGCGCGCCCCTCATCTTCGATGTGATCATTGCCGGGTGCGGGCCGACCGGTGCGATGCTGGCCGCCGAACTGCGGCTGCACAATGTGCGGGTCCTCATTCTGGAGAAGGAAACCGAGCCCGCGTCGTTCGTCCGCATCGTCGGTCTGCATATTCGCAGTCTGGAGCTGATGGCGATGCGCGGACTGCTGGATCGCATTCTCCAGCATGGAAGACAGCGTCCGGCCGGCGGTTTCTTCGCCGCCATCCCCAAACCCGCGCCCAAGGGCCTGGATTCCGCGTACGCCTATCTCCTGGGCATCCCGCAGCCGGTCATCGTTCATTTGCTCGAAGAACATGCGATCGAACTGGGTGCGCAGGTCCGGCGCGGTTGCGCGGTCGCCGGTTTCGCGCACGACGACGAGGGTGTGACCGTCGAGCTGGCCGACGGGGAACAGCTGCGTTCGCGCTATCTCGTCGGCTGTGACGGCGGGCGCAGTACGGTGCGCAAATTGCTCGGCGTCGGCTTCCCCGGCGAGCCCTCACGGACCGAGACGCTGATGGGCGAGATGGAAGTAGGCGTGCCGCAGAAGGAGATCGCCGCCAAGATGACCGAATTCCGCGAGACCCATCAGCGATTCTGGCTGCGGCCCTTCGGCGAAAGGGTCTATAGCGTCGTAGTCCCCGCCGCGGGAGTCAGCGACCGCGCGGAACCGCCCACCCTCGAGGATTTCAAACAACAGTTGCGCACCATCGCCGGAACCGATTTCGGCGTGCACTCCCCGCGCTGGTTGTCCCGCTTCGGGGATGCCACCCGGCTGGCCGAACGGTATCGGGTCGGGCGGGTGCTGCTGGCCGGCGATGCGGCACACATCCATCCACCCCTCGGCGGACAGGGCCTCAACCTGGGCGTTCAGGACGCCTTCAACCTCGGCTGGAAACTGGCCGCACAGATCCGCGGCTGGGCGCCGGAAACACTGCTGGACACCTACCAGGCCGAACGTCATCCGGTCGCCGAGAACGTGCTGGACAACACCCGCGCCCAGATGGAACTGTCGTCCACCGAACCAGGCCCGCAGGCCGTGCGCAGGCTGCTCACCGAACTGATGGACTTCGACGAGGTCAACCGCTACCTGATCGAGAAGATCACCGCGATCGACATCCGCTACGACTTCGGCGAAGGCCCCGACCTGCTGGGCCGCCGCCTGCGCGACATCGACGTGAAACAGGGCCACCTCTACGCTCTGCTGCATCGCGGCCGCGGCCTGCTGCTGGACCGCACCGAACGCCTGACCGTCGGCGGCTGGTCAGACCGAGTCGATTACCTCGCGGATCCCACTGCGGTTCTGGATGTTCCGTGCGTCCTGCTACGCCCCGACGGCCACGTCGCCTGGATCGGCGACGATCAGCAGGACCTGGACGACCACCTCTCCCGCTGGTTCGGCAAGCCCGCCAAATGATTTCGCCTGAGCAGTGGTCATCCCGCATATACGTGGCGAGAGTCCAATGCTCCTCGCGGGCCTGTCCGGCCACGCCGCCCGTTGAGCAGCCCGGGTGGTGGAGCCCGGGTCACCACGATCCACCCGCCGTTCGCGTCCGGGCGCGGGTCCGAGGCCAGCCAGATCGACAACCGGGGCCGGATCGTCGGCCGCTACATCGATCCCAAGCTGCGCAGCACCCTGCTCACCCAGGGTGCGGCATCCACCGCAGCGTCCAGCGCATGCTTGACTGAGTCGGACTCTACCGAGGCTGTCGACGGCTACGGCCGGTTCCTGATGATCACCATGGCGAGTCCGCCCCCCGCGCTGGTCACCTCGAACCACCTGATCGTGTACGCCGAGGCTCGGCTGGGCGGCGGCGTCACGGGTTAGCTGCCGGCCCGGACGAGGCCATGCTCGTAGGCGTACACGACGGCTTGCACCCGGTCGCGGAGGCCGAGCTTGGTGAGCATGCGGGCGACGTGGGTCTTGACGGTGGCTTCGCTGACGTACAGTCGGGCGGCGATCTCAGCGTTGGACAGACCTCGTGCGACCAGGTGCAGGACCTCCAGCTCACGTACGGTCAAGGTGGCGACCTGGGGCGGTGCCGGGAGTGGTACGGGGGCGCGCGCGAACTCCTCGATCACCCGCCGCGTGACGGCCGGGTCGAGCAGCCCGGCGCCGGAGGCGACGATGCGGATGGCGTGGATGAGGTCTTCGGGAGCCGCGTTTTTGAGCAGGAATCCGCTGGCCCCGGCGCGGAGCGCCTCGTAGACGTAGGAGTCGATGTCGAAAGTGGTCAGGACGATGACGCGGGTCGGGGGCGGAGTGTCGGCATACAGCCGGGCGGTGGCCTGGATGCCGTCCAGCTTGGGCATGCGGATGTCCATGAGCGTCACATCCGGGCGCAGCCGTCGCGCCTGGGTCACCGCTGCGGGCCCGTCGTCGGCCTCGCCCACCACCTCGATGTCCGGCTCAGCGGAGATGACCAGGCGCAGTCCGGCTCGTATCATCTGCTGGTCATCGGCCAAGAGCACGCGGATCGTCATGCGGCCGGTCCCTCCATGGGGAGTGTGGCGGTGACGCGGTAGCCGTGTCCCGGTTGCGGCCCGGCCTGCAACGTGCCGCCGTAGAGCGCCACACGTTCCCGCATGCCGACGAGTCCGTGCCCGCCTGTGGGTGGCGCCCGGCCGGCTCGCGGTGCTCTGCCGTCGTCGACGACGTCGAGGTGGAGCGTCTGGTCGTCATAGCGGATGACGCAGTCGATCCGGGTGGCGTCGGCGTGCTTGACGACGTTGGTGATGGCCTCCTGCAGGATCCGGTACGCCGACAGGTCGATGCCGGGTGGCAGTGGTCGCGGGGTGCCCTGGATCTGCAGTTCGGCGTTCAGCCCTCCGGCTTTGATCGGGTCGAGCAGGTCGCCGGCGTCGGCCAGCCGGGGCAAAGCGGTGTGTGGCGCGGCCTGTCCGGGCTGGCGAAGCAGGCCGAGCAGCCGGTGGAGCTCGGTCAGCGCCTGACGCCCGTTACGTTCGGCGGCCAGCAGCGCCTCCCGCTCGGCCTGCTGCTCTGGGCGCAGCAGTCTGCGGATCCCGCCGATGTGCAGCGCCATCGCGGCCATGCTGTTGGCTACCACATCGTGGAGTTCGCGCGCGATGCGGGCCCGCTCCAGGTCCACCGCGACCGTGGCCTGCCAGGCGGCTTCCCGCTCGGCCTGCGCGGCCCGCTGTTCGGACAGCTGGGTACGCAGCTGCCGGATGCTCACCGCATGGCCGGCCAGCCAGACCCCACTGACGAGCACCCCCGCATACAGCAGGTCGGCGGGCGAGGGGCCCTTCTCGATCAGCACAGCCACCCAGACCAGGCCCACCGACGCCGGCAGCACCACCATGGGACGCCATGCGTGGTAGGCCGCCGAGCAGACCGCCACGACCAGGGCGAAGAACATCGCGAAGCCGGCGTTGGAATCCACACCGAGGGCGGCTTGGGCGATCGCGCCGGTCAACACGATCACCAGCACCGCCATCGGCGCTCGCCTCCGCCACGCCAGAGGCAGACCCATGACCAGCCCGGCGACGGCCACCAACGGCCGGGGGCCTCCTACGACGACGCCGGACCACACCTCCACCTGGGCCAGGCCCGCGATGCCCAGCGCCACCAGCGCATCACGCCGGTCCAGCGATTCGGAGAGCCTGGCCATGAGTTGACGATAGACCGCTGCCGACCTGCCGCGAGTCAGTCCTGAGAGCGAGCATTTCCGGCTCTCCCGTCGTCCGTTGGATTGACACCTTTCGAGCCGAGGTGCCGACGACCGCCGTAGTCGCCTGGCAGGACAGTAAGGCGTGGCCGCCATCGGGGCGGTCACGACGATGGGAGGGACGTCATGTCCGTTTTCTCCGATGCCCGCCGTCCTCGCCGGATCACCGCAGGGCTCGGCCTGCTCGGGTTCGCTGCGCTGCTGGTGATCCAGGACCCGCTCGATCCGACCGGCGCAGCCGGATTCTACGACGCCTCCATCCGCCACCCGGGCCTGCTGACCGCCTCGGCGCTGATGCTGCTGGCATCGGCGGTGCTCACCGTGCCGGCCATCGGCGCCGTCATCCATCAGGCTCGCGACCGCGGCTCACTGCTGGCCCATCTCGGCGGGCTGTTCACCCTCCTGGGCGCGCTGGGCCACATGGGGCTCGCCACGGTCTACCTCGTCATGCGATCGCTGGCCGGCGGCGATCCAGGACAGATGCGCGCCTTTGAGGACAGACTCAACTCCGATGCGGCGCTGATGATCTTCGTCGTCCTGCTGACCAGCTTCGGCATCGGCATCGCGCTGCTGTCCTGGGCGGCGTGGCGAGCGGGCCTGATCGGCTGGTGGGCCCCGGCAATGATCACCGCCGTCGCGATCGCGCACAACGCGTTGCCCGATGACCCGCCGATGCCGGTCCAACTCGCTGCGCTGGGCGTGATCGCCGTGGTGTTCGGCCGACTCGGTGTCCGCACGCTCAGGTTGTCCGACACCGACTGGGACCACACCAGCGCGTCCGCACCAGAACCGTTCTCCACGGCAGCCACCAGTGATTGACCCCTTTCTGGCACGGTCCGCATGCCATTGATAGGTGACGAAGGAGAACATCATGTTCCAGTGGCTCAAAGCTGCAGAGCAACTTCGCGCAGTTCCAGGTTGACGAGCGGCTCAAGCCGCTCGTCGGCGCTGGACCACGCCGGCGTGAGCTCGTCGCAACTCCCAGCCACTGATAGCGGCCGTCGTGTCGACCCTCTGTGAATCAACGGATCGCGATACACCGACCAGCGGCTCATGGCAGGGCGAGGGGACCCTGCCGTTTGAGCTCGCGACAGTGTCCCCCGACCGTCTGCGCCTCGAAACGCACCCCGTGATGGAGAACTCAGCCGAACCCGGCAGCCGTCCGGGGCCGGAACGCCCGGGCACGGAGCGCGGCCAGCGCCGCGGTCCGCCCGGCATCGGTGAGCCGGTCGCCGACCTCGTCCAGACTCCGCTGACGGCGAAGCAGCCCCAGCAGATCCAGACGGCGGTGGACCGCCCCGATGAGCCAGCCGACGTCCTCACCGGTGATCGGCTGGCCTGTGGACGGAGAATGCCAGCCCTCCCCGGCCATCGCCTCGGCCATCGCCGCGCACCGTTCCCGATATCCGACCCTGCCGGTCAGATGGAGCATCAGTGTGATCTCCACAGCGACGCCTTCGGCCTGATCGGCAGGGATCAACGCGCTCGTCACCGCTGTCCACAGCGTCGAGCTATCGGCCGCGGCGAGCTTCTTCCCCGCCGGGGTGAGCAGCAGGCTGCGCTTGCTACGCCGTACCGCGCTCAGCTCACGGGCCAGCTCACGCAGCGTCCACGCCTCCACGATGTCGGACTCCGAACGTGGCCGCCCGGTCAAGGTGAGCCAGCCGCTCCGCGGCCCCCTCAGGCACCCCCGGCACGGTCTCCAGCTGCGGCATGACCGCCTCAGCGAGCCGTTTGCGTGCCGGACCACGCGACATGGCCCACGTCTCCAGCCGCTCGCCGTGAATCGTCTCCAGCCAGCTCGCCCCACCCGGTACGGCATGCGGCACCGTGAGGAACTCGCGGGTGACCTGCTCGGCAACGGCCCGCCAGCCCCGCGTCCCGGGAACCAGCTCATCCGCGGCGATCGTCGCCTCCAACTGCGCGGCCGCCAACTGGAATGCGTCGTTCTCGTGCAGGCCCATCACCTTCCCCCCAGACGAGCACGCCCCCGACATCGGGCGGCTCCACCACGGACGCACTCATCGCCTTGTTCAGCGCCGTGAACCCGGACTGGCGGCTCTGGTGCCAGGCCGAGATGACCTGCGTGGTGGTGTCGGACGCGCAGACGGCCGCATAGCGCGGCAACCCCAGATGGTGGAAGAGCGCGCCGAGCGCCGCGGCGATCTGCAGATGTTCGGCCAGATCGGTCCACCATTTCGTGGGCAGCTGATACCACAACCAGTACTGCAGGCCGTACAGAGTGACGCTGTCGAGCCCTGCGCCGAAGGTCAGCGAGCCGAACGCGGACCGGGCCGCTTCGGCCTCGCCCTTGTCCCGGCGCGCCAGCACGGCAAGCGCCTCCATGGCCTCAGGGTCCAAACGCTGGCACGCGCGCCAGGTCCCCGCCTCATGCCCCGCGACTTCCCCCTCGGTGACATCGGCCCGCCGCCACGCTGCGGGACGGAACAGTCGTGGTCGGCCGTCCGAGCAGTTCCCGAGAGGCTGGCCGCGCTACGGTCTGAGCCATGCCCGAGCAGACCCCCACGCTCTTTGATCTGCCCGCCCCGGAGAGGCCTCCCGTGACCGGGTCTCATGACCCCGGCCGCTCCGGTCAGCGTTGGCGACGGACTATCACCGCGCAGGTGGTCGTCCGCAATCTCGCTGTGCTCCGCGATAAGGCGCTGGACGATTTCGACAGCGGCGCCTTCATCGAGATCGGCGACACCGATGATGAGGACCTCTCCGACACTCGGGAGGTGATCGCATCGACCGCAGAAGGAGCACTCGATTGGTTGATCGATCCGACAGCGGGGCTATGGCCGCTGATGGAGAGCGGCGCGATCCGCCTTGAGGCAGCCGAGCACGCGGTCGGACAGGTAGCCGATCGGGAGTTCCAGATCTCTTGGTCGGTCCAGGTCCAGGTGGGCGACCTCGCCGCAGTGCGAACGATCGCCGTGCACAACGCCCCCGACGCCGCGGACGAGATCAGTGGCAGCTTGGCGGCGGCGTGGAACAACGCGGCCGCCCCCGCGGCCCCGCTTACCGGCATCCCGGCGATCACCTGGACCATCACCAGCATCACCATCGAGCGGGTGACACGCCGGTGAGCCATTCCCCGAGCTCGGCGCGCAGGCGCCCTGGCATGTCGTCCAGATGCTGCTCACGTCCGCCACAAGCCGGAAGCGTCCCGACATCGCCCGAGACCTCCTGAATTCGGTGATCGAGCACACGGGCGACGAACGCGTGCGGACCCGCGCGCAAGAAGTGTTGCAGGGCCTACCGGAAGGCTGAGCCGGGCATCTGGGTCAGTGCCTCGTCACTCGTCATCGCCCTCACCTGCCAGAGTCCGTCTTGCCAGCGCCCGATTGATGGCATCCCGGTCGAAGGGCACCGGCTCTTCGGGGTACTCCGGGCTGTAGTCCTCGATCGGGTTGTCGCCGCGGCCATCACCGAGATCGTAGGTGTACCGCAGCACCGATCGCGGTGCGGGCAGCACCTGGTTCAACCCGCATACCTCTTCATCCCGGCACTCCTCCAACGGCCGGAAGGGGTCACTGAAGCGGCGCTTGCCGACCCTGAACACATGTAGGTGGTGATCCGACCAGCCGAACAGCCTCCGGATGATCTGGTGCAGATCACCCAGCGAGTAGTTCTCCGGAATCAGGACCCGTCGCCACACCCCGGCAACTGAGATCTTCAGCTGGTAGCCGGGAATCGCCGGTGCCGTCCGTGGCAGGACGGCCAGGAGCCGGCCCGCTTCTGGGTGCCTGCTGCCCCCGACTTATTCATGGAGGTCGCCGCCCATCATGTCCAGCAGGACATACCCTCACTTCAGCCAACCAGATCAAGATTGAGAAAGATCGAGGCTAGAGAAGGTGCAGGTCGCGTGCGGCCTGGATTGCGGCTTTGCGGTCGCCGACACCGAGTTTGCGGTAGATCGAGCGGCAATGTGTCTTCACGGTGTTGAGCGTCACATACAGCTCCGACGCGATGTCGCGTTGCGACATATTCGCGGGCAAGTACCGCAGGACGGCCATCTCCCGCTCCGTCAGTTGCTCAACGAGCACGGCGACTCGGCTGCCCCTCCCCTCAGCGATGCCGTGGCGAGATTCGGTGCGAGTCAAGTATCGACCTGCAACGCCAGGGTCAGGGCACCGGGCGAAGACGGACCGGGCTTCTGCAAGGAGCGGCTCTCCGGCGGAATCACCCAAGCCGACAAGCGTGTCGCCGCAGGCCGTCAGGACGAAACCAAGCGCCAGATCGGTGGACGCCCGTCTGGCCAAGTTCAGAGCGTGCAACGCGTCCGCGTGAGCGCGAGCAGGGTCGGCGCCGGTTCGCGCTCGAATCGCATACGCAGGTGCGACTCCGTGGTAGGCGGCCAGCCCGAGCTTTTGTGCAGTATCCACTGCTTCGGACGCAGCGGTCCGAGCGCTCGCTACGGAGCCGTCATCGAACTCCACAATGGCCTGGTACACGAGGGCCAAGACGTGTGCTGTTCGGAACCGTTCGGCAGCGGCTTTCTCTGCCGCGAACCGGAGGGCCCGCCTGGCTTCGTCGGCCAGCCCCGCCCAAGCGTAGGCCGCACCGGTAGCGGTCGCGAGATCGCACGAGTATGCCACCAGTTGATCGGTCGCGGTCACCTGTCGAGCGGTGTCGAGCGCAGTGGCAACATCACCTCGGGCGAGCGAGATGTTCATGCGCAGGGAGATCGCCGGGGTCTGGTCGAAGCCCTCCGGCGCCACATCGAGCATGATGTCGAGCCAACCCTCCGAACGCGAATAACGACCGCCGATGTATTCGCACCAGCCATACAGCAGAGCGCACCACGTCTCGGTCTTCGCCACGTCGCCAAGTTGTTCGAGGAAACCCCGGAGAGTTTCGGTCTGGCCACCGGCGAGAAGCCGCGGTCCATGGACGAGCAGAAGTTGGGCCGCTTTGTGGACGTCACCGCCGGCAAGCCTATGGACGATTGCTTGGCCATGGTCGCCCTGGGATTCAAACCACGCCGCGGCGCGTGCATGGAGGTCGGGTATCCGCTCCGGAAACGCCTGGTGCGCTTCGAGCCGAAGCAGATCGCGAAGGAGGTGGTGGTAGCGAAACCAGGTGCGGGTGCGGTCGAGACCGATCAGGAGTTGGTTCACGCTTGCGGTGTCGCTCAACCACTTCGCACCGCCGGCTGTGCCGGTGACGGAATCGACAAGGGCGCCACTGAGCTGGTCGAGGATCGATGTCTCCAGGAGGCGTTGGCGATCGTCCACATCGACCGCGGCGAGGAACTCGTCATGGAGATACTCGACAACGAGTTGATCGTCGCCTCGGAACGCTTCGATGAATTCGCTGGGGTCGGTAGCCCGTTCAAGAGAGAGACCCGCGAGCACGAGTCCGGCAGCCCAGCCTTCGGTGCGGCCACAGAGCTGATCGACAAGAGCTCGGTCAAGCGATTGCGCCGCAGAACCGAGCAGACCGGAGGCCTCGTCGGTATCGAAGCGTAAATCGGCACCTCGAATCTCCGCGATCTGATTGCGTACTCGTAGCCGACCGAGCCGGAAGGGCGGATCGATCCGGGTGGAGAGCACGATGGTGACCTGGTGCGGGCAGAGATCGATGAGGCGTTCCATGCCCCGCTGCACGCTAGGGTTGTCGATCAGGTGGTAGTCGTCGATGACGACAATGAGCGGGCCGGCGACTTCGGCGAGCTCGTTCACAAGAGCGGTTACAACGACGAGGTCGTCGCCATTCGAACCGGCCACGACCCACTTCAAGTCGCTTGCGGCGATCGGGTGAGCTTGCCCGATGGCTTCGACCAGGTAGGACCAGAACCGGGCCGGATCCGAATCGCTCTCCTCTGCCTGCAGCCACGCAACAGCTTCGGGCCGGCCGGCCAACCACGACGCCAGCAGGGTTGACTTGCCTGAGCCGGCCGGAGCGCTCACCAAGACCAAGCGGGCTTGATGGCTGTCGATGCCGGAGGCGAGGATGTCGTCGAGCCGGGACCGGCGAACAAGCTGACCGGGCACCACGGGTGGACGCAGCTTGGTAGCCGCCAGGCTCATCCCCCACATCGCGGTCACCTTCAAGAACCTACAGCCCGGATCTCACCCGGGTGAGATGGCGAGCCGTGTGAGGCCGCGTCATACCCCTCGTCGTGATGATCGAGCCATGTCCCAGCCAACCACCTACGAGATCGTGATCCGAGGCCGAGTCAGCGCTCGGCTCCTGCGGCCGCTCCTCGACGACTTCACCATCGACCATGCAAACAACGGCGTCACCCGCCTGGTCGGCGACATCAGTGACGCCTCTCACCTGCACGGAGTCTTGGCCCATCTGACGTCGGTCAACATCGAAGTGATCTCCATCGCGCCCCTCGACAGCGCCCCGTAGAGCAAACGGGCGCAGATGGCCAGGACGGCACCCGCGAAGAACACCATTAGACGAAGGGAAGCGGTCATGGGATCTCAACAGCAAAACGCTGCGACAAGCGGCGCCGGCAACAGTAGGGCGACGGCGGGAAGCACGATGCAGGCGATCGTGCAGGAAACCTACGGCTCGGCCGACGTCTTGCGCCTCGCGCGGATCACCCGACCGGAGGTCGCCGACAATGGGGTGCTCCTACGAGTGCACGCGGCAGGGCTCGATCGGGGCACGTGGCATCTGATGACGGGCCGGCCGTACCTGCTCCGCCTCGCCTTCGGAGTCCGCGGACCGAAGAACCCGGTGCCCGGGCGAGATGTCGCCGGCACGGTCGTCGCGGTCGGCTCGGCGGTGACCAAGTTCTCCGCCGGTGACGAGGTGTACGGGATCGGCCAAGGCTCGTTCGCCGAGTACGCCGTGGCCCGGGAGGACAAGCTGGCCCGCAAACCTGTGAACACCACCTTCGAGCAGGCCGCGGTGGTTCCGATCTCGGCGCTCACCGCCTTGCGGGGTGTGTGCGATGTCGGCGATGTCCAGCAGGGGCAGAAGGTGTTGATCACCGGTGCGTCGGGCGGCGTCGGCAGTTACGCCGTACAACTGGCCAAGGCCCTCGGGGCGGAGGTCACCGGCGTGTGCAGCACCACGAAACTCGACATGGTCCGATCCCTCGGCGCCGATCATGTCATCGACTACACCCGCGACGACTTCGCCGACGGTGCCCACCGCTACGACCTGATCGTCGACATCGCGGGGAGCCCCGCACTCTCACGGCTCCGCCGCGCGCTCACACCCACCGGGACGGCCGTGCTCGTCGGCGGCGAGGAGGGCGGCAACGTGACGGGACTCGACCGGCAGATGCGCGCCCTGGTCCTGTCGCCGTTCGTGCGCCAGCGGCTCACCGGTTTCATCCCCAGGGAGCGCTCCAGCGACATCGAGCGGCTCACTCACCTCATCGAGGAGGGCAAGGTGACGCCGAGTATCGACAGATCGTACTCGCTGGATCGAGTGCCGGAGGCCATGCGCTATCTCGTTGCCGGAAGGGTGCGAGGGAAGGTCGTCATCACTGTCTGAGCCAACCTCGCCGGTCTCCGCATACCTCGCGGTCCACGAAGTCACGATCGTCACCGGGGTCACCAAACGCCAAGAGTGAGGGCGCCAACCGAGTCATCAAACTGCTCGCCGTCGAAGGATCGTTGGGCGGGCGAATTTCTCATCAAGCAAAAAACTTAGAAAGGACAGTCCAGTTATGACAACCCGAAGGATCGCTGTCGCGGTGGGAGCCCTGTTCGTCTTCCAGATGATCTCGGCCATGATCGGCACTACGCTCACCCAGGCATTCATCAACGGTAACCCCGACAAAACGGCGCTGACAGCCGGCGTAGCGCTCATGATGTGCTCGGGCCTGGCGGTGGTAGGAATCGGCCTCCTCATGTACCAAGTCCTTAAGGGCTTCAACCAAAAGCTGGCCCTCTGGTACCCGGTAATGAGGGTTGTCGAGTTCGCGGTCTCCGCCGCCTGCGGCATCTACCTGCTGACCCAGCTGCAAGCCGTCCCCAATACGATGTTGTGGGTATACATTCCCACGGCTATCGGCGGCCTGGTGTTCACCTACCTGCTGTTCGTTTCAAGAATAGTCCCTCGGCCCATCGCGGCCCATCGCGGCCCTCGGGCTCATCGGCTACGCCCTGCTTCTGCTGGGAGTGCCGCTGGAGCTCCTCAGTGTCCTGGACATGGACATGGGGCCAGGCATGATCTTGCTGGCCCCGGGCGGGTTGTTCGAAGTCCTGGTCCTGCCCATCTGGCTCTTTGCCAAGGGCTTCAACCTGCCTCAGGCGTTTCGACAGGCGCGGGTTCGCGCGGCGTAGCCAACCGGCCCGTGTTTGCTCAGGTCCCGGCGGATTTCCCCGCCGGGGGCTTCTTTTGCGACATCGCCGGCGGCCCCGCATGAGGATCATGATCGGGGCCTCGAAGTCGTGTGAGCTGCCGCTCCCGGGATCGCCGTAGTTTCCCGATGTGGCCGCGTCGCCGAGTCCTGCCCACCTGAGACCTATCGCGCTGGACGACGGGGCGTTCGCCGGCGTCGACGACTCCCGGGCCAAGTGCCTCGGCCTGCTGGCCAGGTTCGACATGGACGTGGTGATGATCAGCGAACGTGAATGAGGCCAAGCCATATCATTGACCAGAGGTTCAAGGAGGCAAAGAGTCGAGCACTGCCTGCATTTATCGGATAAGAAGCCATGTCTACCCGGATAGTTGCAGATTTCGAGCAAGCACGGCCGCCACAGGCCGCCGGTCCGCCACATCCGGCCCTTCGCCCTCTCCTCGCTCGCGCATACTCCGGATACAGTGCGGACGCCGACCAGTCAGATCGCCTGCGACGCCCGGCGACCGCATCGGTGTCGCTGATCCTCAAAATCCAGGATTCCGCTCACCGGCCCCCCGCGTTCGTCCACGGCGCCCATGATTCGTGCGCCACGATCCAGGGCGCCTGTGCACCCTCCTACCTAGAGGTCCGACTGGCACCGATCGGCGCGTACGTCCTGCTGGGCGTGCCAGTACACGAGTTCAACGCAAGCATCGTGGACCTGAGGGATCTACTCGGCCCGGACAGCGACCGCTTGGTGGAGAGGGTACGCGCCGCGCGGGACTGGGCTCACCGCTTCCGGCTCATCGACGAACACCTCTTGCACCGGGCCGAGAACGGGCCACGGCCGGCGTCCGCCGTGGCGTGGGCGTGGCAGCGGCTGCTCGCCACCAGCGGCACTATCCCCATCAGGGCCATCGCCGCCGAGGTCGGCTGGAGCAACAAGCACCTGATCGACAAGTTTCGGCAACAGGTCGGCCTGCCGCCGAAGACGGTCGCCCGCCTGATCAGATTCAACCGGCTGCTCTCCTGCCTGGACGAGTCCCCGCTGCCGCGCTGGGAGCGCATTGCGGCGGACTGCGGCTACGCCGATCAAGCGCATCTGGTCCGCGACTTCCGAGAGTTCGCCGGGACCACACCCACCGGCTTCCTCGATGCCGCTCTCCCCGCCGATCGAGTGCACCGGGTTCAGGACGAGTTCGTACTAGACCTCTGACCGGCTCAGAGACCGCAGGTTAATTCCCTTCAAGACGCCCCCACATCGGGTCCATACCGTGGTGAAGGTACGTGCACCCGACCGACCGAGGGATGGAGATGGGAGAGAAGCCGAGACACGCCGGCATGCCGGCCGGTTTCCCGGCAGTGGCGGGCAGCCTCGATGCCGCGCCGGAGGCCCTCGCCACAGCGGCGGAGGACTTCGGGCACCTCATCAGCAGGCGGCCGTTGGCCGTTCTCCGGCCGGGATCGGCTCACGACGTGGCCGCGGCGGTGAGGTGGGCGGCCCGGCACCGGATGCCGCTGGCCGCGCGGGGACAGGGTCACTCCGTGTACGGCCGCGCGCAGGTGGAAGGCGGCCTCGTGGTTGACATGAGCAGCCTCGGCGCCGTACGCGCGGTGGAGCCCGATCGAGTGGTCGTCGACGCCGGGGCGACCTGGCAGTCCGTGCTCGACGCCACGCTCCCGCACCGGCTCACCCCACCCGTGCTCACCGACTACCTCGGCCTGTCGGTCGGCGGGACGATCTCCGCAGGCGGCATCGGCGGCATGACCTTCCGTCGGGGCTTCCAAAGCTGCAACGTCATCGAGCTCGAAGTCGTCACCGGCAGCGGGGACCTCGTCACCTGCTCGACGATGCGACACCCGGAGCTCTTTGACGCCGTGCGCGCCGGGCTCGGCCAGTTCGGCATCATCACCCGGGCCGTGTTGCCCCTCGTCCCGGCCCCGGAGCAGATCCGGCTGCACACCCTCACCTACCGGGATGCCCCTACCATGACCGCTGACCAGCGGCGTCTGCTGACCATGGACGGGATCGACTACCTCGAGGGCGCGATCCGGCCTCACTCGTCCGGCTGGCAGCACGTGATCGAGGTGGCGGTCGGGCTCCCCGGCGATGGTGGTGTTCCGGCCGGCCTGTCCGACGACCGAGCCCAGGCTGAGAGCGCCGACATGCCGTATCTCGACCTGTTCCGGAGGCTGAGCCAGTTGGAGAACCAGCTGCGTTCGACCGGCGCGTGGCGCCATCCTCATCCCTGGCTGAATTCCTTCCTCCCGGACTCGACCACGGACGCCGTAATCGTCGAACTCCTCCGCACGTTGGATCCGCTGGAGCTGGGCGAATACGGCCGTATTCTGGTCTACCCGTTCCTGCCAGCCCACGCTCGCACGCCTCTGCTGCGTCTTCCAGAGGAGGACGTCGCCTTCCTCGTCAACCTCGTACGCTTCCCGAAGAACAATCCCTCCCTGGCCAACGACCTGGTCGAAGCCAACCGCGTGGTGTACGACCGCGTCCGGGCCGCCGGCGGTCGCAGCTACCCCGTCAGCGCCGTCGCGCTCACGCAGGCCGACTGGAAAGACCACTTCGGCCCGGCGTGGCCGGCAGTCTTGGATGCGAAGGACCGCTTCGATCCGCGACACCTCCTGAGCCCCGGGCAGGAGATGTTCCCCCCTCGGTGAACCACCGTGCCGGGGCCCATCCAGCCTTCGCTTGTCATGTGTGCGCCTGCTGACCTGGGGAATCAGGCTCATTGGCTGCTTCTAGCCGCCGTACCTGCGCCGCCCGGTGCCGCAGTTCACCGACGCCACCTGGCCGGCCTTTTCCTCATAGAGAGATGAACGATGCGTGCCTATGCGGTCCCGGCCCCGATAACCGTTGCCCCTGACGCCCAGCTCGCCGACGTGGTGTTCGCCGACGACCGGGTGAACAGCGACATGGTCCTGTTCCAGCGCCGGTCGGCCGGCAGCTGGCGTCCGGTGACGGCCAGGCAGTTCGCGGCCGACGTTCGCAGCCTGGCGGCCGGCTTCCTCGCCGCCGGGATCCAGCCCGGCGATCGGGTCGCGCTGCTGGCCGCCACCAGCTACGAGTGGACGCTGGTGGACTATGCCCTGTGGACGGTGGCGGCGCTGCCGGTCCCGATCTATGAGACCTCCTCGGCCGAGCAGGTCCGCTGGGTGCTGGAGGACGCCGGCCCGGTCGCAGTGGTGGTCGAGAGCGAGACGCATCGCCGCTTGGTCGAGGACGTGGCCGAGGGCCTGTCCGGGCCGCTGCAGGTGTGGCAGATCGGCGGCGGCGGGCTGGACCGTCTCCGCGAGGGCGGGCTGGACGTGGACGACGCTCAGCTGCGTGAGCGCCGCCGGGCGGTGTCGGCCGACGACCTGGCGACGATCATCTACACCTCGGGCACCACCGGCCGCCCGAAGGGCTGCATGCTGAGTCACGGCAACCTGCTGTACGAGGCTCGCGTCGCGATCGACAGCCTGGAGCGGATCTTCGGCCAGGACGCCTCGACCCTGCTGTTCCTCCCGCTGGCGCACGTATTCGCGCGGGTGATCCAGGTGGCCTGCGTGGAGCGGGGTATGCGCCTGGCGCACAGCGCCGACACGGCCAGGCTGACCGAGGACCTGGCCGCCCTGCAACCGTCGTTCCTGCTGGCGGTGCCCAGGGTATTCGAGCGGGTCTACAACAGTGCTCAGCAGCGGGCCCATGCTGAGGGCAAGGGGAGAATCTTCGACTGGGCCGACCGGACCGCCGTGGCCTACAGCCAGGCGCTGGACGATGGGCGGCCAGGCTGGCTCTTGCGCCTGGCACACCGCCTGTCCGACCGGCTGGTGTACCGGCGGCTGCGGGCCGCGCTCGGCGGCCGGGTCGGCTACGCCATCTCCGGCGGAGCACCGCTGGGCGTACGGCTGGGCCACTTCCTCCGCGGAATCGGCATCACCGTGCTGGAAGGCTACGGGTTGACCGAGACCACTGCCGCCGCGACCGTGAACCGGCCCCACGCGCTGAAGATCGGCACGGTGGGGCCGCCCCTCCCCGGGGTCGAGATCCGGATCGCCGACGACGGCGAGATCCTGATCAAGGGCCCGATCCTGTTCCAGGGCTACTGGCGCAACGAGCAGGCGACCAGGGAGAGCAAGACCGCCGATGGCTGGCTGCGCACCGGCGACGTCGGCGCCCTGGACGAGAACGGGTTCCTGACGATCTCGGGCCGCAAGAAGGAGATCATCGTCACCGCCGGCGGCAAGAACCTCGCCCCGGAGCCGCTCGAGGACCGCCTGCGCACCCACCCGCTCATCAGCCAGGCGGTGGTCGTCGGCGACCGGCGGCCGTACACCGCCGCGCTGATCGCCCTGGACGCCGAGGCGCTGGCGTCATGGAAGCGGGCCGTCGGCAGGCCCGAGCAGGCCGGCCCGGCCGAGCTTCGCGACGATCCGGATCTGCTGGCCAGGCTGCAGACGGCCGTGGACGAGGCCAACACGGCGGTGAGCCGGGCCGAGTCGATCCGCAGGTTCCGGATCCTTGCGGTCGACCTGACCGAGCAGAACGGATATCTGACCCCGACCCTGAAGGTCAAGCGTGCCTTGGTCCACAAGGACTTCGCGGCCGACATCGAGGAGCTGTACCGCTGAGCGCCAGACGCCAAAACCGGCAGATCCGCCGCGTCGCGGGCCGTCAATCGACGCTGGACCGGCTGGTGGCGGCCACGCCGGCGTCCCGCGACCGGGTGGTCGACGCCGCCCGCGCGCTGTGCATCGTGGTCGTCACCCTCTGGCACTGGACATTGTCGGTCACCCACCGCACCGCCGACGGCAGCCTGGCTATGCCCAACCCGATCCATGCCGTGCCCGGTGGCTGGCTGGCCACCTGGGTGCTGCAGATCATGCCGGTGTTCTTCCTGGTCGGTGGGTACGCCAACCTGGTCGGCTGGCAGCGGGCTCAGGCGCGCGGGACGACCGCCGGCCAGTTCGTCCGAGACCGGCTGCGCCGGCTGCTCTTGCCGACTGCCGTCTGGGCCCTGGTCTGGCTCGCCGGCGAGCTGATCGCGGCCGCCCTGCCCGGCCTCCACCGATGGATGTGGGAGTGGTTCCCCGGCTACCTGACGCCGCTGTGGTTCCTGGGCGTGTACGGCCTGCTGATCGCCGCAGTGCCGATCACCGCGAGCTTGAACGCCCGCTACGGAGCCAGGGTCCTGGTAGCGCTCGTGCTGCTGATCACCCTCGGCAGCTTGGCGCACCGCGGCGCCGACCTGGCCTGGGCGGCCTGGGTGACCGCCGCCCTGGTGTGGCTGTTCTGCCACCAGCTCGGCTACGCCTGGCGCAGCTGGGAGCTAGGGCGGCGGCCGCTGGCGCAGCGGCTGGCGGTTGCCGGGGCCGGACTGGCCGCGCTGGTCGGGCTGACAGTGGGAGCGGGCTACCCCCTCTCGATGGTGGCCACCGCCGGCGCCGAATCCAACATCTTCCCGACCAACGCCACCATCGCCGCCCTGGCCGTCTTTCAACTCGGGCTGCTGGTCCTGGTCACGCCGGCCGCCGAGCGCCTGCTGCGCCGACCGGCTGTCTGGAAGCCGGTGGTGGCCCTCAACGTGGTCGCGTTGACCATCTTTCTCTGGCACATGACCGCGTACCTGGTGGTGCTGTGGGCCTATGAAGGGCTAGGCGGCAACCTGCCGGCGGAGCCAACCGTCGGCTGGTGGGCCCAGCGCTGGCTGTGGCTCCTGGCCCCATTGGCCGTGATGGCCGTGCTGGCCGTCCTGTTCGCCCGAGTCGAGCTGGCCGCCCGCCGACCCCGCAGAGGGGCAGACAGCTGAGCTGGGCACTCGCAAAAGACCGGGCCGTGTCATCCCCACCGGGAACACGAACCGCAGCCAGCAGCCGGAGATGCCCAATGGATCATGGTGTGCAGGATTGGTGCAACCGAGCACACACGAAGCACGCGACCACTAGACGAAAATTCTAGAACGCATCCGATCCCGCGTTATCGCAGACCCGGTGCTACTGTCGACCATAGTTTTTCTATGAACATAGAAAAAAGGTTCTCGGTTTCCGTCCTCCCCGGTCTCGGTGCGGTGACGGTGAGGAAGGGGGAACGTCGTGGTGACGACACCTCACACCGCAAGCCGGTTTCTGCACAGCGGACCGGCGGGCGCAGCGGCACTGGCCGAGCAGTTGCAGACCGCCGTCGCGGAGATGGCTCGTTGGATGGACGAGTACGGGAGCTTCAGCCCGCACCCGTCTTTGGACGTTGAGATGGACGCGCTGAAGCGGGCCACCGAGGAGCTGCGCGTCCGGTTGCGGGAGAACTATCCGTTCTTCCACCCCCGCTACGTCGGTCAGATGCTCAAGCCACCGCACCCGGCAGCGGTGATCGGCTACGTGACCGCGATGATGATCAACCCGAACAATCACGCTCTGGACGGCGGGCCGGCCACCGCGCGGATGGAAAAGGAGGTCGTGGCGCAGCTGGCGGCCATGTTCGGCTTCGAGCAGCACTTGGGCCACCTGACCAGCAGTGGCACCATCGCCAACCTCGAGGCCCTGTTCGTCGCCCGCCAGACACACCCGGGCAAGGCGGTGGCCTACAGCGCTGACGCGCACTACACCCACTCCCGCATGTGCCACCTGCTGGGAGTGGACGGCACGGCGGTCCCGACGACGGCCGACGGCACGATGGACCTGCAGGCTTTGGAGGAGCTGCTGCGCACCGGGGCCATCGGCACCGTGGTGGCCACCACCGGCACGACCGGACTGGGAGCGATCGACCCGGTCCACGACATCGTCGCGCTGTGCCGGCGCTACGGGGCGCGGGTGCACGTCGACGCCGCCTACGGCGGGTTCTTCCGTCTCATCGCCGACGACAGCCCCGACGGTGTGGCTGCCGCCCCCTTCGCCGCCATCGCCGAGTGCGACTCGGTCGTCATCGACCCGCACAAGCACGGCCTGCAGCCCTATGGCTGCGGCGCGGTCCTGTTCAAGGACCCCGGCGCGGCGCGGCATTACCTGCACGAGTCGCCTTACACCTACTTCACCTCCGAGGAACTGCACCTGGGTGAGATCTCTCTGGAGTGTTCGCGCGCCGGCGCGGCGGCCGCCGCCCTGTGGCTGACACTGCGGCTGCTGCCGTTGACGCCCGAGGGCCTGGGCGCGGCGCTGCGCCCAGGCCGGCGCGCCGCGCTGGCCTGGGCGGAGCGCATCAGGACCGGCGAGCAGCTGACCCTGTACCAGCCCCCGCAGCTCGACATCCTCACCTACTACCCCACCCGTGACCGCTTGTCGGAGATAGACCGGGCCAGCACACACGTCCTGACCCGGGGCATGCGGCTGCCCGCAGCGCAGTCACTGTTCGTGGCCACCTACACCGTCGATGCCGCCGCCCTGGTCGCACGCGCGCACCGGGTGGCCGCCGACGTGCCGCACGGCCGCATTCTGCGCAGTGTGCTGATGAAGCCCGAGACCGAGCAGCACGTCCCGTCCCTGCACCGGCACGTCCTCGACCTGCTCGCCAACAGCGGCACGTAAGCCGCCGGTCACCCAGCAGCCCGTACAGACCTCCAATCGGCCAACGGAAGGGAGCCGCCGTGCCTAAGGTCGTCGACCATGATCAACGCAGAGTGGAGCTCATCGAGGCCACCTGGCGCACCATCGCCCGCACCGGATGGGACTCGGCCACCATGGCCGCCATCGCCGCCGAAGCCGGCTTCTCCAACGGAGCGCTCAAACCGTACTTCGCGACCAAGGACAACCTGTTGGCCGCCGCCTTCGAGCACATCTACGTCCAGACCGGCCGCCGCATGGCCGCCGCCACCGCCGGCAAGCAGGGCCTGACGGCCCTGCGCGCCTACTGCCAGGAGATCTTGCCGCTGGACGACACAACCCGGGACGAAGCCCGCATCGTCATCCCCTTCTGGCACAAAGCTCTCACCAGTCCCCGCCTGGCGGCGCGGCACGAGCACGCCATGCGCGAGTGGCGCGGACAACTCCAGCGCTACCTCACCGAAGCCCGCGAAGCCGGTGAGGTCCGCACGCCGATCCCCGACGAACAGATCATCGGGCACCTGCTCACCGCGCTGCTCGGCGCGCAGATCACCGCAACGCTCATGCCCACCCTGGAAACCACCCAGACCCTCACCGCACAGCTCGACGGTTTCCTCACCCTGCTCACGGTTCCTTGATGCAGAGCTCCCCCGCCAGCACATATGCGCAGCTGTTGTGTCACCGAGCTTTGAGCACCGCACGGGCTCCCGTCGATGAGCAGATCGCCTACGCAGGCCTGGCGCGGGAAGATCAACGCCCGCCGACATCGCGGCAACTGCCAGGTCCCGCGGAGGTCTCCGCGGTGCAGCCGTGGTATCGGGCCGCGGCGACGATCGGCGGATGCCGCACCGGGACCGCTTGGCCCTCCCGGCGTACGGCCGGCCGCCAGGCGCTGGCAACGCTGCGGTTCAAAGAGGCACCTTGAGTGGAAGGGGACGAAAGTCCACACGTCCGGACATGGAGGCCGTCGGGACGCTGCGCTGACGCCGCTCAGATCATCGCCACCAGGATCCTTCTCGGGCCGGTGTAAGCGTGCCTGCCGTGCATGACGAGCAGGTTGTCGATCATCATGACGTCGCCTTCCTGCCAGGGGAAGGAGCATTCGTTCCGTTTGGCGACGTCGCGGATGTGCTGGAGGTCGACCACGTCCAGCGGGCTGCCGTCGCCGTAGGTGGCCTGGAGGGGCAGGTCTTCGTCGGTCTCTGCCATCTCCAGCAGGGCATCGGCCTCGTCGTCCGGGAGGTTGGAGACGTGCCACTGCTCGGCCTGGTTGAACCAGACCTCCTCGCCGGTGACGGGCTGACGCCGGATGGCCGGGCGGACCTGTCGTACTCTGAGCTCCTCATCATCGGTCCAGTGGAACTCCGCGCCGGTTTCCGCCAGCGTCTTCTCCACCTCGGCCCGGTCGGCCGTCTCGTAAGTGTCCTGCCAGGACTTGCCGAAGCCGAATCCCCCGTGCAGATTCTGCAGGTAGGCGACGCCGCGGGTGGCGAAGCGCTCGCGAACCTCGGGTGCGATGCCGGCCAGCACGGCCCTGGAGTCCGAGACGGGCGTCGCGCCTCCGGTCTCGGGAGCCTGGTCGCAGTAGAAGAACAGGCGTGAGGGCCAGCGGTGGGCGTAGGACAGCTCGTTGTGCAGGGAGATCTCGTACTCCGCCGGGTACTCGGTGGAGGTCCACACGCCGGTCTGCACGGCCATGCGGGGAGAGTTGCCGTGCCGGTAGTCGGTGAACGGTTCCCCGAACGTGCTGACGAACCGGTGGAAGTCAGCGGGCGAGGCGATGCCGAGACCGCGGAACAGCACGGCACCGTGCTGGACGAGCAACTCGTCGGCGGGCCCGCGCGCGGCGTCGTCGAGCACGGCGATCGTGGTCGCACCTGAGGTGATCTTGTCCATGGTCAGTGCTCCTGCGGTTCCGGCATGCCCTTGGTCTTGGGAATGGGTGACAGCGCGAGCACGACGATCGGGATCACCGCACCCGCCGCGCAGATCAGCATCGTGGTCCGCATCCCGATCCCTGCCGCGAGCAGCCCCGTGAGCAGGGCGCCGAGCGGGGCGAGGCTGAGGGCGACGGCGCGCTGTGAGGCCATCACCCGGCCCTGCAGGTGCTGCGGGGTGGCGCCCATGCGCAACGTCCCGCTCGCCACCATCGCGATGGGCCCGGTGATGCCCAGCAGGAACTGGGCGGCTCCGATCATGACGATGAGCAGCCACGTCGGCCCGGTGGCCAGCCCGATGAGGAACAGCGAGAGGTTGCCGACCACGGTGGGCCAGAAGAACGCCGGGCCGATGCCGATCCGCTTCATCGTCCGCGTGGCCAGCAGCGACCCGAGAATGGCGCCGGGAGCGCCGACGGCCAGCAAGATGCCGAGCCAGTAAGGGTTGAGGCCGAGCCCTTCGACGACCCAGAGCGGCAGCAGGACCTCGATGCCGGTGTAGAAGAACATGTAGAAGCCGGCCGCGATGACGCCCGGCCGGATCAGCGGGTCACGCCACACCCAGCGCAGCCCCTCGGCGATCGAGGAGAACACGCTCGGCCGTTCCTCGCCCGGTGTGGGCACCGGCTCCGGCTTGCGGATCAGCGCGCAGCTGATCGCGGAGATGATGAGCGTCACCACGTTGACGAGCAAGACCTGGGCCGCGGCGAACGCGCTGACCAGGGCGGATCCCGTGCTGTTTCCGGCGATCCTGGAGACGGACGTGCTGAGCTGCAGCTTGGCGTTGCCGTCACCGAGATGCTCCCGCCCCACCAGGAACGGCAGGTGCGACATGTTGGCGACCTCGAAGAACACGAACAGCGCGACCGAGAGGAAGGAGATCGTGCCGAGCCAGAAGAGCGTGAGCGTCCCGGTGAGGTACATGACGACGATCAGGAGCAGCAGCAGGGCGCGGCCGACGTCCGCGGCGATCATGGTGGGCCGCTTGCGGAACCGGTCGGCCCAGAAGCCGGCGAACAGGAACAACAGGAACGGCAGGCGGCTGACCGCGCCGAGCGTGCCCACCTCGGCCTCGTTCGCACCCAGGATGACGATGGCCACCAGCGGCATGGCCACCACGGTGACCTGGGCGCCGAACTGCGAGGTGGTGTAGCCGAGCCAGAGCTTGAGAAACTCTCGGTGCTTCCAGAGGCTGGCGGGCTCGTTTACGGCCGGGGCGGGTGCCGGTGTCTCAGTGGTCGGCGTGTCCGAGGCCACGGTCCATCCACCTCCTCCATTCGTGGGCGGTTCTGGTGACGTAGGGGTCGTACAACGCGCTGAAGCGGGCGCCGGGGATGAGCCCGGTGTCCAGCCCGGGGACGATCGGCCGCCAGCCGAAATCCTCATCGGCGGGCGCCTTGTCCTCTTCCGGGATCAGCAGGACGGCGGGCCCGTCGTAGATGTCGTGCTTGTAGCGGCCCACCGCATGCGCGTTGGCGCGGAAGACCTCCACATAGCGCTGGATCTGATCAAGGTCGTCGGTCTCGGTCCGCAGCTGCCCTTCCTTGGTGGCCGCGTTGACGATCTTCAGCAGGCGCTCGGCCGGTTCGAGCATGCTGAGCTCGCGCGGGTCGAGCGAGGTGGCGCCGCCGGCGAGCGCGTGCACCATCAGCGCGGTGTCGTCCTCCAGGGTGGAGCCGACCACCGGCTCGTCCGCGGAGGACCAGGCGAGGAAGACGTACGGCACAGTCTCGCCGGACGCGCGCAGCCTGCGGGCGACCTCGAGGGCGATGTTCCCGCCGATGCAGAAACCACCCAGGAAGTACGGCCCTGCCGGGGCGATCTCGCGGATGTAGCCGGCGTAGGCTTCCGCCATCTCGTCGATCGAGGCGTGTACCGCGTCGCCCGCGGTGAGGCCGTGTGCCGGGATGGCGTAGACCGGCTGGTCCTCGCCCAGGTGCTGGGCGAGCGGCCGATACCGGAACACCTGCCCGCCGAGGGCGTGGATGAGGAAGAGCGGGGGACGCTTGCCCGTGGTGCGCAGCGGGACGACCCTTCCGCGTGACACCGGGTTATCGCCCTCGTCGGCGAGCGCCTCGGCGAGCAGCGCCACCGTGGGCGCGGCGAGGACCGTCCCCACCGGGATCTCGCGGTCGAGCTCCTGGCGCATGCGCAGGGCCAGGCGGAGCGCCAGCAGCGAGTGGCCGCCCAGGTCGAAGAAGTCGTCGCGGATGCCGACCTGCTCGACCCCGAGGATGTCGGCCCAGATCTCGGTGAGGGTCCGCTCCAGGTCGTCCCGGGGAGCTTCGTACGGGGCACGGGCCGCCGGTGCCGGGTCAGGGAGTGCTTTGCGGTCGAGTTTGCCATTGGCGGTGACCGGTAAGCGCTCCAACTCAGTGAAGGACGCGGGGATCATGTGCTCCGGCAACCGCTCACGCAGGAACCCCACCAGTTCCTGCGCATCCGCCCGGCCCACCACGTAGGCCGCCAGCACACCACCCACCGGCTGCACCGCCGCCGCCTGCACCGCGGGGTGCCGGGCCAGCACCGCCTCGATCTCGCCCAGTTCCACCCGCATCCCCCGGACTTTCACCTGATCGTCCATCCGGCCCAGGTAGTCCACCTCGCCGTGCGGCAACCACCGCGCCAGGTCACCGGTGCGATACAGCCGCGACCCCGGCGGGCCATACGGATCCGGGACGAACCGCTCGGCGGTCAGCCCGGGCCGCCGCACATACCCCTCGGCCACCTGCACTCCGCCAATGCACAGCTCTCCTGGTGTCCCTACCGGCACCCGCCGCGAATCGGCATCCAGGATCTCGATGCGCGTCGCCCGGATCGGCGCCCCGATCGGCGTCCGCTCCTCCCCCACCTGGCACGCGTGCCAGGTCACATCCACCGCCGCCTCGGTCGGTCCGTACAGGTTGTGGACCTCCACACCGGGCCACATCCGATGAACCCGCGCCACGAGCGCGCTCGGCAACGCCTCCCCCGAACACACCACCCGCCGCAAGGACGGCACCGCCAGATCCGGCACCTCCATCACCGCATCCAGCATCGATGGCACGAAATGGACCATTGACACGTGCTCCCGCCGCATCAACTCCACCAACGCCGGCGCGTCCAGGTGCACGCCGGGCGGCGCCACCACCAGCCCAGCGCCCTCCACCAGCGGCCAGAACAACTCCCACACCGACACGTCGAACGTGAACGGTGTCTTCTGCACCACCCGATCCCCCGCTCCGAGCGGGAATGCCTCCCCCATCCACACCAGCCGATTCGCGATCGCGCGATGCGACACCACCACGCCCTTCGGCCGCCCCGTCGACCCCGACGTGTAGATCACATATGCCGGCGCCTCCGGAGGAACGGCCACAGGCTCTGCCCCGCGCACGACCTCCGGCACGGCGGTGGAGACGGTCTCCACCTCCCCGAACCGCTCCGGCGCCTCGGTGATCACGACCCGTGCCCCGGCATCGGCCACCATGAACGTCAACCGCTCATCCGGGTACTCCGGCTCCAGCGGCAGATAGGCGCCCCCCGCCGCCATCACCGCATGAACGGCCACCACCAGGTCCACGCTCCGCGGCAGGCACACCCCCACCACATCGCCCAGCCGCACACCCCGCTCACGAAGGGCCGAAGCCAGCGCACTCACCCGTGCGCCGAACTCCGCATATGACAGCCACACCCCATCGCCGCCGCAGGCGGCCGCCGCATCCGGCGTCGCAGCCACCCGCCGTGCCACCGCCTCCGGCAACGACACGAACTCCCGCGCCGGCCCCGTCGCGTTCCACCCCTCCACCGCCGCCACGTCCTGGGCGAGGAGCTCGGCGGCACCGCGCGGATCGGCCGCGGGATCCGCAGCGATCTCGGTGAAGACCTGGTGGTAATACTCGCCCATGCGGAGGATCTGATCCGCGGAGAACTGGGTGACGTCGTACTTCAGCTTCAGCTCCAACCCGCCGCTCTGCGGGGACCACGTGAAGTTGGCCGAAACCGGCAGGTTGGTCTGCTCGAAGAACTCGCTCTCCACGACCTCGATCGGGCCGCCGGGACCGAGGTCGCGGTAGACGTGGAAGTCGCGGTAGTCGAAGAGGACGTCGATCACCGGCGACCGGTTGGTGAGCCGTTGCATCTCGAACAGCGGGTAGAGCCGGTGCGGCAGGAGGGCCACCTCGGCTTCGAAGACCTTCCTGATCAGCTCCTGCCAGGTGCGGACGTCCGTACGCACCCTGACGGGCACGCTGTTGAGGAACAGGCCGAGGACCTGCTCCGCCGCCTCGTGCTCGGGCCTGCCGTGCGTGACCAGGCCGGTGATGACGTCGGCGTCGCCGGTGAGCAGCGCGAGCACGCGGAGGTGGCCTGTGAGCAGCACGGTCCGCAGCGGCACCCTGGCCTGGCGCGCCACCTGTTGGAGCGCCGCCACGAGCGGCTTGCCGAGCGGTACGGCGTGAGCCGTCGTCTCCTCCGCGTCCCCCGTACGGTATCCGGGCAGACGAGGCAGCGTGGTGGCCGGCGCCTCCGCCAGCACGTCCCGCCAGAACTGCTCGGTCGCCGCGGACGCCACCGCAGCCTTCTCCCTGGCGACGAAATCACGGAAGGTCAGCCCCGGCGCCTCTGCTCGGCCACTGCCGTTCGCTGGCGGAGGCTCGACCGCCGGGTCGCTGTCGACAGCGAACCTGGCGGCGTAGCGGCCGAGCAGTTCGGTCACGAGCGAGGCCACGCTCCAGCCGTCGAGGATGGCGTGGTGGAAGCTCAGGGTGAGCGCGAACCATCCCGGTGCGAGGTGGTGGATGACGGCGCGGAAGAGCGGCGGGGCCTCCCAGTCGAACGGCCGCCGCTTCTCCTCCTCCCGCCAGATGCTCAGGCGCTGCCGGGGATCCTCGAACCCGGAAAGGTCGATCTCCTGTACGGGCGGCTCGACGTCGTCCCAGACGAGCTGGATCGGCTCGTCGAATCCAGTCAGATCGAACGAGGTCCGCAGGACGGCGTGCCTGGCCATGACGTCGCGCAGCGCGGACCTGAACACCTCACCCTGGTAGGTGCCGCGCAGGATCAGTGTGAAGACGTCGTGGTAGGTCGCGGAGTCTTCCTGGTAGGCGCTGTGGAAGAGCATTCCCGCCTGCAGTGCGGTCAGCGGGTAGGCGTCTTCCAGCCCGGTCACGGAGTCTGTTGCCGTCAACGCCTGCCTCCTGGGAATCGCCGCTTGAGCCGATCCAGATCCGCCGAGCCGAGCAGGCCGAACGCCCGGCTGCCCGTGCTCTCGTCGGTCTCGCCGAGGGTGATCGTCTGAGCCAGCTCCCGTACCGTCTGGTGGACGAAGACGTCCTCGAGCTTGAGGGTGTAGCCGCGGGCCCGGAGGCGTGCGACGACCTTGAGCGATCTGATGGAGTCGCCGCCGAGGGCGAAGAAACCGTCGTGGGCGCCCGGCGACGCGATGTCCAGCACCTCGGCCCAGACCTCGGCGACCGCCCGTTCGGCCGCCCCGCTCGGCTCCTCGTACGGCACGTCCGCCGGGGCCTGAGGCGTGGGAAGTGCTTTGCGGTCGAGTTTGCCGTTGGCGGTGACCGGCAACCGGTCCAGCACCGTGAACCAGGACGGAACCATGTGATCGGGCAACTGCGCACGCAGATACCCCGTCAGCTCCTCGATGTCCGGCTCGCCCACCACATACGCCGCCAACCCTCCGCCGAACGGCTGCACCACCGCCGCCGTCACCGACGCATGTCCGGCCAGCACCGCCTCGACCTCACCAAGCTCCACCCGCATCCCGCGGATCTTCACCTGATGATCGATCCGGCCCAGGTAGTCGACCTCACCCTCCGGTAACCACCGCGCCAGATCACCCGTCCGATACACCCGCGAACCCGGCGGGCCGTAGGGATCGGGCACGAACTGCTGCGCCGTCAACCCCGGGCTGCCGGCGTATCCGTCGGCCAGACCCACCCCGGCGATGCACAGCTCCCCCGCCGTCCCCACCGGCACCCGCCGCAGGTTCTGGTCCAGGACCTCCAACCGGATCCCCCGGATCGGCGCGCCGATCGGCGTGCGCGTCTCCCCCGGCACACACGCATGCCAGCTCACATCGACCGCCGCTTCGGTCGGCCCATACAGGTTGTGCAACCGCGCATGCGGGATCCGCTCGAAGAACCGCCCTGCCAACGACGACGGCAACGCCTCCCCCGAACACACCACGCGCCGCAGCGACGGCACCTCCAGAATCGGCTCCTCCAGCAACGCCTCCAGCATCGACGGCACAAAATGCACCATCGACACCTCATGCTGATGAATCAGCCCGATCAAAGCAGTGGTGTCACGATGCGCACCCGGCGCCGCCACCACCAACCCCGCGCCGGACATCAACGGCCAGAACAACTCCCACACGGACACGTCGAACGTGAACGGCGTCTTGTGCAGCACCCGATCGCCGGCCCCCAACGGGAAGGCCTCCCCCATCCACACCAGACGATTCGCGATCGCCCGATGCGAGACCACCACACCCTTCGGCCGGCCCGTCGACCCCGACGTGTAGATCACATACGCCGGTGCACTCGCAGGAACCGGCACACGCCCTGGCTCCCCGTCCTCGGGCTCAACCGCCGGACTCACCGTGACACACCCCGCGAAACGCTGCGGCTCCTCGGTGATCACGGCCCGCACTCCGCCATCCGTGACCATGAACGCCAGCCGCTGGTCGGGGTCATCGGGATCGAGCGGCAGGTACGCCGCTCCCGCCGCCACCGCGGCGTGCACGGCCACCACCAGGTCGACGCTGCGCGGCAGGCACACGCCCACCACGTCGCCCACCCGCACACCACGCTCACGCAAGGCCCGGGCCAACGCATTGACCCGCCCGCCGAACTCGGCATACGTCAGCCACGTACCGTCGGCGTCGCACACCGCGGGTGCGTCCGGCGTCGCGGCCACCCGTGCGGCCACCGCGTCGGGCAACGACACGAACTCCCGCGCCACCCCCGTCGCATTCCACCCCTCCACCACCGCCGCATCCCGGGCGGGCAGGGGAAGCCAGGAGACAGGCGCGTCGGGGTCCTCCACCGCCGCGGTGAGCAGGGCGACGAAGTGCTCAGCCATGCGCTCGATCACGTGGGCGTCGAAGAGGTCGGTGCGGTACTCGAAGATGCCACCCAGCCGGCCTGGGAAGCGCTGGAGGTGGAGCGAGAGGTCGAACTTGGCGGTCGTGGTGTTCGACGACACCCACTCGATGTGCAGATCTCCGGCCCGCATCGCAGACCGTTCCGTATCTTCCAGGCTGAGCATGGCCTGGACCAACGGCGTACTGCCCAGATCGCGGCGCGGCCGCAGATCCTCGACGAGCGCCTCGAAGGGAACCTCCGCGTTGGCGAAGGCGTCCAGCGTGGTGGTCCTGACCTGCCTGATCAACTCCCGGAACGTGGGGTCTCCCGAGCAGTCGGTACGGAGCACCAACGTGTTGAGGAAGAAACCGATCAACGGTTCCAGCTCCGGCCTGGGCCGTTCCGCGGTCGGCGTGCCGACGGAGATGTCCTGCTGACCCGTGTGCCGGGAGAGCAGGACGGCGAAGGCGGCGAGCAGCGCCATGAACAGCGAGGCGTTCTCCTCGGCTCCCAGCGCTCGCAGCCGCTCGAAGACCGAGGTCGGGATCATGAACGGAACATTGGCACCCTCATGACCGCGTCGAGCCGGACGCGGCTTGCTCGCGGGGAGTTCCAGGCGTTCCGGCATGCCCGCCAGCCGCTTGCGCCAGTAGGCCACCTGGGTGTCGCGGAGCTCACCCTCCACCCGCGCACGCTGCCAGGCCGCATAGTCGGCGTACTGCACCGGCAGCTCCGTCAGCGACGCACCCCGGCCCTCCGCCAACGCCGCATAGAGCTCACCCAGCTCACGGGCGAACAACACCGCCGACCACGCATCGTTCACCACATGATGCACCGTCACCAGCAACTGATGATCGTGCACCCCATGCCGGACCAGATGCGCCCGCAGCGGAGGCTCAGCCGTCAGATCGAAACGCCGCCCCGCCACCCCCAGCAAAAACTCACGAGCCTCCGCCTCGGCCAGCTCCACCACCTCAAAAGGCACCACCGGCTCGGCCCCCACCGACACCAGCACCTCATCGTCAACCTGCACGAACCGCGACCGCAGCACCTCATGCCGCTCCGCCAACGCCACCAACGCCCGCTCCAGCAACCCCGCATCCAGCGGGCCGCGCAGGCGCAGCCAGATCTGGGTGTTGTAGACAGCGAGATCGCTCTCCAGCTGATCGAGGAACCACAGCCGGCGCTGGCCGTACGACACGGGCAGCAGCCCGTCGCGCGGCAGCGGCACCACCTCGGGCACCGGGTCGGCGGCCGTGCGCATCGCCGCCGAGTCCGCGGCCGTGCGCATCGCCGCCGAGTCCGCGGCCGTGCGCTGGGCGGCGGCGATGCGCTCGGCCAGCGCGGCCACGGTGGGCGCCTCGAACAGCGCCCGTACCGGCAACTCGATCTCGAAGGCCGCACGCAAGCGGGTGACGATCTTGATCGCCAGCAGCGAGTGGCCGCCGAGCGCGAAGAAACCGTCGTCACGCCCCACCGGACCGGTCTGGAGCACCGCCTCGAACAGCGCCGCCACCAACTCCTCCACCGGACCACGCGGCGCCACCCGCACCGGCTCGACCACACCGGCCGGCTCGGGCAGGGCCGACCTGTCGAGCTTGCCGTTGGCATTGGTTGGGAGCTCGTCCAAGAAGGTGAGGGTGGCGGGGATCATGTGGTCGGGCAGCCGCTCCTGCAGGAGGGCGCGGAGTTCTGCGGGTTCCGGCGTGACATCACCCGACGGCACGACATAGGCGGCGAGGACGCCGCGAACGGGCTGCACCACTGCGGTGCGGACGGCTGGATGCTCGGCGAGGAGCGACTCGATCTCGCCGGGCTCGACCCGCATGCCGCGGATCTTCACCTGGTTGTCCATGCGGCCGAGGTAATCGACCTCGCCGCCCGGGAGCCACGTGGCCAGATCGCCGGTGCGGTAGAGGCGAGCGCCGGGCGGGCCGTAGGGGTCGGGCACGAACTGCCGCGCCGTCAGCCCTGGCCGGCCGGCGTACCCCTCGGCCAGGCCGATGCCCGCGATGCACAGCTCACCGGGGGTGCCGATGGGCACCCTGCGCAGGTCCGCGTCGAGGATCTCGATCCTGATCCCCCTGATCGGGGCGCCGATCGGGGTTTGCGTCTCACCCGGCTCGCACTTGTGCCAGGTCACCTCGATGGCGGCCTCGGTGGGACCGTACAGGTTGTGCAGCTCGGCGCCGGGCAGCCGGGTGTGCAGGCGTTCGGCCAGCACGGCAGGCAGCGCCTCCCCTGAGCAGATCACCCTGCGCACGGAGGGCAGGTCCAGCTCCGGCTCGTCCAGCAGAGCGTCCAGCATGGACGGGACGAAGTGAATGGTGGTGACGTCGTGCTGGGCGACGAGCCGGGCCAGTGCGGCCGGATCGCGGTGTGCGTCCGGCGGGGCCACCACGAGGCCGGCGCCGGCGATGAGCGGCCAGAACAGCTCCCAGACCGACACGTCGAACGTGAAGGTGGTCTTGAGCATGACCCGGTCGCCGGCCGTGAGCGTGAAAGCGTGGTCGGTCCAGGTCAGCCGGTTGACGATCGCCTCGTGGGAGACGAGGACGCCCTTGGGGGTGCCGGTGGAGCCGGAGGTGTAGATCAGGTAGGCGGGCGCCCTGGGCGGGATCTTCAGCCCCAGCGGCCCGCCATCCTCCGCCATTTCAGGACTTGTCGTGATGAGGCCAGGGAAGCGGTCCGGCTCCTCGGTGATCACGACCCTCGCCCTGCCGTCCGTGGCCATGAACGCCAGCCGCTGGTCGGGGTAGCCGGGGTCGAGCGGCAGGTACGCCGCTCCCGCCGCCACCGCGGCGTGCACGGCCACCACCAGGTCGGCGCTGCGCGGCAGGCACACGCCCACCACGTCGCCCACCCGCACACCACGCTCACGCAAGGCTCTGGCGAGCGTGTTGACCCGCCCGCCGAACTCGGCGTAGGTCAGCCACGTACCGTCGGCGTCGCACACCGCGGGCGCGTCCGGCGTCGCGGCCACCCGCCGCGCCAGCAGGTCGGGCAGCGCCGCGAAGTCCTCCGGGCCGCCCGTGGCGTTCCACCGCTCGATCGTCTCGGTGTCGGCGGCGGTGAGCGCGGGCAATGCGGACAGCCGCTGCTCCGGCCCGGCGGCCGCGGCGGCGAGTACTTCGGTGTAGAGGGTCGCGATGCGCTCGGCGGTGGCCTCGTCGAACAGGTCTGTGCGGTATTCCAGGATGCCGCCGATGCCGCCCGGCTCCCTGCGGAGGTACATGGTGAGGTCGAACTTGGCCGTCGAGGTGCCGACCGACCTCCATTCCATGCCCAGGCCGCCGGCGTCGATGGGCGGACGGTCGGCGTCCTCCAGGCTGAACAGGACCTGCACCAGCGGTGTCGCACCCAGATCGCGCTCCGGCCGCAGCTCTTCGATCAGCGCTTCAAAGGGGACCTCGGCGTTGGCGAAGGCCTCCAGCGTGGTGGTTCTGACCTGCCTGATCAACTCCCGGAAGATGGGGTCTCCCGAGCAGTCGGTACGGAGCACCAACGTGTTGAGGAAGCAGCCGATCAACGGCTCCAGCTCCGGCCTGGGCCGTTCGGCCACGGGTGTGCCGACCACGATGTCGTGCTGGCCGGTGGCGCGGGAGAGCGCGACGGCGAGGCAGGCGACCATGGTCATGAACAGCGAGGCGTTCTCGTCGGCGCCGAGGGTGCGCAGCCGCTCCACGACCTGCGCCGGAATGGTGACCGGGACGTTGGCGCCCTGGTAGTCGCGCCTGGCGGGGCGCGGCCGGTCGGCGGGGAGTTCCAGGCGTTCGGGCATGCCCGCCAGCCGCTTGCGCCAGTAGGCCACCTGGGTGTCGCGGAGCTCACCCTCCACCCGCGCACGCTGCCAAGCCGCATAGTCGGCGTACTGCACCGGCAGCTCCGTCAACGACGCACCCCGGCCCTCCGCCAACGCCGCATAGAGCTCACCCAGCTCACGGGCGAACAACACCGCCGACCACGCATCGTTCACCACATGATGCACCGTCACCAGCAACTGATGATCGTGCACCCCATGCCGGACCAGATGCGCCCGCAACGGAGGCTCAGCCGTCAGATCGAAACGCCACCCCGCCACCCCCAGCAAAAACTCACGAGCCTCCGCCTCGGCCAGCTCCACCACCTCAAAAGGCACCACCGGCTCGGCCCCCACCGACACCAGCACCTCATCATCAACCTGCACGAACCGCGACCGCAGCACCTCATGCCGCTCCGCCAACGCCACCAACGCCCGCTCCAGCAACCCCGCATCCAGCGGGCCCCTGATCCTGAGGCAGATGTGCGTGTTGTAGAGCGCGAGGTCGCTCTCCAGCTGGTCGAGGAACCACAGCCGGCGCTGGGCATAGGAGGCGGGCAGCAGCCCGTCGCGCGGCACAGGGGTGACCGGCGGGATCTGGTCGATCCCGCGGCCCTGGACGGCCGCCAGCCGCGCGGCGAGGCCGGCGACCGTGGGCGACTCGAACAGCGCCCGCGGCGGCAGCCCAGCGCCGAACGCCTTGCGCAGCCGCCCCATGAGCTTGATCGCCAGCAGCGAGTGGCCCCCGAGCGCGAAGAAACCATCGTCACGCCCCACCGGACCGGTCTGGAGCACCGCCTCGAACAGCGCCGCCACCAACTCCTCCACCGGACCACGCGGCGCCACCCGCACCGGCTCGACCACACCGGCCGGCTCGGGCAGGGCCGACCTGTCGACCTTGCCGTGCGCGGCCAGCGGCAGCGCGGGCAGTTCGACGAGGTGCGCCGGGATCATGTGGTCGGGCAGCCGTTCGGCCAGGAAGCCGCTCAGCTCCACCGGCCGGGCGTCACCGACGACGTAGGCCACCAGCGCCGGCTCGTCCTCGCCTCGCACCACCACCACGCAGTCGTCGACCGACGGATGCGCCGCCAGGACCGCCTGCACCTCGCCCGGCTCGACGCGGTGTCCGCGGATCTTGACCTGGCCATCGGCGCGGCCGAGGAACTCGATCGCGCCGTCGGGCAACCTCCGCGCCCGGTCGCCGGTGCGGTAGAGCCTGGCACCCGCACGCCCGGAGAACGGGTCGGGCACGAACGCGGCGGCGGTCTGCCCGGGGCGCCCGAGGTAGCCGCGGGTGACGGTGACGCCGCCGATGCACAGCTCGCCGACCACGCCGTCGGGGACGAGGCGCAGCTCCTCGTCGAGGATGTACGCCTCGGCGTGCGGCAACGGGTGGCCGATGGGGGTGATGACCCCGGCCCCCGGAGGTTCCTGATCGGCCGCGAGGGCGAGCACGCCAACGGTGGTCTCGGTGGGGCCGTAGTGGTTGACGACGGCGGGGGCGTCGGGCAGCGCGCGCAGGCGGCGTACCCACTCCCACCGAGACGCCTCGCCGCCGAGCACGAGCGTACGGCCCGGCAGCAGGTCGGCGACGCCGGTGTGAAGCGCGGCCAGGTGCGATGGGGTGATCTTCAGCAGGTCGATCCGGTCGTCGCGCAGGTGCTCGGCGACCCAGGCGGCGTCCGTGGCGTGGGCACGGGGCACCAGGTGCAGGGTGCCGCCGGTGAGCAGCGCGCCGTGGAAGACGGTGACGCTGAAGTCGAACGTCAGCGGCTGCAGCATCGACGACCGCAGCCCCGGTGCCAGCCCGAGAAGGCCGGTGACGCCCGCGACGTAGGCGGTCAGGTGCCTGTCGGCCACGCCCACCCCCTTGGGCAGGCCGGTCGAACCGGAGGTGTAGATCACGTAGGCGAGCGTGTCGGGGTGCCGGATCACGGCGGGCGGCGTGTCCGGGAGAGCGGCGATGATCTCGGCGTCCGCGTCGAGGTCGACGACGGGAACATCCGTCTGGGGGACGTCCAGCCCCGACCTGGTCAGTACGGCCGTCGCGCCGGAGTCGGCGATCAGGTGGCGGAGCCTCTCCTGGGGGTGCTCCAGGTCCAGCGGGAGGTAGGCGGCGCCGCTCTTGAGCACGGCGAGCACGGCCACGGCGAGGTCGACGTCAGTGTCCAGAAGGATCGCGATCGGGGTGTCGGGGCGAGCCGTGCCCGCCAGGTGCCAGGCGAGCCTGCTGGACCTGCAGTCGAGCTCCGCGTAGGTCAGCGTGCGCCCTCCGGCGTCGGCGACCGCGACCTGGTCGGGCCGCGCCGCCACCTGAGCGGCGAACGCCTCGGTCACCGACGCGAACTCCGCGGAGGCGCCTGTTATTAGCTCGGGAGCTCCGTGCCCTTCGCGGGACTTCGCCGGCAGGGCGGCCCGCACGAGGCGGTCGTCCTCGCCGGGCAGCAGGATCGGCAGCCGGCCGAGCGGGGTCGCCGGATCGGTCAGCGCAGCGTCGAGGACGCGCCGGTAGCGCTCGGCGAACCCCAGCGTCCACGTCTCGTCGAACAGCGCCCTGGCGTACTCGATCCGCCCGTCGATACGGCCGTCCACCTCGGCCAGGTCGATCAGCAGGTCCACCTTCGCCGTGCCGTTGCGCAGCTGCCCGTTGGTGACCAGCGAGGGCAGCAGGTTGAACACGATCTGGTGCAGGGGAGCGCCGGCGCCCTCGGCGTGATCAGGCCGCACCTCATCGACGAGCCGCTCGTAGGGCACCTCATCGTGGTCGAGCGCGTCGAGCACTGTGGTCCGCACCCGCTCGACCAGCTCGCCGAAGGACACCTCGGGCCCGCAGTCGGTACGCAGCAGCAACGTGTTGACGAAGTTGCCGATCAGCGGCTCGAGCTCGGGCAGCGGCCGCCCGCCCACGGGTGACCCCACCACCACGTCGGCCTGGCCGGCCAGCCGCGAGAGCAGCGCCTTGAGCCCGGCCAGCAGCACCACGAAGGGGGTCGTGCGGAACTTCCTGGCCAGCTCGTGGCAGGCGCGTACGGTCTCCTCCGGCAGCACGAAGCCGACGTCGCCGCCGGAGTGGCGGGAGATGTCCGGGTCCGGGGCGCGCGGCGACAAGCGGAGCGGTCCCGGCAGCTCGCCGAGTTGCTTGCGCCAGTAGCCCAGCTGGTCGGCCAGCTCGCCACGCTCCCACCGGTCGCGCTGCCAGCCGGCGAAGTCGCCGTACTGGATCGGCAGCCCAGGCAGGCCGGAGTCGCGCCCTTCGAAGGCCGCCAGGAACTCCCCCTGGAAGCGAGCCACGGAGGCGGCGTCGAAGGCCACGTGGTGCACGGTGAAGAAGAGGTGGTCCACCTCGCCGCCGGTGCGGATCAGCCGGGCTCGCCACAGCGGGGCGCTGTCGAGGGCGATGGATCGGGCGGCCTCGGCGGCGCGTACCCGGGCCAGCTCGCCCTCCGGTGCACGAGCTCCGTCTCGCAGATCGGTGACGGGGATCTCGATCGGCACCTCTGACTCGACGACCTGCACGAGCCCGCCGTCACGCGCGGTGAGCCTGGTGCGCAGGATCTCGTGGCGGCCGACCACCCGCGCGAGCGCGGCGGTGACCTCGGCGGTGTCGCAACCGGGCGGGAGCGGGGTGCCGAAGCCGATGTTGTACACCGCGAGCCCGGATTCGAGCTGATCCAAAAACCAGAGCCGCTCCTGCGCGAAGGACGCGGGAAGTTCGTAACCGCCGGCCGGATCCATGGGCGTGCTCACCGTCTAGTCGGCCCGCTCGAGCTCCCGCATGGCCTCGCGGAGGCTGCGAGGCCGCATGTCCGTCCACACCTTGTCGATGTAGTCGAGGCAGGCATTTCGGTCGCCCGAAAAGCCCTCCTCCCGCCACCCAGCAGGGGCGGGGCGGTTCGCGGCCCAGATGGAGTACTGATCCTCGTCGTTGATTACGACCTTGTAGTCGCCCCCGGGCATTGGCACGCCTTCTCCCTTTCGCGGTGCCCGGGATTTCCGGGCACGCCAAAGAATGATGTGGGACTGCAGACCGTGAACTGGACAAGTTACGGCCACACTGCGTTGGCAGCGTACATTCTCGACACTGACTGCGGTGTTTGCTCGAAACGCCAGAAGCCTCGCTGATTGAAGTAGATCAAGACCGGCAAGTCAAGAGATGTCGTGGAATCACGACGTTGCCCGGTCGACTGTGCGATTGACAGGGCAACTTCCCTATTGCCCCGTCGGCGCAGGCTGTGGAATATTGGCCCCGCCCAAATCCCGTAACAGCGGAATTGGACAAAACAGACGGCTCGTCCGTTTCATGGAGTTAATCCTTACTTCGCGCCAAACAGGCAGTGAGAGGGGTCTATCCGGATGACGGTGCATAGCGCCCTGCCCAGTCCGCAGGCGGCCCACGCCCCATGACCGACCCGGCCTCGCTGGTCGTCATCGGCACAGGCGGTCTCGCCCGAGCCATCACCTACGCCTTGGCCGTGATCCCCCAGGCGCCGATCCGAGTGTCCGTGGTGGGCCGCGATCCCGCCAGGGCTGCCGAGATCTGCTACGTCTCCTCCGCTCGGGCCGCGACGTCCGGGACGGCCGCGGAGTTCCGCCCTGTGACCGTGGATCTGACATGCGCTGACGCCCTGACGGACGCGCTGGCGGCCGCCGCGCCCGCGGGTGTGGTGCTCGCGGCCTCCAGCCAGTCTCCCTGGGAGTCGCGCACCTCTCCCTCGGAGTGGACGGCCCTCGTCCAGCGCGCGGGGTTCGGCCTGACGCTGCCGTTCCAGGCCGACTCCGCCCTGCGCGTCGGCCGGGCCCTCGCGGCCACCGGCAGGGACTCGTGGTTCGTCAACGCCTGCTTCCCCGATGCCGTCAACCCGGTGTTGAGCGCCGCAGGGGTGCCCGTGCTGTGCGGCATCGGCAACGCGGGACTGCTCGCCGCCAGCCTGCAAGCCGCGCTCGGCCTCCCCGACCAGCGGGAACTGTGCGTGCTGGCACACCACGTCCACCTGTACACCCCGCCGTCACCCGCGGACGAAGCGCTGGCCTGGCAGGGCGACCAGCCGCTCACCCAGGTGAGCGCGCTACTCGCGGCCCAGCGCGCCGCCGGCCGAGCCGAGCTCAACCACGTCACCGGCCTCACGGCGGCACGTCTGCTGAGCGGCCTGCTCGCCGGGGCCGAGATCGACACCAACCTGCCAGGACCGCTCGGGCTGCCGGGCGGCTATCCGGTACGACTCGCCCGCGGCCGCCTGGACCTGCGGCTGCCACCTGGCATGGACCGATCCGAGGCCGTGGCGTTCAACCAGCGCGCCGCGCTGCGCGACGGCGTCGTCGTCGACGGCGAGCGCCTCACCTTCGGCCCCGCCGCTCGGGAGGAGCTGGCCCGGCTGGCACCGGAGATCGCCGACGGCTTCCCCGTCGCCGACCTGGCACACGCGGGCGATGTCCTGGGCCGGCTCCGCGACCGGCTCCGCGACCTGGCGCCCGAGCAGGACCTCCGAAGCCTCCATCCCGTCACCCGCTCATAACAACTTCTTCGAAGGGAGCGGAGCTCCCGAGATAATAAGAAGGGCGTCAACGATGCCGCACCACGCAGCGAACCTGTTGCTCGACTTCTACGATCGTCTGCCCACCTCGATCGCGGCCTGCGTCGACAGCACCGAGCCCGTCAGGGACGACACCGGGTTCTCCCCCGGTTTCCTGCTGCCCGAGCCGGATGCGGGAGTCGAGAGGTTCTTCTCCGTGGCCACCGCCCGCTGGCAACCCCTGGGGTCCTATTCCGGCCATCGGCTGAATCTGCTCGACCTGACGTGCAACCCGGCCACGGGCACGACCAAGACCTTCCCCTCGCTGCTCATCGTCGCGCGGGCGGTTGAATACATCAGGCGGTACGGCGAGGCCGTCACGATCTTCTCACCCACGTCGGCGAACAAGGGCGTGGCGCTCCGCGACGCCGTGCTGCGCGCCATTGACGCCGGGCTGGCCGAGCCTGAGCAGTTGCGCACGGTGATCCTGGCGCCACGCTCGTGCCTGGCCAAGTTACGCTCCAGCAGGCTGTCCACCGACCCGGCGCTGCGCGCGCTGAACCCCATGCTGGTCTACAGCGGGCCGGAGCCGGAGCGGGTGAAGGCGATCGGCCGGGCCTTCACCGACAAATACGCGGGCGACCTCAGAGCCAGTGGCCAGAACCTGTGGTTCTCGCTGGAGCTGGGCAACTACCTGGTGGCCGACACCGCCAGGGCGTTCTTCGAGCAGCAGGTGGCCCCGGCGGGCACCGCGCCCCGGCTGCACGCCCACGCCGTCTCCAGTGCCTTCGGGCTGCTCGGCTACCACCGGGGCAGGGCCGTACTGGAAGGCTCCGGCGCGGTGAGCCAGGACTCCAGGCCCGCCAGCCTGCTCGTGCAGCACCTGGGCACCCCCGACATGGTGCTCAACCTGCGGAACGGCGACTTCGACCGGGCCAACGCGCCCGCCTACGAGCGCGACGGCGGGCTCTACCGCCAGTCGGCCGACCCGCGGTTCCCGCAGGTGACCTACGACCCCGACGAGGTGCTCGACCCGACGTTCTACACCCACAGGCCGGCGACCTCCCCGGAGATGAACGGATTGATCGAGCGGTTCGGCGGTGACGGCATCGTCGTCTCGCTGGCCGAATGCGTGGCGCGCTACCCGGAGCTGCGCGAGTTGCTCGCCGGCTCGGGCTGCGAACTCCCCGCCGACTTCCGGCAGCTGCGCGAGTGGTCGCTGGTGATGGCCATGACCGGCGTGCTGAACGCCATCGACCGCGGCCTGGCCGACCCCTGGGACGACGTCGTGGTGCACGGCTCGGGCTGCTACACCGCGGCGGACTACCTGCCGCTCGAACCGGAGGCGATGATCGAGGTCGCCGGCGTCGAGGACGTCGCCGCGGTGGTCTGCGGGTGATGGAGGACCGGCAGCACGCAGCGGACGGGATAGCCGTCGTCGGGATGGCGGGACGGTTCCCCGGCGCTCCCGACGTGGCCACGTTCTGGCGCAACCTGCTGGACGGCATCGACGCCGTGCACGACTACACCGACGCCGAGTTGCGCGCGCTGGGCGTCGGCGAGCGCCTGCTCGCAGACCCGGCGCACGTGCGCGCGGGCGGGCGCCTGCCGGACGTGGCCGGGTTCGACGCCGAGTTCTTCGGCGTGCCGGCGGCCGAGGCCGTCCGCATGGACCCGCAGCACCGGCTTTTCGTCGAGCAGTCCTGGGCGGCGCTCGAGGACGCCGGGTGCGACCCTGCCTCCTACGACGGTCTGATCGGGGTGTTCGCCGGAGGCGCGGTCAACAGGTACTTCCTGTTCCACCAGTTCGGCGGGGACCCCGACGAGCCGCTGGACCCCGGGTTCGCCGCCGACTACCTGACCGCGCAGGCGGCTTACAGGCTCGGGCTGACCGGGCCCGCGGTCACGGTGCAGACCGCCTGTTCCAGCTCCCTCGTCGCGATCTGCATGGCCGGGCAGCAACTGCTCGAGTACCGCTGTGACCTGGCGCTCGCGGGCGGGGTGAGCGTGATGGAGCCGAGGTTCGTGCACCGGCCCGGTGGCCTGGTCTCTCCCGACGGCCGCTGCCGCGCCTTCGACGCCGCCGGGCAGGGCAGCGGGTACAGCAGCGGCGTGGCGGTGCTCGCGCTGAAGCGCCTGGAGGACGCGCTCGCCGATCGCGACCAGATCATCGCCGTCCTGCGCGGATGGGCGGTCAACAACGACGGCGGCCTGCGGGCGGGATTCGCGGCGCCGGGGGTGGACGGGCAGGCGAGCGTGGTGGCGGAGGCGCTGGCGGCGGCGGACCTGACACCGGCCTCGATCGGGTACGTCGAAGCCCACGGCAGCGGCACCGCGGTCGGCGACGCGATCGAGGTGGCCGCCCTCGCCCAGGTCTTCGCGGAAGAACCGCTGTCTCCACGCTCTGTCGCCCTCGGCTCGGTCAAGACCAACATCGGCAACCTGGACGCCGCCGCCGGCGCCGCCGGGCTGATCAAGACCATTCTCGCCGTACGGCACGGCGTCATCCCGGCCAATCTCCACTACGACCGCCCCAACCCGGACATCGACGTCGACTCCTCGCCGTTCTACGTCCCGGTCAAGAACGTCGGCTGGCAGGCGGAGGTACGGCGGGCCGGAGTGAGCTCCTTCGGCCTGGGCGGCACCAACGCGCACGTGATCGTCGAGCAGGCCCCGGCCGAAGCCCCGAGGCCGGAGGCGGGCGGGTGGCACGTGTTGCCACTGTCCGCTCGCACCCCCGAGGCCTTGCGCGCGGCGCGGACGCTCCTAGCCGAGCACCTCGCGACCGCCCAGGCGATCCGCCTGGACGACGTCGCCTACACGTTGGCGACCGGGCGGCGAGCGTTCGGCTGCCGGGCTGCGGTGCTGTGCCACGACATCGCCGAGGCCATCGCGGGGCTACGCCGGCACGACGGTGACATGCCCGTGGCCGTCGATGCGCCGGAGGAGCTGCGGCGCACGGCGGCCGCCTGGGTGGAGGGCGCGGGCATCGGCTGGCCGCTGCCGGACGGGCGCACGACGTCGCTGCCCGCCTACCCGTTCCAGCGGGCGCGCTACTGGCAGGAGGACCGACCATGACGTACCACGACACCGCCTCGCCGGCCCGCTGGTTCTCCGACCCTTCTCCCCGCCCGGGGGCGCGGCGGCAGCTGTTCTGCCTGCCGTACGCGGGTGCGGGGGCAAGCGCCTTCCGGGGCTGGGCGGCCGCCGCGGGGCCCCAGCTCGAGGTGCTGCCCGTGGTGCTGCCCGGCAGGGAGAGCAGGTACACCGAGCCCTTCGACGTCGACATCGCCGAGCTGGCCTCGGCGATCGCCGCGCGCGCCGACCGGCCGTACACGATCTACGGCCACTCCATGGGAGGCAGGCTGGGCTTCGAAGTGATCCGCGAGCTGCGCAAGCGCGGCGAGAGGCAGCCGCTGCGGCTGTGCCTCGGCGGGTGCAGGCCGCCCGACATCCTGGAGCCGCTGGCCGAGCTGTCGTCGGTCAGCGACGAGGAGTTGCTCGGCCGGCTCGCTGAGCTCGGCGGGCTGCCGGCGGAGATCCTCACCGAGCCCGAGCTGTGCGAGCTGATCTTGCCCGTGCTCCGGGCCGACTTCACCTGGCTCGACACCTACGAGTACGAGCCCGAGCCGCCGATCGAGGTGCCTATCGTGGCCTTCGCCGGCGCCGAGGACCACTCCGTCACCCCCGACGACATGCGCGGCTGGGCCAGGCACACCACGGCCGGCTTCGACCTGCGCGTCGAGCCCGGCGGCCACTTCTTCCTCCACGAGCGGCGAGATCACATCCTCAAGGAGGCGCTGGCATGAGCGAGCGCAGCGAGCGACCAAACAAACACAGCCGATCCTGTTCGCTCATGCGACCGACGAAGGAGGGCGCATGAGCGAACACAGTGGTCACCGCATGCCGCTCGGCGCCACCGGCTGGTCGGTGTGGCGCGAGGCGGTGTTACGCAGTACCGGCTTCCCCGCCGACGGCCTCGACAGGCTCTCCGCCCCCGCGTGCGCGGCGGCCGCCGACGCGTTGCTGGCGGGCGAGATCGGTGCGGAGGTTTTCGACAAGGCGCTGGAGCAGGCCGTGCACGAGAGCGCCAGGGAGCTGGGCGGCATCGCCGCCGACCCGATGTTCCGCGAGGCGATCACCTGGCAGAACCGGGGTGTCCTCGTCTCGCTCGACGCCCTGGTGCGCGGCGGCCCGACGCAGAAGCGCGACTCCCGCAGGCGCAAGCGCGAGCGGATCGTGGCCAAGTACTGGCAGCGGTACTGCGCCAAGAACGAGACCGTTGGCTTCTTCGGCCCGGTGACCTGGGTGAAGTGCACGCAGGACGGGCCGACAGTGACCGCCGCACCCGGCCGGGGACTGTTGAGCGACCGTCGGGTGCGCTTCGAGGACTGGGCGCTGCGCTCCTACATGGAGGTGCTGGCGGACGATCCCCTGATCCGCCGCTCGCTGCCTCCCGCCCTCCAGCCACATCTCACGCTGGAGGGCCGGCTGATACGGCGTCCCGCCCAGCCGCCGTTGCCCGTGTCGGCGGCCGAGGCGGCGTTGCTGTCCCGGTGCGACGGCAAACGCAGGGCGTCAGACGTGGTCGCCGACGTGCTCGGCCAGGCGGGCATCCGCACCGAGGAGGATGCCTATCTGCTGCTGGAACGGCTGGCCGAACGCGGCGTGCTGTCCTGGCGAGGCGACGTGCCGCAGTCAGAGCACGCCGAGGAGCGGCTGGGCGAACTGCTGGCGGGGATCGAGGATCCTGGCGCGCGCGAGCGGGCGATGGCGAGTTTCGGCAGGCTCGGCGCCGCCAGGGACCGGGTGGCGCGCTCGGCGGGCGACCCGGAGGCGCTCGACGCCGCGCTGGACGCGCTGAGCGCCGAGTTCACCGAGATCACGGGTACCGCCGGCGAGCGCAGGGCGGGCCAGACCTACGCCGCACGCGGCCTGGTCTACGAGGACACCACCAGGGACGTCCGGGTGACCTTCGGCGAGTCGCTGCTCGAGGGCATCGCCGGTCCGCTGGAGCTGATGCTCGGCGCCGCCCGCTGGCTGACCGCCGAGCTGGCTCACGCATACGGCCAGGCGCTGCGTGAGCTGTTCGAGGAGTTGCGCGCCGACGGGCCGGTGCGCCTGTCGGACCTGTGGTTCCTGGCGCAGGGCATGATGTTCGGCGCGGGCCCCAGGCCCGTCGACGCTATCGCCGAGGAGTTCGCGCGCCGCTGGTCGGAGCTCTTCGGCCTGGCCGACGTGGCACCGGGCACGGCGGAGCTGACCTTCACCGCGCGGGAGCTGTCCGCCTCAAAGACCTTCGCCGCTGCCCGCCCCGGCTGGTCCGCCGGCCGGCTGCACAGCCCTGATCTGCAGATCTGCGCCGAGAGTGTCGAGGCGGTGAACCGCGGCGACTACCTGGTCGTCATGGGCGAGATGCACGCGGCCTGGGCGACGTTCGACTGTTCGGTCCTCACCCTCGCCCATCCCGACCCGGGCGCGCTGCGCGACGCGCTGACCGCCGATATCGGCCCGCGGCGGATCAGGCCCCTGTACCCCGTCGACTGGCCGCGCTACACGGGCCGGATGTCCCACTCGCTCATCCACCCCACGGACTGGGATCTCGGGTGGACCGCCGCGCCGGGCACCGATCCGGATCGGCTGCTGCCGGCGGCGGGGATGCTGGTGACCGAGGAGGGCGCGGGCCTGGTCGCCACTGCCTCCGACGGGCGGTCCTGGCCGCTGATCGAGGTCTTCTCCCAGCTGGTGTCGATGCACGCCGTCGACGGCTTCAAGCTGGGCGGCGCGGACCGGCACGGGCACAGCCCGAGGATCACCATCGATCGGCTGGTCGTGGCCCGCAGGACGTGGCGGACCACGGTCGACGCCACAGGCTTGGCCGACGTCGAGGGAGAGCGGGCCAGGTATCTGGCGGTGCGCGGGTGGCGGCAGCGGCTCGGACTGCCCGATCGGGTCTTCGTCAAGCTGAGCACCGAGATCAAGCCGACGTACGTCGATCTCACCAGCCCGGTCTACTGCGACCTGCTGTGCTCCATGGTCCATGCCGCCCGCCTGGCCGCCGGGCGGGACGTGCAGCTGGTGGTTTCGGAGATGCTGCCCACCCCCGACCAGGCCTGGCTGCCCGACGCGGCGGGTCGCCGTTACTTCACGGAGTTGCGGATGCAGATGGTCGACCCCCTTCACGGAGGCACGGGATGACTCTGGCGGACTTGGTGCTCGCTCAAGCCGCGCGGCGCCCGCAGGCGCCCGCCGTACGGCAGCGGCAGGACGTGCTGACCTACGGCGAGCTCGCCACCATGGCGGGCGGGCTGGCAGCGCGGTTGCCGGAGGTAGGCCCTGAGCGGCTGGTAGGGGTATGCCTACGGCGGAAGCCGACCATGGTGGCCGGGATCGTCGGTGTCATGGTGGCAGGCGGCGCGTACGTACCGCTCGACCCCGATGCCCCCGCCGCGCGCAGGGAGCAGATCGTCGAGGGGGCAGGCCTCGGCATCGTGGTGGTCGACGAGTACACGGCGGACCTGTTCGAGGGAATGGACGTGCGACTCGTCCTGGTCGACGGCCCGGCGGCCGCACCGGAAGGCCCCGGACCCGCGCTCTCCGGAAACACCGCCTACGTGCTGCACACCTCGGGCTCCACGGGGGTGCCGAAGGGCGTCGTGGTCAGCCATCTCAGCGCGTGCGAGTACGTGCGCTACGTCATCGAGTCCACCGGCGTGGACGAGCACACCCGCGCCTTGGCCTTCGCCTCGCTCGTCTTCGACGTGTCGGTGCAGGACATCTTCGTCCCGCTGGCCGCGGGCGGCGTCGTCATGCTCGCCGACGAGTCCGACAGGCACGACCCGGTGCGGCTGCAGCGGTTCTGCGCCGAGCACGAGATCTCGTGGGGTTGCCTTCCCGTCTCGCTGCTGCCTTTGCTGGACCCCGAAGGCCTGCCCGCATGGCGGACCCTCATCACCGGAGCCGAGGCGCCCGGGCCCGAGCAGGTGGAGCGGTGGACCACCGGCGGACGCAGGTTCCTCCACTACTACGGTCCCACCGAGACCACGGTGGCGGTCACGGCGTTCGAGGCAACGGGGCGATGGGACCGTCCCCTGCCGATCGGCAGGGCAATGCCCGCCCATCGCGTCCATCTCGTGGACGAGGAGCTGCGGGAGGTGCCGGCCGGCGTGCCGGGCGAGCTGCTGATCGGCGGCCCCGGCCTGGCCCGCGGCTACCTCCGGCAGCCTGGGATGACCGCCGAACGATTCGTCCCCGACCCGTTCGGCGGCGAGCCGGGCGCCAGGCTCTACCGGACCGGCGACCTTGCCGTCCTGCAGCCCGACGGCGAGCTGCTCTTCCTGGGCAGGAGCGACGGGCAGCTCAAGATCCGCGGGCAGCGGGTGGAGATCGGCGAGGTGGAGACCGTCCTGCGGGGACATCCGCGGATCGGGCACGCCGTGGTCGAGGCGGTCCAAGCCCCGGCGGGGACCAGCCTCGTGGCCTTCTGCACCCCGCTCGGCGAGGAGCCTCGACCGGAGCAGGTACGGGAGTACTGCGCCGAGCGGCTGCCCGACGTGATGGTACCGGCCCAGGTGCTATTCCTCCCGAGCCTGCCCACATCGGCGTCGGGGAAGGTGGACGGCGCCGCGCTGCGTGCGCTGCTCACCAGCCCCGCCACCGGCCGCGGCGCGCGTCCGGGCACGCCGCTGGAGCGCGACGTGGCCGAGGTCTGGTCGCGGGTGCTGGGCCTGGAACCCGGTCTCGAGGACGACTTCTTCGCCTGCGGCGGCCACTCCATCAGCGCCATGCGCCTGGTCAGCGGCCTGCGGTCGGCGATCGGCCGAGAAGTCACGGTGGAGGACGTCTACGCCGCCCGCACGCTGGGGGCTCTCGCCGGCCTGCTCACCGAGGCCCCGCCGGTGACCGATGACCTGCCTGCGGGCAGCCCGCCCGCCCTGACGGCCGCGCAGCGACGGCTGTGGTTCCTGGACCGGCTCGCGCCCGGCAGCGTCGCCTACAACATCGGGATCGCCGAGCGGCTGCTAGGGCCCCTGGACGTGGCCGCGCTCGAGCGCGCGCTGACGGCCGTGGTCGAACACCACGACGTGCTGCGCTGGCGAGTGCCGGACGCCGGCGGTGTCCCTCGCGTGGAGGTCGACCCGATCGGACCGGTGTCGCTGGACGTCGAGGACGTCGCGAGCGAGAGCGAGCTCCACGAGCGGCTCGCCGCGGCGGCGGCCCATCGGTTCCAGCTGGCCAGAGGCCCGCTCTGGCGGGCTCAGCTGTTCCGGCTCGGGCCACGGGACCACGTGCTGTCGGTGACCTTTCACCATGCGGTGTTCGACGGCTGGTCGCAGCGGCCCTTCCTGGAGGACCTCGCCCGCGCCTATGCGGACGAGCCCCTGCCTGAACGGCCCGCCCGGTTCGCGGACTACGCGGCGTGGCGGGCCAGGCGTGACGGGAGGCGCGGCAAGGCCGACCTGGCCTGGTGGGCCGACCACCTGGAGGATGCGCCGACGGTTCTGGACCTGCCGCGGGACCGTCCAAGGCCGGCCGTACAGACCTATGCGGGCGCGCTGGCCACCGCCGCGCTCTCGCAGGCGACCACTGCCGCGATCCGCGACCTCGCCACCCGGGTGGGGACCACTTCCCCGAGCGTGCTGCTCGCCGCCTTCGCCGAGCTCGTGCGCCGCATCACCGGGCGCGCCGACATCGTCGTCGGCACTCCGGCGGCGGACCGCAGGCACGAGGCATTCCACGACCTCGTCGGCTTCTTCGTCGACATCGTGCCGATCAGGCTGCGGGCGGCGGAGGGGGCCGGCTTGGCCGAACGCGTTCGCGATTGCGCCGACGCGGTCATCAACGCCCTGGCCAGGCCCTCCGCCACGATTGAGTACATCGTCGACACCCTTGCGCTGCCGCGGGAACCCGGCCGGGCCCCGCTGGTGCAGGTGCTGTTCAACGTCTACAACTTCCCCGAGTCGCGGCTCCGCCTGCCCGGGCTGAGCTCGACGGGCATCGGCACGGCGCCTGCGGGTTCCCCCTTCGACCTGACCGTCTACGTGGTGGAGCGCGAGGGCCGCTACGCGGTGGACATCGTCTACAACACCGACCTGTACACGGCGGAGCGGATCGACGCGCTGCTCGCCGCGTACACGACCCTGCTCGGCGCGGCCGTCGCCGATCCCGCCAGTCCCGTGGAGTCCTTCGCGCTCCCCGGCGCGGAGGCGCTGGCGGAAGGCATTGCCGACGAGCCGGTCGAGAGCGCGCCGGCGACGGAGAGCGGGCACAGCGAGCCGGCGACCGACACCGAGCGGCTGCTCACCGGGATCTGGTGCGACGTGCTCGGCCGTAGCGAGGTGAGCGCGACCGACAACTTCTTCGACGTGGGCGGCACGTCAATGGCCGTCGTCGTGATCCGAGACCGGCTGGCCGCGCTGACCGGGCGCCAGACCACGGTCGTCGAGCTGTTCCGCTACCCGACCGTGCGTGCCCTGGCCGCTCACCTCGACGGCGCGTCCGGGCACCCAGAACTGAGCCGAGCCGATCGGCGTGCGGGTGCACGCCGCCAGCTGCGGGACAAGCGCAGGAGGAGACAGTGACAGAGTTGTCGCAGGACGCCATGTACGAGGACGCGGGCGCGGCTCTTATTACCTCGGGAGCTCCGCTCCCTTCGGAACCCATCGCCATCATCGGCATGAGCGCCCGCGTGCCCGGTGCCAACGATCTCGACCAGTTCTGGCGCAACCTGATCGACGGCGTGGAGTCGGTGACGTTCTTCACCGACGACGAGCAGCGCGCTCGGGGGGCCACGCAGGCTCAGCTCGACAACCCGATGTTCGTGAGGGCCGCGCCCGTCATGATCGACATGGAGCATGTCGACAACGAGTTCTTCGGCATGAGCGCGCGCGAGGCGGAACTGGCCGATCCGCAGCAGCGGGTCTTCCTCGAGCAGTCGCATGCGGCGCTCCAGGACGCCGGTTACGATCCCGGCCGCTACGACGGCGCCATCGGGGTCTACGCCGGCTCCGGCCCCAGCCAGTACCAATGGCTGAACCTGCAGACCAACCCCGACCTGGACAGCGAGGCGCTCAAGCTCGGCATGTCCATCGGCAACAACATCGACTACGTCGCCACCACGGTCTCCTACCGGCTGAACCTGCGCGGCCCCGCGATGACCGTCACCACCGCATGCTCCTCCTCGCTGGTGGCGCTTCACCTCGCCTGCGAGGCGCTGCGCGGCGGCGAATGCGACATGGCGTTGGCCGGTGGCGTGTGCGTCGAGCTGCCGCACGGGATCGGGTACCCGGCCATGGACGGCTTCACCTCGTCCGACGGGCACGTCAGACCGTTCGACGCCCGCGCCGACGGCACCATCTGGGGCAGCGGTGTCGGTGTGCTCGTGGTCAAGCGGCTGGAGGACGCGCTGGCCGACGGTGACCACATCCGCGCGGTCGTGCTCGGCAACGCGATCAACAACGACGGCAGCAACAAGATCGGCTTCTCCGCGCCGAGCCACGCGGGGCAAACCGAGGTGGTGGCCGAGGCGCTCGGTGTGGCGGGAGTGGACCCGCGCACGATCGGGTACGTGGAGGCGCACGGCACCGGCACCGCCCTCGGCGACCCGATCGAGGTGGCCGCGCTCAGCGAGGTCTACCAGCGCGACACGGGCGACAGGGGCTGGTGCGGCATCGGCTCGGTGAAGTCCAACCTCGGTCACCTCAGCCAGGCCTCCGGCGTCGTCGGCGTGATCAAGACCGTGCTGGCGATGGAGCGCGGCGTGATCCCGCCGACCATCAACTTCGAACGGCCCAACCCGGAGATCGACTTCGACACCAGCCCTTTCTATGTCGTGTCCACCCCGTCGAAATGGGACGCGGGAGCGCGTCCCAGGCGGGCTGCGGTGAGCTCGTTCGGCATCGGCGGCACCAACGCCCACGTGATCCTCCAGGAAGCGCCGCCGACGGAGGCCGTGCCCGCCGGCCTGCCCGCCACCGGCGGGCCGCTGCCGCTCTGGCTGTCCGCCCGCACCGAGAGCGCGCTGCAGACCATGCGTGCCCAGCTCGCCGAGTTCCTCGCCGGGCAGCCCGACCTCAGCCTCTCCGACGTGGCGTATACGCTGCGGGCGGGCCGGGCCGACCACACCCACCGTGCGGCGGTGGTCGCCGGTGACCTGGCGGATGCCGTGGCCGCGCTGGGCGACCGCAAGCGCTGCCACACCGGTACGGCGAGCGGCACCGCGCCCAAGGTGGCGTTCCTGTTCTCCGGCCAGGGCTCGCAGTACGCCGGCATGGGCGCCGAGCTCTATGCCGCCGAGCCGGCGTTCGCCGCCGCCGTCGACGAGTGCGCCAAGATCCTCCAGGCCGAGCTGGGCGAGGACATCAGGCCCCTGCTGTTCACCGAGGGCGGCGACGACAGGCTGCGCGAGACCCGCCTCACCCAGCCCGCGCTGTTCACCGTCGAGTACGCGCTGGCCAGGCTCTGGCAGGAGTGGGGCGCCAGGCCGGCCGCGATGATCGGCCACTCCGTCGGCGAGTACGTCGCCGCCACGCTCGCCCGAGTCTTCGCCCTGCCCGACGCGCTGCGCCTGGTGGCCGCCCGCGGACGCCTCATGCAGTCGCTCCCCACTGGCTCGATGCTGGCCGTGGCGAAGGACGAGAAGGATGTCGCCGCGATGCTCACCGACGGGGTGAGCATCGCCACGGTGAACGGACCGGGGACGTGCGTGGTGGCGGGGACGTCCGAGGCGATCTCGGCGTTCGCTGAACGCCTCGCGGGTCAGGGCGTCAAGTCCACCCTGCTGCGCACCTCGCACGCCTTCCACTCGCCGATGATGGACCCGATCCTGGCCGAGTTCGAAAGCCTCGTGGCGGGCGTTCCGCGCCGGGCGCCGAGCCTGCCGTTCCTGTCGAACGTGACCGGTGACTGGATCACCGCGGAGCAGGCGACCGATCCCGGCTACTGGGCCGCGCACATACGGCGGCCGGTGCGCTTCGCCGACTGCGTGGCCCGCCTGCTGGCCGACGGCGCGTGGGCGCTGGTGGAATGCGGCCCGGGCAAGCAACTGGCCGGTCTTGCGCGCATGCAGATGCGTGAGGCGGTCTCCAAGGGCGCGCTGCCGCCGCTCCCCAGCCTGCCCGCTCCCGGTGAGAGCACCGGCAACCTCTCGCTCCTGTACGGCACGGCCGGCCGACTGTGGACCGCGGGCGTGCCGGTCGAACCGCAGATGACCGGCCGGAGGGTGCCGCTGCCCGGCTATCCGTACGAGCGCAAGTACCGGTTCATCCCGCCAGGTGAGGGCAGGGCGCCCGAGCCGAAGCGGGCCGCCGGGCCACGGGCCCTCGAGGACTGGTTCGAGATCCCCACCTGGCGGCAGGTGACACCCCCGGACCCCGGCGAGCCGATCACCAGGTGCCTGGCCTTCGTGGCCGGTGAGCGGGGCACGGAGCTGGTCTCCGCCATCAGAGCGGCCGGCGGCGAGGTGATCGAGGTCCGCCCGGGCGGAGAGTTCTCCGCCGGCCACGACGAAGGGGGCGCAGTTCCCGAGCCGATAACCGTGCGGCCGAGCGAGCGTTCCGACTACGACGCCCTTGTGGCCGCGCTGGCCGAGAACGGCGGGATGCCGAGTCGCGTGCTGCACGCGTGGGCGCTGGACGGCGAGCCCGCGGGCACGGACCTCGGCTCCCTGGCACAGGCGCAGGAGCACGGCCTGTTCAGCCTGCTCTGCCTCGTCCAGGCGCTGACCGCCGCGCAGGCCGCCGACGGCGTCGAGCTGGACATCATCACCGCCGGCACCGAGGACGTCCTCGGGGGCGATCTGACCAGACCAGAGCACGCCACGGTCGCCGGAATCGCCCGGGTGGTGCCGCTGGAGGTCCAGGGCCTGCGCGTGCGCCACCTCGACCTCGAGCCCACCGGCACCCCAGCGAGGACCGTCCTGGCCGAGCTGCGCAGGGACGCCCCTGGCGACGTGCTCGCCCTGCGCGGCGGGCGGCGCTGGGTCAAGGAGTTCCAGCAGGTCCGCCTGCCGGACGGCGGTGAGGGTTCCGGGCTCAGGCAGGAGGGCGTCTACCTGATCACCGGTGGCCTGGGCGGCATCGGCCTCACCCTTGCCGAGCACCTCGGCACCCGGCTCAGGGCCCGGCTGGTGCTGCTCGGCAGGAGCGGCAACGTCACGCCCAGGGCCGCGGCCACCATCGCACGAATCGAGCAGGCAGGCGGCCAGGTGACGGTGGTGGCCGCCGACGTCACCGACCCGGTACGGCTGCGCCAGATCAGGGATAAGACGCTCGCCGCGCACGGCGCGCTGCACGGCATCGTCCACGCGGCAGGCCTGCCGGGCGGTGGCATGGCCGAGATCAAGGAGCGCGCCGCGGCGCAGGCCGTACTCGATCCCAAGCTCGCAGGAACGGTCGCACTGTGGCAGGCCTTCGGCGACCTCGACCTGGACTTCGTCGCCCTGTGCTCGTCGGTGACCGCGATCAGCGGCGGATTCGGCCAGGTCGACTACTGCGCGGCCAACGCCTTCCTGGACGCCTACGCCAGGACCGCGCACCGGACCCGCGTGATCAGCATCAACTGGGGCGCCTGGCTCGAGGTCGGCATGGCCGCGGCCGCCGCACCCGCTGCCGGCCTGTCCGCGAGCGCGGCGACCATCGCCGTCGACCATCCCGTCGTGCGCGGCCGTACCGGAGCCGAGTGCTCCGGACCGCTCGCCGCGGCCACGCACTGGGTGCTGGACGAGCACCGCATCGGCGACGTGCCCGTGCTGCCGGCCACCGGGCAGCTGGAGTGCGCGCGGGCCGCATTCGCGGCGGCCGTACCCTCCCCCGGCGACGGACACGCGGTCGAGCTTCGCGACGTGGTCTTCCTCGAGCCTCTCGCGGTGCCCGACGGGACGACCGCCCAGCTCACCGTGGCGTTCTCCGACGACTCCTCCTTCGAGGTGCGGGCAGGCGGTCGCAGGCACACCCAGGGTGCGGCAGCCTGGATCCGGCCCGAGCCTGCCGCGTCCACGGACCTCACCGCGGTGAAGAGCAGGCTGCGCGCGATCACCGCCCAGGGCGAGGAACACGGCGGCGTGCTGACCTTCGGCCCGCGCTGGCGATCACCGGAGCTGATCTGGCTCGGCGATGACGAGGAGCTCGCGCTCGTCGAGGGGACCGAGCAGGTCGCGGCGGAGGTGGACCGCTGGGGGCTGCACCCGGCACTACTCGACGTCGCCACCTCCTTCGGCAGCGGCAGAGGGACCGGCGCCTACCTCCCGCTCAGCTACGGGCGCCTGCTCGTCAGGTCGGCCCTGCCCGCCCGCTTCTACAGCCATCTCCGCCGGAGGGGCGACGGCGGCGGCGGTGAAGTCGTCACGGCGGATCTCACCCTGCTCGACGAGTCGGGGGCCGTGCTCGTCGAAATCGAGGAGTTCGTCCTGCGCCGCATCGACGCCGAGGCGGTCACCGGTTCGCTGGCGGTGGGCGGCCCCGGCTCCACCGCGACCGGAATCGCGCCTGCCCAGGGCGCCGAGGCGTTCGTCCGCGTCCTGGCCGCGGACCTGGGCCCGCAGATCGCCGTCAGCGCGACCTCGCTCGACGAGATCACCAGGCGGGAGCGCCTGACCAGGGAGAACCTGGAGTCACACGTCCCGGAACGCCAGGAGGACTTCGTCGCGCCCGAAGGGGAGCTCGAGGCCGCGCTGGCGAAGGTGTGGGGCGAGATCCTCGGCGTGTCCGAGGTCGGTGCCGACGACGACTTCTTCGACCTCGGCGGCAACTCCCTGGTCGCCGTCCAGCTCATCGCGCAGGCGCGGTCGGTGGCCGGGGTACGGCTCCCGATGCGCACCCTGTTCGAGGCGCCCACGGTGCGGCAGATGGCGGCCAGGGTCGAGCAGCTCAGGGCGGAGCGGCAGGCGGAGGCCCCGGCCACGACCATTCCGCGGCTGTCGAGGGGGAGGTAGCAGGTGCTCGGCGAGTCGATCGCAGCCCGCTTCTGGGCCGTGGTGGCGGAGCATCCAGGGCGCACGGCTGTGCTCGGCGACGACGGCGCGCTCACCTACGCCGAACTGGCGGAGGAGGTGCGCGCCGTCGCGGCGGCCGTGCAGGGGGTCACGCGCGTCGGGCTGCTACTCGGCCACGGTCCCCGCATGCTGGCCGGCATCCTCGGCACGCTCACCGCCGGCGCGACCTACGTCCCGCTCGACCCCGGCTACCCGCATGTACGGCTGGCACGCATGGCCGAGCTGGCCGAACCCGACCTGCTACTCGCCCTGCCCGAGCACAAGGATCTGCTCCCAGGAGCCGGCGACATCGTGGACGTCACGTCCCTGCCTCCGGCCCCCGAATTCCAGCCGGTCACCGTGGACCCGGATTCGCCGGCGTACATCCTGTTCACCTCGGGGTCGACGGGCCGGCCGAAGGGCGTGGTGCAGACGCATCGGGGGGTGATGTTCCAGATCAGGACGCACACCGCCAACCTGCGCATCCAGCCGTCCGACCGGCTCAGCGTGGTCTCCTCCTTCAGCTACGACATGGCGGTGACCGACAGCTTCTCCGCCCTGCTCAACGGGGCCGCGGTCGTGCCAGTCGACCTCCGCGAGCACGGGCTGGCCCACCTGGCCGAGGTGCTCTCGGAGCGGGGTGTCACCATCTACCACTCCACCCCGACCGTCTACCGATACCTGCTCGACTCGCTGTCGCCGCAGGACGTCCTGGCCGACGTGCGGGTCGTCCTGCTCGGCGGTGAGGAGGTCGTCCACGACGACCTCGACCGCTTCCGCAGGCACTTCGCCGAGGACTGCGTGTTCGTCAACGGGTACGGCGCCACCGAGATCTCCTTCGCGGTGCAGAACCACCTGACGTCGGCGGACCTGGCGGCAGGCAGGGGCACCGGAGCCGCGGTGGTGCCCATCGGCCTCCCCCTTGACGGGACAGAGATCGTCCTGGACGGCAGTTACGCGGAACCCTCGCAGGTCCCGGGAGACTCGAAGGATTCTTCGCGAGGTCTTTCGAGGGGCTTGGAGGGCCCCGAGGAGGGTGAGATCGTCATCCGAAGCGCCTTCCTCGCGAGCTACCTGGGCGCTTCGGAACGAGACCAGGCCAGGTTCGGCCGCGACCCGGACGGCACCCGCTACTACCGCACAGGCGACCTGGGCCGCAGACTCCCCGACGGTCGTATCGCCTACCTCGGCCGGCTCGACAGGCAGCTGAAAATCCGTGGCCACCGCGTCGAGCTGGGCGAGGTAGAGGCGGCTCTCGCCGAACTGCCCGGGGTCTCCAGGTCCGCCGTGACGACCCGCGAGATCCACGGCGAGCGGCGGATCATGGCCTACGTTCTCGGCGACGCGATCGACACGACCGCGCTGCGCCGCGGCCTCGAGCTGGTGCTTCCTGATTTCATGCTGCCGTCGGCCTTCGTGGAGGTGGACTCGCTCCCCCTGACACCCACCGGCAAGGTGGACACCGACGCGCTCCCCGCCCCGCCCGGCCACCAGACCCCGGCCGAGGGCCCGCGGCTCACGGGCCCGATCGCCCCGCTGGCCGAGCACGTCACCGCAGCCTGGCAAGCCGCCCTCGGAGTGCCGGCGCTCGACTGGGACCAGAGCTTCTTCGACGCCGGCGGCCACTCACTCCTCATGGCCAAGATCCAGCACCACCTCGAACAGTCCCTGGGCAGGCGTATCCCGCTCACCACGCTCTACGCCCACCCCACGATCCGTTCCCTGGCCCAATGGCTCGCCGACGAAGCAGCAGCAGTGGGGGTGGAGGGCGTAGAGCGGGCAGACACGGCCACGCGCCGGCCACACACTCCCGCCGACCGAGCGGCACTCCGCCGCAAGCGCCGTGGCACTCGCGACTCGTGAGAACGCGGACACGGTCCGACCCGGCGGCCCGCAAGACCGCCACGAGAGAGTCGGTGCACCGCCTGAATGCGGTGGAGGCGGATCAGCGTGCCGCGCCACCGCGAACTCCAGAACTTTCCGACCTCGCCCAAGCACGGGTGAGGCCTTGATCGACGGGTGACACGGCGGATGCCGGAAGGGACAATACAAAAATGCGGACCCCTGCCGTGGCGATTTTATCGGCCCTGCTCCTGGCGGCGACGGTCGCGTGCGCGCCCGCAGCGGCGCCGCCGACGCCCTCCTCAGCAGCCCCCCGAGGGGTACTCAGGCAGACGGAGGACCAGATCGCCCGTACGGCGGCCAGCATGCGCCGGCTGGACGATCTGCCGCTCTACGAAATGACCTTCCACGGCGGCTATGACGCCGAGGCACAGCTCACCGAGGAGGAGCTGGCCAGGAAAGGGGACGGCTGGGCATGCTCGCTGTTCCACCGCCCCGGCGAATTCGGCAGGAACTTCGACTGGCAGCCCAACCCGGCCATGGTCGTCCACACCCGCCCGCCGGACGGCTACGCCTCGCTCTCCCTGGCCGACGTCTCCTACCTGTTCCCGCCGGGGGCCCAGCCGGACCTGAACGCCGCCCAGGACCGGCGGCGGCTGGCGCACGCGGTGATGGCCCCGTTCGACGGCATGAACGAGAAGGGGCTCGTCGTCGGCCTGGCCCAGGCGCCCGACGCGCAACTGCCCGCGCCCACCCCGGGACGCATCACCGTGAGCGGGGTGCGGATCATCCGGCTCATGCTCGACCGGGCCGCGACCGTGCCCGAGGCGATCGAGCTGATGGGTCGCTACAATCTGGACTTCACCGGCGGCCCGCAACTCCACTACCTGATCGCGGACCGGGCGGGCAGGTCCTCGGTCGTCGAGTTCGGCAACGGGCGCATGAACGTCATCGACGACCGCTACCTCACCAACATCACGATGAGTGGCGCCGACCGGGCCGCCAAGCTGGCTGACCGCCGCTACCGGCTCCTCGCCGAAGGCGGCGACACGGACGCGATGGAGCTGCTCAGGAGGGTCGCTCAGCACCACACCCGGTGGTCGATCGTCTACGACCTGGATGACGCGACCGCCAAGATCGTCACAGCGCAGCAGTGGGAACGCGTGCACGACTTACGTCTCTCCGCGGGCGGTTAGATCGGCTCAGCACATGCCGCATGCGACCAGAGGCCAGGCGTGTCTCCTGGAGCGAGGTCCCCGGCGACCGGAGTCTTGATCATGTTGTGCACAGGCTGGTGCATGCGTGCCACTTGGTGGCAATTCGTGCCGTCTGCGCACGCTTTGCGTGTCCGGCAGTGCCGAGCCATGACGGGGCGTGTCGGGGCGCTGGAGCACGCACGGAGCACAGCCGACACCTAATTGATCATTGCATCATCGTTCCACTGAATGCTTGGAGGAGCGTTTATGCCCCGTTCAGGCCCGGAACAAGTAGTCCGAACCCTTTCCGACGACTCAGACCCTCCCCACAGCTGTACTACGGGCCAGGACATGTGCCGGGGCTCAAGCAGCGCCGCGCGCCGTGGCACGGTCAGTGGGGTGTCATCAGGAGCACCTCTTGGGTGGTGCCACCGTCGCGAGCGACCAGGCGATACGTGCCGACGTCCGTGACCTCGATGCACCAGGCGGAGCCGCGCCCGCCGAGGGGATGGCCCGTGCGCGAGTCGACGATCAGGTAGTAGCCCTCGTCGATGTGCACGAAGCGCCAGGTGTCCCCCAGCCTCTTTCGGTTGGCCGGGTCGGTGATCAGGAGGTCGCCGACCGGCTGGAGGCGGAACTGCTGGCAGGCTTCCCCGCGCCAGGTGAAGGTCTGGACGGCTCCGTCCGGTCGGTCGCAGGCGTCGAGCACGCGCCCGGCCAGCTTGTTCTCGATGCGGGACCAACCGTGGTCGGTGGGCAGGAACCGGAACTTCTGGCAGTCGTTGTCGAGCCAGCCCCACTGCGCCACGCGGGCACCGTCCGCGTTGGCGCAGGCAGCGACCTCGGCGACCTTGTTGCTGTGCCGGTTGAGGATGCTCGACCAGCCGCCGCCCCGATATTCCAGGCGCCACTGCCGGCACGCGTCTCCCGTCTCTGGGGCTGTCAGCCGGATATCCGCACCCTCGTAGCCGCACGTGGGGTTGTCGACCGAATCTGCACCGTCGCGGCTCACCAGCGTCACGTACGCGGGGCCGCGCCCGTGGCCGCGGTTGCCGCTGAGCGGGTCGCCGAGGCGCGGCCAGCCGCCCTCCCAGGAGATCGGCCGGACCGAGCCCTTGGGCAGCGCGCCGTCGTCAGCGTCGTAGTAGTGGTGGACGTACAGGTCTGGTCCTTTGTCAGGGCGCAGCAGGACGTCCCCGCCCCCGGTGCCCTGGAAGCCGTTGTAGCCGCGCAGCAGTTCGGTACCACCGCCTTGCAGGAGCGGCACGCCGTCGCGGTCGACGTACGGTCCGTGGAGGCTGGTCGATCGGCCGACGACGACGCGGTAGTCGGAGTTGACGCCACGGCAGCAGAAGTCGAAGCTGGCGAAGAGGTACCAGTACCTTCCCTTGCGGACGATCGACGGGCCCTCGACCGCCGCGCCACCCCGGGAGGCGAGCGAGTACAGCGTCGTGTCCTCCGTCGACAGCAGGCCCGTCGACGCGTCGAGGCGGCGCATCTTGATGCCGTCCCAGAACGAGCCGAACGACAACCACGGCACCCCGTCCTCGTTGAAGGTGACGTCGGCGTCGATCGCGTTGAAGTTGTCGGACGTGCGCGAGCGCAGCACCATGCCGCGATCCACCCAGCGGTAGTCCGGACTGTCGGGGTCGAGGGTGGCGTTGGTGGCCAGACCGATGACGGAGTTGTTCGTTCCGAACGAGGAGGCGGCGTAATAGAGGTGGTACTCGCCGTCGAAGTAGGTGATGTCCGGTGCCCAGAAGTCGCCCGGCGTGACGCCGAGCTCGTCCACCACCCACTCCGGCGGTGTGGTGAAGACCGTTCCGAGGAACGTCCAGTGCACCAGGTCGGTGGAGCGGCGGATAGGCAGATAGGTGCGGGTCTCGATGTCGCCGGTGATGATCTCGTAGTAGTACCGGCCCTGTCTGATGAGGGTCGGGTCGTGGGCGATCGGGTCCGGAGAGGGCTGCGCCGGCGGCCCAGCCTCTGCCACCGTGGCAGCCGGGACCGCCGGCACCGTCGGCACCGTCGGGGCCGCGCCGAGCAGCACCCCGAGCAGCAGCGCGGCCACAGGGCCCAGGACGCGGGGGCGGCGGCTCATCGCCGGTTTCCCGCAGCCTGCGGCCGGGTCGCGTGCGCCGCTCTCGGCGTCGTAGGCAACGGCGGCGTCGCCAGGAACCTCACCGTGCCGGGCGGTGCCGTACGCAGCTGGTTCATAGAACCCCACTCAACGTTATCGTTGACGTTCCGTCGCCAGGTTGGGAGTAGCGCCTAACTCGGACCAGAATGGTGGCAAGTGTTAGCGCAAACAGGACGACCGTCAAGACCGAGATGGGATCCTGCGGGTCACGCGGACGTCCCGGCACCCTGTGGGCGCGTGCTGTCTATGCCCGCACTTCTGCTACGCCGCGACGTCTCCGGTCGGCCACCCGGTCCGGGTGCCCGGCTTGCGCTGGACGCCCTCGCCGGTCATGAATTCGCCTATGCGATCAGGACGCGAACCCGAGCTTGCGCAGCAGGTCCTGGTGTGCGAGCTGTCCGTAGTATTCGAGCATTTCTGCGATCCGGCCCTCCCGGAAGGTCACCCTCATGATGAGCCGGTTCTCGTAGGTGTAGCCGTCGGCAAGTTCGGCGACCATACGCTCCTCCACGATGACCACGTCGGGGTCGTCCGTCTGGTGGAACAGGACGTCGTGCACGGCGATGCTGCGCGCCCCGGCGACCAGGCCGGTGAACGCGGCGTGCAGCGCCTCACGCCCGGAGATCACCGCGGGCAGGCCCGCGACCGGCAGGGCAGCCTCGTAGGTGGCGTCGTCGCACCAGAAGGTGACGAACTCGTCGATCCGGCCGGCGTACAGCAGCTTGCTGGAGCGGTTCCACACGTCCTCGTTCCGCGCTCGGGCGGCGGCGAGGTCGGCGGCAGTGATGGAGATGGTGTTCGACGTCATGATGTACTCCTTTTGGTAGTGAATGGTGCTGGTTCAGGCGACGGCGCCGATGCCGCGCGGGGGTGTGGGGGTGCCGTGGACGCGGCGGGCGTAGCGCCGGAACGAGCGGCGGCCGAGCAACGGCAGCAGCCGGCGCAGCGGCGCGGGAAGCTTGCCCATTTCGATCCCGATCACCTCGGGATCCCCCTCGTAGAGCATCATCCCGAAGCCCAGGAACATGAGCCGCTGGGGAATCGAGGACATGCCCCGGGCGGTGAACTCCTCCCACTCCTCGGCCGTGATGTGCCGGGCCATGATGGGCAGCAGATGGGTCTCCTCGGCGTGCAGATGCTCGAACAGCGCCGCGCACATGCTGGACAGGATCCCGGCCAGCGCTTCGCCGTCCGAAGCCGACGCGGTCCGGCGCCAGGTGCCGAGCGCCTCGTGCGCCTGCTCCAAGAGCGCCGCCACCTGCTCGTGCTGGCTCTGCATCACGTGCACCAGCGGGGCGAGCTCACCGGGGACCCGGGCGAGCAACACATCCCACAGCAGATCGTCCTCAACGCTGTGGTGGTGGTGCAGCAGCGACAGAAACAGGGTCACGTGGGCTGCCACGATCGAGGTCCGGCGGTGGTCTCCCCCGGCGACGGCGCGTACCGCCGCCGGGGACAGGCCCAGTTCACGGCGGAAACTGGAGTGCGCGACCTGCATCATGCGCACGTCGGTCAGCCCCGGCCCGTGGAGCCGCGGCCCTTCGGTGGTCTGGTGTTCCATGCTGTTTCCTCTCTGATGAGGACAGCCTGCGGCCACCCGCTTGGAAGGCATCCCGTTTTGGCTTGGACGCCACCTCCCGGCGAGCGGGGGCGTGCCGTAGCGTGACCGACGTGCGCTATCAGGTGTTGGGTCCGGTCGAGGTGCTCGATGCCGACGGGGACCCGGTCCAGCTCGGCGGCCAGAAGCAGCGGGCGCTGCTCGGTCTGCTGCTGGCCGCCCGCGGCCGGGTCGTCTCGGTCGGCCGCCTGATCGACGAGCTGTGGGCCGACGAGGCCCCGCCGAAGGCGCTGACCTCGGTACAGTCCTATGTCGCGAACCTCAGGCGGGCACTGGAACCCGACCGTCCAGCCCGCGCCCCCGCCCAGGTCCTCATCACGCGTCCGCCCGGCTACGCCCTCGCGACCGGCTCGCTCGACTCCATCGAGTTCGAGACGCTGGCGGGCGCGGCGCACGAATCCCTCGCGACCGACGCCGCGCATGCCCGGGAGCTCCTGCGCACCGCCGCCGGGCTCTGGCGCGGTGAGCCGTACGCCGACGTGGCCGTGGCGTCGCCCGGCCTGGCCGCCGAGGCCGCCAGGCTCAGCGAGCTCAGGCTGCTGGCCACGGAGGATCGGTTCCGCGCCGAGCTCGCGCTCGGCGTCCACGCCCGGCTGGTGGGAGAGATCGAGCAACTGGTGGCCGCACAGCCGCTCCGTGAAGCGGCCTGGGGGCTGCTCGCGGTTGCCCTGTACCGGTCCCAGCGCCAAGGGGAGGCGCTCGACGCGCTACGGCGGGCGAGACGGCTCCTCGCCGAGGAGCTCGGCGTGGACCCAGGTCCGGAGCTGAGACGGCTCGAGGAGGCGGTGCTACGCCACGAACCGTCGCTGGAGGCCAGACCCGCTCCCGTCACGCCACCGGCATACGGCACATCGGCCGACGCCAGGCCACGCGCCGACGCGGCCAGGCTGGTCGGCCGGGAGGAGTGGCAGGCACGCCTCACCGGCTATCTCGTCGACGCGAGCGCCGGTCGCGGCACCGTGGTGCTGCTGACTGGGGAACCAGGCATCGGCAAGACCGGTCTGGCCCGCGCCCTCACCGCGACCGCCACCGCGATGGGCTTACATACCGGATGGGGACGATGCGAGGAAGCCGTGGGGGCTCCCGCCCTGTGGCCGTGGTCGCAAGCCCTGGGCCCGCTCCTGCGCGCCGCCGGGCCGGCGGCCCGGCTACCGGCCCTGGCGGCCCTGCTGCCCGGCTCCGACGACGATCCGGCTGCCACCATGACGGCGACGGGCGTCGAGATGGCGGCCTTCCGGCTGGCCGAGGCCGCGGCCGCGCTGCTGCGTGACGCGGGACCGACCCTGCTGGTGCTCGACGACTTGCACTGGGCGGACGGGGACACGCTGAACCTGGCCCGCCGGCTCGGCGCGATGCTCGCCGACCTGCCGGTCGTGCTGCTCCTGACCAGCCGCGACGCCCAGGCCGACCACACGCGGGAGCTGGCCGAGACACTGGCCGAGCTCACCCGCGCCGGCCTCGTCCGGGCCGGTCTGCGCGGGCTGGACCAGGCGGGGGTACGGGCCTATGTCCGGCTCCGGCACGGCGTGGAAATCGCGGACGAAGTCTCCGCGGCGTTGGGGGAACGCACGAACGGCAATCCCTTCTTTCTCGGGGAGCTTGTGCGGCTGCTTGCGGACGAACGCCTCCTCACCACACCGGGCGCCGTGCGTGCGCTGAAGGTGCCTGACGGGGTGCAGGACGTCGTGCGGCGGCGGATCTCCCGGCTGCCCGACGACGCGGACACCCTGCTGGCGACGGCCGCGGCGTGGGGACCGACGTTCGATGTCGATCTCGTCGAGGCGGCCTCGGGGCTGACCGCGGACGCCGCGATGAACGCCACCGAAGCCGCCCTGCTGGCGGGCTTGATCGTGGCGGACGGTACGCGCCACCGGTTCACGCATGGCCTGGTCCGGGAGGCCGTCTACGTGCGGCTGCCGCCGGGTGAGCGCCGCCGGCTGCACGCGGCGATCGCCAAGGTGATCGAGGAGCGGTCCGGCGCGGCGGGCGAGACGCGCTCCGCCGAGCTCGCCCACCACCACGGCCTGGCCGGGGCCGGGCACGCCCGCGCCGCCTGGACTCACGCGTTGCGGGCGTCGGCGCTCGCGGCGCGGCAGCCCGCTCCCGCGGAGGCCGCCCGCCTGCAGGAGGCCGCGTTGACCGCGCTGACCCGAGACCCCACCGCCACTGCCACCGACCGGTACGACATGCTCATCGGCCTCGCGCTGGCCCGCAGGCGCGCGGGCTACGATCGGCAGGCGTGGGAGGCCACGCGCGAGGCGGCCGAGGTGGCCCTCGCGGGCGGGGACGTCGTCGCGGCAGCGCGGGCCGCGGTCGCGACCACCGCCGACGCCGTCTGGAGCTGGCGCGAGTACCGGGTGGTGGACGTCTCGGGCGTTACGCTGTTCGAGCGGCTGGTCCGGGAGCTTCCCCCGGGACACCAGGCGCTACGGGCACGGCTACTCGCCGCTCTCGCGGCGGAGCTCTACTACGGTACGGACACCACCGGCCGCGTCGTGGCCCTGTCCACCGAGGCCGAATCCCTGGCTCGGGCCCACGGCAGCCGGGCCGACCTGGCTCGCGTGCTCGAACTCCGCCATGTCGCCTACGAGCGGCCCCAGCTGCTGGCCGAACGGCTGTCCGCTGCGCGCGAGCTCGCCGACCTGGCCGGCCTGCCCGACTCCGCAGACGATCCGGCCGCCCTCGCCCGCGCGCTGGTGTTCCGCGGGCGAGACCAGATCGAGCAGGGTGACATCGCCGCGGGACTGCACGACTACCGGCGTGCTCGGGAGCTGGCACAGACGTACGCGCTCGCCCCGGCGCTGGTCGCGCTCGACTGGGCCGGAGCGGTGGCCGACATCGCCCGCGGCCGGTTCGCCGAGGCTGAACGGGCGATCGCGAAGGCTCACGAGTTCCACGCGGGCACCACCGTCGCCGGCGCCGCCGAGGTCCCGATCGCCCTGACGGCGACGCTGAACCTGGCCCGAGGCACATTGCCGGCGATCGAGCCGCTGCTGGCCGAGTCCGCCGCCGCCACCGGTCTCGCCCTGCTGCACGAGTGGCACGCGCTGGCACTCCTGCGTTCGGGCCGGGCCGATCAGGCGCGGTCCGCGCTCGGCGCGTGGCGGCAGCAGCCGGAGGTGCCGATGGACTACCTATGGCTGACCCACCAGGCGATCCGCGCGGAGCTCTGGTCCGAGCTGGGTCCGGCGGACGCCGCGTACGACCTGCTCACGCACCTGGTGCCCTACGCGGACCGGATCGTGATCGGCGGCACGGGGATCACGTTCGCCGGATTCGCCGGACACCACATCGGCCTGCTGGCCAGGGCATACGGCGACCTGGACGGCGCGGCCGACCATCTCGGAGCGGCGCTGCGGCGCAATGAGGAGGCCGGACTGCGTCCCTTCGCCGCGGCGAGCGCCCGCGAGCTGGCCACCACCCTCAGGCGCCGCGACCGGCCCGGCGACCATGAGCAGGCGGCCATCCTGACGATCCGCGCGTCCGCGCTGACCGACCCCTGTGGATCAACCCACCAACCCCACAAGCGCTCATAGCATCCCAGCGGCAAGATCCCGCCCGGCAAGGCGACGCACTCGATCGGGGCGATCGGATGGGGCCTATGTGACGCCCATGCATCGTCTCTCCGGTCAGCGCACCCTGCCTTGGCGGGGGTGCGAACGTAAGTTCGACTCTGGCACGCGAGCACGTCGGCGCGGGAGCCCTCGACCAGCAGCTCCAGCAGCGGCCAGCCCGATCCGGTGGGCATAGCGCTGCGCCCGTCGCTCGCCCGTCACGCCGCCCTCGCCACGGCTAGGTGGGCTCTGGTCTGAGCAACCCTGCGCCGGTAGACAGCGGCCAGCCAGCGGATCAATGGCAACGATAACATTCGCAGTTCTATCCCGTGTACAAGGGGAAATCAATCCTTGACGCATCAGAATGGCATCGTTAACAATCGGAGGCACTCGGCCGTCCCCACATCTTCGGCATCATCCGGACCCAAGGAGAGACCATGGTCCGCTCGCACCATTTGGTAGCGCTAACATCGCCTACTCGCCGCGACGTCCTCCGAGGCATGGGAGGGCTGGCCGCGGCCGGCACGCTGGCCGCCTGCGGCGTGCCCGTGGAGTCAGAAAAGCCCGCCGTGCTCGGATCCTCGGCCGCCCCGTCGGCCGCGCAGGCCAGCGGCGAGGTCACCCTGTGGATGCGCGACGACGACCTGCTGAAGGTCTTCCGAACCGTGGTCCCGGCCTTCAACGCCGAATACCCCAACGTCAAGGTGAATCTCAAGGGCGTGGACATCGCCACCAAGCTCCCTCCGGCCCTGGTCAGCGGCGTCGGCCTGCCGGACGGGTCGTTCTGGGAGGACGACCAGATCGGCCAGCACGCCGACCGTCTGTACGACCTGACCGCGCTGATGAGCAAGTACCGCGCCGACACCGTCCAGTTCAAGCTCGACGTCCTCACCCATAACGGCCGGCTCGTCGGCGTCCCCTGGGACACCGACCCGGGACTGCTCTACTACAACGACGAGATCGTCAAAAGCGCCGGCGTCGACCCTGCCTCTCTGACCGACTACGACGCGCTACTGGGCGCCGCCCGCGCGATCAAGGCCAAGAACCCCAAGGCGAAGCCGATCCCGCTGGAGCAGGACAACACCCTGGGCATGATGTGGTACACGATGTTCCTGAACCAGCAGCAGGGACACGGCCTGGTGGACCCCTCCGGCAACCTGACGCTGGAGGGCGAGCCCTCCCGCCGGGCGCTGACCTGGATCAAGACCGTCGTGGACGAAGGGCTGGGCGCTCGCCAGAAGTTCGCCAGCACCGCCCAGATCACCATGCTCGACGAGGGGATCATCTCGCTGGTCCCGTGGGCGCAGTGGTTCATCTTCATCCCGCAGTCGGGCCTGAAGAAGACGACCGGCCAGTGGCGCATGACCAACCTGCCCGCCTGGTCCACCGGCGGCTCCCGCAGCGGGCTGATGGGCGGCAGTTCCTTTGTCATCCCGGCCAAGGCGAAGAGCCCCGAGCTGGCCTGGCTGTTCTACGAGTTCGCCGTCTACCGGCCCGAGGGGTACCGGACGGTGTTCTCCAAGAACTCGGTCTACCCGACCGGGCTCAACACGGTGGTTCCCTCGGTCAGGTCGGCGCTCGACCCGGCCAAACCCCTGGTGGACAAGCTGCCGCAGCTCGGCGGCGTGGACAACTGGGCGATCAGTACCAAGGCGGCGCTGGAGATCCCGCCCGGCTACACGGCTCCCACCTGGTACGGCCAGGCGGCCAAGTACCTGGGCGCCAACATCCAGCGCCTGATGGACGGCAAGATGTCGGTCGACGAGGTGATCGCCAAGTCCACGGCCGACATCAAGAAGAACCTGATCGACAGGAACTGACCGGCCGTGTCGATACTGGCGAACCGGGTGGTGGCCCGGCACGCGTCCGCCGCCCGCACGCCCCAGGGCCGGCGCGGGCCACGTACGGGGTGGCGAGGGCTGCTGCTGGTCTCCCCGTTCCTCGTGTTCTTCGCGGCCTTCACCGCCTACCCGCTCTACTACGCCTTCCAGCTCAGCTTCCTCGACTGGCACGGCGGCGCGACGTATCGGTGGGCCGGCCTGGGCAACTACTCCTACCTGCTGACCAATCCCGACTTCTGGGCGGCGCTGGGCAACACGGTCGTCATCTGGCTGCTGATCGTGCCGTTGCAGACAGTCGGCGCCATCGCCGCGGCGGGCGCGCTTTCCCGGGCCGGGCTCCGGTTCAAGGGGCTGCTGCGGACGGCGGTGATCATCCCGTACGTGACGCCGCTCGCGGCCATGGCCCAGGCCTTCATCCTGATCTTCGACCGGGACTACGGAGTGGCCAACTACCTGCTCGGGCTGGCCGGACTGCCGTCCGTGGAGTGGCTGACCTCGACCGAGTGGTCCAAGGTGACGATCGCCCTGCTGGTGCTGTGGAAATCCAGCGGGTTCGCGCTCATCGTCATGCTGGCCGCCATCCAGAGCATCCCCGGCGAGGTCTACGAGGCGGCCGCGCTGGACGGGGCGGGGCCGTTCACCACCTTCTGGAGGATCACCGTGCCGCTGATGCGTCACGCCATCGCGTTCTTCATGGTCATCTCCACGCTGGGAATCTCGCAGATGTTCCTGGAGCCGTACGTGCTGACGGACGGAGGCCCGTACAACAGCAGCACCACCAGCGGCCTGTACCTGTTCCAGCACATCGGCGCCTCCGACCTCGGCACCGGGGCGGCCAATACGTTCCTGCTGGTCGTCATGGTGCTGGCACTGTCGGTCGCGGCGGTGCGCGTGTTCCGGGAGTCGAAGTGAGCCTGGTACGCCGCGGCGGTGGATACGTGCTGCTGGCCGCGGCCGTCGTGGTCTTCCTCTATCCGATCTGGTGGATGGTCGTCTCGGCGTTCAAGCCGGGGGCGAGCATCCTGAACGACCCGCTGGGGGCGGGGCCGTTCACGCTGAACAACTTCAAGGCGATGTTCGAGGTGGTGCCGATCGGCCAGGCGCTGGGCAACACGGCCCTGGTCGTGATCGCCAAGAGCGCTCTGACCCTGGTGTTCTGCCCGCTGGCCGGGTACGGCTTCGCCAAGTACCGCTTCCGGTTCAAGGAGTTGTTGTTCGGGCTGGTGCTGCTCACGCTGATGCTGCCCACCCTGGCCCTGGTCATCCCGCTGCTGCTGGAGATGAAGCAGCTCGGCTGGGTCAACACGTACCAGGCACTGATCCTGCCCGGCGCGGTGGACGCCTTCAGCGTGTTCTACATGCGCCAGGTCATCAGCCAGGTGCCCGACGAGATGCTGGACGCCGCGGCCATCGACGGGGCGTCGGTGCTGCGCACGTTCTGGTCGGTCGTGGTGCCCGTGATCCGGCCGGGGCTCGCGGCGCTGGCCGTGCTCACCTTCTTCAACGTCTACAACGACCTGGTCTGGCCGATCGTGGCGGTCAACGACGAGAACCGGCAGACCGTCTCGGTGCTGCTGGCCAACCTCGCCACCAACGTCACCGGCGCCCAGACCGCCAGCGGTTTCGACCTGTGGGGCCAGCTCATGGCCGCCTGCACGATCGCCACCGTTCCCACCGTCATCGTCTTCCTGCTGGTGCAGCGCCACTTCATCAAGGGCCTGCTGGCAGGCAGCAGCAAATAGTCAGGAGTCGTCATTGCTCACCGCTGACATCACGCTCAGCACCTCCTTCCACCGCGGCCCCGTGGACCGCCGGCTGTTCGGGACGTTCGTCGAGCACATGGGCAGATGCGTGTACACCGGCATCTACGAGCCCGGCCATCCCACAGCGGACGAGTACGGTTTCCGCGGCGACGTGGCCGACATGGTCCGCGAGCTGGGCGTCACGCTGGTGCGCTACCCGGGCGGCAACTTCGTCTCCGGCTACCGCTGGGAGGACGGCATCGGCCCGCGCGAGGCGCGGCCCCGGACTCTCGACCTGGCCTGGCGGGGGATCGAGCCGAACGAGGTCGGCACCGACGAGTTCCTCGGCTGGGCGGCACGCGGCGGGCTGACCCCGATGATGGCGGTGAACCTGGGCACTCGCGGCATCCAGGCGGCCGCCGACCTGGTCGAGTACTGCAACGTCCGCGAGGGGACCCGCTGGGCCGACCTGCGCCGGTCCAACGGCACCGCCGATCCGTACAAGGTCCCCCTGTGGTGCCTCGGCAATGAGATGGACGGGCCCTGGCAGATCGGGCACACCAGCGCCCGCGAGTACGGCGCGCTGGCCCGCGAGGCAGGCAAGGCGATGAAGCTCGTCGATCCCGGCATCGAGCTGGTGGTCTGCGGCAGCAGCAACCGGGAGATGCCGACTTTCGGCTACTGGGAGGCGGAGGTCCTGGAGCAGGCCTACGACGTGGCCGACTATGTGTCCCTGCACGCCTACTACCTCAACGACGGGGAGCGGGCGGGGTACCTTGGCTCGGGCGCGGCTCTGGAGGCGTTCATCGGCGACGTGATCGCCACCGCCGACGCGGTCGGGGCGCGGCTGGGCCACAAGAAGCGCATCAGCCTGTCCTGCGACGAGTGGAACGTCTGGACCCGCGACCCCTCCGTGGACCTCACCGCTCGCGAGCCGGACGTGGCCATGCCGCTCACCGAGCACGAGTACACCCCGCTGGACGCGGTGGTGACGGGCGACCTGCTGGTCGCGCTGCTCAACCACGCCGACCGGGTCCGCGTCGGCTGCCAGTCGCTGCTGGTCAACGTGAGCGCACCGATCCTCACCCAGCCGGGCGGTCCGGCTCGCAAGCAGACGATCTTCTACCCGTTCGCGCTCGCCGCGCACATGGCCCGCGGCCAGAGCCTCCACACGGTGGTCGCCGGGCCGGAGGTCGCCACTGTGCGGCACGGTGACGTCCCCGCCGTCGCCGCCGCCGCGACCCATGACGAGGACGCCGGGGAGGTGGCCCTGTTCGTCACCAACCGGAGCGCGGAGCCGGTGCGGGTGAGGCTGAGCCATGAGGGCCCAGGAACTCTGAAGGTCCAGGACGCCTGGATGCTGACCGCGACCGGCTCCGGCCTCCCTCTGCCCTTCACCCAGTACGCGCCCGCCGACGACGGCACCACCATCCTGCACCTGCCCGCCGAGTCCTGGACAGCACTGACGGCCCAGCGAAAGGACTGATCATTGAAGCGCTTGTCCCTGCTCCTCCTGCTGTTACTCGCCCTGCTGATCCCCTCCGCCCCCGCCCAGGCGGTGACGACCGGCAACGGCGCCCTGGTCTACTCACCGCCCGCCGGCAGTTCCTTCGACCCCGCGGGCACCACCTACGCCAAGGTCATCGCGCTGAAGAACAACGGCAGCGCCAACGGCACCCTGCTGGTCACCTATGACCAGCTCGTCTACGTCAACGGCGTGCAGGTCTACCCCATCTACCGCAGCACCGACGGCGGCACCACCTGGTCGCACCTGTCCAATGTGGTGCCCAGCCAGACCTTCTCCTCCCTCACCCTGACCTCCCAGCCCTTCCTGTACGAGCTGCCGCAGCAGGTGGGCGCGCTGGCTGCCGGAACGATCATCCTGGCCGGGATGATCATGCCCGCCGACCGCTCCAGCAGCAGGATCGTGCTGTACACGAGCACCGACAGGGGCGCCACCTGGGCCTACCACAGCACCGTGGACACCGGCGGCCCGGCCGTCTACGACCCGAGCCCCACCTCCACCACCACCACGGTCTGGGAACCCTCGCTGAACCTCGACCCCTCGGGCAACCTAGTCTGCTACTACTCCGACGAACGTCAGAAGTCGTCCGGCATCCTGCAGGCGGTGGTCTACCGCCGATCCACCGACGGCGGCCTGACCTGGGGCCCGGTCACCAACGTGGCCGCAGTGGGCAACTCCAGCGACCGCCCCGGCATGATCACCGTGACCCGGCTGCCGAACGGCAAGTACCTCGCCGCCTACGAGGTCGTCAACCGGCCCAGCCAGAGCCTCAACACCGCCGTCAACTACTACAAGATCTCCGACGACGGCCTGACCTGGCCCGGTGGCCTGGGCACCCCGATCAGGCTCGCCGACGGGCGCGGCATGGGCTCCTCGCCGTTCGTGCGCTGGGTGTCCGCCGGAGGACCGAACGGCATGGTGGTCGTCTCCGCCAAATGGGGCCTGGACAGCTCCGGCAACATCAACGGCGGCCAGGACTTCTTCGTGAACTACAACCTCGGCCAAGGTCCTTGGGAACGGCTGCCGTACGCCGTGACCTACGACGCCTCCGACACGCAGGGCGGCTACTTCTCCGGCTTCGCCCAGGGCTTCGACACCAGCCCCGACGGGCTGACCCTCTACCAGGCGACCAACGTCGAGAACACCACGACCGGCTACAACGACATCCGCGTCGGCACGATCCCGCTCAACGCCGACCACTACGAGGCCGAGCGCGCCACCCGTAACAACACGCAGCTCGTCTCCCACGCCGATGCCTCCAACGGATCGAAGGTCGGCAACATCAACTTCTCCGACAGCTACGTACAGGTCGATGTCAACGTCCCCGCCGCCGGCACCTACACGATCAACGTCCGCTACGCCAACGGCACCGGCGCGACCAGCGGCCACGCGGTCAGTGTCAACGGCGGCTCCGCATCCACCCTCTCCTACCCGCCGACCGTGGATTGGGGACGGTACCGCTGGGCCCAGCTCACCAGGTCGCTGAACGCCGGCGCCAACACGATCAGGTTCACCTACAACGGCACATACGCCGAACTGGACTTCATCGACGTGTACCACCCGGGCACCGCAGTGGGCGGCGAGTTCAAGCTTGTGAACCGGAGCAGTGGCAAGTACCTGGAGATCCTTTCGGCGCTGACCACCGACGGCGCCGGCGCCGGCCAGTGGGGCGACACCGACCACCCCGCCCAGATATGGCGCGTCACCGGGACCGGCCCCTACACCTTCACCAACAAGAACAGCGGCAAGCTGCTGGAGATCCCCTCGGCTTCGACCGCCGACGGCACCCAGGCCGTCCAGTGGGGGGCCACCGGCCACGCCACTCAGACGTGGCAGCTCACACCGACCGACACGGGCTACTACAAGATCCCGAACGCCAACAGCGGCAAACTCCTGGAGATCTACCAGAACTCCGCCGCCGACGGCGCCATCGCCGACCAGTGGAGCGACACGGGCTGCGGCTGTCAGCAGTGGACGCTCGTGAAGGAGGGCATTCAGTGATCAACGCTGCACCGGCGCGGTGCTTGCCCGCCGCACCAGCGTCGGGACCACGCAGGGTACGGCCTCACCGTCCCGCCCGTCGATCAAACGCAGCAGCATCTCCACAGAGCGGCGGCCCACCTCCTCGTGGTCCGGCCTGACCGTGGTCAGCGGCGGGATCAGATATCCGGCCTCGGGAATGTCGTCGAACCCGACGACACTCACGTCCTCCGGCACCCTGATGCCGCGCTCGTGGAAGGCACGCAGCAGCCCGAGCGCCATGTGGTCGTTGGCGGCGAAGACCGCCGTCACGCCCTGGCGCTCGGCAAGCTCGAGCCCGGCCTGATATCCGGACTCCGCGCTCCAATCGCCCGGCACGACCTGCGGGGCGGAACGGCCCGCCTGCTCCAGCGTCGCCCGCCACGCCTCGATACGGGCCTGGGCGTCCATGCGCTCGCGCGGGCCCGAGATATGCCACACCGTCGGATGCCCCAGGCGCAGCAGGTGCTCGACCGCCATCCGGACGCCTTCCACCTGGTCGATGCGGACGGTCGGCACCGAGTCGTCGGGGGCCGCCTCGACCGCGACGGCGGGCAGTCCCGCGGGCAGGCTGAGCAGCGCGCTGGTGGCCGCCACCTGAGAGGGAAACACGGTGATCACTCCGGCCACCGTGTGGCTCGCCAGGTCGGCCATCGCGTCGACGATGCTGCCGCGGTCGAAGCTCTCCGGAGTGGCGATCGTGACACCGTAGCCGGCGGCCCGGGCCGCCCGGCCGATGCCCAGCAACGTGGAGGCGGGCCCGAACAGCACCGAGTCGAAGCTGATCACGCCGATCGTGTGCGCCTGCTGGCGGACCAGGCCGCGCGCCATCAGGTTGGGGCGGTAGTCGAGCTGCCGGATCGCCTCCAGCACCCGCTTCCGCGTCTCCTCGCGCACGTTGGGGCGTTCGTTCAGTACGCGCGACACCGTCTGGGGGGACACCCCGGCCAGCCGCGCGACATCACCGATCACCGCGGGACGCCCCTCCCGCCGGATACCTGCCACCAGACCCTCTTCCCCGTTGCGACCTCTTCTGAGAACGATATCAGCGACGCTCCCACCGGCGCTGCCAGGGCGGGGAGCAGCGTTCTACTGACCATGCGCACCAGCTGATCGCCTGTGGTTGGTATGCAGCCTGATCGATCACGACACAACATCCACCACGTATCCAGCAAAATTCACGGTCCAAGCGTTGACGCACGAGTTGATAACGTTAACAATTGTCTGATTCCCAACCTGACCTGGAGTTCAAGCAGTGCACACCGCACACCTCACGATCGATCCCGCCTTCCGCGTGGCCCCGGTCCGGCGGCGAACTTTCGGCACGTTCGTCGAACATCTCGGCCGATGCGTCTACACCGGCATCTATGAGCCTGGCCACCCGAAGGCCGACGAGGACGGTTTCCGGCGTGACGTCCTGGACCTGACCAGGGAGCTCGGGGTGTCCACGGTCCGTTACCCGGGCGGGAACTTCGTCTCCGGCTATCGTTGGGAGGACGGCGTCGGACCGCGGGAGCGGCGTCCGCGCCGGCTCGACCTGGCCTGGCACAGCACCGAGACCAACGAGGTCGGCATCGACGAGTTCGTGCGCTGGTGCGTCAAGGCAGGTGTGGAGCCGATGATGGCGGTCAACCTCGGCACCCGCGGCATCGAGGCGGCGCTGGACCTCCTGGAATACTGCAACCACCCGTCCGGCACCGCCCTGTCCGACCTGCGGGCCGCCAACGGCGCCAAGGAGCCGCACGGGATCAAGATGTGGTGCCTGGGCAACGAGATGGACGGCCCCTGGCAGACCGGCCACAAGACCCCGCGTGAGTACGGCCGCCTGGCCGCCGAGACCGCTCGCGCCATGCGTATGGTGGACCCCGGCCTGGAACTGGTGGCCTGCGGCAGCTCCAGCTCATCCATGCCGACCTTCGGCGCCTGGGAGGCCGAGGTGCTGGAGGAGACCTACGACGTGGTGGACTACATCTCCTGCCACGCCTACTACGAGGAAAAGGACGGCGACCTCGGCAGCTTCCTGGCCTGCGCGACCGACATGGAGTATTTCATCTCCTCGGTCGTGGCCACCGCCGACCACGTCGGCGCGAGGCTCAAGTCCCGTAAGAAGATCAACATTTCGTTCGATGAGTGGAACATCTGGTACCTGTCGCGCTTCCAGAACGCCGCACCGCCGGTGGACTGGCCGATCGCGCCGCCGCTGCTGGAGGACCACTACCACCTGGCCGACGCGGTGGCCTTCGGCGGCCTGCTCATCACACTGCTGCGCAACAGTGACCGGGTGACCGCCGCCTCGCTTGCCCAGCTCGTCAACGTGATCGCCCCGATCATGACCGAGCCCGGGGGACGTGCGTGGCGGCAGACCACGTTCCACCCGTTCGCCCAGGCCTCCAGCCTGGCGGCCGGGGACGTGCTGCGCGTCGAGCCGGTCTCGCCCATGTACGAGACGGCCGAGTACGGCGAGGTGCCGCTACTACACGCCGTGGCCACCCACGACGGCGAGGCGACCACCCTGTTCGCGATCAACCGCTCGACGGATCAGCCGCTGTCCCTGCGGATTGACGCCCGGGCACTCGGCGCGGCTCGCATCGTCGAGGCCACCACACTCACCGACTCCGACGTCTACGCCCGCAACACCGCCGATGACCCCGACCGGATCGCGCCCCGCCCCAACCCCGGCATCCAGCACGACACGATGACGGTCGTACTGCCCCCGGTCTCCTGGAACGTGATCAGACTGGCCTGAAAGTCATGGCGATGGGCCGCAGCTCCTGGACCTGGACACAGCGGAGCCAGGGGCCGTGTCAAGCATCTGGCTGGCCCAGATCCAGGTGTGGAGCCAGTGCAGGCTGAGGACGTAGGGGGGCAGTTGATCGTTGCTTGTGAGGTGCCGCGCCCGGGGTGTCGTCGTTGAGCGCGTACAGGTAGCCGCCGATGTCGGTGTCCCCCGGCCGGAAGGTGAACACGCCCATGCGGCCCACTCCCCCGTCCTGGGCCATCACCCGCCAGGAATACCGCCGGCCGTCTGCCGGGATGGGGGCGGTCACCGGTGTGCCCGAGCCGACGTAGGCGGTGATCCGCTCGCCGATCTTGGCCCCGCCCGTGACGTGCCACTCGAAGTAGCCTCGCACGGTCTGGCCCCTGCCGCCGTCGGCGTCGCTGACCCTGGCCCGCAGCGTCGGGGTCAGCGTCGTGATGTAGGGCGCGGCCGAGCCCGTGGCGCACGGTACGCCGGCACTGGCGCCCACCTCGGCCGAGCGCTGGTCCGGCACGTTCGGCGTGGTGTTGTAGGTGATCTCGAGAACCGGGTTGTTGCGGCATCGAAATAGCGGGCCGCGCGTCATCGAAGAATCGCTCCTGCGTCACCGGAGCAGTGGCAGTCCGCCGCGTCAGCGGAGCAGGAGGCGGTCCATCGCGTCTGCCAGCCAGTCGGCGTACTCGCGCAGTTCCCATTTCCTGCCGGCCATGAACGCCTCCGCCGTGTGAGTGGTGAAAGTCGCCCAGTAGATGTCGGTGGCACGTTCGACGGTCAGCCCCGGGCGCAGCAGGCTGGAGAAGGATTCGATGATGGCCCGGGAGTCGGTGTAGCGGCGCCGTTCGTAGTCCTCCCATGCCTCGGCGATCTCCAGATCGCCCGCCGCGGCCTCCCGGAACACCCGCAGCACCGGCCCGACCCGGGGAATCCAGTCCTGCGCGATTCGCGCCATCAGGCGTAGCTTTCTCTCCTTGTCCCGTTCATCGAGCAACTGCCGGAACCGGTCGTGCTGTATCAGCGGCCCAGCAGTGGCGTCGCCGGCGATGCTCACGTCGACCACGGCAAGGAGCAGCGCCGCCTTGCTCCCCTGCGCGTACACGGTCGGCGCGGAGACCCCCGCCCGCTCGGCGATGTCCTTCATCGTCGTCTCCGCGTAGCCCTGGCCGACGAAGCATTCGGTGGCGGCGGCGATCACGGCCGCCCTCGTGCGCTCCGCCTGCTCGGCACGCAAGGCCGAGTGGTACGCCCGCCTTCGCTCAGTCATGGATTGACTTTATCGCAACTTAATTCATATTATAGCAACTAAACCCAAAAGGAGCGATCATGACAGCCTCTTCCCCTCCCGCCACCGCCCCCCACACCGGGCAGTTGCTCCTCACCGGTCAGGCCGCCGCGCCGCCCGGTCCCGTCGACGTCGCGGGCATGTACCTCATGCACCGCGCCTTCCGGCGGGACCTCGACCTGTTCGCCGCCGCCACCACCGCCACCCCGATCGAGGACCGGCAGTGCTGGACCCGCCTCAGCCGCCGGTGGCAGCTGTTCTCCAGCACCCTGCACAAGCACCACCTGGGTGAAGACACCGGGCTGTGGCCGCTGCTGTTAGAACGCGCCCGCGGCGCCGAGGCGGGCGCCGTGCTGGCCGCCATGTCCGCCGAGCACAAGCACATCGACCCCCTGCTCCACGCCTGCGACACCGGATTCGCCACGCTCGCCCGCGTCGGCGACGCCCAGGTGCGCCGAGATCTCGCCGGGCACACCGCCGAGCTGCGCGACCTGCTGCTGGCGCACCTCGCCCACGAAGAGCGCGACGCGATGGCACTCGTCCAGGCCCACCTGACCCAGCACGACTGGGAGCGCCTCGACAAGGAGCACTTCGGCGCCCAATACAGTCCGCGTGACATCCCCGCGGTGCTCGGCTGGATCCTGCACGGGCTCCCCGCGCACGCCGTGCGCCTGATGCCGGGAGGTCCCGTCCTGCGCGCCGTCGGCAGAGTGCTCGCCCGGCGCTTCGCCCGCGCCGAGCGGCGTACCTTCCATCACGTGTCCCCGGCGGATCGGCCGTAATCACCCGGGCGAGCGTGCTCACCTGGACCGGCCGCAACGCCGCCAGGGTGCACACCTTCCTGTTCCGTCGCACCCGGGCCCGCTTCGGGCACCGCTTCCGCGGCGGCGACGTACTCCGCCTGCATCGAGAGAGAAAACCGCAGCCGCCCATGCATTCCTTACGCCATTGCGGCACCCATCGAGTCAAGGAGAAGTCACCATGTGGGATCTGCTCACCGCCCGAGATGATCTGAGTAAGACCGAGGTACGACCGATGCCGGCACCAGAGCTGGTAGACGGTGAGGTTCTGCTGGAGGTCGAACGATTCGCCCTCACCAGCAACAACATCACCTATGGAAGGGTTGGCGACAGCTTCGGTTACTGGCGGTTCTTTCCAGCTCCGCACGGCTGGGGCCGGCTGCCCTGCTGGGGATTCGCCCGGGTGGTGCGCTCGCGCGCGCCGGGCGTCGCAGAAGGCCTCCGGGTGTACGGCTACCTGCCGATGTCCACTCACGTCACGATGCGGCTGACGCCCGGCACCGCTCGCGCCGACGTACCTGATCGGGCGTACGTCGACACCGCGGCACACCGCGCCGAAGGGTCGGCGACCTACAACACCTACACCGCGATGCCGGCTGATCCCTTCGACAACCATCGAGCCGTGTGGCGGCCGTTGTTTTCCACCGCCTACCTGCTCGACCACGACCTATCCCAGGCGGAACCGGCTCAGGCGGCACCCACCACGGTCGTGCTCTCCAGCGCCTCCAGCAAGACCGCGATGGGACTGGCCTGGCTGCTGCACCGCCGCCAGATCCCCGTGGTCGGCCTGACCGCGGCCGACAAGGTCGCTGCACTGACCCGGCATGGGCTCTATCACCACCTCGTCTCCTACGACGCGATCGCCGATCAGAACCTCCATGGCCCCGTGGCCTTCGTCGACTTCGCCGGCAATCCCGATGTGGTCGCCGCGGTGCATCAGCGATTCGCGCACCATCTCACTCACAGCATCATCGTCGGAGCCACCCACTGGGACGCGCCCGCACACGGCGGTGACCTGCCCGGTCCCACGCCCACACTGTTCTTCGCACCCGAGCGGGTCCGCAGCCTGTCCGCCGGCATCGGCGGCACCGAGCTGCTCCAACGCATGGACACCGCGATGCGCGACTTCGTCGCCGCGTCGACGTGGCTGCGCATTTGCGAACACACCGGGCCAGACGCCCTGCAAAAGATCTACAACACGGTCATCGGCGGCCACGCGAAACCCGAAGACCTCCACATCATCAAACCATCGTGAGCCGCCGCCACGCCGGTTTTGCCCTTCGCGACCCGACAGGAGACCTGTGGCTGACAAGCACCCACGGCCGCTGGCCGCGAGGCAAGAGCCCCGCACCGTCATCATCAGCTTCGACATCCTGCACGACCATGGCGCACCGCAGCGCGTCGGACTCCGTCGCAGCCGATGACCGAGACCGAGTGGCACACGCGGATCGACTGGCTGATCGTCTGGGACGATGACACCCGGGTCTTGGTACTGAAGACCGAGCTGGTCGGAAGGGTCGAGCCCGACAAGCCCGGGCAGGCGCTGGCGGCCCTGCGCAAGCAGACCGGGATCGACGCCGCCGTGCTCCGGCTGAGCGGGGCGGAGACGGACGAGACGGCACGCATCATCCGGTGCACCCTCGTCGCCACGCCGCGCACGGGCGGAAACGTCCCTCCGCAAAGGCCGCTGAGCGGCGCAGGACGCGGCGACCGGCACGCCGAACCAGCCACCTGGGTCAGTGCCGTCGAGGCCGGCCTCGACGGTGGCCCGCCATGGACGGATCCGCGATGGATCGACGGCGTGGCCGAGTGGCTGAGCGCGGACCTCGGGCTCGACCTCGACGACCGGCTTGAGCAGGTGCGTCTCTGGGATCTGTCCGCGGTGCTGCGGGCGGCCACGCCGCACGGCGACGTCTACGTCAAGTCTTCCGTCGCCACCCCGCTCTTCGCCGACGAGGGAGCAGTCACCGCCGTCCTGGACAAGCTCTTCCCCGCTCAGGTGCCCGCCGTCCTCGGGCACCACGGCGACAGGCGGCTGCTCGCACTCGCCGACTTCGGCCCGGCGATCCGACACGCGTCCGACGAGGTCAACGCTGAGATGCTGAGCTCCTACGCAGCTCTCCAGGTGGAGTCAGTCGAGCGGGTGCCGGAGCTGCGGAGCGCCGGGTGCCTCGATCGCCGCCTGCCGTGGCTGTCCGGGCAGATCACGTGGCTCGGCGAGGTGGATCATGCCGCACCGCCGGCCTGGTGCGATCCGGCCACCTGGGTGACGCCTGAGGAGGCCGCCCAGTTGCGCGAGTCCATGCCCGGGCTGATGGCCGCGTGCGCGAAGCTGACCGGCTTCGCTGTGCCGTACTCCTTGGTCCACGGGGACCTGCATCTGGGCAACGTGGCGCGGGGGCCGCTCGGCTACCTGTTCTTTGACTGGACGGATGCCGCAATCGCGCACCCGTTCCTCGACCTGAGCAGCCAATTCTTCCAGCCCGGCGGCAGTGCGCTCGACGGGTATTTGGCGCGCTGGGCGGACTTCGACTCGCCTGAAAGGCTGCGGGCCGCCTGGAAGTTGGCCGCGCCACTGTGCGCGCTGAACCAAGCGATCAGCTACGCCTCTCTCGCCGCCCACCTGCCGCCTCCGGTGGAGAAAATGGTGGGCGGCGGCACCGCGATGTGGCTACGCCGGCTCCTGCGGGCGCAGGCCCCCGGCTGGGTGGGATAGGACTTGGTCGCCGCCGCAGGAAACACCCTGCTGTCCACCGATCGACGGGGACGACCCGGCCACCAGCTCCCGGCCGGCCGTCGCCGTCACCCCGGACGGCTCCACAGCCGTCCTGGCATTCTCGCGCGGGTTCGAGTCCCTGGACCTGGCGAGCCTGACGAAGCTCCGGGACTACGGCAAGGACCCGGTGGTCCAGGGCTCGGTGGCCGACTTCGCCGTCAGCCAGGATGGCGACCACCTCGCAAGTGGCTGGTCGTGGGGCGATCGAGGCGCAACGATGATGCTGCTAGGTCCAGGCGCTGGCCTTGTCCAGCAGGGTGATTTCGTCGGTGGTCAGCCGTAGCGTCAGGAACGGGAGCAGGTCAGCGAGCTGGCCCGGGTTGCGGGCGCCAGCCAGAGGGGTAGCCACGGTGGGCTGGGCGGCCAGCCAGGCGAGCGCGACTGCGGCGATCGGGGTCTGGTGCGCGGCGGCCACCTCGTCCAGGGCCACCAGCACAGCGGGACCGTTGCCCTCGAGGTGAGCGCGTGCCCGGTCGGCACGGGGGCTGTTCACGTGCGGACCGCCGGGGCGATACTTCCCGGTGAGGAACCCGCGTGCCAGCGCGACATAAGGCAGGCAGGCCAGCCCAGTCCGGGTGACGGTGGGCGCCAGATCCCGTTCATAGCCTTCGCGCTGCACCAGGTTGTACTCCGCTTGCAGGGCGACGTACGGCGCCAGCCCGTCGCGTGCCGAGATTTCCCATGCCGCTGACAGCCGGTTCGCGGTGATGTTGGACGCCGCGATGTGCCGGACCAGACCGGCCCGCACCAGTGCGTCGAACGCACCAAGTGTTTCGGCAAGCGGAGTGCCGGGGTCGTCCACGTGCGCGTAGTAGAGGTCGATGTGGTCGGTCCCCAGCCGTCGCAGCGAATCCTCGGCGCCGCGCCGGATCGTCTGCGGCGCCAGGTTGTCCAGGCCCGGCAAGGCGCCCACCTTGGTTGCGATCACCATCTGGTCTCGGTTGCCGCGGGCCTTCATCCAGCGGCCGATGATCCTCTCCGATTCGCCGCCGCTTCCGCCAGGTATCCAGTGGCTATACATGTCGGCGGTGTCGATGAAGTTGCAGCCCGCCTCGGTGTAGGCGTCCAGTACGGCGAATGAGGCGTCCTCGTCGGCGGTCCAGCCGAAGGCGTTGCCCCCCAGACACAGCGGGGACACTTCCAGGTCACTGCTTCCGATCTTCATGGTGGCAACGTTAGGGAGCCGTGGGGAACCGTATGGTTCTCCACGGAGGTCAGCCGCTGTCGGCGTCTCCGAGTTCGGCGGCGTGCTCCTCGGCCCACCGGGCGAGCACGGAGACCGGCCCGAGCAGGCTCTCGCCGAGGGGACTCAGACGGTACTCCACGCCGGCTGGCGCGGTGCGAAGGGTTCGCCGCTCCACGAGGTTGCCGCGCTCCAGTTTGCGCAGAGTCTGGGTCAGCATCTTGTTACTGATTCCGCCGATCCGGTCGCGCAGTTCGGTATAGCGCAGCGGTCCGCGCCCCAGCCCGAACACGACGACGACAGACCAGGTGTCGGCCACCAGATTCAAGGTGGTACGGGCTGGGCAGTCGGCCAGGAACACGTCGGATCTCATCACACCGCCACGCGGAAAGCCGGATTCATGCTCAGCCGATCTCGGTCCACATCATTGCGGATTCCCGGCTTTGACACGTCACTCACCTCCGCTCGCGGTATCGGTCGAGCTGGGCATCGCGTTGGCCGCCCGGTCCAGCACTCGGCAGACAGTGGCGCGGCCGGCTCGGCCAGCCCGTGCGGTACCTCTCCGAGGGGATCCTTGAAGAAGAAGGCCAGTTCGGGGAGCGGGCCCGTGCGCCCGGCCCGGTGAGCGGCCGCGGTCAGCCGCGCCAGGTCCAGGACCAGCGGCGCGGCCAGAGCCGAGTCGCAGCCGTGCCAGGTGAACTCCATGCGCATGCGGGCTCCGAGGAAGCCTTGGTTCCGTGGCCGCCGAAGACCAGGTCCCCGATGCCCGGGAGGGCGTCGCTGTGCAGTTCGGGCGACTCCAGGACGCACCCGGTCGGTTCGGCCAGGCCCGCCCGGACCGCCAGCGCCCCGAGCATGCTGGTGACCGCGACCGATCCTCGTGCTCCGATCAGCCATACTCCGGTTCTCATCTGTCTCCTCTCGCGATGGTTCGCCGGGACGGGGGATGCCCACGGCGAGATGTCCACGGCGGGTCGGTTTCTGGCGGGCGGCGGCCACGACGCGGCCGCCGCCCGGCGCGTTTTGCGTTATTCGGAGGAGAAGGCGGCGTCGAAGGCGGCGGCTGGCGGGGTGATGGCGTTGAGCGAGCGGATGTAGGCGAGGGATTCCGGTGCGCCGTGCAGCCGGTCCATGCCCGCGTCCTCCCACTCGATGGAGATCGGGCCGTCGTAGCCGATGTGGTTGAGCGCCCGGAAGCACGCCTCCCACGGCACGTCGCCCCGGCCGGTGGACACGAAGTCCCAGCCGCGCCGGGGGTCGGCCCAGGCCAGGTGGGAAGACAGGCGGCCGCGCCGTCCGTCGCGGGTGGCCACCCGGGCGTCCTTGCAGTCCACGTGGTAGATCCGGTCGGCGAAGTCGAGGATGAAGTTCGCCGGGTCCAGGTCCTGCCACACCATGTGCGAGGGGTCCCAGTTCAGGCCGAAGGCCGGCCGGTGCCCGATGGCCTCCAGCGTGCGCACCGTGGTGTGGTAGTCGTAGGCGATCTCGCTGGGGTGCACCTCGTGGGCGAAGCGCACACCCACCTCGTCGAAGACGTCGAGGATCGGGTTCCAGCGGTCGGAGAAGTCGGCGTACCCCGCCTCGATCATCGACGGGGGCACCGGCGGGAACATCGCCAGCGTGTGCCAGATCGACGAGCCGGTGAAGCCGACGACGGTCGTGACGCCGAGCGCGGCCGCCGCTCGGGCGGTGTTCTTGATCTCTTCGGCGGCGCGCTGCCGTACGCCTTCGGGTTCGCCGTCGCCCCAGATGCGGGCGGGCAGGATGCCCTTGTGGCGCTCGTCGATGGGATGGTCGCAGACCGCCTGGCCGACCAGGTGGTTGGAGATCGTCCACACCCCGAGGTTGTACTTGGCCAGGGTCTCCTTCTTGCGTTCGATGTAGGAGTCGTCTGCGAGGGCCTTGTCGACCTCGAAGTGGTCGCCCCAGCAGGCGATCTCCAGGCCGTCGTAGCCCCATTCAGAAGCCAGCCGGCAGACCTCTTCGAACGGAAGGTCCGCCCACTGCCCGGTGAACAACGTGACCGGTCTCGTCATAAATCCTCCACAGTCGTGAAGCGGCTGCCCTCAGCCGCGCTCTGCTCGACGGCCTCCGGCATCGGCTGCACCCGCAGACCGTCCTCGAGGTCGTGGAACCACAGGTCGTTCATCGCCTCGAAGTCGAAGGGCGCGCTGCCCAGGGCTCCGTTGATCTCGATGCGCAGCGCGTTCTTGTGCCCGGGCGCGAAGCGGGTCGCCTCCGGATCCGGCCTCGTCCTTCTGCAGCCGCCATACCAGGGGGGACTTCGGGTCGACGATCCAGTTCTGCAGATAGTGCGCCCGTACGTGCCGGATCTCGCCGAGCCTGCCCTCTTCGACGAACCGCCGGGCCGGCGCGACGGCGATCTCGGCGTGTGAGTCGCCGGGCGTGCAGATGTCGATGATCTGCACGTCGTCGCGGTCGAAGAACGCGTCCACGCTGCGCCACGCCTGGGAGTGGGCACGGCCCATGAACGCGTAGCCGACCATGCCGATCCCGATGACGGGGCTCATGACTCGAACCCGAGGGGCAGGTACTGGGCGGCGTTGTCCTTGGTGATGGTCTCCGAGGCCAGGGTGATCGACTGCGGGACCTGCTGCTCCAGCAGGTCGCTCATGCCCTTGCCCTGAGCGATCAGCCGGGCGATCTTGATCGCCGAGGCGGCCATGGTCGGAGGATAAGTGACGGTGGCCTTCAGCACGCCGCTGTCGGCCTGGATGTCACGCATCGCGTTGGCCGAGCCCGCGCCGCCGACCATGAAGAACTCGTCCCGGCCGGCCTCCTTGATCGCGGCCAGCACGCCGATGCCCTGGTCGTCGTCGTGGTTCCAGATCGCGTCGATCTTCTTGTGCGCCTGCAGCAGGTTGCTGGCCACCTGCGTGCCGGACTCCACCGTGAACTTGGCGTCCTGTTGCGCGGTCACGGCGAAACCGTACGTCTTCAAGGCGTCGGCGAAGCCCTTGCTGCGGTCCTGGGTCAGCGGCAGCGTGGCGATGCCCTGAATCTCCAGGATGACCGGGTTGGAGACGCCCTTGTCCTTCAGCTTCTTCCCGATGTGGTGGCCGGCGGCCACGCCCATGCCGTAGTTGTCGCCCCCGATCCAGGCCCGGTACGACAGCTTGTCCGGGAAGACGCGGTCCACGTTGACCACCGGGACGCCCGCGTCCATGGCCTGCCGGGCGACCTGGTTGAGCTGCTGACCGTCGTTCGGAAGGATCACCAGCACGTTGACCTTCGCCTGGATCAGCGACTCCACCGCCGAGATCTGCTGGTTGATGTCGTTGGTCGGCTCGACCGGCTTGAACTCGACGTCGGAGTACTGCTTGGCCGCCTCCGCCGCGTTCTTGCTGATGGCGGCAATCCAGCCGTGGTCGGCGGCCGGGGCCGAGAAGCCGATGACGACCTTCTCGCCGGGGGCGTCGTTGCCGCTGTTCGCCGTGGGAGCGGCGGCCGGCCCGCTCGCCTGCGGGGTGGCGGCCGGCTCGTTGCTGGTGCAGGCGCTGACGAGGGCGCCCGCGCCGAGGGCGGCGCCGCTGAAGAGGAAGCCGCGCCGGGCGACGTTCTTGTCCATCTGTTCTCTCCTTGCTGAAGCCGGAAAGGTGACCATCCGGCTCTGGTGTCAGGTGTGTGTTCTGAGGCTTCGCCGCTGCAGCAGCACGGCGGCGACGATGATCGCGCCCTTGGCGACGAGTTGGTCGGCGGTGTTCAGGCCGTTCAGGATGAACAGGTTGGTGATCACAGTGAAGATCAGCAGGCCGAGGATCGACCCGATGATCGTGCCCCGGCCGCCGCTCAGCAGAGTCCCGCCGATGATCACCGCGGCGATCGCGTCCAGCTCGTACAGGTCGCCGTGCGTGGACGACCCGGTCGTGGTCCTGGCCATGATCAGCACTGCGGCGATGCCGCAGCACAACCCCGACAGGGCGTACAGCATCAGCGTGTGCCTGCGCACGTCGATGCCGGCCAGGCGGGCCGCCTCGGGGTTGCCGCCCACCGCGTAGGTGCGCCGGCCGAACGTCGTGCGGTTGAGCAGCAGCCAGCCGACCAGCACCACCAGCGCGAACACGTACACCAGCAGCGGCAGCCCGAGCACCCGCGTGGTCGACAGGCTCACGATCATCGAGTTGTCCGGCTGCACCAGCTGCGTGCGCTGGTCGGACATCCGCTGCGCCAGGCCGCGCCCCGCCACCATCATCGCCAGCGTCGCGATGAACGGCACCATCCGGCCATAGGCGATCAAGAACCCGTTCAGCAGGCCCGCGCCGGTGCCCACCAGCACCGCGCACACGATCATCACGACCGGCCCGTAGGACTGGGTCGCCAGCGTGGTCGCCCACACCGACGCCAACGCCATCAGCGCGCCCACCGACAGATCGATGCCGCCCCCGATGATCACGAACGTCATGCCGACGGTGATGACCCCGATGGTCGAGGCCAGCGCCAGGATGCTCACCAAGTTGGAGGAGGTGGCGAAGTTCTCCGGTCTCGTCACCAGTCCCACGATCGCCAGCAGGACCAGCGCCGCGACCAGCCCCAGGTGCCGGACCTCGCCCAGCGGGCCGAACCGCCCGCCAGGTCCCGCCGCCTTCATACGCGGACCGGCCGGCGCGGCCTGATCGACCTCAGTCATGGAATGCTCCTTCGGAGAGGGGATGTGCAACCTCGGACCCGGGCGGCTGTCCTGCGGAGACCATCACCAAGTCGAGCACCCGGTGTTCGTCCAGGTCCTCGGCCGGCGCCTCATGGACGACCCGGCCCTCGCGGATGACCAGCACCCGGTCGGCCAAGCCGAGGACCTCGGGCACCTCGCTGGACACCAGCAGCACCCCGATGCCGTCGTCGGCCAGCTTGCGCACCAGCGCGTACAGCTCGGCGCGGGCGCCGACGTCCACACCGCGGGTGGGCTCGTCCAGCAACAGCAACTTGCGGTCCTCGGCAGCCAGCCAGCGTCCCAGCACCGCCTTCTGCTGGTTGCCGCCCGACAGGGTCCTGATCGGCCGGCGCGGATCGGGCGGACGGATGTCCAGTGCCTCCGACAGCCGTTGGGCCTCGGCGAACTCGGTCCGGCGGTCGAGCCAGCCCAGCCACCTCGGCTTGGTGTAGCGGCTCAGGCTCGCCAGCGTGATGTTCTGCGCGACGGAGTGGTCCAGCAGCAACGCCTGCGCCTTGCGCTCCTCGGGGGCCAGGCCCATGCCCATCCGCACCGCGCGGGTCGTGCTGCCCGGCCGCAGGGTCTTCCCGTCGAGCACGACCCGGCCGCCGGCTCGCCGCGCGCCGTAGATCGCCTCGATGATCTCGCTGCGGCCGGAGCCGACCAGGCCGGCCAGTCCGACGATCTCCCCGGCCCTGATGCTGAACGACACGTCCGCGAACCGGCCGGGCAGTGTCAGGTTCTCCACCCGCAGCACCTCGGGCCGCCCCTCATGGGCGTCCCTGCCCGATCGGGGCGGGAAGACGTACTCGACGTTGCGGCCGGTCATCAGCGCCACGATCTGCGAGGTCGGGGTGTCCTTGGCCGCCAGCCCCACCGCGACCGTGCGCCCGTCCTTCAGCACGGTGACCCGGTCGCCGATCTCGCGGATCTCCTCCAGCCGATGGGAGATGTAGATCACCGCCACGCCCTGGGAGGTGAGGTCGCGGATCACCCGGAACAGGTTGCCGACCTCGTCGTGGTCGAGCGCAGCCGACGGCTCGTCCATGATGATCAGCCGGGCCGAGTGCGACAGCGCCCTGGCCATGCTGACGATCTGCTTATGCGCCGGCGACAGCCAGCCCACCTCGGTGCGGGGGCGGATCTCGCCGTGCCCCAGCCGCTGGAGCAGCTCGGCCGTCGCCCGGTCGGCCTCCGCCCGGTGGGAGAATCCGAAGGTCGCCAGCTCGTGGCCGAGGAAGATGTTCTCCGTCACGCTCAGCCCGTCCACCAGATCGAGTTCCTGGTAGATGGTGGCGATTCCGTGGCGCATCGCCGCTGTCGGCGGCGCCAGCCGTACGGGCGAGCCGTCGAGCAGCACCTCGCCCTCGTCGGGTTCGTGGGCTCCGGACAGGATCTTGATGAGCGTGGACTTCCCGGCACCGTTCTGGCCGAGCAGGCAGTGCACTTCTCCGGCTTTGACCTCCAGGTCCACGCCGTCCAGAGCGCGCACGCCGGGGAACTGCTTGACGATTCCCCGCATCACGAGCAGGGATGAGGAGTCGGATGGTGACCGCGGCACAGGGGCCTCTCTCGGTTCGGTGTGGCGTGCCCCGCCCGCCTGACGGCGCCGGTTGGCACCACCGCGGCAGCACCGAGGTCGGCGTCAACGGTGCCGGTGCGGCTCGGACGGCCGATCAGGCGGGCGGGACGTTCTGGGTGGAAAAGGGCACTGGGCAGAAAAGGCACGGCAGGGTAAGGGCACGACGGTGCCCGTCCGCGAGACGGCATACGTCATACGTCATGGCCGCGGCACGCGGAATGTGCCGAGACGGTGCGGAACGGGGCGGTCAGGCGGACGGGGGGTGTTCAGGGGTGGGGCGGGTCGGGACCGCGTGGCGGGCGCGCGGGTCAGGGTGAGTGGGGCGACCAGGCCATCGGGGTTCCCTCGATAACCCCGATGGCCGGAGACATTCGGATGGAGATGCTGGTGGGGTCGGACAGTGCTCGTTCGACGACGACTCCGGCCGCTCCGCGTGAGGCGGCGCCGAAGCCGAGGTCGGAGGCGGCGAACCGGCAGCGCTCGACGGCGTCGCTCATGCCCATGCGTGCCAGCTCCTGCTGTGCCGCGGGGATGAGCGGGTCGGCGAGCCGGGCGAAGTAGCCGCCCAGCACGATCACCCGTGGGTTGAAGAGGTTGATCAGCATGGCCGCTCCGATCCCGAGCCACCGGCCCACCTCCGCGACGGCGGCGTCGACGCGGGGATCTCCTTCGGCTCGGCGCTGCTCGATCTCGGCCAGCCGCTCCTCCGGGTCGCGGACGACCTGCGGGCCCGTGCCGTACGCGCGGTCGGGCGTGGCCATGCGGACGAGCGCGGCCAGCCCGACTTTGGTCTCCCAGCAGCCGACGCGGCCGCAGCGGCACCGCTCGCCAGACGGATCGATCATGACATGGCCGACCTCTCCCGCGAAACCGTCCGCCCCGCCCAGCAGCCGGCCGCCGGAGATGACGCCGCCGCCGACACCCACCTCGCCGGTGAGGCAGACCAGGTCGGAGGTGCCCGCCGCGACGCCCGAGGTGTACTCGGCCAGGGCGGCGAGGTTGGCGTCGTTGTCCACCGCGATGGGGATGTCCCCCGCGATGTCCGCTTGGGACAGCCGCTCGGCCACCGCCTCCCCGCGCCAGCCGAGGTTCGGGGCGACGACGACGGTGCCGGTGGTGGTGTCGATCAGGCCGGGGACGGCCACAGTGATCCCGGCCGGCGTGACCCCGAGCCGGTCGAGGTCGGCGACGGTCCTCTCCACCATGCGGGCCAGCTCGTCCAGTGAGCGTTCGGGGCCGGAGCCCATGGCGTCGAAACCGATGCGCCGGTCGATGAGCACTCTTCCGGCCAGGTCGGTGGCGATCGCGGCGATGTAGTCGACGTTGACCTCCACGCCCAGGGCGCCGACCCGGGAGCCATCCAGGGCGAACGCGACACCCGGGCGGCCGACGGAGCCCTCGTACTGCGGCCCCATCTCCTTGACCAGCCCGCGCGCCTGTAACTCGTTCACCAGGCTGGTGACGGTGGCCTTGTTCAAGCCGGTCGCGACAGCGACGGCCGACCGGGAGCACGGACCGCACGCGCTCACGTGACGCAGCACGAGGGCGAGGTTGGAGCGGCGCACGGTGGCCTGGTCCGCGGGGGCTCCCGCGGATCCGCCGCGACTCGTCGAGTCGGTCGCGTGGCTGTCGGCCCGGTTGTGGTCCACGCTCCTCCTCGATTAGTGCGGATGGCTAGCCGAATTAAAGGGTGCGACTTCTGAGGACACAAGGCTGAAATCGGTTGCAAGTTGCGTAACGTTCCGATAACTGGCACCGGCATAGCCGCTGAAGTGCACGGAGATCAGCGATGCCAACTCGTTACGAACGTGAGGGGTGCACGGCCGGACATCCGCGTGTTACAACTCCGATTAATTGATCTCGGAGACAAACAAAGGGGCAGGTGGTGCGCATGACGTACAAGCCGCCCAACCGCGCTCCGGGCAGCGCTCCGCCGGCGGGTCCCGCCGCGCTGCGCCGGGCGAACCTGTCGCTGGTGCTGCGCGAACTGCGCGACCACACGTCCCTGTCCCGCGCCGACATCGCCGAGGCGACCGGGCTGCATCGGGCCACCGTCTCCAACCTCATGGCCGAGCTCCTGGAACGGCGCCTGGTACGCGAGGTCGGCGTCGAGCACGTGGGGGCGGTCGGACGCCCCAGACGGGCGGTGGCGCTGCACGGAGCGCACGTCGGCGCCCTGGGCATGGAGATCAACGTCGACTACATCGCGGTCCACGGCACCGACCTCAGCGGCCGGGTCCTGGTCGAGCGCCGGGTCGTCTACGACGCCATGGGTAGCGGCCCGGACAGCTCCGTACGCCGGCTCGGGCTCGTGGCCAAGGAGGCCGTGGAGGCGATGCGGCGAGCCGGCGCGGTCCCCGCCGGCATCGCGGTGGCCGTCCCCGGGCTCGTGGACGTGACCCGCGGCGTCGTGACGCTCGCGCCGAACCTCTACTGGCACGAGCTGCCCCTGGCCGACCAGCTGAGCTCCGTACTCGGCCCGCTGCGCGTGCCGGTCCGGGTGGACAACGACGCGAACCTCGCCGCGCTGGCCGAATACACCTCCGGCGTCGCCGCCGGCACGCCCTACCTGGTGTACCTCACGGGCGAGGTCGGCGTCGGCGGGGGCATCATCCTGGGCGGCGAACTCCTGCGCGGAGCGGACGGATTCTCCGGTGAGGTCGGGCATCTGCAGGTGGACCCGAACGGCACCCAGTGCGGCTGTGGCCGCATCGGCTGCTGGGAGACCAAGGTCGGCCTGGCCGCGCTCGTCCGCGCGGCCATGCCGGAGCAGGCGTACGGGCTGCCCGGCATGCCGGTGCCCGACCCCGGCGAACGGGTGGCCGACATCGCCAGGGGCCTGGCCTCGGGCGACCAGCGGATGATGACGGCGGTGGCACAGGTCGGCGAGTGGCTCGGGCTCGGCGGCTCGATCCTGGCCAACCTGTTCAACCCGCGAGTGATCGTCATCGGCGGCTACTTCGCCTCGCTGGCCCAGTGGCTGCTGCCACACGCGCAGGATCAGCTGCAACGGCTCATGGTGGCCGCTCCCGCCGCCCAGTGCCGATTCGTCGCCTCCACGCTCGGCTTCGGCGCCGCCTCCCGCGGCGCCGCGAGCATGGTGGTCAGCGACATCATCGACGACCCGACGACGATCATGGATTCACCACCCAGGCCGGCACCTTACTGACGGCCCCCACAGACCTGGAGACGGCACCCTCCAGCACCCGCAATACCCGCTACCACCAAGTGGCAACAGCGCGGCGGCGCGCGCCTTGCCTGACGTCCCCCCGGTCAGGAAAGGGTTTCCATGTCACCACGTCATCGAACGTGGGCCAGGCTGCTCAACGCGGCCCTGCCAGCACGCGGACGACGCCCGAGGCGTCGAACCGCGACGACGATGGCCTTAGCCCTCGTCGCCCCCTTCGTCACGCTCCTCGCGGCGCCCGTGAGCGCCGAGGCCGCCACGGCGGCGGAGCCCGCGTTCAAGGTACTCGTCTTCTCGAAGACGACCGGCTTCCGGCACGACTCGATCCCCGAGGGCATCGCGGCCGTGCAGAAACTCGGCCAGGAGAACAACTTCGCGGTCGACACCACCGAGGACAGCACGCTGTTCACGGACCAGAACCTGGCGCAGTACAAGGCCGTGGTCTTCATGTCCACGACCGGCGACCCGCTGGGCACGCAGGACCAGAAGGACGCCTTCCAGCGTTACATCCAGAGTGGCGGCGGCTTCGTCGGCGTCCACGCCGCCGCCGACAGCGGGTACAACTGGGCCTGGTACGGCAAGCTGGTCGGGGCGTACTTCAAGCAGCACCCGGCGATCCAGCAGGCCACGGTCAAGGTCGAGGACCCGGCGCACCCGTCGACCAAGGACCTGCCGACGACGTGGACCCGTACCGACGAGTGGTACGACTACCAGGCGAACCCGCGTGGCACGGTCCACGTGCTGACGTCGATGGACGAGAAGTCCTACACGGGCGCCACGATGGGCGCCGACCACCCGAACACGTGGTGTCAGGACTACGACGGCGGCCGTTCGTGGTACACCGGGCTCGGCCACCTCAAGGAGAACTACAGCGAGCCCAACTTCCTGAAGCTGCTGCTCGGCGGCATCCAGACCGCCGCCGGCGCGGTCAAGGCCGACTGCTCGGCCTCGCAGAGCAGCAGCTTCGAGAAGGTCACGCTCGACGACAACACGTCGAACCCGATGATGGTGGACGTCGCCAAGGACGGCCGGGTCTTCTACATCGACCGGCTCGGCGAAGTCAAGATCATCAAGCCGGCCGGCGGCACGGTGACGGCGGCGAAGCTGAACGTCTTCACCGCCAACGAAAGCGGCCTGCTCGGGCTGGCGCTCGACCCCGGCTTCGACTCCAACCACTGGGTGTACCTCTACTACTCGCCCACCGGCACGAACGTCGACCGGCTGAGCAGGTTCACCGTCACCGGTGACACCCTGGACGTGACGAGCGAGAAGAAGATCCTCGACGTCCCGGTGCAGCGGGCCGAGTGCTGCCACCACGGCGGCGGCCTGGTGATGGACCCCAAGACCGGCAATCTGTGGCTGGGCACGGGCGACAACACCAACCCGTTCGCCTCCGACGGCTACACGCCGATCGACGAGCAGTCGGGCCGCTCCAGCTGGGACGCCCAGCGAACCGCGGGCAACACCAACAGCCTCAGCGGCAAGCTGCTGCGGATCCACCCCGAGGCCGACGGCACCTACACCATCCCGTCCGGCAACCTGTTCGCGCCGGGCACGGCGAAGACCAAGCCGGAGATCTACGGCATGGGCCTGCGCAACCCGTTCCGCATCGGTCTCGACCCCAAGACGGGCAACATCATGCTCGGCGAGTACGGTCCCGACGCCAACTCGGCGAGCGCCACCCGTGGCCCCCAGAACACGGTCGAGTGGAACCTCGTCTCGAAGCCGGGCAACTTAGGCTGGCCGTACTGCGTCGGCAACAACACCCCGTACGTCGACTACGACTTCGCCACCAGGCAGTCGGGGTCGCCGTTCAACTGTGCCGCGCCGGTCAACGACTCGCCGAACAACGACGGCCTGACCAGCCTGCCGCCGGTGATCCCGGCGACGATCTGGTACCACTACGCGGCCGACCCGCAGAACTTCCCGGAGCTGAGCGGTGGCGCGCCGATGGGCGGCCCGGTCTACCGCTCCGACCCGAACCTGCAGTCGGACGTGAAGTGGCCGGCGTACTGGGACGGCAAGGCCGTCTTCGGTGAGTGGAACAACGACAAGGTGTGGTCGTTCCAGCTCGACGAGACCGGCACCAAGCTCGTCGAGATGAACCCGATCCTCGGCTCGCTGACGTTCAAGAAGCCGATGGACATGAAGTTCGGCCCCGACGGCGCGCTGTACATGATCGAGTGGGGCTCCGGCTTCGGCGGCGACAACGCCGACTCCGGCATCTACCGCATTGAGTACGCCAAGGGCACCCGCCCGCCGATCGCCCGTGCCACGGCGGACAAGACCGACGGGCCCCTGCCGCTGGCGGTCAAGTTCTCCAGCGAGGGCAGCCGGGACCCGGACGGCAAGACGCTCACCTACGCCTGGGACCTCGACGGTGACGGTGACACCGACTCCACCGACCCCAACCCCGCCTTCACCTACGAGGAGGGGGGCGATTACAGCGTGGTCCTGACCGTCAAGACCCCCGACGGCAAGACCGCCACCGCCAGCGTGTCGATCAGCGCGGGCAACACGCGTCCCACCGTCAAGGTGGACGTTCCGCCGAACGGCGCCTTCTTCGAGTTCGGCGACCAGGTGAAGTTCAAGGTCACCGTTACCGACGCCGAGGACGGCACGATCGACTGCGAGAAGGTCAAGATCCAGGCGATCCTCGGCCACGACAGCCACCCCCACCCGCTCGACCAGCTCATGGGCTGTGAGGGCACCCTGCAGACTAAGCAGGCGGGCCACGGCGAGTACGACAACCTCTTCTACGCCATCGAGGCCAGCTACACCGATGGGGGCGCCAATGGCGCCGGACCGCTGACCGGGCGGGGCCAGATCATCCTGCAGCCCAAGCGCAAGCAGGCCGAGCACTACTCGCAGACCGGCCGGGTGGCCGACGGCAAGGGCACCGACACCGCGGGCGTCCAGGCGGAGACCACGACCGACACCCAGGGCGGCAACCAGCACATCGCGTTCGTCCAGGACGGCGACTGGTGGTCGTTCGACCCGGTGAGCCTGTCGAACGTCACCGCGATCCGGCTCCGGGCCTCCTCGGGCGGCGCCGGCGGGACCGTACAGGTCCGGGCGGGCAACCCGGAGACCGGCACGCTGGTCGGCTCGGTCGACGTGACACCCACCGGCGGCTGGCAGACGTTCACCGACGTCACACTCAACCTGACCAGCCCACCGACCGAAAGCGGACCGCTGTACTTCGTGGTGCGCAAGCCGGCGAGCGCGGCCGACAACGCCTACCTGGCCAACTTCAACTGGGTCGACTTCATCGGCAAGGGCGCCACGGACAACCAGCATCCGGTCGTGACCGCGACGGCGACCCCGGCGACGGGCGTAGCCCCGCTGAAGGTCGACTTCAAGGCGACGGCCACCGACCCCGAAGGCGACCCGATCACCTACAAGTGGAACTTCGGGGTGAACGGTGCGCCGGAGCCCACCACCGCCGACGCGAGCCACACCTACACCGCGCCGGGCACCTACACGGCCGTGGTGACCGTGTCCGACGACAAGGGCGCGTCGGCCACCGCCCAAGTCCCGATCAAGGTGGACGCGCCGGCCACGGTGTGCTTCACCGGCCGTTCCGACGACTTCCTGGGGAACCAGCTCGACCGTGACCGCTGGTCGGTCATCCGGGAGAACCAGGACCTCAAGGTCGCGGACGGCAAGCTCGTGATCCCGACCTCGACCACCGACATCTACAGCACGGGCGGCAACACGCCGAACATCGTGGTGCAGCCGGCTCCGTCGGGTGCCTGGACCGCCACCGCCAAGCTCACGCTGGACGCGCGTGACGCGTACCAGCAGGCGGGCCTGATCATCTACGGCGACGACGACAACTACGCCAAGATGGTGCTCCAGGCGCGCTCGACCTCGGGCTCCAACCACGCGAGCCGCATCTTCCAGTTCATCCGGGAGGAGAACGCCGCCCCGAACGAGGTGTCGCAGAGCAACACCGCCAACCTTGGGGACTCCTACCCCGACACGGTGTACGTGCGGTTCGTCAGCGACGGCACCAACATCACCGCCCACTACTCCTCGGACGGCACCACGTTCACCGCGATGCCGCAGACCAAGTCGCTCACCGGGATCACCAACCCGAAGATCGGCCTGCTCTCGCTGGCCGGGGCCAACCACCCGGTGGTGGACGCGTCCTTCGACTGGTTCCACATCACGCCGGACGACAAGGCGACCGGGCCCGAACCGAACGACGAGTTCGACGGCACCGCGCTCGACGCCTGCCGCTGGAACGCGATCGTGCGCCCCGACGCCACCGCGGCGCGCGTGAGCAACGGCAAGCTGGAGCTGGACACCACGAAGGGTGACATCTACGGGACCGACAACAGCGGCCCGAAGAACCTCATCCTGCAGCCGGCCCCGAGCGGCGACTGGACGCTGGAGACCAAGGTGGACGCCTCGGCACTCAACGAGCAGTACCAGCAGGGCGGCCTGATGGTGTACGCCGGCGACGACGACTACGTCAAGCTCGACTTCCTCACCACCAACTCCGCGGGGTCGACGGTGACGCGGAGCATCGAACTGCGCAGCGAGGTCGGCGGCACCGTGCAGAACCCGCAGCCGCAGGTGAACAACCTCACCACCGGCGTGTGGTGGCTGCGGCTGAAGAAGGAAAGCAACACCTTCACCGGCTCCTACTCCTCCGACGGCCAGACCTGGACGAATCTCTCCGCGACGGTGGAGAACAGCGCGGTGGCCACCGGCGCCAAGGCCGGCGTGTACACCATCGGCACCAACCAGTCGGCGTCGAAGACGGTCACGTTCGACTACTTCCACCTGACCAAGGGAGCGTCGGGCGAGGACAAGACCGCGCCGGTGACGACGGCGACGACCGATCCGGAGCAGCCGCCGGCGGGCGGCGCGTTCACCGGTCCGGTCTCGGTCACGCTGAAGGCCGCCGACGAGGACGGCGGCAGCGGGGTCGACAAGACCGAGTACCAGCTCGACGGCGGCGACTGGACCGCCTACACCGGACCGGTCACCGTGACCGGCGACGGGCAGCACCAGCTGCGGTACCGCTCGGCCGACAAGGCGGGCAACGTCGAGGTGGCCAAGACGCTGACGCTGACCATCTCGGCGTCCTCGTCGCAGGTCAAGCTGACGGTCTCCGCCTCGTCCCGCTGCATCGGCACCTCGGCGTACGTGGCGGTCACGGCCGTCAACGGCTCCGACGTGCCGGCGACGGTGACGCTGACCACCCCGTTCGGTTCGAAGACCGTGGCCGACGTGGCCCCGGGCAAGCAGGCGTACCAGTCCTTCAACAGCCGGGCCGGGCAGATCGACGCGGGCACGGTGACCGTGAAGGGGACCGCGACGATCGGCGGCGAGCAGGTCACCTCGTCGTACGACGCCACCTATCCGGCGGTCAGCTGCCGCTGACCGCACCGGCGGTGACCACGGTCCAGGCGATCGGGACACCGCCCTAGCAGAACCGGGGCCGGCCGGCCGATCAGCCGACCGGCCCTGCCCCCCATACATGGAGCAAAGACATGAAATTCAACAGGACTACGCAGCTAATCGCCGCAGCGGTGCTCGGTGTCGCACTCGCCGGCGTCGGCGTGGTCGGTCCCGCGGTGGCGGACGACGACCCCGACAACGGCATCGACGTGTCGGTGACGATCGAGCCCAACACCACTCCCGGTCAGGTGTCCATGACCGTCGCCGACAACGGCGGAGTGTCCCTACAGGAGGACGGATCCAACGCCGCCGCCCGCCAGTTCGTCGGCACCCTGCCGACGGTCACGGTGACCGACAGCCGCCGTCCCGAGGAGATCCCCGCCGGTGACTTCTGGGCGGTCGTCGGCCAGGCCAGTCAGTTCACCGCGACGAGCGGTTCCGCGCCGCCCATCGGCCCGCAGTACCTGGGCTGGCGGCCGCGCCTGCTGAGCGACTCCTCCACCGGGGCGGTGGCGGCCGGTGAGCCCGTCTCCAGTGTCATCTCCGACGGCTCCGGAGCGCCCACCGTCGGTCTGCAGGGCCAGGAACTGCTGGTGTCGACGGCGAACTCCGCCGACGAGATCGGCACCTGGCAGGTCAACGCCGACCTCGCCCTGCGGACGCCCGTCGACGTCGCCGCAGGCGAGTACCACTCGACCGTGACGCTTTCGCTGTTCAACCAGTCCTGATCCGGAGGCAGGACGCCATCGCCCGCTGTGGGCGTCCCGGGACGTGTGCCTGGCCGGCGCACGTCCCGGACACCCACGATGAGACTGGAGACACCTCTGTTGACCACAAGCCGTTCGCGAGGCACCCTCGCCCGCCTCGCCGTCCTGCACGCTGTCGGCGTGACCCTGCTGGTCGCCATGGTGGCGTTCGCGACGCCGTCCCACGCCGATACCACCTGGTCGGTGGTGCCGGCCAACGCCGACGGTCCCGACGGCCGCAGCGTCATCGACCTCGAACTCGCCGGCGGACAGCAGGTGGTCGAGCATGTGGCGGTCATCAACCGCTCCACCCAGCCGGTCGACTTCGCGATCGACGCCAACGACGGCTACCTGACCTCCAAGGGTTACTTCGACATGCGTCCCTCGGACGCCACACCGACCGACGGCGGCGCCTGGATAGCGGTTCCCGAGAAGGTGACCATCGCCGCCGGGGCCACCTCCGTCGTGCCGGTGACGGTGTCGATCCCCCAGAACGCGACGCCCGGGGATCACCCCGCGGGTGTGACCGCGTCCCTGGAGACCGTCTCCGGTCAGGTACGGGTCCAGAACCGGGTGGGCGTCCGCCTGAACATCCGCGTCACTGGCGACTATGTGGCCAAGGTCGCCGTGACCGACGTGCGGGCCGAGTACACAGGGTCGTGGAACCCCTTCGCCGCGGGATCCGTCGAGGTGACCTACACCGTGGCCAACGTCGGCAACGTCCGGCTGGTCACGGACAACCGGGTTCTGACGTCCACGTTCGTGGGTGAGAGCAGCTGGAGTGACCCGTCCGCGGCCAAGGCCAGGGAACTCATGCCGGGCGGCAGCCGCACGTTCGTCGCACGAGTGCCCGGCGCCTGGCCGCTGGGGCCCATCGGCACGACGGTCACGGCGATCCCCTCACCCACGGGCAAGCCGCTTCCGGGCGTCACCGCCGAGCGGGTGGCGATCGACACCACGGTCTGGGCCCCGCCGTGGCCGCAGCTCGGCCTCCTCGCCCTCCTTGTCCTCGCCTTCCTCGCCATCCGGCTGATCGCCGCCCGGCGCCGCAGGCGTATCGAAAAGCTGATCATGCTTGCCAGCCGAGGTGCGCCTCAGGAGGCGTGAGCACCATCGACATCCGCCCTTAGGAGGTGGCCACCATTAACCGACTCAGGCAACCGCCCCCGGTACAGCGTGCGATGCGGGGCCGCGTGCTCGCCCTCATGGTCGCGTTCACGCTCGGCGCGATCGTCGCCGGCGGTGTGGTGTTCGGCATGACCCGGCCGAGCTCGATCGAGCAGACGGCCGATCGCCTCCGTGCCGAGGCCGCCCTCCGCGACAAGACGCAGATCAAGACCCTGACGGAGCTGGCCCGCAGCACGCGGGCCCGGCTCGTCCCCGTGCTCGACGGGCTGGGCCGGGCCATGCCCCCCGACGGCACCGCGGGGCCCGTCGCGGTGACCGCCGCCGACGTCCGGACCTGGCAGCAGGCGGCCGCCGCGGCCGTCCAAGGCTTCGCCGACCCGCCGTCCGGTGAGACCGCCACCAACGTGGCGCGGTCGAGTCTCGCCTCCGCCGTACGGCAGATCGCCACGACCGTGGACACCTACGCGGCCGCGCGGGACCTCACCGGACCGGCCCGCACCGCCGCCATCGACCTGGCCGTACGGCAACGCGCCGACGCGCTCTTCACCTGGTCGATCGGAGCCACCGCTCTCGACGCCGTGAACATCGACGCGGGCTACGGCCACCAGCACGTGTTCCTACCGACATCACCCGGCGAAGGGGCGCTCACCCCCGACACCGAACCCGAGGGGAGTCACCACTCGTGAAAAAGGCACCGGCATACGTCCTCACCGTCCTGCTGGCCGGGCTCGCGCTGGTGCTCGGTGCACCGGCGGCCTCCGCCCACGGCGGACCCATCAAGCTGGAGGTGACGGGAGACGGCGCCGACAACGTCAACGTGCTGGTGACGTACAAGAAGGACGGCCATCCCGTCACGGAGATCGTCGAGGCGACGCTGACCGCGACCTCGGCCGACGGCCGGTCCTTCGGCCCGGTGCCGCTCAGGTCGGCGAGCGAGGGCCAGAACGTCTACCGCTCCGCCGAGCCGCTGCCGAGCGGGGAGTGGCGGGTCACCGTGACCGCGACCGAACCCTCCAAGGCGAAAGCGACGGTGAAGGTGAAGGCTGGCGTGGTCGCCGCCGCGCCCGTGACCGCGACCCCTCCCACACCGGACCAGGCGACGGCGCCCGCGCAGAACAAGGCCGCCGCGGCGACGACCGTGGTGGACGACGAAGGCGCGATGGGGACTCCCCTCAAGATCGGCATCATCGTACTCGCGGCGCTGGCCGCCCTCGTGGCCTGGATCGGCCTCGCCTGGCGGCACAACCGCGTGGGCGTCCGGCGCTGAAGGACCTCAACGACGCCCGTACGACGGTGCCGGCAGGGGCCGGGAAGCGCCCAGGGACGGTGGAGGCGGGCACCTCCGGCGGGAGGACTGTGGTCGGCCATCGGGCCGCCTTCCATCCATGCGTGCCCCTTTACCCTGCCAGCTGTGAGGGGCCGAGGAAGGAGCGATCAGGCGGGTGGCCACCCGGCCACGGCGACCAGGCACCTGACGAATATGACGAGCCACAACGGCAAAGGCACGCACCTCACAACGACACGTTCGCGCCCTCCAGCACGCGCATGAAGGCACGCGACCATTCAGGCAGGTCCGGCCAGCCACGACAAGAGACCATCGCGCCGTCCACCACGTCGGGGGCGTCCACGAAGGTCGCACCGGCCATCTCCATGTCGGTCCTCAACGGCGGGAACGCCGCCGTGGTACGGCCGCGCAGCAGGCCAAGCGCGGCCGGCACCTGCGGGCCGTGGCAAATCGTGCCCACCGGCAGGCCGCGCTCGAAGAAGTAGTACACGATCCGGGCGACGTCGGGATCGGTGCGGATGTACTCCGGCGCGCGGCCGCCCGGGATCACCAGCGCCTGGTACTCCTCGGGGTGCACGTCGGCGAACGCAAGATCCACCGGCAGCTGATGGCCGGGCTTCTCGGTGTAGGCGTCCCAGCCGGGCTCGAAGTCGTGGACCACCAGCTTTACCGCACGCGTAGTGGGGGCGGCCACGATCGCCTCATGGCCGCCTTCCCGGAGCCGGAAGACGGGGTACATGGAGTCCAGCTCTTCCGCCGCATCGCCGGTCAGAACAAGCACTCGGGCCATGACTCGCTCCTATTCTCCCACGGTGGACAGGAATGACAGACCGTTCCTAAGGACTGAGCATGAGTTGCAGGTGCTCAGCCGAACGCTCCGAACGGTGTTGAGCGTTCTGGTCGCCCGCGTTCTCGCCGTATCCGGGCGGCGCGGATCGTGTCCGTGGTCCGGGGATGCGGGGGCGGGGTCCCTCACGCCCGCAGGCGCCCGTTCGGGCCTGGACGGTCCGATGCCCCTGCCCATTACTCTGGTGAGCAGGGGGCGGTGCCGTCCGTCGCCGGATCGGGTGCCCGAGGGCGCGTCTGCCGATCGCCACGGCGGCCGCGTCGTGGCGGGTGGTCGCACGTTTTTTGCTGGTCAGTGGGGCCTGCCAGTGCTGGGCACCCCACTTGGAGGTGTAGGCCGGGTCGGCGGCGATGATGGCGATACCGGTGGCCTCGGCCATCGCGGTCAGCCGGGCGCGAAGCTTGCCGGTGGGCATGCCCGAGATGAGCTGGCGGAAGCGTTTGCGGTGGCCGTGCTTCTCCCGGGTTTTCTCGGCGGAGAAGTCCAGGTCTTCGATGGCGATCGCTTTCACGCCGCAGGTCCGCGCCCAGTGCAGCAGCCGGGTCAGCGCGTGGCGGACCTGGGCGTCACGGTGCTCGGCCGAGCCACTCAGGTCGTAGGGAAAGTGCCGGGGATTGCCGATCGGGTTACCGTGGCTGTCCAGGCGCCAGGCGGCCAGGTGGTCGGCATTGGTATCCACGGCGATCACCCCGTGGGCGAGCGCAGCCGCCATGGGAGGGCCGGGGCCGGTGGGATCTGCCAGGAGGCGGTGACGTACCAGCGCCCGCGCTGCACATCCAGGTGGATGCGGTAGGCCACGGCCCGGTTGGCTTCGATCCGATCGGCCCATTCGGTGCCCCGGTGCGCGAAGGCCACCCTGGCGGCGAGGATGTAGCGGCCGTGTGGCGCGTTGGCCAGATGCACCAGCGGGGCGGGCAGCCGGATCGACACCTCCCCATCGAAGGTGATGCGGATGGTCTCGTTGCCGTACCGCTTGCCGGACTCGCCGTCCGCGGCCAGGAACCAGCGTGCGGCCTGCCATTTCTGCAGCCATTCGGTCTCGGTCAGGCCGGCGGCGTCCAGGTGGTGCCGGGTGCGGGCCAGGCGTTTGCCGCCCCGCACGATGTGTACGATCCCGGCCTGCTGGTCGGCCTTCTCCCGCTGCAGCCGGTCGGTCAGCACGCGCAGGCGGCGACTCTTGGCGTGCCACTCCTGCGCCGAGCGGTAACCACCCGGGCCCTTCCGGCTTCCCTTCTCACCCACCGGAAGCGACAGCCGATGCTCGATGGTGGCGATCGCGGCTTCCAGATCGGCGATGTGCGCGGCCTGGCAACGCCGGGCCAGCGCCCACTGATCGTGGCTGGCCTTCGTGATCGCCCCGGCCCACCGCGACGACGACAACACCGTCAGCTCGCGCTTGCGCACCGCCCACGTCTGGTTGTCGTGCTCCAGCCCATCAGCGCATCGCGTCTTCAAATCACCGCAGGCCAGCGCGCCAAGATGCGCGCCCACCAGGCGCAGCACCTGCTCATCAGCGGCCGCGAGGTTCTTGAGCCGGTCCCGGACGGCCACCCCGGACGGACCGCCAGCGACGAACGGCGCCTCGATCGCGCGCAATTCACTCATGCGCCGCACGCTCCCACTCGAGGCCGGCACGGCCCGAGGCCGACCAACGGGCGCACCACACGGTCAGCGCCTGCGGATCACCACCGAACCGGCATGCTCGCATGACCTGCACGCGCCTCTCTCAGGAGCTTTCACATTGTGTGACCGCAAGGATACCAAGAGCTGACACTGTCGGGTAGAACGTACGCGCGATATCGTCGGCAGACTCATCCACAGACCAAATGGGTGGGGCCGGAACCGTCAGAGCCGCTCTGATACACCAGCGCCTTACCGATGAGGACAACCCAACCCATACCCATACCCGCGTCCATGCCGTCACGTCCGCACTTCGGCCGCAACGCAACTAAAGGCACTTCATTCACCCTCATGCACACTCAAACACCAGCAACTCCTACCCCCGCCGGAGGTCTCACTCGCGGACCGCTGTGTACGCCGAGCACCGTCCGGACTACGCGCACGCTGCAGTGCGCTGGGCGGTCGAGCCCGACCCGGCGATGCTCGCGAGCTGCGCCGCGCGCTGCCGGTCGTCCGTTCCACGGGTGCCACACACACTGGCAGAAACGGACCGCCGTACCCCGAGTCGAGATCGATCAGCTTCGGCGGTGAGGATAGCGGCGTTCTCGCCAGCGGGTGAGGGCATCGGGCGACACGTGGGTGCAGCGGGCCAGGCCGGCGACGGAGGCGTGGCCTGAGTGGTCAGCAACAGCGACGAGCAGACCAGCCGCGTCGTTTCCGAGGCCGGGAGTCCTTCGAGCCGCTACGCCCCTGTCGAGGAGCCCGACCGCGCCTCACCGCAGTGACATGAGAATGAGCCTCATGACGATCTCCTTTGGGCCACGATCTTCCGCCGAGATCCGCGCCTACCTCAAAGCCCAGCTCAACGAGGCACTTCGCCGGCCTGGCATGTTCGGCGGGGAGATAGCTCTGCGTCTCCTGTAATCCTGTAAGGGGACGGCGAGCAAGGCCCGCAACAAGCTGATCAAGTCGAGCTCACGGCCAGTGGACTCTCCAGCCACCCAGGACAGGTCATCGGCTCGACCGGGGCCGTGTCCGGCCGAACGCGCCGACCCCGGCCTCGACCCGCACTCCCCCTACGGCGACGAGCCGGCGCAGTGCCTGTTGTTCGAGGGGCACGTCGGACCTCACTGCTACCAATGAGCCACAGCCAGGACCCGCCACCGAAGCCGCGTCCATCCCATCGCCGGGAAACCGCTGCCCTTGTGGCGCTCAGTCACCCGCTCCCTCATCGGGCTGCCTACCATCCACACTGGTGTCGAGGAGGTAGGCCCCGGCGTCGTGCAGAGTGATGCCATAGCCTGGCGCCTGGCCAGAAGGCGACCACTCGTTTGTCGCGCTGATCGCCTTGAAGCGGGTGTCGCGGGTCGGCCCGTCGCCGACGAGGTGGCCGCGCAAATGGCCGGCACGGTCGTACACGGCCCACCGGCCGGCGCCCACTTGCGGCATGGCGGCCGGGTTGTCCTTGAGCCACTGCGCGTTGGCCGCGTGATTGATCCGCTCGTCGGCCCCGTTCGGCTGGGAGGGGCCACCTATGGCATGATCTTCGGTTTTGCGAGCACCACTCATGTTGCGTCTCGCTCTCTGATTGTGGCTGTTGCCCCTGAGACATCGGAGAAGCACTTTCAGCCTAGGAACACAAGGTATGGCACAGATCGCACTTAACCCGACGCTGTCGGGTTGCGCCTCCAGGAGCTTGATCCACTCGAGCTGTCCCATCGAGGGCATCAGATGCGAGGTAAGTGCCGGACACGAGCTGGAACGCACAGCCGATCCGATATCTCCCACATGGAGCGTACAGTTCGTGATCAACACAGGGAGGAGCACACCGTGAGCCACCACGTGCTCCAACCCGCACGCAACTCAGTGATCTACGCAGCGCAAGCTGCCCACTCGGATCGAAGGCGTCCCTGGTTCCAACTGTCACTCCCTGCGCCGTCCATGTGGGGGAAACCATGCCGACGGCGCCGGAGTGACGCCGCTTTCAGGACGCCGCGGCGGTCCTGATGTGATCGGCCAGCGACGACAGCGACGACAGCGGCAGTTCCCGATGCGTCCATGCCTGCCTGAGATCCTCCGGGGTGTAGCGGGGCAGCAGGTGAAGGTGGAAGTGGAACACGGTCTGCCAGGCCGTAGGGCCGGTAGCGTGCCAGATGTTCATCCCGCCCGGTTCCAACGCTCGCCGCAGCAGGGCGGCGGTGTGCACAGCACCCCGCATCAGCAGACCCGCGCGGTCCGGGCCGATGTCGGTCAGGTCGCGACAGTGCTCGCGGGGACAACCAGGGTGTGACCGCGAGTCGCCTGCGAGATGTCAAGGAAGGCGACCACGTGCTCGTCGGAGTAGACGATCTCCGCGGGGATCTCTCCGGCAACGATGCCGCAAAAGGTACAGGTTCGCATCATGGGCAGCGGTGGCCGTAACGATGACAACAGGACGCAGGCCGTACCTGTCCACAAGCCTTCCCGAGACCGGCGACACCGTCGTGGCTGTAGCCGGGGATCTGGGCCAGCATGCCGACCAGCAGCAACGTAGCGACCCCCGGGATCTTGAGCAGTCATCGACATGAGCCGAGGACCATATTGCGGGTTCCTTTCGCACGAATCTACACGTTGCGCGAGTAGCCACGTCGCTCACAACCCTCAGCACAGGATCGGATGGCGAAGGAACGTCGCAACCTCGGGCGATGTGGTTGATGGGCATGCTTAGCGCGCACGGCGGCAGCATCAGGTCGCGATCCCGGCGATGCCCGTCGATAGCAGGCGGTGAATCGGGAGGCTGCGCCGATCTTCTCGGAGCCGGCCAGGACGTAGGCGACAGGCTTGGTAGGCACGGGACGCCTCAGAGGCGGCTGCGGTCTCAGACGGCAGTAGTGTGCACGTTTTTTCTTGTTTCTTCCGATTGATTCCTAGTATAGTTCGGCACCGTGATGATTCTGATCGCCGGGCCCTACCGTTCCGGCACAAACGATGATCCGGAACTGATGGCAAACAACCTGGCCCGACTGGAGGAGGCGGCATGGCCGATCTTCCGCAGCGGCCACGTCCCGATGATCGGGGAGTGGGTGGCTCTGCCCGTGCTGCGTGGCGCGGGTGGCACCGGGCCGGCCGATCCTGTGGCCGAGCAGATCATGTATCCCACCGCGGAGCGGCTGCTCCGGCACTGTGACGCGGTTCTTCGGCTGCCGGGCGAGTCCACCGGCGCCGATGAGGACGTACGGATCGCGACCGAACGCGGTCTGCCCGTCTACCCTCGCGTCGAGGACATCCCGGGCTACCGGGCCTCCTGAGTCCAAACGCTCACCGTGGACACGACACGGCAGGCGGAGCGAATCGAACGACGGAGACCGCGCACGCTAGGTGGCGTGGATGATGGGCGCGCTGAGCGCCCGTACGGTGGCGTTCTCGCTGCCGGCGTCGGTGACGACCCCAGCGACGTCCGCCAATGGCAGAACGGTGAAACGGGAGGCCGCGCCGATCTTCTCCGAGCTGGCCAGCACGTAGGTGTCGGCGGCCTGGCGGGCCAAGGCGCGCTTCATCGCAGCCTCATCGGCGTCGTCCGTAGTCAGCCCCGCCTCGGGATGCACGCCGGTCACGCCGAGCAGGAAGAGGTCGGCGTGCAGGCCGCGGGCGGCTTCAACTGCGGCGGCGCCACAGGCGACCATCGAATGCTTGAACAGTCGTCCGCCGATCAGGTACACCTCCACGTCCTGATGGCCGGCCAGCGCGCTGGCCACGGTAGGGCTGTGAGTGACCACGGTGGCGCGCAGGTCGAGGGGGAGCGCGCGGACGACTGCGAGGGTGGTAGTGCCACCGTCGAGGATCGCGGTGCTGCCAGGTTCGATCAGCGCCGCTGCGGCGGCGGCCACGCGCTGCTTGCCGGAGACCTCGACGTGCTGGCGGGTTGCGTAGTCGGCGATCGCGGGAGAAACGGGCAACGCGCCGCCGTACACCCGCTGACACAAACCCGCCGCGGCCAGATCGCGCAGATCGCGGCGAATACTGTCCTCAGAGATACCGAGTTCCGCGGCGAGATCTTTGGCGATGATCCGGCCATCCCGGCTGAGACGTTCCAGGAGCAAGTCACGGCGTTGGGCGGCCAGCATGCACGTTTCTCCTCGTTCTTTCCGAGAGATTCATCTTATCGTCCCGTAGCGCCAGCCGGGCCGCGCTCGACGCCCGTTTCAACGCGGCCGAGGCCGCGTGCTCCAGGAGTTGCTGACCGGATCATCGCCGTCCGCCGACCTCGCGGGCAGAGGGAGGCCCCTGATTCAGGAGCCTCATTGCGTGCGGAGTCGGAATGATCCGCCCGCCCGAGTACGCGCCGTGGTGGAGAGTCACGGTGGCCGATACCTTGGCGTCGGCGGCCAGGTCAACGTGGCCGAGGGCGAGCCGATGTTGACCTACCCCGTCCTCATCAAGTTCCCCGACCTGGCGGCCGCGCACGGCTGATATGACTCGCCCGAATACCAGGAGCTCAAGGCGCTGCGGCAGTCCGGCTCCAAGGCCAACGCCACCTTCTTCGAGACCGGCCCCTCCGAGCTGCTGGCCGCGTAGCCAACTCTCACCGGTCAGTCCGCTTGCCCCACGTACCAGGAAGAAGAGAAACATGTCACGAGACCAACTCCACTCGGACGTCCAAGGGCAGGCCCGTACCATCTGCCTTGCCCTTAGCGCGGCTCGGACCGGCCTGCGCTTGGCCCCACGCCGATGAGTCTGGCGGAGGCCGCTATCCCATCGCGGTGAACGCCGACAAACCAAGTGACATTCACCGCCGTCACCACCGCCCGGCTCCGGATCGTGTTGCAGAGTGGCCAGGCCCCGGTCGGGTTGCTGGAGGTCCGCGCCTTCGGCTGACGCACGCGGGTCAGCCGAAAACTTCTGCGACAGGTCGCAAAGATGCCCCCGCTCTGCCGCGTCCTTATGGCAACAAAGGATGCGAAACGTGCATCTACCTATTCATCACTCAATAGGTGGTTTGACACGTTTGTCATGAAGAGCGGAGTTCCAGCGGCCGATGCAACCTCCACATAAGATCACCACGCTGCTCGCCGTCGCATGCCTGCTGACGGCGGGCTGCGCGGTGTCCGGCGCGGTGCCTGCCCAGAACGGCCGGCGTACGCCCGTGACCGGCATCGTGCACCAGCCCGACGAGATCTCGACCGTCTCGCCGACGTGGATCGACGGCCTGCGGGTGGTCCGCGACAGCAGCAACGACCGATCGTGCGCCTGGTCAATCGCGTACCCGCGGGTGCCGGGTGCTGACTCGTTCACCGCGGCGCTGCGGCGCATGGCGGAGGACCGGCGCGCCGAATTCCTCCGCCAGGCGTGCGACCATTCCGCCGAGCTGAACCTGGACTTCGCGTTCCTGGTCGCCTCGGGAGACGTCATCGGGGTGCGCTACACCGAATGGTGGCTGGGCGGCGCCGGCGACGGCAAATCCACGACCACGCGCTGGTACGACGGGAAGACAGGCCAAGCCCTGCCTGCGGTTTCCCTCATCGACCCCGACGCGTTCGGCAAACTCGCCGCCGGGCTCGGCACGGCGCTGTCGAGGAAGCAGGGCTTCGACTCCGGGGCGTTGCGCAGCGTCATGGCCGACGACGCCTCCCGGACCCGTTACCTGGACGATCTGGCGTTCACCGCCCGCGGCGACCTGGTGGTGACCTTCGACGAGAGCGTGGTGGGGGTGGCGCCCGCGGGGCAACTGCGGGCCGTGCTGCCTGCCTCGATCGCGCGCCCGCTGTTGTCGGACTTCGGCCGTAGGGTGCAGCGGCAGGTCGTGGAGCCCGAGCGGCGCCTCGGCCTGAACGGCTCCGTCTCCCCGACGCCCACGCTTGCCCCGGCAACGGAGGGGACCGCCGACTGCCGGCAGGTCAAGTGCGTGGCGCTGACGTTCGACGACGGCCCCGGGCCGTACACCCAGACGTTGCTGGCCCATCTGGCCAAGTTCCACGCGCGTGCCACGTTCTTCGTCGTGGGACAGAACGTCGCGATAAGTCCAGACGTCGTGCGCCAGACCGCCGAGGCCGGGCACGAGCTCGGCAACCACAGCTGGTCGCACCGCGACCTGACCAGGCTGACGGCGGCCCAGGTGCGGGATGATCTGCGCCGCACGGATGAGGCCATCAAGAAGGCGTCGGAAGTGTCGCCGCGTATCGTCCGGCCCCCATACGGAGCCGTCAACGACGTTGTGCGTGAGCAGACGCCGCATCCCCTCATCCTGTGGGGCGTGGACACCCTGGACTGGAAGTACCGCGACTCCGCCCGGGTGACCCGCGCGGCCGTGTCGGGGGCCAAGCCCGGCGCGATCATCCTTTTTCATGACATCCACCCGACCACGGTGGCGGCCATCCCGCGGATCCTCCATACGTTGTCCGGCCGCGGCTACCACTTCGTCACGGTTACCCAGCTGCGCGACGAGGCCGCGAGGTGAGCGCGAACCGGCGGGAGTTCGACGAGTTCGTGGCGGCGCGCTCGGCCGCGTTCATGCGCCTGGCTTACCTGCTGACGGCCGGTGACCAGCACGCGGCCGAGGACCTGCTGCAGACCAGCCTGGCCAAGACCGCGCTCAAATGGAGCAAGATCGACGATCCGGACGGCTATCTCCGGCAGGTGATGTACCGCCAGCAGATCTCGTGGTGGCGGCGCAGGCGGGAGTACGCCGTCCCGGAGATTCCCGAGCAGGCGAACGCGGCGGACGCCACGCACGGCGTCGAGCTCAAGATCATGGTCCAGCAGGCGCTCGGCAGGCTGACCGCCAAGCAGCGGGCCGTGCTGGTGCTCCGCTACTTCGAAGACCAGTCGGAATCCACCGTGGCCGCGACCCTCGGCTGCAGCATCGGCACGGTACGCAGCACCGCCCACCGGGCCCTGGCTCGGCTCCTGCAGTTGTGCCCCGAACTCCACGACCTGTATACCCGCTCGGGAAGGACCTGACATGACCACTGACGAGCTGCTGAAAGACACGCTCACCGCGGTGGCCGACCAGGCCAGGACGCCGACCGGCGTGGCGCACGCCGCATGGCGGCAGCGGACCCGCATGCGGATCAGGAGAGCGGCCACCACCGCGGCCGCCGTGGCCGCCGCCGTCACCGTCGGCGCGATCACGGCACCTTCCCTTGTCGCGCGGGAGGACCCTCCGGTCGCGACCAGCGTTATCGCTGGAGGGATAGCAGCCGATCTCAGCCACGCCCCGCCTGTGACCCGCGTCGCCGCCGGACGCGTCACGCTCACCGCGTACGCCGACTGCGCGTCGAGTTGCGACTGGTACCTGTTCACGCACGCCGGCGCGAGCGGCTACACGGCGGCTCCATGGGGATGGATCGACGTGGCGCCCGGAGGCCGGACGGCCGCGGTGCTGGAGAAGAAGCTGCCCGCGCGCCGGATCGGCCTGGTCGACACCACCGCCGCCTCGGTGCGGCGCTGGATCGACCTCGGCCGCGCCGTCGCAGGCAGCGTCGCCTGGTCCCCGGACGGGAAGCGGCTCCTGGTCACCACGTACGACGCCGACCCCGGACTGCTCGACGACCCCGGCGAAGCAGGACCGTCCAGAACCGGCTTCGCCATCGTGGACGTGGCGAGCAGCGAGACCACCTTCCACAGCCTGCCTGACGACTCCGGCATGCGCAGCGACTTGTCCTGGAGCCGCGACGGCTCGCTGATCTGGGAGGACATCGGCGCCCGCCAGCAACCCCGCGCGTACTACGACCTCACCGGGCAGCCCCGCCCCGGCCCGGATCAGGAGTCCTCGAGCGACCAGCCCGCCGGGCTGTCCCCCGACGGCCGGCGCCTGGCCATGGGCGGCAGGAGCGGCTCGGCCCCCTTCGTCGCCGAAATCGCCTCCGGTCAGACCACGCTCCTGGAACCGGGCGGCGGTCAGGCCATCGTGCGATTGCTCGCCTGGGCCGACGACACGCATCTGATCGCCTGGATGGCGGACAGCGGCGGCGACAAATCCCGCTACCGCCTGGTGCTGGTCGACGTGACGGGAAAGCCGGAGTTCACAGCCCTGACCGGCTGGACCGACCGGCTCACCCGCCCGAGCTGGCTGCCGTCCTTCACAGAGTCCTGAATCCCTTAATGATGAGCCAGCCCGCCAGGCTCAGCTCCCAGCCGAACACCGGGATCGCCACGACCGCCCCCAGCGTCGACACCTGCTCGACCAGGCCGGAGATCGTGGCGGTCGCCGACGCGAACACCAGCGGCCCGCCCACCAGCCTCAGCACGAAGCTGGGCCCGAGCAGGAACGTTCAGTTGTGGATCGCGACCAGGCCATGCTTACGGAACCGCGCCAGTCCCCGACCCACCCCATTCACGATGTGAGCTGGGTGTATGTGGTAGCCAGGCACGGCGCGACGGGGAACCAGCGGGCGCATGCTTGGTGGCGGCACGCTACGCAGACCCGCCATCGCTGTGCACTAAATTTGTAGACCATGCACGAATCCAAGGTCACTATCCGAACCGGCAGCCTGGATGATGTGGATGCTGTGCTGGACTTCTGGGTCCTGGCCGCCGAAGGCACCGACCGGCACGACTCGCCTGACAAGGTAGCCGCACTATTGGCCCGCGACCCCGAGGCCCTGCTGATAGCGGAGTGCACCGGCGACATAGCAGGGACCGTCATCGCAGGCTGGGACGGCTGGCGAGCCCACCTGTACCGCCTCGCCGTCCACCCTTCCCATCGCCGCAAGGGCATCGCCGGCGCGCTACTGGCGAGGGCAGAGGAGCGCTTCACCAAGTTCGGCGCCTTCCGAGCCGACGCCATGGTCCTTCACGACAACACACTCGCCCACCCAGCCTGGAACGCCGCTGGCTATGTCCCTCAACCTCAGTGGTCCCGCTGGGTCAAGCCGCTTTCCGCCCCGGGGGACCGGGACAATCCAGACAGCCTCCGCTGAGGTCTTCGCTCGGTCATCATCTCCCATCTATGGGTTCAGCCCTCAGGACTGGCATGCTGACCCGCACCCTTGCTTCGGAATGAGCTTTGTCCTCAATCTCGACAGTACGTAGGAGCTTGTCACCTGAAACTGACAGTCGGATTAAGCATCCGGCCCCGCACTCGCCGCCTTTTCCCGGCAAGGCGGGGCCGCTGCTCTTCCCGCAGCAGTCGGAGTCGGTGAATGGATCATGATGTGTGTGGGCCGGTGCACAAGAGCACGTAGGAAGCACGCAAGCGCTAGACGAAAATTCTAGAACGCGTCCGATCCCGCATAATCGCAGGTCAGACCATAATCCAAGCGCGCCCTGCAGGATTCGAACCTGCGACCTCGGATTAGAAGCAAGATCCTTTACTGTAGTACCGTGCCGTTCGATGGTGATACGAGCCGCCTTCGCGCACATCGAATGCCCGGCAGTGCCGAGCCCTGACGGAGCGTGTCGGGGCACGCGAGCACGCACCGAGCACGATCGACGCCCTATTCGATCATTACATTATGGCTCCACGGCCTGAGCCTCGCACCCCAGACCATGCTGGCGCTCCACACGGCGCTGCCGCCGTGCTCGGCGCGTGCTCCAACGCCCCGACGCTCCTTGCGGGCGCAAGCTCACCCGAAAGCCCTCGGCCAGGACGGCCTACTTAAAACCAGCGTCCTAGAGCTTGATCCGAACGAGGTTGCGTGCCTTGAGCGCGTAAAGGCTGCTGCCGTCAGGCGAGGCCGCCAGCAGCGGCTGCGTGCCGTACGCCTGGGCGGCTAGTCCGGACACGACCGTGGAAACGGTCATGGTCCTGGTGTCCAGGCGGTAGACCTGGTTGCCGTCGGTGCCGTAGATCTTGCCGCCGGCCTCGACCAGCGAGCCGCTACCCCCACCTGTCACCGGCACCGGGACGGTCCTGGTGACCTTCTGGCGCCAGGGGTCGAACTCGAAGATGACTCCGGTGGAGGCGATCCCGTACAGCTTGCCGCGCTGCTCGGTCAGCGCGCTGATCCGCTTGGCTCCTGGCACGGGGACCAGGCTCCACCGGACCTGCTTGGTGCCCAGGTCGAAGGCGGCGAGCTTGGCCTCGGGCTCGATCGGAGTAGTGCCGAGGCCGCCGTAGATCTCACTGCCCACGTAAGCGGTGCCGAGCAAGCTGGTGATCGCGCTGATCGACTGGTTCTCGACGACGTCGCGGAAGGCCTCGACGGCGTTCTTGCGCGGGTCGTAGAGGGCCAGGGCGCCACCGTGCAGGCCGTACTCCGGCTGGGTGCCGACCAGCAGGCGGCGGGTGCGCTCGTCGTAGTGCGCGGCCAGCGGGCGGTTCTGGTCGGCGCCGACGCGGGTGAGGCGCTGCAGGCCGGAGCCGTCAGGCCGCATGCTGAACAGGTACGCGAGGGTATAGACGGACAGGTAGACCTGGTCGCCGATCGGGGTCATCACCTTGGCCTCGCCTGGCAGGAAGGTGCGCGTGCTCGTGCCGGTGGCCAGATCGTGCACCTGGACCCCGGCCTTGCCGCTGACGAGTACCTGATCCTCGGTCGCCGTGATGGCCATGGCGAGTTCCGGCGCGGGCGGCATGCCGGCCTGGGTGAGGTCGACGCCGGTCAGCTCCTTAGTGGCCGGGTCGTATTCGACGACCTGGCTGGTGAGCACCGCGACGACCTTGCCGCCGCGCAGGAAGATCCGGTTGAAATACGCCCCGTCGTACGGCACGACCAGCTTCTCCAGCTCGGCGGTGTCGCGGTCGTAGCGGTAGAGCGTGCCCGAGGGACGCGTACCGAAGTAGACGTCATTGTTGGCCGGGTCGATCTCGATGGCGGTCACGTAGGAGTCCCCTGGCGCGTCGACCAGCGTGTACTTCGACGGGTCTTCCGTGTCCATGAGCAGCATGTCACCGGTCGCCGACAGGCCGGCCGCGAGCAGCCCCTGCTTCGAGGTGAGCGTGGCGACGAAAGTGCGGTCGGCCAGCTCGGGCGGGAGGATCTCGCGCTTGGCTCCGGTGGCCCGGTCGATGGCGATCAGATGCGCGTGCGCGCCGACCCCGGCGTAGATCGTGGTGTCGTCGACCGCGATGCTGCGAACGTACTGCTCGCCGGAGGCCGCCTGGCCGAAATCGCGGGTCTGGCCGGTGGCGGTGTCGTATTCGACGACCCTGCCGCCCGGGTAGGTGCCCGCGTAGAGCTTGCCGTCGCCGGAAGCGGCCATGGACCAGACGAAGTTGTCCGGCTTGACGTCGGCGACCTTCGTGGCCGTCCCGGTGGTGGTGTCCACCTTGTGGATGTCGCCGGGCGTGTACGTGCCGACGTAGAGGTCGGTGCCGACGACGGCGGTGGCCCAGGCACCATCGCCCGAGGGCAGCTCGGTGATAGAGGTGACCTTGCGCTGCGCGGGGTCGTAGGCGCCGATCCTGGTCGGTTTGATACCGCCGGTGGCGACGTAGAGCTTGTCGCCGACGAACTCCGACCCATTGATCGAGGTGACCGACGACGCGGGCCCCAGGTCCTCGACGACCGGCGCCGGTGCGCCGGTCGTCAGGACGGCGGCCACGACGGCCGCGACGACTGCGTTGAACGGCATGGGGTGCCTTCCATTTCGGACCAGGCCGATATTTGCGCAATTCGTATCATAAGGGGCGAGAGTCAATCAAGCTTGAGCGGCAGCCTTGACCTCGTCCCTGGGGACGCCGGCTTGTGGGTGCCGAAATGCGCCTGTCCTGCTCGAAAACTCGATTTCGTGCTGTGAACTGGGCCTTTGCCGCATGACCAGCGCGGCGGCTGCGACCACTACGAGGTGTTGTTGTCGCTGATCTACCGGTTGGTGAGGCCGAGGTGCTCGCCCAAGGGCTGCGGATCATCACAACGCTGCCACGGACGCCGAGGATGAACGCCATCTGCGAGCGGATCATCGGCACCCTGCGCCGCGAACTCATGGACGGAATCCAGATCCTCGGCGAACGCCACCTGGCCCGCGTGCTCCACGAATACGTGATCCACTACAACGGGCACTGGCCGCACCAGTCCCGGCAGCAGCGGCGCCCGGACACCACGATGCAGCCCACCCGCGACGGGACCGACCTCAACGACCCGCGAGCTTCCGCCGAAAACCCGTCCTTGCAGGCATGATCAGCGAATACCGCCACGCCGCTTAACCGCAGCTCAGGGCACGTAACTCAATATTCGAGCGGCCCGCGCATAGAGGGCCCGCGCATAGGGGATTCGAACCTGCGACCGCCGGATTAGAAGTCGATCATTGCATCACGGCTCCCCGAAATGGATCCCGCGCTCCCCACGCCGGAGTGACGCTGCTCTCAGGGCGCCGCGGCGCTCCTGATGTGATCGGCGAGTGGCGACAGCGACGACAGCGGCAGCTCCCGATGCGTCCATGCCTGCCTGAGATCCTCCGGGGTGTAGCGGGGCAGCAGGTGCAGGTGGAAGTGGAACACGGTCTGCCAGGCCGTAGGGCCGGTGGCGTGCCAGATGTTCATCCCGCCCGGTTCCAGCGCGCGCCGCAGCAGGTCGGCGGTGTGCACAGCACCCCGCATCAGCAGACCCGCACGGTCCGGGCCGATGTCGGTCAGGTCGCGACAGTGCTCGCGGGGGACAACTAGGGTGTGACCGCGAGTCGCCTGCGAGATATCGAGGAAGGCGACCACGTGCTCGTCGCGGTAGACGATCTCCGCGGGGATCTCTCCAGCAACGATGCCGCAAAAGGTACAGGTTCCGGTCATGGCCGCCTTTCCTCCAAGCACGGAGCCTCATCGTCGCCGCGATGGATGCCCTCCGCACGTAAATTGGATTGGCCCTAACGCCGCCGCGTCTCCACGTAACCACATGCCGCTACCGAGCAGCGCTCCCGGAGAGCATCATGCCCACCGCAGTCGCCAAAGGCGAAACGGTGGGCATGATCGCTTGACGCAAGATCAATCCTCGGTCGGCGGCGTCCGCTGGTCGGAGAAGAGATCAAACTTCTCCCCGAACAGGTGGTCGTCGTGGATGCTGAAGACCCGACGCCCGTAGAGCGCGTGCTGACAGATAAGGGAGCAGTCCCTGCTTCTCACTACAAGCTTGCGGCGTTCGGCGGCGGGTTCGGTGTACCACTGCTTGATGCTGCCCGTGTCGAGGAAGCTGAGACCGACGCTTCCAGCGTGGTGCGCAGCCCGGACATCCGGGGTTTATTCGGTGCGGCGCAGGTCCATGCTGTCGGATCCGTCCCACCGGTTGTTCGCGGCTGTTTGGCGGGATCGCTCTGCCAGTTCGCCGGTCAGGCCGGTGCGTTCGATGCACCATTCGACCCACTGGGGTAGCAGATCGAGTATGGCCTCGGCGTACTTTTTGATGTACCCGTCTGAGACGAGGATCACGGTGTGCTCGATCCGATGCGGGGAGCAGGCATAGTAGCCCGCTCCGCAGACGCGGGACCAGGTGTCGGCGAGCGTGGCGATGTCTTCTCGTTCGGGTCTGTGGTCATCTCGATCGCGTAGCCAGGCGGCGAAGTCGTCGATGATCGGGTTGAGGTCCTGCTTGGGCTTGGGCTCGGGAGCGACGGTGAACGACTCGCAGAGGGCGCGGGCGCGCTGGCGCAGGCGGTATCGCTCGGCGATGAGTTGTTGCGACTCGCTGCCGAGCAGCAGGGCGCCCAGGAGGTCAGAACGGCACAGCGGATCCAGCAGGTCGCGGGCGGTGGCTTGGTCGCACGGGGCCGGTTGGGTGGAGGCAGATGCCGCGTGCGTCCCCACGGCGGCTCGCCACTCGGCGAGCGCTTCCTCCGGTGAGGCGAAGACGGCAGCGTGTACGACCCGGTCTCCGGTGCAGCGGTCGATGTCCCAGCAGTACCAGTGCGGGTCCTCCTCGCCCCAAGCGAAGGGGGCGAGGAACGCGTACCGCGAGCCGTACGCGTCGGACAGCAGCAGTGGCTCTCCGGCCGGAGTGGCCCGGAGAATCTCACTCGGCCACCCCGGAGCGATGCCGGCTTTGGCCAAGGCCGTCGTGGTGTCCTTGATGGCTTCGCGGATGGCGAGGTCGAGGTCGCGGCGCAGCATCTCCCCACTGGACGGCGGGGTCATCGCCGCGAGCCCGTACAGCATCCGCCACAGGTCATCTATCTGCCCGCCGGTGCGCGCGGCGATCTGGATCTCGTCGCGGACGAGGTCAGCCAGAGAGGCCAGGTACTGGTCCCAGTGGAAACCCATGGTCTCGGTCTGTGTGCGCGTCCACATCTCCTCGCCGACCAGGTCGACGACGGCGTTCTCCAGCCGTAGGGGCGAGTAGGCGGGCAGGTCAGCGAGACGCTCGATGATCGCATCCTGGGAGTCCGGCCACCACTGATCCCCAGCGGTCCCCATCAGCGACTCAAACAGCACAGCACGAGGGTCGGACGAGGGCTGACGGGCAGCGAGCTGCAGCGCGCGCCGGGCAGGATGACCGCTGACTCCCCGCGTGGGGTTTGCCTTCGCTCTACGCTTCTTCGCCACGGCACCCGATCCTACGGTGCCTCATGGCCCCTGAAGGCTGAACTCCTGAAGGGCTGGCCGGCCTGAAGGACTCGTTCGCGCGATGCGGACGGCTGAGGCCGAACGCTGCGCCATACTCTGAACGCTATGCAGGAGGAGTTGCGGGCGTTCACCGAATGGGTGGGCGCAGGCCGGAGGCTGACCCAGACGGGGAAACTGACGCTGTCGGACGCGCGAGCGCTGGTGGCGCTGCTGGAAACCGGCGACGAGATCGACCCGAAGATCGGCGACCGGGTGTTCCGGACGAAGAGCAGCACCGAACTGCCCGGATTGAACCTGATCGTGGAATGGGCCAAGGCGGCCGGGCTGGTCCGAGTGGTCAAGGGGCGGCTGCTCCCGGTGAAGAAGGCGGCGCCACTGCTGAAGGACTCGGAGCGGTTGTGGGAGGCGGCGTTCACGGCGGTGGGGAAGATGAGCGAGGCGCTCTTCCCCAACAACTACTGGTACACGTCGCTGGTCGGCGAGGAGTTCACGCTCATCTGGCCGGCACTGCTGCGTACGTTGTACGGCCGGCCGGTGCCCATTGCGGATCTGCGGGAGCTGGCCTGGAAGATCGCGTCGCCGTACTACGAGATGCGCGACCCGCAAGCGCAGCGGCGGATGGCCGACCAGGACCTCGATCGACTGCTGGCCGTCCTGGTCCGGCTGGGCGCGGTGGAGCTCACGGAGGAGACGGCGACACTGACCCCGCGGGCGGCGAACGCCGTACGGCGCAGGCTGGGTGAGGCCGCACCGGGAGAGCCGATCTACCAGATCCGGGTGACGCTCCAGGAGAGTGCGCATCCGGTGATCTGGCGGCGCCTGCTCGTCTCACCCGGGATCACGATCGACAGGCTGCACGACATCCTGGTCGCGGCGATGGGCTGGGAGGGTCGTCATCTCCACCTGTTCACAGTGGGCGGTGTCCTGTACGGCGAACCGTCACCCGAGTGGGATCTGGACGTTGTGGACGAGAAGAAGACCTCGCTGGCGGAGGTGCTCGCACAGGTCGGGGCAGCCATGGAGTACGAGTATGACCTGGGTGACAGCTGGCGGCATGACATCGTGCTGGAGGAGATCCTCACCGCGGAGGAAGGGGTCCGTTACCCGGTGCTGGTGGACGGGGTGGGCGCTTGCCCGCCAGAGGACGTCGGCGGCATCGGAGGCTACGCATACTTCCGTCTGGTGCTGACCGATCCCGAGCACGACGAGCACGACGAATATGTCCGCTGGGCCGGTCTGGAGAGCGCGCAGGAGTTCGACCCGGCCCGGTTCGCCGTTGAAGCCGCTCGCCGAGCGCTGGCCTCGGCTGGGTGATCAGATGCGCATCCCAGACGCGCAGCCCGCGGGCCTCCCCGCCGTAGCACTCGCCCCGCACAACAACGGCCCCTGGTGTGCCCGGTCGGGACTCATCCCGGCAGCGCCGACCGCCTCACCCCGGAGCGCCCCGTACTCCGGACACTTGACCCGAGGTCACCCCTGATCGAATGCGAGCCCTAACAGCTAGGCGCGAACTGGGGGCAGGGCGTAGCGGCCGACGGCCAGGTACGTCTCCGGCGTCGCCGCTTCGAGGAGCCCCTCGTCGCCTTCAAGTCGAGTTCTGGCTCCTGGGGACGGCGCAGTAGATCACTCCAGTCGCTTGTCGCTCCCCGCTCGTAGGCGTCGCGGAGCAGGGGCGCAGCCGGGGGCGGGCTTCCTCCTGCTGCTCGCGGAAGATCCGCCGCTGGGTGAGTCGCTGTTCTTCCTGAACATCGTCGCTGAGTTCCTGATCACCGGCCGGCCGGTCCTCGGCGCGCAGCCCCGGGGTGCGCTGGGCGATGGCGAGGTCTTCCTCGCGGAGGCGCTCGCAGAGCGTTCCGGCGCCGCGCACGCAACGACACGGCGACAGCGTGCCAACACGCGGTGTGTTCCGGTAGGTTCGTCACCTGCCGCTCAGGAGATCGCGGAGGAGGCCCTCCAACAGGTAACGGTCATGACCGATGAAACGCTGGTCCTGCCTACGGAGGGTTGTGCGATGGGACTGGGGATCAAGATCTTGGGCCCGTGGGAGCTGACGGCAGGCGGCGACGTGCTGCCGCTGACCGGCAGCCGGCGGATCGGTCTGCTGGCCCGGCTGGCGTTGAGCGCCGGCCGGGTGGTCACCACTGACCAGCTCCTCACCGATGTGTGGGGGGAGAGCCGGGCGTCGACGGCGCCGAAGCAGCTCCACATCGTGGTGTCGAAGCTTCGCGAGTTCCTTGCGCCCCGGGCGCTCGACGAGGTCATCGTGACCGCGCCGGGTGGATACTGCCTGGACGTGCCACCTGATCACGTCGATGCTCACCTGTTCATGCGGCTGGTGCGCGAAGCGCGTGCCGGCCGGGCCAGGGGGGAGATCGTTACGGCGGACAGGTTGTTCCAGCAGGCTCTGGCCTTGTGGCGGGGAGAGGCCCTGGCGGGCATGTCGGCGGAGTGGGCCCAGATCGAGGCCACCCGCCTGGCGGAGGAACGTCTCACCGCTGTGGAGGATCACGTCGATCTGCGGATGGCGGCGGGTGATCACCACGCGGTGATACCGGATCTGACCGTCCACATCGAGGCGCACCCGCTGCGGGAGAGGCCGCATGCGCAGCTGGTGCTGGCGCTGTATCGCGCTGGACGGTCGTCGGAAGCGCTCGCGGTCTACCAGGACACTCGCCGCGTCATGATCCAGGAGCTCGGCATCGAGCCGGGTGCCGCGCTGCGCCGGCTCCAGCGGGCGGTGCTCGCTCGCGATCCCGTCCTCGATCTGACCGCTCCGGCGCAGGATGTAACGCTCGGCGGCGCCGTCGCCCCGGCCGAGCTGCCCGCCGGCACCCGCGCCTTCACCGCCCGCGATGTCGAGCTCGCCTGGCTCGACAAGGCGCTCAGCGACTCGGAGGCCGGCACGCCGGCGATCGTCGCCGTCGGCGGTCCCGGCGGGATCGGCAAATCCGCGCTGGCCGTACACCTGGCGCACGCCGTCGCCGACCGCTATGCCGACGGCGTTCTCTACATCGACCTGCACGGCGCCACCGACGGCCTCCGGCCTCTGTCGCGGCTCGAGGCGCTCGGCCGGCTTTTGCGCTCGCTCGGCCTGGACGGCTCCGCCGTACCGACCACGGTCGACGAGGCCGCGGCCCTCTACCGATCCCTCACCTCGGCGCGGAACGTGCTGATCATCCTCGACAACGCCCTCGACACCCGCCAGATCCGCCCGCTCATTCCCGCCGGGTCGGGGTGCGCGGTCGTCATCACGAGCCGACAGGTTCTCACCTCGGTCGACGGGGCGAGCCATCTCAACCTGCCCGGGCTCGACCCGTCCGCCTCCACCACGCTGCTGGCCCGGATCGCCGGCCCCGGCCGGGTCCACGCCGAGCCGGAGGCCGCCGAGCGGATCGTCCGGCTCTGCGGGGGCCTGCCCCTCGCCCTTCGCATCGCGGCGGCACGTCTGGCCGCCCGCCCCGACTGGACGCTGTCCTACCTCGCGGACAGGCTCGCCGACGCCACCCGCCGCCTGGACACGCTGGAGCATGCCGACTTGGCCGTCCGCGCCGGCATCGCCGTCAGCCTCCATCACCTCCAGGAGGAGCCCGCCGGCCAGGACGCCGCCCACCTGTTCGCCCTGCTCGGCCTCCTCGACACGCCCACCCACACCCCGGCAGCCACCGCCGCTCTCGCTGACCGGCCCGAGCGCACGGTGGCGGATGCGCTGGACCGCCTCCTGGATGCCCGGCTGCTCGAATCGGTGGGGCCGGGCCGCTACCGGATGCACGACCTCGTCCGCCTCTACGCCCGCGAACAAGCGGACCACATCATCCAGGAGAACGATCGGGCGGCCGCCACCCGCCGCGCGTTGCACCACTACCTCGCCACAGCCAGAACGGCCAGCCTTCTGCTCGATCCCACCTCCCCCATCGTCAGAAACCTTCGCGCCGACCAGCCGGGCCTTCGCCTGGACACACCGCAGGAGGCAGTCGACTGGATCGAGCTGGAGCGCGACAACCTCATCGCCGTCGCCCGGCAGGCCACCAGCCGCACCGACGATCCCGGCACAGTGGAAGGCCTCGCCGCCAGTCTCAACAGACCCTTCAGCCACAGAGGCTGGCTCGCCGATCTGGCCGAGATCCATCACCACGCCTTGCACGTGGCCGCCCGGACTGGCGACTGGGCGGCCCAAGCCCGCGGGCACAACCATCTGGGCCTCATCCACAAGAACCAAGGTCGCTTCGAGCCTGCGGTCGAGCAGTTCGAGCGTGCCCTCGCGTGCTGGGATCGAGCAGGTCTGCCTCTGCGTAAGGCGGGCACCCTCCACAATCTCGGCACGACCTACGGCAAGCTGGGGCGGTTCGACGACGCGCTTGCCACCCAGGACGAGGCGACAGCGGCAGCGACAGCCAGTGGCCTGCGCGACTACCAAGCGATGATCCTCAACGGCCGGGCCGCGGTGCTGATCAGAATGGGCCGGCTGGACGACGCGATCGACGCCAGCCGACGAAGCCTGGAGATCTGGGCGGAGTTCGACAATCCCTACGGCGAGGGAACGGCGACCGACACGCTGGCCGATGCCTACCGACGCGCCGGCAGGCTCGTTGAGGCCGAGGCTGGATACAGGAGGGCGGCCTACCTCCACCACAAGGCCGGTGCCCGCGCGCTGGAGGCCGGTACTCTGTGGGGGCTCGGCGACACCCTGCACGATCTTGGACGGCAGGACGAGGCGCGACAGCGCTGGCACCAGTCGGCTCGGATTCTGTGTGATGTCCATCTCCTCACCGAGGAGGAGCTGGAGGTCCTGCTCGCCCAGGACCTCCCTCAAGCTCCCGACCCCGTCAAGCACTTGAGCGCGGGAGCGCGTTGATCAGATCGATGATCGCCCGGTAGACGACCGGAATGGGTGCCAGAACCACGCTTGGCCGCCGTCGACGCATGGCGCCCACCGATCGCAAGCACCTCTATCTGCGGTTTCGCGTGGCCGCCGGATCATGGAGCTGCTCGGAGCGACCTCGTTGAAGATCTCGACGGCGCCCGGGCCGTGATGCTGGACGCTGTCCACTGCGAGCTTCGGCGCAGGATGCGTCCCCCGGTATACCTGGCAGGTGGCCGTCGATGAAGCGGACGGCGCGCTCGCCCACGACCGCCACGCTGGACTCCCACGCCCCGGGGCAACGGTGCAGGTCAGGAGTTCGGGCCGAGATGGCTGCGGCGTTCTTCCGCGGTCAGCTCGCGGGTACGGCGCGATCTGGCCAGTTCGAGCACCGTTCCGGCCGGGCCGCACACCTCGCAGGCGCGGGTCCGGACGAGGCTGCCGCCCAGACCGGTCGCCAGCGAGCGACCGAGGAAGATCTGCGGGCTCAGCCCCCTGACGATCCGCGTACCGTCGGGGCTGAACACCGCGAGACCGCCGGTCGCGCCCCAGCCGGTCAACTCCAGCGGTTCGCCGCCGCCTGTCGCCCGCCAGAGCCGCAGGTGGCCCGCGGGTTCGTTGGTGACCAGCCAGGTGCCGTCAGGGCTGAACCTCACCTTACGGACGGTGTTCTCGGCGCCGTGCAACACGGCCGCGGGCTCGCCCTGGCCGCCGATGTCCCAGAGCCGGATGGCGCCGTCCGCGGCCGCGGCGGCCAGCCGCAGCCCGTCTGGGCTGAACGCGAGGCCCGTGATGTCCTCCACATGGCCCCGAAGAATCTTCGGCTCGCTCTTGTCGGTCAGGTCCCACACGACGACGGTGTGGTCGTCACGGGCGTCGGCCAGCTTCATGCCGTCCGGGCTGAGTGCCACGTCGCCGTCGGCGCGGCCCGTGGGCCGGGCCTGCCAGCCGGTGACCGCTGTCAGCCCGCCGGACGGGGAGATCTGCCACACCTGCGGTTCGGTGTCGAAGGCGCCCGCCACGATCCGCTTTCCGTCGGCGCTGAACGCTAGGCCGGCCGGGATGCCGCGGAAGGGCGCGGGTGTGGTGACTGGCGCGCCGGCGGTGGTGAGGTCCCACAGGCTCAGGGTCCCGGCCCGGCCGATGCCCGCCATCCGCCGGCCGTCCGGGCTCAGCGCGACGAGGTAGCCGGCATCACGCGGGCCGCGCACCTCGGCCGGGGTCGTGTCGCGCCATATCTTGATGCGGACGTCCTGCGGGCTGATGAGTGAATCCGGCCCCGCGCTGACCGCCACCGTGCTCGTGTCAGCGCTGAGCGCCACTGGCCTGCCCTCGCTCGATGACGGGTCGCCCGCCGTGACGTCCCACGTCCGCAGGGAGCCGTCCGCCTCGACGCTGACCAATGACTTCCCGTCCGGGGTGAACGCCGCCCCGCGGGGGTTCCCCTTCGGGCTGCGCAACACCAGCGGGTCGGCGTCGCTGCCCGTCGTCCAGACGCGGATCACGCCGTCGGCGCCGTAGGTCGCCATGCGATCCCCGGCCGCTGTGAACACCAGGCCGTTCAGCTTCGGGGCGTGGCCGGCCAGCTCGATCTGCGGGATCCAGTCGCCAGCCGGCGCCTCCGTCGCGTCCCAGACACGGGGAACGTCGCCTTCGACGGTCGCGACCCATGGTCCGCGCGGGCTGACGGCCACCTGCTCCGGCTCGCCGCTCGCGGCCGCGCGCTGCAGAACGGGCCGGTCCCGGGTCATGTCCCACAGTCGCAGCGGCGATCCGTTGCCCCCGGTGGCGAGCAGCCGGCCGCTGGGGCTGAACGAGACGCTCCTGACCGCGCGGCCGGGGACACTGAGCTTGACGGGCTCGGAGCGCCCCAGCTTCCAGATGCGCACGCCGTCGCTGTGCGCGCTCGCCACCCTACCGTCCCGGCTGACGCTGACGCCGTGGACGCCACCGTCAACGGTCCCCAGAACCACGGGCGGATCGCTTGACGCCAGGTCCCACAGCACCAGTTCTCCTCCGGAGCCTCCGGTGACCAGCTGCCGGCCGTCTACGCTGAACGCGGCGCTCTGGATACCGTCCGTCCGATCGGCCTGGAGCACATGGCCGGCCCGGCGCGGCGTGGTACCGTCCAGGCTCCAGATCTCCAGGCCCGCCGGGCCCGACCCGGCGCCCCAGATCGCGATCTTCCGGCCATCCAGAGTGGCCGTCGTTCCTGTGACCCTGCGCAGGCCAACCGGGGTGGAGCCTCGCAGCCGGGAGTCCGCACTGGCCTGGCGGAGCACGAGGTCGGCCTCCGGAGTGGGCTCCGCCTGGTACGCCTCGATCGCCAGCAGCAACGCCAGTTCCGGGTCTTGCTGGAGCTGGCGGCGTGCTTCGGCGGCCAGCCGTACCGAGGCGGCGCGGTCGCGCTCGACGTCCCTGTTGCCTACCTGGACCAGGACGAGCGCGGCCAGCACGATGACCGCGACGGCAGCGACCGGCAGCCCGCCGAAGGCGAGACGGGTCCGGCGGCGGGCTCGGTCGCGCTCGGCCGCGCTCGAGCGGCAGGCCGCCAGGAAGGTTCGCTCCAGCTCGTTCAGCGGTACGAAGCTCGCCTCGCCGTCCCAGAGGGCGAGGCGAGTGCCGCGGTACAGGTAGTCCTCGCCGCGCCCGTTGCGGTCCCACTCGGCCGCGTCAGACGTGAGCCGCTGGTGCCGCAGAAGGGCCTCACGGTCTGCGGTGAGCCATTCCCGCAGCCGGGGCCAGCCGGTGAGGAGCGCTTCATGCGCGATGTCGACCAGGTCCTGGTCCACGACGATGAGCCTGGCGGCAGCGAGCCGGTCGAGGACCGCGTCCAGCTCGCCAGCGGGTCCGATGCCGGCGAGCTCGTCCCGGTCGAGACCGCGGCGGGTGTCGGAGCTGCCCGAGCCCAGGGCGACGAGCCGCAGCAGCACGGCGCGGAGCAACTGCCGCTGGTCGGCTTCCAGATCGGCGTACAGGTGCTCAGCGGTCCGCGCGATCGCGCCGGACACGCCACCCACGGCCCGGTAGTCCGCCAGCGCCAGCGTGTCTCCCTGCTGCCTGCTCCACGTTTCGCGCAGCGCGTGCGCGACCATCGGGAGCGCCCCCTTCTGCTCGGCGGCCTCGGCCACCACGGTGACCACCAGATCCGGGTCCACGCTCAGCCCCGCCCGGGCGGCAGGTTCGGTGATGATGGCGCGCATCTCCTGCTCGGACATGGGCCCGACCGGCAGGTGAACGCTGTCGAGGAGAACTGCGGTCAGACCGGGATGCGACATGCAGCGCTCGTAGAAGTCGGTGCGGATCCCGATCACCAGCACCGGGCCGTCCTGACCGCTGACGAGCTCGCTCAGCGCGTCGAGGAAGCCGGCGCGTTCCGGCTCGTCGGCGCAGAGCGTGAACGTCTCCTCGAACTGGTCGATGATCATCACGTCGGCGCCGTCAGTGTCGGAGGCGTGCAACCGGGACAGCGGGTGCGCACCCGGAGTGAGCAGCGTGACGGTAGTTCCGTCGGCGGTCAGCCGCGCGGCCAGCCCGGCCCGCAGCAACGAGGACTTGCCGCTGCCGGTGGCCCCGCGGACCACCGTCAGCGGTCCCTGCTTCACGGCCTTCAGCAGGACCTCGAGAAGGTCGTCCCGGCCGAAGAACAGGTCGGCGGCGTCGACGTCCAGCGGAAGCAGGCCGGGGTAAGGGCAACGGCGCTGCGACCGTTCGAGTTCGGCCGCGACCAGCTGCCACTTCCGCTCCCATTCGGCGGGATCGCCACCGCAGGCGACGGCGTACGCCAGTGTCGCCTCAAGAGTGGGCAGCCGCGTCCCGGTGGCCGCCTCGGCGAGGGTGCTCCGCGAGAAATGCGCGCGCTCCGCGAGTACGCGGTAGCTCGGTCGCCCGGCCTCGTCCCTGAGCCGGCGCAATTCCCAGGCGAGCCTTTCGACGGGACCGGCCAACGGATCCACCGGCTGCTCGGGCCGCCCCAATGTGCACTCACCTCTTGTTGTCCGGAGTCTTCGCCGCGTTGTCCTGGACCCACGGAGGGCTATTTCGGACATCCCTGGGCCGCCTTAGACCTTAGATCTCCAGCACGACAAGAGGGGGCAAATAATGAGATTTCACGTACTGGGATCCTTGGAGATCCACACGGGGGATGGAGCCGTCGACGCCTACGTGAACCGGGCCGGGCTCCTGTGCGGCATGGGCGACAGGGTCTACGTCCGGCGCGACGTCGAGGCCGGCCTGACGCTCGCGCCGTCTGATCCCCACCTGCTGTGCCTGCGCGGCCGACTCCTGGCCGAGGACAACGACATTCCGGCCGCCAAGGCGGCCCTGTCAGCCGCGGTCGCAGCCGATTCCAGGCCGGCCGAGGCGGGAGCGTCCCGCGATGCGCCGGCCGACCAGGACGGAGACCTGGACGCCCCCGTCCAGTTCTTTGACGTCCACGCGGACGTTGCCGCGGTTGCAGACCACCTCGGAGGAGGGCGGCGGCCAGCCGGGCGGCCTGGTCGTAGTCGTTCAGCGCCTCGGTCAAGCGCCCGAGGTGCCGGTGGAGGGCAGCGCGCTCGAAATAGGCGCGTGACTCGTTCGGGTCGACGGTGACGACCGCGGTGTAGTCGCCGATGGCCTGCTCGTGGTCGCCGGACCGAGCCCGGGCAGCGGCCTGGTGCATAAGCATCTAGCGTCCACGGAGATGGCTTATGGGTTTGAACATAGTCGTCACCTTGTAGCCTTCGGGCCATCACCGCACGTGCGGGGCCGACCGCAGGTAAACGTCGGGGACGATCACGCGCTCCCGGGCCATCCCCGCGCGGGGATGGCCTGTAGGTGACCACATGTGCGCCTGGTTCGGGAGAACCCTGGCTGGGGATATCGGCGGGTGCAGGGTGAGCTCGCCACACTCGGCATCAAGATCGTGCCGTCCACCGTCTGGGAGATCATCAAGCAGAAGGCCTTGATCCGGCACCCCAGCGGGCATCCACCCGTGGGCCGACTTCCTGCGCTCGCAAGCCCACGCTCTGCTGGCCTGCGATTTCATCGAGACCGTCACCTTGAACGGGCACCGCCAGTACATCCTGGCCGTCATCGAGCACGCCACCAGGCGCATCCGCGTACTGGGCACCACCGCTCACCCGACCACCGACTGGGTGATCCAGGCGATCAGGAACCTCGTTATGGACCTGGAAGATGCGGGCTGCCGGGCACGCTTTCCGATCCGTGACAGGGATGGGAAGTTCCCCGCCCCCATGGACAACATCCTCGCCGACGCAGGCATCCAGACCGTACTCACCGGTATCCGGATGCCTCGCATGAATTCCATCATGGAGCGATGGGTGCAGTCCTGCCGCCACGAACTCCTGGACCCGCTGCCTGATCTGGAACGAACACCACCTGCGGCACGCCCTACGCGAGTACGAACTGTTCTACAACTGGCACCGAGCCCATCAAGCCCTGGCCCAAGCCGCCCCGCTGCGTACCGTCCCGAACCCGATCAAGGATCCAGAGCGAATCACCGACCTGAACATACGCCGACGAGACCGGCTCGGCGGCGTCCTTCACGAGTACTCACATGCCGCTTGACCTGCATGGATGGAATTTTCGGCAGGCGCAGGTCCGCACCGCGGGATTCGTCTCGGTCAGCGATCTCGCCAGGGAGCTTCGCGTTTCCGACATGACCGTCCGCAGGGACCTGCGCAAGCTGGCGGCGGACGGAGAGGTGGAGATCGTCCACGGAGGTGTGCGGCTCGCGGCCGTCGAACGGACGACCGGCTTCACCCGCCGTGTGGCCACCAACCCGGCCGCGAAGCGCAACATCGGACAGCGCGCCGCCGACCTGGTGAAGCCGGGCGACGCCATCGCCGTCGATGCGGGCACGACCGCCTACGAACTGGCGGCCGCGTTACCGCGCGGCTTCGGCGGCTGCATTGTCACGCACAGCATCCCGGTCACCCAGCTCATGCTGCACCGGCCCGGCGTTCGCACGGTCGGTCTCGGCGGTGACCTCTACCCCGCCAGCCAGGCGTTCGTCGGCCCGATGACCGTCGAGGGCGTCAGGAACCTGCGGGTGCGGACGTTCTTCATGGGCGCTGCCGCCGTCGACGCCCGTGGCGTGTATGTAGCCACGGACATCGAACGCCCCACGAAACGGGCGCTCATGGACATCGCCGACGAGGTGGTGCTCCTGGTCGACGGGACCAAGTTCTCGACTTCCGCCCCTGTCCTGCTGTGCTCCTTCGACAGTGTGAACGCCCTCGTGACCGACATGGCTCCGCCGGAGGATGTCGTCGCGGCGCTGGACAAAGCCGGGACCGTCCTGCACATGTCGGACGACCGTTAAAAGTACTCCAACACCGTGCGGCCCGACGAGAGGGCCGCGCTCCAGCAGACCCCGCACAACCGCGGATAACTGTAGGTCGGCGAAGCCGTGCTCGACGGGGTGCGTTCACTGGCGATCAGGGCACGCGGCGGAGATCCGCAGCAGGTTCCCCGCGACATCGGTCAGGGCGAGGAACAGCAGTCCGTGGGTCTTGTGTTTGCCTGGGTAGTTCTTGCGGTCATCGGCTCTGGTGCGGCGTTCGGTGCGGATCAGGGTGCCGTCGATCAGGACGACCTCTCCGCCCGCCTTCGTGATCTTCTTCAGGGCGCGGTCCAGTCGCGGCGCGCGGGCCGCGAGCAGGGCGATGACCTCGCGGACCCAGCGCATGACGGTGCCGGGTGAGACGTGGTTGCTGCGGGCCATGTCGGCGATGCGCTGGTCATGGCGGAGTACGGCGAGCACGATGATGGCGATCTTCCCTGCGGGGAGCTTGCGCCAGCGCGAGCCGATCGCCTTCAGATGCTCGCGCAGCACGCCGGTGACGAAGGTGAGAGTTTTGGTGGACAGCGGCAGACAGTAGGTGTAGACAGCATGAGTGTCGCCCTCGGCGGGCTCATTGGTCTTGTTCACACACCGCGATATCCCTGCCGGGGGCCTTTGCTCGGGATCCACATGTCGCCGCCGGTCAGGGGCCGAAAGCTGCGGTATTCGTGTCGTCGCCCTGTCGCCGTGCTCGCGGCGGGGATCTGGCGGTCAGGACATGTGGGTGAAGCTTCCGGTCGCCGTCTTGCGCAGCCAGCCCCGCTCGGCCAGCCGGTTCAGCTTGGCCCGGATGCCCTCCACCGGGCCCGGCTCGGTGCTCAGGCCCGCTGCGCGGCAGATGTCCTTGCAGATCCGTGCCCGGTCCGCGTCGGCCACCGCCTTCAGCAGCAGCTGGTAGTCGTCGGGACCGCCGGCCTGATGCCGGTACGGGATCATCATGAAGCCCTGAGTGGCCGCGGCGTGCTCGGGATCGGCCAGGTCGTCCGCGGCGAGCATCTGGGTGACGACCTGCTCGGCCACGCTCATCCGCTCCAGTTCGCCCTCGATCTCGGCCAGTTGCTTGGCCAGATGTTGTGCCTGGTCGGCCAGTTCCGCACGGCGTGTGGTGATCCGTTCCAGCAGTGACATCTCACCCCTTCCGCCGATTACCGAAAATAATCGTTCAGATACGCATCGTAGAGGTGTCATGCTGTCAGCGGCGCCCAAACCGGCAAGAACCCCCGGCCCGGCCCGCGACAGATGATCTCCCGCGACGATCAGCAGCTTCCACCAGGCCGAGCATGCCCAGACACGATCACACCAGCCCCGTGAACTGCGACTTCAGGATGGAACTCGCCCATTGATGCGGGCGCCGGCGTGAGGGGATCAGAGCGATGGCGCGGTCACGGGGCGACAAGTGGGCTCCACCGCACGGCGCGGTGTCCAAGACCCCGGTGGAGTGGTTCGTGGCGCAGTTGGCGGGCTGGTGAGCGAAAGTGGGCCGGCTCGGCCCGCGAGCCGGCACCCTTTGCCTCAGCGTCACCTTACGGCTGCCGCTCCGCGTAGGGCCGCCACTTGCCCAGGTAACCCTCCACGGTGTACTCGGCCGCCTGCGCGTCGGTGAGCTGCGGCCGATCCGCCGTGCCGGCCGCGCCCGGGCCGGTGTTGCGGTATTCGGCGAAGCGGGCGTCCTTCCAGGAGAAGCCGCCCATGTCGGTCCAGGGAGCGTCGTGGATGTGGGCGCCCAACCAGGAGTCGCGGACCACGACCTGGGCGATGGCCTTCGGGTCGTTGCCCGGGTGCCACGGCCGCCCCAGGTAGACCGACTTGTCCGCCACCTGACCCTCCAGCCGGCTGCCGACGATGAGGAAGCCGTGCTGGTTGGAGTCGCTGGTGCTGGCCGCAGTCACGTAGCCGGCACCGACCGACTTGATCACGCAGTTGTCGAAGACGGCCGTGCCCCTGCCGTAGATGAAGTCAACGTCCCCCTCGATGTAGCAGTCACGCAGGTAGGCGCGGCTGACGACATCCCTGTGCGGGGTGTCGGCCTTGTAGGTGTCCTGGTTGCCGAGGAACCTGGTGCCCTCGAAGGCGATCCGGTCGCCGACAGTCCGCACGGCGAGCGCCTGGCTCGGAGCCACCGACTCGTCGTAGGCGTTCTCCAGGGTGACGTCCTCGACCGTGATGTCGCTGCCGAGCACGCTGAAGGTGGGGCTGTCGGCGGAGCCGTACGTGCCGCCGTAGAACTTCTGGCCGCCGGCGGGCAGGTTGTAGGTGATGACCACGTCCTCGGCCCGGCCCGTCGCGCCCTTGATGGTGAGGTCGCGGCGGCCCGGCCAGACGCGGACGATCTCCCGGTAGACGCCCGGCTTGACGGTGATCACGGCGCCGCGCGGGGCCGCGCCGATCGCCGTCTGGACGCTGCCGAAGTCGCCGCTGCCGTCGAGCGCCACGGTGATCTCGCGTGGGTACGGCCGCTGCCCGCCGAGCGGCCCGGCGCCGCGCGTGACGAGCGCGGGCACCTGCTCGGCGGGGTCGGGGGTGTAGGTGTAGTACGCGGACGGCTCGAACGCCGGGCCGGCGTTGTCGATACGGCCCCGCGTCCCGCTGAACACGTTGCCCCGCTGCATCACTTGCGAGGTCGCGTCCTTGGAGACGATGGGGTCGGGCACCGACTGGAAGTAGCTGTTCTCCACAACTATCCGGCCGCGGCCGCGGATCATCGTCCCGTAGAGGCCGGCGTCCTGGAGGTAGTTGTTGTACAGGTGCGCGGCCTCGGTGTTGTCGATGCTGGGGTTGCGCTGGTAGATGCCGCGGAACCAGTTGTGGTGCAGGGTCACCTTGGTCACCACGTTAGGGGTCCAGCCGATGCCGACGGCCTTGTTGTGGTCACTGAAGACATTCCAGGAGACGGTGACGTAGTCGCTGTCCTTGCGGATGTCGAGCAGACCGTCGCCGGTCCTGGTGAAGTGGTTGTGATCGATCCACACGTGGTGGGCGCCCTCCACCTGGATGCCGTCGAAGTCCTTGCTCTTGCCGTCCCAGTCGCCGGCCACATAGGAGTCGCGGATGGTGAGGTTGCGGATGATGACGTTATGCACGTGGTCGAGGATGAACCCGCCGTGCACGATCTCGGCCCCGGCGCCCTCGCCGAGGATGCTCTTGTCGGAGGCGACCGAGATCTCCTTGCCGTAGGGCTCTATCGTGATCGAGCCCCTGACCTTGATGACGTACGGCTCCGCCGCCGTGGCGTACCGCTCCAGGTCGGCCTGGTTGTCCACGGTCACGGTCGGGCCGGCCGCACCGCCGGTCGTGCCGTCCACGCCGAGCGCGTTCAGCCCGGCGAACCCGTCGGCCCGCTCGGCGCGCGCGGCATGAAGGGGCGCAGTCTCGGCATGGGCGGACGCGGGCACCAGGAGCGCCAACGCGGCGAGGGCGGCGATCACGAGCCTCATGAGAGCTTCCCCGCTCCGGCGCGGGCCTGGACCAGACCGGGCACGGCATGCCCGGGATCGACGCGCCCGTGCAGGTGCGGGCTCCAGCCCACGTCACCGCCGAGATCGGGGTCGTGCGCCGCGTTGTACGCCGCCAATACGTTCACCGGTCTGCCGTTCACCAGCGTGCCCTCCTCGTGGATGGCGGTTCCGCCCCAGCGGTAGATGATCTTGTCGGGGGTCGTTCCGCTGGGCAGGCGGAAGGTGTTGTTCTGGGCGTAGATGGCGGAGTTAACGCCGACTCCCCACGAGTAGGTGTACTCGGAGCCGGGCGGGACCACGTAGGCGTTGTTATATACGTGCACCTGCCCGTGGCGCACACGCGGCGCCCGCTGGTTGAGCGCGCTCAGCTCGTTGTGGTGCAGCGTGATCCGCAACTTGCCCGCGTCGTACCGCGGGTTGTCGGTGTTGCCCCACAGGAGCGACTTGTCGTGCCCGGAGAACCGGCTCCAGGAGATCGTGACCAGGTCGCTACCCCTGACGACGTCGAGCAGCCCGTCGTGGTGCAGGAAGCGGGCGCCGAAGTAGTACGGCTCCGCCTGGTCCGGGTGGTCGCCGTCGGTGAGTGTCACATGGTCCACCCAGACGTGCCGGGACTCGGAGATCGAGATGTTGTCGTACTCGGTCTTCCAGTCGCCGCCGCTCCATCCGGGGAAGCAGTCGAAGGCGTCGTGGACCGCGAGGTTCCTGACGATCACGTTGTCGGCCCGCTCGATGGTCAGCGCCAGGCCGGCGAGCGAGGCACCGGGACGGCCGACGAGCGTGGTGTTGGAGCCGATGGGAATGACCACGTGCCGCCGCTGGTTGGCCGCCGACGCCTTGCGGGCCTCCTCCAGGGGGCCCGAGGCGGGGCCCGTCCAGTGCGCAGGATGGTAGGCGGCGAGGTAGGACTGCAGGTCGTACTCGGGAACCGCGTAGTCCGCACAGCTCAGCGGGCCCGCGTCGATGGCGCCCTCGACGTAGACGACCTTCGGGGCGTCGCCTGCGACGGCCGCCGCCAGCTCGTCGCGGGTGCGGACGGTCACCGCGTGGCGGGCCGCGGCGCCGCCGCTGGTGCCGCCCTCGGCTGCGGCCCATCCGTCGTCGGGCGCCAGGACCTGCCACCCCAGGTCCTTCGCCTCCCCCGAGTGCATCGGGCTCAGCGCCGTCACGGCAGCCAGGACGGCCGCGGTCACAGGCCCCATCAGCCGTTCCTCTGCTTGTATCCGGCCTGCGCCTCGGTCAGCTTGGCCGCGAACTGGTCGAGGAAGTCCTTGGCGCTGAGCTGGCCGAGCAGCACCTTCTGGAACAGCGGCTCGGCCCAGGTCTTGGTGATCTCGTTGAACTCCGGCAGGTGGTAGGGCATCTGCAGGACCTTGGTGGCCGGGTCGTTCAGCACGCGCTGCGCCTCGGCGATGTGCGGGGCCTGGTTGCCCTGCACGTCGGTGTTGGCCGGGATGACGCCGCTTTTCTCGGCGATGTAGGCGTCCATGTCCTTGGTGGCGAGGAACTCGGCGAGCTTGAACGCGGCCTCCTTGTTCTTGCCGGCGGAGAAGACGCCGACGCCGCTGACTGGATTGGACAGCACGGCCTGGGTGCCGGAGTCGGACTTGGGCACGGAGAAGGAGGCCACCTTGTCGGGGCCGAGTGCCTTGATGTGGTCCTGGTAGGAGCCCAGGTTGTGCTGCATGACGGCGATGCTGCCGGCGGTGTCGAACTGGGCGACCATCTTGACGTAGTCGTTCTGCAGGTCGGCCTCAGGTGTGTTCTTCTTGTAGAGACCGGCGTACTTCTCCAGCGCCGTCACATTGCGCGGGTCGTTGATCGTGGACTTGCCCGCGGCGTCGAAGAACTCGGTGATGCCGGACTGGGCGTAGACGACCTCCAGCATCTGGGCGATGGAGCCGGCGCCGCCGCGGATGGTGAAGCCGAACCGGTTCTCGCTCGGCTTGGTCAGCTTGTCCACCACCGTGAAGAACTCCGACCAGGTCCTGGGCGGCTCCAGCCCGGCCTCCTTGAACCAGTCCTTGCGGTACCAGAACGCGCCCGCGTTCGTGGACAGCGGGAAGATGTACGCCTTCCCGTCCGGGACCACGTTCTTGACGGTGGTCAGGAGTGACTCGTTGAACTTGCCGTTCAGCGCCGGATTGGCGGCGATGCGCTCGTCCACCGGTTCGAGCGCCTTCTGGGCAACGAGGTTGGCCAGTCCGGAGGTGGAGATGTCGGCCACGTCCGGCGTGCCGCCGCCGGCGATCGCTGTGTCGATCTTCTGGGGCGCCTGGGCGATGGGGACGCCCACGTATTTGACCTTGATGGTCGGGTTGGCCTTTTCGAACTCGGCGATCGCGTGTTGCCAGATCGGCGTGCGGGCCGGCCCGGCGTTGGTGTCCCAGAAGGTGATCTCGGTCTGGCCGCCGGAGCCGGCGTCCGAGCCGCATCCGGCCAGCAGGGCCACGGTCAGGAGCACCGAGGCCGATGCGGCCGTTACACGTCGTGTCATTGACTACTACCTTTCGATGTCCACGGTGAACGCGTCGAAGATCGCCTGACCGGCACCGCCGCCCGCAGCGAACAGGCCGATGACCGCACCGACCCACCGCCCCTGCGTGGCCTGGAAGGGCTCGCCCACCTTGCGCGGCCCTTCCCCGGTGTCGGCCAGGAACGTGACGAGAGCCCCTTCGCCGACCCGTGCGCCGATGGTGACGGGCTCACCCGTCTTGACGGGCACGGGCTCGGCGTCCCCGCACACCAGGACGGCGCCGTCCGGGGTGCTCTCCAGCACGACGGAGGCGGCGGTGTCGCCGATGACGGCCAGACCCGCCCGGCCCTCGCCGTCGAGGGTGAGGGTGGTGGTGACCGTGCAGGGATCGCCGGGCAGCCGCTGCCCGAGCACGGACGGGCGCTGCCTGAGGTCGTCCGGCCCGGGCACGCAGGCCAGGATGAGCCGGCCGTCGCGCAGCTCCCACCAGGACGGGTCGGAGTTGGCCTGCCAGCTCCACTGCAGCCCCAGCCCAGGTCCGGAGAAGTCGTCGGAGGTGGCGGGCGTGCCGGGCACGCCGCCGGGTACGGGCACCGGCCCGCCGGGGACCGGCTCGCCGTCGGCGCCCATGACCGGCCAGCCGCCGTTCCACGTCATGGGCTGCAGGTGCACGACCCGGCCGTAGGGGCCGCGGTCCTGGAAGTGCATGAACCAGTGCTCGCCCGACGGGGTGTCCACCCAGCCGCCCTGGTGCGGGCCGTTGACGTCAGTGCCGCCCTGCCGCAGCACGATGCGGTCCTCGTACGGGCCGAAGACCGACTCGGCGCGGAACACCGACTGCCAGCCGTTCTCCACGCCGCCGGCCGGCGCGAAGATCCAGTAGACGCCGTCGCGTTTGTACAGCTTGGGGCCTTCCAGCGTGCGGTAGCCCGGCAGCAGGTCGGCGTCGATGATCAGCGTGCCGTCGTCCAGCACGATGCGGGCGTCGGGCGACATGCGGTGCAGGGTGAGCCGGTTGTTGATCCCGGCGCGGCTCCTGGCCCAGCCGTGCACCACGTAGGCCTGCCCGTCGTCGTCCCACAACGGGCACGGGTCGATCAGCCCGAGCCCGGGCTTGACCACGTGCGGCTCGCTCCACGGGCCGCGCGGGTCCTCGGCGCTGACCTGGCAGATGCCCACGTCCGGGT
>NZ_JAUZQF010000020.1 GCF_030718205.1 Nonomuraea turcica
CCCCTCGAGCGCACCAGCCAGCCGGACAGGGACCTCTCGACGATCCACCGGCGCGGCAGAACCTGGCCAGCACAGTTGGATAGTGCCAATAACCATGGCCATGTTCCAACTAACGTGTCACGGCTCATTTGCCTTTCGATTTGCTCACGAGGAACGATTGTAGCGAATCTACAATGTAAAGGCCCGGCCGGGGGTGTACCCGAACGCCCGCCTGAACACGTCGATGAACGCGCTCGCCGACGCCCACCCGCACCGGTGCGCGACGGCAGTCACCGGGAGGCCGTCGGCGAGCAGCAGCAGCGCGTGGTGCAGGCGGAGCTGGGTGCGCCACTGCGGGAAACTCATGCCGAGCTCGCGGCCGCACAGCCGGGCGAGCGTGCGTTCGCTGGTGCCGGCCTGCGCGGCCAGTCGCGCGAGGGTGCTGCCGTCGGCGGGATCGCGGTGCAGGATCGCGCAGACGGCCACCAGTCTGGGGTCTTCCGGGGCCGGTAGGTGGAAGGGCTGCTCGGGCGCGCGTTTGAGGCGGTCGAGCAGAACGGACAGCAGCCGCCCACGCTCTGCGCGGGAGGGACCGGTCCCGGCGGGCGCGTCATCGGTGTAGGCGATGATCAATTCGCGCAGCAGCGGGCCGACGGCCAGGACGGCGGGACGGTCGAGGGCGAGCGGATTGTCGGTGAGGCCCACCAGTCGCAGGTCGGTGTCGCCGTGGGCGCGGTGCTCGTGGACGGTGCCCGCCGGCACCCAGATGGCCCGGTTCGCCGGGGCCACCCACGTGCCCGCGCTCGTGGTGACGGAGAGTACGCCGCGGCAGGCGTACACGATCTGGTGGGTGTCGTGCCGGTGCGCGTCGATGCCGGCGCCGGGCGCGAGCGGCCGCCGCCCGGTGGGCGCTTCGGACAGATGGCGGATTTCCGGCATGGATTGGCATTTTATCGGAAGCGGGCCAGAAGGCACCGGGAAATGATCGAGGGGTGAACAGGATCCCCATGCTCGCCGCCGGTCATGCCACCGTCGATCTCTACCAGGGTGCGGTGCCGGCACTCGTGCCGTTCCTCGTGGCCGAGCGCGGTTACGGCTACGTCGCCGTCTCGGGCGTGGTGCTGGCGGCGACGCTGCTGTCGTCGATCGTGCAGCCGGTGTTCGGCGTGCTGACGGACAGGTGGCGGATGCCGTGGCTGATCCCGGTGAGCATGGTGGTGGCCGGGGCGGGGGTGGCGGCCGGCGGCGTCACCGACTCCTACGTGCTGACCTGGCTGGCCGTGGCGCTGTCCGGGCTGGGCGTGGCCGCCTACCATCCGGAGTCGGCGCGGCTGGCCAGGCTCGCCAGCGCCGGCAGCCATGTGCGGATGAGCTGGTTCTCGCTCGGCGGCACGCTGGGCTTCGCCTCGGCTCCCGTGCTGGTGACGCCGTTGCTGGCGGTGTGGGGTCTGGGCGCCTCGCCGTTTCTGGTGGTCCCGGCCGTGCTGGGGGCGTTGGTGACGCTGCCGGCGATCCTCGCGCCCGCCGGGCAGGAGGCCAGGGTCTCGGTGCCGGTGTCGGGCCGCGACGACTGGCCGTCGTTCACCAGGCTGACGCTGGTGATCGTCTTCCGCTCGGTCGTGTACGTCGGCCTGAGCGCCTTCGTGGCCCTCTTCATGGGTGGCGGGGCGGCGGGCGCGGTGGCGCTGTTCGTGTTGTTCGCCGGTGGGGCGGCCGGGACCGTGCTGGGCGGCAGGCTGGCGGCCCGCTGGGGCCGGGTGCGGACGATGCGCCTGGCCTACGCGGCGGCCGTCCCCGCCGTCGCCGGCGTGGTCCTCGCACCCGGACCCGCCGCCTACGTCTTCATCGCCGCTTCGTCGATCGCCCTGTACGCCCCGTTCTCCCTGCATGTGACGCTGGGCCAGGACTTCCTGCCGCGCCGGGTGGGCACGGCCAGCGGTGTGACCCTGGGGCTGGCGGTGAGTGTGGGCGGCCTGGCCAGCCCTCTGGTGGGCGCGGTCGCGGAGGCGGCCACGCTGAGGACGGCACTGGCCTGCTTGATCGTGTTCCCGTTCCTGGCCTGGCTGCTGGCCCGCACGCTGAGGGAGCCCGCCCCGTGAGCGCCCTGATCGATGAGCTCTGCCGGTCAGCCGGCCGCGGCGTCGCCGCCGTGCCGCAGGCGCAGGATCTCGGCGGCGTCGGCCTCCACCGGCTCGCGATCGGGGCGGAGTCCGCGCCACGACGGGTGGCGCAACATGCCGTCGCCGGTGACCTCGGCGTACTGGACCTCCCCGACCAGGCGCGGCTCGACCCACTGCGCGTCGCGGGCGTGCTCGCGTGGCACGGGCTGGTCGAACGGCGGGTCCGGGCGCTCCAGCGGCGCCAGCCGCTCCCGCAGGTCACGCAGCATGGCCTGGGTGAAGCCGGTGCCGACATGCCCGACGTACAGGAGCCGCCCGCGCTCGTCGTACGCGCCGAGCAGCAGCGACCCGATCGTTCCCGAGCGTCGTCCGCCGCCGGGCTGCCAGCCGCCGATCACGACCTCGACGGTGCTGACGTTCTTGACCTTGGTCCATTCGCCGCTGCGCTTGCCCGGCCGGTACGGCGAGACCATCCGCTTGCACACGACCCCTTCGAGCCCGAGCTGCCGTGAGGAGTCGAAGGCGTGCCTGGCGGCGTCGGCGAACCAGGTGGGCACCTGCCACCGGTAGCCGGGCGTGAAGGTGCCCTCGAGCAGCTCCCTGCGCTCGGTGTAGGGCTGCGAGACCACGCTGGATTCGTCCAGGTGCAGGATGTCGAACGCCATGAACGTCACCGGCACCGCCCTGGCCAGCTCGGCCGTGACGGCAGCCTTGCGCTGGTGCATGCGCGGCTGCAGCGCCTCGAAGCTCGGCCGCCCAGCCTCGTCGAACGCCACGATCTCCCCGTCGACGACGGCGGCGCGGCCTGCCGTGGCTCCGGCCATGAGCTGCAGCTCGGGGTAGGCGGGGGTGATGTTCTTGCCGTTACGCGACATCAGGCGGACGGCGCCCTCCTCGAGGTAGGCGAGAGCCCGCACGCCGTCCCATTTCATCTCCACCGCCCAGCCCGGGCCCTGCACCGAGGCCAGGGTGCCGAGCTGGGCCAGCATCGGCGCGTACGTCGGCAGGCGCACCATGGTGCATGCCGTACCCCGCCCGCTTGATCGACAGTGGTGGATGGCGGTCTGCAGATGGTCAAGCCGGGTACTCACCTGCAAAAATAACTTAGCGTAAGATTTGACTGCATAAAGTATTCAGGCGTGTGATGTTACACAGACACGCCCGGCGGGCAGTGGGGATGGCTCAAAGCTCTTCACGGTCGTGGCCGCGCCCCCGTGGCGGCCACGGCGTCCGCCCCGGCAGGCCCGGTCCGGGGCGGCGACGGCCGCGGGTGCGGCGGAGGCGACTGCCCCCCTCCCGCGGCCGTCGAGTGTCCGGGGAGGACCGGGGAACCGTGTCCCGCAGTGTGGACAGAACGAGATTCAGGGGCCGGACTCCGTAGACTGTGGGGGTGATTTCCCGTATTGACATGCGCGGTTCCCTGCCGGACAACCTGCGCGACGTGTTGCCACGCGCTGAGCTCGACGTCGAGGCCGCCCTGGAGAAGGTGCGGCCCATCTGCGACGACGTGCGCCATCGCGGCGTGGCGGCCGTACGGGAGCTGACCGCCAGGTTCGACGGCGTGGAGATCGCCACTACTCGCGTGCCCGCCGAGGAGATCGAGCGCGCGCTGCGCGAGCTCGACCCCAAGGTGCGGGCGGCGCTGGAGGAGTCGATCAGGCGGACCCGGCTGGTCCACCGCGACCAGCGGCGCGCCGAGGTCACCACGCAGGTCGTGCCCGGCGGCACCGTGACCGAGCGGTGGGTGCCGGTCGACCGCGTGGGCCTTTACGTCCCCGGCGGCCGCGCGGTCTATCCGTCCAGCGTGGTCATGAACGTCGTGCCGGCCCAGGAGGCCGGCGTCGAGTCGCTGGCCGTGACCAGCCCTGCGCAGAAGGAGTTCGGCGGGCTGCCGCATCCCACGATCCTGGCCGCGTGCGCGCTGCTCGGCGTGGACGAGGTCTACAACGTCGGCGGGGCGCAGGCGGTGGCCATGTTCGCCTACGGCACCGAGGAGTGCCCGCCGGCCACCATGGTCACCGGCCCCGGCAACATCTGGGTGGCGGCGGCCAAGCGGCTGCTCAAGGGCCGCATCGGCATCGACTCCGAGGCGGGGCCGACGGAGATCGCGATCCTGGCCGATGAGACGGCCGACCCGGTCCACGTGGCCGCCGACCTGATCAGCCAGGCCGAGCACGACACGATCGCCGCCGCCGTGCTGGTCACCACCAGCCCCGAGCTGGCCGACGCCGTGGAGAAGGAGCTGCCGGGACAGGTCTCGGCGACCAAGCACTCCGCGCGCATCGCCGAGGCCCTGGGCGGCCGGCAGTCCGGCATCGTGCTGGTCGGCTCGCTCGACGACGGGCTCAAGGTGGTGGACGCCTACGCCGCCGAGCACCTGGAGATCCACACCGCCGGCGCCGCAGCGGTCGCCGCGCGGGTCCGCAACGCCGGCGCGATCTTCGTCGGCACGTACGCGCCCGTCTCGCTCGGCGACTACCTCGCCGGGTCCAACCACGTGCTGCCGACGGGCGGCTGCGCCTGCCACTCCAGCGGCCTGTCGGTGCAGTCATTCCTGCGCGGCATCCATGTGGTCGACTACACCCGCGAGGCGCTCGCCGGCGCCGCCGCCCACGTGTCGGTCCTGGCCGACGCCGAAGACCTGCCCGCACACGGCGCCGCGATCCGCGCCCGTTTCGACTGGCGAGTGCCCACGGAGACCCCCGAGTGAACCTGGACGATCTGCCCATCCGCGACGACCTGAGGGGCAAGACGCCGTACGGCGCGCCCCAGATCGACGTCCCGGTCCGGCTCAACACCAACGAAAACCCCTACCCGCCCTCCCCGGAGCTGGTCGACGACCTGGCCGAGGCGGTCCGGGCCCAGGCGGGCGAGCTCAACCGCTACCCCGACAGGGACGCCACCGCCCTGCGCGCCGACCTGGCCGATTACCTCGGGCACGGGCTGAGCACCGAGCAGGTGTGGGCGGCCAACGGCTCCAACGAGGTGCTCCAGCAGATCCTCCAGGCGTTCGGCGGCCACGGCCGCACCGCCATCGGGTTCGAGCCGTCCTACTCGATGCACCCGATCATCACCGGCGGCACCAACACCGAGTGGATCAAGGCCAGCCGCGAGGAGGACTTCTCGCTCGACCCCGGCAAGGCCGTCGCGGCGATCGAGGAGCACCGGCCGGACATCGTCTTCCTGGCCTCGCCCAACAATCCGACCGGCACCGCCCAGCCGATCGAGACGATCGAGGCGGTGCTGGCCGCCGCGCCCGGCATGGTCGTGGTCGACGAGGCCTACGCCGAGTTCGCCCGCGAGGGCACGCCGTCGGCGCTCACGCTGCTGCCCGCTCACCCAAGGCTGATCGTCACCAGGACGATGTCCAAGGCGTTCGCCATGGCGGGCACGCGGCTGGGTTACCTGGCCGCGCACCCGGCCGTGGTGGAGGCGCTGCTGCTGGTGCGGTTGCCGTACCATCTGTCGACCCTCACCCAGACGGCGGCGCGGGTGGCGCTGCGGCACCGCGCGGAGCTGCTCGGCACGGTGGACGCGCTGCGGCGCGAGCGTGACGAGACGGTGACCTGGCTGCGGTCGAAGGGCCTGGCCGTGGCCGACTCGGATGCCAACTTCGTGTTGTTCGGGCGCTTCCCCGACCGGCGCCAGGTGTGGGAGGGGCTGCTGGAGCGCGGTGTGCTCATCCGCGAGGTGGGCCCGCCCGAATGGCTGCGTGTCACGATCGGCACCGGCGAGGAGATGGCGGCCTTCCGCGCCGCCCTGGAAGGGGTCCTGCTGTGAGCGAGCGAACCAATGAACACGGCGCTTCTGCGGTTCACAGGACCGACGAAGGAGGGCCTGCTGTGAGCGAGCGAACCAATGAACACGGCGCTTCTGCGGTTCACAGGACCGACGAAGGAGGGCCTGTGAACCGCGTAGGCCGCGTCGAGCGCGTTACGAAGGAGACCTCGGTCCTGGTGGAGGTCGGTCTCGACGGCACCGGCCGGGTCGAGGTGGCGACCGGGGTCGGGTTCTTCGACCACATGCTGGCCCAGCTCGGCAAGCACGGGCTGTTCGACCTGACCGTCAAGACCGAGGGCGATCTGCACATCGACTCCCACCACACGATCGAGGACACCGCGCTCGCGCTGGGCGCGGCGTTCCGCGAGGCGCTGGGCGACAAGTCGGGTATCAGGCGGTTCGGTAGCGCGTCGTGCCCGCTGGACGAGTCGCTCGCCCAGGTCACCGTCGACCTGTCCGGTCGGCCTTACCTGGTGCACACCGAGCCCGAGGGCATGGCGCCGATGATCGGCCCCGACTACGACACGACGATGACGCGCCACATCCTGGAGTCGCTCGTCGCCCAGGCCGCGATCTGCCTGCACGTGCACGTCCCTTACGGGCGCAACGCGCACCACATCGTGGAGGCCCAGTTCAAGGCCCTGGCCAGGGCGCTGCGCGAGGCGTCCGAGCTCGACCCGCGCGCGAGCGGGGTGCCGAGCACCAAGGGCGTCCTATGACGGACAACCTCATCGCCGGCGTGATGGTGTTCGTCGGGCTGTTCCTGATCGGCGGCGTGTTCTCCCTGGCCAAGCAGGGACTCAAAATCGGTGCCGTCGTCTGCGCGCTCGGCGCGGCGATGGCGATCACGGCGGGGGTGCTGTGGTGGTGACGAAGAAGAACATCGTCGTCCTGGACTACGGGTCGGGCAATCTGCGTTCCGCGGAGCGGGCGCTGGCCAGGGTCGGCGCCGAGGTGACCGTGACGCCCGACTTCGAGGCCGCGCTGAACGCCGACGGGCTGGTCGTGCCCGGCGTCGGCGCGTTCGAGGCGTGCATGAGCGGGCTCAAGAGCGTCCGCGGCGAGCAGATCATCGGCAGGCGCCTGGCCGGCGGCCGTCCGGTGCTGGGCATCTGCGTCGGCATGCAGATCCTGTTCGCCAGGGGCGTCGAGCACGGCGTGGAGACCGAGGGCTGCGGCGAATGGCCGGGCACCGTCGAACGGCTCGACGCGCCCGTGCTGCCCCACATGGGGTGGAACACCGTCAAGGCTCCGGCCGGCAGCGTCCTGTTCGCCGGCCTGGACGCCGCCACCCGTTTCTACTTCGTGCACTCCTATGGCGTGCGCGAGTGGGAGCTGCGCACCGGCGACGGGTTCGCCGAGCCGATCGTGACGTGGGCCGAGCACGGCGTGCCGTTCGTGGCGGCCGTGGAGAACGGCCCGCTCATGGCCACCCAGTTCCACCCGGAGAAGTCCGGCGACGCCGGCGCCGCCCTGCTGAGCAACTGGCTGGGCACCGTTGAGTGAGGGCCGGGCGTTCCCGGCTCGGGAGCGGGCGTGGTGAGCAAGGAGCGGGCGCGCCGCCGGGCCGAGCGCGAGGCCGAGCGGGCCCGGGCGATGCGGGCCAACGAGGAGCGCCAGGCGCGCCTGGCCCGCCGCCGCACCCTTATCGCCAGGCTCACGCCGCGCCCGGTGCGCTTCTCCCGCCAGGGAGGCCTGCTGGCGCGCCGTCACCGGGCCCAGAACGCCCTGGTGGCGCTCGGGTTCCTGCTCGTCCAGGTGATCACCTGGCTGCTGTGGGGGTCGTTCTTCGCCAGCTTCGCCGTCCTCGTCCTGTCCGTGCTGCTCGTACCTGTTGTCGTGACTCTTGCCTTCGACCGGAGGATCTGAATGTCGTCGCTCGTATTGCTGCCCGCCGTGGACGTCGTCGGTGGCCAGGCCGTACGCCTGGTCCAGGGCGAGGCCGGGACCGAGACCGGCTACGGCGCGCCGCTCGCCGCCGCGCTGGCCTGGCAGGAGGCGGGCGCCGAGTGGATCCATATGGTGGACCTGGACGCCGCGTTCGGCCGCGGGAGCAACCGGGAGCTGATCGCCGACGTGATCGGCCGGCTGGAGGTGAACGTGGAGCTGTCCGGCGGCATCCGCGACGACGACTCGCTGGCCGCCGCCCTGGCCACCGGCTGCCGCCGGGTCAACATCGGCACCGCCGCACTGGAGAACCCCGACTGGTGCCGGAAGATCATCGCCGAGCACGGCGACAAGATCGCGGTCGGTCTCGACGTGCGCGGCACGACCCTGGCCGCCAGAGGCTGGACCGAGGAGGCGGGCGACCTGTGGGAGGTGCTCGACCGGCTGGAGGCCGACGGCTGCCCCCGCTACGTCGTCACCGACGTGACCAAGGACGGCATGCTCCAGGGCCCCAACGTGGACCTCTACCGCCGGATCTGCTCCCGTACCGACAAGCCGGTGATCGCCAGCGGCGGCGTCTCCAGCCTGGATGACCTGGTCACACTCGCCGGTCTCGTCCCGGACGGACTGGAAGGGGCCATCGTGGGCAGAGCCCTTTACGCTCACGCGTTCACATTGGAAAACGCGCTTGCCGCGGTGCGCGGGTGACTTCGCCGGGAGGGGGCGGGATGAGCGTAGGTAGCGTCAGCATGCAGAGCATCGGGCCGAGGGTGTTCTCGGGTGGCATCTGGGAGGAGAAGTACGGCTACGCGCGCGCCGTGGTCGTCGGAGAGCGGGTGATCGTCTCCGGCTGCACGGCCACGGTCGACGGCGAGGTGCGCCACGTCGGCGACGCCTACCACCAGAGCCTGACCGCGATCGACATCGCCCTGACGGCCGTCCTGGCGGGCGGGCTGACCCGCGAGGACGTCGTCATGGTCCGTTACTACGTGGTCGAGCAGCGCCACTTCGACCTCGTCGGGCAGGCCATCGCCGAGGTGCTCGGCGAGGTGCGGCCCGCCTGCACGGGCGTACGGGTGGCCGGCCTGGTCGACCCGAGAATGCTGGTCGAGATCGAAATCGAGGCATTGCGAGCATGACCGTAGCGGTAAGAGTCATTCCCTGTCTCGACGTGGACGCCGGCCGTGTGGTCAAGGGCGTCAACTTCGAGAACCTGCGCGACGCGGGCGACCCCGTGGAGCTGGCCAGGCGCTACGACGAGGAGGGCGCCGACGAGCTGACCTTCCTCGACATCACCGCCTCGTCCGGCGAGCGCGAGACCATGCTCGACGTCGTACGCAGGACCGCCGAACAGGTGTTCATCCCGCTCACCGTCGGTGGCGGGGTGCGGTCGGTCGAGGACGTCAACCGGTTGCTGCGGGCCGGCGCCGACAAGGTGTCGCTCAACACGGCCGCCATCGCCCGGCCGGAGCTGCTCACCGAGGCGTCCCGGCGCTTCGGCGCCCAGTGCGTCGTGTTGTCCGTGGACGCCCGGCGTGCGCCGGGCACACCGAGCGGCTTCGAGGTGACCACGCACGGCGGGCGGCGCGGCACCGGCATCGACGCGGTGGAGTGGGCGGCGCGCGGCGAGGAGCTGGGGGTGGGAGAGATCCTGCTCAACTCGATGGACGGTGACGGCACGCTCGACGGCTACGACCTGGAGATGCTGCGGGCGGTCCGGGCGGCCGTGCGGGTTCCTGTGATCGCCAGCGGCGGGGCCGGGCGTCTGGAGGACTTCCCGCCGGCGGTGGCGGCGGGCGCGGACGCCGTCCTGGCGGCCAGCGTCTTCCACTTCGGCACGCTCAAGATCTCCGAGGTCAAGAACACGCTCCGCATGGCGGGCCACCCCGTCCGCTGACCTGCCGGCCGGCACTGCGGCGTTCAGAACACCCGCAGGTGGTTGAACAGCTCATAGGAGGCGTCCTTCGCGCCGAACGCGGCCGCCTCCGACCGCTTGACGGCCAGGTACGCGCTGCGCCGCAGCGGCCCGAGCGCCTCCATGAGCAGTTCGTCGGCCTCCAGCGCGTCCAGCGCCTCGTCCAGCGACGACGGCAGGCGCGGGTATCGGCCGGGCCGCGTGTCGGGGTCCACGTCCACGGGCGCCCCCGGGTCGAGCTTGCGCCGGATCCCGTCCAGGCCGGCGTGGATCACGGCCCCCAGCGACAGGTACGGGTTGGCGGAGGAGTCCGACGGCTTCAGCTCCAGGTTCAGCTCACCGGTCTCACCGATCGGCGAGCACACGCGTACGGCGGCCTCCCGGTTGTCGAGCCCGTACACCGCGTACGCGCTGGACCACATGCGGGGCGCCAGGCGGCGGAAGCTGTTGACGCTGCCGCACGTCAGCGCGGTCAGGGCGGGCAGGTGGGCGAGCAGGCCGCCGATGAAGCCGTCACGCACCTCCCCGTCGGCGGCGAAGACGTTGCGGGTGTCGTTCCACAGCGACAGGTGCAGGTGGGCGCCGTTGCCGGCCTGGTCGGCCAGCGGCTTGGGGGCCAGCGTGGCCCACAGCTGCATCCGCAGGGCCACGCCGCGCACGGTCTCCCTGAACAGGACGTGGTTGTCGGCGGCCCGCAGCGCGGGCGCGTGCCTGATCGACAGCTCCTGCTGGCCGGGCCCCAGCTCCGGGTGGTAGTGCTCGACGCGCAGGCCCTGTGTCTCCAGGGCGCGGATGAGCTTGACGGTGTAGTCGTGCGCCGTGTCGAACCCGGCGTTGGCATAGCAGAGCGAATCGTCAATCGGCACCAGCCGGTCCGGGCCGCCTGTCGGGTCGGGAAGGCGGCGGCCCAGAGTGAACTCCGGCTCGAACGCCGCCTGGAGCGTGTAACCCTCCGTGGCCAGCTCGGCGATCGCGTCCTTGAGAAATGTCCGCGCGCACGCCTCCCACGGCGAGCCGTCTGGCCGCCGCAGATCCGACAACATCGCCGCCGCGCCGGGTGCGTGAGGCAAAGGGACGTACGTGGCAGGGTCGGGGACGATGCGGACCTCGCCCACCGGACCCATCTGCTCGACGTCCTGGAGCTGGTCGAGCATGTTCATCGCCATCATGGCCACCGTGTGCCCGATGCCGGTGTTGAGCCGTTCGGCCAACCGTGATCGGGAAGCCGCTTTACCACGAATGACGCCACCGTGGTCGGCGTACAGAAAACGAATCAGCTCGATGCCCTCGAGCTCGGCGCGTTCGAGAATGCGCCGGACGTTCGGATCAAGCTGATTGATCTTGCTGCCGCTAGGGCGATCTCTCATCCTGCCTGCGTAGCACGATCTGGCAGCGCGGGGAAGCGTCTGCCACAGGCAGAACCCTCGCTAGGCCAGAACCCTGGTAAAGAATGTCGCCAACTGATTGGCTCCTTGGACGATTCCGTCGAACACACCTCTGACCGCGTCGGCGGCCTGGTCCGGCTGGGTGAACAGGTAGAAGATCACGAACGCGACAGCCGCGTAGGTGATCACCTTCTTGACCTGCATAGGGGCCTCCTGCAGTCCATTCCCAGCCGTATATACCCGGATCTGGGCGATCACTGGCATCCTCTGTGAAGATGTTCATGATCCTAACCGGGGGCTTCCTTTCCTCTGCCATGGTAAAGGCTTGGCTTGATGCGCGAGCACTTACCACGCCGGGTTTCCGCGATGGGTGAGCCGGAGCAGGAGGGCTACATGCCCAGGGAGGCCGCGCGCAGCTGGGAGACGGCGTGGGGCTCGCCGGTGAGCTCCACGCGGGCGTGCTCCTGGCGGCCGAAGCAGAACATCAGCAGCTCGGAGGCCGTCCCCGTCACCTCCACCCGGGGGCCCTGACGGGGGCCGCCGAGCGCGACGCCGCCGCCGAGGCGGTGCAGGACCACGCCCACGGGTGACTTGCGCAGCATCAGCCTGGCGCCGTTCGCGACCCGCTTCCAGATGAGCCGGTCGAGGTCGGCGGGCAGCTCGCGCGGCTCCCAGGACGGCTGCGCGCGGCGCACGTCTTCGTGGTGCACGAAGAACTCCAGTGCGTTGACGGCCTCGTCGAGGAACGGCAGCATGCCGTAGACGCCACCCGGCTTGCGCACCATGGCGACCAGTTCGGGATAGGGGTGCTTGGCCTTGAGCCCGTCCTGGACCGAGGCGGTGTAGCCGGCCAGGGGCTTGAGCGCGATCCCGCCCATCGCGTCGGGCCGGCGCTCGCGCAACACCAGGTGGGCGGCCAGGTCGTAGGTGGTCCAGCCCGCGCAGAGCGTCGGCGCGTCCGGCCCGAGCCGGTCGAGCAGGTCGCAGAGCGCGGCGCGTTCGCTACGAGCGTGAGTCACGTGGTCAACCCTACCCGTGGGAATAACTGGTTGATCAGAGGTGATGTAGTGACTTGCGTACAGACGTCAGCTGAAGGGGAGCCTACCGAGTGGCGAGCAAGGTCACCTCGGCCGTGATGCGCCAAGGACTACGGGTCCTTGGGGTGGCCGTTCGCACCGAGAAGGCGGTCTTCACGCTGGCCGTGCTGGCCAGCGCCGTCTATGGCGGCATGACCGTGGCCTCGGCCTGGGCGCTCGGCTGGGCCACGCAGCACGTGCTGCTGCCCTCGTTCGCCGAGGGCCGGGTGGCCACGGGGGCGCTGTGGACCGGGGTGTTCCTCATCATCGGCACGGCGCTGCTCAAGGCGTTCGGCGTGGCGGGCCGCCGCATCCTGGCCGGGATCATGCAATATCGCATGCAGGCCAGGTCGCGCAGGGACGTCACCCAGCAGTATCTGCGGCTGCCGCTGTCCTGGCACCACCGGCACCCCACCGGGCAGCTGCTGTCCAACGCCAGCGCCGACGCCGAGGCGGCCTGGGCGCCGCTCGCGCCGCTGCCGATGGCCGTCGGCGTGGTCGTCATGCTGGTCACGGCGGCGATCGCGATGCTCTTCACCGACCTCGTGCTCGCGCTCGTCGGCTTCCTCATCTTCCCGGCCATCGCCGTGCTCAATCTCGTCTACCAGCGCAAGCTGAGCCCGCTCGCGACCCGCGCGCAGCAACTGCGCGCCGAGGTCAGCGAGATCGCGCACGAGAGCTTCGACGGCGCGCTCGTCGTCAAGACCCTCGGCAGGGAGGACCTGGAGACCGAGCGATTCCAGCGCCGCGCCCACGAGCTGCGCGATGCCAACATCGCCGTCGGCCGGGTGCGCGGGCTGTTCGACCCGATGCTCGAGGCGCTGCCCACGATCGGCGTGCTGGCGGTGCTCGCCGTGGGCGCGCTGCGTCTGTCCGGGGGCTCCATCGTCGCCGGCGACCTGATCCAGGTCGCCTACCTGTTCACGCTGCTGGCCTTCCCGATCAGGGCGCTCGGCTGGGTGCTGGCGGAGCTGCCGCGCAGCGTCGTCGGCTGGGAGCGGGTGCAGGCCGTCCTGGAGGCGACGGGCTCCATGGCGTACGGCGATGCCGCCACGACCTCCCCGGCGCCCGCCGAGCTGGAGGTGCGGGGGGTGTCGTACCGCTACGGCGAGGCGGAAGTGCTGCACGACGTCACCTTCGACGTGCCGGCCGGCCGGACCGTCGCCCTCGTCGGGCCCACCGGATCCGGCAAGTCCACGCTGGTGCAGCTGCTCGTGCGGCTGGTCGACCCTGACACGGGACAGGTCGTGCTCGACGGCGTCGACCTGCGGGAGCTGGCGTACGGCGGGGTCGCCGCGTCGGTGGCGCTGGTGCCGCAGCAGACGTTCCTGTTCGACGACACCGTGCGCGGCAACGTCGCGCTAGGCCTGGAGAGCGCCGACGAGGACGTGTGGTCCGCGCTGCGCCTGGCCCAGGCCGACGGCTTCGTCGCCAGGCTGCCCGACGGCCTCGGAACCCGCGTCGGCGAGCGCGGCGCGACCCTGTCCGGCGGACAGCGTCAGCGACTGGCCCTGGCCCGCGCGATCGTGCGCCGGCCCCGCCTGCTCGTGCTCGACGACGCGACCTCCAGCGTCGACCCCCAGGTCGAGGCCAGGATCCTGTACGGGCTCCGGGACGCCGCCGAGGCGTCCACCGTCGTGGTCGTCGCCTACCGCATGGCCACCATCGCGCTGGCCGACGAGGTCGTCTACCTCGACCACGGACGGGTCGTGGACCGCGGGCCGCACGAGGAGCTGCTGGCCCGCTGCGCGGGCTACCGCAACCTGGTGACCGCCTACGAGCGCGAGGAAGCCGAGCGCGCCGCCATCGACATCCAGACCGAAGACGAAAAGATCCTCAAGGGAGAGGAAGACGTGCTGGCGGGAGAGGAAGAGGGAGTCAGCGCATGACGACGCAGAGCATCCAGCGCGACTCCGGCCGCTCGGCGCTGGCCACCATCCGCACGGGCCTGTCGCTGACGCCCGAGTTCCGCAAGGGGCTCGCGGGCACGATGGTCCTGGCCGTCATCGCGACCGTGGGCAAGATCATCGTGCCGATCGCGGTCCAGCAGACGATCGACACGGGGCTCAAGGGCGGCGCCCCGGACATCTCGTACATCACCGCGGCCGTCCTCGTGTGCGCGGCGGCCGTCGTGCTCACGGCGTTCGCCGGCTACGTCATGAACGTCCGCCTCTACAAGGCCACCGAGTCGTCCCTGGCGACCCTGCGCGTCCGCGGCTTCAGGCACGTGCACGACCTGTCGGTGCTCACCCAGAACACCGAGCGCCGCGGCGCCCTGGTCTCACGCGTCACCAACGACATCGATCAGATCAGCACCTTCATGCAATGGGGCGGGCTGATGATCATCGTGGCGTTCGGGCAGCTGCTGGTGGCGACCGTGCTGATGTTCGTCTACTCCTGGCAGCTGACGCTCGTGGTCTGGGCGTGCTTCATCCCGCTGATGATCGCCCTGCCGCGCTTCCAGCGGCTGCTGTCGCGGGCGTACACGGTGGTGCGCGAGCGCACCGGCGACATGCTCGCCGCGATCAGCGAGTCCGTCGTCGGCGCCGCCGTCATCCGGGCCTACGCGTCGGAGCGGCGTACCGCCGAGCGGATCGGCAAGGCCGTGAACGCCAACAGGTCCGCCCAGGTCAGGGCGCAGACCATCGTCGGTTTCGTGTTCCCGCTGACGGAGATCGTGGCCGCCGTCGCGATCGCCGGCATCGTGCTGCTCGGTGTGCGGCTGGGCCTGTCGGGCGACATCACGCAGGGCGAGCTGGTGGCGTTCCTGTTCCTGGTCACGCTGTTCGTGTCGCCGCTGCAGACCGCCACCGAGGTCCTCAACGAGGCCCAGAACGCCGTCGCCGGCTGGCGGCGCATCCTCGGCGTGCTGGACACGCCGGCCGACGTGGCCGACCCCGGTGAGAAGGGCGTGGAGCTGCCGCGCGGCCCCATCTCCGTCGCCTTCGAGGAGGTGCACTTCTCCTACCCCGCAGGCCCGCCCGTGCTGCGCGAGGTCACGCTCGAGATCCCGCCCCGCTCCCGCATCGCGGTGGTGGGGGAGACCGGCTCGGGCAAGACCACGTTCGCCAAGCTCCTGACGCGGTTGATGGACCCGGGCTCGGGACGGGTCACGATCGACGGCCACGACCTGCGCGACGTGCGCTTCTCCTCGCTGCGCGAGCGCATCGTCATGGTGCCGCAGGACGGGTTCCTGTTCGACGGGACGCTGGAGGAGAACATCCGCTACGGCAGGCCGGGGGCCAGCCGCGCGGAGATCGAGCTCGCGCTGACCGAGCTGGGCCTGGCGGACTGGCTCGAGGGTCTGCCGACCGGCCTGGACACGCCCGTCGGCCAGCGGGGCGAGTCGCTGTCGGCGGGCGAGCGCCAGCTCGTCGCCCTGGCCCGCGCCTACCTCGCCGACCCCGACCTGCTCCTGCTGGACGAGGCCACCTCAGCGGTGGACCCGGCCACGGAGGTACGGCTGGCCCGCGCGCTCGAAGGCGTGACCCGCGGCCGTACTGCCATCTCGATCGCCCACCGCCTGTCCACGGCCGAGAACGCCGACGAGGTGCTGGTGTTCGACGCGGGCCGCCTGGTTCAGCGCGGGGCGCACGCCGAGCTGGTGAACGAGCCGGGCGTGTACGCCGACCTGCACGCCTCCTGGATCTCCGCCGCCCACTCGTGACGATCACTCGCAGACGGCGGCGAACGTCACGGTCGTCCCCTGGGGCCCCGACACGATCGTGATGTGATCGCACAACATCCGCGTCAGCCACAATCCCCGCCCGCGGCCCTCGAACCACGCGGGCGGGCTCATGTCGCCCAGCCATCCCGGCGGCAACCCCGGCCCCTCGTCGCTCACCTCGCACCACAGCCGCCCGCCGTACGCCCACAGCCGCAGCCGCCCGTGCCCGCCGCCGTGCACCACCGCGTTGGTGGTGATCTCGTTGGCCGCCAGCACGAAGTCCTCCAGACGCCGCCCCGTCATCCCCTCGGAGGCGGCGTGCTCGGCGACCGCCCTGCGCAAGAATGTGACCCGCCCGCGCGCGATGCTCGCGCACCACACCTGCCTGCACATCGGCTTACACATGTGAGCCGCACCTCGCCCGCCCGGCGAACGGCAGGCGGACGTGACCACCCGGATCCGGGCCGAGAACGGACCCCGCGACGTGCATGGCGGCACCTCCCCCTAGCACGCGTCGCCGAAGAAAATACCCCTCGCCACGCCATCACGTAGTGCATTCTCTGCAAAACCCACCGTGATGTGACGCTGATCGGTGTACCTTTTCGGCCGGGGCCGCCCACGGGCAGGAGCGCCCGGCGTGGGCAGGGGGCATGAGGAGCATGAGTGTGGATGTGCTGGAGATGACGCGACGCCGACATGGCGAGCTCGTGGTGGTCAGCCTGGCGGGAGAGGTGGACGTCGACAACGCGTCCCGGGTCCGGCGGTGCCTCGACGAGGCGGTGGAGACCCACGGACCCCGGCTGGTGGTGGATCTGACCGCGCTGACGTTCATCGACACGACGGGGCTCGGGGTCCTCGTGCGCCAGCTGGCCGACCTGCGCGCGCGCGACGGCAGCATGGCGCTGGTCGCGCCGGACGGCCAGGTGCTACGGCGGCTGCGCAGGACCAACCTGGCCCCCCTCTTCCCGATCTACGACACCCTCTCCCAGGCCCTGGCCTGAGGCACGAGGCGGCGCCGGTTGAAGGGGCCGGTTGAAGGGGCTGGTTGAATGGATGCCATGTCCCTCGACCCCAAGATCGCCGCCCGGTTGAAGCGCAACGCCGACGGCCTCGTCGCCGCCATCGCCCAGCAATACGACACCGGCGAGGTGCTCATGCTGGCCTGGATGAACGACGAGGCGCTGCATCGGACGCTCACCACCGGCAGGGCCACCTACTGGTCGCGCAGCCGCGGCGAGTTCTGGGTGAAGGGTGACACCTCCGGGCACGTCCAGCACGTCAAGTCGGTGGCCCTCGACTGCGACGGCGACACCGTGCTTGTCAAGGTCGACCAGGTCGGTGCCGCCTGCCACACGGGCGAGCGCACCTGCTTCGACGCCGACCAGCTCGAGACCGCGATCGGCTAGGCGCGTTCCATGGATTCCAACCGCAGGGAGCTGTGGGCCTGGCTGGCGCTGACCGTCCTGGGCTGCCTGCTGGTGCTGCTGGCCGCCGGGCGGGAGTGGGCGCGGGTCGCCCACCCGGCGGCGACGGCCCCCACCGGCGGCGACCTCAGCCCTGTCCTGACACCCGTGGCGCTGGCCGGGCTGGCCGGCGTGGTGGCCGTGCTGGCGACCAAGGGTGTGGGCCGCCGCGCCGTCGGCGCGCTGCTGGCCCTCTGCGGCGCCGGCGCGGCCTGGGGCACGTGGACGGCGCTCGACGGCGCCACCGTGACCGGCTGGGTCCACGAGCACAACGCGCTGCGCTCCTCGCTCGGGCACCTGCCCTGGGAGATCGCCCCACTCTGGCCCGTCGTGGCGGGCGCCGGAGCGGCCCTGATGATCGCCGGGGGAGTCGTCGCGATCGCGCGCGGCGGCAGGTGGGCGGGCATGTCCGCCCGTTACGAGCGCGGCGGAGCCCGCGCGGGCGAGAGTGGCGCGAGCTCCGCCGCGCCGGCGCACGACGACAAGGCGCTCTGGGACGCCCTCGACCGGGGAGACGACCCCACCCGTTAGCCGCCGCAAGGCCCAATGTTACGAACTATCCACTGTTCTGAAACCTCGGTCGGCCTGGCCGTCGTTCCTCAATAAGCTGCCGTTGCAATTCGCCACGAACACTAGGAGCCAGGCGCATGAGCTACGGGGATCAGGGCGGAAACGGCGGTTATGGCGCGCAGCCGCCCGGCGGAGGATACGGTCAGCAGCCGCCCGGCGGCGGGGGCTATGGCGGGGGTGGCTACGGCCAGCAGCCGCCGAGCAGTGGCGGATACGGCGGCGGGTACGGTCAGCAGCCCTCGAGCGGTGGCGGCTATGGGCAGCAGCCTCCGAATAGCGGCGGCTATGGGCAGCAGCCTCCGAGCGGTGGTGGATATGGCGGATATGGGCAGCAGCCGCCCAGCTATCCGCAGGAGCCGCTCGGCTACGGCCAGATGCCGCCCAGTGGCGGGTTCGGCCAACAGCCCGGGGGCTACGGCTACAACCCATACGGCCCGCCGCAGCAGCCCAGGTCGACCAACGGCATGGCGGTGGCCTCGCTCGTCCTGGGCATCATCGGCCTGATTTTCTGCGGATTGACCAGTCTCCCCGGTGTGATCCTCGGCCACATCGCGCTCAACAAGATCAAGCGCACGGGCGAGGAGGGCCAGGGGATGGCGGTGGCGGGCCTGGTGACCTCGTACATCACGGTCGTGTTGTGGGCCCTATGCTGGATCATTTTCGGCGGCCTGTGGCTGTCTCTGCTCGGCCTCAGCGCAGCCGCCTCATCCTCTGCCGGCTACTGACGAGTAACGGTCACTTGCGTAGCCGGACCGTGACGGGCTGCTTGCGGTCCGATTACGAATTGTCCGCAAATTGGATGTTGCTCCACGTAGGAGATGGTTTCTCGCTAGGCTGCCGCGCACTCGCCACAAAGATGACGAATTGAGGAGTCATAGGATGACCTACGGTAACCAGGGCGATGGCGGCTACGGCTCGCAGCCGCCCGGCGGCGGCTACGGCCAGCAGCCCCCCAGCGGTGGTGGCGGCTACGGCCAGCAGCCGCCCAGCGGTGGCGGTGGCTACGGCCAGCAGCCGCCCAGCGGCGGCGGTTACGGCGGCGGCTACGGCCAGCAGCCCCCGAGTGGTGGCGGCTACGGCGGCGGGTACGGCCAGCAGCCGCCCAGCGGTGGCGGCTACGGCGGGCAGCAGCCGCCGGACAACCACCTGGTCCCTGCCATCCTCACCACGCTGTTCTGCTGTCTGCCGCTCGGCATCGTGTCGATCGTCAAGTCGTCGCAGGTCAACTCGAAGTGGCAGGCCGGCGACTACCAGGGATCCGTGCAGGCCTCCGAGGAGGCCAAGAAGTGGTGGAAGTGGAGCCTGATCGCCGGCGCCATCTGGTGGGTGCTGATCATCATCTTCTATGTCGTGGTGTTCGTCATCGCCGCCTCGAGCATGCCGTCCGGCTCCTACTAGGCCCCCGTACGGGACGATCGGCATCCAGGGAAGGCGGATACTGAAACCATGGGCATCGCAACAACCGAGCGGCACGGCACCGACCGGCTCAAGGGCCTGCTGGCGCCGCTCGGTGTTGCGGCCGGGGCGGGCGCCGTGTTCGCGTTCGTTGGCGCGGTCGATCCCAACGAGCCCGGCCACTACCCGACCTGCCCCTTCCTGTGGCTGACCGGCCTCTACTGCCCCGGCTGCGGCACGCTGCGCACCATTCACGCCCTGGCCCACCTCGACCCGGTGGCGGCGCTCGGACTCAACCCGCTCGCGGTGGTGATGATCCCGTTCCTGCTGTTCTGGTGGGGCAGGTGGGTGGTGCGCGCCTGGCAGGGCAGGCCCAGGCGCACGACGCTGGCCCATCCGGCGTGGCTGTGGGCCTTCCTCGGGGTCGTCATGGTCTACTGGGTTGTCCGTAACCTGCCGTTCGGGGCGTTCCTCGCCCCCTAGTCCTGCCCCCTGTGGTGAGGCGACCCCACAGAGGCCGATACCATCGCAGGACAGGCGGAGAGCGGACGTGACGCGATGTCCTATCAGCTCGGGAGCTCCGCTCCCTTCGCGCTCTCAGCCACCCCCACAGTCGACCGGAGGGACCCCAGCGCGTGAGTGAGCGGACGGAAGGACCGAGTGTCCTCGACGACATCCTCGACGGGGTGCGCGCCGACCTCGCCGCACGCCAGCAGGCCGTGTCCATGGACGAGCTCAAGCAGCGGGCCGAGCGGGCGCAGCCGCCCAGAGACGCGATGGCCGCGCTCGGGGGTGACAGGATCTCGGTGATCGCCGAGGTCAAGCGCTCGAGCCCGTCCAAGGGCGCGCTGGCCGCGATCGCCGACCCCGCCGCGCTGGCGGCCGACTACGAAGCCGGCGGCGCGCACGTCATCAGCGTGCTGACCGAGCGCCGCAAGTTCGGCGGCAGTCTCGACGACCTGGCCGCGGTCCGCTCCAGGGTCGACATCCCGATCCTGCGCAAGGACTTCATCCTGACCTCCTACCAGCTGTGGGAGGCCAGGGCCCACGGCGCCGACCTGGCGCTGCTGATGGTCGTCTGCCTGGAGCAGGAGGCCCTGGTGTCGCTGATCGAGCGGTCCGAGTCGATCGGGCTCACCCCTCTCGTCGAGGTGCACACCGAGGAGGAGCTCGAGCGGGCGGTCGCCGCAGGCGCCCGGGTCATCGGGGTCAACGCCCGCAATCTGAAGACGCTCGAGGTCGACCGCGAGGTCTTCGCGAAGCTGGCGCCGAAGATCCCCGATAATGTGATCAAGATCGCCGAGTCGGGCGTCCGCGGCCCGCACGACCTGCTCGCCTACGCCAGGGGCGGTGCCGACGCCGTCCTGGTGGGGGAGAGCCTGGTCACCGGCAAGGACCCGCGCAAGGCAGTGGAGGCGCTGGTGACCGCCGGCGCCCATCCGTCGACGCGCCCCGACCACTCAGCAGAGGGATAGCAGTGGCAAACGAAGGCACCATCCTGACCGCCGCGGACCTGGCGGGCAACGGCGCGCACGGGGACGACCCCGACGTGCACGGCAAGTTCGGCATCTTCGGCGGCCGGTTCGTGCCCGAGGCGCTCATCCCGGCGCTGGACGAGGTGGCCGCGGTCTACGACAAGGCCAAGAGCGACCCGGAGTTCCTGCGCGAGTTCGACCACCTGCTGCGGACCTACGCGGGCCGGCCCACCACGCTGACCGACGTGCCGCGCTTCAGTGAGCAGGCCGGCGGCGCCAGGATCATCCTCAAGCGCGAGGACCTCACCCACACCGGCGCCCACAAGATCAACAATGTGCTCGGCCAGGCGCTGCTGACCAAGCGGCTGGGCAAGAAGCGGGTGATCGCCGAGACCGGCGCAGGCCAGCACGGCGTGGCCACCGCCACCGCCGCGGCCCTGCTCGGCCTGGAGTGCGTCATCTACATGGGCGCCGTCGACTGCGAGCGCCAGGCGCTCAACGTGGCCAGGATGAAGCTGCTCGGCGCCACCGTGGTTCCGGTGACGAACGGCTCGCAGACGCTGAAGGACGCCATCAACGAGGCGTTCCGCGACTGGGTGACCAACGTCGACACCACCCACTACCTGTTCGGCACGGTGGCGGGGCCGCACCCGTTCCCCGAGATCGTGCGCGACTTCGCCCGCATCATCGGCGTCGAGGCCCGCCGCCAGATGCTGGAGCTGACCGGCAAGCTGCCCGACGCGGTGTGCGCGGCCGTCGGCGGCGGCAGCAACGCGATCGGCATCTTCCACGCGTTCCTCGGCGACGAGGCCGTCCAGCTGCACGGCTACGAGGCCGCCGGGCACGGCCTGGACAGCGGCGAGCACGCGCTCACGCTCACCGCCGGCTCGGTCGGCGTGCTGCACGGCTCGCGCACCTACGTGCTGCAGGACGACGAGGGCCAGACCATCGAGTCCCACTCCATCTCGGCCGGGCTCGACTACCCGGGCGTCGGCCCCGAGCACGCCTGGCTCAAGGACTCGGGACGCGCGACCTACCACGGCGTCACCGACGACGAGGCGATGGCCGCCTTCTCGCTGCTGGCCAGGACCGAGGGCATCATCCCCGCCATCGAGTCCTCCCACGCCCTGGCGGGAGCGCTGCGGCTCGGGCGCGAGCTCGGCCCGGAGGCGACCCTCCTGGTCAACCTCTCCGGGCGCGGCGACAAGGACATGGGCACGGCGATGAAATACTTCAACCTCTAGCTGGCCCGCGCCAGTCCGCGCTCGCTCCTCATCACGGCGAGACCGGCGGGCGAGGATCGCCACATCCCACCCGCCCTCAGCAGAGGAGCTCACCCCCGAATGGCCTTGCCCCACGTACGACGGGGGCGAGGGACCGGCGGCGGCCGGGATGGCCGCTCTCCGGGCCGGGTCGCACGCCCGCCGGCGCGGAGGATTTCGGGCCGGCGTGACGGCGGGGCATCATGGTGGGACTAGACCTTTGGAACGGACAGACATGACGACTCTTCAGACGGTGTTCGCCAAGGCGAAGGCGGACAACCGGGCCGCGCTCGTCGGCTACCTGCCCGCGGGCTTCCCCTCCAAGGGAGGCGACGTCGCCGCCGCCGCGGCCCTGGTGGAGGCCGGCTGCGACGTCATCGAGATCGGCCTGCCCTACTCCGACCCGCTCATGGACGGGCCGACGATCCAGGACGCGGTGCACAGGTCGCTGACCAACGGCACGCGCATCGCCGACGTCATGCGCACGGTCGAGGGCGTGGCCGCCACCGGCGCCGCCACGCTTGTCATGACCTACTGGAACCCGGTCGACAAATACGGCGCCGAGCGCTTCGCCCGCGACCTGGCCAACGCCGGCGGGGTGGGCACGATCACGCCCGACCTGACGCCCGAGGAGTCCGAGCGATGGCGCGCCGCCTCGGCGAGCGCCGGCATCGACACCGTGTTCCTGGTGGCGCCCAGCTCGACGGAGGACCGCATCAAGGCCGTCGTCGACTGCTGCACCGGCTTCGTGTACGCGGCGTCGCTGATGGGGGTCACGGGCGCCAGGGAGAGCGTCAACGTCGCCGCTGAAGGCCTGGTCAAGCGGACGCGAGCGCACACGGATCTGCCGGTGTGCGTGGGCCTCGGAGTGGGCACGGGCGCGCAGGCGGCCGAGGTGGCGGCCTACGCCGACGGGGTCATCGTGGGGTCGGCGTTCATCCGGCGCATCCTGGACGCGCCCGACGAGGCGGCCGGGCGGGAGTCGATCGCCGTGCTGGCCAAGGACATGGCCCAGGGCGTGCGCCGCTGAGGTTTGCGCAGCGCGGCTCCTCTCGGTGTCGCGCTTGACCAATTTTGTCAGACAGCGCAAAGATCTGGCGCGTAGGTTCTTGGCGGGCGGTGTCGTGCCGGGTGATGATCGGGGCTCCCGAACGGTGTGACGCATGACCCGGAAGGACACCTATGCGTCAAGGTCCCGTTGTTTTAGCAGCCCTCGCACTCGCGGCCACGGCCATGGCCGCCCCGGCGCTCGCCGACCCGGCCCCGCCGGCTCCGTCACCCACGTACGAGCTGCCATCCCCTGACTCCTCGCCGACCGGCCCGCCGCCGCCCAGCCCCACGGCGCAGAACGTGCCGCCCGCGCCTGCCCAGGTGGCCGAGCCGATCACGATCGCGTCGGCGGACTTACGCGTGGAGCTGGACCCGGCCTTCCCGCGCGTCCTGGGCTACACCGACGTGGCGAGCGGCGCGAGGCTCGGCGGCAGCGCCGGCGTGCCCGCCGTCGTGCTGAACGGCCAGCCGCGCACCGCCGCCGTGGCGCTGTCCGGGAACGACGGCGCGACCGCCCGCTACCGGCTGACCTTCCCCGACCTGCCAGGTGTCGCGCTGGGAGCGAGCATCGGCGTCAAGGGCCGGGTGACGACGTTCAGGATCGACTCGGTGGCCGACACCGAGGAGTTCCGCGTGGGCACGATCGACCTGCCCGGCCACGACCTGGTGTCGGTCTCGAGCGCGCAGCCGGGCGCCGCCACCGCGTTCACCAGGCTCGACCCCAACTCGACCCGCACCGCGGACGTGTTCGCCCAGGTCACCGGGGACACCGCGCCTGATGCGGCCCCGGTCGGGGCGACGTACGCGATCGTGAACACCGACCGGCTGGCCGCGGCCATCGAGTCGAACTCCACCTATGACCGCCCCTCGGGCGTCACCGACCGGGACGCCGCCAGGTTCTGGCACCAGGCCAGGAAGGACGCGGCCGGGACGGTCACGGTGGGCGTGTGGAGCGGGCAGTGGACGCACCGGGCGGCGGGCTCGCCGTTCACCGAGGAACCGCCGTGGGCCAAGGTCGTGGTCACCCCTGACGCCAACGGCGACGGAACGCTGGACTGGCAGGACGGCGCGGTCGCCTTCCGGGACATCGGCGTCAAGGCGCTCGGTGCGGAGCGGACCAGGGACCGGGTGGTGATCCACATCCCGTTCAACTTCTCCAGCCAGGCGACGCACCCGTTCCTGCGCACGCTCGACGACGTCAAGCGGATCTCGCTGGCCACCGACGGGCTCGGCCAGCTGGCGCTGCTCAAGGGTTACCAGTCCGAGGGTCACGACGCGGCGCACCCCGACTACGGCGGCAACTACAACCGCCGCGCCGGCGGCCTGAAGGACCTCAACACGCTGCTCAAGAGCGGCAAGGGCTGGAACGCCACGTTCGGCGTGCACGTCAATGCCACCGAGTCCTACCCCGAGGCCAAGAACTTCAGCGAGCAGCTCGTCGACAAGGACGCCAAGGGCTGGAACTGGCTCGATCAGGCGTACCTGATCGACCAGCGCGGCGACCTCACCAGGGGGACGCTCGCCCGAAGGTTCGCGCAGCTGCGTGAGGAGACCGACAGGAACCTCGCGGTGCTGTACGTGGACGTGTTCCGGCCGTTCGGCTGGGTCGCCGACCGCACGCTCGCGGAGCTGCGCGCGCAAGGCTGGCAGGTCACCACGGAATGGTCGGACAAACTGGAACGGTCGTCGCTGTGGGCCCACTGGGCCAACGACCTCAACTACGGCGGGGTCACCAACAAAGGGCTGAACTCGCAGATCATCCGGTTCATCCGCAACGACGAGAAGGACGTCTGGAACGCGCACCCGATCCTCGGCAACGCCCGCATCGTCGAGTTCGAGGGCTGGACGGCGGAGAACGACTTCACCGCCTTCTACCGCAACATCTGGGAGCACAACCTGCCGGCCAAGTTCCTGCAGCACCACAAGATCATGGACTGGGACGCCGACGAGATCGTCTTCACCGGCGGCGTGCGCGGCACGAACCGCAGCGGCCGGCGGGAGTGGTTCGCGGGCGGGCGCAAGGTGCTCGACGGCGGCACCTACCTGCTGCCGTGGCAGGGGAAGTACTACCACTACAACCCGGCGGGCGGCGAGACCACGTGGGACGCCGACCGGCCGATGACCGTCTACAAGCTCACCGACCAGGGCCGCGTCCCCGTGGGCACGGTCACCCCGGCGGGCGGGAAGATCACCCTGCGGGCCGAGGCCGGCGTTCCGTACGTGCTCTACCCGGGCAAGGCGCCCAAGCTGCCCGATCCCGGGTGGGGGCAGGGCAGCGGCGTGCGTGATCCCGGCTTCAACTCTGACCGTCTCGATGGATGGCGTGTCAGCGGGCCTGTGAGCGTCGAGAGGAACGGGCTGGGCCATCGGGTGGCCCGGCTGGCCGGCGGCGCCCAGGCGCGGCTTGAGCAGCGGTTGACGGGTCTGGAGCCGGGCCGCACGTATACCGCGTCGGCGTTCGTCGAGGTCGAGCCGGGTAAGACGCGTGCGACCACGCTGGAGGCGGGTGGGGCGGCGGTGACGATCGACCGGTCCACGGCCAAGAACTACATCGCCTCGGACGAGAAGCACGACACCTTCTTCCAGCGGGTCAAGGTCACGTTCACGGCGGCAGGCCAGGCGGCCACGCTGCGGATCACGGCCGCCGACGCGGCCGGGGACGTGCGGGTGGACGACGTGCGGGTGTTCCTGCGGGAGCCGCCGGGCCGGGTCGAGACGTTCGAGTCGGCCGAGCCCGGGTGGGGGCCGTTCGTCAAGGGGGACGCGGGCGGGTCGTTCGACGCGCGCACCCACCTGGCCGAGCGGCACGAGCCGTACACGCAGGCCGGGTGGAACGGCAAGGCGGTCGACGACGTGCTGAACGGCGACTGGTCGCTCAAGGCCCACGAGGAGCGGCAGGGGCTGATCTACCGCACGCTGCCCTGGACCGCGCGATTCGAGCCCGGGCGCGCCTACGAGGTGTCGTTCGGCTACCAGAACGCGCAGGCGGACACGTACCAGTGGGTGACCGGCTACGACGCGGGCGGCGCCAGCGTCGAGACGCGGCGCACGCCGATCCCCGAGCGGCGGACCACGGCCACCTTCACCGAGCGGGTGGTCGGCGGGTGCGGCGACGTGTGGGTCGGGCTGCGCTCGCTCCGGCCCGAGCAGGCCGGGGCCGACTTCATCCTGGACGACTTCTCCGTCACCGACCTCGGGCCCGCGCAGGACGCGCCGGAGCGTGAGCCTGGGGCGGAGAGCGGTAGCTTGCGTGACCAGCGGAGCCCCGTGCGAGCGCGACCATCAGATACAGCCTGCGGGTCGCTGGAGCTGACGCCCGCCTCGGCGGCGTTCGAGCAGGGCGCCGCGAACGAGGTCACCACCGTGTTCACCAACCGGGAGGACACGGCGGCGACAGAGACGCGGGTGGCGCTGGAGGCGCCGCAGGGCTGGGCCGTCGCCGGCGACGGGACCGGGACCGTCGAGCCCGGCGGCCGGCTCACCACGACATGGAAGGTCACCCCGCCCGCCGACGCCCCCTATGACTTCTACGACCTGAAGGCCACCGTGTCCTACACGGTGGGCGGCGCGGCCAGGACGCTGACGGCCTCGGCACGCGTACGGACCCTGCCGCCACCGCCCCAGACCGACGCCTACGCCAGCGACCTGGAGTGGGTCAGTGCCGACAACGGCTGGGGGCCCGTCGAGCGCGACCGGTCCAACGGCGACACCGGCGAGGCCGACGGCGGACCTCTCGTCATCGGCGGGCGGACCTTCGCCAAGGGGCTCGGCACGCACGCCCCCGCCAAGATCCGCTTCTATCTGAACGGGCGGTGCTCGGGGTTCAGCGCGTTCGTCGGCGTGGACGACGTGCAGGCCACGCGGGGGTCAGTGCGGTTCGGCGTGGTGGCCGACGGCGTGGAGCGGGCGCGCAGCCCGGTGCTGCGGGCCGCCGACCCGGCCTACGAGCTCGTCGCGGATCTGGCCGGCGCCCGGTATGTGGACCTCGTGGCCGACGACGCGGGCGACGGAAACGGCAACGACCACGCAGACTGGGGGGAGGCCAGGCTCACCTGCGGCTGAACCCGGGCATCTCCCCGCGAAAGCCCAGCTCAGGGCATTGAAAAGCCGCTTAGCTGACGCTTATCCCCGGCATGATCGGATGGAACCCGATACTGTGCGCCTCCCGGCACAGAGGCAGAGGAGAGTGACCCGTGGCCGCGTCGCAACCATCACACAACGCCAGGAGAGCGATACCCTGGGTGACGACCGTCGCGCGGCTCGTTCTCGGCGGAGTGTTGATCGCAGCGGGCGCGCTCAAGATCGGCAACCCGTCGGACTCCGTCGTGGCGGTCAAGGCTTACCAGCTGCTGCCCGAGTCGATCGCCGTCCCGGTGGGCTACATCCTGCCGATTCTGGAGATCGTCGTGGGCGTGCTGCTGGTCGTCGGTCTGCTGACCAGGGTGGCCGCCGTGATCGCGGGGCTGCTCATGTTCGCGTTCGTGTTCGGCATCGCCTGGGCGTGGGCGAACGGCCTGCGGATCGACTGCGGCTGTTTCGGCGGCGGCGGCCAGCTGGGGAAGGGGCAGGAGCCCACCTACCTGCTCGACATCCTGCGTGACTTCGGCCTCGTGTTGCTCGGCGCCTGGATCGTCCGTTTCCCGCCGGGCCGCTTCGCGCTCGACGGAGCCCTCGGCCTGGGGGGCGACAGTGCAGACGACGAGGAGGACGACCGATGAGCAAGGGTTCGAAGACGCGGTCCGCGCGCGAGAAGATCAAGGAGCAGCAGGCCGCCGCACGGGCGCGTGACAAGCGCCGGCGAATCGTGACGTACGTGACCGCCGGCGTGGTCGCGGTGGCCGCGGTCGGGCTCGGCTGGTTGTACGCGGCCACCACCTCGAGCCCGGAGGAGGCCTCGGCAGGGCTCGCGCCGATCACCGTGCAGCCCGACGGCAGCGTCGTGATGGCCCAGAACGGCGTCACGAAGCCCGTCGTCGACATCTACGAGGACTTCCAGTGCCCGGCCTGCAAGGAGGCCGAGCGGGTCAGCGGGCAGACGTTCAAGAACCTCGCCGCCGAGGGCAAGGCCAAGGTCGTCTACCACCCCATCACGATCTTCTCTCAGGAGCCGACCAAGTCCAACTCCGTACGCGCGGGCAACGCCGCCCGCTGCATCGCGGACGGCAAGCAGTGGATGGCCTTCCACGGCCTGCTCTTCGCGAACCAGCCGTCCGAGACCGCCGAAGGCTTCAAGAACGACCAGCTCGTGCAGTGGGGCAAGGAGGCCGGGGTGACCGCGCCGGACTTCCAACAGTGCGTCACGTCGGGCAAGCACGCCCAGGCACAGCTGTCGTACAGTGAGAAGATCATGAAGGAGCAGAAGCTGACCCATACGCCGACGGTGAAGTTGAACGGAACGGAAATGGACAATGCGGTAGTCTTCAGTCCGCAGCAACTGCGCGAACAGATTACGAAGGCGGCTAAGTAGCCTCGCTTCCGCTACCCTCACCTGACATGCCCCTTGCCTCGATTCCCAGCCCCTCTGAGGGGGTCTGGTATCTCGGAATCATCCCGATCCGGGCTTATGCGCTGTGCATCGTGCTCGGCGTCGTCGTCGCCGTCTGGTTGAGCGAGCGGCGCTGGCGCGCCCGCGGCGGCCAGAAGGGGACGATCGTCGACATCGCCGTCCCCGCGGTCATCTTCGGCCTCATCGGCGGACGCCTCTACCACGTCATCACGGACTGGCAGACCTATTTCGGTAGCCGTGCGATCAAGGAGCCTTACCAGGCGCTGTTCATCTGGGAGGGCGGCCTCGGCATCTGGGGCGCGATCGCGCTCGGCGGCCTCGGCGTCTGGCTGGCCGTGCGCAGACGCGGCATCTCCTTCAGCGCGATGGCCGACACGGTCGCGCCCGGCATCGCCTTCGCGCAAGGCATCGGCCGGTGGGGCAACTGGTTCAACCAGGAGCTCTACGGCTCGCCGACCACGCTGCCGTGGGGCCTGGAGATCGACGCCGCCCACGGGGGAGAGCCCGGCGTGCTCTACCACCCGACCTTCCTGTACGAGTCGATCTGGGACGTGGCGCTCGGCTTCGCACTCATCTTCGCGGGCCGGCGGTTCGCGCTGCACCACGGGCGGCTGTTCGCCCTCTACGTCGCCGGCTACACGCTGGGCCGCTTCTGGATCGAGGGGCTGCGCATCGACCCGGTCGGCGGGGTGGATCACGCGGTGACGTTCCTCGGGCTGCGGATCAACCAGTGGACGTCGATCGTGTTGTTCGTCGGGGCGCTGGTCTACTTCTGGGCGACCAGGAACAAGCAGGGCGTGGAGGTCGTCGTGCCGCCGTCCGCCACCGAGGCGGATCCGGCACACCCGGCCGACCAGGCCGACGCCGACTCCCCAGACGCGATCACCGAGGACGGCGACCCCGCCACCGGCGACCCCGTTGCCGCGGAGGCGGCCGAGCGGAGCGATGACGCCGGGGACGCGACCGGGGAGGACGGGAGCAAGGCAACGGCTGACACCGCGGTTGAGACCGGGGCGGAGATTGGGGCAGAGGAGAGCGGCACGCGGGGCGACGACACGCCCGGGGCCGGTGAGGTTGAGGGCAGCGGGACCGAGGACGGCCGGTCCGACGACGCCCCCGGATCTCCCGAATCCGCTGTGCCCTCGGAGGCCTCAGAGGTGTCGGACGCGGACACTTCCGACCCTTCGGACACGAACACCGCCACTGCCGACCGTGGGGAAGCCGATCGTGCGGAAGCCGAGCCTGCCGACCGACCTGAAGCCGTGAGCAAGGGGAAGAATTCGCGATGAGTGGCCGCGCGGAGGCCCACCACCAGCATCGCGACGTCACCGGGGGCTGGTTGCGGCCCTCGGTGTTCGGCGCGATGGACGGCCTGGTGTCGAACTTCGCGCTCATCGCGGGTGTCGCGGGCGGCACCGCGAACACCAAGGTCATCGCCCTCGGCGGCGTCGCCGGACTGGCTGCCGGAGCCCTGTCCATGGCGGGCGGCGAATACGTCTCGGTGGCCAGCCAGCGTGAGCTCGCCCAGGCCGAGATCGCCGTCGAGCGGCGCGAGCTCGACCGCCACCCCGACGACGAGCGGGCCGAGCTGGCTCAGACCTTCGTCGACAAGGGTGTGGAGCCGGGACTGGCCGCCGAGGTGGCCAGGCAGATCTCCCAGAACCCGGACCGGGCGCTGGAGGTCCACACCCGCACCGAGCTCGGCGTCGTCCCCGGTGAGCTGCCGTCGCCGATGGTGGCCGCGGTGTCATCGTTCCTGGCCTTCGCGGTGGGCGCGGTGCTCCCGCTGCTGCCGTACGTGTTCGGGGCCGAGGGGCTGGTGGTATCTGCAGTGGTGTCCTGCGTGGCGCTGTTCGCGGCGGGTGCGATGGTGTCGGCCATCACGGCGCGCAGCTGGTGGTATTCCGGGCTGCGCCAGCTCGTGGTGGGCGGAGTGGCGGCCGGAGTCACCTTTGGCGTGGGCAGTCTGATCGGGGCGACGGGGCTGTGATGGCCCGCAGACGAGCCGGATCCCGTCCCAAGGGAGGCCACCCGGCACCAGGGACGGACGAGACGGGCCTCAGCGGGAGCGTCCCGGGGGGTAGTGCGCTCGGCGGCGGTGCACCGGTCGGGGGTCCGGCTGGCGGGGGCTTGCCGGTCGGGGTTCCGCCTGGTGGGGGCTTGCCGGTCGGAGGTGTGCCCGGCGGCGGTGCGCCGGGTGGTGGTGGCCGTTCGGGAACGGGCATGGACGGCGGCGGCCAGGCTGGTGGCGGCCGTTCGGGTGGTGACTACGGCGGCTGGTCGGCGGGTGCGCATGGCGGCGCTGCCGGCGGCTTTGAGCAGGCGGCGGGCGGGTTCGGCAACGCTGCGGTCGCCGGGCCCCTGTCAACGGCGGCGGGATATGGCGGCGCGGCGCCGGTCGGGCATGGTGGTGCGGCGTCGGCCGGTGGTCGCCATTCGATGACCAGCGCTGACCGCGGTGAACGAGCCGCGGCTGCCCGCAGCGGGACGGCGACAAATGCCGATCAGCGCGGTTACCCCGCCGCCTTGGGTGGCGAGAACGGTGCGTCGCTGGGGGATGCGGGCGAGGGCCGTCGGTCGTCGTACCGCGCCGGCAGGCGCAGCCGGTCATCGTCGAGCTTCGGTGAGGCCGACCGGTCGTCGGCGGGCTTCGGTGAGGGCGGCCGGTCGTCGGCGGGCTTCGGTGAGGGCGGCCGGTCGTCGGCGGGCGTCGGTGAGGGCGGCCGGTCGTCGGCGGGTTTCGGTGAGGGCGGCCGGTCGTCGGCGGGCGTCGGTGAGGGCGGCCGGTTGTCGACGGGTGAAGGTCGTCAGGTTGTGGCCGGTTTCGGCGATGGTGGGCCGCCGGCGGATCATTTCGCCGACGGCGGCCGGTCCCGGTCTCGTGGTGCCGACGGCGGCCGGTCGGCTGGTGCTGACGGCGGCCGGTCGGCGGCGGGCAGGGGCGATGGTGGTCGGTCGGCTGACGTCGGGGACGATGACGGCCCGTTGATGTCCGGTATCGAGGCCGGTGGCCGATCAGCGAGGAGCGCCGATGAGGGGCCCGGTGTGGCCGCGTCCCGCAAGAGGCGGCGTACCCCACGCTCCGACTGGCAGTTCCCGTTGCTCACCGACTGGGGTCTTCGCCCGGAGCAGCAGCGGCTGCTCGTCATCATCGCCACGGTCGTCGGCGTGCTGGCGAGCGGGGTCGGCCTGGTGGCCATCGCCGGGTCGATCGGCGACTACTCGCCCGAACGGCAGGCCGGCGCCGTGCCGGAGTCCGACACCGCGTTGCCGCAGGTGTTTCGCGGGTGGGGCTCACCCAAGCTGTTCGACCCCCTCGCCGACAGGGCCAAGGACGGCCGGGCGCTCACGCAGAAGGAGGTGTTCGCGCAGAGCGAGCTGGCGGTGACCAAGAAGCTCAAGCTCAAGCTCGTCGCCAAGCAGCTCGACACCGACTGCGCGGCTGCGCTGTGGGGCGAGAACCTCATCGAACGGGTGTCGGAGGCCGGATGCACCCAGGTCGCGCGCGGACTCTACGCCAGCTCCGACGGCCGCTACGTCGGCCAATACACCCTCCTCAACCTGAAAGACGGCCAGTCGGCCGCCGAGCTGGTCGAGTCGTTGAAGACTCTTTACCGCGGCGGCTGGGCACGTCCCCTGACCTCGTCCAAGGGCGCCTTCCCCGCAGGCGGGCACTCCGAGGCGGGTGGTTACGCCCTCGGCCACTACGTCGGCCTGGTGTGGCTCGGCAGGATCGACGGCACCGAGCCCGGCCCCAAGGACGACTTCGTCTCACTCACGCTGGCCCTGCGCGGGGCCGAGAAGGCCGTCTACCGCCGTGTCGTCTCCATCACGGGACCGTCCTCCTGATGGCCGCCCAGGCAGGTGTCCGCGGTCTCATGTCCGCTCGGCCAAGCGGCCGTCACACCGGTGTCCCGACGCCCCGCCGAGCCATGGGGGTCCGTAATGTTGTCAGCTGCAGGGGAGCGGTCGGCTGATGTCCCGACGTGTCGTCATCTCCGTCGTGGTCGCCAACGTGGTGGTCATCGCCGTGGTCGGGTGGCTGTGGTTGCGGCGTGACGATCCCCGGCCGACCGCGTTCCACAGCGAGTCCACGTCCGCCTTCTACACGGCCGTCGACACCCGGCAGAACGACTCCGAGCCGCTGACCAGACAAGAGGTCTTCACCCCCGCCGCCCAGACCCTGGGCACCATGCGCCTGGACTCCACGCAGGAGTTCAGCGACTGTGACGAGGTCCTCTGGGGCACCTCCGCCCTGGGGTGCACGCAAGCGCTGCAGGGCACGTACAGGGGGAGTGCGGTGGCGGGCCAGTTCGTCATCTTCAACCTGAGCGACGGGCGGGCGGCCGACGCGCTGGTGGCGGCGCTGGGCAAGGACGGCTTCGTACGGCAGGGCCTCATGTTCGAGGCTGCCGGCAGCCGTGCTCAGGCCCGTGCCATGGGTCATTACGTGACCGTGAGCTGGGTCGGCGGCCCGGTGCCCGCGCAGGAGCTGGTGGCCGCCCTCGTCGCGCTGGACGGACTCGGGCGTGTGGTCCAAGGGCGGATCGTCGCCGCCACCTGACGTGGCGCGTGGTGAGTGTTCTCAGGTTGTCGTGGTGAGGGCCGAGATCGTCGCTGCGACCGCCTGCGGGAGGGCGGCCAGGCGGTGGAGCGGGGCTTCCAGCGGGGTGAGGTCGTCCGACCACGGGGCGGCCTCGCGGATGAGAATGCGGGCCTCGTTCTTGGTGAGCGTCGTGCCCTGCATGCGGGCCACCGCGATGAGCCCCTCCCGCCACGTGTTGGCCAGCTTGGCGTGGCCGTTGTCCAGGATCCTGCGCAGCACGCCAGGCGCGTCGCCCTCCGGTGCCGGGAGGCGTACGGCGTCGAGTGAACCGAGGTCGGCGCTGAGCTTGTAGACGCTGGCCAGCACGTCGGGGACGGGCGGGAGAGAGGTCCCGAGGACGCGTACGTGGGCGGCGCGGGTGGCCAGGAGCAGGCGGGGGAGCGCGGCCTCCAGACCGGGTGGCACGGCGATCGCCACACGGTCGACGGCGGCCGCGTAGGGCTTGGCCAGCCAGGTCGAAAACTTGACCCGGGGCCGGTTCAGATCCTTCGGCCAGTCGCCTACCAGCAGGTCCGCGTCGAAGTCCGGCGGCAGGTCAGGGATGGGCGGAGTGGCTGGATGGGCCTTCTGCGGGGCTGAGGGGGTGGTCTGGGCGGCTTCGACGGACTGCGGGCCCTGAGTGTAGATGGCGGTCGTCAGGCGGCTCAGGCGGGATGTCACGGCCGGGCGCGTCTTGGTGGTGGGGCGCAGAACGTACAGGTCAGCGGCAGAGCCGATGGCTTCAGCGCCGAAATAGCGATTGAAATCGGGGTAAATCGCCTCGTACGTCAGGTTGAGCTCGGACAGGGCTTGCTGCACCTTGAAGGCCAGCATCGGGGTGCGCTCGCTCGCCCCGTACGCCAGCAACACCCGCCCGTTGTCGGTCAAGCCCTCTACGGCGCGTGCCACGAACAGGCCGATGCCCTCCGGCGTGTACGGGGGATCGGTGAGCGCCAGGTCGTGGTCCCTGGCCGAGGCCGGCAGGCCGAGGCGCAGGTCGGCCCAGCGGGTGCGGACGCCCAGGTCCTGGTCGTCGATGTAGGCGAGGATGCGCTCGTCGAGGTCCACCACGGTCACGTCCGTCTCCGGGTGGACGAGTTTGACGGCCAGCGAGGTGAGGTCGTGGTCGCCGACGCACAGCAGGCGTGTGCCCGGGAGCCAGAAGCGGGCGCCGAGCAGGAGCGCGCGTCGCAGCACGGTGTCCGGCGTGGCGGAGACGTGGTCGAGCACGTGACGGGCGTGTGGGGCGCCGGCGATGAGTGCGGTGAGGCGTTCCAGCACGTGGGCGTAATGGGGGACCATGTGGCCCACCGGGTCCTCGGGCGGGGGCGCCACGGCGAGGAGGTCCTGATAGTCGGGGGTGTGGGTGAGCGGCACCCGGAAGCGGTCTCCGTCCTGCTCCAGGTGGAGCTCGCGGAGCAGGGTCTCGATGGTGCGCCTCGACGTGGCGCCGGCCCTCACCAGGTCCGGCAGCGTCCACCACTGGCCGTCGCACAGGAGCGCCAGGACGTGCCGCAGCCGCCTGCTGTCCGCGCCCGCTGCGTCGAGCAGGCGCTCCAGGCCCTCCCGCTCCGTCCGGTCCTGACCTGCACCGTCACGCTCCGCACCGACCCGCTCCATGGTGCAACCCTATCGAGGGCGCGGGGCGGTCTCTGCTGTGCGTCGGGCAGGCGGACCCGCCCGGCCACCGGCTTCCGACGGGTTGTGTCATCCCGGCATCCCGTTGTGGTTCCGCCCCGGCCCGGAGCTGGAGGTCAAAGAGAAAGAAGGGGCGTAGGTGAAGAGCGAGGAGAAGATGGCTCCAGTGGTGAGGGGGAGCGATGGGGCAGGGGGTGCGAGGCCTGGCGGTGGCCGGTCGGATGGTGGGAAGAAATCGCTCCCTGTGGCGTAAATCGCAGCTCAGCTGGGGAATTTCGCCGCCCTCGCCCGAGGTTTGGGATAGAGAGTTCGGATGCTGGGACGGGTTCGAATGTTCGCAATGCGGACGTGGCGGGCACCATTCCGGCAGGGTGCGGTAACCTCTACCCACGATATGCAGCAGGGCCAACGTCGTCCCCGCCTGTAGCCGGTTTTGAGACAGACGATGACGACGGGAGGGATTCAATGCCTGCTGCCCACCTCGGGTTCCCCGAGCCCCAGGGCCTCTACCACCCCGCCAACGAGCACGATGCCTGCGGTGTCGCCATGGTCGCCGACGTCGCGGGACGCCGGGGGCATGGGATCGTGGTCAAGGCGCTGACGGCGCTGTGCAACCTTGATCATCGGGGGGCCAAGGGTAGCGAGCCGGACACCGGAGACGGGGCCGGGATCCTGACGCAGATCCCCGACACTTTCTTCCGCACCACCGTGCCGTTCGCGCTGCCCGCCGCGGGTGCGTACGCGACCGGCATCGCCTTCCTGCCGTTCGACGAGCAGGCCAGGAGCGTCGCGACGGGCCTGATCGAGGAGATCGCGGCCGAAGAGGGCCTCACCGTGCTCGGCTGGCGCGAGGTGCCGGTCGACCGCGAGCTGCCGGGGCCGAGCGCCCGGGCCGTCATGCCGCACTTCGCCCAGCTGTTCGTGTCGAGCCCCGACGGGCACGAGGGGCTGGAGCTGGACCGGCTGGCGTTCTGCCTGCGCAAGAGGGCCGAGCACGAGGCGGACGTCTACTTCCCCTCGCTGTCGGCGCGCACGATCGTCTACAAGGGCATGCTCACCCCCGACCAGGTCGAGCCGTTCTTCCCCGACCTGTCCGACGAGCGCTACGAGACCGCGATCGCCCTGGTGCACTCGCGTTTCTCCACCAACACCTTCCCCAGCTGGCCGCTGGCGCACCCCTACCGCTACATCGCCCACAACGGCGAGATCAACACGGTCAAGGGCAACCGCAACTGGATGCGGGCCCGCGAGGCGATGCTGGCCTCCGCCCACATCCCGGGCGATATTTCGCGACTTTTCCCCATCTGTGACCCGGATGGCAGCGACACCGCCAGCTTCGACGAGGCCCTGGAGCTGCTCCACATCGGCGGCCGCAGCCTCCCGCACGCCGTGCTCATGATGATCCCCGAGGCGTGGGAGAACCACACCGAGATGGACCCGGCCCGCCGGGCCTTCTACGAGTTCCACTCCTCGATGATGGAGGCCTGGGACGGCCCCGCCTCGATCACCTTCACCGACGGCACCCTCGCCGGCGCCGTGCTCGACCGCAACGGCCTGCGCCCCGGACGCTTCTGGGTGACCGCCGACGGCCTGGTCGTGCTGGCCTCCGAGGCCGGCGTGCTGGACATCAAGCCCGAAGACGTCGTCCGCAAGGGCCGCCTGCAGCCCGGCAAGATGTTCCTCATCGACACCGCCCGCGGCAAGATCATCGAGGACGACGAGATCAAGGCCGAGCTGGCCGCCGAGCTGCCTTACGAGGAGTGGCTGCACGCGGGCCTCGTCCGCTTCGAGGAGCTGCCGGCCCGCCAGCGGGAGATCCCCACGCACGAGGCGCTCGTCAAGCGGCAGCAGACCTTCGGCTACACCGAGGAAGAGCTGCGCATCATCCTGTCGCCGATGGCGAAGGCCGGCCAGGAGCCGATCGGCTCCATGGGCACCGACACGCCCGTCGCCGTGCTGAGCGAGAAGCCGCGGCTGCTGTTCGACTACTTCACGCAGCTGTTCGCGCAGGTCACCAACCCGCCGCTGGACGCCATCCGTGAGGAGCTGGTCACCTCCCTGGCCAGCACCATCGGCCCCGAGGGCAACCTGCTCGACCCGGGTCCGAGCTCGTGCCGTCAGCTCGTGCTGCCGTACCCGGTGCTCGACAACGACGAGCTCGCCAAGATCATCCACATCAACGACGAGCACGACCTGCCCGGCTTCCACCCGCACGTCATCAGCGGCCTGTACGAGGTCGCCGGCGGCGGCGAGGCGCTGCTGCGCCGCCTGGAAGAGATCCGGGCCGAGGCGTCCCAGGCGATCGCCGACGGCGCCCGCATCCTCGTGCTGAGCGACCGCGGCTCGTCCGAGACGCTGGCGCCGATCCCGTCGCTGCTGCTGACCGGCGCGGTGCACCACCACCTGATCCAGGAGAAGACCCGCACCAAGATCGGCCTGGTCGTCGAGACCGCCGAGGCCCGCGAGTGCCACCACATGGCGCTGCTCATCGGCTACGGCGCCGGCGCGATCAACCCGTACCTGGCGATCGAGACCGTCGAGGACCTGGTCGACACCGGCGTCCTGCAGCTCGACAAGCACAAGGCCGTGCGCAACCTGATCAAGGCGTACGGCAAGGGCGTCATCAAGGTCATGTCCAAGATGGGCGTGTCGACGGTGGCCTCCTACACCGGCGCGCAGATCTTCGAGGCGCTCGGCCTGAGCCAGGAGGTCATCGACTCCTGCTTCACCGGCACCACCTCGCGCCTGGGCGGCGTCGGCTTCGACGTGCTGGCCGAGGAGGTCGCGCAGCGGCACCGGCACGCCTACCCGCGGGCCGAGAACGCCCACCGCAGGCTCCAGGTCGGCGGCGAATACCAGTGGCGGCGCGAGGGCGAGCCGCACCTGTTCAACCCCGAGACGGTCTTCAAGCTGCAGCACGCCACCAGGACGCGCCGCTACGAGATCTTCAAGGAGTACACGAACCTCGTCGACTCCCAGGCGGAGCGGCTGATGACCCTGCGTGGCCTGTTCAAGCTGCGCAAGGGCAACCCGATCCCCATCGACGAGGTCGAGCCCGTCGAGAGCATCGTCAAGCGGTTCTCCACCGGCGCGATGTCGTACGGCTCCATCTCGATGGAGGCGCACGAGACGCTCGCCATCGCGATGAACCAGCTCGGCGGCAAGTCCAACACCGGCGAGGGAGGCGAGGACCCCGAGCGGCTCTATGACCCCGCCCGCCGGTCCGCGATCAAGCAGGTGGCCTCCGGCCGGTTCGGCGTCACCAGCGAATACCTGGTCAACGCCGCCGACCTGCAGATCAAGATGGCCCAGGGCGCCAAGCCCGGCGAGGGCGGCCAGCTGCCCGGCCACAAGGTCTACCCGTGGATCGCCAAGACCCGGCACTCCACGCCCGGCGTCGGCCTCATCTCTCCGCCGCCGCACCACGACATCTACTCGATCGAGGACCTGGCCCAGCTGATCCACGACCTGAAGAACTCCAACCCGGAGGCCAGGGTCCACGTGAAGCTGGTCGCCGAGGTCGGTGTCGGCACGGTCGCCGCGGGTGTGTCGAAGGCGCACGCCGACGTGGTGCTCATCTCCGGGCACGACGGCGGCACCGGCGCCTCGCCGCTCACCTCGCTCAAGCACGCGGGCGCCCCGTGGGAGCTCGGCCTGGCCGAGACCCAGCAGACGCTGCTGCTCAACGACCTGCGCGACCGCATCGTCGTCCAGGTCGACGGCCAGCTCAAGACCGGCCGCGACGTCGTCATCGCCGCGCTGCTCGGCGCCGAGGAGTACGGCTTCGCCACCGCGCCCCTCGTCGTCTCCGGCTGCGTGATGATGCGGGTCTGCCACCTCGACACCTGCCCCGTGGGCGTCGCCACGCAGAACCCCGAGCTGCGCAAGCGCTTCACCGGCAAGCCCGAGTTCGTGGTCAACTTCTTCGAGTTCATCGCCGAGGAGATCCGCGAATACCTGGCCGAGCTGGGCTTCCGCACGCTCGACGAGGCGATCGGCCACGTCGAGCTGCTCGACACGACGGCGGCCGAGGAGCACTGGAAGGCGAGCGGGCTCGACCTGTCGCCGATCCTGCACCAGCCCGAGCTGCCCGCCGGCACCGCGCTGCACAAGGTCATCGAGCAGGACCACGGGCTGCAGCACGCGCTGGACAACACGCTCATCCAGCTCGCCGAGGGCGCGCTCAACGAGCGCACCCCGGTCACGCTGGAGCTGCCCATCCGCAACGTGAACCGCACGGTCGGCACCATGCTCGGCTACCAGGTCACCAAGCGGTACGGCGGCGCGGGCCTGCCCGACAACACCATCGACATCTCCTTCACCGGCTCGGCGGGCAACTCGTTCGGCGCGTTCATGCCGCGCGGGATCACGCTGCGCCTGACCGGCGACGCCAACGACTACCTCGGCAAGGGCCTGTCCGGCGGGCGGATCACCGTCCGGCCGCACGAGGAGGCCCCGCTCGACGGGCACATCATCGCCGGCAACGTCGCCCTGTACGGGGCCACGTCCGGTGAGGCGTTCGTCCGCGGCGTCGTGGGCGAGCGGTTCTGCGTGCGCAACTCCGGCGCCACGGCGGTCGTCGAGGGCGTGGGCGACCACGGCTGCGAGTACATGACGGGCGGCCGGGCCGTCGTCCTCGGCCCGACCGGGCGCAACTTCGCGGCCGGCATGTCGGGCGGCATCGCGTACCTGCTGGACCTCAAGCCCGAGCGGGTCAACCGCGAGATGGTCGCCATCGAGGCGCTCACCGAGGAGGACGCCGAGTTCCTCAAGGAGACCGTCGAGAAGCACTTCGCGGAGACCGCGTCCCCCGTCGCCAAGCAGCTGCTGGCGGAGTGGGACCAGGCGGTCGGCAGGTTCGGCAAGATCATGCCGACGGACTACAAGAGGGTGCTGGCCGCCGCCGAGGCCGCCCGCATCGAAGGCAGAGACATCGACGAGGCGGTCATGGCAGCCGCGGTTCAGGGCTAAGGAGGCGTACCGATGGCTGACCCCAAGGGTTTTCTCACGCACGACCGGGAGCTGCCGGCGCGCCGCCCCGTCGATGTGCGGATCAGCGACTGGCGTGAGGTCTACCAGGACTTCTCGCAGGAGAAGCTGACCAAGCAGGCGGCCCGCTGCATGGACTGCGGCATCCCGTTCTGCCACAACGGCTGCCCGCTGGGCAACCTCATCCCCGAGTGGAACGACCTCGTCTACCGCACCGACTGGCGCGAGGCGATCGAGCGGCTGCACGCCACGAACAACTTCCCGGAGTTCACCGGCAGGCTCTGCCCGGCTCCGTGTGAGGCGGCGTGCGTGCTGGGCATCAACTCCGACCCGGTGGCGATCAAGCGGGTCGAAGTCGAGATCATCGACCGGGCGTTCGCCGAGGGCTGGGTGACCCCGCAGCCTCCGGCCGTCAAGACCGGCAAGAAGGTCGCGGTCGTCGGCTCGGGCCCGGCGGGCCTGGCCGCCGCCCAGCAGCTCACCAGGGCCGGGCACGACGTGGTGGTGTTCGAACGGGCCGACCGCATCGGCGGCCTGCTGCGCTACGGCATCCCCGAGTTCAAGATGGAGAAGCGGCACATCGAGCGCCGCCTGGAGCAGATGCGGGCCGAGGGCACCGAGTTCCGCACCAGCGTCAACGTGGGCGTGGACGTCACGGCCGCGCAGCTGCGCGCGGAGTTCGACGCGGTCGTGCTGGCCGGCGGCGCCACCCAGTGGCGTGACCTGACGGTGGCCGGGCGCGAGCTCAAGGGCATCTACCAGGCGATGGAGTACCTGCCGCTGTCCAACAAGGTCCAGGAGGGCGACTACGCGGTCCCGCCCATCTCGGCCGAGGGCAAGCACGTCGTGGTGATCGGCGGCGGCGACACCGGCGCCGACTGCATCGGCACGGCGATCAGGCAGGGCGCCAAGTCCGTCACCCAGCTCGAGATCATGCCGCAGCCGCCGGCCTCCCGGCCCGGCAGCCAGCCGTGGCCCACGTTCCCCATCCTGTTCAAGATGGAGAGCGCCCACGAGGAGCTGGCCGACGGCGGCGGAGAGCGGGTCTACGCGGTGTCCACCACCGAGTTCGCCGGCGACGCCGACGGCAACGTGCGGGCGCTGCGCCTGGTCGAGGTCGAGGGGCCGCAGAGCGGGTTCAAGCCCATCCCGGGCACCGAGCGGGAGATCCCGGCCGAGCTGGTCACCCTGTCCATGGGCTTCCTCGGCCCCGAGAAGGGCGCCCTGCTGCAGGACCTGGCCGAGGACGGCGGCGACGGCTTCTACGACAAGCGGGGCAACGTCTCGCGCGACAAGACGTACATGTCCAAGGTCGACGGCGTGTTCGTGGCCGGTGACATGGGGCGCGGGCAGTCGCTCATCGTGTGGGCCATCGCCGAGGGGCGTGCCGCCGCCTCGGGCGTGGACCGCTACCTGACCGGGGAGACGGCGCTGCCGTACCCGATCCTGCCGACCGCGCGGCCGCTGGTCTGATATCGCCTGCCCCGGCCGCCGGGCGCGCCGCCGTCAGGCGCGTCCGGCCGCCGGGGCTTCGGCGCTCATGAGGGGTCTGACGCGGTCGCACGTGGCCGTGACCGCGTCCAGCGCGCGCTGGGACGCCGGGTCGGCGGCACGGTAGATGACCAGCCGCTGCCCCGGAGCCTGCAGCGGGGCCAGCACCTCGTATTCGACGGTCAGCGGGCCGGCCGTGGCGTGCCGCAGCCGCTTCTTGCCGCGGCCGTTCACGCGGACGTCGCGCAGCGCCCACAGGCGGGCGACCTCCTCGCTGCCGGAGGTCAGCTCGTCGATCAGCTCCGACAGGGCCGTGTCGTCGGGGTGGGCCGCCCACGCTGCCCGCAGGTCCGCGATGCCTTCGCGCAGTGTGCGCTCCCGATCGTGGTAGAAGTCGCGCAGGCCCGGGTGCAGCGTGCACAACCACATGCTGTTGCGCTGCTCCGAAGGCAGCGCGCCGAAGTCGACCACCAGAGCCGCCATCTCCGGGTTCCACGCGATGATGTCGAACCGGTGGTTGAGCAGCATGGCCGGCAGCGGGGACAGGTCGAGCACGAGCCGGGAGACCGGGCCCGCCTCGTCAGCGGTGGCCCGCAGGCGCGCCGTGCGGCGCGTGGTCGGCCGCTGCTGGGCGAGGTCGAACAGGTAGACCCGCTCGTCCTCGTTGAGGCGCAGCGCCCCGGCCAGCGCCTCCAGCACCTCAGGCGATGGACGCAGGCCACGGCCCTGCTCCAGGCGAATGACGTAGTCGACGCTGACGCCGGCCAGCTCGGCGACCTCTTCCCTGCGCAGGCCGGGAGTGCGGCGCTGGGAGCGGCGGGCGGGCAGCGCGACGTCACGGGGATCCAGGCGTTCGCGGCGGGTGCGCAGGAAGGCCGCCAGTTCGCGGGTCTGGTCCACGGTGCTCATCGGTTCAATCCTATGACTGGGAAGGCCAGTCCCAGGAAGAGCCTTCCCTTACGCGCCGCTCGCCCGCGCAGGAGCCTGGATGCCATGACGACTCTTGACACGTACCGGTTGCTCGGCCGCTCCGGCCTGCGGGTCTCGCCGCTGGCCCTGGGGACCATGACGTTCGGGACGGATTGGGGCTGGGGCTCGGACAAGGACGAGTCCCGCCGGATCTTCGACATCTACCTGGACCGCGGCGGCAACTTCATCGACACCGCCAGCCAGTACACAGAAGGCAGCGCCGAGACGATGCTCGGCGACTTCGCAGCGGGCCGGCGCGAGCAGCTGGTGATCGCCACGAAATACACCATGGCCAGGCGCCCCGGCGATCCGAACTCCGGCGGCAACCACCGCAAGAGCATGGTCCAATCGGTGGAGGCGAGCCTGCGCCGGCTCAACACCGACTACATCGACCTGCTCTATTTGCACGCCTGGGACTTCACCACCCCCGTCGAGGAGATCTTGCGCGCCATGGACGACCTCGTCAGGATGGGCAAGGTCCTCTATGTCGGCATCTCCGACGCGCCCGCCTGGCAGGTCTCCCGCATGCAGGCCATCGCCGACCTGCGGGGCTGGGCGCCGCTGATCGCCCTGCAGATCGAGTACAGCCTGGTCCAGCGCACGGTGGAGCGCGATCTCATCCCGATGGCGCGCGAGATGGGGCTCGGCGTGATCCCGTGGTCGCCGCTGGCCAGCGGGGTGCTGACCGGCAAGTACACCAGGGCCGACCTCGACGCCGGCGAGGGTACCGCCGACCCATCCGGAACCCGCAAGAACGTGGCGGCGGCCAACGGCGTGCTGACCGAGCGGGCCCTGGACATCGCCGACGTGGTCAAGCAGGTCGCCGGTGAGCTGGGCGTGAAGCCGTCGCAGGTCGCGCTGGCCTGGACGACGCTCAACCCCGGCGTCACGGCGCCGATCGTGGGGGCGCGTACGCCGGCGCAGCTCGAGGACAACCTGGGTGCGCTCGACGTGCGCTTCACCGAGAGCCAGCTGGCCGCGCTGGAGGAGGCCAGCCGGGTCGAGCTCGGCTTCCCGCACGACTTCCTCGCCTCGCCCATGCCGCGCCAGGTCGTCTTCGGCGGTGCCGAGATCGACCTGACCCGCTGACCCCGGCCGCGAGCTGGGGCGAAGCGGACTTCTCGGTGTGGTCCGCTTCGCCCCTGATCGAGCGGAATTTCACTACGAAGTTGCATCAGTCGATGACTGTCGGGAAGATGCAGGTTCTGCGGCAAGTCGGCGGATGGGGGAACAATGCGGCGAGTCGCCTCTGGCTGGACGGCACTGGCTGCCGTGGTCGCGCTCGCCGCCTGCTCAGCCACGCCCCCCGCAGGCGGCGGCACCCAGAGCAAGCCGACCAGCCCCTCCGTCCAGCATGCCGACTTCCTCGTCTTCTACGCCGCGGGCCGGCACCAGCAGGCGCTGAAGGCCGTCGAGCGGGCGGGCGGCACCACCGTGGGCGAGGACCCCAGGCTCGGCTACCTCCTGGCCGACGGCGGCGGCAGGACCTTCGCAGAGGACCTGGGAACCGACCCGGCCATCGTAGGTGTCTCCCCGGATCGGGCCATCGGCTCGACCGCGGCCCGCCGTACCGGACCCGCGGCCCGCCGAACCGGACCCGCGGCCTTTCCCGACGCGTCGGCGCTCCTCGCGAGCCGCCCCGGCGAGCCGCTCGCCGGCCTCCAGTGGGACATGCGGATGATCGGCGCCGACCGCGCGAACGCCAAGGTGCCCGGCAGCAGGCAGGTGCTGGTCGGGGTCATCGACACCGGCATCGACGGCAAGCACCCCGACATCGCCGCCAACTTCGACCGCGAGCTCAGCCGCAACTTCGTCACCGACAAGCCCAAGGACGACAACGGCGAGACGCTGGACGGCCCGTGCGAGGCCAAGGACTGCAAGGACCCGGTCGACGAGGACGACGACGGCCACGGCACCCACGTGGCCAGCACCATCGCCGCCCCGATCAACGGCATCGGCATCGCCGGCGTCGCCCCGGACGTGCGGCTGGTGAACATCCGGGCCGGCCAGGACTCCGGGTTCTTCTTCCTCAAGCCCAGCCTCGACGCGCTCACCTACGCCGCCGACATCGGCGTCGACGTCGCCAACATGAGCTATTTCGTCGACCCCTGGCTGTTCAACTGCACGAACAACAAATCCGACTCCAGGAAGCAGCAGCTCGAGCAGCAGGCCATCATCACCGGCATGCAGCGGGCCATCGACTACGCCCGCGGCAAGGGCGTCACCCTGGTCTCCGCGCTCGGCAACGGCGCCGCCGACCTCGGCCGCCCCACGGTCGACGACAAGAGTCCCGGCTACCCCGAAGGCGAGCAGAAGGTCCGCAGGGTCGACAACTCCTGCATCAACGTGCCCGCCGAGTCCAACGGTGTCATCTCCGTCTCCTCGATCGGCCCCTCCGGACGCAAGGCCATCTACAGCGACTACGGCGTCGAGCAGACCGACCTGTCCGCCCCGGGCGGCGACGTGCTCGACGGCACGGGCGCCAAGGCCACCCGGTCCATCCTGGGCGCCGCTCCCGAGCGCGTGCTGCGCGCCGCCGGCCGGATCGACGCCTCGGGCAACCCGAAGGGCGCGGACGTCGTACGGGACTGCACGCGCAGACCGTGCGCCTACTACCAGTACCTGGACGGCACCTCCATGGCCGCCCCCCACGCCACCGGCGTCGCCGCCATCCTCATCAGCCGCTTCGGCAAGCCTGGCGCCGGCGGGGCGCTGTCCCTCGCCCCCGCCACCGTCGAGGACCTCCTCTACAAGAGCGCCGTCCAGAAGCCGTGCCCGACACCCCGCCAGTACGTCTACAAGTCCTACGGCCAGACCGACACGCACATGTGCGAAGGAGAGCAATCCCGTAACGGTTTCTACGGACGAGGCATGGTGGACGCCTGGAAGGCGGCTACCTTCGAACCATGATGTATCGCCTCGTCGCGGACGCCGCGATGATGGTGCACTTCCTGTTCCTCGCCTACATGGCGGTGGGCGGATTCCTGGCGTGGCGGTGGCGGCGGACGATCTGGGCCCACCTCGCCGTGGTCGCCTGGGGCGTGTTGTCGGTCGTCACCAGCGTAGAGTGCCCGCTGACCCTCGCCGAGGACTGGGGGCGGCGGCAGGCCGGGACGCAAGGGCTGCCGGCGTCCGGCTTCATCGACCACTACATCGAGGGCGTGATCTACCCGGAGGAGTACACGAACTTGGCACGCCTGGGGGTAGCCGTTCTCGTGCTGTTCTCCTACGTCGGGTACGTTCTCCGGCGTCAATGACTGCCAAGTGGTCTGTACCAATTAAGGTAGGACTCGTGACTCGTCGCGCGAAAATCGTCTGCACCCTAGGCCCTGCCACTTCGTCCGAAGAACGCCTCCGCGAGCTGATCGCCGCGGGCATGGACGTGGCGCGGTTCAACCTCAGCCACGGCAATCATGACTTGCACCGAGAGGTCTACGACCGCGTGAGGAGGGTGGCGGCCGATCTCGGCCGTGGCGTAGGCGTGCTTGCCGACCTGCAGGGCCCCAAGATCCGCGTGGGCACCTTCGAAGAGGGGCCAGTCAGGCTCGGCTTCGGCGACGTCTTCGCCATCACCACCGAAGACGTGCCGGGAGACCGCGAGCAGGTCTCCACCACCTACAAGGGGCTGCCCTACGACGTGCGGTCTGGTGACACGATCCTGGTCGACGACGGCCGCCTCGTGCTCGAGGTGACCCGGGTCGACGGCGATCGCGTCGTCACCCGCGTCGTCATCGGCGGCATGATCTCCGACAACAAGGGCCTCAACCTCCCCGGCGTCAACGTCAGCGCGCCCGCGCTGACCGACAAGGACGAGGCCGACCTGCGCTGGGCGCTGCGCACCGGCTGCGACATGATCGCCCTGTCCTTCGTCCGCCGCCCGTCCGACGCCGACGTGGTGCGCAACATCATGGAGCAGGAGGCCGTGCGCCTGCCGCTGCTCGCCAAGATCGAGAAGCCGCAGGCCGTCGACCGCCTCCCCGACATCATCGAGGCCTTCGACGGCATCATGGTCGCCCGCGGCGACCTCGGCGTCGAGCTGCCCCTGGAGCAGGTGCCGATCGTGCAGCGGCGCATCATCGAGCTGTGCCGCGAGAAGGCCCGCCCGGTCATCGTCGCCACCCAGATGCTCGACTCGATGATGAGCGCCCCGCGCCCCACCCGCGCCGAAGCCTCCGACGTGGCCTACGCCGTCATGGATGGCGCCGACGCGATCATGCTGTCGGGCGAGACGTCGGTCGGCAACTACCCGATCGAATCCGTCTCCACGATGGACCGCATCGCCTGCGCCGCCGAGGCCTCCTCCCTGCGGGCCACCCACACGCTGGAGCGCATGCCCGAGACCACAGGCGGCGCCATCGCGCGGGCCGCGGCCGAGGTGGGCGCCATCGTGGGCGCCAAGGCGCTGGTGGCCTTCACGATGTCAGGCGAGACGGCGCGGCGGCTGGCCCGCTACCGCTCGCCGATCCCGCTGCTGGCCTTCACCTCGGCCCCCCACGTGCGGGGGCAGCTGTCGCTGACGTGGGGGGTGGAGACGTTCCACGTGCCGTTCGTGCATCACACCGATGACATGGTGCGGCAGGTCGAGGCGTCGTTGTTGTCGCTGGGGCGGCTGGAGAAGGGGGACAAGGTGGTCATCGTGGCCGGCTCGCCTCCCGGCACCCCGGGCTCCACCAACGCCCTGCGCGTCCACACCATCGGCTCGGCGGTGTCCCACGCGAGTTAGGTCTTCTATTTTTACGGCAGGCCACCTGGGCTCCAACCGCCGACGCTGGTGACCGGCCCTCCAGGGGGACGGTTACCAGCTTCACCGCCGCGCCGCCGTGACGGCGCAACCTTGACCAAGACCGTGGTCTGCGGCTGGGCCGTGTGGCGCGCCGTCGGGGACGGTTCATGGTGCCGCAACGCAGTGCGCTACCCGCTACGCGCCGGTCCTGAGCTCCGCTGCGTTGCCTGGCTGCGAGCCGCCGCTGTCGTGCTGCGCCTCAGCGGGACTCCGTTGCCGTCTTGTCGGCTTGCGCCACGGCGCGACTCCGTTGCCGCTCTGTCGTGCTGCGCCACGGCGCGACTCCGTTGCCGCTCTGTCGTGCTGCGCCACGGCGCGACTCCGTTGCCGCTCTGTCGTGCTGCGCCACGGCGCGACCCCGGTGCCGTCCTGTCGGCCTGGCGCCACAGCGCGACCCCGATGCCGCGCTGCAGGCCTGCGCCACAGAGCGGTGCCCGAAGTCCTCGTGCCGGCGCCTGGACCGCAGCACGGTGCCCGAAGTTCTCGCGCCGGCGCCTGCGTCAACAGAACGGCGTCCGAAGTCCTCGCGCCTGGCGTGCTGAGCCAGGTTCTTGCCCTTGCGTCGGTGTGCTCTGCGCGTGGCGGCTGGGCCTTCTTGCGGCGACGCCCTTGCTCCGGGGCCTTACGCACGTGGCCGGCTGCCGTGCCGTGGTCCGGAAAGACGGTCACGGGGCAGCCGGCGTGCCTACCCGGGGCCGGGTTGGCCGGCTCGCCTCAGTTGGCGTGGAGGGCGGCGTTGAGCTCGATGCCGGTGCCCGTGCGGGGGACCGCCTCGACGGCGCCCGACTGGGAGTTGCGCCGCAGGAGGATCCCGTTCGCGCCGGACAGCTCGGCCGCCTTGACCACCTTGCCGTCGGGGAGGGCGACCTTCGTGCCCGCCGTCACGTAGAGGCCGGCCTCCACCACGCAGTCGTCGCCCAGCGAGATGCCGATGCCGGCGTTGGCGCCCAGCAGGCAGCGCTCACCGATCGAGATGACCTGCTTGCCGCCGCCCGAGAGCGTACCCATGATCGAGGCGCCGCCGCCCACGTCGGAGCCGTCGCCGACCACGACGCCCGCCGAGATCCGGCCCTCGACCATCGAGGAGCCCAGCGTGCCGGCGTTGAAGTTCACGAAACCCTCGTGCATGACCGTCGTGCCGCCGGCCAGGTGCGCGCCCAGGCGTACCCGGTCGGCGTCGGCGATCCGCACGCCCGACGGCAGCACGTAGTCCACCATCCGCGGGAACTTGTCCACCCCGTAGACCGTCACCGCGCCCCTCGCCCGCAGCCGCAGGCGGGTCTGCTCGAAGTCCGGCACCGGGCACGGCCCGAAGTTGGTCCACACCACGTTCGCCAGCAGGCCGAAGACGCCGTCCAGGTTGGCCCCGTGCGGCTTGATCAGGCGGGCGGAGAGCAGGTGCAGGCGCAGGTAGACGTCGTGGGCGTCCACGGGCGCCTCCGGCAGCTTGGCGATGCCGGTGCGCACCGCCACCACCTCCACGCCCCGCGCCGTGTCGGGGCCCGTCAACGAGGCCAGCTCACCGGCCTCGGCGGCGGACAGCCGCGCGGTGCCCGAAAGGGGCGCCTCGCCCAGCTCGGGAGCGGGGAACCAGGTGTCGAGTACGGTGCCGTCGGCGGCGATGGTCGCGAGGCCGACGCCGAACGCGCCGGTCGAGGTGGGATCGATAGCAGTCGTCACGGGCCCCAAAATACCGGTACGCGGCTCACCCGAGAGCACCAGGCCGGGGGTGGGTCAGCCAAGGGCGCCCAGGTCGGCCGAGAGCCAGCGTTCCGGGCGCATCACGAATGTCACGAGCGCGTGCAGGTCCGCGCCCTGCACATAACCCGCCGCCGCGTCCGGCGGCAGGTATCGGGCGGAGATGCGGGTCAGGTCCTCCAGCGTCGTGGGATCGGTACGCACGACAGGCCCCTCCACTGACACGTACCGATACGTCGGGCTGACCCGCTGGACCAACATCGAGAACCGGCCCGCCTTCGCGATCAGCTTCGCCTTGACCGAGTCGCCGTCCGTCAGGAAGCGGAGCTCCCCGCCGGGGCTGTAGTCGTACCAGACGGGCACCGCCAGCGGCGCCCGGCCCTCGCCCGCCTCGACCGCCAGGCCTGCGATGTGCGGCTCCGCCAGGAAGGCCTCCCGCTCCGCCACGCTCAACGGCATCCCGCCCACCCCCGTATTCGTTGATCTCCAGTCGGCTATTCCCGGTGGGAGCGGTCCCGAAAAGCCGCCACCCGTCGTCAGGCCGGCGCGGGGGACAGGCGTTCGGCGACGGCCGAGGCCGTGCGCACGAAGGCCGCGAGCGCCCGTGACCGCGTTCGCTCCGGCCAGGCCAGCACCACCGTCGTCGGCGGACCGTCCAGGACCGGCACGACTACGAGGTCGCGCCCGAGGTGAGGCGTCACCGACTCCGGCGCCATCGCGATCAACCGGCCCAGCGCGACCAGCTGCATCAACGTCGCGGGATCGTTGATGTCCGCATGCTGCCTCGGCCACAAAGGGGCCGGATCGGCCTCGAGCTCGGCCACGCGCACGAACGCCCGCCCCGTCAGCCGGTGCCCTCGGGGGACGATCGCGACGCTGCCCTCCACCCGGAGCGGCTCGCTGTCGAACCCTGCCAGGTCCTCGTACGGGATGTGCAGGAACGCCACGTCCGCCGTGCCGTCGCGGACCAGCCGCGCCCGCTCCGCCACCCCGCACAACACCAGCTCCACCTCGACGGCGTCCGGATGAGCGCGGTACGCCTCCAGGATGTCCGGCAGCAGCCCGCCATCCCCGCCCGGCTTCAGCGCCACCACCAAGCAGGGCTCCGTACGGCTGGCCCGCTGGGTGCGCGCCGCCGCGGCGGCCGCCGCGTCGAGGACCTTGGCCGCCTCCCTGGCCAGCACCTCGCCCGCCGCGGTCAGCGAGACCCCGCGACTGGACCGGTCGAACAACCTCACCCCCAGCCGCCGCTCCAGCTTCTGGATCGCCCGCGACAACGGCGGCTGCGCCATCCCCAGCCTTTCGGCCGCCCGCCCGAAATGCAGCTCCTCCGCGACCGCCAGGAAGTAGACCAGCTCGCGCGTCTCCATACCCTCAGGGTATTGCCCGCGACCCAGCCGGTGTTGGCCTCGCGACGACCTCCGGTGATGTGCTTCCCGACATGACCGACAACACCACGGCCCTGGTGACCGGGGCCAACAAGGGAATCGGATACGAAGTCGCCGCAGGACTCGCGGCCAAGGGCATGACCGTGCTGCTCGGCTCCCGCGACCGCACGCGCGGCGAACAGGCCGCCGCCCGGCTGCGCGCGGCCGGAGGCGACGTTCGGCCGATCGTGCTCGACGTCACCGACCCGGCCACGATCGAAGCCGCGGCCGCCGGCCTGCCCCGTCTCGACGTGCTCGTCAACAACGCCGGCATCTCCGGCCCGCTGCTCGGACTTCCCAGCACGACGACGGCGGCGACCGTGCGGGAGGTGTTCGAGACGAACGTCATCGGCGTCCTCATGGTCACCAATGCTCTGCTGCCCCTGCTCAGACGCTCACCCGCGGGCCGCATCGTCAACGTCTCCAGCGGCGTCGGCTCCCTCGGCCACCACACCGACCCCGAGCACTACATGTCCGGCCTGCCGGCCTCCGCCACCTACCCGGTGTCCAAGACCGCGCTCAACCAGCTCACCGTCCAGTACGCCAAGGAGCTCAGCAAGGACGGCATCCTCGTCAACGCCGCCGCCCCGGGCGCCTGCGCCACCGACTTCACCAAGGACCTGCCGTTCCCGATCACCCGCACGGCTGCCGAGGGCGCCGCCGTCATCGTCAAGCTCGCCACCTTGCCGCCGGACGGGCCGACGGGCGGCTTCTTCGACGACGCGGGAACGGTGCCCTGGTGAGTGGGGCCGACGTAGAGCGGCTCGCTACGGTGCCGGAAGCGGGATTCGAACCCGCACGCCCTTTCGAGCAGACGCTTTTGAGGCGTCCATGTCTGCCATTCCATCATTCCGGCTGAAAAATCCGGACTTGTCCGGATCGTTGGCACACCCCACCGCCAATGTTGATCAGCCGCAGGGCGCCAGCGTGGCTCCAATGTACCGGACGTCGGTACTCTTCTGCTCGTGAGTACGCAGCGGCGAGTAGTGATCGCGGAAGACGAGGCCCTGATCCGCCTCGACCTCAAGGAGATGCTCCAGGAGGACGGCTACGTCGTCGTGGGCGAGGCCGGGGACGGTGAGCAGGCGATCCGGCTGGCCGCCGAGCTGAGGCCCGACCTCGTCATCCTGGACGTCAAGATGCCGGTGCTCGACGGCATCTCAGCGGCGGAGCGGATCGTGGCGGAGCGGATCGCCCCGTGCCTGATCCTGACCGCTTTTTCCCAGCGTGACCTGGTGGAACGGGCGCGGGACGCGGGGGCGATGGCCTATCTGGTGAAGCCGTTCACGAAGGCGGATCTGGTGCCGGCCATCGAGATGGCGGTCAGCAGGCACGAGGAGATGGTCGCGCTGGCGGCCGAGGTGTCGAGCCTGTCGGAGCGGCTGGAGACGAGGAAGCTGGTGGAGCGGGCGAAGGGTCAGCTGATGACGCAGCACGGCTGGACGGAGCCGCAGGCGTTCCGGTGGATTCAGAAGGCGTCCATGGACCGGCGGTTGAGCATGCGTGAGGTTGCCCAGATCGTTATAGACGACGCGGCCGAGCGGAGCTGAGCGGGGTCGTCGCGGCCGCGATCCGCTCCTACCGGGTGCCGGCTGCGGTTCTCCGGGGCCGGCCGATGGTCAGCCTTCCAGGCCGCACACCTTGGCCGCCCACTTGATGAGGCGATCCCGCTCCGGCTGGGGCGGCGTCACGATGACCACGCGTTCCTGGCCTCCGTCGACGCTGGCCCGCACGGGGAACAGGAAGGCCTTCTTGGCCTCGGCGAAGGCGTGTGCGTCGCAGCGGCCCGGGGTGAGCGTGATAGGCACCTCCAGTCGCTGCGCGCCGGCCTCGAGCGTCCCGAGCGGCCGCCGTTCGGGCGTGACGATGTAGTGGGTGGTGCCACCCATGTCGCTCAGTGTCACCTTGCCAGGGGTGCGGCGGGTGATCACCAGCGTGCCCAGCATGGCTTTGCCCGACTGCTTCCATTCCGGGCCGAACTCGATGCCGGCCACCTGCTTGATCAGGTATTCGGAGCATTCGTCACGCAGCAGTCTGGCCAGCAGCGGGTCGGGGTGGGGGACGTTGAAGACCACCTTGTGCGGCTGTTCTGAGCCTGTGCTGAGGTGGGCCACGACCGTGGCCGGGCGCACCTCGGGCAGGCCCTGAGGCAGGCAGTTGCCGGCGCCGTAGGGGATGCGCAGGTCCGTACGCTCCGTCCGCTTGATGATGGCGTCGGTTTTTTGTGCGGGGAGCGTTTTGAACGAGGGCGTGACCAGTTGGAGGTCGGCGAAAAACACTGGCGTGTTCGTCGTATTGCGGACGGCTACGTGGATCGCGTGCAATGGTTCGTCGGAGCGCCACTGCACCAGTGAGACAGATACGCCGGCGGGCGGTGTGGCGGGAGGCGGCGAGGGTGGCTCGGACGTGGAGCAACCGGCGGCGAGCATGGCGACGGCAAAAGCCCGGGTAAAACGCTTCACTCGATGCACTTTAAGCGTCCTTGCCCAGGTCCGTAAGTTGAGGACTGATTACGACTCCGCATCCAAGTGCCGACAGTTCCTCCCAGGATCTGGTTGGAACACGCAACGTTTTGTACGTTTCCGTTATTCGATCGGGAACGCTCAGCGGTGCTGAGGGATCCCGAACTGATTGAAGGAGACACTTCATGATCCGCATTGCTCCCGTGGGGCGGGCGCTGGCTGTCGTGGCTGCCACCAGCCTCGCCCTGACAGCCTGCGGCGGTGGCGGCGGCGACACCGCCACGCAGACTTCGCCAAGTTCTGCGGCCCCCGCCTCATCGGCACCCGCGGCGAAGGGTGATGGCACTCTTACCCTCGGCACGCTGCTGCCCCAGACCGGTTCGCTCGCCTTCCTCGGCCCGCCCGAGTTCGCCGGGGTCGACCTGGCGCTCAAGGAGATCAACGAGGCCGGTGGCGTGCTCGGCAAGCCGGTCGCCAAGTTCGACACGGACTCTGGCGACACGACCACGAACATCGCCTCGCAGTCGGTCGACAAGCTGCTGGCGCAGAAGGCCGACGCCATCATCGGCGCCGCGTCATCGTCGGTGTCGCTGTCGGTGATCGACAAGATCACGGGCGCGGGCGTGGTGCACTTCTCGCCGGCCAACACCTCCGACGAGCTGACTACGGTCGCGGACAAGAACCTGTTCTTCCGCACGTCGCCGCCGGACAAGCTGCAGGGCCGCGTGCTGGGTGACCTCATCGTGGCCGACGGCAACGACACGGTCGGCATCATGGCGATGCAGGACTCCTACGGCACGGGCCTGGCCGACCAGGTGCAGAAGACCGTCACCGACGGCGGCGCCGAAGTGGTCGAGCGCGTGGACTACGACCCGAAGGCCGCCGACTTCTCGGCCGACGTGGCCAAGCTCAAGGCGAAGAACCCCAAGGGCATCGTCCTGATCGGGTTCGAGGAGACCGCCAAGGTGGTGCAGGAGCTGGTCAAGCAGGGCCTGCCGGCCGACAAGCACAAGTGGTACATGGTTGACGGCAACACGTCCAACACCAACTACCTCAAGATGCCCAAGGGCACCCTTGACGGCGTCAAGGGAACCATCCCCGGTGCCGCGGCTCCGGAGGACTTCCAGACGAAGCTCCGCGAGGTGAACCCCAAGCTCGAGGACTTCAGCTACGCCCCCGAGTCCTACGACGCGGCCAACCTGATCGCGCTGGCCGCCGAGGCCGCCAAGAGCGACGCGGGCGTCGACATCGCGGCCAAGCTGGCGGAGGTCAGCAAGGGCGGCGACAAGTGCAAGAGCTTCAAGGAGTGCGTCGACCTGCTGAAGGCCGGTAAGGACTTCGACTACGACGGCGTGAGCGGCCCGGTCGAGTTCAACGACGCCGGTGACCCGGCCGTCGCCACCATCGGCATCTACCAGTACGGCGCGGACAACAAGTACGCCACCAAGGCGCTCGAGTACCGCACCGGCAACATCGCCGGCTAGTACACGCCAGCAGCAAGCAACAGGGCCCGGCCGCCACGGCCGGGCCCTTCGCTATTCGCAGCCCGCCACGATCCGGTCGGCGGCCGCCCGGTACCGCTTCAGCAGTGCCACCTGCCGCGCACGTGGCACGTCGTTCCTGGACAGCCCCGCGGTCGTCGTCTTGACGGTCTCCACGGCCCCGCTGAGCGAGCCGGGCAACCGGTCGCCGAACTGCAGCGTGATGCCGCGGGCCTCCGCCAGGCGGCCGATCAGGGCGTCCTCGAAGTGTTGCCGGTCCTCCTGGCCCCTCGGCTCCAGCATGAGGCCGGCGTACCCGATGGCGGAGACGACGCGGGCGCAGGGGCTGTCGGCGGGGTCTCCGCCGGTGCTGTACTGCTGCGCCCCTGTCTGCTTCCGGGGGGACTCGTCGTCCTGGCAGCCGACGAGCAGGACGGGCAACATGAGCGCGACTGCCGCTAAACGTTTCACAGCGCTCATTAAAAAACGGCGAAGGGGCCCCTGGGGAGCCCCTTCGCCGTATCGATCGGGATTTACGCCTTGGCCAGCGTGCCGAGGTACAGCTCGATGACCTTGGGGTCGTTGGCGAGCTGCCGCCCGGTGCCGGTGTAGGCGTTGCGGCCCTGGTCGAGGACGTAGCCGCGGTGGCAGATCTGCAGGCAGCGGCGTGCGTTCTGCTCCACCATGATCACCGTGACGCCCGCCTTGTTGATCTGCTGGGCCTGGAGGAACACCAGGTCCTGCAGCTTGGGGGACAGGCCGGCGGACGGCTCGTCGAGCAGCAGCACCGACGGCTCGGTCATGAGTGCCCGGGCCATCGCGACCATCTGCCGCTCACCGCCGGACAGGGAGCCGGCGCGCTGCTTGCGCCGCTCCTTGAGCGCGGGGAACAGCTCGGCGACGAACTCGAAGCGCTCCTTGAACTTCGCGGGCACCTGGAAGGCGCCCATCTCGAGGTTCTCCTCGATGGTGAGGCTGGGGAAGACGTTGTTGTTCTGGGGGACGTAGCCGACGCCGCGCGAGACCAGCGAGTGCGCCTTCATGTTCGTGATGTTCTCACCCTTGAGCAGCACCGTGCCGCTGCGGATGTTGACCAGCCCGAACATGGCCTTGAGTAGCGTCGACTTCCCGGCGCCGTTGGGGCCGATGATGCCGATCAGCTCGCCGTCTTTGACGTAGAGGTCGGAGCCGTTGAGGATGTTGACGCCCGGCAGGTAGCCGGCGATCAGCTCGTCGCACCGCAGCACGGCGTTCTCGGCGCCCTCCAGGTGGGCGCTGCGGTCGGTGACGGCCGCCTTCGACTGGGCGGCAGGCTCTGCGGCGTTCACTTCTGCGTCTCCTCTTCGATCTCGGCCTCCAGCGCCGCCTCAGCCTCGTGCAGCTGAGCCTCGAGCTCGGTGTCCGACAGGGGCGCGTCGTGGTGCGCCCCCAGGTAGGCGTCGATCACACGTTCGTCGGACATGATCGTCGACGGCGGGCCCTCGGCGATGACCGCACCCTGCGCCATGACGACCACCCAGTCGCTGATGTCGCGGACCATGTCCATGTCGTGCTCGACGAACAGCACCGTCATGCCCTGCTCACGCAGGTCCTTGACGTGGCCGAGCAGCGACTGGGTCAGCGCCGGGTTGACGCCGGCCATGGGCTCGTCGAGCATGACCAGCTCGGGCTGCACCATGAGCGCGCGGGCCATCTCCAGCAGCTTGCGCTGGCCGCCGGACAGCGATCCGGCGAAGTCGTCGCGCTTGGCGTCGAGCTTGAACCGGGCCAGCAGTTCTTCGGCCCGCTCCGTGATCTCGTCCTCCTGCCCGCGCCAGAAGCTCGGCACGAGGGCTCGCCAGAAGGTCTCGCCCTTCTGCTGCTGGGCGCCCAGGCGCATGTTCTCCAGCACCGTCAGCCTGGACAGCGCCTTGGTGAGCTGGAAGGTGCGCACCATGCCCGAGCGGGCCACCTTGTGCGCGGGCACGCCGCTCATGGAGCGCCCGTTGAACGTCCACGAGCCGGAGTCGGCCGTGTCGAAGCCGGTGAGCTGGTTGAAAAACGTGGTCTTGCCCGCTCCGTTGGGCCCGATCAGCGCGGTGATGGAGCCGCGTTGGATCTCGACGTGGTTCACCTCGACGGCGGTCAGGCCGCCGAACCGGCGCACCACGTTGTCCACCACCAGGATCGGGTCCGGCTTGGGCACTCCGGGCTCGCGGGCCAGGTCCTTGAAGACGGCCAGCGCGGCGGCCTTGCGGTCGGTGGTCATGGCTTCAGCGTGCATCGATTGCTATCTCCCTCTTGTCACCGAAGATGCCCTGTGGCCGGAAGACGAGCAACAGGATGAGGCCGAGACCGACGAAGATGTACCGGAACGCACCGACCTGACTGGTGTCCATGAAGGTGATGTACCCGGCGGCGACCGCCTCGGTCAGGATGCCGTAGACCAGGACGAGCAGCACCCAGAACATCATCGACCCGACGATGGGGCCGAGGACGCGGGCGGCGCCGCCCAGGATGACCATCGTGTAGAGGAAGAACGTGGTCTCGGTGCCGAAGATGTCCGGCTGGACCGAGCCGAAGGCCAGGCCGTACACGAAGCCGCCGAGACAGCCGACGACGCCGCCCAGGATGAGCGACTGCATCTTGTACGAGAAGACGTTCTTGCCGAGGCTGCGCACGGCGTCCTCGTCCTCGCGGATGGCCTTGAGCACGCGGCCCCATGGGCTCTTCATCAGCAGGTAGACGATGCCACAGCACAGGGCGATCAGCACCCAGCCGACGAGTATCACCCACAGCTGCCAGTGGGGGAAGAAGATCGGCACCGGGCCGAGGTTGAAGCCATAGTCCCCTTCGGGGAAGGGGTTCAGTGCGTAGAACCCGTCGGAGAAGCCGCGCCGTCCGTCGGAGCCGCCGAAGACGCTCTTGAACTGCACCGAGCGGAAGACGAGCCGGATGATCTCGGCCACCGCGATGGTGACGATGGCTAGGTAGTCGGCGCGCAGATGCAGCGTCGGTATGCCCATGATGATCGCCAGGAGCACCGCGGCCGCGATGCCGATGGCGATGCCGATCCAGAAGGGCAGGCCCAGGACGGTGACGGTGACGGCGAGCCCGTAGCCGGCCACGCCCATGAACGCGGCCTGGCCGAAGTTGAGCAGGCCGGTGTAGCCGAAGTGGATGTTGATGCCGATGGCGGCGAGTCCGTAGAGCACCGTCTCCACGCCGATGGCGGCCTTGATGGTGGTGCTGAAGATCGTGATCCAGTCCATTCTGATCCTCCCCCGATCAGCCGATCCGCTCGCGGCGGCCCAGGATGCCCTGCGGCCGGACGAGGAGCACGATGATGAGCACTGCCAGCGCGCCGACGCTCTTGAGCTCCGGCGGCACCCACAGCGTGGAGACCTGGATGAACAGGCCCACCACGAGCGAGCCGACCAGGGCGCCGAAAGCGGTGCCGAGGCCGCCGAGCGTCACGCCGGCGAAGATGAGCAGGAGGATGTCCTGGCCCATCGTGTACTTCAGGTTCTGCGAGAGCCCGAGCATGATGCCGGCCAGCGCGGCGATGGCGGCGCCCACGGTCCAGATGATCCTGATCACCCGGTCGACGTTGATGCCGGACGAGGCCGCGAGAGCGGGGTTGTCGGCCACGGCGCGAGCCGCCTTGCCGGTCCGGGTGCGCATCAACGCGAAGCCGACGACGACCAGAACAGCCAACTCGATGCCCATGGCGTAGAAGTTCTTGGGGGCGGCGGAGATCGGCCCGACCTCGATGCCCGGCTGCGCGGTGTACTGCGCGTAAGCCTCGGTCTGGCCCCCGAAGAAGATCAGGAACGCGTAACGCATGAAGAGCGCCACGCCGATCGAGATGATCATCATGGCGATGGTGCCGGTGCCGCGCCTGCGCAGCTGGCCCCAGAACAGGCGGTCCTGGCCGTATCCGAGCCCCCCGGCCACCACGACCGCGATCAACGCGGCGGGTATCAGATGGAGCCCGAAGCCCACGTTGAACGCGTAGGCGAGGAGCGCGCCGAGCGTGACCAGCTCGCCGTGGGCGAAGTTGGTCAGGCCGGTCGTGCCGTAGATGAGCGACAGACCGAGCGCGGCCAGGGCGATGATGAGGCCGAGGTTGAGTCCCTCGAAGGTCAGCTGTGCGGCCTGCGTCCAGAACGTGCTGCCGCCGGTGTCGTCCTGCGGCTGCTGGCCCGGGGCCGTCTTGGGCTGGAGGGCGAACAGGACCGTGGAGCAGTTGCCCTCATAGACGGTCGGCGTGCGGACGTTGCTGCCGCCGCGCACCTCGGCGTTCTGCGGAAGGGTGCTCGGATCCAGGGTGACCTTGTACTTGCCCGGGTCCTCTAGCTGAACGTCCCAAGTGCCTTGAGCGTTGGTGGTGACCTCCTTGACGGGTTGTCCGCCCTCGGTGGCCACCGAGATTTTGGCGCCGTTCACTGGCTGGCCTTGGAGTTTGAGTGTTCCCCTCAGTCCCTGGCAGTCGGCGGGACCCGCGTGGGCGGGTCCGGCCAGCAGGAAGACGAGTCCACCCAGGAAGGCCGTGAACGCGATCACGGCTCTGCGCAATGGTGCTCCCTCAAAAGTTAGGTCAAGGCGGGGTTGTGCCCCTCCATCTCGACACGCGCGCATCGCAGGCACAACTGGGATGCAATGGCGGGAGCCTAATCCGGTGACGCCCGGTTCAGTATCGTTCGTCACCAATTAGTGACAACTGTGTGTCACTCATGTGAGGAAACAACACGCCAGGTCAGGGGCTACATAGGGGGAGACGCCTGGCGCTTCGCAGAGACAGATCAGTAACGATTTTACGAAAACATGGACGAGCCCACGGGGTGGCCTTTGGGGCCGTGTAGGGCGGAACATCCCGCTTGCGCGGAGCCAACACATGATCCACTGGGCCTCCGCGCGGGCTCACGGGAGCATCCCCGCAGGCGCGGGCCGATACACGTTATCTACTGGGCCTCCCCGCAGGCTCGCCCGTCCGGACAACCGTAGCGACCCACGGGGGCGCAGCGCAAAGGATCCACTGAAGTGACCGCAGGGTCAGCGGTCCCGCAGCAGGCAGGTGAGGCGGGAGGTGCACACGCGTCGCCCCTGCTCATCGGTGATCTCGATGTCGTACGTCGCCAGCGTGCGGCCGCCGTGCAACCTGGTGGCGACGCCCGTGACGTACCCCGAGGAGGCCGCGCGGTGGTGGGTGGCGTTGATCTCGATGCCCAGCGCGAGGCGGTCGGGACCGGCGTGGATGGCCGCGGCCACCGAGCCCAGCGTCTCGGCGAGGACTGCCGAGGCGCCGCCGTGCAGCAGCCCGTACGGCTGTGTGTTGCCGTCCACCGGCATCCGGCCCACGACCCGCTCAGGCCCGGCTTCGAGGAACTCGATCCCCATGCGCTGGGCCAGCGTGCCGTCGTGCATGTCGCTCAGCACAAGGAGATCCTGGGGGTTGGTCTGCGTCAAAGGGACGTCTCCACTCTTCCGAGCTCAGGTTTTCTGTCGCAGTCGCAGACTAGGCTGCGGGTGTGCCGAAGAGTGAAGTGACCCCCAACCGCCCATGCCTGTTGCTGCTCGACGGGCATTCGCTGGCCTACCGCGCCTTTTTCGCGCTCAAGGACGCCAACCTCATGACCACCGACGGTCAGCACACCGAGGCGGTCTACGGGTTCACCTCGATGTTGACCAACGTCCTGCGCGACGAGCAGCCGACCCATGTGGCGGTGGCCTTCGACAGGTCGGAGCCGACCTTCCGTCATGAGGAATACTCCGACTACAAGGCCAACAGGAGCGAGACGCCCGAGGACTTCCGCGGGCAGATGCAGCTCATCTTCGAGCTGCTCGACACGCTGCGCATCCCGCGCCTGTCCAAGGCCGGGTTCGAAGCCGACGACCTCATCGCCACGCTCGCCACCCGCGCCTCCGCGCAGGGGATGAGCGTCCTCATCGTCACCGGCGACCGTGACGCGCTGCAGCTCGTCGACGACAAGGTCACCGTCCTGATGACCCGGCGCGGCATCAGCGACATGACGAGGTTCACGCCCGAGGCGGTCGAGGAGAAATACGGCCTGACCCCGGCGCAATATCCGGACTTCGCGGCCCTGCGCGGCGACCCCAGTGACAACCTGCTGAGCATCCCCAGCGTGGGGGAGAAGACCGCGGCCAAGTGGGTGCGCGAGTTCGGCTCGCTGACCGCACTCGTCGACCGGGTCGACGAGGTCAAGGGCAAGGTCGGCGACAAGCTGCGCGAGCACGTCGCCCAGGTGCTGATGAACCGGCGGCTCACCGAGCTGCTGCGCGACGTCCCGCTGGAGGCCGAGCTCGAGGACCTCCAGCAGGGCACCTGGGAGCGCGAGGAGATCAACAAGCTGTTCGACACCCTGCAGATCCGCGGCGAGTTGCGTGAGCGCGTGTTCAAGGTGCTCGGCACCGGCGAGCAGGAGCCCGACCAGGGGTTCGAGGTCGAGACCGTGCTGCTCGGCCCCGACCGGGTGGCCGGCTGGCTGGCCGCGCTGCCCGAGGGCCGCGCCGGGCTCGCCGTCAAGGGCGTCTACGGCAGCGGCACCGGGCGCATCGACGCCATCGCCATCGCCTCGCCCACCGGCACCGCCGCCCACATCGACCCCGTCAAGCTCACTGAGGCCGACGAGGCCGCCCTGCGGGCCTGGCTGGCCGACGAGACCAAGCCCAAGGCCGTCCACGACGCCAAGGGGCCCATCCTGGCCCTGTGGGCGCAGGGCATGGAGCTGCGCGGCCTCGGCTGTGACACCGCCCTGGCCGCCTATCTGGCGATGCCGGGGCAGCGCACGTTCGCGCTGGAGGACCTGGCCCGCCGCTACCTCAACCGCGACCTGCGGGCCGAGGAGGAGTCCCACGGGCAGGCGGCGCTGTTCGGCGACGACGAGGACGCCCCCGCCAAGGACCTCGCGTTGCGCGCTCACGCCGTGCGGGAGCTGGCCGAGGCCCTGGAGCGCTTCCTCGCCGGGCGCGGTGGCACCCACCTGCTCGGTGAGGTTGAGCTGCCGCTGCTGAGCGTGCTGGCCGAGATGGAGCGCGCGGGCATCGCCGTCGACAGCGAATACTTCGCCGGCCTGGAGGCCGAGTTCGGCGCCGCGGTCAAACACGCGGTGGAGGAGGCGCACCGCGCCGTCGGCGAGCAGTTCAACCTGGGCTCGCCCAAGCAGCTGCAGGAGATCCTCTTCGTCAAGCTCAACCTGCCCAAGACCAAGAAGATCAAGACCGGCTACAGCACCGACGCCGACCAGCTCGCCTGGCTCGCCACCCAGACCGACCACGAGCTGCCCACGATCATGCTGCGCCACCGCGACCAGCAGAAGCTGCGCACCACGGTGGAAGGGTTGATCAAGGAGGTCGGCGACGACGGGCGCATCCACACGACGTTCAACCAGATCATCGCCGCCACCGGCCGGCTCTCCTCGGAGAAGCCCAACCTGCAGAACATTCCGATCCGCACCGCCGAGGGCCGCCGCATCCGGCAGGGCTTCGTGGTCGGCGAGGGCTACGAGACGCTGCTGACGGCCGACTACAGCCAGATCGAGCTGCGGATCATGGCCCACCTGTCGGGCGACGAGTCGCTGATCGCCGCCTTCGAGTCCGGGCACGACTTCCACCAGGCCACCGCGGCCCGCGTGTTCGACCTGCCGCCCGAGCAGATCGACGGCGACCTGCGGGCCCGCATCAAGGCCATGAACTACGGCCTGGCCTACGGGCTGTCCGACTTCGGGCTGTCCGCGCAGCTCAACATCCCGGTGGCCGAGGCGCGGGCGCTGAAGGAGGAATACTTCCAGGAGTTCGGCGGCGTACGCGACTTCCTGCACGCGATCGTGGCCCAGGCGCGCACCGACGGCTACACCGAGACGATCATGGGCCGCCGCCGCTACCTGCCCGACCTCACCAGCGACAACCGCCAGCGCCGCGAGATGGCCGAGCGGATGGCGCTCAACGCCCCCATCCAGGGCTCGGCGGCCGACATCATCAAGGTCGCCATGCTCCACGTGCACCAGGCGATCCGCGAGGAGAGGCTGGCCTCCAGGATGTTGCTCCAGGTTCACGACGAGCTCGTGTTCGAGGTGGCGCCAGGGGAGCTGGAGCAGCTCAAACAGCTCGTGTGCGACCAGATGAACGCCGCCTATCACCTGCGGGTGCCGCTGGAGGTCTCCGTGGGCGTCGGGCGCACGTGGGAGGACGCCGGGCACTGACCTCCGCGGGCGCTCACGAGGGCCGGCCCCGCGCGGACGGGCGCTGACCTTCGCGAGCGCTCACGAGGGTCGGCCCGCGACGCCGGGCGCTGGCCGTCCGCGCGGGCGCTCGCGGGCGCGGCCCTATGGGGATCTCCACTACCCTGGAGTGTCTTTTCCCCCGAGCGGCACGGGAGTTCTGTGCGGGTATCAGCGTCCCTCACGAGGATCATCGGCCTCGCGAACGTCGTCGTGGTCACCGTGGCGATCATCGGGCTGAGCCTCCTGCCGACCGGAGCCCGGCCGCACGCCAAGCCACAGGCCGGCGCCAAGCCGCAGGACACCGTCCCGGCGCCCACCCTGACCCCGGTCGGCCAGCCCCCTGGGATCGTGGCCACGCCCGAGTTCGCCAGGCAGGTGGGGGCCAACGAGTTAGGGAAAGTGCCGGTCCTGATGTACCACCGGCTCCTCCGCAAGCGGATGGCCTCCCTTGACCGCACGCCCGACCAGCTCATGAAGGAGCTGGAGAAGCTGGCGAAGAGGGGTTACGTGCCGATCACCGCCGCGGAGTTCGCCGCCGGCGACATTCACGTGCCGGCGGGCAAGTTCCCGGTGGTGCTGACGTTCGACGACGGGCATCCCAGCCACTTCGCGCTGGACGTGAACGGCAACCCCGCTCCGGACACGGCCGTGGCCGTCATCCAGGACGTGGCCGCCCGTTATCCGGGGTTCCGGCCGGTCGCCACGTTCTGGGTCAACAAGGAGCCGTTCGGGCTGCGCGACCACGCCTCTCAGGCGGCCGCCTTACGGTGGCTGACCGAGCACGGCTACGAGGTGGCCAACCACACCTGGGGTCACGCCAACCTGCGCGCGCTCAAGAGGAAGCGGGTCCGCGAGCAGATCGTCCGCCTCGAGCGGCTGTTCAAGAAGCTCGGCGCGCCGTCGTCCACGACCATGGCGCTGCCGTACGGGGCGTTACCCCGCGACAAGAAGGCGGCGCGGACCGGATCTTGGGATGGCAGCCGGTATGATTTCTCCGGCGTGTTCCTCGCCGGAGCCGAGCCGTCGCTTTCGCCCTACGCGAAAAATTTCGATCGAGGGGCGATCCAGCGGATCCAGAGCAACGGCAAGGCAGGCGAGTGCCGCAAGTGGTGCTCGCAATACTGGCTGGAATGGCTGGACAAGCACCCTGGCGAGCGTTACGTCTCCGATGGAGACCCTGACCGGATCTCCATGCCGGAGGAACTTCAGGGTAATATCGTCGCCAAGCGAGGGCTCCAGGTCATCGTCTATTGACCTCTCCCCGGATTGACCCCGTGCCCCAGGTCTCATATGCTGATCGCTGCGCTGTGGGCTCGCGCGCGCCTCAGACGGAGCGGGCTCGCGCTCGGTCACGTCGATGTCGTAATTCCTCGGCTTGATGCGGAAGAGGGCCTGCCGCGCATCCGCCACATCGACATCCTGTCCGCGTTCGGAGCAATTCCACACATGACGTCCAGCACTGAGGCCACCTCGAGCACCCCGCAGGTAGCGGTCAACGACATCGGGTCCGAGGAAGCCTTCCTCGCCGCGATCGACGAGACCATCAAGTACTTCAACGACGGTGACATTGTTGAGGGCACCGTCGTCAAGGTCGATCGAGACGAGGTCCTTCTCGATATCGGCTACAAGACCGAGGGTGTCATCCCCTCGCGCGAGCTTTCGATCAAGCACGATGTCGATCCGGCTGACGTCGTGGAGGTCGGCGAACATGTCGAGGCCCTGGTTCTCCAGAAGGAGGACAAGGAGGGCCGGCTGATCCTGTCCAAGAAGCGCGCCCAGTACGAGCGCGCCTGGGGCACGATCGAGAAGATCAAGGACGAGGACGGCATCGTCACCGGCACCGTCATCGAGGTCGTCAAGGGCGGCCTCATCCTCGACATCGGGCTGCGCGGCTTCCTGCCGGCCTCCCTGGTCGAGATGCGCCGGGTCCGCGACCTGCAGCCCTACGTCGGCCGCGAGCTCGAAGCCAAGATCATAGAGCTCGACAAGAACCGCAACAACGTGGTCCTGTCGCGCCGCGCCTGGCTCGAGCAGACGCAGTCCGAGGTTCGCCAGACGTTCCTCAACACCCTCCAGAAGGGTCAGGTCCGCAAGGGCGTCGTCTCCTCGATCGTCAACTTCGGCGCCTTCGTCGACCTCGGTGGGGTCGACGGCCTGGTCCACGTGTCCGAGCTGTCCTGGAAGCACATCGACCACCCGTCCGAGGTCGTCGAAGTCGGCCAGGAGGTCACGGTCGAGGTCCTCGACGTCGACATGGAGCGCGAGCGCGTCTCCCTGTCGCTCAAGGCCACCCAGGAAGACCCGTGGCAGCAGTTCGCCCGCACCCACCAGATCGGCCAGGTCGTGCCGGGCCGCGTCACCAAGCTGGTGCCGTTCGGTGCGTTCGTCCGGGTCGAGGAGGGCATCGAGGGTCTGGTCCACATCTCCGAGCTGGCCGAGCGCCACGTGGAGATCCCGGAGCAGGTCGTCCAGGTCGGCGACGAGATCTTCGTCAAGATCATCGACATCGACCTCGACCGCCGTCGCATCAGCCTCTCGCTGAAGCAGGCCAACGAGGGTGTCGGGACCGAGGTCGAGTTCGACCCGACGCTCTACGGCATGGCGGCGACCTACGACGACCAGGGCAACTACATCTACCCCGAGGGCTTCGACCCGGAGACCGGGGAGTGGCTCGAGGGCTTCGACAAGCAGCGCGAGGAGTGGGAGCGGCAGTACGCCGAGGCCCAGCAGCGCTTCGAGGCTCACAAGAAGCAGATCGAGGAGGCCCGCAAGGCCGAGGCCGAGGCGGGCGAGGCTGCTCCTTCGACCTACAGCGGCGAGACCCAGCCCCAGCAGGGCGGCGGCACCTCGTCGTCGGCTCCCGCCAGCGGCGCGCTCGCCTCTGACGAGGCGCTTGCGGCCCTGCGCGAGAAGCTCGCGGGCGGCCAGAGCTAAGGCATCTAGCCCCTTCCTGAGGCCCCGCACGGTTCGCCGTGCGGGGCCTTTTGGCATGCTCGCCCGGCGACGGCGCTGGGCTCATCCGCGTTGGGTGGCGGCGCTGGGCCGCTTGGCATGCGTCCGGTGGCGGCGTAGGGGCGCGTTGTGCGGCGGGCGATCGCGCGGGAAATGCGGAAGGAACCTTGCCGCTTTCGACTTTAACGTCGTACGCATGGATGAGATCAAGCGTTTCCGCATCGAGATCCCCCAGGCCGACCTAGAAGACCTGAAGGAACGACTGCGGCGGACCAGATGGGCCGGCCAGTTGCCGGGCGGAGGGTGGAGCCGTGGCGTGCCGGTGGAGTATCTGCGCGAGCTGGCCGCGTACTGGGCCGACGGGTTCGACTGGCGGGCCCAGGAAGCCAAGCTGAACGCCTTCCCGCAGTTCACCACCGAGATCGACGGGCAGTCGATCCACTTCCTGCACGTACGCTCTCCGGAGCCGGACGCGGTGCCGCTGATCATCACGCACAGCTGGCCGAACTCCGTCGCCGAGTTGCTCGACGTCATCGGCCCGCTCACCGACCCCCGTGGCCACGGGCTCGACCCCGCCATGGCCTTCCATGTCGTCGCGCCGTCGCTGCCCGGGTTCGCGTTCTCGCCGTTCCCCGAGCCTGCCGACGGGCGGCCGTGGAGCATCGAGCGGGTGGCACGCACGTGGGCCGAACTGATGCGCAGGCTCGGGTACGACCGGTACGGCGCGCACGGCAACGACGCCGGAGCGCTGGTGACGCCGCAACTGGCCGTGCTGGACCATGAACACCTGGCCGGCGCGGTCATCACAGCCGGCCTCGGCATCCCCACCGGCGACCCCGCCGAGCTGGAGGGGGCAAGCGAGGAGGAGCTGGCCGAGCTCAAGGAACTGGCCGAGCGGATGGCGGGCGGGAGCGGCTATGGGCCGTATCTCGCCGCCCGGCCGCAGACGCTGGCCTACGGGTTCGCGGACTCGCCGGTGGCGCAGCTGGCCTACCTGGTCGAGCGGTTCAAGGAGTTCGACGGGTGGGGATCGCAGGACGAGCCCATCGATCGCGACCTGGTGCTGACGAACGCGAGCGTGTACTGGCTGACGGGGACCGGTGGCTCGTCGTCGTGGACGTATTACGAGGGCGCGGCCGGCATGCCGATCGACCAGACCGCGGTGCCGACCGGGGCGACCCATGGCGGCCCGGCGCTGCTGCGGCGGATCGCCGAGCGCAAGAACAACATCGTTTACTGGGGGGATGCCCATTCCTCCAGTCACATGGTGGCCATGGCGGCTCCGGACTCGCTGGTGGAGGGCATCCGGGCATTTTTCCGGATTATTGGGTAACCGAGGTGTGCCCGATCCTTCTTGGCGGTTGACGCGGCCGACATGCCCGCCGCGGCCACGCCGAACGGGTAGGGTGCTGCGCGTGATGATCGAACGGGCGGTGGCGGCGGACGCGGGGGAGATCCTCACCGTGCAGCGGGCGGCGTACGTGAGCGAGGCCCAGCTCTACGGCGACCCTTACATCCTGCCGCTCGTGGAGTCGCTGGAGCAGCTGCGGAAGGTCATCGAGACCGCCGTCGTGCTCAAGGCGCTCGACGCCGGCCGGATCGTCGGCGCCGTACGCGGGCAGGTGTCCGGCACCACCTGCCTGGTCGGTCGCCTTGTCGTCGCCCCCGACCGGCAGGGCCAAGGGCTGGGCACGGCCCTGCTGAGCGCGCTGCACGAAGAGCTGCCGGAGGCCACGGCGTTCGACCTGTTCACCGGGCACCTGTCGGAGGTCAATCTGCGGCTCTACCGCCGCCTGGGCTATCGGGAGACGCACCGTGAGCGGATGGACGATCATCTGACGATGGTTCACCTGCGCAGGCCGCGGCCAGATCGATCCCCTCCTCAGCAATGATCATGGCGCGGCCCATGTCGTCGTCGACCCAGTTCCAGCCCCACCGCCACTCCGAACCCGCCGGATGCTGGGCGTTGAGCCGGTCGAGCACCGGCTGAAGCCTGGACGCGGGCACGACGATCTGGTGCCGGCCCCGCCACGGCACGTACACGGGTGGGTCGATCGGCGGCACCCGCACGCCGTGCTCGCGCAGTGCCTCGACCACCCGTGCCGGGTCCAGGCCGAACATGTGGAGCGGCGTCGCCTCCCTGTTCTGCGCCTCGTACGCCAGCGCGAGCAGCCAGTGCTCGGGTGCCGGGCTCCGGTCCCCGGCGGCCAGCGCCAGGCCGGTGGCCATGCCGTACAGCTTGTGGAAGGCGGGGTTGGCGAAGCCGCCCGCGCCGTGTCCGGGCCTCGTGCGGCGGCGCGGCAGGCACTCCAGCGCCCGCGCCCGATCGAGCCCGGCCTCGGCGAGTACGTGGGCGGCGATCGAGTCGACGGCCAGCAGGGCCAGCACGATGTGCGGCGGCCCCACCCAGTCGTCGCCGACCGCCGTGGCCTGGTCGTGCGCCGCCCCTACGATCGTGGTCGTCATACGTCGATGATGACCCCGTATGCGACATTGGTGGATAGGCTTTCCCGGTGTTGAAGATTGGGCTCACCGGCGGCATCGGCTCCGGTAAGAGCGAGGTGTCCAAGCGGCTCGCGGCCAGGGGTGCCGTCGTGATCGACGCCGACAAGATCGCGCGCGAGGTGGTCGAGCCCGGCACGGTCGGCCTGGCGCGGGTGGTGGCCGCGTTCGGGGAAGAGGTGCTCCGTCCCGACGGCTCGCTCAACCGGGAGAAGCTGGGGTCGATCGTCTTCGCCGACTCCGAGCGGCTGGCGGCGCTCAACGCGATCGTCCATCCCCTGGTGGGGGAGCGGGTGGCGCAGCTGCAGGGTGCGGCGGCCGATGACGCGATCGTCGTGTACGACGTGCCGCTGCTGGCCGAGAACAAGCTGGCCCCGATGTACGACGTGGTCATCGTGGTGGACGCGGCCGACGGCGTGCGGATCAGGCGGCTGGCCGAGCACCGGGGGATGGCCGAGTCCGACGCCAAGGCCCGCATCGCGGCGCAGGCGAGCCGGGAGGAGCGGCTGGCCGTCGCGGATATCGTGGTCCCGAACGAGGGCTCGCTGGAGGAGCTGGACATGCGGGTGAGCGAGGTGTGGGAGGACCTGCGCCGGCGCGCCGCCCGCGGCTGACCGCGAACCGTCTGCGATCCCATCCCTTTTGCGCGCTCCGACCGCGCTCCGGACCGCGCCCCAACCGCGCCCCAACCGCGCTCCGGACCGCGCCCCGACCGCGTGCCGGCTTGCCCCGGACGCTCGTGGAATCCACCGACAAATCCCAGGTGATCTACCCTGCCGCGTCCGCGTGCGCTCATAAGCAAGATCGTTCCGGTGTGATCAGAAAGGCGATCAGACGACGATGAAGCGCTACATCCTCACCGGCACCCCAGGTGCCGGCAAGACCACGATCCTGCGGTGTCTGGCGGCCCTCGGATACGCGACGGTCGAGGAGGCGGCCACGGCGGCCATCGCGGACGAGCAGGCGCGCGGCGTCGCCGAGCCGTGGACCCGGCCGTCCTTCATCGACGCGATCGTGGCCGTGCAACGACGGTGGCAGATGCAGTCGATCACTTCCGAGTCGTGCGTGCAGTTCTTCGACCGCTCGCCCATCTGCACGCACGCTCTCAGCACCTTTGTCGGGCACTCGATCTCCTCGGCCCTGTCCACGGAGATCGAGAGGATCACGCGAGAGCAGATCTACGACCGGAATGTGTTCTTCATCCGCAATCTCGGCTTCTGCGAGCCGACCGAGGCCCGCCGGATCAGCTTCGAAGACTCCCTGACGTTCGAACGCCTCCACGAGCAGACCTACCGCGCATTCGGCTACCGCCTCATCGACGTCCCCGCCGGGCCGCTGCCCGACCGGGTGACCGCGATCCGTACCGTGATCTCCCAGCTCGCCGGCCTCTGAAGCGCGCCTCAGCCGGATGCGGTCCCATCGTCCAGCATTGCCTGGCCGGGCAGTTGCCCCGTGCGGCGCTGAGCGGCCGGGGCGGAAGGGGAGATCGGCGGTTCGGTGGCCGGGGTGGCCGACGGGGTCGTGGAGCTGCTCGCGACCACCTCGTCCGTGTGCCGGATCACGACCGGCTTCTTGGGGCGGACCGCTCGCGGGCGGATCGGGCGCGGCCGTGGTTCCCGGGTCCGCGTCGCACGGGCGCCCTGCGGCTGGACGGCGCCGGGCGTGTCCGGGATGCCGGAGGTCGTGGCGCCGGCGGAGTCCGGGGCGGCGGCTGGGGTGGAGTCCGGGGCGGCGAGGGCCGGGGTGCTGGAGATCCGGGTGCTCGCGTCGGGAGGGCCGGAGGTCGGGGCCGGGGTGGCGGCGGGACTGCGGCTCAGGGCCGCCGCGGGAGGCGTGCCGCGATCACCGGCCGGGGTGGGAACGCGGTCCAGCGTCGTCCTGAACCCGGGGATCCCGATCAGGATCCCCGCCACGACCAGGTTGACCACGCCGACCAGCACGACCGCGATCTTGACGGTCCGCCTCCGGCCCGCTGACTCCCGCTCGCCGGCCACGACCGGCCAGGCCTCTGAGCCCGGCTCGGCGACGACCACTGAGCCGGGCTCGGAATCCCGCTTGCCGGTCACGAGCGCGGCTTCCGGCAGGTAGGCATACGTGATCCCCTTCGCGATGCTCGACGCCACCGAAACGACCTGGACATGGATCTTTCCACAGTCGCTCCCGCGCCGGGGCCTCGTGCGCCTTTCGGCCGGTACGTCAGAAGGGTGAGTCGAGCGCGACCTGCCGCACCGTCGTCAGGTAGGGGTCCAGCTCGCCCAGCTCGAACCGCGACATCCCGATGACGTGCCAGAACTGCCCGGCCGGTGCCCCATGGATCTTGTAGCGGCCGTCGGGCGCCAGCGCCGCCCACCCCTCGGGCAGCCCGAGCAGCGTCGCCTGCCGCTCGCCCCCCGCCCAGAGGATCACCACGCCGTCGTCGCCCGCGCTGGCCAGCAGATCGGAGGCGGGGCTGAAGGCGACCGACCACACCCGCCGGGCGTGCCCGGCCAGCTCGTGCAGCCGCCGCCCGCTGGCGGTGTCCCACACCCGCACCATCAGATCGTCGCCGCCGGTGGCCAAGCGGTCGCCGGTGGCGTCGAACGCCACGCTCCACAGCCGCCCGTCGTGCCCGTCCAGCGTGTGCACCAGCCGCGGCTGCCACGGCTGGGCGGGCCGCAGCTCCCACACCATGGCCCGGCCGTCGTTGCCGGCGCTGGCCAGATGACGCCCGGTGGGGGAGAACGCCACCGCGTACACCCGGTCGGTGTGCCCCTCGAGGGTGGCCACCCGGCCGCCGGAGGCCACGTGCCAGATGCGGACGAGCTTGTCGTCGCAGCCGGTGGCCACGTACGCGCCGTCGGGGCTGAACGCGATCGAGCGCACTCGCCCGCGGTGGTCCATCAGGTTGACCGCCAGCCGCCCGGTCGGCCGGTTCCAGATCTTGACGCTGTCGTCGTCGTTGGCCGTGGCCAGCATGTCGCCGTCGGGGCTGAACGCCTCGGCCCAGACGTGATCGGTCTCGGCGTTGAGCTCGCGCGCGTAGTCGCCGGTGGTGGCGTTCCACAGGTGCACGCCGCCGTCGTTGCTGGAGGTGGCCAGCACCGGCTCGGAGGGGGAGAACACCGCGGAGATCAGCCGGTCGGAGGTGCCGGTGAACTCCCGCAGCCGCCGCCCCGTACGCGGCTCCCATACCCGCACGACGCCGTCGTTGCCGCTGGTCGCCAGCATCGAGCCGTCAGCGCTGAAGCGCACCGACGAGATCCGCCGTCCGTGCCCGCGCAGCACCCGCTGGCACTTGCCCGTGTCGGGGTCCCACAGCCGCACCGTGCCGTCGTTGCTGCTCGTGACCAGCTGGCGCCCGTCGGGACGGTAGGCGAACGGCCAGACCGAACTCCGGTGGCCGGACAACTCCACCCACTGCCCGCCGTCCACCGGCTGCAACCTGATGACGCCGCTGGAGTCGCCGCTCGCCACGGTGCGGCCGTCGGGACTGAACGCCACGTGGTAGACGAACGCCGGATGCGTGGTGAGCACCCCGCGCGCCACGCCGCCCACCGGGTCCCACAGGCGCACGCTGCAGGCCGTGTCGCCGGAGGCCAGCAGGGAACCGTCAGGCGAGAACGCCACGCTGTAGATGCTGCCCTGGTGACCGGTCAGCGTGTGCAGCAGCTCCCACGTGGCGGTGTCCCACACCCTGAGCACGCCCGCCTCGTCGCCGGTGACCAGCAGCCGGCCGCCGGGTCCTGCCACCACGCGGTAGACCTTGCCACGGTGGCCGTCGAGCGTGCGCGTCATCCGCCCGGAGGCCAGGTCCCAGACCCGCACCACGGCCGCGGAATCGCCCGTCACCAGCGCCCCGTGGACGAAGGCCGCCGCGTAGATCGGCGCCTCGTGACCGGCCAGCTCGTGGACCAGCCGCCCGGTGGCGGTCTCCCACACCCGGACGACGCCGTCCCCGCCGCCGGCCGCCACCAGGTCGCCCGCCGGGCTCAGGCGCACCGGCCAGACGCCGTCGCCGTGGCCGGTCAGCGTGTGCCGCAGCTCGCCGGTGACGGCGTCACGCACCAGCACCATGCCGTCGCCGGCGCCCGTGGCCAGCAGCTCGCCCGCGAACGTGACCGCATACACGCGGCCACGATGCCCCTGCAGCGTGCGCACGGGTGCGCCGCCGGCGCACAGCAGCACGCTGCCGTCCTCGTTGCCGATCGCGATCAAGTCGCCGTCGGGACTGTAGGCGATCGGCTCGGGCAGGCGGGTGGTCTGGAAGTGATAGCCGTACGGGACGCCGATCGCGGCCGGCGCGAACTCCACCTCCACCGGCTGCCCCGGCACCACCGCCGCGCCGGGCAGGTGCGGCAGCGTCCCGGTCACGTTGATCAGCGAGGCGCGGTGCCAGCGGGCGCCCTCGACGGCCGCGTCGCTCAGGTCCACCTGCGCCAGCCGCGCCCCCGTCAGATCGGCGCCGGTCAGGTCGGCCCCGGTCAGCACGGCGCCGTCCAGCCGGGCCCCCACCAGCTTGGCGTCACGCAGGACGGCCCTGGACAGGTTCGTGCCCGCCAGCGTCGCCTCCGACAGGTCCGCACCGGTCAGGTCGACCTCCCGCAGGTCCCTGGCCGACAGGTCCTCGCCTTTGAGGCTCGCGCCGCGCAGATCGGCGCGGGCGGGCGTGCGCAACCTGGCCGCGATCTTGACGGCGTTCGCCCGGGACACGTCGTCGCCTGGCGGATCCGCCACCCACGCGCGCAGCACCCGCACGTCGGCCAGGTCGCACAGGAACTCCACCGTGAGCGCCGACAGCGGCCTTCGCGACAGCAGCGTGACGTCGTCTACGGCGATGTGCCGGGCGATCAGCCACTCCATGACCGAGGCGTGGATGAACCCGAACATGCCCTCCTCGGTCCGCACCAGCAGGCTGCCCGAGCCCATCGCGTGCGCGGCGTGCGCGGCCGACAGCTGCCCGCCCGCCAGATCGGCCAGCGTCTCGCCGATCTCGGTCAGCTCGTCCACGCCCAGCAGCGACTCTCCGGTCTCCCACAGCCGCAGCGCCAGCGCCGTCACCGCCCGCCGCAGCTCCTCGACGCTCAGCGCCGTGGCCGAGCCGGGCAGCCTGGCCCGCCGTTCCTCGAACGCCAGCCACGAGCCGAGGATCTCCTCATACAGCAGCGCGGGGCTGAGCGTGTGGCGGGCGCCGGCCACCGTACGCAGCCGGTCGGCGTCGAGGTCGGCGATGAAACTCAGCATGCGCGGGTTCTGCGCGAGCGCCAGCAGGTCCTTGATCTCGCCCATCAGCGACATGCGGGCCCTGGCCTCGGCGCCGTCCTCGAACCTGTTGTCCAGGTAGGAGCGGATCTGGTCGGGCGTGAAGTCCTCGACGCTGAGCACCCGCCGCTGCGGCAGCACCCCGACCATCTCGCCGAGCGAGGTCAGCACCTGGCTGTTCGACTTGAAGTGCTGGGTACGGCTGGCCACCACGATCTTCGCCTTGTCCTCGGCCGCCGACAGCAGCGTGGCCAGGTGGTCGGCCGCCCGGTCGTAGGTCAGCCGGGTCACCAGCTCGTCGAACCCGTCGAACAGCAGCACGATCCGTCCCTGCCGCAGCAGATAACGGAACGCCTTGAGATCGATGAACTCCTCGCCGTGGCCGGCCAGGTGCGCCGCCACCAGGGCGTCCACCGAATGCGCCTTGTCCAGGGCGCGCAGCTCGATGAGGATCGGCGTCAGGTGCGGCAGTTCGGCCGGGATGCGGCGGGCCAGCTCGCGCAGCGCGAACGTCTTGCCGTGCCCGAAGTCGCCGAGCAGCAGCAGGAACCGGCCGTGGTCGGTGGCCAGCAGGCGCATCAGCTCGTCGGTCAGCCCGTGCCGGACCTGGCTGCCCGGCCGGTCCAGCTCGCGGTAGCGCTGCGGCACGTACAGGTCCGGCGGGTAGCGGCGGTCGGTGGTCAGCCTGGCCGTCTGCTCGGTGACGTAGCCGGTCAGGTCGAGCAGGCCCTGGAACTCGGTGAAGCTGCGCAGCCGCACCCCCTTGCGCATGAGGTCGTCGCGGACCGCGCGCGGGGCCGGCGGACCCTGGTAGACCAGCTCGGCGGCCAGACCGGTGGCGTGCGCCTGCCGGGCGAAGGCGTCGGCCGCCTCCGCGGTCACCTCGCCGGCCTGCGCGCCGATCATCGTCTGGCGGACGAACCCGTCCTCCGGGTGGGTGACCACGAGATGAGCGGCGAACCTGCGGATCTTGGCCCGCTCGTGCCTGGCCTCGCAGACCTCGGTGATCCGGTCCAGCAGCAGCTCGACCGGGCTGGGCTCGCGCTCGTCGGGCTTGGGCCCGGGCGACGGGGCGGGCGGGGCCTCGCCGGTGAACGTCGCCCGCGCGGCCCGCCACTTGTACGGCACGAGCTCAGGCTCGCGCTCGTCGGGCCGCCACGTGCGCAGCCCGTCCGGGGTGATCTCCACGACCTGGTGCCGTCCGGCCCGCGGCGCGGCGATCCGCCCGTCGGCGGCCTCCCGGGATCCGCCGTGCAAGAGCAGGTTGAGCCGGTGCGCGAGCAGCCGCTCGAACGTGGGCGCGTCCCGCAGCGCGCCCGGCGGGTGCCCGAGCCCGCCGAGCCGCAGCCAGGAGCTCTCCTCATACGGCCGCAGCCGCTCGGCGAACCAGGCCGCCTGCGCCTCGCCCAGCAGCGCGTACGCGTCCCGCTCCAGATGGCTCATTGCCATCGTCGAGTTGAGACCCGCCACGACCACCTTCAGGTCGGGCACCTCGAACAACGTCCACGGCTGCCCGCCGTCGAACACCCGGTCGTCCAGCCCTTGGTACACCTCGCCGAACAACCCGGCGAAATGCCGCCATTTGGGCCAGTAGGGAGGCTGCGGGCTCACGTCGTCGGCCTCGCACGTCATGAAGTAGGCGCTGGCCGCCGCCTTGGTAACGTCGCGCGGCCCCGGAAGCAGCACCAGCCGGTGCGGCTCCAGCCCGATCAGCAGCCGCAGGTCGGTCACGAACCGCGTCGCCTGCCCGAACTGCCCCAGGCTGCCGGACTCGGTCAGGTCGCCGCTGACGATCATCAGGTCGGGGCGGGGCATGCCCCGGTCGTACATGCCGGTCAGGTCCGCCCAGATCCGCGCCTGCATGTCCTCCGGCGTGAACGGGTCGCCCGGGTCGGGCAGCGCCCTGCCGAACCGCGGGCCGCCGATGTGCAGCACGCTGATCGACTCCCTCCCGCTGTCGGAGCTCGCCGCGGGCGGGAACTTGGGCGCGGTGACCGGCGCGCGGCGCGCCCTGGCCCGCTCATTGCCGGGCGGCGGCAGCGTTGGCGCGGCCGCCGGCACGCCGGAGCCGTCGGGGAACGCCGGCGCCGCCTCGGGCTTGGCCCGGCCCGCCAGCGCCTCCCTGACCCGGCCGAGCAGCAGTGCCCTGGCCTGGCCTGGGTCGGTGACGCCGAGCAGATCGACCCAGGTGATCGTGGACAGCAGGCCCTCCAGCTGGACGTCCTCCAGCCGGATCGTGACGAGCTTGTTGGAGGGGTTGTCCGGGTCGGCCCGCAGCGCCGCCTGCCACTCCATCCGGCCGTACCGGGAGGTCAGGTAGTTACGCGAGAGCACCGCCACGACCAGCTGCGCCTCGGTGACCCCGCGGTCCATGAAGTCGATGAAGTTGGTGCCCGGCACGAAGTCCCAGGCCTGGATCATGGTCTTGTAGCCCGCCGCCTCGAGCTCCCACGCGATCCACGTCGCCCACGCCGTGTCGGCCGGGGAGTAGCTGACGAAGATCTCGGTCGGCCTGCCGTCACGTGCCATGCCGCCCAGTATCCCTTGCGCCGTCGGGGTTTTGGAGACTGTGTGCGATCATCGACGGGTGTGGCGGCGTTTTGGGGTGCTCGACTGGATCAGGATCGGGCTGCTCGTTCTGGGTGTGGTCTCGGTGCCGGTCGGGCTGCTGCCCTGGGAGGCCGCGGCTGAGAGCCTGGACGACATCGGCCCGCTGCTGATCTTCCTGGTCGCCATCATCGTGCTGGCCGAGCTCACCAAGGAGGCCCAGGTCTTCGACGCCATCGCGGCCAGGATGGCGGTGCTGGGCCGTGGCAACTACGCCGCGCTCTTCTTTCTTTGTGTCGCTTTCGCGTCTTTTGTCACGATATTTCTGAACTTGGACACCACGGCGGTGCTCCTCACCCCCGTCATGCTCGCCCTGGCGCCCAAGGCCCGCATCGCCGCCCTGCCCCTGGCCATGACCACGATCTGGCTGGCCAACACGGCGAGCCTGCTGCTGCCCGTCTCCAACCTGACGAACCTCCTCGGCATGGAGAAGATCGGCCTCGATGCCCAGGAGTTCGCCGCCCGCATGTGGGCGCCGCAGATCGCCTCCATCGCGGTGACGATGGTGTTCCTGTGGGTGTTCTTCTGGCGCCGGGGCGAGCGGCGCGACCTGCGATACACGCCGCCGGTGGTGGAGCCGGTCGCTGACCGGGTGCTGTTCGCGGCCGCCTCGGCCGGATGCCTGCTGTTCATCGTGATGCTGCTGCTCAAGGCGCATGTCGCGGTCGCCGCCACCACGGCCGCCGCGATCGTGGTGGGAGCCTTCCTGCTGCGCGCCCGCGAGCGTCTGACCTGGAGCCTTTTCCCGTGGCAGCTGGTGATCCTCGTGACCGGGCTGTTCCTGGTCGTGCCGATGCTGAGCAGGAACGGTCTGTCGGACCTGATGACGTGGATGGTCGGCGCCGACGGTGATCCCTACCGCACGGCCGCCGTGGGCGCCGGGCTGTCCAACGTGATCAATAATCTGCCCGCCTACCAGGCGGTCGAGACCGTCATCCCGGCCGCCGAGCGGGACCGTCTGTTGTCCCTGCTGGTCGGCACCAACGTGGGACCGGTCGTGACGCCGTGGGCGTCGCTGGCCACGCTGCTGTGGTTCGAGTCGTGCCGCCGCCACGGGGTCAAGGTGCCGATGCGCCGCTTCCTGCTCACCGGCGCCGGGCTGGCCGTCGTGGGGCTGCTCGCCACGGTGTGGGCGCTGGTCGCGTTCGGCTGAGCCGTCAGGCGGCGGCCAGGGCGTAGGCGCCGGCGACGGCGGTCAGCGCCCAGCGCATCCGCAGCACGTACGTCTCGGGGTGGTCGCCGGCCTCCTGGGCCACGTACGCGGTGCACCACGCGGGGTCGCCGCCGCACGCGCACAGCCGCTCGTCCACGGCCTCGCGGATCTGGCAGGGGGACAGCTCGTCGGACGGCTGCAGGGTGGTCGTGAAGAGCACCTGCGCCAGCTCGGTCGTGGTCATCATGTCGGGCTCCTCTAGCGAAGTGCCGTTGTCCGGCTTCCTCTAAATAGACGTCGAACGGCGGAGGAACTCATCGACATTCGACACACATTATTCGCGTACTTTTCCTCACTGGACGAGTGCGAGGAGCCCGGGGATGGCACGCGGGTGTGCGGCGACGAAACTGCGCTGCTCGGCCGTGGTGTCGATGCACGCCTCGAACGGGCCGCCGTCCAGCGTCCTGATCTCGATGCCGGCCTCCTGGGCGAGCAGCGCGCCCGCCGGCAGGTCCACCAGCTCGGCCTGGTAGCCGACGATGCCGTCGATGTCGCCGCGTGCCAGCATCGCCCACGACAGCAGCGGCGCCCACAGCTGCAGCACCCTGCGCGCGTGGAGCTCCAGAGCCTGCTTCAGGGCGCGCACGGTCGCGTCGCCTCTGCTCACTCCGTGCCCCTGGGTCCAGGCCAGCAGCGGCCCGTGCGGGCGCGGCGCGTACGGCGGCGCCAGGCGCACCCCTTCCGAAGAGAGCGCGCCACGCCCCCTGACGGCCGACCACGTCTGGGCGGAGACCGGATCGTGCACCACGCCCAGCACCGGCAGCCCGTCCCGGCACAGCCCCACCCCCACCACGAACGCCGACAGCCCGATCGCCACGTTGTTGGTGCCGTCCAGCGGATCGACCAGCCACGTCCACTCGCCGCCCGCCGCGCCGACCAGACCCGACTCCTCGGCGATCACCGCGTGCGAGGGATAGACGGTCAGGATGCGCTCCAGCAGCAGCTTCTCCGAGGCCAGGTCGAGATCGGTGACCACGTCGCCCGCCTCGCCCTTGGCGCGCACCCCGACCGCGCCGCGGGTGCCAGCAAGGAGCAGGGCCCCGGCGGCCTCGGCGGCTTCGACGGCGACCGTGCGAGCGTGGTCCAGGTCCATCAGGTGCCTCTCAGGTCAGGTGCGCGGTGATCAGTCGTACGGCCAGGGCCGTCTCGTCGCGGTCCAGCGGCTGCCTGGACACGTGGTGCGGCCCGGCGCCCAGCGGGCCGAGCGACAGGTCGCGGCTGCCGGGCCGGCCGCGGCCCAGCGCGATCGTGGCCGCCTCGCCGCCCTCGGGGACGACGCTGCTGTGGAAGCGGCCGGACGGCAGCGTGTAGGTGTCGCCGGGGCCGAACACCTCCACCAGGCCGGTCGCGTGCCGCACGGTGCGGCCGGTCGGCGAGATGCGGTCGCCGTCGGCCCCGCTGACGACCTCGAAGACCCGATGGGTGGCGTCCGCGCCGGCGTCGCTGACCACCGCGTGCACGTTGCGCATCTGCCCGTAGAGCACGTGACTCACCAGGTCCCAGCTGTGGCAGTGGATCTGTGAGGTGGTGCTCTCGGCGTGCGCGAGCGAGTCGGACCACAGGTGCAGGCATACCCCTTCGCCGCCGCGAGCTCCGTCCCGCTCCAGCGGCAGGCAGACGAACCCGAGCGGGTGGCGCACCGCGGTCACCGGACCCGCCAGCACCTCAAGGGCCCACGACCGGGCGCGGCCCTCGCGTAACAGCCGGTGCACTCCGTGGTAGCTCATGGCCCCCCGTACTTACGTGCCGTCTCGCCGGTGAGCCGCTGGATGCGCCTCACCATACGGATCCACCGCGCGCAACGCCTTGCGGGCGATGTCCACGACGTCATGGCCGTTGTAGGACTTGGGCAGGGGCATCCCGATGCGCTCGAACAACTCCTGCACCTCCTCGATGGTCGGCTCATCGCTCAGCGGTGCCTTCTTGTACATCTCCAGGGGCACCCGCCGGGCCTGCTCGAAGCTGAGCCGCAACTCGGTGTCGCAGTTTTCGTAGTAGAACGTGCCCGCCAGCGCCGTCATCGCCATGTTCGGATCCTCGACCGTCATGATCAGGCGGGTGGTGGACAGGTCCCAGCGGAACGTCGTCATCGTCCGCGACAGGCCCACCGCGATGTCGAGCAGGCCGTAGCGCTGCCGATGCCAGAAGGCGGCCAGGATCGTCGCGTACGACTCCTTCCTGACCCGGTCGGTCGTCCACGTCTCGCCGGTGCCGTCGGGCACGTCGGACAACGAGCGGCGGTAGTGGGCGTACGCTTCGCACACCTCGGCGTCGGCCGGGTCGATCACCTCGATTCTGACCGTGAGGTGGCGCTTGTCCCTGCGCGCCGCCGCCACGCAGGCGGGGAGCGTGACCGCGCGCAGGTAGGTGCCGGTGCCGCCCTTGAAGCTCCACCTGACGGTGTCCTTGCGGGCCTCGGCGTGCGACTGGGCGATCTCCTGCCGGCTGCCCAGCACCCGGACCAGCTGCAGCGCGTCCAGGGCGCGGCGGGTGCTGTGGGCCAGCGTCTCGATCTGCTCCAGGCGGGCCAGCCGCACCGGCAGCTCGGCCAGGACGCCCGAGGTGATCGCCTTCTCGACGGGGGCCTGGCGGGCGCGGTCGCGCAGCAGCGCGGTGGCCACGAGCGCGAGCATGACCAGGGTCGCGGCGCTGACGAGATCGTCCTGGATCTTCTCGCCATCCTTGCCGAAGATCCGGTCGGGCATGATGCCGAGCACGCCGACCACGATGGCCAGGCCGAGCGCGATGGCGCCGTCGGCGTTGCGCGCCGCCCATGGGGCGACTCTTTTCACCGCCGCCATGAACCGTGTCATCGTTCGCCCCGCCGTTCGACGATCAGTCAGTTCCCGAGGTTATGGTAACGACCGCGCCACGCGACCACCAGAGAACGATCATCTGGCGAAAGGTACCGGGGAATATTGCTTCGAGTCCGATCAGGGCCGCTCGGTAGGATTCCTGGGCATGATCGTGGATCCAGCCGTCCTCGGCTACTACGAACGCGGCGGTGAGCTGACCAGGTTGCGGCACGGCCGCAACCGGCTGGAGTTCCTGCGCACGCGTGATGTGCTGCTGCGCACCCTTCCGCCGGCGCCCGCCCGGGTGCTCGACGTGGGCGGCGGCACGGGCGTGCACGCCGAATGGCTGGCGGCGGAGGGGTATGCGGTCGAGCTGATCGACCCCGTGCCGCTGCACGTGCGGGAGGCCTCGGCGCTGCCCGGCGTGACAGCGCGCCTCGGCGACGCCCGCGACCTGCCGGTCCCCGACGGCGAGGCGGACGCGGCGCTGCTGCTCGGCCCGCTCTACCACCTGCCCGAGCGGGCCGACCGGGTGCGCGCCCTGTCAGAGGCCCGCCGCGCCGTGCGCCCCGGCGGGCTGGTCGTGGCGGCCTTCATCAGCCGCTACGCCGCCCTCCACGACAGCGTCTACCACGGGTATCTCACGCGCGATGAGCACCGGGTGGCCGAGTACCACGCGCTCGAGACAGGCGTGATCATCTCTCCCCGGGAGATGGGGTTCCGCGGTTACCTCCACGAACCCGACGAGATCCTGGGCGAGTTCGCCGACGCCGGCCTGCCCGAGCCGCGCCGCTACGGCCTGGAGGGCGCGTTCTGGCTCTATGGCGACGTCGATGACTGGCTGGACGACGACGAGCGGCGCGAGCTGCTGCTCGACGCCGCCCGCCGCCTGGAGTCCGAGCCGTCCCTGCTGGGCGTCAGCGGCCACCTCCTGGCCGTCAGGATCGTCTAAAACCACCCGCGGTGGCGGGCCATCTGCTCAAGGCCTCGCTGCAGGGCGGCGTCCGCCGAGTTCGGCGGGTCGTCGTAGCGGACCGTGAACCGGTTGTAGGCGTCGTGGCTGGAGGTCAGGAAGCCGCCCCGCTTGTCGGCCTCCAGGATGACGTCCATCTGCCGCGGCCCGGCGATGAACGTCAGCTCCAGCTCGTTGAAGTAACGCCGCCACTGCCCGCCGGCGTAGTACTCGATCTCCTGGAAGAACGGCATCGTCGAGCCGTACAACGTGCCGCGCTCCAGGTCGGCCTTCTTGAACTGGAAGCCCAGCCGGTCGAGCGCGCCGATCACGTGCTCCTGAGCCGGCAGCGGGCTGACGAACAGCGGGTCGAGGTCGCCCTTGTCGAGCGCGCCCGCCAGCGCCAGCTCCGTCTGGACGCCCAGCTTCATCCCGTGCAGCGGGTGCCCGGCGATCGCGCTGATCGGCGTCTCCCACGGCATCATGACCTCGAACTGCTGCTGGTGCTGCGCGCCCTTGGCGAGCTGGAACGTCCCCGCGACCTGCTGGCGCAGGAAGCTGTAGGTCGTCTTGTACTCGCTGTCGCCCGACTCGATCTCGACCACCGCGGTCAGGTCGATGTAGATGCCCTCGACCTTGTATTCGGAGTTGCCGCCGCGGAAGTGCACGACGCCGCGCAGCGGCTCGCCGGGGCGCACGCCCGTGTTGGTCAACACCGTGTCAACCTCGACGCCCGCGCCGAACGCGGCCATCAACTTGCGGAACACCATGGGGTTCTCCTATGCGGAAGGTGTGTGGCCGTTCACTTGGCCGGTTCCTGTGCCCGAGATGCGGGGGAGCAACTGGGCCAGGAGGAGGGTGGAGAGCGCGGAGTCCGCCTGCCCCTGCTGGGTGCGTACGACCAGCGCCTGGGGTGCGTTCTCCGCCAGTTTGGCGCCCACGTCGAGGCGCTTACGGGCCAGCTCGTACTGCAGCACGGCCCGGTTGTCCCGGTACGACTCGGCCAGCCGGCGCAGCGCCTTGGCCTCGTTCTCGGCGGAGGTCAGGTCGGCCCTGCCCCGCGCCTCGATCTCCCACGTCACCCGCTGCGCCTCGGTCTCCTGCTCCTCCAGCATGCGCGCCACGTTCTTGCGCGCGTTGTTGTGGGCGGCCTTGACCTCGACGACGCGGGCGTCACGGGTCTTCTTGGAGCGCTCGATCTCCATCAGCAGGGTGTCGATGCGCCGCTTGCGGGTCAGCTCCCACTCGCGCTCGTAGGCCGACAGCTCCTTGGCGACCTTCTCGCGGGTGGCCAGGTGCTGCTGGTACTGGTCGGGCAGCTGCACGTCGGGGATGTTCGCGCCGGTGATGCGCACGCCGTAGCGGCCGAGCTGACGGTTGAGCGCGTCCTGCATGTCGCCGACGTCGGAGCCGCGCAGGTCGTACGCGCGCTCGGTGTTGACCCTGCGGCTGCGCTGCCTGATCGCGTCCTGCACCGCGCTGGACAGCACCAGGTCGAAGTTGCCCGCGCCGATCGTGCGCACGAACGCGACCGGGTCCACGATCCTGAACTTCAGGAAGAACTCGATCGACTTCAGCGGCACGTTCTCGGCCGTCGGGCAGGCCACGATCGGCGCCGAGTACGGGATCTCCGTCGAGGTGTCCACGACCGCGTCCACCCGGTCCCACGGCAGCCACAGGTAGTGGCGGCCCGGCGGGAGCGTGCCGGTGATGGCGCCCCAGCGGCTGCGTACGCCGGTGGTGCCCTCCTCGATCTCGATGATCGCCTTGCGCCACATCGTGACCGCCGCCAGCAGCAGCAGGGCCAGCGCCACCAGCGCCGCGATGATCGTGAAGTCGGTCAGCGCCGCCATGCCGGCGAAGTAGATCGCCAGGAACACCAGCGACATCCACGCGAAGCCGCGCCGGTCCTTGGGGATCACGACGGGCACGAGCTGCCCCTGCTCGCCGCCGCGCAGCAGCTGGCGGATCTCACCCCAGGAGGCCAGCGACTCCTTGATCTTCGAGAACTCGCGTGTCATATCAGATCTCCTCCTTGCCGGGCAGCAGGCGTTCGACGGTGCGTGCCAGGTCCGCGTCCGGCTCCGGCGGATCCTGGGGCACGGTCACGTCGGCGGCGGCCTTCTTGAGCAGGGCGGCGATCTCGGCCTCGCGGCCTGCCACGCGGGAGGCGATCTCGTCGAGCCTGGAGCGGATGGCGGCCATGTCCTCGGCCGAGAACAACGCCGTGCCCTTGCCGCCCACGAGCTGCTGGGCCAGGGCCAGGAAGTCGATGTCGGTCTGCTCGCCGATCTGCACCACCTGGGGCAGCCTGGTGGCGACCGACTCGAGCTTGTTCAGCAGGTCCTGCTGGAAGCGGTAGTCGAGGATCTCGGGCGCCTCGGCGGCCGACAGCGCCCTGATGTCCAGCGCCTGCGCCTCAAGGAGCGCGGCGTTGGCGTTGGCCGTGGACTCCGCCTCGACCAGGCGCTGCCCGGCCTGCGCCTTGGCCTGGTGGCTGGCGCGTTCGAGCGCGGTGTCCATGCGGGCCTGGTAGCCGGCGATCTCCGCCTGGATGGCGCTCAGCGTCTCCTGCAGCCCGGCCAGCTCCTTGATCAGGTCGCCCTCGTTCTGCTCCTTGCGCAGCTGGAGCTCGTACTCGTAGGTGTAGGCCTCCTTGGCGACCCTGACCATCTCGGGGGCGGCCAGGTCCATGCGGTATTCCTGGCTGGACGGCTCGGCGTGGGTGATGTTCACGTCGGTGAGCCGTACGGCTGGCAGGAACTGCTGGTTGAGGCTCTCCAGCATGCCGAGCGTGCTCTCGCCCACCAGGTCGTAGATCTCCTCGGCCCGCTGGGCGTAGATGAGGGAGCGGGTGACCTCGCTGATGGCGTTCTGCAGCTTGGACTGGAAGCCGCTGACCGAGCCGAGCACGAAGATGAACTCCGCCGGGTTCTCGATCCTGAACTGCAGGAACAGATCAACGCTCGCCTTGACGCCCTGCTGGGTCGGGGCCTCGCTGATCGGCGCGTTGAACGGGTACTCGCGAGTGGTGTTGACGATGTAGCTGACCCGCTTCCACGGGTTGAACAGCGTCACCCGGCCCGGGTCCGCGATGTGCACCAGCTTGCCGAACTGCGTGATCAGCGCCTTGCAGCCCTCGGGCACCATCACCACGCTGCGCCGCCACCACAGGAACACGGCGGCCAGGACCAGCACCACCCAGTAGTGCGGCCCGAAGATCAGATCGGTGTTCGGGATGACGTTGCCGAGCGCGCCGATGAGGCCGAGCACCACCAGGATGCCCAGCGGCACGATCACCTTCGCGGTGCTGCCCTTGGGGATCACCACGGGCGAGATGACGTGCATGCCGTTCTCGGCGAAGCTGCGGTTGACGATCTCCCCGGCCTCGGTCAGCGACGCCGTCCTGGCCTCGATGAGCGTGCCGACGGAGGCACCTCCGTCACGCGCGGCGGCGAAGTCGTGCGGGTTCAGCGCGAAGCCGCGGCCCTGGCCGGCCAGTTGCCCCGCCTGGTCGACGACCTGTCCCACGGCCTGGCCCATCGCCTGTCGCACATCACCTCCTTGGGCGACCGCTTGGGCTATGCCCTGACCTGCCTGGATCAGTGCCTCTCTGGGTCGTGACATGGAACCTTCCTTTTCCGCTACAGGCGAATCCGACCGTATCGGGTGTGACTTGCTGTTCGCTTGCAATGTCCTGTCACAGGTCTATTGCGGATCGTAGTAGGTGTGCTATCTATGTAGTAGACGTACTACTTGGAGGTCTCATGGAGGCGGTGAGAGCGCTTGAAGGAGGCCTCGATCGCGCGAACACAGGAGCCGCGATCGAGGTCCGGGGCCTGCGTATGACGTACGGCCAGAAGCAGGTATTACAGGGTGTCGGCTTCACGGTGGGCGCCGGCGAAGTGATCGCCCTGCTCGGGCCGAACGGCGCGGGCAAGACCACGACGATCGAGATCCTGGAGGGCTTCCGCGCGCCCTCGGCGGGCCACGTGCGGGTGCTCGGCATCGAGCCGGTCCGCGGCGACGAGCGCTGGCGGGCCAGGCTGGGCGTGGTGCTGCAGTCGTGGCGCGACCACGGCCGCTGGCGGGTGCACGAACTCCTGCGCCACCTGAGCCGCTACTACGAGCCCTACGCGAACGCGGGCCGGCCGCCGTTCGACACCGCAGAGCTGATCGAGGCCGTCGGACTCGCCGAGCACGCCCGCCAGCGCGTCAACCGGCTGTCCGGCGGCCAACGGCGCCGGCTCGACGTCGCCATCGGCATCGTGGGACGGCCGGAGGTGCTCTTCCTCGACGAGCCGACCGCCGGCTTCGACCCGCGGGCCAGGCGCGACTTCCATGACCTCGTGCACCGCCTGTCCGACCTCGACGACACCACCATCCTGCTCACCACGCACGACCTCGACGAGGCGGAAAAACTCGCCGACCGGATCCTCATCCTGGCCGGCGGCAAGATCGTCGCCGAGGGCAGCGCCGACCAGCTCTCCCGCGAGTTCTCCCGCGACGCCCAGGTGCGCTGGAGCCGCGGCGGCGAGCACTTCGTGCACGCCACGGAGGACGCCACCGGCTTCGTGCGCGGGCTGTTCGAGCAGTACGGCACCGAGATCGGCGACCTGGAGGTGCGCCGGGCCACGCTCGAGGACACCTACATGACCATCGTGCAGAGGGAGGAAGCGTGAAACCCGCGCCGCACGCCGTCAGACTCGGCCTGGCCAGGGGCTGGATCGAATTCAAGAACAGCCTGACCAATCCGCCGGACCTCGCCTTCACGGTCCTCTCCACGGTGGCCTTCGTGGCCGTGCTCTGGTTCCAGCGTGACGCGACGGTGCCCGGCGGCACATTCACCCTGGCCGGGTTCACGCTGCCGAGCCTCCTCGGCATGCTGGCGGCCTTCAACGGCCTGATCGGCGCCATGAGCATGATCGCCGTCGAGCGCGAGGACGGCACCCTGCTGCGTGCCAAAGCACTTCCGCAGGGCATGCTCGGATACCTCATCGGCCGCATCACGGTGCTGACCCTCCAGGCGCTGGGCAGTATGGTCATCCTGCTGGTGGCCGGCCTGTTCCTGGTGCCCGAGCTCACTCGGGCGGGGCCCGGCGGACTGCTGCTCGTGCTCGTCATCACGCTGGCCGGGCTGCTGGCCACCCTGCCGCTGGGCGCGGTCATCGGCTCGCTCTTCAACAACCCGCAGGCGTCCACGGGGCTGTCGATGCTCGTCGTCGGCGGGCTCGTCTCCATCTCCGGCATCTTCTATCCCATCTCCGCGCTCGCCGGCTGGCTGCAGGCCGTCGCGCAGGCGTTCCCGCTGTACTGGCTGGGTCTCGGGATGCGTGCGGCGCTGCTGCCCGGCTCCATGGCCGCCGCCGAGATCGGCGGGTCCTGGCGGCCGGTCGAGATGGTCCTGGTGCTCGGCGCGTGGGTGGCGGCCGGCCTGCTCATCGCACCGCCGATCCTGCGCAGGATGGCCCGGCGCGAGTCGGGCTCGCTGATGGAGGCGCGGCGCCACCGGGCACTCCAGCGGGCCGGCTGAGAAGATACGCGGTGATGAGCGAGACCGTCTACAACCGCATCGCGCTGCTGCGCGCGGAGCGCAACGTGACCCGCAGGCAGCTGTCCAATGCCCTGGGCGTGCACTACCAGACCATCGGCTACCTGGAACGGGGAGAGTACAGCCCGAGCCTTTACCTGGCGCTGAAGATCGCCGAATACTTCGAGGTGCCCGTCGAGGTCGTCTTCTCCACCACTCCGTTCCCGCGGATCGGGGAGCGGACGGCCTGACGCGAATTCTGTCGGCCGCGCCGCCTACAGTGACAACATGCGACCGGTCACAGATTTGCAGCGGAAGGTGGCGCCGTTCGAGGTCGTCACCGAGATGACTCCCTCCGGCGACCAGCCGACGGCCATCGCCGAGCTGGAGCGCCGCGTCAAGGCCGGGGAGAAGGACAACGTCCTGCTGGGCGCCACCGGCACCGGCAAGACGGCCACGATCGCCTGGCTGATCGAGCGCCTGCAGCGGCCCGCGCTGGTCATGCAACCCAACAAGACGCTCGCCGCCCAGTTCGCCAACGAGCTGCGGGAGATGCTGCCCAATAATGCGGTGGAATACTTCGTCTCCTATTACGACTACTACCAGCCTGAGGCCTACGTCCCGCAGAGCGACACCTACATCGAGAAGGACTCCTCGATCAACGACGAGGTCGAGCGGCTGCGCCACTCGGCCACCAACTCGCTGCTGACCCGCAGGGACACGATCGTGGTCGCCTCCGTGTCCTGCATCTACGGCCTGGGCACGCCGCAGGAATACGTCGACCGCATGGCCAGGCTGCGCGTCGGCATGGACGTCGACCGCGACCAGCTGCTGCGCCGCCTGGTCGACATGCAGTACACGCGCAACGACCTCGCCTTCACCCGCGGCACGTTCCGGGTGCGCGGCGACACGATCGAGATCATCCCGAAATACGAAGAGCTCGCCGTGCGCATCGAGATGTTCGGCGACGAGATCGAGAAGCTCTCGACCATGCACCCGCTGACCGGCGAGGTCATCACCGAGGACGAGGAGCTCTACATCTTCCCCGCCTCCCACTACGTCGCCGGCGAGGCGCGCATGGCGGCCGCGGTCACGGGCATCGAGGCGGAGCTCGCCGAGCGGCTGTCGGAGCTGGAGCGGCAGGGCAAACTGCTGGAAGCGCAGCGGCTGCGGATGCGGACCACCTACGACATCGAGATGATGCGGCAGATCGGCACCTGCTCCGGCATCGAAAACTACTCGCGCCACATGGACGGGCGCGAGCCCGGCAGCGCGCCCAACACGCTGCTCGACTACTTCCCCGAGGACTTCGTGCTGGTCCTGGACGAGTCGCACCAGACGGTGCCGCAGATCGGCGCCATGTACGAAGGCGACGCCTCCCGTAAGCGCACGCTGGTCGAGCACGGGTTCCGGCTGCCGTCGGCGCTCGACAACCGGCCGCTGAAGTGGGAGGAGTTCCTGGAGCGCATCGGCCAGACCGTCTACCTGTCGGCCACGCCGGGACCCTACGAGCTGGGGCGGGCCAAGGGCGAGGTCGTCGAGCAGGTCATCCGCCCGACCGGCCTGGTCGACCCCGAGATCGTCGTCAAGCCCACCAAGGGCCAGATCGACGACCTGGTCCACGAGATCCGCGACCGCGCGGACCGCGACGAGCGCGTGCTGGTCACCACGCTGACGAAGAAGATGTCCGAGGATCTGACCGACTACCTCCTGGAGCTCGGCATCCGGGTCCGCTACCTGCACAGCGAGGTCGACACGCTGCGCCGCATCGAGCTGCTGCGCGAGCTGCGCACCGGCGAGTTCGACGTGCTCGTCGGCATCAACCTGCTGCGCGAGGGCCTCGACCTGCCCGAGGTGTCGCTGGTGGCGATCCTGGACGCCGACAAGGAGGGCTTCCTGCGCTCCGAGACGTCCCTGATCCAGACCATCGGCCGCGCCGCCCGTAACGTGTCGGGCCAGGTTCACATGTACGCCGACAAGGTCACCCCGTCGATGGAGCGGGCGATCGACGAGACCAACCGGCGGCGGGCCAAGCAGGTCGCCTTCAACCAGGCCAACGGCATCGACCCGCAGCCGCTGCGCAAGAAGATCGCCGACATCCTGGACTCGCTGCAGCGCGAGGACGCCGACACCGACAAGCTCCTGGGCGGCGGCGGCCGTCAGCAGTCGCGCGGCAAGGCGCCTACGCCGGGGTTCGCGTCGCGGCCGGTCGGGCAGCACGCCAAGGCCATCGCCGGGGAGATGCCGCGGGCGCAGATGGAGTCGTTGATCGAGTCGCTGACCGAGCAGATGCACCAGTCCGCGGCCGACCTGCAGTTCGAGGTGGCCGCCCGGTTGCGCGACGAGATCAAGGAGCTCAAGCGCGAGCTCAGGGACATGCGCGAGGCCGGGGTGCAGTAAGGGGTTCCTGGCCTGGGCAAACGTGCTCAGGGAGATCGTCGCGCCGGTCGGTGGTGCAGCTGCGCGCCGCCGGGTCGGCTGAGAGGCGGCCGGCGCGACAGGGGCCTAGGGGAGAAGGGTCCTGAGCGTCTGCGCGAAGGCCTCCGGGTTGTCCAGCATGATGTTGTGACCGGACTCGGGAATGCCGAGGACCTGGACGCCGGCCGCGCGCAGGCCGTCGGCCGCCTCCGGCGGGTCGCCCTCCGGGTGCAGGAAGGCGCGGGGGATCGTCAGGGCCTTGAGCATCTCGCGCATCGTGGGGTCGGTGCCTTGGGCGAGGCTGACGGCCGTGCGGTGCAGGCCGCGCAGGTCCGCCAGCCGCATCGTGGACCACCAGTGCGGTCCCACCCGGTCGCGCACCTCCTTCCACCCGTGCGCGACGAACTCCTCCTCCGTGTAGCTCGCGATACCGCTGCTGCCGGGCCGTACGGGAATCGGGGAGTATGGGTCCAGGTTGGCGTCCACAAGGATCAGGTTGGCGACCAGCTCTGGGTGGTGGGCGGCCAGGACGATGGCCACCGCCCCGCCCATGCTGTGCGCGATCATCGACGCCCCCGCGACCCCCGCCTTGCCCAGCGCCTCGGCCAACGCGTCCGCGTGGGCTTCGAGCGTGTAGGGGAAGTCCTGCGGCCGGTCGCTGATGCCGAAACCGAGCAGGTCGATCAGGAGGGAGCGGTGGCGCGCCAGGAGGGGATGGGCGGCGACCTCCGCGTAGTAGGGGGCGGAGGTGGCGCCGAGGCCGTGAACGTAGACACGGGCCGGCTCCGCGCCCGGCAACTCTACCCAGCGCATGCGAGCGCCGCTGGGGTGGACGATGGCATCATGCATGGCGGTCTCCTCATGTATCGGGGCCAATATATATCGGTCCCGAGGTATGATCGTCGTCATGCTGGAGCTGGCGATACTCGGGTTCCTCAGAGATAGGCCACTACACGGATACGACCTGCGTAAACGTGTGGCGGCCCTGATGGGGCACGTGCGCCCGGTGGCCGATGGCACGCTCTACCCGGCGATCAAACGGATGGCCGCGGCCGGATGGCTCGTCAGGAAGGATGAACCAGGGGCTGCGGCCGCGCCTCGCCGCATGCTCTACCTGACGGACGAGGGTCGTGCAGAGCTGGAGCGGCGGCTGCGGGAGCCGGACGATCTCGACATCAGCGATGAGAACCGGTGGTTCACGTTGCTGGCGTTCCTCCGCCATCTGGACGAGCCGAAGGAGCAAGGGGCCGTGCTGCGCAGGCGGCTGGCGTTCCTGGAAGAGCCGACCAGCTTCTTCTACGACGGCGACCGGCCGATGGCGGCCGAGGAGTTCGGGGATCCGTTCCGGCAGGGGCTGCTGACCATCGCCCACGCCACGAGCCAGGCCGAGCTGGCCTGGCTCCGCGCCACCATCGACGCCCTGGACGGTTCGCCGGCCTGACGTGCTGTCGCCCGCACGTCGCCGGACACCCGCCGTCGCATTGCCGCAGATAGGCCGCCGCACATCGAGCAGTCCCGCACAGGAGGATGGCGATCCTGCTCGAGTGGCGAGGTCGGGAGGGTGCCGCCGCCCGCAGGCGTGTGGCAGGCGGTCCCTGCCGGGAATGGGCTAGGGGGTGATTCCGGCCTCCGTGCGCAGGAGGTCGGCGAGGGAGTCCGGGTCGGCGGCCGTGACGCCCTTGGCGGCGAACCAGGTGGCGACGTTGCGGGCGTCGCGGTCCAGGAACGACGGTCCCGTCGGGTGGGCGATGACGTCCACGATCTGCGGCAGGTCGATGATCACCAGACGGCCGTCGTGCACCAGCAGGTTGTACGGGGACAGGTCGCCGTGGGCCAGGCCCTCGCCGGCCAGGGTGACCATGGCTTCGACCAATTGCTTCCACAGGTCATTCAGGCCGTCGGACACCTGGGCGAGGCGAGGGGCCGCGTATCCGTCCGGAGATCCGATGAACTCCTGCAGGATCTCCGTCCCCACGATCTGCACCGGGTACGGCACCGGAACCCCCAGCTCCCACAACCTGCACAACGCCCCGAACTCGGCCACCGCCCACTGAGCGGCGATCGCCTGCCTTCCGAAGGCGGTGCGGCTGGCCATGGCCCGGTTCATGCGGTTGTCGCGGGTCCTGCGGCCCTCCAGGTAGCCGGAGTCGCGGTGGAAGAGGCGATGCTCGGCGGAGCGGTATCGCTTGGCGGCCAGCAGGCACACCCGATCCGTGCCCGGCACGCCACGGGAGATCAGATGGACGTCGGCTTCCTTGCCGGTCTTGAGCACGCCGTGCTCGGAGTCGACGGCTGCCAGCTCGGTGACCAGCCAGTCGGGGTATGGACGGGGACCCTTCTCGGTGGGCGTGCTCTGGTCCCAGGTGGACCAGCGATCACCCTCGGGCGGGCTGTCATCGGCGATGGTGGTGTCGGGAGTGCTCTCGAGCCATGCGATGTCGTCGGCGTCGAGGGCGTGCTTGCCGCGGGTGCGGTGCTGCGAGTGCTTCGGCACGGTGGGATTGCTCCAGAGATGAGGCCCACCGGCGCGTCGATCGGGTCAGCTCAGCGGACGCCCGGCGGGAAGGAATGAGGACGCGGAAAACGGCACGCGAACAGTCGTCGTCACGGTCTCACCCTCCCTTCGCGTCGCGGCGAACGATCAACGTGGATGAGTATGCCGGGGTGGCTCCGGGCGCCGCAACCGATTATCCGCGCCCTGACGGTCTTGCTGGGGACGGCTTCACCGAGCTCATTTCCGGGGGTTCGTGCGGCGGTGGCATCAGGCGGCAGGACCTCCGGACGGCGGGAAGCCGCCCGATAAAGCGGATGCGGCGGCTGTGAAGCGGCTTGTAGCGTCTGCGGACATGCGGCGATGCGGGATGTGCGATCACTGGGAGCCGGCGGGGGCCTGCTTGTAGCCGGTGCGCCAGGCTGGTGGACGAGATCGTCGAGGAGGGGTGGCGGGCGTTCCTGGAGCGCGAGTTCGACACGACCGAGCCGTCCGACGAGCGGGTCATCGCCGAAATGGTCGTGGATGAGCCCGACAAGCACCCCTGGCGCGTGGTCGACGCCGCCTATGATCGGCTGACCTGCGCCGAATGCGGCGACCGGCTCAGCCGGGGCCCGGCCACGTGTGCCGCCTGCAACCTGGCGCACGGCTTCCGCTACTCGGCCATCGAGATCGACCGCCCGGGCGTTCCGCCGGGAAACGAGCACGCGCTGCGGGTGAACGTGTCCGTGGCGCGCCGGCCGTACGGGATCTCGGAGTCGGAGGTGCTGCTACGGCGGCTCTCGCTGCCGATCCTGCTCGACGGCCTGCTCCCCACGACGACCCAAGCCCAGGCCACCAAGGCGATGGCCAACAAGGGCGCCACGGAAGCCGAACTCGCCGCGCTGATCTACGCGGAGTGGGGCCGCGCCTGATCCGGCGGCTTCACGCGACGCCTTCATGGTGCCGCGTTGAGTAGCCGTCAGGGGAGGTCTTTGCGTTCCTCCATCGACCGGCGGTAGAGCTCGTCGATCTCCTCCAGCGGGTCCGGCGCCCGGCGGCGGGCCTCGATCTCCAGGTCCGTGCGGGAGGTGAGGTCGGCGATGCCGGAGGACGTGTGGTGGACCTGGTCGCCGAGGAGGTCGGCGCGGATGCGGGCGCACATGGCCGTCAGCTTGGCCTGGTGTTCGCGCAGCCGGTCCAGGGTGGCGTGGTCGATGTACGGTGACACGCGCCGCTGCTGGGCGTACATGCCGAGCTGGCCGTCGTGCACGTTGGCCTGTGCCTCGAGGTCGGCCAGAAGCCGCGGCAGGTCGCCGAGACCCCATCCCTGATGCTGCGCCTGCTCGACCGCCTGGCGGGTGAGCGACACCTCGCGGCGCAGGTCGAGGCGGAGGCGCTCGACCTCGGCGGCGTCGCCCGTGCCCATCGCGTTGACATGCGTGCTCAGCCGCGTCGCGGCCTCCTTGGCCTTGCCTGCCGCCTTCTTGCCCAGCTTGACCAGCAGGTAGACGCCGACGCCCGTCAGCAGCAGGAGGAACGCCAGGATCACTAGCACGATGACAAGGACTTCGCCGATCTTCGCCACCCCCTGTTGGTGTTGATGCCTAGAGGATAGTGCGCCGGAGCGGTCTTGGCGCGCACGACCAAGCAAGCCCTTGATACAACCGGAATGCTGTGTTTCAGTTCACATGGTCGCGGCTCAGGGCGGAAGGGGCTGTTGCGGGTGCTTGACGGCAAGGTTGTGATCATTACCGGTGGTGCGAGGGGGATGGGGGCGGCGACCGCGCGGCGGTGCGTCGCGGCCGGTGCGCGGGTCGTGGTCACCGACGTGCTCGTGGAGGAGGGTACGGCCACGGCCAAGGAGCTCGACGCCCGGTTCATCCCGCACGACGTGACGAGCGAGGAGCAGTGGGCGCAGGTGGTCGCGCGGACCGTGGAGGAGTTCGGGCGGCTCGACGGCCTGGTGAACAACGCCGGCATCGCCACCATGGTGCCCATCGAGCAGCAGCCGCTGGAGGAGTTCCAGCGGGTGCTCCAGGTCAACCTGGTCGGGGTCTTCCTGGGGCTCAAGTCCGTGGCAGGTGCCATGCGGACCTCGGGTGGCGGCGCCATCGTCAACCTGTCCTCGGTCGCGGGGCTCTTCGCCTTGCCGGGTACGGGCGGGTACGGCGCGTCCAAGTGGGGTGTGCGCGGCCTCACCAAGATCGCCGCCTTGGAGTTCGGCAAGGACCGCATCAGGGTCAACTCCGTGCATCCGGGCATGATCGTCACCCCCATGACCCAGGGGTTCGGCGCCGTGTCGGGCGAGGGCACCTTCCCCCTGGCCCCGGCCGGGCGGTGGGGTGAGCCGGAGGAGGTCGCGGAGGCGATCGTGTTCCTGCTGTCCGACGCCGCCTCGTACGTCACCGGCGCCGAGCTCGCCGTCGACGGCGGCTGGACGGCAGGGGAGTCGGCGCTGCTGCCCCGGTCGGAAGAGGTGGGGTGAGCCATGCCGTACGCGGACGTCGGCGACGACATCAGACTCTTCTACACCGACGACGGGAGCGGCGACGGGCCGCCGCTGCTGCTCGTCCATGGCTGGGGGACCGACTCGCACCAATGGTCCTGGCACATCGACGCGCTGGCGGCCGCTGGACGCCGGGTGATCGCCGCCGACCTGCGCGGGCACGGCTACTCCTCGGTCCCGGCGACGGGCAACACGCCCCGCATGATGGCCGAGGACCTGAACGCCCTGCTCGACCGCCTCGGCATCCCCCAGGTCGTCGCCGTCGGGCACTCGATGGGTGGCCAGGTGGTGTCGATCCTGGCCGTCGAGCACCCGGATCGGGTACGCGCGCTGGTCGCCCTCGACCCGGGTTACGGCATCACCGACGACATCGCCCAGGGGTTCCCCCAGATGATCGAGGGCCTGCGCGGCGAGCAGCCGCACGTGGTCGCCGAGGCGATCGACGAGTGGTGCACGAACGCCGCCACGCCCGCCGTCATCCGCCGCTGGCACAAGCGCAGGCTGTACGGCATGGCGCCGCACGTGCTCGCCCAGGCGTTCGAGGCCATGTTCACCGAGCCGGACGCCATCGGCGTGCGGCCGGCCAGCGACGACTATCTGGCCCGCAGGCGGTGCCCGGTGTTGTCGATCTGGGCCGATCCTGGCCGCGCGAGCTGGGAGGCGGGCCTGCTCAAGGTGCCGAAGTCGAAGGTCGTGTGCTGGGAGGGCTCCAGCCATCGGCTGCACGAGGAGCGCCCGGCCGAGTTCGTGCACCTCGTGGGTGGGTGGTTGCGGAGACTGCGCGGGTGAGGGGCCCGGCGGTGCGGAGGCCGCCGGGCCCTCGGCCGTGTGAGCGTGCCAGGGTCGGGGGCCACGGTGGCGCTCACACGTCTTGCGGTTGTTCGCTAACCGGGATCACCGTACGAGGCGCGGGAGGGGTGGCGGATCAGCCCGCAGGGGGAGTGGAGGTCAACCCGGAGGCTGACTTCGGGCGGCTCGGCGGCGGGCGCGGAAACGGCGTACCCGCCTGAACAGCCACCAGGCCAGGACGGCGAGCACCAGCAACGCGACGATCACCAGGATCGGGGCGAACACCGCGATCAGGCTCATGCCGAGCGACCCCGCGTCCTCCGCCGTGCTCACCACCGGAGCCCCGACGCCTGCCGTGCCCGCGTTGACCACGGGGCGGGCCGCCGCCTTCATCGCGTGCACGGCCAGCGCCACGACGATGCCCAGGAGCCAGCCCACCCACGGGTTCTCCGTCATCCACGTGGACTGCTCCAGTTCGGCGGCGGCGTTCGTGGCCGAGAAGACCACGCCGCCGGAGGCCGGGCGGATCACAGTCTGGATGGCGTCGTTGACGCTGTCGACGGCGGGGACCTTGTCGAGGACCATCTCCGCGGCCAGCAGCACCGCGATCACCGTGAGCACGCCCCAGTTCGACAGCCAGGAGTAGCCGTCGGGCAGCTTCACGGCGTCGGTGACGTTGGACAAGACACCCACCACCAGGAGCGGGATGTAGGCGTTCAAACCGGCGGCCGTGGACAGGCCCAGACCGGTCAATGCGGCAAGCATGTCACCAAGTCTGCCCGGCCTAGTCCGAACGTGCGGCCTCGTCCATGAGGGACGTCAGCTGGGGCCCGGTGAACTCGGCCACCGCCCGCTCGTACTTCTCCATCCCCCACGACCAGAAGTCGAAGTCGATGCTCTCGTTGGCGCCGTCCTGGATCGAGGCCCACAATGTCCAGCCGTACTTGGACATGAGGCCGAGCAGGCGGGCGCGGGCGATCTTGTTGCGGAGCCGGCGGCCGTAGTAGGCGGTGACGAGCTCCTCCAGGTGGCCGAGCGGCAGGTCGGACTCGCTCCAGACGTTGCCGAGCTCGAAGCAGGGGTCGTTGTTCCCGGAGTACTCGTAGTCGATCAGCCAGAGGCGCTCGCCGTCGTCGAGGATGTTGCCCGGCAGCAGGTCGTTGTTACAGGGGACGGTGCCTTCGTCGCGCACAGCCAGACATTTCCGGATTTCAGCGACAGTGGGCATGAAGTCGAGATATTTGGCAGGAAGCCGGAAGCCGCGAGTCTGGACGATCTCCAGGTAGCGCTGCTGGACGTCGAACATGTCGAAGTCGCGCACGAACCGCGGCCCTGCGTGCAGCCGCCGGCACGCCTGCGCCACGCGCGGTAGGTTCGCCGGATCCCGCAGGTCGGCCTCCGTGTACGTCCGCCCCGGCACGAACCCCACGACCAGCACCCCGAGCTCGGGCAGGTATGCGTGCACCGGCGCCCCCACCCCGGCGGCGGCCGCCGCGACCGAGTTCGCGTGCTCGGCGTCCCTGTCGATGGCCAGCAGCGCCCCGTCGCTGGCCCACACGCGCGCCACGTAAGCCCCATCGGGCGTGACGACCTTGTAGTTGTGGTTGGTCAGCCCGCCGGGCAACTCCTCGACGGTCCGCGGCACGCCGGACAGCAGCGGGATACGATCGAGCACCTCGGGCACGGCCATGCTCGATGCTAGGACGACCCGCGCTAAACGGTCTAGACCTTTTACGGCGTGGCGGCTAGCCTCGCGACCATGAGCGACTCGGCCCGCATCGTGATCATCGGCGGCGGCGTGGGCGGCGCGTCCGTCGCCTACCACCTCACCCAGCTCGGCGAACGCGACGTGGTCGTGCTCGAGCGGGACGAGCTGACCAGCGGCTCCACCTTCCACTCCGCCGGGCTCGTCGGCCAGCTGCGTGCCGACCCCACGCTGACCCGGATGAACCAATACTCCGTCGAGCTCTACCGCACCCTCGACGCCGGCTGGACCGAATGCGGCGGCATCAAGCTGGCCTCCACGCCGGAGCGGATGGCCGAGATCCGGCGCCAGATCGGCTGGGCGCGCACGTTCGGCCTGCCGCTGGAGGAGATCTCCGTGGCCGAGGCCGTGGAGCTGTTCCCGCTCATGGACCCCGACGGCGTGGTCGGGGCCGCGTACCTGCCGACGGACGGGCAGATCGACCCGTCGCAGCTGTGCTACGCCCTGGCCGCGCGGGCCCGCGAGGGCGGCGCGACCATCCGCACCGGCACCCGCGTGCTGGGCATCGACGTCGTGAACGGCCGGGTCGCCGGGGTCCGCACCGACCAGGGGGACATCGCCTGCGAGATCGTGGTCAACTGCGGCGGCATGTTCGCGGCCGAGATCGGCCGCATGGCCGGCGTGCGGGTCCCCATCGTGCCCATGTCGCACCAGTACGTGGTGACCGACGCCTTCCACGACCACACCGGCCTGCCCACGCTGCGCGACCCCGACCTGCTCGTCTACTACCGGCAGGAGGTGCAGGGCCTGGTCATGGGCGGGTACGAGCGCACGTGCGCGCCCTGGACGGCCGGCCTCAACGCCTACGACGCGGTGCCCGCCGACTTCAACGGCCGCCTCCTGCCCGAGGACTGGCCGAGGCTCGAGGAGATCTTCGACAACTCCCGGGTGCGGGTGCCGGCGATGGCCGACGTCGGCATCCGCAAGCTGATCAACGGCCCTGAGGCGTTCACCCCCGACAACGAGTTCTGCCTCGGCGAGACCGAGGTGGCCGGGTTCTTCGTGGCCGCCGGGTTCTGCGCGCACGGCATCGCGGGCGCGGGCGGCATCGGCAAGGTGATGGCCGAGTGGATCGTCGAGGGCGAGCCGAGCATGGACCTGTGGCACATGGACGTGCGCCGGTTCGGCCGCCACTACCGCTCGCCGTCGTACACGCTCAAGCGGGCGGTCGAGAACTACGAGACGTACTACGACATCCGCTACCCCGGGCACGAGCGGTCGGCGGGGCGGCCCCTGCGGGTCTCGCCCGCCTACGCCTGGCACGCCGCCCACGGGGCCGTCTTCGGGGAGAAATCGGGCTGGGAGCGGGTCAACTACTACGCGACCAACGACGACGGGGGAGGGGAGCGGCCGGCGGGCTGGGCGGGGCGGCTGTGGTCGCCCGCGATCGGAGTCGAGCATCGTGCCACCCGGACCACGGCGGGGCTGTTCGACGAGAGCTCGTTCGCCAAGATCGAGGTCACCGGCGCGGGCGCGGCGGAGCTGCTGGAGTGGGTGTGCGACAACCGGGTCGCCCGGGAGGTGGGCGCGGTCACGTACACGCAGGCGCTCAACCGGCGCGGCGGCATCGAGTGCGACTTCACCGTCACCCGGCGCGGCGAGCAGGAGTTCCTCATCGTCACCGGCACCGCGTTCGGCTCCCACGACCTGGGGTGGCTGCGCAAGCAGGCCGCGCACACCGGCTCCACGGCGAGGATCGCCGACGTGACCGGCCAGTACGCCTGTTTCGCCCTGTGGGGTCCGCGGGCCCGCGACATCGTCAAGGAGCTGACGCCGGACCCGATGGATTTCCCGTTCATGTCGTCGCGGGAGATCACCGTGGGGGACGTGCCGGTGCTGGCGCTGCGGGTGACGTTCGTGGGCGAGCACGGCTGGGAGCTCTACTGCTCCAGCGAGTACGGCCTGGCGTTGTGGCAGGCCCTGTGGCGGGCGGGGGAGCCGTACGGGCTGGTGGCCGGCGGCTACAAGGCCATCGACAGCCTGCGGCTGGAGAAGGGCTACCGGGTGTGGGGCGCGGACATCGGGCCGGAGACGACGCCGTACGAGGCGGGCCTGGGGTTCTGCGTCAAGCCCGGCAAGGACTTCCTCGGCAGGGACGCGTTGGACCCGGCACCTGAGCGCCGGTTGCGGTGCGTGACGCTGAGCGATCCCAGGGCCGTGGCGCTCGGCAACGAGCCGGTCCGGCTGGACGGCCAGGTGGTCGCCCGGGTCACCTCCGGCGGGTACGGCTACACCGCCCGCGAGTCCATCGCCTACGCCTACCTGCCGGCCGAGACGGGGGCCGAGGTCGAGATCGAGGTCGAGGGGGCGTGGGTGCCGGGCACGGTGGTCAAGACTCCGCTGGTCCCGTGACGCCGCTGCGTACCGCGATGCGGACCCGGTCGGGGCGGAACAGGTCGCGCGCGAACTCCACCGGCGTGCCGTCCGCCGCGTAGGCCGTGCGCTCGATCAGCATGAGCGGCGCGCCCGGCGCGATGCCCAGCTCGGCGGCGTCCCCCGGGCGGGCGATCACCGGGTCGAGGTGCTCGACCGCGGTGCGCGGCTCCAGGTCGTAGTGGGTGGCCAGGAGAGTGTAGAGCGAGCCGGTGAGGTCCTGGTCGAGCAGCCCGGGCAGGTCGGGGAAGTAGGAACGCTCGAGCGCCACCGGCGAGCGCCCGGCCGAGCGCACCCTGGCCACCTCGTGCACGGGCGAGCCCGCCTCGACCTCCAGCGCCCTGGCCACCGTGCCCCTGGCGGGCACCGTCCTGGCCGTCAGGATCCTCGCCTCGGCCCGCAGGTGAGCCCGCCGCATCTGCTCGGTGAACCCGGCCAGGCCCGTCAGGTCGCACTCGATGCGCGGCTCGGCCACGAACGCGCCGCCCGCCCTGCCGGGCACCCTGACCAGCACGCCGTCGTGCTCCAGCGTCGCCAGGGCCTGTCTGAGCGTCATCCTGCTCACGCCGAGCCGCCCGGCCAGCTCCCGCTCGCCGGGCAGCCGGTCGCCCGGCGCCAGCTCGCCCCTGTCGATGGACTCGAGCAGCCATCGCTCGATCTGCACGTGCGCGGGGACGCCGGTGCCACGCTCCAGTTCAGGCGGGGTACCGACCACACCGCATCTTGACATGGGGGCCGGTACCAACGCCAAACCCCCAGCCCTGTGCAGGTGGTCAGCCCTTGATGGCGCCCTGGGTGATCCCGCTCACGAAGCTGCGCTGGAAGAGGAGGTACACCACGACGATCGGCGCGATGACGATCAAGCAGGCGGCCGCCAGCAGCGGAATGTCCGTTGTGTGCTCGCCGACGAAGAGCCCCAGCCCGCTCGGCGCGGTGCGCCGGTCCGGGTCCTGCATCATCACCAGCACCAGCATGAACTGGTTCCACGACCACATGAAGTACAGCACCGACAACGTGGTGATCGCCGGCCACGAGATGGGCACCAGCACCCGCGCCAGCACGATGAGGTCCCTGGCGCCGTCGATCCGCGCCGCCTCCACGAGCTCCTCGGGCACGTTCGAGAAGTGCGTCTGCATCCAGTAGACCCCGAACGGCATGAACAGGGCCGCCTCGGCCAGGATGATGCCGACGTAGGAGTTGGTGAGGCCGACCTCGCGCAGGTTGAAGTAGAGCGCCACCACGATCAGCTCGATCGGCAGCGTGAGCCCCATCACGAACCCGAACGACAACGTCCGGTGGCCCCACACCCTGAGGATCGCCAGGCCGTAGCCGGCGAGCGTGGCCAGCACCACCGACAGCGGCACCACGAAGACCGCGATCAGCAGGCTCGAGCGCATGAGCGCGGTCATGTTGCCCCGCTCCCAGGCGAGCGTGAAGTTCTCCCACGACCACTGCTCCGGGATGCTCAGCCCGTTGAGCTGCGAGCCGGGCGGGTGCAGGGCGGCCAGGATGATGCCGGCGAACGGCACCAGAATCATGACCGCGAGCAGGACGAGCACTCCGTACCTGAGACTGACACCGCCGCGCATGCTCAACTCTCATCCCTGGTGAAGTATCGGACGGCGCTGACGACGGCGACCACGATCACGGTCAGCACGACGGCCAGCGCGCTGGCGCCGCCGATGTCGCCTTCGTTGAAGGCCAGCCGGTAGACCAGCAGGCCGGGCACGTTGGTCTGACCCGCCGGGCCGCCGTTCGTCGTGACGAAGACCAGGTCGAAGCTGGCCAGAGCGGCGATCGTGGTGATGACGCCGGCGACGGTGATCTCCCGGCGTACCCCGGGCAGCGTGACGTGGCGGAACTGCCGGAACGACCCCGCGCCGTCGAGTTTGGCCGCCTCGTACAGGGAGGGGTCGATCTTCTGTGCGCCGGTCAGGAAGAGCATCATGCACAGCCCGCTCATCACCCAGGTGCCGATGAGCCCGAGCGCGACGAGCGCCAGTTGGTAGTCGCCCAGCCAGGCGCGGGTGATCGCGCCCAGTCCCACCAGGTCGAGGAACTGGTTGACGACGCCGGCGTCGCTGTAGAGCCACCGCCAGGTGATGCCGACGGCGACGAGCGGAAGCACCTGGGGGAGGAAGAAGACGACGCGGAAGAACGTCATCCCCCGGCGCACCTTCCCCATCAGCAGCGCCGTCATGAGCAGCCCGACGCCGATGGGGATGAACGAGAAGAAGATGATCAGCACGAGGCTGTGCAGGATGGCCTCGTACAGCGCCGAGTCCTGAAAAATCTCCACGTAATTGCCGAAGCCCGCCCAGGTGGCCGGCAGGATGCCGTCCCACGTCAGGAGGGACAGGCGCAGCGTGTTCAGCGCCGGCCAGATGGCGAATCCCAGGTAGACCGCGAGCGCGGGCAGCACGTAGAGCCAGCCGCGCGCTCCGCGCCGGCGCGGCGGGCGGGCGGGCGTGTGGGCCGCCCGCCCCCCGCCGCGTGCCTCGACGGCGCGCGGCGGAGAGACGGACGAGGTCAGCTCACGAGCCATGGTGGGCGTCCCACGACTCCTGCAGGGAGCGGAGGAAGGCATCGGGGGCCATCTTGTCGTTGATGAGGCCCTGGATACCGGGGGTCAGCTTGTCGATCATGCCGGGGGAGGCGAAGTCGGGGAACGGGACGATGCCGTTGTTCTGCGCCACCTGCGAGAAGATGGTCGCGATCTCGCCCCGCAGCCCCTCGGCCCCAAGATCGGCCTTGGTGTCGACCGGCATGAACCCGCCGTCGAACTCGATCTTGGCCGCTTCCGGCGAGCCCAGATAGTCGAGGAACGCCGCGGCGACGTTCGGGTTCTTGCTCTTCGCCGAGATGGCGTAGGCGACGCTCGCCCCGGAGGCGACGTTCGCCGGCTTGTCGGCCGATTCCGTGGGCATGAGGAAGAACCCGACGTCGTTCCCCATCTCGGTCTCCAGGGTGGAGGCGGCCCAGTTACCGGTGATCAGGAACGCGCTGCCGCCCTTGGCGAAGCTCGCCAGTGCGTCGGCGTCCGCGGTGGCGCTCGCCGAGCTGGAGATGTATCCCTTCTTCGCCCAGTCGGTCAGCATCTGGGTGGCCTTCAGTGCGGCGGGGTTCTCGATGGTCGAGCCCTGCTTGCCGTACACCCAGGACCGGTAGTCGGCGACGTCGCCGGTGACGTTGAGCAGCGCGTTCCACAGGTGGAAACCGCCGACCTGGAGCGCGCCGTTGCTCAGCGGCGTGTGGCCGGCGTCCTTGGCCTGCTTCATCGCGGCCTCGAACTCGGCCAGCGTCTTCGGCGCCTCCTTCACGATCTTCTTGTTGTAGAAGACGCCGAGCACGGAGAGCCCGCCGGGCACGGCGTACAGGCTGCCGGTGCCGAACTGCTTGGCCGACTTGTCCGAGCTCAGGACCTCGAGGCTGGCCGGCGGGAACTTCGTGTTCCAGCCGTACGCCTTGGACCACGGGCCCAGGTCCAGGATGAGGCCGGCCGGGACCAGGGAGTTCATCGCGCCTGGGTTGTACTGGGCGATGTCCGGCGCCGCGTCGGACGACATCGCGAGCTTGATGGACTTGATGTAGTCGTTGAACGGCGTCATCTGCGGCTTGATGGTGACGTTCGGGTGCTTCTTGGTGAAGCCGTCGATGAGCGCCTTGGTCGGCGGGTCGTTGGTATAGGCGAGAGTGAGCGTCACCGGGTCGCTGGGGATGGTCGTCGAGACGTCGACCTTCGGCGCGGGGTTGCCGGCCGTGCTGCTGGTGCCCGCGCAGGCCGTCAGGGCGAGTGTCGCCGTGACGCCCAGCGCCACGAGGGCGTGCCGCCGGGCTGGTGTCGTGATACGCATGACCTTTCTCCTCTGTCGGGGGGTGGTGGGGTCAGGTCCTCAACGGCCTTCGTGACGACCGGTTCTCACCAGGCCGAACCTGGTGCGCTCGATCTCCTCCAGCGAGTGCCGCAGCGCCCCGTGAACGACGGCGTCTTCGTGGAGCGTCGAGACCTCCAGTGCGGGCTGGTCCAGCGGCTCGCCGGACAGATGCCGCCGGAGCGCCTCCAGCAGCCTCTCGCCGCATCTGGCCAAGGGCCCGCCGATGACCACGAGCCGGGGGTTGAGAATGGCTCGGAGCACGGCGATGCCTTTGGCGAAACGGCGTGCCACCACGTCGATCGCCTCCAGAGCCGCAGGCCGGCCGTCGACGACGGCGTCCAGCACGGCCTCGAACGCGCGCTCTCCCGCGGCCTCGATCCGGGCGCGGAATTCACCGTCGCCGGCGCGTTCGGCCGCCGCGGTGGCCTGGCGCACGATCTCCTCGCCGCCCACCCGGTGCTCGAACGGGCCGAGGCCGTGGGGGTGGTGAGACTCGGCGGGGCCGCCGCCCGCCGCGTCGGTGAACAGGTCGAGGAAGCCGACGTCACCCGCATCGTTGGAGGCGCCACGGTAGAGCTCGCCGTTGAGCACGATCCCGGCGCCGACGCGTTCGCCCCAGTGAACCATCACCAGCGAGTCCTCACGCCGCTGCGCGCCTCGCCACCGCTCGCCCTGCGTCGCCAGCTTGACGTCGTTGTCCAGGTAGATCGGGCAGCCGAGCGTCTCCTGGAGCCGGCGCAGGAGGACGTCGCCGGTCAGCCCCGGCAGGCTCGGGATGAGCTTGATGATCCCGGACGCGGGGTCGACGATGCCCGGGGTGCCCGCCGAGGCGAACCAGAGATCGCCGGTCGTGAGGCCGGTCGCCCGCAGCGTCAGTGCCACCGTGGACAGCAGCGTCTCCACCGCGTGGACCCCGCCGGTGCCGGGGCCGAGCTGCACCGCGTCGGTCGCGATGACCGCCCCGGACAGATCCGCCACCGCCACGCGCACGTCCTGCGGGCTGATCGACAGCCCCAGCACGTGACCGGCCTCCGCGCGGAACCGCACCAGCTGCGCGGGCCGCCCCGCCCGGGTGGTGTCGCGGTCGATGGGGCCGAACTCGACGAGGCCCTCGTCTGCCAGGGCGTTGAGCGAACGGGTGACCGCCTGCCTGGACAACCCCACCGACTTGGCCAGCGCCGACACGCTCATGCTGGTCTCGGCCCGCAGCCTGCTCAGGATCGCGGCCGCGTTGACCTCCCGCATGAACTGCGTGCCCGCGGCGACCAGCTGCTCCATGTGCCTCTCCGAGCCCCTTCGACCGATGTCCCGGTACGCTAGCATATTAATTATGGATCGTACGGAACTAATTCGTCGAGGGGTGTGACCTGCGATGTTGTCCGGTGACGGCGAGCATGCGCCGCTGTGGGCGGACACCGTCCGCGGCCTCGCCCATCGTGTTCTGGGGCCGGTGGCGGAGTCGGCCCGGTTCACGAGCGCCGCTGCCCACGACGGTGCGGGGCGCGCGTACGCGTACGAGGCGAAGGGCGGCGTGCTCACCGTCGCCGCGACGGACGGAGTGAGCGCCTCCGTCGCGTTGCATCACTATCTCCGGGAGCATTGCGGCATGTCCGTGGGCTGGGACACGGTGCTGCCCCTGCGGCTGACGTCGTTCCCCGACGCCCCGCTCCGCCAGGGCTCGGCCCGGGTGCGGGAGGGCTATTACTTCAACTTCTGCACCTTCAGCTACACGATGCCTTACTGGGACTGGGCCGACTGGGAACGCGAGATCGACTGGATGGCCCTGCACGGCATCACCATGCCGCTGGCCATCACCGGCCACGAGGCCGCGCTGCACGCCGCCTACTCCCTTCTCGGCCTCGACGACGACCGGATCCGAAGCTTCCTGGGCGGGCCGGGCTACCTGCCGTTCCAGTTCATGGGCTGCCTGGACGACTTCGCGGGCCCGCTCCCCTCGTCCTGGATCGAGACTCGTCGCGAGCTCGGGGCACGCATCCTCGACCGTGAGCGGGCCTTCGGCATGACGCCTGTGCTCCCGGCCTTCACCGGACACGTTCCACGCGAGATCGCAGCGACGGCGCAGGCCGGTCGCCGCCAGTGGCAGGGATTCGAGACCTGGGCCCTCGACCCTGCCGACCCGCTGTACGAGCGCATCGGCGCCGAGCTCGCCCGCGCCCAGATCAAGCTCTTCGGCACCGACCACCTCTACGCCGCCGACCCGTTCATCGAGATGATCCCCATCGACGCCGACCCGTCCTTCCCCGGCGCCGTGGCGGCCGCGACGCTGGCCGGTCTGCGGGCCGCCGACCCGGACGCAGTGTGGCTCATGCAGGCCTGGCCGTTCTCCTACCAGCGGGACTTCTGGACCGAGGACCGCGTCACCACATTCCTCGACGCGATCCCGCACGACCGGATGCTCGTGGCCGACCTGTGGGCGGAGCACGATCCGCTGTGGGGCACCTTCGAGGGATTCTCCGGAAAGCCGTGGCTCTGGTGCGCGCTGCTCAACTTCGGCGGCCGCACCGATCCGGCCGCCGACCTGCGTGGTGTCCCGGCCGGGATCGACGCGGCCCTGGCGTCGCCGAGCCCGCCCGCCGGGCTCGGCCTGTCCATGGAAGCCACCCGCAACAACCCCGTCTTCTTCGAGCTGGTCGCCGACCAGATCTGGAACCGGGTTCCCGACCTCGACGCCTGGCTCGACGCCTTCGTCAGCGAGCGCTACAAGGGGCAGGGGACGCCCGAGCTGCGGGCAGCCTGGCGCGGTCTCCTGGACACCGTCTACGGCGCACAGGGCGTGCGGATCGCTCCCGACCAGTTCCAGGGCGTGCTCACCACCAATCCCTCCTACGAGCGGACACCCGAGGTGTCCCGTGCCCTCTGGTACCGGCCGGCCGTGCTGGCACAGGCCTGGGACAAGATGATCGAGGTGGCCGAGCACGACGGCGGCCTGCTGGACGGGCCGCTCGGGCACGACCTCATGGAGACCGGCATCGCCTACATGGCCAGAGTGGCCGACCGCCTCTGCCTCGACGTCGTGGAGTCGGCGGGCGACCCCGAGCGGGTCGCCCGGTTCCTCAAGGTCTTCGAGGACCTCGACCGGATGCTGGCCTGCCGCCCCGAATACACCTTCCAGCACTGGGAGGACAAGGCCGTGTCCTGGGCCGCCGGGCCGGCCGACCGCGAGGTCCTGCGGGACAACGCCCGCCGCATCATCACGGTGTGGGGCACCGCGGACAGCCCGCTCCTCGACGACTACGCGGGCCGGCACTGGGCGGGACTCGTCGGCGGCTACTACCGCGACCGCTGGGAGCTGTGGGCGCGGGGCCTGGCCCCCGCGCTCGCCGGCGATCCCGGCGCCGAGACGAAGCTGCGCGAACGGCTCCGCGAGCGGGCCGAGACCTTCCTGCGGGACGGCGCGGCCCCGGTGCGGCCCGGAGACCTGGCCACGCAGTCGCGCCGCCTGCACAGCACGTACGCGGGCACACTCGACGCAGCACACGAATGACGAGGAGCATGATGAGCCAGGCGGCACCGCCCACGGAACTCCGTAACCCCCGCACCGCCGACATCGACACCCTGGAGTCCGGCGACGTCCTCCGGCTGCTGCTGGAGGAGGACGCCCGCGCCGTCGAAGCGGCCCGCGCCGCCACCGGGCCGCTCGCCCTCGCGGTGGACGCGGCGCATCGGCGCCTGGCCGCGGGCGGTCGCGTCCACTACTTCGGCGCCGGCGCGTCGGGGCGGCTCGCCGTGCTGGACGCCACCGAGATCACGCCGACGTTCGGGGTGGCGCGCGAACTGTTCACGTCGCACTTCGCCGGCGGGGCCGCCGCGCTCACCGACTCCTCCATCGACCGTGAGGACGCCGAGTCGCTGGGAGAGGCCGACGCCCAGGCCCTCGGTCCCGGGGACGTGGCGGTGGGGATCACGGCGTCGGGTTCGACGAGATACGTCGCCGGCGCCCTGCGCGCGGCCGGGGCCGGGGGCGCCCTCACGGTGCTGATCACCTGCAACCCGGACGCGCCGCTGCGTGACCTGGCCGAGATCCTTGTCGTCGCCGACACCGGGCCGGAGGCGCTGACCGGGTCCACCCGGCTCAAAGCCGGCACGGCGACCAAGGTGATGCTGAACGCGTTCTCGACCGCCTTGATGATCAAGGCCGGGCGGACGTACGGGAACCTCATGGTCGGGCTGGTGGCCACCAACGCCAAGCTGGCCGAGCGTGCGGTGAGCCTGCTCATGGAGGCCACCGGCGCCGGCGCGGAGGCCTGCCGCAGCGCCCTCGCCGAGGCGGACGGGGCCATCCCGGAGGCGCTCGTACGGCTGCTCACCGGCTGCTCCGCCACCGAGGCCCGGGCGGCGCTCGGCGCGCACCAGGGCGTCAGGGCGGCCGTGGCCGCGCTCTCCCACCCGGCCGAGCGCAGGCGCTCCCACCCGGCCGAGCGCGGGCGGGCCCGGTGAGCCGGGCCGGATTCGCCGGCGTGGACGTCGGCGGCGGGGGAGTCAGGGCCCGGATCGAGACCGGAGGGGTGATCGCCTACGGGGAGGACTCGGCGCCGGTGCCACGCGACCAGGGCCGCGTCGACCTCGACCAGCTCGCCGCCCGGATCGCCACGGTCGTGGAGAACGCGACCCCGGCTAGGACCGCCGGGTTCGAGCACGCGACCCCCGCTCGGATCGCCGGGTTCGGGCAGGAGGCCGGGGCGCCGGGGCCGGACGCCCTGCCGGCTCTCGACCGGCTCGCCGTCATGGCGGTGGGGGTGACCGGGCTGCCCGGCCTGGTCAACGATCCCGGCACCTTGTGGCGGGCGCTGCGGGAGCGGCTCGCGCTGGGCACGCTCGTGGTCGCCGGTGACATGGTGACGACGCACGTGGGCGCGCTCGGTTTCCAGCCGGGGGTCGTCGTGGCCGCGGGCACCGGCGTCATCACGCTCGGCACCGACCTGAAAGACGTCTGGAACCAGGCCGACGGGTGGGGGCACCTGCTCGGCGACCACGGCGGCGGCGCCTGGGTCGGCGCGCAGGGCCTGCACGCCGCCCTGCGTGCCCACGACGGCCGGGCCGGCGGCTCGGCCGCCCTGCTCGAACGCATGACGGCCCGCTACGGCCACCCCCTCGACCTGGTGGCGCTCGTCTACGAGTCGGGCTCCGCGGCACACCACCTGGCGGCGTTCGCGCCGTGCGTTGGCGAGGCGGCCCGCGCCGGTGACGCCGTCGCCCGGCGGATCTGGACCGAGGCCGGCCGGCAGCTCGGCCAGACGGCCGTCGCCGCCGCGGCCGGTCTCGAACCGGTCTTCTCCTGGGGCGGCCGCCTCTTCGAGGCCGCGGACCTGCTCATGGAGCCGTTCCAGAGCACCGTGCGCGAGTCGCTGCCCGGCGCCCGCTTCACGCCGCCGCTCGGGACCTCGGCCGATGGCGCGCTCGCCCTGGCCAAGGCCGCCGCCGACGGCTCGGTCCGGCCACGCCACCCCTACCTGTACGTCTTCACTCGGACAGGCGCGCCAGACGCTCCACCGCTTCGCCGAACTCGCTGATCATGTCGTAGACCACCTCGCGGGCCGGTTTCACCTGGTCGAGCTGGCCCACGACCTGCCCCACGTAGTAGTTGACCAGGTCCACCGCCCCCGGCTCGCCCTTCTCCGCCGCCGCCCCGATGCGGGCCATCGCCCCCTCCGACAGCAGGATCTGCAGCGGCATCCCCAGCGGCCCCGGGCTCTCCGGCCCGGAGTCCCACTCCTCCGTCCAGGCCGACTTGAGCTGGCGGGCCGGCTTGCCCGTACGCGACCTGGACCTGACCGTGTCCAGCGACGACGCGGCCAGCATCTTGCGTTTGACGGCGGGCGCCGTCTCTGCCTCCTCCGTGGTCAGCCACACCGAGCCGCACCACACGCCGTCCGCGCCGAGCGCCATGGCCGCGGCCATCTGCCGCCCCGACGCGATCCCGCCGGCCGCCAGCACGGGCACGGGCGCGACCGCGTCCACCACCTGCGGCACCAGCACCATCGTGGCGATCTCACCGGTGTGCCCGCCCGCCTCGGTGCCCTGCGCGACGATGAGGTCCGCGCCGGCGGCCACCTGCCTGCGGGCGTGCTCCACCGTGCCGACCAGCGCGGCCACCGGCACGCCCGCCTGTCTGGCCTTCGCCACCATCTCCTCCGGGGGCGGGCCAAGGGCGCTGGCGATCAGCCCGATCGGGTGCTTCAACGCCACGTCGATCAGCCCCGTCGCCCCCGCCGCCGTGACCCGCCTGCCGAGCTCGTCCGCCACCGCCGTCAGGGGCTGCGCCGGCGCGCTCACGCCGTACTTGGCCAGCAGGTGCGTGACGAAGTCGCGGTGCCGGTCAGGGATGAAGTCCAGCAGGTGCGCGCGCCGGTCCAGCGCCGAGTCGTCGATCTTGCCGGGTACGAGCACGTCCACGCCGTACGGCCGGCCGCCGACCCGCTCGTCGATCCACGTCAGCTCGGTGTCGAGCTGCTCCGGTGAGTACGCGATCGCGCCCAGCACCCCGAACCCGCCCGCGTTCGTGACCGCCGCCACCACGTCCCGGCAGTGGCTGAAGGCGAACAGGGGGAACTCGATGCCCAGGCGCTCACAGATGGCGGTCCGCATGACACGACGCTAACGGTTAGAAGGATGTTCGGTCCATCCCCGGTTCGACGGCGCCGTTCGGGGCGTGCCAGCCCAGGTGCGGCGAGTAACCGCGCACCCGCTTGGCCGGCACCCCGGCGACCACGCTGTGGTCGGGGAAGATTCCGCGGACCACCGCCCCGCCCGCCACCACGCACTGGCGGCCCAGCGTGGTGCCCGGCAGGATGATCGCTCCCGCGCCCAGCCAGGAGCCCGAGCCGATCGAGACCGGGCTGTTGCGCGGCCACTGCCGGCCGATCGGCACGTCCGGGTCGTCGTAGACGTGGTTCTGGTCGGTGATGTAGACGTACGGGCCGGTGAAGACGTCCTCGCCGATGTCGATCGACTGGTGGGCCACGATGTGCGAGCCCCGGCCGATCGAGCAGCCGCGGCCGATCCGCAGGATCGAGTCCGGGCCGAGGTCCGGGCCCGGCATCATGCCGCACGAGAGCGACACGCGCTCGCCGATCAGCGTGTGGTCGCCGATCTCGATCCACTGCTCGCCGAAGATGGCGCCCGGGGGGAACGCGATGCTGACCCCGTCGCCCAACCGGCGGAACCGGTAACTGGCCGGAGAAGCCGGAGAGATCGCGCCCGCGCGGCGGATCGCCGTGTAGGTACGGTGAATCAGCGTGCCCACAGCCCGCCGTACTAATGCCATAGGGACCAAAGTTACCGCTAGGTCATGTCTGTTCGGGCATGTGAGGGGCGTTGTTTGATATCCTGAGAGCCCGTGGACACTTCGACCACACCTCGAGCCACGGGAGCCCCTTTGCGCAGCGCATCGCAAACCAAGCATCTGTTCGTCACCGGCGGTGTCGCCTCCAGTCTCGGCAAGGGGCTCACGGCATCCAGCCTCGGTCGCCTCCTCAAGGCACGCGGTCTCCGGGTCACCATGCAAAAGCTCGACCCGTACCTCAACGTCGACCCCGGGACCATGAACCCGTTCCAGCACGGCGAGGTGTTCGTCACCGACGACGGCGCCGAGACCGACCTCGACGTCGGCCACTACGAGCGGTTCCTCGACACCGACTTGCACGGGTCGGCCAACGTCACCACCGGCCAGATCTACTCCAACGTCATCGCCAAGGAGCGCCGGGGCGAATACCTGGGCGACACCGTGCAGGTCATCCCGCACATCACCAACGAGATCAAGGACCGCATCAGGGGCATGGCAGGTCCTGAGGTGGACGTGGTGATCACCGAGGTCGGCGGCACGGTCGGCGACATCGAGTCCCTGCCGTTCCTGGAGGCCGTCCGGCAGATCAGGCACGAGGTGGGGCGCGACAACGTGTTCTTCCTGCACGTGTCGCTGCTGCCGTACATCGGGCCGTCCGGGGAGCTCAAGACCAAGCCGACGCAGCACAGCGTGGCGGCGCTGCGCAGCATCGGCATCCAGCCGGACGCGATCGTGCTGCGGTCCGACCGGCCCGTGCAGACGGCGATCAAGCGCAAGATCAGCCTCATGTGCGACGTGGACGAGGACGCCGTGGTCTCCGCCGTGGACGCCGCCTCCATCTATGACATCCCGAAGGTGCTCCACTCCGAAGGGCTCGACGCGTACGTGGTGCGGCGGCTCGGCCTGCCGTTCCGTGACGTCGACTGGAAGGAGTGGGAAGAGCTCCTGCGCCGCGTGCACCGCCCGGCCAAGGAGGTCACGATCGCGCTGGTCGGGAAATACATCGACCTGCCCGACGCCTATCTGTCGGTGACCGAGGCGCTGCGGGCCGGCGGGTTCGCCAACGACGCGCGGATCAACATCCGCTGGGTCAAGAGCGATGACTGCGAGACTCCCGACGGCGCCGAGCGCGAACTCGACGGCGTGGACGGCGTGCTCATCCCCGGCGGGTTCGGCGTGCGCGGCATCGAGGGCAAGATCGGCGCCATCCGCCACGCCCGCGAGAACAAGATCCCGCTGCTCGGCATCTGCCTGGGCATGCAGGGCATGGTCATCGAGGCCGCCCGCAACATGGCCGGCATCGAGGGCGCCAACTCCGCCGAGTTCGACCCCGACACCAAGCACGCGGTCATCTCCACCATGGCCGACCAGGAGGACGTCGTCGCGGGCGAGCGCGACATGGGCGGCACCATGCGCCTCGGCATCTACACCGCCAAGCTCGGCGAGGGCACGCTCGCCCGGCAGCTCTACGGCGGCAAGGCCAAGGCCGACGAGCGGCACCGTCACCGCTACGAGGTCAACAACACCTACCGGGAGCAGTTGGAGAAGGTCGGCCTGGTGTTCTCCGGCGTGTCGCCCGACGGCCGCCTGGTCGAATACACCGAGCTGCCCGTCGACATCCACCCGTTCTTCATCGGCACTCAGGCACACCCCGAGTTCCGCTCCCGCCCCACCCGCGCCAACCCGATGTTCAAGGGCCTCATCGGCGCCGCCCTGATCTACGCCGACGGCCGCGTCGGCGCTAGGGTCGGCCAGTGAAAATCACCAGAGCGGCGAGCCTGGGGCGGAGAGCGGTAGCTTGCGTGACCAGCGGAGCCCCCGAGGGAGCGCGACCATGAGTGCAGACATGCCTGAGGCATGGGAGGTCGTCGAGACGAAGGAACGGTTCGAGGGCCGCGTCATCCGCGTGGTCACCGACACCGTCAAGATGCCCCGCGACGAGGTCGCCGACCGCGACTACGTGGTGCATCCCGGCGCGGTCGCCGTGCTGGCCCTCGACGACCGCGGCCGCGTGCTCATGATCAGGCAGTATCGGCATCCCACCCGGCAGCTGATGTGGGAGCTGCCGGCCGGGATCCGGGACGTGGAAGGGGAAGCACTGGTCGAAGGGGCGGCTCGGGAGCTCGCCGAGGAGGCCGGATACCGGGCCGGGACCTGGCAGACGCTCATCGACCTGCGCACCTCGCCCGGCATGAGCGACGAGCGCATCCGGGTCTTCCTCGCCCGTGACCTGTCCAAGATCCCCGACGAGGAGAACGGCTTCGTCCACCGGCACGAGGAAATCGACATGCCGGTCGAATGGATCCCCCTGGCCGACGCGGTGGAGAAGGCGCTCATGGGAATGATCCACAATTCCCCGGCCGTGGCCGGTATCCTCGCCGCATATGCGGCTTCGGTTGAGGGATTCGATTGCTTGCGTCCCGCCGACGCCCCGGAGGCGTGACGGAAGGACCGGTTCGTGGAGGCAGTGCTCTCCAGCTACCTCGCCCATCTGGCGGTGGAGCGGGGCCTGGCCGCCAACACGCTCGCGTCCTACCGCCGTGACCTGCGCCGCTACTTCGAGCACCTGCAGGCGCGTGGCCGCGCCGAGCTCGACGAGGTGGGGGAGGCCGATGTCCAGGCCTTCCTCGCCGCGTTGCGCGAGGGCGACGGCGAGCACCCGGCGCTGGTCGCCAGCTCGGCCGCCCGCGCCGTGTCCGCCGTGCGCGGGCTGCACCGTTTCGCCCTCCGTGAAGGCGTCACCGCCCACGACCCCGCCCACCAGGTGCGCCCGCCGCGCCAGCTCCGCAGGCTCCCCAAGGCCATCGCCGTGGACGAGGTCGAACGGCTCATCGCCGCCTCCGGCCCCGACGGAGCACCCCTGACGCTGCGCAACCGCGCCCTGCTCGAAGTCCTGTACGGCACCGGCGCCCGCATCTCCGAAGCCGTCGGGCTGGCCGTGGACGACCTCGAAGACGACCAGGTACGCCTGCGCGGCAAGGGTGGCCGTACACGTGTCGTGCCTTTGGGGCGTTATGCCCACTCCGCCCTGGACGCGTACGTGGTGCGTGCCCGGCCCGGACTGCTCGCCCACGGACGGGGCACCCCCGCCGTCTTCCTGAACGCCCGGGGCGGGCGTCTGACCAGGCAGGGAGCCTGGGAGGTGCTCCAGACAGCCGCCGAACGCGCCGGACTCGACGGGATAAGTCCCCACGTTCTCCGGCATTCCTTCGCAACTCATCTGTTGGACGGCGGGGCTGACGTTAGGGTGGTGCAGGAGCTGCTCGGCCACGCCTCGGTGACGACCACGCAGGTCTACACCCTGGTCACGGTCGATAGGCTCCGCGAGGTCTATGCCGCCGCGCATCCTCGCGCCCGTCAGTGATCTATAGTCTTTTGCGACGTGCGGCGCCCTCGGCGTGCCGCCTTGCCGCGTTAAGTGGTGACGCCATAGTGTCCGTCCGGACGGTCCGGTTCGGGATCGTCAGGGAGGTTCGAGCTGGTGACTGTGACGACCAAGGGTTCAACCCCGGGGACCCCCGACAACCCCTGGGGCGGCACGAAAAGCAACGCGCCTTCCAATGGCGTCAATCTCGGGCCCACGCAGCGGCCCAGACCGGTGTTCCCAGAACCGGTGCCCCCTGCCGTGCACGGCCCCGCGCGCGTGGTCGCGATGGTCAATCAGAAGGGTGGGGTCGGCAAGACCACGACCACCATCAATCTGGGCGCCGCGCTGGTCGAATACGGCCTCAAGGTGCTGCTGGTCGACTTCGACCCGCAGGGCGCGCTCTCCGTCGGGCTGGGCATCAACCCGCTCCAGCTCGACCTGACCGTCTACAACCTGCTCATGGAGCGCAACGTCACCGCTGAGGACGTGCTGCTCGGGACCGGTGTCGAGGGGCTCGACCTGCTGCCGAGCAACATCGACCTGTCCGCCGCCGAAGTGCAGCTCGTCACCGAGGTGGCCCGCGAGCAGGTGCTCGGCCGCGTGATCAAGCCGCTGCTGCCGCACTACGACGTGTGCCTCATCGACTGCCAGCCGTCTCTGGGCCTGCTCACGATCAACGCGCTGACCTGCGCCCACGGCGTCATGGTGCCGCTGGAGTGCGAGTTCTTCGCGCTGCGCGGCGTGGCGCTGCTCATGGACACCATTTCCAAGGTCCAGGAGCGCCTCAACGAGGACCTCGAGATCGAGGGCCTGCTCGCCACCATGTACGACGCCCGCACCCTGCACGGGCGCGAGGTGCTCGCCCGCACGGTGGAGGCGTTCGGCGACAAGGTGTTCCACACCGTGATCAACCGTACGGTGCGGTTCCCCGACGCGACCGTGGCCGGCGAGCCGATCACCACGTTCGACCCGTCGTCCCTCGGCGCCAACGCTTACCGTGAGCTGGCCCGTGAGGTGCTGTCACGCTGGCCGGAGCCTGCGACAATGTCCAGGTGACCACCGCTGAGCAGAGCGAACCTCGGGGTTTCCAGGTCCACCTGGACGTCTTCGAGGGACCTTTCGATCTGCTCCTCGGCCTCATCGCCAAGCACAAGCTGGACATCACCGAGGTCTCACTCTCCAAGGTCACCGACGAGTTCATCGCGTACATCCGTTCGCGCGGGCCCGAGTGGGACCTCGACCAGACCAGCCACTTCCTACTGGTGGCGGCCACGCTGCTGGATCTGAAGGCGGCCCGGCTGCTGCCCTCCGGCGAGGTGGAGGACGAGGAGGACCTGGCGCTGCTGGAGGCCAGGGACCTGCTGTTCGCCCGGTTGCTGCAGTACAAGGCGTACAAAGAGGTGGCGAAGATCTTCGCGGGGCGGATGGCGGAGGAGGCGCTGCGTTTCCCACGCACCGTGCCGATGGAGCCGCAGTTCGCCAACCTGCTGCCCGAGCTGGTGCTGGGCATCGGGCCCGAGCAACTCGCCAAGATCGCAGCGCGCGCCTTTACCCCCAAGCTGCCGCCCACCGTGAGTGTCGGGCACATTTACCAGCCCCTGGCGAGCGTCAAGGAGCAGGCCGCGCTCCTGGTCATGCACCTGCGCCGGCTGCGGCGGACCACCTTCCGTGCGCTGGTGTCCGACTGCGAGGGCACCTACGAGGTCATCGCGCGGTTCCTGGCGGTTCTGGAGCTGTTCCGGGAGTCGGCGGTCACGTTCGAGCAGGTCGAGCCGCTCGGGGACCTGCACGTGACCTGGACGGGCTCCGACGACGGGGACGTCGCGGTGGGGGACGACTACGAAGAATCCGCGGAGAAGCCAACGTAATGACTGACAACCCCAACCCGCTGCCCACCCCCCGCCGGTCCCCGGACTCCGGACCCCCGCTCCCCGCCTGGATGAGCTTGCCCGGCTCCCTCGCCCAGTCGCCGCCGCCGGCGGCGGAGGACACCACGTCCGAGGACACGCCCGCTGCGGCGCCCGATGCGGCGCCGGCGGATGTGCCGATTGCGCCGGCCGATGCGGCGCTGGCGGATGTGCCTTTTGCGAACGCCGATGCGCGGCTGGCGGATGTGCCGATTGCGGCGCCGGCGGACGTGCCGGTTGCGGAGCCCGATGCGGCGCTGGCCGACGCACCGGTTGCGGAGCCCGACGCGGCGTCGGCGGACGTGCGGGTTGCGCCGGCCGATGCCGCGCTAGCGGACATGGCTGCGGCGTCGGGGGCGGTGCCGGGTTCGGGCATCGTGCCGGACGCTGGTGCGCCGGCCGACCCGCCGCCGGTGGTGGAGACGTCGGACGCTCCGGCCCCCGAGGCGGCTGCCGGCCCTGCGCTTACGTCCCCGGAGGCGGCGTTTAGCGGCGCCGGGTCGGCGGGGCGTGGTGCTGTGGACTTCGGCGCGACGCGTGCGGCGGAGGACGTGGATGCCGGCAAGATCGCCGAGCCGGGGGACGGCTCTTCGGCCGCTGAGGCGGAGGCCGGCCCATCGGCTGTGGCCGCTGGGCCCGGGTTCTCCGGCGCCGGGTCGGCGGGGCGTGGTGCGGTGGAGTTCGGCGCGACGCGTGCGGCGGGGGATGCCGGCTTCGATGCGGGCGGGACGCCAGAGGATGACGTAACCGGAGCGCCGGAGGACGACATAACCGAGGCGGAGGACGGTAGCGCTGGGGGCCCGACGCTGCAGGCGGCGTTGGAGGCTATCCTGGTTGTCGTTGACGAGCCTGTCGCTGAGGTGACCCTGGCGCAGGTGCTGGAGCGGCCCACCCATGAGGTGGCCGCGGCCTTGCGGGGGTTGGCGGCGGAATATACCGCTGCCGGACGGGGTTTTGACCTGAGAGAAGTGGCGGGCGGCTGGCGGTTCTACACGCGGGCCGACTGCGCGCCGCTGGTCGAGCGGTTCGTACGCGACGGCCAGCAAACGCGGCTGACCCAGGCCGCGCTCGAAACACTCGCGGTCGTGGCCTACCGGCAACCGGTGAGCCGTGCCCGCGTCGCCGCCGTGCGCGGCGTCAACAGCGACGGCGTCATGCGGACGCTCGTCGCCAGGGGGCTGGTCGAAGAGGCCGGCACCGACCCGGAGAGCCAGGCAGTGCTCTACCGGACAAGCTCATACTTCCTTGAACGTCTGGGACTGCGGGATCTCAGCGAGCTCCCCGAGCTCGCCCCTCTCCTCCCCGACGACGTGGAAAATCTCGAGGAGACAACAAAGTGATCAACAGGCGAAGCACCCCGTCCGGTGATGGACGCGGTCGTGGACGTACCGGCGGCTCGGGCCGTAGTGCCGGCCGCGGCGGACGTCCCGCCTTCCGCTCCGACCGTGATGACGTCCAGAGCGGTTCCCGTGACTCCCTCCGCGCCGACCGCTCCGGGACCCGCGCCCGGTACGGCACCTCCGGCGAGCGTGAGGACCGATCCCCACGTGACGACCGAAACGGACCTGACGCTCGCGAGGATCGTTACGGCTCGCGTGGTGACCGCGACTCTTGGTCCCGCGGAGATCGAGGCGACCGGCCTGCGCGCGGAGACCGCGACGAGCGTTCCCGCGGCGACCGGGATGGTAACCGTTCCGATCGCCGTGACGAGCGTGGTGGCGGCTATGGCGCTGGTGCCCAGCGTCGTGACGAGCGTGGCGGCGGCTATGGCGCCGGTGCCCAGCGTCGTGACGAGCGTGGCGGCTATGGTGCCGGCCGTCGTGATGACCGTGGTGGCTACGGTGCCCAGCGTCGCGACGAGCGTGGTGGCGGCTATGGCGCCGGTGCCCAGCGTCGTGATGACCGTGGTGGCTATGGCGCCCAGCGTCGCGACGAGCGTGGTGGCGGCTATGGCGCCGGTGCCCAGCGTCGTGACGAGCGTGGCGGCTATGGCGCCCAGCGTCGCGATGACCGTGGCGGCTATGGCGCCGAGCGCCGTGATGACCGCGGTGCCCATGCTGCCGAGCGTCGTGACGAGCGTGGTGGCTATGGCGCCCAGCGTCGTGATGACCGTGGTGGCTACGGTGCCGGCCGTCGTGATGACCGTGGCGGCTATGGTGCCGGCCGGCGTGACGAGCGTGGCGCCGACCGGGGCGCGTTCCGGGCCGACCGGAGCGGGCGCAGGGAGACCGAGCGTCCGTCGCGCGGCGGACGAGAGGATCTCGCCCCCCGGGGCGCGTCCTCGAGCCGCGCCCGTTACGGCAGGCGGGACGGCGACGCCCCCCGCGATGCCCGTACCGGCCGCGCCCCCAGGCGCGACGACGTGCAGACCGTGGGCAAGAGCTACGGCAGCCCGCAGCGGGACCGGATCAAGGCGGCCCGCCAGCCCATCCGGGACCGAAACTTCTACCCCGAGGGCTACACCGACGAGCGCGACACCACCGAGGTGCCGGACGGCGTACGGCTGCAGAAGGTGCTCGCGCAGGCCGGCGTGGCCAGCCGCAGGGCCTGCGAGGAGATGATCGGCGAGGGCCGCGTCACCGTGAACGGCCAGGTCGTACGGCGCTTCGGCGCCAAGGTCGACCCCGCGACCCAGGTCATCCACGTGGACGGCAAGCGCATCCCCACCGCCCCCGACCTGGTCTACTACGCCATGAACAAGCCCATCGGCGTCGTGTCCACCATGGACGACCCGCAGGGCCGCCCGTGCCTGGCGGACTTCGTGCAGGAGCTGGCCCCGCGGTTGTTCCACGTGGGCAGGCTGGACACCGAGACCGAGGGTCTGCTGCTGCTCACCAACGACGGCGAGCTGGCCAACCGGTTGACGCACCCCAGCTACGGCGTGCAGAAGAAATACTGGGCCAAGGTGCCCGGGCCGATCCCCAGGGACCTGGGGCGCCGGCTCAGGCAGGGCATCGAGCTGGAGGACGGCATCGCGAAGGCCGACGACTTCAGCATCGTGCAGGAGCACGGCCAGCAGGCGCTGGTCGAGGTCGTGCTGCACGAAGGGCGCAATCACGTCGTCAGGCGCATGCTGGAGGAGGCCGGGCACCGCGTGATCGACCTGGCAAGGATCGAGTTCGGGCCGGTGAAGCTGGGCCGTACCAAGCCTGGGACCGTACGCGCGCTGAGCTTGAAAGAGGTCGGCGAACTGTACGCGGCCGTGAAGCTGTAATCTGACCGGAACGCAGGAGCCCGTGCGAACCTCCGCACGGGCTCTCTCGCTCAGAGAAGGGGACAAACCAGATGGTGCGGGCGATCCGCGGGGCGATTCAGGTGGACGCCAACGATCGTGACTCGATCGTCGAGGGCACGACCGAGCTGGTCAGCGCGATCATGGAGCGCAATGAGCTGACCACCGACGATGTGATCAGCGTGCTGTTCACGGCGACGCCCGACCTGACGGCCGAGTTCCCCGCACTGGCGGCGCGGAAGCTGGGCTTCCACGACGTGCCGCTGATCTGCTGCACCGAGATCGACGTGCCGGGCGCGCTGCCTCGCGTGGTACGTCTGATGGCGCACGTCGAGACCGACCGCCCCCGGGCCGAGATCCAGCATGTCTACCTGCGCGGCGCCGTGGCGCTCCGGCAGGACATCGCACAGTAAGCCGCCGGCAAGCACCACCAGAGACACTCACCTCACCCCAACGGCCCGACATATCAGGACACCGAGATGGAACTTCGTACCGTGCTCGTCGTGGGCACCGGTCTGATCGGCACCTCCGCGGCGCTGGCGCTGCGCAAGCGCGGCGTACGCGTCCTGATCGCCGACCGCGACCAGGGAGCCGTACGGCTGGCACGGGAGCTCGGCGCGGGTGAGGAATGGGACGGCCACGAGACGGTGGATCTGGCGGTCATCGCCGTGCCCCCGGCCCACGTGGCGAGCGAGTTGCTGGAGCTGCAGCAGCACGGCGTGGCCAGGTTCTACACCGACGTCGCCAGTGTGAAGGTCGAGCCCATCGACCGGGCCACGCAGCTGGGCTGCGACCTGGCGACCTACGTCGCCTCCCACCCACTGGCCGGCCGCGAGAAGTCCGGTCCCGGCGCCGCGCGGGACGATCTGTTCCTGGGCCGTCCGTGGGCGCTGTGCCCCACGGAGAAGGCCGGCGCCGACGCGAAGGCGGCCGTGCTGCGGCTGATCGAGCTGTGCGGGGCCAACCCGGTCGAGGTCAACGCCGACGACCACGACCGCGCGGTCGCCGTCGTCTCCCACGCGCCGCACGTGGCCTCCTCCGCCGTGGCCGCGCGGCTGGCCGACGCCACGGATGTCGCGCTCGGCCTGGCCGGGCAGGGCGTACGCGACGTCACCAGGATCGCCGGCAGCGATCCAGGGTTGTGGATCGGCATCCTGTCCGGCAACGCCACTCCCGTCGCCGAGGTGCTCGAGGCCGTCGCGCACGACCTGGCCGAGGCCGCGAGTGCGCTGCGTGCCCTGGCCGAGGGTGACGGCACCGCCACCGGTGAGCTGACCCAGCTGCTCAAGCGCGGCGTCGCCGGGCACGACCGCATTCCGGGCAAGCACGGTGGCCCGGCCTCCGCCTACGCCGTCGTCCAGGTCGTCATCGGCGACCGGCCCGGCCAGCTCGCCCGGCTGTTCCAGGTGTGCGACGAGGTGGGGGTCAACGTCGAGGACGTGCGCCTGGAACACGCGCCCGGGCTGCCCCTGGGCGTCGCTGAGCTGTCCGTGCAGCCCGGCGCCGCCATACCGCTCACCGACGCCCTGCGCGAACGCGGCTGGCACGTCCCCTAGGCAGGTCGTCCCCTAGGCAGGTTCCGCAAGGCGAGCCGCGATGTCACATCCGAGTCTCCTCGATACGTCCCTGGTTTGAATCGAGGAGGTAAGGAAGATGACTGACATTCTTGTTCTGGGCGGCGGTTACACCGGCATCGCGGCGGCCATCCGGGTCGCCGTCAGGACCCGCCGCATCGGCGGCACGGTCACGCTGGTGAACGCCTCGGCGCGGTTCACCGAACGGCTCCGGCTGCATCAGACGGCGGCCGGTGAGAAGCTGGCGGACCATTCACTGAAAGACCTGCTCGCGGGCACCGGCATCCGGTTCGTGCAGGGCCGGGTGGCGGGGCTCGACGTCGGACGGCGCGAGGCACGGCTCGACGACGGGCGCGTGCTCGGCTACGACAAGCTGATCTACGCGCTCGGCACCGTCACCGACGCCTCGGTGCCCGGCGTGGCCGAGCACGCCCACGTCTACGACGACTACGCGGGCACCAAGCAGTTCGCCGAGCGCCTCGCGGCACTCGATGGCGGAACGGCGGTCGTGGCCGGCGGCGGGCTCACCGGCATCGAGTCGGCCACCGAGCTGGCCGAGGCGCATCCGGATCTGCACGTCGTCCTGGTCACGCGGGGCCGACCGGGCGCCATGATGGGCGAGAAGGCCCGCGCCTACCTGGACGCGGCGCTGGAACGGCTCGGCGTCGAGGTACGCGCCGGCGTCGACGTCGCCAAGGTCCTGCCCGACGCGGTCGAGCTGGCCGGCGGCGAGTTGATCCACTCCGACGCCACGCTCTGGACCACCGGGACCAGCGGGCTGCCGGTGGCCGCGGAGTCCGGGCTCACCGTCGACAAGCGCGGCAGGATCGTCGTGGACTCCGCGCTCCGCTCGGTGTCCCACCCGGACGTCTACGCCGTCGGCGACGCCGCCGCCGTCACCCAGCCTTTCGGGGTGATGCACGGCACCTGCCAGGGCGGCATCCCGACCGGGCTGCACGCGGCCGACTCCCTGGCCGCCACGCTGCGCGGCAAGACGCCCAAGCCGTTCAGGTTCGGGTACATCCATCAGCCCGTCAGCCTCGGGCGTAAGGACGGAGTCATCCAGTTCACCCGGCCGGACGACAGCCCGCGCCGGTGGTTCCTGACCGGGCGGGCGGCGGTCGTCTACAAGGAAACGGTGTCCAGCAGCCCGATCCCGACGTTCAAGCTGCTCAAGCGTGGTCTGGCGCCCGTCTGGATGTTCGCGCTGACGGCCGGGCTCGCATGATCGGACAAAGCGCGGCGGACGAGCCGGTGATCTCGCCCGCCGCGCCCCCACGTCACTTCTTGGTCACCGCCTGACTGACGGCGTTCGGGCCGTCGTACTGGCGGTCTGGCATATTCTCCAGGGCCTTGACGATGTCGTCGCCCGCGCCGTGGTCGCGGGCGGCCTTGACCAGATCGGCCTTGCTGGCGGGATAGCCCATGCCGCTCAGGTGTTTCTGCAGGTCGATCGGATTCGGTGCACTACTCATGGGTGCCGGCTGCCCGTCATTCATGAGACGTAACGACGGGCCCGCTGATCACCCGTCATCCCGTTCCAGCCTGCGGCGGGCTCGTTCCACCGCGACGGGGAGTTCGCGTCGCGCGGCCAGCGCGCGGGGGAAGCGCCGCACTGCCGTACGCAGCCCCTCCCAGCCGGCGGGGCCGGCGCGCAGCGCGTCGAACGAACGCCGGGCCACCACGCGCCACGGCCGCCGCAGGACGGCGGTCAGCACGGCGTTGCGCGCGGCCAGCGCCTGCCTCCCGCGCCGATCCCGAGCGGGCGACGGGTGATGGTGCGCCACGACGTCGTCCACGTACGCCAGCCCCCACCCCCGCGCCGCCAGGTCCACGGCCAGCCGCTCCTCCTCGCCGAAGAAGAAGATCACGTCATCGAACCCACCCGCGTCGAGGAACGCCTCCCCGCGCACCACCGCCCCGCACGCCAGGAACCCCAGCACGCTCGGCCCCGGCAGGTCGGGCTCCATGCCGAGCGGCGAGCGTCCCATCAGCTCCGATACAGGATCCAGCCGCTCCTGCGGCCCCACCAGCACGCGCGCCCCCAGCATGGCCAGCCGCGGATGAGCGTCCAGCACGTCGGCGGCCCGCTCCAGCGCGCCGGGCGCCCACCAGGAGTCGTCGTCGGCGAAGGCCACGTACGGGGTCTCGGCCAGCCGCACGCCGACGTTGCGCGCGGGCGCCCCCAGGTTCGTGCCCGCCTCGACGAGGTGGACGTCGGGGAAGTGCTTGCGAACGAACGCCGCCGTCCCGTCGGTCGAGCCGTTGTCGATGAGGATCACCGGGCGCGGGTGCAAGGGAAGTGAGCGGGCCAGCGACCGCAACCTGTCCTTGCTGGCCACCACGACCGTGACCCGCGCTCCATCTGCCACACGAGGTCACTTACCGGGAAGAACGCGCTTACTCCTCGGCGGGGCGGTTGACACGTGGGCGGAGCAGGCATATAAAGATCGGTAACAGCGTTACCGAGCAGAAACGGTGTTACCGACTATGACGAGCACTGCATACCAGCAGGCGCAGCAGGAAGGGCAGGACGTCGTCCGGGCAGCCATCCTCGACGCCGCCACGCGCCTGCTTGTCACCGAGGGCCCGGCGGCGCTGACCGTGCGGCGCATCGCCGGCGAGGTCGGCTGCTCCACGAAGGTGATCTACACGCTGTTCGGCGGTAAGGACGGCCTCGGCGAGACGTTGTGGCTGGAGGGGTTCGCCAGGTTCGAGCGGCGGCTGCTCGCCGTGTCCGCCCTGGATGACCCGCTGGCCTGCCTGCATGCCGGGCTCGAGGCCTACCGGGACTACGCGCTGGCCGAGCCTGACTACTACAGGGTCATGTTCCAGGGCGCTCTTCCCGGGCTGCAGCCGGGGCCCGAGGCCGTGGCGACGGCCAAGCGCACGTTCGAGCTGCTCGTCCGCCGCGTCCAGGACTGCCTGGAGCCGGGACTGCTGCGCGGCGGCACCGCCGAGGAGATCGCCGACCTGCTGTGGATGGCGGTCCACGGCGCGGTGAGCCTGGAGATCTCCGGCTTCTTCCACGAGCCTGAGGCGACGCGGCGCTACCGGGCGCTGTGTTCCTCGGTGCTCTCGCCCTTCCTGCTTCCTTCCGACCTTCCTCCCGACGAGAGGACCACACCATGACCACCACACCGTTCAGGGGCGGCTTCACGCCCGTGACCGAGGAGATCACGGCCTTCGACCTGGAGGTCACCGGGTGCATCCCGGACGAGCTCAACGGCCGTTACCTGCGTAACGGCCCCAACCCGCTCAGCCTCGACGACCCGAGCGCGAGCCATCTGTTCATCGGCGAGGGCATGGTGCACGGCGTGCGGCTGCGCGACGGCCGCGCCGAGTGGTACCGCAACCGCTGGGTCCGCAACGCCGCCGTCGCCCGGCGGCTCGGCGAGGAGCCCCGGCCGGGTCCCACGCACGAAGGCATGGACTTCGCGGCCAACACGCACGTCATCGGGCTGGCTGGGCGCACGTTCGCGACCGTCGAGGCGGGGGCGCTGCCGTACGAGCTGAGCTATGAGCTCGACACCATCGGCGCGTGCGACTTCGACGGCGGCCTGCCCGGCGGGTACGCCGCCCACACCCACGCCGACCCGGCCACCGGCGAGCTGCACGCCATGGCCTACTTCTTCGGCTGGGACCACCACCAGCACATCGTGATCGACGCCAAGGGCGCCGTCACGCAGGTCAGGGACATCCCGATCGCGGACGCGCCGATGCTGCACGACTTCGCCCTCACCGAGCGATACGTCGTGATCTACGACCTGCCGGTCACGTTCAGCATGGCCCACGCCGAGAAGGGCGTCCCGCTGCCGTACGCGTGGAACGACGCACACGGCGCCAGGGTCGGCCTGATGTCCCGCACCACTGGCGAGGTGCGCTGGGTCGAGGTGGAGCCATGCTGGGTGTTCCACACGCTCAACGCCTACGACGACGGCGAAGAGGTGGTCGTGGACCTGGTGCGCTACCCCAAGCGGTTCGTGGACGCGCGGCTCGACCTGGGCGGCACGCCCACGCTGGACCGGTGGCGGATCGACCCGCGCGCGGGCAAGGTCGTCCAGACGCGGCTGGACGACCGGGCGCAGGAGTTCCCGCGCATGGACGAGCGGCTCACCGGCCGCGCCTACCGCTACGGCTACACCGCGGCCACCCGCGACCTGACCGACGTGGTCTACCCGGCGGACACCGAGCTGGAAGACCTGCCCGACGAGGCCTTCGACAACACGCTCATCAAGCACGACCTGGATCACGGCACGCAGGAAAAGCGGCAATTCGGGCGCGGCGCGTACGTGGGGGAGCCGGTCTTCGTCGCCTCCGGCCAGGCCGAGGACGACGGCTACGTGCTCTCCTACGTCAACAACCCGGCCAGGGGAGCGGCCGACCTGGTGATCCTTTCCGCGCAGGACTTCACCGGCGAGCCGGTCGCCACCGTGCACCTGCCGGCCCGGGTGCCGCTCGGCTTCCACGGGAGCTGGATCGCCGACTGAGCTGGAGACGGTACCCTCGTCAAGTTGGACGGAAAACGTGAAGAGGGAGAGACCGTGGCCGGTCTGGTCATCGCCATGGACGGCCCTTCGGGGTCGGGCAAGTCGAGCGTCTCGCGCGGGGTCGCCCGTGCGCTGGGACTGCGCTACCTCGACACCGGGGCCATGTATCGCGCGATGACCTGGTGGATGCTCCAGCAGGGCGTCGATCTGGCCGACCACGCCGCGATCGCGGCCCGCTGCGGCGAGCCGCGGATCGTCTCCGGCACCGACCCCGACGGCCCTGCGATCCACGTCGACGACGTCGACGTGGCCGGGCCGATCAGGGAGGCCGAGGTGACCGGCGCGGTCTCCGCCGTCGCCGCCGTCCCCGAGGTGCGGGTGCGCCTGGTCGCGCTGCAGCGGGAGATCATCGGCGCCGGTGACATCGTGGTCGAGGGCCGCGACATCGGCAGCGTCGTCTACCCCGACGCCCCCGTCAAGGTCTACCTGACGGCCAGCCCGGAGGCGCGCGCCCAGCGGCGCAGCGCCGAGCTGGCCGGCACCACGGCGGAGGCACAGCAGGAGGCCATGGCCAGGCGTGACACCCTGGACTCAACACGTAAGACGGACCCACTCTCGATGGCGGCTGGCGCCGTCGAGGTCGACACCACCGCGCTCACCTTGGAAGAGGTCATCGCGGAGGTGTTGAGGCTGGTCAAAGAGCGCACCTGACCTATGTCGGTGCGGTACTCACAGTAAGGATGAATATTCGTGACAACGGGGGACTGGGTCGAGGCCGAGCTCGACGAGCTTGAGATCACCGAGCACGGCGATGCGACGCCGCTGCCGGTCGTCGCCATCGTAGGACGGCCGAACGTCGGCAAGTCCACGCTGGTCAACCGCATTATCGGCCGCCGCGAAGCGGTCGTCGAAGACGTGCCGGGCGTCACCCGCGACCGCGTCACCTACGACGCCAACTGGCGCGGCCGCCGCTTCACGGTGGTCGACACCGGCGGCTGGGACCCCGACGCCACCGGCATGAGCCTGCGCATCGCCGAGCAGGCCCAGGTCGCGGTCGAGCTGGCCGACGTGATCGTGTTCGTGGTCGACGCCACCGTCGGCGCGACCGACGCCGACGAGATCGTGGGCTCGATCCTGCGCCAGTCGGGCAAGCCGGTCATCCTGGCCGCCAACAAGGTCGACAACCAGCAGATGGAGCTCGAGGCCGCGGGGCTGTGGTCGCTCGGACTCGGCGAGCCGTACCCCGTCTCGGCCCTGCACGGGCGCTCCAGCGGCGACCTGCTCGACGTGATGCTCGACGCGCTGCCCGAGACGCCGCAGGTCACCTTCGAGGCCCAGCGCGGCCCCGCCAGGGTGGCGCTGCTCGGCAAGCCCAACGTGGGCAAGTCCTCCCTGCTCAACAAGCTGGCGGGGGAGGAGCGCGTGCTCGTCGACCCCATGGCCGGCACCACCCGCGACCCCGTGGACGAGCTGATTGAGCTGGGCGGGCGCACCTGGCGCTTCGTCGATACGGCCGGCATCCGGCGGCGCGACCGCGAGCTGCAGGGCGCCGACTTCTACGCCGCCATGCGCACCCGCGCCGCGCTGGAGCGCTCGGAGGTGGCGATCGTGCTCATCGACGCCAGCGAGCCGCTCACCGAGCAGGACCTGCGCATCATCGGCCTGGTCATCGATTCCGGGCGGGCCATGGTGGTCGCGTTCAACAAGTGGGACCTGGTCGACGAGGATCGCCGCTACTACCTGGAGAAGGAGATCGACCGGCAGCTCGTCCGCACGCCGTGGGCGCTGCGGGTCAACATCTCCGCCCTGACCGGGCGGCACGTGGACCGGCTGGTCCCGGCGCTGGAGAAGGCGCTCGACTCGTGGTCCACGCGGGTGCCGACGGCCCGGCTCAACGCGTTCCTGACCGAGCTGGTGCAGCAGACGCCGCCGCCGGTCCGGGGCGGCAAGCAGCCGAAGATCCTCTTCGCCACGCAGGCGTCGGTCGAGCCGCCCAAGTTCGTGTTGTTCACCTCCGGCTGGCTGGAGGACACCTATCGGCGCTTCGTCGAGCGGCGCATCCGGGAGGAGTTCGGCTTCGCCGGCTCGCCGATCGAGGTCACGATGAAGATCCGCGAGAAGCGGGCCAAGAAGGAGAAGTAATCGCTTTGCCGGTGGCTCCGGCGCGGCCGTAAGATCGACGGCAAACGTCGAAGGAGACGAGTAGCCGCGGGCCTTCGCGGGTCCAGAGAGCCGCCGGCAGCTGCGAAGGCGGCCCCGCGTCCCGCGGGCGAAGACACTCCTGAGTGCGGGGAGGAAATGCCCCGCCGGTCTGACCCCCGTCATCGGGTCGTCGAGGCCGCCCCGCTCGCCGCGGGGCGGTGAAAGTGCGGTGGCACCGGGAGCAACCCTTCTCCCCCGCACTTCCAAGGGATCATGCACATCCTTCTCCAAGGAGCTGTAATGATCTCTCGTGTCATGACCGCGGAGCTCGCCGAGCACGTGGGTCAACGAGTGACGATCGCCGGCTGGGTCCATCGCCGCCGGCAGCTGAAATCCGTGTCCTTCCTCGTCGTCAGGGACCGTACCGGCCTGGCGCAGGTGGTCGCCGGGGGCGACCTGCCGGGCGAGGAGAGCGTCGTCCAGATCACCGGCATCGTGACCGCGAGTTCGCAGGCGCCGGGAGGCGTCGAGCTGGTCAAGCCGGACATCGAGGTGCTGGCCGAGCCTGGCGCGCCGCCGCCGTTCGACCTCTACCGGCCGGTGGTGCCGGCGGCGCTGCCGACCATCCTGGACCACGCGCCGGTCGCGCTGCGGCACCCGCTGCTGCGGGCGCCGCTGGAGATCTCGGCCGCCAGCGTGGCCGGGTTCCGTGAGGCGCTCGATCGGCTCGGCTTCACCGAGATCCACACCCCGAAGATCGTGGCCTCGGCCACCGAGTCGGGCGCGAACGTCTTCGGCATCGACTACTTCGGGCGGCCCGCCTACCTCGCGCAGTCGCCGCAGTTCTACAAGCAGGCGATGGTCGGGGTGTTCGAGCGGGTGTACGAGGTCGGGCCGGTCTTCCGGGCCGAGCCGCACGACACCGTACGCCACCTGGCCCAGTACACGAGTCTGGATGCCGAGCTGGGCTTCGTCGCCGACCATCGGGACGTCATGGCGGTGCTGCGGGAGACGGTGGCGGGCATGCTGGAGTCGGTACGCCGCCGCGCCGCCTCCGCCGTCGCGTCGCTCGCGATCGCGTTGCCTGCCGTGCCCGCCGAGATCCCGGCCATCCACTTCACCGAGGCCCAGCGGATGACCTCGTCGGACGAGCCCGACCTGTCGCCGGCGCAAGAACGGTGGCTGTCGGAGTGGGCGGTACGGGAGCACGGGTCGGACTTCCTCTTCGTGACCGGCTATCCGATGGCCAAGCGGCCCTTCTACACCCACCCCGACCCGGCGCGGCCCGGCTACTCCAACGGGTTCGACCTGCTGTTCCGCGGGCTGGAGCTGGTGACGGGCGGGCAGCGGCTGCACCGGTACGAGGACTACCTGGCGGCGCTGGGCGAGCGCGGGGAGCCGGTGGAGCCGTACGAGGGGTATCTGCAGGCGTTCCGGTACGGGATGCCGCCGCACGGCGGGTTCGCGCTGGGGCTGGAGCGGTGGACGGCGCGGCTGATGGGCGCGACCAACATCCGCCAGACCACCGCCTTCCCCCGTGACCTGCACCGGCTCTCGCCCTAGGCCTTACCCGAGTGTCGCCTCGACACGGAATTCGACATCCACTAGAAAGGATCAAAGCCAGGATCTGGGGAAACGCGTGCGGCGAACCCCAGAGGAATTCACGTGGTGTTCCACCTCGGATGTGGGATCGGGGCGCGGATGGACCCACCCTCCTTCAGGTGGCCCCGGTACGTCTGGTTCATACCGGCAGCCCTGATCGTCATCGGCACCATCCTCAATATTCTGTCTCCGCGCGACTATTGGGGCGACTACCAGCTGGGCGCCGCGGTCGTGCTGGCCGGAGCACTGCTCTCGCTCCGGCACACGATCGCGGCCGGAGCCGCCCTTGTCCTGGTCGAGCTGGCACTGTTGATCAAAGACGGCTACTTCGGTCATGCCGCCGGCACCTTCTCACTGATCAACGCGGTCTTCACCGCGCTCGTCGGCCTCGGGGTGAACCGCGTGGTCGCTCGCCATGGGCGCCGGCTGGAAGCGGTGCGTTCCGTCGCCGAGGCCGCCCAGCGTGCCGTGCTGCCCGCTCCGCCGGCAGGCATCGGCCCGCTGGCGATCGCCGCCGTCTACAAGACCGCGCAGATCGAGGCCTTGATCGGCGGAGACGCGTACGCCGTGCAGGAGACGCCGTACGGCACCAGGCTGCTGATCGCGGATGTGCGGGGCAAAGGCCTGGGCGCGGTCGGCACCGTGTCCGTCCTGCTGGGCGCGTTCCGGGAGGCGGCAGACCGGGCGCCCGACCTTGTGGTGCTGGCCGAGCGTATGGAGCGCGCCCTGGTCAGAGAGGCCTCGTCGCGCGAGGAGAGCCTGCGGATGGAAGGGTTCGTCACGGCGGTGCTCGGCGAGATCCCCGCGGGCGCGGACTGCTTGCGGCTGCTCAACTGCGGCCACCCCTCGCCGTATCTCCTCCAGGGCGACACGGTGTCCTCGCTGGATCCGGACGAGCCCAGTCTTCCCCTGGGCATGAGCGGCTTGGGTGCGCCGCGTGCAGAGCCCGGGGAATGGCCGTTCCCGGCCGGGGCCACGCTCCTGCTGGTCACCGATGGAGTGACGGAGGCCCGAGACCGTTCAGGCACTTTCTACGAGCCGGCGAGCCGGCTCGCCGGGCGGGGCCCGTTCCGGAACCCGGACGAGGTGATCCAGGTTCTGGTCCGTGATGTCGAGCGCTGGACCGGCGGTCCGCGCGATGACGACATGGCGATTCTGGCGATCACCCAGAGCGGGGCATCAGCAGCGCGACGGCCGCACCCAGCAGGCAGATGACCGCCGTGACCAGGAACATCTCCGTGTACTCGGTGTGCAGCGCCGCCTGCACCTTCGCGGTGTACTCGGCCAGTTGCCGCTGGTACGTGGCCGCCTCCACGCCGAACGGGAGCGGCGTATCCAGATGGGCGGTCAGCGACTGGAACCGGTAAAACCCCCACGCGGACACGGCCGCGATGCCGATCAGCATGCCCATCATCCTGGCCACCACGATCGCCGCCGACGCCACGCCGTGCTGGGCCGCCGGGCTCACCCGAAGCACCGCGGACGACACCGGCGCGATGACCACGCCGAGGCCCAGCCCGGCCACCACCAGGTCGATGTCCACGACGAGCCCCGCGCCGGCCAGGTCGAGCGGCCAGCGGCTCATCAGCCAGTAGCCGGCCGCCGCCACCACCATGCCCGCCACCGCCACGGCCCGCTCGCCCATCTTCCTGGCCAGGAGCCCGCCGAGCAGGGCGCCGACGGTCAGCGCGGCCAGGAACCTGGCCAGCACGAGCGCCGCGTCCAGCTCGTCCTTGCCCAGCAGCGTCTGGGCGGTGAACTGGACGAACACCATGGTGACCAGGAGCGCCGCGCCCGCCAGGAAGCTCACGCCGAGAGTGGCCAGCAGCGGTCCCTTGCGCGTGCCGGACAGGTCGAGGAGGCGTACGGGGGAGCGGATCTCCCACCAGACGAAAACCCCGGCCGCCGCCGCCCCCGCCGCGATCATCGGCAGACCCCACGGCGGCAGGACGGCCGTGGCCGGATCGGGGTTGTAGAGCCCGATGACCAGGAGCGCGAGCGCCACCGCCAGCAGCACCCCGCCCACGACATCGACCCGCCCGGCCGGCGGTTGCGCCGCGCCGGTCGGGTCGAGCGGCGCGCCTGCCGCGCCGGGGGCGGCCGGCTCTGCCGGGTTTAGCGGCGCGCCTGCTGCGCCGAGGGCGGCCGGCGCCGTCGGGCGGCCTGGCACCGTGAGCTGGACCGCCACCGCCGCCAGCGCCGCCAGCGGCACGTTGATCCAGAAGATGGCGTGCCAGCCACCCAGCTCCACTCCCACCACCATGACGCTGGAGATCTGCGCCACCAACCCGCCGTACAGCGGCCCCAGCGCGCTCCCCAGCTCCTGGGCCGCCCCCACCGCCCCCAACGCCAGGGGCCGCTCGTGCTCGTCCCACAGGTCGCCGATGAGCGCCATGGTGATCGGCAGCAGCGCCCCGCCGGCCACGCCCTGCACGGTACGCCCCGCGACCACCATCACCTCACCCGCCGCCAGCGCCGTCAGCACCGACCCGACCGCGAACGCCGCCAGACAGGCGTGGATGAGCGGCCGCCGCCCGTACCGGTCGGAGAGCCGGCCGAGCAGCGGCATCGCCGCCACGTACCCGAGCAGGAACCCGGTGACGATCGGCGTGGCCCGCTCCAGGTGGTTCAGCGGGACACCCACATCCCTGGCGATGTCGATGAGAACGGTCACCACCACGTACGCGTCGAGCGCGGCCAGCAGCACCACCGCGCCCCCGGCGCCGAGCGCGACCCGGCGGGCGGCCCTCATCCCGCGGCGGGCGGCGTGATCGTGACCGGTGCGTCGTAGTCGCTGAACGACACCGTCACCGTGCCGTCCTGCAACGGCAGGCTGGCCTTGGTGAGCCTGCTGGTGGCCTGGTCGACCCAGACCTTGCCGTTGACACCCTGCGTGACGCCCGGGACGATCTGCCCGACCACCTGGCCGGGGAACGTCGTGGCGACCCGGTAGGAGCCGTCCTCCACCGCCTCGACCTTCGGGTCGGTGGCCGCGGACAGCAGCTGCGCGATGCCCTTGGTCGGCTCGAGGATGACCGACGGGTCGTAGAACTGCGCCAGCTGCTGCCTGGTCATCTTCTGGAAGCCGCCAGTCGGGCCCTTGAAGTGCACGGTCTCCCCGACCAGGGCGAAGGTGACCTCCTGCAGGTTGCCCAGGATGTCGATCGTGATCGTGCCATCGGCGTCACCGGCGGCGGTGAGCCTGCCGTCGGCCTTCTTGACAGGCACCTTCGGCTTGCCCTCAGTGGAGATCGAGAAGGTGGCCGACTTGACCGTCTTCATGGCCTCCGCGGCCTTCTTCATCAGGTCGGGACCCGCGGGCAGTTCGGCCCCGCCGCCGCCCGACGAGCACGCCGACGCCAGCGCGAGAACGGCCACGATCAGTAGCTTTCTGAGCATGCCCGGATCGTAGCGAGCGCTTGGAAACGCCGTGCGGGGTCGCGGATATCGGTTGGGTGTCAGCGCAGCTTCTTGAGATGTTCGACGATCGGCGCGAACGCCGCCTCGATCGCGTTGAGCTGGTCGTCGGTGAGCCGGTCGACGAAGTGCTCGCGTACGCCGGCCACGTGGTCCGGCGCCACCCGCTGGATCGTCTCCCAGCCCTCGTCGGTCAGCACCGCGAAGGTGCCCCGCCGGTCGTCCCGGCAGTCCTCCCTGGTCACCAGGCCCTTGGCCTCCATGCGGGAGATCTGGTGCGACAGGCGGCTGCGTGACTGGATCGTGGCGTCCGCCAGGTCGCTCATGCGCATGCGCCGGTCCTGGCTCTCGGACAGGTTGACGAGGATCTCGTAGTCGTTCAACGAGAGGGCATGCTCCTGCAGCTCGCGGTCGAGCCGGTGCATGAGCAGCTTGTGCAACGCCAGATGCGTGCGCCAGGCACGCTGTTCGGCGGGAGATAGCCAGCGAGGCGCGCTCATGATCTCCAATCTATCGCACGTCCCCGGCCTGGCCGTGGGCTCAGCTGAACTCCATGATGATCGCGAGCCCGACGAAGTGCACGACGACGATGATCACGGCGAAGGAGACGAAGATGAACTTGGCCGGTCCGTGCTCGAAGGTCTTGCCCTCCTCGAGCGGCCGGCGCTTGGCCATGCGGTCGGCGATCCGCTCCTCGACCGATTTCTTGTAGAACATGCGGTCAGCCTATCCGCGGGATGGGCAGCCTCCTGACCGGGGCGTCCGCGATGACGGCCACCCTGATGTCCGGCTCGGCGCGCCATTCCAGCAGATGCCGGCCGTTCAGGTCGTCGCCGCCCGAGGCCAGCCGGTCGAGCGACAGCTCGCCGCGTTTGATCAATGCCTCTTTGCGCGTCCAGTGCTTGATCAGGTCGTCGTTCCCGGTGACCAGCGCGCGTTCGCGGGCAGTGAGCACGCGCTCGGCCAGCATCTCGTCCAGCCGGCCCGCGGGCACCTGCTCGGCGTCCACGCCGACCTTCCCGGGACCGGCCGCGGCGCACACGTAGCCGCGGGTGTGGCTGAAGCTGATGCCCAGCTCGGGGGCCTGTTCGAGGTACGGCCTGCCGTGCCCGGGACCGTGCACGTCGCAGTGCTGCAGCAGCGTCAGCTCGGCGGGCTCGGCGCCGAGCGCTGCGGCGGCGCAGATCCGGGCGAGGAGGTGGGCGGCGACGAAGCCGGCGCGGTCCCGGGGGAACCTGAACTGGTCCGCCCGCTCCCGCTCCACGTCTGTGAGCCATGTTTCCGGCGCGCACACCTCGTCCGGGTGGCCGCCCATCGCGACGGGGCCGATGGTCAGTCCTTCTTCTTCTGGTCGCCGCCGTCGAGGGTGTACTGATCCTCGGAGGCCGCGCCGAGCACGGTCACGTCGTGGACCTTCCAGGTGCCTTTATCTTTCACAAGAGCGATCTTAAGGTGCGAATCCTTCACTGAGCGGATCGCTTCGGAGGTGTTCACCTGCTGGTCGACCACGACGATGGCGTGCGCGGTGACCTCGTCCACATCAGCCAGGTACACCTCGCGCACGGTGGCCTGCGAGACGGCCTTGAGCTTCACGATGACCTGCGCCATCGCCCCGCCGAACGCCGTGTCGTACGTGGTCAGGAAGTCGCCCGTGGCCTGCGCGGTAAGGGTCGCCCGGGTGGTCTGGAGATCCCGGTAGTCGTAGCTGAGCAGGGCCTTGCTGAACGCGCTCGCCGCGCCCGACACCTCCAGGCGCAGCGCCCGCTCGGCCTCCAGCTTCGTTCGGGCGTCATCGGCCTGCGCGGCGGCGACCCACTGCAGCACGGCGGTCGCCGCGACGGCGGCCACCAGCATGGCGGCCAGCGCCCCGACGATGCGGGCACGGGTGACCCGCCCGGCACGCCTCCCGCGGCCGTCCTCGTCGTCAGAGGGAGTGCCGACGGCCGCCGGTTGCGCGTCGGTCGTCGTGGGCTGCTCGACGTCGGACGTGCCGCCCGGTGCCTGCTCGGTGGCATCGTCGGTCGTGGCGGAGGTGGCGGCCTCCGTATCGGTGGAGGCGACGCCGTCCGGAATGTCGGCATCCGCCACGGAGGAGGACACCTCGGCGTCGGCCGTGTCTGCGGCGCCCTCCATCGTGGCGGAGGTGGCGCTGTCGGGCATGTCGCCATCCGTCGTGGCGGAGGTGACCGCGGCGTCGGCGAGGTCCTGCTTGGGGGTCACGGTGACTCCTCACGGCGGCGAGCGGCCCGGCCCGCCGCGGTCCAGCCCACGATGCCACCACATGCCACAACGGCGAGGAATATCGCGACAATCAGCGGGACGGGGTTCGGTGTGGTGCGGGACGACGCGGCACCGGTGACGGCCACGCCGCTGGGCGACGTCTTGGCGACGCGCTCGCTTTCCTTGGGCTCCGCGGTCTTCTTCGCCGCGGGCCCCGGGGATGCAGCGGCGTCCTGACGGGGGCCGGTGCCCCGGTCCGCGACGTCGTCGGCATCGGTGTCGGCGTCGGTGGGATCGGACACGGCCGGCCGATCGGGGCACGCACGCAGGCGAGGCACCTTGGGCGGGCCGATCGCCCCCGCGTACTCCTCGGCAGGCGTCGGCCCGCCCGGCACGCTGAACACGAACGCCGCCTTGGCGTAGACGGTGCCGTCGCGCCGGTCGCTGACGTCGTCGGTCAGGCTCAGCGCGGTCGGCACGATGCTGAGCAGGTGGTGCACGTTCCGCCCGGTCTCCGCCGAGAACGCCGGCCGGTGCGGCAGCCCCGCCGCCGTCAGCAGGCACGAGAACCCGGGCCGGGACGTCCTGACCGCCGCGTCGAGCTGCGCGAACACCCCGGGCCCCTGGTCGAGGATGGTGTTCAGGTCGGTACGTGAGGCGCGCAGCGTCGCCGTCACCGTGCTCAGGTCCGTGATCCCGGACGCCAGCTGCTCCCTCTTGCCCGCCAGCGTGTGCGTCAGCTGCGTGAGCTGCACCGACAGCTCGTCGAGGACGTCGGCGTTGTCGGCGAGGGTGTCGGTCAGGGAATGGGCGTCGTCGATGAGGCTCCTGATCGCCGGCGCCCGGCCGTCCAGCGCGACCGCCAGCTCATGGGTGATCGTCTTGGCGTCCCGGGGCGGCACCGCGTTCAGAAGCTTGCCGACGCCCTCGAACAACTTCTTGTAGTCGAGCGGGACGGTCGTCTTGGTGAGCGGGATCGTGTCCCCGGCCGCGAGCGACGGCCCTGCGACGCCGGTGGCCGGCGGTGAGAGCTCCACGTACGGCTCCCCGATGGCGGACTTGCGCCGCACCTCGGCCGTCACGCCCTTCGGCAGCCGGATCTCCTTGTCGATGTCCAGGCCGACGACGATCCTGCCGGGAGCCAGCCCCACATCGCCGATCTTGCCGACGCGTACCCCCAGATAGGCCACATCGAAGCCGCGCACCAGACCGGGGGAGGAGAGGAACTCCGCCGACACCCGGTACGGCCGCTCGATCGCGTCGAGCCGGATGATCGTGCTGAACGCCCAGATCGTCATCACGATCCCGAGCGCCGCGAAGAACCCCAAGTTCAGATAAATCCGGTTTCTCATCGCGGCGGCTCCAGCAGCAGGCGGAAGTCCTCGACCAGGTTCGGCCGCGGCCCCTCGTCGGACCTCTGGGGCAGCAGCACACCCTTCAGCCAGACGTAGATCAGCACCTGGCCGTTGGCCGTGATCGGCGGCGCGTCGAGGAACGTCTGGATCTTGGCCACCAGCGCCTTCAGATCCTCCTTGCCCCGCTGGATGGAGGACGAGATGGCCTGAAGCTCGCGCAGCAGCGTACGCAGCCGCGCCGCGTGCCGCGGGTACACGGTGAGGTTGGCCTCCCTGGCCAGGTTCGTCAGCGCGACGATGGTCTTCTTGATGTGCTTGCGCCCGTGCGCGAGCCGCGAGGTGGCCGCGGCGAGCGTGCCCGGCAGCCGGTCCAGCTCGTCGCTGCCCGCCGCGAGGTCGTCGCCCAGCTTCGCCAGCGCGTCGATGGTGGTGGCCAGGTCGGCGCGGGCCGCGGAGTAGGCGTCGGTGACCTCGGCCGTCTGCTTGATCAGCTTGTTGACGTCGTCGCCCTGCCCGGCGAACGCGGTCGAGGCGGCGTCCAGGATGGCGTTGACGTCCTGCGCGCCGAGTGCCTCGATGAGCGGCCCCGCCTTGGCGGTGACCTGCTCGATGTCCGGCTCGACCGACGTGTCGGCGATCGTGGCCCCGTTCACCAGGTACGGGCCCGTGGACAGGTCCTTGCCCTTCGGCGGGGTGAGCAGCACGTAGTTCTCGCCCAGGACCGACGTCTTGGCCACGGTCGCCGTGCTGCCCTGGGGCAACCGGTGCTCCGACTTGACCGACATCGTCACCTTGGCCCGGTAGCCCTGCAGGCGGATCTCGGTGACCGTGCCGACCCGCACGTCCGCGATCTGCACGCTGTGCCCGGCCACCAGGCTCTGCACGTCGTCGAAGACCGCGTACAGCGTGAGGTCGCCCGTGGTCGCGCCGAGCGTCTGCAGCGAGCACGACGTGGTGACGGCCAGTGCGAGCGCCGCGGCGAAGACCCTCACTGCCGCCTCCCCTGCCGCTCGAAGGGACAGTTGCTCAGCCGGCCGGGCAGGCACGGCACCCGCCCCAGGTTCAGCGCCTCGAACAGCGGCGTCAGCCACGCCCTCGTCATCGCGTTCAGCACGACGCGGATCTTCAGCACGTGCTGCTTCCTGTCCCAGGCGTCGATGATCACGTCGGCGAAGTCGGCCGCGCCCTTGACCGCCTGCGCCATGGACGCGCTGTTGGCCCGGACTGTCAGCACCAGCTCGGCCAGCGTCCCGGCGGCCTGCGGCAGCCGTTCCGCGTACTGCTCGATGATCACGTCGCCGCGCCGGACGAACTCGGCCATGCCGGTGACGAAGCCGCGCAGCCGCCGCCGCTCCTCGGCCAGGATCGCGCTGGCCTCGGAGAAGGAGTCGATCGCGCCGGTCACCTGGCTCTCGCGCTCGTTGAGTGTGGTGGCCAGCCGGTTCAGGCCTTTGGCCAGGTCGATGAGCTGCTGGTCCTGCTTGGCCAGGGTGCCGGTGAGCTCGGCGGTGTCGGCGATCGCGTTGTTGATCGTCTTGCCGCGGCCCCTGACCCCGTCGGCCAGGTCCCCTGCCACGTCGCCCAGCTTGTCGTCGTCCAGCGCGTCGGTCAGCTTGGTGAACGCGTCGAGCGCGTCGTCGATCTCCACCGGCAGGTCGGTGCGCTCCAGCGGGATGGTCGTCCCGGGCGCGATCTTCGCATCGCCCGGCTTCCACGGCGGGTAGAGCACGACGTTGCGCTCGCCCAGGGTGTTCTGCGGCGCGACCACGGCCTTCACATCGGCCGGGAGCGGCACGTCCCGGTCCACCCGCAGCCCGACCCGGACCTTGTCGCCCTCGATGCGGATGCTGTCCACGTACCCGGCGTCGAGGCCCATCACCTTGATCCGCGCCTCCTCGTACAGGGAGGGCGCCTTGCTGAAGATCGCCATCAGCCGGTACGGCTCCGCCCCCAGCACGGAGCACCCGGACGCCAGGAACACCCAGGCGACCAGCACCGCTGTCAGCCGCCTCATCGGTCGTCCCTCCTGTCCTTGGTGATGGCGGTGAGCACCTCCGGGTTGATGGGGCCGAGGCCCGTGGCTATGGCCTCGAGCCACGGGCCCTGACCGCCCATCGTGGACAGGCCGGAGAACGTCGGGCCCGCCCATGCCAGGAGCGAATTGAGCTGCTCGTTGCCCTCGCTGAGCCGGGTGGTGATGGCCGCGTTGTCGTCGAGGACCTGGACGAGCGACCGCTCGTGCTCGCTGATCAGCCGGGTGGTGCTCTGCACCAGGTCGCTGCCGTCACCGAGCAGGACGCGGAGCTCGTTCCTGCGTTTGCGCAGTTCGTTCAGCATGATCTCGATGCCGTCGATGAGCCGGACGAGCTGCTTGTCCTTCTTCTCCAGCAGTTCCATGATCGTGGTGCCGTGGTCGAGCAGCCGCTGCAGCTGCGGCTCGCTCTTGCTGATCGTGTCCGACAGGTCGCCGATGTTCTTCATCAGCCGGGTGATGCGGCCGCGTTTGGCGAGGTCGACCTTGCCGAGCTCGGTGAGCAGGTCGTCCACCGCCTCGGTGTCCAGGCGCTCGACCAGGCGGGTCGCGTCCTTGATGGCGTCGTTGATCAGCGTGGGCACGCCGGTGCGGTCCATGGGGATGCGCCGCCGGGCCTCGGGCAGCTGGTCCATGTACGGGGCCGACACCGCGCCGGTGAGCTTGACGTAGCGGCCGCCGAGCAGGTTCGACAGGGCGATGTCGGCGCGGGTGCCGCGGCCGAGGCGCACGCCGTCGTCGACCCGCCAGGTGACGATCACCTGGCCCTGCGCGTAATCGGGGCGCACCTCGGTGACCTCGCCGACGCGTACCCCGGCGACCCTCACGTCGTTGCCGGTACGGACGCCGCCGGAGTCGGCGAACACGCCCGACATCGTGTAGCCGCCCTCGAGCAGGCCGAGGTTCCCGACCAGGAACGTGGCGGCCAGGATGACGACGAGCGTGGCCATCGACACCAGGCCGACGGCGTATTTGTTGCGATCCCTGAAAGACTTGAGCGCCATCAGCCACCCACCATGAGCTTCTGGAGGTCCTGGGAGCTCTGCACCCGGGTGTTGCGCAGGGGCGGCGGCGTCTGCATCCCGTACGGGCACGGCGCCGGCGTCAGCGCCAGGCAGGGGACCGCGGTGATGAAGTAGTGGCCGCGGTTGACGGTGGCATAGCCGCGCGCCAACGACGGCTGCAGCGTGCCGACCGCCTTGTCGATCTTGCCGATGTTCCGCCGGATGCCGCCGGTCAGCCCGGTCAGGTTGTCGACCAGAGCACCGAGCTCGCCGGCGTTCTTGCCGAGCACCTCGTTCTGGGTGTGGATCGTCGTGGACAGCTCCACCAGCGAGTCGTCGATCAGCTTGCGGTTGCCGGCGAAGGCGTCCGACAACACGACCAGATTGTCGATGAGCTGCTCGATCTGCTTGTCCCGCCGCGCGACCACGCCGGTCACGGTGGCGTAGTCCTCCAGCAGTTGCTCGATGGTCTTCTTGCGTTCGTTGACCGTCGTGGTGATGGCGTTGACGTTGTCGAGCAGCCGCGGGATGTTGTGCTGGTTGCCTTTGAGCGCCTTGGCGGCGGCGGTGAGCAGCTGGTTGATCTGCTCGGGATCCAGGCTGCGGGTCAGCGGGCCGAGGTCGCTGACCAGCTCGCCGATGTCCACCACCGACGAGGTCCGGGCGATGCGGCCGCCGGGCGGCAGCTTGCCGGGGGCGGTGCCGGGCAGCAGGTAGACGACGCGCTGGCCGACGGCGTTGCGCCAGCGGATGGCGGCCTCGCTGTCGGCCGGCACGGTGACCGCGTCCTGCACCTCCAAGGTCACTTCCGCCCGCCCGTCGACGACCCTGATGCCGGAGACCTGGCCGACGGGCGCTCCGGCGATCTTGACCTGGTCGCCCTCGGTCAGCCCGGACACGTCGTCGAACGTGGCGACGAGCCGGTAGCCGCCGCCGGTGCCGACCCGCTCGATCTGCACGCTGATCAGCACGATCAGCGTCATGGTCAGCCCGATGAACAGCGCGAACCTGACGAACAACCATCCCCGGCGGGCCATGTCAGCGCCTCCCGTCGGTGGGTCCGCACGAGCCGACGATCAGCTCGCACACGTCGGTCGCGAGGAACGCCTCGACCTGCAGCTGGCGGGTGTCGCCCGGGCCCTGGGCCTCGATGAGCTCGTTCAGCAGGTCGACGAGCCGGTTGACACCGCGGATGCCGTCGCCGGCCAGGCCGAGCTGGGCGTAGATGAGCGCGGCCACCCGCTCGCCCGAGTGCACCCCGGCCCGCAGGTTCTGGCGGTGCTTGCGCAGGCCGTGTGCTGCCTGGCCGGAGACGGAGGTGACCTCGTCGAGCAGGACGCGTACCTTGTCGGCGCGCTTGAGCAGATCGGGGGTGATGACGTTGACATCGGAGGAGATGGAGACGAGCTCGTCGCCCTTGTCCGACAGTGCAGTGCCGAGCGCGGCGGTGTCGTGCAGGAACTGCCTGGCCCGCCCGCGGTGCCGGTGCGCGACGCCGACGACGGTGCCGGCGTCGCCGATCAGCTCGCGCAGATGCTTGCCCTTGCCGTCGAGCCCCTTGGCGATGGTGTGCACGATCACGGTGACCTCGCGCGGGTCGACGGCGTCCAGGCCGCGGTAGGCGGCGCCGAGCGTGTCGGACAGGTCCAGCGGCCCTTCGGTGTCGGTGATGACGGCGCCACTGGCCAGGTAGGGGCCGGTGGTCTCGCCGGTTCCGGGCGTGAGCGCGAGGAACTTCGGGCCGAAGACCGATGACGGCTCGATGGAGGCGACCGCGGTCTGGGGCACTTTGACGCCGGGCTCGATGTGCATGGTCACCACCGCCCTGCCCTTGGCGTCGAGCGACACGGCCGTCACGTCGCCGACCGTGATGCCGCGGATCTTGACGGGCGAGTTGGTGTCGAGGCCCTGCCCTGACCGGGCGAAGACGGCGTCGATCCGGGTCCCGCTGATCTGGGTGGCGGTGCGGATGACGTACACCGTGGCCGCCGCCAGCAGAGCGAGCATGGCGAAGGCGATGCCCACCCGGGCGGCGAGGGAGAGTTCGAATCGGGCCACCGGCTCACCCCGTCAGCGGTATGTTGCCGCCGCCGCCCCAGAACAGGTACGACAACAGCAGGTTGAGCAGCACGATCGTGACGATCGACTGGCGGATGGCGCGGCCCGCCGCCACCCCCACGCCCACGGGGCCGCCGGTGGCGTAGAAGCCGTGGTAGCAATGGATCACGATGACCGCGAAGGCGAACACGCCCACCTTGGCGACGCTGAACACGATGTCGCTGACCGGCAGGTAGAGGTAGAAGTAGTAGTCGTAGACGCCGGGCGCCAGCCCGAACAACACCGTGCACATCAGCCGCGTGGCGAAGAAGCTGGCGAACAACGCGATGAGGTAGATCGGCATGAGCGCCAGCAGCGCCGCCACGACCCGGGTGCAGATCAGGTAGGTGAAGGCGTTGATGCCCATCACCTCCAGCGCGTCGATCTCCTCCGAGATCCGCATCGCGCCCAGCTCCGCCGTGAACGACGAGCCGACCTGCGCCGCCAGCGCCGTCGCCGCGATGATCGGGGTGATCTCGCGGACGTTGGCGAAGCTGCCCACCAGGCCCATGAACGACTCCGCGCCGATCGCCTGCAGCCCCTGGTAGCCCTGCAGGCCGACGGTCGCGCCCACGACGAACGCCATCGTGAACACCACGAAGATCATGCCGCCGCCGATGACGGTCGCGCCGACGCCCACGACGACGTCGCTGACCTGCCGTAAGACGACCTTGATGTAGCGCAGCCGCAGCACGACGTCGCGGACGGAGTAGTACAGGACCTTCCACACGAACAGCGGCCAGTCGGCCAGCGTCGCGAACCGCTCGGCGAGATCCCGCCCCCGGAGGGCGAGTCTGAGGCCGGCCGTCCGCGTCACCATCAGAGCGACCTCGGCGGGTAGGCCAGGAAGTACACCGCGGAGATCACGTAGTTGAACGTGAACACCAGCATGAACGTCACCACGGTCGACTGGTTGACCGCCCGCCCCACCCCGACCGGGCTGGTCGCGCACGTCATGCCCTTGTAGCAGGCGACCGCCGCCGCGATGAACCCGAAGATCCACGCCTTGAACAGCGTGACGTACAGGTCCGAGGCGACCACCAGGGACAGCGCGCCGTCGAAGTAGGCGCCCGGCGTGACGCCCTGCACGACCACGTTGAAGAAGTAGCCGCCGCTCGCGCCCGCCAGGATGACCAGCGGGCACAGGCACACCGCGATCGTGCTGGCCGCCCACATGCGCGGCGTGACCAGGCGATGGATCGGGTTGACCGACATGACCTCCATCGCGGACAACTCATCGCGGATGTGGCGCGCGCCGATGTCGGAGGTCATGGCGCTGCCGCCGGCCCCGGCGATCAGCAACGCGCTGGCCAGCGGCGCCACCTCGCGGATCAGGCCGACGAAGACGGCGCTGCCGGTGGCCGAGCCCGCGCCGAGCTGCCAGGCCAGCTCGCCCACCTGCAGCGCCACGGTGGCGCCCAGCGGCAGGGAGACGAGCAGGACGGGCACGCTGGTGACCCGGGCCAGGAACCAGCACTGGTCGACGAACTCCCACCACCAGCTCTTGACGTCCCAGCTGCGGCGCAGCCCCTCCAGGGCGATGACGAACAGGTCACCGACCTGCCCGAGCATCGACCCGGCCTTGCGTCCGACGAATCCGGACAAGGCCATGAGCTGACCACCTCCGCCGCCTACGGATCAGTCACCCTACTGACGGGTTTTCTAGTAGTCGACGCTTTCCGGCGAATTTGAGGAAAAGGTATGAGACCCAGCTCACACCTTGTCAGCCCAGTACGAAACGTGATGGCTCCGTTACGCCAGGGCACTCATCCAGGACTCGATCTCGTCCGCGCGCCGCGGCAGCCCCGACGACAGCAGCGCCGCGCCGTCCGCGGTGACGACCAGGTCGTCCTCAATGCGGATGCCCATGCCGCGCAGCTCCTCGGGCAGGGTCAGATCGTCAGGCTGGAAGTACAGCCCCGGCTCGACGGTGAGCGCGTAGCCCTCCTCCAGGACGCCGTCCAGGTAGACCTCCGCCCGCGCCTTCGCGCAGTCGTGCACGTCCAGGCCCAGCATGTGGCCGCTGCTGCAGAGCGTGTAGCGCCGGTAGAGCCCGGTCTCCATGAGCTCGTCGGTGGAGCCCTTGAGCAGTCCCCAGTCACGCAGGCCGTCGCAGATCACCCGCATGGCGGCCAGGTGGAAGTCGCGGAAGCGGGCGCCCGGCCGGAGCGTGGCGATGGCCGCCGTCTGGGCCTCGTACACCAGTTCGTACGCCTGCCGCTGCACCGCGCTGAACCGCCCCGACAAGGGGAACGTGCGGGTCACGTCGGCGGTGTAGAGCGTGTCCGACTCGACGCCCGCGTCCAGCAGGAGCAGGTCGCCGGCGCGCAGCGCACCGTCGTTGCGGATCCAGTGCAGCACGCACGCGTGCGACCCGGAGGCCACGATGCTCTCGTAGCCGACGGCGTTGCCCTCCAACCGCGCCCGCAGCCCGAACACGCCCTCCAGATACCGCTCGCCGCGCGGATGCCCGACAGCCTGGGGCAGCGCCCGCACGACGTCCTCGAAGCCGCGCACGGTGGCGTCCACGGCCGAGCGCAGCTCGCCGACCTCCCACTCGTCCTTGACCAGCCGCATCTCCGACAGGAACGACTCGAACTCGGCGTCGCCTTCGCCGCGCGGCGCCCCCGCGTCCACCGAGGCGTCTACGCCGCGCAGCACCCGGGCGGGCTTGTTGAGCTCCAGGTCGCGGATGTGCCGGCACTCCATCTGGTAGAGCGCCGCGGCCTCCGCCAGGTCGGGACGGCGCCCGGCCCAGAACTCGCCGTAGCGGCGGTCCCGGTAGAACTCCTGGCCCTCCTCGCGGGGCGAGCGCGGCCGCAGGTACAGGACGCTCTCCCCGGACGGCTCGATCACCAGCACGTCGTCCGGCTCGCCCGCGCCCGTCAGGTACGCATACGCGCTGTGCGGCCGGAACCGGTAGTCGGCGTCGTTGCTGCGGACCTTGAGCGTGCCCGCCGGGACCACCAGCCGCTCACCGGGAAACCGGGCCGCCAGCGCGGCGCGGCGCTTGGCCGCCCACGGCGCGATCGGCAGCGCCGCCACATCCACCCGACTCGTATCCGACCAGCCGGTGCGCATGAATGCGGCCAGTTCCTCGGTGATGGGAAGGTCATGGCTTCCGATGTTGAGCGGCTCGGTCATCTAGTCTGTGTCCTTATATCGGATTTAGTACGGCAAGCAGCCTACGTGACGCCTTGACGGCGTACCCGCATGGTTGTTTGCCTGGACCCAGGATTTGGAACACTGAGGGCAGAGGTGGTGCACATGCTCATCGGGACGATCCTTCGCGGCAAGGGCAGTGACGTGACGACCGTGGCACCGGAGGCGTCCGTCCGGGACCTTCTGGCCAAGCTGGCCGAGCACAACATCGGCGCCGTCGTCGTCTCCACCGACGGCGTCACGATCCAGGGGATCGTCTCGGAGCGTGACGTCGTACGCCACCTGAACGACCGCGGCGCGGCGGTCCTCGACGAGCCGGTCTCCGCGATCATGACGACGGACGTGCGCACGGTCGGACCGGGGGAGAACGTCGACGCACTGCGGCGGATCATGACCACGCAGCGGTTCCGGCACATGCCCGTGGTCCAGAACGGCCGGCTGGTCGGCATCGTCAGCATCGGCGACGTGGTGAAGAGCGCCATCGAGGAGCTGGAGACGGAGAAGGCGTCGCTCGTCGACTATCTCCACCGTTGACAGGGATGGCACGCTTAGGTCCGTGATGTACGGACCTCCTGAGTACCCGCCTCCGTACCCGCGGGCGACGAGCAGTCCGACGATCATTCTGCTCGTGTCCGGGCTCGCCGCGCTGCTGGGCTTCCTCCTGGGGGTCTTCGTGGGGTTCGGCGCGGGGACGATACCGGCAGGCCCCGTGCCCACGATCACGGTGACGGCGGAGGACCCCGACCCGCCCGTCGACCAGCCGGCCCAGAGCACGCCGCCCTCGAGCGCACCCCAGCAGAGTGCGCCGAGCGACCCCGCAGCGACGCAGCCCGGTGCGACGCAGCCCGGAGCGACCCAGCCTGGCGCCACCCAGCCCGGAGCAACGCAGCCCGGAGCGACCCAGCCAGGAGCGACGCAGCCTGGAGCGACCCAGCCCGGCGCGACGCAACCGGCTGGGGCCGGCGCCACTCCGGCCATCAACTCCGCCTCCCTGCGCACGTTCGTCGTCGGCAGGGACATTCAGCCCGGCACCTACCGCAGCGCCGGGCCCACCACGGGGTTCTCCATGTGCTTCTGGGCCCGGATGAAGAGCACGTCCGCCAACGTGGCCGACATCATCACCTCCGACATGCCGACCGGCCCGGCCACCGTCACCATCCAGCCGACGGACAAGGCGTTCCAGACCGGCGGCTGCGCGGAGTGGACCCGAGCGTGATCCTTCCGGAGCGCTCGCGTCAGGTGAGGTCGCGGCGCTTGAGCGCCGTCAGGCCCACGCCGCCGAGCGCCACGGCCAGGACGGTGAGGATGAGCAGCGGGGTGGCGTCGAATTCGGCGCCGGTGAGGACTTTCGGGATGTGGTGCATGGGCACGACGGCGTTGGCGATCCAGTAGTCGATGCCCAGGGCGGGGCCGATCTGCTCGCCGAAGAGCTGCTGGAACATGAACACCACCCACACGGCGGCCACCGCCCAGCGGGGGATCAGGCCGAGGGCGAGGATGCCGACCGCGCCGACGGCCCAGACCGCGGGCACCAGCGACAGGGCGGCGCCGAGCACGCGTGGCAGGTGGGCGCCCACGTCGCCGGCGGTGAGGCCGTACACGAGCCCGGCCGCGAGCCCCGAGGCGGTCATGGTCGTCAGGGAGCCCAGGGCGGCGAAGAGCACATGGCTGCCCGCCCAGCGCACGCGCCCCACGGGCGTCGACAGCAGCAGCTCGGCACGCCCGCTGGTCTCCTCGGCACGCAGCCGCACGGCCGACAACATGGGATGGAGCGTGGCGATCCCGGCGAGGCTGAGCAGCACCATCCAGATGAAGGTATCCGACAGGTCGGCGTCGGGGGAGGCGGTGTAGCGGCGGAAGAACTCCTCGATCTGCGGGCCCGCCTGCTTGGCGATCTCGGGGATGCCATGGGCGACGCCCGCCGTGATCGCGCTGAACCCGGCGTACGCGCCGGTCCAGCCGAGGAGCTGGCCGCGCTCCAGCCGCCAGGCCATGGCCAGCGAGCTACGCAGCCCGGGCGCCGCCACCGCGGGTCCGGGGCGGCTCTGGAGCACGCCCGCGCCCAGATCGCGCCGCGCGGCCAGCCGGTAGGCCGCGGCGCTGATCGCCAGGCACGCGGCCAGCGGCAGCAGGAAGACCCACCACAGGTCGCCGCCGAACGGCCGCATCAGGTGACTCCACCCGTTCGGGGAGAGCCAGCGCAGCCACAGGATGCCGCCGCCGTCGGCGGTGAAACGGATCAGGTACTGGAGGCCGAGCACGGTGAACGCGATCGCGCCGGCCGTACGGGCCCGCTCGGTGAGCTGCGCGGCCAGCCCGGCGACGGCGGCGAGCACGAGTCCGGGCCCGGTCATCCCGAGCGCGACGGTGAACGAGCCGGACGCGTCGAGCCCGTACCCGATCATGCCGAGCGCGGTCAGCAGTCCTGCCGCGAGCGAGACCGCCCAGGCCAGCAGCAGGCTCGCCGTGAGGGAGGCGAACCGGCCGACGACCGTGGAGCCGACCAGCTCGGCGCGCCCCGACTCCTCCTCGGCCCGGGTGTGCCTGATGACGCTGAGCACGGCCATGAACGCCACCAGCGTGTAGGCGATGTCGCCGATCTTCCACATCGCGAGGTTGCCCAGCGCGTCACCGTAGAGCAGGCCGCTGAACGCGGTGAGCGCGGCGTTGCCGCCGACCTGGGCGGCGAAGTTCACCCGGTCGGTCTCGGTGGGCAGCATGGTCTCGTAGTAGGCGACCTGGCTCACCACCAGCAGCGGCAGGAACACCACCCAGCAGGTGGCCACGAGCCGGTCGCGGCGCAGGTAGAGCAGGAAGAGCCGGCCCGTGCCGGTGAGCGCGTTCATCGCAGCGCCCCGGCGTGCCGGTCGGCGAGGGTGTAGTGGCGCAGGAACAGCTCCTCCAGGGTGGGCGGCCGGCTGGTCAGGCTGCGTGCGCCGGCCTGGCCGAGGAGCCGCAGGACCTCCGGGAGGGCGGCCGGGTCGACCTGGCAGCTGAGCTTGCTCCCTTGGTGGTGCACGTCGTACACGCCCGGCAGGTCGCCGAGCCGGGGGAGCCGGGAGCCGATCTCGGCCGTGATGGAGGTCCGGGACAGGTGGCGCAGCTCGTCCAGGCTGCCGGTCTCGACGACCTGGCCGGCCCGGATGATGCTGACCTGGTCGCACAGCGCCTCGACCTCGGACAGGATGTGGCTGGACAGCAGCACCGTACGGCCGCGCCCGCGCTCCGCGGCGATGCACTCCTGGAAGACCGCCTCCATGAGCGGGTCGAGCCCTGAGGTGGGCTCGTCGAGAATGAGTAACTCGGCGTTGGAGCTCAGCGCGGCGACCAGGGCGACCTTCTGCCGGTTGCCCTTGGAGTAGGCGCGGCACTTCTTGCGCGGGTCGAGCTCGAAGCGCTCCAGGAGCTCGGCGCGGCGCCTGGTGTCGTGGCCGCCGCGCAGCCGCCCCAGCAGGTCGATGGTCTCCCCGCCGGTCAGGTTGGGCCACAGGGACACATCGCCGGGAACGTAGGCCAGGCGCCGGTGGAGCTCGGCGGCATCGCGCCAGGGATCGCCCCCGAGCAGCCGCACGGTGCCGGAGTCGGCGCGGATCAGGCCGAGCAGCACGCGGATGGCTGTGGACTTGCCGGCCCCGTTCGGGCCCAGGAAGCCGTGGACCTCGCCGGTGTGAACGGTGAGGTCGAGGTCGTCGAGCGCACGGGTCTCGCCGAACGTCTTGACGAGATTCGCGATCGTGATCGCAGTTGTCATGGTTATTAATCTACACATGTTTCACACGAGTGTGAAGTTTGAAAAACCTGTAAACTTGGCGCATGTCTGCATCGAGGAGGATCCGTGACATCTAGGGACGAGCGGGCTGTGGAGCAGTTCGTCGAGAGCACCGCACGGATGTTCGCGGAGTGGGGCTTCCCCCGGATGGCCGCGCGCGTGCTGCTGACGATGATGTGCGCCGAGGACGACACGCTCACCGCCGGCGAGCTGGCCGGCCGCCTCGGCGTGAGCCCGTCGGCGATCTCCGGCGCCGTGCGTTACCTCATCCAGATCGGCCTGATGGACCGGCGCCCGATCCCCGGCTCGCGGCGCGATGTCTACTCGCTGCGGGACAACGCTTGGTACCTGTCGAGCACCACCACGGGCGGGGTCTACGCGATGATCGCCGACCTGGCCGATGGCGGAGCCCAAGCGCTCGGCGGGCCCGAGACGCGCGCCGGCGGCCGGGTCGGCGAGATGCGGGACTTCTTCCGTTTCATCCAGGGCGAGATGGCGGGGCTGCTCGAGAAGTGGGACAAGCTCAAGGCCTCCGAGCAGAAGGATCGAGCTGATGGGTAGGCAGCACCCGCGGCCGGGAAGTCCATGGCCGCGATCTGCTTCACCGGCTTGAAGGCCTGAACACGGACATAGGAGGATGCGCACAAGCCATCAAGGAGGATGCCATGTCGGTGTTGCAGAGCTTCGTGGACCACGTGCGCAGCGGCGCGATCGAGGTGATCGACCTCACGGCGCCGCTGTCGTCGCAGACGCCGATCCTCCAGCTGCCCGACCCGTTCGGCAACACGATCCCCTTCCGGCTGGAGGAGATCAGCCGGTACGACGACCGCGGCCCCGCCTGGTACTGGAACGACATCCACACGGGTGAGCACACGGGAACGCACTTCGACGCCCCCATCCACTGGATCACCGCCCGCGACGGCCAGGACGTCTCCCAGGTGCCCGCCGGCAAGCTGATCGCGCCCGCCGTCGTCCTCGACTTCTCCGCCGAGGCGTCCAAGGACCCTGACTTCCTCCTCCAGATCGACCACGTCAAGGAGTGGGAACGCGCCAACGGGCCGCTGCCCGACGGCGGCTGGCTGCTCTACCGCACCGGCTGGGACACCCGCTCCTCCGACCAGGCCGCCTTCCTGAACGCCAACGAGACCGGGCCCCACACGCCCGGCGTCTCCGTCGAATGCGCCTCCTGGCTGGCGTCCGACACGCCGATCATCGGCCTGGGCGTCGAGACCGTCGGCACCGACGCCGGCGTCGCCCACTCCTTCGACCCCGCGTTCCCCTGCCACTCGTTCCTGCTCGGCGCCGGCAAATACGGCCTGACCCAGCTGCGCAACCTCGACCGCCTGCCGGTGACCGGCGCCGTCGTGGTCGCGCCCCCGCTGCCCATCGTGGGCGGCTCGGGCAGCCCTGTCCGGGTGCTGGCCCTGGTGGAACGTTGATCGTCGCGGAGGCCGTGGGCCGGGCTCTGGCCGCCTGCGGCGCCACGACCGTCTTCGGCGTGGTCGGCAGCGGCAACTTCCACGTCACGAACGCGCTCGTCGCCGCCGGCGTGCGGTTCGTCGCGGCGCGGCACGAGAACGGGGCCGCGACGATGGCCGACGCCTACGCCCGGATGAGCGGGCGGGCCGGGATCGTGTCCGTGCATCAGGGGCCGGGGCTCACGAACGCGCTGACCGGCATCGCGGAGGCCGCCAAGAGCCGGACCCCGCTGATCGTCCTCGCCGGCGAGGTCACCGATCCCCGTTCCAACTTCCACATCGACCAGGGCGCCCTCGCCGCGGCGGTGGGGGCGGTGCCGATGCGGGTCGCCTCGCCGGAGGGCGCGGGGGAGCAGGCGGTGGAGGCGTACCGGGTGGCCGTGGAGGAACGGCGCACGGTCCTGCTCAACCTCCCGCTCGACGTGCAGGCCATGCCCTGCGATCCGCCCGGCGTCCGGCCGGCCGGCGGCGGTGAGTCCGGTGCCGTGAACACGAGTGACGGTGCGGTGGCGGAGCTGGCGCGCCTGCTCAGCCACGCTCGGCGGCCCGTGTTCATCGCCGGGCGCGGCGCCCGGCACGCACGCCGTGAGCTGGAGACCCTGGCCGACCGGGTGGGTGCCCTTCTGGCCACCTCGGCCGTGGCCAGAGGGCTGTTCCGCGGCAGCCCATGGGACCTGGACGTGAGCGGCGGCTTCGCGACCCCGCTGGCGGCCGAGCTGATCGGCGGCGCGGACCTGGTCGTCGGGTGGGGGTGCGCGCTCAACATGTGGACCACCCGCCACGGCACCTTGATCCCGCGGGACGGGAAGGTGGCGCAGGTCGACCTCGACCGGTCGGCGTTCGGTACGTACGTGCCCGTGGACCTGGGCGTGGTGGGCGACGTGGCAGCCGTCGCGGCCGCCCTGGACCCCGAGCCGGCCGGCGGCCGGGGTTATCGTTCCCCGGCGCTCGCGCGACGCATTCAGGCCGAGGGTCGCTGGCGGGACGTGCCGTACGAGGACGAGAGCGACGGCGGCAGGATCGACCCCAGGACGCTCACCATCGGCCTGGACGACCTGCTGCCGCTCGAGCGCGTCCTCTCCATCGATTCCGGAAATTTCATGGGATACCCGTCGATGTTCCTCGACGTCCCGGACGAACGTGGGTTCTGCTTCACGCAGGCGTTCCAGTCGATCGGGCTGGGACTGGCGACGGCGATCGGCGCCGCCCTGGCCCAGCCGGACCGGCTGCCAGTGGCCGCACTCGGCGACGGCGGCGCCCTCATGGGCAGCGCGGAGCTGGAAACCGTCGTCCGCCTGGGTCTGCCGATGGTGGTCGTGGTGTACGACGACGAGGCGTACGGGGCCGAGGTGCACCATTTCGGACCCCACGGCCATCCCCTGGACACCGTCACCTTCCCACCGGCCGACCTCGCCGCCATCGCCCGCGGCCACGGCTTCGCCGCCGTGACCGTCACCGAGCAGGCCGACCTGGCCGGCGTGGCCGAATGGCTCAAGGGGCCACGGGACCGGCCCCTGCTCGTGCATGCCAAGGTCACGAAGGATCGAGGCTCGTGGTGGCTGGAGGAGGCGTTCAAGGGCCACTGATCCACGGGCGTCCGAGATCCCGGCGCGCCGAGCGATCGCCGGGTTCCTAGAGTTTGCGGAAGGCGCGGGCCTCCTCGGCGGCGGCCAGCACGTCGGCCAGAGGCATCCCCGTGCTCGCCGCCACCGCCGCCGCGATCGCGCCCTCCACGAACGGCACGTCCGCCAGCACCACCCGCCCCGGCTCCTCCACCAGGCGGGCAGTCAGCACCGAGCTGCCCAGATCGGGCACCAGAACCACCCCATCACCCTGGTCGACCGCCCGCACCGCGGCCTCGATGAGATCCAGGCTCGTGCCCAGCCCGCCGTCGTCCGTGCCGCCCGCCGCCGCCACCGGCGTGCCGGCACCGGCGATTCCCCGGACGAGCCGCACCGCCTCCGCCGCCAGCCCCGCACTGTGCGACACCAGCACCAGGCCCACCATCACCCGGCCTCCGTCATCACGCGGCTCCGGCGTGTGGTCGCCATCGTCCTGCCCCCGTCATCGCGCGGGGCTTGCCCCCGCCCGCCCTCACGCCGGATGGGGGCGGAACATCAGGACGCATCGGCGCGGGCCGGTGCATCAGGCCGCCACGGTGGCCAGCGCGGCCATGAACAACGCCGCCGACGCCGCGCCCGGATCCTCGTGCCCGACGCTGCGCTCGCCCAGGTAACTGGCCCGCCCCTTGCGGGCCTGCATCGGGATCGTCGCCTCAGCGCCCTCCGCCGCCGCCCGCGCCGCCTGCTCGAACGCCTCCCGAAGCCCCACCCCGTCCCGTACGGCCAACGCCAGCGCACGGGACGCGGGCGCCAGCGCGTCCACCATGGTCTTGTCACCCAGAGCCGCCTTGCCCAGCCGCTCCAGCGCCACGACCCCCTCCTCGAACGCCGCCGTGAACCCCGCCAGCGTCACCGGCGCCCGCAACGCCTTGCCCATTTGCCGGAACACCGACCCGTACAGCGGCCCGGAAGCCCCGCCCACCCGGCGGATCAGCGCCGCCCCGGCCGACGTCAGCACCTGCACCGGCGTTTCCGGCGGCCACTCGGCCAGCGCCTTGGTGACCTCGGTGAGCCCGCGGTCGAGGTTCGTGCCGTGGTCGGCGTCGCCGATCGCGGCGTCCAGCTCCGTCAGCCGGTCACGGTCCTGGCGCACCAGCCTGGCCGCCTCCGCGAACCACGCCACGAAGAAGGCGGTGTCCAAGGTTTCCATGGTGTCCATTCAACGCCCCCAGCGCAGCCCCGGCGTCTCGACCGGCGCGTCCCATAGGCGCGTCAGCTCATCGTCCAGCAGGCAGACCGTCACGGAGAAACCCTGCATGTCCAGGCTCGTCACGTAGTTGCCGACCAGTGATCGGGACACGCGCGCCCCCTTCCCCTTGACGAAGGACGCCACCTCGGCGAACACCACGTACAGCTCCATGAGCGGCGTCCCGCCCATGCCATTGACCATGACCAGCAGATCGCCGTGGAGCGGCATGTCCCCGTGGATGGTCTCCATCGTGATCCCGGCCAGCTCGCGGGCCGACGCCATCGGAGCCCGCGCGCGCCCCGGCTCGCCGTGGATGCCGATCCCCAGCTCCACCTCGTGCTCCGGCAGGTCGAAGGTCGGCTTGCCGGCGTGTGGCGTCGTACACGAGCTCAGCGCGATCCCGAACGACCGGCTGCGCTCGTCCACCTCGCCCGCCACCCTCGCCACCTCGGCCAGCGGCGCGCCCTCCTCCGCCAGCGCACCCGCGATCTTCTCCACGAACAACGTCGCCCCGGTGCCGCGGCGGCCCGCCGTGTAGAGGGAGTCCCGCACCGCCACGTCGTCGTCGACCAGCACGCTCACCACCTCGACGCTCTCGACCAGCTCGGCGGCCATCTCGAAGTTGAGCACGTCGCCGGTGTAGTTCTTGACGATGTGCAGGACACCCGCGCCGCTGTCCACCGCCCTCGTCGCATCGACGATCTGGTCGGGCACGGGCGAAGTGAAGACCTCGCCGGGGCAGGCCGCGTCGAGCATGCCGTATCCCACGAAACCGGCATGCAGCGGCTCGTGCCCGGAGCCGCCGCCCGAGACCAGGCCGACCTTGCCCGGACGCGGGCCCTCGGCCCGGTAGACCACCTGATCGCGGATCCGCAGCGAGGGATGGGCCGCGGCCATGCCGTTCAACGCGTCCTCAACGAACGAGTTCGCCGCATTTATGAGCTTCTTCATTCCTTCTTCGAGGGGTCTGGACGTCGGGGGCTTGAGCCCGACGAGCAAGCCCCTCCCTCCTTCCACGTGGTGTAGGCGTACCCATCTGCTCGCTGAAAGAGGCGGAAATGTCAATCGCGTCTGCGCTCAACTGCGCAGCTGCGCGTTGAGCCGTGCGGCCTGTCGCGTGAGGTGGTCGCGTCTTGGGCCTCGGCCAGGGCACGAGCCTGCCGTCGGGAGCGGTCCGGGCGGGACGCCGTGCGTGATGGAGCAGCATGAGCGCGTGCAGGCCCGCGACCTCCTCATGTGTGGTCAGGCCTGCGCGATCTGACGCGTGGTCAGCCCGCCGACCGCCCGCAGCGTGAGCGCGACGGCGGTTCTTCTCCTTCGTCACGCGGCCCGTCGTGGCCACTGGTGTGTGCGCCTAGGACGGAGCCACCGCCACGTTCTCGACACTGGGAAGCGTGCTGAATTCTGGCTCCTGCTTCCGGCCGAACTGCACCACGCTTGAAGGGCGTTACGCCTTCTTCGCTCTTGCCTCGGCCTCCGCCGCGTCCATGGCCGCCGCCTCCTCCGGGGTCGGGGCCGTGCCGCCCAGGTGGGCGGGCTGCCACCACGCTCCCGGGGTAATCTCCGGATAGGTGCGCTGGGCGCGGTCCACCAGTTCGGACATGCGGGCATGCAGGTCGGTGGTGTGCTGGTTGACGTCCTCACCCCGCTTCGGGTGCATCGGCTCCCCGACCAGGATGGTGAGAGGCACGTGCCGCTGCAGCAGCTTGCGCGGCCGCCCCTTGGTCCAGAGCCGCTGGCTGCCCCACAATGCCACCGGGATGATCGGCGTGTTGGTAGCCTGCGCCATCCGGATCGCGCCGTTCTTGATCTCCTTGACGGTGAACGACCGGCTGATCGTGGCCTCGGCGAACACGCCCACCACCTCGCCGGCCTTCAACATCCGCAGCGCCGTCGCGTACGACCCCGCGCCCGCCCCCCGATCGACCGGGATGTGATGCATGCCGCGCATCAACGGCCCCGAGATCCGATGCTCGAACACGTCCTGCTTGGCCATGAACCGGACCAGCCGCTTCGACGGCAACGCGGCGAACCCGGCGAAGATGAAGTCGAGGTAGCTGATGTGATTGCTCACCAGCACGGCCCCCCCGGACTGTGGCACGTGCTCGGTCCCCTCCATATGGAAGCGGATGTCGAGCGCGCGAAAGAGGGTCCGCGCGGCGGCGATAACCGGCGGGTACACGATCTCAGCCATGACCAGAAGGTAGCAGTCTCTTCAGGTTGGTCTGACGGTGGTCGGGAGACGGACCATGCCCCGGACGTTGCCGTGCGCGGTGCGTCTGATGCCCTCCTCGTGAACCTCGTAGCCGGGCGAGACCGCCTTCGTCAGCTCCTCCAGCGTCACCCGCGCCTCCAGCCGGGCCAGCGGGCCGCCGAGGCAGTAGTGGCGGCCGACGCCGAAGCTGATGGCGCGGGAGGTGTCGCGGGTCAGGTCGTAGGCGTCGGGATCGGGGAAGACCGACCCGTCCCGGTTGGCGGCGCCGATGAGGATCCAGATCTTGGCGTCCTTGGGGACGAGTGTGCCGTGCAGTTCGGTGGGCTCGGTGAGGCGGCGGGCCAGGCCGTGCGCGGGGGTGTCGTACCGCAATGACTCCTCCACCCACGGCGTGATCGCCCCGCCGAAGGCGGCGGCGCGCTGGTCCGGATAGCGCCACGCCCAGTACCAGGCGGCGCTGAGCAGGTGCGTCGTGGTCTCCGAGCCGGCCCCGAGCAACAGGAAGATGAACGCCACGATCTCCTCGTCGGTCAGCCCGCCATCGGCCACCAGCGCGGAGACGAGATCGTCGCGCGGCGTGATCTTGCGATCGGCGATGATCGAGGCGTAGTAGTCGCCGAGCGACAGGATGCTCTTGAGCCCGGCGTCGGACATCTGGCCCTGCGGGTCGTACCTGACCAGGGTGTCGGACTTGCGGCGTACCTCGGCCCGGTCGGACGGTGGCACGCCCATCAGCTCGGAGATCACGTCCAGCGGCAGCTTGGCCGACAGATCGTGGGCGAAGTCGAACGTACCCTTCTCGAGGCCCAGTGCGATGTAGCCCCGGGCGATCTCCCTGATCATGGGTTCGAGGGCGGCGACCCGGCGCGGTGTGAAAGCGCGTGACACGATCGACCGCATCCGGGTGTGCTCGGGCGGGTCCATGGCCACGAACGACAGGAACGTCCGCGCGTGCGGTCCCCACGCGCCGCGATCGAGCATGGGGCCGTGGTCGCTGGAGTAGCGGGTGCTGTCGGTCAACGCGGCCGAGACGTCGGTGTGCCGGGATAACGCCCAGAAGTCGAGGTCCGGATTGTGGTAGATCGGCGCTTCCCGGCGCAGCTGCGCGTAGACGGGGTACGGATCGTCGTTGATCGACGGATCGTAAGGGGTGTAGACGACATCCACCTCCTCCACGCTAGCCGTCCGCTGTCGGCGTTGACAGCCCTGCGCACCCAGCGATCCGCTTTCACCAAGAACAGCCGTTTCGCTGTGTCCCCGGCGGTGCGTTAGATGGCGGCTTGGAACGTGCTGGCGCGCATGCCGGCCAACAAACCCGCCGTCTGCTCCGGCGTGAAGCGGCGCACCGGGTCGTTGTGCAGCAGCCCTTCGATCAGCGGCCGCATCACCCCGGCCCGCCGGGGCGGCGGGTAGGGGCCGCTCCTGGCCATGCCGAGCACGGTGGCCGCGTCCTGGCCCGGGTAAGGGGGCTGACCTTCGACGGCGCTGTAGAGGGTGGCGCCGAAGGACCACATGTCGGCCTCCTTGCTGGCCGGCCCGCCGTGGAGCCGCTCGGGGGCCATGAAGGCAGGCGTGCCGCGCAGCCGCCGCGACGTCGTCATGCGGATGTCGCCCTCGGCCGTGGCGATGCCGAAGTCGGTCAGCACCACCCGGTCGCCGGTCAGCATGACGTTGGCGGGCTTCACGTCACGATGCAGCACCCCGGCCTGGTGAGCGGTCCGCAGCGCGGCGAGCAGGTGCTGCCCGATCGCGGCGACCGACTGCGCCGGCAGCGTGCCCACTTGGGAGAGCAGCTGGTGCAAGGAGAGTCCGTCGAGATACTCCATCACGATCCAGAGCTTGCCGCCCTCTTCGATCAGGTCGTGCACCGTGACGATGTTGGGGTGCGTCAGCCCAGCAGCCATCCTGGCCTCACGCAGCACCCGGCGACGCACCATCTCGACCTCACCGGCCAAGGTCAGCTCCTTAAGCGCCACCGTCCGGTGGAGGAGCTGATCGAACGCACGCCAGACGACTCCCATACCTCCACGACCGGCCTCCTCATTCAGGAGGTACCGTCCGCCGATCTTCCGCATACCATCCCCTCAAGCTCGGGGAATAATCATGTCACTTCAGCACAGTGTCTAGGGTGACTAACGTGATCCGGATATGTCGGAAAGTCTAGGTGCGCTGGTCAGCGGCCTGGAAATTCGTTCCGACAACGCGCGCCACCGCCGCCAACGCGAGGCGCGGGAGACCTCATCGCTCTAAGGGGAGGCCGGGCCGAGGCTCCATCCTGTGACGTTTCCCTTGACGTCGCCCGCGGCCAGCCAGGACTCCCCGTCGTCCTCGGCGATCACCACCGAGTAGACGCGCCCGCCGGGAGACTTCAGCGGGTCGCCGATCGGCTTGCCGCTGCGCAGGTCCCAGACACGGATGGTTCCATCGAACCCGCCGGAGGCGACGACCGCGCGACCCTTGACCCGGCCCACCGCCAGGCAGGCGACCTGAGCGGTGTGACCGGAGAATGAGGTGATCTCCTGGCCGCTGCGCAGGTCCCAGACGCGGACCTTGTGGTCGGAACCGCCGCTGACGCCCAGAGGCTGGCCGTCCATCACCGCGGTCGCCACGGTGAAGACGTCACCGATGTGGCCGCGGAAGGTGGCGGCCAGGGTGCCGGTCTCCAGGTTCCACACCTGCGCGGTGTCGTCGGCCGACGCGGTCACCGCGAACGGGTGCCCGTCCATCGTGCCGGTCGCGACACCGAACATCGGCTCGCCGCCCGCCGTCTTGGGCTGGGGCCCGGAGTCCTTGCCCGTCTTCGGGTCCCACACACGGACCTTTCCGGCCTCGTCACCGCTGACCAGGACCGTCTTGCCCGACACCTGCGCGGCGGCGATCGTGTAGACGATCTTCTGGTGGCCTTTGTAGGCGGGGCCGAGCGGCTCGAGGCTGTCCCCGCCGGAGACGATGACCCCACCGTTCTGCAGCCGCTGGAACATGGCCGCCTGCCCGTCCACCTCGCCCACGTCGATGGCGGCGTCCGTCTCCTCGCTCCCGGAGTTCTTCAGCTCGGTCAGCTCGCTGGGGCGCGTATCGAACGTCCATGCCTTGGCCACGCCCTTGGTGCTGCCGGCCAGCACCGCGCGCTGTCCGCCGTAGGTGCTCACCGCCAGGGTGTTCACCTCGCCGCCGAGGATGGCCTTCGCGATCCGCCTGCCGTACGGCCGGGCGGCGACGCCGGCCGTTGCCGACGGTATGCCCGAGTTCGCCGAGCGCGTGGGTGTCGCCGTGGAGTCGCTCCCTCCCCCTTCCAGGGCCACCACGATCACGCTCACCAGCACCGCCACGGTGGCGGCCGAGCCCGCCACCAGGAGCCTGGACCGCTTGCGGCGGCGCGCGTCTGTGGTGGGGTCGGCGGGCGGAACGCCACCCGTGGGCGGCGTTCCCGGAGTGGGTGGTGCGACGGGCTTGGTCGAGGTCTGGTCGTGGCCGAGGAGGAGGTGCAGGACCTCGGCCGCCGTGGGACGTTCCTGCGGCGCCTTGGCCAGGCAGTGGGCGAGAAGGGCGCGCAGCGGCTCGGGAACGCCGTCCAGATCCGGCTGGGCGTGGAGGATGCGGTACATCACCGCGGGCAGCGTGTCCTGGCCGAACGGCGCGCGGCCGGTCGCGGCGAAGGCCACGGTCACCGCCCAGCTGAACACGTCGGACGCGGGCTGGGCCGGCTCACCGTGGATCAGCTCCGGAGCCATGTACGCCGGGGTGCCCACCGAGCCGCCGGTGGCCGTGAGGTCGATCGCGCGCGCGATGCCGAAGTCGATCACCCGGGGGCCGTCGGAGCCCAGCAGGACGTTGGACGGCTTGAAGTCACGATGGACGATGCCGGCCCGGTGGATCGCCGCCAGCGCGGTCGCCGTGCTGACCGCGATGCGGTCGAGGGCGCCGCCGGACCTGGGCCCGTGTTCGCGAACGGAACTCTCCAGCGACAAGCCGTCGATGAACTCCGACACGATGTAAGGCCGGTCGCCGTCGACCGCCACGTCCAGCACGCGGGCCGTGCAGAACGCCGCCACCCGCATGGCCGCGTCCACCTCGCGTAAGAAGCGCTCGCGCGCCTCGCTGCTCCCGGCCAGCCTGGCGTGCAGCACCTTGACCGCCACCCGCTCGCCCGAGGCGTCCTCGGCCAGGTAGACCACGCCCTGCCCGCCTTCACCGAGGCCCGCCACGATGCGGTAGTCACCCAGCCGGGTCGGCTCTCCGGCGTGCAGAGGGCGGAACATGGTTCCCGACGATACACGTCCCGTGCGATCAACGGCGATGCCGCGATCTTACGAGCTGCCCCAGCAGCTGGGGCGCTCGCCGGCGAACAAGACGCTGCGAGGGCCCCTGGTTGCGCGGTGAGCCGACCTACAGCGGTCTGCATGCGGACGTCGGGCTACTGAAAGCACCTTGCAGGCGGCGTAGCTGTCAATGGTGATGCGAGCCCCCGACAGGCTCGGCACGGTTCACACCATCACAGGGGAGATCCCGATGAGCCGCACCATCCGCACCCTGCTGGGAGTCACCGCCGCCGCGGGCATCGTCGCCCTGGGCGTCCCGGCCCTCAGTGCCGCCGCGAACGCGTCGACCATGTCCGCCGGCACCTTCGACGAGGTCAGGCAGGATCGGCCCTTCTTGTTCAATTACACCTTCAACGGCCATCTCAAGGTCGCTGGCGGCAATTTCACCATGGGAGGCCGCGTCTTCCTGACCGTCAAGTACAACTCCGGCCGGGCGGCGTTCTCCAAGTGGCAGATCGCTCGGCCGCACTCCATCACGCCCGGCGGAACCATCTATGTCGACACGACGATCGCCGCCCCCTGCGCCGGAAGCAAGAACGGGTACGCCGTCGCCTACGACGAAGCCACCAAGAGGTGGTCTGCTCGGCTGCCGGTGCACATCTGCCAGCGGATCGACTGACGCCTGCCGCCATGGCGCCGCGCCGAGACCAGGATGCCGAGAGCCCCCGGGGGCAGGACCCGGAGGCTCTCGGAGTGGCGGGGCCGGAAATCAGCCCATGTGCGGGTAACGATGGTCGGTGGGCGGGACGAACGTCTCCTTGATCGTGCGGGCGTTCACCCACCGGATCAGGTTGAAGATCGAGCCCGCCTTGTCGTTGGTGCCGGAGGCGCGGGCGCCGCCGAACGGCTGCTGCCCCACGACCGCCCCGGTCGGCTTGTCGTTGACGTAGAAGTTGCCCGCCGCGAAGCGCAGCCGCTCCGAGGCCGCGGCGATGGCGTAGCGGTCCTGCGCGATGATCGACCCCGTCAGCGCGTACGGGGCGATGCCCTCCATCTGGTCGAGCACCTGGTCGAAGTCCCGGTCCTCGTAGACGTGCACGCCGAGGATCGGGCCGAAGTACTCCTTGACGAAGATCTCGTCCGCGGGGTCGGCGCACTCCAGGATGGTCGGCTTCACGAAATATCCGACGCTGTCGTCGTACGAGCCGGTGAGCACGTCGATGTTCGAGGCCGCCCGCGCCCGGTCGATGGCCGCCTTGTGCTTGGCGAAGGCCCGGCCGTCGATGACCCCGCCCATGAACGTCGACAGATCCCCGGAGACGTCACCCACCGTCAGCGACTCGGTGGCGGCGACGAAGTCGTCGCGCATCCGGCTCCAGACCGAGCGCGGCACGTACGCTCGCGAGGCCGCCGAGCACTTCTGCCCCTGGTACTCGAACGCGCCCCTGACCAGCGCCGTCGCGAGCACGGCCGGGTCGGCGGACGGGTGGGCCACCACGAAGTCCTTGCCGCCGGTCTCGCCGACGAGCCGCGGGTAGCCGTGGTAGGAGGCGATGTTCGCGCCGACCGTGCTCCACAGGTGCTGGAACGTCGCGGTGGAGCCGGTGAAGTGGATGCCGGCCAGCGCGGGGTGCGTGAGCGCGACGTCGGAGACGGCCTGGCCGTTGCCCGTGACCATGTTGATCACACCGGGCGGCAGCCCGGCCGCCTCCAGCAGCCGCATCGTGAAGTGCGCGGCGAACTGCTGCGTCGGCGACGGCTTCCAGACGACGACATTCCCCATCAAAGCGGCAGATGTCGGCAAATTTCCGGCGATGGCGGTGAAATTGAACGGCGTGATCGCGAGCACGAACCCCTCGAGCGGCCGGTACTCCATCCTGTTCCACACGCCCGGCGACGACATCGGCTGGTCGGCGTAGAGCTGCCGGGCGTAGGCCACATTGAACCGCAGGAAGTCGATCAGCTCGCAGGCCGCGTCGATCTCCGCCTGCTGCACCGACTTGGACTGGCCCAGCATCGTGGCGGCGTTCAGTGTCGCCCGCCACGGCCCGGCCAGCAGGTCCGCCGCCTTGAGGAAGATCGCGGCCCGCTCGTCGAACGACAGCGCCCGCCACGCGGGCGCCGCCTGGAGCGCGGCGGAGATCGCGTCCCGCACGTCCTGGACCGTAGCGTCGTTGGTACGGCCCAGGACGGAGGCATGGTTGTGCGGCTGCACCACGTTGATGGGCGCGCCGCCGCCGAGCCGCTGCTCGCCGCCGATGGTCATGGTGAGGTCGATCGACGCCCCGGCCAGCTCCTTGACGCGGTCCTCGAGCGTGCCGCGCTCGGCGCTGCCGGGCGCGTAGCCGTAGACCCGCTCGTTGGCGGGAACGGGGACGTTGCTGATGGCATCCATTACTTACCCCCAAGGGCACGAAGGAAGAAGGCGACGTTGGCCGGGCGCTCGGCGAGGCGGCGCATGAAGTAGCCGTACCAGTCGTCGCCGTACGGGACGTAGACGCGGACCGTGTGGCCGGCCCCGGCCAGGGCCTCCTGCCGGTCGGTCCGGATTCCATAGAGCATCTGGAACTCGTGGTCGCCGATCGTCCGCCCGTATCGGTCGGCGAGCAGCTCCGTGATCGCGATCATGCGGTCGTCGTGCGTCGCCACCATGGGGTAACCCTTCCCCGCCATGAGGATCCGCAGGCATCGCACGTACGCCTTGTCCACGGCGGTCTTCCCCTGGTGCGCCACCGAGGCGGGCTCGCGGTAGGCGCCCTTGACCAGCCGCACCCGGGAGCCCTCCGCCGCCAGGTCGCGGCAGTCCTCCTCGCTGCGGAACAGGTACGCCTGGATCGCCACGCCCGTCGACGGGTAGTCCTCGCGCAGCTTGCGCAGGATGCCGAGCGTCGAGTCGACCGTGGTGTGGTCCTCCATGTCGAGCGTGACGGGCGAGCCGTTCGCCGCGGCGGCGGCGCAGATCTCGCGGGCGTGCTCGAGCGCCATCGTCTCGTCGAGCTGCTGCCCGACGGCCGACAACTTCACCGACACCTCGCCCGCGGCGCCGAGCTCCAGCGGCCGCAGCGCCCCCAGCAGTCTGATGTAGGCGTCCGCGATGGCCTCGGCGTCCCGCGCGTCCCGCGTCTCCTCGCCGAGGTGGTCGATCGTGACGGCCAGGCCGGCCTCACGCAGCCGCTCCACGGCGTCGCGGGCCTCCCCGGCGCTCTCGCCCGCGACGAACCGCCCGACCACCTTCCTGGTGAGCGGGAAGCCGGAGACGGCGCGACGTACGACACCGCTCCCTGAAGCGGCGAGCAGCAGGTGACCGAGCATGTGCTCAGTCTAAAAAGGCAGCTCAGAGGGGGCCATCGACGCGCGTAACGCGGCGTGTGGCAGGCTGTTGTACAAATGCACAATTCGGCCGACCTACAAGAGCTCGTCGACGAGATCGCCGCCCGGCTGGGGGCGTCCGCGACGCTGGAGGACCGCACGTTCCGGCTGCTGGCCTACGGCGCTCAGCACGGCGACATCGACACGGTCCGCCAGGAGTCCATCCTGCGCAGGCGCGCCACCGGCGAGGTGCGCGACTACTTCGAACGCTACGGCATCGCCAAGGCCGAAGGCCCGGTCAGAATCCCCGGCGACGCCGACCTCAAGGTCCTGGCCAGGGTGTGCTGGCCGCTGCGGCACGGCGACGTCGTCTACGGCTACCTGTGGCTGCTCGACTCGGGCGCGCTCACCGGCGAGCGGCTGCGCTCGGCCGCGCCGCTCGTGGCCAGGGCCGCCGCCGCGCTCGCCCAGGAGGCCAGGAGCCGCCGCGACCTCGGCCGCGGCCTGCTCGCGCTGTTCTCGCCCGACCCCGAGGAACGCGCCGGCGTGTCCATCGAGGTGCCCGGGCCGGTCACGGCCATCGCCGTACGGGAGTCGCAGGAACGCCTCGCCGCCCTCTGGACGCTTCCGCGCGGCGTCCTGGCCCGCCCCGGCTCACCGGTCGCCCTGCTCGCCCCCGCCCACCTGGCCGGCGAGGTGGCGCAGACTGTGCAGAGCGCGTACGGCACCGCGGCCGGCCTCGGCGCGCCCCGGAGCGATCCGGGCGACGCCTGGCTGAGCTGGCGCGAGGCCCGCCAGGCGCTGCGCATCGCCGAGCACTTCCCCCGGCACGCGCCCGTCGCCCGCTGGGAGGACCTGGGCGTGCACCGCCTCCTGGCCCGCCTCGGCCGGCCCGACCTGCGTGAGCTGGCCGCCGAGACCGCCGCGCTGGACGCGGAGCTGGCCCAGACCGTGGAGGTCTACCTCGACCTCGGCGGCCACGCCCAGAAGGCGGCCGCCGAGCTCGGCATCCACCGGCAGACGCTCTACTACCGGCTGGGCAAGGCCGAGCGCCTCACCCACCGCGACCTGTCGGAAGGCGACGACCGCCTGGCCGTGCACCTGGCGCTCAAGGCCACCCGGCTGCTCGGTCAGGACGCCTTGTAGACCTTCACCCAGTCGACGTACATCGACACGGTGGCCGGGGTCGAGGCGTCGCGGCAGCGCGGCTCGCACACCACGTCGTTCTGCAGCGCCAGGGCCATCCGGCCGCCGCCGGGCACGTACGCGCCGCGGTAGTCCCACACCTTCCTGCCGTCCAGCCAGAACGTCAGCCGCCCCGGCAGCCAGTCCACGGCCGCCGTGTGCCAGCGGGTGAAGTCGGCACGCAACTGCCGCTGGGCCCGGCCCTGACCGCCGTGCACGAAGATGCCGCCGCCCTGCCGTTTCGGGTCCACGATCTCGGCGAAGTTGACCTCGGCGTAGCCGCCGCCCTGGCCCTGCGCCGTCGGCCACAGCAGCGCCACCGGGGTGTAACCGGCGCCCGCCTCGGCCCGGAACCTGACCTCCCACCGGCCGTACTGCTGCGCGTGCCGGGTGGCCACGCCGCCCGACAGGTCCTTGCCGCCGTACATGCCGCCCTTGAGGCGCAGCACGCCGTTCGCGACCGTGGCCGCCCGCCCCGTCCGGGGGTTTCGCTCGGCGGTGGGGGAGTGGTAGATCATCCACCTGTTCGAGTTGATCGAGGAGCCGGTGAAGTTCTCGACGAGGACGGGCGCGCCCCACGTCTGCGCCTGCGCGGTCTGGGGGAGCGCGGCGACGCTCAGGAGCGCCGTCGCCGCCAGGATCGAACTGCGTCTGAGCATGCGCCCCATAGAAGCAAAGTTTTCACTCTGGTAACAGCCCCGTCCGCCGCCGCCCGTTCCCGGCCACGGAAAAGGCCCCGGCAGAGCCGGAGCCGTTTCGCAGGTCAGGCGCAGGCGTGCTCGTAGACGCGTACCAGTTCCTGGCTCACCCGCTCCCAGGAGTAACGCGAGCGGGCCCGGTCGGCGCCCGCGTACCCGAGCGCGGTCCGCAGGGTCGGGTCCCACAGCAGCTCGCGGGCCAGCCGCGCGGTACGCGCCGGCCGGTCGGGCGGCACCAGCAGGCCGGTGACGCCGTCGATGACCGAGTCCAGGTGCGCCCCGACGGCCGAGGCGATCACCGGCACGCCGCAGGCCATGGCCTCAAGCGCGACGATCCCCGTGACGGCCTCGCGCGGCACCGACACCACGGCGTCCGCGCTGCGCATCAGCTTCGCCACCGCCGGCCGCTTGACCTGGCCCAGCAGCGTCACCCGGTCGTCGACGCCGAGCTGCTCGGCCAGGGCGCGCAGGCGGCGCACGTCCCTGTCGTCGTCGAGGTCATCGGGCTCGGGTCCGCCCGCGATGACCAGCTCCACGTCGGAGAGCCCCTGCAGCGCCCGCACGACGGTGTACGCGCCGCGGTCCGGCGTGAGCGGGCCGACGTGCAGGAGCCGCTTGCGCGAGCCGCGCGTGGCCACCGGGCCGCGTCGCTGGAAACGCTCGGTGTCGACGCCGTAGGGGACGATCGCGATGTTGCCGCGTGGTACGCCGAGCCGGATCAGCGCCGACTCCTCGTCGCCCGAGCCCGCGATGACCGCGTTGGCCCTGCGGCCCAGCGCCCTTTCCACGTCCTTGTGCAGCGCGTCGACGGTGTGGAACGTCTGCGTGACCGGCACCGACAACCCCTTGGCGCCGGCCACGGAGGCCAGGCCCCAGGTCCAGCTGTGGGCGTGGATCACGTCCGGCCGGTCCTGGCTCCACCGCCGCATCAGGTGCTCGCCGAGGTCGTGGAGGTACGGCAGCACGTCGTCGGCGGGCAGATCCTTGGGCGGGCCCACCTCGAGCTGCTCCAGCGTGACCCCCGGGGCCACCCGCGTCCTGGGCTTGCCCTCGGCGCTGTCACGGCGGGAGTAGATCGTGACGTGGTGCTCGCGCCCCAGCTCGCGTGCGACGGCGAGGAGGCGATGGCGCTGGTTTCCCCCGGCGGATGCGACGATCGCAATATTCATGGCACACCTCAGCAGCGTGGAAAGCGTTTAAGGTGTGCCTGCGTCTTAGGCACATGCGTCTACGTCTACGACGATACCCAGGTTTACTGCGCTCGCAAACCCCTACAGATCAGACACCCCGTAGGGCGAGCACCACGATCTCATCCCACACCTGGCCGCTGGAGAAGGCGTTCCGGTCCGACTCCACCGCCTTGACCACGGTGGACGGCGCCTGACCCGCGCACCGGCCGAGCACGTCGGCCAGACGCTCCTCGCCGTACGGCTCGCCCCGCTCGTTCCTGGAGGAGATCAGCCCTTCCGAGTACAGCACCAGCGTCTCGCCCGAGCAGACCGTCAGCGTCTCCGCCCCGGTCTCCGCCTCGGGCGCGATGCCCAGCGGCACGCCGCCGCCCGCCGCGTACCGCACGCCGCCGTCGGGCTGCAGCAGCACCGCGGGATGGTGCCCGGCCGACGACAGCCGGATCTCGCGGCCCCGTACGAACCCCGCCACCGCCATCACGAACATGCCGGTGCCCTGCGCGACCAGGGCCTCGTTGACCTTGCGCATCACCAGGTCGGGATCGGACTCCCAGGCGCTCAGCACCCGCAGGCCGCCGCGCACCATGGCGCTGACCGACGCCGCCTCCTCGCCCTTGCCGGCCGCGCCGCCCAGCGCGAACGCCCACCCTTTGGAGACCGGGAAGACGTCGTAGAACTCCGCGCCCACCGATGAGCCCGGGTGGTAGACGGCCGCCGCCTCGTAGCCGGGCACGTCGGGCAGGTTACGCGGCGCGACGCTCGCCGACAGGGCATCCGCCGCGCTCGAACGGCTCTGGTAACTGCTCTGCGCGCGGACCGCCAGCCCCAGCTGCAGCCCCACCTCCTGCATCACGGCCAGATCCGCCAGCGTGAACGGCGGCCTGTCGTGCGTGCGCACCAGCGTCAGCGCCCCGTCGCCGGCCCCGATCGGCACGCACACCATCGAGCCAGCGCCCATCGCCGTCAGCACCGGCCCCTCGGCGCAGAAGCCCAGCAAGGTCTCGTCGTCCACCATCTCCTGCACGACGCCGGAGCCCCGCTCCAGCACCTGCAGCACCACCTGGCTGGCGGCCGGATCGGCCGCCTCGACCTGGCGTACGAGCTCGCCGACCGGATGATCCTTGGGCCCCATCACGACGGAGCGGCGCGGCAGCCCGCCACGCACGAGATCCGCGACCACCCAGTCCGCCCACTCGGCCGACAGCAGCCGGGTCGCCCGCGCCATCGCGACAGGCCGCAGCAGCGCCTGCTCGTCGAGCAGCAGCTTGCCCATCTTGACCAGCAGGTCCTGCCGCTTGGCCGCGGCGATCAGCAACGCCCCGTCGGACTGCTCGGGCCGCCGCGCGCCCGGCTCGGGCAGCTGCACCTCGGTCGGCAGCGCCACGGCCGCCACCATCTGCTGCGGCTCGCCCGGCATGGTCAGCCGGGTCAGCGCCACCTGCACCGTGTGGGTGCGCCCCTGGTGCGCCAGCCGGGTCTCGAACGCCGACGGCTGCCCGGTCTGCAGCACCGACGTCAGATGCGAGCGGAACGCCGCCCGCCGCGACACGTCCACGAGCAGGGGGAACGAGCGCCCCACCAAGTAACCATCGGGGCTGCCGAGCATCCGCGAGGTCTCCGGGTTGATCCTCCTGACCACGCCGCCGCCGTCCAGCACGATCACCGGCACCGGGAACGCCCGGAACACCTGACGCAGCAGTTTCAGCTCCCGCTGCGCGCCGTCCTTCTTGCCCCCGCTCCGCTTGGCGCCCTTGCGTAGCTGCTCGCGGGCCTCGGCCAGCAGCTCGACGGCCGTGTCGAGCTCGGCGAGCGCGGCGTCTAGGGTTTGCGCCTGGTCGGCGGGGTAGGCGGTCCTCGCTTCACGCAGCGACGAGACGCGCCCGGCCAGCGCGTCCAGCGCGTGTTCGAGGTCCGGCATGCTCACCCTCTGACGCTACGCCACTCGGGATATTGACTGCTATATGGGGGTAGAGCCTTATCGCTATGGAATCAACCGCGATGATCACTCCCGGCCTCGCCCGCGATCTGGCCACGCTGGGCCGGCTGAGCGAGGACACGTCGACGGAGAGCGTGCTGCGCGGGCTCACCACGGCCCTGGCGGCCGGCGTACCGGGCTGCTCGGGGGCCTCCGCCGAGCACTGGCGCGACCAACGGGTCCTGGTCTCCGGCTCGCACAGCGAGCTGATCATGCTCGTCGAGGGCGAGCGCGAGCTGGGCGAGGGCCCGTCCATCGAGGCCAGGAAGATCGGGGCCCGCGCCTCCGTGACGGACGTGCTGACCGACAGCCGGTGGCCGCGCTACGACGCGCTGGCCACCCGATGGGGCGTGCGCTCGGCGCTGGTCGTGCCCATCGACGTGGCGCCCGCCGAACTGGTCGTGGGCCTTTACTCCGTACGCCCGGGCGCGTTCTCCGCACAGGGCGCCCACTCGCTCACCGACATGCTGACCGAGCAGCTTGGTGTGGCCATGGCCAACATGTCGGAGTTCGACGAGGTGCGTACGGATGCCGCCCAGTTGCAGGCCGCCCTCGCCGGGCGGTCCGTCATCGACCAGGCCAAGGGCATCATCATGCAGACCAGCGGATGCACGGCCGAGGCCGCGTTCGAGGAGCTGCGCAGGATCTCCCAGCACCACCAGGTCAAGGTGGCCGACCTGGCCAGGCTCCTGGTGGACGAGCACCAGCGCAAGTCGCGCCGCTGACCTCGGCCGTCCGGCCGGCCTCAGCTATCCAATGGCGGCCAGAGCGTCGTCGAGCGTGTCGTAGAGCGGCAGCCGCTGAGCCAGCCCGGTGATCCACATCACCTTGGACTTGGAGTATTCCACTCCGATCAGCGCGAACCGCGCGCCCGACGCCAGGCTCGTCTGCCAATGGTGCACGATCAGGCCGAGGGCGCGTGAGTCCATGAACGTCACCCCCGCCAGATCGAGGATCACGTTGGAACCCGCCATCGACAGGTAATCGGCGAACTGCTCGCGCGTCGTCGCGTCGAGCACGCCGTCGACTCGGATCACGGTGATCCCATCGACGGTCGACGACGTCAGGCTCAGGGCCGCCGCAGGCCCGTCGCCGTTCTCCGGCATTGTCACGCAGCAACCCTACTGTCACCGCACGAGGGAGGAATACTTCTGACGACACGGGGGACACTGGATCCGAAGTCCAGCAGCGGGCTTTCGTCTCGAGAGTAGAGCGAGGCGCGCCTCTGCATGGGCTCTTTCTGCTCGGCAGAGGCCGCCTGCGTCCATATGAGGAGCAGCGATGGCTGTGCAGGAATACGTCCTCGAGGAGATGACAGCAGAAGAGCTCCTGGCCGAGATGGCCAGGGACGAGACACCAGACAGCCACAAGGAGCGGCTGCGTGAGCGCATCGTCGAGATGCACCGGCCGCTCGCCATGGAGATCGCCAGGCGATACCGGTATCGGGGCGAACCTTTGGAAGATCTCCTCCAAGCCGCGTATGTTGGCCTGATGAAGGCCGTCAACGGCTTCGACCCCAGCCTCGGGCACGCCTTCAGGGGCTACGCGGTCGTCACGATGACCGGCGAGGTCAAGCGTCACTTCCGCGACCGCACCTGGGCCATCCGGGTCCCCCGCCTCTACCAGGAGCGGCGCTCGGAGCTCAACAGGCTCGTCGCCGACCTCAGCCAGGACCTCGGCAGGTCGCCGACCGTGGCCGAGCTGGCCGCCAAGATGAACATCACCGAGGAGGATGTCCTGCTGACGCTCGACGCCTCCGCCGCCTACAGCACGCTGTCGCTCGACGCGCCGCTCGGCACCGACGACGACGCCGCCTCCCTCGGCGACGTCATCCCCGAGGACGACGACACGTTGAGCACGATGGTCGACAGGGAGGCCGTCAAGCCCCTCATCGACGCGCTTCCCTCGCGCGAGAAGCACATCCTGTTGCTGCGGTTCTTCGGCAACATGACGCAGGCCGAGATCGCGGCCGAGTTCGGGATCTCCCAGATGCACGTCTCGCGCATCCTCCGCAAGGTTCTCGACCAGCTGCGCACCGAGCTGGTCGGCTGAGAAGAAGGTTTCGCCGGGTGAACGAGGGCACAGAGCCTCCGTCGGGCTACACGAGCCCGCCACCCGGCGCGCCCGTGAGACGGCTCCGTTTCCGACTGCCGGATCTGCCACGGGTCCGGCAGTTCGCTGAGGACGAGGCCCGTGACGCCGGCATGGCCGAGGAGGCCGTCGGCGACTTCGTCATCGCCGTCAACGAGGTCGCGACCAACGCCGTCACCCACGGGGCCGATCACGCCACCCTGCGCACCTGGACGGCGCGCGGGAACCTGGTCGTCGAGGTGCACGACGAGGGCTCGTGGAAACCGGGGCCGACGCCGGGCGCCGTGGGCGGCATGGGCCTGTGGGTGGCCCGCCTGCTGTCATCCGACCTGACGCTGCGCGTGGGCAACGGCGGCAGCACGGTGATCATGCGCTTCCCGGGCAAGGACTGAACGCGTCCACCACCTGAACACGCGTCCGCCGCCGGCGCTCACCGGCGGCGGACGTTGGTGCTGGCAGTGGCGGGCTGGACCCGCCACGTGCTGTCAGCGGCGGGCTCGGCCACGCCAGTTGCTGTATCCGGTGCGGAAGCCGGCCTTGCCGACCCCTGCCTGATGCAGGGCCAGCAGGCACAACCCCAGCAAAGCGAACGTCATCCCCGAGAACCCTCCGGGAATCCGCACGCCGACCAGGTCGAGCAGGAAGCCCAGCCCGAAGATGATCGCTGCAACTATCGCGAGCATGTCATGTCACCTCGATCCCTCGCTCTGGGGGCCTGACGCCTGGTCCGGCTGCGTGCCCTGCGTTCCGGACAAGGCCAGCAGGCGTTCCAGGACGTTCCTGTAGTCGCGCAGCGCCAGGCGCAGCTGCTCGGTGTCGGAGGACGCAGTGTCCTTCCAGCGGTCGCGCAAGGCGTTCGTACGGTTGGTGAGGCTGCTGGTGAGCGACTCCACCACCTCGCCCACCAGGCCGTCGGCGCGTTGCACGGCATCCCCGGGATCGTCCACGAAGGACGCCTGCAGGTCGCGCCAGCGGGCCTGCACCTCGGCGGGATCCTGATCGAACAGGACGACGTCCTCGGGAGCGGCGTGCTCCGGGGCATGGGCCGCATCGGGCCCGGTCACCGGCTCCGGCTCCGGCTCCGGCTCGGACAGCATGTCACCGCCGGTCCTGGCGTACGGATCTCGATAGGGGACGTCTTCGTCTCCGGGAACGGGAGTCGCGACGGCGCCGGGGACGGCCGCCGCATATTTGTCGTCGGTCCGGGGGCTCTGGGCCCTCTGCTCGTCGTCGTTCTCATCGTCCACCTGCCCGGGAACGGGTGTGGTGGCTTGCTCGCTCGGAGCGAGCTCCTCCTCATCGGCGCGATCGCCGCCGGGCTGATCGCTCTGGGAACGCGCTTCCGTCACATCAGCACGCTCATCAGGTCGCTCATCGGCGTTCTGATCAGCGTGCTCCTCGGCGCGTTGCGACGGCACTTTCAGCTCGTCGCTGCTCATATCGTGTCACCGTCCTCCTCGGGTGGTTCCCTCCAGCAGCTCCTCGAACAGCGCGCGGTAGTGCACCATGGCCTGCCGGAGCTCCTCCGTGGAGGCCTCCTTTCTGGCCGCCCGCCCGCTGATCTCGTGAGCCGTCCTGTAGTGATCGAGAGTCGCCGCGTGCCCCACCGACAGGTCGGACAGCCGCTGCTCGAAGTCCTCCGTCGGGTAGCCCCGTTCCGCCATGACCGCCGTGACCAGCTGATCCGCCTCGGTCACCGCGAACCCCGGCGCGTCCACGAAGCGCTCCTGCACCTCGGTCCACCGGTTGGCATAGGTGTCGCGGGCCTCCGCGGGGAGTGGCCGGATGTCGAGCTCGGCGTGACGCTGCTCGCGGGCGAGCAGCTCCTGCTCGGCTTCCCGCCGGTTCTCACGCTCGGCGACCGTGCGTTCGTACTCCGGGCCGAAACGTTCGCGGAGATGGTTACGGCGCTGCTGCCGCTGAAGCATCACGTACACGACTGCGGCGACCGCCACCACCGCGACCACGACGACGGCCACCCAGACATAGGTGGTCATGATGTTCGCCTCCGGTCTCTATGTTGAGACCGCGACTGCCCTCGAACAGGCATGTGAAACTCACCCGGCCATACCGGCCAGGGCGTGCTCAGCGGCCTTCGAGCCCTTTTCTCGCCGCCGCGAGCACGGCTGCGACATGTGAGCCTGATGGGGGAGCGGAGACCTCGCAGAACCCCTCATCGGCGTCGTACCAGACATCCAGCCCGGCATCGACGAGCCGCTGCGCCCACCGCAGCGCGGTGTTCAACCGCTCGGCCGCCGGCGGCTTCCCCTGCGCGGCCGCCGACAGGTTACGCAGATTGGTCGCGGGCCCCGACTGGGCATGCGCCCGGGCGAGCTTCCACGGCACCGCGTCACTGTGGTCCATCATCGGCTTGGCCAGCCCGGCAGCCCGCTTCGCCTGCAACACCCCGGACTCGCTGACCCCGAAGTGGGCGGCCAGCTCCTGCACGCTCATACCCTGGGCGACCAGCTCGGCCAGCTCCCTCCGATCGATGCTCGGCTTACGCCCCACCGGCCACCTCCGCTCCCGCTTCACGTGTGCGCGTACACCTCCGATGTGCGCTAAGGTTATGACGTCGCGCTCCACAGGGAGCAACCGACACAACCGGGACGTAGCGCAGCTTGGTAGCGCACTTGACTGGGGGTCAAGGGGTCGCAGGTTCAAATCCTGTCGTCCCGACTTGCGAAATCGCAGGTCACAGGCCGTGTCCGAGAAGATCGGGCACGGCCTCATTGGTTTTGGGGACCAAATCTTCTTGCATCTGTAACGGGATGCGGTGCGGTACCTCTCCTTGACCGCAGGTCAAGATGGGCGTGGAAACTCGACCCTCGACCTGCGCATCTTACCCGGGCACTACTAAGGCGCCGACATCAAGAGCGGCTTATCGCCTTCGAGCGACGTTACAACGAGACCGCCCGGCCCTTCCGATGGAAGTTCACCCCTGCCGACCTCGAGGACCTACTGGCCCGGATCGAGCGGTACGAACAGAAGGAGCACAACCTCCAGCAGCACGATGACTGCGACCATCAGCCTGCCGTCTCGAGTCTGCCGCATAACCCCGAGAGACTTACGCAGTCGACTACTAAGCGATGAGCGGCCCGCACCCTTTCTCGTGAGCGGATCTCAAGTTACGCGTACTGACTGCAAGTGATCTAAAATACGCGTAGCGTCACGGGTTGTGGCGCAGGAGTTCGCCGGGGTGGATCGCCGCCACCGCCGGATCCGGTACGCGGCGGCGTGCACCAGGCCGGTGAGCTGTCGGCCCTCTCGGTGCACCAGCAACGCCCGCCACAGCCCAGCTGTGCCACGGCTTGGTTCCACGTCGGGACGGACCAGGTGTCTACGTGCCGAGGGGGGCGTGTGGCACCAGCAGGTCCTTCAACGCGGCCGTCATCGCCGCGACGAGGTCGCGATGCGGGTCGATGAGCCACTGGAGCTGGAGCCCGTCCCATAGGGCCACGAGAGACTCGGCGATGCCCCTGGGGTCCCTGGCGTTGGAGATACGGCCCTCGTCCTGGTCCCGGCGAACGGCGATCGCGAGTAGGCCGATCGTCCTCTCGTATCTGTTGCGGAACCACTCATGCGCCGGATGGTCCGGAGCCGACGACTCTGCGGCCATGAGGGCAAGCAGCCTCAGCATCTCGGGCCGTTCGAGGTTCCGGCGGACGTACTGCAGCACGGCATACGCCACACCCTTCTTCTGGCTGTCCGCTTCGAAGGAGTCGGCGTGCGCGGAGTCGGCGTTCTCGAGGACGGCCACGAGCAGCGCGCTCTTGCTGGGGAAGTGATGGACGACGCTGGTCAGGCTGAGGTCGAGCTGCTTCGCGATCTCCCGCAGCGACCCGCCTCGGTAACCGCGTGCCGAGAAGACAGATGTCGCGGAGGCGACGATCTCGGCTTGGCGGCGCGCGCTCTTGGCGTAGGGGCCCCGCCGAGCGCCTGGTCGACTCGCCGTCTCATCGGTCATGGCACCAACCCTATGGGTCCTTGCGGTTACGCCGGTGAATTCACGGCAAAGAAAATGTAGCAACTGTTCGGTTTTTGAGGTAGCGTCTCGCTCACCCACACCACGACGTACGGAAGAAGCGGTGACGCTTCCCTCGGGTGGAGAGGAACGGGACATCGATGTTCACCCCAACTGTTGCGAAGACACTCGTCGGCGGACTGGCCGTCGCACTGCTTCTGACCGGCTGCGGCCGGTCAGAAGCCCGGCCGACGCAGGCCGCGGCGGGCGCCCCCATTGACACCAAACCCGCCGGCGGCACCATCACCGTGTGGGCGATGGGAACGGAGGGCGAGCTTCTGCCCAAGCTGGCCGCCCAGTTCAGCCAGGCGAACCCCGGCGTGAAGGTGCAGGTGACAGCGGTTCCCTGGCAGGACTATGCCAAGAAGGTGCAGACGGCGATCGCCTCAGGAGACACTCCGGACGCCACCATGGTGGGTGCGGTGGACCTCGCGGCGTTCGCGTCCACGGGCGGGCTGGACAAGGTTCCGTCCGACCTCGTTGACTTCAACGTCTTCTATCGCGGCGCCGTCCAGAGCACCACCTTCGAGGGAGCCGAGTACGGCGTCCCCTGGTACGTGGAAACCCGCTCCCTGTTCTACCGCAAGGACATGGCCCAAGCCGCCGGAGTCTCCGCACCCAAGACCTGGGACGAGTACGGCCCGTTCCTCAAGGCCCTGCAGAAGCAAGGGGCCAAGTGGGGGCTGTCCCTGCCCACCGGCGCCACGGGGACCTGGCAGGGCGTTGTGCCGTTCATGTGGCAGGCGGGAGCCCAGGTCATGAACGAGGACGGGACCACGTTCACCTTCGACACGCCGGAGGCGCTCAAGGGACTGGAGTTCTACCGGTCGTTCATCGCGTCGAAGATCTCCAGCCCGAACGGCCCGGTGAGCCTGGGAGAGATCGAGCCGCAGTTCGTCGCCGGGTCCACTGCCGCGCTCATCTCCGGCCCCTGGGAGGTGAACCTGCTGAAGTCCGCCGGCGGGGCATCCTTCGTCGACGACAAGGTGGGCATCGCGCCGCTCCCGTCGGGACCGAAGTCCAACGCCGCCTACATCGGCGGCGGACAGTGGGCGGTGTTCAAGGACGCCAAGAACCGCGAGGGCGCGTGGAAGTTCATCCGGTGGATGGCCAGTCCTGACGTCCAGAGGACCTGGTACGACCTGTCCGGAGACCTGCCCGCCATCGAGTCGGCCTGGAACGAGGGGAAGCTCGCGACCGACGCGACTCTGGCCGTGTTCCGTACCCAGCTGACGACGGCACAGCCTGGACCGAACACCACGACATGGCGGCAGGTCACCGCGGTCCTGGATGCCGAGTTCGAAAAGGTCGCCAAGGGCGTCTCCTCACCGCAAGCGGCTCTGCGGGAGATCCAGAAAAAGGCGTCGGCGATCGGAACCGGAGCGTAGGGATGACCTCTCTCGTCTCCGTGAAATCCGCACCGAGCCCGGCTGCCGGCCCACGGCGGACGGGGCCACCGGGGGCCGTGTCAGAACGTGCCCGGCGCACATTGATCGCCTGGGCCTTCTGCGCACCCTTCGTCGCGCTGTTCGCCACCTTCGGTGTATGGCCGGTCCTCTCCTCGCTGTCGATGAGCGTCACGGACATCACGGCCCGGGACATACGGACCCCCTTCAGCGTCGACTTCGTGGGCCTTGCGCACTACACCGAGCTCTTCGGGGATCCGACCTTCCTGCGGGCGGCTCTCAACACGTTCTACTTCGTCGCCGTGGGAATCCCGCTGACGATGATCATCGCCCTGGCCCTCGCCGTCGCGCTCAATTCCGGGATCCAGCGCGCGAAGGGATTCTTCCGGGTCGCCTACTTCGCGCCCGTGGTGACCAGCATCGTGGCGATAGCGGTGGTGTGGAGGTACCTCTACGAGCCGGATGGAATGATCAACTCCGTCCTTGCCGTCGTGGGAATCCACGGGCCGGACTGGTTGAACGACCCGAACTGGTCCATGCCCGCGCTCATCCTGATGGCGGTCTGGCGCCACTTCGGCATCCCTATGGTGATCTTCCTGGCCGGACTGCAGTCCATCCCCGAGGACCTGCTCGAGGCGGCTCGCGTTGACGGCGCCACCCGCCGGCGCGCCTTCCGCAGTATCACCCTGCCGCTGCTCAGGCCGACCACGCTGGTGGTCGCCGTGCTGCTGAGCATCGGTTACCTGCAGTTCTTCGAGGAGCCGTTCGTGATGACGAGTGGTGGCCCGCTGGACAGCACCACATCGATCAGTTACTACGCCTACGAGCAATTCGGCTTCGGTAATTACGGTATGGCTTCCGCCGCCTCGTACGTGCTCGTGGCTGCGATCGCGCTGCTCAGCCTCCTTCAGTTCCGTATCTTCCGAGCGAAGGCATGACATGACCACCACGACCGCGAGCACCGCTGCGGCCGCGTCCGGCCTCAGCGCACGCCGGCCCATCCGGCCCGCCCGCATCATGCTTTACGGCGCCCTCACGTTGGGCCTCCTCGCGACGCTGGCACCGTTCGCGTGGATGTTCCTGGGGTCGGTCAAACCGACAGGGGAAATCGTCGCGCATCCCAGCGTCTGGCTGCCCCGTTCTCCGACGCTCGGCAACTTCGAGCAGTTGCTGTCGAAGCAGAACTTCGCGGTGTACTTCTTCAACAGCACGTTGGTCGCCGTGACATGTGTCGCGGGAAATCTGCTCTTCTGTTCCATGGCGGGGTACGCCTTCGCGAAAATGGACTTCGCCGGGAAGCGCCTCCTGTTCGGCCTGGTCCTCACGATGCTGATCGTCCCCGGCGTCACCACTTTCGTGCCGCTCTTCGTCCTGGTCAGCAACATGGGACTGAGCAACTCCTATCTCGGGTTGATTCTGCCCTTCCTCGTGACACCGCTCGGCGTGTTTCTCATGCGCCAGTTCATCCAGGACATTCCGGATTCTCTCGTCGAAGCGGCCCGCCTTGACGGCGCCCGCGAAACACGCATCTTTCTCAGGGTCATCGTCCCACTCTGCCGGCCTCCTCTGGCGACGCTGGCGATCCTGACCTTCCTCGGGCAGTGGAACAACTTCCTGTGGCCGCTGGTGATCGCGCAGACCGAGGATCACTACACGCTGCCGGTCGCGCTCGCCCTGTTCTCGGTGGGCGCCAACGGCACCAACTACGGTCTGCTGCTCGCCGGCGCGGTCACCGTCGTCACCCCGATCGTGCTGCTCTTTCTGTTCCTCCAGAAACAGTTCATCCAGGGCATCGCCAACACCGGCCTCAAATAGGACGGAACACCCGTCACAGCGAGCGGCCAAACGTCCATTTGCTCGACCGATCTCCCACCGCTGCTCGACACCCACCGACGACTCGACCACCGCCTGACCACCGCACGGAGAAAAGGAGAACCGACCATGCTTCGCCCGCAGGACGGTCCCACCCGCGAACGCCGCTCTCTGGCCGGCTTGTGGAGGTTCCGGCTGGACGCGGAGGGAGCCGGCCGCACCGAAGGCTGGTGGCGCTCGCCCCTCGCCGGGGCCGTGGACATCCCGGTACCGGCCAGCTACAACGACATCTACCCCGAGGCGACAGTCCGGGACCACGTGGGCGACGCCTGGTACCAGACGAGCGTGTGGGTACCGGCCCGGTGGGCAGGGCAGCGCATCGTCCTGCGGTTCGACGCCGCGACCCACCGCGCGACCGTCTGGGTCAATGACACCGAGGTCGCCGAACACGAAGGCGGCTACACCCCGTTCGAAGCGGATGTCACCGCACACCTGCGACCGGGAGCCGAGAACCGCGTCACCGTCGTGGTCAACAACGAACTGAGCTGGGCGTCGATCCCGCCGGGCACCATCGAGGAACGTCCCGACGGCCGCCGGGTGCAGCGCTACCTTCACGACTTCTTCAACTACGCGGGCCTGCACCGGCCGGTCTGGCTCTACACCACGCCTCCGGCCCACATCAGCGACATCACCGTGACCACGGCCTTCGACGACACCACCGGCGTGATCGGCTACCAGGTGGACAGCACCGGGGAGGCGGACTCACTTCGTGTGGCGCTGCGCGACGCCTCCGGCGCCGAGGTAGCCGCTGCCGCCGGCGCGGTCGCCACGCTGCGCGTGCCTGACGTACATCCTTGGGCGCCCGGCGACGGCTACCTCTACGAACTCGAGGTCTCACTGCTCAGCGCATCCGGGGAGGTCATCGACGGCTACCGCCAGCCGGTGGGCGTGCGCACGGTGGAGGTACGCGGGAGGCAGTTCCTGATCAACGGAACTCCCTTCTACTTCAGGGGGTTCGGCAAGCACGAGGACGCGGCGGTGCGCGGCAAGGGCCACGACGACGCGCTGATGGTGCATGACTTCGCCCTGCTGGAGTGGATCGGTGCGAACTCCTTCCGCACCTCGCACTACCCCTACGCGGAGGAGGTCCTCGACTACGCCGACCGGCACGGCGTGGTCGTCATCAGCGAGACCGCGGCCGTCGGGCTCAACCTCAACATCGGCGGAGGTGTCTTCAACTCCGGCAAACGCGTGTCCACATACTCCCCGGACACGGTCAGCGAAGGCACCCAGCGCGCCCACCTGCAGGCGATCCGGGAACTGGTGGCCCGCGACAAGAACCATCCCAGCGTCGTGCTGTGGTCCGTGGCCAACGAACCCGACAACGTCCAGCCCGAAGCGCGCGACTACTTCGCCCCGCTTGCCGCAGAGACCCGCCGCCTTGACCCCACCCGGCCCGTGGCCTACGCCAACGCGCTGCTCGCGTCGCCGGACCAATGCGTGGTCACCGACCTGTTCGACGTCGTCCTGCTCAACCGTTACTACGGCTGGTACTTCGGCCCCGGCGACCTGGAAGCGGCCGAGACCGCACTGGAGGCCGAACTGCGGCAGTGGGCGGATACGCACGACAAGCCCATCGTCATCACCGAGTACGGCGCCGACACCTACCCCGGCCTACGCAGCATCGTGCCCACCCCGTGGACCGAGGAGTACCAGGCCGACCTGCTCGACGTGTACCACCGGGTCTTCGACCGGGTCGACGCGGTGGTGGGCGAACAGGTCTGGAACTTCGCCGACTTCGCCACCACCGCGGGCGTCTTCCGCGTCGACGGCAACAAGAAGGGTGTTTTCACGCGCGACCGCCGTCCCAAGACCGCCGCCTTCCACCTGCGCGCCCGCTGGCGCAAAGACGAGTAGGTTCCTTCAGCTGGCCTGATCGGTGCCGGTGTCGAGTTCTGCGTGGACGCGCAGTCCGGTCCTGGTGGTGGTCGCCGTGACCGTACGAGACATCGCCGTCGGCAGGCGATACGGCGCCCTGGCTTCCTGCCGCCGCGGAGCTCATTCCCATAGGGGGAGTGGGCGGCCGGCGCCGTTCTTCATGGCGGCGGCGTAGAGCGCCTGCGCGGCGGCGACGTCCTGGACGGCGGTGCCGGTGGAGTCGAAGACCACGAGGTCGTCGGCGTGCTCGCGGCCGGTCTTCGTGCCCAGGACGATCTCGCCGAGCTCGGCCTTGACCGGCGTCTGGGGGCGGTGGTGCAGTTCGCCGACCTCCACGCACTGGTGGGTGACGTCGGTGATCAGGGTGGCGGCGGCGAGCAGGTCGTCGTGAAGTTCGCGTTTGGCGGGCGCATCTGAGCCCACCGCCGCCACCAGCGTGCCCGGCCGCACATCGCGCAAACCCAAGTAGGGGTCGGTGGAGGGGGTCAGGGTGACGACGACGGAGGCCTGCCGGGCGGCCTCGGCGGGAGTGCCGGTGGCCTCGGCGCTGTGTTGGGCGGCGAAGCGCGCGGTCTTGGCCGCGTCGCGGCCCCACACGAGGATTCGCTCGATCGGGCGGACCTCGCGGACGGCCGCGATGTGGGCAGCGGCCTGGGCGCCGGTGCCGAGGACGGCCAGCGTGGTGGCGTCCGGCACCGCCAGGTGGCGTACGGCCACGGCGGTGGCGGCGGCCGTGCGCAGCCGAGTGACCGTCGCCGATTCCAGAAACAGCAAGGGCTGGCCGTTGGCGGCGTCGAACAGGGCGATGACGCCGACGATGCTCGGCAGACCGAGCGTGGCGGGCCGGTCGTAGAAGCAGGCTCCGATCTTGACGGCGACCACGCCGCCGATCCCGGCGGCCTTGATGTGGAACTCGCCAGGCGGGCTGTCGAGGTGGGACAGGCGGCTGGGTGAGGTCTCGCCGCGGGCGTGTGCGGCGAAGGCATCCTCAATCAGGTCGATGTAGTCGGAGGGGGCGAGCAGCCGCTCGATCTCCGACTGCGTGATCATGAGCATGCCGCGAAGCCCTTCTGGTTGCCGGTGCGTCTCGGATGGATTCGCTCACCAGAATACATGTATATCCAGTAGGAAATGTTGACTATGTCTTGATGTGCTCGTAGCTTCGTGGTCATGAGCCAGGCTGCGAACCTGACCCGGCGCCCGCACGTGGACCACGGCTACGTCGCCAGCGCGCAATGTCACTGATCACGAAATCTCATCATCAACCCCCTTCCTCCCGCCGAGGAGTGATTCCGTGATCAAAATTGGAGGCGGCTCATGACGCTGCCCGAAGTGCAGGCGCCCTCCTATCAGGACGTGGAGCGGCCGTTAGAGGTGGTGACGGCCCGTCGTCCGCTGCGGTGGCTGGCCGCCGCCTGCGTGCTCGTCGTGCTGGCGATGGTCGCCAGCGCCCTGGTGACCAACCCGGCCTGGGAATGGGACGTCGTCGGGCAGTACCTGTTCGCGCCGTCAGTGGTGCGCTCGGTCCTGTTAACGCTGGAGCTGACCGCGATGGGCATCGCGCTCGGGTTCGCCCTGGGCACGGTACTGGCGCTGATGCGGCTCTCGCCGAACCGGCTGCTGTCGTCGGTGGCCTGGGGATATGTGTGGCTGTTCCGGTCGGTGCCGCTCATCCTGCAACTGCTGTTCTGGTACAACCTGGCGCTGCTCTACCCGCGGCTGTCGGTGGGTGTGCCGTTCGGGCCCGAGTTCTTCGACTTCGGCACCATGGACCTGATCGGGCCACTGACCGCGGCGGTGCTCGGGCTGGCGCTGCACCAAGCCGCGTACGCCGCCGAGATCGTCCGCGGCGGCCTGCTGTCGGTCGACCACGGGCAGCGGGAGGCGGCGGCCGCTTTGGGGCTGCCACCGGCACGGCGGTTGTTCCGGATCATCCTGCCGCAGGCCATGCGGACCATCGTGCCCACCGCCGGCAACGAGATCATCGGCCTGGTCAAGGGCACCTCGGTGGTGTACATCATGGCGCTGCCCGAGCTGTTCTACCAGGTGCAGGTGATCTACAACCGCAACGGCAGGGTCATGGCGTTGCTGCTGGTCGCGGCCATCTGGTACCTCATCCTGACCACCGCCCTGTCGATCGTCCAGCACTACGTGGAACGCCACTACGGCAAGGGGCGCGCATGAGCAGCCCCATGGTCGAGCTGCGCGGCGTGCACAAGAGCTTCGGCCCCCTGCACGTGCTGCGTGGTGTGGGCCTGGACGTGCGCAAGGGGCAGGTCGTGGTGATCCTGGGCCCGTCGGGGTCAGGGAAGTCCACGTTGCTGCGCACCATCAACCACCTGGAGAAGGTGGACCGCGGCTCGGTCCGCGTCGACGGCAGGCTGCTCGGCTACCGGCAGGTCGGCGACCGTCTGCACGAGCTGCCCGAACGCGAAGTGCTGCGGCAGCGCACCGAGATCGGGTTCGTCTTCCAGGCGTTCAACCTGTTTCCGCACCTCACGGTCAGGCAGAACCTCGCGGAGGCGCCGCTGTCGGCCCAGCGCCGGCCGCGCGCCGAGGTCGAGCCGCTGGCCGAGCGACTGCTGGAGCGGGTGGGCCTGGCGGACAAGGCCGACGACTATCCCCGCACGCTCTCCGGTGGCCAGCAGCAGCGCGTCGCCATCGCCAGGGCGCTCGCGCTGGAGCCCAAGGTGCTGCTGTTCGACGAGCCGACCTCCGCGCTGGACCCCGAGCTGGTGGGCGAGGTGCTGGACGTCATCAAAGACCTCGCCCGCGGTGGGACCACGATGATCGTGGTCACCCACGAGATCGGATTCGCCCGCGAGGTGGCCGACACCGTGGTCTTCATGGACGCCGGCCGCATCGTCGAGCTTGGACCGCCCGCCCAGATCCTGGACGCCCCCGCCCACGAACGCACCCGTGCCTTCCTCGGCAAGGTTCTCTGACTCCTAAGGACACCAAGACATGCGCGCTTCGCTCGCGCGGGCCTTCGCTGTGCCCGCGCTCCTCCTCCTGACCGCCGCCTGCGGCGCCGAGCCCACCGTCACCGGCCCGTCAGCCACCACGGCCCCTGTGGTGGCGGGCAAGAAGATCAACCTCGGCCCGGACCAGCGTCGGGTGCGGGCCGAGAAGGTGGACGCCATCGCGGCCCAGGTGCCGATGGAGATCGCGGCCGACGGCAAGCTCACCGTCGGCTACAGCGGGACCAGCTCGCCGCCGCTGGTGTTCCCCGCCACCGACGACACCACCCTGATCGGCGTCGAGACCGACATTGCCCAGCTTGTGGCCGACGTGCTCGGCCTGGAGATCTCCCCGCAGACCAGCTCGTGGGAGAACCTCTTCCTGGCCAGCAAGTCCGGCAAGTACGAGGTCGTTTTCAACAACGTCACGGTCACCGAGGAGCGCAAGGACACCTACGACTTCGCGACGTACCGGATCGACCAGCTCGGCTGGCAGGTCCCCGAGAACAGCCCGATCAAGCAGATCGCCAAGCCCGCCGACATCGCCGGGCTGCGCGTCTCGGTCGGCTCCGGCACCAACCAGGAGAAGATCCTGCTCGACTGGGACAAGCAGAACAAGGACGCCGGGCTGAAACCTGTGGAGATCCTCTACTACGAGAAGTACGGCGACGTGCTGCTGGGGCTCAAGTCCGGCCGCATCCAGGCGTACTTCGGCCCGAACCCGGCCATCGCCTACAACATCGCCGTCAGCGGCGGCTCCAGGATCGTCGGCACGTTCTCCGGTGCCGGGCCTGACCTGCAGGGGCTCATCGCGGTCATGACCAAGAAGGACAACGGCCTGGTCAAGCCGCTCAACGAGGCGCTCAACACGGTGATCAAGAACGGCACGTACAAGGAGGTACTCGAACGCTGGGGTCTGGCCAACGAAGCGATCCCCGAGTCGCAGATCAACCCGCCCGGCCTGCCGAGGCAGGAGTCGTGAGCGAGCTCACCGCGCACGTGCGGCTCGTCGGCATGGCGGACCCGGCCGCCGCGCCGCTGCTGGCCGGGCTGCACCAGGAGTACACCTCGCGGTACGGGCCCAACGACGAGCTGGTGAGGTATCCGGAGGCGGAGTTCGCGCCGCCGCACGGCGCGTTCCTGATCGTGGTGTCCGGCGGAGAGACGGTGGCCGGAGGCGCGTTCCGCCGCTACGACCCGGCGACCGCCGAGCTCAAGCGTGTCTGGACGCACCCGCGTCACCGCCGCGGAGGGCTCGGCCGCCTGGTCGTGCGCGAGCTGGAGCGGGAGGCGGTGCGCCGCGGGTACCTCCGGGTCTTCCTGACCACGGGGCCGCGCCAGCCCGAGGCCGTGCGCCTCTATCTGGCCAGTGGGTACGAACCGCAGTTCGACGTGGCCGACCGCCCGGCCACGGGCCCGCTCGCCTTCGTCAAGAATCTACAACTTCGCACGTGAAAGGCCATATCGTATGCCTGCCTCCGCCCTCCTTCGACCCACACTTGCCCTGCTTCTGCTGGCCGCCCTGACCGGATGTGCCGGAGGCGGCGGGCAGCAGAAAGCCGCGGCGGCGCTGGCGGCGGACGCGCCGCTGCCGACCTCCGTCCCCAAGGGAACCAAGCTGATCATCGGAGACCCGCCTACCAAGGTGGCGCTGCAGCTCTCCGGTGAGATCGACAAGTTCTCGTTCGACGTCGAGTGGGCCAACATCAGCGGCGGCCCGCAGACCAGCGAGGCGTTCCGGGCAGACGCGCTGGACGTCGGCGCGGTCGCCGAGATCCCTGCCATCCACGCGACCTGGACCGGCCTGCCCGTGAAGATCGTCGCCTCCAAGTTCCGCAAGGACCCGCTCAACCATCCGACCTACGAGCTCGGCATCGCGCCGGGCGTGTCCGTGAAGACCCTGGCCGACCTGCGCGGCAAGAAGATCGCCTACAGCCCTGGCCAGGCGCAGGGCGCGCTCGTGCTCAAGGTGCTCGCGCAGGCAGGGCTGACGAAGGACGACGTCACCCTGGTGGAGCTGCCGAGCACCGGCGACGTCTATCCCAACGCGCTGGCCTCCAGGCAGGTGGACGTGGCCCCGATCGGCGGCGTCAACATCCGGCGGTACACCGCCAAGTTCGGCGAGGACGGCGGCACGACCATCCGCCACGGGCTCCGCGACGACCCGGGCCACCTGTACGTGCGCGCGGTCACGCTCCAGGACCCGGCCAAGGCCGCCGCGATCCGCGAGTACGTCGCCGCCTGGGCCCGCGCCGCGCGCTGGGTCTACGAGCACCCCGAGGAGTGGATCGGCGGCTACTACGTCAAGGACCAGGGTCTCAGCGCCGCCGACGGCCGCTACCTGGCCGAGCTGGCGGGCGAGCCGGACATCCCCGCCGACTGGTCGGACGCCATCGCCAGGCACCAGGAGACCATCGACATCCTGGCCAAGGAGACCGGCAACCCCGTGCTGAAGGCACAGGACCTGTACGACCTGCGCTATCAGACGGTCGGCGCGGACGCGATCAAGGGCGGTGCGTCATGACGCTCGTCACCTCACGCCCGGCCGTGGACGTCCCCGCGCGCAAGCGTCGCCGCCTGCGGCCCGGCCCACGGATCAGGTTCGGTTTCCTCGTGGGCCCGCTCCTGCTGGTCGTGGTCTGGGCGGCCGCCTCGGCGATCGGCCTGCTGGATCCGCGATTCCTGTCCGCGCCGTGGACGGTGGTGACCACCGCGGCCGACTTGATCGAGTCCGGCCGCCTGCAGTCCAACCTGCTCGCGTCCGTCCAGCGCGTGGCGCTGGGATTGGCCTTCGGCGTCCCGCTCGGCACCCTGCTCGCACTGATCTCCGGGCTGAGCCGCTGGGGCGAGGCCGTCATCGACGGGCCCATCCAGATCAAGCGGGCCATCCCGGCACTCGCACTGATGCCACTGCTGATCCTGTGGCTGGGCATCGGCGAGGGTATGAAGATCACCATGATCGCCCTTGGCGTGCTCGTGCCGATCTACATCCACACCCACAACGGGCTGCGCAGCATCGACAGCCGCTACGTCGAGCTGGCCGAGACCGTCGATCTCAAGCGTGGCGCGTTCGTCAGGAAGGTGGTCCTCCCGGGCGCGCTGCCCGGATTCCTGCTCGGCATGCGGTTCGCCGTCACCACGGCCTGGCTGTTCCTGGTCGTGGCCGAGCTCATCAACTCCACCACCGGCATCGGCTACATGATGGACCTGGCGCGTACGTACGGGCAGACCGACGTGATCCTCGTCGGCATCGTCCTGTACGGCCTGCTCGGCCTCTTCTCCGACGCCGGGGTGCGGCTTGTGGAGAGGAGGGCGCTGTCGTGGCGACGGACGTTGGCGAGCTGATCCGGGTCAAGGGCCTGACCCGTGTGTACGGCGATCGCGTGGTCTTGGACGGCCTGGACCTGGAGATCGCGCCGGGAGAGTTTGTGGCCCTGCTCGGGCAGAGCGGGTCGGGCAAGAGCACGCTGCTGCGGGCCCTGGCGGGGCTGGACGGAGACGTCGCCGGGGACGGACTGGTCGAGGTGCCCGCGCAGGTGTCGGTGGTGTTCCAGGACGCCAGGCTGCTGCCCTGGCAGCGGGTGCTCGACAATGTGATCCTCGGTCTTGAGGGGGCCGTGGAGCGAGGCCGGGAGAGCCTGGCGGAGGTGGGGCTGGCCGGGCGGGAACGTGCCTGGCCAAATGAACTGTCCGGCGGCGAACAGCAGCGCGTGGCGCTGGCACGATCCCTCGTCCGCGAACCCCGGCTGCTGCTCGCCGACGAGCCATTCGGCGCGCTCGACGCCCTGACCAGGCTCAAGATGCACGGCCTGCTGCGCCGCCTTTACGAGGAACACCGGCCCGCCGTGCTGCTGGTCACCCACGACGTGGACGAGGCGATCGCCCTGGCCGACCGCGTGCTCGTGCTCGACCTCGGCAGGATCGCCGCCGAGCAGCGGCTGGATGCCGGCCGGGGCACCACCGAGATCCGATCCGAGCTACTGCGGGCGCTCGGGGTCGGGGGAATTCCTGTAAAGTGAGTAGGAAAAGTTGACTATCTGCGACGTGAGATCGTACATTACCGGGATGAACGAGGACCGGGACGTGGTCGTCCGCACGGACCTCCCGGGGGATACGCACTGGTACGACCTCCCGGATGATGAGGCTCAGCCCGAACAGGAGGAGCAGCCCTCCGCACCACGACGGTCCTTGTGGCGGCGGTGGTCGTAGAGCTCGTGGACCTGTCGGCCTTCGGCCCGCACCTGCTCTCACCCTCGCCGTCCCCGGATGTGGAGGTGGCGCTGGAACTCGTCAAGGAAGCGGACGTGATCGTCGTGGCCAGCCCCACCTACAAGGGCACCTACACGGGGCTGCTGAAGGCGTTCCTGGACCGGCTGCCCTCCCAAGCCCTGGCCGGCACGGTGGCGCTGCCTCTGCTGGTGATGGGTGACGCACGGCACGCGCTGGCGGTCGAGGTGCACCTGCGCCCGCTGCTGGTGGAATTGGGCGCCGTCGTCCCCACGCCCGGCCTCGCGCTGGTCGAGGCCGATCTCCCGCGCCTGCCGGAGGTGCTGGAGCAGTGGCACACCGCGGTGGCGCCGCAGGTGAGGGCGGCGCTCACGGATGCCGCCAAGGCGTGACGGTGTGTGGCACCTGTGGGCCTCCTGCCATCCGCTGGCTGACCCCGACAAGGACCGGCGCGTCGACACCCAGTTCGTCGGCACGCCCGATCAGGTGGCCAAGCGGCTGCGCGTACTGCGCCTCATCCCCGCCTCCTCCCGGCCCTCGCCGCGTGCGGCGGGCCGGCCGTGCCCCGACCCGGTGCCCGAGCCGTACTAATGGCGGGGCCGCCAGCCGAGCTTGGGGCCGAGCTCGGTGGCGATGTCGGTGAGTATCTGCACATAGTCCTCGTGATCGAACGTGAACGGCAGCGCGAACGCGACCTCGTCGATCTCCCGGAAGGCGGCATGGTCGTAGAGCCGCTCGGCGATCTCGGTGGAGCTGCCGACGAGATCGGGCGCGAACATCATCCGTGCCGGGCCCTGGGGGGCGGCGGTTCGGGGCGTGCGCTTGTCGGCGTACTCCTTGTACTTGGCCTGCTGCTCGGACGAAGCTGTGTCGGTGGGGATGACCACCAGGCCCTGGGAGACGCGGGCGCGGTCGCCGTCAGGGTGGTGCGCGCGGAACTCCCGTACGTGGGAGAGCTGGATCTCGGCGAAATCCTCGGACTTCTCCGCTTTCACGACGCTGCTGGTCAGGAAGTTCATGGCGTGCTCGCCCGCCCACTGTGCCGAGCGCAGGCTGCCGCCGCCATACCACATGCGGCTGCCGAGGCCGGGGGAGTGGGGCTGGACCCGGTCGGAGAAGACCTCGAAGCCCTCGACCCCGCGGAAGTCGGTGGCCGGCTCGCCACGCACGAAGCCCAGCAGCCGTCGCACGCGTTCGTAGCTGAAGTCCTCGACGTCGCCGGTGTCGGGGTAGAGCGCGTCCTTGACCCGGTCGTAGTGCATGGGCGGGCCGATGCTCATGCCCGGATTGAGGCGGCCCCCGGACAGGATGTCCACTGTCGCCAGGTCTTCGGCCAGCCGCAGCGGGTTCTCCCAGCCCACGGGGATGACCGCCGTGCCCAGCTCGATGCGGCTGGTGCGCTGGGAGGCCGCCGCCAGGACGGCGACCGGGGAGGAAATGCCGTACTGCAGATGGCGGTGCCGCACCCACGCACTGTCAAAACCCAGTTGCTCGCCCAGTTCGATGATCTCGAGCGTCGACTCGTGGCCCCGGCGCGGATCGGCCTCGTCGAACAGCCCGATGGTCAAGAAGCCCAGCTTGCGCAGCGGTTGCGAGGCCAGCGGCATGTATGTCCCCCTTAGTCCTGTATTTCGACCCAAGATAGCGGGAAATCGTCGCACTGAGACGAGCTCATCACGCCGGACTCCATGAGCTGATGGCGCTCGCGGAGCGCGCCGGCCCGCGTGCCCAGTGCCATTTCAGCGGCTCTTGGGCCACCATCGAAGGTGCCCCGTGCCTACGGCGTTTCGATGGCGCTGGTGGTTGCGATCTCGCGCATGCGCCCGGCCAGCACGGAGTCGAGCAGGCCGGGGAAGAGTGCGTCGAGATCGTTGCGACGCAAGCGCACCAGCCTGGAGCGGCCCTGCACGGTGGTCCAGGTAACGCCCGCCTCGCGCAGCACCCGGTAGTGGTGCGACAGCGTCGTCTGATGAACATCGATCTCGCCCCCGAGCGCGGTGCAGTTCTCCTGCCCGGTCCGATCGAGCCGCTGGACGATCTCCAACCGCACCGGATCCGCCAGCGCCCGCAGCACCTCCGCCAGCCGGATCGCCTCGGTCGCCGGTTGTGTCACCTCACGCATCGCCACTCCCCGTGCTCCGCATGCTCACACCTTACCCACTCATTGATGTATGGACAAATATCCATATATTGCTTAGGCTGCCGCTCGATCTACCACCGATTGCTCCCGCGGAAAGGCGGCATTGCCGTGTTGAAACGGCTTCTTCCCCTTGCCCTGGCAACCTTCGCCGTCGGCACCGACGGTTACGTGATCGCCGGCCTGCTCCCTTCCATCGCTACCGACCTCGATGTCTCCACGCCCGCCGCCGGTCAGCTGGTGACGGTGTTCGCCTTGGTGCTCGCGGTGTCGGCACCCGTCATGGGGACGATCACTAGCGGACTGGACCGGCGTTCCGCGCTGCTGATCGCATTGAGCGTGTTCGTGGTGGGCAACGCCATCACCGCCTTGGGCACCGGCTACGAGGTGGTGATGATCGCCCGCGTCATCACCGCGATCGGCGCAGGCATCATCACCTCCGCCGCCTCCAGCACCGCAGCGGCCATCGCGCCCGCCGAACGCCGTGGCACAGCGCTGGCCTTCGTCCTGGGCGGCCTAACCCTGGCGACCGCTTTGGGCCTTCCCCTCGGCACGCTGATCGGCCAGGCCGACTGGCACATCACCCTGTGGGCCGTCGCCGGGATCGGCCTCTTCGCGGCTGCTGGGATTGCCGTCGCCCTGCCCAAGGTGACGCTCCCCGCCGCCTCGCTGGCCGACCGGCTGCGTCCGCTCAAGCAAGGCCGTGTCCTGGCCCTCCTGACCGTCACCGCCCTGGTCTTCCTGGGCGCCTACACCCTCTACACCTACATCGGCCCGGCCCTGCAGGACGCGACCGGCGACTCCCAGTCGCTGCTCACCATCATCCTGCTGGCCTGGGGAGTCGGCACCCTGGCCGGTAACACCGCTGCCGGACGGCTCGTCGACCGGCACAACCCCGCACGCGTCCTCACCGCAGCCCTCATCATCGCCGCCCTCGTCCTGGCCCTCACTCCGGTGGCGACCAACGCCCTCGTACCCGCCCTGGCATGGGCCGCGATCTGGGGCGTGGCCATAGGCGTCATCGTGGTTCCACAGCAACACCGGCTCATCGCCCTCAGCCCCGCCGCCGCGCCCGTTCTGCTCGGCCTCAACTCCTCGGCCATCTACATCGGAGTCGCCCTTGGCGGCGGTCTAGGCGGGCTGGCGCAGGAGTCGTTCGCCATCGCTTCCGCCGACCTGGGACTGCCGGCCGCAGGCATCACCGCCTTGGCCCTGCTCTGCCACCTGGGCACCGCGCGCCGTCACACCAACCACACGCCCGCAGCGTCCGCGCCGACCCCGGCACCTTCAGGGAAGGCCAGGGCGTAACCCCTCGCGTCCTCCGGTACGTCCCTGGAGGGTCGGCTTAGGGGGTGAATGCGGCGGGCGGGCTTGAAGCCGGTGCCGTCCCGGCGCCTGGTCAACTCCTCGGCGATCACGCCATCAGCAGGCTTCGAACGCTCATGGGCAGGGCACACGAGCGAGTGGCGGCAAGGTCGGAGGCCGCCGTGAATCAGGGGGACGGCCCCGGCCGTGCAGTAAAGGCGCACGATTCCGTTTCCTTGCCAAAGCCACGGTGACCGGGCCGGGACAACCGGCGCGCGAACTCGGCCGGACGAGCAGTGGGGCATGCCGGCGGACCGACGGGGCGCGGGTCAGTGGGTGGGCGGGTCCGGGGACGGTGTGTGGCCAGGTGACGGCGTGGGGTCGGCGCGGAGGATGGTGTCCAGGAGGCCGGGGAAGCGGGCGTCGAGGTCGGCGCGGCGCAGCGAGACCAGGCGGCGGGTGCCGTCGCGGCGGGTGCTCGTCACGCCCGCCTCGCGCAGCACCTTGAAGTGGTGCGAGGCCGTCGAGGCGGCCATCTCGTCGCCGGCGCACTGTGCCGTGCCGCACTCTCCGCCCTTGTCCAGGCGGGCGACGAGCACGCGCCGGACCGGGTCGGCCAGTGCGAAGAGCACGTCGCTCAGGTCGATGTCCTCGACGGCCGGCTGGCGCAACTCCCGCATGGCCGCCACCTTATCGCATTCTTTGAGAAGTATTGAAATAAGGTCACAGGCGTGCTTGGCTCCTATTTCGAATCTACTGGAAGTATCTAAGAAGGGGTCTCATGCCTCCCAGGCTTCTCATCCTGGCCGTGGCCGCGTTCGCCATCGGGGTGGACGGGTTCGTGGTCGCGCCGATCCTGCCCGAGCTCTCCCGGGAACTCGGCGTCTCCGTGGCCGCCGCAGGCCAGCTGATCACGGTCTTCACCCTCGTTTACGCGATCGCCGCCCCCGTCCTGACCTCGCTGACCGGCAAGGCCGACAGGAAACGCCTGCTGGTGCTCACGCTGCTGGTGTTCACCGCGGGCAACGCGCTGTCGGCGGTGGCGCCGTCGTACCCGGTGATGATGGCCTCCCGGGTGATCGCCGCCTTAGGTGCGGCGCTCTACCTGCCGAACGCCTCGGGCGCGGCGGTCGTACTCAGCCCGCCGGAGCGGTCGGGCCGGGCGCTGGCGCTCGTCATGGGCGGGCTCAGCGCGGCGGGACTGATCGGCGTGCCGTTCGGCACGGTGGTCGCGCAGGCGGTGGGACCACGGGGCGTGTTCTGGATGATCGTGCTGCTCGGCCTGCTGGCGTCGGCGGGTGTGGCCGTCTTCCTGCCCTCCGTCCACCTGCCCGGCGCGCTCTCGCTGCGCGAGCGGCTGGCCATGGCCGCCCGGCCGAATATCGCGGGCCTGCTGGTGGTGACGGCGGTGACGCTGCTCGGAGCGTACATGGTCATGGCGTACGTCGCGCCGCTGCTGCGGGAGACGGCGGGGATCGCCGGGCGCGGCCTGACGCTGGTGATGCTGGTCAGCGGTGTTGCGGGCATGATCGGCACGGCTGTTGCCGGGCGAGCCATCGACGCCTACGGCGGCCGCCGTGTCTTCGCGGTCGCCGTAGGCGCGGCTGCGGTAGGGACGCCGCTGGTGCTGTTCGCGCACAACCCGGTCCTGACCGGGGTGCTGATCTTCGCCATGGGAGTCGCCTCGGCGGGGATGGTGCCCGCCCAGCAGATGCGGCTCATGGCGGCGGCGCCGGAGGCGGGGACGCTCTTGCTCAGCCTCAACAGCTCCGCGCTGTACCTGGGAATGTCGGCCGGCGGCGGACTCGGGGGCGCGCTGCTGGCCACGCTGGGTGTGACCGCGCTGCCCTGGTGCGCCGCGGCCGTCTACCTCGTCGCGCTCCTCGTCACCCTGCTGCCCCGCCGTCGCGCGGCCGCCCTTCCCGCCGGCCGGTCCGGCGCGATGAGGACGTGATATCGCTGCCGGGGAAGCGCGAGGTCAGCGCAGGCCGCCGTCGGTTATGAGCGTTCCACCGTCAGGACGTGTCCCGTGATCGTGTGACGGGGTCACGAAGCCAGGTGCGGATCAAGGCGACATCGACGCCTGGTGGACGTTTCGGCGTCGGAGATGAGTGGGGCGGGCGGACCATGAAGCCCAGCGGGTGGACGTCCGCCGCTACTTTTGGTTCCGGTCTTGCGTCGCGGCCGAGGTTCGGGAGGCGGGGCTGGGGCGGCGTTGGCGGGGGGCGGCGGAGCGGGGTGGCTGGGCGCGCTCGGCCCGTGGTTACGACATCCTGGACGACGCCATCGACTTCGGGCGGCACGTGATCCCGCTGGTCCGCGAGGGGCCGCCGAATGGGACCGGCCGCGTGTTGCGTTATACCCTCGACGTCTCCCCGTTCCTGTCCATGCCGCCCGAGCCCGGCCCGGCCGACTGGGACGATGTCGCCGCGCTGGTGGGACCGGGCGGGCATGTGTCCCTGCCCGGCGTGGTATCCGCGCCACCGGCCGGCTGGGAGGAGGTGGCGAACATTCCGGGTGTCCAGCTCACCGATGAGCGCATTGCCGGCGCGGACGACCCCGGCATGGTCCGGCTCCGGCCGGAGGACAGGCCGGAGATGCTGGATCTCGTCGAGCGGACGAAGCCGGGACCTTTCCTGCCGCGTACCGTCGAACTCGGCGTCTACCTCGGCATCCGGCACGGCGGCGTGCTGGTGGCCATGGCCGGCGAACGCCTGCACCCGCCGGGCTGGACAGAGATCAGCGCCGTGTGCACAGACCCCGCCCATCGAGGCCGGGGACTGGCGACCAGGCTGGTGCTCGCCGTCGCCGCGGGCATCCGGAGCCGGGGCGAGACGCCGTTCCTGCACGCGTCTGCCGCCAACGTCGGCGCGATCCGCCTGTATGAGCGGCTCGGTTTCCGCCTGCGCCGCACCACGGGCTTCCGCACTGTACGGGTTCCGGCGCGGGACTCGTCCACCGGTACACCGGCGACGGCCAGGGAAGTCGCGTGACGCGGTTGAGCCGGGCGGTTCACCGCACCAGGTGCCGGTCGGCGCTTATCCGCGCAACAGCGGTAGAAGCCGCTCGCCCTGACGCTTGATCTCCGGCAGGTAGGGGGTGTCGGAGAGCACGAAGTGGGTGATGCCGAGGGCCCGGTATTTGCGCAAGGACTTCGCCACGTCCTCGGCCGAGCCGACCAGCCAGGTGGTGCCCGCGCCGCCGCCGCCGAACTTGCCCGGGGTGGTGTAGAGGTTGTCGTCGAGCACCTCTCCGCGTGCGGCCAGGTCGAGCAGCCGCTGCTGACCGACGGCGGTGAACCGGTTCGGGTCGCGCGAGATGCCGCCGTTCGCCATCTCCTCGACCTTGGCCTCGGCGTCGGCCCAGGCCTGTTCGGCGGTGTCGCGCACCAGCGTGGTGATGCGCAGCCCGAACTCCAGCGGAGGGTGCTCGCGTCCGAGCTTCTCGCTGAGGTGCTTGAGCCTGTCGATCCGCTCGGCGACGCCGTCGAGCGGCTCGCCCCAGAAGAGCTGGACGTCTGCCTCGGTGGCCGCCACCTTCTCGGCGGCTTCGGAGGCGCCGCCGAAGTAGAGCCGCGGGTGCGTGCGTTCGCCCCGGACGACCGTGCGTGGCACCACGGTGGAGCCGGTGACGCTGAAGTGCTCGCCGTGATAGGTGACGTTCTCCTCGGTCCACAGCTTGCGCACGATCTGGATGAACTCTTTGGTGCGGCCGTAGCGGTGAGCCTGCTCGCCTTCGCTGTCACCGTATGCCGCCAGGTTGTCCTTGCCCGACACGATGTTGACCAGCACCCGCCCGCCGGTGAGATGGTCCAGGGTCGCGGCGGCGGAGGCGAACTTGGCCGGATGCCAGTAGCCGGGCCGGACGGCGATCAGCGGCTGGAACGTCGTCGTCTGCGCGGCCAGTGCGGTGGCGACCGTGAAGGTGTCGGGCCGTCCCCAGCCGGTGCCGATGAGCGCCCCGCCCCACCCGTGATCTTCGAGGGCCTTGGCGTGGCTGGTCAGGGTTCCCAGGCTGTTGTGGTTCGTGACGACGTCGTCGCCGCGGTGCCCGGGCTCCGCTTGGTTCGGGATGTACCAGAGGAACTGCGGATTCATCAGTCCGTCTTCCTGCTTTGGGGCCCTATGGCCCATATCACTGATAAACCTACTCTTCATGTAGGTAAATCGTAGATTGCGCATCGGGTTTCTTCGATACCCCAGGCGCGAGATTGACTTCGCGTTCTTCGCCGGTGCGCTGTGTCAGCGCTGATCGGCTGTCGCACCAGTCCGCATGTGAGTGCCCGCACCGGCAGCGTGGCCGGACGTAGTCATCAGGCATTGGGGCCGCATTCCGCGTGGTGAGCGTCGTCCTCCTCATCGCCGGGACCGGGTTCGCCCTCACCTGCGGCGACGACTCCAGTGCCAAGGCCGCTGGCAACGGGACATCCGGCCTACTGACACGCAGTCCTCCTCTGCGCGGCGGTCCCGTCTTCGCGGACCTCCCACTGAGTCCGTCCGGCATCGATGAGGCCGGTCGCGCGGCTCAGTCGAAGGAGTCGGCGGCGGTGCGTAGGGTGGCCAGGACCTCCTTCGGGTCGTAGGCGGCAGGCGCTCCGGGCCGGTAGGTGACGGAGATCAGATCGCCGCTGTAGGGGAAGGGGCCGTGGCGTTCGTAGACAGGCCAGGAGACGGGGGAGCGGCGGTCGATGCCGACATCGATGCCCTCCATCGGAGCCAGCCCGATCAGCATGCGCACCCCCTCCAGCTCGGCGGCGCGGTGACCGTCCAGCTCCAGCCGCAGGTCCCAGCGGAAACCGGGCAGCGCGGCGGCGGTCAGCGAGACCACGTGCGAGCCCGGCCTTAGGTGATCAGCGGTGACCACCTTCAGCTCGCCGTACTCGTTGTAGGCCAGATGGACGCGGCCGTCCTCGACGTAGAGGCCGTAGCCGCCGCCCTGATCGCCATGGGCCACGAGCACGCCCTGGTCGGAGGGGCCGTGGGTGAGCCGCACGTCGATGCGGAAGTCACGGAACGCGATCAGCTGGGCGGCGCGGTAGCGCTCCAGCGTGGGCGTGCCAGGCAGAAGGGTGACGGGCTCGTGGAAGGCGGCCTCCGCGGGCGGGCGGGCGGTCCAGAGGTAGCCGGTGCCGTCGTCGAGCGGGAACACCTGGTTCTGCCAGGCGGCGCTTTCCCACGCCGCGGCCAGCTCGGCCACCAGCTCAGGGTGGTCGGCGGCCAGGTCGCGGGCCTCGGTGGGGTCGGCGCGCAGGTCGTACAGCTCCCAGGGGTCGTCGTCGTGGGGGCGTCCGGGACGGTGCAGGGCGACGAGTTTCCAGCCGTCGCGGTGGAAGGCGCGGTTGCCCGTCATCTCGGCGTACTGCTCGCGGTGGGTGCTGGGCGCCGCCGGGTCGGTCAGGGCGTCGGCGAAGGATGTCCCGTCCAGCTTCGCCGCGGGTTCGGGACGGGTCACGCCGGCGAGCTCCAGCAGTGAGGGGAGCACGTCGGTGACGTACTGGTAGCGGTCGCGCAGTCCCGCCTCGCGCAGCCTGGCGGGCCAGGACAGGAGGAACGGCGCGCGTACGCCGCCCTCGTGGGTGGTGCCCTTGTACAGGCGGAAGGGCGTGTTGGAGGCCATGCCCCAGCCTCGCGGGTACTGGACCATCGCCTGCGGCCCCCCGATCAGCTCGGGATCACGCGGCACATCGGGGCCCCAGTCCACGCTGAGCGCGGCCCGGTTGCCGAACGCTTTGAAGTAGGAGCGGGTGCCGCGCGCCCCGCCCTCGCCGGTGCCGCCGTTGTCCGAGGTGAAGATCACGATGGTGTTGTCGAGCTCTCCGTACTGCTCGATCACGGTCAGCAGGCGGCCCAGGTTCTGATCGACGTTGTCGACCATCGCGGCATAGACCTCCTGGTACCGGGCGAACAGCTCCCGCTCCTCCGCGGGGAGCGAATCCCAGACGGGGACGTCGTGGAAGGGCTCGCTGTTGCGCGGAGGCAGCGCGGTACCTTCGGGGAAGAGCCCGTCGGAGAGTTGCCTGGCGAACCGCTCCTCACGCAGCGCGTCCCAGCCCATCCCATACTTGTTCCGGTATTTCGCGATGTCGGCGGGCTTGGCCATGAGCGGGCCGTGCACCGCTGGATGCGCCAGATAGAGGAAGTACGGTTTGCGCGCGTCGTGCGCCCGCAACGACTTGATCATCCCGATGGCCTCGTCGGTGAGGTCGTCGGTCAGGTAGTAGCCCTCGGGGTAGGCGTCGGTCTCGATCGGGGAGTTGTCGCGCACCAGGCGGTGCGGATGGTGCAGCGACGTCAGCCCCTCCAGGATGCCGTAGAAGCGGTCGAAGCCCTTCTGCGTCGGCCAGGAGGAGCGGGGAGCGCCGTCGTGCATCGTGGCGTCCTTGGTCAGGTGCCACTTGCCGACCGCGAAGGTGGCGTACCCGGCTCCGCGCAGGATTTCAGGCAACGTCGGCACGTCGTCGGCGATCTCGAAGGCGTAGCCGGGGAAGCCGGGATCGGCGTTGGCCACGAAGGCGTACCCCGCCCGGTGGTGGTTGAGCCCGGTCAGCAGGCTGGCGCGGGAGGGGGAGCAGAGCGGGGTGGTGTGGTAGTTGGTGAAGCGCAGGCCGCGGGCGGCGAGCCGGTCGAGCGTGGGGGTGTCGATCTCGGAGCCGTACGGCCCGATGTCGGCGAAGCCCATGTCGTCGAGCAGCACCAGGACGATGTTGGGGGCGCCCTCGGGCGCGCGCACCTGTTCCGGCCACCAGGGGGCCGACTCGGCGACGGTCCGCCCGACACGTCCATGGAACGTCATGTGGCTTCCTCCGGGTGTGTGGCGGGCGGGGCACTCCGAAGCCCCGGCCGCCGAGACCTGCTCCTGTGCGCAGCCCTGGGCATGGGCCCGGTCCTGCTTTCCTGAGCGGTCACGCTCCAGCCGTGCTGGCGGCACGGGTGGACGTGATCGTGTCGAAGTCCGGGATGCGCTCGGCGATGGGGTCGCCGGTGAAGTCGCCGATCCAGCCGTCGTCGTCGTGGAAGAAACGGATGGCGGTGAAGTCGGGCCGCGTGCCCATGTCGAACCAGTGCGTGGTGTTCTTGGGCACGCTCAGCAGGTCGCCGGCCTCGCACAGCACCGCGTGCACCTTGCCGTTCACGTGCAGGTAGAAGATGCCGGAGCCGGCGACGAAGTAGCGCACCTCGTCGTCGTCGTGCGTGTGCTCGTTCAGGAACTTCTGCCTGGCCGCCGCGGCCCGCTCCGGCCAGTCGGGGCTGTCGTCGGGGTGGAGTCGGGCGACGTCGACGAACGTGTAGCCCTCCTCGGCGATGACGCGGTCCACCTCCGGCCGGTAGGCCGCCAGGATCTCCTCCTGGCCGGCGTCCCCCGGCAGGTCTTCGACGACCGCCCAGTGCCGCAGGACGACGTCGATCTCCTTCAGCGTCGCCGCGATCTCCGCGGCGTCCTCGGTCGCCAGCAGCGTCTCCGGCTGCTCGCCGTCGGTGTAAACGGTCAAGTACGTCATGACCATAAAGCCTACAATACATGCATGAATAGTTGGATATAGTCCGCTGTGTGAACCTCGCAAGACTCGTGGGCGTCGCGGCGCTCCTCGCCCTGGCCGGTTGCTCTCAGGGCACACCCGCCGCCGCCCCATCCGCTCCACTGCCCTCGCCGTCACCTGCCGCGGCGAGCCCGACGGCCCCCGCACCCGCCAAGTTCGCTGCGGGCGACGTCAGGATCTCCCTGGTCCGCCAGCTGTCCTCCGGTGACTATTTCGAGCAGTGGCTCGCCGGTGCCCAGGCAGAGGCCAAGGCGCTCAACGTGAAGCTGGAGATCTCCAGCGGCGACGGCAACAACGACAAACAGGCGCTCAACCTGGAGCAGGCCGTCACCGCCAAGGCCGACGCGATCATCGTCGATCACGGGTTCGCCCAGACGGTGCAGCCGGCCATCAAGAAGGCGGTGGCCGCCAAGATCCCGCTCGTCGCGTTCGACGTCGATCCCGGCACCGCAGAGGCCGTCACCCTAAGCCAGGACGATCACCAGATCGCTGAGCAGGCGCTGGGCGCGCTGAAGGCGGACACGGGCGGCTCCGGCGAGGTCGTCTACGTCTACGTGGCGGGCTTCGCGCCGCTGGACCGGCGCAACGAGACCTGGGAGCAGTTCCAGAAGGACAACCCGGGAATCAAGCAGGTGGCGCAGATCGGCGTGGTCAACAGCTCGACCGCCTCGGCTGTGGCCGACCAGGCCAAGGCGGCGCTCCAGGCCCATCCGGCTGTCAAGGCGATCTTCGCGCCGTACGACGAGTTCGCCAAGGGCGCCGCGCTGGCGGTCAAGGAGCTTGGCTTGGCGGGCAAGGTCAAAATCTATGGTGCGGATGTGTCCACCGCCGACATCGGCGTCATGACCGAGCCGAACAGCCCGTGGGTCGCCACCTCGGCCACCGACCCCGCCAACGTGGGCCGGGTCGCGGTACGGGCGGCCGTCCTGCTGGTCGCGGGCGGGCAAGTGGACCGGGCGCTCACCGTGCCGCCGTCGCTGATTACGCAGAAGGGGCTGCGGGACGCCGGCATCACCAGCGTCGAGCAGCTGACTCGAGCCTTCCCCGGCCTGACCACGCCCGACGTGGCGCGCGTGCCGTGGGCGGCGCCGTGACCTTCGCGGTCACGTCCGTCTCCAAGGTGTACGGCGCCACCACGGCCCTGTCCTCGGTCACTCTCGACCTTCGGCGGGGCGAGATCGTGGGGCTCATCGGCACCAACGGGGCCGGCAAGTCCACGCTCATCAAAATCCTCTCCGGGGCGACCGCGCCCAGCTCCGGGACGCTGTCATACGAGGGGAGACCCCTGTCGTTCGGCGGCCCGCTGGACGCGCAGGCGGCCGGGGTGCAGACCGTGCACCAGAACATCGACGACGGCGTGGTCTTCGGCGCCACCGTGGCGGAGAACCTCACGCTCGACGCGCTGGCGGCACGGGGGCGGCGGGGGTGGTTCCAGACCCGTGCCCGGATCCGAGCCGCCGCGTCCGCCGCCGCTCCCGGGCTCGGCTTGTCCATGGACGCGCCGGTGGAGAGTCTGCCGGCGAGCGCCCGGCAGCAGATCGTCATCGCCCGCGCACTGGCTCGCCACGCCCGGCTGCTGATCCTCGACGAGCCCACGTCCACGCTGTCGGAGGTCGAGGCGGGCGCGCTCACCGCCCGGGTGCGGGAGGCGGCGGCCGCGGGCGTGTCGGTGCTGTATGTGTCGCACCGGCTGTCGGAGATCGAGGCGCTGTGCGATCGGGTGGTGGTCCTCAGGGACGGTGAACTGGTCGCCACGTTCGCCGCGCCGCTCGATCGGGCGGCGATCGTGGGCGCCATGCTGGGCTCGGCGGCCGATGCGCACGCTCGCCGGGCGGCCGTTGCGCGGGAGGCCGGTGCGGGTGCGGTGCGGGACGTGCTCGTCGCCGGCGGGGTGCGGGCGCTGCCGGGCGGGCACGCGTTCGGCTTCCGGGTTCGCGCCGGGGAGCTGCTGGGCGTGACCGGGCTGGTCGGGGCCGGGAAAACTGAGCTGCTCGAGCAGCTCGGCGGTGCCCGGCCGCTGGTGTCGGGGGAGCTGTCCCTCGACGGTGTGCCGTACAAGCCGAAGGACCCCCGCGACGCGATCGCGGCGGGGGTGGCGTTCGCGCCCGAGGAACGGGCGGCGCAGGCCATGGTGCCCGGATGGTCGGTGCGCGCGCACGTCACGCTGCCGTGGCTGCGCCGGCACACCCGGTCGGGACTGCTGGCGCGCCGCTCGGAGTCGGCCGCCGCCCGGCACGTCATCGACCTGTTCGGGGTGCGAGGTCCTGGGCAGGAGGCGCCCATCGAGGCGCTGTCCGGCGGCAACCAGCAGAAGGTGGTGGTCGGCCGCTGGCTGGTGGGGGAGCCGCGGCTGCTGGTGCTCGACGAGCCGTTCCGAGGTGTGGACCTGGCCGCGCGGGCGGACATCGGCCGGGTGATCAGGGAACGCGCACGGGAGTCGGCCGTCGTCGTGGCCTCCTCCGATCCGCAGGAGCTGTACGACCTGGTGGACAGGGTGCTCGTGCTGCACGAGGGCGACCTGGTGGGCGAGCTGCCGATCGCCGGCGTGACGCCGGACCGCCTGGCCGCTCTCATGTCGGGCACTGGAGTGAGCGCTGCGCCCGCTTCCCTGATCGAGCCGGGAGGCCGAGAATGATCGCCACCGCGCGAGGCGCGAGCCGCAGCATATCGTCCCACCGCGTCGCGTCCCGAGCCGCCGCCGTGGCCTACCGTTACGGGTTGCTAAGCGTGCTGGCCCTCATGGTCGTCCTGTTCTCCCTGCTGCGGCCCGCGTTCGCGACCTACCCCAACGCCTTGGTCGTGCTGCAGTCCGTGGCCGTGGTCGGGATCGTCGCGCTCGGCGTCACCGTCTCCATGACGACCGGCGGGTTCGACCTGTCGGCCGGCGCCTGCGTCGGCGCGGTGGTCATGGTGACCGCGTTGACCATGGTCAGGTTCAACCTGACCGGCGGCACCGCGATCGTGGCCGGGCTGCTCACCGGGCTGCTCGTGGCCGGCGTGAACGTGCTGCTGACCGTCGTGGCCAAGGTGCCCGACCTGGTCGCGACGCTGGGCACGCTGTTCCTGTTCCAGGGCCTGGCGCTGATCGTCACGGGCGGCCAGTCGATCGCGCCGGGCATGACGGTGGACGGCGCGCCCGCCCCCGGCCGCTATACCGAGGGCTTCGCCTGGCTGGGCGGTGGCACGATCGCCTCCGTGCCGGTCCCGGTGGTGGTGTTCGCCCTGATCGCCGCTGCAGTGTACGTGCTGCTCAACCACACCCGCTGGGGCCGCGCGCTGTACGCGATCGGCGGCAACGCCGAAGCGGCCCGCTTGGCGGGCATCCGCGTGGCCCGCTACCGCGCCCTGGCGTACGCGGTGTCGGGGGTGTGCGCGGCGATCGCCGGGATCCTGCTGTCCGCCCGGCTCGGCAGGGGCGATGTGGGCGCCGGGGACCCGTACCTGCTGCAGTCGGTGGCCGCGGCGCTCATCGGCTTCGCCGTGCTCGGGGCCAACCGCCCCAATGCGCTGGGCACGGTGGTGGGCGCGCTGTTCATCGGCGTCATGATCAACGGCCTGACCATGCTGAACGCCCCCTACTACGCGCAGACGTTCGTCCAGGGCGCGCTGCTCGTCGGCGCGCTGGTGACCAGTTACACGCTCAGGAGGATCAGGTGAGCTACGAGCTCCTCACCGTTGACACAGTGCCCGGCTACGTCGCCACGCGGAACGCTCTCGCCCGCTTCGGTGCGGTCTCGCGGGTGCGGGAGGTGGGCGATGGCAACCTCAACCTGGTGTTCGTGGCCGAGGCCGACGGCGGCGGGCTGGTGCTCAAGCAGGCGCTGCCGTACGTGCGGGTGGACCCCACCTGGCCCATCACCCCAGAACGCAACGGCATCGAGGGACGCGCGCTGCGCGTGCACAACCAGGTCGCGCCCGGCCTCGTGCCGGAGATCTACGACACCGACGACGAGTGGCACGTCATCGCCATCGAAGACCTATCCGGCCACCGGGTGTGGCGGGGCGCGCTCAACGAGGGGCTGCGGCACGAGGGCGTGGCCGAGGACCTCGGGCGGTATGTCGCGAAGGTGGCGTTCGGCACCTCCGTGTTCGGGCTCGGCGCCAAGGGACACAAATCGGCGCTGGCCACCGCCGCCAACCCGGAGCTGTGCGAGATCACCGAGGATCTCGTGTTCACCGAGCCGTACATCTCCCACGAGCACAACCGGATCCTGCCCGCCAACGAGGCGGACGTGGCCGCCTACGCGGGCGACCCCGGCGTGCGCGTGGCCATCGGGGCGGCCAAGCTCGCGTTCATGACGCACGCCGAGGCGCTGATCCACGGCGACCTTCACACCGGCTCCGTCCTGGTCCGCGACGAACCCCACTCGACCAGGGCCTTCGACGTCGAGTTCGCCTTCTACGGCCCAGTCGGCTTCGACGTCGGCGCGCTGTGGGGCAACTATGTGCTGGCCGCCGCCCGCGCGCTCGTCCTGGGCGAGGACGCGCACGCAGCGTGGGTGCTGGCGCAGGCGGCCGAGACCTGGCAGGGGTTCGCCGACGAGCTCGCCGCCCTGTGGCCGGGCCGGGCCGACCCCCGCGTCATCGACCTGGAGAGCTACCTGGCCAAGGTCTACGCGGACGCCGTGCCGTTCGCCGCGGCCAAGGCGGCCCGGCGGGTGATCGGCTTCTCCCCGGTCAGCGACATCGAGACCCTGCCGGAGCAGCGGCGCGAGCGCGCCATCCGGGCCGTCCTGGCGGCGGCCAGGTTGCTGCTCACCGGGGAGACGCGGCAGGGCGAGCCGAAACCGCTGTTCGACCGGGTGGGACAGGTCATGGCGGAGGCAGGCAGATGATCGGCGACCTCGGTGCCGACGACTTCGACCGGCTCATCGAGGCCGCCAGACGAGCCGTGGAGGCCGCCCGGACGGAACCGCCGGCCCTGCCCGACGTCCGGCACGAGGCAGCGGCGCCCGAAGGGACGGTCCGCGCGACGGCGGTCCTGACGGCCGAGGGCCCTCGCCTGCAGTCGCTGCGGCTGAATCCACGAGCCCGGCGGCTGGACTCCGGCGACCTGGCCGAAGTGGTCTTGCGGACGGTGAACGAGGCGCTGGACGGCGTGTCCGCAGCAGCCGGTGGCCAGGCCGTCCCGGATCTGGCGGCGCTGTCGGCGGAGTTACACGAGCTTCAGCAGTTCTCGGCCGACCGGTTCGGCGTTTTCGCCGACGCCATCGGCGATGTTCTCCGGCAGCTCGACAGGAGAATCGAGGGATAAGCACATGGAAATCCGCAAGACCGTTCTGGAGGGCGCGGGAACGGACGTGGGCGAGGTCGCCATCGAGGTGCGCGCCGCTTTCGATGAGCTGCTCGCCGCCGTCTCCGCTGTGGGTTCCCTTCCACGGAACGATGACATCAGCGCCATGATCTCCGCAGCCTGTGCCGCCATCCACGAGATCGCGGCCGAGTCCGTCGAGTCGGCGGTCACCGCGCTGGGCGAGCACGGCGAAGGGCTGGTCTCGATGGCCGCCGCCTACGAGGCCGCCGAGCAGGACTCGATCCTGGCGATCAGGAGCGGGACGTGGGCGTGAGGCTGCCGGCCGAACTCGCGGCCCTACTTAACGAGCTCGGCTATCTGTGGCCCGAGGTGGACGAGGAGTCGCTGCACCGGTTGGCCACCGCCTGGATCGGCTTCGGCGCCCGGCTCGATGTCGCCACCGGGCAGGCGGACGCCGTCGCCGAGGCCGTCCTGCGCGGCAACGCAGGTGAGGCGATCGATGCGTTCCTGACCACGTGGAGGCGCGAGGACGCCCCGCGCACGGTGGTCGCCGAAGGCGTGACCGGCGCCCGGGTCGTCGGCGTCTGCCTGGTGGTCTGTGCCGCGCTCGTGCTCGCTCTCAAGATCGCCTTCTTCGTACAGCTCGTCGCGCTGCTGGTCAGGATCCGCCTGGCGGCCGTCACGGCGGCGGCGACCTCCGGCGGCTCGCTGCTGACGATCCCGGCCGCCAAGCGGCTCACCGGCCTGCTGCTGAACCTTGCCGTGCACCAGGCGTCGCGGGTGCTGGTTGCGTAGGGTCCCCCCGGGCGCGGCCGGTTTCATCGCCCGCCGGGCCGCCAGGTTCTTCCGCGGCGCCAAGCCGGTGCCGCTCGGCGGGCTGATCAGGGACGCCCGGCGCAGTGGCGGCTTTTCCTGGTCACCGGTCACCGGTCGGCCGCCCGCCAGGGGTTACATGGTGGCCACGACCGGGCGTACCGCCCAGTTCCCCGAGAGCATCCTCGACGATCCGGACGTTGCGGCGCGGGCCATTGACAAGTATCTGCGCGACAACCGCGACATCTTCGAGAGCCGCAAGAACATCTATCTGGGGTGCTGGATCGAGGACGGGAAGATGTGGCTCGAACCGTCCATGAACCTCCCCAGGAAGAGAGGGGCGATCAAGCTGGCCAGGGAGACCGACCAGATCGCCATCTACGATGTGAGGACCCGCGACTACATTCAGACGGGAGGCGACGGTGGCTTTCTGGAGACGTAAGAAGGTCCACTTCGCGCTGCCGGAGGGCTATTTCGACCTGCCGGAGGAGGAGCGCCTGGCCTGGACCAGGCAGCTCGCCGAGGAGCTCAAGGCGGAGCGCGACGCCCCTCGGCGGGACGACGACACGTCAGGCGATGGCTAGCGCGTAGGAGAGCAGCCACTCCACGCACTCTGTGATGTGCCTGGCGTGCTTCAGGTCCCCGCCCCAGGCGTACAGACCGTGATCGGCCACGATGACGGCCGGCGTACGCGGGTCGTAGGCCGCCTCGAACCGGTCGCCCAGCTCTTCCATGTCCTGGCTGTTGCCGATGACCGGGATCGTGACCTCGTCATCGTGAGCCAGGCGGCCGATGCCCTTGAGCGTCTCCACGTCCCGCAGCGACACCCCGCCCGGCCAGCGGTGCCCGGCCACGACCGCGTTGAGCGCGTGAACGTGCACGACCGCATCGGCTCCTGTCAGTGCGGCTACCCGGGCGTGCAGCCCGGCCTCGGCGGACGGCTTGAGCGGCTCCACGCCGTCCACGGCAACGGGCTCGCCGCGCACGCCGACCACCGCCACGTCCGTCGGCAGCAACTCGCCCTTGTCCAGCCCGCTCGCGGTGACGGCCAGCCGCAGCGGCTCCCGTGACACCACCTCCGAGATGTTGCCGGAGGTGCCGCGCATCCACCCGATCCCGGTGAAGCGCGCCGCCTCCACCGCCAGCCTCGCGCCGGCCGCGTGCACCCGCTCGGCGGCCAGCTTCGTGTCCACGCTGCTCATAGGTCTATCTCCTCGAAGGTCGTGATGACGGGATGGGCGCCGAACGGTGTGGCCGCGTTCGGCTCGCCCGGTCTGCGCACTCCGGTGGTGCGCCAGCCGGCCGCCGCCGCGGCGTCCAGCTCGGCCGGGACGTCGGACAGGAAGAGCAGCCTGGCGGGGTCGCCCAGGGTCTCCGCGATTCGCGCGTATGAGGCGGGCTCCCGCTTGGGGCCCGCGTTGACGGTGTCGAACCAGTGGCCGACCAGCACCGACAGGTCGCCGTACGCGGTGCCCGCGAACCACGGCCGCTGACTGGCCACCGAGCCGGAGGAGAACACCGCCAGCCGGTGCCCGGCCGCATGCCAGGCGCGCAGCGCCGGCGGCACGTCGGGGAAGAAGTGGGCGGTCAGCTCGCCCGCCGCGAAGCCCTCGGCCCAGATTCGCCCCTGCAGCGTCTTGAGTGGGGTGGCCTTGACGTCGCCGTCCATCCAGCCGTGCAGCACCTTCACCGCCTCCGCCGCGGTTGCCGCGCCGATCTCGGCGAGCGCCGCGCGCACGTCCGGGTCGTCGCGGTGGGCGTCGAGGTACGGGCTGAGCCGGGGCCGCGCGTAGGCGTACAGGCCGACGTGCACGGACTCCGTCGAGCTGGTCGTTCCCTCGATATCGAGCACGATCGTGGTCACCGGGTCAGCACCTCCACGAAGTCGGTCACGAACCTGCGGGCGTCCACGGCGGTGATCACCCGTGTGTCCGGTGCGGGCTCGTAGGGGAAAGCCGGGGGCAGGCCGTCGTGCGTACGCATCAGCCTGGCCCGGTGCAGGAAGCCGTCGCCGCGCACGTTGACCGGGCCGTCCGTCCAGGCGGTGGCGAAGGTGCGGTCCAGCAGGATGCCCGCGGCGAGGGGGTCGTGCAGCGGGATGATCCTGCGGCCCCACTCGTTCTGGTAGAAGTCCAGGTACGCGTCCAGGATCTCGGTCGCGAAGCGTGCCGTGGGCGTGCCGGACGCCCGCAGGGTGACGATGGCGGATTCGTCCAGGATCGTGCCCGCCGTCACGTTCACGCCCACCATGACCAGCTCGCGGCGCGGCGCCGCGAAGACCGCGCGCGCCGCCTCAGGGTCGTTGTTGACGTTGGCGTCGATCATCAGCAGGGTGCCGGGTGGGGCGTAGGGTCCCGAGCCGCCCATGAGCACCACCGAGCGGTATTTGGTGAACAGCTCGGGGTCCAGGCGCAGGGCCAGCGCCAGGTTGGTGAGCGGGCCGAGCGCGAGCAGGTCAAGCTCGCCGGGCTGCTCGTTCGCCAGCCGTACCAGCAGCTCCGGTCCTGACTCGGTGGTCACCTCCGGTAGCGGCCGGTCGTGGCCGAGGTCGCCCAGGCCGTCCTTGCCGTGGACGTACCCGGCGATGTGGGCAGGGCCGCGCAGCGGCTCGGCGGCGCCCCTGGCGACGGATACGTCCAGGCCGAGCAGGCGGGCGACGTAGCCGATGTTGCGGGCGGCGTCCTCCTCCGTGCAGTTGCCGTACACCGAGGTGATCGCAACGATCTCGGCGTCGGGGCGGCCTGCCAGGTACAGCAGGGTGTGGGCGTCGTCGATGCCGGTGTCGGTGTCGACCACGATTCGTCTCATGAGAGCTCCTCAGGATGGTGGACGCCGTGCTCGGTCACGATGCGGGTCACCAGGTAGGGCGGGGTCACGTCGAAGGCCGGGTAGTAACCGGTCACGCCGTCGGCGGCGGTGCGCTGGCCAAGCACGTGCAGCACCTCGTCACCGTCGCGTCGCTCGATCACGACGTCTCGTGCGGTGGGCGCCTGCGGGTCGGGGGCGTCGATCAGCGCGTAGAACGGGATGCCGGAGGCCTTGGCGGCCAGCGCGACGCCGAGCGTGCCGACCTTGTTGATCACGTGGCCGTCCAGCGTCACCCGGTCGGCGGCGGTCAGCGCCACGTCGGCCAGCCCGTCGGCCAGGGCGGCGGCGACCATGCCGTCGGTGATGAGCGTCGGCCGGTAACCCATCTCGACCAGCGTCGCCGCGGTCAGCCGCGCCCCTTGCAAGTAGGGGCGGGTCTCGGTGCAGACGAACTCCAGCCGCTTGCCCGCCGCCTGCGCCGCCCGGACGGTCGCGATCAGGAACGCGTCGGCCCAGCAGTGGGTGAGCACCTTCGTGCCGTCGCCGAGCAGCGAGGCGGCGTGCTCCCCGACCGCGGCGCTGCGCGCCCGGTAGCCGTCCTCGTGCGCCCGCGCCGCCGCCTCGACGGCCGCCGCCAGCTCGTCCCCGGCCAGTCGCGCCGAGTCCTCGCCCACCGTCGCCGACAACACGGCCTCCACGGCGTCCCGGATGTGGTTGTTGGTGGGCCGAGTCGCCACCAGCCGCGCTCCCACGGCCCGCAGCCGCGCTGCCGCCTCCTCAGGAGGGTCCCGTCGAGCCTCCCGGGCGCCGAGCACCAGGCCGGCCGTGGCCGCGAACAGCGGCCCCGAGCTCTGCGTCACCATCCGCTCGATCGCCACCGCCACGTCCTCGCTGGTGGCACAGCGGACCCAGCGCACCTCGAACGGGTACACGCGGCGATCGAGGATCTCCACCGCGTCCCCCGCGAAGCGCACGGAATCAGCGAGTACCGGGCCGTTCACACCGTCTCCTTCCGACGTGTCGCCGCCACCACGACCAGGGCCAGCAGCGTGATCAGATACGGGGCGGCATCGGCCGCCTGCTGCGGCAGCCCCGCCCCCTGCAACCGGAACCCCAGCGCTTCGGCCGCGCCGAACAGCAGGCACGCCCCCAGCCCGAGCCACGGCCGGGCACCGGCGAGCATCACGGCCACCACGGCGACCCAGCCCCGCCCCGCGCTCATCCCCTCGCTGAACAGCGTCACGTTCCCGAGCGCGAGCTGCGCCCCGCCGAGCCCGCACAGCGCGCCCGCCCCCAGCACCGCGCCGTGCCGGTAGAGCGGCACGCGCAGGCCGATCGACTCGGCGGCCTCCGCGTGCTGCCCGATGCCGCGCAGCCGCAGCCCCGACCTGGTCCGGCCGAGCCACCACGCGGCCCACGCCACCAGCAGGAACGCGAGCGGCACCAGCGGTGACTGTGGCCCGAGCACCGGCAGGTCCAGTCCGAGTTCGGCGAGCGTGGGCAGTCCGGCCAGGTCCGGGGAGCTGAAGGTGCCGCCGCTTCCGAACACCAGCCGCATGAGGAACGCCGTCAAGCCGAGCGCGAGCAAGTTCACCCCGACCGCCACGACGACGGCGTCGGCGCGGAAGGTGACGGCGGGTACCGACAGCAGCAGGGCGTACAGGGCGGTGGCGAGCACGGCCCCGGTCACGCCGAGCCAGGCGCTGCCGGTCAGATGGCTGATCAGCACGGCCGTGAACGCGCCCCACAGCAGCTGTCCTTCCAGGGCCATGTTGAAGACGCCGGACGCCGAGCACAGCAGTCCCCCGAGAGCCGCCAGCACGACAGGCGTGGTCGCGGTGAGCACCGCCGTCAGGAACGCGGTCATCCGCGCATCCCCGCAAGCCGGGTGCGGACGACGGCGGCCACCGCGACGATCACGATGATCAGGCCTTGCACGATCTGGGTGAGCTGGCTCGGAACGCCTGCGTCCCGTTCCATCCCCTGCCCACCGGCCTGCAGGATCGTCATGAGCGCCACCGTCGCGGGGATCGCCGGCGGGCGTCCCGCGGCCAGCAGCACGGCCGCGATCGCCGTGAAGGTGTAGCCCGGCGCGGTCAGCGCGCCGTCCACGAACCGGTAGGGCGGGCCGAGCACGATCAGGCCTCCGGCCAGCCCCGCCAACGCGCCGCCCGCGGCCAGCGTGACGGCGGCCAGCCGGTCCACGCGGACGCCGCCGTACCGGGCGAACTCGCGGTTCGCGCCGATCGCACGGATCTCGTAGCCCGGGACGGTGCGCGCGTCGGCATACAGCCAGACCGCGGTCAGGACGGCGACCACGGGCAGCCCGATGGTGACGTACGCGCTGGAGCCGAGCGCGGCCAGGCGGGCCGCGTCCGGCAGCAGCGGCGTCTGCGCGAGCCCCGTTCCCGGCTCGGCCAGCGGGAACCTGGCCAGATAGGAGGCCAGCGCCACCGCCGGGGCGCCGAGCAGCAGCGAGCTGACGATCGCCGGGACGCCGAGCCGGGTGCGCAGCGGCGCGGACAGGCCCGCCAGCAGCGCCCCCGCCAACGCTGCCCCTAGCAGCGGCACCACGAACGAGCCGCCGGCATGCAGTGCCAGCGCCGCCGCCGCGATGCCGCCGAGCGACAACTGGCCGTCGCCGCCCAGGTTGAACTCGCCCGCGCGCAGCGGGATCGCGAATGCCAGCGCCATGCCGAGCGTGGGAACGTAGGTGGCGATCGTGTACTCGAGGTTGCCGTCCATGAGCGCGCCCCGCGCCAGCGCGGGGTAGGCGAGCGACGGGTCGACCCCGGCAGCGATCATGACGAGGGTGGTGACCGCCAGCGCGCCCGCCACGGACAGCACGGCGGGCGACAGCGCCAGCCGCCGCGCGAGCACGCGCACCTGTTCAGCCTGCCGACACGGCGGCGTCAACGGAGGGTTGCCGACGCGGGTCATCCGGCGGTCTCCGAGCCTGCGGGCGGCCTCGAGACGGCGGCGCCCGTCATGGCGGCGCCGAGACGCTCGTCCGTGGCCTCCGCCACCGGCAGCTCGGCCACCACGCGGCCCTCGAACATGACCAGCACCCGATCGGCCAGGGCGCGCAGCTCCGACAGCTCGCTGGACTGCACCAGCACCGCCCGACCGGCGTCGCGCGCCTCGCCCAGCAACGCGTGGATCCGCTCCTGAGCGCCCACGTCCAATCCCTGCGTCGGCTCCTCCACCACCAGCACCGGCGTGTCCTTGGACAGCTCCCTGGCCAGCACCGCCTTCTGCGCGTTGCCGCCGGACAGGCGCTCGATCGGCGCCGTCACCGACGCGGCGCGGATGGAGAACCGCTCCACCAAAGCCGCGGCCCGCCGCCGAACCCGGGCGGGATTCAGGCCGACGCCGCGCTGCTCGCCCATCAGCAGGTTGTCGGCCAGCGACATGCCGGGAGCCGTCGCCCGGCCCGCACGGTCCGCGGGCACGGAGGCGATGCGCCGCTCCCGGCCACCGCCGACAGGCCGCCCGTCGAGCAGCACCGAACCCGAGTCGGCGGACCGGAGCCCTGTCACGGCGTCCAAAAGTTCACGCTGCCCGTTCCCCGCCACGCCCGCGAGGCCGACGATCTCACCGGCGCGCACTCCGAACGAGACTCCGTCCACCGCCATGACGCCGTCACGATCCCGCACCCGCAGGTCTCGCACGTCGAGCAGATAAGGCCGTTCCGAAAAGGGGAGCGGCGCGGGCCGCCCAGGTCTAGCGGGCGCCGTGGCGACCGAGCGGCCGATCATGGCGCGGACCAGCTCGTCCGCCGAGGTGGCCGCCGTGTCGAACCGGCCGGTCACCCGCCCGCCGCGCAGCACCGTGACCCGGTCGCTCGCCGCCAGCACCTCCTCCAGCTTGTGCGTGACGAGCAGCACCGACACACCCTCAGTGGTCAACTCCCTGACCATGCGGAACAGCCCCTCGGCTTCGCCAGGGGTGAGCACGGCGGTGGGCTCGTCCAGGATGAGCACCTCGGCCCGCCGGTAGAGCGCCTTGAGGATCTCCACGCGCTGCCGCACTCCTACCGGCAGTTCACCTACGCGCGCCGCGGGATCCACGTCCAGTCCGTACCGCCTGGCCAGCTCGGTCACCGCTCGGCGGCCGGCCGCCCGGTCGAGCACGCCGTGCCGCACCGGCTCGGCCCCGATCACCACGTTCTCGGCCACGCTCAGGCCGGGAAAGAGCCGCAAGCGCTGGTGCACCATGCCCAGCCCATGGGCGATGGCATCGGCGGGGGAGCGCAGCCGGACGGGAACCCCCGCACGCAGTACCTGGCCGGCGTCGGGGCGGTGCAGCCCGTAGAGCACGGACATCAGCGTGGACTTGCCCGCGCCGTTCTCGCCGACGACGGCGTGCACCTCGCCCGGCCGCACTGCCAGGTCGATTCCGTCGTTGGCCAGCACGTCGCCGAAGCGCTTGGTGATCCCGGCCAGCTCGACCGCCGGCGCAGGCACCCCATCAGCGGGTCGGCGAGCGTGCTCGAGCGCGCTCATCCCGCCAGCGGGTCGGCGACCGTGACCCGGCCGGCCACGATGTCGTCGCGTACCTGCTTGACCTTGGTGACCACGTCGGGGCTCGAGGCGACCGCGCAGCCGGAGGCGGACAGGTCCGGGCCGAGGGCGTTCACGCCGACGCCGCCCTCTTTGAGCCCGTACACCTTGAGGCCGCCCGCCCGGCCCGCCGCGATGTCCTTGATGGCGGCGCTCTCGGCCACGTCGACGTGCTTGAGCACGTTGTCGATGATCGTGCCTGGGCTCTGTGCGCACTGGTTGACGTCCACGCCGAACGACTTGGCCCCGGCGGCGGCCGCCGCTTCGAACACGCCCTGGTTGCCTCCGGACGCTGCGGCGGCCACGATGTCGGCGCCCTGGCCGGTCAGGGTCTGGGCCTGCGACTTGGCTCTCGCCGGATCGCTGAAGGGGTTGTTGCCGCCGACGTACAGGGGCGTGCCGGTGACGGAGGCGTTGACGGACTTGGCGCCGGCGAAGAACGGGTCGATCCAACGGTGCACGAACGGCGAGTCGAGCGCGGCCACCACGCCGATCTTGCCGCTCTTGGACAGCAGGCCCGCCTCCACCCCGGCCAGGTAGGCCGCCTCGTGCTCCTTGAACGACACGCAGGTGAGGTTGGCCGCCTGGTCCTTGGCGCACGAGTCCACCTGGAGGAACTGCTGGCCGGGATGCTGCTTCGGCACGGTGGCGAACAGGTCGTCGAACGAGAAGCTGACCCCGACGATCAGGGTCGGCTTCGCCCTGACGGCGGCGTCGAGATTCTGCGCGATGCTCGTGGGGTCCTTGCTCTCGTACAGCTTGAACGAGGCGCCGATCTCCTTGGCTGCGGCTTCCGCGCCCTTCACGCTGAGCTGCAGGAAGCTGTTGGTCCCGACGGGGTTCGGCGTGATGAGGATGACGGACTTGCCGGGGGAGGAAGCGAGCGGCCTGTCGGCCCCGCCGCACGCCGTGAGGGCGAGCGCTGCCGCAACCAGGACAGCCGGTGTGGAGGTCGTGCGCATGTCGGCGAGCATAACATGCATATTAGGTAGGAAATATCGCCTATGGTCCGGATTGGTCCTACGGCATACTTGCCGCCGTGACCGACGCTGCCTCCGCCCCCGACGAGTCCGCCGGCAACCCCGCTCGGCCCGGCGACGTGCCGGGGAGTGGCTGGTTCAGTCCGGGGGTAGCCGGCATAGGCGGGGCGAGCTTGCTCGCCGACGTCGGGCACGAGGTGCCCTCCGCGCTGCTGCCCAGCCTGCTCACCTCCACCCTGGGCGCGCCTGCCGGCGCGCTCGGGCTGATCGAGGGCGTCTCCGACGCGCTGGCGGGAGCCGCCCGGTTCGGCGGCGGCGCCCTGGCCGACGACCCCAAACGCCGCCGAGCGATCGCCGTCGGCGGCTATGCCACCACCGCCGTGCTGTCGGCCGGCATCGGCGCCGCCACCGCCGTCTGGCAGGTCGCCCTGCTGCGCGCCGGCGCCTGGACCGCCCGCGGCCTACGGGTGCCGGCACGCAATGCACTGCTGGCCGACATCGTCGCGCCCACCGCCTACGGCCGGGCCTACGGTTTCGAGCGCATGATGGACAACCTCGGCGCGGTCCTGGGCCCGCTGCTGGCCATTGCTCTGGTCGCCCTCTTCAGCGTCAAGACCGCCATCATCATCTCCGTCGTCCCCGGCTTGCTCGCCGCCGCGGCGATCATCTACGCCATCCGGCACACCGCCCGCCCCCGGCAACGCGACAAGGTGCCCCTGCGCATCCGCATCCGCCCCATCCTGCGCGGCGACCTCGGCAAGATCCTCGGCGCGATCAGTGCGTTCGAGGTCGGCAACGTCGCGGCGACCATGCTCATCCTGCGCGCCACCGAACTGCTCACCCCCGCTCACGGCGCCGCCGGCGCGACCATGATCGCGCTGGCCCTCTACACGGCCTACAACCTCGCCGCCACGGTGGCGTCCGTGCCCGCCGGCCATGTCGCCGACCGGATCGGCGCACGCGGTCCGGCCCTCGTCCTGGCCGCCGGCGTGATCGCCTTCGCTCTGGCCTACGGCCTGTTCGCCGTCACCGGCGCGAGCATCTGGCTGCTGGCGGTGCCGTTCGTCTTGGCCGGGGTCGGCATCGGCGCGGTGGAGACCGCGGAGCACTCCGCCGTTGCCGCGCTGGCGCCCGCCGGCCTGCGCGGTTCGGCGTTCGGTCTGCTGGCCGCCGTCCAGTCGCTGGGCAACTTCGCCGCCAGCGCCATCGCCGGGCTGCTGTGGACTTTCCTTTCCCCGGCTGCCGCGTTCGCTTATCTCGCCGCCTGGATGATCGTGGCTGCCACCGGGCTGATCGTCACCGCTCGATCGCGGACCGCCACACCGTAAATCTATGTATATCCAGTAGGTAAAGTTGCTAACTTGCTCGGTGGTGTGTAGCTTCCTGTTCATGAGCCACGACATTCTCCTGACCATGCGTGCGCACGTGGACTTCGGCCGCGTCGCCAGCGCGCAGTGTCGCTGATCGCCTCTCGCAACGCACCCGCTGAACGGACTGACAGCGGGCAAACGAGCAGGAGTCTTACAGGAGGAAGACGTGACACGCGAGTTCGAGGCGCGGAAGGCGAGCAGAAGCGGAGTCGTTTCGACCGGGGACCGCCCATGAGCGCGGTGGTGGTGATCGGCGCGGGCCCGATCGGGACGTGCCTGGTGGAGCGGATCTGCGCCAACGCGCCGCAGTCGGGCCGAGGGCGCGTGCTTGATCTGCACGTGGTAGACCCCTATCCGCCGGGCGCGGGCCGCTCGTGGCGGATCGGCCAGCCCGGGGTGCTGCGGGCCGACTCCGCGGCGGGTAGCCTCACGGTCTTCACAGATGCCGCGACGCGCCCCGTCCGGCCGGGGCCGTCGCTGGCGGAGTGGCTGGGCAGCGAGCCTGAATACTCCGCCTCACGGTCCGAGGTGGGCGGATATCTGGCCTATGCGTTCGAGCGCGTGGTGCGCGGTACGCCGGCGAACGTCCGGGTGCGCGTGCACCGGGCCAGGGCGGTCGGGCTCGTTGAGTCGGCGGGAGCGCAGCGCGTGGAGTTGTCCACTGGCGGACAGCTGGAGGCCGATGCCGTGGTGCTGGCGCAGGGGCACCTCGACGTGCCGCCCTCGGCGGCGGAGACGGTGGAGGCCGCCTTCGCCGAGCGGCACGGGTTGACTTATCTGCCCAGCGGTCGTCCCGCGGACCTGGATCTGGAGGTGGTCCCCGCAGGTGAGCCGGTGCTGATCCGCGGCGCGGGACGGGCGTTCGTCGATCTGGTGACGCTGCTGACCGTCGGGCGTGGCGGGCGGTTCACCGAGGGACGGCAGGGCGAGCCGGTCTACCTGCCGAGCGGCGACGAGCCGCTGCTGTATGTCGGCTCCCGCCGCGGAGTGCCCCACCACGCCAGGCCCGGCTACCGCCTGGCGGGCCCGCTGCCCGATCTGCCGCGGTTCGTGACCGCCGCCACGTCGGCAGGGGAGTTGCGGCAGGCCGTGGCCAAGGAACTCGCGTACGCGTACTACCACGAGCTGTTCTCTCGGCATCCGGCGCGAACCAGGACGACTTGGGAGACGTTCGAGGCGGCCTTCACCCGAGCCGAGTGGGGTGACAAGGCGATGCGCGCCCTGGTCACCAAGTCCGTGCCGGGCTTCGCCGACCGGCTGCACCTGGACCGGCTGGAGCATCCGCTGCACGGCATGCGCTTCGGTGACCTGGCCGGTCTGCAGCGGTGGATGCACGGCTACCTCGCAGCCGACCTCGAGCGGCGCGCCGATCCGTCCTTCAGCGCCGACCTGGCGATGATCCACGGGCTGCTCTCCGCGCGAGCCGCCCTGGCCGCCGGCGTAGCGACCGATCTCTGGCTCCAGAGGCTGTCCGGCCTCCTCGCCGGTGGTCCGTCCCTTGCCCGCCAGGCCGAGTTGCGTGCCCTCGCCCGGGCAGGCGTCGTCACCTTTCTCGGCGCCGAGCCGCGCATCGAGCAGGACGAGGCGGCCGGCGCGTGGCGGGCGACCAGCCCTACCGTCCCCGGCTTGACGACGGCGCGGGCGCTCATCGAGGCGCGGCAACCCGCACCGAGCGTGCGGCGGAGCACCGATCCGCTGATCGCCGGCCTGTTCGCCTGGGGCGAGTGCCGGGAGGTGTCGGGCCTGCTGGACGTGCGCCTCCCCGACCGGCGGCTGGTCACGCGAACGGGCGCCGTGCACGATCATCGATTCGCCTTAGGCCCCTGGACCGCCGGCGGCATCGCCGGGTTCGACGGCCCGGGCGGAATCGCGCCCCTGCTGCGGGATGCCGACGCGCTGGCCCGGACGGTGCTGGCCCAGGTCGCCGGATCGTGGCTGCACGCGGCGGCCTGAGCGTACAACGCGTGGCCCTCGGCGTACCCACCCGTCGTCGCTACGTGCGCACGGCCGCCTCGCGCACCAGGCGGGGGAGTACGCGCTCGCCGACCCGGTATGCCTCCTCCAGGTGCGGCCACCCGGACAGGACGAACTCGTTCACGCCGGCGGCCGCGTACTCCCGGAGCAGGACCGCGACCTCGTCGTACGAGCCGACCAGCGCGGTGCCCGCCCCTTCACGGACCAGCCCGACCCCGGCCCACAGCCCTGGGTGGATCTCCAGGTCGCGGGTGTCGCCGGTGTGCAGATCGACCATGCGGCGCTGGCCAACGGAGTCGTAGCGGGCGAAGTGCCGCTGGGCGGCGGCGATGCGGGCCGGATCCATGCCCGCCAGCAGCCGGTCAGCCTCGGCCCAGGCGGCGGCGCCGGTGTCGCGGGCGATGACGTGCACCCGCAGGCCGTACCGGAGCTTGCGGCCGAGCGGCCCGGCCAGCGCGCGCAGCCGGGCGATGCGCTCGGCGATCGCGTGTGGTGGCTCGCCCCACATGAGCACCACGTCGGCATGCCGGACCGCGACCTGCTCGGCCGCCGGAGACGCGCCGCCGAAGTACAGCTCGGGCGCCGGGTCGAGGGGCTCGGCCAGCCCGCCGCCCTCGACGCGGTAGTGCTCGCCGTGGTGGTCGAAAGGCACGCCCTCCCAGGAGCGGCGCAGCACGTGCAGGAACTCGGCGGTCCTGGCGTAGCGGGCGTCGTGGTCGAGGAAGTCGCCGTAGGCGCGCTGCTCGACGGGGTCGCCGCCGGTGACGACGTTGAGCAGCAGCCGCCCGCCGGAGACCTCTTGGAAGGCCTGGGCCTGCTGGGCGAGCAGGGTGGGCAGCGCGTAGCCGGTGCGGAAGGCGACCAGCATCTTCAGCCGCTCGGTGTGCTGGGCCAGCGCCGCGCACACGATCCACGGGTCCGGGCAGCCCGCGCCGACCGGGGTGAGCGCGGCCTCGAACCCGGCCTGCTCGGCGGCCCTGGCCACCTGCGTCAGGTAGGCCACGGTGGCGGGCCGGGCCACGGGATGGAACGCGTCGGTCGTGGTGATGGCCGAGCGGACCTCGTGGCCGTCGCCGGTCGTCGGTAGGAACCAGTGAAAACGCATCAGGTCACCTCGGTATCGGAGGAGGCGGCCCGCCGTACGGCTGCCGCCACGATCTCGCGTACGGCGGGGAACTCCGGGTGGGTGTGTGGGTCGGGCGCGTGCGGGAGGTCGGAGGCCTGGTCGAGCACGATGCGGCCGGGCCTGCGGCTCATCACCAGCAGGCGGGTGCCCAGGTAGACCGCCTCGTCCACGCTGTGCGTGACGAACAGCACGGTCTTGCCCGTGGCCTGCCAGATGCGCCGGATCTCCTCCTGCAGGCGCTCCCGGGTGAGTGCGTCCAGCGCAGCGAACGGCTCGTCCATGAGCAGGATCGCGGGGTCAGGGGCGAGTGCGCGGGCGATGGCAGCGCGCTGCTGCATGCCGCCCGACAGCTCGTACGGCCGCCGCCCGGCCACGTCGCCCAGCCCCACAAGGTCGAGCAGCTCGGCGGCCCGGGACCGCCTGACCGGCGAGGGAACCCCGGCCATCCGCAGCCCGAACTCCACGTTGCGGCGCACGTTCAGCCAAGGGAACAGGCGCGGTTGCTGGAACACCACGCCTCGGTCCGGCCCTGGCGCCGTCACCGGTTCGCCCGCCACGGCGATCTGCCCGCCGGTCGGGAACGCGAACCCGGCGACCAGCCGCAGCAGCGTGCTCTTGCCGCAGCCCCGACGGCCCGACGATGGTCACGAACTCGCCCGCGCCGATGTCGGCGCTGATGCCGCGCAGCGCCTCGACGGGCTCGGCCCTGGACCAGCGGGAGGGGAGGCCATATGTCAGCGAGACCTCACTCAGTCGCACCGCGGCGGCGGTGCGCATCGCGGTGAGCGCCTTATCCTGCGAACGCATCGCGTAGATCCTTGGTGGCCAGCCCCTTCTGGAACACGGCCAGGTCGGGCACGGCGGGGAGCTTGTTCTGCGACTTGAGGAACTCGGCGGCGCTGTGCAGGTTCTCGGCGAGCGCGCCGGGCTTCTCGGGCGTGCCCAGGTAGTCGGGGCCGGCCTGCTCCTTGCCGTCGAGCAGGATGAGCTCGTCGATCTGCTTGGAAGCCTCTGCGGGGTCGAGGTTGAGCTGGCGGCCGACGGCCGCGGCGGCGGCCGACTTGTCCGCGCGTACCAGCTTGACCGCCCGGTCCTGCTGCTGCAGCCAGGTGCGCAGTGTCTGTGGGTACGTCGTGGCGAACTGGGTGCGGACCACGGCCAGGTCGGCGGTGAGCTTGCCCGTGGCGGCCAGCTCCTTGCTGGTGACCAGTACCTTTCCGGTCTTGCGCAGCTCGCCGAGGACTGGCGTCCAGACGTAGGCGGCGTCGATGTCGCCGCGTGCCCAGGCGGCCTGGATGTCCGGCGGCTCCAGGTCGACGACGGTCACCTCGGACTCGGCCAGCCCGGCCTCCTGGAGTGCGGCCAGCAGGCTGTAGTGCGAGGTCGAGGCGAATGGGGTCGCGATCTTCTTGCCCTTGAGCTCGCCGACCGAGCCGGCTTGGCGGGCCACGAGCGCTTCGTTCTCGGCGATGACGTCGAAGATCCACGGCACCTGGTAGGGGATGTTCAGCGGCGCGGACAGGCCGCGGGTGACCGGGCTGCTGCCGGCCAGGCCGATGTCGATGCTTCCGGCGACCATCGCGGTGTTCACGTCGCCGCCCGAGTCGAACTTGATCCAGCTGATCTTCGTGTTCGGCAGCGCGGTCTCCAGCCACCGCTGGTCCTTGACGATCAGGTCGCCGTTCGGGATGAGCTGGTAGCCGATGCGCACTTCCTTGGGGCTGCCGTCGGCGTTGGGCGCAGTGCTCGGGGTGGCGCCGGTGCCGCTGGAGCACGCGGCCAGGCACAGGGCGAGCGCGAGCGCGGGAATGAGGCGGTGTTTCATGGCTGATGCCTTCTTGTCATGCCTTGCCGCGCCAGGGCACGAGCAGGCGCTCGGTGAGTTGCAGGAGGGCGTCGATGAGCAGGCCGGAGGCGCCGATGACGAGCAGCCCGAGCACGACCACGTCGGTCTGGTTGTAGCGCTGCGCGTCGCGGATCATCCCGCCGATCCCCGGCACCCCGTTGACCGTCTCGGCGGCCACGACCGTGGTGTACGCCACCCCGACCGCGACCCGGATGCCAGTGATCACTTCAGGCAGCGCGGAGGGGAGCACGATCCGGTACGGCAACTGCCACCGGCTCGCCCCCAGCGACCGGGCCGCGTGCAAGTAGTCCTCGTGCACGCCGCGTACCGCGTCCGCCGTTGCCACCGCGACGGGCGGCAGCGCGGCCACGAACAGCAGCAAGACCTTGGGCGGCTCGTCGATGCCCAGCCAGATGATGAGGAGGCTGAAGTAGGCCAGCGGCGGCAGCGTCCGCACGAACGTGATCACGGGGTTGAGCAAGGCCCGCGCGGTGGGCACGAGCCCGACGACGAGGCCGATCGCGATCCCGCCGGCGATGCCGTACAGGCTGCCCAGGGCGATGCGGCGCAGGCTGGCCAGCAGGTGCTCCGACAGCAGATATCCGCTGTAGCCGCGCTGCCCGTCGTGCACGGAGGAGGTCAGGAGGAGTTGCTCCCACACCGAGCCGGGCGAGGGGACGAACACCTCGGGCCACAGGTGGGCGGCCGAGACCGCCCACCAGATCGCGGCCAGCAGGACCACGCCCGCCACCCGGAGCCCGACACGACGGATCACTGACACCTCTCATATTCCATAATAAGAGACTGGTTTAGTGGGAAATACGGTAGATGATCCCACCTGGTCCATGCAACCTGGGGCGACGCCGCCGTCAGGCCGCTGAGAACCCCGAGCGCGCTCCACTGCCACGTGCGGGACGCGGCCGAAATCTCGGCGGTCATCACGGCACCAGCCCTGGCGGAATGACGCCGGTGAGGACGAGAGCGAGCAAGGCCAGGCCGAGGATGGTGGCGGCCCAGGGGAAACCGTGGAATGTGATCCGCACCAGCTCTTTGGAGCGCTGCGGCAGAGGGCGCTGATCGCCGGGGCCGAGGGCGCAGCCCCGACATGCTTGTCTGCGGCAAGCCGGTCTCCGCGCTGGACCTCGATCAAGTCCAGGTTCCCGACCTCGCCTGCTGGCTTACGTCTCACCGAGGTGTGGCTTGACGTGACCGTGCGGGTAGAGCTATAAAGTCCCCTAAAGCTACTAAATAAGTGGGAAATAGGGAGAATCGATGTACGCACGCAGGGCTCGCGGGGTGGTGGCCGCACTGGCCGTCCTGGCGCTCACGATCGTGGCGGCGGCCTGCGGTGGCGGCGCAAGCGGGGGTAACGCAAGCGGCGGCGACGCCGCCGGCGGCGGGCCTGCGGAGGTGCGGCTCGGGTTCTTCCCGAACATCACCCACGCCACCGCTCTCGTCGGCGTCGAGAAGGGCCTGTACGCCAAGCATCTGGGAAGCGGCACGACGCTGAAGACCAGCACGTTCAACGCCGGCCCGGCGGCGATCGAGGCGGTCTTCTCCGGTGCGATCGACGCCACGTACATCGGCCCGAACCCCGCCATCAACGCCTGGTCCAAGTCCAAGGGGCAGGCCATCAAGATCGTCGCAGGGGCGGCATCCGGCGGCGTCTTCCTGGTGGTCAAGCCGGGCATCAATACGCCGGAGGACCTCAAGGGCAAGAAGATCGCCACCCCGCAGCTCGGCAACACCCAGGACGTGGCGCTGCGCTACTGGCTGACCGAGAAGGGCATCAAGACCGACACCAAGGGCGGTGGCGAGGTCTCCATCGTGCCGCAGGAGAACTCCCAGACCGTTCAGACCTTCGCCACCGGCGACATCGACGGCGCCTGGGTGCCCGAGCCGTTCGCCAGCCGCCTCATCAAGGAGAGCGGCGGCAAGGTGCTGGTCGACGAGCGCGATCTGTGGCCGAACAAGCAGTTCGTGATCACCCATCTGATCGTCCGCCAGGAGTTCGCCAAGGAGCACCCGGAGGCGGTCCGGAAGCTCATCGAGGCGCACGTCGAGGCCAACGCCTTCATCAACTCCGACCCTGCCGGCGCCGCGCAGACCGCCAACGCCGCGCTGCAGAAGCTGACCGGCAAGCCGCTCAAGCCCGAGGTGCTCGACAGCGCGTTCAAGAACATCACCTTCACCAACGACCCGATCGCCTCCTCCCTCGTCGCCAGCGCCGAGCACGCCACCAAGGTCGGCCTGCTCGACCCGGTCGACCTGAACGGCATCTACGACCTGAAGATCCTCAACGAGGTCCTCGCCACCAAGGGCGAGTCCCCCATCGCGGACAAGTAAGCCACCCGGGAGATCCCATGACCGCTCCACTAACGGAGCAGGCCGGCAGCCGCAACGGCGGGCACCAGCCCGCTGTGCGGCTGGAGGCCGTCTCCAAGATGTACGGCCAGGGCAAGACCGGCCTGCTGGCCCTCGATGACGTCGCCCTCGACGTGGCGCCGGGCGAGTTCGTCTGCCTGCTGGGCGCCTCAGGCTGCGGCAAGAGCACGCTGCTGTCGCTGGTCGCCGGGCTCGACGCGCCTACCGCCGGCCGCGTCGACGTCGACCGCGACCGGGTCGCGCTGATGTTCCAGGAGCCGGCGCTGTTCCCGTGGCTGACCGTCTCGGCGAATGTCGAGATGGCCCTGCGCGCCAAGAGCGTGGCCCGCAAGGAGCGCCGGGCCCGCGCGGCCGAGTTCCTGGAGATCGTGCACCTGGGCGGGTTCGGCGGCAAGCGCCCGCACGAGCTGTCCGGCGGCATGCGCCAGCGCGTCGCCCTGGCCCGCGCGCTCGCCCAGGACGCCGACGTGCTGCTGATGGACGAGCCCTTCGGCGCGCTGGATGCGATGACGCGCGACCTGCTCCACGACGAGCTGGAGCGCATCTGGCGCGAACGCGCCCTCGCCGTCCTGTTCGTCACCCACAACGTCCGCGAGGCCGTCCGGCTCGGCGACCGGGTCGTGCTGCTGTCCAGCCGACCGGGGCGGGTGGTCGAGGACTTCCCGGTGACGCTGTCCCGGCCCCGCCGCACCGACTCGGCCGAGGTGGCGGAGCAGGCCGCTGAGATCACCGACCGGTTGCGCCAGGAGGTCCTGCGTCATGGCCGTTGACACCCACGCCCGGCAGATCGCCGGGCTCGACGCCCTCGAACTCGCCGGCCGCCGACGCGCAGGCCTGGCCACGCGCGCCTGGTCGGGGCTGTGGCCGGTGGCCTCGGCGATCGCCATCACCATCCTCGCCTGGCAGGCGGTGGTCCTGGCCGGTTGGTGGCCGGAGTACGTCTTCGCCGGCCCGGTGACCACCCTGACCGAGCTGGGCCACCGCCTCGGGGAGGCCGAGTTCTACCAGGCCGTCGCGGTCACCATGCGCCGTGCTGTGACCGGCTTCGCGGCGGCCATCGCCGTCGGACTTGTCGTCGGCGCCCTCGTCTCGCGTATCCGGCCGCTGCGCCGGGCCGTCGGGTCGCTGATCACCGGGTTGCAGACCATGCCGTCCATCGCCTGGTTCCCGCTCGCCATCTTGTTGTTCGGGCTGAGCGAGAGTGCGATCCTGTTCGTCGTCGTGCTCGGCGCCGCTCCTTCCGTCGCCAACGGCCTGATCGCCGGCGTCGACTACACCCCGCCGATCCTGCTGCGGGCCGGGCACATGCTGGGCTTCCGCCGCCTCGCCCTGTACCGGCACGTCATCCTGCCCGCCTCGCTGCCGTCGTTCCTAGCGGGGCTCAAGCAGGGCTGGGCGTTCGCCTGGCGCTCCCTGATGGCCGGCGAACTGCTCGTCATCATCGCCAACCGGCCCTCCCTGGGGGAACAGTTGCACTTCGCCCGCGAACTGGCCGACTCGGCCGGCCTGCTCGCCACCATGATCGTCATCCTGGCCATCGGCATCCTCATCGACCGCCTCTTCGGCGCAGCCGACGGCGCGTTGCGGCGCCGCTGGGGCCTGCACCAGGTCACCAACTGAGCGGCATGCGGATCTCCGCCCGAACTCAATACGCCCTGCGCGCCGCCGCCGAACTCGCCGCGGCGCCGCCAGGGCCTGTGCCGGCCGACAAGATCGCAGCAGCTCAGGGGATTCCCCGCAAGTTCCTCGACAACATCCTGCTCCAGCTCCGCCGCGCCGGTCTCCTGCACAGCCAGCGCGGCCCCGAGGGTGGTTACTGGCTGGCCCGTCCCGCCGCCGAGATCACGCTGGCTGACATCATCACCGTGGTCGAAGGCGTACCCGAGGGGAGCGACCACGGCGGATACCCGGGCGTGGCCAGGCCGCTGGCGGACGTGTGGAGCGCCTTACGCGACCACGAGCAAGCCCTGCTCACCGAGATCACCCTCGCCCACGTCGCCGACGGCTCGTTGCCCGAGCCATTGGACCACTGAGGGACTTGAACCACATGCAGATGCCTTCACGGCGCTCCTTCGCGGTCACTCCGGAGGTGGCTCATGCGTCGATCTCGACGCCGCCGAACGGACCTCCGCCCATCAGGACGCGCTCCTCCGGGGAATAGGCGCGAGGCTCACTCGCACGTCGATGCCCGTTGAACGGACATCAGCGTTGTCCGGGCGGGTGTGACGTCGGATACTCGCGGCGCTGTCCGTCGGTGCGGCGGGCAGTCGACGTCGTGGAGGAGAGACCTATGTCAGCCATCGATCCGGACCCTGCCGGCGCGCCCGGCGCCGGAAGGTCCGTGCCGTGGCCGTCGTTCGCCGAGGTCGCCCCGGACCGCGCCTACGGCTGAACATCCGCGTCGATAGATGTGCCCTGGCACGACGCAGCCGTCGTCGGGGAAATGCACCCACGCGGTGGCGTGCGGCTAGGGCGCCAAAGGTGCCCTAGCCGGGCGCCACGGGTGTCGGCGGCCGGCCGGCCTGCTGGTGGTCATCGTCGGCTTCGAAAAGGTGTGCGCAGGCGGTTGCGGCGGCATCGCCGTCGCCGGCGACCACGGCGTGGGCGAGCGAATGCAGCCGGCTGGTCGAGACGACGGTTCCGTCTTCACGCGGCATGGCGCTCGACAGGAGATCGTCGAGGTCGGCCAGCAGGCCAGGACCGGCGAGCCGGCGTACGTGCTGCCAGACGTCGGCGAACTCGACGGGCCGGCCGTCCGGACCCAGCAGGGCCAGGCGCAGGCTTCGGTCGGGGTGGGCGGCCGCGCCGCGGGCGAGCCCCGCCATCACGGCCGCGCGCGCCTGGGCGATCTCGACCGCGTCGCGGCCCTCCAGCACTGGCGGCAGCTCCGGATCCGCATCCTGTGAAGTGGGTGGGAGCACCACGGCGCCGTTGCCGTGCTGCACCTCCACCCGGCCCTGGACCTCGAGCGCCACCAGGGCACGGCTCAGGGTCGCACGGCTGACGCCGAGCTCGGCGGCCAGCAGGCGTTCTGGAGGCAGCCGGTCCCCTGGGGAGAGCCCCTGGGCTTCGATGAAGCTCGCGATGTGGTCGGCGAGTTGCTCGTACAACCGCGGACGCTGAAGGCGACCAGGTGTGGCGGTGGTCTGCTGACGCTTCTTGGTCACGGAAACAGTGTATTGACAATGAGGCCTGGTGGAGCAGAGGCTAGGCCAATCCGGAAATGGGATCGTAACCGGGCAGTCACCCAACAGAGGAGGTCCCGGTGTCATCCGAAGTCGTCGCACTGGTCGTGCTGGTGCTGGTGTTCGTGGTAGCCGGTGTCAGATCCATCAACATGGGTGCGCTGGCCCTGGTGGCCGCGTTCGTCGTGGGCACCACCGTGTTCGGCGTGGAAGTGGCCGACGTGCTCGGCGGCTTCCCGGCGAACCTGTTCGTCATCCTGGTCGGGGTCACGTACCTGTTCGCGCTCGCCAAGAACAACGGCACCGTCGACTGGATCGTGCACAAGTCGATCGTCGCGGTCCGCGGCCGCGTCGCCCTGGTGCCGTGGGTGATGTTCTTGGTGTGCGCAGCGATCACCGCGATCGGCGCAGCCAGCCCGGCGGCCGTGGCCCTCGTGGCACCGGTGGCGATGGGTTTCGCGACCCGGTACCGGATCAATCCCGTGCTGATGGGCGTGCTGGTGGTCCAGGGCGCTACAGGCGGAAGCTTCTCACCGATCGGCATCTTCGGCGCGATCACCACAGGCGTGGTCAGCAAGAGCGGGCTTGCGAGCAGCCCGGCCATCCTGTTCCTCAGCGCGATGGGCGCGTGCGCGCTGATCAGCCTGATCGCCTTCGCTTTCCTCGGCGGCCGGGAGCTGCTCCGGCGCGGGCGCGAAGCGGCCGAGACCGAGGCCATGGTGCTCGCGGAGGCCGGCGCGGGGTCGGCCGGCGCGGGGCGTGAGCCGCGCCGCGGCTCTGGTCACGGGGGAACGGGCGATGACGACCTTTCCAGGCTCGACGCGCCCCGTGCGCTCACGCTGGCCGGCCTGCTCGCCCTCGGGGTGGGAGCCCTGGCTTTCGGGCTGGACGTCGGCTTCCTCGCGCTGGCCGTGGCGGTCACGCTCACCCTGATCTTCCCCTCCGCCGCTCGGGGCGCGGTCGACAAGATCAGTTGGGGCACCGTGCTTCTCATCGGCGGCATCGTCACCTACGTCTCGCTGCTGGAGGATCAGGGCACGGTGAAATGGCTGGGCGACGGCGTCGCGCACGTCGGCACGCCGCTGCTGGCCGCGTTCCTGATCTGCCTGATCGGCGCGGTGGTGTCCGCGTTCGCCTCCACGACGGGGATCCTCGGCGCGCTTATCCCTCTCGCCGTGCCGTTCCTTCAGACGGGGCAGGTCAGCGCGATCGGACTGATCGCGGCCCTGGCGATCTCGTCCTCGGTGGTCGACTGCAGCCCGTTCTCCACCAACGGCGCGCTCGTCGTCGCCAACTCCGACATAACGGTCCGCGACGAGGTGTTCAAACGCCTGATGGCCTGGGGCATGACCATCGTCGTGGTTGCGCCCGTGCTGTCCTGGGCCGCTCTGGTCCTGCCCGGGTGGCTGGCATGAGCGCAGGGCCGCTGGCGGGATACGTCGTCGTCGATCTCACCAGGGCGCTCGCCGGGCCGCATGCGGGGATGATGCTGGGCGATCTCGGGGCTCGGGTGATCAAGGTGGAGTCGCCCGGCACCGGCGACGACACGCGCGGCTGGGGACCGCCGTTCGTGGCGGGCGAATCGACGTACTTCCTGTCCTGCAATCGCAACAAGCAGTCGATCGCGCTGGACCTGAAGGGCGAGGACGGCCGGGCGACTCTGGAGGCGCTGGTCCGCAAGGCGGACGTGCTGCTGGAGAACTTCCGCACCGGCGTCCTCGACCGGCTCGGGTTGACCACCGCCCGGCTGCTCGAGCTGAACCCGCGGCTGGTGATGCTCTCGATCACTGGGTTCGGGCACGACGGGCCGGAGGCGGACAGGGCCGGTTACGACCAGATCGCGCAGGGCGAAGCGGGCCTGATGTCGCTGACCGGGTCCGGGCCTGATGATCCGCAGCGGGTGGGGGTGCCGATCGGCGACCTGCTGGCCGGTATGTATGGCGCGTTCGGCGTCGTGTCCGCGCTGCTGGAGCGGGAACGGACAGGACGGGGCAAAGTCGTGCGAACGTCCTTGCTCGCGAGCGTCGTCGGCGTGCACGCCTTCCAGGGCACCCGGTGGACCGTCGCCGGCGAGGTCGGTCGCGCGCAGGGCAACCATCATCCGTCGATCGCGCCGTACGGGCTGTTCCGCTGCCGGGACGGCGCGGTGCAGATCGCAGTGGGGAGCGAGAGCCTGTGGCAGCGGTTCTGCGCCGGATTCGGGCTCGATCCGCAGGAGCCGGGGATGGCGGTGAACGCCGAGCGGGTGGCGGCCGGGCCGGCGCTGGTGGCGCGGATCGAGGAGGTTTTCGCCGGTTTCGATGGCGATGAGCTGCTGGCGCGGCTTGCCGAGATCGGCGTGCCCGCGGGCCGCGTACGCGGCCTGGACGAGGTGTACGCGTGGGAGCAGACCCGCGCGCAGGGGCTGCTCATCGAGGTCGAGCACCCTCGCCTCGGGACGGTTGCGCTGCCGGGGCCGCCGTTGCGGTTCTTCGAGGCAGCCGGGCCGGACGGAGAGCGGGAGACCACCCGCGCCGACCATGCCGCCCCGCCCTTGCTCAACGCCGACGAGCAGGCGATCCGATCCTGGCTGGAGGGCACGTGACCCGGCTGACCGCGCGCGAGCTGATCGAGCTTGCGGTCGACGGCTTCGAATGCTGGGACCAGCCGCTCGGCCCGGCGACCGATCCCGACGTCGCAGCAGCGCGCGAGCAGACCGGCCTGGACGAGGCCGTGATCACCGGAGCGGGCCGGCTTCGCGGCCGCCGCGTCGCGGTGATCGCCTGCGAGTTCGGCTTCCTCGCCGGATCCATCGGGGTCGCCACAGCGGAACGCCTGGTGGCCGCGGTCGAGCGGGCCACCAGGGAGCGGCTTCCGCTGCTGGCGGCGCCGATCTCCGGCGGCACCAGGATGCAGGAGGGTACGGTTGCGTTCCTGCAGATGGTGAAGATCTCCGCGGCGATCGTGCACCACAAGGCCGCGGGCCTGCCGTACTTGGTCTATCTGCGGAACCCGACCTTCGGCGGCGTGTTCGCCTCATGGGGCTCGCTCGGTCACATCACGGTCGCCGAGCCGGGCGCGCGGATCGGCTTCCTCGGCCCGCGCGTCTACCAGGCCCTGTACGGTGAGCCGTTCCCGGAAGGCGTCCAGGTCGCGGAGAACCTGTACCGGCACGGCCTCATCGACGCCGTGCTGCCGCCCGAGGCACTGGCCGACGTCACGGACCGCGCGCTGCGCATCCTGCTCCCGCGTGCGGACAGCCCGCCCGAGGCCGCGGACCCGCTGGAGGAGCCCTTGCCCGACGTGCCCGCCTGGGAATCGATCACCATCTCCCGGCGGCCCGACCGGCCCGGCGTCCGGCAACTGCTCCGGTACGCCGCAACGGACGTGCTGCCGCTATACGGAACCGGCGCGGGGGAGAAGGACTCCGGCCTGCTGCTGGCGCTGGCCCGCTTCGGCAACGCGCCGTGCGTGCTGCTCGGCCAGGACCGGCGAGGCCAGACGGACACGAGCCCGATGGGACCGGCCGCGCTCCGCGAGGCGCGCCGCGGCATGCGACTGGCACACGAGCTCAACCTGCCGCTTGTCACCGTCATCGACACTCCGGGCGCGGCCCTGTCCAGCGAGGCGGAGGAGGGCGGGATGGCCGGGGAGATCGCCCGCTGCCTGGCCGAACTGGTCACCCTCGAAGCGCCGACGCTCTCCTTGCTGCTCGGGCAGGGCAGCGGCGGAGGCGCCCTCGCGCTCATCCCGTGTGACCGGGTGCTCGTCGCGCAGCACGGCTGGCTCTCCCCGCTGCCTCCGGAGGGCGCGAGCGCCATCGTCCACCGCGACACGCGGCACGCTCCTCAGACGGCGGCGGAGCAGGGCGTCCGGTCCGCCGACCTGCTCGCCAACGGCATCGCCGACCGGATCATCCCCGAGCATGCCGACGCCGCCGACGAGTCGCAGGAGTTCTGCCGGCGGGCGGGGCGCGAACTCGAACGCCAACTCCTCCAGGTGCTGCGGGCCGACCCCGCCGAGCGCCTCGCCGCCCGCCTCAAGCGCTATCGCACCCTCGGCACCGCCGGTCGCCCGGCCTGACCGGCTGCCCAGCCGGTGCCGCCATCCAGCCGGTGCCGCCATTGGATCCGCGTGCTTTGCCCCTGAGGCCACGACGACGCCACTGCAGCGCCCGGCGAGTTGCCAGGCGAGTGATCAATGACGGCCCAGGAGGTTGTCGGCGACGTTTCCAGGATCGCCAGTCTTCGCCGGGGGTCATCGTGGTGCCCTCACTGTCCAGAACGCCGGAGTTGAGGAATATTGCAGTTGACTGTTAGGGCAGTACCGTCCGGGCGATCATCTCGGGGAGGTCGAACTGGCCACCGGGCTCGGCATCAGCAGAGGAACCGTCCGAGAGGCGCTGCGCCACCTGGAACAGGAGGGACTCGTCAGCGCCGGGCAGCGCGGGATGCTCCGTGTGAACGAGCTCAGCCCCCGGGAGATCCGGGGCCTGTACGAGGTACGGGCCGCCCTGGAAGGCCTGGCCGTGGCCACGATCATCGAGTCTCCGAACCGGCTGCAGGCGATCGCAACCCTGCGGGAAGCTCTGGCGGTCATGTCGGACAGCCAAGCCGACTTCGCCCAGCGGGTGGAGGCCGACCTCGGGTTCCACTTGCTGCTGTGCGAGCTCGCCGACAACCCGATGCTGGTTGAGAGCTGGCAGCACCTGGAAGGGCGCATCCGGGTCGCGATCATGAGCCACGACGCCGCCCAGCTGCCCCGCATCATGTCGCACACCCGACACGCACCGATCGTCGACGCGATCGAGGCGGCTGACGTGACCGCCGCCGTGCAAGTGGTGCGGGAGCACATGGCAGCCGCCGCAGACCTCTACGGCGCCCAGTGACTCCATGACAGCTCCGCCATCCCACGTGGCGAACGCGATGACGTCGAGGCGGGAGTGGGCCCGTCTTCCGTGAACAGGCGCTGCGTCTCCGCGGTCGTCGTGCTCACACGCCCGCGTAGAGTTCGGCGGCCGCGGCCATGTGGTCTTCGACGACCGTGACCGCGGCGGACACGTCGCCGCTCTCGATCGCGTCGACGATCGGTGCGTGCCGGTCGTGGGACATCATCTCGGGCAGCTGGGCGGCGTCGTGGCTCATGATCGCGACCCGGATGCGCCCTTCCAGGTGCTGCCAGCTCTCAACCAGCATCGGGTTGTCGGCGAGCTCGCACAGCAGCAGGTGGAATCCGAGGTCGGCGGCCACGCGCTGGGGGAAGTCGGCGTCGTGGTCGGACAGCCGGGTCAGGGCCGAGCGCAGGGTCTTCACGGCGGTGTCGCGGTGAGGGGAGTTGATGACGGTCGCCACGGCCAGTCCTTCGAGGGCGGCCCGCACCTGGTAGAGCCCTTTGATCTCCTTGGCGGACAGGGTGTTGACGCGGAGCATGCCGCGGCGTCCGGGAGTGACGAGTCCTTCCTGCTGCAGATGGCGCAGGGCCTCGCGGACGGTTCCTCTGCTGATGCCCAGACGGGCGGCGAGTTCGACCTCCCCGAGATGGTCACCCGGCCGGTATTGCCCGGAGGTGATCGCCGACCGCAGGGCCTGCAGCGCGCGTTCACGCAGGGTGCTGCGGTCCAGGCTGGGCAGAGGTTCGACGCTGGTCACGCACTCTCCTTCTGTGGGTGGCGATCCCCATCGTAGTCCGGCGTCGCGACAAGTGGCGACTGTCAACAGTCCGATCGATCCTGCTCTTGACAGGAGTGGGTGATGCCGGTCACGCTCTCAATTGCTGACTGTTAACAGTCGGCAGATAGCCCCGGTGAGGAACCGGCTCCGGCCTTCCTCTCACCCCCAGGAGCACTGAGATGGCTGACGCGAAGGTCACCCCATGGCATCCGGTCGCCGGTACACCGGAGAGGAAGAAGGTCGCCCTCGGCACCTCGGTCGGCGCGACCATCGAGACGTACGACTTCATCGGCTTCGGCACGGCCGCCGCCCTGTACTTCAACCAGGTCTTCTTCCCGGCGAGCGATCCGCTGTCGGGCACCTTGCTGTCCTTCGCGACCTTGGGGATCGGGTTCGCGGTGCGGCCGCTCGGCGGGATCGTCGGCGGCTACCTCGGTGACAAGATCGGGCGCAAGCCCGTGCTGGTCGGCTCCCTGCTGTTGATGGGCATCGCGACGGTGCTCATCGGGGCGCTGCCGACGTACCAGCAAGTAGGGGTCTGGGCGGGGATCCTGCTGGTCGCCGTGCGGGTGGTGCAAGGGCTGGCCTTCGGCGCCGAGTGGGGCGGCGCGATCCTCATGTCCTTCGAGCACGCGCCGTGGCGCCGGCGCGGCCTCTACACCGGCATCACCCAGGCGGGCTTCCCGGTCGGGCTGCTGCTGGCCAACCTGGCCTTCCTGGTGAGCGTGCCACTCGGCGAGCAATGGGCGTGGCGGGTGCCGTTCCTGCTCAGCGTCGTGCTGATCGTGGTAGGCATCGTCATCCGGCTCAAGATCGAGGAGTCGCCGGAGTTCGAGGAGTTGAAGGAAGAAGGCGAGATCGCCAAGAATCCGCTGCTGGAGGTGCTGCGGGACGACTGGCGCACCGTGCTGCGCGCCTTCAGCCTGCGCATCACCGAGACCGCCGGCTACGCCGTCACCGTGACCTTCATGCTGTCGTACCTGGCGAGCGAGAAGCTGGCGGACAGGTCGGTCAGCCTGACCGGGCTGATGCTCGCGGCCGCGCTCGGCATAGCCGCCACTACGGCCTGGGGCGCGCTGACGGACCAGGTAGGGCGCCGCCCGGTCTATCTGCTGGGCACCGCGATCACGCTGCTCTGGGGCTTCCCGCTGTTCCTGATGGTCAATACGGGGACTGCGGCCTGGATTGTGGTCGCGTTCGTCGTCAGCTACGCGGTCTGCCAGAACTCGCTGGCCGGGGTGCAGGGGGCGTGGTTCTCGGAGCTGTTCGCGACCAAGACCCGCACCACCGGGGCATCGCTGGCCTACCAGCTCTCAGCCGTCGTCTCCGGGTTCACTCCGCTGCTGGCCACGGCCCTGTACGCGTCGTTCGGCTGGATCGGGCCCGCCGCGCTGCTGAGCGGCTACGGGCTGCTCGGCCTGCTCGCCGCGCTGATCACGCAGGAAACCTGGGGGCGGAACGAACGCGAAAGGGTGGCGGCGCTCGAGCAAGCGTCGCGCACGGAAACGATCACCTACGAAAGGGGAGCGGCACAGTGACGTCGATGACCAAGGAGCGGGTCGACGGGCTGCGAGGGTCCGCGCACCGGATCCGGGGGTACGCGCTGGACATGGCCGAAGTCCAGGGCCAGGGGTACATCGGCCAGGCACTGGGCGTCGCCGACATCCTCGCCGTCGTGTACGGCAGCCGGCTGCGCTTCCGGCCGGACGACCCGCACTGGCCGGGCCGGGACCGTTTCCTGCTGTCGATCGGCCACTACGCCATCGCGCTGTACGCCGCGCTCGCCGAGTACGGCGTCATCCCCGTCGAGGAACTTCGGACGTACGGCGCCGACGACTCGCGGCTGCCGATGTCGGGGATGGCGTCCTACACCCCCGGCATGGAGATCTCCGGAGGCTCGCTGGGCCACGGCCTCGCGGTGGCCGCCGGCATGGGGCTCGGCCTGCGCCACACCGGCAACCCTGCCCTCGTGTTCAACCTGCTGTCCGACGGGGAGCTCGACGAGGGCTCCACCTGGGAGGCCGCGCTGGCCTGCGCGCACCACGGCCTCGACAACGTGACGGCGATTGTCGACGTCAACGGGCTGCAGGCGGACGGGGCCACCGCGGGCGTGCTGCGGACCGAGCCGGTGGCCGACAAGTGGCGGGCCTTCGGCTGGCACGCGCTGCGGGTCGACGGCAACGACATCCCCGCGCTGCTGGCCGCCTTCGACCAATTGCGCGCGCATCGCGGCTCGCCCTCGGTGCTGATCTGCGACACCCGCATCGGACGGGGGGTTCGGCTGCTGGAGAACCGCGACAAAGCGCACTTCATGCGCGTGGAAGAGCACGAGTGGCAGATCGCCCGCGACCAGCTCCAGGAGGGCTCGCACCGATGACCATGGCCAAGAGGCTGACCACGTCGGCGATGATCGCCTCGTTCGCCGACCCCGGCCAGCGCACCACATCAGCTCCCTTCGGCCACGCGCTGGCCCGCCTGGCCGAGCAGCGCCCGGAGATCGTCGGGTTGTCGGCCGACCTGGCCAAATACACCGACATGCATGTCTTCCGCGACGCACACCCCGGGCGGTTCTTCCAGATGGGCATGGCCGAGCAGGCGATGCTCGGCGCCGCCGCCGGGTTGGCCGAGGTGGGGCTGGTCCCGTTCGCCTCCACGTATTCGGTGTTCGCCACCCGCCGCGCCTACGACTTCCTCTGCCTGGACATCGCCGAACCCGGGCTCAACGTCAACGTCGTCGGCGCCCTGCCCGGGCTCACCACCGGCTACGGGCCCAGCCACCAGGCCACCGAGGACCTGGCCATCCTGCGCGGCTGCCCCGGCCTCACCATCGTGGACCCGTGCGACGCCGTGGACATCGAACAGGCCGTGCCCGCGCTCGCCGCCACCCCAGGCCCCACCTACCTGCGGCTCCTGCGCGGGGCCGTGCCCAGGATCCTCGACGAGTACGACTACCGCTTCGAGCTCGGCAAGGCCGCCGAGCTGCGCACCGGCCGGGACGTCGTGCTCATCTCCACCGGGCTGATGACCATGCGCGCCCTGCAGGCCGCCTCCCGGCTGGAGGCCGACCACGTCGACGCGGCAGTGCTCCACGTGCCGACCATCAAGCCCTTGGACACCGAGGCCGTCCTGCGCGCGGCTTGTACGAACCGCCTCGTCGTCACCCTGGAGAATCACAGCGTCGTCGGCGGGCTCGCCGAATCCGTCGCCTCCACTCTCGCCTTCGCCGGCGTGGGCGCGCGCGTCGTTCCGATCGCTCTGCCCGACGCGTTCCTGGCCGCGGGCGCCCTGCCCACCCTGCACGACCGCTACGGGCTGTCGACCGACGCCATCATCGCCACGATCCGGGCCGAACTGGCCCGTCCCTGATCCCTCGGGGGAACGCTCATGTCCATCTCCGATCTGACCGCCATCGTCACCGGCGCGGGCTCCAGGCGTGGCATCGGCCGCGCCACCGCACACGCCCTCGCCGCCACCGGCTGGAACCTTGCCATCCTCGACTTGGACGAAGCCGGCGCCAAGGAAACCGCCGACCAGGTCGCCCACCGCCACGGCGTGCAGGCGTTCGGCCTCGGCTGCGACATCACCGACGAGACCTCCGTCGAAGCCGCGATGGCCCACCTCGACGCCTCAGCGCCTCCCGCCGGAGCCCTCGTCAATAACGCCGGCATCACCTCACCGATCCCGTTCCTGCAGGTCACCGGCACGGAATGGGATGGCGTCTTCGCCGTCAACGTACGCGGCGCCTACAACGTCACCCGCCGCGTCGCCCCAGGCATGGCCGAGCGCGGCTTCGGCCGGATCGTCTTCCTGTCGTCGGTTTCGGCCGAACGCGGCGGCGGCGTCTTCGGCGGCGTGGCCTACTCCGCCGCCAAGGCCGCCCAGCTCGGCTTCGCCAGGGCCCTGGCCCGCGAGCTCGGACCGGCCGGCGTGACCGTCAACGCCGTCGCACCCGGCCTCATCGACACCGACATCACCGCCGGCGCCCTGGACGACGAGCACAAGGCGCGGCTCCTGGCGGGGACGCCCATGGGACGACTGGGCAAGGTCGAAGACGTCGCCGACCTCGTCGCGTACCTGTGCCGGGCGGAGTCCGGCTACATCACCGGCGCCACCTACGACGTCAATGGCGGCTCCCACATCCACTGACCCTGGGAGTGGCCGCGCCTGACGTGACGCGCTGGAGCAGCACTGGTGCCTGGGGACCATTCGGGGACCACACGCTGTGCGCGTGTCCGAACAACGCGAAGGACAGGTCACACAACGTAGACACGGCTCCTTCCACGCAGCCTCCGGAGATGCTGCCGACCGCCGTGCCGTCGGTGTTGATGGCGAGTGCGGTGCCGGGCGGCAGGGGTGCGCTGCCCGCTGACGTGGACGACGATGGCGAGGGCGATGGGGCGGCTCTGGCGGCACCAGGTGTGCAGCGTGTCTGCGATGTTCAGCATGGTGAGCTCTCCGCGTGAGCGGGCGGTTGCGGTGTCGTCGAGGGGGAGGTGACACGGCGCTGGCGCTGGTGTCCGGCGGCGGGCCGCGCGGTCTGCCGCCGGACGGTCAGAGGGGCGCCCTTGTGCTCAGAGCAGGGCCTCGACGGTGATGGGCAGTTCGCGGACGCGGCGGCCGGTGGCGTGGAAGACCGCGTTGGCGATGGCGGGCGCCGCGCCGATCTGCACGAGCTCTCCCAGGCCCTTGACGCCGATGGGGTCGGCCTTGCGGTCGTCGCCGTCGAGGTAGATCGCCCGCAGGCCGGGGATGTCGGCGTTGACGGGGACGAGGTAGTCGGCGAGGTTGGCGTTGACGATGCGGCCGTCGCGGTGGTCGGTGATCGTGTGCTCCAGCAGGGCCTGGCCGATACCGCCGACCATGCCGCCCAGGGCTTGGCTGTCGGCGAGTTTGGGGTTGATGATGCGGCCCGCGTCGTACACGCCGAGCATCCGCCGCACCCGCACCAGACCCAGTCGGGTGTCGACGGCGACCTCGGCGAACGTCGCGCCGTAGGCGTACAGGGAGAAGCGTTGCGGCCCTGTGGGCCGGGTGAAGGATCCGAGTGTTTGGAGATGGGTGCGTTTGTTGCGGGTCAAGAGTTGCTGGTAGGTCTCGCCGCGTGCGGGGTTGTCTTTGACCTGCAGCCGGCCCGCGCGGACCACGACAGTGCCGGGGTCGACGCCGTGCAGCGGCGATTTCTCGTCGGCGACGGCGAGTTCGATGGCTTGCTGCCGCAGCTTGTCGCAGCCGTCCTGGACGGCCGATCCGACGCTGGCCATGGTCCAGGAGCCGCCGTGCGCCGGGGCCGGTGGCATGAGGGAGTCGCCGAGGCGGAACGTCACGTCGCGCATCGTCAGGCCGAGGGCGTCGGCGGCGAGTTGGGTCTGGGAGGTGTAGGTGCCCGGGCCCATGTCGCCGGCCGCGGACTGGACCAGCGCGGTGCCGTCGGCGTCCAGCCTGACCGACGCCTGGGCGTCGTGGCGGGCGGTGTCGTAGACGCCGGCGGCCATGCCGGTGCCGATCAGCCAGTCGCCGTCACGGGTGGCGCGCGGCTTGGGGTTGCGCCGGTTCCAGCCGAACTCACGGGCGCCGACGGCGTAGCATTCGCGCAGCTTGCGGGTGGAGAACGGCAGCCCGCTGGACTCGTCGGCGTCGGGTTCGTTGCGCAGCCGCAACTCGATCGGGTCGATGCCCAGTTTGTGGGCGAGTTCGTCCATCGCCGACTCGATAACGTAGCAGGCGGTGGTGTATCCGGGGCCGCGCATGTACAGCGGGGTGTTCACGTCCAGTGGCACCGTCCGGTATGCCTGGCGGACGTTGGGCATGCTGTACAGCATCTGCCCGGGGCTGAGGACGGACTCCATGAACGTCTCGTATCTCGACGTTTCGGCGCGCACGTCGTGAACCATCGCGGTCAGGCGCCCGCGCCGGTCGCTGCCCAGGCGCACCGTGTACTCATAGGCAGGCCTGAAGCCCGTCCCGAAGTACAACTGCCTGCGCGTCAGGGCGAGTTTGACCGGGCGCCTGGTCTCGCGAGCGGCCAGGGCCGCGATGATGACGTGCGGCCAGGTCCGCAGCCCGCTGCCGAACCCGCCGCCGACGAACGGCGAGATGACGCGCACCGACTCCACCGCCATACCGAACACCGTGGCGAGTTCCATCTGCGTGCCGAACACCCACTGGGTCTTGTCCCAGACGGTCAGCTTGTCGCCGTCCCAGCGGGCGATGGTGGCGTGCGGCTCCATCGCGTTGTGGTGGTTGCGGGCGGCCCGGTAGGTCATCTCCATGTGTACGGCGGCAGAGTCCAGCGCTTTGTCCGCGTCGCCCCGTACGTAGGTCTGGGGCTGGGGCTCGCCGGTCGGCGCGTCGGTCATGTCGGTCGAGGGCTGCTGGGCGTCGTAGGTCACCTTCACCAGACCGGCGGCGTGCTGGGCGGCCTCCAGCGTGGTGGCGACCACGACGGCGACCGGCTGCCCGTGGAAGAGGACCTTGTCGTCCTGGAAGACCTGCAGTCGCTCGCCCGGCGGGTTGAGCGGGAGCGGGTTGCGCTGGTAGGGCAGCGTGGGAGCGTTGAGGTGGCTGATCACCTTCAGTACGCCGGGCTGGGCGAGCGCCGCGCGGGTGTCGATGCCGGTCGTGCGGCCTCGGCCGATGCTGCTGCCGATGACGACCGCGTACACGGCCGCGTCGATGTCGTGGTCGACGGTGTGGTCGACGGCGTACAGCGCCTTGCCGGTGACCTTCAGACGGCCGTCCACCCGGGAGAGCGGCGCCCCGACGGCTTCTTGCGGCTGCGGACTCACGGGGTATCTCCTACGATGCGCAGCTGGCGTTCGACGGTGCGTTTGAGGAGCTCGATCTTGAAGCGGTTGTGCTCCAGGGGGCGGGCTCCGTGCGCCGCTCGTTCCGCGGCCTGTGTCCACAGCGCTTGCGAGGGGCGTTCGCCAATGAGGTGCCGCTCTACCGCGGGCAGCTTCCACGGCACGGTGCCCACGCCTCCAGCGGCGACCTTCGCCTCGTGGATCACACCGCCGCGGAGGTGCAGGGCGACGGCCGCGGAGGTGAGAGCGAACTCATAAGACTGCCGGTCGCGTACCTTGAGGTAGCCCGACTTCAGCGGACGCGGATGGGCAGGGATCTCCACCGAAGTGATCAACTCGCCCTGCCGCAGGGCCTGTTCACGGTTCGGGGTGCTGCCCGGCCGCAGCAGAAAGTCCCCGAAGGCGACGCTGCGTGCCCCGTCCGGGCCTAGCAGGTGCACCCTCGCCTCCAGCGCCGCGAAGGCCACGGCGACGTCGGAGGGGTGCGTGGCCACGCACTGGTCCGAGGCGCCCAGGATCGCGTGGGTGCGGTTGAAGCCCTCCAACGCGGCGCACCCGGAGCCAGGCTCTCGCTTGTTGCAGGCCGCGGTCACGTCGCGGAAGTACGTACACCGGGTGCGCTGCATGATGTTGCCGCCGATGGTGGCCATGTTGCGCAACTGGGCGGACGCGCTCAGTTCCAGTGCCTGGGAGATGACCGGGTAGAGGGCGCGAACCTTGGGGTGGGCGGCGGCCTCGGCCATCCGCACCAGCGCACCGATGCGCAGGCCCCCGCGCTCGGTGACGGTGACCTCGCGCAGCGGCAGCGCGCTGATGTCGACCAGCGTCTCGGGGCGTTCGACGGTTTCGCGCATCAGGTCGACCAGGGTGGTGCCGCCGGCGATGTACCGGCCGCCGCGCCGGCCGGCCGCGAGTGCACCTTGGGTGTCGGAGACCTTGGTGAAGTCGAAGGGATACATGGTCGCCCGGCCTCATTTCCCGCGCGCGGTCTGCTCGACCGCGCGCACGATATTCACGTAGCAGCCGCAGCGGCAGATGTTGCCGCTCATCCACTCGCGGATCTCCTCGGCGGAGCCTGCGTGCCCTTCCTCGATGCAGCCGATGCCGGACATGATCTGCCCAGGTGTGCAGTAGCCACACTGGAAGGCGTCGTGGTCGATGAACGCCTGCTGCAGCGGATGGAGATCATCGTCGGCCGTGGCCAAGCCCTCCACGGTTGTGATCTCGGCGTCCTGCAGCCGAACCGCCAGGGTGAGGCAGGCGTTGACGCGGTCGCCGTTGACCAGCACCGTGCAGGCACCACAGGCGCCCGCGTCGCACCCCTTCTTGGTGCCGGTGAGGTCGAGCCGCTCGCGCAGCAGGTCCAGCAGCGAGGTGCGATGGTCGACCTCGATGTTCTCGAGTACGCCGTTGGCCTTCAGCGCGACTCTGCTGGTGGGCCCTGCGTGGGTGCAGCCGAGTCTGCCGGGCTCGCCGACCCGAACGCAAGAATACTTGCTGTCAAGGTCCCCGTCGCCGCCATGAACGTTGTGTCGAGACAACGGCCCATCAAGGTGGTGTGTGTTGTCAGTGGACATGTGGGTCTTCCTTCTTGGCATAGGCCGGCGCCCCGGATGCTGTTCGCTCGGTCGAGGCGTTCACGGCGTTGGACGGCCGTGCTTGGTCAGGGATCTGCTCCTCGTTTGCGGCTTGGTACTCGGTCGGTAGCGGCGGTGACCGTGCAGGTGCGGCCCGCGTGAGTGCAACTGTCAGCGCCAAGTGGCGGCGTTCTGTCGGCCCTTCGTGGCGGGGTGGTCCGAGCAAGCATGGTCAGCCGATGCCGGACGCTTCGTTGCGGGCTGGTGTGAACGTGTTGAGCATTGCTGCGAGCTCTGTGGGGTGGCTGAGGGCGGGGCAGTGGCCGCTCGCGATCTCGTCGGGGGTGATTCCGAGTCGCTCACGTACAAGTTGGCGCTGGAAGGCTGCGGGGAAGAGCCGGTCCTCGGTGCAGAGGATGTATCGCGTTGGCGTGGTCGGATAGGTGTCGAGGGGCCAGGGCTCGTAGTAGGCGGAGTTGGAGGGCGGGGGCGGTTCCCTACTCGACACCTGGTCGGCCAGATGCTTGGGCACGTCGTGGAAGTAGCCAACGTATGGGTTGGAGGAGCCGGTGAGGCCACCGTCTTTGGCGGCTTGGATTCGAACAGCCTCCGGGTGTCCGGTGTTGCTCCACCAATCGGCCGGCGGTTCGCCGGGCCGGGGGATCATGGCGGTGACGTAGATGAGTCCGGCGGTGGGGAGACGTTCGGCGACCAGGGGTGCGGTGAACCCGCCGAACGAATGCGCAACAACGAAGAGCTCATCCTGTGTGTCGATTGTGTTGACGACGGTGTCGGCGTAGTCGTCTAAGGTCGCCGTATCGTCGCCGGTCCACAGTGTGGGGGCGACAGTGGTGTGTCCGAGGGATCGGAGTTCGGCTTCTACGAGGTGCCAAAACCAGCCTCCGCCGACGCCGGCGCCGTGGATGAGCGCGAATGTACTCATGGCTCGTTGCCTCCTTGCTGCGGTGAGGGTGATAGACGCTATTCCTGGCCATGCATCACGTATAGCGATGCCAGGTCGGCGACGCCGCTGTCTTGTGGCTCGCTGGACTGGGTCAGGTAGGGGTTGTTCAGTGCAGGGCGGAGGGCTCTGGACCTCGTCACGTCGCCTGCTATCAGGGTTCGGGCCGCCGCCGCGTCGAGGTAGGGTGATACGCCCTCGTAGGCACGGGCCTGGTCGAGCACAGAAGTGACCTGCAGATCGGGCGAATGGATCCGCCCGGGTTGTTCGGCGAGGAACATGGGCTTCAGCCTTCTTCGGTGTGCTCGACGATTGCCGCGATGGCTAGGTCCCAGAGTTCTCGTGGCGGTTGTTGATGCCCGGCGCCGGGGAGGAGGACCAGCTGCGCGCCGGGGATCTCGGCGGCGAGGGCTTGGCCATGCTCGAGGGGGAACATCGGGTCGGTGGTGCCGTGCAGGACCAGGGTGGGGGCGGTGATCTGGTCGAGCCGGGAGCCGGTCGGGGTGTCGTCGTCGAGGACGAAGTGGTTGGTCATCGAGGCGGCCATGTCCCGGGTTCGATCGACCTCCTGGGTGGCGAGCTGTCGGTAGCGCGGCTCGTCGAACCCGAGGCTTCCCGCGTACGGCCGTTCAGCCTCGACCCGATAAGCCACCACTGCGTCCCGGTCGGTCCAGTCGGGCCCGGGTTCGGGGTCGGTGAACGTGGCCATCACCTGTGGACTCGGCGGTGGGAGCTTACGATCGTGCTCGGCCGGGACGGCGGGGCTGGTTGAGGCCAGGCACAAGGTGCTCACCCGTTCGGGGTGTTCGAGGGCGATGCGCTGGGCGATGCCGCCTCCCATCGACAGCCCGACCAGGTGTGCGCGACTCACTCCCAGGGTGTCCAGGATTCGCAGCGGGTCGGTGGTCAGATCGTGGGCGGTGTACGACGGTCGCCCGGGCGGTGAGCTGGTCGACCGGCCGGTGTCGCGGTGGTCGTAACGCACGACGTGGCGACCCGCCTCGGCGAGCCGGGTACAGAACCCCTCTTCCCACCAGATCATCGACTGTGCTCCGCCGGCGATCAACAACACGGTGGCATCGGCCGGGTCGCCGAACGCCTCGTAGCACAGGTCTATCCCGTCGATGGTGACCGTTTGCTTGGTCATGGTGCGTTCCTCTTGGTCGTGGCGGGTCGGGTGCTGGTGGGTTGGCCGCTGTCGGTGCGGTGAGCGGTGATGAGCCATGCGCGTGAGTCGAAGACGACCCCCGCCCCGCTGGTGTGGTGGGTCTGGAGGGTGTACCGCAGTCGTGCCCGGGCCTGGGAGCCTGGATTCTTGTGTGGAGGTTCCGAGGGCCGCGTAAAGGGCCGATGCCCACTCGTTGCGCTCCCGGCTCTGCCAGACGAGCATCACCAGGCGTGCACCAGTGCGCAGCGCCCGTGCGATGTTGGTGAACGCGGCGAGGGGATCGGGGAAGAACATCGTTCCGAAGCGGCTGATGGCGAGGTCGTAGTGCGCGTTGGGGAAGGGGTACACCTGGGCGTCGCCGTGCCGGTAGGTCGCGTTGTCGAGGTGTGCGGATGCAGTGAGTGCGCGGGCACGCTGCAGCATTGCGGCGGAGAGGTCGATGCCAAGCACGGTCCCGGGCGCGGCGGTCCGGGCGGCGTCGCGGGTCGTTTGTCCGGTGCCGCAGCCGATGTCGAGTACCCGGTCGCCGGCCTGGACGCCTGTGGCGGTGCGCAGTCGTGCGTTGTGCGCGCGTAGTTCGGCGTTGTAGGCGTCCGCAGGGTCTGGCGGATCCACCTGATCCGGCCCGCCTCTACGCTGCGCTGCTAGGGCGTTGCGTTCAGGTTCGGTCATGGTCCGTTCCTTTCAGGCCAGGTGCGATCTGGTCTGCGCCTGTTTGGGGTAGAACGCCCAAGGTCCGGAGAGGCCGCGCGGCTGCGCGGCGCAGCGGGAGATGCGGTGTTCTCGAGATCAAGCCCTCCGGCGTCGTAAGTGGTGCCTTTTGGGGTTGGATCCGGTGCGCCGCCAGCGGGATCCCGGTTGACATCACCGCGGCCAGGGCGAGCAGGCCATTGAAGCCCCAGAGCGCCATGAGCGGCCCCGCGGCTGCGGCCGCGGCCGCGGCCATGACTGTCATGGCGGTGTCGGCGGCGCCTTGCATGCGGGTATCGCCCATCGAGCCTGCGGCGATGTGCGATGAGGCCGCCACGGTGCACACCGACCAGCCGAGGCCAACCAGGAAGAGGCCGAGTCCATGCGTGAACGGGCTCTGCCCGAACCAGCCGACCAGCACCACGAGTGAGACCAGCAGCACGGCCCCTCCCGTAACCAATGCCGTTGGCACTCCGGCTCTGTCGGAGAGGATGCCGGACAGGGGGGCGAACGCGTACATTCCGAGGAAGTGGGCTGAGAGGGCAGCGCCGATGGCGGTATGGGCTGCGCCTTGGTGGTGCATTTCCAGCGGCGTCATGACCATGACGGCCACCATGGTGGCGTTGGCGAGCATCAGTGCTGCGATACCCGGGCCGAGTGGGGAGGCGTGACGCTGAGGTCGCACACGGTGGCGTTCGGCTTGGTGGCCAGTCGGCCGTCCCAAGGTTCGGGCGATGATCAGTGGGTCGGGTCGAAGCAGGCTGAAGATCACCAGTGCCGCGATGAGTGCGCCGGTCATGTCGACCAGCAGCGGCCCCGCCAGCGGGTGCAGGCCGAGCCGTGTGGACACGGCCTGGGCCGGGCCGACCATCAGGGGCCCCAGCACCGCACCCACCGTGGCGACCCACACCACCATCGACAGCGTGGTGGCGCGGCGGTCCTCCGGGGCGAGGTCGGTGACCGCGTATCGGCAACTGTTCGTTGACGCCGATGATGCACCGAGCGCGCCCATGCCGGCGATCAGGAGAATGAAGCTCTCGGTGGTCGCGGCCACGACACACGTACCTGCGCCGATGGCGCCGATCAGGTAGCCGGCAACCAGTCCGCCGCGCCTGCCCTTCCTGTTCATCAACGTTGCCAGCAGGTAGGAGGCCGCCCCAGCACCCAGGATCAGGGTCGCCTGAGCCAGGCCGGCAGCGCCGGAGGAGCCAGCCAACTCGGCCGCCAGTATCCCGCTTACGGCGAAGGTGAGCGTGACCGCGATGCTGCCGACGACCTGGCTCACCATGAGGAGGATCAGGGTTCTCCTCTGCACCCTTCGGAGGTCGAACGGGAGTGTCATAACGTTGACCTTTCGGGTAGGCGGAGCGGGGTTGGTGTGGGTGCTCGAGTAGACGCGGAGTAAGCGGCTCGGTGGCTGCGGCGGGCACAACCGGGCCGCCATGGGGTGACCAGGGCTGTGCTGACCCCAATACCTGGGTGTCATTGGCTTGCGTGGCGCGGTGCGGCCGGCGTGGCCGTTGGAGAACGACGCGGGCTATCCGCTACGGGTCGCAAGCGTGATCCGACCGGCGAAAGCGCGCAGTACAGCAGTGGCCTTGTCTGACATCGCTGCCGAGCCGGCTCCCTCGCGGCGCTGTCGTCGTTCCCGGCGTGCAGTGCGAACCAGCGCACGTTGTCTGGCTTCTGCGGCCGGGTCGCTATTAGCCTCGATCCGTGGATCAGCCTGCGTGGTGAGTGTCGCTCGCTGAGTTGATCTTGTCCTGCTGGTCTGACCGTTGCTCGTCGTGAGCGTGCACCGGACCCTACGGGTGCTGACCGGCCCGGCGTTGCGCGAGTTAACGCGTTGAGGGTGTGACCGATTCTGCGGGAATCACCTTCTCGATTTCGGACACCACAAATACGCCATTGTCTCCGGTCCCACCCTTCACGTAGAGGATGTCGCCTTCGCGAGCAAGCACGGTTCCAGTGGCATCTACCAACCCGGTCGGATCAGAGCGAAGCCGCATGCCTTCGGGCCATTGATGTGTCGCCGGCCGGACCGTCAGGCAGTGGGTTCCTCCTGGAGGGCACGTACCTCGATCCTGCTTCGCAGCGCCCGCGAGACCTGCTTGGTCCATTCGATCGCGACGTCGTCGTTTTCGGCCTCGATGATCCAGAAGCCCCCGAGGTACTCCTCGGCCTCGACGAAGGGGCCTGGTGTGAGTACGGGGCTATCACCGGAGTAGTCCACCGTGGTCGCGTTCGACGGCGGGTGCAGGCCTCCAGCGGACACGAACGCGCCCGCCTGCTGAAGGGCGGTGTTGAACGCATCGACCGCGGCCATTATCTCCAGCAGCTCCCCGGGGTCCATGCCCTCCGTCGTCGGCTCCTCGACGGAGTCGTGGGGGAGGCTCAGAAAGTACTTCGTCATTGTCGTCTCCTCGTCGTGGGCGTTGCTCTCGATGGTTGTTTCTGACGAATTCGAGCGTTGCGGCCGACGACCGCTGTCTGAACGCTGGAAACGCTAGGCGGGGGCTCCCCAGTGACGCATCGGTCATCGTTACCGGTGTCCGGGAAACCGATGACTGGCGTCGGCCACTAGCTACTTGCCCCTGAAGAAGTCCCCGGGGTAAGTGTTTCCGGCCTCGGCGATCACAGCGCTCGGAGGTTCGGCCGGTTGACAATGACGTCGGTGTCATTCTCTCCGGAGGTGGTGGCCGGTGCTGCGAGTCTCGGGGCGACAGATCGCGTTGGCGTCGGTGGAGCACGGCGTCCGCAAACTGAACGGGCTGGTGCGACGGATCAAGGCCGCTGGAGCGGCCCGTCGGACCCGTTTTCGCGACGGCCGCCACCATCGCCACTCGCACGCTCACCGACGTGGCCGCGGTGATCCGCAATGCCCGCCATACCGCATCCCGGCGGCCGTCAGGTCGGCTCAACCGTCTGGTCAATGACCTGGCGCAGACGGTCGCTGGGGTGGAGCGACTGCTGAGGCAGACCGCGCAGCGCCTGGCAGGTAACCGCACCATCCCCGACCGGATGTGTCGTCGGCCGATCCCGATGCCCGCCCCATTCGCAAAGGCAAGCCTCAACACCCCACCCAGTAAGGCCACCGGCCGCATCCCGGCAACGGTGGCTGGCGATCGAGGCTTCGGCACCGCCGCCAACGACAAAGCCCTCGCCGACCTCGGCGTCAGACACATCGGCCTGCAACGCGGGGGCACGCTGAGCAAGACCCGCCGACAACACGAGCAGAGTCGATCCTTCCGCCCCCTGCGCAACTGGCGCGTGGGCATCGAGGCCCGCATCAGCCACCTCAAACGAGGGTTCGGACTGCGCCGCACCGCGCCTACGCCATCACGCAGGCACACGGAACTGGGTCGGACTCGGGATCTTCGCCTACAACCTCCAGCGGATGACGGTCATCAGCGGGTGACCACAGGACCTGGGCCCCTTGGGATGTCTGACCCACTGCATCCACGCTCCCCGACATGCGCATCCGGTCGATCAGGGCTCGCCAACAGCGGGCTGGACGAGGTCAGTCAGCTCGGCGCGACCGGTGACGCCGAGTTTCGGATACGCCTTGTAGAGGTGGTGGCCGACGGTCCGTGGGCTGAGGAATAGCTGTGCGGCGATCTCCTTGTTCGTGTGACCGGTGGCGGCCAGCCGTACGACCTGCAGTTCCTGCGGGGTCAACAGGGTGAGCGGGCCGCTGCGCTGAGGCTCATCGCCCCGCTCGCCGAAGGCGGCTAGCTCGCCGCGCGCACGCTCGGCCCAGAGCCCCGCGCCGAGGCGCTCGAACGCGGACACCGCCGCCGCGAGATGGGCGCGGGCCTCGGTACGGCGGCGCCGGCGGCGCAGCCACTCGCCGTAGACCAACTGGGTACGGGCGCGCTCATAGGGGCCGCCGTGCCGCTCGTGGAGCCGCAGCGCCTCGGCGTACAGCGCATCGGCGTCGCCGTCGTCGGCCAGCAAGGCCCGGCAGCGTAGTACGAGCCCGGTGGCGACCGGGCGGTCGACGTACTCAGCCCAGTGGCGGAACGCTGCCAGTGGTCCGTGGGCGCGATCCGGCATGCCGCTGCGCACGGCTGCTTCCACCAGATCCGGCACCGCCCGGACCAGGAGGTCGCGGCTTGCAGGTCCCCGGGACACTCGCTCGAGCCGGTCGAATGCTTCCCCGAACCGCCGGGCGGAAAGGTCGAGCATGCCGAGACCCCAGGCCGCGATCTCGGCATTAACCCGGTGCCGGGCTCGGGCTCGCGCGAGCACCTCCTCGGCAAGAGCTCGGCAGCGTGCCTCGTCACCCGACACGGCGTGTAACCACACCTCCACCGACCGGTGTGCAAGGCTCTCGGTCGTGTTCCCGAGTTCGTCGCTCACGGACGCGCCTTCCGCCACACACGCGCGGGCGTCCGCGAACTCGCCGCGGAACAGCCGCGCCACCGCGAGCACGTTCAGGGTGTACGGGACCCACCCCAACGCCCCGTTAGCCCGCACCTCGGCCAGCATGTCCTCGGTCCCCGCGATGACGCTGTCGTCGTCCGCGATCATGAGCCCGCCGAACCCTGCCGTGATGCGATGAACCAGGTCGTTCCCGCCGCCGCGTGTGGCGGTGTGGAGATCGCGCATCGGGCCGACGGCCAGCTCCGGGCGTCCGGCGAAGAGCTCCGCCCACCCGAGAAGGGCGGCGACAACGGGTGCCCAGTGCTCCGGCGGGGTGAACCCGCGCATCAGATCCGCCGCACGCTGCAGGAGGTCGTGCGCCGCTCCGTGCCGGGCGGCGTGCGCAGCCTCGTAGAGTGTGAGCGCGGCGCGCTCCGGATCGGTGTCGCACACCAAAGCGGCGGCTTCGATCGTCAGCTCCGCATCGGCCCGCGGCGAGGTGCGTTCGTACTCCACGGCGCCACGGGTATAGATGGCTGCGGCCCGGATGCCGGGGTCAGTGGTGAGCGAGAGCGCTTCGGCCGCCAGCCGGGCGGCGCGGTCGGCCTTGCCGGCATCGAACGCGGCCTGGCTGGCCCGAGCGATACGCCGGGCCTTCAGCTCCCGGTCGGCACTGAGTCGACCGGCGCGGTCGTAGGCAGCGGACATCGCCATCGCGCCGCCTCGGTGCCAGGCCCGCTCCGCCGCGCCTTCCAGTTCGGCGGCCACAGCCTCGTCGGGGGCGGTGGTGGCAGCAGCGAGGTGCCAGGCCCGACGGTCGGCATCGGCGTCCGCGCGCAGCGCCTCGGCGTACGCGCGATGTACCTCGATCCGCCGGTGCAGCGGCGCGTCCTGGTAGGCGGCTGCCCGTACCAAGGGGTGGCGGAACGTGATCTGGCTGTCGATCCAGACCAGCCGGTCGCGTTCGGCGGGAGCCAGGTCGCCAGCGGCGCCACCGAGGGATTCGATCACGTGCAGGATCGTCGTAAGAGGCGCCGCCATGTCGGCCGCCGCCACCAGAAGCGCGCGTTGGGTAGGGTCGGGAAGCCCCACGATCTGGTGGCGGAATGCCTCCTGAACGCGGCGGGTCACCGGCAGCGGGCCGACCTGCTCAGCCGGGTCGGACTCGTCGACATCGTTTGCCGCGAGCCGCGACGACCCGAGCTCGATGATCGCCAGGGGATTGCCGCCGGACTCTGCGAGGACCCGGGTCCGCACCGGTTCGATGAGTTCCGGTGCGTGGTCGTCGAGCAGTCGGGCGGCATCGGGCGCGGCGAGGCCGGACAGATCCACGACCTCGACGCCTGCGATTTCGAACGGCACCGACGTCTCGCGCACCGCAAACAGCACCGCGATCGGATCGGCCACGAAGCGGCGGGCCGCGAACAACAGCGCCTCCACGGAACCCTGGTCGAACCATTGCAGGTCATCGACCACGCACAGCAGCGGGGCATTCTCGGCCAGATCGGCGAGCAACGACAGGGTGCCGGCGGAGATCAGGAACCGGTTGGCTTCGTCTCCCTCTGACAGGCCGAAGGCGCAACGCAGTGCCCTGGCCTGGGGAGCGGGGAGGGCGTCCAACCGATCCAAGTGAGGAAACAAGAGTTGGTGCAGGCCGCCGTACGCCAGCTCGGAGTCGGACTCGACCCCTGCTCCGCGGATCACGTGCATGCTGCCCTCGGCTTCGGCGATCGACACAGCGTGGTCGAGAAGAACCGATTTCCCGATGCCCGCCGCGCCCCGCAGCGCCAGCGCGCCGCTGCGTTCGTCGCGCGCATTTGCCAGCAGGCGTTGAATCCGCGCTTGCTCGACCTCCCTGCCCACCAGTGACATGCGTTGCTCCTATGTCAAGCCGCTGCCGCGAGTGCGGTCGGCTGGACGGTTTTGCCGGAGGTGGCCGCCCAAAAGGCCCGGTTGCGGTCCGACATGAACTACTCCAGGCTCCCCTATACCTCTTGCGCGTAATAGGTATTGCTAGCCCTATCTGGTGCATCTTGTCTGACACGCCTCGGGCCGCTGCGGCCGCCTGCTGTACAGCAGGGAAGTACAGCAACGCCGCCTCACATAGCCTAATGGTCCCGTACTTCATCACACAGTTGAGCAGCGGCGCTGGCCCTGGACCACGATGCTCCGCTTCACTCGTAACGAAGTGGTCTTGTGGCTTTGCGATAAGCGCTTAGAAAGTTGGTGCGCATGACGGCGGATCGCCCTGACTTCATAGCCGCATGGCCCTGCCTTCGTAGGGACGTGTCACCTGCTAAAGGGTTGGGGCGGTGTTTCGGGGGCATTCGTGATGGAGACGGTCGTGAGTGCCTCAGCCAGTTGATGCATCGAGGAGACGGCAACTGACCCGCCGACGCCAGCGAGATGCTTGCGCTTGCCGTGCTTGGTGACCACGCCGATCGCCTGGACGCCGGCGTCCGCGGCCACGAACATTTCCTCAGAGGACACGCTGATCAGCGTGCAGTCAGACGGTTCCGCGTCCAGTGCCATCACCGCCTGCCAGAGAAGGTCGACACCCGGCTTTTGGTGTGCCCCGGGTTAAGTGGAGGCAACCATACGTGCGCTGTTGTTCTCCGAGTGGATCAGCGTCAGCTCGAGAAGCTGCCCTCGGTTAAGATCTGGTTCTCCGTGATCGGCACCGTGGACTCATCTCGGTTCCCTGTCGCTACCACCGCTAGCCGCACGCTCCACTCGAGCTGACCAAGACCACGGCGACTTGCCCGACGATAAGGATGAGCCGCTACCGACGCTCCGGGCAGTTTCGGGGGCCGACGCTCTGCCCGGCGCCGACGACGGTGACCTGGACAGGGCTTTCTGACGCCGCGGCGGCGACGACGGTGCACACGATCTGCTCGACGGCCAGTGTGGACAGTTCGCCGGCCGGGAGGGACAGGGTCACCACCAAGTGGTCGGCCGCCTCGGGAGTCACCGAGAAAGGTCCGGCTTCGGGCGGGACCTCGGTGGTGAGGCCGCGCGCCTGCTCCGCCGCGCTGGGGCCGTCAGCCAGCAGCGCGAGCGTGTCTGGCCGGAACATGGGACGACCACTGCGCCGTGTTACCGCGCTGAGCCGCCCATCCTTCACCAGATAGAGGGTGATCGACGTGCTGGTTCGTGCGACGCCTCCGCTCGGCGGGTCACCGGCGGGAATGACGTCGCTGGGCCGCACGCCGCAGCCGGCTACGGCGACGAGCGATACCAGGCCCGCGGCGAGCACGCGGCGGGCGAGACCGGTCCTCATTCGGAGCCTTCCTCTGGATCGTGGGCCCGGCGTGGCAGGCGCAACGTGAAGACGGCACCGCCGTCCGGGGAGTTGGTGACGGTGAGGTCGCCTCGGTGCAGGAGCGCGTTCTCCCGCGCGATCGCCAGGCCCAGGCCGCTGCCCTCGGACCTGGCCCTGGCCGCGCTGGCCTTGTAGAACCGGTCGAACACGTGGGGCAGCACCGCTTGGTCCAGCCCCGGTCCGTGGTCGCGGACCTCGAGAGTGATCCAGTGTTCGTCGGCGCTGAGCCGTACCGAGACCGGTGGCTCGCCGTGCCGCAGGGCGTTGCCGACCAGGTTCGCGAGGATGACGTCCACCCGGCGCGGGTCCAGCCGAGCCGTCACCGACGGCGGAAGCTCGGTGCGCACCTGTTCTGACCAGCCCCGGATGCGCAAGGTCGCGCGCACCAGCTCGGCCACGTCGACCTCGTTCAGGGCGAGAGCCGCGACGCCGGAGTCGAATCGGCTGATCTCGATGAGGTCGTTCACCAGAGCGGTGAGGTTGAGCGTCTCCTGGCTGACCAGTCTGGCGGCCTTGCCTGCGGGCTCGGGCAGCCGGGCCGCTTCCTCCTCCAGGACGTCGGCGACTGCGGCGAGCGCGGCCAGCGGGGTGCGCAGCTCGTGGGACACGTCGGCCACGAACCGGCGGGCGTCGGCCTCCATCTCGCGCAGCTGCTTGACGTGCCGTTCCAGCTCCGCGGCGGTGTTGTTGAACGTGCGTGCCACGTCGGCCAGTTCGTCGGAGCCGCGCACCGCGATCCTGGCCCGCAGCTCGCCTTCGCCCAGCAGGCGGGCCGCCCGGCCGAGCTCGCGCACCGGGCGCAGCACGCCACGGGTGGCCAGCAACGCGAGGAAGACCGCGAACGCCAGGGCCGCCCCGCCGGTGGCCCAGGCGAGTGTGGCGAGCTCGTCGATGCTGCGCTGCTCGGCAAGCAGGCTACGCGCGGCGTAGACCTCGATGCCGGACACCCGCGTCGTGCGGTCCGGCTCGACGATCAGCAACGGTGAGCCGATGATCAGCCAGGGCACGCCGTCCCGCACCACGCGTTGCCACGCGATCTCGCCGTCGGCCACCACCTGCCGCAGCCCCGGTGAAATCACTCCGAGATCCAGGTCCAGCACCCTCCCGCCCGGCGTGGAGCCCTCCGGGGGGCCTGGCCCGGAGCGCCCCGGCGGGGCGACCGGCGAGTAGATCCCGCGGTAGACGGCGACCGCGAACTCCACGCTGTTGTGGTCGGGGACAGCGGCGGCGATGTCGCCGAGCTCGTCCGGGCCCGGCGTGGCACTCCGCAACGGGTAGAGCATCTGCAGGCGGCTTCTCATCGCCTGCACCGTGGCATCCTGGGTCCGCTGCAGGATGTCGTTGCGGGCCTGGACGTAGATCCCGCCGGCCACCGCCGCCGCAGTGACGACACACAGCAGTGCGAACGCCAGCAACAGCCGCGTACGCAGGCCCAGGCTCGACCAGAGTGTCACGGGCGGCTCACACCGGTCCGAACCGGTATCCGAACCCACGCACCGTCTGCACGTAGACGGGCGTCGCCGAGTCGTCCTCGATCTTGGCGCGCAACCGCTGCACGCACGCGTCCACGAGACGCGAGTCGCCGAAATACCCGTGCTCCCACACCGACTCCAGCAGCTGCTGGCGGCTGTGCACCCGGCCCGGCGTGCCCGACAGCTCGAGCAGCAGGCGCAACTCGGTCGGGGCGAGGCTGACCGGCAAGCCGCGTTTGGAGATCACCAGTCCGGCCCGATCGATGGTCAGGTCGCCGTGCCGCTCCAGCTCCGCCTGGTCCCGGCCGATCCGCCGGAGCACGGCGCTGATGCGTGCTTCGAGCACCCTGGGCTGCGCCGGCTTGACCACGTAGTCGTCGGCGCCCGCCTCCAACCCGGCCACCACGTCCATGTCGTCACTGCGCGCGGTCAGCATGATGATCGGTACCTCCCCGGCGGCCCGGATGCGGCGGCAGACCTCGAATCCGTCCATGCCTGGCAACATCAGATCGAGGACGACGACGTCGGGAGGGTCCGCACGCAGCCGCTCCAGCCCCTGTTCGCCGGACTCCACCGCGTGCACCCGGTGCCCATGCCGGGTCAGGGCCAGCTCAAGGCCCTCTCGCACGGCGGGGTCGTCCTCGATCAACAACACTCGCGGCACGCCCCCGAGTTTCATAGCACGCCCCCGCATCTGTCCGCCGGTCAACCCCTCAACTGTCGGCCCGCCGTGTCCCCGCCTCGTCCGCGCCATGTCATGGTTGTGTCACCTTCGTGCCCGCGGCCGCGCCGACGATTGCGGCGGTCGGCACACAGTGACATGCGGCGGGATGACGCGAGCACATTCGCTACCAAGCGTAGTTCGTCTCCGGCATGGTCACGCTGGTGCTCACCGTACTCCTGCCGCCCGTGGCGTTCGCGCCGCGACCGAGTGTGTGTGTCAATCTGCCAGCGCGAAGCCGGCCGCCGCCTCCGCGTGCAGACGGGCGCTCGGCAGCACCGGGATGGCGGTGTCCTTCTCACTGATCAGGAGCTCGATCTCCGTGCAGCCGAGGATGACGCCTTCGACGCCGTCGTCCGCGAGATCGGCGATGATCTGGGCGTAGGCGTCCCTGGACGATTCCCGGAGCACCCCGCGTATCAGTTCGTCGAAGATCACATGATGGACCATTTCCCGCTGCTCGCGCCGCGGGAC
>NZ_JAUZQF010000021.1 GCF_030718205.1 Nonomuraea turcica
CACCCTCACGGCCTTGTAGCGATCACTAGCGACTCGACACCGCACATGATCACTCAAGGCCGTCTTGCTGTCCCCGAAACGATCAAACCCCGCTCAGCACAACAATCCGGAGGATAAAGAACAAGCTGAGTCGGTGTTCTGGGTGGGCTGTTTTCACCAGGTCGTACGGAGTGATCTCGATAGCGCCATTCCCCTCCTTGAGCAGTCATACGACCTGGCCACGCTGGCGGGCGACCGGCATACCCAGTCGGAAGCGCTTCGGCACCTAGGGATTGCGGACCATTCCGCAGGTCGGTTGGATGCCGCCCGGGAGCGTTTGGAGGAATCGACGCGACTGCGCCGGGAAATCGGGCTGTTGGCTGGCGTCGCCGCAAATCAGGTAGGACTGATCTACATAGCCGCTGCGCAAGGTCGGCGTGACGACGCGCTGGCGCTGGCGGAGGTGGCATATGCCACCGCCGAGGCCTGCGGGGCCCAACGCATCATGCGGCAGCTTGAGGAAGCGCGTATCCAGATCATGGAGTCGGACGCCGATCATGGCCAGACCCGGGATCAGAAGGCACCCTGAGCCGCTAAAGCGCGGCGGGGACGCGTCGTGCTCGTCCGGCTTTGACACTGCGCAGGCGTCCGGACCGAATCGGTCTGGTTCTTCGGGAGGGAATCGAGAGCGGGGCCTTTGAGGACCTAATGTGACCGCCGCCGGCGGCCAGGGGCGGCCGCGTACTACCCCGCCCCTCCAACTCGCCCGAGCCGCCTGATCGGCGACAGAGCGGGACATCAGGTCGAGGCAGTACGCGGCCGGTGCTCGGCCAGCCAGACCTCGGCGAATGCGACGGCGTCAGCCAGGGAGAACAGCCGAGTCTCGGCCGCACCCACCTTGCCTTGGAACACCGGCCGCTCCCTCTCGAAGGCCGCCCCCAGATCACCGAAGCGCTCGTCGCTGATCGAAATGTCACGCACGGTCCCCCAACGGCGTCCCTGCGGGGTCATGACCGCGAAGGAGTTATCGACCTGTGGCGCGGGAATCCGGTACTCGGCCAGATGGAACGCCGTGCACGTCGCGAAGCCCACGCCCAGGAGCAGGATCCGCGCCTCTGCTTCCTCCAGGCGGGCGAGCGGGCTTCGCTCGCCGAGTTGGCAGTTCAGCGTGTGGCCGTCCACGATCGCAGTGGCGCGCGGACCTAGGGCCGCGAAGGAAGTCTGCGGATGGGCGCTGCGGACGGCGCCCGGCCAATTGCGGACTGTCTCCGGGATGACACCGACACCGCGGGTTGGTGTCGTGCGCGGGTCATAGGGCGGCATCGATGCACGGATATCCGCCCACCATGTCTCAGGCACCGGCGGATTGCCCCATTTCGCCGGATCCGAGTTGTCCCCCGAGTGTGTCGGCACCACCAAAGTCCCGTCGTCACCAAGGGCATCGAGCAACGCCTGAACGACGGCCTCAGGACCGCCGCAGACCCAGCCGAGCGAGCTGAGGGAGGAGTGCACGAGAAGGGTCTCACCAGGGAGAACGCCAATCTCACGCAACTCGGCGGCGAGTGATTCGCGCGTACACATCGGCCCGGTCAGGGGCGTCATCGACATAACCGGTGATTATGCATACCCCGAGATCCGCTTACCACTGAGTTTTGACAGCCTTCCGGCCCGAGCTGGCACACTTCTCCGGTCACGGGGACGAGCCGGTCAGCGCATGCGCGCGCGATCACAGAGCCGGCCTTACTACATGCCTCCGGTGGGGGCGCTCCGGCTCCGGGCAGTCAAGATCGTTCCCTGTCCGTCTGAGGGGTTGCCGTGGAAGCCTGCCCGCCTGCCGCCGTCCCAGGGCAAGCCCTAGCAGACCAGCCGCGGGGCCGCCTCCGCTCCATCACGGCCCTGGCACCGGGCGCGCGACTGGGCAGCCCCGCTACCTCTTCGGGTGGGACGACGGCTGACGGGCAGGTGGAGAGGGGCATGAAATCGCAGGTGGGATGGGCAGACGGGTTCACTGGCCGATCAAACATACCGGCGATATACCCGCTCTCTCTAAGGTCCGACGGTGACATCCGGGTCGAGGGTTGGTACGACCGATCGACCGGGGACGTCGGCCACGGCTGGCCCAAACTCTAGAGGAGGCAACCTTGAATGGTCTGGAATTCTATTTGCGTGGCGGAAGCGTCGAGTACCGATGCTCCGATGATCGGCTCGCTCCCCTCGCCGTCTTGCTCTCCTCCGACGTCGGAAACAACTTCGGACGCTGTTTGGACGTCCTCGACAGCGTGTCCAAGGCGACCGCGGGAGAGAAGGCGCAGGAGTACCCGGGAAACATCTACACCGCTATCTTCGTCGGCGACACGGTTCGCGTCGAGCACAACTTCTTGGAGGAAACGGCCGAATACGGCCTTGGTGATGTCCAGCGCGCGGCCGAGGAGTACTGGACGGTGCTGCTGCGAAAGCCTGACGATCCCAACTTCTCCCGTCATCTTCGCCCGGACCTCCCTGAATATCTCGCGTACCTGTACTTCTGGGAAGAGACTTGGCAGGAACCTCATCCGTACCGCGGCCGGCTCGGCATTCCCGCGCAGGGATCAGAATGATGAGCGGAAACGGGAGGAAATTGCGAGTTCTTGAATGCATCGGAAGTCGCTTTGTCGATTTCCCGCGTCTGCATGTCGTCGGGCCAGAAGGTGCTCCATCCTTGATTGCCGCGCTTGGCAAGCCAGGGTGGCGGCGGTGAGCGGTTCTTGAATTCGACGTAGCCCCTCGTACACGCCGGGAGCTTAATGGAGCTGAGGAACACAGTTCGGGCCCGAAGCTTCCAGCAGGTGACAAACTGAGTGACATCAGGGACGCTCACCACAGCACGACCCTGCACATGAGCGCACACTGTATGTAGGCCTGAGCAGCCAAAACGCCAGCTCCAGTGATCGAATAGCTACTCTTACAAGCGAGGGGTACCCCCGCATGTAGATCAGCGCGGCACAGACGGAATTGTGTCCCATCCGCTGCATGAGATCTTTGAGGCTCGCTCCGGAGCCGGCGGCGATCGCGTTGCCGGTATGGGTCGCCGGCTTCGGTGGGGATGGGGTGGTGATGAGTGTGGTCATCGCCGATTGGGGCGGTAGTCCTCAGATCCGCAGCGGCACCGGCAAGCGGGTGCGCCGATTCCAGCTCAGCAATCACCTTTGGCGGGCCTCTGGCGCAGCTTCGGCGGACCGGAATCATCCAATCGCGCTCAATAGGGTGCGGTTGTCTGATTGATGGTCTGCTGATCGAGCGCCTCGCGCGCCGTCTCAAAGCTGCCGCCACCGCCCATGAGCTGGGAGAGACGGTTTACCTTGAGCAAGGCCGGGCCGTCCCCACTGAGTGAACATCTGGGTGACCATGGTCTGGAGCGAGGAGGCAGTCGGGGATCTCGGTGGAACGTTTGCCCAGGTAGGGGCTCAAATTCCTCCAAACGGGTGGGCGCGCTCAAGATCTGTGGCGGGAGGTCATCGCCGAGAGCAAGAACCACGAACCCGCCACGGTGCATCCCATCGCCAGAAAGATCAGCGCCAGGGACAATGCGTGTGACCAGCCCATCACCATATTGGACAGCGACAGGAAAACGGAGAAGAGACCCATGAATAGTTGTCCCAAGCCGTGACGGCGCGGCTCATATTGCGTACGCCTGCCCCTTAACGGGCGAGGGAGTCGCTTAATAGCGAGTGTGTATATCCCGGATGCAGCAACGACGCACCCGAGCCCTAATGCGACTGCCCATGCCACTGTGAAGTCCACTTGAGTCAGCTCCTGGGGTCGCGGAGGTAAGCCCCCTCTTTCGGAGGTCATCCTGCCGGATCGCTTTGATGAAGATCAAGCGGGGCGCACTGCCGTACGGCGGCTCGTCGCTTGCCTAAACGCCCGGCATGCCGATCCGAGGGTCTGTCCCGGGCGGCAGCACCATTACGCTGTGGCGCCTTCGGGCCAACCGCAGCCACGGCACGGGAGCTGGGTAGGCGGTCTTCCTGGAGCACGACCGGGCCGTTCCCGCTGAGTGACTATCTGAGCGACTCTCCCCAAGCGTGTCCGAACCGGAGGTTCGGGGCTGCAGGTTACCGAGGCCGGTGGCCCTTCCTTTTGCGGCTGGCCGGCACGGCCCGGCGGCCGGAGCCCTTCTGTGCGGGCTTTTGCGCCTGCCGCTGTGCCGGTTTCTCCGCAGGGGAGGCGGGGGTGCGGCCTCGCGAGCTGTTCACTGTCCGGCCGCGGACGATGCCGATGAAGTCTTCCACCAGGTCAGTGGTCGCGTCCGTGGGCCAGGCCAGCGCGACCTGAGACTGTGGCGCGTCCGGCACCGGCCGGTACGTGAGGTCCTTGCGGTGGTGGAGGCGTGCCAGCGACTGCGGAACCAGGAGAAGCCCCGTGCCGGTAGCTACCAACTCGACCGCGTTCGCCGTTGTGTCGGGGCGGGTGAACGCGGGTAGCCCGGGCCGGACCGTCCACTCGATGGTGTCGTCCAGAGGATGGAACACCTCGTCCTCGCTCAGGTCGGCCATGGCCACCTCGTCGGCGGCGGTCACCGCGTGGTCCTTGGGCGCCACGACCACCGTGGTCTCCACGTAGAGAGGAATCACGCTGAGGCCGTCCCGGTCGATCGGCAGCCTGACGAATCCGGCGTCGGCGCCGCCATCCCGCAGGAGTCCCACCACCTCGGCGGTGGGAACCGTGATCAGGGTAATCGGCACGCCGGGCATCCTCTCGGTCCAGACGTTGACCCATTTCGCGGGTGTCACCCCGGGCACGTACGCCAGCCGGAACGCTCTGCCGGTCTCCCCATCAGTCACTTCCTCAGGGTACCGATGTCAGGAAACCCGTTCCGACTGACTACCCTTGGCGTTATGACCTCGCCCAAATCGAAGACTACCCAGACGATGAAGCCCGAGACCGCGGCCAAGAAGCTGGGTGTCCTCCTCTCGGCCACTCCCGCCGAGTTCCAGGAGGGTGTCGTCTCCAGGGACGAGCTGAACGAATTGCAGTCGAGGCCACCCGCCTGGCTCGCTGACCTGCGCCGTAACGGCCCGCACCCCAAGCAGGTCGTCGCGGCGAAGCTCGGGGTCTCCATTTCCGGCCTGGCCCGAGGCGGGATCACCGAACCGCTCACCACCGCTGAGATCGATGCGCTGAAAGCGGAGAACCCGGCGTGGCTGGAGCGCGAGCGGTCCATCCAGGCCGAGACCCGTAAAGAGGCACTCCGCCTCAAGCAACGCTAGACGTGCGACCAACTCGTTCACGTGCCGGCTTATGAATACACGTGCCGGCTCATGAGTAAATGTAACCGCGATCTGGTTACATTTGCTCGAGTTCTGGTTACATTTCATCCTGGCCCGGCAGGTCCCACCCTTTCTGTGAGGAGCTCGGTGGTGGGCGTCCGTGGGGCTTGAGTTCGGGTCGACTCTTCGTGCCACCAGACCAAAGCTGATTGGTCTAGGGCAGCCAGTCCTGGAGGCCGGGAAGATGCCCGAGCTCGGACTCGATGCGCCGTCGGTCCTCGGCGGACAGTTCGAGCCCGCGCAGGTCCTCCAGCCACGGCGCGGTGGGCTCGCCGAGGGCCGTGGCCAGGTCGATCAGGTGACACAGAGCCAGGGCTCTCTCAACCACCGGGGCGTCCGCGCTGTGCCGCCGTACCGCGGATTTGAGCGCACGGAAGGCCTGTAGGTCATCGTTTTTGAACTCGCGCAGGATCCGGGCGTTGTCAAGCGCCTTGGCCAGGCCTGTCAGCTGTTTCGACCCGCCGTATTCCAGCTCGGCCGGCTCGTCTCGCTGGATGAAGATGATCGAGTTACCTGAAGGATCGACCAGCGTGAACCGGCTCGCTCCCGGCCGATACCGAGTGATTCGCGGACGCCCGGAACTCAGGATCTTCCCGTATGCCCGGCGCATCGCCGCGACGAACGCCGCGTGATACGGCGCCACGGCGTCGACCATGACCAGGCAGCCCCCCAGATCCTCCCGGGCCGGATCCAGGTCTTTGGGGGTTGCCACGAAATGCAGTTGGAATCCGCTCCACCGCATCGCCAGATACACATACGGCTTGGTCTGCTGGTAAATCGCCTCGAATCCGAGCGCCTCATAGAACGCGCAGGTCTCCTCCACCGACGCGCACAACATCGTCGGCACGGTGGTCTCGCTCGGTCGAATTGTCGGCTCACCCGGCCACTCCACGTTTTCGGTCACGCGGGGCATCCTTGCAAAAGTTCGGAAGACTCGCCTATGGATCGTTCCAAAGGGCCTTCCGAATTCCGGGAATCCGCCGGGTGGCCTTGGAGCCGGCCTCCGGCTTCAAGGCCACCCGGCGTCCTCCGCGGGACGGCGATGTGCGGTCGCTTCAGGTACGCAACGTGACCTGGTCGAATACGGCGGTGGCGAGGGTGTCCGGGCTTCCGGACGTCACGGCGAGGCCCGCATAGTACGGGGCGTCGCCGAAGGCCGCCAGGGTGTCCTGGCCCACCGTCGTCCAGGTCTCGCCGTCGCCCGACACGGAGGCGGTGAAGACCAGGCCCGCGCGCCGCAGCCGGAGCCACACCGGGCCGCCGGAGAACGACGGACCGTTCACCGCGGGTGCGCTGCCGGCCACCTTGGTGCGCCGGATCAACTGGCACACACCGCTTCCTCCCGCGGCCACCACCGTCCCGGCCATCAGGTCGAAGGGATTGAGCGACTTCGCCATCACCACCCCGATTCGGCCAGGTGCGCCGGTCGGCCGGGTCAGCCGGGCCGTGAGCTCCGCGTCCTGGGTCAGTGGCACGTAGGCGAAGTGGGCGCTCGCGCCCTGCCCGTTGACGTTGAGGTCGACGCCCGCGCCTCGCACGGTGAAGACCCCGTTGTCATGGTGGGTGATCCCAGGTGTGCGGACGAACGCCACGCCGTACGTACCGAGAAGCCGCTCGTCGTGGACGACATCGCCGAGGTCACGGTACGCCCAGGGGGCGGGTGGGGCGGCGGCCACGGACAGCGCCAGTGCCGCCGTTGCCGAGCCTTTCGCGTTCTCAGCCGTCAGCTGGACGGTGTACTCCCCGGCCGCAGCAGGGGTGCCGGAGAGGAGGCCGGTCCGGGGATCCAGGGTCAGCCCGCCGGGCAATCCTGTTGCGGTGAACCGCACGGGATCGCCTGTGGCGCGTACGACGAGGCGGAACGGCTGCGCGGCGTTGCCGTACAGGGCCTTCGGGACGGACAGCGCGGGCGCCGCGGACGGCTGGGGCATCTGGGCGCTCACCGGACGTGAACGCGGCCCCGTTCCGGCCGTGTTGTTGCGCGCGACCACGTAGTGATACGTGCGACCGGGCACGCCGGTGGCGTCCCTGAACCGGGTGCGGGTTCCGAAGCCGATCGGGGCGATGCCGGGGGCCAGCACCCGGTAGGGGCCGCGCTCGGTGTCCCCGCGCCACACCGTGTACCGCCCCGACAGGTCGTGGTCCCGCCACTCGAGCTCGACCGCGGAGCCGTCCGCTGCCGCCTGCACCACGCTCACGCCGCCCTGCGGCTCCGGGACCGACCAGCCGGTGCTGCCGCCCTCGACCGTGATGTTGTCCAAGCAGGCCGTGCCGGTCTCCGCGTAGTCCTCGGACACCCCCAGGCAGGAGGTGAAGGCGAGCCCCACCAGGGCGTGCCGGCCCAGCGGCAGGTCGTCCGATCCCACTGTGGCCCACTCGTGTCCGTCCGGTGAGATCTCACCCGTGAGGCGGTCTCCCTTGCGCGTGATCCGCACCCAGTAGGGCATCCGGAGCCGGTAGCCGTCGCCCGCCGCTTCCACATAGGGGGATTCCAGTGGCGTCGCCGACTCGGGCAGCGGCCCGAGTTCGGAGATCGGGAAAGCGGCGTTCACCGTGATTGCCGGGCGCTGTGATGGCGGCACGGGGAGGGAGCCGGTGCCGCGCGTGGCGCCGCCGGTAGCTGCCCGCATCGTCCACACCCCGCTCCAGGCGTGCAGGGGCAGACCCTGCAGCAGCATCGCCGCGTGGGGGGCGCCCGCTTCCAGGGAGCCGCGCACCATGACGCCCACCTGGGAGTACTGCGAGCTGAGCGGGTACACGATCCGGGCCGTGACGGCCCCGTCCCCTGTGAGCGGCAGCCAGGCGAAGCGGAAGGAGTCGGCGTCGCCGGCGATTCCGGCGCCGCCGGCCTCCATGGTGATGCGCTCACCGTCGTACCCGGTCGAGCCCTTCGGCCGGGCATCACCGATGTCGCCGGTACGCCACGGAGCGGGCAGTCCCGGGGCGGCCACGACGGGCAGCGACCGAGGACCGGCGCCTTGGCCGGCCGACGCCGTGACCGTGTACGCGTACGCACGACTCGAGGCCGCGGTGCGGTCCGTGTACGAGGTCGTGGTGAGCCCTTCCGCGAGCATTGTGTACGTGTCGGCCTCCGGCTCCTTCCGCCACACCGCGTAGGTCTGGGCTCCGACGACCGCCGGCCACGCCACGTCGATACCCGCGCCGCCGGACGCCGCCGTCACCCCGGCCGGAGCGGTGGGCGCTCCCGTCGGCAGGCCGGAGCCGCGCTCCGTACCGGCGAAGGTGAGGGTTCCCCATGACGGGTGGTCGTCGTTGTAGCCCTCGACCACGCGCGTCCCGCCCGCACCCCGGAAGATCACCTTCTCGGTGTTGGGAGCGGGCTTGCCGAGGCGTCCCGCGTAGTGGGCGTAGGCCATCTCCCACAGCGGCCGGAACACTCCGCGCTGCCGGTTGGAGACGGCCGTCTTGATGTACTTGCCGGTCCGGTCGAGGTCGGGTGTGAACGGCACGGAGTCGTCGCCGAGGTTGTATCGGGCGAAATACTCGAAGTTGGCGAGGATCCGGTCCTCCGCGTAGCCGAACAGGTCCACGCCCTGCTGCCAGGCGACCTGGGCAGCGTCCGCGAGCAGTCCGACCGCGAGCTGCTCGTGGGCCTGATCACGGCCGGACTCCTGACCCTGACCGGCAGCCGTGACGATGCGGCCCAGGACGGAGCCGTTGCCGGCGCCGGCCGTCGCGAACCGCATGGCGTCCTCGAACATCACCCGGTCGTCGCAGAAGACGGCGATGGCGAGGATCGTGCGGAGTGCGGCGAGGTCCCAGTTGCCGTTGGCGTACAGGCAGTAGCCGGAGACGGCCGGATACCACACCTCGGTGAAGGAGCGGACGCAGCGCTGCACCGACGCCTCGGGCCAGCCGTCGTAGCCGCTGTGCCGGAGGATCTCGGCGGCGTTGACGAGCTTGAAACCCTGCAGGCCGGCGCCGAGCTGCCCGTCCGCGCCGGTGATGCCGGTGAGGGAGGCGGCCCAGGCGTCCAGGATGTCACGAGCCTTGTCGGCGTGGCGTACGTCGCCGGTGATCGCCCACATCAGGGCGTTCTGGTAAGCGGCGGCCGCGTCGGAGGCGGCCTGGTTCGTGAAGTTGGTGGGACCGCGGCCCCAGGTCGTGATCTGCCCGGTGTTCTGGACGGCGTAGGTGTGCTGGGAACGGGCGTGGGCGGCCATCGCGGCGAAGCCGGAGGCGATCGGCTCGCGTCCGGCCGCGACCGCGGACTTCATCCGGTCGAGATCCGCGCGGGAGTGCAGGAGACCGGGATGCGCGAAGGCGAACGCCTCGTCCGCGTTCGAGGCTCCTTCCGGGTCCAGAGCCCACGCGGGCGTGGCGGAAGCGGACAGCAGCCCGCTCGCGGCCACGGCCGCGAGCCCCGCCGCACCGAGGAACGACCGCCGGTTGAGGGGAAGCACGGGCGACTCCTCGCTCATGCCGGGTGCCCGACGGTGAGGGAGAGGGACTTCGTCGCCGTGCCCACGGTGTTCGTGGCCGAGACGGTGACCGTGTACGTTCCGGGGACCTGCGGGGTCCCGGAGATCAGACCGGTGTTCTTGTCGACCGTGAGCCCCTTCGGCAGACCCGCGGCGTCGAACGACGTCGGCAACGCGGTCGCGGTGATCAGGTGGTTGACGATCTGGCGCGCGGTGGCCGTGGCCTCGCCCGCACTGGTGATCTCCGGGGCGACGGTGGACGCGGCGGTGGCGGAGTCCAGGAAGCGCAGGTCCTTCACATGCTCGTTGACGAACATCGGCACCATGTCCTGGGTCAGGTACCAGCGCGGCTTCTGCATCGTGTCGGCGATGACCGTGCCGTTGATCGCCAGGTTCTGGAAGGTGACGTTCTTGACAGGGCGGTCCGCGTCGTAGCCGACGATGACCGACATATTCGCGTTCTTGCCGTCGTACTTCAGGTTCCGGACGTACACGTTCTCGATGCCCCGGCCCGGCGAGGCGTTGTACCTGTTGGCCATGACGCGCATGTTGATCAGCTGGCCCCAGCGGAAGTCCTCCACCCGCACGTTCTGGATGCGGACATTGCGGATGAGGTTGCTGTCGCCGGTGTTCATGGCGAAGCAGCCCTGGTAGAGGATCTGGGGCTCGCGGTGGTCGAGGACGTCGATGTTGCTGAACACGATGTTCTCGATGACCTCGGGCTTCTCCGGGTTGCCGTGCGTGCCCATGTTGACCGGGTGCGCGACGTCGGCCCAGAGGACGCAGTCACGTACGGTGACGTTGCGGGTGTCGCCGTAGTAGTCCCAGCGGTGGGCGTAGATGGCGATGCAGTCGTCGCTGTTGCGCATGAAGACGCCCTCGATCAGGACGTCCTCGCTGCTGAACACATCGATGCCGTCACCCCACTGGCCGTGGCTGTAGGAGTGCAGATTGCGGACGGTGACCTGCTTGGACTGGCCGATCGTGCAGGCGTAGCCGCTGCGCGGGTTGAGCACCATGATGCCGTCGATCTCGATGTTCTTGGAGAACGCCGCCAGGACCCCGCCGTCCGCGTTCCACAGGATGCCCCGGCCGAGCAGCCGGGCGTTCTCGACGTTGCGGAACTCCACCCGGGCCTTCAGCACCGCGCCGCCGGCCAGGTACACCGTCTTGCCGCTGGGCACCATCACCACGTCGCCGGCGACGGTGTGCAGGCCGGGGCCGAAGTAGATGACGTCGGGGTCGCCGGGCTCCGGCCGCTGCGCCTCGATCGGGTTGGCGTGCAGCTGCAGGTTGTCGAAGATCTCGCCGTCGATCTCGATGGAGAGGTTACGGGGCTCGCTGAGGGTGAAGCGCACGGTGTCGCCGGCTACTTCGTGCTTGATGTCGTACGACAGCGGGCGGATCCGCGCGGAGCCGATGGCGCCCTTGGACGAGGTGACCTCGACCTCCACGGTGCCGTTGAAGTCGAAGGTGGCGACCGAGGTGTTCCGGACGATGCCGGAGCCCGTCTTCTCGTTGATGGTCTTGGTCTGGCCACGGAGGACAGGTACCGGTTGCCATTCGCCGCTCGGCGTGCGCGCCTTGATGGAGAAGCTCGTGTTGGTCGGGACTCCGGCCGGGATGGGGTACACCACCAGCCGGTCGGCGACCTCGGGCCTGTCGTCTGCTCTCGCGGTGCCGGCCATCGCGCCGACCAGGGAGTACGCGGCAGCGCCAACGCCTGTGGCCTGGATGAAGGTGCGCCTGGTCAGCCCGATGCCGTGGGGGTCGGTCATTGGGGGGTTCCTCCGGGTGGGGGGTTCGAATGCTCCGGGGACATAGAAATCGGTTGCTATGCCTTGCGTAGATATATCGCGGATGCCGCTCGGAGGGAACCTGTTGACCGAAACTTTCGCACAGGCCGGCTTCCGCCTCTGTGCGTGAAACCCTCAGGTGCCTGCACCTCTGCTTGCGCTCTAGGGTCGACAGCGTCCGGGGCTTTTCAGGACGTCGCACCAGTGCGCGATGAGCCGCCATGGCCGCCAGGCCCGCTTGCGCCGTGCTGCGGGGCAAGCGGGCGTCAGGGCGTCATGGTGTCAGGGCTTCGGGATGCGGTAGCGCAGGTGGGTCACGGGCGCGGTCCCCGCTACGGGTTCCCCCACAGGGATCAGCTCGGCCCGTTCCCCGGCGAACAGCGGTGTGCCCGCCCCCAGCAGCAGGGGGACGAGGCGGAGCCATATCTCGTCGAGCAGGCCTGCCCTGAGCAGCTGCCGGGCGACGTCCGCACCCAGCACCAGGACGTCCTTGTCCCCCGCGGCGTCCTTGGCACGTCGGACTGCCGCCTCCAGTCCATCGAAGGCGAACGTCCCGCCGTTGTCGCCGAGGAGGTCGTCCCTGGTCCGGTGGGTGACCACGAAGCTCGGGACGCCGGGCCATGGCGTGCCGCCCCACGGGCCCAAGCCGAGGTCGAAGGTACGCCGTCCGATGACGGTGGCCCCTACCGCCGCGTCCACCTGCCGGCGGATACCGATGTCGACCCCGTCATCCGGCCCCTTCGCGGCCATCCACTCGTGCAGCCGTTCGCCGCCGTCCCCCATAGGTTCCGCCTCCCGGACGTTCGGTCCGGCCGTGAACCCGTCCAAGGACATCGACACATCCAGCACGACCTTGCTCATCGCGGGTCTCCTTCTGCTCCACCGGCGCCGCCATCCGGCGCCGTCACGAGAAGGTCGGAGCCGGCCCGGCCGTCTCGACACCACCACGGCAAAATGAGTGGGGGCGAGGTGAGGCGTACTCGAGCCGGGGACGGCTCCGGGTAGATCCCGTTCAACTGCAGTCGCGATCACTCGATCAGGTCGCAGAGACCTGGTCCCATGTCGTCACCCACCATGCACAGGGCGGTCTCGGCGCGGGAGGCAAGGACGAGAGGCGGGACCCCGGCCACCAGGTCGGCGTGCGTCAGCCGGTCGAGTGCGGCTCCCACCAGGGGTGCGGTCACCCTGAGGGCCGCCTGGAGTGCCACCCCGCCCGTCGAGCCACCGTGCAGGACGATGTTGCGGCTGCGGTAGAGCCTGCGCAGGGAGATCTCGACGTAGCGGCGCACTCGGGCGAGCACCGCGGCCGGGTCGGCGAGCAGCGCCCGCATCCGGGCGACAGCCGCGATGTCGCTCCTGCGGCGCCAGGAACGTTCCAAGGGAAGCGAATGACCCTGTGCCAGCTCAGTAGCGATCAAGATGGCGCGTTCCCGGTTGGAGGCGCACTGCTCCAGCCGTTCGGCCAGATCTCCGTCTCCTGTGCGCCGGATGCGATAGGAGAGCGCGGTCAGCTCGGCCCGCGGCCAGGAGCAGGTGACGAGCGCGGCCGCGCGTGAAGCGGCGACGACGCGCTCTCGCTCGTCGGGGTCACGCGCCTCGGTCAACAGCGACTCCAGAGCGCTCCACCCGCCGGCGACGGCCGGGGCGAGCGGGCCGTGGTTGAGGGCCGAGGCGATTTCCAGTGCCTCGTCCACGGCGCTGCGCCGCCGGTCGGCCAGGCGCTGCGGCTCTGCTCCGACCACGTAGAGCTGACGTTCGGCGGCCAGGGACAGGACCCGGGCGCCCCGTGCGGGCATCCGGAGCGGCATCGCGCTGCCCTGGTTCAGCACGATGGCCGTGTCGAACGGCGTCACCGACCCGGTCGAGGCGAAGCGGGCGCGCGCCTGAAGGCGCTCGACCAGATCCGAGACGATCTCCAGTGCCCGCTCCGCGTCTCGTGCCTCGACCTCGTACGAAAGGGCGCCGATGACGTGAGCGGTCGGCTTCGCTCCGGCGGAGGCCATGAGCTCCGTGGCCTCACGCGCGCCGATCCAATGGGGCAGCTCCGCGGCCAGCTCTTCCCAGTTGTGCAAGGTGGCGAAGGGAACGACCACCGTCCAGCACGTCGGCGGCAGTGTCAGCAGCCCGGAGGCCTCGCTGATCAGCTCTGTGGCCGACAGGCCGAGCCTGTCCTCACGGAGCCAGCGGTTGAGGCCGTCCATGCTGTGCCCGCTGTCAAGCAGATGAGAGGCGACCGCTCTGGCGACCTTCTCCGGCGGTGGCGGGTCGGCCTCGGCCACACACGCGGCCCAGCGGACGAGGTAGCCGGGACGGCCCAGGTCGATGAGGTGGCGCAGCTTCCTGCGGCCGTCGCTGGCGACCGTCAGTGTCGTCCGCAGGCATTCCTGGAGCTCCCGCCGGAAGGCCTTCGAGCCGAGTGCCGGGTCGTTGCCCAGCAGCCGCTCCATCTCGTGCCGTTGCCAGTCGAGCGCCGACTGAGAGAGCACCCGACGGTCCACCCAGGCGCCCGCCTCATGCAGCTCCTCCAGAGCCAGGAAAGAACTGACATCCCAGAGCCGGAGAGACCAGGGAGCCCTGGGCCTGCTGAAGTCCAGCATGCGTGTGGTGACATGCCGGGAGTAGGACGATGAGGGATCCCGTCCGGGGGACGTGCTGTGCATCCTGCGACCTCGGGGAGATGCGAACGTAGGGTGTTGCTTTGACTACTCAGAGCATAGGAGAGCGGTGGGATCTGTGTTTGCTGTACGATAAGAACGCCGCATAAGACGGCGCAGGCTTCTCCGGGGCTACGGCCCCCCAGAGGGCGTGATCGTAGAGATCACGCCCTCTGTTTTTTGGCCAGGCTCAGATGTCGTCGTGCCGCTACGCGGCTGAGCGCGGGGCCGGCGAACGTCCTACTCCCGGAATGGTATTCGGGGCCCGTCCGAACGCTCAGCTCAGATGAGCGACAGGGGGAGCGGAAACGTGGGCGTAGCACAGCGGCCGGAGGTGCTGCCGGCCATAGGCTCGGATCTCAGGGTGGCGCTCGCGCTGGGCGAGCGTGCGCTGCAGGTGAACGGGGATCTGCAGACGGCGCGGCGCTGGTTCGACGCCGCCTACCGGCAGGCGGAGTTGTGCGGCGATCCGATCGCGCTCGGGGTGGCCGCCCTGGGGCTGGGCGGGGTGTGGGTGCACGAGCACCGTACGTGCGCCGAATCCGAGATGGTACGCGCCCGCCAGCGGCACGCGTTGTCGCTGCTCGATCCCGCCTCGCCGCTGGCCTTTCGGTTACGGGTGCGGATGCGGGGCGAGGAGGACTACCGCGCCGGCGGGCACGAGGCGATCATGGGGTTGCTGCGGCAGGCCAGGAACTCCGGGGATCCGCTGGCGCTGGCGGAGGCGCTGAGCCTGGCGCACCACTGCCTGCTCGGGCCCGAGCACGGGGCGGCCCGGCTGGAGCTGGCCAGGGAGCTGATCGGCCAGGCGGCGGTCACCGAGCGCACGGGCGATCTGATGATGGGCTTGCTGTGGCGGACGGTTGATCTCTATCTGGCCGCCGATCCGCATGCCGAGCGGTGCCTGGAGGAGCTGCGCGGTCGGCTGCACGCGAACACCTATCTCGCGGCGGGGTACGTCGTCAACGCCATCGACGTCATGCTGACCATCCGGGCCGGACGGTTCGGGGAGGCGGAGCAGCTGGCGGGGGAGTGCTTCGAACGCGGCGTCGCGGCCGGCGACATGGACGCCACCGGCTGGTACGGCGGCCAGCTCGGCGCCATCCGCTGGTACCAGGGCAGGGCCGCCGAGACGCTGCCCGCGCTCCAGGACCTGGTCAGCTCGCCCACGCTCAGCCCGATCGACAACTCGTACGTGGCGGCTCTGGCGCTGGCCTCGGCGACGGCGGGGGACCGGCGGTCGGCGGCCGGGCACCTGGCGCGGCTGCGCGGGCGGGATCTGGGGGACCTGCCCAGGTCGAGCAGCTGGCTGGTCTCGATGTACTGCGTCGTGGAGACCGCGCACCTGCTCCAGGACGCCGCCACGGCGGCGCAGGCGTACGCGTTGCTGAGCCCCTTCGCGGACCTCCCGGTGATCGGCAGCCTCGGCGTGGTCTGCTTCGGCTCGGTGCACCACGCCCTGGGCATGGCCGCGCTCACCCTCGGTGACCTGGAGCGGGCGGTCGGGCACCTGCGGACCGCCGTGCAGGCGAACCTGGCGCTGGGGCATTGGCCGGCGGCCGCGCTGTCCAGGTGCCGGCTCGGGCAGGCGCTGGCGCTGCGCGACGGGCCGCGGGACGAGGCGGCGCTCGCGGAGCAGGTCGCCGCCGCGCGGGAGGCCAAAGAGCTGGGCATGGTGCTGCCCGCCGTGGTGGGGCGGGCGGACGGCGGGCGGCGCGTCTGCCGCTTCCACAGGCAGGGGCGGCACTGGCAGGTCGAGCTGGGCGGGCGGGTCACGCTGGTGGAGCACAGTGTGGGCATGGCGTACCTGGCCGCGCTGGCCGACAATCCCGGGCGCGAGATCCTGGCCGTCGACCTGGCCGCGGGGACGTGGTCGCGCGGAGCCGAGGACGTCTCGGCGCAGCCGGTGCTCGACGACTTGGCCAGGGACGCCTATTGGGAGCGGCTGGCGCAGCTGCAGACCGAGATCGACGAGCTCGAGGCCATGAACGATCTGGCACGGGTGGCGGCGCTGCGGCTGGAACATGAGTGGCTGGTGGCCGAGCTGTCCGCGGCGACCGGCATCGGCGGGCGGTCGCGGCCGTTCGCGGGTAATGAGGAGCGTGCCAGGATCGCCGTCGGCAAGGCCATCAGGCGGGCGTTGTCGCGCATCGCGGCCGTGGATCCGGTGATGGGGGAGGAGCTGCGGGCCACCGTGCAGACGGGCCTGCGCTGCAGTTACCGTCCCCGGTGACGCCGGCGCGCGAGCCGCTGGGGCGGGCAAAGAGCGAGCCCCATGGTGGAATACAGGGTGGGCAGTGTTGGACAGGAAGAGAGCCACCCATGGAACACCGTATGTTGGGACGCACCGGACGCCAGGTCGGCGTCGTCGGCCTCGGGGCCTGGCAGCTTGGCGCCGACTGGGGCGAGGTCTCCGAAGATGAGGCCTTCGCCACGCTCGAGGCCGCCGTGGACGCGGGCGTCACCTTCATCGACACCGCGGACGTGTACGGCGACGGGCGCAGTGAGCAGATCGTCGGCAGTTTCGCCAAGGGCCGCCCCGAGCTGACCGTGGCCACCAAGATGGGCCGGCGAGTGGAGCAGATCCCCTCGAACTACGTGATGTCCAACTTCCGCGCCTGGAACGAGCGCTCCCGCCAGAACCTCGGCGTGGACACGCTCGACCTGGTCCAGCTGCACTGCCCGCCGACCCCTGTGTACTCGGCGGACGCCGTGTTCGACGCCCTGGACACGCTGGTGGCCGAGGAGAAGATCGCCGCGTACGGGGTCAGCGTGGAGACCTGCGAGGAGGCGCTGACCGCGATCGCCCGGCCGGGGGTGGCGAGCGTGCAGATCATCCTGAACGCGTTCCGCCTCAAGCCCCTGGAGCAGGTGCTGCCGGCCGCGCGGGCGGCGGGGGTGGGCATCATCGCCCGGGTCCCGCTGGCCAGCGGCCTGCTGTCGGGCCGGTACGACGAGCACACCACGTTCGCGCCCGACGACCACAGGACCTATAACCGGCGCGGGGAGTCCTTCGACGTCGGCGAGACCTTCTCCGGCGTGGACTTCTCCACCGGGCTGGAGGCGGTCCGCCGTCTGGCGCCCCTGGTGCCGGAAGGCGTGACCATGGCCCAGTTCGCGCTGCGCTGGATCCTGGACCAGGAGGGCGTCTCGGTGGTCATCCCGGGGGCGCGCAACCCCGCCCAGGCGACGGCGAACGCGGCAGCGGCGTCTGTCGCGCCGCTCCCCGCCGAGACGCTCGACGCGGTGCAGGCCATCTACGACGAGCTCATCCGCCCCCAGGTCCACGACCGCTGGTAGATCAGGCTCTCGCATGGTCACCAGAGCTGATGTCGCTCGCCTCGCCGGTGTCTCGACCGGCACCGTCTCGCATGTGCTCACCGGCGCGCGGTCGATCCGCCCGGAGACCCGCCGCAAGGTGCTCGACGCCATGGAGCAGCTCGGCTACACCCCCAACGCCATGGCCAGCGCCCTCGCCGGGGGCCGCAGCCGGATCATCGCGATCGTCTTCCCCTCCCAGCCGCGCACGATCGTGGGATCGGACCTGGAGTACGTCCTGGCCGCCACCGACGCCGCCCGCGCGCGGGGCTTCCACGTGGTGCTGTGGACCTCAGGCCCGGACGACCTGCACGAGCTCCGCCAGCTGGCCAAGGCCGGGCTCGTCCAGGGGTTCCTGCTCATGCAGGTCACGCTCACGGACGAGCGGGTGAGCTTCCTCCAGTCGGCCGGCATCCCGGTCGGGCTGATCGGGCGCACCCACACGCCAGGCCACGTCCCCTACGCGGACGCCGACTTCCCGCAGATCGCGCGCATGGTGGCCGAGCACCTCGCCGGGCTCGGACACCGGACGATCGGCATGCTCAACGCGCCGTACGAGCGGGGCTCGCACGGCATCGGCGCGGCCGTGCGCTTCGCCGACGACGTCCGCCGCACCTGCGCGGACCTCGGGCTCGGCTGCACGATCGTGGCCGGCGAGCACACCGTCAGGGCGGGCCGCGCCGCGCTGCGCGAGCTGCTGGACACGGCGCCGGAGACGACGGCGATCATCTCCTACAACTGGGAGGCCACGCTGGGCGCGATGCATGAGGCACGCGCGCTCGGGCGGCCGATTCCCGAGCGGCTGTCGCTCGTGTTGTGCTCCAACGGCGAGCCGGAGTCGACCGATCCGGAGCTGACGACGGCCACCCCGCCCGCCACGGAGATCGCCACCGCCGCCGTGGAGGCCCTCATCGACCACCTGGCCGACCCGGACAGCCCGCCGGCGCAGCGCCTGGTCCCGAGCGTGCTCGTGGAACGCCACAGCACCGCACCGGCCGTACGCTGAGGGGCATGATTCGTCCCGCAACGCCCGCTGACGTGCCCGCGATCCTCGACATGATCCGTGAGCTCGCCACATACGAGAAGGCCGCCCACGAGGTGCGCGCCACAGAGGAGGACTTGCACGCAGCGCTCTTCGGCGACTCTCCCGCCACCTTCGTCCACATCGCCGAGCAGGACGGTGAAGCCGTCGGCTTCACCCTGTGGTTCCTCACCTTCTCCACCTGGAGGGGCGTGCACGGCATCTACATGGAGGACCTCTACGTACGCCCCCAGCACCGCGGCGGCGGCCACGGCCTGGCGTTGATGGGGGAACTGGCCAGGATCTGCAAGGAGCGCGGATACCAGCGCTTCGAATGGTCGGTGCTCGACTGGAACGAGCCGAGCATCGGCTTCTACGACAAGCTCGGCGCGCTCAGGCAGGATGAGTGGCTGAAGTACCGGTTGACCGACGAGCCGCTGCGGCGTCTGGCCGAGCGGCAGGACTGAGGACCAGGCCGCGCAGGTCACGCACGGTGACGTGACCTGCGTGACATATATGCGTTAAACCCCGGCGTGCGTCCTGGGCCTGATGCGCTGGGTCTCCTCGAACCTCTCCATGCTCGGCTCCTCGACGTCACGACGCGTCTCCTCCATGCGCAGCGCGACTCCGATCGCGAAGAACGTGGGTGCCCACTCGCCGACGAAGAGCCCCCACCGGTCGGCGCGATCAAGGCCTGAGTATTCGGTGCTCCGTGAGGCCATCCAGGATGTGCAGGCCAGCCCGATCGAGCACAGCCCCGCGAGATACATGTGGTTGGACTTGATGCCCATCTTGTGCAGCGTTTTGATCATGGTTCCCCCCTTGCTGTGAGAGCTGGTACCCGGGGGGCGCGGCTGTAACCGAACATTACGATCGTGTTTCCGGTGTGACGCTTGTGCGCGGCTTGTTACAGCGGTGAATCACATGTAACGAGCGCACAGCCACGGACTGTCAAAGTGCGTAACGAGCCATTCCTACCTTGGAGATCCCCGGACGCCGAGCGTAGGAGAGATCGATGGCGCGCTGGATCGCCGACTGGCACCCCGATGACCCAGCCTTCTGGGAGAATTCAGGCAAGCGCGTTGCGCGCCGCAACCTGATCTTCTCGATCGCTGCCGAGCACCTCGGCTTCACGGTGTGGACGCTTTGGAGCATCGTGGCCACCAAAATGGGGGTCTACGAGTTCACCACGGACCAGTTGTTCTGGCTGGTCGCCCTGCCGAACCTGATCGGGTCCGTGCTGCGGATCCCGTACACGTTCGGTCCCGCCAAGTTCGGCGGACGCAACTTCACCGTCGTCAGCGCACTGTTGCTGCTCATCCCGGCCATCGGCCTCGGGATCGCGGTCAGCAACCCGACCACGCCGTACTGGTTGTTCCTGGTGATCGCGGCGCTGGCCGGGTTCGGTGGCGGCAACTTCGCCTCCAGCATGGCCAACATCACCTACTTCTACCCCCGCAGCAAGCAGGGGGTGGCGCTGGGACTGAACGCCGCGGGCGGCAACATCGGCGTCAGCTCCGTGCAGCTCGTCATGCCGCTGGTCATCGGCACCCTCGGGCTGGCCGCCGCCGGCTGGTTCTGGCTCCCGCTCATCGTCGTGGCCGCCGTCTGCGCCTGGTTCTTCATGGACAACCTGACGAGCGCCAAGGCCAACCCGCGTGAGCAGTTCGCGGTGGCCGGCAAGGCCCAGACGTGGATCATGTCCTTCCTGTACATCGGCACGTTCGGCTCGTTCATCGGCTACTCCACCGCCTTCCCGCTGCTGAGCAAGAGCCTGTTCCCCGAGGCTCCGTTCGCCGTCGTGGCGTTCGTCGGGCCGCTGGTCGGCTCGCTGATCCGGCCGGTCGGCGGCTGGCTGGCCGACAAGCTCGGCGGCGCCCCCGTCACGCTGTGGAACTTCGCCGTGATGGGCGGCGGCGTGCTGCTGGTCTGGGCGGCCAGCTCCTCCGGCAACTTCTGGTTGTTCTTCCTGTCCTTCCAGCTGCTGTTCCTCACCTCTGGCATCGGCAACGGCTCCACGTACCGCATGATCCCGGCGATCTTCCAGGCCAAGGCGGTGGCCGAGCGCGGCGAGGGCGAGGAAGCTCTCCTGTACGGCAAGCGTCAGGCCTCGGCCGCCATCGGCATCATCTCGGCGGTCGGAGCGCTCGGCGGGTTCCTCATCAACCGGGCGTTCGGAATGGCGTTCGCCGCGGCCGGCACCCCCGCCCCCGCCTTCCTCGCCTTCGGCCTCTTCTACGCCTCCTGCTTCGCGCTCACCTGGTGGTGCTACACGCGCAAGGTCGGCGTCAAGGTCGTGGCCAGCCTCGCTCACGCAAGGGTCTGAACGTGACGGACGCGGTGAAGACGCACTGCCCGTACTGCGCACTGCAGTGCGGCATGGAGATCGGTCCTGAGCTGGCCATCCAGCCCAGGACCGACATCCCGGCCAACGCCTCGGGCGCGCTGTGCCAGAAGGGATGGACGTCGGGCGAGTTGCTCACCAACGGCGAGCGCCTGACCTCCCCCCTTCTGCACGGCGAGCCCGTGGAGTGGGACGTCGCGCTCGACTACGTCGCGTCCCGATTGTCCGCCATCCGCGCCGAGTACGGCCCCGACGCCGTGGCCGTGTTCGGCGGGGGTGGCTTGACCAATGAGAAGGCCTACACGCTCGGCAAGTTCGCCAGGGTCACCCTCGGCACCAGCCAGATCGACTACAACGGCCGCTTCTGCATGTCCTCGGCGGCCGCCGCGTCGATCAAGGCGTTCGGCATGGACCGCGGGATGCCCTTCCCGATCACCGACCTGGCCGAGTCCGACATCGTGCTGCTGGCCGGCGGCAACGTCGCCGAGACCATGCCGCCGTTCGTCCGGCACCTGACGGGCCCCCGGATGATCGTCATCGATCCGCGGCGCAGCCAGACCGCCAAGCTGGCCTGGCTGCACCTGCAGCCCACGCCCGGCACCGACCTGGCGCTCGCTCTCGGGCTCCTGCACATGGTCATCGCCGAAGGGCTCGTGGACGAGGAGTACGTCGCCGCCCGCACCACCGGGTTCGACGAGGTCCGCACCTCGCTCGCCTCCTGGTGGCCGGAGCGGGTCGAGCGGGTCACCGGAGTGCCCGTCTACCGGATGCGGCAGGCGGCTCGGGCCATGGCCGCGGCGAGCAAGGCGTACATCCTGACCGGGCGCGGCGCCGAGCAGCACGCCAAGGGCACCGACACCGTCACCGCGTTCATCAACCTCGCCCTCGCGCTCGGCCTGCCGGGCCGGCACGGCTCCGGCTACGGCTGCGTGACCGGGCAGGGCAACGGGCAGGGTGGCAGGGAGCACGGCCAGAAGGCCGACCAGCTGCCCGGCTACCGCAAGATCGACGACCCGGCGGCCCGCGAGCACGTCGCCGGCGTGTGGGGCGTGCCCGCCGAGTCGCTGCCCGGGCCGGGGCGGTCGGCGTACGAGCTGCTCGACGCCCTCGGCACGCCGGGAGGGCCGCGGGCGATGCTGCTGTTCGGGTCGAACCCCGTGATCTCCGCGCCGGCCGCCGAGCACGTCGCCGAGCGCATCGCCTCCCTGGACCTGCTTGTGACCTGCGATTTCGTCATGTCGGAAACCGCAGCCATGGCCGACGTCGTGTTCCCGGTGACGCAGTGGGCCGAGGAGACCGGCACCATGACCAACCTCGAGGGCCGCGTCCTGCTGCGGAACCAGGCCGTCTCTCCGCCGGACGGCGTCAGGAGCGATCTCGACGTGCTCGCGGGTCTGGCCGAGCGGCTCGGGCACCGCTTGGAGACCGACCCTGTCAAGGTGTTCGACGAGTTGCGCCGCGCCAGCAAGGGCGGGCCCGCCGACTACTCCGGCATCACGTACGAGCGCATCACCGAGGAGAAGGGCGTGTTCTGGCCCTGCCCCTCGACCGAGCACCCGGGCACGCCCCGCCCGTTCCTGGACTCCTTCGCCACCCCGGACGGCCGCGCCAGGTTCGTGCCGGTCCAGCATCGGCCGGTGGCCGAGGAGATCGACGAGGACTATCCCGTCTACCTGAGCACGGGACGGGTGCTGGCGCACTACCAGAGCGGCGCGCAGACGCGCAGGATCGCCTCGCTTGTCAAGGCCGCGCCCGAGCCGTTCGTCGAGATCCACCCGGACCTCGCAGAGCAGCTCGACATCTCGGCCGGCGACGTGGTGCGGGTCACCAGCAAGCGCGGCGAGGCCAAGGCCGTCGCCAGGATCAGCGACGCCATCAGACGCGACACCGTGTTCATGCCCTTCCACTGGGAGGGCGCCAACCGGCTCACCAACCCGGCCCTCGACCCGACGTCGAGGATGCCGGAGTTCAAGGTCTGCGCCGTCAGGGTGGAGAGGGACTCATGAGGCTCGTCGTCGTGGGGAACGGGATGGCCGGTTCGCGGCTGGTCAGCGAGGTGCGCACCCGCGACCCCCACATGAAGATCACGATTTTCGGCGCGGAGACGTGCCAGCCGTACAACCGGGTGCTGCTGTCCAACGTGCTGGCCGGCAGCTCGCGCCCGGAGCAGGTGCGGCTGCTCGACTCCTCCTGGTACGCCGCCCACAACGTCGAGGCCGCCTTCGGCAGCTCGGTCGCCCACATCGACAGGGAGACCAGGCACGTCGTCACCGAGGACGGGCGGCGCGAGCCGTACGACCTGCTGGTGCTGGCCACCGGCAGCGACGCCATCGTGCCGCCGATCCCCGGCGTGGAGCGGGCGATCCCGTTCCGCACCCTCGACGACTGCGAGCGCATCATGCGCGTGGCCGAGCAGGCCCGCCGGGCGGTCGTCATCGGCGGCGGGCTGCTGGGCATCGAGGCCGCCCGCGGCCTGGCCGGGCGCGGCCTGCCCGTCACGCTCCTGCACCTGGCCGGACACCTCATGGAGCGCCAGCTCGACGTCGAGGCTGGCGAGGTGCTCGGCGAGACCCTGGCCGGGCTCGGCGTCGAGATCCGCACCGGCGTCTCCACCTCCTCCGTGGACGCCGACGGCGTCCGGCTCGACGACGGCGAGCTGATCGAGGCCGACCTGGTGGTGCTGGCCTGTGGCGTGCGCCCCATCACGGGCCTGGCCGCCGAGGCCGGGCTGGAGGTGCGGCGCGGCGTCGTCGTGGACGACGAGCTGCGCACCGACGACCCGTCGATCTTCGCCATCGGGGAGTGCGCCGAGCACGACGGCACCGTGTACGGCCTGGTCGCCCCCGCCTGGGAGCAGGCCTCCGTGGCCGCCGACGTCATCACCGGCGGCAAGAGCCTCTACCGCGGCTCGCGGCTCGTCACCCGGCTCAAGGCCAGGAGCGTCGAGCTGGCCGCCATGGGCGAGACCCACCTCACCGAGGAGCACGCCGAGGTCGTGCGCTTCAGCCACCGGGCCCGCGGCACCTACCGCAAGCTCGTCATCCGCGACGGCCGCCTGGTCGGCGCGATCCTGCTGGGCGAGAGCGACGCCGTCGGCACGCTCACCCAGCTCTTCGACCGCGGCGGACCGGTGCCGGGCGACCGGGCGGGGCTGCTGTTCCCGGGGCTGGCGTCGGCGCCGGTGGCCGACAGCCCGACGCTGATGCCCGACGCGGCCAAGGTCTGCCAGTGCAACAACGTGACCAAGGGCCAGATCAGGGCGTGCTGGGAAGCGGGGGCGCGGGATGTGGACGGAGTGGCGGCCGCCACCCGGGCCACGACCGGATGCGGTACCTGCCGCGACGCCGTGGAAGGCATCGTGAGCTGGCTCTGCGAGCAGGAAGGGATTTCCGTATGAGCAGGATCGTCGTCGTGGGGTACGGGCCGACGGCCCACCGGCTCGTCGAAACCCTCGTCAGCAAGGGCTTCGACGGGCAGATCACCGTGATCGGGGAGGAGCCCCGGCCCGCGTACGACCGCGTGGCCCTGACCTCCTACCTGTCGGGCACGACCGTGGAGGACCTCACCTACGACGTGCCGGCCGGCACGGTGACGAGGCTGAGCACGCGGGTCACCGGCATCGACAGGGACGCCCGTGTCGTCACCTTGTCGGACGGCGCCACCGAGCCCTATGACGTGCTCGTGCTGGCCACCGGATCGGCGCCGTTCGTGCCGCCGGTGCCCGGGGCCGAGCATGCCTTCGTCTACCGCACGATCGAGGACCTGGACGCGATCAGGGTGGCCGCCAAGGACGCGGTCGAGGGCGTCGTGGTCGGCGGCGGGCTGCTCGGCCTGGAGGCGGCCGACGCGCTGCGGGCGCTCGGGCTGAAGGCGCACATCATCGAGATGAGCCCCTGGCTGATGCCGCGGCAGGTCGACGAGGGCGGCGGCTCGGTGCTCAAGCAGCACATCGAGGGGCTCGGGCTGAGCGTGCACGCCGGCGCCGGTGTCAAGGAGATCGTCGCCGACGACAACGGCCAGGTCATCGGGCTGCGCAAGCCGGACGAGACGCTGGTGGACGCCCAGGTCGTGGTGTTCTCCGCGGGCATCAGGCCGCGGGACGAGCTGGCCAGGTCGTCGGGGCTGGAGGTCGGCGAGCGCGGCGGCATCGTGGTCGACTCCGCGATGCTCACCTCCGACCCCGCCATCTACGCGGTGGGCGAGTGCGCGCTGGCCGGCGGCATGATCTACGGGCTGGTCGGGCCGTGCAACAACATGGCCGAGGTGGCCGCCGACCGGATCATGGGCGGGTCCGCGACGTTCGAGGGCGCGGACATGTCCACGAAGCTCAAGCTGCTCGGCGTGGAGGTCGCGCAGTTCGGGTCCATGACGGGGGCGCTGGACGTCACCTACATGGACCCGGTGGCCGGGGTCTACAAGAGGCTGTTCATCAGCGACGACGCGCAGACGCTGCTCGGCGGCATCTGCGTGGGCGACGCCTCGCCGTACACGCAGCTGCGGCCCTTCGTGGGCAAGGCGCTGCCGGCCTCGCCGTCCGACCTGCTCTTCAGCGGGGCCGGGGCCAGCCTGGACCTGCCGGACGAGGCGCAGGTCTGCTCCTGCAACAACGTGTGCGCGGGCGACATCCGCACCGCCATCGCCGACAAGGGCTGCACCGACGTCCCCGGGCTCAAGGCCTGCACCCGCGCCGGCACCACCTGCGGCAGCTGTGTGCCGATGCTCAAGCAGCTGCTGGAGAAGTCCGGCGTCGAGGTCAGCAAGGCGCTGTGCGAGCACTTCACGTACTCGCGGGCCGAGCTGTTCGACATCGTCCGCGTCCGCAACATCACGACGTTCTCCCAGCTCATCACCGAGCACGGGCAGGGCCGGGGCTGCGACATCTGTAAGCCGGCCGTGGCCTCGATCCTGGCGTCGCTGCACAACGGGCACGTGCTGGAGGGCGAGCGGGCCGCGCTGCAGGACACCAACGACCACTTCCTCGCCAACATGCAGAAGAACGGCACGTACTCGGTCGTGCCGCGCATCCCCGGCGGCGAGATCACGCCGGAGAAGCTCATCGTGATCGGCGAGGTCGCCCGCGACTTCGGCCTCTACACGAAGATCACCGGTGGGCAGCGGATCGACCTGTTCGGGGCCCGCGTCGACCAGCTGCCCGAGATCTGGCGGCGGCTGGTGGAAGCCGGGTTCGAGTCCGGGCACGCCTACGGCAAGGCCCTGCGGACGGTGAAGTCCTGCGTGGGCTCGACCTGGTGCCGCTACGGCGTGCAGGACTCGGTGGGCCTGGCCATCGCGCTGGAGCTGCGCTACCGCGGCCTGCGCTCGCCGCACAAGCTCAAGTCCGCCGTCTCCGGCTGCGCCCGCGAGTGCGCCGAGGCCAGGTCGAAGGACTTCGGCATCATCGCCACCGAGAAGGGCTGGAACCTGTACGTCGCCGGCAACGGCGGCTTCAAGCCCCGCCACGCCGACCTGCTGGCCGGCGACCTGTCCACCGAAGAGCTCATCAGGACCATCGACCGGTTCCTGATGTTCTACATCCGCACCGCCGACCGGCTGCAACGTACCGCCGCCTGGCTGGAGTCCCTGGAAGGCGGGCTCGACTACCTACGGGAGGTGATCATGGAGGACTCGCTCGGGATCTGCTCCGACCTCGACGCGCAGATGGAGCACCACACCGCGACCTACGCCGACGAGTGGGCCGCCACTCTGGACGACCCGGAGAAGCTGAGCAGGTTCGTCAGCTTCGTCAACGCACCCGGCGTCCCCGACCCGTCGATCGTCTTCGAGCAGGAGCGCGGCCAGATCAAGCCGGTGATGGCCCGATGAGCTGGACGCCGATCTGCGACTACGACAAGCTGATGCCGGAGCGCGGCGTGTGCGCGCTGGTGGACGGCAGGCAGGTGGCCGTCTTCCGCACCTACGACGGCACGCTGCACGCGCTGGACAACCTCGACCCGTTCAGCGGCGCGTACGTGCTCTCGCGCGGCATCGTCGGCACCAGGAAGGGCGAGCCGACCGTGGCCTCACCGCTGCACAAGCAGGTGTTCTCGCTGGTGTCCGGGGTGTGCCTGGACGAGAAGGACGTGTCGGTGCCGGTCTATCCGGTACGGGTGGCCGGCGGGTACGTAGAGGTGAGCCTTTAGGCGTACGAAAGGATCAGGCCCAAGTCGTCCGCTCGCACGACGGCTTGGGCCTGATTCTTTGTGTCGTCAGTCCTTGCTGTGCTCCACCGGCGGGTAGACGTGCGGGCTGCGGTGGGCCGCCGGCAGGACGCAGCGCCGTCCGGCCTCGACGCTGTCGCAGCGTTCGGCGTCCTCGCGCTGGGGGAGGGGCTCGGGGTTCGCCTGTGTACGTGCCACTGGACGGACGCTATCGGCGACGTCCGGTGCTCTGGTCTCGAGGCGGCAACGATCGCAGCTCTGAACGGTCTCCCTAGAACCGGTCATTTGGTCTAGTAATACCGGTCGAGGTAAAGAGGGCGTGCAAAGTGCCTAAACCGCGCATTCGGCGACGAGTGGCGCGGGCATCAAGCGGCCATGAGCAAGATTTCTCAGCGCAGGGCGCTTCTGATGGCCGCGATCATTCCCGCCATGCTGCTGGCGGGCTGCGCCGCGGGGGGCAGCGGCACGCAAGCAGCCATGAAAGGGGCGGCGAGTCCGGCGACGCCGACCGAAGACATGATGTCGCCGGAGGAGACCGATACGGCCTCGCCCACCGAGACGGACGCCACGCCGACGGAGACGGGCGGGGCCACCGAGGCGCGCTCGGCCGTCGAGGGGTTCTTCAACGCCCTCAAATCGGGGAACGTGGACCAGGTCGTCGGCGCCTTCGCCGAGGACGCCGTGGTCGCCGTGAACGGCAAGGCCACGGCGGAGGGCACCGAGGCGATCCGCACGCTCTTCCAGGGCCAGATCAACGAGATGAAGCAGGCCACCCACACCCTCGAAGAGGAGCAAACGCTCGGCACCGAGGACGCCTTCGTCACCGCGACGAGCAAGCAGGGGCAGAACAACCTTCGCGAGCTGTTCCTGCTCTCGCAGGACGGCGGGGAGTGGAAGATCTCGCACTACATGAACAACCAGGCCGGCTGAACACGGTGGAGCGGCGCGCCGACGGTGCGCCGCATTCCTGGAACCTTGTCCTCTCAGGCGGTGTATCACCTGCGGAGGTGGTCCCATGAAGAGGATGCCGGCGATGTTCGCCGCTCTGCTGGCCGCCGTGGTGGCGGCTCTGGTCACAGGGACTGTTCCGGCCGGTGCGGCGGGGAACTGGGCGGTGACGTACATGGATCCGCTGCCGGGCCGGTTCGACGGCGGCACGCCGTACGCGCTCGGGTTCTGGGTGTTGCAACACGGCAACCACCCGTACGAGGGGCAGCTCGGGACCGTCGGGCTGCGGCTCACCCGTGAGGACGACGGGAAGAGCCTGATGTTCGAGGGCACGGCCCTTCCCGAGGCCGGGCACTACGCCACGTCGGTGGTCGTGCCGGAGGGCGTGTGGAAGGTCGAGGGCATCCAGGGAATGTTCATGCCGCACGAGGTGGGTCGGCTCAGCGTTCCCGGCGGGCTGAAGATCAAGCCCGTGCAGCAAGAGGTGATCGAGGGCTTCGTGTCGCAGCGGACGGACTATTGGGACGCCGTGCGCCCGCCCGGGTTCCCCGACCTGCCGGGAGACAAGGTGACGGTCGGGACCGGCCAGGAGGGCGCCACGGCAGCGCCCCCACCGGCCACGGCAGCGCCCCCACCGGCCACGGCGGCGCCTCAGAAGGTGGCGGCGGCCCAGGAGCAGGGCTCCGGCGGGATCCCCGCCTACACACTGGCGCTCGCGGCCCTCGGGGGCGCGCTGCTCGCGGTGGCGGCGCTGCGCCTGCCAGGCCGCAAGGAGACGGCGTCGGCCGGCGCATCGTGACGATGAACCTGCGGATCTTGCGGAGGTCGCGCAGCCTGTGCTCGTACGTCGCCCCGGCCATGGCCGCTCGTGACAGAGGCCGGTCGGGGCGGCGTCAGAGCTCGCGTTCCTGCGCGTCCAAGATGGCGACCGACACCGCGACCGCCCTCGCCGGATCCCCGTCCTCGATCGCCCGCAGCAGCTCCTCGTGCGAGGTGTCCGGCTCCAGCATCGCCTCCTCCTGATCCCGCACGCTGTCGCGCAACGCGTCGCTCATGCTCCGGTAGAGGTCGGCGAGCAGCGCGTTGTGCGCCGCGTCGGCCACCAGCACGTGGAAGGCGACGTCCGCGTCCGCGTAGCCGTCCAGATCGCCCGCCTGCCCCGCCGCGTCCCGCCGGGCCAGCGTCTCGCGCAGCGCGACCACGTCCTCCTCGCTGCGCCGGCCGGCCGCCAGCCGGGCCGCGACGAGGTCGAGCCCGCGGCGCACGTCGATGATGTCCATGGCGGCCGCCGTGTCCAGCCGCCGGCGCAGCGCGACCTTGGACTCGTCGGTGGCGGTCACGTACGTGCCGTCGCCCTGCCGGGTGTGCAGCAGCCCGGCATGCGCCAGGACCCGGACCGCCTCGCGCACGGACAGCCGGCTCATGCCCAGGCTCTGGGCGAGCTGGCTCTCGGACGGGATCTTGGTGCCGACCGGCCACGCCCCGCGGGCGATCTCCCGGCGGAGCTCGTCGATGGCGGCGTCAACGAGCGAGGTCCGAGCGACGTTTCGCATGCAATCCTCTTCCCATTTCGGCTGGGGAGTCCCACCTTAAGCGGTGATCAGGCCAGCTCGGCGGCCAGGCGCTCGATCGTGTCGCGGCCTTCCAGCGGACGCAGCCAGGCGGCCGGCAGGGCGCCGGCGCCGTGCAGCGTGCCCAGCAGGTTGCCGCAGACCGAGCCGGTCGAGTCGCTGTCCCCGGAGTGGTTGACCGACAGCAGCAGCGCACGCTCGACGGAGGTCTCGGCCAGGGCGCAGTAGACGCCGATGGCCAGCGCCTCCTCGGCCACCCACGCCCCGCCCAGCGACTCCACCCGCTCGGGGGAAGGCGGGCCGCCGAGCTCGAGCGCCGCGCGCAGCGCCGCCGTGGTCTCCTCGTGCGCCCGGTAGCCGACCAGCAGCTCCAGCGTGCGATGCACGGCGGGTTCGAGAGCCTCGCCCGCCATCAGGTACGCGATGATCGCCGCGAACGCGCCCGCCGCCAGGTAGCCGGTGGGATGGCCATGGGTGATCTGCGCGCACGCCGCCGCCGTCTCAAAGGCCGCCCGGGGGTCGGACGGCGTACGGAACAGGCCGAAGGGGGCCGAGCGCATCACGGTGCCGCAGCCTTTCGAGTCCGGGTTCACCGGCCCCGGCTCGCCAAGGGGCGACGGGCCGGGAAAGGGCCGGCGCAACCCCGACAGGCAGGCGTTGCCGGGCGCCCGGCGCGAGTACAGCCAGCCCTCCTCGCGCAGCCGCCCCGTACGGTGCGGCAGGTCGGCGGGCGGGGGAGCGTCGTGGCTCTGGGTGTCGTACCAGCGCAGGTATGCCTGCCGCACGGCCTCGACCACTTCCGCGTCGCTTGCCGCCGCGACTCCCGTGTCGCCTGCTCCTGGGGAGGCCGCCACCGGCGCGCCGCCGGCCACCACCGCCGATGATCCGCTAGCGTGATCGGCGCGGACGAGGCCTTCGACGGTGAAGAGCGTCATCTGGGTGTCGTCGGTGATGAGACCCGTTTTGCCGCGCCAATCGGCGACATATCCGGAAATGCCGTCCGGGCCGTGATGCTTGCGGATTTCTCGCAACGATGCGAACTCGATGGGCGCCCCGAGCGCGTCGCCGATCGCGCCGCCGAGGAGGCAACCCCGGACTCGATCCTGACCATCCATACCCCGGATCTTGTCAGGTCCCGAGCCGTCTGAGAGATTGCCATGTATTTTCGCTCACTCGCACGGAGGTCACGCGTGCCACAATTACGCCCGGCCCTCATCGCCGTCGCCCTCACCCTGGCGATCGCGACGCCAGCGCAGGCCACTGCCGGACCTGCCCTCACCATCGAGAACGGCCGTACGCAGCCGGTCTTCTCCTATGCGGACGCGATCCGCGAGCATGTGTACGTCGAGTCCACCGTCGACAGCGACCTGGACGGCAAGCTCGACAAAGTCCGCGTGGACATCATCAGGCCCAAGGAGTCCGGCCCGGGGCTCAAGGTGCCGGTGATCATCGACGAGAGCCCGTACTACGACAACTCGGGCCGCGGCAACGAAGGCGAGCGGAAGGTCTACGACGCCGCCGGAAATGTCGCGAAATTTCCCCTCTTCTATGACAACTACTTCGTCCCCCGCGGCTACGCCGTCCTCAACGTCGACATGCTCGGCACCACCAGGTCCGAGGGCTGCCCCGACATCGGCGGCAAGGCCGACGTGCTGGGCGGCAAGGCCGTCATCGACTGGCTGAACGGCCGCGCCAAGGCGTACAAGGCCGACGGCGCCCCCGCCGTGGCCGACTGGACGACCGGCAACGCCGCCATGATCGGCAAGTCGTACGACGGCACTCTGGCCAACGCCGTCGCCGCCACCGGCGTCGAGGGACTGAAGACCATCGTTCCGATCTCGGCGATCAGTTCCTGGTACAAGTACCAGCGCTCGAACGGCGTGATCTACAACTACGACTACGCCTCCTGGCTGGCCAACTACGTCGACACCGACCCCGAGGCCAAGTGCAAGCCGGTCCGCGACAAGATGGACGCCGAGGACGGCGACGACACGGGCAACTACAACCCGTTCTGGGCCGAGCGCGACTACATCAAGGGCCTGCTCGGCGACGCCTCCAAGGTCAAGGCCAGCGTCTTCGTCATCCACACCGTCAACGACCTCAACGTCAAGCCGGACAACTTCTCCGCCTGGTGGAAGGCCCTGGCCGACAGGGACGTGCCGCGCAAGATCTGGGTCGGCCAGACCCAGCACGTGGACCCGTTCGACTTCGAAGGCCGCAGAGGGCTCTGGGTGGACACCCTGCACCGCTGGTTCGACCGCTGGCTGCACGGCGTCGACAACGGGATCATGAGGGAGCCCCGCGCCGACGTCGAGGTCGGGCCGGCGAAGTGGATCACCCAGCGCGACTGGCCGGCGCCGTTCGCGATGAAGGCGACGCTGCGTCCCGCGCCCGACGGCTCCCTCGGGCTCAAGCCCGCCGCCAAGGACAGCACCGCATCGTTCACCGACGTCGCCATGAGCGAGACCGCCATGGTGGCTGACGTGGGCACCCCGAATCCGGGACGGGTGGCGTTCACCACCGGCGCGCTCCCGCTCGACCTGCGCCTGTCCGGCACGCCCACCGCCGACCTGCGGGTCAAGCTGGACAAGCCCACCTCTAACCTGACCGCCCTGCTCGTCGACTTCGGCGAGGACACCCGCGTCGACTGGCGCCGCGGCCAGGGCATCACCACGCTCACCGAGGAGGACTGCCACGGCGAGAGCACCGCGGCCGACGACGCCTGCTACAAGAAGGTCGTCACGAACGTGGCCACCCGTCCGCTGGAGATCGTCGCCCGCGGCTGGATAGACGTGCAGAACCGCTCCTCGCTCAGCCAGGCCGCGCCGCTGCCCGTCGGCACGTACGGCACGGTGAAGTGGCTGACGTTGCCGCAGGACTACATCTTCAAGAAGGGCCACAGGATCGGCCTGGTGATCGCGGGCACCGACTCCACCTACAGCGGTGAGACCGGAACCGGCGCCGGCGTCACCGTCGATCTGGCCCAGAGCAGTGTCGTCGTGCCGTTCGCGCTGACCACGCCGCTGGCCGACGTGCCGCGGGACAAGGCCAGGTTCCACGGACCCGACCGGATCGAGCTGCCCGAGTCCGAATCCGCGTTCCAGTTCTTCTAAACCGCTCGCGGCCCCGGGCTCTGCGGAGCCCGGGGCCCCTTACCGCCAGTTGCTCCAGCGCACGCTCGTCAGGCCAGACTCCACGGCGGTGGTGACCTGGGGCACCCCCTGAGCTCGGGGGTCCTCGAGCAGCACGCTCGTCTGGGAGGCGGCCCTGGTGATGATGGCCGGGTGCTCGCGGGCGTTCAGCATCGCCCACACCAGCCCGGCCGCCAGCAGGCCGACGCCCAGGATCAGCGCGAGCCTGGCCACCGCCCTGATGGGCGCCCCGGCCTCGGGGTCGTCGTCGCCGGAGCGGTCGCGCCAGTATTCCTGCCACTGCCGGCTCTGGAGATCGGCCAGCTCGTCGCTCAGGGTGATCCCGCCGTACCGGATGATCTCGCCCTCGGGCTTGTGGAACCCGTTGCTCTCGCCCTTCAGCGCGGCGCTGTAGACCAGCTTGTCGCCGTTGACACCGCCGCGGAAGGCCCGCGTGCGGCTGGGCGGCGTGAACGGGTGCCGGCCGCGCACGGGGGGTGCGGCGGGTTGCTCCTGGTCGGCGGCAGCCGCGCCCGCCGCCGACCAGGGCTCTCCCGGAGTCGCCGTCGTGGGGTCGGCGACCGGGACGTGCGGGGTGGAGCCGGGAACCGGGACGTGTGGCGTGGAGCCGGGGACCGGTGGGACCGCCGCTGCGCCCGTCTGCATGGTGCCGGGCTCCTTGGGACCGGTCTCCACCAGCGTGCGGGCCTGCACAGCAAAGCCGTCCGCCCGCCAGACAGGCCCCTCGCCAGGCAGCGGCTGGGCCGAGGCCAGCCGGTTTGGAAGCGTGCCGGGCAACGTCGTGATCGGCAGCCGGCGCAGGAGCGCGCCCGCCGTCATGGTCCTGGGCGCGGCCCGGCAGGTCGCGCAGGACTGGATGTGGCGGCCGATCCTGGCCCTGGCCCGCCGCCCGGGCGCCGCGACCCACTCCGCCATCCGCGCCGTCAGATCCGGGCAGCCGCCACTGCCTCGGGCAGCCATGATCGCGGCGAACCACCCCTCGAGGCCGGCCGCGGCCTGCGTCACGACGGCCCGTACCTCGGCCGCGCCGAGCTCGAAGATCACGGCCAGCTCGGCGTCGGACAGGCCGTGCCGCACCGACAGGTCGAGCAGCTCCCGCTGCGGGCGGTCCAGGGACAGCAGGGCCTCGGGCAGCAACTCCGACATGCGTCCTGGGCGTGACCAGGAGCCGATGCTCGCGGGCTTGGCCACGATCGCGCGGTGTGCCCTGGCCACCCCGTACAACCAGGGCCGGCGCAGGGCCGGGTCCATGACGCGGTCGGCGTACAGGTGCGCCGTCAGCAGCGCGCCGGCGACGGCCTGCTCGGCGTCGCCCGCGGCGAGCTCGGTGCGGCAGTAGTCATAGAGCCGGGCTCCATGTTTGTCGCACAGGTCGCGAATGGCCTGGCGAGCGTCGTCCGACAGGGTTCGCCACATCCGGCGCACCTCCTCTCACGTCTTCCCCGGCACCGTCATGTCCAGGAGGGATGCCTGCGCCAGATAGGCCCGGGTCGCGTCGGGGTCGCCGGCGATCGCCCGCAACCCCGCCATGGCCGCGGCCAGCCTGGCGCTGTCGTGCTCGCGCACGCCTGCCAGCCGCGTCTCCCCGCGGGGCACCACCCGCTGCATCAGCACCGAGCGCCGCCGCCAGGCCCACGCCTCCAGCGCCGCGGGCGGGGCGAAGCCGCCCAGCACCGCCGCGATCACCTGGCCGACCTCGGCCGCGTCGTGGATTCCCGCGTTCATGTTCAGGCCCCCGACGGTGGAGGTCAGGTGCGCGGCGTCGCCGACGAACATGACCCGCCCGCACCGGTACGAGGTCAGCACGCCCCTCGACAGGCCGAACCGGTCCGCACCCGTCACGTGGATCGGCCCACTGGCCCCCGGCAGGGACCGGCGCACCAGCAGCGACAGGTTCGCCGGGGACAGCGGCTCGTGCGAGTCGACGGGGATCTTGAAGATGATCCGCCAGTGGTCCGGCAGTGCGAGCAGCGTGCACGACTGCTGCACGTCCCGCACGTACGTCAATGGCGCCAAGCTGGGCAGCAGCCGGTCCAGCGGCGAGTCGGTGAACACCCGCAACGCCTGCGTCGGGTACCCGGACCTGGGGAACGGCAGCCCCAGGGACCCGCGCACCGTGCTGTGGGCGCCGTCGGCGGCGATCATGTACCGGGCCCGCGCCCAGGTGTGGCCGACGCGGACCCGGATCCCTGTGCCGCCTTCCGCCACACCGTCCACGCGGGTGCCGAACCGCACGTCGACGCCGGGGTAGACGTTGAGCGCCGCCAGCAGCAGCGGCGTGAGCGCGGTCTGGTCGGCGTGGATCCTGAACGGATGCCTGGTCAGCCCGTCCAGCCGGTTCATGCCCATCTCGGCCAGCACGATCCCCGACCGGTCCCGCCACTGCACCCGGTCGACCACGCGACCCTTGGCGACGAGCTGCGCGGCCACGCCGAGCTCGTCGAGCAGGTCCAAGGTGGCCGGATGGAAGGTGCAGGCCCGCGGCTGCCGGATCGGCTCGCTCTCGCGTTCCAGGACGGTGACCGGGATCCCAGCCCTGGCCAGGGAGAGCGCCGCGGTCAGCCCCGCCGGCCCCGCTCCCACCACGATGACGCCGTTCATGCCGGCCGCCTCCCCTGCGCCGCCATCGGGCGGCGGTAAGGCACGCGGCCGAGCTTCACGTGCTGCCCGACGGCGTGGGACAGGGCCCACCAGGCCGTGCAGAGGTTGGAGGTGAGCAGCAGCCGGTCGTTGCCGGCGCTGAGCGGGCCGAGCACGGGCAGCGTGGCCATGCCGGTGCCGGTGAACAGCAGCACCGCGTCTCCCGGCACCTCGGCCAGCTCGACCTGGTTGATCAGCTCGGCCGGGGTGACCGCGTACGAGGAGTAGCCGTCCTTGGCCCGTACCTGGACCACCCGGGTGACGTTCAGGCCGGCGGTCTTCCAGAACCGCTCGGCCAGCTCGGTCAGCCACGGCTGGTACGGCGACACCAGCACGATGTCGCCCACCACGACGTGATCCAGCGCCTCACGCGTGGCCAGCGTGGCCGAGGCGAACGGCACCCCGGCCATGGCGCTCAGCTCGGCGCACTGATCGCGGTCCGCATCGGGGCCGAGCAGATAGCGAGGTTCGCTGCAGGCCATGACCATGGCGCTGAGCGGCAGGCCGTCGAACGCGGAGACCATGAGGGGCAGGTCGTCGTTGTAACCCTCCAGCCGTTCGGCCAGGGGCAGCCTGCGCCGTACGGGAAGGCGGGCGACGTGCATGTCGGCCCGCGACCCGAGCAGGCGGGTCAGCTCTGGCTCCGCCGACGGGTTCGCGGGCGCGACGATCACGCCCACCCGGCCGCGGCGCGCCGAACCGGTGCGCATAGGGGTGTCCTCCAGAGGGGGTGTCAGGAGGCGCGGTGCCGCAGCGCCTGGTCGATCTCGGTGATGGCCTGGACGGACACTTGGCGGATGCGGCGCAGCCGATGCACGGTACGCGCTGATGTCTGCTCGTCCCGGTCCTGCGGCGCGCCGGCCCGGGCACCGCGCGTGGGGACTTCGTGTGGTTGTGACCTGTGCATCTCGTCGGCGAGCATCTTCGCTCCTGTCTATCGCGGGTTGACGACTCGGGAGTCGCTTGCGGATCGTCCGCACTGCCCGGCGAGGAGCCGGCCGGACATCGCCGGCTCCTCTTCCGCCGCGCGTTGAGATCGATGACCGGTCTCACGGCCCGACGCCCCGGCGACCCGCACCAGCGCCGTGGCGGCGAGCAGAACGGCGGCCGGGAAGGCCACCAGCACAGCGGCGTGCACAGGCGCCGGCCCCTTCAGGAGCCGGCCGATCAGCACCGTGGCGCCTGTCACGCCGATCGCCCCACCTAGCACCACCCCTGTGCCGATGGCTCCGATCGTGGAGGCGCGCCGAGCCGGCGGCACGCCTCCACCCAGGGCATAAAGCCGGCCCCAGGCGCTACCCCTCGAGTTGGCCAGCACGCCAGCCGCTACCGCGCTGGCCAACAGCACCGCACCGACTAGGTCGGGCACGTGCCGCACGGTGCCGGGGGGGCGGGGAAGCGCCGGGGCCAGCGCCAAGGGCGCCGCCGCCAGTCCCGCGCAGGGGACGAGCAGACCGCGCCGGCCATGGTCAGCCGGCGGCGGCGCGTACATCATCGCGGCACCCTGAACCGGCCTCGGCGGCCGTGCCGCCGAGGCCGAGTGCTCGCGAAGGAGGGTCGGCGTCATGGCGCCGTTCCCGCGCTCATGGCCATGTTGGGCACGCTGACGCAGACCATGCGCTCCGTCAGCCCGGCTCGTGGTCCGCTCGCGCGTGACCTGGCCGGCACCGCACCGCCAGCGACCGTCCGCGCGACCTTCGACGCGAGCGCGAGATGCGCGCCGCAGCAGCGGCCCACCTTGGCCTCCAGGCCGGCCACCTGGGCCAGCCTGAGCCTCAGCGGCTCCAGTGACGACCTGCGTTCGAGGCCGTCGAGGTCGGCCAGCCGGGCAGGCCAGCGCAACGCGTCGCCGCAGCGGGCTTCCACCTCGGCCGGGAGCTCCTCCACCGGGAACCCCTGATGACGCAGCCGGGTGGCGATCATGACGGCCATGAACGCCGTCTTGTCGAAATGGGCCAGCCGTCCCGCGAGGGCCGCGCTCAGCATCCTGGCGCGATGGCTCAGGCACACCGAGCTCCACCCGAGCAACAGCAGCCGATCCGGGCCCGTCTCCGTGTGCCAGCCGGCCAGCCGCAACTCGCGGGCCATCCGGTGGTAGAAGCGCCAACGGTGACGGGGGCTCTCCAGCCAGACCTGGACTCCGCCCAGCGGCAGGCTCGCGACGTGCACATCCGGCCCGATCACCGGACCGGCCACGCGGGAGCAGATGCGCTGGACCACTTGCTCCTGCCCGGGGACCGGATCGCTGAGGAACCAGGAATCCATGGTCATGTCCGGCCACCTCCTCGACGGGAACTCTCCAGAACCGCCTTGCTGTTAAGCCTCAGTTACCACACGCTCCGATAGTCCGCTTCTCCATGGGACTATGTCAACTGACAGTTTCCGCATAAGTTGATACCTGCCCGCGTGGCAGAGCTTGCCCGCATGGCAGGGGACAGTGGGGCTCGCGTCCCTTACGCTGGAAAAGTTCACGGGCAGTAGGAGGTGTGCCGTGGCGAACTTCGCCGAGCGGCTCGATCTCGCGCTGACCAAGCGCGGCTTCACCGGCGCGCAGGTCGCCTCCGCCCTGACGGAGGCAGGCATCCCCATCACCCGTGCCTACGTCAGCCAGTTGCGCACCGGCAAGCAGACCAACCCGACGCTCCAAGTGCTCCGCGCGCTGGCCTCCTGCCTGCAGGTGAGCGTCGGCTGGCTGGTCGGCGACGACCACCTGGAGTCGGGCGCCGTTGAGGACCTGCAGCTGCGAGCGGCGACCATCGGATTGTCCGCCTCCGGCCTGTCGGAGAGCTCCCTGGCCGTCCTGCGCGGTGTGGTCGAGCTCGCCCGCAAGGCCGAGGGCTTGCCCGACGAGCCCGAGCCCACCGCCGACATCCCCGACGCCGCCACGCCGCTGAGCGGACCGCAGCGCCGGGCGCTCGGCCGCCGGCTGCACGGCCTGCGCCTGTCCGCGCAGCTGTCGGAGGAGCAGGTCGAGACCGCGATCGGCAAGGGCGCGGCGGCCATCCCCGCCGTCGAGGAAGGCCGCATCGCCCCCTCGCCGATCACCGTGGAGCGCCTGCTCACCCTCTACGGCATCGCCTCGCCGCCCATCCGCGAATACGTGTTGTCGCTGGCCAGGGGCGAACGCGAGGCCGCCTGGTACGACGCGCAGTCCATCCCGGTGTGGCTGGCCACCACCTACGCGCTGGAGCAGCGGGCCACGCTCATCCGCACCTTCCACACCCAGTTCGTCCCTCCGCTGCTGCAGACCGAGGACTACGCCAGGGCCGCGATCATCGCGGCCGGACCCGCGACTTTGGGACAGCCGACGGTCGAGGAGGCGCTGGCCCTCGTGCTGGCCCGGCAGGAGGCCGTGGCCAGGGACACCGGGGTCGTGGTGTGGGCGGTGATCGACGAGAGCGTGCTGATGCGCTCGATCGTCGGCGGGCACGTGCAGCTACGGCAGCTGGAGGTGTTGCTGGAGCACGCCAAGCGGCCCAACGTCTCGCTGCACGTGGTGCCGATGGAAGACCCGGCATACGTGCCGCGCACCGGCCCGTTCACGCTCTGGCGCTTCGCCGAGGCGTTCGAGCCCGACATCGCGTGCAGGCACGGCATCGAGGGCGACGAGCTGGTCACCGACACCGGCGCGGTGGAGGCCTACCATCAGGCGTTCACGAGGTTGTCGGTGACGACGACCACGCGCGAGGAGACCGTCGAGGTCTTGAATTGCCACCGCGAAAGGCTCTCGCGTTCACTCGGAAAGTGATCTCTTTCCCTCGTAAATGATCGTTATGCGCGAACGCCGGTGACGCACCTATACCCAAAACTAATGGCTTTTCGTGTTGTGTTCTCGTGAGTAGCGAGGATCATATGGTCTGGGTCATCGAGTGGGGTCCGCAAGGATCAGCTTTTCCCGAGATAGTGGGCGAGGGGAAAGGGGCAACACTCAATGCGTCAGCGTGCCATCCGAAACCTGGCGAAGCTGGAGATGACCCAAGCAAGTGTCACCCGGATTCTCGACGCCGCGGCGGGTGGAAAGAACAACTTCGTAGCGGACAGAGAGGTGATGCGCCGCTACGATCAGGCCGCCCCCATCACGACGACGGCCGCACGGGCCGTGCTCCAATATCTCTGCCGTGTGGTCCGTCACCTGGCGACCGAGGGTGTGGATCAGTTCGTGATCGTCGGCAGTGGCGTCCCCAGCGGCCTGCCCGCGGGCGGGCAGCTGCATGACGTGGCCCGTGACGCCCTGGGCGCCTCCGTGCCCCGGGTGGTCCCGCGAGTCGTTTATGTGGAGAGCGACCCCATGGTGCTGGCCGGGGCGCGGGCGACCATCGAGCCCGTCACCGACCTCGTACGCGTTGTAGAGGGCGACGTGCGCGAGATCGACGACGTTCTCGACGACAGGGTCGTCCAGACGTTCCTGGAGTGGGACCGGCCCATGGCGGTGCTGCTGCTGTCGGCCCACAGCCTCAACGACGACGAGTATTTCCATTACGTGATCAAGCGGATCAGGCAGGCGGTGCCGGAAGGAAGCTACCTGTCATTACTGCAGACCACGTTCGACGCCATTCCCCCGGAGTTGTTGCCGGCCATTCACGACCTGCTGGCGATGACGCTGCCCGGGCAGGCGATTCGCACCCGGGAGGAGGTTGAGGCGTTGCTCGAGGGTCTGGTGCTGGTGGATCCGGGATTGGTGTGGGTCCCGGAATGGCAGCCGAACGGCCACGACACCGCATGCCTTGAAGACCCGGGCTCGTCCGGCAATTACGGCGCCGTGGCCTGCATTCCGTGAACCGGATCAGGTCGCTGCAGGGGGCCCGGCCGGCTCTCCGGCCGGGCTCTGCGCCGGCTCGACGCCGAACGCCAGCACCGCCGGCACGGCCAGCACGAGGGGCACCGCCCCCAGCAACGCGGTCGTGCCGATGGAGGGCGCTGCGGCGCCTGCGGCCAGCACGCCGGTGACGGCCACGCCGCCGAACTTGCCGACGCCCGCGGACACCGCCGAGCCGCGCGAGCGGACCCGGGTCGGGTAGATCTCCGAGCTGTAGGCGGCCAGCACCGCCGCGATCGCCGCCGTTCCCACGATCGGGCCGGCCAGCACCACGTACAGCCAGGTGCGGTCCTGCGCCAGGGTCTCGCCCGAGAACGACAGCACCAGCAGGGCCGCGCCGACCAGCGCCGAGAGCGTGATGATCGTCTTCTTGGCGCTCCACATGCCGTACATCGCGGCCGAGATGAAGATCAGCGGCAGGCCGAGCAGCGTCGAGTCGCGCAGCGCGCGGCCGGCGGTCTGCTGGTCGAGGCCGAGGCGCTGCAGGTTCGACGGGATCCACAACTGGAAGCCGTAGGTGACCAGGCCGATGCTCAGTCCGAGGATCACCACGGCCACCGTGAGGCCGGTGAACGGGCGGCGGAACAGCCGCGAGTAGCCGCCGTCGTGGTCGTCCGCGAACAGGAAGCGCAAATCAGCACCATCACCCAGCCCTTGTGCCGGGGCGGGATCGTCTCGGCCAGCAGCGAGAACGTGATCGGCAACATGCCGCCCGCGCCGAGTCCCATGGCCAGGCACATGGCCAGGTTCCACTCGAAGTCCGGCATGACGCCGCAGATGGCGGTCCCGATAAACAGCACGCCGGCGAACAGGATCGACGGCTTGCGGCCGATCTTGTCGCCCATCCACCCCCACAGCAGGGAGCCGAGCACGGTCCCGGTGAGGCCGGCCAGCGGCAGCAGCGCGACAGGCAGCTCGCCGCCCGGGTTGAGCGCGGACTTCAGCCGCGCGTCGTCCAGCGCGCGCACCCGCACCTCACCCGCCGGCTTGGCCTTGAACGCGCCCGGCGGGACCAGCCACGACCCACGCCACCGTGGCCAGCGTGCCCAGCCAGAAGTACAGCGGCCTGGCTAACGCGACGCCGCCCATGAGGTCCCCCTTCGATCGATCACACCAAGCGACCCCCCCGAAGCCGCCACTTGACGAACAGCACCCGCATGGGCCCGTTCACGAACAGCCACTGGCCCAGCCAGACGAACGCGAACATCACCGCGAACGCCCACCAGGACACCGGCCCCTGGACGCCCGGGACCAGCCCGCCGTCCAGCAGCATCCACATGACCAGCCCCTCCGGCACGGCCGTGAGCAGGCCGAACATCGTCGGCCAGTCCTTGTCCCAGCGGAACTGCATGAGCAGGTGGTAGAGCAGCTCCCAGCCGACCCCGGTGACGGCGACGGCCAGCAGCACGAGATAGGCCTCTGGGAAGGACATCGGCAGCAACGGCGTGATCAGCGCGGTCAGCACCGCGCCCACCGTGGCCAGCACGAACAGGCGGGTCTGCACCCGCCCGGCCAGTGTGGGGATCAAGCGAGCCTCCTGTTCGCCGCCCACTTCACCCACTGGGACACCGATCTGAGCGGGCCGAGCCCCTCGCAGAACCCGCGCCTGGCCAGGTCGTCGGCGATGTCGAGGGCGGCGGTCTGCAGGCCGAGGAAGCTGTCCACGGTCAGGAAATGGTTGCCGGCGGTGACCGCGCCCGAGGCGTAGAGCGCGCCGTGACCGCTTTCCGCGCCGAGCACCTCGAAGTTCCGGCCCACGGTCAGCCGCCCCGCCTTGTTGGGCTGCGCGCCGCCGTGCTTGAGCAGGTCGTCGAGCACCCGGTGCTCGGGCATGTCGGCCTCGAGCCCGGTGCAGTCGATGATGAAGTCGGAGACGTACTGCATGCCCGCCGAGTTCGCGCTGCGCGTGTAGGTGACCAGGCGGCCGTCGGGCTGCTGGTCGATGCGGTCGACCACGCCTTGGACGGGGTGATACCAGCGGCCCTGCCTGGCGCGGTGCATCTGGTCCTGCCAGCGGGCGAGCTTGGGGGTGGTGGTGCCGGCGACCAGCGCGGCCAGCTGGGCCCGCCGCTCGGGGGACGCCTTGCGGAACTGGGCCTTCAGCTGCCCGCCGAACGCCGACTTCGGCATGGTGAACGCCTGGTAGGCCCACCCGTCGCCGCCCTTGCGCCGCATGAACACATGCGGCCCGTGCGGCCCGGTGACGTAGGTGCGGAGGAGGTGGACGATCTGCGTCCCCAGGTTGTAGCGCTCCCTGTCGTCCATAAGCCGCTGCAGCACGCGCGAGGCCACGATCCCGGCGCCGCGCACGACCACCACGCCGGGCCGCTTCCGCAGCCGGTCATAGACGTGCTCGTGCGGCTCGTAGGCGTTGACGACGCGATAGCGCTCTTCCTGCCGCTGCCGGAACTCCTGCAGGTCGTCCAGGAACTTCAACCCCGGATAGCCGACGGCCAGGTGCACGTAATGGGAGCGCAGCGCCACCCTCTTCGTCTGCGCGGTGCCCGACGGCGGCGTCAGCACGGTGAAATAGCCGCCGCCCAGCCGCTTCCTGACCATGCGTACCTGGCCCTTGGCCAGCATCTCCCAGTAGCCGATGCGGTCGGCCTCACGCCGCACGCTCGCTATGACCATCCCGGCCTTCGGCGCGTAGAAGTCGGCCAGGACCGGCTCGGTGAGGACCTGGAGCAACGGCTTGACCGAGCGCTCTGTCCACGCCTCCTGCACCGCGTACGACGGAAAGCCCCAGACGTTGTCGGGCCGCGCGCCCGCGTCGGATCGGATGCGCTCGTGGGCCGGCAACTGCGAGACGCGGGTGAGGTATTCCCAGGTCTGCCAGGGCGCGTCGCTGGTCGACAACACCCGCATGGCCGCCGCCGCCACACCGCGGATGCGCAGCACGTCCACCAGCGTGAACGAGCCCAGCCCACCGCCTACGGACACCAGCGGCATGTCATAGACGGGGATGCCCGCCGCCTCCACCAGCCCGTCGGCCCAGACGGAGGAGTGGAGTAACTCCGGCGTCAGATCTCCCCAGGACACGAAAGCTAAAGGTAGCGTAAAACACGATATTCAGTCCCACCAGAAGGACCAGGCGTGTCCGCGGATGATCTGCTCGGCGTAGCCCTGGAGATCGCCGGGTCCCTGGACGACGTTGTCGGGGCAGAACGCCCAGTGCTCGGCCGCCACGTGTAACGCGTGCTCGAGGTCGACCGGCGGCGCAGCCACGCTCATTTCCAGTGTGTTGAACCCGACGCACACCACGCGCGCCCCGAACCTGTCCTCCCAGCTGCGCACCACGGCGGCCATCGGCACCATCCACTCGTTGTGGTGCAGCGCGCCCTGCCAGCCCATGACCGCCAGCGCGTCGGCGCCCCTGGCGGCCGCGACCAGGCCGAGCGGCATGCCTCTGGCGGCCAGCTCGCCCGCGTACCAGTCGGCGACCGCCGCAGGGTCGGCCTTCGGCACGCCGGGTGGCGCGAGGCCCGGGCAGATCGCGCCGTACGGCTCCAGCTCGGCCAGCGCGTCCTGCGGCATCCGCGCCACCCACTCCTGCCACACCTCGGTCATGAAACCCTCGGCGGTGAAGTGGTCGATCTGGCGTGGATCGTCCGGCACGACCTGCCCGACCGCCCAGGGCTGCGCCGACTCGTCCAGCAGCACCGGCCACAACCCGCTGTGCGGATGCCACTCCCGCAGGCGCGCCCAGTCCGCGCCGCCGACCGGCTCAGCGCTCATCCAGAACGCCGGCCTGGGCGCCTCGCCCTGCCGCGCATACCCGGGATCGGGCCAGACCACGTCGCCCGCGGGCAGGGCGGCGGGAAGCACGCGGTCCCTGCCGCCGTCGGGGAACAGCTGGCACAGCTCACGTGGCAGCCGCTGATCGTTCATGCCCTACCGTTCCGATACCGAATCCTGTCTCGGAGATGGTAGTGCGGCCGATCGCCCCGGCACCGTCAGCAGTACACGAAACATTGGGTGCTGCGAGAATGTGGGGCTGTGATCCCCTTTGCCGCGGTTCTGACTGACCTCGATGGCGTGCTGCGCCACTTCGACCACGCCGTCCAGGCCGACATCGAGGCTCGCTACGGACTGCCTCTCATGAAAACCGCTTTCGACCCCGAGCTGATCCTGCCTCCCACCCTAGGCCAGGCCACCGAGGCGCAGTGGGCGGAGGCGATCGTCGCCGCCCTCGGCGGGGACGATCGCGCACGTCAGGCCGTCGCCGAGTTCATGGAGGTGCCGTTCTGGGTGGACGAGCAGGTCAAGGAACTGCTGGCCAGGGCCCAGCAGCACGTGCCCGTGATCATTGTGACGAACGCCATGGACACGGTGGAGGAGCACCTCGACCGGCTGGGGCTCACCTACTTCGCCGACGACCTGGTCAGCAGCGCCAGGGTCGGCGTGGCCAAGCCGGACCGGCGGATCTACGAGATCGCCGCGGAGCGCGCCGGGGTTCCCGCCGAGCGCTGCCTGTTCGTCGACGACCGGCTCCCGAACGTGGAGGCGGCCAGGGCGCTCGGCATGACCGGCGTCCACTACCGGACGATTCAGGACCTGGCGGCGGTGCTGGGCTGACGTGATGCGCACGTGGTTGTTTCCGGCGCGGCTCGCGCCAACCGCGCCGGAAACGTCGGGTGGACCGCCGCCCCCGGCCTGCTGTCGGCGAGCTGCGCTCCTCGCCTGGCCGGGGGCGGCGGCGCGAGAGCGCCGGTCAGTACCCGCCGTACGGATTGTTCTGGGAGGGCGGCTGAGTAGCTGGGGCGCTCGACTTGTGGCCGGCCGGGTGCGTCGGCGAGGCCGACGGGCTGGCTCCGGTTCCCGTCCCGGTGGACGTAGGCTTCGTGCCCTGCGGGGCGATGACGCCGATCAGGCCGTGCTTGGTGCCGTCGATGCCGGCGGAGAACCACAGGGACTTCTCGCCGCCGGTGGCCGCGGTGCCCGGCTCCAGGTCCCACAGGCCCGGCAGCACGATCGGCTTGCCGCTGGAGTCGCGCAACGAGCCCAGGTGCCGGCCCTGCTTGTACGCGTGCACGGTGCCGTCGCCGAAGTTGCCGACCAGCAGCGAGCCGGCGTACGGGCCCCAGCCCTGCGGCGCGGCCGTCAGGCCCCAGGGGGCGTTGAGCCCGGTGCGGGAGATGCGGCCGGTCAGGCGGCCGGAGGCGTTGAAGCGGCTGACGAAGCCCTTGCCCCTGCCGAAGACCGGCTTGCCGGTGGCCGGGTCACGCAGCGCGTAGGACACCCAGATGTTGCCGTTGGCCACCGCGACGTTGTACGGGTGGTAGCCGTCGGGGAGATCCCCGTCCTGGAACTGCCAGCGGGCCAGGCGGATGCGCCGGAAGTCCTCGTCGAAGGCGTGGATGCGGCCGCCGGCGAAGTCGGGGGCCAGCAGGAATGCCTCGTCCTCGGTCTGGACGAGCTCCAGGCCCTTGTAGTCGGCCCCGCGGGTGAACGCCGCTATGATCGCGTTCTTCGGGTCGACCTCGGCGTTCCATCCGGTGATGGCGCCGCTCGGGCTGGAGAAGATGAATGTGGCGGGCTTGCCCTTCACGGTGAAGCCCTCGCCGGGGTTGAACACCTGGCCGGTGGGGGCTCCGCCGGGGATCCACACCTCGGTCTGCTCCTTCTTGCCGGTGCCGGAGTAGACGGTGGCGGTGCCGGTGCCCGTGTTGGAGACCCACAGAGTCTTGCCCATGGCCAGGCCCCACGGGTTGACGACCTTGGGGTCGGTGACCTGGGCTTTGCCCTGAACGTCCGACACAAGGTTGATGACGTCGAAACGAGTCCTGGTGGTGGCGTGTGCGGGAGTGGTGAGAGTCGCTCCCAAGACGACCGCAACAGCGCAGAGTGTGATGATGCGTGGCCGCATCCGTTGCCTCCTAGTTAGCGCTTGTGACGCGAGATACGCGGAGGGCGGGAGGCCGGTTCAGCCGGGTGTCGGAAATATCGGTACACGAGTTTCCCTGCGTCATGCGGGGGAGAGGGAAAAGCATGAACGTGTTGGGCATCGACATCGGCGGCTCGGGCATCAAGGGCGCCCCTGTGGACACCGAGGCGGGCCGGCTGGTCGAGGAGCGTCTGCGCATCCCCACGCCGCAGCCGTCCAAGCCCGATGACGTGGCTCATGTGGTGTCGTCGATCGTCGAGCATTTCCACTGGGGCGGTCCCGTCGGCGTGACGTTCCCCGGCGTCGTCGTGGACGGCGTCGTGCGGTCGGCCGCCAACGTGGCCCGTTCCTGGATCGGCGTGGACGCGGCCGCGTTGTTCGGCGGCGCGACCGTGCTCAACGACGCCGACGCGGCCGGCATGGCCGAGATGACCTTCGGCGAGGGCCGCGGGAAGCGGGGGACCGTGCTCGTGCTGACGTTCGGCACGGGGATCGGCAGCGCGCTGTTCACCGACGGGACGCTGGTGCGCAACACCGAGCTGGGGCACCTGGAGCTGCACGGCAAGGACGCCGAGCACCGGGCCTCGGACCGGGCCCGCCAGGAGCACGACCTGAGCTGGGAGCATTGGGCCGAGCGGGTGCAGCAATACCTGGAGCACGTCGAGATGCTCTTCTCGCCGTCGCTGATCGTGATCGGCGGGGGAGCGAGCAAGAAGGCGGACAGGTTCCTGCCGCACATCACCCTCGACACGCCCGTGGTGCCCGCCGCGCTCCAGAACGAGGCGGGCATCATCGGGGCGGCTCTCGCGGCGGCCTCCTGACCGGTTCAGTCCTCGGACGGCTCGGCAGCCGGTTTGGCCGGGGCGACCCACGCGAAGTCCTTCGCCGCGTCAGGCAGCTCGTCGCCTCGGTCAGGGGGCTGGAAGGTGGGGAACTTCCTGGCGTCGATCTTCACGTGGGCGAAGTCCACGTCCTGCAGCCTCGAGCTGGGCACGCCGTCGGGGAAGTGGAAGTCGGCCAGCTGGTCCAGCTGCCGCTGCTCCCACTTCATGATGCCGATCGCGGCCAGCTGCGCCGCGGCGGACGCCCAGAGCGCCCCGATCATCACGGTCACCGCCTTGTCCGCGGCGTGCGCCAGCCACCTCAGCGACGCATGGGCCTGCGCGGCGGTCGCGGGCACCAGCGCCATCGGGACGAGGGCTGTGATCGGCGGGATGAGCACAGCGCCGAGGGTCACCATCGCCCCCTTGAAGAGCCGGAAGGCGAACGCCACGGCTTCGAGGCTGTCTCCCACTTTGTCGAGCGAGTCGCGCAGGGCCTCGGTGCTGGCGTGCATGTCGCCCGTCACCCGGGAGAACTCCCGCTGGTCGTCGGCGATCCAGCCCTGCCTCGACGCGCCGGGAATGCGGTCAAGCAGCTCGACAGGGTCGTCGAGGTCCCTGGCCAGTTGCTTCCAGATCTTGGCGACCTCCGAGACCTTGTCCTCGTCCGTCCCGAGGCTCAGCAGGTACATGAGCCCCACCATGGGTACGCCCCCCAACACCTCCAGGTGCCTGAGTGTCATGAGGGTCTGCGGGGGCACGCCGGCCATTACCTGTACTCCACGATGCTGGCCTGCTCGGCCGTGCGCCAGTTATGGGCGCAGGTGGCCAGGCCCTCGGAGATGCCCTGAGAGGCGATGGCGCCGTCCCGAAGGGCATCCTGGCAGCCCACCTGCGCCTTGTAGTAAGTCTGGGAGAGTATGTCCCGGAACATCTCGCCGAACGCTTCGATGAGGTCGGTGTCCCAGGCGCGGTCAGCGCTCTTCTTGAAGTCGTCCCAGATGTCCTTGTAGTGCTCGCTCATCGTGTCGATGGTGCGAGAGGTGATGAACCTTGTGTCCTGCGGGCTGGACATGTCGCTCCTTCAGCAATATTGCGTCGAAAGCCATCTTTGTCGCCGAAGAGGCGATGATCGTCGGGTTCATCGGATGTTCACCGGCGAGAAACCGTTCGCTGGCGGCCGGTTCAGTGAGTCTTGATCGACTCCCAGGTCATATCGACGAACAGGGGAGGTCATGGCATGTCCGACTTCAATCCGGCCGCTGTCACGCCAGAGGAGCTGGAGAAGCTCGCCCGGCGCGCGGACGAGGCCATGGCGACGTTGGTGCAGGCGATGAACGGGCTCGAAGAGGTCACCGGGGAGGGAACGTCCGCCGGCGGGAAGATCCGGGCCGCGGTGGAGTCCGACGGTCTCCTGCGCGAGATCCGCCTGGATCCGCGCCTGTTGCGCTCGATGGGCAGCGACGAGCTGGCCGAGGCGGTCGTGGCGGCGGTGCGTGCGGCCCAGCTCTCGGCTCGCGGGCAACTGGAGGAGCGGCTCGCGGCGGCCCAGGGCGGGGCGCGGCCCTCCTTCGACATCCGCGACGTCGGCCGTGGCCTGGACGCCATCCAGTCGGCGTTCCTCTCCTCCCTCCCGCCGCGCTGATCCGGGGAGGTCCCCGACCGGCTGATCGGCGCGCCGACGGGATATTGGGATGCGCGCGGGCGGCGCGATCGGGCAGCATGGGCGGTTGGCTCCGGGGAAGCCGGGCTCAAATATCCTGAAAGCAGTATGGGAACGCCTTCCTTGTCCTCGTCCTCTCCACTCGCCGAGCTTCAGTCCCGCCTGCCCGAGCTCATGCCGCGCGACCAGCGGCGACTGCGGCGCAGGCTCGACGGCATGCGCCGGGTGCGCTCCCGCGACGCCCGCGACAAGATCGTCGCGGAGATCCTCGCCGACGTGGAGCGGGCCGAGCAGCGACTGATACGCCGCCGCGAAGCCCTGCCGCAGGTGAGATATCCGGAAAACCTGCCGGTCTCACAGCGTAAGGACGACATCCTCGCGGCCATCCGCGACCACCAGGTCGTGATCATCGCCGGTGAGACGGGGTCCGGCAAGACCACCCAGATCCCCAAGATCTGCCTGGAGCTGGGCCGGGGCGTACGCGGGCTGATCGGCCACACCCAGCCCCGCCGCATCGCCGCCCGCACGGTCGCCGAGCGCATCGCCGAAGAGCTCGGCACCGGCCTGGGCGAGGTGGTCGGCTACAAGGTCCGCTTCACCGACCAGGCGAGCGAGCGCACCCTGGTCAAGCTGATGACCGACGGCATCCTGCTGGCCGAGCTGCAGAACGACCGCATGCTCGACCAATATGACACGCTGATCATCGACGAGGCCCACGAGCGCAGCCTCAACATCGACTTCATCCTCGGCTACCTGAAACAGCTCCTGCCGCAACGGCCGGACCTCAAGGTCATCATCACCAGCGCCACGATCGACCCCGAGCGGTTCTCCCGCCACTTCGGCGACGCGCCGATCATCGAGGTCTCCGGCCGCACCTATCCCGTCGAGGTGCGTTACCGGCCGCTCGACGAGGACGACGACCAGACGCAGGGCATCGTGACGGCCTGTCAGGAGCTCATCTCCGAGGGCCCCGGCGACATCCTCGTGTTCCTCTCCGGCGAGCGGGAGATCCGCGACGCCGCCGACGCCCTGACCAAGGCCGACTTCCGCAACACCGAGATCCTCCCGCTCTACGCCCGCCTCAGCGCCGCCGAGCAGCACCGCGTCTTCCAGCGCCACACCGGCCGGCGCATCGTCCTGGCCACCAACGTGGCCGAGACCTCGCTCACGGTCCCCGGCATCAAATACGTCGTCGATCCGGGTTACGCGCGCATCTCCCGCTACAGTCACCGCACCAAGGTGCAGCGCCTCCCCATCGAGGCCATCTCCCAGGCCAGCGCCAACCAGCGCAAGGGCCGCTCCGGGCGCACCTCCGACGGCATCTGCATCCGGCTCTACGAGGAGGAGGACTTCCTCAGCCGGGCCGAGTTCACCGACCCGGAGATCCTGCGAACCAACCTGGCCTCCGTCATCCTGCAGATGACCTCCATCGGGCTCGGCGACATCGAGGCGTTCCCGTTCGTCGAGCCGCCGGACCGCCGCCAGGTCAAGGACGGCGTCAACCTGCTGCATGAGCTGGGCGCCTTCGACGCGCACAGCAAGCTCACCCCCGTCGGCCGCCAGCTGGCGAACCTGCCGGTGGACCCCCGCCTGGGCCGCATGGTGCTGGAGGCGGAGAAGAACGGCTGCCTGCGCGAGGTCATGGTGATCGCCGCCGCACTGTCCATCCAGGACCCGCGCGAGCGCCCCGCCGACAAGCAGCAGCAGGCCGACGAGAAGCACCGCCGCTTCGCCGACCCCGAGTCGGACTTCCTGGCCTACCTCAACCTGTGGAACTACCTGCGCGACAAGCAGAAGGAGCTGTCCTCCAGCGCCTTCAGGCGGCTCTGCAAGGCGGAGTTCCTCAACTACCTGCGCGTGCGCGAGTGGCAGGACATCTACAGCCAGCTGCGCCAGACGCTGGGCGCCCAGCTCAACAGCGGCCCGGCCGACCCTCACCACGTGCACGCGTCCCTGCTGGTCGGGCTGCTGTCGCACATCGGCGTCAAGGACGTCATGGAAAAGCGCGGCGCCGACGGCCGCCGGCCGATCCAGGAATACATCGGCGCCCGCAACGCCCGCTTCGCCATCTTCCCCGGCTCCACGCTGGCCAAGAAGCAGCCGCAGTGGGTCATGTCGGCCGAGCTGGTCGAGACCTCCCGCCTCTGGGCCAGGGTCAACGCCAAGATCGAGCCCGACTGGGTCGAGCCGCTCGCCCAGCACCTGGTCAAACGCACCTACTCCGAGCCGCACTGGGAGAAGAACCAGGGCGCGGTGATCGCGCTGGAGAAGGTCACCCTCTACGGCGTGCCGCTCGTCGTCGGTCGCAAGGTCAACTACGGCCGCATCGACCCCGACCTGTCGCGCGAGCTGTTCATCCGGCATGCGCTGGTCGAGGGCGACTGGGACACCCACCACCGCTTCCTCAAGGACAACCGCAGGCTCCTGGAGGAGGTCGAGGAGCTGGAAAACCGCGCCCGCCGCCGGGACATCATGGTGGACGACGAGGCGCTGTTCGACTTCTACGACCAGCGGGTGCCCGCCGACGTGGTCTCCGCCCGGCACTTCGACTCCTGGTGGAAGAAGGCCGGGCGGGAGACGCCGGACCTGCTGACGTTCTCGCCGGAGATGCTGGTCAACGAGGGCGCCGACGTCAGCGCCCGCGACTACCCCGACACCTGGAAACAACTGGGCCAGCGGATGAAGCTGACCTACCAGTTCGAGCCGGGAGCCAACGCCGACGGCGTGACCGTGCACGTGCCGCTCCAGGTGCTCAACCAGGTCAACTCCGACGGCTTCGACTGGCAGATCCCGGGACTGCGCGAAGAGCTGATCACCGCGCTGATCCGGTCGCTGCCGAAGAACCTGCGCCGCAACTTCGTGCCCGCCCCCAACTACGCCAAGCAGGTGCTGGCCGGGGTCCAGCAGGGCGGGGAGCCGCTGCTGGCGGCCGTGGAGCGCGAGCTGCTGCGGCTCACGGGCGTACGCGTGCCGCGCGAGGCCTGGCAGCTGGACCAGGTGCCGGACCACCTGCGCATCACGTACCGAGTGATCGACGAGCGCAAGCGCACGGTGGCCGAGGACAAGGACCTCGACGCGCTCAAGCGCCGCCTCGCCCCGCGCCTGCGCCAGACGTTGTCCCAGGCCGGCGACGACCTGGAGCAGACGGGCCTGCACACGTGGAGCTTCGGGCGCCTGCCGAAGGTCTTCGAGCAGGGCCGGATGAAGGGCTATCCGGCGCTGGTGGACGGGGGCGACTCGGTCTCGATCAAGATCTTCGAGACGGAGGCCGAGCAGCACCGCTCCCACTGGCCCGGCGTCCGCCGCCTGCTGCTCCTCAACGTCACCAACCCGGCCAAGTCCCTGCTCGGCGGCCTGTCCAACCAGGCCAAGCTGGCCCTGTCACGCAGCCCGCACGGCGGGGCGGTGGCGCTGTTCGACGACGTGATCAACGCGGCCGTGGACAAGCTCATGCTCGACGTCGGCGGCCCCGCCTGGGACCCGGTCGCCTTCGACCGCCTCTACCAGCATGTGCGCGCTCATGTGTACGACTCGGCAGCGGACGTGCTCGGCAGAGTGGAGCAGATCCTGGCGGTCTGGCACGAGGCCGGCGCCCGCCTCGACGCGTTGCGCGCGAGTGCCTCCACCGACGACATCCGGGACCAGTTGGACAAGCTGGTCTACCCGGGTTTCGTCACGGCCACCGGCTACCGGCGGCTCTCCGACCTCCTCCGCTACATCCGAGCCATCGACCGCCGCCTGACCAAGCTCCCCGAGGAGCCTTGGCGTGACCAGGAATGGATGGAGCGGGTGCACAAGGTCGAGGACGACTACCACGACCTGCTGGAGAAGCTGCATCCGGCGCGGCGGGGGGATCCGGACGTGGTGGAGATCCGGTGGATGATCGAGGAGCTGAGGGTGAGCTTCTTCGCGCAGACGCTGGGGACGCCTACGCCGGTGTCGGAGAAGCGGATCTCTAAGGCGATGGAGAAGCTCACACCATGAAGATCGAGGTGTTGAGCTCGAAGTCGGCGGCCATCGACGATCGCCTCCTATAGATCGCGTGCCGTGCGCGGGCCGCGAGGCGAGCCCGCGCCACGGATTTCACGCCGGCACGCTGAACACGTCCCGCGCGTAGAAGCGATGCCCCGCCACCGCCTCCGCGAACTCCTTCGCGATGTCGTTCCCGTCCCCCATCACGACCCCGACCTCGTTGGGCAGGTGCGCCGCCTCGATGAGCAGGCGGCCCGAGCCCACCGCCCCGATGGCTTTCTTGTGCCTGAACGCCTCCTTGACGAAGAACTGCGCCCGCCCGACCGTGGCCAGGTTCGCCCCGTCGGCGGCCACCACCGCGTCGTACAGCACCGAGTTCGCCGCGCTGAGCTGCCGGTCCACCGGCAGGCCGCCGACGCTGCCCTCGAAGGGGGCCACCACCTCGCAGATCGCCCCTTGATCCTCGAGCTCCCGCCGCAGGCTCGTGACCGCCGCCGCGTCCGTACCGTCGGCCATGAGGATGGCGATCTTGCGGGTGGCGACGCTGCGCGGCTGGTTCGTCATGCTGAGGGCGGGGGAGGCGTTGGCGTGGACCGCGGACACGGCGGGCGCGGGGAGGCCGAGGCCGTCGGCGACCTGGGTGGCCAGGTCCGGGTGGATCTTGCCCAGATGGTTCACCACGGCCTCCTTGATGTGGGGGCGCTCCACGTGCCCCAGCTCGAACAGGAAGGCCGCCACGATGTGCTGCTTCTCCCAGCCGGCCATGCTGTTCCAGAACAGGGTGGCCTGGCTGTAGTGGTCCTGGAAACTGGGGCTGCGCATCCGGATCTTGCTGCCCTCCACCTTCTCCTGGTAGTGCCGGTAGCCGTCCGCGGCGCCCGGGTGGCCGCCGCTGATGGAGTTGGGGGCGTAGCTCGTCTGGGACTCATGGATCATGTGCTGGTGGAAGCCGTCGCGCTGGTCGTTGCGGACCGCGGCCAGTGGACGGTTGATGGGGATCTGCGGGAAGTTGGGCCCGGCCAGCCGCAGGAGCTGGGTGTCGAGGTAGGAGAAGTTCCTGGCCTGCAGCAGCGGGTCGTTGCTGAAGTCGATGCCGGGCACCACGTTGGCGGTGTGGAAGGCGACCTGCTCGGTCTCGGCGAAGAAGTTCTGCGGGTTGCGGTTGAGCGTCATCTTGCCGATGGGCCGCAGCGGCACCACCTCCTCAGGAATGATCTTGGTGGGGTCGAGCAGATCGAAGTCGAAGTCGTGCTCGCGCGACTCGGGGACGAGCTGCAGGCACAGCTCGTACTCGGGATAGGCGCCGCGCTCGATCGCCTCCCACAGGTCGCGGCGGTTGTAGTCGGGGTCGTTGCCCTGGATGCGCAGCACCTCGTCCCACACCAGCGAGTACGTCCCCAGCACCGGCCGCCAGTGAAACTTGACGAACGTGCCCTGCCCCGAGGCGTTCACCAGCCGGAACGTATGCACCCCGAACCCCTGCATCATCCGGAAGCTGCGCGGGATCGCCCGATCGGACATCAGCCACATGACCATGTGCAGCGACTCGGGCTGGAGCTGCACGAAGTCCCAGAACGTGTCGTGCGCCGACTGCGCCTGCGGGATCTCGTTGTGCGGCTCGGGCTTGACCGCGTGCACGAAGTCGGGGAACTTGACGCCGTCCTGGATGAAGAAGACCGGGAAGTTGTTGCCGACGAGGTCGTAGTTGCCCTGCGTGGTGTAGAACTTGGTGGCGAACCCGCGCACGTCCCTGACGGTGTCGGCCGAGCCGCGCGAGCCGGCCACGGTGGAGAAGCGCACGAAGGTCGGCGTCCTGGCCGAGGTGTCGTTGAGGAACGCGGCCGTGGTCAGGTCGCCGAGCGGCTCGTACAACTCGAAGATCCCATACGCGCCGGCGCCTCTGGCGTGGACCACGCGCTCGGGGATGCGCTCGTGGTCGAAGCGGGTGATCTTCTCGCGGAAGTGGAAGTCCTCCATGAGCGTGGGACCGCGCGTGCCCGCCTTCAGCGAGTTGTCGGTGTCGTCGACCGGGATGCCCTGATCCGTTGTCAGATTGCGGTCGTCCAGCGGCACACGGGTGGCGTCGAGCTGGCGGTCCTTCGCGTCACGCTCCGGTTGCATGAAAAATCCCCCTTAAGGTTGTTTTGTCGGGCCTTCACCAAGTGCCCGGATGACTGAGCTGAAACAGGGTCGAGCGGGGGGATTGATGATCAAGGCTGTGGTGTTCGACGTCGGGGAGACGCTCATCGACGAGACGCGCATCTGGTCGCGCTGGGCTGGGCGGCTGGGTGTGAGCAGCTTTGTGCTCATGGGCGCGCTCGGCGGCATGGCCGCGCTCGACCGCCCGCACGCCGAGGCGTTCCAGCTCATCCGGCCCGGCTTCGACCTGGACGCGGAGGAGGCCGCCTGGGAGCGTGACGACCCCGACGGCCTGCGTAACCACTTCGACGCCGACGACCTCTATCCCGACGTGCGCGAGGCGCTGGCCGCCCTTCAGGCGGCCGGTTACCAGGTGATCATCGCGGGCAACCAGCCGCGCCGGGCGTACGGGGCGCTGCTCGCGATGGACTTGCCGGCCGACTCCGTGCACACCTCTGAGGGCTGGGGCGTGGAGAAGCCCCAGCCGGAGTTCTTCGCCAAGGTGGCCGCGGTCGCGGGCAGGGGGCCCGGTGAGATTCTTTACGTGGGGGACCGCATCGACAACGACGTGCTCCCGGCGGCGCAGGCGGGCATGCGCACCGCGTTGCTGCGTCGCGGCCCGTGGGGCTATCTGCACGCCGCGCGCCCGGAAGCGGCGGCCGCCGACCTGGTCGTCGACGACCTGCACGCCGTCCTGCCCGGCGCGCGCCGGCTCACCTGAGGCCTTCGCCGGGATCGATGCGGACCGCCCGCTCCTCGGCCGACAGGTCCGAGTCGTCATCGCCCCAGTCCTCGCCGAGCTCCTCGTCCTCCGTGTCCGGCTCCAAGCCCTCGTCCGGCTGGGTCAGCCGGTGTTTGGGACGGGGCTCATGGAGCCGTTCGGGGGCCTCCCTGCGCAGCCGCTCGTCGAGCGTGTCCCTGCGCCGCGGGTCGTCCTCCACGACCTCGTGATGGAGCCCGAGATCGTCGGTCCACTCACTGACCTCGATCGCCTGCTCATCGCTCATGCCGTGCCGGTTCGGAGGTTTTTCGGTCATACGCGCCCCCTACCCAAGGAGCGGCCCGGAATCCTCTGACTTGGCGCGCCTTAGGGCGTCGGCCAACTCTTCCTTGACGGGATGCGCCGAGGCGCGCACGCCCTGAGGTCAGGCCTGCTCGAGGCTGGGGCGCAGCCGGGCGGCCTGCCTGATCGTCCGGCCGGAGAGCCTGGCCAGCGCCATGGCCGCGAGCAGCGCCGCCGCCACGCAGGCCACGCCGCCGAGCTCCAGCGCGAGCCGCGGCCCGAGCGTGTCGCTGAGCCAGCCCAGCAACGGCCCGCCGAGCGCGCCCGAGCCCGCGCTGACGATGGACAGCGCGGCGATGACCCGGCCGCGCATCGGCTCGGGGCTGTCGAGTTGGGCGCGGGCCGAGACGGTGGTGTCGACGGCCACCGCGCCCGCCGCGATCGGCACCATCAATGCCGCGAACGACCACAGCTCCGGCATCAGCCCGCTCAGCGCCTGCGCCACCCCGATCGCGAACGCGGTGATCAGCAGCAGCCGGATCGTCAGCTCCGGCCGGGCGGCGACCAGGAAGCCGCCGAGCACCGTGCCGACGGCGAACATCGTGGACAGCAGGCCGTACCCACCGGCGCCCGTCTCCAGGGGGCCGGCGCTCATGGCGGCCATGGTGACCTGGTAGTTGCGGCCGACGCTGCCCGAGACGAACCACAGGGCCAGCACGACGAGCAGCCAGGGGGTGCGCATGACGTACCGCAGCCCTTCGAGCACGGCGCCCCGCTGCCGCTCGGCCGCGGCGAGCCGGTGGAACTCCGAGCGCCGCATGGCCGCCACCGCCGCGATCACGACGAAGAAGCTGGCCGCGTTGATGACGAACAGGCCGGCGTTCCCCGTGACCGGCAGCAGCACGCCTGCCAGGCTCATGCCCAGGATGCGCCCGGCCGAGCTCAGGAGGGAGCCGAGCGCCATCGCGTTCGACAGGTCGGCGGGGGGCACGACCTGGGCTCCGAACCGGCCGAGCGCGGGGCCGCCCAGCGCGGTCACCACGCCGCCCGCCAGGGCCACTGCGTAGATCGGCAGCACGGAGTCGACGCCCGTCACGACGATGGTCGCGAGCACGGCCGCCAGCGCGGCCTGCGCGAGCTGCGCGGCGACCACGACAGGCCGGCTGGGCAGCCGGTCCGCCAGCGCCCCGCCCCACATGCCCAGCAGCAACGTCGGCAGCGCCTGCATGACGAGGCTCAGTCCCACGCTCGCGGCCGAGCCCGTCATCTCGAGGATGAGCCAGTTGAGACCGAGCACCTGCATCCAGGTGCCGGTCACCGAGATGATGTCCGCTCCCGCCCAAAGCCGGTAATTGTGATGACGCAGGGCTCTGATCGTGGAGGAAGTCAGAGACAAAACATGTCCTTGCCTTGAAGATTCGCCGGAGAATCCAACACGGTCTTCCGGCGAAGCGATTCCGGCCTGGCCGGAATGTGAGGCAACACACGTTTAAAACGGCATCAAACCACGTCTACGGGATGGTCCCTGCTCACCAGCGCCGCGTAGTGGCCTCCGCGCGCCATCAGCTCATCGTGAGTGCCGCGCTCGACGATGCTCCCGTGGTCGAGCACCACGATCTGGTCCGCGTCGCGCACGGTGGACAGGCGGTGCGCGATCGTGATCGTGGTACGGCCCCGCGCCAGCGCCTCGAGCGCCTCCTGCACGGCCCGCTCCGTCTGCGTGTCCAGCGCGCTGGTGGCCTCGTCGAGGATCAGCACCGGCGGATCGCGCAGCAGCGTGCGCGCGATGGCCAGGCGTTGCTTCTCGCCGCCGGAGAACCGGTAGCCGCGCTCGCCCACCACCGTGTCGTAGCCGTCGGGCAGGGCGGCGATGTGATCGTGGATGCGCGCGGCCCGCGCCGCCGCCTCCAGCTCCTCGTCCGTGGCCTGGGGGCGGGCGAAGCGCAGGTTGTCCGCGATCGAGGCGTGGAACAGGTACGTCTCCTGCGAGACCACGCCGACCGCCGCGCTCAGCGTCTCGAACGTCAGCTCCCGCACGTCCACGCCGTCGATCGTCACCCGCCCGCCCGTGACGTCGTAGAGCCGGGGCGGCAGATAGCTGAGCGTGGTCTTGCCCGCGCCCGTCTCGCCCACGACAGCCAGGCTGGTGCCCGCGGGGACCACGAGGTCGACGCCGGTCAGCGTGGGAGTCTCGCCGTAGGAGAAGCCGACCTCCTCGAAGCGCACCTCGCCACGGACGCGCTCGAGCGTACGGGTGCCGGGGTGGATGTCGACCGGCAGGTCGAGATACTCGAAGATGCGGCCGAACAAGGCCAGGGAGGTCTGCACCTCGACGCCGAGCCGCAGCAGTGACACCGCCGGCCGGAACAGGCTCGTCTGCAACGTCGTGAACGCCACCAGCGTGCCGACCGAGATCGTGCCCGTGTACCCGACGGCCCAGTAGATCATCGCGGGCATCGCGGCCATGACGATCTGGATGGACGACTGCCGCCAGCGCCCCGCCATGCTCATGCGCACCCCAAGGTCGGCCAGCTCGTCCGAGGCCCGGCCGAAGCGCTCGGTCAGGCCGGCGGCCTGGCCCATCGTCCGGCCCAGCAGGATGCCGCTGATCGACAGCGACTCCTGCACCATCGAGGCGATCTTCGCCAGCTTGCGCTGCCGCTCGGTGGTGATGCGCTTGCGTTCCGTGCCCACCTTGCGGCTGATCCACACGAACACCGGCAGCAGCAGGAGCGAGATCACGGTCAGCCGCCAGTCGAGCGCGACCATGGCGGCGATCGTGGCGATCACGGTGGTGAGGTTGGAGACGAGAGAGGAGGCGGTCGAGGTGACCACCTGCTGCATGCCGCCGATGTCGTTGGCGATGCGCGACTGCACCTCGCCGGTCTTGGTGTGGGTGAAGAAGGCCAGTGACATGCGCTGCAGGTGCGTGTACACCGAGATGCGCAGATCGTGCATGACCCGCTGGCCGATCGTGGTGGAGATCAGGGTCTGCACCACGTCGAAGACGCTGGTCGTGACCGCGACCGCGATCATGCCGAGGGCGAGCAGCCCCAGCAGCCCGGCGTCCCTGGACGGGATCGCCACGTCCAGCACCTCGCGCAGCAGGAACGGCTGGGCGAGCGACACGAGCGAGGCGAGAAGGATGAGCGAGCCCACGAGAGCCAGACGGCCACGGTAGGCGCGGAACAGCGTGATGATGCGCCGCAGCGGCGCGCGTGGTTCCTCCGCCAAATGGTGCTCCTCTCAGATGTCCACTCAAACAGAGGTTAACTCATATTTGTTCCGGCTAAGCTTAAGGCATGGCGGAAAAGGAGCTCGCGGAGCTCTTGCACCAGGTCAGCCGGCGGCTGCGGCATGGGTACGTGCGGCGGCTGGTCCCGCTCGGACTCAGCCCGAGCCAGGCGCGGGCCTTGCGTGTGCTCGCCGACGCCGACCCCGAGCGGCCGCTGCGGATGGTTCACCTGGCCGAGGAGCTGCGGATCGTGCCGCGCTCGCTGACGCCCGTCGTGGACGCGCTGGAGGAGGCGGGGCTGGTGCGCAGGCAGGTCGATCCCGGCAACCGCCGCTCGACGCTGGTCGTCATCACCCCTGAGGGGCGCGCCGCCGCCGGGTGGGCGCGCGAGGCTCGCCGGCAGGCCGGCGAGGAGCTGTTCGCGGTGTTGTCGGAGGAGCAGCGCGAGCAGCTGGGGGAGTTGCTGAGCGTCGTGGACGGCCAGTTCAGGTGACAGCGGCGGCGTGGGCGCCGCCTTCAGCGTTCCACGCCGCCGACGACCGTCCCGACGCAGGGCGGCCCGGCGAGGAGCGCTGGGTACGGATAGCGGCCGCGTGCGTCGAAAACCGCGAAATCGGCGCGAGCGCCGGGGCCCAGAGACCCGATCCGGCCCGGCCCGCGATCCATGCCCAGCGCCCTGGCGCCGCCCAGCGTGGCCGCCTCGACCAGCTTGCGATCCAGGCCCCGGGGCCGCAGTCCGAGCTCACGCGCGTGCCGCTTGATGGCTGCCGCCAGCCCGAGCGGCCCGGCGGCGGATGCCTCGCGGCCGGTGCCGAGGGCGAGGGAGTTGCCCTCGTCCAGCAGGGCGAGGGCGTCGGTCACGGGCGGCGGCACCGACGGGCACAGGGCGACCGTGGTCTCGCGCAGCCGCAGCAGCTTGCGCTCGCCGGGATCGAGCGACCGCGTGCAGGTGACGTGGCATAGCGGCCCCAGCACCCCGGCCTCATCGAGTGCGGCGGGTGAGTGCCGGTCCAGGTCGGCCAGCAGCCGCAGTCCGAAGGTCCTGGCCAGCACGGCCACGTCCTCCAGCACCTGAGGGTTCCTGGTGCGTGCCGCGATCCCCACCGCGAACGGCCGGTCGATCTCCCGGATCGCCGTGATGACGGCGTCGCGCTCGCGTTCCTCCCAGTCTTCCTCGCTGTCGGCGTTCACCTCGATGTACGTGATGCCGGGCATCCCCGCGGGTTCGGCCAGGTGGCACACCACGCTCGCCCGCGCGGTCACCCCACGTGCCGCCGACGGCGGGATCGAGCAGGCGTCGACCGGCCCTGCCACGATCATCCCCGGCCACCGGCGCTCCTCGCTGACGGGAAAACACGAGAGCAGCTCGGCCCGCGAGCCCACCTGGAGCACCCGATCGCCCCTGATCACCACGGCGCCGTCGCGGAGGGGATCGTCGCAGACGGGCAGGACCAGCGGCGCGGAGTGGAGCACGATCGGCACGGGGGAGCGCCGCCCTGGGATCGGCCGGGCAGGCCGTCTTGCCGTCGGTCCAGCACGCGTCGCAGCAGAGGGCATCAGCACTCCCGTCGGATTTACCTTTCAGGGAATTAAACGTGAGCTACGCTAGGGAATCAATCAATCAGGTCGAACCAGGCAAATCCCTAGGTAGGTAGCGTCCGGAGAGCCGGGCCAGCTTCAGGCTCAGGTGCAGGGCGAGTCGCTCGCCGCCGTCCTTCAGGTCCGTACGGGCGAGTTCCTCCACCCGCTGCAACCGGTAGTACAACGACGTGCGGTGCAGTCGCAGCGCCCGGGACGTGGCCACCGCGCTGCCCGCCAGGTCCAGATACGTCTCCAGCGTTTCCAGCAGCGGCAGGTACTGCGCGTCCCCGAGCAGGTCCTCGAGCCCCGGATGCAGCTCCTGGTCGGGCAGGTGGGTGAGCAGGCGGTACACGCCCAGCCGCGCCCACTCGGCGGTTCCCCCGAGCCCCGGCACGCGGGCGGCCACCTCGGCCGCGTGCCTGGCCTCCCGGTACGACGCCACCGCCGCCGCCAAGGTGGGCTTGGCCCGCCCCACCCCGACCACCACCGGGACCGGCATGGCCGCGTGCAGCTCGTCCGGCGAGACCGGCGCCCCGGCCGTGAGCAGCACGGCGTGGTCGTAGCGGACCAGGTGCAGCGGATGATGCCCGCTGAGCCGCCGCCGCAGCGCCAGCAACCCCTGCTCCAGCGCCAGCCGGAGGGAGTCGGACGGCTCGGCCGCCAGCGGCCTGGCCACCTGCACGGTCACCGCCTCCGCCTGCGGGAACGCGCCTGCCTCGATCAGCTGCCTGGCCGCGTCCGGCTCGCCGAGCAGCACCCCGGTGACCGCCTCAAGCTCACGGTGCGAGGCGAGCCCGCTGGCCAGGCTCTCGTGGAACAACGCCAGCGCCAGGCCCGGGGCGGCGGCCGCGGCCTCGGCGACCTGCGCCTCCGACATGGCCGGCTCGGCGTCGATGAACCACAGGAAGCCGAGCAGCCCGTCGGCGTGCCGCACAGGCACGCACACGCGCGGCAGCAGGCCCAGGTGCGGCGCGCCCAGGGTGCGGATGGGACCCGGCGCCTCGTGCACGCCGGCCGCGCGTAACCACTGGCGCACCTCGGGAGTGGTGTGCCTGCGCAGGATCGAGTCGCGGCGGATGTCGTCCATGGCGCCGTTCTGCTCGCTGTAGGCCACGACACGTTGCACGCGGTCCTCGAGCAACAGGGGGCGGCCGAGACGGGCGGCGAGCTCGTCAACGGTCCGCTGAAGATCCGCCACAACCACCCCCTTACATGCATATTTCAACATTTGTAGGACATGCCGCTACAGGTCTTCCCTACAACTGTTCGGTGATCTCCGTCAACAACGTCTATACCGTCGATCCGTGAACCTCCCGAAGAAGCTGCTGAAGGGGTTACTCGCGGCCATCGTGCTCATCCCGGTGAGCCTCGTGGCGACCCCCGCTTCCGCAGCACCCCCCACCGATCCAGAACACCCATGGCGGCGCGACCACTGGCCGCGAACGCAGCCCTGGCAGAGCGACACACCCCTCGACGCCCAGACGCTGCGCGGCCGTCCCACGGGCGGCATCCAGCCCATCGACCCCCAGAACTGGGAAAATCCCGACAACATGACGTGGGCGGACTACAAGAAGCCGCCCGGCACCACGTGGAACGACCCCGCGGTGAAGGGGTCGAAGCGCACCTTCAAGGGTGCTCTCATCCTGCTCGACTACCCCAACCAGCAGTTCGTCGTCACCCAGCCCAAGGGCTCGACGATCTACGCCAACCCGAGCGCCGAGGCCCACGACATCCCGCGTGACCAGGTCGCGAAGTTCTACCAGGATTTCCTCAACACCCCGAACGACCTCAACAAGGGCCACACCATCCATGAGTACTGGATGGAGGACTCGGGCGGCCGCTTCGGTGTGGAGCTCACGGGATTCGGCCCGTACACGATGCCGGGCAAGGACCACGAGTACGCCATGGAGTACCAGCGGGACGCCTGCCCGGCCGGTGACACCTGCACCAGGAACCTGCGTACCGACGGCAACGCCGCCTGGCTGGCCGCCGTCGGCCCGGACGTGGCCGCGCAGTTCGACTTCGTCTTCTACCTGAGCGCCGGCCAGGACGAGTCGTCCACGTGGCAGGAGTTCGGGATGATGAAGTTCCCGACGAAGGAGTCCGTGACCGACGAGTGGGGCCCGCCCGACCCCAACCTCACCAACTGGTCCAGGACCCGCTACGTCGAGTGGACCTCCTGGCAGGCCGGCTCCAACTTCTGGCCCAACGCCCGCTTCGGCGTCGACTCGGTCCAGGCGGAGAGCTCCGGCATGGCGGTCTACGCCCACGAGCTGAGTCACATCATGGGCGTCGCCGACAACTACAACAATCCGTACGCCGTGCCGCCCAAACGGGCGTACACCGGCATCTGGGAGATGCTCAGCCGCGGCAGCTTCAACGGCCCCGGCGGCCCGCACTCGCGCTGGCTGATCCCGCCCACCGCGGGCGCGTCCATGGGCGCCCAGCACATGCTGCGCAACAAGATCGTGCTGGGGATGGTCGACGAGCAGAACGTCCTGCGGCTGTCGCGCGAGGCGCTGGACGAGTCCGGCCTGGTCACCGCCAAGGTCCTCGCCCGGGCCGTGCAGCCGGGCCAGGACGAGCTCGCCGGGATCAACATCTCCTTCGACACCGGGGACAAGAGCTCGTGCAGCACGGCCGATCCGCTGTGCGACGGCGGCGGCTACGAGAACTACACGGTCGAGGTCGTCGACCGCATGGGCACCGACTCCTTCACCCCAGACTCCGGCGTGCTCCTGGCCAAGACCAAGAACCAGGACCGGGCCCCGTTCGAGTGGGTGGTCGACGCCAACCCGCAGGACATCGGCATGACCGACTACGTGCTGCCGGACGGCACCAAGGTGCCGATCACGATCGGCGACTACCGGCAGTTGTCCGACGCCCTCTTCCACGCGGGCACCGACTCGGGCAGCGAGTACGAGTTCGTCGACGAGGCCAACCGCCTGCACTTCTACGTCACCGACCTGAAGCGCAACCGTGAGGGCGAGCTGTCCTACACGGTCGCCGTGCGCTCGCTCGACGGCGCGGGACCGCAGCAGCGCGGCGTCAAGCTGCTCCCCGGCGCCGGCGTCCCGGCCGGCAAGAACATCTCCTCCTGCACCTTCCCGCTGTTCAACACCGGCAAGGCGGCCCTGGCGCAGGGCCAGCACCCGGAGGACGTCAGCGCCTACCTGGGCTCCGACGTCTACCGGCTCAAGGCCGAGGTCCAGGGGAAGGGCTGGACCACTCAGGTGCCGAACGCCCTCGCCTCCGTCGCGTTCGGCAAGCAGGCGCTCGTGACCGTGAACGCGGTCCGCGAGGCCGGCGGCGACCGGCTGGCCAGGGTCAAGCTCACCGCCACCTCGGAGAGCGACCCGGCCAAGACCATGACCGCCACCTGCCACGTGATCGGCTTGTAGCGGAAAGCCGTGGGGTACGGCTGGCGCGGGCCGTACCCCATTCGGTTGAATCACCCCCGTAGAGGGGGTGTTCATTGACCGGGGACCTGCCCGACAAGACAGACAATCTTCCAGAAAAGCCGCGAAGACGTCGAAGAAAGGTGCCATGGGCGGCATCCGTCTCCGCTGGCCTGGCGGCGGCAGCGGCGAGCGTCCTGGCGGCATCGGTGGAGTGGGAGATCCCGCCGCTCGCCAAGGTCGGCGTGACCCTGGGGGCGGCCATCCTCGTCGGGCTCACCACGTGGGCCACCACAGAGTCGCGGCCCAGACGTCCGGAGATCAGCGGCAGCGCCGGCGGCGTCGCGCCCGACCAGTGGCCGCCCGTCCCCGAGCACTTCACCGGCCGTGCCGAAGCCCTGGCCGAGCTGCGTGACGTCTTCGCCTCTCGCCGCAAGGCCACGGACCTCTCGCCGCCCCTCGTCGTCTCCGTGTACGGCCGCGGCGGCGTCGGCAAGTCGGCGCTCATGACCCGGTTCGGGCAGGAGGTCGCCGACTGGTTCCCCGACGGCCGGCTCTACGCCGACCTGCGCGGCGGCGTCGACGCCCCCGTACGCCCCGACGAGGTCCTCATCGGCTTCCTGCGCGCGCTGGACGTGCGCCTGACCACCGACCCCGGCGGCCTGGACGAATTACGCAAACTCTGGCTGACCTGGACCAAGGGCCGCAGGATCCTCATCGGCCTGGACAACGCCCACGACGCCGACCAGGTCAAACCGCTGATCCCGGCCGAGCCGGGGTGCGCGGTGCTGGTGACGTCGCGCGCGCCGCTGTTCCTGAACGGCACCCACGACACGCGGCTCGGCGTCTTCAGCGAGGCACACGGCGTGGAGCTGCTGGCCAGGCTCAGCGGCGGCGCCAGGATCGTCGACGACCTCGACTCCGCCAAGGAGATCGTCCGGCTGTGCGACTACCTGCCGCTGGCGATCAACATCTGCGGCGGCCGGCTTGCCACCCGCGAGCAGTGGACGCTGCGCGAGATGGCCGGCCGGCTGGCCGACACGCGCCGCATCCTCGACCAGCTGGAGCTGGCCCCGACCGTCGACAAGAGCGTGCGCGCCTCGGTGCAGCTCAGCTACGACGACTGCACCGGCATGCAGCGCCGGCTGCTGCGCCTGCTCAGCGCGCTGCCCGCGCCCGACGTGCCGGGCTGGGTGGCCGGCGAGCTGCTCGACATCTCCGGCCTCGACGGCGCCGACCAGCTGGAGGCGCTCATCGACGCCCAGCTCGCCGAGTGCTCGGGCACCGACCAGACCGGCGCCATGCGCTACCGGCTGCACGACCTGGTCCGGGTCTTCGCCGCGGAGCTGACCGAGCAGGACGAGAGCGAGCGGCGCAGGGCCGCGATCGAGCGGGTGCTCTACGGTTACCGCCGCCGCGCCGAGGAGGCCGCGCAGAACCGCTGGCCGCAGGACTGGAGCCGGGGCGGCCGCCGCGCCAGCGCTGACGGGCAGCTGCGGGCCGGCGACTGGCTCAACGCCGAGCGCCTCTCGCTGCTCGCCATGATCAACCTGGCCAGGCAGCTGGAGCTGTGGGAGCTGACGTGGGGCCTGGCCAGGGCGTTCTGCTCGCTGTGCCACTCGCTGCGCGCCTACTGGGCCGACTGGAAGGCGGTCGCGGAGATCGGCTGCGCGGCCGCCGAGCGGAGCGGGGACCGGCGCTCCCTGGCCATCGCCCTGCTCGACAGCGCCTCCGTGCACGGCGGCCTCGGGCTGCGCGGGCGGGCTTTGGAGGAGGCCGAGCAGGCCCTGGAGATCTTCACCGAGCTCGGCGAGTCGTGGTGGGCGGCCAGGTGCATGCGCGGAATCGGGATGACGTTGTACAGCGACGGCCACCTGGACCGGGCGCAGGACTACCTGATCGGGGCGATCACCGCGTTCAAGGGCGAGGAGGACCTGTGGTGGATGGCCCGCACCCAGCGCAACCTCGCCGAGATGCGGATGGCCGAGCGGCGGCCCGAGGAGGCCAGGGAGCTGCTGGAGGGCGCGCTGGAGATCTTCAAGCGCGAAGGCAACCGTTACTCCGAGGCCCAGACGCTGCGGGTCTACGGTGAGGTGCTGGCCGCTCAGGCGCGGGGCGAGCTGGCGGCGGGCGACCACCGGGCCGCGACCCACCTCTTCACCCGGGCGGGGTTCAGCCTGGACCGGGCGGCCGAGATGTTCCGGCAGCGCGGTGAGCTGTGGGAAGAGGCTCGCTGCCTGCGAGCGGCCGGCGAGGTCGGCGACCCGGCCAACGGGCTGCGCGAGCTGGAGTACGTCCGGCGGGCCGAGGAGATCCTCGTGGCCCTGGGCGACTCGTGGGGGGTGGCCCGCAACGCCGTGTCGGCCGGCCGGGGGCTGGCCCGGCTGGGCCGGATCGAGGAGTCGGAGGCGGAGCTGCGCCGCGCCGTCCAGGCGTTCGAGGAGCTGGAGGACCGGTGGTGGATGGCGCGGAGCCTGCGTTACCTGGGCGAGGCGCACCTGGAGGCCGGCGGGCGCCAGGCGGCCGTGGCGCCGCTGGAGCAGGCCAGGGAGATCTACCGCAGCCTCGGCAACGAGGCCGGCATGCGCCGCACCCTCGAGCTGCTCAGGCGCGCGGCGTCCTCGGCATAGTCGCTGCTAGGTGAGCGGGGTCCTGAGCAGCTCCCCGGCCGCCAGCCTGGCCTGGCTGATGCTCTCCTCGAACATCTTGCGCGCGTGCGCCGCCTGGTCGGCCAGCTCCCTGATGTGCTGGCGGGCCAGCTGGTCGTGCACGGTCTCGGCGATCAGCTGCTGGTATTCCGGGGTCTTGGCGGCCAGCGCCTCCAGCCGCTTGTGCGTGTGGTAGACCTTGTCCGCCTTGATCACCTGCTTGGCGTACTTCTCCAGGTGGCGCACCCGCTGCGACAACGACGTCCAGGCGGCGTCCAGCGCGCTCGTGTACGGCTTGAACGCGTCTTCCATGCCCGGCGGCAGCTCGCGAGGGATGAGCTTGCCGTGCTCGGCGTGCATGGACGACAACTTGCGCAGCCGCTGCGCGATCTGCCAGACCTCCTCCGGCAGCGTCACCTGGTTGTCGATGCTGTCGATCAGTCCCGCCCGGTGCACCTTGGAGTTGAGTATCGCCTCGACCGCGTTCTGCGCGCGGCGCAGCAACATCTGGCAGGGATAGTCGAGGTCCTCGGCCATGATGTAGTGCTCGGCATGGGTCTGCGCCAGCCGGAGTCTTCGTTTGGTCGTGCGATAGGAGCCGTCCAACGCCATCCACCGGATCAGCGCGATCATGCTGATGCCGAGACTCGCCACGAAGACGCCGTACCCACCGGTCACCAAGAAGATCAGCAGGAGGAAGCCGGGGAGCACGAACAGCAGGGCGGGGTTGTACGAGGTGTCCATTCGCTTGCCGGTTCGAGCCATGCGCAGGATGTGCGGGCTCGACCGCAGCTCTACCGAGATCTCCGGGGGCAGCGAGGGATCGATCACCAGCCGTGGAGGCAGAGCTCGTGGATCCATACGTTCATGCTGCGTTATGAACCTCGAATCCGCTCATATTTGGTGGACATATAGGGTCGAGATAATGAGCGAGATGACAAGGTGGATTGATCTTGAAGGCGCGGTCAACGCGCGTGACCTGGGCGGGCTTCCCACGCGTGACGGCGGCGTCACACAGCGCGGGCGGATCTTCCGGGCCGACAATCTCCAGGGGCTCACGCCCCGGGACGTGGGCCTGCTGGTCGGCGAGCTGAAACTGCGGCACGTCGTGGACCTCCGCTCCAACGCGGAGGTCTCGCTTGAGGGCCCCGGCCCGCTGACCCTGGTGCCGGAGGTGCGGCATCACCATTTGACGCTGTTCGCCGAGGGCGGCCGGCACACCGACGTCGAGGCCGATACCGCTCCTGGCGCCATCGACGGCGACCGGGTGCTGCCGTGGGCGGAGCGGGTGCTCGACGAGGAGCTGCGGGTGACCGGCTTCTACTTCGGCTACCTGCGTGACCGCCCGTCCGCGGTGGTGGCGGCCCTGCGCACGATGGCGCTGGACGAGGGGGCGGCGCTGGTGCACTGCGCGGCGGGCAAGGACCGCACGGGCGTGCTGGCGGCGCTGGCGCTCGAGGTGGCGGGCGCCACCAGGGAGGCCATCGTGGAGGACTACGTCGCCACGGGGGAGCGGCTGGAGCTGATTCTCACGCGGCTGCGGGGCAGCGACACCTACCGCGGCGACCTGGACTCCCGGCCGGCCGACGACCACAAGCCCCGGGCGAAATACATCGAGCAGTTCCTGGACGTCCTGGACGACCGCTTCGGCGGCCCGATGGGCTGGCTGACCCAGCACGGCTGGACGACCACCGACACCGAGGCCCTACGCTCCCGCCTGCGGGACTGACGTTCGGGGCAGCCGGGCGTTGGGGGCAGCCGGGCGTTCAGGACAGCCGGACGACGATGCGCCGATCGGCCGACAACCGTGCCGCCTCGATGACGGAGAGCGCCTCGACGGCGCTCTCCGGATCCACCGGCGGCGCCGCCCCGTCCCGCACCGCCGCCACGACGCCACGGTAGAAGTCCAGGTACGCCCCCGGCTCGGTACGCACGACCCGGTGCTCGTCATCCGTGCCGAGCACGCCCCAGCGCGCTTCCTCATCCTCCCCGAACCCCGGCGCATCGGGCGCGATCCCGGCCCGCAACCGCTCCTCCTGCACATCCATCCCGTGCTTCACGAACCCCGCCGCCGACCCCAGCACCCGAAACCGCGGCCCGAGCCGCGCCGCCACAGAACTCACCCACAGATGCGAGCGCACCCCGCCGGCATGCGTCAACGCCACGAACGTGTCGTCGTCCGAGGCCACCCCGTCACGCCGGACGTCACTCTCGCAGTAGACCTCGTGGACCGGCCCCAGCAGGTGCAAGGCCTGATCGACGAGATGACTCCCGAGGTCGTACAGCAGCCCGCCGACTTCCTCCAGACCGCCGGCCTCCCGCCATCCGCCCTTGGGCACCGGCCGCCACCGCTCGAAGCGCGACTCGAACCGCCGCACGCCACCCAGCGCCCCATCACCGACCAGCCGCCGCACCGTGAGAAAGTCACCATCCCACCGCCGATTCTGGAACACGGTGAGCATGACCCCGCGTTCCTTGGCCAGCCGCACGAGCTCCCGCCCTTCCTCGGCGGTCCTGGCGAGCGGCTTGTCCACGACCACAGGCAGTCCCTGCTCAATGGCCGCCGCGGCAAGGGAAACATGCGTCCTGTTCGGCGAAGCGACCACCACAAGATCACACCGCCCCCAAAGCTCCTCAACCTCCGCCACGCCGGCAGCCCCGTACCGAGCACCGACCTCGGCCTGCCGCTCGGGATCCCGGGTCACGACGGCAGCCAACGACAACCCAGGAGTGGCATGGATCAGCGGCGCATGAAAGACCGCCCCCGCCACGCCGTAACCGACCAGCCCCACCCTGATGTCGCTCATCGGCCCAGGCTATCGAAACCACGTAGTCGGCCCAGAATGCGCTCCGTAACGGCGGCCCGCCGGTGAAGGGCTCAGAGGCCGTGTTCCTGGAGGGCCCTGCTTATGGTCGCGCTCGCGCGGGGCTCCGCTGGTCACGCAAGCTGCCGCTCTCCGCCCCAGGCTCGCCGCTCCGTCAGCCGAAGTACGCCGAGTGGCGGCCCACTCGGCACCGCCGTACAAGAAAATGGTCTTTATGGGTTTTGCGGATCATCTCGCTCAGCGAGAAACCGCTCAAACTGAGCAGCGAGCTCATCCCCCGTCGGCATCGGGGTCGACTCGGCGATGAGGTTTTCGCGGTCGCTGCCGGCGGCGAACGCGTCGTACTGCTGCTCGAGCCCCGTGATGGCGGTGGACAGCTCGGCGGACGCCTGGATCTGCTCTTCGATCTCCACGTTCGTACGCTGGGCCGCATCACGCAGCGTGTCCATCGGGAACACCAGCCCCGTCCCCCGCGTCACGGCCTCCAGCGCGGTCACGGCGGCCGTCGGGTATTCGGCCTGGGACAGGTAGTGCGGCACGTGCACCGCGTATCCCAGCGCGTCGTGCCCCTGCGCCCCCAACCGGAACTCGATCAGCGCCGCCACGCTCCCCGGAACCTGGACACGCCCGAACGCGCTCGTTTGCGAATTTATTAGCTCAGGCCTGCTCGCGTGCATCGTGAGACCCAGCGGGCGGGTGTGCGGCACCGCCATCGGGATCCCGTGCATCGTCACCAGCTTGCTCACCCCCAGCCGCGCCACCAGCGTCCCCACGGCTTGGGTGAACAACTCCCACTCCCGATCGGGCTCGGGCCCGCTCATCACCAGGAACTGCGTCCCCGTCGAGTCCCTCATGACATGAACGGCCAGCTCCGGGCTCTCACACTCAACCCAGCGGTCGGTGTCGAAGGTCATGATGGGCCGGCGTGACCGGTAGTCGAGCAACCGGTCCACGTCGAACGTCGCCACGACCCGGTGCTCCAGCTCGGCCAGCAGGTGGCCCAGCGCGAGACGTCCGGCGCCGCCCGCGTCGACGAAACCGTCGAAGTGGTACAGCAACACCGGATCATGCAGCTCGGGCGCGTCATCTGCGAGCTTGTAGAGATCCTTCGGGTCGAACACGATTGGACAGCCTTTCCGTAGGTACTCTCCTCAGAACCTATGGCGAGTCGGAACGATTCCGTGCCAGTGGCGGGGGGCGGAATCATTTCCGTGGGGGGCACCCTATCGGGGCACAATGAGGTCCATGGACGGGGACCCGGAGCTGGAAGAGTTCGCCGCCAGGATGTTCGACCTGGCCCGGGCGGGCGACACCGAGACGCTGCGCGCCTACGTCGAGGCTGGGGTGCCGGTCAATCTGACCAACGGCAAAGGTGACACTTTGCTGATGCTGGCGGCGTATTACGGTCACGCGCCGACGGTGCGGATGCTCATCGAGCTGGGCGCCGATGTCGACCGGCCCAACGACCGCGGTCAGACCCCCTTGGCCGGAGCGGTCTTCAAGAAGGAGCTGGCGGTGGTCACGGCGCTGGTCGACGCGGGTGCCGACCCCCATGCGGGCGAGCCCTCTGCCGTGGACACCGCCCGCATGTTCGGTATGGAGGGGTTGTTCTCATGAACAGGGGGTTGTTCTCATGAACAGGGGGTTGTTCTCATGAACAGGGGAGTCGTTCTAGTCGACTAACTCGCGCTGGAAGCCGGTGACCTCGCCCCGCAGCACCGGGTCGGCGAAGCGGCGTGTCTCCTTGGCCCAGTCGAGGTAGCCGCGCATCCAGTTCTCGAGCCCCATGACGCAGCGCAGGGTGCTGTGCCGCCGGTTCTCGTCGATGCCGAGCTCGTCGAAGACGCGCAGGAGGTCCGCCTTGGCCGCCTCGAAGATGCCGATGCGCTCCGAGATCTTCTGGTCGACCATCTGGACGGCCTCCTGGAGGGGGCAGCTCAAGGCCTTCCAGTAAACGATGACGAGGTTGTGGAACTCGCCCTGCAGCAGCTCGCGCCGCAGGCCGATGAGATCGTTGGTGCAGACGACCACGTGCCCGGCCTCGTGGACGAGAGTGCGGTACGCGGCCGACGCGCGGATCGCGTCCGGCACCTCGAACTGCTCGGCCAGCTCGATGAGGTCGAACGAGGGCGGGACGTAGGCGATGTTGAGCTTGTGCTCGACATAGCTGTCGGGGTCGGGGATCCGGCCTCTCGTGCGGTTGTCCACCTCCCACTGAGCGGTCTCGAAGCAGTCCTGGAGGTGGGTGGCGAAGCGGTGCCACCATCGCGCGCCGGCGTGCAGCCGCATGCGGTCGCGGATGTCGGCCAGGCCGTGGAGTATCGGCCCTGCGGTGGCCTCGAGCGGCGCGCCGTCCAGCACGGCGCGGAACTTGTCGGCCATGCGCCGCGCGAGGTCCGGGTCTGAGCCCACCTCGGCGAGCTCGAACTGGTCGTCGTAGACGTGGAACCAGCTGTTGAGATCGGCGGCCAGCGCGAGGACCGGCACCGAGGCCTCGGGGTAGAGCCGTGCGACGAGGCGGGAGTAGGACTCACCTGCGAAGCGCGAGGTCGCGGTCTCGTCCTCGATGAGCTTCAACCTCCGCGCCCAGGCGATGGTGTGATCGGCCACCACAGCCTCGAAGGGGTTGAGCTTGGACGGGTACGGGATGAAAGGGTCGGGAAGGGACACGGAGGGAATGTCGGGCATGGGTGCGCAGCCTCCACATGAGAAACTGTGGCAAATGCCCCCTCGTCGGGACAGATGTCGGTTCTCGTGGGGCGTACCCGAAGCAGAATTTTTCCAATCGCTCTCTGATTTAAGGGTTATGAGCCGAAAGTATTGCGGTCCTGGTCTTCGGGACTGTCGGGTGCTTCCTGTGCAAGAGTGACCGCTTCGTCCAGATCCAGTTTGGCGCCCGCCTCGAATTCCAGTTTGTAGCCGTCCTCGCCCAGGGCCCTCTTGCACTCTTGGACGCACTTCTCGTGCTCCGCCGTGAGGAACGGCGCGCCCAGCATGGGCAGGCCGGAGGTGCGCCAGTTTTGATGCAGCGCCCCGAGCAGCCGCGAGGCACGCTCGAACTGGCCCTGAGACGAGTAGATCTTGGCGACCGTCTCGAGCACCATGAGCGTGCCGACGGTGTCGTGGAAGTGACGCTTGATCCGCAAGCCCTCCAAGGCGGTGCGCAACGCCTCCTCCGTCCTGCCCATCGCCAGCATCGGCAGCGACAGCGCCCAATGCGCGTATGAGCTCAGCCACAGCTCGCCGCGCTCGCGGCAGACCTGGAGGCAGTCCTGCAGCAGCGACTCGGCCTCAGGGAGCTCCCCTTGGGTGGTGAGGACGATCGACAGCTCCACGATGGCCGGGAGCAGCCCCGGGTTGAGCTCCTTGTTGTCGGTGTTGAACTCGATCGCCACGCCGAGCAGGGCGCTGGCCTTCTGGAGGTCGCCCTGCAACATCGCGGCCGTGCCCTGCATCTTGGAGGCCAGGATCACGGCCTTGGAGTCACCGACCCGGACGGCCTCGCTGCTGCACGTCTCGGCCGCGTCCCGCGCGCCCACGCTGTCGCCCTGGGCGCTCTTCACGTAAGAGAGCACCCACAGTGCCTTGCATCGTTCCCTGCTGAGATCCGGGTTGGCCCCGAGCGCCCGCTCGAGGTAGAGGCGGCCCTCGCGGGCGAAGCCGCAGCACACCCACATGAACCACAACGACGACAGCAGGGTCAGCGCCAGGACCTCCATGCCCGGCGTCTTGAGCGCGTGCTCCAGCGCCACCCGCACGTTGTCGTGCTCCTGGCGCATGCGGACGAACCAGTAGATCTGCCGCGGTCCCGACCAGGCGTCCTCGCTACGCTGCGCCAGGCTCAGGTAGTAGTCCAGATGGCGCTGGCGCATCTGCTCCTTCTCGCCGAGCTTGTCCAGCCACTCGTCGCCGTAGTCCGCCAGGGTGTCGATCAACTTGTATCTGACCCCGGCGTGGTTGCTTCTGATCAGCAGGATCGACTTCTCCACCAGGCCGGTGACGAGGTCGGTGATCTGCCCCGCCGGCAGCCGCGCGTCCGAGCACACGAAGCGCGCCGCGTCGAGCTCGAAGTCGTTGGCGAACACCGACAACCGGGCCCACAGCAGCCGCTCGGCCGGCTCGCACAGCTCGTGGCTCCAGCCGATGGCCGCACGCAGCGTCTGGTGCCGCGGCAGCGCCGTGCGGCTGGCGCCGGCCAGCAGGCTGAACCGGTCCGCCAGCAGCCCCAGGATCTGCTCCACCGACAACGCCCGCAGCCGCACCGCCGCCAGCTCGATCGCCAGCGGGATGCCGTCGAGCCGCCGGCACAGCTCGGCCACAGCGTTGATGTTGTCCTCGTCCAGATGGAAGTCGGGCACGCTTGCCCCGGCCCGGGCCGCGAACAGCTGCACGGACTCGTTGACGAAATAGGTCTCGGCCGGGTCCTCTCCCGGCACCTGCAGCGGCGGCACGGGAAGCACGTGCTCGTAGGGCAGGTTGAGCGACTGCCGGCTGGTGGCCAGCACCTTGAGGTTGGGCGCGACCTCGAGCAGCTCCTGCACCAGCTCCGCCGCTCCCTGCACCACGCGGTCGCAGGTGTCGATGATGAGCAGCATGTCCCGCTCGCCCACCCACTCCGACAGCGTCTCGGACTCCGCGCGCGTGGACTGGTCGGCGATGCGCAGCGCCGAGGCGATGGTGTGCTTGACCATGCCCGTGTCCTGCAGCCGGGCGAGATCGGCGAACCAGACGCCGTCGGGGTATTGGGCGCGGACCTGGTGGGCCAGGCGAAGCACTGTGCGCGACTTGCCCACACCGCCGATGCCCGTGACGGTCACCAGACGTGATTCGCCGAGGTACCGTCTGAGGTTGGCAAGCAGACGCGTGCGACCGATGAAGCTCGTGAGCTCCGCCGGAAGATTGCCTTCTCGCCGCCAGCCTGTAGGGGTGGCCATGGGCAGCCTCACGGGGGGTAGGCGACACCTGCTCCCGCATCGTACCGCCGTAGCCCCGACATGTCCCTGGACCTGCGGACACACCGGGTATTGCTTTGTCCGTCCGGGTAGCATGTCAGCCGTGGAAGATTTCTACCCCGAGCAGACGGCGGACGACAGGGACCTGGGCTGGGGCGACGACCTGCCGGAAGAGGACCCGGACGACTTCTTCGTGGAGAACCGGCCGCCGCACTGGGAGTGACCCCGTTGACCGGACACGTGCTGCGCCCCGCCACGCCTGCCGACTACGACGCCGTGGCGGCCGTGGTCGACGAGTGGTGGGACCGTCCCGTCCTGGCCTCGCTGCCCAGGCTCTTCCTGGACCACTTTCACCGCACGAGTCTGATCGCCGAGGGCCCCGAGGGCATGGCGGGCTTCCTCGTCGGCTTGCTCTCGCCGTCGGTCGAGGATGAGGCGTACATCCATTTCGTCGGCGTCTGTCCCGCCGCACGGGGCGGGGGTGTGGCGCGGGCGATGTACGAGCGTTTCTTCGCCCTGGCCCGCGCCCATGACCGGCACGTGGTCAAGGCCATCACCTCGCCGGTCAACGAGGCGTCCATCGCCTTCCACTGGCGCATGGGCTTCACGGCGAGCGAACCGGTCCCGGACTACAACGGTCCCGGCACACGCCTGGTCACCTTCGCGCGCGGCATCTGACACGTGCCCCGGTCCAGGAGGTCGTCCTGGAACCGGGGCCCACTCACCGCCGGCGTTCTGGAATCGGCGTCCGCTCACCTCTGCGGTTCGTACTCCTCGTCGCTCATCCTGGCCAGCGTGAGCGCCGCGGCGGCGAACCCGAGCGCCGTCAGCCCCCACGCGCCCCCATCCAGGATCTTGGGGGCGCCGGTGAGCACGAACAGCAGGTGGACCGGCTGCGAGGCGACCAGCGCCGCGCCCGCCCAGGTGGGGATCACCCGCGCCCGCCACAGGGCGGCGCCCAGCAACACGGTGCCGAGGACGTGGCCGAGCACGAAGAGGCCGACGGAGAGCGAGAGGGCGGGCTGGGCGGCCAGCGCCTCCAGCAGCACCGTGCCCTCCGCAGGACTCAGCCCGGCCGTGACCGCGGCCAGGGCGGCGGCATCCGAGACGCCCAGGGCGGCCATCCCCAGGTAACCGGGCAGAGCGAGGGTGATCGCCGCGATCGCCAGCACCGGTGAACCGCGCAACGCCAGCCGCGTCAGCACGAACAGGGCCGGCACCAGCGCGAGGACGGCGATCGGAGTGAGCCAGAGCACCGCGCCATGCGCCCCCTGCCCGGCCGTCACCGCGGCCAGCTGAGCGGCGGCGTCGTCGGTAGTGCCGTAGGGGAGGATGGCGCGGATGACGGCCACGCACAGCGGGCCGACCGGCAGGAGCACGGCGAGAGCGCGGCGGCGGAAGGCACGTGTGTCACGCACGCGCACGGCGGCGGAGCCGATGGTCATGATGTCTCCCATGGAGTAGGGCTTGAGCCGTCCGAGGGCTACGGCCGGCCTGGCAGGCTCATGGTCGGCCGCGGACCGGCCGTCGCGGCACGGCGCACGCCCCTGACCGGGCCGGGCGATCTTCCCGGCCGATCTGGGGGTCCGCCCCTATGCGCCGGGCTCCGCGACCGCTCATCATGACCCTTATGAAGGTGCTGGCCTGGGGCCTGTTCGCGGTGGCGGTGACCGAGGCGATCACCGGTGTCGCGGCCGCCATAGCAGCGGGAATGACCTTCGAGGCGGCCACCGAGAGCTTCATCGTCACGAACTCCGCCATCGGTCTCTCCCTCTCCTGCGCAGGCGTCCTGCTCGCCTGGCAGCGTCCGCGCAACCCCATCGGCTGGCTCCTGCTGGCCGGCGCCGTCGCCCAGGCCGGCACCGCCGCCGGGGTGGGCCTGCTGATGATCGGTGAGATCCACGGCTGGCCCGCCGTCGCCCTGCGGACGCTCGCCACGTACGCCGCCTACTCCTGGCCGTGGTCGATCGCGTTGTGCCTGCCGCTCGTCCTCCTGCTCTTCCCCGACGGCCGCCCGCCGGGCCTTCGCTGGACCTGGCTGGTCCCCGTGACGGTGGTGACCGCCCCGCTCTTCGTCCTGGAGATGGGCGCCGCACCGACCGGCCTGTCGCCCGGCTCGGACGTCGTCGGCTACCTCACCATCCCCTTCCACGACGACCTGGCCGCACTCTGGACCGGGACCGAGGTGCGCGGCGCCGCCCTCGTCGTGGCCGCGCTCGCCGGGCTGGGGCTGCGCTACCGCCGGGGCGGCGAGCGGGAGCGGCGCCAGCTCTTGTGGCTTCTGCTCGCCGTCCTGCTGCTCGCCGCGGTCATGGTCGTGTGGGGGGTGTTCCAGACCGGGCCGGTGCTGATGCTGCTGGCCATCCCGCTCGTCCCGATCGCGATCACCGTCGCCATCCTGCGTCACGGCCTGCTCGACATCCGCCTGATCATCTCGCGGACGGTGCTGTACACGCTGCTCACCTCGGGCGTGATCGCCGTCTATGCACTGCTGGTGGCCGTGCTGGACCGTGCCGGGCCAGGAGACTCGGTGCTCGCCACCGTGCTGATCGCGGTCGGCTTCAACCCGGTGAGGGTACGCCTGCAGCGGATCGTCGACAGGCTCCTGTACGGCGACCGCGACGACCCGGCGCGCGCCCTGTCACGGATCGGCCGCCGACTGGCCGACCCGGCCCCAGGGCTGGCGGGAGTGGTGGCCGCGGTGTGCACGGTCCTGCGCCTGCCCTTCGCGGCGCTGCGCTCGGCCGACGTCGGCGATATCGGGGGAGCGGTGGTGGAACGCACCTCGTATGGCACCGCCCCCGAACGCCTCCACACCGTCCCCCTCGTCTACGGCGGCGACCGTGTAGGCGAGTTGATCATCGGGCTGCGTCCGGGGGAGAAGGCGATCTCCGTGGCCGACGCCCGGGTCCTCGAGCTGCTGGCCGTGCCACTGGCGGTGGCCGTGCACGCCACCGGCCTGTCCGAGGAGCTGCAGCGGATCCGCGAGCACATCGTGGTGGCGCGCGAGGACGAACGCCGCAGGCTCCGCCGCGACCTGCACGACGGGCTCGGCCCCACCCTCACCGGCGTGGTGTACCAGGCCGACGCGGCCGGGAACGTGCTCGCCGACGACCCCGCCCGCGCCAAGGAACTGCTCCTGAGGCTGCGTGCCGAGGTGACGTCGGCCATCGAGGACATCAGGCGGCTGGTGTACGGCCTGCGTCCGCCCGCACTCGACGACCTCGGCCTGGTGGGCGCGCTGCGGCGGCAGGCCGAACGGTTGTCGCTCGACGTCAGCATCCGGGCTTCCCGCGACATGGCCGCGCTGCCCGCCGCCGTGGAGGTCGCCGCGTACCGCATCGTCACGGAGGCGCTGAACAACGTCGCCCGGCACGCCCGGGCCACGACCGCCCGCGTCGACTTCACGCTCGGGGACCGTCTCCGTGTCGAGGTGAGTGACGACGGCGCGGGTGGCGGCGTGTGGCGGCCGGGGGTGGGCCTGCGGTCCATGCGGGAGCGCGCCGAGGAACTCGGCGGCACCTGCCAGGCCGGTCCGCGGGACGGCGGCGGACGGGTGGTGGCACTGCTGCCGCTGGCGCAGGTGGTGGCATCATGAGCGTGCGCGTCTTGATCGCCGACGACCATCCCGTGGTACGCGACGGGCTCGCCGCGCTGCTGTCCACGGTGCCGGGCATGGAGGTGGCGGGGACCGCGTCCAGCGGACGCGAAGCGGTGCGGGCGACGGTCGTGCTGGCACCGGACGTCCTCGTCCTCGACATCCAGATGCCGGAAATGTCAGGCATCGACGCCGCCAGGGAGGTGGTCGCGGCCGCGCCGGGCGTGGCGGTGCTGATGCTGACGATGTATGAGGACGACGAGTCCGTGTTCGCGGCCATGCGCGCGGGGGCCCGCGGATACGTGCTCAAGGGCGCCGAACAAGACGAGATCGTCCGCGCGATCCGTGCCGTCGCCGCCGGCGAAGCGATCTTCGGGCCCGGCGTGGCCCGCCGCGTGCTCGGTCACCTGACGGCTCCACAGCCCCGAGCTCCGGCGGGCGAGCCTTTCCCTGAGCTCACGCCGCGGGAGCGGGAAGTGCTCGGCCTGATCGCCGCCGGCCACGGCAACGCCTCGATCGGGGCCCGGCTGTCGCTGGCGCCCAAGACGGTCGGCAACCACATCTCCAACATCTTCGCCAAGCTCCAGGTCGCCTCCCGCGCCGAGGCCATCATCCGCGCCCGAGACGCGGGCCTGGGCCACATCGACTAGCCGGCGCCGGTAAATGCGTGGCCCCCGCGCGCTCGGCCGGGCTAGGTTCCGTCCCATGGCGGACATCCAGGGCACATGTGAGGACCGGTTCCACGAGGTGCGCGAGATGCTGGCCGCCTCCCTGGACGGCGGCGACGACGTGGGCGCCTCGGCGGCGGTCTACGTGGACGGCGAGCCGGTCGTCGACCTCTGGGGCGGCTACGCCGACGCCGGTCGCACCGTCCCATGGCAGCGCGACACCATCACCAACGTCTGGTCCACCACCAAGACCATGACCGCGTTGTGCGCGCTGATCCTCGCCGACCGCGGCGAGCTCGACCTGACCGCCCCGGTGGCCTCGTACTGGCCCGAATTCGCCGCCGCGGGCAAAGAGCGCGTGCAGGTCCGGCACGTCCTCTCCCACACCGCGGGCCTGCCGGGCTTCGCCGCGGGGACGACGGTCGAGGACCTCTACGACTGGGAGAAGACCACGGCACGGCTGGCCGCACAGACGCCGCTCTGGGAGCCGGGCACCGAGAGCGGCTACCACGCGGTCACGCAGGGATACCTCATCGGAGAGGTGGTCCGCCGCATCACCGGGCGCACGCTGGGCACGTTCCTGGCCGAGGAGGTGGCCGGACCGCTGGGCGCCGACTTCCACATCGGCCTGCCCCCGGAGCACGACCACCGCGTCGCCCCGGTCATCCCGCCCGCGGACCCGCCCGGCGCCGCTCGCCCTGACGCACCGCCCGGCCCCGAGATCCGGGCCGCGGACGCGAACACCGCCGCCTGGCGGCGCGCCGAGATCCCGGCGGTCAACGGACACGGCAACGCCCGCTCGGTCGCCGCCATCCAGTCCGTCCTGGCCTGCGCGGGCACCGTCAACGGCGTGCGCCTGTCGTCCCCGTCCGGCTGTGAGCGCGCCCTGGAGGAGCAGCACCATGGCGTGGACCGGTATCTGGGCGCCCGCATGCGCTACAGCATGGGCTACGGCATCTACGGCGGCCAACGGGCCTGCTTCTGGGGCGGATGGGGCGGCTCCCTGGTCTTCATCGACTTCGACGCCCGGATGACGGTGGCCTACGTGATGAACCAGATGGTCGACCAGGGTGGCCTCGGCGACGAACGCGGCCTGGGCATCGTCCTGGCCGCCTACGGCGGCCTCGCCGCGGCTAACTGACCACGTCCTTGCGGCGGAAGCGGCGGAAGGCCACGGCGATGAGGATGGCCGCGTACGTGATCGACACCGAAGCCCCCTTGGCCATGCCGCTCCAGTCCAGCTCCGGTGCCAGGGCGTCGACCCAGGCGTTGTTCCAGAACGTGGGCAGGAACTCGCGCAGCGCCCCCAGCGCCTCGACCGCCTGCAGGATGTTGCAGACGATCCAGAGCCCGACCGCCCCGCCGACCGCGCCCAGCGGGGAGTCGGTGACGGTCGAGATGAAGAACGCCAGCGCGGCCACCACGAGCTGGCTGACCAGCGCGTACCCGATCACGATGCCGAAGCGGGGCAGCACGTCGAACGCCGGGATCGTCTCACCCGTGCCGGGCACCTGGATGTCGTTCCACCCGAACGCCAGCGTGCCCGCCAGCAGCGCCATCAGCGGCAGGCAGATCACCGCCGCCGCCGAGTAGCCCAGCGCCACGATCAGCTTCTGCCGCAGCAGCCGGTCCCGGGGGATCGGGGCGGCCAGCATATAACGCAGTGACGACCAGTTGGCCTCGCTGGCCACGGTGTCGCCGCAGAACAGGGCGACCGCCACGACCAGGAGGAAGCTGGCCGACACCGACAGGGCGAACGCGGAGAAGTTGAGTCCGCTCTCGGTCGCCAGGTCGGAGATGCGCAGCGCCGCCTGCTGCTGCCCGCTGGACTGCGGCCCGAACTGGAACGCGATCACCAGGATCCACGGCAGCGCCAGCAGCAGGCCGAACATCACCATCGTCCGCCGCCGCTTGAACTGCCTGATGATCTCCACCCGCAGCGGCAGCGTGCGGCGGGGCGCGTAGCCCGGCGCGGCGGTCATGACTTGTCTCCAATGAGGTCGAGGAACACGTCTTCCAGCCGCGACCCGTGCCCGTTGCCGGTGGCGGCCCCAGCGGAGGCAGACGTGAGCAGCCGCGACACCGGCCCGGCCGAGACCAGCCGGCCCCGGTGCATGACGACGACGTGGCTGCAGGTCTGCTCCACCTCGGCGAGCATGTGACTGGAGACGATCACGGTACGGCCGTCGCGCGCGTAGCGCTTGAGCACCTCGCGCATCTCCCTGATCTGGGGTGGGTCGAGACCGTTCGTGGGTTCGTCGAGCACGAGCAGGTCCGGCAGCCCGAGCATGGCCTGCGCGATGGCCAGCCGCTGCCGCATGCCCTGCGAGTAGGTGCGTACGGCACGTTCCAGCGCCTTGCCCAGGCCCGCGATCTCCAGCGCCTCGTCGAAATGGGCGTCGGCGGCCGGGCGGCCGGTGGCGGCCCAGTAGAGCTCGATGTTGTCCCGGCCGGACAGGTGCGGCAGGAACCCGGGGCCCTCGACGAACGACCCGAGCCTGGAGAGCACCGGCGCCCCCGGCGTCACCCGGTCGCCGAAGATCCGGATCTCGCCGTCGTCCGGCCGGATGAGGCCCATCATCATCCGCATCGTGGTCGTCTTGCCTGCGCCGTTCGGTCCGAGCAGGCCCAGCACCTGGCCCTTCTCGACCCGGAACGACAGGCCGTCGACGGCCAGCTCCCCGTTCCTGTACGCCTTCGTCAGCCCGCTGATCTCCAGCGGCACCGGCTCGCCGCCCGGTTCGGCCGGGCCGTCATGGGCGCTTCGGCCGGTGACGGCGGCGGGCACGGCCCTGCGGCGCACCCCGGCGCCCGCCGGTGCGAGGGTCGAGGCGCGGCCGGTCGCCAGCAGCGCGGCGGCGATCACCACGGCGGCCAGCGGCATCGCCCACACCCACCACGCGACCCCGGACGGCGGGGCGGCGAGCGTGCGCACCGTGGGCACGGCGAGGGCGGGGGAGGCCAGCGACACCTGGTAGGTGGCGGGCTGGGCAGGAGTCGCGAACCCCATGTCCGTGGTGGTCACCACCAGGCGGAGCCGGTGGCCGACGGCGAAGCGGTGGTCCACGGCGGGCAGGGTGATCGTGGCCTCCACGCTGCCCGCGCCCTCCGGGATCGTCACGCGGATCGGCGCCACCAGCCCGGCGGGCAACGCCGGTGGCTGAGTGGCGGTGTCGGCCACGTCGTAGAGCTTCGCGAACAGCGTCGCCTCACCCTTGCCCGACACCTTGATCTTGGCTGTGGTGGTGCCGGTGAGCTGGAGCGGGGCCGTGAGGGGCCGCGACTCGAACGCGGCGCTCTGGCCGGGCATGTCGATCGACACGCCGGCGGTGTTCTGGCCGCCCAGCAGGCCGCCGATGCCCGGCACCGTCGAGATCGAGGCGGGGGCGCCGCCGGGCGGGTTGACGATGCTCTGCTCGGGGCCGCTCAGCTCCACCGTCGTGGTGTCGGTGCCGGCGAGGCCGGGGTAGGAGGCGGCCTCCGGGTGCAGCCGGATGCGCTGGCGGGTGCCGGGGTCGCGCCCGCCGTCGCGCGTCACCGTGAACGCGCTGACCGGCGGCGCCGTCTGAGCCGAGCCGTCACCCTTCAGATAGCGGGCGAACCAGGCCGAGGACTGCTCGAAGAGCCAGTCGGCCTCGCCGTTGCCGCCGTCGTGCCCGCCGTCGAACCACGCCAGGCTGACCGCGGTGCCGGCGGCGGCGATCGCCTTGGCGTTGGCGTCGGCGTGGCTGAGCGGGAACAACGAGTCGCGCTGGCCCTGCAGGAGCAGCGTCGGCGCCTTGATCTGGCCGGCCACGGTGATCGGGCTCGACTTGCGCAGCAGGGCGACGGCCTCCGGTGTGGCCTTGCCGTCCTTGGCGACCTGCTGGTACATGTCGCAGATCGCCGGCAGGAACCTGCCGCAGCGCGCCTGCTGGGGCGTCAGCGGCTCGGCCGCCTGCCGCCGGCCCTGCAGCGCGAAGCTCTCCAGCGAGACGCCCTGGCCGAAGAAGATGCCTGCCCACATGCGCTTGAACACGCCGCTCTCCGGCTGCCCCAGGCCGTTCGCCGTGGCACCGGCCGGGCTCTGGGCGGAGGCCGCGCCGGAGGTGTCCTGGTCTGTGGCGGCGGGGGGCTGGACGGCTGCGTTGGGGAAGAGGGCGTCGGCCAGGTCGGACCAGGTGATCTGCGGCACGATCGCGTCGACCCGCTGGTCGTGGGCCGCCGTCATCAGGGCGATGGAGCCGCCGTACGAGCCGCCCACGATGCCCACGCGCGGGTCGCCCGAGGCGTCCAGCAGGACCTCCGGACGCTTGGCGAGCCAGTCGATCAGCTGCTTGACGTCCTTGACCTCGTAGTCGGGGGAGTTGAGCGCGATCTCGCCGGTCGAGCGGCCGAATCCGCGCGCCGACCAGGTCAGCACCGCGTAGCCGTCCTGGGCGACCCGCATCGCCTGCTGCCTGACGCTCTGCTTGCTTCCGCCGAAACCGTGGCCGATCAGCACGGCAGGCGCCTTCCCGCCCCCCGGCGGCGAGAAGAACGTCGTATCGAGCTCTACCCGTTGGTCGTCGGCGGGTCCGTCGACGACGGTTATCTTCTGGTCCTGGGCCCGCACCTCAGGAGCCGACGGCCACACTAGCCACGTCGTCACCCCGATGAGTGCGAGTGCCACTACCAGCGCGGCCACACGCTTCATGACGAGGAGCTTACTTACCGCACCTGAGAGATCCCTGAGACGGGGCTCGCCGCCCTCGGGCCGCGCCACCTGTGGATGCCCCATGGGCGCTTGCCTGAGAGCTACGGAAAGGTCAATATCGTACGCGGAGGACGCGATCTTGGCGTATGCCCGACGAGGTAAGGAGCTCAAGTGACGGTCCAGCCCGCAGTGGAGGCGTTCCTGCCGTCCACCTACGCGAAAGCCGTGCCGTACGACTTGTTAGCCCACCTGAGGCGGGAGACCCCCGTCTGCTGGATCCCCGAGCCCGCCATCGGCCCCTGGCGTGAGGGTCCGGGTTACTGGGCCGTCTTCAGGCACGCCGACGTCAAGCAGGTCCTGCGCAGCACGGAAGACTTCTCCTCCCACCTCGGCGCCACCCAGCTCCGCGACTTCGACAGCCCCGCTGACCTGGCCTTCGTTCAGAACATGATGGTCAACATGGACGCGCCCGGCCACGCCAGGCTGCGCAAGATCGTGGCCGCGGCCTTCACGCCGCGCGCCGTGCGGGCGCTGGAGCGGGCGATCGCCGAACGCGCGGCGGCGCTGTTCGCGGAGGGCGAGTGCGACTTCGTGGAGGTGACCGCCGACCTGCCCGTGTGGACGCTGGCCCACGTCATGGGCTTCCCGGAGCAGGACAGGCGACTGCTGTACGACTGGGCGTCGCGGGTCATCGGCTACCAGGACGCCGACCACGCGGACCTCTCGACGGCCGAAGCGGAGTCCCTCACCCCGATGGGCCGCCGCGCCGTCGCGCTGCGTCCGAGGCTCGAGCCTGGGACGAATCCGCGTTCCAAGGCGGCGCTGGCCGACGTGTTCGCCTATGCGCACGACCTGGCCGAGGCCCCCGTCGACGACGAATCCCTCATGGCCGCCATGATGAAGGGCGGGCTGACCGTAGAGGAATTCGAGAACATGTTCTCCCTCTTCGCCGTCGCGGGCAACGAGACCGTCCGCAACGGCATCCCCGGCGGCCTCCTCACGCTCCTCCAGCACCCGGCCGAGCTGGCCCGCCTGCGCGACGACCCCTCCCTGCTCGACTCCGCCATCGAGGAGATGCTCCGCTTCTGGCCGCCGGTCATGCACTTCCGCCGTACGGCCACGCGCGACATCACCCTCGGCGGCCGCGACATCCGCGCGGGTGACAAGGTGGTCGTTTACCACATCTCCGCGAACCGCGACCCGTCCGTCTTCCCCGACCCCGACCGCTTCGACATCGCCCGCACCCCGAACGACCACGTCAGCTTCGGCTTCGGCCCGCACTTCTGCATCGGCGCCCACCTGGCCCGCGCCCAGATGCGCTCGATCTTCAGGGAACTGCTTGCTTGGGATGTCGAGCTCGCGGGCAGCCCGCAAAGGCTCACGTCGAACTTCCAGAACGGCCTCAAGCACCTCCCCATTCGCCTCACCAGGCGCCCCTCACCGAGCCGCCCATAGAACCTGCCGGCCGAAAAGCGAATGCGGCGCGATCAAGCGCGCCCCTAGGCTCGTGCGCCATGGACTACTTGACGACGAACCGGGCCAACTGGAACGCACGCGTCCCGATCCACGTCGCCAGTGACTTCTACGACGTCGAGGGCTTCAAGGCGAGCGGCCGGAGCGTCCTGAGGCCGTTCGAGGTCGCTGAGGTGGGCGACGTGTCCGGCCGCCGCCTGGCGCACCTGCAGTGCCACCTCGGCCTGGACACGCTCTCCTGGGCCAGGCTCGGCGCCGAGGTGACCGGGCTCGACTTCTCGTCCGACGCCATCCACCAGGCAAGGCGGATCGCGGCCGAGGGCGGCATCCGGGCGAGGTTCGTCACCGCCGACGTGTACGACGCGGCCGAGGCGCTCGGCGAGACCTTCGACATCGTCTACACCGGCATCGGTGCCCTGGTGTGGCTGCCCGACCTCACGCGGTGGGCCGAAACGGTCGCCGCCCTGCTCAACCCGGACGGATTCCTCTATCTCGCCGAATTCCATCCATTCGCCGACATTCTTGACGACGAGACCGGCACCAAAGTCACCCACGACTACTTCGCCAGCGGCCCGCACGTCTGGGACGAGCCATACACCTACACCGGCGGCGAACTGACCGAGCACCGCACCTCCGTGCAGTTCCAGCACGGCCTCGGCGAGGTCGTCAGCGCGGTGGCGGCGGCCGGCCTGCGGGTGGAGTTCGTGCACGAGCACGACCACACGCTCTTCCGCCGCTACGCCACGCTGTCGAACGACGGCACCGGCTACCGCCTGCCGGAAGGCGCTCCCAAGATCCCGCTGATGTACTCGTTGCGCGCCGCCGCCCCTGCCTGACGCGGGCCTCGCGATCCTGCCCCGCCGATGACCGTAAGATTCCTTCCCGTGAAGTCTCCAGCATCGTTCAAGAAGGCCGCAGAGTGGGCCTTGCCCTATTGGACCCGAGGCCAGGCGGGGCGCGAGACGCCGCAGGATCTGTTCAGGGTGCTCTACTTCGGCTGGCTGGCGGCGTTCACGCTCAAGGTGCTCGGCTCGGCCTGGGACGTCTCGTGGCACTTCAAGTGGCTGCGTGACGACCTCGCCCCGCCGCACCTGCTCAACTCCGCCGGCACGGCCCTCGCCCTCGCGCTGACGATCGTCCACGGCTACACCGGCTACGGCGTCGACAAGGTGGCGCTCAGGACGATCCAGTGGGGCACCGGGATCTTCCTCGTCGCGGTCCCTCTCGACCTGATCAACCACCGTGTCAACGGGCTCGACATCACCTCGTGGAGCCCGTCGCACATCATGTTGTATCTTGGAACGTTCTTCATGATCGCCGGCGTGATCCGCGGCTGGTTCATGGGAGCCCCTCCGGGCAGGGAACGCACGGTCGTGCTGGGGGCGTTCTTCGCGTTCTTCCTGGAAAACGTGCACTTCCCCGAGCAGCATCAGGAATACGGCATCCTGTCGATCGGCGCCTGGGACAACAAGGCCGTCTACGCCGAGCCGATCCTGCTCCAGTTCGCCGCCGACCAGATGGGGCGGCCGGTGGACCGGACGATGATGACCGGGTTCGCCCTGCCCGTGCCGGACTTCCTCTACCCCGTCTTCGCGGTGGTGGCCGGGCTGTCGGTGCTGGTGGTGGCGCGGTTACTCATCGGCAGATTCGGCGCGGCCACCCTCGTCGCCGTCGGCTATGTGGGCTTCAGGACGCTGATCTGGCCGCTCCTGACCTTCACCGGGTTCCCGCCGTCGGCGGTGCCGTTCTTCCTGGTCGTGGCCGGTCTCCTGGTGGACCTCGCCTTCCTGGTACGGGTGCCGGTGGCGCGCGCCGTGCTGGGGACCGCCGGCGCGACCGCGGCCGCGTACGGCGCACTGGCGGCGCAGAGCGCGATCATGGGCCCGGTGTACGGCGCCATCCAGGGCCAGGACGGGCTGCTGGGCGCACCTCCCCTGGCCACGTCGTCCGCCGTCTGGGCCGGGCTCGGCCTGCTCGCCGCCTGGCTGGCGGTCGAGTGGATCGCCGGGAGACGTGGCCGTCAGGCGATGGAGGCCCGCGTGATCGCCACCGCCACCCCGTAAGCCAGACCCATCACCGACACCTCGGCCGCCGCCCACCCCACCAGGGCGGTGGCCGTGCCGTGGCGTACGGCAGGCAGCAGGCGGAAGCGGATGTGCGCGGCCAGTGGCACCAGCGACGCCATGAGCAGCGTCTTGACCGCGACCAGCACCCCGTACGGGCTGGTCACGATCGCGCCGGGCAACGTCACGCCCGGCGTCAGCGCCATCGTGCCCAGCCCGGTGATCAGACCCGACAGGCCGACCAGGAGCAGGCACACCGTCGCCATCCTGGAGAACTTCGGGAGCACCGCGGCCAGGAGCTCCTTGTGCGGCGCCACGAACACGGCCGTCGCCACCAGCCCGCCCGTCCACGCCGCCGCACCCATCACGTGGATCTCCATCGAGACCATGAGGGGGTCGTGCCAGACCGAGTTCACGGCGTGTCCGGTGACCGGGATGGGCAGCAGCCCGAACAACGCCACGATCACCCGCAGTTCGGCCGGCACCTTCTCGCCGAACCGCACCGCCATGAGCCCGATGCCGGCCGCCGCCAGCGCGCAGGCCGCGCTGAACAGCAGGCCCTGACCTGTGCCGACATCGCCGACATATGCGGCGATCATCCCGAACGTCGGCACGCCACCCGGATTGAGCTCGGCCGTCTGGAACACGATCGTGAGCAGTGCGCAGATCGCCCACGCCCAGGCGGCCATCACAGCCAGCGGCCGCACCCTGAGCAGCACCGGCTCCGTGCGCTCCGGGTCATCGAAGCCGAGCAGCTTGGGCAGCAGACTCAACCCGACCACCGCCACGGCGGCCACGTCGAGCAGGACTCGGACGATCGGCAGCCCGAAGGACACGATGGGACCTGGCAGCGGAATGCCGGGCACCGCCTCCTGACCCGTGAACGAGTTCGCCGCCACGGCCGCGACCACCGCGCACACCCCGAACCCGCCGGCAACCAGCCGACCGCCGACGTCTCGCCGGGGGAGCGGCGGAGCGCTGACCGTCACGACCGCGCCCCTTCGTCTCCGGGCACGTGCACGACCTCGCTGCCAGACGCCTCGGCCGCCGGACGCTGCTCGGCCGTCGTCGCACCGCGAGCGCTCACCGGGCCGGTGGGGGCTGAGGGGGCGCGGCGGAGGGCCACGGCCGTGCCTGCGGCCAGCACCAGCAGCGCGCCCACAATCCACACCACGGCCATCCCGGCCCCGCCGTTCGCCGCCGCCTCGGCGGCGTCCGCGCTGGAGCCTGGGGCGCTCTCCTGGGCGACGGCTCCGGGCGCGGCGGTGGCGCTGGAGGCCTGGGCCGGCTGACCGGCGGCGTCCGGGCTGGTGCTCTGGGCCGGCTGGCCGGCGGACTCCGCGGCCAGGTTGAAGGTGATCTTCCCGGTCACCGGATGCCCGTCGGCCGACAGGATCCGGTAGCCCACCACGTACGGCCCTCCGGCCGGCAACGGCTTGACCTTCACCGACACCCGCTCGGCGGCGATCACGGCGGCCCCGTCGGCCCACGCGGACCCGTCCGCCCCCGTCACACCGACCTGCGCGTACCCCTGCCGCACCGCCTGGTCGAACACCAGCGTCACCCGCTCGGGCGAGGCCGTCAGCGTGGCCCCGTCCTTGGGATCGCTGCCGATCAGCACGTTGTGCGCCTGCGCCGCCGGCGAGACGACCTCCACCGCGACGCAGGCGAGCAGCAGGACTGTAAGTAGCCGCCTCAAGAGCTTGAAGCCTTCCGTCGAACTTCCGAACCGAACGCGTCAAGGACATCGGACATGTCCCGAACCCGTATATGGTGCCATCCATGCCGGACCTGTTCGGCGGCGCGGCGCCGTACTACGCCAGATACCGGGCCGACTACGGCGAGGAGGCCATCAAGCACCTCGCCACCACGTTCGGCCGGGACAGCAGCGTGCTGGACCTCGGCTGCGGTCCAGGAACGGTGGCGATCCCGCTGGCCCGCCACGTCCGCGAGGTCACCGCCGTCGACCCGGACGAGGAGATGCTGGCGGAGGGCAGGCGCCTGGCCGCGGACGCGCCCAACATCCGCTGGCTGCGCGGCGACTCGACGATGCTGCGCGAGTTTCCGCCGTTCGACCACGTCGTCATGGGCAGGTCGTTCCACTGGATGGACCGCCGCACGGTGCTGGCCGAACTGGACGAGCTGCTCCCGCCGGACGGTGTCGTGGCGCTCGTCGGCCCGACCCGCGACCCCGGCGAGGAGCCGTGGGAGCCCGTGATGCGGCGGGTACGCGAGGAGTTCGGCCTGGGCGCGATGACGGCCACGAACTCCCACCAGGCGACCGGCGAGCATCACGATGACGTGCTGGCGACCTCACCCTTCCCGGACCTGCGCTCGACCGTGTACGAACGCCGCCTCGTCTACGACCTGGACGCCGTGATCGGCCTGCAGCTGTCCTACTCCTACAGCGCCCCTGCCCGCCTCGGCGACCGGCTGGAGGCGTTCACCGATGCGGCGAGGAAGGCGCTGCTGGCGAGCAACCCCTCAGGCAGGTGGGAGTACGTGACGGAGACAGAGGTTCTCACCGCCAGGCGCGCCCCCGCCTGAGGCCGGTCAGCGCGGGTCCGCCCAGATGCCCATGGCCCGCCAGATCCGCCGGGTGACGGCGTTGACCAGCCCGAGCTCGGCGCACAGCTCCCGCGTCTTGCCGACCGAGTCGCGGATCTCGTCCTTGGCGGCCGCGTTGCGCAGGTAGACCTCGGACACCACGTTCGAGGGGATCCTGAAGTGCCTGATCATCGCCATCGGAGGCGACAGCATGATGCGGGCCATCACCCCGAGGACGATCGGCGCGGCGACGCCGAGCATGAGACGCCGATAGGCGGGCATCCGGGGCACCCGGTTACGCAGGTAGTGCCGGGCGAAGGAGATGTGCCTGGCCTCCTCCGCGATGTGGATGCGCATGATCGTCTCTTCGAGCGGGTGGTGCGCCCGCCCGTCCTTCAGGACCTTGCGCTGCACGTGGTCGATCGGGTCCTCGCCGCCGAGCACGAACACGAAGAACAGCTCGGTCGAGATCAGCGGGATCCATGGCGCGACCTGGGCGACCGCCGACAGCGGCCCGGGCATGCCGCGGATCGGCAGACCGGTACGGTTCACGAACTCCTGGAACATCATCCCGTGATGTCCCTCTTCGATGGTCTCGTGGTAGACGTACCGGAACTCCGGCGACCCGTTCGGCAGCCGGTAGGCGTAGTTGAGCAGGCCGCGCTTGAGCAGGTTTTCGAACTGCAGCCCGACCTTCATGGCGGTGGCCACCCGCCACAGTCCGATCGTGGCACGCACCTCGGGGGGACGGCTGCGATACCAGGGATGGCCGCCCAGCTTGTCCACCTCGGGCAGCTCCCACCGCGGGTCGGCGGGGTCCACCAGGAACTCCGGGTCGTCCCACGGGATGTCCCGGTACGGCTCCCAGTGTTTGTCGACCGACGCCTTCGAGAGGCGTTCGATGACCGCTTCGTAGGCGCTGCGGCTCGCGACCCGCTCGTCGCGCTCCCGCGCGGTGGTAGAGCTCGGTGCAGGTGTCATCACGCGCACTCCTCTCCTCGCCAAGTAATTGTACGAAGTGTCCAATAACTCGGGAAGAGTGGTGTCACAGCTTTTCCGGCGACACCCCCAGCTCGTTCGCCGCGGCCTCGCGGATGAGCAAGTTGACCCGGCGCCGCGACAGCGCCTTGGGATGCACGTGGGTCTGAATCGCGAACCCGTCGATGAGCGCGGAGATCCGCCACGCCGCCCCGTCGGGGTCCGGGCAGTCGAACTCGCCGCGCTCGACCCCGGCCTCGATGATCGCGCGCAGCAGCAGGCGGCCCCGCGTGTCGATGCGCCGTGAGATCTCCTCCAGTTCCGGGCTGCGCATCGCCTCCGCCCACGCGTCGATCCACAGTCGCCAGCCCTCCGTGGGGATGGCGGGGGAGCAGAGCCTGAGCAGGGAGACCAGCCGTTCGAGCGGGGTGCCCGTGGAGTGTTCGACGTCGTCGAGCGCGGTCATGTGAAGGCGGGCCGCGTACGTGAAGGCCTGCGCGAACAGCCCTTCCTTGTTCTCGAAATGGTAGAAAAGCAAGGCCTGGCTGACGCCGGCGGCTCTGGCGATGTCGATGGTCCTGGTATGGCCGAAGCCTTGCTCCGCGATCACCTCGCAGGCCGTCTTGAGAAGATCCTCACGCCTCAATCGGCTGAAACCTGATGTCACTGCGAGTAACTCTTGCGTCTGATCATTGCTGTTTGTGGGACAAACCGGGCGTCGAGCGCCTCTGTTGCGGCTGGTCCGCTCCTCCTTCTGGCTTTCACGGTGATCATGGTAGTGACACCATCGAAAACCTTTCATTACCCGTTCTTGGGCACCGTCAGTCCTTTCTGGTCGGCATTCGCAGCACGAATCGGGCGTCGCGGTTGCGTGCGGCGTCCAGTCGGGTGAAGCGGACAGAACACTGCTCTATGCGTGTTGTGGTCGTCTGATTAGAGTAAGTGGACACTGATACCAAGGAGGCGACGTGGACCTTGCTGAGTATCGGCGCGCCGCCAGGGCCTGGCTCCAGGACAACACCCCGACGGACGAATCCGCTGAAGGGGACGGCATCGCGCGGGCCAAGCAGTTCATGGCCAAGCTCTACGACGCCGGTTATTCGGGCATCACCTGGCCGAAACGCTGGGGCGGCCAGGGACTGACGCAGGCGGAGGAGCGCGCGTTCGCCGTCGAGGCACGCGACTTCACCCTCCCCACGTACGTCTTCTCGATCGGCCTCGGCATGACCGGCCCGACGCTGGTGGACCGGGGCACCGACGCGCAACGCGAGCGTTTCCTCAGGCCGCTGCTGCGCGGCGAGGAGATCTGGTGCCAGCTGTTCTCCGAACCGGGCGCGGGCAGCGACGTGGCCAGCCTGCAGACCAGGGCGGTCCGCGACGGAGACCAGTGGGTCGTCAACGGCCAGAAGGTGTGGACCTCCGTCGCCCACCACGCCGACTGGGGCCTGCTGCTCGCCCGCACCGACGTGGACGTGCCCAAGCACAAGGGGCTCACCATGTTCGTGGTGGACATGCACCACCCGGGCGTGACGGTCAGGCCGCTCAAGGACATGTCGGGCAGAGCCAATTTCAATGAAATCTTCTTCGACAATGTCACGATCCCGGATGAAAATCGCGTGGGCGAGGTTGACGACGGCTGGAGCGTGGCCGTCACGACCCTGCTGCACGAGCGGCTGTCGATCTCGGCCGGCGTCGGCATGGGCGGGCAGAAGGACAACCCGGCCTCGCTCGAAGCGCTGCGCCAGGCCGTGGACACCAGCGATCCCCTGGTCCGCGACCAGCTCGTCGAGCTGCACATCCGCAGCCGCGCGCTCGCGCTGTTCAACCAGCGCCTGGCCCAGGAGACCGAGGCAGGGCTCTTCCCCGGCGCCCGTGGCAGCGCGGCCAAGCTGCTGCTGGCCGAGCTGACGCTGTTCCAGGCCGACCTCGCCACGCAACTGGTCGGGCCCGAGTCGGTGCTGGCCGATCACCCGCTCGCCCAGGCGATCTCCCTCGCTCCGGGCATGGCCCTGGGCGGCGGCACCAACGAGATCATGCGCAACATCGTGGGCGACCGGGTGCTCGGCCTGCCGCCCGAGCCCCGCGTGGACAAGACCGTGCCGTTCAAGGACCTGAAGGTGGGGACGCAGGCGTGAAGCTCACACTCAGCCAGGAGCAGCAGCAACTGCGCGAGTCCGTGCGGTCCTTCCTGCGCGCGGCCTCGCCGCTGCCCAAGGTCCGCCAGGGCTACGATCCGCAGGTGTACACCCGGCTCAACGGCGAGCTCGGCCTGTCCGGCCTGATCATTCCCGAGGAATACGGCGGCGCCGGCGCGGGCCTGACCGAGCTGGCCGTCGCGCTGGAGGAGACCGGCGCGGCCCTGCTGCCCGGACCGTTCCTCGCCACCACGTTCGCGGCGATCGCCCTGACCAGGGTGCCCGACAAAGAACTGCTGACCGGCATCGCCGAGGGCCGGATCGCGGCCACGCTATCCGGTGACGAGATCGCCTACGACGGCGTTGGCGTGCGCGGGAGGCTGACTCAGGTCCTCAGCGGCATGGAGGCCGACGTGCTGGTGGCGCCCGCGCGAAGTGCCGACGGCACCGTGATGGTCGCCGTGGACCTGGCCGGGCCCGGCGTCACCAGGACCGCTCTGGAGACGCTCGACATCACGCGCGGCCAGGCCGAGGTGGTCATGGACGGCGCGCCGTGCCGGGTGCTCGGGCCGCCGCCGGAGACCGGTATCGGCGACCGGCTGTGCGTGGCGCTGGCGGCCGAGCAGCTCGGTGTGATGCGGGCGGCGCTGGACGCCATCGTCGCGTACGCCAAGATCCGCGTCGCCTTCGGCCGCTATATCGGCTCTTATCAGGGCGTCAAGCACAAGCTCGCCGACATGCACTGCAAGCTCGAACAGGCCGAGTCCATCGTCAGGTACGCGGCCTGGGCGGCCGACGAGTCACCCGCCGAGCTGCCCGGCGCCGCCGCGCTCGCCCAGGCGTACGTCGGCCGCGCCTGCTTCGAGGTGGCCCGCGACCACCTGCTGCTGCACGGCGGCATCGGCTTCACCTGGGAGCACGACGCACACCTGTTCTACAAACGGGCCAAGGCCGACGAAGTGCTGATGGGCCCGCCCCGTATCCACCGCGCCCGTCTGGCCGAGCTGCTGGAGCTGTGATGGACGAGACTCCTGGCTTCTACGCCATCGCCGCCGCCGACCCCGACCGCCTCGCCGTGATCGACGCCGACGGCACGCACACCACGTACGGGCAGCTGCTCGCCCGGGTCAACCAGGTCTCGCACGGCCTCCGAGCCCGCGGGCTCGGCACCGGCGACGTGGTGGCAGGGGTGCTGCCCAACGGGATCGACGCGGTGGTCATGCTGATGGCGACCGGACAGATCGGCCTCTACTACGTGCCGATCAACTGGCACCTGACCCCGTCCGAGGTGACGTACATCCTTCAGGACTGCGACGCCAAGGTCGTCGTGACCGAGGAGACCGGCACGGCGGAGCTGGCCGAGGGGCAGCCTGCGGAGGCGCCGCCGGACCGCACCTCCGGGGCGGTCATGTGGTACACCTCCGGCACCACCGGCTTCCCCAAGGGCGTGCAGCGGCCGCTGCCCGGCGCCCCGCCGGAGGCGATCGTGCCGCTGTACACGTGGTTCCTCGGCGAGGTCGTGGACCTCAAGCCGGGGGACGAGGTCCACCTGGTGACCTCGCCGATGTACCACTCCTCGCCGTGCGCGCACAGCCAGTTCGCGCTGCACTTCGGGCACACCGTGGTGATCGCGCCGCGGTTCGACCCAGTGACCATTCTTGAGCTCATCGAGCGGCACCGGGTGTCCAACGCGATGATGGTGCCGACCATGTTCCACCGCATGCTGCAGCTGCCGGAGGACGTCCGGAGCAAGTACGACGTGTCCAGCCTGCGTCAGGTGATCCACACTGCCGCCGCCTGCCCGGTCGCGGTCAAGCAGCGGATCATGGACTGGTGGGGGCCGGTGCTCTACGAGTACTACGGCTCGACCGAGTCGACGATCGCGTTCGCCGTCAAGCCCCAGGAGTGGCTGGCCAGGCCGGGCACCGTGGGCCGTCCCGCGCCCACGTTCGAGGTCAGGATCCTCGACGAGTCGGGCGAGGAGCTCCCACCCGGTGAGCCCGGCATGATCTACGTCAAGTCCAGCCTGGGCACGTTCGAATACCGCAAGGACCCGGCGAAGACGGCCGCCAGCATGCGCGGGGAGTGGTACGCCCCAGGCGACATCGGCTACCTGGACGCGGACGGCTACCTGTTCCTGTGCGACCGGCGCACGGACCTGATCGTCTCCGGCGGGGTGAACATCTACCCCGCCGAGATCGAGGCGGCCCTGCTCGAGCACCCCGCGGTGGCCGACGTGGCCGTCATCGGGGTGCCCGACGAGGAGTGGGGCCACAACGTGGTCGCGCTCGTGCAGCCCGCCGAAGGCGTCGAGCCGGGGCCCGAGCTCACCGCCGAGCTGCTGGAGCACTGCGGGCCACGCATCGCCAGGTTCAAGCACCCGAAGGTGGTCGAATACCGCCCGCGGCTGCCGCGCACGCCCACCGGCAAGCTGTCCCGCTCGAAGGTGCGCGCCGACTACCTCGCGGAGAACGCCGGCCGCCCGCCGTCGCCCGGATAGGAGCGGGTCGACAGGTCTTACCGGCCGCTGACCGCCCGCCTGTAGCGCTCCGACAGCCGCAGCACGTGCTCGGCCAGCTCCGGCGGGTCGAGCACCTCGAAGTCCACGCCGATGAACCCGATCCACACGGCCATGCCGTTCAGGTCGTCACCGCCCAGCTTGAGCAGGCAGGACGAGTCGTCGACCGGCTCCACCTCCAGCCCGAGCGGCAGCGCGGTGAGCTGGTCGGCCGGGGCGTGCACCAGCACGGTGCCGCGGTAACGCCACATGGCCGTGTTGACGCCTTTCTCCACGTACGCCGCCACGTCGCCGTTCTCCGGCAGCTCGCGGGGGATGAACCGGGGCCCGCCCGGGGTGCGAAGGAACACCCGGTCCACCCGGAACGTCCGCCAGTCCCGCCGCTCGACGTCGTATCCCACGAGATACCAGCGGCCGCGCCGGTGCACCAGACGGTAGGGGTCGACGTTGCGCATGGTGGTCTCGCCGTCGTGGCCCGTGTAGTCGAAACGCAGCCGCTCGTGGTCGCGGGCCGCGTTCGCGATCGTGGTCAGCACCTCAGGGTGCACCGACGGGCCGCTGCGGGCGATCTGCACGGTGTAGGTGTTGAGCGCGTTCACCCGGCGGCGCAGCCGGTTCGGCAGCACCTGCTCCAGCTTGGCGAGAGCGCGGAGCGAGGCCTCCTCGATGCCCTCGACGCCGCCGCCCGCCGCCCTGCCGAGCCCGACCGCGACCGCCACGGCCTCCTCGTCGTCGAGCAGCAGTGGCGGCAGCGCGGCCCCCGCGCCCAGGCGGTAGCCGCCCGCGACGCCTGGCGTGGCGTGCACCGGGTATCCCAGCGAGCGCAGCCGCTCGATGTCGTTGCGGATCGTCCTGGTCGAAACCCCGAGCTTGGCCGACAACGCGGGGCCGGACCACTCGCGGTGCGCTTGGAGGAGGGAGAGCAGTTTGAGCAGGCGGGCCGAGGTTTCCAGCATGGCACCCAGTCTGCCTGCTCATGCGGAAAGATTCCTTCCGCATTCGCAGAGCTCGTCAGCTCAGATCGTGGGCCGTCTGGTGGCGTGGCTCGTACAGCCCGAGCCGCCCGCCTCCGGGCAGCGTGATCGCCGTGAGCAGTCCCCACCCCTGGTCGCTGACCGGATCGGCGAACTCCACCCCCTTGGCCCGGAGCTCCTCCATCGTGCGCTCCAGGTCGTCGCACATCAGGTAGAGCTCATGGGTCTCGGCCGTGTCCGCGGGATGCACGGCGACCTCGGCGGGCGGCAGCTTGAAGATCAGCCAGCCGCCGCCCGCGTCGACGTTCGGATAGCCGAGCACGTCGCGGAGGAACGTGCGATCGGCATCCGCGTCCCGGCTGTAGATGATCAGATGCGCTCCATTGATCATCTGACCACAATACGCCCGCGGGTCAGCGAACCGTCACGACCCGCCGAACAACCGCTGCGCCTGCTGGATGCCGACGATCACGGTCAGCGTGCCGAAGAAGGCCACCGACCAGATCAGCGCCCCCAGCCGGAACGAGCGCACCTTGATGGCGTCGGGCAGCGCCCGCCGGTTGAGGATGATCAGCAGGATCGAGTACACGAACATCATCACGGCCGCGAAGGACGCCGAGAACACCAGCAGGATCAGCGGCTGGTCGAAGCCCAGCAGCAGGATCCCGATGCCGATCAGCACCATCGCCCAGACGGTGTAGAAGTAGATCGTGTTCACGGACGCCGGCTTGTCGCGCAGGTAGACCGTCTTGATCGTGTCGGAGGCCAGCCGCGAGGTGTAGTCGACGATGCCCATGGCCGAGGCGAACAGGGCCAGCGCCCCGATCAGCCAGAACAGCACCCCGAACCAGGGACCGACGAGGCTCTGCAGCGCCTCGCCCTCGACCTTCAGGAAGCCGATGCTGTTGGCCAGCCCTTCCTTGCCGAAGACGGTGGAGTAGGCCAGCATCGACATGAGCGCGATCGTCACGAACGACACCATCGCGAAGGTCCACGCCTGCTCGACGTTCGCGAAGCGCCACCACTGCCGCCACCGCGCCAGGTTCTCCTTGGTGGGCGCGAACTGGAACCCGGTCGACGCGGCCGCTTCCTCCTGCCCGGTCACGGGGCTGACCAGGCGTGGCACGTACGCGCCCATGCCGAAGCCCTTGTCACGGATCCAGTTGCTCTGGCACAGGTTCTGGCCGCCGCCCGCGCCGGCGTACGCGATGGCGCCCATCAGCAGCGCGAAGTCCAGTGGCGGCACCGGGAACCTGGCCCCGACGGTGAGCCCCTTGCCGAGCTCGACCCAGCTGTCGGCGTTGATCGCGAAAATGGTCGCGACCACGATCAGCGTCGCGACCAGTCCGATCTTCACGAAGATCACCCGTTCCAGCGCCGTGTAGATCACCGGCGCCAGTGTCAGCCCGAGCGCGATCACGATGAGCATGCCGATGGCGATCCACCGGACGCTGCTCGCGTTGGAGCCGGTCAGGTAGGTCACCATGGTCGCCGAGCTGGTCACCCATCCCGGCCACAGGTTGGAAGCGAGTGTCATCAGCACGAAGACGAGTCCCCAGTGCCGCCACATCCGGCTGAAACCGGTCAGCGCGGTCTCGCCGGTGGCCAGCGTGTAGCGCTCGATCTCCATGTTGAGGAACCACTGGGTGATGATGCCGATCGCGGCTCCCCAGACGAAGATGAGCCCGACCTGGGAGGCGATGTAAGGCCAGAGGATGAATTCGCCCGACGCCAGCCCCACCCCGGCTCCCACCAGACCGGGGCCGATGATGCGCCACTTCGAGGAGGGCGGGTCGGGCAGGTCGCGAAGGGTGACGGGGGGCAGGACGCGCGCAGGAACAGTGGGGGTGAACTCCGCCATGCGGATCTCCTTGTTCGACTTACCTATCCGTCACATTACAGAGACCCGAAACACTGGTGGAATAGCTAGTTAACCACCACTATGTACTCTCCGCGGTCGGTGAATCCCACCACGCGTCCACCCCCGCCCATCAGGCCGCCGAGCACGGTTCGCACCGCCGTCCGCCACTCCCTCGCGGCAGCCGGATTCGCCCGCCGCAATGCCTCGATGTCGTGCGGCGTCCCCACCAGAACCACGTCCCCCTGCACCCCTCTTACGACGGGCCGCTCACCCTCGCAGTCCAGCAGGACGGGCAGGGTCTCGACCTGGAGGTCACCCGGGCCGTGATCGTCCTGGGCCACCTGCCACACCGCGAGCAGCCGGTCGGAGGCGTCACCCTCGTTGATCGCATCCGCCATCGCCCCGTAGAAGTCCTCCAGGTACGTCTTCGGCATGGCGCCCAGCTTGACGAGGTTGAACCGGGCGTTTCTCCGTACGAGCGGGTCGAACGTCCATGTGATCTTCTTCAGCCCGTGCTCCAGGCACCAGTCCCGCTGGTGCAGCTTCAACGCGTAGCCGATGCCCCGGCCCATGAGGGCGCCGGTCACGTGCGAGTGCAACGCCTGCCCGGCGGCCATGAACCCGACGGACGCGCCGACGAGCGTGCTCCCGTCGAAGGCGCCGGCCACGTAGTTGCCCGTGTGTGCGAACCCGATCATCAGGTCCACGGGGGCGGGCGCGTTGTGCGGATCCGGATGCCAGATCTGGTCGAAGAGCCGGTAGGCCTCGCGGAACTCGTCGATCTCCCGCAACTCCCTGACGACCACGCCGGCCTTGGCCGCCGCTTCCTCGCTGCTCTGCCTGCTCATGCCCCCCATTGTGACCGTGCCGCCGCGAGAAGATGGCCATCCACGCTCAGTCGTGGTCCAATTACCCTCTGTAGTATCCTGTTGACCAGGGAGGTCTCATGAACGTCGGGCTCACTGCCGCCCGCAGGGCGGCCGCGTTCGGGATCTGCGTCGCCGCGATCCTGACCACGCCGTTCGGCGCGCTGCCCGCCGGCGGCGCCGTCGCGGGCGCGAAGCTGCGCATCACCGTCACTCCCGATGCCGGCGGCGGCGCCTACGCGGTGCGGCTCATGTGCGACCCCGACCGAGGGGGTCACCCGCGTCCGGCGGCGGTGTGTGACGCGTTGCGCGCGGTCGACGGGCGCATCGAGGCCCTGGACCTCAATCCCGGCGCCTGCCCGATGGTCCATCTCCCGGTCGAGGTGGAGGTGTCCGGGGACTGGCGCGGCCGGCCGATCGCGTATCGCAAGGTGTTCTCCAACACCTGCGTGATGAACAGGTCGCTCAGCCCGCTCGTCTAGCCGCGTTCGCGGCCTGGCCTGTTCGGAGGCTCCGCCGTCGATCAGGCCAGACGCTCACCGAAGAACCGGTGCACGTTCCCACCGATGATCTTCATGACGTCCTTCTCCGGCAGGCCGCGGGTGAGCAGGCCCTCGGTGACCATGGGCAGGCCGGAGGGCCCCTCCAGGCCGGGCACCGCGGACTTCGGGTTCACGCCTCTGGAGAAGACGCCCTCGCAGCACGGTGGCGTCAGGTCCTCCATGACCTCGCGGATGAAGTCGGGGCCGAGTCCCACGTGGTCGATGCCGGCCACGTCGGCGACGTGTTCGATGTGGTCGAGCAGGCGCTCGAGCGTCATGTCCTCCTCCCGGTCGGCCAGAAAGGGGGCGAAGAAGTTGACGCAGACCACGCCTCCGGTGGCGGCCACCCCGCGCAGTTGCTCGTCGGTGAGGTTGCGGTGGTGGTCGCGCAGCGCGCGGGCGGCGGAGTGGGTGGCCATCACCGGCTTGGTGGCTAGTTCCAGGACGTGGGCGACACCGGAGGCGCCCAGGTGGGAGACGTCGAAGACGATGCCGAGCCGCTCCATCTCGGCCAGGGCGGCGACGCCGTGCGAGGTCAGCCCGCTGCCCGTGGCGTCCTCGCCGCTGCCGTCGGCCAGTGGTGTGCGGCCGAAGTGCGCGATGGAGGCCACCCGCACGCCGAGGCGGTGCATGGTCGAGATCAGCTCGACGTTGGCGTCCAGGCCGGGCATGCTCTCCAGCGCCAGCAGCAGGGCGATCTTGCCGTCGGCGAGTGCTCTGTCGATGTCGCCGGCGTGGAGGCAGATGCGGACGTGGTCGGCGTTGGCCTCGGCGAGCACGTGCGCGCACTCGATCATCCGCAGCGTCTGCCGCAGCGCGCCCTCCGGCCGATATTGGTCGTCGATGAAGACGGGCAGGACCTGCAGATCGACCCCGCCCGCGAGGAGCTGGGGCAACCATTGCTCGCGGAAGAACGAAGCCCACTGCTGCGGCGGGCGGGCGGAGACGGCCATCAGCAGATCGTTGTGAGTGTCGGCCACGACGGCACGCTGGTGCAGGGCAAGCGTCATGATTGGACGTTACCCTGGGCGCTCGGCCCGGTCATAGCCCGCGGCTTGAGCGCCTGATCATCTAGCCCGCGGCGACCGGCTGATAGGCGGGGAGCGGCGGCTTGGCCGTCAGCCTGCGGTAGAGCGTCGTGGTGCCGGGCCAGTTGTTCGTGACGCGGCCCTGCGGCGTCCTGTACCAGCTGTGACAGCCTCCGCCCCACACCATCCGGCTCATCGCCGCGTCGAGTTGCCTGCTCCACGCCGCCATCGCCGCGGGCCGCACCTCGATCGGTCCGTGCGCCGACACGTGCGGCAGGCACGACATGATGTGGCGCACCTGGCATTCGATCATGAAGATGATGGAGCTGTGCCCGAGGTTCGTGTTCGGGCCGTAGAGCAGGAACATGTTGGGGAAGTTCGGCACGGAGATGCCCAGGTACGCCTCCGCCCCGCCGGTCCACTGCTCCCGCAGCGACCGGCCGCCGCGCCCGGTGATCTCCATCGGGGCCAGGAACTCGGTGCTCTGGAAGCCGGTCGCGTACACGATCGTGTCGACTTCGCGCAGGCCCTCCGTGGTCTCGACGCCCTCCGGCGCGATCCGGACGATCTTGTCGGTGACCACGTCGACGTTGTCCCTCGTCAGCGCCGGATAGAAGGTGCTGTCGATGACGACCCGCTTGCAGCCGGGCGGGTAGTCGGGCGTGAGCTTGGCCCGCAGGTCCGGGTCGGGCACCTGGTCGCGCAGGTGCCGCAGCGCCCGCTTCTTCAGCAGTCCGGCGCTCCAGCCCTGGGCGAGCGCGGGGTAGAGGGTGGCCTCGGCGTACCGGTAGATCCACTCGCGGTAGGCCCGCTGGAGGCCGGGGACGAAGCGGAACGCACGTGTGGCCAGAGGTCCGAACGTGGCGTCCGGCTTGGGGATCACCCAGTTGGGGGTGCGCTGGAAGACGTGCAGCCGCTCGACCTGCTCGGCGATCCGCGGGATGAACTGGGCCGCCGACGATCCGTTCCCGATCACGGCGACGCGCCTGCCGGTGAGGTCGTGGTCGTGGTTCCAGCGGGCGGAGTGGAAGGAGACGCCCGCGAAGTCCGGCAATCCCGCAATGTCCGGCAGACGGGGGCGGTTGAGCTGCCCGACGCCCATGACCATCACGTCGAACGCCTCCGTACGCTCCTCGCCGGCGCCTGAGGCGGTGGTGAGCCGCCACTGGGAGTCGTGGAAGGCGGCCCGGCGGACCGCGGTCCCGAAGCGGATTTTTCGCCTGACGTCGTACTTATCGGCGCAATGCTCTAGATATCCGAGAATTTCGGGCTGCGCCGGGTAGCGGCGGGTCCAGCTCGTGTACTTCTCGAACGAGTAGGAATACAAATGCGAGGGAATGTCGCAGCCCGCACCCGGATAACTGTTGTCACGCCAGGTGCCGCCGAGGTCCCCTGCCTTCTCGAACACGGTGTAGGAGTGGATCCCGGCCCGTTCGAGCTGGATCGCCATGCACAGTCCGCCGAATCCCGCTCCGACGATCGCGACGTTTGGTGCCATGCCGTCCTCCGCGTGTCAGTATCCACTTACCGTATGCCGAACCCCGTACCGGCGACACCCCCTGCAGAGCCCCACGAACCCCTCCCGCGTGCCGATAGTCTGCGCAGGTGGCTGCTGTGACGTTGACGGATGTGATCGAGGTGCTCGAGGCGGCCTATCCGCCCGCCCGGGCCGAGTCGTGGGACGCGGTGGGGCTGGTCTGCGGGGATCCGGCCCAGGAGGTGCGGCGGGTGTTGTTCGCGGTCGATCCGGTCGCGGTCGTGGCCGAAGAGGCCCTGGAGTGGAGCGCCGACCTGATCGTCACTCACCATCCCCTCTACCTGCGCGGCACCACGAGCGTCGCCGCGACGACCCCAAAGGGCCGGCTCGTCCACACTCTGATCAAGAACGACGTCGCCCTCTACACCGCCCACACCAACGCCGACGTCGCCAACCCCGGCGTGTCGGACGCGTTGGCCAGAGCCGTCGGGCTGACCGGCGACCTGGTGCCGCTCCAGCCCTTCCCCGACGACCCCTGGCGCGGGCTGGGCCGCATAGGGGAGCTGCCGGAGCCGGCGACGCTGGGCGAGTTCGCGGCCCAGGCCGCCAAGGGGCTGCCGCACACCTCGTGGGGGGTCCGCGCGGCCGGCGATCTGTCCAGGACGGTGCGGCGGGTGGCGGTCAGCGGCGGCGCGGGCGACTCGCTCCTCGGCACGGCCGCGGCCGCCGGGGTCGACGTCTTCCTCACGGCCGACCTGCGCCACCACCCGTCGAGCGAGTTCATCGAGGCGGGCGGGCCTGCGCTGATCGACGCCGCGCACTGGGCGACCGAGTGGCCGTGGCTCGACAGCGCGGCGTCCATCCTGCACGCCAGTGGCGTTAACGTTGAAACACGTGTCTCCGCCACGGTCACCGATGCTTGGACAAGAGGATATTGATCATGAAAGCAGCCCCTGAAGCCCAGAAGAGACTGCTCGACCTGGCAGAGCTCGACTCCGTGATTGACCGGCTGGCCCACCGCCGCCGCACCCTTCCCGAGCTGGCCGAGATCGATGAGCGGTCGAAGCAGTATGCCAGGCTCGCCACGCAGGTCATCGAGGCCCAGACCGAGGCCGGCGACCTGGCCCGCGAGCAGACCAAGGCGGAGAGTGACGTCGACGCCGTGCGCACGCGCGCCGACCGTGACCAGAAGCGCCTGGACTCCGGCGCCGTGACGTCCCCGCGTGACCTGGCGAGCCTCCAGTCCGAGATCGCCTCGCTGCAGAAGCGCCAGGGCGATCTGGAGGAGATCGTCTTGGAGATCATGGAGCGCCGCGAGGCTGCGGACACCAAGGCGACCGACCTGGTGGCGCAGCGCGACGAGGTGGCCGCCGCCGTGTCCGCCGCCGAGGGCCGGCGTGACGCCGCGCTCAAGGAGATCGACAAGGAGGCGGCCGAGGTCCAGGGCCGCCGCTCCGCCGTCGCCGGCGACATCCCCGCCGACCTGATGGCGCTCTACGTGAAGCTCAGGGACCAATACGGCGTGGGTGCCGCCATGCTGCACGGCGGCCGGTGCCAGGGCTGCAAGGTGGCCCTGTCCATCGCCGAGATGAACCGCATCAAGGCCGCACCCCATGACGAGGTGCTGCGCTGCGACGAGTGCCGCCGCATCCTCGTACGGACGGCAGAGTCCGGGCTGTGACGCACTACGTCATCGAGGCCGACGGCGGCTCGCGCGGCAATCCCGGCCCCGCCGGCTACGGCGCGGTCGTCACGGACGCCGCGGACGGCCAGGTGCTGACGGAGTCGGCCGAGGCCATCGGCGTCACCACCAACAACGTCGCCGAATACCGCGGGCTGATCGCCGGCCTCGAGGCCGTGCTCCGCCTGGGCGGCGAGGGCGCGCAGGTGGCCGTGCGGATGGACTCGAAGCTGGTCATCGAGCAGATGGCGGGCCGCTGGAAGATCAAGAACGAAGGGCTGCGCCCGCTCGCGCAGGAAGCGGCGGCGCTGGCCCGGCGGCTGCGGGTCACGGAGTGGACCTGGATCCCGCGCGAACGCAACAAGCACGCCGACCGCCTGGCCAACGAGGCCATGGACGCCGCCGCCAAGGGCCTGACCTGGAAGGCCGGCGGCACCACCGACCTCCACGCGCAGGAGGGGGTGCGCACCCCGGCCACCCGCCGGACGGATCTCCTCGACGCCGGCGACATTTCCGAACTATCCGCCCCAGCCGCCTCCGTCGCCGCGGCCCAGCAGCGCGTCAAACCCACCGGCACCGGCACCGGCTGGGCTCCGCCCACCCGCGTAGCCACCTCGCTGCTCCTCCTCAGGCACGGTGAGACCGAGCTGTCCCTGGAACGCCGGTTCTCCGGCCTGGGCGACCCCGAGCTCACGCCCAACGGCCTCGCGCAGGCGTCGGCCGCCGCCGACCGGCTGTCGCGGGAGCCGTACCGGCCGGATGTGATCGTCACCTCCCCGCTCAAGCGCGCCCGTCAGACCGCGGCCGCCGTCGCCGGGCGGACCGGTGTCGACGTCGAGGTGGTCGAGGACCTCAGGGAGGCCGACTTCGGCGCCTGGGAGGGCCACACGTTCACCGAGGTCCAGCGGAAGTGGCCGGCCGAGCTCGCCGCCTGGCTCGCCGACCCGGCCACCGCCCCGCCCGGCGGGGAGAGCTTCGCCACGGCCGCACGCCGCGTCCAGGCGGCGGGGGAGCGGCTGGTTGAGCGATACGAGGGCAAGACCGTTCTGGCGGTCTCGCACGTGACCCCCATCAAGATGCTCCTGAGGCTCGCCCTCATGGCCCCGCTGGAGTCGATTTACCGGATGCACCTCGACCTGGCGTGCCTGTCGCTGATCGAGTACTACGCGGACGGCCCGGCCGTGGTGAAGTCGTTCAACGACACCTCGCACCTGCGCTGAGGTGTCGGGGCCGTGCCGGGTTCCGCCAGGAGCACCCGGCACGGCCGCCGGCGCATCGCCCCCCTCGGGCGATGACATGCCCCATTCCAGCGCGGCGATCTTGCGGCTGAGTTGGGAACCGCTTGGGACTTGATAGTGTTCGATAGACGAGTCGGCCGGGCGACCGCGTCGAGCCCGCGAGGGCTCGCCGAGGAAGGTCCGGGCTCCACAGGGCAGGGTGGTCGGTAACGCCGACCCGGGGTGACCCGCGGGACAGTGCCACAGAAAGCAGACCGCCTCCCGGTCCACGGGAGGTAAGGGTGAAAGGGTGGTGTAAGAGACCACCAGCGCCCACGGTGACGTGGGCGGCTAGGTAAACCCCACCTGGAGCAAGGTCAAGAAGGGACGCTCTCCGGAGCGTTCTGCGCGCGACGTTCGAGGGCGGCCCGCCCGAGCCGCGCGGGTAGACCGCTTGAGGCCGCCGGCAACGGCGGTCCTAGATGGATGGTCGCCCCTTCGCACGAAGGACAAAACCCGGCCTACAGGCCGACTCGTCACTCTCCGCCTCTCTGACCTGGGGCGGAGCTGTGTCTTTTTATGGTGGGATTCACGCAGCTCGCGGAGCGTTCCCTGCCGTCTCGTGGATGCCATGGCAGAAGGCCGAACCGCACTGCTGTTGCGGCGGAAGAAGGGCCTTCAGGCTGGCAAGTGCGAGGGGTATGGTGTCGGTTGTGACGACGTTTCGGATCAGCGAGGCCGCCGCGCTCCTGGGGGTGAGTTCCGACACCGTCCGCCGCTGGGTGGATGCCGGACGGTTGACGGCCGAGCGGGACGAGCACGGTCATCGGCAGGTGAACGGTGCGGACCTGGCCGCGTTCGCCCGCACCCAGGTCGAGGCGCCCGACGGCGGTCGTTCCTCGGCGCGCAACCGTTTTCGCGGGATCGTCACCGAGGTGATCCGCGATGCGGTGATGGCGCAGGTGGAGATCGCCGCGGGGCCGTTCCGGGTGGTGTCGCTGATGAGCCGCCAGGCTGCCGACGAGCTCGGCCTGGAGGCGGGGGTGGTGGCGGTCGCCGTGATCAAGTCCACCAACGTCGTCGTCGAGACTCCCGGTCAGGAACGCGTGGCCGGCAGCCCATGAAGGAGCTCTTGGTGTCCAGGCGTCTTTCCCGATGGGTTCTCGCCCTTCCCGTCGCGCTTGTGGTCGCGGGGCTGTCCGGCTGCGGCTCCGGCCAGTCGGCCGGCACGTCGGCGTCCTCTGCCGGGGGCGGGGCCAAGGAGGTGACGGTGTTCGCCGCGGCGTCGCTGACCGGTACGTTCACCGAGCTCGGCAAGGCCTTCGAGGCCGCTCATCCGGGCACGACGGTGAGGTTCAACTTCGGCTCCAGCGCGACTCTGGCCCAGCAGATCACCCAGGGCGCGCCGGCCGACGTCTTCGCCGCCGCGAGCCCGGCCACCATGAAGACGGTGACCGACGCCGGGCTGGCGAGCTCGCCGACCACTTTCGTGCGTAACAAGCTGCAGATCGCCGTGCCCGCGGACAACCCGGGCAAGGTGGACGAGCTGAAGGATCTGGCCGACCCGAGGGTGAAGGTGGCGCTGTGCGCCGAACAGGTGCCGTGCGGGGCCGCTGCGATCAAGGCGTTGGGCGCGGCCGGGCTCAAGGTCACCCCCGTTACCTTGGAGCAGGACGTCAAGGCCACGCTGACCAAGGTCGAGCTGGGCGAGGTGGACGCGGCGCTGGTCTACAAGACCGACGTGATCGCCTCGGCGGGCAAGGCGAAGGGCATCGACTTCCCCGAAGCCGACCAGGCGATCAACGACTACCCGATCGCCGCGCTGACCAAGGCGCCCGCCGGTGACCTGGCACGGCAGTTCGTGGACCTGGTCCTGTCGCAGCAGGGCAAGGACGTGCTGGTCAAGAGCGGCTTCGAGGCGCCCTGATCCGCATGGTCACTCCTGAGCGCACCGATCCGGACAGGGCCGCCGGACGTTCGGCGGCCCCCCGTCAGAGGTCCGGCCGCCTGCCCTGGATGCTGGTGCTGCCCGCGCTGCTCGGGCTGGCGTTCCTGGTGCTGCCGCTGGCCGGGCTGCTGATCCGCGCTCCCTGGTCCACGCTGCCGCAGCGGCTGGCCGAGCCGCACGTGCTGGAGGCGCTGCGGCTGTCACTGGTGTGCGCCACCATCGCCACCACGCTGTGCCTGCTGCTCGGCGTGCCGCTGGCCTGGCTGCTGGCCCGGGTCGACTTCCCCGGCCGGCGGGTGGTGCGGGCTCTGGTGACCGTCCCGCTGGTGCTGCCCCCGGTGGTCGGCGGTGTGGCGCTGCTGCTGGTGCTGGGGCGGCGCGGCCTGCTCGGGCAGTGGCTGGAGTCCACGTTCGGGGTCACGTTGCCCTTCACCACGGCGGGGGTCGTCGTGGCCGAGGCGTTCGTGGCGATGCCGTTCCTCGTGATCAGCGTCGAGGGCGCGTTGCGCGGCGCCGACCAGCGCTTCGAGGAGGCCGCCGCGACGCTCGGGGCCTCGCGCTGGGTCGTCTTCCGCCGCGTCACCCTGCCGCTCATCATGCCGGGCGTGGTGGCCGGGGCGGTGCTGTGCTGGGCTCGGGCGCTGGGCGAGTTCGGCGCCACGATCACGTTCGCGGGCAACTTCCCCGGCACGACGCGGACGATGCCGCTGGCGGTCTATCTGGCGCTGGAGACCGACCCTGAGGCGGCGATCGTGCTCAGCCTCGTCCTGCTGGCCGTTTCGGTGATCATCCTGGCCAGCCTGCGCGACCGGTGGGTGAACAGCCCATGACCCTCGACGCTCACCTGGTGGTCACCCGGCCCGCCTTCGCCCTCGACCTCGCCCTGGAGGTCGCCGCCGGGGAGGTGGTGGCGCTGCTCGGCCCCAACGGCGCGGGCAAGACCACCGCACTGCGCGCCCTGGCCGGCCTGACCGCCATGACCGGCGGACATGTGGTCCTGGACGGCGACCCCGTGCACGACCTGGCCGCCGAGCAACGCCCGATCGGCATGGTCTTCCAGGACTACCTGCTCTTCCCGCACCTGTCCGCCCTGGACAACGTCGCCTTCGGGCCGCGCTGCCAGGGCGCCTCCAAGAGCGAGGCCCGCCGCACCGCTGCCGCCCTGCTGGAGCACGTCGGCCTGTCGGCCCACGCCGCCGCCAAACCCCGGCACCTGTCCGGCGGCCAGGCCCAGCGCGTCGCCCTGGCCCGCGCGCTGGCCGTACGGCCACGCCTGCTGCTGCTGGACGAGCCGCTGGCCGCGCTGGACGCCCACACCCGGCTGGAGGTGCGCTCCCAGCTACGCCGCCATCTGGCGGACTTCGACGGCGCCACGGTCCTGGTCACCCACGATCCGCTCGATGCCATGGTGCTGGCCGATCGGCTGATCGTCATCGAGAACGGCGCCGTGGTGCAGGAAGGCGCCCCGGGCGAGGTATCCCGCCGGCCGCGTACCGACTATGTCGCCCGCCTGGTGGGACTCAACCTGTACCGAGGGACGGCCGACGGGCCCCGGGTCAAGGTGGGCGACCTGGTGATCACCACGTCGGACCGCCTGGAGGGGGCGGTGTTCGTCGCGTTCCCGCCGGCGGCCGTTGCCCTTTACCGCACCCGGCCGGACGGCAGCCCCCGCAACGTCTGGCAGGCCCGCATCGACGGCATCGAACGTCACGGCGACAACGTCCGCGTGCACCTCGACGGCCCGATCACCGCCTTCGCCGACATCACCCCCGCCGCCCTGGCCGACCTCGACCTGACGCCCGGCCAGCAGGTGTGGGCCTCCGTCAAGGCCACCGAGACCCACACCTATCCCGCATGAGGGCGGCCCCACCGCCTACGAAGCCGCCCGGGACATGGCCTTGGTGACGAGCCGGCTCACCCGCTCCACCGCCTTGACGCCCGCGCCCATCGAACCGTGCCGCTCCGAGATCACCGCGATCAGGTACGTATGTCCGCGATCCCGTACCCGCCCGATGCTGTTGACCGTCCACAGCCCTCCGTGCCGTGGGTGCGGCAGCCAGCCGTTCTTGAGCGCGACGTCCGCGCCCTCGCGCCCGGACGCGCTGATGCCCCACGCCTGCTCGGCCGTCACGCCGGCCATCAGCCCGAGCACGTACCTGCGGTTCTTCGCCGACAGCGGGCTCTTGGGCGAGGTGAGCGCGGTCAGCAGGCGGACCTGGTCGGCGGCGCTGGTGGCGGTCGCTCCCCACGCCCCGCCCGGTCCGGGGCGCGTGTCGCGCAGGCCGAACTTCTTGTTGGCGGCGGCCAGCCCGGACGCGCCGCCGATGGCCGACCACAGCGTGGAGGCGGCGGTGTTGTCGCTGACCTTGATGGCTCGCGCGGCGGCACGCCGTTCCCAGGCGCTGAGGCCGCGGCGCTGGCGCTGGGCCCTGAGCAGCAGCGCCATCACGATGTCCACCTTGACGATGCTGGCCGTCGCCGTCCTGAGCCCGCGGTTGTAGGAGTAGGACCGCCCGGTGGACAGGTCATGAGCCGTCACCGCGAACCGGCCTGGGAGGTCCTTCAAGGCGCGGGTCAGGGCCTTCTTGTACGAGGACGACGGCTTCGGCTTCTGCTCCGCAGCGGGCGCCGGAGCCGGGGTCGTGAGCATGGCGACGGGGACGGAGATGAGGGGGACGGGATCGGGTAGCGGGGCGCTCGACGTGAGGACGATCAGCGGCGCGAGCGCCGCCACGACGGGCAAGGGGTGCATGGCAGGAGCATCCCGATGGAGGTGTTTCCGCCGCGTTAGCCATGCGTAACAGTGCTCAGCGAGCTTCCACCGAAGCGGCCGCCTCTAAGCGGGACAAACCTCCCGGTAAGCCAGATCGGCTCCCACGTGCTCGCGCCATTCCTCGCGAGTGAGCCGGCGGCCCGCCCGCTCGCACACGGCCCGGACGGCCCGCGCGGGGTCGACCGGCAGGTCCTGGAACGCGCCGTCGTGCCCCACCACGTGCAGAGTCGAGCCGTCGCGCGTGAAGGCGAGCGCGGGCATGGGGTCGTCCATCGCGTACGGGTCGAACGCCCCAGTGGTCACGGTCCAGGCGGCGCCGAGCTGACGCCCCGCGACCGCGTCGAACAGCGTCACCCTGGTGTCGTGGGCCACCGCCAGGAGCCGTCCGTCAGGGGAGAACCTCGCCCCCACCACGTCTCCCGCCACCCTGAACACCTGACCCGTCGTACGCCAGGTGCGGGTGTCCCACAGGACCACCGCCCTGCTCCCGTACGGTGAGACGGCCAGCCGGCCCTTCGGGGCGAGCGTCATCCAGTTCTCCGCCAGCGTGCCGGGGCCTTGCGCATGGGGCAGCACCTTGCGGGAGACGAGGTCGATGACGTCGGCACCACCGCGGTCGGCGGTGACGAGGAACCTGCTGTCGGAGCTGAAGGACAGCGGGCCTCCCGCGACCGGGCTGAACCGCATCACCCGCTTGCGCCGCGCGAGATCGATGACGACGACGTCGCCCCCGCCGTAGTAGTCGCCGGCCAAGGCCTGGCTGATGGCGAGCAGCCGGCCGTCGGGGCTGATCTGCATGTCCGCCCTGCTGTCCACCGAGCTCAAGGGCACGCTGCCCAGCTTGCGCCCGGACGCCGCGTCCCAGAACGCGGGGCCCGTGGTGAGGTCCTCCGTGGAGATGGTGACGACCGTACGCCCGTCGGGGCTGACCCGCGTGATCGCCCCACCCTCCGTGGGCGCGCGCAGTCGCCCGGTCTGCGTGAAGCCGGGCACCGACCAGCTGCGCACGGTCTGGCCCGTCCGGGCGAACAGCAGGTCGCCCGACGCGGTGAACCGCGGCTGCAGGGCATCGTCAGGCAGGACACGCCGGGGACCGGTCTGCAGGCTGATGTCGTAGGTGGTCACCCGCCCGGCGTCGTCCAGGATGCTCAGCGTGCGATTTCCGGGGCCGAACCGCGGTGATCCGACGATCCTGGAGGCGACGGTGAGCCGCAGAAGCGGGGCCGCGTCGTCCAGCCGCCACAGTGTGAGACGACCGCCCGCCCAGTTCCCGAAGGTGATCAGGAACCGGCCGTCGTCGCTGAAGACGGCTTCGGTGGCGTGCCCGGGGAAGACCCGCCGCTCCCGCCTGCCGGTGGACAGGCTCCACAGGGTCGTTCTCTTCTCGTCTCCCACGGTGGCCAGCGCGCCGTCGGGGCTCAAGGAGAGGACCTGCCCCGGCAGGGCGCTGGGGAGCCGCTTGCCCGCAGGCGTTCCCCAGCCGGGGAAGGTCCGCAGCGCGGACTCGGTGCGGTCCTCGGTGATCTCGACGGCGCCGAAGCGGTCGCCGGGTCCGAGCCGCGCGTTGCTCAGGTAACCGCTCGGCTTGTCCAGCGCCCGCCGGGCCACGTTCCACAGCCCCACGTACGGCCCGCCCAGATTGTCGCGCACGACGATGTAGCCACCGCCGGGGCTGAACTCCATGCTGTCCGGGCGGCCGTCGTTGCTGGTCGACTCCTCAGGTGTCCACTGGCCCTCGCCCAGCCGCTTGCCGCCGCGCAGGCTCCACAGCTCCATCCTGCTGCCTCGCGCGAGCGCCAGCGTGTCACCGTCGGGGCCCACCGCGGCGGTGACGGGCGCCTCGCCGATCCCGCCGAAGGTCCTCACCGGACGTCCCGTCGCCATGTCGTAGGCGGTCACCCGGCCGGCCCCCGCGCTCACCAGCGTCCGCCCGTCAGGGCTCAGTGCCCGCCCCTCGTTGGCCGGGGCGGGATCGGTGAAGACCGACTGCTCCTGCTGGGCGAGCGAGCCCAGCACCGCCGATCCCGCCTCGGGAACCCGTGCGATGCGGTAAGCCGCCACGCTGAGCAGCATCGCCTTCACCGGGTCGGTCCTGCGCAGCGCGTCCGCCTGCAGCGCCACCCGCCGGGCCGCGGCCTGTGCCCGCTCCTCGGCCAGGCGCCTGCCGGCCTCGTCACTCTTGAGCGACTGCTGCCAGGCGAGGGCGCCGGCGGTGAGCGAGGCGACGAGCAGCACCGCCACGCCGGTGGTGACCAGGCGGCGCAGCCTGCCCTGACGGACCGATCCGGCCCGGCTCGCCTCGACGAACTCCCGCTCCGTGGTGTTCAGGGTCAGGGACGCGCCCTGAGTCCACTCCAGCGCCTGGCGCAGGGCGGCGCCCCGAAGGAGGTCCTCGGGGCGGCGGCCGTTCCGCGCCCACCGGCGGGCGGCCTCGCCCAGCTCACGGTGGCGGCCGAGCGCGTCGCGGTCGCCGGTCACCCACTCGTGCAGCCGAGGCCAGGCGTACAGCAGGGCGGCGCTGCCGATGGCGACCCCGTCCGCCTTGCGGCGGACCAGCGTGGCCTCCTCGAGCGCGGCGAGCACCCGCTCGGTGGCCTCGTGGCGTACGTCGAGGAGCTCGTCCACGCCGGCGGTGCGCGGCACCTCGTCGCCGTCGCGCACGTCCACCAGCCGCAGCAGCAGATCACGCGCTACCTGGCGCTCGGACGCCGGCAGTGCGGCGTAGAACCGCTCGGCCACCGTGCCGAGCGCAGGGTCGGCGGCCGGCTCACCGGGAGGCCGCACGCCGGCGGCGGCCTGGGCGCCCTCGGCCAGCATCGCGCGCCCCCTGCCACCGAGCAGCGTCAGCAGCAGGCTCTGCGCGGAGGGACGTGCGGCCGGGACCTTCGACAGCGCGGCGCGGACCAGCTCGCGCAGCCCCTCGGGCAGGACGTCGAGGTCGGGGTCGTGATTGAGCAGGCGGTTGATGACCGCGATCGTCGTCGGGGCGGTGAAGGCGTCGCGTCCCGTCGCGGCGAACAAGACCACCGCACCCCAGGCGAACACGTCGGCCGCCGGCTCGGCGCGGCCCCCGGAGAACAACTCCGGCGCCATGTACATCGGGGTGCCGGCCAGCTCGCCCGTCGAGGTCATCGACAGGCCCGCGGCCCGGGCGATGCCGAAGTCGATCACTCGGGGCCCGTCCGGCCCCAGCAGGACGTTCTCCGGCTTCAGATCGCGGTGCACCACGCCCGCCTGGTGGATGGCGGCCAGCGCGGTGGCCACGCCCACGGCCAGCCGGTGCAGCGGGTCACCCGAGAGCGGAGCCCCCTCCGAGATCGCCGCACGCAGGCTCGGCCCGGGGACGAACTCGCTGACGATGTACGGGCGCTCGCCTTCGAGGTCGTGATCCAGGATGCGGGCCGTGCAGAACGAGGCCACCTGCTGCGCGGCGGTCACCTCGCTGGTGAAGCGGCGGCGCAGAGGGGAGTCGCCGGACAGGTAGGCGTGCAGGACCTTGACCGCCACGCGGTTGGCCGCCTCGTCGTAGCCCTCGTAGACGACGCCTTGGCCGCCTGAGCCGAGCCTGCTCGCCAACCGGTAGCGGCCCAGCCTCGACGGATCCCCCGGGCGCAGCCCGTCTGCTGTCATGGTTGCTTAGACAGCCGATCATCGGATCTGGTTCGGGTGGCGGTGCCTAGCACTCGATGACGTTGACGGCGAGGCCGCCGCGCGAGGTCTCCTTGTACTTGTCCAGCATGTCCCGGCCGGTATCGCGCATCGTCTTGATGGCCTTGTCCAGCGAGACGAAGTGGCGGCCGTCGCCGCGCAGCGCGATCCTGGCCGCGGTGATGGCCTTGATGGAGGCGACCGCGTTGCGTTCGATGCACGGGATCTGGACCAGGCCGCCGATAGGGTCGCAGGTCAGGCCCAGGTTGTGCTCGATGCCGATCTCGGCGGCGTTCTCCACCTGCTCGGGCGTGCCGCCGAGAACCTCGGTGAGCCCGGCGGCGGCCATGGCGCAGGCCGAGCCGACCTCGCCCTGGCAGCCCACCTCCGCACCGGAGATCGAGGCGTTCTCCTTGATCAGCACGCCGATCGCCGCCGCCGTCAGCAGGAAGCGGACCACGCCCTCGTCGTCGGCGCGGGGGATGAATCTCGTGTAGTAGGTCAGGACGGCGGGGATGATGCCGGCCGCGCCGTTCGTCGGCGCGGTCACGATGCGGCCCCCGGCGGCGTTCTCCTCGTTGACCGCCAGCGCGAACAGCGACACCCAGTCCATGGCCTGCAACGGGTCCTTCTCCGGCGACTCGCTGCGCAGGCGCCGGTGCAGGCCGTGCGCGCGGCGCTTGACGCGCAGGCCGCCGGGGAGCACCCCCTCCCGCGAGATCCCGCGTTGGACGCACTCCGACATGACCCAGCACAGGTTCAGGATCCCCGCGCGGATCTCCGCCTCGGTGCGGCCGAAGGCCTTCTCGTTCTCCAGCATCAGCCCGGAGATCGACAAGCCTGTATTCGAGCAGTGCTTGAGCAGCTCCTCGCCGGTGGTGAACGGGTAGGGGAGCACGGTGTCGTCCGGCTTGATGCGGTCGGCGCCGGTGGCGTTCTCGTCCACGACGAAGCCGCCGCCGACCGAGAAGTAGACCTTCTCCCGCAGCGTGTCGCCGTCCGCGGTGTAGGCGGTGAAGCGCATGCCGTTCGGGTGCTCGGGGAGGGAGATCTTGCGTTCGAAGATCAGGTCCTCGCCGACGACGAAGGGGATCTCGTGGGTGCCGTAGAGGTTGACGGTGCCGGAGGCGCGCATCGCGGTCAGGCGGTCGTCGATGGTGTCCACGTCCACGAGTTCGGGCTTCTCGCCCGACAGGCCCAGCAGGACGGCCTTGTCGCTGCCATGACCCTTGCCGGTCAGGCCCAGCGAGCCGTACAGGATGGCCTGGACGCGCGCCACGCGCGGCAGCAGGCCGTCCTCGTGCAGGCCGCGGGCGAACTTGTGCGCGGCCGCCATCGGGCCGCCCGTGTGCGAGCTGGACGGGCCGATACCGATCTTGAAAAGGTCGAAGACGCCGATGCTCATGTCACATATTCCGTCGCCGCGTCCAGCAGCCACTCGGCCAGATAGGCCGCGAACGACGAGCGTACGAGCACCAGGAACCCCTCCTGCTGGGGGAGCAGCACGACCTGGGCGCGCGCCAGCATGGTCTGCGCGCACGCGCCCGGGCCGAACACCGAAGGGTGCAGGTCGAGGGCACAGCCGTGGGCCAGCAGGTCGCGTGCCCGAGGGCCGCCGACCAGGAGGGTGGTGCGTTGCGCCGACACGTCCACCACGGAGCCGTGCCGGTCGCCGAGGGCCGCGCGCAGCGGCTCGGCGTCATACCCGTCGGGCCCGATCACCAGCCACTCGTCGGGCCCGACCCAGGCCACGGTCACCTCGCCGGAACGCACGGCGGTGCCCGGCGAGACCGGCAGCGCGACGCCGAGCGCCCGCCCGAGGCCGGCGGCGGCCGGGCTCTCCGGGTCCACACGTACGTTGATCTGGCGGAGAAAGGGGATCTCCGCCAGCGTCAGCGCCTCGCTCTTGGACGCGGTCGCGAACCGGTCGGCGAAGGCCGCGGCCGGACTCCTGCGCTCAGCCATCGCGGCGTGCTCCTTCCGGGTCGTACAGGACGTGAGAGGTCACGGTGACGGGCACCAGGGCGTCGCCGACCGGTGCGTAGAGCCGTTCGCCGACCCGTCCCTGCCCGCCGCTGACCAGCGCCAACGCGAACGTGCGGCCCAGCGCGGCGCTGCGGTAGCTCGAGGTCACGTGCCCGAGCATCGGCACGGGCGGCTCGGGCAGGCCGGCGGACTCCACCACGTGCGTCCCCTCGGGCAGCAGCAGAGCGGGGTCCTCGGGGAGCAGCCCGACGAGCTGCTTGCGGTCCGCGCGGACCGTGTCGGCCCGGGCGAACGAGCGCTTGCCGATAAAGTCGGCCTTCTTCTTCGACACCACCCACGACATGCCCAGGTCCTGCGGCGTGACCGTGCCGTCGGTGTCCTGCCCGACGATCGGGTAACCCTTCTCGGCCCGCAGCACGTGCATGGTCTCGGTCCCGTACGGCGTGACGACCCCGGTGTCCATGATGGCCTCCCACAGGGCCAGGCCCTCCCACGAGGTCACGTTGATCTCGTAGGCCAGCTCGCCCGAGAAGCTGATCCGGCACACCCGCGCGGCCATCCCCGCGACCTCCGCCTCCCGCCAGGTCATGAACGGGAACTCGGCCGCGCCGACGGCCAGACCGGGGGCGAGCCCGGCCAGCACCTCGCGCGACCCGGGACCGACCAGCGCCACGGTGGCCCACTGCTCGGTGACCGAGGTGAGGTGGACCCGCAGCCACGGCCACTCGGTCTGCAGCCACTCCTCCATCCAGTCCAGGACGGCCGCGGCATTGCCCGTGGTGGTGGTGACGAGGAAGTGGTCCTCGGCGAGCCTGATGACGGTGCCGTCGTCGAAGACCATGCCGTCGGCCCGGCACATCACGCCGTACCTGATGGCGCCGACGGCCAGCGTGCTCATCATGTTCGTGTAAAGCCGGTCGAGGAACTCCGCCGCGTCGGGCCCGATCACGTCGATCTTGCCGAGCGTGGAGGCGTCCATCGCCGCCGCACCCTCCCGCGCCGCCCGGCACTCGCGCAGCACCGCGGCCTCCATGTCCTCGCCGGGACGGGGGTAGTACCACGGCCGCTTCCACTGGCCGACGTTCTCGAACAGCGCGCCGTGCGCGACGTGCCACTCGTGCAGCGCGGTGACCCGGACCGGATCGTGCAGCGCGCCGCGGTCGCGCCCGGCCAGCGCCGCGAAGCTCACCGGCGTGTACGGCGCCCGGAACGTCGTGCTGCCCAGCTCACCCACCGGAACGCCCAGCGCGTGCGCCATGACGGCCGTGGTCAGCAGGCCGGAGGTCTTGCCCTGGTCATGGGCCGTGCCCGCGGTGGTGTACCGCTTGACGTGCTCGACCGAGCGCAGCCCCGCGCCGGTCGCCCGCAGCACGTCCGCCACGGTCACGTCCCGCTGCAGGTCGACGAAGTGGGTACCGTAGTCCGTGGCGGGCACCAGCCAGTACGGCTCGCCCGCGGCCGAGGCCGGGCCGCCACCGCCGCTCGCGCCGTCCTCCAGGCATCCAGCCAGTGTGAATACGCCCCTGGCCGCGCCCGCCACCTCCACCGCCTGCCGGGACGCGCCGGGCACCAGCGTGCCCAGCGCCTCGTCGTAGCGGAGCGTCCCGCCCGACTGGCTGAACAGGTGCACCACCGGGTTCCAGCCCCCGGAGACCAGCAGCAGGTCGGCGTCGAACGACCGCTCGCCCGCGGCGGCCGCGCCGTCGTCCGGACGCCGCCCCACCAGGACCGAGGAGACCTGCCCGTCCCCGGCGGCGGCCGTCACCACGTGCCCGGTCAGCACCTCGATGCCGGCCTCGCGCGCCCGCTCGGCCCAGCCCGCGCCGGGCGCCGGCCGCACGTCCGCGATGGCCACCACATTCACGCCCGCACCGGCGAGGTCCAACGCGGCCGCATAGGCGCTGTCGCCGGTCGTGAACACCACCGCCCGGCTCCCGGGCAGCACGCCGTACCGGTTGACGTACGTCCGCGCCGCGCCCGCCAGCATCACGCCGGGCAGGTCGTTGCCCGCGAAGGCGATCGGCCGCTCGTGCGCGCCGGTGGCCAGCACGACCCGCCGCGCCCTGATGCGCCACACGCGCTCCCTGGCCACGTGCGCGGGCGCCGCCCCGCCGAGGTGGTTGGTGCGCCGTTCGACGGCGATGAGGTAGTTGTCGTCGTAATAGCCGAAGACCGTGGTGCGCGGCAGCACCGTGACCTCGGGCAGGCCCGCCAGCTCCGCCGCGACCGCCCCGGCCCATTCGGCGGCCGGCAGGCCCGCCAGCTGCTCGGTTGTGCCGAGCAGGCTGCCGCCGGGCTCGGGCTGCTCGTCGGCGAGGATCACGCGGGCGCCGGTGCGCGCGGCCGCCCGGGCCGCGGACAGCCCGGCGGGGCCCGCGCCCACCACCAGCACGTCGCAGTGGGCGTGAATGGCGTCGTAGCGGGCCGGGTCGGGCTCGGCGGCCAGGCGGCCCTGGCCGGGCAGCCCGCTCGCGACCAGGCCGTCGTACAGCTCGACGGTGGTCGCCGTCAGCATGGGCTCGGGGAACGGCTCCTCGATCTGCACCAGCGCGCTGGGCTCCTCGCTGCCCGCGGCGACGATCCCGCGCGGGCGGCCGAGCTTGACGCTCGTCGCGATCTGGCGCACACCGTTGGCCAGCAGCGCCGAGGCGAGCGTGTCGCCGGGGTGGCCCGTGTAGTCGCGGCCGTCGAAGCGGAAGCGGAGCGTGCGGGTGCGGTCGACGCGCCCGCCGCTCTCGCGCCTCACGGCGTCACCGGCCGGGGTTCGCCCACCCGGTAGACGGCGTGGATCTCGTTCGTGGCGGTGTCGCGTACGGCGTTGAACCAGCGGCGGCAGCCCGCGGAGTGGCTCCACCGCTCGGCGAACGACCCCTTGGGGTTGTCACGGAAGAACAGGTAGCGGGCCCACTCCTCATCGGAGAGCGCACCCGGGTCCTCCGAGTAGGCGACGTGGGCCTGACCGCCGTAGTGGAACTCGGCCTCGTCTCGAGGGCCGCACCAGGGACAGGGAATCAGCAGCATCGTGGCGTTCCTCAGTGCGCGACCGCGGCGGCGCCGTGCTCGTCGACGAGCGCCCCGGTGACGAATCGGTCAAGGGAGAAGGGAGCGTTGAGGGGGTGCGGCTCGTCGTTGGCCACGGTGTGGGCGAAGCACCAGCCCACGCCGGGTGTCGCCTTGAAGCCGCCGGTGCCCCAGCCGCAGTTGAGGTAGAGGCCCTCGACCGGGGTCAGGCCCATGATCGGTGAGGCGTCCGGTGAGACGTCCACCACGCCGCCCCAGGTACGCAGCACGTGCGCCCGGGCGAAGACGGGGAACAGCTCCAGGGCCGCGGCCATCTGCTGTTCGATGATGTGGAAGGCGCCGCGCTGGCGGTAGGAGTTGGCCGCGTCGATGCCCGCCCCCATGACCAGCTCGCCCTTGTGCGCCTGGCTGACGTACACATGCACAGCGTTGGACATGACGACGGTCGGGTGCACGGGCTCCAGCAGCTCGGAGACCAGCGCCTGGAGGGGGTGGCTCTGCAGCGGCAGGTCGATCCCCGCCGTGGCGGCCACGACCGAAGTATGACCGGCGGCGCACAGCGCCACCCGGCCCGCGGCGATCGGGCCGCGGCTGGTCTCCACGCCGGTCACCCGGCCCTCGCGCACCTGCAGCCCGGTGACCTCGCAGTGCTCGATGAACTCGACGCCGAGTGCCGCGGCCGCCCTGGCCAGGCCCCAGGCGACGTGGTCGTGCTTGGCGATCCCGGCCCTGGGCTGGAAGGTGCCGCCGAGCACCGGGTAGCGGACGTCGGGGGAGACGTTGACGATCGGGCAGACCTCCTTGACCTGCTGGGGGTCCAGCCATTCCGCGTCCACGCCGTTGAGCCTGTTGGCCTCGACCCGCCGTACGCTGTCGCGCACGTCCTGGAGGCTGTGCGCGAGGTTGAGCACGCCGCGCTGGCTGAACAGCAGCGGGTAGTCGAGCTCCTCCTCCAGCCCCTCCCAGAGCTTCAGCGCGTGCTCGTAGATGCCGGCGCTCTCGTCCCACAGGTAGTTGGAGCGGATGATGGTGGTGTTGCGGGCCATGTTGCCGCCCGCGAGCCAGCCGCGCTCCAGCACGGCGACGTTCGTGATGCCGTGGTTCTTGGCCAGGTAGTAGGCGGTGGCCAGGCCGTGCCCGCCGGCTCCGACGATCACCACGTCGTAGGACGCCTTGGGCTCGGCCGCGCTCCACAGCCGGTCGGGGTGCTCGGGCAGGTCGGCGCCCGGGGTGCGGGGGCTCATCGGACCTGCTCGTAGAGCGGGTGCTTGCCGGCCAGGGTCTCGACCCTGCCGCGCAGGAAGACCAGGTCGGCGTCCGGCGTGAGTGCGTTCGCGATGATGTCGCTCACCTCGCTGAAGTCGTCGGGGCCGAAACCGCGCGTGGCCAGCGCCGGCGTGCCGATCCGCAGGCCGGAGGTGACCATCGGCGGGCGCGGGTCGAACGGCACCGCGTTCCTGTTCACCGTGATCCCGGCGGCGTGCAGCCGGTCCTCGGCCTGTTTGCCGTCCAGCTCCGAGTCGCGCAGGTCGACCAGGACGAGGTGCACGTCGGTGCCGCCGGTCAGGACCTTCACCCCGGCCGCGGCGGCGTCGGGCCCGAGCAGCCGGTCGGCGAGGATCTTGGCGCCCTCCAGCGTGCGTCGCTGCCGGTCGCGGAATCCGTCCTCGGCCGCGATCTTGAACGCGACGGCCTTGGCGGCGATGACGTGCTCCAGCGGCCCGCCCTGCTGGCCGGGGAAGACCGACGAGTTGATCTTCTTGATGAGGTCGTCCGTCGTCAGGATCACGCCGCCGCGCGGGCCGCCCAGGGTCTTGTGCGTGGTCGTGGTGACGACGTGGGCGTGCGGCACGGGGGAGGGGTGCAGGCCCGCGGCCACCAGGCCGGCGAAGTGCGCCATGTCCACCAGCAGGTATGCGCCCACCTCGTCGGCGATCCGCCGGAACGCCGCGAAGTCCAGGTGGCGGGGGTACGCCGACCAGCCGGCGATGATCAGCTTGGGCCGGTGCTCGCGGGCGAGCCGCTCGACCTCCTCCATGTCCACCAGGTGGTCGCTCTCGCGCACGTGGTAGGCGACCACGTTGTACAGGCGGCCGGAGAAGTTGATCCGCATGCCGTGCGTGAGATGGCCGCCGTGGGCCAGGTCGAGCCCGAGGATGGTGTCGCCGGGTTCGAGCAGTGCGGCCATGGCCGCGGCGTTGGCCTGGGCGCCGGAGTGGGGCTGCACGTTGGCCGCCGCGGCGCCGAAGAGCGCCTTCACCCGGTCGACGGCGATCTGCTCGATCACGTCCACGTGCTCGCACCCGCCGTAGTACCGCCGGCCCGGGTAGCCCTCGGCGTACTTGTTGGTGAGCACCGAGCCCTGCGCCGCCATAACGGCGACGGGCGCGAAGTTCTCCGAGGCGATCATCTCCAGCGTCGAGCGCTGGCGAGCCAGCTCGTCGCCGATGGCCGCGTGGACCTCGGGGTCCACGACGTCCAGCGGGGTGTCGATCATGTGACGTCCTTTCCTAGCCGCGCAGCCGCTGCATCGTGGGGTCGAAGAGCGGTTCCTCGGCGACGACGGCGCGTACGTACCGGTCGAAGTAGCCGATGGTCACCTCCTGGCCGGGGTTGGCCAGGTCGGCGGGCAGCCAGGCGTAGGCGATGCCGCTGCCGATCGTGTACCCGTAGGCGGCGCTGGTGACGTAGCCGGCCGGGCCGCCGTCGCGGTCGTAGACGGGCTCCTTGCCCATGACGACCTCGTCGGTGAGCAGGCAGGTGAGCCGGCGGCGCACCGACTCCTTGCGCTCCAGCAGCGCCGCCCGGCCGACGAAGTCGCCCTTGTCCAGCTTGACGGCGAAGCCGAGCCCGGCCTCGTACGGGTCGTGCTCGAAGGTCATGTCCGTGCCGAAGGAGCGGTAGCCCTTCTCCAGGCGCAGGCTCGTGAACGCGCCGCGGCCGCCGGCGATGACGCCGTGCCGCTGCCCGGCCTCCCAGAGCGTGTCCCAGAGCTTGAGTCCCATGTCGGCGGTGGTGTAGATCTCCCAGCCCAGCTCGCCGACGTACGACAGGCGCAGCATGGTGACCGGCACGTTGCCGATGTAGCCGCGGGCGCCGCGGAAGTAGCGCAGCGCGGTCAGGTCGATGCCGGTCAGCGGCTGGACGAGGTCGCGGGCACGCGGGCCCCACACGCCCACGCAGCAGGTGCCCGCGGTGATGTCGCGGATGTGGACCGCGCGCGGTCGCCGCCGGTCCAGCCAGTCGAGGTCGAGGTTGCCGTTGGCGCCCACCTGGAACAGCTCGGGCCCGAGGCGCGCGACGGTGATGTCGCTGCGGATGCCGCCGTCGGTGTCCAGGAGCAGGCAGTACGTCACGGAGCCGACGGACTTGTCGATGTCGCCGGTCACGAGGGACTGCAGGAAGCCGACCGCGCCGGGGCCGCTGATCTCCAGGCGCTTGAGCGCGGTCATGTCGTACATCGCGACGGACTCCCGGGTGGCCTGCGCCTCCGCGCCCACGATGGGCGACCAGTACTGTGCGGCCCAGTCGCCGGGCGCCGGGATGTCGCGGCCCTGCAGCAGCGGGGCGTTGGCGCCGTACCACTGCGGCCGCTCCCAGCCGGAGGCCTCCAGGAAGATCGCGCCGAGCTCCTGCTGGCGGGCGTGGAACGGGCTGGTCCGCATCGGGCGCGGGCTTTCCATGGGCTGCAGCGGATGAATGATGTCGTAGACCTCGACGTAGTTCTGGCAGCCGCGCTCCAGCACGTAATCAGGCGCGATCTGGTGCTGCTCGAACCGGTTGACGTCGCATTCGTGCAGGTCGAAGGAGGAGCAGTGGCCGTCGACCAGCCACTCGGCCATGGCCTTGCCGACGCCGGCGGAGTGGGTGACCCAGACGGCCTCCGCCACCCAGAAGCCCTCCACGTCCCGCGACTGGCCCATCAGCGGCATGTGGTCGGTCGTGAACGAGAACAGGCCGTTGATGCCCTCCTCCACCTTGGCCGACCGCGTCCCGGGGAGCAGGCTCTGGGTCTCGGTCCAGGCGTCGGCGAAGTCGTCGGGCGTGAAGGTCAGCACGGAGGGCATGACCTCGGCCGCGTCCACCGAGATGATGTCGTCGGGGCTGACCGGCATGGGCCGGTGGCCGTAGTAGCCGATGCCCAGCATGTCGTACCGTTCCCGGTAGTACAGGTCGGCGTCCTGGTGGCGCAGGATGGGCCGGGTCGCCTCCTCGCTCTGCCCGGCCAGGTCGGGGACCTGTCCCGTCCAGGCCAGCTGGTGGGCCAGCGGCGTGAGGGGCAGCTCCATCCCGGCCATCCTGGCCACGCGTGGCCCCCAGATGCCGGCGCAGCAGACCACCACGTCGGCGGGGATCTCGCCGTGGTCGGTGACCACCGCGCTGACCCGGCCGCCCTCGGCCCTGATGTCCAGCACCTCGTGCCTGGCCAGCACCCGCACACCGCGCTCCACCGCCCTGGTGAGCTGCGCCTGGACCGCCTTGACCGCCTTGGCCAGGCCGTCGGTGGGGATGAACAGGCCGCCGAGCACCTTGCCGGGGTCCAGGAGCGAGTGCTTGGCCGCGCACTCGGCGGGGGAGAGCAGCTGGGTCTCCAGGCCCCACGCCGCCGCCCAGCCGTGGCGCCGGTGCAGCTCGGCGAGGCGCTCGGGGGTGGTCGCCACCTCGAGGCCGCCCACCTGGAGGAAGCTGTCCAGTTCGACGAACTTCTCCACGGTGTAGCGGGCCATCTCGGTCATGGTCTTGGAGCCGTTGGTCTGGAACACCAGACCGGGCGCGTGCGAGGAGGAGCCGCCGGTGGCGGGCACGTCTCCCTGGTCGACCACCGTGACGTCGGTCCAGCCGCGGGCCGACAGCTCGTCGGCGAGTGCCGCGCCGACCACGCCGGCCCCGATGACAACGACTCTCGGGCCCGTCATAGCCACCTCCGTTGTTGCGAAATATGCAACCCAAAGCGCTTTCCGCAACAAGCGTCGCTCGCCGGATTGCGGGTGTCAAGGGGCGATCTGTCTAATTTCAGGCGGTATCGCGGGACATGCGAACCCGGCCCGACCGCGAAGCGCGATCGGGCCGGGTCCGGCCGTGCCGTCAGCTCTTGGGGAGCCAGGCCTTGACCTTGTCCGGGTTGTCGGCCACCCACTTGGCGGCCGCCTCCTCGGCGGTCATCTTGTCCTCGGTGATGTACTTCGCCACGAGGTTCTGGTCGTCGTTGCCCCAGGTGAAGTTCTTGACCAGCTCGTAGGCGGGGCTGCCGGAGTCGGCGAACTTCTTGCTCACGATCTTGTCGAGCTCGTACGGCGGGTAGTCACAGGCCACCTTGGCGGCGTCGGCGTCGCAGCCGGCCGTGTAGGCGGGCAGGTTGACCTTGACCAGCTTGAGCTCCGACAGGAACCACTGCGGCTCGTAGAAGTAGCCGATGAGCGGCGTCTGCTGCTTCTGCGACTGGCGGAAGGCCGTGATCAGCGCGGTCTCGCTGCCCGCGTAGACGACCTTGAAGTCCAGCTTGAGGTTCTTGACCAGGGCCTCGTCGTTGGTGACGAAGGAGGGGTCGCCGTCGAGGAGTTGGCCCTTGCCGCCGGACTCGGAGGTCTTGAACAGGGAGGCGTACTTGTTGAGGTTCTTCCAGTCGGTGATGTCCGGGTACTTCTCGGCCATCCACGGCGCCACGTACCAGCCGATGACGCCCTTGTTGCCCGTCGGCCCCGCGGAGACGGCGGTCTTCTGCTCGTCGATGTACTTCTTCTTCAGGTCGTCGTGGCCCCAGTTCTCCACGACCGCGTCGACCTCGCCGGTGCCGAAGCCCTGCCAGGCCACCTCCTCCTTGAGGTCCTTCTTCACGACCTTGCAGCCGAGGTTCTTCTCGGCCACATAGCCGATAACGGCGGCGTTGGCCTCGTACCCCACCCATGGGTTGATCGCGATGTTCAGGGTCCCGCACGCCTTGGCGCTGCCGCTGCCGGCGGCGGGCGCCGCCGTCTCGCCGACCTTCGCGCCCGCGCAGGCGTTCACCAGAAGGCCCATGCCGGCCACGAGCACGAGTGCCCTGATCCTTCTGCTTCTCGAATTCGTCACCTAGGTCCTCCTAGTGGTTCCCGGGCCGAGGGGCCCGTCATCTGGCTAGTGGTGCGGTTGCCCCCCGTGAGCGGCCGCGTCGGCGCGCTGCGTGGCGGCGCGCATGACGCGGTCGAGCACGATGCCGAGCACGACGATCGCGAGCCCGGCGGCCAGCCCCTTCCCCCGGAGCTGGTGCTGCGAGAACCCGGCCACGACGTCGTAGCCGAGCGCTCCCGCTCCCACGAGGCCGCCCACGACGACCATCGAGAGCACGTAGATGAGTCCCTGGCTCGCCGCGAGCGTCACGCCGCTGCGGGCCATCGGGAGCTGGACCTTGGCGATGAGCTGCCAGGCGTTCGCCCCCACCGAGGTGGCCGCCTCGACCGTGGTGGGGGAGACCCGCCTGATGCCCTCGGCGACCAGCTTGATCGCGACCGGCGCCGCGAAGACCACGGCCGCGATGATCGCGGTGAACCGCGTCGGGCCGAACAGGCCGAGGATCGGCACCAGATAGACGAAGGCGGGCATGGTCTGCCCGGCGTCGAGCACGGGGCGGAGCACGGTGTCGGCCCGGTCGCTGCGGCCCATCCACACGCCCACCACCACGCCGAGCATCATGACGAGGATCGTCGCGACCAGGGTGGAGGCCAGCGTGACCATGCTGTCCTGCCAGAGCCCGAGCAGGACCAGCAGCGCCAGGCCGACCGCGGTCGCGAGGGCCGCGCGCGCGTTGCCCACCAGCAGCGCCACGGCCACGGCCACGGCGAAGACCAGCCACCACGGAGACCCGGTCAGCAGCGACTCGAACGGGTTGAGCAGCCCGTTGGTGAGCAGGTTCTTGATCGCGTTGGTGAAGCCGACCAGGCTGTCCTGTACCCAGACGCTCGCCGCGTCGGCGGCGCGGCGCACGATGGGGCCGAGGTTGGCCTGCGCGGGGAACTCCGCCGCCCACACGTAGGTGTACGACAGGTAGCCCAGCACCGCCGCGACGCCGAGCACGCCCGCCACCTGCAGCCGCCGCCGTCCGGGAGTGAGCAGCCGGCCGGCCCTGCGCTCGGCCTCGACCCGGCGGCTGGCCGCCGAGGTCACCCGGTCCAGCACCACCGCCATGATGACGATGGCCAGGCCCGCGTTGAACGCGGTGCCCACATCCAGGGTCTGCAGCGCCTTCAACACCGTCTTGCCCAGGCCCGGCGCGTCGATGAGGGCCGCGATGGTGGCCATGGACAGGGCGGCCATGATGGTCTGGTTCACGCCGACGATGATCGTCTGCTTGGCCATCGGCAGCCGCACGTGCCGCAGCGACTGAGCGGTGGTGGCGCCCAGCGAGGCGCCGGCTTCGAGGGTGTCCGGCGAGACCTGGCGGATGCCGTGCGCGGTGATGCGGATGGCCGGCGGGATCGCGTAGATCATCGTGGCGACCGTCGCGCTGGCCGGCCCGATGAGGAAGAAGAGCGTGAGCGGCGCCAGGTAGACGAACGTCGGCATCGTCTGCATGAAGTCCAGCACCGGGGTGACCAGCCGGTGGAAGCGGTCGCTCATCCCCGCCAGCACCCCGAGCGGGATGCCCACGGCCAGCGACAGCACCACCGCGGTGAGCGTGAGGGCGAGCGTGTCCATGCTCTCCTGCCACAGCCCGAGCAGCCCGAAGGAGATCAGGCCCGCCGCCGCGAGCAGCGCCGACTTCCTGTTGCCGTACAGGAACGCGACGGCGGTCGCCAGGGCCGTCACGCCCAGCCAGCCCAGCACCGGGACCGGGCGGCCGAAGGACGGCTGGCTGATCATGGCCTGGACGAACGTCACGGCCTCGTCCAGGAAGAGCCGGATGTAGTTGATGAAGTAGAGGAAGAACGGGTTGCTGTTCCTGCTGTCGTCGATGGCGTCCATGCCCTCGCTGAACGAGGTGTGCAGCGGCGTCAGCTCGGCCCCGCCGAGTGCCAGCGTGTCGCGCCCGTTCAGCAGCGCCCACCCCAGCACCCAGACCGCCAGCACCGCCACGATCAGGAGCCTGCGGCCGCGTAGCCGCGTGGCCACCGCCGTGACCGCGGCCGTCACCGGAGCCATCAGGACTGCCCTTCCGCGATGACCTCGAGGATCTCGGCGTTGGTGACCACGCCCAGCAGGGCGCCGTCCCTGGTCACGCGGACCGGCCGGTCGGCCGACATCACGCTGTGCACCGCGTCCCGGATGACCACGTCGGGGCCCAGCTCGGGGCCGTCCAGGGGCTCGCCGGGCAGTGGCTCGCGCATGATCCAGCGCAGCGTCAGCACGTGGGAGCGCGGCACGTCGCTGACGAAGTCCCGTACGTAGTCGTCGGCCGGCGCGCCCACGACCTCGTCGGGCGTGCCCATCTGGACCAGCTCGCCGTCGCGCATGATGAGGATGCGGTCGCCCAGCTTGAGCGCCTCGCTCAGGTCGTGGGTGATGAAGACCATGGTCTTGCCGACCTCGTGGTGCAGGCGGATGACCTCGTTCTGCATCTCGCGCCTGATCAGCGGGTCGAGCGCGGAGAACGGCTCGTCGAACAGCAGCACCTCGGGATCGGCGGCCAGCGCGCGGGCCAGGCCGACGCGCTGCTGCATGCCTCCGGAGAGCTGGTCGGGATAGGAGTTCTCGAAGCCGGTCAGGCCGACCAGCCCGACGACCTCGCGGGCCCTGACGTAGCGGTCCTGTTTGGGCACGCCGCGGATCTCCAACCCGAAGACGACGTTGTCCAGCACGCACCTGTGCGGCAGCAGCCCGAAGTGCTGGAAGACCATGGCCATGCGGTGCCTGCGCAGCTCCCGCAGCCGTTTCTCGTCGGCCTTGCGGACGTCCTCGCCGTCGAGCAGGATCTCGCCGGCCGTGGGCTCGATCAGCCTGGTGAGGCAGCGGACCAAGGTGGACTTGCCCGAGCCGGACAGGCCCATGACCACGAACACCTCGCCCCGGCGTACCGAGAAGGACACGTCGCGGACGGCGGCGACGCAGCCGGTCTGTTCCTTCAGTTCCGTGCGGCTGAGCGTGCTGCCGACGACGCGGTCGGCCTTGGGCCCGAACACCTTCCAGAGCCCCTTCACCTCGAGGATGGGGGGTGTCTCGGTGCCGAGCGGCGTGCGTTCGGTCAGTGACGGTACGGTCATGACCACCTCTTGGTCGTCAGGCGTCAGTTCGCTGGGAACCACCGCTGGGGGCGTGGGCGGATGTTCTGCCAGACATGCTTGATCTCGCGGTACTCGTCGAGACCGGTGGGCCCGAGCTCACGGCCGATGCCTGACTGCTTGAAGCCACCCCACTCGGCCTGCGGCACGTAGGGGTGGTAGTCGTTGATCCACACCGTGCCGTGCCGCAGCCGGCCCGCGACCCGCTGCGCCTTGCCGGCGTCCTGGGTCCAGACGGCGCCGGCCAGGCCGTACTCGGTGTCGTTGGCGAGGCGCACGGCCTCGTCCTCGGTGGTGAAGCGCTCCACCGTGAGCACCGGGCCGAAGGACTCCTCGCGCACCACGCGCATGCCCTGCTTGCACTCGTCGAGCACGGTGGGGCGGTAGAAGAAGCCGGGGCCCTCCTCGCGGCGGCCGCCGCAGCGCAGGACCGCGCCTTCGGCCAGGCCCGCCGCCACGTACTCCTCGACCTTGGCGAGGTGCGCGGCGGAGATCAGCGGGCCGGTGTGCGCGTCCGGGTCGAAGGGGCCGCCCAGGCGGATCAGCTCCGCCCGCCGCACGACCTCGTCCACGAAGGCGTCGTGCAGACGGTCCTCGACGAGGAGGCGGGCGCCGGCCGAGCAGACCTGGCCAGAGTGCAGGAACACCGCGGTGAGCGCGAAGTCGATCGCGGTCTCGAGGTCGGCGTCGGCGAAGACGATGTTGGGGTTCTTGCCGCCCAGCTCGAGCGCCACGCGCTTGACGGTGGCCGCGGCGGCCGCCATGATCCGGCGTCCCGTGGCCACGCCGCCGGTGAACGACACCAGGTCCACGGCCGGGTGCTCGGCCAGCGGCGCGCCCGCCTCGGGGCCCGCGCCGAGCACCAGGTTGGCCACGCCCGCCGGCAGGCCCGCCTCCTCCAGCGCGCGCATCAGCAGGATCGAGGTGCTGGGCGTGAGCTCGCTGGGCTTCAGCACGAAGGTGTTGCCGGCGGCGAGCGCGGGGGCGACCTTCCACGTCGCCTGCAGCAGCGGATAGTTCCACGGCGTGATCAGGGCGCAGACGCCGACGGGTTCGTGGACGATGCGGCTGATGGCGTCGTCCCGGCCGGTGTCGACCACCCGCCCGGCGTCGGTGCCCGCCACCCCGGCGAAGTAACGCAGGGAGGCGATGGAGTCGTCGACGTCGTACTCGCTCTCCACGAGCCGCTTGCCGGTGTCGCCTGACTCGGCCTTCGCGAAGCTGTCGCGGTCGCGTTCTAGCAGGTCAGCTACCCTGTTCAGGAGTGCGCCCCGCTCGCGGGCGGGGGTCTGCGGCCAGGGGCCCGCGTCGAAGGCGTGCCGGGCGGCCTCGATCGCCCGCCCGGTGTCGGCCGCCGTGGCCTCCGCCACCGTGGCCACCAGTCCGCCGTCGGCGGGCGAGTGGATGTGCCGCAGGCCACTGGCGATCGGCCTCGTCCACGTTCCACCGATGTAGAGGTCGGTCATCGGGCACATCCCTGATCGTTGCGCATGGCGCAAGCTTGTGCTTAATGGGGAACAGGATTGACCGGCCGCTGGGGGTTCGTCAAGGCCTTGAGGGAATCACTGGCCGAAACTATGCGTTGTGATGGGTTTTGCCCGGCGTTGGACGACATTTCACCTCTTGACGGACGTGCTGGTCTGCGTTCACGCTGTTGCGTATAACTAACTCATTTGCGTAATACGCAACACAAGGAGGAGCGATGGCTCCTGGGCGCGAGTTCATCCTCACCGTCTCCTGCGCCGACAAGCCGGGCATCGTCTACGCCGTGAGCAGCTTCCTCATCCAGCACGGCGGGAACATGCTGCAGAGCAAGCAGTTCAACGACCGCAAGGGCGGCGGCTTCTTCATGCGCGTGCACTTCACCTCCCAGGACACCCTGGACGAGCTGCGCGAGGGCTTCGCCTACGTCGCGGCGTCCTGCCAGATGACCTGGCAGCTCAAGGACGCGGCCACCCCGACCCGTACGCTGATCATGGTGTCGAAGTTCGGTCACTGCATGAACGACCTGCTCTTCCGCCGCCAGGTCGGCGGCCTCAACATCGAGATCCCCGCGGTGGTCTCCAACCACCCGGACCTCGAGCCGCTGGCCGCCTCCTACGGCGTGCCCTTCCACCACGTCCCGGTGACGTCGGAGGGCAGGCCGGAGGCGGAGGCCAGGGTGCTGGAGCTGGTCGCCGAGTACGAGGCGGACCTGGTGGTGCTCGCCCGCTACATGCAGATCCTGTCGGACGACCTGTGCAAGCGGCTGGAGGGGCGGGCGATCAACATCCACCACTCCTTCCTGCCGGGGTTCAAGGGCGCCAAGCCGTACCACCAGGCGCACGAGCGCGGCGTGAAGCTCATCGGGGCGACCGCGCACTACGTGACGGCGGACCTGGACGAGGGGCCGATCATCGAGCAGGACGTCGCCAGGGTGGACCACGAGCTGGACCCCGACGACCTGGTCGCCGTCGGCCGGGACGTCGAGGCCCAGGTGCTCGCCAGGGCGGTGAAGTGGCACAGCGAGCAGCGGGTGCTGCTCAACGGCGACCGCACGGTCGTCTTCCGCTGACCTCGCCGGACGTGAGGCGGTGGGGATCCCCCACCGCCTCTGTCGTCGTCTAGGAGCGGTGCCGGTAGAACTCGGCCGGCTCCGGCGGCAGCGGGGTGTTGCCGAGGATCAGGTCGGCCGCCTTCTCCGCCAGCATCATGACCGGCGCGTAGATGTTGCCGTTCGTCACGTACGGCATGGCCGAGGCGTCCACCACCCGTAGCCCGTCCACGCCGTGCACCCGCATGCTCTCGGGGTCGAGCACGGACATCTCGTCCACACCCATCCGGGCCGTGCAGGAGGGGTGCAGCGCCGTCTCGCCGTCCTTGGCCACCCAGTCCAGGATCTCCTCGTCGGTCTCGACGGAGGGCCCCGGTGACAGCTCGCCGGTGCTGTACTCCTGCAGCGCGGGCTGGCCGAGGATGCCGCGGGCCACCCTGATGGCCTCCACCCATTCGCGCCGGTCCTGCTCGGTGGACAGGTAGTTGAAGCGCAGGGCGGGATGCTGCCGCGGGTCGCCGCTCTTGATCTTCACCGAGCCGCGGGCGTCGGAGTACATGGGGCCGACGTGCACCTGGTAGCCGTGCCCGCCCGAGGGCGCGGAGCCGTCGTAGCGCACCGCGATCGGCAGGAAGTGGAACATGAGGTTCGGGTAGTCGACGTCGTCGTTGCTGCGCACGAAGCCGCCGGCCTCGAAGTGGTTGGTCGCGCCCGGCCCCCTGCGCAGGAACAGCCACTGGGCGCCGATCCAGGGGTGGCGCCACTTCTGCAGGTTCGGCTGCATCGAGACGGGCTCGCCGCACCCGTGCTGGATGTAGACCTCCAGATGGTCCTGCAGGTTCTCGCCCACGCCCGGCAGGTGGTGCACGACGTCGACGCCGAGGGCGCGCAGCTCGTCGGCGTTGCCGACCCCGGACAGCTGGAGGAGTTGCGGCGAGTTGATCGCGCCGCCGCACAGGATGACCTCTCCCGCGCGCACCGTCCCGCCGTCGTACTCGACGCCGACGGCCCGCTTGCCCTCGAAGAGGATCCGCGTCACGAACGCCCGCGTTTTCACGGTGAGGTTCGGCCGCTTCATGACCGGGTGCAGGTACGCCCTGGCCGCGCTGAGCCTGCGGCCCCGCCGGATGTTGCGGTCGAAGCGGGCGAAGCCCTCCTGGCGGTAGCCGTTGACGTCGTCGGTGAGCGGGTAGCCGGCCTGCTGCACGGCCTCGAAGAAGGCCGGGTAGAGCGGCGTGCTCGCCGGCCCCCGCTCCAGCGCCAGCGGGCCCTCGTGGCCGCGCCAGGGGGTGCCGGGGTCGGCCAGGCAGTTCTCCATGCGCTTGAAGTAGGGCAGGCAGTGCGCGTAGTCCCAGGTCTTCATCCCGGGATCGGCGCCCCAGCGCTCGTAGTCGAGCGGGTTGCCGCGCTGGAAGATCATGCCATTGATGCTGCTCGAACCGCCCAGCACCTTCCCGCGCGCGTGGTAGATCCGCCGGCCCCCCATATGCGGCTCAGGCTCGGACTCGTATCGCCAGTCGTAGAAGCGGTTGCCGATCGGGAAGGGGAGCGCCGCCGGCATGTGGATGAAGACGTCCCAGGGGTAGTCGGGCCGGCCCGCCTCCAGCACCAGCACGCGGGTGGCAGGGTCCGCGGAGAGCCGGTTGGCCAGGGCGCAGCCGGCCGAGCCGCCTCCGACGATGACGAAGTCGTACTGCTGTGACGTCATGGTGCCTCGTCTCTCGCGCATTTCCGCGAATCGTAGCGTTATGTGCATTTCGTTGCACTACTCGCAACAGGAGATCTTTTCCGCACTTCAGCTCGCGTGAGTTCCTCACAGCACTTACAGTTTCGCTATGAGCAACGACTCGGGTAGTGGGGGCGTGCAGTCGGTCGATCGGGCGATCAGCGTGCTCGAGATCCTCTCCCGCCGGGGCGAGGCCGGCGTGAGCGAGGTCGCTGCCGAGATCGACGTGCACAAGTCGACCGCGTTCCGGCTGCTCGGCGCCCTGGAGGCGCGCGGACTGGTCGAGCAGGCCGAGGACCGGGGCAAATACCGCCTCGGTTTCGGCATCATCCGCCTGGCCGGCGGCGTCAACACGCAGATGGACCTCGGCCGGCGCAGCCATCCCGTCTGCCAGCGGCTGGCCGAGGAGATCGGTGAGACCGTGAACATCGCCGTCCTCCGCTCCTCCTACGCGGTCAACCTGGACCAGGTGCGCGGGCCGTCCGCCGTCACCGCCTACAACTGGGTCGGCCAGCTCACCCCCCTCCACGCGACCTCCAGCGGCAAGGTGCTCCTGGCTCACCTGGACGACAGGCAGCGGGCGAAGCTGCTGTCCGAGGGGCCGCTGGAGGCCCTGACCGGCCGGACCATCACCGACGTGGCCGAGCTGGAGAAGCAGCTCGCCGAGATCAGGAAGACGGGCTACGCCTACTGTCTGGAGGAGCTGGAGGACGGGCTCAACACCATAGCCGCGCCCATCCGCTCCTACCACGGGGACGTCGTGGCCGCGGTCAGCGCCTCCGGCCCCGCTTACCGCTTCCCCGCCGAGCGCATGCACGAGCTCGCCTCCGTCCTCATCGGGGGGGCCGACGAGATCAGCGGGCGGCTCGGCTACGCGGGCTAGCCCGCGCCAGCCGCACCACCACGCTCTTCGACGTCGGGGTATTGGACGTCTCGGCCACCGAGTCCAGCGGCACCAGCACGTTGGTCTCGGGGAAGTAGGCCGCGCAGCAGCCGCGCGCCGTCGGATAGGCGATCACCCTGAAGCCCTTCGCCTTGCGCTCGCCGTCCGGCCACTCGCTGATCAGGTCCACCACGTCGCCGTCGGCCAGGTCGCGCTCCGCCAGGTCGTCGGGGTGCACGAAGAGCACGCGGCGGCCTGCCTTGACCCCGCGGTAGCGGTCGTCCAGGCCGTAGATCGTGGTGTTGTACTGGTCGTGGCTGCGGACCGTCTGCAGCAGCAGCCGTCCCGGCGGCACCCGCAGCACCTCCAGCCGGTTGACGGTGAAGTTCGCCCTGCCGGTCGCGGTGGGGAAGCGGCGTTCGTCCCTGGGGGCGTTGGGCAGCGCGAAGCCGGCCTCGGCCCGCGCGTTGAAGTCCGCGAACCCGGGGATCACCCGGGCGATGCGGTCCCTGACCGCGCCGTAGTCGCGGGCGAACTCGGCCCACGGCACGTGCGGGTCGGCGCCGAACAGCTCGCGGGCCAGCCCGCACACGATGGCCGTCTCCGACAGCAGGCCGGGCGCGGCGGGCCCGAGCCTGCCCCTCGAGGCGTGGACCAGGCCCATCGAGTCCTCCACCGTCACGAATCCGGCGGCATCGCGCTCGGTGCGGCCCAGCGCGGGCAGGATCAGCGCCCGCTCGCCGCACACGGCGTGCGAGCGGTTGAGCTTGGTGGACACCTGCACGGTCAGCCGGGTACGGCGCAGCGCCGCCTCGGTGACCTCGCTGTCGGGCGTCGCCCTGACGAAGTTGCCGCCCATCCCGAAGAACACCTTGACCGCGCCGTCGCGCATCGCGCGGATGGCCTCCACGGTGTCCAGCCCGTGCCGGCGCGGCGGGGCGAAGCCGAACTCCGCCTCCAGCGCGTCCAGGAACTCCGCAGGCGGCTTCTCGTAGATCCCCATGGTGCGGTCGCCCTGCACGTTGGAGTGGCCGCGCACCGGGCAGACGCCCGCCCCCGGCCGGCCGACGTTGCCGCGCAGCAGCAGGAAGTTGACCACCTCCCTGATCGTCGCCACGGAGTTGCGGTGCTGGGTCAGGCCCATGGCCCAGCACACGACGACCGAGCGCGCGCCGCGGACCTCCCCGGCGGTCTCCTCCAGTTCGGCCCTGGACAGCCCGGTCGCCTCCAGCACGTCCGCCCAGTCGAGGGCGGCCAGGTGCCGCTCCCACTCCGCGAAGCCGTGCGTGTGCTCCTCGATGAACTCCCTGTCGGCCGAGTCGAGCAGCAGCAGCGACAGCGCCTGGAAGAGCGCCATGTCGCCGTTGAGGCGGATCTGCAGGAAGCGGTCGGCGAGCGCGGTGCCCGAGGCCAGCCCCGAGGGCCGCTGCGGGTTCTTGAACCGCAGCAGCCCGGCCTCCGGCAGCGGGTTGACCGCGATGATCCGCGCCCCGCTGCGCTTGGCCCGCTCCAGAGCGCTCAGCATGCGCGGGTGGTTGGTGCCGGGGTTCTGCCCCACGACGAAGATCAGCTCAGCGCGATGCAGATCCTCCAGCGTGACGGTGCCCTTGCCGATGCCCAGTGTCTCGGTGAGCGCCGAGCCGCTGGACTCGTGGCACATGTTGGAGCAGTCGGGCAGGTTGTTGGTGCCGAAGCGGCGCACGAGCAGCTGGTAGGCGAAGGCCGCCTCGTTGGAGGTACGGCCGGAGGTGTAGAACACGGCCTCCTCAGGGCCGTCGAGGGCGCGTAGCTCCTCGGCGACGATCCGGAACGCCTCCGCCCAGCCGATCGGCCGATAGCGGTCCGAGCCCGCGTCCTTGTACATCGGCTCGGTGAGCCTGCCCTGCTGGCCCAGCCAGTAGTCGCTCATCGTCGCCAGCTCGCCGACCGGGTGGTCGGCGAAGAAGCCGGCGCTCAGCCGCCGCGTCGTGGCCTCCTCGGCGACCGCCTTGGCGCCGTTCTCACAGAACTCCGCCGGGCTGCGGTGCTCGCCCTCCGGCCAGGCGCAGCCCGGGCAGTCGAATCCGCTCTTCTGGTTGACCCGCAGCAGGGTGAGGACGGTGCGGCGGGCGCCCATCTGCTCGTACGCCATCCGCATGGCGTGTCCCACCGCGGGCAGCCCGCCCGCCCAGTCCTTGGGCGGGCCGACCTGAAGTCCCTCGTCCTCGTCCGCCATCGCTCAGCCGATCCGTTCCTGGACCCACTCATGGAAGGCGCCGATGTGGTGCTCGCTCGGCACCAGCACGCCGCCCTTGGCGTAGGTGCGCGAGCTCATACGCGGCTGGGTGCGCTCGCACGCCTCGAAGTCCTGCTCGTTGACCCGGTGGAAGAGCTCGACCGACTTGTCCAGGTCCTTGCCGCTCGCCACCACGCCGGGCAGGTAGAGCCAGTCGCACTCGACCACGGTGCGGTCGGCGGCCATGGGGAACATCCGGTGCAGGATCACGTGGTCGGGCACCAGGTTCACGAAGACCTGCGGCTTGATGGTGATCGCGTAGTAGCGCCTGTCCTGGTCGTCGTTCACCCCGGGGATGCGGTCGAGGCCGGCGGACCCGTCGATGGTGAAGCCCTTGACCTCCTCGCCGAACTCGGCGCCGTGGCCGACGAAGTATTGCGCCGCGTAGCCGTCGGCGAACTCGGGCAGCACCTCGGTCAGCTCAGGGTGGATGGTCGCGCAGTGGTAGCACTCCATGAAGTTCTCGATGATGAGCTTCCAGTTGGCCTGGACGTCGTACACGATGCGCCGTCCGACCTCGAGGTTCGGCACGTCGTAGTTGTCGATCAGCTCGAGCGCGCCGAGGCGCTCGGTGACCGCGCCCAGCACGTCGTCCTCGAAGGAGGGCGGGTCGTCGGCCAGGCAGACCCACACGTAGCCGAGCCACTCCCGCACGTGCACCTTGACCAGGCCGTACTCGACCCGGTCCAGGTCGGCCATCTTGGTCAGGTTGGGCGCGGCGATGAGCTTGCCGTCCAGGTCGTACGTCCACGCGTGGTAGGGACACTGGAACGCCCGCTTGACCTCGCCGGACTCCTCGGTGCGGATGGTGGCGCCGCGATGGCGGCAGACGTTGTAGAACGCGCGCACCGACCCGTTCCTCGCCCTGGTGACGAGGATGCTCTCGGTGCCGACCTGCACGGTCTTGAAGGCTCCCGGCTTGCCCAGATCAGACGAGCGCACCACGCAGAACCACATCGACTCGAAGATGTTCTTCTGCTCAAGGGCGAAGATCTCGGGGTCGACGTAGTAGCGGCCGGGGAGGGTGGGGATCACGCTTGACGTGGTCACGGGAGTACTCCTGTGGGGTGGGCCGGGTCAGTGTCCTCGGCGGATCCAGTCCTCGAGTTGCGGAGCCTCGGCTCCGATGGTGGTGTCGTCGCCGTGCCCGGTGTGCACCACCGTCTCGCCGGGCAGGGTGAGGAGCGTCGTGCTGATCGACTTGATGATCGTCGGGAAGTCGCTGTACGACCTCCCGGTGGCGCCGGGGCCGCCGTGGAAGAGGGTATCCCCGGAGAACAGCACCCCCAGCTCGGGCACGTAGAGGCAGACCGCGCCGGGGGCGTGCCCCGGGGTGTGCAGCACGTGCACGGCCGCGCCGCCGACGCGCAGGATCTGCCCGCCCGCCAGCGCCCGGTCCGGCGTGGCCGCAGGGTGCGTCAGCTTCCACAGCACCTCGTCGTCGGGGTGCAGCAGGACGGGCGCGCCGGTACGGGCGGCCAGGTCGGGTGCGGCGTTCACGTGGTCGTCGTGCGCGTGCGTGCACACGATCCCCGCGACCCGGCGGTCGCCGATCGCCTCGGCGACGGCGGCGGCGTCGTGGGCGGGGTCGATCACCAGCACCTGGTCGCCGTCGCCCAGCAGCCAGACGTTGTTGTCGACCTCCCAGATGCCCCCGTCCAGGCTGAACGTGCCCGAGGTGACCAGATGCTCGACGCGCATCAGAGCATCACCACCGAGCGCAGCACGTCGCCGTGGTGCATCTTGGCGAAGGCCTCCTCGACGCCGTCCAGGCCGATGGTCTCGGTGACGAAGGCGTCCAGGTCGAAGCGGCCCTGCAGGTAGAGCGAGATCAGCAGGGGGAAGTCGCGGCTGGGCAGGCAGTCGCCGTACCAGCTCGACTTGAGCGCGCCGCCACGGCCGAACACGTCCAGGAGCGGCAGCTCAAGGGTCATCTCCGGAGTGGGCACGCCCACGAGCACCGCGGTGCCCGCCAGGTCGCGCGCGTAGAACGCCTGCTTGAACGTCTCGGGACGGCCCACGGCGTCGATCACCACGTCGGCGCCGTTCCCGCCGGTGAGCTCCCTGATCGCCTCGACCGGGTCGGCCTCCTTGGCGTTCACCGTGTGCGTGGCGCCGAAGCCGCGCGCCCACTCCAGCTTCCTGCCGTCCACGTCCACCGCGATGATCGTGGTGGCGCCGACCAGCCGCGCTCCGGCGATCGCCGCGTTGCCGACGCCGCCGCAGCCGATGACCGCGACCGAGTCGCCGCGGCTGACCGCGCCGGTGTTGACCGCCGCGCCGAGCCCCGCCATCACACCGCAGCCGAGCAGGCCCGCCGCCGCGGGGGAGGCGGCCGGATCGACCTTGGTGCACTGGCCCGCGGCCACCAACGTCTTCTCGGCGAACGCGCCGATGCCGAGCGCCGGGCTCAGCGGGGTGCCGTCGGCCAGCGTCATCTTCTGCGTGGCGTTGTGCGTGTTGAAGCAGTATTGCGGCCGGCCGCGCAGGCACGACCGGCACGACCCGCACACCGCGCGCCAGTTGAGGATGACGAAGTCGCCGGGCGCGACGTCGGTGACACCGTCGCCGACGGACTCCACCACACCGGACGCCTCGTGGCCGAGCAGGAACGGGAAGTCGTCGCTGATGCCGCCCTCGCGGTAGTGCAGGTCCGTGTGGCAGACGCCGCAGGCGAGCACCTTCACCAGCGCTTCGCCGGGTCCGGGGTCGGGGACGAGGATCGTCTCCAGGCCGACCGGCTTGCCCTTGCCCGTCGCGACCACGCCGCGCACTTCATGAGCCATTGATTCACTCCTGGTTTCAGACCGCGGTCTCCAACTGGCGGCGCCAGCGGGAGAAGAGGCGGACCTGGTTGACACCCAGCACGGCCACCGGCCGCTCGCCCTGCCGGTAGACGGCGAGGAAGCTATGATCGGCCGGGTCGCCCTCCTCCACCACGACCGTGTCGGCGTGGCGGGCGTGCCCGACGAACTGGATCTTCACATCGAACTGGTCGGACCAGATGTAGGCCGGCCGCGGCCGCGCGGGCCGGGCGGCGCCGCCCGACAGCAGCGTCTCCGCCGCGACGGCGGCCCGCAGGCGCGCGCCGGTCCAGTGCTCGCACCGCTCGTGCCTGCCGAGCGCCGGATCGAACCAGGCCGCGCAGTCGCCGACCGCGACGATGCCCGGCGCCAGGGTGCCGCCACCCGCGTCGCAGATCACTCCGTCGCCCAGTCGCAGGCCGCTGTTCTCGAGCCAGGCGATGTTGGGCACCGCGCCGATCCCGACGACGACCACGTCCGCGGGCAGCAGGGTGCCGTCGGCCAGTCGTACCCCGTCGACCCGGGTCACGCCCGTCAGCGCCGTCACCCTCGCGCCGCGCAGCAGCCGGACGCCGCGCCGCTCGTGGAGAGTGGCGATGGCCTCGGCCATCTGGACTCCGACCACGCCGGCCAGCGGGATCTTCCCCGCCTCCACGAGCGTGACCTCCAGACCCAGGGCACAGGCCGTCGCGGCGACCTCGGTGCCGATGAAACCGCCGCCGATGACGACGACCCGCTTGGCGCTCGCCAGGTCGTGGCGCAGCGCGCGGGCGTCGTCCAACGTCCGCAGGGTGTGCACCCCCGCCAGGCTCTCCGTGCCGGGAAGCCGGCGGGCCGAGGCGCCGGTGGCGATGACGATGCCGTCCGCCTCGACGTGCGTGCCATCGCTCAGCGTGACGCGACGGGCGGCGGCGTCCAGGCCCGTGGCGGCCACACCGAGCCGCCACTCGGCCGCCAGCTCCTCGCCGTCGGCTTCCAGAGCCAGGTCGGCCTCGTCCAGGACGCCCTTGAGGAAGTCCTTGGACAGAGGGGGGCGGTCGTAGGGCCTGTGGAGCTCCTCGCCGACGAGGACCAGGCGGCCGTCGTAGCCCTGGGCGCGCAGCGCGCGGGCGGTCAGCAGCCCGGCGAGCGAGGCGCCGACGACGCAGACGCTCCTCACGCCTGCCCCTTCAGGGCGACGCCGGGAGGCAGGTTGGGCGGTGCGTCGGACGGCACGACGTAGACGACGTCGTCCTCGACCACCACGCGGTGTGTGCGGACGGGGCGCTTGGCGGGCGGCGCGTCCACCTTGCCGGTCCTGAGGTCGAAGCGTGAGGCGTGCAGGGGGCACTCGATCTCGCAGCCCTCCAGCCAGCCGTCGGCCAGCGAGGCGTCCTGGTGGGTGCAGGTGTCGTCGATGGCGTAGATCTCGCCGTCCTCGGTGTGGAACACCGCGATGGGCGGATCGGCCTCGACCCGCAAGGCCTCACCTCGCGGCAGTGACGCCAGAGGGCACGCTGGAATCATCGAGTCACACCCCGGTTTCGCAAAGAGAAACGTCAAGCGCTATACGCAACAGCGTGAGGGTGCGGAATTCAGATGTCAAGCCTGATTTGTAGTGCTTCGTGGTGGTGCCGGTAGGTACGTCACGCCTCCCCATCGTCTACCCGACGAGGGGTGGTCTGCGCCAGAGGGTCGCTCGCGGCCTTTCTCGCCGCCGGGGGATCGGACCTGCAGACGTGGTGAGGGGCGGAGGTGATGCCTCCGCCCCTCCGGCCCCTGGGAGTCAGGACCGGTGTGGCGAGGTGCGCCATGGGCACCTGGAATACCTCGCCGGCACCGCCGACGCTAACCCCGGCCACGCTCTCCGGTCTGCGGAGAACTACTCAGAACGGGCCGCCCACGCGGCGAGAATCGCGGCCTCCTTCTCCGGCGCGATCCCATGCGTGCTGTTGTTGCCGAAATTGCGGCGCTTCTCGGGGATCTCCCGCAACCATTCCCACGTGTCGCGTACGGTCTCCGCGACGGGACGGATGCGCAGCCCGGCCGCCTGCGCCTTGGTCGTGGGGACGCTCCAGAACGTCTCGAGCTCCGCCGACGGCGGGCCGCCCCACAGCGGCAGCTCCACGAACGTCCCCGCGCCCTGCTCGGCCAGGAAGGCGCTGTCCACCCACACGAGCTCCGCGTCGGACCCGGTCGCCTCCTTGCACGACTCCAGCCACTCCCCGAACGTGGTCTGGCCGACCGGACCCGTCACCAGGAACCGGCCGGCCGTGCCGCGCTCGGCCTGGTCGAGCGTGAAGATCCCCAGGTCGCGCGCGTCCACGAACTGCATCGGCGCGTCCGGCTCGCCCGGCGCCAGCACCTGCCCGCCCTGCGCGATCCTGGTCAGCCACCACGGCAGCCTGGCCACGTCCTCGCGCGGACCCAGGATGATCCCGGGCTGGACGATCAGCACGGTGCCGTCGAACCCCTGCTCGACCGCTCGCTCGCAGCCTGCCTTCAGCACGCCGTAGTTGCCGTCGTCAGGCCCCGCGTCGGGCTCGCACGGCCAGATCTCCGCGTCGTCCGCCGCAGGCTTGCCGGGGAAACCGGCGAGCGCGGAGATTGTGGAGACGAACGCGTACGTGCCCGCATGCCCGGACAGCGCCCGCGCCGACGCCCCCACCACCCGCGGCACGTAACCGGACGTGTCCACCACGAAGTCCCATGAACGACCGTCGACCAGCCGCTCGAGGTCGCCCGGTGTCTCACGGTCGCCGCGCACCACTTCGGCCCCGGGCACGTCCACGCCGCTGCGCCCTCTGTTGAATGTCGTGACCTCGTGCCCCCGGGCCAGCGCCTCCTCCACGATGGCGCGGCCCAGGAACCCAGAACCACCGATGACAAGAACCCTCATAAGGGTTCATTCTTCGCCTGCGAGAACCCTTCGATCATGTGTCTTCACCGAGGGCGTAGCGCGCAGCGGCGGCACGAGGTGCACCCTGGCCGTCGCGATGTCGAAGAACAACCCCACGAGCTGCAGCTTCCCGGCTCTGACCTGCTCGTCCACCTTCCGGTACGTCCGCAGGTTCTCCAGCTGCTGCTGCACGTTGACCCGGCACAACACATCCAGGGCCCCGCTGTGCAGCCGATCGCCTTCGGTCTCGATGAACGTGGCCAGGCTGTGGTGGCCGTGCCGCAGCCACCGGCGCAGCCCCGGCAGGCTGCCCGCCTGCACCCCCGCGCTCAGCACCCCGGCCATGGCGCCGCACCCGGAATGGCCGCACACCGTGATCGTGTGCACGCCCAGCACCTGCGTCGCGTACTCGATCGCCGCCACCACCGAGTCGTCGTGCGGCTCCGACCCCCTGCGCGGCACCAGATTGCCGATGTTGCGCACCGTGAACAGGTCGCCGGGCCCGCTGGCGGTGATCAGGCTCGGCACGATCCTGGAGTCCGCGCACGTGATGAACAGATGCGACGGCTGCTGCTTGCGGGCCAGCTCGGTGAAGATGGGCTTCACCAGCGGCGCCGTACGCCTGTGGTATTCGCGCGCACCGCGGGTCAGCTGGCACTCCACCTGCGCGACCCCGCCGTGGGACGACGGGGTGCGGCCGCCGAGGCGGCGGTGGCGGTGCGTCCAAGGCAGCCACCACCGGTCCGGCGCCACCGGCGGCGACTTCACCGGGAACATGCGCACCCCACTGGCCGCCAGCGTGTACCACTCCTCGTGCAGCTCGTCGATGTCGACCGTGCCGCCCATCCGCTCGTGGTGCAGCCGCCAGGAGTGGATGGCCTCGAAGGCGGCGTTATCCATGAAGTCGATGTTCAGGTCCAGGTCCACGGGCGTGCCCGGGGGCAGCGCCCGGAGCTCGTGCGTCAGCCGCGGCACGCCCAGGAACGTCAGCGACCCGGAGATCGTCACGCGCATCCGGCCGTCCCTGTCCTCGTGCTTCAGCACGGTGACCCAGGTCAGGCGGCGCAGCGCGAGCAGCGCGGCCAGCGCCAGCCCGGCCAGCACGCCCTCGGCCAGACCGAGCAGGATCACGGCGACCAGCGTCACCACGTAGACCGGCACCTCGCCGTGGCCGTGCACCTTCTTGACGTGGCCCAGGTTCACCATCTGCACGCCGATGAACACCAGCAGCGCCGCCAGCGCCTCCATCGGGATCAGCGTGATCGTCCAGCCGAACCCGAGCGCGAACACCAGCACCCACACCCCGTGCAGGATCGTCGAGCCGCGGGTGCGGGCTCCGGCGTGCACGTTCGCAGTGCTCCGGACGATCACTCCGGCGACCGGCAGGCCGCCCAGCGCGCCGGTGACCATGTTGGCCACACCCTGGCCGGTCAGCTCCTGGTCGAGGTCCGCGCGGCGGCCGCCGTGCAGGCCGTCGACCGCCACGCAGCACAGCAGCGACTCGCACCCCGCCAGCAGCGCCACCAGCATCACCGCCGCCACGACCAGGTGCCAGTCGCCCTGCGGAAGCACCGGGAAGGCCCACTCGGTGAGGCTGTCGGACAGGTCGACCCGGGTGACGTCCCAGCCGAAGGCCCACGCCGTGACCGCCGCCACCAGCAACGCGGCCAGCGGCGCGGGGATCACCTTGGCCTTCTGGGGCAGCCGCGTCCACGCCGCCAGCACCGTGATCGTGAGCAGGCCGACCGCGACCTTGTGCCCGTGCAGGTCGGCGATCTGCCCGGGCAGCTCCATCAGATTCGCCACGGCCGAACGTTGCGAGCTGCCGCCCAGCACCACGTGGAGCTGGGACAACGCGATGATCGCACCGACCGCCGCCAGCATGCCGTGGATGACGGCCGGCGACACCGCGAGCGCCGCCCTGGCCGCCTTGAAGACCCCCAGCACGAGCTGCACGGCTCCCGCCAGCAAGGTGATCATGCAGGTGGCCCGCCACCCGTACGTGTGCACCAGATCCACGACCACCAGGGACAACCCGGCGGCGGGCCCGCTGACCTGCACGGCCGAGCCGCCGAGCGCGCCCGCCACGATCCCGCCGACCACGGCGGCGATCAGCCCGGCGGCGAGCGGCGCCCCCGAGGCCATCGCGATGCCCAGCGAAAGGGGCACCGCGACGAGGAAAACCACGAGCGAGGCTGGCACGTCATGCCGGAGGGTGCCCAGCCAGCTACTCTTCGTGTCGCGGAACATGGAGCAAACCCTAACGCTCCACCCTCCGCGCTTTAGCTGCGTCACATGGGTTTTACGTATTCATGGCGCCGATGATCAGCGGTAGTAGTCGTGCGGATAGTCCGGGTCCGTGGGGCGCCGGTGACCGCCGCCGTTGCCGTTGCCGTGGGAGGCCTGCGACTGGTTGCCGAACATGTCGCCGCCGCCGTATCCCGGCCAGGTGGACTGGGCGCCGTTCTGCGCCGGCGGCTCGGGCCACGCGGCGCCGGGGGTGGTGGTGATGTCGCCCGTCTCGTACGCAGGGTACGAGGACGGGGGTGTCGGGGCCGACAACATGTCGTCGTGGTTGGCCGAGACCGCCCTGCGGGGGGTGGTCGGGGCGCCGGTGTCGGGGGTCGGGCCGCTCAGCGGGTCGGAGTCGTCGGCCACCGCCCAGCCGGGGCGCACCTCGTACGAGGTGGGGTAGGACGAGCGGGCGGGCTGCTCGAACGCCGGCCAGGAGGTCCCCAAGTCGTAGGAAGGGGCCGCCGGGGCGGGGTCGTCCAGGATGTCCGGCGAGGGGCTGGCGGGCCAGGAACCCGATGGGGTGGGCGTCGGCGGGGTGGTCCAGGTGGTCTCGAGCGGGTCGGCCGCACCGTTGTAGGCGGGGAACGGGTCGCTCGTCGGGGCGCCGTGGATGGGCGTGGGCTGCGCGATCGGGAACGAGCCGCTGGATGTCGGGCCCGCGGCGGGGAACGAGCCGCTGGATGTCCGGCTCGCGGCCGGGAACGAGCCGCTGGATGTCGGGCTCGCGGCCGGGAAGGACCCGCTGCCGTTCGCCGGGGAGGAGGGTCGGGAGGCCGGGACGACCGGCTGGGCGCCCACGCCGAGGATGCTCATCACGTCGGCCGTCGGGGCCGCGAAGGTCACGGTGCGCTGATCGGCCAGGTCGGCCTGCGAGGGAGTGGCGCGCTTGGCGGGCTCGACCAGGTCGGCGAGGTTCGACGCCGCGGCGGCCGCGGGAACCTGGCGCTGCGGCAGCGGGGCTTGGACGGTGGTCGCGTCGGGGTCCACGGCGGCCACGGGCTGCGGAGCGGCCTTGCGCTCGCTGCGCCGCTCAGGCCGGCTCGGGGGCTCGGCGGCGCGCTGCGGCTCTCGCTGCCGGTCGTCGGGACGGGCCGCGGCCTTCCTGGCCGCCACGGTGCCGCCGGCGCCGAAGTTGCCCTGCTCCGCGTCGCTGCGGATGTTGGCCCAAAATTCCTCGTCCTCGTCGTCCGAGGTCGGGTTGCCCCACTCGTCGACGCCACGCCTGCCACGCTGGCCGGTCCGCACTGGTTTCGGCGCTTTGGGCGCATCAATGGGGCTGAAGTCAGGACTGAAATTGTTCATCCGCGGCTCGTGCGCGGCGAACTCGTCCGTCGAGCGCGCGTGGGTCTTCTCCTCCTTCTCGGCCATCTCCTTCAGCCGTTCCGGAGGCAAGGAGCTCTCCCGCCGGTTCATCGAACGCATGCCCAGTGCCACGACGACGAGCACGAGGAGCACGACGGCGACCAAACTTACGATAACCGCAGTCATTGCACCACCCTCAAAGCCATGGCCTCCCTCTGGCATCGGTGAGATCGCGCGGCCATCGACGCGACCTGCCCCCTTTGATCACCAATGCCTAACAATTGGATCTGATTGTGTCGGACCACTATGAGCGTTGTCACACCCTACGTGAAGAATTGGTACACCGTATTACCTGCGGTGTTCGGTCTCTCACTCGATGTCAACGGCTGTGAGTCGGCCGCGGGCTATGGTCTGGTCCGCGATCTGCTTCAAGATCGTGGGGAGCGGGTCGCCCTCCTGGACGTCGACCTTGCCGTTCAACGTGTAGACCGTGAAGCGGTAGCTTCCCGGGTCGCATGGAGGGTCATAACCCACTTTTCCGTTGGTCGCCCTCGCCTGCTTGATCCCGTCGTCCGGGGGGTCCTCGGAGGCACCGGGGCCCAGCTCGGTCGTGGTCGCCGGGATGTTGTAGACCACCCAGTTCACGGTCGCCTTCGACGACGCTCGCGAGTCGACCACGATGGCGATGGACTTGGCCTCGGACAGCGGCTGGCTCGACCAGCGCATGGGCGGGCTGACCTGGCCGCCCCGGCAGGAGTATTGACGCGGCAGCGGCTTGCCGTCGCGCAACTCCGGGCTCGAGACGTTGATCTCCGCGATCTCCTGGGCCTGGGATCTGCCGATGAAACTGCCGCAACCTGACAGCGCGAACGCCACGACCACCGTCGTCACACTGACGGCGATGCGTCGCAGGCGTGATGCCGTGTTACACAGCCCCATGCCGGACGATGCTACGCGGATCTCGGCCGTGCACAGACCGTTTCTCGATGGTCCGTGCTCGGTAAAGGATCCGAAATCAGCCAGAATGGAGGCATCTGGAGAGTGAGCTTGACCACACCTGTGTCCTGCGCCCCACCCGTCTAGTCGAATCGGGGCGGGCCGGGGGACCCTTCCTGGCCTGCTGCGTCGCCGGGACGGAACGGCGGGCGAGATGTCGCACAGCGACCCGACAAAACGGACACTCGTTTCGGTCGTGATCCTCGGCAAAAACCAGGTGCGCCAGCTGCGGACGGCGGCTGCCACGTTACGTGAGGCGCTCGCGCTGTGGTGCGGTCCCGCGCTTGCCCCGGGCCTGGATGGCACGAACGTGGCGCCGCCGACGCGGCCTTGCTCGACAGCCTGCGGCCGGCCGCCACCGAGCATGGCACCGGGCCCTGGGCCCCGGCGGGCAGACACGCCGCCGTGCTCGCCGGATCTTTACCGCCCCCCGCGGGCCGATCACTTCGCGGGTACGCGGCCTAAGCTGGCCTTGTGACGTCAACAGGCCCGCTACGCGATCCGGCGAACCGCGTCTCGCCCAAGGCCGTGCGCCTGTGGCTGCTCGAGGCGCTGGTCGCCTTCGTGTTCTTCCTGGGCGGCTCGCTTCTGGTGTCGCGGTGGGTCGGCGGCAGCGGGTGGTCGTGGGTGCCGGACTGGTTCGCCGCGAACTCCTGGCTGCTGCCTGTGGCCGTCGTCGTGGTGACCCTGCCGTTCCTGGTGGCCGAGCCGTTCGTCCGCTACGCCGTGCATCGCTGGGAGCTCTCAGGCGACGTCGTCTACGCCAGGTCGGGGTTCCTGACCAGGGAGTGGGTCTTCGTGCCCGTGAGCCGCATCCAGACGGTCGACAAGGGGCAAGGGTGGTTCGAGCGGATGCTCGGACTGGCCACGCTGGAGATCCGCACCGCGTCCCATGCCGGCTCATCGACGATCAAGGGCCTGGACTACCAGGTGGCGGCGGGCCTGGCCGAGCAGCTGGCACACCGCGCCGAGGCGCTCAGGGACGACGCCACATGACCGACCCCGGACCGCCCCGCGGCGACTCCGCGCCCGGCGACGGGACGGGCGACACGTCGCGGGCGGCAGGCGACGGGCAGCCGGCGCCTCCTCCGCTCCCCGTCCGGGCGCCGTTGCGGCTGAGCCCGAAGGTGCTGCTCATCGATCCGGTCCGCATGTTGCCCTCGCTGCTCCTGCCCCTCCTCGGCGTGCTGTTCGTGGGTGGTTTCTCGGCCAGGTCGTACGGCTGGGCCATGCTCGGCATCGTCGGCACCGTGGTGTTCGCGATCGTCAGGTGGGTCACCTTCACTTACGAGATCGCCGGGGACCGCCTGGAGACGAAACGGTCGCTGATCAGCCGCTCGGTCCGTACCATCCCGCTGGAGCGCATCCGCGGCGTCGACGTGTCCACGCCGCCCATGCACCGCCTGCTCGGCCTGGCCGTACTCAAGATCGACACGGGCGCGAGCGGCGGTGACGAGGAAGCCGAGCTCGACGGGGTCACGCGGCAGGAGGCCGACCGGCTCAAGGCGCTGCTGCTGCGGCGCGCGGCCCGGCAGGAAGGTCCCGTGCCCGAGACCGCGGCGGCCGGGCCCGCGGAGCGGGCGATCGTCAGGGTACCGCGCAGGTGGCTGCTGTACGGGCCGCTGTCCGGCGCATACCTGCTCACTCCGTTCGCGCTGGCCGGCGGCGCCGTGGGGCTGGCGTTCCAGTGGGGTGATGAGCTGGGGTTCGGCCGGGACGCCGCCTGGAACGTGGGCCAATGGCTCTGGGACCGCCCCTACCTGCTGCTGGTCGCGGCGGTGCTGCTTGTCATGGCGATGCCCATCCTCGGCGGGCTCATGTACGCGGTCTTCAACTGGAACTTCGAGCTCAAACGCCGCGATGGCTACCTGGTGGCGGAACGCGGGCTGATCAACCGGCGCAGCGTGTCGCTGGAGTCGGCGCGGGTGCGCGGCTACGAGATCGTGGACGGCCTCGCCGAGCGGTGGGCCGGGGTCGTGCGTGTGTGGGCCATCGTGACGGGGCTCGGTGACTCGGAGACCCGAGGGCAATTGCTGCCCGACGTGCCACGCCCGGTCGCGCACCAGGTGACCGGGGACGCGATCGGTCCCTACACGGCCGCGCTACGCCGTCATCCGCCGGTGGCGCGCAACCGCCGCCTGTTCAGGGCCGTCTTCCCGTGGGCGATGATCGCGCTGGTCAGCGGTGTGGCGGCGTGGGCGACCGGAATGATGGTGTGGTGGATCCTGCTGGTCCTGTCGCTGCTGCTGGCCGGGGTGGGGATCCCGCTGGGGCTCGACAGGTACGCGTCGCTGGGGCACGGCTACGACGGGGTGCGGGTGGCGGTGCGGTCGGGCTCGCTGCGGCGGTCCCAGGCCGTGGTCGAACGCCGGGCCGTGGTGGGGTGGCGGCTGCGGCAGACGTGGTTCCAGCGGCGGGCCGGGGTGCTCACGCTGATCGCCGGCGTCGGGGCCGGCAAGGGCGGGTACGAGGCGCTCGACGTCTCGGAGGCACAGGGGGCGGGCTTTCCCGCCGAGGTGACCCCGGAGTGGCTCGCCCCGTTCCTGAACCCGGCACCCCCAGAGCCCCCGTCTTCCGCCAAGCCTCGGACGCCGCCCACAGGGTTGGTCTGACCCGCCGCCGCGCATCACGCCCTGAACGTATGCGCGGCACCGCCAGGCCAATGGCCCGGCGGAAGGCCTCGATGGCGGGTCGGTGGAGAGGTCAGTCCTGGCGGCGGGCGCCGAACATGATCTCGTCCCAGGTCGGGACCGAGGCGCGGCGGCCACGGGAACCCTTGCGCGTCTGCCGGGCGGCGGGCGCAGGCGGCGGGGAGGGCACCGGCACGGCCTGCTCCTCCTTGGCCTCGTCCTTGCCTGCCCGGGCGGCGGGCACCTTGGGCGCGGCGGGGCCGGGCTTCGGCTTGGGCGCAGGCGGCTTGGTCTCCTTCGCCACCTGCTTCGACCCGCTCGGCTCACCCTCCGCGACCTTGGAACCGCCGGCCTCCGTGGGCTGGGGAGCGCCTGGGTCCTCGGCCGTGACGTCCGTTGCCGGAGCAGCGGCATCCGCGGGCTCGGCAGCGTCCACGCCGGGTGAGGCGGTGGCCGCTGGGGCGGTGGCGCCGGTTTCAGCGGGCGCGGACGCCTCGGAGGCCGGCGCGACGTCGGAGGGCGTCATCGCAGCTGGTTGAGCGGCGGGAACGGCCTCGGCAGCGGCAGCGGGAGCCGGCCGATCGTCGTCGGCGACTGGCGCGTCGATGAGCGGCTGACCCTCGGTGGCCGACTTGCCGTCGCCGGAAGCTTGGCCGTCGGCGGTCGGGCGCGGGTCGAGGGGCGGCTGCCCCTCGGTCGTCGGCTGGCTTTGGGTGGCTGGCTGGCTCGCGGCGGTCGGCTGGCTCGCGGTGGCTGGCTGGCTCTCGGTCGTCGGCCGGCTCTGGGTGGCTGGCTGACTCTGGGTGGTCGGCTGACTTTCGGTGGTCGGCCGGCTTTCCGTGGCGGGCGGAATGCCGTCGGCGGCCGGCCGAGCGTCGGTGGCTGACTTGCCGTCGCCGGTCGCTTGGCCGTCGGCGGTCGGGCGCGGGTCGAGGGTCGGCTGGCCCTCGGTCGTCGGCCGGCCGGTCGTCTCGGGCTCGAGGGCCGTGTCGGCTGCGGGTGTCGCCTGCGAGACCGCCGCAGGCTGTGCGGCTGCTGCCGAGGCGGAGGCCGACTCGACGGTGGCGGTCTGCGCGGCAGGCTGAGACGCCGTGACCGGCTGCTCCTGGACGGTCACCGCTTGCTGCACGGGAGGCTGCTCCTGCGACAGGCTGGTGGCGTCCGCAGGAGCCTGCGCCTGCGGCGAGGTGTGCTGGCCGGCGGCAGTATGCCCCTCGGCGACGGCGCGCGGCTCCTCGGCGGATGCCTGAGGAGCGGGGCGGACGTCCGCAGGGGCGGCAGGAGCGTAGATGGCGTCGGCGTCGTGCTCGGCCGGGTCGTGCTCGGCCGAACGGCCGGGGCCGAAGTCGGGCAGCCACGACGAAGACCCGCCGCGACGCGAGACCGTCTCGCCGGGGCGGGCATGACCGGTTTCGCGGGCAGGCGTCTCAGGCCGGATGGAGCCGTCGCGCGATGGAGTCTCAGGCCGGAAGGAGCCGTCGCGGGACGGCGGTTCCTCACGGAGGGTGCTCTCTCGAGACGGCGGTTCGTGGCGGAGCGTGGTCTCGGGGGATGGAGGGGCCGCGTCGCGGGGCGGAGCGGCGCGCTCGAAGGGAGCGGCCTCGCGGGATGGACCGTCCGAGGCCCGCGTGTAGCCGGTCTCCGAGGACCTGGGCGGCGGGTTGTAGCCGACCGCCGGCTCCTCGGGCTCGCGCCGCGCCGATGGGAACGGCACGGCGTCGGAGGCGAGCGGCGGCACCGGCTGCAGCTTGGCCACGCGCGGCGCGAACGGTGTCACCGTCGTGTCCTCGACGACCGGCGGCTCCGGGTCGAAGTCGGCCGACGACAGCCGCATGGCCTCGTCGCCGTACGGCGTCACATGCCGCTTGCGCGGGTCGAAGAGCCATTCGGCGTGCCGCGTGTGACCGTTCCACACGTAGCCCAGCTTGACCCGCCACAGCCCGTCGTCGCGCTTGGCGGAGTCCCAGTCGATCTCGTCGGTGGGCACGCCGCGTCTGGTCAGCCGCTCGGCGACGAGATCGCCGAGGGTCGGACCCGGCGCGGTTTCGCCGGGCATGCGCACAGCGACCCGCTGCGCCTGTTGAGCGACGTACTCCCGCTCCTGCAGCACCGGCCCCTCGAACCAGCGCACGCGCTCGACCGGGATGCCGGCGGTCGCCGCGATTTCCTCTGCGGTCTCACCGGCGCGAATGCGGGCCTGGATCTCCTTGGGGCGCAACGGACTCTCCACTTCGATCTCGTACTGGCCGAGACGGGAGAAGTTGCCGCGGACGGCAGCACGGAGCCGGTCGTCCACGGGAAGCGTGAAGCGCGTACCTCGCCCGGCAGTCGCCAGCACGAGGTAGGTGCCGTCCTCACTCACCGCGACGAGTCGGAGCTCCTGCATGCGAGTCCCTTCGTCAGCGTCGTCGCCATTCTTCCCCCGGACCCTTGAGTCTCTCGCGTGTGCCGGTTGCCTGCCAGCACCGTACCCGGCATGTCCGAACATCGCCTTCCTGGGATAGCCCCGGGGCGATGTGACGCCGGTCACATTTGACGAATCCATGCCTCTAGAGCCCGCCGTTGCGCATGAGGAGGTTAAAGGCCCTGGCTGGGTTCTGGCGAATCTCACCCGTGGCGCCGACCGGCCGGTCGGGCTCGGCGGCGACGGGGCGCAGGGCGAGTCCTGAAGCAGGCGTCATGGCCAAGGGGACGGCGGTCGTGGCGGCCGTCGCCACGGCCGCGGCGAGGTATACGGAGGGCAGGCCGAGTCGTCGGGGCACGAGTGACGAGGGTGCACGCCGCGCGTGTCATCCGGGAGGCCGGACACGCGTTCCCGGCCGTTCGCGAGGCAGTTCTTTACCGAAACAACGACGACCCTAGCCGAGCACCTGATTCAGGTAGTCGTTGGTGAACAGGCGGCGCGGGTCGAGCCGGTCGCGCAGCGCGGCGAAGTCGGCGAAGCGCGGATAGACCTTGGCCAGGTAAGCGGCGTCCCTGGTGTGCAGCTTGCCCCAGTGCGGCCGGCCGTCCAGTCGCACCATGATCTCCTCCACGCCCTCGAAGTACGCCGGATTCGGCGTCGGGCGGTAGATGTGGCAGGCGATGTACGCCGAGGCCCGCCCGTAGGCGGTGGACAACCACGCGTCGCTGGGCGGCGTGACCCGCACCTCCACAGGAAAGGTGATCATCCACCCCATGCGGTCGATGAGGTCCCGCGTCTCGCGCAACGCCTGCGCCAGGCGCTCGCGCGGCACGGCGTACTCCATCTCGAGGAAGCGCACGTCCCGCCGCGCCGTGAAGATCTTGTACGAGGTGTCGACCGACTCGGAGTCCCCCAGAGCCGCCGCGCTCGCCTCGTTGATCCGCGGGATCAGCCCAGGAAAGCGGGCCCCGGTCGCGCAGGCCGCGCCGAACACGGTGTTCTCCAGGAACACGTTCTCCAGCCAGCGCTTGACCGCGCTCGGCGGCGACGCGGGACCGGGATGCCGGTTGTTGGTCTTGACCAGGCAGGCGTCGGTGTGCGGCAGCCAGAAGAAGTCCAGGTGCTCGTTCGCGGAGGTCAGCTCGTCGAGCGAGTCCAGGATCTCGCCGAGCGCCATCTTGCGCCGCCTGTTGTGCAGCAGGAACGCGGGCTCTACCCGGAAGGTCACGGCCGTCACCACCCCGAGCGCGCCCAGCCCCACCCGGGCCGCGTCGAACAGGTCGTCACCGGGGGAGGCGGTGGCCACCGACCCGTCGGCCAGCACCAGCTCCAGCTCGGCGACCTGGTCGGCGAGCCCGCCGCTGTCGCGCCCGGTGCCGTGGGTGCCGGTCTGGATGGCGCCGGCGACGGTCTGCTCGGTGATGTCGCCCATGTTGGCCAACGCCAGGCCGTGCTCGCCGAGCAGTTCGTTCAGCGCCCGGAGCGGGGTGCCGGCCAGCACGGTGACGCGGTCGTCCGTCTGCGACCTGATGCCGGTCAGCGCGTCGGGGCGCAACATGATGCCGTCGGTGAGGGCCACCCCGGTGAAGGAGTGGCCCGTGCCGACCATGCGGACCCGCCGCCCGGAGGCGGCGGCGTCGTGCACAGCGCGTACGACGTCCGCGGCGGACGCCGGAGCACGCACTTCGGCGGGGCTGCCCGACTGGTTCTTCGCCCAGTTCGTGAAGACCATGAGCGCCCCTTAAAGAAGAGTCTCGTTCCGGTGAACGTGAACGATACTCAGTTCTCCCAGCCCGCGGGAACCGGGAAAATGTCGCCGGGCTCGAGGTTCTCCTTCTTGACGATGTCGGACACCGTCACGAGGTGGTAGCCCTTGTTCTGCAGGGTCTTGATGATCGACGGCATGGCCTCGACGGACTGCTTCACCCAGTCGTGCATGAGGATGATGCCGTCCTGCTTGGCCACCTCGAGGGTCTTCTTCTTGATGGACTCGACGTTCTTGCTCTTCCAGTCCTCCGAGCCGCCGGTCCACAGGATGATCGGCATGCCGAACTCGGCGGCGATGTCGGAGACCGTCAGGTCGGCCATCCCGTACGGCGGCCGCAGCAGCTTGGGCTCGACGCCCGCCGCCTTCTTGACCTCGTCCTGAGTCTTCTTGATCTCGGCCCTGACGTCCCAGGGCTCGATCTTGGTGAAGTCAGGGTGCTTGTAACTGTGGTTGCCCAGCTCGTGGCCCTCGGCGACCATGCGCTTGACGTAGGTGGGGCGGCTCTTCACGTATTGGCCCTCGAGGAAGAACGTCGCCTTGGCGTTGTGCTTCTTCAGCGTGTCGAGCAGGACGCCCGCGTACTTGCCCGGTCCGTCGTCGAAGGTCAGCGCGATGCACTTGACCTGCGTGCAGTCGACCGGAGCCTTCTTGGGCGCCTGGGCTAACGCGGGCGATGGGGTGAGGGTGACGCATACAGCCGCGATTGCGAGAAGTGAATTGATCTGTCGGGACATGAATAAAGCTTCCATAGTGATGGATGTTGCGAGGGATGTCCCGACGGTAGCGGATCAACTCTTCGCGGGTGAAGGCGCCTCGGGGACTCTCAGGAAACCCGAACCTCCCAATCCCACGATCACGGCCAGGAACGCGGCGCCCAAACTGAAGATGTAAGCGTTGGACGCGCCGTACATCTCGGTGAGCCGGCCGCCCGCCCACGCGCCGATCGCCACCCCGAAGCCCAGCGCGGTGGAGATCCACGCCATGCCCTCGGTGAGCAGCGACGGGGGCACCAGCCGCTCGGTGAGCGAGAACCCGGTGATGAGCGTCGGCGAGATCGCGAACCCGGCCAGGAAGAGCGCCCCCGCCATGACCCGCGCGTCACCGATGAACACGATCGGCACCAGCCCCAGCGCGAACACGCCCAGCGCCCGCACGAACCGGCCCTGCAGCGACATCCGCCAATGCCTGGACCCGAACCAGAGCCCCGACACCATCGACCCGCCGGCGAACGACGCCAGCAGGAACCCCGCGGCCGCCTTCACCCCCTCCTCCTCGGCGAACGCCACGGTGATCAGGTCCACGGACCCGAACACCGCCCCCATCGCAAGGTAGACGCACGACAGCAGGGCGATCGCGGGGATCAGGATGGGCGTGCCGCCCCCGGACCTGGCCGGCTGGACGGGCGGCTGCGTACGCCGCTGCGTCGCCAGCGCCAGGCAGCCGACGAACATGAAGACCAGCGCCACGGCGAGGCCCATGTACGGGCTCACCCCGGTGGCCAGCACCGTGACCAGGGCGGGACCGGTGACGAAGATGACCTCGTCCACCACGGACTCGAAGGCGAAGGCGGTGTGCAGCTTGCTGGAGCCGCCGTGGATGACCGACCAGCGGGCCCGCACGAGCGAGCCCACCGACAGCGACGTGGCCCCGACCACCAGGCCGGAGGCGTACAGCGTCCAGTCGGGCAGTCGCAGGCCGGCGCTGAACAGGAGCGCGGCCAGTCCGAGCGCGTTGATCACGGCGAACGGCGGGATCACCCGGCTCTGCCCGAACCGGTCCACCAGCCGTCCGGACAGCGGGGCGCCGATGGCGAAGGCCACGTTGGTGGTGGCGGCGACCGCGCCGGCGGTGGCGTAGTTGTCGGTGAGCGCGGAGATCAGTAAGACGATCCCGATCCCGATCATCGACATCGGCATGCGCCCGACGAATCCGGCGAGCACGAACGCCTTGATGCCGGGCCCATTGAACAGCCCCCGGTAAGGCCCGACCACCCTGTTTCCTCCTTACTTGCGCCAGCTAACCATTGCGCAACCGATGTCCGGTAAGCAAGTGGATATTCGCCTGGCTGGACTAACGTGTCCCGAGTGTCCGGTCTTCCCACCTTCCGTGCGGTCATGCTCATGGTCATCGCGGTGCTCGCGGTCACCGCCGCAGCCGGTGGAATCGTCGTGTTCCTGGACGGTGACCTGCTCAAAACCGCTCAGGAGCCGGTACGCAGGCCGACCCGTCAGCCCACGGCCGCCCCCCGCCTCGACCAGCTCGTACCCCACGCGGAGCCGGTCAAGGATTTCGGCGCCGGCGGACCCGGCGTCACCTCGACCCCGCCGCGGGTGCTGGCGATCGCCCCGTCCGCCGTGCCCAAGCAGACCAGGCTCAAGCTGGGCGAGCTGAAGCACGTGCAGAAGGTCACCGTCGTCGACGCGGGCGCGGTCAAGGTCTCGGGCACCGCGCTGAACCTGCTGGCCGTGGACCCCGCCCACTTCCGCTCGTGGACCCCGCAGCCGGTCGCCGACCAGCCGGCCGTGTGGAGCGCGCTGGCCAGGGGAGAGCTGGTGGCCGACACGAGCGCGATCAGCAGGTTCGGGATGATCCTCGGCGCCATGTACCAGGTGGACGGCGGTCCCACGCTCCGCGTCGCCGCCTCCGCCCCGCTGGGTCTGCGCGGCGTCGACGGGCTGGTGGGCGCCGACCTGGGCAGGTCGCTGGGGTTCGCGCCGGGGGTCGCGGTGCTGCTGCACGGCAAGCCGGGCACGATCAGCGAGTCGGGGGTGCGCAAGGTGCTCGGCAAGGACGCCCAGGTCGTCATGCTGGACTCGGCCGCCCGTGCCCCGAAGCGGGACCAGCCGAGCCCGCAGACGGTCAACGTGGGCCGCCCGGGCAGCTACCTCGAGCTCTACAAGGCCTCCGCCACCCGCTGCCCCGGACTGTCGTGGACGGTGCTCGCCGCGATCGGCCAGGTCGAGAGCAGCCACGGCCGCAACAACGGCCCGTCCAGCGCCGGCGCGCTCGGGCCCATGCAGTTCATGCCCGCCACCTGGAAGGCTTACGGCGTGGACGGCGACGGCGACGGCAAGGCCGACATCTGGAGCCCGTACGACGCGGTGCCGGGCGCGGCCAACTACCTGTGCGCCAACGGCGCGGGCAAGGGCGGCGAGAAGCTACGCAAGGCAATCTGGTTCTACAACCACTCCTGGGACTACGTGAACAAGGTCATGGGCATCGCCGAGGCCTACGCGCGCACCTACGCCTGAGGGCGTCGGCGGGGCCTGCCTCACGCAGTGGGGCGAGAAGGACGCGGACAGCAGGTGAGGGCGCAGGGGACCGGCTCGGGCTCGTCCATCAGCTCGCGCACCATCCGCACGAACCGCGGGTGCGTGCCCGCCGTCGCCGCCCGCTCCAGCGGCAGGCCGATCTCCGCGGCCACATCCCTCGCCTCGGTGTCGAGGTCGTAGACGACCTCCATGTGGTCGGAGACGAACCCGATCGGCACCAGCACGACCGCGTGGGCCTCCGTCTTGCGCAGATGGTCGCAGACGTCCGGCTCCAGCCACGGCACCTGCGGCGGGCCGCTGCGCGACTGCCACACCAGGTCCCACGGCCCGGTGCGGCCGAGCTCCCGGTTGACCAGCTCGGCGCTCCTGCGCAGCTGCGCCTCGTAGAGGCCGCCGGACGGGCCCGCGGTCTCGGCCATCGACACCGGGATGCTGTGCGCGGTGAACACGAGCCTGGCGTCGTCGCGGCCGAGCCGCTCCAGCGCCGCCCGCGTGTGGTCGGCCATGGCGGCCACGAACCCGGGGTGGTCCCCGAAATGCCGCATCTTGATCAGCTCAGGACCGTCCTCGACGGAGATCCTGGCGATGTCCTCGTAGTATTGCCGGCAGCTGGAGTAGCCGGCGAACGCCGAGGTCGGGAAGACGGCCGCCTTGCGGATCCCGTCGGCCTTCATCCGGCGCACGGTGTCCTCGCCGAACGGGTGCCAGCTGCGGTTGCCCCAATAGACCGGCACGTCCACGACCGGGCGCAGCGCCTCGACCAGGTCGCGGTTCTGCTGGTTGATCGGGCTGACCCCGCCGAAGCTCTGGTAGTGCTCGGCCACCTCGAGCAGCCGCTCGCGCGGCACGCCGCGGCCGCGCACGACGTTTTCCAGGAACGGCATCACGTCGTCGGGACCCTCGGGGCCGCCGAACGACAGGACCAGCAGAGCGTCGTAATCTCCCACGTGACCAACCCTATTAGGGAGTGCCGGGGGTCCTGAGTGCGCGGTAGGTTCGGGTGAGTGAGCGCATTTACTGACATACGTGAATATGTGGCCATTCCCCGGGTTCTCTCGCTGCGGCTCTCTCCTGACGGCTCCAGGCTGATCTCGACAGTCCAGTCACTCAACCCCGACGGCAAGTCGTACGGCACCGCGCTCTGGGCGATCCCGCTGGACGGCGAGCCCTACCGCCTCACCCGCTCCGCCAAGGGCGAGTCGGCCGCCGTCTTCACGGCCACGGGCGATGTGCTGTTCACCTCCGCCCGCCCCGACCCCACCGTCAAGGACTCCACCGACGAGGTCCCCGCGCTCTGGCTGCTGCCCCGCGCCGGCGGCGAGTCCCGCCAGGTGGCCACCAGGCCCGGCGGGATCAGCGGGATCCGCACCGCGGGTGACGTGGTCGTCTTCGCCGCCGACGTGCTGGACGGCGAGGAGGCGGCCGAGGAGGACAAGCGCAAGGATCGCAAGGAGGCCGGGATCAGCGCGATCCTGCACGAGGGCAACCCGGTCCGCTACTGGGACCACGACCTCGGCCCCGGCCGCCCCCGGCTGTTCGCCGCGCGGCTCGGCGACGACCGGCTGGAGGACGTGCGCGACCTGACGCCCGACGCGGGCGCCGCGCTGCGTGACGCCGCGTTCGAGCTGACGCCCGACGGCGCCGGTGTGATCACCACGTGGCGCGCGTACCTGCCGAAGGGTGAGACGCGTACCGACCTCGTCGTCATCGACGTGGCCACCGGTCAGCGGCGCACGCTGCTCAGCGACGACGCGCACGATTTCGACGGCCCCATCGCGATCTCCCCGGACGGCACTCGCGTGGCCTGCGCCCGCGATCGGCACACCGGGTGGGACGTCTCGGCCAGGAGCGAGCTTTGGATCGCCGACCTGGCCACCGGCGAGGGCCAGGCCTACGCGCCCGACCTGTTCCCCGGCGACCTCGAGTGGGCGCCGGACTCCTCGGCCGTCTACGTGGCGGCCGACCATCAGGGGCGCCGCCCGATCTTCCGCGTCCCGCTGGACGGGGAAGTTACCAGGCTCACCGGGGACGACGCCGCCTACATCGGGCTCAACGCCTCCGCCGACGGCCGCTTCGTGTACGCGCTGCGCAGCGCGGTCAACCTCGCCCCCGCCCCCGCCAGGCTCGACGTGGCCACCGGCGAGATCATCGACCTGCCCTCGCCCGCCCCGCGCCCCGACGTACGCGGCACGCTCACCGAGATCTCGGCCACCGCCGACGACGGCGCGACGATCCGCGGCTGGCTCGCGCTGCCCGAAGGCGCCTCCGCCGCCGATCCGGCGCCGTTCCTGCTGTTCATCCACGGCGGCCCCGTCGCCTCCTGGAACGACTGGCAGTGGCGCTGGCAGGCCTGGATCATGGCCCAGCACGGTTACGCCGTGTTGATGCCGGACCCGTGTCTGTCCACCGGTTACGGTCAGGACATGATCGATCGCGGCTGGGGCAACTGGGGCCCGCGCACCCAGGCCGACCTCGACGCGATCGTGGACGTGGCCCTGGCCAGGGATGACATCGACAGTGAGCGCATCGCCGCGCTGGGCGGCTCGTTCGGCGGCTACATGGCCAACTGGCTCGCCGGCCACACCGACCGCTACAAGGCCATCGTCACCCACGCGTCACTGTGGAACCTCGACCAGTTCGCCGGCACCACCGACGCCCCGATGTACTGGCAGCGCGAGTTCGGCGCGCCCGGCTCCGAGCGATACGAGCTGCTGTCCCCGCATGTCGCCCTCGACAAGATCACCACGCCGATGCTCGTGATCCACGGCGACAAGGACTACCGCGTGCCGATCGGCGAGGCCCTGCGCCTGTGGTGGGACCTGCGGCGCACCGAGGTCGACGCGAAGTTCCTGTACTTCCCCGACGAGAACCACTGGATCCTGAAGCCGGGCAACATCGTCGCCTGGTACGAAACGGTGCTCGCCTTCTTGGGCCAGCACGTGCTCGGCCAGGAGTGGAAGCGCCCGGACTCGGTGGCATGATGACTGATCTCATGGGCTCGGGAACTCCGCTGCCTTCGGACTTCCTGAGACTGGCCGAGGACATCGCCCGCGAGGCGGGGGACATGCTGCTCGCCAAGCGGCCCACGATGTCGGAGGAGATCGAGACCAAGTCCAGCCCCACCGACGTGGTCACCGCCCTGGACAGGGCCTCTGAGGAGCTCATCCGCGCGCGCATCCAGGCCGCCAGGCCCGGTGACCGCATCCTCGGCGAGGAGGCCGGCGAGGCGCCGGGCGAGTCCGACGTCCGATGGATCGTCGACCCCGTCGACGGCACGGTCAACTTCCTGTACGGCCTGCCGGACTGGGCGGTGTCGATCGCCGTCGAGGTCGGCGGCCAGGTCGTGGCCGGCGTGGTGAACGTCCCGATGCGCGGCGAGGTCTACACGGCCGCGCGCGGCGAGGGCGCCTGGCTCGGCGGCGAGCGGCTGCGCTGCAACACCGGGGTTCCGCTGGCGCAGGCGCTGGTCGCGACCGGGTTCGGCTACGGGGCGGCCAGGCGGGTGGTGCAGGGCCAGGTGGTGGCGGCGGTGCTGCCGCGGGTGCGTGACATCAGGCGCGGCGGCTCCTCCGCCCTCGACATGTGCTCGGTGGCGGCCGGGCGGGTGGACGCGTACTTCGAGCGCGGCATCAACCCGTGGGACTACGCCGCCGCCGGCCTGGTGGCGACCGAGTCCGGGGCCAGGCTCGGCGGGCTGCGCGGCAAGCCGGTGAGCCCCGAGTTCGCCGTCTGCGCCGCACCCGGGCTGTTCGAGGAGCTGCACGACCTGCTGGTGACGCTGGATCCCGAGCGCGACGCGTGAGCTGACAGGGGAAACGGCCGGAGCCAGGGGCTCCGGCCGTTTCGCGTGGCTAGCGGGGCAACGCGATGCCGTGATCGTCCGCCAGTCGGCGCAGGTCCTCGATCTCGGCGGTGAGCGTGTCGGCGAGGTATTCGTCGCCGACGCTTCGGGCCTCCCGAAGGCCCTCATAAGCCTGGTCGAGGCGGTGTTCGATCGTGGTCGTGAACTCGCCCATCTCACCTTCTCTCTAGGGGTTCGGTCCGTGTCCGGGCGATAGGCGCCCATTGCCGGTCGATGTCCTGGCAATGGGTGTCCCGCAGGCATACCCCGGGTCCTCGCCCTCCGAAACATGAATTTCTCTGTGCCCCGCCTCCCCTGGCGGTCACCAACCCCTGAACATGCCTTACCGTGCGCTTATCGAGGCTGTGGGCAGAATGAGTGCCCAGAATCGGAGAGAGGTGTATCAGGCGTGCGCGTGCTGGTGGTAGAGGATGAGCGGGTGCTCGCCGACGCGATCGCGACTGGGCTGCGGCGCGAGGCCATGGCGGTGGACGTGGCCTACGACGGCGGTGGCGCGCTCGAGCGGACCTCCTACATCGACTACGACGTGATCGTGCTGGACCGTGACCTTCCGGTCGTGCACGGGGACGAGGTGTGCCGGCAGCTCGTCGAGCAGCGCTCCGCCTCGCGGATCCTCATGCTGACCGCGTCGGGCGACGTGGACGACAAGGTCGAGGGGCTCGGTCTGGGGGCCGACGACTATCTGGCCAAGCCGTTCGTGTTCATCGAGCTGGTGGCCAGGGTGCGGGCGCTCGGCCGCCGCTCGGCGCCCGCCCTGCCGCCCGTGCTGGAGCGGGGCGGCATCCGGCTGGACCCGGGCAAGCGGCTGGTAGAGCGCGACGGCAGGGAGGTCGTGCTGACCAAGAAGGAGTTCGCGGTCCTGGAAGAGCTGATGCGCGCCGAGGGCGCCGTGGTCAGTCAGGAGGACCTGCTGGACAAGGCGTGGGACGAGAACATCGACCCGTTCACGAACGTGGTCCGGGTGACCATGATGACGCTGCGGAAGAAGCTGGGCGAGCCTCAGGTGATCGAGACTGTGCCCGGGGTTGGGTACAAGCTGTGACAGAGGGGCCAGAGCGCCAGACAGGGCCGACGCATCCGATGATCAGCCCGCATTCGGCGCGGAAAGCGACACACGTGCAGGAGGCGCCGCCACCCAGCGGCCCTCCGGTGTGGGACGGCCCGCCCCCGCCGACGCGCCCGCAGGTTCCACGCACCACCATAGAGCGTGTGAAGGAGCTTCCGAGCAAGGTCAGCATCAGATGGCGACTGACGCTCACCTACGGCGCGCTCGTCTTCGCGGCCGCGGCCGTGCTGATCTTTTCGGTCTATGCCATCATCGGCACCGCCATCAGCTCGGCCTGGCCCAGCATCGACTTGGGGCTGGGTCCCCTCGATGACGCCAAGCTGCAGATCAGCTGGCGGCAGTTCCAGCAGCAGGCGATTGCGAACGCCAGGGACGCGTTGTTCGGCAGCGCCTTCCTCGCGCTAATCGGCGTGGGCATCCTGGCGCTCATCATCGGCTACTTCGTGGCCGACCGCGCGCTGAAGCCGGTGGCTCAGATGACCGCCACCGCGCGCAAGCTGTCCGAGAGCACCCTGGCCCACCAGCGCATCGACCTGCAGGGCCCCAACGACGAGCTGAAGGAGCTGGCCGACACCTTCGACGCCATGCTCACCAGGCTCAACATCGCCTTCGACACCCAGCGCAGATTCGTGGCCAACGCCTCCCACGAATTGCGCACCCCTCTCACCATTAACCGGACGGTCCTGGAGATCGCCCTGTCGGATCCGGAGGCGTCGGAGGATCTCAAAGCGCTCGGCCGTACCCTCTTGGAAGTCAACGCGCGTAACGAGAAGCTCATCGAGGGGCTGTTGCTGCTCGCCAGGAGCGAGCGCGAACTCGCCGTACGCAAACCGGTCGACGTCCGAGAAGTCGCTCAGACGGCCGTGGAACAGCTCACACCCTTCGCCGAGGAACACGGCGTCACCCTGACGACCGAACTGGTCAGCGCGCCTACCATAGGCGATCCGGTGCTCTTGGAGCGCTCCGTCAGCAACCTGCTCGAGAACGCGGTCAAGTACAACATTCCTGAAAATGGAAAAGTCTGGATCCGGACGGGAATGGTGGACGGTGTCTTGGTTGTTCAGGTGGCCAACATGGGGCAACATGTCCCGGCATACGAGGTGAACAGCCTGTTCGAGCCGTTCAGGAGGCTCAACGCCGACCGCGTGGATTCGGCCAAGGGAGCGGGTCTCGGGCTGTCCATCGTCCGTGCGGTCGTACAGGCGCACGGCGGAAATGTGGCCGCCGTGCCCAGAGATGGCGGAGGACTTGTGGTGACGATTCGGCTGCCGAGGCGCTGACCGCGGTTGGTCCTGGAACGTTCGTCAGCGTGTTGATGGACGGGGGGAGTCTCGTTCTCGCCGTACATGTGGTTGGATGTGCCGTCGAACACGGTGGTGCATGGCGCCAAGGCTGTGGGTTTCGCCATATTTGGCTAACCATTGCCGACGGCAGCAGGCCCTGACGTGTTGGGAGGTTCGTTGTCCGTTCCGGCGGGGTACCCATGGGAAATCTCCCCGGGCGGAACGGGCACAAGATGGGTCTCCTGGACGTTAGTAGAGCGCGCAACGAGCGCGAAGACTTATAGATGAGGGGGATGGAGTAAGCACAATGGCTACCGACTACGACAGCCCGCGCAAGACAGACGACGACCTGGGGGAGGACAGTCTCCAGGAACTGCAGGCGCGGCGCACCGACAAGTCGTCTGGCAGCATCGACATCGACGAGACCGACCTGGCCGAGTCGCTCGAGCTGCCCGGTGCGGACCTGTCGAATGAAGAGCTCTCCCTGCGGGTGATTCCCCGCCAGGCCGACGAGTTCACCTGCTCGCGCTGCTTCCTGGTGCACCACCGCAGTCAGCTGGCTTCTGAGAAGAACGGCCAGCAGGTCTGCCGGGAGTGCGCCGCCTGATCGCCGTGGCTCAGGGTACGACAGCAGCGAGCCGGCGAACCCTGAGCGGTCGACAATGAGGACGGAGGCATCGCGTGGCCGTACCGGAGAACGACCGTCAACAACCGGGCAACGAGATCGCCGACCCCGACAAAGAGGTCGGCGAGCTCGTCGGAAAACTCACCGAGCCCGGTGAGCTCGAGCCGGCCGAGCGGCGCAGGCTGCTCGGCCGTCTAGCCCAGGCTCTGTCCGCGGGAGCGAAAAGGGCACGCGTGACCGGCGCGGGCCGGGGCCGCTGGCTGGCAGACGTCTTCCTCAACATCGCCCCGCGCATTCCGATCCGCGACCTGCACACCCTCTCCGAGCATCATCACGGCCTGACCGGCGAGCAACTCGCCGACGATCTGGTGCGCACGGCGCAGAAGGCCACGATGACGGTGGGCGCCATCGGCGGAGCGCTCGCGGCGGCCGAGTTCGCCGCACCACCTCTCCTGCTCTCCGCCCCCGCGCAGCTCGTCGCCGAGACCATCGTCGTCGCCGCCATCGAGGTGAAACTCCTCGCCGAGCTGCACGAGGTCTACGGCGTACGCGTCGAGGGCACCGGCACCCAGCGCGCCTTCGTCTTCACCTCCGCCTGGGCCAGACAACGCGGGATTGACCCCCTCGCTCCCGCGTCCGTCTCCCTCGCCTTCGGCGCGGCCGCCAAGACCGCCCTTCGTAACCGCCTCCTGCGGACCCTCGGCCGCCATCTGACCACGCTCGGCCCGTTCCTCACCGGGGCGGTCGCCGGCGGCGCGCTCAACAGGGCCGCCACCAAGAGGCTGGCCGAGGCCGTGCGCAATGACCTGCGTGGCAGGCTGCCCCCGCCGCCGCGCCGGGACGAGCTATCGCCGTAGGCCGCCGAAGGCCATCTTGACCAGCCCGTCGGCCAGGTCCTCCGCCGAGGCGCCCGGCACCGGCCGATACCACTCCGCGATCGAGTTGACCGTGCCGAACAGCAGCCTCGTCAGCAGCGCCGGGTCCACGTCAGGGCGGACGGTCCCCTCCTCCGCCGCCGCCCTGACCAGCCCGCCGACGAAAACATCGAACTCCTGCCGCCGCTCCAGCGCCGCCAGCTCGGTCGCGCTGTTGCCGCGCACCCTGAGCAGCAGCGTCACGTAGGGCAGCCGGTCGATGAGCAGCCGCACGCTCTGCCGCACCACCCACTCCAGACGGTCGATCGCCGGGCCCGTGGCCGCCCGCTCGTCGGCGGTCAGCTCGAACAGCCCGTCCAGCGCCCGCTCGAGCGCCCGCGCCAGCAACTGCTCCTTGCCCGGCACGTGGTAGTAGATCGCCGACTTGGTGACGCCGAGCGCCCTGGCCAGGTCCTCCATGCTCGTCCCGTCGTAGCCGCGCTCGTTGAAGACGCCCACGGCGATCGACAACACGGACTCGGGATCATGCCCGCGCCGGCGCGAAGGGGCGGAGGTGGGGGTAACCATATGCCTAATTATCCTGACGCGAGTCGATGACCTGTCTCAGCTCCCGGCTCCGGCCGCGGAACTCGGCGACCACCTGTCCGTCCGGCCCGCGTACCGTGATGTCGTAGATGCCGCTGCGGCCGTAGCGGGTCCGCTCGGCGGCCTCGGCCACCAGCACGTCGCCCTCGCGGGCGGGGGAGACGAACGTGATCTCCGCGCCCGCCGCCACCGTCACGGGGCCGCGCGTGTTGCACGCGCAGGCGAAGGCCGTGTCGGCCAGCAGGAAGACGTAGCCGCCGTGGCACAGCCCGTGCCCGTTGATCATCTGGCCGGTCACCGTCATGCGGCACACCGCCCGGCCCTCCGCCAGCTCCGTCAGCTCGATGCCCAGGGCCGCGGAGGCGGTGTCGGCGTCCATCATGCGACGCGCGCTTTCCAACGCAGGTCTCCCTTGTCAACTGACCGAATGTTCGGTAAACACTTCACCGTCTGGTCGATCTCTGTCAAGACGGTGAGCAACCATGTTCGAACAGCACCGCGACACCCTGGAGAAAGCCCTTTCCGCGATCGCCGGACGGGGATACTGGAGCGCCTACCCCGAGTCGCCGAGCCCGCGCGTGTACGGCGAAGGGGCGGCCGAGCGGGGCAAGGAGGTGTTCGAGTCCTACCTCGGCAAGCCGTTCCCCCTCGACCAGCCCGGCACCGGGACGTGGATCGGCGCCGAGCGCTCGCCGTACGGGATCGACCTCGGCGTCACCTACCCCGAGCCCGTCGTCGACCAGCTCATCGGCGCCGCCAAGGCGGCGATGCCGGCCTGGCGCGACGCAGGCCCCGACACCCGCGCCCTGACCTGTGTCGAGATCGTCAACCGGATCAACCAGCACAGCTTCGAGCTCGCCAACGCGGTGCAGCACACGACCGGGCAGGCGTTCGTGATGGCGTTCCAGGCCGGCGGGCCGCACGCGCAGGACCGCGCGCTGGAGGCCGTCGCGTACGGCTACGCCGCCATGACCTCCTCCGCCTCGATCGCCCGCTGGGAGAAGCCGGGCAAAGGCGAGCCGCTCGTCATGGACAAGCGCTTCACCGTCGTGCCCAGGGGCGTCGCGCTGGTGATCGGATGCAACACGTTCCCCACGTGGAACGCCTACCCGGGGTTGTTCGCCTCGCTCGTCACCGGCAACCCGGTGATCGTCAAGCCGCATCCCCGGGCCGTCCTGCCGCTCGCGATCACGGTGCGGATCGCCCGCGAGGTGCTCGCCGAGGCGGGCTTCGACCCGGCGCTCGTGTCGCTGGCCGCCGAGGAGGGCCGGGGGCTGGCCAAGACCCTGGCCACGCACCCGGACGTGCGCATCGTCGACTTCACCGGCTCCACCGAGTTCGGCGAGTGGCTGGAGCAGAACGCCCGTCAGGCCCTCGTGCACACCGAGAAGGCCGGGGTCAACACCGTCGTCGTCGACTCCACCGACTCCTGGCGGGGCATGCTGGGCAATCTGGCGTTCTCCCTGTCCCTCTACAGCGGGCAGATGTGCACCGCGCCACAGAACATCCTCGTCCCCGCCGGCGGGATCGACACCGACGAGGGGCACAAGAGCTTCGACGAGGTCGCCGCGGGGCTGGCCGCGGCGGTCGGCAAGCTGCTCGGCGACGACGCGCGGGCGGTCGAGCTGACCGGCGCCATCGTCAACCCCGACGTGCTGGTGCGCGTGGAGAGCGCGCCCTCGCTGGGGGAGGTGGTGCTGCCGTCGCGGGCCGTCCAGCACCCGTCGTTCCCTGACGCGGTGATCAGGACGCCGGTGATCGTCCGGGTGGATCCGTCCGCCTCCGACGTCTACGGACGTGAGCACTTCGGCCCCATCGCGTTCCTCGTGCCGACGGCCTCCACCGAGGAGAGCCTGGAGGTGCTGCGCCGCACGACCAAGGCGCGCGGGGCGCTCACCGCATCCGCCTACTCCACCTCCGCCGAGGTGCTCGACCAGGTCGAGAGCGCGGCACTGGACGCGGGCGTGAACCTGTCGTGCAACCTGACCGCCGGCGTCTTCGTCAACCAGTCGGCCGCCTTCAGCGACTACCACGGCACCGGCGCCAATCCGGCCGCCACGGCCTCCCTCACCGACCCCGGCTACGTGGCGGGCCGCTTCCACCTGGTGCAGTCCCGCCGCCCGGCATGACCCCGCCCCGGGAGGGGGCCGCGGGAGCGGGAAGGGACTCTACGAGTGGTGACGGGAGGAGAGCCATGGCCAAGCCGTTCGCCTCGTCGGCGGATCTCGGTGAGAAGAGGCAGACCCTGGAGGTGCTGGCGGACGGCGTGTACGCGCTCACCGCCGAAGGCGACCCCAACGTGGGCGCCATCGAGGGCGAGGACTTCCTCGTCTGCTTCGAGGCCCTGGCCACGCCGGTGGCCGCCGGCGAGTGGCTGACCAGGCTGCGTGCGCACACCGGCAAGCCGATCAGGTATCTGGTGTTGTCGCACTACCACGCCGTCAGGGTGCTGGGCGCGTCGGCGTTCGGCGCGGACGTGATCGTGACGCACGACAAGACGCGCGAGCTGATCGCCGAGCGCGGCGAGCAGGACTGGGCCAGTGAATACGCCAGGATGCCCCGCCTGTTCAAGGAGCCCGAGTCGATCCCCGGCCTGACGTGGCCGACGGCGACGTTCAGTGACACCTTCACCATCGACCTGGGCGGCGACCGGGGCGATCTCGTGCTGGCCTACTGCGGGCGCGGCCACACCGAGGGAGATCTCGTGGCGTGGCTGCCGCGCCACCGGATCATGTTCGCCGGCGACCTCGTGGAGTCGCAGGCCGCCCTCTACACCGGCGACGCCTTCCACCGCGAGTGGTCTGCGGGGACGCTCGACCGGGTGGCGTCCTTCGGGGCGGAGACGCTGGTCGGCGGCAGGGGAGCGGTGGCCAGGGGCAAGGCCGGGGTGGAGGCGGCCATCGCGCAGACCCGTGACTTCCTGCGCGTCATGATGCGCGAGGTGAGCACCGCCGGCACGCTGAAGGAGGCGTTCGACAACGCCCACCGCGCTCTGGAGCCCCGCTACGGCGGCTGGCCGATCTTCGAGCACTGCCTGCCGTTCAACGTCTCCCGGCTCTGGGACGAGCTGCACGGCGTCGAGCGGCCGCGCATCTGGACCGCCGAGCGCGACCGCGAGGTCTGGAACGAGCTGCAGTCGTGAACACCGAGCCGCAGGTCATCGTGATCGGCGCGGGGCCGGTGGGGCAGAGTGCCGCGTTGTTGCTGGCCCGCTGGGGCATCCAGGTGCTGGTGCTGGACCGGCGGCCGGGGCGGGACGCGGGCGGGTCGCGCTCCATCTGCCAGCAGCGGGACGTGCTCGACGTCTGGGCCGCGGTGGGGGCGGGCAAGGTGGCCGAGGAGGGGCTGACCTGGACGACCGCCCGCACCTACTACCGCGACCGTGAGTTGTTCTCCTGGTCGTTCGAGCGGGAGGGCCCGATGCCCCCGTTCGTCAACATCTCGCAGGCGCGTACCGAGCAGATTCTCGACGAGGCCATCGCCGGGCAGCCGCTCATCGAGGTGCGCTGGAATCACGAGGCCACCGGGCTCACGCAGGACGCCTCCGGCGTCACGGTGCACTGCGGGCAGCGGTTGCTGCGGGCACCATACGTGCTGGTCTGCGCGGGAGCGCGGGCCCAGCAGGTACGCCAGTCGCTCGGCGTCACCTTCGACGGCGAGACGTTCGACGATCAGTTCCTGATCTGTGACATCAAGGCCGACCTGCCGGGCTGGGAGAGCGAGCGCCGTTTCTACTTCGATCCCATTTGGAATCCGGGACGGCAGGTGCTGATCCACCCGTGCCCAGGGGGCACGTTCAGGATCGACTGGCAGATCGCGCCCGACTTCATCCCAACGAAGACTGATATTTCGCGAAAAATCAGGCAAATCATTGGTGAGCGGCCCTACGAGCTGATCTGGCACAGCACCTACCGCTTTCACTCCCGCATCGCCTCCCGCATGCGCGTCGGCCGGGTCCTGCTGGCCGGCGACTGCGCTCACCTGGTGGCCCCGTTCGGCGCGCGCGGGCTCAACTCCGGCGTGCCCGACGCTGAGAACGCGGCGTGGAAGCTGGCCTTCGTGCTCAACGGCTGGGCCGGGGACGGCCTGCTGGAGTCCTACCACGCCGAGCGGCACGCGGCCGCGCGGGAGAACCTCGAGGTCACCGCCGCCACCATGCGTTTTATCGCGCCCCGCAGCGTGGAGGAGCGGATGCACCGGCGGGCGGTGCTGGAGGGCGGGCTGGTCGCGGAGATCGACTCCGGGCGCTTCGCCGAGCCCTACTGGTATGTCGATTCCCCGTTGACCACGCCCGAGCCGACGCGGCCCTTCACGGGCAGGCCGCCCAAAGGCGCGTTGTGCCCGCCCGCGCCCGGTGTGATCCTGCCCGACGCGAGCATTCCGGGCGGGCGGCTGCGGGAGTTCTGCCGGGATGGATTTCTCGTACTTCTGGGTGATATGTGCGATTCGAGTTTGTTTGTGCAGGTCCTGGGCAAGGTCACTACGGCGCCGCTCGCCGTACGCGGGCTCGCGGAGATGGATGGGACCGGCTCGCTCACTGAAAGGCTTGGCGCCGGGCCTGAGGAGGCATGGGTCATCAGGCCCGACTCCCACATCGCCGCGATCATCCCCCACGCGGGTCCGGAGTCGGTGGCGGCCGCCCTGAGCCGTGCCATGGGCGGCTCACCTGACATGACCCCATAAGAGGAGGGAACTGCGTGACTGGCCGGAGCTCGTTTCTGATCGTTGCGAACCGCTTGCCGGTGGACAGGACGATCGAGCCTGACGGAACGGCCTCGTGGCGCAGGAGCCCCGGCGGGCTCGTCACCGCGATCGCGCCGGTGATGCAACGCCGCCACGGAGCGTGGGCCGGCTGGCACGGGGCGCCCGACGAGAAGCTGGAGCCGTTCGAGCAGGGCGGCATGAACTTGATCCCGGTCCCGCTGTCGGCCCGCGAGGTGGAGCTCTATTACGAGGGCTTCTCCAACGCCACGCTGTGGCCGCTCTACCACGACGTCGTGGCGCCGCCGGTGTTCGACAGGGAGATGTGGGAGACCTACCGGGAGGTCAACGAGCGCTTCGCCAACGCCGCCGCCGACGCGGCCGAGGAAGGCGCGGTCGTCTGGGTGCAGGACTATCAGCTCCAGCTGGTGCCTGCCATGCTGCGCAGGCTCAGGCCCGACCTGCGGATCGGGTTCTTCCTGCACATCCCCTTCCCGCCGGTCGAGTTGTTCTGGCGGCTGCCGTGGCGCAAGGAGCTGGTCGAAGGGCTGCTCGGGGCCGACCTGGTGGGCTTCCAGCTGCCCGGCGGTGCCTCCAACTTCCGCAGGCTGTGCCGGCGGCTGCTGGGGCTGCCGTACAAGGGCAACGAGATCTTCCTCGACGACCGTATCGTCCAGACGCAGGCGTTCCCGATCTCCGTGGACTTCGGGCAGCTCGACTCACTGGTACGCGAGTCCAGCGTCGTGGCGCGGGCCAAGGAGATCAGGGTGGAGCTCGGCGACCCCGAGCACGTGCTGCTCGGCGTGGACCGCCTGGACTACACCAAGGGGATCGGCCAGCGGCTCGAGGCGTTCGGCGAGCTGCTGAAGGACGGGCGGCTGCAGTCGGGCGAGGCGGTTTTCGTGCAGATCGCCACGCCGAGCAGGGAGCGGGTGGAGGAATACCGCCGGCTGCGCGACGACATCGAGCTGCAGGTGGGGCGGATCAACGGCGAGCACGCGCAGCTCGGCTACCAGCCGATCGTGTACTTCCACCAGTCCTACGACCACGAGGAGCTGGCCGCGCTGTATCTCGCCGCCGACGTCATGGTCGTGACCCCGCTGCGCGACGGGATGAACCTGGTGGCCAAGGAGTACATCTCCTGCCATCACGACCTGCACGGCGCGCTGGTGCTCAGCGAGTTCGCCGGGGCCGCCGACGAGCTGCGCCAGGCCTATCTGGTCAATCCGTACGACGTCGAGGACGTCAAACGGCAGATGCTGGCCGCGATGCGGGCCACGCCGCACGAGCTGGCCCGGCGGATGCGTACGATGCGCCGCCGGGTCGCCACCTACGACGTGGACCGCTGGGCGAGCGAGTTTCTCACTGCCCTGGAGTCACCTGCTTCAGCGACTTCCACGCGTCGTAGCGCTTCCTGGCGGTCCGGTTGACCACGATCTGCGCCACGGACATGCCCACGCCCATGAGCACGGCGTAGCCGATGGCCTCGCCCATGCTGACCTCGGGTGACTCGCTGTCGACCGGCGGCTCCTTGCCGGTCGTCTTCACCCAGACGAACCCGAGGAGCTTTTTCATCGCCCACCCGGTCACCAGACCCACGAGGCCGCCGATGATCCGCCAGGCCACGTCGGGCTTGTCGTCCGCCATCCCGATCTCCTTCCCCATATGTAACGAACACTAGTCTCTACCGCTTGTGGCGCCCGTGAAGCCGTACCATAAGGAGGCATGACTCAGGAGCGCCTACGCCATGCATCCATGCCCCAAAAGCCGACCCTTGACGGCTTGGAGCAGGTATGGGTAGCTCGCTGGGAGGCCGACGGCACCTACCGCTTCGACCGGTCCAAGCCGCGCGATCAGGTCTACTCGATCGACACGCCGCCGCCGACCGTGTCCGGGTCGCTGCACGTCGGTCATGTCTTCTCCTACACCCAAACCGACATCATGGCCCGCTATCAGCGGATGATCGGTAAGGCGGTCTTCTACCCCATCGGCTGGGACGACAACGGCCTGCCCACGGAGCGGCGGGTGCAGAACGTCTACGGCGTGCGGTGCGACCCGTCGCTCCCGTACGACCCGGACTTCCTTCCACCGGACAAGCCCGGCAAACGCGAGGTCTCGATCTCGCGGCGCAACTTCGTGGAGCTGTGCCACAAGCTGACCGCGATCGACGAGCAGGCGTTCGAGGAGATGTGGCGGCGGGTCGGCCTGTCGGTGGACTGGTCGCTGCTCTACACGACGATCAGCGACGAGGCGCGGGCGGTCTCGCAGCGGGCGTTCCTGCGCAACCTGGCGCGCGGCGAGGCCTACCTGGCCGAGGCGCCGACGTTGTGGGACGTCAGCTTCCGCACCGCCGTCGCGCAGGCGGAGCTGGAGGACCGGGAGTGGCCCGGCGCCTTCCACCGGATCTCGTTCTACGGCGAGAAGGGCCCGGTCTGGATCGAGACGACCAGGCCCGAGCTGATCCCGGCGTGCGTGGCGCTGGTCGCGCACCCCGACGACGAGCGCTACCAGGAGCTGTTCGGCACGTCGGTGCTGACGCCGCTGTTCGGGGTCGAGGTGCCGGTGCTGGCGCACCACCTGGCCGAGCCGGACAAGGGCTCGGGCATCGCGATGATCTGTACGTTCGGCGACATCACCGACGTCACCTGGTGGCGGGAGCTGCGGCTGCCTATCCGGCCGGTCATCGGCTGGGACGGGCGGCTGCTGCCCGTGCCGCCGGAGGGCGTGGACGCGGAGCCTTACAAGGAGCTGGCCGGCAAGACGGTGCACAGCGCGCGCGAGCGGATCGTGGAGCTGCTGCGCGAGTCCGGCGACCTCGAGGGCGAGCCGCGGCCGGTTACGCGGACGGTGAAGTTCTACGAGAAGGGCGACAAGCCGCTCGAGATCGTCACCACCCGCCAGTGGTACATCCGCAACGGTGGCAGGGACGAGGAGCTGCGCCAGCAGCTGCTGGCGCGCGGGCGGGAGCTGCGATGGCACCCGCCGCACATGCGGGTGCGTTTCGACAACTGGGTCGAGGGGCTCACCGGCGACTGGCTGATCTCCCGCCAGCGCTTCTTCGGCGTGCCGTTCCCGGTGTGGTATCCGGTCGACGAGTCCGGGCAGCCGGTCCACGACGCGCCGATCGTGCCGACCGAGGACACGCTGCCGATCGACCCGTCCTCCGACGTGCCGCCCGGCTACACCGAGGACCAGCGCGGCGTGCCCGGCGGGTTCATGGCCGACCCGGACGTCATGGACACCTGGGCCACCTCGTCGCTGACGCCGCAGATCGCCGGCCGCTGGGAGAGCGACGACGACCTGTTCAAGCGGGTCTTCCCCGCGGACCTGCGGCCGCAGGCCCACGAGATCATCCGCACCTGGCTGTTCTCGACCGTGGTCAGGTCGCACGACGAGTTCGGCGGGCTGCCGTGGAGCGACGTCGCGATCTCCGGGTGGATCCTCGACCCCGACCGCAAGAAGATGTCCAAGTCCAAGGGCAACGTGGTCACGCCCATGGACCTGCTGGAGCAGCACGGCTCCGACGCCGTGCGCTACTGGGCGGCCAACGGGCGCTACGGCGTGGACACCGCGTTCGACGTCGGGCAGCTCAAGATCGGGCGGCGGCTCGCCATCAAGATCCTCAACGCGTCCAAGTTCGTGCTCGGCCTGGCCGAGAGCGACGGTGAGGTCACCGAGCCGCTCGACCTGTCGATGCTGGCGGCGCTGTCGGAGGCCGTGCGCGAGGCCGGCGAGGCGTTCGAGGCCTACGACCACACCCGGGCGCTGGAGGCCGTGGAGCGCTTCTTCTGGGCGTTCTGCGATGACTATCTGGAGCTGGTCAAGGCGCGGGCCTACGACGGGTCCGCCTCCGCCCACGCGGCGCTGCGGCAGGCGCTCGACGTGCTGCTGCGGCTGTTCGCGCCGTTCCTGCCGTTCGTGACCGAAGAGGTGTGGTCCTGGTGGCGGGAGGGCTCGGTGCACCGTGCGCCGTGGCCCGCCGCCGAGCCCGGGACGGGGAACCCGGCGGTGCTCGCCGTGGCCTCGGACGTGCTCCGGCGGGTGCGCAAGGCCAAGTCGGAGGCCAAGCTGTCGATGCGGGCCGAGGTGTCCCGGCTGACGGTCACGGGCCCTGAGGCGGAGCTCGTGCGGCAGGCGCAGGACGATCTGTGCGCGGCGGGCAACGTTGAGGAGTTCGTGCTCGACCACGGTGACGAGCTGACGGTCGAGGTGCACCTGAGCTGACGCCCGGGGGGACGCGCGGCGTCCCCCCGCTTCAGCTGTCGCGGCTCACGTCCCGGTGGAGCGCCACGAACAGCGAGTACGCCTCCCCGTCCGGCGGCGGTCGCCGGTCGCGGAAGTCGTCGAAAACCTCCTGCAGCCGCTCCAGCAGCTCGCCGAGGCCTTCGGCGGTGAGCCTGAGTCCCAGCCTGGTGAAATGGCCCTCCTCGACGTCGACGAGTTTGAGCTCCTCCAGGAAGGCGTCCAGCATCGCCGCCTTGGCGCCGATGACGCCGCTCTCGCGGACGTCCATCTCCCAGGACTTGCCCGTGGCGCGGTAGGGGATCTCGGTCGAGCCGCGCGGGCCGGGGCGGCTGGGCTCGGCGGCCAGGAACTCCGTCTCGACCAGCTTGCGCACGTGGTGAAGCGTGGTGGCGGGGTTGGCGCCGAGCCGCTGGGCGATCTCCTTGTTGGTCAACGCCTGGTCGAGGCAGAGCCGCAGGATGCGCAGGCGGATGGCCGAGGCCAGGGCGCGGGCCTCCGCCTCGGTGGCCGGGCGGCGTTTGTTGCCCATGGCACGCCAGCCTACAACTGATTGACATTTATCAATCGGTCATGGATCGTCTACCCCGTGAGCTTGTTGCGCGATCACGACTTCCGCGGGTTGTTCCTGGCCGACAGCGCCAGCCAGGCGGGCGCCCAAATCCTCCTGCTGGCCCTGCCGCTGGTCGCGGTGTCGGCGCTGCGGGCCTCGGAGTTCGAGGTGGGGCTGCTGGCCGCGTGCCAGACGCTGGCGTTCGTGCTGATCGGGCTGCCCGCGGGAGCGATCGTGGACCGGTTGCGCAAACGCGTCGTCATGGTCGTCGCCGACTGGGCGCGGGCCGCGGCGCTCGCGTCGGTGCCGCTGGCGTGGTGGCTGGACGCGCTGACGATCCACCAGCTGTACGCGGTGGCGCTCGTGCTCGGGGTGTTCACCGTGTTCTTCGACGTGGCCTACCAGAGCTACCTGCCGCACCTGGTCGGGCGGGAGCGGCTCGTGGCGGGCAACTCCTCGCTGGAGATCGTGCGCACGGTGGCCCAGCTCGGCGGACCCAGCGCGGGCGGCTACCTGATCCAGTTCCTCACCGCGCCCTTCGCGCTGAGCGTCACCGTGGCCGGGTTCGTCTGGTCGGCGCTGTGCCTGGGGAGGATCCGCAAGCGCGAGGAGCGCCAGGAGGCGCGCCGTGGCCACCTGGGCCGGGAGATCGCCGAAGGCGTCAGATTCGTGCTCGGGCACCCGCTGCTGCGCCGCATCACGGCCTGCACCGCCACCTCGAACCTGTTCTCGGCGATGGCCTTCCCGATGGTCCTGCTGTTGCTGGCCAGGGAGCTTGGGCTGGCCGCGGGCACGATCGGGCTGCTCATGGCCGCGGGTGGGGTCGGCGGGCTTGCCGGCGCGCTGGTCAACGCCAGGATCGCCCGGTGGCTCGGGCAGGGGCCGACGATGTGGGTGGCCATCGCGCTGCCCGCGCCGCTGACGTTCGTGTTGCCGTGGCTGGAGGCCGACTGGCGCCTCCTGCTGTTCGGGCTGTACGAATTCGGCGTCGGGGCCTCCGTGGTGGTCTACAACGTCACCCAGCTCAGCTTCCGCCAGGCCATCACGCCCGAGCCGCTGCTCGGCCGGATGAACGCCACCATCCGCTTCGCCGTCTGGGGGACGATGCCGCTGGGCGGAGTGATCGGTGGCGTGCTGGGCGAGGTGATCGGGGTGCGGAACACGCTCCTGGTGGCAGCGCTCGGGGGCTGCCTGGCGTTCCTGTGGCTGGTCACCTCGCCCCTGCGCTCGATGCGCGAGCTGCCCGTACCGGCGAGCGCCGGTCCGTAGTCGCCCACCCCGGATCCGGTTCCGCCGGGCCCGATCGTAGGCCGTCGGCCGGTTGTGAGCCGCAGCGGCGATTATCGGCGCGCATCCGCGGCCCGGACGTGCCAGTCTTGAACACGTGCTGCCGGACCGCCCAACCAAACTCGTGCCGCCCGTGCTGGCCAGGATGGCCGCGTGGTGCGTGTGCCTGATCCTCGTCGGCGTGGTCGTCTATTTCTTCGCCCTGGTCATCGCCCGGCTCACGTTCGTGGCGCTGCCGGTGGCGATCGCGCTGCTGCTGACCGCGCTGCTGTTCCCGTTGACCAACCGCCTGCGGAAGGCGGGCATACGGCCGATCTACGCCACGTGGATCACCATGGTGGTGGCCCTGGCCGTGCTCATCGGCACCGGCTGGCTGGTCGGGGCGCGGGCCAGCGAGGAGTTCCCCAACCTGGTCAGGCAGGTGCAGGCGACCGCTCGCGACGTGCAGCACTGGCTGATCACCGGTCCGCTGCACCTCGAGCAGGCGCAGATCACGGCGTACGTCGACGAGCTCGCCAAGATCGTCGACACGCAACGCCAGGCCATCGGCGGCACCGTGCTGAGCGCCGGCGCGGCCGCCCTCGAGGTGCTCGCGTCCATAGTGCTCCTGTTGTTCGTGACGTTCTTCCTGCTCAAGGACGGCGACCGGATCTGGGCGTGGTTCCTGAGGGGATTCGGCCGGATGGCGCCGCGCGTGGACCGGGCGGGGCGGGCCGCGTGGCTCACGCTCTCCCACTACGTGCAGGGCACCGTGGCGGTGGCCGCGGTGCACGGGCTGATCATGGGCATCGTGCTGGCCGGCATGGGGGTGCCCCTGTGGGCGCCGCTGGCGGTGCTGATCTTCTTCGCCAGCTTCATCCCGATCGTCGGCATCTTCTTCGCCGGCGCGGTGGCCACGCTCGTCACGCTGGGTGCTAAGGGGCTCGTGCTCGCGCTGGTCTTCCTCGGGATCCTCATCGTGGAGCAGCAGCTGGAAAACCATGTGCTGCAGCCGCTCATCGTGGGGCGGGCGCTCAACTTCCATCCGCTGGCGATCATCCTGGTGCTGTCCATCGGGGGCATCCTGGCGGGCATCGCCGGGGCGGCCGTGGCCGTGCCGGTGGCGGCGGTGCTCTACCGGGCCCTGCCGGAGCTCAGGCACGAGCCGCCGGCCCTGCCGCCGCCGCCCGAGGACCATGTCGAGCCACCGCCCGGCGGCGAGCCGCCGCGCCCTGCACCCGGGCCTGCACCCCGGCCTGTTCCCGCAGAGGACACGCCGCCCGCGGCACGGCCGCCTTCGGCCGGCGGGACCCCTCCCGCGGGCGGAACTCGGTCGGAGCACGAACGCGGAACGGGCACAGCGCGCACCGAAGACGCGTAAGGCATGGGCGTGGCGCGTGCCGTGGACGGCCGGTGTGAGGCGGAGCGCGGACCCGGGACGGGCAGGGCCGGGACACGGAGTAACCTCGTCACCCGTGACCCGTTCCTCCCTCACCACCCCGCCACACGGCGCCGGTGTGCCCGCGGCGCACCCCGACGCGCCGCCGGGCACCCACCTGGGCTCCCATTACAGCCGCTGCTTCGGGTGCGGCGATGACCACCCGACCGGCCTGCACCTCACGGCCAGGACCCCCGACGGCGCGACCGTCGAGGCCGAGTTCACGGTAGGGGAGGCGCACCAGGGCGCACCCATGCTGGCGCACGGCGGCGTGCTGGCCGCCGCCATGGATGAGGTCATCGGTATGTCTGTTTACCTGTTCCGCAAGCCCTATGTGACGGGACGGCTGGAGACCGACTACCTTCTCCCCGTTCCCGTGGGCACGACACTCCACCTGCGCGCCTGGTGCAACGGCATCGCGGGCAGGAAGGCGTACCTTGAGGCAGAGGGGCGCATCGGCGCCCCCGACGGACCGGTCGCCGTCCGCGCGGCAGCGCTGTTCATCGAGGTGAATATGGAGCACTTCGCCAAGCACGGCGACCTGGCCGCCATCGCCGCAGAGCACCAGGACTACGAGGTGAACCCTTGAGCAACGTGGAGGTCCTCATCCACCGGCTCGACGCCGAGCTGCCGATGCCGTCCTATGCCCATCCGGGAGACGCGGGCGCCGATCTCTACGCGGCTGAGGACGTCGAGCTGCTGCCCGGCGAGCGGGCCGTGGTCGGGACGGGCGTGGCGATCGCCCTCCCCGACGGCTATGCGGCGTTCGTCCATCCGCGCTCGGGGCTGGCGGCCAGGCACGGGGTCACCATGGTCAACGCGCCCGGCACGGTCGACGCCGGCTACCGGGGCGAGATCAAGGTGACGTTGATCAACACGGACGCCAAGGAGCCGTTCCGGCTCCAGCGCGGCGACCGCGTGGCGCAACTCGTGATCCAGCGGGTCGAGCGTGCGGCGTTCTCCGAGGTCGAGCGCCTGCCGGGCTCGGTGCGCGGCGCGAACGGCTTCGGATCGACCGGACGTTGACGGACGGGCCGTTCCGCGGCCCAAGCGAACAGGGAGAGTGACTAAAGTGTTCCGACGTCGTCGTCGGCATGAGCAGCCGGAGCAGGCGGCCGCGCACGAGCAGGAGCCTGCCGTCCCCACGCGGGAGTCCGGCCCCTGGGACGCCGACGAGCCTCACCCGGACACCGACAGGATCGACTACGGCGGGCTGCGGCTGCCGGACATCCCCGATTTCGACCTACGGCCGGCCACGGTCGGCGACCAGCACGTCAGCGTCGTCGTCCGCTACGACGACAGCATGCTGTCGCTGCAGGCGCTGGCCGCCCCGCGCAGTTCGGGCCTGTGGGACGATGTGAAGACCAAGATCCGGACGCAGGCGAAGGACCTGGAAGAGCGGGAAGGCCCGTTCGGCACCGAACTGAGCGGCGAGGTCAAGGCCGCCGACGGCACCGTCATGCCGGTCCGTTACCTCGGCATCGACGGCCCACGATGGCTCCTGCTGGCGCTGATCTCCGGCAAGGCCGCGCGCGACGAGGCGGTCTTCGAGGCGTTCGCCGACTTCATCAAGGATGTCGTGGTGGTCCGCGGCGACGAGCCGATGGCCCGGGAGGAGCCGATCCCGCTGCGCCGGCCCAATGAGCAGACCGGCGAGAAGGCCGAGGAGCGGCCCGGCTACGACCCCTTCCGACGAGGACCTGAAATCAGCGAGATTCGCTAAGGGCTGACATTCGCATAGGCTGATTCATCATGAGTACGGCAGAGCCCCCCAAACGCGGGGGATTGCGCGGCTTCTTCAGCCGGCTGGCATCCCCGCAGTCCGAGATCGAGGCCCAGGAGCTGCGGGAAGACGCCGATGAGGTCGGCGCGACGCCGATCGCGTCGTGTGGCGGCCGACGGCGCTTCTGCGTAGCGGGTACGCTACGTACGGTGACGCTGCGTCCAAGGGGCGGTGCCCCCGCTCTCGAAGCCGAGCTCTACGACGGGTCAGATGTCATCGACCTGGTGTGGCTCGGCCGCCGCAAGATCGCGGGCATCGAGCCCGGCCGCACGGTCAAGGCCGAGGGCCTGGTCAGCATGCAGGACGGGCGCAAGGTGATGTTCAATCCACGCTACGAGCTGCGCCCAGGGAGTTGACCAGGTGAGTGCTGAGGCGGAAGAGGTCGCCCACGACACCGTGGAAGCGGCGGTGCGAGCGCAGCTCGCCAAGGCGTTGGGTGGGGTGCGCGGCATCCTCGAGGCGGCGATCCCGACGATCGCGTTCACGGTGTCCTGGATCTCCACCGAGGACCTCAAACTGTCGCTCATCATCAGCATCTCGCTGGCGGTCGTGCTGCTGGTGGCCAGGATCGTGCAGCGGTCCAGCCCGCAGTTCGTGATCAACAGCTTGATCGGCATCGCGATCGGCTGGTTCTTCGCCAGCCGATCAGGCGACGCGAAAGACTTCTTCCTGCCCGGCATCCTGTGGAACGCCGCCTACATGGTGGGGATGCTGCTGTCGATCGTCACCCGGTGGCCGGTCGTGGGCTTCCTGATCGGCTCGGTCACCAACGACCCGACCGGCTGGCACAAGGATCCGGGCATCGTGAGGCTCTGCACGCGGCTGACGTGGCTGCTCATGCTGCCGTGCGCGGTCAGGGTGGCGGTGCAGGGGCCGGTCTACCTGTTCGGCGGCGGGGACCAGGCGGTGGCGGCGCTCGGGGTCGCCAAGATCGCAATGGGCTGGCCGCTCCAGGTGGCCGCGCTCGCCGCGATGCTCTGGGTCCTGGGCCGCGGCCGCACTCCGATCAAACCCCCGGTCGCCCCAGCCTGACGCCGCGCGGTCAGGCTGACAGCGCGGCGGCGCGCTCCAGGAACAGCTCGCGCTCGCGTGCGTTCCGGGTCAGCTTGGCTGCGTGGCGGAACTCGGCGGCCGCCTCCTCCGCCCGCCCCAGCTTGGCCAGCAGGTCCCCGCGGACGGCAGGCAGGTGCGCGTAATCCCGCAGGGCGCGCTCGTCCCTGAGGGCGTCGGCGAGCTCCAGCCCGCGTGCGGGTCCGTAGGCCATGCCGACCGCGACCGCGCGGTTCAGCTCGACGATCGGCGAGGGCGTGAGGTGAGCCAGCAGCCGATACAGCGCGGCGATGCGCTCCCAGTCGGTGGCATCCGGCTTCAGCGCGCGGGCGTGGCAGGCGGCGATGGCGGCCTGGAGCCCGTACGGCCCGAGCGTGCCCAGATCCTCGGCGCGGCGCAGCGCGTCCAGACCACGACGGACGAGCAGCCGGTCCCACCGGCTGCGGTCTTGGTCGAGCAGGAGGATGGGGGAGCCGTCCCCGGCGGTTCTGGCCGGGATCCGCGAGGCCTGGAGCTCCATGAGCGCCAGCAGGCCGTGCACCTCGGGTTCGGCAGGCATGAGGCCGGCCAGGATGCGGCCGAGGCGCATGGCCTCCTGGCACAACGACGGGCGGATCCAGTCCTCGCCGGAGGTCGCCGCGTACCCCTCATTGAAGATCAGGTAGATGACCTCCAGGATGGAGGCCAGCCGTTCCGGTAGCTCGGCGGGCGGCGGCAGCTCGATGGGGATCTTCTGGTCGGCGAGGGTGCGTTTGGCGCGGGAGATGCGCTGGCCGACGGTGGGCTCGGGGACGAGGAAAGCGCGGGCGATCTCGGCGGTGGACAGGCCGCCGAGCAGGCGCAGGGTGAGCGCGAGCCGGCCCTCGGCAGGCACTGCGGGGTGGCAGGCGGTGAAGATGAGGCGGAGCAGGTCGTCGCCGATGTGATCGTCGAGGGCGTCGTCGAGCTCGGCTTCGGCCGTTTCCTGACGGAGCTCCATGTCGCGGCCCACCTCTTGCAGCTTGCGCTGGTAGGTGTCGCGGCGGCGGAACTGGTCGATGGCGCGGTGCTTGGCGGTGAGCGTCAGCCAGGCGCCCGGATTGTCGGGCACACCCTTGCGGGGCCACTCTTCGAGCGCCGCCACCAACGCGTCCTGGGCCAGCTCTTCGGCCAGGGCGAGGTCGCCCGTCATGCGGGCCAGGGCGGCGATGACGCGGGCGGACTCGATCCGCCAGACCGCCTCCACCGCCCGATGGGAATCGGCTACCGTCATGCGTCCTGAATACAGCATCCGGCCGCGGACCCGCGCGTTCGCGGTCCGCGGCCGGTGGGGTGCTGGGGTGTCAGGCCGGTGGGGCGAAGTCCGCCGGCGAGAACAGCCGCAGCACGTCCGCCTGGCCCTCCCATCCCAGCCACAGGTCACGGTGCAGCTTGATGAAGCGGGAGGTCCACTCCACGGCCTCTTCCTTGGTCTTGACCTCATACAGTGCGTAGCTGATCATTTCCTTGGCCTCGGCGAACGGCCCGTCGCTCACGGCCAGGCGGCCGCCGCTCACCTCGACCCGCGCCCCCTCGGAGCTGGGGGCCAGACCGCTCTGGTCGAGCAGGGCCCCGGCCTCGGTGGCCTCCTGGCCGAGTTTGAAGATGGCCTCCATGAGGTCGGCCGGCGGTGGCCCGTCGGGCTGGGCGGCGACCTTGAGCGTGACCAAGTAGCGCATCGTGCGTTGCCTTTCTTCGTTGGGTGGGGACGTCAGGTCTTCGTAGGGGGAGTCAGGCGGTCTGGCGGGACAGGCTCAGCGACAGTAGCGACAGCCAGCTCCAGATCGCCACGATGCCGGCGATGAACGCCAGGTTGGCCCAGGCGACGCCGCCGCCGGCGGCGATGCCCGCGAACGAGCCGATGAAGAGCGTGCCGGTGACCCGGGAGTACAGGGCCCAGCCCTTGCGGTCCTCGCGGGCCTGCCGGGAGGCGATGACGAAGCAGGCCGCGGCCATGCACAGGAATCCGACGCCGCCGACGGCCATGTGCAGGGTCCCTGACAGGGTGACCGTGCCGGGGCCTTCGGGGGTTCCCGGGGGGAAGCCCATCGCGGGGTCGGCGGGGAAGATCGCGGCGCCGATCATGCTAGCCCCGAACGCGCCGACCAGGATCGGCGCCCAGCGCGCGCCGCGCCCGGGGGACAGGCTGCGACGCAGGCCGACGGCGGCGGCGATGGTGGCCAGCGCGGTGAGGACGAAGTTCGTGGTCTGGATCCAGCCGAGCTCGCCGTTGGCCAGGAAGCTCCAGGGGTGACGGGCCAGGTCGAAGCCCTCCCGGGTGAGCGCTTGCGCCAGGGCCACGATCACGTACGTGGGGCCGGCCACGATGCCGCAGCCGAGCAGCAGACGCCGGGTGGAGAGGGGGCGGGCGGGGGAGTGGGCAAGCTGCTGGGTCATGGTCGTCAACCTCGCATCGGCGGGGCCGGCTCTTCCGGCCCACTGGATACGCTGCGAACGAGGCGAGGCGGTTTCGACACGCGCCCACAGATTTTTTGCAAGATTTTTGGTGGTCCGTAGTGCCGCTCGGCTGAGACGGCAAGAAGCGCCGCCAGGCGAGAACCTGGCGGCGCTCGGCAGACCCCGGCGGGCGCCCTGCCCTAGTGCAGGGACAGGAGGTGGGCGAGCTCCTGCTCCACTTCCTGGTTGGCGACGAACAGCAGCTCGTCCCCCGCCTCCAGCGGATCGTCCGCGGTCGGCACCAGGACCCGGCCCTCGCGCAGGATCGCCACCAGCGCCGCGTCCACCGGCCACGGCACCGAGCCGGCTCGCTGGCCGACCACCGGCGCGTCCTCGGCCAGCGTCAGCTCCACCAGGTTGGCCTGGCCCTGGCGGAAGGTCATCAGGCGGACCAGGTCGCCGACGCTCACCGCCTCCTCCACCAGCGCGCTCAGCAGGCGCGGGGTCGAGACGGCCACGTCGACGCCCCACGACTCGTTGAACAGCCACTCGTTGTTGGGGTGGTTGATCCTGGCCACCACGCGGGGCACGCCGTATTCGGTCTTGGCCAGCAGCGACACGACCAGGTTGACCTTGTCGTCGCCGGAGGAGGCGACGACAACGTGGCAGTTGTTGAGACCGGCCTCGTCCAGCGACGCGATCTCGCAGGCGTCGGCGAGCAGCCATTCGGCGCGCGGCACGCTGTCGATCTTGATGGCGGCGGGGTCGACGTCGATGAGCAGGACCTCGTGGCCGTTCTCCAGGAGCTCGGCCGCGATGGAACGGCCGACGGCCCCCGCTCCGGCGATGGCGATGCGCATCACTGGTCCTCTTCCGGTGCCGCGGCGAGCACCTTGTTGATCCGGTCCATGTCGTTCTCGGCGGCGATGACGTGAAGCACATCGCCATCCTGGACCACGGTGTCCTCCGTGATGGTCACGGCCTCGCCCATGCGGTTGACGAAGGCGGCGCGCGTGCGGACGCGGCTCTCCAGGTCGGCGATGCGGGTGCCGATCCAGGTGGGATGGGCGGCGACCTCCGCCAGCACCACGGTGCCGGTGGGGTCGCGCCAGAGCGGCTCGGCGCCCTCGGGGAGGATGCGGCGCAGGATCTGGTCGGCGGTCCAGCGCACGGTCGCCACCGTGGGGATGCCCAGCCGCTGGTAGACCTCGGCTCGCCGGGGGTCGTAGATGCGGGCCACCACGGTGTCGACGCCGAACGTCTCGCGGGCCACGCGCGCGGAGATGATGTTGGAGTTGTCGCCGCTGGAGACCGCCACGAACGCTGTCGCGGACTCGACACCGGCCTCGGTGAGCACGTCGCGATCGAAGCCGACGCCCGTCACCCGCCGCCCCCGGAACCCGGCGCGCAGCCGGCGGAACGCCTGGGGGTTGCGGTCGATGATGGCGACGGAATGGCCGCTGTCTTCGAGGATGTGCGCGAGGGTCGAACCCACCCGGCCACATCCCATGATCACTATATGCATATCCCCCCGCATCTCGCGGTCGGCCGGTTGCTCGACACCAGTATGGCCCCAGTGGGGACTCCCCTCGTTTAGCGCCTGCGTATGGGGCTAGCATCTCGTTACGTGGCGAAGGTAACGGATCTTGTCAAACGCTTGCTCGTGGGGCGTGCCCTGCGTAGTGGGCAGCTCCATGAGCAACTCCTCCCCAAACGGATCGCACTACCCGTTTTCGCGAGTGACGCGCTCTCCTCCGTCGCCTACGCCCCGCAGGAGATCCTGGTCATCCTGTCGCTGGCCGGTGTCTCCTTCTATGCTTACAGCCCTTGGGTCGCCATCGCCGTCGTGATCGTGATGCTCACGGTCGTGGCGTCATACCGGCAGAACGTGCACGCCTATCCCAGCGGCGGCGGCGACTACGAGGTCGCGAACACCAACCTCGGCAAGAACGCCGGCCTCACCGTGGCCAGCGCGCTCATGGTCGACTATGTGCTGACGGTCGCGGTGTCCGTGGCCAACGGTGTCGACTATGTGGGCGCCACGATCCCGTTCGTGGGCGACCACAAGCCCGCCGTGGCCATCGCCATCGTGATCCTGCTGACCGTGATCAACCTGCGTGGCATTCGCGAGTCCGGCGCCGCCTTCGCCGTTCCCACGTACGCGTTCATGGTGGCCGTGCTCGGGCTGGTCGCTTGGGGCGGGTTCCGGCTGCTGGTGCTGGGTGACGAGATCAAGGCACCGAGCGCCGACTTCACCATCGAGCCGGAGCAGACCAACCTGACGGCCTTCGCCGCGGCGTTCCTCATCCTGCGCGCATTCTCCTCCGGCTGCGCGGCCCTGACCGGTGTGGAGGCCATCAGCAACGGCGTGCCCGCCTTTCGCAAGCCCAAGAGCAAGAACGCCGCCACGACGCTGCTCATGATGGGCCTCGTCGCGGTCACCATGTTCAGCGGCATCATCGCGCTCGGGCTGGCGTCCGGGGTGAAGATCGCCGAGCCGTCCGTGGTCGCGCACGACCTGCTCCGGCCGGACGGCACACCGGTGGGCCCCGACTACTACCAGCAGCCGATCATCTCCCAGGTGGCCGACGCGGTGTTCGGCAGCGGGTCGCTGATGTTCGTCGTGATCTCGGCCGTGACCGCGCTGATCCTGTTCCTGGCGGCCAACACGGCGTTCAACGGCTTCCCCGTGCTGGGCTCGATCCTGGCGCAGGACCGTTACCTGCCGCGCCAGCTGCACACCCGCGGCGACCGGCTGGCCTTCTCCAACGGCATCGTCATCCTGGCGGCCGCCGCGTGCCTGCTGCTGTGGGGGTTCGACGCGGACGTCAGCCGCCTGCTGAACCTCTACATCGTCGGCGTCTTCGTGTCGTTCACGCTCAGCCAGACCGGCATGGTCATCCACTGGACCCGTCACCTGAAGACCGAGACCGACCCCAAGACCCGCCTCCAGATGCACCGCTCCCGTGTGATCAACTTCTTCGGCGGCATCATGACGGGGCTCGTGCTGATCGTCGTGCTGCTGACGAAGTTCCTGGTCGGGGCATGGATCGTGGTGATCGCGATGCCGATCCTGTTCCTCATGATGAAGGGCATCAGGCATCACTACGACAACGTGGCGGCCGAGCTGGCGATCACCGAGGACTACGAGCCGACGATGCTGCCCGCGCGCAACCACGCCATCGTGCTCGTCTCCAAGATCCACAAGCCGACCCTGCGGGCGCTGGCGTACGCGCGTGCCACGAGGCCGTCCATGCTGGAGGCCGTCACCGTGGGCGTCGAGGGTGAGGAGGCGCGCAAGCTGCAGGAGGAGTGGGAGCGGCGGGGCATTCCGGTGCCGCTCAAGATGCTCGACTCGCCGTACCGGGAGATCACGCAGCCCATCCTCGACTACGTCAAGCACCTGCGCAGGCGCTCGCCGCGCGACGTGGTGACCGTGTTCATCCCCGAGTACGTCGTCGGCCACTGGTGGGAGCACCTGCTGCACAACCAGAGCGCGCTCCGGCTGAAGGCGCGGCTGCTGTTCAAGCCGGGGGTCATGGTCACGAGCGTGCCCTGGCAGCTGCACTCCTCGGACCGGCTCAAGGGCCGGCCGGAGCCGTTCGCACCGGGTTCGGTGCGCCGGCCGTGGCACCAGACGGTCAAGGAAGAGGAGCAGCTCAAGAGCTGATCAGCGCGCGCAGCCGGTCGGTGTCGGACGCGTTCCAGCCCGGCGGCGCGGCGACCGCGGCCCAGCCGTCGACGATGTTGGGGCCGTAGCGGTGCCCGTGGCCCGGCGGCACGGACAGCCCGGCCGTCAGATCCACCAGCACTTGCCAGAAGGTCACGAGCGGGAACCAGTTCATCTCCGGATTCATCCCCGGACCTCGCGCGCCCTCCAGCCAGGCCGGCCGGCGGTAGATCAGCTCGGGAGACCACCACACGACAGGGTCGGAGGCGTTCTGCAGGTAGACCACGCGCGGGCGGACCCATGGCCCCGGAGGCCGGTCCAGGTCGTCGGGGTGCTGGGCGAACCTGACCGTCTTGCCCCCTTGGTAGACCGGCCGCCACACAGGGCTGCCGGGTTCGCGGCCGTTCGTGACGCTGCGCCAGATGTGATTGGCGTTCGGCGGGCCGACGAACACCGCGCCGTCAGCCTTGGCCGCCAGGTCCTCCAGGTCGAGGAAGGCCCCCTCCAGCTGGTAGGACCCCAGGCTCTCGCCCGACAGCACCAGCTTCGGCCGCTCACCGGGCGGCAACCGGGCCCACCTGGCGCGTACCGCCTCGAACAACGCCCGCCCCGCGGCCGCCGCCTTGTCCCGGTCGAGCAGGAACGACGCCCAGCTCGGCAGATACGAATACTGCAGGGCGACCATGGCGGAGCGGCCGTTGTACATGTACTCCAGCGCGTCGGCGATGTGCGGGTCGACCCAGCCGGTGCCCGTCGTGCCGAGCACGGCGAGCACAGGCCGGCTGAACGCGTCGGCGCGTTCGAGCTCGCGAACCGCCAGCGCCGCCTGGGCCTGAGGCGAGCGGGTGGAGTCGAGCCCGACGTAGACCCTGATCGGGTCGGCGGCAGGGCGGCCGGAGAAGGCGGCGAGCCTGGCGCGGGTGGTGGCGGTGCCGGTGAAGCGGCGGCCTTCCTTGCCGAGCGACTCCCAGGTCACCAGCGAACCCGGGCCGCCGGACACCAGGGTGGAGGTGGGCCTGTGCACCCCCGGGTGGGTGCCGGCGTTGGTGACCGAGGAGACCTCGCTCACCCGGGCGGAGAAGGCGGAGAAGACCACATCATTGGCGAAGACGACGACCACGAGCCCGATGACGAGCACGCCGAGGACATGGCCGACATAGATCGGGACGAACCGCTCGAGCCAGGCGATCAGCTTGCGGCAACCCAAGCGGACAAGCCGCGAAATAGCGAGAAATAGTGTGAAGAGGGCGACGGCAATCACGACGATCACCGGAGGAAACCACGTGATCCGCGTGTCCATGCCCATGAGCGCCCGCAGGTCGCGTTGCCAGTCCACGCTGTACCAGAGCGCGACCGCCGCCAGTGCCCCGCCCACGCCGATCAGGAGCTGCCAGGCGATCCAGCGGCCCCGCTCCGGCAGCCGGTAGGAGATCACCGCCCGGCCCAGCGCGCCGAGCGTGGCTCCCACGGCGTACCCCAGAATGCCGGTGACCGCGCACATCACCCCCTGGTACAACCACGTGCGGGGCAGCATCGACGGCGTCAGCGACGCGCAGGCGAACAGCACGGCCAGCAGCGTCCCCCCGAAGCCGGGCCGCCGCCGTACCACCCTCGCCGTTCCCACGACCACCTACAGTAATGGATCAATCTGGCCAGGTAGGGGGCATAGGGTGGCGGTGTGGAACAGGTATCTCTCGAGTTGACGGTGGGTCCGGTCGCGCACGGTGGCTGGTGTGTGGCACGCCACGAAGGACGCGTGGTGTTCGTCCGGCACGCGCTGCCCGGCGAACGGGTCATCGCCGATGTCACCGAGGAGACCACCCGGTTCCTGCGTGCCGACGCCGTGGAGATCCTCGAGCCGTCGCCCGACCGCGTGGTCCCGCCCTGCCCCTACGCGGGCCCGGGCCGCTGCGGCGGCTGCGACTGGCAGCACGCCACGCCGCAGGCGCAGCGGCGACTCAAGGCCCAGGTCGTGGCCGAGCAGCTGCACCGGCTGGCGGGGATCGAGCGTGAGGTCGTGGTCGAGGAGGTGCCGGGGGCCAAGGACGGGCTCGGCTGGCGTACGCGCGTGCAGTTCGCCGCCCTGCCGACCGGCGAGCTGGGCTTCCGGCGGCACCGTTCGCACGAGATCGAGGTCGTGGACGCCTGCCTGATCGCCCACCCCGAGGTGGAGGCGGTCGGAGCGGAGGCGCATGACTGGCCCGGCGCCGCCGGGGTCGAGGTCATCGCCTCCTCCAGCGGCGACCGGGCCGTCGTGGTCTCACCCCGGCCGCGCCGCAGCGTCACCGTCCCCGAGCTCGACGCGCCCGCCTCGATCCTGCTCGACCAGGGCAAGGGCCACGCGGTGCCGCGGCGCGGGTCGGGAGTGCTGCACGAGCACGTGGCCGATCGTGAGTTCCGGGTGGCGGGCAGCGGTTTCTGGCAGGTCCACCCGGGGGCCGCGGAGACGCTGCTGGACGCCGTGCTGGCGTACGCGGCGCCGGACCCGGGCGAGTGGGCGCTCGACCTCTACTGCGGCGTGGGCCTGTTCGCGGCCGGGCTCGCCGAGGCCGTCGGGCCCGAGGGAGCGGTGTTCGGCCTGGAGTCCGAGGCCTCGGCCGTCCGCGACGCCCGCGCCAACCTGCGCGACCTGCCGCAGGCGCGGGTGGAGCGGGGGCGGGTGGAGGAGGCGCTCGACCGGTTCCAGATCGAGCGCGCCGACCTCGTGGTGGTGGACCCGCCGCGGTCCGGGCTCGGGCGCGAGGTGGTCGAGCGGATCACGGGGCTGGAGGCGTTGCGGATCGTGTACGTGTCCTGCGATCCCGCCACGTTCGCCCGGGATCTGAAGTGGCTGGCCGAACGCGGATACGTGCTGGAGGACCTGCGTGCTTTCGACGCCTTCCCCATGACTCATCACGTGGAATGTGTGGGGCTGCTCGTCAGGAAATAACCCTGCGAACAGCGCCATTTCCATGCCAACCGTGCCCTGTCATCCGTCGTCCTTACATGCGTCACATTGCCCCCATGTAGAGGACCTCGACGGTGAGAATCGTCTTATCGGCCGCGCTCGTCGCGGCGGCGACGCTCGGCACGGCACTCCCCGCCCAGGCGGCTGCTCCCGCGATCCAGATCGTGAAGATCTACTACGACTCCCCAGGGGCCGACCGGCGCTCCAACAGCTCGCTGAACGCCGAGTACGTCACCGTCCTCAACACGACGACGCGCACGGTCGATCTCGAAGGCTGGACGATCCGCGACAAGACCGGCTACACCTACGAGTTCGGCCCGGACGTCGTGCTCGGCGCCAAGAAGCGGATCACCCTGCGTTCCGGGCAGGGCTGCTGACCCGCGCTCGCGGCCGGCGGCGGGGTGGCCGGGGGCACGACGCCGATGTGAATCCTGGGCTCAGAGCCAGCCCATGCGCTGGGCGGTGCGGATCGCCTCCAGGCGGTTTTGAGCGTTGAGCTTGGTCATGGCGCTCGACAGGTAGTTGCGCACGGTGCCCTCGGTCAGGTGCAGCTCGCCGGCGATCCGCGAGATCGTCGCCCCGTCGCCGGCCAGCCGCAGCGCGTCGCGTTCGCGCTCGGTCAGCGGGCTGTCCCCCGCCGCCATCGCCGCCGCGGCCAGCTCCGCGTCCAGGTAGCGGCCGCCGCTCTGGACCTTGCGGATCGCCATGGCCAGCTCCTCGGCCGAGGCGTCCTTGCCGAGGAACCCGCCCACGCCCGCCGCCATGGCCCTGCGCAGGTAGCCCGGCCGGCCCAGGCTGGTCAGGATGACGATCTTGCACTGGGCGCTGATGCGCTCGGCCGCGCTCAGGCCGTCCATGCCCGGCATCTCGATGTCGAGCACCGCCACGTCGGGCCGATGCTCGCTCACCGCGGCGAGGACCTCGTCGCCCCGGCCGACCTGGGCCACGACCTGGATGCCGTCCTCGAGGTCCAGCAGGGCCGCGATGGCGCCGCGGATGAGGTGCTCGTCGTCGGCGAGCAGCACGCGGATGGTCATGAAGGCTCCCGGAGAATCATGCGGGCACCCCTGCCCGCAGCAGGTAGCGGCCCTCGGGCGCCGGCTCCGCCTTCAGGGTGCCGCCTGCCGCGCGCACGCGATCGGCCAGGCCCGCCAGCCCGTTGGGCGCATGCTCGCCCACTGGGCCGCTCACCCCGTCGTTGGTCATTTCCAGCACGCCGCCCTCGATGGTGATCGTGCAGCGTTCGGCCCGGCTGTGCTTGAGCACGTTCGTCGCGCCCTCGCGGACGACCGTGGCCAGCAGCGTGCGGGTCTCCGGCGTCAGCGAGGCCGTGTCGGCGCGTACGGTGCACCGCACGTCCGCCGCCTCCAGCACCGCCCGCACGCTGGCGAGCACCTCGTCCAGGTCGACGGCCCGGTAGTTCTGCACGACGGTGCGGACTTCGCGTAACGACTGCCTGGCCAGGTCGCGTACCCCGAACATCTCCGCCGCCGCCGCGCCAGGATCGCTACGCAGCGTCTGCTCGGCGTGGGCGGCCCGGGCCGCGACGTCGGTGAGGCTCTGTCCGAGCAGGTCGTTGAGATCGCGGGCGAAGCGCAGCCGCTCTTCGGAGACCGCCAGCCTGGACAGTGCCTCCTGCCCCTCGTGCGCTTCCTTGGCCAGCTGCCAGAGCCGCAGGTTGGCCCAGACCGCGCCGACGCAGATCACGGTGAACACCGTCTGCATCAGCAGCAGGGGGAGGACGGGGCCTTCGACCAGGGCGATGTAGACGTTGATGACCACGATCGAGGCGACGGAAAGGGCGATGACGGTGCGCTTGCGCACGAACGCCGCCATTAACGCGAGCCAGGCCGGGATGATCCAGATCAGCGGGAAGACCGAAAGGAGCACGACGATCGCCCCGGTGACCGCCAGGATCGCGGTCGGCCGCTTTCCGCCCCGGACGGCGATCGTGAACGGGCGCGTGCTCAGCACGTTGAAGACCAGCAGCAGGACGACCGCGCCCACGCCCAGCGGCCAGGGCAGGATCCCCGCCTGCCAGCGGATGAACAACTCCGCGTAGCCGATCAGCGGCAACAGGAGGATGACGTTGGTGGAGCCGACGCACAACCAGCGGACCTTGTCCAGCTTGGAGGCCATCCGGACCTTGGCGACCATCCCGCGCATCAGGCCGGCACCGCCGCGCGCAGCAGGAACTCGCCCGCCGGGGTAGGCGCGGCGGAGAAGGACCCACCGGCCGTGGCCAGCCGCTCCGACAGGCCGCGCAGGCCGTTGCCGGGCGGCGCGGGCTCCCCGTGCACGCCGTCGTTGAGCATCTCGAGCACGCCTCCGTGGATGGTGATCGCGCAGCGGGTGGCCCTGCTGTGCTTGAGCACGTTGGTGCCGCCCTCGCGGACCGCCCACGCCAGCAGCGCCCTGGCGGCCGGCGACAGGCCGTCCGCCCTGGCCACGATGTCACAGCGGGCGCCGGCCGCCTCCAGCGCCGCGCGTACGCCGTCGAGCTCCTCGTCCAGGTCGAGCGCCTGATAACCGTGCACCGCCTGCTGCACCTCGGCCAGTGACTCCGCGGCCAGCGCGCGGACCTCGGCCATCTCGGCCGCCGCCCGCCCGGTGTCCTTGCTCGCCAGCTTGGCGGCCAGCTCGCTCTTCAGCGTGATGACAGAAAGGCTGTGCCCGAGCAGGTCATGCAGGTCGCGCGCGAAGCGCAGCCGCTCCTCGGCCACCGCCAGCCGCGCCTTGGCCTCCCTGCTGTTGTAGGCGTCTCTGATCACCCACCAGAGCCAGCGCCACAGCAGCATGGCCACGACCATTGAGACGGAGGCGACCGTGCTGCCGAGCAGCACGCCCTGCCATGCCTGCTCGGTCATCAGGACGGTGTATACGGTGACGGCGGTCACGACGGCCACCGTGAGACCGGCCGTCGCCCACGGCCGGAGGTAGAGCGCGGCCGCCGCCAGCCACAGCCCTTCGGTCTGCATCCACACGCTCGCGGCGTCCGCGTCCAGCGGCAGGAGAGCCAGAGCGGCCACCGCGAACACCGCCGCGAGCAGCAGCTTCACCGTGGGACGCGGCCGGGTGTCGAAGGCATCTCTGAGGAGGAAAGGGAAGAGCCCGTAGAAGCCGAGCGCGCACACGATGGAGACGGCCGCGGCTAAGGGAGAGAGCGTGCCCTCCGCCGCCGCTGCGAGGGTGAACACGATGGAGAGGATGGCGACGAACACCACCAGCCCGTCCATCCAGTAGATCAGGATCTTCCGCGCCGTGTCCGGCCGGGCCGCCATCGCCCCTCCCCACTGACAGAAGCCTCCTGGTCCCCAAATCCTATAGTCAGGGGCCCCGCAGAATCCGCGTCACGTCCCGCGACGGTGGGACGCCGCGTAGCGACAGCCAGGCCAGCCCGTGGCGGGCGGCGTAGCCGGCGAGTGTGCGGGCGTCGAGCTCACTCAGGTCGCCCTCGCCCGCCAGCACCGGGGTCAGGGCGATGCGCCGCCATGCCTGGCCGGGATCCGGCAGGTCCTGTGCCCGGACGATCTGGTCCTTGGCCAGTTGGATGGCCGCCGCGAGCCGGCGCAGGCGGCCGTGGGGAGCCGAGCGCGGCTGCATGGCGGCCAGCAGGTTCACGGTGCCGACCTCGGCGCCCGCCTCGTGGGTGGTGCGCAGCATCGCCACGTCGGCGGCGTCCAGCCCATACGGCCTCAGCGGGAGCGTGAAGCTGACCCGCAGCGGCCGCTCACGCCGCATGGCCCGGATGGCGCGGGCCCTGCGCAGCGCCACGGCGCCGTCCTCACTGTCGCGGATCTCGAAGTCGACGGCCGCGGCGTCGAACGCGCCGACCACTCTGCGGTAGGCGGCGGCGAGCCCGCCCGGCCTGGTGCAGGTCACGGCCAGCTCCTCGACGCCGGGCCCGCCGAAGGTGGGAACGGCGTCGCCACCCAGCGCCCTGAGTCGGCCGATCTTGTTCGCCACCGGGTTCTTACCGGGATCGAGCGGATCGCTCCGGCTGGTGTACTGATCGGGTGTTTCGAGCGGATCGCCCTGGTCCGTGCCTGGCTCAGATGTTTCGAGCGGAACACTCCGGTCGGCGTCGGGCTGGGGTGTTTCGAGCGGCCCCGCCCACTTCGGGGAGCAGCCGTCGTCGCCGCCCGCGATGAGGTGGCCCAGCATGTAGTGGCGCACGCCGGTGCGGCGGGACTGGGCCGGCAGGTCGAAGCCGGGGTCGCGGGCCGTGTCGACGAAGCCCACGAACGGGGCGGGCCGCTCCGTGGCCACCGCGGGGGAGGCGCTTGGGGACGGCTCCACCACCGCCGGCGGTGTCCGCAGCGGCGGGGCGGCGGCGCCCGCGGGCAGCAGCTGGATCGCGACGGCCGTGGCGGCGGCGAGCCCGAGGCCGCCGAGGATCGCGAGCGGGCGGGGGAGCGTGCCGGGTTCCCGTTTGTGCCGTGGCATCGAACACCCCGTGTAATCGGTCGGCTACGTACGGCGCTTGACGGGCACGTTAGCAAGCATTCCCGGCGCGGCGCGGGCCTTTTCCGGTTCGCGTCCGATGTGTGCCGATAATGTGGGCATGAAGCTACGGATCTTCACCGAGCCCCAGCAGGGCGCGACATATGACGACCTGCTCAGCGTCGCCCAGGCCGCCGAACGGCTGGGCTTTGACGCTTTCTTCCGTTCTGACCACTACCAGCGCATCGGCCCCGGCGACCCGGGCCCCGGCTCCACCGACGCGTGGATCACGCTGGCAGGCCTGGCCAGGGAGACCTCGCGGATCCGGCTGGGCACGCTGGTGACGCCGGCCACGTTCCGGCTCCCCGGGCCCCTGGCGATCAGCGTCGCGCAGGTCGACCAGATGAGCGGCGGCCGGGTCGAGCTGGGCTTCGGCGCCGGCTGGTTCGATACCGAGCACGCGGCGTACGGCATTCCGTTCCCGCCGCAGAACGAACGGTTCGGGCGGTTCGAGGAGCAGCTCGAGATCATCACCGGCCTGTGGACCGCGGAGAAGACCTTCTCGTTCGAGGGCAGGTACTACCGGGTCGCCGACTCGCCCGCGCTGCCGAAGCCGGTGCAGCAGCCCCGGCCGCCGATCATCATCGGTGGGTTCGGCGCCAAGCGCACGCCTCGGCTGGCGGCGACGTACGCGGATGAGTACAACGTGCCGTTCCGCACGCTGACCGACACGGCCGAGGCGTTCGGCCGGGTGCGCGAGGCCTGCGAGAGCACCGGGCGCAGCCTGGTCTGCTCGCTCGCGCAGACCGCCATCGTGGGCCGTGACCGGGCCGAGGTCGAGCGGCGCGCGGCCGCGGTCGGCGAGAACCCCGACACGCTGCGGGAGAACGGCCTGGCAGGCACGCCCGCCGAGGTGCTCGAGAAGATCGGGAAGTTCGCCGAACTGGGCGCCGAGCGGGTCTACCTGCAGATCCTGGATCTGGGCGACCTCGAGCATCTGGAGCTGATCGCGGCCGAGGTGCTGCCGCACGTGTAAGTAATCGCTGGCGGGGGTTCGGGGGGTTGCGGCAAACTTGGGGCGTGCTGCTGACGATCACGACCACCGCGAGCCCTGCCACCGACCTGGGTTTTCTCCTGCACAAGCATCCCGGGCGCGTGCAGGAGTTCAGCCAGTCGTTCGGCACGGCCAGGGTGTTCTACCCCGAGGCGGGCGAGGAGCGGTGCACGGCGGCGCTCCTGCTGGAGGTCGACCCGATCGCGCTGGTCAGGTCGCGCGGCAAGGGCTCGCCCGACTTCAGCCTGTCGCAATACGTCAACGACCGCCCCTACGCCGCGTCCTCGCTGCTGGCCGTGGCGCTGGGAGACGTGTTCCGCACGGCGCGGGCGGGCCGGTGCAAGGCCCGGCCCGAGCTTCCCGGCCAGGCGCTGCCGCTGGAGCTGAGGCTGCCCGCGCTGCCCTGCCGGGGTGGGCCCGACCTGGCGCGGCGGTTGTTCGAGCCACTCGGCTGGGAGGTCGAGGCGCAGCCACTCCCGCTCGACGAGGGGTTCCCGGAGTGGGGCGAGTCGCGCTATGTCCGGCTCACCCTGCGCGGCGCGGCCCGCCTGTCCGACGCGCTCAACCACCTCTATGTGCTGCTGCCCGTGCTCGACGACGGCAAGCACTACTGGATCGCGCCCGACGAGGTCGACAAGCTGATCAGGGCCGGTGAGGGCTGGCTGCGCGGGCACCCGGAACGCGGGCTGATCACCCGGCGCTACCTGGGCCGGCGCTGGGCCCTGGCCCGCACCGCGCTGACCCGGCTGGCCGAGCTCGGCGACGAGACGGAGGAGCAGCTGGAGCCCGCGGTCGCGGAGGACGCGCCTGCCGAGGAGACGGCCGCCGACGAACTGGCCACCGCCGAGGCCGAGGCCCACGCCACAACCACTGCACCCGCCGCGTCCTACGCGCCCGCGGACGCGCCCACCGCGCCCTACGCGCCCGCCGCGACCGGCGTGCTCGCGCAGGACGCGCTCATCGGTGGCGCGCGTGTGGAGGGCGTGAGCGCGCCAGATGCCGCGGCCGAGGTGGCGGGGACCGAGGGGAGCGAGTCCAAGGGCAAGTCGCTCAGCGTCCGGCGACGGGAAGCCGTGCTGGCCAAGCTCGAAGAGCTCGGCGCGGTCAGCGTGATCGACCTGGGCTGCGGCCAGGGCGAGCTGGTCGGCGCGCTGCTGGCCAGGCCCAGGTTCGCCAGGGTCGCCGGCATGGACGTCTCGTCGATGGCGCTCACCATCGCCGCACGCAAGCTCCGCCTGGACCGCATGCCCGACGCCAAGCGCGCCCGCCTCACCCTGTTCCAGGGCGCGCTCACCTACACCGACAAGCGGCTCAAGGGCTACGACGCCGCCGTCCTCATGGAGGTGATCGAGCACGTCGACCCGCCCCGCCTGACCGCGCTCGAACGGGTCGTGTTCGGCCACGCCAAGCCCGCCCACGTGCTCGTCACCACGCCCAACATCGAGCACAACGTCCGCTATGAGTTCCTGACCGGCCTGCGCCACCCCGACCACCGCTTCGAGTGGACCCGCGCCGAGTTCGCCGCCTGGGCGACCCGGGTGGCCGCCGAGCACGGCTACCAGGTCGCGTTCGAGCCGGTCGGTGACGACGACCCCGAGGTCGGCCCGCCGACCCAGATGGGAGTGTTCACCCGTGATCAGCGTTCCTGAGCTGTCCCTCGTGGTGCTGGTCGGCGTCTCCGGCAGCGGCAAGTCCACGTTCGCGCGCAAGCACTTCAAGCCGACGCAGGTCATCTCCTCCGACTTCTGCCGCGGCCTGGTCGCCGACGACGAGAACGACCAGTCGGCCACCCCGGCGGCGTTCGACCTGCTGCACCACATCGTCGGCGTGCGCCTGTCCAGGGGCCTGTTCACCGTGGTCGACGCCACCAACGTCCAGTACACCGCCCGCAAGAGCCTCATCGACCTGGCCAGGAAGCACGACGTGCTGGCCGACGCGATCGTGCTCGACGTGCCGGAGGAGGTGGCGATCGAGCGCAACGCCGTCCGCCCCGACCGCGACTTCGGCCCCGGCGTAGTGATCCGCCAGCGCAAGGACCTGCGCCGCTCGCTCGGCAAGATCTCCGGCGACGGCTTCAGGAAGGTCCACGTGCTGCGCGGCCTCGACGAGATCGACGACGCGATGATCACGTACGAGAAGGCGTGGTCGGACCTGACCGAGCTGACCGGCCCGTTCGACGTCATCGGCGACGTGCACGGTTGCCGCGCGGAGCTGGAGACCCTGCTGCGCGAGCTCGGCTGGGAGGGCGTCCGGCACCCGGACGGCCGGACCGCCGTGTTCGTCGGTGACCTGGTGGACCGCGGCCCCGACACGCCAGGAGTGCTGCGCCTGGTGATGGACATGGTCGAGGCGGGCACCGCGATCTGCGTGGCGGGCAACCACGAGCAGAAGCTGGTGCGCGCGCTGAACGGCCGCAACGTCAAGGTCACCCACGGCCTGCAGGAGTCGCTCGACCAGCTCGGCGCCCAGCCGCCCGAGTTCGTCGAGCGGGCCAAGCGGTTCATGGACGGCCTGCTCAGCCACTACCGCCTGGACGGCGGCCGGCTCGTGGTGGCGCACGCCGGGCTCAAGGAGGCCTACCACGGGCGGGCCTCCAAGCGGGTGCGCTCGTTCGCCCTGTACGGCGACACCACCGGCGAGACCGACGAATACGGCCTGCCGGTCCGCCTGCCGTGGGCCGAGGAATACCGTGGCCGCGCCATGGTCGTCTACGGCCACACGCCCACGCTCCGGCCCGAGTGGATCAACAACACGATCTGCCTCGACACCGGCTGCGTCTTCGGCGGCCACCTGACCGCCCTGCGCTACCCCGAGCGCCAGATCGTCCAGGTCCCGGCGGAGAAGGTCTGGTACGAGCCGACGAAGCCGCTCGGCGCGGGCGTCCGCGACCCGGGCATGTTGGACGTCAACGACGTGATCGGCACCCGCCACGTGGAGACCAGGTTCGGCGCCCGGGTGAAGATCCTGGAGGAAAACGCGGCCGCGGCCCTGGAGGTCATGAGCCGCTTCGCGGTGGATCCGCGCTGGCTGGTCTACCTGCCGCCCACCATGGCCCCGCCGGAGACCTCCCGGCTCGACGGCTACCTGGAGCACCCGCACGAGGCGTTCGAGGAGTTCGCCGCCGCCGGGGTGCGCGAGGTCGTGTGCGAGGAGAAGCACATGGGCTCGCGGGCCGTCGCCGTGCTGGCCAGGACCCCGGAGGCGGCCGCGACCCGGTTCGGGGTGAGCGACGGCAGCGCCGGCGCCGTCTACACGCGCACCGGGCGGCCGTTCTTCGCCGACACGGGGCCGCTCGTCGAACGGCTGCGGGCGGCCTGCGAGCCGCTGTGGGCTGAGCTCGGCTCCGACTGGGTGGTGCTCGACTGCGAGCTGCTGCCCTGGTCCGCCAAGGCCGGCGACCTCATCAGGAGCCAGTACGCCTCCGTCGGCGCGGCCGCCCGCGCCGCGCTGCCCGAGGCGGTGCGGGCCCTGGAGGCGGCGGCCGAGCGCGGGCTGGATGTGGGCGATCTGCTGGACCGCACCCGCCGCCGCTCGCACAACGCTGCCCTGTTCCGCGAGGCCTATGCCCGTTACTGCTGGCCGGTCGACGGGCTGGAGGGTGTCAAGCTGGCGCCGTTCCAGATCCTCGCCTGCGAGGGCCGGGCCACGGCGCTGGAGCCGCACGCCTGGCACCTGAGCACGCTGGCGCTGCTCGACTCGCCGCTGATCGCCCCGACCCGCCACGTGTTCGTCGACCTCGGCTCGCCGGAGTCCAGGGCCGAGGCGACCGCCTGGTGGGAGTCGATGACGGCGGCGGGCGGCGAGGGCATGGTGGTCAAGCCGTCCGCGTACGCGCCCGGCCGGGTGCAGCCCGGGGTCAAAGTCCGCGGACGCGAATACCTGCGGATCATCTACGGCCCTGACTACACCGAGTCGCTCGACGTGCTGCGCAGGCGTTTCCTCGGCAAGAAGCGCTCGCTGGCGCTGCGCGAGTACACGCTGGGTCTGGAGGCGCTGTCGCGGCTGGCGGACGGCGAGCCGGCCTGGCGGGTGCACGAGCCGGTCTTCGCCGTGCTGGCCCTGGAGTCGGAGCCGGTGGACCCGCGGCTGTAAAGCTTGGGTAAGCCGAGCGATACGTCGCTGACGTGCGGGTATGTCCCGACCCCAGGGGAGGAACCCGCATGACGTCTCAGCGCACGCACCACGAGCACCTGGGCCACGTGCTCTTCATCACGGCCGCCGCGGCCATGGGCGGGTTCCTGTTCGGGTACGACAGCGCCGTCATCAACGGCGCGGTCGTCGGGATCCGCAGGCACTTCGGCGTCGGGCCGGTCGAGATCGGGTTCGTGGTGGCCATCGCGCTGCTCGGGTCCGCCGCGGGCGCGTGGACGGGTGGCCGGTTGGCCGATCGGCTGGGGCGGACCAGGTCCATGCAGGTGGCGGCGCTGCTGTTCGCGGTGAGCTCGATCGGGCAGATGTTGCCGTTCGCGATCTGGGATCTCGCGGTGTGGCGGGTGATGGCGGGCTTCGCGATCGGCATGGCCTCGGTCCTGGCGCCCGCGTACATCGCCGAGGTGGCCCCGGCAGCCTACCGGGGCCGGTTGGGCTCGCTCCAGCAGCTGGCCATCGTGCTCGGCATCGCGGTCTCGCAGCTGGTCAACTACCTGATCGCCTGGCGGGCCGGCGGCGACGTGAACAACCACCTGGGGCCGCTGCAGGCGTGGCAGTGGATGCTGGGCGCCTGCGCGGTGCCGGCCCTGCTGTATCTGCTGTTCGCCCTGAACATCCCCGAGTCGCCCCGCTACCTCGTCATGCGAGGGCGCACCAGGCGGGCACGCGAGGTGCTGGCCGAGGTCGAGGGCGACGGGGTGGACATCGACGAGCGGATCTCGGAGATCCAGCACGTGTTGCGGACCCAGCGCGTGCCGGGCATGACGGATCTGCGCGGGCCGGCGCTCGGGCTGCTGCCGATCGTCTGGGTCGGCATCGCCCTGTCGGTCTTCCAGCAGTTCGTCGGCATCAACGTGATCTTCTACTACTCGACCGTGCTGTGGCAGTCGGTCGGCATCAACCAGGCCGACTCCCTGCTGATCAGCTTCTCCAGCTCGATCATCAACATCATCGGAACGTTCATCGCGATCTCGCTCGTGGACAAGATCGGCCGCAGGCCACTGCTCATGATCGGCTCGGCCGGGATGGCGGTCTCGCTGGGCACCGCGGCGTGGGCGTTCAGCGCGGCCAGGGTCGCCGATGGCGCGGTCTCGTTGCCGGACCCGCAGGGGCCGATCGCGCTGATCGCGGCCAACGTGTTCGTGTTGTTCTTCGCGTTGTCGTGGGGCGTCGTGGTGTGGGTGCTGCTGGGCGAGATGTTCCCCAACCGCATCCGCGCCGCAGGCCTGGGCCTCGCCGCCGCGGCCCAGTGGATCGCCAACTGGGCGATCACGGTGTCGTTCCCGGCCCTGTCGGCGTGGAACCTGCCGCTCACGTACGCCGGGTACGCGCTGTTCGCGCTGCTGTCGTTCCTGTTCGTGGCCAAATACGTCAGGGAGACCAAGGGTCGCAAACTTGAGGAAATGGGTTAACCTTCGCGGCGTCTCGGCGTACCGCACCTTCTCCCCGCGGCCCGAGGCGCGGATCGGGCCGCAGGGAGAGGCGGTGGGTGGCCTAGCGCTTTACCGGGCCGCGAAGTCCTGGGTCCAGTAGATCCGGCCCTGGGAGTTCTTGGCCGCCCCGACGCCGATCAGGTTGAACCGGCAGTTCATGATGTTGGCGCGGTGACCCGGGCTGTTCATCCAGCCCTGGACCACGGAGGCGGGTGAGGGCTGGCCGAAGGCGATGTTCTCGGCCCAGGCCGATCCTCCGGTGAACCCGGCCGCCTTGATCCGGTCGGTGAAGCTGCGGCCGTCCTGGGAGGTGTGGTCGAAGTGGCCGGTCCTCGCCATGTCCTGGGAGTGGCCGAAGGCGGCCGCCCGCAGCTGCGGGTCATGGTTGAGCGGTCCGCAACCGCCCTTGGCCCGCTCGGCGTTGGTCAGCCGGACGACCTCGTTCTCCTCGGCAGTGCCCACCGCCCCCGTCGAAGGCGTCGCGGTGGGGGAGCTCGACGGCGTCGGGGTGGGAGTGCTGCTGCTGTCTGGGGAGCAGGACAACCTGGCCGCCCTGGACTTGGCGATGGTACGGCCGCGGAGGTCGGTGGCGAGGGCGTAGTAGACGCCGGGCTCGCAGGCCACCGCGACCTTGACGCGGCCGTTCCTGGTGGCCCCGCTCTTGACCACGGGGTCGCGGCCGGGGACGGCGCGCTTGATCCGGATGCGCAGCAGCGCGGATGAGAAGCAGCCGCGGCGGGCGGCAAAGGATTCGATCTTCAATGCGCTGTTGAGCCGGGGCTTGGCCACGCTGACGCGGCACCTGGCTGCCTCCGACGCCGTTGCGGCCTCGGCCGCCGTGACCGGGACGCAGAGCGCGGCCAGGCTCACGAAGCCGGCGAGTACCCCAAGGGGTCTACGCATAGGGGGTTTCCTCCAGTTGCGGTAGACGCTGGATGGCTCCGCATTCTGTCGGGACCGCAACCCATTTGTCATCAAATTCGCAATATTCCGGTGATGTGCGAGTAAACCAAAGTGATCGTTGAAGCGTCTGTGCCGGACGATCGGCCGGTCCTGCCGGCCGGACCGAAACCCATCGGAGGCTTGTGACGTTCGACACGGCCGGCTGCCCCCGAAAACGCGAAAGCCGCCCGGCGGGGGTTTCCCGCCGGGCGGCTCTCATGTGTCGGGTGGTTCCCCCGATACGGGCGCGTGAGGATCGCGCCCCACCCCCGGCTCGACGAAACTGCCAAGGGCTCCCCGCCCCCGCCCGGCTCATGACCGGACGGGCGCGCGGGAAGATCTACTTGGCGAGCAGCGAACGCAGCACGTACTGCATGATGCCGCCGTGCCGGTAGTAGTCGGCCTCGCCGGGCGTGTCGATGCGGACCACCGCGTCGAACTCGACATCGCCCGCCTTGACGTGCACCGTCTGCGGGATGCCGCCCTTGTTGAGCTCCTCGACGCCCGTGATGTCGAACGTCTCCTCGCCCGTCAGTCCCAGGGATGCGGCGGACGCGCCCTCGGGGAACTGCAGCGGCAGCACGCCCATGCCGATCAGGTTGGAGCGGTGGATGCGCTCGTAGGACTCCGCGATGACCGCCCGCACGCCCAGTAGCGCCGTGCCCTTGGCCGCCCAGTCGCGCGAGGAGCCCGAGCCGTATTCCTTGCCCGCCAGCACAACCAGCGGCGTCCCCGCGGCCGCGTAGTTGACCGAGGCGTCGTAGATGAACGACACGGGGCTCTCGGGCTGGGTGAAGTCGCGGGTGTAGCCGCCCTCGGTGCCCGGCGCGATCTGGTTGCGCAGGCGGATGTTGGCGAACGTGCCCCTGATCATCACCTCGTGGTTGCCGCGCCGCGAGCCGTAGGAGTTGAAGTCCTTGACCTCGACCCCGTTGACCTGCAGGTATTGCGCGGCCGGGGTGCCGGCCTTGATGGAGCCGGCCGGCGAGATGTGGTCGGTGGTGACCGAGTCGCCGACCTTGACCAGCACGCGGGCGCCGGCGATGTCCGTGACCGGCTCCGGCTTCTCCGGCATGCCGTCGAAGTAGGGCGCCTTGCGGACGTAGGTCGAGTCCGGGTCCCACTCGAAGGTGTTGCCGGTCGGGATCGGCAGCGAGCGCCAGTGGTCGTCGCCCTTGAACACGTCGGCGTAGTCACGCTCGAACATGTCGCGGCCGATGGAGGAGTTGACCACGGCGGAGATCTCCTCCGGCGACGGCCAGATGTCCTTGAGGTAGACCGGCTCGCCGTCGGTGCCGAGGCCGAGCGGCTCGGTGTCGAGGTCGATGTCCATGGTCCCGGCCAGCGCGTACGCCACCACGAGCGGCGGCGAGGCCAGGTAGTTCATCTTGACGTCGGGGTTGATGCGGCCCTCGAAGTTGCGGTTGCCCGAGAGCACGGCCGTGACCGCGAGGTCGTTGGCCTGGATGGCCTCGGAGATCTCCGTCGGCAGCGGCCCCGAGTTGCCGATGCAGGTGGTGCACCCGTAGCCGACCAGGTTGAAGCCGATCTTGTCGAGGTAGGGCTGCAGCCCGGAACGCTCGAAGTAGCCGGTGACCACCTGCGACCCGGGGGCCAGCGAGGTCTTGACCCACGGCTTGCGGGTCAGGCCCTTGTCGACGGCGTTGCGGGCCAGCAGCGCCGCGCCGAGCATGACGAAGGGGTTGGAGGTGTTGGTGCACGAGGTGATCGCGGCGATCGAGACGATGCCGTGGTCGATCTCGAACGACGTGCCGTCGGCCATCGTGACCGGGACCGGCTTGTGCGGCCGGCCGCCGTTGGCCGCGGAATTGGAGGCGGGCGCGTCGGAGGCGGGGAACGACTCCTCACCCTCCTCATCCCCGTCGGCCACGTAGTTCTGCACGTCGTGGCGCCAGGTGGTCTTGGCGGCCGACAGTGCGATGCGGTCCTGCGGGCGCTTGGGCCCGGCGATGGACGGCACGACGGTGGCCAGGTCGAGCTCGATGTATTCGGAGAACTCCGGCTCGGGCGCGGAGGGGTCGAGCCAGAGACCCTGCGTCTTGGCGTACGCCTCGACGAGCGCGATCTGCTCCTCGCTGCGCCCGGTCAGCCGCAGGTAGTCGACGGTCTGGCCGTCGATCGGGAAGATGGCGCAGGTGGAGCCGAACTCGGGGCTCATGTTGCCGATCGTGGCCCGGTCGGCCAGCGGCACGGACGCCACGCCCTGGCCGTAGAACTCCACGAACTTGCCGACCACGCCGTGCTTGCGCAGGATCTCGGTGATCGTCAGGACCAGGTCGGTGGCGGTCGCGCCGGCCGGGAGCTGGCCGTTGAGCTTGAAGCCGACCACCCGCGGGATCAGCATGGAGATCGGCTGGCCGAGCATCGCGGCCTCGGCCTCGATGCCGCCGACGCCCCAGCCGAGGACGCCGATGCCGTTTTCCATGGTGGTGTGGGAGTCGGTGCCGACGCAGGTGTCGGGGTAGGCCTTCCCGTCGCGGGTCATGACCACGCGGGCCAGGTGCTCGATGTTGACCTGGTGGACGATGCCGGTGCCGGGCGGCACGACCTTGAACTCGTCGAAGGCCGTCTGGCCCCAGCGCAGGAACTGGTAACGCTCGCGGTTGCGCTCGTACTCCCGCTCCACGTTGCGCTGGAAGGCGTCGGGGTGGCCGAAGAAGTCGACGATGACCGAGTGGTCGATGACCATCTCGGCGGGCGCGAGCGGGTTGATGCGGGCCGGGTCGCCGCCGAGGTCGCGGACGGCCTCACGCATGGTGGCCAGGTCGACCACGCACGGCACGCCGGTGAAGTCCTGCATGATCACGCGCGCGGGCGTGAACTGGATCTCCACGCTCGGCGTCGCCTTGGGGTCCCACGATCCCAGCGCCCGGATGTGGTCGGCGGTGATGTTGGCGCCGTCCTCGGTGCGAAGGAGGTTTTCCAGCAGGATCTTCAGGCTGTACGGGAGGCGTGCGGCGCTCTCGACGGCATCCAGCCGGAAAATCTCGTAAGACGCGTCGCCGACGCGTAGCGTGTCACGGCTGCCGAAGCTGTTCGCGGACACGGTGATTCGCCTCCTCCATCAGACAGGGTTCCAGACCAAATCCTGCCGCACTCCCGGAGGAGCATGCATGTTAGGTAAACCTAACTCGCAGGCCCGGAGCACTGCGGCGCAGATGTCTCGACGTCAAGATATCTCTAGAGTATCTCGACATCAAGTTAAACGGGCGCCAGGCGCCAGAACAGCAGGCCGATGATCGCGACCGACAGGATCGGCGCCAGGATCTTCTGCTCGAACTTCTTGCCCGTCTTGATGCCGATCTTCCACGGCAACAGGAACTTCGCGCCCAGCGGCCACAACACCGGACAGCCCCGTTCGGTCATGCAGTCGCCCACCACATGCATCAGGCAGCCGATCGCCACGGCCAGCCCCAGCCACGCGTACCCGACGGACAGTGACAGGAAGACGGCATAGAGCCCGGCGGTCAGCCCGACGTTGATCATGGCGGACCCCATCTTGTTCCCCGGGATCCCGATGCCCACCGCGCGCAGCGCGAGACCGATGAGCAGCACGACCATGATGTCGCGGCCGATGGGATAGGTGTTGGCCAGCCAGTGCGCCCCGAACCCCATCGCCACGGCGAAGGCCAGCGAATGCGTGGCGCCGCGGTGCCCGCCGCTGATCCACGACACGGCCTTGCTGAGCCCCCACGTGACCGGTCCGAACGTCTGAGCGATGGTCGCGCTCGGGTGGTCGAGGTCGGGCAGCATCGCGGCGCCCGCGCAGACCACGGCGCCCGCGATCAGCTCGGCGGGGCCTAACGCGCCCGCCATGATCCCTGTCTCGATGAACCGGGAGGACTCGGTCAGCAGCGGCAGCGCCGCCAGCGGCGGCGCCAGCCCCAACCAGGCGATGGCCCCGGTCAACGCATGCGTGTGCCCCATCATGATCGGGACTGTACGGCAAAGAAGCCCTTTACGCGGTGAAGCGGGGCCGGACACGGCGAAGCATGCCCCGGAAACGCAGACGAGGTCGTCTCCGCGGCGACAGCACCCCCCAGCCCTGCCGACGCGGAACGACCTCGTCTGCTCTGAACAACGACCCTCTCCCCAATCCTGTTCCCGGATTCCGCAACTTTTTCGTGATCTGGATCACTCTTGGTCTGTGCTTGCGAACGACACACTATCGATATATCGTTGACGCATCGAGAACAGATCACGATATAGGGGGAAACCTATGAGTTCCGCACAAGCAGCAGGAGGGCACTGGCCCGGCGCACACGAATACCGTCAGGCGGCCCGCGAGGCCAAGCAGGCAGCCCGCGAGGCGTTCAAGACCTTGTCTGAGGCCTTCGAGCAGATGGGTGGCCGGCACCACCACCACGAGCACCGGGAGCGCGGCCCGCGGCGCGGTCCCGGGCCGTTCCCGTTCGACTTCGGGCGGGGCGGTCCCTGGGGCGGCCCCGGCGGGCCGTGGGGCGGTCACCGCGGCTGGGGCGGCAGGGGCCGCAAGGCCAAGCGGGGCGACGTGCGCGCCGCGATCCTGGCCCTGCTCGCCGAGGAGCCGCGCAACGGCTACCAGATCATCCAGGAGATCGCCGAGCGCAGCGAGGGCGGCTGGAAGCCCAGCCCTGGCGCCGTCTACCCGGCGCTGCAGCAGCTCACCGATGAGGGCCTGGTGGTTTCGGAGGAGAGCGAAGGCCGCAAGACCTTCCGCCTCACCGACGAAGGCCGCAATTACATCGAGGCGCACGCCGACGAGGTCCGCGCCCCGTGGGACGAGATGCGCCCGGACATCGACGACAACACCGCCGATCTCTGGCACATCGCCCGCCAGTCGGCCTTCGCGATGATGCAAATTCTCCAAACCGGAAACGACGCACAAATCCGGGAAGCGCGTAAGACTTTGGTAGAGACCCGGCGCAAGCTCTACCAGATCCTGGCAGACGACGAACCGGGCGAGGAGTGACCGGGCTACGGGGACCGAGGAGTCGGGTATGGAGCGTGACGACCTGCGCATCGGCGATGCCGAGCGTGAGCAGACGATGGCCGCCCTGCGTGAGCACTTCGCGCAGGGCCGCCTGACCCACGAGGAGCTCGACGAGCGGCTCGACCGGACGCTGACCGCCAAGACCGGCCGGGACCTGACGCAGATCACGGCCGACCTACCCGGGCACCAGCCCACCCCACAGCACGCCATGGACGACTGGCGCGCCTCGATGATGGCGAACCGCTACCAGGTCGAGGCCATGCGGCAGGCCCATGGCGACATGCGCCAGGCGCACAGGGAGATGCGGCGACAGTGGCACCGCCACGGGCACCCGTGGCGGCAGCATCACCGGGGCCCGCACCCGTTCGTCGGCGTGCTGTTCGGGCTCATGGTGCTGAGCCTGATCTTCGGGCTCGGCATCTTCAAGGTGCTGTTCGCGCTGTTCGTGGGCGCGATGGTCTTCAGCCTGATCCACCGGCGTTTCCACTATCGCCGCTGAGGTCCGTCCAGGTCGGTTTTGGGCCTTGACCCTGTCGAGGGCTGAACTGATGATCTGGGCGGGCCTTAAAACGCGAAAGGGACGCCGCATGACCGAGGGCACTCCGGCCAACCCGTTCGCCGCCGTCGCGCACGCCGACGGGCTCGACCTGGACGTGCCGGACTATCAGTCCCGATTCGACCGCGACCACGCCGCACGCACCGAGCCGATGTGGAAGCTGGAGCGCGCCCAGGTGTTCTACGAGCCGGACGTGGCGAGCTGGCGGGCCATGATGGACGGTGACTGGGCGGGCTCGCTGGCCCTGGCCGAGCGCATGGCCGGGCCGCTGGAGGATTACTTCCGCAGCCGCGTGCCGGTCTGGCGGGTGCGGGTGGTGGAGTTTCCGATCACCGCCTACCTGCAGTGGGAGCTGCACGTGCTGGCCGTGCGCGCCCGGGCCGGATCACCCTGCCGGGTGGTGCCCGCCGAGCGGGTCGCCGCCCACGACCCCCTGCCCGAGCTGGTGATCTTCTCGCCGTCCCTCATGTACGAGGTGCTCTACGACCGCTACGGCGGTTGCGGGGGAGGCCGGCGCATCACCGATCCCCATGTCGTGGCCCCCTGCCTGCGGGCGGTGCGCGAGTTGTACGCCGGCGGCGAGGACGTGCTGCGCTTCCACGAGCGCGAGATCGCGCCGCTGCCGCCGCCGGTCGTCACCGACGCGATGCGGGCCGCGGTGCCCGCGTACGCGCACCGCACCGAGGAGTTCAGGGTCTGACCTCGTTCACGCACCGCAGCACGGGAAAGCTCGTCAACGCCCGGGCGTCCAGATCCCTGGCCGTGGTGACCTGGAAGACCGCGCTCTCGCCCGGCAGCAGGGTGACGAGCTGGTCGTCCACGCTCGCGTCGGGGTCGAGCCGGTCGGGGAAGATCGCGAGCTCCCGCAGCAGGCTGATCGCGGTCACGATCACCCGGTAGCCGCCGGACGAGCGCTCGACGTAGGCGTCGTAGGCTGCGTCGGGCAACGCCACGGCGGTGTCCTCGGCGTAGAGGCGCACCGCCCGGACGTGGCCCAGCCGGGCGGCGAGCAGCTCCCGCGCCGGGTCGTCGGGCACGGCGACCGGCTCCGGCAGCGTCACCTTGGTCACCGACCGGGGGGCCACGTGCACGGCCACGACCTCCTTGGCCAAAGGCTCGCCCGACAGGCTCTGCCGGACCAGGTGCAGCTCACCCGACCAGGGCTCGGGCAGGTCGTTGACCAGGGCGAGCTCGCCGTCCTGCACGGTGAGCAGCCGGTGGGTGTAGGCGCGGCGCAGCGCGTACCAGAGCGGCTTGCGGCGGCCGTCGCCGTCGACGGCCGACCACGACGTCACCGGCCAGCAGTCGTTGAGCTGCCAGACGATCGTGCCCATCGTCCAGGGCATGAGCGAGCGGAACCGCTCGACGCCGAACGTCACCGCCCGCGCCTGGTTGAGCTGAGTCAGGTAGTGCCAGTCGTCGAACGTCTCGGGCCGCGGCAGGTGCTCACCCAGCCCGCGCAGCAGCTTGGCGCGCCCGTCGATCGCCTTCTGGTGCGCGGAGTCCGGCGTCAGCGGCTCGTCGGAGGAGGCCCGGCGCAGGGTCGCATACGCGGGCGGCCCCTGGAAGCCGAACTCGGCCACGAAGCGGGGCCGGTAGGCGGCGTACCGGGAGTAGTCCTCGCGGTTCCAGACGTCCCAGATGTGGATCGTGCCACGTGCGGGGTCGTTCGGCGGCAGGCCGGGCGCGCCCGAGTAAGGACTGCCCGGCCAGTACGGGCGCGTGGGGTCGAGCTCGGCGACGATCCCGGGGAGCAGGTCGTAGTAGAACCCCGCCCCCCAGCTGCGCCCCTCGAGCCGCTCCTGCCAGCCCCAGTCGGCGTGGCCCTCCAGGTTCTCGTTGTTGCCGCACCACACCACCAGACTGGGATGCGGAGCGAGCCGGGACACGTTCTCCCTGGCCTCCGCGGCCACCTCGGAGCGGAACGGCTCCTCCTCCGGGTAGGCGGCGCAGGCGAACGGGAAGTCCTGCCAGACCATCAGGCCCAGCTCGTCGGCCAGGTCGTAGAAGTCGTCGCTCTCGTACAGGCCGCCGCCCCAGACCCGCAGCAGGTTGACCCCTGCGGCCACGGCCTGCCCGAGCCGCTCGGCCAGGCGTTCCCTGGTGACGCGGGAGGGGAAGCAGTCGTCGGGGATCCAGTTGACGCCCTTGACGAAGACCGGGACGCCGTTGACCTCGAGCCTGAACGCCTCACGCTCCAGCTCCACGGACCGGAACCCGACCCTGCCCCGCCATACGTCCTCGCCGAGGCGGACGGCCAGGTCGTAGAGGGGCTGGTCGCCGTACCCGCGTGGCCACCACGGCTCGGGGTCGGAGACCTGGAGCGAGAGCACGGCGGCCCGCCCGTCCACGCGTTGCTCCGCGGTGACCCCGGCGATCTCGGCGGACAGCGTGAGCGGCTCCTCGGTGGTCCGCTCGACGCGGACGTGCACATGCACCGTGCCGTCCGCGTGCGCCAGCGGGCGCACCTCCGCCAGCCTGGCGCCGCTCCAGCTCTCCAGCCCGATCGGCCGCCAGATCCCGGCCGTCACCAGCGTGGGACCCCAGTCCCAGCCGAAGTTGCAGGCCATCTTGCGGATGAAGGGATAGGGCTCGTCGTAGGCGCCCGGCCGCGTCCCGAGCGCCGCCCGCCGCTCCTCGGCGTAGGCGTAGGCCGAACCGAAGGTCACCGTCAGCTCGTTGTCACCGTCCCGCAGCAGGTGGCGGACAGGAAAGCGGTAGGAGCGGTGCTGGTTGGCCGTGCTGCCGACGCGCACCCCGTTGAGCTCGATCGCGGCGACCGTGTCCAGGCCCTCGCACACCAGGTCCGTGCGCTCGTGCTCGTCCGGCGACCAGGCGAACGTGGTGCGGTAGGTCCATTCTGTCCGGCCGATCCAGGCCAGCCGGTGCTCGTGGTCGTCGAGATAGGGGTCGTCGATGATCCCGGCCGCGAGCAGATCGGTGTGCACACAGCCGGGCACGGTCGCGGCCACGCCCGTGATGTCCTGCGACGACAGGGTCCAGCCGTCGTGCAGCGGACGGTAGGTCAAGTAGATCTCCTTAGCAGGTTTCGAGCTGGGCGCAGGCCACGAAATGCCCCGGTCCGGCCTCCAGCAGGGCCCCTGTCGTGCCGCGCTCGTGGTAGAGGCAGGTGTCCACGGCCGCGGCGTCGGCCCACTCCTCGTGCAGACGCGGCACCGCCGACAGCAGCTCGCGCGTGTACGGGTGCAGCGGGTCGCCGAAGACCTTGTCCGTCAGCCCCATCTCCACCACGCCGCCCTTGCGCAGCACCACTGTGCGCTCGGCGAGGTAGTTGCCGAGCGACAGGTCGTGCGTGATGTAGAGCACGCCGAGACCCCTCGTCTTCAGCTCGGCCAGCAGGTTGAGCACATCGATGCGGGTGGAGGCATCCAGCATGCTGGTGATCTCATCGGCCACCAGCAGCTTGATGTCCAGCATCAGCGCCCGGGCGATGAGCAGGCGCTGCAGCTGGCCGCCGCTGAGCTGGTGCGGATACTTGCCGAGCACCTGGTCGGGATTGAGCCGCACGTCCCGCAGCGCGGCGCGCACCCGCTCGTCCCACTCCTGCTCGGGCACCGCCGGGTAGTACGACTCCTTGATCATGGCGAACACGCGGTCGGCCTTGAACACCGGGTTGAACGAGCTGAACGGGTCCTGGAAGATCCCCTGGACGTGGCGGTAATACTCCTTGGCGCCGCGCACCGGCCGCCCGTCGAACGTGATCGAGCCGCTGGTCACCGGGTTCAGCCCGAGGATCATGCGGCCGATCGTGCTCTTGCCGCTGCCGCTCTCCCCGATCAGGGAGACGACCTCGCCGGGCACGACGTCGAAGCTGACGCTCCGCACGGCCGCGACGGTCTTGCCGCCGAAGGCGCCGATCCTGAATTCCTTGGTGACGTCGTCGAGTCTCAGCATCATGCCTTCCAGCAGGCGACGTGGTGGGCGGGCGCGATCTCGACCACCGGCGGCTCCTCGGCGCACTCGTCCCCGGCGATCGGGCAACGATCGCGGAAGCGGCAACCGGCGGGCGGGTTAAGCAGCGACGGCGGGCTGCCGGCGATGCCCTCCAGCCGGCGCTCGGCATACCGCACGCCGACCTCGGGCAGGGAGTCCAGGAGTAGCCTCGTGTACGGGTGCCGCGGCGCTTTGACGATCACGTCGGCGGGCGCCTTCTCGGCCAGCTTGCCCGCGTACATGACCATGATCGTGTCGGCGATGTGGTGGGTGAGCGCGAGGTCGTGGGTGACGAAGATCATGCTCTTGACGTAGCCGCTGTCGCGGAAGCCGAGCAGGGCGCGGGCGACGGCCTTCTGGGTGGAGACGTCCAGCGCGGAGGTGACCTCGTCGGCGATCAGCAGCGACGGGTCGAGCAGGGTGGAGATGACCATCACCATGCGCTGCTTCATGCCGCCCGACAACTCGATCGGGTAGCGGTCGAGCACCTCGCGGGGCAGCCCGACCTGGTCCATCCGGCGCTCCAGCTCGGCGGCGTCCAGGGCCGCGCCCCGCGACTTGAGCAGCTCGCCGACCATCTTGCGGATCTTGCGGGTGGGGTTGAGCGCGCTCATGGCGTACTGCGGGATGAGGGAGACCTCCTTGAAGCGGAAGTCGTTCATCCTGCGGTCGTCGGCGATCGGCAGCTCCGTGCCGTCGAGCTCTACGCGGCCGCCCACGTGCTGCATGCGGCCGTCCATGCGGATGAGGCTCTTGCCCAGCGTGCTCTTGCCGCAGCCGGACTCGCCGACCAGGCCGAGGATCTCGCCGTCGCCGAGGTCGAAGGACATGCCGTCGAGGGCGCGTACCTCGCCCTTCAGCGTCCTGTAGTGCACGCGCAGCTCGCTGACCCGCAGACTCATGTCTCCCTCAGCTTCGGGTTGAAGACCTCGTCGAGGCCGACGTTGGCCACGTACAGGGCGCCCACGATGGCCGTGATCGCCGCGCCCGGCGGCACGAACCACCACCACATGCCTAACTGGAGTGCGCTCCACTGGGTGGCGTTCTGCAGCATCAACCCCAGCGAGACCCCCTCGGTGGGGCCGAGGCCGATGAAGTCCAGCGAGGAGGCGATGAGCACCGAGCCGCCGAACAGCAGGATGAACGTCATGAACAGGTAGGAGCTCATGTTCGGCGCGACCTCCCTGGCGATGATCCGCCCGGTGCCCGAGCCGCTCATCCTGGCCAGGTCCACAAACTCCCGCGTACGCAGCGAGAACGTCTGCGCCCTGATCGCCCGCGCCGCCCACGGCCACTGCGTCAGCCCGATGAACAGGCCCTGCACGGCCACGCTGCGGATGCCCAGGTACGCGTTGATGATCAGCAGCACGGCCAGGGTCGGGATGACCAGGATGATGTTGGTCAGCATGTTGAGCACCTCGTCGACGATGCCGCCGAGGTAGCCGGCCACGAAGCCGACGACCATGCCGATGACCGCGGCGATGCCGCCGCCGATCACGCCGACCGCGAAGGTGCTGCGCAGGCCGTGCACGAACTGGGCGAAGATGTCCTGGCCGAACGTGCTGGTGCCGAGCCAGTACTCGCCGGAGGGCGGGCTCATGGGCTTCGGGCCGTACTGGTTGGGCGCGGCGTCCACGAACAGCGGCCCGATCAGGCCCAGCACGAGCAGCGCGAGCACGATGCCGAGGCCGGTCATCAGCTTGCCATTGCGCACCGCGAAGTACAGCGCCTCGCGCCGCACCCCGGCCCGCTCGCGCGGGGCGACTTCCTGGAGCGTCGTCATGCCTGCGCACCCGCCATTCCCGCCCTGGTCCGCGGATCGACCACGACGTAGACGATGTCGATGATGAAGTTGGCGATCAGCACGCCGAGCACGATGAACAGGAACGAGCCCTGGAGGAGGAAGAAGTCCTTGTTCTTGATGGCGTTGAGAATCAGGCTGCCGAGGCCCGGATAGGCGAAGACGATCTCGGTGACCAGCGCTCCGGCCACCAGCACGCCCAGTTGCAGCGCCAGGCCGGTGATCTGCGGCAGGACGGCGTTGCGGAAGGCGTACCTGCGGATCAGCCTGGACGGGGCGCCGAGCGCCGACAGGTAGTTGGAGTAGTCGGACTCCAGCTCATAGATGATCATGTTGCGCATGCCGATGGCCCAGCCGCCCAGCGCCACCAGGAACAACGACAGGAACGGCAGCGTCCAGTGGTGCACCAGGTCGAGCATGAAGGTCCACGACCAGTTGGGGCGCATCGAGAAGCTGTAGCCGCCGGCGACCGGGAAGAAGCCGCCGATCACGCCGAGCGCCCACGCCAGGAGCACCGCCAGCCACATGTACGGCATGGCCGTCAACACGTATCCGACGGGGAGCACGGTGTTGTCGAGGAGCTTGCGGCGGGCGGCGTACGCGCCGAACTGGTTGCCCACCACCCAGCTGAGCAGCACCGACGGGACGATCAGCGCCAGCGTGTACGGCACCGCGTTGATGATCACGTCGCTGACCGGCGTCGGGAACAGCCAGATGCTCAGCCCGAAGTCGCCCCTGAACAGGGCGCCCCAGAAGTTCAGGTACTGCTGCCACAGCGGCTGGTCGAAGCCGAAGAGGTTGTTGTAGTAGGCCCGCATGGCCTCCACGGCCTCGGGCCTGGTCACGTTGGCCCTGGCCACCATGCTGGCGACGGGGTCTCCCGGCATGAAGCGCGGGATCATCCAGTTGACCGTGACCGCGACGAAGAAGGTCAATCCGTAGATGAGGAGTTTTCTGCCGAAATAACGACGCACGTGCGGCTCTCCGGGAAGGCCCCCCGCTCGGCGAGCGGGGGGCTAGAGGGGGTTGGCGGGGTCGAGGGGCCGATCAGGAGCCGGAGGGCTGGAGCTGGGTGAGGCTCTCGAAACCGCCGAGTTCGAGCCAGTTACGCCACATGACGGCGCCGGTCTTGGGAGCGCTGCCCGCGCCGGACGGCCAGTTCTTCCACACGGAGTTGCTGGACTGCGCCCACAGGCCGTTGTACCAGAGCGGGATCACCGGCATGTCGTCCAGGTGGATCTGCTGGAGCTGCGAGATGATCTTCTTCATGCCCTCGACGTCGTCGGTCTTGACCTGGTCGAGCTGCTGCACCAGGTCCCAGGCCTTCTTGTTCTCGTAACGGGCGAAGTTGACCGTGTTCTGCTGCTTCTGGATCGGCAGCTGGAACATGTACTCGTAGTAGGTGTACGGCGAGTTCGACAGCTGCCGCTCGTTGTTGATGAGCAGGTCGTAGTCGCCCTTGGCGCGCTTCTCGACCAGTGCGTTGAAGTCGGGGAAGTCCGGCGTGATCTGGATGCCGGCGCCCTTGGCGCTGGTCGCGATGGACCGGGCCGACTCCATCCAGTCGGTCCAGCCGGACGGCACGATGAGCGTCAGGTTCATCTTGGAGCCGTCCTTGTTCTCCACGAACCCGTCGCCGTCGGTGTCCTTGTAGCCGGCGTCCGACAGCAGCTTCTTGGCCTTGGCGGCGTCGAACGCGAACCCGGACGAGGAGACCACGTTCTGGTCCACGAACTGCTCCCACTGCGGCAGCAGGCCGGTCGGGCTGGAGGCCTTGACCAGGTTGCCGTAGACGCCCTCGACGATCTGCTTGGTGTCGATGGAGGAGGCCAGCGCCTTGCGGAAGGCCGGGTCGTTCATCGGCTTCTTGGTGTTGTTGGGCACCAGCCAGGCGGTGTTGGCGGACAGGTGGTACGGCGGCTCGGCGTAGTAGGTCGTCAGGCCGAAGTTGCCCTTGACCAGGTTCGCCACGCCGGGCAGGAAGTTGTTGGACAGGTCCAGGCCCTTCTGCATCAGCAGACCCAGCGCGACCTCGTTGCTCGGGGTGGCGATGTCCACGATGTAGCGGGGCTTGGGCTCCATGTTCAGCGCCGTCTTGCCCCACCAGTCGTCGCGGCGCTGCAGCACCACGCGGTCCTGATCCTTGCTCATGAACTTGTACGCGCCGGTGCCGACCGGGTTCTCGTTGACCCCGTCCAGGACCTCCTTCTCCGAGCGGCCCTTCCAGATGTGCTCGGGCACGATCGTGCGGCCGTAGAGGTTGAAGTCCCACTGCTGGTAGTTGGCCTTGGAGAAGGTGAACTTCACCGTCTGGTCGTCAACGGCCTCGACGGTCTTCAGCCAGGTCCACAGGTTGTGGTACGGGATCGTCTCCATCTTGCCGAGCTCGAACGAGAACACCACGTCCTTGGCGGTCAGCGGCTGCCCGTCGGACCACTTGATCCCCTGGCGCAGCTTGACCTGATAGGTGGAGTCGTCGGTCCACGAGCCGCTCTCGGCCAGCCACGGGGTGAGCTTGGCCGCGGTGGTGTCGTAGTGGAACAGCGACTCGTACACCAGGCCCTTGGTGCCCACGGCCGAGTCCCATTCCCGGATCGGGTTGAAGTTGGCCGGTGGACCCCATTGCGTGCCCGTGGTGTAGAGCGTCTCGCTACGCGGCAGCTGATCGGGGTTGGCAGGAGCCGCCGCGCCCTGGCTCCCCTGTGTCTGACCGGCCGGCGGGGTCGGCGTGGATCCGCCGCCGGTGCAGGCCGTGGCGAGCAGGCCCGCCGCCACGAGCGGAATCATGATCCGAGCCCGGTTACGCATCGCTTCTCTCCTTCCCTCCGCGCGTCTGGCGCGAAGGTTCGCACGTGTGCTTCAACACCCCCGATGGGCCGGGCTCGGACGGACCCCGCGCCTGCTGGTGCCGGGTTTGCTGGGAGCGCTCCCACACGTAAACGCAAGCACGCTCCGCCTATGAGACCGGTGAGCGATCACTCTTCAGTAGTCACAGGTCACGCGACCTGCTGAACCGGATAAGTACCGCGAACGTAAATTCCGCATGTCCATGCCGTCAATAGCCGTGACGCTTTCGAGACGTGCGTTTGGAAGCGCTCCCATATCGGCGCCGCGGCCTCATTCAGCACGAACACCCGCCCGCCGAGGCGACGACTAACCGGTTCAACAAGGCCACTGAACGGCACCCTCACACACGGTGACGGCGACACGGTGACGGCGACACGGTGACGGCGACACGGTGACGGCGACACGGTGACGGCGACACGGTGACGGCGACACGGTGACGGCGACACGGTGACGGCGACACGGTGACGGCGA
>NZ_JAUZQF010000022.1 GCF_030718205.1 Nonomuraea turcica
CTGCGGCCTCCGTTGGCCTCGTCCCTCGCTCTCTCCGGCCTATCGCGCCGCCCGTGTTCATGGTCGCGCTTGCTGCGGCCTCCGTTGGCCTCGTCCCTCGCTCTCTCCGGCCTATCGCGCCGCTCCGGGTAGAGGTGGCGCAGCACCTCGCGGACGCCGACCGCGGCCCACTCGGCGCCGTGCGCCAGCGCGGCCAGCGCCGGCACGCCCGCCGAGAGCAGCGGGAACGGCAGCGGCCGGTACGGCGGCCCGTCCTCGACGACCAGCGCCACCGGCGTCCCGTAGCCGGCGACCGCCCGCAGGAGAACGGGCCGGTCCTCGGCGACCCACTGCGCGTGGACGGGAAGCACGGCGATCACACCGTCCCATTGGGCGGCCTGCTCGAGGATGGCATGCAGGGCTTCATGGTCCCCTTTGCCGATATATCCGGAGTCGGTGAGCGGGGCCGTCGCCCCCGACTCCACCTGGTCCGCGATCCAGTCCGCCGACAGCCTGGCCGTGCCCCGTACCCGCGCCGACCCGGCGTAACGCCGCCGATCGGCGAGCAGCGGCCCGTCGTAGCCGCTCCGGCGCACCATGCGGACCGCGTCGTGCCCCGCCTGGCCGGTGAAGACCAGGCCGGAGCCGGGATGCCCGGCCAGCGCCACCGCGTCGTAGACGTCCCTGACGCTGACCTGGACCAGCAGACGGTCGCGCAGGTCCATGGCGCGCTCTCCGGGGCGGGGGAGTCTTTACAGCGAAATATCCCCATAAATAAGGGGTTCAGGCGCTCCCGTACCGTTCCCCGAGCACCTTCGCCACGCCCGCCAGCCGATCACGCAGCTCGCCGGGGGCCAGCACCTCGGCGTCCACGCCCAGCCGGAGAAACTCCCCGAGCGCGTGCTCGATCGACTCGATCGGCACCGTGACCCGAGTCCAGCCCTCCTCGTCCGGTGGCCCAGCGCTCTCCCGCGCCGCGGCCACCACACCCGGCGTCATGAGATTCGCCAGCCGCTCCAGGCCGCGCGGCGAGAGCCGGACCACCGCCTCACCCCACCGCAGGCCGGCCTCGAACGCGGCCAGGTATTCCTGCCAGTACGCCGCCAGATCGAAGCCCTCCGGCCGGGTGAACCCCTCCTCCAGCGGATGCAGATCGAGGATCTGCGAGACCCGGTACGTGCGCACGTCCTCGCCCGCGCGCGCTACCAGATACCACCGCCCCGCCTTGACCACCAGCCCGTACGGGTCCAGCCGCCGCTCCACCTCCTGCGGCGCCTTCCACCGCCGGTATCTGACCTGGATGCGCCGCTCGTTCCAGACGGCGTCGGCCACGGCCGGCAGGTACGTGACCGGCTCCCGGTCCCGATACCAGGTGGGCGCGTCCAGGTGGAAGCGCTCCTGGATGCGCCCGGCCCGATCGCGCAGCTCGACCGGCAGCGCGGCCATCAGCTTGAGCTGCGCGGCCGTCACCACCGCGCCCAGCCCCAGCTCCGCCGCGGGACCCGGCAGCCCGGCCAGGAACAACGACTCCGCCTCGTCCGCGGTCAGGCCGGTGAGCCTGGTGCGGTAGCCGTCGAGCAGCTGGTAGCCGCCCTGCGGCCCGGCGTCGCCGTACAACGGGATGCCGGCCGTGTGGAGGGATTCGACGTCGCGGTAGATGGTGCGTACCGAGACCTCGAGCCGGTCGGCCAGCTCCCGCGCGGTCATCCGGCCGCGCGTCTGCAGGAGCAGCAGGATCGAAACAAGGCGAGAAGCCCGCATAGTCGCTGACATTACCTGTCAGTGACCCCGGCCTACGGTCGGCCGCATGAACGATTTCGACTTTTTCGCCGGCCGCTGGAACGTCGTCAACCGCCGCCTGGTGAAGCCGGGCGAATGGGACGAGTTTCCCGGGCAGTCGGTGGCGACCCGGCACTTCGACGGGGCGGCCAGCTTCGACGAGATCACCTTCCCGACCAAGGGCTCCAGTGGGCTGACCGTCCGCGTGTACAACCCGGAGACGCGGCAGTGGTCGATCTACTGGGCCAGCAGCAGGCTGGGCGTGCTCGACACCCGTCCCATGGTGGGCGCGTTCGAGGGGAACCGGGGTGAGTTCTTCGGTGAGGAGACCTACGAGGGCAGGCGGGTGCGGTGCCGGTTCATCTGGACCGTCATCGACCGGGACACGGCCCGGTGGGAGCAGGCCTTCTCGGAGGAGGGCGAGGAGTCCTGGGAGACGAACTGGGTCATGGAATTCACGCGCGCGTGACGCCGTGGAGCGCGCGCGGCATGCCGGTGGGCGTCGCGTCGGCGGTGCTGCGTACCCACAGCAGCGCGGCCACGGCCACGGCCGCGATCAGCAGCACCAGTCCGCCGACCACGATCACCCACCACCAGGCGGACTTCGGAGGCTTCGCCTCGTAGTGGGGCACGTCGGGCAGCATGTCCGGGGTGTACGGCAGGCGCTGCGTGGACGGAGGGTCCTGCCGATGCGGTGGTTGCGTGGGATGGGGGTAACGGTGCCTGATCGTCTGGTCGGGATCCGGGTCCTGCCGGTCAGGCTGATGTGGATTCATGAGGCCCTCGAGCACGCTGCGGAGTGTCGGGTTTTCCGCCCACATTGTCACACTCTCGCCGGCTTTCCCGCCCAGGTGGCATGACATCTGTACGCGCGACGGAAGCCGGCGGCCGGCGAGATCAGCTGGGACGCGTATCCCAGGGGTTGAAGGGTGGGTTCGGCGGGTTCTGCCGGCCGGGGGGCTGCTGCTGGAAGGGCGGCTGCCCCCACTCGGGCTGCTGCGGCGGCTGCCGGCCCGGCCCCTGGGGTGGCGCGGGCTGCTGCGGGTTGCGCCGGGTCACCACGGCCCCGATCAGCAGGGCTGTGCCGGTGAGGCTGAAGAGCAGGGAGATGGCGTTCGAGATGGTGAGCGCCGGCGCCAAGCCCACGACGTCGGCCACCGCCTCGTCGACGAGGCCCCGTGCGATGTTGAACACCGTTCCCACCAGCAGCACGACGCAGCCCATGATCCCGATGACCGACGCGCGCCCGTGGTCGCGTCTGCGCATCGCCATCATGATGATGCCGCCCACCAGCAGCACGCTCAGCAGGATGAGGCCCGCGATGGTGACGATGGCGAAGGACGTGCTGATCATCAAAAGCTCCCGCAGGTGAGGTGACGCCGAAGACCTTACGGGGATTCGCGCAGTTCTTCCAAGGCCCGGCTGATCGAAGCCAGGTTCAGCGGACCCTGGTAACGCACGCCGTTCAGGAAGAGCGTGGGCGTGCCGCGCACCCCGCTGTCGCGCCCCGACGCCTCGTCGAGCCCGATCCTGGAGACGTGTCTCGGCACGTCGGACCAGGGCTCGACATCCAGCTGGGCGGCATAGTGCGCCAGGTCGGCGTCCGTGAGGAAGCGCTGGTTGTCGTAGAGGATGTCGTGCATTTCCCAGAACCTGTCCTGATCGGCCGCGGCCTCGGCGACGATCGCGGCAGGCGCGGCCCGGGGGTGCAGGGTCCTGAGCGGGAAGTGCCGGAACACCATCCGTACGTCGGGGTTCTTGTCGCGGAGCTCCTCCAGCACGGGATGGAGGCGGCCGCAGTACGGGCACTCGAAATCGCCGTACTCCACGATCGTGATCCTGGCGTCCTGCGGACCCCGCACGTGGTCGCCGGGCCCCACGGGTACGGACAGCAGCTCCGACAGCTCCTCGTCCGGCTCGGCCTCGGGCGGAGCGCAGACGCCGCCCCGATCCCAGGCCATCCGGAAGATCACCCAGCCCAGCAGGGCGGAGAGCAGCGACCCGGCCAGGATGCCGATCTTCGCCTCGGCCTGGATCGCCGGATCGTCGAAGGCCAGGTCCACGATGAACAACGCCACGGTGAATCCGATCCCGGACACGGCGGCCCCGCCCAGCAGCTGACCCCACACCAGGTTTCCGGGCAGGATGCCCCATCCGAACCTGAGCGGCAGCCACGTGCCGAGCGAGATCCCGATGAACTTCCCCAGCAGCAGCCCCAGCGCCACGCCGATGGCCACCGGCGACGTGAGCGCAGCCCGCAGGGTCTCGGCGTCGAGCCGCACGCCGGCGTTCGCCAGTGCGAACACCGGCACGATCACATAGCTGCTCCACGGGTGCAGCCGCAGCTGCAGCCGCTCGTTCACGGAAACGGCCATCTGCACCCGCCGCGCGGCCTCCCTGGCCGCCCGCGCGCTCGGCTCGGTGGTGAACTCGTGCACCGCCTCGCCGGCCATCAGCAGCTTATGGTCGGTCGGGGCGTATACGAAGACCAGGACGCCCAGCGCGATCCCGATGAGCGTGGGGTGGATCCCGCTCTCCAACGTGGCCACCCAGAGCCCGAACCCCAGCACGATGTACGCCGGCGCGCGCCAGATCTTCAACCACCGCAACGTCATGATCGCGGCCAGCAGCACGGCGGCCACCACGAGGGCGGGCAGGGCCAGGCTCTCGGTGTAGAACAGGGCGATGATGATGATCGCCAGCACGTCGTCCACGATGGCCAGGGTCAGCAGGAAAGCCCGCAGCGGATCGGGACACCGCGCTCCCACGATGGCCAGCACGCCCAGCACGAAAGCGGTGTCGGTGGCGATCGGCACGCCCCACCCGGCGGCTCCGGGCCCGCCGAAGTTGAGCAGCAGGTAGATCCCGGCCGGCACCAGCATGCCGCCCAAGGCCGCCACCGCCGGCACCGCGATCAGGCGCCGATCCCGCAGCTGCCCGAGCCGCATCTCGTAGGAGACCTCGAGCCCGACGACGAAGAAGAACAGCGTCATGAGGCCGTCGTTGACCCAGTGCCGCAGATCCAGCGAGAAGACGGCGTCCCCGAAGGACAGACCCATCGGCGTGTGCCAGAAGGCCTCGTAGGTGTCCCCCCACGGGGAATTCGCCCAGAGCAGGGCCAAGGCGGTGGCGACGAGCAACACGCTCGTACTGCCGGCCTCGGTCCTGAAAAAGGCTCGCAACATCTCAGATCTCCCCCCGGAGATCTGATCCTAGGGTCCCTTGGAGAACAGGTAGGACACCGCGTCCAAGGCAAGCAGCAATCCGACGATGGCCAGGGCCCAGCTGACCATCGAGGCCGAGTTCTTGGTGAGCCACGCCCGCAGCCGCTCCAGCTTCGGCTCCAGCCAGGATGCGGCCACCGCGCGCAGCCCCATGAGCGCCAGCGGCGGCACGATCATGATGAGCACGTAGCCGGCGAGCAGCGGCAGCCACTGCCCCGGGGGCAGGCCGGAGGTGGTCATGATGCCGACGGCCGCCAGGTACGGCACCATCGTCGCCACCTCGACCACCCCGGCCGTCAGCCCGAGCACCACCATGACGCGCGGGCCGCCGGTGCGCGGCTCGAACCGGCGCTCCGGCTTGCCCAGCTTCGCCCGCCTCTTGGGGTCGAACCTGTAGCTGAGCGCGAACAGCCCCACCCCCAGGACGAGCTGCACCCAGTACGCCGGGCGGCTGTACAGCGCGTCGCCGAAGCTCTCCATGGCCGCCGCGAGCCCCAGCGTCAGCGCCACCCCGACCAGGAAGTAGAAGAGCGCGATGGTGCCGAGGTAGATCAGCAGCCGGGACACGCGGGATCGTTCCGAGGCCAGCAGGAGGTAGATGGGGATGACCAGGGTGCCGAAGCTGGTGCTGTCGATCACCGCCAGGGCGGCGAGGGTGAGCATCAGTCCGATCGTCATGTGACGATCCTCTGGTCACGGGAGAGCGGGCGCCTCCTCCACCGGACCGAAACCGGCGTACATCCTTCGATGCATCCTCACTCGTCCGTGGCCAGGCCTGCGTCCTTGGCCCATGCGGCCCAGTCGGCGAGGGCCTGGTGGAGGCTGATGATCAGAGATTGCGCAGATACGCGAGGGACGGCGCGAAGAAGTACTCCCCGCCCTTCATCGTGACCGTCTGCGCCACCTGGGCCTGCGGGAGCGACATCTCCGGCTTGCCCCAGACCTTGGGGAAGGCGACCTTGATGTCCCGGTCTCCCTGGCCGATGACCGGGTCGTGGCCGGTTGCCGGGTTCTCGAAGTCCGGATTGTTCGCCCAGGTCTGCTGCGTGAACTCGAACTGGCTGATCAGGCTGCTGTTGAAGGCCATGAACAGCAGTCCGACCTCGCCGCTCGGCCGGTTCTCCGGCGGCGAGTCGTCCGAGGGGTCGTCCGCGCGCTCCCCGTACGTTTGCCCGCGCCTGGCCATGATCACCTCACGCCCGAACGAACGCGGGTTCGTCTTCCTGACGTGGCCGCTGAACGGGCACTTGCTGCCGTCGTCCCCGTCATAGGTGAAGTCGTTGGCCACCGGCCCGCCGGCCGCCTTCGCCTTGCTGGTCAGCGGCGTGCCGTCCTTGAAGCGGCCGACCAGCATGGCGCCCGCCCGGTCGCGGTCGGCACCGGTCAGGCCGAGGCCGTCGGCCAGGTCCCGCTCGATCTCCTTGAACGCCCTGACGTTCTGCTCCAGCTTCCTGAACACGAAGTAGCTGCCGTGGTGGCGCACGGGGCTCGGCGCGAGCGGGTCCGGCACCAGCACGTTGGCCAGCGGGAACGCCGGATCCCAGCGCTTGCGCGGCTCCCGTTCCACCTCGTCCTTCAGGAACAGCGGCTGGCTGCGGCCGTCCACGTAGCCGAAGTGCTCGATGCCGTCGCCGGCCGGGTTGCGCATGCCCTGCCCGGTCTCCTCGCCGAGCAGCCGGGCGCTGTCCGGCAGCTCAGCCAGGATTTCTTCGCGCAGCGCCGCCACCGGCTCGGGCTCGGCGTCGCCGATGAGGATGACGGCGTGGATCTCCCGCTGGAAGACCCACTCCCACTGGTCCACCGGCGGGTCGTTCACCTCGGCGATCCGCCGCTTCATGCCGTCGCGGAACACCTTGTCGCCGAACTTGCGCATCTCGTCCAGCGAGTGGCCGAGATCGATGTATCCGGCCTTGCTGATGCCGATGCCGACGTACGGCGTGCCGGGGCGGCCGCGGGCGGCGAACTCGCGTACCTCCTCCAGGTGCTTGCGCGCCGACTTCATCTTGGTGGTCGCGATGTGCCGCAGGAACGCCCTGCCCTCGGGCACATCGTTGAACCGGACGAACAGAACGGACAGGTGCTCGCGTACATGCGCGCGCAGGATGTTCGGCTGGAGATTGTCCAGCATCGCTTTGGTGTCCGCGTTGAGCGTGGCCGAGTCCCAGGCCAGGGGTCGTTCATTGTTCAGGTCGACAGCCATTGCCGAATCCCTTTCCCCGTTTCCGAATGAATCGGGCCCCCAAGCGCGTCCCACCGATCCAACGCGCCCCACCTGTACGACTCGCGAGAAGCTGGGAAGGTTTCCGGAAAAATGAGGATTTCTCCCGCGCGGCTCTACTGCGCAGGTCGTACCGCGACGGCCTCCCTGGGGACGATGGCCCGGTCGGGCCGCGGTGGGACCGTGGTCGGCATGGACGCACTGCGCAAAGCCTTGGGCGGGCTCTCGCTGCTCTATGCGCTGGTCTTCTTCGCGGCCATGCTGCTGCACTCCGGGGTCGCGCTCGGCCCGCTGACCCAGCCCGTGATCGTCCCTGCCTCGATCGTGGAGACGGTGTGCGGCCTCGCCATGCTCGCCGGGGCGTACGGCGCGCTGTCCGGGCGGGAGTGGGCCTGGGACGGGCTGATCTACACGCACGCGGCCGCGCTGGGCGGTGTGCTGATGGGCATGCTGGCGATCGCGCTGAAACCGGGGGCCGAGGCCACCACGCTGCTGCTCTGGTATCACGGCACGATCGCGGCCGCGCTGGCCGGCGGCCTCGGCGCGGCCTTCTACGTCTCCCGGGTGTGCCCGGTCACGACTCCAGGGTCCGCAGGTAGGCGGCGGCCTCGTCGACGTGCTCCTCGGTGAACACGCGGATGCCGTTGGACTCCAGCAGCGCCGTCGTGACGCCCTGGCCGGGCGTGCGACGGCCGCGGAATGTGCCGTCGTAGATCGACAGCGCGCCGCACGACGGGCTGCCTTCCTTCAGGACCGCCAGCCGGATCCCGAAGGACCGGGCGACGGCGAGCGCGGCGTGCGCGCCCGACAGGAACTCGGCCGTCACGTCGGATCCGTCCGTCGCCAGCACCCGGGCGGCGCCGGCGAGCACGGCCGCCCCGCCGGCCCCACCCTCGATCTCGGAGGCCGGGCGCGGGATCGGCAGCCCGCCTTCCACCTCCGGGCAGAACGGCACCAGCCGCCCCTCCTCGCGCCAGCCGGCCAGCCGGGCGTCCGAGCTGGTCTTGGCGCCGCCGTCGTAACGCACCCGGCGGCCCATCAGGCAGGCGCTGACGAGGATCCTCTCCACGTCTTCGATCCTATGAGCAACCGGCCCCGCCACCGCCACACCACGTGGCCCCTTGGCGTCGGTGAGCCCGCGGCAGGCGCCGACGATCGAGCAGGGTGTGCCGGGAGGGCGGCCCACCCTGGCGATACCCTTACCGCGATGAACACCACCGTCTCCACGATCGTCATCGTCGGCTCGCTGGTCCTCATGCTGGCGAGTGCGATCGTCGCGATCCGCAACCGGCCGATGGGCATGGTGCTGCTGATCGGCTTCGCCGTGCTCGAGGTGGCGGTGCTGGTGCAGCTGGGCTTCGTGATCGCGGCCGTGGCCAGGGGAGAGGGCCCCGAGGACAAGGTCACGCTGTGGGGCTACCTCGCCGGCCAGGTCGTGATCCCGCCGGCCGGGGTGTTCCTGGCGCTGGCGGAGCGGAGCAGGTGGGGGTCGGCGATCCTGGCCGTGGCCGGGTTCGCGATCGCGGTGATGACGGGCCGGCTGCTGCAGATCTGGCAAGGAGTGGCGTGAGCGCGTCCTCCTCGCTCGGCACCGGGCCCGGGCGTGCCCTGATCGCCGTCTACGGGTTGTTCTCGCTGGCCGCCGGGGCGCGGGCGGCAGTGCAGATCGCCGGCAGGTTCCAGGAGGCGCCGCTGGCGTACTCGCTGTCGGCGTTCGCCGCGCTGGTCTACATCCTGCTCACCGTCGCGCTCTGGCGCGGGGCCCGGCGCGTGGCGCTGGTCGCGCTCGGCATCGAGCTGGCGGGCGTGCTCGTCATCGGCACCGCCAGCCTCCTCGACCCGGCCGCCTTCCCCGACGAGACCGTCTGGTCCGCCTACGGCAAGGGCTATCTGTTCATCCCGTTGGTGTTGCCCGTCGTCGGCCTCTACTGGTTGCTGCGGCGAAGGCGTTAACGGGCGGCGTGCCCGGGCAGAGGCGCACCCCATGAGCACGATCGAGCACTCAATCGACGTCGAGGTCCCCATCACGGTGGCCTACAACCAGTGGACGCAGTTCGAGAGCTTCCCCGAGTTCATGGAAGGCGTGGAGTCGGTCAAGCAGATCAGCGACACGCGTACGGCCTGGGTCGCGGAGATCGCCGGAGTGCGGCGCGAGTTCGAGGCCGACATCACCGAGCAGCACCCGGACGAGCGGATCGCCTGGCGCACCACCGACAAGCCGCACCAGGCCGGTGTGGTCACCTTCCACCGGCTCGACGACAACACGACCAGGGTCACGCTGCAGATGGAGTACGACCCTGAGGGCTTCGTCGAGACCGCCGGCGACTGGCTGCAGCTGGTCCGCCTGCGCGTGGTGGGCGACATGAAGCGCTTCAAGATGTTCATCGAGTCGAGGGGCGGCGAAACGGGCGGCTGGCGCGGCGACGTGCCCGGCCCGCATCAGCGCGGCTCGACGTACGGTGGCGACCAGCCGGTGCCGCCCGGCACGGTAGGTGGCGACAACCTGCCACCCTCCGACACCCTTCCGCCGCCCGGTCCCAAGCCTCCCGGCACCGAACCTCCGGAGGGTCCCCGCCCGGTCATGTGAGCCACCGCGGCCGCCCGCGCGTCCCTGCGCCCGCAGCTGCCGGGCCGTTACGGCCGGCAGCTGCGATCGCGGCGCTACGTGAGCCGCGCCACATCACCAGCCCGGCACGGCGGCCAGGAATAAACGTATGTTTCGGTCCTGTTACACTGGCCATTCATCCCATGATTAGATGAGTGGAGGACCGTGCTCACATGAGCGTGCTCACCCAAGAGCCTCGGGGGAGAACCGCACCCCTCGCCTGGCTGCTCGTGTTGGGAATCGTCCTCGCCGCACTCAATCTCCGCACCGCCGTCACCAGCGTCGGTCCTCTCCTCGATCAACTCGCCGGCGCGCTCGGCATGTCGAGCGTGGGCACCGGCCTGCTCACCGCCCTCCCCGTCCTCGCCTTCGCCAGCGTGGGCGTCGTCACCCCGGCGCTGGCCAGTCGGGTCGGTGAGCACCGGCTGCTCCTGCTTGCCCTGCTCACGCTGGGCGCGGGCATGCTGGTCAGGGCGCTGGTCGAGTCCGCGCCGGTGTTCCTGCTGAGCAGCGCGGTCGCGCTGTCCGGCGGGGCCGTCGGCAACGTGCTCATCCCAACGCTGATCAAGCGTCACTTCCCGGCCCGCACCGGGATCATGACCACCGTCTACACCACGGCCCTGGCGACGGGCACCATGCTGGCCGCCGCCGCGACCGTGCCGATCGAGCGCGCCTCGGGGGACTGGCACATCGCGCTCGGCGTGTGGGCGGCCCTGGCCGCCGTCGCCGCCATTCCGTGGCTTGCGCTGCTGCGCAGTGAGCCGGAGCGGGACGCGGGCAGCAGGGACTCGGGCATCCGCCGGATGCTCGGCAGCCGGATGGCCTGGATGATCGCGACGTACTTCGGCACCCAGTCGATGATCGCGTACATCATGCTCGGCTGGTTCGCCACGATTCTCGTTGACGGCGGCTACAGCACCTCGCAGGCCGGGCTGATCCTCGGGGTGTTCACCGCGCTGAACATCCCCGTCTCGGCCGTCGTGCCCATGGTCGCCGCCCGGTTCCGGGACCAGCGTCCCGTGGTGGTCGGGCTCGTGGCGTTCTACGCGGCCGGGTTCCTCGGGCTCTGGGCCGGGCCGATGTCGTGGGCGCTGGTGTGGGCGGTGCTGATCACCGTCGGCATGGGGTCGTTCCCGCTGGCGCTGATGATGCTGGGCCTGCGCACCCGTACGCCGGAGACCACGGCCGGGTTGTCGGCGTTCGGCCAGAGTGCCGGCTACCTGATGGCGGGGGCCGGCCCGCTGCTGGTCGGCGTGCTGTACCAGATGACGGGGGGTTGGGCGCTGACGTACACGATGATCTTCGCTGTCCTTGTCGTGCAGCTCCTCACCGGCCTGTACGTCGGCCGCGACCGCTACCTGGAGGACGAGCGGCCCGCTGGGACAATGACGAGGTGAAATCGACTGCCGTCACCTTTCCCAGCGGCCAGGTCTCGGGCCGCTCTCAGATCGTCGGGACCGTGCCGGCGGGGGACCGGCACGGCCTCGTCGTCGCCGAGACCCCGTTCCATCCCCTCGACCACACCTGGCCTGACCAGCCCGCCGACCGCGGCACGGTCGGCGGCGTGCCGGTGCTCGACTGCGTGACAGGGGCCCAGTCGAGCACTGGCGAGGTCTTCCTGGGCGAGGCCATCCCGGTGCGGCGCGGCGCCGAAGGCTGGGAGTGGCTGGTCGTCCACGTGACCGATACGCCGCTGCCCGTGGGGGCCGAGGTGGAGCTGGAGGTCGACGCCGCGTTCCGTACGGCGCTCTCGGCCGGGCACACCGCGTGCCATCTGGCCGCTCTCGCGCTCAACGCGGCCCTCGCCGGCCTGTGGCGCAAGGAGGCGCCGCTGGACGCGCTCGGGCACCCCGACTTCGACCAGGCCGCGATCACCTCCTCGCGGATCGCCGAATACGGCAGCGTGGACGTCTACCGCCTGGGCAAGTCGCTGCGCAAGAAGGGGTTCTCCGCGGAGGGCCTGGACCCTGAGCTGGTCGCCCAGCAGGTGAACGACCGGCTCAAGGCCTGGGTGGCCGCCGACGCGCCGGTCCGGCTGGACGTGCCGGGGCCCGGTCTGACGGCGCGCCGTACCTGGCACTGCTCTTTGCCCGAGGGCGAGGCGTCGATCCCGTGCGGTGGCACGCATGTCACCCGCACGGCGGAGCTGGGCCGGGTCGAGGTCACCCTCTCCCTTGAGGGCGCGACCCTGACCATGCGCACCACGACCCGCGCCGTCTAAAGACCGGGCAGGAAGCCGAGCACCCGCTTCCAGGCGTCCTCACAGGCCGCGGCGTGCTCGGCGAACCCCGCATCGAAGAACCCGTGAGGCGCCCGCGGGTACGTGACGTTCTCGTGCGGCACCCCCGCCGCCGTCAGCGCCTCGCCGAACTCCGCCACCGCCTCCGCCGGGATGCCCTCGTCGGCCCCGCCGAACAGGCCCAGGATCGGCGCCCCGAGCTCCGCCGCGTGCTGCGTCGGCCCCGGCCCGTACGGTCCCGCGATCTCGGGAGCCCCGTAGAACCCGATCACCCCGGCGAACCCGAAGCGCGGATCCGAGGCGAAGAACGCGTTACGCCCGCCCATGCAGAACCCGAGCGCGACGACCGGCCCGCCGCCCAGGTGCGCGGCGGCCGCCCGAAGATCGGCCTGGATGCCGTCACGGGTGAGCTTGACGATGTGCTCCATGAGGGGAAGGACTCGCCCCGCACGTCGTCGGGGCGGGCCTCATACGCGGCGAACGTCGTGGTGCCGTCGGACGAGGTCAGGCGGATGGCGGCGGCACGGGTGCCGGTGATGGGCGGCTGGGGGCGCGGCTGGCCCGCCGCATCCGGCCGAGGCGCTCCCGGTGCTCGCGCTCCTCGCCGAGAGGCTGTGAAGAACCGCGTCAGCATATGCTGACAAACGGCCGCGCGTCAGCATATGCTGACAGCGTGGAAGTCACCGAACTGGCCGAGGCGGCCACCGATCGCGACGCCGGAGTGGGCCTGGCGGCAGTGGCCGCCCTCAGGACCCTGCTGGAAGAGCTCGAGGCGATGCACGTGTCGAACGCCCGCGCTCAAGGCTGGTCGTGGGAGCAGATCGCCGACGCGCTGGGGGTTCGGCGGCAGACCGCCCATCGCAAGCACGCTCACCGGACAAGGGGGTAGCACGGTGTTCGCCAGGTTCACAGAAGAGGCCCGCCGGGCCGTGGTCAGGGCCGGGATCCTCGCACTCGACGCCGGACGGCCGGCGCTGGAAGCCGACCTGATGCTGCTGGGACTGGCCGAGGTACGGCCGTTCGAGCTCACGTCGTTCACCGCGTCGGCGAGCGACGTGCGCGAGCGTGTGGACGTCGGCGACCCCCGGTCGTTGCTCGCCACGCTGGGGATCGACCTCGACCTGGTGCACCGCCGCACCAGGGCAGGCGCCGACGCGCCAGCCGCGTGGCGGTTGCGGCGCTCCCGGCTGAGGCCGCTCCGGGTGACGTTGTACGGGCCGCTCGGCCAGATCCCCCTGGCCATGCACGCCAGAAAGGTCATCGAGGTGGCCCAGTGGCGGTCCGGCCCGGTCACCGGGGAGGACCTGATCTGGGGGCTGCTGGCTGACTGCTCCAACGGCGCCGCCAGGATCCTCCGGGACGCCGGAGTCGACCTCCCCGAGCTGGTACGCGAGATCGGCATGCCGGTCCGCCGCGCCGCCTGACGTTCAGCCCGCCGCCCGCAGGTGCGCGATCTTCTCGGGGTTGGCGAGGAGGTAGATGGTCTCGATCTTGCCGTCCGCGACCACCAGTGAGATGACCGTGATCACCCTGCCGTCCGCCGAGGCCACGATCGCCGGCCCGTCGTTCACCTCCGCCATCTCGAACGACAGGCCGGCGGCCTCCGCCATGCCGATCGAGGCCATGAAGCGCGCGATGTTCGCCGGCGTGTTGATCGACAGCAGCCAGCGGCTGACGTTGTCCGCGCCAGTGATGATCCGCAGTGCCGCCCTGGCCTTGCCGCCGCCGTCGCTGACCATCGTGACCTCGCTGGACAGCAGCTCGATCAGCCCGTCGAGGTCGCCGTTCGCGGAGGCGTTCATGAACCGCTGGGTCATGCGCCTCCGCTCGTCCCTGTCCACATCGAACCGCGGCCGCTTCTCCTGCACGTGCTCCCGCGCCCGCCGCGCGAGCTGCCTGGTGGCCGGCTCGGCGCGCCCGATGATCTCGGCGATCTCCGCGAACGGCAGGTCGAACGCCTCCCGTAACACGAACACGGCCCGCTCCAGCGGCGACAGCGTCTCCAGCACCACCAGCAGCGCCAACTCCACCGACTCGGCCAGCTCGGCGTGCTCCGCGGTGTCGGGCTCGGTGCTGATCGGCTCCGGCAGCCACGGCCCGACGTACGCCTCCCGCCGCGACTTCGCCCACCGCAGCCGATCGATGGCCAGCCGCGAGGTCACCCGGATCAGATAGGCCTTGGGGTCGTCGACCGTCGCCTGATCCACACCCGACCAGCGCAGCCACGCCTCCTGAACGACGTCCTCAGCGTCGGCGACACTGCCCAGGATTCGGTACGCGACGCTGGTCAACAGGCTGCGATGATCTTCAAAGGTGGACATACAACCTAAGACGTATCACAGGATCTTCGGTGTGACACGGGCGCTTCAGGATTCCGATACACTTGGTGATCGCAAGGGGCTATAGCGCAGTTGGTAGCGCGCCTCCATGGCATGGAGGAGGTCTGGGGTTCGAATCCCCATAGCTCCACCTGTGTTCCATATTCGAACATGTGGAAGAGATCGTCGAAGGGCGGTCGGAAGGCGACATCGCTGATCCGGCCGCCCTTGATCTTTATGCGGGTGAAGAGTGCCTTGTTGAGCTGGGTTCGGGTGCGTGTGATCACGGCGACGCCCTCGCCGCACTCAAGCGTCGTATCCGGCCAGCTCCTCGGGCGTCGGAGGCTCGAAGATCATCGCCCAGCGGTCGAGCAGGTCGCGGGTGATCGGCGCTGTGCCCCAATCGCCGGCCGCGTTGCGGCTCTCCAGGCGGCGGTGCAGCTCCTCCAGGGGCACCGCGAGATAACGCAGCTCGACGGCCGCGCCCAGGGTGCGCGCGCCGAGCCGCATCGCCTCGCGTTCCTCGCGCGACCAGAAGCCGTACTCCAGGATGACGGTCTGGCCGAGCCGTAGCAGGTCCTGCGCGTGCCGCCAGAGTTGCCTCTCCAGCCGGTCGCGGGCCGGCTCGTCGTAGAGGTCGATGCCGAGGTGGGTGAGCCATTCGTCGGGGCAGAGACGGACGGCCGGGAGCTCGGTGGCCAGCCGCCGGGCCAGCGTGGTCTTCCCCGAGCCGGGCAGTCCGCAGAGCAGGATCAGCCGTCCCGGCGGTGTCGTACGCACGGGTTAGGCCGACAGCAGGCGGCTGAGTGTGCGGGGCAGGTCGTCGCGGTTCTGCGGGGTGACGGTGATCAGCTCCGCCTCGATACGCGACTTCAACGACGGGCGGCTGCGCTGGTGGATGGTGGCCACGACGGGGATGTCGGCGGCGAAGAGCGCGACGCAGCGTGGCATGAACGCGGGCGACAGCAGCTCCATCGGCCCGATCTCGTCGATGAGCGCGACCGCGCCCTTCGTGGTGAGCGCACGCTCCATGGCGGGCAGCGCGATGCGTTCGAACTCCGGCACATTGACGCCGTACTGCCCGACCCGGGGCCCCGACACCCACGAGACATGGGCCATGACCGCCTTCTCCCCGCCGAACTCCTCCACCGTGAAGCCCACCCGGTGGCCGTGCTCGCGTAGCTCGTCGCTGACGAACCCGCGCACCGGCACGCCCGCCCCCTCCAGCAGCTCCGCCACGCGGCGGATCACCGTGGTCTTGCCGGTGCGGGGAGGGGCGGTGAGCAGGATGTGCGGGCGCGACACGAGTCCAGGATGTCAGACCGGCCGCTTGCCGGTCAGCACCTCGAGGTAGTGCGGATTCCGCATGATGCCGAGGATGTTGCCGAACGGATCCACCACGGACGCGGTCACGAAGCCCTTGCCCTCGCCCCGCTCGGTGATGGGCTGGTATTCCTTGGCCCCCATGCTGAGCAGCCGGTCGAACGCGGCCTGCAGGTCGTCCACGTGCCAGTACATGATCGAACCCGCGGGCCCGTCGGTCGCGCCCTCGGGGGCGAAACGGCTGTTGATCAGGCCGAGCTCGTGCTGATAGTCGCCGAGGCGGAACTCGGCGTAGGCGCCCGGGACCTCGTAGTACGGCTCGATGCCGAGCAGCTCGGCGTACCAGCTCTTGGCCGCCTCGAAGTCGGCCGCGTAGAAGTTCAGCGTCGCGAATCCTCGCAGCATGTCGGTTTCCTCTCTCCGATTCCTGATACTGCGATTCTTGCGGTCAAAGTGCTCACCAAATGAGCACTTTCATCCGGCCAGTGTGGCGTGCTCACGGCGGATCTGGGCCCACGCCTGCTCCACGTGCCGCCGCTCCGTGGCCGGGCCGGAGGTTTTCACCTCCGGCCCGTTCTATGGCGAGCGGTCAGCGGCGACCGCCGAGGGTCTTGCGCCAGTGGAAGCCGCCGGGCAGGTTGACCGACAACGTACGGCGGCCCTCCGCCGTCCGGGTCACCCGGAACAGCCGGTTGCCCCAGCTGTGTCCCACGCCACCGCGGGAAAGGTTCAGCCGGAACGGCCCGAGCTTGATCGACTTTCGGTAGCTCCAGCCCATCGCATTCCTCCCATGAGATTCGCGAATGAGCCCTCTGCTACCCCGACAAAGCGCGATATATCGGGTTTAGTAATGCCTGTAGTACTTGCGCTTTCCGAACGTCTTACCGACGTGGAAGCCCCCAGGCAGGCGCAGGGACACGTGCCGACGGCCGTCCGGGGTGGCCGTCACGTGGAAACGCCGGTTGCCGAAACTGTGGCCGACTCCGTGCCGCGACAGGTTGATCCGGAACGGTCCCACCTTGATTGACTTGTTGTAGTGCCAGCCCATGTCCCTCCTTCGGTGTTCATGGAGAAGAACGGCCGGTCGGCCCGCCGAGTTCCGCCCGCGTCTCGGCCAGGGCGTCCTCCGCTCCGGAACTGGTCCTGGGCTTTCCGCCCGGAACTGGATCTACGGTCGGTCCGGTCGTCCGGCGTACCGTAAGGGGGCCTGAGAGAAGGGGAAGGACCTCCAATCATGATCGTGATCGCCCATCTGAGCGATATCCACATCGGCGCCACACCCGGCAGCGTCGATCGCGCCGACGCCGTGATGCGCTATCTCGACGACCTGCCCGGGGATCTCGACGTGGTGCTCGTCACCGGCGACATCGCCGACCACGGGGTCGCGGAGGAGTACGAGGAGGCGCGCAAGCTGCTCACTTCACGCCACCCCGTCCTGGTCGGTCCCGGCAATCACGATGTGCGGGAGGAATTCCGCCGGGTGCTGCTCGGCGAGCCGGCTGACCCCGGCGGGGAGCCGATCAACCAGGTTTACCGCAGCTCCAAGGCGGTCTACGCGATGTGCGACTCCTCCATTCCGCCCCGTCAGAACCCGGGGCTGCTGGACGATGAGACGATCGCCTGGCTTGAGGGTGTGCTGGAGGGGGAGCGCGAGCTGCCGGTGTTCGTCGCGTTCCACCATCCGCCGGTGGTGCTGCACAGCCCGATCGTGGACGCCATCAGGCTGCGGCGGCCCGAGCCCTTGGAGTCGTTGATCGCCCGGCACCCGAACGTGGCCGCCGTCCTGGTCGGGCACGCCCACACGGCGGCCGCCACCACCTTCGCCGGCCGTCCGCTGCTGGTCGGGCCGGGGGTCATCTCGACGCTGAAGCTGCCGTGGGAGAAGGGCGGGACGTCCCCGGAAACCTGCGCCGACTACGACCAGCCCCCGTCGATCGCCTTCCACGTCCTCGACGATGACGGCCGCCTGACGACCCACTACCGAGTGATCGGGTAACCGGCGGGAGCGGCCCGCCCCGCTCGGCCCCGCCCCGGCCAACATGCCGGCGCGCCGCGACGTGGTGCGCTTGCGGTGTGGTGCCCGCGGTGCCGTGGGTGCTCGTGCGGTGCTCGTGCGGTGCGCCTGCGGTGCGTCTGCGGTGCGGTGCGTCTGCGGTGCGGTGCGTCTGCGGTGCGGTGCGTCTGCGGTGCGGTGCGCCTGCGGTGCGCCTGTGCTGCGGTGCGCGTGCCATGCGATGCGATGCGCGCTTGCGGTGCTGGTGCGCTGCGGTGCACTTGCGGTGCGTTGCGCCTGCGATGCGGTATGCCTGCGGGCGGTGCTCATGCGGTGCGCTGCGCTTGCGGTGCAGATGCGCTCTGATGTGTGCGCCTGCCATGCGGTGCACGTGCATTGCGGTGGTCTTGCGATGCGCTGGGATGCGGTGGTCCCTGCGATGTGATCCGACGCACATGCGATGCGATGTGCCTGCGGTGCGGTGCGGTGCGTCTGCGATGCGGTACGTCTGCGACGCGGTGCGCCGGGCCGCGGCGGAAGCATGTTCGCCTGCGCGGAGGCGTGGGGGCGGCGCCGTTCGGTTGGAGCGGCGCCGCCCCCGGGTCTCACCGTTCCGTGAGCTTCACGAACGTCACCGATTGGGCCGGGAAGTCGTAGGTGAAGGACGAGGAGAAGCCGTTCTCCCGCCACTCCACCGGCGCCACCCGCTCCGGGTCCGCGATCGAGTTCATGTCCGACGGCGCACCGGTCAGCGACGTGACCTTGGCCGTGGGACGGACCTGGAGGCCGCCGAGGTCGACGGTGCTGCGTACGGCGGTGTCCTGGGCGTTGACGACCTTGAGCGTCACCGCGTCACCGTCCCTGGACACCACCTGGTACAGCGGCTCGACCCGGCCACTGTCCACGAACTCGTTGACCTTCTGCCCGTCCAGCCAGGTCGTGATCTTGCGCCCGCTCACCTCGATCTTCAGCCGGTGGTCCCGGCCGGTCTCGACCGTGGTGGCGGACGTGGCGATCGAGGACTTGCCGCCGTTCACGGACTTCTCGATGGCGGACTGGGTGTTGTTCCAGCCGCCGACGTTCCACCAGTAGAAGTTGCCGGTGTCCCGCACGCCGAACATCACCAGGAAGCCCTCGGCCCCGCCGGTCTTGCGGGCGGTCACCTCCATCGTGTAGTTCGACCAGTCAGCGGAGCCCGCTGTGGACCTGGCGTCCTCGACGAGCGCGGACTGCACGTACGCGCCATCCTGCACGGCCCACGTCCCCAGCCCAGGGGTCCACTGGGACGCGCCCGCCGAGAAGTCGTCCGACAGCAGGACGGTCCCGTCCTTCGCGGTGACCTTCACGTCGTCGTAGCGCACCTGGGTGCGCCAGGCCCCGAGGCCCACCGCGCCCTTGATGTCCTCCACCGGCTGCGCCTCGGCCTCGAACGAGCTCGGCACCACCCGGTCGCCCACATTCGTGGAGAACAGCCGCTGCACGTGGTAGCTGGGCGAGCCGTACGCCTGGTCGTTGTCGAACCAGATGAGGTCGGGCGTCCAGTCCACGTAGTCCACGTTGGCCAGCAGCGGCGCGTACGAGGCCAGCTCCACCACGTCGGAGTTGCGCTCCAGGCCCGTGATGTACGACGCCTCCGCCAGCGCGTTCCCGAAGGTGTTGCCGCGGGAGGCGTACTCGCCCACGAACACCTTCGGCCCGTTGCGGTCATAGGAGTCGTAACGGTGGTTGTTGGTCAGGAACCAATCGGGGTTGTTGTAGTAGTGCTCGTCGACCAGGTCGGCCTTCTGGTCGCGGGCGAACTGCCACATCCGGTCGAACCAGGCGCCTCCCGACGTCTGCCCCGAGTTGCTGATGATCTTGATGTCCGGGTACTTGGCCCGGATGGCGCTCGCGAACTTCGGGTAGTTCGTGAAGAACTCGGGGTAGATCTCCTCGTTCCCCAGCCCGATGTAGTCCAGCCCGAACGGCTTGGGATGCCCCAGCTCGGCCCGCTTCTTCCCCCACTCGGAGGTGACCGGCCCGTTGGCGAACTCGATCAGGTCGAGCGTGTCCTGCACCCACGTGGCCAGCTTGGCCTCGTCGGTCAGCGGCCGGTTCTCGCCGCAGCCGTTGACGCCCACCGACAACACCGGCAGCGCCTCGGCCCCGATGTCCTCGGCGAACTGGAAGTACTCGAAGTAGCCGATTCCATACGTCTGGTTGTAACCCCAGAAGTTGAAGTTCGTCGGCCGCTCCTCGACCGGGCCGATCGTCTCCTTCCACTGGTAGATGCGCCGCCGCTCCTGGTTCAGCGAGTACGGGTCGTACGTGCCGACGTTCGTCACGCAGCCGCCGGGGAAGCGCAGGAACCGCGGCTCCAGGTCGGCGATCATCTTGGCCAGGTCCGTCCGCATGCCGTGCCCCTTGAAGGTGTCATGCGGGAACAGCGAGACCATGTCCAGGTCGGTCCGCCCGGCGGGAGCCTGGACGATCAGGCGGCCGGCGTCCGTGGTGGCCGACGCCGTGAACGAGGCCGTGTACTGGGCCCAGCCGCCCGCCTTGACCTGCAGCGTCGCGGTGCCGAGCACGGTGGTCCCATCCTCGGCCGTGACCGTCAGCGGCGCGTCCTGCGCCCGCCTGGCCCACAGCGACAGGTCGTACCGCTTGCCGGCCTTCAGCGGCAGGCCGCGGTTGAAGCCGGCGTTGCTCACCCCGGCCGTGCCGTCGCCGGCGACATCGAGCCGCAGGTAGTTGCGGTTGTTGGGGTTCAGAGGGTCTTCACCGGTGACCGTGAGGGTGGCGGTGGCGCCGCGCTCGGCCTTGCTCCAGGCGGTCAGGCCCGTGTAGGAGCGCTCGTCGACGGAGTTGAACTCGAACGAGCGGTTCTGCACCAGCTCGGCGTACAGCCCGCCGTCGGCGGCGTGGTTGATGTCCTCGTAGAACACCCCGTAGAGGTTCGGGCTGACCTTGGTGCCTTTGGCCTTGGCATCCACGGTGAGCTTGCCGGACAGGTAGTCCTCGACGCGGAACTTCGTCGCCTCCGTCCCCATGACGAGCCTGCCGTCGCTGATGGAGACGTTGCGGGCGCCGGAGGAGAGCGTGACCTTGCCGCCGCCGGCGTCCTTGAGCTGGAAGACCGACGCGGTCCCGCTCAGCCGCACCTGGTCGGTGGCCTGCAGGTATTTCCCCGTGTCCACGTCCTTGAGCGTCACGCCGTCGCCGCTGGCCGTGGCCGTGACGGCCAGGCCGGTCATCGGCGGCCGCGCCGTGGCCCGCACCGCGCCGGACTTGTCGGCCGACAGGTATGGCAGCGTCGTCGCCCGCAGGGTGAACGCGCCCGCCGGCACCACGGCCTGGCCCTCGGCCGCCTTCACGGCGATGTAGTCGAAGTCGGCGCGCATGGACGTGCCGTTCTGCGCCGACAGCGCGAACAGCCCGAGCTGCTTGACGTTGAGCCGTGCGGTCATCTTGGCCGCCTGCACCCACGCCGAGCCGTCCCAGTAGGAGGACGTGAACTCGTCCCCGGCCCGCGCCAGCTTGACGATCTCGGCGGAGGAACCGGGACGGGCCGCGAAGGTCGAGGTGAAGGCCGCTCCGACCTCGGTCGCGGTCTCGATCACCGGGCCGCCGGCGAAGCCGACGTGGGCCAGCCCGGCCCGTACGTAGTTGTCCCAGTCTTGCCAGGCCAGCAGGCCGGCGCTCTGGTAGTCGAGCGTGACCGGCGCGCTGAGCTTGGTGACCACCTCGAAGTCGCCCGCGGGGACGTCGACGAGGAAGAGGTTCCTGGCGTTGTTCGAGCCTTGGTGGGTGTCGCCGGTCAGGGTGTCCAGGTGGAGCACGCTCGCGGACACCGACCAGCGGGAGTCGTCGGGCGACAGGACCGTCCAGTCCTCACCCAGCGTGGTCCCGTCGAACTGGTCGACGACCGCGCCTTCGGGGATGGGATCCGCCAGCGCGGCCGCCGCCGGTGGTGGCGCCACCAGCAGACCCGCTACGAGCAGGGCGGATAAGGCGATTCGCATCATGAGTGGGGGGCTCCTCGGGTTTTGTTAGCGCTAACATTTTAGTTAGCGTTAACAACTGCGATTCGGGACAAGTTAAGGACTGGTCGGCGGCCCCGTCAAGAGCCTGGCTCACGTAATCCGACCGTAATCCGGCGACCCTTGACGAGACCGGTTGTTAACGTTCACAGTCGTGGCCAAGCCAGGAAAGGAGTACGGCAATGAGACCCGCCCTGGGGCGCCGCCTGCCGGTCATGGCCGACGTGGCCAAGGAAGCCGGCGTGTCGCATCAGACGGTCTCGCGCGTGCTCAACGATCACCCGAACGTGCGTAGCGAGACCCGCACCCGGGTGCTCGAGGCGATCGACAAGCTCGGCTACCGCCGTAACCTCGTCGCCCGCGCCCTGGTCACCAAGAGGTCGAGGACGCTCGGCGTGGTGAGCTTCGACACCACGCTGTACGGCCCGGCCAGCACGGTGTACGGAATCGAGCAGGCGGCCAGGTCGGCCGGCTACTTCGTCAGCATCGTCAGCCTCAAGTCCATCGACAAGGGCGGCGTCCGCGACGCCCTCGACTACCTGGCCGATCAGGGCGTGGATGGGGTCGTGGTGGTCGCGCCGCAGCGCTCGGCCGCCCGGGCCCTGGCCGACCTGCCGCTCGGCATCCCCACGGTCGCCGTCGAAGGCGGCGAGGCGGGCGATGTGTCGGTGGTCTGCGTGGACCAGGTCGCGGGCGGCAGGCTCGCCACCGAGCACCTGCTGTCGCTGGGCCACGAGACGGTCTGGCATGTCAGCGGCCCCTCCGACTGGCTGGAGGCCGAGGGTCGCGTGGCCGGGTGGCGGGCCGCGCTGGAGCAGGCGGGCCGCGAGGCCCCGCAACCGCTCGCCGGGGACTGGAGCCCGCGCTCGGGATACGAGGCGGGTCGCAGCCTGGCGCGCATGAAGAACGTCACCGCGGTCTTCGTCGCCAACGATCAGATGGCGCTTGGGGTGCTGCGGGCGTTCACCGAGCAGGGGGTGAGAGTGCCCGGCCAGGTGAGCGTCGTCGGCTTCGACGACATCCCCGAGTCGGCGTACTTCTCGCCGCCGCTCACGACCATCAGGCAGGACTTCGACGCGGTGGGAAGACACAGCATCGAGGTGCTCGTACGGCAGCTCGAAGGCGGTCCCGAGGAGCGGCAGCGGCTCGTGGTGCCGCCGACGTTCGTACTCCGGGCCAGCACGGTCCGGGTCTGAGCCGTACTGGAAGGTAGCAGGCGCCGGCGTCCGGTCCCCGGACTGTTAGCGTTCACATCAGAAGGGAATCCCCCAAGTGTTCAAGAGGATCTCGGCGTTGGTGGTCGCCGGTCTCGCCGCGATGTCGGTGGCGGCCTGTGGCAGTGGCGGCAGCACGACTGCCGGCACGAGCGGTGGCGGCGACAGCACGATCACCATGGGCTTCTCGCAGGTCGGCGCGGAGAGCGGCTGGCGGACGGCGAACACCAAGTCCGTGCAGGACGCGGCCAAGAACGCGGGCATCGAGCTCAAGTTCTCCGACGCCCAGCAGAAGCAGGAGAACCAGATCAAGGCCATTCGCTCCTACATCCAGCAGAAGGTGGACATCATCGCCTTCTCGCCGGTGGTGGAGTCCGGCTGGGACACGGTGCTCAAGGAGGCGCAGAACGCGAAGATCCCGGTCATCCTGACCGACCGCGCCGTGGACTCCAAGGACACCTCCCTCTACAAGACCTTCCTCGGCTCGGACTTCGTCGAGGAGGGCCGCAAGGCCGGTAAGTGGCTGGTGGAGGAGTACAAGGACAGCACCGACCCGGTGAACATCGTCGAACTGCAGGGCACGACGGGTTCGGCCCCGGCCAACGACCGCAAGGCCGGCTTCCAGGAGATCATCGGGGCGGAGTCGAAGTTCAAGATCGTCGCTTCGCAGACCGGCGACTTCACCCGGGCCAAGGGCAAGGAGGTCATGGACGCCTTCCTGAAGTCCAACCCGGACATCGATGTGTTGTACGCGCACAACGACGACATGGGTCTGGGCGCCATCGAGGCCATCGAGGGTGCGGGCAAGGTGCCCGGCAAGGACATCAAGATCATCACTGTCGACGCCGTCAAGGACGGCATGCAGGCGCTCGCCGACGGGAAGATCAACTACATCGTCGAGTGCTCCCCGCTGCTTGGCCCGCAGCTGATGGACCTGGCCAAGAAGGTCGTCAAGGGCGAGCAGGTGCCGGCCCGCGTGGTGACCGAGGAGACCACGTTCGACCAGGAACAGGCCAAGCAGGTCCTGTCCACCCGCCAGTACTGATCATCGGACCCCGCCGCCGGCCGCACTTCGGCCGGGCTCCTTTCGAGGGACGCCGGTTGGAGGGCGGGCGGCGGCGCGGCCACCGTCTGTCTGGACGGCGGGACAGAGAAGGCGTAGTGACGAGGCAGAGCAGAGTATGAACACGGAAGGGGCGACATGGCAGTTCCCGCGCCGGTCCTGACGATGAGCGGGATCGGCAAACAGTTCCCGGGGGTGAAGGCCCTGGACAGCGTGGACCTGCGGCTGCTGCCCGGTGAGGTGCACGCGCTCATGGGAGAGAACGGCGCGGGCAAGTCCACCCTGATCAAGGTGCTCACCGGCGTATACCCCGCCGACGCGGGCACCATCGAGCTGGGCGGCGCGCCGGTCGCGTTCGGCAGCCCCCTGGAGGCGCAGCAGGCCGGCATCAGCACGGTCTACCAGGAGGTCAACCTCTGCACGAACCTGTCCGTGGCCGAGAACATCTTCATCGGCCGCGAGCCGCGCCGCTTCGGGCGCATCGACTGGAAGCGCATGCGGGCCAGGGCGAACGAGCTGCTGGCGCGACTGGAGCTGAGCCTGGACGTGTCCGCGCCGCTGTCGACGTACTCGCTGGCCATCCAGCAGATGGTGGCCATCGCGCGGGCGATCGACGTCGAGGCCCGGGTGCTGATCCTGGACGAGCCCACGTCCAGCCTGGACGCGGGCGAGGTCGAGCAGCTGTTCAGAGTGATGAGGCGACTCAAGGAGGAGGGCATCGCCATCCTCTTCGTCTCCCACTTTCTCGACCAGATCTATGAAATTTCGGACCGTATGACGATTCTTCGCAACGGGAAGCTCGTCGGCGAGTACCTCACCCGCGAGCTGAGCCAGATCCAGCTCGTCGCCAAGATGATCGGCCAGGAGCTGGCCGCGCTGGAGCGCCTGCACGGCGAGGCCAAGGTCTTCGACCGCCCTCTGATCGAGGCCCGCGAGCTGGGCCGCACCGGGGCGATCGAGCCGTTCACGCTGACCATCCACGAAGGCGAGGTCGTCGGCCTGGCCGGGCTGCTCGGCTCCGGCCGTACGGAGGTCGCCAGGCTGCTGTTCGGCGCCGACCACGCCGGCACCGGGGAGATCGCCATCAGCGGCTCGTCGGCGTCGTTGCGTACGCCGCGCGTCGCCATGACCCACAAGATCGCGTTCTGCTCGGAGAACCGGAAGGCCGACGGCCTCATCCCCGACCTCACGGTCAGGGAGAACATCATCCTGGCGCTCCAGGCCACCAGGGGCTGGACCAGGCCGGTGCCCCGCGAGCAGCAGGACGAGCTGGTCGGCAAGTACATCAAGGCGCTGAAGATCAGCCCGGCCAACCCCGAGCACCTCGTCCGCAACCTCAGCGGCGGCAACCAGCAGAAGGTCCTGCTGGCCAGGTGGCTCATCCTCGAGCCCAGACTGCTCATCCTCGACGAGCCCACCCGGGGCATCGACGTCGGGGCGAAGACCGAGATCCAGCGGCTGGTGACGGAGTTGTCCGACGGCGGCATGGCGGTGCTGTTCATCTCCGCCGAGCTGGAGGAGGTGCTGCGGCTCAGCCACAAGGTCGAGGTCCTGCGTGACCGGCGGCTGGTGGCCGAGCTGCCCAACGACGACTCTTTGACGACGGACGTGCTGATGGAGACCATCGCGAGCGGTGCGAGCAATGGGAGCGCGAGCGGAGGGCGAGCCTCATGAGACGCCTGCTGTGGCCGGTGGTGGTCCTCGTGCTGCTGCTGGCGCTGAACGTGTTCTTCACGCCCAGCTTCTTCTCGATCGAGGTCAAAGACGGCCACCTGTACGGCAGCCTGATCGACATCCTGCGCTTCGGCGCGCCACTGATCCTGGTCTCGCTCGGCATGACCCTGGTCATCGCCACGGGCGGCATCGACCTGTCGGTGGGCTCGGTGGTGGCGATCTCGGGCGCGCTGGCGTGCCTGCAGATCAGCCAGGACGCGAGCCTGTTCACGGCCGTGGTGTCGGCGCTGGTGTTGTGCCTGGTGCTGGGGGCCTGGAACGGGTTCCTGGTCGCCGCCGTCGGCATCCAGCCGATCATCGCCACGCTCATCCTCATGGTGGCCGGGCGTGGTCTGGCCCAGCTCATCACCGACGGGCAGATCATCACGGTCAACAGCCCGGCGTACAAGGTGATCGGCGGCGGTTACTGGCTGACCGTGCCGGTGGGCATCCTCATCGTGATCGGCGTGCTGGCGCTGACGGCGTTCCTCACCCGGCGGCTGGCGCTGGGCATGCTGCTGGAGTCCGTCGGCGGCAACGCCGAGGCCAGCAGGCTGGCCGGCATCCGGTCGCGCGGGATCATCATCATGGTGTACGCGTTCGCCGCCCTGTGCGCGGGCGTCGCCGGCCTGATGATCAGCTCGAACGTCTCCAGCGCCGACGGCAACAACGCCGGCCTGTGGATCGAATTGGACGCCATCCTGGCCGTGGTGATCGGCGGCACGTCGCTGTCCGGCGGCCGGTTCTCGCTCAGCGGCACCGTCCTGGGCGCGCTGATCATCCAGACGCTGACCACGACCATTTATTCGATCGGCGTGCCGCCGGAGACCACGCTGCTGTTCAAGGCGCTGGTCGTGACGGCCGTCTGCCTCATCCAGTCCCCGTCCTTCCGCGCGAAGGCGTTCCACCGACGCGGGCGAACCGCACCGCCCAGCCCGGCCCCCGAGGAGAAAGTGCGGGTGACCGCGTGACCGCGATAGCCATCGGCCGGACGTCCATTCCGGCCAAGTACCTCCCTGTCCTGGTGACGGCCAGCCTGTTCGCCGCCATGTTCGTGGTGGGCGGCATCCGCTACGAGGGCTTCGCCACCGGGCAGATCATTCTCAACGTCTTCATCGACAACGCCTTCCTGCTGGTGGTGGCGGTCGGGATGACGTTCGTGATCCTGACCGGGGGCATCGACCTGTCGGTCGGCTCGGTCGTGGCGCTGTCCACGATGATCTCGGCGAGCCTGATGGCGGGGCCGGGGTGGCCGCCGTACCTGGTGGTGCCGCTGGTGCTGGCCATCGGGTCCGGGCTCGGGCTGGTGATGGGCTACATCGTGCACGCCTTCGACATCCAGCCGTTCATCGTGACGCTGGCGGGCATGTTCCTGGCGCGCGGGTTGTGTTACACGATCGGAACGGACTCGATCCCGATCGAGGACGCCACGTTCACGGCCTTCGCCCAGACGCGGATCGACCTGTTCGCGGACATGTGGATCTCACCGAGCGTGATCATCGCGCTGGTGGTCGTGGGCGTGGCGGTGTACGTCCTGCACTACACGCGCCTGGGCAGATCCGTGTACGCCACCGGCGGCAGCGAGCAGTCGGCGCTGCTGATGGGGCTGCCCGTGGGGCGGACGAAGATCGCCGTCTACACGATCAGCGGTTTCTGCTCGGCGCTCGGCGGGGTGCTGCTGTCGTTCTACATGCTCTCCGGCTACGGCCTGCACGCCGTGGGCATGGAGCTGGACGCCATTGCGGCGGTCGTGATCGGCGGTACGCTCCTGACCGGCGGCACCGGCTTCTTGCTGGGCACCGTGCTCGGAGTGCTCGTCCTGGGCCTGATCCAGACGATCATCAGCTTCGAGGGCACGCTCAGCTCATGGTGGACAAAGATCTTCATTGGATTGTTGCTCTTCGTCTTCATCCTGCTTCAACGTTTGTTCTCGGCTCGGTCACGCCGCTGACCTGCGTAGAGTGTTACCGGAAAGTTTCCGTGCGGTTATGGTCGGGCGTTGACATAGACTTTGTTAGCGATAACAATCGGCGGAAACGAAACGCGAACTTTGTACTGATTCGTCACGTTCAAGTGATCAAACTCGCTGTTTCATCGGCAGCCGCCGCGTTCCAGCGCTGCCGCGACCCCCATCGCAAGGAGATGCATTCATGAGGTTGGGACGAATCGGGGGCGTGGTGTCCGCCATCGCGCTCGCCGCAACCATGACGGCCTGTGGCTCCAGCCAGAAGACCGTTGACGCCGAGGCCTCCACCTCGGCGTCCGCCGGCAGCGCGGGCGCACTGATCGGTGTCACCATGCCCACCAAGTCGTCGGAGCGCTGGATCCACGACGGCGACAACGTCAAGAAGCAGCTGGAGGCGCTCGGCTACAAGGTCGACCTCCAGTACGCCGAGAACGACATCCCCACCCAGGCCAACCAGATCGAGAACCAGATCACCAAGGGCGCCAAGCTCCTGATCATCGCCTCGATCGACGGCACGGCGATCACCTCGCAGCTGCAGCAGGCCGCCGACAACAAGATCCCGGTCATCGCCTACGACCGGCTCATCCGTAACAGCCCCAACGTCGACTACTACGCCACGTTCGACAACTTCAAGGTCGGCGTGCAGCAGGCCACCTCCCTCCTGAAGGGCCTGGGCGTCGAGGACGGCAAGAAGGGCCCGTTCAACGTCGAGCTGTTCGGCGGCTCGCCCGACGACAACAACGCCACGTTCTTCTGGAACGGCGCCATGTCGGTGCTCAAGCCGAAGATCGACGACGGCACCCTGAAGGTCGCGAGCGGCCAGACGGACTTCAAGCAGGCCGCCATCCTGCGGTGGGACCCCGCCACGGCGCAGAAGCGCATGGAGGACATCCTCACCAAGACCTACACCGGCGGCACCAAGGTCGACGGCGTGCTCTCCCCGTACGACGGCCTTTCCATCGGCATCCTGTCGGCGCTGAAGAGCTCCGGCTACGGCAAGCCGTACCCGATCGTGACCGGCCAGGACGCCGAGCTCCAGTCGGTGAAGTCGATCATCGCTGATGAGCAGTACTCCACCATCTTCAAGGACACCCGCAAGCTCGCGGAGCAGACCGTGAAGATGGCCGACGCCGTGCTCAAGGGCCAGAAGCCCGAGGTCAACAACGAGAAGGACTACGACAACGGCAACAAGGTCGTCCCGTCGTACCTGCTCGACCCGGTGATCGTCGACAAGTCCAACTACAAGGACGTCATCATCGGCGGCAACTACTACACCGAGGACCAGCTCAAGTAAGGGCTTTGGCCCCGGGGACGCCTGCGCGTCCCCGGGGCTGCTCTGAGTGAGGGGCACTATGACCGAGCACATCTTGCGGATGAGCGGGATCACCAAGACGTTCCCAGGTGTCAAGGCGCTGCAGGACGTCAACCTGTCCGTACGGCGGGGCGAGATCCACGCGATCTGCGGCGAGAACGGCGCCGGCAAGTCGACGCTGATGAAGGTGCTGTCCGGGGTCTACCCGCATGGCGAGTACGAGGGCGAGATCACCTTCGAGGGCAAGCGGAGCGAGTTCGGCGGCATCCGCGACAGCGAGCACGCCGGCATCGTCATCATCCACCAGGAGCTGGCGCTCAGCCCGCAGCTGTCGATCGCCGAGAACATCTTCCTCGGCAACGAGCGCGCCAAGCGCGGCGTCATCGACTGGAACCGCACCAACTACGAGGCCGGCGAGCTCATGAAGCGGGTCGGCCTGCGAGAGAACCCGACGACGCCGATCTCCGACATCGGCGTGGGCAAGCAGCAGCTCGTTGAGATCGCCAAGGCGCTGTCGAAGGAGGTCAAGCTCCTCATTCTCGACGAGCCGACCGCCGCGCTCAATGACGACGACTCCGCCCACTTGCTGGGCCTGCTGCGTGGCCTGCGGGACGAGGGCATCACGTGCGTGATCATCTCCCACAAGCTGAACGAGGTCATCGCGATCGCCGACTCCGTCACGATCATCCGCGACGGGCGGACGATCGAGACGCTGGACATGGCCTCGGACCACGTGACCGAGGACCGCATCATCTCCGGCATGGTCGGCCGCGCGCTGGACAACCGTTTCCCGCCCCACGAGTCCACGATCGGGGAGGAGGCGCTGCGCATCGAGGACTGGACCGTCTACAGCCCCAGCCAACCAGGCAGGAAGGTGGTCGACGGAGCCAGTCTCACGTTGCGTCGCGGTGAGATCGTGGGCCTTGCGGGGCTGATGGGCGCCGGGCGCACCGAGCTGGCGATGAGCGTGTTCGGCCGCACGTACGGCGTGCACATCTCCGGCAAGATCTTCAAGGACGGCCGCCCGGTCGAGATCCGCAACGTCCAGGACGCGATCAGGCACGGCATCGCCTACGCCACCGAGGACCGCAAGAGGTACGGGCTCAACCTCATCGAGGACATCAAGCGCAACATCAGCGCGGCCGGCCTCAGAGGCCTGTCCAAGCGGGGCTGGGTCAACGAGAACGAGGAATACCGGGTCGCCGAAGAGTTCCACCGGAGCATGAACATCAAGGCGCCCAGCGTCAACAGCGTCGTCGGCAAGCTCAGCGGCGGCAACCAGCAGAAGGTCGTGCTCTCCAAGTGGATCCTGACCGAGCCCGACGTGCTCATCCTCGACGAGCCGACCCGAGGCATCGACGTCGGCGCCAAGTACGAGATCTACACGATCATCAACCGCCTGGCCGACGAGGGCAAGGCCGTGCTGGTGATCTCTTCTGAGCTGCCCGAGCTGCTGGGCCTGTGCGACCGCATCTACACCCTCTCCGAGGGACGCATCACCGGCGAGGTGCCGCACCAGGAGGCCACGCAGGAACACCTCATGTACTTGATGACCAAGGGACAGGAAAGATGAGTAGCATCACGCCCGCCGACGTGCAGGTCGGCGCCAAGGGCGACGGGGGAGCGCCACGGCAGCCGGGACGGGTGTCGCTCGGCGGACTGTCGCTGAACCTGCGTTCGAGCGGTATCTACATCGCCTTCGCGCTGATCATCGCGCTGTTCTCGGTGCTGACCGACGGCGCCCTGCTTCAGCCGCAGAACATCTCCAACATCATCGTCCAGAACTCCTACGTCCTGATCCTCGCGATCGGCATGATCCTGATCATCATCGCCGGGCACATCGACCTGTCGGTCGGCTCGGTGGTGGCGGTCACCGGGGCGCTGGCCGCCGTGCTCATGGTCAACATGGGCATGCCGTGGCCGCTGGCGCTGCTCATCACGCTGGTGGCCGGCGCGCTGATCGGAGCCTGGCAGGGCTACTGGATCGCGTACTTCGGCATCCCCGCGTTCATCGTGACGCTGGCCGGCATGCTGCTGTTCCGGGCGCTGACCCTCACCGTGCTCGGCAACCAGGGCATCGGCCCGTTCCCCGACCAGGTCCGCACGCTGGCCAACGGCTTCACCAACGGCTACCTCGGCAACATCGGCCTCGGCCCGCTCGGCGGCGCCGACCTGTTCAGCCTCCTCATCGGCCTGGTCGCGATCGCCGGCATGGTGACCTCGCAGTGGCGCACCCGGGGCGCCCGCAAGGGCTACGGCCAGTCGGTCGAGCCGATGGCGCTGTTCGTGCTGAAGATGGCGGCTGGGGCCGCACTGATCCTCTTCCTCGTCGTGCAGCTGGCCCGCTTCAAGAACCTGCCGTGGGTGCTGGTGCTGTTGGCGGTGCTGGTGCTGGCGTACTCGCTGATGGCCAACCGCACGGTCTTCGGCCGGCAGATCTACGCCATCGGCGGCAACCTCCAGGCGGCCGTCATGTCCGGCGTGAAGGTCAAGTCGGTGGTCTTCTGGATCTTCGTGAACATGGGCGTGTTGTCGGCGATCGCCGGCATCATCTTCGCCGGCCGGCTCAACCAGGCGGGTCCGACCGCGGGTAACAGCTTCGAGCTGGACGCCATCGCCGCGGCCTTCATCGGCGGCGCGGCCGTCCAGGGCGGCGTCGGCAAGGTGGTCGGCGCGATCACCGGCGGCCTGATCATGGCGGTCATCAACAACGGCATGTCCCTCATCGGCTCCCCGAGCGAGCGGGTCATGCTCGTCAAGGGCGCCGTGCTCCTCGCCGCTGTCGCGTTCGATGTCTGGACCAAGCGCAGGGCAGGCGCGTCGCGATAAGTAAGATCCTCGGAGCCCCGCGAAAGGAGAGACCGTGACCACCCCCAAACGTCGCCTCCCGGTCATGGCCGACGTGGCCAGGGAGGCAGGCGTATCGCATCAGACGGTCTCCCGGGTGCTCAATGACCACCCGAACGTCCGGCCCGGCACCAGGGCCAGGGTGGAGGAGGCGATCACCAGGCTGGGCTACCGGCGCAACCTGGTCGCCCGCGCCCTGGTCACCAAGCGGTCCCGGACGCTCGGCGTGGTCAGCTTCGACACCACGCTGTACGGCCCGGCCAGCACGATCTACGGCATCGAGCAGGCGGCCAGGACCGCGGGCTACTTCGTCAGCATCGTGAGCCTGAAGACGATCGACGCCCACAATGTGCGCGACGCCATCGACTACCTCACCGAGCAGGGCGTGGACGGCGTCGTGGTGGTCGCGCCGCAACTGTCCGCCACGGCCGCTCTGGAGGGGCTGCCGCCCGGCATGCCGGCGGTGGCGGTCGAGGGCACCACCTACCGGGCCGACGTGTCGGCGGTCTGCATCGATCAGGTCGAGGGCGCCAAGCTCGCCACGCGGCACCTGCTGGAGCAGGGCCACGAGACGGTCTGGCACGTCAGCGGCCCGCCGGAGTGGCTGGAGACCGAGGGCAGGCTCCAGGGCTGGCGTGCCGCCCTGGAGGAGGCCGGTCGGCCGGTGCCCGAGCCGCTGGCCGGTGACTGGAGCCCGCGCGCCGGTTACGAGGCGGGCAAGAGCCTGGCCGCGATGGACGGCGTCACCGCCGTCTTCGCGGCCAACGACCAGATGGCGCTCGGCGTGTTGCGCGCGCTCGGCGAGCTGGGCGTGCGGGTCCCCGAGCAGATCAGCGTGGTCGGCTTCGACGACATCCCCGAGTCCGAATTCTTCTCGCCACCGCTCACGACTGTCAGACAGGACTTCGACGTGGTAGGCAGGCACTGCATCGAGGTGCTGCTGCGGCAGATCGATGTGGGCCACACCGCGTTCGAGCGACTGGTCGTGAGGCCCAGCTTCGTGGTGAGGTCGAGTACAGCCTGTGCCGGTAGATGATGGGCATGCCCCCGGAAACCCCCTCTGGAGTTCAATGTGAACGCTAACAATTACGTGGTCGGAGTCGACTTCGGCACGCTGTCCGGGCGTGCGGTCGTCGTCCGCGTGAGCGACGGCGCCGAGCTGGGCAGCGCCGTCCACGAGTACACCCACCGCGTCATCGAGCAGACCCTCCCCGGCTCCGGCGTGAAGCTGGGCCCGGACTGGGCGCTGCAGTCGCCGCAGGACTGGATTGACGTGCTCAAGATCGCCGTGCCCGCGGCCATCGCCGCCGCCGGCGTCGAGCCCGAGCAGGTCATCGGCATCGGCACCGACTTCACCGCCTGCACCGTCCTGCCGGCCACGGCCGACGGCACGCCCCTGTGCTTCGAGACGCCCGAGCTGCCGCACGCCTGGCCGAAGCTGTGGAAGCACCACGCCGCGCAGCCGCACGCCGACCGGATCAACGAGCTGGCCGCACGCCGCGGCGAGAGCTGGCTGCCGCGTTACGGCGGCAAGATCTCCTCCGAGTGGGAGTTCGCCAAGGGCCTGCAGCTGCTGGAGGAGGCCCCGGACGTCTACGCCCGGACCGAGCGCTGGATCGAGGCCGCCGACTGGATCATCTGGCAGCTCACCGGCGTCGAGAGCCGCAACATCTGCACCGTCGGCTACAAGGGCATCTTCCAGGACGGGGCCTACCCGTCGGAGGAGTTCCTGGCCGAGCTGAACCCGGGCTTCGCCGGCTTCGTCGGCAAGCTCGCCACCGGCCAGGTCGGTGAGGACATCAACGGCGTCACGGTCGCCCCTCTCGGCGGACTCGCCGGCCGGCTGACCGATCAGGCCGCCGCGTGGACGGGCCTGCCCGAGGGCGTCGCCGTGGCCGTCGGCAACGTGGACGCCCACGTCACCAACGCCGCCGCCGACGCCGTGCGGCCCGGCCAGATGGTGGCCATCATGGGCACCTCGACCTGCCACGTCATGCCCAGCGACCAGCACGCCGAGGTGCCCGGCATGTGCGGCGTCGTACGCGACGGCATCGTCCCGGGCCTGTGGGGGTACGAGGCCGGTCAGTCCGCGGTCGGCGACATCTTCGCCTGGTTCGTGGACACCTTCGGGACCGACGGGCACGAAGCACTCACGGCGCTGGCCGAGAAGCAGGCGGTGGGCCAGCACGGGCTGGTGGCGCTGGACTGGTTCGGCGGCAACCGCTCGGTGCTCGTGGACCACAACCTCTCCGGCGTGATCATCGGCCAGACCCTGGCCACCAAGCCGGAGGACGTCTACCGCGCCCTCATCGAGTCCACCGCGTTCGGCGCCCGCATGATCGTGGAGACCTTCGAGAAGTCGGGCGTGCCCGTCGAGGAGTTCATCGTCGCCGGCGGCCTGCTCAAGAACCCCTTCCTCATGCAGGTCTACGCCGACGTGCTGCGCCGCCCGCTGTCGGTCATCGGCTCCGACCAGGGGCCCGCGCTCGGCTCCGCCATCCACGCGGCCGTCGCCGGCGGCGCCTACCCGGGCATCGAGGAGGCCGCGGCGGCCATGGGCAAGCGCACCGAGGCCGCGTACGTGCCCGACGAGGCCCGTGCGGACGCCTACGACCGGCTCTACGCCGAATACCGCAGGCTCCACGACTTCTTCGCTGACGGACAGATGCTGCACACGCTGCGCGCGATCAGGAACGAGGCCCACGCGTGAACATGAGAAAGATCGTCGCGGACCTGCATGCCGAGCTGGTCCGCTACAACCTTGTCGTCTGGACTGCTGGAAACGTTTCCGGCAGGATCCCGGGCGAGGACCTGTTCGTCATCAAGCCGTCCGGGGTCTCCTACGACGAGCTGACGCCGGAGAACATGGTCGTGTGCGACCTCGACGGTAACCTCGTGGAGGGCGAGCACGCGCCGTCCAGCGACACCGCCGCGCACGCCTACGTCTACCGCAACATGCCGGACGTCGGCGGCGTCGTGCACACCCACTCGACGTACGCCTCCGCCTGGGCCGCCCTCGGCGAGCCCATCCCGTGCGTGCTGACCGCGATGGCCGACGAGTTCGGCGGCGAGATCCCGATCGGCCCGTTCGCGCTGATCGGCGACGACTCCATCGGCCAGGGCATCGTCGAGACGCTCAAGGGCCACCGCTCGAAGGCCGTGCTCATGCAGAACCACGGCGTGTTCAGCATCGGCAAGGACCCGAAGTCCGCGGTGAAGGCGGCCGTGATGTGCGAGGACGTGGCGCGTACCGTGCACGTGGCCCGCCAGCTCGGCACCCCGCTGCCCATCGCGCAGGACGACATCGACCGCCTCTACGACCGCTATCAGAACGTCTACGGACAGAGGAGCCCGCGTTGAAGATCTGGTTTCTGACCGGCAGCCAGGGACTGTACGGCGAGGACACGCTGCGGCAGGTGGCCGAGCAGTCGCAGCGTATCGCCGAGCAGCTGCCCGTCTCCGTCGAGTGGAAGCCCGTGCTCACCGACGCCGCCGCGATCCGGCGGATCATGCTCGAGGCCAACGCGGACGACTCGTGCGCCGGCGTGATCGCGTGGATGCACACGTTCTCCCCGGCCAAGATGTGGATCGCCGGCCTCGACGCGCTGCGTAAGCCGCTGCTGCACCTGCACACCCAGGCCAATGTCGAGCTCCCGTGGAGCACCATCGACATGGACTTCATGAACCTCAACCAGGCCGCCCACGGCGACCGCGAGTTCGGCCACATCCAGACCCGCGTGGGCGTGCCGCGCAAGACCGTCGCCGGGCACGTCAGCGACCCGGCGGTGGGCGAGCGCATCATGACCTGGGTGCGCGCCGCGACGGGCCTGGCCGAGGTCCGCACGCTCAAGCTCGTGCGTTTCGGCGACAACATGCGCGACGTGGCCGTCACCGAGGGCGACAAGGTCGAGGCCCAGCTGCGCTTCGGCGTCTCGGTCAACACCTACGGCGTCAACGACCTGGTCGAGGCCGTGGACGCGGCCTCGGACGCCGACGTGACGGCGCTGGTCAAGGAGTACGCCGAGCAGTACACCGTCGCGCCCGAGTTGCTCAGCGAGCGCAACGAGTCGCTGCGCTACGCGGCCAGGATCGAGCTGGGCCTGCGGAGCTTCCTCGAGGCCGGCGGCTACAAGGCGTTCACCACCAACTTCGAGGACCTCGGCGGCCTGCGCCAGCTCCCCGGCCTGGCCGTGCAGCGGCTCATGGCCGACGGGTACGGCTTCGGCGGCGAGGGCGACTGGAAGACCTCGGTCCTGCTGCGCACGCTCAAGGCCATGACGCCCGGCGGCACCTCCTTCATGGAGGACTACACCTACGACCTGACGCCCGGCAATGAGCTCATCCTCGGCGCGCACATGCTCGAGGTCTGCCCGTCCATCGCGGCCGGCACGCCGTCGTGCGAGATCCACCCGCTGGGCATCGGCGGCAGGGAGGACCCGGTCCGGCTGGTGTTCGACGCCGAGCCGGGGCCCGGCATCGTCGTGGGCCTGGCCGACATGGGCGACAGGTTCCGCCTGGTGGCCAACGAGATCGACATCGTGGCGCCGCCGCAGCCGCTGCCCAAGCTGCCGGTGGCCCGCGCGGTCTGGAGCCCCCGCCCCAACCTGCGGACGTCCACGGAGTCGTGGCTGACCGCCGGCGCCCCGCACCACACGGTGCTCTCCACGGCCGTCAGCCGCGAGGAGCTGACCGACTTCGCCGACATGCTCGGCGTGGAGCTGCTGGTCATCGACGCCGACACCACGACCGAGCGGTTCACCAAGGAGCTGCGCTGGAACCAGGCGTACTACCGCCTGGCCCAGGGCCTCTAGTCCTCGTCGGCGGGTTTCTTCGGGGCGTTCCTGCGCTGCTCCTCGGCACGTTCGCGGCAGCGGCGCAGGAACTCCTCGTCGTCGTCCGGGTTGGTCGCGGCGAACCGGCCCGGGCGGTCGTACTCGGGAAACGCGCTGGGCCGCGTCGGCGTCTCCGTCCGCTGCGGCCGCCCCGCCACCAGCCAGATGATCGAGCCGACCAGCGGGAACAACAACACGATCACCACCCACGCGATCTTGGGCAGATTACGGCAGAGCGTGTCCGGAGTGGTGATCACGTCGAAGAGGCAGTAGAGCCAGAGCACGAGCGTGACCAGGCCGAGAGCCTGGGACAGATAGAGCACGGCACACCTCCGTCAGCGGGTCATGAAACTAGCGACACCCGGGCCGGGCTGACAAGGTGCGCGCTGTGGGAAGGTAAGGCCGTGACGCTGACCAACTGGGCGGGAAACACCGCATTCCGGGCACGAGACGTTCATCACCCGACCTCGCTCGACGAGCTCCAGCGGCTCGTCTCGGCCAGTTCCCAGGTGCGGGCGCTGGGGAGCGGCCACTCGTTCAACGACGTCGCGGACACCACCGGCGACCTGGTGGTCCTCGATCGGATGCCGGACGCCGTGGAGATCGACAGCGCGGCGGCCCAGGTGCGGGTGCCCGCGCGCATGACGTACGCGCGGCTCGCGCCGATCCTGCACCAGGCCGGCTTCGCGCTGGCGAACATGGCCTCGCTGCCGCACATCTCCGTGGCCGGCTCGGTCGCGACCGGCACGCACGGCTCCGGCGACACGATCCAGGGGCTGGCCGCCGCCGTGGCGTCGCTCGACCTCGTCACCGCCGACGGCTCGGTGCTCACCCTGTCGCGCGGCGACGCCGACTTCCCCGGCGCGGTGGTGGCGCTGGGCGCCCTCGGCGTCGTGACGTCGCTGACGCTCGACCTGGTGCCCGCCTTCGAGGTGCGCCAATACGTCCGCGAGGGCCTGTCCGTCGACGCGCTCGCCGACTTCGACGAGATCATGTCGAGCGGCTACAGCGTCAGCCTCTTCACCGACTGGCGCGACACCCGCGTCTGGCTGAAGCGCACCGAGGAGCTGACCAGCCCCGACTGGTACGGCACCCGCCCCGCCGACGCCCCACGCCACCCGCTGCCGACCATGCCGGCCGACAGCTGCACTCTCCAGCTCGGCGTGCCGGGACCGTGGCACGAGCGCCTGCCGCACTTCCGCCCCGACTTCGAGCCCAGCGGCGCCGGCGACGAACTGCAGTCGGAGCTGATCCTGCCAAGGGAGCACGCCGTCAAGGCGCTCCGCGAGCTGTACGCGATCGGCGACAGGATCCGCCCCGTCCTGCAGATCTCGGAGGTCCGCTCGATCGCCGCCGACGACCTGTGGCTCAGCCCCTTCCGCGGACGCGACAGCGTGGGCATCCACTTCACCTGGGTCAAGGACCTGGCAGGTGTGCTGCCGGTGCTGGAGTTGGTGGAGGAGACGCTGGCGCCGTTCGACCTCCGCCCGCACTGGGGCAAGCTGTTCACCCGGTGGCCGTCCTGCCCGGACCGGTTCCGCTCGCTGGCGCGGCGGCTGGACCCGGCGGGCACGTTCGCCAACGACTTCACGCGGATACTTCTGGGGGAGTAGTCCGCCCCGGGCGGCTGCACCGCCGGATGTAGCCGGTCACCGGCCCCCGGGACGATGTCATCGGGGTGCCGGTCGGCGATCGTTAGGGCATGACCGATCACCTGTTCAGGTTCGGCGCGGTCGCCGGACACGCCCCCGACTGGACCGGCCTGGCTCGCCGGGCCGAGGACCTCGGCTACGCCACGCTGCTGGTGCCCGACACGCTCGGCACCCTCTCGCCCTTCGCCGCCTGCGCCACGGCCGCCGCGGTCACGACGAGTCTGCGCGTCGGCACGTACGTGCTGAGCGTCGCCAACCGCACCCCGCGCGCCATGGCGTGGGAGACCGCCACCCTGCAGACCCTCACCGGCGGCCGGTTCGAGCTGGGCCTGGGCGCAGGCCGGCCGGACGCCGAACGCGACGCCGCCGAGCTCGGCGTCAGGTTCGGCACGCCGAGCGAGCGAATCGAGCGGCTCTCCGAGACCATCGACGCCGTCAAGGACGTGCCCATCCTGCTCGCCGCCTCCGGCACCCGGCTGCTCAGGCTGGCCGCGGCCAGGGCCGACACGGTCGCTCTCGGCGTGCCCCCACAAGCCACGGAGGAGCAGGTGGCGGCGAAGCTGGACGAGCTGTACGAGCTGGCCGGCGACCGCTTCGACGATCTCGAGCTCGGCATGAACCTCGCCGCCGCCGGCACCGAGCCGCCCGCCTGGCTCGGCTCCCTCGACGACACCGCCACCGGCGTGCTCCGGGGGACGCCCGGCGAGATGGCCGACGTTCTGCTGCGGCGCAGGGACCGGCTCGGGGTCTCGTACGTGTCGGTGAACGCCCAATGCCTGGACGCCTTCGCGCCGGTGGTGGAGCGCCTCACCGGTACCTGACGGAAGCTGACAGTTGACCTGCACCTCGCCCTGTAGGGACGAGGATTCCCGTGCCGCCTTCGACGGCAACCCACGGCTTGGACGCCATGGGTTATGGAACGGGGTGCTTGACGCTTCACCGACCGGGCAGCCCCGAAGCCTCCACGTCCTGAGACGACCAGCCCGGCCGCCTTGTTCCATAGCAGTGATCTCCCGCGTGGCTTGGTTATCGCTCACTCGTTCGACCATCGCCGATGGTAGACCCGGCCGCGTTACTGCTGCAAGTGATTTCGCGGATTCTGGTTTCCCGTTGTGCGATCCGGCAGTTTCGTCGTCCAGCACAACGCGGTGAGCGACCAGGGCGAGCAGTCGCTGCGCATTTCCGTGGTGCCGGACTCGGCGACGGGGGAGTTGCGCGGCCTGAGGGGCGAGATGGGCATCGTCATCGGCCCGGATGGCGGCCACTCCTACACCTTCGACTACCGGCTCTGATCCAGCAACGTACCGACCGGCCGGTACGTTGCGGGAGAGGAGTGCCGCCGCGCTCAGGTCACATCGAGGTTGAACAGGAACCCCATGGAATCCTCCCGGATGCGTTCGACGGTGTCGTAGAACAACCGGGCCGCCAGGTCCTTGTAGTGGGCCCGCGGGTCCTGCGAAGGCTCAGGGACGAATCCGACGGACAGATATTCCAGCGCGATCAAGTGCTCCCGCCATGCTCTGTCGGTGACCGAGATCCACACCCGGCGCGCCACCTCGGCGGCGAGGTCCTCGCCGAGGTCGTGCCGACGGCGCCGTAAGGCCGCCTGCGCGTCGGTCCGGACACGTTCGATGACCTGCTCCCGCTCGCCGGTCAGGTCGTCTTCCGTCAATCGTGTGGGGTACAGATCGTGCAGGTGCCGGTGGAGGCCATGAGCGTCCGGGTGAAACATGGCCACATAACGGTCGACGACCGAGTCCAGCGTCCCCGGCACCCAGTCGCCGTCCTCGCCGTGCAGGGCCGCCCTCCGGCGCGCGTAGATCGTGTCCCGCTGCATGCGGCGCACTTCCGTGAATTCGAGCAGGTCAGCGATCCATTGGCGAGCGGAGCGTGCGGTCGGGCCGTCCGGAGCGGGGAGGACGTCGTCGTCATGCGTGATCATGACCACCGTCGCTCCGGCGAGAGCGTCCAGCATCGACGCGTGCGGGCCGGCCGTCGGCGACAGGCCGACCAGCGTGTCGTAGGTCCGGTAGTAGTCCCAGGGCAGGGTCTCTCCGAGCGTCTGGGTCTCGTCGGTGATCTCGAGCCCTTCCTTCGCCTCCAAGGCATGCCGGATTCCCGCAGGAACATCACCCACGACCGCGCCTTTGCGAACGGTGTAGTCGCGGTTCACGTGGTAGCAGTGGGCCGCCACGAGTGCCTCCTCCACCCGGCGGCGCCGGATGAGGGTGAGAGGGTGCACACCGTGATCCAGACCCAGATGATCGAGGCCACGCGGGGTCAGCCGGGCCTGCCGTCCGGAGACGTGGAAGTGTTCGCCCGGCCGCAGGTATGGCACATGCTCACGGGAGTCGCGATATTGGTCCGGCCGGCTCTCGGTGCGGCTGACGACAGCGGGGGACCTGCCGTGCTGGATGAGGATGTCGTCGATCCCATCGAGGATCGCGACCTGGCGGCCCCGCTGAACATACTCGTCGACCTGCCATGCCAGGTGGTCCCGCACGTAGTCGTAGCACAGCTCGTAGGCCGGGCTGTAGAGAACATCCGCCCCATACGCCTCCTTACGTTCCTCCGGCGTTGACCGGTCGGCGAGGAGCGCTGCTCGCAGCCCCAGGCGGTCGTACATCGGGGTGAACCGTTCGAAGTCCCGATCGGCAGGCTGCAGGCCGGTGACGACGTGCACGTCCGAATGCCGCACGGCGTAAACGCACGCGGCCAGCGCGGCCGCCATGGACCTGCCGGCGGCGTCCTTCACATCCGCGACACAGCCGTCGCAGAGCACGGCCGCGGCCGTCAGGTGCGCGGGGCGGACCGGCCCGAGGCTTGCCCGGACGGCCGCCTCCCGCGCCAGCGCCAAGGCCTCTACCGTCATGTCCGTACCCGACCCGAGCCGGCGGCGCAGGCCAGACATGGCCGCAGGAAGATCGACATGAGTGAGCTCGTCCTGCTCCTCCACGCCCGCCATCACACGCGCACACCGATCTGGCGTCCAATCTGTCGCCATGGCCGTATGAAACCACCGGCGGCACCATCGCTCCATCCCTCAGTTCGCCGCGGCACGCGCCGATCGCCGCAGGCGTCCTCTAAGCGCTACCTTCTGGCCTATGGAGTCATGGTCCACGGGGGACGTCCGGAGCTTGTTACGCCGGGCGGTGCGGCTGGCCGGCGACGCGCGGGAGCTCCTCGCCGAGCATGACAAGGCGGCGGCGGAGGTCCGTGCCGCGCTCGAGCCGCTGCGCGGGCGGCAGGCCCGGGCGGAACTCGCCGCCATGCCAGTTTCCCGGCTGAAGGACGTCACCGGCGGACGGCTGCGATTCGGGGCGTTGGAGGAGGCCGGCTACACCACCGTGGTCAGCGTGCTCGACGCGACGGCGTACGAGCTGCAGAAAGTGCCCGGCGTCGGGCCGCAGACCCGATGGAAGGCGCAGAGAGCGGCCCAGCGCATCGCGCAGGCCGTGCGCGACTCCAAGATCGCTCACATCGACGTCGAGAACCGGGACGCCGACACCACGCGGTTGCTCATCGCCCTGCACCGGTCGGTCGTCGCCGGTCCCGACCTGCCGCGTGCTCGGCACACTGCCGAGGTGGTCGTGCAGCGGCTCGACCGGTTGATCCCGCACGCCCGGCCCCTGAGCAACTGGTTACGCAGAATGTTCTCGGGAAAGCGGCGCCGCGCCAGGGCCGAGGAGGCCACGGAGCGGATCGCCGGCCTGCTGGCCGACGAGACCGAGACTAGGCTGCTCATCGCCCAGGCCACCACCGATCTGCTGCGGCCGTTGCCGGATGGGACGCAGGCGTGGATCGACTTCGAGATTCGCGCCGCCGACTACTACAACCTCCTGGCGGAGCTGTCCGCCCTCGCCGCGCCGGACCGGGCCGCCGCGGAAGGGTTTCTGCCTGCAGACCTGGCGGAGCAGGTCAGGGAGCAAGAGCTCGACGACAGTCTGCGGCGGGTTTCGCTCCGGGGATACCAGGCGTTCGGCGCGCGGTTCGCGCTCGTCCAGCGCCGGGTGATTCTCGGTGACGAAATGGGATTGGGCAAGACGATTCAGGCCATTGCCGTTCTGGCGCACCTGCACGCCAACGGCACGACGCATTCCCTGGTGGTGTGTCCGGCGAGCGTACTGATCAACTGGCTGCGGGAGATCGAGGCCCGCAGCTCCTTAAAGGCCTATCGGCTGCATGGCGATGAGCGGCCCCTGGGGCACGCCGCCTGGCGGGAGAACGGCGGGGTCGCGGTCATCACGTTCGACGGGCTGCACCGGCTGGACCTCGTGCCGCGGGTGGGGATGCTCGTCGTGGACGAGGCGCACTACGCCAAGAACCCGGAGACCCGCCGCTCCAAGGCGGTGGCCCGGTGGTGCCGTGTGGCCGGGTGGGCGCTGTTCATGACCGGCACGCCGATGGAGAACCGGGTCGAGGAGTTCCGCGCTCTGGTGGATCACCTGCAACCCGGGTTGTTTTCCAAGATCGAGCTGGGCGACGGGATCGAACGGGCGCAGGAGTTCCGTCGCGCCGTCGCGCCCGTCTACCTGCGGCGCAACCAGGTGGACGTGGTGACGGAGCTGCCCGAGCTGGTCCACGTGGACGAGTGGGAGGAGTTCAGCGCCGCCGACGCCGCCGCCTACTGCCAGGCGGTGGAGTCGGGGTCGTTCATGGCGATGCGCCGCGCCGCGTACGCGGTGCCGGAGCGGTCTGCCAAGCTGGAGCGGTTACGCGAACTGGTCGACGAAGCGGCTCGTACCGGGCTCAAGGTCGTCGTGTTCTCCTATTTTCGCGATGTTCTCACCACCGTTGGCGCGGCCATCGACTCGCCGATTCATGGGCCGCTCCGTGGCGACCTCGGACCCGAACGCCGCCAGGCGGTGGTCGACGCTTTCACAGCGGCGCGGGGGCACGCGGTGCTGCTCGCGCAGATCCAGACCGGCGGGGTGGGGCTCAACCTGCAGGCGGCCTCGGTCGTCATCATCTGCGAGCCGCAGGTCAAGCCGACGGTGGAGAGCCAGGCCGTGGCCCGCGCCCACCGCATCGGCCAGGTGCGCCGGGTCCAGGTGCATCGGCTGCTCACGCCCGGCAGCGTGGACGAACGGCTGTTGCGGATCCTCTATGCGAAGGCGGAGCTGTTCGACGCCTACGCCAGGCGCAGCCACCTCGCCGAGTCCACGCCCGAGGCAATCGATGTCTCGGACGAGGCCCTGGCCGAGCGGATCGTCAAGGAGGAGCAGGAACGCCTCACCGCCGCGGCGAAGCCTGCGGAAACGTAACATCCCGTCGGAGTGATCCGATGGCCGGTCAGCTGGTCCGACGATCTTCCGCCGCGGCGCCTCCTTCCGTACGATCATCCACGTGTCTGGCACTTGGACCGGCTTAGCACGCCGCTCCCGTCGCTCCCGAGCCGGCCGATGCGCCGCGGCGTTCCTGCTGGTTGCCGGCTGCGGGGTCTATGCCCTGTGGCCGGCGAGCGTCACGAATGAGCCCATCCTGTACGGGGCGCCGGTCCACGACGAGGGTTGGGCGCTTTACCTACGATCCGGGCGCAGCCTAGAGCTCGGCGAGATGCAGGCAGACGACCCTCTCATCGTGAGCGGCGACGGTCACACGATCGTCTACGTCCAGAGCAACCGCGTGCAGGCACGCGACCTGCGGGACGGAACGGTCCACGACCTCGCCGACGCGGGCCGCCTTACCGACCTGCACGTCTCCTTCGACGGCCGGGATGTCACGGTCTCGTACCGGGATCGCACGCTGATCGCGAACCTCCGGACCGGCGAGCGCCGCACGGTGCCCGATATCTGCAGGGTGTCCGGCTTGTCCGCCACCGTCATGTGGGGTGCGCCCGGCTGCGAACGCCGTGGGGAGGACGCCCGGCTCGTGACCGTGCGGCGCGATGGCACGGGGGCGTTCGTCGGCAAACTGACCGGCGGGCTGGTATCGCCGGATCTGCGGCTTGTGGCGTCATATGACTTCGACGGCGTTCTGATCAGCGACGCCACATCCGGCAAGAAGATCAAATTGATCAAGAGAGAGAATCCCGGCGTCATCGCCTGGTTCAACGATCACGAAGTCATCGTCGAAGGATCGCCGTACCAGCTCATCGACGTCAGGACGGGCGACAAGCGCCACGACCCGGCGCTGCCGGACGAATGGATCCCTTACCTCACGTGGCCGGGGGCGGGTAATGACTGGCTGGGCTGAACGGAAGGCACGCGCCGCGTCCCTGCTCGCCGGCCGATCGGCGGCGAGACTCGCCAGGGGCAGCGGCACCCCTGCCAGCTATTTCCGGATGTTTCGCCGCTTCCTGTCGCCGCTGCGTCTCTGGGACGCGCCTGCCTGGGGCCGTGGACTGTCCCGGCGGCAGCGGGCGATCCTCGTGGCGACGCTGCATGAGGGATGGGACGAGGAGGACACCGCCGAGCTGTGCGGGTTGAGCCCGGCCAAGGTACGAGCGCTCGCCGTACCGCAGGAGGAAAGGGCGGCGCTCGCCGCCCGGCTTCGGGAGGCGGCCACGACGCCGGGACCGGCGCCGGCGCGCTTCCCGAAACTCATCGCCTGCCTCTGCCTGCTCGGTGCCGCCGGCTCGGCTGCCGTCGTCCCGCTCGCATCTCCAGCGCCGCTGCCGGTTCTGCCCGCCGTGGCAGCCGAGCCCATTCGGTACGGCATGCGCGTCCGGGAGGAGCTGTTCCCCGAACGGATCGAGCCGTTCGCCTCAGCGGATCCGTCCGAAGGATGGCTGGTGGTCGGCACGTCGGGACGGCGCTGGCGGCTACCGGACGCTCTCCCGCAAACCGACGTGCAGGTGAGCCCGGATGGCCGCAAGCTCGCCTACTACAGCCTCGCCCGGATGCAGGTGGTGATCCAGGACGTCATGACCGGTGCGATCATTCCCGTTCCGACCGCCTTCTACAAGGCTGCCCTGGCTTTTTCCGCCGACAGCCGCTACCTGGCCATGGAACAAAGGGGCGACGTGGTCGTCACCGACGTACGGTCGGGCGTCGTCACGCGCATACGGGTCGACGAGTTGCTCCTTGGCTGGGCGGGCGATCATCTGGTGGTGAGCTACTCCTACGATGGGATCAAGGTCCTGGCCTTGGACGGCTCAATGATCGCCAAGCTACGGGCATCGGAACTGGATTCTCACTGGCAGCTGGCCGTTTCGCCGGATGGCGAGGCGGTCGCCGTGCCTTCCGGCGGGCGTGTCCTGATTCTCGACCACGACGGCAAGGTGATTCGCAAGGTCGACGCCGACCTGCCGCCGACCGCCGAGCTCAGGCGCGTCTATCGATGGGTGGGATCTGGCGAAGTGCTGCTCTATGCGCCTGGATACGGTTCAGCCACCGTCTACCTCATGGACGTGCTCACCGGCGCGACTCGGCCGGTCGCGCACGCTCCGCAGGTGGCCGAGCATGACATCACGATCGGAGCGGTATGAAGGTCCGGCTCGCCCTGGCGGCACTCCTGCTGACGGCCTGCTCTTCCGCCGCCCCCGAGGATCCGCGCCCGTTCGCGCCTACGCAGTCCCCCGTCCGCTGGGTCCGCACATCAGGTATCGCCCGCCTCGCATCCGGCCAGGACGTGGCGATCCCGAGCGTCGCGAAGGTCGTGGCCGTGAGCCGCGATGGTCATCGCGTCGCCTACATCGACGACGCCTCGGACCGTTACGTCGCGCTCGACCTGCGTACCGGTCAGATCCGGAAGCTCAACGCGAAACCGGTAGGCCGGGTCATGGCGCATGAGCCGCACCTGGCCATCTCGGGCGACGGCGTGTTCTTCGCCACCTCGCCTGCGGAGGTCGCGGAAACCACGATCACCAACTTTGATACCAGCGAGACCAGGATCATCACGAATGTCTGCCGGCTCTACGGCGTGACCGCTTCGGGGGTGCTCGGCACGCGGGACTGCGAGGGCGACAGCGACCTGCGCTGGGTCTCTCCAGGCAAGAAACCGCGCGTCTTCGAGCTCCTCAACCGCAACGACGAACCGTCGCTCTCACCCGATGGGAAGTTCATCGCGGTTCGAGGCTTCACGCTCATCGACTTCGCGACCGGCGAGGCGGTGCAGGACTTTCCGATCCCGGCCACCGCTCAGTGGCTCGATGCCGACCACCTCCTGGCCAGGACCGACAACGGCTATTACGCCGCCGATATCGGAACCGGCACCCTCACCAAACTCACTGTGGACGCGCCCCCGTGCGCGACGGTCCTGTTCGGCCGGTGGCAGTAGCGGCCCCTTTAATCGCCATCTGGGCACACCAGGCAGTCTTCACCCGCATAAAGATCAAGGGCTGCCGGACCAGCGAGATCGCTTACCGACCGCCCTTTGACGACGATGTTGTGGAGCTATGGGGATTCGAACCCCAGACCTCCTCCATGCCATGGAGGCGCGCTACCAACTGCGCTATAGCCCCTTGCCACGTACGAGTTTATCGGACTCCACGACTCCCAAAGCACGCTCTGGACATCTCACGAGAGAAGGGCCCGGCCCCAGGATTCAGGGCCGGGCCGGCGGCCTAACCGACCGAGCGGGCCTTCTCGATGAGCGTGGCCAGCTCCGACACCATCGGGTCCTCGGAGGTCGCGGCCAGCCGCGAGGCGTGCTCGCCGAGCTCGGGCAGGTCCATGCCGAACGCCTTCCTGTCCCGCAGATAGACGGCGAACGCCGCTGCGACCACGTCCACCTGGAGCCGGACCGGTGTCGCCTTGGCCCACACGTCGGCGGCCAGATCCTCGGCCTGGAGCGACTTACTCGCTTCGGAGGCGGCGCGGGTGTCGGGGTGCTGCCAGCGGACGGTGGCCTGGGCGAGCTGCCCGGTAGCGCCGGGCTTGAGGCGCATCGAGTAGAGGGCGGTGACCGCGTGGCCGGGGCCGATCTCGCCGCCGTCCTTGCTGTCGTCGCGGAACTCCTCGGTGGCCAGGGTGCGGTTCTCGTACCCGATGAGCCGGTAGCTGTCCACGACGGACGGGTTGAACACCACCTGGGCCTTGGCGTCGCGGGCCCGCAGCTCGATGGTGGCGGGCAGCTGGGTGGTGAAGATCTTGTCGGCTTCCTCCTGGGAGCTGACGTACACGGCCAGGCCGTCGCCGTTGTCGGCCAGCTGCTCCATCAGCTCGTCGCCGTACTCCCTGCCGACGCCGACCGTGAGCAGCGCTACCTGCTTGCCCGCGTACTCCTTGACCTGCGCCAGGATCTCCTGCCACTCGGTGCTGCCCTGGTTGGCCAGGCCGTCGGAGAGCAGGACGACCCGGTTGGTGGCGGCGGGGCGGAACGCCTTGGACGCCTCCTCGTACCCGGCGACCAGACCGGCCTCCAGGTTCGTGCCGCCGTCGACGACGAGCCGGTCCACCGCGCTCTTCAGCTCGTCCCTGGCGGTCAGCGGGGTCATCGACGCCAGCACCTCGGCGGCGTCGTCGAAGGCCACGATCGACACCTGGTCGCCGGGCGCGAGCTGGTCGAGCAGCGTGTGCAGGGCCGACTTGACCAGGTCGAGGCGTCCGGGCTCGGCCATCGAGCCGGACACGTCCACCACGAACGTGAGGTTGGCGGGCCGCCGCGCCGCCGTGTCGGACGCGCGCGTCTGCAGGCCGACGCGCAGCACGGCCTCGTCGCGACCGGGCAGCTTCGCGCCGTCCACGTGCACGGCGAACCCGTCGTCCGGCGGCTGCGCGTAGTCCTGCCTGAAGGCGTTGACCCACTCCTCGGGGCGGATCTCGCCGGGCGCGGGCCAGCGACTCTCCTGGAGGGTACGGCGGGCGTAGCCGTACGAGGCGGTGTCCACGTCCAGTGCGAACGTGGAGATCTGGGCTGTGGTCGTGTCCTGCTCGTCGTTCTCCTGGATGGGCGACTTCGTGGGGGCGGGCCGGTACGGGGACGCGGCCGGCTGCTGGGCGTGCTGGGGAGCGTTCTCGTCACTGGTCGACATGCTGCCGGAGCCGCCGCAGGCCGCGACGGCGAGGAGCACAATGAGCCCGATGCCGACCGCTAACGGGCGAATTCTCATCTCAACCACCTCCGCCCCGTACGACGGAACTGGATCTTCAGCGGCCGGGCCGGTGACTCAAGCGAGCACAAACCGCGATCGATACGTGATCAGTTGTGACAGCTGGTGCCACCGAGGCGTCAGTTCCGGGCGGCCGGCGCAGCCCCTGGGCCATGAGCACGCCCAGGCCGATCAGGACCAGGTAGGCGATCACCAGTGCAGCAGGAGCAACTCGGCGGAGAAGCCCGGCCCCAGGGCGAGGAGCACGGCGGGCGCGTCCGGCCGGGCCTGCGTTTCCTGCAGCACGTGGAGGACCGAGACCGACGACAGGTTGCCGTGCTCACGCAGCGAGCGCCAGGTGACGTCGAGGGCCCTGGGCGGCAGGCCGAGCGTGTCCACGATCTTCTCGATGACCTTGGGCCCGCCAGGATGGCAGATCCACGTGGCGACCTGGTCCGGGGTCAGGCCGTAGTCGGTGAGGAAGAGCCGGATGTCGGCGGCCAGTGCCTGCTCCACGAAGGCGGTCAGCTCCGGGTCCAGCACGATGCGGAACCCACGGTCGCTCACCTCCCAGCCCATGAGGTGCTCGGTCCCGGGGTAGAGGCGGCTGCGGGTGGCCACGACCTCGGGTCCGGGCCCGCGCCCGGTCGCCACGACGGCCGCCGCGCCGTCCCCGAACAGGCCGCTGGCCACGAGGTTCGCGATCGAGGTGTCGTCGCGCTGGATCGTCAGTGAGCACAACTCCACGCACACCAGCGCCGCGGCGTGTCCCGGCCAGCCGCGCAGGTAGTCGTGCAGGCGCGCCAGCCCGGACGCGCCGGCCGCGCAGCCGAGGCCGAACACGGGCATCCGCTTGACGTCCGGCCGCAGCCCCACGCGCTGGGCCAGCCGGGCGTCGAGCGAGGGCGTGGCCAAGCCCGTGGTGGAGCAGAACAGCAGGTGGTCGATCTTCTCGGGGCGTACGCCGGCCTTGTCGAGCGCGCCGCGCAGCGCCTGCTCGGTCAGGTCGAGGGCGATCTCGGCGTACATGTCGTTCGCGCGGGCGAAGGAGTCGAGCTTGGCGTAGTCCTCCAGCGGGAGGGCCAGATTGCGGCCCGTCACGCCCGTCGCGGCGTGGAAGCGCCGCAGGAGCTCCTCGTCGCAGTCGGTCAGCCGGGAGAACGCCTCGGTGATCTCCTCCTGGTCGTAGCGGTTTTCCGGCAAAACCGTCTGTACACCCGAAATGTGCATATATCACTCCTGCCGCGGAGAGGCTCCGGCTAACATGCGGGCATGGCGCTGCCCGACCCGTACCGGCCCCACAGGGTGGCCGTGCTCGCCTTCGATGGGATGGCGCCGTTCGAGCTGGGCAGCGTCGTGGAGCTGTTCGGGCTGCCCCGGCCCGAGCTGGACGTCCCCTGGTACGACCTCAAGGTGTGCGCCGAGACGCTGGAGCCGCTCAGGGTGGTGGGCGGGTTCACCATGCGGGCCGAGCACGGGCTGGACGTGCTGGCCGGGGCCGACACGGTGATCGTTCCCGGGGCGGACGTGCACGCGCCGGCGTCCGGAGAGCTGGTCGCGGCGCTGCGACAGGCGCACGCGCGCGGCGCGCGCATGGTGTCGATCTGCTCGGGCGCGTTCGCGCTGGCCGCCGCCGGGCTGCTGGACGGACGCGTGGCGACCACGCACTGGAGGTACGCCGACCTGCTCCAGGACCGTCACCCCGCCGTGCGGGTCAACCCGTCGGTCCTGTACGTGGACGAAGGGGACGTGCTGACCAGCGCCGGCAGCGCCGCAGGGCTCGACCTGCTGATCCACCTCGTCCGCACCGACCACGGCCCCGGCGTGGCCAACACCGTGGCCCGCCGCCTGGTCGTGCCGCCGCACCGGGAGGGCGGGCAGGCGCAGTTCATCGAGGCCGCGGTCACGGCGGTCGAGGACGATGACGCGGTGGCCAGGGCGATGTCGTGGGCCATGGACAACCTGGCCCGGCCCATTGCCGTGGCGGACCTGGCCAGGGTGGCCAACATGTCGCAACGGTCGTTCATCCGGCATTTCAAGCGCCAGACCGGCACCAGCCCGCTGCGGTGGGTGATCGCGCAGCGGGTGGCCGCCAGCCTGACAATGCTGGAGTCCACGGCGGCGCCGGTTGAGGAGATCGGGGCGGCGGTCGGGTTCGAGAGCCCGGTGACGTTCCGGCACCATTTCACCAAGACCATGCGTACGTCCCCCTCGGCCTACCGGAAAGCGTTCAGCGGGCACGCGGGGTGAGCCGCCAGAGCGACGTCACCTCGGCGGCGCGGGCCGCGTGCAGGGGATCCGCCGCGTCCTTCGGCCGCCGGTGGCGCGGCGCGACGTCCCGGCGGCCGGCGACCCGCAGCCCTGCCCGCTCGAACGCGCCCAGCAGCTCGTCCCGGCTGCGCAGCCCCAGGTGCTCGGCCAGATCGGACAGGATCAGCCAGCCCTCGCCCTCGGGCTCGAGGTGCTCGGCCAGCCCGTTCAGGAACCCACCCAACATCCGCCCGCCTGAATCGTAAACGGCCTGGTCGAGGGGCGAGATCGGGGTGGCGGGCAGCCACGGCGGATTGCACACGACCAGCGGCGCCCGCCCCGGCGGGAACAGGTCCGCCCGCACGATCTCCACCGTGCCGCCCAGCCCCAGCCGCGCGACGTTGTCCTCGGCGCAGTCCACCGCCCGCTGCTCCAGGTCGGTGGCCACGACGTGCCGGACGCCGCGCCTGGCGAGCACCGCCGCCAGCACCCCCGTGCCTGTGCCGATGTCGAACGCCAGCCGGTCGGCGGGCAGCGGCGCCTCGGCGACCAGATCCACGTATTCGCCCCTGATGGGGGAGAACACACCATGGTGCGGGTGGACGCGGGCGCCGAGCGCGGGGATGTAGACGCCCTTTTCGCGCCACTCGTGGGCGCCGATCAGGCCGAGCAGCTCACGTAGCTGGCCCACGCCCGGGGGCGCCTGCGGACCGTAGACCTCGGCGCAGGCCTGCCGCACGTCCGGCGCCCTGCGCAACGGCACCACGTGGCCGGCGTCGTAGGGGATGAGCAGCATGCCCAGCGTGCGGGCACGCTGCGATCGGGCCTGGCGGTGACGGTGGAATCCCGATCCCGGGGCGGCGGGCTTGCAGCGGCGGCCCATGGCGCTCAGGAGCTGACGGGCGTTGTGGAAGTCGCCGCGCCACAGGAGGGCGGTGCCTTCGCAGGCGAGACGATAGGCGGTGGCGGCTCTCATCCGGTCGTCGGCGACCACGACACGCTGGGGTGGCGGCACTCCCAGCGCCGAACGCCACTCCGCCGACCGTTCCCGCCCCGCCTCGGTCCATCGGATCATCAGGACTCGACCGTTTCACAGACCGCGTCCTCAGGCGATCCATTTTCCACTTCGCTGTGGTGCGGGCCGGCGCTCTCCATACGTTCTTCGCGCCACCGTCCTGATCATGTCCCGCTGAACCGCACGCGGCAGCCGGAGGCCCCGCGGAGCGCGGCGATGGCCTCCGCTTCCGCCTCGATCAGGTCGCGGGCAGGGGAGCCTGGCGGGGCGGCGAGCGGCTCCACCTCGATCCGCAGCCGCTTACCCTCCTTCCGCTGCCGCCACGTCGCCACCAGCCTTCCGTCCGCCAGCACCGTGCCGGGCTCGCCAGGCGAACGCCAGATCCGCCGGTGCAGGCTCGTGTCGGGAACCAGCTGGAGCTTGTCGGCAGTCTGGATGTACGGATCACGCGGAGGCAGCAGTCGCACCCCGCGAACCGCCTCGGCCGACCGCAACGCGTCGAGGTCGGACGCGAGTAGCCAGGCCGGGCGGCCGTCCAGGTCCACTTCAGCCAGTTCGTCCTCAATGAGCCGCCACCGGTGCGGGACGTCCTCGGCTGCGAGACCGGTCCAGGCGGCAAAGCCCTTAGGCGTGGATGGGCCGTAACAGTGCAGGTAGCGGCGGGCGAGATCGGCCCGCGCCGCCTGAGGATCTGGGTCCGGTGGCGGCTCGCCGAGCCATTCGGCCGTGAGAACGAAAGGCGCCTTGTTCCCGCTGCGCGGGGCGAAACAGAGGGCACCCTTGAGCGCGACGATCCGCAGGACGAAGTGCACGACGCCCTCGCCCCAAGGCTGGCCGGCCGCGTAAGGGCCCTCCGCCTGCCACACCCGGGCCTGGTCCGGCGGCAGGTGACGCACGATCCGCGCGCTGAGCCGCGCACCCAGCTCGTCGATGGCGAGCCGGCGCTCCGACAGGACCGCCTCCAGCTCGCGCTCCGTGCGTTCCACCGCCTCGTCCAGGCTCATGCCCAGCGTGGCCAGCGCCTGCTCGACACCGAGGATGAATCGCCGCCGCGAGGTCTCCCCGTCGGGGAGGAGGCCCATGGTGAAGACCGGCGCGTCCTGCGTCGGGAACAGGAACGGCGCCCCGCGCATGCACCAGGTCTGCAGGAGCGTCTTGTCGGCCTCGATCGCCTGGGCGACCTCCTCCGAGGTCACGCCGGCGACCCTGGCGTGCAGGGCGAGCAGAGCCGAGCCCGGCGGGCTGTTCTGGATCGCGCACGCCCCGGCCGCTGCGAGAAGAGATCCCGCCGGGAGCCGGCGATCGAGGTGGTGCGCCCGGAGCCGGAACGCCGCAATCTGGTCCGTGTCCACGATTCCTGTCTATCCGACGATCGTGGCGGCCGCCGGACCGGCACGCCCCTGCCGACCTGGGACGACGCCGAAGGCGTGAGGTCCTGATTCACCTGCCCTCTCCCGGATCCTGAATTCTCTGACTAAAGTCAGAGAATGGACGCTATGACGATCGCGCAGGTGCGCAGGTTCCAGCGGACCGTGACGCAGCGGATCGGCGCACTTGACGACAGGTTCCTGGCCAGGGACCGCCCGCTCGGCCAGGCGCGGGTGCTGTGGGAGATCGGCGAGGCAGGGAGCGAGGTACGCGCCCTGCGGGCGCGGCTGGAGCTCGACTCGGGATACCTGAGCCGGTTGCTGCGCTCGCTGGAGGCCGATGGGCTGGTCGTCGTCGACGACGGGGGCGGCTCCGACGGGCGGGTCCGCACGGCCCGGCTCACCCCTTCGGGCCTCGCCGAACGCGAGGAGCTGGACCGCAGGTCCGACGAGGCGGCCACGTCGATCCTCGAGCCGCTCTCCGCCCGGCAGCGCGAGCGCCTGGTGGCCGCCATGGCGGAGGTCGAACGGCTGCTCCTGGCCTCGACGGTCGCCATCGACGTGCTCGACCCGCGCCACCCGCACGCCCGCCACTGCATCCAGGCCTACGTCGACGAACTGGCCGGCCGGTTCGACGGCGGCTTCGACCCGGCTCGCAGCATCTCCGCCGACGACCACGAGCTCCGCCCGCCGGCCGGGATGCTGCTCGTCGCCACGCTCCGCGCCGAGCCGGTCGGATGCGTGGCGCTCAAGCTGCACCCCGGCGGCGGGTACGCCGAGCTCAAGCGCATGTGGGTGGACCCCTCCACGCGCGGTCTGGGCCTGGGACGCCGCCTGCTCGCCGAGGCCGAGGGCCGGGCGGCCGCGAACGGGCTGCGTACGGTGCGGCTGGAGACCAACCGGTCGCTCACCGAGGCCATCGCCCTGTACCGGGCGTCGGGCTACCGCGAGGTGGAGCCCTTCAACGACGAGCCGTACGCTCACCACTGGTTCGAGAAGCGTCTCCAGGAACCGGCGGATTGAAACGGTGGTAGCCCGGGGCCGTCCAGCCCGGTGCGACGGTCCCCGCGACGTGGACGTACTCGTTCAGCTCGAACCGCACCAGCCGCTGCGCGCCCGGCACGTCGCCCGGATCCCAGTCCACCTGGGCCCGCCCGGTCAGGTGCAGCGTCTCCCCGCGTTCCCAGTCCACGAACAGCAGCCCGGCGGCCGGGTTCAGCTCCAGGTTGCCGAGCGTCATGTACATCGAGTTGCCGGCGTAGTCCGGGAACACCAGTGATGCCTGCCCCGTGACCTGTACGAACCCGGGATTGCCGCCGCGGTGCGACACGTCCGCGCCGAGACCTTCGACGCCGGTGGCGATGAAGAACGTGTCCGCCGTGCCGATCCACTCCTGGTGACGGGCCAGGAGCGTGGTCCCGCCACCGAGTCTCGCCGGCGTGCCGGCAGGCTCGGTGGTGGGCTCGCGGGTCTGGATGTACTTGGGGCAGTTCGAGTAGACCTGCTCCGTCCATACCACCAGCGCATCTCCCGCCTGTACGGCGGTGCCGTTCACGCGCATCCTGCGCCGCGTGTGCGGTTCGATGGCCAGCAGACCGATGGCGCGTTCCCTGGCGAACAGCCCATCCAGCGGCGGACCGGGCAGGGCGTGCACCACGATCGTGCGGTCGTCCTCGGGTGAGGCGAAGCCGGGCGGGCCGGTCATCGCACCGGCCCAGAAGCGGCCCCGGTCGTCGGCCGCGCCCGCGACGAGCAGGTGCTGCTCGCGCAGGAACGCGGCCGCCACGTCCGGGATCTCGGGGCGGGTGCGGGAGCTGCCGCGGTCTTCTCCGCGCACCCCCGCCCGCCGCTGCACGGCGATCTCGCCTGGGTGCCGCATTAGAAGAACCCGCAGGTCGGCGCGCCGGACGTGGGAGCGGGCCGCTCGCCGGCGGCATCCGGAGCGTAGATCTCCAGGCGGATACCGTCAGGGTCGTCGAAGAACACGCCACCCGACGAGGCGCCCTCGCCGTGCGGCACGACGCCGTCGTGGTGCAGGGTCGCCCCGATCTCCCTGATGACCGCCTCGGCCTCGCGTACCGCGGCGAGGTCGGCGACCTGGAACGACAGGTGGTGCAGTCCCGGCTGGGCGGTGGCGAAGCGTCCCTCGCTCTGCTGCCAGAGGGTCAGCACCAGCGTGCCGTCCTGTGCCAGGAACGCGTACCGGCGATCGTCCTGCCGCGACTCGCCCGCCACCGTGAAGCCGAAGACCCGACGATAGAACTCCTTTGACTTGTCGAGGTCGGTGACGTTGAGCCCGATGTGCCCGGTCTGGAACGACATTCCGCACTCCTTCAAAATCTAACGAATGCATGGCTGGCTAGCCGTTAGGAATTATATAACGGCAAATCAGCTCTGCAAGCGTTAGATGGAGTTATTTCTTGTGTTCCCGGTAGTGTCTGGCCGCTCTCGCACGGTTGCCGCAGGCCGTCGAGCACCACTCCTGACGTGGGTGTTCCTTGAGGAAATAGAGCACGCAGCGTGGCGCCTGACAGGTACGCAACTGCGTGCGCCCCGGTGCCGCCAAGAACTCCACGGCGGCCGTCGCGAGCGCGCCACGCACCCGTACAGACGGCTCGGCCTCCACGGCGGGGACCGTGAGGAGGGTCGGCTGCCCGTTCCAGGACAGTTGCGGGGCCCGGGGCGCGGCCAGGGCGGTGGCGTTGACCAAGGCCAGCGACTCCGTGAGCGTGGGCAGGCCGGCCGCATCCGCCCTGCTCGGCGGCTCCGGGGCCACGGCTCTGGCGAACAGCGCGCGTACGGCCTGGCGCAGCCGTACGGTCTCCTCGCGCGCCTCCTCCGTCGCGGTGAAGCCGGGATCGACGTCCAGTTCGGCCGCATGCTCGCGTACCCATGCCGTCATGGCGTCCACGTCGGCCAGCAGGTCGATCAATCCGGAACGATCGGCCCTGATCGTGCTGACGAAATCGAGGGTCAGGGACATGTCCTCAATCTAACGCGTACGGGCACACTGGCCCGTGAGAGTCCAGAGGGGCAGCGCTCGCCGCGCCCTTAGAGGCGTGGTTCGACGAGCGTCTGGAGATGGCGGCGCAGCGCCTGGACCATCAGTTCGGGCGTCATCCGCTCGGGATGCAGCACGCCCTCCACGGTGAGCCCGTCGATCAGCGCGCACAGCCGCTCGGTCTCCACCTTCGGGTCCCCGGCCAGTCGTCGGCGCCGGGCGATCCCGTCCACGATCCGCCGCACCAGGGTGCGCATGCCATCGTAGGACTCGCGTGCGAGCGGCCGCAGCTCGGGCCGGGTGCGGGCGGCCGTCGCGAACGCCAGCCAGACGGTGGCCTCGTCCCGCCGCCGCTCGTCCAGCGGCAGGAGCTCCGACAACATCAGCTCGACGCCCTCGGCCCGCTCGTCCTCGTCCTGGGTGGCCAGCAGCGGGCCGACCCGCTCCGTCAGCCGGGCGCTCACCCGGTCGAGCGAGGCCCGCATCGCGAACACCATCAGGTCCGTGTGGCCGTCGAAGTAGTGCCTGACCGAGCCGATGGCCAGTCCGGCCTCCTCGGCCACGTTGCGCAGGGACGCCTGCTCGAAGCCCGCGCGCCGCACGACGCGGAACACCGCGTCGACGACCTCGTCCCTGCGTGCTTCCGGATCGACCACTTTCGGCATGTTGTCCTTTATAGCACGCTCCTGCTATTTTAATTGGCATGGACGTGCTAAAAACATTGTTAATCTTGGGACTGATCGGATACGTCGTGGTGAGGCGGATGCGGGGCGAGCCGCTCGTCGCCAAGGATGTCTACGTGCCGCCGGTCGTGCTGGTCGCGGTCGGCGTGCATGGCCTGGCGAAGCAGGGCCTGTCCGCGCTCGACGTGGGATGGCTCGCCGTCACGGTGCTGCTCGGCGTCGCCTTCGGCGCGGTCCGGGCCGCCACCACCGTGCTGTACGCGAGGAATGGTGTTCTGTGGCAGCGCTATACCGCGAAGACGCTGGTGGTGTGGGCGGCCACGTTCGCCGGCGGCGTGGGCGTGGGCGCGCTGGCGATCACGGCCGGCATGCACCCCGAGGCCAGGTCCATGCCGCTGTCGATCGGGGTCGGACTGCTGGGGGAGGCGCTGGTCGTCCTGCTCAGGTCGAGAGCGGCAGGTGTCCCGTTGGCGTCCGACAAAAGATGATTTATGCGCGTACGCGGCCCACGCCGGCCAGGATGCCGGACCTGACGAGGTCGTACGAGCCGTCGGGGGAGGCGTCCGGGGCCCAGTCGGCGACCGGCACGACGCCGGGGCCGAGCAGGTCCAAACCGTCGAAGTACGCGGCGATCTCGTCGTAGCCGCGCCGCGCCAGGCCGCCCGGCGAGGTGCGCGAATAGACCTGCCGGCTGGCCTCGGTGACGTCGTCCGCGGCGTCGCCCGCGTACAGGTGCGACAGCACCAGATAGCCGTCCGGGCCCAGACGCTCGCGGAGGCGGGCGACGATCCGGCACGCCTCGGCGTCGTCGGTGATGAAGTGCAGCACGGAGACCAGCAGGACCGCGTACGGCTGGGACAGGTCGAGATGCCCGGCCACGCGCGGGTCGTCCAGGATCGCGTCCGGGTCCTTCAGATCGCCTTCCAGCGCGAGCACGTCCGGGTCCCTGGCCAGCAGCGCGCGGGCGTGGACGAGCACGATCGGGTCGTTGTCCACGTAGACGACGCGGGAGCTGGCCCCATGCCGCCGCGCCACCTGGTGGACGTTGTCCTGGGTGGGCAGCCCCGCGCCGATGTCGACGAACTGGCGCACGCCTGCCTCGGCCAGCATCCGCACCGCCCGGCCGAGGAAACCCCGATTGGCCAGGGCGATCTCCCGGGCGTCATTGCCCATCTGCCGGCCGATCTCGATCATCTTCTCGGCCGCTTCGCGGTCGGCGGCGAAGTTGTCCCGGCCACCGAGGTAGTAGTCGTACATGCGGGCGACGCTGGGCACGTTCGGGTCGATCCCGGCGGGTACGCGGTCCGCCTCGGTCATGCGACGACCTTTCCTTGGCGATCTTCCTCGCGCCGATTGTAGGGGCAGAGGGGAGTATTCGGGCAAGGGACGCGGTGGAGGGGGATCAGGCGCGGCGGAACGTGTGCCGATAGGCCAGTGGCGCCACCCCCACCGCCGCGTGCAGGTGCTGGCGCAGCGAGACCGCCGTGCCGAAGCCCGCCCGCCTGGCCACCTCCTCCACCCCGAGGTCCGTCGTCTCCAGCAGGTGCCTGGCGTGCTGCACCCGCTGCCCGGTCAGCCACTTGGCCGGGCTCACGCCGGTCTCCTCGCGAAAGCGCCTGGTGAACGTGCGCACGCTCATCCTGGCGTGCTCGGCGAGCGCGCTCAGATCGAGCGGGGTCTCGAGATGGGCCAGCATCCACGCGCGGGTGGCCGCGGTGCCGCCGGCGGTCTCGTACGGAAGGGGGCGCTCGACGTACTGCGCCTGGCCGCCTTCCCGCCACGGCGGCATGACGCAGCGGCGGGCGGCGCGGTTGGCCACCTCGCTGCCGTGGTCGCGCCTGATCACGTGCAGGCACAGGTCCATCCCCGCCGCCACCCCGGCCGAGGTCAGCACGTCGCCGTCGTCCACGAACAGCACGTCGGCGTCCAGCTTCACCTCCGGGAACAGCGCGGCGAAGCGGGCCGCCTCGCGCCAGTGCGTGGTGGCCGGGCGCCCGTCGAGCAGGCCGGCCGCCGCCAGCACGAACGACCCCGTGCAGATCGACATCATCCGCGGGCGGCCCTGGAGCGCCGCGTACAGGGTGTCCGAGATCGTGCCGTCCTTCATCGCCCGGCCCGCGTGGATGCCGGGCACGAGGACCGTGTCGGCCGTGTCCAGCACGTCGAGGTCGTGGTCGGGCAGGACGCTGTAGCCGGCCGAGCAGCGGACCGGCTGCCGGCCCTCGGAGCAGGTCACCACCTCGTACAACTTCTCGCCCTCCGGAGTTTCCGCCGACCAGAACACCTGGCCGGGCACGCCGAGGTCGAGTGGGGCGAAGTGGTTGAGCACCACGACGGCGATGCGATGCGGCATGGCCAGATTCTTTCACATATTGACTTTCCGGCCACTCGCGACCATGTAAGGAGATAAATCATGATTGGCGCATGACGTTGAGCACCACCCCTGCGGCCACCACCCGCCGCAAGCTCCACAGGGCCTGGTACGTGGCGGCCGTCGCCTTCGTGGCGATCCTGGGCGCCGCCGGCTTCCGCGCCACCCCGGGCGTGCTGATCACCCCGCTGCGGGAGGAGTTCGGCTGGTCCACCGGCACGATCTCGCTGGCCGTGTCGATCAACCTGGTGCTCTACGGGCTGACCGCGCCGTTCGCCGCCGCGCTGATGGACCGCTTCGGCATGCGCCGCGTGGTCGCGATCGCCCTGCTGCTGATCGCGGTCGGCAGCGGGCTCACCGTCGTGATGACGGCGAGCTGGCAGCTGCTGCTGCTCTGGGGCGTGTTCGTGGGGCTCGGAACCGGGTCGATGGCGCTCGTGTTCGCCGCGACCGTGGTCGACCGATGGTTCGTCAGGCACCGCGGGCTGGTCACCGGCATCCTCACCGCGGCGGGCGCCACCGGGCAGCTGATCTTCCTGCCGGTCCTGGCCCACCTCGCCCAGGGGCCGGGGTGGCGGGTCGCCTCGCTCGCCGTCGCCGGGTCGGCGCTGGCCGTGGTGCCGTTCGTCTGGTGGCTGCTGCGTGACCATCCAGCGGACGTCGGTACGACGGCCCTGGGCGCGGAGCCGGGCGCGGTGCGTACCGAACCGGGCAAGGTCAACGCGGCCGTCCGGGCGGTCACCGTGCTCGCCCAGGCGGCGCGGACGCGGCCGTTCTGGCTGCTCGCGGGCGGCTTCGCGATCTGCGGGATGAGTACGAACGGGCTGGTCGGCACCCACTTCATCCCCGCCGCGCACGACCACGGCATGGCCGAGCCGGTCGCGGCCTCTCTGCTGGCGGTCATCGGGATCTTCGACATCGTGGGCACGGTCGCCTCCGGCTGGCTCAGCGACCGGATCAACCCCAAGATCCTTCTCGGCGCCTACTACGGACTGCGCGGGCTGTCGCTGATGGTGCTGCCCAGCCTGTTCGCGGCCACGACCGAGCCCAGCATGCTGATCTTCATCGTGTTCTACGGGCTGGACTGGGTGGCGACCGTGCCGCCCACGGTGGCGCTGTGCCGGCGTATCTACGGCGCCGACGGGGCCGTGGTCTTCGGCTGGGTGTTCGGCTCGCACCAGATCGGCGCCGCGATCGCGGCCGTCGGCGCCGGCCTCACCCGCGACCACCTGGGCGCCTACGACCTCGCCTGGTACGGCGCCGGCGCTCTCTGCCTCCTGGCCGCCGGCATGTCCCTGGCGATCGGGCAAGCTAGAGGGCGATGAACGAACTGTATGTGCTGCCGCTCGTGGTCAGGATCGAGCGGGCCACACCCCCTGAGCGCACCGACGCGCTGGAAGCCGCCGCCATGGCGGTGCTGAGCCTGCTCGACGATCCGGGGGAGTGGGCCGCCGAACTCCATGCCTGGCAGTCCACCGGCAAGATCCGCAAGGTCGTGCGCCGGGCCAGGGGCGCCGAGTGGCGCCGCGCGATCGCGCTGCCCGGGCGTACCGTCGAGCACCGCACGGCGGAGGTGCGCGTGCACCCGCCCGTGCCACTCGACGGCTGGCCGAGAGACCTGGCGCGACTCCAGGTGGGAGGCACCGAGCTGGTCGACAGCGCCGAGCCGCCGCCGGCCGAGCCGCCGATCCTGTGGGCCAACCCGGAGCTGGAGATGTCCGCCGGCAAGGCCATGGCGCAGGCCGGGCACGCCGCCCAGCTCGCGTGGTGGGCCAGCGACGCGGCCGAGCGGGCGGCCTGGCGGGCGAACGGGCTCGCTATCTCCGTTCGCACGGCCGCCCGGGACGACTTCCCCGCCAAGGTGGCCGCCGGGCTGCCCGTGGTGCGCGACGCCGGGTTCACCGAGATCGAGCCGGGCTCGTGCACGTTCGTGGCGGACGCGCCCTGGCTCTACGGCGGGTCGCGGTCAGCGACTCACCGCAGGTAGCGCACGGGCGGTCCCTAGATCGTGAACACGTCCGCCAGCACGCCGCCCGCCGGGGTGATCCGCGCGGGTGACGGGCTGTCGTACACGACCATGAGCCTGCCGTCGTCCAGCCGCGCCAGGCCCTCGGGGTGGTCGCAGCCCACGCCGTAGGGGAGCTCGCGCACGATCTCCAGCTCGTCCTTGGGCACGACGCCCTGCCGCTCGGCCGGCCGCCAGCGCACGATGCGCACCGGGCCGTCGAGGTCCATGGTGGGGCCGGTGAGCAGCAGCAGCGAGTCGCCGTCCGGGCACAGGTCCCGCACGCCCAGCCCGTCCAGGTCCAGGAAGTGCTTGCGGTACGGCTCCCGAAGGCGCAGCCGCCGCCGGCCGGAGTCGTCGAGTCGCAGCTGGAGAACCACCGCCCAGCCGCGCAGCACTGGGCCGCGCAACCCGATGTAGACCTGCTCGGAGACGACGGCGATGCCCTCGACGTCGAAGCCGTTGTCCTTGCCCGGCAGCGCCAGGAACGGAGCAAGGTGCCGGTCCTCGCGCAGGTGCGCGGTGAGGTTGTGCGTCCCGGCCAGGATCGCGCCGGGACCGGGGACCTCGTCGTGCAGCGGCAGGCGGGCCAGGATGAACCGGTTCTCCTCCCTGATCACCGTGGCGAGCCGGTCGGCGGCCTTGTCCGGGTCCTTCGACTTGACCCGCTTGCGCTTCATGCTGTGCGAGCCGACCAGCCAGAGCCAGCCGTTCGCCCGGGCCATGCCCTCGATGTCGGCCTCGTCCTCCGGACCCGCGGGCAGGTCGACGTAGTCGGCCAGCCGGTAGGTGCGCTGGTCTCCGAAGTGGTCGCCCGACCACGCCAGATGCTCGAAGGTCGCGGTCTCGTCGCCGGCGACCCAGAGACCGTTCGCGCTCTGCCGGATCGCTGAGAGATTCGTGTGTGTTTGAGACGCTTGCGAGGCGTGGTCGAATCGCAGCTCCACCTGTTCCACGAGGCCATGATTGCACTTCGGTAGCTTCCTGGGCGTAATGGCGGGATATGTCGTACGCTCCCGTCGTGCTCGATGGGGAAGATGAGATCAAGGGTTCCCAAGTGAGAACCGTCACCGGGCCTGGAACCCCTGTTTCTCCGCCCAGACGCTCCCGCATCGGAGACCTCCGCATGCGGGACGTGTACCGGGGGCTCGCCGTGGTCGCCGCCGTCGTGGCAGTCGTCGTGACAGTGGTCGTGGTGCTCCCGCCGGAGCCGGACGAGGTCGTCGCGCGGCCGGTAACCGCGCCGCCGGCCGCGCCGTCCTCGTCCGGCCCCACCGTTTCGGCGAGCGCCACCGTGTCGGCCGGCCCCACCGTTTCGGCCAGCCCCGCGGCCGGTGACGCGCCTGTGGAACGGGCCACGCCGAGCCCCGGCCCGACCCTTGCGCCCGGCTACACGCCCATGGAGGCGCTGGCCGCCGACCCACGCGTCCCCCGCCTGACCGGCGCGGTCAAGCGCATGGCCCTGTCGTCGCCGTCCCGGCAGGTCGTCAAGGACGAGCGCACCGGCCTGGCCGTGCCCAAGCTCCCCAAGCCGTGGAAGTCGTACGGGCCCGCGCCGTTCAGCACCAAGCAGGTGCTTCCCAAGATGCGCGGGACCAGCCTGCGCGGCATGGTCGTCACCTGCCCGCTGCCGATCATGGCGCAGGACTCCGCGCGCGACACGGCGTTGCTGGCCGCCCGCTGGACGCTCAACCACCACCCCAAGGGCGCCAAGATCAGCTGGCTCGCCTCGCAACCCGTCAAGCGCGGCTGGATGCTCGTCTACCGCGTCACCTACGGCAAGCACACGTCGCGGGCGGCCGTCGTGATCATGGATGGGGGAATGAGCAAGCCCGGTCTGGTGTTCGTCACAGTGCCTGACGCGCAGCGAAAGCAGTGGCGGGACATCAGCCGAGTGGTGTCCGGGGTGCGTGTTCTAGGCTAGAAAGATCATGGTTGCGGCGATATGGGGAGTGACGCCGTGGAACGCTCTGGACCGCCGCAGTCAGCGGAGAAGGGCAAGGGCAAGCCGCCCTGGCGCTCTGAAGGGCTGCCGGGAGGCAAGCCCAAGATCAACTGGTGGCGATTCGTCGTCACCTTGCTTGTGGTGTACGCGGCCTTTTTCGTCGTGTCGTCCTTCGTCGACAGCGGATCCGTCGAGACGATCTCGTACACCGAGTTCACCAAGCAGGTGGACACCAAGAACGTCAAGGACATCTATGCCCAGGGCCTGTCGGTCGAGGGCGACCTGAGGTCTGCGGCGAAGAACCCCGAGACCGGTGAGTCGTACACCAAGTTCGCCACCGAGATCCCGGCCTTCGCCAACACCGACCAGCTCGACCAGCAGCTCGCGACCGGCCAGGTCGAGATCACCTCGCAGCCGATCACCCGCGGCTTCTTCTCCAACCTGCTGCTGTCGCTGCTGCCCGTGCTGCTGCTGGCCGGCCTGTGGATCTGGATCATGCGGCGCGGCGCCAGCATGATGGGCGGCGGCCTGGGCGGCCTCGGCAAGTCCAAGGCGGCCAAGCCCGTCGAGGCCGCCAAGGTACGCGTCACGTTCGAGGACGTCGCGGGCATCGACGAGGTGGAGAACGAGCTCGTCGAGGTCGTCGACTACCTCAAGGACCCCGGCAAATACCGCAGGCTCGGCGCCAAGCTGCCCAAGGGCGTGCTGCTCGCCGGACCTCCCGGTACCGGCAAGACCCTGCTGGCCAGGGCGGTCGCGGGCGAGGCCAAGGTGCCCTACTTCTCCGCCTCCGCCTCCGAGTTCATCGAGATGATCGTCGGCGTGGGCGCCTCGCGGGTGCGCGACCTGTTCGAGGAGGCGCGGAAGGTGGCGCCGTCGATCGTGTTCATCGACGAGATCGACGCCATCGGCCGCGCCAGGGGCGGCGCCGGCGGCATCGGCGGCCACGACGAGCGCGAGCAGACGCTCAACCAGATCCTCACCGAGATGGACGGCTTCTCCGGAGCCGAGGGCGTGATCGTCATCGGGGCCACCAACCGTCCCGAGGTCCTCGACCCGGCGCTGCTGCGTCCCGGGCGCTTCGACCGTACGGTGCAGGTCGGGTTGCCCGACGCGGCGGGGCGCACCGCGATCCTGGAGGTGCACACGCGCGGCGTGCCGCTGGACGGCGAGGTCGCCCTCGACCAGCTCGCCAAGACGACGCCCGGCATGACCGGCGCCGACCTGGCGAACCTGGTCAACGAGGCCGCCCTGCTCGCCGCCAAGCGCGGCAAGGACAAGGTCACGATGGCCGACTTCGCCGACGCGCTGGAGAAGCTGCAGCTCGGCGCGGCCCGCAGCATCGTGATGCCCGAGGAGGAGCGCGTCAGGACCGCCTACCACGAGGCCGGCCACGCGCTGCTGGGCATGCTCCAGCCGGGCGCCGACCCGGTCAGGAAGATCTCGATCATCCCGCGCGGCCGGGCGCTCGGCGTCACGCTGTCCACCCCGGACACCGACCGGTACGCCTACGACGAGCAATATCTTCGGGGCCGCATCACCGGAGCGCTCGGCGGCATGGCGGCCGAGCAGGTCGTGTACGGCGTCATCACCACCGGTGCCGAGAACGACCTCGAACAGGTCACCATGATCGCCCGCGGCATGGTCGGCCGGTGGGGCATGTCGGAGAAGATCGGCCCGCTGACCATCCTGCCCAACGACGGTCAGCCGCCGCAGGCCTCGCCCGTCACCCTCGCCATGGTCGACGAGGAGGCGCGGCGCATCGTGGACGAGTGCTACGAACGCGCCATCCAGGTGCTCAGCGACAACCGCGACAAGCTCGAGGGCATCGTGGCCGCCCTGCTGGAGCACGAGACGCTCGACGAGGTGAGCGCGTACGCCGCCGCCGGCGTGGCCAGCCGGTCCACGGCCGCCGTCCAGCAATAGTTTTTCCGAGAATTAGCGCAAGACGGGCATTGGCTCGATGATGTCTCGGGAAGCTCTCCCCCGACGAGGATCGGGGGAGAGCGGTGACGCTGCACGACGAGCTTCTCGAGCAGCTCGGAGAGCCAGGTGTTGAACAGGTCGCCGGAATGCTCGGCACCGGCCCGGCCCAGGCCCGCGACGTCGTCCAGGCCGTGAGCGGCATCATCGTCGGCGGTCTCGCCCGCAACGCCCAGCACCCGGACGGCGCCGAGGCGCTGCGCGGGGCGTTGGAAGACCACGTGGACGCCGACCCGTTCAACGGCGACGTGGCCTCGCTGACCCGAGACGGGCATGGCATCCTCGGGCACGTGCTCGGCGGCCAGGGGACCGAGCAGGCCGCGGCCGGGTTGGCGCGGCTCGCCGGGATCGACACCGGCGTCGTCATGAAGCTGCTGCCGCTCATCGCCCCCATGGTGATGTTCCTGCTGGCCGACCGGGCGGCGCGCCACGACATGGACGCCAGGGACGTGGCCCGCGAGCTGGAGCGGGAGCGGGCGGCGGTGCCCGGTGGCCTGGGGGAGGCGCTCGACGGGCTGCTATCGAACATCTTCGGCAGCGCCGTGCCGGGCTGGCCGTACGTGGGGAGGGAGCTCGCGACGGACATGTCGTACGGGGCGTACGGCGAACTGGAGCCGGGACCCTCGCGCGAGCCGGAGCAGGGACACCCCACCCCGGGCAGGTCGAACTCCGACTGGTGAGGGCCGGTAGGCTGGTGCGGTGATCGTTCTGGCCTCAGCTTCCAACGCCCGACTGGCCCTCCTGCGCAGTGCCGGCCTCGACCCCAAAGTGATCGTCAGCGGGGTCGACGAGGACGCCTACACCGCGCACAGCCCTGCCGCGCTCAGCCTGATGCTGGCCAAGGCGAAGGCGGAGGCCGTGGCAAGCGGGCTCGACGAGGGGCTGGTCATCGGCTGCGACTCCATCCTCGAGCTCGACGGCCGCCCCTACGGCAAGCCGGCCTCCGAGGAGGAGGTCGTGCAGCGGTGGCGGCTGATGCGCGGCCGCACCGGCCGCCTCGTGACGGGCCACTGCCTGATCGACGTCGCGACCGGGCGGCAGGTCGCGGAGGTGGCCAGCACCGTGGTCCGCTTCGGCCAGCCATCCGACGAGGAGATCGCCGCTTACGCCGCCACCGGCGAGCCGCTCAACCTGGCCGGGGCGTTCAGCATCGAGGGGCGCGGCGGGTGGTTCGTCGAGGGCATTGAGGGCGACCACGGCAACGTGCTCGGCATCTCGTTGCCGCTGCTTCGTGACCTGTTCGCGGAGCTGGGCTACGCGGTGACCACCTTCTGGCGCTAGCCTGCCGGGCATGCGATCAGTGCGTGACTTCACCTCCGGCATAGGGTTCTTCCTCCAGGGGTTCGGGTGGGTGGCCAGGAACGGGCGCTGGTGGGTGTTCGGGCTGATCCCGGCGCTGGTCGCGTTCTCCATCTACGTGGTGGCGCTGATCTTCCTCGGCACCAACGCCAGTGAGGTGGCCGAGTTCCTGACGCCGTTCGCGGACTCCTGGAGCTGGCGCGAGGTGTTCCGCACACTGATCGGCATCGCGCTGGTGCTGGCCGGGCTGGCCGTGGCGGTGCTGACCTTCGCGGCGGTCACCCTGGCGATCGGGGAGCCGTTCTACGAGAAGTTGTCATCGGCGGTGGACGTGCTCGAGCGCGAGGACGAGCAGCCGTTCTGGCGTACGCTGCCGCGCTCGATCAGGGACAGCCTGGTGACGCTGTTCTATGTGCTGCTGTTCACAGTGCCGCTGTTCTTCCTGGGCTTCGTGCCCGTCGTCGGGCAGACCGTGGTGCCGGTGCTGGGGGCCGCCGTGTCCGGATTTTTCCTGACAGTCGAGCTCACCACGCTGGCGCTGGAGCGGCGGGGCATGGCCCGCAAGCAGCGCTTCGCGCTCCTGCGCGCCAACAAGGCCAGTGCGCTGGGGTTCGGGGTTGCGGTGTTCCTGCTGTTCCTGGTGCCCTTCGTGGCGGTGATCGCCATGCCGGCCGCGGTGGCGGGCGCCGCGCTCCTCGTACGCAACCGCTTGGCCCCCGCCCATCCGGGCCCCGGGATGCCGGGCCCCGGGACGCGCGGCCCCGCGACGCCTGGCCCCGGGACGCCCGCCTGACGAGAGCCGGCGGCCTCTGCCCGCTGTGATGCCCGCCTGAAGCGAACCGGTGGCCTCCGGCCGCTGTGATGCCCGCCTGAAGCGAGCTGGCCGCCTCCGGCCGCTGTGACGCCCGCCTGAAACGAGCCTGTCGCCTCCGCCCGCCTCTAGCCGCCCTAGCCAGGCCGGCCCGCCGGGGCCGCTCTGTGGTTTCCACAGGCCGATGGAGGAACCGCCTTCATCCCCAGAACCGCGTTCGGCCCCACGCCGCTACCGCCCCGCCCGGCACCCTTCGGTCCATGACGACCAACGCCTCCCCGTCCGCCTCCTCCGCTTCCCCGCCCTTCTCCGGGTCGTGCCTCACCCTCACCAGCCCCGCCGACATCCTGGCCGCCGTCCCCTACCTTGTCGGCTTCCACCCGAGCGACAGCCTCGTCATCATCGGGCTCGACCGCGGCCAGGCCAAGATGGTGGTCAGATGGGGTCTGCCGCTCCCACCGGACGCGCTCGCCCCACTGCCGCCCCTGCTCGACCGAGAGGGCGTCACCCAGGTCGTCATCATCGGCTACGGCGCAGGAGACGTGGTCACGCCCGTAGTGGACGAGGCCAGGCTCTTGGCGGCCAAGGCCGAGGTCCACGTGGGTGAGGCACTGCGGGCCCATGAGGGCCGCTACTGGTCATACGTCTGCGATCTGCCTGCGTGCTGCCCGGCGGAGGGCACGCCCTACGACCCTTCGACGAGCCAGATCGCAGCCGAGGCGACCGTGCGCGGCCTGGTCGCCCTCCCCGACCGCGAGGCCCTGGAGCGCACCGTAGCGCCCGTCACGGGCCCCGTACGGATGGCGATGCGCCGCGCCACGGCCGACGCGATCGCGGAGCTCAGATCCAGACTGGCGGCCAGCGCGGACCTCGACGCCTTCGCCCGGCACTACGTGGCGGAAGGCCTGGCACGCGTCCGATCGGCGCTGACCACGCACGCCGAGGGCGGCCGACTGCGTGACGCGGAAGCGGCGAGACTGGGCCTCGACCTCGCGGTCACCAGGGTTCGCGACGAGGCGTGGACGCTCATGCGCGACTCCCATGCCTCGCTGTGGAAAGACCTGACTCGCAGGCTCGAGCCCCGTTTCATCCCGCCTGCCGCGTCCCTGCTGGCCATGGCGGCCTGGCGGGCGGGAAACAGCGTGCAGGCCACCATCGCCCTCGAACGCGCTCTGACCATCGACCCCGCCTACTCGATGGCGAATCTCCTCATGCACGCGGTCCAAAACCTGCTGTCCCCAGCCATCATGCGAGACCGCATGCCCACCCCTGCCGAACTCGACGCGGCCATGGGCCTCGCGCACGCAGGCTGGCTCCTCCCGCTGGTCAACCTCCTGGACGAGGAAGACCCGCCCATCCCACCCGAATGACCCACACCTCTCTTGACCCCCCAGGGTCCGCCACTCTGGACCATCGTAGGGTTCGTGGCTCTTCTTGCTCGGAAGCGTGCTTTCAAGTGCTCAATCAGCAAGCTGGTCACAGCGTGATGATCGTGCTCGGTCTGGAACTCGGCATCGCGATATCTCGGCAGAACAGGGTTCACACAGGTAAGAATCTTCCTGATGATGTAATTCCGCTGCTGAGATTCGAGGCTCTCGCGAAGCTGCAAGGCTACGGGGTTTGGGTCTACGCCCAGCCCCGCGGCGCGACGAAGGTCGGGGTCCTGCACCTCGTCGCACACGGTCGTCTTCTTGAGGGACGCGACGAGATACTTGTACACGCACCATCCGCGGGTGAGAAACCCGGGGCGATTTAGAGCACCGCACCACCAGCAGGATGCCTGAGACCAGACGATGTGCTCGAGCTGTGAACCTACAGGTCGCCCCTGACGACCGAAATCGCCGCACCCCACAGGACGACGAGTTCGCTGATCCCGGGCCGGGCTGGTGCCGCGAGGGGGAAGAGGCTAGGGCGGAACGATGCGCGGAGGTGAGCCGTGCCTTTCGTACCGATGTCAGTCTGTGGGCCCGAGCCCGGCGATGCGTTGCTCACGCACGTCCTGCAGGGCCCGCAGGTAGCCGATCTCCAAGGCACGACAGATCAGGTTATTCATCTCGGCAGAGCCGTCGAGTCGTCCCCAACTGGAGAACTCGTTGGACACCGCCTCATCGGCCAACCGCTCGAGGCCGGCATCACCAGAACGTGGCCCGTCGTAACGGACCCGGCCGATGAACTCGCTCCATTCCTCCAACTCGGCACGCGCGCCATCATCGTTGCTCATACCGGCCATCGTGGCCCACGATCACTCTCTTCGCGAGCCCTCCGGCCTGCTCGGCAATGAAGCATCCCTCCTCGGGGAGGCAGTGGCCGAGAGGCTCGGACAGCGTCTCGCCGGCTCCTGCGTCAGGACCAAGCTGGAGCTGCCGACTTTGATCGCCGGCTTCCCGGTCGAGCCCAGACGCCTTACCGTGTTCGATCAGGCACGATGTCTGCCACAGGAACGGCCCGATCATCGCGAGTTGGCTCTGGGAACAAATGAGCCACAGTCAGGACCTCCCGCCGCTGAAGCCGCGATTACCCCGTCCCGGATCCGCGTCGAGAGATCGGGCCGTGTCCTTCTTCATCGGAAGTCGGTGACCGCCGGGAACGGCAGCACGGCGCGGGGTCAGGTGGCGGCGGGCCGTGCGGGCACGAGATCGGCGACGCGGCCGCCCTCGTTCTCCCATGCGGCTGAGCCGTCGCGGCCGGGTATGCCCTCGTCCGGAGCCGCAGGGTGGAGGATGTCAGCAGGACGGACGCCGACCATGCCTGCGGCGGCAAGCGTGAGGGCTGCCGCGGCCGGATCGTTCGCGGTGCCGGGGGGAATGACCAGCAGACTGATGGGCGCGGTTCCCGCGATGCTCAGGGTGATCAGGTGCGGGTCCGCGCTGCGGAACCAGCCCACTCTGACGTGGCGACCGCGGGCCGGGATGCGGCGTGGGATGTGATCCCACGCGTCCTGATACAGGCCCACACGCAGGACGGCCCTGCCGAGCCGCTGGTCGACGGCGGAGATGAGGGTGGGCAGTTCGGCGGCGGCGTCGCGGGTGCGGGGCCACCACGCCCCGTCGACGGTGCCTCTCCGGTCAATGAGGGGGTTCAGGCTGAGCCTGGGCGCGGAATGGGCCGTGGGGGCGTCAGCGGTAACGGGGTTTGACGGTGTGGACGGGGAGAGAAGCGTTGTCATCATTGTTGCCTGGCCTGTCAGGCCCTCACCATGGGCCGAAAGCGGTCTATCGCCGCGGGCGACGCTAACCTGAATGCCAACGCACGAAATGTCCTCGGTAATTTACCGTACCTCGTTTCGCAAGGAAAGGAGATGCATTAAGTGGCCACCGGCGAAATCGGTGCCGTTATCGATTGCGGTGATAACCAGGTCGGCGGTTGCTTGTTTCCTGTTATCGGTCCGGAAGAGCACCCTTGGGCCAGGCCGCGTTGCGGCCGTAAACGCCGGCCGGGCATGGTGCCCCGGCGACGGCGGGTCCACGACTCTGCGGGACGGACACCCGAGAGCCGCTGAAGGGAAACACTGTGAGTCTGACAAGGAAGATCAAGTCCAAGACGCGGGCCGCCCAGGGTTGGATCATGCTCTACTTCGGCCGCGCCACCGGAAACCAGCACCTGGCGTCGAAAGGCGCGGCCAGCCGACCTAGAAATAATCTGGGGCAGCGCAGCGGAAGGATCAAAGGCATGTTCAAGCGTTGACCGCGGCCACCATCAACGACATCGACGGCAAGCGCCCAATGCGCCCGCCGGCGGGTCGGCACATTCCCGCTTCGAGCGATGAGCAAATAGATCGTGCAAATCTGGAGGAGCCATGAATCGTGTCATTGTCGTGGGCACCGACGGTTCGGCCGCCGCGACCGCAGCCGTCGAGTGGGCGGCCGGGCCTCCGCGCGCGGAGGCCCGGCTGCGGATCGTGCACGCCGTGGACCGTTCACCGTACGAGATCGCGAAGTTCTCCAACGCGGGTCCGGGCGATGCCGTCGCCCTCAGCGCGGAGAGCGTGCTGGCCGACGCCGAGGCGGTCGCACGCAAGCGACAGCCCTGCATCGAGGTCGCCGGCGAGCTGTTTCAGGGCTCCGCAGCGGCGGTGTTGCGGACTCACGCCGGCAAAAGCCGCCGAGATCGTCATCGGGCTCGACGACTATCACGCCGGCGAACCAGCCCTCGCCTACGCTTTCGAGCAGGCGATACTCCGCGCGAGCACACTACGCGCCGTCTACACGTGGCAACCACCGGCGCATGCCCACATCCCCGCAAGCGCCCATGACCTGGAGGAGATCCACGCTGTCCAGTGCCGGATCGCGGCAGGTGTCCTCCTGGGGGCAGCGATATCCGCAGGTTCAGGTGATCGAGGACGTCCAGCGCGCCCACCCTGTCGACGCTCTCGCCAGCGTTTCCGCTAAGGCGGATCTGGTCGTCATGGGCTCCCAGGGCCGAGGGGCGATCGGCACCGTGATGCTTGGATCCGTTACCCTCGGCGTTCTGTACCACGCGCGCAGCTCTGTCGCGGTGGTACGGCCATAAGGGCTTCCTGCTCGCCCTGGCCGTAGATGTGATATCCGAGCCGGCGGCCGTCGGGGTGAATCAGTCGGCAGGATCGCTGTTGAGCTGCGGCTCGGACAGCACCAGCGGTGCGTCGGACTGGATCGCAAGGCCGAAAACGAGCTTGTCGGACGGTGGTGGCAGCCTGCTCTTGCCGTCGTTGCCGCGCCTCAGCACGGACTCAGGCCGGCGCGGCGGCAGGTCGGCGGTTTCATCGAGGCGTTCGTCGTCGTTGTGCATGTTCATGCAGCGTCACCTTGTCTCGAGCCGTTTCGGGAGTCTCCCTGGGATGTCGGCTGGTTGTCGCGGGTGTGGTCGGCGAGCTGAGGGTGGTGTTCGCCAGTGTTGTCGAGCAACTCCTGGAACAGGACGTGATAGTGCACCATGGCCTGCCGCAGATCCTCGGTGGAGGCGCTGCCGTGGGCGACGCCCCCACTGATCTCGTGAGCCTGCCGGTAGCGGTGCAGCGTGCGCCCGTGAGCCGCCGGCAATTCTGGTTGCCACCGCTCGAAGTCTTCGGTGGGATATCCGCACTCGGCCATGGCGGCGGTGACCAGCCGATCGGCCGCACCTACCGCGAGGCCCGGCACGATGGCGAACTGCTTCTGGATCGCTGTCCAGCGTTCGGCGCAGGCCTGCTGTGACTCGGAGGTGAGCGGCTTGATATCGAAGGTGGCGCCCCGCCGTCGCCGGGTTCGCGGTACCTGCTCGGCCCCGCCGCGATTGTCTCCTTCGTTCGGGGCGGCTTGTTTGCGGCGGCCGACGTGCCGGCGAATGCCTTCCCAGCGCTGCTGCACCACGACGAAGCTGATTGCCGCGACCAGGATCGCCACCATAGCGACGGCGACGATTGTGGTCATCGTGGGCATGTCTGCCTCCAGGAGTTGCTTCTGCCCTCACCCGCCTGCCGAAGGCCGGAGGGTGAGGGCAGCGGATTAGCTCGGGTCGACCTTTCGACGGCGGGCCGAAGGATGTCAGCTCCCGCGTACGGGCCACAGCGGCGCGCCTAGCCTTGCGTGAGGAACGGTGTGACGGTCGCCGCTGTCCAGCCCGCCTGGCCGACCGTCCCGCCTGGCCAGCCGTCCGGCGCTGGTCAGGGCCGGCGATTGCCGTGAGGCCTGCGGCCGCGGCCTTGCCCGGCGTCGTGGCCGGGCGGATCAACCGGGCTGTGCGGTGGTCGGTCATCGATGGTGTCCCGCAGGCTGCGAGCGGTTGACTGGCTCCAGCGTGACGGGGTGCGGAGCAGCAAGGGCAGCAGGAGCCCGAGGGCGCCGCCGAGCATCAGGATGACACCCGCGATGCGCAGGTCCAGGCCGCCCACCGAGCCGTCCGCCAGGGCGAAGGTGAGGACGGCGCCGAAGGCGATCACCGTGAGGGCTCCGCCTGTGGGCATCACGCAGCACCTTCGCCACGGCAGGACCGTGAACTCCCGGAGGTGCTGGGCGAGGTCATCGGCGACCGGCCCGGCGGTCCGGACGCGGACCGGTGATCAGGTGGTAGCCGCCCAGCAGGACTGCCGCGCCGACGATGGCACAGAGCCAGGTGGACAGGTGGAAGAACCCTTGGATGCCGGAGACGTGCAAGATCTGGGTGGCCACGAGGCCACCCAGCAGCGCCCCGGCGATGCCGAGCACGAACGTGATGATCAAACCTTGCGGATCCTTGCCGGGGACCAGCATTCTGGCCACCGCCCCGACGACCAGTCCGAGGATGATCCAAGCGATGATGCCCATGGCCGAGCTCCCTTGGCGGTGCATCGATGTCTGCATGGGATCGGTTTTCCGGACCGGTCGAAGCAGGGGGCCGGCCGCCGCCTGGTTGTCGGCGCCGACGGTCGAACTCATTCACCGTGAGCCAACACCCGCGCGTGCCCTGCCGAAACAGGCGATCTGGAAAGGATCCATCTCCAGAACCGATCACCAGGGTTTCGTGGTGCACGCAGCGTTCAGCGCTCGCGAATCAGACAGGCTCATCACTGGGGCTGGTGGCGCTCGGAGCCCCTCCGCCGGGCGCCGGCCCGGTGGCGGGGCTGATGGGTTCCAGCCAGCCGAGCCGCTCGGCCAGTCGCCGGGCGCTGTCGATGACGGTGGCTATGTGGGGAGAGGGGTTGGCGTCGTGCCACAGCAGCGACCAGGGATAGTGCGTGGCAGGTTCGATCAGGGGCCGCCACGTGGTTCCCAGCCGGTTGGAGGTGCGGAAGGAGGAAGGGACGCAGTGCACGCAGCGGTGCTGAAGGACGAGGTCAGCCGCGGCGCGGCTGCTCTGAACAGTGCCCTCGTAGATTGTGGGCGCGAACCCGGCCGAGCGGCACAGCGTGATGACGAACTGGTTGAGCTCTGGGGTCTGTGTTTCTTCGCCGAGTAGCAGGAGTTCGTCGGAGAGGGCGGCGACGAGTACACCGTCGAGCTCGGCGAAGCTGTGGTCGTCGGGCACCAGCACGCCGAGCGGATCGAGCCTGATCAGCTTGGAGGTCACCTCGGCTGGAGCCTGAGAGGCGTGTCCGATGGCGATGTCCAGGCGGCCGTCGGCCAGCTGCCGGTATTGCTCGGGGGTGCCTGCTTCAACCTGATGGATCGTGATGTCAGGATGGTTGCGCTGGAGTTCGCGCAGGATCTGCGGCATGGTGTCGTAGCCGGCGTCGATGATGCCGACACGCAGCGTGGGCGTCGACGCGACGGCGTTGCGTGCGGCCTGCCCGGCGCGGCCCACGTGGTCGAGGATCTGGCGCGCCTCGACGAGGAAGGCAGCGCCCGCCGGGGTCAGATCGACGTGGTGGGTGCTGCGATCCAGCAGTCGCACGCCCAGCTCGCGTTCCAGTCGCTGGATCTGCTGGCTCAGCGCGGACTGCACGATGTGCTCGCGGGCCGCGGCCCGGCCGAAATGCAACTCTTCGGCCAGCGTCACGAAGGAGCGCAGCTGACGTAACTCCATGCCCGCCACCCCTTCCCGCCCGGGCGGCGCCCATTCGGGCCGTCTCCCCCACTCTAGGTGCCATGTGGTGGCGTAGGGCTGCAGAGCGGCCCCTTCCCATGACACAGCACGAGTGGCCAGGCGTCAGGAAGCGCGGACCTCGATCGCCCCGGGATCCGCATCATGCCAGCACCTCCGCGTACACGATCATCGACTCCAATAGCGGCTGGGCAGAGTTTGACGTGCTCCTCCCCATGAATGAATGAATGGGGAGGATTCTCATGGCCGCTACGCCGCCACCCCTTGCGGGGCGGTGCGGGTACTCCCGCCATGAGGTGCTTGACGCTTCACCGGCCCCAATACGGCAGGGCCTCCACGTCCGGTGACCGCCCGTCCGGCGGCTGAGTTGTACCGATACAACTGGGTGCGGGCGGCGTTGACGTCGGCGTTGCCGATCCACCCGCAGACGGTGTTCTTGCACACAAACCGGGACTGACTCTGGCGGGAGCCTTCGGTGATCGTGTGGCAGGCGTGGCATTCCTGGCTGGTGCCAGGTGCCGGGATGTAGACGACCTTGCCGCCCTTGTCGGTGGCCTTGTAGGTGAGGAACTCGGCGGTGCGCCCCCACGCCTCGGTGGCGATGGCCCGGTTCAGGCCGCGCTTTTGGGCGACGTTCTTGCCCGGCTGTTCGCGGGTGCCGGCGGCGCTCGCCATCATGTTCGTGACCTTGAGGTCTTCCAGCACGATGACGGAGAACCGGTCGGTGAGCTCGGCGGTGGTCTGGTGCTGCCAGTCGATGGCCCGGCGCTTGGCTGTCGCGCACAGGCGGGCGATCTGGTCGTAGGTTGTCTTCAACCGGTTACTGACAGGCTGCCCGGGTTTCGCCGCTCGTTTCTGGCGGGCGGCTCTGCGCTCCAGACGAAGCAGGCGCTGCTGCTCCCCGCCGGACAGCCACTGGTCACGGTGGAAGATCTTCTCCCCGGTGGCCAGCGCCAACGGCACCGCGATGCCCCGGTCGATCGCGGTGCGCGGCCCCGGATGCGGGGCGGGCACCGGCTCCTCGGTCTGGATACGGAACACGATGTGCCACCCATTGGCCTCCTTCACCAACCGCGCCCCGGTGATCTTCCCGTCCGGGCCGCCCTTCGTGACCCCCGGCAGGTCTTTGGTCCACCGGAAGCGGACCCGGCCGAGTTTGGGGATGGTGACCGCGCCCCACCGCCGGTTGATCCGGGTGATGTTCAGGTCCCGCGCCTGGGGGACGTCCACCGCCATCCGGGAGCGGTACCGGCTCTTGAACGTGGGGCGCCCGGCCGGGTGGTCGGGGTTGAAGAAGTTCGCCCACGCCTGCCGGTAGGTCTTCAGCACGGCCTGCGCCGCTTGGGCGGGCAGGTCGTTGAGCCAGTCGATCTCTTTGCGGGCGGCCCGGATGGCCTCGTCGCACTGGGCCAGGGAGGCGAACCGGCCCTGCCGGAAGGTGAAGAACTCGTGCAACAGGTTCCACAGCAGGCGCGCGTTGTGCGCCTGGCCGTCCAACACGGCGCTCTGCCGCTGGTCCAACTCCAGGCGCGCGACATGAGCACGATTGCGCTTCTCCAGCCCCACAGGGGCTCATTCTATCGTTTGGTGTATGTCACCGCGATGGGAACCGAACCCCGACATCAGGACAGGACGTCACTGCGTCCACGACCTGACCACGCATTTGGTGTTTGTCACGAAATATCGACGGGACGCACTCACCGGCCCCATGCTGAAACGCTGCGAACAGATCATGAAAGAGGTGTGCGAGAAGTTCGACTGCGAACTGACCGACTTCAACGGCGCACACGACCACGTCCACCTCCTGGTCCGCTACCCGCCCAAGGTCGCCCTGTCCTCCCTCGTCAACTCCCTCAAAGGCGTCTCGGCCCGCTACCTCCGCCAGGAATACAGCGCCCACGTCCGCACACACCTGTGGGGCGGCCACTTCTGGTCCCGCTCCTACTACACAGGATCGACCGGCGACGCGAACGAGGCCACTATCCGCACCTACCTCCAGTCCCAGGACCGACCCCAGAAATGAGACAACACCAGACGCGCTCACGACCGGTTCCAAAAGCGCGGGTCAGGGCACGCTCAGGCCCTTGGGGCCTTCCCGCGCGGGTCGTCGCCTCCCGCCTGAAGGCGGGAGCACTCCCGCACCTCGGTAGATCCACAGCCCGGGTGGCGGCTCGTCGGCGCAGATCGCGAACATCCGCAGCGACCAATTGGTGTCGTAGGTCGTAGCTTGTTCGTTCGCTGACCCGTGCACACTGTATCCAGATGTTCGGCGTCCCGGGTTCGGCGTGCACGGCGCCTATGTCGGTGTGACCGTCCTCGTTGACGTCCCCCAGCGACATCAACGTGCGCGCATACGGTGCCCGCCCGGGGCCGAGCTCGATGGCGCCGGTGAAGCTGTTGGAACCCCTTGCCGGTCCAGACGTCAGACCCGGCACCCTGCGGATGAGCGACGCCGTCGTCGGCTGCTTGACCTGCTTCTCAAAGGATCGGTCCTCGAAGACGTCATCACGGCCGGGGACGACGTGCCCGCCCAGGTTCGCGCTGAGCGCATTCCTGCACCCCTCGACCCTCCTCCTCAAAAACCCGCCGAACTACGGCGAAAGGGCGGACAAGCAAACGCAGGTACGTAGCCGTGGTGACGAGCGGGAAACGATGCTGGGGGTCGGAAGGGGAGTGAGTGGGGACGAAAACGAGGTCAAGGGTGGGGCGGGACGAATGGGCTGGACTAGAGGGTTCCCTCCTCGCGGCGCCTTCGCTCGTTATAAGCACGCATGCGCGGCGGATACCCCGTGAGCTGAACGTCGTACACCGGCAGGGCAAGATCACGGGCGACCTTGTGAATCACCGCGGGGGATCCGACCCTTCGCCTGGTCCACTCACCGTCGTCCGCCACCGCCACAGCCGTGGTGTCGGTGGCGAACGTCTCTGGCTCGACATAGAACTCGACGCCACGCCGCGAACGGGCAAAGGCGATAAGCGCTTCGATGTCGGCGTCTGTCGCCTCACGGTCGAACTTCGCGACCTTAGGGCCGCGCTGCCGACGAAGGCCGTAGCGGTCTCGCCATCTCATGCATCCTTTTTATACCGTCTGGAGCCCGCGTGCGTCGGGGATGATCTAGGGGACATATCCGGGATTCTCCCGATACCACCCGCGGCATTGGCGACGCAGTATGAGGGGGACTGCTCAATTACCTAAGGAGAGGCATGGCGACTATGGCTGGGGTACCGACAACCCCCGGGCCGGGACAGGTGCCGCCAGCGCATTTGCGCGCCACCAACCAGGACCGAGAGCACGTGGTCGAGCACGTCAAGGCGGCGTACGCGGAAGGCCGCTTCGACAAGCTCGAGTTCGACGACCGGCTGGAGCGCGCGATGACCGCGCGTACCCACGGGGACCTGATGCCCATCATGACCGAGCTGTACGGCACCCAGGTCGCGCCCCAGCTCGCCCCGCGGCCGGCTTCGGTGCGTCCGGAGCCGATCACCGGCGCGCCGGAGAGCAACGAGCGCCTCGGCGCGGCCGCCGCCCACCTCCTCGTCCTTCTCGGGATTCCGATCGCGGGCCCGTTGATTCTGCTGCTCACCGGCGGCAAGACGTCGCCCTACATTCGCAGGCACGCACTGGAAGCGCTCAACTTCCAGATCACGGTGGTCGGCGCGACGTTCTTGCTGCCGTTCACCGTGATCGGCATCGTGCTGGTGCCGGTCATTTGGGTCGCGTCCGTCGTGCTCGCCATCGTCGGCGGCGTCTCCGCGCTCTCGGAGAGCAACTTCCGCTATCCCATGACCATTCGCCTGGTCAAATGAGCTCTCGCCCATATTTCGCGTGATCGTGATTTCTGCGGCCGTCAGCGGGCCAGGACCTCGTACCTGACCCTCATGACGCCCGCGCCGGTGTTGCCGATGGCGGAGAAGGCGGCGGCGGAGAGGTCGAGGCAGCGGCCGCCGATGTACGGACCCCGGTCGTTGATGCGGACCGTGACCGATTCGCCGGTGTTGGGGTTCGTCACGCGGACCTTGCTGCCCAGGGGGAGGGTCTTGTGGGCGGCGGTCATGGCGGAGGGGTTGAAGCGCTCGCCGCTGGCCGTCATCTGGGGTTCGTCATAGAACGAGGCGCCGCATGAGCCGGACGACAGGACGCGGACCTTGGGCTTCGCGGCCTCGGTCTTGGCCTTGACCGGCTGCTGCGAGGGCTTGGCCGACGCCTCTGTGGGCTTGGCCGACTGATCAGTCGGCTTCACCGATTGTTCCGCGGGCTTGGTCGGGTTCGGGAGGGCGGCCGACGGCGGCTTGGGGGCGGGGGAGGGGGTCTTCGGTGCGGATTGGCGGGCGGCTTCGTTGGCCGCCGCCGGTCCGGTGCTGGGGGCCGATCCCTGGGCTGCTGCGGCAGGGGCGGCGGTGTGCTTGGGGAGGTCGTCGTTGGCGAGGGTCGCCCATGCGGCGGACGAGGCGGTGGCGAGGACGGCGGTCCCGACGACTATGGCGCTCCAGCGGCGTCTGCCGGTGGGGGACGGCTTGTGGGAATGCAGGCCCAAGGTAAACCACGGTCCTAGATAGGGGATAGGGAAGGGAAAGGCCGGTCCGCAGAGTGGGAGGGGCGTGCGGTGGCCGATCCGTCGGCGCGGCAGGGGGGCCGCGCGGTGAGGACGAACATATGCGACAAACGGGAGGTAAAGACAATGTAATGCGACATTCAGTGATGTATCTCACTTAGCTCGCAAGATCGCCCATAACGCCCACCTGTGCTAGGGATCTTGGGAGTTCAGGACAACCGTGCCGCGTCACGTCACCGGCTGGCAGCGCGCGGGTAACGTCCATACCGGTCCGCAGGAGTCAAAGATCAGAACGCGCGGCCGTGAGGCGTCAGAACGCGAAGGGCGTCAGCGGTCGGAACAGGGCCGACGTCCAACGGCGGCCGGAACAGGGGCGACGTTCAGAGGTCAGAACATGAGGGAGCGGACCGTTTCCACCGTGTCGGCGTCCTCCACCCGCTTGTCCAAGCGGTAGCGCAGGACCCGGGCGAAGCGCAGGGCCATGCCGCCCGGATAGCGGGGCGAGCGCTGGACGCCGTCGAAGGCGATCTCCACCACCAACTCGGGCCGGACGTTGACCGTCCAGGTGTCGGTCGGCCCTTCGGCCAGCTCCAGGAAACGCGCGGTCTGCCAGGCCAGCAGCTCGTCCGTCAGGCCCTTGAAGGTCTTGCCGAGCATCACGAAGCCGCCCTCCGGATCGCGGGCGCCCAGGTGGAGGTTGGACAGCTTGCCCTCGCGCCGGCCATGGCCCCACTCGGCGGCCAGGACCACCAGGTCGAGGGTGTGGCGGGGCTTGACCTTGATCCAGCCTGCACCCCGGCGGCCCGCCGCGTAGGGGGACGACAGGGACTTCACCACCAGGCCCTCATGGCCGGCCTTCACCACATCGGTGAAGAACTTCTCCGCCTCCGACACGTCACCCGTGACCAGCCGCGGCGTCAGCAGGCCCTGCGGGACCGTGCGGGCCAGCGCCTCCTGCCGTTGCGCATAGGTGAGATCGAGCAGGTCGGCGCCGTCCACGCGGAGCGCGTCGAAGAAGAACACGCTCAGCGGCGTCTGCTCGCGCAACTGGGCGACGTTGGTCTTGCTGCCGGCCCGGCTCGCCGTGACCTGGAACGGGTGCGGGCGGCCGTCGGGGCGCAGCGCGATCACCTCACCGTCCAGCACCAGATCCTCGGACGGCATCTCCAGCACGGCCTCGACCAACTCGGGCACTTGCGGCGTGATGTCGTCGAGCGTACGGGTGAAGACTTTCACCTCGGAGCCGGAGCGGTGGGCCTGAACGCGTATGCCATCGAGCTTCCACTCCAGCGCCGCCGGCGTGCCCGCCTTGTCCAGGGCCGCGGCGACGTTGGGCGCGCTGCCGGCCAGCATGGGGGCCACCGCCCGGCCCACCTCCAAGCGGAACGCGTGCAGCGCCACCACCCCACCGCTCAGCGCGGCCGCGCCGACAGCGGGGAGCCAGCCGCGCAAGGTCAGCGCGCGCCGCACGTCCGCCGACGGCGCGCCGGACGCCTTGGCCACCGCTTCGATCATGACGCCGTCGAGCGCGCCCTGCCGCAGCTCGCCATGCAGCAGCCGGCGCATGAACTGCTGCTCCTGGCTCGTCAGCCCGGCGAACAGCTCGGCCACCAGGGCCCTGCGCGCCGCCTGTGAGCCCGGGCCTGAGACGGCCTTGATCTTCGTCAGCAACGCGTCGACCGTGGTCAGTGTGGCGGTGGCGGCCAGTTTGGGCTCGGGCAGGTCTTCCAGTGTGCGCCAGCCGACGCCCACCTGCCGCTGAGGCAGCTCGCCAGAGAGGTAGGAGATCGCGATCTCCGCCTCGTCCGGGCCGACCCGGCCCAGCAGCTCCGCCAGGTGGGCGATCTTGCCAAGCCTGGCGGACGTGCGCGTCACCGCCTCGGAAACTCGCACCACGTCGATCAGAAGCACACGCCTATCGTGCCTCACGCCGCCGACATTCCCTACCCGGTCTCGAGCGCCGTGTGTCGAGCGCCGTGTGGTGACCGGCTGGGTGTTGGCTGATCGCCTGCCGGCGTCCGTCAGCTGACGGTGGTGAAGGTGGTCAGCTGACGGACGGGACGCAGGTCAGCTGACGCCGAGCAGGTCGACGACGAAGATGAGCGTCTCGTTCGGCTTGATGCGCGCGCCCGCGCCCCGGCTGCCGTACCCCAGGTGCGGCGGGATGACGAGCTTGCGCCGGCCACCGACCTTCATGCCGGCGACCCCCTGGTCCCAGCCCGCGATGACGCGCCCCCCGCCGAGCGGGAACTCGAACGCGTCCCCGCGGTTCCACGAGGCGTCGAACTCCTCCCCGGTCGAGAAGGCGACGCCCACGTAGTGGACGCGGACGCGATGCCCGGGCTTGGCCTCCGGGCCGTCGCCCTCCACCAGGTCGACGATCTCCAGGTCGGTGGGCGGGTTGCCTTCGGGGAAGTCGATCTCGGGCTTTTCGAGTGCCACGACGTGCTCCTGATAACGATGACGGACGATGAAATATGAACCCGACGACTCTATGCGCTCGGGATATCGTCATCGTTCATGACCGCCATCACACCCGACGCGATCCTGCTCACCGGGCGCGTCGCCGTGGTCACCGGGGCGGCCCGGGGCATCGGGCTGGCGATCGCGGAGACGTTCGCCGCGTTCGGCGCCCACGTCGCGAGCTGCGACCGTGACACGCCGCACGCCGAGGTGGCGATGACGCTCGACGTGCGCGACCAGGCGGCGGTGGAGGTGTTCGCCCAGGCCGTACGGGAACGATGGGGCCGCGTCGACGTGCTGGTCAACAACGCGGGCGGCACTTTCCACGCCGCGTTCGCCGACACCTCACCGCGCGGCGAGCAGACCCTCATCGAAGAGAACTTCACGCAGGTCACCGGCATGATCCGGCATCTGTTGCCGATGATGCTCCCCGGCTCCTCGATCATCAATGTGACGTCGAGCGAGGCCCATCAGGCGGCGCCGGGATTCGCGGTGTACGCGGCGATGAAGGCCGCCCTGGAGAGCCTGACGAAGTCCCTGGCCCTGGAGCTGGCGCCCAGGGGCATCAGAGTGAACGCGATCGCGCCCGACGCGCTGCCGACCGAGGGTGAGGCGGGTGTGCGCGAGCACATGCTGGCACGCCCGCTGCCCTACGAGCCGGTACGCATTCCGCCCCTCGGCCACCTCGGCGCCCCCGCGGACGCGGCGGGGGCGGCCGTGTTCCTGGCGAGCGACCTGGCGAGGTTCGTCACGGGGACGACGGTGCACGTGGACGGCGGCATCCACGCGGCCGGCGGCTGGCGGCTCACCGAACCCTGATCGCACGCCACGCCCGCCCGGCTCCGCCCAACGCAACCGCCCGCCCGCGCCCGCTGGGATGTCACCAGCTCTGGTGCAACGGCATCCCCTCGGCGTACCCCGACGAACTCTGGATCCCCACGACCGCCTGTGCGTGGAACTCCTCCAGATCCGAGGCCCCCGCGTACGTGCACGCCGACCGCAGCCCCGCCACGATCGCGTCGATCTGGTCCTCCACGCTGGGCCGCTTCGGATCCAGGTACATCCTGGACGTCGAGATGCCCTCCTCGAACAGCGCCTTCCTGGCCCGCTCGAACGCCGAGTCCTCGGCTGTCCTGAGCCGCACGGCCCGCGCGGAGGCCATGCCGTAGTTCTCCTTGTACTTGCGCCCGTTCGCGTCGGTGTGGGTGTCGCCCGGCGACTCGTACGTGCCGGCGAACCACGACCCGATCATTACGTTCGCCGCCCCGGCGGCCAGCGCCAGCGCCACGTCGCGCGGGTGGCGCACGCCGCCGTCCGCCCACACGTGCCGCCCCAGCCGGCGGGCCTCGGCGGAGCACTCGAGCACGGCGGAGAACTGCGGCCGCCCCACCCCGGTCATCATCCGCGTCGTGCACATGGCGCCCGGGCCCACCCCGACCTTGATGATGTCGGCCCCGGCGTCAACCAGGTCGCGTACGCCGCTCGCCGTCACCACGTTGCCCGCCGCGACGGGCACGCCGGGGTCGAGGGCCTTGACGGAGCGCAGGGCGGAGAGCATCTTCTCCTGGTGGCCGTGCGCGGTGTCCACGACCAGGCCGTCGATCCCGGCCTGCAGCAGCTCCTTGGCCTTGGCGGCCACGTCGCCGTTCACGCCGACCGCCGCCGCGATGCGCAGCCGTCCCTGGGCGTCGACCGCGGGCTGGTAGAGGGTGGCGCGCAGCGCGCCGGTGCGGGTGAGGATGCCGACCAGCCGCCCGTCGGCGTCCACGATGGGCGCCAGCCGGTGCCGGCCCTCGTGCAGCCGGTCGAACGCGGTCCGCGGATCGAGGCCGGCCGGCAGCGTCAGTAGTTCGCTGGACATGACCTGCGACAGCTGCGTGTACATGTCCACGCCCTGGCAGTCGGCCTCGGTGACGACGCCGACGGGCCGGTTGTCCCAGTCGACCACGATGATCGCGTTGTGCGCCCGCTTGGGCAGGAGCTGCAGCGCCTCGCCCACGGTGTCGTGCGGCGTCAGCGTCAGCGGCGTGTCGTGGACGAGGTCGCGCTTCTTGACCCAGTCGACGACGTTCGCCACGACGTCCAGCGGTATGTCCTGCGGGATCACGGCGAGGCCGCCCCGCCGGGCCACGGTCTCGGCCATGCGCCGGCCGGCGACCGCGGTCATGTTGGCCACGACGACGGGGATGGTCGTGCCGGTGCCGTCGTGGGTGGACAGGTCGACTGCGAGCCGTGATCCGATCGAGGAGCGCGACGGGACCATGAAAACGTCGCTGTAGGTCAGATCGTGGTGCGGCTCGAGGCCATTAAGGAATTTCACGTTCGTCCATCATATGCGGTGATTCGTCACCAAGGAGTTTCCCCCTTTCGCGGGGGCTTATGATCGGCCGGGACACTTTTTGGGGGAGGGAGGGTCTGTGGATGTCACCGAACGGGCCGAATTGACCGTCGTCGGCTACGTCATACGCACCACCAATGCCGACGAGATGGATCCGGCACGGGCCAAGCTGCCTGCGTTGTGGCAGCGGGCCGGCGCGCCCGGGGCCTTCGCGCACGTGCCCGGCCGCGTCGATGAAAACCTTTATGCCGTGCTGACCGACTACGAAAGCGACCATAACGGGGCCTACACGCAGATCGTCGGCATCGGCGTGCGCACGGTGCCGCGGCTGCCCGAGGGCATGGTGGCCGTGCGGGTGCCCGCCGGGCAGGCGCTGAGGGTGGAGGCGCGCGGGCCGATGCCGCAGTCGCTCGTCGAGGCGTGGCAGCGGGTGTGGAAGCACACCGAGTCGGGCGGCACGCCGTCCCGTTCGTACACGACGGACCTCGAAGTGCATCACCCGCAGGGCGCGGACCTCTACATCGCCATCTAGGCAGGTCCGGGCTTGGACAAGCCCGGACCTAGGAAAGGTCGAGCGCGGCGGCCGCCGCCTCGACGGCCGTCGGTTTGACCTGCTCCATCGGCAGGTGCGCATACTCGGCGGAGCAGTCCGCCATCCCGCCGAGCGCCACCGTCGCCCGGATCTGCTGCTCGAGGGTGACCTCCGGCCCGAACAACAGGCGGACCAGCGTGCGCCGCCAGTCGAACATGCGCGTGCCCAGGTCCAGATAGCCCAGCGTGGACATCTCCCGCACCATCATGACGATCACCTCGCGGTGCCGCCAGGTCAGCTCGAAGTAGTCCTCGAGCAGCTCCCGCGCGTCGCCCCCCGGCTCCCGCGTGGCCACGAACCGCTCCACGTCCTCGACCATCGGCTGGACGATGCTGCGCACCAGGTCCTCGCGCGAGGCGAAGTGGTAGTAGAGCGCGGGCTTGGTGATGCCCAGCCGTTCGGAGATCTGGCGCAGGCTCGTGTTCTGCACGCCCTGCTGGACGAACAGCTCGCGGGCCACCTCCAGGATGCGGGACTTGGTATCGCTGGGCATGGCCCAAGGCTATCGCTTACTTACCGTTAAGTATGCTAGCGTCGACTTACCTTCCGTTAAGTAAGGGGGTTGGAATGAGAGTCCTCATCTCCGGCGCGAGCATCGCGGGACCGGCTCTCGCCTACTGGCTCACCCGGTACGGGTTCGCCGTCACCGTCGTGGAGCGCGCCCCAGCCCTGCGTAAGACGGGCGGGCACGCGGTCGACCTGTTCAGGCCGGCGATGGACATCGTCGAGCGGATGGGCGTCCTGGAGCAGGTCGTGGCCAAGGAGACCGGCCTCGAGCACCTGACTGTCCACAGGGTCGGCTACGACCGCCCCATCCGCCTGGAGGTGCGCCGGCTGATGGCGGCCGTCTCCGACCGGCACGTCGAGATCATGCGCGACGACCTGAGCGAGATCTTCTACGACGCCACCCGCGACGATGTCGAGTACGTCTTCGGCGACTCGATCGCCTCCATCTCCGACGAGGGCGAAGTGACCTTCGACAGCGGGCGGGCGGCCCGCTTCGACCTGGTGATCGGTGCGGACGGCCTGCACTCCAACGTGCGCCGCCTGATCTTCGGTCCCGAGTCCGCATTCTCCACCTGGATCGGCGGCTACCTCGCCGTGGTCTCGGTCCCCAACTTCCTGGGTCTCGACGGCCGCATGGAGGCCATCGCGGGGGTGGGCAGGATGGCCGGCATGGGCGCGCCGCACATGGGCGATCCGCGGGCGGTGTTCCTGTTCAGGACGCCGGAGCCGCTCGACTACCACCACAGGGATGTGGCCGCGCAGAAGCGGTTTCTGCGGGAGCACTTCGACGGAATGGGCTGGGAGGTGCCGAGGATCATGGCGGAGCTGGACGACACGCCCGCGTTCTACTTCGACTCGATCACCCAGCTCCGCCTGGACACCTGGTCACGCGGCCGGGTGACGCTGGTGGGCGACGCCGGCTACTGCCCGGGTCCCGCCGTCGGCGGCAGCACGAGCCTGGCCGTCGTGGGGGCGTACATCCTGGCGGGGGAGCTGGCCGCGCACGGCGGCGACCACACGCGGGCCTTCCCCGCCTACGAGGCGGAAATCGGCGACTACGTGCGCCGCAGCCGCACGTTCGCCGTCAACGCGGCCAAGCGCATCGTCCCGGGCAGCCGCTTCGAGCTCTGGGCGCTCGGCGCGGCCGTGGGGCTGGTCACGCATCTGCCGGCCGCGCTGACCAGGGCCGCCACCAAGATCACCAGCAAGGGCGTGCGCCTGCACGACTCGATCCGGCTGAAGGACTACTCCCCGCACGAGGTCAGGCGAGCACCCCTTGGCCCCGCAGCTTCTCCGCCTCCCCCTGGGACAACCCCCACTCCGAGAGGTCGGTGAGCCGAGTGGCCGGCGACAGGTCGGGGCCGGCGGCGCCCAGCAGGCGGGGCGCGGGCACGGGCATGGTGACGCCGCCGACCTCGGCGAAGCTGCCGCGCGCGACATTGTGCGGGTGGGCGGCGGCCTCCGACATGGACAAGACGGGCGAGACGCACGCGTCGGAGCCCTCGAAGAGCTCCTCCCACTCGGCCCGCGTCCTGGTCTTGAACTCCGCGGCCAGGCGGGCCTTCAGCGCGGGCCACTGGGCCCGGTCGTTCCTGTCGGGCAGATCCGTCAGGCCCATCAAGGACACCATCGTGTCCCAGAACTGCGGCTCCAGCGCTCCCACGGCCACGTGCAGCCCGTCGGCCGTCTCGTACGTGTCGTACTGCGGGGCTCCGGTGTCCAGCAGATTCGTGCCGCGCGGCCCCCAGAAGCCGCTCTGCACGCCCTGGTAGAACATCGCGAACAGCACGGACGCCCCGTCCACCATGGCCGCGTCGATCACCCGGCCCTTCCCGGTGCGCTCCCGCTCGAACAGGGCCAGCAGCACCCCGTACGCCAGCATGAGCCCACCGCCGGCGAAGTCGCCCAGGATGTTGATCGGCGGCGTCGGCTTGTCCCCGTCGCGTCCTAGCATCGACAGGATGCCGGAGATCGCGATGTAGTCGATGTCGTGCCCGGCCGTCGGGGCCAGCGGCCCGTCCTGGCCCCAGCCGGTCATCCGGCCGTAGATCAGCCGCTCGTTCACCGCGTGCAGGTCGGCCGGGCCGATGCCGAGCCGCTCGGCCACGCCGGGCCGGAACACCTCGATCACCACGTCGGCGTGCCTGGCCAGCTCCTTGAACGCGGCCACGCCCTCGGGCGCCTTCAAGTCCAGCCCGATCGTGCGCTTGCCCCGATCCATGACATCCCTGCGCGGCTGGTCGGAGACGGACTTGACCCGATCCACCCGCAGCACCTCGGCGCCGTGGTCGGCCAGCATCATTCCCGCGAACGGCCCGGGGGCCAGGCCCGCGAGCTCCAGCACGCGGACTCCGGCCAGCGGGCCTCGGCGAACTTCAGACATACGGACAGTAGAACAACATTCGGTGATCTCTGGCAAGCGGCTCCCCGGCGAAGCCCTATCAGGTATGGGAAACTTGCCCACTGTTCGTGGTGGTCTACAGGGGACGGACATGGTTTCGGAAGACAGCCGGCTCATCGCCAGGCGCTACGAGTTACTGCGCGAACTGGGCCGCGGGGGGATGGGCGTGGTCTGGGAAGGCCGGGACACGCTGCTCAACCGGCAGGTCGCCATCAAGGAAGTCGTGCTGCCCGCCGGGCTGTCGCCCGGCGATCAGGAACGCCAGCTCATGCGCACCGTCCGCGAGGCCCGTACGGCCGCCAAGCTCAACCACCCGTCCGTCGTCGCCGTCTACGACGTCGTCGAGGAGGGTGGCCGCCCCTGGATCGTCATGGAGCTGCTCAGCCACCCCACGGTCGAGCAGGTCGTGCTCGGCTCGGGAGCCCTGCCCGTGCGCGAGGCGGCCGACGTCGGCCGGCAGGTGCTGTCGGCGCTGAAGGCCGCCCACGCGGCCGGGATCCTGCACCGCGACGTCAAGCCCAGCAACATCCTCATCACCGACGACGGCCGCGCCGTCCTCACCGACTTCGGCATCGCCACCGTCGAGGGCGACGCGTCGCTGACCAGGACCGGCATGGTCACCGGCTCGCCGAGCTTCCTCGCGCCGGAACGGGTCCGCGCCGCCGAGGCGGGACCGGCCTCCGACCTGTGGTCGCTGGGCGCCACGTTGTACGCGTGCATGGTGGGGCGCTCGCCGTTCGAGCGAGGCGACCCCATGGCGACGCTCAACGCGCTGCTCACCGAGGAGCCCGACTACCGGCGCATCCCGCCGATCATGCATCCGATCCTGCGCGGCCTGCTGCGCAAGGAGCCCGAGGAGCGGGTGGACGCGGAGGAGGCCGACCGGCTGCTCGCGGCCATCGTCGCGGCCAAGCCCGCCGCCGCCGACCGCGACGTGCCCGAGCGAAAGGGCGGCCGCGGGCGGGCGCTGCTCGCGGCAGGCGCGGCGGCGGTCGTCGTGATCGCGGGCGGCTCGGTCGCCTACTTCAAGCTCGCCACCCCCGCCGAAGGCGCGCCGCGCGCGACCGCTCTGCCCGCCGCGGCGACCAGCCCGCTCACGCCGAGCGCCACCCCCACGCCGGACCCGACTGTCTCGCCCACGCCCAGCGTGACCCGGGTGGCGCCGGTCGTACGGGCGTGGACGTCGCCTGACGGCTGGTCGATCCTGCGGCCGGTCGGCTGGAAGGGCGCGCGGCGAGAGGCCGGCACCGAATGGACGCGCCGGGACAGGAACGCCCATCTCGGCATCGAGGCCGTCTACTCCAACCTCGACGTCAACGAACTCCTGCGCGCCTCGGAGGACACGATGCGGCAGAACGCCGAGCGCGTGGTGACCCGCGGCCGCCGCACCGTCACACACCAGGGCGTCAAGGGCGTGGAGTGGGAGTTCTCCTGGACGGCGGGCGCGGCGGGACAGGCGCGGTGGGCCGCGGCCGGCACCCGCTACCGGGAGGTGCGCCGGGTCCTGGCGATCGGCGACACCGCGTACATCGTGTCCTGGACGGTCGCCGAGAACCAGTGGCCGCGCAACAGGGGACTGATGCGACAGGTGATCAGCAGCTTTACTGTGGGGGCATGAGGCCCTGGAACCTGCTCGCCCTGCCCCCGCTCCCGGAGGAGCTGATGCGGGGCCTGCTCGCCCCGCTGGGCGAGCGCGTGCACGTCCGCGTCCCCGCGGCCCGCGACAGGGACGCGCTCCTCGCGGCGCTGCCGGAGGCGGAGATCGTGCTCGGCGACTGGACGGGCACGCTCGTCATGGATGCGGCGGCGGTCGCGGCCGCACCCCGGCTGGCCTTCGTGCAGCAGCCGTCCGTGGGCGTGGACGGTCATGACCTCGGCGCCCTGGCCGCGGCCGGGGTGCCGCTGGCCAACACGCCCGGCGTCAGCGCCGTGGCGGTCTCGGAATGGTGCCTGGCGGCCACGCTCTCGCTGTCGCGCAAGCTCGCCGCGGCCGACGCCGCCGTACGCGCGGGCGAGTGGCCGCAGCAGGGCCTGCAGCCGTACGAGCTGCGCGGCCGCCGCGTCGGCATCGTCGGGTGGGGCCCGATCGGCGTCTCCTGCGCCGAGATGTTCAGGACGCTCGGTTGTCACGTGACGTTCTGGACCCGCACGCCGCGCGAGGACCCCGCCTTCGAAGACCTGGAGACGCTCGTCTCCGGCAGCGACGTGGTGGTGGTCGTCATCGCGCTGTCCGACCAGACCCGTGACCTGATCGACCCGGCCCGCATGAAGCAGGGCGCGCTGCTCGTGAACGCCGCCCGAGGCGGCGTCGTCAACCAGCAGGCGCTGGTCACCGCGCTGCGTGAGGGGCATCTGGGGGGAGCGGCGCTGGACGTGTTCGACGTCGAGCCGCTGCCCGCCGGCGACCCGCTGCGTGACCTGCCGAACGTCCTGCTGTCCCCGCACGTCGCCGGCGTCACCCCCGAGGCCACCGGGCGGCTGCTGACCGCCACCCTCGACAACCTGACCGCCGCCGTCGAGGGCCGCGAGGTGGGCGCGGTGCTCAATGGCGTAGCGCCCATCGTGCGGAGGAAGTTTACGGAATCGTCTACCACATAGGCATTTCACCTGGCACCATGAACAGTTTTCGTGTCTTTAACGACCCCGGTCTGTTCGAGGTGCCGTGTGGGAGATACGGTCTTACGGACGATCTCTACCGGCTCAAGGGGGTGCTTCGTGAACGAGCGTAACGAGCGTCGCACAATCGAACGTAGCACGACCGTCGTCACGGCCCCGTCGAAGGAGGGGCCGTGACGACGACGATGTCGACACACCAACGGGCAGTAGAGCAGATCCGGCACTCCTACGCCGAGATCCCGGGTGGCGCCGCGCCGCGGCTGGCCAAGTCGACGTCCAACCTGTTCAGGTTCCGCGACGCCACGAAGACGGCCAAGCTCTCGGCCAGGGATCTCGACGAGGTCATCAGCGTCGACCCCGAGACCATGACGGCCGAGGTCCAGGGCATGACCACGTACGAGCACCTGGTCGACGCCACGCTGCCGCACGGGCTCATGCCGTACGTGGTGCCGCAGCTCAAAACCATCACGCTCGGCGGCGCCGTGACCGGGCTCGGCATCGAGTCCACGAGCTTCAGGGACGGGCTGCCGCACGAGTCGGTCGAGGAGCTCGAGATCCTCACCGGCGACGGGCGCGTCGTCGTGGCCCGCCCCGACAACGAGCACAGCGACCTCTTCCGCGCCTTCCCCAACTCCTACGGCACGCTCGGCTACGCGTTGCGCATCAAGATCAAGCTGCGCAAGGTCCAGCCGTACGTGCACCTCACGCACGTCAAGTTCACCGACGCCGACAAGTGCATGCTGGCCATGCAGGAGATCTGCGACACCATGGTGCACGACGGCGAAAGCGTCGACTTCGTGGACGGGGTCTTTTTCGGCCCGGGCGAGATGTACCTCACGGTCGGCCGCTTCGCCGACCGCGCGCCCTACGCCTCCGACTACACCGGCATGCGCATCTACTACCAGTCGATCCAGCACCGCAGCCGCGACTGGTTGACCATCCGCGACTACCTGTGGCGCTGGGACACCGACTGGTTCTGGTGCTCGCGGGCCTTCGGCGTGCAGCAGCCGGTGGTGCGCTCGCTCATGCCGCGCCGCTGGATGCGCTCCGACGTCTACCGCCGCCTGGTCGCCCTCGACCGCAAATACGGCGTGACCGCCCGCGTCGACCGGTGGCGCAACCAGCCGGTCCAGGAATCGGTCATCCAGGACGTGGAGGTGCCGGTCGAGCGCGGGGCGGAGTTCCTGGAGTTCTTCCACGACAAGGTCGGGATGACGCCGGTGTGGATGTGCCCGCTGCGAGCAGGCACCCGCTGGCCGCTCTATCCCCTCGAACCCAGCAAGCTCTACGTCAACTTCGGCTTCTGGGGAATGGTGCCGCTGCCACGGGGGCAGTTCGACGGCTACTACAACCGGCTCATCGAACATGCGGTGCACGACCTCGACGGGCACAAGTCGCTCTATTCGACGTCCTTCTACGCCCGTGAGCAGTTCTGGCAGCTGTACAACGGCGACGCCTACTGGCCGGTCAAGCGGGAATACGACCCGAACGGGCGCCTGCTGGACCTGTACGACAAGTGTGTGCGGGGAAGGTGAGTGGATGGCTCTCGCAACCATCTTTGAAAAGATCGTCGGTACGGACGCGAACGTCGCGTTCCTGGCGTACGACGGCAGCAAGGCAGGGCCCGACGGGGCCGACATCACCCTTGAGGTCAAGTCCCCGATCGCGGTGGCTTACCTGGCGCAAGCCCCGGGGGAGCTGGGCTTGGCCAGGGCGTACATCGCCGGTCACATCGACGTGCACGGCGACATGTACACATTGCTCGACCGCATGTGGAACATCACCACCAACGACCTGACAACATCCGAGAAGATCGCCGCTGTCCGCTCGCTGGGCGTCAAGCCGCTCCTCATGCGCGTGCCGCCGCCCCCGCAGGAGATGCGGCAGAGCACGCTGGCCAAGCTCGGCTCCCGGCACGCCAAGCAACGCGACGCCGAGGCCATTCATCACCACTACGACGTCTCCAACCGCTTCTACGAGTGGGTCCTCGGCCCGTCGATGGCCTACACCTGCGCCGCCTTCCCCGAGGAGGACGCGACGCTGGAGGAGGCCCAGTACACCAAGTTCGACCTGGTGGCCCGCAAGCTGGGGCTCGAGCCCGGTATGCGCCTGCTGGACGTGGGCTGCGGCTGGGGCGGCATGGTCATGCACGCCGCCAAGCACTACGGTGTCAAGGTGCTCGGCGTGACGCTGAGCAAGCAGCAGGCGGAGTGGGCCCAGCAGGCCATCGCCGACGCGGGCCTGCAGGACCTGGCCGAAGTGCGCCACATGGACTACCGCGACGTCCGGGAGACCGGGTTCGACGCGGTCAGCTCCATCGGCCTCACCGAGCACATCGGCAAGGCGAACCTCCCGGCGTACTTCTCCTTCCTGTACGGCAAGCTCAAGCCCGGCGGCCGCCTCCTGAACCACTGCATCACCCGGCCGACCGGCAAGGAGAAGACGTTCAACAAGGGCGGCTTCATCAACAAATACGTCTTCCCGGACGGGGAGCTGGAGTCGGTGGGCCACCTCATCAGGGAGATGGAGGACCTCGGCTTCGAGATCCGCCACGAGGAGAACCTCCGGGAGCACTACGCGAAGACCCTGCGGCACTGGTGCGACAACCTGGACGCCAACTGGGAGGACGCGGTCCAGGAGGTGGGCATGGGCACGGCCCGCGTGTGGGCGCTCTACATGGCCGGCTGCATCGTCGGCTTTGAGCGCAACAAGGTCCAGCTCCACCAGGTCCTGGGCGTGAGACTGGACGAGCAGGGCCGCTCCGGCGTCCCCCTCCGCCCGTCCGTCACCTGGCCCTGAGTCCGACGGCAGTGTCCTTGCGTAATCTGCACGCCGGCTTGCAGATTACGCAAGGACATCCAGGACCGCCTTGCCGCCGATCCGCCGGTCGAGCAGAGCCTGGCCGGCCTCGGCGAACCGCTCCCACGAACCACGCCAATCCACCTCCGGCGACAGCTTGCCGGCCGCGACGAACCCGAGCAGCGTCGCCAGGTCTGGACCGACCTCATGAACGTCGCCGAAGGTGCTCATCGTCTTGGCCGGGCCGATGGAGAACAGCGAGTACGGCTCGAACACGGCGGGCTCGCCGGACGCCCACCCGATGTTCTGAACACCCCCGCCCGGCGCGAGCAGCTTCCAGGCGTCGGCCAGCTGCGGCCCGCCCACGTTGTCCAGGATGAGGTCGACCGGCCGGTCGACGCCGTCCAGGCCGATCACCACTTCGTCGGCGCCCAACGTGGCGAGGCCCGCGGCGCGGGCCGCCGAACCCACCGATGCGATGACGTGGGCGCCGCCGAGTGCCGCCAGCTGGACCGCGTACCGGCCGACCCCGCCTGCCGCGCCGGTGATCAGCACCCGCCGCCCCAGGATGGACCGGGACCGCAGGGTACGCAGTGCGGTGACGCCGGCCATCGGGAGTGCGGCGGCGTCGGCCAGATCGACCTGTGCGGGGACCTCGGCCACGGCGGTGGTGTCCACCGCCATCCGCTCCGCCCAGGCTCCGGTGCCGAACGCTGCCACCCCGGTGCCCGGGACCGGTCCGCTGCCGTCCGCTGCCGGGTGGGTGACGACCCCGGCGGCGTCGTAGCCGTGCACGGTCCCCGGCGGCAGCTGCCCGGCGAAGGCCACCTCTCCGCGATTGAGTGAGATGTGCCGGACCTCGACCACCAGTTGGTGAGGTGCGGGCACCGGCTCGGCGGCCGTACCGAGGCGAAGGGAACCGAGGGCGTCCGGATCGACGATGAGAGCGCGCATGGCCATCTCCAGGGTCAGGGGATATATCCGGACTGTTGGTCCGGATAGTGCGGCACGCTAGCATATGCGGACCGATAGTCCGCAACGGGGAACAAGGATGGCAATGCCCGAAAACCGGACCGAAGGCGGTCGTAGCGGACGGCGCGTCGAGCGCGCCGATGCCGCGCGTAACCGCCACGCCGTTCTCCGTGCCACCGAGCAACTGCTGGCCGAGGGCGGCGGCGACCACGTGTCGCTCGATCGCGTCGCCGCCCTGGCCGGGGTCGGGAAAGGCACGGTGTTCCGCCGTTTCGGCAGCCGTGCGGGGTTGTTGCAGGCCCTCCTGGAGGAACGGTCACGGGACCTGCGCGACGCGATCATGACCGGCCCCCCGCCGCTCGGCCCAGGGGCGCCCGCACGAGAGCGACTGCTGGCGTTCCTCGAGGGGCTGGGCGCGATCGCCGAGGGCAACGCCATTCTGCTTGCCGCCCATGAGCAGGCCTGCGCCGAGGACAAGTACGACGACCCCAGCTACCGTTCCTGGCACGGCCACCTCAGCACCCTGCTCGCCGCCGAACGCCCCGACCTCGACGCGGACTTTCTGGCCCACGCGATCCTCGCGGTCTTCGACGGCGACCTGATCCGCCACGTCACCCCACCCGACGACCCACGCCGCTTCACCCGTTCCGTCCAGGAGATGGCGGCGGCCTTGATCGGCGATAGCCCCTAAGCTCGCCGGGGTGGCCGCCGCCACCTCGACAAGTACGGCAGGACCTCTGCCGAGGTGGCGGGCTCGCTGATCGAGCGCGGCTACCGCATGCACGTCTGGCGCGGCCGCCGCTGGACCAGGACGGACCTGGTGAGCACGCGACGGCGCACCTACCTCTTCACCGGCACGCCGTGATCTATTTCTTGTCCTTCGGCGGAGCGGCGTGTTTGCCCCGGCTCTCCTGATGCTGGCTGGCGTTGGAGCCCTCTTTGGTCTCGTCCGGCTTGTCCTTGGGGCTGTGTGGCTTCTCGTGCCGGCCCACGCGACCTCCTCTTGCCTGGCTCGAATGCTTAGCGTGACCGCAAGATTACAGTCAGCATGGCTGGGTGGCGAATTGCGTCACGAACAGGCGCCGAGGCCGCACGCTTACGGGCTCGGGCGTTGCGCCGGGAACGTGCCGGCCAGCCCTTCGAGGGTCCCGGCGAGCCCTGCCCAGCTCTGCTCGGCGTCCGGCGTGCGGCCGTGCGGCGAGCGGAAATACGCCACGAACTCGGCCACGTCGTCGAGCGCCCATCGCAGCCGGTAAAGCTCCAGGGCGGCCGGATCCGGGGTGCGGCCCACGGCGTCGGCGTATCTGGCGAGGTCGGCGGGGTCCTTGGCGACGTGCCACAGGTCGCGCTCGGGGATGGCCATCCCGACCGTGTCCCAGTCCACGAGCAGCAGCCGCCCGTCCGCCTTCCGCAGCAGATTGCCGGGGTGCGGCTCGCCGTGGGTGACGACGGGCTCGCCGCCCTTCTCGGCCATCCGGTCCAGCTCCTCCAGACGGCGGCGCAGCGTCACGGCGTGGTCGGCGATCAGAGCCCGGGCCGGCTCGGCGTACGGGCCGCCCAGCCACGGGTGATCCGTCTCCCTGATGGCGTCCTCCAGCCAGGCCCGTCCCGCCAGATCGACCGGCCGGGCCGGGGTCGAAAGCGGGGGCGGTGTCCGGTGCAACTCGGCCAGCAGGTCGATGACCCGGCCGCGTTCCTCGGCGGACACCTCGTCGCCGAAGTCGCCGCCGGCGCCGTCCAGGTAGGGGAATACGCTCATGACGTAACGGTGGCGGTCGAGCCTCCGGAGCGTCGTGCCGTCGGCCGCCCGCATCGGCGCGACGACGAAGCCGAGCCCCGCCTGCTCGCTGAGGACCGCCGCCGTCTCCATGGCCTGCTGGAGCCCGTCGTACGGCCTGCGCCGCACGTCCGCGACCGTGACGAACCACCGCCCGTCCGCCACCCAGTGATAATCCCCGAATCCCACCGGCGCGTAGTCCAGCGCGACGGCGTCGATGCCCCACTCGCGCAGCGCGGGCCGCAGCAGCCCTTCGTCCAGTCCTTCCGGCCGATCTCGCATGCCGATCACGCTATAGGCCCGGGCCGCCCGGCTTCATCTCCATTAAGAGCCCTAGGGCGGCCTGGACGTCGCTCACCGCGTGGTCGGGCTCCCCGCCGGGAACCACCCCGCGGTCGATCCAGATCGTCCGCAACCCCGCGGCCCGCCCGCCGGCGACGTCCTTCTCCGGATCGTCCCCGACCATCCATCCGCCACCGGCCAGCGACCTCCCGCACCGCCTGGCCCCGATCTCGAACAGCCGCACGTCGGGCTTCCGCACCCCCTCCGCCCCGGAGATCGCCCACCCGTCCACCCGCTCGGCCAGCCCCGTACGCCGGATCTTGCCCGTCTGGTTGTCGGCCATCCCGTTGGTCACGATCCCGACCGCCCACCCAGACGCCCGCAGCCGGTCGAGCCCGTCGAGCACGTCGTCGGGGCACGAGACCAGGTGCGGCAGCCGCGCCCGGTACGCACGCCACAGCTCCTCCGCCGGCTCGGCCAGTCCGAACCGCTCCCGCACCCGTGCGAAGAACACGTCCATGGGCACGGACCCGTCCGCGTCCACCTCTACCAGCCACGACACCGCCGCCGCGCCCAGCTCCCGCTTCGCGGCGAACTCGGCGGCCCACCGCTCAAACGCGTCCAGCCGGTCGATCAGCGTGTTGTCCAGGTCGAAGAGGACGAGCATGATCGCCAGTGTAGGGCGCGGGCGGAGGCCCGCGCCCTACGCAGGACGATTACCGGAGTTCGCGCTTGAGGATCTTGCCCGTGGCCGTCATCGGCAGGCTGTCGCGGAACTCGACGATCCGCGGATACTTGTAGGCCGCCATGTTCTCCCTGGCCCAGGCGATCAGCTCGTCTTCGGTGATCGTGGCGCCCGGCGTGCGGATGACGTACGCCTTGACCTCCTCGCCGAGCGACTCGTGCGCGACCCCCACCACGGCGGCCAGCGACACGGCCTCATGGGTCAGCAGGACCTCTTCGAGCTCCCGGGGGTAGACGTTGAAGCCGCCGCGGATGATCATGTCCTTGGCCCGGTCGATGATGGAGTAGTAGCCGTCCGCATCCCGGGTCGCGATGTCGCCCGTGCGGAACCAGCCGTCGTTCATGACCTCGGCCGTCGCCTCCGGACGGCCGTAGTAGCCCTTCATGATGTTGTGCCCGCGGATGGCGATCTCACCGGGGCCCTCGCCCTCGACGGTCTTCCAGTCACCATCGATCAGCTTCATCTCCACACCCCAGATCGGGGTGCCGACCGTGCCCGGCTTGGTCGGCCGGCCGAGCTGGTTGAAGCTGGCCACCGGCGAGGTCTCCGACAGCCCGTACCCCTCCAGGATGCCGATGCCGAAGGTCGTCTCGAAGTCCTTGAGCACCTCCACCGGCGACGACGCGCCGCCCGCGACCGCCACGCGCAGCGACCGGGGCACCTCCGCTCCCTCGGCGTGGATCTTGGTGAGCATGCCCCAGTACATCGTGGGCACCCCGGCGAAGAAGGTCACGTTCTCCTTGACCATGAGCGCGAGCGCGTCGCCCGGGTCGAAGCGTGGCATCAGCACGACGGTGGCGCCGCGCAGGAAGCCGGTGTTCATGACCACGGTCTGGCCGAAGGAGTGGAACAGCGGCAGAACCGCCAAATAGGTGTCGCCCTCCTCCTCGCTCCGCGGGAACATCTTGTCGCTGACCATGGCGTTCATCAGCATGTTCTGGTGGCTGAGCTCTGCGCCCTTGGGCTGGCCCGTGGTGCCCGAGGTGTAGAGGATCACCGCGGTGTCGTCGGGCGCCGTCTGCACGGTCTCGAACGTACCGGCCGTCCCGCCGAGTGCCGCCCAGATCGACTCGCCGTACTCGGACTCGGTCGCGAGCGGCGTCGCCGGCAGCACGAAGAAGTGCTCGCATCCCGCCGCCGCCTCGAAGCCGCTCCTGCCGCGCTCGCCCAGCGGCAGCTCCGGCGTGCCCTCGAAGCAGAACAACGCCTTGGCGTCGCTGTCGTCGAGGTGGTAGGCGATCTCACGCGACTGCAGCAGCACGTTCAGCGGCACCACCGTCGCCCCGGCCTTCAGGATGCCGAAGTAGACGAACGGGAAGTACGGCAGGTTCGGGCAGGCCAGCGCGACCTTGTCGCCCTTCTGGATCCCGCGCGCCACCAGGAGGTTCGCGACCTGGTTGGCGATCGTGTCGATCATCGAGTACGGCAGCCGCATGTCGCCGAAGACGATGGCCGTGCCGTCGGGGTTGTTCCTGGCGCTGTCCTCCAGGACGATCGACAGATTCAGCATGACGCCTTCCTCTCTCTAAGCCTGCTTGGGCGCCATCTAAGCAGCCACCTCATACCGGCCGGTAGGTAAACGGAGGTTACAACTGGATATGGACGCGCCCCGCCGTCGGGAGTAAGCAAGGGGTTATGGAGTACGACTACGTGATCGTCGGCGCGGGTTCCGCGGGGTGCGTGCTGGCCAACCGGCTGTCGGCGGATCCGAACGTGTCGGTCGCACTGGTCGAGGCCGGCGGGCAGGACGACAAGCTGGAAATCCGCATGCCCGCGGGCTTCGCCAAGCTGTTCAAGACCGAATACGACTGGAACTACACGACGGCCAAGCAGAGCGAGATGTCCGGCCGGGAGCTCTACTGGCCCCGCGGCCGGGTCATCGGCGGCTCGTCCTCGCTCAACGCCCAGATGTGGGTGCGCGGCTGCCAGCGCGACTACGACCAGTGGCAGGTCCCCGGCTGGTCGTACGACGACGTCCTGCCGTACTTCACCATGGCCGAGCACCGCGTCGGCAGCAACGGCGGCAACGTCTACGGCACGTCCGGCCCGCTGTACATCTCGGAGCTGCGCAGCCCCAACGTCACCACCGCGGCCTTCCTCAAGGCGTGCGAGGAGCTCGGCTTCGAGCGGCTGGGGGAGCTCAACGGGCGCTCCAACGAGGGCTACAGCCCGACCCCCGTCACCCAGAACCGCGGCCGGCGGTGGAGCGCCGCCGACGCCTACCTGCGGCCGGCGGCCGGGCGGCCCAACCTCACGGTGATCACCGCGGCGACCGTCGACCGGGTGCTGTTCGACGGCCGGCGCGCGATCGGCATCCAGCACGACGGCGGCGCCCAGGTCAAGGCAAGGGCTGAGGTCATCCTGTCGGCGGGGGCAATCGGCTCTCCGCATCTGCTCATGCGCTCCGGCGTGGGCGCTGCCGGCGAGTTACGCGAGGCCGGGATCGAGGTCGTGCGCGACCTGCCCGAGGTCGGCAAGAACCTGCAGGACCACCTGGCGAGCGGCGTGTACGTCGAGTGCAAGCAGCCGGTCACGCTGACCAAGGCGGAGTCGCTCGGCAACCTGCTGCGTTACCTTGTGCTGCGCTCCGGCATGCTGACCACGAACGTGGGTGAGGCGGTCGCGTTCATCCGCACCTCCGAGGAGGAGCCCGCGCCCGACATCGAGCTGATCTTCGCTCCCGCTCCGTTCATCGACCACGGCCTCACCCCGCCGACCGGCCACGGGCTCACCGTCGGCGTGGTACTGCTGCAGCCGGAGAGCCGCGGCAGGATCGGGCTGAACGGCAGGGACGTCACGATCGACCCTGGCTACCTGACCGCCGAGGCGGACGTCAAGCGGCTCGTCGCGGGCCTGAAGACGGCCAAGCAGGTGTTCGCCACCGCCGCGATGAAACCGTACGCGGGCGGGCCGATGACCCCGTACTGGGCGCCGGAGAGCGACGAAGAGCTCGCCCAGTGGGTACGTGAGCGCGGCGAGACTCTCTACCACCCGGTCGGCACGTGCCGCATGGGCGCCGACGACGCCTCCGTCGTGGACCCCTCCCTGCGGGTGCGCGGCATCGAGGGGCTGCGGGTCGTGGACGCGTCGATCATGCCGACACTGAACCGCGGCCACACCCACGCCCCCGCTATCATGATCGGCGAAAAGGGGGCCGATCTGATCCGTTCCTCTTGACGTAAGTGACCACTTGCAGAAGGCTTGTCTGATATGACACTGTCCGCGGACCTGGACCTGTCGCAGATCCCGTTCTGGGGGTTGCCGCAGTCCGAGCGTATGGAGGCCTTCCGCAGGCTGAGGCAGATGGACCGCCCGGTCTTCATGCGGGAGCAGATCGTGCCGTTCATCGGCGGCGGGCCGGGTTTCTACGCCCTCGTCCGCCACGCCGACGTGATCGAGGCCAGCAGGAACGCGGCCGTGTTCAGCAGCGAGCCGTGCTCCAACAGCATCCCTGACATGCCGCGCTGGCTGAGTGTCTACTTCGGCTCGATGATCAACATGGACGACCCGCGGCACGCCCGGTTACGCCGGATCGTGTCGAGGGCGTTCACGCCGCGCATCCTGGCGAAGATGGAGGAGGACCTCGCCAGGGCCGCCGCGGAGATCGTGGACCGGGCGATCGAGGAAGGTCCGCGCGACTTCGTCGCCCAGGTGGCCGCGAAGCTCCCCGTACGGGTCATCTGCGACATGATGGGGATCCCGGCGGAGTCTCATGACCTGGTGCTACAGCAGACCAACGTCATCCTGGGCAACACCGACCCCGAATACACCGGCGTCGCCCCCGACCTCACCCGCCGCAACGTCGCCAAGGGCCTGGCCAAGCTGCTGCGCGCCGGATACACGCTCAACCGGCTGGCCGCCCGCCTGGGCGACGAGCGGCGCAAGCGGCCCACGGGCGACCTGGTCAGCCTGCTGGTCAACGGCGAGGAGAGGCTCACCCCGCAACAACTGGGGTCGTTCTTCATCCTGCTCGTGGTGGCGGGCAGCGAGACCACCCGCAACGCGATCGCGCACGGGCTCAAGCTCCTCACCGACCACCCCAACCAGCGCGCGATCCTGCTCGGGAATTTCGAAGGGCTCATCGGCACCGCGTGCGACGAGATCATCCGGTACGCCACGCCGGTGATCCAGTTCCGCCGCACGCTGACGCAGGACTACGAGATGAACGGCACCTCATACCGGAAGGGCGACAAGGTGCTGCTCTTCTACAACTCCGCCAACCGCGACGAGGCGGTCTTCTCGGACCCGGACACGTTCGACATCACCCGCGACCCCAACCCGCACGTCGGTTTCGGCGGGCCGGGGCCGCACTACTGCCTGGGCGCGCACCTGGCGCGCAGGGAGATGACTGTGATGTTCCGCGAGCTGTTCTCCCGGTTGCCCCGCCTCAGGTCCGCCGGCGAACCCGACTACTTGCTCTCCAACTTCATCAACGGCGTCAAGCACCTGCGCTACACCTTCTGACCGCCTCTGTCATCGACTCCGGCAGCCCGTCCTCGCCGCGGCGGCGCTGACCCCGGACATCACCCGGGCGGCGGCCCTGATCGGGACGACCGGCGATTACGTGCTCGGCGCCGTGACCAAAGAGCCGGCCGAGCGGGAGGCGCGGCGGCGTACGGGGCTGCCGGAGGAGGAGTGGCGGGCCGCGATCGGCCCCTGAGCGCCACCGGGAGCAGCGCTCCAGCCAGCGCCAGTGCGGCCGCGATGAGCAGCAGCGGGACGAGCCCTGACCGGTACGGCGCCGCCAGCACCGCCACGCCCACGGCCGTGCCGACCTGTTTGAGCGTGTTCACGATCCCGGTCGCCATCCCGACCCGATCCATCGGCGCGGTCAGCCCGACCTGGTTGGCCACGACGTTGCCCGCGCCGAGCCCGAGACCGCCGAGGAACAACCCGACCATAATGGGCGTCCACGGATCGGCCGCGGGGACGGCCATGACCAGCAGCGCTACCGCGATGACCGCAGGACCGACGGCGATCAGCACACCCATCGGCCACTTGTGCAGCACCCGCCCGATCGCGACGGGGCCGATGACCGCCGCCACGCTGAAGGCCAGGAAGCGTGCCCCCGCTTCCGCCGGGCTCGTGTCCAGCGGGCCCTGCACGTACAACGTGAGATAGGTGAACGCGCCCAGCAGGGCCGCCAGCATGAGCAGCGTCGTTCCTGAGCCGACCGCGAACACCCGGTTCCTGAACAGCCCCAAATCGATCATCGGTTCGGAGGCGCGCCGCTCGACGAGCACGAACACCGCCAGCAGCACCAGACCGGCCACCAGCAAGGCCGGCAGGTCGTGGATGAGCGCCGGGATGATCGCGAACAGCGCCGCTGTGATCAGCAGGATACCCAGCGGGTCGAGATGCCCTCTGCCGCGCGACTCGGCAACCCGCTGGCGCAGCGCCACCAGGACGAACGCCCCGATGGGCAGGTTGATGAGGAAGATGGCCCGCCAGCCGAACGCGCTCGTCAGCGCGCCGCCCACCACCGGTCCCAGCGTCATGGCCAGCCCCGACACCGCGCTGAAGATGCCGAGCGCCTTGCCCCGGTCCGGGCCCTCGGGGTAGGCGGCGCCGATCAGCGGGGTGGTGGTGCCGTACAACGCGGAGGCGCCCAGGCCCTGCACGCCCCTGGCCAGGTCGAGCAGGGGCGCCGTGGGGGCGAGCGCGCAGGCCAGCGAGGCCACCGTGAAGATCGACACGCCGATCACCAGCAACCTGCGCCTGCCGTACCGGTCAGCCAGGACTCCGGCGGGCAGCAGCGCGGCGGCCAGCGTGAGCGCATAGGCGTCCACCACCCACTGCACCTGCACCAGGCTCGCCCCCAGGTCGGCACGGATGTCGGGCAGCGCGATCGTCACGGCGGTCAGGTCCACCACGACAAGCACGATCGTCATCGAGGCCAGTGCGAGTACCCATCCCCGTCGCATGCGAGCTCCTTCGCGTCGCGGACCCCTGTGAAGTTCGTACTCCTCAAAGGAGCCGGGTGCTAGGTTTCGCAGTCATGGAGATCAGGACTATCCACGCTAATGGGGTGGAGTTCGCGTATCTGACCGTCGGTGAGGGGCCGCTCGCGCTGTGCCTGCACGGCTTCCCCGACACCGCGCACACCTGGCGCCACCTGATGCCGGCGCTGGCCGAGCGCGGTTACCGCGCGGTCGCGCCGTTCACGCGCGGCTATGCGCCGACCGAGGTCCCGGCCGACGGCGCGTACGAGGATGCCGCGCTGGTCGCCGACGTCCGTGCCCTGTACGAGGAGCTCGGCGGCGACGCCGACGCGGTGATCATCGGGCACGACTGGGGTGCCTTCCCCGTCTACCCTCTGGCCGGCCGCTTCCGGCGCGCGGTCACGCTCGCGGTGCCGCCGCCCGGGTCGCTGGCCGGCACGTTCCTCGACTACGAGCAGCTCAAGCGCTCGTTCTACATCTTCCTCTTCCAGACCGCCCTGGCGGAGACGGCCGCCGCCGGCCCGGGCTTCCTCGAGAACCTGTGGCGCGACTGGTCCCCAGGGTACGACGCGAGCGAGGACCTGGAGTTCGTACGGCGCAGCATCGGCGCGCCCGCCAACCTGAGCGCGGCCCTCGGCTACTACCGGGCCATGCTGGGCACCACGCCGCGGTCCGGTCGCTACCCCGCCGTCGAGCCCGGGGTGACCGGGCCCGTCCTCTACCTGCACGGCGCTCAGGACGGCTGCCTGGGCGCCGACCTGGTCAAGGACGTGCTCAGCCACCTTCCGGCCGGCTCGCGGGCCGAGCTGGTGGGGGACACCGGTCACTTCCTCCACCTGGAACGGCCCGCCGAAATCAACCGCCTGATCCTGGACTGGCTCGGCCCGGCCCGCTGAGGGGCAGCCGCGCCTCAAGACGGCCGGCCCCGCCCTGGGGTGGTCAGCCGTGGCCCTGCTTCCGCAGAACCGCGATCACCGGGTGCCGCCCCGACAGGCTCACTCGGACCGTCTCCTCCACGGCGAACCCGCGCGGGATCCCGCCGTGGACCAGCGCCACGGCCAGCCCGTCGGCCGCCAGGACCCGCCGCACCTCCCGCCACAGGAGTCCGAGGTCCCCCGCGAGCAGCCCTCGAGGCGGCACCTGACGTCCCCAGGGCGGGTTCACCAGCACGCGCTCGGCGCCCCCGTCGGGCACGGGGATCCGCCCGCCATCCGCCAGCCCCCACCCGAACGGCGACCCGCCGCCTCCGGACGCTCGGCCGCCCGCAGGTGCCGGCTCGCCGCCTCCGGACGGACGGCCGCTCGTCGGCGTCGGCTTGCCGGATGGTGGCGCGCTCGCCGGAGGTCGCCCGCCTTCGACGGGCGATCGACCCGTCAGGGCCGCGTGGGCGTTGGCGGCGGCGGCCGCGAGCGCGGCCGGGTCGTGATCGAAGCCCAGCAGCCGCACGTGCGGCGCGAGAGCGTGAGCCTCGATCAGCGTGGTTCCCGCGCCGCAGCACGGGTCGAGCACCGTGCCCGCGCCCTCCAGCCGGGCCAGCTCCGCCATGGCGGCCGCCACCGGCGGATGCAGCGTGCCCCGGATGGAGGCCGTCTTGTACGGCCTGCGATGCAGCGGCCGATCGGCCGGCCGCAGCGCGATGACCGCCTGCTCGCCCTCGATCGTGACCCGCCACGACATCGCCTCCAGCGGCGGCCGCCCTCCCGCCGTCCTGGAGTGGTAGCGCACCCCCAGGGCCCGGGCCAGCTCGACCCCGACCGCGTCCTCGATCTCGAACCTCGTGTAGTTGCGCCGCCCGACGAACGACGCCGACACCTCCAGCCCACCACGCGCGTCCGGCCGCCCGCCGCCCAGGCGAGCCAGCCGGGCCGCGTCCACGCCCCGCGCCGCCTGCGCCAGCCGCGCGAGCGCGGAGCGGCGGACGCCGATCCCGTCCACCACGGCCCCGGCCAGCAGCACGTCGTCCGCCGTACGCAATGCCAGGGGCGCCGTACGCAATGCCAGAAGCCCGGCCTCGTCCGTGGCCTCGAACCACACCTCGCGATGCCGCACCCCGCGCACCACGCCCAGCCGGGAACGCCGAATCTCCGTGGCCACCAGGGGCTCGATGCCGTGCACCGCCCTGGCCACGGCAAAAGTATGCACGTGTCCTTCTCCCACGTCGCGAACCCGGGACGGCGGTCGCTCAGCCGTCCCGCATCGCCGGCGGTGGGATGTCCGCGCCCCGCCGGCGGCTCGCTAACGCAGGTAGAAGAAGGTCATGGAGATCACCTTAGGGCCGGCCGCCACGCGGTGCCACGGATTTTCACCGTACGTACGGCGTACGTCATAACCATTGACGTAAGTGGCCGCTTTTCCGAATGATGGCCTTATGAGCGTCCTCGACTTCGACCTGTCGGACCGTGACTTCTGGGCCAGGCCCATGGAACAGCGCGAGGAGGCGTTCGACCGCCTGCGTGCCCGCGCCACCCCCGCGTTCTTCGAAGAGATGGACATCGGCTTCGCCCCCAAAGGTCCGGGCTACTACGCGCTGGTCAAGCACGCCGACATCCTGGATGCCAGCCGCAACCCGGAGATCTTCTGCTCGGGCGACGGCGGAGCGACGGGCATCCCGGACATGCCAGCGGAATTCGCCGAGTACTTCGGCTCGATGATCAACATGGACGACCCGCGGCACGCCAGGCTCCGCAGGATCGTCTCCCGCGCGTTCACCCCCAAGATGATCAAGCAGTTCGAGTCGGACGTCGAGGCGGCGGCGGTCGGCATCGTGGACGACCTCCTCGCCAAGGGGTCCGGCTGCGACTTCGTGACCGAGGTGGCCGCCCGCCTGCCCTTGAAGATCATCTGCGATATGATGGGCATCCCCGAGCGCGACTACAAGTTCGTCTTCGACCGCTCGAACACGATCCTCGGCGGCTTCGACGCCGAATACGGCGGCACCGACGTCAGCGAGATCGCCACCCGTCTGCTCAACGCCGGGATGGAGCTCCAGCAACTGGTGCAGGACCTGGCCGCCCACCGTGCCGAGCACCCCACCGACGACCTGACGTCGTCCCTGGTCAACGCCAACATTGACGGCGAGCGGCTCACCATGCAGGAGCTCGGGTCGTTCTTCATCCTGCTCGTCGTGGCCGGCAACGAGACCACGAGGAACGCCATCTCGTACGGCCTGCGCCTGCTCACCAAGAACCCCGACCAGCGCGCCCTCTGGCTGCAGGACCTCGACGGCCATGCCCCCGGGGCCGTGGAGGAGATCGTCCGCCTGGCCTCCCCGGTGAACTTCATGCGCCGCAAGGTCACCAGGGACTTCGAGATGAACGGCAACCTCTACCGCAAGGGCGAGAAGGCGGTGCTGTTCTACTGGGCCGCGAACCGGGACGAGTCCGTGTTCGCGAACCCGTACCGCTTCGACATCACCCGCACCCCCAACCCGCACGTCGGCTTCGGTGGCCCGGGCCCGCACTTCTGCCTCGGCTCGCACCTGGCCCGGCGGGAGATCACGGTGATGTTCCGCGAGCTGTTGCGCCGCGTCCCGCAGATCGAGGCGGGCAAGCCGGACCGGCTGCACTCCATGTTCATCAACGGCATCAAGCACATGGAGTGCACGTTCTAGCGGCTAGCCCTCCGTGGAGAGCCTGAGCTGGTTCATCACCGTGCGGATGTCGGGCAGGAGCTGCTTGCTGTCCGACGGGATCGACATGTAGACGATCGCCGGGACGCTGCCGCCGGTGTTGATCGCCATCGTGACGATCGTGGCCTTCTCGGTCTCCGACGTCAGCGAGTACGCGATCAGCCGGCCTGTCTGGTCGCCTACCTTGATCGGCTGCTGGGCGATCTTGCGGACCTTGTTGTCCGCCGGGAAGAAGCGCTTGCGGGCGGTCAGCACCACCTGCTTGATGACCGGCTCCAGGTTGTCCTGCTCGTAGTACGAGGTCAGCTTCGGCATGAGCGGGCCCGACATGAGCTGGGCGTACCGCTCGGGCGCGACCTCGACGTACTGGCGGGTGTCGAAACCGAACGTGCCCTTGACCGTGACGCGCTCGTCCAGCTGCCACTTGCCGCCGAGGCGCGGGACGGAGATCCCCGCGGCGGCGTCCGGCACCCTGCCGAGGACGGGGGAGGCCTTGCCGGGGTAGGCCGGCAGCTTGCCGATCGTCGTCGAGGACTTGGTGGCGCTCGGCTTGGGCGAGGCCGTGGGTTGGCCGGAGGCGACGGCGGAGGTCGGGTCCTCACCGGCCAGCGGGCCCGCGAGGAACGCCCACAACAGCGCGATGACCAGCGCGACCGCCACGGACCCGCCGAGGGCGTAGATCCAGACGGGCCTGCCCTCGCCCTCGTCGTCGTCCAGGACTTCCTGGTCGCCCATGGCCTGGTAGTTCTCGCCGAAGACGGTGTTCCAGAGCTCCTGCTGGCGCTCGGGCGGAGGGGTGCGGGAGCCGCTGATCTGGCCCGCCGTCACGAACCGGTGCTCCGGGTCCGAGGGGTCGCGGCTCAGGTTGGAGCCCGGACGGGATGCCGGAGGCTGATTGCCGTCCTCGGTGGGGGGCGTACCTATATGGGTGGAATCCATCGGGGTAGAGGGGACCGCGCGATCGTTGAGCTGGTTCTCGGAGTGCTGTGCGGGGTGGGGCTGGGGCGGTGGGCCGTGGGGGGCGGACAGCGCGTCGTGCGACGGGGGTCCGGCCGGGGCGGCCTGGTCGTAAGCCGCCGTGCGCGGATCCGGCGCCTGGCTCGCATGGCCGCGCTCGCCCTGCGGCCAGGGGGCCGGGGCGGACAGGTTGGACCAGGCGCCGGGGGCCGGAGTCGGCGGCTGCGCCCACGCGGGCACCGGGTCCGGCACGGGAGGCTGCGCTCCCCCGGAGTTGATCCCGGCATCGGCACGGGAGCCAGCCTGGGCATCGGCACGGGAACCGGCCGGGGCGGACGGCCCGGCGGCATGCGGTGGCGCGGCCTGGGGCCACGAGGTCGGCACGTCCTGGGGCTCCGGCCAGGACGCGGGTCCACCCTGCGGGGAGGCGTTCGGCGACGACGATGGTCCGGGCTGGGGGGAGGCGTCGGGCCAGGACGACGACGGTCCGGGCTGCGAGGCGGCGTCCGGCCAGGACGATGATGGTCCGGGCTGCGGCGCGGCGTCGGGCCAGGACGTCGGCATGTCCTGGCGTGTCGGCTCCGGCCAGCCGGCGTCCTTACGCGGTGGCTCGGGCCAGCCCGCGTCCTGGCGGGGCGGCTCCGGCCAGGACGGGCCGGAGTCCTGACGGGCGGCGTCGCGGCGCGGCTCGGGGCGTGACGGCTCGGGCCAGGAGGCATCCTGGCGCGGCGGCTCCGGCCAGGCGGGGTCTTGGTGCGCGGGCGGCCGCGGGGTCTCCGGCCACGACGTCAGCACCTCGGACGCGGGGGAGCCGGGCCTCGAAGAAGGGCCGTCGGCCGCGGAAGACCACGAGGAAGGGGCGTCGGGCGCGGGGGAGCCGGGCCACGGAGAGGGAGACGACTCAGGCCAGGATGGGGGCAGGTGAGGTCCGGAGTTATCCGTTGCCATTGCTGCCGGCCCTCCCGAAGTTGTGTCCGGATCAACCCTTATATCCGGATTTGACGTACCAGGCATGATCTCATGGGATTTTCCAGGAGATGCCGGTGGTTCCGCAGCGAAACGAGTGAAGCCATGAGGATCGGTGGGCGGATCCTGCAAGGGCAGGCCGTCCTCCGGTCGATCAGGCTCAGCTCGGTACACCACGGCGACAAGGGTATTCTTGAGGGACGAATGAGGTCACAACGGATACATCACCATCAGGTCTCGCTGGACCTGAAGGGTCCATTGTGCATGCGCACCTCGATCGAGAACCTGCATTCATCCGAAGAGGTGCGCTAGGCTTGACACATGCGTTCCGCGACCCTGCTTCTTAGCGGGCCGCGACGGCCCTGAGATCTCGCCGTCGCGGCTACCCCTCGTCGTGTGCACGGGGGGTTTTCTTATGGGTCCGAATCAAGCCAGAAGGACAGTAGCCGTGAGTGAGTACGACCCGCAGGCGCTGCAGGCCAAGTGGCTGCAGCGCTGGGAGGAGCAGGAGCCCTTCCGGGCGAGCGAAGAGCCCGCCGACCCCCGCGAGCGGCGCTACATGCTCGACATGTTCCCCTACCCGTCGGGTGACCTCCACATGGGCCACGGCGAGGTGTTCGCCATCGGCGACGTCGTCGCGCGCTACTGGATGCAAAAGGGCTACAACGTCCTGCACCCGATCGGCTGGGACTCCTTCGGCCTGCCCGCGGAGAACGCCGCGATCAAGCGCAACGCCCACCCGGCCGAGTGGACCTACGCCAACATCGAGACGCAGGCGCACTCGTTCAAGCGCTACGGGATCTCCTTCGACTGGTCGCGCCGCCTGCACACGAGCGACCCCGACTACTACCGCTGGAACCAGTGGCTGTTCAACCGCTTCTTCGAGCGCGGCCTGGCCTACCGCAAGGGCGGCCTGGTCAACTGGTGCCCCAACGACCAGACGGTGCTGGCCAACGAGCAGGTCGTGGCCGGCAAGTGCGAGCGCTGCGGCGCCGACGTCATCCGCCGCGAGCTGACGCAGTGGTACTTCAAGATCACTGACTACGCGCAGCGGCTGCTGGACGACATGGACCAGCTGACCGGCTGGCCGGAGCGGCTGCTGACCATGCAGCGCAACTGGATCGGCCGCTCCGAGGGCGCCGACGTGCTGTTCACGATCGAGGGCCGCGAGGAGCCGGTCCACGTCTACACGACGCGGCCCGACACGCTGTTCGGGGCCACGTTCTTCGTGGTCGCCGCGGACGCGGCGCTGGCCGACGAGATCGTCACCGACGAGTGGCGGGAAGCGTTCGAGGCCTACCGCACCGAGGTGGCCCGGCTGAGCGACATCGAGCGCCTGGCCACGGACAAGGAGAAGACCGGCGTCTTCCTGGGCCGCTACGCGATCAACCCGGTCAACGGCGAGCGCATCCCGGTCTGGGCGGCCGACTACGTGCTGTCCGACTACGGCCACGGCGCCATCATGGCCGTGCCCGCTCACGACCAGCGCGACCTGGACTTCGCGCTGAAGTTCGACCTGCCGGTGAAGGTGGTCGTGCACACCGGCCTGGCCGACCCGGGCGAGACCGGCGAGGCCACGCCCGGCGAGGGCACGCTGGTCAACTCCGGCCCGCTGGACGGGCTGGAGAAGGCCGAGGCCATCCGCAAGATCATTGAGGTCCTGGAGGCCGAGGGCAAGGGCACGGGCGCGATCAACTTCCGGCTGCGCGACTGGCTGCTGTCCCGGCAGCGTTACTGGGGCACGCCGATCCCGATCATTCACTGCCCCGACTGCGGCGAGGTCCCCGTCCCCGACGAGCAGCTGCCCGTCACGCTGCCCGACCTGCGCGGCGAGGCGCTGGCGCCCAAGGGCGTGTCCCCGCTGGCCAGTGCGGCCGACTGGGTCAACGTCGAGTGCCCCAAGTGCGGCGGACGCGCCCAGCGCGACACCGACACGATGGACACGTTCGTCGACTCGTCCTGGTATTTCCTGCGTTACTGCTCGCCGGGCTACACCGACGGCCCGTTCGACGTCGAGCAGGTGCGCAAGTGGGGCCCGATCGACCAATATGTCGGCGGCATCGAGCACGCGGTGCTGCACCTGCTCTACTCCCGGTTCTTCACCAAGGTCCTGCACGACATGGGCATGCTGGACTTCAGCGAGCCCTTCCAGCGCATGCTGAACCAGGGGCAGGTGATCAACGCCGGCAAGGCCATGTCGAAGACCCTGGGCAACGGCGTGGACCTGGGCCAGCAGATCGACGACTTCGGCGTCGACGCCGTACGCCTGACCATGGTGTTCGCCGGGCCGCCCGAGGACGACATCGACTGGGCGGACGTCTCGCCGCTGGCCTCGCAGAAGTTCCTGGCCCGGGCCCTGCGCGTGATGTCGGAGGTGACCAGCGAGCCCGGCGTGGCGGTCGAGGGCGGCGACGTCGAGCTGCGCAAGGTCACCCACCGCACGATCGACGAGGTCACCCGGCAGATCGATTCCTACAAGTTCAACGTGGCAGTGGCGCGGATGATGGAGCTGACCTCGGCCGCGCGGCGGGCCATCGACGTGGGCCCCGGCCCCGCCGACCCCGCCGTCCGTGAGGCCGCGGAGACGCTGGCGATCATGCTGTCACTGGTGGCTCCCTATACCGCCGAGGAGGGCTGGGAGCGGCTGGGCCGCACCGGTCCCGTCGCCTTCGGCGGGTGGCCGAGCGCCGACCCCGCGCTGCTGGTGCAGGAGTCGGTCACCTGCGTGGTGCAGGTGGCGGGCAAGGTGCGTGACCGGCTGGAGGTGTCGCCGGACATCACCGAGCAGGAGCTGCGGGAGCTGGCCCTGGCCTCAGAGAAGGTGTCCGCCTATCTGACGGGCATGCCCCGCAAGGTGATCGTCCGGGCGCCCAAGCTGGTCAACATCGTCCCCTAGCGCACGGCGTCAGAGGGCGCGCAAGGCCGGGAGCAGCTCCTTCTCTGCCCAGTCGAAGAAGGGCTGCTGCTGGTCGTGGCCGATCTGGACCAGCGCCACGTGCGTGTATCCCGCATCGGCGAACTTCTGGACCCCCTGGACGACCGCGTCCACGTCGTTGCCGCACGGCACGCTCTGGGCCACATCCTCGGGGCGTACCGTGCCGGCCGCGGCGGCGAAGTTCACCGGCGCGGGCAGCTCGGCCATGACCTTCCAGCCGGCTGCGGCCCAGCGCCACAGCTGGTGCGCGCGCCGTTCGGCGGCCTCGGGGTCGGTGTCGTAGGCGAGCGCGAGCTGGCCGTAGACTGGCTTGCCCTGGCCGCCCGCGGCGTTGAACTGCCGGACGACGTCCGGCATCGGCTCGTTGACGACCAGCAGGTCGCCGTACTCGGCGGCGATCTCCGCCGACTGGCCCCCCGAGGCGGCGATGCCGATCGGCACCCGCTCGTCCGGCAGGTCGTAGAGCTTGGCCGAGTCCACGTCGAAGAATTCGCCTTGGTAGGTCACGTAGCCGCCGCCGAACAGCTCCTTGATGATCTGGATGGCCTCGGCGAACATCCGGTGCCTGGTGTCCACGGGCGGCCATCCCTCGCCGATGACGTGCTCGTTCAGGTTCTCGCCCGCGCCGAGGCCCAAGGTGAACCTGCCGTGGCTCAGCACGCCCATCGTCGCGGCCTTCTGTGCCACCACGGCCGGGTGGTACCGCATGATGGGGCAGGTCACGTACGTCATGAGCGGTAGCCGCTCGGTGACCTGGGCCGCCGCGCCGAGCACCGACCAGCAGTAGGGGGAATGCCCCATCTCCTCGAGCCACGGGAAGTAGTGGTCGGAGATGACCGCGTAGTCGAAGCCGATCCGCTCGGCTGTCGCGGCGTAGTCGACGAGCTCGCGGGCCGGGGTCTGTTCGGACATCAAGGTGTAGCCGATTTGCACCATGCGTCCGGACTACCCGTGTTTGTCCGGATTACTGGCGCCGGGCCGGAGATCATCGATGGCCGAGCTCCTCGAGCACCAGCCCCAGGCCGATGCCCAGAAGCCAGACGTCCTTGGAGATGCCGATGCCCTCTTGGGACGGGCGCAGGCTGCCCTCGCGGCGCATGCCGGGCGTCTTGAGATACATGCCGAGCAGCCCTCCCGCGAACCCGGTCAACGCCGCTCCGGCCAGCAGCGACGGCACGAACGGCACGAGCAGGACCGTGCCGAGGACGATCTCGGCCCGCGACAGCAGCCGGGCGAAGGTCACCGGGTCCATGCGGCCGAGGAACGGGTACGTGCCCGCGGCCATCCCGTGCAGGCCGGCGGCGGCCTGATCGTCCACGCTCGTCTTGTCGAGTCCGGAGCTCAGGATGATGGCGGCGGCGGCCAGGCGGGGCGGGAGCTGGTGGGTGCGAGCGAAGATCTTCATGGGTCCCCTTACGCTACGAAAGCGGGCAATCAATCACTTCCCTCGCATTTCCGGCACACCCTGGACTTGACCGTTCCCTGGGCCTGGTGGGTCCGCCAGGAGGGGAATTCATGGGCTGGGCTTGGTGTCGGGCATTAATGTTCAGCTGTGACGAACGGCGCATACCTGAGATATCCACATCTGCACGGTGACCTGGTCACCTTCGTAGCTGACGACGACGTTTGGCTGGCTCCCCTCGCGGGGGGAAGGGCCTGGCGCTTCACCGCCGATCGGGTGCCGGTGTCGGATCCGCGGTTCTCGCCCGACGGCAGCCACATCGCGTGGACCGGCAGCAGGGAGGGTGCCCCGGAGGTGTTCGCGGCCGAGATCGACGGACCCGAGGGGGAGCGGCTGACCCATTGGGGCAGCGACACGACCCGGGTGCGCGGCTGGACCGAGGACGGAGCCGTGCTGGCGATCAGCTCGACGGGGCAGAGCCATCGCGTCAGGAACTGGGCCTACGCGGTGCCGCTCGACGGGGGACCGGGGACGCGGCTGCCGTACGGATGGGCCAGCGACGTCGCCATCAGCGACGGGCGGGTCGCCACCGTGTCGGCGATGTGGCGCGAGCCGTCGCAGTGGAAGCGATACCGGGGCGGGACCGCGGGCAAGATCTGGGTGGACGCCGACGGGAGCGGGGAGTTCGCCCGGTTGTTCGCGGACAGCACGGCGCAATACTGGTCCGTCAGCTGGGTGGGGGACAGGATCGTCTTCCTGGCCGACCTCGACGGGACCGGGAACCTCTACTCCGCCCTGCCGGACGGCTCCGACCTGCGAAAGCACAGCTCCCACGAGGAGTTCTACGCCCGCCACGCCACCAGTGACGGACAGCGGGTGATCTACAGCCACGCCGGGGACCTGTGGGTGCTGGAGAGCCTGGACGCGGAGCCCCACCGGCTGGATGTCCGGCTCGGCGGGCCGCGGCCGGGGCGGGCCAGGCGGCCGGCGCCGACGCGGGCCGGCTCCTATGCGCCCGACGCCACCGGGCGGGCCAGCGTGGTCGAGATCCGCGGCACCGCGCACTGGGTGCCCCACCGTGACGGCCCGGCGGGTGCGCTGCGTGTCCAGCCGGGCGTTCGCGTACGGCTGCCACGCGTTCTCGACGGCGACGGGCGCGCCATCTGGGTATCGGACGTCAGCGGCGAGGACGGGCTGGAGATCGGCACGCCCGGCGGCGAGATACGCACGCTGGCCACCGGGCAGCTCGGCCGGGTGCTGGAGCTGGAGGCCGCGCCCGACGGCAAACACGCGGCCGTCGCCACGCACGACGGGCGGCTGCTGGTCGTCGACCTCGAGTCCGGCGATCTCCGGGAGCTCGACCGCACCACGCAGGGAGACCTCAGCGGACTGACGTTCTCGCCCGATTCGCGCTGGCTGGCCTGGGAGCATCCGCATCAGCACCCGCTGTCGCAGATCAAGATGGGGCGGGTGGACGGCACGTCGGTGATCGACGTGACGCCGGTGCGGTTCGACGACTACGACCCGGTCTTCACCAAGGACGGCAAGTATCTGGCGTTCCTGTCAGCGCGGACGTTCGACCCCGTGTACGACTCGCACGTCTTCGACATGTCCTTCCTCTACGGGTGCCGGCCGTACATCGTGCCGCTGCAGGCCGGCACGCCGTCGCCGTTCGACCCGTCGCTGCAGGGGCGGGGTTTCAACGGCGAGGACGACAAGCCGAACAAGGACGACAAGCAGGACGACGCGCCGCCGCGGACCGAGGTGGACCCTGACGGGATCGGCTCGCGCGTGGTGCCCGTGCCGGTGCCCGCCGGACGCTACGGCAACCTGCGTACCGCCAAGGACGCCCTGCTCTGGCTGCGATACCCGCTCACCGGGCAGCACGGGGACGAGCCGTCGCAGGAGATGGTGCTGGAGCGATACGACCTGAAGAAGCGGTCCAAGAGCGAGCTGGGCAAGGAAGTGCGCTCGTTCCAGGTCAGCGGCGACGGCACCAGGCTCGTCACCAACGGCAAGAACGGCCTGCAGACCCGCGCCGCCACCGAGGGCGACGAGGTCGTCACCGTCGACCTGGACCGGATCACCGTCCAGATCGACCCGGTCGCCGAGTGGCGGCAGGGCTTCCACGAGGCCGGCCGGCTCATGCGCGACCACTTCTGGCGTGCGGACATGGGCGGCGTCGACTGGCAGGGCGTGCTCGACCGGTACGCGCCGTTCGTCGAGCGCATCGGCGCCCACTCGGAGCTGATCGACCTGCTCTGGGAGGCACAGGGCGAGCTGGGCACCTCCCACGCCTACGCCGCCGCCCCCAACGGCGGCTCCGACCCGCGCCGCCGCCAAGGGCTGCTCGGCGCCGACCTGACCAGGGACGCCGACGGCGTGTGGCGGGTCGAGCGCATCCTGCCCGGCGAGTCCTCCGACCACGCCGCCCGCTCGCCCCTGCTCGCCCCCGGCGTGGCCGTCCGTCCGGGCGACGCGATCATCGCGGTGGGCGGGCGTCCGGTCGATCCCGTACGCGGGCCGCTCGCCCTCCTGGCCGGCACCGCGAACCAGCCCACCGAGCTCACCGTCCGGCCCGCCTCCGGCGGCGACCCGCGCCGCGTCGTGGTCAGCCCAATCGCGGACGAGACGCCGCTTCGTTACCACGACTGGGTGGAGGGCCGGCGGACGCTGGTGCGGGAGGCGTCGGACGGGCGGCTCGGGTATCTGCACGTGCCGGACATGGTGGGGACGGGGTGGGCGCAGTTCCATCGCGACCTGCGTACCGAGATGGCCTTCGACGGGCTGATCGTGGACGTGCGGCACAACGGCGGCGGGCACCTGTCGGAACTGATCCTGGAGAAACTGTCCCGCAAGGTCACCGGGTGGGCGCGGGCGCGCGGGTACGAACCCCGGCGGTATCCGATGGACTCCCCGCGGGGACCGATCGTGACGATCACGGACGAGTTCGCGGGCTCGGACGGGGACATCGTGAGCGCGGGCATCAAGAACCGCGACATCGGGCCGCTGGTGGGGACGCGGACGTGGGGCGGGGTGATCGGGATCGACTCCCGGTACAACCTGGTCGACGGGACCCGGGTCACCCAGCCCCGGTACTCGTTCTGGCTCGACGGGCCTGGATGGGGCGTGGAGAACTATGGGGTTGATCCGGACATCGAGGTGGTGATCACACCGCAGGATCGGGCGGCGGGGCGGGATCCGCAGCTGGACAAGGCGATCGAGCTCGCGCTCGCCGCCCTGGCGGAAAACCCGCCCGCCACCCCGCCCGACCTGCCACCCCTGCCCTGACGCCCCGCGCGGGGCCGCGCCTGACGGTCTGTGGCGCCGCACGTGCGGCGGTGTTCCGCGTGCGGCGGTGCTCACGTGCGGCGGTGCTCACGTGCGACGGTGCTCACTTGCGACGGTGCCCCGCGGCCACCGGCCTGGCTCGGCGTCAGGCCGGGAGTCGCCTGTCTGGGGGCGGCGGTGCCGCTGGGTGGGGCGCCATGGGGCGTGGCCGGGCGGGGGTCAGCGGAGGCGGGACAGGCGGTTGAGGATCTCGGCGAGGACGGGCTCGCTGGTGGCGAAGTTCAGGCGGACGTACTCCGCCCCACCGGGCCCGAAGCCCGCCCCGTCCGTCAGCAGCACCTTGGCCTCCCGTTCGATGACCTCCGCCATCCCCGTCCGCCCCACATGTAGCCACGCCAGATACGTCGCCTGGGGAAGCCGATAGCCGAAGGTGCCGGGCAGGCGGGCGGCGATCGTGTGCCGGTGACGATCCAGCAGGAGGCGAACCCCGTCCAACCAGGCGTCCCCATGCCGCCACGCCGCCACCGTCGCCTCGACCCCGAACAGGTTGGCGGAGCCGTACAGGAAGGGCGGCTGCGCCTCCAGGGCCTTGCGGACCCCCTGGTGCCCGAGGTGGGCGACAGAGACGCGGATGCCGCCCAGGTTGAACGCCTTCGTCGCGGACGTGAGGGTGACGGTGCGTTCGGGGAGGATCGTGGCGAACGGGATGTGACGGTGCGGCTCGAAGGTCAGGTCGGCGTGGATCTCGTCCGCGATCACGAGCAGATCGTGGCGTTCGGCCTGCTCGGCCAGGTGGGTCAGCTCCTCGCGGGTGAACACCCGGCCGGTCGGATTGTGCGGGTTGACCAAGAGCAGCACCCGGCAGCCCGACAGGTCGGGCACCTCGAAGCGCCACGAATCGCCGTCGGGCTCGGCCTGGATGGCGCGCAAGGGGCGGTCCATGACCTGCAGCGTCGTAAGGAACGGATGGTAGGCGGGAGTGTGCACGGCCACACCGTCGCCGGGCTTGGTCCAGACGTGGAGCAGGACCTGGAGTGCCTGGTTGAGGTCGTTGAACGAACGTACCTGCGAGGGGTCGGGCGACCAGCCGTACCGGCCCGCCATACGCTCGGCGAACGCCTCCGCCAGCGGCCCTGCGTTGGGCTTGTCCAGCCAGGCCGGATAGCCGAGGTCGGCGCCGGCTCGCCGGCGCAGCGCCTCGATGACCTCGGGCGCGGTGGGCAGGTCCATGTCGGCTATCCAGGCGGGAATGATCCCCGGACCCGCCTTTGCCCACTTAAATCCATCATTTCGTGCCTTGAGGTCTTCTGGGCGGTATGCGGTATTCACCTGGACATTCTAGGATTTTAGATTGTGATGAGGCGCCGGCGTCGATTGTGGCAGGCTGAGCGGTGATGACGCCCCACCCGAAGATCGACGCGATTGTCGAGACATACCTGTCAGTGGCCGACGCGGCGGCTCCCGGGCTCATCGAAGGGCTCTACCTCGAGGGGTCGGCGGCGCTGGATGACTACCGTCCGGCCACGAGCGACGTGGACTTCGTCGCGGTCACGGCCGCCGGGCCGCCGATCGAGACCCTGGAGCGCATCCACACCAGCCTCGGCGCCCACCCGTTCGAAGGCGTCTACGTGACCTGGGACGACCTCCGTCGCAACCCCTTGGACCTCGGGGCGCGCCCGCAGGCCCACGCCGGCAAGCTCAACCCCCAGGGCGGCCTCAACCCGGTCACCTGGCATACGCTGGCCCGCCACGGGGTGACCTGCCGCGGTCCCAAGGCGGGGGACCTCGACATCTGGACCGATCCTGCCGTCCTCGCCGCCTGGACCGACGCCAACCTCGACCGCTACTGGCGGCGCCTGGTGACCCGGGCTTCCCACCTGTTTTCGCCGTGGGGGCTGGCCTCGCTGGGCCCGTACGCCACCGTGTGGATCGTCACGGGCGTCTCCCGGCTGCACTACACGCTCGCGACGGGCGAGCTCACGTCCAAGACGGGTGCGGCGCGGCACGCGCGGAAAACGTTCCCCGAGCGCTGGCACCGCGTGATCGACGAGGCGCTGCGGCTGCGGGCGGACGACACCGCGGAGCCCTCGCTCGGGTGCCTGGTCTCGGGGCTGGGTGAGCACTTCGGCACACCCCGGCGCTCGCTGTACGGCTCCCCGTTCGAACGGCGGCATGACGTGCTCGACTTCGCCGACCAGGCGATCAAGGCCGCGCACGATCTGTACACCGCTGGGGATTGACGGCGGATCGCCCCTGGGGTACGAATGCGATCACCGCGCCCTCGTCGGCGTGGTGAAATGTTAGCGCTAACACCACAGAGGGGCCGCGGATGCGTACACGTGGAGTCACTCGAAAGGCGTTAACCGGCGTCGTCGCGCTGCTCGCCGCCATCGCGGCCGTCGCGTTCGCACCCGGGGCGGCACACGCCGCCGGGCCGGCGCCGCACTACCTGATGACCGCGTTCACCAACAGCAGCGAGTCCAACATGTACGTCTACGACTCGGCGAACGCCACGACCTTCACCCTCGTCCGCGCAAACGCGTACACCCCGCCGTCCGGCCTGATCCGCGACCCGAGCGTGCTGCGGCACACCGACGGCTACTACTACCTCGTCTACACCACCAACTGGACCGGCGACACCATCGGCTTCGCCCGCAGCGCCGACTCCGTGACCTGGACCTTTCTCCGCAACGTCACGGTCGGCCTGAACGGCGCCACCGGCAGCACCTGGGCGCCGGAGTGGTTCAGGGACTCCGACGGCAGCGTCCACGTGATCTACTCGGCGTCCACGACGGGCACAGCAGGGCAATTCCGGCCCTACCGGATCACCGCTACGAACAGCGCGTTGTCGTCGTGGAGCGGCCCGACGCCCCTGGGCATCCCGGCGAACTACATCGACAGCTTCGTCGTCAAGGTGGGCTCCACGTACCACAACTTCCTCAAGAACGAGACGACCAAGTACATCGAGCATGCCACCGCCACCTCGCTCAACGGCCCCTGGCAGTTCACCGGCACCGGGAACTGGGCCGGCTGGGGCTCGGGCCTGGAGGGCCCGGCGCTGACGCGGCTGCCGGACGGCCGGTGGCGGATCTACTTCGACAACTACACCGGAGGCCGCTACTACTACGCCGACAGCTCGAACCTGACCTCGTTCGGCGCCAGGGTCGAGTTGTCCGGCCTGTCCGGCACCGCCAGGCACTTCACCGTGCTGCGTGAGGACGTCGGCGACACGACCGCGGTGCCCACCGGCAACCGCTCGCTGCGCTCGGCCAACTTCCCCGACCGGTACGTACGCCACCGCGACTACCTGGCCTACGTGGACCCGCTCGGCTCCGCCAGTCCGCTCGCCGACCGCAGGGACGCCACGTTCGCCGTCGTCGCCGGGCTGGCGCACGCCGGCTGCTACTCCTTCCAGGCCGTCAACCAGCCCGGCTACTACCTGCGGCATTACAACATGCGGCTGACGCTGCAACGGGACGACGGGTCGGCGATCTTCAAGGGCGACGCCACGTACTGCGGGCGGGCCGGACTGGCGGGCGGGGGCACGATCTCGTTCGAGTCCTACAACCTGCCCGGCCGCTACCTGCGGCACTACAACTACGAGATGCGGCTGGACCTGTGGGCGTCCGGCTCGGTGTTCGCCGGCGACGCCTCCTACACCGTCACCTCGCCGCTGTCCTGAACGACGAGCAGATGCGCGGCGTCGTCAGACTTGCTCTGGGCACACCAGGAGCCGGGCATCGCGACCAACACGGACCAATGGGTGCGACCGGTCAAAGCCGGGGACTGGGTGCGACGGTTCGTGTGTTGAGGGGCGAGCATGACGGTTGGCGAGGTCAGCGGTGCGGTGCCGTGCCCCGTCAGTGCATGTTGTGGCGCGCGCCGGAACGCGGCGCGGCGAGGTGACGCGCGCCCAAGCCGCCGACCTGGTCAGAGCCGGCGCAGGACCGCTACGACCTTGCCCAGGACGGTGGCCTCGTCACCGGGGATGGGCTCGTAATTGGTGTTGTGCGGGACGAGCCAGACATGGCCGTCCTTGCGCTTGAAGGTCTTGACGGTGGCCTCGCCTTCGATCATGGCGGCCACGATGTCGCCGCTCTCCGCCACCGGCTGCTGGCGGACGACCACCCAGTCGCCGTCGGCGATGGCGGCCTCGATCATGGAGTCACCGGCGACCTGGAGCAGGAACAGCGTGCCTTCGCCGACGAGCTGCTTGGGCAGCGCGAAGACGTCCTCGACGCTCTCCTCGGCCAGGATCGGACCACCGGCGGCGATGCGGCCGACGAGTGGGACGTAGGCGGCCGTGGGACGGCTGATCGTGGGCTCGTCATCCGCCGCGTCCGGGTCCACCCACAACACCGGCTCGCCCGGCAGTCGCACCTCCAGGGCGCGCGGCCGGTGTGGGTCGCGTCTGAGGTAACCCTTGCGCTGCAACGCCGTCAGCTGATGGGACACGCTGGACGTGCTCGTCAGCTGCACCGCTTCGCCGATTTCCCGCATGGAGGGCGGATAGCCGCGCTGTTGCACCGAGTCGCGAATCACTTCGAGGATCTTGCGCTGCCTGGGCGTCAGGCCCAGAGAGTCGCGTCTGCGCACCGCGAGGTCGCTGACCCCGTTTGCGTCATCCCGCTCGGTCATGCCCTGCCTCCTCGCCCGGCCGCCCGCCTCACCGGCGGACCTGCCGTTCTGTGGTCTCGATGTCGCACACAGCGACGTTATCGCTGTTGAAGATCATCTTCAAACAATTGTTCGAGTCTTCCTCGAAATTGTCGCCAGTGTGGTGTACAACATCGTACGGGAGTTCGATCGACACCGTGTTCGATTTGCTGATCTTTATTCGGCCTTTTCCTCAGGCCACACGGCAGGAGGTCATCCATGCGAACGACCACAAACACGAACCCGACCAGCGAAGACGCCAAGCGGCTCACCCTCATTGCCGATGCTACGCAGAGTAAGGACCGACGGGGAGACAATACGCGGACCGAGATCGCTTCCCGTGGAAATTCCGGTAAGAGGTTGGGGCTCCGTTCGAGTGATGGGGCAAGGCGCGGAGGGCCCTCGCCGGACGCGGCGGCGGCCCGGGGTCAGGGGAGGCCTCGCCTGCGCCTCGTCCCACCGCCTCATTCCCGGACGAACGCGGACGACACGCCCGCATCGAGCGGCCAGGGTCGCCGAGAGCACGGAGCCGGTACGGGTCGGGGAGGGCCTGGAACCGGCGGGAGTCCCGGCACTGTCGCGGGGCGCGGCACGCTCGGGGCGAACGCGGGGCCCGGTGATGGCACACGCCGCGGAAGACAGGCGACTGGCACGAGGTCGGGCGGCGCTGCTGGCGGCGGCGCTGGGACTGGTGCGAGGCGGAGCGGCAGTGCGGGCGGCGGCGAGGCTGGTGCGAGGCGGGGCGGTGCCGCGGGTAGCGGCGGGGCTGGTGCGAGCCTGGGCGGCGATGGGACCGGTGCGAGCCTGGGCGGCGTCGCGGAAAGTGGCGGCACTGGGACCATTGCGAGGCAGGGCGGCAATGCGGGCAGCGGCGGCGCTGGGACAGTTGCGAGGCAGGGCGGTGCCGCGGGGAGCGGCGGTGCTGGGACTGGTACGAGGTCGGGCAGCGTTGGGACTGATGCGCGGCTGAGTGGCGCTGGGACTGGTGCGAGGCTAGGCGGCATTGCGGGCGGCAGCGGCACTGGGCCTGGTGCGAGGCTACGCGGCATTGTGGGAGGCGGGGACGCTGGAGCTGGTGCGACCGGGGGCGGCAGCGCGGGCGGCAGCGGCGCTGGAGCTGGTGCAAGGCTGGGCGGCGCCGCGGGCAGCGGCGGAGCCGGGACTCGTGCTGGGATCGGTCGTGGTGTGGAGCGCGGTGGGCCCGGGGTGGGCAAGAGGCGTGGCGGGTCGGCCGCGGGCAGGACACGGGCCAAGGCGGCGGCGGGAGTCGGGCCGGGAACGCCTGGGTCGCGTCGCCGGCGGGGAGGCGGCGGCGCGAAGGGCGCTGATCGCCGGTGGAAGCGCAGGGCCGGTGTGCGGCGCGATCGTCGCGCGGCGTCGCGGCTTGAGCGTCGCGCCGCGCCGCCGGTGCGGCTGACGCGCCGAGGGCGGGCCGTGCTGGTGGTGGCGGTGGCGTTACTGTCCCTGGGCGGGTTCTGGCTCGGCACCCGTGCCGTCAGCCATGCGGCGGTGAAGGTCGTCGTTCCCAGCACCGCCGGGCTGCCGTGGGTGGAGGTCCGCCAGGGGGACACGCTCTGGGCCATCGCCGACGTGCTCTCCGGAGGCGAAGATCCCGGAGCCGTGGTCGCGGAGATCAAGCGTCTGAACGGGCTCCCCGACTCGATCATCCATCCCGGCACGCGCCTCTATGTCCCGAGGGACATCGCCGGGGTGGTGCGCTGATCGACGCGGATCCCGACGACGTCGTGGGAGTGACGACGTCATGCGAGTGGCAACGTCGAGGGCGTCGTCTCGTGAGGTGACAACGCCCAAGGCGGGCGGCGTGGAGGTGCTGCGGCGCGGTGCCCGAGGGATGGATCGAACAGGAAGTGGCCTGCGGTAGCGTTGTGAGGTTTGTTCACGGCCGTGACCGCTAGCAATACATGTGACACGGCCGCGCCTCCATCCTGCCATCCGGGAAGGCCGACACGCCCGAGGCTCCAGATGACCGTGGGCTGATCAGCGACTTCAGCCGGATGGGCCCGCCCAACTTGCGTTCATGGTCGCGCGCTTCTACGGTTGGACCACAACATCTAGTAGTTACACCGATGTAGTTCACCACACCTTGTGTTTCCGTGACCGCTCCATGGCCAGCCGTGGAGTGTGCGTGAGCGTCCCGTCACAACCCATTTGCGTGTGTGGTGGCCGCAGGTCGAGGAGGCGAAGCGTGCACTGTCCGTTCTGTCGCCACCCTGACACCAGGGTCATCGACAGCCGCTCGACGGACGACGGCGCGGCCATCAGGCGCCGGCGCACCTGCCCGGAGTGCGGGCGCCGGTTCACCACGCAGGAGACCGTGCTGCTCATGGTGAGCAAGCGCAGTGGAGTGACGGAGCCGTTCTCGCGGGACAAGGTCGTCGCGGGCGTACGGCGGGCCTGCCAGGGAAGACCGGTCAGCGAGGACTCACTGGCGCAGCTCGGACAGCGGGTGGAAGAGGCCATCAGGGCCAAGGGCGCGGCCGAGATCCCCTCCAACGAGGTGGGCCTGGCGATCCTGGGCCCGCTGCGGGAGCTCGACGAGGTGGCCTACCTGCGTTTCGCATCGGTGTATCGCGGTTTCGAGAGCCTGGCGGACTTCGAGGCCGAGATCAAACAGTTGAAGGCGGAGAAGGGGGAGTCATGACGGAGACGGCCAGCGGTTCAGTAGCGCGCGGGGGTAAGCGTCCGCGTAAGGGGCTGAAGATGAAGCGGATCTTCACCAAGCCCGGCGTGCACCCGTATGACGAGATCCAGTGGGAACGCCGCGACGTCGTCATGACCAACTGGCGCGACGGCTCGGTCAACTTCGAGCAGCGGGGCGTCGAGTTCCCCGAGTTCTGGTCGGTCAACGCGGCCAACATCGTGACCACCAAATACTTCCGCGGCGCCGTGGGCACCCCGCAGCGCGAGTGGAGCCTGAAGCAGCTGATCGACCGGGTCGTCGGCGTCTACACGCGCACCGGCATCGAACACGGCTACTTCGCCGGCGACGAGGACGCCGAGATCTTCGACCACGAGCTGAAGCACGCACTGGCGCACCAGGTGTTCGCGTTCAATTCGCCGGTCTGGTTCAACGTGGGCACCCAATCACCTCAGCAAGTAAGCGCTTGCTTTATCCTCTCCGTGGACGACCAGATGGAGTCGATCCTGGAGTGGTACAAGGAAGAGGGTGTGATCTTCAAGGGCGGCTCGGGGTCGGGGGTCAACCTGTCCCGGATCCGTTCCTCGAAGGAGTTGCTGTCGAGCGGCGGCACCGCGAGCGGGCCGGTGAGCTTCATGCGCGGCGCCGACGCGTCCGCGGGGACGATCAAGTCCGGTGGCGCCACCCGCCGGGCGGCCAAGATGGTCGTGCTCGACGTCGATCACCCCGATATCGAGGAGTTCATCGAGACCAAGGCGCGCGAGGAGGACAAGATCCGCGCGCTGCGGGACGCCGGTTTCGACATGGACCTGGGCGGCAAGGACATCGTGTCCGTCCAATACCAGAACGCCAACAATTCGGTGCGCGTCTCGGATGAGTTCATGCGGGCCGTCGAGAAGGGCGAGAAGTTCGGCCTGCGCGCTCGCCTCACCGGCGAGGTGATCGAGACGGTCGACGCCCAGGACCTGTTCCGCAAGATGGCCAAGGCTGCCTGGGAGTGCGCCGACCCGGGTCTGCAGTACGACGACACGATCAACGACTGGCACACCACCCCGGAAACGGGGCGGATCACCGCCAGCAACCCGTGCAGTGAATACGTCCACCTGGACAATTCCTCCTGCAACCTGGCCAGCATCAACCTGCTGAAGTTCCTGAAGGACGACAACTCCTTCAACGTCGCCGACTTCGTCAAGCTGACCGAGCTGATCATCACCGCGATGGACATCTCGATCACGTTCGCCGACTTCCCGACCGAGAAGATCGGCGAGACCACGCGGGCGTACCGGCAGCTCGGCATCGGTTACGCCAACCTGGGCGCGCTGCTGATGGCGACCGGCCATGCTTATGACTCCGACGGGGGTCGTGCCGTGGCGGGGGCGATCACGTCGCTGATGACCGGTGTGTCCTACCGCCGCAGCGCCGAACTGGCGGGGGTCGTGGGGCCGTACGACGGATATGCCAGGAACGCCGAGCCGCACAAGCGCGTCATGCGCAAGCACTCGGCGGCGAACGACTCCATGCGCACGATCGGCTCGATGGACGCCAAGATCCACGCTGAGGCGTCGCGCCAGTGGGCGGAGTGCCTCAAGCTCGGCGAGAAGAACGGCTACCGCAACGCCCAGGCCAGCCTCCTGGCGCCGACCGGCACGATCGGGCTCATGATGGACTGCGACACGACCGGCATCGAGCCGGACCTGGCGCTGGTCAAGTTCAAGAAGCTCGTCGGCGGCGGCTCCATGCAGATCGTCAACCAGACGATCCCGCGGGCGCTCAAGCAGCTCGGCTACCAGCAGGAGCAGATCGAGGCCGTCGTCGAGTACATCGCCGAGCACAGCCATGTCATCGACGCGCCCGGCCTGCGCAAGGAGCACTACGAGGTATTCGACTGCGCGATGGGCGAGCGGGCGATCGCGCCGATGGGACACGTCCGCATGATGGCGGCCACCCAGCCGTTCCTGTCCGGCGCCATCTCCAAGACGGTCAACCTGCCCGAGTCGGCCACGATCGACGACATCGAGCAGGTCTACATGGAGGGCTGGACGCTCGGGCTCAAGGCGCTGGCCGTCTACCGCGACAACTGCAAGGTCGGCCAGCCGCTGTCGGCCGGCAACGGCGCCAAGAAGGAAGAGGCGGCCAAGGAGCCCGAGGTCAAGGTCATCGAGGTCAACCGGCCGACCCGGCGGCGCATGCCCAACCAGCGGCCGAGCATGACCACCCGCTTCACGGTGGGCGGCGCCAAGGGTTACATGACCGCTTCGTCCTACCCCGATGACGGGCTCGGCGAGGTCTTCCTCAAGATGTCCAAGCAGGGTTCGACCCTGGCGGGCGTCATGGACGCGTTCTCCGTCGCGATCTCCATCGGGCTCCAGTACGGGGTGCCGCTGGAGACGTACATGAGCAAGTTCGTGAACATGCGGTTCGAGCCGGCGGGTATGACGGACGACCCGGACATCCGGATGGCCACGTCGGTGATGGACTACATCTTCCGGCGCCTGGCCCTGGACCACCTGCCCTACGAGGAGCGGGCGGCCCTGGGTATCTTCTCGGCGGCCGAGCGGGCCGCGCAGCAGCGTGGGGAGGACCCGGCGGCGTTGCAGGAGACGGTGGACCGCGAGGCGCTGGCCCAGTCGGCGCCGATCGAGCAGAAGCCGAAGGAGATCCACCCGGTACCGGCGGCCCAGGAGGAGCTGACGCTGGAGAGCCACCAGCGCTTCACGGCTGACGCGCCGCTCTGCATGACCTGCGGCACCAAGATGCGTCCTGCCGGCAGCTGCTACGTCTGCGAGGGCTGCGGATCAACCAGCGGTTGCAGCTGACTCCCTGAAGTCCTCCGATCTAACCGGAACTCGGCGCCTTGGCTGAGGTCTTGCTCATGCTGGGGTTACGAAGAGGCCCGGCCTTTTGGCCGGGCCTCTCTGCTGGTGTGACCGACCCGCCATTAGGTGGGGGTTACTCCAGAGGATCACCTGAAGATGTTTTCCTCATATAGACTTCAGGTGTGTGCCGGGGTTCTGGCTCTTCTCTGCTTGCCGAGGGACGGTCACGGACGTGGGTGACGCTGCTGACCGACGCTCCAGTTGGACATTTCTGACCAACCACGCCCGCGTGCTGCTGCTCATTGCGGCTGATCCGCAAGTGCGGGTCCGCGATATCGCCAAAAGCATCGGCATTACCGAACGAGCAGCCCAGAGCATCGTGACCGACCTGCTGGAGGCTGGCTATGTGGAGCGGGAGCGGGAGGGCCGGCGTAACCGCTATGCCATCCTTCCGGGCCGGCACCTGCGTCACCCCAGCCAAAGCACCATCCCTGTTCAAGCGATCATCGACCTGTTCGCCCGCTTCGGTTTGCCCGCCGGTGGCCCCGGTCCCCGCTGAGGACCGCCTTCCCGTTGGCGGGATTTTTGCCTGGCCCACCCGCCACGGTGATGACGATGAGCAGGCCGGCGATCGTAGCGTGGATCTCACCCCAGGGAGATCAACAGCGGGGTGGAAGCCCGGCCCGGCCGACAGGCTGCGCATGGTTCATGGGCCGCTCCGGCGCGTGATGCGGGAAAGAGGGGGTGAACCCGGCCATGGACAAGGAGATCGTGGACCGGTCGGAGGGTTTCGGTGAGCGCCTGCTCGGCCTCCTGCTGGACAGGGCGCGGTTGTTGCCGCCGCAGCTGGTCGCTCCGCTGGTCGCGGAGGAAGTGGCCAGAATCGGCGGTCGTGATGTCTCCATTCTGCTCCAGGACTACGCCCAAGAGCTGCTGGTGCCGCTTCCGGGCAGGAAGCTGCACGTGGGCCGGCCCGAGCCGATCGTCGGTTCCCCCGCCGGCCGGGCCTTCCTGCGCGTAGATGTCGTCGAGGTTCCGCAGGCCCGCGGGGTACGGATGTACCTGCCCCTGCTGGACGGAAGCGATCAGGTGGGGGTGATGGCGCTGACCCTGGACGCCATCACCGATGACGACCGGCGCCTGCTGCGCCGGCTCGCCGGGCTGGTCGCGGACATGCTGGTCACCAAAAACTGCTACACCGACCAGTTCTTCCTGGCCCGGCGCCGGGAGCCGATGAGTGTGTCCGCGGAGATCCAATGGAGCCTGCTGCCACCGCTGTCGATGTCCGTGCCGCAGGTCGAGGTGGCCGGCATGCTGGAGCCCGCCTACCGCGTCGCCGGCGACAGCTTCGACTACGCCTTGAACGACGACATCCTGCACGTGGCTGTGATCGACGCGATGGGCCATGGCCTGGACGCCGCCTCGATGGCGACCATCGCCATCGGCGCCTACCGGCATGCCCGGCGCGTGTTCGTCAGCCTGGCCGAGAAGTACGCCTTCATGGACGATGCCGTCTCCCGGCAGTTCGGGCCCGACCACTTCGTCACGGCGCAACTGATGCACCTGAACATCACCACCGGTGAGCTGGAGCTGGTCAACGCGGGCCACCCCGCGCCGCTGCTGATCCGCGATGGCCGGGTCGTGTGCAAGCTGGAGAGCGCGACGACGTTGCCCGTCGGCTTCGGCGGTGAGGAGCCCCGAATCGCAAAGCACCTGCTCCAGCGGGGCGACCGGGTGCTGTGCTACACCGACGGCATCATCGAGGAGCACGTCACCGGCGGGGAGCCGTTCGGTGAGGAACGCCTCATCCGCTGCGTCGACCGTCTGGGGGAAGAGCCGCCGGCGGGGGTGCGGGCGGATCTGCGCCGGCTCTCCCACACCCTGATGGGGGAACGAGGCCGGCGCACCAGCGACGACGCCACCCTTTTCATGATCGAGTGGCACGGGGGTGCCGCTGATCACCTCGCGGTGCTTGACTGAGCAGCCCCGATCGGTGTTCGCCGTACGTGACCGTCGACCCAGATCCGGACCCCACTCACTGGCCGGGGAGTCGCGTTCTGGCTGGTGCGCCACTAGCGGGACGAGATCAATCTCGACGACAGCGACGGCATCACCCGGTATGACTCCTAGCGACGCAGAACTCGTTGCCTTCAGAGCGGCTCGCCTGCCACGATCCCCTGCGGGTCGGCCGTCCGGACATCAGGTGTCCAGCAACTCGTGTAGCACGTCCGGCTTGTTGGTGATGATGCCATCCACCCGGTAGGTCAGCATTCGGCGCATGACGTCGGGGTTGTCCACCGTCCAGGTGAGGACCTGCATGCCGAGGCCGTGGACGCGGCGCACGTAGGACGCCGTGAGCGTGGTGTACGGCGGGTTGATCTGGTCGGCGAACGTTGCCAGCTCGGGCAGCTCGGCGGTGGAGGGTGTGCCGAGGAGCCCGATCGGCACATCCGGCAGCAGCCGGTGGAACCTTCGCATCGACTCGAAGGTGAACGACTGCACCACCAGCCGCCCCGGCGCGAGCCAGCTCGAGTGGCGGCGCAGCTCGTCGGCGATGCGCTGCTCGATCCCCGGATAGAGCTCCGGCTTCTTGACCTCCAGCAGCAGGCCAATGCCGGAGCCGCTCATCGCGCGGAGCGCCTCGCCCAGCGTGGGCACCGGCTCGCCGGCGTACTCGTCGCTGAACCAGGAGCCGGCGTCCAGCTTGCGGATCTGCGCGAGCGTGAGGTCGCCGACGTTCCACGGCGACAGACCGGGGAAGACGCGCTCCACGTTGGTGGTGCGGGACAGGGTGGTGTCGTGCATGAGGACCAGCTCGTGGTCCTTGGTCTCCTGGACGTCGAGCTCGAACATGTCGGCCCGCTGCTTGCCTGCCAGCTCGAAGGCGGCGATCGTGTTCTCGGGAGCGTACGCGGACGCGCCTCGGTGTGCGACATTGAGCACCGCCGGGGCGGCGGTGGCCGCGGTGGCGGGGGCTGCGAGAGCGGACAGGGCGGTGGCCAGGACGAGCACCAGACATCGGAACATGGGTCTCCTCAGGTGGAGAGGGGCCTACGGACCGACGGTGACAAGATTGCATGACCAACAGTTGAGAGAAGAGTAGACCCACGGTGCCGGGGTGATGAGCAAACGACACGCCCGGACGGGGCAAGGGGGATCACGCCGCGACGACGATCTAGCCTGAATGTCGTGAGATCTGCCGGTACGCTGGTCATCCTCCTCTCCGCATGGTTCATGGCCCAGTTCGACTTCTTCGTCGTCAACGTGGCCGCCCCCTCCATCGAGCACGACCTGCACACCGGCCCCGCCGCCCTCGAGCTGATCGTCGGCGGCTACGCCTTCACGTACGCGGCCGGCATGATCACCGGGGGCCGGTTGGGCGACCGCTACGGCTACCGGCGCCTGTTTATCTGGGGCGTGGCCGCGTTCACCGTCGCCTCGGTGTTGTGCGGGATCGCCGTGAACCCGGCCCAGCTGGTCGCCGCCCGCCTCCTGCAGGGCCTGGCGGGCGCGGCGATGGTGCCGCAGGTGCTGGCCACGATCTCGGCCGTCTACCCGCCGGGGGAGCGGAGCAGAGCCGTCGGCTGGTACGGCGCGGTCGGCGGTCTGGGCTCGATCGCCGGGCAGGTGCTGGGCGGGCTGCTGCTGACGGCCGACGTGTTCGGCCTCGGCTGGCGGATCGTCTTCCTCATCAACCTGCCTGTCGGCCTGGTCGTCGTGCCGCTGGCCGCGTGGCTGCTGCCGCACGTCGACACGGCCCGCCGGCCGAAGCTGGACCTGCCGGGCGCGGCGGGCCTGGCCGCGGGTCTGGCGCTGGTGCTGGTGCCGCTCGGCCTCGGTAACAGCCTGGGCTGGCCCGCCTGGACCTGGGTCAGCATGGCGGCGAGCGTCCCGGTGTTCGCGCTGACCTGGCGGTGGCAGCGGCTGCTCGGGGCGCGCGGCGGGCAGCCGGTGCTCGACCTGGCGCTGCTCAAGGTTCACTCCTACCTGGCGGGCGTCGGGTCGATCGTGGCCTTCATGGCGTACTTCGCCGCGTTCATGTTCACGCTGACGTTGCTGCTGCAGGGCGGGATGGGGCTGACGGCGTTCCAGGCGGGGCTGGCGTTCGCGCCGATGGGGGTGCTGTTCTCAGTTACCTCGGTGCTCGGGACGCGGCTGGTCGGGAGGTACGGGCTGATCGTCGTCATGATCGGCGGCACGGTCACGGCGCTCGGGCTCGGCCTGCTGGTGGCCGCGGCCGGGCTCGGGCTGCCGTACGTCATGGCCGCGCTCGTGCTCGTCGGCGCCGGCAACGGCCTGATCCTGCCGCAGCTCATCGGGGCGGCGCTGGTGGAGGTCGAGCCGCACCAGGCCGGCATCGGCTCCGGCATGCTGAGCACGGCGCAGCAGTTCGCGGGGGCCGGCGGGGTGGCGGTGATAGGGGCGGTGTTCTTCGCGGTCGCGCGGCACGGCGGCCACGTGGCGGCCATGCGCTGGTCGGCCGCCATCGACCTGGGACTCGTGCTGATCGTGATCGCGACCGTGGCCTACAACAGGAGCCGGGCTAGAGGCCGAGTGCGGTCCCGTACAGGCGTGACGCCCTGAGCCTGATCACCAGCCGCCGGTCGGTCACCATCTGCCGCAGGAACGCCGCCTCGTCGGTCAGGCCCGTCTGCATGGCGAGCAGCTCCATGCCCACTTCGTCCCCGGGCTCCGTGGTCACCGGCGACAGCTCCGCCTCGCCCTCGGCCACGGCGTACGACCAGAAGTCGTTGCTGGTCACGTAGAGAGCGCAGAGCGGGTCCTTGTGCAGATCCCGCACTTTGAGCCGGTCGGCGATGGTCGAGATCCGCACCACGCGCTGGCCCGGGTCCCACGTGTAGAGGACGGTGGACAGGTGGGGGTGGCCGCTGCTCTTGTTGGTGGCCAGCGCGCCGAAACGCTGCTGCGCCAGCAGCAGCGTCATCTCCTCGTCCGTCAGCGACCTCAGTCCCGCGCCCGGTTCGATTTCCTGCGGCACCTCATCGTCCTCCATCGGGGTTGGGGACGATTCACCCTATCCCAAGCTGCCGGTTGAACGTCTGGGCGTCCGAGATCACCCAGTATTCGGCGAACTTGTCGCCGTCGGCTCGCAGGATGTCGTGGCCGCTGAAGGCCACCCACGTCCCCGCCGCGGCGCTCGCGCCGGGCAGACCGCCCCGGTAGGCGCCGCTGAACGTCCACCGCGCCGCCACCCGGTCCCCGTCCACGATCGGGCCCACGTCCAGCGTGACCTTGACGTCGTCGAAGGGCGCGTGCCCTTGTCGCAGCGCCTCCACCAGCCCATCGGATCCGTGCACGTCCATGCCGGGCCAGTGGCCGACGAAGCCGGGGGTGACGAGGTCGTGGGCGAGCTTGAAGTCTCCGTTCCACATCTCGAGCAGCCAGCGCTCGTACAGTTCCGCGATCATTCAGGCCTGCTACCCATTGCCCGATAAGTTACGAGTCGTGAATTTTGCTATTACTGGCGGATATGTCGTGCCCGTTGACAGTGCCCCCATCGACGGTGGCGTCGTTCTCATCGTGAACGGGAGGATCGCCGAGGTCGGCGCGGACGTGCGGATCCCCGACGGCTTCGAGGTCGTGGACGCCGCGGGCGGCTGGGTGCTGCCCGGCTTCGTCGAGGCCCACGGCCACCTGGGCGTGCACGAGGAGGCCGAGGGATGGGCCGGCAGCGACACCAACGAGATGACCGACCCCAACGGCGCCCGCCTGCGTGCACTCGACGCGATCAACCCGGCCGACCTCGCCTTCGCCGACGCCCTCTCCGGCGGCGTGACGACCGCCGTGATCAAGCCGGGCTCCGGCAACCCCATCGGCGGCCAGACGGTCGCGGTCAAGTGCTGGGGCAGGACGGTCGACGAGATGCTGATCAAGGAGCCGGTGAGCGTCAAGAGCGCGCTCGGCGAGAACCCCAAGCGTGTGTACGGCGACCAGAAGAAGCTGCCCTCCACCCGCCAGGGGGTCGCGGCGGTGATCCGCGACGCGTTCATGAAGGCCCAGGACTACAAGGCCAGGAAGGCCGCCGCGGCGGACGAGGGCAAGCCGTTCGACCGTGACGGCACGTTGGAGGTCCTGGTCCGCGTGCTGGACGGCGAGCTGCCGTGGTGCCAGCACACGCATCGGGCCGACGACATCGCCACCGCGCTGCGGCTGGCGGCCGAGTTCGGCTACCGCCTGGTGATCAACCACGGCACCGAAGGGCACCTGCTGGCCGACACGCTGGCCGCCAGGAACGTCCCCGTGATCATCGGGCCGCTCTTCACCAGCCGGTCGAAGGTCGAGCTGCGGCAGCGCTCGCTCCGCAACCCCGGCATCCTGGCGCGGGCCGGGGTCGAGCTAGCCATCACCACCGACCATCCCGTCGTGCCGATCCACTTCCTCGTCCACCAGGCCACGCTGGCGGTCAAGGACGGACTCGACCGCGACGCCGCGCTGCGGTCGATCACCGTGAACCCGGCCCGCATCATGGGCATCGACGACCGGGTCGGCGCGCTGCGGCCGGGGCTCGACGGCGACGTGGTCATCTGGTCCGGGGATCCGCTGGACGTCATGAGCCGGGCGCTGAGAGTGTTCATTTCCGGCCGGGAGGTGTATTCGTACACGGAGGGTGAGCCCATCGTGGCGGATCCGTACTACCGAGATTCAAGTCATCGTTAAGCGTCTGTAGATGCGCGGCGCGCATAGTGGGCGGATCAGACGGGAAGAGAGGCGCCAACCATGACAGCTCCTTTGCTTGCTCAGCGCCCCAGCAAGGCGCTGGTGATCGGCTTGGTCGTCTCGGGAATCCTCGCGCTGCTCGTGCTGGCCCTCATGCTGATCTCGGGCGGGCCCGCCGGGTTCGCGTTGTCGGCGGTGCTCGCGGTGGCGCCGCTGCCGGTGCTGCTGGCCGCGGTGCTCTCCCTTGATCGGCTGGAGCCGGAGCCGAAGCTGCATCTGGCGTTCGCGTTCGCGTGGGGTGCGGGGGTGGCCGTCGTGGTCGCCGTGGGGTTCACGCTGCTCGGCCAGCAGCTGTTCGTCAGGGCCGGCTACGGCGCCGCGGTCGCCGAGAACATGGGCACCGTCCTGCTCGCCCCCGTGATCGAGGAGGCGCTCAAGGGCTCGGCGCTGCTGCTGCTCCTGCGCAGGAGGCGCGAGATCGACGGCCTGACCGACGGCATCGTGTACGCCTCCATGGCGGGCCTGGGCTTCGCCGCGGTCGAGAACGTCGGCTACTACCTGCTCGCGTTCGGCGAGGACGGCGTCGGCGGTGCGATCCAGCTGTTCGTGTTGCGCGGCCTGATCGACCCGCTCGGCCACCCGGTCTACACCTCGATGATCGGCCTCGGCGTCGCCTACGCGCTGACGAGCCGCTCGCCCGCCAGGTTCGCCGCGATCCCCCTCGGCTATCTCGGCGCGGTCTTCCTGCACGCGCTCTGGAACGGCTCGGCCACCACGGGTTCGCTGGCCTGGCTGGGCGTGGCGTACCTGGTGATCATGGCGGCGCTCGTCCTGCTGATCGTCGTGACCGTCGTCGAACGCCGCCACCTCGTCGGCAAGATGGCCGTCTACCTGCCCGGCTACCGGCCCACCGGGCTCGTCACCGACCAGGACGTCCGGATGCTCAGCACGTTGTCGGCACGCAAGGCGGCCCGCAGGTGGGCCAGGGGAGCAGGGCTCGGCCGGGCCATGAGCGACTATCAGCAGGCGGCCACCGAGCTGACCATGCTGCACCTGCGGGCCGAACGGCGGGGCATGGACCCGGCCAGGTTCGCGGTGGAGCGGGACGCCTACCTGGGGGCGATGGCGCACGCCCGCCGCTGGTGATCAGCGGGGCAGCAGGAAGTTCGACAGGTGGGCGAGCACCGCGTCCGGCTGCTCCTCGGCCAGGAAGTGCCCGCACTCGGGGATCTCGGCCCCGCGCACGTCAAGGGCGTAATCCCGCCAGATGTCCAGCACCGGCACTCTGCTCGGCAGCCCGGCGGCGCCCCACAGCGCGAGGACCGGCATCTCCAGGCGCCGGCCCGCGTCCCAGTCGGCGTCGTCATGCTGGGCGTCGTGCGGGAACGAGGCCCGGTAGTCCTCGAACCCGGCCCGCAGTGCGCCCGGCTGCTCGAACGCGCGCACGTACTCCTCGACGTCCAGCCGTGAGCGCTGCACCGTCCACTTCTCGAAGAAATAGCCCAGGTAGCCGCGGACGTCCTGGCCCGCCAGCCGCTCCGGCAGATCGGGCTGCAGGTGGAACGTCCAGTGCCAGGTGCCCGACGCCAGGCCGGTCGTCATGTCGAACCTGCGCCACATCTCCCTGGTCGGGATGATGTCCATGACCACGAGCCGCTCCACCTCGCCTGGGTGGTCGAGCGCGTAGCGGTGGGCGACCCTGGCGCCCCGGTCGTGGCCGGCGAGCACGAGCGTGGAGTGGCCGAGCGAGCGCGCCAGGGCGCGGATGTCGGCCGCCATCGTGCGCTTGTCGTAGCCGGTGACCGGCTTGTCCGTGCGGCCGTACCCGCGCAGGTCGGGCGCGACGACCGTGAAGTTGCCGGCCAGGGCGGGGATGAGCCGCCGCCAGCAGTGGGAGGTCTGCGGCCAGCCGTGCAGCAGGACCAGCAACGGCCCTTCGCCGGCGATCAGGTAGTGCATGCGCAGGCCGTCGAGGTCGGCCATGCGCGATTCGATGGCCGGTTCGGTCATTGAACTCATGGTGCCGCACGCTAGCACGGTTCGGTGAATGAACTAACATGCGCCCCATGGCGCTCGGCAAGAACTACGACGGTCAAGACTGCTCCCTCGCCAAGGCCCTGGAGGTGATCGGCGAGCGGTGGACGCTGCTCGTGGTCCGCGACGCCATGTACGGCGTGCGGCGCTTCGGCGACTTCCAGGCCCACCTCGACATCCCGCGAGCCGTTCTCTCCCAGCGGCTCGCCACGCTCGTCGCGGCCGGCGTCCTCGACCGACGCCGCTACCAGGATGCGCCGCCGCGCGACGAGTACGTCCTGACCCCCATGGGCCGCGAGCTCTGGCCGCCCGTGCTGGCCCTGACGCAGTGGGGCGAGCGCCATCTCGCCGCGCACGGCCCCCGTCGCCTGTACCACCACGTGACCTGCCGGACTCGGCTCGACCCCCAGTCCGGCTGCCCGGCCTGCCGTCGGAGCGTCCCGCTGGAGGAGGTCGAGGTCCGCCCCGGGCCGGGCCTGCGCCATGACACGCGCGAGGACCTGGTCAGTCTCGCCCTTCGGACACCACACCGGATGTTGGCTCCCATTCCTGACAAAATCATCAGGGAAACCCTCGAAGGGAGATCACATGAGCTGGGCGGAGATCGGGTCCGAGGCTGAGCTGCGCGAACTGCTAGGGGAGGTCATGCCGAGGGCGGCCAGCAAGGAGCGGGTACGCCTGCACGAGCGCGACCGGCAGTGGCTGGCGGCCTCGCCGTTCTGTCTGATCGCCACCTCCGACGACCAGGGCAACTGTGACGTCTCGCCCAAGGGCGACCCCGCCGGGTTCGTCCACGTCATCGACGACGCGACGATCGCCATCCCGGACCGCCCAGGGAACCGCAGAGCGGACGGATTCCTCAATATCCTGAAAAATCCGCATGTAGGGTTGGTCTTTCTCATTCCCGGCCGCAACGAGACCCTCCGCATCAACGGCCGGGCGCGGCTCGTCCGCGAAGCCCCGTTCTTCGATGAGATGATCGTCAAGGGTCACCGCCCGCATCTCGCCCTCGTCGTGGAGATCGAGCAGATCTTCTTCCACTGCGCCAAGGCGTTCCTGCGCTCCGGGCTGTGGAAGCCGGACACCTGGGGCGGCGATAACCTGCCCTCGCACGCGCGGCTGGTCAAGGACGTGCAGGCGGTGCAGGAGAGCCTCGAGGAGCTCGAGAGCTACTACGGCGAGACGTACGCCAAGAAGCTGTACGCCTCCTGACCTGCGACGACCCAGGCCGCACGCCGGCCTGGGTCGTCCGGTGGGCTAGGCGGCAGGCGTGGGACCGCCGGGGAAACGGATCACATTCCTGCCGGTGTAGGCCCGCAAATCGATCACCTTGGGATCTGCGGGCGGCTTGTGGCGGTCTGCCGACCGAATGTCGCGGACCTTGTGCCTGGCAACGTGTGGCGGCACCGCCACAAGCCTCTTCATCGTGAGCCCCCCGTGATGTTCTTGTTATCTATGTTATCTACAGATACCCCCGTAAGTTTGCTGTAAGGAGCAAGTCAGTAGGGGAGTCTGCGACCTGCCGGTGAACGCAGGTCCAACTCCATGGCGGGCCGCGGACGTCGCCTGGCCGTCGCCTTGGTGACTTTGACGCGTTTCACGGTGTATCCCCCTTCCGAAGCGCGTCGTTCTCCTTTCACGACTGTGCGCCGCGCCGTTTGGCGACGGCTTGGCGGGCGCTTGCCACCCGCCATGCGCGCCAACCTAGCTCCAGTGCCGGTCCGGCTCAATGCATTTCCACGAGGTCAGGTACCGGGCGTGAGCCGGGCGGTGACGCCGATCCGGTTCCAGGCGTTGATCATGGCGATCGTCGCGATCAGCAGCGCGAGCTGCTTCTCGCTGTAGTGCTCGCCGGCCTGCTGCCACACGGCGTCCGGCACGCCTTCCCGGTCGGGCAGCCTGGTCGCCTCCTCCGTCAGCGCCAGCGCGGCCCGCTCGGCCGGCGTGAAAACCGTGGCCTCACGCCAGGCCGCCACCATCCACAACCGCTCGTCGCTCTCGCCCGCCTTCTTCATGTCGCGGCTGTGCATGTCCACGCAGTAACCGCAGCCGTTGATCTGGCTGGCGCGCAGCTTGACGAGTTCGATGGTGGCGGCCGGCAGCTCGCTGTCGTGCAGGATCTTCTCCACCGCCAGGAAGTGGTGGTACACCTCGGGGATGTTCTTGGCGACGTTGATCCGCTGGGTCATGTGAGCCTCCTCAGTTTTCGCTCTTACATCAACAGGACGGGATAGGCCGCCCGGTTGTGACAGCTTCGGAGGAAAACCTTGGATGCCGCGGTCAGCCCAGGCAGTTACCCCAGGACTGACGGCCGCCCCACGCCTCGACCCGGCCGGCGGGGTCGCGGGTCCAACCGGCGTAGCGTACGCACTTCCAGCTCCCGTCGAGGTGGCCGGTCTCGGCGTAGTAGCGATACTTCTGCTCGTCCTGCGACTTGCCGCCGCCCTTCACCTCGAGGTAGGCGCCGGTCACCGAGCGGATGCCCTGGTAGACGGTCTTGATCGCGGCGACGCAGTTCTTGCCGGAGCGCTTGTTGTACATGAGGTACACGTGTCCGAACACGGCGCCGCGCGTCTTCATCGCCCGGTGCCCGTCCTTGACGCGGTGGAAGCCGGGGCCGCAGATGCGCTCAGGCGTGTAGCGCGCCGTGGCGGCGTAGGCGGAGGAGGGAAGGGCGGCGATCCCGGTGGCGACCAGAGCGGCCGCGATGACCGTTCGCGTGAGCACGGTTTTCCCTTCGACAGGGGATATAAGGACATCGATGATCTTTACTGTGACTTGACCGTAATTGCAAGGGGGTTGGATGCCGCTCATCGCGGTTTGCGCGGCCTGGGCCGTGTTCTGGGGCTCCTGGTCGGCCCTGCTGCCCGCCATCAAGCTGGAGCTGGGCATCTCGGCGGGCGACCTCGGGCTGGCCCTGAGCGCCGTACCGGTCGGGGCCCTGCCCGCGATGGCGTTCACCGGGCGGCTGGCACGGGGGCGTGAGCGGTCTGCCCTGATGGTGACCACGACGTTGTTCGCGCTCAGCGTGGCCTGCGTCGGCCTGGTCGGCTCGCTCTGGCAGCTGGGGGCGGCGTTGCTGCTCGTGGGCGCCGCCAGCGGCGCGCTGGACATCGCGCTGAACCTGGCCACCGGGCGGGTCGAACGCGAGAGCGGCCGCCGGCTCTTCCAGCTGGTGCACGCGGCGTTCCCTGTCGGGGTCATCGCCGCCGCCCCGGCCACGGGGCTGGCCCGCTCGCTCGGGTACGGCGCCGGCGCGGTGCTCGCGGCCATCGCGGTGATCGTGGTCGTCACGTCGTTGTCACTGCTGGCACTGCCCATGAGACGTACGGCAGCCGAAGCCCCCTCGCACACCGGCAGGCGCGGGCTCTGGAGGGTCGCCGCCGTGCTCGGGGCGCTGGCAGCCTGCGTGCTCATCATCGAGAACTCGGTCGAGCAATGGTCGGTGCTGCTGCTGGAGGACCATCGCGGCGCCACGCCGCTCGTGTCGAGCGCCGCGCCCGCGGTCTACATGGGGGCGCTCACCGCCGGGCGGCTCATCGTGCAGGCGCTGCCGCGGGTGCCGCTCAGGGCGATGTACCTGGTGGCGGGGGTGGGTGGCGGGGCGGGCATCGCGCTGGCCGCCCTGGGCGGCACCGTAGTGATCTCCATGGTGGGGTTCGCGGTGACCGGGCTGGCGCTCGGGCCGCTGGTGCCCGCCCTGCTCAGCCGCTCGGCCGCCGACGATCCGAGCGGGACGCTGGTGTGGGGCGTGTCCACGATCTCGTACACCGGCTTCGTGGTCAGCCCGCTGCTCGTGGCCGGTCTGAGCGGGTGGTTCGGCCTGCCCGTGGCGCTGGCCGCGCTCGGGCTGCTGGGACTGCCGCTGGTGGCCCGCTTCGCGGTGGAACGTTCGTGACGGGCGGAGACGGCCTGATTATGGTGATGCTTTGGGGAAAGGAGAGCACGGAACGGGGTATCCCCCCGGGCGGACACGACTGCAAAGGGGATCACCATGGCTGTCTGCGAGAGCTGCGGCAACGATTACGACATGGCGTTCGAGGTGCACGCGCAGGGATCGGTGCACACCTTCGACTGCTTCCAGTGCGCGATCGAGGCCATGGCACCGGTGTGCGAGCACTGCGGCACCAAGGTCATCGGGCACGGGGTCCAGGCCGGTGACCACTGGTATTGCTGCGCCCACTGCGCCCGTGAGGAGGGCACCAAGGGCATCGTCGACCGCGTCATGGCGGGCACCACGTCCTAGGGTTTCAGGAGGTCGCGCACGCGGGCGACGGCCTCCTCCAGCGGCCACTGGGGCACCGGCGCGTCGAGATCCAGGACGATGTCGCCGTTCCTGGCCTCCCAGACGCCCGCCACCCGGCCCCCGTGGACGACCACGGGGGAGATCCACCCTGCCTGCCGGCTGACCTTGGGTTTGAGCGACGGCGGGAGGAGCGGGGCCAGCGTGCGCGGGGCGGCCAGAATGTATTGATCGAAGCCCGGCAGCAGGTGGACCTCGGCCGACGGCCGGGTGTCCGCCAGGTCGTCCAGGTGCTCCTTCAGCGCCGGCAGGGTCGTCCCGTCCTCGGTCTCGACCTCGGTCAGCTCCGGCGCCAGGTCGCGGAACCAGCCCTTCAGCACGGCCTTCCTGGCCACGCCGCCGAACAGCCAGGCATCGAACATCTCCGGCGTCGCCGGGCCGTGCGCGCCGAGGAACGCCCGCGCCACGCGTACGCCCGCCTCCTCGAACGGCGGCGGCTCGGAGGGCCAGCCGGGGATCCAGGCGCGCGGGGCGGTGAACGTCACCCTGCCTTCGCGGGGCGGGCCGTAGCACAGCTCGCCCAGGCGGCTGAGCGGCTTGAGCAGCGCGCCCCAACCGGAGGTGAGCGCCTGCCGCAGGTGAGCGTTGCCGGTCACCGCCACCACGGCGTCGACCAGCTCCTCGCGGGTCAGTGGGCGCCCAGCCCCATCGCTCAGCGCCTGCGGGACCGCCTCGATGATCGCAGCGATCTCGGCGGCGGTCACCCCGTGGCCGCGCTGCCACGACCCCTTCTCCCAGAACCGCAACGTGCTCAGGGCGGCGCAGTATCCGGCCAGCTCGTCGGCGGGGACGAGATGGAGGGTGCCGCGCATGATCCACGTCTTGGCGAGTGTCCGGTCGGTCCACAGGGCGCGGTCGATCTCGCCGGGCTCGGGCTCGGCGCTCCTGACCGCCACCGCCAGCTGCGCCGACGACGGGACCTGGGTCTGCACGCCGCACAACCTCCGGGCCACGCTCACGGCGTCGGGCCCGCCGGCTCCGCTCACGAACTGCCTGCGCAGGCGCCACGCGAGGATCTGCGCCCAGGTAACCTTCGTCGTCACTCGCCCTTTGTACACCCCGCCCACCGACAATCCCGCCGCGAGGGGCTGTCCGGCCCCCGGTGCCCGCAGGGTCAGCGCATGAAGCCGATGTTCTCGTAGCGGAGGTCGTAGAAGCCGCGCGCCCCCGCGTTGGCCAGCGTCGCCTTGGTCGCGACCAGCTGCGGCCGCTGGTAGAGCGGCAGCACGTTCACCTCCTGCCAGATCAGCTCATCAGCGGCGTTGGTGGCCGCGCGCGCCCGCACCGGGTCCAGGCTCTGCGCGGCCCGGCTCATGGCCTGGTCGATGGCCGCCGACCCGGTACGCCCGAAGTTCGCGTTCCACGTCTTCCCGTCGGGCGAGTTCGCGTAGATCCCGTAACTACTGGACACCGGGAACGGCGTCCCGATGTAGGCGAACGGCGTGATGTCGAAGTTCCCGGGGATCACGTAACTGGTGAAGAAGTCGTCACTCGGCACCGCCTTGATCGTCAGCTTCACCCCGATCTGCGCGAGCATGCTCTGGGCCAGTTCCCCTTCCGCCTTGCTGATCTGCACCCCCGACGGCACCACGAACCGCAGATCCAGCGTCTTGCCGTTCTTCTGCCTGACCGCCCCGTTCAGCTTCCACCCGGCCGCGTCCAGCAGTTGCCGCGCCCGCTGGGGGTTGTACACCCCCAGCGCTCCCGCGTTGTCCTGGTAGCCCTCCTGGGTGTTCATGAAGAAGTGGTTGTTCAGCAGCGCTATCGGCCAGTTCAGCCCCTGCAGGTCGGACTGCGCGATGGCCTGGCGGTTGATGCCCAGCTGGATCGCCTGCCGCACGTTCCGGTCCCGCAGCAGCTCGCTCGACCCGTTGAAGGTGAAGTGCCGGAAGTCAGGCCCCGCCGCCTGGCGTACCTGTGCACCTGCCGTGGCCTTGGCCCGCGCGTAGTCGGGGGCGGACGGGCCTATGTCGATGATGTCGAGCTCGCCGTTGCTGAACGCCCCGATCAGCGAGTCCTGCTCGGACGCCCGATAAATGATCTTGTCGAGCTTGGCCCGCTCACCCCACCAGGCATCGTCCCGGACCAGCGTGATCGTCTTGGCTGTCTGGTCGAACCCCCCGAACTTGAACGGCCCGGCCGTCACGGGGATCTTGTTCAGCCAGGCGGTGTTGAACGCCTCCGGCGTGCGGTTCGCGGCGGCGGGCAGCAGCGGACCGAAGAGCGCCTGCCAGTCGCTGAACGGCCGGGCGAACGTGACGATCACCTCGAAGTCGTCCTTCCCCCGCGCCACCTTCTTGATGTCCTGGTAGCCGGTGGCCGAGACGATGCGGTAGGCCGAGTCCCGCCCGTTCAATGCCTGCCACTGAGCCTGGTAGTCGGCCCACGTGATCGGCCGCCCGTCGGACCAGCGTGCCTTCGGGTTCAGTGTGTACGTCACCACCTGCTCGGGCCGCTGATCGGTGACCTTCGCGTCCAGCATGTAGTCCCGGTTGACGGAGATCTCCGCCTTCTCGTCCGACACGAACGGTGACGGCAGCAGCGCGTTGCTCACCGAGGCCGCCACGGCCAGGTTGCCGTCCACGTGGTTCCTGTTCCACTGCGCGGGGAACTCGTTGATCCCCCACCGCAGCGTCCCCCCGTCCTTGACCTTGTCGCGCGGCTGCGCGTTGATGTCGAAGGCCTTGACCGTATGGTCGTCGCCGGCTCCATCCCCGGTCCTAGGGCCGTTTCCCGCCCCGCCGCCGCACCCTCCCAGTGCCACGACAACGGCGGCGGCCGTGACAAGACGTGCTGCTTTCATCGAGCGATTCCTCCTGGTCTATACGACTTCACGCCGCTCGGCGTAGTGGCAGGCCGCGCCCTGGTCCTCGCCCAGCGGCCGCACCTCGGGCTCGACGTCCACGCAGCGCTTGCGCTCTTCGTCGGTCAGCTCGGCACGGAACTTGGGGCACCTGGTGCGGAAACGGCAGCCCGACGGAGGGTGGGCCGGGCTGGGCAGGTCGCCGTGGAGCAGGATGCGCCGCCGCGACCGCTCGCGTACCGGATCGGGCAGTGGGATCGCCGACAGCAGAGCCTGCGTGTACGGATGCGCCGGGGCCTCGTAGACGGCGTCCACCTGGCCGATCTCGGCGATCTTGCCGAGGTGCATCACCGCGACCCGGTCGGCGATGTAACGCACCACGGCCAGGTCGTGCGCCACGAACAGATAAGACAGCCCGAGCCTGGCCCTCAGGGCGTCGAGCAGATTGATCACCCCGGCCTGGATTGACACGTCGAGTGCCGAGACAGGCTCGTCCAGCACCAGCAGCTGGGGCTCCAGCGCGAGCGCCCTGGCGATGCCGATGCGCTGCCGCTGCCCGCCCGAGAAGTCCTGCGGGTAGCGGGCGGCGTGCGAGAGGTCCAGCCCGACCAGGGACAGCAGCTCGGCGACCCGGCGCCCGGGGGCGCGCCGCCCGTGGGTACGCAACGGCTCGGCCAGGATGTCGTGCACGGTCATGCGCGGGTCGAGCGAGGCCATCGGGTCCTGGAAGACGACCTGCATGTCACGCCTGATCGCGGTGCGCTCCCCTCGGCCGAGCCGGGCCGTGTCGTGCCCGAGCACGACGATGCGGCCCTCCTGCGGCTTGGCCAGCTCGAGTATCTGCGTCAGCGTGGTCGTCTTGCCGCTGCCCGACTCGCCGACCAGCCCGAGCGTCTCGCCCTCCCGTACGTCGAACCCGATCCCGGCCACGGCGTGCACGGTGCCCACCCGGCGCTTGAACACCGCCCCGCGCACCAGTGGATAGTCCTTGACCAAGCCGCGGACCTCCAGCACCGTGCGCTCGCCGCGCGCCGCCCGGGCCTCCCGCGGCCCCGCCGGCTCCGCGAGCCCCGGCGGATGCACTTCGTCCCACCGGATGCACGCCGCCCCGTGCCCTGCCCCCACCTCGAACAGCGGCGGCTCTCCCTCGTCGCACGCGTCCACCTTCATCGGGCAGCGCGGCGCGAACGGGCAGCCCGGCGGCAGCGCCGCCGGCGAGGGCGGGTTGCCCTCGATCGGCACGAGCGGCCGCCGCCCGCCCCGGTCCACCCGCGGCACGGAGCCCAGCAGGCCCACGGTGTACGGCATGCGCGGCCCGTAGTAGATGTCGTCCACGTCGCCCACCTCGACCGGGCGCCCGGCGTACATGACCAGCACCCGGTCGGCGAACCCGGCCACCACGCCGAGATCGTGCGTGATCATGATGATGGCGGCGCCGGTCTTCCGCTGCGCCTTCTTGAGCACCTCCAGCACCTGCGCCTGGATGGTGACGTCGAGCGCCGTGGTCGGCTCGTCGCAGATGATCACGTCGGGGTCGTTGGCGATGGCCATCGCGATCACCACGCGCTGCCGCATGCCTCCGGAGAACTCGTGCGGGAAGGCCAGCGCCCGCTCGGCCGGATACGGGATGCCGACGAGCTCCAGCAGCTCGATGGCCTTGACCAGAGCGGTCTCCTTGCTGACCCGCTGGTGCACGCGCACGGCCTCGGCGATCTGGTCGCCGACCCGGTAGACCGGGGTGAGCGCCGACAGCGGGTCCTGGAACACCATCGACATGGTCTTGCCGCGCAAGGCGGTCAGCTCCCGTTCCGGGGCCCCGATCAGCTCCTTGCCGTGCAGCCGCACCGATCCGGTGACGCGTGCGCCGGGCGGCAGCAGCCCCATGACGGCGGCCGAGGTGACGGACTTGCCCGAGCCGGACTCGCCCACGATGCCGAGGACCTCGCCGGGGCGTACGGAAAAGCTGATCCCGCGCACCGCCGGCACGTCGCCGAACGCCACGTTGAGGTCGGTCACCTCGAGGACCGGGCTCATCGTTTGGCCCCCGGGTCGAAGGCGTCGCGCAAGGCGTCGCCCATGAGGTTGACCGCGAGCACCGTGACCACCAGCAGCCCGGCCACGAACCAGAACGTCCACGGCGCGTACGTGGCCGTCTTGGAGCCGTCGGCGATAAGCGTGCCGAACGACACGTCCGGCGGCTGGATGCCGAACCCGAAGTACGACAGCGAGGTCTCGGTGAGTATCGCCGCGCTGACGTTGAGCGTGGCGTCCACGATCAGCAGGGACGCCAGATTGGGGATCACGTGCCGGAACACGATCCGCGCCGGCGGCACCCCCATGTAGCGGGCGGCCTGGATGAACTCCCGCTCCTTCAGCGAGATGGTCATCCCCCTGACGATCTTCGAGGTGACCATCCACAGGAACAGCGCGAGCATGAGCACGAACAGCGGCCACTGCCCCGACTCGAACAGCGGCGACATGATCGCCAGGATGAGGAATCCCGGCAGCACGAGCAGCAGGTCGGTCATCCAGCTCAGCACCCGGTCGGTCCAGCCCAGGAAGTAGCCGGCGAACGCCCCGACCACGGCCGCGAGCGCTGTGGACACCAGAGCCGCCAGCAGGCCCACGACCAGTGACTTCTGCATTCCGCGCAGGGTCAGCGCGTAGACGTCGGCGCCGGTCTGGAGCGTTCCGAACCAGTGGGAGGACGACGGCGGCTGCAGGAACGCCGTGAAATCCTTGTCCGTGTAGCTCCACCGGCTGAACAGCGGGCCGGCGAACGCCAGCACGAACATCACCGCCAGCACCACGAACCCGGCCACCCCCTGACGGGAGCGGAAGAACCGCCCGGCGACCACCCGCACCCGCGACGGATAGGTGACCATGACGCCGTCGGACAGCTCCTCGGCCACCTCCTCCTCGTGCAGCGTCATCAGGCCCGCACCCTCGGATCGAGGGCCGCGCGCAGCAGGTCGGCGGCCAGCGAGGCGCACAACACGGCGATCGCGGCCAGGAGGGAGATGGCCGCGACGGTGTTGACGTCGTTGGTGAAGATCGAGTTGATCAGCTGCTCGCCCAGCCCGTGCCAGCCGAAGATCTTCTCCGTGAACGTCGCCCCCGTCAGCAGCGCGCCGAACATGAACGCGAAATAGGTCACCACCGGGATCAGCGCGGTTCGCAGCGCGTGCGTGACGAGCGCCCTGCGCCTGCTCAGCCCCTTGGCCATGGCCGTGCGCAGGAAGTCGGCGCCGAGCACGTCGAGCATCATGTTGCGCTGATAGCGGCTGAAGACCGCGATGAGACCGACCGACAGCGAGATCGTCGGCAGAATCAGGTGCTGCAGCCGGTCCACCACCTGACCCCAGAATCCGGCGGCAAGCCCGTCGCTGTATTCGCCGCTGACGAGGAACACCTGGCGGCCGAAGACGTGCTCGTTGGCCCAGGTGGCCACCAAGATCATCATGTTGGCCAGGACGACCACCGGCACCGCGAGGACGACGAACGACAGGCCGGTCGAGAGCCGATCGAACCACCCGTATTGCCGGACCGCCGCCAGCGCCCCGACGATCACCCCGAGCGCGCTGCCGAACAGCAGCCCCAGCATGACCAGCCGGAACGTGACGCCCATGCGCCGCTTGAGATCCTCATTGACCGGCGAGCCCACGACCGTTTTGCCGAAGTCGCCGCGGAGCACCCCGGTGCCCCAGGTGGCGTAACGCTGCAGCAGGGGTGTCTTGTCGTTGAGATTGAGCGCGGTGAGCTGGGCGTCGACCACGGCGGGCGGCGGCTTGGGCGTGCGGTCGGCGTAGTTGGAGCGCGGGTCCAGGGCCGTGGCCGCCAGGAGGTAGGCGAGACTTGCGGCCACCGCGACGAGCACGACGGACGAGAGCAGCCTGCGGACCAGAAACCCGGCCATCGCCTCCCCCTCTGACGCGCACGGCATGTAGTCATATAGCTACACCATGTGAGCGGTGCTGCGCACGCAGCCGGGGTAAGTCAGCGTCCGGAAAGCTCGTCCACGGCCGTGGCGACGTCCTCGCTCGTGATCGTGGTCAGGTCGGCGGAGCTGGCGGACCCGCCGCGCGCGGCGTGCGCGGCGAGTCGCACGTCGCGGCGCATGGCCGCGCGCTCGAACAGGGACCTGGCGAAGCGGCCGTTGCCGAGCCCGTCGATCAGCCGCTCCTCGCACACCCAGGCGAACACCTCGTCGAGGTTGCGCAGGGCGTCCTCGTCGAACGTGTCGCCCGACTTCTCGGCGAGCAGCACCGCGATCTCGGTCAGCTCCTGCGGCGAGTAGCTGGGGAAGGCCACCCGCTGGTTGAACCGGCTGGCCAGACCGGGATTGGTGGCCAGGAACGCGTCCATCTCCCGCTCATAGCCGGCCAGGACGACGACGAGCCGGTCGCGGTCGTCCTCGGCCCGCTTGAGGAGGGTCTGCACGGCCTCGGAGCCGAACGCGTCGCCGCCTTGGTAGCCGGGGTTGACCAGGCTGTAGGCCTCGTCGATGAACAACACCCCGCCGAGCGCCCGGTCGACCAGCTCGTTGGTCTTGATCGCGGTCGCGCCGAGGTGCTGGCCGACCAGGTCGGCCCGGTGCGCCTCGACCACGTCGGGCCGGGCCAGCAGGCCGAGCGCGGCGAAGATCCGGCCCAGCACCCTGGCGACGGTGGTCTTGCCGGTGCCGGGCGGGCCGGCGAACACGAAATGCCGCATCTGCTGCGGCGTCGGCAGGCCGCGCTCCTGGCGCATCCGCGCCACCTGCAGCTGGGCGGCGATCGCGTGCACCTGCCGCTTGACGGGCGCCAGGCCCGCCATCCTGTCGAGATCGGCCAGCGCCTCCTCGAGCGTGGGTGTGGCGACATAGCCGCGGAAGCGCGCGGTCAGCTCCTCGAACGCCTTCGTCACGTCGGCCGTCGTGGTCGTGACCAGATCCTGTGTGCTCGGCGTGCCGCCGGCGCCCACCACGCGCACGTCGCGGGCCTGCGCGGCGGCCTCGACCAGGCTGCGCGCGAACCTGGCATTGCCGAGCTCGTCGACCAGGCCGCGCCGGTGCACGTCCTCGTATCTGCTGAGCAGCACGCGCCGGGTCTCGGCGTCCATCGTGTCGCCCCTGCGCCGCTGGAGCAGCTCGGTGACCTCGACCAGCTCGGCGGGGGAGTAGCCGGGGAAGCGCACCCGGGTGGCGAATCTGCTGGCCAGGCCCGGGTTGCTGGACAGGAACCCGCTCATCTCCTGCTCGTAGCCGGCCAGGATGATGATCACCCGGTCGCGGTCGTCCTCGGCCCGTTTGAGCAGGGTCTGCACGGCCTCGGCGCCGAACCGGTCGGGCTGGCCGTCGGAGGAGTTGACCAGCCCGTAGGCCTCGTCGATGAACAACACCCCGCCGAGCGCCCGGTCGACCAGCTCGTTGGTCTTGATCGCGGTCGCGCCCAGGAACTCGCCCACCAGGTCGGCCCGCTGCGCCTCGACCACGTAGGGGGTCTCCAGCAGACCGAACGCGTAGAAGATCTTGGCGAGCGCGCGGGCCACGCTGGTCTTGCCGGTGCCCGGCGGACCGGCGAACACGAAGTGCCTGGTGGGCCGCTCGGCGGTGTAGCCGGCCTCGGCGCGCAGCCTGGAGGCCTCGATGGAGGCGGCGATGGAGCGCACCTGCTCCTTGACCGGGGCCAGGCCGATCATGCTCTCCAGCTCCCCGAGCGCCTCCTCCACGGAGATCTGCGGCGGCGCGCCGCCCCTGTCGTGCGCCGACTCCGGCCTGCCCTCGCGCACCCTGACCCGGACCTGCTCCTCCACCGCGGCGTTGGCCGCCTTCGCCTGGCGGGCGAGCACGAATCGGTAGACGAGCACGGCCAGCGCCGTGGCGTAGCCCGTCCACACGGAGACGGTGGGCGACACGGGCGACAGCGCGGCGGCGAGCATGCCCGCGGGAATGAGCGCCACCAGGGTGGTCACCCACGGCGTCACCCATCGGATGAGATGCGCGGCGGCGGCCACGAGGAGGGCCAGCCCGACCATCAGATGCACGGCCATGGAGCCGGGCGGATAGAGCGCTTGGAACAGATACAAAGCCACCACGTCCCAGCCCACGACCACCAGCGAGGTGGCGGCGGCGCGGGGGAAACGCATGGTCAGCGCGATGAAGGCGAGGAGCACCAGCGTGGTGACGAAGGTCGCGCCCAGGTTCCAGCCGAGCGCGGCGCCCACCCCCATGGTGGCGACGAGCACGACCACGTAGAGCACCCGGCGCATGGCAGGGGGAATCTGGAAATAGCGCTCTCGCACCTGCTCGAACAGATCCCGCGCTGCGGCCCGCCCCGCGGCCTGGGCCCTGCCGGACTCACGCATCACGCCTCCCCGGTCCGCCCCCGGTTATACCGCACCGGACCGACTCTTGGGCGCTCCTGACACGCTAGGTGGCGGTCACGAAAACGGCGATCTGACGCCCGAGTTCCGCGCCCGCGTCCTCCTGAAGGAAGTGTCCCGCACCTTTGATCACGGGATGTGCCAGGCCGGACGTGCCTGAGATCGATTTGAGCAGAACAGGCGCCATGCCCCCGGTGATCGGATCTCCGTCGGAGAAGGCCACTAGGAACGGCCGATTGAGTGTCGTGAGGACCTCCCAGGCAGCGCGGTTGGCGGGGGCGGCGGGATCGTCGGGGGAGATCGGGACGAGCCCCGGCATGGCGCGCGGACCCGCCTTGTACGACTCGTCGGGGAACGGAGCGTCATAGGCCGCCCGCACCTCCGCAGGCAACTCGCTCGTGCAGCCCGCCTGGACCAACCTGGCGATATCAAGCACCGGAGCCTTCAGCACCGCGTCCTTGAACCGATGCCACACCTCGGGCATGGGAATGTCACCCGTGGGCAACCCCGTGTTGGCCGCCACGATCCTGGCGACGCTCCCGGGGTTCTCCGCCACGATCCGCAACCCGATCAGCCCGCCCCAGTCCTGGCCGACCACGGTGATCCCGCTCAACCCGAGCGAGTCCAGCAGCAGGGTGCGGGTCCACTCGACGTGCCTGGCGTAGGTGTGGTCGGCGATCTCGGCCGGCTTGTCGGAGCGGCCGAACCCGACGAGATCGACCGCGATCGCGCGCAGTCCGGCCGCGGCCAGCTCGGGCATGACGTGCCGGTAGAGGAACGACCACGACGGCTCGCCGTGCAGCAGCACGACGGGCTCGCCGTCACCCGGCCCCGCCTCCACGTACGCCATGCGCAGGCCATCGGCCACGTCGGCGTACCGGGGCTCGTAGGGGAAATCAGGGAGATCCGCGAAGCGTTCCTCTGACGTGCGCAGGGTTCTCATAGAACGAAATTCTAGTCAGCGCCGCTGGTGCCGCCCAGGGAATTCGCCGACCAGCACCTCTTTGGGGGTGACGCGCAGGATGTCGGAGTCCGGCAGGGCGATGCCCCGTACCTCCACCCAGAACCGCCGCTGCAGCGGGTCGGCCGCGAACACCGCCACCCGCGGGTCGGCCTCGATCGCCTCCCACGCCTCGGTCTCCGCGATCAGCCGCAGCTCGCCGGTGGACGTGACGGACGCGGCCGCGCCGACGACCCGGGGACCCAGCTGGTCGCCGTACGACAGGACGATGCTGCGGGCGTAGGAGAAGGTCTGGCGCACCTCGGGGGTCAGCACGATGGACGGAGCGGCGCCCATCGGCGGGTCGGACATGATCAGGGAGGCCCGCCACGGCCCCGGACCGCCCCGCCACCACGCCCGCAGCGCCCGCGCCGCGAACACGGCCATCGCCGCGCCGAGCGCGCCCAGACCGATCCGCCACGCCCACGCCGAGGCCAGCGCCCCGCCCGCCGCGCAGGCCGCGGCCCCCAGCACGACGAACCCCGTCGCGGCGGCCAGCCAGGCGTCGTCGCGGTAGCGGGCACGCAGGTAGCCGCGCACCATCGGGTACGGCACCGCCAGCGCCGCCACGGCGGCCCGCGGCTCCACCGCGAGCGCCCCGCACACCACCGGCACGAGGATCGACCAGGTTCTGCAGAGCAGGATCCAGAGCGTGACGCCGGTGTTCCTCCTGGCGGTGCGGTCGGCGCCGGCCAGGAGCGACTGCTCCAGCGCGGCCAGCGGGCGGCCACGCCACGCCTCGGTCAGCGCGCGCACGGCGGCCAGTGCCGGCCAGCCCAGTACGACGATGCCCGCCAGCCCCGCCCACACCGGATCGAACGAGGACGGCACTGCGGGCATCGCCCCCAGCAGCAACCATGCGGCGAACGCGAGCACCGACACCGCGGCCGACACGACGCCCGCACCCAGCCACGGGTCCCTGCCGAACATCGCGGGCACGTACGACCACAGCCTGACCCGCCGCGCCTGCCCGACCGTGAGCGGCACCAGCAGGACGAGCACCGCGAACCCGGCCAGCTGCGCCTGCGCGCCCAGGTCGAACAGCAGCGCCGACACCGCGACGGCCACCGTGGCGACGGCGACCAGCAGGCGCGACTGCCGCGACCATACCTCCAGCGCCCGCCGGGCCCTGCCGGTGTCGCGCGGATCCACCGGCCAGGCCGGATCGTGGTGCGGGCGGGGCCGGTCCCAGCGCAGCAGCGACAGCGCCAGATTGACCCGGGCCTGCCGATGCCCGGGGTCGGCGGCGAGGGCCGCCAGGTAGGAGCGCCCGGCCTCGGCGTGATCGCCGCGCAGCAGCGCCAGGTCGCCCAGCATGACCTCGGGGTCGGGCTCCTCCGGCGCGAACTTCCTGGCCAGCTCCGCGTGCTCGACCGCCTCCCGCCAGCGGCCCGGTGTCCTGCGCAGGATCGCGGCCAGGCGCAGGCGGGCCGGCCAGGAGCCGCGGGCCAGCTCCACCGCCCGCTCCGCAGGGGGCACCGCGTCGGCGTCGCGGCCCAGCCGCTCGTGGGCGAGGCTGATCAGCCGGTACGCCCACTCCGCGCCCGGATCCAGGTCCGCGGCCCGGCGCGCGGCGTCCAGCGCGGACTCGGGCCGGCCGGCGTCAAGCCTGGTCAGGGCCTCGTCACACCATTCGCGTGAGGACCTATCTGGAATGTCGTCATTTCTGGTACTTCCATCGGTCCCCACGCGACCCATGATCGGCTGACGGGCGAATGTTGGATAGATACCGACATATGGCTGTATCTCTCTAGAGAGGTACGGGCCACCGTGGATCGGGCGATACCGCTATGACAAGCGCGTCGCATGGCCTAAGCTGCCACGCAAGCCGGAGCGCGCGAGCCGGGCGCCAGAGCTCGAGAAGGAGCGAGTGTCGAGGCGCGGCACGCAAGCGGCCGACCGAATAGCACGTGCGGGCCCTGTTACGGATCGGCCTGCAAGGAGGCCCATGACCGTCACACAGGCCGCACCCCCCGTACGGACTGCCGATCGCGGGCGCGGTGACCACCGCTGGTCCATTCTTGTCCTGCTCTGCCTGAGCCTGCTGCTGATCACGGTCGACGCCACGGTCCTGCACATCGCGGTGCCCGCGCTCACGGCCGCACTGGAGCCGTCGGCGGTGCAGCTGCTGTGGATCATCGACATCTACTCGCTGGTGGTCGCGCCCCTGCTGATCATGTTCGGCACGCTCGGTGACAGATATGGGCGCAAACGGCTGGTCCTGTGTGGCTTCGTGCTGTTCGGCGTGGCCTCGGCGGCGGCCGCGTTCGCCCCCACGCCGCTGACGCTCATCCTGGCCAGGGCGCTGCTCGGTGTCGGCGGCGCCATGATCATGCCGGCCACGCTCTCGCTCATCCGCCAGGTGTTCACCGACCGGCGCGAGCGGGCCATCGCCCTGGGCGTCTGGAGCGCGGTCGCGGCCGCCGGGGCGGCCGTGGGGCCGCTCATCGGCGGCGTGCTGGTCGGCGTCTGGTGGGGCGCGGTGTTCCTCATCAACGTGCCGATCCTGCTGGTGCTGCTGCCCGCCGCCGTACGCCTGCTGCCCGAGTCGCCCGTGCGCAAGGGACGGCCCTGGGACGCCGTCAGCGCGGTGCTGTCGGTGCTCGGGATCCTGGCGCTGGCGTTCGGGCTGAAAGAGGCGGGTTCGGGCAGTCTGATGCCGCTGTGGGCGGCCGTGCTGGTATTCCTGGCCGGGCTGGCCCTGCTGGTCGTGTTCGTCCGGCGACAGACCCGGCTACAGGTGCCGCTGCTGGAAGTCGGGCTGTTCCGGCGGCGGGAGTTCACGACCGGTGTGGCCGGCGTGCTGCTCGGCGTGTTCGCACTGGTGGGTCTGCAGCTCATGCTCGCCCAATACCTGCAGCTCGTGCTCGGCGACAGCCCGCTGCGTGCCGCCGTCAGGATGTTGCCGCTGGTGTTGTCGGCCATCGTCGGCGGGCTCGCCGCGGCCCACATCCTGCCCAAGGTCGGCATGCGGGCCACGATGAGCGGCGGCCTCGGACTCGTCGCGCTGGCCATGACACCCACGCTGGGCTGGGGCGTCGAGGGTCACCCCGTCATGCTGGCGATCTGCTTCGTCGGCATCGGGTTCGGCGTGCAGGTGGCGCTGCTGGCCGCCTCCGACACGATCATGACCTCGGCCACGGAGTCCCAGGCGGGCGGCGCCGCGGCCATCGAGGAGACCGCGTACGAGCTCGGCGCGGGCATGGGCGTGGCCGTGCTCGGCACGATCACCGCGATCGTCTACGCCCCCGGACTGCCCGCCGTGCCCGGAGTGTCCGAGGGCGGCATGGACAAGGCCAGACAGTCACTCGCCGCCGCCGCGCACGTCGCGGACGAGGTCGGCGGCAGCGCGGGCGGCGCGCTGCTCGACGCCGCCCGCTGGGCCTTCGTCAACGCCCTGCACACGACCGTGGTCGTGAGCGTCGTCCTGCTGAGCCTGACCGCCGTCGCGGTGGCCATGCTGCTCAGCCGTGATTGAGGTGTGCCATGTCCCCGTTAGGGCAGACAACTACCGTGAAACAGGCCCTTCGTGATCTTGCCGCTTTAGTCGCCCGCGTCGGAGTGGGCGGCATTTTCTTCGCCAACGGTTGGACCAAGCTGGAAAACGGTCTCATCAACACCGGGGCGAAATTTCTCGAGCAGGGCGCGCCCGCGCCTCAAGCCTGGGCCACGGTCACAATGCTCTCCGAACTCATCGGTGGCGCGCTGCTGATCGCCGGCTTGGCGGTGTCCATCACCGGGCTCATCCTGTTCGCCGAGGCCCTGGCGGTGTTCCTGGTCGCGACGCCGCTCAACCCGATCACCACGAACGAGCTGATCCTCCTGGGAGCCGCGTCCCTCCTGCTCGCCGTCGTCGGAGCCGGGCGGGTGTCGGTGGATCACATGGTGGTGATCCGGCGGAGGGAATCGGAGGCGGCGGAGGAGTTCGCCGCCGACAACGAGGCGGACCGGGTCATCGCCTCGCTCCGCGCCCCGGACCCGTCGGCCCCGGCCAAGGCTCCGGAGGAGGAACCTCCCTCGGAGGCGTCACCGACCGACGACACGGCCCCGCACCCCCGCCCCCGCGGCCAAGCGGTCGAACCCAAGCGGGGCGACGACCCGGCACCTGCTCCGGCGCCCGGTGACACGCTGGTGGCGGGCCGCAAGAAACCCGCCCCCCGCGGTCGCCGCCCCACCGCCGACTGACCCACTCTCGCGAGATCGGCGTCCCCGCCCGCCCTGAGTGCGGGGCCCGCCGACGTGCTCGGAGCCCGGCTCAGGCGGCCGGGGCGGTGGCGCGTTCGCGGGACCGCCTCAGGGTGCCCTGCGTGAGCGCGATGGCGGCGAGGATGATGACCGCGCCCACGGGCTGGTTCCAGCTGATCGTCTCGCCCAGCACCACCACGCCGGACGCCGCCGCGAACACCGGCAGCAGGTACGTGACCGTCGACGTCGTCGTCACCCCCGCCCGCGCCTGCACCCAGTACAGCAGCAGATACGCCAGCCCCGTCCCGAGCCCGCCGAGGGCCGCGAGACTCCACCACACCGGGGCAGGCGCCCCGAAGTCCACCAGCGGCACCCCCGCCAGCATCGTGACGGCGGCGAGCTGGAAGGTCCCCGCGACGAGCTGCCCGGTCGCCAGCGCCACAGCGGGCTCGGGACGGCGCCCGGTGATGAACCGCCCCATGTACGCGCCCCCGACCCCGTAGCACAACGCCGCGCCGAAGCAGGCCAGGCTGCCGCCCAGTTGCCCGCCGTCCATCGGCTGCCACACCCCGAGCACCACCATGACCCCGGCGAATCCCAGCCCGAGCCCCGTCACCCGGCCGGGCGTCGATCGCTCGGCACGCAGCATGAGCGTGAAGGCCAGCGTGCACAGCGGCGTCGTGGCGTTCCAGATCGCGGCCACGACCGAGGAGACGTACTGCTCGCCGTACGCGAACAGCGTGAAGGGGAGCGTGGTGAGCACCACGGAGGCGATGAGGAAGTGTCCCCAGAGGCGGGGATCACGGGGGAGCGGCCGCCGGGAGATCGCGAGCGCGACGAGCAGGACGGCGGCCCCGATGGCCATCCTGCCGAACGACACCTGCAGCGGATGGAGCGACCCCACCGCGACCTTGATGAAGAAGAAACTGTTGCCCCAGATGGCCGCCAGCACCAGGAATCCCGGCAGCCACCCCGTCAGCGTCTTGCTCCGCACGCACGCCTCCCGTCGATGAACCATCGCGAGCGTAGTGATCGGAGCTCCGGAGCGCGTAGGGATATATCCCTATTTCGGGACCTCAGATCGCGAAGCCAGCCAGAAAGTGGACCCTCACTGAGGAAAGGGGCTCGGCTTACATGCCTGCCGTGAGCCGGGCCACCACCCGCATCTTGTTCATCGCGTCCAGCGCCGCCACCTTGTACGACTCCGCCAGCGTCGGATAGTTGAACACCGCGTTGACCAGGTAGTCCACGGTCCCGCCGCACCCCATCACGGTCTGCCCGATGTGCACCAGCTCCGTCGCTCCCGTGCCGAACACGTGCACGCCGAGCAGCCGCCGGTCCTCGGAGGACACCAGCAGCTTGAGCATCCCGTAGGAGTCGCCGATGATCTGCCCCCTGGCCAGCTCCCGGTAGCGCGAGATGCCCACCTCGAACGGGATCTTGTCCCGGGTCAGCTCGTCCTCCGACTTCCCGACGAAGCTGATCTCCGGGATCGTGTAGATCCCGATCGGCGGCAGGTCGGCCAGCTCCTCGACCGGCTCGCCGCACGCGTGCTGGGCGGCCAGCCGGCCCTGTTCCATGGAGGTGGCCGCCAGCGCCGGAAAGCCGATCACGTCGCCGACCGCGTAAATGTGGGGGACGGGCGTGGCGTAGTTGTCGTCCACCGCGATCCGGCCCCGCGCGTCGGCGGCCAGGCCCGCCGCCTCCAGGCACAGCTCGGAGGTCTTGCCCTGCCGCCCCGCCGAGTACATGACGCAGTCGGCCGGGATCTTCTTGCCGCTCTCCAGCAGGGTCAGCGCGCCGCCCGGGCGGCGCTCGACGGCGGCCACGTTCTCGCCGAACCTGAAGGTCACGGCCAGGTCCCGCAGGTGGTACTTCAGCGCCTCGACGATCTCCAGGTCGCAGAACTCCAGCATGCGCTCGCGCCGCTCCACGACCGTCACCTTGGTGCCGAGCGCGGCGAACATGGAGGCGTACTCGATGCCGATGACCCCGGCGCCCACCACGACGAGCGTCTCGGGCACCCGCTCCATGTGGAGGATCGCGTCGGAGTCGATGACCGTGCTGCCGTCGAACTCGACGCTGTCCGGGCGGGCCGGCGAGGTGCCGGTGGCGATGACGATCTTGTCCGCGGTGACCTTCTTCTCCGCGCTCTCGTCATCATCATGGATGATGCCGATCGTGTGCGGGTCCAGGAACCGGCCGGTGCCGTGCAGCACGGTCACGTGGTTGCGGGCCAGCTGGCTGCGGATGACCTGGATCTCCCTGCCGATGACGTGCTGCGTGCGCATCCCCAGGTCCGCGACCGTGATCTCCTCCTTGACGCGGTAGCTGGCGCCGTACAGCTCGCGCTGGTTGAGCCCCGTGAGGTAGAGGACCGCCTCACGCAGGGTTTTGGAGGGGATCGTGCCCGTGTTGATGCACACGCCGCCGATCATGTGCCTTTTCTCGACTATCGCGACGCGCTTGCCGAGTTTCGCCGCCGCGATCGCGGCCTTCTGCCCACCAGGTCCGGAACCCAGGACCACAACGTCAAAGTCCGCCACACCGTACAGTCTGGGGGCGGCATGTTAACGGCGAAAGACCTGTCCGGGAGACTCTGCCACTTGTTGCGCGCTTTCACCCAGGTCGCCAGGCGCGGTCAGCACCTGCGTCACCGGCCGGATCGAGTGGTGAACCACACCTCGTCGCCCGGCCTGAGCTGGGCGGCGAGCGCCAGATCCGCGCCGCGTACGACGCCGATCACCGGATAGCCACCGGTCGGCGGGTGGTCGGCCAGGAACACGATGGGCTGCCCGCTCGGCGGCACCTGGATCGCCCCGGCGACCATGCCCTCGCTCGGCAGCTCGCCCTCCTTGGCCCGGGCCAGCTCCGGCCCGTGCAGGCGCACGCCGACGCGGTTGCTGTCCTGGCTCACTGTGTATGGCCGCGCGCACAGGTGCTCCAGCGCCTCGGGCGTGAACCAATCGTCGCGCGGCCCCGGCAGCACCCGCAGCACGGCCGATCGCGGCTCCGGCAGCGGCGCCAGGTCCACCGCGATCACGCCCTCCGGCCGGCCCACCGGCAGCAGCGCGCCCGCCCGCAGCGGCTCGGGACCCAGCCCTGAGAGCGAGTCGGTGGACCGGCTGCCGAGCACCGGCTCGACGGCGATCCCGCCGCGCACCGCCAGATACGTCCGCAGGCCCCGCTCGGGCATCCCCAGCCGCAGCTCCGCCCCCTCGGGAACCCAGAACGGCACGCCCATGCCCGCGCCCCGGGGGGGACCGGCCGGCACCGGCGCCCCCGCCAGCGCCACCCACGCCCCCGCGCGGAACCGCAGCCGCGCCATGCCCAGCGTCAGCTCGATCCCCGCCATCCCTTCGGCGTTGCCCACGAGCCGGTTCGCCAGCCGCAGGCTCGCCGCGTCCGCCGCCCCCGAGTGCGGCACCCCCAGGTGGGCGTACCCGGGCCGCCCCAGATCCTGAACGGTCGCGTACGGGCCCGGCGCGAGGATCTCGATCATGCCCGCTCGAACCGCACGCGCATGCCCGGACGGAACAGCGACGGCGGGTCCGCCTCCACGTCCCACACTCGTACGGACGTGCGCCCTAGCAGCCGCCACCCGCCGGGCGAGGCACTCGGATAGACCGCCGAATACGGCCCCGCGATCGCCACCGACCCGGCGGGCACCGACGTGCGCGGCGTGTCCAGCCTGGGCGTCCACAGCACCGGATCCAGCCCGGTGAGGTAGGCGAACCCCGGCGCGAACCCCAGCCACCCCACCACCAGCTCCCGCCCGGCGTGCCGCTCGATCACCTCGGTCACAGAGATGCCGGCCAGTGCCGCCACGGCATCGAGATCCGCGCCGTCATAGACCACGGGAATCGTCACGACCGGCCCCTCGGCCGCTCCGGCCTGCTCCTTGCCGCGCTCCAGCGCCACGAGCGCCTCCAGCCGCGCACACAGCCGCGCCTGGTCCACGCCCGGAGCCACCACGAGGACGGTGTCCGGGCCCGGCACGATCTCCACGACGCCCTCGGGCCGGTCGTCCCGCAGCGCCGCGTCCAGCCGGTGCGACAGCTCGAGAGAGCCCGTCTCCACGAGCAGCCCGTGCTCCCCGGCCATCCGGATCACGCGAAGGCCTGCAGGACCACTCCGGCCCCCAGCAACGCGTCCCGCACCCCCTGCGCCAGCCGGACGGCGTCAGGCGTGTCTCCGTGGACGCAGATGGAACGGGCGGAAATCGGTACGGAACTCCCGTCCACGGCCGTCACAGAGCCTTCCACGGCCATCTGGAGGGCACGCTGGGCCACCGCCGCGGCGTCGTGGAGCACGGCGCCCGGCTCCCTGCGCGGCACGAGCGTCCCGGCAGAGGTGTAGGCGCGGTCGGCGAACGCCTCGTTCACCGTCGGCACGCCCTCGGCCGCCGCCACCTTGTGCACGACCGAGCCCGGCAGCGTGAGCACCGGCAGGGAGGGGTCGTAGTCGGCGACCGCGTCGATCAGCGCCGCCGCCTGGACCTCGTCGCGGACGACCCGGTTGTAGAGCGCGCCGTGCGGCTTGACGTACGACACCCGGCCGCCCATCGCCCTGGCGATGCCGTCCACGGCCGCGAGCTGGTAGAGCACCTCCGCGCACAGCTCCTCGGGCTCGACGTCCATCTCCCTGCGGCCGAAGTGCGCCAGGTCGCGGTAGGACACCTGGGCCCCGATCGTCACGCCCCGGTCCACGGCCGCGGCGCAGGTGCGCCTGATCGTGACGGGATCGCCGGCGTGGAAGCCGCAGGCCACATTGGCGCTCGTGACGATGTCGAGCAGCGCGAGGTCGTCGCCGAGGCGCCAGATGCCGAAGCCCTCGCCCAGGTCCGCATTGAGGTCGATCACCATGGCACCATCATGGCAACTCTCCGTCATCTTGGCGCCTCATCGCGGCGCGACGAACAGAGTCTGAGTCGCCGTGCCCACCTGGCCGGTCTCGTCGTACAGGGTGGAGCGGGTCAGCCCACGGCCGGACGGGCCGATGACGGTCTCGGCGTCCATGCAGATCCATTCGCCCTCCGGGGAGCGGAACAGGGAGATCGTCAGGTCCACGTTCACGAACACGTGGGTGGCGAAGTCGAGGGCGAAGCTGACGCCGTTGCCGCTGTCGGCGAACACCGCCAGGCGCTCGAGCGGGGTCATCTCCTCGCCCTCGACCAGCGGGATCGTCAGCCTGCCCCATACCGTGGCCGGGCCGAGTTCCATGGGGCCGCCGACGACGAAACGCCAGTCGAGCGCCCTGCCGTACCCGAAACCGGAGCCCAGCCACGAGCGCGCCTGCTCCTCCGCGTGCGGTGGCAGGGGGGCGGGCGGGCCGGGGACCGGCGTCGCGGGCGTGCCGGCCTCGCGGAGCTCGCGGATGCGCCAGGCGCTCGCCCTGGCGTACTCGCGGCCGCCGGACGACACGCTCGCCGTGAGGTACTGGACGCGCTTGCCGTCGCGCGCCACCTCGGTCGCGATCTCCAGCTCGGCCACCGGCACCGGCGCGAACACGTCCACCACCAGCCTGGACAGCCCCAATCCCGGGCGTGGCGCGGCGCGGGCCAGCTCGTGGACGATGAGAGCGGTGACCGGGCCCATGTGCTGGGTGGCCGGGTCCCAGGGACCCTGCGTGTGCTCGGACGCCAGGTAGCGGCCCTCTGCGAGGCGGACGTACATCGACATAGAAGAGAGATTCTAGATTTCGTCGGGGATGTCGGCGATGTCGTCGAGGGCCGCGGCCAGCTCGTCGGGGTCGCCGCCGATCCGCTCGGCGATCTCGATCAGCACATGGAGCACGTCGTGCCGGTCGTGGCCGAGGTCGAGCAGGCGTTGCACGGCCTCCCACAGCTGCGGCGGGTCGCCCTCCCACAGCCGGGTGGCGATCTCCTCGTGCCAGGCCAGATGCTCCTGGTCGATCGTGCCGCCGTGGTCGATCTCGAGCAGCGTGCGCCGGTCGGCCTCGTCGGCCGGGTTGAGCCGGTCGAGCTCGATGCCGTCGTGCGTGCCCTGCAGATAGGGGAACGCGAAGACCCGCCTGGCCAGCGCCGACAGGTCGCCGTCCGGCAGCAGGCGCTCCAGCAGCACCCGGTCGAGCCCGAACGATGTCGGATCCCGATAAGCCTCTGGGAACTTGCCCGTGGCCTCCCACACCGCGTCCAGCGTGGCCTTGAGCCCCTGCTCGGGCAGGCCCGTGCGCTGCGCGGCGAAGCGCACCCACGCCGACAGCACGTGCGGCATGGCCTCCTGCTCGGCCGCGGTCAGCATCACCTTGCGCGGCAGCCAGTCCAGCAGGAACGTCTCGCACTTGGTCGGGCTGACCCGGAGCGGCCGGTTGAAGTCCTGCTCGCAGCCGTAGTCGATGATGTGGTCGGCGCACCGCGAGCCCGCCGAGGGGTCCGACAGGTGCTCGGCCGCGTCCGAGGCCAGGAACTCCGCCGCCAGCATGGCCCGCCGCTCGCGGCTGTAGGGGGCCTCGATGTGCAGCGGGGCCGGGCGCTTGCGGCCCGGTGGCAGCGCCTTGAGCCGGGCGCGGGCGAAGGCGTGGTAGGCGCTGTAGCTGTCGCTCACCGGGGGCGGCGTCTTGGGCTCCCTGGTGGCCTTCATCGCCGACTCGAGCAGCGCTCTGGCCTGCTCGGGCTGGATCTCCTCGAACAGCAGCATCGGGTTGTCCGCCGCCTCGGCCCTGGCCTGCTCGAGGAGCTTGTCGACCTGTGAGGACACCCAGGCGTCGCGGGCCATGCCGCTCATGTTGTAGTCGACGACCATGACCAGCGCGTGCCGGTCCTTCAGCTGCGATGTTTCGTTCCAGCGGTAGGCGAAGGTGCAGATCACCGTGTCCTGGTCGCCGTAGGCGTCGCGGGAGACGTAACAGCCCGCGGGCTTGACGGCGCCGACCTTGTCGGCCCAGCCGGGCCTGGCCACCCCGGACTCCATCATCGCCAGCGCCGCGCCCTCGGCCTTGGCGCCCTGGCGGGCGGTGCCCAGATACGCCAGGCAGATGAGCAACGTCAGCGAGGCCGGCGTGCCGGCCTTGGCGGCGTAGTCGACGAGCCCCTCACCGAGCACCTGCTCCACGTCGCCGCCTCTGACCCGCCTGCCCCACCAGGCTCCGATCATGTCGGAGACCATCAGCTCGGCGTCCAAGGGGGTGCGTACGGCGAGCAGCTCGCGGGCCGCTTGCACCATCTCCTTGAACACGTCGTCTGGAGGAGTGCTCTCCCGGGGATCTCGTCGGTGTCGGCGCACACCCTCACTCTCTCGTATTCCAGGCGCAAACGGCGCGGAGATCTCGGCCTGGTGACCCCGATGTTATCGGGGTCACCTCGTGCCGGAGGCACAAATGGGGCAGCGACATGGGCACTCTGCCGGAGGCTGGTGCAGCGATACGGGCACTGTGCCGGAGGCGCATCTGGACACTGTGCCGGAGGCGCGCGAATAGGGGCCGTGCCCGGGGCGCTGCGCCCTGGGCGCGTCGTGCCCGCCGCCGCGCGGTTATCGCATGCCGCGCGGCGGAGGCGCCGAGTTGACGATGGCGAGCAGGTGCTCGCGCGCGATGCGTTCCACGATCTCGGGCGTCGCTGAGATGCCGAGATGCTGCGTGCACGCGCACACGTCCGCGACACAGCGGTCGATCGTGTCCACGGGTACGGTCAGGAACTCTTCGGCCAGCCTGAGACTGACCGGCTCCCGCAGGAACCGTGTGGCCAGAGCGAGCATAGATGTGAGATTCCTCTGGAGACCCAGGGGCAAACCCCCAGGAATGTCTGCAGGGTGACTTGCGCTCTCATTTCACCTTTTCTCGGGCGTGTGTCAAGCCTCCGCGACGGCTGTGTTCACGTCACCGGCTACCCATTCATGCGAAGCTGTCTCCATGCGCATCCAGCTCGCCCAGCAAAGCGAGGCAGACGAGCTCCTCGGCCGCAGCCCGCTCGCCCTGCTCGTCGGCATGCTCCTCGACCAGCAGGTCCCCCTGGAGTGGGCGTTCATGGGGCCGTTCACCATCTCGCAGCGGCTGGGGCACGACCTCACAGCCGCGGAGATAGCCTCATATGATCCTGAGGCGTTCGCCGCGCTGCTCGCCGAGAAGCCGGCCGTGCACCGCTACCCGAAGTCTATGGCGGCCAGGGTCCAGCAGCTCGCGGCCTACCTCGTCGAACACTACGACGGACAGCCGGAGAAGATCTGGGCGGATGCCACGGACGGCAAAGAGTTGCTGAAACGACTCATGACCCTTCCGGGATACGGCAAACAGAAGGCCCAGATTTTTTTGGCATTGCTGGGGAAGCAGTTGGGGGTCCAGCCATCAGGCTGGCGTGAGGCAGCCGGAGCCTACGGCGAGGAGGGGTCACACCGATCGGTCGCCGACGTCGTCGACGCCGAGAGCCTGGTCCGCGTGCGTGCCGCCAAGCAAGAGGCCAAGCGCGCGGCACCGGCCGAGTAGCTGCGCTGTAACCTGATCTTGCTGCGCGACGTGGAGCGATTTTGACAGGATGCGTTGACCTTAGAGCCGACCGGGCCGCGGCGGGGGCTTCCGTCCGCACATGCCCATCGCCGATGATGTACTGCAGAATCCGGTCGCCCGGAGCTGCGCTACGCCGATACACGACTATGGAGATGTGCCGCGTGGGAGACCCTGGCACGCGACGGAGGTGCCGACCATGAGCGCCGAGACCTCCGTTCCCCGTCCCCGGGAGTCGGATGTGGACATCTCAGACTCCGCCCTCTTCCAGGGCCTGCTGTCGGAGGCCGAGTTCGCCTTCGCGTTCTTCGACGGCGACAGCCGCGTTCAGCGGGTCAACGACGTCTTCTGTGACGTCGTCGGTGTGCCCGCCGAGCGCTTGCTCGACCGGCAGCCCGTCGAGGTGCTCGCCCCCGATCTCAGCCAGATCATCACCCACGCCGTGCAGGCCGTCATCGAGACCGACGCGCCGGTCACTGAGGGCCGCGTGCGCGTGCGGTCGGCGGAGGGCGACACCAGGCACTGGTCGCTGTCGTTCTCGCCGGTCCACGACGAGGCGGGCGAGCTGCGGGCGATCGCGCTGGTCGGGCTCGACGTGACCGAGAGCCGCCAGACCGAGGAGGCGCTGCGCCGCAGCGAGGAGCGCTACCGGTCGCTGGTGGAGGCGCAGTCGCAGCTGGTCTGGATCACCTCGCCCACCGGCGCCGTCGTCGAGGACGCACCGCAGTGGCGCGCCATCACCGGCCAGGGCCTGGAGGAATATCTCGCCAACGGCTGGCTGGAGGTCGTCCACCCCGAGGAGCGCCAGGAGACCGAAGAGGCCTGGCGGGAGGCGCTGCGCGGGCGCACCATGTTCGAGTGGAACTACCGGGTGCGCACCCGGGCCAGCGGCTACCGCCACTTCGAGGTGCGGGCCGTGCCGATCATCAGGCACGGCCGCGTGGTCGAGTGGGTCGGCGCCAACACCGACGTCACCCCGCAGCGCGAGGCCGAGGAGATGCGCGGCAGGCTGACCGACCAGCTCGGCGCCGCCGCCTTGCGTACCGCCCGGCTGCAGGGCGCCACAGCCCAGCTCGCCGAGGCATTGACGGTCGAGCAGGTGGTGCAGGTCATCATCGACGTGGGCCGCACCGCCCTGGCCGCGGACCGCTCGGCCGTGGCGCTGCTCGACACCGACCGTGCGGCGCTCAAGCTGATCAACGGCGAGGGCATCCCCGAGGCGTCCGGCGCCTTCGGCGAGGAGATCCCCCTGTCCAGCTCCAGCGTGATGACCATGGCCGTCAACAGCCGCAGGCCGATGTTCGCCGAGTCGACCGACAGCCTCAAGGCGCAGTTGCTCGAGGCCGGCGGCGACGAGGAGGTCCTGGCCAACTACCTGGCCAACAGCGACGAGCGGGCCTGGGTCGGGCTGCCGCTGCTGGCCGCAGGGCGGGCACTGGGAGCGCTCCGATTCTCCTTCACCCGGCCGGTGAAGATCTCCCAGGAGGACGGCGTCTTCCTGGAGGCGCTGGCCGGCCAGTGCGCGCTGGCGGTCGAGCGGGCCACCCTGTTCGAGCGCGAGCACCGCACCGCCGAGACCCTCCAGCGCAGCCTGCTGCCCGACCGCCTGCCCGTGGTCAAGGGCCTGGAGCTGGCCCAGCGCTTCCGCTCGGGCAGCCGCCACGTCCAGGTCGGCGGTGACTGGTACGACGCCTTCGTGCTGCAGGACGGGCGCGTGGCGGCCGTCGTCGGCGACGTGATGGGCAAGGGTGTCAAGGCCGCGGCGGGGATGGGCCGCATCCGCAACGCCATGCGGGCGCTGGCGCTGACCAACCCGCCGCCCGCGGCCGTGCTCACCGGCCTGGATCGCGTCTTCGAGGCCACCGAAGAGGAGGAGCAGGTCACGACCCTGGCCTACATGGTCGTGGAGCCTGTGACCGGCGAGGGCACGCTCGCCCTGGCCGGCCACCCACCGCCCGTGCTGGTCTCTCCGCAGGGCACGGCGATCCTGTGCGACGCCGAGCCCGGCACTCCGCTAGGCTGGCCGACCAGCCGTAGGCAGTTCCGGTTCGTGGTGCCGCCCGGCCATACCGCCGTGCTCTACTCCGACGGTCTCGTGGAGAACAGGAAGCGCGGGCTGGATGCCGGACTCGCCGAGCTTTGCAGTGTTGTGACCGAAGCGCCGCCTGAGGTCGTAAGTAGTCCGCACATGTTGCTGGACTTCCTGGTTGACCGGATGTTGTCTGGATATGAACAGGATGATGACGTTACTGCGCTAGCAATTCACGTCCCGCCAGCCACGAAGAGTGACTGAATGAAACAGTCATAACGGTTGCTTTCGGGTATCAGTGCCCCGCTTACGTACGCACTACTGTCTCGGTCGGCCTAGGGTGGAGGTCAACCGCCGGGAGGTGGCCGTATGGAGTGCGGGGTCGTGCCACAATGCTGTGCAGGTCCGTCGCGGTCCGCACGGCCTCACTGATCTCCGAGAGAGGGAGCAGCCCCCCAGCGGGCATCTGGGTCCATTGTCGCCACGCGTTCGTTCGAGAGGTGTTCGTGTCGCCTGCAAGTTCGACTCGCTCGAAGCCACAAGAGCTGAACGAGCCCGTCATTCAGCGACTGCTCGAGCGTGGGCGCTCGCAGGGTTTCCTCGAGTCTGAGGATGTCCGTCAGGCCTTCGAGGAGGCGGACATCCCCATGTCGCACGCCGCCGCGTTCTTGCGGAACCTCAGTAAAGAGGGCGTGACCGTGGTGGTGACCGCCGCGGATTCGGCTGCGCCGAAGAAGTCTCGTGGTCCAGCAAAGCGCCGCACCGCCGCCCCCGTCAAGACCAAGACGGCGGCGGCCGCCAAAGAGCAGCAGCCCGAGACCGTGACCGCGGTCGTGGGCGCCGCTGAAGCCGAGCCGGCCGCCAAGAAGGCGGCCCCTGCGAAGAAGGCCGCTCCGGCGGCGAAGAAGGCCGCGGCTCCCGCCGCCGCCAAGAAGGCCGAGCCGAAGAACGCTGGGCCTGCCGAGACCAAGCCGAAGGCGCCCGAGTCCGCCGACGCGGACAACGACGACGAGGACATCGAGCTCGACGGCGACGTGGAGCTGGAGGACCTCGAGGACATCGAGGTCGACGACGAGGTGATCGTCGCCGAGGAGTCCGACGCCGAGGGTGACTCCGACTCCGACGACGAGACCGAGGAGGAGCCCAAGCCCTCCGAGATCGCGGCGACGGAGAAGACCGAGGACGAGGTCCTCATCCTGTCCGACGACGACGATGACGCCCCGGTCGCGCAGGTCGCAGCCGCCGGCGCCACCGCCGACCCGGTCAAGGACTACCTCAAGCAGATCGGCAAGGTCCCCCTGCTCAACGCCGAGCAGGAGGTCGAGCTGGCCAAGCGCATCGAGGCGGGCCTGTTCGCCGAGGAGCAGCTGGGCGGCGACGAGACCGGCAGCCTGCCGGTCGACGTCCGGGCCGAGCTGGAGTGGATCGCCGAGGACGGCCGCCGGGCCAAGAACCACCTGCTGGAGGCCAACCTCCGGCTCGTGGTCTCGCTGGCCAAGCGCTACACCGGCCGCGGCATGCTGTTCCTCGACCTGATCCAGGAAGGCAACCTGGGCCTGATCAGGGCCGTGGAGAAGTTCGACTACACCAAGGGCTACAAGTTCTCCACCTACGCCACGTGGTGGATCCGGCAGGCGATCACGCGTGCCATGGCCGACCAGGCGCGGACCATCCGCATCCCGGTCCACATGGTCGAAGTGATCAACAAGCTGGCCCGCGTCCAGCGGCAGATGCTGCAGGACCTCGGCCGCGAGCCCACGCCGGAGGAGCTGGCCCGCGAGCTGGACATGACGCCCGAGAAGGTCGTCGAGGTCCAGAAATACGGTCGTGAGCCCATCTCGCTCCACACGCCGCTGGGCGAGGAGGGCGACAGCGAGTTCGGCGACCTCATCGAGGACTCCGAGGCCATCGTTCCGGCCGACGCCGTCAGCTTCACGCTGCTCCAGGAGCAGCTGCACTCCGTTCTCGACACGTTGTCGGAGCGGGAGGCGGGCGTCGTCTCGATGCGCTTCGGGCTCACCGACGGACAGCCGAAGACGCTGGACGAGATCGGCAAGGTTTACGGGGTGACCCGTGAGCGCATTCGCCAGATCGAGTCCAAGACCATGTCCAAGCTGCGCCACCCGTCCCGGTCGCAGGTGCTCCGCGACTACCTCGACTGATCGGGCTGGACTGATCGGCTGAACGAAGAAGCCCCGCACGGCTATCCGTGCGGGGCTTCTTCGCGTTGGCTCACGAAGGGTCGTTGACGTGCACGTCCAGCGTCCAGGGGCGGTTTGCGCGAGAGGGAGGCGTCAGCGTGACGGTGTAGCCGAGGGCGTCCAGGATCTTGGCCAGCTCGTCCGGGGTGGCCGGGGTGGCGTCCTGGTGGAGGAGGGCGCGGGCGATCTCGCCGCGGGTGGCCTTGGCCATGTGGCTGACGACCTTGCCGTCCCTGAACACCCGTACCGTCACCGAGCGCTCGCCCGGCTGCCAGGCGGCCGCGTACGTCGCCGAGCGCAGGTCCACCACCAGGCCCGGGAGCGTGTCCAGCGCCTTGGAGATCTGGGGACGCCAGAACGCGGCCAGCCCGCCCACGGGTGAGAGGTTGACGCCCATCGAGAGGCGGTACGGCGGGATCCGGTCGGTGATCCGGACCACGCCCCACAGGCCGGAGAAGATCAGGACCGATTCGGCCGCCCGGGCCCGGGCGTCGGGATCCAATGTGTCAAGTCCGAGATTGTCGTAGAGCACGCCGGTGTAGAGCTCGGCGGCGGGGAGTGTGGGGGCCGCCGGCAGCGCCGTGTTCTTGGCCAGCTCGCCCGCCAGACCGGGGGACAGGCCCAGCACGTCGAGGGCGTCTCGGCGTTTGGAGGCCCGGATGAGCGCGGTCTGCACCCGCTTGCGGGGCTTGTCGAGCGACGAAAACGACAGCTGCCCGAGGGGCGGGCCGCTCCCCTCGGAGGCCTTCCCCTCCGACGGCGGCAACACAATCAGCACGTCCCTCAGCCTATTGGTGCTGGTCTTTCCTTCTGTACGGCGGGCCACGCGGGCCGTCCGCTTCGCTGAAACCCGGGCCAATGGTGCGGCGACACGCCCGGGTGTCACGGGGCGATGGGGCGCTTGGCTAGGCTGCGCGAGTGGATTTCGACATGCTTGTGCACGAGGCCTGGCCTGCCTATGAGCAGCTCGTTTGCGACGGGTGGGTGTTGCGTTACGCGGGAGGCGTGACCAAGCGGGCCAACTCGGTGCTCGCGTTGGGGCAGCCGGTGGATCTGGGCGGGGCCATCCAGAGGGCTGAGCGGTTCTACCGGGAGCGTGGGCAGCGTTGCGTCTTCTCCGTGGGGCTTGGGGCAACGCCCGGTCTGGACGAGGAGCTGGAGGCTAGGGGCTACGAGCTGGTCGACCCGACCCTCGTCATGGCGGCCGGCTCTCTCCGTCCCGAGGCGCTGGGCGAGGCGGAGCGCGAGGTCAGGATCGAGGAGCGGCCCTGGCGGGGGTGGCTCGAGACCTGGTGGGCCGTGGACGGGCGGTTCGGCAGCGGGATCGAGGAAGCCGAGCGCATTTGCACCGGCGTACCGGCCTGGTATGGGGCCTACGAGGAGGGCGGCGTGGCACTTGCCGTCGGGCGGGCCGTACCGCAGGGCGGCACGCTGGGGATCTACTGCATGGCCACCCGGCCGGAGGCGCGCCGCCGTGGGCTGGCCCGTACCGTGCTGCGGGCGCTGGCGCGGCACGCGGGCACGGACTCCGCGTATTTGGTCACCACCGCGCCCAACCAGGCCGCGCAGGCGCTGTATCGCGGCGAGGGGTTCGAGATCGCCGGCCGGTATCACTACCGGGTGCGCTGACCACCGGGCGGTGGCGTACGGGACGCTGACCACCGGGCGGCGGTCTACGGGAATGGGCGCGCCGGCCACGGCGTCTTACGCAGGACGGCGACCCCGGGCACGCCCGGGGTCGCCGTCACTGTCACGCGATATGTGGTTATCTCATCACGACCAGCGCCGGGTCAGCGCTCGTCGTTGGGGGCAATTGAATCGGTCTTGCTGAGTCGAGCCGACTCGTCCAGGATGTCGGCGCCCTTTTCGCGCAGCGCCGCGATGTGCTGACGCCCGTGGTGGGCGCAGAACAGCAGCTCCCCGCCTATGGGCAGGGTCGCGCGAATGTAGGCCTGGGCGCCGCAGCGGTCGCAGCGGTCGAGGGCCGTCAGCGGCTTAACGGGGGCGAGAGCTCCAGTCACGTATCGCCTTTCGGGTCACCCCCGCCGAAGCGAGGATCTGGCGTCAGTCACTTGGACAACATCTAACCGGACGTGGAGCTTCCCAACCTCCCCCTCTCTACGCCCAGAGCAGAATGTGTCCGATAGTAATGACGATCAGCCGGTTGGTAACGGCAAACGTGTCGCCATGGCAAGCTTGTACGCGTGCGTACGGGAAGAACGGTAGGCTACGCACACGTGTTCGATGCTTAGACCTGGGGAGCTGGAGTGACGCTAGTGGAGGCGGGTTACACGGCTCGTCACCTGTCGGTGCTTGAGGGCCTCGAGGCCGTCCGCAAGCGCCCGGGGATGTACATCGGGTCCACCGACAGTCGCGGGCTCATGCACTGCCTCTGGGAGATCGTGGACAACGGCGTCGACGAGGCGCTGGCAGGGCACTGTGACCGGATCGAGGTCGAGCTCTACGCCGACGGCTCCATCGAGGTCCGCGACAACGGCCGTGGCATCCCGGTCGACGTCGAGCCGAAGAGCGGACTGGCCGGTGTGGAGCTCGTCTACACCAAGCTGCACGCGGGCGGAAAGTTCGGCGGCGGCTCCTACGGCGCGTCCGGCGGCCTGCACGGCGTGGGCGCGTCCGTGGTCAACGCCCTGTCGGCGAGGCTCGACGTCGAGGTGGACAGGGACGGGCGGGTTCACGAGATCAGCTTTCGCCGCGGCGTCCCCGGCATCTTCGACGGTGACGGGCCGACGGCGAAGTTCAAGAAGAAGTCCGGGCTGCGGGTCGGCGCCACGCTCCCGCGCAAGGTCACCGGCACCCGGGTGCGCTTCTGGGCCGACAAGCAGATCTTCCTGCCCGAGGCCGAGGTCTCGATGGACGAGATCCACGTGCGCCTGCGGCAGACCGCGTTCCTGGTGCCCGGGCTGACCCTGGCCGTCTACGACAGCAGGCACGAGGAGCGCGTGGAGGAGGAGTTCCGCTTCGACGGCGGCATCTCCGAGTTCACCGAGTTCCTGGCCCGTGACGAGCCCGTCTGCGACGTGCTGCGGCTGCAGGGCGTGGGCCACTTCCACGAGACCGTGCCGGTCCTCGACGACCAGGGCCACATGACGCCCACCGAGGTGCAGCGCGAGCTGACCGTGGACGTGGCGGTCCGCTGGGGCAAGGGCTACGAGTCCACCGTGCGGTCGTTCGTCAACGTGATCGCCACCCCCAAGGGCGGCACCCACCTGAGCGGATTCGAGCGTGGCCTGGTGCGCACGGTCAACGAGCTGCTGCGCGAGACCCGCCTGCTGAAAAACGGCGACGACCCCGTCACCAAGGACGACATCTCCGAAGGCCTGACCGGCGTGGTCACGGTCAGAGTGCCCGAGCCGCAGTTCGAGGGGCAGACCAAGGAGGTGCTGGGCACCTCGGCGGCCACCCGCATCGTCTCCCATGTCGTCTCGCGCGAGCTCAAGGAGATCTTCACCAACCCGCCGCGCGGCTACAAGCAGCCGCTGCGAGCCGTTCTGGAGAAGATCGTCGCCGCCGCCAAGGCCCGCATCGCGGCCCGCGAGCACCGCGACAACCAGCGGCGCAAGAGTGCGTTGGAAAGCTCCGCGCTGCCCGCCAAGCTCGTCGACTGCCGCAGCGAAGGCGTGGACCGCAGCGAGCTGTTCATCGTCGAGGGCGACTCGGCGCTGGGCACCGCCAAACTGGCCCGCGACTCGGAGTTCCAGGCGCTGCTGCCGATCCGGGGCAAGATCCTCAACGTCCAGAAGGCGTCCGTGAGCGACATGCTCAAAAACGCCGAATGCGCCGCCATCATCCAGGTCGTCGGCGCCGGCTCCGGGCGCTCGTTCGACATCGAGGCGGCCCGCTACGGCAAGGTCATCCTCATGGCCGACGCCGACGTGGACGGCGCCCACATCCGCACCCTGCTGCTGACGCTCTTCCACCGCTACATGCGGCCGATGCTGGAGGCCGGGCGGGTGTTCGCGGCCGTGCCGCCGCTGCACCGCATCGAGCTCACCAACCCCGGCAAGGGCAAAGAGAAATACATCTACTGCTACTCCGACGCCGAGCTGCAGCGGGTGCTGCGGGACCTGGAGCGGCGCGGCAAGCGGTGGAAGGACCCTGTGCAGCGCTACAAGGGTCTGGGCGAGATGGACGCCGACCAGCTGGCCGAGACCACGATGGACCCACGGCACCGGATCCTGCGCCGGGTGCGCATCGAGGACGCCGAAGGCGCCGAGGGCATCTTCAACCTGCTCATGGGGAGCGATGTGGCGCCGCGGCGGGAGTTCATCGTCAACAGCGCCGCCGAGGTCGACCGCGACCACATCGACGCCTAGAGGCCACCAGACGGCGTTCCGTCCCTCCTGCACCATGTTCGAGGTGCAGGGGGCCTAAGAGCCGTCTGGGCGCATTCCTGAGGCCGTCCTAGGCCTATCTGGAGCTGGTGCGCCCTGCCTCGCCGCTTCAGAACTCGGACGCGGTCAGGCGGCCCGTCCGGACGTCGTAGACCGCACCGGCCACCGGCATGTCCGCGGGCAGGAACGGGCTGGTGCGGATACGGGTCAGATCGTGGCGCAGCGCCTCGTACTGGTCGGGCACCGTATGAAACTCCAGGCTGCGGGTGTCCACCCCGCGCTCACTGGTGAGAGCGTGCACGTCCGCGTCCGTCACCTTGGCCATGCCGCAGTCCGTGTGCGGCATGACCAGCACGCGCTCGACCCCGAGCAGGTAAACGGCCAGTACCAGCGTCCGCAGCACGTCATCAGTCACGCGGGCGCCGGCGTTGCGGAGAATCTTGGCGTCCCCCGCCTGCAACCCGAGCAGGCCGAGCGGGTCGATGCGCGAGTCCATGCAGGTCACGACCGCCAGCCTGCGGGCTGCCCGGCCGGTGAGCTCGGAGCTCCCGAAGTCTTTCGCAAACTTAGCGTTGGCGGCATACAGGTCGTCGAACGCACTCATGTCCCAGATGATGACACCACCCTCAAAAGTGGCTGCTCCCGGGGTGGCGACAGGCGGGAGTTGGCAAAGGTCCCACGAAAGCACGTCACCTTGCGTGATGATGTCGTAGCCGCATGTACGTGATCTAAGAAGGTTTCAGTCGTGACCAGGTCCGAATCGCTCGCCGCGTATCTCCGTGCTCAAGCCTGGCGCCGCCTTGACCGCGTGGAGTCCAACGACGACGGTCGCAACGCCAGGTGCGCGCTGGCCCTCATCGACACCGCCGCCTACGCCGCCAGCCTGCCCGATGACGATCCGCTCATCCTGATGCTGGACCAGGCGGGCTGCTTCGGGCCATTGGGGTGTGAGGAGTTCGATCCCGGGGACGCGGGCGCCCGGCTGATCCGGCACTGGCAGGGCGGCCAGCCGCACGAGCTCCTACTCGCGCTCCCGACGGCGATCTCCGCCTCCACCCGCTGACCGACCCCACCACCCGATCCCGTCATCCTCGCTCGCCACTCGTGCTCGCCACCTGTGCTCGCCATCCGCGCCGTCACCTGTGCTCGCCATCCGCGCCGTCACCTGTGCTCGCCATCCGCGCCGTCACCTGTGCTCGCCATCCGCGCCGTCACCTGTGCTCGCCATCCGCGCCGTCACCCGTGCTCGCCATCCGCGCCGCCATCCCACAGGTGCGCGCCATATCCACGGGTGACGCGCCGTCTTCAAGCGCGGGGCGGCCGGGTGCGCGCCGTCTTCAAGGGCAAAAGATCTTTTGGGCAACCCCCTCGGGCTGGACGCCGCACTGCGTGCCTTCGGCCCGCTGGGCTCGCCGTAAACGCCGGTATCGGGCCGTCGCGGGCATGCCCAGCCCCGGTGGTCTGGGCATGCCGAGCGGGGTCAGGCGCAAGCGTTCAGTGCCGTTCAGGCGGGCTCGTTGCCCGGCTTCCACTTGATGCTGCAGCCGAGCGACGGGCTCTGCTCCACGGGCACCTCGCCGCCCTCCAGCAGGGCGTCGATGGCCGCCCGCAGCGACGCGCCGGTCACCGGCACCGAGTTGCCAGGGCGGGAGCCGTCGAATTCTCCCCGGTAGACGAGCTTGAGCCGGGAGTCGTACAGGAAGAAGTCGGGCGTGCAGGCGGCCTTGTATGCCTTGGCCACCTCCTGGGTGTCGTCCAGCAGGTACGGGAACGTGAACCCGGCTCTGGCGGCCTGCTCGGCCAGGTGTGTGGGATCGTCGTCCGGGTAATTAACGCTGTCGTTGCTGCAGATGGCGACGATCGACAGCCGGGCGCCGTAGTCCGCGGCCAGCGCGCCCAGGCCCTTCTCGATGTGCCGCACGTAGGGGCAGTGGTTGGAGAGGAAGACCACCAGTGTGGCGGGAGAGTCTTTGAGGTCTTCCAGCGAGACGCTGCCGCCGTCGATAGCGGTGAGATCGAAGTCGGGCGCGGGAGCGCCGAGCGGAACCATGAACGAGTTGACAGCCATGGCACCCATTCTCGCAACCACGTCAGAGAGAGGTGAATGATGAGGGGCATCGCGGAATTCCGGAGCGTCGTCCTCGACACGCCCGATCCCCAAGGGCTGGCCGAGTTCTACTCCCGGCTGCTCGGCTGGCCGATCACGTCGGTCGAGGACGATTGGGTGGTGGTGACCGACGGAGGGCCGCCCCGGCGGCTGGCGTTCCAGCTCGCACCTGACTTCCGGCCGTCGACCTGGCCCGACCCCGAGCGGCCCCAGCAGTTCCATCTCGATCTCAGCGTGGACGACATGGAGGAGGCGGAGAAGCGGGCGCTCGAGATCGGCGCCGTCAAGCATGAGTACCAGCCCAGCGAGGACGACAGCTTCCGGGTGTTCCTCGATCCGGCCGGGCACCCGTTCTGCCTCTGCCGGGACTGACCCACTCCCGGTCCCTGCTACCAAGCCGGCCCCACTCCAACGCTAGGCCGTAGACTCCGACGCCCCCGGGGCTTGCCGGGGGCGTCGGAGGGTGTGGCTACTCGTCTTCGGGCGGCGAGGCCGAGGACTCGACGGCGGGCGGGAGGGCTTCCGGGCCGGAGCCGAGGGCGCCGCCGATGGCGCCGATGGTGTGCGTCAGGCGGACGCCTGAGCCGTCCCGCCGGCCGATCTCCTCCGGCAACGGCACCGGCTTGCCGACCCCGGACACCGCCTTGGCCGGCGCAGGCCCCGCCCACGCCAGCAGCAACTCGTCCTCGCCCTTCAAGAACCGCTGTGCCCTTACCCCACCGGTGGCCCGCCCCTTGGCGGGGAACTCGGCGTAGTCGGACACCTTGCCACCGCCCACCTGCGTGCCCGGCAGGGCCGTCGATGACCCGGCGATCGTGACCACGTGCGCGGGCAGCTCAGGATCGACCACGCCGAACCAGATCACCCTGGCCCCGTCCTCCAGCCGGATCCCCGCCATGCCGCCCGCCGGCCGCCCCTGCGGTCGCACCAGCGAGGCCGGGAATCGCAGCAACTGGGCGTTGGAGGCGATGAACACCAGGTCGTGCGACTCGGACACCAGCTCGACCGCGCCCACCACGGTGTCGCCGTCCTTCAAGGTGATCACTTCGAAGTCGTCGCGGTTGGCAGGGTAGTCGGGCACCACCCGCTTGACCACGCCCTGCGCCGTGCCCAGGGTCAGCCCGGGCCCGTCGGGATCCAGCGAGCCCAGCCCGATGACCTGCTCGTCGGGCTGCAGTGAGACGTATTCGGAGACCGGGTGACCGCCGGACAGCGACGGCGGGTTGGCCGTGGACGGCAGAGTCGGCAGGTCCACAACCTGCACCCGGATCAGCCGGCCCAGCGACGTCACCACGCCGACCTCGCCCCGCACCGAGGTGCGTACCGCCGAGACCAGCACGTCATGGGCCGAACGTTCGCCCTCGCCCGGCAGCGGCGTCGCGTCGGAGGTGCGGGCCAGCAGGCCGGTCGACGACAGCAGCGCCAGGCACGGGTCGTCGGCCACCTGGAGCGAGACAACGGGGGTCCGGGCCACGCCGGGGGCCTCCAGCAGGACCGTGCGGCGCGGCGTGCCGTATTTCTTGGCCACGTCGGCCAGCTCGCCCGAGACGACCTGGCGCATCTTGGCCTCCGAGGACAGGATCTCGGTCAGCTTGGCGATCTCGTCGCTCAGCGTCTCCTTCTCCCGGTCCAGCTCCAGCTTGTCGTAGCGGGTCAGGCGGCGCAGCGGCGTGTCGAGGATGTAGGCGGCCTGGATCTCGGTCAGGTCGAACACGTCCATCAACCGCGTGCGCGCCTGCGCCGAGTCGTCGGAGGCACGGATGACCTGGATGACCTCGTCGATGTTGAGCAGCGCGATAATCAGGCCGTCGACCAGGTGCAGGCGTTCTTCGCGCTTGCGGCGCCGGTATTCCGACCTGCGGCGCACCACCTCGAGCCGGTGGTCGACGTAGACCTGGAGCAGCTCGCGCAGGCCCAGCGTGCGCGGCTCGCCGTCCACCAGGGCGACGTTGTTGATGCCGAACGTCTCCTCCATCGGCGTCAGCCGGTAGAGCTCCTCCAGGACGGCCTCGGGGATGAAACCGTTTTTGATCTCGATGACCAGCTGCAGGCCCTTGTGCCGGTCGGTGAGATCCTTCAGGTCGGCGATGCCCTGGAGCTTCTTGGAGGTGACCAGCTCCTTGATCTTGGTGACCACGCGCTCGGGGCCGACGTTGTAGGGCAGCTCGGTGACGATGATGCCCTTGCGGCGCGGGGTGATCTGCTCGACGGCGCACTTGGCCCGCATCCGGAACGTGCCACGCCCGGTCTCGTATGCGTCCCGCACGCCCTGCAGCCCGATGATCGAGCCGCCGGTCGGCAGGTCGGGACCGGGCACGAACCTCATCAGCTCGTCCAGCGTCGCGTCCGGCTTCTTGATCAGATGCCGGGCGGCCGCCACGACCTCGGTGAGGTTGTGCGGCGCCATGTTGGTCGCCATGCCGACCGCGATGCCGCTCGTGCCGTTGACCAGCAGGTTGGGGAACGCCGACGGCATGACGCCGGGCTCGGTCTCCTGCCCGTCGTAGTTGGGCTTGAAGTCGACGGTCTCCTCGTCGAGCGACTCCACCATGAGCATGGCGGCCGGGGCCAGCCTGGCCTCGGTGTATCGCATGGCGGCGGGCAGATCGTCGGGCGAGCCGAAGTTGCCGTGGCCGTCCACCAGCGGCAGCCGCATGGAGAACGGCTGCGCCAGCCGCACCAGCGCGTCATAGATGGCGGAGTCGCCGTGCGGGTGCAGCTTGCCCATGACGTCGCCGACGACGCGTGAGGACTTGACGTGCCCGCGGTCGGGGCGCAGGCCCATCTCGCTCATGGAGTAGAGGATGCGCCGCTGCACGGGCTTGAGGCCGTCACGCGCGTCGGGCAGGGCCCGCTGGTAGATCACCGAGTAGGCGTACTCGAGAAAGCTCGTGCGCATTTCGGAGGAGACGTCGATGTCGACGATCCGCTCCTCAAAGTCCTCAGGCGGGGGTGCAGTCGTACGTCGGGCCATCTTGTGCTGCGCGGCTGCCTCGGCCGTCGCGCCGAGGGGAAGCGCATCCTCCTTCTGCTCTCGTGCTGTAACCGTAGCCGTCAGCTCGCTGGAGAAGCGTCAGATCGGCGTGTGAGGCGTCGACGTCACCCGTCCCGGTCGCGAGGCGATGGCGGCCAGAGGCGCGTGCCGTCGCGCGACCAGTAGGGGTTCCGGTGTGTTCGCCTTTGGAGATGATGGCACGAGCCGGGTCCCCTGTGGCATATCCAGCCATGGAAGACGCCTCCTCGCCGATGACTGAGCTGGTCATCCACCCGGCAGGGAAGCCGGGAAAGGTATGACGGCGAACATCGTGCCCGAACCACGATGGTACTCGATGCCGGCCACTTATCGCAGGCTTGTTCGATAGCGTATCTCTGGTTGACCAAGCAATTGCTTGGTGTTACTTTGCCGACGAGGATTCCGCGTTCCCGGAGGCGTCATGATCGAGTTTCATCCCGTGACCAAGCACATCGGCGCCGAGGTCACCGGGGTCGATCTGCGCAAGCCGCTGTCGCAGGAAGAGGTCGCGACTCTGCGGGAGGGCTGGCTCAAGCACCTCGTGCTGTTCTTCCGCGACCAGCACATCGACGACGAGCAGCACCTGCAGTTCGCCCTGAACTTCGGCACGCTCAACCACCCGGCCTTCAAGAAGGACTCCGCCAGCCCCATCCATGTGCTCGACCAGACCTCACCCAAGGGCGAGGGGGGCGACGAGTGGCACAGCGACAACACCTTCGAGCCCACGCCGCCCATGGGCTCGCTGTTGCGCTGCGTCCAGCTGCCCAGCGTGGGCGGTGACACGTGCTGGGCGAACACCTACCTGGCGTACGAAACGTTGTCCCCGTCGCTGCAGCGGTTGTGTGACGAGCTGACGGCCGTGCACGACATCACGATGTCGATGAAGAAGGCGATCGCCAAGGGGCATCCGTTCGACCTGGCCGAGATCCAGGCCAAGTGGCCGCCGATCGAGCGCCCGGTGGTGCGCGTGCACGCGGAGACGGGCAGGAAGGCCCTGTTCGTTAACCGGTCCTCGACGACGCGCCTGGTCGGCCTGTCGGACCGGGAGAACGAGGCGCTGCTGCCGTTCCTAATCGATCACATCCGCTCGCCGGAGTACCAGTGCCGCCTGCGGTGGCGGCCCGGCACCCTGGCCTTCTGGGACAACCGGCCGACCCAGCACTACGCGGTGGCCGACTACACCGAGCGCCGCCGCATGCACCGGGTCACGATCAACGCCTTCCCGGAGCACGGGGATCCGTCCTGAGTGCGGTTCCGAACGTCCGCCCTGCCCGTTGTGCCGGCTCGCGATTCACCACGCGGCCGGCCCACGAGGCGCACGTATCGGCGCCCGGCTCGGTGAACCGGAGGAGCGTTCCCCTGGACGGGGCCCGGCCCCGTGCGGCGGGTGGAGCCCAGTCGGCGCAGCCGTACAGGATGGGGTTTCACCAGGAGGAGCGCGAACCACGGCGGGAAAGGTGGTAACAAGGGTGCATGATTGACGCCCCAGATGCCGGGATGCTGCGGCAAGAGGCCGAGGAACGCCTTCAAGCGCTGGCCGGAGCGCACGCGAGGCTCCGCGACGACCAGTGGGCGGCCATCGAGGCCCTCGTCCTCGACCGGCGCAGGGTGCTGGTCGTGCAGCGCACCGGCTGGGGCAAGTCGGCCGTCTACTTCGTGGCCACCGCGCTCCTGCGGGAGCTGGGTGAGGGCCCCACGGTCATCGTCTCGCCGCTGCTGGCGCTGATGCGCAACCAGATCGCCGCCGCCGAGCGGGCCGGCATCAGGGCCGTCACGATCAACTCCGCCAACCCGGAGGCGTGGGAGGAGATCTACGGCCAGGTCGCCGACGGCATGGTGGACGTGCTGCTGGTCAGTCCCGAGCGGCTCAACAACCCCGACTTCCGCGACAACGTGCTGCCCGAGCTGGCCGAGAGCGCCGGGCTCGTGGTGGTCGACGAGGCGCACTGCATCTCCGACTGGGGCCACGACTTCAGGCCCGACTACCGCAGGCTGGCGCGGCTGTTCGAGGACCTGCCGCCCGGCATCCCCGTCCTGGCCACCACCGCCACCGCCAACGCCCGCGTCACCCGCGACGTGGCCGAGCAGATGCGCCTCCCCGCGGAGCTGCGGCCCGACGGGGACGACACGCTCGTGCTGCGTGGGCCGCTGGAGCGCGAGAGCCTGCACCTGTCCGTCGTACGCCTGCCCACGGCCGAGCAACGGCTGGCGTGGCTGGCCCAGACGCTGCGTGAGCTGCCCGGCTCCGGCATCGTCTACACGCTGACCGTGGCCGCCGCCCACGAGATCGCGGGCTACCTGCGCGAGCAGGGGCACGAGGTGGCCGCCTACTCCGGTCAGACCGACCCGGCCGAGCGGCTGGCGGCCGAGGAAGCACTGCTCAGCAACAAGATCAAGGCGTTGGTGGCCACGAGCGCGCTCGGGATGGGCTTCGACAAGCCCGACCTGGGATTCGTCGTGCACGTGGGGGCGCCGCAGTCGCCGGTCGCCTACTACCAGCAGGTCGGCCGGGCCGGACGCGGGGTGGAGCGGGCCGAGGTGATCCTGCTGCCCGGTGTCGAGGACCGCGACATCTGGGCCTATTTCGCCTCGCTGGCGTTCCCGCCCGAACCCGTCGTCCGCGCCACGCTCCAGACCCTCGAAGAACGCGGCGGTGTCATGTCCACCCCCGCGCTCGAGACCGCCGTCGATCTGAGCCGCAGCCGCCTGGAGATGATGCTCAAGGTCCTCGACGTGGACGGCGCCGTCCGGCGGGTCAAGGGCGGCTGGGAGGCCACCGGGGAGCCGTGGGCGTACGACACCGAGCGTTACACCCGCATCGCCGCCGAGCGCAGGGCCGAGCAGGAGGCCATGCTCGGCTACCTGACCACGACCGAGTGCAGGGAGCACTACCTGCGCAGGCACCTCGACGACGAGACCGCCCGGCCCTGCGGCCGCTGCGACAACTGCACGGGCAGGCACCGCTCGCCGGAGATCGCCGCGCAGGCCGTGGAAACCGCCCGCGAGCGGTTGAGCAGGCCCGGTGTCGAGATCGAGGCCCGCAAACAGTGGCCGACCGGCCTGGCCGACCTGTCCGGGCGGATCAAGCCGGAGCTGGGCGCGGAGCCGGGCCGGGCGCTCGGGCGGCTGACCGACATCGGGTGGGGCAACCGGCTGCGAGAGCTGTTCAACGGCGACGACGGGCCGATGGCCGACGACATGTTCGCGGCCGTCGTACGGGTGCTGTCCGCCTGGGACTGGCGTGAGCGGCCGGTGGCCGTGGTCAGCGTTCCGTCCGCGACGCGGCCGAAGCTCGTGCGCTCGTTCGCCGAGCGGCTGGCACAGGTCGGGCGGCTGACCAACCTCGGGGAGCTGGGCTATCGGGCCGGCTCGCCCGGACAGCAGTTCAACAGCGCCAAGCGGGTCCAGGCGGTCAGAGGCACCCTGGCCATGCCCAAGGACCTCGGCGCCCAGATCGCCCAGTGCGGCGGGCCCGTCCTGCTCGTGGACGACCGGGTCGACACCGGGTGGACGATGACGCTGGCCACCGCCCTCGTCCGCCACGCCGGCGCTCCGGCCGTGCTGCCGCTGGCCCTGGCGACCGTCAGCTGACGCCGGCGTTCAGCACGCCCGGCGTCCTGTCTAGGACGAGCTGTCTAGAAGGGCGGACGAGCGCCCAAATGCATGATCGCCTTGGCCGCCAGCCGGCATCCCGAGGCCAGCGCTTCGGCCGGCGGCTTGCCCTCCAGCCACGGCGGCAGGAAGCCGGCGGAGAACGCGTCGCCCGCCCCCGTGCCGTCAACGATCTTGTCGACCGGCTCGGCGGCCACGTGGACCGGCTCGGGGCGGCCGTTGCTGAACCACAGCGCGCCCTCGGCGTTCTGCTTGATCACGACCTGCGGGAACCACGCCGTCAGCACCTTGGCCGCGGCCTCCGGGTCATCGCGGCCGGTCAGCACCTTCGCCTGGTCGGCATTGGCGAACAGCAGCTTGACGCCGTTGGTCCACTCCAGGAACGGCTCGGCCCCGGTACGCTCGAGCGGCGCGGACGAGGCGCAGTCCACCGAGATCGACATCCCACCGCGCCTGGCCATGTCGAGCGCCGCGAGACCGGCGTCGCGCGAGCCCTCGTTGATCAGCGTGTAGCCCGAAAGATGCAGGTGCGAGCCCGAGGTGAACAGGTCGCGCGGCAAGTCCTCAGGCGACAGCGCGGCGTTGGCGCCGGGGTCGGAGAGCATCGTGCGCTCGCCCTTGTGTGTGACCAGCACCACGCAGGTGCCGGTGGGCCGCTCGGGATCCATGACGAGCCGCGCGTCCACGCCGTAGCCCATCAACTCCATGTCGCGGTTTCGCCCGGTGATGTCGGCGCCTCTGCGGCCGATGAAGGCCACTTCCGCACCCTCGACGGCGAGCCACGAGGCGATGTTCGCACCCGAGCCGCCACCGTGCATCGTCACGATCGCCGGGGTGTCGCTCGCCCTGGCGAGCGCATAACGGGCGCGCGCGACCGCGTCGGTCATGAGATCGCCCACCACGACGACCCGCGTCATGATGTCACCACCTTGCTGCCTTCAGTCCACCCTGGCCACGGCAAAACTAACAGCTTCCGGGCTGCTCGTGGGGCGGACCCATCACACCAAGCTGGAGTCGATGCACAAGCGTTGCCCAACTGGGCCCCGGGTCTTGGCATGTGGGATGCGGGTTTACGCTCGAGACTGTGGAGGCACAATATCCGGCTCATTGGGAGGCCGACGTCGTCCTGGCCGACGGCGGCACGGCGCACGTACGCCCGATCAGGCCCGCCGACGCGGACCGCCTCCGTGCCTTTTACTCGCGACTGTCGGACGAGTCGATCTATTTCCGGTTCTTTGGGCCGCGGCCGCGGTTGTCCGACCGCGACGTCGAGCGGTTCACCAATGTCGACTATCTCCACAGGGTCGCCCTGATCGCCACCATCGGCACCGAGATGGTCGCCGTGATCCGCTACGACCGCACCGGGCCGGGCGAGGCCGAGGTGGCCTTTCTCGTCGAGGACGCCCACCAGGGCAGGGGAGTGGCCTCCGTGCTCCTGGAGCACCTGGCCGCCACCGCCCGCGAGCACGGCATCGAGCGTTTCATCGCCGATGTCCTGCCCGCCAACATGCGCATGATGGGCCTGCTGCGCCAGGCCGGCTACACCGCCCAGAGCCAGTTCGCCGACGGCGTCGTCCGCATGACGCTCGACCTCACCCCCACCGAGACCTCCGCCGAGGTGACGGCGGCCCGCGAGCACCGGGCCGAGTCCAGGTCGATCGCCAGGCTGCTGACCCCGGGCTCGGTCGCGGTCATCGGCGCCTCCCGCGAGCCCGGCGGGGTCGGCCAGACCGTCCTGCGCAACCTGCTGGCCGCCGACTTCACCGGTCCCGTCTACCCGGTGCACCGGGAGGTGCGCGCGGTGGCGGGCGTGCGGGCCTACCCGAGCGTCACCGCCATCGACGGCGACGTCGACCTGGCCGTGGTCGCCGTGCCCGCTGAGGGCGTGCTCGACGTGGTCAAGGAGTGTGCGGAGAAGGGTGTGCACGGGCTGGTCGTGGTCTCCTCCGGCTTCGGCGAGACGGGCGCGCCCGGCCGGGCCAGGCAGGACGAGCTGGCCCGCATCGCGCGTTCCTACGGCCTTCGCGTGGTCGGCCCCAACTGTCTCGGCATCGCCAACACCGACCCCACCGTCCGGCTCAACGCCACGCTCGCCGCCACGGTGCCGGGGCGGGGCAAGGTCGGCTTCTTCAGCCAGTCGGGCGCGCTCGGCACCGCGTTGCTGCAGCGGGTGGCGCAGCGCGGCATGGGCATTTCGTCGTTCGTCTCCGCCGGCAACCGTGCCGATGTGTCAGGCAACGACCTCCTGCAGTACTGGGAGGAGGACGACGCCACCGAGGTGATCCTGCTTTACCTCGAATCGCTGGGTAACCCGCGCAAGTTCACCCGGCTGGCCAGGCGCATCGCGCGGAGCAAGCCCATCGTGGTGGTCAAGAGCGGCGGCACCCCGTCGGGGCACTCGGCGGAGGAGCTCGGGCTGCCGGACTCCGCGATCAGCTCCCTGTTCGCGCAGGCCGGGCTGATCAGGGTGGACGACCTCATCCAGCTGTTCGACGTGGGGCAGTTGCTGGCCTACCAGCCGCTGCCCGCCGGGCCCAGGGTCGCGCTCGTGACCAACTCCGACGCGCTCGGGCTGCTCGCCGCCGACGTCTGCCGCGCCGCCGGGCTCGAACCCCGGCCGCCGGTCAACCTGGGGCCGGCCGCGGGAGCCTCGGAGTTCGGTACGGCGCTCGCCGGCGAGCTCGCCTCGCCCGACGTGGACGCCGCCGTCGTGATCTACATGCCGCCCCTTGCCGGTGACACCGAGGCGGTGGCGGCCGAGCTGGTACGGGTGTCGAAGGACGTCCCCAAGCCGGTGCTGACGACGTTCCGCGGCCATCTGGGCATGCATCCGGCGCTGCGGCTGGAAGGCCCTGCCGGTACGCAGGCCACGCCCGGGCGGGGATCCATCCCCTCCTACGCGGCCCCCGAGGAGGCGGTCCGGGCGCTGGCCCACGTGGTGCGGTACGCCACGTGGCGCGCGCAACCGGCGATGCCGCCGCCGGAGCTCGACGACATCGACACCGACCGCGCCCGCTCCCTGGTCCACACCCTCCTGACGACCACCCCAGCGGATCCGGACACTCTGGCGCCCGCCCAGGCGACGCCCGCCTCGGGCACCGCCCCAACGGACAAGGCGGCTGGTCAGCCGGCGTCGGGCGCAGCCTCCGGTCCCGTGGGCGGACTGCAGGAACAGGCGAGCGCGCCGGCGGTCGCGTCGTATGGCGCTTCCGGCCCCGCGAGCGCGTCGCCGGAAGGAGCCGGCGGGGCATCGGCGGAAGAGGCTCGCGGGGCGTCGCCCGAAAAGGTCGGCGGGGCGTCGGCGGGCGCGGCCACAGGGGCCGGCGGGACTGGTGAGACGGCTGCTGCCGACCCGGCGCCAGCGCCGGCGAGAGCGGACCGGGCCGCCGCCGCGCGCCCGCGGCCGGTGGTCTTCGCGGAGCCGGGACCGCCGGTCGAGATCGACGCAACGGAGCTGCTGTCCTGCTACGGCCTCACCGTATGGCCCGCCGAGGTAGTGCGCTCGCCCGACGAGGCCGTGGCCGCCGCGGAGCGCCTCGGGTGGCCCGTGGTCTTGAAGGTCGCCGACCCGGGCGCCTCGCGCCGCGCGGGCACCGTGCGTCTGGGGTTGGCGGGCCCGGAGATGGTGCGCCACGCGTACGCCGAGTTCGCCGACCAGCTGGGCGAGAAGGTGCGGCTGGCCGTCCAGCGCATGGCGCCGCAACCGGCTGTGCCCACCGTGGTGGGCGTCATCGAGGATCCGGCGTTCGGCCCGGTGGTGTCGTTCGGGCTGGGTGAGGTGACCGCACGGCTCCTCCTCGACCAGGGGTTCCGCCTCGCGCCGCTGACGAGGGAGGACGCCGCCGCGCTGGTGCGCTCCGTACGCGCCACGCCGCTGCTCTTCGGCGAATACGGCTACCCGCCGGTGGCGGTCGACGCCCTGGAGGAGCTGCTCGTACGCGTCGGCCGACTGGCCAACGACCTGCCTGAGGTGGCCCGCCTGGACCTGGACCAGGTGCTCGTAGGGGAGTCCGACGCCATGATCCTCGGCGCCCGCGCCACCCTCCGCACACCGGCGGGCCCGCGCCTGGACGGCGGCCCGCGCCGCCTGTCATGACCGCGCCCCGGAGGTGAAGGCAAAGTGAGGCCAGTGCTCCGAAGTGGCCTTTGTTACCAATCTAAAGACGTTATAGAGCGTTATATCCGGCGGGTGAGTGTACTGCCCGGCCCTGGCAGGATGGACCCATGAGGGAAACCCGAGTCTCAGCCGCGGGCCTGCGTGAAGCGATCGAGCGCAGCGGCTACTATCCCGACCTCGTCACCGATGCGGTCGAATCCGCGCTGGGCAAGGAAGCTGTGACCGCGTTCGTGGTCCACCATGAGGCCACGTTCGATCCTGCGATGGAGGTGCGCAGGCACGTCACCGTGCTGGTGCTGACCACGACACGGCTGCTGGTCTGCCACACCGACGAGCACCCCGCGGTGGAGGGCGTCTCGACGTCCCACGCCTCCACGACCACGGAGGCCGTGCGCCTGAGCCGCATCCAATCGGTCGCTGTCACCCGCGTCGTGCCCGACCCCGCCTCCTACGTCCCGGGCGTGCCGCCCACGGAAGTCACGCTGACCATCGGCTGGGGTGCGATCTCCCACGTGGACCTGGAGCCGGCCACGTGCGGCGACGAAAACTGCGAGGCCGACCACGGTTACACGGGGGCGATCACCGCCGATGACCTGTCCCTCAGGGTCAGTGAGGCGGCCGACGGCCCGGAAGCGGTCACCCACGTCCTGTCCTTCGCCAAGTCCCTCTCCGAGGCCACCGCCCGCGCCGCCGCCTGACCCGCTCTCCTCCGGCGCCGGACGCGTTCCGGCCGGGCGCGGCCGCCTGCGCCACCACGCCCGTCAGCCGGGCGGACACGAAGACGATGGCCAAGATGTCAGCGAAGACGCAGGTCAAGCATGCGCTCGTCACGGCGAGCACCCCGTGAGCCTTCACGACCGGCCATGACAGGCGGAAACCGGCGACGGCGAGTGCGGGTAACCTGGCCGGCCGTAAAGAAGCGGGCGAGATCCCCGGCGAAAACGGAGAGGCCCGCGATCCCCCTGAACACGGACAGATGCCTAGGATGAGGGGCATGCTGGTGCCAGGATATGGCGGCGGGTCGCTGGCGGATCTGCCTGGTGCGCTGCTGGCCGCGCTGGGAGTGCACGACGGCGACCCGAGCGTTCCTGAGTCCGTTCCCAGCGTTCCGACCACGCCGAACGAGCCCGGCACGCCCGGCACGCTGAATTCGCCCCTCGTCCTGGCGCCCGCTGAGCGGATCTGCCTGTTCCTGGTGGACGGCCTGGGAGCGGAGCTGTTGCGGGCGCACGCCGGGGCGGCGCCGTTCCTGTCCGGGCTGAAGAGCAGGACGCTCACGGCCGGATTCCCCGCCACCACCGTGACCAGCCTCTGCTCACTGGGCACCGGCCTGCCGCCGGGCGAGCACGGCATGCTGGGCTTGACGCTGGCCGTGCCGGGCACCGGACATCTGTTCAACTGCCTGCGGTGGACGATGCCCGACGGCCTCACGATGGACCCCGAGCAGTGGCAGCCGGCTCCGACCGTCTACCAGCGGGCCGCCCGGGCCGGCATCGAGCCCGCCTACGTCGCCCCCGCCGAGTTCGAGGGCACCGGCCTCACCAGGGCCGTCTACCGGGGCGTGCGCTACGTGGCGGCCGACACCGTGGACGAGCGCGTCGCCCGGACGCACCAGGCGATGCGCGAGCGGCCCGCGCACGTCACGGTCTACTACGGCGATCTGGACTCCGCCGGGCACCTGGCAGGCTGGGGCAGCGAGGAATGGCTGCGGCAGCTCGCCATCGTGGACGACATGGCCCAGCGGCTGGCCGAAGGACTGCCACCCGGCTCGGCCCTCTACATCACGGCCGACCACGGCATGGTCAACGCCACCGAGAAGGTCGACGCGGAGACCACGCCCGAGCTGGCCGAAGGCGTGGCGCTGATCGGCGGCGAGGCCAGGGCCAGGCACATCTACGCCGAGCCCGGCGCCGCGCCGCACGTGCTGGAGGCGTGGCGCGAGGTCTTCCAGGGCAAGGCATGGGTAGTGTCCAGGCAGGAGGCGGCCGAGTCCGGCTGGTTCGGGCCGCGGGTGCGCGAGGCGTGGCTGGAGCGCATCGGCGACGTCGTGGCCGTCCCCTACACCGGCCTGGCCATCATCGCGCCGAGCGCGAACCCGATCGAGGCCCTCTTCACCGGCTACCACGGTTCGATGACGCCGGCCGAGCAGAACATCCCGCTGTTGGAGGTACGCACGTGACGAGCTCGCCGACCAATCCGCCCACGAGCCCGACCGGCTCGCCGCCGAGTCCGCTGATCAGCCCGGACGGGCTCGCGGCGCTCGGCGACGTGGCGTTGTTGGACGTTCGCTGGCGGCTGGGCGGCCCGCCCGGGATTGAGCTCTACCGGGAAGGCCACATCCCGGGCGCCGTCTACTGCGACCTCGACACCGATCTGGCGGCCCCTCCCGGCGCGGACGGACGTCACCCGCTGCCTGCGCCGGACGCGTTCCAGAGCGCGATGCGCCGCCTCGGGGTCCGCGAGGACCGGCCGGTGGTGGTCTATGACGACGTCGGCTCCACCGTCGCCGCCAGGGCCTGGTGGGCGCTGCGGTATTTCGGTCACCAGGACGTCCGCGTGCTGGACGGCGCGTTGTCCGCGTGGAGCGCGGCCGGCCTGCCGATCACGAAGGAGGCGCCGGCGGTGAAGGAGGGCGACTTCACGGCGCGGCCGGGCGGCATGCCGGTGCTGACCGCCGGCGAGGCGGCCGACGTGGCAGCCGAGGGCGTGCTGCTCGACGCCAGGGCGGCGGAACGGTATCGGGGCGACGTGGAGCCGGTCGATCCCGTGGCCGGGCATGTTCCCGGGGCCGTCAGCGCGCCCACCACGGAGAACGTCGGGCCCGACGGCAGATTCCTCGATGCCGCCGTGCTTCGGGCCAGGTTCGCGGAGCTGGGCGTGGGTGAGGGGGTCCGGGCGGGGGCCTACTGCGGCTCCGGGGTGACAGCCGCCCACGAGGTGCTCGCGCTGGAGGTGGCGGGCCTGCCCGCCGCCCTCTACGTGGGCTCCTGGTCCAACTGGGTCGCCGATCCTTCGAGACCTGTCGCCACCGGCTGATACAGCGGGCGGTCGCCGGCTCCGAAGCACGTGAACTCGTACACCCCGGTCTTGGCCGAGGCGTGCGCCAGTGCCGCGTCCGGCGGCTGCCCGGCCGCGACGAGCTCGTGGAACATGCTCATCACCGCCCGCGCCGCCTCGTCCTGCACCGGCACCATGCCCGCGATCACGCACGACGACCCCTTGGCCAGGAATGTCCCCGGCAGCCCCAGCGGAGCCCCCTCCATCGGCGTTCGTGACATGCCCGAATTGCAGGCGGAAAGCACCACGAGCTCCGGCGATCGCGTCACGTTCAGCAGGTCGTACGCCATGAGCGACCCGTCCTCCAGCGTGATCCCGGACACCAGCGGACTACGGGCGTGGAACACCCCGTGCGCCGCCAGATGCAGCACATCCGCGACCGCCAGCGCGTTCAGCACCGGCTCGGTGCGCCCCGGCACCTCGCGCCCGCGCGGATGGCAGGCCAGCACGTGCGCCACCTCGGCCTGCGCGTGGGCCAGCGCCGGTCCGGCCGCCGCGGCCACGGCGGGAGGCCCGGCCCCGCGAGCGCCTTCCCGTGCCCGCACCCAGGAGGCCGCGCTGGCCGCCACGCTCACGGGGCGCCCGCGCAGGAACGGCAGCGCACCCCACGGAAGCGTGTGCAGTGCGCCCACCGGCACCACCACCAGCGGCGCGTCGCCCAGGTCGGCCGCCAGAGGCCGGAACACCAGCTGCTCGAGCTCCCCGGCCACGATCTGGAGATCCTTGTCGCGCCGCAGATCCGGCCGCTCTCGCGCCTCCGACCGCCTGCGGACGGCGTAACGCAGCCGGACGATCGCCTCCTCGACCGCCCGCACGGCCCCCAGCCGCCGCAGCACCACCCGCTCCCCGGCGATCATGACCGCCAGCAGCGAGTCCCCGTCCACCACGAACTCCACCAGAGTCCGCCGCCCCAGCTCGGCCCGCACCCGTTCGGGGTCCGCCAGCGCACAGGCATGGGCGGGCGCCGTGACGGCCCGCCATCGCTCGGCCCATTCGAACACGTCGCACGGCCCGCCGGCGCGTACCGCCAGCCCCAGCCCGAACGCCGCAAGCCGCTCCCCGGCCCTGGCGACGTGCGCCCGCAGCGACGGGTCGGCGAACGTCTCCACCTGCACGCTCACCTCGACCAGCCCGTCGCGGACGGCCAGGAAGGCTCCGGGGATGTCCTCCTGCAGCGCCGCCTCCATCGCGAGCGCGTGCTGGCGTACGGGGACCGGGATCTGCGACGCCCGCGCCAGCTGCCTGGCCTGCGGCTCCGACGCGAGCGAGGTCAGCCGGGCGCCCGCGGGCGCCCACCGCTCGCCGCGCCCGGGGAGCTCGGCGTGCCGGGTGAGGCGGGCCAGCTGCGCGGAGGCCGTCGGATGATCATCGACGGAGAGTGCCGCCTCGGCCGCCACCAGGCGCAATGCCGCCGCACCCGCCAGGTGGGCGCCTCCGTCCTCCAGCTCGTCCGCGCCCGCGATCAGCTCGGCGACCAGTGCGGGCGTGACGGGTTCGAGTGCCAGGCGCGAGCGCAGCACGACCTCCCTGGCCAGTGGCAGCCACGAGGTGCGGCCCTGCGCGGCCAGCTCGCCCGCCGCCTGCTCGGCCACCGCTCGCGCTCGGTGCGGGTCGCCGATCAGCAGCTCCACCTGGGCGAGCTTCAGCCGCGCCTCGGCCAGCGCCGCCCGGGCCCCGCAGGTCTCCAGATCGGGCACGGCGAGGTCCAGCATGGCCCTGGCCTCGCCGGGCAGGTGGGCGGCCAGCAGGGCGCCGGCGAAGTCGGCCCGCATGGTGGCCAGCCGCTCGGGATAGCCGAAGAGGGTGTCCTCGGCCTCCCGGTAGTGGTGGAACGCCTCGGCGATGTCGCCCCGCCGTACCGCGAGGAACGGCAGGTTGGCGGCGGACAGGCGGGCCAGGTGACGCAGCCCGGCATGCTGGGAGATCTGCAGGCAGGCGGTGAGATCGCGCATGGCGGCATTCCAGTCGCCCCGGTAGGAGTGGACGAGGCCGCGGTTGAGCAGGCCGCCCGCCAGGAACCTGCGGTTGTCGAGGGTGCCGGGCGCGCCCGCCAGGGCTCGCAGCGCGCGGTCGCACGCGGCGACGGCCTCCTGTAGCCGGCCGAGGTGGGCCAGCGCAACGGCGCGCTGGGTATCGAGCTTGGCACGGTCGAGCGGGGACAGGTAGGCCCACGCCAGAGCGGCCACGCGCAGGGCCTGGACAGGATGACCGCGCTCGGTGCGCACGGTGACGAGGGACAGCCGGGCCTGCGCCACCCGCTCCCGCGAGGCTCCCGGGGTGGCGATGGCCTGCCGGAGGTGCCGCTCGGCGCCCTCGAGATCGCCCAGCTCGCGGGCGGCCAGCGCCATCGCCCTGAGCGCGATCGCCGCGGCGTCGGAAGATCCGGTACGGCGGGCCGCCGCGAGCACGACGCGGCCCGCGTGCATGGCGTGACCGGGATCGACCAGTGAACGCAGCATGGCGGCCTCGGCCGCCGCGACGAGCGGGTCGAGTTCCTCCGAGGTGTCCCTCATGGGCGGGCCTTGATCGAAACGGCCGGGAGTCCCGGTCACGGGGGCGGTCAGGGCCTGATGCGCACCCACATGGTCTGCACGGGCACGTGGCCGGGCCGGTGGCACACCACGCTGACCCAGCCGGGAGGCAGGCCGGTGGCGGCGAACTGGCCGTTGTGGGTGATGCGCGTGGTCAGCGTGAGATGCGGGGTCTTCACATCGACGAGGGTGCCCTCGCCCGGGTGGGGGACGACCTGCCCGGCGACGTCGATGAGCCCGTCGCCCACCGTCATCTCCAGATCGAAGGTGAGACCGCCCGTGACGAAGCGCATCACGTGCGAGCCGTCGTCGTCGCGTGTGCCCGAGCTCCTGCGGACCCCTGCGCACTCGACGGGGCCGGCGGTCCGCGCCCGGGGAACCCGGAGCCCGTAGACGTCCCGCGCGGCGGCCGACACATGGCTCGGGATGGGGTCGTTGCCGGCGGCGAGCCGGAGTGCGGCCAGAAAGTATTCGTCGTTGATCATCGCGCCGTCTCCTGTGCCGAGATCAAAGTGCGCAGTCTCTCCAGGCAGCGGGCCCTGGTCGGGCCGACGCTGCCCATGGGCAGTCCGAGCCGCATCGCCGTCTGCCGGGTCCCGAGATCGATCGCGACCAGCTGGAGCAGCGTGCGGCAGGGCTCGTGCAGGGCGGAGACCGACTTCCAGAGCAGCTGCCTGCCGTCCGTCTCCAGAACGGCGGTGGCCGGGTCGGGGTCTTCGACGACTGCGGGGGAGAGGACCCGCGGGCGGTCCTTGCGCAAGAGCAGCAGCGCCTCGCGGCGCACGGTGGTCGCGAGCCACCCGCCCACCCCCGCCGGGTCCTTGATGCCGTCCAGGTGCTGGAGCAGACGCAGCCAGGAGCCCTGGACCGCGTCCGCCGCATCGGCCGGGCTCAGGCCGCACGCGCGGGCCACGGCCCACATGAGCGGCCCGAACCTGGACTCGAGCTCCTCCCACGCCGACCGGTCGCCCTCGGCCGCGGCGTGGACGAGCTCCGCCGGATCGCGCTGCACGCGGCCTCCTCTCACCCGGCACGGAGAGGCGATGATGCCCATCCGTGATCGACTGGGAACTGAGCGTAAACTCTACAGACTCGACGGGATGAGCACTCCCAGATCCGGAATTTGCCGGGTGCCCTCGCCGTCGAGAAGCCGGCGGACGACCTCCTTCGCCGGTTCGTTCCTGGCCGCGTCCGCGATGGTCCCCGCCACCAGGGCGGTGGCGAACGACGTGCCGCTCCACGCCGCGAAGCCACCGAAGTCCTCCGTGTCGAGATAGCTGCTGGTCAGCCAGTCGCCCCGGGCGCAGGCGTCCACCCATGTGCCGTAACCGGAGTAGGGGGCCCGGCCGGCCTGCGCGGCGTCCAGCGCCGCCACGCCGACCACGCTGGGCAGTGCACCCGGCCAGAACGGCCGATCGGAGGCGGTGTTGCCGGCGCAGGCCACCGTCACGGTGTCGGTCAGCCCGGCGATGGCGTCGGCCAGCAGCGGCGGCGTGCGGTCGTCGAAGGTGTGGCCGCCGAAGGACAGGTTGAGCACCTGAGGGGGGCGCTCCCGCAGGCGGTGGAGCGCGCGCACGATGGACGCCTCATCGCCGATGCCGTCGCCGTCCAGCACCCGCCCCACCCGCAGGGCCGCGCCGGGCGCGCTGCGCGTCAGCAGGCCGGCGAGGAACGTCCCGTGCCCGGCCTGCTGACCCTCGGACGCGTCGGCCTCGTCCGGGCCGACCTGGCCGTACCAGTCGGTGCCCGACCACCACGGGTGCTTGGCGATGCCGGTGTCGAGCAGGCCCACCGTCACCTCCGACCGGGTCCTGCCCGGTTTGTACGAGATGGGCGGGGCGGGGAACGGCCTGGACGCCGGACCGCCGAAGAACAGCGGCTGGCCGCGGAGGACATGGTTCGGCGACGCTCTGAGCCCCTGCCCGCGCAGCTCGGCCGTGAGCTCGCAGGGATCGACGCCGGGCGCCAGGTGGACGACGCAGACCCCGTCCGCCTCGGAGACGGCCTGGGTCCAGCGGGCCGTCGCGGACAGGGCACTGCGGTCGATGAGCAGCTGACCTGGCCGGATGAAGGCCTCGCCGACAGATTGCATTTCCATGGCCGGGTATGTATCCCGCCTGTATCAGGTGTCACGCACCAACTTGGTATGGCCCCCCTCTGGTGTCGAGTAGCGACCGACGGTAGTCTCTCCCTAGTCACTTGTGATCATCCCGGGACGAGGCCGTTGGGGAAGGCGCACCTCGTACCGAAACGGGAGGTCCGGTGTCTGCTCGTGGCGTCCTTTACGTCCACTCGGCTCAGCCCGCGCTGTGCCCTCACATCGAATGGGCAGTCGCGGGTGTCCTTGGCGTGCCCGTAGATCTGACGTGGACTCCGCAACCCGCCGCGCCCAATGTCGTGCGGGCGCAGGCGGAGTGGGAGGGCCGTCCCGGCATCGCGGCGGCCATCGCCTCCTCGCTGATGGGCTGGCAGCGCCTCAGGTTCGAGATCACGGAGGACGCCTCACCCGGGGTGGACGGCTCCCGGCATGCCTATACGCCGACGCTCGGCGCCTTCACCGCGGTCATCGGCGTCTCCGGCGACATCATGATCCCCGAGGACCGGCTCCGCGCGGCCATGATGATGGCGGGCCAGGGGCGGTGCGTGCTGGAGGAGGAGATCGACAAGATGCTCGGGCGCCCGTGGGACGAGGAGCTGGAGCCGTTCAGGTACGCCGGCGACGGCGCCCCGGTCCGCTGGCTGCACGCGGCCGTCTGACCCGGTCCCGTGCCGACGGGCCCTCGTTGGTTACGCGGTGCTGCCGCCCTCGGACCCTGCTCGTTGCCCGTGTCTATGGTCGCACTCCCGACGGGCCCTCGTTGGTTACGCGGTGCTGCCGCCCGCGGACCCTGCTCGTTGCCCGTGTCTATGGTCGCACTCCCGACGGGCCCTCGTTGGTTACGCGGTGCTGCCGCCCGCGGACCCTGCTCGTTGCTCCGTAGGAAAGCATTAAGGATTCCGTAACGGGGTGTTGCGAGGCTGAAGGCGCAGGTAAGAAAGCACCCTCACCTCGAGAGAAGGATCGACAGATGGCCAGCAAGCTCGTGGTCGGAACGTTCGTGACGCTGGACGGGATCATGCAGGCTCCCGGCGGGCCCGGAGAGGACCCGTCCAACGGTTTCCCGCACGAAGGCTGGTTGCCCCCGCACCTGGACGAGGGGTTCGGCCGCATCATGGGTCCCCTGCTGGACCGCGCGGACGCCATGCTCCTGGGCCGCAAGTCGTACGACATCCTCGCCTCGCACTGGCCCAGCGTGCCGGACGAGGAGGGCGGCGCCCAGATCAACAACATGCGAAAGTACGTCACCACGCGGTCGCCGATGACGGCCGAGTGGCGCAACACCGAGGTCCTGGTGGGAGAGGCCGCCCAGACGGTCGCCGAGCTCAAGCAGCGCACCGACGGCGTGATCCTCGTCCAGGGCAGCAGCGACCTGCTCCGGACGCTGCAGCAGGCCGAGCTGGTCGACGAGTACCACCTGCTGGTCTTCCCCGTCGTCCTCGGCCAAGGAAAGCGGCTCTTCGCCGAAGGCGCCATGCCGGCCGGCCTGAAGCTCACCGGGTCGTCTGCCACCGACGCCGGCGTCGTGTACGTCACGTACGAGTGGGCGGGCAAGCCCGCGTACGGGTCCGTCGCCTGAGGCCTGACAACCAAAGGCACGACAACCAAAGGCACGCCGAATGCGTCACACATACGTACGAAGCGGGCGGCTTTCTCGGCGGACGTGGCGTCGAGGCAGCCGCCGAGCCGCATCGGTTTGCCGGCGATCACACCGACCGTCCGGCCGCCGAGGCGGCTCAGCGGCGTGGCGAACTGGCGCGCCTCGACGGCGGCGTGCAGCGCCTTGACGTCGGCGTGCGGCGACTCGACGCCTTCGGCGAGTCGCGCACCGCCGGAGTGCCGGATCCTGATGGCCGGCACCCGTTCACGGACGACCACGTCATACACGTGGACGCTGTGCTCGCAACCCTCACTGCCCGCCGCCTTGGACGATGGCTGGCGCGCCTTCGAGGCGGCCCATCGCGGCCAGGCGGACGGCAGGATCGCGGGGATCGGTCGGCTCCTGATCGGAGCCGGGCGTCACCCCCGGTTGCCGAGCACGTTCATTCAGGCTCCCTTGAACACGACGGACACGTTGTGCCCGCCGAATCCGAACGAGTTGTTGACGGCGGCGATATCGCCTTGCGGCAGCGTACGGTTCTTGCCGTAGACGAGGTCCACCTCGATGCCGTCGTCGATGTTGTCGAGGTTGATGGTGGCGGGGACGATCCGCTCCTGCAGCGCCTTGATCGTGAAGACGGACTCGATGCCGCCCGCGCCGCCGAGCAGGTGCCCGGTCATGGACTTGGTGGAGGTCACCAGCGGGTGGGTGCCGATGGCCTTCGCCACCGCCTGGACCTCGCCGACGTCGCCCGCGGGGGTCGAGGTGGCGTGTGCGTTGACGTGCTTGACGTCGAGGCCGGTGATGCCCGCGTCGTTGAGCGCGTGGGTCATCGCCATGATGATGCCCCGGCCCTCGGGCTCAGGCTGGGTGATGTGGTGGGCGTCGGCGGAGTAGCCCACGCCGGCGCAGTAGGCGTAGATCCGGGCGCCGCGCGCCTTGGCGTGCTCCTCCGACTCCAGTACGACGATCCCGGCGCCCTCGCCGAGCACGAACCCGTCACGGTCGCGGTCCCACGGCCGGGACGCGCCCGCAGGGTCGTCGTTGCGGGTGGACATGGCCCGCGCGGCGGCGAAGGCCGCCAAGTTGAGCCCGTGGATCGCCGCCTCCGTGCCGCCGGCGACCACCACGTCGGCGCGCCCTGCCCTGATCATGTCCATGGCGTAGCCGATGGCCTCGGCCCCGGACGCGCAGGCCGACACGGTGGCGTGCACGCCTGCCTGGGCGCCCCGGTCGAGGCCGATCCAGGCGGCCGGGCCGTTGGGCATGAGCATCGGCACCGTGAAGGGCGACAGCCGGTTCCAGCCGCGCTCCCGGTAGGTGTCGTAGGCGGCCAGCGTGGTGTTGATGCCGCCGATGCCGCTGGAGACCACCACGCCGAGCCGCTCGGGCGCCACCTCGGGGGCGCCGGCGTCCTGCCAGGCCTCCCGGGAGGCGACCATCGCGAACTGCTCGCTGCGGTCGAGCCTGCGGGCCTCGGGCCGCGGCAGCACCTCTGCCGGATCCACCGCGGCCGTCCCCGCGAACTTCACGGGGACGGTGTCGATCCAGTCCGCGGTGAGCGTCTCGACACCCGACTGACCGGCGAGGAGCGCCGTCCAGGTCGAGGTGACGTCTCCACCGACGGGCGTCGTCGCTCCAAGCCCGGTGACGACGACACGTACCCGGTTCGCACTCACGTTTCGCGCTCCTTGCTAGTCAGAAAGGGTGATCTCTAGGCCTGGATGAAGGTGAGAACGTCCTTGACCGTCTTCAGGTTCTTGAGCTGGTCGTCGGGAATCTCGACGCCGAACTCGTCCTGGGCGGCCACGGCGATCTCGACCATGGACAGGGAGTCGATGTCGAGGTCGTCCACGAAGCTCTTCTCGGGCGTCACGTCGGAGGCCGGAATGCCGGTGATCTCGTTGATGATCTTGCCGAGGCCTTCGAGGATCTCCTGCTCGCTGGCTGCCATGTTATTGGTTCTCCTTTGGTTTCCTGGGTTCTGTGCGGCCGCGCCGCACAAGCCTGTGAGTGGTACGGGCGAGATCCTACGGAATCTCGATCACTTGGCCCGCGTAGGTGAGCCCCGCGCCGAAACCGAGCATGAGCGCGAGGCCGCCCGAGCGGACCTCGCCGCGCTCCAGCATGCGCGACAGCGCGAGCGGGATGGACGCGGCGGAGGTGTTGCCGGCGGTGACGATGTCACGCGCCACGACGGCCTTGTCGGCGCCCAGCTTGCGGGCGATGGCCTCGATGATGCGCAGGTTGGCCTGGTGGGGGATGAACGCCGCCAACTCGGCCGGGTCCACCCCCGCTCGGGAGCAGGCTTCCAGTGCCACCGGATAGAGCGCGGTGGTGGCCCAGCGGAAGACGGTCTGCCCCTCCTGGTGCAGGAACGTCGTGCGGTCGTCGATGCGGATGGCCTCGGCCTTGTCGCCGGCGCTGCCCCAGACGACGGGCCCGATGCCGGGTGTGTCGGAGGGGCCCACCACCGCGGCTCCGGCGCCGTCGGCGAAGATCACGGCGGTGGCCCGGTCGGTCCAGTCGACCCACTGCGACAACTTCTCCGCGCCGATGACCAGCACGTGCTTGGCCGAGCCCGCGCGTACGGCGGCGTCGGCGGTGCCGAGCGCGTAGCAGAAGCCGGCGCAGGCGGCGTTGACGTCGAACGCGCCCGGCGCCTTGATGCCGAGGCGGTGTGCCACGATGGCGGAGGCGTTGGGGATCTGCGACTCGAGCGTGCAGGTGGCGACGATGACCAGGTCGATGTCCTCGGGCGACAGGCCGCTCGCGGCCAGCGCCTTGCCACCGGCCATGGTGGCCATGTCCTCGAGCGACTCGCTGTCGGGAGCGACCCTACGCTCTTTGATGCCGACGCGCGACTGGATCCACTCGTCGTTGGTGTCCATGGTCTTGGCCAGGTCGTCGTTGGTGACGACGTTGGCCGGCTGGTAGTGGCCGAGCGCCAGCACCCTGCCGCCGGGGGCGATGTCGGGGATCCTCATTTGATCAGCTCCCTGGCCGCGTCGAGGTCGTCCGGAGTCTTCAGCGCCACGGTCTGCACGCCGCGCAGGCCACGCCTGGCCAGGCCGGTCAGCGTGCCGCCGGGTAGTAGCTCGATCATCGTGGTGACCCCGAGCGCGGCCATGGTCTCCGCGCAGGCGTCCCATCTGACGGGGCTGCTGACCTGCTTGACCAGCCGCTCCACGAACTCGGCGCCGGTGGCGACGGGCTTGCCGTCGGAGTTGGACAGCAGCGTGACCCGCGGGTCGCCGGGCACGATGGCCCTGGCGGCCTCGCGCAGGCTCTCCACGGCCGGTGCCATGTGGTGCGTGTGGAACGCGCCCGCCACCGACAGCGGGATGAGCCGGGCGCGGGCCGGCGCGTCGTCCTTGAACGCGGCCAGCTGCTCCGTCGTGCCGCCGGCCACGATCTGGCCGGCGCCGTTGATGTTGGCGGGCGTCAGGCCGTGCCGCTCGATGGCGGCGAGCACCTCGTCCTCCACGCCGCCGAGCACGGCGGTCATGCCGGTCGCGGTGATGGCGGCGGCCTTGGCCATGGCCTGGGCGCGCTCGCGTACGAGGGTGAGCGCCTGCTCCGGGGTGAGCACCCCGGCCAGCGCGGCCGCGGCGAACTCGCCCACGCTGTGGCCCGCGAGCACGTCGGGGGCCACACCGAGCGCCTCGGCGGAGGCCAGGGCGGCGGCCACGAGCAGCGGCTGGGCGACGGCGGTGTCGCGGATCTCGTCGGCGTCGGCGGTGGTCCCGTAGGCGATCAGGTCGATCCCGGCGACCTCGGACCAGGCGCCGAGCCGGTCAGCGAGACCGGGCAGCTCGAGCCACGGGGTCAGGAAGCCTGGGGTTTGGGCACCTTGGCCCGGAGCGACGACTACAAGCACGAAATCCACCTTGCCCTGTAGAACTCCGACACGCGGATAGAGATCCGTACGAACTTTGTCCACGGCGATTTGTAGGAAGCCTACAGTGGGGATTTCGGCGCCATTACGTTAGGGCCGCCAAGTTACGGCGCTCTCCGCGAGCCTGCCCAAAATCAGGCCGACCTGGAGCGTGAAGGCGGACCGGCCTTCCGTCGGCAGGTATCCGGTGAGCTCGGTGATCTTCTTGAGCCGGTAGCGGACGGTGTTGGGGTGGACGAACAGCAGCCGTGCCGTCGCCTCCAGCGAGGTGCCCTGCTCCAGGTACGTCGCCAGCGTGTCGAGCAGCGGAGTTCCGGCGAGCGGCAGGTAGACGTGCTCGATGAGCTGCTGCCTGGCGTCGTCGTCGCCGTCGAGCGCTCGCTCGGCCAGGAGGTCCTCGGCGTGCACCGGGCGGGGCGCGTCCGGCCACCCGGCGGACGCCTTCAGCCCGGCCAGCGCGGCCCTGGCCGACCTGGCGGCCGCGTGCAGGTCGGGGACCTCGGGGCCGATCACGATGGGCCCGATGCCGAAGCGGGCCACGACCTGTTTGGCAGCGTCGTCAACGCTCTGCGCGCCGCCGACGATCACGATCAGCCGGTCGGCCTGCACGCCGGCCAGCAGGTCCATGCCGATGCGCCGGCCCTTCTCCCGCAGGCCGTCGATCACGGAGCGGGGGTCGCCTTCGGGGGCGTGGCCGGCGATGACGACCACGGGGGAGGAGGTCCAGCCGAGCGCGGCGGCCCACGAGTGCAGCCCGTCGTCCACCTCGCCGCGCACGAGGGCGTCCACGATCAGCGCCTCAAGCCGGGCGTCCCACGAGCCCCTGGCCTCGGCCTCGCGGGCGTAGACGTGGGCGGCGGCGAAGGCGACGTCCCGGGTGTAGCGGAGCATGGCCTGCTGCAGCTGGTCCTCGCCGCCGGGGGAGGCAAGCTCGTGGGTGCGGGCCTCGACGATCTCGACCACGACCCTGACGATGTCGACGGTCTGCTGGAGCGAGATGGAGCGCTTCAGCTCGCGCGGGGCGGTGCCGAAGAACTCGATGCTCGGCGTGGGCGGGTCCTCCCCGGCGGTCGAGAACCACTCCACGAACGCCGCGATGCCGGCCTGGGCCACGAGCCCCACCCATGACCGGTCCTCGGCGCTGAGTGCGCGGAACCACGGCAACTGGTCGTCCATGCGTGCCATCGCCGCGGTGCCGAGCGAGCCCATGGCCCGCTCGAGCCTGCGCGTGGTGTCCTCCCGGGTCCGGTCTGTCACGTCTTCTAGAGTGCCAGTTCGGCCCAGGTGAACGCGACGCCCGTCAGATGACCGCGACAGCGGTGATCAGGCCGATCGCCACATGCGTCACGGCCAGCAGCCGCGCGCCCGGCTGCAACTGCTGCTCCTTGATCAGGTCGCGTACCGAGATCCCGACGATCTTGTCGAAGATGAGCATCGCCACGGTCTGCACCACGATCCCGACCAGGCCGAACACCGCCGTGCCCGCCAGACCCTCGGCGAGCCGGCCGCCGGAGGACCAGATGGAGGCGGCCACGATCAGGCCGACGGCGGCCAGGGCGGACGTGGCCAGCAGGGTGGCATTCGGATTGCGCTCGCTGCGGATGATCTCGCTCAGCTTGCCAGGGGTGGCCCAGTCGATCACGTAGAAGCCGACGATCATCAGGATCACGCCGACGGCGGCGTATGAAGCGATGGCACCCGCGCCGCGGGCGAGGGTTTCGAGAAGGGTCACGTCAGTTCCTATCACGTGGAGGGTGTCAGCCCGCGATGCGATGCGGGACGAAGGAGGAGGTGTCGTCGGTGATCAGGCCGGTCGTCTCCCTGATGCCGAGCCCGGCGGACTCGTCGGCGACCATCCAGGCGCCGAGCACCGGCCGCTGCCCCTCGAACACGGGCAGTGCCTCGAAGCCCTGGAAGACGTAACCTTCCTGGCCGTATCTGCCGGGCGTCTCCTGAGTGCCCTCCGGGGTGACGATCCGCATGGAGGCGCCCTCCCTGCCGAGCAACGGCTTGGCGATGTAGGAGGTCAGCTCGCGCGGGCCGTCCAGGTAGGCGGGCAGCAGCGAGGGATGCCCCGGGTAGAGCTCCCACAACACGGCCAGCAGGGCCTTGTTGGACAGCAGCGCCTTCCACAGCGGCTCGATCCAGGTGGCGTGCCGCACCGCGTGCCGGCCGAACTCGTCGCTCAGCATCCACTCCCAGGGGTAGAGCTTGAACACCGAGCGGATCATCTGCTCGTCGAGGTCGACGAAGCGCATGTTGAGCGAGTCCCAGCCGATGTCCTCCATGGCGATGGCGACCGTCTGCAGTCCCGCCTGTTCGGCGGTCTCCTGCAGGTAGGCCACCGTCATGGCCTCCTCGCCGGTCTCGTCCGCGTTCGTGAACGAGAAGTGCACCGGCCCCGGCGGCAGTCGCAACTCGCGCCAGCGGTCGATGAGCCGCTCGTGCACGGAGTTCCACTGGTCGTCGTCCGGGTGCGTGTCCTGCAGCCAGAACCACTGCACGACGGACGACTCCACGAGCGAGGTCGGCGTGTCGGCGTTGTACTCCAGCAGCTTGGCCGGGCCGGTGCCGTCGTAGCGCAGGTCGAAGCGGCCGTACAGGTGCGGATCGCGGCGCTCCCACGAGCGCGCCACTTCCTCCCACGCCCACTCGGGGATGGCGAAGTCGGCGAAGCGCCCGGTGGAGATCACGTGCTCGACGGTGCGCAGGCACATGCCGTGGAGCTCTTCGACCTGCTCCTCCAGCGCCTCGACCTCGTCCATCGAGAAGACGTAGTGCACGGACTCGTCCCAGTAGGGCCGGCTCAGGCCCTCGGGGTGCGCGGCCCGGTGGTAGGCCAGGCCGTGGCTTTCGATCGTCTTCTCCCAGTCGTCCCTGGGAGTTCCATGTTCGCGGCGCACGTCTCAGCTCCCGCCGCTCCAGCTGTTGCCGAACCCGCCCCGCTGGATCGACTTGCCGTTACGAGAGGTGATGTTGACGTCAGAGGGCCGGTAGGTGGTGCCGCCCTCGACCCGGTTGCCCACCCTGCGGCCGCCGTAATACCAGATGTACGCCCCGCGGGAGCCGCCGTAATAGTGCGTGCGGCCGTCGTCGTCCTCGCAGTAGTCGTCGTCGACGACCTCGTAGGTGCCGTCCGCAAGCTGGACGACGCAGTCCGCGGCGACCTCGTCGTCGTCCTGCACAGCGGAGCAGTATCCGACCACCATCACGGATAGGACCCCGAGGACGACCAGTGGAACGACCTTCGACGATTTGCGCGGCTGCCCCGTGGGCGCCTGCGGCGGTTTTGCCATCAACTCCTGCTTTCCTGGGCCGATCAGCCTAGCGGTGGCCCGCGTCGCTGATCAATGTGTAGCGGCCCGCGATTGCCGTTGGCTTGGGTATGACTTAACGCATGGAACCGACTGAGGCGCTGCGTGAGATCGCCTTCCTGCTGGAGCGCGCCGGCGAGCCCACCTACCGCGTGCGTGCCTTCCGTCGCGCCGCCGCCGTGGTCGCCGACCTCCCCCAGGACGAGCTCGTGCGGTTGGCCCGCACCGGCGGACTCGGCGACCTGCCCGGCATCGGGAAAGTCACCGCTCTTGTTGTGAACGAAAGCCTGGACGGCCAGGTTCCTACGTACTTGAGAAGGATGCGGGCCACTGCCGAGGTCGAGCTGGACGCCGAGACCGCCGTGTTGCGGGCCGCGTTGAAAGGCGACCTGCACAGCCACTCGGACTGGTCGGACGGCGGCTCTCCGATCGAGGAGATGGCCGAGGCGGCCATCGGCCTCGGTCACGACTACGTGGCGGTGACCGACCACTCGCCGCGGCTGACCGTGGCCAAGGGCCTGTCGGCGGAGCGGCTGGAGCGGCAGCTGGAGGTGGTGGCGAAGCTCAACGAGCGGCTGGCGCCGTTCAGGATCCTCACCGGCATCGAGGTGGACATCAACACGGACGGCACGCTCGACCAGGATCCCGCGTTGCTGGAGCGGCTGGACGTCGTGGTCGCCAGCGTGCACTCCAAGCTGCGCATGGGCGGGGAGGAGATGACGCGGCGGATGGTCACCGCGATCGCCAACCCGCTGGTGGACGTGCTCGGGCACTGCACCGGGCGGGTCGTGCAGGCGGGCGGCAAGCGGGGCGTCAAGCGGCCGGAGTCGGAGTTCGAGGCCGAGCTGGTCTTCGAGGCCTGCCGGCGGTTCGGGGTGGCGGTCGAGATCAACTCCCGGCCCGATCGGCTCGACCCGCCGAAGCGGCTGATGCGGCTGGCGTACGAGATGGGCTGCGTGTTCGCGATCGACTCCGACGCGCACGCGCCCGGGCAGCTCGACTGGCAGCGGTACGGGTGCGAGCGGGCGGCCAGGTGCGGCATCGAGGCCGAGCGCATCGTCAACACCTGGCCGCTGGACCGCCTGCTCGACTGGGCCGGCGCCTAGATCTTGTTGCCCGGGGCCTCGTGCGGGACCGGCCAGACCTCGACCGCGCCGACCGAGGCGAAGGGCAGCTCGGCGGCGAGGTCGAGAGCGCGTTGCTCGTCGTCGACCTCCACCAGATACCAGCTGGCCAGATATTCCTTCGACTCCAGGTAGGGGCCGTCGGTGACGGCGGGCAGGCCGTTGCGCACCCGCACGGTCTTGGCCTGGACGGCGTCGGCGGTGCCGTACGCGCCCAGCAGCTCGCCTGTCTCGGCGTACTTGCGGTTGAACGCGTCCTGCTCGGCGATGTGCTTCTGCGTCTCCTCAGCCGAGAACGACTCCCACAGTTCCTGGTTGCCGTAGATGATGATCATGTACTTCATGGTCTCCTGCCTCTTTCGGATGCTGTCGTCAGCGGGTCGGAGCCGGCGCGGCCTCTTTGACATCACCGGCGGAAAAACCTGCGATCGTTTGCCGGGCGTGAAAGCGGGCTCCGCCGTCCGGGGCTCAGGCGGCGGTGTGAGATGCGCCACAGGGGCGTCAGGACACTGGCCGAAACCGTGATAGCCGTGTGACCCGGCAGTGAGGAGGGTATCTCGGGGCTGCCGGGGCCCCCGGCGATTGTCGGTGGCACGGCGTAGCGTCACGGCTGTGAATCGTACCGACCGGCTCTACGCACTCGTCGAGGACCTGCGTGCCATCGCCCCCCGCCGCCGTTCCGCGCGGGAGCTGGCTCAGCGGTTCGAGGTCAGCGTGCGCACGATCGAGCGCGACATCACCGCGCTGCAGGAGTCGGGCGTGCCGATCTACGCCGAGCCGGGACGCAAAGGCGGTTACGCCATCGACAAGAAGATGTCCCTGCCGCCCCTCAACTTCACGCCCGCCGAGGCGGTGGCCATCGCGGTGGCGCTCAGCCGGGCCGGTGACCAGCCGTTCGGCCGGCAGGCCCGCAGCGCCTTACGCAAGGTGGTCGCCGCCATGCCGGGTCCCGAGGGCGATCTGGCCAGGGAGCTGGCCCGCCGGGTGCAGCTCATGCGGCTGCCCGAGGAGCCGGGCAGCGCGATCCAGCCGCTCGGCGGCGAGGGCATCTCCCGGGCCATCGAGGAGGCGTTGCTGCGCCGCCGGGTGCTCAGGCTCGAATACGCCGACGCCAAGGGGGCCCTCACCTCACGCGATGTCGAGCCAGGGGTGTTCCTGGGTGGCCGCGGCGGTTTCTGGTATCTCGTGGCGTGGTGCAGGCTGCGCGACGACGTACGCGTCTTCCGCCTCGACCGCATCGCGGCCGCCACCGTCACCGCCGAGCGCTGCCCCGACCGGCCGCTGGAGGGCTTCGCCACCGACCTGCCCGAGATGATCGTGCACGGCACTGTGCTCGATTAATCAATCGAAAACACCGACATAGGGTTGTCGCCAACACGCTACATCGTTGTCTTGTTCGAGAAAGCAAGGAGACAATGATGGACAACACGGTGACGTGGTTCGAGGTCGCGACCGACGACCCCGAGGGTGCTCAGACGTTCTATGGAGGGCTGTTCGGCTGGACGTTCATGCGCGACGAGGGCCCGATCGACTATCGGCTGATCGGCCATCCGGGCGTTGAGCAGCCGGTGGGCGGGCTCTACAACACCAAGGGCGAGTTCCCCAACCACGCGATCTTCCACGTGCACGTGGCCGACGTCGAGGCGACCTGCGCCCAGAGCGAGGCGCTCGGCGGCAAAGTGATCACGAAGGTGATCGACGACGGCGCGGGCACGGACTTCGCCTATCTGCGTGACACGTCCGGCAGTGTCTTCGGGATCTTCCACCGCAGGTGATGACCCGTGGCCGGGCCGGGGAGAGCGCCTTCCCCGCCGACCCCGGCAGGCCATGGGCCCGCTTCCCAGAAGCGGTTCACCCCTCGCCCTGGGCACGCCGCCGATCGCCGAGCGGCGGCGCGCCCAGGGCCTCGACGACCGGCAGCTCCGGCCGGCGAAACCGGCCCGATCCAAGGCGACGGCCTCCGACGCCGGTCCGCTCGGGATCAGGCGCCGGTCAGAACGCGGCAGCGGTCAGCCAGCGCTCCAGCAACGTGTGGTCGCCGTACACGGTGAGCGCTTCGGGGGAGCGCCGCCCGTACAGCATGAGGAGCAGGTCGCGCACCGGCCCCTGGACGGCGGTGTCGCCCTTGGCGTGGCCACGGGCCCATGCGATCGTCCCGGCGGGTCCCTGCGTGATCGTCCACTCGCCCTCGGCGTCGTTCGCGTGGAGGTGGATCGTGGCCCCCTCCGCGCCGAGCTCGCCCAGGGCCCGGGTGACCCAGGCAGCGGACGGCAGGTTGTGCAGGAACTCCTCGATGCCGTCCACCGCGGTCGCCGCCGGGATCACCGGGTCGAACACCATCCGCCGCGGCCACCAGGACGCCCGCTTGTCGGGACCCCAGGTCCACACCGCCAGCTCCGGGTCGGTCTCGCGCAGGGTTCGCAGCAGCTCCGCGGCTCCGGCCAGCAGCCACGCGGCGTCGCCGCTCTGACCCTCGGCAAGCCCGCTGGGCACCTGACGCGACCAGACCCGCTCCTGCACCCGGTTGCGCAGCACGTGCACCGCCCACCGATGGGTTTGGCCGACGTGTGTGACCAGCTCGGCGAGCGTCCAGCCTGGGCACGTGGGCACCGGGACCGAGAGGTCGCCCGACAACTCCGCGAGGCGTGCCGCCTCCGTCTCGATCTCTGACTCGTAGTCCTTCACCCGCCACACACTAGGCCGCCGGGCACGTGGCGCCCTTCTCCGGCACCTTGCCGTCGATCATGTACGCGTCCACGAGGCCCTGCACGCATTTGCTGCCCGACAGGTACGCCCCGTGCCCTTCGCCCATGTACGTGACCAGCGTGGCGGTCTTGAGCTGGGCCGTGAGCCTGGGCGCCCACTCGTACGGCGTGGCCGGGTCGCCCTTGCCGCCCACCACCAGGATCGGCGCCGACCCGGTGGCGTTCACGTGCCGCGCCTGGTCGCTGCCCTGTGCCGGCCACACCCGGCACAGCCCGCCCGAGCCCTCGCTGCCGAACAGCGGCGAGATCCTGAGCGCGGCCTGCTCGGTGCGCCGCAATTCGGCCGGGGTCGGCCGCTCGGCGGTGTCGACGCAGGTGATCGCCGGGAAGCTGGTCATCTGCGTCGAGTAGGTGCCGTCCGGTTTGCGTCCGGTGTAGGAGTCGGCCAAGTACATCAGCGCGCCGCCCTTGCCCTTGAGCGCATCGCTCAGCGCCTGCTCCAGGAACGGCCAGGTCATCTCCGAGTACAGCGCGGCGGCCACGCCGGTCGAGGCCAGCCCCTGAGTGAGGTCGCGGTTGCCGACCTTCAGCGGTTTGGCCGTCAGCTCGTTCATCAGGTTCTCGACGTTGGCGTTGGCCGTGGCCTGGTCTTTGCCGATCGTGCATGAGTTCTTGACGCACGCCTTGAGGAAGCTCTCGTACGCCTGCTGAAAGCCACGCGTCTGGGCCAGCGTCCGCTGCTCGAACGTGACGGTCGGGTCGAGCGGCGCGTCGAGCACCATACGGCCCACCTTCTGGGGGAACTGGGTGGCGTAGACGCCGCCGAGCTGGGTGCCGTACGACATGCCGACGTAGTTGAGCTTGGCCTCGCCCAGGGCGGCGCGGATGCGGTCCAGGTCGCGGGCGGCGTTCACGGTGCCGACGTACGGCAGGATCTTGCCGGAGTTCTTCTGGCAGAGCGCGGCGAACTCCTTGTTGGCCGCTTCGCTCTGCTGGTGCGTCTCCTCGTTGGGCGGCAGCGTGTCAAGCGAGGTGAATCGGTCCATATCGGCCCCGCTGCCGCAGCGCACCCCGGAGCTGCGCTCGACGCCGCGCGGGTCGAAGCTGATCAGGTCGTAACGGGCCCGCAGTGTGGTGAGCGCCTTGGCGGCCTGATCGAGCGTGTCCACCCCGGAGGCGCCCGGGCCGCCGAAGTTGAACACCACCGACCCGAGCCGCTGGCCCGTGGCCGGCAGCTTGATCAGCGCCAGGTCGATCGTCTCCCCGGCCGGCTGGGCGTAGTCGAGGGGCACCTCGAGCTTCCCGCAGCGCACCGAGGCGTCCTGGCGGGCCGGCGGCTCGCCGTCAGGGCGCTTGATGTCGGTGCACGGCCCCCACTCGACAGGGGCAAGGCTCCCACCGCCGGACTCCGTGGCGGGCTCGGCGGCGGGCACACTGGAACAGCCGGCGGCCGCCAGGAGCAGGGTGGCGGCTAGAACGCGTCGCATTGGCACAAAACTTCCCCTCAGTCTCTCCGGGGGGAAGTAGTGCCCACAATACGCGACGGCGCACATAAACAGGGTGAGGCGGCACGTAACCTGCCGCCTCACCAGCGCCGACGTCAGACTCCCATGGACTGGGTGTCGTTGCTCTCCGCGCCGCCGGCCTCGGTGACGCCGTTCTTGAGGTGGTAGCGGGCGATGGCCTCGCGCAGCACCTCGCCGTCGAGCTCACCGCGCTTGACGAGCTGGGTGAGCACGGCCAGCGTGATCGAGGCTGCGTCCACGTGGAAGTGGCGGCGCAGCGCCGAGCGGGTGTCGGACAGGCCGAACCCGTCGGTGCCCAGCGAGGACCAGTCGCCCGGCACCCACTGCGCGATCTGGTCCTGCACGGCCTTCATGTAGTCGCTGACGCCCACGATCGGCCCCTGGGCCTGGGAGAGCGCCTGGGTGACGTAGGGGACACGCGGCTCGGTGTCGGGGTTGAGCAGGTTGTGCTCGTCGCACGCCAGCGCCTCGCGGCGCAGCTCGGACCATGACGTCGCCGACCACACGTCGGCCGACACGCCCCAGTCCTCGGCCAGCAGCCGCTGCGCCTCCATCGCCCACGGGCCCGCCACGCCGGAGGACAGGATGTTGGCCTTCGGGCCCTGCGTCTGCGGCCCGTCGGCGAACTTGTACAGGCCCTTGAGCAGGCCCTGCACGTCGAGGTTCGCCGGCTGGGCCGGCTGCAGGTAGGGCTCGTTGTAGACGGTCAGGTAGTAGAAGACGTTCTCCGGCTGGTCGCCGTACATCCTCCTGAGGCCGTCCTTGACGATGTAGGCCACCTCGAACGCCCAGGACGGGTCGTAGGAGATCGCGGCCGGGTTGGTCGAGGCGATGAGCGGCGTGTGGCCGTCCTCGTGCTGCAGGCCCTCGCCGTTGAGCGTGGTGCGGCCCGCGGTGGCGCCGATCAGGAAGCCGCGGCCCATCTGGTCGCCCATCTGCCACATCGAGTCGCCCGTGCGCTGCCAGCCGAACATCGAGTAGAAGATGTAGATCGGGATCATGTGCTCGCCGTGCGTGGCGTAGGAGGTGCCGGCGGCGATGGTCGAGGCCATGGATCCCGACTCGCTGATGCCCTCGTGCAGGATCTGCCCCTGCACGGCCTCCTTGTACGACAGCAGCAGCTCCCGGTCGACGGCCTCGTACGTCTGGCCGTGCGGCGAGTAGATCTTCGCCGTCGGGAACATGGCGTCCAGACCGAACGTGCGGGCCTCGTCCGGGATGACCGGCACGAACCGGTGCCCGATCTCCTTGTCCCGCATGAGGTCCTTGAGCAGCCGCACGAACGCCATCGTGGTGGCGACCTGCTGCTTGCCCGAGCCCTTGGCGAAGCCGCCGTAGACCTCGTCGCCCGGCAGCTTGATCTGCTTGGCGCGCAGGACCCGCTTGGGCAGCACGCCGCCGAGCGCGGCGCGGCGCTCCTTCATGTATTGAATCTCGGGGTCGTTCTCGCCCGGGTGGAAGTAGGGCGGCAGGTCGCCCTCCAGCGCCGAGTCCGGGATCGGCAGGTAGAGCCGGTCGCGGAACTCCTTCAGCTCGGCCTTGGTGAGCTTCTTCATCTGGTGCGTGGCGTTGCGCGCCTCGAAGTCCTTGCCGAGCGTCCAGCCCTTGATGGTCTGGGCGAGGATCACGGTCGGCTGGCCGACGTGCTCGCGGGCCGCCTTGAACGCCGCGAAGACCTTGCGGTAGTCGTGGCCGCCGCGCGACAGCTTGCGGATGTCGTCGTCGGTCAGGTGCTCGACCATCTTGCGCAGGCGCGGGTCGGAGCCGAAGAAGTGCTCGCGGATGTAGGCGCCCGACTCGACCGAGTAGGTCTGGAACTGACCGTCCGGCGTGGTGTTCATCTGGTTGACGAGCACGCCGTCCACGTCGGCCGCCAGCAGCGGGTCCCAGTCACGGCCCCACACGACCTTGATCACGTTCCAGCCGGCGCCGCGGAAGTACGACTCCAGCTCCTGGATGATCTTGCCGTTGCCGCGTACCGGGCCGTCGAGCCGCTGCAGGTTGCAGTTGATCACGAACGTGAGGTTGTCGAGCTCCTCACGAGCGGCCAGGCCGATCGCGCCGAGCGACTCGGGCTCGTCCATCTCGCCGTCGCCCAGGAACGCCCATACGTGGCTGCGGCTGGTGTCCTTGATCTGGCGGTTGAGCAGGTAGCGGTTGAACCGCGCCTGATAGATCGCGCCGATCGGGCCCAGACCCATGGAGACCGTGGGGAACTCCCAGAAGTCCGGCATGAGCCGCGGGTGCGGGTAGGAGGGCAGGCCGCGGAAGCCGTGCGACAGCTCCTGGCGGAACGCGTCGAGCTGGCTCTCGTTGAGCCGCCCCTCGAGGAAGGCCCGGGCGTAGATGCCCGGCGCCGCGTGCCCCTGGAAGAAGACCTGGTCGCCCGACTCGCCGTGATCCTTGCCGCGGAAGAAGTGGTTGAAGCCCACCTCGTAGAGCGAGGCCGCCGAGGCGTAGGTGGCGATGTGGCCGCCCACGTTGGTGCGGGCGTTGGCCCTCGACACCATGATCGCCGCGTTCCAGCGGATGTAGGCGCGGATGCGGCGCTCGACGTGCTCGTCACCGGGGAACCAGGGCTCGCGCTCCGGCGGGATCGTGTTGATGTAGTCGGTGCTGCGCAGGCCCGGCACGCCGACCTGATGCTCGCGGGCCCGCTCCAGCATGCGCAGCATGAGGTAGCGGGCTCTGGTGCGGCCTTCGGTCTTGACGACGTTGTCGAGAGACTCGAGCCACTCGTTGGTCTCGCTGGGGTCGACATCAGGCAGCTGGCTGGGTAGGCCGTCGCTGATGATCGAGAATCGCTGGCGTCCGGAAGCCACTGGGTCTCGCCTTCCGAGGATGACTGATGTCTGGTCTGGGTCGCCTTCCATCCTGGTCGCTAGCCGTAGAAAACGCATCTCTACTGGCTGGTAACCAGAGTGTCCCTGCTGGCAGGGCCATCTTCGATGGCCTAGACCACCGATGGTAGGACGAATCGCATCACAGGTTACATCCCCGATCCAATTTAACAAGACGGGAAAACGAACGAAATTTTACGTGCTGCGCTCGCTGTGTCCGATGGCTACCCATGGCATCCCCGAAGAGGGGAGATCATCACCGCTCCTGGCGAGCTGCCGATATTAGCGAATCGCCATGAGCCGGGCCCGGGGTGGGTCCGGGTGCACCCCGAACGGTGTTGGGTGCGGGAACAGCGTGAGCCGGTCGCCTGGGCTCCGGCGGGTCTTGCCGCGCGCGGGGGCGTGCCTGCGGTCCTGGGCGGGTTCACCTCCCGTGCGCCGGCGGGCGGGATGCGGTCTGGCCGGTAGCTCTCCGCGCCGCCATCCTCCGCAGCCGTTCGCGATCCCGACGCAGCCGTGCTGGTTGGCGAGGTCGATCAGGTCGCTGATCGCCTGCCGCAACCGCCCGTCGCGCCACTGCTGCTCGGAGAGATCGGCGTCTGCGAGGCGATGGCGCGCGGGACGCCAGGTCCGAGCTATGCGGGACGCGAGGTCCGAGCTATCGGCCGGCGGCACCAGGACGACCGCCACGAGCACGGCCTCGACCAGCAGCACCGCTGTGGCGGTGACCAGCACGTACGAGGCCGCCATCGGGGCCACGCAGCCCGAAACGCCGCATCTGAGCCGCGTAACGTTTTGGTCATGTTTCTGACCTCCCCCGAAAGAGGGAGGCAAAATTCATCCGATCTCGGGATTCGCTCTTCTCGTAGGGCATTCCGCGTACCAGTGTGGGAGATATGAACGCGACGGTGGGCGACCGCCTCCTGGTGCACGGGAGCACCGTGGGTGAAAGGGACCATGGAGGCGAAATCGTGGAGGTCAAGGGCCCTGACGGCGAGCCTCCCTACATGGTGCGGTTCGACGACGGGCACACCGGGCTGGTGTTTCCCGGCCCTGATGCCGTGGTGGTGCATAAGTAAGATTTCCTTGTGAGATCTGAAATCATCTCTGTGGCCACGGGTTCGCGAGAGAGGGTGCACGACATCACGGGCGAATGCGCCGATTTCGTGCGCGCTCAAGGCGAAGGCGAGGACGGGTTGCTGCACATTTTCGTGCCGCATGCCACCGCCGGCGTCGCCTTGCTCGAGCTGGGCTCGGGCAGTGACGACGACCTGCTCGCCGCCTTGCGCGACGTTCTGCCCGCCGACGACCGGTGGCGTCACGCCCACGGCTCGCGCGGCCACGGCAGGTCGCACGTCATGCCTGCGCTGATCCCGCCGTACGCCACCATCCCGGTGCTGGATGGACGGATGGCGCTGGGCACCTGGCAGTCGGTGGCGCTCGTGGATCTGAACGTCGACAACCCGCAACGCCAGGTTCGACTGTCGTTTTTGTCTGATTGATTATGGCCGACTAGGGCCGTACCCGTGGCGACCGTTGACGACTGAGGGTCACAGCGTGTGGACTGTGCCGAAGCGATAAACCGCATATGCGGCCACTCAAGCAGGAGGGATAAACGTGAGCGCGACCGCGGGTCAGGCGCAGAGCGAGCGCGGCCTGGCCGAACGACTCGGCCTCAAGCCGGGTCAGGTGGTGCAGGAGATCGGTTGGGACGAGGACGTCGACGACGAGCTCCGCGACTCCATCGAGGAACTGACCGGCAACGAACTGCTGGACGAGGAGAGCGACGACGTCGTGGACGTGGTGCTGCTGTGGTGGCGCGACGGGGACGGCGACCTCTTCGACGCTCTCAGCGACGCCATGCGAGCACTCGCCGACGGCGGCCAGATCTGGCTGCTGACTCCCAAGGCCGGACGCGATGGCCACGTGGAGCCGAGCGACATCGGGGAGGATGCCGCCACTGCGGGTCTCTCGCAGACCAGCAGCATCTCCGCCGCGCCCGACTGGTCTGGGACCAGGCTCGTGACGCCCAAGGGCAAACGGTAGATCGGGCCGCACATGGGTCGACGGCAGATCGGGTCGCACATGGGCCGACCGTAGGGAGCCCGAGCGCCTGCCATGCGGCAGGATGATGCCCGTGAACGCACATCCTGCCGAGGTCGGCGCCCTGGCTCCGGATTTCGAGCTGCAGGACCAGCACGGCACTCCGGTGCGCCTGTCCCAGTTCCGGGGCAGGAAGGTCGTGCTGGTCTTCTATCCGCTCGCCTTCACCGGCGTCTGCAACAGCGAGCTGTCCGCGCTGCGCGATCATCCGTTCGACGACGCCCAAGTGCTGACGGTTTCGGTGGATTCGGTGTTCACGCACCGTGCGTGGGCGGAACGCGAGGGTTACACGTTTCCTCTGCTCTCTGATTTCTGGCCACACGGACAGGTCGCGCAGGCGTACGGTGTGTTCGATGAGGCGAAGGGGCTCGCGCTTCGGGGGACCTTCATCATCGACGGCGAGGGCGTGATCCGGTGGTCGGTGGTCAATCCGATCTCTTCGGCACGCGACGTCGCCGACTACGTCAAGGCACTCGCCGACATTCACTGACTTCGGAGGGAAGGATGCCCTGCTACCGGTGCGGGGCCCGGCAGACGGACCCGGTCCGCGGCGCCAGCCCGTGGCAGCGCGGGGTGCGCAAGGAGTCCCAGGTTCTGATCTGCCCGGACTGTCAACGGCTGCACGACCTCGACCTGGACGCCTGCGGCACCTGTGGGTCCACGGCGCTGATCTGCCGGCTGGGCGAGGTGGAGTGCCGGTCCTGCGGGGCCGTGTGGATGGCGCGTTCGGACACCCCGCTCTCCGGCTCCACGGCCCCGCCGCCGCCGGGGTTGTCGGCGGAGGTGGAGGCGGCACTCAACCGGGTGCTGGGACGCGCCTGAGGGCCTCTGAAGGCCTCGCGAGATGTGCGGGACCATGGTGCGTTGACCCGCCACGGGGTCCTGGACAGGTGGCCAGGTGCCGTCAAGCCAAGCCGCCCATCATGACCCCGAGCCACGAGCCCATGACGTCGTGGACAGGACGCGGCCCCTGACGCCGGGAGGACGGGGAAGCGTGCGGCCGTATCGTGCATTCCAGGCATCTGCTGACCTGCGCTATCGTCTCCTACCGTGTCCGTAGTGAGCAGCACCAGTAGCAGTGGTACTACGAGCAGTGCGTTCGTTGTCGCGCTCGACGTCGGCGGCACGTCCATGAAGGGCGGCCTGGTCAACGACTCCGGCGCGGTGCTGCTGAGTGAGCGGCGCCCCACCCCGCGAGCGGACGGCCCGGAGGCGGTCGTCACCGCCATCTCCGACTTCATCAGCCACCTGGCCGCCGCAGGCGACGGCGACCCGGCCGGCGTGGGCCTGGCCGTGCCCGGCCTGGTGTCCGAAGACGCCGCCCTCTACGCGGCCAACCTGGGCTGGCGCGACGTCCCCGCCACCGACTTCACCACCCTGGACATTCCGGTAATGCTGGGACACGACGTCCGCACCGGCGGACTCGCCGAAAGCATCCTGGGCGCCGGCCGCGGCCTGTCCGACTTCCTCTTCCTCCCCATCGGCACGGGCATCGCCGGGGCCTCCATCATCCGCGGCGAACCGTACGGCGGCTCTTCCGGCTGGGCCGGCGAGATCGGCCACACCCCCGTCTTCCCTGACGGCGAACAGTGCGCCTGCGGCCAGTTCGGCTGCCTGGAGACGTACGCCTCGGCCGCCTCGGTGGGCCGCCGCTACAGCCAGCGGGCGGGCGTCGAAGGCGTCAAGGCCGAGCAGGTGGTCACCTCGGACGACCCCATCGCCATCGAGGTATGGGACGAGGCCGTGGAGGCCCTGTCCTTGGCCCTGGCCACGTACACGCTGCTGCTCGACCCCTCGGTCATCGTCCTGGGCGGCGGCCTCGCCGAGGCCGGCCCCGCCCTCTTCGACCCCGTACGCACCCGCCTGGTCAAGCGCCTGGCCTTCCGCGAGGCGCCCCCGCTGATCCCGGCCGCGCTGGGTGTGGACGCCGGCATGCTCGGCGCCGCCCTCCTGGGCTGGCGCGCCGCCGGCCGTCCCGAGCTGGGGCCTGACTGGACGGTGGATGTGCGATCGGCCCCCCTGGTGTCGTAAGGTGTAGTGCCGATCAGGGGCGGTTAGCTCAGCGGTAGAGCACTCGCCTTACAAGCGAGGGGTCACTGGTTCGAACCCAGTACCGCCCACCTGCGAAAACGCCCCGTCTCCGATCTTGGAAACGGGGCGTGAGTGACAAACTGAGTGACATGCTGCACGGCTATGCCTCATCAGCCCTGGGGAAAATGCGGTCCATCGCGGTCGCGCCTTCTTGGATCATCGGCCGTATCTACTGCCGGTAGACCGTCTCCGTGACGACCGAGTTTCCTTGAGGACTTTGAGTGCGTCCACGCAGCGTTTGGGCAGAGCGAGGCTGCGTCGGGACTTCGGGGTTTTGGTCTGCCCTTCTTGCGCACCGAACGCCAGACGTGCAGGGCGAACTCGTTGTGGTCCCAACCGATCTCGGCCACTGATCGCCATCCCTGAAGGATCTTAAGGGAACGTGTGCTGAGATCGTTCGTCTTGCGCTGCAACCACTGATCCACGTCTTCGACGGAGAGATCCCGAAGCTTCCGTTTGCCTAGCTCGGGGAGGAGATGTGTCCGGGCGTACATTCGAGACATCTCGACTGTGGCAGGCTTGCGTTTTAAGGTCGCCGGTTGCCCGATGACAACGAACCTCGAGCTCGTGCCCTCGAAGGTTGGGCGGCCCCGAGAGCTTGTTGAGATCGCTGGCGTACGGTGTCATGGACCGCATACCGAGGGCATCGCTGAGCCCGGAGGGCTGGACGAGGTGAGCGGGATAGGCATAGAGAGACGTATCGAGCAGGCCAAGCTGTCCTATGAGCGCGCTGTTTACGTCGGCGATGTCGGTGAGCTGGGGCAAGCGGAGCGGGAACTGGACAAGGTCGAAGCTGATCTCGTTTTGGCTCGGGGCCGGATCTTGCACGCGCGGTTTCTCAATGATCGGCGCGAGGATCCGCGTGAGCTGGCGCTGTTCGAGCGTGCGACGCACTTGTATCGGATGCTCGGTGATTCGACGGGCGAGGCTGAGCTTGTTCTTTATCCTCCGGATTGTTGTAGGGCTGCGAGAGTGCGGCCGCGTTTGACGGTCTTGCCAACGTCGTAGCGGGGTGCGGGCCGGCGATTGGGGATCCCGGGTGGACGTCCTGGGCCGGG
>NZ_JAUZQF010000023.1 GCF_030718205.1 Nonomuraea turcica
GTGACGGCGACACGGTGACGGCGACACGGTGACGGCGACACGGTGACGGCGACACGGTGACGGCGACACGGTGACGGCGACACGGTGACGGCGACACGGTGACGGCGACACGGTGACGGCGACACGGTGACGGCGACACGGCCGTGTGGCGGCGGCGTGGAAATCGTCGGTCAGGAGACCTTCGCGGTGGGTGCCGACCAGGTGTCGCAGGCGGCGGGGGAGAGGGCCCGATACCCGCGCTTGAGCCAGTAGACGCGCGTGGCTCCCTTGCCATGGCTGCGGTAGTCATCGCCGTCGTCCCCGCTGGCCCGGGTGGCATCGACGAGCGCCTCCCAGTCACGCCCCGTACGATCCAGCGATCCCCACGAGCTGCCCAGAAACACGCCGGCCAGGCAGTCGGCCTGCAACTCGTAGCGCCGCTTCAGCTCGTCCTGACGCGCCGGCTCGGCCCGCACCCGCGCTTCGTAGGCACCCCGCACCCCGATCAGGCTCTGCAGATGATGCCCGTACTCATGGGCGGCCACCTTGAACGGAAAGAGATCAGTCCTGTCCTCGATCCACCGCCCGGTGAGCGGGAACACCAACGTGCCGCGCTCAGTGCAGTAGAAGGCCGCCGCGTGCTCAGGCCACGCCACCCCGCACACGGTGCTCTGGGGCTCCTCGAAGTAGAGCACGACCGGCTTGCGGAACGTCCACCGCGTCCGCTTGAAGTACGCCGCCCACGACTTGTCCAGACATTTCACGACACCCTGGAGATACTCCCGCGTCCGCGGAATCCCTCCCGAACTGATCGCCGTCTCCGGGCATGACGTGATCGCCAGCTTGCCGGCCTTCTTGGGGAAAGCGACTGGGGCCGCCTGGGCGCTCTGGGCGGGTACGCAGGCGATCGCCAAGATCATGGCAAGGACCAAGGCCCGTGTGAGGGGGAGGGATTGCACGATGGGCAGCTTAACGATCAGTGGCGTGTGGCACGATAGGGGTGCCACCCGGCGAACTACTATTTCGCCGGGCGGCAAGCCTCATAGCATTCGGTTGAGCGCGGTGATCGCTTCGGCGACGACGTCGTCAGGTGCGTTGCCAATGAAGAAGTCGAGCCTGTCGGGCGAGATCGCGCGCACCTGCTCGATCATCGCCCAGCTGGTCTTGGTTAGCCCTGTGCCCTTGCCGCCAATGCGAATATGAGAAACATATCCGCGCTCACGGCTGGTCAGCGGCACCGCCCAGACGAGCCCCAGCCTCGATCGGTTGAACTGGTCGTTGCTGAGAATCATGGCCGGACGATCGAAGCCTTGCTCGCGACCGATGGGGCGGGGATCGAACCGTGTGAACCAGATCTCACCTTGCGTTAGTTTCATCCTTCTCCTCGGGGAATGTGATCAGTCCTTCCCACTCCGGCGCGATCTGACGGGAGCGTGGCCGTGGACCCAGGAAGGCCTCGCGCTCGGCGAGGTATTCGGCCCAGCCCTCCGGGTCTTCGCGCTGGGTCCGCTCGATCTGCTCGTTGAGGGTCTGCCAGAACAGCTTCTGCTCGAAGTCGGCGATGGCTTCGTTGAGCACCTCGGTCATGGTTCGGCCCTCCTGCCGGGCGATTCGGGCTAGACGGTCTCGGGTGTCGACGCTGACGCGTATCGTCGTCGCAGCCTTAGGCTTCATGCTCATACTCAACAGGCTACGTCGGCGTCTTGGAAACCATACCCCGGAGCGGTTACTCTCGCAGGAGAAACGGCAACGGAGAGTAAAGATGGTTGACTCTCGTGCATGACTAATGCCGCATTGGTGCTGATCCTCGCCGGTCTGGCGGTTTTCGTCGGTGCGATCGTCCAGGGCGCCGTGGGTTTCGGCCTGGGCCTGGTCGCAGCGCCTGTGCTCACCTTGCTCAATCCCGAGCTGATGCCGGGCGCCATTCAGGTGGTCAATATGACGTTGCCGCTGTTCACGCTGGCCGCCGAATGGCGCAGGGTGGACTGGCGCGGGCTGGGCTTCGCGGTGCTCGGCAGGATCCCTGGCAGCGTCCTTGGGGCGCTCATAGTTGTCTACGTTTCTGTCTACATGCGCGGCATTTTCGTCGCGGTCATGGTGCTCGTCGCGGTGGCGCTGACGGCAAGGGCGTTGAGCGTGCCGCGCAACGGTGTGACGATCACGTCGGCGGGTTTCGTGTCGGGGATCACCGGCACCGCCACGGGCATCGGCGGGCCGCCTCTCGCGCTGGTCTATCAGAACGCCAAGGGCCCGCAGATCCGCGCGACGCTGGCGATGTTCTTCTTCCTTAGCGCGGCGCAGTCGCTGGCCATCCTGGCCCTGGTGGATGAGCTGCCGTCCCGGGCGCTGACGACGGGGGCGATCCTCATCGTGCCGATGGTGCTGGGCTTCTTGGTGTCGGGGCCGTTGCGGCGCTATCTCGACGGCGGGAAGGTGCGTGCGGGCGTCCTGGTCGTGGCGGCGGCCTCGGCGGCGGCGTTGATCGTGCAGAACGTGGTCAGCCAGGTCGTGGCACCCTGAGGGCGCCTCACGCGTCGCTGGGACCGGGTCGCCAGCCGACGCCCTGAGCCCACGTGTCGGCCCGCCGCACGACGTCCCAGACGTACGGCTCCTTGGCCGCGACGTATTTCTCCCGCTCGTCGCGAAAGCGCTCCGCGCAGCGCCGTTTCGCCTCGGCGAACTCGGCCGCGGCGGCGGGGTGGACGCGCAGGTAGTCGCGGAACAGCAGGGGGAGCTGCTGGGAGAAGCTGCCGAGCTCACGCACGTGGATATGGGTCCGGTGGTGTCCTGGGGCCTCGCGGAAGTAGCGCTTGGTCAGCTCGGGGTTGCCCGCCCGATGCACCAGTCCCAGGCGTTCCAGCGGAGCCTTGAACGCCTCCAGCGGTTCGAAGGAGCGTACCGAGATCTGGATGTCGATCACCGGCTTGGCGGCCAGGCCGGGCACGGACGTCGACCCGATGTGATCGATGCGCACCGCGATGTCACCGAGCGCCGAACGCATCGCCGCGCCCAGTGCGGCGAACCGCGCCGTCCAGCCCCGGTCGTAGTCCACGACCTCAACGAGATCTGCCATGCCCGGATTGTCCCAGGAAGGTCCTGGTGGTGCACAGGTGGCGAGGAGGAGTCGGGGAGATTGAGGTGGCGTTTCTGGATTGTTACCGGATACAACAAACTCCCGGCCCCCAGCCTCTTCCAAAGCAGGCCGTCCCGGAATACGTTGCCGCAAACAACATTCATCCGGGCCCCTCCGGAAGAAAGGACCCTGCACCATGCGCAAGGGGATCCTCAGCTTGACCGCCGCGGCAGCCGCGCTCGCCCTCGGTCTCACCGCCTGCGGGGGCGATAGCGGTCAGACCACTTCGACGTCGACCGCATCGGCCCCCGCGGCCAAGGCGGGAAAGATCGGCGTCATCCTGCCGGACAGCAAGTCGTCCGCCCGGTGGGAGACGGCTGACCGCAAGTATCTGGAAGAGGCGTTCAAGGCCGCCGGCGTCCAGTACGACATTCAGAACGCCCAGAACGACAAGACGGCGTTCCAGACCATCGCCGACCAGATGATCACGAACGGCGCCACCGTTCTGATGATCGTGAACCTGGACAGCGGCACCGGCAAGACGGTCATCGAGAAGGCCAAGTCTCAAGGTGTGCCGACGATCGACTACGACCGGCTGACGCTCGGCGGCGGCGCCGCCTACTACGTCAGCTTCGACAACACCAAGGTCGGCACGCTCCAGGGCGAAGGCCTCACCAAGTGCCTGACCGACAAGAAGGCCGAAAAGCCGATCGTGGCTTACCTGAACGGCTCGCCGACCGACAACAACGCGACGCTGTTCAAGAGCGGCTACGACGGGGTGCTCAAGCCGAAGTTCGACTCCGGCGACTACGTCAAGGGCCCCGAGCAGTCGGTGCCCGACTGGGACAACACCCAGGCAGGAACGCTGTTCGAGCAGATGCTGACCGAGCAGCCGAAGATCGCCGGCGTGCTGGCCGCCAACGACGGCCTGGGCAACGCCGCCATCACCGTGCTGAAGAAGAACAACCTCAACGGCAAGGTGCCGGTCACCGGCCAGGACGCCACCGTCCAGGGCCTGCAGAACATCCTCGCGGGTGACCAGTGCATGACCGTCTACAAGGCGGTCAAGAAGGAGGCCGACGCCGCGGCCAAGCTCGCGGTGGCGCTGGCCAAGGGTGAGAAGCCCACGGCCGCCTCGAGCGTCAAGGACCCGGAGACCGGTCAGGACGTGCCCTCCGAGCTCATGGATCCCCAGGCCATCTACTTCGACAACGTCAAGGACGTGGTGGCCGACGGTTACGTGACCAAGGAGGAACTGTGCACCGGTGACTTCGCCGCGAAGTGCACCGAGGCCGGAATCCAGTGAGTCCATGGGGGCGCGGCCGCCGGTCGCGCCCCCTTGAGGGAGCCCCATGACCCCCCTGCTTGAAGTGCGCGGGATCGACAAGAGCTTCGGTCCGGTGAAAGTCCTGCACAACGTCGAGCTCTCGGCGTACGCCGGCGAGGTCACAGCGCTCGTCGGCGACAACGGCGCGGGCAAGTCGACGCTGGTCAAGTGCATCGGCGGCATCTATCCGATCGACGCGGGCGAGGTCCTGTTCGACGGCCGCCCGGTCGTGATCCACACTCCCCGCGACGCGGGCGAGCTCGGGATCGAGATCGTCTACCAGGACCTGGCGCTGTGCGACAACCTCGACATCGTCCAGAACATGTTCCTCGGCAGGGAGCGCAAGAGCGGGCTCCTGCTGGACGAGGACAGCATGGAGGAACTGGCCGAGAAGACGCTCAGCAGCCTGTCCGTGCGTACGGTCAAGTCCATCCGGCAGCAGGTCTCCAGCCTGTCCGGCGGGCAGCGGCAGACCGTCGCCATCGCCAAGGCCGTGCTGTGGAACAGCAAGGTCGTCATCCTCGACGAGCCGACCGCGGCACTGGGCGTCGCCCAGACCGCGCAGGTGCTCGAACTCGTCCGCAGGCTGGCCGACACGGGCCTCGCCGTCGTCCTCATCTCCCACAACATGAACGACGTGTTCGCCGTCTCCGACCGGATCGCGGCGCTCTACCTCGGCAGGATGGCCGCCCAGGTCAAGACCTCCGACGTGACGCACGCCCAGGTCGTCGAACTGATCACCGCGGGCCGCAGCGGGGATCTCGGCCTCAAGAACGGGGTCACGCCATGATCAAGGTCAAGGAACTCCCCGGCGAGGCCATCGTCACCGCGACGCAGGCCCCGTCGATCAAGAACAGCTTCCGCGCGTACATCCAGCGGGTGCGCGGCGGCGACATGGGCGCGCTGCCCGCCGTGCTCGGCCTGGTCGTGCTCTGCGTGGTCTTCGCCGTCGCCCGCCCGTCCTTCGTGACGGCGGGCAACTTCGCCAACCTGTTCACCCAGGGCGCCGCCGTCACGCTCATCGCGATGGGCCTGGTGTTCGTGCTGCTGCTCGGCGAGATCGACCTGTCGGCCGGCTTCGCCAGCGGCGTGTGCGCGGCGGTGCTCGCCGTCACGCTCACCAGCATGGGCCTGCCGTGGTACGTGTGCGCGCTGGCCGCCATCATCACCGGCGTGATCATCGGGACCGTGCTCGGCACGCTGGTGGCCAAGGTCGGCATACCGTCGTTCGTCGTGACGCTGGCCGCGTTCCTCGCCTTCCAGGGCCTGGTCCTGGTGCTGGTCGACGAGGGCACGAACATCTCCATCCGGGACACCGTGATCGTCGCGATCGCGAACAGGAACCTGCCGCCGTGGCTCGGCTGGGCGCTGTACGCGGTGTCCGTGGCGGTGTTCGCGGGCGTGCAGCTGCTGCGGGCCAGGAAGCGGGCCAAGCGCGGGCTGGTGGCCGACCCGCTGTCGCTGATCGCCTTCCGGGTCGGGGCGCTGGCGGTGCTGGCCGGGGCCGCGGTGTTCGTGCTCAACCTGGAGCGCAGCCGCAACCCCCTGCTGGTCTCGCTGACCGGCGTGCCGATCGTGGTCCCCGTCATCCTGGTGCTGCTGGTCGTGTGGACCGTGATCCTGCGGCGCACCGCGTTCGGCCGCCATCTCTACGCGGTCGGTGGGAACACCGAGGCCGCTCGCAGGGCGGGCATCCCGGTCGACCGGCTCAGGATCAGCGCGTTCGTGATCTGCTCCTCGATGGCCGCCATCGGCGGCATCGTGGCCGCTTCCCGCGCCAGCTCCGTCGACCCGAACACGGGCGGCAGCTCCGTCCTGCTGTACGCGGTCGGCGCCGCGGTCATCGGCGGAACGAGCCTGTTCGGCGGGAAGGGCCGGGTGCTCGACGCCGTGCTCGGCGGCGCCGTGGTGGCCGTGATCGAGAACGGCATGGGTCTGATGGGATACGGGGCGAGCGTGAAGTATCTGGTCACGGGGTCCGTTCTGCTGCTTGCCGCGGGCGTGGACGCCTTGGCGCGCAAACGGGCGGCTGCCGCTGGGTTAAGGTGATCGGCGACCAGCAGCCCCTGAAGGAACCCCAGCCCATGCGTGCCGGCCCGTCGCAAGAGGACATCAGACGCCACAACCTCGGCGCGCTGCTGCGTCATGTCCACCTCGGCGGGCCGATCTCGCGTGCCGAGCTGACCTCGAAGATGGGGCTCAACCGCAGCACGATCATGGCGCTGACCTCCGATCTCACCGCCGCCGGGCTGGTGCGCGAGGAGCTGCCCCGCGAGACGGGCCGCGCGGGCCGGCCGTCGCTCGTGGTGCGGCCCGAGTCGGCGCGCGTCTACGTGTTCGCCTTCGACGTGGGTCCCGACCGGCTGGCCGTCGCCCGGGTCGGTCTCGGCGGGGTCATCCTCGACCAACGGGAGACCGTCCGGCGGCGGGGTGCGTTCCAGCTGGAGGAGCTGATCGGCGAGCTGGCCGGGTTCGCCCGCCAGATGCGGCGCAAGACCAGGGACGACACGGTCTGCGTCGGCGCGGCGGCGGCCGTGTCGGGCGGCGTCCGCAAGGCCGACGGCGTGGTCGTGTTCGGGCCCAACCTGAAGGCCGAGGAGGTGCCGTTCGGCGAGGAGCTGGGCCGCAAGCTGGGTCTGGGGCTGCCGGTCAGCGTGGGCAACGACGCCAACCTGGCCGCGCTGGCCGAGCACAGCCGCGGCGTCGGCGTCGCCGTCCGCGACCTCATCTACCTGCACGGCGACGTGGGGATCGGCGGCGGGATCATCGCCGGAGGGCATCTGCTCGGCGGCCACGACGGCTACGGCGGTGAGATCGGCCACATGGTGGTCAACCCGGGCGGCCGGGCGTGCGGCTGCGGCTCACACGGCTGCCTGGAGGCGGAGGTGGGGGAGCGGGCCCTGCTGGAGGCGGCCGGCCGGTTCGGAGCCGGGCCGCAGGGGCGGGACGCGGTGCGGGCCGTGGTCGAGGCCGCCGACCGGGGGGACATCGGCGCGCAGGAGGCGCTGAGCCGGATCGGCGAGTGGCTGGGGCTGGGCGTCGCGAACCTGGTGAACATCTTCAACCCGGAACTGCTGATCTTCGGGGGGATGTTGCGTGAGGTCTATCTCGGGTCGGCGGCGCAGGTGCGTACGCAGCTGGCCCTGCACGCCATGGCGCCGCAGCGGGAGCGGCTGCGGTTGCGCACCTCGGCGCTGGGGGACGCGGCCACGCTGGTGGGCGCCGCCGAGCTGGCCTTCGCCCACGTCCTCGCCGACCCCCTGGAAGTCCTGGCCCGCGCCAACACCTGATCCTCTCAGGTGACCTTGGCCTTGGTGGCCGTCCACGTGTTGCAGAAGCCTGTGGCCCCGCCCCGATAGCCGCGGTCCTGCCAGAACGCCAGGTTCTTCGGCTTGCCGTGGATCTCGCTCTCCTCGGCCCGCCGCACGGCGTCGATCCATTCCTCCCACTCGATCCCGGGCTTGATCGACTCGAGCGTCGCACTGTAGAAGACGCCGGCGAAGCACTCGGCCTGCATCTCAAGACGATGGCTGAGCAGGGTGCGCGCGCTGCCGGACGCCGGCCAGTACAGCGCGCTCTGCGCGTCCAGCACGCCGGTGAGCTGCTGCACGTGGTGCCCCCACTCGTGGGCGACGGAGTGCGCCATGTTCATCCTGAACGGGTCCCGCAGGTCCTGTTTCGTGATGCGGATGACGATCGTGCGCTGGTGCGGGCAGTAGTGGGCGCCGCTGCTGGTGATCTTCCCGCAGACGGAGTCGGCGCCTGTCGTGATCGTCACCTCGGGAGCGCTGTACGCCAGCCCGGCGGCCGCGAAGCGATCGGCCCAGAACCGGTCGGCGCAGCGGGCCATCGCCCGGTGGAAGGCCTTCAGCGAGGCGACGACCCCTGCCCGGATCGCGGGGATCGCGCACGTCAGGCGGAGCTGGTCACCGCCCATCACGTCGGACAAGCCGGCCTGGGGAGTGCCCGGCGCCGCCGCCCGGGCCGCCCCCGATAAGAGAAGACCCGCGACCGTGCACGTAGCTGCCGCTACGAGAAGAGTGCGCACGATCGCGGATCATAGATCAATATGTCGGGATTTGTCCTAGAGTCCTAAAGTACCTGCGACTTCGGCGCCTTGAAGGTGTTGCAACCGCCCGCGGACTCGGTGTCGAAGCCGCGCTTCAGCCAGCGGCCCACGGTGGTGGGCTTGCCGTGCGTCTTCGAGCCCCAGTCCTCCGCGTTCACCCCGATGAGACTCAGGCCGCCGCCGCTACCGCCAGCCTTGACGAGGAGGTCGAACTCGGTCTGCCGGCGGCCCAGCGAGTGCCACACGTCGCCGATGAACGCCCCGCTCAGGCATTCGGCCTGCAGCTCGAAGCGGCGCAGCTCGTCCAGCACCCTGGCCTCGTTCTTGCCGTTGTAGCGCGTCAGGCCCTTGAACATGCCCGTGAGCTGCTGGATGTGGTGGCCGTACTCGTGGGCGACGGTCACCAGCAGGAGCATGTCCGACTGCTCCTCGACGAGAGCCGGCTGGACCAGGAGGGAGATCTTCTTGTTGAGCGAGCAGTACAGCGCCAGCGCGCCCGCGGGGTACTTGCCGCATCCGGTCGCCGCGCCGACCTTGGTGACCACCTGGAACGAGGGCTTGCTGAAGGCGAAGCCGGCCTTCTTGATCTTCGGTTCCCAAGCGGCGTTGAGGCAGTCGAGGACCACGTCCATATAGCCCTTGACCTCTTCCGCGCTCCCGGTCAAGACCTTCGGCTCCTCGCAGGTCTCGAGGCCCAGCTCGCCCGTCTTGTAAATCGCGTTCTTGGCCAGGACCGGCTTGTACGCCGGAGCGGAGACGGCTGCCGCAGGGGCCGTGCCGGCGAACAGCACGCTCGCCAGGGCGCCCGCCATGAGCGCCAATCGGGGGATACGCATGGGAATGAACCCTAGTAAAGAGGGAGTTCCAGGTAAAGGAAGATTAAAGCGTGGCGTCAGGTGACATTGCGATGGTTCGCGGCCCACGTGTTGCACGAGCCAGGAGTGCCGCGGTTGAAGCCCCGTGTCATCCAGGCGGCCTGCGTCGGGCCCTTGCCGTGGTCGTTCTGCGGCCACCCCTTGGCGCCGTTCTTCCTGAACCAGTCCACCGTGTACGCCCAGTCCGCGTCGGTGACCAGCGGCGTGCCCTGCATCGTGCTCATGAAGGCCGACGAGAAGCACTCGGCCTGCAGCTCCGACTTGCGCGAGAGCATGAGCCGCTGGGCCTTGGTCGCTCCCATCCTGGCCGTCCAGTAGTAGTTCCAGATGCCGGAGATCTGCTGGACGTGGTGGCCGTACTCGTGGGCGATCAGCCGCGTGATGCCCAGCGGGAACGGGTTGCGCAGCTGGTCCCGGCTGATCATCAGGTACATGGTGCGGTCGGTGGAGCAGTAGACGCCGTCGGCGCCGGTGTTCCAGGACCCGCAGGGCGTCTTGATCTTGCTGGTGATGATGCGCAGGCGCGGCTTGGCGAAGGGCAGCCCGGCCTTGCGGAACTGGGCGCCCCACGCCCTGTTCAGGCACCCGGTGACGCGGGTGAGGAAACGCCGGTACGCCGTCATGCTGCCGGCCGGCAGGTGACCGGGCGAGCAGTTCACGTCGGCCAGCCGCCCCGTCTTGTAGAGCGGGTTCGCCGTGGCCAGCGCCTTGCCCGGCGCCGCCTTCTTCGCATCGGCCGCCTTCACCGGCGGTGAGACGATCTGCTGGGCCTCGTTGGCCGACTCCGTCGAGGTCGTGGCCACGTCGGCGAGCACGAGCACCAGACCGGCCGCCGCCAGAGCGAGCGCCAGAAGCGCGGCGACGAGTGCCACAAGTTTGCTTATGGGGACGGAGTTCATAGGTACCGAAAGACTAGGTCAAGATCGGACATATGTGGGTGCGTTTGACGCGATGGAGTCAGCGAGGCGTCCGCGAACTACACTCGGGGGGTCGGCGCACAAGAGCAGAGGGGAGTCGGATCCGTGAGCGGGTTGCTGGGCTCGATCAAGGGACCGGACGACGTCAAACGGCTGGCGGCAGAGGAGCTGCCGGGGCTCGCGGGGGAGATCCGTGACCTGCTCGTCGACTCGTGCGCGAGATTCGGCGGCCACCTGGGCCCCAACCTCGGTGTCGTGGAGCTCACCCTCGCCGTGCACCGCGTCTTCGACTCCCCGCGCGACCCGATCGTCTGGGACACCGGACACCAGGCCTACGTGCATAAGCTCCTCACCGGCCGGGCCGCCGGGTTCGCGGCGCTCAAGCAGGAGGGCGGCCTGTCCGGCTATCCGAGCCAGGCCGAGTCCGAGCACGACTTCGTGGAAAACTCCCACGCCTCGACCGCGCTGTCCTACGCCGACGGCCTGGCCAAGGCGTTCAAGGTGCGCGGCGAGCACGACCGCACGGTCGTCGCGGTGATCGGCGACGGCGCGCTGACCGGAGGCATGGCCTGGGAGGCGCTCAACAACATCGCCGCCGGCGAGGACCTGCCGGTCGTGATCGTGGTCAACGACAACGGCCGCTCCTACTCGCCCACGATCGGCGGGCTCGCCTCCCACCTGTCCTCACTGCGGGTCAACCGCCGCTATGAGGACTTCCTCGACTACGTCAAGGACAAGATCGGCAACGTTCCGCTGCTCTACGACGCGCTGCACGGCGTGAAGAAGGGCGTCAAGGACGTGCTGGCGCCGCAGGTCATGTTCGAGGACCTCGGGCTGAAATACCTCGGCCCCATCGACGGCCACGACGAGCAGGCCATGGAGGCCGCTCTGCGCAAGGCCCGCGACTTCCGCGGCCCCGTCATCGTGCACGCGGTCACCCAGAAAGGCCGCGGCTACACGCCGGCGGAAAACCACGACGAGGACCAGTTCCACGGCCCCGGCCCCTTCGACAAGGTCACGGGCCAGGAGAAGCCCAAGGGCCGCATCTGGACCAACGTGTTCAGCGAGGAGCTCGTCCGGCTCGGCAAAGAGCGGGACGACATCGTCGCCATCACCGCGGCCATGCTCCACCCGACGGGGCTCAACGCGTTCGCCGAGGCCTACCCCGAGCGCATCTACGACGTGGGCATCGCCGAGCAGCACGCGCTGACCAGCGCCGCCGGGCTGGCACTCGGCGGCATGCACCCGGTCGTGGCCGTCTACGCCACGTTCCTCAACCGGGCCTTCGACCAGCTCCTCATGGACGTCGCCCTGCACCGCCTGCCGGTGACCGTCGTGCTCGACCGGGCGGGCGTCACGGGTGACGACGGCGCCAGCCACAACGGCATGTGGGACCTGTCCATCCTCCAAGTGGTGCCCGGGCTCAGGATCGCGGTGCCGCGCGACGGGGACCGGCTCACCGAGTTGCTGCGCGAGGCCGTGGAGGTCACCGACGGCCCGACCGTGCTGCGTTTCCCCAAGGGCCCGGTGGCCGAGGCGGTCGAGCCGGTCGGCAAGCTGGGCGAGATGGATCTGCTGCGCGCCCCCGTGGGAGAGCCTGACGTGCTGCTGGTCGGTGTGGGGCCGATGGCGCAGGTCTGCCTGGACGCGGCCGTCCTGCTCGACGCCCAGGGCATCGCGGCCACCGTGGTCGACCCGCGCTGGGTCAAGCCGCTGGACGAGGCGCTCGTGCTGGCCGCGAGCGCGCACAAGCTGGTGGCCGTCGTGGAGGACAACGGCCGGGTCGGCGGTGTGGGCGACGCCGTGGCGCGGCTGCTGCGCGACGCCGACGTCGACGTGCCCGTGCGCACCTACGGCATCCCGCAGGAGTTCCTCGACCACGCCAAGCGGGCCGCGATCCTCGGCCAGATCGGACTGACGGGCCAGGACCTCGCCCGCCAGATCACCGAGGCCGTCGCGAAGCGGACCTCCCACGTGGAGCCTGCCCGCCACTGAGCGCCCTGCGGACCGCGGCGGAGATCCCCAGCACGACGATCACCGCCGCGGCCGCGATCGGCACCAGCCACTCCGCGTGTTGCCGCGCCACGCCGCCCGCCACGGCGCCGAGCGTGACGTACGCGCTCACCCAGGCCGTGCTGCCGGCCATCGCCCACGGCATGAACGTGCGATAGGGCATGCCGACCGTGCCCGCCACGGCCGGGGTCAGCGCATGCAGCACCGGCAGGAAATACGCCAGCGCCAGCGCCCATCCCTTGCGCTCGAACAGCCGCTCCGCGCGCTGCCACCGGGCCTCGCCGACGCGCCGCCCAAGCCGCCCGTGCCGCAGCCGGGTCCCGTACCGGCGGCCCAGGAAATAGCCGCCCGAGGCGCCTGCGTAGCACGCCAGCATGCCCGCGCCGATCAGCGCCAGCGCCTCCGGCGCACTGTCCGCGCTGGCGCCCGCGACCAGCAGCAGGGTGTCGCCCGGCGTGATCAGGCCGACTCCGACCGAGGCGTCCAGCGTCAGGAAGACCAGCAGGAGCAGCATCACCACGCCGAGGTCTTGCCTGGCCAGAGTGTCGAGCAGATCATGAGACATAGTCCAGGACCGCTACCCCGATCCAGGAGGATCATCGGGAACGTCACGGAACCATCCCCGTCAAGGAATCAAGGAATGATCGCCTAACGTATGGGAAGGATCACTGGCCGTGGAGATCTTTCGTACGAAGTCCGTCGAGCAGTCGATCCGTGACACCGAGGATCCCGAGCATCAGCTGCGTAAACGCCTGACCGCCACGGACCTCACGGTGTTCGGCATCGGCGTGATCATCGGCACCGGGATCTTCGTGCTCACAGGAACGGTCGCGAAAGGGCTGGCGGGGCCTGCGGTGGCGCTGTCGTTCGTCGTGGCGGGCATCGTCTGCGGGCTGGCCGCCCTGTGCTACGCCGAGTTCGCCTCCACGATCCCGGTGGCCGGATCGGCTTACACGTTCGCCTTCGCCACCCTGGGCGAGTTCCCGGCCTGGGTGATCGGCTGGGACCTGCTCCTGGAGCTGGCGCTGGCGGCGGCCGTGGTGGCGACCGGCTGGTCCGGCTATTTCGCCTCGATGCTCGCCTCCGTCGGCATCCCCCTGCCGGAGTCTATCGCCGGGGCGAACCCCGTGGTCAACGTCCCCGCTGTGCTCATCATCGCCGTCCTCACCGCGATCCTGGTCGCCGGCATCAAGCTCTCCTCCCGGGTCAACCTTGTCCTGGTGGTCACCAAAGTCGCGGTGGTGCTGCTCGTCATCATCGCCGGGCTGTTCTTCATCCGGGCCGCCAACTACACGCCGTTCATCCCCGAGGCGGTGTCCACACCGCGCGTCGGCGGACTGAACGCGCCGCTGATCCAGGTGCTGTTCGGGATCACGCCGGTGGCGTTCGGCGTGATCGGCATCTTCACCGCCGCGGCGATCGTGTTCTTCGCCTTCATCGGCTTCGACATCGTCGCCACCGCCGCGGAGGAGACCCTCGAGCCGCAGCGGGACGTGCCCCGCGGCATTCTCGGCTCGCTGGCGATCTGCACGTTCCTGTACGTCGCCGTCTCGCTGGTCGTCGTGGGCATGCAGAACTACAGCCAGCTGAGCACGTCCGCGCCGCTGTCGGACGCCTTCCGGGCCGTCGGGCACCCGTGGCTGGCCACGATCATCAGCGTGGGCGCGATCGCCGGCCTGACGACCGTGGTGCTGGTGCTGCTGCTGGGCCAGACCCGGGTGTTGTTCGCGATGTCCCGCGACGGGCTGATGCCGCGCGCGCTGGCGGCGGTCCACCCCCGGTTCGGCACGCCGGCCAGGCTCACCGTCGTGATCGGCGTGGTGACGATGGCGCTGGCCGGTTTCGTGGACTTCGAGGAGCTGGCCGAGCTGGTCAACATCGGCACGCTGTTCGCGTTCGTGGTGGTCTCGATCGGCGTGGTCGTGCTCAGGCGCACCCGGCCGGACCTGCCCCGGGCCTTCCGCGCGCCGCTCGTGCCGGTGCTGCCGATCCTGTCCGTGCTGGCCTGCATTTACCTGATGCTGAACCTGCCGGTCGAGACCTGGCTGCGGTTCCTGATCTGGATGGCCGTCGGCGTGGTCATCTACTTCGGCTACAGCTACTGGCACAGCAGGACGGCCGCGCCCGTGAAGGGCGGGCGCTAGCCCGCCCCACACCGGTCAGGAGAGCAGCTTCCCGCCCGCGGCCTGCATCACGCAGAAGTTGCGGTATCCCTTGCTCCACTCCACCTTCTTGCCGCGCCAGGTGCCCGTGATCGCCACCGCGTACGGCTCGAGCTTCTGGTCGCAGGTCTCGTTCGCCGGGACGTGGATCTGGTTGAAGTCGCCCCCGATCTTGCGGATCACGTCGCAGGCGGCGCGTGGGTGGGGATGGGTGCCGCCGTCGGGACCGCAGTGGAGCGTGCCGCCCCGTGCCGGGCTGCCCTTCGTAGCGATCGCGATCTTCAGTTTGCCCTTGGGTGGGCGGGCCGCCTGCGCGGCGGGGGACGAGCACGCCAGGAACGCCGCGCAGAGCGCGATCGTACCGATCGTTCGCATCATGATTACCCTCCGTTCGTCGTGCGGCACCAAACGCTACGGAGGGGAAGGTCATGAAAAGCGGGGGCCCTGGTCGGGCCCCCGCAAAGAATCAGGCGGGGAGTGAGGCCACACCCGGAGGAAGGAACCGGGGCTGGGCGATGCCGGTCCTGTCCAGATAAGGCGTGATGCCCCCCAGGTGGAACGGCCAGCCCGCGCCGAGGATCATGCACAGGTCGATGTCCTGCGGCGCCGCGACCACGCCCTCGTCGAGCATGATGCGGATCTCCGTGGCCAGCGCGGTCAGGACGCGTTCGCGTACCTGCTCGGCGGTGGACGGTGCGGCGCCGCCCGCGAAGAGCGCCACAGCCTCCGGGTCGAGCGTGAAGTCGGGGCGGTAGACGCCCGGCTTGCCCGCGGCGACCAGCTTGGCCATGTTCTCCGAGACGCCGAAGCGGTCGGGGAACGCCTCGTGCACGGTCTCGGCCACGTGCAGGCCGACCGCCGGGCCGACGAGCTGCAGCAGCGCGAACGGCGTCATCGGCAGCCCCAGCCCGTCGAGCGCGTGCTCGGCCACCTCCAGCGGCGTGCCCTCGTCCACGGCCGCGACGACCTCGCCCATGAAGCAGGTCAGCAGCCGGTTGACCACGAACGCCGGAGCGTCCTTGACCAGCACCGACGACTTCTTCAGCGACTTGCCGACGGCGAAGGCCGTGGCCAGCGTGGCGTCGTCGGTCGCCGCCCCCTTGATGATCTCCAGCAGCGGCATGACGGCGACCGGGTTGAAGAAATGGAACCCGACCAGCCGCTCCGGGTGCTTCAGCCCGGCGCCCATCTCGGTCAGCGACAACGAGGAGGTGTTCGTGGCCAGCACGCACGTCGGCTCCACGACCGCTTCGACCTCGCCGAACACCTGCTTCTTGACCGCCATGTCCTCGAACACGGCCTCGATCACGAAGTCGGCGTCGGCGAAGGCGTCCTTGGTCAGCGACCCGGTCACCAGGGACCTGAGCCGGTTGGCCTGGTCCTCGCTGACGCGGCCCTTGGCGAGGAGCTTGCCGACCTCGGTGCGTACGTACTCCACGCCCTTGTCGAGCCTGGCCTGGTCGAGGTCCGTCATGACGACGGGCACCTCGAGGCGGCGGGCGAACAGCAGCGCCATCTGCGAGGCCATCAACCCCGCACCGACGATGCCGACCTTGGTGACCTTGCGGGCCAGCGACTTGTCCGGCGCCCCCGCGGGCCGCTTGGCCCGGCGCTGCACCAGGTCGAAGGCGTAGAGCCCGGCCCGCAGCTCGTCGCCCATGAGCAGGTCGGCCAGCGCCTCGTCCTCGGCGGCGAAGCCCTCGTCGCGGGTGGCGGTCTCGGCCAGGGCGATCAGGTCGAGCGCCCGGTAGGGGGCGGGGGAGGCGCCACGCAGCTTCATGTCCACCAGGAAGCGGGCGTCGGCCACCGCCTTCTCCCAGCCGTCGTGGGAGCGGCGCTCGACGCTCACCTCGCCCTGGAGCACGCGGGCGGCCCAGCGCAGCGACTCCTCCAAGAAGTCGGCCGGCTCGAACATGGCGTCCGCGACGCCGAGCTCGAACGCGTCCTTGCCCTTGATCATGCGGTTCTGCGCCAGCGGGTTCTCGACGATCAGCTTGATCGCCTTCGCCGGGCCGATCAGCCGCGGCAGCAGCTGCGTGCCGCCCCAGCCCGGCACCAGGCCGAGGAAACACTCCGGCAGCGCCACCGCGGGCACGCCGGAGGAGATCGTCCGGTACGTGCAGTGCAGCGCCACCTCCAGGCCACCGCCCATGGCCGCGCCGTTGACGAACGCGAACGACGGGATCGGCAGCTCGCCCAGCCTGCGGAAGACGTGGTGGCCGAGCGCGCCGATGGCCAGGGCCTCCTCGCGCGACGCCACCTGAGCCGCGCCCTTGAGGTCGGCGCCGACGGCGAAGATGAACGGCTTGCCCGTCACGCCGACCGCGGCCAGGTCGGTCCGCCCGGCGATCTCCGACAGCGCCTCGTTCAGCGCGAACAGGCCGTGCGGGCCGAACGTGTTGGGCTTGGTGTGGTCGAAGCCGTTGTCCAGCGTGATCAGCGCCATCGTGCCCGCGCCGTAGGGCAGCTGCACGTCCCGCACCAGCGCCTTGGTGACGACTTCGTCGGTGTTGCGGTCACTGAGCAGTGCCCGCCAGGTGTCGATGTTGCTCACGCGAGGTTCTCCCAGATCACAGTGCCGCCCATGCCCATGCCGACGCACATCGTGGTGATGCCGTAACGCACGTCGGGACGCTCGCCGAACTGCCGGGCGAGCTGCGTCATCAGCCGCACGCCAGAAGAGGCGAGCGGGTGGCCGTAGGCGATCGCGCCGCCGTAGGGGTTCACGCGGGGGTCGTCGCCGTCGATGCCGAAGTGGTCGAGGAACGCCAGGACCTGTACGGCGAACGCCTCGTTGATCTCGAACAGCCCGATATCCGAAATATCGAGATTCGCCAGCCGGAGCGCCCGCTCCGTGGACGGGATCGGGCCCACGCCCATGACCTCGGGGTCGACGCCCGCGAACGCGTACGACACCAGCCGCATCTTCGGCGCCAGCCCCAGCTCCTCGGCGACGTCCTTGGCGGCCACGACGCAGCCGGTGGCGCCGTCGTTGATGCCCGAGGAGTTGCCCGCCGTGACGTTGCCGTGCGGCCGGAAGGGCGTCTTGAGCCCGCTCAGCCCCTCCATCGTGGTGCCCGGCCGCGGCGCCTCGTCCTCGACGGCCAGGCCCCAGCCCTTCTCGGCCGTCCTGATCGCGGTCGGGACCAGGTCGGGCTGGATCTTGCCGTCGGCGTACGCCTTGGCCGCCCTCTCCTGCGAGAGCACCGCGTACGCGTCCGCGCGCTCCTTGGAGATCGACGGGTAGCGGTCGTGCAGGTTCTCCGCCGTCATGCCCATGACCAGCGCGCTCGGGTCGACCAGCTTCTCCGACAGGAAGCGCGGGTTGGGGTCGACGCCCTCGCCCATCGGGTGGCGGCCCATGTGCTCGACGCCGCCCGCGATCGCCACGTCGTACGCGCCGAACGCGATGCCGCCCGCGACCGTGGTGACCGCGGTCATCGCGCCCGCGCACATGCGGTCGATGGCGTAGCCGGGCACGCTCTTGGGCAGCCCGGCCAGCACGGCCGCCGAGCGGCCGATGGTCAGGCCCTGGTCGCCGATCTGCGTGGTCGCGGCGATGGCGACCTCGTCCACGCGCTCGGGGGGCAGGTTGGGATTACGCCGGATGAGCTCGCGGATGACACGGACGACCAGGTCGTCGGCGCGGGTCTCGGCGTACAGTCCCTTCGGCCCTGACCTGCCGAAAGGCGTGCGCACGCCGTCGACGAACACGACGTCACGAGAGGAAGGCACGGATTCGCTCCTCGCTGCTGGAAGGGGTTCCACGCTTATGCTACTCGTGAGTAACTAGTCCGCGTCCCATGCCCTCCCCAGGGTCAGGTGATGGAGGAGTGGCGGAAAGGTCATAGTCTGCCGCGCCTCGGAGGGGCGAACTGAGCGTGGGGGCGGTGGAGTGGTGGTGATTCGCCGTCGGGGACCCCTGTTGGTGACTATGCTTCGCGATCATGACGCAGGGGGTGGAGCGCGTGCGAGGGCGCCCTGGCGAGATGGCCGGCGATACTCGCGTCGCCCCCGTGCCGCGCCGGTCCAGGAAGCTCGACCCGCGGCCGCGCAGGAACCCGCTGACGCCCCTGGGCTGGGTGAGCGTGGCGCTGACGTTCGTGCTGGTGGCCACCACGCTCGGCGCGTACGCGTACTACCGGAGCATCGACGGCAGCATCCCCCGCGACCCCATCGTCGTCGGCCCGAGCCGGCCGCCGGAGACGGGGGCGCTCAACGTGCTGCTCGTCGGCTCCGACTCGCGTGAGGGCGACAACAAGACGTACGGCCCCAAGTCGCAGGGGCTGGGGGAGCGCACCGACACGATCATGTTGCTGCACATCTCCCCGAACAGGGACAAGGCCACCATGATCAGTTTCCCCCGCGACTCCATGGTGGCGATCCCCGAGTGTCAGGGCAGGAACGGCACCGTACTGCCCGGCGGGATCCGGCAGATCAACTCCGCCTTCAACGACGGCGGCATCAACTGCACCATCAAGACACTCGAATCGCTCACGAACATCAAGATCAACCACTTCGTGAAGGTCGACTTCACCGGCTTCAAGGGCATCATCGACGCCGTCGGCGGCATCGAGATCTGCCTGCCCAAGCCGGTCAACGACCCCAAGGCGAAGCTGGTGCTCCCCGCGGGCAAGCACGTGGTCAACGGCGAGCAGGCGCTCGGCTACGTACGCACCCGCTACGCGCTGGGCGACGGCAGCGATCTGAGCAGGATCCAGCGTCAGCAGGTGTTCCTCACCCAGGTGCTGAAGAAGGTCACCGACGGCGGCCTGCTCACCAACCCCATCAATCTGGACGGGTTCCTGCGCTCCGCCGCCGCCGCGGTCACCGTGGACAGCGAGCTGACGTTCGAGCGGATGCTGGAGATCGCCAACAGCGTCAGGGGGCTGACCGCCAAGGAACTCAAGGGCATCACGGTGCCCGTCGAGGCGTATCCGGGGGACAAGAACCGGGTGCAGTTCAGCCAGCCGGCCGCGAAGAACTTCTTCGAGGCCGTACGCAGCGACGTCGAGGTCACCGCCACCCCGACCCCCGGGACGTCCGCCGCGCCGAAGATCGAGCACGAGCAGGTGCGCGTGCAGGTGCTCAACGGGACCGGCGAGGCGGGCAAGGCCGTCCAGGTGGCCGACGAGCTGGCTGCCCAGGGCTTCGCCGTCATCGAGGTCGGCAACGCTCCCGCGACCGCGGCCACCGCGATCCGCTACGCGAAGAAGGACGCCCAGGACGGACCGGCCTACGCCGACGCGGTTGCCGTCCGGCTGTCCCAGGACAAGCGGACCGCGGTGGCCGGCAAGGTCAAGCCGGTCAACACCGAGCCGTACACGTCCAAGGTCGCCGAGCCGCCCGACGGCCCGATCGTCCAGCTCGTGATCGGGGCGGACTGGCCGGGCGTGCGCGTGCAATCGGCGATCCCGGACTCGCTCAAGGACAAGGTGGTCGACTCGAGCACCAACCCATGCTTGTGAGCCTCAGGCCGTGACGCCTGCGTCGACGGGGATCGAGGCGCCCGTGATGTGGCGCCCGCCCTCCCCGGCGAGGTAGGCGACGGCAGCGGCGATGTCGTCGGGAGAGCAGTACGTGCCGAGCGCGGTGTAGCGCCGTTCCTCCTCCGCCTCCGGGGTGTCGGCCGGGTTCATGTCAGTGTCCGTGGAGCCCGGGTTGACCAGGTTCGCGGTGATGCCGCGCGGTCCCAGATCTCGAGCCAGACCCTTGACGAGGCCGGCCAGCGCCGACTTGCTCATCGCGTACGCCGTCCATCCGGGATAAGGCACCCGCTCGGCCAGGCTGCTGCCGATGAGGACGATCCTGCCGCCCCGCCCCATGTGCCGGGCGGCCGCCTGCGCCAGCACGAACGCCGCCCTCGGGTGGACGGCGAGCAGCCGGTCCACCTCCTCGAGCGTCACCTCCTCCAGCGCCCCGTACGGCGCGATCCCGGCGTTGCTCACCAGCACGTCGAGCCGCCCCAACTTGCGCACCGTGCGCTCCACCGCCTCGACTAGCGCGCCGGCGTCGGCGGCCTCCGCGCGCATGCCGAGGGCGCGCCGGCCGGCCGCCTCGACCTCCTTGGCCACGGTGGCGGCCCGGTCGCTCGCGTTCTGGTACGTGATCGCCACGTCGAATCCGTCGCCGGCCAGCCGCCGTGCGACGGCCGCGCCGATTCCCCTGCTCCCGCCCGTGACCAGGGCGACCTTTCGGATCATGCCATCCTCCAAGAACCGGAATATGTTCCGGTTGTGACTCTAACCGGAACACATTCCGGATACAACTGGTGCCAGGATGGAGATCGATCGTGAGAGGGTCCGGGATGGCGCGAGGGCGGAGACTGTGACGCGAGAGGGCGGACCGTGACGCGGGAGGGCAGACCGTGAAACGCGAGCGCACCGACGCGGCCCGTAACCGCGCGAAGATCCTCGCCGCGGCCGAGGCCATCGTCGCCGACCGGGGAGTGGGCGGCTTGTCGATGGCGGAGGTGGCCGCGGCCGCCGGGGTCGGCGTCGGCACGCTCTACCGGCGCTTCGGGGATCGCTCCGGGCTGGCGTACGCGCTGATCGACCGGCGGGAGCGGGAGTTCCAGTCCGCCTTCATTGAGGGGCCGCCGCCGCTCGGGCCGGGTGCGGAGCCCGCCGCGCGGGCACGCGCGTTCCTCGACGCACTTGCGGATCGCACGGTCGAGCAGCTCGACCTGCTGGTCATGGCGGAGACGGCGGGGCCGTTCGCCCGGTTCGGCGGCGCGTACGACGCCTATCACGGGCACCTGACGATGCTGATCGCACAGGTGCGGCCGGACGCCGATGCCTCCTGTCTGTCCGACGCGTTGCTGGCGCCTCTGGCCGCGCCGCTGCTGGCGTATCGGATCCGGGAGTGCGGGGTGGGAATCGAGCGGGTGAAGTCGGCGCTCGGCGACCTGCTCAACGGACTCACCCCCTGACGCCCGTCCGGAATACCGCCTGAGGTGGCGTGAGAGCGGGGAGTGACGAATGTTACTCTACGTGATTTTAGGGAAACATGTGAAATATCCGGACAACTCGTGGTCGGGTCTGCTAGGAAAGGGCGCGGTCCGCATTCGTACTAGAGAGGTTCATCGTGGCGCGCGACGAGAACGACAGGCCATACGAGGATGGGCAGGGTAGGTCGTTAAACCCGGAGCTGACGGGTGACGTGCTGTCGCCGCGGTGGAGCACCGATGACACCGACGAGCAGCCTGCCATCCAGGTCGTCGGCAACGAGACCTACATCATGCCGCCCAATTCGCTGACCGGTGAGCCGCAGTTGGTGGGCCGCGACGGCGTGCGTGACGTGCTCGACGACGGCCCGGCGGCCTCGCACGATCTGCTGAGCGGCGGGCCCCGCGACCTGGGCGGCGGCCCGCAGGACGTGCTGGGCGACCCCGGTGGCCCGTACGACGTGCTCGGCGGCCACAGCGGTCCCCATGACGTCCTTGGTGGCCACAGCAGTCCTCCCGACGCGCTTGGCGGTCCTTACGACGTGCTCGGTGGCCACAGCGGTCCCCATGACGTGCTCGGCGATGCCAGTGGCCCGCATGACGCTCTGCCGGAGCACAGTGGACCGCATCAGGTCGAGGACGGAGCCCCGTACCTGCCGCTCGACCGGAGCTACGAGGGGGGCTACACCGACGACCGCGAGGAGGAGCAGACCAAGCGCGGCTTTCTCGGCTCGGGGTGGACCGACGACTCTCGCGGCGGGCGCTCGGGCGGCGACCGGGAGGTGCGGCGCCGCACCAGGAAGCTGCTCGTGGCGGCGGCCGCGGTGGTGCTGGTCGGGGTGGGGGCCGGGTTCATGCTCACCGGCACCTCGTCGGACGACCCGTGCCAGGGCGGCCAGTGTGCCAGCGCTGGGGAGGTGACCACGCCCTCCGACACCGCGGCTCCCGAGGACACGCCGGCCGAGGAGGCCACTCCCGAGCCCGACGATTCGGCCACCTCGGAGCCGACCGATACCGAGTCCGCAATGCCCACCCCGACGGCCCAGCGGGCGCGGCCGACTCGCGAGCCGGCCGCGCGTCCCACCTCCACCCGCGCCGGCGAGCCGACCAAGAAGGCCACCAGCAAGGCCACCCGGCCGCCGGTGAGCGAGATGCAGGACACGAACCCGGACCCGGACACGGACTCGCGTCCCCAGAGCGGGCAGTCGGACAGCAAGCAGCAGCAGCCCACGCAGCCGAGCAGCAGCCAGCCGGCGCAGCAGCCCACCACCCAGGCGCCCGCGCCGACGCCGACGCAGGAGGAACGGAAGGGACTGCTCGACATCCTCTTCCCCTGGTGACGCTCCCACGGGCCGGGGATGACTCGCTCCGCACCCCGGCCCGCTGCTGCCGGCCGTCCCGCCCTGCCCGGGGGCGTTCTGTCGTCTGGCGCCCGGGCATGTAAGGATGCGGATCCAGGTGCTGTTCTGGCACACTGGAAACCGCTTTCCGGGAGGTCACGTGGTCACGCTTGAGGACGTCGCCAGGCAGGCGGGCGTCTCGCTGGCGACCGCCTCGCGGGTGCTCAACGGCAGCACCCGCCAGGTCGGCGCGGCCCTGCGAGCGCGCGTCGAGCAGGCCGCCGACGAGCTGGGCTATCGGGCCAACATCGCGGCCCAGACGCTGGCCCGCGGGGCCGGCAACGTCATCGGCATCGTCGTGCACGACCTGACCGACCCCTACTTCGCGGCCCTGGCCGACGGGGCGATGCGGGCCGCGGCCACCGAGGGCCTGCTGGTCGTGGTGGGCACCACGCATCGCGACCCGGAGCAGGAGATCGCCTACGTGGCCACGCTCAACGCCCAGCGCGTGCGGGCCGTGCTGCTGGTCGGCTCCCGCGTGGCCGATCCGGCCGTCACCGGGCGGCTCCGCGACGAGCTGGCCCGATACCGCTCGGGCGGCGGCCGGGCGGCCTGTGTTGGTCAGGATCTGCTGGGAGTGGACACCGTCGCGCCCGCCAACCGGGAGGGAGCGGCGGAGCTGGCACGCGCGCTGGCCGGGCTCGGGCACACCCGCTTCGCGGTGCTCGCCGGGCCGCCGCACCTGGTGACCGCCGCCGACCGCTGCGCCGGGTTCGCCGGGGCGCTGGAGGAGTTGGGGCTGCCCGCACCGCACGTGATCCACGGGCCGTTCGACCGCGACGGCGGCTACGCGGCCGCCCAGCAGGTGGGCGAGGACACGACGTGCGTGTTCGCGGTCAACGACGTGATGGCGGTCGGGGCGCTGGCGGCCTACCGCGAACGCGGAATCCGGGTGCCGGAGGACGTGTCGGTGGCCGGTTTCGACGACATCGTGACCCTGCGGGATCACGTGCCGGCGCTCACCACGGTGCGGCTGCCGTTGAAGGCCATGGGTGCGCGGGCGCTGGAGCTGGCACTGGGCGAGGAAGAGGCTGTCGTCGTCGAGCAGGTCGCTGGCGAGGTCGTGTTGCGGGAAAGCGTACGGAGGCTGATGTGAGGCTGGCGGTCAGCACGCTGGGGATGCCCGGCGAGGACCTGGACCGGGCGATCGAGATCGCGACCGGGTCCGGGTGCCAAGGGCTGGAGCTGCGCCTGCACCCGGACACCGGGGTGCACGCCGGGCTGGACTCGGCGGAGCGGCGTTCGGTGCGGGAGCGGGTGGAGCGCGCGGGTCTGGAGATCTCCGCCCTTGCCGGCTATGTCGGGATCTGCGAGCCGGGGCCGGACGAGCCGGTCCTGGAAGCGCTCCTCGCCGACCTGCGGCTCGCCGCCGACCTGGGCGCGCCCGGGGTCCGGGTGTTCCCGCGCGGCGACGATCCGGCCGTCGGCGCCCGAAGGTTGAAGGCCGTCTCCGGCACGGCGGCCACGCTCGGCCGCCGCGTGCTCGTCGAGACGCACGACAGCATGGCCACCTGCGCGGCCGTGGCGGGGCTGCTCGCCGAGGCGGCCTGCCCCGAGACCACGGGAGCGATCTGGGATCTGCTGCACCCGTGGCGGCACGGCGAGTCCCCGGCCGACTCGCTGGCCGCGCTCGGTCCCTACCTGTCCTACGTCCAGGTCAAGGACGCGGTCTCGGCGCAGGACACCACGCCGGTGCCGATGGGCGCCGGATCCGTGCCGCTGGAGGAGGCGGGCGCGTTGCTGCGCGAGGCCGGATACGACGGGTGGGTGTCGCTGGAGTGGGAGCGCACGTGGTATCCGCAGGTCGCGCCGGTTGAGGAGATCCTGCCCGGAGCGGCTGACTGGGTGCGGAGGTTCACCGCTTAGATAGGGGGATGCCCCTACCTAGGAACAAAGTCTTGGTCGTCGGGATGGACGGCCTGCGGTTCGACCTGCTCGCCGCGTCGGGCGCCCCCGTGCTGACCGCGTTGATGTCCACCGGCGCGTACGGCACCAGCCTGCTCCCGTACGGCGAGGCCGGCGCGCCCCGCACGGAGTCGCCCGGCGAGGTCGTGCCCAAGAGCCCGGAGCCGGGGGACGGCGGCCGGGTCATCAAGTCCCGCACCGACTCGGGGCCGGGCTGGTCGTCCATCGCGACCGGAGCCTGGCCCGACAAACACGGCATCGTGGACAACGGCTTCGCCGACCCCCAGTTCCAGAAATTTCCGGACTTCCTGACTCGTGCGAAGAATGCCCGGCCGGACTGCGTGACCTCAGCGTTCTTCTCCTGGGCGGCGCTCGCCGACCACGGCGCGTTCGGTCCGGTCATCGACCACCGATTCGTGCTGGACGGGTACACCTGCGGCTGGGCCGAGGCCGACAAGCAGGTCACCGAGGCCGCCGAGCGGCACTTGGCTGACGACCACCCCGACGCCGTGTTCGTGTACCTGGGCGACACCGACGAGGTGGCCCACGACCTCGGCCCGCACGGCCCCGAGTACGCCGCCGCCCTCCAAGCCCAGGACGCGTACCTGGGCCGCCTGCTCGACACGATCCGCGCGCGGCCGTCGTACCCGGGCGAGCGCTGGACCGTGTTCGTCACCACCGACCACGGACACGTGGACGAGGGCGGCCATGGGGGCACCTCGGACGAGGAGCGCACGGTCTTCGTGATCGCCGCCCGGCTCGGCGAGGACCTGGGCGGCCGCTCGCTCGGCACACCGCGCCTGGTCGACGTGGCGCCGTCGGTGCTGGCGGCACTGGGGGTGCCGATCGATCCGGAATGGGACCTGGACGGCCGGCCACTGGAGCCATGACCTCGGAGTTCATCACGTGTTGAATTTCTGCCGAAAAAGCGGGAAACTGAGTGACAGGACGCTGAACGGCTGGAGTGCACTCGATGAACACGGCACTGGACTTCTCCGAGATCGACGGCGGGATGCTGGCCGAGGTGGGCGGCAAGGCCGCCAACCTCGGCGAGCTGACCAGGGCCGGGCTGCCCGTGCCGCCCGGCTGGGTGCTCACCACGGAGGCCTACCGTCAGGTCGCGGACGGGCTGGAGACCGGCGGAGAAGGGCTGGCCGAGCGCGCCAGGCGGCACCTGCTCCAAGCCCCGGTGCCGGCCGCCGTGCACGAGACGATCGTGAAGCACTACGCCGCGCTCGGCCCCGACGTCCCGGTGGCGGTGCGCTCGTCGGCCACGGCCGAGGACCTGCCGTTCGCCAGCTTCGCCGGGCAGCAGGAGACCTACCTCAACGTCGTGGGCGCCGAGGCGGTGGTCGAGGCCGTACGCCGCTGCTGGGCCTCCCTCTGGACCGACCGCGCCGTGGCCTACCGCGAGTCCAACGGCATCGACCACGCCGCCGTGCGCCTCGCGGTGGTCGTCCAGGTCATGGTGGACTCCCAGATCGCCGGGGTGATGTTCACCGCCAACCCGGTCACGGGCCGGCGGCGCGAGACCGTCATCGACGCCAGCCCGGGGCTGGGCGAGGCCGTCGTCTCCGGCGCCGTCAACCCCGACCGCTTCGTGGTGTACTCGCGCGAGATCCTCGAACGCCACGCCGGCGACAAGCGGCTGGCCATCCGCTCCCTGCCCGGCGGCGGCACCGAGCGGGTCGAGACCACCCACGACGGCCTCTGCCTGACCGACGCCCAGGTCCTCGCGCTGGCCGAGCTGGGCGCCCGGGTCGAGGACCACTACGGCGCGCCGCAGGACACCGAGTGGGCCATCGACGCGGACGGCACGCTCTGGCTCACCCAGGCCAGGCCGATCACCACCCTCTACCCGCTGCCGGAGACCACCAGGGAGGGCCTGCGGGTCTTCTTCTCGGTCAACGTGGCCCAAGGCGTCATGGGGCCGATCACGCCGCTGGGGCTGTCGGCGTTCAAACTGATCAGCGGCGGCGCCGCGAGCCTGCCCGGTTACGGCCCCGCCGACCCGCTCGACGGCCCGCCCTTCGTGTCCGTTTCAGGGCAGCGCCTGTGGCTCGACATCACCACCGCCGTACGCAGCCGCCCCGGCCGCGCCATCCTCCCGCGCGCGCTGACGCTCGGCGAGGCCCGCACCGCCACCGTCATGGAGCGGCTGGTGGAGGACCCTCGCCTGTCGCTCGTCCACACCTCCCGCCGCCCGTTCCTGCGCGCCCTCGCGCGCTTCGCCCACCGCGTCCATGCCCCGTCGCGTGTCCTGATGGCCCTGACCAGGCCGGAGAGGGCTCTGGCCTATGCCGCCCGGCTCGGCGGAGAGCTCGACAAGAGGCTCCAGGTGCCCGATTCCGCCACCCCCGCACAGCGGCTGGATCACGCCGAGCGCATGCTGGCCGGCACCTTTCCCACCATCATCTCGATCATGCCCATCGTGATCACCGGGTACGGCCTGTTCGCGCTGGCGTCCAAGCTGTCCGGTGTGCCGCTGGCCGAGATGCAGGACGTGCTGCGCAGCGTCCCGCACAACCCGACCACGGAGATGGACCTGGAGTTGTGGGCCCTGGCCACCCGTATCGAGCCGGAGCCGTTCAAGGAACTGCCGGTCGCCGAGCTGGTCCGCTGCTACAAGGAGGGCGGCCTGCCGCCCGTCGCACAGCGCGAGATCACCGCGTTCCTGGACAAATACGGCCACCGCGGCGTCGCGGAGATCGACCTGGGCGTGCCCCGATGGTCGGAGGAGCCCGCGCACATTCTCGGCGTGCTGGCCAACTACCTGCGCATGGACCTGCAGCAGGATGGGGGCGCCGACCTCGCTCCCGCCGCGCTGTTCGCCAAGGGCGCCGAGCAGGCGCAGGCCGCCATCGCACACGTGGTGACGCAGGCCCGGCGCAGGGCCCGCTGGCGGGGTGCCGTGGCGCGGTTCGGGCTCCGGCGCACCAGGAAGTTCGCCGGCCTGCGTGAGCTGCCCAAGTTCTACCTGGTCAAGACGCTCGCCGCGGTGCGGCACAGCCTCTTCGCGGTCGGCGAGCACCTGGTGGGGCTCGGCGTGCTCGACGCGGCCGAGGACGTGTTCTTCCTGGACCTGCGGGAGGTCAGGGCCGCGCTCGGCGGAGGCGACCTGCGGGCGGTCGTGGCCGAGCGGCGGGCGGCGTACGAGCAGGAGCGGCGCCGCAGGCACGTCCCCCGAGTCCTGCTGTCCGACGGCACCGAGCCGGAGGCGCTGGCGGTCGCCGCCGCGGACGGCGCGCTGATCGGCACGGCCGCCTCGGCGGGCACCGTCACCGGCGTGGCCAGGGTGGTGCTCGACCCGGTCGGCGCGCACCTGGAGCCTGGCGAGATCCTGGTCTGCCCGTCCACCGACCCCGGCTGGACGCCGCTGTTCCTCACGGCCGGTGGCCTTGTCATGGAGATGGGCGGCGCCATGTCGCACGGCGCGGTGGTGGCCCGCGAGTACGGCATCCCCGCCGTCGTCGGCGTCCCCGACGCCACCCACCGCATCAGCACGGGCCAGGAAATCGAAGTGAACGGCGCGGCGGGCACCGTGACGCTAATGTGATCAAATGCCCGAGGCGTACTGGAACCACAACGTTCACTACCAGCAGCTCGTGCTGAAGCTCCTGCCGGAAGGCTGCGAGCACGCGCTCGACGTCGGCTGCGGCGACGGGCTGCTGGTGAGCAAGCTGGCCGCCCGCGTGCCGGCCGTAACCGGTGTGGATCGTTCCGCCGACGCGATCGCGATGGCGCGTCGGCAGTATGGCGACCTGGACAACGTCACCTTCGTGGAGGCCGACTACCTCGATGACGCGAAAGGCCTGCTCTCCGAGGGCAAGTACGACTTCGTCACCGCCGTCGCCGTCGTCCACCACGCGGACTTCGGCGCGGCCATGAACGGCCTGATCGGGCTGCTGGCGCCGGGCGGCCGGCTCGTGATCATCGGCATCGCGCGGGACCGCACACTCCTGGACCACGTCGTGCGCCTCGCCGGACAGACGGTCTCGCACGTGCTCAAGCTGTTCCACGGCGGCAAGCGCGGGCCCGGCGTGCCGGGCATGGACCCCGTCATCACCAAGGGACAGGTCGCCAAGGAGGCCCGTGTGCTGTTGCCCGGCAGCCGCTTCCGACGCCTGCTGCTCCGCCGCTACCTGCTGACCTGGGACAAACCGGAGCGCTGACTTGGGACGAGCCCGAGCGCTGACCGAGCGGCGGCCCCTTCGAGCCGCCGCTCCGAGGCCTTCTTACGGACGGGCCACCACCACGTCCTCGTAGCGGGCCTTCATCGTGGCCACCACCTCGTCCGGGTCGGCGGCCCAGATGTCGGCGTTGAAGATCTCCACCTCGACGTCGCCGGTGTAGCCGGCGTCCAGGACCGCACGCGTGATCGGCTTGAAGTCGATCACGCCGTCGCCCATCATGCCCCGGCCGAGCAGCACGTCCTCCGGCAGCGGGTGCAGGTAGTCGCACACCTGGTAGGACGCGATCCGGCGGCCGGCCCGCGCGATGTCGTCGAACACCCTCGGGTCCCACCACACGTGGAACGTGTCGACCACCACGCCGACCTGCTCCTCCGGGTGCGCCAGCGCCAGGTCGAGCGCCTGGCCCAGCGTGGACAGGACCGCACGGTCCGGGCAGTAGATCGGGTGCAGCGGCTCCAGGGCCAGCTTGACGCCCCGCTCACCGGCGTACGGCGCCAGCTCCGCCAGTGCCTCGGCCACCCGCTCGCGCGCGCCTGCCAGATCCCGCGACGCGCCCGCGGTCAGCGGCTCGCCCGGCTGCACACCGGGCAGGCCGCCCACCACCATCACCAGGCAGGCCGCCTCCAGCTCGGCCGCCTCGTCGATGGCGCGGCGGTTGTCCTCGAGCGCTTCGGCGAACGCCTTGCCGCTGGTGGTGAGGAAGCCGCCGCGGCACAGCGAGGACACCCGCAGGCCCGCGTCCCGCACCAGCTTGACACTCTCCGCCAGGCCCTGCTCGGCCACGTTCTGCCGCCACAGCCCGATCGCCTCCAGGCCGTGCCGCACGCACCCGTCCACGGCCTCCGCCACGGACCAGCGCTTGGTCGTCCACTGGTTGAGTGAAAGGCTCATAGCCCGTTCACCGCCAGCAGCGCCTTCATGCGGTGCACGGCCAGCTCCTGATCGGACAGTAGCCCGGCCTGGTCGGCCAGGTGGAACACCTCCGACAGGTGCAGCAGCGAGCGGGCCGACTGGGCGCCGTTCACCATGGCGAACGCGTCCTGGTGGCCGTTCAGCCAGGCCAGGAAGACGATGCCGGTCTTGTAGTTGTACGTGGGCGTCTCGAAGATCTTCCGCGACAGCGGTACCGTCGGGCCGAGGATCTCGTCGTACGAGGCCAGCAGCCGGTCACGGCCCGCCTCGTCGCAGGCCGCCTCGGCCGCGTCCAGCACCTGCAGTGCCGCCGCGGCCGCCGGGGCGATCGCGTCGAAGATGCCCAGCAGCGCGTGCGAGCCCGTCTTGATCAGCGACGGGTAGTTGAAGTCGTCGCCCGTGTAGAGCTTGACGCCCTCGGGGAGCGCGGCGCGCAGGCGTACCTCGTGCTCCTCGTCCAGCAGCGACACCTTCACGCCGTCCACCATCGAGGCGTGGGCGTGGATCAGCTCCAGGAACGACTCGGTCGCGGCGTCCACGTCCCGCGAGCCCCAGTAGCCGGCCAGCTGCGGGTCGAACATCTCGCCTAGCCAGTGCAGGATCACCGGACGGTCGGCCAGGCCGAAGAGCTTTCCGTACACCTGGTGGTAGTCCTGCGGCCCCGCGGCCACCTTGGCGAGCTGTCGGGAGGCCATGATGATCACGCCGGCGCCGGCCGACTGGACGGTCTCCAGCTGCTCGGCGTACGCGGCCGTGATGGTGTGCAGGTCGGCGGCGTCAGGCGCGTGGTCGGTGCCGGCCCCGCAGGCCACCAGCGTCGCCGGGTCGCCGAACGAGCGGGCCTCGGCGGCGCTGCGCCAGATGAGCTCCTTGGTCGCCGCCCAGTCCAGGCCCATGTTGCGCTGCGCGGTGTCCATCGCGTCGGCGATCCGCAGGCCGTGCGACCACAGGTGGCGGCGGAAGCGGAGGGTGGCGTCCCAGTCCACGGCGGCGGGGGAGCCGGGCGTGTTGTCGCCGAGCGGGTCGGCCACCACGTGGGCGGCCGCGTACACGATGCGGCTGGTCGCCGGCGTCTCCGACACCGGCCAGACCGTCGGCTCGGCCAGCGTGTACGCGCCGACGCCGGGCAGATCGATCATCACAGCCCCGGCACCTCGATCCTGCGGCCCTCGGCGGACGAGCGCAGGCCCAGCTCGGCGAGCTGCACGCCGCGAGCGCCCGACGCGAAGTCGTACGGGAAGGGCGCGTCCTCCAGCACGTGCTTGATGAACGCCTCCCACTGGATCTTGAACCCGTTGTCGAACTCGGCGTTGTCCGGCACCTCCTGCCAGCCGTCGCGGAAGCGCGCCGTGACCGGCAGATCGGGGTTCCAGACCGGCTTGGGGGTGGCCGAGCGGTGCTGCACGCGGCAGTTGCGCAGGCCCGCCACGGCGCTGCCGTGCGTGCCGTCCACCTGGAACTCCACCAGCTCGTCCCGGTTCACGCGGACGGTCCATGAGGAGTTGATCTGCGCGACGATGCCGCCTTCAAGCTCGAAGACGCCGTACGCGGCGTCGTCCGCGGTGGCCTGGTACGTCTTGCCCTGCTCGTCCACACGTGACGGGACGTGCGTCACGGCGCGGGCGTAGACCGACTCGACCCGGCCGAACAGGTTCTCCATCACGTAGTGCCAGTGCGGGAACATGTCCAGGACGATGCCGCCGCCGTCCTCGGCCCGGTAGTTCCACGAGGGGCGCTGCGCCTCCTGCCAGTCGCCCTCGAACACCCAGTAGCCGAACTCGCCGCGCACCGACAGGATGCGGCCGAAGAAGCCGCCGTCGATCAGCCGCTTCAGCTTGAGCAGGCCGGGCAGGAACAGCTTGTCCTGGACCACGCCGTTCTTGATGCCCTTGGCGGTGGCGGCCTCGGCCAGCGCCACCGCCTCCTGCGTGGACTCGGCGGTCGGCTTCTCGGCGTAGATGTGCTTGCCGGCCTCGATGGCCTTCAGCACGGCCTTCACCCTGGCGCTGGTGACCTGGGCGTCGAAGTAGATCACATTGTCGTCGTCGGCGAGGGCCGCGTCGAGGTCAGTGGTGAAATCCGAAATCCCATGCTTCGACGCGATATCTGCCAATTTGTCGGCATTCCGGCCGACCAGCACCGGCTTGAGCTTCACCCGGGCGCCGTCCGAGAGCGTCACACCGCCCTGTTCGTTGATCGCCAGGACGGACCGGACCAAGTGCTGGCGGTAGCCCATCCGCCCGGTGACGCCGTTCATCACGACGCCGATGGTGCGCACGCTCATTGAGGATCCCTTCAGGTCAAACGGGTGAGGAAAGCGCTTTCCCGAACCGTACGGCCGCCCCACCGGGGGCGTCAAGTAGCGCCTCCCTTAACCACCGATCACAGGGTACGGAGTGGCACGTCCGTGCCAGTCACAGGGGTCGTCACGGCTCTTGCGAGATGCCTGCGCTGGAAGGCCGCCTGCGGGCTGGGACTGCACGACACGCCACCGCCACCGGCGCCCACCCGTCGAACGCGCCGTCGCCTGGATCGTCGCGCGGGGCAGCCGGCGCTCAGTTACTAGTCGGCGCGCCTGGCCCGGCTCGGCTGGACCCGCATCGGCTCCCCCGGCATCTTGGGGTAGTTGGGCGGGTATGGCATGTCGCCGCGTTCGTCCTTGGCGTACATCTCCAGCAGGGGCTCGATCGAGTATGACCGGTCGTCGATGTCCGCGTGCACGTCGCCCACGTCGGCGAAGCGGGCCGGGACCGTGCGGATGTCGAAGTCCCGCGGGTCGGCGTCGGCCAGCTCGTCCCAGGTCAGCGGCGTCGAGACGGGGGCGTGCGGCTGGGCCCTGACGGAGTAGGCGCTGACCACCGTGCGGTCGCGGGCGTTCTGGTTGAAGTCGATGAAGACCCGGTCCCCGCGCTCCTCCTTCCACCACGCCGTGGTCACCAGGCTCGGGTCCCGCTCCTCGACGGCTCTGGCCAGGGCGATGCCGGCGTGGCGGACCTGGACGAAGTCCCAGCGCGGCTCGATGCGCACGGCGATGTGCGCGCCCCTGTTGCCCGACGTCTTGACGAATCCGGTCATCCCCAGCTCGCCCAGCACGTCCCTGGTGAGGAACGCGGCCTTGCGCGCGGCCTCGAAGTCCAGGCCGGGCTGAGGGTCCAGGTCGATGCGCAACTCGTCGGGGTGCTCGACGTCGGAGGCCCGCACCTGCCAGGGGTGGAAGTCGATGGTGCCCAGGTTGGCGCAGTAGGCGATGGCGGCCACCTCGGTGACCCGCACGGACTGCGCCGTCCGGCCGCTCGGGAACGTGACGGTGACCGACTGGAGCCAGTCGGGATGCTTGGGCGGCATGCGCTTCTGGTAGATCGCCTCGGTCTGCACGCCGTCGGGGTGGCGCTTGAGGTTGGTCGGCCGGTCTTTCAGCGCCCGCAGGACGCCGTCGCCGACGCTCACGTAGTAGGCGACCAGTTCGCGCTTCGTGGCGCCGATCTCCGGAAAGTACACCTTGTCGGGGTTGGTGACCTTGACGGTCCGCTCGCCAACCTCGAGCTCTATGAACGGCGATGCCATGCCCCCGAACCTACTACCGTCCTGCGACATTGAGGCGGATCCGCCCCCGCGGGGTACAGAACAGGGCGGGCCCGCCCCGGAGCCGCCTCGGTGGCGGGACCGAGGGCTCGACGGGGCGGGCCAACAGATCGTCCGTCGCCGTTCCGGGCGCTGGCGCGCCACCCGGTCGGCCGTGACGATCCCCAGCGGCTCCAGCACGGGCGTGGGCTGTGCCGCTCGGCGGGATCTGCGGACGATCTCACCCCTTGGCAGGAGGCGATGACACCCCCTTGCCTACAAAGACGCGAATTCTCCCCAGAATGGATGCTTCACCCAGTGGAGATCTCTTTTTGCCGGATCTCGTACCCTGGACGTATGGAAAAGGTCGTCAAGAGCGAGGCCGAGTGGCGGGTCCAGCTTGCCCCCGAGGAGTTCCACGTCCTCAGGGAAGCCGGGACCGAGCGCCCGTTCACGGGGGAGTACGTCGACACCAAGACCGAGGGCGTCTACTCGTGCCGCGCCTGCGGGGCCGAGCTGTTCCGGTCCGACACGAAGTTCGAATCCCACTGCGGGTGGCCGAGCTTCTTCGCGCCTGCCGACTCCGATGCGGTGACGCTGATCGAGGACCGCAGTCACGGCATGGTCCGGGTCGAGGTCCGGTGCGCTCGGTGCGACTCGCATCTGGGGCACGTGTTCCACGGCGAGGGTTATCCGACTCCGACCGACGATCGCTACTGCATCAATTCGGTCTCACTGCGGCTCGAGTCCAAGGCGTGATCGACTCGCGACTCCGCGTATCAACCTTCTGCCACGGGTAAAGAATCCCGCGTGGGGTTCCGCCATCTCCGCCACCGCTGGGTGACGATCGAGGCTATCGGCCGCATCGTGACCCAGCGGTGCCAGGTGTGCGCGAAAACACGGGTGCGAGTGCGGTGACCGCTCAGTCCGGCGCCGGGTGGGTGACGCGGCAGCTCCGGTCGGAGGGGCCGAGGATGTTGGCGAGCACCGGGTTGCCGTTCCCGCCGAACCTGGCCTGCACGAACACGACCGGCCTGGCCACCCCGGCGGCCTTCAGATAGGCGAGGCCGCGCTTGCACAACGTTATGGCGTGAGGGGAATTGTGCGCCGTTTCCGGTAAATCAGTATAAATCCGCAAATATCCGCCGATGGTGCGAATGTCGTTAAGGCGTTTCAGCGCCTTGTCGTCCGGGCCCCAGTGCGTACGGAAATACTCCTCCGCCCGCCGGTCCGTATGCGCCGAGGGCCCGTCGGCGCGGTAGCCATCGGTGTCGTCCATCCCCGGCACCAGGAGCACGGGCTCCTCCGGCCCCTCCTCTGGCGGCGCCGAACCCTCGACCACGTCAGGCGCGGCGGAGCCCGCCACCGCGTCGGGAGTCTCTTCCCGCACAGGGGTCTTGGTCTCCTTCGGCACGGCCTGCTCGATCTCGCGCGCCTTGGCCTGGCCACTCGACCTCGGACTCGCCGCCCCCGCCCGGCCCGGCAGCGCCGCGGACGGGCTCGCCTCCTCCGCCCGCGCGTGCGGCCCGGCCTGCGTCGGCGACCTGGAGGCCACCGGCGCCCCGCCGAAGGTCCCGCCCGTGCCCAGCAGCCCGGCCACTCCACCGGCCAGCGCCAATGCCCCCAGCACCAGCCCCCGCCGCACGGCACGGCGACGCCGCCGCCCGTGCCGCGAGCGGCCCGCCGCGTGCCGACCGGGCGGGCGCCGTCCGCGGCCCGGCCCTCCGGATGTCTCCACCCGCCCCTCCTTGCCCCCGTGGAACGTGCCACCACACGTCACATCCCACGAACAAGGGATTTCCCTGATTCTGACAAAGGGGGTAGATCACTTCAGTTGGATCGCCAACTTGGATCCGACTCTCCCCCCGATCAAGGACGCCGGGCTCGGGTCGGCGGATTACGGCAGGGCGGCGACCAGTTCGCGGACCGGCTTGCGCGCGCCGGTGTAGAACGGGATCTCGACGCGGGTGTGGCGGCGGGCCTGCGCGCCCCGCAGCGTCCGCATCAGGTCGACGATCCGGTGCAGCTCGTCGGCCTCGAACGCCAGCATCCACTCGTAGTCGTTGAGCGAGAAGCAGGCCACGGTGTTGGCCCGCACGTCAGGATAGTCGCGCGCCATCCTGCCGTGCTCGGCCAGCATGGCCCGCCGCTCGGAGTCCTCCAGCAGATACCACTCATATGAGCGGACGAACGGATAAACGCTCACATACGCCCGCGGCTCCTCCTCCGCGAGGAACGCAGGAATGTGCGACTTGTTGAACTCGGCCGGCCGGTGCAACGCCATCGCCGACCACACGGGCCTGCTGTGCCGCCCGAGCGTGGTGCGGCGGAACCTGGCGTAGACGTCCTGCAGATCCTCGGGCGTGGCCGCGTGCCACCAGAACATGTAGTCGGCGTCGGCCCGCAACCCGGCCACGTCGTAGACCCCCCTGGTCACGACGTCCTTGCCGGCGGCCTGCTCCAGCAACTCCTCGACCTCGCCCGCCAGGCCGTCACGGTCAACGGGACACGGCTCGGTCACCTGGAAGACCGACCACATCGTGTAACGGATCACTTGGTTGAGATCGCGGGCCTTGAGCCGCGGAGCTGCCTCTGTCATGGTTCCTATTCTCCTCGCAGGGACAGGTGGTCGAGAATCCGGGCGGCGGCCGTGCGGGCGGTGCCGACGCAGGCCGGGATGCCGATGCCGTCGTAGGCGGCGCCGCAGACGGCCAGCCCCGGCTGCATCGCGACCGCCGCGCGCACGCGCGCCACCCGATCCAGGTGTCCCACGTTGTACTGCGGCAGCCCGCCGCCCCAGCGCGTCACCCTGCTGTCGACCGGCAGCCCCCGCGCGCCCATCACGTCGGCCATCTCCGCCGTGGCCAGCGACACCAGCTCGGTGTCTTCGCGGTGCAGCAGGTGCTCCTCGCCGATCCTGCCGATCGAGCAGCGCAGGATCACCAGGTCCCCGGCCAGGTGGGGCCACTTCACCGAGCTGAACGTGACCGCCTTGACCGGTCTCCCCTCGACGGGCGGCACCAGGTAGCCGCTGAAGGCGGGCGGTTCGGGGAAGGCGCCCAGCGGGTAAGCGAGCGTGACGATGGCCATGCTGGCGTATTCGATCCTGGCCAGCTCCCCGGCCGCCTTGGGCGCCTCGGCCTTGAGGAGCCGGGCCGCGGCCGGCCCCGGCACCGCGACGATCACCGCGTCGGCTTCGATCGTCTCGGGTCTGGGCACCGGACCGGTCACCAGCCGCCAGCCCTGCTCGGTCCTGTGCAGCTCGCGTACGGTAACCCCCGTCCTGACGTCGGCCCCCGACGCTTTGGCGACCGCCTCGGGGAGCGCGCCGACGCCGTGCGCCAGCGAGGTGAAAACCGGCCCGGCGTCTTTGGGCGTCTCCTCCACGAGGTGCCGGGCCGCCGTCAGCAGCGAGCGCTCGGAACGGGCGACGGCCGCCACCCGCGGCATCGTGGCCTCCAGCGACAACATGTCGGAACGGCCTGCGTAGACGCCGCCGAGCAGCGGCTCCACCAGCCGGTCCACGACCTCGCCGCCCATCCTCGCGCGGATGTAGGCGGCCACGGACACGTCGGTGCGCACCAGCGTGGGCGGCAGGATCTGGTCGAGCGGCACGCGCAGCAGCCCGCCGGGCGAGATGATGCCCGACTTGGCCAGCTCGGTCAGGTCGGCGGGGACGCCCATGACCTGCCCCTTCGGCATCGGGCGCAGCGCGCCCCTGGTGTAGACGGCCGATTGCATGGTGCCGGGGAACACCAGGGCGTCGCCGAGCCCGACGGCCCTGGCCAGCTCGGCGCCCTCGGGCCGCCTGGCCAGCATGGCCTCGGCGCCCGCGTCGACGCTCACCCCGGCGACCTCCGAGACGTGCAACTTGCCCCCGACGCGCGGGCCCGCCTCGAGCACGGTCACCTTGACCCGCTCGCCGGCGCCCTGCCGGATGTACCAAGCGGCGGCGAGACCGGAGATTCCCGCGCCGACGACGACCACGTGCGCCCGATTCCCTTCCACGCCTCCTGACGCTACCGCCTCATGGGCGTGGCCAGCCGCTCGGGGCCGCGAGGGACACGGTGACCGTACCGTGATTCCCGCCTTCAAACCGGGGTGATCCGCACGCCGTCTTAGAGGCATGAGGAGAATCCGGTACGGCATCGCGTTATCGGCCGCCTGCGTGGCTCTGGCTCTGGCGGGCTGCGGTGGCAGCACGTTGACGAGCACCTCGGAAGCGGCCGGAGCCCCCGCCCCCGCCCGCGCGGACGCGGCCAGGGACGAGGCCGCCACCGCCGAGGTCCAGGCCAAGCAGCCCCAGGCTCAGAAGCAGGGCGGCCAGGACGGCATCGTCTCGAACGTCAAGGTCACGCAGCAGGAGCGGCAGGTCATCTACACCGGCAGCATGACCGTGCGGGTCAAGAAGGTCGCCGCCGCCGTCGAGCAGGCCAAGCAGATCGTGACCGCGGCCGGCGGCTACCTGTCCAAGGAGGAGAGCCGCTCGGCCAGCGACTCCCGGGACTCGGCGACGCTGGAGTTCAAGATCCCGCCGAACGGGTACGGCGGAGTGCTCGGGCGGCTCGGCAAGGACCTGGGCACGCAGATCTCCATGAACCAGGCCACCCAGGACGTCACGCTGAAGATCGCCGACGTCAACAGCCGGCTGAAGTCGGCCGAGCAGGCGCTGGAGTCGCTGCGTTCGCTGCTGAAGCGGGCCGACACGATCGGGCACGTGCTGGAGGTCGAGCGGGAGATCTCCGCTCGGGAGGCCGACCTGGAGTCGCTGCAGGCGCAGCAGAAGGAGCTGGCTGCCCAGGTGTCCATGGCCACGCTGACGCTGCGGCTGCTGGGGCCGGTCGCGGTCGCGGAGGAGCCGGAAGAGGAGGAGCCTGCCGGGTTCCTCGGGGGGCTCAAGTCGGGATGGAGCGGGCTGGTGTCCTTCACGAAGGTGGTGCTCACGGTGCTGGGCGCGGTGCTGCCGTGGACGATCGTCGCGCTGCCTCTGGTGGCGCTGCTGGTCTACCTGGTTCGCCGTGACCGCGCCCGACGCCCCGGGATCCCGGCGCCTCCCTCTGGCCCGCGCCCGGGCGACCCGGACCCGGAAGCCGCCTGACCGGCAGCCGCGCCGCCCGGCATCGACGCGGCGCTTCACAGTGAGGCGCGTCGAAGGCGGTGAGGCGCGGCGCATCACAGGGCGCTATGCGGTGGCGCGCTCACGCGAGCGGCGCGGGTGTCAGGACTCGGGGGTGAAGGCGTGGACCAGGTCGGTGAGGCGCTTGAGCTGGTCGGGGTCGGTCGAAGGGAGCACGCCGTGCCCCAGGTTGAACACGTGCCCTTCGGCCGCCCGCCCTCGCCGCAGCACCTCGCGGGCCTTGCGCTCGACCACCTCCCACGGCGCCAGCAGGATCGCCGGGTCCAGGTTGCCCTGCAGTGCCTTGCCGGGCCCGACCCGGCGGGCCGCCTCGTCCAGCGGCACCCGCCAGTCGACTCCCACCACGTCGGCGCCCGCCTCCCCGAGCACGCCGAGCAGCTCGCCGGTGCCCACGCCGAAGTGGATGCGCGGCACGCCGGCGATGCCCTCGAAGATCCGCCGGGTGTGCGGCAGGATGAACTCCCGGTAGTCGTCCGGCGCCACCGCCCCCACCCAGGAGTCGAAGAGCTGCACGGCCGAGGCGCCTGCCGCGATCTGGATGCGCAGGTGCTCCAGCACGATGCCGGACAGCCGCTCCATCAGCGCATGCCACAGCTCCGGCGCCCCGTACATCATGGCCTTGGTGCGGTCGTGGTTCTTGGACGGGCCGCCCTCGATCAGGTAGGAGCCGAGCGTGAACGGCGCCCCCGCGAACCCGATCAGCGGCGTGCCGCCCAGCTCGCCGGTCAGCGCCCGGATGGACTCGGTGACGAACGGCACGTCGTCGGGCTCCAGGGGGCGCAGCGAATCGAGCCCCTTGGCATCGCGGATGGGGTCGGCGACGACCGGCCCGACGCCCGGCTTGATGTCGAGGTCGACGCCGATGGCCTTGAGCGGCACCACGATGTCGCTGAAGAAGATGGCCGCGTCCACGCCGTAGCGGCGGACGGGCTGCATGGTGATCTCGACGATCAGGTCCGGCGTCGCGCAGGCGGTGAGCATCGGCACGCCCTCGCGCACTTTGAGGTATTCCGGCAGCGACCGGCCGGCCTGGCGCATATACCAGACCGGGGTGTGCGGGACGGGCCGGCGGCGGCAGGCACGCAGGAACGCTGAGTCGGCGAGGTTCACCCCACAAGGGTGCCATGCTCGGGGGCCGGTCCCCGCATCGGCAGCGAGGTGTCGGAAAAACATCCATTGGACACCCCAAATCATGATCAGATAGCGGGATGAAGGTTTACCGGTCCGCTCGGCGACGGCATCGCACACGGGTCGAACACGGCCCATGGCGTACCAGAGAGCCGGTCTCGACTGGGTCAAATGTTCGCCAACCCACCGCGCGGCACCGATTCAGCGACCACTTTCGGGACACGCCGAGCGCGTTGCGGGGAATTGTCAGCGGCTCGTGCCAACGTCGGACCCACAACCCGAAGGAAAGGCCCCGTGCGATGACCGCGTTGTGGAGTTCCACAGAGCGCCGCAGTGAGCGCTGCGCCTCCTGCGCTGGTGAGCGGCTGTTCGAGCAGCCGCCGTGCTTCGACGGACACGGGCCGGGAGAGTGCCCGGAATGGGCCTGCGTCGAGTGCGGCCACGCGATCATGCTCGGCTCCGCCGAGACCACCACAGCGGCTCGCCGGTTCGTTATGGCTGCGGCTTGATCACCAAGGATGAGCACCCCCGTGGTCCCCTTCCGTCCGATATCGACCTACGCTTCGGCTATGACACTCGGTGACCAGCCACCGCCACCCGCGGCGTTCACGCGCGCGGCGGAGAGCCTGCGGCTGTCCGAGGTCAGGCCGGAGATCGAGCTGGAGGACCTGCCCGCGCCTCAGCGGCTGGCCCCCTACTCGGCCGCGATCGGCGCGTCGGTCTACCGCGACGACGACGAGCTCGCGGTGGGCAGGCTGATCCTGCTCTACGACCCCGACGGCCAGCGCGGCTGGGAAGGCCCGTTTCGGCTGGTGGCGTACGTGCGGGCCGACATGGAGCCGGAGATCACCTCCGATCCGCTGCTCGGGCCCGTCGCGTGGAGCTGGCTGACCGAGGCGCTCGACGCCCATCAAGCCGACTACTCCGCCGCTGGCGGTACCGTGACTAGAGCCGTGTCAGAGGGGTTCGGCAACAAAGCCGAAGACCCGGTCACGACCGAGCTCGAGCTGCGGGCCTCCTGGTCACCCGCCCAGGAGGATCTCTCCGGCCACGTCGCCGCCTGGTGCGACCTGATGTGCCTGGCGGCGGGGATCCCGCCGCTCCCGCCGGATGTGGCCGCGCTGCCCCGCCGACGTGATGAAACCGGAGAGTGACCGAACGAAGTGAGGGCACCAGTCAATACAGCACCCGCGTCATGAGGCCGGTGAACTCGTGACAGAAGAACGCACCGTCGAGCCGCTGCTCGAGCCGCGCGAGGGCATTCCGCCGGTGATCGAGGACGCGGACGGTTTCGCCATGGTCGTGGAGCGGTTCGCCGCGGGCAGTGGCCCGGTGGCCGTCGACGCCGAGCGTGCCTCGGGCTACCGCTACGGCAACCGTGCCTACCTGGTGCAGTTGCGCCGCGCCGGGGCGGGGACCGCGCTGATCGACCCGACCTCCTGCCCCGATCTGTCCGCGCTCGACGCGGCCGTGGCCGAGGCGGAGATCGTGCTGCACGCCGCGTCGCAGGACCTGCCGTGCCTGCTGGAGGTCGGGTTCCGGCCGCGCGAGATGTTCGACACCGAGCTGGCAGGCCGGCTGCTCGGTTACGAGCGCGTGGGACTCGGCACGATGGTCGAGACGGTGCTCGGGCTACGGCTGGAGAAGGGCCACTCGGCCGCCGACTGGTCGACCAGGCCGCTGCCCGAGGACTGGCTGCGCTACGCGGCGCTGGACGTGGAGGTGCTGGTCGAGCTGCGGGACGCGCTCCACAAGGAGCTGACGGACAGCGGAAAGCTGGAGTGGGCGCGCGAGGAGTTCGCCGCCGTGCTCAACACCCCGCCGCCGGCGCCCCGGTCGGATCCGTGGCGGCGCACGTCGGGCATCCACAAGGTACGCAACGTCCGGGCGCTGGCCATCGTGCGCGAGTTGTGGACCATGCGCGACCGGATCGCCCGCGAGGCCGATCTCGCCCCCGGCCGGGTCCTGCCGGATGCGGCGATCATCACGGCCGCGCTCGAAGGGCCTCGCACCAAGAAGGCCTTGACCGAAATCTCGGCTTTCACGGGGCGCAGCGCACGCCGCCACATGAGCGACTGGCTCGCCGCCGTCAACCGGGCCCGCAACCTGTCCGACAGCCAGCTTCCCCAGCCCAGCACGCCCGGGGACGGCCCACCGCCGCCCAACCGCTGGGCCGACCGCGACCCGGCCGCCGCCAAGCGCCTGGCCGCGGCGCGCGCCGTGGTGGCGGCGCTGGCCGACGAGCACCACATGCCGACGGAAAACCTGCTGCAGCCGGACGCGGTGCGGCGGCTGACCTGGGAGCCGCCGGACGAGATCACGGACGAGACGGTCGCGGCCCGGCTGCGCGAGTTGGGCGCCCGCGAATGGCAGCTCTCCCTCACCGCCCATCCCATCGCCAAGGCGCTTTCCCGCCTCGAGGTGGTGTCCTGATCGTTCTTTACGCGGGTGCCGCAGCCGGCCACCGGAGCGGCGAGCGGCAGCTTGCGCGCTGGCCGAGGCCGCCATCCGGATATGGGTCACCGACCCTCACCGCCGTGCACGAGTCCGTCGATGTGTGACGGCGCGGACGTGAGCGTGTCCCACGCGGCCATCGCGCAGGTGATGACCGTTTCCAACTCGGCGCGGGTGGCGCCGTCGCGGGCTTGTACGGATAGGCCCTGCACCACGGTGGTGTAGTAGCGGGCGATGGCGTCGAGGCCGGCGGGCGGCGCGGTGAGGTCGCTGTCGGCGACGCCGCGGGCGAGCCGGTCTTTGATGGTGGTGAGCATGTCGCGCCGGAGATCGGCCAGGAACTCCCGGACCGCGTGGTTTTCCACGGCGCCGGTGGGCGCGGCCAGGATGAGCATGCAGTAGTGCGGCGTGTCCGGGCGGGTGATCTCATCGGCGGTGGCGCGGAGCATGGCCTCGATTGCGGCGCGCGCGGTCGGTTGTTCGCGCAGCGCGCGCCTGGGCGGCTCGCCCGAGGTCGCGCCGTAGAGCGCCATGACCTTGCGGAACAGATCCTGCTTGCTGCCGAAGCAGGCGTAGATGCTGGCCGAGGCGATTCCCATGGCCTCGGCCAGGTCGTTGAGCGACGTCCCCTCGTAGCCCCGCTCCCAGAACAGGTCCAGCGCCGTGCGCAAGGCGGTGTCCGGGTCGAAGGTGCGCGGCCTCCCGCGAGTAGCCATCCAGCGTCCCCTCCGGACTTCTTTGTCGTTCGACCGACTTTACCTTGACCCCAGCCAGAGCGCCGTGCCACGGTTTGTTTGTCGTTCGATAAATAAATAGGAAGGCGACCGCCATGAGTATTCCGTCCACCATGCGCGCCCTGCAGCAGACGTCACTGAACGGCCCGCAGGACCTGTGCCTGATCACCGACGTGCCGGTACCGAACCCAGGCCCGGGCGAGGTCCTGATCCGGGTCACCGCCGCCGGCGTCAACTTCGTCGACATCTCGCAGGCCCGCGGCACGTTCGCAGGCGGTCCGCAGCCGCCATATCTGGCGGGCATCGAGGGGGCGGGTGAAGTGACCGCCGTTGGCGAGGGGGTGACCGGCCTGGAGCCCGGCGCCCACGTCATCGGCGTCGGCATCGGAGGCGGCGCCTTCGCCGAGTACATGGTGCTGCCCGCGGCGGCGGCGGTCCCCGTGCCGGCGGGCTGGGCGGACGAGCAGGCGCTGGGCATGGTCGTCAACTGGCCGACCGCGCTGGCGGCGCTCAAGCCACTGGGCCGCATCGCCGCAGGGCAGACCGTGCTGATCCACGCCGCGGCCGGCGGGACCGGCCAGGCCGCGGTGAAGATGGCCAAGCACTACGGCGCGACGGTGATCGCCACGGCCTCTCCGGGCAAGCACGAGGTGGTACGGGCGCAAGGCGCCGACCACGTCATCGACTCCCGCGGCGCCGACCTCGCCGCCGAGGTCCTGCGACTGACCGGCGGCGCGGGCGCCGATCTGGTGCTGGAGTCGGTCGGCGGCGCCACCCTCGACGCCAGCCTGGCCGCGACCAAGCGGGTCACCGGCCGGGTCGTCGTCTATGGCGTGGTCGGCGGGGAAGCCGCGATCACCAACTGGGAGCTGGTTTACAAGCACCAGATCCACGTCATCGGCCTGAACATCGGCATCCTGATCCAGTCCGCACCGCAAATCTTCGGCGACGTCATGGGTGAGATGTTCGGGCTCCTCGCAGCCGGAGTGCTCGGCCCCGGCCGGCCCACCATCTATGAGCTGGCCGAGGGGCCGAAGGCACTCGCGGAACTGGAAGCGCGGGCCACTGTGGGCAAGCTGGCACTCCTGCCCTGAGCCCGCCATCGCGATGGCCTGCCAGGATCGCAGACCCAAGCGCAGGCGAATCCTCCTGATCTCAACTCCGTACAGGCCCAACACGGCCTGAGGCCGTCGCGTGCACGCACCGGCTCCAGGGCACGCTGCTCGTCGCGCGCCAAGGGGCCGATCAGTCCCCGGTGCCGGAGAAGGTTCGACGATAATGTTCGGCCGCCTGGGCCATGTCGCGACTCAGGAGGTCGAACACCGATCTGCCGATCTTCGCCGGGGCGGGCGAGCCTGGATCAGCGTCTTCGGTTCTCTGTGTTTACATGAGTAAAACGGACATCAGCGTAGCCTCGTCGCATGCCAGCCGGGGCAGGGAAGCGATCCGGTGGAAGCCGAAGCCGCGTCCGCCCGGCGAGACGGGCGGACCGTGGCTGAGAACCGCGTCATCGGGGCCTGACTCCGCATTCCTGGAGGGAGTGCGGCTCTTGGGCCACCGCCCCGCCGAACGCTGTCCCGTTGGTGCGGACACCAACGGTGGCGGGGACCGGACGCCAGTCAGACACCCGGCTGTGACTGAACATTACCATCCGATTACCTTCAGTCGCTACCGATCAACCCAGAGAGAACAACCGCAGTTCTATGGGCAACCACAGGTTCGCATAGCGAGCGCCGCAACAGTTCATACCCTCATGATGTTCGCTGGCTCCCGCTACACCGGCGTCTTCGGTCCTGTCGGTCATCCGGCTCCGGGGGGAGGAGGTGCGCGGCCGCATCGGTCCCGTTCTGGCCGGGCCGACCGGCAGATCAACGTGGCTCGGGTCGTCTCTGCTGGTCTCCGCGCTCGCCGGGGTCATCTTGCTGGCGGTGTACGGTGCCGCGCTCGGCATCGGCGCCGCCGTGTCGACCGGCGATCTCGGCCTCGTGGGAGAGACCATCGGGGCGAGCCTGCTCCGCGTCCCGGAGGTGCTGGTGCTGCTCGCCGTCCTCGTCCCGTTGCTCGGGCTCGCCCCGCAGGCCATGGCCGTGACGAACACGTCGGTGCTATCCCACCTCCCCTGGCACCCGTTGGGGTCGTTCGCCCCGGTGGCCACGGTGGTGCTGGTCGTCCTCGCCGCGGCGCTGACGAGCCTCGGTCTGTACGGCCTGCGCCGCCGCGACCTCGCCGCAGGTTGAGCCGCCGCCGCGGATCAGTGGCGGATGAGCCGGTGCGGGGCGAGCTCTCGGGTCTCGCCCCGTTCCAGGCAGACCATCCGGTCGGCGTGCCCGGCCTGGTCGATCTGCCGCCGGAAGTCCTCCAGCGGCGAGCTGAAGACGGTGTAGTCGTCGTAGTGCACCGGCACCACCGTCTTGGGATTGATCACATCCACCCATGAGGCGCCCTGCTCGCCGTCCATGGTGACCATCAGCGTGCCGAGCCTGGTGCCGCCCAGGTGGACGAGGGCCAGGTCGATCTCCGGGAAGCGGCGCGGAATCGCGTCCAGGCGGCGGTCGAGCAGCGTGTCGCCGCTGATGTGCAGGCGCAGCTCGATGCGCTCGTCCCGGTTGTAGAACTCCAGCATCGTGCCGATCACCGGCGGCAGCAGCGCCTCGGCCGCGCCGGGCGCGTGCCTCGCGGGCAGGGCGGTGATCACGACGGTCCCGCCGGGGCCGCGGAGCTTGTGCTGCTGCCACTCCTCCAGACCCACGCTGCTGCGGAACCCCCGCCAGCGCAGCTTGCGTGCCGCTGTGGTGGTGGTGATGATCGGCGTGTCCCTGTCGAGGCCCCGCCGGGCGACCCGGTCCCAGTGGTCGCCGTGCAGGTGGGACAGCACCACCGCGTCCAGGGTGGGCAGGTCCTCCATCTCCACCGCGGGGTCGGTGAGCCGGCGCGAGCTCAGGCCGAATCCCAGATACGCCCGCTGACCCCGATGCAGGAAGTTCGGATCCGTCAGCAGCGTGAAGCCGTTGTAACGGATCAGCGTGGTGGCGTTGCCGATGAACTGCAGGCTTCCCTTCACCTCTCGCCTCACTCTGGATACGGCGAGCGCTGGCCGGGAGGCACGCCGCCGCCCTTGCCGCCGCCTTTGCCTCCCTTGTCGGTCCCGTGCGGGCGGATGGTCCGCCGCTTGGCGCCGCTCTTCGTCTCAGGTATGGCGTGGGCGGATGTGGAGTCGGTGGCCGCCTTGCCTGATCTGCGAAGTTCGGGCTGTTGTGGTTGACTCATGGCTTTTGTCCCCCTAACGGGGTACTTCTGCCACGTCGGCGGCCGACCAAACACTCCGTATCCGCCTGTTTCACTTCGGTTACATTACTTGACTCCCCGTCCAATAGTTCGCAAGGCTCACTGCTGCATCGGGGGGCGACAACCGACGAATTCGGGAGCCTTCATGGCAAGAGCGCGACGTCTCGCGGCCGCTGGAGCGGTCACGGCATTCATGGTCGCAGGAGTGAGCCTGGCGGCGGGCATCGGCACCGCCTCCGCACAGTCCGGCCCTGAACTGCCGGACGTGGTCCCCACCTGCCTCCTTCCACTGCCGATCCTCTGTGACGAACCCCCGCCGGACTCGAGCACCCCCGCACCCGAGGATTCCTGGTCGGGCGAGCCCGCGCCGGACGAGGAGCCCTGGCCCCACCAGCCGGGACCCGAGGCGAATGAGGATCCGTGGCGGCCGGCGGGCGAGCGCGAGCACAAGGTGCCCGAGGGGCATCCGGAGACCGGCGGGGGCGGGCTCACGCAGGACGGCGCGGTGTGGCCGTTCGCGCTGGGCGGTACCGCGCTGCTGACCGGGGCCGGGCTGGCCGGGTTCGCGGTACGGCGCCGCGGGGATGCCGCCTAGGGTGGCCGGCAGTTCGCGCGCTCCCGCTGAAGCGGCCGGTGGGTCGCGCGCTCCTGCCGACGCGACGCGCGGGACACGTGCTCGCGGAAATCGGCTGATCCTGGCCATCGCGGGCGTCATCACCGTGGCCGGGGCGCTGCTGATCTGGTCCGGGCTGAGCGGCATCGTGGGCGGCGAGCCCGAGACGACGCCGGTCGCGACCGCACGCCCGGCGCCGATCGCTGGCGTGCCGCTCTCCAAGATGGCCAGGCCCATGGAGGCCGCCCGTCCCACCGCCGTCTACATCCCGTCCATCGGCGTCGCCGCGCCGCTGACGGAGCTAGGCCTGGACACGCGCGGCGCCATCGAGAACCCGCCGCTCGACGCCCCGAACCTGGCCGGCTGGTACCGCTACGGCCCCGTCCCCGGCCAGCGTGGCGCCGCCGTGATCACCGGGCATCTCGACACCAGGAGCGGCCCCGCCGTCTTCGCCCGCCTCAAGGAGGTCAAGCGCGGCGACCAGGTCCAGGTGCTGCGGGCCGACCGCTCGGTGGCCGTCTTCGTCGTCGACAAGGTCGAGCACACGCCGAAGACGCACTTCCCCGCCAAGAAGGTCTACGGCAAGCTCGCCTATCCGGGGCTGCGGCTGGTGACCTGCGGCGGGGCGTTCGACCGGCAGGCGCACAGCTACCGGGACAACACGATCGTGTACGCGCACCTGGCGGCCCCGTACTATCCCAAAGGCTGATCACGGGTCCCGCGGCAGCCCCAGCACCCGCTCGGCGATGATGTTGAGCTGCACCTCCGTGGTGCCGCCGCCGATGGTGAACGCGCGGGTGGTGAGGATCATGCGATTCCAGTACGGGTCCGCCGGGGCCAGCGACCAGCAGAACTCCGAGATCGCCTGCGCGTGCCGCATGCCGAGCAGCTTGCGGACACTGGAGGCCGCTCCGGGATCCGTGCCGGACAGCTTCGAGAGCGTCACACGCAGGCCGAGCGCCGAGATGGCCTGGCCCTCCGCCCACAGACGTCCCGCCTGCTCGCGCTGCGCCTGCCGGAGCTCGGGCAGGCGGGCGATCAGTTTGACCATGTCGGTGTGTTGCGAGCCGGGACCCCAGGAATCGCCGAGCGCGACGCGTTCGTGGGACAGCGTGTCGCGGGCGACCCGCCAGCCTGCGTTCACCTCGCCGACGACCAGGTCGTCCGGCACGAAGACGTCGTCGAGGAACACCTCGTTGAAGATCTCCTCGCCGTTGATCTCCTTGAGCGGCCTGACGGTGATCCCGGGGGAGGACATGTCCACCAGGAAGTACGAGATCCCGTCGTGCTTCGGCCGCTCGGGCGCGGTGCGGGCGAGGCAGATGCCCCAGTGGGCGTACTGCGCGAGCGACGTCCAGATCTTCTGCCCGCTCAGCGACCAGCCGCCCTCCACCTTCGTGGCCTTCGTCGACAGCCCGGCCAGGTCGGAGCCGGCTCCCGGCTCGCTGAACAGCTGGCACCAGACGATCTCGCCGGTCAGCGTGCCCGGGAGGAAACGTTCCTGCTGCTCGCGGGTGCCGTACCGGACGATGGACGGGACCGCCCAGGCGGCGATGCCCAGGTTCGGGCGCTTGAGGTCGCGGAACTCCTGGTGGATGATCACCTGCTCGAGCGGGGAGGCGGCCCTGCCCCACGGCCTGGGCAGGTACGGCATGATCCAGCCCTCGCGGGCGAACCTCGCCCGCCTGGCCGCCGGCTCCTGCGCCCGCAGCGACTGCGCCTCCGCCCTGATCGTGTCCCTGACGGCCGCGGCCTCGTCGGGCAGGTCCGGCTCCATCGCCCGCCGCGTGCCCTGGACCGCCAGCCCGGCTGCCTCCTCCGCCCAGGGGCCGGGGTCGCCGGCCAGCATGCGGTCGGACAGGGCGCGGCGATAGTAGCGGTGGGCGTCGTGCTCGAAGGTGTAGCCGATGCCGCCGAGCACCTGGATCGCATCCGCCGCACACCGCACGGCCGCATCGGGCCCGAGCACCGCAGCCACCCCGACCGCCAACCGCGTCTCATCCGAGAGGCCGGTGTTCCCGACGGCGGTGTCCATGGCCCGGGCGGCGTCCCAGACAGCGGCGCGGGCCTGCTCCAACGCCACCAGAGCGGCGGCCACCCGATGCTTGACGCCCTGGAACTGCCCGATCGGCCGGCCGAACTGCTCGCGGACCTTGGCGTAGCCGGCCGCCGTCGCAACGGCCCACGCCGCAAGGCCGCACGCGTCGGCGCCCAGCAGCACCGCGGCGAGCTCCCGTACGGGCGCGTGGGGGAGCACCCGGTCGGCGGGGACCTGCCCGCGCGGCGTCACGGAGCAGAGGGCCCGGTCGAGATCGACGCTGTCGGCGGGCTCGGCAGCGACATCGTCACGACCCAGCACGGCCCACGCGCCACCGCCTACCGGCAGGAGGAAGAGGTCGGCGTCGCACGCACCCAGAGCGAGCAGCCCGGCGCCGGCGACCGGGGCGTCGGCGGGGAGAGCGACGGTCGCGGTCATCGAGCCGTCGGCGAGCGCCTTGACCAGGTCCCCGTACCGGTCGCCGCCTGAGCGGGCGAGAACCGCCGACGTCAGGACCGTCGGCAGGTAAGGGCCGGGGACGCGCCGCTCGCCCAGCACCTCGAGCGCGACGCACAACTCCAGCAGCCCGTACCCCTGCCCGCCGTGCTCCTCCGGAAGATGCAGCCCCAGTAGCCCTTGCCCGGCGAGGGCCGCGTAATCGACGGTCCGCTCCGCCAGCCCCCGAACGGAGGCGGCCAATGCCAGGTGTTCCTCGCTCAGCCCGATCCCCATGAGCCGAATCTAGAACCTTATTCGGTCAATCACCAGTCGGACCCGGAAGGAGCCCTTCACTCCTGCCGGGTGGGCTGCACGGCCCGACGGCGCGTCAGCACGCGAGTGGTGCCGCCGTCATCCTCTGCTATGTCCCGGACGTGCTCGAATCCGATCCTGTTCAGCACGGCCAGTGAGGCACTGTTCGACGCCGCCACGGTGGCGTACACCTCCGTGAGCCCCAGGGTGTCGAAGCCGTAGGCGACGATCGCCTCGGCCAGTTCTCTCCCCAGTCCCGATCCCCACACATCAGGGGCCAGTGCGTAGATGATCTCGTAGCCTTGGACCACGTCGGTCTGCTTGATCTCAGCGTGTCCGATCAAACGACCGTCCCGACGAACGGCCCAGACGTCGAACAGATCCTGGGCATAGACCTTCGTGAAGATCCGTCCGAACAGCGCGCGGTCCTCCGCCTCGGGAGCAGGCCCGTCGCCCATCCACTGCGAAACCCTCCGGTCCTGGAACAGGGCGACGAAGTCTTCCTGGTCTTCGGGGACGTACGGCTCCAGCAGCAGCCGCTCAGTGCGCAGAGTCGGGGTCATGGACGGCGAAGCTAGCCGTGCGCCGCTCTCCCGGCAAATCGCCCCGATCGCTCCTTCGCGACTGCTGCGACAGTATTGACGGCATGCTCATCGTCATCGGCGGCCTGCCCGCGACGGGAAAGACCACGCTCGCCCGCCTCCTCGCCGAGCACATGGGCGCCGTGCACCTGCGCATCGACACCATCGAGCAGGCGATCGTCCGTTCCGGCCTGGCCAGTCAACCCCTCGGCCCCACCGGCTACGTCGTCGGGTACGCACTGGCCGGAGACCACCTTCGGGGCGGACTCACCGTGATCGCGGAATCCGTCAACCCGCTGGCGATCACCCGTGACGCCTGGCGAGACGTGGGGACCGAGGCGCACGTACCGACCGCGGAGGTGGAGGTGATCTGCTCGGACCCGATCGAGCACCGGCACCGTGCGACCTCGCGCTCGACCGACATCCCTGACCTCCACCTTCCCGACTGGCAGCAGATCATCGACCGCGCATACGAACCTTGGGATCGGGAGCACATCGTCATCGACACGGCCGGGCAGACTCCAGACGACTCGCTCAATGTCCTCCTGCGCGCCCTGCACGACGGTCGGCACGCAGGCGAAAACCATTGGCGGTAGGCGATCCGGCGCCGTTACCCTCGCACGTGGCCGAGTCGAACGGGCGGGTCATGCCGCCGTGGAAGGGGTGGGTTGATGTCTGGCACCGCGCCAAGTGCGCCTCGACGTGTTGCCGGCGAATCCTGCCTCTGACGCATCACATCTGTCATCGTCCTGACGGGGCCGGGCCGGCCGCGGCTGGCGCACTTCCTTGCTGTCTTCACCCCCATTCGTTTCCGGCAAGGAGTACCCGCGTTGTCTGCCAACGGCAAACCACGTTCCATCGTCAACACCGAGACCTTCCAGTGCGTCCGCTGCGGCCTGACCGTGACGGCGACCGCCCCTGACGGCACTCGCCGCAACCACTGCCCGAGCTGCCTGCACTCGCAGCACGTGCTCGACCGTATGGAGGGCGGCCCGTCCGAGTGCCGCTCGCGGATGATCCCGATCGCGATCGCGGTCCTCCGCACCGGCGACTGGATGATCATCCATCGCTGCACCCGTTGCGGTGAGCTGACGTCCAACCCCATCTGCGGGGACGACAACCAGCTCATCCTCATGCGCATGGCGGTACGCCCGCTCGCGCAGCCGCCGTTCCCGCTCGAGGCGTTCGGCGACCTGTGACATGCCCAGGAGGAACCCGGCCCGGGAGAGGCCGCAACGGCGCAAGACCGCGCATCATCACCGGGAGCCGGCGGACGCGTCCCGCTGCGTCGGCTGCCGGCTGGACGTCCCGATGATCGCGCCGGGCACCGCGCACCGCAACCACTGCCCGCACTGCCTGACCAGCCTGCACGTCGACCACCGCATTCCGGGGGACCGGCGGGCGGGCTGCCGGGGCCGGATGGCGGCGCTCAGCGTCACCGTCCGGCCGGACGGGGAGTGGCTGATCATCCATCACTGCGAGTCCTGCGGCGAGCTCAGCGCCAACCGCATCGCGGGCGACGACAACGCGCTGGCGCTGCTCCGCATCGCCATGCGCCCGCTGTCCGACCCCCGCCTGCCGGTGAACGCCCTGCTTGCCCTCTGATCCTCACCGGGGCCGTGCGGTACGGCCCTGGTGAGACACCTGGCGCTCGCATTCCCTGGTCGTTAGGCTCGGCCGGGTGGTGAAAGAGCTGACCCTGGATCTTGGCGACGACCGTACGCTGCACGTCTACGACTCGACTGCCGGCGATGCCGATGATCGGCTGACGGTCTTCTGGCATCACGGCACGCCCAACATCGGCACGCCCCCGGAGCCCCTCTTCCCGGTTTCTGACCGGCTCGGCATCCGCTGGGTGTCGTACGACCGTCCTGGCTACGGCGGCACCACCCCTGTTCCCGGCCGGAATGTGTCTTCGGCGGCCGAGTACGCTCAGCGCGTCGCCGACGCTCTGGGCATCGCCAGGTTCGCCGTCATGGGTCACTCGGGTGGCGGCTCGCACGCCCTGGCCTGCGCCGCGCTGCTGCCCGACCGGGTGCTGGCCGCGGTGAGCGTGTCGGGACTGGCTCCGTACGGCGCGGAGGGGCTCGACTGGTTCGCCGGCATGTCCACCTCGGGCGAGGCCTCCCTGCGTGCCGCCGTCGCGGGACGCGCGGCGAAGGAACGACACGAGGCGACGGCCGAGTACGACCCGGAGATGTTCGCCCCTGTGGATCATGCGGCGTTCACAGGTGAGTGGTCCTGGTTCGACAGCGTCGTCGGCCCCGCCCTGGAGGGCGGCCCCGGAGGGCTGATCGACGACGACCTCGCGTACGTCGCCCCGTGGGGCTGCGATCCCGGCCAGGTGACCGCTCCGGTGCTGCTCATGCACGGCGGTCAGGACCGGGTCGTGCCCAGTTCACACGGCGAATGGCTGGCCCGCCACTGCCCTCGGGCCGAGCTGCGGCTCTACCCGGAGGACGGGCACATCTCGATCCTCCATGCGGCGGCTGACGCCTTGGAATGGCTCGGCGTGAACGCCGCTGCCTGAGGCCTCGAAAATCAAACGTCGCACGTGTTTCGATCTGAGCCATAAAGGCGGCTCGGCCTCACATTCACCCGAGTTGTCCGACGCCGTACGGCGCGCGCGGATCCGGGCCCAGCTTTCGCCGCCGAGAGCGGATGAAACCGGCAAATCACCTCATTCTGTTTTATTTCATGAAAGCTCAAAAAGAGCCATGGATGCGTTAGAATCAAGCAAACACACGAAAGCCCCCCGTTTACTGCACACTTATCCAGGAAAGAAGATGCACGGATAGCACATTTGGCTGCCATTCATCAACGTTTTCCCAATCACCCGGAAAATATTGAGAACAGGGCAACCGAACCTTTGGGGGGAAATTCAATGCCCAAGTTCAAGACTGCGACCGGGGCTCTCGCGGTCAGCGTCGCCATGTCCGCTGCCGCCGTCACGCTGGCCGCTTCCTCGCCCGCCTACGCCGGAGGCGCGCCGCCACAGCCCAAGGGGCAGCCCGTCAAGGAGCAGCCCGTCGTGAGCCACGCCAAGCCCAAGCATCACCACCACTACAGCTACCACTATCGCCAGAAGCAGAAGGCCCACCTCTGGATCCACAACAACAACCATCAGAACCAGCATCAGGTCGCGCGCCAGGACCAGGACCAGGCCCATGCCCAGGTCGAGAAACAGGTCTCAGACAACGAGTCGTTTTCGACCGACAACGCGTTTGCGACATCTACCGCCGACGGCTCGTAGTCTCGTAGAGCGCGCAGGAGCGCGTTTGAATGGTCGAGTGGCGATCACGTGACCTTATCCAGGTCGTAGTGAACCGCGGCAGAGTGCCTGTGTCCCGCAGTGGCTTCACCTACTCCGACGGAGAGGCAATGAGCCGGCGCGGGACACAGGCACTCCGTTTCATCGCCGCCTTACCCGGCTCCGACGCCGGCCTGGATGTTCTCGGCGGCCTCCTGCGGGCTGATGTCCGCCGCTTGAGCGGCGCCCTGCAGATCCTGTGCGGTGATGTTGGCCGGATTGCCGTGATCGTCGTTCGGCTCTCCGCAGCCACAGCTCAGACACATGTCAGTCTCCCCCCTGTAAGCCCGCACCACCTACCCGGCAGCCGACGACGAAACAGGCGTGCCGTGGGGGCCGGCTGATAACGCCATGGTGATCGAGATCTTCGATCGCCATGACAGGCCAACCTGTAGCCTCATCGAGCAGCACACGGGCATACGTTCCTGTTCGACTGCATCGAGGGTCGGGCTTGGGGCATCACGTCTGGGCTTACGTGCAGGTGTTGCCGTGGTTTCGTCATGCTGGGGTGGGCTGGTTGTAGAGCCAGCCGGTGGCCCTTTCGTAGAAGTGGCGGAAGAAGACCGGCATGACGAGGTCGTTGATTCGGCGTTCGATCGGTCCGGCGGTCTTGGCGTCGCGGTTGTCGCTGGCGGCCTTGACCATCTTGGCGATGCGGGTGCGGCGGGTCTGGGCATAGTCGGCGAGGGCCTGGGGGATGTCCCGGGCCGTAGCCAGCGAGCGGGCGAGGACCAGTGCGTCCTCGATGGCCATGGAGGCGCCCTGGCCCGAGCCGACCGGGTGCCCGGCGTCACCGAGCAGCACGACGCGGTCGTTGTGCCAGGTCGGCACCGCGGCCAGCTTGTGCATGAGGGTCGGTCGGTGCACCTCGACGGTGGATTCCAGGATGGCGGTCGCGCTCTTCTCGTGGCGGTAGAGCTCGGTGAGCTCGGGGATCCAGTCGGCGACCGCATTCAGGTCCGGCTCATCGGGGCTGGCGACCTGGGCGGACCACCACAGAGCCCCGTTCGGGGCCGGGACGTGGATGAAGGCGCCGTTGCGCGCGAAGGTCATGTTGAAGGTGCCGGGGGTGACCGTGAGTCCGGCGGGCATTTCGGCGACGCCCGAGACGCTGAACAGGCCCGCGTACTCGGGGGCGGGCGCGTTTGGGTCGAGCACGGTGCGGGTCCGGGACCAGATGCCGTCCGCCCCCACCAGCAGGTCGGCGTCGTCGGTGCGGCCGCCGGCGAACTCCGCCCTCACTTCGGTCGCGGTCGTCACGGCGCCGGTCAAGCGTTCTCCCGTGACCAACTCGGCGCCCGCGCGCACCGCGTGGTCGCGCAGGACCTCGACCAGGTGGCCGCGCGCGAGCGTGACGCTGTGCATCGGATCGCCGGACAGCCGGCCGCGCGGCACGTCGCCCAGGAGCCTGCCCGAACTGGACCACATGTGCTGGCGCGCGATGTCGATGCCGGCCCGCCGCACTTCCTCCAGGCAGCCGAGCGTCTCCAGTCCGCGCAGACCGTTGACGGCGAGGCTGAGGAAGGAACCCATCTGGCCCGCGGGGTCGGGATAGGCCTCGTAGACGGTCACCTCGCAGCCGAGCCGCCGCAGGGCGATCGCGCCGGCGGCCCCGGCGACGCCGCCGCCGATGATGATGGCACGCATAGTGAACCCCAATTCAGTGAATCTTTATTCGGCGAACGAGGGTTCAGTATGCTTGGCTTGTGGAACGAGGTCAAGGAGAAAAGGCGTGACAACGCGGAAGATCAAGGCGGCCGAGACCGGGCAAGCGCTCAAACAGGCAGCCCGGAAGCTGTTCGTCGAACGCGGCTACCTCAACACCAAGGTGACCGACATCACTCGGGAGGCCGGGCGGGCCACCGGCTCGTTCTACGACCACTTCCCCAGCAAGGAAGCACTGCTCCAGGCACTGCTGGAGGAGATGGCGGTGCAGGCCGACCGGGAGATCGACGCCGCTGGGCACCCGCGCGAGCACGACCTCGGCGACCCCGGCCAACTCCGCGCGCACATCGCCGTCATCTGGCACGTCCTGGGTGACCACCTGCCGGTAGTGGCGGCGCTGATGCAGTCGAGAATCGCCGAACCACCCGGCGACGGCCATGTCTGGCGGCACATGCTCGCCGAAACCGATACGCTCCGCGACCACCTGGAGTACATGCGAGAGCAGGGAAAGACCTTGCCGGGAGATCCCGCCCTGGTCGCCGCCGCGATCGGCTCGATGATCTCCCTGCTGGGCTACGCCATCCTCGGGGCGGGTCAGAACGGGCCACGTCTGCCCGCCGAGGAGATCATTGACACGCTCACGGCCCTGCTCCTCCACGGACTCGCCGGCCGCACGGCCGGCTGACCTGGGGTCTGCCTGTCGCGTCGGCTCCCGACTTGCCGTGATCTTGCGGCATCCGCCTATATTTCGTCGCCACAACCCTTGAAGGTGTGCATGACTATGATTCCGTCATGGAGATCATCAAGGGTGCGGGGGTGTGGACGCCGCTCGCTGCCGGAGCGGCCAACGACTGGGTGGAGCACCTGAGGGTGCCGGACCTGTCGGTCGGAACGTACTGTATTCCGGCGGGCGGGCGCGACGATCAGAGCCCGCACACTGAAGACGAGATCTACGTGGTCACCGCGGGCCGGGCCAAGATCGTGACCCCGGACGGCGCTGCCGAAGTGAACCCCGGTTCGGTGATCTTCGTGCCGGCGGGCGAGGAACACCGCTTCGACGAGGTGAGCGAGGACCTGGCACTGCTGGTGGTGTTCGGCCCGGCGTACGGCTCGCGCGCCCAGGGTCGGTGAGTTGTTCTTAGGGCAGGATCGCGCTGTTCGGTGACCACAAGCCCACCGATACGTTGCTCGGAGTGGAGACGCTGGCCGCGCCCGGCTACCTGATCGAGTGGACGCGATCACGGTGCCCAGCACCGTGATCGTTTGTGAGAACATGTCCGGATGCCGCGCCCGTTCGGCGGCGGCCAGCAGCGCGCGAAAAGCCACCGCGATCGCAGAAGGCATCACCAACCTGCGGTTCGAACAGGGCGACGCCCAGGTGCACCCTTGCCCCGAGGGCGGTTTCGACGTGGCCATCAGCAGGGGCGGGATCATGTTCTTCGCCGATCCCGTCGCAGCGTTCGCCAACATCGGCCGTGCCCTGCGACCGAGCGGCCGCCTCGCGTTCGTGTGCCTGCGGGAGATGGCGCGCAACGAATGGTTCACCGTTCCGATGACAGCGCTGCTCGGACACCAGCCCAAGCCCTCGGCCACCGCACCGTACGCCCCAGGCATGTTTTCCTTGGCCGACCCTGGCCGCATCAACGACGTGCTCACCCACGCCGGCTTCCAGAATGTGCGAACAGTGCCCATCGACACGTCCATGGTCTACGGCACAGACGCCGCCGCCTTCATCCTCAGCAGCGGGCCGGTCCGGTTTTACCTCCGCACGGCCGACCGGTTCACCGTCGACCAGGCACGCGAACGACTGAGCGCGGCGTTGCGCCCCTACCACGAACCCGACACCGTCCGTATGCGCGGCGCCTGGTGGGTTGTCACCGCCACCCGGCCACGGCGTCGTAGTTGACTGTTTGGGCACTCCCATGCTCCGAAGCTCCGCGACGCGAGGACCGCGCTTTTCGCCGGGGACCCCTAGCCGCCGAATTCCAGGTGGAGGGCCTGGGTGAAGTCGGAGACCGCTTCCTCATGGCGTTCCAGCTCCTGGAAGATCTCGCCCCTCACCCGATACGCCCACACGTACTCGGGGTCCAGCTCGATCGCCCGGTCCAGGTCGGTCAGCGCCGCCTCGTTGTCGCCCAGCTCGCTCAGCACCGCACCCCTGCTCCCCAGCGCCCGGTCATTGTCCGGGTCCAGTTCCAGGGCACGGCTCAGGTCGGTCAGCGCCTCCTCGTAGCGGTCCACCATGCGCAGGGCCTCGCCGCGCCGGCTGAGGGCTCGCACGTGCTCGGGGTCCAGGTCCAGCGCCTTCGTGTAGTCGTCGATCGCCTCGGCGTACAGGTGCAGGCGCTGATACAGGTCGCCGCGGGCCACCCAGGAGTACGGCAGGTCGCCGTTCAGGGTGAGGATCTTGGCGTGCTCGTCCAGGGCCTCGTCGAGGCGGTCCAGGTCCACCAGGGCGTCCGCCTTCGCCTCCAGGATCCACAGGGAGTCGGGGGAGAGGGTGAGGGCGTGGTCGAAGTCGGCCATGGCCTCCTCCAGGCGGCCCATCGCGGCGTGGGTCTGGCCGCGCGAGCCCAGCGCGTACGCACTGTCCGGCTCCAGCTTCAGCGCCTCGTCGAAGTCCTCCAGCGCGGCCTCGTACCGCTCGATCATGCGGTGGCTCTCCCCGCGCAGGCGCCAGGCGCGGGCGTTGTCGGGCGCCAGGGCGATCGACTCCGTCAGGTCGGCGATCGCGGCGTCATGCCGCGACAGGGCGATGTACGATTCGGCGCGGCTACGCAGCACCGATGCCCGTGACTGGGCGGCTGCCTCCGAAAGCCCGGAGTGGTCCTTGATCCCCTCGCTCACGAGGGGCAAATCTATCTGACTAGATCTGGATAATGGCGGCTTTTTCGCGGGTGAACTCGAGGACCGAATCGTGGCCGTACCCGCTGTCCTTGACCCCTCCGAACGGCAACCCCGGCGGCATCTGGCGGAAAGTGTTCACCCACACCGTGCCGCTCTGCAGATCCCGGACGAAGCGGTGCGCGCGGCCGAGGTCACGGGTCCAGACGCCGGCCGCCAGCCCGTACGGGGAGTCGTTGGCGATCTCCAGCGCCTCCTCGTCCGTCTCGAACGGCAGCGCCACCGCCACCGGCCCGAAGATCTCCTCCTGGCACACCCGCAGCGAGTTGTCCTCCGTCGTGAACAACGTCGGCTCGACCCAGTAGCCGCCGGGCAGTCCAGGCACGACGTCCGCGCCGGTCCGGCCGCCGAAGACCAGCCTGGCGCCCTCCTTCTCGGCCAGTTCCAGGTAGGAGGTCACGCGCTCGAACTGCCCCGCCGACACGATCGGCCCCATCGTCGTCGCCAGATCCTGCGGGTCGTCCAGCACCAGGCCCGCGCAGATCCGCTGGATCCGGCCCAGCATGTCGTCCCAGATCGAGCGGTGGATGAGGATGCGCGAGCCGGCCACGCAGACCTGCCCGGCGTTCCCGGTGTAGATGGAGTTCACGGTGACGCCCTGGGCCGCCGCGTCCAGGTCGGCATCCGGAAAGACGATATTGGGGGATTTGCCGCCCAGCTCGAACGTCATCGGCTTCAGCGCGTCCGCCGACGCCCGGGTGATCGCCTGGCCGGTCGCCGTCGAGCCGGTGAGACTGATCTTGCCGACGTCGCGGTGCCGCACGAGGGCGTCCCCGACCTCCTCGCCCAGGCCGCTGACGATGTTCAGCACCCCAGGCGGGAACACCCCGGCCAGCAGCTCGCCCAGCCGCAGCACCGACGCGCTCGCCTGCTCGGCCGGCTTGACGATCACGGTGTTCCCGGCCGCCAGCGCGTACGCGGCCTTCGCCGAGAAGGTGGAAATGGGGGAGTTCCACGGGATGATGCAGACCACCACCCCGTACGGCTCCCGCCGCGTCAGCCCCAGCGCGTCAGGACCGAGGATGACCGTCTCGCCCTTGACCGCGTCCAGGCACTGCCCGGCGGCCAGCTGCCACAGGTACGCCATCCCCGGCAGGTCCTTCTTCAAGGTGTCCCGCAGGATCCTGCCGTTGTCGCGGGTCTCCAGCCTGGCCAGCTCCTCGGCGTGCCGGCCGAAGACCTCCGACACCTTGCGCAGGAAGTGCGCCCTGGCCAGCGCGGGCAGCGCCGACCAGGCGGGGAACGCGGCACGGGCCGCCGCCACGGCCGCCTCGGCCTCGGCGGGGCCGCTCGCGGGGATCCGCGTCCACACCTCGCCGGTGGCCGGGTCGACCGAGTCCATCGTCCGGGCCGCGGCGATCAGCTCGCCGCCGATGAGATTACGATAATCAGGCACGCAGCCAAGCATATGCTTGCTTGATAGGATCAAGCCATAAGTCCTGACATGTCGATGAGGGCATGCGCCTGGTCGCCCAAGAGCCTGTAAAGCGCCCGAACATGGGCGCATAGTCACAGAGGTGTGGGGCAAAACGCTTCGCAAGGTGGTGGCTATGTCATATCGACGACTTTTGGGGCGGCTCGCGTACGGCTCCCGTTATGACCGTGTTCCTTGGGGCCAGCGGGTCTATGTGCGGCCCGGCGAGCGGGCGATCCGCGAGGCGCAGTGGAAATGGCTGACCAGGCGCGCGCCGGTCATCTCGCTGGAGGCGTACCGGCAGCTCAGGCCGCTGGGGGAGATCGAGGAGTTCCTCAGCTGCATGATGTGCGGGGAAGCCCGCCAGCAGCCGCTGTTCGAGCCGACCGGCGGCTCCGGCTCGTGGCGCTACTACGTCGTGCGCTGCCCGTCGTGCGGCTTCCTCTATCGCAATCCGAACGTCCGCCCGGAACGCCTCGGCGACCTCTACGCCACCGGCTACAGCAAATTCCTGTCCGGCAAGTACGCGGCCAACCGGCAGCGCCGCTACGACCTGACCATGAAGGCGTTCTCGCCGGTCTTCGACGAGGGCAAGGAGCGACGGCTGCTGGACTTCGGCTCCGGCGTGGGCCTGTTCCTGGAGCTGGCCGAGCAGCGCGGATTCGACGCCTACGGCGTGGACCTGTCGCCGGAGTCCGTCCAGCAGGCCAACGAACGGCTGAGCAAGGCGCGGACCTACTTTGGCGCGCCCGAGGACGTGCCGGAGATCGCGGCGGGCGGGTTCGATGTGATCACGCTCTGGTCGGTGCTCGCGCATCTGCCTCGGCCGCTGGAGGACTTCAGGAAGTTCCGCAGCCTGCTGGCGCCCGGCGGGGTGCTGCTCATCCTGACCGTCAACGCCCGGTCGCTGCTGCTCAAGGCGTATGGGTCGGCGTGGAGCGGCTTCACCAAGAACCACCTGATGTTCTACTCCTCGGAGACGGTGCGCACGCTGCTCGGCCGTACGGGATTCGCCGGCGTCGCCTTCGCCCCCCACTACGGCGACACCATCGAGGCCGGCACCACCAACCTGGCGCCCGATTTCGTCACGCGGCTGCGGCGCAACGTGGAGGCCAGCGACGGCGGCAACATGATGCGCGTGCTCGCCTTCGCCGACGAGGAGGCGATCGGCCGCTGGGGCGGCGGCCCGCTCACGGTCCACCGCCTGCACGCCTAGAAGCGGCTAGACCTCGGGCACGCCCAGGTCCGACGGACGCGAGTGGGCGGGCAGCCGCTTGGCCAGCTCGGGATCGAGCTGCTCGATGAGCCGCTGCACCAGCGCGGCCCGCCGCACCCGCTCGCGGCCCAGCTCGCGCGGCACCACCCCTAGGTGCCCGCCGGAGGGGTAGATGTTGGGCGCGTTGCGCAGCCCCATCTTGAGGTAGACGGGCGCGGTGGCCCGGACGATCTCCACCGCCTCGTAGAACCGTACGAATCCGCCCTGGTCGTCCGGCACCTCAAGGTACAGGTCGATCGGCAGCCGGGTCGCGGCCCGGATCTCGGCCAGGTGCGGCACGGTCAGGTCGGTGCCGACGTTGACCGTCGTCGCGCCCAGTCGTTCGAGGATCGCGGCGGTGGGGCCGTTCGTGAGCGGCAGCAGCACGGACGTCTTCAGCACCAGGTTGGCCGGTAGCGTGCCGTCCTCCTTGAGCGTCCGCAGCACCTCCAGCATGCCGAGATCGCCCACCAGCAGGCTGCGGATGCCCAGGGAGCAGGCCCGCAGGGCGTCGGCCACACCCGCCGCGACCATCGCGTTCCCCCGCGCCGCCGCCCCTACGGCCTGCGTGAGCTTGGCCTGCCCGCCGGTGTCCCAGGCGGCCCGCGGCCCGAGGAACAGATTTATCTCGATGCCGCGCTCGGCCCCGATCCTCGCCATGTCGGAAATTTCATCGTCCGTCAGCATCATCACGCCGCTGCCCTGCGACGTCCTCGCGATCGGCACACCCAGCCGGTCGGCCTCCGTGACCACGGCCTCCAGCACGGCCGGCCCCTCCACGCTGGGGATCTCGTACCGGTACGGGGCGCCGTCCGCGAAGCCGCACCCGGACGGGGCGGCCAGCTGGACCACCGGGTGTCCGAGGCGGGCCATCAGCACGTGCAGGTCGGCGAGGTTGGTCATCGGGAATCCCTTCCATCAGGTACGTCTCCCAGCACTCTAGGATCTAGGCATGCAGCTGGCTCCCGGAGTGCACGTCGCCATCACCGACCGGCACGGCGGCGTCAGCGCCCCGCCCTACGGCTCGCGCAACCTCGGCGGCATGGTCGGCGACGACCCCGCGGCCGTGCGGGCCAACCGGGCAGGCCTGGCGGCCGAGCTGGGCGTGCGGGCGGTCGTCTACATGCGCCAGGTCCACAGCGCCGACGTCGCGTACGTGAGCGAGCCGTTCGGCGACGACCCGCCGCCGCTCGACGGCGTGTTCACCACCGAGCCGGGGCTGGCGCTGGCCTCACTCGGAGCGGACTGCCCCGCTGTGCTGGTGGCCGACCCGGAGGCCCGCATGGTCGGCGCCGCGCACTCCGGCCGCCCCGGCACCGAGGCCGGCATCGCCACCGCCCTGGTGGCGGCCATGGCCGCCAAGGGCGCCGCGCCGGGCAGGATGGTCGCGCTGGTAGGGCCCGGCGCCTGCGGCCGCTGCTACGAGGTGCCGGCCGCGCTGCGCGAGCAGGTGGCGTCGAAGGTCCGCGAGACGTGGTCCACGACGTCGTGGGACACCCCCGCGCTCGACCTGCGGGCCGGCATCGAGGCCCAGCTCAGGGCGGCCGGGCTGGCGGACGTACGCCACGACGCCCGCTGCACGATCGAGTCCGAAGAGCTCTACTCCCACCGTCGTGAGCAGCCGGGCGGCCGCTTCGCGGGGCTCATCTGGCTGGCCTAGCCGCCCTTGCCCCGGTTGTTGAACAACACGTTGACAATGATGATCGCCACCCAGATCGGGATCACGTAGCCCGCACGGCCGTCGCCCACCAGGACGAACAAGATGGTGGTGAGGGTGCCGAGACTGAGCGACACGATCGCCAGGGCCAGCCGCTGCGCGTCGCTCGGCCCCTGGTGGGCAACCGACTTCGGGGCCGCCTGGGCCAGGCGCTCATCCACCCGCCGGTCGACCTCCTTGCCCATCGTGTCGAGGAACGACTCCACGATCGCGTCCTCGAACTCGGGCCCGAGCTCGCGGCGGGCGGACACGGCGGCCTTTAACTCATCCCCAGTGCTCATGCATCGAGATATATCGGGATATCGGGCTAGTGGGCAAGGATGTCGTCAAGGTTGTAACTGACCGGACGCTCCAGTTGCTCGTACGTGCACGACTCAGGCGTGCGGTCGGGCCGCCAGCGGCGGAAGTGCGCGGTGTGCCGGAACCGGTCGCCTTCCATCTGGTCGTAGGCCACCTCCATCACCCGCTCCGGCCGCAGCGGGATGAACGACAGGTCCTTCTTGGCGTTCCAGCGCGACACCGCCCCCGGGACCCGCTGCCCGCCCCTCGCGGGCCCGGCGGCCGGCTGGCCGATGTTGGCCGCCGCCTGCTCGGCCCAGTGGCCCCACGGGTGCTCGCTCAGCTCCGCGACGAGCGGCCTGAGCTCCTCCACCAGCTCGGCCCTGCGCGCCATCGGGAACGAGGCCGCCACCCCCACGTGGTGCAGCCTGCCGTCGTCGCCGTAGAGCCCGAGCAGCAACGACCCGACGATCGGGCCCGACTTATGCTCCCGGTAGCCGCACACCACGACATCGGCCGTGCGCTCGTGCTTGACCTTGAACATCGTGCGCTTGTCCGGCACATACGGCTGGTCGCCCGGCTTGACGATGATCCCGTCGAGCCCCGCGCCCTCGAACGTCTCGAACCACTCGTGCGCCTGCTCGTCGCTGGTCGTGACGGGGGTCAGCCGGACGGATCCGACCTTCTCCGGGAAGATCCCCTCCAGCCGGGCGCGCCGCTGCGCGAACGGCGCCTCCATCAGCGACTCCTCGCCCAGGGCCAGCAGGTCGAACGCGATGAACTGGGCCGGCGTGCGCTCCGACAACATCTTCACCCGCGACGCGGCCGGATGGATGCGCTGCTGCAGCGCGTCGAAGTCCAGCTGCGACCCCATGGGCAGCACGATCTCGCCGTCCACCACGCACTTGTCCGGCAGTTCGGCCCTGACCGCCTCGACCAGCTCGGGGAAGTAGCGCGTGAACGGCCGCTCGTTGCGGCTGCCCAGATAGACCTCGTCCCCGTCGCGGAACACGATGCACCGGAACCCGTCCCACTTCGGCTCGTAGAACAGCGTGCCGTCCTGCTTCGGCATGGTCTTGACCGCCTTGGCCAGCATGGGCGGCACGGGCGGCCGCACCGGCAGATTGGGCACCGGCTCCGGCTCTTGGACCGTCCCGGTCGGCTCCGTCGGCTCGCTCATCAGCTGTGCTCCCTCACATACCTGCAGAAGAGGACCCCCTCTTCTTCCAGCACTTGCCTGAGATCCAGTGTGACGTGCGCGGGCTCGCCGTTTTGAATGCGCGCCGCGCCGCCGCCGACCAGCATGGGGCTGATCGACAGGCACAGCTCGTCGACCAGGTCGTCGGCCGACAGCTGGGCGTTGATCCTGGGCCCGCCCTCGCACAGGATCCTGGTCAGCCCGCGCTCGTGCAACTGCGTCACCGCCAGCCGCATGTCGACGCTGTCCTCGCCGACCACGATGACGTCGGCGTGCCTGGCCAGCTCCTTGCGCCGCTCGTGGGGCGAGGACTCGCAGGTGATCACGATGGTCTGGCTGGTGGCGTCGGTGAACAACTCGTCGTCGAGGTCGAAGCCGAGGCTGCGGCTGATGACGGCGATGTGCGGCACGTCGGGGCGGCCCTCGCGGATCTCCGCCCACGAGTCGCGCGGCTTGACCGGGCCGTATCCCTCCTTGCGCACGGTCGAGGCGCCCGCGACGACGACGTCGGCCAGCCCGCGCAGGACCTGGAAGATCCGCTTGTCACCGCTGCTGGACAGGCCGCCCGAGCGGCCTTTCAGCCAGGCGGCGCCGTCGGCGCTGGCGACCATGTTGAGCCGCAGCCACGGCCGGCCCTGCGGGTAGGCGTATGCCTGCGCGATGTCTGGGTTGTCCTGTATGTCGGGATAGATGCGCCGCACTCCTCTACCTTGGCACACCGCACCGACAACCGCCCCACCCAGCTTCACCACCCCACCGACCCCGCCCTGCCCGGCCTGGCACGCCGCCGGGCTCGGCCCACGGTCCTGGCCGGCCCACGGTCCTGCCCGGCCCGGCTCGGCCCGCTGCCCGGCTCGGGCCGTCGCGCTGCTCGGGCCGTCGCGCTGCTCGGGCCGTCGCGCTGCTCGGGCCGTCGCGCTGCTCGGGCCGTCGCGCTGCTCGGGCCGTCGCGCTGCTCGGGCCGTCGCGCTGCTCGGCCCCGCTGCCAGCCCTGCCCCGCTGCCGCGTCCGGGTCTGTGCCCGTCCGGGTCTGCCGGCCGTCGGGCCCACTGCTCTGTCCGGGCTCGCCGCCGGTCCCGGCCAGCGGGGCGTGCCCGTTCACCGCCCCGCCGGGCCCTGCGTTGGCGAGGCGGGGAGGCTACCGGCGCACGCGGGCCGTCCGCGGGCGCCTGCCTCCGCAGATGGCGAGCTTTCCGGCAGGTGCCGCTTTCGTGTATGCGGAGACATACCGGCGACTCTCGGCTTAACGTGACAACAGGGATGGGACGGACAGGGGAGGGCCCCGTGGGTCTGGTCACCGCCGGGACGTGGACGATCGCCGCAGTCGCGGGGCTGCACCTGCTCTGGCACTGGCTCTCAGGAGGCGGCATGCGCCGGGCCAAGGTCACCCGCTTCCCGGCGACGCTGGTCTTCTCCCATCCGGTGCTCGCGGTGTCGGCGCTGGTGTGCTGGGTGGGCGCCCTGGTCACGGGGAGCCGGGTGCTGGCGTGGGTGGCGTTCGGGGGACTGGCGGCGGCCGCGCTGCTGGGGTTCGCGATGTTCACGCGATGGCTCGGGGCGGGCCGGCACGAGAAGGGCGGCCCGGGGTTCCCCGCGCTGGCGGTGATGTTGCACGGGCTGGCCGGAGTGGCGACGTTCGTGCTGGTGTTTCTCACGGCCAGCGCGGCACGCGTCTTTTGAGCTCCCCTACCTGCCTGGGCGCGGGCGCCTGAGCACCTGGAGGGAGCGGGCCGTGACGGCCACCACGTCGCCCCCGTGCCACTCGTCCTCCCCGAACGCGTCCTCCACCGTGTCGTGGCTGGTGTCGAGGACGGGCAGCCACTCGGTGCCGAACTCCTCGCCGGGCAGCGTGAACGACATGTTCTCGTGGTGCGCGTTGATCAGCAGCAGGAACGAGTCGTCGACGATCTTCTCGCCCCGCGGCCCAGGCTCGGTGATCGCCTCGCCGTTGAGGTAGACCATGAGCGACTTGGCGTAGCTGATGTGCCAGTCGCCCGCCGTCATCTCCGCACCGCCCGGCGTGAGCCAGACCAGGTCGCGGGCGCCGTTGTCGGGGTGGCGGCCCTGGAAGAAGCGGCGGCGCTGGAAGACCGGGTGCTCGCGGCGCAGCTTCGACAGCACGCGGACGAACTCCAGCAGGTCGGACTCTGCGTGCACCATCGACCAGTCCACCCACGCCAGCTCGTTGTCCTGGCAGTAGGCGTTGTTGTTGCCGCGCTGGGTGCGGCCGATCTCGTCGCCGTGGGACAACATCGGCACGCCCTGCGACAGGAACAGCGTGGCCAGGAAGTTGCGGCGCTGGCGACGGCGGAGCGTGACGATGCCGGGGTCCTCGACCGGACCCTCCGCGCCGCAGTTCCATGAGCGGTTGTCGTTGGTGCCGTCGCGGTTGTCCTCGCCGTTGGCCTCGTTGTGCTTGTGGTCGTACGACACCAGGTCGGCCAGCGTGAACCCGTCGTGGCAGGTCACGAAGTTGATCGAGGCGACCGGGCGGCGGCCGGACGACTCGTAGAGGTCCGCGGAGCCGGTCAGGCGCGAGGCGAACTCCGGGAGGGCGGAATGCGTACCCCGCCAGAAATCCCGGACGATGTCGCGATATTTGCCGTTCCACTCCGTCCACAAGGGCGGGAAGTTTCCGACCTGATAGCCGCCCGGGCCGACGTCCCACGGCTCGGCGATCAGCTTGACCTGGGAGATCACCGGGTCCTGCTGGATCAGGTCGAAGAAGGCGCTCAGCCGGTCCACGTCGTGCAGCTCGCGCGCGAGCGCCGACGCCAGGTCGAAGCGGAACCCGTCGACGTGCATCTCCAGCACCCAATAGCGCAGCGAGTCCATGATCAGCTGCAGCGCGTGCGGCGAGCGCACGTTGAGCGAGTTGCCGCACCCGGTGTAGTCGAGGTAGTAGCGCCGGTCGCCGTCGTGCAGCCGATAGTAGGCCGCGTTGTCGATCCCCCTGAACCCCAGCGTGGGCCCCATGTGGTCGCCCTCGGCGGTGTGGTTGTAGACCACGTCGAGAATGACCTCGATGCCCGCCTCGTGCAGCGCCCGCACCATGGCCTTGAACTCCAGCACCTGCTGCCCCCGCGTGCCCGCGCTGGAGTAGCGGCCGTGGGGTGCCAGGTAGGCCATGGTGTTGTAGCCCCAGTAGTTCGTCAGCCCGCGCGCCACCAGGAAGTGCTCCGGCACATAGTGGTGCACCGGCATCAGCTCGACCGCCGTGACCCCCAGCGACAGCAGATGATCGATGATCGCCGGATGCCCCACGGCGGCGTACGTGCCCCGCAGGTCCGGCGGCACGTCGGGGTGCCGCATGGTGAGCCCGCGCACGTGGGCCTCGTAGATCACCGTCTGGTGGTAGGGGATGCGCGGCGGCCGGTCGTTGCCCCACTCGAAGAACGGGTTGATGACCACGTTCTTCGGCATATAGGGCGCGCTGTCCTCCGTGTTGCGCCGGGAGGGATCGGTGAAGTAGTAGGGGAACAGCGCCTGGTTCCAGGTCAGCTCGCCGTCGATGGCCTTGGCGTAGGGGTCGAGCAGCAGCTTGGCCGGGTTGCACCGGTGTCCCTGCGACGGGTCGTAGGGGCCGTGCGCGCGGTAGCCGTATCGCTGGCCCGGCTGGATCCCCGGCAGGTAGCCATGCCAGACGAAACCGTCGACCTCGGGCAGATCCACCCGCTCTTCGGTGCCGTCATCTTGAAAAAGGCACAGCTCGACCCGCTCGGCGACCTCGGAGAACACCGAAAAACTGGTGCCAACACCATCCCAGGTGGCGCCGAGTGGATAGGGCTCGCCCGGCCAGACCTCGCGCATGTGGCCCAATTGTCGCACGGGAAAACCGCTCTTGGTCCTCAATGAGCCGATGGCCTCACGACCAGGACACCTACGGGCCCCGATCGCCGGCGCCCTGCGTCGCGTGAAACGGCGCAGGAACGGCTCGGCTCGCCCCGCGGCGCCGCGGACGGTCTCGGAGGGGAGACCGGCAACGGTGCCGAGGGCGGGCGGAGGAGCGTCAGAGCAGCTCGGCCTTGAGGGAGATCGTGGTGCCCGTCAGCGCCTTGCTGACCGGGCAGTTGGCCTTGGCGGTCTCGGCCGCCTCTTGGAACTGCTCGGCCGTGATGCCGGGGACGTGACCCTTCACGCTGAGCACGATGCCGGTGATGCCCTCACCCGGCTGGAACGTCACGTCCGCGCTCGTCTGCAGCGCCTCCGGCGGCGTGCCGGCGCCGGCCAGGCCGTGCGAGAGCGCCATCGAGAAGCAGGACGAGTGGGCGGCCGCGATGAGCTCCTCCGGCGAGGTCTTGCCGTTCGCCGCCTCGGCCCTGGAGGGCCAGGAGACCTCGAACGTGCCGACGCCCGAGGTGTCCAGCGAGACGGTGCCCGAGCCGTCGAGCAGGGCGCCCTTCCACTGGGTAGTGGCGGTGCGTGTGGTGGCCATGGCTATGTGCTCCCTCCGTCGTGGACTTCCGACCCTATCGTGGTCCGATCAACGGCTCACAAAGTGTGGTGCGCGCTTCATCCGGCTCTACTTTTCCGACGAATAATGGCATGCTCGGGTCGCGGCGCATCTGCCGCCTTGGTCCGGATAAAACGGGAGTGTGGTGCCAGTGGAGGCACCGTACGACGACCGGCTGCTGCATCAGCGGGTGGTCGGCGGCGATGAGTCCGCGCTGGGAGAGGTCTACGATCGGTTCTCCTCGCTGATCTTCGGTCTCTCCCTGCGGGTCACCAGGGACCGGGTGATCGCCGAGGACATCACGCAGGAAGTGTTCCTGGTCTTCTGGGAAAGGCCGCTGGCCTACGACCCGGATCGCGGCACGTTGCGCGCCTGGCTCGCGACGATCGCGCACCGCCGGGCGGTCGACCACGTGCGCGCCGAGGAGCGGCGGCGGGTGTCGGCCCTGGGTCCCCGGTTGTTCGAGCGGGAGCCGGCCAGGCTGGAGGACACCGTGCTCGCCGCGGACGAGGCCGCGCGGGTGCGGCAGGCCGTGACGTCACTGCCCGACGGCCTCCGGCAGGCGATCGAGTTAGCCTACTTCGGGGGCAGAACATATCGGCAGGTCGGCGAGGAACTGGGCGTGCCCGAGGGCACGGCCAAGTCGCGCATCCGGCTGGCCCTGAGGCGGCTGGCGGACGCGCTGGCGGAGGAAGAGGTGTGATGGACCCCGTCGAGCGTCTTTACCTGGACGCGTTGATGGAGGAGCCGGTGGTGCCGGCGGGCTCGGTGCGGCCCCAGCTTCTGGCCGGGGCCCGTGCGCGGCGCAGGCCCGCGGCTCCCACCGCCGTCTGGGCGGCCCCGTACGCGGGCCGCGTGGCCGCGATGGACGCACTGCTCGCCTCGGCCGTGGAGGACGACTGGTCACGCGTCATCGTCGAGGGCTGGACACTCCAGGAGCTCGTCGCGCACCTGGCCGCCAAGGACGGCCTCCTCGCCGCTTCCGTGGGCGCCCCCGTGCTCGGCCCGCCCATCGGGGCGGCCGACTCGCTGGGACGTACGCACGACGTGCAGGCGTACGAGCGGGCCCGCAGCCCCGAGCAGACGCGACGGGACTGGCGGGCGCAGGCCGACGCGCTCTGCCGCCACCTGGCGGAACTGCCGCCGACCACGCCGGCCACCCTGGACGGCATGGAGGTCCCGGTGAGTGACCAGGTCCTGGCCAGGGGCCTGGAGACGTGGATCCACACCGACGACGCCGCCAAGACGGCCGGCCTCCGGCTCCCCGACCCGATCCCCGAGCACATCCGGCCGACCGCGGACCTGTGCGCCCGCCTGCTGCCCTGGACGATGCTCTTCTCCGGCATGAACGGCGCCGGACGCACGCTCCACCTGACGCTGACCGGCCCGGGCGGCGGTGAGTGGGTGCTGCCGCTGGGCGTGGAGGAGAGCGCGCCCGGTGAACCGGACGCGCACATCAGCGCGGACGTGATCAAGTTCTGTTTCCTGCTGGGCGGCAGGGGGGATCCGGCGGACTTCCCGGCGGAGGTGGCCGGCGACCTGACCCTGGCCAGGGACGTCCTGTCCACGGCCCCCGCCCTGTCCGGCCCCTGACCCCGGCCCCGGCCCCTGTCCCCGGCCCCTGTCCCCGGCCCTGCCCGGCCTCGTCCGGCCCGTGACGCCGGCCCCTGACCCCGGCCCTGCCCGGCCTCGTCCGGCCCGTGACGCCGGCCTGCGCCTGCCCAGTCCCCGACCGATCCCCTGGCAATGGCGGCATCGGCCTGCAAGGACGCCGGCTCCATGCTGAGCGGGCATGCGTGAGGGGGAGCCCGTGTTGAGCGGGGCATGCGTGAGGGCGCCGGCTCCGTGTTGAGCGGGGGATCCGTGAGGGTGTCGGCTCCGTGTTGAGCGCGGCATCCGTGAGGGGGGAGCCCGTGTTGACCGCGGCATCCGTGAGGGCGCCGGCTCCGTATTGAGCGGGGGATCCGTGAGGGCGTCGGCCCCGAGTTGAGCGGGGATGCGTGGGGGCGGGGCCGTGCTGAGCGGGGCATGCGTGAGGGTAGGGGCCCGTGTTGACCACGGCGTCCTGGGGGCCGGGGCCCGTGTTGAGCGCGGCGTTCGTGGGGGCGCCGGCTCCGTGTTGAGCGCGGCGTCCGTGGGGGCGGGAGCCCGTGCTGAGGGCGAAGCATGCGCCGGCGGCCACGTCGCCGTCCGACGGCCTCGCACGGCCCGCCGAGTCGTCCGGCCGTGCGGGGCCGTGCGCGGCGAAAAGCGCGGCGACACGCCGCCCGGCGCGCAAACGAAAAGGAAATCGTTGTTTGGCAACTCCCTCGGGTAGCGCCAGGGATTTGACGCGTTGTTGAGGTTCGGAGAGGTTACCTTCGATTTCGTGGATGGGTAATTCTGTTTCCGTCCGGCGCCCCACGGCATTCGGGCGCCGGATTCGCGGCCGATCTATCCATGAATGGAAGTCGAATGCACGAGAACACCGAAAGTCGGCAACCACGCACGCGAAGCCTTGGGCGTGTCGCGACACTGGCCCTGGCCGCCGCGGCCGCCGGGGTCATGTTCCTTCCCGTCGGTCAGGGGGTGGCCGGCGCGAGCACCACCGCCACGACCGAGGTCTCGGTCAGCTCGACCGAGACGCCGCCGCAGTACTGCGCGTGGAACTACCGCTGTCGTTACGGCTGGTGGGGTTACCAGAACCCCGTCTGGCGCCACCACCCCGGCTGGCACCACGGTAGCCGGGACTACTACGGCCGCGACTACGGACACCACCACGGGTCCTGGCACCACCACGGAGACCACGACTAGGACGGCCTGGGACGACTCAGGACCGCCCGGCCCTCCGGGGCCGGGCGGGCATCACACAACGACACGCGAACGCCATGAGCCGGACGATTCGTGCGTCCAGCGGGACGAATCGCATGGGCATGACGGCGGACGGGGTCGTGCGGAGTATCGCCTCCTCGAATCCGCCGAAATGACAAATGCCGCGGCCAGAAGAATGGTCGCGGCATTTGTCGTAATTTGGAGCATCTGCCGCCGTCCTCTGTCCTCGCCGGCGCGCCGATCGGGCGCCGCGACCGTCCCTCGGCGGCAGCCGGAAACGTCGTTTAGGCTCTTAGGCCCTGTACATGACGAGAGGGGGTCATCGTGACGGGCGATGAGACGGGGCTGGCAGGGCTGCTGTACGAGTTCGGGCTGCTCAAGCGCTACAAGCGGACCGGGTGGCACGTCGCCGGCGTGCGCGACCCGGAGAGCGTGGCCGAGCACTCTTTCCGCGCGGCGATCATCGCGGGGATGATCGCCAAGCTCGAAGGCGGTGATCCGGAGCGGGCCGCGTTCATGGCCCTGTTCCACGACACGCAGGAGACGCGCATCACCGACATCCCCTACATCGGCAAGCGCTACCTCACCGTGGCGCCCAACGAGGAGGTCACCGCCGACCAGGTGCGGGGCGTGCCGGAGCCGGTGGCGGACATGATGCGCGACGCCGTCGCGGAGTACGAGGAGAAGGCCAGCGTCGAGGCCGTCTGCGCGCGGGACGCCGACAAGCTGGAGTGCCTGCTCCAGGCCGTCGAATACCGCGAGCAGGGGCACCAGAACGTCCAGGGCTGGATCGACAGCTCGCTGGCCGCCCTCACGACCCCGACGGGCAAGCGCCTGGCGGAGGAGGCCCTGCGCACGGGCACCCTGGAATGGGTGACCCGCGTGCTCAACGGCGACTGAGGGACCCTCTACTGCTGCGTGACGAGGTCTCTGGCGTAATCGTCGTCGCTCTCGGCCAGCACCCGCTCGGCGCCCCGCGCGGCCCTGTCGTCCCCGCGGATGGCGAGCCCGCGCGTGGCCTCGGCCACCGTGCGCAGGTCCGAGTCGGCGAGCCGGGCCGCCAGGGCCTCGCGGATGCGCGGCGTGTCGGCCTCCAGCCCGGCGAGCCCGGCGGTGGCCCAGTCGCGCACCTCGGCCTCGTCCTCCTCGGTCATCTCGATCAGCAGCGCCAGGCCCTCCTCGTGGTCCGGCGGCAGCACGTCGGCCAGCGCGATGGCGTCCGTCATCGTGCGCTTGTGCCCCGGGCGGCCGATGATGTCGAGGACGGCCGGCAACGCCCGCGGGTCGCCCTGGTGGCCGAGCGCGGCCAGCACCGAGCGCAGCACCTGCGGGTTGCCCTCCGTGGTGACCATCTTCTGCAGCAGCGGCAGCGTGCGCTCCAGGAACGGCTTCTCGCCTTCGGCGAAGCCGAACTGGGCGATCGCGTCCACGCCGAACTCCCGCTCCCTGGCGTCCTCGCTCACGCACAACCTGGCCAGCGCCTCGTACGTCTCCTCGTCGGCGCGCCTGTTCAGCGTGTCGGCCACGATCCACCAGGTCTCGGCGTCCTCGTCGATGTCGCGGTGGGCCAGCGCCCGCGCCACGAGCCGCTCCACCGGCGGGTAGACCCCGGTCGCGTCCTCCAGCAGCGTCGCGATGGCGGCGTGGCCCCGCTGCGCCTGGACCTGCTCGGTCTGCTCGCCGTCGGGCGCCTGCCCGGCCACCGTGACCAGCTCGGTGCCGTCCTTGGCGTACTGCCGGGCCACGACGTAGTCCCAGCCCTCCTGCTCGATCTGGTCGAGCAGCGCGCTCTCCAGGTGCACGCCCACCCAGTCGACGGCGATGTCGAGCGGCGTGTCGCCGTCGCCGTCGTACTTCGCGGGGTCGGCGCCCGCCTCCAGGAGCACCTGCACGACGCCCAGCGCGCCGCGCCTGGCGGCCAGCGAGAGCGGGGTGTCGCCGTCGTCGTTGGCCGTGTCCACGCCGGCCCCTGCCTCGATCAGCACCCTGGCGGTGGCGGCGTGGCCGTTGGAGGCGGCCCAGAGCAGCGCCGTCCAGCCGCCGGTCTCGCGGCCGTTGACGTCGGCGCCGGCCGCCAGCAGCGTGCCGGCCACCTCGTGCCGGTCCCAGGCGGCGGCCGCGCACAGCGGCAGCCCCTCCTCCTCGCCCTCGCTGGGCTTATTGGGATCGGCGCCGCCGGCCAGCAGCTTGCCCACGGTCTCGGTCTCGCCGTTCAACGCCGCGCGGTAGAGCTGTTCCTCATGCATGACACGGACCCTAACCTGGTCCGGCCGCGCCCCGGACCAAGCTAGGGCCATGTCATCGAGTGGTACGCGCCCGAGGCCCGCCAGGGTTCACCCCTCATACCGAATATTCACAGTTTGGCTGCTTTCTCCTCCGAAAGGAGGAGCTGCATTCCGGCCAAGACGCGATATGTTGCGAGTATGACTGATCCCGGTGGGGTCCGCGCGTCGGATGCCGAGCGCGAGGCCGTCGTCGAGCAGCTCCGTGTCGCCTCGGTGGAAGGCAGGCTGACGCTGGCCGAGCTGACCGACCGCACGGAGGCCGCTTATACGGCCACCACGCACGCCGAGCTGGCGATGCTCACCCAGGACCTGCCTGCCGCCGGCGCCGTGTCCGCCGGAGCCCAGCCGCCCGCCGGAGCTCGACCCGTTCGCGAGGGCAAGAAGCGGCGCTGGTTCGTCGGCGTCATGGGCGACTCCAAGCGGCGCGGGAAGTGGCGGATCGACCAGGAGCTCGGCGCCGTGGCGGTCATGGGGGACGTGGTGCTCGACCTGCGCGAGGCCGAGGTCCGCACGAACACGGTCGACATCACGGCCGTCTCCGTGATGGGCGACGTGAAGATCATCGTGCCCGACGGGGTCAACGTGGACCTCGACGGGATGGCCGTCATGGGCGACAAGAAGGTGGACGTGCTGGAGGCCGCGCCCGGCATGAACGTGCCGGTGGTGCGGGTGCACGCGTACGCGATCATGGGCGACGTGAAGGTGCTCGGCGACTCGCGGGCGCAGCCGCTGAAGCGGACCTTCTCGGCCTGGCGCGAGCACTGGCGGCAGCTGCACGGCGAGGACTGGCGCAAGCTCGGCAGGCAGCTGCGGGCCGAAAGCCGCGAGCTGCACAGGCAGCTGCGCGACGTGAACAGGGACATCGGGCGCGGCTACTGATCCGCCGGCTCGCCGAGCCGAGCCGACCCGGAGGCTGCTGACGCGCCCCGCCCCGTCGCGGCGGATCGTCGCGAACCGCTGCTCAGATCGCGAGTGACACCGGCTGGCGGTGTGCCTGCTCGTAACGTTCCAGCAGGACGTCGACCAGCTCCGGCGCCGGGCCGAGCACGTCGGCCACGACGGCCGCGCCCGCCTCCAGCGCGCTGAGGCGCACCTTGTCGGCGAAGTGGCCGGGAGCCAGCAGGTAAGGCGCCACGGCCACGCGCGGCGCGCCCGCGCGCACCAGCTCGGCCACCGCCTGCGCGGGGGAGGGCTCCGCGGCCGAGGCGTAGGCGGCCTTGACCGTCCACCAGCCGGCCCGTCGCCACTCCCGCGCCATCTGCGAGATCACCGCGTTCGCCCTGGCGTCGCTGGAACCCGCCGACACCAGCACCACCGCCGTGTCCGGATCCCCGGGCCGCACGCCCGCCTCGGCCAGCCGCCGCTCCAGCGCGGCGCGCAGCAGCGGGTGCGGCCCCAGCGTGGCCCCGTAGTGCACGCGCAGGCGCGGCCGGCGCGCGCGTACCTCATTCAGCGCCGACGGCAGGTCCACCCGGCTGTGGTAGGCCTCGGTGAGCAGCAGCGGCAGCACCACGGCCTCTTCCAGGCCGCCGAGCGCCTGGGGGAGCGTGGGAGCACAGTGATCCAGATACGCGACGCGGACGTCCAGCGGCACCTGCTCGAGCAGCGCGGCCACGGTGGCGGCGGCGCGCGGATCGCGAGACCCGTGCGCCACCGCCACCAGTGGCACGCCACCGGGGGCCGTCCCGCCTGCCAACGGGACGAGTCCCCTCCTGGGGATCACAGGTGAATGCCGCATTCGACCTTCCCCAGGCCCGCCCAGCGCCCGCTGCGCGGATCCTCTCCCTCCGCGACCTGCCGCGTGCACGGCGCGCAGCCGATCGAGGGGTAGTTGTCGTAGTGCAACGGGTTGATCAGCACCCCGTTGTCGGCGATGTAGTTGTCCACATCCTCCTGGGTCCAGGCGGCGATCGGGTTGACCTTGACCATCTGCCGCTTGGCGTCCCACTCGACGACCCTGGTGTCCGTCCGGCTGGACGACTCGTCGCGGCGGATGCCGGAGATCCACGCCAGGTACGGCTCCAGCGCCCGGTTCAGCGGCTCCACCTTGCGCAGGTAGCAGCACAGGTCCGGGTTGCGGCCGAACAGGCGCGGGCCCAGGTCGCGGTCCTGCTCCGCGACCGTCCGCGACGGCTTCACGTCGATCACGTTGACGTCATAGACCTGCCGCACCGCGTCCCGCGTGCCGATCGTCTCGGCGAAGTGGTAGCCGGTGTCGATGAACAACACGTCCACGCCGGGCTTGACCCTGCTCACCAGGTCGATGAGGAGGGCGTCGCTCATCGAGGACGTCAGGCACAGCCGGTCGCCGAACGTCGCCGCCGCCCAGCGGATGATCTCACGGGCGGGGGCGCCCTCCAGGAACGTCGCGGCGGACTCCACGATGTCCTGCAGGTCGAGCGTGCCGCGCTGCTGTCTCAAACCGACCTCGATGTCCACCAGCGTCATATCTTCACTCCGATTCCGAGAAACTTCAGCTTGAAGGCTCGAGCGCAGGCCCTGCAGTACCAGCCGCCGTCGCTCTCGTAGGGCTCGAGGTCCTCGTCGCCGCAGTAAGGGCAGTGGAAGGGGACCGCTCGCGTGCTCATTTCAGGTCCGCCTCGTCCGCGCGCTGCACCCAGTCGGCGAACGACTCGCCTTCCTTGCGCTGAGCGTCGTAGTGCTTCACCACGCGCTCCACGTAGTCGGGCAGCGCCTTGGCGGTGGTCTTCAGTCCGCGCACCTTCCGGCCGAAGCCGGCGTTGACGCCCAGCGAGCCGCCCAGGTGGATCTGGAAGCCCTCGACCTGGTCGCCGTTCTCGTCCACCACCAGCTGGCCCTTGAGGCCGATGTCGGCGACCTGGATGCGGGCGCAGGAGTTGGGGCAGCCGTTGACGTTGATCGTCAGCGGCTCCTGGAAGTCGGGCAGGCGCCGCTCCAGCTCGTCGATCAGCTGGGCCGCGGTGGCCTTGGTCTCGACGATGGCCAGCTTGCAGTATTCGATGCCGGTGCACGCCATCGTCTGGCGCCGGAACGTGGACGGCCTGACCTGCAGGTCGTTGGCCTCCAGCTCCGCCACGATGGAGTCCACCTGGTCGGGCGCGACGTCGAGGACGACCATCTTCTGCTCGACCGTCGTACGCACCCGGCCGGAGCCGTGCCGCTCGGCGATGTCGGCGATCGTGTGGAGCTTGTCACCGTCGAGCCGGCCCACCTTGGGCGCGAAGCCGACGTAGAAGTTGCCGTCCTTCTGCGGGAAGACGCCGACGTGGTCGCGGCGGCTGCCGCGCGGCAGCTCGGGCGCGGGCCCGTCGGGCAGCGCATCCTTCAGGTATTCGGTCTCGAGGATCTCGCGGAACTTCTCCACACCCCAGTCGTTGACCAGGAACTTGATCCGCGCCCGGTGCCGCAGCCGCCGGTAGCCGTAGTCGCGGAAGATCCCGACAACGCCCTCGTAGACGTCGGCCACCTGCTCCGGCTTGACGAACACGCCGATCCGCTTGCCGAGCATCGGGTTCGTGGACAGGCCGCCGCCCACCCACAGGTCGTAGCCGATCTCGCCCTGCTCGTTGACCACGCCCACGAACGCCACGTCGTTGATCTCGTGCACCGTGCAGTGCGCCGGGCAGCCGCTCACCGCCGACTTGAACTTGCGGGGCAGGTTCGAGTACGCCGGATTGCCGACGACCCGCTCCTGGACCTCGTAGATCTGCTCGGTCGCGTCGAGCACCTCGTCGGCGTCGATGCCGGCCAGCGGACACCCCAGGATCACGCGGGGAGTGTCGCCGCACGCCTCCGTCGTCGACAGGCCCACGGCCTCCAGACGCTCCCAGATGTCCGGCACCGACTCGATCTCGATCCAGTGCAGCTGGATGTTCTGGCGGTCGGTCAGGTCGGCGGTGCCGCGGCCGTAGTCGTTGGAGATGTCCGCGATCGTGCGCAGCTGGGCCAGTGAGAGCTGGCCGCCATCGATCCGCACGCGCAGCATGAAGTAGCTGTCGTCCAGCTCCTCCGGCTCCAGGATCGCGGTCTTGCCGCCGTCGATGCCGGGCTTGCGCTGCGTGTAGAGGCCGTACCAGCGCATGCGGCCGCGCAGGTCGGCGGGATCGATCGAGTCGAAGCCACGCTTGGAGTAGATGTCGATGATGCGCTGGCGGACGTTGAGGCCGTCGTCGTTCTTCTTGTTCTCTTCGTTCTTGTTGAGCGGCTCACGGTAACCGAGAGCCCACTGGCCTTCGCCGCGCGGGCGTTTGTGGTGCCTGCTGGCAGGGGTGCGGCTGGCAGGGGTGCTCATTGCGCGTCCTTCGGATCATGGGCGCGCGCAGGGTTCCTCAAGCCTCATCGTCGAGGGCAGGATGCGAGGGAGGATTGCGACGCGCTCAGCGGCAGAAACAATCGGGTTAGCGGGCGTCGCAACAGATGGCACTGCGGACACGCTGGAGGTCGACGTGGCGTCGACCGACGAGCATGGGGTCCGCTGGCATGTATCGAAGATACCCTGGCCGTCCCGGATGTCCAAGACGGGGTCCAGAGTGTGGGACTGTCCGGATGCTTATCAACCCTGGCGGCGCCAGCCGAGCTCCGAGTCCTTGGGCTTTTCCTCCGTGCTCTGGTGCTGGCAGTCGCACCACGAACCGCCGCGGCAGTCCTCGTGACGCTTGTCCTTGCAGCTCTGGCAGATCACTCCTGCATTATTCTCCTGGAACGTTGTTCGGGTTAGGCTGGCCCGCGTGGATCTCATGGCCGAGTTGCTCGGCGATCTCCGCGCCGAGACCGCCTCCTTCGAGGAGCTGCTCCAGCCCCTCCGCGATGAGGACTGGGAGCTGGCCACACCCGCCGAGGGATGGGCGATCCGCGACCAGGTGAGCCATCTGGCCTGGTTCGACGACGCCGCCGTCCAGGCGGTCACCGACCCCGAAGGCTTCAACGCCTCGCTGGCGGACTTCGCGGCATCGGGCTTCTCCTCGGTGGACGACCTCGTCGTGCGGGCGCGCCGGACCTCGCCGGCCGAGCTGCGCGGGTGGTTCCGCGCCGCCCGAGCGCGCAGCATCGAGGTGTTCGCCGCGCTGAACGCGCGCGACCGGGTGCCGTGGTTCGGGCCCCCGATGTCGGCCGCGTCGTTCGTGACCGCGCGGCTGATGGAGACCTGGGCCCACGGGCAGGACGTGGCCGACGCGCTCGGCGTCGTCAGGAAGCCGACGGTCAGGTTGCGGCACGTGGCCATGATCGGGTTCAGGGCTCGGCCGTACAGCTTCGCCGTGCGTGGCCTGGCGGAGCCGCCCGAGCCCGTGCGGGTGGAGCTGACCATGCCCGACGGGAGCGCGTGGACGGCCGGCCCGCCGGAGGCGGCCGCCGTGGTGCGCGGGCCGATGTTCGACTTCTGCCTCGCCGTCACCCAGCGTGTCCACCTGTCCGACACGGCACTGGAGATCGACGGCGAGGCGGCGCGGGCCTGGATGGAGATCGCCCAGGCGTTCGCCGGGCCCCCTGGTAAAGGCCGGGCGCCCAGATCAGGGTGAAATCAGGGACGCGGTTGGCACGCGCGCTGACATGCTGGAAGCATGCGCACGATTCTGAACGTCATCTGGCTGGTGTTCGCCGGGATTTGGCTGGCGCTGGGTTACGCCCTGGCCGGCGTCATCTGCTGCATCTTGATCATCACCATCCCGTTCGGCATCGCCTCGTTCAGGATCGCCGCCTACGCGCTGTGGCCGTTCGGCCGGACCGTCGTACGCGATCCGGACGCGGGCGTGTTCTCACTCCTCGGCAACATCATCTGGTGCGTGGTCGCCGGAATCTGGCTCGCCATCGGCCACGTCATCACCTCGATTCCGCTGTTCATCTCCATCATCGGCATCCCCATGGGCATCGCCAACATCAAGCTGATCCCGGTCTCCCTCCTTCCGCTGGGTGCGCGCATCGTAGACAACGACTAGACCTGCTGCCGGGGACGTAAGCTGTCTCGAAGAGTCACTGCGAAAACCGTTGGGTGCCATGACGTCCACAGATGCTCCTCCCCGGCCTAAGCGAGGGCTCGCCTCCAACGCCAGGGCCAGGCTGAGCTGGGTGCTCGACACGAAGTCGTGGGCGATCGTCCGCTCGGCCACCAATGCCGGCGTCACCTACCGGGTGACCGGCCTGGCGGGCGAGGCGGCGTTCTTCGCGTTGCTGTCGCTGCCTCCGTTCGTGCTGGGCCTGATCGGGGTGCTGGCCAAGATCGGCGCCTGGGCGGGCGGCGCGGTGGTCAAGCAGGTCAATGCGTGGGTGATCGAGCAGGCGGGGCTGCTGTTCGCCGAGGACGCCGTGGAAAAGGTGGTCAAGCCGCTCATCGCGGACGTGCTCAGCGACGACGCGAGCAAGGTGTCGATCATCTCGCTGGGCTTCCTGCTGTCGCTCTGGTCCGGCTCCCGAGCCCTGTACGTCTACGTGGACCTCATCTCCGTCGCCTACGGCCTGGGCGAGGAGCGCGGCATCATCCGCACCAGGCTCATGTCCTTCGGCCTCTACGTCGTGGGCCTGGTCATCGGCATCATCGTCATGCCGATCCTGATCGTCGGCCCGACCCTGCTCAAGGACACGCTGCCCGGCGAGTACGGCATCATGATCGACATACTTTACTGGCCGGTCGTGATCATCGGCTCGGTGCTCTTCCTGACCGTGCTCTACCACGTCAGCGTGCCGGTCAGGACGAAGTGGTATCGGGAGCTGCCGGGCGCGATCCTGGCGCTGTTCCTGTGGATCCTCTGCGCCGCGGTGCTGCGGGCCGTGCTGGCCGCGTGGTTCTCACCCGTCTCCGTGTACGGCTCCCTGGCGGCGCCCGTCGCGGTGCTCCTGTGGCTCTACATCACGGCGCTGGCCGTGCTGATCGGGGCCATACTCAACGCGGAGGTCGACCGGCTCTGGCCGGGCGTGGGTCGTACCAAATAGAGCCATGCAGGGTTGCTTTCCGGAATAATCCACCCGGTGGACGTGCAGCAGCGGGTCGGCCCCTACGGCCTCGTCAGGAAACTGGGCGAGGGTGGGATGGGCGTCGTCTACCTGGCGGAGGACCCCGCGGGACGGCGGGTCGCGCTCAAGACGATGCGGCCTGAGCTGGCCGCGCGGGAGGAGTTCAGGCGCAGGTTCGGCAAGGAAGCCGAGGCTGCCAGGCGGGTCGCCAGGTTCTGCACGGCGCCCGTGCTCGACGCCGGGTTCGACGGCGGGACCGCCTACCTGGTGACCGAATACGTCGAAGGCCCCGACCTGTCGGCCGTGGTCAGGCGGGCGCCGCTGACCGGTGCGAACCTGGAGGCGCTGGCCATCGGCGTGGCCACGGCGCTGGCCGCCATCCACCAGGCCGGGGTCGTGCACCGCGACCTCAAGCCCTCCAACGTGCTGCTCAGCCCGGTCGGGCCGCGGGTCATCGACTTCGGCATCGCCCAGCTCGCCGACACCTCCACCCCCGCGACGATCGCGCAGAGCATGGGGACGCCCGCGTACATGTCGCCGGAGCAGGCCAAGGGCGACATGGTCGCCCAGGCGAGCGACATCTTCTCGTGGGGCGCCCTGGTGGCGTACGCGGGCACCGGCCGCCCGCCGTTCGGCACCGGCGGGGCCGCGGAGGTCGTCTACCGGGTCATCAACCACGTGCCCGTGCTCGACGGGCTCGACGAGCGGATCAGGCCGCTGGTGGAGCGGGCGCTGGAGAAGGACCCAGCCCGCCGTCCGACCGCGCAGGGGCTCATGGATCAGCTGCTGGGCCGGCCCGAAGTGCCTGTGGCCGCCGCGACCAGGATGGTCTCGGAGACGTGGACGCCCGTCGTCTCCCCGCCGGCTCCGCCTCCCGCACGCCCCCGGAGACCCTGGTCGCCGGTTCTCGTCGGGGTGCTCGCCGCCGTGCTGGGCGCGGGCGTGACGCTCGCCATCGTGCGCCCCTGGGAGGAACGCGGCAGAGAGCCCGGCACCCCCGCCGTGGCCAGCACGATCGACACCCTGGACAGCACCTTTCGCGTGCAGGTCGACTCGCTGACGCGGCAGGGCACGACGGCGCGCCTGCAGTGGACGGTCAGGAACGTCGGCAAGAACAACTTGGGTTCAAGGGGTCGTCGCAACACTGCTGCTCAGCAGCAAGTCTAGATGGTCGCTGAAAGCCTCAGCCGGTGTTCTCCAACCAAGGGTCTTGCGGGGCCTGGTGTTGAGCGCGAACGCGACAGCAGCCAACTCCTCGGCATTCCATCGTGACAGATCGGTGCCCTTGGGAAAGTACTGCCGCAACAGGCCGTTGGTGTTCTCGTTGGTGCCACGCTGCCAGGGGCTATGAGGGTCGGCGAAGTAGACCCGCACGCCGGTGTCGATGCGCAGTTGAGCATGCTGGGCCAGTTCCGTCCCCCGGTCCCAGGTCAGCGAGCGGCGCAGCTGCTCGGGCAACCCGGTGATCTCCTTGGCGATCGAGTCCCGCACGGCTTCGGCACCGCGGCCGGCCAGCGCCGGGCCGTTCTTCACCCGTTCCTGAATGCCGTAGCCCTCCATCCGGGGCAGGTGCAGCAGAAGGGTGAACCGTGTCGTGCGCTCCACCAGAGTCCCGATCGCGGAGCGGTCGGTGCCGATGATGAGGTCGCCTTCCCAATGGCCTGGGACGGCGCGGTCCTCCACCTCAGCAGGCCGCTGACTGATCACCACGTCCGGGGTGACGTGGCCGCTGGTTTGACGCCGGCTGCGGGCGCGTGGGACACGCAGCGCACGACCGGTGCGCAGGCAGGCGACCAGCTCGCGGTTGAGCGCTCCGCGGCCTTGAACGAACAGGGCCTGGTAGATCGCCTCGTGCGAGATGCGCATGGACTCATCATCGGGGAAGTCCACCTTGAGCCGGTTGGAGATCTGCTCAGGACTCCACGACAGCGCCCACAGGCGGTCTTGACGCCGGGGCTTGTTCCGGCCCTTCCAAGCTGAGGGCCGCGGACCGGCTACCGGTTTGCCGTCCGGTCCCTGGAGCTGACCGGCCAGCCGGGCCTGCACGTACTCCCGTAATTGGTCATTGGCCACCAGTTTCGGCGTCTTGGGGCGCCGCGCCATCAGCTCGGCTTTCCACTGCGCGATCGATGCCCGGTATTCCAGGCGGCCACCTCGCGTGGCGGCATTGCGCCGCAGTTCCCGGGAGATGGTCGATGGGGACCGGCCCAGACAACGCGCGATCTCGCGAACCCCCTTGTGCTGAGCCTTGAGCAGGGCGATCTCTTCGCGCTCGGTGAACGACAGGTACCTGCCTGATGGCGGGCTGAGCTCGATCAACGGCATGCCACCACCCTCGCGGAACCACCGGGACCCGACCGGTCCCGACACGCCGCAAGCCAGGGCGGCATCCTCGCTGGTTAGCCCTTCGGCGATCTTCCTCCAGAACGCCCGCTCCACGTCCCGACGGATCGGAGGCCGTCCCGGTGACCGCATCGCCGGCCGCCCGGTGCGTGTCGTCATCCACCCTGCTGGTCTGCCCATGCAACACCTCCGGATCAAGGTGTTGCGACGACCAGTTGAATCCGCCCAACGCGCCTCTGTACGACAAGCTCGGCAAGGATGTCTTCGACCACACGGTGTCGAAGGTGAGCATCGTCCCGCCCGGTGTGGGCAACCCGATCTACCCGGCGAGGAAGGACGGCACCTGCCAGTGCGCGGAGCTCCCGAACGCGCCGTTCGACACCGGCACGCAGCTGCAGCTCTGGGCCGTCTTCGACGGGCTCCCGCAGGATGCGGAGAGGGTGGACGTCAACCTCGGACCGCTCGGCGTGATCAAGAACGTCGCCGTCACGTCCGCCTGAACCCCCAGATCGGAGGCGGTAGGCCGCCCCCGGATCCGCTATCGTCTACAGCGAGACGCGACTGGCGCATTGGGTGGGAACGACCACCGGGGAGCGAAAGGAGCGGAGGCCGTGCGCCTGGGTCTTCGCACGTTGTCAACGATGACAGGAGAGTCATGAGTTCTCTCGCTAGCGTCGACCCGCAGATCGCCGAGCTCATCAAGGCGGAAGAGCGCCGCCAGTCCGACACCGTCAAGCTCATCGCGTCGGAAAACTACGTGTCCAAGGCCGTGCTGGAGGCCACCGGCACCGTCCTGACCAACAAATACTCCGAGGGCTACGCGGGCAAGCGTTATTACGAAGGCCAGCAGGTCATCGACCAGATCGAGATCGTGGCGGTCGAGCGGGCCAAGGCCCTCTTCGGCGTCAACCACGCCAACGTCCAGCCTTATTCGGGCTCGCCCGCCAACCTGGCGATCTACATGGCGTTCCTGCAGCCCGGCGACACCGTGATGGGCATGGGCCTGCCGTTCGGCGGCCACCTCACGCACGGCTGGTCGGTCTCGGCCACCGGCAAGTGGTTCAACCCGGTGCGTTACGGCGTACGCAAGGACACCGGCCGCATCGACCTCGACGAGGTGCGGCAGCTCGCGCTCGAGCACCGGCCGAAGCTGATCTTCTGCGGCGGCACCGCCATCCCGCGCATCATCGACTTCGAGGGCTTCGCCTCGATCGCCCGCGAGGTCGGCGCCGTGCTGGCCGCCGACATCGCCCACATCGCCGGCCTGGTCGCGGGCGGCGCGCACCCGACCCCGGTCGGCCACGCCGACGTGATCTCCACGACCACCCACAAGACGCTGCGCGGCCCGCGCGGCGCCATGCTCATGGCCACGAGCGACGAGCACGCCACGGCACTCAACAAGGCCGTCTTCCCCGGCCTGCAGGGCGGCCCGCACAACCACACCACCGCCGCCATCGCCGTCGCGCTCAAAGAGGCCTCGACCGACGAGTTCAAGGCCTACGCCCACCAGGTCGTCGCCAACGCGAAGGCGCTGGCCGACGAGCTGGGCTCGCGCGGGTTCGACCTCGTGTCCGGGGGCACCGACAACCACCTGATCCTGGTGGACCTCACGCCCAAGGGCATCGGCGGCAAGCCGGCGGCGCAGGCGCTCGACCGGGCCGGTCTGGAGACCAACTACAACACGGTGCCGTTCGACCCGCGCAAGCCGTTCGATCCGTCGGGGATCCGCATCGGCACGCCGTCCGTCACGTCGCGGGGGATGGGCGAGGCGGAGATGCGGCAGATCGGGGCCTGGATGGACGAGGTCGTCACCGCCCTCGCCAAGGGCGACGCCGAGGACGTCATCAGCCGGGTTCACCACGAGGTCAGTGAGCTGACCGCGCAGTTCCCTGCTCCTGGTCTTTAAGATCTTCTTTACGGCGGGGCCGGGTCTTTACAGCCGTCGACGTTCGCTGTGTCCTGCGGGGAGAAGGGCTTTTGATCTTTTACGGCGGGGCCAGGTTCTTCCAGTCGCCGACGCTGGCTGAGCCCCGTCCAGGGAGACGCTTTCTGACCCGGTCAGTGGCGCGCCGCCGCTACGGCGTTCCGCTGGCCGGGTTCCGTGGTTCCCGGCCCTGCGGCCATACACGGTGCGCCGGTCTCCACCGCCTCGCGTCCAGGAGCGCCCCGCCGCACGGGCTCCCGTGTGCGGCGGGGCGCTTGTCGCGAGCGGGGCGGGCCGGAGTGCCCCGTCGCGGTGGCCGGGCGGCGGGACCCGGAGGACTGGGTGCCGCGCCGGCCGGGATGGCCTGCCGGGGGACGGGACCGAGTCGTCCCCCCGGGGGGCAGGCCTCAGCCGAGGAAGATGTAGTCGGCCCCGTACGGGACCTTGGCCTGGCTGCCGGGCTGGCAGGCGCCGGTGGGGGCGACGCCGCCGGTGGTGTTCAGGCGCAGGATCTGCGTGGTGTGGGCGAGCATGCCCGTGGCGGCGCCTGACTGGGTGGCGTTGAGCAGGAGCTCGGGGATGTTGCCGTCGCCATTGGGCGTTCGAGTGACGACCGCGCCGCGAACCGCGCTGCCATCGGGGGCGATCCACTGCGGCGGGCCCGAGCCGGGCGTCACGAAGGAGTGGTCGATCCCGCGCCGCAGCTTGGCCGTCACACCGAGCTGGGTGAAGGCATAGGCGCCCGACGGCTGCTGGGTGCAGGTGTAGATCTGCTCGCCGCGCAGCACGTCGGCCGTGAGCGCGCGCGGGTGGGTGAACGGCGCGCCGGACAGCTGACCACGTACGGCGCCGCCGGCGAAGTCGGCGGTGTGCAGGTTCGTGTAGTAGCGGCCGGGGTCCGCGGCGATGCGCTTGACGGTTTTGGAGGAGACCGGCGTCACCCCCGCGACGCCGGTCAGGTTCTCCGGCAGGGCGCCGGCGAACAGGTCCGCGACCACGGGACCGTTCGTACCGGGCGCGCCCTTGTGCACGTGCCCGTCGGTGACCGGGCCGAGGCCGGACCAGTGGGCGGTGTAGGCGATGGAAGCGCCGTCGGGACTCAGCCACCAGGTGGCCTGGCCGTCCTCGTCGCCGCGCTTCTTGCCGTCGTTCTCCTGGACCTCCTGGGCGGCGTCGGCGCGGGCCGACAGCGTGGCCTGCTGGCTCCCGTGCAGCACGCCGTTGAGGTCGATGGGCTTGCTGAGCCGGTGGAGCTGGCCCCGTACCGCGCCCTTGGGGTGCGCGGCGTCGTGCAGGTTGGCGTAGAAGCCGCCGGGGTTGTCGAGGAGGGCCTTGACCAGCTCGGGGCTGGCCTTGACGGTGCCGGTGACGCCCAGCACGCCCTTGGGGAGCGGCTTGGCGAAGAACTCCAGCCGCACGTCGCCGTTGGCCCCCTTGGCGCCGGCGTGGACGTGGCCCGCGGTGGGCGCGCCGACCTTGTTCCATCGGGCCGCGAACGTCACCTCATTCCCGCTGATCTTGAGGACAACCGTCGAACGCCCGTCGGCGTCTCCCGGCGTCCCCACCTCGTTCGCGCCGCGCAGCCCGGCCGCGAGATAGACCTCGTCGCCCGAGGCGTGCGCCGGCACGGGGTCGATGATCAGGACACTGGCTAACAGAGCACCAGAAATCATGAACTTTCGGATAGACATGATGAAACCTCTTATAGGGCTAGATATTCCGGTTGGTACGGCAAGCAGTACGCAGGGAATCGCCCAGTGGTTCAACTCAGCTATCCGTAAATTTCCGCTGGGACACGGAAAGCCCTCCCACCAGCAGGTGGGAGGGCTCGGAAAGCGATCAGGCCTCGATGGTGAGCAACCTCTTACCGGTCGAGGTCACCACCTCGAAATGATCGACGTCCTTCAGCTGCGTCGCGCTGCCGCCGTGCATGTAGAGCGGATCGGGCGACCCCGGCACTCCGTACCCGGCTGGAGGCACGGACCATCCGGTCATCACCCGGCGCTCACCCGACTTGGAGACCGAGATCAGCTCGCACTCCAAGGGCCCTTTGACCCCGGCCAGCTTGAGGGCCGCGTGCGTGCCCCACCCCTTGGACTCCACCACGAGCCCGCCGGTGATCCCGTCGACCCCCTTGCCCTCGATGGGCCGGCCGTCGGCGTAGAACTGCTCGGCCGGTCCCATATGGGCCATGTGATCGGAACCCTGCGCGACCGAGGGCGCGTCACCCCCGCTGAGCTGCGTGCCGACGGTCAGCCCGCCGGCCACCAGCGTGACCGCCGCCGCCATTCCGATCACGAACGTCCCCCTGCGCGTCCTCCTGTCCGCAGCCCGCTTGCGGCGCAACATGTCGATCGCCGGGGCCGGCGAAGGCGGGCGGTCGTCCTCCACGGGACCACCGAGCCCGTTCAGCACGCTGGCCACGCCGGCCAGCTCCGACAGTTCGGAGCGGCAGGCGGCGCAGAAGAGCAGATGGGCTTCGAACGCTTCTTTGTCCTCGTCCTCGAGCAGCCCAAGCGCGTACGCGCCCACGTCCGTGTGCTCGACTCTCGATGTCACGCCGTCACCCCCCTCTCCTCCAACGCGATGCGCAGCGCGCGAACGGCGTAGTAGACCCGGGACTTCACGGTGCCCACCGGGATGCCGAGCGCCACGGCGGCGTCATTGACCGACCGGTCCCGCAGGATCGTCTCGTTGAGGATCTCGCGGTGGGCCGGCGACAACGCCTTCAGCGCCTCTGACACGACCACCTGGTGCAGGAGACCCTCCATCTCGTCCGGCACGGGCATGCTCTCCAGCGGCCCGTCGCCCGACTCCTGGGGGCGGGCGTCCCTGCGCCGCCGGTCATCGATCACGATACGTCTGGCGACCGTGGCGAGCCAGGGCATAAGTGAGACTGCCTCAGGATCGAGTTGCTCCGCGCTGCGCCACGCCCGGATCATGGTCTCCTGCACCACGTCTTCCGCCCACTGCCGATCGCCCGCCGTCAGCCGGATCACGAAGGCCAGCAGCGGCCTGTGATACTCCCGGTAGAGCGCGGACACTGCCACCTCGTCGTCGGGCACCTCATGATCCGACCGCATGCGCCGGATCCGGTGGCGTGAGCGTGGCTGGCCCATCGGGGCGGCTCCGTCGGCCGAGGGCGGGGGATACGTGCTCGCTCGCATCATCTCCCCTTTCTCGCGTCCGTCGGCAGGAGGTACGACGAGCCGCCCGGGCAGGGTTCAACGGAACGCCAGACCAATATGTGATTGCAACCTTGGGGACAGGTGCGTAGAGTCGCCCCGGAACTGATCGAGGAGGTGAGGACTATGCGGGTCGTTCTGCTCAGCGTGCCGTCAGTCCACCTCCGGGCGCTCGCCTGACGCTGCCCGGTTCCTTCTCGAAATCAAAGGGTTTCACTCAGTTGTCCTCTTACGATCTTTCCCTGCTCGGCTGGACCGATCTCCGCGCCGCCGACCTGCCTTCCGGCACCGTTCCCGCCCGTGTGGCCCGCGTCGACCGCGGCGCGGCCGAGGTGATCGCGGCCGACGGACAGCATCACGTCAAATACGCCGCCCACGTCCGCCGGGCGTCGGCCGCCGACCCGGTCGCGCTGCCATGCGTCGGCGACTGGGTCGCGCTGCGGCTGCTGCCCGAGGGCCGCTACGAGCTCGACGACGTGCTCCCGCGGACGACCGCGTTCATCAGGGGCGGCGTGAGCCGCGACTCGGTCGGCGGCCTGTCCGGCGACGGCCAGGGCCAGGTGCTCGCGGCCAACGTCGACCTCGTGTTCGTGGCCGAGCCGTCCATGCACTCCACCGACTTCGCCGACCTCGGCCGCATCGAACGGCTCGTGGCGCTGGCCTGGGAGTCCGGCGGCACGCCCGTCGTGCTCATCACCAAGTCCGACCTGTTCGAGCAGGGCCTCGACGACCTGCTCGCCGACGTGCGGGTGGCCGCGCCCGGAGTGGACGTGCACGCCGTCTCCTCGCTGCACGGGGAGGGGGTGGAGCTCGTCGCCGGCTACCTCGGCGGCTCCCGCACGGCCGTCATCCTCGGCCCGTCAGGGGCCGGCAAGTCCACCCTGGTCAACGCGCTGGCCGGGGGGACGGTCATGGAGACCCAGCAGGTACGCGCCGCGGACGGGCGCGGCCGGCACACCACCGTGCACCGGGAGCTGATCCCGTTGCGGGGCGGCGGGCTCGTCATCGACACGCCCGGCATCCGCCGGATCGGCCTCTATGACATCGGAGAGGGCGTGGATCTCGTCTTCTCCGATATCGAGACGCTGGCCGAGCAGTGCAGGTTCGGCGACTGCGGGCACAACGGCGAGCCGGGCTGCGCCGTCCTGGCCGCGCTCGAGAGCGGCGAGCTGCCGGAACGGCGGCTGGAGAGCTGGCGGAAGCTGCAGCGCGAGGCCGCCTGGATGGCCGGCCGCACCGATGCGCGCCTGCGCAAGGAGCAGCAGAACAAATGGAAGGTCATCACGAAGGAGATGCGCCGCTCAGGCAGAAACCGCCCCTGACCGCCCGCCCGGGCACGGGCCGGATAGTCCGTGACCCGGTGGCCCGGTCCGGCCGCCCGGTCCGGCCGCCCGGTCCGGGTCCGATGGGTCCGGGTCCGATGGGTCCGGGGCCGCGGGGTCGACGGGCCGGGGCTGACGGGTCGGGGCGGCCGTGGTGGGAACGGCTGGTGCCAGGAGGCGAGGAGTGCGTGCCTGTGGGGTAGGGCACAGGTCATGGAGCTCTTCGCAGACCGGGCCGAGGCCGGGGCAAGGCTCGCAGAGCGGTTGCTGGACGCGCACGACCCCGTCTTGCTCGCGCTGCCCCGCGGCGGCGTGGCGGTGGCCGTGCCCATCGCGCGCAGGCTCGATGCAGACCTCGAGGTGCTGGTCACCAGGAAGATCGGCTATCCGCCGACGCCCGAGCTGGGCGTCGGTGCGATAGCCGAGGGCGGCGAGCCCGTCTTCGACCTGCGGCTGCTGCACCGCCTCGGCATGACGCCCGAGTCCGTCGCGGACGTGGTCGAGCAGGAGCGGCGGGAGCTGGCCCGCCGGGTGCGCGCCTACCGGGGAGACCGGCCGCTGCCCGCGCTGGAGGGCCGGCAGGTGATCGTGGTCGACGACGGCCTGGCCACCGGCGGCACCGCCCGTGCCGCGCTCAGGGCCGTCGCCACGCACAAGCCGGCCAAGGTGACGCTCGCCGTGCCGGTCGGAGCCCGCGAGACCGTGCGGTCCATGCAAGAGGAGGCCGACGAGGTGGTGGTGCTTCTGACGCCGATCGACTTCAGGGCGGTGGGCCAGTGGTACGAGCGATTCGACCAGCTCAGCGACGCCGACGTGCTGGAGCTGCTCGGCCGGGACTGACCGGCTCAGCCCGGCTGGGATTGACCGGCTCAGCTCGGCCGGGATTGACCGGCTCAGCCCGCGAGCACGGCCCAGACCAGCTTGCGTGGGCCGCCGGGGGACAGCCACCCCCAAGCCGTGCAGAGGGCGTCCACCAGCCGCAGCCCCCGCCCGTACTCCGAGAACACGTCGGGTGTGGCGGCCACCGGGACGGTCTGGCTGTGGTCGGTCACCACGCAGGCCAGCTCGGCCTGGTGGGCGAGGAGCCGGAGCTGCGCGGCGCCGCCGCCGTGCCGCATCGCGTTGGTCACCAGCTCGGAGACCACCAGCTGCGCGTCGAAAGCGACCTCGATGGCGCCCCACGTAGTGAGCGTATGATCGACGAACCGCCTGGCCGTGGCCACGCAGGCGGGCTCGAGCGCCGAACGCTGATGAAAGGGGAACACAGCGTCGCAGTCACCGGCACGGCCATCGACCAGAATGGACAAGAGCCATCCTGGTGGCCGGGAACCGATGGCGGCTTGCGGCCGAGCGTCGAAAGTCGTCATTCTGGCCCCCGAAGCGCGGTCTGGTGATCCAATGCCCATCTTTACGGGGTGTGCTGACCAATGCAAGACTTTTCGTAGTTTACAGATGCCAATAGCATCTGCACGTGCAGACGATCTTGGAGCGGCGCAGTGAGCGCAGAGAGCGCGGAAGGGAAGCTTCTCAGCTATTCGCCGGGAAGCCCGACGGTGCTGCGTATCCTGCTCGGAACCCAACTCCGTAGGCTCCGTACGGAGAAGGGTATCTCGCGCGAGGACGCCGGGTACTCGATTCGCGCATCTCACGCCAAGATCAGCAGACTGGAGCTCGGTCAGGTCAGTTTCAAGCAGCGCGACGTGGCCGATCTGCTCACGCTGTACGGGGTCACGGACCCGGCCGAACGTCAGCCGCTGCTCGACCTGGCCAAGCAGGCCAACGCTCCTGGCTGGTGGCACAAGTACACCGACGTGCTGCCCACCTGGTTCGAGGTCTACATCGGCCTCGAGGGCGCCGCCTCCAGCATCCGTACCTATGAGAACCAGTTCGTCCCCGGCCTGCTGCAGACCCCCGACTACGCCAGAGCCGTCATCGAGCTGGCCCACGAGAGGGCCACGCGGGCGGAGCTGGACCGCCGGGTGGCCGTGCGCACCATGCGCCAGAAGCGGCTCGAGAGCGGGCTGAAGCTCTGGGCGGTGATCGACGAGGCTGTCGTGCGCAGGACGCTCGGCGGTCCGGACACGATGCGGGCGCAGATCGCCCATCTGCTGGAGATCACCGGCTCGCGCAACGTCACCGTGCAGATCATGCCGTTCGACCGCGGTGGCCACGCGGCGGCCGGGGGGCCGTTCAGCATTCTGCGTTTCCCGGAGCCCGAGCTGCCCGACGTGGTCTACATGGAGCAGCTCACCAGCGCCCTCTACCTGGACAAACCCGCCGACTCCGACCACTACATGGAGGTCATGGACCGGCTGAGCATCCAGGCGGAGACGCCGAAGGAGACCAGGCGCTTCCTGGAACGCCTCATTTCCGCATGATCTGCTGATAGCCCCGCTGATATCCCTGTGATCCACCACATACCGGGATTTTTGGTCGTCCGGTATATGGAGATCAACGTGTTGCCGTATTGTCACCTCGCAAACGCGGATGCACGTGCATCCGTAAGATCGCGAGGAGCTGCCCCCATGCACGAGTTCCGGAACGGAACACCCGCCGGCCGCCTTCCCGTCGTCTGGCGCAAGAGCAAGCGGAGCAACCCCAACGGCAACTGCGTCGAGGTCGCGAGCCTGCCCACGGGGGAGATCGCCATGCGCAACTCACGCTTCCCCGAAGGACCGGCGCTGGTCTACACCCAGGCGGAGATCACCGCGTTCGTCCTCGGGGCGAAGGACGGCGAATTCGACGACCTCATCGTCTGAGACGCCGGATTACGGGCGACTTCAGGAGCAGATTTCGGTCACCCCTGGGTCACCATGGCGACCAGCAGCGCATGGCAGGCACTCTGCGGCTCGGCCGGTGGCCGGGCCACCGGCCGAGCCGGGCGGCGCCTACCGGTAGACGCGGGGGTCGGCCTTGAGACCGCGGGTCAGTCGAATGGTGATGAACTCGTTGTCATCCGGCTTGCCCGGAGTGCGGCCATTGGAGAAGGGGAAGTTGTTGTCGTCGAGCACGCCGAGGGTGCGGTCGTCAAGGATGACGACGTCCTCGATCGTCTGGAACGGGAACCTGAACGTCCCCGGCGCGCCGCCGAGGCCGCGCGGGTCGGCGATGTTCAGCAGGTCGGCGACCAGGGTCTTGTCGAGCGCGCCGTCGCCGTCCTTGTCCCGCATGTCCGCCAGGTAGATGCGCTTGACCTGCGCGGCATCGCCCTGCAAGTTGTCCCGCTCGATGATCAGGAACCGGTCGGCGTCGACCGCGATCGCGTCGCCGATCGCGTGGGAGGGCGAGTCCAGCCGGTACGTCCACCGCCGCCCGGTGTAGGCCCGCTCGCGCAGGTCGAACTCGTTCATCCGCAGCGTCCCCGCGGGGTCGCCGGCGACCGTGCCCTCGAGCAGCGGGTAGAGGTGGCGGCCGTCCACGGACCTGGCCATGCCCTCGAAGCCCTTGCTGCCGCCGAGGTTGGGCTGGGCGCCGTTCAGGTTCGGGTTCTCGGGCGCGCGGACGCCCGGCAGCTCGATCGGGGCCTCCATCAGCCGGCCCTTGCGGTCGAAGTGCAGCAGGAACGGGCCGAACTCGTCGCCGATCCAGTACGTACCGTCCACGGTGCGCACGATCGACTCGACGTCGAAGTCGGCGCCGGTCAGCTTGCGGTCCTGCCGGGTGAGCGGGAATTTCACCAGCCCGCGCGGGTCGGTCAGGTTGAACCCGCCGAGCACCTCGACGGACTTGGCCGTGAAGTCGGGCTTGACCCGGTGCACGCGCAGCAGGAAGTCCGCGCTGTTGGCCTTGCCGCCGAAGCCGTTGTCGGACAGCACCTCGAAGGTGCCGTCGTGGCGGCGGACGATGCCGCTGAAGCCCTGGACGGGCTGGCCGGGGAACGGCGGGGTGACCCCGTTGACGGGCGCGGTGCCCAGGGACGATCCCGACGGCTCGCTCCCGGGGACGAAGGTCAGTGCGGGCAGCGAGGCGAACCCGGTCAGCGTGGCCTGCCCGAAACCGGGCTGCTGGCCGTGGCGTCCGGGGTCGGCGGCGGCGGGAGCGGCCAGGGACAAGGCCGTCGCGCCCGCGCACATCAGGATGGAAATGCGTTTCATGGCGGGCACCCTAGGACGGCCATATGACGGGATTCCGAACACACGGCAACGGGCGATGACCGCCGGCTGTCGGCGCGGCTGTCGTCGCGCCATGGGCTCAGCGGAGACGACGCCGCGCCGGGGGAGCGCGGCGATCGCCGTGAGATCCGCCTGATCAGGCAGTTGTCCCGACCGGGTTCGCCGGAGCCTGGGCATGGAGGGCCAGGCTCCGGTTCATCGGCACAACTGCTTGATCACGCGATGGTGACGCTGCCGGGTATGTCAGGCGGCGGAGATGCCGGCGCTGGCCGCGCGGCGCATGCGACGGCGCCGCTCGGAAGCGCGCTCGTCTTCGTTGAGACCGCCCCACGTGCCGTACTTCTCTGGCCGGGACAGCGCGTAGTCAAGGCACTCGGTGCGGACGGGGCACTGGGCGCAGATCGCCTTGGCCTTCCGCTCACGTACGTCACGCTCGGGCTGCCGCTCCCCATCGGGGCCGAAGAAGAGCACGAGGTCCTCACCCCGGCACGCGGCATCATCCTGCCAACCCCAGCTGGGGCGCGGGCGGGCGAGCTGCCGACGTACCTGAGACATGAGAAAACCACCTTCGTGAGAGGTATTTCGGTAATTGAGCCGCATTGGACGCTTTTGGCGTCACTGTTCCAACGCAACGTACGGCCGTGATGTTCCCCTGCTCAGGCAAGTGCCGGCGTGGCGTACCGCACAGGCGCGAGCCTGTCCAGCGAAACCAGCCGGTAGGTGGTGATCGTCTCGGCGCAAGCCGTGCCACACGGCGCTGTGAACGCCGATGGCTCAACCACAACCTGGAGCCGGACGTCGCCGCAACGCACGATGGCTACGGTGACGTCACCGTCCGACCTGGAGGATTCCACGGCCACCGCGCCGACGGAGCGCTCTCCCGTATGGGCTCGGGCGAAGTGCTCGACGGCTTGCAATGGCTCAGGGATGCCTGCGCGTCCCCGGTAACGGTCGAGGATGACCTCGCCCGACCGGTACGCGTTAGCCGCTGCCAGTGCAGCAGCCTGAGACATGCTGCCGTAGAAAATTCCGTGTGGCAAGCACACGAGGTTGGCGGCGTAGCGATCGCCGCCAACGTGTGACGTTTCCCACACTCTGTCCGGCAGAGAATCGGCCAGGGACCGAGCGAGGGGTAGTCCAATGCGGGCGCAGCACACATTGCGCTTGGCGTGCGTGCAGACCAGAAATACCGGCTCGTCTTCAAGTATGCAGGACTCCGGGACCACTCCGGCCACCAGCGCGTCCAGGTCAAGATCGTCAGGACCTGCGATGACGCCGCCGGCCAGCCAGGGGTGGTCGCCCACCGCGTACGCCAATAGCACACGGATGCCCTGCTCCTGCGGGCGGGTCCGTTTGCCGGGGCGGCGGATCAGCTGGGGCCTGATACCACGTTCGAGCGCGCGGCGGACGAGTTTGTTGATTCCGGAGAATTTTTCAGTATGTTCGAAGCTCTCCAGGTGGGAGGGCCAGGCGCCGTTGTGCTCGATGAGCAGCCACAGCCGGGCTCCCACGGTGGCGCTGGCCAGTGTGGGCACCGCCCCGGTGTGACACCCGACAGGATGCTCGCAGCCCCTCGCCAACGCCTTCTCTCCCTCGCTCCGTCGAATTAGGTAAGACTAACCTAACGGATTGGTGGGGTCAGGCGCGGCTGGTTCGATCCAGTACGTCCCGTGTCGCGGGCAGGGCACGGTCCCTGTCCGTTCTGACCAGGCCGATCCTGGTCCGCCGGTCCAGCAGGTCGTCCTCGTCGAGCGCGCCCTCGTGCATGACCGACCACATCAGCTCGCCCTCGGTGATGCCGAGACCGACCTCCTCCGGGTATGCCTTGACGAGCTCGTGCACGGCCTCGGCCTCGCTGCCGTACCGCTCGGCCAGCCGGATCGGCACGCCGGACGGCTGCGGCCCGGCGCCTGCGAGCGGGATCTTCCGCGTACGGCACCGGCCAGCCGGGAGCTTCCTGGATGAGACCGCTCGATCCACTGCGTCCTCGGCCATGCGCCGATATGTCGTCAGCTTGCCCCCGATCACGGTGACCACGCCGCCGTCCGACAGCACCGCGTGTTTCCTGGAGAGGTCCGCCGTGCGCCCGTCGGCCGCCAGAAGGGGCCTGAGGCCCGCGTAGACGCCCGCAACCGCCTCTCTGGTCACCCGAGTCCCGACAACCCCGTTCAGCACCTCCAGAAGCGCTCTCACGTCCTCCTCGGGCGCTTCGGGGACGTCGGGCACCGGACCCTCCACGGGTTCGTCCGTGAGACCGACGTACACGCGGCCGTCGCGCTGAGGCAGAACCAGCGCGAACCGGTTGAGCTCGCCCGGCACGGGCAGGTGCATGCCGGCGATCAGTCCCGGCAGCGTGCCCGGGCTCAGCACGAGGTGCGTGCCGCGCGAGGGCCGCAGCTTCACCTGGGGATCGAGGGCGCCGGCCCACACGCCGGCGGCGTTGATCACCGCACGGGCGCGGATGGTGAAGTGCTCGCCCGTCAGCTCGTCCCGTACGTCGGCGCCGCGCTCCGACAGCCGCAGCGCGCGGCAGCGGGTCAGGACGCGGGCGCCCTGCGCGGCGGCGGTCCGGGCGATCGCCACCACCAGCCGGGCGTCGTCGAGCAGCCGGCCGTCCCACGACAGCAGCGCGCCGCGCAGGCCGTCCTCGTTCACCACGGGGGCCAGCGTGTGCGCCCTGGCCGCGTTGAGGCGCGTGGGGCCGGGCAGCAGACGGCGCGGTGTGCGCGCGGCGGCGCGCAGGGTGTCGCCGGCCCGGTAGCCGGCCATGATCAGCGCGGCCTGCCGCCGGGAGACCGCCGCGGTCAGCGGCAGCACGTACGGATGCGCCTTGACTAGGTGCGGAGCCGTCCTGTGCAGCAGGATCCCGCGCTCCACCGCGCTCTCGTAAGCGACGTCCACCTGCCCCCTGGCCAAATACCGCAGCCCGCCGTGGATCAGCTTCGAGCTCCACCTGGACGTGCCGAACGCCAGGTCGTGCGCGTCGATCGCGGCCACGCTCAGCCCGCGCGCGGCGGCGTCGAGCGCGGCGCCGGCCCCGGTCGCGCCCAGCCCCACCACCAGCACGTCCACGCGTTCCTCGGAGACCTCGCGCAGCTCGCGGGCGCGGCGGCGGGCGTTCAGCGAACTTCTCACAGGTAGGCCTCCAGGAGGGTGGCGAGCTCGGCGTCGAGCTCGTCGAGCGTCACAGGGTCGAGCATGGTGGGCGCCGACAGCAGGAACGACTGCGCCACCAGCAGCACCGCCCTGGCCTTGCGCGCATCCCCGACGGCCGGCTCCAGCACCTGTAGCACGGCCTCATGGGTCGCCCCCCGCCGGTCCAGCAGGTAAGGCATGAGCAGCTCGGGATCCGCTTCCACGATCTTCCGCCACAGCGGATGCGCGCGCAGCCCCCGCACCCCGGCGACGACCGCGCGCACCGGATCCGACAGGTCCAGGCCGGCGACGACGCTCACCCACTCCCTGGTCATCACATCGGCGACCAGCGAGCGCACGTCGGGCCAGCGGCGGTAGATCGTCATCCGGGACACACCCGCCCGGCGCGCCACGTCCGTGAGCGTCGTCCTGCGCACCCCGTAGGCCAGCACGCAGTCGCGAGCCGCGTCAAGAACGCCGTCATTGTGACGAATCAACGTCATGTGTCACAGTGTAAGCGTGCCGAGAGAACCCATGCGATGGGCGGGCTGGGGCGATCCCGCCAAGAGCCGCGAGCTGCCCGATCAGGTGCTGAAGCTGCTGCACGACCTGCTGGGGGTGCGCCCGCCGCCCGCGCCCGCCGCCACCCTGGAGTCGGTGGAGCTGCCGCCGATCGCCCTGCCCGAGCCGCTGCTGCGGGCGCTGGCCGGGGTCGTCGGCGAGGAGCACGTGCTCACCTCGCGGGCCGACCGCGTCCGGCACACCCGCGGCAAGTCCACCCCCGACCTGCTGCGCATGCGTGCCGGGGACGGCTCCGACGCGCCCGACGCGGTGGTGCTGGCCGGCTCCCACGAGGAGGTGGCCGCGCTGCTGCGGTTGTGCACCACGGAGCGGATCGCCGTGGTGCCCTTCGGCGGCGGCACCTCGGTCGTGGGCGGGCTGCAGGCTTCCCGCACCGGCTTCGCGGGCGTGATCGCGCTTGACCTCGGCCGGCTCGACCGGCTGCGGTCGGTGGACACCGAGTCGATGGTGGCCGAGTTCGAGCCGGGCGTGCGGGCTCCCGACGCCGAGCGGCTGCTCGCCGCGCACGGGCTGACGCTCGGGCACGTGCCCCAGTCCTTCGAGTACGCCACGCTCGGCGGTTTCGCCGCGGCCCGCTCCAGCGGCCAGGCCTCCGCCGGATACGGCCGCTTCGACGACATGGTGGTCGGCCTCACCGTGGCCACGCCGTCGGGCGACCTGGACCTCGGCCGGGCCCCCAAGTCGGCGGCCGGTCCCGATCTGCGGCAGCTCCTGCTCGGCTCGGAGGGCGTCTTCGGGGTCATCACCTCGCTGCGGCTGCGCGTCCGGCGCGCCCCTGCCGAGCGGCTGTACGAGCGGTGGCGCTTCGCGTCGTTCGCCGCTGGAAGCGCCGCCCTGCGGATGATCGCCCAGGAAGGGCCGCTGCCGGCCGTGCTGCGGCTGTCGGACGAGAACGAGACGACGTTCGGCCTGGCCAAGCCGGAAACGATCGACCCGGGCGGCGAGGCGGGCTGCCTGGCGATCGTCGGCTACGAGGGCCGGCCGGCGACCGGTCGCGAAGGCGTGGGCGCCTCGGCGGCGGGCCCGGGGATCTCGCTCGCGGATCGGCGGGACGCGGTCGCGGGTGTGCTGGAGCGCATGGGCGGCGAGCCCGTGGGCGAGGTGTCCGGGGAGGAGTGGGAGCGGGGCCGCTTCTCCGCCCCTTACCTGCGGGACGCGTTGCTCGCGGCCGGCGCCACGGTGGAGACGCTGGAGACGGCCGGGTTCTGGGCCGATCTGCCGCGGCTCTACGACGCGGTGCGGCTGACCCTGCTCGGCGAGCTCGGCTCTCCTCTGGTCATGTGCCACATCTCGCACGTGTACGAGACCGGCGCGTCGCTGTACTTCACGGTCGTCACCGCGCAGGAGGAGGACCCGGTGGCGCAGTGGGAGCGGGCCAAGGCGGCGGTGAGCGCGGCCATCGTCGAGGCGGGTGGCACGATCACCCACCACCACGGGGTCGGGCGCGATCATCTCGACGCCTACGCCGCCGAGCTCGGCCCGGTCGGCGTCGCCATCCTGCAGGCGGTCAAATCCCGGCTCGACCCCGCGGGGATACTCAACCCCGGCGTGCTGATCCCGCGGACCGGCTGAGGCGGCCGGGCGCGCCGGCGCTCCCTACGGCGGCCGCACGCGCCGTTCAGGCGTCCGGCGGCGGGGTGACGCCGTCCGCCTCGGCCAGCGTCTCGGCGGCCTCGCTGTAGCGGTGGAGCGCCTCCAGCACGGCGGCCAGGCGACGCAGCGAGACCACGAGCGGGGCGCCGCCCTCCGCCCGGGTGAGCGACACCGCCTCCTGGGCCGGCGCCAGCGCCTCCTTCGCCCGGCGCCGCTTGAGCAGCACGTTCGCCGCCGTGCCCAGGCAGCGCGCCAACAGCTCCGTGTGCTCGCCGGGATGTTCTCTGGCCAAGGCCCGGCTCCTGGCGATGGCCTCGTTCACGCAGGCGATCGCGGAATTGCCCCACCGGGGTCGAGTCTGGGCATATGCCAGCAAACCCTCGATGGCCCTCGCCTCGGACGTGCCTTTTCTGAGCGCGTCGTCCGGGCCGTTCTGCGTCATGGGCGGCGCCTCCCCTGGGCGATCCCAACCGCTTGCTTGGGGGGTGAAGGTTACACCATTGCGAACCTTCTGTGTTCTCTGCGGTACAGAGCGTTCGGGGTGCGCGAATGGGAGATCGCGGTAAAGATGTGGTCATGGTCGATGTCGCGGCGGAGCGCGGAAAACAGCTTTCCTCACGAGTGTCGGAAGCGGGCGCCGGGTGGGCGTGCACGCAGATCGGTACGTTTGACCAGCTCAGACCGAATGGTCATGGGTTCAGTTGGTTGAATCCGGCGACCCTGTGGCGTTCGCGCAACGAGATCCTGGCCGGGCTGTTCGGCGATCCCTCGGGGGATGTCCGGGTGCGGTGGGTGGCGGCCCAGGAGGCACGCGGGATTGATCCGGAATTTCGTATCAAGCCACCCGTTGGCGGAAATTTCAGTTTTCTCCTGCTCGGCGATACCGGCGAGGGCGACGCCTCCCAATACGCCGTCGTTCCCGGAATGCTCAAAGTGGGCGAAGGGACGTCTTTCGCCATCGTCGCCAGCGACGTCATCTATCCGACGGGATCGGGCAACGAGTACGGGGACAAGTTCTTCCGCCCGTACAAGGACTACGACGCCCCCATCTACGCGATCCCCGGCAACCACGACTGGTACGACGGGCTCGGCGGCTTCATGCGGGTCTTCTGCGACGCGCCGCCACTCAAGCCCAAGCCGGACCCCGGGCTGCGCGGGCTGCTGTGGCGCAAGCCGGAGACGATCGACGAGGCGCGGCTGGCCGAGGCGCGCTCGCTCAGGGGCAAGCCGTCGCAGCAGGCCGAGCAGCCGGGACCGTACTGGGCGATCGAGAGCGACAGCCTGCTCATCGTCGGCGTGGACACCGGCATCAGGAACGTGATCGACAAGGCGCAGACCGCGTGGTTGCGCCGGGTCTCGCTCGATCCCCGGCCGAAGATCCTCATGACCGGCAAGCCCATCTACACCGCGAACGCCTACAAGCCCTCACCGCTGGAGGAAGGCGGCACGATTGACGACATCGTGCGCGACCCGGCGCACCGGTATGTCGCGGCCATCGGCGGAGACGTGCACAACTACCAGCGGTATCCGGTCAAGGTGGGCGACCGGGTGATCCAGTACGTCGTGGCGGGTGGCAGCGGCGCGTTCATGCACGCCACGCACACCATCGGCAGGGTCGGCGTGGCAGGGGTGCACGAGGACGACTTCAAGTGCTACCCGCTGCGCGGCGACTCGCTGTCGTTCTACAGCCAGCTGTACGCGCGCAGGCTGCGGATGAAGTGGCTCTACCTCAGGCCCGACGAGGCCCTGTGCATCATGTCCGAGCACATCAAGAACCAGCCCGTCAGAACACCCGCGGGACCCGTGAAGATCACCCGCCGGATGCGGTGGGCGGCGCGGCTGCTCGGGGCCTGGCCGTGGCCGTTCCGGCTGCCCGTGGACAAGGTGTTCCACCGCTACCTGTCCGAGCTCTCCGATTGGGACACACCGCCGTTCTTCAAGCAGTTCCTGCACGTGTCGGTCACGCCGGAGGAGCTGACGTTACGGTGCTTCGCCGCCACCGGGTGCCTGGCGCAGGAGCTGGAGCCGCCCGTGGAGGACGAGGTGCGCATCAGTTTGTCGTAGTCGTCTGTCACCCTTGGCTGCGTGTATGTCGTGGTCGCCGGCGAGACGGTGCTCCCGGTCGGGGGCGCGGCTCGCCATACCGTCGATCTCGCGGAGGCCGTGCGCGAGATCGAGGCGGCCGAGCGGCCGCGGTGGGTGTGGGCCGACGCGCGCGAGACCTATCCGGCGCTGCTGCGGGCCGGCGTGCGGGTCTCCCGCTGCCACGACATCGCGCTCACCGAAGGGCTGCTGCTCGCGCACGAGGGCCGCTACGGCGAGCCTCGCTCGGCCAGGGCCGCCCACGCGCGGCTGCACGGGTTGCCGGTGCCCGACGAGCAGCCGGACGCGCCCGGCACGCTGTTCGCCCCCGAGCCGCTCGCCGCGGAGGCGGTGGCCGAGGTGCTGGCCGACCAGCTGCGGCGGATCGGGGCGCTGCCGGAGCCGGGAAGGTTCAGGCTGCTGGTCGCGGCCGAGTCGGCGGGGGCGCTGATCGCGGCCGAGATGGCGCACGACGGCATGCCGTGGCGCAGGGACGTGCACGACGCGCTGCTGACCGAGCTGCTCGGGCCGCGGCCGGTGCACGGCATGCGGCCCGCCAAGCTTCAGGCGCTGGCCGACGAAGTGGCGGCGGCGTTCGGGCATCCGGTCAATCCCGACTCGGTGCAGCAGCTGGTCAAGGCGTTCAAGGGGGCCGGGGTCGCGCTGAAGAGCACCCGGTCGTGGGAGCTCAAGCAGATCGATCATCCGGCGGTGGCGCCACTGCTCGCCTACAAGGAGCTGGCCAGGCTCTACAGCTTTCACGGGTGGGTGTGGGCCGACCAGTGGGTGCGCGACGGGCGGTTCCGGCCGGAATACGTCGTGGGCGGTGTGGTCTCCGGGCGGTGGGCCACCAGCGGGGGAGGGGCGCTGCAGATCCCCAAGGTGATGCGGCGGGTTGTGGTCGCCGACGACGGTTGGGTGCTGATCGTCGCCGACGCGGCGCAGCTGGAGCCTCGTGTGCTGGCCGCGATGGCCGGGGACATGGGGCTGGCCGCGGCCGCCGGCGAGATCGACCTCTACTCGGCGCTGGCGCAGTCCTTCGGCGGGCAGCGGGACAACGCCAAGATCGCGATGCTGTCCGCCATGTACGGCGGCACCAGCGGGGACGCGCCCAAGCTGCTGGCGATGATGCGCCAGCGCTTTCCCCAGGCCTACCAGTTCGTGGAGGACGCGGCCAAGGCGGGGGAGGAGGGGCGGCTCGTGCGCTCCTGGCTCGGCCGCACCTGCCCGCCGCCGTCGCCCCGGTGGAAGGAGCTGGTGTCGGGGCCGGAAGGCGGGCGGGCGGCCAGGGACCGGGGGCGGTTCACGCGCAACTTCGTGGTGCAGGGGACGGCCGCGGAGTGGGCGCTGGTGCTGCTTGCGGTGCTGCGCGGGCTGCTGCCTTCGCCTGCGCGGCTGGTGTTCTTCCAGCATGACGAGGTGATGGTGCACTGCCCGATCGCGCAGGCCGAGGAGGTGATGGCCGCCGTGTCGGCGGCTGCGGCGGAGGCCAGCAGGCTGCTGTTCGGGCAGACGCCGGTGCGTTTTCCGATGGAGGCGGTCGCGGTCGCCTGCTACGCCGACGCCAAGTGAGGCCGTCCGGCGGCAGTGGGTCAGGACTGGGTGCGGTAGTGGGTGGTGGCCAGCCAGAGGCCCGCGACCGTGACCATGACGCCGACGCCCAGGCCGAGGGCGCTGTAGGACAGGACGCCGACGATGACGCCCGCCACGATCGTGCCCGTGGCGCCGCAGACGTTCATCAGCAGGTCGGACAGCCCTTGGACGGCGGGCCGGCGGTCGATCGGGACCGACTCCGTGACCAGGGCGGAGCCGGCCACCAGCCCGCACGACCACCCCAGCCCGAGCAGCACCAGCGCCGCCGTCACCTGCCACACCCGGTGCCCCGCCGTGCCGGCCAGGACGGCGGAGGCGAGCAGCAGGGCCATGCCGAGCACCAGCACCGGCACCTTGCCCGCCTTGTCGGCCAGCCAGCCCACGAGCGGGGACAGCACGTACATGCCGGCGATGTGCAGGCTGATCACGAGCCCGATGACCTCCAGGTTCGAGCCGTCGTGGTGCAGCTTGACCGGGGTCATCGACATGACGGACACCATCGCCGTGTGGCTGACCGCGATCATGATCAGCGCCCGGCGGGCCATCGGCGTGGTGCGCAGGGTCTGCCAGGCGGTCCTGACCGTGCGGTGGCGTCCTGAGCCGGGGTCCCCGGCACCGTTCAGCCGCCGGGCCAGGATGAGCGGGTCGGGCCGCAGGAAGCCGATGATCACGACCAGCGCCAGGGCGAACGCCAGCGCCGCGAACGCGAACGGCCCCGCCGTCTCCACCAGCCCGAGCCGCATGCCGATCTGGTCGGCGGGCTTGGCCAGGTTCGGGCCGGCCACGGAGCCGATCGTGGAGGCCCAGACGACCAGCGACAGGTGCCTGGCCGAGCGGCCCTTCGGCGACAGGTCCGTCGCCGAGTATCGCGCCGCCAGACCTCCCGCGGTGCCGCCGCCCACCAGCACCAGCCCCACCAGCAGCAGCGGCCAGGTGCGCAGGTTGATCGCGACCACCGAGATCGCGCAACCCGTCAGCGCCGCCACGTACGCCAGCGCTAAGCCCGCCCGCCGCCCGCCCCTGCCGGAGGCCTTGGCCGTCGGCAGGGCCAGCAGCGCCGCGCCGAGCACGGTGGCCGTCCCGGCGAAGCCGCTGATGACCGTGGACCCCGACAGGTCGTCGACCACGACGGAGCTGAGCGCCAGCCCGACGGCGACCCCCACGCCGCCCATGATCTGCGCGACGGACAACACGCCCAAGGTGCGGCGCTGGACGGTTCGGATCCGGTCAGATGGGGAGACAGCGGGCTTTGTGGGGGTGCTGGTCACCTGTGAAGTCTCGCATAGCCTCCAACATCACCCCAAAGGGGACAGCCGCCCTATTTATCCAGGAAAATCCCTTTTAGTGCGTTATTTCAGAGAATAGTGACGGAGTCTCCGGTCATAATCCGTCCGGGTCTGTCCGGGATCAGGTTGATGCCGAACCAGACCTTGCCGTCCCACTTGCGGTGTCTGGACAGCGTGCGGATGGGTTCCTTGCCCTTGGTGTACGTGGCAGTGTCGATCGTGGTGAGCACGCACCGGTCGCACCCCTTGCTCACCCGGAAGTCGACCGCCCCGATGCGCACCCGCTTCCACTCGTCCTCCGCGAAGGGCGTGCCGACGCCGTCGATCACCACGTTCGGGCGGAACCTGTGCATCGGCAGCGGCTCGGGCGTCTCCTCGCCGCGCTCCAGCGCACCCTCGATGATCCAGTCGTTGAGCCGGGCGAGCGAGGCGGTGGAGGTCAGCAGCAGCGGGTATCCATCGGCCAGGCTGACGCGGTCCTCCGGGCGGCCGTAGTCGGGGTTGACCGGGCGGCGGGTCGGGTCGTCGAGCCACTTCAACCTGACCGGCCGGCCCGCCAGCTCCGACAACCAGCGTGCCGCGTCGTCACCGCAGTCGGTGAGCTCCACCGGCGTGCGCCACACGAGCACCGTGGACATCGTGTCGTCCGGGGTGACCCGCAGCGGAGCGGCGTGGGGGCCGGTCAGCGTGAGCGTGCCGTCATCGACCCTGGCCACACAGGCCAGCAGGCGCGGCTGCTCGCGCGCGGTCAGGACCTCGCCGCGCTCGTCGGTGATCAGGTAGCGCCGGTCGTCCGCCAGCCCCCAGGGCTGCACCTCGGCCTCGTGGATCTCGTGTCCGGCAGTGGACTTGACGGGGTAAAAGTGGATGCTCGCCAGCCTCATACGGCCGACCGTACCTCACCGGGCGCAGCCGGCTCCGAGGCGGCCGCGCGATGCAGGCGGGCGGGGTTTGGGGGTATGGCCCCCGCGGGCTATGTCGTCTTCCTGAAGGTGTCCAGGAACGCCTGCCGCGTGCCGGCCTGGTCGTCCCACTTGAGCTCGGGCAGGTCGAACGTGATCTTGAACGCGGTGGTGTCGTCGATCGTGACGTACCTGGTCAGCGCGTGCATGGGGACGCCGTTGGCGGTGGTGTAGGTGTACTCCCAGTCGGCCGCCTTCCAGCCGCGGTAGTCCACTGCCTGCAACTGCACCTGGATGTAGCTCTCCAGGCCGCCGTCGGCCTCCAGCCTGCCGAGCTCGGACAGCCCGCCGTCGGCCTGCGGGGTCGCCTCCTCCACGAGGAAGCGGATGCCCGAGTCCTTCGGCCCGGTGAACGTCGCCTCGCCGCCCGACGTGGTCAGCTTCCAGTCCTCGGGCACGGCGACGGAGAAGCCGGCCGGAGTGTGCTCCTTGTAGCCCTCAGGCACGGCCGAGGGGTCGGCCTGCAGCGTCGTGGCGGAGGCGGCGGGCGTGTTCGTGGTGGTGGCCGCGGGCGTGCTTCCGCCTGACAGGATGACCATCACGGCGCCGATGACGACGGCCACCGCCACCAGCGAGCCGATGATCGTGAGCGGCGTGGGCCGCCCGTCGCGCATCCAGGGCCCGTCGTCCTCGTCCGTCCTGCGCCTGCTCTTGCCCATGCGCGGCGAGGCGCCCGGCAGTGCGGCCAGGCGGCTGTTGCCGATGTCGTGCGACAGGTCACGGGATTGCTCGCGCAGGTCGTCGGGGGAGGCCAGCGGCCACGGGGTGGCGCCGGAGTTCGTGGACGAGCGGCTGTCGGTGGTCAGCGGCAGGATCGGCTGCGGGTGCGGTCCCGACGGGCCGTCCAGGTCGTCGTCGCGATTTCGTCCCGCCATCCGGTGCGGGCCGGTCGAGAATGCCGGGGGTGCCTGCTGTCCTGGGCCGGTCGAGAATGCCGGGGGTGCCTGCTGTCCTGGGCCGGTCGAGAACGCCTGGGGTGCCTGCTGTCCCGGGCCGGTGGAGAACGCCTGGGGCGCCTGAGGTCCCGTGCCGAAGGCGCCAGGCAGTTGGTCGGTCCGGTGGCTGCCCGACGGGGTGGAGAGCCCGTCGTACGGCATCGAGTGGCCGCCCGACGGGCTGCTCGCCGGGTCGTACGGCACGCGCACCGGCCCTGATGGCGTCTCCACGATCCGCGACGGCATCGGCCCCGACGGCGTGTCGAGCGGCGGAAGCAGCGCGGCGGGCGTCGGGTCGACCGGGCTGGGCAGCGTCTCCGGCTTGCGTGGACGGGCGGAGCCGTGGGCCCGCAGCACCGCTTCCAGCATCTCCATGACCTGTGCGGCCGTCAGCCGCTCCGCGGGGTTCTTGCGGAGCAGGCCCTCGATCACCGGCATCAGCGAGCCGGCCCGCTGCGGCGTGATCGGGTCCTGGGTGAGCACCTGGCCGAGCACCGCCACCGGGTCGGGCCCTTCGTACGGCGGCCGCCCCTCGACGGCCGCGTACAACGTCGCCCCGAACGACCACAGGTCGGCCGCCTGGGTGATCGGCTGCGCGGACAACCGCTCCGGCGGGATGTACGCCGGGGACCCCATGAGCAGCCCGGTCTGCGTGATGTTCACATCGCCCTCGATGGCGGCGATGCCGAAGTCGGTCAGCACGACCCGGTCCTGGGTCAGCAGCACGTTGCCGGGCTTGATGTCGCGGTGCAGGATCCCGGCGGCGTGCGCATGCGTGAGCGCGTCCAGCACGCGGATGCCGATCTCGGCGGCCTGGATCACGGGGAGCGGGCCGCTCTGGCGTACCGCCTGCTCCAGCGACCACGCCCGGACCAGCTCCATGACGATCCAGGGACGGCCGTCCTCCTCGACGACGTCGTGCACGGTCACGATGCCCGGGTGCGTCAGGCGCGCGGCCGACCTGGCCTCGCGCAGCATGCGCCGGTGCGCCACCTGCTTGCCCGCGTGGTCGAGCCCGTACGGGAGGATCAGCTCCTTGACCGCCACGTCCCGGTCGAGCAGCACGTCATGGGCGTGCCACACCATGCCCATGCCGCCCCTGCCGACCGGCGACATGAGACGGTAACGTCTGCCGATCAGGCGGCCCTGGCTCTGCGGGGCGCCACTCGGGGCACTTCCCTCTCCTCCGGGACCGCTCAGCAAGCGGTCGGCTGCCATCTTCCCGCCCCCATCTCGCCTCATCCGTCACGTGCGTCTTCACGCTACTTGCAGATTATTGAGGTTGGACACGATATCGGCGGGGAATCCGTAATGGAAGCTGATGCCCCTTTACGGCGCTGATGACGTGCAGATATATCACTCATCAAATGGATCACTTACTGCGCCGGCCAGGGCCTGCAATGCGCTGGTGAAAGCCTCGGGGGGTGGCTTGACCAGGCCCGCTCCGACTTGGCCCGTTCCAGCGACCCGGCCCGCGATGCCGGTGTTGACCACCGGCAGCAGGCCCGTCCTGGCCACGAGCGTGACGTCGATGCCGACCGGCGTGCCGCGGAAACCGAGGCCCGGGATCTGGTAGGCGGGGTGCTCGGCGAGCGTGATCTCGTACATGGAGCGGGTGGCCCGCACCGCGTCGGCCACCTCGCCGCCCACGAACCGCACGATGGCCGGGGAGGCCGCCATCGCGAACCCGCCCAGCCCCGACGTCTCGGTGATCGTGGAGTCGCCGATGTCGGGATTGGCGTCGCCGGGGCCGTACGAGCCCAGGTAGAGCCCGTCGGGCACCCCGGCGGGACCGGTGAACCAGCGCCCGCCGAGCCCCGACACCTGGACGCCGAAGTCGGTGCCGTTCCTGGCCATGGCGACGACCATGGTCGAGCCGGGGATGTCGCGGGCCGCGTCCGTGCTGACCTTGGCCGCGGCCATGCCGGCGTTCAGGAAGAAGTGGTCGTTGCCGTTGATGAAGCGCAGCACCTCCGCGGCGTGCGCGGGGGCCGCCTCGACCACGGCCGGGGCCAGCTCGCGCAGCAGCAGCGAGGTGGCGGCCCGGTTGCGGTTGTGCAGCTCGTCGCCCATCTGCAGGGCCTGCGCGATCAGCGAGCGCAGGTCGATCGGGCCGGTCCGCTCCAGCGTCGCGGCCAGCGCGGGGCCGAGCACGGTGTCCATCCAGCGCAGCCGGTCGAGGACCTCGGGTCCGTACGCGCCGTACCTGAGGACCTTGCCCAGGCCCTCGTTCAGCGAGCAGTAGGCGGTGCCGCCGTGCTCCTCGTCGCGTACCTCGAACACCCACATCGACGGGCTCACCACGCCCGCCATGGGCCCCACGGCGCCGTGCTCGTGACACGGCCGCAGCGTGATCTCGCCGGCCGCCAGCTTGGCGGCCGCGTCGTGCTCGTCGCCCGCCAGGCCCTCCAGCAGCATCGCGCCGATCAGCGCGCCGCGCATCGGCCCCGAGGCCCGCTCCCACGTGATCGGCGGCCCGGCGTGCAGGAAGGTGCCGTCGGCCAGCACCTCCGACGCCCGCCGCACCCCCGCCAGGTACGGTCGCGCGGAGGTGAGCCGGCGCGCGGCCAGCTCGTTGGCGGTCGGCCTGCGCGGGTCGGCCAGCACCGTGACCAGCGCCTCCGCGGTGCCGGGCAGGGGCGGGCGCCAGTCGACCGGGGTCGTCGGCACGGCCTGCGCGGTCAGTGCCTCGTCGAGCAGCCCCGCGCCAACCGTGATCACGTTGGACGGGGCGGACAGTGGGCTCATATGAGACTCCTGGCGTGCCGGGCCGCCTGGGCGTTGGACAGGAACACGGCCGCGCCCGCCGCCCGCAGCGCGGCGGCCTGGCGGTGCAGGTCCTGTGGGTCGCCCAGGGTGCCGACGAGGGCCACCACGACGGTGGCGGGGGTATGGGCGATGGCGGGCACGAGGGACGCCGCGGGGTCGGGGTCGGCGCCGTGACCCAGCACGACGTCCATGAGCACCACGTCGGTCTCCCTGGCCCGGGACAGCGCCTCCACGCGCAGGGTCGGGTCGATCATCGGGTGCGCCCGTCCCCTGGTGTAGGCGTCGTCGCCGTAGTCGACGAAGTCGCCCTGCCCGGCGAGCGCCGCGGCCTCCAGGCTCAGCGTGCCGCCGGCGTAGACGCCCTTGAGCGTCTTGCCCGAGGTCTCTCGCAGGGCGCCCGGCCAGGACGGCCACTCGGGCACGGGTCTTCCGAGGGTGCGCAGCGCCTGCTCCGCCGCCTCCGTGAGATCCGCGGGCAGCAACGCGGACACCACCGGCGTACGCAGCCCTGCCACGGCCTCCTCCACGAGGCGCGCGACCTCGTGGGCGGGCGGCTTGGAGATCAGCACGATCAGCTCGGTCGCCGGGTCCTCGTCGAGCATGCGCAGCGCACGCAGCGTCGACAGGCCGCCGACCGCGGCCGACAGGTCCCTGCCGCCCACCCCCAGGATGTGGCTGATGCCCGCGCCCGCCCAGTCCAGGAGCGAGGTGACCTGCTGGGCGCCGGTGCCCGAGGCGGCCACCACGCCGACGGGGCCGGGGGCGAGGACGTTCGCGAAGCCGAGGCCGACGCCGGCGATCGAGGCGGTGCCGCAGTCCGGGCCCATCACCAGGACGTCCCGCTGCTCCGCCAGCTCCTTCAGCCGCCGCTCCTGCGCGACGGGCACGCCGTCGCTGAAGATCATGACGGGCAGGCCGGCCAGGACGGCGTCGTACGCCTCACAGAACGCGTGCTCGCCCGGCACCGAGACCAGGACCAGATCGGCCGGGCCTCTGGCGGCAGCCGAGCCGGTGGTCAGCGGCGGCTGCTCGGTCGCGGTCCCAGGACGCTGGAGCGTGGTCAGCTGCCGGTCGGCCTCGGCGACGGCCGCCCGGGTGTCGTGCGCCCTGACGGCGATCAGCAGGTCGCCGGGACCGGCCTCGGGGACGGTGAAGCCGAGGTCCCTGATGACGGCGACGTTGAGGTCCGTCGCCATGGCGACCATGGCCGCCTCGACGCCCGGCGTGTCCACCAGCGCCCGGCTGACCCGCATGAGCTGGACCGAGTCGTAGTACGCCCCCTTACGGACCAGCACCACCTCTGCGCTCACCCCTTCTGGGCTCACCGCTGCCCGCCAAGGGCCAGGACGGCGTGCACGCCGATGGCGACGCCCTGGGCGAGGTCGGCGCCGGAGGTATGGCCTAGACGGCGCAGGCGGTTCAGCGCCGGTTCGAGCGCCTGGCCGCCGGTGACGCCGCGCAGCACCGCGAGCACCTCAGGGCTGGCCTCGCCTCTGGCCGCGCAGTGCAGGAGCGTGGCCGACAGGGGAGTGGTGCGGGTGCGCGCGTCGAACGTGACGGTCGCCCCCAGCCAGTCCGCCAGCCACACCGCGCGCTCCGCCTCCGTGGCCCTGCCCACGTGCCGCAACGTCACCAGCAGTCCCGCCAGCACGTCGTCACCGCTCGGCGTGAGCCCCGGCCCGAGCCCGATGAGCTGCTCGGCCGCCGTGACGACCCCCAGCAGCCACCCTTGCGCGCAGGCGGCGGCCAGCGAGGCGACCGCGCCGTTGCCGTACAGGCCGGGCCGCGGCTCGGCGGGTCGCGCCAGGATCGCGGCGGCGCCGGACAGGCAATCGCGATCAGCCGGCCCCAGCGACGGGGCCGGATCCCACCAGCGGCGCACGCGCAAACTCAGGTGCCCCACGTCGATCGCGCGATCACCCACCGACGCCTCGTCACCCACCGTGACATGAGGCAGTGGGCCCGCGAGCAGCGCCGAGTTCGGCAGCCTGGTGGCCTCGCCGGTGATGACGGCGATCACCGAAGGCTCCAGATCGGTCCTGACCTCCAGATACACCCCCGCGGGGAAGGCTGCGAGCACGCGGGCGGGGCGGCGCGGCGACTCCAGGAGCGGGCGTACCGCCGTGCTGGCCGCGCCCGTGACCTGGATGCGGGTACGCCGCGCGTGAGTGCTGACCGTCACCGGACCTCCCAACCGACCTTGGACCTGACCGTAGAACGGGCGGGGAACCCTCCGTACGGAGAAATTTGCCAACAGTCAGCGGGAAGGTTGGCTCTTCCTGACAGACCGCTTCCCGGGTCACAATCTCCCCATGGAGCCCCCCGTCCGTCTCGCCAGCACCGGAACGATCATTCATGGCGTGTCCGTGGAAGAGGTGCTGGGCGTGTCCACCCTCGCGGAGGCCAGGCTCATCGCCGGGGAGAGCGGGCTCGGGCGCATCGTCCAGCGGCTCAACGTCATGGAGGTCCCCGACATCCTGGCCTGGGTCAAACCGCACGAACTGCTGCTCACCACCGGATATCCGCTTCGCAACACGCCGCAGTCGCTCGGCCGGCTCGTGGCCGACCTCGACGAGCGCGGCCTGGCCGCACTGGCGATCAAGCTCGGCCGCTACGTCGACGAGCTGCCCGACGAGATGGTCGAGCAGGCCGACCGGCTCGGTTTCCCGCTCATCCTGCTGCCGAACGACGTCGGCTTCGACGACATCCTCAACCAGGTGCTGACCGACATACTCAACCGCCAGGCCGCCATGCTGGCCCGCGTCGAGGAGGCGCACCGGGCCATGGTGCAGGTGGTGCTGGCGGGCGGCGGGCTGGGCGAGGTCACCGCCGAGGTGGCGCAGCTGCTCGACGTGTCGGTCGCGGCCGTGGACGGCGCCGGCCAGGTGCTGGCCACCGCCGGTCCGGCCGACCACGTCGCGGTGCTGCGCGAGTCGATCTCCCGCGAGGGCCCGCCGACGTCCCCGGCGCGGACGTCGGGGCGCGGCCGGGCGTTCGCCTCGGTGCCGGTGCTGGCCGGCGGGCACCATCACGGCAGGATCGTCGCCTACAGCCCGTCGGCGGCGATCAGGGACGGCGACGTCGGCATCCTGGAGCGCGCGGCCACCGTCGCCGCGCTCGTCGTCACCCGGCAGGAGGCGGTCAACGCCGTCGAGAGCAAATACCGCGCCGACTTCCTGCGCGACGTGCTCACCGGCCGGGCCGGCGGCATCGAGCGGATCACGGCGCGGGCCAGGGCGTTCGGATGGGATCTGGCGCGGCCGGTGACCGTGCTCGTGGCCGAGCTCGACCCCGACGGCGACGAGCGCAGCGCGCAGGATCGGCTGGTGTCGTGCTGGACGGCGGCCATGAGGCGGCACGACCCGCGGGGGGCGGTGGCCGGGTTCTCGCACGAGGTGGTGGCCGTGGTCGACGCCTCGATCGATGCCACCCGGGTGGCCAAGGACGCGGCCTCGGCGTTCGCCGACGTGCCGCCCGCGACGTTCTCGACCGGCACGTCCCGGCCCAGCCCTGGCGCGGAGACGTTGCCGGAGGCGTACTCGCAGGCGCTGAAAGCGGCCAGGGTGGGCCGCCAGCTGCACGGTCCCGGCGCGGTCGCCCACTTCGACCAGCTGGGCGTCTACCGGCTGCTGTCTCTGGTCAACGACACCGACGAGCTGCACGCGTTCGTCCGCGAGACGCTCGGGCCCCTGGCCTCCGACGACGACGCCGAGAACGCCGACCTGCGGCGCACCCTGCAGGTGCTGCTGGAGACGAACCTCAACGTGGCCGAGACGGCCAGGCGCCTGCACTTCCACTACAACACGCTGCGCTACCGGATCGGCAAGCTGGAGCGGCTGCTCGGCAACTTCACCGACGACCCGCACCTGCGGCTCAACCTGACCCTGGCCCTGCACGTGCTGCGGATGCGGGGCATCTAGGCTTGAGTCTCGTGGACCTGGACTTCGAACTGCAATCCGACTACATCCCGCTGTGCGACCTGCTGAAGTACTGCGGGATCACCGAGACCGGCGGCCTGGCCAAGCAGCTGATCGCCGAGGGCATGGTGCTCGTGGACGGAGAGGTTGAACTCCGCAAAACCGCCAAAATCAGGGCAGGTCAGGTCGTGAGTGGGGACGGATTCTCGATTCACGTCGCGTAGTTCTGGCATGTGCGCGAGGGTTTCACTGGTAGTCGGCGCAGATTTGGCAGATCATGCCCGTGTAGGAGCGTCCGGACGGGCCTAATGTGCCCGCAACGGAACGTGGCGCCGGCTCAGCGGAAACCAGCACAAAGGGGCCCTCTCATGGTGTGGGGTTGGACCAGACACGGTGACGGCAAACACCTGACGCCTGGAGAGGTGGTCAGACCCGACGAGCGCTTGAGCTGGCCCAGAATGGTGGGCTTCGGCGCGCAGCACGTGATCGCGATGTTCGGCGCGACCTTCGTCTTCCCGATCGTCATGGGTCTGGACCCCAACGTCGCCGTGATGATGTCGGGCGTCGCGACGATCCTGTTCCTGCTGATCGTGAAGGGGAAGGTGCCCAGCTACCTGGGCACCAGCGCGTCCTTCGTCGGCGGCGTGTTCGCCATCAGGGCGGCCGCGGGCGGCGACACCGCCGGCGCCGACGCGATCGTGACCGGCGCGATCCTGGTCGCCGGGCTCGTGCTGGCGCTGGCCGGGCTCGCCATCCACTTCCTCGGCGTGGAGATCATCCACAAGGTCTTCCCTCCCGTGGTCACCGGCGCGGTGGTGATGCTGATCGGGTTCGGGCTGGCGTTCGTGGTGGCGGACGTCTACTGGCCGCAGGACCATTGGATCGCGCTCATCACCATGATGATCACGTTCCTGGTGATCGTGGTGTTCAAGGGGTTCATCGGGCGGATCGGCGTGCTGATCGGGCTGGTCACCGGGTTCCTGCTGTCGTGGCTGCTGGACCGGGCGGCCGGGCCGGTCATCTCCGTGCTGCCCGGCCAGAACCTGCGGGACGCGGCCGACAACCCCTGCCCGGTCGAGGGCACGTACTGTGTGGCCACGGCCTTCCCGCACGACAGGGTGAACTTCGACCAGGTGGCCCAGGCCGAGTGGTTCGGGCTGCCGAACTTCCACGGCCCCGACTTCCGCTTCTCGGCCGTGCTGCTGGTGCTGCCCGCCGTCATCGCGCTCATCGCGGAGAACATCGGGCACGTCAAGGCCGTGGGTGAGATGACGGGCGCGGACGTGGACCCGTACGTCGGGCGGGCGGTGGTCGCCGACGGCGTGGCCACGGTGGTCACCAGCGCGGTCGGCGGCTCGCCGACGACGACGTACGCCGAGAACATCGGCGTCATGGCCGCCACGAGGGTCTACTCGACGGCCGCCTACTACATCGCCGGTGTCATCGCGATCTTCTTCGGGCTGGTCCCCAAGTTCGGCGCGCTGGTCGCGGCCACGCCGGGCGGCGTGCTCGGCGGCGTCACCGTCATCCTGTACGGGATGATCGGGCTGCTCGGCGCGAAGATCTGGATCGAGAACCGGGTGGACTTCGCCGACCCGGTCAACATGGTCCCCATCGGCGCGGGCATCATCCTGGCCATCGGGCCCGTCAGCCACTTCATCGCCGGGGAGTTCATCTTGGAGGGCATCGCCCTCGGCACCATCGTGGTGCTGGGCGGCTACCACCTGCTGCGGGCCATCGCCGGGCGGTCGCTCAAGCCGGCCGGGAGCGAGGCCGGGTGAAGCCGCCGCCGTTCGAGTACCACGCCCCGCGCGACCTCGGCACGGCATTGCGGACCCTCGCCGAGGTCCGGGGCAAGGTGCTGGCCGGAGGGCAGAGCCTGATCCCGATGCTCAACATGCGGCTGACCGCGCCCGAGCATCTCGTCGACATCAACCAGGTGGCGTCGCTGGGCGGCATCGAGCGCACGGAGGCGGGTGTGCGGGTCGGCGCGCTGGCCCGGCACTCGGAGGTGGAGCGGGCCGGCGCGCATCCGCTGCTCACGCGGGCGCTGAAGCTGGTCGCCCATCCGGTGATCCGGAACCGGGGGACCGTGGTCGGGAGCCTGGTGCACGCCGACCCGGCCGCGGAGTTGCCCGCCGTACTGGCGGTGCTGGGCGGCTCCGTACGGGTGGCTCGCTGGAACGGAGACACGCGGGCCGAGCGGGACGTGCCCGCCGAGGACTTCTTCGTCGGTCCCATGGAGTCGGCCGTCCAGCCGGGCGAGCTGGCCGTATCGGCATATTTCCCGGCATTGGGTCCGCGGACCGGGGTTGCTTTCGAGGAGGTGACCCGCAGGCACGGCGACTACGCCCTCGCCGGGGTCTGCGCCGTGGTCACGCTGGACGAGGACGCGTTCGTCACGGCAGCCAAGGTCGCGTGCATCGGAGTCGGGCCGGTGCCGACGGTCGTGGACGTGACAGAGCTGAGTGGGCCGTCTCCCGTCCAGGGGATCGACTGGGTCGTGGCCCAGCTCGTGCATGACGCGATCGAGCCCGAGAACGACATCCACGCATCGGCCGCCTACCGCAGGCATCTGGTGACGGTGCTCGCCCAGCGGGCGCTGCGCAACGCGGCCAGGGAGGCGGAGACCCGTGGAGCATGAGATCACGCTCGTCGTGAACGGCGCCCCCAGGCGGGTGAGCGTCCCCGCCCGCCGCCTGCTGTCCGACTGCCTGCGCCACGACCTCGGCCTGACCGGCACCCACGTGGGGTGCGAGCACGGCGTCTGCGGCTGCTGCACCGTGCTGCTCGACGGGCAGCCGGTGCGCTCGTGCCTGACGTTCGCCGTCACCGTGGACGGCCGCGAGATCACCACCGTCGAGGGGCTCGCCGGACCGGACGGGCTCTCACCCGTGCAGCGGGCCTTCGCCGAGTGCCACGGCCTGCAGTGCGGCTTCTGCACGCCGGGTTTCCTGTGTACGGTGACTGCCCTGCTCAAGGAGAACCCGGCACCGACGGAGGAGGAGGTGCTGGAGGGCGTCTCCGGCAACCTGTGCCGCTGCACCGGCTACCAGAACATCGTCAAGGCCGTCCACCGGGCCGCCGAGCTGCTGGCGGAGGAAGCATGACGACGAGGTTGTTCGGGGAGTCCGTAGCGCGCAGGGAGGACCCCAGGCTGCTCACCGGGCAGGGCCGCTACCTCGACGACCTGGGGCGTGACGCGCTCGCCGCGGCGTTCGTGCGCTCGCCGCACGCGCACGCCCGCATCCGCGACATCGACGTCGGGCCCGCGCTGGACGTGCCGGGGCTCGTCGCCGTCTACACCTGGGAGGACCTGCCCGAACGGGTGGGCCGGGCGCTGCCCCTCCTCATTCCGCATCCGGCGCTCACGCACGGGCGCACCGCGTACCCGCTGGCCAGGGAGGTCGTCAGGCACGTCGGCGAGCCGGTGGTGATGGTCGTGGCCGCCGACAGGTACGCCGCCGAGGACGCCTGCGCGCTCATCGAGGTCGACTACGAGCCCCTCAAACCGGTCGTCGGCCTGGAGGAGGCCGTCCAGGGCGCCCAGCTCGTGCACGAGGACGTGCCCGGCAACATCGGCGCCCACCTCGTCCAGGAGGTCGCCGCCGACGACGGGCGCGGCGCGCGGGAGGCCATCGAGACCGCGCCGCACACCCTGGCCTTCCGGCTCGACATCGAGCGCAGCGCCAGCATGCCGCTGGAAGGACGCGGCGTGTACGCCCGCTGGGACGGCGAGGACCTGCGCGTCTACTCCAGCACCCAGACCTCCACCAGCGTCCGCATGGCCGTCGCCGCCACGCTCGGCCTGCCCCTGCCGAAGGTCGAGGTGATCGCCCCCGACGTCGGCGGCGGGTTCGGCGTGAAGATCGTGCACCCGTGGCCCGAGGAGATCCTCGTGCCGTGGGCGGCCATGACGCTTGGCCGCGAGCTCAAATGGACCGAGGACCGCAGGGAGCACTTCATCTCCTCCGCGCACGAGCGCGGGCAGGTGCAGTACGTCCGCGTCGGGTTCGACGACGACGGCCGGGTGCTCGGGCTGGACGTGACGATCCTGCACGACCACGGCGCCTACACCCCTTACGGGATCATCGTGCCGATCGTCACCTCGACCCAGCTGCTCGGCCCTTACAAGCTCGGGGCGTACCGGGTCGAGTTCAGCGCCGTCTACACCAACACCGTGCAGGTGACCCCCTACCGGGGCGCGGGCCGCCCGCAGGGCGTGTTCTGCATGGAGCGCACCATGGACAAGATCGCCCGGTACCTGGGCAAGGACCGGACCGAGGTGCGCTCGGTCAACTTCATCCAGCCGGACGAGTTCCCGTACGACCAGCGGATGACCTTCCAGGACGGGCGGCCGCTGATCTACGACAGCGGGAACTATCCCGAAATGCTCCGCATGGTCAAGGAGCTGATCGGCTGGGACGACTTCGAGCGGGCGCCCGGCCGGGGCATCGGGATCGGCTGCTACGTCGAGGGGACCGGGGTCGGGCCGTACGAGGGCGGACACGTGCAGGTGACCTCCGATGGCCGCGTGCACGTGTCCACGGGACTCACCTCGCAGGGCCAGGGGCACGAGACGGTGTTCGCTCAAATCGCCGCCAGCGAGCTGGGCGTGCCCATCGAGCGGATCAGCGTGGTCACCGGCGACACGCGCCGGTTCGGGTACGCGGTCGGCACGTTCGCCTCCCGCGCGGCCGTCGTCAGCGGCAACGCCATTGCCCTGGCCTGCAGAAAGGTACGCGAGAAGGCGCTGCGCATCGCGGCCGACGCGCTCGAGGCCGACCCGTCGGACCTCCAGATCACCGACGGCGTGGTGCACGTGGCGGGCGCGCCCACCGCCTCCATCCCGCTGTCCACGGTCGCCGTGCTGGCCAACCCCCTGCGCTACGCCTTCGACGAGGAGGCCGCCAAGGCCACCCAGTTCTCCGGCACCGCCTCCCCGGACCGGCCACCGGTGGCCGAGGGCGAGGAGCCGGGGCTGGAGGGGCGGGACTACTACTCGCCGATCAGGTCCACGTTCGCGGCGGGCATGCACGCGGCCGTCGTCGAGACCGACCCGGACACGGCCGAGATCAGGATCGTCAGGTACGCGGTCGTGCACGACTGCGGGCGGCTCATCAACCCGATGATCGTGGAGGGGCAGATCCACGGGGGAGTGGCGCAGGGCGTCGGCGGCGCCCTCTACGAGCGCATGGTGTACGACGCGCACGGGCAGCTCGTCAACGCCTCCTTCATGGACTTCCTCATGCCGTACGCCACCGAGGTCCCCCGCGTCGAGACCGCCCACCTGGAGACGCCGTCGCCGCTCAACCCGCTCGGCATCAAGGGCGCCGGCGAGGCCGGGGTCATCCCGGTGTCCGCCGTCATCGCCTCGGCCCTCGAGGACGCCGAGGGCATCGAGATCGACCGCATGCCCATCTCCCCGTCGGAGCTCTTCGACCTGCGTACCGCCTTCTAGATGCCCTGACGGCGCGCGGGTCCGCCGGACGGGGTACGCGGGAATCAACCCGCCGGGGGACGCCCAGGCCCGCCTCCACCGGGCATTCTCGATACCCGGCAACCAGCACGCACACCGATGTGACCAAGGTCGCATCGCGTTGCTCTACAGCTTGTAGTACTACTTTAAGTAGATGAACTACAGCTTGTAGAGCTCAGGAGTCGACGGGGATGATGGACGCACTTGACCTGGCGCGGTGGCAGTTCGGGGTGACCACCGTTTACCACTTTCTGTTCGTGCCCCTGACCATCGGTCTGGGGATCTTCGTGGCCGGCCTGCAGACGGCCTGGCACCGTACGGGGAAAGAGCACTACCTGAAGCTCACGAAGTTCTTCGGGAAGTTGTTCCTGATCAACTTCGCCATGGGCGTGGTGACCGGCATCGTGCAGGAGTTCCAGTTCGGCATGAACTGGAGTGAATACTCCACGTTCGTCGGCGACGTCTTCGGGGCGCCGCTGGCGATGGAGGCGCTGCTGGCCTTCTTCATGGAGTCCACGTTCCTGGGGCTGTGGATCTTCGGGTGGGACAAGCTGCCGAAGAAGGTGCACCTGGCGTGCATCTGGGCGGCGGCCATCGGGTCCAACCTGTCGGCCTACTTCATCCTCGCGGCCAACGCCTGGATGAAGCACCCGGTCGGCTACGAGGTCGTGGACGGCAAGGCCAGGATGACGGACCTGTGGGCGGTGCTGACGAACTCCACGGCGCTGGCCCAGGTGCCGCACGTGATCGGGGCGGCGTTCATCGTGGCCGGCGGGTTCGTGCTGGCCGTGAGCGGCTACTGGCTGCTGAAGACGCGGGCCGCGATGTGGCGCAGCGCGGCACGGGCGGCGCTGGTGATGACCGCCATCGCGGGGGCGGTGGTCGCGGGCACCGGCGACATGTCGGCCAAGCTGATGTACGAGCAGCAGCCCATGAAGCTGGCCTCCGCCGAGGGCCTGGAGCGCGACACGGCGGGCGCGGCGTTCTCCGTCGCCCCCGGCATCGAGATCCCGAAGGTCCTGAGCTTCCTGGCCACCAACGACTTCGACGCCACCATCCAGGGCACCGAGGACCTGCAGCGCCGCTTCGAGCAGCAGTTCGGCCCCGGCGACTACCGGCCGAACCAGGCGATCGTGTTCTGGTCGTTCCGGGTGATGATCGTCTTCGGGCTGGCCACGGTGGGCCTGTCGGTGCTCGGATTGTGGCTGACCCGCCGCAAGCGCGGGTTCCCGCGGTGGTTGTCGCGGGCGTTCCTCCTGGCTCTGCCCCTGCCGCTGGCAGCGGTGATCGCCGGGTGGCTGCTGAGTGAGATCGGCCGCCAGCCGTGGACGGTCGCGGGCGAGTTGCTGACCGCCTCCAGCGTGTCGCCGGGGGTGACGCTTGCCGAGGTCGCCACGTCGCTGACGATCTTCACGCTGCTGTACGGGGTGCTCGCCGTGGCCGAGGCCGTGCTGCTGACCCGGCACGTACGCAAGGGCGTCGAGGAGCCGGAACCCATCATCGCCAAGGCCGAGCGGCGCGAGCCGTCGCTGATGTACTGAGGAGGGACACCCATCATGATCGATCTCTGGTTCGTCATCATCGCCTTCCTCTGGACGGGCTACTTCGTGCTGGAGGGCTTCGACTTCGGCGTCGGCCTGCTGGCGCCGCTCCTCAGCAGGAACGCCGCCGAGCAGCGGCAGAGCCTGCAGACCATCGGCCCGGTGTGGGACGGCAACGAGGTGTGGCTGATCACCGCGGTGGGCGCGATGTTCGCGGCGTTCCCCGCCTGGTACGCGGGCGTGTTCAGCGCCTTCTACCTGCAGGTCACGCTCATCCTGGTGGGTCTGATCGTGCGGGGCGTCGGTCTGGAGTGGCGGGGCAAGGTGAACGATCCCCGCTGGTGCGACCTGGGCATCATGGTCGGCAGCGGGCTGGCGGCGTTCCTGTGGGGCGCGGTCTTCGCCGACCTGCTGTTCGACAGCGCGCCCGCGGCCGTGCTCGGCGGCGCGTTCACGCTGGCGGTGTGCGCGCTGCACGGCGCCGTGTTCCTGACGCTCAAGACCACCGGTCCGGTACGCCGCCGCGCCCGTGCGGCGGCCCTGGCGGCGAGCGCCGTGGTGATCCCGGTGGCCGTGTTCGCGCTGTCCAATCTCGGCACGTTCCCCGCCCTGGCCGCCATGGCGGCGCTGGCCGCGGCGACGGCCCTGATCTGGCGGCGCAGGGAGGGCTGGGCGTTCGCGGCCACCGCCGCCGCGATCGTGCTGACCACGCTGGCGCTCTTCATGGAGCTGCGCGTGTCACCACTGCCCGGGCTGACGCTGGCCGAGGCCGCCTCCGGGCCGTACACGCTGACGATGCTGAGCTGGATCGGGCTGATCGCACTCCCGTTCGTGCTGGTCTACCAGGGGTGGACGTACTGGGTGTTCAGGAAGCGGGTTCAGGTGGCCCCCATCTAAGTGGCAGGCGCGCCGCCGAGGTAGAGCTTGCCGAGGCGGGGGTCGGCGGCCAGTTCACGCGCCGGGCCGGAGATGTGCACGCGGCCGAGGTCGAGCACGCAGCCGACGTCGGCCATCTCCAGGGCCCGGCGCGCGTTCTGCTCCACCAGCAGCACCGCGACGCCGGTCCGGCGCATGAGGTCGATCTGGTCGAAGACCACCTGCGTGTTGCGCGGGTCGAGCCCCATCGACGGCTCGTCCAGCAGCACCACCTTCGGCTCCAGCATGAGGGCGCGGGCGAACTCGACCTGCTTCTGCTGCCCGCCGGACAGCAGCCCAGCCATGCTCCCCCACCGCTCGGCCACCACGGGGAACAGCTCCTTGACGGTCTCGATGCGGGTGTTCAGCCGGGCCTGGTCGCGGACGGTGAACCCGCCGAGCCGCACGTTCTCGGCCACGGTCATCTCACGGAACACACTGTGGCCCTGCAGCACGTGGGCGAGGCCGAGGCCGAGCAGGCGTTGCGGCGAGAGCCCCGTCACGTCCTGGCCGGCCAGCAGCACGCGGCCGGACCGGGGCGCGAGCAGGCCGCTGGCGACCTTGAGCGCGGTGGACTTGCCGGCGCCGTTCGGGCCGACGAGGCAGACGACCTCGCCGGCGCGGATGGTGACGCTCAGGCCGCGCAACACGAGCGCGGCCCTGCCGTACCCGGCTTCGACGTCTTCCAGGGACAGCACGACTTCAGACACCGAGATACGCCTCCAGCACCTTCGGGTCGTCCCGCACCACGGACGGCGGGCCCGCGGCGATGGGCGCGCCCCGGTCGAAGACGATGACGTGGTCGCACATGCCCATCACCATGTCCATGTTGTGCTCGACGACCAGGAACGTGCGGCCCTCGGCGTTGAGGTCGCGCACGAGCGAGACGATCCGATCGATCAGCGCCGGGTTGACGCCGCCCGCCGGCTCGTCGAGCAGCACCAGCTCCGGCTCGGCCATGAGGGCGGCGGCCAGCTCCAGGAGCTTCTGCTGGCCGTAGGACAGGTCGCGGGCCTCGGCGTCCTCCAGGTGCTCGATGCCCATCCTGCGCAGCCAGTGCCGGGCCCGCTCGACCTCGCCCTTGTCGCGCAGGCCGGCCAGCAGCTCGCGCAGGCGGGTGCGGCGGACGGCGACCAGCATGTTCTCCAGCACCGTCAGGCGCGGGAAGACCCGGCAGAGCTGGAAGGTGCGGCCGATGCCGGCGTGCGCGATACGGTGCGGCGAGTGGCGGGTGATGTCGCGGTCGCGGTAGAGCACCCGGCCCGCGTCCGGCTTGATCATGCCGGTGATGAGGTTGAAGAACGTGGTCTTGCCCGAGCCGTTCGGCCCGATCAGGCCGTTGATCTTCCCTTCGAGCAGTTCCACGCTCGCGCCGTCCACGGCCAGCACGCCGCCGAACGACTTGCTCAGCCCCTCGGTCCGCAGCGAGCTCATGGCGCCACCCCCTGGAGTCGCTGCTCGGCCGTCTCGTCGGGAATGGACGGCCCGGCGCGCCTTCTGGTGAAGCGGGCGAGGATGCCGTCCGGCATGAACAGCACGACCAGCACGAGCACCAGGCCCGTCGCGGTCAGGTGGATCTGCGTCTCGCCCAGCGCGATCAGGAAATACTCCCCGGCCGGGGCCACGATGAGCGCCCCCAGCAGCGGGCCGAACAGGTGGCGCACGCCGCCGAGCAGGCTCATCAGCACCATGTACGAGCCGATGAGGATGGAGAAGACGAAGATCGGGTCGAGGCTGCCGAACCAGACCGCGTAGAGCCCGCCGGCCAGCGCCACGAACAGGGCGGACAGGGCGAACGCCGTCACCTTGTACGCCCCGGTCGGCACACCCAGCGACTCGGCCTTGTCCTCGTCCTCCCTGATGGCCCGCAGGCCCGCGCCGAAGCGGGAGCGGGAGACGTACCACCAGGAGGCCAGCGCGATCGCGAGCAGCACCAGGAACAGGTAGAAGAACACCATGTGCGTCTGGCCGCGGTGCAGGCCGGGGAAGGGCGTGGGGACCTGCAGGCCGGTGGAGCCGCCGGTGAGGGAGCGCCAGCCCTGGACGACGAGGTTCATCATCGACACCAGCGCGATGGACACGATCACGAAGGACGCGCCGCGCACCCGGACCGCCGCGATGCCGACGACCACGGCGAACACCGTGACCAGCAGCGCCGACGCCAGCAGCGCCACGACCCACGGGACACCTGCCCGGACGACGAGCAGGCCGGTGCCGTACGCGCCGAGGCCGAAGAACGCCGAGTGGCCGAGCGAGACGTAGCCGGTGAATCCGCCCAGGAGGTTCCAGGAGGTGGCCATGGCGGCGTACATGACGGTCAGCGCGCCCGCGTACACGAGGTAGTAGTTGGGCACCAGGAACGGATAGGCGATCGCCAGCGCGGCGACCAGCAGGGGGAGCCCTCTAGAAGCGATGCGCAAGCCGGCCTCCGAAGAACCCCTGGGGGCGCGCGAGCAGGGTCAGGAAGAGGAAGACGTAGAACATCATCGTGGCCCAGGTAGCGTCCACGGTCACCAGGACGAGGCCCTCGACCACGCCGAGCAGGACGGCCGCCAGCGCGGCGCCGATCACGCTGCCCAGGCCGCCGACGACGATGATGGCCATGAGCTTGCCGATCCACACCCAGTGCGAGGCGGGGAAGAACGGCGTGATCAAAGCCAGCACCGTGCCGCCGACGGCCGCGGTGGCCAGGCCCACGCCGAAGCCGTAGCCGGCCACGCGCTCGGTGTGGATGCCGACCAGCCTGGCCGCCTCCCGATGCTGGATCGTGGCCCGCAGCGACTGCCCGAACCGGCTCTTGACCAGCACCGCGAACAGCACGATGAGCGTGATCGCGGCGACCCAGAACGCGATGATCTTGTCGTACGGCAGGTGCACGCCGGCGATCGTCAGGGACCGGGTGGCGTAGTCCATGCTGACCGACTTGTACGAGCCGGTGTAGAACGTGCCGAGCAACCCCTCGATCGTCAGCGCGATGCCGAACGTCAGCAGCACCGACATCATCGCCAGGTTCTCCGGCGCCAGCCGCGCGATCAGCAGCCGCTGCACCGCCACGCCCAGCACGAAGAACAGCGGCACCGTCACCGGCAACGCCAGGAACGGGTCGAGGCCGAACACGGTGTGCACGGTGTAGGTCAGGTACGCGCCCAGGAACAGGAACGCCGGGTGCGCCACCATGACCACCCGCATCACGCCGAAGTACAGCGACAGGCCCGAGGCGAGCAGGGCGTAGAGCCCGCCCGTCAGCACGCCCAGGGCCAGTCCCTGCAGGAGCAGGCTCACCATTCCTTCTTCGGGTAGACGATGTCGGCGGTCTTGGCGCTCTCCGGCAGGACGATCTGGATCTTGCCGTCGACGTACTGCTGGATCATGTGCGCCTGCTCGGGCCTTCCCTGGTCGTCGAAGGACAGCGGGCCGACGACCGTGTCGAACGTGCCCTGCCTGATGTGGTCGGCCAGCTTGTTCTGGCACTCCGGGGTCGGGTCCACGCACTTGACCGCGCTCACGGCCGCCTCGACGATCTGGCCGACGGTGTAGCCGTTCGCTGCGTCCTCGTTGGCCTCGCCGCCGAACATCTCCTTGTAGCGCTTGACCATGTCCTGGTTGCCGGTGAACGTGGCGGTCGCCGACCAGCCGACGGGCGAGATGATGTGCTCGGCCGCCCCCTTCACCGCGGTGGGGAATTCGGCCAGCGTCGGGCCCGTCGAGAACGCCGCCAGCTTGGGCTGCACCTTCAGCTCCTGCAGCGCCCGCACCAGGCCCACCGAGTCCTCGAACTGCGTGCCGCCCACCACGATGTCCGGCTTGGCGGCCGCGATCTTAGCGGCGATGGGCGCGAAGTCCGTGGTCTCCGGCGGGTAGACCTCGTCCACCACCGTCTTGATCCCGGCCGCGGCCAGCTTGTCACGCAGCCCGTATGCGGTGCCCTGGGCGAACGGGTCGTCCAGGCTCGCGTACGCCGCCGTCTTCGGCTTCTGGTCGGCCGGCAACTTGAGTATGTAGTCGGCCAGGTAGTTGTAGTGATCGCTGGCGATCGCCGGAGCCGCGTAGAACAGCCGCTTGAAGCCCTGCTCGAAGACCTCCTTGGCGGCCCCGGCCGGCTCCACGAACACCATGTTGTACGACTCCGCCACCTTCGCCGCCGGGATGACCAGCCGCGACGAGAACGGCCCGAACACCAGGTTGACCTTGTCCTGGGTGATCAGTGACTCGTAGTCGGAGCTGACCCGGTTCGGGTCGGAGGCGTCGTCACGGAAGATCAGCTCGACCTTCCTGCCCAGCAGGCCGCCCTTGGCGTTCACCTGGTCGGCCCAGACCTGGTAACCCTCCTGGATGCCCTTGCCGGGCTCGGAGAAGTCACCGGTCAACGGGAGCGAGATGCCGATCTTCACCGGCCCCGTCTGCTGACCCGGCGTCTGGGCGCCGCCGGGCTCGTCGGTCTTGGCACAGGCGGTCATCCCTAACGCGCACATCGAGATGATCGCCAGGCTCTTGAGAACTCTTGCCATCGAGGGAACCCCCGTCTGGAGAGGTGCCGCGTAAGCGCTTTCGGAAGCGCTTTCGGTTACGATTACACGGGATTCAGCCCCGGACAAGGGGGTTCGTATGGCACATCGGCCGCCGCGCCTCGTGGACGTCGCCAAAGCCGCAGGAGTCTCGCTCGCCACCGCCTCGCGTGCCATGACCGGCAGCACGGGGGTCAGCCCTCAGGTCGCGGCCCACGTGCAGGCGGTCGCCTCCCAGGTGGGATACGTGCCCAACAGCCACGCGCGGGCGCTGGCAGGCGGGCAGGCGGCCATCATCGGGCTGATCGTGCACGACGTCGGGGACCCCTACTTCGGCGAGATCGCCAGGGGTGTGCTGCGCGAGACCGAGAGCCTCGGCTACCTGGCGCTGATCAGCCAGACCCAGCGCGACCCCGGCGCGGAGCTGGGCAGGATCCGGGCGCTGCGGGCCCACCGGGTGACGAAGATCGTGCTGGCGGGCTCCGGCTACATCGAGGCGGCCACGGAGGTCGACATCGCCGCCGAGGTGCGCTCGTACACGGCGGCGGGCGGCCGGGTGGCCGTGATCGGCCGGCATCACCTGCCGGTGGACGCGGTGTTGCCGGACAACGCGGGCGGCGGGGTGACGCTCATGCGGCACCTGCTCGACCTGGGCCATCGCCGGTTGGGCGTGCTGGGCGGCCCGGCCAACCTGACCACCGTGGCGGACCGGCTGGCGGGGCTGCGCACCGCGTTCGACGTGGCCGGGCTCGACTGGCGCTCGGTCCCGGTCGTGCACGGGGACTTCACCAGGGAGGGCGGCGCGGCGGCGACCGCGCAGCTCATGCGGGCGCGTCCCGACCTGACGGCGGTGGTGGCGTTGAACGATCCGATGGCGGTGGGCGCCCTGTCGTGGTTGCTGAACCACGGGCGCCGGGTGCCGGAGGAGATCTCGGTGGCCGGGTTCGACGATGCGCCGGTGGCGCGCGACGTCTACCCGGCGCTGACGACGATCAGGCTGCCCATGGTGGGGATGGGCAAGGAGGCCTTCGAGCTGGTGCTCAAGCCTCCTGCCTCGCGCCCACGCCGCCGCCGTACCCGTCACGAGCTGGTCATCCGCGCCTCCACCGCCCCGCCCCCGCCCTGACGTCACCCCCCTTGACAGACCTTTCCCCCGGGATACGATCCGCTCGAAGGTCACGTAAGCGCTTTCGGAAGCGCTTACGCCCGGCGAGAGGATGCCCGGATGTCAGCCCTTCGCACTCTCACCCTCGCGGCCGCACTCGCCCTGGCCGCCCCGGCACTCCCGTTGCCCGCCCACGCCGTCGCCGCCCAGGACTGCGCACTCGGACACGCCCGCGTGAAGGGCGTGGACGCGGGGCACAACTGGGCGCCCGTTACCCCCGCCAAGTGGCAGTTCCCCGGCGACCAGGTGATTCTCGCCGAGGCCGGGGTCGCCCGCCCAGGACCGCGCCGGCCCTTCGAGTACGCGGTGCTCAAGACCGGCCCCGAGTTCGCCTCGGCACGCATCGACGCGAAGGTCCGCCTGGACACGCCGACCAGCGTCAGCAACCGCGACGTGATCATCGTGTTCGGCTACCGGTCGGACACCGAGTTCTACTACGTGCACCTTTCTCAGGACAACACCATCTACCCGCACAACGGGATCTTCGTCGTCAACAACGCCGACCGCCTGCGCATCGACGACCAGTGGAACGGCCAGGTCGGCGCGCCGCCCGCGGTGACGGACACCGATTGGCACCGCGTCCGCGTCACGCACTGCACGGACACCGGCCGCATCTCGGTCTACGTGGACGGCGCAGAGACCCCGCTGATGACGGCCACCGACCGCACGTTCGCCTCCGGCCGGGTCGGCTTCGGCTCGTTCGACAACATCGGCAGGATGCGCGACCTGACCGTCAAGGGCACCCCGGCCCCTGACGGCACCGCACCCGTTGAGCAGTGAACCCGTGAATCGACACCCTTGGTGGTGAGGCATGCCCAGAACCCTCCGAGGCCTGATGGCCGTGCTGCTGGCGATCGCGTTATGCGCCTCGCCGGCCACCGCGCAGGCGGAGCCGACGCCCCTCGACGACCCCATCCCCGAGAAGCCCACCCCGTCGGGCCTCACGCTGACGCTCGAGGAGTTCGCCTCCTTCCCCAAGACCGACACGACCCCGGCGCCGACCGACCCGCGCCTGGTCCGCTGGGCCAGGATCAACTACCTGGGCGAGCTCCCCGACGGCTCGCGCCGCCTGTACGTCAACGACCTCAACGGCAAGCTCTACTTCCTGGACAAGAGCGGCGGCCGGCCGCGTGAGTACCTCGACGTCGGCGCCACGTTCGCCCCCGACTTCATCTCGGGACGCGGCCTCGGCAGCGGCTTCGGCTTCGCCGCTTTCCACCCGGAGTTCGGCAGGAACGGCACGTTCTACACCGTCCACACCGAGTGGGGTGACGCGCTCACCACCAAGACCCCCGACCTGCCGCCCCAGCCGGGCGTCCGGTTCCACGGCGTGATCACCGAGTGGACGGCCACGGACCCGAAGGCGGGCACCTTCTCCGGCACCCGCAGGGAGGTGCTGAGGCTCGGCTTCTCCGGCCAGATCCACGGCATCCAGCAGATCGACTTCAACCCGGCCGCCCGCCCCGGCGACAAGGACTACGGCCTGCTCTACATCGCCGCAGGCGACGGCGGACGCGGCGTCAGCAGCGACGACCCGCAGAACCTGGCCGTGCCGCACGGCAAGATCCTGCGCATCGACCCGTCCGGCACGAACGGCGCCAACGGCCGCTACGGCATCCCCGCCGGCAACCCGTTCGTGAGCCGGCCGGGAGCGCTCGGCGAGATCTACGCCTACGGCATGCGCGACCCGCACCGCTTCAGCTGGGACCCGCAGGCCGGCAACCGCCTGTTCCTGGGCCACATCGGCGAGCACGCGATCGAGGCGATCTACGACGTCGGCGCCGGGGACAACCTGGGCTGGAGCGAACGCGAAGGGTCGTTCCTGTTCAACAAGGCCGACCGCTGCCACCTCTACACGCTGCCGGACAACGACGCCGAGTTCGGCTACACGTACCCGGTGGCGGCCTACGACCACGACCCGCCGCCCGGCCACTCCTGCACGTCCGACAGCGGCCACGCGGTCGTCGGCGGTTTCGTCTACCGAGGGCTCAAGCTGCCGCTGCTGCACGGGAAATACCTGTTCGGTGACATCGTGGACGGCCAGGTGTTCTTCACGGTCGCCGCGCAGATGAGGGAGGAGACCGGCCGCCGGGCCACCATCTACAAGCCGCGGCTGGTGGACGCCGCCGGCAAGCAGGTCACCCTGCAGGACCTGGCCGGCCACTCCCGGGTGGACCTGCGTTTCGGCCGTGACGCCGCCGGCGAGCTGTATGTGTTGTCAAAGGCCAACGGCAAGATCTGGAAGGTCACGAAGGCCGGGTGGACGCCGCCCGACGTGCTGCCGAGCCTGCGAGACGACCTGGTGGCGGCGTACGACTTCGAGCATCCCGTGGCCGGTGACCCGGCCAAGGAGCGGGACCAGGGCCTGTCCGGCACCGACATCACGCTCGTCAACGGCGGCGCCGCCATGCGCGTGGCCGACCGCGCCTACCGGGGCAGCACGTACGCGCTGCAGACCCGCCAGGTCGAGCCGGCCACGGCAGGCAACGACGACTGGAAGGCCGGGATCTACGGCGAAAACGGGGTGCCGACCCTGCGGGCGTTCAACGCCGTCCAGGGCGTGACCATCATGGGCTGGTTCAAGATGCAGGGCACGGGTCCCGCGCCCAACTCCAACACCGCCGACCCGGCCGACTTCTTCAACGCGATCGGCCTGGCCGGGGTGCTGAGCGGCAACTCGCAGGGCCATGACGTCAGGGCGCTCCTGGAGCTGATCACCGTGAACGGCGAGCTGCGCGTGGTGGCGCTGGCCCGCCGCGTGGACGGCAGCAGCTCACAGACCTTCGCGGCCGGCCAGCCGTGGCAGGAGATCCTGCCACGGGACCAGTGGGTGTTCCTCACCGCGACGTTCGACTTCGACACCGCGACGATGAAGCTCTACCGGAACGGCCGCCCGCTCGACGGCTTCTCCACCGTCGCCGGCGACCCGTGGGGCGTCGAAGGAGACCCCGAGCCGGACGTCACCTCGGCGACCGACCCGCGAGGCATCAAGATCGGCGGCAGCTACCCGCAGAACACCCGGGAGCAGAACCCGTGCGACTGCCGCATGGACGGGCTGATGTTCCTGGACCGGGTGGCCTCCCCAGGGGAGGTCAGAGCCCAGTACGAGCTGATGCGCTGACGTCGTGGGCCGCGCCGGCCCGTCCGGCGCCGCTCACTTGGGTGCGGGTGTCTGCGAGACCCGGTGGTCGGTCAGGTGCAGGTCGCCGTTGAGTGTGGGCTTGATGACCTCCAGCACCTCGAGCGGGCCCAGGACGGTCCAGCGGGGGCCCACCAGATGGGGGTTGTACTCGGGCGCCCGGTCCATCCACTCGTCCTTGAGCTTCTCGGTCTTGAAGGTGTTGACGAAGAACTCGCCTTCCTTGGTCTTGCAGTACGCGGTACGGATTTCGTCGGCGTCGACCTGCATCTTCGGCTTGCAGCCCACCTTGGCGGAGAGTTGCTCGACCGTGAGGGGGGCGGCGTTGGCCTGCGCATTTCCCGCTGCTCCGTAGTCACTGTTCTTCCCGACGTACTGGGAACAGCCAGTGACCAGCCCGGCCAGCAGCGCGAAAGCGGCCAGACGTGGAAATGTCGTCATGTGCGGAGGTACGCAGGGCCTGCCACCGTGGTTCAGCAACCTGCCGCCTCGGTTCAGCGCAGGATCACGCAACCACCCCAACCGTGCAGGAGACCTTACGGGGGCGCACGCGTGGGAGCTCTCACCGGGGATTGCCGACTTCTTCTTCTTGAGGCATGCCTTGAAACTCCATCCCTCATACAGGCGGTGGGCCTGGATGTGGTTGATCTCTGTGATGGAGGTGATGTCGCTGCGCACATTTGCCCTTGTACTTGCCCACACGAATTATCAGCGTCCCCAGTTTGGTGTCCTTCTCCGCGTGTGTGTACACGCATCTGGCGCTCCCCGGGGCCGATGCGTTTCAGTAGGAGTCCGCGTCAGCGGGTGCCGTCCTCGGCGCGGTTACTCAGAGCTACCGGCCCGAGTCGTGCGCGCTCCAAGGCACTCTGACATCGCTGTAGCGTCGAGGCGACCAGCCGACACAGGTGGAAGCCGGGTCATGCGCCGGCCTGGACCGGACGCCAAAGGGATCGGCGGTCGATCGCCGAGCCGGGCATTTCGGAAATTGGCGCTTCGTCATGGCCCTTTTTGTCAAGCATGGCATGACGCCACGGCCGGAACTTCCTTGACCTGGAGCCATATGTTTGATCGCAGAAGCCGATCCTTTGCACTACTGTGTCTGCACCGGGAGTTGCGGCGATTCGCATCGGTGGATGGGGATGCATGGAGACAATCCATGGGCGGAATGGCCTTATCGACGAGCTTGTGCCCGGACTGGTCGGCCTCCGATTCGACGGCAGGCGCGCTGAGTTCACCTACCTTCGCCGCGCACCGTACATCGAGATCGCCGGTGAGCGCGGCGCTGGGAAGACCGCGGTTCTGAAGCGCCTGGAAGCCGGTTACAGCCAACGCCTGCCCCTGGTCTACGCGGACCTGGGAAAACCCGACTTCGGCAGACCGGGGCTCGGCGCCTATACGGTGGACCGCGTTCCGAACGCGTCCCCCGTCACGGACCTTCTCTATCTCCTGGCGCACGAACTGGGGGTGAAGGTCAAAGGCTTCAGCAAGCCAATGGAATTCCCCCGGCTGCTGCACGGACTACTGGCCATCACCGCCTGGGAGACGACCTCCCCTGCGGAGTTGGCGGCGGCCAGGGCCCGGCTCCATGGGATGGTCAGCCTGCCCAAGAAAGTGCCGGATCCCGCGGCGAAATTGCTGGCGAAGGTGGTCGGCTCCGTCACCGCCGGCCTGGGTGTTCCCGCCCCGCTGGACGACGTGGTCAAAGCACTCGTCGAGATCGCCGGGGAGGCGTTGTTCGCGCGCGGCGTCCGCCGGGACGCCCTCGGCTGGTGGGACCAGCAGACGGTCAGAGCCGGCGGCGACGGGCTGGACCAGCTGTGCACGCTGGCAATGAACTTCCGCGCTCGCGGGAGCGACCGTACCAAGGCCCAACAGCATCTGGCCGCGGCGCTGCTGGAGGATGCGGCCGCCTATTACGGATGGTGGCGCAACCAGAACCGGGATCCCCGCCCCCTGATGCTGCTCGACAACGCGCACACCGAGTTGGGCGAGGGCTTTCTCGACCTGTTGCTGCATGCCCAGAACGCGGCCGCCAAGAACGACCGGCCGGCGCGGATCGTCGTGCTCGCCGCCTCACTTCAGGATGCCGGCGACCGTCCTGACATCGGCTCAGCACTGCCCCTTTTGACGTGGCGGGAACGGCCGGATCCGGCGTCTCGGGACTGGCTCTTCCGGCTCAAGCTCGCCCGGCTGACGGTCAACGACATTCAGGCCATGTTGCCGGAATTCCAGCGAGATGACGGCCTCGCCAAGCTGATCGAGCGAGTCAGCGGAGGAAACGCCCGGATCGCCGACGCGTTCGTCCGTGCGGCCGCGCACGCCTCGTCCACAGACGGCGGGGTCAAGCTGGAGGGGCTGCTCGACGACGTTTCCCTCCGGGACGGCCGCTCGGCCACCACGGGCGCGCGCCTGCTCGAACAGCTGCTGCCGGACAGCCGCGCCCTGCGGCACCTGATCTTTTACGCGCCCGCCCTGGACGAGCCCGCCGCCGAGCATCTCAGCGGCCGCTTCCCGCCGGACGACGGCGACGGTCTGCCCATAGCGAAGGCCAAGAAATACCTGCGCGCCACTTTCTGGTCAGACCCGCGCTGGCCCGGCCTGAACGGTCCCTTCGTCCGGCATCGGGCCCTGCGCACCCTGCTCATCCACGAGCTGCGCACCCGCAAGGATGAGGAGACCTGGACCGCGTTGCACGACGAGCTGCGCTCCTTCTACGCCCCACAGGGGTTCGACAAGTCGGCGAGCAAAGCCGAATATCTGCACCACACGCTCGCTCTCGGCGATTCCGCGACCGTCATCCGGACCCTCCACCAGCTCTTCGACCAGCTGGACGCCGCCTCCTGGCTCAAGGCCGTGAACCTCATCTGCGCCGCCCCGCAGCCGCCCGCGGGAGCGACCGGCCGGTCCGAACCCGATGAGCCGTGCCTCGGCTGCCTGGGCACCGGAGAGGACGTGCATCACGTCATCGAGGTGCTCGTACGGGAATTGTGGCGGCAGTCAGCGCCGCTGTCGGTGCCCGACGAAGAGCGCATCGGCCGCATAGAACTGCAGCTCCTCCTTCTGGCCGGGCGCAGGAAGAGCCCGGCGCAGGCCGTCTTCGACGCCGCCCGCCGAACCTGGCCGGAACGGCTGCGCAACTGGAACCAGGCCCCCTATCTGACGATTCCGGCGGGAGACGAATGATGAAGCTGCACCCGTTCCGGCGGCTGGGCCTTTGGTGGCGGACTCTCATCCGGCGGCTGCGCCATTGGTGGCAGACTCTCGGCCGGTTGACCAGGCGGCTGATCGCCGTCATCGGCGCCCTGCTAGTGCTCACGGCCGTCGCGATTCCAGTCGGCCTGGTCATTCGGAACAGGTTCTACTGTGATCCCTATGACGTCCGGCGCGTGTCTGTGACCGAGGCTGAGCACGAACGGGAGGAATGTGTCGGCGTCAGCGGCGGGTACGCGTTCGAGCGGCGCTTCGATGGGATCGTGCAGGCGATGGCCAGGGAGAACGCGTTCGCCACAAAGGGCGGGTCCGGCAGCTATGTGACCATCGCCTTCCTCGGCCCGCTGACCCAGCCGGAGCCGCGGGTGGTGCACCAGCTCGAAGGCGCCGTGGCGGCCCAGCGCCGGGCCAACCGCGGCGAGGTCGCGGGCGTGACTCCCCTGATCAAACTGGTGCTGGCGAACACGGACAGCACGGAGAGCAACTGGCGGGAGACGACCGAAGACCTGCTCGCCATGGTCGACTCGGACGACCGGCTGGTCGCGGTGGCTGGGCTGGGGCGCAGCACCAGCTCCACCCTCGAGTCGCTGAAGCTACTGGCCACGAAGAACTTGGCCATGGTCGGTGATGCCGTCACCTCCGACGCCATCGACAGGACCAAGGTGCACGGCTTCGTCCGGGTGAATCCGCGCGTCAGCGAACAAGTCAGGCTGCTGGCCACGTACGTCGGCGACTCGGCCGAGAAAGCCGCCGGTGGGAAGGGATGGCGTACCGCGGCCCTCATTCATTCCGCCAAACCCGGTGACCTCTATGCCGACTCTCTGGCGGCCGAGTTCAAGAAGCACATGAAGAAACAGTGGGACGCCGGTGGCGACGTCGCTTACCCGTTCAGTGACCCGCCGGGGAATCAGTGGCAAATCATCATGAGCAATCTCTGTGCCCGCCCGCCCGACATGATTTTCTATGCCGGGCGAGGACGCGACCTGCATGCCTTCGTGAGATCGCTTAGTGAAAGCGCCAAATGTCTGGGGCCTGTCAAGATAGTCACCGGCTCCGACGCTGTACGGCTGAAGGCCGAGCAGTCCCCGCTGGGCACCTTCGACGCGGTGTCGCTGATATACGCGCCCTTGGCCGAGCCATTGCTTCTCGACTGCGCGGAGAATCAGTCGTACCAGCGGCTGCTGGAGGCGTATCAGAGCCTGGGGTTCGACAAGGAGCATCTCGGCACCGGCTGGGGGATCATGGCGCATGACGCGGTGCTCGCCGCCGCGCAGGCGGTGCGCTGGGCGGCCGGCGGCTCAGGGAAGGACCCCGTCACGCCCGGCGACGTGGCCGGGATTCTCCCCCTGTTCGCCCAGCCCAACACGGCAGTGTCCGGGGCGAGTGGGCCGGTTATGTTCGACTCCGCGGCCGGAAACCGGCTGGGGCTGCACCTTCCCGTCCTGCAGTTCCGCCAGGGCGGCACGCCTGACGTGCTGTCCGACCCACGCCAGGCCGAGGGACATCCGTGCCACAGCCCAGGCGAACTGCCACCGCGCTGACGCGCCTGTGAGAGGGCCATCCCGATGACTCGATCGGGAGCCCGCATCCTGAAAAAAGATTCCGGCCGACATGTAGAGAACAGACGGACGGCTCCGACCTCCCCGTGAAGGCGGCGCCAGACGAGCGCCGGAAACACACAGGAGGCAGTGAGATGAGCAAGGTCACTTGTGACATGGCGATGTCCCTCGACGGCTTCGTGGCTGGCCCGAAGCAGAGCCTGGACCAGCCGTTCGGCGACGGCGTGGGTGACCGCCTGCACCAATGGATGTTCGATGAGCCCGAGCAGCACGCCGCAGTGATCGAGGGCATCACCGCGGCCGGCGCCTTCATCATGGGCCGCAACATGTTCAGCCCTGGCCGCGGCGCCTGGGACCTGGACTGGAACGGCTGGTGGGGCGACGAGCCGCCGTACCACGCGCCGGTCTTCGTCCTCACTCACCACCCGCGCGAGCAGGTGACGATGAAGGGTGGCACGACGTTCATCTTCGTCACCGACGGGATCGAGGCGGCGATGGCCCAGGCGCGTGAGGTCGCAGGCGAGCGCGACGTGGCCGTCGCCGGCGGCGCCGAGACGGTGAACCAGTACCTGGCGGCAGGGCTCATCGACGAGCTGCGCTTGCACGTCGCGCCCGTGATCATCGGCAGAGGCGAGCGGCTGCTCCACAACGTCGGGGACATCACCCTCGAACCCCTCGGCGCCCCCTCGGGCACCCGCCTCGTCACCCACCTGACGTATCGGGTGATCCGATAGAAGGGCCGCCTCGGTTCAGCGCAGGATCACGCAGCCACGCGCGGTCAGCCTCCGCAAGACCTCGGGGTCTCCGTCGAGCTTGTTCCACCGCAGGTCGAGCTTCTCCAGCGCGGGCAGGTCGGCCAGGCACTCGGGCAGCTCGCGCAGTCGGTTGTTCCGCAGGTCCAGGTGGGTGAGCTGGGGCGGCATCGCGTCCGCCAGCTCGCGCAGGCGATTGTTGCGGAGATCCAGCACGCGCAGCTCGCCGAGCCGGTGGATCGAGGCGGGCAGCCGGGTCAGGGCGTTGCCCTGCAGGTGCAGCTCCCGAAGCCGGGCCAGGCCGCCGATGGTGCCGGGGAGTTCCTCCAGGCGGTTGTTGTAGAGCCGCAGCTCCACCAGCGAGGCCATGGACCCGATCGGATCCGGCAGGCGCGTGATGCGGTTGTCGGTCAGATTGAGGTAGGCGAGCCGGTCCAGCCGCCCGATCGACTCGGGCACGTGCGTGAACAGGTTGTCGCTGAGGTAGAGGTAGTCGGTGAGGGGCAGGTCGCCGAGCTCGGGCGGGATCTCGGTGAGCCGGTTGTGGCCCAGGTCGAGCATGCGGAGGCGGGTCAGGCCGCCGATGGCTGCGGGGATCTCGGTGAGCGCGTTCTCGGCCAGGTTGAGCGATTCCAGGCCGGCCAGTTTCCAGAGGGAGCCGGGCACCTCGGTCAGGCCGTTCCCGCCGGCCGCCAGGTGGCGCAGCGCCGGGGGCAGCCGGTCAGGCAGGGCGCCGATGCGGTTGCCGTACAGGAAGAGTGTCTCCAGGTGCGGCGGGCAGGCCGGGAAGGACGTCAGCTCGTTGCCGTCGAGGTGCAGCGCGCGTAGCGCGGTGAGCCGGGAGAGGTCAGGCAGGCGCCGCAGGCGGTTGCCGTCGAGCCGCAGTTCCTCCAGCGCGACCAGCCCCGCCACCCGGTCGGGCACCTCGGCGATCGCGTTCCAGGCCAGGTCGATCAGCCGGACGTCGTCCGGGACATGCGGGAAGACGGTCAGTTCGGCGTCGGGCGCGCGCATGGTGTCGATCATCCCAGACGAGCGGTACGGGGATCAAAGGGCCGCGGTCTTTCTACCGTCGGCTCCATCCGCACGTCGTTGGGCGGACCGTCTGGCAGGTGTTGCCCTTATCCGGGCTGGTCGTGGCTGCTTAGATGGACGGCATGAAGGTGGCGGGCAGCGCCGTGATCGGCGTTCAGCGGGATCAAGTGTGGGCGGCGCTCCAGGACCCGGCGGTGCTGGTGCGCACCATTCCGGGGTGCGAGCGCCTGGAGGAGTGCGGGCCGGACACCTACCGGATGACGGTCAACGCGGGGGTTGCGTCCGTCAAGGGCGTTTACCAGGGGGAGGTCGTGCTGGCGGATCCGCTGGCGCCCGAGAGCTTCACGCTCAAGGCGCGCGGGCAGGGTGCGCCGGGGACGGTGGACGCCACCGTCCAGGTACGGCTGAGCGAGATCGACGGCGGGACCCGGGTCGACTACGACGCGGACGCCGTGATCGGCGGGATGATCGGCGGGGTCGGGCAGCGCATGCTCGGCTCGGTGGCCAAGCGGACGGCGGGGGAGTTCTTCGCCGCCGTGGAGGAACATCTGTGCGCACCTGCGGCTCCCGGCCTGGCCCTCGAAGCGGACATGGCCGCTGTCCCGGCGAGCACCGTCCCGGCGGGTTCTGTGCCGGGTGTGCTGGCGGGCGAGCGCACTGGTGCGGCGGGTGAGGCCGGTGCCGCCGGGGCCGTTTACGAGCGGCCGCCCAAACGGCACACCGAGACGCGGCCGTGGGTGATGCTGGCGTCGTTCGGCATGGGGGCGGGCATCGCGCTCACGAGTGTCGCGATCGGCTGGGTTCTCGGCCGCGCCTCCCGCCGCTCCCGCCCCTGACGTCCAACGGGGCTCTAGAGGAAAAGGATCTCCAGGCGTAGCGTGGCGGGTATGCGGCAGGCACACGCGGAGGACGCACGGACAGAAGCCAGGCGAATCGTACGCAATCTACTCGGCGAGGAGCGCCCCACCGCCGAGACCCTGATCGGTGACGTGCGCCCCGTGCTCGGGGACGAGCGGACCGACCGCACGCTCGAACTCGCCCTCGGCGCCTCGCTCACCAGGCGTTCCGCCGAGCTGGCCGCCCTCGCCGCGCTGCTGGTGGGCACCCGCGAGCTGGGCGCGGACTGGTGGGCGCGGTCCAGGGGCGGCAAGCTGCCGCCACCGGACGAGGTGGTGCGCACGGCCGTCGCGATCGAGCCGTGGACCGACCTGACCGCGCTGGAAATGCTGGCCGCCTGGATCTCCGACGACGCCGCCGACCAGCTGTGGGGCCAGCCCGTCGCCCGGGTCGATCTCAACTCCTGGCAGGCCGAGGACCGGTTCGACCTTCCGCCAGGTGCCAAGCCAGGGCAGCGGCTGGTGGTGCACTTCGACGCCGGCGGGCGGCTCGACGCGGTCGTCACCCGGCGGGCCGACGAGGATCTCGGATCCAACCTCGACTTCCACTCCCTGCGGTACTCGCGGCCCGCCGAGGCGCAGTGGAGCTGGGGGGTGGCGGCCGGCCTCGGCCCGCACCGGCTGCCAGGGGAGAGCCCCGACCCTTACGCTCGCGAGGTGCCCGCCGCCGCCGTGGGCATCCTGCGTGCCTGGGCCCTGCGTCACGGCGCCTCGCGCGAGCAGCTCGGCGAGCGCTGGGAGACGGTCGGCGACGTGGTGGCCGCCATCGAGCGGGTGGACTGGATGTGGCGCAGCGGCGAATGGTTCGGGTGGTGGCGCGGCGCGTCGGCGCTCGTGGACGACTCGGCCTACCTGCCGTACCGGCTGGAGGAGCTGGCCGCCGGCTAGTTGGGTGAGCCCTCGCCCAGCAGCCCGGAGCGGTGGTGGCGGCGGCAGAGCACCTGGTAGCGGACGGGGGAGGCATCGGTGTCACCGATCACCACCTGCTCGCCGGTCCGCACCATCGCCCCGCCCACGACCCTGGCGTTCAGCAGCCCCGGCCGCCCGCACCAGCACAGCACCTCGACCTGCAGCCTGGACACCTCGTCGGCCAGCTCGAACAGCCGCTGCGCCGCCGGGAACATCACGGAGCGGAAGTCGGAGGCCAGCCCGAACGCGTACACGTCCACGCCGTGCTCGTCCACCAGGTCCGCCAGCTGCTCGATCTGCTCGACCGTGTAGAAGCACGCCTCGTCGCAGATCAGATAGTCGACCCGGGTGCGCACCCCCGTCACCAGCCGTACGAGGTCGAGCGAGTCGTCCACCTCGATGGCCTCCAGCCCGAGCCCGATCCTGCTGGTGACCTTCGGCCCGCCCGACCGGTCGTGCTTGGTCAGCACGAGGCCGCGCCGGCCTTGCCGCCCATGGTTGTAGTTCATCTGGAGGGCGAGCGTCGACTTCCCGCAATCCATGGGCCCGAAGTAGAACTTCAGTACAGCGTCCCTGGCAGCAGACGGTACGGCAGACAAGGCAGACGATTCGGTCACGGGGCGCCAGCTTAGCGGCTTGGCTTGTTCCATGACCTCGTGGGACATTTTCCCCCTGAGGTTTCAGGAGGAACTATGGTCACCGATAAACCACCGGCGCTCGACGCGATGATGAAGCAGGACGACCTCACGGCCGCCCAGGCGGATGCCACCCGATGGCGTTACGGCTTCCTCGTCGTCGTGGTGGGCATTGTCGCGGTCCTGGTGGCCTTCGGCGCCGCCGTGTTCGCCACGCGGGAGTTCGCCCCGTTGTTCGCTGGTGTGGCGGGAGTGATCGGTACCATAATCGGTGCATATTTCGGGGTGCAGGCGGGGCAGTCGGGAAAGGCGAGGGTCGAAGCTGAACTCGCCAGATCTCAGGAGATGGTGATCCGGCTGGCGGCGTACGTCGGCACGGAAAACGCGCCCCGAGTCATCGACGAAGTGCTCGGCCGACGCCGAAGCTGAGGAGCCATGCGTAGCGTCCGTATCGGAGTGGACACCGGAGGCACATTCACCGACGTAGTCGCGGTGGACGAGCAGACCGGTGAGATCCTCACCACGAAGACCCCCTCGACCCCCGCCAACCCTGCGGACGGATTCCTCGCGGGCATCGCCAAGCTGGGCGAGCTCGACGTCGGCTCGATCGTGCACGGCACCACGGTGGCCACGAACCAGCTGCTCGAGGACCGGATCGCGAACCTCGGGTTCATCACGACCGAGGGCTTCGAGTTCATCCTGGAGATCGCCAGGCAGAGCGTGCCCGACGGTTACGGCAACTCCTACTTCTGGGTCAAGCCGCCCAGGATCGTTCCCGTGCACCTGGTGAAGACCGTCGGCGGGCGGCTCGACCACCTGGGCAACGAGGTGTGGCCGTTCTCGGAGGAGCAGGCCGTCGAGGTGGCCCGCTGGTTCCGCGCCAAGAACATCACCGCGATCGGCGTGTGCTTCCTGCACTCCTACGCCAACCCCGAGCACGAGCGCCGCATGCGCGAAGTGCTCTGGCGCGAGCACCCGGAGGCGGTGATCTCGTTGTCGAGTGACGTGCTGCGCGAATACCGCGAGTACGAGCGCTCGGTGACCACCCTCGTCGACGCGGCCGTCAAGCCCGCCATGCGCGGCTACATCGCCAGCCTCTCCACCCGCCTGGGCCAGCCGTTCTCCGTCATGAAGTCCAACGGCGGCATCCTGTCGGCGCGCGAGGTCGTCAACCAGCCGATCACCACCGTCCTGTCCGGGCCGGCGGCGGGCGCGCTGGGCGCGGCGCTCATCGCCGCCACGGCCGGGCACAGGTCGGTGATCACGCTGGACGGCGGCGGCACCTCGACCGACGTGGCGGTGGTGATCGACGGTGAGCCGTCCATCACCACGGAAGGCGCCATCGGCCGTTACCCGTGCAAGATCCCGATGATCGACATCGTCACGGTGGGCGCGGGCGGCGGCTCGATCGCCTGGATCTCGCCCGAGGGCACGCTCAAGGTCGGCCCCAGGTCCGCAGGCGCCGACCCGGGACCGCTCTGCTATGGCAAGGGCGGGACGGAGGTGACGGTCACCGACGCGCACGTGTTCCTCGGCCGCATCCCGCCGCACCTGCTCGGCGGCGAGATCCCGCTGAACGCCGACGCCGCTCGCACCGGTATCGAGGGCCTGGCCGACAAGCTCGGGCTCAGCCCGGAGCGCACCGCGACCGGGATTCTGGAGATCAGCGCGTTCAACCAGAGCAACGCGATCCGGCAGCTCACCGTCAAGCGGGGTCTGGACGTGCGGGACTTCCCGCTGGTGACGTTCGGCGGGTCCGGGCCGCTGCTGGCGTGCCGGCTGATCGACATCCTGGGCCTGCCCTCGGTCGTCATCCCGCGCGACCCTGGGAACGTTTCAGCGTTCGGGCTCCTCACGGTGGACGTCAAGAACGACTACGTTCGCACGTACGTCACCCGCGACCTCTCCCTCGGCAAGGCCGCCGAGATCTTCCACGACCTGGAGCATCAGGCGGGCGAGGCGCTGGACCGCGAGGGCTTCGACGACCCGGTCTACGTCCGCAGCGCCGACCTGCGCTACTACGGCCAGGGCTACGAGGTCCGTGTCCCCGCCCCGGCCGGCGAGATCGACGGCGACTGGCACGCCCAAGTGATCGACCGCTTCCACCAGGCCCACGAGAAGCTCTATGGGTACGCCTACCGCGACGACCCCCGCCACGGCGTCGAATGGGTGAACCTGCGCGTCTCCGGCGTCGGCCCCATCACCCGCCCGACCCTGCGCCCGCTGGACAAGCCCGGCCCAGGCGCCACCGCCGTCCGTCCCGTGCACTTCGACGAGACCCGCGACACCCCGATCCACCAGCGGGCCGCGCTCGGCGCCGGCGCCAAGGTGTCGGGCCCCGCCGTGATCGAGGAGTACGGCTCGACGATCCCCGTCCACCCCGGCTTCACCGCCATGGTGGACACGTACGGAAACGTGGAGATAAAGCGTGACTGACCCCATCCTCATCGAGATCGTCGAGGGCACGCTGGCCTCCGTCGAGAAGGAGGTCGAGACCGCCATCGCGCGGACGGCGCGCTCGCCGATGATCCGCGACGCGCACGACTTCCGCGCCGGCATCCACGACGTGCGCCTGCGCAAGCTGACCGGCCGCTCCTACAGCGCGCTCGTCCAGCCGATCGTGCGTGACTTCCCGATCGAGACGATGAAGCCCGGCGACGTCTACTTCCACAACGACGTCTACCTCTCAGAAGGCGGTATCGGCCACCTGCCCGACCTGTGCGTGACCGTGCCGGTCTTCCACGAGGGCGAGGTCGTGGCGTTCGTGCAGGCCTTCGGCCACCACGACGACATCGGCGGCGCCGTGCCGGGCTCGATGCCCTCGCACGCCCGCTCGGTGTTCGAGGAGGGGCTGATGGTCCCGCCGATCAAGCTGTGGGACGAGGGCGTGCCGAACGAGGCCGCGCTGCGCATCATGACCCGCAACTCGCGCATGCCCGACTCGCTCGCCGGCGACCTGGACGCCGAGTGCTCGGCCTGCCTGATGGGCGCCCGCCGCCTGGCCGAGCTGTTCGAGCGGTACGGCAGGCAGGCCATCGAGGAGTGCTTCGACGCGATCATCTCCAAGACCACGGAGACGTTCCGCAGGGAGCTGCTGTCGAAGATCCCCGAGGGGACGTACGTGTGGGAGGACTACGCCGAGCACGACGGCGTGGACGAGCCCCGCCTGCACGCCCAGCGCATCACGCTGACCGTCGACCACGCGGTGGACTCGCCGCTGACGATCGATTTCACCGGCACGTCCCCGCAGGCCAAGGGCCCGATCAACCACGCCGGGGACTACGCCGACGGCGTGTTCCTGAAGAAGTGGCTGGCGCCCGTGCTGCGCAACCTCGCCGACACGCCGGAGCGGATGGCGGAGCTGGACGTCAACGAGGGCGTGGTGCCGCTCATCACGATGATCTTCCCGGAGAAGGGCACCCTCCTCACCCCGATCTTCCCCGCTCCCACGAACGCCCGCACGTTCGTCATCCTGCGCCTGCTCGGCGTGCTCGCCGGCGTCCTGGCGAAGGCCACGGGCGGGCGGATGCCGGCCGACCAGGAGACGATCCGGTACACAGGCGTGTACGGGACGGGCGTGGACGGGCAGCCGTACCTGATGCGGGAGGTGCTCGGCGGCGGCTCAGGCGGGCGCTGGTACGCCGACGGCGAGGACACCATCCACGTGGTGCCCGACTCGCGCAACATCCCGGTCGAGTTCGCCGAGGCGCGCTGGCCGTTCCGGGTGGAGCGGCTGGCGCTGGCCTGCGATTCCGGCGGGCCCGGCATGTTCAGGGGTGGGCTGGGCTACGACAAGCACATCAGGATGCTGCGGGACGCGTCGTACATGTCCATCGCGGATCGGTCCATCCTGTCCTGCTGGGGCGTCAACGGCGGCCTCGCCGGGCGGCCGTTCCGGGTGGAGATCGGCGGCAAGGAGATGGAGGGCCTGGTCGACGACTACCCGGTCCAGGCCGGGGAGGTCATCCGCATCCGGACCACCGGGGGTGGGGGCTGGGGGTCGCCGTACGACCGGGATCCGCGGGCGGTGGCGGCCGACGTCCGGGACGGCAAGGTGTCCATCGCCGGCGCTCTCGGTGACTACGGGGTTGTGCTGGACGGGGACCGCATCGACGAACAGGGCACGGCCGAACTCCGCGCCACCCTCCGGCCGCCGGCGGACCGGTTCTTCGACCGGGGGCCTGGCTACGCCAAGCTCTCGGGTGGGCGGAGTCTCGCAGAGGTAGACGAGTTGTGAGGAGTTAATCACGCTTCGTGATGACCGGAGCTAGCATGATCCCCCGTGAACCCCCCGTTCTCTGCTTACGTCGATGAGTCCATGCGGATTCCGCATGGGCTCTACCTGATGGCGGCCGTGCTCGTCTCCCCGAATGAGGCGGCGACGCACCGCGCGGCGCTCCGGGCGCTCCTATTGCGTCGGCAGCGGACGCTGCACTGGCGCGATGAGAACGACAAGCGTCGGACCTGCATCATCGAGGCGGTCGCGCTGTTGCGTCCATCGGCGCTGGTCATCGTGGGCGCTGGGCTCGACGTCAAGCGACAGGAACGGGCGCGTCGGAAGTGCATGGAGCACCTACTCTGGGAGCTTGGGCGCAGGCCGGTGGTGGACGTGTTCTTCGAGTCTCGCGATCCTGCCATGGACACGGCCGACAAGAAGCTGATCGACGTGCTCCGCGTCCGCAACGCGATCGCTCCTCGGCTTCGGGCTTTGTGGGTGCCCGCCGTCGAGGAGCCCCTCGCCTGGCTGCCAGACATCGTGGCGGGCGCGGCTTCGCTGGCCGCGTGTGGCGAGATGGATTTTTGGGAGATGCTGGGTGGCGGCGTCGCATTGAAGCCGATCGCGCTGGACTGAGCCCAGACAGCGCAAAGCCCGGGCTCCTGTCGTCCGGCAGTCCACCCGGGCTCACTTCCACTCCCATCAGCGATGGGCGGCAACCTCAATGTACCCGAGCGCCCACGGAAAGTCACCTGGAATGCGCAGGCCCGGGCTCCTGTCCTCCGGCAGTCCACCCGGGCTCACTTCCCATCCTCCCCGCAGGAAGGCGGCGTGCTGCGACTTTATCGCTCACCCCTTGTCGAAGCTCGCGAAATAGGTAGCCGCCATGTCCTCGTCCCCATGCCCCTGGGCCTCCGCCCGCCGGAAGCGTTCCCCGGCCGCCTCCACCACGTTCAGCCGAACCCCGGCCGCCTCCCCGGCTCGCGTGATCAGCAGCGTGTCCTTCTCCGCGTTGGACACCGTGAAGCTGGGAGTGAAGTCGCCCTCCATGATGGCCTTGGACTTGGCCTGGAAGTAGGCGTTGTCCAGCGGCCCGCCGCTGATCACCTGCCGGACCAGGTCGGGATCGAGCCCCAGGCCCTTGGCGAGGGCGAGGGACTCGGCGATGACGGCGGTCAGGGAGATGGCGTAACTCACCGCGGCGAGCTTCAGCTTGGAGGCCGTGCCGTCGGCACCGGACTCGCCGAGCCAGAGCGTGCGCTGGCCGACCGCGGCGAAGACCGGCTCCAGCGCCTGCTGGGCGGACTGCGGCCCCGCGGCCAGGATGATCAGCTTGCCCTGCTCGGCCGGCTGCTTCGTGCCCTGGACCGGCGCGTCCACGAACGTCAGCCCGTGCTCGCCCGCCAGCGCCGCCAGCCCGCCGATCGCGTCGATCCCGACCGTGCTCATCTGCGCCCACACCTGCCCGGGTCGCAGCCCGGGCGCGGCGGCGGTCATCGCGGCGCGTACCGCGTCGCCGTCGCTCAGCATCGTGACGATCACGTCCGCGCCCTCGACCGCCTCGGCCGGAGACCCGGCCACCACCGCGCCGTAGGCTTCCAAGGGCTCGGCCTTGTCTCGAGTGCGGTTCCACGCCGTGACCCGCAGGCCGGATTTGACGAGGTTGCGGGCCATGGGAGCGCCCATGAGGCCGGTTCCGAGAAATGCGACAGAGGTCATGGGATCACCCTACGAAGAGCGGGGAAGCGGCCCGCGCCCGGGGGACCGGTAAGCCGACTGGAACAAGGTCTTAACGGCGGGGAAACACCGCAGGAGTGCACTGAGGGGGACTCACCGAGAGCGTGAGGCGCACCTAGGGTTCCGCCGGTTCCACGGGTCTGGTCCGAGAGGTGCAGGCGGCCTGTGCCGGCCGCTCCACGGCGGGATAAAAGCCCGGGAGGTCAGCCAACGCCTGGCTGCCTTCCGGCCGGGCGACGATCATTCGGAGCTCGAATGCACTGGCACCCCCGCAAACTCCACGACGACTACGGACCCGAGGCGCGCTTCGCCGTCGAACGCGAGGCCGAGCTGCCCACCACCGCCTGGGACCGCGAGGTGGCCCGCGCCCTGGAGCTGGGCCTGCAGGGCGCCGACTCCATCGTGGACCGGCGCATCCCCACCTTCTCGCGCGGTGAGCTGCCGCACTTCGCGGGCATCAACACCTTCCTCAAGGCCCCGTACGTCGAGGACGTGCGCACCTGCGGCGACTACGACGTGGCCGTGCTCGGCGCGCCGTTCGACGGCGGGACCACATATCGCCCCGGCACCCGGTTCGGGCCGCAGGGCATCCGCCGCATCTCGGCGCTGTACGGGCCGTACAGCTTCGAGCTCGGCGTGGACCTGCGCGAGTCGATCACGATGGCCGACCTCGGCGACATCTTCACGATCCCGGGCAACATCGAGAAGACCTTCGACCAGATCTCCAAGGCCGTCTCCCACGTGTACGCCAGCGGCGCCTTCCCTGTCGTCCTGGGTGGCGACCACTCGATCGGCTACCCGACGGTACGCGGCGTCGCCGAGCACCTGTCCGGAAATCTCGGGATCATTCACTTCGACCGGCACGTCGACACCCAGGAGACCGACCTCGACGAGCGCATGCACACGACGCCGTGGTTCCACGCCACCGACCTCCCCAACGTGCCCCCGCAGAACCTCGTCCAGATCGGCATCGGCGGCTGGCAGGCCCCCAGGCCCGGCGTGAAGGTCGGCCGCGAGCGTGGCACCACCATCATGACGGTCACCGACTGCGTCGAGATGGGCATCGAGGCGGCCGCGGAAAGGGCGCTGGAGGTGGCCTGGCGCGGGGCCGAGGCCGTGTGGTTGTCGTTCGACGTGGACTGCCTGGACGCGGCGTTCGTGCCGGGGACCGGGTGGCCGGAGCCTGGCGGGTTCCTGCCGCGGGAGGTGCTCAAGTTCATCCAGATCATCGCCGACGCGGCGCCGCTGGCCGGGATCGAGGTGGTCGAGTGCAGCCCGCCGTACGACAACGCCGACATCACCTCGCTGATCGCCACCCGCGTCATCTGCGACACGCTCGGCTGCCTGGTCCGCTCCGGTCACCTGCCGTCCAAGAAGAAGGAGGCCGCGTCATGATCCGCCGGCTCCTGACCGCCGCACTGCTCGTCGTCTGCGCCGCCTGCGGCGGAGGCCAGCCCGCCGCGCCCACGGGCTCTGCCGGGAAGGCCGTCACCCTGGGTTTCTCCGCCTGGCCCGGCTGGTTTCCCTGGCAGGTCGCCCAGGAGAAGGGGCTGTTCGCCAAGCACGGGGTCACCGTCGAGCTGAAGTACTTCGACAGCTACACCGACAGCCTCACCGCTCTTGCCACCGGCAACATCGACGCCAACGGCCAGACGCTGAACGACACGCTCGCCTCCGTCTCCGGCGGGGCCAAGCAGACCGTCGTGCTGGTGAACGACAACTCCACCGGCAACGACCAGATCATCGCCAAGCCGGGCATCACGTCGGTGGCGCAGCTCAAGGGCAGGACGGTCGCCGCCGAGCAAGGGACCGTGGACCATTACCTGCTGCTGCTCGCCCTGCGCAAGGCCGGGCTCAAGCAGAGTGACATCACGTTCAAGCCGCTGCCCACGGATGCGGCGGCGGCCGCGTTCAAGGCGGGGCAGGTGGACGCGGTCGGGGTGTTCGCGCCGTTCACGACGACCGCGCTGGAGCTGCCCGGCGCCACCGCCATCGCCACGTCCAAGGACTTTCCCGGGGCGATTCCGGACCATCTGGTGGTGTCGCGTTCTCTTGCCGCCGACCGGCCCGAGGTCGTGCAGGGGCTGGTGAAGACCTGGTTCGACACGCTGGCCTGGATTGAGGCGAACAAGGCGGAGGCTCGTACGATCATGGCCAAGCGGGCGGGGGTGAGCGAGCAGGCCTACGCCGAGTACGACGCCGGGACCACGATCTTCTCGCTGGCCGACAATCTGGAGGCGTTCAGCTCGGGGAGCCTGGAGAAGCAGGCCAAGGAGATCGGCGCCTTCCTGACCGAGTCGGGCCTCGCTGACACGGCCCCGCCGCTGGACGGCCTGCTGGATGCGCGCTTCGTCCAGGGAGTGTCACCATGAGCGGTCCGCCGGCCCATGCGGCATCCGTGCAAGGTGCCGGGTCATCGGGATCGATGTCCGCGCCACCGGACGCGCGCCCTTCACCAGAAGAGGCCGCTGCGCCCGGTGCCGGACCGGCGAGCGAGCGGCGGCCGGGAGACCGCGCCACCTGGCCGCCGCTCCCCAAACGCCCCTCCCGCGCCACCGCCTCGCCGCTGCCCCGCCTGGTGCGCTGGCGGCGGGGGGCTGCTCTGTCCGGGCGGGCGCGGTGGGGGCTGCGGGCCGTGGCGGTGCTCGTGCCGCTGGCCCTCTGGTGGGCCGTCAGCTCCATGGGCGTCGTCGACCCGACCTTCCTGCCCTCGCCCGCCGCCGTGGCCCAGGCGTTCGCCGAGATGGCGGCCGGCGGACAGCTGCTGTCGGACGCCGCCGCAAGCCTGGGCAGGGTGGGTGCCGGCTTCGGGCTCGCGGTGGCGATCTCGGTGCCGCTGGGCATGGCCATGGGCACCTCCCAGGTCGCGCTGGCGCTGCTGGAGCCGGTGGTCGGGTTGCTGCGATACCTGCCGGCTTCCGCGTTCATCCCACTCCTGATCATCTGGTTGGGCCTGGGTGAGCCGTCCAAGATCGCGATCCTGGTCATCGGGGTGGTGTTCTTCAACACGCTCATGACGGCCGACGCGGTCCGTGCCGTGCCGGCCGAGCTGCGCAGGGCCGCCGCCACGCTCGGCGCGACCGGCGGCGAGGTGCTGCGCAAGGTCGTCTGGCCGTACGCGCTGCCCGGCATGCTCGACGCGATGCGCGTCAACGCGGCGGCCGCCTGGAACTTCGTGGTCGTCGCGGAGCTGATCGCCGCCGAGTCCGGGCTCGGCTACCGGATCATCCGCGCCCAGCGCTTTCTCCAGACGGACCGCATCTTCGCGGTGCTCGTGGTGATCGGTGTCATCGGCCTCGCCATCGACGTCGGGTTGAGGCTGGCCAGGGCCAGGGTGGGGAGGTGGGCGGCATGACGCTCGTGCTGCGCGAGGTCGTCAAGGAGTACGCCGGCCGCCGTGTCCTCGACGGCATCGGCCTGGAGGTGGGACGCGGCGATTTCGTCTGCATCGTGGGCGCCAGCGGTTCGGGCAAGTCCACGCTGCTCGGCATGATCGCCGGCCTGGAGCCGGTCACCGGCGGCGCGATCGAGCTGGACGGCGTTCCCGTGAGCGGGCCGGGTCCCGAGCGTGGGCTGGTGTTCCAGTCCGGGGCGCTGTTCCCGTTCCTCACAGTGGCCGAGAACGTCGGATTCGGCCTGCGGCTGCTGCCCCTGCCGGCCGCCGAGCGCGAGCGGCGCGTCCAGTGGTACCTGTCGGAGGTCGGGCTGACAGCCCTCGCGCACGCGTTGCCCAGGCAACTGTCGGGCGGCCAGCGGCAGCGCGTGGCGATCGCCCGGGCGCTGGCCTGCGAGCCGTCCATCCTGCTGCTCGACGAGCCGTTCGGCGCCCTCGACGTGCAGACCAAGGAGGACATGCAGGTTTTCCTGCACCAGGTGTGGCGGGACACCGGCGCGACCGTCCTCATGGTCACCCACGACGTCGAGGAGGCCGTGCTGCTGGGGAGGCGCGTGATCGTGCTCACCTCCGACCCGGGGCGGGTGGCGGCCGAGTTGCCCGTGCCGCTGCCGGATCGCCGGGAGATCCGGCTCAAGCGAACTCCGGATTTCCTCGACCTTCGCGCCACGGTCGAGGACCTCATCAGAGGACGAGTGCCAATGCTGGATTAGTTCCTGTGCCGTAATTAGGTATTGACGCGAAACCAAGCGGCTTTCTAGGTTTCGGTCATGACCTTAATCAAGCGCATGCTGGCCTGCGGCATGGTGGGCCTCCTCGCCGTGCTCGGCGCCGCCGCTCCGGCGGCCGCATCGGCGCCCCACGTGGAGGATCTCGGCGTCCCCTTGGAGGACGTGCTGCTGATCGGCGGCGTGGTGGCTCCCGGACCCGGCGGCCGGACCGTGCTGTGGGGCGCCTCCTCGGGCGCCCCCGCCCACCTCAACGCCGTCGACCCCGCCACCGGCGCCGAGGTGGCCAGGCACGACCTGCCCGGCGCCGCCGGCTCCTGGGCCGTGGACGCCGCTCCGGACGGCGGCGTCTACGTCGGCACGTACGGCGACGGCCGCCTCTACCGCTGGACGGACCAGGGCGGCGTCCAGGACCTCGGCAGGCCCCTGCCCTCCGAGAACTTCATCTGGACCGTGGCCGCGGGCGAGGGCGCCACCGTCTACGGCGGCACGTCGCCGGGCGGCCGCCTGTTCGCCTACGACCCCGCGACCGGCGTGCGCGACTACGGCAGGCTCTCGCCCACCCACGCCTACGTCCGCAGCGTCTCCTACGCCGGCGGGAAGATCTACGCGGGCACCGAGGCCCCCGCCGCCGTCTTCGAGATCGACGCCGCCTCGGGCGCGACCCGGCAGCTCCCTATGCCCGACGGCCTCGACCCGGCGGGCAAGTGGGCCTACGACGTCAACGTCGCGGCGGGCTTCCTCTACGTCCGCTTCGGCGGCGCGAGCCCCGGACCGCTGCACGTCTGGGACATCGCCGCCGGCCGGTGGAGCGACACGCTCGACGCCGCGCACGGCCTGGACGTCTCGCCCCCCGACGAGCAGGGTGCGGTCTACCTGGTCAAGGGCGGTGAGCTGGTCCGCTACGATCCCCGGACCAAGGCCGCGACGGGGACCGGGGTGCCCATCACGGGCCGGGTGGCCAACACACGCGGCATCGGCTGGGCCGAGCTGGGCCTGCCGGACTATCCGGGCAAGAGCATCGTCGGCCTGCTCTGGCGCGGCCTGATGTTCCGCTACAACCCGCAGACCGGCGCGAAGTCGTTCGTGCAGACGGGTGTCAAGGGCGAGCCCATTGACGTGACCGCGCTGGCGGAGGGCCCCGACGGCCGCATGTACGCCGGCGGCTTCCTCAACGGCGGCTTCGCCGCCCTGGACCCGGTGACGGGCAAGAGGGAAGAATTTCACACGTTCTCGCAGAGTGAGGACATGACCGCGCACGACGGCAAGCTCTACATCGGCGCCTATCCCGAGGCCAGGGTGTACGCCTACGACCCGGCGCTGCCGTGGAACAGCACCGAGTACTCGCCGAGCCCCGAGCCCGGCCCGGCGGCGAACCCGGCCCGGCTCTTCGACCTCGCCGCGGACCAGCAGATCAGGCCCCGGGCGCTGGTGTCGGCGGGCCACTACCTCGCCGCGGGCACCATGCCCGACCTCGGCCACCTCGGCGGCGTGCTGGCCATCTGGGATCCGCAGACCGGGGCGCTCAAGCACGCGCAGCGCAACGTGGTCAAGGACCAGAGCATCGTCTCGCTCGCCTACCGCGACGGCGTGCTCTACGGCGGCACCTCCATTTACAGCGGCCAGTCGGCCACACCGCCGACCCAGCCGGAGGCCAAGCTGTTCGCGTGGTCGGTGAAGGAGAACCGGCTGCTGTGGGAGATCGTCCCTGCCCCGGGCAAGCCCGCCATCCCGGCGCTGACGTTCGACGATCGGGGGCGGTTGTGGGGGATCGCCGGTGGCGAGGTGTTCGCGGTCAGCACGGCCGCCCGCAAGGTGGTCGAACGCGTCACGCTGTCGGGCAGCAAGAGCTCGAGCGGGCAGCTCGCCTTCAACCGGCGCGATCAGGTCCTGTACGGCGCGCACGCCGGCCAGTACGTCTTCTCCCTCGACCCACGGACCGGGCGGCACGCCGTGCTGCGGCAGGGACCTGTGCACCAGCTCGCGGTGCACAGGTCCGGGGACGTCTACTTCGCCGAGGGGTCGCGCCTGTTCCGGCTGACCCGTTAGCAGATGCGGTAGGTGTAGAAGTTCTCGTTGCGTGACAGGTAGAGATGGCCGTCAGGGCCGAGGGTGAGGTTGGTGATCGGGCGGGCGATGCGCGCGAACGCCATCGTCCCCGGATCGAACCGGTACACCTTGCCCTGCACCTTGCCCCACAGGAAGCCCTTGTGGAAGAAGAGGTGGGTGTCCAGCCAGACCTGCGTGGCGCCGGCCCAATTGTAGGTCTGGTGCTGGACGGACCTGACGGTCCGCCCGGTGGCCGGGTCCAGCTCGAACAGAGTGTCCGGGGTCAGCCCCCACAGCCGCCCCGCGTCGTCGAAGACGATCGAGCCGAGCGCCAGGTCGCCGGCGACGGGGGTGGACTGCCACTTGAGCGAGTCCGTGGCGATGTCGTACGCGAACGCCACGGCCTCGCCCGCCGGCGTGCTGGTGCCGCCGAAGGCCGAGGTGGCGCCATAGATGATCCCGTCGCGGTAGGCCAGCCCGATGATGCTGTGGCCGGGGATGATGTTCCGCCTGATGACCGAGCGGCCGGTGGCGGGGTCGAGCAGGCCGAGCGCGCCGCCGTGGGTGCCGGCCTTGGGCACCGTGCCGAACGCCAGCCAGTCGCCCGCGGAGATCATCGCGAAGGGCCGGTCCTGCTCCTGGCCGCCGAGGTCGAGCAGGAGCCTGGGCGCGGTTCCGTCGAACTCGTAGATCCGCGCTCCGGGGTAGACGCCGAGGTAGAGCTTGCCCTTGTGGGTGACGATGCCCTCGCTCTGACCGACCTTCGGCCAGTTCTCGGCCTCGCCGGTGGCGGGGTCGTAGGCGGTCAGGCCGCCGGTGAAGAAGCCGCCCGCGTAGACGCGGCCGTCGGGGCCCGCGCCGAGCGAGCGGATGCTGACGGGCTGGGCGGTCAGCGTGCCGTCGAGCAGCCGGCCCCGGCCGGTCTTGCGGTCGAAGTGCCAGATGCGGCCGGTGGAGCTGGTGCCGACGAGCACGTGCCCGAGCCAGCCGAGCGGGCGGGCGGCACCGTCGCCGTACTCGGTGAAGCCCAGCTTGGTGATCTTCTCGGTCTCGAGGTCGTATTTCACCAGCTCGTCGTTCTGGAACAGGTAGAGGTCGTGGCCGTGCCTGCCGCCGCCGAGGGTGAGGCTGTCGACGTCCGTCACGACGTCCTTCCACTCGCGTGCGTCCAGGTCGTACACGCCCATGGGGTTGGCGCCCGTGGAGGTGACGAAGCGGACGAGCAGGTGACGCCCGGCCACGTCCACGTCGTAGGCGTAGCCGGTGCCCTCGATGGGCGGGTCGATCATGCGCTCGACCGTGCCGCCGGGGGAGAGGACCGCGACCTTCATGCTGCTTGCGCCGATCCCGGCGTACACGGTTCCGTCCTCGCCCACGGCCAGGTCCCTGACGTGCTGCTCGCCGGGGACCGGGCTGCCCAGGTTGGTGTACTGGCCGGTGGCGGTGTCGTAGCGGAAGAGCTTGCCTGTGGGCGCGGTTCCGCCGTAGACGGTGGAGCCGTCGGGGCCTGCCGCGACGGTCCAGATGAACGTCTCGGTCGCGATGGGGATACCAAGCTCGCTGACCTGGTCGGTGGATGGGGTATAGCGGAAGAGGCGGCCGCCCATGGCCCCAGTCGTGGCGTTGTAGCTGCCCACGTACACCGAATGGTCCGGGGCGACGGTGACGGCCCAGGCGCCGAGGGCGAGCGGGAGCGGCCGCTCGCCGATCAGGCGGCCGTCGCGGGCATCCCTGATCCCGAGTATCGCCGGGCCGGAGGCGCTGGAGGTGACGGAGTAGACGCGCGGGCCCTGCGGGTGGTCGGCGTCCAGGGCGGTGCCGGCGGTGGTGATCTCCGTCATAAGCGTGCCGAGGGTCTGGAAACCGCATCCGGTGGGTGGAGCCGACGTAGATTCGGCCTGGGCCGGAGCTGAGAGGGATAACACGATGAGGAGTACTACAGCGAAGATGCGCATGAATGGCCTCCAATAGCTGATAACGGCCTTGACCGTAATTCGCCCAGCGAGTCCGTGGCAAGATGGCGGGATGAGGCTGGGAATGATCATGGCGGTGCGACACGGGCAGAGCCAGGCCAACCTCGCCTATCAGGAGGCCGGCGATCGGCCGCTGTTCTACGAGCCGGGCGACCATGAGGTCACGCTGACCGAGCTGGGCAGGGCGCAGGCCGCCGCGCTGGGGCGGTTACTGGCGGCCATGCCCGCCGCCGAGGCCCCCGAGCTGGTGTGGTGCTCCCCCTACCTGCGGGCGCTCGACACGTGGAAGATCGCGCAGCACGCGTGGGGCGTGGACCCGCTGCCTGTCACCGTGGACGAGCGGCTCAGGGACCAGGAGGCGGGGGCGTTCGCGCACTACAACCTGGCCGCGATCAGGGAGCGGTTCCCGCAGGAGCTGGCGCGGTGGGAGGCGGAGGGCGCCTACGCCTTCCGCCCGCCCGGCGGCGAGTCCCTGGCGGACGTCGTCGTCCGGCTGAGGGACTTCATGAAGGACCTGGACGGGCGGCGGGTCCTGATCGTCGCCCACGACTCCGTGGTGCTGGGGTTGCGCCACGTCATCGCAGGCCGCCCGGACGCCGGCCTGGCGGAGGTCCTGGAGTTCGCGCCGGTGCTGAACGCGTCCGTGTCCGTCTGGCGGAGCGGCGGCGGCCAATTCGAGCTCGTCCGGTTCAACGACGTCGCCCACCTCACGTCCGGATGATGAGATCGGCACGCTCGCGGGTGCGGTCCGCCGCGAACCACGCCTTCTCCGCCGCGAACCACTCCTGCCACCGCGGCTCCAGCTCGGGCCCGTCCCGCTCCAGCACGCGGGCGAAGCGAACCGGCTCGGCGGCCTCCACCCAGATGGTGAACGCCAGCAGATGAGCCGCCGAGGCGCGGGCCGTGCCGACGCCCTCGATGACGAGGACCGGTGCCAAGGGGACGGTCACCTGCTCGGCGTATTCGCCGCGTACCCAGTCGTACCTGCGGAAACTGCCGGGCCGCCCGCTCTGGAGCGGGCGCAGCACCTGCTCCTCCAAAGCGTGGAACCAGCGGCCCGGCCCCTCCTCCCACGGCACCGGGAAGTCGTCGCTGTGGATCACCTGGCACCCGAGTGCCGTCCCCAGCCGTTTCGCGAACGTGGTCTTGCCCGCCCCCGCGGGCCCGTCCACGGCCACCAGGCGGACCGGACCGCAGGAGGGCCGCAGGCTCCTGATGCGGTCGGCCAGCGAATTCACCGACCCAGGTTAGATGACGGGGGACATGTAACTGAGAGAATGTTCTTTCGCCCCGACCGCAGGCGGCACGTACGCAAGCAGCCCGGACGCAAGCAGGAGGTTGACCGTGCTCGGACCCCTCGGCGACATCGTCGTGCTCGACCTGTCCAGGGCCCTGGCCGGACCGCACGCGGCGCAGATGCTCGGTGACCTGGGCGCAACGGTGATCAAGGTGGAGCATCCGGACGGGGGTGACGAGTCGCGCGGCTGGGGGCCGCCGTTCGTCGGCCCGGACCACGATATTTCGACGTATTTTCTGGCGGCCAACCGCAACAAGCAGTCCATCGCCGTCGACATGAAGTCCCCCGAGGGCAAACGGCTCATCGAGCGCCTCGTCCGCCAGAGCGACGTCCTCGTGGAGAACTTCCGCACCGGCGTGCTCGACCGCCTCGGCTTCTCCGTCGAGCGGCTGCACGAGATCAACCCGCGCCTGGTCATCCTGTCGATCACCGGCTTCGGCCACGACGGCCCGGAGGGCGGCCGCCCCGGCTACGACCAGATCGCCCAGGGCGAGGCCGGCCTGATGTCGCTGACCGGCCCCTCGCCCGACGAGCCCTACCGCGTCGGCGCCTCCATTTCCGACCTGCTCGCCGGCATCCACGGCGCCTACGGCGTGGCCGGCGCGCTCTACGAGCGCGAGCGCACCGGCAAGGGCCGCGTCGTGCGCACCTCGCTGCTGGCCGCCGTCACCGGCGTGCACGCCTACCACGGCACCGCCTGGACGGTGGGCGGCCAGGTGCCCGCCGCCAGCGGCAACCACCACGTCTCCATCACCCCGTACGGCTCCTTCCGCTGCGCCGACGGCATGCTGCAGATCGCCGCCGCCAACGAGGGCCAGTGGCGCAAGGTCGCCACCCTGCTCGGCATCGACCCGGAAACGCCGCGCTACGCCACGAACAAGGACCGGCGCGCCCACCGCAAGGAGCTGATCGCCGACATGGAGAAGGCTCTGGCCGCCCACGACCGCGGCCACTGGCTGGCCAAGCTGGGCGCGGCCGGCGTGCCGGCCGGTGCGATCAGATCGCTCGACGAGGTCTACACCTGGGAGCAGACCCGCTCGCAGGGCTTGGTCGTCGAGGTCGAGCACCCCGTGCTCGGCCGCATCGAGCTGCCGGGGCCGCCGCTGCGCTTCGACGGGCTGACCGGGGTGGAGCACACCGCGCCGCCCATGCTCGGTCAGGACGGCGACGCGGTGCTGGCCTGGCTGGAGGAACGTGAAGGATGATTCGCGATCGGTGGCACCGTCTGATGCGCTCGCGCGTCAACATTGCAACGTCGGCAGACATTAGGGAGCGATAGTGAGCCGTCCGGACGCGCGCACTCTGATCGAAACGGTCCTCGACCGGGGATCGTGGAAGTCGTGGGACGCGCCGCCCGCCGATCCGGCCGAGCCCGGCTCCTCCTACGCCGACGAGCTGGCCGCGGCCCGCGCCAAGTCCGGCTACGACGAGGCGGTGGTCACCGGTGAAGGGCTGCTCGAGGGCCGCAGGGTGGCGGTCGTGGCGTGCGAGTTCTCGTTCATGGCCGGCTCGATCGGGGTGGCGGCGGCCGAGCGGTTCGTGTCGGCGGTCGAGCGGGCCACCCGCGAGCGGCTGCCGCTGCTGGCCGCGCCGGCCTCCGGGGGCACCCGCATGCAGGAGGGCGCGCTCGCGTTCGTCCAGATGGTGAAGATCACGGTGGCGCTCCAGGCGCACCGGCTCGCCGGGCTGCCCTACCTGGTGTATTTGCGGCATCCGACGACCGGCGGAGTGTTCGCGTCGTGGGGGTCGCTCGGGCACGTCGCCGCCGCCGAGCCGGAGGCGTTGATCGGGTTCCTGGGGCCGCGGGTCTTCGAGGCGCTGCACGGCTATCCCTTCCCCGAGGGCGTGCAGGTCGCTGAAAACCTGCGCCGCAAGGGCCTGCTCGACGCCGTGGTCTCGGCCGCTGACCTGCGGGCGATCGCGATCAGGGCGCTGGCCGTGCTGGCCGCCGACCGCTCCGCCATCGAGGCGGGACCGGCCCCGGAGGAGGACCTGCGGCCGGTGGAGGCGTGGGAGGCGATCACCCGCTCACGCCGCGACGACCGGCCGGGCGTGCGTACGCTGCTCAAGCTCGCCGCCACCGACGTGACCCCGCTCAGCGGCACGGGGGAGGGGGAGAACGAGCCGGGGCTGCTGCTGGCGCTGGCCAAGTTCGGCAGCGCGCCGGCCGTGGTGCTCGGCCAGGACCGCCGGGTCCAGCGGGCCAACTCGCCGCTCGGCCCGGCGGGGCTCCGGGTGGCCAGGCGCGGCATGCGGCTGGCCGCCGAGCTGGGCCTGCCGCTGATCACCGTGATCGACACGGCCGGAGCCGACCTGTCGAAGGCGGCCGAGGAGGGCGGGCTGGCCGCCGAGATCGCCCGCTGCCTGGCCGAGCTCGTCATGCTCGACGCGCCGACCGTCTGCCTGCTGCTCGGCGAGGGCGCCGGCGGCGCGGCGCTGGCCCTGCTGCCCGCCGACCGGGTGCTCTGCGCGCAACACGCCTGGTTGTCGCCGCTGCCGCCGGAGGGCGCCTCGGCGATCCTCTACCGTTCGGTCGACTTCGCTCCCGAGATCGCCCAGGCGCAGCGCATCCGCGCCACCGACCTGCGGCACGACGGCATCGTGGACCGGGTCATCCCGGAGCTGCCGGACGCCGCGTACGAGCCGCGGCAGTTCTGCGAGCGGGTGGGACGGGCGCTGGAGCACGAGATCGCGGGATTGCTGGCGGTGAGCCCGGCGGACCGTCTCGCGGCCCGCCAGGCCCGCTACCGCAACCTCGGCCTCTAGGACGGCGGCCAGCGCGGCTTGTAGGTCCACACCACCCGGCCGGCGGCGTCGTACCCGGTGAACCGCAGGCCCGGCCAGATGATCCCGGGCTTGCCCGCCTTCTCGGGCACCGGCCCTACGAACATCAGCACACCCTGCCCCCAAGGATCGGGCATGGTGTCGGCGGTCGCGGTGTCGCCGCCCTTCAGCTTGACCTCGACGCGGGCCGTGCCGGGGAGCGTGAAGCCGTACCAGTCGGTCTTGTGCTGCGCCCACTCCAGCGGCCGCTCGGCCGCGATCATGTCGCTCAGCTTCCCGCCGGGGATGGGCTCGAACGTGCCCGGCAGCTGTTGGTTCCCCTTCCAGAACCTGGTGCAGTTGTCCGGAAAGAGCACGGCCGTGATGGTCCCGCGGGGCAGCGCGTGGGCACGGCCCTGAGACCGATCCGCCTCCCAGCAGTCGTGCCGGGTGTGCGAGACCTGCTCGAGCTGCCTGCCCTTCACCTTGAAGGCGAAGGCGGCGACGTCGGTGCCGTAGGGATACCTGACGTACCAGACGCGGGCGGGAGCGCCCGGGGCGGACACGAACGCACCGCGGATGCGCCGCCCGTCCTTGAGCACCGCGTCGCCTGCCTCCCACTCCGGCGGCGCCGCGCCGTAGGAGATGGTCGTGCCCGGCGCGGGGAGGAAGGTGTTCGCAGAGCTGTGGCTGAAGCCGCTGGCGGCGTCCAAATCCGCGCGGCCGCAGCCGTTCTCCTTACGCCCGTCGTAGCCGACTCCGCCGGAGACGCAGAGCATGTGGGCGTCCGCCGACTTGACGAACCACAGGCGGACGGGGCCATGGCCGAAGTCCTCCGTGCCGGGAAGGGTGATCGTGTCGCCGACCTGCTTGCCGACGTCCGGCTCGGGTCCCGCGGCCGGGTTCGAGTCCTTGCGCCAGATCTCCTTGCCGGTGGGGTCGTAGGCGGTGAGGCGGTGGCCCGCCGCCACGCCGTCCTGCGGTGCCGTGGCGAACAGCACGATGCCCAGGCTCCACGGATCGGACCTCGTCGCCACGGTGGTCGCCCCGCCTCCAGCGGCCGCTATCCGAACCTGGGCGATGTCCTTCCTGGCTACGCCCAAGGCCTGATCCCCGAAGAGGAAAAAGGACACCGGCGCGTCCTTCAGCACGTCTTCGGGCTCGAGTCTGGTCGATCCGATGACCACGCCGTGGCGCATCCAGACCAGCATCCGGCCGTTCTCCGTCTTGTACGGGCCGACAGAGAGGCCGGCGCCCAGTTCGATGGTCTTTCCCACCTGCTCGTCGCCCTTGACCAGGCTTCGGCGCAGCATGGAGCGCGGCATCTCGCGGTCGGGGCGTCCGGGCTCGGAGAACACGACCTTCGACACGGGGTCAGTGGCGGCGTACGTGACCGTCCAGATCAGGAACGGCGCCTCTCGCGGGCGCAGCAGCGTGCCGGGGATCTTCCGCCCGCTCTCGGTCACCGCGCCGACCGCCTCGACGCCCGGGCGGGCCACGCCGTAGTCCATGACGCGGCTCGCGCCGTCCCTGGCCGTGCTGCCTTCATACCAGCCGTTCCAGGTGGTGATGCGGGTGTCCCTCATGCCGCCGCAGGACCCGTACGGCTCCGCGCCCGCGTGCTCGGCGATGTGGCACAGCTCAGGCTGGCCCATCACGCCGCCGGCGAACCAGAGCCGCAGTTTCCCTCCTGCGGGGTCGTCGAGGGTCACCGATTCGCCGGCCGGTGTCCTACCCTCCATGAGCCGCCGGTAGATCTCGTCGGGGTCGTTGGCCGCGGAGTTCCTGCCGAGTCCACCGTTGAGGAGGATGGGCACGAACACCGCCAGCAGCGCCACCGGCAGCGCGGCTAGTGCCCACCGCGCCCGCGAGCGCCGCGGCCGCCGATCGAGCACCCGCTGCCAGGCGTCCGGGCTGGCCTCGTAGGTCTGGGCCCGCGCCTCGAACGCGGCGCGCAGGCGCTCTTCCAGCTCGCTCATCGCGCGTCCTCCTCCTTCAGCGCCTTGCCGAGGGCGGCCAGGGCCCTGCTGGCGTGCGTCTTCACCGATCCGGGCGACACGCCCATGGCGTCGGCGATCTCGCGTTCGGACAGGTCCAGCCAGTAGCGCAGGACCAGGGCCTCGCGCTGGCGGCGCGGCAGGCGGTCGACGGCGGCGAGCAGCTCGCGGTGCTCCTCGGCGACGAGCACGGCGTGCTCGCTGCTGCGCGCCGGCTCAGGGGGGTCGGGGCGGCGTAACCGGACGAGCCTGAGGTGCCGCAGCCGGTTGCGGGTCAGGTTGCAGACGGTCGCGCGCAGGTAGGCCAGGGCGGCCCCGTCGTCGCGCAACCGCCTGGTGTGCAGCCGGGCGAACGCCTCCTGGGCGATGTCCTCAGGGTCGTCGGCGCCGAGCAGGCCCGCCAGGCGTACCAGACTTTGGTACTGGGCGGCGAACAACTCGGCGAACGACGGCTGCGCCATGGTTGCTGTGTCGATCACACTTCAGAGACACACCAGGCGTGTGTTCGTTGACTAAGGAACCGGGATGCGTTCGACCCGGATGGAGAAGACCTCTTCGCGGGGCACCACGACCTCGTAGGCGCCGTGGTCCACCATCCAGTAGCCCAGCGCCTCCGCCTTCATCCCGCTGTGCCCGGTGTAGGCGATGTGCAGCCCGTCCTCGTCCTCGTCCAGCACGATGCACGGCTCCCCGCCGAACGCCCCCACCGTGCGGATCAGCACCAGCCACTCCACCTCGGACCTGGCCACGGTGCGCCGCCAGTAGCCGGCCGCCGGCTCGAAGCCCTCCAGCTCGGCCTCGCTGAACAACACCACCTGGTCGTTGTCGGGGCCGAGCGCGGCAGGCAGGGTCAGCTCGCCGTAGCGGGCCACGAAGCCGGAGGCGACCGGCGCGATCTCCTCGCTCATGCGCCCTCCTTCGTCGGGCGCATGAGCGAGACTCGGCTGTGTCTACTGGTTCGCTCGCTTCGCTCGCTCATGCGGCGGGCCGCCAGGTCAGCCCGTCGTAGTCGGCGAAGCGCCGCTCACTGTCCGGGGTGAGGTGGACGATCTCCGCACCGGCCGGGATCGGCATCGGCACGGTGTGGAACTGCGGCACCACGTGGTCGGGGGAGGTCGTGAACCCGTTGCCGGCGAACGGCGGCGCGTCGCTCCAGTCGCCACCCATGTGGGGCCCGTACGGCACCGCGTAGGTGTCGACATCGCGGGCATACCACCGCATCACATATAGCTCGGGCACCTCGGCGAACAACTCCGATCCGTCGAACGACAGGTCGAGCCCCCAGTAGAGCGCCTCGGGTGTGGTCAGCCTGACGCAGTCCTGCACCCGATAGACGTAGCCGGAGATCACCGTGCGCTTGCCCGACAGGTAGGGCACGAGCAGACGCGGCGGGATGACCTTCTGCATCTGCGTTCCGCTCACGGTACTACTTTACGATCGGTTGACCCCTACAAAACCCGGTGTTCCAAGCACGGGAGCGTGGCCCGGGCCGTGGCGGTCCATTCCGGGTCTACCCGCACCACCTGCACGCCGGGCGCGGTGCCGAGGTCGGCGCGGACCACGCCCAGCGGGTCCACCAGCATGCTGCGGCCCACGCCGTAGCCGTCGGACGACTCGGCCGGGTTGGGCGCCTGGCCTACGGCCGCGGTCCACGTCGTGTTCTCCAAGGCCCGGGCCCTGACGAGGGTCACCCAGTGGTCCTCCTTCAGCGGCCCGGAACCCCAGGCCGCGATCACCGCGAACAGCTCCGCGCCCTTGTCGACCAGCGCCCTGGCCAGCTCGGGGAAACGGATGTCGTAGCAGGTGATCAGCCCCACCCTGAGCCCGGCCAGCTCCACGACGACCGGCTCGGCGCCGGGCGCGACCAGGTCCGACTCCTTCGCGCCGAACGAGTCGAACAGGTGGATCTTCCGGTACGCCGCCTTAATCGTCCCCTGGGGGTCGAGGGCCACCGCCGTGTTGTGCACACGTCCCTCGCCCGGCGAGAACACGCCGGCGATCACCGCCGTGCCGTGCTCGCGTGCCGCCTCGGCCAGGCCCGACACGAACGGCCCGTCCAGCGGCTCGGCCAGGCTCGTGATGCGCCGTCCGTAGCGGGTGAGCGTGGCCTCGGGGAAGATGGCCAGGTCGGCCCCTTCGGCTCGGGAGAGCGCCTCCCTGACCCTCTTGAGGTTCGTCGACGGGTCAGGTGACACCGGGATCTGGCAGAGGGCGATTGTGGTCACGGCCCGACTCTAGCTTGTTGGGCACCAGCCGGAACCGGGTGAGGCACCGCCAGACCCACTCGAGCGGACCGTACCTGAACCGCGCCAGCCACCACCGGCTGAGCACCACCTGCACGGCCACGGTCACCAGCGCCACGGCCACCACCGCCCAGCGGGTCGGGTCGGCCTCCCGCACCGGCCCGGTCAGGACGATCACCGCGGTGCCCGTGACGTAGTTCGTCAGCGCCATCTTCCCCAGGGGCTCCAGCACCGCCGACAACCACGGCCGCAATGCCAGCAGCAGCCCCAGCGAGTACGCAGCCGCCCCGGCCAGCGCGGCCATGCTGTAGGCGAGCCACTCGTTGGTGAGGGCCCACGCGGAGGTCAGCAACGCGGTGGCCACTGCCGCCGCCGCGAACCCCGGCAGCAGCAGCCACCTGGGTGGCCGCAGCTCCCACAGGGCCATGCCGACGAGGAACAGTCCGGGGATCAGCAGCGGCCCCCCGCCCACCAGCAACGCCCACGTGATCGTCGCCAGCCCCAGCAGCAGCACCGGCGCCCCTGGCGCCAGGAACGTGGCGGGCAGCAGCACCACCGCCCCGTAGAAGGCGTAGTCGGTGAGCACCTCGCCCTCGTAGAACGTGTGCTGGATCAGCCCGATGCAGAACAACCAGAACAGCCGGCTCAGCAGCGCCCACCGGTTGTTGCCGCGCAGGAAGAGCATGAAGCTGATGCCGAACAGCAACGAGAAGATCGGGTAGAACCGGCTCTGGAGGAACGCCTCGATGGTCCAGTCGAGGGTGTTCGGCGGCTCATGCGGGGTGTGCTGCCAGGTGTTGACCAGCATGATGCCGCCCACCGCGAAGCCGCGGAGGGCGTCGAGCTCTCGGATGCGCGTCATAGGACCCAGGTGAACCACCATACGAGGAATCCGCCGCTGATGACGGTCGCGGCGATCTGCGGCCATCGGCGATCGCGGAGCAAGACCGCCGCGGTCAGCACGGCAGAGGCGACCGCGATCCACGTGTACATGCCGACCACGCCGGGGACGCCGACGGCCAGAGCCGTCTCGTTCCTGACCGCCTGGTCGTACACGGACTGCGCCACCAGCCCGGCGAACGCCACGCCCGCCAGCCCGCCGAACGCCGCCACCGACCGGCCCCTCAGCGCGCCCGTCACCAGCTGGACCAGTGCCGCGAGCGCGAACAACCCGAACGGCGCGGCCAGCCACGGCGACCGGGAGATCTGGTAGGGGGCGCCGGTCACGTGCAGGTCGCCAGGCCGGTCGGCGTCGTCCAGGCAGGGCGCGGCGGTGTTGGAGACCGGATCGGCCACGAAGTCGACGATCTTCCTTCGGGCGCATGCACTGGTGAGGAAGACGGCGTGCGCGGCGCCGGGGATCTCGGCGAAGCGGCCGGCGGGGAGCGCCTCGGCGGCGGGTCTGCTGGTCCTGGGCGGGGTGGTGGGGTCGTACCGGCCGCCGAGCACGAGCACCGGGCCCTTGGGGGCGCTGTTGACCGGCGTGGACTTGGGGAGCCGCCACGCGTCGCACACCGCTCTGTCGGCGTTCACGGTGAACAGCCGGGACTTGGCGGTGAAGGCGTTGAACGGGACCTCGTCCTGGCACTGCACCGCGTGATACAGCCCGAACGCGTGCGAGGTCAGCCCTTCGCCCACGGCGTCCGCCAGCGGCCGCAGCAGCTCGTCGTGCCCGCCGGCCAGCGCCGGGACCAGCGCCGGCGCCACCGCGGCGACGTCAGCCTCGTGCAGCGCCTCCGCCATGATGGTGGCCACGTCGTCGCCGGTCATCCGCGCCGTGAACCCCCTGCCGAGCACTGGGTCGGTGACCGGCACCCGCGCCGGTGCGGCGTTCAGCCTGGCGGTCATGGCCGCGGACTCGTCCCGGACGCCGAGCAGGGTCATCGTGTCCGCGAGGTTGCGTTCGGCGTCGTCGTACCAGGCGACGCGCTCCGGCAGGAACGAGTCCAGCACCACGGTGCGGGTGCCCTCCGGGTCGGCCGCGGCCACGTCCAGCATGACCCTCGTCGAGTAGCTGACGCCGAACAGGTTCCACGACGCGTAGCCGAGCTCCCGACGTAACGCGACGACGTCGGCCACCATCTCCTTCGTGTTGTATCCCCGCAGGTCGATGCTCTGTTCGCGGAGCCGGTCGCGGCACTTGACGGCGGCCGCGCCCACGTCCGTGGGAGGCGTGCGCAGCTGCCCGAGCAGCGCCGCGGCCGTCTCGGGGCAGCCCAGCACGGGCTCGGAGTGCGGGCCGCCGCGCTGCTCGATCGTCACCACGTCACGGTCCGGGAACATCGCGCTCAGGAAACCGGTGAGCTGGATCGACGCCGATCCCGGGCCGCCGCTCATGTACACGACCGGGTCCGGTTTGCGCCCCTTCGCGGTCGAAGAGCGCACGGCGTAGCCGACCTTGATCCTCCTGTCCGGGGCGTCCCTGCGCTCGGGGACGACGAGGAACCCGCAGGTGGTGCGAGGCGGCATGACGACCGGGCAGCCGCCTGGCCGGGGCGCGGCGGACGGTGGGGTGAAGGTCATGACGGCAGGCACGGACAGGGCGAGGGCGAGCACGACCCGAGTGATCACGGAAGGAAGACTAATAGTCTGGCGTTGTGACGGAACCTCTTGTGGCCAGGATGCGCGCCTTCGGGACGACGATTTTCGCCGAGATGAGCGCGCTCGCCGTTCAGACCGGGTCGATCAACCTCGGTCAGGGCTTCCCCGACACCGACGGGCCGGCGGCGATGCTCGATCGCGCGGTCCAGGCGATCACGTCGGGCGCCAACCAATATCCTCCGGGGCCCGGGATGCCCGAGCTGCGCCGTGCCGTCTCCGAGCACCGGGCCGAGCATTACGGGCTGTCCTACGATCCGGCCGGCGAGATCCTCGTCACCGTGGGCGCCACCGAGGCCATCGCGGCGAGCGTGCTGGCACTGTGCGAGCCGGGCGACGAGGTGATCGCGTTCGAGCCCTACTACGACTCCTACGCCGCCTCGATCGCGCTGGCCCAGGCCCGGCTGGTGGGCGTCACGCTGCGGCCGGTCGCGGGCCGCTTCACGTTCGACCCCGACGAGCTGCGTGCCGCGGTCACGCCGCGCACCCGCGCCATCCTGGTCAACTCGCCGCACAACCCCACGGGGACCGTGTTCACCCGCGCCGAGCTGACCGTCATCGCCGAGCTCTGCCAGGAGCGGGATCTGGTGGCGATCACCGACGAGGTCTACGAGCACCTGACGTTCGACGGAGTCGAGCACATTCCGCTGGCCACCCTGCCCGGCATGCGGGAGCGCACCGTGATGATCTCCTCGGCGGGCAAGACGTTCTCGGTGACCGGCTGGAAGACCGGGTGGGTGTGCGCGCCGGCGCCGCTGGTCACGGCGGTGCAGACGGTCAAGCAGTTCCTCACGTTCACCGCGAGCGCGCCGTGGCAGCTGGCGGTCGCGTACGGGCTGCGGCAGGAGCTGGAATGGGTGGCCGCGCTGCGCGCCGGGCTCCAGGACAAGCGCGACCGGCTCATGGAGGGGCTGGCGGCGGCCGGGTTCGAGGTGCTCAAGCCGGCGGGCACCTATTTCGTGCAGACCGACATCAGGCCGCTCGGATTCACCGACGGGCTGGACCTGACGAGGAGGCTGCCGGAGCTGGCCGGGGTGGTGGCCATCCCCACCCAGGTCTTCTACGACCACGCCGAGCGGGGCCGGCACTTCGTCAGGTTCGCCTTCTGCAAGAAGGAGGAGGTCATCGACGAGGCGGTGACCAGACTCAAGCGCCTGTCGGGGGCCTGAGCCCGTCGAAGACGACGGCGAGGGTGCGGGTGCGCAGGCCCTCGTCCCAGTTGTTGTGCTGGGCCGCCAGGCAGGTGGCGCTGAGCAGGGCCAGCAACTCGGCCATGCCGACGTCGCCCCGCACCGCCCCGGCCCGCTGCGCACGCGTCAGGAGCGCCTCGATGGCTCCCCTGATGTCGGGCGCGCCTGCCTTCGCGTCGATGCCGGCGACGGCCAGTGCGTCCACGAGGACCTTCTTGACCGTCGAGTCCTCCACGATCTTGGTGAAGAACGCGAAGAACGCCGCACCGGCGTCTTGTGCCGCGGCCAGCTCATCGGCCAGGCCTGCCAGCCGTTGCTGCCGGTCCATCACGATGGCCTGGTAGAGGGCCTCCTTCGTGGGGAACTGGCGGTAGATCGTACCGACCCCCACGCCCGCGACCTCGGCGATCTCGCGCATCGACGCCGACAGTCCGTCTCTGGCCAGCACCTCTTCCGCGGCGTCGAGCACGCGTGCGCGGTTGCGCTGGGCGTCGGCGCGCATGGGGCTCCCTTCGTTTCCCGTTGACAACCGGAACGAGTGTTCCGTATGGTCCAAGTGGAACAAGCATTCCGAATTCTAGGGGATTCCCGATGGATTACCTGAACGTGGGCCGTTCCGGCCTGCGCGTCTCCAGGGCATGCCTGGGCACGATGAACTTCGGCACCGAGCACGGCCTGGCCGCCAGCGACGAAGCCGAGGCTGGCCGGATCATCGGCGCCTTCATCGACGCGGGCGGCACCTTCATCGACACCGCCGACCTCTACCACCGGGGCGAGACAGAGGAGATCGTCGGCCGAGCGCTCAAGGGGCGGCGCGAGTGGGTCGTGCTGGCCACGAAAGGCGCCATGCCCGTCGGCACGGAAGGGCGCGGCCTGTCGCGGCGGCACCTCACCAGGGCGCTCGACGCCAGCCTGCGCCGGCTGGGCACCGACTACATCGACCTCTACCAGTGCCACCAGTGGGATCCGGCGACGCCGATCGAGGAGACCATGGCAACCCTCGACGGATTCGTCCGCGCGGGGAAGGTCCGTTACCTCGGCTGCTCCAACTTCACCGCGACGCAGATCGTCGAGTCGCAGTGGGCCGCCGCCCGCGTGGGCGGCGCCCCGTTCGTGAGCCTCCAGCCACAGTACTCGCTGATCCAGCGTGTGATCGAGGCGGAGATCCTGCCCGTGTGCGCGCGGCACGGGATCGGCACGGTCGTGTACGGGACGCTCGGCGGCGGCGTGCTGACCGGCCGCTACCGGCCCGGCGAGACCCCGGACCCGGACAGCAGGATGGGCCGGCTGCTGGGGATGGCGGGCGCGGACCGGTGGGCCCGTTCGCTGCTGAACGACCGCAACCTGGCCATCGCCGAGGGGCTGGTCAAGGTCGCGGCCGAGGTCGGCGCGGCACCGGCCGAGGTGGCGCTGGCCTGGGTGGCGGGGCGACCCGGGGTGACCTCGGTCCTGATCGGGCCGCGGTCGGTGAGGCAGTTGCGGGAGAACCTGGCGGCGTTCGAGCTGGTGTTGCCGGAGGAGGCGGTGGCCAGGCTGGACGACATCTCCCTGCGCGACCTGGACCCGATGGACGGCACGCTGTTCCATCTTGTTCCGCGGTGAGTCAACGTATCGTCACGTAGGGTAATCTGCCATGCGCGGTATCAAGGTGATACCTCCTCGCACCTATGATGCGGAGTATGGCTATGACCCTTCGCTTGAGTGACGAGCAGACCGACGCCCTCCGCAAGCGCGCGGAGGTGGAGGGGCGGAGCATGCAGCAGGTCGCTCTACGCGCGATCGACGACTACCTCCAGCGCGTGTCGGACGACGAAATGACTGACGCGTTGGCGGCGAAGGGCGCGCAGCGCTTCGCCGATCTGTTGCGGAGGCTAGGCGAGTGACCCGCTATGTCACCCTGGAGCAGGGGCTGCGCGTTGCGCGCGCCGCTGTCGGCGGCCCCATCGAGGTGCGCGATCTCGGCCTGCTCGAGGCGGCCCTCCTCAGGCCGCAGACATCCCTCTTCGGACGGGACGCCTATCCTGACCTGTTCGAGAAGGGCGCCGCCCTCCTCCACTCGGTGGTCGCCAACCACCCCTTCGTCGACGGCAACAAGCGGGCGGACTGGCTGCTGACCTATGTCTTCCTCGCCAAGAACGGCGTCGAGCTCGACCCGGCCGACGATGACGTCGCCTATGACCTCGTCATCGCCGTCGCCTCCGGCAAGCTCACCGAAGTCGACGAGATCGCCGACGTCCTGCGCACCTTCACCCAGCCGTCCTGACGGCCTCACTCCTGGTCGGGCTTGTCGAGCGGCGTCAGCGCCGCCGTGGCCTCCTCGTGCTCCATCCCGGTCGCCTGCAGCAGATCCACGACCACGGACCGCAGCTGCGCGATGATCACATGGGCCGAGAAGCCCAGCTGCTCGGGCCGCTCCCGTGCCGCCACCGCCAGCAGCGCCTGCTGCGCCAGCGTCGGCTCCCGCCCCGCCCCCAGCTCCAGCTGCAGCAGCAGGGCCGCCTCCGACACCTCACGCATCGCCTCGGCCAGCGTTGCCGGTGGCGGGCTCGCCTCTCCGAGCGAGGACAGCGTGCGCCTGCTGAGCACCCGGGCGTTGCGCAGGGCCAGATCGACGGGCATGGCGGCGGTCTCGTACCGGGCCAGGCGGGCCCGCCGATGCCAGTGCAGCGGTGAGATCATGGTGATCTCCTTGCTGGTCTCCAGCGCCTGCTCGAACTCCTCCACCGCCGCCTGCGTGCCGCGCGCCTCCTCCAGCGCCTCCGCCGCCAGGTCCACGTCCCGCTTCTCGATGGCCTCCGCGGCCCGCTCCAGCACTGTGGACAGCGCGTCGAGCACCCCGGACAGATGCTTGGCCGCGATCGCGAACGGGCTCGCGGGCAGCAGCGCGACGGCCGCGATGCCGATGAGGCCGCCGGTCAGCGCGTCGAGCATGCGGTCCAGCCCGCCCACGCCCGCGCCGGGCACCAGGGTGACCACCAGCACCGCCGACGACCCGGCCTGGGCCACGAACAGCGCCCCGCTGTCCAGCAGCCCCGCGATGGTCATTGCCAGCGCCACCACCAGCGCGATCTGCCACGCCCCCGAGCCGATCCAGGACACGAGCAGGTCGCCCACGCCGACGCCAAGGCTGACGCCCACGACCAGCTCGACGACCCGCCGCAGCCGCTGCCCCAGACCGATGCCCACGCAGATCAGCACGGAGATGGGCGCGAAGAACGGCGCCGGGTGGCCGAGCAGGTCCCTGGCGATGACCCAGGCCAGCGCGGCGCCGACCGCGCACTGCGCGATGGACGGCACGATGAGGCCGAACGTGCCCAGTCGGTCCTTCACGTGATCGCTGAGCCGGGTTCGCACCCTTCTACCTTGGCGGATCTTTGTGACATTAAGGTCACATTCCCCCGGAAACGTCCTTTTCGGGGAAGGTGTCCAGCGGCGGCAGCGCGGCCACGGCCTCCTCGCGATCGGTGCCGGTGGCCTGCAACAGGTCCACGGTGATCGACCGGACCTGCGCGATCATCACGTCCGCCGAGAACCCCCAGCGGTCGGCGTCCTGCCCCGACGCCACCGCCAGGATCGCCTCACGGGCCTCTTCCGGCGTGCGCCCGTCGGCCAGCTCCTCCCTGAGCAGCAGCGTGGCGTCGGCCAGCGCGCGCAGCGTCCCGGGCAGCCAGGGCGGCAGCGCGCTGGAGCCGTCGAGCGCCACGATGGCCCGCCTGGCCAGCACTCTGGCGTTGCGCAGCGCGTGGTCGAGCGGCACGGCGGCCTTCTCGTACCCCTCGAGCCTGCCGCGGCGGTGCCGGTGCAGCGGCGAGATGGTGGCGATCTCCCGGCTGGTCTCCAGCGCCTGCTTGAACTCCTCCACGTTCGTCTGGCTGCCCCGCGCGGCCTCGAGCGCCTCGGTGGCCAGGCTCGACCGGGACTTCTCGATGGCCTCCGCGATCCCTCGCAGGGCGTCGCCGAGCGCGTCGAACATCCCGGCCGCGTGCCGGTGCGCCAGCGCCGACGGGCTGGACGGCAGCAGCGCCACCGCGGCCAGCCCCATGAGGCCGCCCACCAGAGCGTCGACCATCCGGTCGATTCCGCCTGTGCCGCTCGGCGGCAGCAAGGTCGCCACGAGCACCGCCGAGGAGCCGGCTTGGAGCACGATCAGCGAGCCGCTGTCGAGCAGCACCGCGGCCGCCATCGCCAGCGCCACCACCAGCGCGATCTGCCACGCCCCTGAGCCGATCCAGGACACGAGCAGGTCGCCCACGCCGACGCCGAGGCTGACCCCGACGACCAGCTCCACCACCCGCCGCAGCCGCTGACCGAGCCCCACGCCGATGCACACGACGACCGCGATGGGCGCGAAGAACGGGCGGCTGTGCCCGAGCAGGTCCTTGGCCACGAGCCAGGCGAGGGCGGCCGCGACGGCGCACTGCAGGATCGGCGGCGCCATCAGCCGCAGCCGGCTCAAGCGCTCGTGTACGTGCATCTCGACCACGCCCCTACCCTTGCTCCCCCGCGTCACGCGCGCGTTACGGCGTGGTGAGGCGGTCGTTCACGAAGTCGTCGACCGCCCGCAGGAACGCCCGGCGCGCCGTCACGTGGACGAGATGCCCGGCCTCGATCGTCACCAGCCTGGCCCCCGGGATCCGGGCCGCCGTCCCCGCGGCGTCGAACGGGCTCGCCGCCCCGCCCGAGATCACCAGCGTCGGCGCGGTGATCCTGGCCAGCCCCTCCAGCCAGCCCGGATCGGGATCGAGGAACTGACGCTCGGTGTCGTGCATCATCCGCCAGTCGAACCCGGTGGAGCCGTCCTCCACGATGGGCGGCCGGTTCTTCAACGGCAGCGGCGGCGCCACGTCCTCCAGCACGAGTCGCTCGACGCGGCCCGGATGGCGCATGGCCAGCTGATAGGCCACCATGCCGCCCAGCGAGTGCCCGATCACCGTGGCCCGTTCCATCCTCAAGTGATCGAGCAGGCCCGCGATGTCCTGGGCCATGTCCGGCAGCGCGTACGCGCCCGGGTAGTCGCTGGCCCCGTGCCCTCGCAGGTCGGGGACGAGCACGTGGTAGCGGGCCGCGAAGTGCTGGGTGATGCCGTTCCAGTCATTGTGGTTCGCCGTGCGGCCGTGGATCAGCAGCAGCGGGGGAGTGGCGGGGTCGCCTTCCTCCCGGTAGACGAGCTTGATCCCGTTGACGTGTGCTTCGCGAATCACGCGTTTAGATTACGTTGAACTTTCCGCTTTAGCCTGGTGGCCATGGACACGTTGCTCGTCGTGGAGGACGAACCGAGCTTGCGCGAGTTGCTCGTCGGCTGCCTGCGCGAGGGGTTCGAGGTGGTGGCCGCCGCGGACGGGCGGGAGGCGGTGCGTCTGGTCCAGCGGCACGCGCCCGACCTCATCGTGCTCGACGTCATGCTGCCCGACCTGGATGGATTCGACGTGGTACGGCGGCTGCGCGGGGGCGGCGACCGCACCCCCGTGCTCTTCCTGACCGCCAGGGACGCCACCGCGGACAAGGTGCGCGGGCTGACGGCGGGCGGCGACGACTATGTCACCAAGCCCTTCAGCCTGGAGGAGCTGATCGCCCGCATTCACGCGCTGCTGCGCCGCAGCCGGCGCACCGCGGCGGCGCCGGTCCGGCTGGCGGTCGCCGACCTGGAGCTCGACCAGGACGCGCACACCGTGTGGCGGTCGGGCAGACAGGTCCAACTGTCGGCGACGGAGTTCCAGCTGCTGCGGTATTTCATGGTCAACCACAACCGGGTGTTGTCCCGTGCCCAGATCCTCGAGCACGTGTGGGATCCCGACTTCAGCGGCAATCCCGGCATTGTCGAGCAGTACGTGTCGCTCTTACGCAGGAAGGTCGACTCCGCCCAGCCGCGGCTCATCCACACAGTGCGCTCGGTGGGCTATGTTCTCCGCGTTCCGTAGCCTGCGGGTGCGGCTGATCGCCGGGACGGTCGCCCTCGTGCTGCTCGCCCTGGTCACGATCGGTGTGGCCAGCCTGGTCCTGCTGCGTGCCGAGCTCGTGGACAAGGTCGACCTGCAGCTCCGGACGCTCGCCCAGGCCGGCCCGGCCGACGACCGCCCGGCGCGGCGGCCCGCCGGTTACGTCTTCCAGGTCCGCGACGCCACAGGGGCGGTGGTCAGCGGGGACCCGGGCGGGCCGCCGGTCGTGCCGCAGGCCGAGCGGGAGCCGTACACGGCGGGCGATTGGCGCGTGCTCGTCGACACCCGGCCGGGCGGCCAGTCGATCGTCGCCGCCATGGATCTGCGCGAGATCGACGCCACCATCGGGCTGCTCGGCATGATCGAGCTGCTCGCCGGGGGCGTGGTCGTGGTGGTGCTGGCCGTCGCGGGGCTCGTGTTCGTACGGCGGAGCCTGCGGCCGCTCGCCGAGATCGAGAGCGCGGCCCGGCAGATCGCCGACGGCCGGCTGTCGCGGCGGGTGCCCGACGTGGACCCCCGTACCGAGGTGGGCCGCCTCGGGGCCGCGCTCAACGACATGCTGGCCAGGATCGAGGCCGCCTTCGCCGCCCGGCGGGAGTCGGAGGAGCGGATGCGGCGTTTCGTGGCCGACGCCAGCCACGAGCTGCGCACCCCGGTGACCGTCGTCCGCGGCTACGCCGAGCACTTCCTGCGGCACGCCGACAGCGAGAACGTGCGGCGGATCGAGGAGGAGGCCAGGCGGATGGGGGCGCTCGTGGACGACCTGCTGGTCCTCGCCCGGCTCGACGCCGAGCGGCCGCGCGAGCATGGGCCCGTGGACCTGCTGCCGCTGGCCGCCGAGGTCGTACGCGACGCGCGGGTGCTGGCGCCCGAGCGCGACATCACGTTCGCGTTCGGCGAGGACGCGGCGTTCGTGGTCCTGGGCGACGCGGCCGAGCTGGGGCAGGTGCTGCGCAATCTCGTACGCAACGCGCTCACGCACACCCCGCCGGGGACCGCCGTCGACGTACGGGTCCGGCACGAGGACGGGCACGCCGTGCTGGAGGTCGCCGACCACGGCCCCGGGCTGGCCGAGGGCGAGGCGGCCAGGGTGTTCGAGCGCTTCTACCGGGCGCCGGGGGCCCGCTCGCGCGAGGGGTCGGGGCTGGGACTGGCGATCGTCCAGGCGGTCGTGGCGGCCCACGGAGGCTCGGCAGGCGTCGAGTCGGCCCTGGGCCGCGGCACGACCTTCTCCGTCCGGCTCCCGCTCGATTAGCAAACCCTCAGGCGGGGTTTGAGGTCTGATGAGACCCGCCGCCTACACCTGGATCCGCACGGGGACGAGCGTTCCCCGTGCGGGAGGTGATCGACCATGGTCAGGTGCCTGGTGGCACTGATCGTCCTTGCGGTGACGACAGGCTGCGCCGCCGCCCCGCCCGGGGACGGTGTCGCGTCCGCGGGCGGGCCCGCGTCCGCCACGTCCTCGCCGTCCGCGAGCGCGGACGTATTGAAGTTCGCGCAATGCCTGCGCGACCAGGGGCTCAAGGTCGAGGATCCGGCCCCGGGGGAGCGGGTCGACGTCGACGACGCCGACCAGGCCGGGCGGGAGCTGATGGAGAAGGCCATGACGGCCTGCCGGTCGCTGGCGCCCCCGCAGACCGTGAACCGCGACAACGACCAGCAGTCGCTCGACGGCATGCTCGACTACGCGCGCTGCATGCGCGAGCAGGGCCTGAACTGGCCGGACCCCGTCGTCGTGAACGGCGACGCCCGCTGGCCCGACACCGACGACCTGCCCCGCAGGAACACCGGCCCGTTCAAGACCGCCGACGAGAAGTGCCGGCCGCTGCTGGGCGAGAAGAAGTCCGGGGGGACCAAGTGAGACGCGCGATCCTGGCCGGAGCAGTCCTGAGCGCCGCGGCGGTGGCGGCGCTCGCCGTCACGCTCGGCGCCGGCGAACCCGCCGCCGCGCCCTCCCCGTCCGCCGCTCCCTCCTATGCCGAGGTGACGAGGGGAGACCTGGCCGACTCCGAGACCGTGGAGGGCATGCTCGCCTACGCCGACGAACGCGTGCTGCGGGCAGGGCCCTCTGGCACGCTGACCGCGATCAAGGCCAAGGGCACTTCGGTCAAGCGGGGTCAGACCCTCTACACGGTCGATCGCCGCCCGGTCACCCTCTTCTACGGAAAAATACCGATCTACCGGGAGCTGTCCGTGGGCGTGAATGGCGCGGACGTCGCCCAGCTCGAACGCAACCTCAAAGCTCTCGGCTACGGCACCGGCATGACAGTGGACGACCAATTCACCACGGCCACCGCCGCCGCCGTCGCCGGCTGGCAGGCCGACAGGAACCTGCCGGTCACCGGCGCCGTGGACGCCGCCCAGGCGGCCGTGCTGCCCGGCCAGGCCTGGGTGAAGCAGACCAAGGCCCAGGTGGGTGATCCGGTCTCGGCCGGAACCGAGCTGCTCGTGGTACGCAGCACCCGGCGGGTCGTCGCCATCGACCTCGACATCGCCGACCAGCACCTGGCCAGGAAGGGCGCGGAGGTCGAGATGGAGCTGCCGGGCGGCGCCCGGCTCAAGGGCACGATCAGCAAGGTCGGGGTGGTGGCGGAGGTGTCCGAGGACAGCGTCACCGTCGACGTCGAGGTCGCCCCGCGCGGCTCGACAGGGGCGCTGCGCGAGGTGCCCGTCACAGTGGACCTGCGCAGTGACACCCGAGAGGACGTGTTGTCGGTGCCGGTGGAGGCCCTGCTGGCCCTGCGCGAGGGCGGGTACGGCGTACGCACACAGCAGGGCGTCGTGATCACCGTTACACCCGGACTGTTCGCCGGAGGCCGCGTGGAGGTTACGGGCGCCGGACTGAGCGAGGGCATGAAGGTCGAGGTGCCGGCGTCATGACCGACATCGCAAAGCGGCGGCTTCAGGCGCGCGGCGTGGGCGACGGTCCGGCAAGGGGCATGACAGGCGATCCGGGCGAGGGACCCGTGGCGGAGCTGGCCGGAGTCACGAAGGCATACCCGGGCGGGGTCGAGGCGTTGCGGGGCGTGGATCTCAGGGTCGACGCGGGCGAGGCCGTGGCGATCGTCGGGCCGTCCGGCTCCGGCAAGTCGACCCTGCTCCACCTGCTCGGCACCCTCGACCGACCCTCCTCGGGAACCGTCCGCGTCGCCGGCCACGACATCGCCCATCTCCCCGACCGGCGGCTCGCCGCGCTGCGGGCCTCGACGATCGGCTTCGTCTTCCAGCACTTCCACCTCATCCCCGGCCTGAGCGCCCTGGAGAACGTCGCCGACGGCCTCCTCTACGCGCGGATCCCGATGAGCGAGCGCAGAGGCCGGGCGGCGCACGCCCTGGAGCGGGTCGGACTGGCGCACCGCCTCCACCACCGTCCGCACGAGCTCTCGGGCGGCGAGCAACAACGGGTCGCCGTGGCCCGGGCGATCATCGGCGAGCCCGTGCTCCTCCTGGCCGACGAGCCCACGGGCAACCTGGACTCGGCCTCCGGGGCGGAGGTGCTGCGGGTGTTGTTCGCCGTGGCGGCCACACTCGTGATCATCACCCACGACGCCGACCTGGCCGCCGCCCTGCCACGCCGCGTCCGCATGCGCGACGGCCTGATCGTGGAGGAGACCGCTCATGAGCCCGCGTGACCTGCTCCGGCTCGGCGTCGTCGGGCTGCGGGCCCGGCCCAGCCGGGCCGTGCTGTCCGCCCTGGGCATCGCGATCGGCATCGCCACCATGGTGGCGGTCATCGGCATCTCCGCCTCCAGCCGCGCCGACCTCCTGCGCAAGCTCGACAGCCTCGGCACCAACCTCCTCACCGTCACCGCCGGCCAGACGGTCAGGGGCGAGCAGTCCAGCCTGCCCGAGACCGCCGTCGCGATGACCGGCCAGATCGGCCCGGTACGGTCTGTCGCCGCGACGGCCCAGCTGGAGGCCAGGATCTACCGCAGCGACCTGATCCCGCCCGAACGCACCGGCGGCGTCGCCGTACAGGCCGCCACCGAGCACCTCCTGGACACCCTCCAGGGCACGGGCGCCTGGTTCAGCCAGGCCACGAGCCGCTACCCGACCGTCGTGCTCGGCGCCGTCGCCGCCCAGCGACTGGGAGCACGCGGTGGCGACCAGGTATGGCTGGGCCGCCGCTGGTTCACCGTGCTCGGCGTGCTCGACACGCTCCCGCTGGCGCCGGAGATCGACCGGTCGGCACTGGTCGGCTGGCCGGCCGCCGCCGAGCTTCTGGGCTTCGACGGGCATCCGACCACGGTCTACGTACGCGCCGATCCCGAGTCGGTCGAAGACGTGGCAGCGGTGCTCGCCCGTACCGTCAATCCCGAGCACCCGGAGGAGACCACGATCGCCCGCCCGTCCGACGCGCTGGCAGCGCGGGCGGCGGCCGCGGGGGCGTTCACGAACCTCCTGCTCGGACTGGGCGCGGTCGCCCTGCTGGTCGGCGGGGTGGGCATCGCGAACACGATGGTGATCTCCGTGCTCGAACGCCGCAGGGAGATCGGGCTGCGCCGCGCGCTCGGCGCCACCAGGACCGACGTACGCCTGCAGTTCCTCACCGAATCCCTGCTGCTGTCCGCGCTCGGCGGGCTGGCCGGCATCGTGCTGGGCGCCCTGGTCACCTCCGGGTACGCGCTCGGCCATGCCTTCCCGCCCACCCTGGACGCCTGGGCCCTGGCCGGGGCGGCCGCCGCCACGCTGCTCGTCGGCGGGGTGGCCGGGATCTATCCCGCGGCCCGAGCCGCCCGGCTGTCTCCGACCGTGGCGCTCAGCGCACCTTGACATGGCCGGCGGGGTTCATGGGCAGACATTGCCCATGAACCCCGCTGACCGGCTCGGTTAGCGTCACCAAGAGGTAAGAGGGAAGGGGCGTCGCATGCCGGAACCGATCGAAGTGCGCAAGGTGCCGATCGAGAGTGTCACCGACGCGTCCGGGTTGTCGCGGCTCATCGCCGACGGCGTCATCGAGGCCGATCGGGTGCTGGCCGTCATCGGCAAGACCGAGGGCAACGGCGGCGTCAACGACTACACCCGTATCCTGGCCGACCGCGCCTTCCGGGAGGTGCTGGCCGCGCACGGGCATCCGGCGCCGGAGAGCGTGCCCCTGGTGTGGTCGGGCGGCACCGACGGCGTGCTCAGCCCGCACGCCACGATCTTCGCCACCACCGCGAACGCCCCCGCCTCCGAGGAGCCGCGCCTGTCGGTCGGCGTGGCGATGAGCGAGGTCATCCTGCCCGAGGACATCGGCCGTCCGGCCATGGTGGAGAAGGTCGCCGCCGGGGTCCGCGAGGCCATGAAGATCGCCGGCATCGACGACCCGCGTGACGTCCACTACGTGCAGACCAAGACGCCGCTACTGACTCTGGCCACCATCACCGACGCCAAGAGCCGCGGCCAGGACACCGCCATCGAGGAGACCGGCCCCTCCATGGACCTGTCCAACTCGACCACCGCCCTCGGCATCGCCGTGGCGCTCGGCGAGATCGACATGCCCGGCGCCGACCAGATCCACAAGGACCTGTCGCTGTACTCGTCCGTGGCGTCCTGCTCGTCCGGGGTGGAGCTGGACCGGGCGCAGATCGTGCTGGTGGGCAACGTACGGGGGATCGGCGGGCGCTACCGCATCGGTCACAGCGTCATGAAGGACGCCCTGGACGCGGACGGCATCTGGGAGGCCATCCGGGACTCCGGGCTCCCGCTGCCCGAGCGCCCGCACCCGTCGGACCTCGACGGGCGACTGGTCAACGTGTTCATGAAATGCGAGGCCGACCCGTCGGGTCGGGTGCGAGGGCGGCGCAACATCATGCTGGACGACTCCGACGTGCACTGGCACCGCCAGATCAAGGCGGCCGTCGGCGGGGTGGCGGCGTCGGTCACGGGAGATCCGGCGGTGTTCGTCTCGGTGGCCGCCGTCCACCAGGGCCCGTCGGGCGGCGGCCCGGTGGCGGCCATCTCCGAACTCGGGTAGCGGGACTGTGGCTCGACAGCCACAACTCTAGCTATGTAGAGTACGAGATATGAAGAGCAACGGCCCGCGTATGACCATGCCGACCCAGGCCGTGCTTCGCGCCCTCCTGAACGATCCGGCGCGCGAACGCTACGGGCTGGAGCTGTGCGAGCAGGCGGAGATGCCGAGCGGCACCCTTTACCCGATCCTGGCCAGGCTGGAGCAGATCGGCTGGGTGGAGAGCCGGTGGGAGGATCCCGAGACGCATGTGGCGGAGGGCCGCCCGCGCCGCCGTTACTACCGGATCACCGCCCACGGCGCGGAGCAGGCCCGCGACGCCATCGCCCGCGCTTACCGCTCGCGCAGCCAGGCCGTCCCCGCCTGGCTGCTCCCCTCGGAGGCCGCGTCATGACGGGGGCCGCCGGACAGGACGCGCACGACCGGGGACCGAACCTGCATGGCCGGCTCCAGCCGGTCCTGGACGCCGCCGGCGGCAGGCTGACCGGCGAGCGGCTGGAGCTGGTTCAGCGAGCTCATCTGGTGGCCGCCTACTGGCATCGCGACCAGTGGCGGCGCAGCGGAGACCCGTACATCACCCACTCGATCGCCGTCGCTGCGATCCTGGCCGAGCTTGGCATGGACCACGAGCTGATCTGCGCAGGGCTGCTGCACGACGTGCTGGACGACACCGGCTGCACAGAGCAGGAGCTGGTCGCCGAGTTCGGGGAGCCGGTCGTGGAGCTGGTGCGCGGGTTGCGGACTCTCGACGACCCCGAGCGCCGGCCCCCGGACTGGGAGACCTCGACCGACGAGCGCGTGCTGACGCTGAAGCTGGCCGACCGTCTGCACAACCAGCGGACGATGCGCTTCCTGCCCGAGGAGAAGCAGCGGCGCAAGGCCCTGGAGACGCTGGACGTCGTCGTGCCCATCGCCGGCCGGCTGGGCCTGGTGCGGGTCGAGGAGGAGTTGCGGCGGCTGTCCACCGCGACGCTGTCCGGGCGGGGCGGGATACGAGCGTCCTTCGGCGTCATCTCCGCCGGTGCGATCATGCTTCCGGCCGGGGCCCGGGGCCGGTGGCTGGAGGAGTGGCTGGGGGAGTTGCACGCGTTGCCGGGCCGGCGGGCCAGGTGGGGGTTCGCGGTCCGGCTGATCGCTGGCATGCCGCGCCTGGCCCGCACCCTCAGGGCCGAAGCTCGGCGCAGGTAAGCTCGTACGCTGTGCCCAGCATCCCGCAGCCACTCGACCCCGAGGACGACGGCCGCGCCGCGCCCGCGGTGACCGCGGCCCTGGCCGCCTTCCAGGCGGGCACGGCCGACCCCACCGACGTGCTCAACGCCCTCAGCGGCGCCAGGCTCCTGGTGCCTGTGGTCGCCCTGCTGACCGAGTCCGAGGTCGGCGCGCACGGGCTGCGGCAGGAAAAGGAGAGCGAGATGGCCCTGCCCAAGCTCGTCGGGCAGGACGGCAGGCAGGCGGTGCTGGCGTTCACCGGGGCGGAGGCGCTGGCCAGGTGGCGGCCGGACGCCCGGCCGATCCAGGCGACCACGCTGCAGGTGTGCCGGGCCGCCGTGCAGGAGCAGGCGGCGGCGGTCGTGGTGGACGTGGCCGGGCCCGTGCAGTTCGTGATCGAGGGCGCGGTCATGGAGGCCCTTGCGGCGATCGAGTCCGGCACCGCCGACCGGCTCGAGAACGCGACCGTGGCCAAGGTCGAGCCGGCACGGCGCCGCCGCCGCTGGTTTTCGCGCCGCTGAAGGGCGATGATTCTCGCGCCGCCGAACCTGTACGTCCCCGTGTTCTCCCGCCGCTGAATGGGGCGATGCCGGCGATCGGCCACGAAGGCCGCGGCGGACCGGCGGAACTGCGGCGGGCGCGGCCGGGTCCGCATTAGGGTCGGCTCGTGGTCGCACTCATGGCGCTGGCCGGATTACTTTGCGGACACCGCATCAGGGCGCTGGCCGACTCCTACGACGGCCTCCCGGACCCCCCCTGGCCGCCGAAGGCCGAGCTGGTGACCGCCGCCGTCACCGCGCTCGTCACCTGGCGCCTCGGCCTCCCTTACGTGCCGTTCGCCGTGATCGGCGTCGCTCTGGCCGTCATCGACTGGCGCACCACGCTTCTGCCTGACGCGATCACGCTGCCCGCGTACCCGATCACGGCCCTGGCCCTCCTGCCCACCGGCGAGCTGCCGCGAGCGCTGGCCGGAGGAGCGGCGTTGGCAGCGATCTACGGGCTGCTGTGGGTCATCAGACCTGACGCGCTGGGACTGGGCGACGTCAAGCTGGCCGGGCTCATCGGCATGGCGGGCGCGGCGCTGGGCTGGCAGGCGTGGGTGGTGGCGGCGTTCAGCGGGCAGCTGCTCGGCGCGTTCTACGCCCTGGCGCTGCTCGCGACCGGGCGCGGCACCAGGCACACGCAGTTCCCGTTCGGGCCGTTCATGCTGTTGGGGGCGTTCACGGTGCTGTGTCTCGACACGTGAACGTGGGACATCTCACTAGGCCGCACATGGAAGACTTGTACGCATGTTGCGCTGGTTGACCGCCGGAGAGTCCCACGGGCCCGAACTCGTCGCCGTCATGGAAGGCCTCCCGGCCGGGGTGGAGGTGACCACGGCCGCGATCGACGAGGCCCTGCGCCGTCGCCGGCTCGGCTATGGCCGCGGCGCCCGGATGAAGTTCGAGCAGGACCAGGTCACGATCGTCGGCGGCGTGCGCCACGGGCGGACCATGGGCAGCCCGGTCGCGATCCGCATCGGCAACACCGAATGGCCCAAGTGGGAGAAGGTCATGGCGGCCGACCCGGTCGATGCGGCCGAGCTGGAGGGCCTGGCACGCAACGCGCCCAGGTCGCGCCCCCGCCCGGGGCACGCCGACCTGGCGGGCATGCAGAAATACGGGTTCGACGACGCCAGGCAGGTGCTCGACCGGGCCAGTGCCCGCGAGACCGCGGCCCGCGTCGCGCTCGGCGAGGTCGCCAGGCGGTTTCTCAAGCAGGCGCTCGGCGTCGACATCGTCAGCCACGTGACCTCCATCGGCGGCGCCCAGACTCCGACCGAGATCCTGCCGGGGCCGAACGACCTGGCCAGGATCGATGAGGACCCGGTCAGGTGCTCGGACCCCGAGGGCAGCGCCGCCATGGTCGAGGTGATCGACAAGGCCCACAAGGACGGCGACACGCTCGGCGGCGTCGTCGAGGTGCTCGCCTACGGCCTGCCGCCGGGCCTGGGCAGCTACACCCACTGGGACCGCAGGCTCGACTCCCGGCTCGCCGCGGCGCTCATGGGCATCCAGGCGATCAAGGGCGTCGCGGTCGGCGACGGTTTCGAGACCGCGCGCAGGCCCGGGTCCCGTGCCCACGACGAGATCGAATACACCGCCGAGGACGGCGTCAAGCGCATCACCAACCGCGCGGGCGGCGTCGAAGGCGGCATGACCAACGGCGAGATCCTGCGGGTCAGCGCCGCCATGAAGCCGATCTCCACCGTGCCGAGGGCGCTGGCCACGATCGACGTCAAGACCGGCGAGGCGGCCAAGGCGCACCACGAGCGCTCCGACGTGTGCGCCGTGCCGGCGGCCGGCGTCGTGGCCGAGGCCATGGTCGCGCTGGTGCTGGCCGACGCGGCGCTGGAGAAGTTCGGCGGCGACTCGGTCGAGGAAGTCGCCCGCAACCTGTCCGGCTACCTCTCCTCCATGGTGATCAAATGACACGGTGGAGCGTACGAGGAGGGGTGAAATGACGACAGTAGTTCTGATCGGGCCTCCTGGGTCCGGGAAGACGACCATCGGGCGGCTGCTCGCGGAGCGGCTCGGCGTCGCGTTCCGTGACACCGACGCCGACGTGGAGGCCGTAGCGGGCAAGCCCGTCGCCGACATCTTCGTCGAGGACGGGGAAGCCCGCTTCCGCGAGCTGGAGCACGAGGCCGTGCGCCGGGCGCTGGCCGAGCACGACGGCATTCTGTCGCTGGGCGGCGGAGCCGTGCTCAACGAGGAGACCCAGGCGCTGCTCGCCGGCCACCACGTGGTCTACCTGCAGGTCGGGCTGCCGGACGCGGTTCAGCGGGTCGGGCTCGCATCCGCCCGGCCGCTGCTCGTGCTCAACCCGCGCAGCCAGCTGAAGAAGCTCATGGAGGAGCGGCGGCCGATCTACGAGCGGCTCGCCGTGGCGACCGTGGTGACGGACAAGCGCGAGCCGGCAGAGCTCGCCGACGAGATCGTGAAGGGGCTGCCCGCATGACCGCCGCCACCAGGATCACCGTACGCGGCGACAGCCCCTACGACGTCGTGGTCGGCACCGGCGTGCTGGCCGAGCTGACCACGCTGCTCAAGCCGGGCGTGCGCACGATCGCCGTGATCTGCCCAGAGACCCTGCCCGACATCTCCCGGCCGGTCTGCGCGGCGCTGTCCGAGGCCGGCTACGACGTGGTCGAGCTGCCCGTGCCGGACGGCGAGCAGGCCAAGACCGTCGAGGTGGCCGCGGGGCTGTGGTCGGCGCTCGGTCGTCACGGCGTCACCCGTTCCGACGCCGTCGTCGGTGTGGGCGGGGGCGCGACGACCGACCTGGCCGGGTTCGTCGCCGGCACGTGGCTGCGCGGCGTCCAGGTGGTGCTCGTGCCCACGACCCTGCTGGCCATGGTCGACGCGGCGGTCGGCGGCAAGAACGGCATCGACACACCCGAGGGCAAAAACCTCGTCGGCACGTTCCTTCCGCCCGCGGGCGTCTTGTGCGAGCTGTCCACGCTGGACGGCATGCCGAAACGGGACTACGTGGCGGGCCTGGCCGAGATCATCAAGGGCGGCTTCATCGCCGACCCGGAGATCCTCCGGCTCATCGAAGAAGACCCCGAGGCCGCCACCCGCCCCGACGGCCCCCACACGCGCGAGCTGATCGAGCGCAAGATCCAGGTCAAGGCCGACGTCGTGGGCACCGACCTGCGCGAGGCGGGGCTGCGCGAGATCCTCAACTACGGCCACACGCTCGCCCACGCCATCGAGCGCAACGAGCACTACGGCATCCGCCACGGCGAGGCCGTCGCCATCGGCATGGTCTACGCCGCCGAGCTGTCCCGCCTCTCCGGCCGCGCCGACCTGGTCGATCGGACCCGCGCCATCCTCACCAGCGTGGGCCTGCCCATCTCCTACCGCGCCGACGCCTGGCCGCAGCTGCGCGACCACATGCGGCTGGACAAGAAGAACCGCGGCGCCAAGCAGCGGTTCGTCGTCCTCGACGAGCTGGCCAAGCCGGGCCGCCTCGAAGACCCCTCGGAAGAGCTGCTCGCCGCCGCCTACAAGGAGATCTCGGCATGATCCTCGTGCTCAACGGCCCCAACCTGCGCAGGCTCGGCACCCGCGAGCCCGACGTCTACGGCGCCGAGACGTTCGAGGACCTGGCCCAGCTCTGCCGCGACACCGGGCGCAAGCTCGGCGAGCACGTCGAAGTGCGCCAGACCGACGACGAGGCCGAAATGATCGGCTGGATCCACGAGGCCTGCGACGGCCGCATCCCCGTCGTGCTCAACCCCGCCGCGTTCACCCACTACTCCTACGCTCTGCGCGACGCCATCGCCCAGCGCACCGCCCCGCTCGTCGAGGTGCACCTCAGTAATCCCTCCGCCAGGGAAGAGTTTCGCCATACCTCCGTCGTCGCCGGGGTGGCGACGGGCACCATCGCGGGGTTCGGGCTACAGTCGTACGTCCTTGCGCTGCAGGCTATCGCGGAGATGAACACCACCTCATGAGGCACTACAAGTCCTTCGTCGCTCTCGGCGACAGCTTCACAGAAGGACTGAACGACCCCGGCGTCAACGGTCACTACCGCGGCTGGGCCGACCGGGTGGCCGAGCGGCTCGCCGCCGACGACCCGTCCTTCCGGTACGCCAACCTGGCCGTCCGCGGCAAGCTCATCGACCAGATCGTCGCCGAGCAGGTGCCGGCTGCCATCGAGATGGCCCCGGACCTGGTCAGCTTCTGCGCCGGGGGCAACGACCTGCTCCGGCCGGGCAGCGACCCGGACGAGATGGCCAAGAAGGTCGCGCGGGCCGTGCGGGACCTGCGGGCCGGCGGTGCCGACGTGCTGCTGTTCACGGGCGTGGACCCGCGGGACACGCCGCTGATGCGGCGGCTGCGGGGGCGGTTCGCGATCTTCTACCTGCACGTGCGGTCCATCGCCGACCTCTACGGGTGCCGGCTCGTCGACCAGTGGTCGATGCAGGGGCTGCGGGACTGGCGGGCGTGGAGCGCCGACCGGCTGCACATGAACGAGGACGGGCATCGGCTGGTGGCGGCACGGGTGCTGGACGTGCTGGGGGTGCCGTTCGAGGACTGGCGCAAGGACTGGCCGGCGCGGGCGGTGGATCCGCGGGTGCGGCGGCGCGAGGACGCCCAATGGATGCGTGAGCATCTCGTCCCGTGGGTGGCTCGCCGCCTGCGCGGCGTCTCCTCCGGCGACGGTCTCTCCCCCAAGCGCCCCGACCTCACCCCATTCGGATAATCTTCTTTTACGCGGTGACGTGGCTTGCCACTCGCCGTACCTTGGCTGAGGGCCCTCCAGGGAACGGCCTCTGACCCTTCACCGGCGGGCCGCCGTTACGCGAGCGTCTTCTGGGCCGGCTACGTGGTTCGAAGACTGGACCGGTCGCGTGGCTTGTGCGTGTCGCCATGAGTGTTGCGCCAAGCTCCGCCTCTCGCCGCGCCGGCGCTCGGAAGGCGTGACGGCTGCAGGACCCGCCTCGGCACGCCGGGCACGCGAGGCACGCCGGGCACGCGAGGCACGCCGGGCACGCGAGGCACGCCGGGCACGCGAGGCACGCCGGGCACGCGAGGCACGCCGGCACGCCCGGCACGCCCCAGCCTGGGGCAGCTCACACGAGGCCCACGGGGCTCCCGAGGGGCGTTACGTGGTTGGTTCGGCTGATAGGCGTTTCAGGGCGGCGCGGGGGATGGAGGGGTCCGTCGTGCGCCAGAACGGGGGGAGGGAGCCCAGGAGGAAGCTGCTGTAGCGGGCCGTGGCCAGGCGGGGGTCGAGGACGGCGATCACGCCCTTGTCGTTCTGGGCGCGCAGGAGGCGGCCGGCGCCCTGGGCCAGCAGCAGGGCCGCGTGGTTGGCGGCCACCGCCATGAAGCCGTTGCCGCCCCGCGCCGCCACGTGGCGCTGCCTGGCCGACGTCAGCGGGTCGTCGGGACGCGGGAACGGGACCCGGTCGATGATGACCAGCCGCAGCGACGGTCCGGGCACGTCCACGCCCTGCCACAGCGACAGCGTGCCGAACAGGCAGGTCGGCTCGTCCTCGGCGAACTGTTTGACCAGCAGCATCGTCGAGTCGTCGCCCTGGCACAGCAGCGGCACCTCCAGCCGCTCCCGCAGCGCTTCCGTGGCCGCCTTGGCCGCGCGCATCGACGAGAACAGCCCCAGGGTGCGGCCCCCAGCCGCCTCGATCAGCTCGGCGATCTCATCCAAATATTGCTGCGGCAGCCCGTCGCGGCCCGGCTGGGGCAGGTGCTTGGCGACGTAGAGGATCCCGGCGCGCGGGTGGTCGAACGGCGAGCCGACGTCGATGCCCTGCCAGCCCTTGGCGTCGCCGAGCCCCCACTGCGCGGCCAGCCCGTCGAAGGTGCCGCCCAGCGCCAGGGTGGCGGAGGTAAGGATCACCGTGCGCTCGCCGAACAGTTTGTCACGCAGCATGCCGCTGACGGTCAGCGGCGCCACCCGCAGCGCGGGTGGCCGCCGGTCGGTGCCCGCGTCGAGCCACACGACCTCCGCCCGGTCGCCCTCGGAGTCGTGCCCGTAGGCCTCCAGCATGCGTACGGCCGTGTCGTGCACCTCGTCCAGGGCCGTGAACGCGGCCTTGCGCTGCCCGGCCTTGTCCGGGTCGTCCTTGTCGGCGCCGCGCGGACCCATGGCCGTGATGCAGCGCCAGGCGGTGTCGCGGATCAGCTGCAGCGTCAGGCCGAGCACCTGCGGCATGTCGTCGATGCGGCCGGGTGGGGCGGCGGCCAGCAGCGCCTTGAGGTCCTCGCCCGCCTCCTGGAGCTGGTCGGCGACCGTCTGCTCGATCAGCCTGCCCACCCGGCGGACCGCCAGCGACACCGTCAGCTCCGACAGCTCGCCCGTCACCACCGACGTCACGCGGTCGACCAGCTCGTGCGCCTCGTCCACGACCACGACCTCGTGCTCGGGCAGCACCGGCAGGTCACCCATGGCGTCGATGGCCAGCAGCGCGTGGTTGGTCACCACCACGTCGACCTCGCCCGCGCGGGCTCTGGCCAGCTCGGCGAAGCACTCGGCGCCACTCGGGCAGCGGTTGGCGCCCAGGCACTCCTGTGCGCTCACCGAGAACTGCCGCCACGCCTGCTCGCTCACCCCCGGCACCAGCTCGTCGCGGTCACCGGTCTCGGTCTCCTCGGCCCACTCCTGGATGCGCTGCACCATGCGGCCCGTGGCGCTCACCTCGCGCGGGTCGAACAGCTGGTCCTGCTCGTCCTCCTCGGGCCAGCCCGCCGTGGCCTTGTAGCGGCACAGGTAGTTGCGGCGGCCCTTCAAGATCGCGAACGTGGGCTCGTGCGGCAGCTCCTTGCTCAGCGTCTCGGCCAGTCTCGGCAGGTCGCGGTCCACGAGCTGGCGCTGCAGCGCGATCGTGGCCGTGGACACTACGACCGGCTTGTCGCTGTCCATCGCGTGGCGGATCGACGGCACGAGGTAGGCCAGCGACTTCCCGGTGCCCGTGCCGGCCTGGACCGCGAGATGCTCCTCGTCGTCGATGGCCTGCTGCACGGCGCGGACCATCGTGATCTGGCCCTGCCGTTCGCTCCCTCCGAGAGCGCCGACCGCGATGCTGAGGAGTTGGTCCACTGGCGGGAGATGGGAGTCCGGCACGGCACTAAACGCTACCCGCATTTTCCGGGTCGCCGTGCCGAACGCGGTGTGATCGGCCATGCGCATCCCGACATTCCTGAATCCTTTCGCCGGCGCGCATGGCACACTGGGCGATCGGGACTCCAACTGGTCAAACACGATCTTCCCGTGTGTGATCGGAGGGATTCGCGGTGTATATGGGAAGGCCGGTTCCGTAGGGTTTTCCGGGGTTGAGTGGACGAATAAAGGCTGGTTAAAGCAGTATGTCTGCCATGTCGGAAGTTGTCCCGTTGCCGTCGTTCGGCGAAGTCTTCTTCGATGCACGAGGTCAGGAGCGGTGTCTCCGGGTCACGTGGCACGAGGGCACCTTGGTGCTCAGCCTGTGGCGGGGGGAGATGTGCACAGCGAGCTTCCGCATGCCGATGGAGGACGTCGGCCGGCTGCTCGACACCCTTGACGAGGGCTTTGCCGAGGCCACGGGCGAGCAGCCCGCCGTGCCCGCGCACGATCCGGGCACCGAAGTCATGCCGGGCACCGGCCAATACCAGCGGCCGTCGCAGCCCGCTCCCCAGCACCATCTCCAGCAGCCGGCCCACCCTCAGCTCGACGAGCGTCCCACGGCCGCGTTGTCGCCCAACGACGTCCTCGTGGCCAGGGGGCCGGCGCCTCAGGACAAGCTGGTCGCCTCCTACAGCGAGACCACGGCGCCCAGGGACACGACCCCCGCCTACGGCGAGCAGGCGGCGGCGCCCTTCACCGGCCCCCAGTACGTCGACTCCACCGCACCCCAGCCCCAGTACGCCGGCGACCCCTTCAGTGGCCCCCAGTACACCGGCGATCCCTTCAGCGGCCCTCAGCACACCGGTGACCCCTTCAGCGGCCCTCAGTACACCGCCGAGACACCGCAGTACCAGCAGCAACCTGATCGCTTCGGCGGTTCTCAGTACGTGGACAACCAGCCCGTCTACCAGATGCCCGAGGAACAGCGCCGCCCGTCGCCGCTGAGCACCGACCCCCTGGGCTTCCCCTCCCAGGCCGTCGACCCCTACGCGGCGGCCCCCCAGCACCGGTCCGAGCCGTACCACTCCGACCCGTACCCGTCAGATCCGTACGCGTCCGACTCCTTTGGGCGGCGTCAGGAGGCCTACCAGCAGCCCCAGCCCCAGCCCCAGCCCCAGCCCCAGCCGCAGAGCCAGAGCGCCGCCGGCCTGGGCACGCCCATGCACGGCATTCCGGGCGCAGGCCGGCGCCGGGCGGCGCCCCAGCCCGCCCGCGACGACTACGCCGCCTACCAGCAGGCCCCGCAGGCCAACCCGGTGGACCCGCTGCTGGCCCTCGGCAGGCAGGAGCCCCAGCAGCCGGATGCGGGCTTGGCCCGTCCGTACGCCGGGGATCCCATGTTCTCTACCGGCGAGCGCCTGCGTCCGGAGCAGCAGCACCCGGACTACCACCAGCGGAGCGACCGCAGGGAGTGGTGATTCACCCGGCCCGTCCAGGTACGCTCTGCGCGAGGTGATCGGGCCGAGGTAGAAGGAGCGTCGGTGAGTCCCATCCTGGGCTTGCAACTGCTGCTGGTGGCCGCCGGTGCTATCGCGGTCTCCGCCATGGCGCGGCGTAAGGGCTGGCCGGCTCCGCTGCTGCTGGTGGCTGCGGGGTTGCTGGCTTCGCCGCTGGTGCCCGCGGTGCCGCTGGATCCCGAGCTGGTGCTGTTCGTGTTCCTGCCGCCGCTGCTCTACTCGGCCGCGCTCGACAGCTCCTACCTGCGCCTGCGTGATGTCAAGCGGGCCGTGCTGCTGCTGTCGATCGGGCTGGTGCTGTTCACGACGGCCGTGGTCGGGCTGCTCGTCCACCTGCTGCTGCCGGATCTGCCGCTGGCGCTGGCGTTCGCGCTCGGCGCCATCATCGCGCCGCCCGACGCGGTGGCCGCGGTCGCGGTCGGCCGGCGGCTCGGCCTGCCGCGCAGGACGCTGACGATCCTGATCGGCGAGAGCCTGTTCAACGACGCCACGGCGCTGACGGCCTACCGGGTGGCGATCGGGGCTGCCGTGGGCGGCACCGTGGACCTGGTGGAGAGCATCGGAGCGTTCTTCATCGCGGCGGCGGGCGGGGTGGCGATCGGGCTGGCGCTGGCGTTCCTGTTCGCCTGGGTGTTCCAGCACACGCGAGACTCCCTGGTCGAGAACACGCTCATGCTGCTGATCCCGTTCGCCGCCTTCTTCGCGGCCGAGACCGTGCACGCCTCCGGCGTGATCGCGGTCGTGATCGTCGGCCTCTACCTGGGCTACCGCATGCACCTGCGCGGGTTCGGCACCCGGCTGGTGTCCGACGCGGTGTGGAAGGTCACCGACTTCTTCCTCGAGACGATCGTGTTCGCCCTGATCGGGCTGCAGCTCGTGACCGTCATCCAGGGCATCGGCGGCTACAGCGCGTGGGCGGTCGCGGGTTACGCGGCGGCGGTGCTCGCGGTGACGATCCTCAGCAGGTTCGTCTGGGTGTTCACCGCCACCTTCCTGACCAGGGCGCTGGTCAGAAACGCCAGGGTGCCGGCGCCCACGCCGAAGCAGGCGGTGATCCTGAGCTGGGCGGGGATGCGGGGCGTGGTGTCGCTGGCGGCGGCGTTCGCGATCCCGCCGGAGGTCCCGCCGCGCGACCGGGCGATGCTGCTGTTCCTGACGTTCACGACCGTGATCGGCACGCTGCTCATCCAGGGCATGACGTTCCCCGCGCTGATCAGGCGGCTGGGCGTGACGAGCACGCAGGAGCAATACGAGGACCGCCTGGCCGAGGCGGCCGCCCAGCAGGCGGCGCTGGAGGCAGGATTGGCCGAGTTGGAGCGGCTGGTCGCCGAGCAGGACGGCGAGCCCGACGAGATCCAGAAGCAGGTCATCGACCAGCTCAGGGAGAAGTCATGGCGGCGGTCGCTGACCGCGTGGGAGCGCCTGGGTGGCGGCACCGGGCACGGTGGCGCGGAGACCCCGAGCGCGCTCTACCGGCGGTTGCGCCGCGACATGCTGCAGGCCGAGCGCCAGGTCTTCGTGCGCCTGCGCGATGAGCGCCGCCTCGACGACGAGGTGCTGCGCGAGGTGATGGCCCAGCTCGACTTCGAGGAGGCCATCCTGGAGCGTTAGCGGAGCCGTTCCCGCTAACCCATCTGGCTGTCCACGAAGCACCACCGCCACTCCTCGCCGCGCTCGAACGACTGGATCACCGGATGCCCCGTCGCGCGGAAGTGGGCGGTGGCGTGCTTGGCGGGCGAGGAGTCGCAGCACCCGATGTGGCCGCACACCAAGCAGCGCCGCAGGTGCACCCAGCGGCCACCGTCGGCCAGGCACTCCTCGCAGCCCTCCGGCGTCTTCGCCGCCGGGTCGTCGGCCTGGGAAAGATGCTCGCACATTGCCATAACAGCAATCTTAGGGCCAGTATGCGATCTAATTTCGGCCAGGCCCCTTGTCGGCTGGCGGACAAGCGTAGACATTGTGCTCAACGGGGGAGTGACATAGGCCACACTGTCCCGAGGAGCCGCCCTTGCTTGAGGTACGCAACCTCGAGGTCGTCTACGACGACGTGATGCTCGTGCTGCGCGGCGTGAGCCTCAATGTCCCCCCTGGCTCGATCGTGGCCCTGCTCGGCGCGAACGGCGCGGGCAAGACCACGCTGCTGCGGGCCCTGTCCGGGCTGCTCGACGTCCATGACGGCGAGATCACCAAGGGCGCCGTCACGCTGGAGGGCGAGCCCATCCACCACCTCAAACCCGCCCAGATCGTCCGGCGCGGGGTGAGTCAGGTGATGGAGGGCCGCCGCATCCTGTCCGAACTGACCGTCGAGGAGAATCTCAAGGTCGGCGGCCACACCGCCACCGCCTCCCACCTGGACCGCGTGTACGGTCTGTTCCCGCTGCTGGCCGAGCGCCGCAAGAGCGTGGCCGGCTACCTGTCGGGCGGCGAGCAGCAGATGCTGGCCGTCGGCCGCGCCCTCATGGCCGGCCCGAAGTACCTGCTGCTCGACGAGCCCAGCCTGGGCCTGGCCCCGTCGCTGGTCGGCCAGGTGCGCGACCTCATCGTCGAGATCAACCGGCAGGGCACCACGGTCCTGCTGGTCGAGCAGAACGCCACCATGGCCCTGTCCATCGCCTCCCACGGCTACGTCATGGAGACCGGGAAGATCGTCATGGACAAGCCGGCGCAGGAGCTGCTCGCCGACGAGGACATCAAGGAGTTCTACCTCGGGGCCGTCCGGTCCTTCCGCGAGGTCAAGCACTACAAGCGGAGGAAACGATGGCTCTCCTGACGTTCGAGGACGTGCACCTGAGCTTCGCCGGCGTCAAGGCCGTCGACGGCGTCTCCTTCGAGGTCGGACAGGCGGAGCTGCTGGCGGTCATCGGGCCGAACGGCGCGGGCAAGACCTCGATCTTCAACGTGCTGTCCGGCGTCTACCGGCCCCAGCGCGGCCGGGTCACCTTCCTCGGCGAGGACCTGCTGCTCAGGCGGCCGCACGAGATCGCCGCGATGGGCCTGGCCAGGACGTTCCAGAACGTCGAGCTGTTCCACAACCTCACCGTCCTGGACAACCTCATGCTCGGTCGCCACCACCACTTCCGCTACGGCGCGTTCTCCGCCCTCCTGTGGTACGGCCGCGCCCGGCGCGCCGAGCTGGCCGCCCGCGCCAAGATCGAGGACATCATCGACTTCCTCGAGCTGGAGGCCTGGCGCCGCCACCCCGTGCGGCTGCTGCCGTACGGGATCCAGAAGCGGGTCGAGCTGGGCCGGGCCCTCGCCATGGAGCCGCGGCTGCTGCTGCTCGACGAGCCGGTGGCCGGCATGAACCTGGAGGAGACCGAGGACATGGCCAGGTTCGTCCTGGACATCCGTGACGAGCTGGGCATCCCGCTCGTGCTGGTGGAGCACGACATGGGGCTCGTCATGGACCTGGCCGACCGGGTACTCGTGCTGGACTTCGGCCGTCCCGTCGCGCTCGGCAGCCCGGCCGAGGTGCAGCAGGACCCCAAGGTGATCGAGGCGTACCTGGGAGGAACCGCATGACAACGATCGTGGACCGAGTGCGGGAGCGGGCCAGGAGGACGCCCGACGCGGTCGCGATGCGGCACAAGGACTTCGGCATCTGGCAGGAGGTCACCTGGGCGGCGTACTGGACGCACGTCGAGCTGGTCGCGCACGCCCTGCTCGCGCTCGGCGTCGAGCCCGGCGACCGGGTGGCCGTCCACGCGGACAACCGCCCGGAATGGCTCTACGGCGACCTCGGCACGGTCGCCGTGCGCGGCATCACGGTCGGCCTCTACCCCACCAATCCGCCCGCCGAGGTCGCCTACCTGCTGGCCGACTCCGGTGCGAAGATCCTCATAGCCGAGGACCAGGAGCAGGTCGACAAGGCCCTGGCCGTCCTCGACGAATGCCCCGACCTGCGGCGCATCGTCTACCTCGAGCCGCGCGGCATCCGCGGCCGATACGACGACGAGGTCCTGATGTCCTGGCCGGAGCTGCTCGCGCTGGGCGCCGAGCACCGGGCCGCGCACCCGGACGCGGTGGAGCGCCGCATGGCGCAAGCGGCGCGCGACGACGTGGCGACGCTCATCTACACCTCCGGCACCACCGGACCGCCCAAGGGCGTCATGCTCACCATCGGCAACGTCGAGTTCGCCGTCGACACCCTCGTCACGGGCGGCGGCTTCACCTCGCCACCGCCGTCGGAACGCGACCTCGCGCTGTCATACCTGCCGCTGTGCCACGTCGCCGAGCGGGCGTTCACCGTGTGGTTCAACTCGGCGGCCGGCGTGCAGGTGAACTTCGCCGAGTCCATCGACACCGTCCAGGCCAACCTGCGCGAGGTGCAGCCCACGATCCTGTTCGGGGTGCCGCGCATCTGGGAGAAGGTGCTCGCCCAGGTCACCATCAAGCTGGAGTCGGCCTCGCCGGTCAAGCGGGCGATCACCCGGTTCTGGCTGCGGACGGCCGACCGGATCGGCGACACCCTGGTACGCACCGGCGGCCGGCACACCTTGCGGACGAGGGCGGCGTACGGGGTCGGCTGGGTGTTCTGCTATCGCGCGCTGCGCGAGCGGCTCGGCATGCGGCGGGTGCGCTACGCCGCCTCCGGCGCCGCGCCCATCGCGCCCGACGTGCTCAAGTTCTACATGGGGATCGGCATCCCCATGCACGAGGTGTACGGGATGAGCGAGAACACCGCCATCGCCACCGCCAACCGCCCCGGCCGGGTCCGCCTCGGCACGGTCGGGGAGCCGCACCCCGGCATCGAGCTGAAGATCGACGAGGCCACCGGCGAGATCATGACCCGGCATCCCGGCAACTTCGCCGGCTACTGGCGCAACCCGCGCGCCACCGCCGACGTGCTCGATCCCGACGGCTGGCTGCACACCGGCGACGTGGGCGAATGGGTGGACGGCACGCACGTGCGGATCACCGACCGGATGAAGGACATCATCATTACGGCCGGCGGCAAGAACGTCGCGCCCAGCGAGATCGAGAACGCGCTGAAGGCGTCGCCGTACCTGAAGGAGGCCGTCGTCATCGGCGACCAGCGGCCCTACCTGGTGGCGCTGATCGGGATCGAGCCGGACACGGTGGGGGAGTGGGCGCGGCGGCGCGGCCTGCCGTACACCACCTATCGGGACCTGTCGGAGAAGCCGGAGACGCGGGAGCTCGTCCGCGGGATCGTCAACGAGGTGAACGAACGGTTCGCGTCGGTCGAGCAGGTCAAGCGGTTCGCATTCCTGCCGAAGGAGCTCGACCACGAGGACGGCGAGCTGACCGCCACGCAGAAGGTCAAGCGCAGTGCCATCGCCAAGCTGTTCGAGGACCTGGTGGAAGGGATGTACGCCCGGTGAAGGGGCTGCTGGAGACGGTCATCAGGGGCCTGGGCAACGGGTCGGTGTACGCGTTGCTCGCGCTGGGGTTCGTGATCATCTACAAGGCGACGCGGGTGATCAGCTTCGCGCAGCCCGCGCTGATGCTGGCCGGGGCCGTCGCGGTGAGCTACCTGGCCGAGGTGACCGGGTTCTACGCGGCCGTGCTGCTGTCGGCGCTGCTCATCGCCGGCGTGGCGCTGGGCATCGAGCGGGTGGCGATCCGGCCCATGGTGGGGCGGCCCGTGTTCGTCGTGGCGATCATCACGCTCGGCATCGACGTGGTCGTGCGGGTGGTGGTCAACGCCTTCATCGGCAGGGACGTGCGGCAGATGGGCGATCCGTGGGGGTTCACCCAGGTCTCGCTCGGGCCGCTGGTCGTGCAGTCACGCTGGCTGGCCATGCTGGTGGTCACCGCGGTGCTGGTCGGGCTGCTGTTCGCGTTCTTCCGCTTCACCAGGTACGGCCTGGCCATGCGGGCGGCGGCCTTCGACCAGGAGACCGCGCTGGCGCAGGGCGTGTCGGTCGGCATGGTGTTCGCGCTGTCGTGGGGCCTCGCCGGGTTCCTGGCCGCGATCGCCGGGATGTTCGTCGGCACCGGGCAGGGCATCGAGCAGCTGACCTGGGTGATCGCGTTGAAAGCGCTGCCGGCGATCATCGTGGGCGGGCTCGACTCGCTCGGCGGCGCCGTCGTGGGCGGGCTGGTGGTCGGCGTCGTGGAGTCGCTCTTCCAGTCGTACCAAGGGGATTTCGCACCCTGGCTGGGACAGAACTTCGCGGTCGTCTCGCCGTACGTGGTGATGCTGATCGTGCTGCTGGTCAGGCCGTACGGCCTGTTCGGGACCCGGGAGGTCGAGCGGGTATGACCGACACGCGCTCCGCGGCGGCGCAGACCGCCCCAGACATACCGACCGGCCGGTCTCGCCGGGTACGCGGCCGGCCGCTGCTCTACACCTCCTACGCCCAGGACATGGCGCTGCTCGACACCCGGGCCAAACGGGTGTGGACCGGGGTGCTGGTGCTGCTCGCGTTCGCGCTGGCGGTGCTGCTGCAGGACCGGTCGCTGGAGGTGCTGGCGGGGGCCTACGTGCTGGCCATCGGCGCGATCGGGCTCAACATCGTCACCGGGTACGCCGGCCAGGTCTCCCTCGGCCACGCCTTCTTCGTCGCCATCGGCGCCTACACGGCGGCCGCCCTGTCCGGACCAGTCGACGGCGAGCGGCTCGGCTACGGGATCGCCGAGATCTGGATCTGGCTGCCGGCCGCCGGGCTGGTCGCCGCCGCGGCCGGGGTGCTCGTCGCGCCGCTGGCCACCCGCCTGCGCGGCCTCTACCTGGCCGTCGTCACGCTCGGCCTGGTCTTCCTCGGCGAGCACGTCTTCAAGGAGTGGCAGGAGCTCACCGGCGGCCCCGGGGTGGGGCGCGAGGCGGCGATCCCGCAGCTCTTCGGCACCCGCCTGGACCAGGACGGCCCGCTCGGCACCAAGGAGCAGACCCTGTACGTCCTCATGCTGGTGCTGCTCATCGTCTTCGCCGTCGCCGCCCGCAACCTGGCCCGCTCGCGCATCGGCCGCGCCTTCGCCGCCATCCGCGACCGGGACATCGCGGCCGCGGTCATCGGGGTGCCGCTGACGCGCAACAAGGTGCTGGCGTTCGGGATCTCCTCCTTCTACGCCGGGTGCGCGGGCGGCCTGCTCTACACGATCTCCGGGTACGTCGAGCCGGGCTCGTTCAGCCTGCTCATGTCGGTGCAGTTCATCGCGATGGTCCTCATCGGCGGCGTGGCCACCGTGTCCGGGGCGATCGCGGGCGCGTTGTTCATCTCGCTGTTGCAGCCCCTCACCAGGGCGCTGCCCTCGCTGGTGCCGTTCGTCAGCGGCGACACCACGCAGACCCCCAACGTGTTCCAGGTCGAGACCGTCCTGTACGGGCTGCTGATCGTGCTGTTCCTCATCTTCGAGCCGCGCGGCCTGTTCGGTCTGTGGATCCGGATCCGCAACTACTGGAAATCCTGGCCTTTTTCATACTGAGAAGGGATTTTTCATGAAGAGTCGCTGTGTGGTGGCGTTCACCGCGGTGGTGGCACTTCTGTCCGCATGCGGCGTCATCCGGGGGGACGACGAGGGCAGCAAGGCCGGCGCCCAGGCGCCAGGTGTCACCGCGGAGCCCTGCCCGAATGCGGTCGACCGCAACAAGGGCTGCATCTACCTCGGCACGATCTCCGACCTCACCTCCGGCCCGTTTGCCGCGCTCGCGGTGCCCATCACCGACGCGCAGAAGGCCTTCTGGGCCCGCGTCAACAAGGCCGGCGGCGTCGGCGGCAAGTACGAGGTGGACGTGACCCGCTACGTCCGCGACAACAAGTACAACCCCGAAGTGCACCGGCAGGTCTACAACGAGATCAAGGACCAGGTGCTCGGCCTGGCCCAGACGCTCGGCTCGCCCACGACCGCCGCCATCATCGGCGACCTCAAGGCCAACAGCATCGTCGCCGCTCCCGCCTCGTGGACCTCGGCGTGGGAGTTCGAGGACGTGATCATCGAGTCCGGGTCCAACTACTGTGTCGAGGCCATGAACTCCGTGGACTACGCGATGGAGACGTACAAGCCGAAGTCGGTCATGGCCGTGCACCTGGCCGGCGACTACGGCGCGGACGCCGCCGCCGGCGCCAAGATCGCCGCCGAGCGCAACGGCCTGACGTTCACCAGTGTCGAGACCCCGAGCGGTGCGAACGAGCAGGGCCGCGCCATCACCGAGATCACCAAGAACAAGCCGGACCTGGTGATCCTCACCACCGGCCCGGCAGACGCCGCGACCATCATCGGCCAGGCCGCCGCGGCCGGCTTCAAGGGCCGATTCATCGGCACCGGCCCCACCTGGAACCCCGCCTTGCTGAAGTCACCCGCCGCACCGGCCCTGAAGGCGTTGTACGAGCAGTCGGCGCCCGGCAAGCCCTGGAACGCCGACACGCCCGGCCACCAGGCCGTGCGCGAGGCGTTCCCGAACGTGTCCGCCAATGAGGGATACACCTCGGGGTGGGCGTGGGCGTACCCGCTGAAGGCGGCCCTGGACAAGATGGTGGCCGACGGCGACGTGAGCAGGAAAGGCCTGCTGGCGGCCGTGAAGACGCTGAAGACGGTGGACTACGAGGGCATGCTGCCCCCGGAGGCCGGGAACTTCGCCGACGACGCCAACACGGCGACCTTCCGCCAGACCTTGATCAACAAGGTGGACGACAAGGCACCCACGGGCGTCTCCATCGCCAAGGACTTCTTCACGGGCCCAACGGCCCAGTCCTACACCTTCGACGGCCCCTGCTTCACCAAGCTCTAGATGGTCCGGGACCCTGTCTGGGGATCTTCCGATCCCCAGACCCCGGGTCGTTGGGCGCTTTCCACCCGTTGGACGTATAGGCCTTCTCACTCAGCAGGCGGCGAGGCCGTCCACAGCGCGAACGGTGTCGGCCTTACGTGTGATCGCCGTCGATGCCGCCTTGACCGGCGCCCGATCGTGCTGGTCGACTGTCGCGGCCATCTCCAGTCCATGATCGATGGCCACGGCAGTAGTGAACGCCCAGGTTCGACGTGTTCCCGTGGCCATCCAGGCACTCGAAGATGTCGCTACCGCAATGGCGACCCGACTCCGAAACCAGCTACGTGACCGTGAGGTCTTCCAGTACGGCGGCGTGGGTCGCAAGCCGTGATGCCGTGCCCGAGTTCGTGCAGCCATCGCTCCAGTCCGCGCTGATCGCCTTGGGCTACGCGTTCGGCCACGCGGAAGAGAACCTGACGGCCTGGCCGCCGACAGCCTTCGAGCGTGAGGTGTGGTCATTCGTCAGAGGCCTCGACGTCCGTGTCCTGCCGGCCGCCGTTGGTCGCCAAACCGGTGTCTTCCTGATTGTTGTCACGCTCGGAGCCGGTGTCCCGCGGCTCAGGCCGGCAGTGCCGCCCGCAGCCGCCGAACCGCGCCGAATCGATAGGCGGGAACGATGACGGTTCCACACTCTTCAGCGCCGCCACCATCGTGTCCTTCCAGATCGGCCCGGGAAGGCTGGACCCCGCCACCACCCCGTAGTACCGCCCGCCGATCGTCACCCCAACCAGCTTGTGCCGCTGCGACCCGCGCGGATCTCCGATGCTCACCGCCCCCGCCAGATCCGGGGTGAATCCGGCGAACCAGGCGGTCGCGTAGTCGTCGGTGGTGCCGGTCTTGCCCGCCGCGTCGCGCCCGATCCCGCCGATGCCGCGCATCGTGCCCTTGGTGAACACACCTGACAGCACGTCGGCGGTGGCGTCCGCGACGGCCGCGTCGAGGGCCTGGCGGCATTTCGGCCGGTAACGGGTGGTGTTCCCGTCGCGGTCGGTGATGCGGGTGATCGCCATCGGCGCGCAGAACTTCCCGCGCGCCCCGATCGCCGCGTACGCCGCGGACACCGTCACCGGGTCCATCTCGTTGATGCCGAGCGTGAACGTCTCATACTCCTGCAGCCGTTGCCCGTCCGCGCGATGGATGCCCAGCGCCTTGGCCGTCGTGACGGTCTCGCAGAGCCCGACCCGCTGCTCCAGCTCCATGAAGAACGTGTTCACCGAACCCCAGGTGCCGGTCCGCAGCGTCTTCCACCCCGGCGAGCCCTCGTCGTTGGTGACCGTGTGGGCGGGGTCGCCGATGTTCTCGCCCTTGCAGTTCTTGAACGTCGCGTAGCCGGGCGCCCGGTAGCCGGCGCCCGCGGTGAGGCCGTCGTCAAGCTTCATGCCCTGCTCCAGCGCGCTGATCAGGGTGAACGTCTTGAACGTGGAGCCGGCCTGGAAGCCGGCCCCGCCGCCGTGGGCGACGTCCGCGACGACGTTGTACGAGATCTCGTTCCGCGCCTTGCGAGGACCATACGGCCTGCTGGCGGCCATCGCCTTGATCGCCCCGGTGCCCGGCTGGACCAGGGCCTCGGCGGCGACCGGGGCATCGGAGGCGCGCACGTACGTCCGGATGGTCCGGTCGGCCGCCGCCTGCATGGCCGGGTCCATCGTGCTCCTGATCGTCAGGCCGCCGCGGTTGAGGGTCGCCAGGCGGGCCTCGGCCGTCTTGCCGAAGTCGGGATTGCTGAGGATCTCGTGCCGGACGTAGAGGCAAAAATAGGGATATTTGCTGGATTCGCAGCCACCGGGGAGCTCTGTGCCCTTGTAGCCGAGCTTGGCGGCCTTCGCCTCAGCCGCCTCCCCTGGGGTGATCTTGCCTAACTCCGCCATCCGGTTCAGCACGACGTTGCGGCGGTTCAGGAGCCGTTCCCGGTGCTTCCTGCCGAGGTTGGGGTCGGTGGCATTGGGGTCCTGTACGCCGCCCGCCAGCGTCGCCGCCTGCGGCAGAGTCAGGTCGGCGGCCTTGACGCCGAAGAAGCGCTTGGCCGCTGCCTCGACCCCGTACGCGCCGGCGCTGAAGTACGCGATGTTCAGATATTTCTCGAGAATCTGGTCCTTGGTGTACTTCTCCTCTATCCCCATGGCGTACCGGAGTTCGTTCAGCTTGCGCGCGTAGCTGGCCTCCAGCGCCGCGTTTCGCTCCCGCTCGGTGCCGGCGGAGTTGAGCAGCACCTGCTTGACGTACTGCTGCGTGATGCTCGAACCGCCCTGGCTCACCCTGCCCGCCTGCAGGTTCGTGGCCAGCGCGCGGAGCGTGCCCTCGATGTCGATGGCGCCGTGTTCGTAGAAGCGGTAGTCCTCGATCGCGACGATCGCAGTCTTCATGACCTCGGCGATGTCGTCGAGACCGACGATCTCGCGGTACTCCTCGTAGAACCGCGCGATCACGTTCCCCTTGGCGTCCCGCACGATCGTGACCTCGGCCGGGGGCGGCTCCATCAGGTCGGCCGGCGTGAGATCGACCTCCCCGGCCGCCGCCACCAGTCCGAAGCCCGCACCCCCGACGGCCGGGACGGCGATCCCGGCCATGAGCACGCCCGCCGCCGCGCCCGCGGCGGCGAGACGTACGATCTTCGTCCCCCGACCGGACATCAGAGCTTGCCGAGCCCGCGGGCCAGGACCGTGGCGGTCTTGGCGATCGTCTTGTCGTCGGTGGCGAGACCCGGGGAGCGGTTGGTGTAGATCGCCATGATGATGGGAGCGGCGCCCTTCTCGGGCCAGATGACGGCGATGTCGTTCCCACCGCCGAATCCCGTGGAGTTTGTGCCGGTCTTGTCGCCGATCGTCCAGGTATTGGGGAGGCCGGCCCGGATGCGCTTGTCGCCGGTCCTGGTGGCGATCAGCCAGGCGTTGAGCTGCTCGCGATCCTTGGCGTGCAGCGCGGTGCCGCTCGTCAGCACGCGGAGGTCACGGCTGATGGCCGCGGGGGTCGTGGTGTCGCGCTTGTCCTTCGGCGTCCAGTCGTTCAACCCGGGCTCGTAGCGGTCCAGGCGCGAGATCGGGTCCTTGAGCGAACGGAAGTATTTGGTCAGACCGGCAGGGCCGCCGATCTGCTTCAGAATCAGGTTGCCCGCGGTGTTGTCGCTCAGCGTGATGGTCGCCTCGCACAGCTGGGCCACGGTCAGCCCGTCCTTGACGTGCTTCTCGGTGACCGGGGAGTAATCCAGCACCTCGTCGGCCGACCAGCGGATCACCTTGTCCATCAGCCCCGGTGCCGAGGTGCGGGCCTTGTGCAGCACGGCCGCGCACGCCATGGCCTTGAAGGTAGACAGGAGGGGGAAGCGTTCACCCGCCCGGTACGTCACGGTCTTGCCCGTGGCGGTATCGATGGCGTACGCGCCGATGCGGCCGTTGAAGGCCTTCTCCAGCGCCCGCAGCTCCTTCCTGACACTGACCTGGGCCTCGCTGGAGACCGCCGCCGCCACGGCCGTGGCCGAGGCCGGGCTCGTGCCGAAGGTGGTGCCGCCCGCGAAAAGAGAGATCGCCAGAGTGGTGGCCGCCGCCAGCCGCCGGGCGCGGAGATTTCGCATGTCATGGGTCCTTGCTCTCGCCTGTCAGAGGTCAGGAGCAAAGCAGATGAGATCTCTGTATGTCTAATAGCGATATCGGAAATCGAACGATAGGGATTCCGATATCAGTGCAGGTCACAGCCGCAGGCAGGTGGAACGTCCGCCGGTGGCCACCGCGGCCATCATGTCGAGGACTTCCGAGGTGATCAACCGGCCTTCGGCGAGGCTGATCGTGCTGATGTGGCTCACCACGCGCCCGGGACGCCGATCTTCTGGTGGCCGTGCTCTGCGGGATCGCCCGCCGATCGTGCGGATGTGCTCAGTCACGTCGCTCACCCGGCTGAACTGGACTCTTGGGTAGGGTCGAAGTATGCGACTCCACAAGAGCCGGTTCGTGCCCCTCGCCCTCTTCGCCCTCTGCATCGCCGCCGCCGGTTGCGGCGAGGTCAATCAGACCATCGACAAGGCCCAGGCGTGCCTGGAGGCACCGAAGATCGTCAGCGAGCTGGGCGCCCAGATCGCCAGCCTCACCAACGACCCCCAAGCCATGGACAAGGCCCTGGACGACGCCGCGGCCAAGCTCAACGACGTGGCGGACAAGGCCACCAACACCACGATCAAGCAAGCCTCCGACGACCTCGCCAAGACCCTGAGCGGCATCACCGTCAATGACGTCAACGACGCCGTCGACGCGACGCAGAAGGTCGCCACCGAGGGAGCCGCGTACGTGGAGAAGGTGACCAAGGCCTGCACCGGCTGAGAGCTGAATCCCGGCTTCTCTAGGGGAAATGGGGACGAAATATCGTTTTTCCTATGGAACCCGACCCGCGTTTTACCTTGGCCAATGAACGGACCTTCCTCACCTGGCTGAGCACGGCGCTGGCGCTCAGTGCGGGTGGGGTGGCCATGGCGGCGGTGCCGGCCGACGTGTTCGTGCCATGGATCCGCACCGTACTCGCCGTCGTGCTCGTCACGCTCTCCGCGCTGGCCGCGGGCATGGCCTACCCGCGCTGGCGCAACATCCAGCGGGCGCTGCGCAACCAGACGCCGCTGCCGCCACCAGCGCTTGCCGCCGTCTTCGGCTACGGCGTGGCCGCCGTGGCCGTGATCGCCCTGATTCTCATCATCCTCTCAGCGTGAGGCGGCGAGGATGACTCCCGAAGAGGAGGTCTGGGATCGTGGGCTACAGAGCGAGCGCACCAGGCTCGCGTGGGTGCGCACGGCCGTGGCTCTGGCCACCGGCGGGCTCGGCGCGACCGGGCTGGCGGCCAGGAGCGGCCTGCCGGCCCTCGCGGTGGTGGTCTTCGCGCTGGCCGCGCTGTGCGGCGGCGTGCTGCTCATCAGGACCAGGACCCGGTTCCGGCGGGTGCAGGCGGCACTGCACGGTGGCAGGCCGCTGGACCCTGGACTGGACGTGGTCTTCGCCTGGCTGGGCACGCTCAGCGTGGTCGCGGGTGCCCTGACCTTTGTGTTCACCATTCGGTGAGTCCGCTTGCGAGATTCCGGCGAGCAGGCGGAAACTCGAAGCAAGGGGGTGACCTCGTTGGAAGAAGAACGCAGGATCGTGCCGTTCGAGTGCCGCAGTTGCTGGCACGTCTGGGAAGAGGAATACCTGGTCAGGCACGTCGACGATCAGCACGGCAACGAAGCGGAGATCTGGTTGCGCAATCGGCTGCCCGTGCCGCCGCCGTCGCCGGGCGCCATCTGCCCGCGGTGCCGTCGCCAGGACAGCACCACCTTCCCTGAGGGCTACCTGTCGCGTCATCCGGAGCTGATCCCGCCGGAGAAACCGGCGGCGCCCGATCCGACCCCGCTGCTCAGCCCGGTGCCGCGTCCACCCTACTGGCAACCTGACACACGGTGAGGATCGCCTAACGGCGAGTGTCGCAGGCACGTGCGGGAGACGGCCGAGCCGGACAGGGCGTCCGCTGAGTGGACACCGCTGTCCGGCCGGCCACTGGTCGCCACTAGCTGCTGAGACTGTCCAGCCAGGCCTGGTGCAGGCCGGCGAAGCGGCCCGAGGCGGCGATGAGCCGGGCCGGCGGCCCGTCCTCGACGATCTCGCCCCGCTCCATGACCAGCACCCGGTCGGCGATCTCCACGGTGGACAGCCGGTGCGCGATGATCAGCGCCGTGCGGTCGGCCAGGATCGTCCGCAGCGCGCGCTGCACCAGGCGCTCGCTCGGCACGTCCAGGCTGGAGGTCGCCTCGTCCAGGATCAGCACGGCCGGATCGGCCAGGAACGCCCGGGCGAACGCGACAAGCTGCCGCTGGCCGGCGGACATGCGGCCGCCGCGCTTGCCGACCTCGGTGTCGTATCCGTCGGGCAGGCCGGAAATGAACTCGTGGGCGCCGATCGCCTTGGCCGCCTCGCGCACCTGACGATCGGTCGCCTCCGGCCGCCCGAACCTGATGTTGTCCGCGACCGTGCCGCTGAACAGGAAGTTCTCCTGCGTCACCATGACCACGGCCTGGCGCAGCGTCGGCTCGTCCAGCGTCCGCAGATCAACGCCGTCCAGCAGCACCCGGCCCTCGGTCGGGTCGTAGAAGCGGGAGATCAGCTTGGCCAGCGTCGTCTTGCCCGCGCCTGTCGCCCCGACCAGCGCCACGCTCTGCCCGGCCGGGACCGTCAGGTCGAGCCCCGGCAGGATCGGCATCTCCTCGACGTAGGCGAACCTGACGCCCTCGAAGCGCACCTTGCCGCGCGCCCTGCCCTGCGGCAGCGGCTGCGGCTTGCGCGGCTCGGGCACCGACGGCTCCTCCTCCAGCACGCCGGACAACTTCTCCAGCGCCGCGCCCGCCGACTGCAGCGTGTTGTAGAACTGGCTGACCTCCTGCATCGGCTCGTAGAACTGGCGCAGATACAGCAGGAACGCAGCCAGCACGCCGACCTTGACCTCACCCTGGAGCGCCAGCCAGCCGCCGTAGAGCAGCACCCCGCCGATCGTCAGGTTGCCGATCAGCTTGATGCCGGTCATGAACGTCGCGCCGAGCCGCATGCTGCTGGCGTTGGCGCCCCGGTAGTCGTCGTTCAGCTGCTGGAAGATCTCCTGGTTGCGGGGCTCGCGGCGAAAGGCCTGCACGGCGCGGATGCCGGTCATCGACTCCACGAAGTGCACGATCACCAGCGCCACCGTCTCCCGCGTACGCCGGTAGACGATCACCGACTGCCGCCGGAACCACCGCGTGAACAACAGCAGCAACGGCAGCGGGATCAGCGCGACCAGGCCCAGGTGCACGTCAAGGATCAGCAGCAGCACGGCCGTGCCCACCATGGTCAGCACAGCCTTGACCAACGCGTCGAACCCGGACTGCAGCAACTCGGCGATGGCCTCGATGTCCGAGGTCAGCCGTGAGATGACGCGGCCAGAGGTGTATCGCTCGTGGAAGCTCAGCGACAGCCGCTGGAAGTGGTCGAACACCCTCCTGCGCAGCTCCAGCAGGGTGCTCTGGCCGATCGTGCCCGACAGCCGCAGGAATGCCTGCCGAGTCAGCGCCTGCGTCACGGCCGCGGCCAGGATCACCCCGACCACGGTCAGCAGGATCGCCGGGCCCGACCCGCGGGTGATCGGCGGAATGCCCTCGTCGATGCCGACCGAGACCAGGAAGGGGATGGCGAGCCCGGCCGCGTTGGACACCACGATGATCGCCACGAGCAGCGCGATCTGCTTCCGGTACGGCTTGAGCAGGTCGCCGAGGAGCCGGCGGGAACGCGCCCGCAGCAGGATGGAGACCTTCTCCGGCAGCTCGTCCTGCTCCTCGGAGGCGACGCCGCGCCAGGACGCCGAGGTCGGCGTAGTCGTCGTCGTCATCGCAGCGCTCCTTCCGACGCGTCGTCCAGGTCGGCGTCCTGGGCCAGCAGCTGCCGGTATTCGGGCACGTCGGCCAGCAGCTCGTGGTGCTGCCCGACGTGCGTGATCGTGCCGTCGCGCAGCAGCGCCACCTTGTCGGCCAGCAGCACGGTGGAGGCACGGTGGGCGACCACGATGCCGGTGGCGTCGCGCAGCACGTGCCGCAGCGCCTCCTCCACCAGCGCCTCGGTTTCCACGTCGAGGGCGGACAGGGTGTCGTCGAGCACGAGGATGCGTGGCTTGCTGAGCACCGCCCGGGCCAGGGCCAGGCGCTGCCGCTGGCCGCCGGACAGGGACAGGCCCTGCTCGCCGATGCGGGTGTCGAGGCCCCATGGCAGGTCGTACACGAACATGGCCTGCGCCGTCTGGACCGCGTCGGCCAGCTCCTCCTCGGTGGCGTCGAGCCGGCCGAGGGTGAGGTTCTCGCGCACGCTCATCGAGAACAGCGTCGGCTCTTCGAACGCGGTGGCCACCACCGACCGCAGCGTGGTGAGCTCCAGGTCGCGCACGTCGTGCCCGTCGATCGTGACCCGGCCGTCGGTGGGGTCGATCAGCCGGGGCACCAGCGCGGTCAGCGTCGTCTTGCCCGCGCCGGTCGCGCCCACGATCGCCACCGTCTCGCCGGGGCGCACGTCCAGCCAGACGTCGTGCAGCACCGGCCGGTCCGCGCCGGGGAAGCGGAACCCGACGCCTTCGAAGCGCAGGTGGCCGCGCGGCCTGGCGATCGTGTCCGTCCCGCCTTCGATGGCCGGGACGGTGTCCATGACCTCCATGAGCCGGTCGGCCGAGGTCATGGCCTCCTGGCCCATGGCCAGGATGTAGCCGAGGCTGGCGATCGGCCACACCAGCTGCAGCATCAGCGTGGTGAACGCGACCAGCGCGCCCAGCGTCAGCGCGCCCGAACCGACGGCCAGCGCGCCGAGCAGCAGCACCATGGCCAGCGTGATGTTGGGGATCACCTCGAGGAAGGCGAAGAACTTCGCCGACAGGCGCGCCTTGTCCATCGACGTGCCGTAGACCTTGAGCGCGGCGTCGTCGTAGCGGTCGTAGACGTGGTGGCGGCGGCCGAACGCCTTGATCGTGCGGATGCCGAGCGCGGACTCCTCGACGAGCGTGGCGAGGTCGCCCTGCTCGTCCTGCACCTGGCGGGAGATCCTGATGTAGCGCTTCTCGAACCGCAGCGACGTCCACACGATAGGCACGGATGAGGCCAGCACCAGCAGCCCGAGCGGCCAGTACTTGTTGAGCAGCAGCACGGTCACCGTGATCAGCTGCAGGATGTTCATGACCAGGAACAGCATCCCGAAGCCGAGGAAGCGGCGGATCGTGGACAGGTCGGTCGTGGCCCGAGATAACAGCTGGCCGGACTGCCACTCTCCGTGGAAGCCCATGGGCAGGCGCTGCAGATGCTCATAGAGGTCGTCGCGGATGGCGGTTTCCAGGCCGAGCACCGGTTTGACCTGGGCCCACCGTCTGAGCAGGATCAGCAGGGCCTCGACGACGCCGACGCCGATCGCGAGCAGCCCGAGCGGGAGCAGCCCGGCGGAGTCGCCGTCGGCGATGGGGCCGTCGATGACCTGCTCGATGATCAGAGGGAGGGCGATGCCGGCTCCGATGCCGACGATCGCGGCCAGCCAGATGAAGACCAATCTGGTGACGTAGGGGCGGAGGTAGGACTTCATCCGCCACAGGGAGTTGGAAGACAGCAGGGGACGGCGAGGTGTGTGCGTATCGGGAGGCATCACTTCTAGGTTAGTACGTGAGATCAACCCATTTTTGGTGGCGCGGAGGTGCGTTTCCTGTGCCTGACATGGGAAAACGTGAGGAATCATGCCCTTTCGGGCGGGCCGTTACGCTCATGGTGATGAGGCGTAGGATGTGGGACTCGTGATCAACGAATCAGACCTGCCGCACCTGCGCCGCTGCGTCGAGCTGGCCACGCGGGCCCTGGAGGTGGGCGACGAGCCGTTCGGCTCCGTGCTCGTCTCCGGCGACGGCGCCGTCCTGGCCGAGGACCACAACCACGTGGCGTCCGGGGATCGCACCCAGCATCCGGAGTTCGCGCTGGCCCGCTGGTCGGCGGCGCACCTGACACCGCAGGAGCGGGCCGCGGCCACCGTCTACACCTCCGGCGAGCACTGCCCCATGTGCGCGGCCGCGCACGCCTGGGTGGGGCTGGGGCGGATCGTCTACGTGGCGTCGTCGGAGCAGCTCGCCGCCTGGCTGTCGGAGCTCGGCGTTCCCCCGCCGCCGGTGCGGACGCTGCCGGTCAACGACGTCGCGCCCGGCGTGGAGGTGGAGGGACCTGTGCCCGACCTGGCGGACGAGGTACGCGACCTGCACCGCCGCTTCCACAGCGGCGGCTGACCGGCTTCGAGCCGTGGGCCACGTGGCTAGGACTCCTGGCCGAGCGCGATCGTCTCGGCGACCTCGGTGTGCCGCTCGGTCTCCTCCTGCGCGAAGCGCTCCGCGTCGAGCTTGTCGGCGATCTCCTCGTCCTGGTTCATCAGCGCCTCGAGTGACTGGCCGGCCATCTCCAGCACGCCCATCTCCGCGTACGCCTGCTGCAGCCGCGGGCTCCACAGCCCGATGTCCTTGACGCACGGCACGATCCTGCTGAACAGCAGCGACCGGAACAACCTCAGGTACTCCGAGTGCTCGGTCGCCTCCATGGCCTCGTCGACCTCGGATTTCGACAGGCCCAGGTACTCCCAGGTCTCCTTGCCGCGCAGCCGGTCGCGCATCAGGTAACAACCCTCGATGACGAAGTCCTCGCGCTCGCGCAGCTCGCTCTCCGACAGGCTCCTGTAGTAGTCGCGCAGCGCCATCCGGCCGAAGGCGACGTGCCTGGCCTCGTCCTGCATCACGTACGCGAGGATCTGCTTGGGCAGCGGCTTGGTCGTGATGTCGCGCATCACCCCGAACGCGGCTAAGGCCAGCCCCTCGATGAGGACCTGCATGCCCAGATACGGCATGTCCCAGCGCGAGTCGGTCAGCGTGCTGTCCAGCAGCGCCTTGAGATGCTCGTTGATCGGGTACGCCAGCCCCACCTTCTCCTGCAGGAACCGGGCGTACGTCTCGGCGTGGCGGGCCTCGTCCATGGTCTGCGTGGCCGCGTAGAACTTGGAGTCCAGGTCGGGGACCGACTCCACGATCTTGGCCGAGCAGATCATCGCGCCCTGCTCGCCGTGCAGGAACTGGGAGAACTGCCAGGCCGCACCGTGCAGGCGCACCTCCTGGCGGGTCTGCTCGCTCATCCGCTCCCACAGCGGGGTGCCGTAGATGGCGATCGTCTGGTCGGGGATCCCGAGCACGTTGTACGGGTCGACCTCGAGGTCCCAGTCGATGCGCTTGGTCGAGTCCCACTGCTTGTCCTTGCCCTTCTGATACAGGGCCAGCATGCGATCTCGGCCGTCGTCGTACTCCCAGGTGAACCGGCTGCTGCCGGCCATCTGGACGTCCCAGGTGGAGAGCTCGGGGGGGATGGTGTAGAGATCGTGCGTCGACATCGGACCTCCGGGGGGCGGTTACGTACACCGTACGTCCTTGGTTCGAGCTTGCACGTACGGCGTACGTCCGTCAATAGAATGAGCTATGCCCACGGAGCCTCTCTCGCGCGGCCGGATCGTCGCCGCGGCCATCGGCCTCATCGAGCGCGAGGGCGCGGACGCGATCTCCATGCGGCGCATCGCCGCCGACCTGGGCGTCGGCGTGATGTCCCTCTACAACCACGTTCCCAGCAAGGACGTGCTGCTCGACGGCGTGGCCGAGGCGGTGCTCAGCAAGATCGAGTTCACCGACGACCCTGACGCGCACTGGACCGACCGCGTGCGGATGCAGGCACGGGCGTTCCGGCAGATCGCCCACCATTACCCGCGCTCGACCATGGTCGTGGTCAGCCGCCAGCTCCACTCCGCGGCCGGTCTGCTACCCGTCGAGCGGGCGCTGGCCACGTTGCGCAGCGCCGGGTTCGACGGGGCGGATGCGGTCAGGACCTTGCGGATGTTCATCGCCTACATCGTGGGCTCGCTGCTGCGCGAGGTCGGGGTGACGCCGACGTTCGCGCCCGTCCACACCAGGACGATCAAAGCCGACAGTGTCGATGCCGCTCTGTTCCCCGAGGTCAGTTCGCTGGCGCCGCTGCTGGACGAGTGCGACCACGAGGCCGAGTTCGAATTCGGGCTCGAGCTGCTGATCCAGGCCATCGTGGCGCACTCGGCGCGCAGCCGGTGAGACTCAATACCAGTTGTGCGACCTGAAGTGGCCCCATGCGCCGCACGGCCTGCCGTATCTTCCCTTGATGTAGGTCAGGCCCCACCGGATCTGCGTCTCCGGGTTGGACCTCCAGTCGCGGCCCGCGCCGCTCATCTTGCCCGCAGGCAGGGCCTGTGGGATGCCGTACGCGCCCGATGAGCTGTTGCGCGCGCGGTGGTTCCAGTTGCTCTCCCTGGTCCACAGGTTGTCCAGGCAGCGGAACTCCTGAAGGTTCCACGATCGCTGGACGACGTGGTCCAGGGCGATCTTCTTGTTCCTGCTTTCCGGCCGGATGGCCGGGATGTCCGGCTCCGCCGATGTGGTCCAGGTCCTGGTCCGGACCTGCGGCACCGACTCCGCCCAAGCGGTCGTGGTGGCGCCGAACGCGGTGAACGCGGTGACGGAGATGAGAGTGCCGCTGAGTACACGTTTGCTGTCCAAAACGATCCTTGCTGTCGGGTCGCGTGCGGACAGGCGCACAAGCTTTCGCGCCCTGCTCGTCCGCGTCCGTGGCTCGGACGTGGAGGGTCCGCCCGGCCCTCCGGGATCTTGCTCCGCCCGATCCTGCTGGGCGGCCCGGAGGGCACCGCGACGTGTCCTTTAGCACGATTCCTATTACGCGCCGTCACCGCGGGTCATACATCTCGACACGCGAAGGACAGGTGTTTGTGTGATCGTTGCGGATAAACGGCCGGCTCGCTGGGACGGGATTGCCCGGCCCGCCGCGCCTATGGTCTGCCCTTGCCACAAGAATCGGGCAAGCCTGGGGTTTGGCTCAGTACCAATGGTGGGATTGGAAGTGCGCCCACGCGCGACACGGCGTGCCGTACCGCTTCTTGATGTAGGACAGGCCCCACTTGATCTGGGTGCGGGGGTTGGTCCGCCAGTCGCGGCCCGATGAGGCCATCTTGTGGGCGGGGAGCGCCTGCGGGATGCCGTAGGCGCCGGACGAGCGGTTGCCCGCCCGGTGATTCCAGCCGCTCTCACGGGCCCAGAGCTTCTCCAAGCACCTGAACTGGGCCTTGTTCCAGCCGCGCGCCGCCACCAGGGGCTTGGCGATCGACTTGTTCCTGCTGCTCGCGCTCGTCTGGGAGCTCTGTGCCTGTGCGGCCGAGGCGCCGCCTGCCGCCACGAGCGTGGCGGTCAGGACCAGGACGCCGGTACGGCGGAGCATGGGCATGCGGGTTCCCTTTCGAAGGGGGACATGGACCGCGCCACCCTGCCCGAAAGGATCCCTTTACAGGGAATTGACCATGAAAATGAAGATCGTCAGTAAAGATTCGATATATAGCTGTTTCTGGGGTTTTGCCCGATAAATGTGGTCTGCGTCTCATTTTCGGCGCAACTCGTTCTGTAAGGTCTTCTCATGACCCTTAGCGAGATCCCTCTCCGCACCCTCACGGACGCTCCGACCACCCTGGCCGAGCTGACGGCCGGCAAGGCCGCCCTCATCGTGAACGTCGCCTCCCGCTGCGGCCTCACCCCGCAGTACGCAGGCCTGGTCAAGCTGCAGGAACAGTACGGCCCGCGCGGCTTCACCGTGATCGGCGTCCCGTGCAACCAGTTCGCCGGCCAGGAGCCCGGTTCGCCGGAGGAGATCCAGGAGTTCTGCTCGACGACGTACGGCGTGGACTTCCCGCTCCTGGAGAAGACCGACGTCAACGGTCCGGATCGGCACCCGCTGTACGCCGAGCTGACGAGCGTCCCGGACGCGGACGGCGAGGCCGGCGACATCCAGTGGAACTTCGAGAAGTTCCTGGTGGACGGGGAGGGCAACGTGGTGGGTCGCTTCCGCCCCCGCACCACCCCCGAGGACCCCTCCATCACCTCGGCCATCGAAAAAATCCTCTAGCCGAAACGCTACCTGGGCGATGGAGTCCGGGGGCTGCGCCCAACTCTCGTCGGTGCTGCCATACGCATCACGTACTGGCCACCCCGAACCGCACGGCGGTTCTGCTGACAGTCTTCCGCAAGACGAGAATGCGGGAAGACGCCGAGATCAGGCGCGACAAACTCGCTCCAAGTCTGCGAGGCCGAACACGGTCCGGCACACGAGGAATTCATCCGCGCCATTGATGAAGGAGAGGTGGAGCAATGAGCCACAGCCGCTGGAAGACCCTGCGCGAACACAAGCTTGCCGACGGTTTCACCGAGCCGGAGGACGTGATCGAGGTCCGTTGAGAGATCCGGCTGTCCATGGCTCTGGCGAAGGCCGTGTACGACCGGCGCACCGAACTCGGGCTCACGCAGGCTGAACTGGCCGATCGTGCGGGACTCAGCCAGGCGAAGATCTCTCGCATTGAGGGCTCCGACACCGTCCCCCACTGGACACCGTACCGACGCTGCATGAGAGCCCATCACTGAAGGAGCGGGGCTGGTCACCTGCCCGCCCGGTTGGTCGGCACGCTTGCCTGCGGATCTTGAAGATCAGCACGACCTGGACCTGGAAGAATGCCTTCCTCACCTGCTGGCAGCGTCCGTGCGCCGGCTGACCAGCCTCCACATGCCCCGCCAAGCCAGAAAGGAGGGATCGTGGGGCTGGCAAGCGTCACAGCGCGAACGGCCGATAGGCGAGCGCCTTGTCGACGATCCGCTCCGCTGAATCATCTTCGTCGTCGGGCTTTACAAATAGCAGTTCCCCTATGTTGGGGTGTGGCACATTCGCGTCGAACAGCTCTTGATAATAATCCGCGTCCTCGTCGCCGTCCATCATAAGCTGCACGATCTCGATAAGATCATCTCTGGTTATAACCGGGACCTTCTCAGGTGTACGTCGTGCGGCTTGCCGGGCAAAGTCTTCCGCGTCCCATGCCTGCCAGTATTTCCTGAAATCTGTAATGTCATAGTGTCGGCCGGTGAGCTTAGTAAACTCGTCGACAGCCCACCCGACATCCTCGCCCCGCTCGATGGCGTTTGCGATTTCGCCAATCATCGTAGCCAAGCGGGCAAGGAAGCCAGGATTGATCGCCGGTGCGCGCAACTCTGGCCTTAGGGTCATGCTCCACACTCCTATCAGCCGCTGCGAGCGATGGCCTGGGTTCCCATGCAGGTGAGACGTTCAGCTCGCCCGCGCACGCGGTAAGGGGCTGCCCCGGCCGGTAGGGGCTGTGCCCCGCGAGCGCGACGGGTTGTGTCTCCACACTCGCCGCCGGGGCGCCGTTCGTGATCTACCATGCCGTCCCGATCGTCACATGAGACTCGAGTCCTGTGGAACTTCAAGAAGTTCCTCGTGCACCGGGCGGGCAAGTTCATCCGCGCCATTGAGGAAGGAGAAGTGGAGCAATGAGCCAACGCCGCTGGAAGACCCCGCGCGAACGCAAGCCTGCCGACGGTTTCACCGAGCCGGAGGACGTGATCGAGGCCGTCGAGAGATCCGGCTGCTTATGGCTCTGGCGAAGGCCGTGTACGACCGGCGCACCGAACTGTGCCGTGACACGTTAGTTGGAACCGAGGCGTTGTCGTGAGCTGTGGTTCTGGCTTTCCGGGACATGGTTGTTGAACATAGCGGGTCACGCTACTTGGCACCGATGACGAGTTGCCACGACTGTT
>NZ_JAUZQF010000024.1 GCF_030718205.1 Nonomuraea turcica
CGCGGCGGACGCAGCCGCGCGCACCGCCCCTCAGGCGCAACGGGTATGCCCGGGAAAGAAGCAGAGCCATGCTGATCAAGACGATCAACGCCGTCCTCGCCGTCCTCGCCGGAGTGGGTGGCGCCCTGGTCCTGTTCTGGGTGCTCAACCGGCTGGTGGGGCTGCTGCCCGGCAAGTGGGAGGACCGCCTCAAGCCGTACGTCTACATCGGCCCGGCCTTCCTCGCGATCAGCCTCTACCTGATCTACCCGGCGATCCAGACGATCCACTTCAGCTTCGCCAACGCCGACAGCACCGCCTACGTCGGGCTCGACAACTACACCTCGCTGCTCGGGTCGGCCGGCTTCCGCTCCACCCTGGTCAACACGCTCCTGTGGATCGTCATCGTGCCCGCCGTGACCATCGCGCTGGGGCTCGGCATCGCCGTCTTGTCCGACCGGCTCAGGCCACGCGCCGAGAAGCTGGCCAAGACGGCCATCTTCATGCCCATGGCGATCTCCGCGGTCGGCGCCGGGACCATCTGGCGCTTCGTCTACGCGACGAACCCGCCCGGAGAGCCGCAGATCGGCGTGCAGAACGCGATCGTCACCGCCCTCGGGTTCGATCCGGTCAACTGGCTGCAGATCACCGACTTCAAGTTCAACAGCCTCGAGCTCATGGTGATGCTGCTGTGGGCGCAGGTCGGCTTCTCCATGGTCCTGCTCTCGGCGGCCATCAAGGGCGTGCCGGCCGACACGCTGGAGGCGGCCAGGATCGACGGGGCGAGGGAACGCCAGATCTTCTTCAAGGTGATCGTTCCGCAGATCCGCGGGACCATCATCACGGTCTTCGTCACGGTGACGATCGGCGTCATGAAGCTGTTCGACATCGTCTACGTCATGACGAACGGCGACTTCGACACCAACGTCATCGGCGTGCAGTTCTTCAACGAGCTCTTCACGAACTTCAACAACGGCCACGCGGCCGCGATCGTGGTCATGCTGATGATCGCCATCATTCCGATCATGATCTACCAGGTGCGCCAGTTCCGTACCGAGGAGGCCGGGCGATGAGCATCACCGAGCGACCCGAGACCCGTTCCGCGGGCTCGTCCCCCGCCCACCGGCAGACCGCCCCGCGCCGCCGGACGCGCCACCAGGGAGAAGCCACCCCGGTGGCCAAGGCCACCGTGATCTTCGTCTGCACCCTGTGGGTGATCCCGACGCTGGGGCTGCTGATCACGTCGTTCCGCACCAAGGACGACGCCAACGCGCTCGGCTGGTGGACGATCTTCACCGACCCCGCGTCACTGGGTCGCCTCACGACCCAGGCTTACAGCGAGGTCATCGCGCAGGCGAACCTCGACCAGGCGTTCGTGAACAGCTTCGCGATCGCGCTGCCGGCGACGTTCATCCCGCTGCTCATCGCGGCGTTCGCGGCGTACGCGTTCGCGTTCATGAGGTTCCCCGGGCGCAACACGCTCTTCATCGTGATCGTCAGCCTGCTCGTCGTACCGAACTACGTGGCGCTGGTGCCGGTCCTGCAGCTCTACGGAGACTTCGGCATCAACGGGACCTTCCCGGCCGCGTGGCTGGCGCACATCGGCTTCGGCATGTCGCTGGCGATCTACATCCTGCGCAACTACATGGCGACGCTGCCGCAGGCGGTGCTCGAATCGGCCAGGATCGACGGCGCCAGCCACTTCACCATGTTCTGGCGGCTCATCATGCCCATGTGCGTGCCGGCGCTCGCGTCGTTCGCGATCTTCCAGTTCCTGTGGGTCTGGAACGACCTGCTCATCGCCCTCGTCTTCATCGGGCCGGGCGAGAACGAGCCGATCACGATCGCGGTCAAATCGCTCATGGGCCAGCAGGGCCAGGGCTGGCAACTGGTCACCGCCGGCGGCTTCATCTCGATGGTGGTGCCCATCCTGTTCTTCCTCGCCCTGCAGCGCTTCTTCGTCCGCGGCCTCACCGCCGGGTCCGTCAAAGGCTGACATTCCGCCGTACCCGCAGCTCCTTCCCGTGACCTGAGAGAAAGATCCTCATGCCCACACCACCCCCTGCCCAGCCGCACGAGGAGCCCTGGTGGACCTCGGCCGTCGTCTACCAGGTCTATGTGCGCAGCTTCGCCGACTCCGACGGTGACGGAATCGGCGACCTGCGCGGCTTGCTGAGTAAGGTGGACTACCTGAGCCATCTGGGCATCGACGTCGTCTGGCTGTCCCCGATCTACCCCTCCCCTCAGGACGACGGCGGCTACGACGTCAGCGACTACCAGGGCATCGACCCGCTCTTCGGAACGCTCGCCGACTTCGACGCACTGCTCTCCGCGCTGCACGCCAGAGGCATCAAGCTGATCATCGACCTCGTCGTCAACCACACCTCGGACGAGCACCCGTGGTTCAAAGCCTCCCGATCGGACCCATCCAGCCCCTACCGCGACTGGTACTGGTGGCGTCCGGCGCGCCCCGGGACCATTCCTGGCAAGCCCGGCTCCGAACCGAACAACTGGCGGGCGGCCTTCTCCGGCTCGGCCTGGGAGTTCGACGAGGACACGCAGGAGTACTACCTGCACCTCTTCTCACGCCGCCAGCCCGATCTCAACTGGGAGAACCCCCAGGTCCGCCAGGCCGTCCACCAGATGATGCGCTGGTGGCTGGACCGCGGTGTCGACGGCTTCCGGATGGACGTCATCAACATGATCTCCAAGGGCGTCCAGCTGCCCGACGGCCCGCCGATCCCGGGCGAGGACTTCGGCGACGGCGGCCCGTTCTACCTCTGCGGTCCACGCCTGGACGAGTTCCTCCAGGAGATGCGCCAGGAGGTGTTCGCCGGCCGCGGCGATCACGTGCTGACCGTCGGCGAGATGCCGAACGTCACGCTGGAGCAGGCCCGCGCGATCACCGATCGCCACTCGCCGCGCCTCGACATGGTCTTCCAGTTCGAACATGTCCAGGTGGACCAAGGGCCGGGAGGGAAGTTCGACCTGCTCCCGCTGCGCCCGGCGGACCTCAAGGCATCCCTCAGCCGGTGGCAGGAGGGGCTGGCCGGCACCGGATGGAACACCCTCTATCTCGGCAACCACGACCAGCCGCGGCTGGTGTCGAGGTTCGGTGATGCGGATGAGCTGCGCGTCCCCTCGGCCAAGGCGCTCGCCACAATGCTGCACCTGCACCGCGGCACGCCCTTCATCTTCCAGGGGGATGAGCTCGGCATGACGAACTACCCCTGGCGCGAGGCGAGCGAGTTCCGCGACATCGAGTCGCTCAACCACTACCGCGATCGGGTGGAACGCGGCGAGGATCCCGAGACGGTTCTGCAGACCTTGCGCCGGATGAGCCGGGACAACGCCCGCACGCCGATGCAATGGGACGCCTCGCCGAACGCCGGGTTCAGCACCGGCACCCCATGGCTGAGCGTTCACCCCGATCATGCCGAGGTGAACGTCGCACGGCAGCTGGACGACCCGGATTCCGTGCTGTCCCACTACCGCAGGCTCATCACGCTGCGGCATGAGGAGCCGGCCGTCTCCAGGGGAGATTTCGCCCTGTTGCTGCCGTCGCACGAGCAGGTGTACGCCTTCATGCGCCGTCATGAGGGGACCGAGGTGCTGGTCGTGACCAACCTCACGGGTATGGAGGCCAACGCCGGATCGCTGCCCGGCGCTCTCGGCTGGCTGGAGGCCGAGCTCCTGCTCATGAACTATCCGGGCGTGCCCACCTCTTGGCGGCTGCGCCCGTTCGAGTCCCGGGTCTACCGCCGCCGCTGACGACGTTCATGTCGCGTTCTCCGTGCCTGAGCCCCGCTGATGAAGCAGGGCCTCCGCGGCGGTCCAAGCCCGGGCGAGCCCGAACTCGGCCAGGCCGCGGATGAGGTCGCGGAAGGTTTCCTCCGTGGCCCCGTCCGCCTGCGCCAAGGCGGCGTGCAGGCGCATCGACTGGCCCAGCGTCTGGTAGAAGACGTCCACGGTCAGGCAGGCGATGGCTCGCTCGCGGATGCTGAGGTGCGGGCGGGCCCAGCGCTGGGCCAGCTGGTCTTCGGTGAAGGCGGCCAGTCCCGGGTCCACGGCCTCGAGACCGTGGATGGCGCGGGCCAGCGCTCCGGTCAGCGGCACCGGCTTGATCGGGTCGGTGTCCTGCGCCGGGGGCAGGCCGAGTTCGGTCAGTCGCTGGAAGGCTGGGACGAGGATGGGGTAGCCCACGTAGGGGGCCAGGTGGCGGTAGAGCTCCCTGATGGCCTCGGGGTCGACGCCGTTGGACAGGGCCATCTGGACGTGCATGGCCAGGGGCAGGTCCAGATGCGGGTGACACAGGTCGGCGGTCAGGCAGACGAAGGCCTTCTCGCGCATGGTCAGGTGGGTCAGGCCCCACAGGTTGTGGCCCGCGCCGACCGCGAGCTGGGCGAAGACGGGGTCGAGCGCGACGAGGGCGTCGGCTCCGGCGAGCTGGGTCATGGGTGCTCCGTTCAGGACAGGTCGAGGGTCAGGACAGGCCCAATGCGCGCAGCCGCAGGGCGTCGAGGGTGTATTGGGGGAGGATGCGGCCGAGCGTGCTCATCAGCCGTGATTTCTTGCCGACCGGGTAGCGCGAGCGCGGCTTGCGGGCGGTCAGGGCGTGCAAGACGGCGCGGGCGACCACGTCGGGGCTGGAGCCGGAGCGCTCTTCCTTCAGGCCGCTGGTGACCATGGTCCGGTAGGCGGCGCCGTACAGGCGTCTGCCTTCCTCGCCGATGGCGGCCAGGCGGGGTTCGACCTCGCCTTCGAGCTTGTCGACGGCGGCGGTGTGGATGGAGCCGGGTTCGATGAGGACCGCGCGGATGCCCCAGGGCTTGACCTCCATGCGCAGCGCGTCGTTGAGGGAGCGGATGGCGTGTTTGGAGGAGCACAGGGGGCCGCCGAAGGGCAGGGTGATCCAGCTGCCGACCGAGCCGACGGTGACGACGCGGCCTTTCGAGGCGCGCAGCTTCGGCAGCATGGCCTGGGTGACGGCCACCTGGCCGAAGACGTTGACCTCGTACTGCCGGCGCAGCGCGTCCAGGGAGACGAACTCCAGGGGGCCGGTGACGCCGATGCCGGCGTTGTTGACCAGGGCGTCCAGGCGATCGATCGTCCTGACCGCCTCCGCGATCTGGCCGGGGTCGGTGACGTCCAGCGTGATCGGGGTGACCGTCGGGCCGAGCGCCTGGCCGTCGGCCTCCTTACGAACTCCGGCGTAGACGGTGAAGCCCTCGCGGGCCAGCAGAAGGGCGGTGGCCCGCCCGATTCCGGTGGAAGCACCGGTCACCAGGACGGTTTTCGACATGAGTGGTCCTTCCGGGTCCAGGTCAGTAGGAGGCGCGCATCAGCTCGGTCGCCCATTCCGGTGGCGTCCAGACTGATCACGACCGTACGGCCCGTCGGTTCCGGCCGAATCAGTCATGGTGGCTGAAGTCTTGCGAGGCTCCCACCGGCTGGTTAGGTAGGGAGCTGATCGAGCGGCCCGTTACCTGACCGGCGGGTGAGCCTGCTGCTCCTCGGTCTTGAGCTGGCGGTTCTCCTTGACGAGGAAGTAGATCAGCAGTCCGCTCATGATGAAGTGGCCGCCGGCGGTGTACAGGCCGGGGAAGTAGCCGCCCTTGATGATCGGGAAGACGAAGTGGGCGATGCCGTTGAGCAGGCCCGCGCCCAGGGCGTACCACCACAGGAAGAAGTTGGCCACGCGGATCCGGTAGAGCGCGCCCGCGCCGGCGAAGAAGTAGAGCGCGCCGAAGCCGAAGACGAAGACGAGCAGGAACTCCTTCTCCGGCCAGTCGCGCGGCGAGTCGAACAGCTCGACGATCTCGTGCGGGAAGCCGCCGGTGTACTCCTCGGCCATGTGGATGAGCTGGAAGCCCACCGCACACAGGTAGATGGCGATCACCTTCCTGGACTTCACCGGGCGGGTGTAGCTGAAGGCGATCCACCCGCTCCAGCCCAGCACGCTGGCGACCACGAGGATGATGGCACCTTGGATGGGGAGGGTCAGCAGTGCCCAAGTGCAGAAGGCGGCGGCCAGGATCGCCATGACGGTCGCCGAGTAGGGTTCAGGTCGTTTGGTCATGGCCGAAACCCTAGGAAGATGGCGCTATCGGTCGCCTCTGTCAGATGACTGATCGAGGCCCGGGGCACATCAGTCACCTTGACGGAGGCGATGCCGCCTTGCAGGCCGACCACGCCGGCCCGCACGGGCCACGCTCTGCCGCCGGTCGCCACCGTCCAGGCCGATCTCGGCCGCTTCGTCGGAGGAGAAGGTGTTCGTCATGGACGGCTGTCGATCACTCTGTCCGGGGATCGAGGTGAGGAGACGATCACCGTCAGCATGCTGGCAGGCGAGGTCGGCACCTGGCGCGGCAGCTACTTCGCCTCCCTCCCGCACAGCTGCCCGTCCATCTCAAGGCCCTGGCCACGGGCATCGAGGCGCGCGAGGCGAACGTGTTCCGCGCCGTCCTGCGCACACCAGGTGAGGGCGACGAGCTGCTGGCCGCCCGAGGCATCCGGCCGGCGCGTTATGACGTCGTCGTGCTGATCCGCCGGCTCGGCAATGTGGATCACAGCCAGGACCATTGCTTCCTGTTCAACTACTTCTACGCCGATGACCGCGAGACCTTGCTGAAGGTGTGGGAGTACACCGCCGGGTGGTTCCAGGCCAAGACCGCGCTGCCCAACTCCGCCTTGATGCAGCCGCTGGAGGGCGAGTCTGCGGACTACGGGCTCGTCAACCACGCGAGCTGGCCGAACTGGCGGACCTTTCTGCCCAGCCTGATCTTGCGGCCTACCTTCCGCAGTTTTGTGCTGGCCAACTTCAAGGCCAACGGCGTCGCCGCGCAGCCGATCATCGACCGCCGGGTGTGACCTGCCCTCAGGCCAGTCCTGGGAGTCTGGCCAGCTCGGCGCGGAGGAGACGCCGTGTCGACAACCGTCGGCGACCCGGCGGGTGCGCCCTCGCGGACGGCGAATGTCAGCTCGCGGGAAGGTGGCGTCGGAGGAAGGCGACTTGGTCGGTGAGCACGTGTTCCCTGGTCTCGGGGTCGTTGTAGAAGCTGAAATGAGTGCCAGGGTAGATCCGTAGCTCACCGCGCGGCGCGCGATCGGCGAGTGCTCGTGTCGTTTCTCGCGGCGTCTCCCGGTCATCGGCGGCTATGCAGACCAGTAGCGGCATGCTCAGCCGCTCGGCCGCATCGCCTGGCCGGTAACGCGCCATGGCGAGGAACGCCCTGGGGGCAACGCTGTTACGCCAGAGGGTGGTGCCGTGCTCGCCGGTGAGGGTCCTGATGTGCTGGTCCGCTTCTGCGGTGGCGGTGACCGCGAGCTCGCCCGGCTTTCCCACCATGGGGATGTAGTAGGGCGACAGGCCGAGCTTGCCACGTACGGCGTCCCAGAGGATGGCGGCCTCGAGGCGGAGGGTCTGCCCCATGGAGCGGCCCTCGACCTTTTTGGGGAATCCGTTGAACGGAATCTGCGCAACCACGGCGACGATCGCGGGATCGTCGGCTGCCACGGACACGGCGTGGCCTCCACCGAGTGAATTGCCCCAGATCATCACCTGACCGGGGTCGACGTGCTCATGGCCGCGGGCGAAGGCGACAGCGGCGCGTAGGTCGTCCTGCTGACCCTCGATATCGACCAACTGCCGCGGCTCACCGTCGCTCTCGCCGAAATTGCGATAGTCGAACACCAAGGCCGCAATCCCCTCGGCGGCGAACCGCTCGGCGTACGGGAACAGGCGGTCCATCGTCCCGCTGAACCCGTGGCAGAGCACCACGCACGGCATTCGCCCTGGACGGTCGGCAGGCAGGTAGAGATAGCCCGCGCAGCGGATGCCGGCCGAAGTGAAGGACGCCTTGACTCGTTCAAACATCCCGATCACCCCAAGCCTTAGACCGACCTTTGGTCGGTAGCGTAGCCGATCCACTGACCAAGGGTAAGTCTTGGAGGTGTGTTATGAGCGCTGCGCTCTTCTAAGCGAGCTCGAAGCTGTCTCTCGGGCGACGATCCACCGTTGTCTCAAAAACAAAGTTTAGAGATTTTGATTTCGAAACAACGCGGGCGGCTCGGGCCGAGGGCTACGACGGGGGTGACTCACGGGCTCCGTTCGGGAACGACGATGGCCAGGACGCGCTCCGCGATCTGGAGGGGTGGTACGCGGGTAGTCGCACCGTGACGCGGAGCCCGCCGGCGGGGCGGGGGGTGAGGGTGAGGGTTCCGTCGTGTGCTTGGGCGATGCTTTTGACGATTGCCAGGCCGAGGCCGACACCGGCGTGGTCGGTGCGTATGCGTTTGGTGCCGCGCTGAAACGGCTCGACAAGCGTGGAAACCAATTGTGGGGCGAGCTTCTCGCCGGTGTTCTCGACAGTGAGCACCACAGCCTTGGGCTGAACGCTGGTCGTGACCCACACGGTGCCCTGTTCAGGCAGGTTGTGGATGATCGCGTTGTGCACGAGGTTCGTCGTCATCTGCAGCAGGAGCTCGTGTGAGCCGATGGTGGGGGTCATGTCGCCGGAGGTCTCGATGGAGAGGCCGCGTTTTTCCGCGAGGGGGAGGAGCGTTTCGGTGGCTTCTTCCGCGATGAGGGACAGGTCGACGTGTAGCCGGATGAAGGACCGTTTGTCGGCGCGGCTGAGCAGGAGCAATGCTTCAGTGAGGTTGATCGCTCGGGTGTTGACGGCGTGGAGGCGGTCGAGGAGTTCGCCGGTGTCCCGGTTCAGATCGTTGCGGGCCACGTCGAGAAGTGTCTGCGAGATCGCCAGTGGGGTGCGCAGTTCGTGGGAGGCGTTGGCTGCGAATCTCTGCTGTTCGGCGACGTGTGCTTCGAGCCGCATGAGCATGGTGTCGAAGGCGTCGGCGAGTTCGCGGAACTCATCTCTGGGGCCCTGTAGCCGGATTCGGTGGGACAGTGATCCGTTCGCGGCCATGCGTGTGGCCTGTGTGATGCGAGTCAGAGGGGTGAGCATGCGGCCGGCGAGAATCCATCCTCCCACGAGACCGAACACCAGCAGGAACGCCCAAACTGCGGCTGCCCGCGGAGCGAAAGCGCTCAGGAGGTCGGATTGGTTGGGAACAAAAGGACCGAGGACCCGGATCGGACCGTCGGGCACATAACGCAGCAGGAATACCCACACCGTCGCGAGCAGCAAGGCACCTGCAAGCATGACGAACCCGGCATAGCTGAGAGTAAGTTTGAGGCGAACGCTCAAACCAGGCGTCCTATCCACGGCTCACTCCCTCACGTCCGGTGCCGGGTGCTGTGTCGATGCGGTAGCCGACGCCGGCCACGGTGGCGATGATCCCGGGTTCGCCGAGCCGTTTGCGCAGTGCCGAGACAGTGATGCGCACGGCGTTGGTGAAGGGGTCGGCGTTCTCGTCCCACGCTCGCTCCAAGAGTTCTTCGGCGCTGACGACACCGCCTTCGGCGGCGACGAGGACTTCGAGCACGGCGAACTGTTTCCGGGTGAGCGCGACGTAGCGGCCGTCGCGGTAGACCTCGCGGCGGAACGGATCCAGACGCAGGCCTGCGATCTCTCGCACGGGTGGTCTGTTGTGGGCGCGCCTGCGGTCGAGTGCTCGGAGACGGAGCACGAGCTCTCGGAGTGCGAAGGGCTTGGTGAGGTAGTCGTCGGCGCCGAGTTCGAACCCGGAGGCCTTGTCGTCGAGTCGGTCGGCGGCGGTGAGCATGAGGATGGGCATGCCGCTGCCGGAGGCGACGATACGTTTGGCGATCTCGTCGCCGGAGGGACCGGGGATATCGCGGTCGAGGACGGCGATGTCGTAGGCGTTGATGCTCAGCAGTTCCAGAGCGGTGTCACCGTCACCGGCGAGGTCGGCGGCGATCGCTTCCAGCCGTAGGCCATCGCGGATGGCTTCTGCCAAATAGGGCTCGTCCTCGACGACCAACACACGCATGCTCTCGAGGGTATGAGCCGGAGCATATCGTCGGCATATCGAAAACCCCATACGTGCTGACAACGCCACGCTGCCTTGACTGCAGGCATGACCTGCACCGGACCAGCACGAAGAGCAGCCCGCCGTACCCGATCGACCATCCTCGCTGCCCTTGTAGTCGTCAGCGCGGCGCTTATCGGTGTCCTCGCTTACCGGACCCTGGCCTCCTCGGCGGCATCACCCATCGACATTCTTCAGGGCGACCGCCATGGTGCACTTGGCGAGGCAGATGGCGCCGTCCCCGACGGCGTGACGGTCTTCGATGACGAAATTCCGGCCGTGGCCAACCTCGACCACGAGCTGCTCGCCGCCCTGCGCCAAGCTGCGACTGATGCCGCGCACGACGGGGTCGAGTTCTTCGTCAATAGCGGCTGGCGTTCCCCGGCGTACCAGGAACAACTACTCCATGAGGCGGTCTCGGAGTACGGCTCAGAAGAGGAAGCCGCCCGATGGGTGGCCACCGCGGACAAGTCTCTTCACGTGTCGGGGGACGCGGTCGACCTCGGGCCCTCCGATGCCACGGCGTGGCTGTCCAAGCACGGCGCCGAGTACGGGCTGTGCCAGATCTACCGCAACGAACCCTGGCACTACGAACTGCGCCCCGAAGCCATCGATGACGGCTGCCCGCCCATGTACGCCGACCCCACGCACGATCCAAGGATGCAGCAGTGATCAGCACGCTCGGCAAGACACGTCACCGGCGCGGCGCCTGCCGTGTTGCCTCCACCGGTCGTCACGGCGCACCGAGCCGTGCCGCCTGCGTTAACAAGCCTCCTCTTTGACAGCCTAGGAGTCCTAGGATAAATCTAGGAATCCTAGGAAATGCAAGGAGGATGCATGGCACGGGCCAGGCTGACGGCGGAGCAGGTGACGATCGCGGGTGCCGAGCTGGCGGACGAGGTGGGGCTCGACCAGGTGACGATCGCGGAGGTGGCGCGGCGGCTCGGTGTGAAGGACGCGAGCCTCTACACCCACGTCCGCAGTCTGGAGGACCTGCGTGGACGGATCGCGCTGTTGGCGGCGGACGAAAAGACCGTCCAGATAGCGGATGCCACCGCCGGCCGGGCGGGCAAGGATGCGCTGGTCGCGTTCGCGAATGCCTGGCGGGATTACGCCCGTGAGCATCCGGGTCGCTACATGGCGACGCAGACTCCAATCCAGATCGACCCGGAGCTGGCCGCAAAGGCGCCCGGGCCGCGGCGTGCGGTCGAGCTGACCTACAGCATGCTGCGTGCCTACGGGCTGGAAGAGCCAGACCTGACCGACGCGGTCCGGGTGCTGCGCAGCACGTTCCACGGGTTTGTCGCCCTGGAGGCGGCGGGCGGGTTCGGGCATGAGCGCTCGCCGCAGGACTCGTGGGTCCGCGCACTCGACGCCCTGCACGTCCTCCTGGAGCACTGGCCCCCGTCCCGTGAAGGAGACCCGAAATGACCGACCCGACCAACGGCAGCCTGCGCGTGAACGGCGCGACCCTGCACTACGAGGTGCGCGGCCGGGGCCCGCTCCTGCTTCTGATTCCCGGCGGGGCGGGCGATGCGGCCTCCTTCGACGGCGTCGCCGACGACCTGGCCGCCGAGTACACGGTAGTGACCTACGACCCGCGTGGAATGTCCCGCAGCCCGCTGGACGACCCCGAGGCCGAGCAGCGGGTCGAGGAGCACGCCGACGACGCGTTCCGGATCTTGGAGCTGCTGTCGCCCGGCGAGCCCGCCCACGTTTTCGCTGCCAGCTCGGGTGCGATCATCTCTCTGCACCTGCTCACCGCCCATCCCGAACGCGTCGGACGCGTCGTGGCGCACGAGCCGCCGGTGGTGGAGGTGCTGCCGGATGCCGCCGAACATCGCGCGCTCATCGCGCGGGTGCGGGAGACGTTCCGCACCGAGGGGCTCATGCCGGCGATGGCCGTGTTCATGGCAGGTCTGAGGAAGGACGGCGACACCACCGAACCCCCGGCCGAGATCAAGCTTCCGCCCCAGGCTGCGGCGCGGGCCGAGCGGACGATCGCCAACATGCCGTACTTCGTCGGGCGCATCGTGCCGAGCTTCATGTCGTATGCCCCGGACCTCGACCGGCTGGCGGCGCTGTCGGACCGGCTCGTGCTTGCGTGCGGCGAGGACTCGCGCGGCGAGCTGCCCTACCGTCCGGCCGCTTTCCTGGCCGCGCGTTTCGGCGTGGAGCTCGTGCACTTCCCGGGCGGGCACACCGGCCTGACCACGCACCCCGCCGAGTTCGGCGAGCTCCTTCGCAAGGTCTTTCGCTCCTAGCCCCGCAGTCGTCGCCGCAGCCGGCGCGCGACCAGCATCGGCGTCACCGCCGCGCCGACGCCGGCGGCGGCCCATCGCACCCGCCCGAGCAGATTTCACAGAGAACCGGGCTGTCCCCGTCACCAAAAAAGTGATATCAATTTGCTAGCAAGATGAAGTCACGGAGAAGGGACGGACGATGGCGAACACATCGGGCGGGGCCGCACTTGAGGCCGCCGTCGTGGACATGCCCGCACCCCGCACGAGCGAGCACCCGGTGCGGGCGGCCAACGGGTTCGTGATGCTGGGGGTGGCGACGGCGCTGGAGCTGGCCGGGATCGTGCTGCTCGTCGTGGGAATCGTCATGCTCGCCTCGGGGGCCGGGCAGGGCGGCATGTGGGTGGTCATTGTGAGCATCCTGATGATCCTGCTCGGGTTCTTCATGTACTTCGGCCTCACCGCCGTGGCGCCGGGCGAGGCCCGGGTGGTGCAGCTGCTCGGCCGGTACGTCGGCACCCTGCGCACCCCCGGCTTCCAGTGGGTCAACCCGATCACGGTGCGCCGGCGGGTGTCCACGAGGATCCGCAACCACGAGACGGACGTGACGAAGGTCAACGACGCGGACGGCAACCCGATCCAGATCGCGACCGTGGTGGTCTGGCAGGTGCAGGACACCGCGCAGGCGGTCTTCGAGGTCGACGACTTCGTGGAGTTCGTGGCCATACAGGCGGAGACGGCCGTGCGGCACATCGCGGGCAGCTATCCGTACGACGCGCACGGCGAGCCCAGGCTTTCCCTGCGGGACAACGCCGACGAGATCAACGAGCGGCTGTCCACGGAGATCGCGGCCAGGGTGTCGTCCGCCGGGGTGAAGGTCATCGAGTCCCGCATCATCCACCTGGCGTACGCGCCCGAGATCGCCCACGCCATGCTGCGCCGCCAGCAGGCGGGCGCAGTGGTGGCGGCCCGGCAGCGGATCGTCGAGGGGGCGGTCGGCATGGTGGAGATGGCCCTGGCCAGGCTCGCCGAGCACGACGTGGTCGAGCTGGACGAGGAGCGCAAGGCGGCCATGGTGAGCAACCTGCTCGTGGTGCTGGTCGGTGACCGCGACACCCAGCCCGTGGTCAACACGGGCACGCTCTACCACTGATCACCGTGGAGCGGAAGAAGATCCTGCTGCGGCTTGACCCGGTGGTTCACGACGCGCTGGCCAGGTGGGCGTCCGACGAGCTGCGCAGCACGAACTCCCAGATCGAGTTCCTGCTGCGCAGGGCCCTCTCCGAGGCCGGACGCCTGCCCGACGGGGTGGGGCGGATGCGCCCACGTGGACGGCCGAGGAAGGCGCCGGAGGACGACTCAGGGGACGACACAGATCAGGAAGAAGAAGAGGAGCGGGCGGATGGAGACGCAAGTGAAGCAGGGTGAGTCACTGACCCGATCGGCCTTCCTGTTGGCCTTCGACCTGCGGAAGGAGAAGCTGACCCAGCGGGGCGAGCTGGGCTACCTGCTGCGCGCGGCCACCCTCGCCGAGCTGCTGCTGGCGGGCAACCTGGCGGACGAGTCGGGCAAGGCGCGAGCTCTCACCGCCCCGGCCGCCGAGCCGGGTTCCCTGCGGGCCGTGGTCTGGGAGCAGATCTCGAACTCGCCGCCCCGCTCGTGGCGGCGGTGGGTGCAGAAGGACAATGGCAAGGCGGTCCGCGTGGTAAGCGACGAGCTGGCGGCCGCCCGGATCATCAGGGTGGAGCGGCGCCGGATCCTGCTGTTCCCGGTCGAGCGGATCACGCTGCGCAAGGCGTACCTGTCGCGCAGGCTGGCCGAGCGCGTCGGCCGGGCCATCCGCGGTGGCCAGCCGGTCGGGCACCTGGACGAGGACGTCCGCGTCCTGGCGGCGCTTGCCACGGCGGCCCGGCTCAAGACGGTGGTTCCCTCCTGGTGGGAGACGCGTCTGCGCCGGGACCGTATCCAGCAGCTGTCCGCGCCCGTCGAGCCGATCGCGACCGCATTGCGCAAGAGCATCGAGGCGGCCAGGGCGGCGAGCGAAGCCGGCTGACACGACGAATCACGGCGGCTCCCACCGCCGGCTCTCGGAGCTCCAGCATCCGGAACGGGTCGGCTGCCCTCCGGCTGATGTTGCTCCGCATGACGCATACCGAGATCGAGATCACCGCGGTGACCAGCACCCCGACCTGGCCGTCCGGTTGCCCTGGGCGACGGAGTCCGCGGACGAGCTGCTGCTCAAGGAGCCCAAGCCCGGCCGCTCACCACCACCATCGGCGGCAGCTACGACATCGTCGTCGAAGCCACCTCACGCGCCCCAGGCCTGCGCCGAGCGCTCACCGCAACGGCTGCCGGCGGCGTGTGCACCGCAGTCGGCTACTACCTCACCACCGGCACCCGCATCCCGTTCATGCACATGTACGCCACCGACATCACCCTCCGGGTAGGCGTCTGCCACGCCCGCGCCACCCTCCCCGAGCTCCTGGAGTTCGTCCACCGCACCGGCTTTCCCGCCGAACGCGTCACCACCCTGCTCGCAGACTGGGACGACGCCCCCAGCGCCGCTTCCAGCTCCCACCTGAGTACCGCGCCGTCGCCGCGCATCGGGAGGCCGCTGGGCATCGAACGAGCCCGGGCACGGCGTTCTTCACCCCGGCCCTGACCGTTGAGGGCCGACGGCCTCACCTGCCGGCCCCGACCGGCTCGGCATCGGGACTGGCGGCTGGTGGGGTGGCGCTGCGCAGCGGGACCTGGCGGATGAAGAAGGCCACGACGATGCCGACGGCGGTCACGGCCGCGCCCCAGGTGAACAGGGCCGTGATGCCGTCGGTGACGGCCTGCTGGAACAGGTGCCGCGCTGCTTCGGGCAGGGCACGTAGCGCTTGCGGGGTCATCGAGGCGGCGGAGGCGGCCACACTCTGCGCGGCCGGCCCGGCACCGGCCAGCGAGTCGGCCAGTTGACTGGTGTAGACGGCGCCGAGCAGGGAGACGCCGAGTGAGCTGCCCATGCTGCGCAGGAAGGTCGACACCCCGGTGCCCGCGCCCATGTCGCGCAGGTCGAGGCTGTTCTGGGCGATGAGGGTGCTGGTCTGCATCAGCGCGCCCATGCCGGCGCCCAGGACCACCATGTACAGGGCCGTCGTCGTGGTGCTGGTGTCGAGGTCCACGGTGGCGAACAGGGCCAGGCCGGCGGTGACGAGGATGGAGCCGACGATGGGCCACGATTTGTAGTGCCCGGTCTTGCCGATCAGCGCGCCGCCGGCCAGGCTGACGATCATCGCGGCGATCATCATCGGCATGAGCAGCAGGCCGCTGTTGGTGGCCGAGGAGCCCTGGACGAACTGCTGGAACTGCGGCAGGAAGCCGATGGCGCCGAACATCGCGAAACCCGAGATGAAGGCGACGGCGCCGGCCAGGGAGAAGTTGCGGCTCTTGAAGACGCGCAGCGGCATGATCGGCTCGGCTGCCCGCCGCTGGACGATCACGAAAGCGACGAAGGTGGCCACTGCCAGCGCCGCCAGGCCGAGGATCTGCGGCGAGCTCCAGTCGTACTGGGTGCCGCCCCAGCTGGTGATGAGCACCAGCGCGGTGATCCACACCGTCAGCAGCGCGGTGCCCCACCAGTCGATCACGGCTTTGCCGGTGCCCTTGGGCAGCTTGGCCAGGGTGATCCAGCACAGGATCAGGGTGATGGCGCCGAGCGGCAGGTTGACGTAGAAGGCCCAGCGCCAGCTGAGGTTGTCGGTGATGAAGCCGCCGATGAGCGGCCCGCCGATCATCGCCACCGGCATGGCGGCCATCATCACACCCTGGTACTTGCTGCGATCCCGCGGCGGGATCATCTCACCGATGATCGACAGCACGCCGACCATCAGGCCGCCCGCTCCCAGACCCTGCAGGGCGCGGAAGCCGATCAGCTGCGCCATGTCCTGCGACATCCCGCACAGGACCGAGCCGAGCAGGAAGAGCGCCACGGCGGCGACGAAGGTGATGCGCCGGCCGTACAGGTCGCCGAGCTTGCCCCAGATCGGTGTGGCCACGGTGGAGGCCAGGACGTAGCCGGTGGTCACCCAGGCCAGATGGTTCAGGCCGCCCAGCTCGCCGACGATGGTCGGCAGCGCCGGAGCGACGATCATGTTGTCGAGCATCGCCAGCAGCATGGCGATGACCAGGCCGCTCATCGTCACAAGAATCTGGCGATGACTGAACCCCAGTCCGCCCTGCTGCTCCGGCGTCGGGGGACTTGGTGCGTCCTTCGTGCTCTCTTCTGCCATCACGTGTGCTCCAGTCATTCGGATAGAGATACGGGCCGGTCGGTGAGCGTACTTGCTAGTCGACCGGTAAGTGATCGGGGAACGGGCTTGGCCACGATCACGAGCTTTGCCGCGGCCGCATGTGCCTACCGGTCGGTTAGTAAGATACTTGCTAACCGACCGGTAAGCAACGGGGTGTAGACTTCGGGAGAGCTGAGCTTGGGAGCAAGGAAGAGCGATGACCGAGACGGAACAGGGGACGGCTCCGCGACGTAAGGGCAGCCAGACGCGGGCCGACATCCAGCAGGCCGCGCTGACGCTGTTCACCGAGCGCGGCTACGACGCCACCTCGATGCGCGAGATCGCCGAGCAGATCGGCATCACCAAGGCAGCGCTCTACTACCATTTCGACAGCAAAGAGGCGATCGTCCTCAGCCTCTTCCAAGAGAACATGCGCGCGCTCGACGACCTGCTGGACTGGGCCGCAGGCCAGCCGCTGACTCCCGAGCTGTCCGCCGAGTTCCTGGGCCGCTGGATCGCCCAGGGTGCACGGGAGGGACTGCGGACCATGCGGTTCGTCGCCGCCAACCATGCCGCGCTGCGCACGGTGATGCCGCTGCGGCAGGGCGGCCCGCTGGACCGGGTCGACAGGGCGGCACGGCTCCTCCTCGGCCCCGACGCGCCGCTGGCTGAGCGCCTGCGCATCCGCATGGCCCTCCTCAGCGTGCACAACGCCGTGATGGCGTCCCGGGGCACCGAGGCCACGGACGACGACATCCTCGCCATCGCCATGCACGCGGCGACTTTGCTGGTCGGCGACCTGTTCCCGGCGCCGCGTTTCCCCGTTTCCGAGTAAGCGCCGCTTGCGACGGCCCGAGCTCCTGCTCGACCACCCGCCTGCCGGCCTGGGTGAGCGGTGCTCAGTCGGGACGTCTGGCTGCCCGGGTGTGCAGGTCCCGCATCTCCTTGTCGAGGGGTGGCACCGGCCCTATCACAGAGATGTCGGGTGCGATCTCAGTGATCGGCAGGCTTCGCACGGGTGAAGCGGGGCGCCCGAGCGCTGTGCGCCACTCGACGAGCTGTGCGGCGGAGTGGATGTAGATGATCCGGCCCAGCCCGACCCAGGCATGAGCCGCCGAGCACATCGGGCAGTGCTCACCCGACGTGTATACCGTGGCAGTTGATCGCTGCCGTGGCGTGAGGTTCGCTGCCGCCCACCGGGATAGGGCGATCTCGGGGTGGGCGGTCGGGTCATTGGTGGTGGCCTCGCGGTTGCGGTCCTCAGACAGGACGGCTCCATCGGCATCCGTGAGAACGGATCCAAACGGGTCGTCGCCCGCCTCGAGGGCTTCGGTGGCGAGCTCGATGCAACGGCGTAGATGCGTGAGGTCAGTGGATGTGAGATTGTCGGCGGTCATCGTGGTCCTCCCCGGTTTCATGAGAGCCTGAGTTCTCCGCGACCCGTGACGATCCCGGACCCGGAGATCCGTACCCGGTCGCCGTTGACCTCGACCTGGATCCGGCTGGGCCGCCCGAGCTCATGGCCTTGCTCGATGACGACCAGACCCCCATGGACCCGTTGTGTTCGAGTGAGCAGGGCGGCGAGCGGGCCCGCAGCCGTGCCGGTGGCCGGATCCTCGACGATGCCCACGGTGGGATTGAAGAACCGGCTGTAGGCGTCCGCCTTTGGCTCCCCGGGTGCGCTGGTGTAGACGTAGCAGCCTTCGGCGCCCGCCTCGGCCAGGATCGCAGCCAAGGCCCGAGGCTCGACAGCGGTGCCGTCGACAGCCGGGCGATCGACCAGCGGGACGAGCAAGTGGGCAACTCCCGTGGAGACGACCTGCGTCGGCTGATCAGGTGAAAGGTTCTCGGGCCCGAGTCCGAGTGCGGCAGCGAGGCGACGTGCGTCCTCGACCACGGGCCCGAACACGGGTGAGGACTGCTCCATCACAATCCGGACACCTCCCCCGGGCTGGCGGACGACCTCGACCGGCAGCACGTCCGCGCCGATCTCCTGCATCAGCGTCCGTGACGGTTCATCTCCGGTCAGTCCCTGATCGGCGAGCCACAGCCAGGCGCCGAGTGCGTTGTGGCCGGCACCGTCGACTTCGGCGCCGATCGGAGTGAACGACCGCAACCGCCATGCGGCAGCCGGTTGGGTGGGCTGGAGCAGGAAGGTGGTCTCGGATTGGTTGAACTCGCGGGCGATGGCGCGCATCTGGTCCACAGTCAGGTCGTCCGCGTCCGGCACCAGGGCCAGCGGGTTACCGGTCAGCGGGCGCTCAGCGAAGACATCAATGAAGAAGAACGGTGTCCATGTCGTCACGAGGTCAAGGTTAGGGATCTCGAATGGGGTGTCACACCCCCACCAGTCGGTCAGTCTGCTGGACGACGTGGACCGCGCCCTGATCGCCGCCATCCAGACCGACGGCCGCGCGACCCTGGCCAAGCACGTGCGGGATGTACGTGCGCGTGGCTCAGCGGCGCGGTGACCCGATCGAGCGTCCACCGCGCTCAACCGGAGTAATCAAGAGGCTTACCTCCGTGGAGGTCAGCCCCGCTCCGGCCGACGGAACCCCGACGAACTCGAACGGGTCACTCCAGATGTGATCAGCGCCACCAAGTTCAACGTCGTCATCCGTGGCTACCCGGGCACGGTCGTCATCTGCTCGGCGGCCCGGTGGTCGACTCAGCCGTTGGTGAAGTATCGGTCGAAGCAATAGGATTGGTCGCCGCCCTGGACGTAGATGCAGATATGGAATCTCGCTGGGCCGTCCAGCAGACTGACGTTCCAGCCGGGTGATGTCCCGTCATTGACGTACCGGGAGTTCCGAACCGTCCACGTTCCATCCGCCCGCCGGCTCGAGGTCGTTATCAGCACCCCATAGCCGTCACGGTTATCGTGGACAGTCACTTCATTGTTGTCCGTGCCGCCAGAACTCTGGTACCGATCCACGAAGCCCACGGTTCCGCCATAGGTGCCGCCCGCGGCGGCGGGCTTGTCGTAGTACAGGGTGAAGGTTGAGGCTTGTGCCGGAGTTGCCAAGGCCAGGAGCGCGGCCAAGGCCGTGGCCGATACGGCAAGGATTTGCCGTGTGCTCTTCCAACGAGCTTTCTGTTGCGCCTTCGACATCTTTACGGTCCTTTCCTAGGCCGACTAGTGCACGTCGCTGGATAACACGTGCTGAGCGAATCACACCTCAGGTGTCACGGACTCCCTGGGGTGATGACGAGCACTCCCGTGGCGAGCGCCACGCTCAGCAATTTGCTTCGTATCCTGGAACCCCTTTCGATGTGGTGAGCCGAATTTACGCGAGCGTAATGGAGCTCGGAATATTCCTGGAATATGGCCAGCCATCCGGCGGTTGTCTCAGCACCGCACCGCCTCCAAGGCCCGCTCGACCGTGTGACCTTCCTCGACCTCGACGTGGCTGGTGACAAGTCGGTCACCGCCGCGGTCCAGCGGGTGATCGAGCGGTTTGGGCGGATTGACGTGCTGGTCAACGCTGAGCAGAGACGAGGCGCTGAGGGGCTGCCCTTTCGGATTTAGGAGGAGCGAGCCGGTCTCCGGCTGGGATACGCCACGTGTACCGAAGATGTTCTGTGCATATACCGCCCTACGGCACTGTGGGGGCGGTCACTCAATTGACCGTGCTGGGCTCCACAGGATGCGACGACATCGGAGATGGGAAGGTTCATGCGCAAAGGACAACGGCTCGCGTGGTTCATGGCGTCGGCGATGCTCGCTTTGGGGATAGTGGTCGGAGGCAGCGGGATGTCGACCGCCAGCGCCGACATCGTCAGGCCCTACCTCTACTGGTCGGAGGACAGGGGTCAATGCGGTGGTGTGTGGACGAACTACCTCGGGACGCGGACCTACGACCCGAACACGCACAGCGTCAAGCGGCTGAAGAGGACTGAGACGACGTCGACCAGCATGACGAGGATCTGGAACCAGAACGGTGTACGTCAGGCCAAGGTGTACGACGTTTGCACGAACGGACGCATTGTCCGCAAGTTCAATCCGTCGGCTTATAGGCACCGGTCCATCAAGGTGAGCTACGTCTGTTTCGCCGGTCGCTGCCGAGTCACCAGCACCCTCTATGGCAGCTGGCTGAGCGGGACTGGCACCCCGCTGTAGCGAATCATCCGCCCTCTCGCCGCCGCGGGTCAGCGGACGGTGCGGGGGCGGATGATGGCGTTGGCGCGGAATCCAGGTCCAGCCGCTGCAGCCGGGCGCCGGCCTCCAGCACGTCGCGCTCGGTCACGGTCCCTTGCACCGCGCCGCCCCGCCGGCATGGGCGCAATCGGTGCCGTTGAGGAAAGCTCCGTCGCGCAGGCCCGGGACCTCTTCAACGTCAACGTCTTCGGTGCGGCCCCAATGGCAGGAGTTTGAGCGTTCGTGATCTTGTCTTTGCTGGTCATGCGGCTCGTGGTTGGGCCGTTCGAGGGACCGGCGGGTGCGGGATGATGCTGTGGGCCACGCGGTAGGTGGTCCTGGAGTTTTCACGCGGGGGATGGCACCGCCGACCGTCAGTTGGCGGTTGTCAACGGCGACGTGTCGCCGAACAGCCAGGCTGCCCTTCACGCGCGAGCCGGTCGTCCAGCATTCTCGCGTCGTTCTCGTGCGAGATCCCGCGGAACAGTTCGCGGGCTTCGTTCCAAATGGTTGTGGCCGTCTGATGGTCGCCGGCGGCGTCGTGGGCATCGCCGAGGGCGCGGAGCGTCCGCGCCAGGTAGGGGATCGAGCCGCGGGTCCGCCACATCCGGACCGAGCGTTCGAGGGTGGCGATGGCGGCGGGAAGGTCTCCTTCGGCCAGGTCCAACTGCCCGAGAACGCTGAGCGAGTCGGCGAGATAATGGCCGAAGTTGCCGTCCTCGCTGTAAGCCAGCGTCAGTTCGGCGGTCGCCCTGGCACGCTCGTCCCCGACCGTGGCGAACAGCTTCGAGAGGTAGAGCAGCGAGAACGTCTCCAGATAGCGGTAGTTCAACCGCCGTGCCATTTCCAGGGACCTCTCCAGCAGTTCCTGGCCGCCCGCGATGTCACCGCAGAACGATTTCGCCGCGCCAAGGAACTGGGTGATCGTCGTGGTGTAGTGAGGGTTGCCGAGCGCCTCGGCGACCTTCGTGGCCTCCTCCAGGACCGAGAGCGCCCCTTGAGGGTCGTCCTCGCCGTGGATGATCGCCATCACGTGATAGGCCCGCGCCTGGCCGCCGAGGTAGTCCGCGTCGGTGGCCGTCCGCAGAGCGCGCTCCGCAAGGGCGAGCGCTTGTGCACCACCGTTCCCGTCGGCCGTCATGCTCCAGGCCAGGGTCGCCAAGGCGTCGGCCATCCCGACCGGATCGTTCAGCATGGTGAACAGGCCGAGGAGCTGCGAAGCGCCGGCCCGCATCCGTGTCATCGCCGGTCCGGGGCCCGGCGGTGAGTTCCAGGTGGTGACCTCCAGGAGGCCGCGCATCAGCACGGCCTCGCCGCGCTTGTCGCCGGTCTCACGGCAGAGCGCGAGCGCCTGCTCGTGCATGCGCTGCCAGCCGTCATACACGCCGCGCACGTTGAGGTACGTCTCGGTGGACCCCGCGAGGTCCCATGCGAGTTGGGTCAGGCGCGCCTCGCACGCTTGGGCGACCCCCGCCATCAGCGCGGCGTGCTCCGCGCCGAACCACGCCATCGGGTCGGCCAGCAGCGGGCCGGAGACCGCCGCGGGCAGCCGCCATCGCGGCGCACGGCTGTGCATGCGTGCGGAGCAGGGGCCCGGTACGTGCTCCACTGCGACCTCCGCCAGCGCCAGCCACGCACCCAGGGCCCGCTGGAGCGCGGCCTGGCGCTCGGGTTCCGAATCCTCGCGCTGCGCCCGCTCGCGCGCGTACAACCGGATCAGGTCGTGGAACCGATACCTGAGCCTGCCCGTCTCGTCCGTCCCGGTGAGGTTCAGCAGATGAGCGTCGACCAGGGTTTCGATCTCGTGTTCCGCCTGTCGTACCGGCACGTCCAGGAGGGCCGCCACCGCCCAGGAGGCGAAATCGGGCGCGTCGAGCAGTCCGGCCAGCCGGAAGGCCCGCTGCGCGCCTGCGGGAAGCGTCCGGTAGCTCATCTCGAATCCCGCGCGGATGTCGAGGTCGCCCGCCACAAGTTCGTCCAGCCTGTGCCGTTCCTCCCCGAGGACGCCGGCGAGGTGGGACAGACTCCACTGCCTTCTGCCGAGGAGCCTGGCCGCCGAGATGCGGACCGCCAGCGGTACCCGGCCGCACAACCGGGTGATCTCCAGAGCGGCGTCCGGGTCGTCCTGGACGCGTTCGTCGCCGATGATCCTTCTCAGCAGGCCCATGGCCTGGGCCGACGGCAGGACGTCGAGTTCCAGCAGGCTCGCGCCCTCGAGACCGACCAGCCGGACACGTCCGGTGAGGAGCACGGCCGTGCCGGGAGCTCCGGGCAGGAGCGGCCGCACCTGCTCCTCCCCGGCGACATTGTCGAGCAGGATGAGAATTCTGCGTCCGGCCAGGCAGCTCCGGTAGAAGGCCACGCGTTCTTCGAGGGAGCCGGGTATGCCGGTGGTGCTGATGCCCAGTGCGAACAGGAACCGGCTGAGCACGTCCTCTGGGCGGGCGGGGTCGGCGGAGGCGCCGCGCAGGTCCGCGTAGAGCTGGCCGTCGGGAAAGTGACCCGCGATCCGGTGCGCGACGTGCACGGCGAGCGTGGTTTTGCCCAGGCCTCCCAGACCCGCGATGCTGGCCATGGCGACGGTGCCCGGCCGCGGTTTGGTGAGGGCCTCGGTGAGGTCCGCCACCTCGTCGTCTCTGCCCGTGAAATCCGCGATGTCCGGCGGCAACTCGGCGGGGGTTAGGGCCGCCTGAGGTTCAGGCATCGGGGCCGTGGCATGGACGGGACCGTCGGCGGGCAGGGCACGCATGTGGGCGTGCTGCACGTTCTCGCTCGGCTCGATGCCCAGATCATCCGACAGACGTGCGGCAAGGTCACGGTGGGCCCGTGTGGCCTCCGCAGGGGAGCCCGTGATCGTCGCCATGACGTGAGGAACGAGGTCGAGTGAGGAGTCCTGAGTGAGGATTCTCTGATGCATGTCGTGCAACTCTTCGGCCGGGTCCAGACCGGTCTCCTCGACCAGGATCTTGCGGGCACGCGTGTATTCGGCGAGCGCGTCCGCCCGCCGGCCACAGCGGTACAGCGCCAGCATCAGCTGCGCGCGCAGCCGCTCCCGCAGGGGGTACTGCCTGGTGAGCGCGGTCAGCTCGCCTAACAGCCCGGCGTGGCGTCCCAGCCTCAGGTCCACGGCGATCCGCGACTGCAGGACCGACAGGCGGACCTCGTCCAGCCGCGCGGCCTCCGCGGCCAGCATCGGGATATCGGTCATGCCGACGAACGCGGGCCCGCGCCAGAGACTCAGCGCCTCGTGCAGGCGGCGGGTCGCCTCCTCCGGCTCGCCGGCGGCCTCCACCGCCTGCCCTGAGCCGGCCAAGTTCTCGAACCTCGCCGCATCCAGCTCGTCCCGGGCCACCCGTACCAGATAGCCGGGGCCCTGCCGCACGACGCGAGCCCGGTCGCCCAGGTGCCGCCGGAGTCGGTGGACGTAGGTCTGCACATTCTTGGTGGCGCTCTTCGGAGGGGTGTTCCCCCACAGCGCCACGGCCAGTTGATCTTCCGAAACCGGGTTACCCGCTTGGCACAGCAGAACCGCTAGCAGCACCCGCGCCTTGGGCGTGCCGAGATCGAGCTGCTGACCCTCTCGCCACACCGCCAGCGGACCTAGTATCCCAAACTTCATCGTGCCCCCTCGGCTGGGACGCACTGTAAACCTGGACGGCCTGTTTTGTCGGTCCACTCGGTCAAGAAACCATTGCGAACTCTTCGCGACCGGCCCTCGATCCGCCGACGGCATCGGCGTCGAACGCGCCTGGCCGCGGCGGCTGCGTCTCAACGGGCTCATCCGCCGGCTACACCAAGGTCTACAACCGGCTGCCACCTTGACACCAACGTCCAGAAGCTCAAGACCGAAGATCGTTAGGCCCCTCGGAAGACCGGAAAAGCTCGGTGACCACGGGATATTCCCGGCGTATTCCAGGCTGCCACCGGCGTACGCAAGGATCCAGCCAGGAGTTGTGAGCAACGGCCGCACGAACGCCTGTTGTCGCGACGGCCGACATTACCCCTCAAAACTCACAAATCGGCTTAGGTCGATCCGCCAGCAAAAATGATCTGGTTCGGAAGGGACAGAAAGCCCATGAACAAGCTGGCCAAATTCGCCGCGGTAGGCCTTGGCGCCGTGACTGCGAGCGTCGTTCTCGCGCAGCCCGCGTCCGCTGCCGACTACAGCTGGAATGTCGGCGACGGGGTCATCACCTACACCGACAGCTCCAACACGCTCTGTATACGCGCCTACGACACCGAGGGTGCCCGTCAGGTGGACACGAACCTATTTTGGGACGACAAAAACTACTACTACGGTGACCGCGGCGCCAGTTGCGGGATCGTGGGGGGCCGCGAGCTCCCCGAGGGCACGAGGATCGTCATGTACGTCAGGTCCTACTGGGGCGAGCGTGGCACCTGGGTGTCCAGGGGGTCCAAGACCTTCTACCGCTAATCGCTTTCTGACATGGCCGGGTTCCCGTGCACCGGGCGGCGTACGGGGAACCTTTCTCTTTCCGGATGAGGAGCAATGAAGAATCTGATCAAAGCGGTCACCGTCGGCATTGGCGTTGTGGCGGCGAGCGTTGTTCTCGCACAACCGGCCCTCGCTGTGAATTTCATCCGAGACATCGGCGACGGGACCGTCCGCTACACCGACGACACCAATCAGATGTGCCTCCAGGCGGACAACACCTTTGGGACGGCCTGGGTGGAAGTGGCCGTGTCCCGCCAGGGCGGGGGCGGAACACCCATCGTCATCAGAGACGACAACGTCGGTCATCCGGGCGCCACCTGCAGGGTCCTCAACGTTCCTGAGAACGTCACCTACCAGGCCGTATACCGGAGCTACTGGGAAGGGCGGGGCACCCCAATACGTGGGGTTTTCTACTTCACTACCTGACCGTCCCGGCAAGGCGGACTCCCCGTCCACCACCTGCACGGCATACGGGGAGTCCGCATCCGACAAGGCACGTCGGCCGGCAGTAGATCACCGCGCCGGTCCGCCCCCGATCGCAAAGGGTTTTCCATGAACAAATGCATGAGTGTGGCCCTCGTGGCAATGGTCGCCACGGGATCCTTGTTCGTCGGAGCGGCGCCGGCACAGGCCGCCAACCGCGACAACTGCCGCGGAGCCGTCTCCAGCATCTACACGAGCGGCTCTGCCGTCGTCGCCTCGTACGTTGTCGTATGCGACCGGATCCAGGACCGCATCATCGTCTCGGCGGACGTCAACCGCCACACTATCCCGATGAAAACCGAGCGCAGTTTGAAGACCTGTGACAACGCCACCAGGTGTAGCGTCCAGCCACGGATCTCTAATCCCACCGGCAGGCAGTTGTTCTCCGGAGCGGTCTTTGCTGCGACCGCCAGGCGAGGTAGCTACCTCGCAGGATGTGGGTATGTAGAAGGCGTGCTGAGCGGGGGCATGGCCCTGGACGCGATCATGACCTGCAGATCCTCGGACGAGTATCACTGAGGCCGGTCTGAATCAAGGCGGTGATCTCTGGCCACCAGGTCTCGATCGTGGTGGCCAGGCCTTCCAGCTCGGGCAGACGGGAGGCGGCGCAGCGGTCGTAGAAGCGGAACAACCGGTCGGCGATGACGGTCCGACCGGGATGGGTGCGGGCCGAACCTGCTCATGATCCCGCAGTGGTGCACCGAAGAGATCCTGCGCGCCAAGATCGGCTGAGGGACGCGCCGGCGCTCGACCGATCTTGGGCGTGGCCGGGACCGTTAGTTGCGGTACTTGCAGTTGATGTGTGCGGATCCCCTGATGCCGGTCCACTTGCATGTGCTGTACGCAGGGCTGAGCCGTGGATGCGTCATCGTGGTATGCCCAGTTGAACCCCTCGAGCTATATGACGCGTTCGTGAGGTTCGAGTCGGAATATAGGTACACGGTCGTCCATGTTCCGGACTCGACAGTGCCTCCCGTGATCGATAGGTAGGAAGCACTACCACATTCCCTGCCCTGGCCGATGTCGCGGTTGCAGTACGTGATGAGAGCGGCGTGCGCGGTCCCGGTCGTACCGGCGAATGCCGGAAGCGATAGGAGGAGGGTCAGAATGAGGTGCAGAGGCCTCTTGCGGATGGGCATGGCCTGATTCCTTGTCTCGGAGGCCTTCATCGCACCGGGGTGGGGGCCAGGTCGGAGAGTGTGAAGGTCCCGCTCGTGCCGGTAACGCTTCGAGGCGCGTTCGGCTCCGCAGCGGGATCGGACAGCACCAGGTTGGGTGACACCACGGTGTACCCGTCGCCCAGTCGAGAGGCGGGCACGCCATCCGGCAGGAGATAGGCCTCACTTGCGCCGGGTGGGCCGGCCACCTGTAGGCCTACGCCCTTCTTGGTGAAATCGGACGGCGGCGCGCACGAAGCGCCGGCGACAAAGTCGGCCTCCGTGTCACCGATGACCGTGATCAGGCAGAGCTCACCGTTGGCATCGGTCCCGGACCAGTACGTGCCGGCGCCGGAGGAACCAAGTCGCCGAGTCGTGGCCGGGGCGACCAGTTCACCGACCTCGGTCCCGGAGGAGATGAACTCGGGCAGGTGGTCCGCCGGAGTCTGCCTCTCGGACATCAGCGACATGTGCTCGGCCGCGCCCTTCGACGTCGCGGTGTCGGCCTGCGCCGTAGCGAGCAGGGAAAGGCCGATCGTAGTGGCCGCGACACCAGCGGCAGCCGCCAGGATCAACGATTTTCTCATGACGAAATCCTCTCTACTGCTGTCGCGACTATGAAGCAATGCGTGATTGGCAGTTCAGGGGCCTGCTGCCGGTCGAGCCCGCGAGAACCCATTTGCAGCCGCTGCGGCCATAGTCGTAGCGCGGGTGACTGAGAACGACGATTCCGCTCGCGCTGTTGGAGGTGGCGTACAAGCCACCGTCCGCACCGTTGTAGGTGTTCGCATACAGACGGGCGACGCCGCGGTCGAGGCTGGTTCGGCCGCCGCTCCTGGGGCCCATCGCCGCGTGGAGGTAGAGGGTGCCGGCCCTGGCCGAACTATTCTTGTATGTCGTGTAGTAATCGGCGTACGCCGCACCGGGAGTCACGACTATCGTCGCACCGGCGGCCACAACCACCATGAGACTGGATTTGAGTTTCATCAGTTCCTTTCGAACGGTGGGTGGAAAATGAGCTCTGCCGCGTCCTGATTATGAATCTGACTGGAATACTGGCGGAACATTTCTGGTACATGATCTGAGTATTCCGGCCGTGTACCGCCGGGTGCTTAGATCTCCCGCAGGAACCTCGACAAAGTGGAGTCAAATGATGATGGTCATCCGTCGGCCCGGTTTGCGCCGCACCGGAGTGATCGCTCTCGCGGCCGCAACGGCGGCGATCGGTGCGGTCACCTTGGCCGGCCCGGCGCACGCGGACTTTTTCGTCGGAATGTTCAAGACGAAGGCCGCCTGTGAACGGGAGCGACCCAAGTACAAGTCGTCGTGGACTACGCCGAGGCCGTGCTACTACTACACGGCCAATCCTCCGGCTTCCGGGTCCTGGGGATTCTCTGTGGACGAGCGGTACTGACCCACGCTCTTCGGGCCTGGGGTCGGTAGGGGAGTAGCGACAGCGTTTGTCATGTGATGGGCCTGGACGCGCGCTGCCGAGCCACACCGACATGCGCCCGGCAACCGGTCTGGCGGACCGGACCTGTTACCTTCTCCCGTCGGCACTCGTCATAGGTGCGACGACCGAATACAACGGTCGTCACACCGACGAGTGAATCGAGAGCAGGATGCTGACCAACCTCATGTACGTGACGATCTACGTCACCGATCAGGACCGCGCGCTGGAGTTCTACACCCAGGGACTCGGCCTGGACAAGCGGATCGACTTCTCGGGGCCCGACGGCCGGTTCCTCACCGTCGGCGTTCCCGATAGCCCGGTGCAGATCCTCCTGTGGTCGCATGCGGCGGCCGCGGGTCAGCCGGGCGACGTGGGCCAGGCTGGCGCGCCCGGTCCGCTGATCCTCGAATCCGATGATTTGCGAAAGGACTTCGAGATCCTGCGCCGGCGCGGCGTCACCTTCGAAGAGTGGGAACCCGTGGACTATCCGTTCGGGGTCCGTATCGAGGCGGTGGACCCGGACGGTAACCGGGTCTCGCTCCGTCAGCAGCGAAAGCCGTGACCACCCACCCGTCCGGCCTCGTGACCGAGGCGTTCGAAGCCCAGCGCGATCGGCTGCGCGCCCTCGCGTACCGCGTGCTGGGCTCGCACGCCGACGCCGAGGACGTAGTCCAGGAAGCCTGGATGCGCCTGGTCCGCCAGGACGAGGCGACCATCGGCAACCTGGCGGGTTGGCTGACCACGGTGGTCGGCCGAATCAGCCTGGACCTCCTGAGATCCCGTCAAGCCCACCCCGAGACCGCCTACGGGCACGAGTTTGCGGACCTCGTGGTGACGCCCGCCGACGACCCCGCGCCGGACGAGCAGGTGGCGTTGGCCGATTCGGTCGGCCTCGCCCTGCTCGTCGTGCTCGACTCGCTTACCCCGAGCGAGCGCCTGGCGTTCGTCCTGCACGACATGTTCGCGGTCCCGTTCCGCGAAATCGGTCAGATCCTGGGCAAATCCGCCGACGCCACCAAGATGATCGCCAGCCGCGCCCGCCGCAAGGTCCAAGCCACGGACCGGCCGGCGGGCCCCGGCCGCGAGCACCAAGAGGTCGTCCAGGCATTCCGCGCCGCCGCGCTCAGCGGCGACTTCGAAGCGCTCCTGCGTGTCCTCGACCCGAACGTGAAGCTGACCGTCGACACCCCGGACGGCATGGTCGTCACCCTCGGCGCCACTGAGGTCGCCGCCGGCGCCCGCATGTTCTCCGGCGAGGTCGCCCGCCAACGACCCGTGCTGGTCAACGGCATCCCCGGCCACATGTCCTGGCGCCCCGACGGAACGCCTCTCTCCGTCATCGCCTTCACGGTCACCGAAGGCCGGGTCGCCGCCATCCACATCGTCATCGACCCGGCCAAACTCGCCTCGATCCATCTGCCCGCCCCGGCCTGAGCTGGTGTCGTCAGGGTCGGCCCGTGCAGGGTGCTACATCCTGGGCCGACCGACCGATGTTGCTTCTTGAAGAGTCAGAAGCGTCTAACAAGCAAACACGCATCACTAGCAGGCGGTACATTGTTACCATGGTAACAGTTGAACGCACACAGACAGGCCTGCGGCTCGAGAAGAACGTGCTCAAGGTGCTTAAGGGACTGGCCGAATACCTCGACATCTCGCTCGGTGACCTGGTCGAGGGGATCGCGCTGCACTCCTTCGATGGCAAGGCGCCATTCACGCCCGTAACCCTGGCCAAGATCGAGCAACTCAAGGCTGTGTACGGCTTGACACTGACATCCGCCGATGCGCACCGGCTGACAGAGCGATGAGCGGCGCGCAGTACACGCTCACCGAACGGCTAGCGGTCGCGCTGCCGCCCGAGGAAGCATTCATGCTCTTCACGCCGCGCGGCGAGGAGCAGTGGGTGGCCGGGTGGCGGCCCCGTTTCCCTGTGAAGACCAGTGACGACTCCGTCCCCGGCACGGTCTTCGAGACCGGCGCGCACGGCAAGCGGACCATCTGGGTGGTGGTCGAGCGCGAGCCTGGACGGCGCGTCTCGTACGCCAGGGTAACGCCCGGCTCCCGGGCCGGGACCGTCACCGTCGAGGTGGACGCGGACGGGCAGGGCGGCAGCACGGTACGGGTCACGTACGGCCTGACCGCACTCACGCCAGAGGGCCAGGGGCCTCTGCGCGAGTTCGCCGAGCGCTATCCGGACTTCCTGCAGTCGTGGGAGGAGGAGATCGCCCGCCATCTCGGGTCCCGGCTGCCGAACACGGCCGCTCAGTCGTAAAAGGGCGACCGACCACGGGCCAGGTGACAGGCGGCCTTGGCGACCAGCAACGGGCCGGCCAGCCGACGGAGGTCGCCGTCGGCTCATCCGTGGGTCTTCGGTGAGCAGTCGCCGTACCGCGCCGGTCATGGCGACGTTGAGCCGGGTGCCGACGTTGACCTTGATGATCCCGGTGCGTCCCACCGCGGCGAGCTTGGCGTCGTCAAGCCCGGAGGACCCGTGCAGCACGATCGGCACCGGGCACCACGGCCCGCAGCGCCGCCACCTGCGGCAGCTGGGCCGCGGCATCGCGAGAGGTCATCGCGTGCGATGTGCCTAGCGCCAGGGCGTGATTCCAGGGGATTGACACAGTTGATGAGACGCACGTCACAGCGAGCTTCCTGTCACGCATAGCCCGCGCTACCCGGTCAACCGTGTGGAGTGCCCTCGCCCTCGTCGCCGTCATCAATCAGCAGCCAGTTCGGCTAGGACCAGATCGCCCTGTTGCGACCCTAAGGAGAAGACACATGTCCCAACCTCTCCCGTTCGTGATCGATCCCACGGGTGCCGACCGGCATGCTGAATACCAGGCCCTGCGGGCTCGTGGTCCGGCCACGCCCGTGGACATCCTCGGCCTGCGCGCCTGGGCAGTCACCGACCCTGCCCTGCTCAAGACCCTGCTCACCAGCCCTGACGTCTCCAAGAACGGCCGCGCTCACTACCCGGCCTTTCAGCAGACGATCAGAACGTGGCCGCTCGCCCTGTGGATCGAGGTGCAGAGCATGCTCACTGCATACGGCGCCGACCACCGCAGGTTACGGCGGATGGTCGCCCCCGCCTTCAGCGCACGCCGCATCGCCGAGCTGAAGCCGACCATCCAATCCCTGGTCACCGAGTTGATCGACGACCTTGCCACGGTGCCCCCCGACCAGGTAGTGGACCTGCGCGAGCGGCTGGCCTTCCCGCTGCCCATCGCCGTGATCGGCCACCTGATGGGCGTACCGGAAGACCAGCGGGACGATTTCCGGCAGCTCGTCGACAACGTCTTCGACAGCACGCTCACGCCTGAGCAGGCCCAGGCCAACACCGCACGTCTTTTTGAGGCCACCGACCAGTTGATCGCCGCCAAGCGCGGCAACCCCGGCGACGACATGACCTCCCTCCTCATCGCGGCACGCGACGAGGAGTCGGACGGCACCGGCTTCACCGATGTCGAACTGCGCGACACGATGATTCTGATGATCAACGCCGGGTACGAAACGACCGTCAACGTCATCGACCAGGCCGCCTTCGCGCTGCTGACGTCCCCCGACCAGCTCCGCCTCGTCCGCACTGGCCAGGCCACCTGGGAAGACGTGGTGGAAGAAACCCTTCGCGCCGAGCCCGCCATCAAGTACTTGCCGCTGCGCTTCGCCGTCACCGACATCAAGCTGCCCGACGGACAGGTCATCGCTGCGGGAGACCCCATCCTCGCCGCGTATGGGGCCGCCAACCGTCACCCGGACTGGCACGGGCCGGACGCCGACACCTTCGACGTCACTCGCAAGGTGAAGGACCACCTGGCGTTCGGCTACGGCGTTCACTTCTGCCTCGGCGCTCCGCTGGCCCGCCTCGAAGTCACAGAGGCCCTGCGTCAGCTCTTCGAGCGCTTCCCCGCCATGTCACTCGCAGTACCGGCCGACGCGTTGCGGCCGGTACCCACTCTCATCAGCAACGGTCACCAGGAACTCCCGGTGTACCTGCGCGTCGTCGAGTAGCACGGCCCGGCGTCGGGCGCACTGTTCAGGGAGTTGTCACAGATCGGGGCGCTGTCCGGTCCTAGCTGGTGCACGGCCGGATCCGAGCCGGCCACCGTTTCGCGAAGGAAGCCTGATGAGCACCGCGCACGCTCACCACCTCGAGAACCCCGACAAGAGCGGGCCGCCGCCGAAGATCGACGTAGTCGCCACCGTGCCGGGGGCGCCGCCTGCGCCGCAGGGGGCCGAGGCGATGACGATCCTGGTCACGTTGCCACCGAACAGCCCTGGCGCGCCGCCTCACCGGCACTCCGGGCCCGCGTACGGGTACGTGATCAAGGGCGCCATCAACTTCGAGCTCGAAGGCGAACCCGTACGGGTTGTCCGGGCCGGTGAGGCGTTCTGGGAGCCTGGCGGGGACGTGATCCACTACCAGGACGGCAACCACCTCGCTGACGATGAGTCGGCGTTCGTGGTGACGATGTTCTGCGCGCCCGGGCAGCCGATGTTGACCGTGGTCAGCCCGGAGGAATTGGAGGCTCGGCGAGACCTCCGGGTGCAGTCGTGACCAAGGTTTCGTTGACTGCGCACGTTCGCAACCTTCTCGCGCTTGCCCGTGAGGCGGGCAGTGGTCGCAGTGCCACCACTGTCCACGGTGGACACGATCGTTCGTTGCGGCAGACCGTGATGGCGTTGCGGCAGGGCGAGCACATCCACGAGCACGAGCATCCTGGTGAGGTCACGGTGCACGTACTGCACGGGCGGGTGCGGCTGGTCGCCGGGCCTGACACCTGGGACGGGCTGCCGGGTGATCTGCTGGTCATGCCCGAACGCCGCCACCGTGTGGAGGCCGTGGAGGACTGCGCGTTCCTGTTCACCACCGCACGTTAAAAGCAAAGAAGGCGGGAACCGGGTTCGGTTTCCCGCCTTCTGCTTTGCCCGAAGGTCATTCGACTGGCTTGCCGCCGGCGGAGACGTCCTCCAGCCAATGTCTCAGATAGGATCTGGCCGCCAAACGCATATATATCGGTAAACCCCAGCGAAGGTGGCACCGTGACAGAGACCGCGCCGCTGCGGGGACGGCAGCGAGAGTTGGCGGAGCTGGACGCGCTGGTGAAACGGGCCGGCGCCGGTCGTAGCGGCGCGCTGGTCCTCTCCGGCGAGGCCGGCATCGGCAAGACCGCGCTCTTGGACCGCATGGCGGCGCACGCCGCGACGGACGTCCGGGTCGAGCGCATCGTCGCGTCGGAGTCCGAGATGGAGCTGGCCTACGCCGGCCTGCAGCAGTTGTGCGGGCACATGATGAGCTCGGCCGGGCGCCTGCCTGCCCCTCAGCGTGAGGCGATCGAGGCGGCGTTCGGCCTGCGCCAGGGCTCGGCCCCCAGCCCGTTCCTCGTCGGGCTCGCACTGCTCGGGCTGCTCACCGAGGCCGCGGGCGACCGGGCGCTGCTGTGCATCGTCGACGACGCGCAGTGGCTCGACGAGGCATCGGCGCGCGCTGTCGCGTTCGCCGCCCGGCGTCTCGACGCCGAGGGGATCGCCATCGTGCTCGCCATGCGCACGGTCGACGAGGTGTTCGCCGGGCTTGGGCGGCTGGTCGTCGAAGGGGTGGGCGACGACGACGCGCGCGAGCTCCTGCGCCTTTCGGCCCCCGGCGGCCTCGACCGGCGGGTACGCGACCAGCTGATCGAGGAGGCACGCGGCAACCCGCTGGCGCTGCGGGAGCTGCCCCGGTCGCTGAGCCCGGCCGAGATCGCCGGCGGGTTCGCTCTCATCGGCGCGATGCCGCTGGAGAGCCGTATCGAGCAGAGCCTGGTCGCGCAGCTCGAGCCGCTGCCCGAGTCGGCGCGCCTGTTGTTGCTGCTGGCGGCTGCAGACCCGACCGGCGATCCCGGGCTGCTGTGGCGTGCGAGCGCGGCACTGGGACTGGGCCTGAAGGACTTCGACGCTGCCAAGGACGCCCACGCGCTCGTCGTCGGCACGCGCGTCGGCTTCCGCCATCCGCTCGTGCGGTCGGCGGTCTACCGGTCTGCCTCGCCGCAGGACCGGCGGCGCGTCCACGCCGCGCTGGCCGACGTCACCAGCGTCGATCACGACCCGGATCGCCGGGCATGGCATCGCGCCAGCGCGACGTTGCACCCGGACGAAGAGGTCGCCGCTGACCTCGATCGGTCCGCGATGCGTGCGCGGACCCGCGGCGGCGCGGCCGCCGCTGGTGCGTTTCTGGAGCGGGCGGCGGAGCTGACGCCTGAGCCGGTCCGCCGCGGGCAGCGGCTGATCGCGGCCGCGGAGGCCAAGCACGAGGCGGGCGCGCCCGCAGCCGCCCTGCGCCTGCTCGACGCCGCCCGCGACCATCCCCTCACCGCATTGCAAGAGGCGCTCGTCGCCCGGCTGCGCGCTCGCGCCGGATACGCACTGCGGCGCGACAGCAGCGGTGCGCGGCTCCTCCTCGCCGCGGCGCAGGGTCTCGAAGGGCTGGACCCGGTGCTCGCCCGCGACACCTACATCGAGGCGCTGTCGGCCGCGATCTACGGCGGTCGGCTCGGTGACGCAGAGCAGGTGGCCGCGGTCTCGAACGCGATCCTGGAGGCGACCGCCGATGAGGAGTCCGACCGTGCGCGGGACCTGATCCTGCGCGGCCAGGCGCTGCTCGCCGCCAAAGGGCAGGAGGCCGCGCTCGAGACCCTACGCCGGGCGCAGCGCGCGTTCCTCGAGCAGGCCCCGGACTCTCTTGAGCTGCACTGGATGTGGTTCGCCTCCCGCGCCGCGCAGGACCTCTGGGACGCCCGCGGGCTCCGTGCGCTCGCCGATCGGCAGGTCGAGCTCGCCCGCGCCGAAGGCGTCGTGACAGTGCTGCCGATCGCCTTGAGCCTGCTGATGGTGGCGCAGACGGTCGACGGCGAGCTGGACGCGGCCGAAGCCTCCTGCGACGAGATCGACGCCATCAAGGACGTCACCGGCCACCCGCTGCCGCAGTACGGGCGGTTCTTCCTCGCGGCATACCGAGGGCAGGCCGACGAGGCGGAGCGCCTGGCGGAGCAGATCCGACCCGACGCGCAGGCGCGGGGCGAGGGGTACGGGCTGAGTGCGATCAATTTCGGGGAGGCCATCCTCTACAACGGCCTGGGCCGCTTCGCCGAGGCGGTGACCTCCGGTCGCCGTGAGCTGCCGTACACGCACGAGCTTAGCCACGCGATGCGCACGCTGCTCGAGCTCGTGGAGGCGGCCACGCACACCGGCGAGCGCACGCTCGCCGAGGAGGCGTTCGAGAAACTGGCGAGCGTCACGCGGCCGGTGGGGACCAACTGGGCGTTGACTGTGCTGACGATGGCGGAGGCGCAGCTGCGCGAAGGCGACGAAGCCGAGGCCCTGTATCGGGATGCGATCGAGCGCTTCGAGTACGAGCGGATTCCCATCATGGTGGGGCGCTGTCGCTTGCTGTACGGGGAGGAGCTGAGCCGCCAGGGCCGGCACGCCGATGCGCGCGAGCAGCTCCGGGCCGCGTACGAGCTGTTGTCGGGCATCGGCTTGAACGGCTTCGCCGAGCGCGCCGCACGCGAGCTGAGCGCGAGCGGCGAGACCCTGCGCGTGCGCGTGCATGCGTCGGCGGCGCAGCTCACCGACCAGGAGCTCAATGTGGCGCGCCTGGCGCGCGAAGGACTCACGAACCGGGACATCGGCGCGCGGCTGTTCATCAGCGCGCGCACCGCCGAGTACCACCTGCGCAAGGTCTTCATGAAGCTCGGCATCAGGGGGCGCGCCGAGCTGAAGACCGCGCTCGCGGAGCTCGAGCACGCGGCGCCGGGCACCGGATAGCCCATGCGCGCGAGGTTCACCGAGGCGGCCCAACGGACTCCATCGGTTGTGCGGGGGATTCGATGATGACAGGGCGTAGGCGTACCGAGATCGCGAAAGCGGCGGCGACGGCTGCCATGCCGATGCCGGCCCACAGGTTGGCGTTCACGTCGCCGGTCTTGGCCCGGTTCGCGGCCGAGTCCATGACGAGCCCCATGATGATCAGCACGGTGCCGTAGAAGCTGATCAGTCCGGCGATGACGACGCGGATGTCGAAGGCGCCGGCCTTGCGGGGGCCGGCGTTTTCACTCGCGGCGCCGTGCCGGCTCGTGGCGAGCTGGTCGTCGGTCATGTAGCGGCTCCTTTCCGGTGAAGAAGGGTGGTCATCGGAAGATCACGTTGAGGGCGGTGACGAGCACCAGGGAGATGCCCGCGAGCTTCGCCGGCGCCTGGTACCAGGGCAGGCGGCTCGCCGCCGGATCGGTGCGCACCGCCTTGGGCGTCTCGGAGAAGACGAGCCCGCTGAGCTCCCTCGCCGGCTTGGGTGAGGTCATCAGGCTGACCAGGACGCTCACCGCGATGTCCACGACGAACGCGACTCCCGCGGACACGAAGGCCGCTCCCTGTCCGGGCAGGTCGATGACGCCCAGCTCGTTGAGCAGCCATACGGTGACCGCGCCCAGAGTCCCGGATACCAGTCCCACCCATCCCGCGGTCGCGCTCATCCGCTTCCAGAGGATGCCGAGGATGAAGGTGGCGAACAGCGGAGCGTTGAAGAAGCCGAACAGGGTCTGGAGGTAGGTCATCAGGTTGCCGTAGCCGGCGGCGATGAACGCGGTGCCGATGGCCAGGAGCGTCGCGCCGACCGTGGCCCACCGGCCGACCTTCAGGTAGTAGCCGTCGGAGCGGCCCTTCTTCACGTACTGCTGCCACAGGTCGTAGCTGAAGACGGTGTTGAAGGCCGAGATGTTGGCCGCCATGCCGGCCATGAACGCGGCGAGCAGGCCCGTCAGGGCGATGCCCAGCAGCCCGGTGGGGAGCACGTCGCGCATGAGCAGCAGGATCGAGTCGTTGTACGTGATGCCCGAGCTTTGATCGCCGGCCTTGAGCCGCACCACCTCGGGCACGAGCACCCCCGCGATCATCCCGGGGATCACCACGATGAACGGGATGAACATCTTCGGGAACGAGGCGATGATCGGCGTGCTGCGCGCGGCCGACATCGAGCTGGTGGCCATCGCGCGCTGGACCTCGACGAAGTTCGTCGTCCAGTAGCCGAAGGACAGCACGAAGCCCAGGCCGAAGACGATGCCGATGACGGACAGGACCGAGTTGCCGAACCCGGCCAGTTCGTTGCCCGGCCACGAGTTGAGCTGCTCAGCGCCGCCCCCTACGGCCGTCCGCACCCTGTCGACCAGGCCGCTGACACCGCCGACGCGGTGCAGCCCGATAAGGGTGAGCGGCAGCAGCGCGGCGACGATGACGAAGAACTGCAGGACCTCGTTGTAGATGGCCGCGGACAGCCCGCCGAGGGTGATGTAACTGAGGACGATCGCGGCGGCGAGGAGCAGGGCCACCCACAGCGGCCAGCCGAGCAGGCCGTTGACCACCGTGGCCAGCAGGAACAGGTTGATCCCCGCGATGAGCACCTGGGCGAGCGCGAAGGTGATCGCGTTCACCAGGTGTGCGCCCGGACCGAAGCGGCGGCGCATGAACTCGGGGACGCTGCGCACCTTGGACCCGTAGTAGAAGGGCATCATCACGATGCCGAGGAACAGCATGGCCGGGACCGCGCCGATCCAGTAGTAGTGCATGGTCGGCATGCCGTACTCGGCGCCGTTGGCCGACATTCCGATGACCTCGACGGCGCCGAGGTTCGCCGAGATGAAGGCCAGCCCGGTGATCCAGGCCGGCAGCGACCGCCCCGACAGGAAGAAGTCGAGACTGCTGGAGATCCTCCGGCGCGCGGCCACTCCGACCAGCAGGACGACCGCGAAGTAGACGAAGATCAGCGCATAGTCGACGAGTTCGGCGCCGATCCTCAGAGGGTTGTCCACGTCGCGCAGGGAGAAGGCGGTGAGCTCGAGGCTCATGAGCGCTGCTCGGGTGGCACGTAGCCGAAGGTGGGGCCGGCCATGGTGCCGTCCTCGTCGGGCATCAGCATCAGGGCGTTGGCCTGGCCCTTGAGCGTGTACATGGTGCCGACAGCGGACCCGAGCAGTTTCGGGTCGCCGTTGAAGGCCTGCTCCAGCTGGTTCAACAAGGTGCAGTAGGTGCGGTTGAACTCTTCCTGCGCGGTACGGATCGCGCTGCCCGGGGCGTGATCGGACAGCCGCGGGTTGGGCCGCATCGGGCGCACGGCGGCGAGGTTCGTCGAAATCGGCTCGCCGGTAGGCCCGGACTGCGGGCTGTCGCCACGCCGGTAGCGCCGGCCGAGTTTGAGCTCCTGGAAGCGGTAGTAGTGGGCGACCTCGTCCCGATCAGGGTGGAAAATGTCCTGGTCGCCGTCCCAGACCTCGCCCCGGGCCGTGCCCTCGCCCTGTTCGACGATCTCCTCCAGCGCCCCCAGCGCCGACTCCAGATCCTCCACCGCGAACAGCGACCCCGCGGTGTGCCGGAAATGGCTGCCGCTCACCTGGCGGGCCGGGTCGCCGCCGAAGACCTCCCGCTCGCCGAGTTTCTTGCACAGGTGGCGCAGCCCTTGTTCGATCGCGTCATAGAACTGCCCGATCGTCTCGTAGCCGTCGCCTTCCGCCGGGGCGCCGGGCGGCGCAGGCCGTTCCAGGCGCAGGAACATCTCCAGGGCCTCCGGGCCGAACGGGAGCAGCGACAGTTCCAAATCGCTGTGGGGCAGCGGCCGGGGATAGGGCGGCAACATCCCCGGCATGTCGAGGCGCGGCCGCCCGCCGACGGCGTTGAGCAGGTTCGCGACCAGAGCCAGGTGCAGCATCTCCTCGGCGAAGACGCTGCCCACCACCTCCATTGCCTCGGGGTTGCGCTCGGGGTCCAGGGAGTACAACGCGCACAAGTACGGTGGCAAGGTCGCGTGTTCCAGCTCGACCGCCCACTGCAGATGCTCACGCAGGCTGTCGAGGGTGTCGATCCGTGCTGACCCGGGAACAGCGACAGTCCCCTGTGGTTCCACATTCTTCATCAGAGTCCTACCTCCATTGTCGCCAGCTAAGACCGGACAGCCCTCCGCACGCGTGACAGCTCCCGGGGATTTCCTTGACATCCATGAGTTCCGCATCGGCCACCGTCAGGCCGTGGCCAGCCGTTGGCGGGCGCGTATCCGGCGGCGCTCCTCCGGAGTGGTGCCGCCCCACATACCGTCCGCCTCGCCGGTGCGTACGGCCCAATCGAGGCAGGCCGCTCGTACGGGGCAGGTCTGGCAGATGTGCCGTGCCTGCTCCTCGCGTTGACCGGGATGGTCGTCCCACGTGATCGGGAAGAAGAGGCCGGGGTCCGCATCCAGGCAGGCCGCACGGGCCATCCAGCGCAGAGGGGATCGAGGCTCTCGATGCTGATGAATCTGATGGACGGTCATGATCTCCACCTCATGAGCGATGGGTCGGTGTGGTCATTTCAGGTGTGCGCCTGCCTTCGGTGGCGGGCCGGAACAGGGAGCCGTTCTCACCGATGGTTCGCCTCACCGGGCGAAGGAGTGTGAAGCGCGTGGGGCCGGCAGGCGAGCCGGGGCCGGATGGGTCTCATCGGCGCGGCTGCCGGCCCAAGGGGGCGCCGGATCAGGCGCCGGCCCAAGAGAGCCGCCGGATCAGGCGGCTTGGTGGCGCTGCCAGTGCTCTTCGAGGGCGGCGGCGACCTGCGCCGGCCGCTGCAGCACCGGCCAGTGATTGCAGTCGAGCTTGATCACACGTTCCGCCCGGATGGCCCGGCCAAGTTCGTCGGCGAACTCGACCTGACAGGCGGGGTCGCGTGCGCCCCAGAACACGAGGCTGGGCGCGGTCATCTTCGCCAGCTCGGGTTCCCACTCGGTGCCCATCCGCACCGCGGAGCGGTAGAGCTTGAGAATGCTGTCCTTCATCGGCGCGTCCACGTGCCGCACCATCTCCTGGGCCAGGTCATCTGGCACCTCGAAGCCGGTGATCAGGTCGTCGGCGAAGCCCTGCGGCGTCAGCTCGGCCATGAAGCGGTCCCCTTCGACCGGGTCCTGCCAGACCTTGGCCAGCGGATGCCAGACGTACCGGGCGCTGATGGGGCCGTTGCCGCCGGCCCAGGTGCGTACAAGGTCAGGACGCAAGGACGCGACCCGGGCGGTGAGGATGCAGCCCCAGTCGTGGCCGACCAGGTCGACCGGCTCGCCGATCCTCTCCAGACGGCCGATCAGCCACTCGGCGTACTCCTCCTTGGTGCTGCCGAAGCCGTCCGGGCGTGGAGCGCCGAAGCCCGGCAGGTCCCAGGCTTCCACGTCCGTGCGCGTCAGGTGCCGGCGGACGCCTGCCCAGACGCGGTGGGTGTCGGGCGGGGACGCCGTGGATGAGGATCGCGGGCATGGGAGTGTCACTCCTGCGCGTGGTGGACGGCGTCGAGGATGGCGGCGGTCACGGCGTCGGGCTCGGAGGCGGCGAGCGCGTGGGAGGCGCCGGCGACCTCACGGGTGCCTCGGGAGCCGGCGCGTTCGGCCATGAAGCGCAGAGCCGCCGCCGGGATGTTGAGGTCGCGCTCGCCGTGGACGAACCAGGACGGTGTGGTGCGCCAGGCGGGCTCGTCCGCTGTCAGGGCGTCGGTCAGCGCCTGCTCGGTGACCGGCCGCTGAGTCGCGGCCATCAGCGCGGCCTCGCCGGCCTCGAGGTCGGCGCAGAACTGATGGTGGAATTTGTCCGCGGCGATGCGGAACTCGTTGCCGCCGGAGGCGACCGGGTAGGCCTCCAGCGCGCCGCCCAGGGTGCTGCCCTCGAACTTGCCGGACAGCAGGAACGCGCTCTCGCCTGGCTCGGGGGCGAAGGCGGCGACGTAGACCAGGGCGCGCACCGCCGGGTTGCCCGCCGCGGCCTGGGTGATCACCAAGCCGCCGTAGGAGTGGCCGACCAGCACGACCGGGCGGCCGATGCCGGAGATCACGTCCCGCACGTACGCGGCATCGCCCTCCACACTGCGCAACGGGTTCGCGACGGCGACAGCGGTGAGCTGGTTGGTGTGCAGGCGCTGGATGACGCGGTTCCAGCTCGCGGACTCGGCGAAGGCGCCGTGGACCAGGACGATGACGGGCTGCTCGCTCATGAGGTGGCCTTTCCGGTGTTCAGGGCGGTCTTGAGGAATGCGATGGCCTGGGCGGTGGCACCGCGGGAGGCCTGGGTGTCGCGCAGCGGGTTGAGCATCATGAAGTCGTGCAGCGTGCCGTTGTAGCGGACGCTGGTGGTGGGGACGCCGGCCGCGGTGAGCTTGCGGGCGTAGGCCTCGCCCTCGTCACGCAGCACGTCGTTCTCGTCGACGATGACGAACGCGGGCGGCAGTCCGGCCAGCTCTTCCAGGCTGGCACGCAGCGGCGAGGCGGTGATCTCCGCCCGCTGGGCGGGGTCGGTGGTGTAGGCGTCCCAGAACCAGGCCATCGCCCCGGCGGTCAGGTACGGGCCGTTAGCGAACTCGCGGTAGCTGTCGGTGTCCTGGGCGGCGTCGGTGACCGGGTAGTACAGCGACTGGTGCACGAAGGTCACGTCGCCGCGCCGCTTGGCCATGATGGTCAGCGCGGCGGTCATGTTGCCGCCGACCGAGTCACCGGCGACCGCCAGCCGGGAGGCGTCCAGGCCCTCTTCGGCGCCGCGCTTGGTGATCCATTGGGCGGTGGCGTAGGCCTGCTCGATCGCGACCGGGTAGCGGGCTTCGGGCGAGCGGTCGTATTCGACGAAGACCACCGCGGCGCCGGCCCCGACGGCGAGCTCGCGTACGAGCCGGTCGTGGGTGCCGGCGTTGCCGAGAACCCACCCGCCACCGTGCACGTACAGGACGGCGGGCAGCACACCTGTCGTTCCTGCGGGCTTGACGATGCGTACGCGCACGTCGCCGACCTCGGCCGGGACGATGATCCACTTCTCGTCCACCTCGAGCTTGTCGATCGGGGCGGCCTGCAGGTCATCGAGCACCTTGCGGGCGCCGTCGGTCCCCAGCTCGTACAGGAAGGGAGGCTTGGAGGTCGCGTCGGCGAGCTCCTGCGCCGCCGGCTCCAGGATGTAGTCATTCATGCGGAATTCTCCATTCCATCTCACTCACCAGGGTTGGGAGTGATTCGCCCACTTAGACAGGGCAGCCCCCTGAATCCGTGACAGCGGGGAATCGAGAAAGATGGAATGGATCGCTCTGGTCGGCGCAGAGCCTCAGGCGGTGGCCGCCGTGCCTTCGATCTGCGAGGTGCGGATCTGTTTGCGGGACACGATGCCGAGCTTCGCGAAGACCTTGCGCAAGTGCCATTCGACGGTGTGCGGGCTGATGAAGAGCTGGGCACCGATCTCGGGGTTCGTCAGCCCCTCACCGGCCAGGCGCGCTATCTGCGCTTCCTGGGCGGTGAGAGTGACGCGCTCCTCGGCGGTGCGCTTGCGTACCGTCTCGCCGGTGGCCTGAAGCTCGCGCCGGGCGCGCTCCCCGAAAGCCTCGGCCCCCATCTGGCTGAACATCTCGTAGGCGATGCCCAGTTGCTCGCGTGCGTCGACGCGGCGGTTCTCCCGGCGCAGCCACTCGCCGTAGAGCAGCCGGCTGCGGGCCAGCGTCACCCTGACCTCGGTGCGGCTGAGCCGCTCGATCGCCTCACAGTAGAGAGCCTCGGCGGCCGGGCCGTCGCTGACCTGGGCACGCACGCTCGCCGAGGTGCCGAGGGCCCAGTCGGTGCCACTGGCCTGTGCCATCTCGTCGAGTCGCTGGGCGGCTTCGGCAGCGCGGGCCGGCCTTCCGCTCCGGGCCGCGGCCTCGACCAGCTCGATCAAGGACCTGATGTACGGGCCTCCGAGCTCCTGTGGGTGCTCGGCGCCTCGCTCGGCCGCGGCGTACGCCTCCTCGTAGCGACCAAGGCCGTTGTAGAGCACCGAGCTCGCCCATTGGGTAGCGGTCACCACCTTGCCTTCCCCTTGCAGGGCCGCCTCTCGCGTGAGCGCTTCGATCGCCTGACGTGTCGCGGATTCCCGGCCCCTCCAGGGCTCGAGCACCAGGGCTGCGTATTGGGCGAAGAAGCGGCTGCCCGTCACCTCGCCAATCGTCACCGCCTCAGCGAGCAGCGCATCGGCGGCGGCAAGCTCGCCGGCGAGTGCCCGATTCGACACGAGCATGTGGAGAGCCAACGGCAGCACCGACAGAGCCCCCGTCTCGCGTGCCAGGTCGGCCAGCCTCGCCGAGAGCACCGACCAGTTGTCGAAGTCCCAGACGTTATGGGCCATGCGGCATGCGAACGAGAGCCAGCCAAGGCCCTCTTCCCTGGAGACCCCTTCGGCGCGGAAGGCGTTCAGGGCCTGCAGCACCATCGGCACGCCCGCCGCGTAACCCTCAGTGGCCACCACGGCCACGCCTTTCAGGAACAGATCGTTGCGCGCCGGTGGCGGCCCCGGCGGTGCGGCGAGCGTCGCCTTGGCGACGTCCACCAATTGAGCGCCACTCGGCAGCCGGCCGGCCGTCATCGCCGCGTTCAGTGCGTCACGGTAGGTCTCGCGGGCCAGTCCGGGGTCCAGCGGCTCGAGTTGCTTGCCGGCTCTGAGCAACAGCGGCAAGGCGGCGCCGGCACTGGTGGAGGCGAACACGATCTGACCGCGCAGCAGCTTGGACTGGGCGAGTCCGCGTGCGTCCAGGGGGCTGAGTTCCGCCGCGTCCAGCAGCTGGAGTGCGGTGTCGTACCCACCGGCCTGATACTTGGCCCGTGCCGCCGCCAGCGCTCTGGCTCCGCGGCGTGCGGGATCGGGGGTCAGCTGGGCCGCCCGCTCGAGGAACGCGGCCGCCGCCGCGACTCCGCCGCGCGCCTGCGCCCGATCGGCGGAGCGCTCCAGCTCGGCGGCCACCGTCTCGTCCGGGCCGGCCGTCGCGCCGGCCAGATGCCACGCCCGGCGGTCGGGATCCGACTGGGGGTCGGTCGCGTCGGCCAGCGCGCGGTGCACGCTCAGCCGATCCTGCGAGGCCGCCACGCGATAGGCCGCCGAGCGCACGAGGGGATGACGGAAACGCACCCGGGTTCCCATGGTGATCAGCCCCGCCGCTTCGGCCGGCGATGCCGCGGCCACGTCGATGCCCATCAGCTCTGCCGCTCGCGTCAACACGGTCACATCGCCCACCGGCTCGGCCGCCGCGATGAGCAGCAGCTGCTGCGTCTCGGCCGGTAGCGATCGGATCCGTCGCAGGAAGCTCTGCTCGATCTGGCTGGCCAGCGGCCGCGCGTCGGGCCGCCCGAACCCACCCGCCAGCTCCGCCGGCGTCAATCCCCGAGGCAGCTCGAGCAGGGCCAGCGGGTTTCCCCGCGTCTCGGCGACGATCCGGTCCCGGACCCGCTCGTCGAGTCGTCCAGGAATCACGGAGTCCAGCAGGGCGCGGGCGTCGCTGTCGCTCAACCGTCCCACCTCGAGCTGCGGCAACCCCGTCAACTCGGGTTCGAGGCAGGGCTCGCGCACCGCGAGCACCAGCCCGATCCGCTCCGCGAGCAGGCGCCGGGCGACGAAGGCGAGGGTCTGCGCGGAGACTTTGTCCAGCCACTGGGCGTCATCGACGAGGCAGATCAGCGGCTCTTTCTCGGCCACGTCGGCGAGCAGGCTGAGCACCGCGAGCCCGACCATGAAGCGGTCCGGTGGAGTCCCCGCGCTCAGGCCGAACGCCGTCTCCAGCGCGTGGCGCTGCGGCTCCGGCAGGTGATCAAGATGATCCAGAAACGGGGCACACAGCTGATGCAGGCCGCCGAAGGCCAGCTCCATCTCGGACTCGACGCCCGCCGCCCTCGTGATCCGGCAGCCGGACGCGCTGCTCCGCGTGTATTCCAGCAGCGCCGTCTTGCCGATGCCGGCCTCGCCGCGCAGGACGAGGACCGAGCTATGGCCGGCCTGCACCGTCGCCACGAGTTGGTCCAGTGTCTCGCACTCGAGCTGCCGCCCACGAAGCTGCAACCCGGGATCCCTGCTTGCCATGGGCACTGCCCCCCGCCGACCGTCTGCCCGTTGATCGATGACTGCCGAACATAGGAGGCTACCGGCGCTACGTCTTGGATCGACGGGCAGCCTACCGTTCTGATGTTAAGCCGGGCAATTTGCCCTTGACACCTGCCGTGAACGGCACACACCACGGGACCCCAGTCTCCGGACCAGGGTACCCACCAGGCTCTCCCCAGGGCGCGACAGAGGGGCCAGGGAAACGACCGTGGTCACAGTGGCATCGCCGGATGCTGGGGGCGAACGGAGCCGATCGTGACCATGAACGTGTTGGAGTCGTACAGAGACCACGTGGAGCAGACCGATGACCGGTCGATCAGAAGAGGCGACGGAGCCACTTCGGTGTTCGTCAGCGCAGCGCCCCGGCTCTTCGCGATCGGTCTGCGCGTCCTGCAGGACGTGGGCGAGGCCGAGGACGTGGTGCAGGAGACGTGGCTGCGATGGGCCCGCGCCGACCGCTCGGTCGTCGTCAGCCCGCCCGCATTCCTCGCGCTGACCACCACGAGGCTCGCCATCAATGTCGCCCAGTCCGCCCGCTGGCGCCGCGAGACCTCCGCCGGCCCCTGGCTTCCCGAGACGACGGACCGCGATGTCAGCCCCGAGACGGCAGCCGAACGACGCGAGGCGGTCGACACCGTGATCCGGCTGCTGCTGGAGAGACTGACCCCCGCCGAACGAGCGGTCTATCTCCTACGCGTAGCCTTCGAATACCCCTACCGCCGGATCTCCGAGATCCTCGACCTGGGCGAAGACCACGCGCGGCAACTCGTGCGACGCGCCCGCGATCACCTCGCCAACGAGCGACGCCACCAGGTGAGCACCGCCGCACACCGGCGCCTCGTACGGGCGTTCCTCGCAGCCGCGCAGAACGGCGACCTCGCCGACCTGGAAGACCTGCTCGCCGCCGACGCCGCCCGCTAGGTTGTGCAGGCAGCGAGGAGGATGGATGGCCAACTCGTTCGGCCCGCTCCTGCGGAGCTTGCGCCAGGCCGCGCAATTGACGATCGAAGAGCTTTCCCACGCCTCCGGCGTGAGCGTGCGAGCCATCGGAGACATGGAACGCGGCATCAGCCGTGGCCCACAACGGCGAACAGTGCAGGCGCTGGCCGAAGCGTTGCGGCTCGATGACGAGCAGCGGGCGGAGCTGGCCGAGGCCGCCAGGGCGGGCCGGCCGCGGCCCGGTGGCCCGGGGGCGGAGCGGTCGGAGAACCAGGTGGGGCGGCCGCGGCTGTATGAGCTGCCGCGCGGGCTCGGCGACTTCGTCGGCCGGGTGGCGGAGCTGGAGCTGCTGTGCGAGCAAGGGCGGGCGGCGTCCGCGGACGGCCCCACACCGGTCGTGGTGGTGCACGGCCAGGCGGGGCTGGGCAAGACGGCGTGCGTGGTGCGGGCGGCCGAGTTGTTGCGGGAGGTGTTCCCGGACGGGCAGTTCTACGTGGACTTGCGGGGCATCGACGCCGAGCCGATGCCGGCGGCGGAGGCGCTGCGCCGGCTGCTGCGGGCGCTTGGCCTGGACCCGCGCGCGATCGCCGAGGAGGAGCAGGAGCGGGCCAGCCAGTTGCGGGCGATCCTGGCGGAGCGGCGGTGCCTGCTGGTGCTGGACAACGCCGCCGACGAGGCCCAGGTACGGCCCCTGCTGCCGGGCGCTGGAGCGGGGATGGTGGTCGTGACCAGCCGCCGCACGCTGGGCGGGTTGGAAGGGGTGACGCGGATCGCGCTCGCGCCGTTCTCGCCGCAGGAGTCGGCGGAGCTGTTGCAGGCCATTGTGCGGGAGGCCGCCGATCACGCGGCAGCGGAGACAGCGCAGGTGGCGCGGTTGTGCGGACACCTGCCGCTGGCGTTGCGGATCTCCGGCACCCGGCTGGCATCCCGGCCCGGATGGACGATGCGGCACCTGGCGGAGCGGCTGTCGGATGAGGATCGCCGGCTGGCGAACCTGGCGGTGGGCGATCTGGGAGTGGAGGCGGCGTTCGCGTTGTCGTACGCGGTGCTGTCGCCGTGGGCGAAGGTGACCTTCCGGCGGCTGGCCCTTGTTCCTGCGGTGGATTTCGCCGCGCCGATCGCCGCGGTGCTCACCCAGACCGAGTTGTTCGCCGCCGAGGATCAGCTCGATCGGCTGGTCGAGCTGGGCCTGCTGCAGCACGAAGGCGCGGACCGCTACCGCTTCCACGACCTGATCCGCCTGTATGCGAGCCACCGGCTGCGCGACGAGGAACCCGCCGAGTCCAATGCGGCGGCCGCGCGGCGCATGGCCGACTGGCTGCTGGAGATCGCGACCGTGGCCGGGCGATGGTTCGAACCCGACTACGGAGCACCACCGCCCGACTACAAGGGCCTGGTTCCGCTCGCCACCCAGGAGGAGGCGCGGGCCTGGCTTGAGGTCGAAAGGGACACCTGGCTGGCCGCGCTGCGGATGGCGGCCGCCGCCGACCGGCACGAGCAGGTGGCCGAACTCGGTGAGGCGATGCGCTGGTTCGCCGCCCACACGCCGCACTGGTTGAGCGACTGGCTGGAGGTGTTCGGGCTGACGCGTGCCGCCGCCGCCCGGCTGTCCGACCGCCGCCGGGAGCTATGGCACAGGAACCGCCATGTCTGGGCGTTCCTCGTCGCCTACGGACCCCGCGGAGACGCGGCGTTCAGGGAATGCGCGGAGCGGGCGATGGAGGTCTACCGGCTCGCCGAAAGCCTCGGCGCCGTCAGAGAGCAGGCCGACGCTGTGTGCAACGCGGCCGAGGCCTGGCGGGTCCTCCACGACTTCGATCAGGCGCTGTGGGCGTATACCCGGGGGCAAGAGCTGGCCGAAGCCGCCGGTTACCACCACACCTATTACTGGGCCGCCAGCGGACGGGCGCGCACGCTTGCCCGTCTCGGCAGGCTGGACGAGGCCATTGAGGCGTATCGGGGCGTGGTAAGGGAAATTGACGAACAACCGGTCGCCTCTGCTGCGGCACAGCACTCACGCATAGCTGCCCTGCAGGGCCTGGCCAGAACTCTGCTCGCTGCGCAGCGCTGGCAGGAGGCCATCGACGTGGCGGAGCCGGCCTTGGCCGAGAGCATCGAGCAGGGCAGCATCTGGACCATGAACATGCGCTGGGCGCTGGGCCGGGCATATGCCGGGCTCGGTGTGACCAGCGAAGCCCGCGAGCACCTGACGCGGGCGATCGAGCTGGAGGATAAGTACAGAGTTTGGGGGGCCAGCTCGCTTGACGAGTTGAAAACGGCGCTGGCGGCCCTCGGAATTGATCACAACACGTGACGATGGGCGGCCGCGCGGTGCGGCCGCCCAGTCGTCTCTTCATGTTCGGGAACGATGAACGCGCGTGGGTGGAGTCAGCGTTGCCCTTGGCCCACACACGAGAAGTTCCTGGCCTGGCTGACGTCACCATGGCCTTTGTACTTCGGCCACAGCGGGTATTCGCACAACGGGCGGGTGCGGTTCTTCGTGGCGGGGTTGGCGTCGGTCGCCACTGGGTTGGCCGGAGGGTTGTTTCGGCTCGTCCAGTCGTCCAGGGCTGTGAGAGAGTCCCAGGCCAGGTCGAAGCGGCCGGTCCCGTGGGCGTAGCCTCCCACCACGTAGTAGCGCACGAAGCGGCGGATCGATGGGCCGTAGCGTTCGGCCATCCGTTCGTAGTAGGCGTTGGTCAATGCTTCCGGGACCGCCATGTCGGTGGTGCCCTGGACGATGATGAGCTTGCCCCCGTGGTGTGCGAAACGGTCGATGTCGGGGTTCGTCGTGTTGAGGAGCCCGGACAGTTCCTTGACGCGCTTCTCGTACTGGCGATAGTCGAAATTCACCAAGGAGCCGTCGGCGTCCTGCTGAATGAAGTAACGGATCACCGGAGCGAAGAGCGTGTGGTAGCCGGTGGCTTCACCATTTCCCGCGCTGTCGAGCATCAGGGGGGCGAGATCGGCGCCCCGCAAGACGGGATAGGGGCCTATCCCGGTGACTCCGTTCGCCAGTGAGAACGCGAGGTTGTAGCGGGAGGACGCTGTCCGCAGGGTTTGGATCTGGGTCTCGGACAGACAGGTGTCTGAGCTGTCGGTTCCGCCGGGGCAGCGGAGCGACTCGACGGAGAAGGCATCGTCGCAACCCCGGACATTGGAGATCACCCCGTCGACGGCACCGTCGAGTTTGTCGCACGTGCCGTACACGGCGTCGGTGACCAATTGCTGTTTTGCGGGGTTGAGATAGCCGCCGGGACGGCCGTATGCCTGTTGCCATATGTGGTACCAGCTGAGCACCATCGCCTGGTTCTCAATGGCCGGGTAGTAGGCGATGATCCCGTCGTAATCGTCACCGTATCGCTGGGCGGCGATGAGTGCCTCGTGCCCTCCCTTGGAGGCTCCCACGTAGTACTGCTTACCGGGGCGTTTGCCGTAGTACCTGTTCACGATGGTGATGACGGCATCACGGGTGCGTTTGACGCTCTGTCCGGACCAATTGGCGAGCGCCTCCTTGTTCAAAGCGAAGGACCCGGTGGGGCTGGTGCCCACGGCGGTGCCTCCGTCGCTCCCGAACGTGACGTAGCCACGGTTGATCGGCGGCTGTCCCTGCGCCGGGTCGTCATTGATGAAGCCGGGGGCCACGCCGAGCCCGGTGACGACGATGCCGTTGAAGCCGCTGCCGCCGAACTGCACCGACTTCCTGTTCCAAGAGGTCGGCAGGTTGACCTGGAAGGTGATGTCGGGTGCCGTGGTATCGAAGCTGTGCACCCTGCCCCGGGCCAGGCAGAACTCGGGCCGGCCGGCGGCCGGGTCGGCGCTGTTGAGCGTCGCGGAGTCGACCTCGCCGCCGCGGGTGGGCAGGCCTATGTCCGCAGTGTCCACGCGTAATCCCGTGAGCGACGCGCACCTGGTCGCAGCGTCGGTCATGATCGTCCGCGCCGGGTCCGCGGCCGGGGCGGCGGCGGCCGGGGAAGGACCTTGAAGCATTCCGAGACATGATGCGGTCAGCGCGGTGATGGCGGTTGCGAAGATGTGTCTTTTCATATGTCTTCCGGGGAGTAGGACTTCGCTTCTTCCTGCTGGTGGTCGTGAGCATCCAAACGTATGCGTGTCCTCCCGCGCTCGCTGGGGCCAACGTCCCCGGTGGGAGCTACTTGGCCTGGCGGGTATCTGGGGTGTATGCAGAGTCATGTAATTGGGCCAAAAAGGCGGGGGACCGTGGACCAACGTAAGTGGGGCGCCGGGCACGGTGAGAACGTCGGGCTGCTCGGCCGGGGGTCGGAGTGTGCTCTCCTCGATCAGCTGATCGCGGCCGTCCGCATGGGGGAGAGTCGCGTGCTCGTGGTGCACGGCGCGCCGGGAGTCGGAAAGTCGGCGCTGCTGGAGTACGCGGAGAACGCGGCGGCCGGCATGCGGGTGCTGCGTGCGGTCGGTGTCGAGTCCGAGATGGAATTGGCTTTCGCCACATTGCATCAGTTATGTGCGCCGCTGCTGGATCGGCTGGAGAACCTTCCCGAGCCGCAGCGCCAGGCGCTCGAGACGGTGTTCGGGATGCGTGGGGGCTCGCCGCCCGAACGTTTCCTGGTCGGGCTGGCCGTACTGAGTCTGCTGTCGGACGCCTCGGAGGGGGGTTCCCTGCTCTGTGCGGTCGACGACGCGCAGTGGATGGACCGGGCCTCGGCGCAGGTCCTCGGCTTCGTCGCCCGGCGACTGCTGGCGGAGTCTGTCGCCCTCGTCTTCGGCTCTCGGCAGCGGTCCAAGGATTTGCTCGGCCTACCAGAGCTGGAGGTCACCGGGCTGAAGGCCGCAGACGCACACGCTCTGCTCAGCTCGGTGACGCGCGTCCGGATCGATCAGCAGATCCGCGATCGGTTCGTGGCCGAGACCAAGGGCAACCCGCTTGCCTTGCTGGAGCTACCGCGTGAGCTGGCCATGACCCGGATGGCGGGCGGATTCGGCCTCCTGGGCACCGACACGCTGCCGGGCCGGATCGAGCAGAGCTTCCTGGCCCGGATCGAAGGCTTGCCGGAGCAGACCCGGTTGCTCCTGCTGATCGCCGCCGCCGAGCCGGTCGGCGACCCCTCGCTGGTGTGGCGTGCCGCCGAACGACTCGGCATCACGCCGGCGACGGCCCTGGCGGGCGGGACGGACGGGCTGCTGGAGTTCAACGTACGGGTGATCTTCCGTCACCCGCTCGTGCGCTCGGCCGTGTACGGGTCTGCGACGGCAGCGAATCGCCGGGCGGTGCATCTGGCGCTGGCGGAGTTCACCGACGCGGGAACCGACCCGGATCGCCGTGCCTGGCACCTCGCGTCCGCCGCGCCCGGACCTGATGAGGCCGTCGCCGCCGAACTTGAACGGTCCGCCGACCGGGCGCAGGCGCGCGGTGGGCTGGCCGCCGCGGCGGCGTTCCTGCAGCGATCCGTGACACTGACCATCGACACATCGCGGAGCGTCGACCGCGCGCTGGCGGCTGCGGACGCGAGCCTTCAAGCCGGTGACCTCGACGCCGCGCGGCGATTCGTCGACTTCGCGGACGGCGGCGCGCAGAGCGAGTATCAGCGCGCTCGATCACATCTGGTACGAAGTATGATCACGTTCGCGGCCGGCCTCAACAAGGAGGCGCCGCCGATGTTGCTGACGGCCGCGCAGCGGCTCGAACCCTTCGACATGGACCTCGCGCGGGAGACCTACCTGACCGCGTGGTGTACGGCGGCATTGGCCACCGCGGATCCGGACAGCGTCACGGCGATCTCCCGGGCGATGCGCGAACTTGCCCCTCCGCACGGTGGTCCGCGTGCCCTCGATCTCGTGATCGAGGGCTACGCGCTGCTCATCACCGACGACCGGAGCGCCGCGCTGCCCCCGTTGCAAAAGGCGATGACCGCGCTCAAGAACCATCCCGTGCAGGACTTCCTGAAGTGGGGCTGGGCGGCCTGTAGCGCGAGCCCGATCCTCTGGGACGACCGGGGCATGCGCGAGCTTTTCCTCAGGGTGGTCGCGGAGGTGCGCACGGCCGGCGCCCTGACCGAGCTTCCCCTCTATCTTTCCGGGTTGGGCACCATGACCGTGTTGAACGGCGATTTCGCCGCCGCGGCCGCGATCGTCGCCGAATCCGAAGCCGTCGACGCCGAGACGGGCGTGCCCATGGCGCAGTACACCAAGCTCTTTTTGGCGGCGATGCAGGGAAAGGAGGCCGAGGCCTCGGCGCTGATCGCCGCCGCGATCGAACAGGCAGGCGCGGACGGCCAGTTGAATGCCGTCGCGGGCGCTCAGTGGGCGGCCGCGGTCCTTTACAACGGTCTCGCCCGATATGAGCAAGCGTTGCCGGCGGCCCAGGCCGGCGCCGGGACCGCCAACCTGATTCTCTCCCAGTGGATGCTGCCCGAGCTCGTCGAGGCGGCAGCGCGCGTCGGAGACCACACGGTCGCACAGGGTGCGCTCGACGGTATAGCGGACGCGGCAGAGCCGTGCGACACCGACTGGGCTCAGGGTTTGCTGGCTCGCTGCCGGGCACTGCTGAGCGACGCCGCCGCCGCGGACGGCCTCTACCGCGAAGCGATCGAGCGGTTGGAACGGACGCTGCTGCGTCCGGACTTGGCGCGCGCTCACCTGCTGTACGGCGAGTGGTTGCGCAGGAACCGTCAGCGGGCCGAGGCGCGGGCTCACCTGCGTACCGCGTACGAGATGTTCGTGTCGATCGGGATGGAGGCGTTCGCCGAGCGGGCCCGCCGCGAGCTGCTCGCCACGGGCGAGACCGTCCGCAAGCGCAAGAACGGCACCTCGACGAGTGACGAGTTGACGGCGCAGGAGAAACAGATCGCCCTGCTCGTGCGGGACGGCCTGTCCAACCCGGAGATCGGGGCTCGTCTCTTCCTGAGCCCGCGTACGGTCGAGTGGCACCTCCGCAAGGTCTTCGCCAAGCTCGGGATCAGCTCCAGAAGGGAGCTCGGCGACGCCCTGTCCCGTGGACAGTAGCGATGACGCAGTCCCTGGTCCTGGTTGACCAGTGACACTCCCTGGTGCGATCCGGCAGCCGGCTACGCGATTCTCGCGTGTCGGCATTTCGTCGGAACGCAGGAGGAGCGGTCATGGACATGAAGCTTGAAGTCGTGGTGGTGCCGGTCTCGGACGTCGACCGAGCCAAGAACTTCTACACGGCGCTGGGCTGGCGGCTCGATGTCGACATCACCACCGGCGAGGACTTCCGGGTGGTGCAGGTGACCCCGCCCGGCTCGTCGGCGTCGATCACCTTCGGCACGTCGGTCACGTCTCAGGTGCCGGGCACGGCTCAGGGCCTGCACCTGGTCGTCAACGACATCCACGCCGCGTACGACGAGCTCAAGCGGCTCGGCGCCGACCCGAGTGAGGTGTTCCACGATGCCGGCGGCGTCTTCCATCACGCCGGGACCGACGCCCGGGTGCCCGGCCCGGCACCGCAGCGCAGAAGCTACGGCTCGTTCCTGTCGTTCAGCGACCCGGACGGCAACGGCTGGGTGCTGCAGGAGGTGACCGCCCGGCGCCCGGGACGGCTGGACCCGTCGGTCACCACGTTCGCCACGACGTCGGACCTCGCGGCCGCGCTGCGCCGTGCCGCGGCCGCGCACGGCGAGCACGAGAGGCGCAGTGGTGCGGAGGACCCGAACTGGCCGGACTGGTACGCCGGCTACATGGCGAGCGAACAGGCCGGAACCGAACTGCCGTCGTGAGCGGCTCCGCCCCTCAGCAAATGATCCGCGGCGACGCCCGTTTCCGCGTCGTCCTCGACCCAAGGGAATGAGGCAGACATGTACGATCGGCCGCTGGACGGAGCCGTCGCGCTCGTCACCGGCGCCAGCAGCGGAATCGGCGCTGCGACCGCGCGCCGCCTCGCCCGTGAGGGCTCGGCGGTAGCCCTGGTCGCCCGTCGCCGGAAACGCCTGGACCAGGTCGTGAGCGACATCGCGAAGCTGGGAGGAGAGGCGGTCGCGTTGGAGGCCGACATCACCGAGCCCGAACGCGCCGACGACATGGTGCAGGACACGCTGGATCGGTTCGGGCGCCTGGACATCCTGGTCAACAACGCCGGGATCATGCTGCTCAACTCGGCGCTGCACACCACCATCGAGGAGTGGGATCGGATGATCTCGCTCAACGTGGCGGCGTTGTTGCGCGTCACGCACGCCGCCATCCCGCACCTGATCTACGCGGCGTCGACATCCCCGCGGCAGGTGGCGGATCTGGTGAACGTCAGCTCGACGGCCGGGCGAGTCGCCCGGCCGGGGAGCAGCGTCTATGGCCTCACCAAGTCCGGCCTGAACGCGTTCACCGAATCGCTTCGCCAAGAACTGCTCAGCGAACGCGTCCGGGTCAGCGTGGTGGAGCCGGGCACCGTGGACACCGAACCGGTGAACCACCTCAGCGACATCACCCAGGACGCGGCCCGCCGACAGCTCGGCGGAATCGAAGCGCTGCGGCCGGAGGACATCGCGGACGCAATCAGCTACATCGTCACGCGAGAGCGGCGGGTCGCCGTCAACGAGATGCTGGTCCGTGCCGGCGACCAAACATGGTAGCCGCGCCTGGCCGGCGTTTCCGCTGACCAGAGGCTCACATCGGCATGGTTGTCACAAATCACGCTGCTACCCGGTCTTGTTTCCGGAATCGCCTTCTTCGATGTCGCCAAAGGAGCACCATGCACCCGCCAGAGAAACGGATCGCCACGTCGGTCCTGGTCATCGGTACGGGAGGAGCCGGGCTGCGGGCCGCCATCGAACTCGCCGAGCGCGGTGTTGGCGTCCTGGCGGTCGGCAAACGGCCGAAGGCGGACGCGCACACCTCGCTCGCGGCAGGCGGCATCAATGCGGCACTCGCCACGATGGACCCCGAGGACACCTGGCAACAGCACGCGGCGGACACCCTCAAGGAGAGCTACTTCCTGGCCAACCCGCACACCGTGGAAATCGTCACCGAGGGGGCCGCACGGGGCATCGAAGACCTCCAGCGCTGGGGCATGCCGTTCGCCCGCGAGCAGGATGGGCGCATCTCGCAGCGCTTCTTCGGCGCCCACACCTATCGGCGCACCGCCTACGCCGGCGACTACACCGGACTCGAGATCCAGCGCACCCTGATCAACCGCGCGGCGCAGCTGGATGTCCCGGTCCTCGACACCGTTTACATCACGCGCATCCTCGTCCGCGACAACGCGGTCTTCGGCGCCTACGGGTTCGACCTGACCGACGGCAGCCGCTATGTCATCCATGCCGACGCCGTGATCCTGGCCGCCGGCGGCCACACCCGGATCTGGCGGCGCACCTCCTCCCGCAGGGACGAGAACACCGGCGACTCCTTCCGCCTCGCCGTCCTGGCCGGCTGCCGCATCCGCGACGCCGAGCTGGTGCAGTTCCACCCGTCCGGGCTCATCGCACCCGAGAACGCGGCCGGCACCCTGGTGTCCGAAGCGGCCCGGGGCGAGGGCGGAATCCTGCGTAACCAGCTCGGCGAGCGGTTCATGTCCCGGTACGACCCCGAGCGCATGGAGTTGTCCACGCGCGACCGCGTCTCGCTGGCCGCGTACACAGAAATCAAACAAGGCCGCGGGACCCCGAACGGCGGCGTCTGGCTGGATGTGTCCCACCTGCCGCGCGAGACGATCATGACGCGGTTGCCGCGCGTCTACCAGACGCTCCTGGAACTGCAGATGCTCGACATCACCAAGCATCCGATCGAGATCGCACCGACCGCGCACTACTCCATGGGCGGCGTGTGGGTGCGCCCCGAGGACCACGGCACGGGCGTCGACGGCCTGTACGCGATCGGCGAGGCCGCCAGCGGCCTGCACGGCGCCAACCGCCTCGGCGGCAACTCCCTCATCGAACTCCTCGTCTTCGGCCGCATCGTCGGACAGGCGGCGGCCGAGTATTCCGCGGGCCTCGACGCCCAGCGCCGCTCGGCCGAGGCGCTCGACGCGGCGCGGGCGGAGGTGGACGAGCTCCTGGCCGCCGACGGCCCCGAGAACGTGCGCTCACTGCAGCGAGCCCTCCGCGACGTCATGACCGAGCATGCCGGCGTGGTGCGCGACGAGGGTGGCCTGCGGAAAGGCCTCGCCGAACTCGCCGCGGTAGAGGCGCGCATCGCCGACGTCGGTGTGCATCCGGACCTCGCCGGCTTCCAGGACCTGGCGCACGCTTTCGACCTGAAGTCCGCGGCGCTCGCCGCACGCGCGACGATCGAGACCGCACGCGAGCGTCGCGAGACCCGCGGTTGCCACAACCGCTCCGACTACCCGGACCTCGACCCCGCGCTGCAGGTCAACCTCGTGTGGTCCGGTCCCGGATCGGTGGAGCGGGAGGCCATCCCGCCGATTCCCGGCGAGATCGCGGCGCTCATGCGCGAGGTATCCACCGTCGGAAAGCTCGTCGAGTAGCCGGCAACCAGCAACGGACGCGGCCTCTTCTCGAAAGGACGACACTGATGAGCGCTGTAGTCGTAGGCGTGGACGACTCCGATGACAGCCTGCGGGCTGTGGAGTGGGCCGCCGGCGAGGCCGAACGCCGCCGGCAGCCGCTGCAGATCCTCCACGCCTTCATCTGGCCCCTCCTCGGAGTACCCCTTGGACGGGCGCCAGGAGCGCCACCCGAAGGCGGCCTCCGGCACGCCGCCGAACGCATCCTGGCCACCGCACTGGCGCGTGCGCACGCGGTTGCGCCCGACGTCGAGGTGACCACCAGCCTGCCGGAGGGCGAGCCCGTCACCGCACTGCTGCACCGTTCCCGCCAAGCGGGGCTTCTCGTCGTGGGCAGCCGCGGGCTCGGCGAAGTCGGCGGTCTGCTGCTGGGCTCGGTGGGCGCCCGGCTTGGGGCAGAGGCGGCCTGCCCGGTCGTGGTCGTGCGCGGGCCCGTCACGCCACACGGACCAGTCGTGGTGGGCATCGCCGACCGTGGCGAGAGCGAGGCTGTGCTCACCTTCGCCTTCGCGCATGCCGCCCGGACCACGAATGCCCTGATACTGGCGCATGTCGGCGACGAAGGACCAGCCAGTGGGAGTCGCTCGCCCCTGCCCGAGCGCGACCTGGCCCGATGGCAGGAGCGCTTCCCCACGGTCACGATCGACCAGGAAACTCTCACCGGCCAGCCGGACAAGGCACTGATGCACGCCGCGTCCCAGGCGTCCCTGCTCGTCGTCGGCTCTCACCACCGCCACGAGCTCAGCGCACTCATGCACGGCTCGGTCAGCCAGGCCGTCCTGCACCACGCCACCTGCCCGGTGGCGATCATCCACGTCCACCCATAGGGACACAGATCGCCGTGCGGCTGATCCACGCAGTCAGCCGGCCTGCCGGACATCCACTCACACCACGTATGGAGGAAACATGAGCGTCCCAAGCGGCGAGAACGAGTTCCTGATTGAGCTCGAGGCCGAGGTCGAGATCGAACTGACCGAGGTCGAGGCAAGGCAGCCAGAGGAAGGACTGCCGGTCACCGACTGGCTGTTCGATCCGACGGACGCCGAGCGCGAGGAGATCGGCCTGCGGGGTCTGCGCGACGCGATCGAGGTGCTGGAGGACGATGCCCGGCCTGGCGGCGACGTTGCTTGAGACGCGGATCGCCACGCTCGACAGTCTGCGTGAGCACCTGCAGTGGGCGGTCGAGCTGGAGCACGCGACCCTGCCGCCGTACCTGTGCGCGCTGTACTCGCTGGACCCCGAGCGCAACCCGGAAGCCGTCCAGGTGGTGGGCAGTGTCTTCGCCGAGGAGATGCTGCACCTTGCCCTGGCCGCGAACCTGCTCAACGCCGTTGGCGGCCGGCCGCGCCTGGATACGCCGCGGATGCTGCCGGGGCATCCCCGGACCCTGCCGCACGGCGACCGCTCCCTGAAGTTGTCCCTGGTTCCCTTCGGCGCGGAAGCGCTCGAGATGTTCCTGCGGATCGAACAACCCGCGCCGCCCAGCGCTCCGGCGGAGGGCGACGCATACGAGACGATCGGGCAGTTCTACGCCGCGATCGAACAGCGACTGCGCCACCTGTGCGACCGCCTCGGCGAGCAGGCGGTCTTCTGCGGCGATCCGGCCCGCCAGGTGAGCGCCGCCCATTTCCGGCGCACCGCCGGGCGGCTGATCGCCGTCGACGGTCTGGCCTCCGCGCTGGCAGCGCTGGAGGAGATCGTCGAGCAGGGTGAGGGGACCGCCCGCGGCGAGGTCTGGGACGGGGACCAGGACGTCTTCCACCCGGAACGGGACGAGGTCGCGCACTACTACCGCTTCCAGGAGCTCAAGCTCGGCCGCCGCTATCGGCGAGGCGACACCCCGGAGTCCGGACCCACCGGGGAAAAGATCTCCATGGATCTGGCCGGCGTACTTCCGATGAGGCGCAACCCGCGACCTGCGGACCCGGGCAGTGCGATCGGTGCGGCGCAGGAGGAGTTCAACCACACCTACTGCGCCATCCTGCACCTGCTGGAGCTGGCGTTCAACGGCAACCCGAAGCTGCTCGCGGTCGCCACCGGCACCATGTACGCGCTCAAAGCCCAAGCGCAGGCCTTGATGCGGATGCCCGACGGCGAGGGCGCCACGGCCGGCCCCACCTTCGAATACGTCGCACCCGAACGGCGCCGGTGGAGCGTCGGCGACCACCAGCGGATCGTCGTGCTCCGCGACGGCCCGTACGTCGTGTACGGCGGCGTTCCTCTCCGGCGCAAACGCAAGATCGTCTCTGCCGAGAACAACGCGCTGACCTGGAAGACCGGCGAGCCGCTGGAGACCGAGGACACCTACGCGCTGTGCCGCTGCGGCCATTCGGGGTCCAAGCCGTTCTGCGACGGAACCCACGCCGTGATCGGGTTCGACGGTACGGAGAGCACGGAAATGCGGCCGTACAAGGAGCTGCAGCACGTGCACGACGGGGTGGGCATCTCGGCCCAGCGGGTGGGCGAGCTGTGCATCCACGCCGCCTTCTGCCTCGGACGCACCAGGCCGATCGCCGCGATGCTCGCTGACACCGCCGACAGCGACGTGCGCTCCGCCATCATGGGCCGCATCGACCACTGCCCGTCCGGTTCCTACAGCTACGCCCTCGAACGCGGCGGCGAGACGATCGAGCCCGACCTTCCGCCGGCCATCTCGGTCCTTGAGGAGGAGGACGGACTGGCCAGCGCGCTGTGGGTCACCGGCGGAGTGCCGGTCCTGCGAGCGGACGGGCGGCCGCTGGAGACCCGCAACCGGATGACGCTGTGCCGCTGCGGCCACTCCGGCAACAAACCGCTGTGCGACGGCACCCATCGGGAGATCGGCTTCCGCGAGGAATCCCCAGGCCACGAACAAAGAAGGCCATGACCGGACGCCTGGCACGGATTGGCCAGCCCTCGTCGAACGGGGGCTGGCCATGGAGAAATGATCAGTCGGTTGCGCGGGCTGCGTTCTCAATGAGACGGGTTACCGCGCCGGGATCGATGATCAGTGCGGCGTGCGAGGCCGGCACCTCGACCGTGTGGGACTTGGCACGGGCGGTCATGAAGCGCTGAGCCTGCACCGGGATGGCGTGGTCGTTTTGGGAGATCAGTGCCCAGGACGGGACGGTCTTCCAGGCGGGTGTGCCGGAGGGATCGTTCAGCGCGCTGAAGGTGATCGGCCGCTGGGTGACGGCCAGGAGCGCGCTGGTGGAGCGGGGCAGGTCGGCGGAGAAGATGTCGGCGAAGCTCTCGGTCTTGAGGTAGACGTCGGCGTCGCCGGAGGCCAAGGGCACAGTCTTGATCGTGTCGTTGTTGATCTTGCTGCCCTCGTACCTGCCGGCCAGGCCGAAGACGCTCTCACCCTGGTCGGGGATGATGGCTGAGACGTACACGAGGGCCTTGACGTCGGGGTCGGCGTTCGCGGCGTTGGTCACGACCGAGCCGCCGTACGAGTGGCCGACCAGGACGAGGGGCCCGTCCACGGTGGCGAGCAGGCTGTTGAGGTACGCGACGTCGGAGGCCAGGCCGCGCAGCGGGTTGGCCGGGGCGAGCACCGGATAGCCATCGCGCCTGAGCTGGGAGACGACTCCGTTCCAGCCCGAGGCGTCGGCCCAGGCGCCGTGAACGAGGACGACAGTGGGCTTGGCACCGGTCGCGTTCGCCGGCTGCGCCACCAGTGCGCCGCTCAGGGCGACCAGTAAGGCGGCGAAGGTGGTCTTCTGGCGTCGGGACATGGCGGGAGTCCTTCTCTTCGTCGTGGCGGGGGTGAGGGTGGCGCCGTCCCCCTCCGAACGGCGCCACGAAGGGTGGTCATTTGAGGAAGTCGAGCAGGGCGTCGCTCGTGCGGGCATGACCCAAATCTGCTGATCCGCGGGATTCTCGACATCGCACGAATGCCTGAGATGGGTGTGGTGCGCCCAGGTGAGCGGGACCGGCACGCCCATGGCGACAGGCGGGCCGGTCCTGCTGCCGGGGCGTCAGCGGGTACGGCGGTCGGCCTGGACGACGGTGTCGGCGATGGCGACCGGGTGGCTGACCGAGATGGCGTGCGAGGACTTCACCTCGATGACGTGAGCCTTGGCGCGCTTGGCCATCCACCGCTGCCCGGCAGGCGAGATGGCCTTGTCTTGGGTGCTGATGACGGCCCAGGCCGGGATCTTCTTCCATGCCGGGGCGCCAGAAGGGCCGGAGTAGGCGGCCACACCGAAGGGACGCTGGGCGGCGGCCATGCGGCGGGCCTTGGCGATGGGCAGGTCGGCGGCGAACACCTTGGGGAAGCTCGACTGCTTGATGTACAGGTCCACGCCCTTGCCCGCCGTGTCGGTGTACGGGCGCTGCTCCAGGGTGGCCGGGCCGAGCAGGCTGCCCGGGTACTTCTTCGGGTCCAGTACGGTCTGGGTGCTCTCGCCCTTGTCCGGCAGGAACGCTGCCACGTACACCAGTGCCTTGACGTTGGTGGCGTGGCGGGCGGCATTGGTGATCACGGTGCCACCGTAGGAATGGCCGACCAGGACCACCTTGCCGCTGATGCCCTTGACGACGCTCGCGATGTAGGCGGCGTCTCCCGACAGGCTGCGCAGCGGATTGGCGGGGGCGACCACCGGGTAGCCGCGCCGCTGCAACTGGGCGATGACCCCGTCCCAGCTGCTGGCGTCGGCGAAGGCGCCGTGGACCAGCACCACTGTGGGCAGGGTGCGCGTGGTGGTGCCGGCCATGGCGGGGGTGGTGGACATCGTGATGGCGCCCAGACCAAGTGCGACGGCGGCGCCCCGCCAAGCGGATGGCAAGTGAAGCATGACAAAGCCTTTCGGTTCGGGAGAAAGCGGAACCCGGTGGGCAGCCGCCGGCGGCTGCCTCAACCGGTGCGTGCTCCACCGTTCCAGCGGCGACGGCAGGGGACATCGCACGAAGACTTGAGATCACAGCGCCGACTCGCGGCTCGGACCGGACCCGGTCGGCCCGGCGGTCTGCTCACCGACTACCGGCTGACCTGCCATGTCCCCGCCGGGGGATGTCACGTATCCGTGCGATGTCGGCCGATTCCATCACGCGTTGGCTGGGTTCATCGACCGCGCTGATCACTCATCTGGAGGCGACGATGATTCCCGTCCGCCATCTCACCGGGGACGTCAATGGCCTGACCGTCTTCTACTGCGACGCGCCCACGATTGTGCTGTCGCACGGTCGCGGCCCTCGATCGTCTTCCCGACGCTCATCTTCACGGGACACCACCGCCGCCTGGGCAGCCACAACCGTGGACCACGGTACCGACCACGCGGCGCGGACCAGTCCGACGGTCTCCGCAGCTGATGACCAGTTGATCAGCGAGTTGGACGCGGCCGCTACGGTGTTCACCGCCACACGGCCCCGGCTCTACGCGATCGCGCGCAGTGTCCTCGGAGACGTGGGCGAGGCCGAGGACGTGGTGCAGGAGGCGTGGCTCCGGTGGGAACGCGCCGACCGCTCGGTCGTCATCAGTCCGCCCGCGTTCCTTGCGATGACGACCACCAGGCTCGCCATCAACGTGGTCCAGTCCGCCCGGAGGCGTCGAGAGACGTCCGTCAATCCGTGGCTCGTCGAAACGGTGGATCGCAGCGCCGGCCTAGAGACAGCGGCTGAACGGCACGAGGCGGTCGACGTGGCGGTCCGGCTGCTGTTGGAGAAACTGTCGCCCGCCGAACGGGCGGTATATCTCCTCCGCACAGCATTCGACTACCCCTACCGGCGCATCTCCGAAGTCCTTCATCTGGGCGCCGACCATGCGCGGCAGCTCATGCGGCGCGCCCACGAACACATCGCCACCGAGCGACGTCAGCCGGTGGACGCCGCGGCACATCGGCGTCTCGTGCGGGTTTTCCTCGCTGCGGCGCAGAACGGCGATCTCGCCGAATTGGAGGAACTCCTCGCCGCTGACGTGTCCGCGAGGCTCGGCGACCCGAGGGCGAAGCCTGCTTCGAGCCGCCCGTCGTCGGACCGCTGACAGGCAACGTCGTCAACGGATTTCCACGGAGCCGCATTCGTCGTCTGGATTTGCCGGCTCCACGGTCGGTGCGATCTGCAATGGTGCCGCGGCCCCGCCGGCGATCTCGCGCCCTTGATTCAGCGTGTAGTCAAGCTGCCTGGCCAGGAGTGGGAGGGTCGCCGGAGGTAGATACGCATCAGCGCCGGCGTCAAGTAGTCGTCGGACCGGGCCGTGGTACTGAACTCCGAGCTCGTGGTCCTCGATTTCGGTGATGATGACGCGAGCTTTCGGGAACATCGATCGGAGCGCTGCGATCAGCTGCGGGCTGCCTGGAGGTATCAGCAGCACATCGGTTGTCGCGGGAGCCGCATGCATATCGAGCACTACGTAGTCCGCCCCGAGCTGGGTGGATAGCGCAACCCGAGCCGCGGTCGACAGCTCCATCGCGGTGGCCACGACTGTCACGCTCTCGTAGTCGATCGGTGCTTGATCGTTGGCCTCAGCTGGCGCGTCGCGATCGACGATGGCGCCTTGGACCACGTCAATGGTGCTGGAGATCGTCGCGATCGACGCGCCGTCACGCGTGAGGACCACGTTCTCACCAGGCTCGAGGGCGTCGATGAGCGCGACGACGTCTTCGGGAAGGCGGGTCACGTCGATTCGCTGCGTGGAGCGCGGAGCGCGTTTGCGGATCACCAGATGATCACATGAGGTCCTTTTTGATGCTGTGATCTTGTTGGACGCCACTACACGACCATTGGTTCGAGGCCGCGCCGGAGTTTCTCTCATCGTCCATGTCCGCGCCCATCGACGGTGACGCGAACGCACACGGTGGGTATGGACTGGTCTTCATATTCGCTATGAAACCTGAGCGTCTCTGCCTGATCTCGTCGTGGCGGTGTTCGGGTTGGAGGCGATGGTGAAGTCCTGGGAAGGATCATCCTGTCAGGCCGGTGCGCGTCGGTGAGGTACCCGCCGATCGGGTTGACCCGTAACGCCGCTGAGCTTTCACGCCCTGCGCCATGCCGGGCGGTGACCGGTCCTGGCCAGGCAGGCAGGGGCGCTTGCGTTTTAAGGTCGCCGGGAACCGATGTCGTCAGCGACAGGCGCTGGTTCCATCGCGATGATCGGTGCTCAACCGACGGCATCGGCCGCCAGAGTTGTCGCGTACTGCCGGATTCGGGCCGCATCTCCGGGGAAGTAGCTATCCCAGTCCTGGTCAAGTCGCATCCAAGCGACTGGCTGTCCGTTCTCGGCCATCAGCGGCTGCGCCGGGTCGGCGATGGCGGCATAGGCCAGCGAGAGCGTCACCGGCAAGTTCGGATGAAACGATCGCACCGCCACGGCCGCGGGACGCTTCAGCAGGTGCGGACGCAGCCCAGTCTCCTCGGCCAGTTCCCGGGCCGCGCCCTCGCGCGGTGTCTCGCCGGGCTCGACCCGGCCACCCGGCGGAACCCAGGCCCGCCATCGATGCCTGACCAGCACGATCTGCTCCACGGCGCGGTCGAAGACCCACACCTCGGCGCCCAACGGCTCCATCGGAGCGGTCAAGGCGGTCTGCAGCCACGCGCGCGCCCCCTCGAACTCCAGAGTCGCGACCTCGGCATCGGCAACGGCGGCATCCAATACCCGTTGCTCATCACAACCACGGATCATCGCGACAGATTACGACCCGGCACTGACACCGGTGACATCTATGGCTGGTGGTCACAGGTCCTGGTTGATCACGATTGGGAGGCGGAGCGGCATGCCGTCGTGACATGAGGGCGGCCATCGTTGATCTTCTGTTCTGCGAAGAAACGAAGATCCAAAACGATGGCCGTGGGGTCCAGTATGACGGTTACGCCACTGCGTGCGGGAGTGGCATCGACGACGAGTTCCGAGGCGCTTGACAAGGTTAGGGAGTTCCGGGCGGGCTGGCATGCCTGCATGACCAGCCGGAAGGACGCGTTGTTCGAGCTCACCGATGCCGTGTTGTCTGCGCCGACGATCACTTCGTTGCCGTATCTGAGTCTGGAAGCGGTCTTTCGCCGCAGCTGGGGCAGCTTGTATGACGGGCTGGCCGTGGGCCGCATTGATGGTGATCGGGTGCGTGAGCTGCTGGTGGCAGCGGGGCCGCGGGAGTGGACGTTGACGTTCGTGGTGGATGCCAGCACCCATCCGCGCCCGCCGCACCCGAACCGACCTGCACCCCCGCCCACAGGCACGGGACCGCTCCAAGAACCGGCCCACCCCCAAACGCCCCACCGGCACCCCGAAGAACAGTTCGATGACCTCCAGCCGTGTGCCCGACCGGCGCACGGTGCCCGCCCCACTCCCCGCCGGGAGTGGACAGCGTCCGGCGGGCCAAGCACCCCAGACGACCCGCCCACCCGCAGGCCGTGCAGGGCTTGTACGCGATCCTCACCAGCGGACCGGCTTCCACCGCGTCGCGGCCACCCCCGTACTCCCCTGGGACAGTACGCAGACGGCCCGCCACGGCCACGCCCGCCCGATTTGCCTGAAATACCCAGGTAAACACAGAGAATCGCAGACGCTGTCGTAGTCGTACGGATGGGAGGAGCCGCCGAAGCCGCGGCGATCGTAGGCGATGACGCGGTACCCCGGCCTCCACCAGCGCGGGAAGTTGGGCCTCCCACATGCGACTGGACAAGGGCCAGTCATGGAGCAGGACAACAGGACGACCGTGACCGTAGTCCTCGCAGTAGAGCTCGACCGGGGTACGGCCGTGGTCGACGCCGACTGGCAGGTAGGCCATGTAGCCGTCGCTTCCTTTCCGATGAATCTGATCAGCCGTCGTGTTCGACGACCAGGCGCGTCAGCTCGACTCTCGAGTTGACGTCCAGCTTGGTGTAGGCGTGGCGCAGGTGAGTGTTGACGGTGTGCGGCGACAGGAACAGCCGCTCGGCCACCTGCCGGTTCGTGGCGCCTTGGGCCACCAGCCGAACCACCTGCAACTCCGAGGCGGTCAGCCCGTCCCAGCCATGAGTGGCGCCGGAAGCCGAGCTCCGGCGGCCACGGCGCCGTATCCCGGCATCGCGCAACCGCCGCCGCCCCCGCGCCGCGTCCCTCAGCGCGCCGGCCTGCACGTACAGCTCCAGCGCCGTGTCCAGATGGTCGACGGCCGCTTTCCGGTCGGTCGCCGTCAAGGTGCGGCCTGCGTCCTCCAGCGCCGACGCGCGTACGATCGGCCGGGAGAAGTCCGCGAGTTGCTCGGCAGCCCGTACGAGCAACGCTGCGTCGTCGTCCATCAACCCGCGGGCGTGCGCCGCGATGGCGGCCAGGAACGGAAAGCCCGGGTTGCGCTCGGCGCGGTCCTCGGCCACCTGCACCATGTCCGCGGCGACTCCCCGTTCGCCGGCACGCAAGGCCATGCGGACGAACACCACGTCATCTGCCGGGTCCAACGGCGTGGCCGCGGGCCGGCCGCCGGGGCCGGCCGCGACCGCCGCCGTCGCGTACTTCATGGTGTGTGCCGGATCGTTCTCGCCGTCGGCTGCCAGGGCGAGCATCCAGGCGCCCGTCCTGGCGACGAAGCGCGCCTCGTCGCGCATCATGCGACGGCCGTCGGCGACGAAGCGTGCGATGCCCTGCCGGTCACCTGAGTACAACGCCGCTCGGCCGAGTGTGGAGAGGGCGGTCACGTCGGCGCCGCTCCCCGCTCCCCGGTCCTCGACCATGGCGAGCACCGCCTCGGCCTGGGTGCGGGCGTCGGCCAGGCGGCCGGCGTCGAGCAGGATGCGGGCGCGGTGCATCGACCACACGTCCACGGCGTTCGCTTGTCCGCGCGATCGCGCCTCGCGGAGTCCGGCGTCGACTTCTTCGAGCCCGCGCAGCGACTCGCCGGCGGAGCTCCACAGAGAGCTCTTCCAGCAGGATTCGGGAACCCACAGCGAGTGAAGGATGCCCGCGTCGGTCGCCAGCCGCACCGCCTCGTCCTGCCGGTCGATGGCACGCTGCCAGTCCATGCGGTGGAAGGCGACGGTGGCCTCCACCGCGATCGCCGTGGCCTCGATGGCGCGACTGCCGCACGAGGCTGCGGTCCGCAACGCCGACTCGACCACGCGAGCGGTCTCCTCCACGTCGTCGGTCACGATCATTGCGAGGGCCTGCAGGGCGAGCAGCTTCGCCCGGGTCGCCGGTGACAGCCCCGGCAGGGCCAGCGCCAGGCGGCACTGCCGGACCGCCTCGGTGGAGGAACGCTGGCTCGACATCCGGGCCAGGCTGTAGCGCACCTGCGCTTCGGCTTCCGGCTCCAGCAGGCCGGCCAGGGCGTTGTCGGCCATCGTCCGCGCTTCGACGTCGTGTCCGTTCAACCACAGCAGGATGATGGTCTCGGCGACCAATGCCGGGCGGTCGGCGTGGTCCGCCGGAGCCAGTTCCAGGGCGCGGCTGCTCAGGGCGACCGCGGTGGCCGGGGAGGTGGGCGCGACGTCGGTGGCAGCCCGGCGCAGCAGCGAGACAGCCTCGTGGTCGCCCGGCTGGGCGACCTCCGCCAGATCGGCGGCCACCTCCATGACCGCCGCGCCACGCCGCAGACGCACATCGACGGCCTGGCGGCGTACGAGGTTCTTGACAGCGGCCGGCACGCCCACCTGGACGGCCTCGCGGATCAGGTCATGACGAAGAGTGAGCCGTCCATCGGCGTCGGTCAGCAGGTCAGCGTGGAGCGCCTCCTGCAAGGGGGCCATGAGTTCGACGGGCGAGCATCGCAGCAGTTCGGCGAGCACCTCGACGTCGATGTCGCGGCCGAGCATGGCCGCGAAGCGCACGCTGTCGCGGGCCAGTGGAGAGAGCTGGTCGAGCCGGTGCCGGACGGAGGAACGAAAACGCATCGGGATGCGCCCGGCGGCTCTCAGGTGTGCCATTCCCTTCTTGATGGTGATGGCGCCTTCCTCGCGCATCCCGTTGAGCAGTTCGACCAGGAACAGCGGGCGGCCGTCGGCCTTGCCGGCGAGTTCCAGCAGCGCGGGCTCGGCCACGGCCTGGAGGACGTCCTGGGCCAAGAGCGCGACGGCAGCCGCGGACAGAGGCCGCAGGATGATTCTGTCCATGGGCCATGCGCGTGCCCGACCGGTATGGGGGTGCTCGCGGGTGGCCATCACCCACAGGATGGGCCGGCCGGACAGGCGGGTCGGCAGCGTGCGCAGCGCGCTGTGGGTGGCTTCGTCGCACCACTGCAGGTCGTCCATGACGATCACTACAGGAGCGGCTGACGCGGCTTGCTCCAGCTCGTGCTGGAGCTCCTGCAACAGCCAGAAGCGCTGATCCGCCGCTTCGCTCAACGTCAGGAGCCGATCGCGTGTCATAAGCGGGGCGGAGCCGGACAGCAACGCGTCCAGCAGAGGGGCGAAGGGGACGGCGTGGCCGCCCGGCACGCCGGCGCCCGCATGGACGCGTAGACCGGCGGTCAAGGCGAGGCCGGAAACCTCGGCGAGCAGCCGCGACTTGCCCGCTCCCGGCGGTCCCTCGATCAGGACAGCCCCGCCCTGCCCTTGTGCCAGGGTGCGTAGCCGGTCACGCAGGAGCAGCATCTCGGCTTCCCGGCCGCGTAGCGGCAGCGTGGGCGCGGCGTCTGGGGTCCGGTGCCGCATGTACGCGGAAGGCGCGGAGAAGGCCGTCGCGGCCGTACCGTTGCAGCTCATGTGCTCATCCCTTCCGTGGATTGCCGCTCGGCGGATGACAGGGAAGACGTCATGGCTTCCTGATCCGCTTGGGTGCACAGGACAATGGAAGCAAGCGTGGTGGCGCTGGGGCGAGGCAGAACAACAGGCAGAAGTAGCCGGCAGATTCCGCCTCTCTCCGGGATGAGGAGGACAAGGGGTTGAGCGAGGAAGCGTCCTTCGGAGCGCTGCTGAGAGCCCACCGGCAGGCGGCGGACCTGACGATCGAGGAGCTTTCGCATGCCTCCGGGGTGAGCGTGCGGGCGATCGGCGACATGGAGCGAGGCGTCAGCCGCGGCCCGCAACGCCGTACCGTCGCCGCGCTGGCCGAGGTGTTGCGTCTGCCACCGGATGACCACGACGCCCTCATCGCGGCCGCCCGGGCCGGACGGCCGCGCCCTGCCCCCTCCACCGCCGGGGTCTGTGAGCTGCCCCGGGGCATCGGCGACTTCACCGGCCGCGAGCATGAGCTCGGCCTGTTGCGCGAGCTGGCCGCCCGGCACACCGGTGACGACGGTCCAGCCGTCACCGCGACCCTCTGGGGGACAGCGGGGATGGGCAAGACCGCGCTGGCCGTACACGCCGCCGGCCGGCTGGCTGACCTGTTCCCCGACGGCCGGTTCTTCCTCGACCTGCGCGGCATGGACGCCACACCACTGGAGAGCGGGAACGGTCTGGCACGGCTGCTGAAGGCGCTGGGCGTGCCCGAGCCGAGCATCCCCGCCGACGAGCAGGAACGCGCGGGGCACTACCGGGCCCTGCTGAACGAGCGGCGCTGCCTCATCGTGCTCGACAATGCGGCCAGCGAAAGCCAGGTACGCCCCCTGCTGCCAGGCGGCGGACCCAGCATGACCTTGATCACCAGCCGTCGCCCGCTGGCCGGGCTGGAGGGCGTTCACCAGGTCCCACTCGCCCAGCTCGCCGACGTGGAGGCCGCCGATCTGTTGCGGGCCATCGTGGGCGACATCCGCTCGGCGGCCGAACCGGACGCGGTCGATGAACTCGCCCGGCTGTGCGGCCATCTGCCACTGGCCATGCGCATCGCGGGCAACCGGCTGCAGAGCCGGCCGGGCTGGACCATCAAACAGCTCACCGGACGGCTCAGTGACGAGGAGCGCCGCCTTGACGCCCTGGCAGCCGGGGACCTGCACGTCGCCGCCGCTTTCGCGCTCTCGTACGACCAGCTCACCCCGACCGCCCGGCAGACCTTCCGCTGGCTCGTGCTGGCCGCCGCGCCGGACTTCGGCGCGCCCCTGGCCGCGGTGCTCACCCAACTCGACCTGGACGACGCCGAGGACGCGCTGGAGGAACTGGTCGAGCTCGGCCTGCTGCAGTCTCCCTACCCTGCCCGCTATCGCTTCCACGACCTGGTCCGGCTGTATGCGCGCGCCCAGCTGTCGAAGGAGGAGCCGGTCGAGGCGCAGCAGGAGGCACGCCGGCGCATGGAGGCCTGGCTGCTGGAGGTGGCAGTTGTCGCCGGGCGCTGGTTCGAGCCGGGGTACGGCGCGCCGGCACCGGATTGGCGATCGCTGGTCACGCTCCGCAGCCGGCAGGAGGCGAGCGATTGGCTGCAGGCGGAGGGGACGGCCTGGCTGGAGGCGTTGCGCTCGGTGGCTCGTCAAGGCGAGCACGCGACGGTGGTCGAGGTGGCCGAGTCCATGCACTGGTTCTCCGACCAGTGGATCCCGTGGGGGCACTGGCGCGAGGTGTTCGATCTGTCCTCCAGCGCGGCGCGAGCCATGGGCGACCGGCTGCAGGAGGCGGTGCATCTCAACTATCTGTCCTGGGCGCTGCATCGGTGTGAGGGCCGTGCAGAGGATGCGGAGGCGGCCGCGTTGCGGGCCTTGGACCTGGCCCGCGAGGTCGGCGACGTACGCCAGCAAGGGTGGGCGCTGGTGTATGCCACCTGGGCCATCCGGGATGATCCGGCGAACCTGGAGCGTGAGTTGGACTACATTCGGCGCGCCGCTGATCTCCTGCTGCAGGCCGGGGATCTGGAGGGCTATCCCCAAGCCATGACGGCCTATACCAGCGCCCTGCGGCGGGCGGGCCGGGTGGAGGAGGCCGTGGAGCGCTGCCTGGAACTGGTGACCATGCTGCGTGACCCCGGCTACGGCGGTTCCCCAGCCATCGTCAGCTTCAGTCTGGGGACCGCCCTGGGCAGGCTCGGCTCGGCCTACCTCGCGCTGGAACGCTGGGAGGAGGCGGTCGACGCCTTCCAGCAGGCACTGCCCGAGCTGCGCGCCCACCCGATTGCCTTGGCCTTGGGCGGCACCCAGCGCGGCCTGGGCACCGCACTGCGGCAGGTGGGCCGGGTCGAGGAGGCCCGCCACGCGTTGACGGAGGCGGTACGCCTGTTCGAGGCATCCGGTGACACCGAGCCGGCCGCCGAGGCGCGCCGTGAGCTTGAGGCACTGACGAGCTGACGACGCGAGCCGCTGACGAAACATCGCAGATTCGTGCGATGTGGCCTGTCGCGCCCGCTGACACGGTGTCCTCACCGTCTCCCAGCAGGGGAGGCCGACATCGGGGCGGGTATGCATGGCTGTTTGGTTCGTTACGGGCGCGGCACGAGGCATCGGGCACCGTGTCGCCCGTGAAGCGCTGCGGCGAGGACACCGGGTGGTCGCCACCGGCCGCGACCTGGCCGCGGTCACGGACGCCTTCGCCGGGGTCGGCGGCGAAGTGCTGCCCTTGGAGCTGGATCTGCTGGTGCCGGAGGCGCCGGCGGCGGCGGTCGAGCAGGCGATGCGCCGCTTCGGCCGGATCGACGTGCTGGTCCACGACGCGGCCAGGACCGTCCGCGGTCCTCTTCGGGAGGCGACCCACGCGCAGGCGCACGCTCTGTTCGACGTCAACGTCCTCGGGATGCTCGCGGTGACCCGCGCGGTGCTGCCGGTGCTGACCGCGCAGCAGGCCGGGCGGGTCATCGCCGTCGGCTCGGCCGCCGGGTTCGCTGCCCCGGCCGGTTCGGGTCTGTACGGCGCGTCCCTGGCGGCCGTCGAGGCGCTGTGCGAGACGCTCCGCGCTGAACTGGACGAGCTCGGCGTCTGCGTGACCGTCGTCGAGCTCGGCCGATTCGCCACCTTGCCGACGGCCTTCGATCGCGGCCCCTTCCTGCCAGGGGATCCTGGCAAGGCAGCCGCCGCGATCCTCGACCTCCTGGCCGTCGACGATCCTCCGCTGCGGTTGCAGCTCGGCGCCGACGCCGTCGCCCATGTCGAAGCCCACCTCGAGCACGTGGCTCAGGAGCTCGACCTGTGGCGGCCGGTCTCGCTCAGCACCGCCTCCGACCACGACCTGCCAGGGCAGAACGGTCACCGGCCGCCAGGCGGCACGTGATTCCGGGCCCCAGACAGGTCCGGCCGGCATGGCGTGCCGGGGCCGCGATGACCACGGTCATCGCGTGGGCTACTTCCCGGCGTTCTGGGCAGACCAGTCGCGGTAGCGGATCGTGCCGAGGGCGGCGCCGTCATTCGGCACCAGCGACCGCTCCAGCAGCTCTTGCCCGAAGTAGAGCGCGTGCGGGTCGGTGACCACTTCGCGCGGATCGCCCCAGGACGCCAGCGTGTCGCGGAAGAACTCGTCCATCCGGGACTGCTCGGGTCCGCCGATCTCGATGCGGCCGTTCAGCGGCGTGCCCACCGAGACCCTTCCGACCGCCTGCGCCACGTCGTCGCCCGCCATGGGCTGGAAGAGCACGGGCGCCATCCGCACCTTGTCGCCTTCGGTGGCCTCGTCGGCGATGCGCCGGACGAACTCGAAGAACTGGGTGGCGTGCACAAGGGAGAACGGGATCGACGAGTTCTCGATCAGCTTCTCCTGGGCGATCTTCGCGCGGAAGTAGGGGTTGCCGGGCGGGCGCTCCGTACCCACCACCGACAGCGCGACGTGGTGGCCGACACCGGCCGCGGCTTCGGCGGCGAGCAGGTTGCGGGTGGAGGTCTCGAAGAACTCCAGCACGGCCTTCTCCTCGAAGGACGGGGAGTTCGACACGTCGATCACCACCGACGCGCCTTTCAGCACCTCGGCCAGTCCTTCACCGGTGAGGGTGTTCACGCCGGTGTCAGGCGCCGCCGCCACCGCCTCGTGACCGTGCTCGCCCAGCTTCGTCACCAGCTTCGAACCGATCAGCCCGGTCCCGCCGACTACCACAATCCTCATGGCCAATCCTCTCTGTCCACCGGGGCACGTGCTGCTACCCGGACGTAGCTAAGACAAGACAGCCCTCCAGACTCGTGACAGCTACCGCGAAATTCTTTTGAGACCACCCAGGCAGCGGTCGGCAGGCACAGAACTCACGCCTTCGTGCGATGTGCGCGGCGATGCGGCAAGAGAGCGTTTCATCCGCAGGGCCGTACTTCGTGGAAAGGCGCAACATGATCATGGAGCTCCCAGGTTCGTGTCCCCATGTGCAGGGGACACATCCGCCCGTTCCGGCCGGTCATGCCGACGGCTGTGAGGAGTGCCTGCAGACGGGTGGCCAATGGGTGGAACTGCGTGAATGCCTGACCTGCGGCCATGTCGGCTGTTGTGACACCTCGCCCGGCCGACACGCCGCCGCGCACTGGGCGACCACCGCCCATCCGGCAACCGCGTCCTTGGAGCCCGGCGACCTGTGGGGATGGTGCTATGCCGACCTGCGCTATCTCGGGTCCGTTCGGCAGGGCCGGGCACCGCGGCGGAGAAGAACCCGGATCGCAAGGGCTTCCGGCAGTTCCCGATCTTAGGCACAGCCGGCAGCGGTCCGATCACTGCATGGCCGCGTCGTGTTCGAGGACGAGCCGGGTCAGCTCGACGCGTGAGCTGATCCCGAGCTTGGTGAAGGCATGCCACAGATGTGTGCTGACCGTGTGAGGGGACAGAAAGAGCCGGTCGGCGACCTGCTTGTTGGTCGCGCCGCCCGCGACCAGCCTGACGATCTGCAGCTCAGAGGCGGTGAGACTGCCCCAGCCCTCGGTCGGCCTGCTGGAAACGGCGCGTGATCGGCGCTCACCCATGCCTTTGAGACGATCGCGTACGCGGACCGCGTCGCGTTCGGCCTCCGACTGCTCGTACAACTGCAGTGCCGTATCCAGGTGGGGGATCGTGCCGGTGTCCTCCAGGGCTCCCGCCAGAGCCAGTGGCCGGGGGATGTCCTGATACAGCTCAACGGCGCGAGCCAGCAGGCCGGCGTCGCCGTCCACCAGGGCACGTGCGTGCAAGGCCGTGGCCGCGTAGATCGGGATGTCGGGGTTGTGGTGGTGACGCGTCTCGGCGAACTCGGTGACCAGGGTGGCGCGGGCGCGGTCTCCGGCCCGCAACGCCATCCGGACGAGGACAGGCTCGTCGGCCGGGTCGGCAGGGTGGGACAGTGATGAGGTGGGCCGATAGTAGGAACGGCCGCCCTCGGCGGTCAGCTCCATGGCCCGGGCGTGGTCGCCGTCGTCGGCGGCGGCCTGGGCGGCCAGCCACGCTCCTGCCCGCCGGGTCTGCCCGGCTTCGACCTGCATGAGGGCGTCGGCGAATTCACGGCCGCGCGCCAGTTCCCGCGGGTCGCCGGTGTGCAGGGCGACGCGGCCGAGCACGTATCGGACCGTGGCGTCGTCGAACGAACGGGGACCGAGTTCGTCGGACATGGCCAGAACCGCTTCGGCCTCGGCTCGGGCGTCGGCCAGCCGGCCGGCGTCCAGATACACCCGGCAGCGCGCGATGCCCCACAGCCGCAGCAGGTTGGCCTGGCCGTGATGCTGGGCCTTACGTACGCCGTCATCGGCCTCGGCCAGCGCCTCCTCCACGCGCCCCAGCATGCTGAGCAAGCCGGCCTTCCAGACGCCGGGCATCCACAGCACGTCGGTGTGGGGGACGTCGCGCAACGCGGCGCCCGCCTGGTCGGCGAGGTCGAGCGCACGGCGGACGTCGAGCCGATGGTTGGCGATGATCGAGCCCACGCTCAGCAGAGTGGCACGCGAAGCCTGGTCGTCCGCCTGATCAGCGGCGGCCAGCGCGGCCGGGAGCAGTCGTTCGGCCTCGACGATCTCCTCAGCGCCGACGAGGGCGAGGTTGAAGGCCAGCATGGCCATCAACTGAGCGCGGATGCGGAGCGGCAGGCCGGGCAGTGCGACTCCGGCGCGGCTCTGCCGTATGGCCTCGGTGAGGGAATACTGGTTGGCCGCGAGCGTCAGCCCCAGCCTGATGCCTGCCTCGACATCGACCGGCAGTGGCCGGCGCAGCGCGGTCTCGGCCAGTGCAAGGGCTTCGCCGGCGCGGCCCGTCTGGCTGAACAGAGGCAGGGCCTCGGCGATGAAGCCGGCTTGCCGCAGCGGGTCAAGGGCGGCAAGTTCGATCGCGCGGCGGCTCATCTCCACGGCGGCCGACGGCGCGGTGACCGCCAGGTCGCGGGCGGCCTGGCGAAGCAGTGCGGTGGCCGTGTCGTCGCCGGGCTCGGCGGTCTCCGCGAGGTCGGCGGCGATCTGCGTGACCGGGATGCCGTGCGCCAGTCGAAGGTCCACGGCCTGGCGGCGGAGCGCCTTGCGGAGCGTCGCCGGCAAAGCCGCCTGGATGGCCTCGCGGATCAGGTCATGGCTGAACAGCAGCGTGCCGTCGCTCTCGGCCAGGAGGTCGGCCGACAGCAGTTCCTCCAGCGGCTCAAGCAGCGTGACGGCGGACTCTCCGGTGAGTTCGGCAAGCTGCTCGAGGGAGACGGTCCGGCCCAGAACCGACGCGATCTGCGCGGCCTTCTTGGCCAGCGGGGAGACCTGTTCCAGGCGGTGCTGGACGGAGACATGGAAACGCAGGGGCAGACGCCGCTGAGTCAACCGCGCGACGCCATCGGAGATGGTGACCACCCCCTCATCGAGCATGCCGTTGATGAGTTCGGTGAGCAGGAGCGGGCGTCCCTCTGCTCGCTGCGCCAGGTGGAGGATGCCTGGCTCCGGGGTGGCCGTCAGCAGGTCGCCGGTCATCGCCTCGACCGCCTTGTCCGATAAGGGGGCCAAGGTGAGCAGGTGGCCGCCCGGCAGACTCAGTGCGGAGATCGTGGTGCGTACGTCCGGGGTGAGCGGGCCCGTTCGTGCGGCGAGAATCCAGGCGATGGGATGCATGGACAGGCGCTGCGGCAGGGTTCGCAGTGCCAGGAGGGTGCCCTCGTCGCACCATTGGAGATCGTCGATGGCGATCACCAGCGGTGCGGTCAGGGCAGCGCGTTCCAGGTGCTCGTGGAGCTCCTGCAGCAACCAGTAGCGTTTTGCGGTCGCCTGCGCGGCCTGGACCTCGTCGGCCGGGAGAATCGGGTCGGGGCTGGAGTGCAGGGCTCCGAGCAGCGCGCCGAAGGGGATCATCTGCCCGTCCGGGTCACCTCCGCCGTACATCACGCGGAGTCCTGTCTCCTCGGCCATGTGGCGCGCCTCGGTGAGCATGCGGGTCTTGCCGATGCCGGGACTGCCTTGGATGAGCACCGTCGCGCCCCTGCCGGAGGACAGCGCGGCCAAGTGGGTCCGCAGAGTGGCGACCTCGGGCTGTCGTCCGCGCAGCCTGTAACGGCCGAACTCGGCGGCGGCGCCGACCTCCGCTTCACGCGCGTTCATGCCGCCCTCCGATCCTCGGCCTCGATCGCTTCTCCGAGGACGCGGCACGCGACCGCTAATACCTGAGGCCCTGTGGTGACGAACACCGAAGCGGCAGTGTCAAACTCGCTGATCAACTGGTCAACGACTGCGGAGACCGTCGGACTGGTCTGCGCCGCGTCGTCTCTGTGCGACTCCAACACCTTCGTGGTCACTCGCGACTCCATGCGCACACGGCATCCCGGCTGATGCCACTGCGATCACAGTCGCTCTTTGGGCCTGTCCATCGCGCCCTGGGGAGACCCTAGTCCGTACCCTGGTCCACGGTTGCGGCTGCCCACGATCTTGGGAGGGTCAGGCGCAGCACGCAGGAGCCGAACCCGACGCGGGCGCTTGATCTAGCTGATCAGCGCCCCCGATCGGGGTCGGGGTTCGCGAGGGGCAGGCGGTGTGGCGGTGGATGCGGAAGGCTTCGCCCCGTTGAGGTGGTGATGCCGTCGAGGATCAGCTCCAGGTACCGGCGCCACGCCTGCGGCTCGGTGGTCAGCAGCGGCGCCGCCGTGTGCTGGATGCCGGCCAGCAGGAGGGCGACATCGGTGCCGGTGAGGTCAGGGCGGACGACGCCCTGTTGGCGGGCGCGATCGGTGAGCGCTTCCGCGGCCTCGCACAGGCGATCGATCGCGTCACGTACCTGCGCGTTCTGCAGGGACGGGCGCCCGATGACCTCGCAGAACGCCCGATCTCTGACGAAGGTCTCCACGCCGGCGGTCATGAACTCGCGCAGCGCCAGGCCGGGATCGTCGGCCGTGAGCAGCGCGGTGGCGGTGTCCACGAGCTCGTCGAGCATGCCGAGCATGATCGCCGCCAGTAGCTCCTCCTTGGAGGAGAAGTGGCGGAAGACCGTCCCCTTCCCCACTCCGGCACGTTGCGCGATCTCACCGATGGACACCTCGGCTCCGCACTCGGCGAACGCTTCGGCCGCGGCGTCCAGAAGCAGCCGACGGTTGCGCACCGCGTCACTGCGCGACGGGACAGCGGACGTCGTTCCAGTCATGCCTCTCCCTCCCGTTCATCAGTGTACTTCCTAAGATGACCAACCGGTCCGGTTTGGTGCTAAACTAAGGTGACCGGCTGGTCCGCTTAGCGGGCTGCGGAACACGTGAGCCTCTTCGGAAAGGAAGAACATGAACAACACGTTGGCCGGAAAGGTCGCCCTCGTCACTGGAGCGTCGTCGGGCATCGGCGAGGCCACTGCGCTGGCCCTCTCAGCGGAAGGGGCCCGAGTCGCAGTCGGGGCACGGCGCGCCGACCGGCTGGACACCCTGGTGCACAAGGCGGCCGGCGAGATGCTGGCCCTCGAACTCGACGTGACCGACCAGGAATCGGTGCGGGCCGCGGTCGCGAAGACCGTCGAGCGCTTCGGCGCCCTGGACATCCTGGTGAACAACGCCGGGGTGATGCTCGCCGGCCCCATCGCGGGAGCGGACACCACGGAATGGACGCGCATGGTCGAGACCAACCTGCTCGGGTCGATGTACACGGTCCACGCGGCATTGCCGCACCTGCTGGAGGGCAAGGGCGCCGTCGTGCAGGTCTCCTCGACCTCGGGCCGGATCGCGTCGGCCGCCAGCGGCGTCTACGCGGCGACGAAGTTCGGCATCACCGCCTTCTCCGAGGCGCTGCGACAGGAGGTCACCGCCCAGGGCGTGCGGGTCGTGGTCGTCGAGCCCGGCTTCGTCGCCACCGAACTGGCCGACCACATCACCGACCCCACGATGCGGGCCGCCGCGCAGCAGATGGCCACCTCTATGCGCACCCTGCAGCCCGAGGACATCGCCAATGCTGTCGTGTACGCGGTCACCCAGCCGCAGCACGTCGCGGTCAACGAGATCCTCATCCGCCCCACCGACCAGACCCGGTAGGCGCTGTCGAGGAGAATGGATGGCCGGCTCGTTCGGCCTGCTCCTGCGGAGTTTGCGGCGCGGTTATGCGGGAGCGGAGGCTGTGGTGCCGCGGATGATGAGATGCGGCGCGATAACGATCTCCTTCTCGGCCACCGGCTTGCCCTCCAGTCGTGCGATGGCTCGCTCCACCGCCAGGCGCGCCAGGCGCGGGATGTCCTGCCCGACGGTGGTGAGGTCGATGTGGGCCAGGCGGGCCAGGTGGCTGTTGTCGAAGCCCACGACCGAGATCTCGCCAGGAACGGCCAGGCCGGCGCGCAGGAACGTGTCCAGGACGCCAGTGGCGCAGCGGTCGTTGAAAACCAGGATGGCGGTCGGCCGGGGATCGCCGCTGAGGAGGGCGCGCGCGGCCGCCGCCCCATCGTCCTCGGTCAGCCCACCGGGCACGATCCGGATATAGCGGTTCAAATCGTGCCGGCTCATGGCGGTCCGATAGCCTCGGCGCCGGTCCGCGGCGCCCGGCGCCCGGCCGCCGTCGATGTGGGCGATGTCGCGATGGCCGGCCGCCACCAGGTGGTCGACGGCCTGGCGGGCGCCTTCGTCGTCGGCGGTCCGTACGACGTCCACCCCGGCCGTCGTCCCGCGCAGCCGGCGGGCCACGGAGACGACCGGCAACTGGGTCGCGAGCTCGGCCAGCTGGGCGGCCGGGGCCTGCGGGCCGAGCAGGATCAGGGCCTCGCACCGATCGGCGAGCAAGGTCTCGACGGCGTGCCGCTCGCTGCGGCCGGCCGTGACGGCGCTGAGGGCGACCTGGTAGCCGGCCGGCTCGGCCGCGGCGTAGATGCCCTCCACCAGATCGGTGTGGAACGGATGCTGGAGCCCGAACTGCACCCCGAGCAGCCGTGAGCGGTTGCTGCGCAGCAGCCGCGCCCGGGCGTCCGGCCGGTAGCCGATCTCCTTCGCGGCCTGCTGCACCCGCTCACGTGTGTCGGCACTGGCGCCCTTGGCCCCTCGCATGACGATGGAGACCAGCGCCGTGGACACGCCCGCCCGTGCCGCGACGTCGGCCAGGGTCGGTCGTCTCCCCTCCGAGCCCGCGGGGCTTCGTGGCACTTGCTGCCCTCCTCGATGGAACCGTCCTGTGAAGACGCTGCTCCACCATACTGCAACGTTCTAGTCACCGGCACCGCGAACCCTTGACAAGGCCGTCCGCCTGCTGGCCTACTGCTAAAAGACTAGAACGTTATAGACGGATGGGTGACGATGTACACGTTGGCGGTCTGCGCCGAGATGGTCTTCACGGACGTGTCGATTCAGGAGCGCGCGCGGCGCATCCATGACGCCGGGTTCCAGGTCGAGATCTGGGACTGGAGCCGGCACGACCTGGCCACGCTGGCGCGTACGGGCGCCGTCTTCTCCTCGATGACCGGCTACCTGCGCGGCAGCCTTACCGATGAGGAGGGTGCGGCGGAGCTGCTGCGCACCGCCGAGGAGTCGGTCAAGGCCGCCGAGCGGCTGGGCTGCCACCGGCTCAACCTGCACGGCACCGGCCTCGACGACAAAGGCCTGCCGGTGACGCCGGTGACCGGCGAGGCCACCGGACCGATGTGGATGGCCGCCCACCGCACGCTCACCCGCCTCGCCGAGCTGGGCGAACGGGCCGGTGTGATGTTCACCCTGGAGAATCTCAACACCGCCGTCGACCACCCCGGCGTGCCGTTCGCCACGGCCGCTGACACCCTGGCCCTGGTCGCCGCCGTGGACAGGCCAGGCCTGCGGATGAACCTCGACCTCTACCACGCGCAGATCGGCGAGGGAAACCTGATCGAGCTGGTCCGCCGGGCCCATGCCGCGGGCCTGATCGGTGAGATCCAGGTGGCCGACGTGCCCGGCCGCCGCGAACCGGGGACGGGGGAGATCAACTACCCGGCCGTCGCCCGTGCTCTGGCCGACCTCGGCTATGACGGCACGGTCGCGATGGAGGCGTGGGCCTCCCGCGACAGCGCCCTGGCCCTGGAGCGTTTCCGCTCCGCCTTCACCCTCTGAAACCCGACATACGGAGACCGCGCATGACCAACCAGCAGCCCCTCGCCATCGGCCTCGCCGGAGCCGGACGGATGGGCGCCCTTCATGCCGAGACCCTGGCCCGCCGCCTTCCCGGTGTCCGGCTCGCCGCGCTGGCCGACCCGGTCCCCGGCGCCGCGCAGCGCCTGGCCGACCGGCTCGGCTGCCCCAAGGTGACGACCGACGTCGGCGAGTTGTTCGACGATCCGGACATCGACGCCGTGGTGATCGTCACCCCGGCGCGCACCCACGCCGACCTCGTCGAAGCGGCCGCCCAAGCAGGCAAGGCCGTCTATTGCGAAAAGCCCATGGCCGTCACGCTCGCCGAGGCCGACCGCGCCATCACCGCCGCAGCCAAAGCGGGCGTGCCTCTCCAGGTGGGCTTCAACCGGCGGTACGACACCGGCTTCCGCGCGGCCCACGACAAGATCGCCGCCGACGCCATCGGCACACCTCAACTCCTGCGCTCCCTCACTCGCGACCCGAAACTGGCCGACCCCGCTCGCGTGCCGCCGTGGACGATTTTCCTGGAGACCCTCATCCACGACTTCGACACCCTGCGCTACCTCAACCCCGGCGCCGAAGCCGTCGAGGTCTTCGCCATGGCCGACGCCCTGGTCCGCCCCGACTTCAAAGCCGGCGGCCTGCTCGACACCGCCGTGGTCACCGTCCGCTTCGACAACGGCGCCATCGCCACGGCCGAGGCCAGCTTCCAGGCCGTCTACGGCTACGACGTACGCGGCGAGGTCTTCGGATCGGCGGGCATGCTCACCATGGGCGACCTCCGCAGGACCCACCTCACCGCGTACGGCCCGGACGGCGCCGCCGCCGAGTGCGTCACCTACGACCAGGACCTCTTCCACGACGCGTACGTGGCCGAACTCGCCGACTTCGCCGACTGCGTCCGCACCGGCCGCACTCCCGCGGTCACCGGCGAGGACGCCCGCGCCGCCCTGACCATCGCCCTCGCAGCCATCGAGTCGATCACCGCCGGCGGCCCCGTCCGCGTCGGCGATCGCGAACACCTGTGACCGCGGCAGCCGATCATCCACGGTCTCCCACTGACGATCCCGCACTGGGGGGTGCGGGGACGAGGCGTCGCCGACGCACACGGCGCCGGCAGCACCTGACAGCTAGAGAGCATGACCCACCCCCGACCCGCCCTCAACTCCCCGGGGCGGACAGAAAGGCAGAGAACAATGGCCCGCACATCAAGCATCGCCATAGCGGTGACCAGCGGCATGATGGCGCTCGCGTTGGCGGCGTGCAGTTCCAGCGGAGGCAAGCAGAGCACCGAAGCGGCCTCCGCGCCCGCCTCCGCCTCCGGCGCGCCGACGATGACGGTCGCCTTCATCACGCACGCGGCTCCCGGTGACACCTTCTGGGATTTGGTGCGCAAGGGCGCCGAGGCCGCGGCGGCCAAGGGCAACATCAAACTGGAGTACCAGTCGGATCCGGACGGCGCGAACCAGGCCAACCTCGTTCAGACGGCCATCGACAAGAAGGTCGACGGCATCGCGGTCACCCTGGCCAAGCCCGACGCCATGAAGGCCAACGTGGAGAAGGCGCTGGCGGGCGGCATCCCGGTCGTCGCGCTGAACGGCGGCATCGACCAGTGGAAGAGCATGGGCGTGCTCGAATACTTCGGCCAGGACGAGAAGATCGCCGGTGAGGCGGCCGGCGCGCGGCTGAAGACCGACGGCGCGAAGAAGGCGCTGTGCGTCATCCAGGAGCAGGGCCACGTCGGCTTGGAAGCCCGCTGCGACGGCACGAAGGCGTCCTTCCCCGACACCGAGAAGATCTACGTCACCGGCACCGACATGCCGAGCGTGCAGGCGGCCATCACCTCCAAGCTCCAGCAGGACCCTGGCATCGACCGGGTGCTGACCCTCGGCGCGCCGTTCGCGCTGACCGCCGCCAAGTCCGTCAAGGACGCCAGCAGCTCGGCCAAGGTCGTCACCTTCGACACCAACAAGGAGCTCGTGACCGCCATCAAGAACGGCCAGGTGGAGTGGGCGGTCGACCAGCAGCCCTTCCTGCAGGGCTACCTCGCGGTGGACAGCCTGTGGCTCTACAAGACCAACGGCAACGTCATCGGCGGCGGCCAGGCGACCCTGACCGGGCCGGCGTTCATCGACAAGACCAACGTCACCGCGGTGGAGCAGTTCGCCGCGGGCGGCACGAGGTGAGGTGACATGACTGCTGCGGCAACAGAGCCGGGCAGAACGGAGGCGACCCTGGACGACCGGGTCGCCACCCGTTCGCTCGCGGTACGGATGCTGAGAAGGCCCGAGGTCGGCTCCCTCGTCGGCGCGGCCACCTCCTCACGCGAGGACACATCGACCACAAGGGGCGTGACCTGGTAGCCCTCGCCGCGCAACGATCCGCGACATGATCACTCCCCTCGCCGGGCGCACAATGAATCACCAATCTCCAACACTCGTTGGTTGTCCAACATGCGTTGGATAGTAATACGATGGCGCCATGCCTGCGCAACCCTCGGATCCACGCACCCGTCGCTCCCGATCGGCCCTGGAGGCCGCGTTGTGGGAGCTCATCGCGGAACGCGAGCTGACCCAGATTGCGATCGCCGACATCACCAAACGCGCAGGCGTCAACCGATCAACGTTCTATGAGCACTACACCGACGTGCACGACCTGGCCGCCTCCGCGTGCACCGCGACGTTCGACGAACTGGTCGCCGCCACCCCCATGTTCGGCCTGCACCTCATATCCAGCACCGAGCCCGCGGACAACCCGCTGACGCCGATGTTCTCCCACGTCGCCGAGCACGCCCACCTCTACCGGACCCTGCTCGGCGCCGACGGCAGCGCCCGGGTGATCAATCACCTGCTCCAGCGCATCGCGGTTGCCTCCCACGTCAACCGCAGACTCACTCACACCGGACCATCCACCCACGCCGACGACCCCGCTGACATTTCCCACGATCCGGAGGCCGCGTTCATCGCCGGCGCCGTGCTCGGCGCCGTCATCGGCTGGCTCCGCCGCGACTGTCCCGGCACCCCCGAGGAGTTGGCCGCCGCCATCTGGCCCCTCCTCATCAAGGCCGCGTCGGTCACCGGTTTCCCGGCTCTGCCTCAGATTCGAACGTCCACCGAGTAGCCCTCCGCTGAGGGTGCCGGAGCCCGCCCCCGGCACCGCCTCCAAGACCGCTTGGCAGCGCGCTTCCGGCGAGCTGAAGGGACGCCCGGGACGGCGCGATTCCCGGCATCTGATTCCCCCGACACCACAAGCCTGATCAGCAAGGAGCACTCCGATGACCGCAGGACAATCCCGTCAGTCCGCCGAACCCGAGGTCCGGACCACTGGGGGGACCACGACTTCGCGGCTCTGCCTCTGCTGACCGCCTAGCAGTTCGCTAAGCTCCCGGCGGACCAGCGGCCGGCTCCACTGCTCTTTGCCCATCAGAGCCGCAGACCGACCTCACCGACCACGTCACCCACGGTCAGCCCCATGTCACCCATCCCTCATGGGTAGCAAACTTCTACGATGCCTGACCAGGCGCGGGGCTGAGCCGCCCGGTCCTTCGAGGGCGCGATCGGACGTCGTGTTGTCCCTGGGAACGCTGCGTAATGTCGATACTTGCCCCAATGGTCGATGTGTCCGCCTTCGGATCACCGCTCCGATACGTTGGGCATATGGCGACCGCCCACCTTAAAGCCCCCCAAACCGTGCAGGCGGCGCCTTCCAGGCTCGCGTGGCTGGATGCGCTGCGCGGTATCGGTGCGCTCGCGGTCGTCGGCGAACACCTGACGACCTGGGCCATGCCCTGGCTACGGCCCACCGCGTTCAACCTGGGCATGTACGGCGTGCTGGTGTTCTTCCTGGTCAGCGGATACATCATCCCGACCTCGCTGGAACGACACGGCGACGTGCGGGCCTTCTGGATCGGCCGCCTTTTCCGCCTCTACCCGCTCTACCTCACGGTCATCGGCCTGGTCCTGGCCCTGGCGTGGTGGATCCCGATCCGTCCGGAGGTGGCCCGCGACGCTTCTTCGGTGGCCGCGCACGCCACGATGCTGATGGACGCGGTAGGAGCGGCCGGTGTGCTGAACACCATGTGGACGCTGTCGTACGAGATGCTCTTCTATCTGCTGGTCGTCGCGCTGTTCGTGACCGGCTGGCGCGGCAGACGCGGTGCGCTCCCGGTTCTGTTCGCCTTGATCGCTCTCATCGCAGGCCTCGTGCTATCCGGGCCGCCGCTGTCGGGCACCTGGCTGGCCTGGCTGTCGCTGGCCGCGTTTGTCATTGGCCTGACCTGTGTGATCTCCGGGCGCGCGGGTACCGCCGGAGCCTGCGTCCTGGGCGTCATGGCGCTGACATTGATCCTGAGCAGCCGCGTGCCATGGTTCGCCGCGGCGATGCTCGCCATCATGTTCACCGGCACCGCGATCCGCCGGTGGGAGCATGGCCAGGGCCGGCTGTGGCCGGTGGCCATCGCCGCCTTACTAGTGACGTCGACGCCTGTCTGGGCGACCAACGCCGGCTGGTGGTGGGTCCAGCCGGACGTGTGGGGCCTGACCATCGTCCTTGCCGGCACCACCTTCGCCGGCGCGATGGCCTGGCGGGGCCGCCGCGTTCCCGCCTTCCTCGCCTGGCTCGGCACTATCAGCTACTCCCTCTACCTGGTACACCTGCCGATCCTCCTCATCGTCATGCAGCTGACGGGAGAGATGCGCTGGTCACCCATGCCCCTGCAGATCGGCATCAGCGTCGCCTTCCTCAGCGTGCTGCTGCCGAGCAGTTGGCTGACCCATCGATTGGTCGAGCAGCCCTTGCAGCGCGTCGGCCGCCGCCTGGCCGACCGGCACGCCGGCGCCGCCCGCGCGACGGCATGACTTCGCCATGAGCATCGGCGCTGTGCTTTACGCGTCGATGGGACGCAGTCTGAGTTCTTGGTCGGCGGCGAGTGCGAGGAGTTCGTCGTCGTGGCTGATGAGGAGGACGACCGCGCCGTCGTCGGCGAGATCGCGCATGACCTGGGTGATGGAGTGGAGGTGGCGGCGGTCGACGCCGGAGCTGGGCTCATCGAACACGACGATCCGGCGGGCGCTGAGCCGGGCCGCGGCGACGACGAGTCGCTGCTGCTGGCCCCCGGAGAGGGAGAGCGGGTGGCGGTCCGTCAAGGCGGCGAGGTCGAGGTCGTGCAGGAGCGCGCCGGAGCGCTCATTGGTGAGGGACACGCCGAGCCGGAGTTCGGCGTCGACGCTGTCGGTGAATAGCTGTCGTTGCACGTCCTGCATGACGATCGCGCTGGCCCGCTGCCGTTGTGCCCGGCTGAGCCGGCGCCCGTCGAGGAGTACCTCGCCTTCGTGACGTTGCAGGCCGGTGAGGATGCGGGCGAGCGTGCTCTTGCCGGCGCCGTTCGGGCCGGTGACGGCGGTGATCGCTCCGGCAGGGAGACGGGCCTCGTCGATGTCGAGCACGCGGCGGCCATGGAAGGCGCAGCGGATGTTGCGTAGGTTCACACCGGTCGTGATGCTCGTGGGGACGGCGTCGCGGTCGATGCTGGGCCCGTACGCCTGTACCTGGAGGGTTGTTGGGCGTGGGGGAGGGCTGAGGCTGCGGAGTCCTTTCGCGCGGACGGTGTCGTCGTCGAGGGCGGCGAACTCCTCGCCGAACCATTCGGCGTCGATACGGCCGTCACGCATGACGACGACCCGGTCGGCGATGCCGCGCAGGTAGTGCAGCCGGTGCTCGGCGATGACGATGGTCGCTCCACCGGCCCGGAGCCGGGCGAGTGTGGCGGTGAAACGTTCGATCGCGGCGGCGGAGAGGTTCGAGGTGGGCTCGTCGAACAGCAGCAGTGACGGGTGGTGGGCGGTCGCGGCGGCGCAGGCGACCTGTTGCTGCTGGCCGCCGGAGAGGTCCTGCAGTCGCCGGTCGGTGAGGTCGCGTAGCCCGTGTTCGTCGATCCCCGTGGCCACGCGGTCCCGGATGCGTTCAGCCGGTTCGCCGAAGTTCTCCAGCGCGAAGGCGAGTTCGGTCTCGGTCGTGTCGGTGAAGAACTGGCGGCGGGGATGTTGCAGGACGGTCCCTGTGCGGTGGCCGAGCCGGTCGAGTGACAGGTCGGCGACGACCTGCCCGTCGAGGAGGACGGAGCCTTCGAGCTTGCCCTCGTGGAAGTGGGGGATGAGGCCGTTCATGAGCCTGAGCGCGGTGCTCTTGCCGGAGCCACTCGGACCGCACAGCACGAGCGTCTCTCCGCGCCGCACGTGCAAAGTGAACCCGTCGAGAGTGGGGGTGTCCGCGCCGGAGTAGGTCCAGCGCACCCCTTTGGCGCGGATCACCACAGCACCGTGGCCGCGGCCAGGGCCGCCGCGACGAGCGCGGCGGCGAGGTCGGCGACGCCGAGGCGCGGCGGGTGCATGGCGGTGGGCCGCGACGTCGAGCCGAGCCCACGGAGCAGGGCCGCGGCGGAGAGGTCCTCGGCCACGCGCAGGCTGGAGGAGATGAGCGGAACCGTGAAGCGCTCGATGCTCAGCACCGGGTGGCGGAGCAGGCCGCCCCAACCGCCGATCCCGCGCAGCCGCATGGCGTCGTGCACGGCGCGGGCCTCGGCGATGATCGTGGGGAGGAACCGCAGCATCACGGCCGCAGACACGGTGATGGCGCGGGGGACGCGGGCGGCACGCAGCGCGGCGGTGAGCTCGGTGGGCGAGGTGGTGCTCATCAGGTGCAGGGCGATGCCGCCGATGGCGACGAAGCGGACCAGGTACGCGGCCATGGTGGCGACGACGCCGACGGCGGGATGCGGCATGGCCGGCGGCAGCAGATAGGCGACGGCCGCGATGCCGGCGGCGCCGACCGGCAGGGCGACGGCGCGGGCCCAGGCGCCTTCGTTGAGTGCGAGCAGCACTCCGAGGACGAGAGCCGCGGGGATGAACGACGCTCCGTCCGGCGCCATGACGACCAGGCTCGTCGCGAGCACGAGCAGCGCCTTCGTCCGGGGGTCCAGCCCGAGCACCGGGCGGGCACGGGCCGCCGCGGCGGCCCGCTCCCCGACCGCCACCGGGGTTGCGGTCACGCCAGCCCGGCCTTCTCGAAGTGCTTGCGCATCAGCCGCAGGCCGAGAAGCCCGCCGAGCAGGCCGAAGACGATCGTGGAGAGGTCGAACGCGACGAGCACCCCAGGGGAGAGCAGGGCCTGCATCTGGCTGACGTAGTCGGCTCCCATCATCTGCATCGAGGGGCCGGAGAAGTAGGCCTCACGGTCAAAGAAGATCGGCATCATCGGCCCGACGTACCAGGCGGAGTAGACGCCGTAGGCGAGTACTCCCAGGCGGCGGGAACGGTACCGGCCCGCCCAGATGATCGCCTCGGCGACCAGCGCGCAGCCGACGCTGATCAGGAAACTGATCAGCGGGTGCCCGCTGAGCATGAGGAGCCCCGCGGTGACGATCGCGAAGATCGTGACCATGCCCGCGTGCCGCACCCGGGTGAGGAACAGCATGAACGGGATCCCTCCCGCGACGATGCTCGCGACGAGGGAGACCAGCATGACGGCCGGGTTGATGAACCCGAGCATGTTGATCCCGAACACGACGACGAGATAGAGGGCGCCGAAGACGCCGATGTTGATGAGGTCCTTCGGGCTCATACGCACGTCGAAGCGGCGCTCGGCCGGGGTGATTGCGGTCACGGGGTTCCTTTCGAGGCGAGTTGCCAGCCGCGGGCGCGGAGGCGCTCGTTCCAGAAGCGCGCGTACGTGCCCCCGGAGGTGAGCAGGGCGTCATGATCGCCGTGCTCTGTGATCCGTCCCCGGTCGAGGACGAAAATGCGCTCCGCGGCCACCACGGTGGACAGGCGGTGGGCCACGACGATGACGGTGCGGTCGCGGGCGAGCTCGGCGATCGCGTCGGCGACGGCGGCCTCGTTGGCCGGGTCGAGCGCGGCCGTGGCCTCGTCGAACAGCACGATGGGGGCGTCCTTGAGCAGGGCACGCGCGATCGAGACCCGCTGCTTCTCCCCGCCGGACAGAGTGGATCCCGCCTCGCCGACCCGGGTGTGCCAGCCGTCCGGGAGGCGCTCGACGACCTCGTCGAGCCGGGCGATGCGAGCCACCCGGTCGAGGTCGGCGTCGCTCGCGTCCGGGGCGGCCATGCGGAGGTTGTCGGCGATCGTGCCCTCGAACAGGTAGACGTCCTGGAACACCTGCGCTGTCAGCCGGGAGACACCGGCGCTGCCGAGCTCGCGGACGTCGCGGCCGCCGATGAGGATCGCGCCCTCGTCCACGTCGAAGAAGCGGCCGATGAGCTTGAGCAGGGTGCTCTTGCCCGAGCCCGACGGGCCCACAATGGCCGTGAAGCTGCCGGAGGCGATCTTCACGTCGACCCCGTCGATGACCGCAGGGCCGTCGTAGCCGAAGCGCACCCCACGCAGCTCGAGGTCGGCACCTGCGGGTTCGGCGGGATGTTCCGGTTCGGGCAGCGGCGGCACCGCGAGCAGCGCTCGCACCCGGCCGATGGCGTCGGCGTTGATCTGTACGTGACCGGCGAGCCCGCCGAGTTGGGAGATCGGGTCGAGCATGCGGAGGGTGACGATCAGCACGCCGATCATGACCGGGACCGTGATGGTGCTCTGCAGAGTGAGGGCGGCCGTGAGTGCGATGACGGCCGTGACGACCAGTTGCAGGGTGCCGAAGAACGCGATCATTCCCCAGGCTCCGCGGATCGTGAGCCGCGACTGGGACCCGTGCTGGCGGACCAGGGACTCCTCCAGCGTGCTGAGCTCCGGCCGGTCGAGCACGCCGTAGGCGCGCAGCGTCGGCTGCTGGCGGGCGTACTCGACGATGCGGGATGCGGTCACGCCGATGTCGTGCTCGTAGTCGTCGTCGTTGCGGCGCACGATCACCATGAGCAGCCGCAGCGCCAGCGCGCACAACACCGCCCCGGCGGTGAAGGCGACGCCGATCCGCCAGTCGAGCAGGAAGCTGCCGACGATCATGGTGGCCGGCGCCGCCAGGCCGACGATGACGTGACGCAGCAGATGCGCGGGGATGTTGGCCACATCCATCGTGCCCTTGCCGAGCATCCGCCCGATCGGCCCGGTCCGGTCGCCGTGGAACCAGCCGATCGGCAGCGTGGCGAGGTGGTTGCCGATCCGCTCATGGAAGCTGGTGAGTACGTCCGTACCGACGAGGTAGCCCAGCGACGTGCTCCAGGCCAGCAGCACGTGATGGGCGGCGACCGCGGCGACGATCGCCCCCAGCCAGAGCCAGAACCGGCCCCAGTCCACGGGCGGGCTCGTCAGAGTGGCGATGAGCGGGGCCACGAACAGGAATCCGAGACCCTGCAGGACTCCTTGCGCCGCCTGCACCACGAGCATGACGCGCAGATGCCGGCGGCCGCGCTCGTCGAGGAGCTCGAACAGGTATCGGATCATGGCGATCATCAGCGTGTCTCCATCCCGGTCACGGCGTCCTCACGGATGCGCTGGTCGTGTTCCCACAGCCGCGCGTAGAGGCCGTCGCGGGCAAGTAGCTCCTCGTGCCTGCCTTGCTCGACCACGCGGCCGGCGTCCAGCACGACGATCCGGTCCACGCCCCGGATGGTGCTCAACCGGTGCGCGATGACCAGCACGGTGCGATCGCGTGTGACCTCGCTCAGCGCGTCCTGAATGTGCGCCTCGTTCTCCGGGTCGGCGCTCGCTGTCGCCTCATCCAGCACGAGCACCGGCCGGTCGGCGAGGATCGCGCGGGCGATGCACACCCGCTGCCGCTCGCCCCCGGACAACTCGGCGTCCTCGCCGGCCACGGAGTCCAGTCCGCGCGGGAGCTCCTCGAGCCGGTCGAGGATCCGCGCTTTGGCGGCCGCCGCGCGGACGGCCGCGTCGTCGGCGTCCGGGCGCGCGAGGCGGATGTTGTCCCGGATGCTCATGCGCAGCAGCGCGGAGTCCTGGAACACGAAGGCCACGTGCCGATACAGCTCGGCGGGGTCGATGTGGCGCAGGTCGACGCCGTACAGCTGGACCGAGCCCTGCTGCGGGTCGTCGAACCGGGGCAGCAACTTGGCGAGAGTGGACTTGCCGGACCCGGACGGGCCGACCAGTGCGGTCACCGTGCCGCGTTCGAGGTCGAGGTCGACGTCGTCCAGCGCGACCGTGTCGCCGTAGGTGAAGCGGACGCCGCGCATCCTGACCACCGGACCGGGCGCGTTCGGGTCGGGCACGACGGGTTGGGCCGGGACGGGCAACTCCGGGCTGGAGAGCACCTCACGGATGCCGCGCGCCACGCCCAGAGCCGTGACCAGCGGGTGCACCGACATCATGATCGTCATGAAGCCCGCCGTCGTGACAGTACCGAACACGAGGAACGCGATGAGGCTCGCCACTGGCAGCGCGCCCGTCGCGGTGAGCGCTCCTCCTGCGGCAGCCATGACGACGAGCACGCTCGGCGGCGAGAGGAGGATCTCCGCGATGACGCTCGCCGCGGTCGTCGCCCTGGCCCAGTCCAGGAAGAAACGTGCGAAGCTGCGCGACACCTCCTGGAAGCGGCGGCTCGCCACCCCCGGGGTCCCGAACGCCTTGACGACCCCGATGCCGTTGACGAACTCGACCGCGGCGCCGCTCAACCGGGTGAGCCACTCTATGAACTCGGGGTATTTCGTGTTCGCCCCCGCCATCGCCCGCTGGTACACGATCAGGCCGACGGCCAGTGGAAGCAGGCTGATCAGCGCCATCCGCCAGTCGACGGCGAAGAGGTAGGCGATCGCCACCAGCGGCGGGACCGCGGCGGCCGTGACCTCCACCACGGAATGAGCGATGAGCTGGTGCAGCGCCGCGACGTCGTCCTCGACCGTCTTCTTCACGGTGCCGGAGTTGCGGTCGGTGAACCAGCCGAGGGGAAGCCTGCGCAACTTGGCCAGCAGGTCCCGGCGGATGCCGAACGACACCCGGATGTCGGCGAGGTGCGTCAGCACGCCCGCGCCGAACGTGCCGAGCTGCTTGACCGCCAGGGCCACGAGCGCGACGACGATGATCGGCCACACATCCGTGTCTCCATGCAACAGCCGCCGGCTGATCTCCACGACGGCCACCAGCGGCGCTATCCCGGCCAGAGCGCTGACGGCGGTCAGGACGGCGCAGCCGATCAGGGTGGCACGCGCAGGAGCCAGCACGGAAGGCGCCCCCTGCGTCGATAAGACCGTGGAAGTGGACATACGGCACCCTTCGCGACAGAACCGGATCAAACCAAGCGACCTAACAAAGAAATAGTAACGATAATCGTTTCCAATGGCCACCATGTGAGCGCCCGCCGGCCCGGCCTCATGGTCCGCACTGCTCGAGGGCTCCTCCCGTTCAGGCAGGACCTCACACGGGATGACGCCGAAAGACTCCAAGGTCAGAACGAATGAGCCCAACAGCCGCACTGGCCTCTTCTGAAGCGGGCAGGACGATTTGAATATCGTTATCGTTTCGTCCAGGATGATCCGTGCTGTCCGTGGTGGGGGATTTGGACGGCTTCGCAAGCATCCATGGAGAGGAACACCCGTGAAGCCAGTCGCGAGAGCGGCTCACTTAGTGCTGGCAGGTACCGTCCTCGCCGCAATACTCGTCAGCCCCGCGGCCGCCGAGGACCCGGCGGCTCCCGCGAGCAGTCAGGCCGCACCGCCCTCAACGCGCACGATCACCCTGGTCACCGGTGACGTGGTGCGGTTGACGACTTTCGCCGACGGCCGGCAGGGCGCGGTGGTCGACAATGACACCGACAGCTGGCAGATCACCGAGCAGGACGGCGCGGTCTACGCGATTCCGGCCAAGGCCGAGCCGTACCTGGCGGCCGGGGTGCTGGACGAGGAGTTGTTCAACCTCACCGAGCTCGCCGCATCCCGCTACGACGACGCCTCCCGGCCGAGCCTGCCGGTCCTGGTGACGTACGGCAGGAGCGTCAAGGCCGCCTCGGCGGACGAGCCCACGGGTGCGGTCAAGGAGCAGAGTCTGCCCAGCGTCAACGGCGCGGCCCTGGAGGTGGCCAAGAACAAGGCCGATGACTTCTGGGACTCGATCGTGCGTGAGGGCAGCGCCAAGCTGGATGGCGGCCTGTCGGGGATCTGGCTGGACAGCAAGGTCAGCGCGGTCCTGGACCAGAGCGTGCCGCAGATCGGGGCGCCGCAGGTCTGGGCCGCCGGCTTCAACGGCGCGGGTGTGCAGGTCGCGGTCCTGGACACCGGCATCGACGACACCCATCCGGATCTGGCCGGACGGGTGAAGAAGAGCAAGAACTTCACCGAGGACCCGGACGTCTACGACGATCACTCCCACGGCACGCACGTCGCCTCGACGATCGCCGGGAACGGCGACAGGCACAAGGGCGTGGCGCCGGCAGCGGACCTGTTCATCGGCAAGGTGCTCAACCACGACGGAGACGGTACCGAGTCGGACATCATCGCCGGCATGGAGTGGGCGGTTGCCGAGGGCGCCGACATCGTGAACATGAGCCTCGGCGGCGACCCGACCGACGGGACCGACCCCTTGGCGCAGGCCGTGAACCGGCTGTCGGCCTCCGGCACGCTGTTCGTCATCGCGGCGGGCAACAACGGCAGGAGCCAGACCGTCACCTCACCCGCCTCCGCCTCGGCCGCGCTCAGCGTGGGCGCCGTCGACGGTGCCGACGCGCTGGCCTCCTTCTCCAGCCGCGGCCCCAGGCTCGGCGACTACGCGATCAAGCCCGAGATCACGGCACCGGGCGTGGACATCGACGCGGCCAACCCGCATCCCCGCGACCCGAGCCTGCCGTGGAACCCCTACCGCAGGTCCAGGGGGACCTCGATGGCCAGCCCGCACGTCGCCGGTGCCGCGGCGCTGCTGAAACAGCAGCACCCGGACTGGAGCGGCGAGCGACTCAAGGCCGCCCTGGTGAGCACCGCCCGGCCCAACCCCGCGAACTCGGTCTACGAGCAGGGCGCCGGCCGCCTCGATGCGGAGAGGGCGCACCGGCAGAGCGTGCACGCGTCACATGGGGTGGTGGACTTCGGATTCCTGCCGTGGCCGTACGATGCGGCCCAGCAGCCGGTCGACAAGACGCTCACGTACACCAACACCGGCGCCCAGCCCGTGACGCTCACGCTGGCGCTGGACAAGGTCACCGGGCCCTTCGCCCTGTCGGCGTCGTCTCTTGAGGTGCCGGCGCAGGGATCGGCGGAGGTGACGGTCACCTACACCCCGGCGGGCAGTGGCCCGGGGACCCTCGGCGGGTGGGTGAGGGCGACCGCGGGCGACGGCACCGAGCTGCGCACCGCCATCGGCGCCGCCAAGGAGCAGGAGATGTACGACCTGCGCGTCCCCGTGCTCGGCAGGGACGGAAAGCCGGCCGTCTCGGGGTCGGTGACGCTGTGGGGCGTCGACGCCCGCTTCTCCAAGGAGGTACGGCTGGCCGACGACCCGGAGCCGGTCTTCCGCGTCCCACCGGGCCGCTACAGCCTGATGGCGATGGTCTCGACACTGGACTCCTCAGGTAAGTGGGATCTCGAGGTGTCCGCATTGGGCAACCCGGAGCTCGGCGTCACCGGCGACGCCACCGTGACGCTGGATGCCCGCCAGGCCAAGGAGATCAGGATCTCCACTCCGCGGGAGAGCACGGTGCAGGATTCCGTGCTGGGCTACCGGCGTGAGGCAGGTGGTCGGACGCTGACCCGCCTGGCCGCGCCCCTCGGCTCCACTGAGCGGGTTTACGCCACCCCGACGCCCAAGGTCACCGAGGGTTTCTTCGAGTTCTTCACCCAGGTCGACCTGCTGGCCCCGAGGATTCGGGCCACCGACGCAGGCCGTGCGATTCCGATGTGGGTCATGGGCCTGGGCGAGCACGCCGGGTTCGATGGGCGGCATCTGCTGAGGGTCGTGGACGCCGGATCGGGCCGGCCCCAGGACTTCCCCAGCAGGAAGATCAAAGGTGCCATCGCGCTGATCAAACGCACCGACGGCGTGGAGTACGCCGACCAGATCGCGGGTGCCAAGAAGGCCGGGGCGGCGGTCGCGCTGGTCTACGACGACCGCCCCGGGCGGCTGGTGCAGACAGTTGAGGACGCCGCGCTGCCGGCCTTCTATACCAGCCAGGAGGAAGGAGAACGCCTGCTCGAACGCGCCAGGTCTGGGGAACTGCGGCTGGAGTTGCGGGGCACGATGTACAGTCCGTACTCCTACGACGTGATCACCCCGATGCAAGGCGGCATCCCCGAAAACCTCGGCTTCACCGTCGACCGCACCAACGCGGCCAGGACGATCAGCCGCTACACCGCGTCCGGCACGGGCAACGACACCTACACCTCCACCCGCTTCTTCTTCCGCCCGTGGGACTTCCCGTTGTCCGTGGACACCGCCGATCAGTTCCCGGCGCCCTTCGTCAGGGAGGAGTGGGTCTCCGCCGGCGACACCAGCTGGCAGCACGACGCCGTCGAAGGCGGCGACCTGATCGACTTCTCTCCGATGTACGAGGTCGACCGCGTCTACCAGCCAGGCCAGGAGCTCAGCCAGACCTTCTTCGGCGCCGTGCTGCACCCCGGCACGACCCGCGGCAGCGGCCATTCCTTCTGCAACTGCACCGGCGCGTACTGGGACGGCGACGGCCTGTTCTTCACCATCGCCCCCGCGCTCGACGGAGACGCCAACCACTCCACGAACTATCTGGATCACAGCTTGGGAGTGGACGAAAGCGAAGTGAAGGCACGTGTCTACCGCAACGGCCAACTGATCGCCGAGGAGTCCGGCCTGAACGGGACGTACGTCCCGGCGCAGCCGGAACGGGCCACCTACCGGGCGGAGATGACCCAGGCCCGCGACCCCGCCTCGTGGGCTTTGTCGACGAAGACCAGCACCGCGTGGACGTTCACGACCGAGAAGCCCGCCTCGGATGAGCAACGCATGCTCCCGCTCGTCATGGTGGACTACGCCCTCGACCTCGACCTGTACAACCGGGCCCCGCGTGGCCGGCCGTACTCGTTCGGGATCTCCCTGCGCCAGACCGACCCGCAGGGTCCACGGATCACGCAGGCCAAGGTGTGGACCTCCATGGACGACGGGACCACCTGGAAACCGGCCGACGTCTCCGGTGCGAACGGCTCCTACACCGTGCGGCCCCACCACCCGAGCCGGGGCGGGTTCGTCTCGCTGCGCGTTCAGGGGAGTGACGCGGCAGGCAACACCGTGGAGCAGACCATCATCCGCGCCTATGGCTTGACCGGACGATGATGAGGTCCGCGGGGTGGGCGCCGGTGGTGCCCACCCCGCGGAGCCGGTCAACGGGGATCGTGGCGGGTCCCCGTTCCGATGAGTGAGGTGGCGTCCAGTTCGCTCAGCTTGCGCTCGTCGAGGAGGCGCCAGAGGGTCGTGCGCACCCGTTCGACGGCGGATTCCTCCAAGCCGGCGAGCATGCCGCGAAAGCCGCTGCCGAGCACGAACCGCCAGGCGAGCGGTGGGTCCAGGGGGATGTGCAGGGGTGAGCGGGTCACGGTGACCTTTGTCAGGCCGCGGGCGGTCAGCCAGGTTGTCAGCTCCGGCTCGGTGTCGATCCTCGACGCCGCCTGCCTGCTGGAGGGCGATCCTGGCGGGGTTCCCCGTACGTGCTCGACGGCGTCGGCGAGCACCCGGCCGAAACCCTCCATCGCGCCCTCGGCCCATGTGGTGATGACGAGCCGTCCGCCAGGCCGGAGCAACCTGGCCAGGCGGGAGACTGACGCGTCCATGCCGGGCAGGAAGAAGACGCCGTGGACGCATTGCACCACGTCATAAGGGCGGCCTTCGGGAGGCTCCCAAGTGGTGGCGTCGGCCTGGACGAAGTGTGCGTTCTCCAGCCCTTCGAGCGCCGCGCGGCGGCGGGCGTGGGTCAGTAGCCCTGGGGCGAGGTCGATGGCGTCGACGTGCCCCTGCGGCCCGGTCGCTTTCGCCGCCGGTACGGCTGAGGCGCCCGCGCCGCAGCAGACGTCCAGCACGCGTTCGCCCGGCTGGATCCGGGCCGCCGTGACCGTCGCCTCGCCGATGCGATCCCACAGCACCGGTGAGACCTCGGCGTACTCGGCGGCGGCACGGTCGAAGACGGCGCCTATGCCGGCCTGTGTCATAGAGGTTCTCCCGTTGGTGAAGTACGTCCCTTCTGTGTAGAAATGATTATCATCTCGTTTGGTAGCCGCGGGCGGTTGTGCCGCCCGCGGCCGCGGTCAGATCATTGGACGGTTATCTTGTCCACTTCGACGGTGATCCCACGGACCTGCGGTGTGACCGGGAGCCCTACTGACTTGCCAGAATCCCGTCGGCAATCCGGCACATTTGACGATCGACACCGCCCACCTTCTGCCGCTCGTCCTGCGGGCGGCAGCGACGAGGTCTCACCACGTGTCCGTGGTACCGCCAATCAGGCACCGCTGCCGTCGAGCGGTCAAAGGGGCGAGTCGAGCAGGCAGCGAGAAGTCCCGTGCAACTCGTCGGTGACCACGCGACCGGCCACCCCGAACACCTTTGCCAGCAGCTCCGGCGTGATCACGTCCTTCGGCTTGCGCCCCGGACGCCGACGTGGCGAGCGCCCTGCGTACCGCCCAGCTCGCCATCGACCCGGAAGTGCCGGTGGGCGAGCGGGGCGTCACGCTCTCCGGCGGCCAGCGCGCCAGAGTGGCCGTCGCCCGGGCGCTCGCCACGGGCGCGCCGGTGCTCGTGCTCGACGAGGCGGTGGCCAACCTCGACACCGACAACGAGGCCCGCCTGGCCGAGGCGCTCGAGGAGGCCGCCGCCGGCCGGGCCACGCTCGTCATCGCGCACCGCCTGTCCACCATCCGCAGAGCGGACCACATCGTGCTCCTGGAGGAAGGACGCGTGGCCGCCGAAGGCACTTACGACGAGCTCAGCGAGCGGCTGTCCCACCTGTTCGCGCGAGAGTCATGAAGGCTGGCCCACCCGCATGTCCAGTGCGCCCGCCCGTAGCCCCAGCCACCACCGGGGTGCCCGCCGCGACGTGCTCGGCCGCGAGCAGGGCGAGGACCAGGCGCCGCGAACGGCGAACAGGCCTGGCGTCCACGGGTCGCGGACCAGCGGCTCCTCAAAGCGCTGATGCTGCTCAGCCGCGGGGTCGCGTACTGTCATGCGCTGTCCCCCAGCCAGCAGCGCGACGTGCCTGGCGTGCTCGGCCACGAGCTGCAGGTCCTGGGTGACGATGACCACGGTCCGGCCCTTGCGCAGGTCATGATCGCGCGGGTGTCGAACCGTCGTACGGACATGGGGGCTCCATTATGTATCGATAGGATCCGTCGCACGAGCTGATCGCTGGCCGCCCTCGCAGGCCGCACATACGCCGTACACCTCTTCGGCTCTGAAGCCGTCGACGACGTTCTCCTCTTGCCGTTCAGCCACGAGCCCGCAGACGCGGCAGACGAGATGGTGGTGTCCAGCGGTTCCGCAGAGCCGGTAGACGGCCTCGCCCGCGTGTGTGAAGACGTGCACGATCCCCGCCTCGGTCATCGAGGAGAGGGCGCGGTAGACGGTGGTGAGGCCGATGTTCTCGCCGCGGTCGTGCAGTTCTGCGTGCAGACGCTGGGCCGAGACGGGCAGTCGGTGGGCCGCCAGGACGTCGAGGACGAGAAACCGTTGACTGGTCGCCCGGATGCCGGCGGCTTCCAGCATCGGACCCCACCGAGCTCTCTCCACCTTGCCTCTCCTCGCCGAAGAGCGGCGGCCGGGCCGCCCCGCGTTCAGACGGCTCTGGTGATGAGCCATAGTCCGAGGTCGGCGGGGCCGGTGGGCGCTGCCTGCAGTCCGTGCTCGGTGAGCTCGGCCTGGAGCTGGTCCTGGTCAAGGACCCACCAGGTGTAGGAGACCTCCACCTCCTCGTCCGGCTCGCCGTCCTGGATGGCGCGGTAGGTCATGTGCCAGGTGATCAGGCCGGGGCCGGCGGGCTCGGCGCGGCCCCAGCCTTCGTAGCGGCGGCGTCCGATGCGAAGTTCGGAGAAGCGGGTCTGCGGCACGGTCGTTGGTTCGGCCGGGGGCTGCAGGTTGAGCACGGCCCTGCCGCCGGGCAGGAGGCGTTGGTCGAGCAGTTTCCAGATCGTGTGGCGGTCGGCGGGGTCGAAGTGGCCGATGACGTTCATGGCGACCAAGGCACGTCGGGGAGAGCCCGCGTGATCGCCCGCGTGCCGTGCCCGCCTCCTGCTCCGACATCTACGACCGGCTCAGGGGCTCCGCGAAGCGCCTCGGAGAGCGCCGGACCCAGGACCGTCCAGTGGGGCGCGAGCATCACGTCCACGAACTCGGCGGACCGCTCGTACTGATCCGTCATGCGATCACCTGGCCTCGCGGGAGGAATAGGGCAGCAGGGCCATCTCCCGGGCGTTCTTGATGGCGCGGGCGATCTGCCGCTGCTGCTGCACGGTCACGCCGGTCACCCGGCGGCTGCGGATCTTGCCGCGGTCGGAGACGAACTTCCGCAGCAGGCCGGTGTCCTTGTAGTCGATGTAGCCGATCCCGATCAGCGGGTTGGTCTTCTTCCTGGGTGGACGGCGGGGCTTCATGCACTCTCCTTGAGATCCAGCATCGGGGCGAACGGGTCATCGTGCCCGGCCCACTCCGCGGCGCCGGGCAGGGCATCGTCGTGGTCGATCAGGCACGAGTCGAGCAGCGAGATAATGCGGTCGCGGTCCAGGTCGGGGCCGGTGAAGACGAGATGCTGGACGCGGTCGCCGACGATCGGGTTCCAGTCCAAAGCGGCGGCGGCACGCCGGGCCGGGGCGACCAGATCCCAGGCCGCCTCGGGCAGCGCCGCCAGCCACGGCCCGGCGTCCTCCACGGAGACCGCCCCGGCCACCGCATCCCAGGCCAGCATGCGCTCGTGCCGGTTGGCCAGCCAGAACCGGCCGCGGGAGCGGACCGTGGTGGTGACCAGCTCGTCCATGGCCTCGAACAACCGGCTCGGGTGCAGCGGGCGCAGGCGGTGCCAGACGAGTGTGGTGATCTCGCCCGTCTGGGCGTCGGCGGGGAGCTGGGCGGTGGCCGGGTCGACGCGCTCGGCCAGCTCGTGCACGCACAACGCGGCGCCGGCGATCTCCGGTCTGGTGACGATCGGCGTGTGCGGCGCCAGATGGCCCAGCACGGCAGTCGACAGCTCGGTGTCCTCGGCGTCGCCGCCGTGCAGGGACAGAGTGGCGGCGTACTCGATCTGCCGGGCCAGTACCTCGGCCAGATAGCGCTGGTCGCCGGCCGCCGCCTGGCCGGTCTCGCTCAGACGGTCACCCCGGCAGATGTCCACGGGCATGTGCTCGGCGTCCAACGCGGTATGCACGCACACCAGCCGGACCGTCTCCGCAGCGGCCAGGGCCTCGGCCACCGGGCGCGGCTCGACCGAGTCCCACAGGTCGACGATCAGCAGGGACGCCGTGCCGGCGCGGCGCAGCAGCTCGGGAAGGAGGTCCTCGCGGACGGTGCAGGTCACGCAGCCGTGCGCCAGGCGTACCTCGGCAACGTCCAGGACGCCGGAGACGTCACGGACCACGCGCTCGACCCGGCCCGCGCCGATGGTGCGCAGGTCGTGATGGATCGCGACGGCTCCCGGATGACGGCGCAGCAGCCGTTCGACGGCGGCAGCCCGGGCACTGCGGTGCAGACCCGCGACCAGGGCGACAGGGGTGGGCACAGGGCCTCCTTGGCACGAAATGAAAATCATTGTCGATGTCATCGTATGCTGCGTCAACTCCGAAGGGAGTGGAAAGCGCACTCAGAGTCGGCGTCCGGGCTCCGGTTCACGCGATCAAGCGGACGGGGGCCGAGTACGAACCTGTCCCATACCCTGCTTCCGGCGTAACCTGAAAAGAGGCAGAAAAGCCCTATGAGGCATCTTCGGTGACGAACCGATAGGGAGTTTGGGCATGTCAGTGACTGCCGAACACCGCCAGCACGTCGAGCACACTCACGAGCACGGACTCGGCTGCGGCCATGTGGCCGTCCCGCATGGCCAGCATGTCGACTATGTCCACGACGGTTGCCTGCACCGCGTCCATGAGGATCATGTGGACGAGTGTGAGCCGAAGTCGCACGTCGCGCACGATGCGCATGACCACCAGCACGGGCCCGAGTGCGGGCACGTGGCCGTGCCGCACGGCGATCACGTCGACTACGTTCACGACGGACACCGTCACGCCTCGCACGAAGGGCATTGGGACGACCACTGAAAGTTGCGGGGCGCGCACTCGACCTGGTCCTCAACGGCGATGTGCGAGGCGATGGACCGGGTCGAGACGGTCGGCAGTGCCCTGTGTGCCCGACGCCGTCGCTGAGCTTGCCGCGCGGTGCGACCTGGACGAGAGCGCCCTGCGTGCCGTTCCCGCTCAGCTCGCGGCACGGGCCATTGTCGCCGTCGACGGGCAAGGACGGCATCCGTAGGCCGTCGAGTGTTCGGTCAGAGTGTTAGGCGGCCTGCCGCCCGAGGCGAAGCCGCGGATTGAGCCGGTCGGCGTCCAGATCAGCGTCTGCCAGCCAGGCCGCCACGGCCTCGGCGTCCGCTCGGGTGAGAACCGGTCCGATGGGGATCGCCGCACCGCTGGGCCGTCGACGGGCGTCGCAGGGTTGCACCACTAGATAACACCCGCGGTCGTGCGCCGCGCCCGGCTGGCAGCGCGGCGCACGAAGCAGGCATCCGGTGCGGACAAGGACGCTTTGAGGGCGCTGCCGGACGATGGCGGCGAGCTGTGGCAGGAGCGCGAAGCCGGGGTCATGAGGGCGACAAGGATCCGCCTGGCAGACCGCCACGGTGAAGGGCTGGTCGGTCATGATTCCTCCCACCACGCCAGCGATATGGACAACGACTCTAATGAAAATCATTATCGTTGTCCATAATTAACTACGGTGTGGCACTCCAGATGCCGACCGCCTGCTCGCCCTCGGCCTGGCCGACCGGATCGTCGGCATCTCGCGGACGTTCAACGACCCGCCCGCCGACCTCAAAGCGGCCTACGACAAGCTCCCCGCACTCGCCGAAGACAAGGTCGCGCCCAAGGGAGCCACCCTCGCCGCCAAGCCGAACCTGGTCATGGCCGTGTGGGGAGATGACGACCTCGACGCCTCGCGCGGCCTGGCCGGCCGCGCCGAAGTGGAGGCGGCAGGTGCGAAGGTGCTCGGCGTGAGCGACCGAGCCAACGTGTAGCCGGGATGTCCAGGCCCTTCCGTCGGCACCTCGGAGACCGCCAGGTCATTCCGGTTGGCCATGCCGGGTCGCCGCGGGGGGTGGCTCGGCCACCGGGATGCCCCATCATGCTGCCGCACTCGGATGGTGTCATGCACGGGAGGCGGCCCGGTGACCGGGTACCTCATTCGATCCTGATCAATCCGCGCTGGTAAGCGCGGACGAGACGGCGGGGCACGAGCAACTGCCGTCCGTTCACGGTGATCGGGACCAGGTCGGGCGCGGTGGCCTTCCACTGGCTGCGCCGGTGGCGGGTGTTGCTGCGCGAGGTCTTGCGCTTGGGTACGGCCACAGCTACCAGCTCGCCTTCGTGATGCCGGGAAGCTCGCCGCGGTGCGCCATCTCGCGGAAGCGCACCCGTGAGAGCCCGAACTTGGTGAGGTGGCCGCGGGGGCGGCCGTCGACGGAGTCGCGGTTGCGCACGCGGGTGGCGCTGGCATCACGCGGCTGGCGCGCCAGCTCCCGTGCGGCGTCCGCCCGTTCCTGCGGGGTGCCGACGCGGATGATCTCCTTCAGCTCGGCCCGCCGTTCCGCATAACGCTGGACCACGGCCTTGCGCCGCTCGTTCGCGGCGATCTTGCTCTTCTTGGCCATCAGACCTTCTCTCCCCGGGCCCGGATGCGGGCGACGGCCTGCTCGATGCCGATCTTGTCGACGGTCTTGATCGCGCGGGCGCTGAGCGTCAGCCGGACGTAGCGGCCCTCGCTGGGCAGCCAGTAGCGGCGGCTCTGGATGTTGGGGTTCCAGCGGCGCCGGGTGCGCCGGTGGGAGTGGGAGACGTTGTTGCCGAAGACCGGTTTGACGCCGGTGAGCTGGCACTGAGCGGACATCAGGTCCTTCCGTAGCGCTGGTTGAACCGCTCGACGCGCCCAGCGGTGTCCAGGACGCGGCTGCGGCCGGTGTAGAACGGGTGACTCGCCGAGGACACATCGACATCCACCACCGGGTAGGTGTTGCCGTCGGTCCACACGATCGTCTTGTCGCTCGTCATCGTGGAGCTCGTGAGGAAGGCGAAGTCCGCGCCGGGATCGCGGAAGACCACCGGCCGATAGTCGGGGTGGATGCCCTTTTTCATCGCTCCTCCCGGAAGAGCACGTGCTGACGGATCGTCGGGTCGTATTTGCGAAGGGTGAGCCGGTCGGGGTCGTTCCGGCGGTTCTTTCTGGTCACGTAGGTGTAGCCGGTGCCGGCCGTCGATCGAAGCTTGATCACGGGGCGCACCTCGTTTCTCGCCAAAGCGGTTCCTTTCTACTGGCGTACCTATGCCATGCTAACGATAACGGTTTTCATCGCCTTCGACGTCCGCGCATCTGGAGGCTCAGTGCCAACCCCCGTCGTCCTCATCGCGAGCCTGTACGGCATGGCCCGCGCCGCCACCGTCGAACGGCTGATACGGCGCCGCTTCGGCTGCCTTCGCCTTCGCGGATGGAGGCGATGATCAGAGTTCCGAGGACCTCGACCGGTATCCCGAGCCCCTGATTCCCCTCGCGTGGCGGGTCGGCTTCGAAGACGAAGCGGAGCTGCGCCGCCTGGCCGACCGGCACGCCGGCGCCGCCAACCATCCCTTCCTTGACGGCGAAGGTGATCGCCGTCATCTAGTTGCACCGTACAACGAGATGGTTGTACGGTCGAACCATGGCGGATGAGCGTGACCTTCAGGAAGCCGTGGGCCGGTTCGTCCGCGCCTTCGGCCTGCATCAGCCCGACCAGACCCCCTGCGGGCGGCCCATCCCGGTGTCGGAGGCGCACGCGCTGGGCGAGCTGGCCAGGGACGGCGCCCTGCGGCAAAGCGAGCTGACGCACCGGCTGCGCCTGGAGAAGAGCACCACCAGCCGCCTGGTCACCCAGCTCATCAACCGGGGCTGGGCCGAGCGCATCCCGGCCCCGGACGACGGGCGCGGTGTCCTCGTCCAGCTCACCTCCGCCGGAAGGAACGCCGCCGAGCAACTGGCCAAGGCCAGAGCGGCCCGCTTTTCCTCGATCTTGGACCGTGTGCCGGAGAACGAACGCGCCGGCGTCCTGCATGCCCTGGAAATCCTCACGGAGGCCATAGATGATCCTTAAGAAGCGACGTATCCCGCTGCTACTGGCCGGCCTGGCGGTGATCGCCGCCGCGTCGGCCGGGTACGCGCTGGGCGGCCAGAACGGCGGCAATGAGGCTCAGGCGCTGGGCGCCCGCCAGGCGGAGGTCGCGGCCAAGAGCCGGCGGGTGATGCCGTTCGACCTGGAGCGCACCACGCACCGCTTCACCAAGTGGGCCACCGGCGGCCTGCAGACCGTCACCGCGGACGACCCCGCCGACGCCCAGCAGGTCACGCTCATCCGCGAGCACCTGACCGAGGAGGCCGTGGGCTTCAGCAAGGGCGACTACGTCGACCCCGCGTCCATCCATGGCGGCAAGATGCCAGGCCTGCAGGAGCTCGAGGCGGGCCATGACCGGATCGACATTCGCTACGCGGAGGCTCCCGCCGGGGCGCAGATCACCTACACCACCTCCGACCCGGCTCTCATCAAGGCGCTGCACGCCTGGTTCGACGCCCAGGTCACCGACCACGGGCAGCATGCCGAACACGGATGACCCACCCCCAACGCCCGACTACCTGAACCCGTCGCGCGGGTCACCGTCAGCCCTCCCTTCCCAAAATCCGCGGACCGTCGCTCAACTACACGCTGCGCTGCGTGTTCGGCCGTTCGGTGCCGGCCACCTCATCTGATGCGTAGTGCGTCCAATAGCTGAGCCAGGGCGGCCTGCGTGGCCGGCAGATCGGCGGGGTCGTCCGACTCGGCGAGCCACAGCGCTGCCTCGTTCATCGCGCCCGACAGCAGGTGGGTCAGTGGTGCGACCGGCTGAGGCGCGATCGTCCCCTGTTCGATCAGGACGGTGAGCACGTCGGCCAGGTGGCGGGCCGAGGCGGCCTCGTCCATCGCGCGCCATTCGTTCCAGCCGAGTACGGCGGGGCCGTCGATGAGCATGATCCGCTGAATGCCGGGGGTGGTACTGGCGGTCAGGAACGCCTGGCAGCCGGCGGTCAGACGCGTCCAGAGGTCGTCGTGGACGTCGGCGGTCTGCGCCACCGTCTCGGCCACCTCTTGCTGCACCTGCTCCAGGACGGCACGGAACAACGCGGCCTTGCTGTCGAAGAGATGGTAGAGCGCGCCCTTGGTCACCCCGGCCTCGGCGACGATCTCTGACAGGCTCACCGCGCCATACCCCTGGGCTGCGAACAGGCGCCTGCTCTCCCGCAGGAGGGCCTGCCTGGTCTGCTCCCGCTGCTGTGCTCTGACGCCGCGTGTCTCCATGCTTCCCTCCCTTGACATACCGATGGTACGTCAAATACATATTGGCGTACCGATGGTACGCGAAAGGGGTTCATGTGGAACTGACCAGCTTCTATCCGGTGATCTGCACCACCCGGATCGAGGAGTCCCGCGACTTCTACACCGGGCTGCTCGGGTTCGAGACGACATTCGAAGCCGACTGGTACGTCAGCCTGCGGCGTCCGGGGACACCGTCCTATGAGCTCGCGCTGCTCGACCACGCCCACCCGACGCTGCCCGAGGCGTATCGCCTTCCTGTGCGCGGGCTGCTGCTGAACTTCGAGGTGGAGGATGTGGACGCCGAATGGGAGCGGCTCGTCGTCGGCGCGGGACTGACCGCCGAACTCGAACTGCGCAGCGAGGACTTCGGGCAGCGGCACTTCATCGTGGCCGATCCCAACGGGGTCCTGATCGACGTCATCACCCCCATCGCACCATCGGCGGAGTACGCCGACCAGTACGTCGATTCCCGTCGATGAATCGTGCTCTCGTGACTGACTTTGACCCATCCGGCTCGAAGAAGCTCTGCCCCGGCGCCGCACGCGCCGGGCTTACCCGTGCTCGCTCGTCTTTGGGGTGGCGTAGACCTGGCGCCAGTGCTCGGCCGAGCGGACCAGGTCCTCGCCGACGCTGGTGAGGAACTGGCTCATGTTCTCCAGCCGGACCCCGGCGGGGGTGGTCGGGCCGAGGGTGTGGGCGCTTTGCCGGGCGGTGTCGGCGAGCAGGGCATTGGCGCGGGCACTGGCCAGCATGGCCTGGTACCAGACGTCGTCGTCGATGACGTACCGCTCGGCCCGGCTGCGGGGGTCGCGTTCGCGGCGGATGAGCTCCTGTGCTTCGAGGTAGCCGACGGCTTTGGAGATCGAGGCGGGGCTGACCTGCAGGCGCTGGACGAGTTCGGCGGAGGTGAGGCTGCCGCTGTCGATGGTGTACAACGCCCCTAGCACTTTGGCCATCATCTGCGGAATACCTCCCTGCACCAGCAGGTCGGTGAGCTGGTCGGCCACCTCGCGCACGGTTTGCAGGTCGCGCTCGCCTGCGTTGGCATCGCCGCGTGCGGTCGCGGGGGTGGTCCTGCGGCGGTGGACGCGCCGGTCGGCGGCGCGCTGGGCTTGGTCGGGGCGGTAGGCGCCGGGGCCGCCGTTGCGCATCACTTCGCGCGTGACGGTCGAGGTGGGCCGTTTGAGGCGGCGGGCGATCTCGGCGTAGGTGAGACCGCCGGCCAGCCCGTCGGCGATCTGACGGCGGTCCTGCTGAGTGAGCCTGTCTCCGGGCACGGCGTCCGCCTCCTGCTCGCTCGACCGCCCGCGCGCGGCCGAGGGGATCTCGGTTGACGCACAGTGTGCATCCAGCGGGCGACGACATGCAACTCGCGATGACCCGTATTGCATCAATCGGCAACCGTCATGCAACGAATACTGGCAGCTGAGCTGCTAATTCTCTGTTGCTTCGCGTATTCGTGATTGACGATCCCGAGTATGCAACGTAGTTTTTCGTTTGTCGCGAAGATCGACAACAGAACGGGGGCCCCGATCAGCCCCCACAAGCCCGAAGGAGACCCCATGAACAGCCAGGCCACCACCCCCGCGAACGGGATCGTCCCCGGCCAGGCCGAGATCGAGCGCCTGCTGGACGCCGCCGTGACCGAGCAGGGCTACCCCGGCATGATCACTGAGATCCGCAACGGCGCACAGCAGTGGTTCGGTTCAGCGGGCGTGGCAACGGCCACGACGGAAGCAAGATCACCATCCGGCAGCTGCTCAACCACACCAGCGGCATCTTCGCCTACACCCTGGATGAGGGCATGCTCGAGCGCTACTGGACGCCCAAGCTGCTGGAGCACCGCTTCGACAAGCTGACCCCTGAGGACCTGGTGAAGATCGCCGTCTCCCACCCGGCCGACTTCCAGCCGGGCCAGGACTGGGGCTACTTCAACACCAACTTCGTTCTCGCCGCCATGATCATCGAAAAGGCGGCCGGCATGTCGTACGCCGACGCCGTCGCCTACCGCATCGCCCGCCCGCTCAAGCTGACCGGCACCTACGCTCCCGGCGGCGAGACCGGCTTCCGCGGCCCGCACACAGCAGCTACTCCAAGCTCATGCTGCCCGACGCCGACGCCCCCATCCACGACGTCACCGAGCAGAACCCCAGCTGGGCCTTCGGCGTCGGCGAGATCATCTCCACCGCCGCAGACCTCAACACCTTCCTCAACGCCCTGCTCAGCGGCTGGCTGCTACCCGCCGCCCAGCAGACCGAGATGTTCACCATGACCCCAGTCCCCGACGGCAAATGGCTGGACGGCTACAGCTACGGCCTCGGCATCTCCTCGGTCACCCTGCCCTGCGGCACCACCGTGTACGGTCACGGCGGCATGATCACCGGCACCTGGTCGTACCTGTACGGCACGCGCGACGGCAAGCGCATCGTCACCCAGAACGTCAACGGCGACTGGGGCATGCCGCCCATGGACCTGTTCATCGGGGTCCTCGACGCCGCCTTCCGCCCCGCCGCCTGACCCTCCCCCTTTCGATCAGTAGGAGTTTCTGATGCCCTCTTTGATGACCTTGCGAACGCTCGTGGCCGCGGTGACGTTGGTGGGAGCCACCACCGTGGCGGTCGCCCCGGCGAGCGCCGTGACCCGTCCGGCGGTCCAGGCCGTGCTCGAGCAGACGGTGGCCGCCGGGATACCGGGCATGGTCGCCGAGGTGCGCGACAGCGGCAGGCGTACGTTCGCCGCGGCGGGAGTGGCCGACACCGCCACCGGTCGCCGGCGCATGCCGGCCGAACGCTTCCGCGTCGGCAGCATCACCAAGGCATTCACCGCCACGTTGGTGCTGCAACTGGCGGCCGAGCGCAAGCTGAGCCTGGACGACACGGTGCACAAATGGCTGCCCGGCCTGGTCACGGGCAACGGGAACGACGGCAGCAAGATCACCATCCGGCAGCTGCTCAACCAGACCAGCGGGCTCTACAACATGTATCTGGACGAGAAGATGCTCTACAAGTACTCAGGACCAGGCTTCCTTGAGCATCGCTTCGACAAGGTCAAGCCGGAAGAGTTGATCGAGGTCGCGATGGCGTACCCGCCCTATTTCGAGCCCGGCACCGCCTTCCGCTACTCCAACGCCAACTACGACCTCGCCGGAATGATCACCGAGAAGGCGACCGGCCAAACCTACGCCGAGCAGCTCGCCCGGCGGATCGCCCGCCCGCTCGGCCTATCCGGGACGTACCTGCCGGGCAAGGAGATCAGGATCCGCGGACCGCACCCGCGGCACTACTCCAAGCTGTGGTCAGCCGACCCCGACGCCACGACTTACGACGTCACCGAGCAGAACGCCTCCTACGCCTGGGCGGCCGGCGGCGTCGTCTCCACCACCGGGGACCTGAGCCGCTTCCTGACCGCACTGCACGACGGCACGCTGCTGCCACCGGCCCAGCAGAAGGAGATATGGAACACCAGCATCTCGACCGAGGGCTCGGGCTGGATCCCCGGCGCCCGGTACGGCATGGGCACCTGGCAGCAGCAACTGTCCTGCGGTGAAACCGTCTGGGGCATGGGCGGCGCCATCAACGGCTCCTACACCTACGCCATGGGCAGCCGCGACGGCACGCACACCATCGTCACCAACATGAACGGCGACTGGAACGACCCGATCACCGCCCTCACCAAGGCGGTCGAGGCCGAGTTCTGCAAGTCCACAACCCACTGACACCGCTGACGCCACACAACGCCCCAACCACAGCCCCGGCCGAACGACATCGGCCGGGCAAAACGTTGCGCGCTTCGCCCTCACACCGGCAAGCGGCGATCACCGTTTCGCCGGACTCGATAGTGAAAACGCAGGTGCAAACGGGTGATGCCGTCGCTGCCGTCGAGACTGATCTCGTCACACAACTGGCGCATCAGCCAGAACGCCACTCCCCGGCCGGCGAGCGGATCCGGATCGGGATCGGGATCGACGGTCAGATACGCCATGGTCAACACGCCAGTCGCGTCCACGATCTCCAAGCTCACCCCGCCCGGGTCACTCCAGGCGATCAAAAAGCCATGTCCGCCGTGTTCCAGCACCTTGGCGGCGGCCTCACTCGCCGCGATCACCAGATCCGTCAGCCGCCGGTCGGCCAGACCGGCACCAGTGCCGAACGCCCGCACAGCCGCTCGCAACGTGACGAGGTCCTCCGTGATCGGCCATTCCAACCGGAACCCCGAGGCCACGTCGATCGCCACCTTCCGTCGCAAGCGCGCCATCGTTGGGAATAGCCCTGCCCCGCTGGCGAACCTGGTACACATGCGCAGCACGTGACCCGTCGCATAAGCCGCAATCTACTCGAATCAAACACCCCTTAGATACCGTCGAGCAGCAGGTCCACATAGACCAGGTTGGTCACCACATGAATCAGGATGGGAATCCAGATGTTGCGGTAGCGGGCCCAGAGGTAGCCGGTCATGAGGCCGAACACGCCTTGGACGGCGACGATCGAGGAGAGCCCGGGGAGGGGATCGGTGAGGTCGACCCGGCCTGCGTGCATGGCGGCGAACAACAGTGCCGAGAAGGTTATCGCCGGCCACCGGCCGTAGAGGACTTCCAGCCGGGTCTGGAGCCAGCCGCGGTAGAAGATCTCCTCGAGGACGCTCGCCGTCAGCAGGGTCACCAGGGAGGTGATGGCGAGGGTCACCGGATCGGGCAGTGCCTGGGTCAGGGGCGGGTCGAACGGCCCGATCTCGGTGAGCGCGAACCATGCCGCCACGGCGGGCAGCGGAGCCAGCCAGACGACCGGCCGCGGGATCGCACGCGCCCGAGGGCCGCCGCCGCGTGACAGGCGGAACATCACGAGCGGGAAGACGAGCAGCAGCAGGACTTTGAGCAGCGGGTACCAGTCGCCGCGCGCCCGCCCGGCGACGAGCAGCGCGAACGCGACCGCCGCCGCGACCAGCAGCCATGTCTCACGCCGGAGCCGAGGCCGGGGCAGACCGGTCAGGGGCGGGGACGGTGCGGTCGCGGACGGGATCAGGCGGGCGAGCGCCATCACCGCCAGGGCCGGCAGCAGGGCCGCCCACAGGCTCTCGCCGGGCGCGCCGGGGTCGGCTGAGGACCTGATCTCCGTGGTACCCGTGACCAGAAACCATCCGTACGCCAGGACGAAGATCGCGAGACCTACCCCGGTCACGATCATGCGGCCGCGTGAGCGGGCGTCGGTTGTCACCATGGGTTCGATCTTGCCCGTTTCCGGAATTTTCGGCATCGGACCGGAGGAGGGACGACCCGTAAACACTTCGATGTAGGCTCCGCCGGCACCTGACCGCCGCCCTGGGCGTGTTCCCAACGATGTACCGCCGGACCTTCCGGCTCACCGAGCCCGCCGCCTGACGTTCACTCCCGCACGGCCGCGAGGCCGCCGGCGCGGAGCCGTACCGCATCCTCCCGAGAGACCACCCAACGGCCCTCTACCGCGCTCAACGTCAAGTCGTTCTCGCAGGTCAGTGGACCGATATTTGACAGGACGCCTTAGAACGACCGCCTTTCCCCTCGAATTCAGGCTCGTGACGGCCATTCCATCGTTCCAAGTTCCCGATTCGGTCCTGACCGAAGTCGTGTGTCTAGGGAGGACCCGCACCAGCCGGCTGCTTGTCGACCGGCCGGCCCAGCATCTGGTCGTCCACCCCGACGGCCGCCTCTTCCTCGCCGAGGACACCGTACTGACACGCCTGTGAACGATCACCCAGGAGGCAGCGGAGTGTTGACGAACGCATCGAGACATTGGTTACGCCTGCGGCGCGTGCTGGCCGTCAGCGTGGGCGGCCTTCTGGCGAGCGGGTCGCTCCACCCGCAGCCGGCGGTCGCGGCGGACGAGCCCGTGCCCTGGATCAGGGACGCCGGAGTCATCCCGCTGACCGCCACCACGACGGCCGGCGGCGCCACCGCTCGGATGCCGGACGGCTCGACGCGGATGTGGCTGGTCGTCAGCGGCAGACCGGCTTACCTGGCCGAGATCGACCCCGTCCAGCGCCGTCTGGTCAAGGCGCACCCGCTCGGGGCTCGGGCGCAAGGCGGCTGGGGCGTCGACGTCGCGCGTGACGGTACGGTCTACGCGGCCACGTACGGAGCCGGAGAGCTCTACCGCCTGGCGTGGGGCGCGGGCAAGGCCGAGAACCTCGGAGCGCCTACACCCGACACCAGCTTCCTGTGGCAGGTCGACACCACGCCGGATGGCGTCGCCTGCACCGGCACGTTCGAGGGTGCCCGCCCGGGCGTGCTCCCGCCGGCCCACCTGGCCTGCTGGAGCCCGCAGACCAGGCAGTGGCGTGACTACGGGACCTTCGGCGACCACAACACCTACGTGCGGTCCACCGCCGTCGTCGGGAACACGGCATACATCGGTACCGGGTCGGTCAAGAAGGAGATGTGGGCGGTCAATCTCGCGACCGGGAAGACACGGCAGATCGCCGTCCCCGACGAGGTGCCCGACGGTACGGGCTTCACCTACGAGATGGACGCCGACCACCGCTACGTCTACGTCAGGTGGTCGCCCGGTGGCGGCTACGTCTACGACACGCTGCACAGCCGCTGGACCGGGTCGCTCGGTGCCTTCAGCGGCCAGTCGGTCTCCCGCCGGGACGCCAAGGGCGAGGTCTACCTGGTCAGCGGCGATCGGCTGTCGCGCTACGACGTCGGCAAGGACACACTCACGCCAACCGGCTTCGCGACCGGTGGCAGCCGTGGTGTGGAACGGGTCGTCGATCCAGGCTCCGGCCGTACTCTGGTGGTCGGGGCGCTCAGCGACGGGCGGATGTGGCAGTACGACCCCGCCACCGACACGGGCTCCCTGGACTATGTCGAAGGCCTCGTGGGGACTCCCGTGACGCCCCGTGCGATGGCCGTTGGGCCGGACGGCAAGGTCTACCAGGGCGGATACTTCTCCGGCGGGCTCTCCTCGTACGACCCGGCGACCGGCGCCTGGTGGTTCCGCGGATTCCCGAAGCAGGCCGAGGGCATGGTCACCCACGCCGGCAAGCTCTACCTCGGCACCTACACGGGCGCGGAGATCTTCGCCTACGACCCGGCGGCGCCGTGGGGCGCGTCGAATCCGCGTCCGGTGTTCTCTCTGCGCGACCACGCGCAGAGCCGGCCGTGGGCGATGGAGTCCGCCGGCCGCTACCTTGCGGTGGGCACGCAGCCCGACTACGGCAAGCTCGGCGGCGACCTCGCGCTGTACGATCCCGCCGACGACAGCCTCCGCCGCTACCCCGGCCTGGTGACCGATCAGAGCATCACCGCGCTCACGTACGCCGGCGGTGTCCTGTACGGGGGCACCATGGTCTACGGCGGCAACGGCTCGACTCCCACCCAGACCACGGCCAAGGTCTTCGCCTTCGACGTCGCCTCCGGCACCAAGCTGTGGGAGGCGGAGCCGCTTCCCGGCGAGCGGGCCATCAGCGGGCTCACCGTGGACGCCGAGGGGCATCTGTGGGGCATCACCGCCGGCAAGCTCTTCGAACTCGACCCGGCGACGCGGGAAGCGGTGCGAACGCACGAAGTCGCCCCGTTCGACTGGTCGAGCGTCAGCGAATGGAACCCGCTGGCGGCGAAGGTCCGCTTCGACGCGAGCGACGGGCAGTTGTACGTGACGGCGCGAGGCCGCTTCCACCGACTCGACCCCCAGGCCTTCACGGACACCGCCCCGCCGGGTACCGCGGGCGCGCAGCTCGTCTCGCACCCCGACGGCGACAAATACTGGATCAGCGGGCAGCGCCTGTACCGGTCCCGCTGGTACTGACCGCCTCATGAGAAACGTGGCCGCTCACCTGGCCGTATCTCGTCGCCGCAGTATTGGGAGTGACCGTTGAGGTCGTTTCCCGGCGTGGGGAGTCACGCAAGAGCGGTCCATGAACGTACCAGTGACCTGGGGAAATGCCCTCAAGGGAGGTGACCCGCTTTGATCTGAGTGCAGCGGGGTCGCGGTCAGTCGAGTGGGACGCCTGTGTGGCTCTCCAAGACGTGAATGAGGCGGGCCTGGAAATCTTCGTCTCGCGATGCGGGGTGCGGTGTCTGCACCTGCTGGTGGTACCAGTAGCCGCCGGTGCTTGGGGTCACGTCATGGTGGGTGGCGAGCCACACTTGTGTCTGGTGCCCGGCGGTCAGGTCGTCCGGTGCGCCAGGACCACCCATCCGTGTGGGGACCCACCCGGGGTCGACCGCATGGCTGGAGGTTCCTTCCCACCGGGACGCGACGGCAAGCGCGAGGGCGGTGACCCACAGTTTGCTGTCGCTGTAGGAGGCGGTGCCGGCGGTCAGCCGCCGCAGGCCGGTGGAGCCGGATCGGTGCATAGAACTGCTGAGATAGACGAGCCTGGCCGGCTTGTCCATCAGGGCCGTCAGCACGTACGGTGCGACGATGTTGACGTTGATCACGTCGGGAGAGTGCAGGACGCCGGCGTTGTGGATGACGGCGTCGAAGCGGCCGAACCTGGAGGCTTGCCGAGCAACACCGCGGATCTCGTCCAGCTCGGCGAGATCCCCGATGACGACGCCCTTCCACCGGGAGGCGTCGTCCGCGTCGGTGAGACGGGCCTGGTTGCGGACGTGGATGACCACGTCGTGCCCGTCGTCGGCCAACGCGTTCGCCGTGTTGTGCCCGAGCCCGCTGGATGCCCCGGTCACCAGAATCAGTGCCATCTCAGTCCTTCCCGTCTGTGTGTGATGGGTGCGGCGAACTGGTCGGGAGTTGGCCTCACTGAACCACGCCCCCCTCGCCAGACCTGCCCTTGGTCGCCGGGGATCCGTCGTGGTCGATGTGTGTTCTACCGCAGCTTTGTCTGCCCACGACTGAGGGGGTCACCCCGCGCTTCATCTGGCCAGTGTGACGGTGACGTCGCCTTTCTCGAGCTGCTGCAGTTGTTCGGCAGTAGCGTTGTAGGTGCCGATATGGATCACCTGGTCTGAGTAGCCGATGCCAGCGGTGTTGTAATAGAAGCCGAGGTTGCCCCAGGGGACGAAGTAGATGAGGTCGCCGTCTTCAGGGTCTGAACCCGGTGAGCCGGTGGTGTTCAGCTTCCGGGGGAGGTCGGCGATCTTCTCGCGGCCGTTGAACTCCTCGAAGGAAAGGGTGAGCGGGAGCATCGCGAGAAAGTCCCGAGCCGTGGCGTTGTCAGCGCCGATGACGACGTCGACAGAGGTATCGCCGGCAGTGAAGCGCACGATGCTGCCTTCGACCTGACGCGCTGTGGAGGGGACCTGTGTCGGCATGGTGTTCGGGGTGCTCGCCGAGGTGGGTACCGGCGGCGTGGATGCTGAGGGAGCCGAGGTGTCCGGCTCGGACGCGGCCGGGCTCGCGGCCGTCGTGGCGCAGCCTGTGAGGGCAAGAAGCGCGGCGAGTGGACCGATGAGCAAGGCGTTCCGTTGCACGAGCATGTCCTTGAGGTGTTGTCGATATACGCGATCGGGTCCGCGACCCCGGTGACCAGCGTTCCCTCAGCTGCGTGACTACGCCCCTCCTTGCGGGGCTGTCCGGCCTGCGGCTGGACGACGCGATTCTTGCGGTCAACGAGGCCGTTCCTCCTGCACATGGTCGTGGCGTTGATCCTCCTGCGTGAGGCAGGGCGTGGCGTCGAGGGTGGCGGCCCAGCTTGCGAGCAGGCGCAGGGCGTCGTGGGAGGGCGTGTCGGGAGCGGCGGTGTAAACGGTCAGGTTCAGGCCGGGGTCGGCGTGCAGATCCATGGACTCGTAGTCGAGGGTGAGGTCGCCGATGGCGGGGTGGTGGAAGGTCTTGGTGCCGGTGTGGTGGAGGCGGACGTTGTGCTCGGCCCAGCGGGTGCGGAAGTCGGCACTGCGGGTGGACAGCTCGCCGATCAGGTGGGTGAGGTCGTTGTTGTAGGGGTCGCGGCCGGCTTCGGTACGCAGGAGGGCGACGGTGACGTCGGCTGCGGTGTCCCAGTCGGGGTAGAAGTCGGGTCCGGCCGGGTCGAGGAACTGGAAGCGTGCGATGTTGGCCGGCTGGCTTGGTTTGGTGCGCGGGTGTGGGCTCCGGCCGGAGGCGGAGTGTTGGAAGACCGGCCAGTACATGGCGCGGCCGAGGCGGTTGGAGGCCAGGATGTCCATGCGACCGTTGCGGATGATGGCCGGGGCGTCGGTCATGGCGTCCAGCATCCGCTGCAGCCCGGGACGGACCTTGTGAGCGGAACGGCGGGTGCGGGGGCCGGGGCCTGCGGCGCGGGCCAGGTCGAACAGGTGAGCGCGTTCGGCGTCATCGAGCTGGAGGGCTCGGGCGACGGCGTTCAGGACATCCTCGGAGACACCGCTGATGTGGCCCTTTTCGAGACGGGTGTACCACTCGGTGCTCACACCGGCCAGCACGGCGACCTCCTCGCGGCGCAGGCCGGGCACCCGGCGGCGCCCGCCGGGGGCCAGCCCGGCCTGCTGCGGGGTGATCCTGGCACGCCGGCTGGCGAGGAAGTCGCGGATCTCGTCTCGGTTGTCGCGCACATCTTCACTGTATGAAGCGGCCGGGGCGGTATGGGGGTGGAGGTTGTCCCCCCGATAAACGCGACCTCCCGCCCGCGCGATGGAGCCGGTTTTCTAGGTGTTGTCATACGGCGTGATGGCCTGTCGTCAACGAAAGCTGTCACCAGTGCCGCTCGATCAAGAAGCTACTCACCCTCACCTCTGAGGGCCAATCGCTTCCGATCAGGGAACTGCTGCATTCCCGTGCCGCCGAAGTTTTCGGCGCGGACCGCAAGGAGCATCAACGATGAACACGAAGTCTGATACCGCCGGACAGACGATGAAAACGGCATCCGCAGGGCGGAACCGCACACGCCGTGGCCTGATCAAACGGGTCGGCGCCGGCGCCGCCGTACTCGGTGTACTTTTCGCAACAGGTTTCACTTCGACCGCTCAGGCCGCCACGCCCTCGGCGTCGGTGGCCCCTTCAACGCCGAACCTGCCACCTGGGGACACATCCAACGGTGCGGACAACTTCTACACCAGCGACAGCGTAACGGTCCAGAAGGTTTCCTTTAAGAACCAGTACCGGATGAACGTCGCGGGGAACCTGTTCGTCCCCAAGAACCTGAATCGCCGGGCGAAGAATCCGGCGATGGTGGTCGGACATCCCATGGGTGCGGTCAAGGAGCAGAGCGCAAACCTGTATGCCACGAAGATGGCAGAGCGGGGATTCGTCACCATGTCCCTTGACCTGTCGTTCTGGGGCAAGAGTGACGGCCGGCCTCGCAACGCTGTCTCGCCGGACATCTATGCCGAGGACTTCAGTGCCGCGGTGGATTTCCTGCGCACCCAGACCTTCGTCGACAAGGAGCGGATCGGTGCGATCGGGATTTGCGGCAGCGGGAGCTTCGTCATCAGTGCAGCCAAGATCGATCCGCGTATCAAGGCCGTCGCGACAGTCAGCATGTACGACATGGGCGCCGCCAACCGCAACGGGCTCAGGAAGTCCGTCACCCTCGAGCAGCGAAAGGACATCCTCAAGCAGGCAGCGCAACAGCGCGATGTGGAGTTCGCGGGTGGTCAAACCGAATACACCAGCGGAACGCCTGAACAGCTGAATGACAACTCGACTCCGGTCGAGCGCGAATTCTATGACTTCTACCGCACCGCCAGGGGATACAGCCCGAACACCACGACGCATCCCACGCTCACCAGCAACGTCAAGTTCGTGAATTTCTACCCGTTCGCCGACATCGAGACGATCTCTCCCCGCCCGATGCTCTTCATCACGGGAGAGAAGGCTCATTCCAGGGAATTCAGCGAAGAGGCCTACCGGCTTGCCGGTGAAGCCAAGGAACTGGTGGTTGTTCCCGGCGCCGGTCACGTGGATCTCTACGATCGCGTCAACCTCATCCCCTTCGGCAAGTTGACCACGTTCTTCCGGAACAATCTGAAGTGACCCAAGCGTGGCCGAGGGGGAGAACGCGCAGCAACAGCGGTCACGGCGGTCCCTCGCCGGTGCGCCAGGACCTGCCGAAGCTGATCGACCTGATCCGCAACCGCGGGATCGACCCCGGCATTCGCACACGGCGGTGCCCGCCCTCCGGCGCTCACGAAAGCGGACGCCCGCGTTCCCTCGTCCGGTGAACGGCGGAGGCGAGTCGGGCATGGAACCGCTCAACCATCTCGAACGAGGCCAGGTCACCGTGGAGGTGGCCGAGTAGCAGCAGGCTCCGACCGCTACGGGGCCGATACGGCCGCTACGACGGGGTGACCAGCATCCGAACGAAAGCCACACCCGCCAGGAGAGAACACGATATGAACCCCACCTACGACTTCACCGGCCAGGTCGCCCTCGTCACCGGAGCCGGCTCCGGGATGGGGCTGGCCACCGCCAGCGCCTTCGCTGAGTCCGGGGCCGCCGTCGCCCTCACCGACATCAACGCAGAGGCCCTGAACACAGCTGCCAAGGACCTCACCGAGGCAGGCCACCGCGTCCTCGCCCTCACATGCGACGTCAGCGACGAGGACCAGGTCGCCGCCGCCGTCGACCGCACCGTCGAGACCTTCGGCCGCCTCGACATGGCTTACAACAACGCGGGCATCCAGATCCCGCCGAGCGACGCCGCCGACGAACCCGCCGAAAGGTTCGACCGCGTCAACGCCATCAACCTGCGCGGCGTCTGGGCGTGCATGAAGCACGAACTGCGGCACATGCGCGCACAAGGCAGCGGCGCCATCGTCAACTGCTCCTCCCTCGGCGGCCTTGTCGGCCTCCCCGGCCGTGCCTCCTACCACGCTTCCAAACACGGAGTCATCGGCCTGACCACCAGCGCCGCCCTCGAATACGCCCCACGCGGCATCCGCATCAACGCCGTCTGCCCTGGCCCCATCGACACCCCCATGGTCAGCGACATGATCGCCAAGGGCGAGCTCGACCGCGCCGAGGCCGAAGCCAACCAGCCCATCAACCGGCTCGGGACCGCCGAGGAGATCGCCCAAGCCGTCCTGTGGCTGTGCAGCCCCGGAGCCGGCTTCGTCATCGGCGTCGCCCTTCCCGTCGATGGCGGCTACGTCGCCCGATGAATTCCTCAACGCTGAGGAAGGGACTCGGCGCAGGCTGCTGGTTATCCTCTCCGAGCAGGTGGCCGACATTTTCGTACTGCCCAACCCGCCCGAACTGCTGATCGCGTTGTTCTTCGCGTGCGCGGCGCTGGCCTGGGCGCGCTGGGCGGCGGCCATGACACCGCGCACGGCTTGAGAGAAGCGGTCGGCGGCCTGGTCGGGATCGGGCCGGCTGGCGTCCAACCAGGCGATGACGGCCTCGATGGTGAGCGGCCGGCAGCGCACGGCCGGAGATGCTGACGTTCAGTAAGCCAGGCAGGCGCCGGTTTCACAGTGGACCGGTAGGCGCTGTCACGCGGCGGCCGCCTTGATCAGCGCGGTCGCCGCCGTCTCGATGTCCGCAGGCGTGCTCCAGCGGCCCAGTGACAGCCGCACTGTCGCGAGGGCGCGGGCGGTGTCCAGCCCCATGGCGGTCAGGACCGGGGAGGGGGTGTGGGTGCCGCTGTGGCAGGCCGACCCGGTGGAGGCCGCGATCTCCGGCGCCGCCGCGAGTAGTTCGTGCCCGAGGACGCCGTCGATGCCGACGTTCAGGGTGTTCGGCAGCCGGCACTCGACGGGACCGTTGAGGTGCACCCGGCCGGGTAGACCGTCGGCCAGCCTCTGGTGGAGGTCGTCGCGCAGGGCGGCCAGGCGGGCGGGCCCGCCGTCGGCGAGGTCGCGGGCGGCGAGGTCGGCGGCAGTGCCGAGGGCCACGGCCAGGGCGACGTTCTCGGTGCCGGCGCGCAGGCCGCGTTCCTGGCCGCCGCCGTAGACGACCGGCTCCAGGGTCACGCCGTCGCGTACGTACAGGGCGGCGGCGCCCTTGGGCGCGTACATCTTGTGCCCGGCCATGGTGAGCAGGTCCACGCCCAGCGCCTCGACATCGAGGGCGATCTTCCCGACGGCCTGGGCGGCGTCGCAGTGCAGCAGCGCGCCATGCTGGTGGGCGAGGGCGGCGAGGTCGTGGATCGGTTGCAGGGCGCCGGTCTCGTTGTTGGCGGCCATCACCGACACCAACACCGTGTCCTCGTCCAAGGCGGCGGCCAGCGCGGCCGGGCCCACCAGCCCGTCGCCGTCGACCGGCAGCACCGTCACCCGAGCGCCGTGCAGGCGTTCCAGCGCGCGGCAGGTCTGCAGCACGGCCGGGTGCTCGGTGGCCTGGGTGACCACGTGCGGGCGCGGGCGGCCGGACGCGATGACGGCGCCGCGCAGGGCGAGCAGGTCGGCCTCCGAACCGGAGGCGGTGAACACGACCTCGCGCGGGTGCGCGCCGATCAGCGCGGCGACCTGGCCTCGGGCGTGCTCGAGTGCCGCGCGCGGTTGCTCGCCGTAGGGATGGTTGCTGGAAGGGTTGCCGAACAGGTCCGTCAGGTGCGCTGCCATCGCCTCGGCCACCCGCGGGTCGACGGGAGTGGTGGCGTTGTAGTCCAGGTAGACCGGCCCGCCGGCCAGCCCGGGGTGAAGGGGCGCCTGCAGGGCCGGGCGGTTGGTCATGCCGGCGCTCCTGCCTCGATGGGCAGCTCGGACAGCCGCCATTCCAGCATGCCGCCGCTGAGGCGGATCGCGCGCCGTCCGCGGTCGGTCAGCAAGCGCACCGCATCGTAGGCGAGCACGCAGTATTCGCCGCGACAGTATACGACGATCTCGCTGTTCTCGAGCAGCTCGTTGATCCGGTCGGCCAGCTCGGTGACCGGGCCCGCGGCCTTGACGAGCAGGTGGAGTTTGGTGGTCAGTTCGCCGCGGGAACGTCCGAGCGCCTGCCGGTTTCGCGATTGCTTCGTATCGATCGTCCCGCCGTCGTCCGGCCGTGGGACCAGCGATGACCTGGTGGGTTCCGTGCCGGGCGGTCCGGCGATCGTGGTGGGTCGGGAGCTGCGGGTCCCCCCATCAGATGGGAGGACATCGCCGCGGCGCACGGTGGGGTCAGCAGCGCCGCCAGCCGTCGTAGGTCGGGCGCAGGCCGATGCGGTCGAACGTCGAGGAGCCGGTCGTGCCGTACGGAACCCAGATGCAGGGGCCGTCCGAGGCGCCGGAGACGATGATTTTGACGTAGTCGAGTCCGGTGCCGCCAGAGCAGTTGTACCAGGTGCCGTAGATGGTGGAGGAGGCGCTGCTCTTCCGGATCGTCCCTCCGGTGCCGCCATCGCCGCGTCCCAGACAGGGGTTCGGTTCTGCGGCCGCGGGTCCGGCGGCCACCAGGACCGGTGCGCACACCGTCATGGCGGCGACCAGGACGGGAACGACCTTCTTGGCGGCGCCCCGGATGCGGCGGCGGTTCGGCGTTCCAAGCATGCTCGTACTCCTTCACGGGACACGATGAGGTTGGTGCATTCGTGAACGCGAGACGTGCTGGACGTATCGTTCATTGCCGGTGCGGGCTTGTCCAGCCGTGGCCATTCGGCGAACCGAGCGCACCGGGCCTACGTCATTTGTGCGCGAGCGACACGCGCGCATCCCGGAACGGCTGTCTGACGAGCTCCAGCGTCACAGACATCGGCCACCAGGTGCTTAGCGATGCGGAGGGGACAGCTCGCCGTCCCGGTGGATCCAGGAGCAGCGGCTCGACAAGGCCGCCCGGCTCCTCGCCGACCCGCGCCACGCAGCCCGCACCGTCACGGACACCGCCTTCGGCGTCGGCTTCAAGGACGCCTCGCACCGCCGGCCCCTCCCGCCACCGGCGCTGAACCGTAGGTGTGCGTTGGGACGGACCACCGCCCCGGCGGGCTGTTGCCCGAGCATCTGAGGCGCGGCGGATCACCGCCGTGCAGCAGCGTCAGCCCGTGCCCAGCGCCACCAGGTTGACCACAGTGCAGGGGTAGGAGGGAACGGCCTGGCAGTTGCTCGCCGCCAATCCGGGCAGGAAGGGCAGTGGGCGCCGTCTGGACACGGTGCCCGACCCACGCGACGCGGGTGGGCCCCGGGGCAGGTCAGGCCTTTGGTGAAGAAGGACGGAGGCTGCGGCCAATAGATGGTAGACCGTTGTGACGGTCGAGAAACTCACCTGCCGAGCGCCAGCCGGGAAGAGGTATGGAGTCCGATCTAGAGCCGTCAGATGCCGTTGTGATCGAGAAGTCTCGACATGACCCCGAGCACTTCTCCCAGATCTTCAACCGCTACTTCTCCCAGATTCATGGCTATGTCGCGTCGCGGCTGGGGTCGGCGAACGCCGACGACATCGCGGCCGAAGCATTCCTTATCGGTTTCACGGGTCGCCATCGCTACGATTTAAGCTGGCCGTCTGCGCGTCCATGGTTGTACGGCATTGCGACCAACCTCATTCGGCAGCACCGGAGAAGTGAAATCCGCAGATATCGAGCCTTGGCGCGGGCGAGCCCGGGTGACGACTTCGACGAATGGGTCGAACAGGCTACAGAACGCTTATCCGCGCAGCGTATGCTCCCCAGCCTCAGCGCGGGACTGGCACAGCTGTCACAGGCGGATCGCGATGTGCTGCTGCTGGTGGCCTACGAGCAGCTGAGCTACCAGGAGATCGCGCTGGCCCTGCGCATTCCGGCCGGCACTGTGGGTTCTCGACTGAATCGCGCACGACGGCGCCTTCGTCAAGCACTGCAACATTCCGAACCGGCCAAGAGGTGAAGCCATGGATGAGCTGAGGTTACTCAAAGACTACCGTGACTCGCTGCCTCCGCCGTCAGACCTCGTCATGGCACAGGCACAGCGACGACTCACCGCTGAAATGGAAGCGGCGGCCACTCTCAGTGCGAATCGTCACCAGCGCCCGCGTCTTGGGCGGCAATTCCCCGACGGGAGACCGCACCGGCTCTGGTCGGCGAAATTCATGGTCACCGGCGGTGTCGCTGCCACCGCAATCCTGGTGATCGTCGCCTTCGCCGCCCTTGACGTTCTTCAAGCTCGTACCGCCTACGCCGTGGAGCGCAGGCCGGATGGCACCCTTGCCATTCACATCCGAGAACCCACCGAACCCCAGGGCCTTGAGGACAAGTTGCTGACGCTCGGCGTGAACGCGTCCATCACCTACGCGTCGCATCCCGGCCGCTGCACAAACGAGCCTCGCGGGAGGATGGCCGAGCAGCAGCCAGAAGTCATCGAACACCCCTGGGCACATGACCCGAATCCGACCACGAGATTCGGCGAATGGGTCTTCATCCTTCATCCGGACCGGATACAGCCAGGTCAGACGCTGATCTGGAACATAGTCTTCGACGAGAACTCACTGTTAAGCGAGGAAGAGTACGCGAAAGTACACGAACAACAGCGGCAGCAGCAGGGCTGGAGGCGCGCGCAAAGCGTATCCATGAGCAACTACCTCATCGACGGCTCTGCCCAACCCTGCGCATGGGTCGACTATCCTGCACACACTCCGACCCCGCTCCGGAGCTAGCTCACGGGAATTGCCGCCAGTCCGTCCGGCCAGGAGTTCGCCCGCGCCACGGCTTCCCGATCCCGCAGGAGCAGAGCGTGTCAACGGGCACCTCAGCTCCTCGACGTCGTCCCCAAGGTAGGCCGCCAGCGAGGCGCTCGACTCCAAGCGCTGTTGGGTGCAGCTCGTTCTGAGGTACAGCCGACCTCGTTGGTACATGGACCCTCCCTCCGCGGCGTCGTCGGCGCGATCAACCACGAGTCGGTATGAAGCCGCAGGTTGATGTGTGCCATTCTCGCGACATGACCGAGTTTGAGACGACTCCGAGCCGGGACGGACTCGCCCTGAACCGCGCGTTGTGGGATGTGCGAGCCCACGTGCATGGTTCGACCGCTGCTGACCGGTTCTATGATGTCGAAACCTTCCTGGCCGGGCGGCAGACACTGTGTGCACTGGAACGGGAGCTGGCCGGCGAAGTGGTAGGGAAGGACCTCCTGCACCTACAGTGCCACTTCGGCCTGGACACTCTCAGCTGGGCACGGCTGGGCGCCCGCGTCACCGGCGTGGACTTCTCCCCGGTAGCGATCGCCCGGGCACGAGAGCTGGCCGAGCGCGCTGGTCTCACGGCCACCTTCGTCGAGGCCGACACCCAGCGGTTGCCCGCTACCTTGGCCGGCAGGTTCGAGGTGGTGGTGGCCACCTATGGGGTGCTGTGCTGGATCGCCGAGCTCGATGCCTGGATGCGTGGGGCGTCCATGGCGCTGCGGCCCGGCGGGAGCCTGATCCTGGTGGACATGCATCCGGCGTACCAGATCCTGGCCACGATCGATCCACTAGTCGCCGACTGGCCGTACGGCGGCGGCGAACCCCAGGTGGAGACGGTCACTGGCACGTACGCCGATGCCGGGTTGCGCCTGCCGGTTCAGCAGACGGTCCAGTACCCGTACTCGCTGGGCGAGATCGTGACCGCCGCCGCGCAGGCTGGGCTTGTCGTGACGCACCTGGGCGAGCACGTCGCGACAGACATCGATCCCCGCAACCTCCTGCATCCGGATGAGGACAACCTGTATCGGCTGCGCTTCGGGGACTCCCACCTGCCCATCCTGTACTCGCTGCGCGCGATGTTGCCTCATGTCTGAACTGCGTATCCGCACAGGTACGGGATCGCCTAACTAGTGTCCTGAGTCAGGATTCGCGCCAAAACTCAGGATCGCTGGGTTACTTCGTCGGCGGCACCTTGCCGGTCGCCGTACTTCTCGGCGAGTCCGCGGTAGCGCCAGATGGCGGCGGCGGAGAGCCAGGAGGCCGCGAAGACGGCGACGACGACGTAGCCGAGCAGTTCGAATTGGTCGGCCAGGGAGGCGTAGGCGGTGAGGAGTCCCCCGGCTCCGGTGGCGTCGGCGACGAGCCCCGCGACGTAGACACTGGCGATGAACGCGGCGACGGCCACGGTCATGCCGGTCATGGCGATGTTGTAGTAGAGCCTGCGGGCGGGGCTGCGGTACGCCCACGAGTACAGGCGTGTCATCAGCATGCTATCGGCGGTGTCGAAGGCACTCATTCCCGCGGCGAAGAGCAGCGGGAGGGAGAGGACAGCGAGGGTGGGCAGGCCGGACCCGTGGACGGCGGCGCTGGCGGACAGGGTGAGCAGGGTGATCTCACTGGCGGTCTCCAGACCGAGGCCGAAGAGGATGCCAACCGGGTACATGTGCCATGAGGAACGGATCAGCGCGCGGGCGCGGCGGCCGAGGAGGCGGTTCATGAGGCCCCGGTTGAGCAGGTGCCGCTCGAGCTCCTCCTGGTGCAGCCGGCCCTGCGCCATACGCCGCCACAGGCCGACAATGCCGGTCAGCACCATGAGGTTGAGCACGGCGACGAGCAGCAGGAACAGTACGGCCACGATCTGCGAGACCAGGCCGCCGACATGGCGGAAGGAGCCGATGCCCGAGCCTGCGTGGCCCGCGGCGAGCGCGACGACGAAGGCGAGGGCGAGGACCACGGTGGAGTGGCCCATGGCGAAGAAGAAGCCCACGCCGACGGGTCTGCGTCCGCGTTGCATCATCAGCCTGGTGGTGTCGTCGATGGCGGCGATGTGGTCGGCGTCGAAGGCGTGCCGCATCCCGAGTGTGTAGGCAAGGGTTCCGGCTCCGGCGAAGGCCCCGGCGCCGGCCGGGCCGCTGGCGTAGAAGAGGTACAGGCTCCATCCGATGACGTGCAGGGCGGCGATGACGCCGACGATGCCCGTAATGCGCAGCCGTTCGGCGCGGGTCCATCGGCCGGGGGTGATGGTCGTTGTGGTCACGCATACATCCTTGGCAGGGGCACCGCGCGGTGCCGTCGTCAGCATCGAGAGGGGGCGGGCCGCACCCGCTGGTGGGGGAGCCACTCGCGGGTGCGGCGGCCCTGGCGGACGGGCCGGAGCGGACGTCCTGGTGATCCGGGTCTTGGAACGGGTTACGCCCCGGGCAGGGCACCCATCTCGTTCTCTCCAACCAGACCGTGATCGACCAGTACGTGTTCGAGCGCCGCGAGCCAGTGCTCGTAGTACTGCCAGCTGCCCTGCTCGGCCGTGGGGGCGGACTCCCATGCGCCGATGGCGGCGATGAGCCGCTGCTGGAATGCGTCCCAGGGGTAGTGGCCGAACTCCGACAGGGCGACGGCGACGCCGAACGCCCGGCGCTGCCAGTCGGCGTCGAAGGTGGGCGCGTTCATGTCGGTGACGCAGGTTTCGTGCAGGGGTGCGGTGGTGGCGGTGGCCTCCATGGGATTCCCTTTCTCTGGTGTCCGGGAGCGGCTCAGGCGGCGGGTGAAGGAACCTCGGCGATGCCGATCATCGATTCGGTGGTGACCAGGGCGGAGAGTTCCTCCTCGGTCATGCCGTCGGTTCCGGCGGGCCGCTGCGGAACGACGAACCAGCGAGAATGACCGCTGCTGTCCCACACCCGCAGTTCGACGGACGGGTCGAGGTCCAGGCCGATCTCCTTGAGCACCACACGAGGCTCCCGGGCCGCGCGGGCGCGGAAGGTCGGGTCCTTGTACCAGTACGGCGGAAGACCGAGCACGGGCCAGGGGAAGCAGGAGCACAGGGTGCAGATGACCAGGTTGTGCACGCCGGAGGTGTTGGCCACGGCCTGCAGGTGCTCGCCTTCGGCGCCGTCCATGCCGACGGGCAGGTCGAGCTCCGCGACGGCGGCCGGCGTGTCCTTGACGAGCCGTTCGGCGAACTCCGGGTCGGTCCAGGCACGGGCGACGATCTTGGCTCCGTTGAGCGGCGTCATGTCGGTCTCGAAGTAGCCGAGCACCTTGTCGACGGTCGCGCCGGTGATCACGCCCTTCTCGATGAGCAGGGCCTCCAGCGCCCGGACGCGGGCGGCGCTGCGGGCTTCGCGGTCTTCGGGGTAACCGAACTGTACGGTCACTGCTGTTCCTCCGTGGCGGGGGTGAGGTAGGCCTGGTAGAGCTCGCCGTAGAGCACGGCGCCGGGTTCGGCGAGCTCTCCCCAGATGTCGGTGGGTTCGAAGCGGACGGCGTAGACCGGCATGGGCTCTCCGATGCCATCGGGGCCGGTGGAGCAGAAGTAGCCGTAGTTGCCCTCGAAGACGCGCTCCACGGTGCCGGTACGGCCGCGCAGATTGCCCGGCAGCCGGGTGTGTTCGGTGGGCGGCACGTCCTTGACGGTCACCCGGTCGCCGACGGTGAAGGCCGGGGACCCAGCCGGACCCTGGCGGGGGGAGTCGCCCTCGCGCAGGTAGCGGATGACCTGGTCGTCGATGCGTTCGTCTCCGCCCTCGGGCAGTGCGAGTCCCAGATCCTGGAGGTACTCCGCGGCCTTCGCCTCCAGCTCCTCCGCGGTGATGTAGCCCTGGGAGACGAAGAACCCGCTGATGCCGCCGAGCCACTTCTCGTAGTAGCGGTACTGGAAGTAGGCGAAGGGGTGCATCGCCTCGGCGCCCTTGCGCAGGTCCGCCCAGGTCCAGACGGAGGAGAAGGCAGTGGGCACGTCCTCGATCGGGTACTGGGGCACGGCGTCGCAGAGGTGGGCGCTCAGGCCCATCATCGCGACGTGGATGCCGAAGATGCGCTGCTCCCAGTCCTCGACGAAGACACGGGGTTCGTAGTCGACGGGGCCGAGGTTTTCCAGGCCTCCCAGGTGGTGCTGTAGTTTCATGACTGTCCTTCCGGGGTCGGCTCGGCGGCCGGGCGTGCGGTCATCGCGGCTCCCCACCACTCCGAGGCGATGCCGAACACCGCGCCGAGGACCATGGACAACGCCGCGACGAGCGCCGGGTTGCTGATGGATGCGGTGGTGATGCCGTGGCCGGTGGCGGCCACCGTGCCCACCGTGGAGGCGAAGCCCCACACGATGGCCGGAATCTTCGAGAGCAGGGGGAGCTTCGACGCCTGCACCATGGCGGCGCTGCCGACACCCACGGCGACGACGGCGATGGCGGTGCCGCCGCCCAGCGCGTGAATGACCAGCAGTGTCAGCGAGGCGATGACGATGCCGGTCAGGTTCGAGGCGATCGACCTCACCATGCCGCCGGTGCCGGCTCCGAGGATGAAGAAGGAGGCCCAGGCGATGAAGATGACCCAGACCGGAACGGTCAGGACGGTTGCGGTCATCAGCGTGGCGACTCCTCCGAGTACGCCGATGCTGATCGACAAAGCATCTAGCTGGCGCATGATCAAACACTCCTCTGACGCCGAGTTCTGACGGCTCGGCGGAATTCGTGCCCGAACACGGGCAGGCAACAATTGGCCCGCTGGGGTGCGGAAGAGAATTGGGTGTGCTGACGAGAAAGGCTCGCTAAAGGCCTGATCGGCGGTTTCGAATCCGGTAGTCCGAACACTTCGATCCGGACGCGGATTTTCGCGCTTCTTCGGCTCCTATCGCCGTGTGAGTCCCGGTAGGAAACCTCGACGGCAGATGCCTTCGGCGCCGATCATGTCGGCCCTGAAGTGGTAAGACACCAATAGGTTCCAGCTACATTGTTTCATGCGAGTTAAAGATGATTGAACAAGCGATTTCCGGCATTGACCTCCGTTGTCTTGTGACATAAGGGCAGGAAAAGCCGCCCAAGCCTGCCGGTGAGGCTATGGGCGGCTGCGATATGAGCACTGGACCGATCAGGTCTTCATGCGGTTAATATTTCTCCCCATAGGGTCGCCGGAAGTGCGGCGCTTTTACTGACAGCTCGAAGCGATCGGTACCATCTATTCCAGGAACTCGGATCCCGGATTCCCCGGGCGGATTACGGCTTCCACGTTCCCTCCTGGAAGGACAGGAGCCAAGGGCTGCAACCGACACACGAGCCACGATTTCGGACACGAGGGGTAGCCCCGCTCTCCCCCGAGAGGAGGCCCGGAACCATGAACCGGAGCATCGAGGCCGCAGACAGCGGCACCGAACGGACGATGGTCTTCGTGCTGTACGACAAGGTGACACTGCAGGACGTGGCCGCGCCGCTGGAGATCTTCGCCCGGGCCAACGACTTCGGGGCCCGCTACCGGGTGCTGCTGGTCTCGCCCACGGGGCAGCCGGTCGGGACGACTGCGTTCACCCGGCTGAGCGCGGACATTCCAGTGGCCGACGCCCCCGACTCCATCGACACCCTCCTGGTGCCGGGAGGTGTGCCGGCCGACTTCACCTTCGCCCCGGGCACGCACGACATACCGGAGGAGCTGACCCCGGATACGGTCCCCGAGGCGCTGGCGGCGGTCCGTGAACTGGCGCCCCGGGCGTCGCGGATCGCCTCCGTCTGCACGGGCGCCTTCGTGCTGGCCGCCCTCGGGATGCTGGACGGACGCCGAGCGACGACCCACTGGGCACACTGCGCGCGGCTCGCCCTGGAGTACCCCCGCGTCATGGTGGATCCGGACGCCCTCTTCGTCCAGGACGGCCGCTTCGTCACCGGCGCCGGGATCAGCGCGGGCACCGACCTGGCCCTGGCCATCGTCGAGGACGATTACGGCACCGACGTCGCCCGCAGGGTCGCCCGGTGGATGGTCGTCTTCCTCCAACGTCCTGGCGGCCAGGCGCAGTTCAGCGTCTGGTCCAAGGCGGGCGTCCCCACCACGCGCGGCCTGCGCCAGGTCCTGGACGCTGTGGTCCTCGAACCCGCCGCGGACCACTCGACTGCCGCGATGGCCGCCCGCGCCGCGGTGAGCGAGCGCCACCTGGCGCGGATGTTCCGTGACGAGGTGGGCATGACACCGGCCCGCTACGTGGAGCAGACCCGGCTGGAGGCGGCCAAGCTTCTCCTGGTGACCGGCGACGAAAGCCAGGAGTCCGTCGCACGGCGTGCCGGCTTCGGCTCCCCGGAGACGATGAGACGGATCTTCCGCCGGAACCTCGGAGTCTCGCCGGGCAGCTACCGCATCCGGTTCCGTACCACCGGCATCGACCCCCGGGACCCGGAGCCCAGTCGGCATGACTGAGCCGGCGCTCACGGTGCAAGAGCTGGTTCGGGGTGGTGGTGCTGGTGCTCGTGCAGATCCTGGCCAGCCCTTCGGCCGAGAAACGGGAGCTACATCTGTCCACTTTGTGCACCGAGTCACATGCGGGCGCAGCCGGCGGTGGTCCGTGGCCGCGAGGACACCCTCCTGGACGCGGTCCATGATCTGTCCCTGCGACGTATCTTCGGCCCAGCCGGCATGCGCTCCTGGCCACCGAGCTGCCGCAGAGTGACAAGCAGGCGGAGGAGGAATGGGAAGCCCGCCGCCGACGAGTTCACCCGCCGGCTGCGTACACGGTTCTCGGAGTGGGAGGCGGAACGTCTCACCATGGTCCAGGAACTAGCCGAGACCGGGCCACCCACCCGCCCGAGACCACCAGACCGACCTGCTCCACAAGATCCCCATGTTGCAGACGCGAATCGCTGAGCTGCCAGAAGATCTCCAACGCAAGCTCTTTGGGGTCTTCCACCTGGAGATCCGTTACAAGCGTGGGAGTCGCGCTGATCAGGGTCACGCTTGACCACGACACCATAGAAGGCGGTGTGCACCGGGGCGGCTGGGCGCGGCTCCTGGACCGCCCGGACATCGGACAGCAAGAGCGCGAGGCCGTCCACGGGCAGCACCACGGCCGCGTGCCCCTGCGCCCGCCACCGCCCGGGGGCGTCAGGGACGAACGGCTGGTGCTGGTAGAAGCCCGTGAGTTGACCTGCACCTCGCCCTGAAGGGACGAGGATTCCCGTACCGCCTTCGGCGGCAACCCGCGGCTTTGGACGCCATGGGTCATGGAACGGGGTGCTTGACGCTTCACAGACCGGGCAACCCCGAAGTCTCCACGTCCTGAGACGACCAGCCCGGCCGCCTTGTTCCATAAAAGCGATCTCCCGTGTGGCTTGATTATCGCTCACTCGTTCGATAATCAGCGATGATGGACCCGGCCACGTCACTACTGCAAGTGATTTCGTCAAGGTTCTGGGGTCCGCGCTGTGCGCTCCGGTCTGCCCCGCCTTCGGCGGGCCATCCCCTGGCGGGGACGCATTCATCCACGGCCTGAAGGCCGATGGCTTTCTGCGGCTCTTGGTAATAGACGTCGGCGTAATGGTCCTGCGCCGATCCGCCTCTCGACCAGGCCACGACCCCTTGGAACCCGGCTCGCGCGGCCAGGCGCCGCATCGCGATTTGCCGCTGCTCGTACTCTTCGCCACCGACCCCCAGCACACTGGATCCTTGCCCAGCAGCGCGGCACCGTCACGCGGACCAGCCCCCTAGCGGCCCTGACCTAGCCGTTGCGATCACGGCTCGCGAAGTGGCTCGCCTGCGCGGGGACGTGCGGGTCCGCGATCCACGTGCAGCCGCTGTCCGGGCTTCCGGAGAAGGCGATGACCGCGTCCAAGCGGTCACGCGTACGGGTCAACGCGGCAATCTGGGTGTCGATGCGATCGCGCTCGGCGGCCAGCCGGGCACGCGACTCCGGAGTGCTGACCTTGGCCTCGACGCAGGGCAGCAGCTCGGCGATGGTCCGGCTGGACAGCCCGGCCGCGTAAAGCATCTGGATCAGCTGAACCCGGTCGACCGCCGACTCGGGATAGTGGCGCTGCCCGGAGTCGCTCCGGTTCGCCTCCAGCAGTCCTTGCTCCTCGTAGTAGCGCAAGGCCCGCACGCTGACGCCCGACCGCGCCGCCAATTCGCCGATACGCACCGTGACCTCCATCACAAGACTTGCCTCTGACGTCAACGTCAGGTTTTAGCCTATCCGCATGCAGATCAACGGAGCTCACGTGCTGGTCACCGGCGCCAATCGCGGCCTGGGCCGGCAGTTTGTCCTTTCCCTTCTCGATCGCGGTGCCGGCAGGGTGTATGCCACCGCCCGCCGCCCCGACCTCATCGACGTGCCCGGGGTCGTCCCGCTGCGCCTCGACATCACCGATCCGGCATCGATCGCCGCCGCCGCGGCAGCGGCACCCGACGTCAAGATTGTGATCAACAATGCGGGAATCTCGACCGGGGCGAACCTGGTCACCGGGGACCTGGACACGATTCGTCGCGAGATGGACACCCACTTCTATGGCACCCTCAACGTGATCCGCGCCTTTGCGCCCCAGTTGGACGACGGCGCGATTCTCAACGTGCTGTCGGCGATCTCGTGGCTCGCCTACGACGGCGCCGGCGCCTACCACGCGGCCAAGGCCGCCGAGTGGGCGCTCACCAACAACGTACGCTTGGAGCTGGCCCACCAGCGCACTCTGGTGACGGGCCTGCACCTGGGCGCTGCGGACACCGACATGATGGCCTGGTACGACGGCGACAAGACCGCCCCCGAGGTGATCGTCGCGGCGGCCCTGGACGGCATCGAGGCGCACCAGCCCGAAGTGCTCGCCGACGCTTGGAGCCGCCAGGTGAAGGCATGGCTGGCGGAGGACCCGAGCGTCATCTACCGGGAAGCGGCGGCCGCCCTCACCGCCTGACCTGCTGATCCTGAAAAGTCACGGCACCCGCGGCCGTGACTTCAGGCCGCAGTTTCGCCAGTTGCAGCTCGCCATGGATCAGGGCCTTGACACGCTGCTCTGAACGACACGCTGCTCTGAACGACACGCTGCTCTGAACCACTCCGGCTTTGTTGGAGGCCTAGGTGTGCCCTGACGAGCTCCGCGAGCGCGCGCCCCCTGGGCCGCTGCTCCGAGCCGGTCGTCCGGTGCGGAGCAGCGACCTCACCGGTGAGCTCGGCGCGACACCGCAGTTAACAGATTCCCGCACCGGGATCGCGCCGCGACCACCGTTCCCTCCCGCACCGGTTCGGGCGGTTCAACGGGCCGCTCAGGAGAGGCGCCGTACGGAGTCGGTGACCTTGCCGTCCTTCATCTCGGCGGTGGAACTCATTCACGCTTTGACGCGATCTTCCGCGCACGAGTTCTCCCTGCCGCGGGATTCTCCTGCTCCCCTTTCCTGACGACATGTTCCTCATCCAGCGGCTCCTGACCAAGGCGGGGCCTGTGGATTGTCTGCCGGCCCTGGCATTCTCGGTGCATGGAGACCGTGTATACGGCCGTGGGCGGCAGCAAGGGCCTGCTCCGCCTTGCCGAAGCGTGGCATGCTCGCGTGATGGCGGACGAGGTGGTCGGTCATGCCTTCAGCCAGGGCTTCCACCCTCAGCACACCGAGCGGCTGGCCGCGTACTGGGCCGAGGCACTTGGTGGACCGACCCTCTACTCCGATGAGTACGGCGACGAGACGTCCGTCGTGCGCATGCACAGCGGCAACGGCCCGCACGAGGAGATGGATCGCCGCGCGATCGCCTGCTTCGACCATGCTCTCGAGGACGTGGGGCTGACCACGCGGGAGCCGCTCCGGCAGGTGTTGCACGACTACTTCGCCTGGGCCACCGCCACGGCCATGGCCCGCTATCCGGAGTCCGCGGACGACGTACCGAAGGGCCTGAGCATCCCCCGGTGGTCATGGGACGGCCTGCAACGCTGAGTCGCCTGCTTTCTCACACCGGATCGGGGTACATCCGCCGGTTCGGCCGGGAGACCGACCGTCGCGGCGTTTCCTCACGGGCCCGCACTTACGCAAGGCCGCGACTCACCGCCGTCGCCGGCGCGTCGGCACCTGTGGAGTCTGGTCCTGTTCCGGTGCCTCGGGGTGTTCGACGCGGGTGGGGTTGCCGCGTACGAGCTCGTCATGGATGCGCCGGCGAGCGGCGGTGACGGCGCGCTCCGCCACCTCGTCGCCGTGCTCGATGCGCTCTCGCAGCAGCCGCAGGGCGATGCGGCGGTTGAGGCTGAACTGGCGCTCGGTGTCGACCACGACGACGATCCCGGTGGGCCGATGGGTCGCCCGTACCGCCGTGCTGGCCTTGTTGCGATGCTGACCGCCGGGGCCGCCGGTGCGGCAGCCGACGATGTCGACGTCCGCTTCCGTGAACGTCGTGCGCGGGATGTCGACCTGGCACGGCTGGGCGATGACGTACCAGTTCTTTCGGCCGGTGCCGGCCCGGTAGGGGCTGGGGGCCTGCCAGCACAGGGTTCCGGTCCACGAGGCGGCGAACGCCTCGGCGGCGTCTCCTGCGATTCGGATAAGGACCGATCGGTAGGTGCCGGGCCGGTCACCGGAACAGTGTGGGCCCGGTGGGTCTCCAGGTCCTGCTGGGTGGCGTCGGCTTCCAGGCGGTGCAGCAGCCGGGCCAGGGCCCAGGCGCACTCCTGCGGGCCGCGCCCGGCGGACAGGAGCAGGTGGACGCTCACGACCGCCCCCGCTTACGGCGATGCTCCCGGTGGTCTCTCTGATCAGCCGTCTTGTACGTGACCAGCGGGATCGTGGTGGCCACGGGTGTGGCCAGGTCATGGTGGACGAGGTCGTCGACCACCTGCTCGATGCGCTTGTACGCCGACGGCGCCTCCTCGAACAGCAACTGCCGGTCGCCGCACACCACCAGTGACCCCATGGGCGTGCGGCGCAGCTCTTCAACCGTGTGCTTGGCCTTCCCCCGGCGCAGCGCGTCCGCACGGGACATCTTGCGGCCCGCACCGTGGGCCACGGAATGGTTGGCGTCCGGCCCGGCGTGGCCTGCCACGAGATAGGACGGGGTGCCTCGCGTACCGGCGATGAGCACGTCACGGCCGTCACCCGGCGCCGCCCCCTTGCGGTGCAGGTAGATGCCGTCGCGGACCTCGACCAGGTTGTGGCACTGGTCGACGATCGGCTCGGTGGGCTCGGCCCCCAGGGCATGGGCGACCCGGGCGGCCAGCAGCCGCCGGTTGAGCGACCCCCAACGTACGGCGTCGTCATGCATCGCCAGGTAGGCATCGGGATCAGGGGCGGGGGCCGCGCCGTGGACCTCGGTGTGGGCTCGCAGGATCCGCTCGCCCAGCCCTCGGGAACCGCTGTGGACGATGAGCACCAGGTCGCCAGTGGCGAGTCCGAGCCGGTTCGCGTGCTCCGGCTCGAAGACGCTCCCGATCCGCGCCAGCTCGACGAAGTGGTTGCCCCGGCCGACCGTCCCGAGCCCTTCGACGTGACTTGCGGGGATGTCGCCTTTCACCACGGTCCAGGCGGGATCGTCGGCATCCTGCTCAGGGTCGAGCGCGCGATCGAGGTCGGGGAACCGGGCGGCGAGCTTCTCGGGGATGGCGCGCTTGAGTTTGATGGGGAACACGGCGATACCGCAACCGATGTCGGAGCCCACCAGGAACGGGTAGAGGACGGTCGACGCCATGGCGGCGCCGATGGGGGCGCCCTTGCCGGGGTGCAGGTCCGGCATGGCGGCGACGTGCATCATGCCGTCAAGGGCGGCCACCTGACGGCACTGCGCGACGGCATCGGACTCGATCCAGCTCGTGGGGGAGGCGAACACGGTGACCGTGGCCGCAGCGGCCGGAGGCAGGGAGTGTTGCTGAGACAAAGACGCTCTCTTCGCTGAACAGGGTGTGGGCATGCGGCATCACGGCGGCGAGTGAGCGCCGTGGCATCTCGAAATAGCGGTGCTGTCCGTCAGAGCCTCATGGACACCACATTCCCCGAGCCCGCCACGCGAGGCAAACGATTTTCGGCCGGACCCCGATCGCAGAGCCGAACCTCGACCGCGTGAATGGGCCGTCCCGTCAGGATCGTGCGCACGCCGTCGTGTCACAGGGGTTCGAAGCGGACCCCTGTGACACGAGGCTGACATCCCATCAGGCGGCGTCGAGGGCTGCGGTGATCTTGCGGGCCATCTCGGCCACGGTGGGGCTGGGCTCGCTCTGGCCGTGGCCGGCGGCCTCGATGGCGACGAGAACGGCGCGGCGGAAGTTGTCGGCCTCGGCGGCGTCCAGCTGCTCGAGCAGGGTCATGGATGCGGTCAGGGCGGGCAGCACCTGGTCGGCGAGGGCGGCGGTGGTCTTGCTGCTGTACAGGCCCTTGGGCGCCTTGGTGAGCACGTGCCCGACGACGCCGGTGGCGGAGGTCAGGGCGATGGAGGCCTGGGTGGCGGCCTTGTGCGGGGAGCCGGCGGCGCCGGCGGCGGTGATCAGGGAGACGGCGCCCCAGGCGGCGGTGCGGAGGGTGTGCTGGTCCTGCTCGGAGAGGGTGATGGCCATGATGGTGTGCTCCTTGGGAGAGGTGGGGTCTTGCTGGTGCCCGGTGGCCCCGGCCTCGTGGCCGTGACCGCCGCGCCGTTCATGGCCTTTACGATCGCCGACCCCTCTGATAGCGGGCCGTCGCCGTGCTGACGCGGCCGCTGACACGGCACGCATGGCCTGGCGCTGGAACCCGCCGTGCTGACGTCAGACCTGGCCGGCTCGTCCCGGCCGGCCCCTCCAACGGTGAGCATCGAAGCAATCCCCGAAGAGGCTTAGGGCGCACAATCTGGGACGTTGTCCCGCAAACCCAGACGGCTCTCGTAGACGGCCACCTTGTGGGTGATCAGCTTGAGGCACTCGTTGAGTTCATGCATCTGGGCGAGCACCCGTTCGCGATGTTCGCGCAACACCTCCAGCCGTTCCACCTCGTTGCCTTGGCCCGCCCTGACGAGCTCGGTGTAGCGCCGGATATCGGTCAGGGGCATGCCGGAGGCCCGCAGCCGGATGCACACGCCCAGCCAGTCGACGTCACCCTCGCTGTAGACCCGGTGCCCTGCGGTTCCCCGCCGTACCGGCTGGGCCAGCAGCCCCTCCCGCTCGTAGAACCGGAGTGTGTGCACGCTGAGCCCGGTGCGCTCGGCGACCTGACCGATGCTCAAACCCAACATGTGGCCCAGTTTGACCTAGAGTCGGCTCTAGATTCTACGGTTCCGAAGTATGAGATATCGCATCCTCGGCGGCACTGGTATCGAGGTCAGCACCCACTGCCTCGGCACCATGATGTTCGGCTCGGCCGGCAACCCCGACCACGATGACAGCATCCGCATCATCCACACCGCCCTCGACCACGGGATCAACTTCGTCGACACCGCCGACATGTACTCGGCGGGCGAATCCGAGGAGATTGTGGGCAAGGCGCTGCAGGGCCGGCGGGACGAGGTGGTGCTGGCGACGAAGGTGCACTTCCAGATGGGGGAGGGGCCCAACCGCAGCGGCAACTCGCGGCGTTGGATCATGCGCGAGGTCGAGGCGAGTCTCAAGCGGCTGCGCACCGACTGGATCGACCTCTACCAGATCCACCGCCCCGACCACCGGACCGACATCGAGGAGACCCTCTCCGCACTGACCGATCTGGTACGGCAGGGCAAAATCCGGGCCTTCGGCAGCTCGGCCTTCCCGGCGCACGAGACGGTCGAGGCCTACCACGTGGCCCGGCAGCGAGGCTTGTACCGGTTCCGCACCGAGCAGCCGCCGTACAACATCCTGGCCCGCGGCATCGAGGGCGACGTCCTTCCCACGGCGCAGCGGCTCGGCATGGGCGTGCTCACCTACAGCCCGCTGGGCTGGGGGTTCCTGACCGGCCGTTACCGCAAGGGGCAGCAGGTCGACATGTCGCGGGGCCGCGCCGCGCGCGCGCCAGAACGGTTCGACCCGTCCATCCCGGTCAACGCAGCCAAGCTGGAGATCGTCGAGGAACTGGTGAAACTGGCGGACGAGCTCGGCTGCACCCTGCCGGCGCTGGCCATCGCCTTCGTCGCGTCACATCCGGCGGTCACCTCGGTCATCCTCGGCCCGCGCACGATGGAGCAGCTGGATGGCTTGCTGAAGGGCGCCTCGCTGGTGCTCGACGACACCGTGCTCGACCGGATCGACGAACTCGTGCCGCCCGGCACCAACGTCTACCACCCTGTCGGCCTCTGGAGCCCCGCACCCCTGACCGACCCCGCATTGCGCCGCCGCCCGCTCGGCGACCGCGCCGCGAGCTGACCCAGAATGAAATATTGGCGGAGGTGACCATCTGCAAACGGGCAGGTGACTTTGTCGGACATCACGATCTTCGGCACTGCGGGCCTGCTGCTGGCCGTCCAGCCCTGCGCTGAGCGTGTCAGTCGCTGCGAGCACCGGGGCGGAGGCGGCGTCGAACAAGTCGAGGGCCACGTTCTCCAGACCCGATCTCATCGCCGCCCACCAGACTCGCCGGGATGCTCAAGCAACCCTGGAACCCTTAAGCAGATCAAGCCCTGGAATTCCTTACATGACCCCTGGACGATACGACACCAGGTGTGGTTTGTTATCTCGCGCGTCATGCGATGACGAAGAGGGATCAATCAGACGGCGGAGGGGTCATGGGGAGGCCCGAACGCCCGCTCGACCCAGCGGCCGGCCCGGTCCAGGCCTTCGCCTGGCACCTACGGCTGTTGCGCGACCGGACCGGCCGGATGAGCTACCGTCGGCTGGCACGGCTGGCCCACTACTCCGCCAGCACGCTCTCCAGCGCTGCCAAAGGCGAGCGGCTGCCCTCCCTGGAGGTGACCCTCGCCTACGTCCGCGCCCTCGGCGGAGACGAGGAGGAGTGGCGGGCGCGCTGGCGGGCGGCGGCCGACACGCCGGACCACCAGGACCGGGAGCCGCCCTGCCCGTACCAGGGGTTGATGACCTTCCAGCCGGAGCATGGCGACCGGTTCTTCGGCCGTGACCGCCTGCTCGAACGCCTCCGCGAGCTGGCCGACCGACAGCCAGTGATCACCGTCTTCGGCGCCTCGGGGAGCGGCAAGTCGTCGCTGCTGCGGGCAGGGCTGATGGGCGCGCTGAGCGGGGACCCCCGCTGGCGGACCATGCTCACCACCCCCACCGCGCACCCCCTGGACGCGCTGGCCGGCCAGGTGGCGAAGATGTCCGGCCTGGACGTGCACCGGCTCCGCGAGGAACTCGCCGACGATCCCGCCACCCTGGACATCGCCGTGCGAGGCGCGCTCCCGGACGATAGCCGCGCGCTGCTGGTTGTGGACCAGTTCGAGGAGGTGTTCACACTCTGCGCCGACGACGGCGAACGACGCGCCTTCGTGGCCGCCCTGCTCGACCTCGCGCTCGGCCCCGAGCGGCGCACCGGGGTCGTGCTCGGGGTGCGGGCCGACTTCATCGGCCACCTGGATCCCCGCCTGGTGGCCCTCACGGCGGACGCCCAGCTCGTGGTCGGGCCGCCCGTCACCGGCGAAATGCGGGAGATCGTGCTGCTGCCCGCCGCCCGAGCCGGGCTCACCGTGGATCCGGACCTGCTCGCCACCGTGCTGGCCGACACCGAAGCCGAGCCGGGCGCGCTGCCGCTGCTCTCCCACGCTTTACAGGAAACCTGGCGGAACCGGACCAGCGAGCGGCTGACGCTCGCCGCCTACCAGGCGACCGGAGGGGTCAGGGGCGCCATCGCCCAGAGCGCGGAACGCGTGTACGGCGAGTTCGACGCCGCGTATCGGCAGCCGGCCCGCCGGATCTTCCTCCGGCTCACTGCCCTCGGCGAGGGCACCGAGGACACTCGCCGCCCGATCGCCCGCGCCGAACTGGTCGGAATCGGCGACCCCCAGGCCGTCGCCGACGTGCTGGCCCGGCTGGCCGATGCCCGCCTGGTTGTGCTCGGCGAGGAGTCGGTGGAGGTGGCCCACGAGGCGCTGATCCGGGCCTGGCCCCGGTTGCACCGCTGGCTCACCGACGACCGCGCCAACCTGCTCACCCACCGGCGGCTCACCGACGCCGCGTACCGCTGGCAGGACCTGCGCCGCGACCCTGGCGCGCTCTACCGGGGCGCGCAGCTGGCCGCGGCCGCGGCCTTGGCGGCCGACCACCCGGCCGAGCTGAACCAGCTGGAGTCGGCCTTCCTGCAGGCCAGCCGTGGTCTGGAACGGCGCAGGACGCGCCTGCTCGCCCGCGCGGTAGCGGTGCTGGCGGTGCTGCTGCTGGCCGCCGTGGCGGCAGGGGGCGTGGCGTTGCGGCAGGGCGGGGAGGCCGAGCGCCAGCGGAACGTGGCCGTCTCGCACCAAGTGTCGTTGCAGGCCCGCGAACTGCTGGGCACCGACCCCGACCTGGCGGGACTGCTGGCCATCGTCGCGTACGGCCTGACCCCGGACGCCGAGACCACGGGCGGCCTGATCAGCGCCGCGTCCGCCGCCCGCCGCCGGATCGAGCTGAACACCGGCGGTGCCTCGATCTTCGAGACGGCCCCGGACCCGCGCGGCGGGCTACTGGCCACGGGCGGTGCCGACGGCCTGGTCAAGGTGTGGGATCCGGCCGGACGCGCGGTGGTCAGGACCTTCACCGAACATGTGGACCCCGCCGACCCCATGCTGGTCCGCCGGGTCGCCTACACCGGCGACGGCCGGGTGCTGGCCTCGCTGGGCCGGCGGCCGGGGCGACCGCCGAGCGTGGGCTTGGTGGTGGCGCGGGATCCGGACACCGGACGGGAGGTTTTCCGACGGGCCGCCGACGAGGTCACGGACGCGATGGCGATCAGCCAGGACGGGACGCTGCTGGCGTTCGGGACCGGCCGTGGCCGGATCGAGGTGTGGAACCTGCGCGACGGCACCCACCGGGTGCTCCACGGCCATCGAACCGTCGTCATCGACCTGACCTTCAGCCACGACGGGGCACTGCTGGTCTCCACCTCGGGACGGCAGGACGGGCCGATGGTCTGGGAGACAGCCACCGGGCGGCGGCGCCCCGCCGTCCCCGCAGCCTTCGTCCACCGGGTGGCCTTCGGGTCCGGACGTCTGCTTGTCACCGCCGCCGAACGGCTGGGCGTGCGCTTCTGGGACCTCGATGGGGAGCGGCCGGTCGAAGTGAGTGCACTGCCGAAGCTGACGCCGTACGCGTGGGACATCTCGGCGCCGGTGGGGGACCGGATCGCGCTGGCTGACGAGAACGGCTTGATCACCATCTGGGACTACCGGCGGAATGAGCTGATCGAGACCTACCAGGACCGGACCAGGGCCGAGACGCTGACGGTGGCACTCAGCCCGGATGGCCGCCGCCTGGTCTCGTCCGGGTTCGGCGGGACGATCGTGGTGCGGGAGCCGGTGCTGCCGCCGTTCGGCGGGCACAGTGCGGCGGTCAACGCGGTCGAGATCAGCCCGGACGGCTCGGTCATCGCCTCCGCCGGCAGCGACGGCACCGTGCGGCTGTGGGACGGCGCGGGCAACCCGCTCCGGCGGCTGGACGGTCTCACCGACCACGCCGAGGCCGTCGCCTTCAGCCCGGGCGGGACGAGCCTGGCGGTGGTGACCCGCGACCACCAGGTGGTCCTCTGGGATCCGGCCCGGGGCAAGAAGATCAACACAATCCGTTATGACGGGCTGGGGGCCTCCACGGACCTGGCCTACCATCCGCGCGGCTCGGAGCTGGTGGCCGCCGCGCTCGGACTATTCCGGTGGACGGCCCGCTCCGAAGGCCGTCTCGACCCCGCCCCGTTCCCGCCGCCCGCCGTCTTCGCGACCGGGGTGAGCTACGCGCCGGACGGGCGTCTGCTCGCCGCGACCGGCGCCTCGGGCGTGCTTACCGTCTGGGATCTGGGGGCGAACGTGCCACGCTACCGGACGGGCACCGGGCAGGGCGCGATACTGGACGTCGCCTTCAGCCCGTCGGGAACGGTCATCGCGACCGCTGGCGCCGACCATACGGTGAAACTGCTGGATTCGGCGACAGGTGAGGAGATCGCCGGCCTGGTCGGCCACACCGGGACGGTCGAGGTGGTCGCGTTCAGCCGGGACGGCCGGTGGTTGGCCTCGGCCGGGTCCGACCGCACGGTCATCGTGTGGGATCTGGCCTCCCGGGTGCCCATGGCGGTGCTCAGCGGGCACAGGGCGCCGGTGCACGCCCTGGCGTTCACGGCCGACGGAGACCTCCTCTCCGGGGGGAACGACAACCGGATCATCCGGTGGACACTCAATCCGGACCGGGCCGCGGCGCGGATCTGCCGCGAGGTCGGTCGCGGGCTCGGCCGGGCGGAGTGGGCGGCCTACCTGCCCGTGACGCCGTACCGGCCGATCTGCGGTTGACCGGAATTGATTGATTAACCCCGCCAGCTCCAGCGAACAACTCGCTCACCTCGGAGAATCCCCACGATCGGGAGATTTATCGGGAAAGGGCGGTATTGGATGCGGTTGGGAATCCTCGGTCCCCTGGCGTTGACCGTCAAAGGGGAGCCGGTTCAGCTCAGCTCGACCAAACAGCGCATACTGCTCTCAACCCTGGCCGCTCACGCTGGACGGAACGTGTCCGTCCAGCGCCTTATGGAGTCGCTGTGGGAGTCGCCCCCAGCGTCGGCGGCCGAGAACCTGCGGACGTACCTCTACCATCTGCGCCGCGCGCTGGGCGACCTCGATCGCATCGCCCGCGACCCCGGGGGATTCCGGCTGGTCGTCCGGCCGGGCGAGGTGGATGCGGAAACCTTCGAGGAGTTCGCCCGCGAGGGGGATCGCGCCCTGGCCGACGGGCGGCCGGCGCGGGCGAGCGAGGCGTACGCGAAAGGGCTGGCGCTGTGGCGTGGCCCGGCCTTCGGCGATCTCGCGGATCTGCCGCTCGTGCGGCGGAGTGTGCTGCGGTTGACTGAGGCCCGGTTACGGGTGGTCGAGCAGCGGATCACCGCGGACCTGGCCCTGGGCCGCCACACCGGCCTCATCGCCGAGCTCACCGCTCTGGTCGTCGACCATCCGTTGCGAGAGCGGCTGCGCGCTCACCTGATGCTCGCACTCCACCGGTCCGGCCGCCGGGCCGACGCCCTGAGGGTCTACCGGGAAGGGCGTCAGATACTGGTACGTGAACTGGGTATGGAGCCGGGACCCGAACTCAGGAGAGTGCACGAGGCGATCCTCCGTGAGGACGTCGCCCTGGGCCGGCAGTCGGCCACCGTCCGGTTGAGCCGGCCCGATCGCCCGTTGCCGGCGCAGCTTCCGGCCGACATCGCCGTGTTCGTGGGCAGGCAGCACGAACTCGCCGAGCTGGATCTTCTGACGCAGGACCTGAGGGTTCCGGTGCTGGTCGGGCTTACCGGTCTGGCCGGTGTCGGGAAGACCGCGCTGGCGCTCCGCTGGGCCCATTCCGCCGGCCACCGGTTCCCCGACGGGAAGCTCTTCGTCGATCTGCGGGGGTACGGCGAGGACCTGCGGCCGCTCTCGCCCGGACAGGCTCTGGATCGTTTCCTGCGCGCCCTGGGCGTACGCCGGGTTCCCGACGATCCCGATGAGCGGGCCGCCCTGCTCAGGAGCGTCCTGTCCGGGCGGCGCGTGCTCATCGTGCTGGACAACGCGCGCGAGGCCGCCCAGGTCCGGCCGCTGCTGCCGGGATCGCCGGGCAGCGTCGTGCTCGTGACCGGCAGGAACCGACTCGACGGGCTGGCCGCTGGCGACGGCGCTCACCTGGTCCGGCTGACCGGTCTGAACTCCCGCGACTCGCTGGCCCTGCTGGCCGCGCACAGCGGGCCGGACGCCGATTCCCCGACGCTGGAGCGGCTGGCCACCCTGTGCGGCGGTCTTCCGCTGGCGCTGCGGACCACCGCGGCGCGGCTGTCCGCCGACGTGCACCTCAGCGCGCGGGAGTTGGCGGACCGGCTCGCCGTGGACGGCCGTCGGCTGGACGAGCTCAGCCACGGCGACGTGCGGGTGCGCACCGGCTTCGCGGTCACCTACGCCACCCTGACCGCCCCTGCGGCGGCGCTGTTCCACGGGCTCGGCCTGCTGGCGGTGCCCGACTTCCCGGCTGGCCTGGGCGCGGCGCTGCTGGGCATCGACGCGGAGTCCGCGACCACGCTGCTGCGGGAACTGGTCGACGCCCACCTTCTCGAAGTCGCCGGCAAGGACGACACGGGCACCACCCGCTACCGGTTTCACGATCTCGTCCGCCTGTACGCCCGCGAACGCGCCGTCGCCGACGGCAACGCGGCCCAGGACGGCGGTACCGCCTTTGCACGTGATCAAGAAGTGGCCCCAGTGGGTGGTCCTGGGCCACTTCTCCCGCACCGAAGGACGCCTAGTTGCGGATCGTTCCCGTGTGGCCGAGGCACCCGTTTATCTTGAGGTAGGACCGGCCGTAGAGCCCAGGGATCGTCGCCGTGACGACCTTGCCCAGAGGCACCACGCCCGATCCGACCAGAGCGCCGTTCCCGGTGTCGTACACCTTCCAGCCGCCGGCGCAGATGTGGATCGAGATCACGGCATGCCTGCCGCGCTGTTCGCCACCAAGGTTTCGACGGTCAGGTACAAGTGCCGTATATCGGTCGTACAGGCATGACATCCACGGATATGCGGAGATATAACGCCCCTCTTGTGACAGTTGCGCGGTGCGGCTACTGCCGCCGTTCGTTCGAACACGGAGTCACCGATGGCGTATCTGTTGCAGTTGAGGTTGCCGGCTCGTGTCGGCGTAGTGCTGGGGTTGCTTCTCGCCGGATTGGCTGCGGCTCCGCCGGCCAGTGAAGCCGCCGGACCACAGGAGGAACCGCCGTGCGCGGTCGTGGCGACCGGTGCGGAAGCGGCCCGGTGCGGTACCACGGTCGAGGACCTGTCTCAGCGGACGGAGCGGGGACAGGTCTTCGCCAATCCGGACGGGACGCTGACCTCGGTCCAGGCGATCACACCGCAACGGGTGAGGACGGGCGGCGGATGGCGGGCGGTCGACACCTCCCTCCACTTCGACGCCGACGGAAGCGTGGTCCCGGGCGCGACCACCGCGGACGTGCGGTTCTCCGGAGGAGGTTCCGCGCCGTTGGTGACGCTCGGCGAGCGGGGCACCCGGGTGCGCCTGGCAGCGCCCTGGCGACTTCCCGCGCCGGTCCTGAGCGGCGACACCGCCACCTACCCGGAGGTGCTGCCGGGGGTGGATCTCCAGGTACGCGCCGAGCCCGACGGGTTCTCGCAGCTGCTGGTGGTCAAGAACGCCCGGGCGGCGGCGGATCCCGCGCTGACCCGGCTCCGGTTCGGGATCGACGCGGAAGGAGGCGCGGTCCGCAAGCGGGGCGGCGTGCTGGAGGTGGTGGACACAGCGGGCAAGCCGCTGTTCCAGTCCGGTTCCGCCCTGATGTGGGACTCCGGCTCGGCGTCGACCGGCGAGATGACCGGTGCGGACGCCGTACGGCACCGCGTCGAGAAGATGGCGGCGACGGTAACCGAGACCGAGCTCACGGTCACCCCGGTGGCCGACATGCTGCGGGGCGAGGACACGAAGTTCCCTTTGTACATCGATCCCACCTTCAGCAAGCCATCTCCGGCCAACTGGACGCACGTGACGAGCTGCGACAAGAGCGGGTCGTACTACACCCAGTACCGGTCGGGCATGCGCGTCGGGCGCAAGTGGAACGAGAGCTGCATCTGGCGGACATTCATGCAGTTCGACATCGGCCAACTGAACGGCGCGAAGATCCTCGGCGCGTCCCTGAAGGTGACCGCCGACCACGTGGCCGCCTGCGGCGGCTACAAGACGCAGCTGTGGCAGACCAGGTACATCGGCAACTTCTCCTCCTACACCTGGAACACGGCCGCCGACGACTATCTCGCGCATATTGACACCAAGCAGTTCGCGGCCAACGAGAGCAGCTGTCCCGATCCCGACCAGCAGCAGATCTTCGACGAGGCCGGCACGGTCCTGGACGCCAAGCTCCAGTCGCTGGCGACCGCCAACACCGACACCGTCACGCTCGGCCTGAAATCGAGCAACGAGTCCGACCACTACGGCTGGTCGTACTTCCTCCCCAACAGCGTGGCGCTGGCCGTGACCTACAACCACACGCCGACCGCGCCCACCGCGCTGCAGATCACTGGCGACTGCGGTTCCTCCTGCGCCACATCCGGTGCGCAGGTCCGGTCCGGGAAGCCGACGTTGCAGGCGATCCCCGACGACCCCAACGGGGGCACCCTCAGCAGGGTCGAGTTCGAGGTGTACGACCAGGCGGGCCGTACGGTCCAGAAGGCGTTGTCGGGCGGTGCGGTGAGCAATAGGGCGGTCGACCAGGCAGCGTCCTGGCAGGTGTCGGCGGACCTTCCCGAGGGCGGCTACTCATGGCGGGTGCGCGGCTGCGACGCCTACCTCTGCGGCGCCTACTCCGCCTGGTTCGACTTCACGGTGGACAAGTCCCCGCCGACCGGCCTGACGGTGTCCTCGACCGCGTACCCGCCCAAATCTTCGGGCGTGTGGAGCGGCGGGGTCGGTCAGGCAGGGGCGTTCACCGCCGCCGCGGCCGGCGCCTCGAAGGTCGAGCTCACCCTCAACGGCGTGAACAAGGGCTGGTTCGACGCGCCCGGCGGCACCTGGACCGGCTCCCTGACGCCCGACCGGGAGGGGCCCAACGTGCTGAGCGTGCGGGCGGCCGATCCGGCGGGGAACACGGCCGCGAGCGCGGCCACCTACGAGTTCCTGGTCCGGCCGGCCACCACGAAGACCTGGGTGTGGGGCTTCGACGAGAGCGGCGGAACCACGGCGGCCTCGGTTCCCGGCGACCGCCCGCTCACCGTCGCCGGGACGGCGGCCCGTACGGCGGGACGCGCCGGCACCAGCGCGGTCGCGCTGAACGGGAGCACCGCGTGGACCACGATCACTCCGGTGCTCGACACGAGAAACTCCTTCACCGTGACCGCCTGGGTGAAGCTGATGGACACCGTGGTGTCCGGCCCCGTCACCGCCGTGTCGGCCGACGGCCCCGATGGCTCGGGGTTCCTCCTGCAGTACCGCGCCGACCTGGACCAGGACGGTGACGCGGCGCCCGACCCCGCCTGGTGCTTCACGATGATGGCCGCCGGCGGCACGGAGAGCAGGGCCTGCTCGACCGAGTCCGTCGGCGCCGGCTGGGTGCATCTGGCCGGGGTCCACGACCAGGCGGGCGGCCGGATCCGCCTCTACGTGAACGGCGACAACTTCGACGGCACCGACGTGGCGTCGTTTGCCGGCGGCTGGTCGGCGAACGACGGTTGGGCGGTCGGCAGGGCGAAGCAGTCGGGCGTCCCGGCGCAGTTCTGGCCGGGGGCGGTCGACCGCGTGGCCGCCTACCAGCGGGCTCTCACCCAGGGCGAGATCTCCTTCGACGGATCACAGGCGTAGGAGCCGGAAATGAAGCGAATTCTCACGATAACCACCGCATTACTGATCACGATGCCGCTCATGGGCGGTGAGACGCTGGCGGCCGCGCCGCAGTGGAGCCCGCCCGTCCCCGAGGACGTGGCGAGCATCTCGGTCAAGGACCTGAAGGGCGGCACCGCGCCGAAGGTCGTCCAGCCGCCCCGGGCCGGCGCCCCCCATGTGTCCTGGCCGCCGGCCGCCACCACCGTGGCGGACCTCGCGCTCCCCGACCGGGCGCCGGGCACGCCGGTGTGGGTCGGGCGGCCGAACGCCGCCCTGGCGAGCGGGGCCGCGACGGGCAAGGTTGGGTTGCGGGTGCACGACCGCGCGACGACGGGCAAGGCCGGTGTCACCGGGTTGCTCTTCACCGTGGCGCGGACCGAGAAGGGAGCCGCCGGCCCCGTCTCGGTCGGTGTCGACTACTCGGGTTTCGGCTCCGCCTACGGCGGCGACTGGGCCTCCCGGCTCCGTCTGGTCGAACTGCCGCCCTGCGCGCTGACCGCACCCGGCACCGAAGGCTGCGGCCTGGACGCCGCCACACCGGTGAGCTCCAGGAACGACACCGCCACCCGTGAACTCACCGCGGACGTGCGGCTCCCCGCGGATGGCGCGTCGATGGTGCTGGCCGCGACCGCGGGCGCGTCCGGCGACAACGGCGACTACCGGGCGACCTCGCTGTCCCCGTCCTCCACCTGGCAGGTGTCCCAGCAGAGCGGCGGCTTCTCCTGGTCGTATCCGCTCCGGTTGCCCCCCGGCGCGGGCGGTCCGGTGCCCTCGCTGTCACTGAGCTACTCCTCGCAGACGGTGGACGGCCGCACTGGCGGGACCAACACGCAGGGCTCCTGGATCGGCGACGGCTGGGACCTGTGGCCGGGGTTCATCGAGCGGACCTACAAATCGTGCGCCTCCGACACCGACCAGACCGGCGGGAACGATCCCAACAACAAGGGCGACAAGACCGGTGACCAGTGCTGGTGGAAGGCGAACGCGACGATGTCGCTGAACGGCCGGGCCACCGAGCTGATCGACGTCGGCGGCGGCCGGTGGAAGGGCGTGTCCGACGACGGCTCCAGAATCGAGCTGATCAAGGACACCGGCGTCGGCAACGGCGACCAGGACGGCGAGTACTGGAAGGTCACCACGATCGACGGCACCCAGTACTTCTTCGGCGGCGACGCCGCGTCGAAATCCACCTGGACCACCCAGGTCTACGGCAACCACCCGGGCGAGCCCGGCCATGCCGCGGGCGACTTCGCGGGTTCCCGCCGGAGCCAGGCCTGGCGGTGGAACCTCAACCACGTACGGGACCCCCACGGCAACACGATGAGCCTGTTCTACGATCGGGAGCAAGGCGCCTACGGCCGGGAGAACGACCCCGGCAAGCGCACCCTCTACGACCGCGGCGGCTGGCTGTCCCGCATCCAGTACGGTACCCGCACCGACCAGGCGCAACCCGCCGCGCAGGTCGTCTTCGACGTCGCCGACCGCTGCCTGCCCGGCGCCACCTGCTTCGACTCGACCCAAAAGCCGGTCGCCGCCTCCTGGCCGGACACGCCGTGGGACCAGTACTGCCAGCCGGGCGCCCGGTGCACCGAGCAGGGCGCTCCGACGTACTGGACCCAGAAGCGGCTGGCCAAGGTGAGGGCCCAGGTGTGGGACGCGTCCCTGAGCCCCGCGCAGTACCGTACGGTCGAGTCCTGGGCCTTGCGCCACTCCTACCTCAACGCCGGATCCAGCCGGGCCGAGGGCGTTCCGATGTGGCTGGACGGGATCACCCGTACCGGCTCGGGGGTGCCGGGCGGAGCCTCGACAGCCCACCCGGAGATCGTCTTCTCGCCGGGCGCCGACCCCTTCCCGAACCGCGTGGACGGCCCTTCTGACGGGCGCACGGCGCTCAACCGGTTCCGGATCGTGTCGATCACGACCGAGTCGGGGGCGCAGATCGGCGTCACCTACCTCCCCGGCGACTGCACTCGGTCAAGCCTGCCGACCCAGCACAGCAACACCAAGCGGTGCATGCCGCAGTACTACTCTCCCGACGGGACCGAGCCGACGCTCGACTGGTTCCACAAGTACGTCGTCGCCCGCGTCGACGTCTACGACAACACCGGCGGCTTCTCCCACGAGCAGACCAACTACGACTACCTGGACACGCCCGCCTGGCACTACGACGACTCCGAACTGACCGAGGAGAAAAAGCGCACCTGGGGCCAATGGCGGGGCTACGGCCGGGTGCGGGTGCGCACCGGTCTGGAGACTCAGTCGGCCACCGAATACCGCTACTTCCGCGGCATGGATGGCGACAAACAGCCGACCGGAACCCGCGACGTCTGGGTCAGGGACTCCCTCGACGGCACCGGTGACCCGCACTCCAAACCGATCGAGGACCACGAGGCCCTGGCGGGCAGGCTGCGCGAGCAGATCACCTACGACGGGCTGGGCGGAACCTGGCTGACCGGCTCGCTCGTCGAGCCCGCCCACACCCAGACCGGCGTCAACACGCAGGGCGGCCCGCTCAAGTCGTACCTGGTCAGCGACGCGACCACGGCCGCCCGTACCCATCTCACCTGGAACGACACCACCCGGTGGACCAAGACCATCACCAAGGTCAACGCGGACAACCTACCGATCGAGGTAAGCGATCTCGGCGACGAGAGCACGGCCTCGGACGACCGGTGCATCAAGACCACCTATCTGATCAACGACACGATGCGGAACAGGGTCTCCCAGGTCAACACCTACGGAGTCGCCTGTACGGCCACGCCCGCCGTCCCCGGCGACGTCCTGTCGATGACCCGCAGCTACTTCGACGACCCCAGCAAGCCTTTCGGCACCGCGCCCACCCGGGGCCTGGTCGTCAAGACGGAGGAGGTCGGCTCGTGGTCCGGGAGCACGCCGCAGTGGGTGGTGACCGCGATCATCGGCTATGACGCCAACGGCCGTACGACCAGCAGCGCCGACGCGCTGGGCCGGACGACCACGACGGGCTACACCCCGGCCAAGGCGGGCCCAGTGACCGCCGTCACGACCACCGACCCAGCCGGCCACGCGACCACCACCACCATGGAGATCGCCTGGCAGCAGCCGAAGCTCGTCGAAGCCCCCAACGCCGCCAGAACGGACCTGGTCTACGACGGTCTCGGCCGGCTGACAGCCGTCTGGCTACCCGGCCGGGATCGTGCGCAGGGCGCCGACACGACCTTCACCTACCTGATCCGCGCCAACGCGCCTTCGGCGATCACCTCCAGGAAGCTGCTGCCGACCGGCACCAACAAGTACCTGACCTCTGTGACCCTTTTCGACGGCCTGCTCCGCGAGCGGCAGAGCCAGACCCAGGCGGTCGGCGGCGGGCGGCTGATCACCGACACCGTCCGCGACTCCCGGGGCCTGGTCGCCTGGACCTCGGCTCCGTACTACCACGACGGCAGCGCGCCGGTCACCACGCTGGTCACTCCGACGACGGCGATCCCGTCGGTGACCGAGAACCATTACGACGGGTCCGGGCGGATCACGGAGACCGTGCTCAAGGCCAACGGCGTCCCCCGATGGAAAACTGTCACCACCCACGGCGGCGACCGCACCACCGTGCTGCCCCCGGCCGGGGGCACCAAGACCGAAAGCCTCCTCGACGCCCGTGGGCGCACAACGCAACTGCGGCAGTACCGTACGGGAACGGCCTTCGACGCCACCGACTACACCTACACCGACGGCGGCGCCCTCGCCTCCGTGACCGACGCCGCCGGCAACGTCTGGCGCTACACCTACGACCAGCGCGGCCGGAAGATCAAGACCGCGGACCCGGACAAGGGCGTCTCCGAGTCCACCTACGACGCCGCTGGTCAGCTCGTCACCGTCACGGACGCCAGGAAAATCACCCTCGCGTACACCTATGACGCGCTGGGCCGCAAAACCTCCCTGCGTGACGCGGCCGGCAACCCACTCGCGGAATGGATCTACGACACCGCCGCCAACGGCGTGGGCAAACCGGCCAAATCCATCCGCCACGACGGGGCCAACCTCTATGTCTCCGAGGTCATCGCCTACGACCCGGGCGGTCGCCCCACCGACACGAAGATCACAATCCCGGCGGCCGAGGGGGCGCTGGCCGGGTCGTACGCCTTCAGCACCACCTACAACCAGGACGGCCAGATCGACTCCACCACCTCACCCGCTACCGGCGGCCTGCCCGCCGAGACGCTCACCTTCGGCTACAACGCCGTCGGCGCGCCGACCTACCTGAGCGCCGGATCGCAAATCTACGTAAACGACGTGATCTACAATCAGCGTGGTCAGGCGATCCAGCGCATCCTCGGCCAGGACGGCAAGCGCGTCTGGCAGACCAGCACCATCGATGAGCCGACCGGCCGCACCACGAACTTCTCGGTGGTCCCAGAATTCAAGAGCGAAGTCGTCGACTTCGGCTACGCCCACGACGACGCCGGCAACGTGACCCGCATCGCGGACACCCCCAACGGGGGCCAGCCCGCCGACTACCAGTGCTACACCACTGACTACCTCCGCCGCCTCGTCGAAGCCTGGACACCGTCCACCGGTGACTGCGCCGCCGCGCGATCGCTGACCGGTCTGGGCGGCCCGGCGAGCTACTGGCATTCCTACAGCTACACCCTCACCGGCGGGCGCGACGTCGAGACCTGGCACGCCGCGACGAACACGGTCCGGGACTACGCGCAGCCTCCCCAGGGCGGCGCCGCCGGCAGCAAACCGCACGCCGTCACCCGTATCGACAAGTCCGGCGCGGCGACCGGCTCGGACACCTTCGCCTACGACGCGGCCGGGAACACCACCAGTCGCACGGTCGGCGGCGTCACCACCACCCTGGCATGGGACAAGGAAGGCCATCTCGCGAGCTCCACCCAGGGCGGCCTGACCACCACCAACCTCTACGACGTCGACGGCACTCGGATGCTGCGCCGCGACTCCGGCGGCGTCACCCTCTACCTGCCCGGCGGTCTCGAACTACGCCGGACCGGCAGCACGGTGACCGGCACCCGCCACTACTCCCATCTGGGTACGGCCATCGCGGTCCGCACCCCGAGCGCCCTGTCATGGACCGCCCAAGACCACCACAACACTACCGAGGCCCTCATCAAGGCCACCGACCTGAGCGTTTCCCGCCGCCGTACCCTTCCCTTCGGCGGAGTTCGCGGTACGGCTCCCGCCGGGTGGGCCGGCGACAAGGGCTTCGTCGACGGGACGAACGACCCGAACGGCCTCACCCACATCGGGGCGCGCGAATACGACCCCGCGCTCGGCGCCTTCATCAGCGTCGATCCCATCATCGACGTCAACGATCCCCAGCAGATGCACGGCTTCGCGTACAGCAACAACAACCCCGTCACCATGGCCGATCCGACCGGTCTGCGGGCGTGCGCCGACGACGTGTGCGGGTCCGGCGGCGGCGGCGCCGCCCCGGTGCCGGTCACGCAGGGTTCGGCGGACCGGTACGCCGACAAGGCGGGCCTGAACTGGTGCGACTCCGCGTGCGCACGCAAGCGGATAGAGACGTCCCGGGCCGCGGACGCCCAGCGGCACCAGCAGTACACCCGGTACTTCGACGCCTGCTCACCGTCCGGGCTGGTCACTGGCTGCTACCCGCCTTATGAGGGCGTCGAGCACACGGGCCAATGGAGCGAAGTCGGGGTCGACCAGGGCATCGCGATCAATCCGATCTCCATCACGGAGAACACCACCGCAATCGCGATAAACACGAATGTCAGCGAGGCGACCGCGAAGTCGGTGCGGAACTCCATCGAGGTTCGCGGCAAGCTCGAGAAGTTGGACATCGCGTATGTCCGTACGTGGGGCGAGGACACGACGACAACCGAAGGGGTTGCGGCCATCCAGACCGAAGAGGTGGACCCCGGCGCGAGGGTCGCCTATCTGGCCCCGGTGATCGCGGTTCGCTGGGTGCAGACCGACTACTACGCTCGCACCTATGACCCCAACAACGGAAACTACAAACGCGGCGAGTTCGTGAATTCGTCGTTCCGGATGGAGGTCAGCGTCATCCGCTACGTCCCGGTGCAGGCCAACCAGCAACCGCTGGGGGACGATCGGGACATCATCTCGAGGATCAGCGGCCCGCAGTGGTAGATCCGCTCGCCTAGCGCGGATTTCCGCAGCCGCGCCTCGTCCCCGAGCACCGGTGCCGAGGCAAGCGGACCCTCCTCCGGACCGGTCAGCTCGACTACGGGTCCGGTCGAGTCCCTGGCGGCGCACCGCTCACGTGAAACCGCCCAGCTCTCGCTGGGCGGTTTCGCTACAGGCGGCGCGCTCTCTCGGCAGGGAAATCACGACCGAGTCGCCCACGGGAGATCCGCCGGATCCGTCCATGGCGAGCACGGCCGAAGAGTTTCTGGAGCGGATGGCCGAGCTGCGAGCCTGGGCGCGGTTGCCGTTACGCGCGCTGAACCAGAAAGCGGACGGCCAAAATGCGTTGCCGCCCAGTACCGTCAGCGAGACGCTCAAGCGGGGGCCATGGCAGGGACAACTTCGCGAACCTGGTAGAGGTGATGCGCGAGGCGGGCACACACCGAGCCGGCGAATCGAGAACGGACCACTGAGTGGGACGTACGCGGGCGAGACAGACTCGACAGAGTCCTTCAAGGAGAATGCAGGCGCAGCACAGTGTCGCCGCGGCGGGCTACGGATACCCCAAGATCGCCTGGGCCGTGAGGAGGGCTCCGTCACGAACGAAGCTGACGCTGACCTCCGTGCCACCAGTGTGCTCCCGGCAGAAGAGCCAAACGTCGGCGATGTCGAAGACCGGCGCGGCGCCGAGCCGGACCACGATATCGCCCGAGCGCAGCACGGCCTGGTCGGCGAACCCGCCGGGCGCCACGCTCACCACCTCGGGCCCGGCCGGTGTGTCGACCAGGTGCGCACCAAGATCGGCCCTGAAGGTGTTCATACGGTCGAACTTGACGCCCGTTCGCAGGTAGAGATGCAGGCCTGCCAGGTTCTGGGTCCAACCATGGCGGGTGCCGTCGAGATGTCCCCGCCAGGCGTCGCTCTCACCGAATCCGGCCTCTTCGATGCGCACCCGGGTGCCTTTGGCGGTCTCCTTGAAGGTCACCGTCGTTCGACGTTCGCTGGGGACCGCCGCGGGCGGCTCCAACCACACCAACCTCTTGTGCTCTTCCGCCTGCTCGATCGACCAGATCAATTCGCCATGACCAGGGATGGTGAACCTGATCCGGCCACCGGGCCGGATGTCGCACTCCACGATGGTGCCGAGCCAAGCCTCCAGGTAATCAGGCATCGTGAAGACCTGCCACGCCTGCTCGACCTGCAGGTCGAGTACGAAGGTCATCTCGAAGACATCACCCAAGGCAGTCCTTCCGAGCCGAAAAGGCCGATACATCACATCCGCGATGCCGCTCCCTCCATAATCCACTCGGCAAAGAGGACTCTCCGTCGTTTGCCTGGGCGACCTGCGAGATGACGCCAACGGCCGACGTTCCCTTGGGAGGTATCTCCATGCCGGTGCGAGTGGACGGAGATCAGGTTAGGAAATCTGCCGACGGTGGGGTCCATGCAGAGAGTGTCAAGCATCTGTTTCCGCACGGTCTGGCAGACATTGTGCTCCACGAGCCTGACAGGCGGCACCCGTAGCTCAGGCAGCGTCAGCTCTGCCCCGGAAGATCGTCAAGCATGACGGCTACAGACCTGTTGCTTTCCACGTCATGGTCGTTTGCCCCCAGCAGCGATGAGTCTCGCGGTGGTCCCAGGTCTACACATCACACCGCTCCATCGCACTCGAATCAGGAGGCATCTTGAGGCTTCTTCTCACGTCCGGGGGTGTCACGAACACGAGCATCCGCGATGCGCTGGCCGACCTGCTGGGCAAGCCGATCGCCGACTCCAGTGCCCTCTGTATCCCTACGGCGGAGTATGGCCACCCCATGTGCACGCCAGCCTCAGCCTGGCGCTTCATCGCGGGACAGACCCCGGGACCCATGTGCGACCTGGGCTGGAAGTCGGTGGGCATCCTCGAGCTCACCGCACTGCCCAGCATCGGCACGGACCGCTGGGTCCCCTGGGTCCGGGAAGCTGACGTCCTGCTGGTGGACGGCGGCGATGCGACGTACCTGTGCCACTGGATGCGGCAGTCCGGGCTGGCGGATCTCCTGCCGTCGCTGCCCGAGACGGTCTGGGTGGGGGTGAGCGCCGGAAGCATGGTGATGACCCCCCGGATCGGTGACTACTTCGTCGAATGGACGCCGCCCACCGGAAGCGACCGCACCCTAGGTGTCGTCGACTTCTCGATCTTCCCGCACCTGGGACACGAGCTCATGCCGGGAAATGCCATGGCCGAGGCCGAGAAATGGGCCGCCGACATCGCGGGTCCGGCGTACGCCATCGACGACCAGACGGCCATCAAGGTGACCGACGGCACCGTCGAGGTCGTCTCCGAGGGGCACTGGAGGTCCTTTTCCTCCTAGCCGCCGACGCCAGCCGCGAGTGAGCGAGACACCCTCTCATGCCGCAGATTGCATGCGCTGCGGCCATCCGGTCATGCCACATTCCAAGCGAGGACCCGGCGCCTGGCCACGCTGCAAGGGGCACTGCACCAGCTCCAGGCGGTGGCAAGTTCGTTCACTTCTCACGAATATTGATCATGGTCTCGGGCCACCTGAGTGGCGTCAGAACTGACCGACAACTGGTGCTACTTCTCGCGGGCGTAATCAATCACGCGAGGTCGAGGATGTTGAGAGTACGGGCGGCGTCGTGGGAGATGTGGCGGATGGCTTGGGCGACGTTGTCGGCACCGGTCAGGCGTAGGGCACCGATGGCGGCGATCGCGGCTGTGGTGTCGTTCCGGCACATGCGCGAGGTGGCCTTGGCGCACGGTGAGGATGAGCCGGCTGCTGCGCTCATCCCGCTGGCGGTGGACACACGATCGTGGCGGCGTCGATGTCGCTGTTGCGGGCCCAGCCGCCATGGGGCGCGTGGGGGTGCGCTGCCCTGGGGGTTGCTGATCATCAGTAGCCTCGCCAGCATCGGAGCCAACGTGGCGGTGGCGGAGCCGGCAGGTATCGCCCTCATGCCGGAGAAGTCGCGGTCACAACATCCGCAGGGTGAGCAGGACCCCTTGGGGCCTGCCTAGCTAAATTTGGCTAGTGAGGGAGGTGGAGGTACTCTTCTTGCCTGGAGCTAGACAAATTTGGCTAGCTCAGGTCGAGAGGAGCTCGATGAAGTCGGTACGGCTGCTGGTGCTGGGAGCGCTGCGCAGACGCGGACGCGCACACGGCTACCAGGTCCGCGTCGATCTGGAGTCGTGGGGCGCGCACGAGTGGTCCACCGCCACGTCGGGCTCGGTGTACCACGCGCTCAAGAGCATGGCCGCCCAGGGCCTGCTGGTGACGCACGAGACCGTCCCCTCCGAAGCCGGGGGCCCGCCGCGGATCGAGTACGAGCTGACCGACAAAGGCGAACAGGAATACTTCACCCTCCTCAGCCGCGCCCTCGCCGACCGCGAGCCGAGCCTGGACGTACTGGGCGCCGCCGTCGGCCTGATCGAGGACCTTCCCCGGGAACGTGCCCTGCAGATGTTGCGCGAGCGAGCCCGCGCGATGCACGAGTGGCGTACGAGCATCACCTCGCACCTGCCTGCGGACACCGATCTGGACACCTGGGGGCCGGTAGGCGAGGTCCTGTCCCTGTGGCTGACCACCGCCGACACCGGCGCCCAATGGACCCACCGGCTGATCCGCCGCCTGGAAGAGGGCGCGTTCACCATGGCCGGCGAGGCCCCCGCAGGCGCGCAGCAAGCCGAATAGCGGTCCCCGCCCTACCGCGTCCGGGACCCGCCGACCGCAGCAGTACCCTTCATCGGAACGGAGACACCCATGGCCAACGAGATCGCCATACCGCTGCTTCCGTGCCGGGACATCGACGAGATCGTCGAGTTCTACACCATGCTGGGCTTCACCCGGACCTACTACCAGGTCCGCCCGAACCCGTACGTGTCGCTCAAACGCGAAGACCTCCAGCTCGACTTCTTTGGCATGCCGGAGGACTTCAAGCCCGAGGACTCCTACGGGACCTGTGTGGTCATCGTGCCCGACACCGCGGAGCTCTTCGAGGCGTTCGCCGCCGGCATGCGCCAGGCCCACGGCAAACTCCTGGTCTCCGGGATCCCCCGGATGACCCGGCCCCGCAAGCGCAAGAACGCCGAGAACCATTCCGGATTCACCGTCATCGACCCCGGCGGGAACTGGATCAGGATCATGGCCGCCAAACCCGTGCCCGAGGAGAAGGAGGCGGCCTCCGGCAAGCTCACCACGACTTTGCACAGGGCGGTCGTGATGGGCGACTCCCACGGCAAGCACGTACGGGCGGCCCAGATCCTGGACACGGCCCTTGAGCGGGACAAGGACACCGCGACGGCGGCCGAACTGCTCGAAGCGCTGGCGTACCGCGCCGAACTCGCACTCCGCGCCGAGGACCCCGTCGCCGCCGGCGACGCCCTCGCCCGGGCCCGCGCACTCACCCTCTCCGAAGCCGAGCGCGACAAGCTCGCCGAGACCCTGGCCGCACTCGACGACATGGAGGCCGTTCTCCGGCCCGCACAGCAGGCCTGACCCACACCCGGCACCGGACCGCCACGGGCATGAGGCCGGACCCGCACTGATCACAATCGTGATCTGTGCCGCGTCATGAGGTCTGCGGATTGGTGTAAACGCGGCGGGGAGCGATGAGGACGGCGGCTCGTCGCTCTTCGGCCATGACTCGGTCGTAGGTGTCGTAGTCGTCGTGCGTGCCACCGGCGGCTTTGAAGATGTCCCGTAGCAACAGCCGCAGTGCTTCGCTGTTGACGTCGGGGTGCGGGTCGTCGGGGCCGATGATCTCGGCGTCTCCCTCGACGGTTACCCATCGCCAGCCGGCGCGGGCGACGATCGTGGCGCGGGGATCGGCACGCAGATGGTGCAGCTTACGAGAGCCGCCGGTGGCGACGAGCCCGACGACCGGACCTCCCCGGAGTGGATGTTCCAGCACCCCGGCGTTGACCACGGAGGACTGGACACTGCCATCGCGGCGCAGCGTGTTGAGCACGCACAAGCCGTGATCGAGAGGTGTCAGTTCGGCGAAGGCGGCTAGATCGGTCACTCTGGGGTCAGCCTTTCTCTCCAATGTGTCTTCCGGTCGGGTCTGTTGATGTTGCCAGCGTGTCGATCCATCGTTTGAGTCGTCGTGCCTGGCGGGCCATCAGTTCAGGTTGTCCGAGCGCGTTGCTGAGCACGGCGCTGCCCTGGCAGGACGCGCTGTGGTCGTGCGGCAGGTGGACCAGCATGACATAGCGTGTCGTCCGCTCGACGAGGGTGCGGCGGGGATCGGCTTGCCGTCGCAGGCCGGATGCACCACCTCGGCGTCGCAGCTGACGCAGAACGGGCCGTGTCGCCAGCCGACGACGGGCACCTGTGTGCCGCGTGCGTACTGGGTTAGGGCGTGGGGTGGAACTCGATGAGCCATCGGTCCCTTCCCTGGCATCGCGCTGAAAGCGGATATGGTCACCAGAACGCTGTCAGCGTCTATCGCCGTACTCGCTTAACGTTAACTTAACGTGAGGGTAGAGTGGCGCGTTCCTGGCGGGCGAGAACCGGGTTCGAGTGGTGGAGGAACGGATGTCCGAGGGTCTGGTGCAGATCGGCGAGGTGGCCGAGCGGCTCGGGCTGTCCCTGCGGACGATTCGGCACTACGAGGAGGTCGGCCTGGTGGTGCCCGAGCGCACGCCCGGCGGCTTCCGCCTCTACAGCGAGACCGACATCGGCCGGCTGGCTCTGGTCAAGCGGATGAAGCCGCTGGGGTTCAGCTTGGAGGAGATGCGCGATCTGCTGGAGATCACCGACCGTCTCGCCGCCGGGGACGACGATCCGAGCCTGGTGAGCCGGTTGCAGATGTTCGAGCGAGCGGTCGCCGACCGGGCCGAGAAGCTGCGCGAGCAGCTGGCGATGGCCAGGGAGTTCGCCGAGCAGTTGCGCCGTCAGCGTCAGCAGGCTGTCATGGCCCGATGAGATTTTTCTCACCGCCTACGGATGAAGGGCCATCTCTCACGTCAGGGTAGCTTTAGGGGATGGCCCGCCCATCTGCGTGAGCCCGGTCCCTGGATTCCGGCCTGACCGGGGGCGACGACAGTGATCTACTCGGGGGATTTCATCGTGCTCGTCCGGCCTGCCGTTCATCCGCGCCGCTGGACAGCATCCGGTAACCCCGTTCTTGACTGACATGGCGGCGTCACCGCCGCGTCACAGCGCTGCCACACGCCCGCGACAGGCTGACCGGTAGCCCCCTTTCGCTTGCCGTTCGCGCGGTCGCTTCGCGGTGCGCACACACCCTTGACCTGGAGTTGTGTTGACTTCTTCTGCCCTGGCCATGCGCCGGTTCCGGTTGCCCGATCTGCGACACCTCACCCCGCGTGTGCTGCGGACCGAAGTGCTGTCCGGCCTGGTGGTCGCGCTGGCGCTGATCCCCGAGGCCATCTCGTTCTCGATCATCGCCGGAGTGGATCCCAGCATCGGGTTGTTCGCCTCGTTCACCATGGCCGTGGTCATCTCCATCGTGGGCGGCCGATCAGCCATGATCTCCGCGGCCACGGGGGCGATCGCCCTGGTCGTGGCGCCGCTGGCGCGCGAACACGGCCTCGGATACCTGGTCGCCGCGGTCATTCTGGGCGGGCTGTTCCAGATGGCTATGGGGGCGCTCGGCGTGGCGCGGCTGATGCGGTTCGTGCCGCGCAGCGTGATGGTCGGCTTCGTCAACGCCCTCGCCATCCTGATCTTCATGGCCCAAGTGCCCGAGCTGATCGACGTGCCCTGGGTGGTCTACCCGCTGGTGATCGGTGGACTGGCGCTCATGGTGTTCTTCCCGCGCATCACCAAGGCAGTGCCCGCTCCGCTGGTGTCCATCGCCATCCTGACCGCCATAACGCTCGGCGCCGGGCTGGCCGTGCCGACCGTAGGCGACAAGGGCGTGCTGCCGTCCTCGCTGCCCGTTCCCGGCCTGCCCGACGTGCCCTTCACCTTGGACACGCTGACCCTCATCGCGCCGTACGCGCTCGCGCTCGCCTTGGTCGGGCTGATGGAGTCGCTGATGACGGCCAAGCTCGTCGACGACATCACCGACACGCACTCCAACAAGACCCGCGAGTCCATCGGCCAGGGCGTCGCCAACATCGTCACCGGCTTCTTCGGCGGCATGGGCGGCTGCGCCATGATCGGCCAGACCATGATCAACGTCAAGAACGGCGCCCGCACCCGCATCTCGACCTTCTGCGCCGGCGTCTTCCTCATGGTCCTGTGCATCGCCTTCGGCCCGTGGGTGTCGCAGATCCCGATGGCCGCCCTGGTGGCCGTCATGATCCTGGTGTCGTTCGCCACCTTCGACTGGCACTCCATCGCCCCCGCCACGCTCAAGCGCATGCCCGCCGGCGAGATCACCGTCATGGTCGTCACCGTCGCGGTCGTGGTCGCCACCCACAACCTGGCCATCGGCGTCGTCATCGGCTCACTGACCGGCCTGGTCATCTTCGCCCGCCGCGTCGCCCACCTGGCCAACGTCACCGCCTGCCTCGATCCGGACGGCAAGCAGGTCGTCTACGCCGTCACCGGCGAGCTGTTCTTCGCCTCCAGCAACGACCTGGTCTACCAGTTCGACTATGCCGGTGACCCCGATGATGTGGTCATCGACCTGACCGATGCGCACATCTGGGACGCCTCGTCGGTGGCCGCGCTGGACGCCGTCGAGACCAAGTACGCCGCCCGCGGCAAGAAGGTCACCATCGTCGGCCTCAACCAGCCCAGCGCCCGTCTGCACGACACCCTCGCCGGGCAGCTCACCGGCAGCCACTAGAAAGTCCTCCGGGAAATCGGCTCGCGGGCGGAGACGGGCAGCACGCACGATGCTCCCAATATCACGATGCTCCTAATATGCGGGCGATCGCCGCCGTCAACGCGAGACGGCCCAGGCCATCGGCGAGGAGTGGACGGGTGCCGGCTGGCCGGGCCGGTAGATCTAGTGTCTGCCAGACCTACCGGCGGTGTGCGGGTATCAGAAGCTGATCGTGGGGCCGGCCTTCAGTGAGCTCCACTTCAGCCATTGCCGCCAGTTCTCCTGCCAGTGCCCCCACCCGTTCGTGGGCTCCAGCTTCCGCGGCGACCCGGTGATGATGATCGGGTCGCCGATCAGCGTGTTCTTGATGAACCAGGCGGCATTGTCGGGGCTGATGTTCACGCATCCGTGGCTGACGTTCGAGTTGCCCTGCGAGCCGACCGACCAGGGCGCGCTGTGGACGTACTCGCCGCTGTTGGAGATGCGCACGGTGTTGTAGACCGTCAGCTGGTAGTAGCCGGCCTGGCCGGGCCCGATGCCCGGGGAGGTCATGACGGTGACGGGCTCGCGCGACATCGCCAGGTGGATGCCCGAGGTCGTGTAGTACTTCCACTGCCCGCCCTGGCCGGCGCTCATCGGCATCGTCCGGACCTTCTTGCCGTCCCGCCGCACGATGAGCACGTGCTCGTCGGTGCTGCCCTTGGTGATCTGCGAGCGGCCGATCTTGAAGTTGAGCGTGACGTCACGTTTGCCGTACATGCCGGGCCCGCCGCGGACGCCCGCCAGCTGCGCCTCCACCCGCACCTTCGTATGCGCGGGCCAGTACTTCTGTGGCCGGAAGTCGACGTGCTGGTCGTCGAACCAGTGCCAGGCGCCCTCCACCGGCTTGGAGCTGCGGACGGTGAGGTTGCGCTCGACCGATACCCGGTCGGTGACCGGCTTGTCGAAGGCGATCATGATGGGCATGCCGACGCCCACTGTCAGCCCGGTGTCGTCCTTGTTCGGGGTGATGGTCTCGATGTCGAACGTCTCTTTGCCCTTGACCGTGGTGAACGTGCTGGTGCTCGTGCTCTGCTTGCCCGCGGCGTCCTCGGTGACGGCGGTGACCGTGTAGGCGGTGCCGGGGCGGGCGGTGCCGATGCTGCGCCAGCGGGTGCCGTCACCGCTCAGCACGCCCTTGAGGGAGGCGGACTTGCCGCCATCCACCCGTACGCTCGTGAGCTTGCCCCCGTGGACGGCCACGACCATGGGCTGGTCGGTGGGCACATTGGAGGTCTTGTCCTGCGGCGAGAACGACACGGAGGCCCCGCGGGCTCCTCCACCGGCCATGGCGACCCCATCCCGGCCGCTCCCGGCAGGGACGTCCGAGCATGCCGTCAGCAGCGCCAAGGCCAGCAGGCCGGCCGATCCATACGGTATCCGCTCCACGGGCGACTCCCTTCGTCCGAGGGTGACCGCTTTGTCGCTTTTATTGCCCTTAGTGGTGAATGGTCACATCCGGGAGCTGGTAAAGACCATCAAAAGTGGGTGTCCCAAGCGGGGTGCCCGCTTAGAGGTGGCGCCATACACGCGAGACCTGGAGGGCTCGGCACGCTTGCGAACAAGGGACCCGCGCCCAAGGCTGGTCCTGGCACGACATCGCCCGCCGGCTCGGGCTGACCAAACAGGCCATGCACTACAAGCACGGCCTGCGCTTCCGCCGCGAGGAGCCGATCCCCCACCCGGTAGCTGCCAAGCGAGCGGAAGGCTGCAGTAAGAGCCGACTGGTCCCTGACCCGCTGGAAGGCCGACCGTAACGCGCATCACCTGTCACGACCGGCCCCACGTCAGTTGTGGCAAGCTCACAGGGCCGCTATGACATGCCCCCCGAGAGAAGCCGTCCCGGCCCCATGGGGGAGATGGTGCTGAGCGTCTGCGATTCTCTATGTTTGCCGGAGCATTTCCGGCAAATCGGGTGGGCGTGGCCGTGGCGGGCTGTCTGCGTACGGTCCCAGGGGGAGTACGGGGGTGGCCGCGACGCGGTGGAAGCCGGTCCGCTGGTGAGGATCGCGTGCAAGTCCTGTGCGTCCCGCGGGTGGGCGGGTCGTCTGGGGTGCTTGGCCCGCCGGACGCTGTCCACCCATGTTGGGGGGTGGGGCGGGCACCGTGCGCCGGTCGGGCACACGGCTGGAGGTCGTCACATTGTTGGCCGGGTGGCGGTTGGGGGTGCGGGTGGGGCGTTTGGGGGTGAGCCGGTTCTTGGCTCGGTCCCGGGCGGCTGGGCGGGGGTGCAGGTCGGTTCGGGTGCGGCGGGCGCGGCGGGCGGCCCGGGTCGCCTTGCGAGGGCGGCGGGCGCGGGCCACGTTGCCCTCCACCACCTGCCGGATGGTGCGGGTGCCGGTGGTGCGGTCGGTGCGGGTGGCCTGCTGGCCGAGCAGGCCACGGGCGAGGATGCGTTCGGCCGCCGCCCAGTCCCGATCACACGACAGCCCGCAAGCCGGACAGTGCGCCCACGCCCAGCCCCGCTCGGCGAGCCGGTCCGGGGCCGGGCAATGCTGCAGCACCGAGGCGCCGTCACCGCAGCGGGGGCAGTACTTGGAGGTGCCGCGCGCCGGGACGGTGACCACGGCGATCGCGTTCTTGGCCGCCAGGTGCCGGATCGCCTCCACGACCTGTCCGCGTACCTGTCCCGACAGCCGCGCGTTCGCGCGTCCCCGCCGCCCGCGTGCTTCCAGGGTGGCCAGGTCCTCCAGGTAGATGACCGTCGCCCCGGCGGCGAGCGCCTGGTCGACTGCCCAGCGGGCCGCCGACCAGGCCAGCGCCTTGTTCAAGTGCCGGATGCGCGCGCACACCCGCTCATGCTCCAGCACGATGACCTCATAAGCCGCGGCCAACGCGGGGAAGCGGGGGTCGGCGGGCGTGATGCCGGCCAGCAGCCGCTCCTGGTGTTTGCGCTTGGTGGCCAGGTGCTCGCGCTCGGCCCGCAGCCGGTGCAGTTTGGCCGACACGCCGCTCGCGTCGTAGGCCAGCGGCCGCCCATCGGTGACCACCCGGCCGCCGGCCGTCAGATGTCCGATGGTGCCGGTCAGCAGGCTATTCAGGCCCCAGTCGAAGCCGCACCCGATCACATGACCGGTGGCCGGCGCAAAACCGATCGAGGTCTGGAACGGCAGATCGACCCGCACCCGCCCCTTGGCCACCCACAGGGTGGGGGCGCACAGTTTCGCCTCCGCGGGCACGGTCGGCGGCAGGGCGATGGGCAGCAGGTGCCAGGCCCAATCTCTGGCTGAGGCCGGGGACGCGGTCAGGGGCAGCTTCACCCGCAGCCGGGCGCTGCGCTCGCCGGTGCGTTCCAGGGTGGCCAGTTGCCGGTCGGCCGCGGCCAGCACAATCTGCGCCGCACACGCCGGAGGACCCTCCAGCTCGGTCAGGTCCGCAGGCAGCTGACCGTCGTGCGCGTCGCGGTAGGCGCGGACCTGCCGGGTGCGGTTGCGGATCTCCGCCGCGCCTGCCCTATCCGGCAGCACCGCCCGCAACGCCGCCCAATCGGCGTCGGTGCGCTTGCTCGGCTCGCGCGGCCAGGTCGCCACGATCGCCGCCACCAGCTCGCGGCGGTGCAGCGCCAGCCGCAGCAGACGGGCCGCCTGCTCCTGGGCACACCGCAGCACCCGATCACACACATGCACGCCCGCAGCCGGACTCACGCCCCAGCCCAGCCTGCGCACAGCCATCCAGCCCTTGGCCGGCAACGCGCGCCCGTCCAACCCCACCCCAGAGGCCAGGGCATCCAGATCCGCCGCACTCCACCGGCCGGCCACGATCTCGGCGGTCAGCTCCCGCGCCAGGCCGGTCAGCCAGGCCACCCGCTCGGCCAGCAGCGGCTGCGAGACAAGCTGACCGGTCTGCTCCACAATCGCGCGATGGGCGGTGCAGGTCGCCGTCGCGGTGAGCCTGCTCATACACCCACCGGCCCCGCCTCGCTCAGGCCAAAGCTGAGGCTGAGGAGTCGCACCGGGATCGGCCGGCATACGGCCCCGCTCGACGACCGGCACGCCCGCATACCCGGCACCCCCAACCCGCTCCGGCCTTCACCGTCAGTGACCGTAAGACTACCAACATTTAGCCCTGGCGGGTAGAACAAGTGAACGACTTCATGCCCATCTCACCCTCACCTGACTGGCCAGAACCGGGCACTGCCCGCCGCGTCGCGGGCGTAAGGGCTCAGCTCAGCGGCGTCGCCAGACGATCAGATCGGCGGGCACCTCACCAACGCCTACCGGCCGGGCTGGATGATCACGCGCGGGTCTGACCGTCGCCTCCAAACCGAAGAGCGCCACCACGAGATCACGGCAGACGCTTAGGCTTTCATAGCGAATATGACAAGCAGTCCATACCCTGCATCTGTTGCCCGGCGTCCTGCGGCAACCTCCTCCCAGGACACGGCGTCCTTTCTGGAGCGGCCACGGCACTCAATGCCGATCTGCAGCGGATGGCCGGCTATGTGGCTTGCGACCAGTACGTCGACTTCGCGCAGCCGGCCGGTCACGCGGTCGCGCAACTGCGCCGATTCGGTGACTGTCGCGTCAGCGGCAAGGTTCTTCCTGATGAAGTAGACGACTGCCTGGAGGTCATTGGACCGTGCAGGCATGCGGACACGTTAGCGGTGGGTCCGATGGTTTCGGGCGGCGCGGCACCAAAACCAACTGTCTATGCTGACTGCGCTTGATCGGACGTCGACGATCAGCGAAGGATTCGCTATCAGCCCAGGGATCGTCGCCGCACGGAAGGTCGGCGTCCGGAGGTCTATCCGAGGCTGACCGGTAGCAGGGCGCGGATTGTGGTGCGGACGGCCTCCAGGTCCACCGCCTCGGGAGCGACCCGCCACTGGGCGTGAACGCCGATGACGGCCCCCACCAGCAAGACCGTGAACGCCTCCGGGGTCGTTCCCGGAGGCAGCGCCTGTGCCGGTACCCGGGCCTGTACCGCCTGCCGGAGTGCCGCGTGAAGCCGCGCGTAGTGCTCACGGATCGGCGAGTCGACCTCCACGGCCTCGGCGAGCAGCGTGATGAACAAGCGCGTGACAGGCAGGCGGATGAAGCCTGTGACCTGGTCGAGCGGATCGCCGGGGCGGTCCCCGGAGGTCGGAGGGAAAGCGGTCAGCACGGCTTGGAGCTGGTCGTCGACCACCGCTTCCAGCAGGCCCCGCTTGTTGCCGAAGTGCCAGGGGATGGAGCCGCGGCTGATGCCGGCCTTGTCGGCGATGTCGATGAAGCTCGTCTGCCGGTATCCCTTCTCGGCGAACAGCTCGGCGGCGGCCGTCACCAGCAGCCGGCGGCTCTCTTGAGTCCTCTCGATACGTCGCGTGGCCATGCGGTCCATCTAATCAGGTATGCCACGCGACAGAGCGAATGCCATGCGGTATAGCCTATGTTGAGCAACATAGAAGGAAGGGAGTTCGCCATGCGTTGGGTGACCTACGCGACGGACGCCGGAGACCGCGTCGGAGCGATCGGTGACGACCGGATCCATCCCGTCGCGCCTGGCGTCAGCCTGATCGAGCTCATCGGCAGGGGCCGGGAGGAACTGCGGGCCGCCGGGGAGTCGGCCCGGTCACCGACCCCGACGGGATCCGCGCGGTGCGCGGCTACCTCACCCACGTGATCGAGCAGGCCGACGCCGCCCACGCCCGCGGCCTGACCTTCCAGGAGGCGATCGAGGTGGTGGACCTCGGTGAGTACGCCACCTGGCTGGACGCCGAGCGGATCGTGGTCAACTTCCACCGCCGCTACCGCGAACTCGACCCCGCCGCCACGCCCGAGCTGGACCAGATGAGGCTGATGGCCATGATGGCGCAGAAGGGGCTCTCGTGAGGCTGCAGAAGACCGCGCACACGTCCCTCCCGTGGCGCATCCACACACTCACCAGGGACTTCGCAGTCGAGGACGTGTGGTCGTTCCACACTCCCGGAGCCGGTCCCGACGACTTCCCCGCGATGCTTGCCGCCATGCGAGCAGCGGATGGCCGTCCTCGTCAAGCCCAACGGACTGTTCGGCCGGCTCTACATGGCCGCCATCGCGCCTTTCCGGTACCTCATCGTCTACCCCTCTCTGACCCGGCGATGGGAACGAGCCTGGCTCGACCGCGACCACAAGAAAGGAACGTCACGATGAACTCCAGGAAGCGGATGCTCCGCTGGGCGAGCGGGATCATGCTCGTGCTGGGAATCGGGCACCTATCGTTGCTGGCGCTCGCCGCCTGGGAGGACATCACCGGCTGGGTGGGTCGAGGGATGTGGGCAGCAGTTCCGCTCGAACTCACCGACGGAGGGACCGTTCAGACGCTGGAGTCCCTTCAGAACAAGCTCACCTTCTGGGCCGGTCCGGGCAGCTTCGCCGTGCCCCTGATCCTTCTGGGGTGCCTGACATGGCACCTCGCTGGACGCGAGGTGACCGTGCCCGCCGGCGTCGGCTGGGGCCTTGCGGCGTGGTGTGTGATAGGTGGCGTCCTTCTCGTGCCGTCCCCGTTCTTCGCCGGGATCGTCTCCGGGGTGCTCATGATCCTGGCGGCGCGGAAGAAGGATGGGGCGGGAGCGGCCCGAGATCGAGAGCCGGACCCGGCGTGAGGCGACCAGGGATACCTGGCCGCTGAGAGTGGGCGTACTCCATGCCTGGCCATATCGCCACCAGCTCCGACGGGGGGCGCGTCCAGGTCAGGCCGCGCACCGGCCGGACAGCAGCCACACGGTAGCCACCAGCAGACGGGCCGCTGCCACAAGGGTGTCCGGCTGGACGCGATCGGGGGTTTCGGCCGGGGTCTGGTAGCCGGGCATGCCCATGCCGATGCCGATCGCGGCCAGTCCGGCGGCGGCGTAGCGGCGGTTGTCGGAGGCCATGGCGCCGGCCCGTCGTCTCTGGTTCAGCGGGCGCGTGGCGGCTACAGCTGGGCGGCGATCTTGGCGGCGAGTTGCCGGGCGGTGCGGCCGGCGCCGATGAGGGTGGCCGAGGCGGGGCCGGTCCAGTCGCCGTAGCCGAGCAGGTGCAGACGTGGCTCGCTTACGGCTTGGGTGCCTTCGGTCGGGATGAGCCCGTCAGGGCCGCGCAGTCGCAGCGGCGCCAGGTGGCCCAGGGCAGGGCGAAAGCCGGTGCACCAGATGATGGCGTCGGCATCCAGCGTGGTGCCGTCGCTCCAGGCGATCCCTGAGGGTGTGAGGCGGGCGAACATCGGTTCGGCCTTGAGCGCTCCCCGGTCGCGAGCCTCACGGACGGGTGGGACGGCGACGATGTCGCCCAGGTCACCGATGCCGGGTGCGGTTTCACCGGTCTGGGCTGCTCTGTGGTGGCGGGTGGCAAGGTCGAACAAGGCGCGGCCGTCTACCTCGTCAGGGAGTAGGCGGGGCGGGCGCAGAGTGGTCCAGGTGGTGTGCGCGACGGTGGAAAGATCCGCGAGGATCTGGGCGGCGGAGTTGCCGCCGCCCACCACGACCACGCGCTGACCATGGAAGGTCTCCGGGCCTCGGTAGCCGGCGGTGTGGACCTGCTGGCCGCGGAAGTCGCCGATGCCCGGATAGTGCGGGATATAGGGGCGCCACCAGGTTCCCGTCGCGCTGATGACGATCTTGGCCTGCCAGACGTCCCTGTCGGTTTCCACGACGAGATGCCCGTCGCCGCGCCGGACGGCGCGCGCCGTCGTGGGCCGGATGATCGGGAGCTGGTAGCGCTGCTCGTAGTCGGCCAGGTAGGAGACGGTGTCCTCGGCACTCGGGCAGCCGCCGCCGGGAGGCGAGGGCATCATGCGGCCGGGCAGCGAGCTGTACTGGGCGGGCGAGAACAGCCGTAGCGAGGGCCAGGTGTGCCGCCACGCTCCGCCCGGTCGGTCTTGGGCGTCGAGAATGACGAAGTCGGCCTTGGCGCGGCGCAGGTAGTAGCCGGCGGCTAAGCCCGCCTGGCCGCCGCCGATGACCAGGACATCGACCGTGCGGGGTGCATCGGTCATGCAGGGGTGAGCTCCAGCTCACCGGGCCTGCTGGACGCGGGCTCGGTGAGCGGCGCGAACAGGGCGCCCAGCTTGTTCACCGCTTCGGGGATGATCCGGTAGTAGACCCAGGTGCCGCGGCGTTCGCCGTCGATCAAGCCCGCGGTACGCAAGACCTTGAGGTGGTGCGAGATCGTGGGCGCCGTCAGGTCGAAGGCGTCGGTGAGGTCGCACACGCAGGCCTCGCCACCGGCGTGGGAGCCGATCATCGACAGCAGGCGCAGCCGTACCGGGTCGGCGACGGCCTTCAGCATGACCGCCAGCTCGGCGGCGTCGGTCTCCGACAACGGCTCGCGCGCGATCGGCGCGCAGCACTGGATCGTGACGGCGGTCATCCGGCACCCCTTACTTCGAAATCTATCGAAATCATACGCGATGGTAGGCGACCAAGGCGAACGCGGCGATCATGCAGGCGGCGGCGACCGCGCCCATCACCCAGACGTAGCCCACCGCTTGGGCGAGCGCGACCGCTCCCAGCGGAGCGAGGGCCTTGTCGGCGACGGAGAAGGCGGCGATGCGGCCGGACAACGAGGCGTAGGCGGCGGTGCCGTACCGGCCGACCAGCAGGTGCGGCAGGGTGATGGAGGCGATGCCGAAGCCCAGCCCGAATCCCAGCACGCAGCCGATGGCGCCCGGCACTGTGTGCCCGACCAGCGGCAGTAGCAGGACGGAGACGCCCTGCAGGGTGAAGATCGCGGCGGCGATGAGTGCGGCGGGCAGGCGGCGTTGCAGGCCAGTGGTGAGCAGGCGTCCGGTCACCGACAGCACCCCCAGAAGTCCGGCCAGCGTGGCGGCCAGGACGGGGGAGTGCCCGAGGTGGATGAGGTAGGTGATGAGCAGCACCGCCATGACCGCCGCCGCGCCGCCGTTGGCGGTGAAGGCGAGCACCAGCAGCCAGAACGGCCGCCGGCGGGTGGCGGCCTTGACGATGCCGGCACGCTCTTCTGCTGTGGCGAGCTCCTGCTTGAGGTGGGTACGGCGGCGCAGGACGAGCGCGTGCAGGGGAATCGCGGCCAGGCCGTAGATCAGCGCCAGGACGACCAGGGCCTGGCGCCAGCCGTACCACTGCACCAGCAGCCCGGTGAGCGGCAGGAAGATCGAGGAGGCGAAACCGGCAACGACAGTGAGCGCGAGCAGGGCGTTGGCCCGGCCGCGTTCCCGGGCAGGGCCGTCGAACCAGCTGACGATGACGGCGAAGGCCGACTCGTAGAGCACCATGGCGCAGGCGATGCCCATCGCGGCGAACACCGCGTACAGCTGCCACAGGCTCTCCACCCGCGACCAGGCCAGCACGGCGACCGTGCCGAGAATCGATCCGGCGGTCATGAGGCCACGGCCGCCGCGGGCATCGAGCCGGCGGCCGACCAGCGGGGCGCACAGCGCGGCGATCAGGATCGACAGGGTGAGCGCGGCGGCGATCTGGGCGTTGGTGGCGTGCAGGTCGCGGGCCATCGGCGCGAGGAAGACGGAGAAGGCGTAGTAGAGCACGCCGTACCCGATGGTCTGGGTGACGGCCAGCGCGGCGACGATCCGCCGGCCGTGGCCGGAACGCGGCTGACCGCCGCCCCTGGTTCCTGGGGCGGCGGTCTCGGTGGTGGAGCTCACTCCGGCTCGCTGGAGCACGAGATCAGGCGGCGGCCGTCCGCGGTCGTCGTCCACTCGTCTCCCGTTTCGGCGATGAAGCCCTGGGCCTCCAGCCGCCAGGCCAGGGTGCCGGCCATGCGGGCGATGGCCGGTGCGAAGCCTGGGTTGGTGCTGGATCGCCGGGCGCTGACCAAATGGCGGCCCAGCTCTTCGGTGTGCAACCGGCCGTGGTCGCAGATGAGGCGCAAGGCCTCCTTCTGGGCGGCGGTGGGGTATCCGTCTGACATGTCGATCCCTGCTTTCAGCCGCAGCAGCCGCCGCCGTCGTTGGAGGCACCGACGGTGGCCAGAGGCAACGGGGTGGCCAGCAGGCCGCCACTGATACCGGTGGCCAGGCCTACACGCTGCTCCTGGGCCTCGGCGAGGTTGGAGGAGCACACGCCGGTCTCCGGCAGGTCGAGCTGCACGTCGCGGGCCGCCTCCCAGTCGCCCGCGATGGCCGCGACGACCGAGCGGACCTGCTCGTAGCCGGTGGCCATCAGGAACGTCGGGGCGCGGCCGTAGCTCTTGACGCCGACGGCGTAGTAGCCCGGTTCGGGGTGGGCCAGCTCGTCGACGCCGTGCGCGGGCACGGTGCCGCATGAGTGCTGATTGGGGTCGATCAGCGGGGCCAGGTGCCGGGTGGAGCCGAGGATCGGGTCCAGGTCCAGACGCAGCTCGGAGGCGATGGAGTGGTCCGGGCGGTAGCCCGTCGCGGCCACGATGCGGTCCACCGTGGCCGACTGCTCGGCACCGGACGGGTCACGGCTGACCACGCTCACCTGGTCGCCGCTCCGGGTGACGGAGTGGGCGAAGAAGCCGGTCAGCAGCTGGATGCGGCCCGACTCGACGTGGGCGCGCAGGCGAGTGCCGAGCGCGCCACGTGCGGGCAGCGCGTCGGCTGCGCCGCCGCCATAAGTACGGCTGGCGCTGCCGGCGCGGACCGCCCAGGTGATCTGAGTGTCGTCGAGTTGTGCGAGGGCCAGCAAGGTGGTGGCTGCCGAGTGGCCGGCGCCTACGACCAGCGTGTGCTTGCCCTCGTAGGTTTCACGGTCGGCGCCGAGCACGTCGGGCAGGGCGTGGTCGACCAGCTCGCCGGCCTCGGCCTCGCCGTAGGCGGGCAGGCCGCTGGCGCCCAGGACGTTCGGCGTGAAGTAGGTGCCGGAGGCGTCGATGATCGCGCGGGCCGGCAACTCCTCACCGCCGTCGAGACGGATCAGGAACGGGACGTCTTCGCGGCCGTTGGTCCGGACCCGGTCATAGCCGAGGCGGCTGATCGCCGTCACCTTGGTGCCGAGCCGTACCTTGTCTCCGAACAGCTTGGCCAGCGGAGCGAGATAGTCGGTGATCAGCTCGGCGCCGGTGGGCAGCCACTCGGGGTCCGGTTCGCTCCAGCCGTCGGCCTCCAGCAGGCGCTTGGTGGCGGCGTCGATGTTGAACTTCCACGGGCTGAACACCCGGACGTGCCCCCACTGCGCGACCGAGGCGGCCACCTGCTCGCCGGCCTCCAAGACCAGGAAGTCCAGGCCGCGCTCGGCCAAGTGCGCGGCGGCGGCCAGACCGACCGGGCCCGCGCCGATGACCACCACCGGCAGCTCGCCGGCCTCGATCCTGCTCATGGGCTGCTCTGCCTCCAGGGGCGCAGTGGTGCCGCAGCATCCGTCACTCATGATTGCCTCACTCGCATTCGGTCGTCGGGTGGCTAGCGGAGCATCAGGCTCGTGGTGCGGGCACGATCGATCGCGGCGCCGGCCCGGCAGGCGGCGTCGCAGACCTCGCCGCGGATCTCGTCGAACGTGATGGAGGTGTCACGGCGGAACCAGCGCAGTAGAGCATGCATCGCACATCTCCTGTTTAGATGCTTTTCGAAGTAGTACGCAGCATGCCCCACTGATTAGAGATCTGTCAAATTAGATATTGGCCTAAGTTGCCGAGACGCCGGATCGGCGCGAGCCCTATCGAGGGGTGACCTGGTCCGGGCCTATCCGCACCCGCCGGCGAGCGGGCCGTCCCCGGGAGGGCAGCACGCCTGCAGGGCATCCTGCAGCCGCTCGGCGCCCTCGACGACACCGGGTTGCCGCTGCACGTCGGCGGCATCTCCACCACCCACTTGGGGCTGGGTTACGTCGGGCTCGAGTTCCAGCGCTCCTTCGCCTCCAACACCCTGCGTGGAGTGCACCGCGACGCCGCCCACGTCGCCGCCCCGATCGCCGCTTACGCGAGCAAGGCCCTGGCCGCTTACGGCCTGTGACATGGAATCCCCGTCGTTCACCACCTTGTCGGTGGTGCTGATGGCCGGCATCGCAGCTGTCGTGTCGTATCGGCACATGTACGAGCTGGCACTGCGACACAGTGAGAGCTCGCTGGGGGCGATGCTGATCCCGCTTGCGGTGGACGGCGTGATCGTGGCCTCGTCGATGTTGATCCTCCTTGCCGGCAGATACGGCCGCCGCGGGGGAGCGCTGGCGTGGATCCTGCTGGTCATCGGCAGCCTGGCGAGTTTTGGACGGTGCCAGTGACGCAAACCGGGGCGCCCGGCTCGATGCACTGTGGTCCGGCCTTGACGACGTCCGGGAGTTGCTCGGGACGTACAACAGATCGGTGGGCTGTACGCCGACGTCCAGCCCACCGAATTGCGCGTGTCAGCCGATGGCGGTGACGGTCCAGCCGACCCCGATCTGGGAGCGGCTGCCGAAGCGACCGTTGCCATTGCCGGGATAGACCCACAGATCGCCACTGCCGTCGAGGGCGACCAGGTCAGTCTTGCCGTCACCGCTCAGATCCATGGCCGCGGCCTTGTAATTGCTCCAGCCGGTGCCGGATTGGGTACGGCCGGCAAGAGTGACACCGTTCTGGCTCGTGTTGGCATAGAACCAGAGCTCGCCCGAGGTGTCGATCGCCATGACATCGGCGCGGTTGTCGCCGCTGAAATCGGCGGGGAAGATGCGGAAGTCGGTCCAGCCGCTGGTGCCGATCTGGGTCTTGCCACCCCCGTCGGGGTAGTAATACAGCGCGCCGTTGCTCTTGTTGATGCCGAACAGGTCGGCGTGCGGGATGCTGTTGGCGTTGCCTGCGGCGTGGACGTAGTTGGCCCAGCCGGTGCCGATCTGCTTCTTGCCGCTGGAGGACAGAGATCCGCCCTGGTTGGGATACATCCACAGAACGCCGTCGGAGCCTGACATGACGACGTCGGCAAGGCCGTCGGCGTCCCAGTCAGTGACGATCCATCTCAGGGAACCCCACCCGCTGCCGATCTTTACCCGGTTGCTGACGCTGACGGTGGTCAGTCCCGAGCCGCCCTGGTTCGGATACATCCACAGGTCACCGGCTCCGTCGCTGATGATGACATCGTTACGGCCGTCCCCGTCGAAGTCGTGATTGTTCAGCGCGGGTGTGAGTGAAAGCCGGTTCCAGGTCTGGAGAGTGGACAGGACGCCCTTGAAGTGGCCGCCGAGGCTTGCGGCGCCGGTCTTGTGCGCGCCTGCGCGCAGTGCGCCGGTGGCTTTCCACTTCACCGTGTGCCTCACGCTGGCGACGTTCCGTCCGTTGACCCAGAGGATCGCGACGCCGGTGGCGGCCTTGTAGGTCACGGCGACCTGTGACCAGACACCGGCCGGAGCGCTGCCCGCGGGCGCGATGGCGGTGTCCCAGACGGGACTGGCCACGTCGGATCGGCTCATGGCGAAGCGCCAGGATCCGTTCTCAGCCCAGAGTTTGAAGCCGGCGGTGTTGACGCCGTCCTGGGACAGAACGGTGCCACCGGCGGCGGGTTTGGCCCGGGCGCTGAGGCTGAAGTCGGCGTCGGTGACGACGGCGGGCCCCCTGGCTGAAAGGGTTCCGGTGGTGCCGTTGAGTTCGACGGCCGGGCTGAAGGTGTCGCCGGTCTTCCAGGTCGCGCCGGCGGTGGCGGTCAGCGGGAGGCCGGTTCCGGTGAAGGCGCTGTCGGCGCTGGTGCTGACGGCGGTGCCCGGAGTGGCTGTGGCGGGCAGGTCGGCCAGGGTCCAGGTGTGGTCGGCCACGGCGGTGGTGATGGCGTTGACCCAGGTCGCGAGATCGTCAGTGCGGGCGGCGGTGAGGGCGCTGTCGCTCCCGGCGGTGTCAGGGCATCCGGCCTGGCCCGCCTGACTGAGAACGGCTGCGATCTTGCCGCCGTTGAGGACAGGGGCACCGGCCATCCCACTGCACACCAGCGGTCCGGCCGCGGTGGATAGTGTCGTGGCGGTGGCGCCGGTGAAGGTGACCTGCGCGCTGCGCTGTTGGTCGGTCGTCCAGTCGGTGGCCGTCATGCCGGCGCGGCTGTAGCCGACGGTGGACAGCTCGACACCGGTGGGAGCGGCGGTGGCCACCGGGATCGGGGTGATTCCTTCGACCGGGGTGGCCAGCCGGGCCAGGACCACGTCGCGGCCGGCACGCGGGCTCAGCCAGTCGACCTTGGTGGCGGCCTTTCCGGGGAACGCGACATAGGTAGCGCTGGCCGGCGCGCCTTCGGTGAGCTGGGGCTGGTTCGGATCGGTGGCCAGGCAGCTCGCGGCGCCGAGCGCCCAGAGCGGTGCGACCAGCGTCGCCGTGCACTCGCGGCCGTCAGCGGCGAGCTTGCCGACCGCCGCCTGCGGGCCGGTGCCCGGTGCCGGGCCGGTGCCGGCACGCAGTTGCAGCAGCATGGTGGGCGAGGCGTCCGGGTCGGTGCCCAGGCCCACTGAGGTGCTGCCGTCCGGGTCCACGTTGACGGTGAGATTCTCGCCGTCGTCGTTGCGCAGCTTCGCGGTCACCTGGTGGCCGGTGCCCTCACGCTGGCCGTCGCCGCGGATCTCGTAGACGCCCGGAACTTCGAGGTTCAGTACACCGGAGGAGGCGGCAACCTTGAAGCAGAGGCGGCCGAATCCGTCGGGGCCGATGGTTTCGTCGGTGGTGTAGATCTTCAGCAGGCCGATGTCACCCTGTACCGGCGTGGCGCAGTCGACCAACAGGATGTGGCCGTCGCCGGAGATCAGCCTGACGTTCTGCGCCGCCAGGATCTCCGCCGCCCCGGGGTAGGGGTAGATGCCGTTGTCCACCAGCGATGGAGGCGAGATCGCAGATGCGCTGGCTGGCGCTGGGCCGACAGCTACCGATAAGGACGCTGCCATCGCCGCGGCGACGCCCAGCGTCACCCAGCGCGGTGATAAACCCATGATCAAAACCTCCGGTGATGAGCTGTCGCGGAAGCTTCCGATAGGCCGCTGAGGCCGACCGTGACGGTTGAAGGGGTTCACGACCCGTTCACCTTGCTTGCGCCTCTGCGGGTACGAGATGAGGCTAGTGAAGCCCGGTATGTTCCTGGTATATCCGCCGATGTCTGGTATTGCCTGGCATCTGAGCATCGTGTGACACTCCGCAGAGCTGAACGGACGGTGACCAGACTCGCTCCTTCAGCGCTCCCAGTGTGCGAGTTCGAGCGGTGACGGAGGCTGCAGTGCAGCTGAATGTGCGTGCGCGGATGTCGATACGTCGGCAGGCGGTGATCGCGGCAATCGTGGTCCTGGCTTTGCTGGCCAACCTGCTGCAGGTGATGCCGGCATATGCGGAGGTGTCGGTCGCGGCCAATCGCTCCCTCGTGGTGTCGGCCTGGCAAGAGGGCGGCCCGCAGGTTCGATTAGCGGCCGAGGCGGCGCTGCTGGGCACGGACGCTCAGGTCAGCGCGTTCCTGGCCGAGGGATGGAACCATGCCCAGCGCCTCGACCAGCGGGACAGCCTCGCGAACATCATCAGCGACGGTGGTCCGGCATTGCGCGCGAAGGCTCGGGCCGCCATGGACGCGGACGCCGCGGGTGACCAGAGCGCGATCCCGACCTTCCTGAACAGCGGGTGGCAGGGCCCGTCGGACATCGATGCGCGGGTGTCGGTGAACCAGCTGATGGCCGCCGGCGGCGATCAGGTCAGGCAGGCGGCGCAGGCCGTACTGGACTCCGGAACCACCCAGGAGCTGCGGGAGTTCCTGGCGTCCGGCTGGCAGGCGCAGTGGAACACCGACCAGCGGCTGCGGATCAACCAGGCCATGGCCACCGGTGGCCCGCAGGTCCGCGCCGCGGCACAGAAGGCGCTCGACGCGGGCACGCCAGAAGCACAGGAGGCATTCCTCACCTACGGCTGGGCAGTGGCGTCGGCGCGGGACGACGAGATCGCGACGCTGCAGGACCTGCTCGGCCAAGCACAGGCGGCCGGTGCGCTGGCGGCGCAGGAGACCGCCAACGCCGTTGCCGAGGGTGGCCGCGCCAAGGACGCCGCAGCCGCGGCGCGCCGGTCCGCGGAGGAGGCCGCTGCCGCGACCGAGGCTGCGCGCAACAACATGGCTGAAGCGAAGGCGCAGGCCAAGCGGGCGGCGACTGCTGCGCAGAAGGCGGCTGACGCCGCTCAGGTGGCCGTTGAGGCCGCGGCGGCGGCGGTCCGGGCGGCGCGAGCGGCCGCCCATGCAGCGGCACTGGCCGCGCAGATGGCGACGAAGGCCAATCAGTATGCCACCGCAGCCTATTTCAAGGCCAACGAGGCGGTCCTGGATGCCTCGAAGGCGGAGGACGCACGACGTGCGGCGCAGGCAGCCACTGCGATCGCGAAGGAGACGAGGGGCTTCGCAGCCGTAGCAGAACAGGCAGCCAAGGCGTTCGAAGCCATGTACGGTGCTGTCGCATCCGCTACGAGCGCGGCCGAGAATGCCATGGCGGCAGCGTCCGCCAATGAGCAGGCGGTCCGGTTCGCCAACGCGGCGGGCTGGGCTGCTGAGGAGGCTGTCGAGGCGGCGGCGAGGGCGCGAGCCAACGCCGAGCGGGCCGTCCGGGCAGCACGGGCGGCGGAGAACTATCTCAGGGTAGCCGTCGACGCCGCGTACAAGGCGCGAAATGCCGCCAACCGGGCAGCAGCCAACGCCGAGGCCGCGGCAGCCGCGGCTCTTGATGCCGTGGAGCACGCCGGTGAGGCCGCAGAGGCGGCGAAACGGGCCACCGACTATGCCAACGCCGCCACAGCGGCAGCGCAGGAGGCACTGGACACCGCATCCGAGGCGGCCGCGCTGTTCGATGCGGCGCGGACCGCCGACGCCGAGCGCTTGGCGGTGGCCCGTGATGAGGGATTGGAGAACGCCCGGGCAGCCAACGTCGCGTATGAGGCGCACCAGCGCGTCGCCGACTGGGACATCGACCAAGCCGCCAAACGCGACGCCGAAACCAACAGTCTCATGGCCGTGGCGATCAACCCGACGACCGAGCGCGGAGCCGCGGTGGCGGCGGCCCGCAAGGTCGCGCTCAACTTGGCCAGCGGCCAGGGCGCCTGGACCAAGCAGGCGGCGCTTGCCGCGCTGGGCGGGGCTGACGATCTCGTGCTGGAGTTCGTCCGCACTGGCATCGCCGGCGCCGTGGCACAGGACAACCGCCTCGCGGTGATGAACCTGGCGGTAAACGAGAACTCCGCCTTGGCAACAGCGGCCAAGACCGCGCTGGCCGGCAGCGACCAGACGGTCGCGACCTTCCTGCGTACGCAGAACTATCCCGGCCGCTACAGCGCGGACCGGACGAAGGTCAACCAGATCCTGACCGCGGCCAAGACGGCCGGTGACGTCGTGCTGGCGCAGCGGGCGCAACAAGCCCTCGACACCGACACGCTGCAGGCGTTGCGCGACTTCCTCGACACCGGCCAGTACACCGCGGCGATCATCGGTGAACGAGTGCTGGTCAACCAGATCCTGGCCAACCCGGACAGCGGGCCGGAATTGAAGGCGGCCGCGCAGATCGCCTTGGAGGGACCGGCCCCAGGCCTGCGCCAGTTCCTCAGCACCGGCCGGTTCACCGCAGCCGAGCGGGACTACGAAAGCGCGACTCACCTTGCTGTGGTCGCAGGTCTGCACCAAAAGATCAGTCAGGTCGCCGAGACGGCAGCGCAGGATGCTCTGAAAGCGCAGAGCGTAGCCGCCCGAGCCCGCAACGATGCCGCTCAGGCTGCGTCCTACGCTCAGCAGGCGCTCGACTCGGCGAGCCGGGCTGCCGGCTACGCGCAGAAGGCAAGCACCTATGCCAGCCAAGCTGCGGCCTCGGTGGACAAGGCCGCAGCCGCGGTCAAGACCGCCCGCGCGGCGGCCACCCGGGCCACAACCTCAGCTCGCAGCGCCATCCGGTCGGCCACCTGGGCGATCCACTCCTACCAGGTCGCCGTCAACGCCGCCAATGCGGCCTTCAAAGCGGCCAACGCCGCCTACGAGGCAGCCCGTCGAGCCGGCAAGGATGCCGCCGGTGCCATCTCGGCGGGCAAGGAGGCTTACTCCGCCTATGAGGACGCCTATGGCGCGGCCATCTACCAATGCGACGTCGATTACGGTGGCGAAGACCTCGCTGAGTGGGAGAACTTGCTCGACCCCGGGGGCGAGTGGCACGAAACCTGTATCCGCAACATTATTGCGGACCCGGATGAGCTGATCCCGCGGGCATACCTCAACTCCGGCTTCTGCGAGCTGTTGTATGCGCCAACCACTCAACTTTACGAGAACTGCATTCAGTCCGTCCTGGATCCCGCGTTCCGAGGAGTGCAAAATCTCACTTATGCCGCTGAGCTGAGTGGGGCATTGATGGAATCCTGGGGATTCTTCGCGAGCGTGGCCCTCGCTATGTATACCTGGAGGATTCCGAATGCAAAATTCGGGAACAGCCTGAGGGACCTTTTCAAAATTGGGCTCGGAGTTTACCATCTCGTCAACGGTGATAAATCGCTGGCCGAGGTGCTGTCTGACATTAGCCCGATTCCTTTCTCCCGCGAGATGATTGATCGGCTTAGCGTCGGCTCCCAGGCGCTTAAGACGGCTTACGCGGCTGCTGGAATGGGTGCGGGGGCGGTCTACCAAGTCCAAATAGCGCTGAGCCGAGTCAAGGCAGTTGCCGCCGTTCCGACTGCTCAGGCGATGCTCGCCGGTGACTACTCCACCGCCATGAGCACTGCCTTCTTCTGGTCGGGCCGCACCGCGACATCGTCTGGCGGGTACGTGGCGGCAGGACCCGATGCTGCCGCTGAGATAGCGCGAGGCATGGGCGGCACTACGCTCGAAGCTCTCATGGGCAGCCGCGGAATTCCGCAGGCGGAGCGGGGCTCCACTCACCCCTTGCTGGTCGAGGTGTGGCAGAAGGTGATCGCCGCCTATGCCCGAGGTGTCTCAGGAGAGGTCAGGGTGGTTCTTGGAGAAGACCTGGGTCCGGGCAGCGTCTGGAAGAACATCGAGTGTCCCGCGCTCATGTCCAATCCCAACGTCACCAAAGTGACCGCGATCGACCTGACCACACGGGCGACGAGGGTGATCTCGAACTGTAATTGATTCTTAAGCGGAGTCGATCCAAAAAAGTCCGCACCGGCACCCTGGTCGGGGTGCCGGTGCGGAGCCGGGCGCACCCATAGTGAAGGTTTTTCACCGCACCTCGCGAGCTTGCAGGACGAAGATTGCTTTGACGAGTTGACCTGCACGTAGCGGGCAGCAGCGGAGTTTGCGCAGGATGCGCCAGTTCTTCAGGACGGCATTCGCG
>NZ_JAUZQF010000025.1 GCF_030718205.1 Nonomuraea turcica
CGGCCCAGGACGTCCACCCGGGATCCCCAATCGCCGGCCCGCACCCCGCTACGACGTTGGCAAGACCGTCAAACGCGGCCGCACTCTCGCAGCCCTACAACAATCCGGAGGATAAAGAACAAGCTAAGAGCTGCTGACAGCGGGATTTGGTGTCGGGTTTGAGTCAGGAGACCCCCGGGTCAACAGTCCGACAGAAATGCCGTCGACAAGGCTGTTGCCGACCACCTACGTTGCAGGCTATGACAGACAGCCCCAGCACGGGTCAGTGCGACTGCGGTGCGACTGCCGGTCCGCTGGGCGAGTGCGTGGACTACTACCACGCAATCCTGGCGGAAGAGCAGGCCGATCCTCAGATGTACAGGTGGCACGCGCCCGTCGTCTGCGCATATCTCCTGCAGCATCCTTCCAGAGCCCACGAGAAGTACCTCGACAGTCAGTTCCGCCTGCTACAGCTCTACGTGGACAAGGGCATTGACGCGCTGCTCCGCGTGGCGGCTCATCAGGTGGCGCGAAACAAGCACAGGGCACGGTCGAGCTACGACATGGCACCCTTGGCGGAGTATGCGCCGCTCCCGCAGAATGGATCCCCCGGACCCTTCCGCGCCACCTTCTGCGGGTTGCCGTTCAGGGACAGTAGCTTCGTGTCTGACGGGCATCCGGCATATGGCCGCCGCATAGAAATCATCGCCGAAGCGACTGTGGAATCCTGGAGAACCCTCCAGGCTTGATGCTCGACCCCGCATTTCTGCGATCGGAGGCCCGTTCCCGTTCACAGGCACATCACGCAAAGATGACTTGCCAGACCGTCCTTGGACCCCGGTCAAACCCTTTGCCAGCCGGCTCTAGGACGCCATCGCGAGCCACTCCAGATGAGCGCCCCCGAACGGCCCTTTCCGCTCCCCGACCGCATCGAGCAACCACCGCGCGCTCACCTCCGCCTGCGCGATCAACTCAGGCGGATAGCCCAGCGACACCTGATGCTCGGCGAACTCGTCCTCGTCATCGACGAACAGCCGCCCATCCTGCGTCCGAATGACATCGAGGTCGAGATCGAGCATGGTCACCTCGCCGTCCCTCCACTCCGGAACGGTGGTGACATCGACGTAGATCTCACTCCAATGCGGCTGCGAGTAGAACGCCGCCGTCCACCAGGCATCCCTGGGAAACAATATGACCGCGGCCACCTCCCAAGTGACCGGCGGAGCCTCCCCCTTGCGAGCCAAGGTCCCACTGGGCACAAGCGCCCAAACCCCGTGCTCGTCCTCGCCAAGAAGCCGACCTGGATGATTCCAGTGCAACGCCCCACCGTACTTCCGATACACGATCCGCACGTCACTCACAGAAGGAATTTATCCACCTCGAACGCCCCGCAAGCCCTCTAATGATCGACGACATCAGCACCGGGGATCCGCTCCAACCGCCTCAACCCGCAGTCGAAACCAGCCCACTCTCATAAGCGGCAATGACGAGTTGCGCCCGATCCCGCGCCTCCAGCTTGGCCAGCAACCGGGTGATATGCGTCTTCACCGTGGCCATGCCGACCTGAAGATGATCGGCGATCTCGTGATTCGACAACCCCCGCGCGATCAGCGTCAACACCTCCCGCTCCCGCTCGGTCACCCCCTCCAGTCCCTTGACCCGCGGCACGCCAGGAGTCCGCGCGAACTGCTCGATCAGCCTGCGCGTCACCGTGGGCGCCAGCAACGCCTCCCCACCCGCGACCACCCGAATGGCCGCCAGCAGATCGGCCGGCGGCGTGTCCTTCAGCAAGAACCCACTTGCCCCGGCCCGCAACGCATCGTAGACATAGGCATCCAGGTCGAACATGGTCACCACGAGAACGCGGGAGACGTCCTTGATCCGCCGAGTGGCCTCGATCCCATCCATCTCCGGCATGCGCACGTCCATGAGCACCACGTCGGGACGCTGCTCCATCGCCACGGACACGGCCTCCACCCCAGTAGCGGCCTCGCCCACGACAACCAGACCGGGCTCGGAGTCCACGAGCACCCTGAAACTCCCCCGGAGCAACGCCTGATCGTCGGCGATGACCACCCGGATCACGCGGCCTCCCGGTATGGCAGCCGGGCAAAGACCCGGAACCCACGCCCAGGAAGCCTCCCGGCCTCGAACGTCCCGCCGTACACCATGACCCGCTCCCGCATCCCGATCAGCCCATGCCCATCCCCGTCCGCCGCCGGCAACGTACGCCGCCCAGGCCCGTCATCGATCACCTCGATCCGCACATCCCTCCCGTCGGCGACAACGGACACCCGGCAACGAGCAGGCGAGGCATGCTTGACCACATTGGTGAGCGCCTCCTGCACAATCCGATAAACCGCCAGCTCCACCCCCTCAGGCAACCGCGCCCTCCCAGAAACCGCAGACCCCGGCGCCCTGCCACCGTCGCGCCCACCCACTCCTCTCCCATCCCCGGCCGGTCCGCTGCCATCGTCTTCCATCCGAAGCTCGAACTGCACTTCCACCCCCGCAGACCGAGTCCGCTGCACCAAGCCCTCCAGCCCTTCAACTCCCGGCGCGGGCCCCAGCTCGGGCACCTCAGCAGACCTGAGCACACCCAGCAGATGCCGCATTTCGACCAACGCGCTCCTGCTGGCGGTCTCGATCACCCGCAGAGCGTCGTGCGCCTCCTCCGGCCTGGTCGCCATCACGTGGTTGGCCACGCCGGCCTTGACCGCGATCAACCCGACGCTGTGGGTGACGACGTCGTGAAGCTCCCGGGCCATGCGTAACCGCTCCTCCGTCACCGCCTGCGCCGCCAGCCGCTCGGCGTCGCGCGCGGCGAACAGCCTCCGTTCGTGCACAGCCCGCCCGATTGTCCAAGCGCTGCCCAGCGCCGCGATTCCCATGAGCGGCTCGTCGAGGTGCAGCATCCACTCCGGTGCGTGCTGCCGCGGCGTGCCCGCCACGGCGAGTCCCACGATGGTGAGCAGGCTCAACGTCCCTATGGCGGATACAGGGAGCAACGTGCCGGAACGCTTGGTCAGAGCGACCACATAGAGGGCGTACGCAGGTGCGAAATAAGCCAACCCGACGGCGCCGACAAGGCCGGCGAAGATCGCGAGCACCAGCGTGAGGAGAAAGACGGACAGCGGCCACAGCCTCCGTGCAGCCAGCGGTAACCCCAGCGCGAAGGGGAGAGCGATCCTCATCCAGGGCGGCAGCGCCATCGCGTTGGCCGTCGACGTGAAGAGCACGAAGGCCGTCACCAGCCCCGCCACCAGATCGAGCAGGATCAGCTGGCTGCGGCTCAGGCGCCTGGCGAAGAAGGGGTAGGAGCTGCTGGGGTTTGAGTGTGCATAAGGGTGCATGAAGTGCCTTGAGTTGCGTTGACAGGATGGGGTGCAGACGTGACGGCATGCACGCGGGTATGGGTAGTCCTCATCGGTAAAGCGGTGGTGTATCAGAGCAGCCTGACGGTTCCGGCCTGCCCGTTCGGTCTGTGGATGAGTCTGCCGATGATATCGCGCGTATGTTCTACCCGACAGTGTCAACTCTCGGTATCCTTACAGTCACGCAATGTGAAAGTCCTGAGAGGCGGGTGCAGGTCATGCGGGCATGCCGGTTCGGCGGTGATCCGCAGGCGCTGACCGTGTGGTGCGCCCGCTGGTCGGCCGCCCACCGAGCGTGCCGGCGTCGAGCGGGAGGGTTCCGCGCATGACGGAAGTGCGCGCGATCGAGGCGCCGTTCGTCGCCGGCGGTCCGTCCGGGGTTGCCGTCCGCGACCGGCTCAAGAACCTCACGGCCGAGGACGAGCAGGTGCTGCGCCTGGTCGGCGCGCACCTGGGCGCGCTGGCCTCGGGCGATCTGAAGACGCGCTGCGCTGATGGGCTGGCGCACGACCACCAGACGTGGGCGGCGCGCAAACGCGAGCTGACCGCGCTGTCGTCGGCGCGCTGGGCCGGGGCCATCACCAAGGCCAGCCACGATCAGTGGGCGCTGGCCCGGCGTTGCCAGGCCGCGCACATCGCCGACCTGCAAGCCGCGATCGCCACCATCCGGCACCGGCTGTCGCTTCCCGTGGGTGAGAAGGGAACGCGGAAGGCTCCGGGCGGATACCGCTCGGCGCAGGAGTGGCACGCCAAGTCCCGCCGCCTGCGCGTGCTGACCGACCGGCTGCGGCGCGAGCGGGCCGACCAGCAGGCCGGGATCGTACACATCGTGCGGGGCGGCAAACGCCTGGCCCGCACCCGGCACCACCTGGACGCCGCCGGCCTGACCGAGACCGAATGGCTGCAGAAATGGCAGGCCGCACGCTGGTTCCTGGCCGCGGACGGCGAGTCCGGCAAGCGGTACGGCAACGAGACCATCCGCATCACCCCCGACGGCGAGGTGTCGATCCGGCTGCCCACCCCACTGGCACACCTGGCCAACGCCCCCCACGGCCGCTACACCCTGACCACCCGGGTGACCTTCGCGCACCGGGGCACCGAATGGCGGGACCGGATCGAAGCCAACCGGGCCGTGGCCTACCGCATCCACCTGGACCCCGATCGAGGACGCTGGTACATCACTGCCTCCTGGCAGACCCCACCGGCCCCTACTGTGCCGATGTCGGCCGCGCTCGTCCACGGCGTGATCGCCGTGGACACCAACGCCGACCACCTGGCCGCCTGGCGCCTCGATGTCCACGGCAATCCCATCGGCAACCCCCGCCACTTCCCCTACGACCTGACCGGGAACGCCGACTACCGCGACGCCCAGGTCCGCCACGCCCTGACCCGGCTGCTGCACTGGGCCCAAACCTGCGGCGTGAAAGCCATCGCCATCGAAGACCTCGACTTCGCCGCCGAGAAAACCCGGGAGAAACACGGCCGCCACAAACGCTTCCGCCAGCTCATCTCCGGCATGCCCACCGGCAAGCTCCGCGCCCGGCTCACCGCGATGGCCGACGCCAGCGGCATCGCCATCATCGCCACCGACCCGGCCTACACCTCCAAATGGGGCGCCCAGCACTGGCAGGCCCCACTGACCAGCAAAAAACGTGCGACCACCCGCCACGACGCAGCCGCCGTGGCAATCGGCAGACGCGCCCTCGGGCACCCGATCCGGCGACGGACGGCACCGCCCCCTGCTCACCAGAGCGATGAACAGGGGCATCGGACCGCCCAGGCCCGAACGGGCACCCGCGGGCGTGAGGAACCCCGCCCCCGCATCCCCGGACCACGGACACGATCCGCGCCGCCCGGATACGGCCAGAACGCGGGCGACCAGAACGCTCAACACCGTTCGGAGCGCTCGGCTGAGCATGTGCAACTCATGCTCAGTCCTTAGGAACGGTGGGTCTCGTCCACGCATGTCCTCCGCTCGTCAGCCCACGGTTTGACCTAGAAGTTCGAACCGTGGTCCGACGCGCGGACGGCCCTCCGCACCGCATCCTGACGACGTGATCGAACTCAAGAATGTCACCAAACGCTACGGCGACTCGCTCGCCGTGGACGACCTGTCGTTCAAGGTCGAGCCCGGCCACGTCACCGGCTTCCTCGGCCCCAACGGCGCGGGCAAGTCCACCACGATGCGTCTGATCCTCGGCCTCGACGCCCCGACGTCCGGCCAGGCACTGGTCAACGGTCGCCGCTACACATCGCTCAGCAGGCCGATGCACGAGGTCGGCGCGCTGCTGGACGCCGGCGCCGTCCACGGCGGCAGGAGTGCCTACAACCACCTGGCCTGCCTGGCCCGCACCAACGACATCAGCGCCACACGCGTGGCCGAAGTGCTCGAGCAGGTCGGCCTCTCAGGCGTGGCACGCAAGCGCATAGGCGGCTTTTCCCTGGGGATGAAGCAACGGCTCGGCATCGCCGCCGCATTACTCGGCGACCCCGGCGTGCTCATGTTCGACGAGCCCGTCAACGGCCTGGACCCTGACGGAGTGCGCTGGATCCGCGACCTCATGCGTTCCCTTGCCGCAGATGGCCGCACGATCCTCCTCTCCAGCCACTTGATGAGCGAGATGGCCCTCACCGCCGAACGCATCGTCATCATTGGCCGAGGCAAGCTGATCGCCGAGGCCACCGTCGCGGAGTTGACCGCCCGCTACCCGTCCCTGGAAGACGCCTACATGGCCCTCACCGCCGACAGCGTGCAATACGGAGTAAGCCGATGAAGGCGGTCCTTTCTTCCGAATGGCTGAAGCTGCGCTCCGTGACCTCCACCTACCAGGCAATGGGCACAGCAGCCCTCACGGTGGCCCTCGGCGTGGCGTGGACGTTCTATGTGAGCGGCCTCGCCGACGAGCGCGGTTCACTACGGGCGGCAGCGCCGGAAGAGGGTTTCCTCCCACTCGTCCAGATCAGCCTCGCGGTCCTGGGAGTGCTCGCGATCACGAACGAATACGCGAGCGGCATGATCCGCACCAGCCTCATCACCGTCCCGAAGCGGGGCACGTTACTCCTCGCCAAGGCCGGCATCGTGGGCCTGGCCACATTCGCGGCCGCGAACGCCATCCTTCTGGTCACCTACTCAGCGAGCCGGCTGATCGCGAACGGCCGCCACCTGGGCTTCAACGACACGCCTTTCGCCGACGACCTGCCCAAACTGCTCGCGTCGGGCTTGTCGGTGACCGCTCTGGCCCTGGTGGGCCTCGGCCTCGGCGCCGCCATCCGCTCGACGGCGGGGGCGATCGTGTCGGTCGTGGCGCTGCTGTTCGTCCTGCCTGGCGTCGTCAACTACCTCCCACCGCCGTGGAACACCCGCGTGGCGACGCTGCTCCTGCCCAACCTCGTGCCCCAGATAGCGGACGAACGCCTGTCCACCCGCCTCGGCGACGGATTCCTGCCTCCCTGGGCGGCACTCGCCGTCCTGGTCGCCTATCCGATCGTCGCTCTCGCCATCGGCTCCTACCTGCTTGCTCGGAGAGACGCTTGATCACGCCCGTCAACGGCAGCCCCCTCCCGCTTCCCCACCGCAAGGCCCACGAGGCGCCCCACCCCGTTGCAGTCGATAGGGCCGCAGCCGGCCAACCTGCGGCGGGACGCATGGCCTTTCCGTCCGCTGGAAGGACCCCTGCATGAGCGTCCTCACTGCGGAATGGCTGAAGGTACGCTCGGTCCGCTCAACATACTTGATCATCGGCCTCAGCCTCGGCGCCATCTTCCTCGGCCTTGCACTCGCGGTGATGGCCGCCGGCATGTACGACAGCGCTCCCCCGGACAAACGGCCCAGCGCCCGGATCGCCGATTTGGAAGAGGTCGTGGTGATCGTGCCCCAGTTGTGCATGGGCATCCTCGGCGCCCTCGCCATAACGTCGGAATACGTCACCGGCTTGATCAGGATGAGCCTGACCGTCGTCCCCCGCCGCTGGCCCCTGCTCGCCGCCAAGGCCGCGGTCGTGGGCACGCTGGGCGCCGTCGTCGGCCCAGCGGCGGTGTTCGGAACCTACCTCGCCTCCCGATGGGTGCTCGGCGACCGTTTCTCAGGCGCCTACGCCACCTCGTTCCTGGACAAGCTTCCGCTCCTGACCGCCACGAGCCTCACCGTGCCCGCATTCGCCCTGCTCGGCCTGGGGCTCGGCGTCATCCTGCGGTCCGCCGCAGGCGCGATTACGGTCATCGTCGGGCTCGTCTACGTCGTACCGATCATCGTCGGTAACCTCCCGGAGCCGTGGAGCGAGCGCCTCGGCTCGATCATGATCGGAGCGCTTCCCCGCCAGATCACCGGCGACGGCAACGCCTCGGTGTACGGCTCGCTCCTGTCGCCGGCTGCTTCCGCCGCGGTGCTGATCGCCTACGCGGCACTCCCCCTGTTGGCCGCCACCTGGCTGCTACGCCGGAGAGATGCCTGAAAGGCTGTGCTGGTTCAGGACATCCGAAACCCAGGGCGGCCATTCCATCGGTGGCGAGCCTTCCGTTGGTGCGGCAGACGGAAACGTCTGCCGCACCATCAGGAAGTCAGGAGCCTCAGACCTCGACCACCACGGGGATGATCATCGGCCGTCGCCGGTAGGTGTCGCTCACCCAGCGCCCGACCGTACGCCGGACCACCCGGCGGATCTCCTGAATGTCGATCACACCGTCCGCGGCCTTCTCCTCGAGGGCCCGCTGGATCTGCGGAATGAACTCCTCGAACTGCATGGGATCGATACCGGACCCGCGAGCATGGATCTCGGGCCCTGCAGTGAGCTTGCCCGTGTTCGAGTCGACCACGACCACGACGGAGATGAACCCCTCGTCGCCCAGGATCCTGCGATCCTTCAGCGAGGTGTCGGTGATCTCTCCCACGGAGGTGCCGTCTACGTAGACGTACCCCGCGTGCACCGCGCCGACGATCTTCGCCCTGCCGTCGACCAGGTCCACCACGACGCCGTCCTCGGCGATCACGATGTGATCGTCGGGGACGCCGGTGAGGGCGGCCAGCTTGGCGTGGGCGCGCAGGTGCCGCCACTCGCCGTGCACGGGCATGAAGTTCGACGGGCGGGTCAGGTTGAGGACGTAGAGGAGCTCGCCCGCGGCCGCGTGACCAGAGACGTGCACCTTGGCGTTGCCCTTGTGGACCACCCGGGCGCCCCACCTGGTCAGCCCGTTGATCACCTTGTTGACCGCGGTCTCGTTCCCCGGGACCAGGGACGAGGCCATCAGCACGGTGTCGCCCTGGGCGATGCGGATCGGATGATCGCGGTTGGCCATCCTGGACAGCGCCGCCATCGGCTCGCCCTGCGAGCCGGTGCAGATCAGCACCACGTCCTGCGGTGGCCATTCCTCGATGTCGCGGGAGTCGACGATCAGCTCCGGCGGCACCTTGAGATAGCCGAGGTCGCGGGCCACGCCCATGTTGCGCACCATGGATCGGCCGACCAGCGCGACCTTGCGGCGGTGCTTGGCGGCGGCGTCCATGACCTGCTGGATGCGGTGGACGTGCGAGGCGAAGCTGGCCACGATGACCCGCTGCTCGGAGGTGCGGATCACCTCGTCGATGACCGGCGCGATCTCCCGCTCGCTGGTGACGAACCCCGGCACCTCGGCGTTGGTGGAGTCGGACATCAGCAGGTCGACGCCCTCGGTGCCGAGCCTGGCGAAGCCGCCGAGGTCGGTGAGGCGTCCGTCGCTCGGGAGCTGATCCATGCGGAAGTCGCCGGTGTGCAGGACGATACCCGCCGGCGTTCTGATCGCCACGGCCAGCGCGTCGGGGATCGAGTGGTTGACCGCGAGGAACTCGCAGTCGAAAGGCCCGAAGGCGTGCCGTTCGCCCTCGACGACCTCGTGTTTGGTCGGCTGGATCCGGTGCTCGGTGAGCTTGGCCTCGATCAGGGCCAGCGTGAGCCTGGATCCGATGAGCGGGATGTCGCGCCGCAAGCGCAGCAGATACGGCACCGCCCCGATGTGGTCCTCGTGGGCGTGCGTCAGCACCACGGCCTCGACGTCGTCGAGCCGATCCCTGATGTATTCGAAGTCGGGCAGGATGAGGTCGACGCCCGGCTGTTCGGGGTCGGGGAACAACACCCCGCAGTCGACGATCAGCAAGCGGCCGTCGTATTCGAAGACGGCCATGTTTCTGCCGATCTCCCCCAATCCGCCGAGCGCGACGATGCGCAGGCCGCCATCAGGCAGCGGTGGCGGAGGGCCAAGCTCAGGATGCGGGTGGCTCATGCTTGGCCCCCATGGTCAAATCGTGTGCTCAAAACTCCCGGTTCCTCCCCGTTCCTATGCGTCTGTCAACTTCACCCCGCCGGCTACCAGGCAAGCACGCAGCTCGGCGATTTGCTTCTCTGTGGCGTCCACGAGCGGCAGCCGTACCGGACCGACCGGTACGCCGACCATGCTCAGCGCCGCCTTTGCCATGATCGCGCCCCCAGCGCGTAGCATGATCCCGTCGACCACCGGGGTCACCTGGCCGTGAATCGCGAGGGCCTGGGCGACGTCGCCGTTCTTGTGCAGGCGAATCATGCGTGCCAGCTCGGCTCCCACCACGTGCCCGACGACGCTGACGAACCCGGCCGCGCCGAGCGAGAGCCAGGCGAGGTTGAGCAGGTCATCACCGGAGTAGAAGGCGAGGTTTGTAGCCGTCATCACCTGGCTCCCGGCGAACAGGTCACCCTTGGCATCCTTCACGGCCACAATACGCTCATGCTGCGCGAGCCTGATCAGGGTCTCGGTCTTGATCGGTACGCCGCTCCGCCCCGGAATGTCGTACAGCATCACGGGAAGCTCGGTCGCGTCGGCGACAGCGGAGAAGTGCCGGTACAACCCCTCCTGTGGGGGCTTGTTGTAATACGGCGTCACCACCAGCAGCCCGTGTGCCCCGGCACGCGCCGCCTGCTTCGCAAGCTCGACGCTGTGGCGGGTGTCGTTGGTGCCCGCGCCGGCCACCACGGTCGCGCGATCGCCGACCGCGTCGAGGACGGCGCTGACGATGCGCTGCTTCTCCTCGTCGGAGGTGGTGGGCGACTCACCGGTCGTCCCGTTCACGATCAAACCGTCGTTATGCTGCTCATCCACCAGATAGATGGCAAGGCGGCGCACAGCGACGTAATCGACCTCGCCGTCGGGGGTGAACGGCGTGACCATCGCGGTCAGCATGCGGCCGAAGGGTGCGTCCGTGGTTCCAGTTGGCGATGCCATAGTGCGAACGCTACCTGGATTCGGAAATCCATTGGACGCCGCCACCCCGCTTTGCCTGCCTGGAGCCGCTCTTCGACCGCTTTCGCCCGGCATTTTCGCCGGCCGACGGCACCCTAGCCGGGCAGTTCGATCTGGTACCTGATGAAGCCCCGGTTCTCGCTCACTCTGTCGTACAGGCGGCGGGCCGTGCTGTTCGACTCATGCGTGTTCCAGTACACGCGTGAGCAGCCGCGCTCCCGCGCCCACCCGGTCACGGCTTCGATCAACGCCCGTCCCACACCCCTGCCGCGCACGTCCCGCGCGGTGAACAGATCCTGCAGGTAGCAGACGTCGGTGTCGGGGGCCGACGTATTGCCATGAGTGAGGAAATGCGCGATCCCGACAAGCCCCCCATCCAGCCTCGCCCCGAGGGCATGCAGCCGGGTGTCCGCCTGGAACTCCGCCCATGCCCGGTCGTACATCTTGTCCGGCTCGCTCCGCTCATAGAAGTCGATGTACGCGCGGAACAGGCGCTCCCAGGCATCCCGATCGGATGGAAGGAGTTTGCCGATAGTGATCATTAGGCCTCCCCAGGAAGGGCGTACGGCTGGAACAAGACGCCACAACCTAGGAGAGAACGGCCCTCCGCACTACGGCCACTCTGCGGCGATCCGGGCCGACCACTTGCCCGCCGCACCGCCGAACCAGCCCAAGCCACCGCCGGCCCTCGGGCACCGGCCGGTCAAGGGGCGGTCATTGGAAGAGGTCGCCGATATGTGCTCGGGGGTACACACATCGACGACCTCTACCGGAGAATCGGCGCCCCTTACATCTGCGTTACAGGGTTTCTCCGATAATTTTCCGCCATGGCAAAGTTGGGGCTCCAACAGTCATCGATGACGGTCGGTTACCTGCCGAATACGGCAACATGGGGCAACGCCTCACACGAACCCCCAGGGATGGACTAGTGGCCACCTCAGATCCCGTCTACCTGCGTGTCGTCGAAGACATCCGGCGACAGATAACCGACGGCAGCCTTCCCCCAGGCGCGCCCATTCCCTCGCGCGCTCAGCTGACCCGCAAGTATCAGGTCGGCGAGACCGCCGCCCGTCACGCGCTGCGCGTGCTGGCGGGCGAAGGCCTCATCATCGGCCGCGTCGGGTCGGGCCATTACGTCAGGGAACGCCCCGACCTGACATCACTGCGCCGATGGCGTTACCTCGATCACCCCGCCCCGTTCGCGGCCGACCTGCAGTCACAGGGCAGGCGCGTGACCTGGGACTGGCACAGCGAGCCGATCGACGCGGGCCCCGACATCGCCAGACGGCTCCGCCTCCAGGAGTCGACCCCGCTCACCAAAACCCGCTACGTCTTCCGCGCCGACGGCAGACCCCTCCAGCTCGCCACCTCCTACGAGCCGCTGGAGTTCGCCCCCCATTCGGACGAGGAACGGCGGAGCCTGGTCGCCAGGATGTACGCGCACGGCGTAAAGATCACCGAGATCGTCGAGAGCGTGCACACCCGCGTGCCCCGCCCGGGCGAGAGTGACGCGCTGGACCTGGCGGCGGGCGTTCACGTGCTGCACGTCGAACGCACCCACTGGGCGGGCGATCGCCCCGTGGAGACGAGCGACATCGTCATCCCGGGCGACCGTTTCCGGGTCACATACAGCATGCCCATTTAGAACGGAAGGCTCCGGGCAGGCCCGCCTCCCGCCCGGAGCCTCCGCTTGGCCTGCCTCGACCGACCGCCGACACCGCACCGGCGAAATCCATCCCCGTCCGTTTCGGGAATCGGCGCCCGGTCATCATCCACATCCCACCGAAGGCCAATCGTCACGTCAGCGGCGAAGGTACAATCCTCGCTCTCGAACATGGTCGCCCAGCACCTGGAGTCGCGCCCCGCCTCAGGCGGACTGGCCGCCGCCCTCATCTCCGAGGCCGGCAACTCTTCCTCCTGACTGGGCCGGCTACCCCATATACAACGAACGCGCAGGTCAGAGATTGTCGGTGCGCGTTGATACAACGGTCGCGGAGGTTGCCGATGCGACTCAAAGACCTGTCCAAACACGACCGGCCCCGCGAACGGCTCATGTCCAACGGCGCGACCGCCCTGGCCGACCGCGAGCTGCTGGCCGTGATTCTCGGCTCGGGATTCCGTGGTTCGAGCGCCCTGGACCTGGCCACCCAGGTGATCGACCACTGCGGAGACCTGGACGGGCTCGGCCGTTCCGACCCCCATCGGCTGCTGACCGTGCCAGGCGTCGGCCCGGCCAAGGCCGCGAGAGTGGCCGCGGCCTTCCATCTCGCGCGCCGTGCGAAGGACTGGCCCGAGCGAGAGCGCATCACCAGCACCACCGACCTGGCCAACCACTGCGCTCCGCTCCTGCACGGCCATACCCAGGAGCGCCTCGTCATGGTGGTGTGCGACACCGGCGGCCGCATACTGAAACGCTCGGTCGTCACCGAGGGTGGCGCCGACCACACGGCGCTGCCGATCCGAGAGATGATCACAGAGGTGCTCACCACGGGCGGCGCGATCTTCGGCCTCGCCCACAACCACCCGAGCGGCTCCCTCGACCCGAGCGCCGCCGACCTCGAGGCGACATCCCGCCTCATCGAGGCCGCGGAAACAGTCGGCCTGCGACTCCTCGACCACCTGATCATCACAGACGCCGCCTGGAGACGGATCCCCATCTAAACCCATTCCACCCACCCACCGACCATCAAAGGGAATGATCCCGTGCATAGCGCCGAACAACAGTTTTCCAAGCGCAGGCCATGAGAACCTAATGGCGCGGGTAGGCCGATACGGACGTCAGCCGGCCATTACTCGTCGTGGCGTGGTCCTGTGCCTCCTGGCAGGCGCGGGGCCAGGTCCACGCTTCCGCGCCAACCCCAGGCGGGGCGCATCTCGGTCGCGTCGGCGGTTCCCTTTGACCGGGGCGCTTCGCCTTGGGTTGCGCGAAAGTGCACAGCGCGTGAGGAACAGCGGCTTCACGCGCTTTGGCAGGGGTGCCCATATGCGGCAAATCTGCGCAGTTGCCCCAATCCGGGCCCCCTGCCACACCTCTTGTCTATGCCGCTTGCCCATAATTCGGATGAAATCCCCGGATAGCAGCAAATAACTTGGGCGATCAGTCATGTTTTGCCGCGCGGAACGCTCTTAGGATGTCAGGACACCGACGTTGACAGGATCCATGCGCGTTCTCGCCCGTGGCCGCATCTATAGGTCGTTACGCCGGCAGGCGCGGCGCTCCTGGATGACGCCTGCCGGGAACAGACAGGCCTGGCCCGAAGAACCTGTCCTCTTGAACGGGCACGGCATAAAGGCCATGGACCCGCGAATCATGACTTTGTGAAGCGCCCTTAGATCCCTTGATCACGAAAGCCATGCATCCCGGCTCGACGGCAGCAGGAGAGCCGGGAACTCGCGTCACCAGGCCAATCCCTCCATCAGCTTGGTCCACATGATCAATGCTTTGGCGTACCGAAATGGCTCGCTCTCGTTCACCAGCACCCTTGCGCCAAGCCGTTGCGTCCTACGGATGAAGAGCAGACCCCCTGCCTGGCACAGCTCGTAGAACGTGGGCTGACAGTCGCACGTGTACGCCCGGACACGTACGCGGTCGACAGTCGATTGAACAGGGGCCCACCTCAGCACCGTGTGGTTGGGGCGCGGCTCCGGCACGTGAACGCCGAGACAGGAGTCATCACTTGGCGGCGGAAGAAGTTCAGCCATGTAGGGAGCATACGTCTGCTTGTCTTCTTCTGTCTATCTAGCAAGAGGACTCTGTCTACACGGGCCGGAGGATATGAGGCATGTTGTACCTCTTGGCCTATGTTGCCTATGTGCTCGACTACGACGGTGACACCCACATCTACCTTCAGATCGCCGAAATCCTTCGGCGCCGAGTCTCTGGGCTGTCGTCCGGACACCCCGTGCCGAGCGAGGCGGACATCCAGCAGGAATTCGGGGTCGCCAGGACCACCGCCAGACGTGCGATTCACGTACTGCGCGAGGAAGGGCTCGTCTACACCGTTCAGGGCGAAGGCGCCTTCGTCGGCACACCCGACGAAGCCCCTCGCAAGAAGCGAAAAGTGCCGCTCTACCAGCAAATCGCGACAGACATCGCCGAGCAGATCAAGGTGGGAGAGTACCTACCACGACGACCTATACCGGGAGAGTCCGCGCTAGTGCAGCAGTACGACGTTGCGCGGGAAACAGTACGGCGCGCTATGTCACTCTTGCGCGAGCAAGGGTGGATCTACACCGTTGCACAGCGCGGCAGCTACGTCTCCCCCAAGGAGTCGTGGCCCCAGGCGTGACTTTACTCGCCTGCTTGTATCGAGACGTCTACGATATGAGCATGCTCGACCGCCACGGGCCCGTCCCGCTCTACATGCAGGTCGCCGAGATCATCGAGGAACAGATCGCCAGCGGGATGTTGCCCGCAGGAGAGGCCGTTCCAAGCGAGGCGGCTATGGAGGCCGAATACGGCATAGCAAGGACGACCGCGCGAAGGGTGGCACGAGAGCTCCGCCAGCGTCAGCTCGTCCATACCGTTCAAAGCGAGGGCACATTCGTCGGTCCTCTCGGCGTGCCCCGCATGAAGGAGACGAGAGCTGTGTACGTGGGCATCGCGAACGACATCGTTGCTCGGATCAAACGCGGTGAGCTCCGACCGAATCGGGCAATACCCAGCGAGAAGACGCTGATGCAGCGGCACGGCGTCGCCAAGGTCACGGCGCGGAAGGCTGTCGCGCACCTGCGGGAGCAGGGATGGGTCTTCACAGTGCCCTACCGCGGCACCTACGTATCCGATCCAGGGGACTGGCCCAGCGAATAGCCGAGCGCGCCGGGCGTGCCGGATTCGAGGACGCGGAGTCCGTCCATGCGAGGCCACAGGGCGCCCGATCCTAGAAGACCGGGATGATCTCTTCCGGATCGATGAACTCGACCGGCACGCCTTCCAGGTCCAGCTCAGGAATGGCGGGGAAGGCGATCCCCCAGCGTTCCACGATGGCGCGGATCTTGGCCATGGCGACGCGCCAGTTCTCGGCCTGTTCCTCATACGACAACACCCCCAGCCCAGCGTCTCTGGCGTGGTTCATGAGGACGCGGTGGTTGGGGAGGAAGTAGGGCGGGAGTTCCCAGAAGCCTTCCGGGGGCTCCCAGAGGATCATGCTGAGGAAGACGAAGCCGGCTCTGAGCTGGCGGGTGATGAGGGTGCGGATCTCGTCCGTGAGACCCGGCCATTCGTTTTCCAGAATGGTCATGCAGATCTGCAGGTGGCGGGACTCGTCGCGGCCGATGCGGTGGAACATCTCGCTGAAGACCGGGTGCTGGGTGCCTGACGCCATGCCCCTGAACAGCGTGGAGGCGGCCATCTCGCCCATCATGAAACTGGTGAAGAGCACCGGGAGCGAGTATTTGCCCACGGCCGCGGTATAGCCGTTCCAGTAGCGGCCGCCGTTGTGGTAGAGCCAGCCGATGTTGTTGTGGGCGGCTGATTCGAGATCGTCCGACGGGGTCCAGTCGAGCGGGCCGCCCGGCCAGAGTTTGGCGATGGTGCGCTGGCAGCACTCCTCGTGGTTCATCTCATCGCGGGTGATGGAGAAGAAGCACTTCCTGACCGGATCCTCTTCATGTTTCTCGAAGGCCTGGATCGTGGCGCGGGCGAAGACGGCCGGTCCCGAGGCGTCGAAGTTGGCCAGGACCGCGAACCAGTACATGATCCCGAGGCGCTGCTCCCGGGTGAAGTCCTCCGCGTTCAGGCCGTCCCAGGGAAGGTCGGCCGGATTCCAGACCATGCGCTTGGACTTCTCGTAGATGGCGGCGAGCTTCTCCGTCTCGACGCGCCATTCCATGGGATAGATGTTGGGCTGCGGGATTTCCGGCGCTGGCCAGAAGCCGCCCTCCGGGATCGTGAGGTCCGCCATGTTGTGACACCTCCTCCCCCAATCCTGCGGGGCAGCGTCACGGCTTTCAAGTACGGGCGCGCTGGGTGATGGCCACGCAGACGAGCACCGCCAGCGCCGCGGCCACGGTGACCAGGCCGAATCTCTCGCCCATGAGGAACCAGGCCCAGACGAGGGTCAGGAGGGGCTGGGTGAGCTGGGTCTGGCCGGCTCTGGCGATGCCGCCCTTGGCCAGGCCCGCGTACCAGGGGAAGAAGCCCAGGAACATGGAGATGGCCGCCACGTACGCGAAACCGGCGATGGCGTGGGGCGTGAAGGTGGTGGCGGTGGTCAGGGCCAGCACGATGGTGATCGGGGCCGTCAGGGGGAGGGAAAGGACGACGGCGTAGGAGATCACCTGCCAGCCCGGCTGCCGGCGGGACAGGCGGCCGCCTTCGGTGTAGCCGACCGCGGCCGAGATCAGGGCGCAGAGCAGCAGCAGGTCAGGCCAGGATGCGCTGCCCTGGTGCTGGGTGAAGGTGAACGTGGTGATGGCGATGGCGCCGGCCGAGCAGGCCGCCCAGAAGAGAGGGCGGGGGCGCTCGCCTGCTCTGAGCACGGCGCAGACGGCCGTGGCGGCGGGGAGGAGTGCTATGACCACGGCGGCGTGCGCGGTGCTCGCACCCAGCGCCAGGGCCAGGCCGCTGAAGACAGGGAAGCCGAACACCACCCCGAGCGAGATCAGGGCGTAGGACGGCCAGAGAGGCCTCGGGGGGAGGAGGGGCTTACCCATGACTTTCAGGCAGGCCAGAGCCAGCAGGCCGGCGATCGCGGCCCGGCCGATCGCGACCAGCCAGGGGTCGAAGCCTTCCATGGCGAAGACGGTCGCGGGGAAGGAGCCGGAGAAGGCAAGGACACCGAGGAAGGCCAGGGCCGTGCCTTGGCGGTGGCGGGGCTTGTGATGGCGGCGGATGTCGCCATACAGCACGTCCCCTTCGTGCTCAACATCATGACCGTTGTGAGAGCTATGGGGCGGGACCGCTACTCCCTCAGAGACAGTAGCGCTATTCTTATCTCTCATGAGCAACGATAGCAGTATCGCCCAGATCGCCGCGATACTGCGTGACGAGGCCGCCCGGCTCGGCCCCGGCGCACGACTCCCGTCCAGCCGGGAGATCATGCGCAGGCACAACGTCAGCCCCGTCACCGTCTCGCGCGCCATCGGCCAGCTGGCGGCCGAGGGCAGGGTCGTCACGAAGCCGGGCAGCGGCGCCTTCGTCGCGCAGCGGCACCAGGTCGGGAAGGGGCAGGACACCGCCGACCTGTCCTGGCAGACGGTCGCGCTCGGGGACCGGGTGGTCGACGACGGTCCGGTCGCGGAGTTGCTGGCGTCGGTCCCCGAGGGAGTGGTGCCGCTGACCGGTGGCTATCTGCATCCCGGACTGCGGCCCGACAAGCAGCTGGGGGCCGCGGCGGCGCGGGCGGTGCGGCGGCCGGACGCCTGGGCCAAGCCGCCCCTGACGGGACTCCCCGAGCTGCGGCGGTGGTTCGCGGCCCAGACGGGCGGCGACGTGACCGCGGCCGACGCGTTGATCGTCAGCGGCGGTCAGGCGGCGCTGACACACGCGTTCAGGGCCCTGGCGGCCCCCGGCACGCCGGTGCTGGTCGAGACCCCCACCTACCCCGGCGCGCTGGCGGCGGCCAAGGCGGCCGGGCTGCGCGCGACGGCCGTACCCATGGACAGGGATGGCGTACGGCCGGAGCTGCTGGCCGAGGCGTTCGCCGTCACCGGCGCGCGGGTGTTCTTCTGCCAGCCCACGCTGCACAACCCGACCGGCGCCACCCTGCCCCTCGAACGCAGGGAGCAAGTGCTGCAGGTGGCAAGGGCGGCCGGGGCGTTCGTGGTCGAGGACGACTATGCCCGCTACCTGACCGAGCACGCGCCTGCGTCGCTGGCGTCCATGGATCAGCACGGGACCGTCGTCAACGTGGGCTCGCTGACGAAGATCCTGTCGCCGAGCATGCGGGTGGCCGCGGTGATCGCTCGCGGACCGGCCGCGCGCCGGCTGCGGGCCAGCCAGCTCGTGGAGTCGTTCTTCGTGGCGCGGCCGCTGCAGGAGACGGCGCTGGAGTTCGTCGGGTCACCGGTCTGGCGGCGGCACCTGACGGCCGTGCACGCCGAGATCCGGACGCGGCGCGACGCGCTCGCGGCGGCGCTCGCCGCACGCATGCCCGAGGCGGAGCTCCACCTGCTGCCGATCGGCGGGATGCACCTGTGGGTACGCCTGCCGGCCGAGGTCGACGAGAACGCATTCGTCGAGGCCGCCCGGAGGAACGGTGTGCTGGTGAGCCCGGGCAGGATGTACTACCCGTCCGAGCCGCCGGGGCCGCGGATCAGGGTGACGCACATCGCGGCCACCCATCTGCCGGAGCTGCACGAAGGAGTACGCCGCCTCGCCCAGGCCCTGGCGCAGGTCCGATGACCGTCCTGGCGCAGGTCCGATGCCCTAGTGCCTGAGCCGGGCCGTGGACGACCCACCCGGGGCGCCGACCAGTTCTTGATCACAGTGCCAGTAGAGTGGCGGGCATGTCGTTCTCCGCGGAGCTCATCCGAGACTTCGTGAACACCTACGACGTCGAATCCGACACCGACGACCTCTCCTCCCCCGCCGATCTGGCCCTCTGGCTGCGCGAACGCGACCTCATAGCCCCCCGCGACCGCGCCACCGACGACGACCTCCACACCGCGCACACCCTCCGCGAGGCCCTCAGGGCGGCTCTCAGGCGGGAACGAGCCGACTTCCCCGACCTCCCGCTTCAGGTGAGCGCCCAGGCGAACGGCGCCCCGGAGCTGGTGCCGGCACGGAGCGGCGTACCCGGGGGTTTGGCCAGGATCGCGGCCGCCACAGTGGGGGCGGGGTGGGACCGGCTCAAGGTGTGCGCGGAGGGAACCTGTCAGTGGGCGTTCATCGACTCTTCGAAGAACCGTTCCCGCTCGTGGTGTTCTATGCGGGTATGCGGCAACCGCACCAAGACACGCGCTTACCGGGCGAGGAAGCGGGGTTCGCGTCGTCTCCCAGTGTCAAACACCGATACGGTGTAACTCGTGCCTTGTGGCACGTACGGCAGGCGAAGGAGCGGGCCGAGATGGCAGACGTAGGCGTTCGGGCGGCCCGGCGCGAGGATGTGCTCCAGGTGGCGAATTGCCAGATTCGCGCCTGGCGCTACGGCTATCGGGACTTCCTCCCCGAGGGGCCGCTTGAGCAGATGACCGGCCCGGCAGCGGAGAAGATGTGGCTGCGGCAGTGGGACGAGGCGATCGTCGCCCCTCCCACCCCCATGCATCGCGTGCTGGTGGCGGTGGAGACCATCCTCGACACCGAGGGTTTCCCGGCGCTCGGCGCGGGCGGCAGCGCCGCCCTGGTCACCCCTCGCGGCGGCGAGCGCGTGGTGGGCCTGGCCTCCCACGCCCCCGCCGAGGATCCCGACCTCGACCCCAGCGTGGTGGCCGAGATGCTGACGCTGCTGGTCGATCCCGACTTCGTCCGCAGGGGCCACGGCAGCCGCCTGCTCAACGCCACCGTCGACTACCTGCGCGACGACGGTTTCCGGCAGATCGTCACCTGGGTGTTCGCCGACAACCACCCGGTGCTCGGCTTCCTCGAGTCGGCCGGCTGGGGCGAGGACATGGCCGAACGCGTCCTGGACATGGGCCGCCCGATCAGGATGGTCCGGCTCACGACGGATATCAGCTGATGGCCACTCCCGCACAGTGGATCGCCGGCGCACGCCCGCGCACGCTCCCCAACGCCATCGTCCCGGTCATGGTGGGCACCGGCGTGGCGATCGGCGAGGGCGGCTTCGTGTGGTGGCGGGCGCTCCTGGCGCTGTTCGTGGCCCTTTCGCTGCAGATCGGCGTCAACTACGCCAATGACTACAGCGATGGCATCCGCGGCACCGACGATCAGCGGGTCGGCCCGATGCGGCTGGTGGGCTCGCGCGCGGCCACGCCCCGGGAGGTGCTGATCGCGGCGCTGGGCTGCTTCGCTGTCGCGGCGGTGCTGGGGCTGGTCCTGGTGCTGGTCACGCAGGCCTGGTGGGTGCTGCTGGTGGGCGCGGCGGCGATCGCGGCCGCCTGGTTCTACACCGGCGGCAAACGCCCGTACGGCTACCGCGGCCTGGGCGAGCTGGCCGTGTTCGTGTTCTTCGGCATCGTGCCCGTGGTCGGGACCGCGTATGTCCAGACAGAGTCGCTGAGCTGGGCCGCGCTCCTCGCCTCGATCCCGGTGGGACTGCTGTCGTGCTCCATGCTCGTCGTGAACAACCTGCGTGACGTGGGGACCGACGGGCAGGCCGGCAAACGCACGCTGGCGGTCGTGCTGGGGGCCGAGCGCACCCGGGCGCTGTACGTGGTGTGCCAGGTGGTGCCGTTCGTGGTGGCGCTGGCGATGGTGCCGATCACGCCGTGGGCCGCGCTCGTGCTGCTGGCCGCGCCGCTGGCGATCACCCCGATCAGGACGGTGCTGAGCAAGGCCGTGGGTCCTGCGCTGATCGCGGTCCTGCAGCAGACGGGCAAGCTGCAGATGGCGTACGGCCTGCTGTTCGCCGTGGGACTCGCGATCATCTTCTGACGAGCGGCCCCCGATCTTCTGACGAGCGCCCCGATCTCCCGACGAACGCGTGCCTCCCGGCGAGCGCCGCGGAACGGCATGAGGCGTTAGCGTAGGAACCCCTTACTGGGGCAGTCTTTTAGTCCAGTGGTCCGGAGAAAGTGACCCGCCGTCGCACCTAGCGCGAGGGATCTAATTGAACCGGCCAAGCGTGCCCACGGACATCGAGGAATTCGAACGGGCACTCGCCGAGTGCGTCAGCATCGCCACCCGCGCGATGCCCGACTCCCCGATGGTCAGTATCGCGCTGCCCGCCGAGCAAGGCCTGCGTACCGTCGCCTGCTCGCACGAGCGTGCCGAGGTGCTCGATGAGCTGCAGTCGGCCGCCGGTCAGGGGCCCTGCCTCGACGCGCTGGACACCGGAGAGCCGGTGACGGCCACGGACCTGGGCGCGGACTCCCGCTGGCGCCGGTTCGCGGCCGAGTCCGGCCTGCTCAGCCTGCACTCGGAGCCGCTGAAATCGGAGGGCAGGCTGCTGGGCGTGCTCACCCTGTATTCCGGCCGGTGCGGCGGCTTCAGCGAGGAGACCTGGGTCGCCGTACGCGTGACCGCCGGCCATATCGGCGTGTTGTTCCGCGCGGCGGCCGACGTGGCCCGGTTGCGGGAGGTCGCCGCGCAGCTCAAGGAGGCGCTCATCACCCGCGCGATCATCGACCAGGCCCTCGGCATCGTCATGGCGCAGCGCCGGTGCACCTCCCACCAGGCGTTCGAGGTGCTCCGGCACGTCTCCCAGGACAAGAACGTCAAGCTGCACCAGGTCGCGGCCACGATCGTGGAGAAGGTGACCGGAGAGCCCCCGCAACACTCCCGTTTCGAGGACCCGCCACCGCGCAAGGCGGACCGGGCGTAATCAGCGCCGGCACGTGTTATCACAGTTCGATAACCGCAGGTTTTCTGGGCCCCGGAGGATGCATCCTCTTCCTCAAGGGGGGACGATGCCCGATATCGCAATGCTCTCTGACGCGCCGGTCAATTGGCACGGAGATCTGCTCCAGTTTCGCCGGTACGTCGACCCGCTCGTTTCGGTCATTACCAATCCCCGTACGCAGACGCCGTTTACCATCGGTGTTTACGGCGCCTGGGGCAGCGGGAAATCTACCTTGCTGAAAATGGTGGACGAGCGACTCCTGGACCGGCACGGCGACGAGTTCGTCCGCGTGCATTTCAACCCCTGGGTGCACCGCCGCGAGCCGCAGATGCTGCTCCCCCTCCTGAACGCCCTGCACACCGAGCTCAACGAGGACCCCAAGCGCCGCTTCGCCGACACTGCCAAGCGGATCGGCGCGATCATGCTCAATCTGGCCGCCGACGAGATGCTCAAGAAGATCAACCTGGGCTCGGCGAGCGTGGAGAAGATCGGCAAGCTGGCCCAGCAGTATGCCGAGATGCGCGGCCAGGTCGACAGCCAGACCGGCCGGCTGCGTACGCTCCTGCAAAAAGAGGCCGACCGCCTGGCCGAAAAAGGCAGAAAAATCATCTTCTTCATCGACGACCTCGACCGATGCGAGCCCGACCAGATCATCGACGTGCTGGAGTCGATCAAGCTCTTCCTGGACATCGAGCACGTCTTCGTGCTGATCGCCCTGGCCAAGGACGTGGTGGACCGGGGCGTGTCGATCAAGTATCAGCCGTTCGGCTTCACCGCCACGGACCGCCTGGGCGACGAATATCTGGACAAGATGATCCAGCTCCCCCTGCACCTTTACCCGCTCGGCCCCGCCGAGGTCGGCCGCTTCATCGTGGACTCCGAGCCTGGGGAGCTGGCCGGCGCGCACGTGAAGACGCTGGAGAAGATCCTCTCTGCCAACCCACGCAAGATCAAACGCGTGCTCAACCTGCTGCGCGTGACCGAGGCCATCATCGCGGGCACCCCCGGCCTGGCCGGCCTGGACAAGGGCCTGGTCATCCGCCTGGTGGTGCTGCGTGTGCAGACCCCGGAGCTGTTCGCGGACGTCGTGCGCACGCCCGCCCTGCTCGTGGCGCTCGAGTTGATCTACCAGAACAAGCTGGTGCACCGCCTGCCGGAGTTCAACGTGCGGTTCAAGCGGCAGGCCGATCGCATGATGCACCTGGTGGGCAGGCATTACAACGCTCAGGACTTCCTGGCGCCGCTGTTCTCCGACTCCGACTTCGAGGCGTTCGAGGACGAGCTGCCCGTCTACCTGACCATGATCGGCGGGTGAGCGATGCACGTCACCGACGCCCGCTACGAGCTGTACGGGCTGCCGTCGGGCAACCCCTACGCCAGCCGCCCCCTGGACCCCCTCGGCTGCGAGGACGACCGCCACCGCCTGCTCGACCTCGAGGGCTTCGTCAGGCTCGCCGCCATCGACGCGACCGTGGAACGCGCCGCCGCCACGGACACACCGGCCTTCTTCCTCATCACCGGCATGGGCAACAGCGGCCGCACCTCCCTGGCGAACCACGTCATGTACCGCTACCAGAGCGCCAGGACCGCCCATCTGCCCCTCTTCAGGCTGGTCAGGCACTACGCGGAGCGCGGCGAGATGACGCACGACGCCTACCGGACCCTGCGCTCCACCCTGCTCTCGCTACGCGCCAAGATGCGCGCCAACAAGATCGATGTTCCGCCCGCGCTGGCCGAGATGTTCGCGGACTTGAGCAAGCGGCCGCGTGCGCAGGCCATGGACGACTACGAGCTCCAGGAGATCGCCGACTACGCCGCCTCTGTCTTCGCCGCGCACGACATGGGCTTCGGCATCCGCTACGAGGGCGTGGCGACCAAGGAGCTCATCACCCAGGCCACCAGGGTGTTCGAGAACGCAGGCACGGTCGTCGTGTTCACCGTCGACAACTATCGGCACGCGACCGCCGTACAGCTCACGAGGGCGGACCGGCAGGAGTTCGCCAGGCGCGGGCACATCACCGATCTGAGCCCGCTGTCCCCCGCCCAAATCGCGGCGCTCGCCCACCACCGGTGGACCGGTCACCCGCCCTGCCCCTTCGACTCCGATGGCGTGTGCGAAGCCTTCCAGGAGCATTCCTGCACCATCGGCCAGGCCCTGCGCCACCTGCACAGACTGCTCGACACCCGGCTGCGCCAGTACGACGGCGACGTGCCGTGGCCGACCGACGGCCTGCGTATCCATGAGAGCTGGCTCCGGCTCAACCTGCGCAGAGGAGGCTTCCATGGCTGAACACCTCGCCCGCAATCCTTTCCCGGCCCGCGGCACGGTCAGCGCCGAGGAGACGGTCCTGCCGGACGTCCTGCGCGAGTGGGCGGATCGTACGCCGACCGCGCCGCTGCCCGGCGTACGCGAGGCCGAGCGCCTGGCCGAGGAGTACGTACAGGGCTTCCAGGACGAGGCCACCAGCCACGGCGGCCTCGGCTGCCTGTACGGCGCCCACGGCGCGGGCAAGACGCACGCGGCCCGCCGCATGATGGCCAGGATCGCCCTGCTGGAGCCGGAAGCGGTCCAGCTGTACGTGCGCTTCCAGGACGACGATTTGGTCGCCGCCTACCGCCGTCTGGTGCCCCAGCTGTCCCAAGGCCTGCTCACGGACCTGGTCGTGCGCTACCTCGGCACGCTCGCCGGCGACCAGGCCGCCAACGCGGGCGTGCCGGCCGATCGGGGCAGGCTCATGTCCGCGCTCGACACCGAGCCGACAAGGGTGTTCGACCTGTTCGACGCCCACCTGATCGAGGCGGGCCGGGTGCTGGAGGCACAGGCCAGGGAGATCGCCGCGGTGACCGGTGACGGGCGGCGATTCCAGCGGGCGCTGTCGTTCCTGATCCGCCCCGAGTTCTCCGACGCCGCCTACGACTGGTTGTGCGGCCGGCCGATCGACCTCGACGCCGCCAGGGCGCTCGGAGTCGGCGAGCAGATCGACGATCCCCAGACCTGCCGCTACGGCCTGCAACTGCTGGCCACGCTGGTGACCCGCGGCGGCCGGCCGTTCGTGCTGGTCTTCGACCAGTGCGAGAAGTTCCTGCTCGAGGACGGGGTCCCGGTGCCGGCGAACCTCGGGCTGCAGCAGAGCCTGGCCGAGGTGGTCCCACGGGCCGGCGGGCTGCTGCTCCTGGTGGCGAGCGAGGCCGGCTGGCAGGCCATGCCGCAGGACCTGCACCAGCGCATCGGCCCCGGCGCCGTCCACATGATGCCGCTCGTGCCCGACGACGCCCGGCTCGTGCTGCGGGTCTACCTCGACGCCGTACGCCGGACACCCCGCGAGGACATCAGGCCGATCACGGAAGCCGGCCTGCGCGAGCTGCTGCGCCACAGCGGCGGCAACGTCCGGCTGCTGCTCCAGCTGGCCTGGGCGAGCTTCGAGGCGGCGGCCGCGGGGGCGGAGATCAACGCGGACGTGGTCGGGACCGCCGCGCTCCGCTACCGGCGCGCCCCCGGGCTGCCGGAGCTGGCCATGCTCGTGGAGTCGAAGCTGCTGGCGGCCGGGCTCGACGCCGAGCGCGTCCCCGGCAAGGACGCCTCGACGACGTTCCGGCTGCCCGGGCCGCCCAAGCCGCAGGTCGTGATCAAGCTGAGCGAGGCGGTCTTCTTCGACGACGAGGTGTCCAACGCCGCCGACATGGTGGCGCCGGGCGGGGACATCACGTCCGCCTACACGGCCCTCCTGGTCACCGGGTACGTCAGCCCCCCGGTCCTGACCGCCCTGCGCCGCGTGGTGCACGCGGTGCTGGTCGCCGACGGCTCCCCGGCGTTCTCCCGCGAGCTGGACGAGCTCGTGGCCCGGGCCGCGTCCGTGCTGGCGGCCAAGGACCGGCCCGCGTCGGATCCGGCGTTGCTGAGCGAGACGTTGCGGGAGCTCAGGGCGTATCTGGAGGAGCTGGGGTCGCAGCGGCGCGGCGAGTCCGCGGCGCTCGGCCGCAACCTCGGCGACGTGGGCCGGCCGCCCGAGCCCAGGGCGTCGGGGTGGCCGTCCAGGCGCGCGGAGCTGATCCACCGTATCGCCGAGGTCAGGGCATCGCGGGCCGCGACGGACTGGGACGACTTCCGCAAGGCCCGCGCGCGCGTGGTGCGGGAGTGGAAGACGCGGGTCGTGCTGGTGATCTGCGCCGCCGTCGCGGCCGTGCTGCTGCTCATGCTGAGTGCTTCACTCGGCGGAACATCCCCATCCGCCCAGCTGGTCGCCGGCGCCGTTCTCGCGGTGCTGGCCGGTGGCGTCCCCGCGACGCTGCTGGCCAGGTCGTGGGTGTTCCGGCCAGGCGTGTCGCTCGACGCCCGTGCCGACCTCGACCAGCTCGGCCGCGACCTGCGCCCGCACGCCCGATCCCGCGCCGCCGACCCCGCGATCCGGTACGCCCACGCCTGCCAGGAGGACCCGGACGCCGGATACCGCGCGCTGGCGAACGCCATCCTGGTGGAGCCGCTGGCGCTCGTGCGGCAGGCCATCGGCCGCCGCCTGGCGATGACCGAGCGTTCCCCCTCCGAGTGCGTGGAGGAGGTGCTGCGGGGCCTTCGTGAGCGGATTCCCGAGGTGCAGCTGCTCCTCGCGCGCAGGCAGCAGCACACGGATCCAGAGAGACCACCGCGCACGCTCAGGGACCTGCGGCCGGAGCTGCGCATTCTCGTGGCGCTGGCCAACCCGGACCGGCTGGAGCTGGCCGCCGGCGCGCCGTCCAAACAGCCCGCCGAGCTGGTGCTGGCCGCGCTCGGCGTGCGGGGGCCGAATCATCCTCTGGCGCGGGCGTACCGGGGCGGGGTGGCGCAGCTCGCTCCGGGTGAGATCCCGCCGAACGAGCTCAGAGCGGCCGCCCGCCTGCTGTCCCCGCTCGAACCGGACGGGCTGGGCGCCAACGACTGGCTCCCCGTTGTTCCCGAAATCGACGAACTTTACCTACATTTCGAGGAATTGCTGTATTACCAAGAGGAAATTCGCTCTTATCGATAGAAATCTTGACTCACCGGCGAAATCGTGAGAAATAAAGACCGGGGGGTATCACGACGCTAAGAGGTAGCCGTTGTTACCAAGCTCTGAACCGAAGCCCCTGCGCACCGGGGGGTTCCCCGACTTTATCGACGTCGACGCGTTGCTGGCGGAGGGCTGGAGGCCGTTCGCCTTCCAGCAGTTCATCCTGAAGGTCCACAGCCGCTGCGACCTCGCCTGCCGCCATTGCTACGTCTACGAGATGGCGGACCAGAGCTGGCGCGAGCAGCCGCGCAGGATGTCCGACGCCATCGCCGACCGCGCGGTCGAGCGCATCGCCGAGCACGCCTCCAGCCACGACCTGGCCGAGATCGACGTCATCCTGCACGGCGGCGAGCCGCTGCTGGCGGGCCCTGAGCTCATCTCCCGCGTGGTCTGCGGTGTGCGCGGCGCGGTGGGTACGGGCACAAAGGTCAACGTCCACATCCAGACCAACGGCGTCCGGCTCGACGAGGCGTACCTGCAGCTGTTCGAGTCCTTGGAGATCCGCGTCGGCGTGAGCCTGGACGGGTACGCCGAGGCCCAGGACAGGCACCGTCTCTTCGCCGACGGACGCGGCAGCCACGCCCTGGTCAGCGAGTCCCTCCGGCGGTTGACCGCGGGGACGTACCACCACCTGTTCAGCGGCATTCTGTGCACGATCGACGTGCGCAACGATCCCGTGCGCACGTACCAGGCGCTGCTGGACTACGACCCACCGGCGATCGACTTCCTGCTGCCGCATGGCAATTGGGCCGCGCCGCCACCGTTCCGAGAGCCGGACTCCCTCGCGACGCCGTACGCCGACTGGCTGATCCAGATCTTCGACATCTGGTACGACAGTCCGGTCCTGCAGACCGAGGTCCGTCTGTTCAGGGAGATCATGCGGCTGCTGATGGGCAGTCACTCGCGCGCGGAAGCCGTCGGGCTGTCCCCCGTGCGCATGGTCGTGATCGAAACCGATGGCAGCATCGAGCAGTCCGACATCCTCAAGAGCACCTACCACGGCGCTCCCGAGACCCGGCTGCACGTGCTGCGCGACTCCCTGGACAGCGCGCTGCTGCACCCGGCGATCGTCGCCCGGCAGATAGGTGAGCTGGCTCTCTCCCCCACCTGCCGCCGCTGCGACCTCGTCTCCACCTGCGGCGGCGGCCAGTACGCCCATCGCTACAGCCCGGCCGCCGGCTTCGCCGAGCCGTCGATCTACTGTGCCGACCTGTACCGGCTGATCAGCTACATCAGCGCACGATGCGAGCGAGATGTGGCGCGGCTGCGAGGAACGAGATAAGGGATCCGCGCCACACACGATCGACGCCGCGTGTTGATCAGCGGCGGCACCTTAAATGGGCGGCGGGTCGAAGTCGCAGTTGAGCCGCTCGCCGGCGAGCAGTGCGAGGGCCTCGGGATGCTCGCGCCCCATGACCGCCTCGAAGCGCTGAGTCGTCTCTCCGAACAGACGCTTGGCCTCCTCCTCCGCCCCCGTCGCCTGCAGGTCCAGGCACAGGTTGGCCGCGCACACGAGGCCGAGGTAGTGGTCGGGGGTGAAGGACGTCCGGATCCGCCGGAGGGTCTCCTCGCCCAGGGCGCGGGCCTCATCGTGCCTGCCCAGCGCGGCCAGGTCGTTCTGCAGATTGATGGCGCAGCTCAGGACATAGTCGTGGTCGGGGCCGACTCGGTCGCTGAGCCGGGTCAGAATGCTCGCGTCCATGTCCTGTGCGAGCGCCGGGTCTCCGCTCAGCCGTAGAAGCAGTGCCAGGTCGATTCTGGCCGCGTAGGTGAACGGATGCTCGTCGCCGAACACATCGGGGTAGTGCTCGACCGCGGGCTTGGCCATGTCCAGCGCCTCTTCGAGATCGCCGTTCGCGCGCAGCGCATTGGCCAGGCCCAGTGCGGCCGCCATCGTGCTGGCGTGCCCGTCTCCGTAGAGCCGCTGCAGCCGGGTGTGGGTGTCTGTCATGAGCTGGAGAGCGTCCGCCAGCCGGCCGCTGCGGCGCAGGGAGATCGCGAAGTCCTTGGCGGCCAGGAGGGTGTTGGGGTGGTCGTCTCCCAGTTGCGCGACGCCGTAGGTGTAGGCCTCTTCGGCCATGTCGGTCGCCACCTGGAACTGGCCGCTCAGGCGCACGGCTCGGCTCATGTTGATCCACGTCAGCAACAAGGCGCGTCTGCCGATGCCCTCCGCGCTGCTCTGGTGCAGGAAGATGTCCCGGAGGATCTCGCGAGCCTGGTCGTATTTGCTCGTCACGGTGTAGTCGAGCGCCAGGTTGTAGCGGGCTCGCTGGGTCAGCTGGTGCGTGTCGCCGTGCAGGCGCTTGTAGATCTCCGCGGCTTCGGCGTCGAGTTGCCGCGCCGCGGAGAAGTCGCCCCGGGCGCGCAGTGCCGCGGCGTAGCCGGTCTGGGCCCACAACGTTTCCGAGTGCTCGGGACCGAGAGAGTCCCGCATCTGCTCGAAGGTCTCCGCGAAGAGTCGCTCGGCGTCGGCGTACGTGGCCAGCTCCAGGTAGGTGTTGCTCAGGTGGACCTGGGCGGCCAGCACGTCCTTGTGCTGGGCGCCACTTGCCTGCGACCACCTGTCGATGTACTCGTTGAGCAGCGTCTGCGCCTGCCGGTAGCTGCCGCGCACGTACATGTAGCGCACGAGGTCGAGGGCGAAACTGCGCACCTCCGACACCTTGCAGTCGACCAGGCCCGACGGCTCCAGGTGGGCGGCGAGTTCCTCGAAACGCGCCCAATTGGTCGTGTCGTCCGGGTCAGCCGGCGCGGTGCCCGACATCAGCAGGTGGACCTCGTGACGGAGCTCGGCGCGGTCCTTCTCGGGGGTCTCGTCGCGAAGCAGCGCCTGGTTGAGCCGGTGGACCTGGAGGGTGCGGGTGGTCGGCTCGACCTTGACCAGGGCCAGGCGTTCCAGGTGGCTGAGCGCGTTGGTGAGCTCGATCGGGTCGGACAGGATGGGCGCGAGCCGCGGGCCGACGACTCGGTTGCCGCGGCGGAAGACGTCACGCGGGATGGGCTCGGGGCCGAAGAAGGCGCAGCAGCGCAGCACCTCCACGGCCGCGGGGACGCGGTCCTGGAGCTGGGAGACCGACAGCTGCCATGCCGCGGTCATGGACTGGGGGTAGGTCGGGGCCTTCTCCAGGCTGAGCAACTTGCTCGTCTGCTCATCGAGCAATGAGAGGTATTCCTCCACCGACATCAGCGTCCTGGCCAGCAGAGCGGCGGCCTGCTCCAGCGCGAGCGGCAGGTCACCGAGCTTGTCGGCCAGCTGGTCGGCCTCCTCCGAGCTGATCGCGTCGCCCAGGCGCTTGCGGAGGAACGCCACGCTCTCCTCTCTCCTGAAGACGTCCACCTGGATCGTCGGCTCGTGGTCGCTCCAGCGCGAGTTGCGCGAGGTGATGAGGACGTGACCGGGGCCTCTCGGAATGAAGTCCTTGATGTACTCGGGATCCTCGGCGTTGTCGAAGATCACCAGCCAGCTCCGGTGGGGCGATCCGCTCTCCAGCGCACGCAGGACCGCCTGGGTGGCTTGCTCCACGCCGGTGCTGGTCGCGGGCGGCAGTCCGAGGATCGGCGCCATCCCCGCCAGCACCGACGGGACGAGCAGCGGCTGGTCCGCGGAGACCCACCAGACCAGGTCGTAGTGGGCGCGGTATTGCCAGGCGTACTCGATCGCCAGCTGGGTCTTGCCGACGCCACCCAGGCCTTGCAGCGCCTGGGGCTGCGCCACGACGGCGGTCACGGTGTTGATGCTCTTCCTGAGCGCCGTGAGAAGATCCTTGCGGCCGGTGAAGTTGGGATTGCGCTTGGGGACACGTTCCCAGATCTTCGGCCCCTGCGATGGCACGGTATTTTCAGCCACGTCGGTCCTCCGCTGCACGCCCGAAGAGGTAAGGCACCCGTAGGACCCCCATCCTAGAGGTTGATTAGTCGCCCTGTTTATCACAGAATGCTAAATAGAAACGTGTTCGAAAAAGCGCCTGCTTGTCGTCCGATATTCGGGTGACCGGAAATGGATGGAGTGCACATGCGTGACGGGCACCACGGGCCGAGCCCGCTGATCGACATCAGCGGTGTTCCCTTGCACGAGATGCGTACGATGGAGAGCGCCGCACTTCGAGCGGTGCTGGCTTCGTGCCTGGCCGACGACCACGAGCGGGTCGGAGGCTTCAGCAACTCCATCTGAGGGAGGCTTGTCACATACGCCGGCGAGCGGTGAGCTGAAGGCATGTCTCAAAAGCACCTTTTCTCCCCGGGTAGGTGTGCTGATCGCAGCGTGCATGGGAAAATGTCGCCCGGAGAATTGCGACTGCGGGTGGGATCAGCATGGCGACTTCCGGCATGAACGCACACCAAGCTTCCCAGGGGCCGTATCAATGCTTACGCCCCTTTCACCGGGAGGACCGCCACCGATTCTTCGGACGTGACGAGGAGTCCCGGGAATTACGCGACCTGTGGCGGTCGCAGCGGCTGACCGTGCTTTACGGCTCCTCCGGGGTCGGCAAGACCTCGCTGCTCCAGGCGGGCGTCATACCGATGCTCGGCGCGCACACGGCCGATGTGCTGCCCCTTGGCCAGGTCTCCTATGGCTCGGCCTTTCCCCGGGCCGCGCTCCCGCCACACAATCCGTACGTTCTCGCTCTGCTGATGTCGTGGTCTCCGCAGATGCCGCCCAATCGGCTGGCGGGCATGAGCATCCCCGCCTACCTCCGCGCCCGGCCGGCCAAACGCGACGCCTTCGGCGACCGTGTTCCCCGGCTGGTGGCCATCGACCAGGCCGAGGAGCTTTTCACCGGCGACCGGCAGCACCGGCTCTACCGGGACTGGTTCTTCGGCCAACTCGCCGAGGCGCTACGCGCGGACGACGACCTGCGGCTGCTGCTGTCCATCCGCGTCGATCGGCTCATGGACCTCCTCCCGTACGAATGGGAGCTCGCCGCAGCCGACCGGAGGAGTGCCTCGGACGAGCGGGACGACGAGGACATCGATGCGGAACGCTTCCCCCTGGAGGCGCTGAGCTTCGACGGCGCCCTGGAGGCCGTGCAGAAGCCGCTCCAGGGCACCGGCCGGGTGTTCGCCGCGGACACGGCCGAGCAGCTCGTGCGCGATCTCATCAAGGTCAGGGCACGCACGAGCAGCCGGAAGCAGGCGCAGGAAGTGGAGCCGGTCCAGCTGCAAGTGGTCTGCGAGGCCCTGTGGAGATCTCTACCGCCGGAAACCACCGAGATCACCAAGGCCCATGTGCACGATCACGTCGACACGGCGCTGTCCGAGCACTACGACAAGGAGATCAGGGAGATCGCCTCCGAGCGGTTCGACGGAGACGAGCGCAGGCTGCGGTCGTGGCTGCGGCTGACGTTCGCCGACCGGCAGCCCGTACGCCGGAGCGCGATCAGGACCAAGGGCATCGGCAATACCCTGGTCGCCCTGCTGGTGAAGCGGCATCTACTCAGGGCCGACCAGCGCATGGGCGAGGGGTCGTACGAGCTGGCCTACGACCGGCTGCTCCAGCCCGCCCCATTGGCCGACCGGCCGACCGGCCACTCTTCGGCCCGCCGGACGCCAGAGGACTTCCTCCATGGGGCCGAGATCGCTCTGCGCGAAGGTGACCTCCTCCTGGCGGCCACGCTCGGCGAGAAGGCACTGGGCCGGTCACAGGAGCGTGATCTGTCGCTACGCGCGCGGATCGAATCATTGCTCGGCAACGTGGCGCACGAGGGCGGCGATCTCGACAGAGCCATCGAGCACTACAGCTCGGCCGCCAAAGGTTTCGAGACGGCGGGCGCGGCCGCCGCCGTCGGCCCTCTGCTGACCGCCATCGGGAGGTTGCGGCTGGCCCAGGGCTCTCCCGCCACGGCGGTGCGCGAGCTGTACGCCGCGATGGTACGCGTTCCCGCGGACCTCACGATCCAGACGGAACTGGCCTTGGCGCTCTGGCACGGCGGTCATCCTGACGCGGCGATAGGCGTGCTCAACGGCGTGCTGGACAGGGAAGGCGACAACACCGACGCCCTGCTCATCCGCGGCCAGATCCTGGCCGGCATGGGAAAGGCCCAAGCCGCGCTACGCGATCTCGATCGCGCCAAACCGTTGCGGTGGCCGTTCGCCAAGGTCGCACACGCACTCGCGCTCGCTCAGAGCGACAGCGTGATGCAGGCGCAGCAGGAAATGATCGAGGCGCTGGCGGAGACGGCCGACAACGACCCAGCCGTGGCGCATGGCCCACTGTTGCTGTACGCGGCGCGGGTGGAGAAGCTCGCGGGCAAGACCACGTCGGCGGCGGATCTGGCCAGGCGCGCGATCTCGGCGAAGGCGCCCGCGTTGCCCGGCCACTTGGTCAACCACGCGAGGGAGCTAGCCGTCAGCGCCGGGTGACGTCGCCAGGTCCTGGAAGAAGCACAAGCCGCCGCTCAAGCCGCTCAGGCCGCTCAGCTTCTTCGGCAGATCGGGACTCGGCAGGCCGGGCGGCAGGAGCGGGGTCAGTCTCGCACGTGCCGGCTTCCAGCTGGTCAACGCCGCCGCGAGCAGCATGAGCAGGCACAGGGCCCAGGAGCCGCCCGTAACTCCGCCCCAGGTCACCATGAGGCCGCCCAAAGGCGCGGCCAGGCAGAGCGCACCGTAGGAGGACAGCCTCGAGACGCCGATGACACGGGCCAGCGTCCCCGGATCGATCGTGTGAATCTCCACGGACCTGATCGCCACATTGCTCAACGCCCCGCCGATCCCCGTGCAGAGAAGGGCAGCGGCGAAAAAGTATGACGGCAGCCCGAGCTCTGCGCCCACCGCCGCCAGGGTCAGCCCCACGACCCAGATCCACATGTGCAGCCGCAGCACCCGACGTACGGGGGGCAGGAGGAGGGCCAGAACCGAACCCACCACGCCACCGACGCCGCCGGCCGCGAGCACGATCCCGATCTTGAGCGAGGACATGCCCTCCGATCCGGCGACGAAGATCATGATCAGCGTGTTCACGATCAGGTTGGTGAAGGTGATCACCACAATGGAACTTCCGAGGAAGGGCTGCCGGGTGAGCTCGTGAAATCCCTTGGATAGATCCCGCAACCGCGAAGGCCGGGCCGAACGTTTCACGGTGTCGCGCCCCCACCCGAAGAACAGACCGCAGGAGAGGGCGAAGAGCACAGCATTGACTATGAAAGGGACGTAGCGCCCGACCCCGAAGAGGTAGCCGCCCAGCGGCCTGCCGGCGATGGAGGCGAGATGGCTCGCACCTTCGCTCTTGGCCAGCGCCTGGTGCATCATGACGGGCTGCACGATGGACGGCAGCAGAGCCGCCTCCGCCAAGGTGTAGAGGACCCACAACGTCCCCTCCGCCGCCGCCGCCAAGAGAAGATGCGTGAGGGACGGGCCTCCGGACGGCATGACCGCGAGCACGGAGACCACGCTCACCATGCGCCCGAACTCCGCGCAGAGAATGACGCGGCGGGGGGAGATCACGTCGACGAGAAGCCCGCCCGGAATGTAGAAGAGGAGAATGGGAATCGTCAGAGCGAACCCGGCCCAGCCCGCGGCTGTGGGCGAACCGGTCTGCACCAGGGCAAGGAGGGGATAGGCGACACCCAGTGTCCGTGTGCCGACCGTGGAAATAGCCGAACCCGCCCACACAAGGGCAAATCTGGCCCTTTTCGGCACGGACGGCGTCGAACCGCCGTGCACCCGATCAACCGGTTTGTCCACGCCCCCTACCTTTTCGGGCCCGACCTTTCGGTCAAGAGCGAGGTCGAGCATGATACAACCCGCCTCTTTGCTGGGGGGGATAGGACTGCTTACCAGATCTTTCCGGTCGCGACCCGTCGAAGTATAGGGGACCAGACCTGAGACTACCCACCTGGCGCCCGTTTAGGACCGCCGCTATCTGATGCGTAGGTGAAACTTAATACGCCGCATGATCAGCCGAATGAATAAAAACCGTAATCAGACAAAACAGACCTAGCAGATCACCACTGGCCATGGTCTGATCTCAATGCGACATCACGCGGCGATCGACCTCTAATGTCAGACTTTGCCCTACTAAGTCGTGATTTAGCGGCGCATGGCGCGGCTCATCACCACGCGCGGGGCGACCTCGATGCCCAGCTCCCGCTCGTGCTCCACCAGCGCCCGCAGCTCCGGCCCCCACTCCTCCTCGGGGAGCACGGTGAAGCCGTGGCGCGCGTACCAGGGCGCGTTCCACGGCACGTCCCGATACGTCGTCAACGTCACGTGCGGCGCGCCGGCCGCCCCCGCATGGTCGATCACCGCGGCCACCAGCCGCCCGCCGATGCCCTTGCGCATGTGGTCAGGATGGACCGCCAACTGGTCGAGATGCAGGTTGCCGTCCACCCAGCCGACCAGCGCGAACCCGGCCGGCGGCGCCCCCTCGACCAGGACCGTTCCGGGGTCGTCCACTTCCTCGATCATGGTGGTCCCGGGCGGAAACGTGATGCCCACCTGCTCGAACAGCCGATCCGCGGCCAGCTCGATCGTCACCAGCCCGGCCAGCTCGCCGGCCACCGCCCATCGCACCATGCCGACACGATCTCATGTTTCGGGCGGATCTCGCCGCTCGTATTAGTGTTGATGATCGTAGGCCCGGCTGTGCGGAGCCGGGGCCCTCTCCTCACGACGTGCCCACGACCCGCCAGGTGGTGGGCACGCCGTGCAGCCGGGTCAGAGCCACCACAGAGCCACCTCAGCGCAGCGCGGCGCCTCGTCAGAGGTCGAGCAGTGGTTCCAGGCCCACGGTGAGGCCGGGCAGCTCGCGCACCCTGCGCACGCCCAGCAGCACGCCGGGCGTGAACGCCGACCTGCTCATCGTGTCGTGCCTGATCGTGAGGATCTCGCCGTCGCCGCCCAGCAGCACCTCCTGGTGGGCGATGAGCCCGGACAGGCGTACCGAGTGCACATGCACCCCACCCACGTCGGCGCCGCGGGCGCCGTCCAGCGCGGTGCTGGTCGCGTCGGGCATCGGGGCCGAGCCGGCCTTGGCCCGCGCCTCGGCCACCAACTGCGCGGTGCGGGTGGCGGTGCCGGAGGGGGCGTCGGCCTTGTTGGGGTGGTGCAGCTCAATGATCTCGACGGATTCGAAGTGACGCGCCGCCTGCTGCGCGAAGTGCATCATGAGCACGGCCGCGATGCCGAAGTTGGGGGCGATCAGGCAGTTGGTGCCCGGGGAGTCCGCCAGCCACCCGCGTATGGTCGCCAGCCGGCCCTCGTCGAAACCGGTCGTGCCCACCACCGGATGCACGCCGTGCGCGATGGCCCATTCGAGGTTGCCCATGACCACGTCGGGGTGGGTGAAGTCGACCACCACCTCCGCGCCCTCCAGGCCCTCGATGGAGTCGTCCTTGTCGAGCGCGGCCACCAGCTCCATGTCGGTTGCCGCCTCGACTGCCTTGCACACCTCGGATCCCACGCGGCCGCGGGCGCCGAGCACACCTACCTTGATCACACGCCCAACCCTATCCCAAGCAGAAACGCGCCCATCAGACCACCGCCCTCGCGCGTGCTTCCCACCCGGGCCGCCACCGCCTTACGCACTACGTCGCGTTACGTTACTTCGCATTACGTCGCTCACGTCCCTCATGTCGCTCAGGTCGCGTTACGTCGCTCACGTCTACGTCGCTCAGGTCGCATGGCGTCGCATCGCGTCGCTCAGGGCGTCGCATCGCCTCGTGTCACGTCACGCCGCTCATGTCGCTCACGTCGCGTTACGTCGCTCACGTTACGTCGCTTACGTCGCTCACGTCCCTCATGTCGCTCAGGTCGCATCGCATCGCGCCACATCGCGTCGCATCGCGCCGCTCAGGTCGCATCGCATCGCATCGCATCGCATCGCATCGCATCGCGTCACGTCACGCCACGCCACGTCAGGCGCGCATGTTCACCTGAGGGCACTCCCGTCAGGGAGACCGCTGGTAAGGGCTGGACCCGCGCACCCTGCTCAGGGACGGAAGGCGGACCGCAGCACGCGGCCCGCCCGAGGTGGAGTGTGGCGGCGAGCCGCTGCCTGCGGCCCGCCGCGATGACGGCCGGGTCAGCGGACGGCGTCGGTGAAGTCCTTGTCGCCGTACGGGCCGATCACGGCGAGCGTGAGCGGCCGATTGAGCACGTCCCTGGCGATCTCGGAGATCTCGTCAGGAGTGACGGCCTCGATGCGGGACAGCACCTCGTCCACCGACATGAGCTCCTCGTAGACCAGCTCGTTCTTGCCGATGCGCGACATGCGCGAGCCCGTGTCCTCCAGGCCGAGCACGAGCCCGCCGCGCATCTGCCCCTTGCCACGCATGATCTCGTCGGCGCTGAGCCCTTGGTCCACCACCCTGATCAGCTCGTCCCGGCAGATCTTCAGCACGTCGTCGATCTTCGACGGCAGGCATCCGACGTAGATGCCGAACTGACCGGTGTCGGCGTACGCCGAGGTGTAGCTGTAGGCGGAGTAGGCCAGGCCGCGCTTCTCCCTGATCTCCTGGAAGAGCCTGGACGACATGCCGCCGCCCAGCGCCGCGTTCAGCACGCCCAGCGCGAACCTGCGATCGTCGGTACGGGACAGGCCGGTCGTGCCGAGCACGAGGTTGGCCTGCTCGGTGGGCCGGTCGAGCACCCTGACGCCGGAGCGCGAGCCGGCGCCCGGGCCGCTGGTGCGCGGCGCGGCGAACTCGGCGGGGCCGCTCAGCGCGCCCGCCCGCTCGTACGCCCTGGTGACGAGCTCGACGACCTCCTCGTGCCGTATGTTGCCCGCCACCGACACCACCGTCCGGCGGGGCCGGTAGTAGCGGTGGTAGTACTCGGCGATCCGGTCGCGCCCGAGCGCGTTGATCGACTCGACCGTGCCCAGGATGGGCCGGCCGATCGGCGAGTCACCGTAGAGCTCGGCGGCGAACTGCTCGTGCACCACGTCCGAGGGGTCGTCGTCGTGCATGGCGATCTCCTCGAGGATCACGCCACGCTCGGACTCGACGTCCTCGTCGGTCACCAGCGAGCTGGTCACCACGTCGGCGAGCACGTCGACCGCGATCGGCAGGTCCTCGTCGAGCACGCGAGCGTAGTAGCAGGTGTATTCCTTGGCGGTGAAGGCGTTGATCTCACCGCCGATGCCCTCGATGGAGGCGGAGATCTCCATGGCGTCGCGCGTCGGAGTGCCCTTGAACAGCAGGTGTTCGAGGAAGTGGGTGGCCCCCATGTGCTCGGGGGCCTCGTCACGCGAGCCGATGCCGACCCACATGCCGACCGCGACGCTGCGCACGGTCGGCATGGTCTCGGTCACCACGCGCAGCCCACCCGGAAGGACGGTGCGCCTTACCACCCCGGCTCCGTCCTTGCCGGGGTGCAGCGTGGTAGTGCTCACGTGTTCCGGTCGTCCCCCTCGCCGCCGCCGTTGCTACTGCGGGTGCGGACGCGCGTGCGGGTGCGGCGGGGCCGCTCGGACTTGTCCTCGGCCGGCGCGGCGGCCTCCTCGGGCTCCGTGGTCTCGTCATCGCCCGCGGGGGCCTTCGCCTCCTTCTCGGCGGCCTCCTTCTCGATGACCTCGACCGGCACCAGCGAGAGCTTGCCGCGACCGTCGATCTCGGCGATCTCGACCTGGATCTTCTCGCCGACGCTCATCACGTCCTCGACGTTCTCGATGCGCTTGCCGCCGTGCAGCTTGCGGATCTGCGAGACGTGCAGCAGGCCGTCCTTGCCCGGCATGAGCGAGATGAACGCGCCGAAGGCGGCGATCTTGACGACCGTGCCCAGGTAGCGCTCGCCGACCTCCGGCATGTGCGGGTTGGCGATGGCGTTGATCGCCGACCGCGCGGCCTCGGCGGACGGGCCGTCGGTGGCGCCGATGTAGATCGTGCCGTCGTCCTCGATGGTGATCTCGGCGCCCGTGTCGTCCTGGATCTGGTTGATCATCTTGCCCTTCGGGCCGATGACCTCGCCGATCTTGTCGACCGGGACCTTGATGGTGATGATGCGCGGCGCGGTCGGGTTCATCTCCGCCGGGGAGGCGATCGCCTCCTGCATCACGTCGAGAATCGCCAGGCGGGCGCCCTTGGCCTGCTTGAGCGCGGCGGCCAGCACGGAGGCCGGGATGCCGTCGAGCTTGGTGTCGAGCTGCAGGGCGGTGATGACGTCCTTGGTGCCGGCGACCTTGAAGTCCATGTCGCCCATGGCGTCCTCGGCGCCGAGGATGTCGGTCAGCGTGACGTACGTGTCGCCCTCGCCGATCAGGCCCATCGCGATGCCCGCGACCATCTCCTTGAGCGGCACGCCGGCGTCGAGCAGCGCCATCGTGGACGCGCACACCGAGCCCATCGAGGTGGAGCCGTTGGAGCCGAGCGCCTCGGAGACCTGGCGGATGGCGTACGGGAACTCCTCGCGCGTGGGCAGCACCGGGATCAGCGCCCGCTCGGCCAGCGCGCCGTGGCCGATCTCGCGCCGCTTGGGCGAGCCCACCCGGCCGGTCTCGCCGGTGGAGTAGGGCGGGAAGTTGTAGTTGTGCATGTAACGCTTGGTCCGCTCAGGGTTGAGCGTGTCGATGTTCTGCTCCATGCGCAGCATGTTGAGCGTCGTGATGCCCATGATCTGGGTCTCGCCACGCTCGAACAACGCCGAGCCGTGCACCCGCGGCACCACGTGGACCTCGGCCGACAACGCGCGGATGTCCTTGGTGCCGCGGCCGTCGATGCGCACGCCCTCCTTGACGACCCGCTCACGCATGAGCTTCTTCATCACGGAGCGGAACGCGGCGCTGATCTCCTTCTCGCGCCCCTCGAACTCGGGCAGGAGCTTCTCGGCGGCCAGCGCCTTGATCTTCTCCAGCTCGTTCTCGCGCTCCTGCTTGCCGGCGATGGTCAGCGCGGCGGCCAGCTCGTTCTTCACCGCGTACTCGACCGCGGCGTAGGCGTCCTCCTGGTATTCCAGGAAGACCGGGTATTCGGCCGTCTCCTTCGCGGCGACCTGCGCGATGCGCGACTGCGCCTCGCACAGCACCTTGATGAAGGGCTTGGAGGCCTCCAGACCCTGCGCGACGGTCTCCTCGGTGGGCGCGACCGCGCCCTCGGCGACCAGCTTGAGCGTGTCCCTGGTGGACTCGGCCTCGACCATCATGATCGCGACATCGCCGTCGTCGAGCACGCGGCCCGCCACGACCATGTCGAACGTGGCCGACTCCAGCTCGTGGTGCGTCGGGAACGCCACCCACTGGCCCTCGATCAGCGCCACCCGCACGCCGCCGATCGGGCCGGAGAACGGCAGGCCCGCCAGCTGCGTCGACAGGGACGCGGCATTGATGGCGACCACGTCGTAGAGGTGGTCGGGGTTGAGGGCCATGATGGTGGCCACAACCTGGATCTCGTTGCGCAGGCCCTTGACGAACGACGGGCGCAGCGGCCGGTCGATCAGGCGACAGGTGAGGATGGCGTCCTCGGAGGGACGACCCTCGCGGCGGAAGAACGAGCCGGGGATGCGCCCGGCGGCGTACATTCGCTCCTCGACGTCCACCGTCAGCGGGAAGAAGTCGAACTGATCCTTCGGAGTCTTCGACGCGGTGGTCGCCGAGAGCACCATCGTGTCGTTGTCGAGATAGGCGACGGCGGAACCCGCCGCCTGGCGCGCGAGCCGTCCGGTCTCGAACCGGATCGTGCGCGTGCCGAATGAGCCGTTGTCTATGACGGCTTCAGCAGTGTGGACACCCTCCACGGGGGACCTCCTTGTGGTCGGTCTCCCGCGCCCTTTTCTCACCGGCACCCTCGTTAGGTGCAGCGCCGGTCTTCGATCGAAGCGCCCGGTTGAATGTCACAGTCAGACCTGCTGTCACTGCTACCGGAAGCCACTACCGAGGACCGGCCCGCAGGCGTCGCGGGTCGCATGGTGCTGAGCGGACGCGGGGGCTGTGTGTCTCGGAATCTTCAGTTGTACGTCAGGCGGCGGGACCATTTCACGTCGCCACGCGCCCGAGCTCATATGAGCCTCTACCCATATGGAGAAGGGAGCGGCGCGGTGCCGCTCCCTTCCATGTTATCGGCGCAGGCCGAGCCGCTCGATGAGCGAACGGTAGCGCTGGATGTCGACCTTCTGCAGGTACTTCAGCAGGCGGCGCCGGCGACCGACGAGCAGAAGCAGGCCACGACGGCTGTGGTGGTCGTGCTTGTGCGTCTTCAGGTGCTCAGTGAGCTCGCTGATGCGCTTGCTCAGCAGAGCGATCTGCACCTCGGGCGACCCGGTGTCACCCTCAGTCGTGGCGTATTCGCCGATGATGGACTTCTTGGCAGCGGTGTCGAGGGACACGGCTCTCCTTCTATCTACGGGCACGCGCTAATGTCACGAATGCGCGAACGACCGTGCGTGCCTACAGTCGCCGCATGAAGGCCGTCATGGGCAGCGCGCAGCGCCGCCGTTACAGAGCCGACATGCAAGACTACCACCTAGGGCCGGGTGCTCGGGTGTTCAGCTTGTGAGGCGCCGAGTGGCGGCGACGTCGGCATGGATCTGCTCGATCAGCGCGTCGATCGACTCAAAGCGGGTGTTGCCGCGCAGGCGGGCGGCAAAGTCCACCGCCACGTGCACCCCGTAGAGCTCCAGGTCGTCCCGGTCCAGCGCGTACGCCTCCACCGTCCGCGGCACCCCCTCGAACGTCGGATTCGTGCCGACCGAAATCGCCGCCGGCCACCGCTCCCCCGCGTACAGGGCGGGCAGGTTGGCCACGGGCACGCACTCCAGCCAGCCCGCGTAAACCCCGTCGGCGGGAATCGCGGTGTGCTGCCGCGTCTCCACGTTCGCGGTCGGGAAGCCGAGCTGGCGCCCTCGCTGATAGCCGCGGACGACCACGCCTTCCACCCGGTGCGGCCGCCCGAGCGCCGCCGCCGCGCCCACGACGTCCCCGGCCACGATGAGCTCGCGAACGCCGGTGGACGAGACGCCGCCGAGCCTGGGCACGACCTCCACCTCGAAGTCGTACTTATCGCCCAGCGTCCGCAATGTCTCGACGTCGCCGCTCGCACCCTGGCCGAACACGAAATCCTCTCCCACCACCACGACCGCGGCCCGCTCCCGTTCGGCCAGCACCGATTGCGCGAAGTCGGCCGGACTGGTCCGCGACACCTCGAGCGTGAACTCCACCACGTCGATCTCGTCCACCCCCAGCCCGGCCAGCAGTTCGGCCCTGCGCCTGGGGCTCGTGAGCCGCTGCGGATGCGACCCGGGTCGCACGACCTCATCGGGATGCGGCTCGAACGTGACGGCGACCGCAGGCAGCCCCCGCTCCCCGGCGACGGCGACGGCCCGCTCGACAACCCGCTGGTGCCCGCGGTGGACCCCGTCGTACACACCGATGGTGACGACAGACCTTCCCGAACCCTGCACGCTAGGCCCCATTCGCTTGTGGCGGATCAATCCCCCACAAGCCTGCCACGCGCGTCACGGTTCCCCGCAACCGAGGGGGATAGGATCGAGCATCATGCCTCGATACGCGCTTCTGATTCTGCCTGCCTTCAACCGGGTCTACGGGGAGAGCTCCGTCCGGCTGACGAAGAGCGAGCTGGCGGTCTTCGGCGCGCGGGCCCTTCAGTGCGAGGTGCTGGACAGCGCGGAGACCGCCATCGGCGGCGTGCCGTACGTGACGTTCGAGACGGCTGAGCCGCTCACCCAGCCGGACATTTCGCTTTTGTCAAACCTTTCCTCGGTTTACGCAATTTTTGGCATCGAGGGCGAGCTGCTCAGACCGCTCCTGATGCAGTCGCTCGACCGGCTGAGCAGCGACCTGATCACGATCCAGAAGTACGCGGGCAAGACCAACGAGCACTTCACCAAACTGCTGCTCAACGTCACCGCGTTGGCCGGGGACAAGGGGCTGGGCGAGCGGCTGTCGGTGTTCGACCCGCTGTGCGGCCGGGGCACGACGCTCAACCAGGCCCTCATGTACGGCTACGACGCTTACGGCATCGACGTCGACGGCAAGGACTTCGAGGCCTACTCCGGCTTCATCAAGACCTGGCTCCGCAACAAGCGGCTCAAGCACACCGCCGAGACCGTGCCGGTGCGCCGCGAGCGGGCCCTGGTCGGGCGGCGGCTGAACGTCACGTTCGGGCTGTCGAAGGAGGCGGTCAAGGCGGGCGACGTGCAGCACCTGGCCATGGTCAACGCCGACACCCACAAGAGCCGCGAGTTCTTCAAGCCCCGCTCGTTCGACGTCCTGGTGACCGACGCCCCCTATGGGGTCCAGCACGGCAGCAAGGGCGGCTCCGGCCTGTCCCGCAGCCCTCTGGAGCTGTTGCGCCAGGCGGTGCCCGTGTGGGCCGAACTGCTGCGTCCTGGCGGCGCCATGGGCATCGCCTGGAACACCTACGGCGGCAAGAGCTCCGACCTGGCGGAGATCCTCACCGCGGCCGGTCTCCAGGTGATGGACTACCCCGACTTCGAGCATTGGGTGGACCAGGCGATCGTCCGCGACATCATCGTCGCCCGCAAACCCGCCTGAGCGCCGCAAACCCGCCTAAGCGCCGGCGGACTCGCCGACCGTCCGGCACCGCCGCCACACGGCACGGCACCATCGGCACGGCCACGTCAGCACGGACGCCCGCGCATGCGCGGCCGTCGAGCCGCCGCACGCACACGCCACCGACCGGCGGCGGTCGTCGCTCACGGCGCGACGCCGCGCGATCCGTCCGGCAAATCGGCTCAGCCGGCGAAGACGGCGAGGGGCTTGGCGGTTTTGCCCTGCTCCTCGACCAGCGCGAGCAACTCCCCCTCCGGCCCGAACACGCCGATCGGCCCTTTCCCGAGACCGGTCGCGGGCAGCCGCCCGCCGTGCGCGACGACGCGGGCCTCCTCGGCCGTCACGTCCCTGCGCGGGAACGCCGCCGCCACCGCCTCCGCGATCGGCAGGATCACGCATTCCTCGGCAAGCTGCTCGATGCTCCTGGCCAGCGACAGGTCATAGGGCCCCACGCGGGTACGCCGCAGCCGCGTCAGATGCCCCCCGACCCCGAGCGAAGCACCCAGGTCGCGGGCCAGCGAGCGGATGTAGGTGCCGCTGGAGCAGGTCACGACCGCGTCCACGTCCACCACGTCGTCGTGGACCCTGATGTCCAGCACGTCGAACCCCCGCACGGTGACGGGCCTGGCCGACAGCTCGACCGCCTCGCCTGCCCGGGCCATCTTGTAGGCCCGCTGCCCGTTCACCTTGATGGCGCTGACCTGGGGCGGGATCTGCATGATCTCCCCGGTCAGCGCGGCGACGCCCTTGTGGATCTCGGCCGCCGTCACGCCGGCCGCCGAGGCGATGGCGATCACCTCGCCCTCGGCGTCGTCGGTGTTCGTGCTGACGCCGAGCCTGATTGTGGTCTCGTAGACCTTCTCGGTCAGCATCAGGTGCCCGAGCAGCCTGGTCGCCTTCTCCACGCCGATCACGAGCACGCCCGTCGCCATCGGGTCGAGCGTGCCGGCGTGCCCCACGCGGCGGGTGCCGGCGATGCGCCGCATCTTGGCCACCACGTCGTGGGACGTCCAATCGGCCGGCTTGTCGACGATGATCAGACCGCTCTCGGCCATCAAGCCATCCCCTGCCCTCGTCCGAACGCCATTCCGCCTGGTCCGGCTGCCCTCACGCCATCCCCAGCTCGCGCTTGAAGGCGGCCATGGTCTCCTCCACGGTGGCGTGCGAGGTGTAGCCGGCCGCGTTGTGGTGCCCGCCGCCGCCCAGCGCCGCGCACGCGGCGGCCACGTCGGCGGTGCCCTTGGACCTGGTGGACACCTGCCAGGCGCCCTGGTCGTCCTCCTTGAGCACGACCGCCACCTCGGCCTCGTCGGTGCGCCGCACGATGTCGATGATGCCCTCGAGCTCGGCGTACGGCAGCCCGTACGCGGCCCGGTCCACCCGCGTCACGTACGTCCACACCAGCCCGCCCTCCAGCATCACCCGGTCCAGCGCGGCCGACAGCACCTTGAGATAGCCGAACGGCGAGCGGTCCCACAGCTCGCGAGCGATCTCGTCGGTACGCAGCCCCGTCGCCACGAGCCTGGCCGCCATCTGGTGCACGGCAGGCGTGGTCGAGGAGTGGCGGAAGGAGCCGGTGTCGGTCACGAGGCCCGCGTACAGGCACGTGGCGATGTCCCGGTCGAGTCGCCCGCCCAGCCGGTAGATGAGCTGTTCGGCCAGCATCGCGGTGGCGGCGGCCTTGGGGTCGATGAGCGCGAGCGTGCCGAATCCGGCGTTGGACGGGTGGTGGTCCACCACGATGACCTCGCGCGCCCTGGCGGTGTTGTCGCTGAGCGGCCCCAGCCGTTCGAACGTCGAGGAGTCGAACGAGATCACCAGCTCCGGCGCGGCGGGGAACTCCTCCGGCGGCACCAGCATCTCCTGCCCGGGCAGGAACCGCAGCAGCCGCGGCACCTCGAACGGCCGGTCGCCGAACGACGCCGCGACGCGCTTGCCCATCGACCGCAGCACGAAGGCCACGGCCAGCATCGAGCCGAGCGCGTCACCGTCGGGCGTCACGTGGCAGACCAGGGCGACCTCGTCGGCCTGGTCGATCAGGTGCAGCGCCCGGTTCCAGGCGCTCTCCGGTATCGTGCCGCCGCCGACGCCGTTGCGGGACTCAAGGCGTGCCGGCCGGTCGGCCCGGTCTCTGACGTCGGGCGTCACGCCGGCTCGTCCTCGGCCTCGCCCTCGTCGGGCTTCCGGTAAGGATCCGCGTCGCCCGCGTACGCCGCCTCCTTGGCCTGGCGCGCCACCTCGGCGTCCCGCGCCCGGGCGGCGTTGATGAGGTCGTCGAGGTGGCGGGCGCTGTCGGGCAGCGGGTCGTGCTTGAAGGTGAGCGTCGGGGCGAAGCGCACGCCGGTCTGGCGGCCGACTTCGGAGCGGAGGATCCCCTTGGCGCTCTCTAGGGCGGCCGCGCTGTCGGCGCGCTCGGCCTCGGAGCCGAACACCGTGTAGAAGACCGTCGCCTCCCGCAGGTCAGCGGTGACGCGCGTGTCGGTCACGGTGACGAAGCCCAGGCGCGGATCCTTGATCCGGCGCTCCAGCATCTCAGCGACGATCTGCTGGATGCGGTCGGCGAGCTTGCGCGCTCGTGCGGCATCCACCATGTTCGCTCCCCCTCACGCACGACCTGGCCGTGCTGTCGTTCAATCTTCGTCGGTGTAGAGCCGCTGCCTGGCCGACAGCAGCTCGATCTCAGGGCGGAAGGCCACCATCCGCTCGCAGGCGTCCATCACCTCTTTGCAGTTGCCCGCGGAGGCGGAGATCACCGCGACGCCGATCTCAGCCCTGCGATGCAGGTCGAGATGGCCGGTCTCGGCCACCGCGATGCTGGGATAACGTCGCTGCAGCTCGGCGATCAGAGGCCGGACGGCAGAGCGCTTCTGCTTCAGCGAACGCACGTCGCCGAGCAGGATGTCCAGGGTCAGAGCACCCACATACATCGTTGGCTACCACCGCTTGGCCTGGTGTGGTGAACGCACGGGCGGCCTGCTGCGGTGGGGACCAGGCCAGGACGTGCGAGAGGCGCCCGGCGGATGTCCCGCCGGGCGCCATGCCGCGTGTCAGTCTCGCGGCTTCTCCCGCATCTCGAAGGTTTCGATGGTGTCGCCTTCCTTGATGTCGTTGTAGCCGACACCGATGCCGCACTCGAAGCCCTCGCGGACCTCGGTGACATCGTCCTTCTCCCGCCGCAGCGAGGAGACGGTGAGGTTGTCGGACACGACGACGCCTTCGCGGATGAGGCGCGCCTTGCTGTTGCGCACGATCCTGCCCGAGCGGACCACCGAACCGGCGATGTTGCCGATCTTCGGCACCTTGAAGATCGCGCGGATCTCCGCAGTGCCCAGCTGGACCTCTTCGTACTCGGGCTTGAGCATGCCCTTGAGCGCCGCTTCGATTTCCTCGATCGCCTGGTAGATGACCGAGTAGTAGCGGATGTCGACGCCCTCGCGCTCGGCCAGGTCGCGCGCCCGAGGCTCGGGGCGGACGTTGAAGCCGATGATGACCGCGTTGTCGTCGGCGACGGCCAGGTTGACGTCGTACTCGGTGATCGCGCCGACCGCGCGGTGCAGGACACGGAGCCTGACCTCGTCGCCGACATCGATCTTGAGCAGGGCGTCTTCCAGGGCCTCCACCGAACCGGACACGTCACCCTTGATGATGAGCTTGAGCTCGTCGACGCGGCCCTTCTCGAGGTCGCTGAACAGCTCCTCGAGGGTGCGGCGGCGGCTCGACTTCGCCATGTCGGCGCTGCGCTTGCGCGCCGCGCGCTGCTGGGCGATCTGGCGGGCCATCCGGTCGTCGGTGACGACGATGAAGTTGTCACCGGCGCTCGGCACGGCCGTCAGACCCATCACCAGGACCGGACGCGACGGCGTGGCCTCTTCGACCGCGTCGCCGTTGTCGTCGAGCATCGCGCGGACGCGGCCGAAGGCCTCGCCACACACGATCGAGTCGCCGACCCGGAGCGTGCCGCGCTGGACCAGGACGGTCGCGACGGGGCCACGGCCCTTGTCGAGGTGCGCCTCGATCGCGATGCCCTGGGCGTCCATCGTCGGGTTGGCCCGCAGGTCAAGCTCGGCGTCGGCGGTGAGCAGGATGGACTCGAGGAGCGCCTCGATTCCGGTGCCGTTCTTCGCCGAGATGTCGGCGAACAGCGTGGAACCGCCGAATTCCTCGGCCACCAGACCGTATTCGGTGAGCTGGGCCCGCACCTTGTTGGGGTCCGCGCCCTCCTTGTCGATCTTGTTGACCGCGACCACGATCGGCACGTCGGCCGCCTGGGCGTGGTTGAGCGCCTCGATCGTCTGCGGCTTCACACCGTCGTCGGCCGCGACCACCAGCACCGCGATGTCGGTGGACTTGGCGCCTCGGGCACGCATGGCGGTGAACGCCTCGTGACCCGGGGTGTCGATGAAGGTGATCCTCCGGTCTTCGCCCTCGTGGTCGGCGGACACCTGGTAAGCGCCGATGTGCTGGGTGATGCCACCCGCCTCGCGCGCCACCACATTGGTCTTGCGGATGGCGTCGAGCAGCTTGGTCTTACCGTGGTCGACGTGACCCATGACGGTCACGACCGGCGGACGCGCGGCCAGGTCGGCCTCGTCGCCCTCGTCCTCGCCGAACTCGATGTCGAAGGCCTCGAGAAGCTCGCGGTCCTCCTCCTCCGGGCTGACGACCTGGATGTTGTAGTCCAGCTCGGCGCCGAGCAGCTGCAGCGTCTCCTCGTTGACCGACTGAGTCGCGGTCACCATCTCGCCGAGGTGCAGCATGATCTGCACGAGCGCGGCGGGGTTGGCGCCGATGCGGTCGGCGAAGTCGGACAGCGACGCACCGCGCGGCAGGCGGATCGTCGCGCCGTTGCCGCGAGCGACCTGCACGCCGCCGATCGCCGGCGCCGACATGTTGTCGAACTCCTGGCGCCTCTGGCGCTTGGACTTGCGGCCACGAGCGGGACGCCCGCCGGGACGCCCGAAGGCTCCCGCGGTGCCGCCGCCACGGCCACGACCGCCGGGGCCGGGACGGCCACCGAAGCCGCCACCGCCACCGGGACCGCCGGTGCCGGTGCGCGGACCGGCACCAGTGCCGGCGCCACCGGGACGACCGGCGAAGCCGCCGGGACGACCGCCACCGCCGCCGCCCCCACCGGGACGACCGCCGCCGCCGCCCCCACCGGGACGACCGCCGCCACCGCCGCCCCCACCGGGACGACCGCCGCCACCGCCGCCGCCACCCGGACCGCTGGGACGGCCCTGAGGCATCATCATCGGGTTAGGACGCGGACCACCGGGACGGGGACCCCCCGCACCGGGACCCGGACGCGGACCGCCGGCAGGCGGACCGGGACGCGGCCCAGGAGTGGGCCTGTCGCCGCCACGACCCTGCGGCGGACGCGGCATCGCGCCGTCACGACCGTCACGCGGCGGACCGTCGCGACGCTCGCGCTGGCCGGGGCCGCCGCCGTCGCGCTGACCACCGGGCCGCGGCGGCCGGGCCTGACCCATGCCGCTGGCCGTCGACGAGAACGGATTGTTGCCAGGACGCGGGCCACGCGGACCCGGCTTCGGCCCTGGACCAGGGCGCGGACCGCCGCCACCGGCGGGCGCGCCGGGACGCGGAGCGCCACCGTCGCGCTGACCACCGGGACGCGGAGCGCCGCCCTCGCGCTGACCACCGGGACGCGGCGCCTGCGCCGAGCCGCCGCCACCGGGACCACCCGGACGAGGGCTCGGGCCGGGCTTGGGACCCGGGCGAGCGCCCGGGACCGGACGCGGACCAGGAGTCGGCCGAGCGGGCGCACCGGAGCTCCCGCTCTCGAATCGCGCCTGCGGAGCCTGGGGCGTCTCACCACGCGCGGCTTCCGGCTGCTGCTGCGGCTGGTGCGGCATGGGCACCGGCGGGCGCGGCTCAGCGCCGCCCGCGGGACCCGGACGCGGGGCGGGACCAGGCCTGGGACCAGGACCCGGAGCCGGAGCCGGACGCGGAGGACTTGGAACCGGCGCCTGTGGGGCGCCGTTGCCGGCCTGGCTGTCCGCCGGCCGGGGAGCAGCCCTTGGCGGCTGCGGTTTGTTGGACGGCTGTCCGCCGCCCCTAGAGGGCCCACCCTTAGATGCGCCCAGAGCTTCGGTGAGCCTGCGGACCACCGGCGCTTCGATGGTCGAGGACGCCGAACGGACGAACTCTCCCATCTCTTGGAGCTTGGCCATGACGACCTTGCTCTCTACGCCGAACTCCTTAGCGAGCTCGTATACCCGGACCTTCGCCACTGCACTCCCTTACTCGGCCCGGGAGGCTGGCTGTGCCGTCCGGACCGTCGCTACCTTGACGTCTTCATCGCCGCGTGCTCATCAGGCGCTCATAGCAATCTGACTCCGCCCATCAACTCGGCGTCCTACATGACATTTCGTGGTTCTCCCTCCAGGTGTGCCCGCACACTCGAGACGTCGAGCGGTCCCGGCACGCGAAACGCGCGTGGAAACGCCCGGCGCCGCTCGGCGAGCTCCAGACAGCTCAAGGACGGATGCAGCGACGCACCCCGGCCAGGAAGCCGTCCTCGCAGGTCAGGGACCACATGGTCCTCGACCTTCACCAGGCGGAGCAGCTCGGACTTAGCCGTGCGAACCCTGCAGCCCACACAGGTGCGCTGTGGGCCCGCTTGGCCACCATATTCCAGCTTACCGTGTTGACGCATCTACGGAACCGGCGGCATCTTCCGCTTGGGTGTCGGGCCGGATGTCGATCCGCCATCCCGTGAGCCGTGCGGCAAGCCGGGCATTTTGCCCCTCTTTCCCGATGGCCAGCGACAGCTGGTAGTCGGGCACCGTCACTCTCGCGACACGCCCCTCCAAATCGAGAACCTCGACGTGAGAAACGCGTGCGGGCGACAGGGCATTCCCGACGAACTCCGCCGGATCCTCCGACCAGTCGATGATGTCGATCTTCTCGCCGTGAAGCTCCGTCATCACGTTGCGCACGCGCGAGCCCATCGGCCCGATGCACGCGCCCTTGGCGTTGACGCCGGGCTTGCGCGACCTGACGGCGATCTTCGTACGGTGCCCGGCCTCACGCGCCACCGCGGCGATCTCCACGGTGCCGTCGGCGATCTCCGGGACCTCCAGCGCGAACAGCTTCTTCACCAGCCCGGGATGCGTGCGCGACAAGGTGATCGAGGGGCCCTTGTGGCCCTTCTTCACCTGCACCACGTAGGCGCGGATGCGCTCGCCGTGCACGTATTCCTCGCCGGGGACCTGCTCGGCGTGCGGCAGCACGGCCTCGACCTTGCCCAGGTCGACCAGCACCACGCGGGGGTCCTTGCCCTGCTGGATGACGCCGGAGACCAGCTCGCCCTCCCGGCTGGCGAACTCACCGAAGTTGATCTCGTCTTCGGCGTCGCGCAGCTGCTGCAGGATGACCTGCTTGGCGGTGGTGGCGGCGATCCTGCTGAAGTTGTTGGGTGTGTCGTCGAACTCTCTGACGACGTCGCCCTCCTCGTCGAGCTCGGCCGCCCAGATGGTCACGTGACCGCTGCCCCTGTCGAGCTCGGCACGCGCCTTGGAGGCCGCGCCCTCGGTCCGGAAGTATGCGATCAGCAGCGCGTCCTCGATCGCCTTGACCACCAGGTCGAAGGAGATGTCCTTTTCACGTTCCAGGCTGCGCAGGACGCTCATGTCGATGTCCACGGCGGCTCCCCCTTAGCCTTCGTCGCCGTCGACGTCGTCGATCCGGCGGAACTCCACCTGCACCCGTCCCCGGGCCAGGTCTTCGTAATCAAGCCGGCGTGCGGCGCCCGCGATGTCGAGGTCGACGCCGCTCTCGTCCGTCGCCGTGATCCGGCCCTCCACCACGGTGCCGTCTCGCATCTCGGCCTTCACCAGGCGTTTGGCAGCACGCCGCCAGTGGCGCGGCTCGGTGAGAGGGCGGTCGACACCCGGCGAGGAGACCTCCAGCGTGTAAGCCGCCTGGCCCATCGCGTCGTCGTCGTCCAACGCCGCGGAGACGGCCTGGCTCACGTCGGCCACGTCGTCGAGGCTCACGCCGCCGTCGCGATCGACGATCACGCGCAGCAGCCGTCTCTTGCCTGCCTGGGTGACCGTGATGTCCTCCAGGTCGAGACCCTCCGCGCTGACCACGGGCTCCAGGAGCTTTATCAGGTGGTCGCGGGGTGATGCGCTGCCCATATCGACCTCCCCTATTGTCATGTCTCAGCCGGGCGGACCTCGCCTCTGGCTCTCCGCCGCCTGGCCGCACAGCCAGCGACGACAGTTGACACCCTATCTGTATGAGGGCACGAAAAGAGCGCCACTCGTCTCGGCCGAATGGCGAGCGTCACCGACAGCGATCGCGGGCAGGAGCCCGTACGATGCTATCCGGGTCCCGTAATACTGGAGGTTCCTGTCCGTGCGTCCGCGTCACCTCTCCCGGCGGGTCTTGCTGGCGGGCGGAGCGGCCGCTCTCACCGCCTGCAACGCCTCCGGCCCGCCGCAGCCACCCGCCCAGGCCCCGGACTCCCCCGAGACGCTCCTGCTGAAAGACCTAATCGCCGAGAAAGAGCGGACGATCGCCCTCTATTCCTCCCTGATCGCGGGAGGGGCGCAGAAGCTGGTTCCCTTCAGGGACCGCCACCAGGCCCATCTGGACGAGCTGCGCAAGCACGTCAAGGCCACCGCCTCGGCCCCTGCGAGGTTGTCCGCCTCGGGCTCCGCGACGCCGTCCGCCAGCGCCACGCCGAAGACGTCGCTGTCGCGGCTGCGCGACCTCGAGCGCAAGGCCGCGGCGCTGCGGGCCCGCCAGCTCGCGAGCGTCTCGCCCGGGATGGCCCAGCTCATCGCCAGCATCGGCGCCTGCGAGGCCGCCCACGCCGCCGCCCTGCCGAGGTCCCTGTGAGCGCCGCCGACGTCGAGAAGTTGCGCAAGGCGCTGGCCGCCGAGCACGCGGCGCTGTTCGCGTACGGGCTGCTGGGGGCGCGGACGTCCGGGTCGCTGCGGGACAGGATGAGCGCGGCGTTCGACGCCCACCGGGCGCGCCGCGACCAGCTGCGGGGGTTCATCACGACGCGCGGCGGCCGGCCCATCGAGCCCGACGCGTCCTATGCGCTGCCGTTCTTCCCCTCCAACGCCACGCTGGCGGCCAAGCTGGCCGCGCACCTGGAGAGCGGTGTCACGGCCGCCTATCTGGAGCTGGCGGCCGCGCAGGATGTGTCGCTGCGCCGCTACGCCGCGCTGGCCATGCAGGAGGCGGTCACCCGGGCCTACTCCTTCCGGCCCGCCCAGCCGTCCGCGTTCCCCGGCATGCCGATCGCAGCGGCCCCTTCGCCCACGCCGACCCCCTCCGGCTGAATGTCACCGCACCACACCTCGCCAACGCGGGGTGGGCGGCGCGGAAGGCACGACGGCCGGAGGACATGACGGCGCCGGGTCGGCGAGACGCCGTGCGGAGCGAGCCCGTGCCGCGGCAAGGGCTCGCTCAGGGCAGGGGTGTCAGGCGATGGCGGCGGTGACGCGGTCGGCGGCCTCGGCCAGTGGGATCTCCGACCTCTCGCCCGAAACCCGGTCGCGCAGCTCGACCAGGCCCTGCGACAGCCCGCGCCCGACCACCACGATGGTCGGCATGCCCAGGAGCTCGGCGTCCTTGAACTTGACGCCAGGCGACACCTGCGGCCGGTCGTCCACCAGGACGCGGACACCGCGCGAGGCCAGCTCGCCGGCCAGCTCGAGCGCCGCCTCCACCTGGTTTTCCTTGCCGGTGCCGACGATGTGCACGTCGGCGGGCGCGACCTCACGGGGCCACACCAGGCCAAGCGGGTCGTGGGCCTGCTCGGCGATGACCGCCACGGCACGCGAGACGCCGATGCCGTAGGAGCCCATCGTGATGCGGATGGGCTTGCCGTCGGGGCCGAGCGCGTCGAGGCCGGCGGCGTCGGCGTATTTGCGGCCGAGTTGGAAGATGTGGCCGATCTCGATGCCCCGGTCGATGGACAGCTCCGCGCCGCAGCGAGGGCAGGGGTCGCCGGCGCGCACCTCGGCGGCCTCGATCGTGCCGTCTGGGGTGAAGTCGCGGCCTGCGACCACGTTGGCGGCGTGCTTGCCCGGCTCGTTGGCGCCGGTCACCCACGAGCTGCCGGTGACCACGCGCGGGTCGACGAGATAACGGATGCCCAGCTCACGCAGGACCTGCGGCCCGATGTAGCCGCGGACGAGCCCGGGGTGCTTGGCGAAGTCGGCGGCCTCGAAGATGGCGGGCTCGCCGGGCGCCAGCACCGCCTCCAGGCGCTTGAAGTCCACCTCGCGGTCGCCGGGCACGCCGATGATCAGTGTCTCGATCTTGTCCGAGCCCGGCGTCGTGACCTTGACGACGACGTTCTTCAAGGTTTCGGCGGCGCTGATGGACAGGCCGTGGTGCTCGTTGACGTAGGAGACGAGGGTCTCGATGGTCGGGGTGTCCGGAGTGTCCATGACCCGCAGGGCCGGCGTGTCCTCGTAGGAGCGGGCGGCCGGGGCGGGCGTGGTGACGGCCTCGGCGTTGGCCGCGTATCCACAGGAATGGCAGGCCACGAACGTGTCCTCGCCGGTCGGCGTGGGCGCGAGGAACTCCTCCGAGGCCGACCCGCCCATGGCGCCCGACTGCGCGAACACGATCTTGTAGCGGATGCCGAGCCGGTCGAAGGTCCGGATGTAGGCCTCGCGGTGCTGCTCGTAGGAGCGCTTGAGCCCGTCGTCGTCGAGGTCGAAGGAGTAGGAGTCCTTCATGAGGAACTCGCGGCCCCGCAGGATGCCGGCCCGCGGCCGCGCCTCGTCGCGGTATTTCGTCTGGATCTGGTAAAGGGTGACCGGATAGTCCTTGTAGGAGGAGTATTCGCCCTTGACCATGTCGGTGAAGAGCTCCTCGTGCGTGGGCCCGAGGAGGTAGTCGGCGCCCTTGCGGTCCTGGAGCCTGAACAGCGTGTCGCCGTATTCGGTCCAGCGGCCGGTGGCCTCGTAGTATTCGCGGGGCAGCAGGGCGGGGAAGAGCACCTCCTGGGCGCCCATCCGGTTCATCTCCTCGCGGACGATCCTGGTGACGTTTTCCAGCACCAGCTTGCCGAGGGGCAGCCAGGAGTAGATGCCGGGCGCCACGCGGCGGACGTAGCCGGCGCGGACCAGGAGCTTGTGGCTCGGCACTTCCGCGTCTGCCGGGTCGTCCCGCAGGGTGCGAAGAAACAACGACGACATGCGCAGCAACACGGCTACTCCTTGTTCGAACCTCGATGGAGGCTTACAGGCTATCGAGTCGGGGCAGCCGCTCGCTCGGTGTTAAACCTCCGCCCCAGCGTCGTCAGATCGCCAAGGGTATCCAGCCGGCGACGAAGGCGGCCAAGCAGACCGTGAACACGGCGGCGAAGACCGCCGACAGGGCGAGCGCGCGGACCCGGGCGCGGGCGTTCCTGCGCAAGACGAACACCAGCGCGACCGACAGCAGCCCGATGACCAGCGCGGGCAGCGGCCAGAACGACTGCCCGCCGTCGATGAAGCCGGGCGTCGCCCGGTCCACCACGTCCGCGATCAGCACCGCGCCGACCGCGCCTGCCGCCAGGTCGCCCCAGACGTCGTCCCTGCGGGTGACGTACGCCAGCAGGCCCAGGCCGACCAGGAGGGCGAGCATCCAGTTGAGCCCGGCGGCGCTGCCGCCGATGACGTCGAAGGCCACAACGCCGCCGAGCGCCCCGGCTCCCAAGGCGGCGACCAGCGTGGACACGGCCGCCAGGAACGTGGTCAGCAACGCCCATCCGAACCCCGACGCGGTGACCCCGACGACCAAGGACAGGGCGAGGTACGCGTACGGCTCGTAGACGTGGCCGAGCCATTCGGGTCCGCGGCCGGAGATGAGCATGCCGATGAGGCCGATCAGCAACCCTCCCGAGAAGGCCGCGACCAGATGACGTTCGATGCAGCGCAGCCGACGGTCGTATTCGGCGAAGTCGGCGTACTCGATGGCGGTGTTGTTCATCTCCATTCCCTGGTCAAACCCTCCCCTGGCGACTTATAGGGATGACCGGGCTCAGATTATGCGACCGTACAGAAAAGGCAAATTTCGGTCATTACTTTACCAGGACAAGCAATCGCTTGGTTAGCATGTGTCCGTGTCGCTTCCCGATGAGCTCCGCGCCGTTGTCCGCGACTACCTCGCCGGCCGTCCCGGCGCGTCCTGGCCGGAGTTCGCGCGGGATGTGGGCGTAGCGGGGCTGATCGTGGCCGAGGAGCACGGGGGCGCGGGATGCGGGCCGGCCGAAATGGCCGCCGTGGCGGAGGAGCTGGGCCGGGTCCTGTCGCCGCATCCGTTCCTGCAGTCGGCGGTGATGGCCGTCGCGGCGGCCGCCGGGTGCGGGGCGTCCGACCTGCTGGAGGCGCTGGCCGAAGGGGCCGCGACCGCGACCGTGGTGCTGCCGGGTGACGGCGAGCTGCGGCTGGAGGGGGAGCTGCTCACGGGGACGGTGCCGTACGCGCTGGAGGGTGAGCTGGTGCTGCTCTACGTCGACGGGCTGCTGGTCGAGGCCGTGCCCACGCGGCGGGAGCCGTACCCGACGATGGACGAGAGCCGGCCGTTGGCGCGGCTGGTCTTCGACGGCGTGCCGGTACGGCGGCTCGGCGACGGCTCGGCGTGGACCCGCGTGCGGGACCTGGGCATCGCGGCGCTGGCCGCCGAACAGGTGGGCGGGGCGCAACGCTGCCTGGAGATGGCGGTCGAGCACGCCAAGCGGCGGCACCAGTTCGGGCGGCCGATCGGGTCGTTTCAGGCGATCAAGCACAAGCTCGCCGACGTGCTGCTGCTCGTGGAGTCGGCCAGGTCGGCGGCCTCGGCGGCGGCGCGGGACGGGGTGTTCGCGGCGATCGCGGGGTCGTACTGCACGGAGGCCTACCTGACGGCGGCGGGCGAGAACATCCAGGTCCACGGCGGGATCGGGATCACGTGGGAGCATCCGGCGCACCGCTACCTCAAGCGGGCCACGTCCGACGCGCAGCTCTTCTGCCCGCCCCAGGCCCACCGCGCCCGGCTGGCGGCGCACGTCTTCGGGCCACCCGCCTGATCCCGGCCACCGGCCTGAGCGGGTCAGCCGCCCAGGAGTTCCTCCCAAGGGTGGCGGGTGTTGGTGCGGCGGGTCGTGTCGAGGGCCTCGGCCAGGCGCCAGAAGCCCGGCCGGGAGCGTACGGTGGCCCGGCCCATCGGGTCGATCGCGCGCAACTCGAACAGCACGCCCATCACGTCGAGCACGGCCGAGCCGCCGCTGCCCGGACCCACCTCGGTGACGAGCGAGCCCTCGTAGTCGGGGTACCGCACCTGCTCGGCCAGGAGTAAGGCCACCTCCGACGCGTACGGCCCGTCGCGCCACTCGATGTGCCAGCTGTGATCGGACCCCCGCCACCAGGTCAGGTCGCGGCACGACTCGATAAAGTCCGCCTCGCTCGCCAGAGCGGCCATCACCCGGCCGAACGCCTCGTACCGGCGGGCACTCGTGAGCGAGAGGCCGTCGTCGCCGTGATCGAGGACCGCCGCGTCCTTCGGCCGCCTCAGCGCGTGCTTTCGCTTCACAGGCATCCACTCTGATCGCGCCCGCGCCCTTCCCGCAAGTGTTCGCTGCTGATACGCTCTACCAAGCGAGCGCTTGGTTTCCTACTGTGCCGGAGGCGCGATGACGTCCCTACGGATCAGCCTGGGGTACGAACTGGAGGTCCGCGGGCGCACCCGCGAAGTCGAGCAACAGGCGTTCCACAACGTGGTCGACCAGGTCGTTCTGGGCGACCGCCTGGGCTTCGACACCGCCTGGTTCGTCGAGCATCACTTCACCAGGGGCTTCTCCCACTCCTCCGCCCCCGACCTGGTCCTGGCCGCCATCTCCCAGCGGACCGAGCGCATTCACCTCGGGCTCGGGGTGGTGCTGCTGCCGTTCCAGTCCCCGATCCGCACGGCCGAGCGCGTCGCCACGCTGGATGTGCTGAGCGGCGGCCGGGTGGAGTTCGGGACCGGGCGCGGGGCCTCGCCGCTGGAGTACCAGGCGTTCCAGCGGCCGTTCGAGAAGTCCCGTCAGATCTGGGAGGACACGCTGGAGGCCACGCTGGCCATCTGGCGGGCCGACGGCGAGCCGATCAGCCGGTCGAACGAGTTCTTCGAGATCCCCGACGTGGCCGTCTACCCGCGGCCGGTCCAGGAGCCCCATCCGCCGGTGTGGGTGGCGTCCACCTCGCTGGAGGGGTATCTGGCGGCGGCCAAGCACGGATACAACCTGCTCGGCATGACGATGCTCAAGGGCATCGACGACGTCGCCGCCGACATCGCGAAATATCGGGAATGTCTTGCCGAGCATGGCTTCGACCCGTCGAGCCGCCGCGTCGCCCTCATGATCCCCTGGTTCGTCGCGCCCACGCGGGACGAGGCCAACGCCACGGCCGCCGACGCCGTCCTGTGGTACATCCGCCGCCAGGTCAACCTCGTCACCCCGCCCGACTACTACGACGCCCGCCACGCCACGCACCGCGTGCTCGGCCAGCTCGCGGCCGGGCTGCCGCCCGATGAGGCCATGGCCACGCTGCGGGAGCACCTGATGGTGGTGGTCGACGACGTGGAGGGCTCGCGCAAGGCCCTGGCCAGGATCGCCGAGGCCGGCGCCACGGATCTCATCATCCAGGCCCAGGTCGGCGGGCTGGCGCACGAGCGGGTGTGCGAGTCGATGACGCTGTTCATGACCGAGGTGGTGCGCTGATGGCCCGCTGGCTGACCCGCGACGATCTCGGGGCCGGCGCGCGTGCCGCCGAAGGGCTCCTGCTCGTCTCCCCCGACGCCTCGAGCGTCTTCCCGCTGAGCCAGGACGACCGCGCGGCCGCCGCCGGGCTGACCGCGGCGGCGCTGCGGGCGGCCGGGGTCGGTGAGCGGGACCGGGTCGCGGTGGCGCTCGCCGAACCCGCGGGCGCGCTGTGGAGCGCCGCCGCGGCCGACGTGGCGCAGGCCGCCGCCGACGTGGGGCCGCGCGGGCGGATGCGGCTGCACCACGCGCTGTCCGCGCTGCGCGCCACCACGCTGGTGGCCACCCCGACGGGCGCGATGGACTTGCTGGCCCGCCTGCACCTGGAGTTCCTCCTGGACCCGCTGGACCTCGGGCTCAGGAACATCGTGCTGACCGGCGAGATCGCCTCCAAACGGACGATCGGCCACCTGGCGGGCGAGTTCGGGGCGAGGGTCACCGAGGTGTACGCCAGCCCCTTCGGCGGCACGCCCCTGGCCTGGCGGGAGGCCGAGGAGGACCCGCTCACGCCGCTCGCGGACGGCATGCTCGACCTGGCCGCCCTGGCCAAGGACGAGGCCCCCGCCCCTGGGACCGCGCTGGCCGAGCTGGTCGTCACCCCGCACGGGCACTCCACGCTCGGCGACGCGGTGCTCCGCACCGGGCAGGTGGCCAGCCCCGGCGGCGCGGGCATCCCCGCGCCGGCCCACACCGTGGGCGAGCACGTGCTGGTCAGGGGCGTGTGGCTGGCGCTGCCCCGGATCGAGAAGGCCCTGTCGAAGATCGATGGCGTGGCCGGCTGGGACCTCGCGATCAGCCGGCAGGGGACGCTGGACGCGGCCGTCCTCACCGTGACGTTCAACCGGGAGAGCCTGGTCGGCAACCCCATGTGGCGCTCGCGGATCCAGCAGGCCGTTCAGGCGCTGACCCCCGTGTCGATCAGCGTGGAGATCGCCCAGGAGGTCTCCGACACACCCCGCCCCGGCACGGTGAACGACCTGCGCGGCCACCACCTCGGCCGGGATCGCGCTCTCATCACCTGAGGGGGACCGATGACGCCGGACTGGGGGACGCTCCCCCGCATGCTGCGCGATCAGGCGGCGCACCACCCCGACGCCACGGTGATCGCCGAGGGCGGCACCCGGGTGACGCTGCCGGAGCTGCGGGCGAAGGCCACCGAGATCGCCCGCGGCCTCATCGCCCTCGGCGTCGAGCCCGGCGACCGGGTGGCGATGTGGGGGCTGAACTCGGCGTACTGGGTGGCGCACGCGTTCGGGATCTGGGACTCGGGAGCGGTCATCGTGCCGCTGTCGTCACGGTTCAAGGGCATCGAGGCTGCCCAGCTCATCGAGAAGACCGGCGCGAAGGTGCTGATCATCGGCGAGGGGCCCACGGCGGTCCCGCTCGCCGAATTGCTCCCGCCGCTGCCCGGCCTGCGCCACACGATCGTCCCCCCGGCGTCGGAGTTACGCGCCCTCGCCGCGCGGGTCTCCGCGCGGGAGGCCGAGGACCGGGCGCTCGCCGTCGGTCCCGGAGACCTGTGCGAGATCATGTCCACGTCGGGCACCACGGGCACGCCCAAAGGCGTCATGCTGGACCATGCCCAGGTCCTGCGCGGCTACTGGGACTGGTCGGAGATCGTCACCCTGAACGAGGACGACCGGTATCCGGTCATCGCCCCGTTCAGCCACGGCTTCGGGCTCAACGCCGGGCTCATCGCCTGTGTCATGCGGCGGGCCACGATGGTGCCGATCCCGATCTTCACCCCGGACGCTCTCATGTCACTCATCTCGGCCGAGCGCGTCACCATCCTGGCCGGGCCGCCCACGTTGTTCCACCGGATCCTCGACGAGCTGGACCGCGGCCCGTGGGACGTGTCGTCGCTGCGCGTGGCCATCTGCGGGGCCGCCGCCGTGCCGGCGACGCTGATCACCCGGCTGGTCGAACGGGTCGGCCTGGAGCGGATGATCAACGCGTACGGGCTGATGGAAGGCACGGTCGTCTCCATGACCAGGGCCGGCGACCCCATCGACGTCGTCGCCAACACCACGGGCAGGCCCGTGCCCGGCATCGAGGTCAAGATCGTCGATGACGACGGCAAGGAGGTCGCGACCGGCGAGCGCGGCGAGATCCTCCAGCGCGGGTACGGCGTGATGCGGGGCTACTGGAACGAGCCCGCGCGGACGGCCGAGGCCGTGGACGCCGGCGGCTGGCTGCACACGGGGGACGTCGGCGTGCTGGACGAGCAGGGCAACCTCGCGATCGTCGACCGCAAGAAGGAGCTCTACATCGTCAACGGCTTCAACGTCTCGCCCGCCGAGGTGGAGTCGCTCCTGCTGCGTGAGGGGTCGCTCGCCCAGGCCGCGGTCGTCGGCGTGCCCGACCCGGCCTCCGGCGAGGCCGGTGTGGCGTACGTGGTCCCGCGGCCCGGCGCGAGCGTCGACCCCGGTGGCCTGATCGCGTGGGCGCGGGCCAACATGTCCAACTACAAGGTCCCCAAGCGGGTCGTCGTGGTCGACGCCCTGCCGGTCAACGTCAACGGCAAGATCGATAAGCTGGCTCTCCGTGATCGGGCGAAGCAGGCGCCGGGCGAGTAGGTTGGAAGTGCGCCCACTGCCCCAGGAGCTGCCATGTTGCGCCTGCTGGCCGGGGCGGCCGCACGTACGTTCGGGGCGCGCGCGGCCGTCGTCACCGGCGCCACGACGCTGACCTTCGCCGACCTCGACCGGTTCTCCGATCAGGTGGCCGCCGGCCTCGCCCATCGCGGCGCCCGCGTCGGCGACGTCGTGGCCCTGGCGCTCCCCGACGGGCCCGAGTTCGTGATCTGCTACGTCGCCGCCGCGAAGATCGGGGCGGTGACCGCGGGCATCGGGACCGATCGTGTGGAGCTGCTGACCATGCTGGATCCGGCCATCGTCATCACCGTTCCGCGGGTGCCGCCGCCGCTTGCCGGGCTCGACGTGGTGACGCTGCCCGCCGAGCGCGGCGAGCGCGGACGGGACCCCTACGACCCGGCTCGGCTCGGCGGGCTGTGCCGGGCGGAGCCGCCCCCGCCGCCGTTGCCGCCCGACCCCGGCCGTCCGGTGGTGATCACGTTCACCTCGGGGCGGACCGGGCCGCCCAAGGCCGTGTTGTTCGGCAACCGCCAGCTCGAGGCGATCCGCGCCCACGGGGCCGGTGATCGATGGGCCACCGGTGAGGACGCCCGGCTGGTGCCGCATCCGCTCGGGCGGCTCGGGTTCGCCACCCGGCTGCCGATATTCCTCCAGACCGGGCGGACCTGCCACGTCCTGCCCGCGTGGAGCGAGGACGCCGCGATGCGGGTGCTGCGCGAGCACCGGATCGGCGTGTTGCAGGGCAGCCCGGTCCAGCTCTCGCGCATCCTGGCCTGCGGCGGGGATCTGCCCGACCTGACCCTCATCCTGTCCAGCGGCGCGCCCGCCCCGCCCGAACTGATCAGGGAGCTGCGCGACAGGTACGGCGTGCCGGTCTGCAACCGGTACATCTGCACCGAGGCCGGGCTCGGGCTCGGCACGCGGCCCGACGACCCGCCCGAGGACGCGGAGGTGAGCGTCGGCAGGCCGCGCGGCGGGGTGGACGTGTCCATCCGGGACGAGGACGGCCGTCTGCTGCCTCATGACGCGCACGGTGAGGTGCTTCTCCGCTCGGACGCGGTCATGAGCGGCTACGTTGGCAACAGCACCGGGCAAACGGTTTTCGCCAAGGACGGGTTCGTGCGCACGGGCGACCGGGGATACATCGATCGCACCGGCCGGTTGCATCTGGTAGGACGCGTGTCTTAGGAGGCGGCGTGGCGTTGCGTGTGGCGGTCATCGGGTCGGGCCCCGCCGGGATCTACACGGCCGAGGCACTGGTCAAGCAGTCCGCGGAGGCCGTGCGGGTCGACGTGCTCGAACGGCTGCCGACCCCGTACGGGCTGGTCCGGTATGGCGTCGCGCCCGACCACACGTCGATCAAGTCGATCGCCAACTACCTGCGGAAGGTGCTGGAGCTGCCGGAGGTCCGCTTCCTCGGCGGCGTCACGCTCGGCCCGCACGTGTCCGTGGAGGACCTGCTCGGCCGCTACGACGCGGTGGTCTACTGCACGGGGGCGATGGTCGACAGGAAGCTCGGCATCCCCGGCGAGGACCTGCCGGGGAGCGTGGCGGCGACCGACTTCGTCAACTGGTACTGCGGGCACCCCGACGTCGACCCCGGCATGTTCACGCTCGACACCTCCGAGATCGCGGTGATCGGGGTCGGGAACGTGGCCGTGGACGTCGTCCGCGTCCTGGCCAAGACCGCCGACGAGCTGCGCTCCACCGACGTGCCGCACGACGTGCTCCAGCGCCTGTCGGAAAGCCAGGTGAAGGCCATTCACATGGTGGGCCGGCGGGGCCCCGAGCACGCCAAGTTCACCCTCAAGGAGCTGCGCGAGCTGGGCGATCTGGCCAACGCCGACGTCTGCGTACGCCCGGACGAGGCCGTGGTGCTCGGCGGCGACTTCCCGCGCCAGGTCCAGGGCAACATCAAGGTTCTGCAGTCGTGGGCCGCGCGCGAGCCCGTCGGCCGGGCGCGCCGCCTCGACGTGCGGTTCTGGCTGCGGCCCGTGGAGATCCTCGGCACCGAGCGGGTGGAGGGGCTCAAGCTCGAACGCACCCGGCTGTCGGAGGAGGGCCGCGTGGTGGGCACGGGCGAGTTCGAGACACTGCCGGTCGGGATGGTGTTGCGGTCGGTCGGCTACCAGAGCGTGCCGCTGCCCGGGGTGCCGTTCTCCGAGCAGACCATGACCGTCCCGAACGAGGCCGGGCGGGTACGCGACCGCGAATACGTGGCAGGCTGGCTCAAACGCGGGCCCACAGGAGTGATCGGCACCAACAAGTCCGACGCCGCCGAGACGGTCCGTACACTGCTTGCCGATCTGGAAGGGCGCGAACGTGTTGATGACGGCGAGTCGATCGACGTGCTGCTGGCGGAGCGGGGGATACGACCGGTGACCTACCAGGAGTGGCTGGCGATCGAGGCGGCCGAAGCCGAGCTGGCCAGGTCGCTCGGCCGCGGCGAGCGGGTAAAGCTCGTCGGGCTGGAGGCCATGCTCCGGGCGTGCCGTGTCTGACGAGCGTACGAGTGCGGGTGCGGTGCCACCCGGATTCACGGAGGTCTACCGGGCTCAGCAGGCCCGGTTCCCGATGCCGGAGCCGGGGTGGCAGCCGGTCCACACGGTCTACGTGCCCGCCGACCGGTTCTCCGCCCGCACGGTAGCCGACTGGCGCGATCAGGCGTTGTCCCTGGTCAAGGCGCATCTGGGCGGCCCTGACGAGCTGGCGGAAGTGTTCGGCGTGCCCGGGCGGCTCGCCGCCTCTGTACAGGAGCTGGTCCTGCGTAAGCTCGCGCACGAGCCGATCGAGGACCTGCGCGTCGACTTCGAGGACGGCTACGGCGTGCGGCCCGACCCGGTCGAGGACGGGCACGTGGAGCAGGCCGCCGAGGCGGTGGCCGCGCTGCACGCCGCCGGGGCGTTGCCGCGGCGGTGGGGGCCGCGGGTGAAGTCGTTCGCGGACGGGGATCCCGGGCGGTCGGTGCGCACGCTCCGCGGGTTCGTCACGGGGGTGGTCGCGCGGGCCGGGGAGTTGCCCGCCGGGTTCACGGTGACGTTCCCGAAGGTGCTGATGGAGGAATACCTGTCGCAGTTCGCGGGCGTGCTGGAGCAGTTGGAGGCCGAGGCCGGCGGGCCGCTCCGGTTCGAGATGCAGGTGGAGGCTCCGCAAACGCTGCCGTTCCTGCGTGCCGAACTGGCCGAGTCGCTGGGCGGGCGGCTGGCGGCGGCGCATTTCGGCGTGTTCGACTACACGGCCGCGCTCGGGCTGCCGCCGCACGAGCAGCGGCTGGACCATCCGGCGTGCGACCACGCCCGGCACGTCATGCAGACCGCGTTCGCCGGCACGGGCGTGGAGTTGTCCGACGGCTCGCTCGCCGCCTCGCCCGCCTCCGACCGCGCGGCCGACGTGCACGCGTTGTGGCGACGGCACGCGGAGCTCGTACGGCACTCGCTGCGGCACGGCTTCTACCAGGGCTGGGACATGCACCCGTCGCACCTGGTGAGCCGGTTCGCCACCCTCTACGCCTTCCACCTGGCCAACTACGACTCCTACCGGGAGCGGGTGAGCGCGTGGGAGGAGCAGCGGGACGCGGGCGGCGGTGTCATGGACGAGCCCGCCACGATCCGCACCCTCGCCGCCGCCCTCCGGCGCGCCGATGCCGCCCTGCCCGAGTAGGTCAGTCGCGTTCGACCATCGCCCGCCATTGGCGTACCAGGCGCCACTCGACCGGGTCCGACCAACTGGCCCGGACCGCGGATCCCACGTGGAAGGCCCGGACGCCGTAGTCGAGCAGCACGGGCACGTGTGCCGGCCGCAGGCCGCCACCGGCCAGGATGATCGAGCCGTCACCCGCCTCGGCCCGGGCCTTTAACACCGGCAGGCCGTCACCGACGCCGGTGGGTGATCCGGACGTGAGCACGGTGGCGAGGTTGGGCAGCAGGCGCACGGCGCGCCAGGACGCCTGGACGTCTGCCGCGTGATCGACGGCTCGGTGGAAGGTCCACGGCAGGGGGGACACGGCGTGGATCAGCGCTTCGGTGGCCGCGAGATCGACGGCTCCCGCGCTGTCGAGAAATCCGAACACGAACCCTGCCGCCCCGGCCTGCGCCAGCGCCTTGGCGTCGCGACCCAGCCGCGTCAAGACGTCGGGGTCGGCGGCGAAGTTGGCGTCGCAGCGGAGCATCACCATCTGGGGAAGCGGGCATTCCGCGGCGATCGCGGCCACCGTCTCCGGGGAGGGGGTCAGCCCGTCGGCCGCCATGTCGGCGACGACCTCCAGCCGGTCGGCTCCGCCCTGTTCGGCGGCCACGGCGTCGCGCACGTTGAGCGCGATCACCTCGAGCAGGGATCCGGTCATGCAGGAGAGGCTATATGGTGCTCTGCACCTTTCCGCCGCGAAAACCCCAAAGGCGCCACCCCCCTCCGCGGGGCGTCGATAGGGAGAGCGCCTGGCGCGGGCTGAGGCCCTTCGAGCGGAGCGTCCGGCGACCGCAGGCGCCTGGCTATGGCCACCGACGAGCTCGCCTCTGGGACCGGCTGAGGGCGCTTGAGGGTGGGTGCGACCGAGCGGCGGACGGGCAGGCCAAGAAGCGGCGGGCAGGCAAAAGGGGGCCCGGCCTCCCGATGGAGGCCGGGCCCAGTTGGAGGGTTAGGCGGTGATCAGTTCCGCGATGGTCAGGTCGCGGAAGGCCGTCGTGGAAAGGTCCTCCGAGGGGCGCTGGAAGAGGGCGCCGGAGGAGCGATGGGGCAGGTCAACCGTGCGGACGTGGCGGAAGCCGCGGGCACGGTAGTACGACTGCAGGCGGGGGTTCGCCTTGGCGCAGTCGAGCCGGAGCCACGGCAACCCCGAGGCGAACGCCGAGGCGCCGGCCCAGTCGAGGAGCGCGTCGCCGAGGCCGCTGCCGGACCACGGCCGGGCCACGGCCAGCTTGTGGATGTAGAGCGCGGCACCGGGGTCGTCGCCCGGAGCCCAGAACTCCGGGTCGGCGTGGTCGTCGAGGGCTATGGTGGCGACCGGCGGCGCCGACTCGTCGGGGTCGAGGTATCGAAGCTCGTCGTCGAGTACGAACAGCACCCGCTCCTCAATGAGCGGCTCGATCCGCTCGGGGCCGAACCCGTTGCGGGGCCACTGGCGCACCCCTTGCGCATACAGCCACTCGGCGGTGTCCGCCAGCAGCGTGAGCACGCCGGGAAGGTCCGCAGGTTCCGCCCGGCGGAGCGCGAGCGGATGAAGCAGGGTGTTTGTGTGCATAAGACAACTCCCGTTGCGTTGGGTTCCTACACGAGCGCACAGCGTAATGGCGCGATGTCGCGTAGGGGCGAAATGGGGCCTTAACCCGATATACATGGATAAATGGCGATTTGGGGGAGTATGCACGACTCCCCCAGGCCAGCGAGGCGGCTATTTCTCGCTGCACCCGGCCGGCGGGATCACCCCTTCATCCGAGCCCTCAACGGCTATCGAGCTCGTATCTGATCAAATGTTTGTCGGCGGGCAGCACCGACACAGCGACACGCACGGGCATGTCGGCCCCGTCGAAACCAACTCGGACATACACCATGACTGGCGTGCCGAGCTCGAGCTGGAGGCGCTCGGCCTCCTCTTGGTTGGGCATGCGGGCCCAGATGTCGTCGACGACGCGCACCTGCGCATGACCCAATTCCTCCAGCACCCGGTTCGCCCCTCGCGCGATGTCTCCGGGCCTGGCGATCTCGGAATCGGCAACCAGATCACGTGGGAAGTAGGAATCGTTGGTGTTGTACGGCTGGCCGTCCACGAACCGCAGACGGCGTCTCACCACCGCCAATTCCCCATCCGCCAACTCCAGCCTGCTGGCGATCTCCTCGACCGGAGACACGGTCAGCACCTCGATGTACTGGCTTGGCGCACGGCCTTCCTGTGCCACGGCGTAGGCGAAAGCCTCGCGCAGCTCCCCACGGGGTTGCTTCTCCAGCTCACGTTGGGGATAGATGAGCAGCGGCCGCCGGTCTCTGACCACGGTCCCGCGCCGCGGCGTGCGCGTGACGAGCCCTTCATTGACGAGCTCTCCGAGGGCCAGCCGTACGGTGTTTCTGCTCACCCCATGGTCTTCCATGAGCTGCGCCTCGGTCGGCAGCTGTGCCCCGGGGCCGAGGACACCCGAGTAGATGGCGCGACGCAATTCCGCAGCCACCTGCTGATACAGCACCGACCTTGCCACTTTCACCCCTTTTGTTCCAACAATTTAGACGATCTGGTTCTAGCAGGCCACAACCCCTTGACCGAACCGCCTCCAGCGGCCCATCATCCATTCGTTGGTACAAATCCATCTAAAGGCCGGTGAGGGGGTGAAGGCCAGTGTTGCCGGTCCGCACGGGTACGCCGTACCTGCCCTGGCATAACCCTGGTGAAGCAACACGTTTACTGCGTTACGCGTTGACGCGCCAGGGGTTCACCCACACCTACCAGAGCAATCGGCATGGCACGCCCATGCAATCGGTGTCGACAGAGCTGACCGTGCGGTGCAATGACGGATCCTTTGTCTGGAACGAGGAGGGTGGCGCCCCCGTCACGCACCCCATTGATGACCCGGTTGGTGCAGCTCAACGCATCGCCGCACGTTACCGGCAGCAGGAGCTTTCACACTCCCCCATCGACTCCGTGTGCGATCACACGGCCTAGGACTCCATCCCTCGCCGGAGTCCTGGCGCCGCCGCTCACGGGGCAGGAAGCGCGTCCTGGCGGGTCCCCCACGCCCGCCAGGGCGCGCTTTCCTCCGAGGGACCAGCCGATGGATCTCTTCCTTCTTCCGCCCGCCCGGCGGCCCTCGCGGCCGCGGCCCGGCGAGCACGAACGTCTGGACGGCAGGCATGATCGTCAGCCATGGCCGCGTGGCCACGCCGGTCACCCAGTCCATTCCGCTCACGTCCGCCGCCAAGATCCAGCCGTCCGCGTTGACGTCTACTGCCTCATCATCAACCCTCGGAGCCCGAACTGGGGGCCGCTTCGCCATGGTGGGACTGATGGGGTTCGTGGGTACGAATCCATTTCCCGGACCAAGGTCGACTAGCGGAAGGATGTGCGCTGGTGTGGATGAGGATCCAGGCTCCCGGCCGGCGTCCAGTTCACCAGCGTCAGGGTCTCGTCGATCCGGTCGTAGGACGCCCGCACCCGCTCGCCCGGCTCGGGGGGCCGCTCCCCGTGCCAGTTCCCGTACACCAGGCATCCCGGCACCGCCGCCAGCCGCACCATTACGACCACGTAGGGCTGCCGCGCGCCTGGCACGAACGCCTGGTGGTTCACGATCCAGCTCTCGACCCGCCCCTCGGGCTCCACTTGCTGCCAGTGCCACGCCTCGCTCCGGCACGCCGGGCAGAACGCCCTGGCCGGGAAGCGCGTCGTCTCGCAGATGTCGCATCGCTGCACGGCGAACTCGTGCCTGGCGATCCGCTCCCACCACTCCCGCGAGTCCCGGTCGGGCTCGGGCCGATAAGCCATCACGACCTCCTGAGGATCAGCGCGGAGGTCGCCGGCAGGATGTAGCCGGGCTGGGCCGTGGACAGCGCCACCTCGGCGCCCGGCACCTGGCGGTCGCCCGCGTCGCCCCTGAGCTGGGACACCGCCTCCGCGATGTGGTTGACGCCGTGGACGTAGCCCTCCGACAGGAAACCCCCGTGGGTGTTGACCGGCAGCGGGCCGTCCAGGGCCGTGGCGCCCGAGGCCACGTACGGGCCGCCCTCGCCCTTGGCGCAGAACCCGTAGTCCTCCAGCTGGACGATCACCGAGTACGTGAAGCAGTCGTAGATCTCGGCCACGTCGACGTCCTCAGGGCCGAGCCCGGCCTGCGTGTACAGGCGCGGGGCCAGGGTGGCGGCCGCGGTCACGGTCGGGTCGGCGTCAGGAGCCGACAGGTGGGACGTGCCGCCGCCCCACGCCGCGGCCGAGATCAGCACCGGCGGGCGGCGCAGCGAGCGGGCGCGTTCCGCCGTGGTGACGACCACGGCGCAGGCCCCGTCGGTCTCCAGGCAGCAGTCCAGGAGGCGAAAGGGCTCGGCGATCCACCGGCTGGCCAGGTAGTCGTCCAGCGTGATCGGCGTACGCATGAGCGCCCGCGGGTTCTTGGCCGCGTTGGCGCGCTGGGTGACCGCCAGGTGCCCGAAGTGCTCGGCCTTGGTGCCGTACTTCAGCATGTGGGCGCGGGCGTACATCGCGTACTGCTGCGGCGGCGCGACGTACCCGTACGGCGCCTGGTACTGCGCCTCCGGGCTCGCCGGAACCCCCCGGCCGGTGCCGCCCATGCGGAACTCGGAGCGGGCGTTGATGGCCCGGTAGCAGACGACCGTCTCGGCCAGCCCGGCCGCGACCGCCAGCGCGGCCTGACCGACCACGGCGTGGGAGACGCTGCCGCCGCCGAACTGGTCCAGGTGCCAGGTCAGGTCCGCCAGCCCCAGCGCCGGGCCGACCAAGGTGGGCGGGGCGGAGTCGCCGACGCGATGCGTGGCCAGGCCGTGCACGTCGTCGGCCGTCAGTCCGGCGTCCTCCAGGGCGGCCAGCACGGCGCGGCAGGCCAGCGTCAGGGTGCTGACGCCGGAGTCCTTGGTGAAGGGGGTGTATCCGACGCCGGCGATCGCCGTCACGTCCCGAAAATCAAGCAAGCGCTTGGCCACACCGATAACGCTATGCCGGGCATTTCGCCCATGTCAACGCACGTGCGGCGGCACAGGTCCGCACCGTGTGCGACACCAACCTGTGCGGCATTCGACTTGACATGTTTCCCCGGCCCCCCTAGCGTCCAAGCAAGCGCTTGGTAAGATAGGGCGCAGCCGGTGGACTAGGAGGCGGACCCATGAGCACACACGCTGCCCGGCTCGTCGCGCCGGACGGCTGCCGCAGCCTTCCGGCGCCGCATCAGCGCAGGATTCGCAACGGAGCCGCCATGCCGACGGGCCCTTCCCCACAAAGCGCCAACGGCCATCTGGACAGCCGGCGCTTCCGGCAGGTGCTCGGCAGGTTCGCGACGGGCGTGGTGGCGATCACGGCGCTCGATCCGCTGAACGGCGAGCCCTGCGGCCTGGCCGCGAACTCCTTCACCTCGGTCTCGCTCGACCCGCCCCTCGTGGCGTTCTGCATGGCGCACACCAGCACCAGCTGGCCCAGGGTACGCGGCGCGAAGATCGTCACGGTGAACGTGCTGGCCGAGCACCAGCAGGCGGTGTGCGCACAAATGGCCACCAGAGGCGGCGACAAGTTCGCGGGCCTGGAGTGGACCGGCTCCCCCGGCGGCAACCCCGTGCTCGAAGGCGCGCTGGCCTGGATCGACTGCGCGGTCGAGGCTGAGCACGCGGCGGGCGACCACATGATCGTGGTGGCCCGGGTGCTGCAGCTCGACACGCACGCCGAGGGCGGGCCGCTGGTGTTCTTCCGCGGCGGCTACGGGGGGTTCGTTGACGCTTCCTGAGCTCGGCGAGACCCCCGGCTTCCGCGAGGAGGTGCGGGCCTGGCTGGAGGAGGCGCTCAGCGGCGAGTTCGCCCCGGCCAGGGGCCTCGGCGGCCCTGGGCGTGAGCACGAAGGGCACGAGCTGCGACTGGCCTGGGAGCGCCATCTCGGCAAGAACGGCTGGACCTGCCTCGGCTGGCCGGAGCGGTACGGCGGGCGCGCCGCCTCGCTGGAGGACCAGGTCGCCTTCTACGAGGAGTACGCCAGGGCCGATGCCCCCGCGCGGGCCGGCCACATCGGCGAGGGCCTGATCGGGCCCACCATTCTCGACTTCGGCACCGACGAGCAGAAGGCCCGGTTCCTGCCGCCGATCCAGCGGGGCGAGGAGCTGTGGTGCCAGGGGTACTCCGAGCCCGAGGCCGGCTCCGACCTGGCCGGCGTCCAGACCAAGGCACATCTGGAAGACGGCCGCTGGGTGATCACCGGCCAGAAGGTGTGGACCTCGCTGGCCCACGTGGCCGACTGGTGTTTCGTCTTGTGCCGCACCAAGCCGGGCTCGCAGCGGCACCGCGGGCTGTCGTACCTGCTGGTGCCCATGCGGCAGCCAGGTGTCACCGTGCGACCGATCGTGCAGCTGACCGGGACGTCGGAGTTCAACGAGGTGTTCTTCGACGGCGCGCGCACGGCGACGGACAACGTGCTGGGCGCGCCCGGCGACGGCTGGCGGGTCGCGATGGCCACGCTCGGCTACGAGCGCGGCGCCTCCACGCTCGGGCAGCAGATCGGCTTCCGGCGCGAACTGGCCAGGGTGATCGAGACGGCGAAGCGGACCGGCGCGGCCGATGACCCGGTGCTGCGTGACCGCCTCGTGCGGGCGTGGCTGGAGCTGGAGATCATGCGGCTCAACGCGCTCAGGATGGTGCGCCCCGACCCGGGGCCGGAGGTGTCGATCGCCAAGCTCTACTGGTCGGAGTGGCATCGCCGGCTCGGCGAGCTGGCGCAGGCCGTCCAGGGGAAAGCCGGGCTGGTAGGCGAGCTCAACGACCTGCAGCGGCTCTACCTGTTCAGCCGGGCCGACACGATCTATGCCGGTTCCAGCGAGATCCAGCGCAACATCATCGCCGAGCGCACCCTGGGACTGCCACGGTGAGGGAGAGGCGATGACCCCGGCGTACCCCAAGGCACACGGACTGCTCGACGGCAAGGTGACGCTGGTGACGGCGGCCGCCGGCGCCGGCATCGGCTACGCGACCGCCCGCCGGTGCGCCGAGGAAGGCGCCACGATCGTGGTCTCGGACCGGCACGAACGCCGCCTGGCCGCCGCCGCCGACACCCTGACCGAGCTCACCGGCGTCAAGCCGCTCGCCGTCCCGTGCGACGTGACGTCCGAGGCGCAGGTGCTGGCGCTCTTCGACGCGGTGGTCGAGGCGCACGGCCGGCTCGACGTAGTGATCAACAACGCCGGACTCGGCGGTACGGCGCCGCTGGCCGAGATGTCCGACGACCAGTGGCACGCGGTCATCGACGTCACCCTGAACGGCACCATGCGCTGCACCCGGGCCGCGCTCCGCCAGATGATCGGTCAGGGCTCCGGCGTCATCGTGAACAACGCCTCGGTGATCGGGTGGCGGGCGCAGCGCGGGCAGGCCCACTACGCTGCCGCCAAGGCGGGGGTGATGGCGCTGACCAGGTGCGTGGCGCTGGAGGCGGCCGAGCACGGCGTGCGGGTCAACGCGGTGGCGCCGTCGCTGGCGGTGCATCCGTTCCTGGCGAAGGTGACCAGCGAGGAGTTGCTGGCGGAGCTGGCGGCCAAGGAGGCGTTCGGGCGGTCGGCGGAGCCGTGGGAGGTGGCGAACGTGATCGTCTTCCTGGCCAGCGACTATTCCTCGTACATGACGGGCGAGGTGGTCTCGGTCTCCTCCCAGCACCCCTGACCGGCCCCTGTCAGGGAAAGATCAGGCTATGCGGCAAGAGGTTCCGGATCTACTGTCCGGATTATGGGCCCACGCTCCTCCTTCCTGCTCGATGTCCTCATGACGGAGTTCGGCGAGTCGATCAAGCAAGACCCCGCCGCATTTAGGCGGAAATTTCGGAAAATGGCGGCCTCCCCCTTCGCCTTCTACCGCGGCAGCGCGTCCCTCTTCTACGCGGATATGACCGGCGCGTACGCCGACGACGCCTACCTCGACGCCCCCACCAGCCGCGTCTGGATCCACGGCGACCTGCACGCGGAGAACTTCGGCACGTACATGAGCGCCTCCGGGGTGCTCGTCTTCAACGTCAACGACTTCGACGAGGCGTACGTGGGGCCCTACATCTGGGACCTCAAGCGCTTCGCCGCCAGCGTGGCGCTGCTCGGGTACGCCAAGGCGTTGTCGGACGACACGATCGGCGGGCTGGTGACCGACTTCGCCAGGGCGTACCTGGACGAGCTGGGCGGCATCGCGGCCGGCGGGGACGACGCGATCGGCTCGCTCACCCTGGACACCACCACGGGCGTACTGCACCACGTGCTGCAGACGGCGCGGCTCAACACACGGGTGGCGCTGCTCGACGTGGAGACCGTGATCGACGACTACGACCGGCGCTTCGCGCTCATGGAAGGGCGGACGGCGGTCGACGCGGCGACCAGGGACGCCGTGCTGGCCGCGTTCGAGGAGTACCTGACCACGCTGCCCACGCAGGCGAACCCGGTCGAGCACGTGATCAAGGACGTGGCGCTGCGCAAGGGCGTGGGCATCGGGTCGGCGGGGCTGCCGTCGTACAACCTGCTGCTCGAAGGGCGCTCGCAGGCGCTGGAGAACGACGTCATCCTCTACATGAAGCAGGCGGCGGTGCCGGCCGTGGCGCGGCACGTGACCGACGAGAAGGTGGTCTCCTACTTCCTGCACCAGGGGCATCGCACGGCGGAGTCGCAGCGGGCGCTACAGGCCTACGCCGATCCCTGGCTGGGGTACACGACGCTCGGCGGAGTCGGGCAGCTCGTGGCGGAGGTGTCGCCGTACTCCGCCGATCTGGACTGGGACGACGTGAACGAGCCGGACGAGCTGCGCTCGATCATGCGGGACCTCGGGCGGGCGGTGGCGCGCATGCACTCGGTGGCCGACGACGAGTCCAGCCACGACCTCGTCGACTTCTCGACGGAGGAGGCGATCATGGCGGTGATCGACGGCGACAGGTCCGGATTTATCGGGGTTTTGGTGGATTTTGCTCACCGTTATGGGGCACAGGCCCGGGAAGACCACCAACGGTTCGTCGATCTGTTCCGCAACGGCCGCCTCCCTGGCGTCTGACCCGCGGGCGGGAGCGGAGGGACCCCCGTGCGACATCTGATCGGGCTGCTGCTGGGGACCGAGGAGGACTGGCCGTCGGCGTTCGAGACCCTGTTACGGCGGCTCGGGCCGATCAAGGGGGTGGGCGAGTTCGACGTGGAACGGGTCACGATCGAGCCGTTCGACCTGCGCGCGAAACCGCGGCACGCGCTGGTGATCGATCGGCTGGCGTACTGGTATTACCACCCGCGCGAGTGGCTCAAGAAGATCTCCATGATGGACGACGTCTATCTGCTCAACAGCCCGTTCACGTTCCAGTCGATGGAGAAGCACGCCGCTTACTGCGCGATGATGCGGCTCGGGCTGAAGGTGCCGGAGACGGTGCTGGTGCCGTACAAGAACCCGCCGGACAACACCAGGTACGCCTACACCGCGGCCCGCTACAACCGGCCCTTCGACCTGGACGAGGTGGCCGAGCGGATCGGCTACCCGCTGTTCATGAAGCCGTACGACGGCGGCGCCTGGCGCGGCGTGTCCCTGGTGCGCGACCGGGACGAGCTGCACCGGGCCTACGACGCCAGCGGCGAGATGCTCATGCACCTCCAGCAGGCCGTCCAGGGGTACGACGCGTTCGCCAGGTCGCTGTCGATCGGGCCCGAGACGATGGTGATGCGCTTCAGGCCCGAGGAGCCGATGCACGCGCGGTACGCCGTCGACCACGAGTTCCTGTCACCGGCCGCCGGCGAGGAGGTCGTGACGATCGGGAAGCTCGTCAACGCGTTCTTCCGGTGGGAGTTCAACTCCTGCGAGACCCTGGTCAAGGGCTCGGACGTGCACCCCATCGACTACGCCAACGCCTGCCCCGACGTGGCGCTGACGAGCCTGCACTACTACTTCCCCTGGGCGATCAAGACGCTGGTGAAGTGGTGTGTGTTCTGCGTGGCCACCCGGCGCAGGCCGCGGATCGATCTGGAGACGCACGACTACTTCGCGGTCACCGGGACGTACGAGGAACGGCTGGCGGAGTATCGAAGGCTGGCGGACCGCTATTTCGACACCGAGCGTTACCACGAGTTCTGCCGGACCCATCTGGGGCACCTCGACGAGGTGGTGCTGGAGTGGGTGGCCGCGCCGGAGTTCGACCGGCTGCTGGTGGACACGGTGAAGGCCACGTATCCGGCACACGAGCACGACCGGTTCGTCGAGCACTTCAGGGGGCTGCTGCGGCTCTGGGTGAAGGACCAGGGCTAGCGCGGAGGGTGCGAGCCAGGCCGGGATCCCGGCCTGGCTCGCCGGAGGGGGCTCGAGGACCAATCAGTCGACGATGTCGTCGATGCTCGCGCGGCTGCCGTAGCTCGCCGTGACGGCGTTGCCGTTGACGTTGTTGACACTGCTCGCGCCGTGGCCGTTCACGTTGACGTTGACGACGTTGCCGAAGTTGTTTCCGGACTGGGACGAGGACCTGTTGGAGCTGGAGTTGCCCGCGTTGACGTCCGCGTACGCGACGGCGGGCAGGAGCCCGGCGCCGGCCGCGGCCGCGGCGATGAGGCCGGTCGCGCAGAGCTTCTTCACCATGTCGATGTCCTTTCGGTCAGCCGAAGATGTATGTCACCGTGATGCCGCCGTGCGTGGCGGTCGAGGCGATGCCGTTGACGTTGTTGACGTTGGTCGAGGCGCCCTCACCGCGGTTGGCGGCCGAGACGTCGCCGAAGTTGTTTCCCGACTGGGACGAGCCGCTGCTGCCGCTCCAGTTGTAGGACCAGGAACGGTCGCCACAACGGTCGGACCAGCCGTCAGCGCGCGCGGGGACAGCAGGGAGCGCGCCACTCGCGACCGCTGCCACCATGGCCGCGGCGGCGCACACTCTTCGGATCACTTCTGCTCCTTCGCCCTCAGGGCCTTGACCTTTCCTTGGCCCTTGGAGATCAAGGTCGATGCGAGCCTATAACTCTGCGTTGTCAATTGATAGCGCAAAGTAATCAGAATATTGTTCGGCACATACGCTGACGCAGGATGTCAGCGACCCGGGCCTATCGTCCCCGCATGATCTACGAGCTGCGGCAGTACACGTTGCGCCCGGGGCGGCGCGACACGCTCATCGAGCTGTTCGAGCGGGAGTTCGTCGAGACGCAGGAGGCGGCGGGCATGCGGGTCGCCGGGACCTTCCGCAACCCGGACGCGCCCGACACGTTCCCCTGGCTGCGTGCCTTCCCTGACATGCCGGCCAGGAAGGCGGCACTGGAGGCCTTCTACGGCGGGCCCGTGTGGCAGGCCAACCGCGACGCGGCGAATGCCACGATGATCGACTCCGACGACGTGCTGCTCCTGCGCGCCCTCGCGGAGCCGCCCGCATGGGAGCGGCCGCCGGTCGGCGCGGCCGAGCTCCCGCCGTCGATGTACGTGGCCACGATCTGCCACGTCGAGGACGGCTTCGCCGGCTTCTTCGACTCGGAGGTCGCTCCGGTGCTGGCCGAGGCCGGGGTGCCGGTGGTGGCCCGGTTCGAGACCGAGCACGCGGAGAACACCTTTCCGCGCCTGCCGGTCCGGACCGGGGAGACGGTGTTCGTGTGGTTCGCCCGCTTCGACACGCCGGAGGACGAGCGGGTGGTGGACCTGCCGATGCTGAAGACGCGCCTGACCGCGGCGCCGCAGCGGCTCCGCCTGCGTCCCACCGCCCGGTCCGCCATGCGCTGAGCACGCCCAGGGACCACCCCCTGACCAAGGGGCGGGCGAAAGCTGGGGTTTTCCCTAGGAGGCACCCTGAGTCTGCGGGTACGCCGGACATCTACGCTCCAAAGGCGGTAGATCTCAGCGGAGGGCCCTGGATGGACGTGCATGAGATCAGAAGACGGCACGAGGACGAGCTCCTCGCCATCCCCAACGTCACCGGCGTCTCCACCGGTAAGGGCGACGCGGACGAGGACGTGATCGTCGTCTACGTGACCCACATGGTCTCGTCAGGAATCCCGGCCGAGCTCGACGGCGTACCCGTCAAGGTCATGGAGATCGGGACCCCCACGGCTCAGTGAGCATCACCGCACCCGGAACTCCTTCCATGTAGGAGGTGGTTGGCGTGAGCCAGCCGGAACTGATGCGCGGATCCCAGGGCTATCGCCTGTCCGACGCCGCCAAGGAGCAGGCTGCCCACACACTGATGGATCCTGCGACGCGGCCGAGCAATGTCGTGGGGTTCGGCCAGGGCGTCAAGTGGACGCATGGGGAGCCGACCGGCGAGCCGGCACTGCTCGTCTTCGTGTCGCAGAAACTCCCGCCCACCATGCTCAGGGAGCAGGACCTGCTGCCCCGGCGCATGGACGACGGGACGACCGTCGACGTGGTCAGGGTGGGCCACGTCGTCGCCGAGCGGCTGATGGGCTCTCCCCAGGCGATGAGCGCCCCCGCCGCCCAGTTCATGGGCGCACCCGCCCCCGCGATCCCGCGCGGCGACGGCGCGCCGGCCGACACCGGCGTACAGGTGCTCACCCGGCGCATGCGGCCCTGCCCGTCCGGCTTCTCCATCGGCAACGTGCAGGTCACGGCGGGGACGATGGGCAGCGTCGTCTACGACTTCCTGCCCGGCGCCACCATCGACCCGCCCGCGCCCGGGCTGGGCATCCCCTCCCGGTTCTACGTGCTCAGCAACAACCACGTCCTGGCCGACTCCAACCGCGCCCCCGTGGGCAGCGCGATCGTGCAGCCGGGCCGCTTCGACGGCGGTGTCGATCCCCAGGACCGGATCGCCGTCCTGTCCAGGTTCATCCCGATCGACCTCACCCCGGCCATCCCGCTGACGAGCCACAACAACATCGTGGACGCCGCGATCGGCGAGGTGCAGTTCCAGGAGGCCACCAGGGAGACCTACTTCAACGGCGCGCCCAGAGGCTGGCGCCGCAAGGCCAACGTGTCCGTCGGCGACCTGGTGAAGAAGACGGGGCGGACGACGAACCTGACGCTGGGCCGCATCATCGCGGTGGACGCCACGATCGACGTGAGCTACGGGTTCGGCGTCGGCCGCTTCCGCGACCAGATCGTCACGACCGCGATGTCGGCGGGCGGCGACTCGGGCTCCCTCGTCACGAGCCTGGACAACGTGGCCATGGGCCTGCTTTTCGCCGGGTCGGTCCAGGTCACCATCGTCAACCACATCGAGCACGTCCGTAGCCTGCTCCGCGTCGAGATCGCCGAGACGCTGGCATAACCCGCTGAGACGCCGCAGCGGTGCGGCATCGGAGGAGAGAAGCACCATGCCTCAGTCAACCAAGGCGCCCGACCGGGCCTTTTACGACGCCACCGGAGGGCAGGCCAAGTCCTTCGCGGAGTCCGTCGCCGCGCAGAAGAGCGCCACCATCAACGCCTACGTGGAGCTGCGCAACGGGTCGGCGATCTTCGTCATCGACCTCGAGATCGACCCGAACACCTATCCGTTCCAGGTCGTCAGCGGCACCATCAAGTCGGGGATCTGCGGCGCACCGTGGGCCGTCACCAGCGGCCACCTGGGTGAGCAGCTCCTGCTGAACGCCACCAGGAAGGGCCAGGGCAGCTGCGCCGACACCATCACCGTGGTGGGCGAGCAGCAGGATCCGCTGTCGTGGCGGGGGACGTACGGGTTCGACGGCACCGCCTCGTCGTTCCGGCACACGACGATCTTCCACGCCTGGTCGCTCAGCCCGTGAGGTCACCGGCCAGGTGGCGCCAGTAGGGGATCTCGCCGCCGCCGTCCACCCGTACCTCCGCGCCCGTCACATAGGCGGGCGCGGACAGCCACAGGCACGCGCCGGCCACGTCCTCGGGCGTGGCCGGCCGACCTGCCGGGATCGCCTCGCCCATCCGGCCGTCCCCGTGCTCGCCGTAGTGGCCCGCCGCGCTCTCGGTGGCGGCCAGGCCCACGACGACCGTGTTGACTCGCACGTCGGGAGCCCACTCGGCGGCCAGGCAGCGGGCCAGGTGGTGCAGTCCGGCCTTGGCGGCGCCGTACGCGGAGGTGCCGGGCGAGGGACGCGCGCCGCTGGAGCTGCCGATCATCACGATGGCCCCGCGGGCGGCGGCGAGCAGCGGGTAGGCGTACTGCGCGACCAGCAGCGGGGCCGTCAGGTTGAGCTCGATGACGCGGGCGTGCAGGCGTGGCGAGGTGCCTTTCAGCGGCGCGTACGGCGAGCCGCCCGCGTTGTTGACCACCACGTCGAGCCGGTCGAACCCGGCCACGAGCCGCTCGACGTCCTCGGGGACCCGCACGTCCGCCCGCACGAACCGGAACTCCTTGCCCGGAGGCGGCGTGCGGGCACAGACGGTCACCTCGGCTCCCGCCTCATGGAAGGCCCGCGCGATGCCCGCGCCGATGCCCTTGGTCCCGCCCGTCACCAGGACCGACTTGCCCGAGTAGTCGTAAGTCAGGGTCACGGATGCTAACGTACCAAGCAAGCGTTAGGTGAACCAGGGAGCGAGATGGGGATCACGCTGCGGGCCGGGCCGATCGCCGAGGTCGTCGTCGACGTGCCGCCGGTGAACGCGTTGGCCGTGCGGGGCTGGGAGGAACTGGCCGAGGCCGTGCGGACGGCCGGGGACGACCCGGGGACCAGGGTGGTCGTGTTGCGGGCCGAGGGGCGCGGGTTCAACGCCGGAGTCGACATCAAGGAGCTGCGGGACTCCGTGGGACACGAGGCCCTGGTCGCGGTCAACCGGGCCTGCTACGCGGCGTTCGCGGCCGTCTACGAGTGCACGGTGCCGGTCGTGGCGGCGGTGCACGGGCACTGCCTGGGCGGCGGCGTCGGGCTGGCAGGGAACGCCGACATCGTGGTGGCCGCCGACGACGCCTACTTCGGGCTGCCCGAGGTGGACCGGGGCGCGCTGGGCGCGGCCACGCACCTGGCCAGGCTGGTGCCGCAGCACTTGATGCGGGCCATGGTCTACACCTGCAGAAATGTTTCCGCGGCCGAGTTGCACGCGTTCGGGTCGGTGCTGGAGGTCGCGCCGCGCGACAAGCTGCGGGACGTGGCGATGGAGGTGGCCGGGCAGATCGCGGCCAAGGACCCGTACGTCATCCGGCGGGCCAAGGAGTCGCTCAACGGCATCGACCCCGTGGACGTCAAGCGCAGCTACCGCTTCGAGCAGGGCTTCACCTTCGAGCTGAACCTCATGGGGGCAGGCGACCGGCACAGGGAGCGATTCACGTGACGGCGGTTCGCGACAACAAGGTGATGTCCGCCGAGCAGGTCGCGGGCGCGCTGGAGAGCGGGATGACGGTCGGGATCGGCGGCTGGGGCTCGCGGCGCAAGCCCATGGCCCTGGTGTCGGCGCTCCTCCGCTCCCCCGTCCGTGATCTCACGATCGTGTCCTACGGCGGCCCGGACGTCGGCATGTTGTGCGCGGCCGGGAAGGTGCGCAAGGTCGTGGCCCCGTTCGTCACGCTCGACACCATCCCGCTCGAGCCCCATTTCCGGCGGGCCAGGCAGGCGGGGGAAATCGAGTTCACCGAGTACGACGAGGGGATGTTCATGTTCGGGCTGCTGGCCGCGGCGCACCGGCTGCCGTTCCTGCCGACGCGGGCGGGCATGGGATCGGACGTGATGCGGGTCAACCCGGGGCTGCGGACGGTGCGGTCGCCGTACGAGGACGGGGAGGAGCTGGTCGCGGTCCCGGCGCTGACCATGGACGTGGCCTTGGTGCACCTGAACCGGGCCGACGCCCGGGGCAACGCCCAATACCTGGGGCCGGACCCGTACTTCGACGACCTCTACGCGAAGGCGGCGGCGCGCTGCTACGTCTCGTGCGAACGTTTCGTGGACACCGCCGACCTGCTGAAGGAAGGGCCGGTGCAGTCGCTGCTGATCAGCCGGTCGATGGTGACGGGCGTGGTGGAGGCGCCTGGCGGGGCCGGGTTCACCTCGTGCGAGCCGGACTACGGGCGCGATGAGGAGCGGCAGCGGCGTTACGTGGAGACGGGTGTCGATGAGCAGCAGGGCTGATGTCTGCGTGGTGGCGTGCGCGGAGGCGTTCAGGGGCGACGGGGAGATCCTGGCGGCCGGGATCGGCGGGGCGGTCACGGTGCTGGGGGCGCGGCTGGCGCGGCTGACGTTCGAGCCTGATCTGCTCACGAACGACGGCGTCTGCCTGCTCACGGGGGACGTGCCCGCGCTGGGCCGGGCGGCCGAGGTGGTCGAAGGCTGGCTGCCGTTCAGGGAGCACCTGTGGCTGGTGCTGAACGGGCGGCGGCACGTCATGCTCGGCGCGAGCCAGATCGACCGGTACGGCAACACGAACATCTCCTGCATCGGCGACTGGGCACGGCCCAAGACGCAGTTGCTGGGGGTACGGGGGGCGCCCGGGAACACGCGGTGCGACCCGACGAGCTACTGGATCCCCCGTCACAGCCCTCGGGTCTTCGTCCCGAAGGTGGACATGGTGAGCGGCCTCGGGACCGACCGCGGGGCCTTCGAGCTGCGCCGCGTCGTGACGAACCTGGCCGTGCTGGACTTCCGCACCCCTGACGGGTCGATGCGGCTCGCGTCCGTGCATCCCGGGGTGACGGTCGATGACGTGGTGGCCGCGACCGGCTTCGACCTCGTGATCGACGCGGATGTCCCCGTGACGCGGGAGCCGGAGCCCGAGGAGCTGCGGGTCCTGGACCTGCTCGACCCCTCCCGGAGCCGCGACCGCGAGGCGGCGGCGTGAGGACCGCGCTGACGTCCCTGGTCGGCTGCCGGTATCCGATCGTGCAGACCGGAATGGGGTACGTCGCGGGCGCGCGACTGGCAGCGGCCGCCTCGCAGGCCGGCGGTCTGGGGGTGATCGGCGCCGCCACCATGTCGGTCGCCGAGATGACCGAGGCCATCCGGCGGGTGAAGGAGCGCACGGACGCGCCGTTCGGGGTCAACATCCGCTCCGACGCCGACGACGCGGCCGAGCGGGTGGACGTGATGGTGCGGGAGGGCGTGCGGGTGGCGTCGTTCGCCCAGGCGCCCAGGCGGGACCTGATCGCCCGCCTCAAGGACGCCGGGGTGGTGACGATCCCCTCCGTGGGAGCTCGCCGGCATGCGGAGAAGGTGGCCGCATGGGGCGTGGACGCGGTCATCGTGCAGGGTGGCGAGGGCGGCGGCCACACCGGCCCGGTCGCCACCACCCTGCTCCTCCCCCAGGTCGTGGACGCGGTGGACATCCCGGTGATCGCGGCCGGCGGCTTCTTCGACGGGCGGGGGCTGGCGGCGGCGCTGGCGTACGGGGCCTGCGGGATCGCCATGGGCACCCGGTTCCTGCTGACCAGCGACTCGCCGGTGCCCGACGAGGTGAAGAAGGTCTACCTGGCGGCGCGCGAGACCGTGGTGACGACCAAGGTGGACGGGGTGCCGCATCGGGTGCTCAGCACCCCGTTCGTGGCCTCGCTCGAACGCTCCCGTCTGGCCAGGGCCGTGGTGAACGGGGCCAGGTTCAAGCGGCTGTCCGGGCTGTCATGGGCGGCGCTGATCCGCGAAGGCCGCCGGATGCGGCGCGGGCGGGAGCTGACCTGGGCCCAGGTGCTGCAGGCGGCGAACACGCCGGTGCTGCTGCGGGCGGCCATGGTGGAGGGGCGGGCGGATCTGGGCGTGATGGCGTCGGGCCAAGTAGTGGGCGTGATCGACGACCTGCCTTCATGCCGGGAGCTGATCGAGCGCATCATGGCGGAGGCCGACGCCACCCTGTCCCGCCTGACGCCGGACAGCTGAGCCAGCGAATTGCCGCCTCATCACCCGATCCAGCCGCTTGTGGAGAAAGGCCAGCTCAACGGACCTGCCTTTGAAACCGAGCCCTGCCACCTGGACAGCTCCTACGTAGATTGAATCTACGTAGATGAAATCTACATAGGCAGAGCGGCGGGTGGTGAACGGCTCGATCTCGATCGCGGCACGTCGGCGGGCGACGTACGCCGCGACTCAGAGCACGGTGATGCCGCGGGCGGCGAGGATGGCGTTGGCCTGGGTCTGGTTGATGATGGCGCCGGCGAAGGCCCGCAGCTTGGCGTCGTCCGGCTGCCCCAGGTCGGCGCCCCGCAAGTCCGCCTTGGCGAATTTCGTGTTCAGCAGACGCGTCCCGATGAAGCGGCAGTCGCTGAAGGCGGCCTCCGTGAAGTCGCACCCCGACAGGTCGGCGTCGTCGAAACGCACGCCCTCGATGGCCTCGCCGCGCAGCGAGCAACCGCCCAGATTGGCCAGGGTCAGGTTGGAGCGGGCGATCTTGAAGCCGGTGCCACGGGACGCCGTCAGGGAGGCGCCGATCATGCGGCACCCGGTGAACGAGACGTCCGTCAGCAGCGCCCCGCCGAACTGCGCCGACGACAGGTCCACGTCCGTGAACGTCACGTCGATGAGGTCGGCGTCGTTGAACCGGGTCCGCATCCCGCCGCCGCCCGTGAACGCCGCCCCGTCCAGGTCGGCCTTGCGGAAGTCGGTCTGCTCCAGGACACAGGACTCGAACCGGGCCCCCGCCAGCGAGGCGCCCCACAGGTCGGTCTCGGTGAGGTCGCAGTCGCGGAAGACGTGCGGCTCGTCGGGCGGGAGGCGGTCGGCCAGCGCTTTGTGTGAGAGGTCCTCGCCGTCGAAGTTCACGGTGTCACACACTACCGGTCAGCACCTCGGCCGCCGCCTGCCCGCAGACCCGCGCGGAGCCGTACGTGGCGATGTGGACGGCGCCCAGGTCCGACCGGGCGGGCAGGCCCATTTCGACCACGACCGCGTCCGGGCGGGCGCTGAGGAGGTGCCGCAGGGCCTCGGCCTGCCAGGCGTAGCGGTGCGCGTCGCGTACCACGATCACCAGAGGGCGGAAGACGGCCTCGCCGATCAGGCGCTCAAGCGCGGCGCCGGTCGCCTCGCCGGCCGCGAGGCGGGTGACCGTGGTGCCGGGCAGCAGGCGGGTGAGGGGCTCGCCGACGCCCCAGGGGGTGCCCTTGTCGATGGCCAGGTTCATCTCCGGGGCCAGTTCGACCACGTACGGGGCCGAGGACAGGGGCAGGATCGGGGCCGTGGAGCGGCGGGTGATGCGGATGGCGCGGCGGGCGGCTGTGAGGCCGAGGTAGCCGTTCTCGTGCCCTTGTGCCTGGCTGCCCGAGGAGGTGGCCCAGGCGGCCAGCTCGCGGACCCGGCGAGCGGCGTCGGCCAGCCGCTCCTCGGGCAGCAGTCCTTCGGTCACCGCGGCGGCGATGGCGTCGCGGACCTCGACGGCGACGGCCTCGTCGGCCCGCTCCCCGCCGATGCAGATCGCGTCGGCTCCGGCGGCGATGGCGCGGGCGGAGGCGCCCCCGATCCCGTACGCCCCCGACACCGCGGCCATCTCGATGCCATCCGTGATGATCATCCCGTCGTAGCCCAGCTCCTCACGGAGCAGCCCCGTGAGGACCTTGGGGCTGAGCGTGGCGGGCAACTCGGCGTCGTACGAGGGCACCAGGAGGTGGCCGGTCATGACGGCCTTGACGCCCTCCTTGATCGCCTCGCGAAAAGGGACCAGCGCGGCCTCGATCCCGTCGCCGGCCACCACGGGCACGCCGTGGTGGGAGTCGATGGAGGTGTCCCCGTGCCCGGGGAAGTGCTTGGCGCAGGCGGCGACGCCGGCCGACTGCAGGCCGCGGACGAACGCCCGGGTGTGCCGGGCGACCAGGACCGGGTCGGCGCCGAACGCCCGCAGGCCGATGACCGGGTTGTCCGGGTTGGAGTTCACATCCGCCGAGGGGGCGAAGTCGATTGTGATGCCGGCCCTGGCCAGGTCGCCGCCGAGGTCCCGGGCGACGGCCTCGGTCAGGCCCACGTCGTCCACGACGCCGAGCGCGTACCCGCCGGGGCGGCTGCTGCCGGTGGCCACCTCCAGTCTGGTGACCTCGCCGGACTCCTCGTCCGTGCCGACGAGCACCGAGGGGTTCTCGGCACGCAGCTCGGCGGTCAGCCGGACCACCTGGCCGGGGCCGGCGATGTTGCGGGAGAACAGCACCACGCCCGCCAGCCCGTCGCCGAGTCTGCGACGGAGCCAGTCGGGGGGCGTCCGTCCCGCGAAACCGGGGAAGAGGACGGCGTCGGCGAGGCGAAGCAGGTCACCGCTCTGGGGCATGCCCGCAATCTAATAGGAAAGTTTCCTATTTGCTAGAGGTATTTTCTGACGTCAACCCATCTCCCTTGGTGAGGAACTCCGCCACGGTCCGTATCGGTGCCCCTCTCCTGTCCACGAAGTCCACCGCACGCACCGCCACCCGCAGCTCGTCGGGGCCGGCCACGCAGGACAGATAGCCCCGGCGATCGTCGAAGAACTTCAGATGGGGGTTCGCGGCGAGCACTGCGGGACCGTCGGTCTGCGGCGGCCGGCTGCTGATCGAGCTGCCCACGAACTCCACCCCCACCGTGGCCGAGGCCGGATCGAGGAAGTCCGCCTTGAGCTCGCCCGCCCAGAAGTTGTGCACGTCCCCGCTGAAGACGACCAGCCCGGATGCGCTCGCGGCCAGGATGCGGGCGCGCTCGGCCTGGTGACCGTCCCAGGAGTCCGGGCGCAGGTTGGGCGGCGGGCCTGGGACGAAGCGGCGGGCGAAGAACAGCGGCTGCACCAGCACCCGCCACCTGACCGGACTGGTGAGCAGCCGGGACATCAGCCATTGCTCCTGTGCGGCGCCGAGCATGCTGCCGGCGTCGCGATGCTGGCGGACGTCCAGGACCATGAAGTCGGCGACCAGCCCGTACGTCCGCCGCCGGTACATCTGCAGGTGCCCGTCCTGGGGCCGCACCCTGAGCGGCTGGTTCTCGTAGTAGGCCTGGTAGGCGGCGCCCCTGCGGCGCAGGAACGGGGCCGACCCGTCGCCCCTGCCCCGGTAGTTGTCGAGCACCTCGTGATCGTCCCAGGTGGGCACCCAGGGCGCGGCGGCGTGCGCGGCCTGCAGGTCGGGGTCGGTCCGGTAGCGGGCGTAGCGCAGGCGATACTCGTGCAACCTGCTGATCTCACCAGGCACCGGCCCCAGCGGCCGCACGACGGTGGCGGCCTGGCGCGACTCGTAGATGTAGTCGCCGACGTGGAAGACGACGTCGGGCCGCTCCTCGGCCAGATGCCGGTACGCGGTGTAGAAGCCGTGCTCATACCGCTGGCAGTTGACGATCGCGAACCGCACGGGCCGCGCCGCGGCCGGGTCGTCCGCGGTCCTGGTGCGCCCGACGGGGCTCAGGTTGCCGCCCGCCCTGAACCGGTAGAAGTAGTCGGCGCCCGGCTTGAGCCCGGCCACCCTGACGTGCACGCTGTGCGCCCAGGTCGGCAGCGCCTGGAGCGTCCCCTGGCGCAGGCCCTGGGTGAACCGTTCGTCCTCGGCGAGTTGCCAGCGCACCTCGACGGCCCGCGGAGCCATGCCGCCGGGCCGCAGGGGGTCGGCGTTGAGTGGATCGACGGCTAAGCGGGTCCAGAGGACCACGCCGTCGGGCATCGGCTCCCCGGAGGCGACACCTAGGGTGAACGGGTTTGCCATACCGTCATGGTGACGCACCGAGCCGTTCGATGACGGTGACGTTCGCCTGACCGCCGCCCTCGCACATGGTCTGCAGACCGTATCGGCCGCCGGTCCGCTCCAGCTCGTGCAGCAGCTTGACGGCCAGCACGGCGCCGGTCGCGCCGAGCGGGTGGCCGAGGGCGATCGCGCCGCCGTTCGGGTTGACCCTGGCCGGGTCGGCGCCGGTCTCCTTCAGCCAGGCCAGCACCACAGAGGCGAAGGCCTCGTTGATCTCGATGGCGTCGAAGTCGTCGATCGACATGCCGGTCATGCCGAGTGCGTGGACGGTGGCGGGGATCGGGGCGTCGAGCATCGTGATCGGGTCGGCGCCGCGGGCCGACAGGTGGTGCACGCGGGCACGCGGAGTCAGGCCGTGCTCGCGTACGGCCCGGGGCGAGGCGATGAGCAGGGCGGCGGCGCCGTCGGAGATCTGCGAGGCCAGCGCGGCCGTCAGCCGGCCGTCCTCGACCAGGGGCTTGAGTGCGGCCATCTTGTCGAGCGTGGTGTCCCTGCGCGGGCCCTCGTCCACGGCGACGCCTTCGCAGGGAACGATCTCCCGCCGGAAATATCCGGCGTCGATGGCGTGCAGGGCACGCCGGTGCGACTCGTACGCGTACCGCTCCATCTCCTCCCGCGAGATGTCCCAATGCGCGGCGATCCGCTCGGCACCGGTGAACTGGGAGACCTCCTGCGTGCCGTACCGCTCGACCCAGCCCTTCGAGCCCACGAAGGGGGTCTCGTGCCCGAGCGCGTGCCCAGCCAGCATCGCGGACGAGATGGGGATCATGCTCATGTTCTGCAGGCCGCCCGCGACCACCAGGTCGCTGGTGCCCGACAACACGGCCTGGGCGGCGAAGTGCAGCGCCTGCTGGGAGGAGCCGCACTGGCGGTCGACCGTGACACCGGGCACCTCCTCGGGCAGCCCGGCGGCCAGCCAGCAGGTGCGGGCGACGTCGCCGGCCTGCGGCCCGATCGTGTCCACGCAGCCGAAGATCACATCCTCCACGGCCGACGGGTCGGCGCCCGTGCCGTCCATCAGCTCCCTGAGCACGTGCGCCCCGAGATCGGCGGGGTGGATCCTGGCCAGGCCGCCGTTCCTGCGCCCGACGGGGGTGCGGACGGCACCGACGATGTACGCCTCGCTCATCTACGCATGGTAGCAAGCGCTTGGTCTAACCTGGAATGCCCGATGAGCTGGGCCGGTTAGGTGAGCAAGCGATTGTCCGTGGGCTCATAATGGTGACGTGACCACGCGAAAGAACTCCGGCACCGCCGCACCGGCGAAGCGCCAGCGCGCGACCTCCACCGGGTCGGCGTCCGAGCGCCGCGACCACCTCGTCAAGCTCGCCGCGGAGCTCTTCGCGCGCAAGGGCTTCCAGGCGACGACAGTACGCGAGATCGCCGACGAGGCGGGCATCCTCTCCGGAAGTCTCTACCACCACTTCGACTCCAAGGAGACGATCGTCGACGAGGTGCTGTCCACCTTCCTCGACGACCTCATCGCCCGCTACCGCGCCGCGGTCGAGACCAGCTCCGACCCGCGCACCGTGTTGTCGGAGATGGTCCGCATCGGCTTCGGCACGCTGGAGCCGCACCGGGCCGCGATCACCGTCATGCAGAACGACTGGAACTACCTGCGGCAGTTCGAACGCTTCAACTACCTCGTCAAGGCCGAGGACGAGGTCGAGCAGATCTGGGTGGCGCAGATCAAGGCGGGCCAGCTCGCCGGGCAGTTCCGCTCCGACGTCGACCCCAAGCTGACCTACCGCATGATCCGCGACACGATCTGGGTGGCGGTCCGCTGGTTCCGCCCCGGCGGCAGGCTCAACACGGGCGGGCTGGCCGAGCACTACATCACCGTGCTGTTCGACGGACTCGCCACGGGCGAGCGCACGACGCAGCGCCGGGGATGAGCCTGGGCAAGGCGGTCCGGCTGGCCCTGCAGGCCGTGGCCGAACCGGACAAGGCGGAGGCGATGCGCGCCTACATGAAGTCCGCCATGCCGTTCCTGGGCGTCCAGGCGGTGCCCCGGCGGGCCGCGCTCAAGCGGGTGTTCGCCGACCACCGCCTCGAGAGCGCGCCGGATTGGCGGCGGGCCGTGTTATCGCTGTGGCGCGAGGCCGAATACCGCGAGGAGCGCTACGCCGCGATCGAACTGTCCGGATACCACCTCTACCGGAGCTTCCAGACCCTCTACACGGTGCCGATGTACGAGGAGATGATCGTCACCGGCGCCTGGTGGGATCTGGTGGATGAGCTGGCCACGCACCGGATGGGCGGGCTGTTGGCCGCCTACCCTGACTCGATGCGGCCGCTCATGCTGGAGTGGGCGCACGACGCGGACCTGTGGAAGCGGCGCACCGCGATCCTGTGCCAAAACCGGTTCAAGGGCCGCACGGACACGGCCCTGCTGTACGCATGCATCGAGCCCAGCCTGTCGGACAACGACTTCTTCGCCCGCAAGGCGATCGGGTGGGCGTTACGCGAATACGCCAAGACCAATCCGGGCGAGGTCGTCCGCTACGTGAAGGCCAAGGGCATCACGGGCCTGAGCCGCCGCGAAGCGCTGCGCAACCTGCCGGTCACCTAGTCCACAACGCGTCCTGGACCGCCTGGACCAGGGCCATCAGCTCGGGCGTGACCTGGTCCTTCGACCAGGCCAGCGCATACGTGATGCGCAGGTCGCCCGTGTCCAGCGGCACGAACCGCACGTCGTCCCGCCTGATGCTCCTGACCAGCAGCTGCGGGATGGGCAGCAGGCCCGCACCGGCGGCCACCAGGTCGAGTGCCGCCGCGAAGTCGTCGTCGGCCACCATGCGGGCGCGGCCGGGCAGGCCGGTCCACGGGCGGGTGCCGGGTGTGAGGAGCACCTGGCCGGCCAGGTCGGCCGCGCCCGCCTTCTGAGCGGAGGCCAGCCGGTGGCCGGCGGGGACGGCGAGGTGGTCGACGGTCACATGGAACCTGGCGGCCGTGACGAACTGGGCCGGTGCCGGGATGGCCAGAATGGCGGCCGAGACCTGGCCGTCCGTGAGCGCTTGGGCCGCCGCCCCCCGGCCCGCGACCGTGAGCTCCACGCCGATCGGCGGGTTGCGTCCCGCGAGACGTCTGACGATCCGCGCCGCCAGGGTGCCCACCAGTGGTGGATAAGCAAGGTGAATGGTCGGGCGGGCGAGCCTGGCCGCTTCGGCGGTGAACGCCCGGGCCGATTCGAGCATCTGCTCCGCGTACGGCAGCAGCGCCTTGCCCTCGGCGGTGAGCCGCACCTCGCGGGCGGTGCGGTCGAAGAGCTTGACGCCGGCGGCGCGCTCGAGGCGGGTGATGGCCTGGCTCATGGCCGGCTGCGACATGCCCAGGTCGGCGGCGGCCGCCGAGAAGCTGAGCCGGTCCGCCACCCGCGTGAAGCAGTGGATCTCCCTGAGCATAAGCAGCATCAATACATGGTGCACGACTCCGCGGGTACTCGGCACGATCGCAACGATCTGTCGTCCCACGTCACAGGGAGTTGAGAAGATGTCACCGTTCCCCAAGTCCACCGTGCTCGGATACCCGAGGATCGGGCCGCGGAGGGAGCTGAAGAGGGCGCTGGAGTCGTACTGGGACGGGCGCTCGAGCCGGGCGGAGCTCGACCGGGTGGGCGCCGGGATCCGGGAGCGCACCTGGCGCAGGCTGGCCGAGCTCGGTCTGGAGGGGCTGCCGTCGAACACGTTCTCGCTGTATGACCAGGTGCTGGACACGGCCGTGCTGCTCGGCGCGGTGCCCGAGCGGTATCGCGCGGCCGAGGACCCCTACTTCGCGATGGCCCGCGGCACCGAGGGGCTGGCGCCGCTGCGGATGACGAAATGGTTCGACACGAACTACCACTACATCGTCCCGGAGATCGGTCCTGACACTGTGTTCAAGCTGGACGCGGGCAAGCCGCTGGGCGAGGTGCGGGAGGCGCGCGCGCTCGGCTACGAGACGCGGCCCGTGGTGATCGGGCCGGTGACGTTCCTGCTGCTGGCCGGTGCGCTGGAGCGGCTGGACGACGTGCTGGACTGCTACGAGGAGCTGCTCGGCGCGCTGGCCGCCGAGGGCGTCGCGTGGGTCCAGCTGGACGAGCCGGCGCTGGTGGCGGACCGGACGGCGGACGAGCTGGCCGCGGTGCGGACCGCCTACGAGCGGTTGGGGGCGGTGGGCTCGCGCCCCGGGGTGTTCGTGGCGTCGTACTTCGGGGATCTCGGGGAGGCCCTGCCAGTGCTGGCCGGCACGCCGGTGGAGGCCATCGGGATCGACCTGGTGCGGGGCGGGGTCCCCGTCGTCGATCTGACCGGGAAGACCGTGGTCGCCGGTGTCGTGTCCGGGCGGGACGTGTGGCGGACCTCGCCTGAGCGGGCGCTGGCCGCGCTCGGCTCCGTGCGGGCCTCGCAGGTGACGGTGAGCACCTCGTGCTCACTCCTGCACGTGCCCTACGACGTGGAGGCCGAGCCGGAGCTGGATGCGGCGCTGAGGTCGCGCCTGGCGTTCGCCGAGCAGAAGGTGGCCGAGGTGGTGGCACTCGCGGCCGCCGGCTTCACCGGGCCGGCGCCGGCCGTGCCCTCGGTGCCGCTGGCGGAGCCGGTGGTCGCGGAGGGGCGCGGCCCGTACGCGGTGCGCGCCGCGGCGCAGGCCGCGCACCTGCGGTTGCCGCCGCTGCCGATCACCACGATTGGCTCGTTCCCGCAGACCGGCGAGCTGCGCGCGGCCCGGGCGGCGGTGACGGCGGGGACGCTGACGCAGGCGGAGTACGAGCGGCGGGTCGAGGCCGAGATCGAACACGCCATCCGGGTGCAGGAGCGGCTCGGCCTCGACGTCCTCGTGCACGGCGAGCCGGAGCGCAACGACATGGTGCAGTATTTCGCCGAGCACCTCGACGGCTTCGCGGTCACCAGGAACGGCTGGGTCCAGTCGTACGGCTCACGCTGCACCCGGCCCCCGATCCTGCACGGCGACGTCGCCCGGCCTGAGCCGATCACGGTGCGGTGGGCCACATACGCGCAGTCGCTTACCGACAAACCGGTCAAGGGCATGCTCACCGGGCCGGTCACGATCGTGGCCTGGTCGTTCGTCCGCGACGACCTGCCGCTGCGGGACGTGGTGTTCCAGGTGGCGGACGCGGTGCGGGAGGAGGTCCGCGACCTGGAGGCGGCCGGGGTCTCGATCGTCCAGGTGGACGAGCCGGCGCTGCGTGAGCTGCTGCCGCTGCGGCGGGCCGCCCAGGACGAATACCTGGAGTGGGCGGTGGCCGCGTACCGGCGGGCCACCTCGGGGGCCGGCGATCGTACACAGATCCACACCCACCTGTGCTACTCCGACGCCGACCAGATCCTGACCGCCATCGATGGGCTGGACGCGGACGTGACCACGATCGAGTCCGCCCGGTCGGGAGCGCGGATCCTGGGGGCGGTGGAGTCGTTCGGGCGCGGGCTCGGGCCGGGCGTGTACGACATCCACTCACCGCGGGTGCCGGGTGCCGAGGAGGTCGAGGACCTGCTGCGCCGGACGGTGCGGGCGCTGCCGCTCGAGCGGGTCTGGGTCAATCCGGACTGCGGGCTGAAGACCCGGACGTACGAGCAGGTGGAGGCGGCCCTGGCGAACGTGGTCACCGCCACCCGCAGGCTGCGTGCCGAGCTTCAGGCGTAACGCTCGGTGAACTCCTCGATCGTCATGCCGAACAGCACCTCGTCGTCATAGTGACCGGCGTGGTAGTGACTCCTGCGCCGGCGGCCTTCCTCGACGAAGCCCAGCCGCCGGTGCAGGGCCAGCGACGCGTCGTTGGAGGCGTAGACCCACGCCTCCGCCTTCTGGAAGCGGCGCTCGAAGAACATGTAGCGCAGCAGGATCACGATGGCGTCGCCGGCGTAGCCCTTGCGCTGGTGCGGGGTGCCGACGCTGATCCCGTAGGCGAATGTGCCGTGCTCGCGGGCGGCCTGGTGCGTGTTGAGCGTCCCGACCGGGACGTCGCCGTCCCTGGTGGCGATCACCAGTCTGAATTCGTCGAGATCCTTTTCCCGCTCGGCCTCCTCCGCTGCCCACTTCCTGGCGTAGGCGGCCGAGGTGGGCGGATGGAGCCGCCAGCCGTTCCTGACCGCGTCGGAGTCCTCGTTGAAGGCGTGGAACGCCTCCCAGTCCTCGGGCTCCATGGCGCGCAGGCGCACGCGCTCTCCCACCCATGCCGATCTCATGGGACGAAGGAAAGCAGATCACCGCCAGGGATCGCGACCCGTTTTCGCGCCGGCCCGCTCCTGGTGCCGGTGCCCTCCGGCCAGGTCGATCCACACCTTGGCGGCGCGGGCATAGCTTCCTCTGGCGGTCTCTTGGTAGCACCCATCATCAGTACGGCGCCGGACGAAGAATTCGGCGCCTTCTGAGCACAGGATGTATTCCTCGCAGCAGGATGCCTCGACCACCGCTGGGAGCCGGTTCCTTGGGACCTGCGTCCTCCAGTCGCACATGTCGGCCCGCCACGAAGAGAAGCTGTCCGGATGCCTGAGCACGATCAACGACCCACCTCCCGAAATGCGTCCATGACTATTCCGGCAGATGCGAGGTTGCCTCAAGGTAGCAGCCCGGTTGCGCTGCGTTATTTCAGGGCTCCAGATGTCAGGCCTGACTGGATCTGGCGCTGGAAGACCGTGTAGACGACCAGCATGGGGAGGATGGCCAGGGTCAGGGCGGCGAACAGGGCCGACCAGTCCTGGTCGTATCCGGCGGCGGTGGAGATGTCGGCGATGCCCTGGGTCAGCACCCACTTGTCCCGTTCCTGGAGCAGCACCAGCGGAAGCTGGTACTGGTTCCACTGGCCCAGGATGTTGAAGATCGTGATGCTGATGATGCCGGGCCGGGCCATCGGCAGCATGATCTGGAAGAACACCCGCGTGTGCGACGCGCCGTCCACCATCGCCGCCTCCCCCACCGCGGTCGGCAGCGTGCGGAAGAAGGCCGACAGGAAGAAGACGGTGAACGGCATCGAGTACGCGATGTAGACCAGGACCAGGCCCGCGTGCGTGTTCAGGCCGATGAACGGGCCGACGAGCGGCACGTTGCCCATGTTCTGCACGACGAAGAACAGCGGGGTCAGCGCCAGATAGACCGGGAACGCCAGGCCCGAGACGAACAGCACGTAGACCGCGCGGTTGCCGCGAAAGGGGTAGCGCGCCAGCACGTACGCGGCCATCGAGCCGATGAGCATGGTGCCGAACGTGCTGAACGACACCACAATGACGCTGTTGAGCATGTACTGGCCGATGTGCGCCTGCTCCCACGCCCTGGCGAAGTTGTCCCAGCGCAGCGCGGCGGGCAGCGACCAGGCGTCGCCGAAGATCTCATCCTCGCTCTTGACCGAGGCCAGGAACGTCCACAGGATCGGCACCACCGTCAGCAGCGTCCACACCAGCAGCGCCAGGTGCGTGAGCACGCCCAGCGGCCCGAGGCGCCGCCTGCGCTCCTGGCGGGCGAGCTTGCGGGAGTTCGCCACCGTCCACGAGATCATCGTTGTCATCAGTACTCGATTCGTTCGCGTCGGGACAGGCGCAGCGAGAGGATCGCGAAGCCGACGGTGAAGAAGAACATCACGACGCCGAGAGCCGAGGCGTAGCCGAACCGGAAATACTGGAACGCGTTGCGATAGATCTCGGCCGCCATGACCGTGGTCGAGAAGTCGGGGCCGCCGTGCTGGTCGGTCATCACCCAGACGATCGCGAACACGTCCAGGGCGAGGATGCCCAGATAGACCCAGGCCACCTGGACGGTGTCCCAGAGCAGCGGCAGCGTGATGCGGAAGAAGAGGCTGAGGCGGCCCGCGCCGTCGATCTGCGCGGCCTCGAACATGTCCCGGGGGATGGAGGCCAGGCCGGCGGAGAAGAGCACGACGTAGAAGCCGACCGCCTGCCACACCATGACGCTCAGCACCGACCAGAACGCCACGTCCGGGTCGGACAGGAAGCCGATCGGCGAGATGCCCAGCGCCATCAGCGGGCCGTTCAGCATGCCGCTGCCGTCCGGCCGGAACACCTGCTGGAACAGCACCGCCACCACTGCGACGGCCAGGACCTGCGGGAAGAAGAACACCACCCGGTAGAACTTCGACCCGCGGATCCCCGTCAGGCCCTGCGGTCCGCCCACGTTGAGCAGGAAGGCGAAGAACAGGGCGATGACGATCGTGATCAGCGGCAACAGGAGCAGCAGGGCGCCGTTGTGGCTGACGGCCTTCCAAAAGGTCCCGTCGCCGAACAGCCGCTCGAAGTTGTCCAGGCCGATGAAGCGCGGCGTGGCCGTCACGCCGCGCCAGTCGGTCATCGCGATGTAGAACGCCTGGATATACGGCGAGATGACGTAAACCAGGTAGAGAATCACCGGGGCTGCCAGGAACGAGGTGATGAACAGCCCACGGCGATACCTATTGAAGATCATTAGCGCTTGTACTTCTTGATCGAGGAGTCGTTCTTGATCTCGTCGGCCTTCTTCTGGATGCGCTCCAGATACTTGTCGGGCGTCAGGCCGCCGGACATGAGCTGGCCGGTGGCGGCGATGGCCTCGTCCTTGAGCGGGCCGTACCAGTTGAACCAGCGGTAATAGACGGTGTTGGCGCCCGCGTCGGTGACGGCCTTGGAGGCGCTGGTGACGCCCGGAGAGATGTCCTTGCCCTCGGTGGCGCCCTTGACCACGGTCAGGGTGCGCACCAGCCCGCTGAAGTCGCCGGCCGCCTTCTTCGACAGCATGCCCCGCAGGTATTCCATGCCCGCCTGCGGGTGCGGGCTCTTGGCGGAGACGATGAAGTTCTCGCCCGGCTGGGTGTGCAGGGTGCCATAGGGCATCTTGTCGGACCCGGTGACGTCGGGAATCGGGAACATGCCGTACTCGAAGTCGGGCGGTGTGGTGGTCTTCTGCTCGTTCTCCAGCCAGGAGCCGGAGGGAAGCATGGCGACCTTGTACTTGTTCTGCGCGGTCTGCGTCTGGACGTGGTCGAGGCCGGTGGTGCCCTCCATGAGGTACTTGGCGCCGACCTCGGCCCAGGCGGTGGCCGCGGACTTCATGGCCTCGGTGGTCCAGGCGCCGTCTTCGAGGTTGTCGATGTTGACCAGCACCTCTTTGCCGCCGATCTTGGCGGCCATGGTGAGCAGCGGCTCGTACAGGTATTGCGGGAACTTGCCGGCGTAGGTGAAGGGCGCCATCTTGCCGGACTTCTTGATCGTCTCGCAGAGCGCGATGAACTCGTCCCAGGTCTTCGGGATCTGCCAGCCGTTGTCCCTGAACACCTTCTGCGAGTACCAGATGCCGTGGATGTAGTTGACGTAGCCCAGCACGCTGAACTTGCCGTCGTAGGTGCCGATCTCGATGACCGACGGGTCGATGGTGTCCCTGACCTTGGTGTTCGGGTCGTCCCACGAGGGCGCGTCGAGCAGCGGGGTCAGGTCCTGGAGCTGACCGTCCTGGGAGAGGGCGCCGAAGTCGATGAAGTTGGCGCCCGAGTTGTCGATCACCTCGGGCGGGTTGCCGCCGGCGAAGCGCGGCTGCAGGACCTTGGTGATCTCCTTGGTCGCGTTGTGCTTGATCTCGACGTTCGGGTATTTGGTCTTGAACAGCGGCTGGTGGATGTTCTTGGCGTAGTCCTGGCCGAAGCCGCCGTCGAAGATCCACACCTCCAGCGGCTTGTCGGCCGCCACGCCGAACGGGTTGGCCGCGCTGGTCGCGGCCGGCGCCGATGAGGCCGTGGCGGTGGGCTGGGAGGCGGGTGTGGCACACGCGGCCAGCGCCCCTGCCACCGGCACGAGGGCGGCGCCGCGAAGAAGCTCGCGCCTGCTGATGTGGGGGGTGGTGGACATATCGACTACTCCTGACTTTTCATGATCCACGTCTGATTCGACCTGCGTAGCGGCTCTCGAGGGCCCTGTTGTGCTCGTCACCGCCCGTCACGTTCGCCGACAGGTAGATGGGGGGCGTCTCCCCCATCGCCACCAGCTCGTCCACCGCCTCGGTGACCACCATCTGCGCCAGCAACGCGGAGGTGATCGTGGATACGGCACCGTAACTGCCGCCGCCGGGCAGGTCGAGGATGGCGTCCCCGTACGGCGCGCCGTTGTCCAGCACGACGTCGGCCAGGTCGAGCAGCTTGCCGCCCGACGGGTGGCGCGAGGTCATCCGGCTGCTGTGCTTGACCGAGGTCAGCGCGATCAGCGGATGGCCGCGGTCCTTGACGATCGTGGCCAGCTCGACGACCGTGCCGTTCACACCGGAGCTGGAGATCAGCACGAAGACGTCCTGCGGCGCCACCGGCGCCAGGGCGTAGATCTCATGGGCGATGGCCGGGTCCCGCTCCAGCTCCGCGGTCAGCACGCTCGGCGGGCGGCCGCCGTACAGGACGAGGTCCCTGGGTGTGAGGCGGTTGCTGGGCACGAGGCCGCCGGCCCGTCCGGCGATCTCCATGGCGATGGCCTCGGAATGCCCGGAACCGAAAGCGTTTACAACGCCCCCGGCCCGGATCGAGGCCACGATCAGCCCGGCCGCATGCTTGACCGGCTCGGCCTGGCTCTCCGCGACCTGATGGGCCAGGTCGAGGACCTTGGATGCGTACGTCATTCAGCCTCTTTCCACCCTATGGCTCTCCACGGCGCTGATCGTGCGCTCGAACGCCTCGTTGGTGCGCTCGTAGGTGCGTTGCGCGACCGCCACGTAGACGGCGTCCAGCACGAACAGCTGCGAATGGACGGCGGCCAGCCCGCCGAGCCGGAACGTGGTCTCCCTGCTGGCGGTGGTCAGCACCAGGTCGGCCAGGTCGGCCAGCGGGGAGCGGGCGAAGGACGTGACCGCGACCGTCAGCGCGCCGTGGCTGCCCGCCTCGGCCAGCGCCTCCATGACCTCGCGGGTACGGCCCCGGTGGCTGATGCCGATGGCCACGTCGCCCTGCTTGAGCAGCGCCGCCTCCGACAAGGCCACGTGCGCGTCGCCCGCGCTCCAGCCGGGGATGCCGATGCGGCGTAACCTGCCTTCGAACATGGTGGCCACGTTCCCGCTGGTGGAGACGCCAACCAGGAGCACTCGAGGGGCCGCCACGATGGCGTCGGCCACCCGGGCCACCAGGTCGAGGTCGAGCCCCGCGGCGGTGTCCTGGATGAGCCGGGCATCGGCGGCGGCCATGACCTCCACGGCCTTGTCGAGCGGGTCCTCCGGACCGATCTCGTGGCCGACGCCCGCGCCCCAGCCCGCCTGGGCGGCCCGGCCCGTCTCGGTGGCGAGCGCTACGCGCAACTCGGCGTAGCCGGAGAAGCCGAACGCCCGGCAGAATCTGGTCACGGTGGCGGGCGAGCTGCCCGCCCGCTCGGCCAGCGCGATGATGGTCGACCGCGCGGCCTCGGCCGGGTCGTCGAGAATCACCTCACCGACCCTGCGCAACGCCTCCGGCAAACCGGGTAGTTCCGTTTCGACGCGCCCGAGCGCTCCTGAAGTCACGAACATTCCTTCCGAACACCCGGTCTTCTGGCGAAAATTATTCTTGCTTCTCGGTCACGTCAACCCCCAGACTCAGACCGTGACGCAATCGCTAGTGGTCGGCGTCGATGCCGGGGCCACGTCCACGCGGGTCTCCGTCCACGCGCTCGACGGGAGCCGGGTGGGATACGCGCGGGCCGGCGCGGGCAATCCCACTGCTCACGGGCTGGACAAGGCGGTGGCGGCGATCACGGACGCGCTGGGGGCGGCGCTCGGGCCGCACGACGGCGGCCGGGTGGTGGCCTCGCTGGCCGGGGTCGCCGGGCAGGTGGCCGAAATGGTGCCCGCACTGGCGAAGGTCTGGGCCGATCACGGGATCGCCGAGGGTCCGCGGTTCATGGGCGACGTGCCGATCGCCTACGCGGCGGGGTCCGCCGAGCCCGACGGCTCGCTGCTGCTCTCCGGCACGGGCGCGGTCGCGGCCAGGATCGAGGGCTACAAGCTGGGCGTGGTCGCGGACGGGCTGGGGTGGCTGCTGGGGGATGCGGGGTCCGGTTTCTGGATCGGCCGCGCGGCGGCCAAGGCGGTCGTGGACGCCTTCGACCGAGGGCTCCCCGTGGAAGCCATCGACACAGCCGGAACAGACGCCCAGGCCATCGACACCGCCAGGACAGACGCCCAGGCCGTCGACACAGCCGCGACGGAGGTGCCGCATGGACCTTCGGACGCGGCGGGGGCTCCCGGTCCCGTCGGCGGCCCGCTGACGGCCCTGGTCGCCCGGCACTTCCTCGGCGACGAGCGGCCGGCCACACCGCGCGCCGTCGCGGACCGCATCGTGCGGCTGGCACAGGCCGACCACATGCGCCTGGCCGCTTTGTCCTCACTCGTCAGCCAGGCCGCGGCGGCAGGCGACCCGATGGCGGCCGGGATCGTGCGCGAGGCCGCCGACCGCCTGGTCGCCACGCTCAGGCGGGTGCACGTGTCCGGCCCGGTGGTGCTCGCCGGGAGCGTGCTCACCAGCGAAGGCCCGGTGCGGCAGGCTGTGACGGAGCTGCTCGCCGGCGAGACGGTCACGACGGCACGCGACGCGGCGGGCGCGGCGGCCTGGCTGGCGGCCCGCGCCCTGATGCCGGAGGCCGACGCGAAGGCCCGGCACGCCGTCTTCACCGCCTCGCCGGTAGCCGCTTAGTCGTCCATGTCCGCGGGCTTGGGGCCGCCGTGGATTGAGGGGTCCGAACCCTGGGCTGTCGATGACAGCGTGAATGCCTGTCCCCAGCCGACGGCTGAATGTTGCCCCTCCGCTCTTTGGGTGGTCGCCAAGGTGAACGACTGGGAGGAGATCCGCCAGGGTTCAGTCCAAGCCGAGCCCGGAGACCCACGGCGACATCCCTAGAAGGAAGGGGCCTCCGAGCACGGCGGCTGCAGTCGCACCTACAGGACTGGCCGGAAGTGCGTCATGGCGCGGACCCGGTCTCTCGTGGCAGGCCACTCCTCCGACAAGGCGAATCTGGCATAGGTGAGCCCGTCGAAGAAGTACGCGCCTTCGTTGAGCGAACGCAAACTGTGGCGAATCGCGTTCGCCGCGAGCCAGCGGCGCCAGCCTGTCTCGTCCTCCTCCCGGACGGCGCAGAACGCCCCGGACCACTGCTGGCCGAGGTTTTCCCACTCTGCTCTCACCTCCTCCAGCAGACCGGCGTCGATGGGCAGCCCCTCGTGCGCCACTCGTATGGCGGGGGTGATGAAGGCCAGGTCGAGGTCGAAACGTTCGATCAGCACGTCTATTAGCCGGAGAAGAATTGCACGGCGATTCTCCTTCGGCGTGAGACGGAGCCGCGCGTCGAGTTCCGGTTCGTGATGCCACAGGCCGATGGGGGTGACCTCCTCACTGAACGGCAGATCGACCACGGCCACCTGACGGGGCTCGTCGAACCAGTCGCTTGACAGGCGTGCTCCGGTACGCGCCTCGATGGCCGCCATGACGGCTGCCGTGCGGCGCGGGCTGACTCCGCCTGACCGAGGCCGGCGAGATCCGGCGGGATCACGAACGGCCTGCACCTGCGGCGCGAACTCCGATGATCCGAAGGCTGGAACTCCGGCGGCGAACCGTACATTCAGTGACCCCTGAACATCGGTCACCACCGCAGCCGAAGAGTGTCGATGTAGGCGCTCAGCTGGTCGGCGATGAGCTGGTGGTCATGGAGGGACGGATGCCAGTGGCAGCCCCCGTAGTCCAAGTCGGTCTCGGGGTAGTACCAGAAGCGGACTCGGTCGTCGCCCCGGCTGTTGCGTTCCTGGACGACTTGCCGGGCCGTCTCGGCGAACACCGCGGTGTTGGACATGTACGTGGCACTGACCACGAGAATCGTGTCGCGGCCGTACTGACCCCGAAGCTTGTCGAGAAAGCCGTGGTAGGCGGTGCGGTAGGCGGTGACGAGGGTTTCCAGCGTCCACTGCTCCCCGGGATTGATGGCGGTCGAGAAATCGTTGATGCCGAGGCCGATCACGACGAGTTGCGGCCGCCACGTGCCCGGATTCCTCCAGATGTCACCCTCGACGTTCAGCAACGCCCGGTCATAGTACGTGCGGTAGTTCGTCTGGGGCTCAATACCGTTGTAGTTGCGCACCATTCCGCGGCCGGAAAAGGCGTTGATCTGGTAGTCGGCGTTCAGGCTGCGCGCGGCGATGGCGCCGAAGCTGAGGTCGGCGTTCGTGGTCCGGTTGACGTCGTCGCCGGTGCATTCGCGCGTGGTGGACATGTTGCCGTAGCCCGCGGTGAAGGAGTCGCCCACGAACTCGATCTGCCGATTCCGCACCACGCGCCCGGCGAGGATCGCGCCATGCGGGACGGCGACGAGCCCACCGAATTCACTCGTCGCCCACGGGCTCTCCGAGCGCTTGACAACCCGGACGCTGTGCACGCCCTGTCTCAGTCCGGTGACCCAGTGCGTGGTCTGCCCAGGGGTCACCAAAGTGGCGGCGGTCGTACCGTCTATTTGGACGTCATAGTCGGCGGCGGCGTCGTTCAGCACGATCCCGACTCCAGTGCCACGAAACTTGCCCTCGAAGTAGACGCCGGGCCAGCTGTATTTGACGGAGTCCCCGTCGACCACGACTCGACCGGCGGTATGCACGCGGGTCAGGACGCCGCCGTCACGGTTCGTAGAGGTCAGGGGTGCGGCAGCGGCGACCCCGGGCGTCACCACGGCCATCACCAGCCCAGACAGCGCCGCGATCAAACGTAAAGAGCGCACGATCTCTCCCTCTTGCCGGCCCGACATCATCTCAAATGCTGAGGCAGACTGTCCTGAAAGGCATCGCGATCCGTCTTTATGATCAACGACATCGGCGCATCACACAATACGGATCTCAGCCCCGATCCGATCAAGGGTGTGCCGGATCTCGCCGTCACCTTGTCAGCAGAGCCGCGCTTCCGTAGCTGCCGCCGAACCCCGTCACCAGGGCCACCTCGCCCTCCCCCGTCCGCAGCTCCCGCACGGCCTGGGCCACGTTGTTCAGGCCGTGCACGTAGCCCTCCGAGAGCAGGCCGCCGTGCGGGTTGACCCACGCGTGGCGGCGCTCCAGCAGGTACGCCCCCAGGTCCGCGCGCTCGACCAGCCCGAAGTCCTCCACCTGCCGGGGCACCAGCCAGGAGTAGGCGTCGTACGGCAACGCCACGTCCACGTCGGACGGCCGCATGCCGGACGCCTCCCAGAGCATGGGCGCCACGTACGTGGAGAAGATCGCGCTCACGTCGGGTGAGCGGTCCATGGAGGTGCAGCCGGGCCCTCCGGCCCGTACCACCGCCTGGACGCGCGGCCCGTCGAGCACGCCGCTGACGACGAGCGCGCAGGCCCCGTCGGTCTCCTGGCAGCAGTCGACGGTCCGCAGCGGGGTGCACACGTACGGCCGGGCGAGGTAGTCGGCGAGTTCCAGTGGCTCGCGGCGCAGCGCCCGCGGGTTGGTCTTGGCGTTGTCCCTGGACTGGGCGACGACGGCGTGCAGGTGTTCCTCGGTCAGCCCCGTGTCGTGCAGGTAGCGCGTCGCGGCCAGGGCGAACAGCGGGATCGGGCCCGCCAGGCCGTACGTGAAACGTTCCTGGGGGCCGGTGGAGACGGTGTTCATGCGTTTACCCGAGCGGCCGTTGAGCGCCCGGAATATCAAGATATTTCGGGCCAAGCCGGCGTGCACGAGCATCGCCGCGTCGCCCAGGATCGATGCCGCCTGCGTGCCGCCTCCGGCGATGTCGTTGTGCCAGCCAAGGCGCTCGATCCCCAGGGCCCTCGCGACCTGCACGACGGACGCGGAGTCGTTCATGTGGTAGCTGAGCATCGTGTCCACATCGCGCGGGCCGATGCCGGCGTCGGCGCAGGCCGCCCGGCATGCCTCGACCGCGAGCTCCAGCTCCGTGCGCCCGGATTGCCTGCTCAGCGCCGTCATCCCGATCCCGGCCACGGCCGCCCGGCCGGCGAAGGGCTGCATGCCCGCCACGCTAACAGAGCCAAGCGCTTGTTGGGTTAGCGGGCCGGGGTGACAATGTGTCTTCACGAGAACTGTCTGAGCTTGTAATACGGAGGTGCGATCTACCGATAGCCCATCATCATCACCCCGAGGTGAGCGATGGATCTACGCTACGTCAGATACGCCATGGCGATCGCACGGGCCGGCAGCCTGCGCCGGGCCGCCGCCGCGCTGCACATCGCCCAGCCCACGCTGTCCGAGCAGCTGAAGGCGCTGGAGAAGGAGATCGGGGTCGAGCTGTTCAGCCGCTCGTCCAGTGGCGTGCAGCTCACTGAGGCGGGCGAGGCGTTCCTGGCCCAGGCCACCGTCGCGGTCGACGCCTTCGAGCGGGCCGTGGCCGCGGCGAGGAGCAAGGGCGCCACCTCGCGCCTGGGCGTGGCGGACGGGCTGGCCGATGTGGCCGCCCGATTGCTCTCCCAGCTGCAGAACCTGCGGCTGCGCGTGGTCCCCATGGGTACGGCCGAGCAGATCGTCTCCATCGTGGACGGCACCCTGCAGGCTGGCCTGGGTTACGCGCCCGGCTCGCTGCCGAGGGGCGTGGCCAGGATGCTCATCCACCGGTTCCCCGTACGGGCACTGGTCCACCGCGATCATCCCTTGGCGGCCTCCGAGGCGGTCTCGCTGGCGGAGCTGACCACGGAGCCGCTGGTCATGCCGGAGTCCGACGCGGTGGCGGGCGCCCGCCGCTTCCTGGAGGGCTTCGTCCGCCACCGGCTCCACCCCCGGCTCGGTCCGGCGGCGGCCACGCACGACCTGGCGATCACCATGGTGGAGCGGGGCGCGGGCTACACGCTCAGCGTGCACGAGGGCACGCCGGTGCCGGAGACCCTGGCCTTCGTCCCGATCAAGGAGGACGTCCCTCCGCTGGAGGTAGTCTTCCTCTGGAACCGCCAGGCGGACGTGCCGGAGCTGGTCAGCGCCGCCCGCCATGTGGCGCGCTCTGGATAGCGCTATTATCTAACGATGCGCATCTCCGAACTAAGCGCCCGGTCCGGGGTGGCCCTCCCCACGATCAAGTACTACCTGCGCGAGAACCTGCTGCACCAGGGCGAGCAGATAGCCGCGACCCGGGCCGAGTACGACGAGTCGCATCTCCGCAGGCTCCGCCTGATCCGGGCGCTGCTGGAGGTGGGCAAGCTCCCGGTGGCCTCGATCAAGCAGATCATCGCCGCCGTCGATGACGAGTCGCTGCCCATGCACGAGATGCTCGGCACCGCGCACTACGCGCTCGGCCCCACCGTCGAGCCGGAGCCCGGCGAGGAATGGCAGGCCGCCCGCGCCCAGGTCGACCGCCTCGTCGCGGACCTGGGCTGGAGCGTGCATCCCGAGGCCCCGACCCGGGACGAGCTCTCCCAGACGCTGGTCAGGATGCGCCAGCTCGGCGTGCCCGTCGACCTGGGTCCGTATGTGGAGGCGGCACAGAAGCTGGTGTCCGAGGTGGAGATGGACACCGTCCCGTTCCAGGGGCCGCGCGACGCCGCCGTGGAGGCCATGGTGCTGGGCTCGGTCCTGTACGGCAAGGCGTTCGACGCGCTGCGCCGCATGGCCCAGGAGTCGGAGTCCGCCCGCCGCCTCACCTGACTTAAATGACGCCGTTCGCCCGTAGGACCTGGACGGCGTGCACGGTGATCGCCCCGCGCCAGTCGAGCGACCCGGCAGGCGAGATGCGCGCGTAGTCCACGGTCCATCCGCCGTCGTCCTGCTGTCCGCCGGCCAGCCGCATGAGGTCGGCCGCGATCACCTCGGCATCGAACAGATCGCGGACCGGCCGGCCGGGCAGCGGCGCGAAGTCCAGCGGCCGCAGCGCCTCGTCCGCGGTGCCGCCCTCGACCGGCACCCGCCCGTCGTCCGGGATGTAGGCGCCGAGCCGCTTGAGCAGGTCGGCGGCTCGCGGCTGGGTGTCGTACACGGCGTCGAGGAAATGTACGGCGAACGACAAGATGTACGCGTGCGGCCGCTCCCCCAGCTCCTGGATGGCGTCGAGGCAGTACCGCGTGGCCTTCTCCAGCCAGGGGTGCACGGCGACGGCGGGATCGAAGGCGGCGACGCGGTGGGCGGCGGCCGCGGACACGGCGGTGATCTGCAGCGACGAGGCCGCTGTGTTGGCGCCGGCCCACCAGGGGGCGGTGCCGTGGGAGACGGTGACCGGCAGGGCGAACGGCAGGCCGCCGTCGGGCAGCGAGATCGCGTCCAGATAGCCGCACAGCTCGGCGGCCCGGGGGGACGTCTCCGGCGCGATGTCCTGGAACACGCCGAAGGCGTGCAGGGCCGCGCCTGGCTGGCTCTCGGGGGAACGCAGGTCGGGCTCCAGGCCCCAGCCGTATCCCCCGTCGGGATTGCGGTAGGCCTCCAGGGCCGCCAGCACGCCTGCCGCGTCACCGTCGCCCATGATCAGGTCGTAGCGGCGGCGGTCGAGCACGCGGGCATGGGTGGCCAGGAAGCCGGGGATCGCCGAAAGGTTCACGTTCATGGAGCCATCGTGCCCGGGGCGCTCATATGCAGTCTTGTAGGTTCCGGACATCCTGGCCCGGACATACTGACGGGGTGGACGACGGCATGGCCCGCACGAGATTCGCCCACGCACGTGTGGCCCGGCTCGGCACCGCGGGCGGCGGCGGGGCGCCGCACCTGGCGCCGATCGTGTTCGCCGTGGTCGCCGAGACGGTGGTCACCGCTGTCGACCACAAGCCCAAGACCACCGCGAACCTCCGCAGGCTTCGCAACATCCGGGAGAATCCCCAGGTCAGCCTGCTGGTCGATCACTATGAGGACGATTGGGCGCAGTTGTGGTGGGTGCGGGCCGACGGCCTGGCCCGCATCGTGGAGGGCGGGACCGAGCGTGAGGCGGCACTCGACGCGCTGGCGGCCAAATACCCCCAGTATCGCGAGCGCCGCCCCACAGGCCCGGTGATCGTCGTGACCGTGACCCGCTGGACCGCGTGGTCGGCTATTCCCTGATCGTGACCGGCCGCTTCAGCAGCCAGAGCGCTGCGCGCTGGAGCAGCGTCCGGTGGACCTCGTTGTCGTACGACCTGGTGTCGTGGCCGAGCGCGTCGTAGAGCACCCGGCCCCGCCGGACCGGCCGGGCCCAGATCAGCGGCTGGCCGTTGGACGAGGCCAGCGGCTCCACGTCCGGCAGGATGTCGAGGTCGCTGTAGACCTCGTCCACCACGTCGAAGTCCCGCAGGCCGTCCACCACCGGGTGCTTGCCGTGCACGCGCACGCTCGTCCACCCCAGCGGCGGGTGGTGGGACTTGGGCCAGGTCCAGCAGCCGCCCAGCACCCGTGACCAACCCTGCCAATCGTCGAAGCAGATCGACGCCGAGTGCATGCACAACAGGCCGCCGCCTCGGTCCAGGTGGTCGAGGAGTGTCGTGCGGGCCTCGGCCGGTAAGCCGAAGCGCCACTCGGCACGCAGGTCGGCGAACCGGTCCTGGGTCATCTGCCAGCGCAGCGCGTTGACGGTGATGAGCTGGACCTCCGACGGTTCGCTGAGCGCGCCCGCGATGTCCTCGGTGATCTCGGACTCGACCCCCACTTCGGCGAGCACCTGCGCGAGTGCGTCCGATGTGGCGGCGAAGTCGTGGAACAGTCCTCCTGACAGGATCAGATTTCTCGCCACTTGCCCAGCTCATCATGGTTAACACGGCATTTCCAGCCGTGAGCCTGTCACAGAGGAGGCATGATTCCTGCCGTGGACTTCGAGGAGTACCGCCCGCTGTTGCTCGGGCTCGCCTACCGCCTGCTCGGCAGCATGTGGGACGCCGAAGACGTTGTTCAGGAGGCGTGGCTGCGCTGGCAGGGCACCGACCGGAGCGAGATCAGGGAGCCGCGGGCGTTCCTGGTGACGGTAGTTTCGCGGCTGGCGCTCGACCAGTTGCGCTCGGCCAGGGTGAAGCGGGAGGCGTACACCGGGCCCTGGTTGCCCGAGCCGGTGCTGACCGCGGAGGCGGGGCCGCTGGACACGGCCGAGCTCCGCGACACCGTCTCGTACGCGACCCTGCACCTGATGGAGCGGCTCGCGCCGCCGGAGCGGGCGGTGTTCGTGTTGCGGGAGGCGTTCGAGCTGCCGTACGAGCAGATCGCGGAGATCGTCGGCTCGTCGGTCGCCAACGCCAGGCAGATGCACCACCGGGCCGCCGTGCGGGTGACCGAGGGGCGCGACAAGTTCCAGCCGTCGTCGGAGGACCACGCCGAGCTGCTGAGGAAGTTCATGGACGCGGCGGCGGGCGGTGACCTGGACGCGCTCACCGAGCTGTTCCACGAGGACGTCGTGTCCTGGAACGACGGTGGCGGCAAGGTCAGGGCGGCGCTGCGGCCGATCGCCGGCAGGCAGAAGGTGCTGGCGTTCCTGGGCGGGCTGCTGTCGCGCTACGACTTCTCGGACACGCGGCTGCTGGACGTCAACGGCCAGCAGGCGATCTGGACGAATGTCGCGGGCGACCGGCAGCTCACCTTGATCGCTGTCCACGAGGGCCGGATCAAGGAGATCTACGTGGTGCGGAACCCGGACAAGCTCGGCCACGTGCACCTCGGCTGAGCGTGGTCGCTCTATAGTCGCCCCTATGGATCTCGGCATCTCGGGCAAGGTCGCCCTCGTCACCGGAGGCAGCGCGGGCATCGGACTGGCCGCGGCCAAGAGTCTGGCGCGGGAAGGGTGCGACGTGTGCGTCACCGCCCGCAACCCGGAGCGGCTCGCGGACGCGGTGGTGGAACTGCAGGAGTTCGGCAAGGTCGTGCACGCGATCCTGGCGGACGTGGAGGATCCGGCAGCCGCGCGGCGGGTCGTCGAGGAGACGCGTGGCGTGCTCGGCCCGGTGGACATCCTCGTCGCCAACGCGGGCGGCCCGCCGGCCGGGCGTTTCGACGAGACGACCCTGGCCGACTGGGACGTCGCCGTGCAGCGCAACCTGCTCGGCACCGTACGGCTGATCCACGCGGTGCTGCCCGAGATGCGCTCACGTGGCTGGGGCCGGATCGTGACGATCACCAGCCGGTCGGCCCGCGAGGCGCTGGACGGCCTGGCGCTGTCCAACGCCACCCGCTCGGCCGTGGCAGGGGTCGTGCGCACCCTGGCCAGGGAGGTCGCCGGCGACGGCGTGCTGGTCAACAACGTGATGCCGGGGCCCATCGACACCGAGCGGCTGCGTGAGCTGTCCGGGGGCGAGGAGGTGCTGGCCGAGCGGGGCAGGGCGGTGCCGGTCGGCCGCATCGGGCGCGCGGAGGAGGTGGGGGACGTGGTGGCGTTCCTGGCCAGCGAGCGCGCCTCCTATGTGAACGGGATCTCGATGCTGGTGGACGGCGGCGAGAGCCGCGTCATCGCCTGACGAGGACGGCGACGACGCCGGCCGCCCAGGTCCGGGTGTCGTCGGGCAGGTCCACGAAGTGGGACAGGTTCGCCCGGTGGAAGCAGGCGCCCATCAGCATGGCGGCGGCGGCCTGCGCGTCCATGTCCGCGTCGATCCTGCCGCCGCGCTGCTCGGCCTTGATGATCTCGGCCAGGGCCAGGACCGGCAGGTGCGGGCCCGCGCCGGTCTTGGCCAGCATGGCCCTGAAGCCCGCCATGAGCGGGGGGTCGGCCAGCGCGCCCGAGGCGATGCTCGCCGCCTTGGTGTAGAACTCCACGGCCGCGACCGCGAAGCCGGTGAGGCCGGCGGCCAGGTCGCCCTGGCCCACGCCGAGCCGCAGCCGGGTCAGGGCGTGGGCGAGCGAGGGCTGCCGCTCCAGCAGCACCGCGAGAAGCAACGCCTCCTTGCCGGGGAAGTGCTTGTAGAGGAGGGCCTCGGAGCAGCCGGCCTGGCGCGCGATCCGCTTGGTCGTGGCGCCCACGATGCCGTGCTCGCGCAGGGCCTGCTCGGCGGCGTCGAGGATACGGTCGCGGGTGCTCATCCGGTCATGATACGAGCGCGTACTCTCCCACTTGGCGACGCATGACATGCTTCCAAATAGGGACCACTGGGAGAAGGTAGGGGCATGGACAAGCCGGTCATCGTGACGGTGGACGACGACCCAGGCGTCTCGCGGGCGGTCGCCCGTGACCTGAGACGCCGCTATGGCCAGGAATACCGGATTGTTCGCGCTGAAACGGCCAGGGACGGCATCGAGGCGGTCAGGGAGATGCGGCTGCGCGGGGACGACGTGGCGGCCATCCTGGCCGACTACCGCATGCCGCAGATGAACGGGGTGCAGTTCCTCGAGGCCGCCATGGACATGTATCCGTACGCGCGACGCGTGCTGTTGACCGCCTACGCCGACACGGACGCGGCGATCCAGGCGATCAATGTGGTGGATTTGGACCATTATTTGCTGAAGCCGTGGGATCCGCCGGAGGAGAAGTTCTATCCGGTGATCGACGGACAGCTGGACGCGTGGCTGCGTACCGATCGGATCGAACGGTCGGAGCTGCGCGTGGTGGGCGACCGGTGGTCGGCGCGGTCCTACCAGGTGCGCGACTTCCTGGCGCGCAACCACGTGCCGTACCAGTGGATGCTGGCTGAGGACCCGGAGGGCGCGCAGCTGGTGAAGGCGGCGGGCGAAAACTGCCATCTGCCGCTGGTGGTGACGGCCGACGGCACCACGCTGGAGTCGCCGGACCAGGCCACGCTGGCCACGGCGGTGGGCCTGTCGACGACCCCGGCCACCGACTTCTACGACCTGATCGTGGTGGGCGGCGGCCCGGCCGGGCTCGGCGCGGCCGTCTACGGCGCCTCGGAGGGGCTCAACACCGTGCTGGTCGAGGCCTACTCGTCAGGCGGCCAGGCGGGCCAGAGCTCCAGGATCGAAAACTACCTGGGTTTCCCCGACGGGGTCTCCGGCCAGCAGCTGGCCGACCGGGCGCGCAGGCAGGCGCTGAAGTTCGGGGCCGAGCTGCTGACCGCGCGCAAGGTGACCAAGCTGGAGGCGCGCGGGCAGGCACGCGTGATCGGGTTCAAGGACGGCGGGGAGATCGCCGCGCATGCGGTGATCCTGGCGACCGGCGTCTCCTACCGCCGCCTGGAGGCGCCGGGGCTTGAGGAGTTCGTCGGGCGGGGCGTCTTCTACGGCGCGGCGCTGACCGAAGCGCCGGCGTGCAGGGACGCCGAGGTGCACATCGTCGGCGCGGCCAACTCGGCCGGGCAGGCGGCCGTCTACCTGGCGGGATTCGCGAGCAAGGTCCACTTGTTGGTGAGGAGTGATGGTTTGGAGAAGTCCATGTCTCACTACCTCATCGAGCAGATCGCCGCGCTCCCCAACGTCGAGGTGCACCTCCAGACGGAGGTCGTCGGTGGTGGCGGCACGGGTCATCTGGAGCGGCTGACGCTGTCGACCAAGGGCGAGGAGCGTACGGTCGACGCCCAGTGGCTGTTCGTGTTCATCGGCGCGGAGCCGTACACCTCGTGGCTGGGCGAGACGATCGAGCGGGACGCGAAGGGGTTCGTCCTGACCGGGCCCGACCTGGTGCAGGGCGGGCAGCGGCCGCGTAACTGGCCGTTGCGGCGCGAGCCGTACTACCTGGAGACCAACGTGCCGGGGGTGCTGGCCGCGGGCGACGTCCGCGCGGAATCGATCAAGAGGGTGGCCTCCGCCGTCGGAGAAGGCGCGATGGCCGTCGCGCTCGTGCACCGTTACCTGGAGAAGCAATGACCACGAGCACCATCGACATCGACGAACTGCGCAAACTCTTCCTGTTCGAGCGGCTGACCGACGAGCAGCTCACCAAGCTGGCCAACAGCGGGCAGGTGAAGACGTTCGCGGCCGGTGAGGACATCGTCTGCCAGGGCGAGCCGGCCGAGTGCTTCGCGGTGCTGATCGAGGGCGAGGTGCAGATGCTCAACGAGACGGTGAGCGCCGGCACCGTCGCGATGCCTCGCTCGTCCCAGCCCGGCGTCTACGGCGGCGCCACCTCCGCTTACCTGGGCGACCGGGCGCCGCAGACCTACCAGCACACGCTGCGCGCGACCGCCCCGTCGCGGATCTTCCTGCTGCCGGCCAAGAAGTTCGCCTACATCGTGGCCGAGTGGTTCCCGATGGCCATGCACCTGCTCGACGGCCTGCTGTCGGGCGGCCGCATGCAGCGGGAGATGATCGACCGGCGGCAGCGGCTGACCGCGCTCGGCACGATCACCGCGGGGCTCACCCACGAGCTGAACAACCCGGCCGCCGCCGCGGTGCGGGCGGTGGGCGAGCTGCGCACCCTGCTCAAGGACTCCCGTCTCCACCTCGCCCAGCTGGCCGAGGCCGGCATCCCGCCGGAGAAGCTGCGGGCCCTAATCGAGGCGCAGGAGGCGTGCACGAGCAAGCTGGGCAACCTGCCGCCGCGCTCGCCGCTGGAGATCTCCGACGCCGAGGACGAGTTGGGCGAGGCGCTGGACGAGCTGGGCGTGCAGGACGCATGGGACCTGGCGCCCGCCCTGGTCAATGCCGGCTTCTCCGACAAGGACCTGGAGAAGATCCGCACCAAGGTGGGCGAGCAGCATGCTCCGGGCGCGGTGCGCTGGCTGGCCGAGGCGATCGAGATCTCGCAGATGCTGAGCGAGGTGACCGAGGCGACCGAGCGCATCACCTCGCTGATCCGCTCGGCCAAGCAATACTCCCAGATGGACCGCGCCCCGTTCCAGGAACTGGACGTGCACGACCTGCTCGACAGCACGGTCGCGATCTTCCGTGGCAAGGTCCGGCCGGGCATCACCGTGGTCACCGACTACGACCGCACCTTGCCGCTCATCCCCTGCTACGGCGGCGAGCTCAACCAGGTCTGGACGAACCTCATCCACAACGCGCTCGACGCGATGGGTGAGTCGGGCACGCTGACCATCCGCACGGCGCACGACGAGGACGAGGCGATCATCGAGATCGGCGACACCGGCCCCGGCGTCCCGGACGCCATCAAGGACCGGATCTTCGAGCCGTTCTTCACCACGAAGAGCGTGGGCGAGGGCACGGGCCTCGGCCTCGACATCTCCTATCGGATCGTGGCGGGGCGGCACGGCGGCGAGATCAAGGTCCGCTCGGTGCCCGGCGACACCTGGTTCGAGGTACGCCTGCCGCTGAGGGAGGCTGTCCCGGCCGCCTGAGGCCCGATGGCGTTAAAAGCCGACTTGTCAGGAACGGTCACGAGCCCATGTAATGGATGACCATAATCCCGAAAGGAGGCGGGCCGGTGAGCACGTGGCAGCGGCTCGGCACGATCCTGGTCGTGCTCATCCCGCTCGGGGCGCCCGTTCCGTAGGTCCCTTGGAAGGATTCCCGTGCTGATCACCGACTGGACCCGGCGGGCCCTCCCGGCCATGCTCGACGACCTCAAGGCCGTGGTGGAGCTGGAAACCCACAGCTTCGACAAGGCCATGCTGGTCAAGGGGCTGCGCTCGATCCGCGCCCTGGCCGTCGATCTGCTCGGGATGCCGGATGAGGAGGTCCTGCACGACTGCGGCCAGTACGGCGACGTCCTGGAGCTGACCTATCAGGGCACCGCGCCGGGGACCGTGCTCGTGCTGAGCCACTACGACACGGTCTGGCCCACGGGAACGCTGGCGGGATGGCCGTTCGCGGTGGTGGACGACAAGATCACGGGGCCCGGCGTGTTCGACATGAAGGCGGGGCTGGTGCAGTCGATCTGGGCTCTGCGCGGGCTGCGCGAGCTGGGGCTGCCGCATCCGAGCGTGCGGTTCCTGTTCAACGGGGACGAGGAGATCGGCAGCCCGGCCTCGCGCGATCACATCGAGGCGGCCAGCGCGGATGTGCTGGCCAGCCTGGTGTTCGAGGCGTCGCTGGACGGGGCGCTCAAGACGGCCCGCAAAGGGGTGGGACTGTTCAACGTGCGGGTGACCGGGGTGGAGGCGCACGCGGGGCTGGACCCGTACGCGGGGGCGAGCGCCATTCACGCGCTCGCCGAGATCGTCACCACTCTGGCCGGGGCCGCCTCCCGGGCCCGCGGCACCACCGTGAACGTCGGCCTGATCAGCGGCGGCACCGGGCGGAACGTGGCGGCCGGGCACGCCAGCTGCGGTGTGGACGTGCGGGTGACCGAACCGTCGGAGATGGGACGGATCGACAACGTCTTCGCCGACCTGCGCGCCTCCGATCCGCGCGTCACGATCTCCGTGACCGGCGAATGGAACCGGCCGCCCATGATCCCGAATCCGGCCTCGCAGCGGCTGTTCAAGGAGGCGCAGGAGGTGGCGGCGGAGTTCGGATGGCTGCTGGACGAGGCGTCGGTGGGCGGGGCCAGCGACGGCAACTTCATCTCCGCACTGGGCCGGCCGGTGCTGGACGGAATGGGCGCGGTGGGCGACGGGGCACACGCCCGCCACGAACACGTCATGGTCGACCAGATCCCGGAACGCACAGCCCTGACGATCGGCCTCCTCACGGCCCTGGCGTAGCTCTCATCCTCATCCTCATCCTCAGCCTCAGCCGAAGACGCGGTCGCGGGTCAGGTCGAGGGCGGTCAGGACGGCGCCCTGGAGGACGGCGTTGCCCTCGACCGTGCTCGCGCGCACCTCCGTCGGCGCCGGCGCGAGCTCACGCAGCCGCTCGGACACCAGCGCCGCCAGCTCGTCGCCGCCTTCGTGCCCCGTCTTGCCACCGAGCACGACGAGCCCGGGGTCGAGGAGCGTGGCGAAGGCGAAGGCGCCCTTGGCGATCCGGTGGACCACCTCCGACCGCCCGAGCCCGCGCAGGACCCGCGCCTCCACCAAGTCGCAGTACGGCACTCCGCTGATGTCCAGGAACCCGATCTCCCCCGCACCGCCGGACGCCCCCCGGCGCAGCCGCCCGCCGAGCACCACGGCCGCCCCCACACCGTCGTCCAGCCAGAGCAGTACGAAGTCCTCGCTCCCCCGCGCCGCGCCCTTGCGGAGCTCGGCGATGGCGGCGAGGTTGACCTCGTTCTCCAGGACGACGGGCAGGCCGAGCCGCTGACGTACGGACCCCACCACGCCGCGCCGCCACCCCGGCACTTCGCCCTCCCCGGATATGAGCTCGCCATCACGCGGATCCACCAGCCCCGGCGCACCGATCACGACGGTTTCCAGCACCCGCTTCCCCGCTGCAGCCGTGACCGCGTCCACGATCAGAGCCGCCAACGTGCCGGGTGAGGCGGAGTCGTCGATCGCACGGGTCGCCTTGCCGACGACCTCCCCGGTGATGTCGGCGACCGTGACGTTGACGGCGGAGCGCCGCAGATCGACGCCCGCCACGTGGGCCCGATCCGCCACCAGCCCGTACAGCCGCGCGTTCGGCCCCCGCCGGTCCTCGCCGTACTCCCCCGTGACCTCAATGAGCCCGGCCACCATGAGCCGCTCGATCAGGTCGGACACGGTGGGCCTGGACAGCCCCGTCAGTGTGCGGAGTTGGGGGGCGGTCAGCGGGCCGCGCTCCAGCAGCAGGTCGAGGGCCAGGCGGTCGTTGATCGCACGGGCCATCGCCGGGGTCGCGGTCTTCACGGTCCCCATAATAATCAGGGAGCCTGCCTAAAACCTCTTTTCATCAGGAAGCCTACCTGTTAATTTTCTGGGCATGAGTCCTCATCGTGCGATCGCGGCGGTGTTCGCCGCGCACGGCGCCGTCGCCGGCAGCCTGTTCACCCGCATCCCCTGGATTCAGGACAGTCTGGACCTCAGCCCCGGCGCTCTCGGCCTGGCGCTCTTATGCCCGCCGATCGGCGCCTTCGTCGGCATGCCGACAGCCAGCCGCCTGGCATACCGCTTCGGCAGCCGGGCCGCCACCCGCGTCCTGCTCGCGTTGTGGTGCGCTGGACTGGCCTTTCCTGCGCTCGCACCGTCGCCCGCGTGGCTGTTCGTGGTGTTCCTGCTGTTCGGGGCAGCCGCGGGCATGTCGGACGTGGTGATGAACGCTCACGCCGTCGTCCTGGAACGACACCTGGGCCGCTCGATCATGTCCGGCCTGCACGGCATGTGGTCCGTCGGCAGCCTGGCCGCCGGCGGACTCGGCGCTCTCGCCGCCAGCGCGGACATCGACGCCAGAGTGCACCTCGGGGCTGTGTCGATCGTCTTGCTGGCCCTCGGCGCAGCAGCCGGCCACGGCCTCCTTCCCGACCACGCCGGCATTCCTGGCAGCGGGGCACCCGAGCGCAAGCCCGCCGACGCACCGCTGGCGCCGCCACGGCACTTCGCTCTGCCCACGCGCGGGATCCTGGCCATCGGCCTGGTCGGGTTCTGCGCGACCTTCGCCGAGGGGGCCAGTTCCAACTGGTCGGCCGTCTACCTCACGGAAGTCGCCGACGCAGGCCCCGGGATGTCCGCTGCCGGATACACCGTCTTCATGCTCTGCATGGCGGGCATGAGGCTGACGGGCGACCGTCTCATCCGGCGGGTCGGTCCCGTGGCGGCGGTCAGGACAGGCGGAATCGTGGCGGCCGCGGGTGGCATCGTCGTGGTCGCGGCACGTACACCAGCGCTGACCATGGCCGGATTCGCCCTGATCGGGCTGGGCTTGGCGGTGATCGTACCGCTGGTATTCACGGCAGCGGGCACTGTGGGAGCGACCCCGGGCGAGGGGGTGGCGGGCGTGGCCACGATCACGAACCTGTAAGGCATGATCGCCCCGGCCGTGACAGGCTGGCTCGCCGGCACGCTCGGCTACCCGGCGGCATTCGCCCTGATCACCGGCGTGATCGTGCTGCTGCCCCTGCTCGCCCCCGCCTTACGCCGCCCCTCACCAGACGCGCGCGCACCGCTCGCCCCCAAGGACCATGAGGAACCCGTAGACAGATGCCTCCCTGCGTGACTTCGGGCGCACTTCGGCGGATGAGCCACCGCCGCACCCGCCAGGATGGGGGGTGCGGCGTCGGCGGCCTATATGAGGATGGAACCGGACCAGTACTGGGCGGCAGCCTTGTAGATCGCGGCCGTCTCGCCGTCGAAGTACGGCGAGACGCCGGTGTCGTAACGGTTGTCGCCGTCGGTGTCGGAGACGCTGATCGTGATGCCGTTGAGGTAGCCGGCGCGCGCGTCCTTGCTGTAGTGCTCCAGCCAGGGTGAGCCGAGGGAGCCTGTGCCGGGGAACGGGGAGTCGACGCCGATGGGCCGGTCGGCGGGGAGATCGGAGAGCGTCATGGCGAACGTCGGCCCGGCGGACCCTTCGAGGGTCTCGCCCGTATAGGACTTGGTTCCGTCAGGATTGGAGCCTGCCGGGTAACCGAAGACGTCCCTCGAGGAACCTATCGGCTGGTTCCAGGAGAAGCCCTGCCCGCCGACGTTGTCGCCGAGCCTTCCGTTGTTGGTCAGCACGCCGTCAGAGGACAAGACGACGCCGTTGTACACGTTCACGAAGGCGAAGTCGCGGTCGTAGTCCTTGTACACGCCGAAGTCGTAATGGGCGAAGACCTGCTTTCCGACGTACAGGCCCCACGGGGTCGTGCCCTCGGAGTAACCGGGGATGAAGACCCACTTGTCGAACGTGGCATCAGAGCGCTCGATGTCGTGCACGCAGTGACCGGCCGTGGCGACGAGGTTGCGATATTGCGACTGTACGGCGGTACCCGTACACCAGTGCGGCTGACCGTCGGCGCCGACGAAGAACACCTTGCCCAAGGTCGTGGGCAGATTCCCGGACGCCGAGACCGGGCTCGCCACCGGCGAGACCTTGCCGGAGATGCCGTCCTGCACGTTGGACGAGCGCTGTCCCTGGACCACGGTCTGCACGGCGTAGGGCGTGGCATTCTTCAGGTTGGCGGCCCCGTCGGCGAGCCAGAAGTTCGCTACGTCTCGAGCGACCGTCGAAGTGGCGGCCAACGGGGTCGACACAACGTTCGCGGCGTGAGCCGGCGCCGTGACGACGGTTGAGCCCAGCAGACCCAACCCGATGCCTAACGCGATCACTGTGCGCCTCATATTGATCTCCCCATTCAGGCACGGGCGTCCTGCACGACGCCCTCGTCAGCATGAAAACCCGGCCCGAGTGATCAACCCGGCCGATCCGAGGATGATCGTAACTGGCACGGGAAGCGACGTGAAGACATTTCTCGATCACATGTTCGACATGAACATCACCAAGACACTCGTGCGATCAGCGATGGCTGTCGAACCGCTGGTCGTCGACGTGGTGACGCAAGAGTTGACCGGTCGTGCTGGTTCCTGTGAGTTTGCTGGCAATTGCGCCGATGTACTGATAGGTGATCTCCCGCCCTGCGTCCAGCTCTGGACAAGCCCACCCATGAACGGTGGTGCAGCAGCGCGACGTCGTCCCGGGTGGCAACGCGGACATCGGCCGGTCTCGCAGTCAACTGATGCGCGGTCGGCCGCGAACGAGGTCCGGATCGTTGACGGCGGGGACGCAGACGACGGGCGGGCCGAGGTCCAGGATTTCTGTTCTCGTCTTCGTGAAGCCGGCGTCCTGGAGCAGAGTCGTGATGTTGCGGGCGGCCTCGAGTGAGGTACTCCTTGTAGCTCCTGGGCAGCGGGGCTGGGAGGCGATGGCGATGCGTCCGCCGGGCGTCAGCCGCCGGCGCAGGTCGTCGAGCCGCTCAGCCGGCGCCGTCCAGAACCCGAGAGAGTTGACGGCCAGGATGATGTCGAAGGGGCCGTCGAGAGCGGGCGGCAGTTGTTCGACGCTGCCCAGGGTGAGCGTGACGCGTCCGGCCTGGACAGCGGCGGCGTTACGCTTGGTCGCCTGTCGGAGCATCACGTCGGAGCGGTCGACGCCATAGACGTGCCCCGAGGGACCGACGCGGCGGCTCAGCTCGGCGATGGCGAGACCGGGACCGAAGCCGATCTCCAGAACCCGGTCGGTGGGCCGCACGTCGAGCAGAGAGACGACCCAGCTGTTGCGCTGCCGGTTGGAGGCGCGGTGAGCCATAACCCAGCCGGCCACGTTCCCGGCCGTGCCACGGGGGTGACCGAACTGGCGGACAAGGGCGAGGATGGACCGCTTCAGCGTCATGGCGTACTCACCGTTCCCCGGGTTTCTGTCTCCACGGGCGACATCCAACGCCTTCAAGTACGCTTGAAGTCAAGCCGTCCGAGCTCGAGGTGGTGGAGAGCGATTGCTGACCATCGGGGAGTTTGCGGGTCACGCCGGTGTCGCCACCTCGGCGCTGCGCTACTAGGAGGAGCTCGGCCTGCTTCCCGCGCCCGCCAGAATCTCGGGGCAGCGGCGCTACCAGGAATCGGCGGTCGCGCTGGTCGGCATCATCCTGCTCCTGCGTGACGTCGGATCCTCGCTGGCCGAGCAGAAGGCGCTCATGACCACGAGTGGGATCGCGCCGGATGAGTGGCGACGGCTCGCTCAGCACAAGCTGGCCGAACTCGACGACCAGATCGCCAAAGCGCAGTCCGCCCGCGAGGCCATCGAACACGGCCTGCGCTGCCGCCACGAGGACATCGTGCAATGCCCCAACTTCCGCAGCCTCATCACCGCCCGCCTGGCCGGCCAGTCGGAAGCCCACTCGCACTAACAAGCTAGTGGTGCCGCGCCGGGTTGCGTCCCTCGCGGATGGACACCGAATTGGCATGAGCGGGAAAGCCCTCGTGCTCCGCCAACGTGCGGATCGTGGGGGCGAGCCGCCAGAACCCCTCCTCCCCCAGCCTGGCGACCGCGATGCGCGTCAGGTACGTGTGGACGGAGACGCCGCTGACCACTTTCGCGAACCCAGTGGTGGGGAGCGTCGCCGGGGTGCCGATCGCGAAGTTGGAGGCAGCCATCGTGGTCCACTGGCCGAGCAGGACCGTGCCCGCATGCCGTACGAGCGCAAGCCAGGCCTCCGGATCGGCCACGGCCAGCTGAAGGTGCTCGGGTGCGTAGGTGTTGGCGATGTCCATCGCCTCCTGCGGCGACCCGGCGAGCACGATGCCGCCGTTGTCGTGGATCGAGGCCCGCGCGTAGTCACGCCGAGGGGCGGGCAGGGCCGCAATCTGCTTGGCGACCTCCTCGGCGGCCCGTCTGAGCACGCCGAGGTCGGTGCCCACGAGGACCGCGGAGGAGTCGGAGCCGTGCTCGGCCTCGTTGACCAGATCCGCTGCCAGTAGCACAGGATCGGCTTGCGCGTCGCAGACGATCAGCGAGTCTGTCGGGCCGTAACCGACTTCGACCACGCAGCCGAGGCGCTGGACTTCCGTCATGGCGGCGCTCACGGCCGGGCTGCCAGGGCCGACGATCTTCCGGACTGCGGCGATCGTCTCGGTCCCACAGGCGAGGGCGGCGATCCCGGCAGGACCGTTGCAGCGATAGATCTCCGTGATTCCCAAAGCGTCGGCCGCGGCGAGCACAGCAGGATCGACGCGGCCACCGGTGCCAGGAGTCGGTGGTACGACCAGAGCAATGCGCCGCACTCCCGCTACCACCGCGGGCGTCGCCACCATGATCGCCACTGAGGGGAACGATCCCTTGCCCGCCGGCACGTACAGACCGGTGCTTTCCACCGGTTTGACGAGCTCACCGAGTTGGATGCCGCCTACCTCGTCACGCCACCCCGCTCGGGCCAGCGCCGCCTCGTTGAACGCCCGGACCTGCGCGACAGCAACCTTGATCGCCTCGATCGTCCGGGTGGGCAGCGAAGCGACGGCCTGCCGAACCTCCTGCTCGCTCACCCGCAGGCCCGCAGGCTCGACGTCGACGCCGTCGAACCGCGCCAGCGCCTCCACCAGCGCCTTGTCGCCTTCGGACCGCACGCGCTCGACCAGCTCGGCGATGGCCCGGGCCAGTTCCCCATGCGGGCCGAGGCGGTCAGCGACGCCACCCCGGCTGAACAGCCTGTGGCGCTCGGCATCGTCGGCCTCCCGCCAGTCGATGACGGCGGGGGACGTGATGGAGGTCATGGCTGGACTCCCGTCGCTCAACTCATGTTTGAACGAGCGTTCAAACTATCTCGGCTTGTGTCAATCTTCCACACGCGAACGGCATCCGCCATGATGGCTGTGTGAACGCACGCAGCCGATCGGATCACCGCCGCGCGGAGATGGTCGCGGCCGCCCATGAAACGATCTCCGATTTCGGCCTCCCCGCGCTCTCCATCAGGGGGATCGCAGCAAAGATCGGCATGTCACCGGGTTCCGTGCTCTACCATTACCCGGACATCGCCGACCTGTTGTACGACGTGCATCGCACGCTGGTCGACCGCTACGCGACCCGCCGCGTGCACACCACGGCGGCCATCCCAGAGCCGCCGCGAAAGATTGTGCATGCGTTCAGATCCGGACTCCCCTCCGGGCCCGACGACGAGGTGTGCAAGGTCCTTTACGAGCTGCATGACCTCGGCTCCCGCCACGACCGCCACGCCGCCCTGATGACGTCCCTGTGGGATCGGGAGAAGCTGCTCTTCGAGTCGATCGTGGTGGCCGGGATCGCCTCCGGCGATTTTCACCCCCGCAGGTCTCCGGGCGAGCTGGCGGCCTCGTTCCTGGCCATGGAGGACGGGCTTGGCCTGCACATCGTCAGCCAAAACGCCTCCCTGTCCGTCCCGATGGCGCTCGATCTGCTCGTCTCGTTCGCCTCGGCGGAGCTGGGCTTGGATCTGCCCCGCCCCGCGCTGCGATGACCGGTCATGGTCGCATCAGGGACGGCCCAGCGCGCGATACTCCCAGCCCGCCGAACGCCAGACGTCCGCGTCGAGCGCGTGACGGCCGTCCACGATCCGGGTGCGCCGGACCACCTGTGCCAGCACCGTGGGGTCGATCTGGCGGAACTCGGCCCACTCGGTGAGCAGAACCACGACGTCCGCGTCCCTGGCCACGTCCATCGCGCTCGTGCCGTACCTGAGTTCCGGATACATGCGGCGGGCGTTGTCCAGCGCGGCCGGGTCGTACACCCGGACGGTGGCGCCCAGCCCGTGCATGGTTCTGGCCACGTCCAGAGCCGGCGCGTCCCTGATGTCGTCGGAGTTGGGCTTGAAGGCCGCGCCCAGGCAGGCGATGCGCGCGCCGTCGAGACGGCCGCCGAGCAGTTCCCTTACCAGGTCGATGGTCCGGGAACGGCGGCGCCGGTTGATCGCGTCGACCTCGCGGAGGAACGACACGGCCTGTCCGACGCCGATCTCCTCCGCCCGGTGTGCGAAGGCGCGGATGTCCTTGGGCAGGCAGCCGCCGCCGAAGCCCAGACCCGGCTGGAGGAACCGGCCACCGATCCGGTCGTCGTAGGCGAGGGCCTGGGCCAGGTCGCGGACGTCGGCTCCGGTGGCCTCGCAGACCTCCGCCATCGCGTTGATGTACGAGATCTTGGTGGCCAGAAAGGAGTTGGCGGCCATCTTGACCAGCTCGGCGGTGGCCAGGTCGGTGACCACGGTCGGGGTGCCGAGGTCGAGAATCGGCCGGAACGCAGCGGTCAGCCGCTCGCGTGCCCACTCGGAGGTGACGCCGAAGACCAGCCGGTCGGGACGCAGCGTGTCATCGACCGCGAAGCCTTCCCGCAGGAATTCCGGATTCCAGGCCAGCTCCACCTCCACCCCGGCGGGCGCCAGCTCACGCAGGAGGCCGAGCAGGTGGGGGGCGGTGCCGACGGGCACGGTGGACTTGCCGGCCACCAGACAGCGGCGGGTCAGGTGCGGAGCCAGGCCGCGCACGGCCGCCTCGACGTAGCTGAGGTCGCAGGCGTCCAGACCGGGCTGCTGCGGGGTGCCCACGCAGATGAAGTGCACGTCCCCGTGCTCGGCCGCCTCCGCGTAGGAGGTGGTGAAGCGGAGCCGGCCCGACTCCAGGGTCTTGGCCAGCAGCTCGGGCAGGCCCGGCTCGAAGAACGGCACCTCTCCCGACCGCAGTTTCTGGATCTTGCGGTCGTCCACGTCGAGGCCGACCACGTCATAGCCCAGCGAGGCCATGCAGATGGCGTGCGTCGCCCCGAGGTAGCCGGTTCCGATCACGGTCAGCCGGGGGAGTTCGGCCTGGCTCATATCGGTGTCTTTCCTTTCGCGTGTGGCAGGGGTTCCCTGGTCAGGAACAGCCGGCTTTCTTGGTGAGCGGGCCGCCGGTGACCTTGTTGTCGCAGGAGATCGTGTTTCCTCCCGCTGTGTCGTTGACGCCGACGCCGCCCGAGTTGCCGAGGTGAATGACGTTGGCCCGGAACACGTTACGGGTGCCCCAGCCGTCCACGATCTCGTGGGTCTGGAAGCCGTCGGCGTTGGTGTTACTGCCGGTGTTGCCCTCGATGAGGTAGCCGTTGCCTTTGACGTCGACCCATGAGTCGTTGTGTTTGGAGCCCGCCAGGGTGGAGCCGTCGAAGATGTTGCCGATGATGCGGCCGTCGGAGGTGCCCTCCTTGATGTCGATCGCCTCGGCGGTGGCCCGGATGACGTTGCCGCGCACGATGTTGCGGTCGCTGCGGTCCATCTGCCCTCCGGAGAAGCTGTCCCAGTTGCTCTCGGCGGTTCCGAGGTAGACGCCCTCGCCGAACTTCTCCCGGCGCAGCCCGGTCGCGTAGATCATGCAGAACTGCACGGTGTTGTCGCTGCTGAAGTTGCGCAGGTGGACGGCCTCGTCTCCGATGTCGTGGACGGTCAGGCCCTGGATGATCGTGTTGCTGGTCCGGTCGGCCATGACACCCTTCTGGCTGTTGCGCACGGTGAAGCCGACGAGCCGCCAGTGGCTGACCTCCTTCAGGTGGAAGGCATAGCCCTTCTTGACGCCGCCGCCGTCGATGATCGCCTCGGATGGGCCGCAGACGAAGATCGGCTCAGCCTCCGTGCCGGCGGTCGCGGCCACGAACCTGCCCGCGTAGACACCCGGCTCCAGCTTGATCACCGCACCCGGCTCGACACCCTCCAGCGCCGCGGCCAGCTCCCCGGCGTCGCGAACCGTCACCGTGGCCTCGGGACAGTCGATCTTGCCCTCCCCCGTGGGGATCGCGATTGCGGGCGGCTCCTGCGACGGAGTGAACGCCTGAGCCTCCGCCTCTCCGTCGTCCTCCACCTGGGACTGCTGTCCCTCGTCCTCCGACTGGGACGCACCGCGCGAGTCCGACGTGCCCGTGCTCTTCGGCCGGATGTCCTCGATCGCGGTGCCCGGACCGTCGTCGCCGCCGAACAGGCCGCGGAGCAGCACCACGATCACCACCGTGATCGCCGCTCCGGCCACCATCCCCATCAGTGTCTTCCGGTCGATGTTCAGGCGCATCGCTCAACTCCTCCCAGCAGGGGTCTCGGAGCCGGCGGTGCGCAGGATCCAGGTCGGCCGCTCCTCCAACACCATCTGCTTGTCGTACGGGTTGACGAGACGGCGGCCGACCCGCGGACCGTCGCCGCGGAGCGCCCGGAGCGCCGCGATCACGATCAGGAGGATGACTCCGAACCAGATCAGGTTCATCGGCTTGGCGATCCGCTTGACCATCGTCCAGAAGCCGGCTGTGTTCTGCCACCCGACCGTGTTGTTCTGCGTGACGGCCAGTTTTCCCTTGGCCCGTGCGGTGTCGAGCGCGCTACGGCCGGCGCCGCCGAGGGTGTTGCCCGTGATCGCGGTGCCATCGGCCGCGCCGAGCACGGAGACCGCATGCAAAGACGCCGACTGCACCGTGTTGGCCGAAATGGTGGCCTTGGCGTCCCGGACATAGATGGCGGTCTGGGTATCCCGCACGATGTTGCCGCTGACCCGGGCCGACAGCACCCCGTCGCGGAGCGCGATGCCCTGGCTGCGCTGGCCCCTGAGGCGGTTGCCGGAGATCTGGACGTCGGTCGCGTCCTTGCTCACCACGATGCCCATCTCCCCGCCGACGACCTCGGTGGTCTGCACGACAGGTTTGACGCCACCCTGAATCTCCACCCCATAGCGGCCGTTGTCCCGTGCCGTGCTGCTGATCAACGAGCTGCCGCCGAAGCTGCGCAGCGACTCGCCGGACGCCGAGGGCCCCCGGGCCAGCGGCAGGCCGCTGATGGTGAAACCGTTGCCGATGTTGCGCTCGGCCCGCGATCCGGTGATCGTGACGTTCTGCGTGCCCCGGGACAGCACGAACCCGTCGCCCCTGCTGCCGGTTACGGTGGTGTTCTCGACGGAGGCGTTGCGCGCGAAGCGGTGCAGCAGCACGCCGTGGACCAGGCTTTCGGTGACCGACACGCCGGCGATCCTGGTCTCGTCGGAGGCCGTGATGAAGATCCCGTACGCGTTGCCAGTGATCTTGGTGTCGGTGATCACGCCGGTGACCAGGTTCGCCTCGGGGAGCCGATAGGCGACCTTTCTGGCGCCCATACCGTCCGTGATCTCGATCTCGTCGTCCCCGCCCCGGCTGGGCACGAGCAGGCCGTTCGGCAGCAGCATCCGCTGTCTGGTGGGCGCCGCCGACGCCTGCTCGGCGGGGACGACCTGATCCGCGGTCCGCGTCGGACGGTCGCTGCCGGTCAGCGCCACCCCACCGGTCGGGCCGCTCCAGAAGCCGAGGTGCTCCACCAGCGCGTGGCCCATCTTCAGCTCCCCGCCGACGGCGCGCAGGTAGGCCCGCCCGTCGGAGACCCTCGTGTCCGCCGTCCTGGCCTGAGCGTCCCAACTGGTGATCCGCACCGGATTCTGTGCCGAGCCGTTGATCCTGATGCTCGCGCCGAAGCCCACGATCGAGACGAACGCGCCGGGCTCGCTGCGCATCCGGATCACCAGCGGGCCGGTCGCGTTCTGCAGCACGAGTTTCGCGCCAGGACCGAGAAACAGGTTGATGCCGAGCACGTAGGACTCGTCCGACTGCTTCTGGAACTGCTCCTGGCCCAGCCGTTCCAGGTCGGCGATCCGGTACGGCTCGCGACGCTGCGGCAGAACCAGCGTCCGGCCGTTGGCCGAGCTGGAGATGTGCGGCACGCGCGCCTGCGCGGCGGCCGGTCCGCCCCTCGCCAGTGCGGACGACAGGGTCGCGCGGGTCTGCATGATCCGCAGCTCCTCCTGGTCGACCAGCGTCGACTGCTGCTGGGCGTCCGACTGGGATACCTGGTTGACACCCGGGAGCGGGGCGGGGCGATCGGTGAAGGACAGGTACGCCCAGGTGCCGCCGGCGACCAGACACAGCACCAGCACGACCAGGGACGTACGGCTCTTCCGGCGCCGTGAGCCGCTCATGCCCTGCCTCCTGCCGTGGATGTGGGAACCACGTGCGCGGGCAGGGACGACTGACGGTGCCAACCGTTCTGGTCACGCGCCGCGCGGCCCGGCTCGTGCGCGGTGGCCGGGCGCAGTTCCATGACGGGCCGCTGCTCCATCGCCCGCTGGAGGTCGTAGGGATTGTGGATCCCGTTACGGCTTCGCTGCCGTTCGACGGCGGCGCGGGACCGGAGCGCCGACACGATCACCAGGAGGATGACCCCCGCCCAGATCAGGTTCATGGGCTTGACGTAGCGCCTGGCCTTGACCCAGAACGAGGAGGTGTCCCGCCACCGCTCCTCGTCGTTGTTGTGCTTGTTCACCTTGCCGTCGGCCCGCGCGACGCTGATCGCGCTGGTCCCCGCGCCGACGACGGTGTTGCGGGTGATCTCGGTGTCGCCGGCGGCGCCGATCACCGTGATGCCATGGGCGTTGGGCTTCGGCAGTGTCGTGATCTGATTACCGACGATCCTGCCGTTGGAGCCACGCAGGTAAATTCCGGTCAGGGTCCCGGTGATCGTGTTGCCCGCCACATGCGCGCCAGTGGCCCCGTCGCGCAGCGCGATCGCCTGGCGGCGCTGGTTCGCCAGCCTGTTGCCGGAGATCTGCACCCCGCTGGCGCCCCCACGCACCACGATGCCCATGTCACCGCCGACGACCTCGCTGGTGTGCACGGCCAGCCGGGTGCCGCCGAGCACCTCGATGCCGTACCTGCCGTTGTCGCGGGCCACGCTGTCGTTGACCGAGCTGTCGCCGTAGACGGCCAGCGACTCGCCGCTCGCGGACGGACCCTGAGCGAGCGCCCGGCCGTTGAGCGTGAAGCCGTTGCGCCCGTTCCGCTCCGCGACGCACCTGGTGATCCGCACCTTCTCGGTCGCCCTCGACAGGACGAATCCGTCGCCGCCGCTGCCGATCACCTTGGTCCCGTCGATCACCGCGTTCTTCGCGAACCGGTGCATGAACACGCCGTGCACCAGGCTGCCGACGATCCGGTTGCCGATGATCCGCGTCTGGTTGGATCCGGAGACGAACAGCCCGTAGGCGGCGCCGGTGATGACACTGTTCTGGATCGATCCAGACACCAGTTCGTCGGCGAGCACGTGAGTGGCGGTGCCGGGCCCGATCGGGCTGGTCTCAACGTCGCCGAAGTTGTTCCCGCCCCGGTCCGTCCCGACGTCGGCGAGACGTTCCCGCTTGTCGCGGTGGCGCTGTTCCTTGGTCCGGTGGCGATAGACACTGGCCGGCCGCTCGGTGCCGGTGAGCGCGATGCCTCCCGTACGTCCGCTCCAGAATCCCAGGTGGGAGACGCGGGCGTACTCCATCTCGAAGTTGCCGCCGACTGCCCGGATGTAGGCACGGCCGTCGGTCGTGGTCAGGTCGGATTTCCGGGTCCGCACGTCCCAGCTGGTGATCTGCACCGGCTGCTTGGCCGTGCCCTTGATCTTGATGTCGCCGCCGAAGGCGATGATCGAGCTGAACGAGCCGGGCAGGCTGCCCATCCGCAGCGTCAGCGGACCCCGCAACTCCAGGGTGGCCCCGTCGGCCACGTAGACGTGGACACCGAGCAGGTAGGAGCCGTCCTTCAGCTTCCGCAGGTACCGGCCGTTCTCGACGGCCGCCAGGTCCTTGACCGTGTACGGCGCACTGGTGCTGCGCGCGGGCAGCACCAAAGTCCTGCCGTGGGCCGAGACGAAGACCTGGGGTCGCTTGCGCTGCGCGGCCGCCACGCCACCGGCCTGCATCAGGGCCGTGAGGGCGGCCCGGACCTGCACGATCCGCTGGTCCTCGACGTCGACCAGCAGCGCCTGCGCCTCGGCGTCGACCGCCGACATCACGCCGGCCTTCAGGGTCTCGTCGTCCGCCATGACCGCGTCCTCCAGCGGAACCGGGTCGGCGTCCGGCACCTCGCTCGTCTCCGGATCCGGGCCGCCGGTCGGGGTGGGCCGGGCCTTCGGGGTCGCGCTCCTCTTCGGGGTCGCGCTGGGCTTCGGGGTCGCGCTGGGTTTCGCACTGGCCTTCGGCGTCGCCGTGGGCTTGCGCGTGGGAGTGGCCGTCGAGGTCGGTTCCTCCTTCGGAGACTCGCTCTCCGTCGGGGTCGGATCGTCCATAAAGGGGTTGCTCTCCGTCGGGCTCGGGTCGCCCCCGGATTCCGGCGCGGTCGTGGGGTCCACCAGAGACGCCGAGGCCGCCGACGGGGCGGTCACGGCCGCCAGAGCGGTCCCCGCCCCTAACGCCAGTGCCACGGCGGCCAGGAGCAGCCGGATGCCCTTCGTCATGTCAGCCCACGCCTTTGAGGGTGGCGGCGGTCTGGCCCGCACCGCCCATCTGGTCGGCGGAGCGGGTCAGCCAGCCCTGTTTGTTCATCGTCACGAACGCCCACAGCTTGATCGGCAGCGCGATCATGATGACCACCAGGGTGAGCAGCGGCAGCAGGAGTATCTCGCCCGGGTGGCGGCGCAGGTGCGACCAGCCGCGGACGCCCCTGCCGAGGAGCACCCAGCCGACGGCCAGCCCGATGCCCTGCGGGGTGAGCTCCAGTCTGCTGAAGAACAGGTAGGCGAGCGTGATCCCCATGGTCACCGGGGTGAGCAGGATCTGCAGCACGGTCACCTTCGTGACCAGAGGGGTCTTCCACAGCCATCCCTTCCACAGCGCGGTCAGGTAGCAGCGGTAGGAGTTGCGGCTCCACCGGACGCGTTGCTTGACGAAGGCGCGGAAGGAGTCAGGGAACATCGAGATGGCACGGGCCGTGGACTGGTGCACGGTCTTGTACCCCGAGGCGAGAACGAGCCAGGTCAGCCGGCCGTCGTCCCCGGCGACACACCGGCGGCCGAGGAAGAACTCGTTTTCCAGATGGTGGACGACCGGCAGGATGGCAGAGCGCCGATAGGCGGAGGTCCGGCCGGACAGGCAGGCCACTCCGCCCCTGCTGCCCATCGCCGGCACGTAGTCGTAGTAGCGGAGGTTGACCAGCCAGTCCGCGATCCGCCGCCAGACGCTGGTGGTGCGCTGGTACACGTTCTGCTGGGTGCCGACCCCGCCCACCATCGGGTCCTCGAAGGGCATCTGCACGGCCTCCAGCAGACCGGGCTGCCACCATGTGTCGGAGTCGGCGAAGACCACCAGCTCACCGCTGGCGGCCCGGATGCCCACTCCCAAGGCGGAGCGCTTACCCGCGTGCTCGTACACCAGGACGCGCAACCGGCTGTCGGTCACCTCGCGAAGCCTGGCGTGGCATTCGGTGTCACCGATGTCCACGACGATGATCACTTCGTACGGATCCTGGGACAGCCAGCTGGCCAGGCAGCGCACCAGGATCTCGGGATCCTCCCGGTAGGACGGAACGACCACGGACACACTGGCCCGAAAGCCGTTCACCACCGGCTTGGCCAGCCTGGACAACACGACCCGATAGAGCCACAGTCCCCAGACGAGCAGTCCGGCCAAGCCCAGGGGGATCAGATCTCGCCATGAGCCGTTGGCGGTGGAGCGAACGGCCCATTCGTAGACGGCGTCGAACCAGTTGGAATCAGACACGGGGAGCCTCCTGGGCGCGCCTGTGTCTGACCCTTAGTGATCATCTCTCACAGGCGGTAATGCGGTTTCTGCAGGGACATCTGATCGGACCGTTCCAATCGTTACGATTTGGGCGAAACTGTCACGTGGGGTGACTGGGGCAGTTGAGGCGACGCCGGACTGGGGCAGTCCCGGGCGGGCGTGATACGCTCCCAAGCGAGCGCTTGGTTTACCGTCAAAGGGGCCGCCGCATGAAGTTCTCGACCTTCCACCTCTTCCACCGTTTCGACGGGCAGAGCTTCAAGGACGTCTACGACTACCACCTGGAGCTCGTCGAGCTGGCCGAGGAGCTGGGGTTCGACGGGGTACGGCTGGCCGAGCACCACTTCCGCGACTACGGCGTCGTCCCCAACCTGTTCACCATGCTTGCCCACGCCGCCGCCCGGACCTCGCGCATCAGGCTGGGCACCGGCATCGTGGTGTTGCCGCTGCACAATCCGATCCATGTCGCCGAGGAAGCGGCGCAGGTGGATGTGTTGTCCGGCGGGCGGCTGGATCTGGGGATCGGGCGGGGGTATCAGAGTTTCGAGTTCGAGGGGTTCGGGATCGATCTGGCGGAGGCGCGGGATCGGTTCAACGAGGCGCTGGAGGTCATCGTCGGGCTCTGGACGCAGGAGGCGTACCAGCACGAAGGGAAGTTCTACAAGACCGGCGCCGAGGTTTCGCTCGTCCCGCGGCCCTTGCAGACCCCGCACCCGCCGCTGCACGTGGCGGCCGTCTCCCCCGAGACCGTGACCATGTACGCCGAGCGCGGCCTGCCCATCCTCGCCGACCCCGCGGCCACCTTCCGGAAGGTCGTCAAGGCGGCCGAGACCTGGCGGGAGACGGCGGCGCAGGCGGGGCATCCGGACGGGAGCGACCTGGTGGTGGCGCGCAGCGTCTACGTCGCCCCGACCCTGGAGCAGGCTCGCGAGGACCAGGCGCGGTTCGAGGCGTCGTTCGACCGGTCGCGCATCTTCAACGAGAAGAGCGCGCCCATCGATCCCAAGACCGGCCGGGCCGCCCAGGGCTTCGAGTACTACCAGGACCGCTACCTCAAGGGCGGCACGGTGTCGGCCGACTTCCGGTGGGAGCAGCTGGAGGTCATCGGGGACCCGGACCGCGTCGTCGAGCAGATCTCGCTGCTCAAGGACGCCGGCTTCACCAACCTCCTGTGCGACTTCGGCAGCACCAGGCCGATGCCGCTGGAGGAGATGAAGCGGGTCATGCGCTTCTTCGCGACCGAAGTCATGCCGGCCTTTGGAGACTGAAGATGATCCACAGCCTGTCCCTCTCAGACGTCCTCGCCGAGCACGCCCGCAGCCGTCCCGAGGTGAGCGCGGTGGTGGACGGGGACGTTCGGCTCACGTACCCGGAGCTGGACGCCCGGGTGACCCGGCTGGCCTCCGCCCTCGCCAACCAGGGGGTCTCCGCGGGCGATCGGGTTGTGTGGCTCGGGCAGAACGCGCACGCGGTGCTGGAGTTGCTGCTGGCCTGTTCCCGGCTGGGCACGATCTTCTGCCTGGCCAACTGGCGGCAGTCGGAGGACGAGCTGCGGTTCATCCTCACCGACCTGACCCCGGCCGCGGTCATCTGGGAGCCGTCGGACGCCACGACTTCCCTGCACGCTCAGAGCACCGCCGCGCCGGCGTCGTCCGAAGGGAGCGGTGAGGGCCTGGCTCCCTCGGGCGCCGGTGCGGCGGAGGGCGGCACGACGATGTGGGTGCGGGCGGGTGACGACTACGAGGAACTGGTGGCGAGCGGGTCCATCAGGGAGTTCCCGCAGGTCTCCGACACGGAGCCGGTGCTCGCCCTCTACACCGCCGCCTTCGCGGGGCGCCCCAACGCGGCCCTGCTCAGCAGCGCCGCGCTGGTCGCCCACAGCACGTCGCTCCTCGTCGTCCGCCAGATGGAGCCGGGCTTCACCTTCCTCAACAACGGGCCGCTCTTCCACGTCGGCACGATGATGTTCTGCCTGGCCACCCTCCAGATCGGCGGCACGAACGTCTTCATGCCCGCCTTCGACGCCGAAGAGGTCTGCCGGCTGATCGACGCCGAGCGGGTGACGCAGGCGTTCCTGTTCGGGCCGATGATCGACGCACTGGTGAAGGCGAACGCGGGCGGCAAGTACGACCTGTCGTCGCTCAGGTTCGTGTCCCATTCGGCCGAGTGGGACGAGATGATCACGGTGGACGACTCGCCGTGGTGCCGGTCCACGATGGGCGGGTACGGGCAGACCGAGGTGGGCGGCATGCTCACCTTCCTCGGGCTGGCGGAGGGCGGAGCGGGGTTCGCGGGACGGCCGTCGCCGCTGGTCCAGGTACGCATCCTGGGCCCGGACGGCAGCGAAATGCCGCCCGGCGAGGTGGGCGAGATCTGCGCGCGCGGCAAGTCCCTCTTTTCCGGATATTTCGCCCGGCCCGACTTAAATGCGGCCAAATCACGGAGCGGCTGGCATCACACCGGCGACCTCGGCCGCCGCGAGCCCGACGGCACGATCACGTTCATCGGCCCCAAGCTTCGCATGATCAAGTCCGGGGCGGAGAACATCTACCCGGCCGAGGTGGAACGCGCGCTCAAGTCCCACTCCGCCGTCGCCGACGCCGCGGTGATCGGTGTGCCGGACCCGACCTGGCACCAGGCGGTCAAGGCCGTGGTGGCGCTCAAGGCTGACGGCGTCGCGACCGCCGACGAGCTGATCGAGCACGTCACGAAGCAGGTGGCGTCGTACAAGAAGCCACGGGAGGTGGCGTTCGTGGACTCGATTCCCAAGCGCGGGTTCACCCCGGACTACGACGCTCTGGACGCCGACCATGGTGGAGGGAATTACCCCGGCATGTAGGAAGAAGGCGCCGCGCAGTGTGATGCGTCCTGATCATGCGCAGGAGAGGAGCCTCTGAGAGCCTCGACCTGGCGTGGTTCGGCCGACTACGGTCAGCGTCAGACACGGGTCTGCGAGTACGGCGACCCCTTCGGCCCATGCCGGCGCCGAAGAACCGGGCCGGGGCGGGGGGGGCGGCGTGCCACGCTGGGGCAAGGTCACGATCGCCGCGGTTCTGCCGCTCATGGCAGGAGTGGTGGCGTGATGGTTGCCGAGCCCGGATCGCTGCGTGAAAGCGGCTCGCCGCCGGCTTCCGGAGCGTCGGCTTCCCGGGTGATCGGCGAGCTGTCGCACGCGCGGCCGGTGCCGGCGGTGATCGGGGACGTCCCGCGCGAGCCGAAGGCGTTCCAGCCGCGGCCGCCCCTGCGTGAGCGCGTAGAGAGCCTGATGGCGGCAGAGGGCGGCACGGCGGTGTGCGCGCTGGCAGGGGCGCGAGGGGTGGGCAAGACACAGCTGGCCGCCCACTATGCCAGGCGGTGCCTGGATCAGGGCGTGCAGGTGGCCTGGCTGCACGCCGAGACCAGCGAGCAGCTCTCGCGCTCGCTCGACGTGCTGGCGACGGAACTAGGGCTGCGCATCGAGACCGACGACTCCACGGCCCTGGCGCGCAAGGTCCAGAGATGGCTTCAGGACAGGCGTGAGCCTTACCTGGTCGTGTTCGACAACGCGACCGACGTCGACGCGCTGGCCAGGCTGCTGCCCGTGCACGGGCGGGCACGGGTGCTGATCACGACGAACGACTGGGCGTTCGAGCGGGTGGCGACGCTGGTGGAGGTGGAGCGCTTCAGCGACGAGGAGGCTCTGGCCTACCTCGCCGAGCGGGTGGGCCAGAATGCGGCAGCCGGACTGGTGGCCGAGGAACGGATCACCTGCCGCTGGCTCTGTCGATCGCCTCCGCCGTGCTCGTGGGGCCGCCCCGCGTGTCGTACGAGGAGTATCTGGAACGGCTGCGGGCGACGCCGATCAACGTGTTACTGGCCCGACCGCGCGGCGAGCCGTACCCGCTGGGGGTGGCGCAGGCCATCCTGCTGTCGGTCTCGCAGTGCGGGCCACGGGCGGCGCGGCTGCTCGGCGAGTTGTCGGTGCTGTCGTCCTCGGGAGCGCGGCTGGATCTGCTCACGACGAAGCTCGATGATGCTCTGGCCGAGCTGGCGACCCGGTCGCTGGTGTCATTTGATCGCGACGGTTCGACGGCGCTGGTGCACCGCCTGGTACGCCGAGCGGTGCGCGACTCCTTCGAGCGCGAGGGCACGCTCGGGTCTCTGATCGCGGATGTCGCCCGGCGCCTGCACGCTCTCGTCGAGGACATCGCCGACGAGGACACCTGGCGCGAGCTGCCGACCGTCCTCGCGGTCGCGGAGCACGCCGCCGCGCTGTGGCTATGCCTGGAGCAGCTGCCCGACGGGGACGACGGGGCAGGAGAGATCATCCTGGCCGTCCGCCACGGCGTGGCTTCGCACCTGATCAATCTGAACGACGGCGCCAGGGCAGAGCCCATCGCAGAGGCCGTGGTCGAGGGACGGCGGCGGCTGCTGGGTGACGACCATCCCGACACGCTGGCAGCGGTGCATATGCTCGCCCACGCGATCGAGTACACCGACCGCCCTCTCGAAGCGGCCGCCCTCTATAGCCGGGTGGCGGCCGAGCGGGCCCGCGTCCTGGGCGACGAGCATGGCGACATACTGCGGTCGCGAGCGGCGGCGGGCATGGCGTACGCCCTTGCGGAGGCGGATCGCCCTGGCGAGGCGGTGGAGCTGTTCGACGGCCTGGTGAGTGACTACGAGCGGAATGCGGCCTGGTGCATCCCGAGACCCTGGTCGTCCGCGGCCGGCTGGCGTGGGCGCAGGTGGCCGCCGGGCACGCCGCTGCGGCCGCGGAGCTGTACGAGCGTGTCCTGGCGGATCAACGGCAGGTGCTGGGAGTCGACCATCCTGACACGTTGATCACATGGCTCGGACTGGCCCGCGCCCAGGAGGCGGCGGGACAGGAAGCCGCGGCGCTGGCCGGGTTCGAGGAGGTGGCGGCGCGTTTCGAGGCCGTGCTGGGCCCGGAGCAGGGCTTGACGAGGGCCGCGGCCGACGACGCGGCCCGTCTCCGCCGCATGGCACGCCAATAGACGCGGCGCCTCTCCGCCGCGTGGCACCCCGGTCACGGCACGCGCTCATATCCGACAGTTGTGCCGGGGTCATAGGGGCAGACCGGCCTCCAGGTGCTCCATCGCGCGGTCGAACTCGGCCAACACGTCCATGTCCTGGTTCTTCGTCCAGTCGAACCAGAGCGCCATGAGCACCCCGACGATCGCCCCCGCGACGTCGCGGATCTCCGGGTCGCCGGGGTCCCGCCCCTCGCGGGCCGCCAGGACCTCGCGCACTGTCCCGATCATGCCGGTGAGGTTCTCCAAGCTCGCCGCCCACAGCTCAGGCACCGTGAGCACGAGCCTCTCCCGCTCGAGGCTGTCGGCGAACTCCTCCGCCGTCTGATCCTCCAGCGCCGTGCGCACGGCCGCGCGGACGGCCGGCACGGGCCCGACTCCTGCGGGCACCGCCCTGAGCGCCTCCATGACGGCGGGCAATTGGTCGACCACCACCAGGTCTTCTTTGGTGGAGAAGTAGCGGAAGACAGTGCTGGGCGCGACCTCCGCGGCCTCGGCGATCTGCTCGACCGTCGTCGCCGCGTATCCCTGCGCGCGGAAGAGCCGCAGCGCCTCCTTCTGGATCAACGCCCTGGTCTTGGCCTTCTTCCGCTCTCGCAGGCCCGGTCGCTCGCTCATGACATCGCATTTTCCGAGCTCAACAACCCATTCACAAGAGATCACCATATTTTGCTAGTCAACTCCGATTTAGGAGTCTACTCTCAGATTTATGAGACTCCCCATCGAACGAGACCCGAAGTGCCCCTTCGACCCTCCGTCCGCGCTGAGAGCCCTGCCGCCGATGAGCCGCTTGGAGTTCGCCGATGGCCATCTGGGCTGGCTGGCCACGACCATGGAGGCGGCCCGCGCGGTGCTGGGGGATCCGCGGTTCAGCGCGCGCCCGGAGCTCAAGCACGCCGCCGTGCGCTCCACGATGCCCAGCGGGCCCGGACGCCCGGCGCCGCCGGGATTCTTCGCCGCCACCGACCCGCCCGAGCACACGCGCTACCGCCGCCTGCTCACCGGCCAGTTCACTCTGCGTAGGATGCGCGTGCTGGAGCCGCGCATCGAGCGGATCACCGCCAACCACCTCGACGCCATGGCAGCGGCGGGGCCGCCGGCCGATCTTGTGAGCGCGTACGCGCTGCCGATCCCGTCGATGGTCATCTGCGAGCTGCTCGGCGTGCCGTACGAGGACCACGACTTCTTCCAGGACCGCAGCCTCCAGATTGTCAGGGCGGGCGGCGACGTGGCCGGGGCGGGCGCCGACCTGGCCGGCTACCTGGGCGAGCTGGTACACCGTAAAGCGGCTGAGCCCGGTGACGACCTGATCAGCGGCCTCGCCGGCGAGCTCACCGACGAGGAGCTGGTCAACGTCGCGATGATCCTGCTCGTCGCGGGCCACGAGACCACCGCGAACATGTTGGCGCTCGGCGTGTTCGCGCTGCTGGCGGAGGGGCGGCCGTATGAGGAGGGCATGGATGAGGAGCTGCTCCGCTGGCTGTCCATCCTGCACCTCGGCGGGCCCAGCAGGGCCGCGCTGGAGGACGTCGAGGTGGCGGGCACGCCGGTCAGGAAGGGCGAGACGGTGGCACTGTCACTTCCGATGATCAACCGGGACCCGGCGGTGTTCGCGGATCCGGACGTGCTCGACCCCGGCCGCCCGGAGGCGCGGCGGCATCTGTCCTTCGGGCACGGCGTGCACCAGTGCCTCGGGCAGCAGCTGGCCAGGATCGAGCTGCGGATCGGCTACCGGGCGCTGTTCGAGCGCTTCCCCGGGCTGCGGCTGGCCGTCCCCGCCACCGAGGTGCCACTGAAGCACGACGCCGCGGCGTACGGGGTCGGCAGTCTGCCGGTCACTTGGACGTGATTCGCTCAAGGGTGTGGTCCCGGCAGCCGGTGGGCGCGTTCACCGGGTTGCAGCGGACGGTCGCGCCGCCCGGCAGCTCGGCCGTGTAGTCGCTGCCGTGCCTGGCCGACAGCCCGATCACCGGGAAGTCGGTGCTGATCATCTGCGCGCCGCTGTCCAGGGCCGCCTTCAGCCGGCCGGTGCTGCCCGACCTGGCCTCGGTGAAGGGCACATCGGACCGGGTGCGTACGTAGTAGCCCTTCCGTACGAGGTCCTGGATCTGCGCCGTGTTGGCGCCCTCCGGCTCGTTCCAGCCGACGAAGGCGGCGTCGGCGCGGCCGGGGCGGGAGTTCGTGAACAACACGCGGCCTTCCAGGCTGGGCCGGCCCGCCAGGTAGGGCTGCTGGATGGCGGTCGCCTGGTTGTCCATGAAGAACATGATCTTGCCGCGGGACGCGTTCAGCTCCGGCCAGCCGTGCTTGAGCACCGACTGCTCCAGGGTGAGGCCGGGCTTGCGGACGTCGTCCGGCGTGATGAGCCGGTCGTCGGGGAAGACCGAGCGGATCTCGGCGTCCAGGGCGTCCATGAGCGCGGTGTCCCAGGCCGGGCTCTTGGCCCCGCCCATGGCTTCCTTCTTCGGGTCGGTGCTCTTGAACTCGGTGAGGATGGTCAGCGGCACGTGGCCGGGGTTCTTGTCGGACCACTCGCGTACCTGGCGCAGGCAGGTGACCCAGGTCGAGCAGTTGGTGCCGTAGTCGTGGTCGGCCCAGTGCAGCACCTTGAAGCCGGGCTGGGCGAGCGCCGGGTCGTTCAGCGCCGGCAGGCCGGCGTCGCGGCGGACCAGCGGGTTGGTGTACAGGCCGCCCTTGGGGTCGGGGAAGACGTCCAGTTCGATGCCGCGCACGCGCTGGGCGCCGAACTGGTTGGGCAGGGCGGTGTGCGAGTACTGCAGGTTCCACCAGTTGGCGTCGGTCCTGCGCTGCACGTCTTTCTCGGCGTCGGTCAGCTCCCGGTGGTAGCTGTTGTGGGTGGCGATGGTCTGGACGTGGTTGATCCGCAGGGTGCCGGAGCTCGCGCGGCCGGCCGTGGCAGCGTCGGCGGCGGGGACGGCGGCGAGCGCGGCCACAGCGGTGGCGGCGATGAGGGCGAGGGGACGCATGGTACCGACCTTCGAGGAGGTGGTTTACGGATCTTCGCAAAATATCCAAACAGGTCGGGAAAAATGCGCGAATCTCAAAGGATGGCAAGCGGGGTAATCGGGCTCCCCGTGCCGCCCTCGATCCTGAGCGGCGCCGCCACGAACACGAACTCCGTCCGCCCGGCCGCCCCCAGATCCTCCAGCCACAGCATCTCGATCAGGTGGATGCCGTGCCGGTGCAGCAGGAGGAGATGCAGGTCGTCGGCCAGGCTCTCGTCGGCCAGCCCCCGGGCGTTGAGACCGCCGATCGCGGCGTTGTCGCAGGCCACCACGGACACGTCGTGCGCCGCCAGCCAGCGGCCCGCCGCGGCCGACAGGCCGGGCTGGCCTGACCAGTAATCCTCCTTCGAGCGCTCCCACACCAGCGGCCATCCGGTACGGATCACCGCCACGTCCCCCGGGCGCGGCGTGGCGATGTCCTCCAGCACCTCGGGCGGGATGCGGAAATCGGCCGGCAGGTGGTCGAGGCCGAGCCGCCGCGGCACGTCGAACAGCACTCCCCTGGCCACGACGCCGCCCACCTGCTCGATCCCGCACCTGGTGGCACCGTACGAGCGCACCCGGGCCGCGGGGTGGCCGTTGTAGACCTGGTCGCCCGACCACATGTGGCACAACGCGTCCATGTGGGTCGTGGTGCCGTGCGGGGTGACGACCAGCGCGTCGTCGGCCACGCACAGGCCCTCGCCGATGGGCCGCGCCCCGGCCGCGTAGTCGCCGCCGTCCACGGACATGAAGTGTTGCGGCAGCGGGCGGCCACGCAGGTGCGGCACCGTCGTGGGGGCCGGCGAGGAGGTGGCGCCCCTGATGGGCATGGCCAGGCTGAGCACCTCGCCGGTCGCGGCGGCGCGCAGGGCGGCGAGGACCACCTCCGGCGTGAGGAGGTTCAGGGTGCCGCGCTGATCGTCTGGGCCGAATCGTCCCCAGTTGTTAGGCTCGTGAACCAAGTAAGCGCTTCCTTTCTTGCGGAGGTCCGATGCACTGCGATCCTCGGTTCTCCCGCGTACGGGAGGTGTTCGAGCGGCATTTCGCCGACGGCGAGGAGCTGGGTGCGGCCTTCGCCGTCTACCTGAACGGCGAGCTGGTCGTGGACCTGTGGGACGGGATCGCGGACCGGCACACGGGGCGGCGCTGGGAGCACGACACGCCGGCCTTCGCCTACTCCTGCACCAAGGCGATCACCGCTGCCGTCCTGCTGCGGCTGGCGGAGCGGGGACTTGTGGACGTGACTGCGCCGGTCGCGGACGTGTGGCCGGAGTTCGCCGCGCGCGGCAAGGGAGCGATCACGGTAGAGCACCTGCTCACCCACCAGTGCGGGCTGCCGGTGCTGGAGGATCCCGTGCCGGTGGAGGAGTTCGAGGACCAGGCGGCGATCGCGGCCCGCCTCGCCGGTCAGGCGCCGCTGTGGGCGCCGGGGACGGCGCACGGCTACCACGCGCTGACGTACGGGTTCCTGGTGGGCGAGGTGATCAGGCGGGTGACCGGGAAGTCGGTGGGCGACTTGGTGGCCGCGGAGATCGCCGGGCCGCTGGACCTGGAGCTGTGGGTGGGGGCGCCCGACCCGGTGATCGGCCGCGCTGCCCGCCTCAAGGCCGCCGACCGCCCACAACCCCTCACTGCCACCGAGGCCGTCCCGGGCCAGCGCCCCGCCGAGGCCGTCCCGCGCCAGCGCCCCGCCGAGGCCGTCCCGGGCCAGGGCCCCGCCGACGGCAGGACGGCCGGCCGGAGTCCGGATGCGCTGGCCGAGATGGCCAAGGCGGCGCTCGATCCCCAGAGCCTCATGAACCGGGCCCTCGGCAACCCCGGCATGCACCTGCTCAAAGGCGGCGCCAACCACCCGGTCATCCTCCGGGCCGGCTGGCCCGCGGCCGGGGTGGTCGCCACGGCCAGGGGCCTGGCGGGCTTCTACCGCTCGCTGATCGCCGGCGACCTGCTCGACCCCGGCACGCTGCGGGAGGCCATGCGCGCCCGCGTGAACGGGCCGGACCGGGTCTTGTTCCTGGACACCGCGTTCGGGCTCGGCTTCATGCGGCCGTCGCTCACCTTCCTGATGCCGTCGGAGACGGCGTTCGGCCACTCGGGCCTCGGCGGGTCCGTCGGACTGGGCGACCCCGAGCGGCGCCTGGCCGTCGCGTACGTCATGAACAGGATGGCCAACGCGGTCTCCGGCAACCTGCGCGGCATCCGCCTGGTGGAGGCGGTCTACAAGTCGCTCTGAGCCGTTCATCCGTGCATGGTGACGCCGCCGCTCACCGACAACGTCTGGCCGGTGATGTAGGCGGCGCGATCGGTGCACAGGTAGGCGACCAGCCCGGCCACGTCGGCCGGGGTGCCGAGGCGGCGCAGCGGGATGCCCCGTGCGATCTTGTCCACCAGCCCGGGCTCGGCCGCCGACACCCGCCGCAGCATGGGCGTGTCGGTCGGGCCAGGGCAGACCACGTTCGAGGTGACCTGGGCCTTGGCGGCCTCACGGGCGAGCGTCTTGGCCAGCCCGAACAGTCCTGCCTTGGTGGCGGCGTAGGCGCCCTCGCCGCCCGAGCCGGCCCTGGCGCCGTCGGAGGAGATGAACACCAGCCGCCCCCACCGCCTGGCCATCATGCCGGGCAGCAGCAGCTTGGTCAGCAACATCGGCCCGCGCAGGTTGACCTGCCACATGAGGTCCCAGCCCGCCGGATCGCTCGCGGTGAACGGCTCCACGATCGCCACCCCGGCGTTGTGCACCAGCACGTCCACGTCCCCCACGGCGCCGGCGAACGCCTCCACGGACGCCGGCGAGGTCAGGTCCACAGCCGCCGCCCGCGCTCCCGGCAGGCCGGCGGCCACCTTCTCCGCGTTCGGCAGGTCCACATCGGCGAGCACCACCCGCGCGCCGAGCGCGGCCAGATCCGCCGCGATGGCCGCGCCGATCGCGCCCGCTCCCCCGGTGACGACGGCCACGCGCCCGTCCAGGCGCAGCCCGTCCATCATTTCCACGTCTCGATCAGGTCCGCGGCCGTCGCGCGGGTGGCGAGCAGGCTGATCGTGTTTCTCAGTACGGCCCGCGCGTACTCCTCGGGGATGCCCGCCACCGCGTCCGTGACGACCGTAACCCGGTAGCCGAGGTTCACGGCCTCCAGCGCCAGCCCGGGGATGCCGAGGTTGAGCGAGACCCCGGCCGCCACCACGGAGGAGACGCCGAGCGAGCGCAACGTCATGTCGAGTGCGGTGCCGGTGAACGGCGAGAACCCGTGATACCGGCGGCTCTCCAGATCGCCCGGCTCCCGCAGCTCGGGCAGCACCCCGACTGCGGCCGTGCCCTCCAGCATGTGGTCCGGGTCCTTGAGCAGGGAGACGATGAACGGGCAGTTGGCGGTGTGCGAGCCGGCCCGGTCCGGGCGGAAGGCGGCTGTGCAGTGGATCACCGGGAGCCCGGCCGCCCTGGCGGTGTGGAGGAGCCGGGCGGTGTTGGCCACGACGTCGTGTCGCTCGCAGGCGGCCACCAGGTCCGGAAATTTCGTGAGATCACCGACGACGCCCCGCTGCATCTCCATCACGAGCACGGCCACGCCCTCCACCGGCGCCTCCCACCTCATTAGCCGAGCGCTTGCTTGGTACGGGCGAGCATATCATTCACCACACAGGGTCATTCAGGGTTAACACAGGGCGAAATATGTTCACTCGTGACAACCCGAACCCCGGGTGAGACCGTCGAATCGGAAGACGGCTGCCTTTGGGGGTAGGACTTGGTCCCTGGTTACCGTGAAGTACGCCAGCTCGGCGCCGGCCACACCGGCCGCGTGTTCCTCGCCACCTACCAATCGACCGGCGCCTATGTGGCGATCAAGTACCTGAACGCCACCCTGCGCAGGGACACCGAGTTCATGGACCGCTTCCGGTCGGACACCCACCAGCTCGTGGAGATCGACGACCAGAACGTCGTCAGGTTCTACGAGTACGTCGAGACCCCGACCCGGGCGGCCGTGGTCATGGAGCTGGTGGACGGCGTGTCGTTGCGTACCCTGCTGGCCGAACACGGCAGGACCAGCCCCGAAGCCGCCCTGGCCGTGCTCAAGAGCACGCTGCTGGCCCTGGCTGCGGCCCACGAGAAAGACGTGCCGCACCGCGACGTCAAGCCGGACAACGTCCTGGTCCAGGCGGACGGCACCACCAAGCTGGCCGACTTCGGCATCGTGGTGCACGCCGAGGAGCCCGGCGTGCCCGCGGGCACCCCCGCGTACATGTCGCCCGAGCTGTGGACACGGCACCAGGCCGGGCCCTCCGCCGATCTGTACGCGGCCGCCTGCGTGCTGTTCGAGGCCGTCAAAGGACGGCCGCCCTTCCGCGCGTACAAGGAAGGCGAGGAGACGGAGCCCGACGTCCCGGCCATCCGGGACAAGCACCTGGTGGAGCCGGTGCCGTTGGAGGTCGTGCCGGACACGCTGCGCGACCTGCTGAGGCGGGGGATGGCCAAGGACCCGGCGGTCAGGTACGCCTCCGCCCGGCAGTTCGCGGCGGAGCTGGAGGAGGACGCGGTCGCCGGTTACGGCCCCGATTGGGAGAAACGCGGGCGGCGCCACCTGGCTGAGCTGGCCACGTTGCTGGCCCTGCGCTTCCCCCTGGCCAGGACCGATCACGAGAGCGGCACCGCCACGATCACCCTGCGCGAGCGGATCATGAGCATGCCCAGGCTGCCGCCGCACCTGTGGGTGGCGGGCGCGACGGTCGTGGCCGTGGCGATCGCGCTGGTGTTGTCGGGCGGGCGGCTGCCGCCGGGGCCCGGCGCGATCCTGATGCCGCCGCCCGAGGAGCAGAGCGAGCCGGCGCCCTCCCCGGCCGACGCCACCACCACGTCCGACGCCACCACCACGTCCGGCCCCACCAGGACGACGTCCCCCGCGCCACGGCGCACCACGGCCGCACCGCCGACGACCCAGGCGCCCCCGCCTCCCGTCACCACCTCTCCCCCTCCGCCGCCGCCCACCAACGGGCCGGCGGGGACCGGCGTGCCGGAGCTGGTGGCGCCCGCAGTGCAGGCGGCCAGCATCGTGCAATGGAGCGGCACGAACGGCTCGATCAGGGTGGCGGCGAACGGGACGGGGCCGGTGCGGCTGCGGATCACGTACACGCGGCGGGACGGGGACGACGCGCCGGCGCGGACGGTCCGGCAGGAGAGCCGGACGCTGCGCGGCAACACGGTCTACACCAGCAGCGTCACGCACGACCCGGGGGATGTGGCGTGCGGTCGTCGGGCGTATTTCGGGATTCTGGTGATGACGGAGCCGGCGTCGGGGAACGGACCGCAGGTGAGCGAGGCGGCCGTGGACGGCCCCGCCTGCCCTGCGCCCTCCCCGACCCGGTCCGCCACGCCGACGCCCGCGCCGACGGAGGAGCGGAGCACCTCCGCCATCGGCAGCCCCACCCCGTCGGACCCGGAGCCGACGAACGGGCCGGTGGCCCGGCTCTCCACCGACCCCTCGGCGCAGCCGCCGGTGACCGCCACGGAAGAGCTTTCCCCTGACCCGGCCGACCCCTGAGGGACGGACCCTTGCCCGGCAACCAAGCGTGCGCTAGCTTGGCAAGCGATGAGCGCCGACACCTCCGCCTACCTGGCCGCCTGCGCGCGCGGCGAGCTGGTCATCCAGCGCTGTACGGCCTGCGACCGGCGCGTCCACCTTCCCGAGGCGGCGTGTCCTCGGTGTGGCGGCGACGAGCTCGTGTTCGAGCCGGTCTCCGGTGAGGGCGTGGTGCACACGTTCACGGTGGTGCATCGCTCGTTCGCGCCCGCCTACCGGGGACGGGAGCCGTACGTGATGGCCTGGGTGGACCTGCTGGAGGGTGCCCGCACGTTCGGGCACGTGGTGGAGTGCGCGCCGGAGGACGTCCGCATCGGGATGCCGGTGCGGGTGACGTTCGTGGACGAATTACCGCATTGGAGGCCCGCGTGAAGCTCGGCAACGTGCTGATCCCCGTCGCCGACCTGGACGAGGCGATCGCCTTCTACGGGCTGCCGGTGAAGTTCAGGGACGGCGACAGGTTCGCGGCGCTGGACGGTGGCGGGGTCACCGTGGCGCTGGCCGGTCCCGCCGAGCACGTCACTGGGTCGGCGGCGCCGTCGTACAAGGTAGACGACGTGGCGGTGGCCGTGCGGGAAATGTCCGAGCGCGGCGCCGAGGTGGTGCGCGGGCCCGAGGCGGGGCCGCATGAGATGCGGGCCGTGCTGCGCGATCCCTCAGGAAACGTCTTCGTGCTCTATTCGCCCCTCTGAAAACTGGAGGCACCCCCCATGGCGCGATCACCCTACGGCAACTACGGCCACGCGATCTTGACCGCCGGCGCCATGCGCACGCCCGACCGGGTGGCGCTGACGTACTGCGGCGAGCAGAGCTTCACCTACGACGAGCTGAACAGGAACGTCAACCGCCGCGCCAACGCCCTCCTGGCCCAGGGGATCACGCCGGGGCAGCGGGTGGCGGCGCTGCTCAACGAGACGCTGCTGGTGGCCGAGGTCTACCTGGCGCAGGCCAAGATCGGGGCGGTCACGGCGGCGCTGAACCCGTACTGGCCGGTGGAGACGTTGCGTGACGTCGTGGCGGCCTCGGGGTGCACGGCGTTCGTCTATGACGCGACGGTCGAGCAGGTGGTGGAGCAGATCAAGGGGTCGCTGCCGGGTGTGACGAAGTGGATCAACGCGGCGGACCTGACTGGGGCATCCGACGAGGAGCCGCCGACGGCGGGCTTCCACGACGACCCGCTCGCCCTTTACTACACCTCGGGAACGACCGGGCTGCCGAAGGCGGTCGTGCACACGCACGCGTCGTCGCTGGCGACCGCGCAGATCTGGCTGGACGTGCCGCGCGGCCCCGACTCGGTGTTCGGCACGGGCGCGATCATCTGGGGCATCGGCTTCCCCGCGATCGTCGGGCCCGCGCTCTACGCGGGGATGCGGCTGGTGCTGGAGCAGGACTGGGGGCCGGCCAACTTCCTGCGGGTCGTCCCACGCGAACGGGTCACGCATGTGTCCCAGATCCCGTCGTTCTACGCCGCCCTGCTGGGCTCTGCGGAGCACGAGGGCGTGGACCTGTCGTCGATCCAGGTGATCATGCTGGGCGGGGAGCCACTGACCGCCACCATGCTGGACCGGATCAAGGCCAGGCTGCCGCAGGCGGGCGTGTTCTCGTACTACGGGCAGACCGAGGCCCCGTACACCTGCATGGGCCGGGTGGACGACGGCTCGACGCCGTTGGGGTCCTCCGGGCGGGCCCGTACCGGGAACGCCGTGCGGATCACGGACCCGCAGGGGAACCGGGTGGTCGACGAGGTCGGCGAGATCAACCTGGCCGGTCCGCATCGGATGACCGAGTACGACGGCCTCCCGGACAAGACCGCGGAGGTGCTGCGCGGCGAGTGGTACGTGGGCGGCGACCTCGGCACGCTCTCCGCCGACGGCGTGCTGCGCGTGCTGGGCCGGCGGGAGGACTCGATACTCAAAGGCGGCGTGTGGTCGCAGCCGGTCGCGATCGAGGAGGCCGCCTCCGCCCTGGACGGGGTGGCCGAGGCCGGCGCGGTCGGGGTGCCCGAGGGGGCGTCCGAGCAGCGGATCCTGCTGGCCGTCGTGCCGCGAGCCGGACATTCGCTGGACGCCTCCAAGCTGGCCCTCGCCCTGGCCGACTCCCTCCCCGCCCATCAGCGGCCCGATCACATCGTGGTGGCCGAGGAACTGCCGCACTCGCAGGACGCCTCGGGCGGGCCGGGCAAGCTGCTGCGCCGGGAGATCCGCGAGCAGTACGGGCACCTGCCGGCGTGAGCGTCTACGAGCACGAGGTCTACGAATACGAGGTCAAGGCGCTGCTGAGCGAGGCCGGGGTGCCGGTGCCGCGCGGCGTCGTCCTCCGTGGCCTGGACGGCGCGACCGGCGGGGAGCCTGACATCCCGGCCGGCGGGGAATTGGACTTCACGGCGGCTGCGGGGCTCGCCGAGCCGTTGGTGCTGAAGGCGTTCGGTCCTGGGCTGGTGCACAAGTCGGACGCCGGGGCCGTGGTGCTCGGCCTGCGCGCGGCGGACCTGCCGGCGGCGGCCATGGAGATGCGCTCCCGACTGCCCGATGTCGCAGGCTTCCTCGTCGAGGAGCAGGCGGCCGCCGGGGTGGAGCTGATCGTGGGCGTGGTCAGGGACGTCGCGTTCGGCCCGGTGCTGCTGGCGGGGCTCGGCGGGATATGGACGGAGGCGTTGCGGGACACGGCGTTGGGGCTCTGCCCGGTCTCGGAGCGGGACGCGCGGCGCATGCTGGCCTCACTGCGGGGGGCTCCGCTCCTGCGCGGCTTCCGCGGAACGCCGCCCGTGGACGTGGACGCCCTGGTCAAGCTGCTCATGACGGTCGGCGGTCCCGGTGGGCTGTGGGAGCGGCTGGAGCTGGGCGAGTTCGAGCTGAACCCGGTCATCGCGGGCCCGTCGGGCGTGGTGGCGGTCGACGCGCGCTACGTCCCCGCCGAGCCCGGGGAGCCGGCGGCCGGCCGGGACACCGCGGACTTCCTGCCGCTCTTCGAGCCGAAGGCGGTGGCCGTGGTCGGGGCCTCCACCACCAGGCCGAACTTCGGGAACATGTTCCTCGACTTCTACAAGGCCGCCGGAATCCCGCTGGTCGCCGTGCACCCCGAAGCGGATGAGGTGGCCGGGGTGCGGGCGGTGCCGTCGCTGGCGCACGCGGATGTCGATTACGCGCTCGTCGCCGTACCAGCCGAACGGTGCCCCGGCGTGGTGCGGCAGGCCGCAGGCGTGCCGTTCGTGCAGGTGATGAGCGGCGGCTTCGCGGAGGCGGGCCGCGCCGGGCTGGAGGACGAGCTGGTCGAGGCCGCCCGCGCGGCCGGGACACGCCTGCTCGGCCCCAACTGCATGGGCGTCTACTGCCCGCGCGGCCGGCAGACCTTCGTCGGCGGCGGGCTCGGCCCCGCCGGATCGGTCGCGCTGATCTCGCAGAGCGGCGGGCTCGCCGGGGAGGTGATCAAGGTCGGGGAACAGCGCGGGCTGGCGTTCAGCCGGGTCGTCACCGTGGGGAACGCGGCCGACCTCACCCCGGCCGAGCTGCTGCGCTGGCTCGCCACCGACCCGGAGACGGGAGCCGTCGGGCTGTACCTGGAGGACCCGCGCGACGGCAGGGAGTTGTACGACGCGCTGCGCGCGACCGACCTGCCTGTGGTGCTGCTGGTGGGCGGGCGCAGCGGGCAGGGGCAGCAGGCGGCCGCCTCGCACACCGGCGGCCTGGTCAGCGACCGGCGGATCTGGGAGACGGTGGCCGCGCAGGCCGGGGCCGCGCTGGTGTCCAGCCAGGACGACCTGATCGGGACGCTGGCGTTCTTCCAGGCGCACGGCTCCCGCCTCACCGAGGGTGACGGGGTGCTGGTGGTGGGACCGAGCGGGGGCGCGAGCGTGCTGGCGGCGGACGCGTTCGACGCGGCCGGGGTACGGCTCGACCCGCTGCCCGGCGACGTGCTGGAGGAGCTGCGCGGGCTCGGCGTGGCGGCGTCCGGCAACCCTCTGGAGGTGCCCGTGGGGCCGCTCGGGCGAGCCGGGCTGGTGCCGGAGGTGATCGACGCGATCGTCCGGCGACGGCCGTGCCGCGACATCGTGGCCCATGTGAACGTCCAGGCGTTCTTCACGTACGGGAACGCGGCCGAGCCCCTGTACGCCTACACGCGGGCGCTGGCCGGGGCGCAGGACGCGCTGCCGCGCACTCGGGTCACCCTGGTCACCAGGAACGGCGAGTGCGCGCCCGCGGGTGTCGAGGACGAGGTGCGGCGGATCGCGGCGGCGGCCGGGATCCCCGTCTACCGGACCATGGAGGCGGCCTCAGCAGCCATCGCTGGGGCCATCGCGGCTGGAGGTCGTTATGGGGATGCTTGACGGCAAGGTCGCGCTCATCACGGGCGGGGCGCGGGGTATGGGCGCGGCGCACGTGCGCCTGTTCCTCGCGGAAGGCGCGCGGGTGGTCTTCGGGGACGTGCTGGACGAGGAGGGCAAGGCGCTGGCGGAGGAGACCGGCGCCACGTACGTGCACCATGACGTGCGGAGTCCGGCCGAGTGGGAGCGCGCCGTGGCGACGGCGCTCGAGCTGCACGACAAGCTGGACGTGCTGGTCAACAACGCCGGGATCCTGAAATTTCGTCGGATCGCCGATATGTCACTCGAGGACTTCGACCAGATCGTCGACGTCAACCTCAAGGGCACCTGGCTGGGGATCAAGTCGGTGATCGAGCCCATGAAAGCGGCCGGGCGGGGCGCGATCGTGAACATCTCGTCGATCGAGGGCTTCGTCGGCGCCGAGGGGTTGTCGGCGTACGCGGCCTCGAAGTTCGGGATCCGGGGCATCACCAAGTCGGCGGCCCGCGAGCTGGCCCGGTTCAAGATCCGAGTGAACTCGGTGCACCCGGGTGCGATCAACACCGCGATGGCCATGGACCCGGACATGGCAAAGGAAGTGGACGCGGAGGCGTTCGTCAAGTCCATGGTCATCAAGCGCTTCGCCAAGCCGGTGGAGGTGTCGCATGTGGTGGCGTTCCTGGCCTCTGACCGGGCCAGTTACTGCACGGGGAGCGAGTTCACCGTGGACGGCGGCCTGCTGACCGGCGCGGGATACTGAGTTAGCACCTCAAGGTAGATCTTTTTGGGTTAAACCACCCCTGTTTGGACATTTCTGGCAGCATCCTGACCTGGGCTTACGTAGCTGACCAAGACGTGACCATCTCTTGGTGTGTGCTTGACCTGCACTTACGGCACGGTAGCCTCAGCTCATCCCAACAGCGACAAGCCTCCGGTTTTGTCACACGCGTCCCTGGTTGCCCCTTTTACCCAAGGCTGCGTGGATAAAACCGGCATGCCCGGAAGGTTTCCCCACGCTTCCATGACGCCAGAGATGCAGAAGTTCATCGAGTTGCTCGAGGGCCAGCTCGGCTATGCCGAGAGGGCCAGTGGATACACCAAGTTCGGCGAGTGGTACGGCAAGAACGTCGAGTTCGACGCCGATTACAGCGGCGCCCCTTGGTGTGAGATGTACCTTTCGTGGGCCGCGCACAAGCTCGGCTACGAGGAGTGGGTCGGGCAGTTCGCGTGGACGGTGGCGCACGCCAAGTGGTTCAAGGAGCAGGGAGCCTGGGGCAAGAAGCCCAAGCCCGGCGCGTTCGTCTACTACGACTGGAGCGGGTCGAACGACGTCGACAACATCGACCACGTCGGTGTCGTCACCAGGGTCGAGGGCGACACGATCTTCACCATCGAGGGGAACATCGACGGAGGCGTCGCCAAACGCAAGGAACGTGACACCAGCAAGGTCGTCGGCTACGGGTACCCGGAGGAGATCAAGGCCCGCCTGGACGAGGACGCGGCCCGGGAGGCCGCGGAGGCCAAGAAGAAGGCTGAGGAGCAGGCGTCGCTCCCGCCCGGGCCCGGCACCGACGTGGGCGTGCTGCAGCTCCCGGGGGGCTCGCTCACGTCCCACATCCCCCAAGACGAGCGCGAAGAAGCCGCCAAGCCTCCGCTCGCGGCCCGCCCCGAGCCCACCCGGACCTCCGCCGAGAAGACCCAGGAGGCGGCTCCGGCACCTGCTGCGACCACTTCCTCGGCCGCCGCGGGCAAGAGCGTCGCGAAGGGCAAGCACGCCAAGCCGTCCACCGCCGACACCACGTCGGCCACGGCCGAGCCGCTCCCCACGCACGTCGACACCTCCGTCACCAGTTCGCTGCCCACGGTGGACTCCCCGACGCTGATCGGCTCGGCCCTGATCGCCGCACTGGCCCTGCTCGCCGTCGCCAAGACCCGCCATTCCCGGGTACGCCCGGCCACCGCCACAGCCGCCGACGCGGCCGCCCGCCCGGCCGCGAACCATCGACGCCGCCGCCGCAGGCGCCGTGCGAGCTCCGGCGCGCCCGCCGACGCCCCTCTGTGGACCACGCAACTCCGTGACCCGCTCGAGCCCACCCCCGAACGACCTGCCGTCGCCGCCGACGCCGAGTTGATCGCCGGGCTCACCGTCCCAGGCGCCGAAGCACACGTGGCCGGCCGCGTCTCCGTGCCGTCCGGCGCCGGCCAGGCGTCCGAGCAGGTACGGCGGCTGCTCGGCACCCGGCCCTTCGACCCGTTCGCGGACGCCGCACCGCGCCGGACCGCCGATCGCCCCGCCGCCGACACGCGTCCGCTCACGCATGCCTTCGACGCGCCCCTCGACACAGGCCCCTTCGAGCCCTGCTGGGAAACCGGCCCCATGCGGCGCATCCGAGACGCCGATCCTTTCGAGCCCGACTTCGACAGGAGCCGGTTCGAGTTCACCGACGAGACCGGGCCGTTGCAGCGCATCCGCGACGTCGACCCGTTCGCACCGGCTCCTGGCGCCGGCCCGATCGGACGCGACGTGCGGCCCGATCGCGACGTGCGGCCCGATCGCAACGCCGGTCCGGTCATTGTCGACGCCGGGCCGTTCCAGCGGGTCGTCATCCCGGGGGCGACCAGCGCGTTCGACGCCTTCACGCCGGTCGGGAGCGCCGTCCCTGGCGGGGACATCCTCAACTCCTCGGACATCGGCCCGGCGTCCTACCGAGGGCGTCGCCGGCGTCAAGGTCCCTCCGCCGAGGAGCGGTTCACCGCCCTCCCCACCGACCTCCCCCCGCGCGGCCGCCGCCACCGCACGACCGGGTTCCCGCCGGCCTCTCCCCGGCACCACGACCGCGAGCTGGTAGGCGCGATCAGCGCCACCTCCACCGGACGCCCCGGCAGGGGCCGCCACCGCGCCTGAGCCCCGGGGAATGGCATATCAACCTTCGCCGCCGACCCCGTACCGCTCGGCGAAGGTGATCAGGCCGGCCACGGCGTCGCGGCTGCGGGTCCAGGGCCGGACGATGAGGCGTTCGACGCCCAACGCCGCCCAGGCGGGCACCTCATCGGGCGAGGCCAGCGCATAGGCGTGCGCGGTCACGGGGACCCCATCGCCGAGCCGGTCGAGCTGAGGCTTGATCGACTCGAGGGTGTGCGGCATGCTGATCCACCCGTCGCAGAGCCGCGCCGCCCGGCGCAGCGCGGCCGGCGACTCGCCGCCTGCGAGCACGGGCAGCCGCCGCTGCACCGGCTTCGGCTCGAAGGCGACCTCGGGGAAGGAGTAGAACCTTCCGGAGTGGGCGACCACGGGCTCGGTCCAGAGGCGCCTGACCACCTCGATCGCCTCGTCCAGCCGCGCCCCCCGCGTGCCGAAGGGAATCCCGGCCGCCTCCCACTCCCCTCGGTACCAGCCGGCCCCGACCCCGCAGACGGCCCGCCCGCCCGAGACCACGTCCAGGGTCGCGAAGGCGCGCGCGGACACGAACGGGTGGCGCAGGGCGAGCAGTTGCACCGCCGTGCCGAGTCTGACGCGCGAGGTGAACGCGGCCAGCCAGCACAGGTACGCGGGCGCGTCGAACAGCGGCGTCGCGGGCTTGATCGCCGGCGCGGACATGCCCGGGTAGGCGGCCAGCGACAGATCCGTGGCGAAGACGAGATGCTCGGGCAGCCACACCGACTCGAACCCCAGCTCGTCTGCGGCCACCGCGACGTCCTTCCACGCGGCGGGATGCAGCAGCCCGAGCGGCACCCCGAACTTCACCGAAGCCTCCCCGCACCGCCGCCGCGCCTCACAGGCACCTCAGCCCACCGCCGGCCCCGCCTCACGGGTACCTCCGCACATTGCCGTCCAGTACGGCGGCGCGTATGCGCTCGCGGTGAGCGGCCGTGGTGCCGTACGCGGCCGACAGCGACCAGGCCCGGGCGATCCAGAACCGGAGATCCAGCTCCTCGGTGTACCCGATGGCCCCGTGGACCTGCAGCGCCACCCGGGCGGCGAACGTGGCGGCCTCCCCCGCGGCGGCCTTGGCGGCGCTCACGTCCCGCTCGGCGGTGGCGACGGCCCCATCCACCGCCAGCGCGGCCCGGTACACCAGCGGCGCCGCGAACTCCACGGCCACGGCCACATCAGCGAGCTGGTGCTTGACCGCCTGGAACGACCCGATCGCGGCCCCGAACTGCCTCCGCACCCGGGCATAGGCCACCGAGACGGCCAGCAGCTCCCTGGCGACGCCGATGAGCTGCGCGGCGGTCGCCACCGTGGCCCGCCGCAGCGCCGGCCCGGCCGATCCGCCCAGCCGTTCGGAGTCCTCGAAGGCCACCTCGAACAGCGGCCGGCACGGATCGACGCCGGGCCGGGGAGTGAGGCGGGCCGACTCCTTGGTGACCAGCCGCAGGCCGTCGGTCCCGGCCACGACGATCAGGTCGGCGAGATCGGCGTCCGGCGCGTACACCTGCCCGGGCAGCAGCACGCTCACGCACACGGCCCCTGAGGCCAGCTTCGGGGCCCCCGCCACCAGGGACGGGGCCGCGACGGCGGTCTCCACGACAGGTCCGGGAAGGCACGCGCGCCCGGTCTCCTCCAGTGCGGGCACCAGGTCGGCCAGGCCGAGCCCCAGCCCGTCGCTCTCCGGTGGCAGGAGCAGCCCGAAGAACCCCAGCGCGGCCAGCTGCTTCCACCCCGGCCGCCGCTCCGACCGCAACGCGGCCGGCGGGCAGTGCGCCCGGAGCACGTCACGCACGGTGGCGGCGAGCGCGAGCTGTTCGTCGGTGAAGCCGAAGTTCATGGTCATCGCGGCAACCCCAGAACCCGCTCGGCGATGATGTTGCGCTGGATCTCGTTCGTGCCCGCGTAAATGGGCCCGGCGAGCGAGAACAGGAACCCGTCCAGCCACGGCGTCTCCCCCGCCCGCTCCCCCAGCAGCTCCATGGCCAGCGCGTGCATCCGCAGGTCCAGCTCGGACCAGAAGACCTTGCCCATGCTGGCGGCCTCGCCGACCTCCGCCCCCGCCATGATCGTGCGTGCGGTCCCGAAGGTGTGCAGCCGGTACGCCTCCGCCTCCACCCAGCACCGGACGGCCCGATCGGCGAGCGCCGGGTCGCCGGCGTCCCGGGCCAGCGTGACGAGCCGGTCGGCGGTGGCCAGGAAGCGGCCGGGGCTGCGCAGCGTGAGTCCGCGTTCGGAGGAGGTCGTGGCCATCGCGATGCGCCACCCCTCCCCGACCTCGCCCAGCACCATCGACTCGTCGGCGAACACCCCGTCGAAGTGCAGCTCGGCAAAGCCGGGCAGGCCGTCGAGCTGCGCGATCGGCCGGACCGCGACGTCGTCCAGCGGGAACATGAAGTACGTCAGCCCCTTGTGCCGCGTCCCCGATGTGCGGAAGAGGCCGAACCCGTGGCTGGCGTACGCGGCCCGGGAGCTCCACGTCTTGTGCCCGTACAGCCGCCAGCCGCCGGGCACGGGCTCGGCCCGGGACGTCAGCGCGGCGAGGTCGCTGCCCGCCTCCGGCTCGGACCAGGCCTGCGCCCACACGTCGTCGCCCCTGGCCATCCGCGGCAGCCAGCGCGCACGCTGCTCCGGCGTGCCGAACCGCATCAGGCACGGCGCCAGCAGGAAGATCCCGTTCTGGGTGACGCGGGCGGGGGCGCCGGCGGCCCAGTACTCCTCCTCGAAGATCAGCCATTCGATCAGGGAGGCGCCGCGCCCGCCGTACTCTTCGGGCCAGGAGACGACGGACAGCCGCGCGGCGGCCAGCCGCGCCTCCCATGCGCGGTGCGCCGCGAAGCCCTCGGGGGTGTCCATGGACGGGAGCGGTCCTGGCGCGTGCGTGCTCAGCCAGTCGCGAACCTCGGCGCGGAATTCCCGTTCGGCCGGGGAGAAGTCGAGATCCACGACTACCAACCTAGCGCACGCTTGATTCGCTCGCCAGGCCGCCGTTCACCGAACTACTCTGATGGTTGTGCAGGGACTACTGCTGCGGCTGTCCACGCTGGACGCCGACGCGGAGAGCGCGGTGCGGGTCATCGCGTACTTCGACTCGCTGCTGCGCGACCATGTGAGCGTGCCCGTGCTGCTGGCCGCCACGGCGCGGCTGGCGCAGTGCCCGGTCGGGCTGTTCGACGCGGCCACCGGCCGACGCACCCGCACGTCGCCCGGAGGCGCCGTGGACACGCCCGCGACGTCCCCCGCCGAGGTCAGAGAGCTGAGCTCCGGGCTCGGGTCGGTCTGGATGGAACGCGAGGGCGCGGCGCACGGGCTCGACGAGATCGTGCTCGAACGGTACGCGGCCGCCGCCGAGGTCACCTTGGAACGAGCCGCCGCCCTGGCGCAGGCGGGTCAGGATCCGGCGCTGGTCGAGCTGGTGTTGTCGGCCGAGACCGGCGAGGCGGAGCGGGCCAGGGCGCTGCGCCTGCTCGGTTTCAGCCCATCCGCTCCGCTGCAGGCCTTGGCGATCGCACTGCCCTCCGGCACCGGGCTGGCGGCCGGGCTGCGCACGATGGGCCACCAGGTGCGCGAGGCCAGGATCGGCGACACCGAGGCCGTCCTGGTGGCGACCAACCTGGCGGATTCCGCGCTGCCCGACGGGGCGCGGGTGGGCATCGGACCCGCGCTGCCCGGCACGCGGGCGGCCGAGTCGTGGGCCGGCGCGCGTACGGCGCTGCGTTTCACCGGCCCGCACGACCGGGTGATGCGCTGGTCGGAGCTGGGCGCGCTGGCGTTGTTCGCCGACCTGCCGGAGGCGGCGCCGGCCGGGCTGGCCGATGTCCGGGCGATGGAACGGCTCGGCGATGAGGCGACGGCCGCGTTGCGGGCGCTGTGCCTGGCCGGCTCGATCCGCGGCGCGGCCACCGCCATGCACCTGCACCACAGCTCGATGGCCGCCCGCATCGCCCGCGCCGAGGCGGCGCTGGGCTTCTCGCTCGCCGACGCGCCCGGACGCCTGCGCGCCCACCTGGCCCTCGCCCTGGTCCGGCTCCGCGCGAACTCCGCTACAGGCCGTACGCCCGCTTGAGCGCGGCCAGCCTGGCCGCCTTGGCCCGCTTGCTGAGCTCGGCGTCCGGCACCATGCCGTCGAACCCGTGGAAGGCGCCCGGGTAGAGGTGGAACTCGGTGGACACGCCGGCCTGCGACAACCGCAGCGCGTAGTCGAGGTCCTCGTCCCTGAACACCTCCAGCTCACCGACGTCGATGAACGCCGGCGGCAGCCCGGACAGGTCGGTGGCGCGGGCCGGGGCCGCGTACGGGGGCACGTCGTCGGTGCCGATCCGGTCGCCGAGCAGCGCGGTCCAGCCGAAGAGGTTCGCCGATCTGTCCCAGACGACAGCCTCGGCGAACTCGTGGCTGGACGGGGTGATGTTGCGGTCGTCCAGCATCGGGCACACCAGCAGCTGGAACGCCACGCCGGGCCCGCCCCGGTCGCGGGCCAGCAACACGGTAGCCGCGGCGAGCCCGCCGCCCGCGCTGGCGCCGCCGACGGCGATCCTCGCCGGGTCGATGCCCAGCTCGCCCGCTGCCTTGGCGGTCCACACCAGGCCCGCGTAGCAGTCCTCGACCGGGGCGGGATGGGGATGCTCCGGCGCCAGGCGGTAGTCCACCGAGACCACGACGACGCCGAGCTGCTCGACGTAGCCGATCATCATCGCGTCGTCGATCTCCGGCACCCCGATGATCATTCCACCGCCGTGGATCCAGTAGAGTCCCGGCCGGTCGGCCGTATCCCGGCCCTCGCCCGCCGGGCGGTAGATCCGGACCCGGACGTCGGGCGCGCCGTCGGGTCCCGGCACGTGCCGGTCCTCGATCACCACGTCGGCGTCGACCGGCGGGGCGGCGGCCAGGAACGCGTTAATCTGCGCCCGGAACCCGTCGAGCTCCTCGTACGTCATGCTCGGCATGTCGAGCGCCGGCAGCGGCGTCTGCTCGATCGCGGCCCGGATTTCCGGATCCAGGTTGGGGTGGTATGCCATGCGCTGCACCTTTCCACGGGGTCACGGAGCGCTACTCCTCGATAGTCGGAGCCCGTACCCGTGGTTCACAACCGCCATCCGGCGGTGTTTGTTCTCCTCACGCCCGCCGTTCGGCGAGGAGCTCGAGGACCCGCTCGGCGAGCGGGGCGGCGCTGGCGGGGTTCTGGCCGGTGACGAGGCGGTCGTCCACGACGACCTGGGCCTGCCAGTTCGGTCCCGGCTCGTGCCGGGCGCCCCGGTCCACCAGCTCATCCGCCAGCAGGAACGGCACCACGTGCGCCACGCCACGCAGCTCTTCCTCCTCGTTGGTGAAGGCCGCCACCCGCTTGCCCGCCACCAGGTAGGAGCCGTCCGACAGCGTGAGGTTCACCAGCGCGGCGGGACCGTGGCAGACGGCGGCCACCACGCCGCCCTGCTCGTACACCGCCCTCCCGAGGCGGATGACGCCGGGATCTCCGGGGAAGTCCCACATGGTGCCGTGGCCGCCGGCGTAGAGAACGGCGTCGTAACGTGAGGGGTCCACGTCCGCCAGGCGTGCGGTGTCACGTGCTTCCGGCGAGGCGAGAAAGGCCACCTGGGCGGCGTCTTCGGGGTCGAACCCGTCCTGCGGCGGCTCGCCGCCGCGCACGCTGGCGACGTCCACCGCGTATCCGGCCTTACGGAAGATCTCCCAGGGGTGCGCCGCCTCGGGCACGTAGTATCCGGTCTTCTCCACGCCGCCGAGGTCGTCGTGGCTGGTCAATACGATCAGGATGCGCTTGCTCATGCCTGACAGCATCGCTCCCCACGGCCATCAGCCACAAATAACCGGCCATGCGTCGAGCCATCAGAATAGTGATATGTCGCATCTCTCGCTCGACCTGCTCCGCACCTTTCTCGCGGTGCACAGGACCGGCTCCATCACGGCCGCGGCGCAGACGCTCGGCCTGTCGCAGCCGGCGGTGACCGCGCAGGTCAGGGCCCTGGAGTCGGCGCTGGACCGGCCGCTGTTCGACCGGCTGCCGCGCGGCGTCGCGCCCACGCCGGCGGCCGACGAGCTGGCCCGCAGGGTGGCGGCCGCACTCGACGCGCTGGACGAGGTGGTGGGGTCCGAGCTGCCCTCGGGCGAGGCCGTCCATCTGGGCGGCCCCGCCGAGCTCCTGTGCGAGGTGGTCATGCCGATGCTCGCCCCTCTGGTACGGGACGGCCTCCGCCTCCGCACGACCCTCGGCCTGTCCGACGACCTCCTCGCCGACCTGGCCGCCGGGCGCCTGGACCTGGTGGTGTCCACGATCCGCCCCCGGATGCGCGGGGTCCACGCGGATCCCCTCTACGACGAGGAGTTCGTCCTGGTCGCCGCCCCATCCCTGGGGGAGGCGTTGCGGGCGACCGGGAACGAGGTCGGCTCTCGGGCGCTGGCCGGGGTGCCGCTGGTGGCGTATGCGGAGGATCTGCCCATCGTGCGGCGTTACTGGCGGACCGTGTTCGGCAGGCGGCCCACGATGGCCGCCCGGATTGTCATCCCCGACCTGCGCGGCGTGCTCAGCGCGGTCAAGGCAGGCATGGGCGTCTCGGTCCTGCCCGCCTACCTGTGCCGCGGCGACCTGGACGTGGGCACCCTGGTCACGCTCGCCGACCCGGAGGAACCGCCGATCAACACCGGCTACCTCGCCGTCCGCTCAGGCGCCCAGTCCAGGCCCGCCGTGGCCAGGACGCAAGCCCACCTGCTCAAAGCCTTCCGGGCGAACCCGCTCTCCTAAACGCGCGCCGAGCTGCACAGCGGTTGCCCGGCCCTGGCATCAGCGTTTCATGATGGCGAACACGCCCCAGCCGAGCAGGGGCCGCTGGAACCTCGTATAGCGCAGAGGCTCGCGCGACAACTCGGCCCGCATCTCGGGCGCGAGCTCATCGTTGGGGTTGGCGTCCAGCCAGGTCCGGATGTTCAGCCACTGGGCGGCGACGTACCGGTCCCAGCTGTCCTCATCGGCCAGGACCATCTCGACGACGTCGTAGCCCAAGCCGTCGAACAGAGTCACGAGGCCGGGCAACGTCTCGTGGTCCTCCCTCGTCCGCGCGTGGCACGCCTCGATGGCTTCCTGACTGGGCGGCTCCGCGCGCCAGAACGGCTCGCCGATGAGGATCATGCCGCCTGGCCGCAGGCTGCGTTCCAGTTGCGCGACGGTCCCGGCGACGCCCTGGCCGATCCAGGTCGCCCCGACGCATGCCGCGACGTCGACGGGCTCGGCCGCCACGTGAGTGGAGGCGTCGCCGTGCACGAACGTCACCTGGCCGGCGACGCCGAGTTCGGCCGCCCGCTTGCGCGCGGCGGCGAGGAAGACCGTGCTGATGTCCACGCCGGTGCCGGTGATGGCGTGATCGCGGGCCCAGGTGGCCAGCATCTCGCCTTTACCGCAGCACAGATCGAGCACGGAAGCACCCGGGCGCAAGCCGATCGCAGCGCCCAAGGTGGCGAGCTTTTCCGGCGTGTACGGGTCGAGAATCCGGTGGCTGCTCTCCCGGATGGTGAAACTACGTGGCAGATCCAAGGGAATGAGTCCTCACGTGCGATGGTCGAATAACCGAGCTGGGGAGATTACGCACGCGATTGACCCACATATAAAGCAACTCCTCCGTCACGAGATCGTGATCCGCGACCCTAGCTCGCGCTCGAGCGCGTAGTAAACGGATTTATGACACTGAGCGACGTACATCACACCACCGCGGGCGATGTCACACTCCCCGAGATGAGGGCTCTCTCAGAGGAACAACCAGGTGCCGACGAGTCACGCCGCCACCAGACGATTTCCCTGGAGCTCCCATGTCCACCGCCTACGTCGCCACCGCCCTGATGACGATCGCCGCCAACACCTTTTCCGGCTTCGCCGCCATGACCCGCCTCAAGCCGATCATGCGGACCCTCGGTCCCGCGCTCGACCGGGCCGGAGTGCCGGAATCGTGGCTGGTCTTCCCCATCGGCGCGCTGAAGGCCGCGGGCGCCCTCGGGCTGGCGCTCGGTCTTCTCGGCGTGCCCTTGATCGGTACGGCTGCCGCGGCCGGCCTCATTCTCTACTTCGTCTGCGCGCTCTACACCCACCTGCGCGTCTACGACTTCTCACCGCAGTTCTTCCTGGCGATCGTGTTCCTCGGACTGGCCGTGGGCACCCTGGCCCTGGATCCCACCCTGGTGCTGAACGTCGCCGGGTGACGGCGCCCTGTGCCGTCGCCGTGGGAGCGCCGTCCGCCCCCGACTGCGGCATGTCAGGCAGAGAAGGCGCCGGCCTGCTCGGCAGCCCATTGCGCGAAGGTGAGCGCGGGGCGGCCGAGGATGTTCTCGGTCGCCTGGGAGACCAGACCTGCCTGCAGGTAGGAGCTGGCCTGCAGCTTGAGGTAGCCGTCGAGGAGGTGCACCGGGAGGCCTCCCCTCGCCATGGCCTCACGGGCGACCTCGTGCGGGACCTCTTCGAAACGCAGCGGTCGGCCGACGGCCTTGCCGATGGCGTTGACCATGTCGCCTTGGGTCATGATCTCTGGGCCGGTGAGCACGGGTTTCTGCCCGGCCAGATCGTCATGCAGGAGGGCGTGTGCGGCCACGGCCGCGATGTCGCGCTCGTGCAGAGGAGCCCATGCGGCAGCGCCGTACGCACTGCGCACCACGTCGCCGTGACGGATCTGTGCAGCCCAGGACGAGACGGTGTTGGTCGCGAAGTAGCCGGGCCGGACCGCTGTCCACTGAAGGCCGGACTCCTCGGTCGCGGCTTCCACCTCCTTGTTGTATTCGCCGCGCAGTCGAGACGGCTGCTGGTCGAAGGGGTGGTCGACGTTCAGAGCGGACATGACGACGGCCTTGGTCGCCCCGGAGTTCTGGGCGAGCCTGAGCAATTCGCCGGTGGATTCACGGACGAGGCTCGGGTCGTGGCCCTGCCCCATGGCGCGCGGGTGGACGAACACGGCGTGAACGCCCTTCATGGCATCGGCGATGGTTTCCGGGTGGGAGGGGTCGCCTACTGCTCGTTCCACTCCCGCGGGGAGTGTGGCATCTGGCTTGCGCGTGACCGCGCGGATCGGCACGCCGCCGGCGAGGAGCAGCTCGACCAGGTGACGACCGACGAGACCGGTTGCTCCAGTAACGAGAATCATGATCTTCCCTTCATGACGCCTGTCCAGGTAATATGAGTTTCGTAACGTATGGACAGCGTACCATGTGCTTTGTGATGGATAAAATATGAGTCTCATAACAGATGGCGGCGGGCGTCAGCGGCGTCGGCTGGCCAGTGCGGTGAAGGAGGAGCTGCGCGACCTGAACATTCAGTTGTCGCTGCTCAACCGGCGATTCGGGACGTCGGTGGATCTCAAGGACGTCGACTGGGACTGCTTGGACTTGATCAACAGGTCCGGCCCGCTCACCCCCAGCGCGCTGGCGGCCCGTGCCGGCCTGCATCCCGCTACGCTCACCGGAATCCTCGACCGCCTGCAACGCGCCGGCTGGATCACGCGCGAGCGGGACCCGGAAGCTGCCGACCGCCGGGCCGTGACCGTCCGGGCCAACCGTGACCGCAACGCGGAGCTCTTCCGGCTCTTCGCGCCGATGAACGAGCGTATGGACGTCCTGTGCGCTGACTACAGCGAGGCTGAGCTCGAGCTGCTCGCGGATTTCCTCCGGCGGGTCACCGACGCGGGGCGCGAGGCCACGAGGGAGCTCGCCGGGGACTAGGACTGCGTCGATCCGCGTTGTCCACGGCCGGGACGCCGGGCCTTCCCGGGCCCGGCGGGTCGAACGGGAAGCGCCCTACGCCGGTCGGCGAGCACCCGCGGGAAGCCCGGCCGACTCCGGGCGACGTGCAGGGCCTGCCAGGCCGGGCAGGGGCGACGCCGCCGGACTGAAGGCCGTACCGTCAGCAGCGTACGCCTACCCGGGCATCGCGTATCCCGCCTAGATCAAGACGCCGTACTTAACTGGACAGGAGAACAATGCGCGCTGTGATGAACACCGACGACGGCATCCGCACTGTCGAGGTCGAGGAGCCTGGTGGAGCAGGGGTCCGGCTCTCGGTGGCCGCTGTGGGAATCTGCGGCACCGATGTCATGTTCGTTGGCGCCGGCGTGACCGGATTCATCTATGGGCACGAGTTCGCCGGAGTCGACGACACCGGCAACCGCTATTTCGTCGAACCGACCATCCGTGGTGGGGAATGCGCGGAATGCCGCGCCGGTAACCCACAGCGGTGCACTGAAGCCGGCCACGGAACCCTCGGGATTTACCGCGACGGCGGCCTGGCCGAAGCGGTCGTGGTGCCGGAATACACGTTGTTGGCTCTGCCCTCGCAGCTGGACGTGAAGGACGCCTGCTTGATCGAACCTGGCGCCGTCGCCTGGCACGCGGTGCGCCGCGCGCAGGCGCAACCAGGAGAGCGCGTTCTCGTGGTCGGTGGGGGGTCGATCGGGCTGCTGGCAGCCGCAGCGGCCCAGCACCAAGGATTAGACGTCGATGTGGACACCCGGCACAGCCATCAGCTGACCGCGGCCGAGCGACTGGGATTCGGCCGGCCCAGCGGAACCTACGACGTGGTGATCGATGCGGCCGGCAGTGAGTCGAGCCTGGATCGATCCGCGGACGCCGCACGACCGGGAGGCCGGATCATCTCCTTGGGCGTGTACCGGACCACGATGCCGATCCCGGCGACCAAGAGCCTGGTCAAGGAGCTGACCTACATCACCAGCATCGCCTACGGCAGGCACGAAGGGGTCCGCGAAGTCGAGGAGGTCGCCTCCCTGTTGGCCAAGAAACCCGAAATCGCGCAGACGGTCATCACGCACCGGTTCCCGCTCGAAGAGGCACGGGAAGCGTTTCGCGTCGCGGCCGACCGCGGAGCCGGTGTGATCAAAGTGGTCATCGAGCCCTGATCAGGCGCCATGCCGCAGGCCGTCAGCGCGCTGACGGCCTGCGGCTCGAGGGCGGGCCGGCGGACAGTCACCTGCCGGTGGTGAGGACCATGCGGTAGCGGGCGTCGCCGGACAGAATGCGCTTGTAGGCCGCCTCGACCTCGTCCAGGGGGCGGGTCTCGGTCATGGGGCGGACGCCGGTCAGCGCGGCGAAGTGCAGGGTTTCCTCGACATCGCATGCGGTGCCGGACGGGTGGCCGTGCACGGTCCTGCTGGTCGCGATGAGCTGGAACGGGCTGACCTGGATGGGTTCCGGCGTGGCGCCCAGCACGATGAGCTCGCCGTTGTGACGCAGGCCGTCGATGGTGGCGCTCATGGCCTCGGAGCTGGCCGCGGTGGCGAGCACGACCTTCGCGCCGCCCAGGGCCTGCAGCCGGTCGGCCACGTCACCGGCGTTGCCGTCGATGTAGTGGTGGGCGCCGAAGCTCTTGGCCGCCTCGGCCTTGTCCTCGCCCCGCGCAATGGACACGGTCTCGAATCCGAGCTTGGCGGCGAACTGCACGCCCAGGTGGCCGAGGCCGCCCAGGCCGAGCACGGCGACGAGGTCACCCGGCTTGGCCGGGCTGCGCCGCAACGCGTTGAACGTGGTCACCCCGGCGCAGCCCATGGGCGCGGCCTCGACGGCGGTGATCTCATCGGGGATGCGGGCCAGTGCGGACGCGGGAACGACCACGGCCTCGGCGTAGCCGCCCGGGTAGGCCCAGCCGGGAACCTGCATGCGCGTGCAGTGGATGAAGTCGCCTTCGCGGCAGGCCAGGCAGGCTCCGCAGTTGCCGCCGAACCAGCCGACGGCCACCCGGTCGCCGGTACCCCAGCCTTCGACACCGTCACCGACCGCGTCGATGCGTCCGGCGATCTCGTGCCCGGTCACCAGCGGGAACGGCACATGGGGGAAGGCGGCGTTGACGAACGCCGAGTCCGAACGGCAGACGCCACAGGCCTCGACCGTCAGGCGGACGTGGCCCGGGTGTGGCTCGGGCAGCTCGCGCTCGACCACGCTGAACGGACCGCCGGCCTCGGTGACCTGGGCGGCGCGGAAGGTCAGCGGCTTGGCAGAGGTTTCCGTGGACATCATGAACTCCTTCGAAGGAGGTGGATGGTGAAGGGAACCGGCCGCGCCGGACCCATTTCCAGTAAACGTGTCCTGTACCCTCCACAACCGCTCTGAGCAGGCCCTGAACGGGCAGGTACGGTGAAGGCAGGTACTGACAGGGCCACCCTCCTGCGGGCGCGTCGCCCGCAGCCGGATCACACTGGTGCTATGGACCGTAGGAGCGAACTGGCCGGCTTTCTGCGCTCCCGGCGCGCCCGGATCACCCCCGACCGGGCAGGACTGCCGGAGGACGCCCGCGCCCGGCGAGTGCCCGGACTTCGCCGCGACGAGGTCGCCCGCCTCGCCGGCGTGAGCACCGAGTACTACACCCGTCTCGAACAGGGCCGCGCCGGCACCCCGTCCCCGGAGGTCGTCGAGGCCCTCGCCCGCACCCTCCAACTCGATCCCGCCGAGCGGGAGCACCTCGTCGACCTGCTGGCACGGCCCACACCGGCGCGCCGTGCCCCGTCCGCTCCGCAACGGGTCCGCCCGGGGCTGCATCTCACGCTTCAGACCCTGGAGCACGTCCCCGCCTTCATCGTCGGCCGACGCACCGACATGCTGGCCACCAACCGCCTGGCGCGCGAGGTCCTGACCGACTTCGACGCCCTCCCCGCCCCGCAGCGCAACCTCGCCCGCTACTACCTCCTGGACCCCGACGCCCGCGACCGCGTCGGAGACTGGGCGCAGATCGCCGCCGAGACCGTCGCCATGCTCCGCCTCGAAGCCGGCCGCTACCCGAACGACCGGCGGCTCGCCGATCTCGTCGGCGAGCTCACCCTGCGTTGTCCCGAATTCAGCACCTGGTGGAACGACCACCGCGTCCTGCGCCGCACCCACGGCACCAAGTGCTACCACCACCCCGAAGTCGGGGAACTCCACTTCTCCTACGAGAGTTTCCAGCCCCCCGGCGACCCTGACCAAGTGCTGTGCATCTACAACGTCGAACCCGGCTCCCCCACCGCCGACGCGCTACGGCTGCTGAGCAGCTGGGCCGCCCCGGGCGCCCCTCCCCCTCCGCGGAGGCACGGTGACCGCCATGCTGATCGGTGAGTCGGCCTCGATACGCTCCGCGTGACGCAACAGCAGATCGCGCTTCCCGCCCAAGTGGTCCCGGCCAGCAACGTGGCTTGATCTGTGCTGGTTCCGGCACTTGCGCGCCTCTGAGCGGCACACGACGCGATCGTGGTGCACCCCGCTCCATGCATGGCGTCCGGCGTGGGGTGCTTCGACGCTCACCGACTTCTCAGGCATGAATGCACTGTGCACGATCAACGGAATGCGGCCAGCGCGACCGGCTGCCACTTCCGCCATGTGGCAAGCCGTTCCTCGTACTCGGCCGCAACCTCTTCGAACGACTTGCCGAAGAAGATCCGCGCCGGCGGGTCGTCGGTGTCGGCCAACTCCAGGATCGGCCCGCGCGTCGCCTTCGGGTCGCCGAGATCCCACGCGATTTCGGCGGCCGCGCGAACCTCGGCGTAGTCCGGGTGCTCGGCACTGATGCGGAGGCTGCCGCCCCCGAAGTCGGTCGAGTACGGGCCAGGCTCCAGGCAGATCACGTCGATGCCGAAGTGCGCGACCTCCTTGCGCAGCGACTCCGACAGCCCCTCCACCGCCCACTTCGACGCGTGGTAGGCGCCGATGCCGGGGAACGCCCGGACGCCGCCCTCGCTGGTGACCTGAATGATCCGGCCGTGCCCCTGCGCGCGCAGCACGGGCACGACCGCCTGCGTCACCCACAGCGTGCCGAAGAAGTTGGTCTCCATCATGGCGCGGATCTCGGACTCGGTCAGCTCCTCGACCATGCCGAACTGACCGTAGCCCGCGTTGTTGACCACCACGTCCAGTGCGCCGAAGTGCTCGGCCGCCTGCCGCACGGCGGCGAACACGGCTGCGCGGTCGGCGATGTCGAGCCGCAGGGGCAGCACGGCGTCGCCGTACTTCTCGGCGAGGGGACGCAGGTGGTCGAGGTCGCGTGCGGTGGCGGCGACCCGGTCGCCCCGCTCGAGCGCGGCCTCCGCCCACTCGCGGCCGAACCCCTTCGACGTGCCGGTGATGAACCACGTCTTGGACATCGTCTTCGCCTCTCGTCGATCGATACCTTTAATAGCAACAGTAGCATGGACTGCATTAATTGTACGCGTGGTATCCTTGCCGCATGGAGGGCAGGCGAGATCGGAAGAAGCGGCAGACCCGCGAACGGATCCAGACTTCGGCGCTGGAGCTGTTCACGTCGCACGGCTACCGCAACACGACCATCGCGGCGATCGCCGAACACGCCGACGTCGCGACGCGGACCGTCACGCTGCACTTCCCCACGAAGGAAGACCTGCTGTTCGCCGACGACCCGTTCGCCCCGGAGTCATTGGCCGCCCGCCTCGACACCCGGCCCGGCACCGCCCTCGACGCCTTCGGCGATTGGATGCGCGCCACGATGCGCGCGCTCGACGAACGCGACGCCGACCAGGGCCGCAAGCCCGGCGAGACCTGGTCCCTTCGCACCAAGCGCGCCACCCTGATAGCCGAGGACGAGGACCTCCGCGGCCGCGCCCGCGCGAGCTACTACGAGCTGGAACGCCTGATCGCCGCCGCCATCGGCAAGGACCTGGGCCTGCCGCCCAACGCACTCGCCCCGCGCCTGACCGCATACACCGTGGTGGGCGGCCTGCGCGAGCTGTACATGACCCACGAGGCCCGCCACCGCGAGTCCACTACCGAAGAACTGCTTCCCCTGGTCGACCGCGTGCTCGACTTCGCCCGCGCGGGCCTGGCGAAGCTCACGGCCGAACCCCCGCGCGTTCGGCACGAAGTGGCGCACGCAGGCCCCGAAGGTGCATCACATGGTCTCCAGGGCGGCCATCATGAGCAGCACGGAGAACGAGCACCCGCCGAGAAGAAGGACCCCCGAGGCGGCGAGCGCGATCCTGGCCGAGAACAGGCGCCGCAAGATCAGATAGGCCACCACGGTACCTAAGAAGGCGAACACAGGGAGATAGGGGACAAACAGGCAGGTAGCGCCCACAAGGAGGGCGCAGGCCAGAGGAACCACCGCCCTGCTTCCACCCCGTAGATCACGACGCGTGGCCACAAAGGCGACACCCCCGGCGAGTACGGCGCACACCGCGATCATCACGATGACGAAATAGTCCACGAACAGCCTCCGACTCGGCGGACTTCACCACAAGGCATTTGGTCACCACGTCTGATCCCGCCCGGAGCCAAAAGGTTCGATCTTGCGGACGTCGTCGGCTCGTTCCTGAGCGTCGCCCACGAGCACGCGGGTGTCGTCGCGGACGCCACCAGCCTGGATGACGGCCTTACCCGTCGGTGGCCAGGCGGTCGAGCCACTCGTCGAGGAGATGCCGCTCCGCCTCGCTGAGCGTTGTCTGCTGGGGCAGGACGGCGCGGAGTGCCCGGGCGGCGCCGGCGGGGCCCGGGTCCTGCACGGCCGGCTTCTCTGTGGTGACGGCGGTGACCATGGACTCGCGCATGGCGGTCAGCAAGGCCGGGTCGCGCCGGTCCTCGGGGAGTGACAGCCAGGTGAGCACGGCACCGCGCGCCGTGGCGTGGATGAGCGCGGCGGCGAGCGGTTCGTCGACGCGTAGCCTGCCCGCGGCGGCGAGGCGGCGGATGCGCCCGAGGAGGATCTCCATGCCGGTCCTGAACGCGGCCGAGTCCGTGCCGCGCCGGGGCTCGCCGTACATCATCGCGTAGAGCGCGGGGTTGGCGAGCCCGAATTCGACGGCGAGGTCCCAGCCCGCCCGCAGATCCTCCACCGGGTCGTCCGGGACGGGGACGGCGCGCTTGGCCTCGAGGAACTGGGCGTAGCCGTGCTCGGCCACCGCGCCCAGCAGCCCGTCCATGTCGTCGAAGTGACGGTAGATCGCCGGGGGCTGCACCCCGGCCGCGGCTGCGACCGCGCGGGTGGTGACCGCGTCGCGCCCCTCGCGCGCCAGGAGGTCGGCCGCGGCCTCGATCACCCGCTGGCGGGTCAGCTCTCGCCCGCCGGCCGCCCCCTCCGGCATGGAGCCGGAGGTGGTGTCCACCCTTGTTCTAGGCATGGATGCAATGATACGACCGAGACCGGATCGATGTGAGTATCGCTGATATCAGCTGCCAGGGCTCAGGGGCTTACCAGGGCAAGGGCCCCTCCGCGTCGAAGTAGCCTCCCGTGGGGCTCCACCGCGTTGATCCGCAGGTTCGGGAACGCCTTCGCGTACTGCACGGTGATCATGTTGACCGCGGTCTTCGACGCCGGGTACGCGACGCCGGGGTAGGCGTGGGTCGGGGTGCCGACGGCGGAGGCGTCGTCGGTGACATCGAGCTGTACGGTCCGCGCGCCCAGCCGTTCGGCGGCCAGACGGCCGCGCTCGGTGTCCCGGCTGCCGGTGTAGACCGTGTGGCCCGCGGCAACGAGGCGGCGGGCGGTTGGGACCGGCAGTACCAGGCAGGCCGTATCCGGCACACCGCCGGCGGCCATCTGCGTGTCAGGTGAGCGGTGCGATGCCCGCTCCGCCGTCCCCATCGGGGATCGACAACGTCAACGCCGGGTCACACGATCTCGGCATGTGTCAGGTCGCTGATCGCGGCGAGTCCTTCGTGTTGCAGTTCGACCAGACCACGGGTCTCACTGGGAGCGTCGACCCACCGGACGAAGGCCGTTTTGAACACCAGAACGACCAGTTCACCGGCCAGGCAAGCGGTCTCCTCGGCGACGCCGCGTGCGACGAGCGCGGCGGTCACGGCGTGGGAGAGCTTGGCCAGCTTGAGCAGCTCGCGCTCGCGCAACTGCTCGTTCGCCGTGATGATCTCGTTCCGCACGCGGGCGAAGTCGCGGCCCCGCACGTCCTGCAGGGCCCCGCCCCCGGCATCGAGTGCCGCGACGAGCAGGCCGCCCACGGACGCGTCCGGCGGCGCGTCGGCGATCGCATCCACGAAGACCGCCTCGAGCTGCTCCTCGCCGGCGAACAGCACCTCGCGCTTGTCCGCGAAATGCCGGAAGAACGTCCGCTCGGTCACCCCGGCCCGCTCGGCGATCCCGGCCACGGTCGTCGCCTCGAAGCCGTCCTCGGCGAACAGCTCCATCGCCGCCCGCTGCAGGCGATCTGACGCCCCAGGTGCCCAACGTGCCATGTCCGGATCGTAACCGGAAAGAGAGTGATGACATAGCCTGACATCAGCAGTAGGCTAAGTGATGTCAGCGCCTGACATCACTTAGTGGAAGCGAGCACACCATGCACGTCTTCGTCACCGGAGCGTCCGGATTCATCGGCCGCGCCGTCGTCGCCGAGCTCATCGCCGCCGGTCACGAGGTGACCGGCCTGGCCCGTTCCGAGGCATCGGCATCCGTCGTCAAGGAACTCGGGGCGGACGTCCACCGCGGCGACCTCGACGACCTCGAGCAGATCCGCCAAGGCGCGAACGCGGCCGACGGCGTCGTCCACCTCGCTAACAAGCACGACTGGGCCGACATCGAGGTCTCCAACCGCGCCGAACGGGCTGCCGTCCAGACCATCAGCGACACGCTCGCCGGGTCCGATCGGCCGTTCGTGCTCGCGTCCGGCCTCGCCATGGCGACCGGCCTCGGACGGCCGTTGACAGAGCAGGATCCCAATCCCGCCGTCGGCCCGGACTCACCGCGCGGCGGCGCCGAGAACCTCGCGCTGACCTACGCCGACCGTGGCGTACGCGTCATCCCCGTCCGCTTCGCCCCGACCGTCCACGGCGAAGGCGACCACGGCTTCATCTCCATCGTCGCCCAAGCCGCGCGGCAACGCGGAGCCTCCCTCTACCCCGGCGAGGGAGGCAATCGCTGGCCCGCCGTCCACCGGTCCGACGCCGCACGCCTGGTCCGGCTCGGGCTCGAGAACGCCCCCGCAGGCACGATCCTGCACGCCGCCGCCGAAGAGGGCGTGCCCATCCGGCGGATCGCCGAAGCACTCGCCGGCCGTCTCGGCGTGCCGGCGACGTCCGCCCCGGCAGAGCAGATCGCCGACGAGATCCCGTTCGTCGGCTGGTTCCTGGGCGCCGACATCGTCGCTACGAGCAAGATCACGCAGGACCTGCTCGGCTGGCGACCCACCGGCCCCACTCTTGTGGAGGACATCGCCGCGGGCCACTACGACCAACCCTGAACCGCCATCGTTTCGGCAACACATCTCAGCGGGATCCACCATGAGCAAGTACGACGGTAAGAGCGCCGTGATCACCGGAGGCAGCAATGGGTTCGGCCTGACCACCGCGGCTTCTGGCCGACGCAGGCGCGCGTCCTGATCACCGGCCGCGACCGGACCAGGCTGGACGCCGCCCGCGAGCAGCTCGGTGACAACGCGATCGCCGTTCGAGGCGACCAGCGAGGAGCTGTACGACCAACTGCTGACCACCAGCGCCAAGCTCCCACACTTCACGGTGCAAAAGCTCGCACCGCTGCTGGCCGACGGCGGGGCCTCGCAGCTCTGACACCGGCGGGCGCCCTCGACGTGACCGAAGTATTGGTGGGTCCAGCCGCAGATCAGGTCGACCGTTGCGCGCAGGGCTTGGCCCGGCTCGGTCAGGGTGTACTCGACCCGCGGCGGCACGGTGGGGTGCACCTTTCGCTCGGCCAGGCCGTTGCGCTCCAGCATGCGCAGGTTCTGGGTGAGCATCTTGTGGCTGATGCCCTCGACCTCGTTCCGCAACTCGCTGAAGCGCAGGGTGCGCTCACCGAGAGCCTCGATGATCAGCAAGGCCCACTTGTTGGCGACATCCGAGAAGATCTCCCGCGCCAAGGAGTCCGCGCGCCTCAGGTCCGCTTCGTCGGCTGATCCCCTGAACTGCTTGGTCACCATCAGGTTCCCCAGTCACTAAAAAGTGCGTTCTTCCACGTCAGCGAACACTCTCCTATGGTTTCTGAGTAACTACAAGAGAGCACGGGTGTCGTGGTTCAGCAGGACGCGGGCCCGCAGCTACCCGGACAAGGAGGTACGCGGCATGGCCATCACCTTGGTGAACCCCAGCGGATTGCCGGAAATCGAGGTCTACCGCCAGGTGTCGATCGCATCGGGATCGCGGCTGGTCTTCATCGCCGGGCAGGTCGCCTGGGACACCAAGGGGGTCACGGTCGGCGAAGGCGACCTCGCCGCGCAGGTCGAGCAGTGCTATCTCAACATCGGCACCGCCCTGGACGAGGTCGGCGGTTCCTTCGACGATGTGGCGAAACTGACCGTCCACGTCGTCGACTGGACCCCCGGCAAGATGCCCTCGCTCCTGGAGGGGATCTCCCGGGCGGCCGCCAAGCTGGGGATCACTCCGGTCCCCCCGGCCACGCTGCTCGGTGTTGCGGCACTGGACGTCCCCGACCACCTGGTCGAGATCGAAGCCATCGCGATCCTCGACTGAACAGAGCGCCCACCCATCCAGACGGAAGACTGATCAGGAAATCTCATGGCTGTTTCGCTCATCAACCCTGACGGGCATGTCCGAGTCCCGATCTACCACCACGTCGCGGTGGCGACGGGGAGCAGACAGGTCCACATCGCGGGACAAGTCGCCTGGGACGAGAACGGCGACCTCGTGGCACCGGGCGACCTCGCCGGACAGGTTGCCCAGGTCTACCGCAACGTCGCCAAAGCACTCGACGCGGCAGGAGCGACGTTCCACGACGTCGTCCGCTTCACCTGGTACGCCGCGGGCTGGAAGAGAGAAATGTACGACGCCTTCAACGCGGGCATTGAACAGGCGGCACGCGAGTTCGATATCGCTACGCCGCCGCTCGCGCTGATCGGGGTCGACATCCTCTTTGAGCCCGGCATCCTCATTGAGGCCGAGGTCACCGCAATCATCGATTGAGGCCTGGCGTCGGCGGGTGCGTCAGCCCGCGGCTTTGGCGTAGCGGCGGGCCAGGTGCGCGAAGGCGTCCTTGAGCTCGGCCGGCCCGACGACCTCGATGTCGGCGTCGAACCTGCCGATGCCGGCGGCCAGAGCAGGCCATGACCAGGAGCCCAGGAGGAGCCGGCAGCGGTTCGGCCCGAGTTCCTCGACGACTCCGTCGCGGGTGTGGTGGGACACGACGGCGGCGGGGAGGTCGAGGATCACCTCGCCGCGGCAGGGCCAGTCTCCAGAGTCGTGGGAGCCGCGGAACCTGCCGGCCACGAAGGCGGCCACGTCGCCGCCGGGCAGTTCGCGCGGGGTGAAGCGGGGCCCGTTGGGGGTGCGCGGGGTGATCCGGTCGGCACGGAAGGTGCGCCAGTCCTCGCGGTCGAGGTCCCAGGCGACGAGGTACCAGCGCCCTCCCCAGGTGACGAGGTGGTGGGGCTGCACCCGGCGGGGCGGGGTCCGCACGCCGTGGTCGTCCGCCTCTGGCGGGGAGGCGGGGGTGTAGTCGAAGCGCAGCACTTCGCGGGCGTGGACGGCGGCGCTGACGGCCACGAGCACGTTGCTGTCGACCGGTGGATCGGGCCGGGTCGCGGGCGGCTCGACGGCGGTGACCTGGAGGGTGTCGATGCGGCGGCGCAGCCGCGCGGGCATGACCTGCCGGACGGTGGACAGCGCGCGTGCCGCGGCTTCCTCGATCCCGGCGCCGGTGGTGGTGGCTATCTGGAGCGCGACGGCCAGGGCGACGGCCTGCTCGTCGTCGAACAGCAACGGGGGCAGCTCCGTGCCGGCGTCGAGCCGGTATCCGCCGTCGGGCCCTTTGAAGGCCACGATGGGGTAGCCGAGCTCGCGCAGGCGGTCGACATCGCGGCGTACGGTGCGCGGGCTGACCTCCAACCGCTCCGCCAGCAGTGCCCCGGGCCAGTCCCGTCGCGCCTGGAGTAGCGAGAGCAACGCCAGCAGTCGCGCTGATGTCTTCGGCATGACTCCATAGTGCCTGGAGAAGAGGACACATCCTGGCCGCTTCAGCTGCGATCGTCCTCCCGTACCCGAGAACAACCACCGGAAGGACCTTGAAGGCGATGACCACCACCACCGGCACTGCGACGTCCCCGACCCTCGACACCGAGCGGGCCGACCTGCTCGACCAGCTCGGGGCCGCGCGGTCCGCCCTGCTCACCACCGTGCGCGGGCTCGGCGACGAGCAGGCCGGCGAGCGCCCGACGGTGAGCGCGCTGTGCTTGGGCGGCCTGATCAAGCACGTCGCGTCCATGGAGGAGGACTGGCTGAGGTTCGTGGTCGAGGGCCCCTCGGCCATGCGCTACGACCTGCCGGAGGGGGTGACCTGGGAGGACTTCGCGGCGGGCACCGCCCGTGAGTATCCGCAGTGGGCGATCGATCACCAGAACGGCTTCCAGATGCTGCCCGGCGAGACGCTGGCCGGCATCCTCGAGCACTACGAGCGGGTCGCCGCCCGGACCGCGGAGATCATCGCGGCCGTCCCCGACCTGTCGGCCACCCATCCGCTGCCGGAGGCGCCGTGGAACGAGCCGGGGGTGGTGCGCAGCGTACGACGCGTGCTGACGCATCTCATCGCTGAGACCGCCCAGCACGCCGGGCACGCCGACATCCTGCGGGAGACGCTCGACGGGCAGAAGTCGAGTTGACGGGCCTGCTGGCGGGCGGCCGACGAGCGCGCGGCAGCGTGACCCGATGACCGTCCTCGGCGCCAAGGCGCTCAACCGCGCGACACTCGCCCGGCAACTACTGCTCGACCGCGCCGCCACCCCGGTTCTCGACGCCGTCGCCCACCTGTGCGGCCTGCAAGCGCAGGAGCCGCAGGAACCGTTCACCGGACTGTGGTCCCGGCTGCGCGCGTTCGACCCGGCGGTGCTGGACGACCTGCTGACCGGGCGGCGCGTGGTGCGGACCCACCTCATGCGCCGCACCGTCCACCTCCTCACCGCCGACGACGCCCTGGCCTGGCGGTCCCGCCACGACACCATGTTGCGCCAGCGGGTGCTGAGCACCTACCGCCGCGAGCTCGCCGAGATAGATCTCGACGAGCTCGCCGCAGCGGCCCGCGCCGTGCTGGCCGACGGCGAGCCCCGCTCGATGACCGAGATCGCCCGGGCGCTCGCCGGCCGCTGGCCGGCGCCGGGCCTGCGGGCACTGGGCGAGCTGGTGGTCGCCGCCCTCGTCCCGATGGTGCAGCTACCGCCACGCGGGATGTGGCGCGTGCGGTCCGGGGTGCGCAACACCCCGCTCTCCCTGTGGCTGAGCCGTGACATCGACCCGCCCGACCCGCAGGGGACCGACCCGGTCGGCGAGGCGATGGTGCGCCGCTACCTGGCCGCATTCGGGCCCGCGGCCTCCGCCGACCTGCGTGCCTGGTGCGGCCTCGCCGGACTGCCCGTCGCGGTGGCCGCCGTCCGCGGAGAACTGGTCACCTTCCGCGACGAGCGCGGCCGCGAGCTGCTCGACCTACCGGACGCGCCGCGCCCCGACCCCGGCACACCCGCCCCGGTGCGGTTCCTGCCGGCATTCGACAACGCGATCCTCGGCTACCACGACCGCAACCGGATCATCGACGACGCCCACCGCGGCCTGTCCGTCGCAGGCGCGCGGGTCGTGCTGGTGGACGGCCGGGTCGCCGCGACCTGGACCGTCGAGGCGGACATCGTGGTCGTCACCCCGCTGCGCGACTTCACCCGAGCCGAGCGCACCGCCGTCACCGAGGAGGGCCAGTGCCTGGCGTCGTTCCTGTCCGGCAACGACAGCGACCGCTTACAGATCGCCGTGCCTTTCCGCTGAGCAAGGCCGCCAACCCGGCTAGTGCGTGTGCGAGCTGTTCGTGGTGACCGGCGGACCGGCGATCGCGGCGAGCCGCAGCTTGGTCTCGTCCTCGCTGCCGGGCACGGCAGTCATGATCACAATCTTGAGGTCGGAGTCACCGTCGGTCAGCACGTCACAGTCCACTGTGACGGGCCCCACCGAGGGATGCTCGATCGTTTTGTGGTCCTCGCGGTGCGCGGCCACCGTACCGCTCGCCCACAGCTCGGCGAAGCGTTGGTTGCCCGCGCTCAGCCCGCGGACCAGCTCGGCCAGGCGTGCGTCGTGGGGGAAGCGGCCGGTGGCGCGGCGCAGGTCGGACACCACCGCGGCGTCGGTGGCGTCCCTGTCCACCTCGGTCACAGGCCACCCTGCGAGGCGAGCATGACCTGTATCGACCGGGAACCTGTCGCGGGCGAAATTGCGCAGCTGCGGGGCCGAGGAGGAGGGATCGCCCAGCAGCGCAGCCCAGCTGTGGTTCCACCAGATCAGCCGCCAATCCGCCGCGAACACGGCGACCGCGACGTCCCCGAGCCGGGAGAGCACACGGTGAACACCGGGTGGGATGTGATCGGAGACCGCGCCGTCCGCCGGCGGGATGAGGTGGGCCAGCCGGTAAAGATGATCCCGCTCGGCGGCCGACAGTTGCAGGGCGCGTGCCAAAGACGCCACCACCTGCGCCGAGGGGGTCGTGGCCCGCCCCTGCTCCAGGCGCACGATGTAGTCGACCGACACGCCGGCGAGTTCGGCGAGCTCCTCGCGGCGCAGCCCGGCCGCGCGGCGTGCCCGGCCCACCGGCAGCGCCGCGGCCGACGGGGGCAGCCGATCCCGCCACGTACGAATCATCGCACGCAGCCCGGCCCCGGGTGTCGTCGTCATGACGTCCATCCTCCCGCATCTTCGCTCATCAGAGGCGAGGTGATGGTGGTACTGCTGCTCCTATGGCCAAGGCGTCATGGTTCGGGTGTCACGGGTGGACGAACAATGACCGCGTGACGGCGAGGGCGGGCGGCGGGTGCTCTTCGGTCAGGAACTGGACAGCGAATGGTCTGGGAACTGGTCAGGCGAAGAACCGACAATCGGCAGGCTGGTCCTGCGACGGCGGACACCGCGCCGCCGGCGGCGCCGTCTCCGTGCCACTGAGGAAAGGCTGATCGATTCGTGACTGAACGGGTGCGCGTGGCTGTGCTGGCGGGTGGGCCGTCCGCCGAGCATGAGGTGTCGCTGCAGTCGGCGCAGGCCGTGCTCGATGCTCTGCCGAGGGATCTGTATGAGCCCGTCGCCGTCATCATCGACCGGCAGGGCAGGTGGCCGGTGGAGCTGCGACGCGATCTGGCGGACGTGGTCTTCCCCGTGCTGCACGGGCCGTTCGGCGAGGACGGCGTCGTCCAGGGACACCTGGAGACGCTGGGCATCCCGTACGTGGGCTGCGGCGTGCTGGCCTCGGCCGTGGCCATGAACAAGGTCGCGATGCGGCGCGCGTTCCTGGCGGAGGACATCCCGGTCACCCCGCATGTGTGGTTCAGCGAGCATGAATGGCGCACCACCACCGACCCCTGGGCTCTGGTGAAGTCGCTCGACTGGCCGATGTACGTCAAACCGGCCAACATGGGCTCCTCCATCGGCATCTCACGGGTCACCTCCATGGAGGAACTACGCGCGGGCGTGG
>NZ_JAUZQF010000026.1 GCF_030718205.1 Nonomuraea turcica
CAATAACCGTCAAAAATGACGGGGTCATACATGTGTGATGCACATGCACTGGCTTTTAACACACTGTTGAGTTCTCAAGAAACGGACGCGTTTTCCGGCGTTTCGTTTCGGTCTTGCGTTATGTCTTTATTCTTTCAGCCGTCCGAATCCTTGTCAAATTGACTGGGCTTCTGGTACAACGCGCACAACACGCCAAGTCCACCGGAGTGGAGGAGGAGTGGGTTGCGCCGCACCGTGTCGGCTTCTAAAGATTAGCAGCGCTCTCAGACCGCTCGGGACGGTTCGTCATGTTCTTCGGACACAGAACGATCACGACCGAACATAGACTCCCCACGTGAGCAGCAACACGCCGCCACTGGCGAAGAAGATTCCTACCGAGCGGACCCACCACGGCGACACCGTCATCGACGAGTACGCCTGGCTGAGCAACAAGGAAGATCCGGATACCAAGGCCTACCTGGAGGCGGAGAACGAGTTCCTCAAACAGCAGACCGGTCACCTCTCCGACCTCCAGGAGCAGGTGTTCCAAGAGATCAAGGGCCGCACCCAGGAGACGGACCTGTCGGTGCCGAGCCGCAAGGGCGCGTGGTGGTACTTCAGCCGCACCGAGGAGGGCAAGCAGTACGCGGTCTCCTGCCGCGTCCCCGCGGACAGCGACGCACCACCGGAGATCACCCCAGGCGGCAAGCTCGACCGCGAGCAGGTGATCCTCGACGGCAACGAGCTCGCCGGCGACAGCGCGTTCTTCTCGATCGGCACCAGCGCCGTCACGCCCGACGGCACGATGCTGGCCTACTCGACCGACTACAAGGGCGACGAGCGCTTCACCCTGAGGTTCAAGAACCTCGAGACGGGTGAGCTGCTGCCCGACGAGATCGCCGACATCTTCTACGGGGGCTCCTGGTCGGCCGACGGCTCGGCGTTCTTCTACACGCGCGTCGACGACGCCTGGCGCCCGTTCCAGGTCTACCGGCACACCCTCGGCACCGAGGAGGACGTGCTGGTCTACGAGGAGACCGACGAACGTTACTGGGTCGGCATCGGGCTGACGCGCAGCGAGCGCTACCTGGTGCTCGGCGCGGGCAGCAAGATCACCAGCGAAGTGCGCATCCTCGACGCGAACGACCCCGCCGGCGAGTTCCGTATCGTCCGGCCCCGGACGACGGGGGTTGAATACAGCGTCGAGCACGCGGGCGACTTCTTCTACATCCTGCACAACGAGAACGCCGAGAACTTCGAGCTGGCCACGGCCCCGCTCGACGACCCGGGCGCCTGGACTCCGATCATCGCGCACCGCGACGACACCAGGCTCCTGGAGATCGACGCGTTCGAGGGCCACGCCGTGGTGCACTTCCGCCGCGATGGGCTGACGGGCCTGAGGGTTCTGCCGTACCCGAGCACGATCGCCGACTGGCGCGAGCGCGTCGAGGCGGCCGAGCGGAACGCGTACGAGATCGACTTCCCCGAGCCGCTGTACGACGTCGGCCCGGCCGGCAATCCGGAGTTCAGCACCAAGCGGCTCAGGCTGGCGTACACGAGCATGGTGACCCCGCCCAGCGTGTACGACTACGAGCTCGACACCCACGAGCTGATCCTGCTCAAGCGGCGCCCGGTGCTCGGCGGCTACGAGCCGGCCGACTACGAGCAGTTCAGGGAGTGGGCCACGACCGAGGACGGGACGAGGATCCCGGTGTCCATCGTGAAGCGGAAGGACGCGAGCAAGCCCGCCCCGACCGTGCTGTACGGGTACGGCAGCTACGAGACCTCCATCGACCCGGGCTTCTCGGTGCCGAGGTTGTCGCTGCTGGACCGCGGGTTCGTCTTCGCCGTCGCGCACGTCAGGGGCGGTGGCGAGATGGGCCGCCACTGGTACGAGGACGGCAAGCTCACCAGGAAGCGCAACACGTTCACCGACTTCGTGGCCGTGGCCAGGCACCTGAAGGCGACCGGCTGGAGCGAGCGGATCATCGCCAGGGGCGGCTCGGCGGGCGGCCTGCTGATGGGTGCGGTGACGAACCTGGCGCCGGAGGAGTTCGCGGGTGTGGTGGCCGAGGTGCCGTTCGTGGACGCGCTCAACACCATCCTGGACCCGTCGCTGCCGCTGACCGTGATCGAATGGGACGAGTGGGGCGACCCCCTGCACAACCCGGACGTGTACGCCTACATGAAGAGCTACACCCCGTACGAGAACGTGGACGGCAGGTCGTACCCGCCAATCCTGGCGATCACGAGCCTGAACGACACCCGCGTCCTCTACCACGAGCCGGCGAAGTGGATCGCCCGGCTGCGCTCGACCGCGCAGGGCGGCCCCTTCCTGCTGAAGACGGAGATGGGGGCGGGTCACGGCGGGCGCAGCGGCCGGTACGACGCCTGGCGCGAGGAGGCGTTCGCGCTCTCCTGGATCATCGAGAGGGGTACGTCATGACGTATCAGGCCGACGAGGGGCGCTATGAGCGCCAGCCGTACAACCGCAGCGGCCGCAGCGGGCTGAAGTTGCCCGCGGTCTCGCTGGGCCTGTGGCACAACTTCGGCGACAACCGGCCGATCGAGAACTCCCGGGCGATCCTGCGGCGGGCGTTCGATCTCGGCGTGACGCACTTCGACCTGGCCAACAACTACGGCGTGCCGTACGGGTCGGCGGAGAAGACCTTCGGCCGGATCATGCACGAAGATTTCCGCAAATATCGGGACGAGCTGGTGATCTCCACCAAGGCCGGGTACGACATGTGGCCCGGCCCGTACGGCGAGTGGGGCTCCCGCAAATACCTCCTGGCCAGCCTGGACCAGTCGCTCCAGCGGATGGGCCTGGACTACGTGGACATCTTCTACAGCCACCGTCCCGACCCGGAGACGCCGCTGGAGGAGACCATGGGGGCGCTGGACCGGGCGGTGCGCTCGGGCAAGGCGCTGTACGCGGGCATCTCCAACTACTCGGCGGAGCAGACCACGCAGGCCGCACGGATCATGCGGGAGCTGGGCACGCCGCTGCTCATCCACCAGCCGTCCTACTCGATGATCAACCGGTGGATCGAGGACGGGCTGCTGGACGCTGTGGAGGAGGCGGGGATGGGCTGCATCGTGTTCTCGCCGCTGGCGCAGGGCGTGCTGACCGACCGCTACCTGGATGGGGTGCCCGCCGACTCGCGGGCCGCCACCAGCCGCTTCCTCTCCCCCGACCGGGTCGACGCGGAACTGGCGCGCGATCTCAACGAGGTCGCCAGGGGCCGGGGGCAGACGCTGGCTCAGATGGCGTTGTCGTGGACGCTCAGGGACCCGCGGGTGACGAGTGTGCTCATCGGCGCGAGCAGCGTGAAACAGCTGGAGGACAACGTGGCCTGCGTGGACGGCCCCGACTTCACCGAGGACGAACTCGAGGCCATCGACAAAATCACAGAGCGCTGTGCCGCTGGAGGTAGGTGAAGGAGGCCCAACCGGGCAGCACCGGCAGCCAGAACGTGAGCAGCCGGTACAACAACACGGCCGACGTGGCCACCGCTTGCGGCACACCTGCCGCGATCAGCGCCAGGATGAGCGCGGTCTCGACCGCGCCCAGCCCGCCGGGTGTGGGTGCGGCCGAGCCGATCGCGTTGGCCGTGAGGTAGACGACGGCGACGGCGGTGAAGCTGATCTCACCGCCGAACGCCGCCACGCAGGCGTACAGACAGGCCACGAACGCGATGGTGATCGTGAGCGTGCCCAGGCCCGCCTCGATCATCTTGAGCGGCGACTGCAGCACGTCGAGCAGCCGCGGCAGCACGTTGCCGAACAGCTTGCGCAGCCGCGACGTGACCATCCTGCGCACCGGCGGCACGCCGAGCACCACGACGACCAGCAGCGCGATGGCCAGCAGCGCCACGACGAGCCCGCGCGACGGCGTGAAGGAGGTGGCGGTGGTCGAGCCGGTGATGTAGGCGAACAGCAGCAGCAGCGAGATGTGGAAGACCAGCATGATCAGCTGCGAGGCGCCCACGCTGGCCACCGCGCTCGCCGGCGTGATGCCGCGCTTTTGCAGGTAGCGGGTGTTGATCGCGACCCCGCCCACGGCCGGCGGCGTCACGAGCTTGACGAACGAGGAAGCGAACTGCACGAGCACGGTACGCCAGAGCGGCAGCGGCTCGGGCACGAATCCCCGCAGCATCAGAGCAGCGGCCACGAAACTGGCGAACGCGGCCACCAGCGCCAGCCCCGACCAGGCCCAGTTGGCCGTGGTGATCACCTTGTAGACGTCCACCTGGCTGAGCTGGTAGAGGACGATGTACGCGGCGATCGTGCTGGCGATGATCGTGATCAGCGTGCGCGGACGGAACCGCTCGAGGCGCAGCTCCTCGACCTTGCCCACCGGCTTGAGCGCGACGATGTGCTCGCGGAGCGCGGCCAGCAGGTTTTTCTCCTTCGCCAGGGCCGAGCGGGTCTCCCTGGTGAGCGCGATGCGCTGGAGCAGCGGCATGGCGGCGGCCAGCGCCTCGGGGCCCATCACGGCCGCCGCGGCCCGCACCGAGCGCTCAGGGCCGACGCGCAGCGCCAGGTAGGTGAGCAACTGGGCGACGTCGAGCCGCAGCAGCAGGTCGCCGGCGGCGATCTCGCCGCTGCGCGCGTCGGTCAGCACGACGCGTCCGTCCCGGTCGAGGTGGATGCTGTCGCCGGTGAGCCGCCGGTGCGCCAGGCGCTGGACCTGCAGCAGCTCGACCTGCTCCCAGATCTGGGCGAGCAGCTCGTCGTCGATGTCCGCGTCGGGCACCTCGTCGAGGGGACGCGTCTCGATGTGCTCGTAGGCGAGCAGCGCTGCCTCGGTGCCGATCTCGCTGGTGCCGAGGAGCCGGGGGGTGCTCGCGCCGGCCGCCTGGGCGGCGTACGCCATGAGCGCCTCGCGCTCCAGCTCGGCCCTGAGCGACCTGATGGCCCGGCGCCTGGTCTCGGAGTTGAGCCTGATGCGCCGCCACAGCCGGTAGGGCAGCCCGGCCACCTGCCGGTCCCGGTCGAGCACGGTGACGTCAAGGCTGCTGCCGTCCTTGAGCCCGATGGCGTAACGGCGGCTGCCCTGGTAGTCGTCCTCGACCCGCCGGGCCGACACCACCATGAACGACAGCTTGCGGAGCGCGGACACCACGGCGCTGCCCGGCGGCCTGGTGTTGGGACTGCCGACGCCGTACAGGGTGGCGTAGCCGATGGCCATGCCGACCACCACGGTCACGATGGCGCTCGGCAGCGTGATCTGCCGGCCGGAGAAGAACGCCAGGATGTAGAGAGCGATCGTGGTCCACATCAGCATGCGCCAGGTGGGGCGGCGCGAGATGCGGACGGCGGTGGCGTACGCGACGACCGAGGTGAGCAGCGTGTTCAGCGGCTCGATGTCCCGGTCGCCGGTCAGCAGCACGCGCAGGTCGTCGAGATTGCCCCCGACGAGCCACTGCCCGAGCAGGAACGACCCGGCCATGCCGATGATCGCGGCGATCAGGCCTTCGGCGACCCGCAGGCCGTCACGGTGGAAGACCCGCTCAACGGCGAACGCCGCGGGCACCACGAGCACGGCCGCACCGCCGAGGAAGGCCGCGATCCTGCTGAGCAGCGGGACGAGCTCCGCGCCCTCCTTGACGTCGGCCTCGAGGCCGATGAGCGTCTGCTTGGCGACGAGGGCGAGCAGGATGACCGCGCCGAGCACGATCAGCGTGGCGAAGAAGCGCAGCAGGTCGGACGGGCGCCGCAGGCGCTGCGGCAACAGCGGCTCTACGACGTAGACGTCGTTGTCCGCGCGTGACTCTGCCACGGCTGGGTCCTCCTCCGCGAGGTCCGCCGCGTCATCTCTTTCCCTGATATCGGCCACCGTCAGCGATTCTGCACCTTCCCGGCCGGACCGTACGATCTCTAGCTTCCAGTGTCCTCAATCCAGAGGCCGCGCAGCAAAGCTACACGGTGGAGCTCCAGGAGTTCATTCGGATTCCGCGACGTAAGCTGAGTCCCATGTCGGGCGAATTGAGGGTATTGGGGGCATGTCCGCTGGACTGCCCGGACACCTGTTCCTGGATCGTCACCGTCAACGATGGCAAGGCCGTCAAGCTACGCGGCAACCCCGACCACCCGTACACGCGAGGCGCGCTCTGCGTGAAGGTCAACCGTTACCTGGAGCACACGCAGGCCGCCGACCGCATTCTCCACCCGCTGCGCCGCGTCGGGCCCAAGGGCTCGGGCCGGTTCGAGCGCATCACGTGGGACGAGGCGCTGGAGGAGATCTCGGTACGGCTGCGCGGCATCGTCGAGGAGCACGGCGGCGAGGCGATCTGGCCCTACCTGGGCACGGGCACGCTGGGCTACCTGCAGGGCGCCGAGGGCGTGGCGGGCCGGCGGTTCTGGAACGTGCTCGGCGCCTCCAAGCACTGGCTCAACATCTGCTCGGCGGCCGGGAACAGCGGGCTCAAGCGTACGAACGGCACCCCGGCCGGCATGGACCCGGAGAACTTCTCGCTGGCCAAGCTGATCCTGCTCTGGGGCACCAACACGCTGACCACCGGTCACCACCTGTGGAAGTTCATCCAGGACGCCCGGGCGAACGGCGCGTACGTGGTCGCCATCGACCCCATCCGCACCAGGACAGCCGATCAGGCCGACGAATACCTGCCGATCAGGCCGGGCACGGACGCGGCGCTCGCGCTCGGCCTGCTCAACGTCGTGCTCGCGGAGAACGCGCAGGACGAGGAGTTCCTGGCCGAGCACACCGAGGGCTGGCCGGAGTTCCGCGAGGAGATCCTGCGCCACCCGGTCGAAAAGGTGTCGGAGATCACCGGCATCCCGGTCGCGGATATCCACAGCCTGGGGATGAGGCTGGCCCACACCCGCCCCACCGCCATCCGCGCCACGCATGGCCTCCAGCGGCACGCGGGAGGCGGCACCGCGTTGCGCACGATCGCCGCCATTCCCGGCGTCACCGGAGACTGGCGGCACCCGGGCGGCGGCATGGCGTTCTCGACCAGCGGCCACGTCCACCTGGACCTCGACACGCGCGAGGACCTGCTGGCCAAGCCGGTCCGCACGCTGGTCATGACCAAGCTGGCCTCGCAACTCGACGACGTGAAATGCCTGTGGGTGTACGCGGCCAACCCGCTCGGCTCGACCCCCGACGGAAACGCGATCAGGCGGCAGCTCGCCCGCGAGGACCTGTTCACGGTCGTCATGGAGCAGTTCCCGACCGACACGGTGGACTATGCCGACATCGTGCTGCCGGCCACCATGCAGACCGAGCACTACGATCTGCACGCCGGGTACGGGCACCTGTACCTGCTGTGGAACGAGCCCGCGGTGGAGCCGGCCGGTGAGTGCCTGTCCACGACGGAGACGTTCCGGCGGCTGGCGGCGCACATGGGGCTGACCGAGCCGTCGTTGTACGACTCGGACCTGGAGCTGGCCGAGCAGCTGCTGTCCAGCGGGCATCCGTCGCTGGAGGGCGTCACGCTCGACCGGCTGCGCAAGGAGGGCTGGGTGCGGATGAACTATCCCAAGCCCTTCACCCCGTTCGCCGACGGTTTCCCGACGCCGTCGGGGCGGCTGCGCTTCCCGCCGACCGGCCGGGCGTACGTCCCGTCCCACACGGCCCAGGCGGAGGGCTCGGCGTACCCGCTGGCGCTGATCACGCCGGCCGCGCACACGTTCCTCAACACGATCTTCGGCAACAACCCCGAGCTGCGGCGGCGGGCCAAGGACCCGGTGGTGCTGGTCAACCCGGCCGACGCGGCGGCCCGCGGCCTGGCGGCAGGCCAGCGGGTACGGGTGCACAACGAGGGCGGCGAGTTCCTGGCCGATGTGGAGATCAGCGACCGGGTGGCGGCCGGGGTGGTGGCCTCGACGAAGGGCCGCTGGCCGAAGCTCAGCCCCGGCGGCGCCAACGCGAACGCCGTCGTGGCCGAGCGGGACGGCGACATGGGCAAGGGCCCCGCCTATCACGACAACCTGGTCGAGATCAGTCCAGCTTGAGCTTGTAACCCTCGTGGGAGGCCGTGAAGCCGAGCGAGTCGTAGAAGCGGTGCGCGTCCTGGCGTGACTTGTCGGAGGTGAGCTGCACCATGGCGCAGCCGCGGGCGCGGGCTCGATCGATCGCCCACTGGATCATCGTGCGGCCGAGCCCTTGCCCGCGCGTGGACGCGGCGACCCTGACCGCCTCGATCAAGCACCTCTCGGCGCCGAGCCGCGACAGCCCGGCCAGGTAGGTGAGCTGCATCGTGCCCACCACCTTCCCGTCACGCTCGGCCACGATCAGCTCGTCGTAGGGGTTGGCGTCGATCCGGTCGAAGGCCGCCAGGTAACGCTCGTCGGCGGGGTCGCCCTCACGGGTGGCCCCCAGGGGATCGTCGGCGAGCATCGCGACGATCGCGGGCACGTCCTCCTTGCGTGCCTGGCGGAAGAGCAGGGACAGCACGTACTGCGACTCCGGGAGGTCGGGCCCCGGCTCCCGTGTGATCACGCCGACCTTCCCGCTCGGCACGAATCCCTTCCGGGCGTAAAGCGCGCGGGCGGCGTGGTTGGCGTCCACGACCCAGAGCCTCACCTCCGCGGCCCCGGCGGCACGGGCCCAGGCGACGGCCTCGTCGACCAGCCGGGAGCCCACGCCCGCGCCCCTCGCCTCCGGCGCCACCCACATGGACACCAGATGGGCCCCGGACTCCTCCAGGCGCCCGCACAAGAGCCCCACGTCCACGCCGTCGCCGGTCGCGGCCACCCACCACTGTGAATGCGGGTCTCTCAGCCACTCAGCCCATTTCTCCGCCGGGAACGCGGCCTCGCTCTCATAGGTGGCCCAGAAGGCGTCCGGGGTGTCCCGGAGAGCCCTCAGCCGCACCTCGCGCAGCCGCGCCTGATCCCCCACGCCAAGAGGCACAATATCGATTTCCTGCATGTCTGAATCATGTCAGGGACAGCTCAGGGTCCTTCCCCGATGCCCCCAAGGGATCCCAAAAGGCACGATTTCCCTATGGAGGAACGTCACATGAACGAAATCAGTCGACGCGATGAGGTCTCGCTTTCGGGCGCCGCCCTGCGTGGCGCCCCTTGGAAGGCCGCCGCCATCGGCGGCGGCGCGGTGAGCGCGGTCAGCTTCGGCCTGGGGGCGCTCACGGGCACTGGCGATCTGGTGTGGGCGCTGGGCCTCGGCATCAGCCTGTTCGCCCTGATCGCCGCGATCGGGGCGGTGTCCAAGCCGAACGAGGGCGACCGGGTGACCCGCCAGGCCCGCGTGTGGTCGCTGCGGCATCCGTGGAAGTTCGCGCTGCTGCCCGCGGGCATCACGGCGGTGCTGGACTACCCGGTGCAGCTGGTGCTGGACGGCGAAGGGGTGTTCGGCTCGGCCGTGGACGCGCTGTGGCACGGCGCGCTGGTCTACCTGATCGCCAGCATCCTGACGCTCACGATGCAGGGCCGGGCGCGCTCCGCCCGGTGACCCGCACCCGTCCTCAGGCGGTCGCCGCTTCCCGCTCGGCCTGGCTCCGGCACACGCAGAACTCGTTGCCCTCGGGGTCGAGCATCGTCACCCAGCCGCTGCCATCGGGCTGGCGAAGGTCGTCATAGACGGTCGCCCCCAGCCCGATCAGCCGCTCCACCTCTTCGTCCCTGGTCCGTCCTTCGGTCCCGTTGACGTCGAGGTGCAGCCGGTTCTTCACGGTCTTGCCTTCGGGCACGCGGATGAACAGCAGGAACGGATCGCGTTCGGTCCGCAGCATCACCTCGTCGTCGCCCGGCTTGTCGCCCTCTCCCAGGGGCAGCCCGGTGGCCTTGCTCCACCAGCCGGCGATCTCGTACGGGTCGGCGGCGTCAATGGTGACGGCATGGATCTCGATCATGCCGCCACCCAACCGGACACCGCCGAAAACGTCAAGGTGGTGTCAGTCCCACCAGACGGTGACCCACCGGTCCCGGGGCACCGGCCACATGCCGAGCTCCAGCACCGTCTCCGCCACTTCCACCGCCCTGGACGGATCGAGGCAGACCCGCCGGCACGCGCTCTCCGCCAGCTCCTCCAGTGACGTGAAACGTTCCAGAGGAGCTTCCCTCTCCTCCACGTGCACGGGGTAGCCGAGCGCCGCCGCCAGCGCCACGCAGTCCTCCGCGATCGGCCGCACCGGCCTGCTCACCCCGTGGAAGTGCTCCCACAGCGGCGTCATCCAGCTCATGGGATGGCGATGCGGCAGCTCCAGCACCACCCGGCCACGCGTGCGCGCGTCGAGCGCCCGCAGGAAGTCGGCCAGATCCGGGACGTTGTAGACCACGTGGGCGGAGATGGACGCGTCAACGACCGGCACCCGGTCCGCCACGTCCGGCCAGCGGCCCTCGATCGTCGTGACCGGCACGCCGAGTTTGTCCGCCCTGAGCGTGAGCCCCTCCAGCATGGGCGCCGAGGTGTCCACCGCGTAGAGGTGGCCGATGCGCGCGCCCAGCGGCAACGACGAAGCGCCGGCTCCCGAGCCCACGTCGAGGAGCGTGCCCTGGTCGGGCAGGGCCTCGGCGAGCCGGGTCATGGTGGGCCCGTCGTCGGGCTCGGCCAGCGCCCTGTCGGTGCGTGTGCCGAACCGCTCCGGCGAATGACTCCACGGATCCGCGGGTGCCTTGGCCAGGATCTCCTCGGGGATTGCCCAGGATTCCAGTCGCTCTCGCCATCTGGCGGCGAGTTCTTCGGCGTCCATGGAGACGAGCATGCCATGCATGACGGGGGTTACCCGCGGGTAGCATTGCAGAGTAAGGTTACTCACCAGTACAGACGCCCCCGGTTCAAGGAGATCTACACCCATGGGCCACTACAAGAGCAATGTTCGCGACCTGGAATTCAACCTCTTCGAGGTCTTCGGGCGACGCGAGATCCTCGGCACAGGGCCCTTTGCGGAAGTGGACGAGGATGTCGCGCGCAGCATCCTTGAAGAGGTCAACAGGCTGGCCACCGGGGTCCTCGCCGACTCCTTCGAGGAAGGCGACAGGCACCCGCCCGTCTTCGATCCGGCGACCGGCAGTGTCGAGATCCCCGAGGGCTTCAAGAAGTCGTACAAGGCGCTGGTCGACGGCGGCTGGGCGCACCTCGATCTGCCCACGGAGCTCGGCGGCCCGGGCATCCCGCGGAGCCTGGCCTGGGCGACGGCCGAGATGGTGCTGGGTGCGAACCCGGCGCTCTACATGTACGCCGCGGGCCCCAACTTCGCCTACACGCTGTGGAAGGTGGGCACCCCGGAGCAGAAGCGCTTCGCCGAGCTGGCCATCGAGCGCGACTGGGGCGCCACCATGGTGCTCACCGAGCCGGACGCCGGCTCGGACGTGGGCGCCGGGCGGGCCAAGGCGGTGCGGCAGCCCGACGGCAGCTGGCACCTCGAGGGCGTCAAGCGCTTCATCACCAGCGCCGAGCATGACATGACGGAGAACATCTTCCACCTGGTCCTGGCCCGCCCCGAGGGCCACGGTCCCGGCACCAAGGGGCTGTCGATGTTCCTGGTGCCGAAGTTCCACGTGAACCTGGAGACCGGCGAGCTCGGCGAGCGCAACGGCGTCTACGTCACGAACGTCGAGAAGAAGATGGGGCTGAAGGTCTCCACGACCTGCGAGCTGACCTTCGGCGAGAAGCACCCGGCGGTCGGCTGGCTGGTCGGCGAGGTGCACGAGGGCATCAAGCAGATGTTCATGGTGATCGAGCACGCGCGCATGATGGTCGGCACCAAGGCCATCGCCACGCTGTCCACCGGTTACCTGAACGCCCTCGAGTACGCCAAGAACCGGGTCCAGGGCGCGGACCTGACGAGGATGACCGACAAGAGCGCCCCGCGGGTGACCACCACCCACCACCCGGACGTGCGGCGCGAGCTCATGCTGCAGAAGGCGTATGCGGAGGGCATGCGGGCCCTGGTGCTCTACACGGCCACGTTCCAGGACACGATCCTGATCAACCCGGACGACCGGCACGCGCACGACATGAACGACCTGCTGCTGCCGATCGTCAAGGGCGTCGGCTCGGAGCGGTCGTACGAGCTGCTCTCCCGTTCGCTGCAGACCCTGGGCGGCTCGGGCTACCTGCAGGACTACCCGATCGAGCAGTACATCCGCGACGCCAAGATCGACTCCCTGTACGAGGGCACGACCGCGATCCAGGGTCTCGACCTGTTCTTCAGGAAGATCCTGCGTAACCAGGGCGCGGCGGTCGGCTCGCTGCTCGGCGAGATCAACGAGTTCGCCGGCTCCGACGCGGGCAACGGCCGGCTCAAGGAGGAGCGCAAGCTGCTGGCCGAGGCCGCCGCCGAGGTCAAGACCATGGGCGACACCATGGCGGGCTGGGCGCTCGGCTCGCTGGACAACCCGGCCGAGGTCTACAAGGTCGGCCTCAACACCACCAGGTTCCTGCTGGCGCTGGGCGACCTGGTGATCGGCTGGCTGCTTCTGCGCCAGGCCGAGGTGGCGCTGGCCAAGCTGGGCGACGGCGAGGACCCGTTCTACCTCGGCAAGATCGGCGCGGCCTCGTTCTTCGCCAAGACCGTGCTGCCCCGGCTGATCGCCGAGCGGCGCGTGCTCACCTCCACCGGCCAGGAGCTCATGGAGCTGCCCGAAGAGGCCTTCTAGAACCTGGTCTCACCACAGAACGCCCGCACTTGTGCGGGCGTTCTTCGTGTCCGGCCTGATGGGTGTGATCACGGTTACGCGGGTATGACCGTCGGCATACTCGCCATTTGCCTGGAGGTCGTCATGGGTGTCGGGGTCAGCATCTTCTTCCTCACGCTCGGCGCCATCCTGAGGTTCGCGATCGAGCCCGACGTGTTCGGACCAGCGGTCCACATGGACGTGGTCGGAATCATCTTCATGATCGTCGGTGGCGTGGGCATCGTGCTGAGCGTCGTGCTGGCCCCGAGGCGGGGCCGCACCTCCGACGACAGGCTCATGCACCGGGAGAACAACCCGCCGGAGATCTAGACGCTCAGCTGCGCGGCCGCCCGCGTCGCCAGGATGGGCTTGATGTGCTGGGCGATCACGGCCTGGTGCTGCGGGTGGTCGCGGTAGACCAGGTAGTCCTCGACGCTGTCGAAGTCGGCCACCACCGCGTAGTCGTGGTTGCCCTGGTTGATGCCGGCGTCCGGGCCCACCGTGTAGGAGCGCAGCTGCGGGATGGCGCCGGGCAGCTTGCGCAGCTCGGCCGTCACCGCGGCCTTCTGCTCGTCGGTCGCGTCGTCGGTCCATGTGAACAGCACGATGTGGCGAATCATGCGGCAAACACTATCGACATCCCTTCACGGGCATGGTTATTCTCAGATTGAGATTGACTCAGAATGAGAAGGACGTGCGCGCGTGGAGGACTTCCTGGCCGACTACAACCCGCGGCTCTACGCCCCGGTCGCGGTGACGGTCGACGTGGTGGCGCTGACCATACGCGACCGGCGGCTGCACGTCCTGATCGTCGAGCGGGGCGTGGAGCCGTACGCGGGGGCGTGGGCGCTGCCCGGCGGGTTCATCAGGCCCGACGAGGAACTGGCCGAGGCGGCGGTGCGCGAGCTGGCCGAGGAGACCGGAGTGGCCACCAGGCCGGCGCACCTCGAGCAGCTCGCCAGCTACGGCAGTCCAGGGCGGGATCCGCGGATGCGCGTGGTGTCGATCTCGTACCTCGCCTTCGCCCCCGACTTGCCCGACCCGCAGGCCGGCACCGACGCGGCGGCGGCCGTCTGGCAGCCGGTGGACGACGTGCCGCCGCTGGCCTTCGACCACGCCCGCATCCTGGCCGACGGGGTCGAGCGAGCCCGGTCGAAGCTGGAGTACACGCCGCTGGCCACGGCGTTCGCAGGCGAGCTGTTCACCATCTCCGACCTGCGGCTGATCTACGAGAGCGTGTGGGGCACGCCGCTGCACGCGGGCAACTTCCACCGCAAGGTCCTGTCCGTGCCCGGGTTCGTCGAGGGCACGGGACAGACCACCGAGACGGGCGGCCCCAAGGGCGGCCCGCGCGCCAAGCTCTACCGCGCCGGCGACGCGCGGCTGCTCCACCCCGCGCTGCTGCGACCGGCGCGCGAGGAGGAAATCCGATGACCTTAAGGAGATAGACCATGGGCAGCGGAATCTGGTCCGCGGACGTCTACACCTCGGCCGCCCGTTACCGCGCGGCCTGCGGCCGCAGCGCCTTCGCCTACAGCGACGAGGGCGCCATGACCACCCATCCCGACCTCGACCCGTACGGCGTCACCCGCGAGAGCCGCGACTCCGCTGAGCACCCTGACTCCTTGGCCGTCGCGGTCCTGTTCGACGTCACGGGATCCATGGGGCGGGTGCCCCGCATCCTGCAGAGCAAGCTGCCCGACCTGCTCGGGTTGCTGCGGCGCAAGCGGTACGCCACCGACCCGCAGATCATGTTCGGCGCGATCGGCGACGCCACCTGCGACCGGGCGCCGCTGCAGATCGGGCAGTTCGAGTCCGACAACCGGATGGACGACCAGCTCGGGATGATCCTGCTGGAGGGCGGGGGCGGCGGGCAGAAGCGGGAATCGTACGAGCTGGCCATGTACTTCATGGCCAGGCACACCTCGATCGACTGCTTGGAGAAGCGCGGCAAGCGCGGCTACCTGTTCATCATCGGCGACGAGATGCCCTATCTGCGGCTGTCCGCGCGGGCGGCCAGGGACGTCATCGGGGACCGCGTGCCGGGGCGCATGCCTGTCGAGCAGATCGCCGACGAGCTCCTGACAAAGTACGACACGTACTTCGTCGTGCCACGCGGGGCCAGCCACGCCGGCGACCGCGACGTCCTCGGCATCTGGCGGCACCTGCTCGGCCAGAACGTGCTGGAGCTCGACGACCTCGGCGCCGTGTGCGAGACCATCGCGCTCACCATCGGGCTCGGCGAGGACGCCATCGATCTGGACGAAGGGCTGAATCACCTGTCCGAGCTGGGTTCGGGCGCGGGCGGGTCGGTGTCGCGGGCGCTCGGCCGGGAACCGCGGCAGCGCGGATGAGTGAGCACGTCATCGTCGTCGACCTCGGGTACGGCGACGCGGGCAAGGGCACCGTCGTGGACTGGCTGTGCGCCACGCGGGACGTGCGGGCGGTGGTGCGCTTCAACGGCGGTGCCCAGGCCGGGCACAATGTGGTGCTGCCCGACGGGCGGCACCACACGTTCGCGCAGTTCGGGGCGGGGACGTTACGCGGGGTGCCGACGCATCTGTCGAGGTTCGTGGTGGTCGATCCGCTGGCGTTGGCGGCGGAGGCGGCGCATCTGGAGCTGCTGGGGGTGCCGGATCCGTTCTCGTTGATCACGGTGGATCGGGACGCGTTGCTCGCGACGCCGTACCACGTCGAAGCCGGACGGCGGCGGGAGCTGGCGCGCGGGCAGGAGCGGCACGGGTCGTGCGGGATGGGTGTCGGGGAGGTGATGGCGTTCTGGCTGCAGCAGGGCCCACAGGCGCCGCGTGCCGGGGATCCGCCCAGGGTGCTGGAGCGCAAGCTGCTGGTCCTGCGGGAGGCGCTCGGCGTGCAGGGGCCGCCTGTGGAGGACTGCGTGGCCGCCTACCAGGCCTTCCAGGAGCGGGTGCGGCTCGTGGACTCGTCCTTCGCGGGACGGCTGTTCGCGTCGGGACCGGTCGTCTTCGAAGGGGCTCAGGGGGTGCTGCTGGATGAGAACTGGGGGTTCGACCCGTACACGACGTGGAGCACGACCACGTTCGACAACGCGGAAGAGCTGCTCGGCGGGGTGGGAGCGGTGCGACTCGGGGTGCTGCGGACATACACGACCAGGCACGGGCCCGGGCCGCTGGTGACCGAGGATCCAGCGCTGGATCCACCCGAGCCGCACAACGTGACCGGGCCGTGGCAGGGGCCGTTCCGGTCGGGGCACTTCGACGCGGTCGCGCACCGGTACGCCGCCGAGGCGGCCGGCGGGGTGGACCTCCTGGCGCTCACCCACCTCGACGTGCCGGTCTCACGGATGTGCGTCGCCTACGATCCCCCGGTCTCTTTCGCGCGGGACGAGGAGCGGACCGCGCGGATGATGCGGGCGCGCCCGATTTTCGAAGACGGTGTATCAGACTGGGTCTCCGCTGTCTCAGACGTCATGGGAGCGCCCGTGTGGATCGCATCGCACGGGCCAACCGCGGAGAGCAAACGTGCTCTCGTGCCGGGCCCGCGGTGATCGCCGGGAGAGGGGTCCTCCCGGCGATCATCGTCTCCCGCTCAGCTCCAGGCGAGGATGGCGAGCGGGTCCTCGAGCATCGCGCCCACGTCGCGTAGGAACAGCGAGCCCAGCTCGCCGTCCACGATCCGGTGGTCGAAGGAGAGCGACAACGTCGTCACCTTGCGGACCGCCAGCTCGCCGTCCACCACCCACGGCATGTCCCTGATCTGGCCGAAGGCCAGGATCGCGGCCTCGCCCGGGTTCAGGATGGGGGTGCCGGTGTCCACGCCGAACACGCCCACGTTGGTGATCGTGATCGTCCCGCCGGCCATCTCGGCGGGCTGGGTACGGCCTGCCCTGGCCGTCTCCGTCAGCTGGACCAGGTGCTTGGCCAGGCCGGGGAGCGACAAGGTGTGGGCATTCTTGATGTTGGGCACCACCAGGCCCCTGGGAGTGGCGGCGGCGATCCCCAGGTTCACGTAGTGCTTGATGACGATCTCCTGGGCCTCCTCGTCCCACGAAGAGTTGATCATGGGGTGCCGTCCGGCCGCCGTCAGCACCGCCTTGGCCACCAGGAGCAGCGGGGAGACCTTGACGTCGGCGAAGTCGGGGAGGGCCCGCAGGCGGTGGACGGCCTCCATGGTCCTCGTCACGTCGATCTGGAGGAACTCGGTGACGTGCGGGGCGGTGTAGGCGCTGGTGACCATGGCCTGGGCGGTCATCTTGCGCACGCCCTTGATGGGGATGCGCTCCTCCCGCGGCAGCGGGCCTTCGGGTATGGCTGCCGCTTCCGGCGCCTCTGCCGCCGTGTGCACGTCCTCACGGGTGATCGAGCCCTGCGGGCCCGTGCCGGTGATCGTAGTGAGGTCCACGCCCAGGTCCTTGGCCAGCTTGCGGACTGGTGGCTTGGCCAGGACCGCTACCCGGCCGGACGCTCCCGGCGCCCCCGGTCCCTCCGGCGCTGCTGGTCCCTCTGGCTCTGCCAGTCCCTGCAGCGCCGCCGGTCCCGCCAGCGCTGCAGGTCCCGCCGGCGCGGTGCCGGTCGGAGGGCGTTTGCGGGGGCGGCGTTTCGTCGCGCCCGTTTTGACGCCGTAGCCGACCAGGACGGACTGGCGCTCCTCCTTGGGGGCCGGGCTGCCGTGGGCGCCGGGCTCCACGGCGCCTTCCGCCGGGGGCTTCGGCACCATGTCGTCGGCCAGCGCCTGGGCCCGGCCAGCGGCACCGCTGGCCCCGGCGACACCGCTGGGCTCGCGGACACCGCCAGGCTCGCGGACACCGCTGGGCTCGGGAACACCGCTGGGCTCGGGAACACCGCTGGGCTCGGCGACACCGGCACGGTCGGCGGCAGCGCGGTCAGCGGCGGCGCCCCGGTCGGCGGTCTCTGTGCCCTTGGGCGCCGTAACACGTGGAGGGGCGCCACCCTCCTCGACGGTGTCGACGGCGATGATCGGGACGCCCACGTCGACCGTCTGGCCCTCCTCGGCCAGCAGGCCGGCCACCACGCCGTCCCACGGGATCGGCAGCTCGACGATGGACTTGGCCGTCTCGATCTCCACGACGATCTGGTTGACCTTGACGTCATCGCCCGCCTTGACGTGCCAGCGGACGATCTCGGCCTCGGTCAGCCCCTCCCCGACGTCCGGGAGCTTGAACTCGCGTCGCATGCTCAACCCCCCTCTCAGTACCCGAAGGTGCGGTCGACGGCGTCGAGCACCCGGTCCAGGTCGGGCAGGTAGTGTTCTTCCAGCTTCGACGGGGGGTAGGGGGTGGAGAAGCCGCCGACCCGCAGGACGGGGGCCTCCAGGTGGTAGAAGCACTGCTCGGTGATCCTGGCCGCGAGCTCGGCCCCGAACCCGCTGTTCACGGGCGCCTCGTGGACGACCACGACCCGCCCGGTCCGGCGTACGGAATCCATGACCACCGGCTCGTCCAGCGGGTTGAGCGAGCGCAGGTCTACGACCTCCAGCGAGCGCCCCTCCTCCTCGGCGGCCGCGGCCGCCTCCAGGCACGTCTTGACCATGGGCCCGTACGCCAGCAGCGTCACATCGGCGCCCTGCCGCACCACCTTGGCCGCGTGCAGCGGCGTCCACCAGTCGGTGGAGGTGGTGTCGATGTCGGCCTTCTCCCAGTAGCGACGCTTCGGCTCGAAGAACAGGACCGGGTCGTCGCTGCGGATGGCCTGCTGGATCATGGTGTACGCGTCCGCCGGGTTGGAGCAGGCGACGACACGCAGCCCGGCGGTGTGGGTGAAGTACGCCTCGGGGGACTCGCTGTGGTGCTCGACCGCGCCGATGCCGCCACCGCACGGGATGCGGACGACCACCGGCAGCTTGATCGCTCCTAGCGACCGCATCGGCATCTTGGCCAGCTGGGTGATGATCTGGTCGGCGGCCGGGAAGACGAAGCCGTCGAACTGGATCTCGCACACCGGCCGGTAACCGCGCAGCGCCAGCCCGATCGCGGTGCCGATGATGCCGGACTCGGCCAGCGGCGTGTCGATGACCCGGTCCTCGCCGAAGTCCTTCTGCAGGCCGTCGGTGACCCGGAAGACGCCGCCCAGCTTGCCGACGTCCTCGCCCATGATGAGAACCTTGGGGTCGTCCTCCATGGCCTTGCGCATGCCCTCGTTGAGCGCCTTGGACAGGCTGAGTACGGTCATCGCTCGAAACCTTCCAAGTACGCGGCGAACTGGGCGCGCTCCCGGTCGATCAGGGCGTGGGGCTCGCTGTAGACGTGGTCGAAGATGTCGAGCGGCTGGGGGTCCTGCATCGCCAGGCAGCGCCGGCGCAGGTCGGCGCCCAGCTGGTCGGCCTCGCCGTCCACCGAGTCGAAGAACGCCTGGTCGGCCAGCTCGTTCTTGAACAGGTAAGCCTTCACCCGCTCGATCGGGTCCTTGAGCTTCCACGCCTCCAGCTCGCTGGCCACGCGGTAACGCGTGGGGTCGTCGGTGGTGGTGTGCGCGCCCATCCGGTACGTGAACGCCTCGATCAGCGTCGGCCCCTGCCCGGTACGTGCCGCCTCCAGCGCCTTGCGGGTGACCGCCAGGCACGCGAACACGTCGTTGCCGTCCACCCGGACCCCCGGGAAGCCGAAGCCGGACGCGCGGCGGTATAGCGGGATGCGGGTCTGCTTCTCCAGCGGCTCGGAGATGGCCCACTGGTTGTTCTGGCAGAAGAACACGATCGGCGCGTTGAACACGCTCGCCCAGATGAACGACTCGTTCACATCGCCCTGCGAGGTGGCGCCGTCGCCGAAGTAGACGATCGTGGCGGCGTTGGCGTCGTCACGCTGGATGCCCATCGCGTACCCGACCGCGTGCAGCGTCTGGCTGCCGATCACGATCGTGTAGAGGTGGAAGTTGTGCTCCTGCGGGTCCCAGCCGCCGTGGTTGACGCCCCTGAACAGGCCGAGCAACTTCACCGGGTCCACGTCGCGGCACCACGCCACGCCGTGCTCGCGGTAAGTGGGGAAGGCCATGTCCACGTCGGTGAGCGCACGCCCTGAGCCGATCTGGGCGGCCTCCTGGCCGAGCAGCGAGGCCCAGATGCCCAGCTCACCTTGGCGCTGCAGCGCCACGGCTTCCAGGTCGATGCGGCGGACGAGCACCAGGTCGCGGTAGAGCGACCGGACGTCCTCCGGGGTCAGGTCGATGTCGTAGTCGGGATGCTCGACCCGCTCTCCCTCGGGGGTGAGCAGCTGGACGAGCTCTGGAGGTGCTTCAGCACCACGAGAGGCGTCGACTGTCACGTGCCACTCCTGATGATCTCGGGGCCGGTGCCGATGGGGTCGCCACCTTCCGGCATTTCTGAAGCACAAACCATGTGGTGGTGGTTCGTGCCTGTTTGGGGCCATAGTGGCAGACATCACAGCCCAGCGCGCAAGCCCCATGCCCTAGCCGTTCCCCTTGCGCCCACAACCACACGCCACCGGTAGGGTAGGGACTGTTGCTGGCGCTCGCTATGCGAACCTGCGGTTGCCCATAGAACTGTAGTTTGATTTCTCTGGGTCGATCGGTTGCGACCGAAGGTAATCGCACGGTAACATTCAGTAACGTCTGGGTGTCCGACTGACGCCCGGTCCCCGCCCCCAGTGGTGTCCGCACCAACGGGACAGCGTCCGGCGGGGCGGTGGCCCAAGAGCCGCACTCCATCCAGGAATGCGAAGTCAGGCCCCGACAACGCGGTTCTCAACCACAGTCCGCCCGGCTCGCCGGACGGACGCGGCATCGGCTTCCACCGGATCGCTGCCCAGCCTCGGCCGGCAGGCGACGAGGCTACGCCGATGTTCGCGTTAGTGATGTAAAACACAGAGATCCGAAGACGCTGGCTTTCCCAACTCCACCCGTTATGCAGGAGGAACGCAGTGGCACGCGTCATCGTGGACGTCATGCTGAAGCCCGAGATCCTCGACCCGCAGGGCCAGGCGATCGCACGAGCGCTGCCCAGGCTCGGCTTCTCCGGCGTCTCGGCCGTTCGGCAAGGCAAGCGTTTCGAGGTCGAGCTCGAGGGCCCGGCCGACGAGGCGGCGCTCGCCGAGGTGCGCAAGATGGCCGAGACGCTGCTGGCCAACACGGTGATCGAGGACTACAGCGTGCGGGTCGAGGGGTAGAAGGAAGATATGCCGCCCCGGTTTCCCCCTGGGTGCTTAAAGCCGGGTTCGGGTGTGCCACAATGCCACGGGCATGCCAACAGTAAATAACAACAGCGTGATTTTGCGGTTAGCCCCGATTTCACAGGGAAACCTACTCCAGGTGACATTCTCGCGCCCGGAGGAGTCCGGTGGATATTGAGTTCTCGTTGGCACTGCCTCGGGATGCGATCGGCATACCGATGGTCAGGCGAGTGCTTGGTGATGCCATGCGTTCACTCAACGTGAGTGAGACGTGCATCGCCGACATGCTGCTCGCCGTGTCCGAGGCGTGCTCCAATGCGGTGCGGCACGGGGGACCCGCCAACCGCTACGAGGTGACGGCGTCGATCGGCTCCGGCCAGTGCGACGTGCGGGTGGCGGACAACGGCAACGGGGTGCCGTCGATCCCGCCGCACTTCCCCCCTCCTGACACCGAGAACGGCCGCGGCCTGCTGATCATGCGTTCCGTGGTCGACGAGATCTCCTTCGGCATCACGCCCGGCCGTGGCACCACGGTCCACCTGCGGAAGCTGCTCGACTGGGACGACGAGGCCGACGCCCGTCCGCGGCAGCTGGCAGCCGTCTGAGCTGCGCGTCCGCGTGACGCACCAGCCGATGCGGACCACGCGGCAGCACCCGATAACCTGAGTAGACCGCCGCCGTCCGCCCCGAAGAGACGGTGGCGCGTGCGCGCGCATTCCTCGGAGGGGACGACTGTCATGAGCGCTGTCCGTGTGGGCGTAGTCACGTTTCCAGGAACTCTCGACGACCAGGACGCCGCCAGAGCCGTGCGCCTCGTGGGCGCCGAGGCGGTTCCGCTGTGGCACGCCGACCACGACCTGAAGGGAGTGGACGCCGTGTTCCTGCCCGGCGGCTTCTCCTACGGCGACTACCTGCGCTGCGGCGCCATCTCGCGGTTCGCGCCGCTCATGGCCGAGCTGATCCCGGCCGCCAAGGCGGGGCTGCCCGTGCTCGGCACGTGCAACGGGTTCCAGATCCTGTGCGAGGCGCACCTGCTGCCCGGCGCGCTGACCCGTAACGCCTCGCTCCACTACGTGTGCCGCGACCAGAAGCTCAGGATCGAGCAGACGTCGACCGCGTGGACCAACTCGTTCGCCCCCGGCCAGGAGATCGTGCTGCCGATCAAGCACGGCGAGGGCCGTTACGTGGCCTCCGACGAGACGCTGGCCGCGCTGGAGGCAAATGACCAGGTGGTCGTGCGTTACATCGGCAACCCCAACGGCTCGCTCAACGACATCGCGGGCATCCGCAACGAGGCGGGCAACGTCGTCGGGCTCATGCCGCACCCCGAGCACGCGGTGGAGGAGCTGGTCGGCGCGCCGAGCACGGACGGCCAGGGCTTCTTCACCTCCATCCTCAAGAAGCTGGTGAACGCATGAGCACCGACAATGTGAAGCGGGCGGCTGAGACGCCCGACGAGCCGATGCCCTTCGCCGAGCTGGGGATGAAGCAGGACGAGTACGACCGGGTCAAGGAGATCCTGGGTCGCCGTCCCACCGGCTCCGAGCTGGCGATCTACAGCGTCATGTGGTCGGAGCACTGCTCGTACAAGTCGTCGAAGGTGCATCTCAAGCAGTTCGCCACCAAGGCGCCCAAGTCCGAGGCGCTGCTCGTGGGCATGGGTGAGAACGCCGGCGTGGTGGACATCGGCGACGGCTGGGCGGCCACGTTCAAGATCGAGTCGCACAACCACCCCTCCTACGTCGAGCCGCACCAGGGCGCCGCCACCGGCGTCGGCGGCATCGTCCGCGACATCATGTCGATGGGCGCGCGCCCGATCGCGGTCATGGACTCGCTGCGCTTCGGCGGCGCGGACGCCGTGGACACGCGCCGGGTGCTGCCCGGTGTGGTCGAGGGCATCAGCCACTACGGCAACTGCCTGGGCCTGCCCAACATCGGCGGCGAGGTCGTCTTCGACCCTTGCTACATCGGCAACCCGCTGGTCAACGCCCTGTGCGTGGGCCTGCTGCGCAAGGACCAGATCAAGCTGGCCACCGCGCCCGGGCCCGGCAACAAGGTCGTGTTGTTCGGCGCGTCCACCGGCCCCGACGGCATCGGCGGGGCCTCGGTCCTGGCGTCGGCGACGTTCGAGGACGAGTCGCAGGCCAAGCGGCCCGCCGTGCAGGTGGGCGACCCCTTCATGGAGAAGCTGCTCATCGAGTGTTGCCTGGAGCTCTACGCGGCCGACGTGGTCGTCGGCATCCAGGACCTCGGCGCGGCCGGCGTCTCGTGCGCCACGACCGAGCTGGCCGCCAAGGGCACCGGCGGCATGCAGGTCGACCTCAACCTGGTCCCGCTCCGCGATCCCTCGCTCCGCCCCGAGGAGATCCTCATGAGCGAGTCGCAGGAGCGCATGATGGCCGTGGTCCGGCCCGACGACATCCCGGCGTTCCTGGCGATCTGCGAGAAGTGGGACGTGCCGGCCACCGTCATCGGCGAGGTCACCGACACCGGCCGTCTGGTGATGACCTGGGACGGCGAGATCATCGTGGACATCCCGCCGGGCACCGCCGCCGACGAGGGGCCCGTCTACGAGCGCCCCTACCATGAGCCGGTCGGCCAGGCCGCGCTCAACGCCGACACCCCCGACCGGCTGGAGCGGCCTGACGACCTGCGGGCCACGCTGCTCCAGCTGCTCGGCTCGCCCAACCTGGCCTCCAAGGAGTGGGTGACCTCCCAGTACGACCGTTATGTCCGCTCCAACACCGTGCTGGCCCAGCCGGCGGACGCGGGCATGGTGCGGATCTCCGAGGTCATGGCGGGCGCGGAGCCGACGACGCGGGGCATCGCCCTGTCGACGGACGGCAACGGCCGTTACGCCAAGCTGGACCCGTACGCGGGGGCGCAGCTCGCGCTGGCCGAGGCGTACCGGAACGTGGCCGTGACCGGCGCCAAGCCGCTGGCCGTCACCAACTGCCTCAACTTCGGCTCCCCCGAGGACCCCGAGGTCATGTGGCAGTTCGCCGAGGCCGTGCGCGGCCTGGCGGACGCGTGCAGGACGCTGGGCGTGCCGGTCACCGGCGGCAACGTGTCCTTCTACAACCAGACGGGTGCGACGGCCATCAACCCGACGCCGGTCGTGGGCGTGCTCGGGGTCATCGAGGACGTGGCCAAGCGGGTGCCGTCCGGGTTCGTCGCGGACGGGCTGCGGGTCGTGCTGCTCGGGGACACGCGCGAGGAGTTCGGCGGCTCGGAGTGGGCGCACGTCGCGCACCGCCACCTCGGCGGGCTGCCGCCTGTGGCCAACCTGGCCGCCGAACAGGCGCTCGCCACCGTGCTGGTGGAGGCCGCCAAGCGGGGGCTGCTCGAAGGCTCGCACGACCTGTCGGACGGCGGGCTGGCCGTGGCGCTGGCCGAGTCGTGCCTGGCGCGCGGCGTCGGGGCGACCGTGGCGCTGCCCGGCGACGCCTTCACCTGCCTGTTCAGCGAGTCGGCGGGGCGGGCGCTGGTCGTAGTGCGGCCGGAGGCCTATGACGAGTTCGCGTCGCTGTGCGGGCGGCACGATGTGCCGTGTTACGGGCTGGGGCACACCGGGGGCTCGGCGCTCGTGGTCGAGGGTGAGTTCGAGGTGGCGGTGGAGGAGCTGCGGGAAACGCACTCCGCGGCGCTTCCCGCATTGTTCGGCTGACGGTTTCCCGGAATGGGCCGGTGCGGGGTTCCCGCGCCGGCCCCTTCGCGTTACTGCTTCTTCATGCAGACCACGTAGACGGTGCCGCTGACGGAAGTGCCATGGTTGCCGCCGCTCACGCCGGAGGTCTTCTGGTCGGCGTCCTGCGTGCTGGAGTTGTTGCCGCTGCCGTTGTCGTCCTTGGCCACGCTGACCGTCCAGCCCGCGCCGTTGCCGCTCGGCGCGCTGCCCATGACGACGGCGTTCTTGAGCACGGCGAAGGAGAAGCCGCCGCCGGTCGCCACTCCGCCGAAGTGGCAGGACGCCGTCGCGGAGCCGAGCGAGCTCAGGGATGCGGTCTTGGTGTAGGTCGTGTAGGTGGCGCCGCTGCCGGGTTCGCCCTTCGGGCCCTGCGGGCCCTTGGGGCCGGTGTCGCCCTTGGGGCCCTCAGGACCGGTGTCGCCCTTCTCGCCCTTGGGCCCGGCGAGGCCGTCTTTCCCGTCCTTGCCGTCTGTGCCGTCCTCACCCTTCGGACCCTGCGGCCCCGCCGGACCCGTGTCGCCCTTCGGGCCCTGGAGGCCCTGCTTGCCCTGAGGGCCGACGGGGCCGACCGGGCCGGTCTCGCCCTTGGGGCCCTGCGGGCCCTCGGGGCCGCGCTCCCCCTGCTGGATGGTCGTGGTGCCCTGGCTGCCTCCGCCGATCAGGACCCGCTCCTCCGTCTTCCTGCACTTCGTCGCCGGGTTCACGATCCGGGCGTAGCGGGACTTCTTGTGCACGCACGCGTGCACTTCACCGGCCGCCGACGATGCGGTGGCGACGCCACCGACGGCGAGGAGCGAGGCGGCGAGCGCGCCGACAGTGGCGAGGGTGAGCGTACGCCCACCACGGACCTTGATGGCCACGGTCTTTCCTTCCACGGAACGAGTGTTGCTCATGTTGTTCATGAGGTTCACGTTTCAACCGTTCCAAGGGGTGACAAGGACTACATAACGTATCTGTCACGATGCGTTCCGTTACTGATGGTTTGACCGATTGTCTCGAACCCGGGTGAGTAAAACGACGCGTTGGCAATGGCGATCTCGGATGCATAATCGGTCTGTGTCAACCGCCGATCCCTCCGCTTACCTGCCTCCGGCCACACAACCAGTCCGTGGCGTGGTCTGGGGGATACACCTGGCCATGCCGCTGCTGGGCCTCTGGCTGCTGCTGGCCCAGCCGACGATCAACATCGAGTGGCACCACAATCCCAGCCACTTCTGGATGATCATCACGGTGGCCGGGATCAACGTGGTGCTCGGCGTGATGATCAGCGAGGCGTCCCGACGGCGCCAGGACGCCCGGCTGTTCCTGGTGTCCATGGTCTTCCTGAGCAGCGCCGGGTTCTTCTTCATGCACGGCCTGGCCACGCCGCAGATCATCCTGCCGACCGGCTCGCTCGGGTTCGACCTGGGTCAGCAGGTCGGGCTCTCGATCGCGGCCGCGTTCGCCTTCGCCTCGGCTCTGCCGCTGGGCGAGCAGCAGGCCAAGCGGGTGCTGGGGTCCCAGCACTTCATCCGCGCGGTGCTCTTCGGCTTCATGATCGTCTGGGGGCTCGCGTCGCTCATCCCCGGACTGACGCCGCTCAGTGAGGCGCCCCCCAAGGAGCCGCTTCCCTGGTTCGCCTGGGCGTCCGTTCCCGGTGTGCTCCTGTACGGCGCGGCGAGCGTGATGATGTTCCTCATTCACCGGCGCCGCCCGTCGGCCATGCTGATCAGTTTGATCACGGCGTACGCGCTGCTGGCCGAGGCCGTGATCGCCGGGATGTCGCAGCTCAACTGGAGGCTGTCCTGGTGGGAGTGGCACCTGCTGCTGACCATGGCCTTCGTCTTCGTGGCCTACAGCGCCTACCTGCAGTTCAGGCGGGAGGGGTCGAGCGCGGGCCTGTTCGACTCGGTGACGCTGGCGGCGACCGTGCGGCGTATCCAGCAGGACTACGACCGGGCGCTTGAGGAGCTGGTCGAGCACGTACGCAGGGGCGAGACGCTGGCCGCGACCCGGCTGTCAGGCAAGTTCCGGCTCAACGAGGGCCAGGCCGCGGTGCTCGACCGGGCCGGCGAGGCGCTGGCTAACGAGCGCGAGCTGTCCGAGCGCCTGGCCGCGCTGGTGGACGTGAGCGCCCAGACCAAGGTCGGCCTGGGCGAGCAGGAGCTGCTGGCCACGTCGCTGGAGCGGGTGCGGCAGGCGTACGGCGACGTCAAGATCGCCCTCGTCGCGGACGGCAAGACGGAGATCGGGTCCCGTGCCTACCGGTTCGCCGGCAGTGACCCGATCAGGCGCGACCACCTGATGGCCTTCCCCCTGACCGTCAAGGGCAAGCTGGCGGGCGTGCTCGAGGTGCCCGTCGGCCGGACGCGCCAGGACGAGGCGCTGGCCGCCACGCTGGCCGGACAGTTGTCGATCTCCCTGGAGAACGCCCGGCTCTACGGGGAGCTGCACACGCTGTTCCACCAGTACATGTCGCCCGACGTGGCGCACGCCCTGCTCGCCGACCCCGGGCAGGCGGCGCTCGGCGGCGAGCTGAAGGAGCTGACCGCGCTCTTCGCCGACCTCAAGGGCTTCACGACGTTCTCGGAGCAGGTCACGCCCGGCGAGATCGTCGAGATGCTCAACCGCTACCACACGGCCGCCGTCCCCTGCATCCTCAACAACGGTGGCACGGTCGTGCAGTTCGTCGGCGACGCGATGCTGGCGTTGTTCAACGCCCCCGCCACGCAGCCCGGGCACGCCAGGGCCGCCTGCAAGGCCGCGCTGGAGATGCAGCGGGCCGCGGCCGAGGTGGCCGAGGAGATGGCGTGGAAGCGCGCGGACGACGTCCCGTGGCCGACGTTCCGGATCGGCGTCAACACGGGGCCGGCCCTGGTCGGCAACATCGGCAGCCCCGAGCTGCGCGGCTTCAACGCGATGGGTGACTGCGTGAACGTGGCCGCCAGGCTCGAGGGCATCGCCGAGCCGGGCACCGTGGTCATCGGAGACACGACGCTCAAGCAACTGGGTCGCGGCGCGAAGGTGAACCCGCTGGGGCGGCTCAGCCTCAAGGGCAAGGAGGAGCTCGTGGCCGCCTACGTTCTCACAGAATTGCCATAGAACAGCGGACCACATATCGACATAATCGGGCGCATGAATCCAGAGCCCGGTGAGTTCCTGTCCATGCTGACCGACGAGGAAGCACAAGCCTTCCGCGCGGCCGGTCGCATCCGGCGCTGGGACCGCGGCACGGCGGTGATGAGCGAGGGCGACACGTCCGACTGGGTGCTCGTGCTGCTCGAAGGCCGGGTGAAGGTCTCCTCGCACACGAGCAGCGGGACCGAGGTCGTCCTCGCCGTACGCGGCCCCGGCGGACTGCTCGGCGACATGTCCGCCATCGACGGCTCCCCGCGCTCGGCCACGGTGACCGCGCTGGAGCCGATCACCGGCATCGTGGTGCGCGACTTCCCGGCGTTCCTGGAGGCTCACGGGCGGATCGCGGTGCTGCTCATGCAGCTCGTCACCGGGCGGCTGCGGGACTCGGACCGCAAGCGCATCGAATACGGCGCGTTCGACACCACGGGGCGCGTGGCCACCCGGCTGATCGAGCTCGCCGAACGCTACGGCGAGAAGACCAACAGCGGTGTACGCGTCGCGCTGCCGCTGTCGCAGGACGAGCTGGCGGGATGGACGGGCGCGTCACGGGAGGCCGTCAGCAAGGCGCTGCGTACCCTGCGCGACCGCGGCCTGATCGAGACCGGCCGGCGGCGCGTGGTGATCCACGACCTCGACGGGCTACGCAAGCGCGCCCGGTAACCCGGCGGACGTACGTCGTACGTCATAGTGGAGGCCATGGTCGCCGTCACCCCCGAAGAAGACAGCCGCCTTCGTTACGCCTGGCGGGTGTGCTCGGTCACCAGCCTGGGGCTGATCCTCATCGGCATCGCCGGCAGCACGCTCAACGTCGCGTTGCCCACGGTGGTGCGGCACTTCCACGCCAGCGCGCTGGAGTCGGGGTGGATCCTGCTGGCGTTCCTGCTGGTCAACACGGCCAGCCTGGTGTTCTTCGGCCGGGTGGCCGATCTGCTGGGCCGGCGCGAGGTGTATCTGGGTGGGTTCGCGCTGTTCACCGTGGCCTCGCTGCTGGCCGGCCTGTCGCCGGACGTCTGGTTCCTGGTCGCGATGCGGGTGCTGCAGGCGGTCGGCGCGGCGATGATCCTCGCGAACGGCACCGTGATCATCACCGACGCCTTCCCGCCGGAGCGGCTCAGCCAGGGGATGGGCGTCTACATCGGCACGTTGTCGGTGGCGCAGCTGGCCGGGCCCACGCTCGGCGGGCTGATCGCGGAGACCGCGGGCTGGCAGTGGATCTTCTGGGTGAACGTGCCGGCCGGGCTGCTCGCGCTCGGCTGGGGCGCGGCGATCTTACGCAAGATGCCCAGGCGGCCGCGGCAGCCGGTGGACGCGCTGGGCAACGTGCTGGTGTTCGCGGCGCTGTCGGCGCTGCTGCTGGCGCTGTCGGAGGCGGGCTCGGGCGGGGTGGGCAGCCCTGTGGTGCTGACCGGGGCGGCGGTGTTCGCGCTGCTGCTGCCGCTGATCGTGCTGGCCGAGCGGCGATCCACCAATCCGGTGCTGGATCTGCGGTTGTTCGGGGGGCGGCTGCTGGCGTACGCGAACCTGGCCTCGTTCTGCAACGCGCTGGCCCGCTCGGCGCTGATCCTGGTGGTGGCGCTGTACTTCCAGGCGGCGAGAGGGCTGGACGCCTTCGAGGCGGGGCTGAGCGTGTTGCCGGTGCCCGTGGGCATCGGGCTGACCTCGCCCATCGTGGGGATGCTGGGCAGGAAGGTGTCGCCGTACGCGCTGTCCATCGGAGGGGCGGTGCTGAGCGCCGCCGGGCTCGGCACGCTGATGCTCACGGCGGACCCGCGCACGCCGTACTGGGTGATCGGGATCGGTTTGTTCGTGGCCGGGTGCGGCAGCGGGACGTTCCTCACCGGCAACACGACTCAGGTGATGAGGGCGCTGCCGCAGGACAGCCTCGGTGTGGTGAACGGCTTCCGCGTCATGGTCATGAACATCGGGATCGTGCTCAGCGTGGGCCTGTCACTCAGCGTCCTGACCAGCAGCGTGGGGCCTGACCTGCGGGCTCAGGTGTACGCGGGCACGCTGTCGGAGCTGTCGCCGGTGGCGGTGGGGCAGCTGATGGAGGGGTTTCAGCACGCGTACGCGGTGTTGTTCACGGTCGCCCTGGCAGGCGCGCTGATGGCCGCCCTGGCCCGGCCTCGCCACCCCTAGCGTGTTACAGAACGTGTCACACATTTTGTGTGGGCACTCTCAATGTACGCACCGATGAGGCCACGGACACGGCTCTGCGCGCACTGGCGGGAGGGACGCGAAGCCGGTCCGAGGCCGTTCGCTACGCCATCATTCGCACGTACAAGGAGATGCTGCTAGAGCAGGCGGCCGCGGATGCGGATCGGTTGCGGAATGATCCTGACGATCAGGCCGAGATGCTCGCCATCCAGCGCTTCATGGGCGTAGCGGAATGCTGAAGTTCGGCCTTATTTGAGGGCGGCGGCCAGCCTGGACTCCACGTCGCGGTAGCGGGCGACCGGGACGAGGTGGACGCCGGCGAAGGCGCCGGAGTCGCGCAGGGCGAGCACCTGCTCGCAGGCGGCCTCCACACCCGCCATGCGATCCGCGGCCACGCGTGCGACCAGGTCGTCGGGGATGGCGATGTCCGGGATCGCGGCGGCGAGGGTGTGGGCATGGCGTTCACTGGCCAGGACCATGACGCCGGCGTAGACCGGCACGTCCACCGGCTGGGCTTCGCGCCAGCGCAACTGCGCCTCCAGCGAGAAGCTGACCTGGGAGAACAAGAAGTCGGCCGTACGCTTCCATGCCGGGATCGGGCGCAGCGCGGCGGCCGCCCCGAGCCGGAACCCCGGCGAGAAGTCCCTGGCTTCCTCGATCATGGAGCGGACCGTCAGGTCGCTGGTCCGGTTGCCGCTCGTCGGCTTGTCACCGTAGACGAAGAGAAACTGATCCACCCCGTACGCCGCCGCCGTCAGCAGGTCGCGGCGGAAGCCGAGCAGGTTGCGGTCGCGGGAGTTGAGGCAGGCGATGCCGCGTCCCCCCATCGCCTCCACCTCGTGGGCCACGGCCACGCTTGACACGGTCGCGCGGCCGATGTGGTTGTCCGGGATGAGGAACGAGTGGGCGATCTTGCCGAGCGTGCCGATCTGGTGCCTGACGTGCTTCAGATCCGGCTTGGTCGGCGGTTCGATCTCGCAGATCAGCTCGAAGGTCACAATCACAACTCTAGCGTCTGGCCGCCAGCGTCTCGATGCCGCTGAGGACGAGGTCGACGCCGAACGTGTCGTACAACATCGCGTCCATCCCGTCGATCAGCGGGCCGGCCATCTCCACCAGATACGGGTACTTCTCGAGAGGCAAGGACTGCAGGCCGGCCCGCTTGGCGCGGACGATGTACTCCTCACCGGGCCGGACGTGCACGGGGGCGTCGGCGATGGCGATGGCGCTCTGCAGCAGGTATTTGCTGATCAGGCAGCTCTCCTCCACGCTGAAACCCGCCGTGCGGGCCAGCCGGAGCGCCTGGTCCCAGACGGCCAGGAAATTCGGCACCGCGATCACGTCGACCTGCTCGAAGACGTGCTTGGCGCACGGGTGCACGCGCAGCGTCCCGACCAGGCCCACCATGAGGTCACGCAACTGCTCCTGCCACGGGCGCTCGTCGGCCGGCTTGGGCGCGAAGCCGGCGATCAGGTGGTCGGCCATGCCGACGAGCAGCTGCTCCTTGTTCTTGTAGTGCCAGTAGAGGGCCATCGGCGTCACGCCGAGGTCCGTGGCCAGACGCCTGATCGTCACGGCGTCGAGTCCTTCGGCGTCGCCGACCTCCAGGGCGTGCTCCGCGATCGCCTGCGCGGTCAGTTTTCCCATCACGGTTGACAACTATACGCCGTACAAGTTCAACTATACGCCGTACAAGTACAGCGTATAGGAGGCATTTGTCATGCGCTGGTGGGCGCTGATCGCGGTGACCTTGGGCACCTTCATGACCTATCTCGACAACAACGTGGGCAACGTCGCCTTACCCACCATCCAGCGGGAGCTCGGGCTCACGATCTCGGGGCTGGAGTGGATCGTGAGCTCGTACATCCTGGTCTTCGCGGGGCTCATGCTGGCCGGTGGGCGGCTCGCGGACGTGTTCGGGGCCCGCAGGGTGTTCCTCGGCGGGCTCGCGATCTTCACGGTGGCCTCACTGGCGGCCGGGTTCGCCACCAGCGGAGGCGTGCTCATCGCGGCGCGGGCCGTGCAAGGGGTGGGGGCGGCGCTGCTCACGCCGACCGCGCTGGCGCTGATCGGGCAGATCTTCCCCGATCCCGGCGAGCGCGGCCGGGCCGTGGGCATCTGGAGCGCCTCGGGGGCGCTGTCCATGGCGCTCGGCCCGGTGACGGGCGGCTTCATCACGGAGAACCTGCACTGGGGCTGGATCTATCTGATCAATGTGCCGATCGGACTGGTGACGTTCGGGATCGCGCTGTGGGCGCTCCAGCCCGCGTTCACCGAGCTCCGGCGGGTGCGTCACAGCCTCGACCTGCCGGGGCTGATCACGTCGGCGCTGGCGCTGTTCGCGCTGACGTACGCGCTCATCGAGGGCGAACGGGCCGGCTGGACCTCGCCGGAGATCCTGGCCACGCTCGGCGTGTTCGCGGCCGCGGCGGTCGCGTTCGTGCTGGTCGAGGCGCGGGCCGCGGAGCCGATGATCGTGATGTCGCTGTTCAGGTCCCCGACGTTCACCGGCGGGCTGCTCACCAGCGGGATCTGGTCGTTCGGGGTGTTCGGGATCTACTTCTTCAGCGCGCTCTGGTTGCAGAACGTGCTCGGCTTCTCCCCGACTGAGGCGGGCGCGTCGTTCGTGCCCATGGCCCTGGTCATGGCCGTGATGGCGATCCTGTCCCAGCGGGTGAGCGCGCGGCTGGGCATCGGCCCGACGGTGGCGCTCGGGATGGCGCTCATGGGCGCGGCCATCTACCTGCTCTCCGGAGTCGGCGCCGACGCCGACTACGCCGACGTGGCACCCTGGTTCCTCCTGTACGGGCTCGGCGGCGGCCTGCTGGTGCCGCTGACCGCCGCCATCCTCAGCGGGATGCCCAAGGACCGCTCCGGCGTCGCCTCGGGCATGCTGAACGTCTCACGCGAGGTGTTCGGGCTGCTCGGCATCACCGTGCTGGGGGCGATCCTGACCTCCAGGCAGAGCGCGAGCGACCGGGCGCCGCTCGCCGCCTTCCTTGACGCTTACCAGTTCACGCTGGTGGTCGCGGCGGTGGTGGTGCTGGCGGCGATCCCGGTCGCGCTCTACGCGCTCCGCAGCCGAAGGGAAGAGCCTCAGGCGGCGGCCTCCGTCACCGTCGGGTCCTCGAACTGAGTGCGGTAAAGCTCCTCGTAGCGGCCGCCGACAGCGAGCAGCTCGGCGTGTGTGCCGCGCTCCACCACGCGGCCGTCCTCGATCACCAGGATGAGATCGGCGGCGCGGATCGTGGAGAGCCGGTGCGCGATCACCACGGCGGTCCGGCCCGCGAGCGCCTCGCCGAGCGCCGCCTGCACGGCCGCCTCCGAGGTCGAGTCGAGCGCCGCCGTGGCCTCGTCCAGGATGACCACCCTGGGCCTGGCCAGCAGCAGCCGGGCGATCGTGAGCCGCTGGCGCTCGCCGCCCGACAGGCGGTAACCGCGCTCGCCGACCACGGTGTCGAGCCCGTCGGGCAACGACTCGATCAGGGTCGCCAGCCTGGCCCTGGTGAGCGCGTCCCAGATCTCGTCCTCGGTCGCCTCCGGCCGGGCCAGCAGCAGGTTGGCCCGGATCGTTTCGTGGAACAGGTGACCGTCCTGGGTGACCATGCCGAGCGTGTCGCGGATGGCGTCGAAGGTCAGGTCGCGCACGTCCACGCCGCCGAGCCGGACCGCGCCGGAGTCGACGTCGTACAGCCGAGGCAGGAGCTGGGCGATCGTGGACTTGCCCGCGCCCGACGAGCCGACCAGCGCCACCATCTGGCCGGGCTCGGCCCGGAACGAGACGCCGTGCAGCACCTCGACGCCGCCGCGCGTGTCGAGCGCGGCCACCTCCTCCAGCGAGGCGAGCGAGACCTTGTCGGCCGACGGGTACGCGAACCGCACGTCCTCGAACTCGACCGCGACCGGCCCGTCAGGCACCTGCCCGGCGTCCGGCTTCTCCTGGATGAGCGGCTTCAGGTCGAGCACCTCGAAGACCCGCTCGAAGCTGACGACCGCGCTCATGATGTCCACGCGGGCGCTGGCCAGCGCGGTCAGCGGGGCGTACAGGCGGGTGAGCAGCATGGCCATCGCCACGAGCGCGCCCGGCGCCAGCTGGGCACGCAGGGCGTAGAAGCCGCCGAGCCCGTACACCAGGGCCAGGGCCAGCGCCGAGACCAGGGTCAGCGCGGTGACGAAGGCCGACTGGGTCATGGCGGAGCGCACGCCGATGTCCCGCACCCGCCTGGCCCGGCTCGCGAACTCGGCCGACTCGTGCGCGGGCCGGCCGAACAACTTCACCAGCGTCGCGCCCGGCGCGGAGAACCGCTCGGTCATCTGGGTGCCCATGGCCGCGTTGTGGTCGGCGGCCTCCCGGCGCAACCGGGCGATCCTGGTGCCCATCCGCCGGGCGGGCAGCACGAAGATCGGCAAGAGCAGCAGCGCGAGCAGAGTGATCTGCCAGGAGATGCTGATCATCGCCGTGAGCGTCAACGCGAGCGTCACGAGGTTGCCGACCACGCCGGACAGGGTGTCGGTGAACGCCCGCTGCGCCCCGATCACGTCGTTGTTGAGGCGGCTCACCAGCGCGCCGGTGCGGGTCCTGGTGAAGAACGCGATCGGCATGCGCTGCACGTGGTCGAAGACGGCCGTACGCAGGTCCAGGATCAGACTCTCACCGAGTCCCGCGGACAACCACCTGTTGATCAGCCCGAGCCCCGCCTCGGCGACGGCCAGGCCCGCGATCGCCAGGGCCACCATGACGACCACGTCCAGTGGCTCCGCATTGAAGATCGCGTCAACCACACGGCCGGCGAGCAGCGGAGAGGCCACCGCCAGACCTGCCATCACCACGCTGAGCACCATGAACAGCGCCAGTCTCCGGCGGTGCGGGCGGGCGAAGCCGCCGATGCGCCGAAGCGTCGCCCTGGACAGGGGGCGACGCTCCGGCCGGTTGTTCATCGAATACAGCTGGTGCCAAGCGGTCATTTCCATGCTCATGGCATGGAACGCTACTTCCTCAAGTTAAGTTGAGGTCAAGCGCCGATCTTCTTGCCCTTGCTGTGCCAGACCACGGCGACCGAGGGGCGCGGCTGGCTGCCGCCTCCGTCGGGCCAGTGGCTGCTCGGCTGCTCCGGGGTGGCGTCGTCGGTCTCGCCCGGGTGCTGCACGGCCACGAACACGCTGCGCTGGTCCTGGGTGATCAGCGGGCCGCAGGTCTCGGCGCCGACGGGGACCGTGAGGAACTGGCGCAGGTAGCCGCGCTCCTTGCCGCGGACGGGCATCACGAACAGGCCGTCGTTGGTGCCGAGCGCGTTGCCGTCCGTGGAGATCCACAGGTTGCCGTCGCGGTCGAACGCCAGGTTGTCCGGGCACGAGATCGGCGAGACCTTCGACTTGTCGAAGCCGGCGAAGTACGTCGCGGCGTCGTTCGGGTCACCGCAGACCAGCGGCAGCGACCAGGCGAACTTCGTCGCGGCCGCGTCGTTGCGCTGCTCGACGATCTCCAGCACGTGGCCGTGCTTGTTGGAGGGACGCGGGTTGGCCTCGTCCACCTGGACCGCGGTGCGGTTGCTGTTGTTGGTCAGCGCCACGTAGATGGCACCGGTGACCGGGTTGCGCTCGACGTCCTCCGGGCGGTCCATCTTGGTCGCGCCCACCTTGTCGGCGGCCACGCGGGTGTAGACCAGGACCTGCTCGGCGGTCATGCCGTCCACGAACGACTTCTTGCCCGAGACCAGCGGGATCCACTCGCCGGAGCCGTCGAACAGGCCGTCGGCGGGCAGCTTGCCGGTGCCGTCGATCTCGGACGCCGGGCTGTCGCCGGTGAACTTGGCCACGTAGAGAGTGCCCTCGTCCAGCAGCGTCCGGTTGTGCCGCTCGTTTCCGGGGATGTAGCGGTCCTTGGAGACGAACTTGTAGACGTACTCGAAGCGCGCGTCGTCACCCATGTACGCGACCAGGCGGCCGTCCCTGGCGATCGACGTGGTCGCGGCCTCGTGCTTGAAGCGGCCGAGCGCGGTGCGCTTGATCGGCGTGGAGTCGGGATCGAACGGGTCGATCTCCACGATCCAGCCGAACCTGTTGGCCTCGTGGGGGTGCTTGGCCAGGTCGAAGCGCTCCTCGACACGGTCGAACCTGCGGCTGCTCGACGGGGTGCCGTTGGTGAGCGTGTAGCGAGTGGCGTACTGCTTCTGCTCCGCAGGCACCTTGTCGGCGTTGACGAAGTACTGGTCGAAGTTCTCCTCGGCGGTCAGCACCGTGCCCCACGGGGTGGTGCCGCCCGCGCAGTTGTTGAGCATGCCGACCGGCTTGAGACCCTGGGGGTCGGCGGCCGTCTTGAGCAGGTCGCTGCCGGCGGCCGGACCGCTGAACTTCATGGGGGTCTGAGCGGTGATGCGCCGGTTGTAGCGGCGACGACCGCTGGTGACCAGCTTCCATTGGCCGCTGCCCTCGCGGGCGATCTCCACGATCGAGCCGCCGTGCGCGGCCAGCCCGATCTTGATCTGCTCCTCGGTCGCGGTGGCCCCGCCCGTGTAGCCGCGGAACATCAGCGTCTCGTCGCTGTACTCGTGGTTCACCCAGAGCAGCCCACGGTCGCGGCCCATCGGGAACAGCGTCACGAAGTCGCAGTTGTAGCCGAACTGCTTGTTCTGGGCCTCGGCGGTCTGCTTCTCGTAGTCGAAGGCCGGCGCGCCGGGCAGCACCGGGTCGCCCCAGCGCACCACAACAGAGGAGCTGTAGCCGTCCGGGACGGTCAGCGCGTCTTCTTTGTTCGGCGCCACAGGGGTGAAACGCAGGTCGCTCCCAGACCAGCCGCGATCGGTTGCGGCCGCCTCGGGGTCGGCGGCGAGCGCCGGGGCCGCCCCGGCCACGCCCACGCCCGCCACCAGAGCGCCCAGGGCGCCGGCGCGCAGCACGCCGCGGCGCGACAGCGCCTCCTTCACCACATCGCCGAAGTACGCGTTGTCAGAGGTGTTGCCGTCCTCGTGCGCGCACGCGTTGCCGCAGCGGAACTGACAGGTCAGCGCAGATCGGCCACCTTTGTGCGGGGTGGATAGCAGCGGCAGCAGCCGCCGGCCTCCCATGAGGTTCGCCACAGGTCCTCCAGATAAGTGCGCGGTTGTACGGCGGGGACGCTACGGCCACCGCTGAAACCGTAGGTGAACGAAGACCTCCGTCTCGATGAACGCTTCCCGGGAGACAATAGTGGGGTGCCGGCACGCAAAATAGAGCCAGAACGGCTGAAATCAGCCCTCGATGACCAGTTGATCGCCCTCGACGAACCTTCCTACGACGGGCCCGCGTCCGCCCTGCCCGACGCGCTCGTCGCCGCGGTGCTGGCCGCCTACGACCGGGGGCTGCGGCCGGAGCGTGACGCGGCCAGGCACGCGGTGCGTTACCTGCTCGACAAGCTGGCCGCCGCCGCGCCCGGCAGGACCGTCGAGATCCGCGTCCCGCCGTACGCCGCCGTCCAGGCCATCGCCGGCCCTCGGCACACGCGGGGCACGCCGCCGAACGTGGTCGAGACCGACGGGCGGACCTGGATCGAGCTCGCGCTGGGCCGGCTGACATGGGAGGAGGCCATGGCGAAAGGCGCGATCTCCGCCAGCGGATCACGCGCCGATCTGTCAGAGCACCTGCCGCTGCGCTAGCGGCCGGCCCCGCTCATCCAGGGGAACCTCTCCTCGAAGCAGCGGTCGACCTGATCGCTGGGGAGGTAGGCGCATTGCTGGACCACGTTCCAGAACCAGAGGGCCACGATCGAGAAGAGCACCAGGGACAGGACGCTGATCACGATGCCGGCGATGGCGCGGCCCCTGCCCGCGTGCCTGGCCAGTGCCACGCACCCGAAGACGATCGACAGGATCGCGGTGATCAAGCCGGTGAAGCAGACGAACACCAGGAAAGGGCTCGCCACGCCGAGCACCAGCGCGGCCGTGGCCAGGCCCTGGCCGGTCCTGTCCTGCTGCTCGGGCTGCGGGTAGGGAGGGCCCGGGTGGCCGTACGGGGCTCCGGGCGGGGGCGGCCCGTAACCCGGCGGGCCGCCGTACGGGCTGGACGGGATGGTGCCGGGGACGCTGGGCGGCTGCTCCGGTGGGCCTGCGGCGTACTGGCCGTACGGGCTGACGGGTGGCTGGCCGCTCTGGGCCCCCTGCTCGTACCGGGACGGCGCCGGCCTGCTCGGCGGCTCCTCCTCCCGTGGCGCGCCTTCCCAGCCGGGATACCGCGGCGTGGCGCCAGGAATCGGGTACGCCTGGGTCGTCTCGGCGTCGCCGACCGACGGCTCCGGGGTCTCGGGCGCGGTGGGCAGGTCGGGGTGCGTGGGCTCGACCGGCCGCGGCTCATGCGTGGGCTCGGCCGGCCGCGGCTCGTGCGTGGGCGGCACGTCAGGCGGCGGCACCACGGGTGGCGCCGGCGCGATCGGCTCCTCGTCCTCGCGGGCCGGCGGCTCCGGCTCCGCCTCAGGCTCGTAGGGCCTGGGCTCGTAGGGCCCAGGCGTGGGCGGGCGCTCCTCCTGCCCTGGCCGCTCGTTCTCCTCGGCGCCCTCGCGCCACCACTCGGGCGCGTGCTCACCCTCTTCCGGACGGTCCTCGCGTGGGTCCTTCCCCTGGCGCGGCTCGTTCGGATCCCCAGATGTGGTCACGTCTGCGTCTCCCGACGGGTTTGCATGCCGGATACTTCACCCTTTCGCGGAGGGCGTCGGCTAAACCACATGACACGGTAAGAGGCCGCCCATACTTGGGTCTCCATGCACCAAAGCGGCAGGCGACGGGCAAGATGAGGGCATGCTGGACGAGACCCTGTCGTACGCATTGATCAAGCTCATGAAGGCGCAGCGCAACCAGCTGGCCGCGGCCCTGGCGCCGCTCGGCCTCCACGTGGGACAGGAGATGCTGCTCAACCAGCTGTGGCGCGAGGACGCGCTGACGCAGGGCGAGCTCATCGCCAGGCTGGGCGTCGAGCCGCCGACCGTGACGAAGACCCTGCAGCGGCTGGAGCGGGCCGGCTTCGTCTATCGGGCGCCCGATCCTGACCGGCCGCGGGTGGGCCGCGTGCACCTCACCGACGCGGGCAAGGCGCTGCGCGAGCCGGTCGAGGAGATCTGGACCAAGATGGACGAGAACCTCCTGCGCGGCCTGGCCGACGCCGAACGCGATCTGCTCACCCGCCTCGTCCGCGCCAAGCGCCTCTAGTCCTTTCACTTCCAGCGAACGGCCCTTGCGTGGCCACCACACTTCGAGTTAGCTGGCTAATTAGTCGGCTAATCTCACTTTTGAGGGGAAATTTACATGCATGTGCTCATCACCGGTGGTTCGTCGGGCGTCGGCGCCGCGACCGCGCTCGCGTACGCCCAATCAGGCGCGCGCGTCACGATCACCTACAAGTCCGGCGCGGATCGGGCGGCCGAGATCGTCAAGCGGATCGAGGCGGAAGGCGGCGAGGCGGCGGCCGTCCACCTGGATCTGGAGGACCACACGACGATCGCGCCCGCCGTCGCCCAGGCCGGCCCGGTGGACGCGCTCATCGCGAACGCCGTGCGCTGGGGCACGATCATGCCCAACAGCATTCCTTTCGAGGACGTGCCCGCCGCGGAGTGGACGGCCGCCCTGCACGCCAACGTCGTCGGCAACGCCCTGCTCGCCCAGGCCGTGCTGCCCGAGATGAGGCGGCGCGGGTTCGGCAGGATCGTGTTCGTGTCGTCCGGGGCGGCCGAGGAGGGACTGCCGGGTCCCGGCCCGTACGGCACCGCGAAGATGGCCCTGCACGGCATGGCCCGCGCCCTGGCCTGGGAGGCCGGCAGGGACGGCATCCTGGTGAACGTGGTCGTCGCCGGCCTCACGATCACCGGCGTCTCCCGCCCCATCCCGCAATCGGCCCTGGACCAGATCGCCGCCCGCACGCCCAGCCGCCGCCTGTCGACGGCCGACGACCTGGCCGCGCTGATCGTCTTCCTCGGCTCCGCCGCCAACCGCAACGTCACCGGGGAGTTCGTCCGTGACGGATCCAATGCGGGCAGGTCATCCCACGCGCTGTGATATCGACCCGGGGTGCGAGCACGGATTCGGTCAACCTAGACTGAGGCATGTGCTGAAGGGCGACGGCCGACTCGGCCATGACCTGGACCTCGATGACCGCGCTCCTAAAGACGCCTGTGGCGTCTTCGGCGTCTGGGCTCCGGGCGAGGAAGTCTCAAAACTGACCTACTACGGGCTGTACGCGTTGCAGCACCGCGGCCAGGAGTCCGCGGGCATCGCAGTCAGTGAGGGCAGCCGCATTCTCGTTTACAAGGACATGGGCCTGGTGGCTCAGGTCTTCGACGAGTCTGTGCTGGGCACCCTCCGCGGTCACCTGGCCATCGGCCACTGCCGCTATTCCACGACCGGATCGAGTGTGTGGGAGAACGCGCAGCCCACGCTGAGCTCCACCGACGTCGGTGGCCTCGCGCTCGCGCACAACGGCAACCTGATCAACACTCCGGAGCTGGCCCAGCGCCTGACTCCGGGGTCCACCAGGGCCACCACCGACACCGAGGTCCTGACCACGCTGCTGGCCCAGGACCGCACCCGCTCCGTCGAGGACGCGGCCGCCGAGCTGCTTCCGCAGGTCAAGGGCGCCTACTCGCTGGTGTTCATGGACGAGAAGACGCTCTACGCGGCCCGCGATCCGCAGGGCATCCGCCCGATGGTGCTCGGCCGTCTCGAGCGCGGCTGGGTGGTGGCCTCGGAGACGGCCGCGCTCGACATCGTGGGCGCCACGTTCGTCCGCGAGATCGAGCCGGGCGAGCTGCTCACCATCGACGAGCGCGGCGTGCGGTCGCGCCGCTTCGCGCTGGCCGAGCCGAAGGGCTGCCTGTTCGAATACGTCTACCTCGCCCGCCCCGACACCACCATCGCGGGACGCGGCGTGCAGGTCACCCGGGTCGAGGTGGGCCGCGTGCTGGCCCGCGAGCATCCCGTGGAGGCCGACCTGGTCATCCCCACGCCGGAGTCCGGCACCCCGGCCGCCGTGGGTTACGCCCAGGAGAGCGGGATCCCCTACGGGCAGGGCCTGGTCAAAAACTCCTACGTGGGCCGCACCTTCATCCAGCCCTCCCAGACCATCCGCCAGCTCGGCATCCGGCTCAAGCTCAACCCACTGCGCGAGGTCGTCGAGGGCAAGCGGCTGGTGGTCGTGGACGACTCGATCGTGCGGGGCAACACCCAGCGCGCCATCGTCAAGATGTTGCGCGAGGCGGGGGCGCGTGAGGTGCACGTACGCATCTCCTCGCCGCCCGTGGCCTGGCCGTGCTTCTACGGCATCGACTTCGCCACCAGGGCCGAGCTGATCGCGGGCTCGCTGACCGTGGAGGAGATTCGGGCCTCGCTCGGCGCCGACTCCCTCGGCTACATCTCCCTGGAGGGCCTCACCAAGGCCACCACGATTCCGGCCGACCGCCTCTGCCGGGCCTGTTTCGACGGCTCGTACCCGATCCCCATCGACCAGGACAACGTGGGCAAGTTCGTGTTGGAGACGAAGGCGTGAGCGAGCGTAGCGAGCGAACCATGGACACAGCAGTACAAGTGCTCACGCTGCCGACGAAGGAGGCTGCGTGAGTACGTACGAGGCCGCAGGGGTGGACATCGCGGCCGGTGAGCGGGCCGTCGACCTGATGAAGAGCAAGGTGGCGCGCTCGCGGCGGCCCGAGGTGGTCGACGACGCCAGCGGCTTCGCCGGCCTGTTCGACGCCTCGGCCCTGCTGCGCTACCAGCGGCCGCTGCTGGCCACCTCCACCGACGGCGTGGGCACCAAGGTCATGATCGCCCAGCAGTACGGCAAGCACGACACCATCGGCATCGACCTGGTGGGCATGGTCCTGGACGATCTCGTGGTCTGCGGAGCCGAGCCGCTGTTCATGACCGACTACATCGCCTGCGGCAAGGTGGTGCCCGAGCGCGTCGCCGAGATCGTCGGCGGCGTGGCCGAAGGCTGCCGCCTGGCCGGAGCCGCGCTCGTGGGCGGCGAGACGGCCGAGCACCCGGGCGCGATGGGGCCGGACGAATACGACCTGGCGGGGGCCGGCACGGGGGTCGTGGAGGCCGCCGCCATGCTCGGGCCCTCCCTCGTCCAGGAAGGCGACGTGGTGCTGGGGCTCGCCTCCTCCGGCGTGCACTCCAACGGCTACTCGCTGGTGCGCCACATCCTGCGTGAGGCCTCGCTGTCGCTCGACACGGTGCCGCCCGAGCTGGAGCGGCCGCTGGGTGAGGAGCTGCTCGAGCCGACCCGCATTTATTCGCTCGACTGCCTTGAGCTGGCTCGTACGGGGACGGTCCACGCGTTCGCGCACATCACGGGTGGCGGGATCGAGGGCAACGTGTCCCGCTCACTTCCCGGGCACCTGGACGCCTTGCTCGACCGCTCATCCTGGACACCTCCCCCGATCTTCGGCCTGCTGGCCGGGCATGGGCGGGTGGCCCAGAAGGACATGGACCGCACCTTCAACCTGGGAGTCGGCATGGCGGCCATCGTCGCCCCCGACGCCGCCGACGCCGCGATCCGCCTCCTCGGCGACCGCGGCCTGCCCGCCTGGGCCATGGGCGAAGTCGTCCCAGGCACCGGCCACGCCCGCTACCGCTGACCCCGCCGCACCTCCACGCCTCCTGGCCGACGCGGGCGCGCCAAGGCAACGGCGCCCGTGCTCGGCCGACTGCTGACGCGGCGGCGAGCACGACCCAGGCGGACGCTGACTCAGGTGCTCTTGTGGCGCTGGTAGTAGCGGGCCACGCGCACGCGGTTGCCGCACAGGTCGGGTGAGCACCAGCGGCGGCGCGGGTGTGCGGGCAGGAACACCATGCGGCAGTCGGGGCCCTCGCAGCCCCGGATCCGGCCCGCGGCCGGGTCGGTGAGCAGGTCGGCCGCGGCCTCGGCGAGCTGGGCGAGCAGGCGGGCCAGGTCGTCGCCGTCCCGGCCCGTGCCCGTGCGGAAGGTGCCGTCCCGCCACTCCAGCACACGGTAGGGCGGCGCGGCGCGAGCCGCCTCGTTGAGCGCGGCGACCGCCGCGTCCGGCGGCGGTGCGCCCTCGCGCACGGCGTTGAGCGCCGACTCCACCTGGCCGCGCAGGCGGCGGACGGCCGCCAGCCCAGCGGCCGTGAGCGGGGCCGACGGCAGGGTGAGCCGATCGGCCTGGCGGGCGAGCCACGTCTGGAAGTCCCCGGGCGCGTCAAGGGCGTCGAAGTCCCGCGTGCGGGTGTTGACCAGGTCCAGCGCGAGCGGCTCACCGATCAGGAACTCCATGGCCCTAATGGTACATCCCAGGGTTGACCCATTAGATGTCGCACGCTTATAACTAATGCATCTTCCACCGAAAGAGGCATTAGTCATGAACATTCCCGAGGTGCGGCACGGGTTCGTGGACGTGGACGGCGTGCGAGTCTTCTACCGGGAGGCAGGGCCGCGAGACGCGCTGCCGGTGCTGCTACTGCACGGCTTCCCGTCCGCCTCACACCAATACAGGCGGCTGATGGACGCGCTGGGCGACCGCTACCGACTGGTCGCGCCCGACTACCCGGGGTTCGGGCACACGCAGGCGCCCGACGGCTTCGTCTACTCCTTCGACCGGCTCGCCGACGTGGTCGAGGGCTTCGTGCGGGCGATCGGGCTCGAGCGGTTCGTGTGGTACGCGTTCGACTTCGGCGGCCCGGTGGGCTTCCGGGTCGCCGCCCGGCATCCCGAGTGGATCGCCGCCTTGATCGTGCAGAACGCCAACGCCTACGACGAGGGGCTCTCCGACGTCGCGCGCAAGACCATCGGCGCCCCGCCCGAGGAGCTGTTCACCTTGCCGGTCACGCGGAGCCAGTACGAGGACGGCACGGCCGACCCGTCACTGATCGCGCCCGACGGATGGACACTCGACCAGCACTTCCTGGATCTGCCCGGACGCAAGCAGGCACAACTGGCGCTCGCGCTCGACTACCGGTCGAACCTGGAGCTGTATCCCGCCTGGCAGGCATGGCTGCGCGAGCACCGCCCGCCCACGCTGGTGCTCTGGGGGCGGGGAGACGCGATCTTCCTGGAGGCCGGCGCGCACGCGTACCGGCACGACGTGCCCGAGGCCGAGGTGCATGTGTTCGACACCGGGCACTTCGCGCTGGAGGAGAAGCTTCCAGAGATCGCCCCGCTCATCGCCGGATTCCTTTCCCGGCAAGCGTGACGAAAGCCCCACGGTTGCCCGTGGGGCCCGACGAACGTGGGCGAGGATCCGGCACGCCGGGCCCTCGGCCACGTCAACCAGGAGTGTGGCTATCGACGGCCGGACGGACGGCTGTCGTCGTCGTCTCCGGTGTCATAGTCATCGGCGTAATCGGCATAGCGATCCGCCAGCTCATCGTTGAGGTCGTCGGCGTCGTCACTGCGGCTGGAGTCTCCGACCCCGAGTTCGTCGCGAAGACGGTCAAGATCCGTGCCACCGCTGTTGTACTTCAGCTGGCGAGCAACCTTGACCTGCTTGGCCTTTGCTCGGCCGCGCCCCATTGGCTCGACCCCCTCGTGTGGGGTCGTCCCCGACCCCTCGTCGCTAACGCACCACACACTGACGCCGCCTGACTTTGGGCGTCAGCCTATCGTTCGCCTATTACCGTACCTGTTTTGTGCCCAGCTCGGTACGCCGTATGGGCGTGGGGCGTCAGTGGCCCAGCCAAATAGCCCGAATACGCCCGACTTCCGACATTCTGCGCTCAGCTAGCCTATCCGCTGCGACCGCGGGAGGAACGCCCTCATCCGCCGCGATTCGGAAGATCTTCAGAGTCGTGTCATAGATCTGGGCGGCCTTGGACCTGGCCCGATCCATGTCGAAGCCCTTGATCTCGTCGGCGACCTGGATCACCCCGCCGGAATTGACGACGTAGTCCGGCGCGTACAGGATCCCGCGTTCGGCGAGTTGCTTCTCGACGCCCGGGTGAGCGAGTTGATTGTTGGCCGCACCGCAAACGATTTTCGCTTTCAGCCGAGCCACGGTGTCGTCATCGAGCGCGCCGCCCAGCGCGCACGGCGCGAACACGTCGATGTCGGCCGACGTCAGGGCCCTGGCATCGGCCACCACGTCCACTTCCGGGTGCCGCAGGCGGACGCGTTCGATCGCCTTGGGGCTCACGTCGCAGATCACGACCTCGGCGCCGTCTTCACGCAGGAGCTCGACCAGACGGTGGCCCACCTTGCCGACCCCTTCGACGCCGACCCGCTTGCCGTGCAGCGACGGTGTGCCGTAAACCCGCTCAGCCGAGGCACGCATGCCCTGGAATACGCCGAACGCCGTCAGGATGGACGAATCCCCCGCCCCGCCGTTAGCCACGGTGCGGCCGGTGACGAAGCGCGACTCACGGGCGACGATGTCCATGTCCTCGCTGTAGGTGCCGACGTCGCAGGCGGTGATGTAGCGGCCGCCGAGCGACTCGACGAACCTGCCGTACGCGCGCAGCAGCGCCTCGTTCTTGTCCTGGGCCGGATCGCCGATGATGACGGCCTTGCCGCCGCCCAGGTCCAGGCCGGCCAGGGCGTTCTTATACGCCATGCCCTTGGCCAGGTTGAGCACGTCGGCGAGGGCCGCATGCTCGCTCTCGTACGGATAGAACCTGGTGCCGCCCAACGCCGGCCCGAGGGCGGTGTTGTGGATGGCGATGATGGCACGCAGGCCGCTCTGCTCGTCGGCGCAGAACACGACCTGCTCGTGGACGTCCTTGTGGGACGAGCCGAAGACGTCGGTCACGGTAGTGACTCCCTGTCCGGTCCGCCGCACCGTTGCGGCGGAGATCACCTCACAGAGTAGTAAGCCACAACGGTGCATGCAGGGTCGCTTCGTGACACGATGCCTCCGTGCTGCCCTATGCCGCCTACCTCCGCGTCTATGAGCCACTGACCGCGTTCGCCGAGTCCGAGCGCAAGGTGTGGGCCGATTACGCCGACTCACGGGACCGCCCGCGCCGCGCGAACGCGCTCAATGCGGAGCACGGCGAGTCGGTGATGCGCCTGCTCGGCATGCCCCCTCAACCCGTTCCCGCTCAGGAGAGTCCCAACGCCTATCTACGGCGTGTTGAAGACCGTCTGTACGTGTGCCCCTGGCAAAGCCGTCTGCGCTCATGGCTGGCGTTCTCAAGGCTGCGCGGGGCGACTCCCGCGAAGCTGATGGACCGCCTCGTGCCCAAGGGCGTGGCCGAGCAGATCGCCGACGACTTCGACCGGTTCAAGCGCCAGGTCGACTCGTCCGCGTTGCGCACGCACATTCGCACTACGGCGTGGCATGTGCCGCCATCGTGGTTCGTGCCGTTTGATGGGAACGAGCGCTGGCTGGTGCTCGGCTCCTCCACTCCTGGGCAGGACGTGAAGACGACGGCGACCGGACGCAACCTCATCTACGTCACCTCCATGGCGCAGGCCAGGAGGCGGGCGGCGCGGGCACTCAATGTGCTGCGCAGGCATCTGGGCGAGGTGTCGGCCAACTTCGACGTGGAGGACATCGCGCGGTGGCTGGAGGAGTTCCACCCGCATTCGCTGGTCGAGCTGGACTACGGCGGTCTCGTGCATCTCATGAACGACGACGCGCTGCAGGCGGACCAGTCGGTGGCGGAGCTCGCGGCGGCTCTGACGGGCCTGGACACGGGTCAAGAAGAACTTGCCTACGCCATGTACCAGAGGGTGATCCTCCGGTGGAAGTCAATGCAACAGCTGGAATCTGCCAACTGAACCCCAATACGGCCGTCTGACCTGCATGAGTAGGTCACGTCTCACGGCTGCTCTCTTCTGCGAACTGAGTAGTTTGCCGTTTTCACTGCGATACCACGAACCGTGTCGCTAGAATCACCGAGCGTGACATGGCCACGGGGGCGGGCAGTTGGGTCAAAGAAGGGCTCGCCAATCGCTCTGCGTGGCGGTATGGTCACATCGGGTGATACCGCATATGGCTCAGAAAAGCCGCACGCTCTGGGCCGTAGGTGGACATCCGTGACACGCGCAAAGGCAGTCACAGGATCGCGAAGCCGGTCCACACGGAGGAGAGGCCGCACAAATGTCAGCTCGTACACCCGAGGCCGAGCCACTGCTTACGCCCGCTGAGGTCGCCACCATGTTCAGGGTCGACCCCAAGACCGTCACGCGGTGGGCCAAGGCGGGCAAGTTGACGTCGATTCGCACCCTGGGCGGTCATCGGCGTTACCGGGAGACCGAGGTTCGGGCACTGCTCGCGGGCATTCCGCAGCAGCGCTCGGAGTGACCAGAGGCTCGTGACTCACGAACCTCAGGGGGGTTGAGGGGTGGACCAGGCTGACTGGGCCCGGTCCACCACTGTTGGGAGCTGGCGCCGCCCGCCCGGCGCCATCCTTCCTGCTCACCCCAGACGCTGCAGCAGCTCCGCCACATCATCGTCGTGGGTGGCGGCAACCCCTAGCAGCGCCGCCATCTGGGCGACGAGCATGCGCTCGAGCGTCGGACGCTCGATGTCGCGATGCTCCAGCCAGTCGAGACCCGCCGTCTCCACGGAGGCGATCCACGACCGCAGCGTCGTGCGCAGCACCGGGCTCGGCTCCTCGACGCCCATTTGCTTCTGGATGAGGCGGAAAAGCCGCCGCCGCACGCCGTCCACGATCTCGCCGATCTCGCCCGTCCTGTTGGCCGGGCCGCCGCGCAGCAGCGCCGCGAATCCGGCCGCGTGCTCCTCGACGAAGTCGAAATACCGCTTGAGCCCGGAGGCCAGCTCGTCCAGCGGCCTTCCGCCGTTCTGCGGACGCAACCGGGACTCCAGCTGCTCCGCCGCGCTCTTCAGCGCGGCCACGTAGAGCTCCTGCTTGCCGCCGAAGTAGTGGTAGACCAAGGCTCGAGAGGCGCCTGCCGCCGACGCCACGTCGTCGATCGAGACGTCCTCCGCGTCGCGGGTGCTGAACAGCTCCAGAGCGGCCGCCATGAGCTCCTCGCGACGGCGGTCCACGCTGAGCCTGCGCCGTGCCGGCCGTGCCGTCTCGGCTGACTTCCCGCTTGTCACATCTGCACAGTATCGAATGGCTGACGTGTGCATATCCGGTCAATATCGGCATCTTGGAGTCAATCGGTGACGGAGGCCGTACCCTGCGGCTAACTCGATCGTTTGGTCAGACAGGTGCCCGTATCCGCATCGCGGGGGAGACACATGTCAGGACCGCCCGTCAACACTTCAACCATCACTGAGCTCAGAGAGGTAGATGCCCTGCCTCGGCCCAGACCGACCATCCGCAACGTCGCCGAGCGAGCCGGCGTCTCGAAATCGCTGGTCTCTCTCGTGCTACGCGGATCCCCGCACGTGAGTGAGCACCGGCGCCAAGCGGTGCTGCAGGCCGCCCGCGAGCTCGGCTACCGGCCGAACGCGGTCGCACGCAGCCTGGTCGAAGGCCGTACACACCTCGTCGGCGCGCTCGTCGCCGACCTGCACAACCCGTTCTATGCCGAGTTCCTCGACGGCCTGCAGGAGAGCCTGCACGGCGACGGCCTGCGCATGCTGATCGGGAACAGCCAGTGGGATCCGGCGTTCGAGGACGAGGCCGTGGAGGCCTTCCTCGAGCTCAGGGTCGACGGGCTGGTCCTGCTGGGCATCCCGCCGACCAGCGAGACGCTGATCGAGGCCACCGCCTACACGCCGACCGTCGTCGTCGGGGAACGTGACATCGAGCTCGACAGCGTCGACATCGTGGTCGACGACGACCAGCTCGGCGCCCGCCTGGCCATCGACCACCTGGTCGAGCTCGGCCACAAGCGCATCGCGCACATCGAGGGCCCGCGCTCGTCGCGCTGCGAGGGATATCTCGTGGCGATGCGCAGGCACTCGCTGGCGCCGTACATCATGGTCGAGGCCGCGAACTCCTCGGAGGACGGCGGCCGGGAGGCGGCGATGGCGCTGCTGACCCGCGACCCCAGGCCCACGGCGATCTTCGCCGCCAATGACGTGGTCGCGCTCGGCGTGCTGTCAGCCGCGAGCGAACTGGGCCTGACCGTGCCGGATGACCTCTCCGTGGTGGGGTACGACAACACGCACCTGTCGGCCTCCCGGCACATATCGCTGACCTCGGTCGACCAGCCCCGCCGTGCGATGGGCAGGTCGGCAGCCGCGCTGCTGAGCGACCGGATCGGAGAACCCGCCAAGGTCGCCCGCATGCGTGAGATCCGCCCCGAGCTGATCGTCCGCCGCAGCACCGGGCAGGCCAAAACTGAGTGACGACTCTGCCAAGCAGGCTGCCACTGCGGGGGCCTGCTAGAGCAGGTTTCGCCCAAGGCTGGGTCAAGCCGCGTGGCGTCGTGGCCGCACGGCGGTTTACTCGGCAGGGTCATGCTATTTGTGGCCGGATCCATCCGACCACGATCTGATCCGGGGGAACAGTCATGCGTGATCCGGAACTGGTGTCCTGCGCCCAGCGCGCGGCGGCCGAGCTCGAGCGCGCCTGGGGGCACTGGCGCGCGGGCAGGGGGCGGGGCGTCGACGCCGGCGCCGAATCGGTCGCCAGCTACGTCGCCCACTCCCTCGACCATCCGTGGGGTCGCCCCCGCGTCGTCCTCGGTCTCGACGCCGAGGACGCGCGGGAGCTGGCCGCCCTGCTGGATCGTCAGGAGGTCGGCGCACCGGGGTTCTCATAACGACGGTTTGAGTACCGGGTTTCCCGTAAGTTGGAGGCCATGCGTGCTCTACCAGCGTCAGTATTCGCCGTCTGCGGCCTGATCGCCTCCGCGTGCGGCGGCACCGGCTCCGGTGGCGCCGCGGCAGGTCAGGCCGCTCCCGCGACCGCCGTGCAGCAGCAGGCTCCGGCACAGCGGCAGGCCACGGCGAAGGACGGACCGACGGAGAGCAAGCCGCTGGACGGCAAGGTCGTCGTCATCGACCCCGGCCACAACGGCGGCAACCGGCGCGCCCCTGCGGCCATCAACCGCAAGGTCAACGTGCTGACCAAGTGGAAGCCCTGCGACACGACCGGCACCGCCACCAACAACGGCTACAGCGAGGCCGCCTTCACGTGGGACGTGTCCACCCGCCTCGCCAAGATCCTCAGGAGTCGCGGCGCCACGGTCAAGCTGACCAGGACGAGCAACACGGGCGTCGGCCCGTGCATCACCGAGCGCGCCGCGATCGGCAACAAGGCCGAGGCGGACGCCGCAATCTCCGTGCACGCCGACGGCTCGGCCGCGGGCAACCGCGGCTTCCACGTCATCATCCCCAAGAAGATCAACGGGCCCGTGGACAAGGTCGTGAGCAGGTCCAACAGGCTCGGCCTGGCCGTACGCGACGCCTTCGCCGAGGGCACCGGCCTGCCCTACTCCACCTACATCGGCCGCGACGCCCTGAGCTACCGCAACGACCTGGGCGGTCTCAACCTGTCGACCGTGCCGAAGATCTTCATCGAGTCCGGCAACATGCGCAACGCGGTCGAGGCGGCCAAGTTCCAGGACCCGAAGTTCCGGCAGAAGATCGCGGTGGCGCTGGCGAACGGATTGCAGCACTATCTCGAAGCATGATTCCTCGCCCTGAGCTGCTCACCCACCTGTCCGCCTCTTATGAGCTGACCGCGGGCGCCACCGTGTCCGGCGACCTGGTGGACGCCGTGCGCCTGGCCCTCCCGGTGCTCGACCTGCGTCCCGGCGACTCGGGTGAGATCGACGTCCGGCGGGATCCCGCGCTGGGTGAGGAGGCCTACCGGCTGACGGTCGGCTCGCGGGGCGTTGAGATCGTGGCCGGCGGGCGGGCCGGCGCCTTCTACGCGGCGCAGTCGCTGCACCAGCTGCTGCCCGGCGCCTCTTACCGGTCCGCTGGGCCCGCGTCGTGGACTGCGCCCGGGGTGCGGATCGAGGACGCGCCGCGGTTCTCCTGGCGAGGGTTGCATCTGGACGTGGCCCGGCATTTCTTCCCCAAGCGGGAGATCCTGCGCCTGGTGGACCTGATGGCGGTGCACAAGCTCAACCGGCTCCACCTGCACCTGGTGGACGACCAGGGGTGGCGGGTGGAGAGCAGGGCCTACCCGCTGCTGCACGAGGTCGCCTCCCACCGGACGCGTACGGCGGTCAACTCCTACGGGGAGCCGGAGGCGTACGACGACGTCCCGCACGGCGGCTACTACACGCTCGACGACCTGGCGGAGATCGGGGCCTATGCCCGGGCGCGGTGCGTCACGGTCGTTCCCGAGATCGACGTGCCGGGGCACGCGTCGGCGATCCTCGCGGCGTACCCGGCGTTCGGGGCCACCGGCGAGCGGCACGACGTGCTGGACCGGTGGGGCATCTCCCCCGCGATCCTGTCACCGCTGCCGCCGACCGTGGAGTTCCTGGCCACGATCTTCGACGAGCTGATGGGGGCGCTGGGCGAGACACCATACGTCCACATCGGCGGGGACGAGGTGGTGCTCGACCATTGGGCCGGGTCGGCGGAGATCACGGCGTACCGGGACTCACTGGGCCTGGCCACCGCCAACGACCTGCAGGCGTGGTTCCTGCGGCGGCTGGCGGACACGCTGGCCGAGCGGGGGGCGCGGGCCGTGGTCTGGGACGAGGCGTTCGTCAGCGGCGGGCTGCGGCAGGACACCGTCGTCATGCCGTGGCGCGGCATGGGCGTGGGCCGGCGCGCCGCGGCCGCCGGGCACGACGTGGTGGCCACGCCGGTGTTCCCGCTGTACTTCGACTACGCCGAGTCGGCCACGGCCGACGAGCCGATGGCCATCGGGGACGCGATCACCGTCGAGGATGTGGCCGCGTTCCGTCCCGCGCCTGAGGAATGGACGGACGAGGAGCGCGCCCGGGTCGTGGGGGCGCAGGCGCAGTTGTGGACCGAGCGGGTGCCGGACGCCCGCACGGTGGACTACCGCATGTGGCCGCGGGCCTGCGCGCTCGCCGAGGTGGCCTGGTCGGGCACCGGCCAGGAGGGCTTCGCCGGGCGGCTGGAGGAGCACCTGGGGCGGCTGGACGCGATCGGGGTGGAGTATCGCCCGCTCGCCGGGCCGCGCCCGTGGCAGCGGCGGCGGCCGCACCGGCCGAGCGGCGTGCGGGTGGCGGACGTGATGTCCCGCATCGAGGGCATGACGCACGACCCCGAGTCCACCCGGCCGAGCATGTAGCTCAGAAGGCCGGGCGGTCGTTGAGTATGCGCTGGAACAGCCGGTGGTCCTGCCACTTGCCGTCGATCTCCAGATAGCGCGGCGCGAGGCCGTAGGGCTCGAAGCCGCACTTGAGCAGGACGCGCTGCGAGGCGGCGTTGTGGAGCACCGTGGCGGCCGCGATCCTGTGCAGGCCCAGGTCCTGGTCGGCCATCCTGCACACCTCCACGACGGCCCTGCTGGCCAGGCCGCGGCCGGTGTAGCGGGCGTCCATCCAGTAGCCGAGGTCGGCGCTGAGCCACGGCCCGCGGACGATGGTGTTGAGCGTCATACGTCCGACGATCTCGTCGCCGTCGGCGAGCACCCACGGCACCGTCCGGCCCGCCGCCTGCTGCTCCAGCACGTCCTCGAGCCGGCGGGCCTGCCCGCGCAGCGTGAAGAACTCCTCGGGCCGGCGCGGCTCCCATGGCCGCAGGTGGTCGCGGTTGCGGACATAGGCACGGAGCATGGCTTCGGCGTCCTGCTTGGTGGCCAGGCGCAGGACGACGTCGTCGATCAGGGACACGGCTTCGATCACCGTCCCACGATAGTGGGCTAGGCGGTGCGGCCGATGGCCTCCGTAATCGACTTCAGCCCGTGGCGGCGTGCGCGCTTGGCGAGCCGGCGGTGGATGCGAGCGGCCCAGAACGGCCCGCCGTAGATCCAGCCCGTGTAGCCCTGGACCAGCGTCGCGCCCGCCAAGAGGCGCTCCCAGACGTCGTCCTCGTCCTCCACCCCACCGGCCGACACCAGCGTGAGGCGGTCGCCGACCCGCGCGCGCAGGCGCCGCAGCACCTCCAGCGAGCGGCCCTTGAGCGGCCGTCCTGACAGGCCACCGGTCTCGCCGCCGTGCTTGATCGTGGTGTTGGTCGCGATGATCCCGTCAAGGCCGAGCTCCAAAGCCAGGTCGGCGATCGCGTCCACGTCCTCGTCGGCGAGGTCGGGGGCGATCTTCACCAGCAGCGGAGTGCGGCGGGGCGTGTTGTCCGCGACCTCCTTGACCGCGGTGAGCAGCGGACGCAGCAGCGACACGGCCTGCAGATTGCGCAGCCCGGGCGTGTTGGGAGAGCTGACGTTGACCACCAGATAGTCGGCCAGCGGGGCCAGCTGCTTGGCGCTGGTCACGTAGTCGGCCGCGGCCTCGGACTCGGGGACCACCTTGGTCTTGCCGATGTTCACCCCGACCACGACGGGCAGGCCCCGTGTGCGGCGCAGGCGGCGGGCGGCGGCCGCGGCGCCGGCGTTGTTGAAGCCCATCCTGTTGATCACGGCGCGCTCTTTGACGAGGCGGAACAGGCGCGGGCGCGGGTTGCCCGGCTGCGCGTGGGCGGTGATGGTGCCGACCTCGACGTGCCCGAAGCCGAGCGCCGCGACCGCCTCCGCGCAGGCGGCGTCCTTGTCGAAACCGGCGGCCAGCCCCAGCGGGCCGGGGAAGTGCACGCCGAACGCGGTCACGCGCAGGACCGGGTCGTGCGGCGCGAGCGCACGGTGCAGCAGCCGCTTGAGCAGCGGCAGCCGCGCGAGGAGCGCGAGGGCGCTCACCGTCAGATGGTGCACGGCCTCGGCGTCGAAACGCCGCAAGACCTGCGTGAACACAAGGCGATACATCACGGGTCAGGCTACCAACCCGGCCTCGTGGGCGATGATCGCGGCCTGGACGCGGTTGCGGACGTCGAGCCGGGTGAGGATGGCGCTCACGTACGCCTTCACGGTGCCCTCCACGATGTGCATCCTGCGCGCGATCTCGGCATTGGACAACCCGGCGCCGAGCAGGGCGAGCACCTCGCGTTCGCGCTCGGTGAGCGCCTCGATGCGGTCGCGCGCCCGCGCGCCCCTGGCCATTCTGCCGCCGGAGAGCTGCGCGATGACCCGCTGCGCGACCTTGGGCGACAGGTAGGCCGCGCCTTCGGCCACCGCGTGGATCCCGGCGATCAGCTCGCGCGGGTCGCCCGACTTCAGCAGGAAACCCGCGGCGCCGACGTCGAGCGCCTTGGCGATGTAGTCGTCCTCCCCGAATGTGGTCAGCATCACCACGGCCGTCTCCGGGGCGACCCTGCGGATCTCGGCCGCGGCGCCGAGCCCGTCGAGCCTCGGCATGCGGATGTCGAGCAGCGCCACGTCCGGGCGGTGGCCGATGGCCAGGTCGACGGCCTGCCTGCCGTCGCCCGCCTCGGCGACCACGTCGAGCGAGGGGTCGGTCGTGAGGATCGCGCGCACCCCGGCACGGATCATGGCTTCGTCGTCGGCGAGGAGGATACGGATCACGGCTCTATAGTGGCCGACATGGCTCAGGTGAAGATGTACGGCCGCCGGGACGTGTGGTCCGGGCGGCAGCGGGAGATTTCGGACCTGGTGCAGTCGTGCCTGGTGAGCGCGTGGGGGTTGCCCGAGGACAAGCGGTTCCACCGGTTCCTGCTGCTGGACGCCGACGACTTCGTGTGCCCGCAGCGGAGCGAGCGCTACCTGATCCTCGAGGTGGTCTGCTTCACCGGGCGCACCGACGACGCCAAGCGGGCGCTGATCCGGGAGCTCTACGACAAGTGGCCGCACGACCCCGAGGACCTGGAGATCACCATCATCGAGATGCCCAAGGTCAACTGGGGAATTCGTGGTGTTCCCGCTGATGAGCTCACCCTGTCGTACAAGGTGGAGGTCTAGCGAAGAGGTGAGTTCGGGCGGACGGTATGGTCCGACTCATGAGCACTCACTATGACGTCGTCGTTCTCGGCGCGGGTCCGGGAGGATACACGGCCGCGGTCCGCGCCGCCCAGCTCGGGCTGCGCGCCGCGGTCGTCGAGGAGAAATACTGGGGTGGCGTCTGCCTGAACGTCGGCTGCATCCCCTCCAAGGCGCTGCTGCGCAACGCCGAGCTGGCCCACATCTTCCACAACGAGGCCAAGACCTTCGGCATCAGCGGCGAGGTCACCTTCGATTACGGCGCGGCCTTCCAGCGCAGCCGCAAGGTGGCCGACGGGCGGGTCAAGGGCGTTCACTACTTGATGAAGAAGAACGCCATCACGGAGTACGACGGCCGCGGCACGTTCCTGGACGCGAACACCATCCAGGTCAACGGCGAGACGATCACGTTCTCCCACTGCATCATCGCGGCCGGCGCGACCACCCGGTTGATCCCGGGCACGCAGTTGTCCGAGCGGGTGGTGACGTACGAGGAGCAGATTCTCACCGAGGAGCTGCCGGGCAGCATCATCATCGCGGGCGCCGGCGCCATCGGGGTGGAGTTCGCGTACGTGCTGCACAACTACGGCGTCAAGGTGACGATCGTGGAGTTCCTGGACCGGGTCGTGCCTCTGGAGGACGAGGAGGTCTCGGCGGAGCTGGCCAAGCGCTACAAGCGGCTCGGCATCGAGGTGATGACCTCGACCCGGGTGGACGGCATCGAGGACACCGGCGCCTCCGTCAAGGTCACCGTCACCAAGAACGGCCAGCAGCAGGTGCTCGAGGCGGACAAGGTCCTGCAGGCCATCGGGTTCCAGCCGCGGGTGGACGGCTACGGCCTGGAGAAGACCGGCGTGGCGCTGACCGACCGCGGCGCGATCGCGGTGGATGGGCGCCTCCGGACGAACGTGCCGCACATCTTCGCCATCGGCGACGTCACCGCCAAGCTGATGCTGGCGCACGCCGCGGAGTCCATGGGCATCATCGCCGCCGAGACCATCGCGGGCGCGGAGACCATGGAGCTGGACTACGTGATGATCCCGCGGGCGACCTACTGCCAGCCGCAGGTGGCCAGCTTCGGCTACACCGAGACGCAGGCCCGCGACCTGGGCTACGACGTGAAGGTCGCGAAGTTCCCGTTCACCGCGAACGGCAAGGCGCACGGCCTGGGCGACGCCGCCGGGTTCGTCAAGATCATCAGCGATGACACGCATGGCGAGCTGCTCGGCGCCCACCTGATCGGGCCCGAGGTCACCGAGCTGCTGCCGGAGCTGACCCTGGCCCAGCAGTGGGACCTGACGGTGCACGAGGTGGCGCGCAACGTCCACGCGCACCCGACGCTCGGCGAGGCGGTCAAGGAGGCGATCCACGGCCTGGCCGGCCACATGATCAACATGTGATCGGGGCTCAGGGGCGCGCGGCCCCCGGAGTGCGTCGCGGGTCGCCGGCGGCGAGCTCCGAGTCGAGCGTCTGGCCGGCGGCGATCGCTTCACGCAGGCTCCCGGTCAGGGCGTCGGCCTGGTCGATCAGCTGACGCAGACCCTCCGTGTCGCCGGTCTTGGCCAGCAGGTCCCGATACCGTTCATTGCTCTTCTGGAGTTCCTGCACGCGCAGCGCCGCGTCCGCCTCCCGGACGCGGCTCGCGTACGCCTCCAGCTCCCGCACCCGCCCCGCGACCGCCACCACCGACAGGTCGAGCGCTTCCCGCTGGGCCTCCAGCACGGCGGCCAGCTCGGGTGTCATCACCTCGGCCAGCGCCGCGGCCTGCTCGGCGCGCAGCTCGGTGTGAGTACGCAGGAGGCAGGCGATCTCCCACAGCCGTTCGGGCAGCACGACGTCGTTGGCGATGGCGTCGAGGAGGCCCAGCCGGTGCACCCGGGAGCCGGACACGTCCATGACGGCCTGCCGCGCCCTGGCCAGCAGGCCGAGCGCGGCGCTGTCCAGCGTGGCCGGGACGACGTAGCGGCCGGCGTACGTCGAGCGGTGTCCCATGCCGGGGCGGGCCACGCCGGCCAAGAGCATCGTGATGACCAGGACCATCACGGCCGACAGCGCGGCCGCCTCGTGGTCGGTCCGGTAGACCGCCGCGGTGAACAGGGCTCCGCCCGCGCCGGTGACGACCGCGCCGGCCCGGAAGAGCCACCGGACCCATGGCGGCGGGTCGCGGTCAGGCGACCCGACCAGCGGTGACGACGCGTTGAGGAGGCGCGAGCGGTCCCGCTGGGCAAGCGTGGGATCCACGATCGGCTCATCCATCCAGTCGCCCATGGGCGGCACCTCCGTCGGGGGACACCGGGGCAGGCCGCGCTCCCCAGGCACGACCCGCGACGCCCTTCGAGCACACCGCGCCAGAACCGGCCGATCCACCAGGCGGGTGTGTGAATGTCGTGAAGATGTCGTGCAGCTATCCTTGGAGGCCGTGTCCCGACTTCCCGAGTTGTACGTCGCCGTCGACGTGGAGGCCGACGGGCCCATTCCGGGCCCGTACAGCATGCTCTCCCTGGGCATGGCCGTGGCCGGGCGGGCGGATCTGGCGTTCTACACGGAGCTGCGGCCGATCTCCGACGAGTTCGTGCCCGAGGCGCTGGCCGTCTCCGGGCTCGACCGCGACCGCCTGCTGCGCGAGGCGCCCCCGCCGGAGGAAGCGATGGCCGGGGCCGCCCGGTGGGTGAACGGGCTGCGGACGATCGGGCGGCCCGTGTTCCTGGCCGCGCCCGCGGTGTGGGACGGCATGTTCGTGCACTGGTACTTCACGCGGTTCACCGGCAGAAGCCCGTTCGGCGCGACCGGGTCCGGGGTCGATCTGCGGAGCTACTGGATGGGCATGACCGGCCGCGAGTGGGCCGGGACCCGCAGCGGGGACATCAAGCGTGAGCTGGGCCTCGCAGGGCTGCCCCACACGCATCACGCCGGAGAGGACGCGGCCGAGCTGGCCCAGATCTTCGAGCAGGTCCTGCGGCGTGCGACCGGCTGAGCGAGGTTCTTACCAGTTCTTCAGAATGCGTACAGGAACTTCTGAATCAGCCGGGTAAGGGTCAGTGGCATGACCTCAACCTCGGAGCGGGCGCCAAGCCGCCGCAGGCTCGCCCAAACAGGCACGATCTCGCTGCGTCTCGGACTCTTGGCACTGGTCGCGATCGGCATCGCGGGTGCCGTCTTCGAGCTCGCCTTCGAACGCCACTGGGGGAACCTGACCCAGCTGATCCCCTGGGCGGCGCTCGCGCTCCTCACGCTCGCCCTGGTCATGCTCGCCTTCGGCGACTCCCCGCGCACGGTCACCGCGGTCCGCGTCCTGGCCGCGGTCGTGCTGCTCACGGCGGCGTACGGCGTCTTCGTGCACATCTCGGTCAACTACGGCGCGGGTGGGTCCGACGCCGAGTGGAGCACGCTCTCGCCGCTCAGCCAGTGGTGGTACGCGGCCACCAAGACCGTCGGCTTCGCCCCGCCGCTCGCGCCCGGCATGCTCGCCCAGAGCGCGCTCATGCTCCTGTTGGCCTCCCTGACGTCGAAGAGGCCGGAGCTCGGCGCCTGACCACGCCTGGTCAGCTCGCCGCAGGACTAACGCGGCCGGAAGGGCGCGATGATCTCGCGTACCTCCTGTGCGGCGCCCTGGCCGTTGTCGTCGTGGGCGATGTCGCTCAGCAGCTCGCGGAGGTGGAAGACCCGCAGGCGCTCCCGCCAGCCGTCGTCCAGGGGCGCCGCCTCGGCGTACGCGGCGAAGAAACGGTCGCAGGCCGGCGGGCGTGGGCCGCACCAGAGCATGCTCAGGTCGGCCTCGGCCCAGCTGTAGGAGACGGCGGGGTCGATCAGCGCGGGGCCGCCCGCGCGGTCGGCCAGGATGTTCTCGCGCCACAGGTCGCCGTGCGTCAGCACCGGCCGCTGGGGCGGCAGGAGGTCGGGCAGCGCCGCGCAGAGCCGTTCGAGCGATCGGCGCTCCTCACTGTCGAAGGCGGCCTCCACCAGCGGCTCCGGCAACCAGCGCAGGATGCGGCGCTGGGCGAAGAAGGCGTGCCCGTCCTCGTCCCAGGTGTTGTCCTGGCGCAGCCGCCCGAGCCAGCCGTCCCGGTGCCAGCCGAATCGCTCACCGGCGACGGTGTGCACGGCGGCGACCGTACGGGCGAGTTCTTCCCAGAACCGCTCGTCGTCGTCCAGACGCGGACGCAGCGGCTCCAGGACGAGCAGGTCGGGTGTCACCGCCAGCACTTCGGGGGCGGCGGCACCGGCGCCGCGCAACACCCGCAGCCCTTCGGCCTCGATCTCGAAGAGGTCGGCCCCGGCGCCGTGCAGCGTCTTCGCGAACACCCGGGAGCCGTCCCGCAGGGTGGCCATGCCTGCCATGGCCACCACCCCGCCGGGCGCCGGGTCGGCGGCGACGGCGTCGAATCCGGCTGCGCGCAGCCGGGTGAGAAGCTGATCCATCAGTTCGGCTCCCGGTAGACGAGCAGGTATCGCCAGAAGAGCAACCGCCGGATGGTCGCCCCGGGCAGCAACGTGGCCGCCTCCTTCCGGATCTCCTCTAACGACATCTCGGGGCGCATGACCGGCGCCTGCGTGCCCTCCGCCCGCCCCCGAGGCCCCGCGGCGGCGACGGCGAGCCGAGTGGCGGCGTTGACTGGAATGGCGGCCAGGCTCCACGCGTAGTCCACGGCCGACCGCTCCGGATAGCAGCCCAGGATGGCCAGCACGCCTCCGGGCGCGAGCGCGTCACGCAGCGCGGCAACGGTGCCGAACGGCATGTGGTGGATGCTCGCCAGGCAGGAGATGTAGTCGTAGCGGCCTTCTGGCAGCTCCATCTCGGTGATGTCGGCGTGGTGGAAACGCGGGCCCCCGCCTTCGGCTTCGGCGGCCTCGATCACCTCCGCCGCCGGGTCCACGGCGTCGACCTGGATCCCGAGGCTCGCGAGCCGCCGGGCGAACCGGCCGGTCCCGCAGCCGACGTCCAGCGCGGTCCGGCAACCCTTCGGCACCCGGCGCAGGAGCGTGCGATGGTAGTGATCGTTGTGGTTGAAAGGCATGCTGTCCTTTCATTCGTCCGGCCCGAGGATGATCACAGCCTCACCTGATGTACGTCAACCGGCGCAGCAGGGCCTCGGCCGGTCCCCGGCGCCCGCGCGGTGCCAGCAGCGCGGCGAGCACCACGGTGGCGAGCCACGTGAGCACGGCGATCCCGGAGGCCGCGGCGTCGCCGACACGGGCGCCGAGTCCACCGGCGTACGGGGCGAACACCGCGACGAAGATCACCGATTGCAGCAGGTAGCAGGTCAGCGACCACTGCCCGCACGCAGCCAGGGCGGTGATCACCGGGGATCGGCGCCGCCCCGCCGCCAGCCCGACGATGGCCGCGTACGCGAGCCCGCCGGCGATGCCGGTCACGCTGTGCAGCGCGTACGCCGACACGGAGAGCGCCACTGACGGCGTCCAGACCTGTGTGTCGATCAGCATCAACGGCACCCCGCCTGCGACCGACACGCCCGCCCCGATGACGGCGATCCGGGAGAGCGACGCCCGGTGCGCACCCGGCTCGTCCAGCAACCGGCGGCGCGCCGCCCAGATGCCGAAGAGGAAGGCCGGCACAACGCTCACCGCGAAGTACGTGGGCGTCATCCCGGCCCACGCGATCACCCGCATCACCATCGCCGCGACCGGGTCGGCCATCGCCGCCGGCGTGTCCCCCTTGGGGGCGGAGACGGTGAGCAGCCCGAACCCGACGAGCACGACGACATGCAGGACCAGCCCGGCAACGGCGGCCCGCACCACGGCCCGGTCGTCGCGCCGTACGAACCCGATGAGCAGGAGTCCGACCAGCCCGTACGCGCCCAGGATGTCGCCGAAGAACAGCAGCAGCGCGTGGCAGAACCCGAACGCCAGCAGCCACAGGCTCCGGCGGCGTAACACCCGCCGCGCCTGCGCCCAGCTCTTGCCCGCGGCGAGCTGCCGGTTCGCCAGGTGGGCGAGACCATAGCCGAACAGGGCGGCGAACATGGGCAACGCGCGCCCGTCCACCAGCAGGATCTGGACCCCGGCGACCAGCCGGTCCACGGGACCGCCGTCGAGGGCGTAGCCGCGGAAGCCGGTCTGGTGGCCGGACAGGTACATGTGCGCGTGCGCCACCGCGATGAGCAGCAGCATCAGCCCGCGGGCGAGATCGGGGGCGAGAGAGCGCCGATCGAGCGGCACAGCACCCGGAGGCGGAGCGGATGGGGCGATGGACATGACTCATCCCTCGAGAATTAGATACACGGATGTAGCTTACGAGCTCACGGTAAGCTACAGCTGTGTACCTAAGCAAGCGGGGTCGAGGATGAGCGAGCACAACGCCCGGACCCGCCGCCGCGGCGAAGAGCTCATCAACGCCATCCACACCGCGGTGCTGGAAGAGGTGGCCGAGGTCGGGGTCGCGCGGCTGACCATGGACGGGATCGGCAAGCGAGCGGCGACGCCCCGCACCACGCTGTACCGGCGCTGGTCCGACCCGATCGAGGTGCTCCTGGACGCGCTCTACCACCTGCACCCGGTCGAGGAGCCGACGCCCGGGGCCGACGACCTGCGCGGAGACCTGGTCCGCGCCCTCCGGCTCATGGTCGACTGGGCGCTCAGCCCGGCAGGCCGCGCGGTCGCGTCGATACTCACCGACCCCAAGGGCTCTCCGCGGGTGAGCCAGGCGCTGTTCGAGCAGGTTTTCGCCAACCGGGGCGGCACGTTCACGAGCACAGTGCTCCGCCACTACGCCGAACGCGGCCACTTCCCCGCAGAGCTGCTGACGCCGGTCGTGGCCGACATCGGCGAGGCCCTCGTCACCAAGCGCCTGATCGACACCGGGGCGCCGCCGAGCGACGCCGACCTGGAAGCCATCGTCGACCAGGCCATCCTGCCCGCCATCGGACTCGGCCCGCGCCCTGCCTTTAAGCGGCCTCTAAAGCGTGGATCGAGCTGAAACCCGCGTCACTCCGCCCCCCGCGGTGAAAGTTTCAGGTCCGGTTGACGGTCGCGGCGCCATGACCTCATGATCATGCTGCCTCCTGGTCAGGAGGGGGCGTCGAGTGGTGACCGCTATCCATGGCGAGGAGCGCCGATGCCGAAGACCCTGTTACGAGCCGCGTCCGTGATCCTGTTGTCGCTGACCACCTTGTCCGCCCCCGCGGCGTACGCCGACGACGAGGTCGCCCCTGTCGCGGTGACCGTCAACGCCCGTGCCGCACTCGCCACCGTCCCCCAGACGGGCATCGGCACCAACCATGCGATCTGGGACACGAACCTGGGCACCGACGAGACCGCCGACCTGCTCAAGGACATGGGCACGAAGGTGCTGCGGTATCCGGGTGGCTCCTACTCCGACATTTACCACTGGGCCGACCACACCGCCCCCGGCGGATATGTGGCCCCCAACACCGACTTCGACACGTTCATGAGCGGCGTGCGCCGCACCGGAGCCCAGGCGATGGTGACCGCCAACTACGGCACGGGCACCGCCGAGGAGGCCGCGGCCTGGGTACGGCATGCCAACGTCACCAAGGGCTACGACATCAAGTACTGGGAGATCGGCAACGAGAACTACGGCAACGGCCATTACGGCTCCGCCTGGGAGGCGGACAATCATGCCGACAAGAGCCCGGCCGAGTACGCCCGCCACGTCGTGGCCTACTCCGACGCCATGAAGGCGGTCGACCCGACCATCAAGATCGGCGCGGTGCTGACCACCTCGGCCAACTGGCCCGACGGGCTCGTCGGCGAAGGGGACGCCGGAACCTGGAACAAGGTCGTCCTGTCCATGGCGGGCCCGAAGATCGACTTCGTGATCGTGCACTGGTATCCGGGTGCCCTGGACAAGGTCGGCCACGTACCCGACATGATCCACCTCACCCGCGAGCAGATCGCCAAGTACGCCGGGCCCGGGTCGGAGCGGATCGGCATCGCGATGACCGAGTTCAACACCGGGAGCAGCAGCGCCGGCACGACCACCCAGCCCGGCGCCCTGGCCGCCGCCGACGCGTACGCGACGCTGCTGGCGAACGGGGTGTTCACGGTCGACTGGTGGAACGTGCACAACGGCATCGGCCCCGTCACGCAGGTCGAAGGCCACACCGACTACGGCGACTTCGGCCTGCTGTCGAGCGCGACGTGCACGTCCGACAACTCGGTCTGCGAGCCGCCGCTGAACACACCCTTCGCGCCGTACTACGCGCTGCAGATGATGAGCAAGTTCGCCCGCCCAGGGGACCAGTTCGTCCGCGCCGCGACCGACCAGCCGAAGGTCACCGCCCACGCCGCCCGCCGTCCCAATGGCGACCTGGCGGTCATGCTGATCAACACCTCGTCCGACACGTCGTACCCGATCGCGCTCGACTACTCCGGCTTCCGCCCGGCGTCGGGTTCGGCCACCGTACTGACCCACACCAACGGCGCCACGAGCATCACCACCTCGACCGCGGAAAGCCCGACGCTGCCCCCGCTCTCCCTCACCACGCTCGTCCTGCGCCCCGCCTCGTCACAGACCGGCCTCCCGGCCGCCCCCGGCCAGCCGGCCGCGTCGAACATCACGGACAAAACCGCCACGATCTCCTGGCCCGCCGCCTCCCCCGGCGCTCGCCCGATCGCCAAGTACGAGATCCACCGCCAGAACGCAGCCATTAGCGAACAACTCGGCGAGACGACCGGCACGTCGTTCACCGTGCACAACCTCAAGCCGGGCACCCGCTACACGGTCAACGTGATCGCCCGTGACAGCGGCGGCGGCGTTTCCTGGTCCTCGCCACCGCTGACCTTCACCACGGGCACCCCTGCCACCAGCTCCTGCACCGTGAAGCTCACCAACCAGACCGACTGGGCCAGCGGCTACGTCGGCGCCATCGAGATCACCAACAACGGCGCGCCGATCAACGGCTGGACCCTGAACTTCACCTGGCCCAGGCCATGGCAGAGCCTCGGCAGCGGCTGGAGCGCCGTCTGGACGCAGACCGGGTCGGACGTCAAGGTCGTGAACGAGTCCGGCAACGGCTCACTCGCCACAGGCGCGTCCACCACGATCGGATTCGTCGGCAACTACAGCGGCCCGAACGTCCTGCCCACGGTCTTCACCCTCAACGGAACCGTCTGCGGGGGCGCCTAGCCAACACGCGGCCCGGCCGGCAGGCCGGGCCGCGATCACAAGATGACCCGCCCGGCGAGCTTGCCATCGTTCGACGGGACAGCCAGGCAGTACGACGTCCTGGACCTCGGCCAATCCTCCGCCGCCGGGACGAGCACGCCGATCTTGACCTCGTCTCTCCTTGCCGGCACGTACCGCATCCTGGGCCGGCACCCGTCCCGGCTCAGCCGCCGCACCTCCGCGACCCCCGGCCATGGGCCTTCGGGAACCACGTACGTGGTGGCGAACTCCGCCGAATGCGGCACCGTACAGGGCACCACCGTCACGATGAGGTCCACGGGCAGCGGTTCGATGCAGTCACCTGGCCGCAGTACGGTGGCGTGAAATCGCTTCGCGGCGGGGTGCACGGTCTGGCCCGCAGGGACGGGCGGAATCGTCCCGGTGGAGGACGCCGTCTCGCCGGAACCGGCGAAGGACGCGCCGCAGCCGGCCAGTGCGCCCGCCAGGCACACAACCGCGAATGGGTGACGGATCACGAGGCCAGACGATGGCAGCCGGAGATCGCGATGTAGTCTCCAGCACAAATCGAGTCGGTCCCGGCGAGCCACCAGCCGACGCTCCCGCCCTGACCTCGCCCCTACCGTGCGCAGTGGTGTTCGATTGGCGAAAAATATGCTTTGAGGTATAACAGCGGGCATATCCGCATTTGCGCGGAGCTTTGCTACAGAGGGAACGGTCCATAGGTGAGCGCTGAACCTGCCGGCCTCCACTTCTCCGTCTTGGGCCCACTGGCGGTAACGCACGCGGGCGAACCACTCGACCTCGGGGGCACCCGGGTCAAAGCCCTGCTGGCGACACTCCTCATCGCGCAGGGCAAGGTGGTGACCACCGACCGCATCATCGACGCGGTATGGGGAGAACAGGCTCCGAACAGTGCCGTGGCCACCCTGTATTCGTACATCACCAGGCTGAGAAAAACCTTGGAACCAGACCGGCTCCCCCGCGCGGCCACGGGCCTGCTCGACCGCCAGGGTCCGGGCTACGTCCTGCGCGTCAGGCCGGAAGCGGTGGACTCGGAACGCTTCGCCGCTCTGGCCGAGCGCGGCGCGAGGCTGCTGCCCGACGATCCACCGGCGGCGGCGGAGAGCCTCTCGACGGCGCTCGCGCTGTGGCGCGGCCCCGCGTACGCCGACCTCGGCGACTCCGAGGTGGCGAACGCCGAGATCGCCCGCCTGGACAACGCCCGGCTGGCCGCCCGCCAGGACCACGCGGCGGCCCGCCTCTCCATGGGCGCGACCGTCCAGGCGGTGGGCGAACTCGAGTCACTGGTCCGCGAGCACCCGCTGGCCGAGCGGTCCTGGGAGCTGCTCGCGCTCGCCCTGTACCGGAGCGGCCGCCAGGGAGACGCCCTGGCCGCACTCCGCTCGGCACGCGAGCAACTGATCGAGGAGCTCGGCGTGGACCCCGGCCCTTCGCTGCGCGCCGTGGAGGCTGCGGTGCTCCGGCAGGACCCCGCCCTGGACTGGCGGGCTCCGAAGGAGGCGGCGGCGATCATCGAGCCCGCCGAGCCGAAGGAGCCTGCCCGCCCGCGGCTTCCGGCGCCGCTGACCCGTCTCATCGGGCGTGATTCCGCCGTGGCCGCGATGAAGGACCTGCTCACCGCGCACCGGCTGGTGACGATCACCGGTCCCGGCGGCGCCGGCAAGAGCCGCCTGGCTCTGGAGATCGCCCGGGAGCACCAGGACGGGGACGGCCCCTGGTTGGCCCTCCTCGCCGACGTGACAGACGCCGGGCTGCTGCCGGCCGCGGTCGGCGCGGCGATGGGCACGGCCATCACGGGCAGCACCGACCACCTCGCCGCGTCGATCGGCGACCGGGAGATGCTGCTGGTTCTCGACAACTGCGAGCATCTGGTCGACGCGGTCGCGCCACTGGCGGAGACGCTGCTGTCCCTCTGTCCCGGCCTGCGGCTCCTCGCCACGAGCCGGGAGCAACTGGCCGTCACGGGCGAGGCGACCTGGGATCTGCCGCCGCTGGACCCCGATGGGGCGGCCGCCGAGCTTTTCACGGAGCGGTCCCTCGCGGTCCGTCCCGGCCGGCAACCACGGTACGACGAACGACAGCTGATCTCCCGGATCTGCCGGGAGCTGGACGGCCTCCCCCTGGCCATCGAGCTCGCGGCGGCCCAGACCCGCGTCCTGTCCCTGGAACAGATCGCCGACGGGCTCCACGATCGGTTCGCGTTGCTGGCCACCGGCTCCCGTACCGCCCCGAAGCGCCATCGAAGCCTGGAGGCGGCCATCGCGTCGAGCGTGCGCCTGCTCACCGAGCCCGAGAGGGAGCTGCTCGGCTGCCTGAGCCTCTTCGAGGGCGGCTTCGACCTGGAGGCGGCCGAGCGGGTGGCGGGGCCTCCGGCGGTGCTGCACAGACTGGGTGGCCTCGTCGCCAAATCGCTGGTCACTGTGGACGGCGCCGCCGTACCCCGGCGTTACCGGATGCTGGAGTCCATACGGCAGTACGCCCTTCGCACGCTGTCCGGCGACGAACGGGCCCGGTGGGCCGGCCGCCATCTCGCGTGGGCGGTGGAGCTGGCCGAGACGGCCGAACGGCGCCTGCGCACCTTCGACGGGGAGCTGTGGCTGCGCAGGCTCCGACACGAGCAGGCGAACACGCGTGCCGCACTGAGCCACGCCCTGGCCACGGGCGACGGGGACTCCGCGCTGCGCATCGCCAGCGCGCTGTCGTGGTTCTGGTATCGCAACGGCGACGTACACGAAGGCATCGCGAGGCTGTCGGAGGCCCTCGACCGCGCAGGCGCCGACCACCCCGGGCGAGGGCAGGCGCTGATCGGGCGGGCGTTGCTCCGCTACCTGGCGGGCGACCCGTTCGCCGGGAACGACGACGTCGTGCTGGCACTGCGGGAGGCCGAGGCCATCGGCGACATCGAGGCCATGGCCCGCGCCCTGCCGTACCGGGCCTACTTCCTCCAGCTCAGCGGCGACCCGGACCAGGCGCAGCGCACGCTCGCCGCGGGCTGGACGCATGTACGGGCAGCGGGGCTGCCATGGGTCGAGGCCGAGCTGATGATGGTGCGCGGACAGATCACCAGGGTGGCCGGCGATCCGCTGCTCGCCGCCGGGCAACTCGTGCAGGCCGCCGACATCGCCGAGGCCTGCGGCCACGACTGGGCGTACTGCTCGTCGGGCTGGATCGGGGCGAAGGTCGCCATGGATCTGGGCGACACCGGCCGGGCGGTCCAGCAGGCGGCCCGGCTGGTCGTGCACCTCGACCGCGTGCAGGACGTGACCTCCTGGCTGGCCTGTGCCCACGTGCTCGCCGGCGCCCTCGGCATGGGCGGCCGGGCGGCGGACGGCGCCGTGCTCCTCGGCACGGTCTCGGCCATCGGCTCCCGGGTGGGCTACTCCCCCGAGCTCATGGACCCGCTGGACGGCCCCCGGAACGTGGCCGCCGTGCGCACCGCCCTCTCGCCGGGGGCGTACGAGGAAGCGACGGCCATGGGGGCGAGCCTCACGAAGCAGGACGCCACCGCCATGGCGCGCCGCCTCATCGTGACCACCCCGGGGGACGACGGCCGGCAAACGGTCCTGCGCAACGACTACTCCTGACGGAACGTACGGTGCCGCTGCCATCAGACGGCACGGCCTGGCTGCGCAACCACCTCCTCCCGTCTTCCGTAGCCAGGCAGACCGGCAGAATCAACGATTCCCGCGGAGGGCGAGTAAGTCCTGGTTCTGTGCGACTGCGGCGATGAGATCGTCAAGATCACACTCGACGGAAGCATTGATGACGGGTTTGAAGTCATGGACCCTCGCCGCGGTCTCAGCGAAGTCTGAGGGGGAGAAGCTCCACCCCTCGATGCTGCTCCAGCCTGCCTGAACGGTGGCTTGGCTTCCGTCCGGCGACGAGACGCGCAACCACGCCGTGCATTGGTCCGAGAAATCGAAGGGCAGAAAGACGGTGCCTCCGGTGGCCCGCACCCGCTGAAGGTGCTCGTCCCACTGGTCGAGGAGGCGCACGAGACCATCCGCGACGTCCTGACCTGCCTGTGCGGACTCGTCGATGGCTAGATAGTACGAATCGCAGACATGCCGATAAGTGCCCAGTCGCAGGATTAAGTCGCCATGGACATCACGATCAGTCGTGCGCTCCAAGCGCAGCGGGACGTTGTTCATCGTGAAGACTCCAAACGTTCACGCTCAGCGAGAAACTCATCGAGCAATTCAAAGAGCACCTCGATGACCCGAGATTCCTCTTCCGGCGTCAGATCCCACTTCTTCCAGCCGCCAGTAAGGGCGATATGACGCACCTGCCCCTGCCAGCCGTGGTTGCAGTCCTGGCCCCGTCGAGCCACCAGCCACTCTCGCCACCCTTGCAGGCCTGGGCCTCCATGGCGCCGCGCATGCTCGTCGTAGCCGTCCAGGAACCCTTCGACCCCGGCAAGCTTCGAACCGACTACGAACATGCCCAGCCGCTTGGCCACGTGAGCGAAGTACTCACGCTCCGTCATCCCCGCCAGATCCACCGTCACCCACTCATTCTGGATACGAGTGGCTCTCCATGTCCGCCCACGGGCCATATCGTCCCAGCCGGCCATGTCCGCTGCGCGTGCTATCCCGAGGCGGGACCGCACGAACGATCTTCGATGCCTCGCAAGGTGCCGGCCAAAATTGCCGGCATTGCAGGCCATGATCAGTAACACACGTGTACCTGAGTTGTTCAAGGAGTGCCAGCACTGCTACCGACGATGTCGGATGGTGGATCGGGTGAGCAGTGCCTCGAATCAACACTCCTGATATACTGATCTGAGTTTGTATATACAGATGAGGCGGGCATCATGACCAAGACACTGATCGATCTCGATGACGAGGCCCTGAGCGAGGCCGCGAGGCTGCTCGGCACCTCCTCCAAGAAGGACACGGTCAACGCCGCCCTACGAGAGATCGTTGATCGACGAAGGCGGGCGGCGGCCGTGGCTCGCATGCGTGCGATGGTCGCAGAGGGTGAGATCGACTTCTCAATCATCGATAAAGGCGACAACGCACACCAGGACGTGGCGTGACGGAGCTGTATCTCATCGATACCAGCGCATTGGTCCGCTTCTACCGCGGTCAGGTCGGCGCGGAATGGGATCAGACGGTTTGTGCCGGACTCGTCGGTATCTGCGAGCCGGTCAGACAGGAGTATCTCCGAGCCGTCGGCAGCCGACCAGCCTTCTACGAAGCCGGCAATCTCCTCCAGGAGACCTTCCCGTATTACATGATCCCTGATTCGGCATGGCACGAGACGGGAGGCTTGCAGCGCGAGCTCGCCGACAAAGGGTGGCACCAATGCGCTTCTCCGGTCGATCTCCTCATGGCGGTAACGGCTCGGCATCACAAGCTCACTGTGCTGCACGCCGACCGCGACTTCGAGACCATCGCCCGCCTGACCGGGCAGCCGGTGCGATGGATCAGCTGAAGGAGCCTCTCGGCCCCAACCCGCAAATCGGCGTGGTCTGTCTCCAGCCGAGACCGCGGCCGTGACCGAAGCCAGACGTCTGATAGCCGCGATAGGGGATCTCAGCTACTTCGGGCTGGGCATGGCCTGCGTGGCCGACATCACCGCGGCCGAGGTGGCACGGCGATTGGAGGCCGTACCGGCCGACGACGAGGACGTTGGAGCGATCATCGAGAATCTCGGGTCGCACCTCGACGACAACCTGACCGTCGTCGGCGTCACGGCGGTGCCTGGCGGATGCGTCGTCAGCCAACCATGGGGATACATCCCCTACACGCCAGGGGTCGCCAAGCGCCTGTCAGCAGGCACCGCCTACTACGGAATGTACGACAATCCCAAGGGCGGCCATCACGGGACCGCCTTCCGTGACGGCGTCATGGAGGAAGGGGACACCCACCCCGGTGCCGGCGGCGCGTACCCGGACGACTCCGCCGAGGAGATCCTCGCCACCTACCTCTACCACCACCACGCCGTGGCCTACTGCTGTGCCCGCATTGGCTTGCGCCTGGACGACGCCCGGGCGATCACTGGTCCACCCGACATGTGGCTGAGACTTCCTGAACGGGACTGGTGGAACTGATCAAGCGGCGTAACAAAGACCCGGCTCCATGATCTGGAACCGGGCCTTCACCTCGTGTTGGAGACGAGGGGACTCGAACCCCTGACTCCTTTGACGTTCGTGCAGAACTTGGCGGTTCAACACGGAACCTACGCTCGTGATCTATTCACACCGCAACTCAAACGTCACCCTGAAGTTTGTCGGACGGGACTGCCAGACTCCGCATATGCATGATCTCGTGCTTTCAGCTGACACCATCGCAGCTGATCCTCCTGGCGCGGTGAGACGCTCCGCTGACAGGTGTTCCGATCGAAGCCGCGGCAGGCGGTCCGCATGAGCGCGTTCGAGCAACTCAGCCTCCGGCCGAGTCCAGAGGCATGGGATCCTGCGTTGATCGCGCGTGGTGAACTTCGCGGTCAGCGATTCGAGTTGCCCGCCGGAGTGTCGAGCGTGACCTTCGACCGGGCACGACTGGTGGACGTGGACTTCTCCGGAACACGGTTCGCCGAATTCACCGTTCACGGCAGCGAGTTCGAGGAATGCGACTTCACCGGCGTCGTCTTCGAGCGCCTCTCGATGGCCACGACCTGCAGGCAAGGGACATGGGACGGCGTCGGCTGGCCGCAATCGGTCTTCCGCGACTGCATGTTCCGGCGCACCCGCTTCCCACCCACCACGTTCTTCGGCAACGTCCGCTTCGAGAGATGCACCTTCGACCAATCTCGACTGAGAGACCAGACAGACACCTTCGAAGCAGAGTTCGTCAACTGCGTCTTCCTCGGTCGCGTGCGGAACGTCAACTTCTGGGGCCGCCCGACCCAGCACCAGGCCGCGCTGGGCAGGGACCGCAATGACTTCACCGGAAACGACTTCACCGGCGCGGAGCTGGACTACGTCGCTTTCCATCACATCGACCTGCAGGCCCAGCGCTGGCCCGGCCTGCCCGGCTACGCGCTCCTCAACCGGATCAGCGCGCGCGTGGCCGCGGTGCTGCCCTTGCTGGAGCAGTGGCCGGACACACGGCACCGGAAGGAAGCCCGCTTCAGCCTGGAGTTCCTCGCAGACACGGCTCTGGCACAGAACGACGACCAGGCGCTGGTGAGCCCGTTGGACATGGGCCGCAAACTGCCGCCGGCGCTCCGCGAGGAGTTGTTCGAGGCGTTCAGACGCACGTCCAGCGATACAGCCCCTGATTGAGCCGTACCGCCTCGCGGGCCAGATCCCGCAAGGCCCTGATGCGTTCGACCTCGAACTCGTCGAGCAGTTCCTCCTCGGCGTACACACGCAGCCGCACGTCGTCCACGGCGGCGAGCGCGGCAACGGTCTCGGGCGCTGCCCGGTCCACGCCCGCTGACTCGCCGTCGTCCACGATGGTCTCGCTGTCCCCGAACTCGCTGAGGTCGCGTCCGCTGAGCTCAGCGGCCAGCGCGTCGAGCTCGTCGAGCCACCCCTTGCAGTCGATGTACGGCAGGTTCATGCCCTCCGGCCCGCCAGCCAGGGCCAGCCGGGCGGACTGATCGGAGTCCGCCGTGAAGTAGTCGACGAGAACGCCCATGACCGGCCACCCTACCGATCAAGCCCACAGGGAACGCAGAAGACGGGGTCACTTGTCCCACCAGCGGATCAACGCCCTGGAAGGCGGGGAGATACGCGGCTCTAACTCGAAGAACGCGGACCCCTGCCGCTGTCCGAGCTGGACGAACAGTCAGGCGAGGTCCACGAACGTCCGCGCTCGTACGCCTACCGGTCCTCATCGTGCTCCTCCGTCATAGTCAAGGACAACGCCACCGGCGTACACCTCAACCTGACGCCGAAAGTCTCCCGACGCATCGACAGCGAGGTAGTACACCGACGTGCCCGACTCGCCCGCAGACACAGGACACGTCCCAGGCTAAGACGTGAACCGCCCCGGCTCGTGTCAGTACATCTTCGTGGTGGTGCGCTGGATGACGGCGGGGGCCAGACGGACGCCGTTGGCCGTGACCCGGTGGCCGCGGGTGTCGGTGACCCGTACGGCGAAGGGGCCCTGGCCTGCGCCGGACTGGGCGATCCAGTAGTTGTAGTCGGCCCGGGCCAGCTTGCGCCACGCGCCGCCGACGGCCTTCACCTCGACCGAGGCGAGCGGATTGCCGTGGTCGATGACCAGCAGGGCCAACCACCACCGCGACGAGCCCTCCTTGACGCGGAAGGAGAGCGGTCTGCCGACTCGTGGGTTGCCGACCGGGCGGTAGCTGACCGCCGCTGTGCCCTTGCCGGGGTCCGCGACGCGGGCGAAGGCCGTGCGGCTCAGGTCGATGTACCCCGCCGGGCACTCCGGGCACTGGTCGACGACCTTGACCTGGACGGTGCCCTTCGGCCCGGTGACGTTCAGGTAGCCGCCGCAGGCGGCCGCGGCGGCGTACTCGCGCGGAGAGAGCGCGACGTAGAGGTTGTCTGCGGGAGGCGACGGATATGAGCAGTTACCGCCCCCGGACTGGAGTTCGTACAAGGTCGCTTTCCCTTTGGTCGCCTTGCCTGCGACCGGCTTCGCGGGCGCGCGGGTGGCTGCGGCGCTCTCGCCGCTCCGGCCGGATTTCGCCAGGGCAGGGTCCGGGAGGAGCGAGGTCGCGGTGAGCGCGGCGGCGAGGACGAAGGGTAAGCGTCGCATCCAGGGTTTCCTCTCGTGCGGGATGGATGCGACAGTAGCGAAATCGGTACATCTCAGTACGGTAAAGCGTCAGATATCCAGACACACGATCTATGTCCGGGTCAGTGCACCCGAACCGACGGCACGCCGATGGAGCCCGGCTCGGCCCCATCAGCCGAGACCCAGCCGGTGGGAGATCGCCGCCGCCTCCGATCGGTTTGCGGCGCCGAGCTTGGCGAGGATGTTGGACACGTGCACGCTCGCGGTCTTGTCGCTGATGAACAGCGCCTGGGCGATCTGCCGATTGGTACGGCCGGTGGCCACCAATTTCAGCACGTCACGTTCGCGCGGAGTGAGCCCGAACCGGTCACCGGGCTCCGCGGACCGCCCGCTCGGCTCCGGCGCCTCCTCCGAGCTTGTCAGGTCGATGCGAGCCCGGCGTGCCAGGGCGCTGATCTCCTCGGCCAGCAGCCGGGCCCCGAGATCCCGTGCCACGGTCCAGCCCTCGATGAGATCGGCGGCCACAGCCTCGCGGGAGGCGCCAGTGGACAGCAATGCCTCGCCGTACCGCCACCGCGCGTACCCGATCTCGAACGGACACTTGAGCCCCTGCCAGGCGGCCAGCGCCGCAGCCCAGCGCTGCGGGTCGCTCGCTCCCTCGATCCTGGTCCACTCGGCTTCGGCACTCATCAGCCTGGCCTCCACCAGGGGAATGGACACGTGAGCCGCGGCCGTACGGGCACGTTCCAACAGAGCACGGCCGCTCCGGCGGGCCTGGCCGATTTCGTGGGCGTCCCGCTGGGCGACCGCCCGTTCGGCGATCGCCGCTTCGACCGTCAGACCGATGTGGCTCATCTCGATGGTCAGCGAACCCTCGTCGCTGTCGCCGAGCAGACGCAGCCCCTCGGCCACGGCCTCCCTGGCCTCCTCCAGCCTGCCGTCCCACATGGCGACGGCGGCCATGCGGCCGAACTGCGGGGCGGCGTACTGGGGATCCAGGGAGAACGGCGTGCTCTTCAGCACCGCGGCCAGATCCTCCCAGGCCGCGGCCAGGTCGCCTCGATGCAGGAGATACAGGGCCCGGGCCTGAAGCGGTGCGGCGTCGAGGAAACCGGTCGGCGAGTCGAACTCGGCGAACTCCTCCTCCAGCAGCGACAGCGCCTCCTCCCCGCGGCCCAGGAAGATCAGCGACTCGGCGGCGTCCGCCAGCGCCGACCGCCCGTACATGCGAACCAGCCCGAAGCGGGCGGCCAGCCGGTACGCCTCAAGACTGAGCTTCGCGGCCGCCTCCCACAGACCGTAGGCCCACAAGGCGTATCCGTGGTTCACACGGGCCCGGCACATGTCGTCGGTGTTGCCGACCTCCTCGGCGATCCGGAACGCGTCCTCGAAATACGCACCGGCCACGTCCAGCCGCCCCAGGAACGACAGCGCCGCCGCCAGGCTGTTGAGCGCGTTCCCCTCGACCGCCCGCGCGTTGACCTGACGGGCCATGGCGATCGCGTCCTCACAGCATCCCTGTGCTTCCGCGTGGCGGTTCATCAGCAAGAGCATGTGCCCGCGCGCGGCCAGCGTACGAGCGCGTTCCCGGGAGGGCGGCTCGGCGGGCACCGCGGCCACCGCTCGCTCGATCGTCTCCAGCGCACGCGCGCTGTCACCGGCCGCCCAGTGATAGCGCGCCAGCCGCTCCAGGAGCACCCCGGTGCGCAGCGGCTCGCGCCCGGCCTTCGTCCCGTCCATCCCGACCTCGGCCAGCGCGACCTCCGCCAGCGCGATCGCACGATCGTGCTCGCCGAGCAGGAAGGCCGCCTGCGCGGCCCGCCGCAGCACCGTCACCCGGTCCAGCGGGCTCTGGGCCGCCGCCTGCGGCACCTGCGCCCACAGCTCCAGCGCCCGCTCGTAGTGCTGCAGCGCCTCGGCCAGCGCGTACGTGGCCTCCGCCGCCTGACCCGCGCCTACGCAGGCCAGCAGCGCGGCGCCGAGATCGTGGGCGGCGTACCAGTGATACGCCAACTGCCCCAGCTCCGCGGCGGTCGCGGAACCGGCGCGCTTGTCGATCCGGTCCGACAGAGCCCGCGCGTAGGCGGCATGTAACGGTCCACGTTCGACCGGCAGCAGGTCGTCGTAGACGGCCTCCTGTACGAGCGCGTGCCGGAACGCGTAGGAATCGCTGCCCTCCTCGGCCGACAGCACACGATGGGCGACCGCCTCACGTAGCACCCCGACCAGCTGCGCCACCGGCTGAGCCGACACCGCGGCGAGCACATTGTGGTCCACCCGCCGGCCGACCACCGCGGCCACCCGCAGCACCTGCTGAACCGGCTCGGACAGCGCCTCCACCCGGGCCAGCACCACATCGCGCAGCGCGGCGGGCATCGCCGTCCCCTCGCGGCTGGCGGCCAGCAGTTCCTCTACGAAGAAGGGGTTGCCTCCGGACCGGGCGCGGATCTCGGTCACCAGCTTCACCGAAGGACGCTCGCCGGTGATCCCGGCGAGCAGGTCCGCTACCTCCCGGCGGCCGAAAGCTCCGACTTCCAGCCGCTCGGCGCGGCTGTTTCGCCCCAGTTCGGCAAGGAAGGGGCGCAACGGGTGGCGGCGGTGGAGATCGTCGCTCCGGTACGTCAGCACCATGCAGACTCCGGCGCGTACGTTCCGGATCAGGAACCCGAGCAGATCGCGAGTCGACTGGTCGGCCCAGTGCAGATCCTCGACGACCAGCAGCACCGGCCGCCGTTCTGCCAGCCGGTGCAGCACACCCAGCAGCAGCTCGAACAGCCGCGCCGGGGCCACCGGATCCGCGCCGGCCACCGGCTCGCCCAGCTCGGGCACCAGCCGCGCCAGCTCGGCCCTCGACCCACCGAGAACCCGCCCCAGTTCCTCCGCGTCCAGCATCCCGCCCAGCGACCGCGCCGCCTCGACGACCGGGGCATAGGCGAGCACCCCGTCGCCGACGTCCAGGCAGCCGCCCACGAGCGTGACCGCACCGGCCTCCCGGGCCTGGCCGATCAATTCGGCCAGCAGCCGGGTCTTGCCCACCCCCGCCTCGCCGGCCACCATCACCGTCGAGGGCTCACCCGCGACCGCCCGCTCCAGGGCCGCCTCCAATCGGGTGATCTCCGCGACCCGTCCCACGAAGACAGGACTCGACAACCGCTCCGCCATGGGCTCGATCATCGCTTAAGTTCCTTTGTGAACCAATACGTGACGGCCCACCTGGCCCAGTCGCTTACGCGTCGCCCTGGCTCGTGTAGATGCGCTTCCACTTGCCGCAGAGGTGCCTGCCGCGGTAGGCGTCGGTGAAGCAGACCCTCAAGTCCGCCGTGTTGGCCCCGAACTCGGAGAAGCGGAAGTCCCTGTACCCGCTACCGCAGTGCTTGGCGGAGTAGTACTGGGGCTCCCGGTCGTCGGGCTGGAAGTTGTCATACCTGACCTGCACGTAGCCGCACAGGCGCTGCGGCGAGCGCTTGTCGTAGAGCTTGCCGCCGACGACGATCCGGCCGTTGCCGTCCACGTACGACCTGGCGCGGGCGTAGGCGTGACCGCCCTCGTAGGACTTCGAGTAATAGAAGCCCCAGGGGCCGGCGTCGAAGGACCGGGACTGGGAAGTGGTGTCCAGATGCCTGGCTTCGGAGGCGTTCGCGGCGGTGGCCGCGGCCGGCACCCCGATGGCTATGGCGGCGGTGGCGGCGGCCAGACCTAGCAGCTGGTGGATCGAGCGTCGCATGATGTTTCCCCTGTGTTGAAGGCCCCCGGTAACTCTGTCCCCCCGGGGCGATGTCCTCACAATCCAGCTAAGAGGTGTGAGCACACATGAGGAGAAATCCTTAGAACGGTCCACGGCGACGCACTATCTTCCGGCCGGCACCGCCGCCACGCTTACGGCCGCAGCCACGCCGCCAGGTAGGCGAACGCGGCGTCCTGCATCATCACGTCGAACCGGTGACCACCGTCGAAGAACTCGCCGACATAGGCGTGCGGCGACCCGGCCTGCTGATAGCGCTGGGCCAGGCGCTCCTCGGCGGCACGATCGTCCTGGTCACAGCCGGCGAGTGGCAGGCATATCCCGCAAGAGGGGTGCCGCAGGCAGCGTGCTTTCTCTCTAGAAGAAGGCGGGATGCTGGGGTTTCCCGGTCGGACGGATGCTACTTCTCATAGTGATAGCGACAAGCGGCGATCATGATCGTGTCGTCGTTGACGCGGTAGACGAGCCGGTGTTCTGAGGTGATACGCCGGGACCAGTAGCCGGACCATTCGTACTTCAGCGGCTCTGGTTTGCCGATGCCTTCGTTCTCGTTTCGGGCTATGTCGGCGATCAGCTGGTTGATCCTTTTGAGGATGCGTCGATCTTCTCGCTGCCAGTAGCAGTAGTCCTCCCAGGCGAGTTCGTCGAAGAGGATCTTCACGAGGTGGTGTCCTCATCGGCCAGTTCGCGGACGGTGCCGCCTCCGGCCTCCAGACGGGCGACCGCCTCTGACAGCCGTCTGCGGTTGACGGGAGAGGCCATCAGGTAGAGCGTCTCGCGCATCGATTCGTACTCGCGCTGCGACACCATGATGACGCCTTCCCCACCGGGGCGAGTGATGAGGACTTCTTCTTGGTCATCGATGACGGCGTCGAGGGTGGCGGCGTAGTTGGCCCGCGATTCGGACATGGTCATCACCTTCATGCCATCAGTGTACATCATGATGTACATCAAGGTGCGGCGGTGGATCCGCACACGGGTACGCGAAGTACGGCCGATAGACGCGGGCGCGGATTGGCTCACGTGATGCCCTGACTGCTTGAACCACCCCGGGAGACTGCGGCGAGGAAACCGCCGACGAACGCATCGCCGAGCCCGATGGTCGTGGGTGCGGCAACGTCAAGATCGAAGCCAGGCAGGCAACGAACAACCCTGCCCATCCGGCCTTCCAGAGCCGCGGCGAACTCCACCGCCTCCGTTCGCCTCGGCCGGTTCCGCATGAGTTCGTAGTGGTGGTCGGTGTACTCATCTCCGTGGCAGTAGCGGGTGCTGGCGATCACGATGCCCTCGTTCAGTGGCTCTGCGTACTCGCCGGCTCTCTCGCCGAATGCTGCCGACCAATACTTGGTATGCACAGCCAGGGTCGTCACGGGGATGAGAGCTTGCAGCGATTCGAGGGCGCGCGCCACCTCCGTCACGGAGAGCAGGTTGACGGCGTAGCCCAGGTGCGACTGCATCTCGTCTTCGTTCAGTCCGTAGATGTCGATGACTTCCACAAGCGCGTCGCGTACCCGTCGGCTGAGGCCCGGCTCGTGGAATCCGGCATCCTCGTAGTAGACGACCGCCTCGGCGTGAAGTTGTCGCATGTGGCTTCTCAGCGTGGACAGACGCCGGTCAAGTGTTCTCGGGTCCCGTACCGCGTTGAATCCCGAGATCAGAAAGACCCGTGCGTCTCGAAGCAACGAGCCCAGTTCACCACTCAGCATCATGGACTCGTTCGCCGGGTCGTTGACGTAGATCAATCTGTTCGGAAACGGCGCACGGATGTCGATGTCACCTGCTCGAACCCGCATGTCCTGGTCGTACTGCACGATCAGGTGTGGATAGAGGGTGTCATGGTCGCCGCTACAGATGTAGTCGCAGCTTGCCGGCAGCAGTCGTCGGACGATGTCGTTGAGACTGACCAGGTGCAGGGTGGATGGTACGCCGAGCCGGCTCATCTCCATCGCCGCTCGAACGGAGGTTCCACCCAGAGTTGTTCGCTTGGGGAACCGCCCTGCGAATGCGCTCAGGCATTCGGAGGAGGCGACGAAGTGCTCTCCCCCTCCGCCCTTTTTAAGGTAGGTGAGAATTGAAATGACGAGTTCGCGCTCGTTGGTTACGGTGACCGATGAAGTCAGCTCGGCATTGTGGATCTGGTACTCGCCGACAAGTTGCTCCAAGAGCGGCGAGGACAGCTTGAGTTCATAGTCGACACATCCCCCCAAGCCCAGGACTACATGACTGGTCATGTCAGTACAGAGACGCCTTGCCGGCCGCTTCGAAGAGGTCAATCTTCTGCCCGGCCACCGCCTTCATCGCATCGATGCACGGCGGCTGGATGGAGAGCGGTTCACGCAGGCTCTCATCGGCCAAGACTTCGCGCATCTTCATGTGGTAGGCCAGCTTGATGTCACTGGAGATATTAATCTTGTTAATACCGAGCTTGACCGATTGCGCAATCTCTTCGTCAGGATTGCCCGAGCCGCCGTGCAGCACGAGTGGGATCTTGACCCGATCCTTGATTTCCTTCAGCAGGTCGAGCTTGAGCTCCGGCTTCAGGGTCTTCGGGTAAATGCCGTGATAGGTGCCGATGGCCACGGCGAGACTGTCCACCCCCGTTGCCTGCACGAAGGTCACGGCGTCCGCCGGGTCAGTGTAGATGATCGCGTCGCTGCCGTCTTCGGCCTCGCCGTCGGTCTTGCCGATCGTCCCCAGCTCCGCCTCGACCGACACGCCGACCGCGTGCGCGGTGTCAGCGACCTTCTTGGAGATCGCGATGTTGTCCTCGAAGGACTGCATCGAGGCATCGATCATCACCGAGGTGAAGCCGATCCGGATCGCGGTCAGCATCTCCCGATAGGTCGCGCCGTGGTCCCAGTGAATCGCGATCGGCACGGACGAGCGATGGGCTCGTTGGGTCATCGCGGCGATCACGTCCACTCCGATGTGCCGTACCTCGTCGGGATGGATCCCGATGAAAAGCGGCGCGTTCTTCTCCTCGCTGATGTCCACGATGCCGTTGAACATGGCGTAGTCGCTGATGTTGAAGGCGGGCACGGCGAAGTTTCTTTCATTCGCGACAGCCAAGAGCACCTTGCCGGTCGTCAGCATTGCTGTATTTCTCCTTCTGGGGTAGTGGATTATCGCTCGGGACGAGGACGATGTGTCAGGCCTTGACTGCGCCGGAGGTGAGGCCGCCGATGAATCGCCGCTGGAAGAGGAGGAACAACACGAGCACCGGGATGGACCCCAGGATGCTCATGGCCATCATCTGATTCCACTCGTAGGAGTGCTGGCCCATCAGGAGCTGGATGCCGATGGGAACGGTTCGCATGTCGTCGGTACGAGTGAGGGTCAGAGCGAACAGGTACTCGTTCCACGAGATCATGAAGGTGTAGACGCCGACGGCGACCAGCCCAGGAACCGAAATGGGCACCAGGATCCGCCAGAGAGCCGTCCAGCTGGACGCCCCGTCCACCTTGACGGACTCGTCCAATTCCCGTGGCAGGGTGTTGAAGTACGCGGTCATCATGATGATCGCATAGGGCAAGGTGAACACCATGTGCGTGAGGATCAGCCCCGGATAAGTATTATAAAGGCCGAGCGCCACCACGAGACCAAAGTAGGGAATGACGAGTGTGATCGGTGGCACGGCCTGAACAGTGACGATCACGGCGTTGATGGATCGCTTCAGCGGGAAGTTGTAGCGGCTGAATCCATAGGCCGCCAGGATTGCCACGAACAATGTCAAAACTGTCACCGAAAGCGCGACGATGTAACTGTTGATGAAAAACCTCAACTGCGTCTCGTCGCCCAGGATCTTTTCGTAGGCGTCGAACGAGAAGTTCTCGGTGATCAGCCGTGGCGGAACCTGGAAAACTTCCCCATTGGTCTTGAACGACGTCGACAGCATCCACACGACTGGAAGCCCGGCGAAGGCCGCGCCGATGCACAAGCCTGCGAGCACGGCGATCTTCGCGCCGACGCGCCGCCTTTTGCGGGTGAGCACGAGTGATCACCTCTCCTTTTGCAGGCGAACGTAGAAGAAGGCCAGAATCATCGTGAGCAGCAGGACGATGACGGCGGCGGCGGACGCGGTGGCGAACTCGTAACTGCTGAAGGCTTGCTTGTAGGTGTAGGTGCTGAGCATCTCGGTGACATTCAGCGGGCCACCACCGGTAGTCATCCAGATGAGGGCGAACTGCTGCGAGGTCCAGATGAGGTCGAGCACGGCCATGCTGAGGAGTACCGGTTTCAGCTGTGGAATCGTCACATTGCGAAACTGGCGGAAAGTGCTTGCGCCGTCCACGGAGGCCGCCTCGTACAGAACGGGCGAGATCCCCTGCAACCCGGCGAGAATGCTGATCATGAAGAAGGGGAAGCCGGCCCAGATGTTGATGAATGTCAATGCCCAGAGCGCCATGTTCGGGTCGGAGAGCCAGCTCACTTCCTCCCGCATCACGCCGATCGTGGTCAGGATGTAGTTGACCACCCCGGACGGGTCCAGCATGAGCCGCCAGATGACCGCGATCACGGCGACCGTGAACAGCCAGGGCAGGATGTAGACAACGCGGAAGATGGCTTTCGTCACTCCGCTCAACAACGGCGTGTTGAGCATCGTCGCGAAGGCCAGCCCGAGGCCGAGGTGAGCGACAGTGCTCACGGTGATGAAGATGAACGTGTTCTTCAGCGCTGCCAGGAAATCAGGATCGGTGAGCACCGTGGTGTAGTTGGCGAGGCCGGCGAAGACCGGATTCTGCTCGACGATCACGTTGTCCTTGAACGAATAGCTGACCACCATCGCGATGGGGATGGTCATCAGTACAAAGATCAATATCAGCGTCGGCGAGAGATAGCCGTACGGGACAACACGCTGCACGGGGAAGGGCCGCGTCCTTCTCCCTCCGTCCGCGGAGGATTCCGATGCCGATTTTGCGGCTCCCGGGGAGGCCGCAGGATCGAGTTTCGCGGTTTCCATCGATGTCTCCTTGGTTCGGGGCCGCGCCGCACGGTCGGCGCGGCCCACGAAGTACGGAAGGTCAGAGCACCGGCGTCCAGGCCTGCTGCGCCTTGTTGAGGGCGTCGTCGACACCCTGCTTGCCGGTGAGCACGAGCTGCAACTGCTCATCGAAGCTGCGCATCAGGTCTTCGGACTTCGGCAACCCCACGAACTCGTTGGCGGGATACCCCGCCTTGTAGATGTCGAAGGCCGTCTTGAACAGCGGGTCACTCTTACTGAAGTCCGGCTCGGCCGTCTTGTTGCCAGGGAAGCCGTTCGCCAACGTGCTCAGCTGCGCATTCGCCTGCTTGTTCATCAAGAACTGGACCAGCTTGAACGCCTCGGTCTTGTGTTCCGAGGACTCGGCGACGCCGATGCCCCAGGACGCGTACGGAATGCCGCGCTTGCCGGTGTAGCTGTCCTCGGCCGGGACCGGCACCACCGTGAAGTCCAACTCGGGATTGTTCTTCTTGATCAGCGTGATGTGAGCCAAGGAATCGATCACCATGCCGACCTGACCGGTAGAGAACTTCTCGACCTTGTCCTGCTCTTTCATGGTGAGTGCTCCGGGCGAGATGACGCCCGCGTCGTTCAGGCTCTTGACGTACTCCACGGTGCTCTTGACGCCTTGGCCGGTCAGATCGGGCTTCCCGTCCTTGGTGAGCATGCTGCCGCCCGATGCCCACAGCCATGACATCACGTCATTCTGGACGCCGTTGGGAACGGCGGTGTCGAGTGGCAGGGCCCAGCCCTTGACGTTGCCGCCAAGTGCGCTGATCTTCTTGGCCGCCTCCAAGAACTCCGTGCGCGTGCTCGGAGGCGACTTGACCCCCGCCTTCGAGAGCAGATCGTTGTTGACGAACAGGGGGTAGACGAAGTTCACGACGGGGATCATGTAGGTCTTCCCCTTGACCTGTATCTGGCTCGCGAGCTGGCTTGAGTCGTACTTCGCAGCTGCCATGAGCTCGGACAGGTCAGCGATGGCACCCTGCTTGGCGAAGTCGCTCACCCATGCACCGTCGAGGCCCACAACATCAGGCAGCGTCCTCGACGCCGCTCCGGACACCAACTGCTGCTTGGTGGACGCGTACGGACCACTCAACAGCTTGACCTTGATGGTCGGGTTCTGCGCCGTGAATTCCGACATGAGCTTGTCGAACGATCCCGCCGGCAGCTCCGGCGCCCACCACTGCGCAAACTCCAGCGTGATGGTCCCGTCCCCGCTTGATCCCGCGCTTGATCCCGAGTTAGAACCACACCCCACGACCGTGGCGCCGACCACCGCTACCGCCATCACCCCGAGTAGTCGCCTCGTCCGGCCCTGCAACCGGGTGCTGCCTCCGGTCATCGCGACCTCCTTGCTGTGCCAGGTGTTACCGCTCTTTGCCGATTTCCGCCACATTAACAACGCATGACGAGATCTCACAAGACCCAGCACCGCAGAATCCAGCTATAAACCGCATAGTTCGGCAGACAACAGAAGAGGTCTGCAAGCACAGGAGCCATCCAGCTTCGGTCCTCGTGAAGTACGCAGCATCTTGCCCGGAAGGAGCAGCATTATGCGGTAGTCTGCTGTTCTAGGCCGGTGTTACTCCTCTGTTGCGTTGGCCTGTAGCGCAACTACCGCAGAGATGGGAGGGTCAGTGACTCTTGACGAAGAGGATCGGCAGCGTCGTCTACCTGCAGGGCGTAAAGCCCAACTGGCGGCATACGTCGCAGAGGCCGGGCAGGTCACGGTCAGCGCACTCGCCGAGCGCTTCGGCGTCTCCATCGACACGATCCGGCGGGACTTGGACCAGCTCAGCGCCGACGGCGTCTTGGTCCGCACCTATGGCGGAGCGGTCAGTCAGTCGACCCTTTCCCGGGTCGACCGGGCCGTGGACGTGCGGCTCAAGATGGAAGAACGCGAGAAGGAGAAGATTGCGGTACTTGCCGCGTCGCTGGTGGAAGATGGGTCAGTCGTCATGATCAACGGCGGTACGACCACTCTTGCCGTGGCCCGGAACCTACGCAACCATCGGGACCTGACAGTGGTGACGAACAGTCTGCTCGTGCCCCCGGCGCTGCCGCCCTCAGCCGTCCGCGACGTGTACCTCTTCGGCGGCGCAGTCCGCACTCTCACGCTGACCACCATCGGCCCCGTCAGCTTCCGGGCGTCCGACGGAAGCGAGCTGGACATCAGCTGCGATCTGGCGTTGATAGGGGTCGGCGCCGTTTCGTCGGCCGCCGGGTACACGACGAGCAACCTCGCGGAGGCGGCGATGATGCGAGAGATGATCTCTCGGGCGGGGCGCGTGGCGATCCTGGCCGACTCGTCGAAGTTCGGTCGCCGGCTCTTCGCCCAGGTGTCCGAGCTCGGGGGCGCCGACTACCTCGTCACAGACTCCACCCCGCCGTCTGATCTTTTGGACGCGCTGACGGAGAACGAGGTAGAACTGATCACGCCGGAAACCGTCGAAGACGCCTCTGAAGCCAATCAAGATCCCCAGTAGTTCGGGTGACGAGCAGGTGGCCGCGGGATCACATAGTTCCTTCTGGGGCGAAGTGAGCGGCCATAAGCTCGGTAGCCTGCGGATTGGCGCAGCCTGAGGTCTCGCGCAACAGCTCAACCATCGTGGCGGTGGCGGCGGCGCGAACTGTCCGAAGCGCCCCGGGCAACACCGTGCCATGATCCGGATCCTTCGCCACAGGCCAAGGAGGTAACCACACGAGCATCAGCCTGCCATGGACAGGCCCAGCAGCAGGGGCGGCGACGCTGCTGTCGGTGTTGCTGTCACAGACACGAAAACGCCCCGGAGCGATCCTCGCTTCGGGGCATCTTGGCTGGTCAGTTGCTGTGGTCAGGGGCGGGGTCGAACCGCCGACCTTCCGCTTTTCAGGCGGACGCTCGTACCAACTGAGCTACCTGACCTAGAGCGGTCCTGACGGGACTTGAACCCGCGACCTCCACCTTGACAGGGTGGCGAGCACTCCAAACTGCTCTACAGGACCTTGCGTTTCGTGCTGTTTGCGCTCGCTTAGCTTACCAGCTCTGCGGTGGTCTTCGACCAGCCGTTTCGCGGTGCGCTAGGCGCTCGCAGTGCCCCCAACGGGATTCGAACCCGTGCCGCCGCCTTGAAAGGGCGGTGTCCTAGGCCGCTAGACGATGGGGGCTCAGGATTCCCTGCCGCCTTCCGTCGGAGACCTCTGAAGCATAGGGGACGATTGCCCCTGATGCCAAAGTGGCGGACCGGCGTTCGGCGATGGCGTGCCGCTGACCGATCCCGTTGGCGACGGGGCGTTCGTCGGCTCTGGGGAAATCATACGATGTGGGTCGGGCTCCACGTGACGCTGGATGTACACCGACTGCTCCCCCAGCCCGCCCAGCGTGATGTCGTCCCACGCCTGCAGACGTTTGGTCTCCTTGTCGAAGTACAGGACCGAGGCCTGGACCGGGGTGGGCTGGGCGTGTTCGAGGGCGCGCAGGCCGGCGCCCCCTGTGGAGCCCTGGATGAGCATGCGGGTGCCGGACGGCAGCATGGTCGTCTTACGTTCATGGGTGTGGCCGGCGAGGATCATGGGCGCGGCGCCGCTGAAGCCCTTGCCGACGTCCGGGTCGTGTACGGCCACCACGTCGGCCTTGCCGACCTTGGCGAGGTGAGCGCGGGCGAATCGCAGCAGAGTCGCCGGGTTCGAGTCGACGGCCACCGACAGGTCAGGGGTGAAGCGGGGATCGCCCAGGCCGTAGATGGACAGGCCGGCCACCGTTTGGGTCTTGTTGTCCAGGACCACGGCGTTCTTCTGCTTCTCAACCGCTTTCTGGGTCGTCATGGAGTCGTGGTTGCCGCGTATGTACACGTACGGGACCCCGAGGCGGCCAATCTCGTCGACGAACTTGTTCTCAGCCTTGGTGCCATGGTCGGAAATATCGCCCGAGTCGATGATCAGGTCCACGGCGAACTGGTCCTTGAGCGAGCGGATGACGTTCCAGGCGATCGGGTTGATGTGGATATCGGCGACATGGAGGACCCGGATGGATCTAGGGTCGGCGTCGTACAGAGGCAGGGTGGAGACCGTGTCGTAGAGCTTTGAGACGTTCGTCACAAGTTTGGTGAGCTGGGACCGGTACGACTCGAAACGCGTCACGATCGCCTCCGCGCTGCCCACCAGAGACGGCGCGGCGGCGATCAGGCCCGAATAGCGGGGCTCCACGAGCGAGTTCGGGCGGAAGGTGAGCGCGGCGAGCGCGGCGGTCCCGGTGAGCGCCACTGAGGCCGCCAGGAGGCCCAGCAGGGCCACGCGCGGGCGCCTGAAGACCATCAGGACCGCGAGCAGCGCTCCGGCGCCGGCACACAGGAGCGAGCGGATGGCGAGGGCCCGCACGCCGTCCAGCAGATCGCTCTCGATGAGCTGGGGCAGCCGGTCGGCCAGGCGCGGATCCTCGATGAAGGCCCTCGCGCGCTGCTGGTCGATGTTCTCGAGCGTGATACGCAGCCGCAGCGGCGCGTCGTGGGTGCGGAACGTGAGCGTGCCGAGCGGGCTGGCGTCCACGACCGTCTCGCCGTTCCAGGCCGGCCGGAGGGACATGCCGGTCTCGACGGGACCCACCTGAGCACGCACGGTGCCGCTGAAGAAGATCCCCAGCCACGCGCCTACGGCGGCCACGAGCAGCACCGCCGCCACCCTCGACGGCCTCGATCGAAGGATTGCTGTTGACCTGTGGAGAAACTTCATACAGTTTCTTGCTTACCTGACCGTCGGGGCACAATGGCAGGTGTGATCGAGGTATCGCGGGAGAAGTTCGAGGAACTCGTGGCCGAAGCGTTGGACACGATTCCCGCCGACCTCGCAGCAGCCATGAGCAATGTCGTCGTCGTTGTGGTCGATGATCCGCCGGAGCCCCACCTGCTCGGCCTGTACACCGGTGTCCCCCTCACCGAACGCGGCGACTGGTACTCAGGTGTCCTGCCCGACCGCATCGAGATCTACCGCAATCCCATCTGCCAAATTTGCGATTCCGAGGACGACGTGATCGACGAGGTGCGCATCACGGTCGTGCACGAGGTCGGGCACCACTTCGGGATCGATGACGCAAGGCTCCACGAGCTGGGTTGGTAACCCTTTGCCTTGGGTTCGCTTCTTTGGGTTGCGGCTGACATAGTGATCAGGCACCTTAGGTGACATAGCGAACACCCTGAGTCAGGCACATCGGAGTCCAATGGGGGCCATGCGGGCGCGACGGGCGCCGGGACGGCATCGACGTGCGGACCTACACCAAGCCACTTATCGGGAAGTCATCGCCATCCGGGAGTTCCGGGCACTCTGGTACGGCCAGGGCCTGTCGCTCCTCGGCGACCAGCTCGCGCAGGTCGCCCTCGCCGTGCTGGTCTACAACCGCACGCACTCGGCCCTGGCCACGGCGAGCGTCTACGCGCTGACGTACCTTCCCTCGATCGTCGGCGGCCCGCTGCTGGCGGGGCTTGCGGACCGGTTCCCGCGCCGGGCCGTCATGCTGACCTGCGATCTGATGCGCGCAGGGCTGGTGGCCGTGATGGCGGTGCCCGGCATACCGTTCTGGGCGTTGTGCACGCTGGTGTTCCTCGTGGTGCTGCTCAGCGCGCCGTTCTCGGCCGCGCGGGCGGCGTTGCTGCCGGAAATCCTGGCAGGCGACAGATACGTCATCGGCTCGGCCCTCCAGAACATGACGAACCAGGCCGTTCAGATGCTCGGTTTCGCGGCGGGCGGAGCGATGATCGCCACGATGGGCCCGTACCGGGCACTCGCCCTCGACGCGGCGACGTTCCTCGGCTCCGCGCTGATCCTGATCTCCGGCGTCCGCCGCCGGCGCGCCACCCACGACGACGGCTCGAAGCCGTCCATGTGGACCATGACCAGGGCGGGAGCCAGGCTCGTCTTCGGGTCGAGGAAGCTGCGGACGCTCGTCCTGTTCGCCTGGTTGTGCGGCTTCTATGTGCTCCCCGAAGGCATCGCCGTGCCGTACGCGGCCAAGCTCTACACGGGCACCTTGCCGGTCCCCGTGATCACCGGGCTGCTCATGGCGGCCATGCCGACCGGGACGGTGGTGGGGGCGTTCCTTTTCAGCAGGTTCGTGTCACCGCCGGGGCGGCTGCGGCTCATGGGCTGGATGGCCATGCTGAGCTGCGCGCCCCTGGTCGTGACCGCGATGCGGCCGTCGCTGGCCGTGGTACTGGCGGCGTGGTTTCTGTCGGGGATCGGCGGGGCGTACCAACTCGCGGCCAATGCCGCCTTCGTCCAGTCCGTTCCGCCCGAACGTCGCGCCCAGGCGTTCGGGATCGTACAGTCGGGGCTGATGGCCGTCCAGGGGATCGGGATCTTGGTGGGTGGGTTCGCGGCGGAGAGACTCGGTCCTGAGCCGGTGGTCGCGCTGGCCGGGATCACCGGGGTCACCTGCGCGGCCGCGCTCGCCATGGTCTGGACCGAGTCTCGAGGGGACAAGCCCGCCCGGGTGCCTGCCCGGGCCGTGGCCTCATCATGACTGGGGCTTGTGCTCGCCGCTCCAGTCGGTGCTCGTGCCGCGGTTCTGCGACTTGCTGATCAGGTCCTGCACGATCGAGGTGTCGCTGTGCTCGTCCGGCATGAGGAGCCAGCCGATCGCGTAGACACCCACGCCCAGGCCGCCGAACAGCGTCGCGATCGCCAGCGCGATGCGGATCATGTTCGCGTCGATGCCGACGTACTCGCCGATGCCGGAGCAGACGCCCGCGACGATCCGGCCCTTCTCGGTGCGGCGGAGTTTCTTGACGTTGTGCTCGTGGTATTCGCTCATGTCTCAAGACTGCCCGCGTACCCGCTGTTAGCACATCGGGATTCCCCCTGGTAGAACCCTGGTAACCCCTTACGTGTAAGGAGAGGATCCGAGATGGACGACCTGCTTCGCCTCGACGAGCGGCTCAACGCCGACCAGCGGCTGATCCGCGACACGGTCAGATCCTTCGTCTCCGACCGCATCCTGCCGCACGTCGGGGACTGGTTCGAGGAGGCCACCTTCCCGGCGCGCGACCTCGCGCCCGAGCTCGGCTCGCTCGGCCTGCTCGGCATGCACCTGCAGGGGTACGGCTGCGCCGGAACGGACGCGGTGTCCTACGGCGTGGCCTGCCGGGAGTTGGAGGCGGGCGATTCCGGGCTGCGTTCGTTCGTGTCCGTCCAGGGTTCGCTGGCCATGTTCCCGATCTGGCGGTACGGCTCGGATGAGCAGAAGGATCAGTGGCTGCCCCGGATGTCCGCCGGCGAGGCGATCGGCTGCTTCGGCCTGACGGAGCCGGACCATGGGTCCGATCCAGCCGGCATGCGGACGTACGCCAAGAAGGACGGATCCGACTGGATCCTGAATGGCAGCAAGATGTGGATCACCAACGGCTCGATCGCCGACGTCGCCGTGGTGTGGGCGCAGACCGACGAGGGCATCCGCGGCTTCGTCGTGCCGACCTCCACCCCCGGCTTCTCCGCCCCCGAGATCCACAAGAAGTTGTCCCTGCGCGCCTCCATCACCTCATCCCTCTACTTCGACGATGTGCGTCTGCCCGAGTCCGCTGTGCTTCCGGGGGTCGTCGGCTTGAAGGGGCCGCTGTCGTGCCTGTCGGAGGCCCGCTTCGGCATCGTCTGGGGCGTTGTGGGCGCCGCGCGCGCGTGCCTGGAGTCGGCCGTCGAGTACGCGAAGACCCGCGTCCAGTTCGACAAGCCGATCGGGGCGTTCCAGCTGACGCAGGAGAAACTGGCCTGGATGTACGTGGGGCTGGCCCAGGCCGGTCTTACCGCGCTGCATCTCGGGGAGCTGAAGGACGCGGGGCGGCTGGAGCCGCGGCAGATCAGTTTCGGAAAGCTGGCCAACGTACGGGCGGCGCTGGACATTGCCCGGCAGGCGCGGTCCGTCTTGGGAGGGAACGGGATCACGCTGGAGTATCCGGTGATCAGGCACATGAACAACCTCGAGAGCGTCCTGACGTACGAAGGGACCCAGGAAATTCACACGCTGGTGCTCGGGGAGGCGCTCACCGGGATCGCCGCGTACCGTTGAGACGGTGTTCCCCGATCCCGGATCTTCACCACGCGTGTGCGTCCGGGGCGTCTCGTTCGGCTCGGGCCCGCGTACCGGGTGGACCTGGACGTGGACGTCGGGTTCTGGTTCGGTCAGGAAACTGATGGCTGCGTCGATCCGTTACTGTGAGGGGCGGGAACCGCGTCGCGTACTGGGCGGTAATCTCTGTACCCTTGCTGTACATGGGGGGCGTTAGCTCAATTGGCAGAGCTGCGGACTTTTAATCCGTAGGTTCCGGGTTCGAGCCCCGGGCGCCCTACCACTCTCCACCTCGAATCCCGCTTCTGAGCTGGGGTTTCGCCTTGCGGTGGGCTGGGTGTCGGGTGCAGTCACAGGCCGCCGGAAGCAGCCGTGTGCCCCCTTCGCGGAATATACGCTGAATCGATCTTGACGCGTTCCCCCAGGTCGGGGTAGGCATTCGGATGAGCTCTTCGACGATTCCGCGACAACGACAAAGGACCCCGAGATGTCCCGGCGTCCTTCTGGCCAGAGGTCCTGTCACGCGGCATCAAGCGGCGGCGCGGCGCGCCGCCGCACGGCCCGCCGACCGCCCTGCCGTCCGGGCGTGCGGCGTGGGCGCCGGTCCCGGACGGCAGCGGGACTCAGGGCCGCCCGCCGCACCGCGCCCCCGCCGCACCCACGCACCTCCGGCCGTGGGCCGTCTGGGTATGCAACCGAGGTCATCGACCGGGACCAAATCACGCCGATGTTGACCGCGCGCGGCTTCGGCCTCGATGCATTCAGCGAGTCTCATTTCTTCAAGGCCGACATCCGCGAGGTCGTGTTGACGCAATTCGAGGGATCTGTCATGGTCATCGACCTTTGGCGCCCCGGCCAGGGACTCCACCGCCTCGAGCGCGCATAGGCCCGGTCGGCACTGCCGGTTCACCGCGTCTAAGGCATTCCACCGGCCAAGCCCCCTCCCTACAAGGCGACCGCTCTTGGCGCCTCCGGCGGGGCACTCCGGCTCCGGGATGACCGGCCAGTTCGCCACGAGGACCGTAGTTGCTGAGGTGGAAGCCTGATCTTCCCGCTGTCGTCGTCCCAGGCAGAGCCCAGCAGACCCCTCCCTACGGATCAAGCCCGTCTGTGACCGTTGGCATCGGATGACCGAGGAACGGCGACCGGTGAACGCACACGTGTCCGCTCGCCCTCACGGGCCGCCCGCGCCCCGCAGTCGTGCGGCCTCGCCGGCCGCCTTGGTGTCAGCTCTCGTTCATCCGTGGAGTTCGCGGTGCCAGAGGTCCTCACAGATGCGTTCGATGCCGGTGGTCAGGTGGCGGCGGTAGGTGGTGAAGGGCAGGCCGAGGCGTTCGGCGGCGGCTTGCTGGTTGGGGACGCCGCGCAGGTAGGTGGTTTCCAGGGCGCGCTGGAGCTTGCCGGCGCGCGGGTCGCGGCCCAGGTTGTGGATGCTTTCTTCCAGGAGCCGGCGCAGGGCTTGGACGGGGTCGTCGTGGTCGGCGACCAGCCTGCTGCGGATGAGAGGGTTGGCGGCCAGCTCGGAGTCCCGTGACAGGTGGCGCAGGGCCTTGCGGACGGCATCGGTGAATTCCGCCTGTGTCAGCACCGCGAGCTTGGGCTCTCGTACGGGAGTGACGTTGGCCGGCGTGTCGGCCGACAGCAGCCGCTCCAGCCACACCTGGGCGGGCAGCGCCCGCCAATCATGGGCGAACAGGGCATATTCGGCATCGCCCAACCAGGGGCGCTCGAGCTCGTACGGGCTGTCGCGCCGGTAGTAGTCGGCTCTGGGGTCATCGACGGGCACGCCCATGACCGACCAGGCCATGTGTTCCGAACGCAGGGAGTGACCGACGCCGCGCCACTCCATCACCGACGACAGGCCCCGGTCCCGCCCGTGTACCCAGATCCGGCCGACGCCCAGGTGCTCACCCGGCCGCAGCGGGGCGACGGCGCGGACATGGGCCCAGGAGGCGGCGACGACCGGGTCCACCGCCTCCTCCTCGTCGCTGGGCCGGTCCAGGCGAAGCCAGGCGCAGACGCCGGCCAGTTCACCGGTCGCGGTATGCCGGTAGAGGTGGAACGCCTGCGGTTGCCGGGCGGCCCAGAAGGCGATGGCGGCCGCCGACTCCGCGCCGTCGACGTCGGCGACCAGACCCACCACGGCCTCAGTGTCCCCGGGCCGGAAGGCCTCCTCGTACACGTCGTCCTCCTGCCGCCAGAAGTCCCGGCCCGGCAGGGACCTGCGATGACGGCGCAGGTAGAACATGGAGCCGACGACCCGGAGCACGTCGGCGTCGCCAACCGTGCGAACCTGGGCCATGAGGTGGCTGTTGATGCGCTGGTGCAGGTCGGCGTGACCCCGGGGATCACGCCAGCGTAGGTCCGTTTCGAGGATCTCGCGCACGACGTCGTGCGGATACAACCCGAGCGGGCCGGACTCGATGAAGGGCAGCCGCCGCAACCAGGCGAACAACAAAGCGGCATCATCGTCCGGAAGCACCGCACGCAGCAGATCCTCCGTGGTCATATACGTGTGCGCGCACACCTCCAGCGCATGCCGATGCGCCGCGCTCGGCACCTCCCCGATCAACTGATCGAGCAACGTGGCCACCACATCCTGAGTCGGCGTCCACCGGGAACTGGCCTTCTCATCCTTGCTCGCCACCGCCGCCCCCAAAGACAGCGCCAGCGGATGCCCGCCCGCAAAAGCCAGCAGCGACTCCCGCTGACCATCGCCCACCCCACGGGCCGCCAGCAACGCCGCAGCATCCTCAAGCGCCAGGTCACGCAGCGGCATGACCCGCAACGTATCCGCCCAGTCCGGGTCGGCCCGCCAGGTCAGGTCCGGCGGGAACCGCCCGGCCACGACGACCAGCGCACCGGCCGGCAAACGGGGCAAGAAACGCTCCCGCAGCCAGCCCTCCAAGCTCTGCAGATGTTCGAAGGTATCGATGAGCAACACCACCCGCTCATCGGCGAACGCCGGACCGGCCTCGGTCTCCAACGCCACCGGGGAAGGCCCCAAAGTGCGCCCGTCCAGCATCGTGACCGACCATCCGGCCACCAACGCCTCCTGCGCGAACCGGCGCAACAACGCCGACTTACCCACCCCACCCGGACCATGCACGAACAACACCCGCCCACCGGTACGCAAGGCGGCCTCGAAGACGGCCAGTTCCTCCTGCCGCCCGACGAAAGACCGCTCCCTCGCCGCCATCAGACGCCGCTCCAGCGATCCGGAACTCTGACTCTTCTCCCAAGGCATATGGGTTGCACAACCTTCGTCCGAGTAAACAATCCTAATTGATCAGGCATGTGACATCCTCGCCATTGCCGAGCAGCGATGCTCGCGATCATCACTTGTCCGCGCACCTTGATGCGGCGGACTTCCCAGATCCTCCGCAGCGCCCGGACGTTCGTGCCAACACGGTGAGCTACCGGGTAGGGGGTGAGAGCAGCAAGAATGCTGGAGGCCATGGCGCGCGCGGATGGGCCGATCCAGGTCGACCCGTTCGACGGCCCGGCGATACGTGGCCCGGCGGCGAGCGGCCCACACCTTTGCCGCGCTCTTCCCTGACCTTAACCCCGCGGTCGTTTACCGGATCCGTCGAGGGCAAGCGAGCAGCGACGGATCGTTCAAAGGAGCGGAACCATGGTCGTCAAGCCCGAGCACCTCGCCTTCTACGCGGCTCTCATCGCACTGGGAGTACTGGAGATCGTGGAATGGCCCATCGTGGGCATCGTCGCCGTCGGCCACTTCCTGGCCAGCCAGCACCGCTTCGTCATCTTGCAGGAAGTCGGGGAGGCCGCGGAATCGGCCTGAGCCGCGGACCACAGCGTCAACCCGGTGTGTCATTTCCCCGGATGGCGGGTTCGCGGCCGGATGGCTGGTGGATATGGTTCTTCGGCGCCGGAGTCGGCGGGTTGGGCCGGGTGACGGACCCGGCTCGGAGCTGGATCTGCTCGCCGTGGTGGGTCAGGGCGATCGGCGGGCCCTGCATCAGCCGGTAGGTCGTGGTCTCCCGCGTGATGCTGACACCTAGCAGGCTGTCGCGGTAACGCAGCCGGAAGGCCAGCCGTTGGAGGTGCGACGGCAGCCTGGGAGCGCAGCATATCCGGCCCTGGCCGGCGCGCATCCCACCGAATCCGGCCACCAGGGCGATCCACGCCCCGGCCAGCGCGGCCATGTGGACACCGTCGACGGTGTTCTTCTCCAGGTCCGCCAGGTCCATCATGGCCGCCTCGCCGAGGTAGCGGTAGGCGAGCTCCAGGTGTCCCACCTCTGCGGCGATCACGGCCTGGGTGCAGGCCGACAGCGATGAGTCGCGCACCGTCAGCGCCTCGTAGTAGGCGAAGTTGCGGACCTTCTCCTCGGGTGTGAACGCGTCCCCGCGCAGGTGCATCGCCAGCACCAGGTCGGCCTGCTTGACCACCTGGCGGCGGTAGAGGTCGAAATAGGGGAAATGGAGCAGCAGCGGATACTGCTCGGGCTTGGTGGCGGCGAAATCCCAGAGTCCATGCCGCGTGAACCCTTCGCTCTGGGAGTGCACACCGAGCCGCTCGTCATAGGGGACGACCATCGCGTCCGCCGCCTCACGCCACGTCGTGATCTCCTCCGGGGTCACCCCGAGCTGCGCCGCCCGGCCGGGGTGGCGGGCGGCGACGTCGGCTGCCTGCCACAGGTTCTGCTGGGCCATCAGGTTGGTGTAGACGTTGTCGTCGGCGACGGCGCTGTACTCGTCGGGCCCGGTCACGCCGTCGATGTGGTATCGCCCATCGGCATCGTGATGGCCCAGGGCGAGCCACAGCCGCGCCGTCTCCACCAGCAACGGCAGGCCGGTGTCCCGCTCGAACGCCGTATCGCCCGTGGCATCACCACACGCCGTGACCGCGTACGCGATGTCGGCGTTGACATGGAACGCCGCGGTGCCCGCGGGCCAGTAGCCGGAACACTCCTGGCCGTTGATGGTCCGCCAGGGGAAGGCCGCCCCGGACAGCCCCAGCTGCGCGGCCCGCGCCTCGGCCATCGGCAGGGTCGACTTCCGCCACGACAGCGCGTCCGCGGCGGCCCGCGGATACGTGTGGGTGAGCACGGGCAGCACAAAGGTCTCGGTGTCCCAGAACGCATGCCCGTCATAGCCCGTGCCGGTCAGCCCCTTGGCGGGGATGGCGCGGTCCTCCAGCCTCGCGGCCGACTGCAGCAGGTGGAACAGCCCGAAACGGACGGCCTGCTGCACCTCGGCGTCGCCCTCGACCTCCACGTCCGCACCTTCCCAGAAGTCGTCCAGGAAGCGCCGCTGGTCGGCGCACAGCCCGTCCCAGCCGTCCAGGCGCGCGGCCGCCAGCGCCGCGACGACCTGATCGTGCATGGCGGGCCGGGAACGTCTGGCCGACCAGCCGTAGGAGAAGAGCTTGACCAGCCGCAACGGCCGGCCGGGGACAAGGCGTGCGGCGACGGTCACCCGGCTGACGTCCCCCGCGCCCTGCGCCTCGATCCGCGTGCCCTCCGGCCCGTCGAGCTCGTGACACATGGCGGCGGCCACCCGCAGGTCGCTGACCCGGGTGTGGTGGACCATGATCGCGACGCCTTCTTTGGCGGGAATGTTCTCCTCCAGGACCAACGGCGACGCCAAGGGGGCGGCCTCGCGCGGATCGCCCCCCAAGTACTGCTGGGTCTCGTTGGCGACCAGCTCCGACTGCACGACCACGTGCCGCGCCTCATCGACGGCCTCGACCTCGTACCGGATCGCGGCCACCGCGCGGTGGGTGAAGGAGACCAGCCGTGTGGAGGAGACCCGGATCCGGCCGCCTGTGGGCGAGCTCCAGTCGGCCCTGCGGGTCAGGGTCCCGGCGCGCAGGTCCAGGACGCGCTCGTGCTCGTGCAGCGTGCCGTATCGCACGTCGAACGGCTCGTCGTCGACCAGGAGCCGGACCAGTTTGCCGTTGGTGACGTTCACGCACGTCTGCCCGGACTCGGGATAGCCGTAACCCGCCTCGACGTACGGCAGGGGCCTCAGCTCGTAGAACCCGTTGAGGTAGGTGCCGGGCTCCCCGCAGGGCTCGCCCTCCTCGAGGTTGCCGCGCAGGCCGATGTGCCCGTTGGACAGCGCGAACACCGACTCGGTCTGCGCCAGCACGTCCAGGTCGAGCCGGCACTCCCGCACCGACCACGGCTCCACCGCGAACGCGGGATGCCGGATCATGAGCCGCCTCCCCGTTCCTGCGCATCCAGCAGCTCGGCGAGGTCGGAGACCACGATGTCGGCGCCGTGCCGGCGCAACGCGTCCGCCTGCCCGGTCCGGTCGACGCCGACGACGCAGGCGAACCGGCCCGCGTGGCCGGCCGCCACCCCCGCCAGCGCGTCCTCGAACACCGCCGCCTGCGCAGGCGGCAGCCCCAGCGCCTCGGCCCCCGCCAGGTACATGTCCGGGGCCGGCTTGCCCGCCAGCCGCCGCTCCTGAGCCACCACACCGTCGATCCGCGCCTGAAAATACCCGTCGAGCCCGGCGGCCGACAGAACCCGCGCGGTGTTGGCGCTCGACGACACCACCGCCGTGCGCAACCCCGCATCTCGTACGGCCAGCACATAACGGACTGAGCCGGGGAACGCTTCCACGCCGTCCCGGTCGATGACCTCCTGGACGAGGGCGTTCTTCCGGTTGCTCAACCCGTAGACAGTCATCGCATCCTGCGGATCGTCAGGCGACCCCTCCGGAAGGGTGATGCCCCGCGCGGTCAGGAAGCTTCTCGCCCCGTCCTGCCGCTTCTTCCCGTCGACGTACCGGTCGTAGTCGGTAACCGGGTCGAACGGCACGAAGGGGCTCCCCGTCCGCTCGGCCCACTTCCGCAGGAACTCATCGAACATCGACTTCCATGCCTTGGCGTGCACTGTCGCGGTGCGCGTCAGCACGCCGTCCATGTCGAACAGACATCCGCGCACTCCCTCAGGCAGCCCGAGCGTCGATGTGCCCATGCGTGCTCACCCCGGCTTCCCGGCCTGGCCGCCGAGCTCGCTGGTTGGCCTTCCGACGAGCCGGTCGGCGCCGGGCGGGCCCCAGGTCCCCGGCTCGTACGGCTCCGGCGCGGTTTTGTCGAGGACGGGATCGACGATGCGCCAGGCCTCTTCCACGGTGTCCTGGCGGGCGAAGTGACGCAGCTCCCCGGCGAGCGCATCGGTCAGGATCCGCTCGTAGGCGCTTTCGGGCTGACCGAGCGCGGTGGCGAAGCTGACCGACATGGGCACCTCCCGGGTGGCGTTGGTCTCGCCCGGTTCCTTGGCCAGCAGATTGAGGTCGACGCCCGGGTCGGGATCCAGCCGGAACCGCACGATGTTCGGCCGTGGCCGCGCGGCCTGGGTGGGCAGGAAAAGCATCCGTGGCGGGCGGCGGAGCTCGACGTCGATCCGGGTGGCGGTCACCGCGAGCGCCTTGCCCGCCGTGATGACGAACGGGACGTCCGCCCAGCGCCAGTTGTCGATCCACAGCCGCAGCGCGACGTAGGTCTCGGTGGTCGACCCGGCGGCCACCCCCGGCGTGTCGAGGTAGCCCATGTATTGGCCGCGCACGACGTCGCCCGGGTCCACGGTCCGGACCGCGCGCAACAGCCGGAGCTTCTCATCACGCTCCGCCTCCGTGCTGCCGTCCGCCGGCGCGTCCATGGCCAGGTAGGCCAGCACCTGGATCAGATGGTTCTGCACCACGTCACGCACGGCGCCGACCGCGTCGTAGAACGCCCCACGGTCGGCGACGTCGAACGCCTCGGCCATGGTGATCCGCACCGCGGCGACGTGGGACCGGTTCCACACGGGCTCGAAGAGTCCGTTGGCGAAGCGGAACACCATGAGATTCTCGACGGCCTCCTTGCCGAGGAAGTGGTCGACACGCAGCAGCCGGTCCTCGGGAAAGTATCGGTGCAGTTCCGCGTTGAGCCGCCCGGCGGAGGCGAGATCGGAGCCGAAGGGTTTCTCCACCACGAGGCGGCCTCGGGTGTTCAATCCCGCAGCGCCCAGCCCGCGGGCGATGGCCGTGAACAGAGACGGCGGCACGGCGAGGTAATGCACGCCGAATGCGGCGTCCCCCATCTTCCGTCCGAGTTCGGCGAATATGGCGGGCTCTGTCACATCGCCGGCGACCAGACCCAGCCTCTCGGTGAGCGAGCCGCACACACTCTCGTCCACGTCGCCGAACGCGGCCGCGACGCTGTCGTGGACGTGTCGCCGGAGCCAGGCCGGGTTGAGGTCGCCGCGGTCCACGCCGATGACCGGCACGTCCAGCACGCCACGGGCGGTCAAGCGGTACAAGGCCGGAATGAGCTTCTTCTTGGCGAGGTCGCCGGCGATGCCATAGACCACCAGGGTCTGCCCCTGCTGTGCGTTCGTGTCCACGGGCCCCCCAACCCCTGCGCTGCGCCGCGTCGACGCTTCAAGTGATGGGCGACACGGGCGCAGACACGCCAAGACTCCTACGCCCATACCCAACGTGGCCATGACGTACCTGCTGCTCAGCGGTGTACCTCTCGCCCGGTGGGCCGATCAGTCGTCATCATCCTCCTCACGCTCGGCGCCCAGACCGAAGCGGTTGAGGAACTGCGTGAGAGGGCCGTTGGCGAGCTTGCCTTCGCTCCTGGCCTCGGCCAGGTCCTTGCCGAGCTCCTGGATCTTCTCTCGAGCTTCCTGTGTCTTGCCTTCGACGACCTTCTTGGCCGCTTCGCGGATCTTTTCGTGCGCCTTATCGGCAAGTTCGTCGTCAATGCCGCCCTGCGCTTGCTGGGCGCTCACGGCCTGGTCGAGGGCGGCCAGCCAGGTCCGCGGATCCCGCGCGTCCGGCCGCGTCGGTGTGACCTTTGGGGACGGCGTCGGCCGTACGGACGCTCGAGTGGTCGAGCGGGTGGCCGTCGGCTGGGGCTGTTCCGACGCGCGGGCAGCGTCGGACGAAGCCGCTGATGGCGATGGCTCCGCGGCGTGATCCTCCGACCCGGAGAACACGGTCACGGCACCCAGTGTGATGACCGCGATGACCGCGACGGCGGCGGCGACCTGGAGGAGCAGGCGCCGGCCATCCGCCGGCCCCGGCTGCGCGGCGGCGTTCAGGGCGCCAGGCGATGGGGCGTCGAAGAGGCGGGTATCGCCCGCCCTGGCGACACCGGGCGGGGGCACTGGTGTCACCCTCGTCGGCTGATGCGCGTGTCGTCCTCGGATGCGGGCCGCATGGGCAACGGCGGCAAAGCCTTGGCGTACCTGCTCGGCGCCGGCCGGGCGGTCGGCGGGATCCTTGGCGAGCATGGCCAGGACAAGTCGCTCCAGCTCGATCGGGATGTCCGGCCGGTGACTGCTCGGCGGGGCGGGTGAGTGGTGGACGTGCTGGTAGACCACCTCGGGGGGCGAGCCGGTGAAGGGTGGCCGGCCGCTCAGCAGCTCGTACGCCACGCAGCCCAGCGCGTACAGGTCGGTCGCGACCTCCCCGCCGGCGCCGTCGATCTGCTCGGGGGCCAGGTAGGCCGCGGTGCCCACGATGGTGCCGACCGTTGTCAACCGGGAGGCCTCGCTGGCCAGGTGGGCCAGCCCGAAGTCGACGATCTTCAAAGCGCCGGTGCCGGTCAAGTGGAGGTTGGCGGGTTTGATGTCACGATGGACCACTCCGACCTGGTGGGCGGCATCCAGCCCAGCAGCGGCCTGGCTGAGCAGATAGCACGCCTCTGCGACCGGTAGCGGGCCACGAGCAGCCAGCTCGGCGGCCAGATTGCGACCGGCGAGCAGTTCCATGACGAGGTAGCGCCGTCGCTCGTCGTGCCCGACGTCCAGCACCGTCACCACATTGGGGTGCGCGATCCGCGCCGCGGCTTTGGACTCGCGGGCGAACCGCTCGGCCGCGGCGATGCCTCCCGTCAAGGGATTCATGATCTTGACCGCGACTAGTACGTCCAGCCGCCGATCGTGACCGCGCCAGACCTCCGCCATGCCGCCCCGGCCGATCAACTCGATTAACTCGTACCGCCCGGCAATCACTACGGGCTTCACGTCCGGCATGTCCGCACCAATCAGGTTACTCTCCACAACTGCGGCCTAACCTTACGGGTACGCCTGCCCATGCCGAGTCGGCCGATGCGTCACTGACCGGCCGGGAGCTGCTCCCGGGCAGGAAGCCGGGGGTGGGCGGGGACGCCGCTGGGACGCGGCCGGAGCACCCGGGCCAGGATGCCGGGCGACAACAGGCGCTGTGGCGGGGCCTGCAGGTTGGCGACGCTCAGGAAGGCGTGCCCGACCGCCGGGTCCGCCTCCGCGGCCACGTGGAGGCGTGAGATGTAGCGGTTGAGCAGCTTCACACGCAGAGGACGTGGAGCCTCGACGGACGGGAACCGCAGATCACCACCGACCGACAGGTCCCAGGGCACGTCGATGATCCGCGCGGCCCGCTCGAAGAAGCGGCGGGCCAGGCCGTCGCGTCGGCCGTCCTGCAAGGACTCACGCAGGGCGACGGCCTCGCAGGCGGCCACCGTCATGCCCTGCCCGTAGCTGGGATTGAACTGGCACAGGGCATCACCGAACACCACATAGCCCTCGGGGAACCGGCTCAGCTGTTCGTAGCGGCGCCGAATGCTCACGGGGATGCGCATCCGCCGCGGCTCCCCCAGCGGTTCCAGACGCTCCAGGAGGCGGTGTAGATCGGGGACCGGGAGCCGGGCGGCGAACCCGTGGTATCCGTCAGAGTCGATGGGCGGGACGTCGTCGCCCATGCCGAACAGGGTGACGAGCCAGCGGTCTCCCTCCCCGCTGAGGGCGACGCCGCCCCTCGGGACCGAGGTACTGTGCCCCACGACCATGGCGACGAAGTCGGCGTCGCCGGGCCGGCGCCGGTACTCACGCGAAACGTACTGCAGCCGGGAGTCGACACGTTCCTCCGGTGCGGGCTCGTATCCCAGTCGGCGCAGCCACTCCGCACCCCGGTTTCCCCGGCCCACGGCGTTCACCACGACATCGGCGGCCATGTCCTCGGGCTGGAGCCCCGGACGCTGCAGACGTACTCCGGTGACGGCGCCATCCCCGCCGGCGATCGGCTCGACCACCTCGCAGCGCTCGTGGATCGCCACGCCGGGAAGATCCGCCACCCGGGACCGCAGATACCGTTCGAGTTCGGGCCGGCTGACCGTCAGGCCGCGCAGTCGCGAGGGCGCGGGGTGCAGCAGCCGGCCGTCGTTGTACCAGCGGACGTCGTCCTGGATGTCGCAGGTGGTGGCGCCCGCGGCGACCAGGTCCGCGGTCAGCCCGGGGAACAGGTCCTCGAGGATCTCGCAGCCCCGGGACAACATCCCGTGCGCGTGATGCCCCTGCGGCACGCCTCGCCGGGCGACTCCTTCGGCGGGCAACGCGTCACGGTCGATCACCGTGACCCGCTCGAACGTCTCACTGAGCACCCGGGCCACCAGGAGCCCGCCGATCCCCGCACCCGCGACGACGGCGTGTCCGATTCGCTTGATCATGGTTCACCTCGTTGTCCGGCCGCCCGGACCGGGCGGCGCCGCGTTCACCACAACGAGAGTGGGCCGGCCTGCTTCAGGGCCGCTGGGAACGGGCTTCCCCAGCGACTTCCCAGGCTTCTAGCGCCCCGGCCGATGGCGGGGGCGGCTGCGATCAGCGGATCATTGTCCAGCGATCAACGAGCTGAGCAGGGCGCTCGCATCCTGCCGAGACATGGCGCGCCCGCGGGCCGCATGGCGTTCGTACTCCTCCGGCGCAAGCGCCCCGCGAACGGCGGCGGCCTCGCGCGGCCCGTCCAACGGGTCCATCAGCTCCGGGGAGACGCCGGCTCGCTTGCCGATGGCCTCCACGGCCCCCATCAGCACCGCCGCGTGCTCGGCCCGGCCGGTCAGCGCGAGGGCGCGGGCCGCGCTGTGCACCGTCACCAGCCAGAAGGAGATGTCTCCGTAACGGTCCATCGTGGCCAGGATGTCCGCCGCGATGGCCAGTGCCCGAGCGCCGTCCCCGCGGTCCGAGGCCGTCTTCATGTCGCACCAGGCCGCCCCGTCCGCGGCCCAGTCGTGGCCACTGGCGCGAGCGGCGTCGATGGCCTCACGAAAGACCCCGTCGGCGCCCGGCAGATCCCCCAGCACCCGCAGGGCCATGCCCCGGACCATGAGCGTTTCGGCCTCCAGCCAGTCCAGAGTGCTGCGCCGGGCCAGCTCGACGGCCTCGCGGGTGAGGGCCTCGGCGTCAAGCGCCACCCCGGCCAGCAGGCCCAGGTAGGCGGCGTAGGCGGCCGCGCCCGCCTCCGTCACCGGGTCGCCGGCCCGGCGGGCCTCCTCGATCGCCGAACAGGCCGCCTGGTACGCCTGCGGCGGCTGTCCGGCCAGGTAGTGCAGCCCCGTGAGCGCGTACCAGGCACGCGCCCGGATGTCCGCACCGGCTCGCGGGGCCGCCGCGAACGCCTCGGACAGCCAGGCGAGGCCCTCCCCGACATGCCCCATGCGGAACCAGAACCAGAACAGCGCGCCGCTCAGCCGGAGCGCGTACTCGCCGTCACCCGCCGCCAGCGACGAGGCGAACGCGGCCCGGAACTCCGCCTGATCGCGGCTCAGCCCGCTCAGCAACGCCGCTCCCTGCGGGCCGCGGAGATGACGATCGGCGTTCTCAGCCCTGGCCAGGGCCCAGGCGCGGTGGCGTTCCTGTGCCTGGGCCGTCTCGTCCGGGGAGAGCGCGGCCATGGCGTACTGGCGCAGGGTCTCCAGCATCCGGTAGCGGCGTGGCGCCGTGCCGGGCTGGGCGGTGACCAGCGATTTGCGGACCAACGCCGACAGCGGCGGCAGGACGGGATCGACTCCTCCGACCGCGGCGGCGGCCTCCAGGTCGAAACCGGCTTCGAACACGGCGAGCCGGTGGAAGAGCCGGCGCTCCTCCGGCTGCAGCAATTGGTCGCTCCAGGCGACCGTGGCCAGGAGAGTGCGATGGCGGTCCGGCCGTCCGACTGATCCGTCCACCAACAGGGTGAAGCGATCCTCCGCGGCATCGGCGATCTGGGCGACGGACAGCGCCCGGCTTTGCGCGGCGGCGAGTTCGATGGCCAACGGGATGCCGTCGAGCCGCGCGCACAGGGCGGCGATCCTTTCCCTGTCGCCCGGCTCGGCCACCCAGCCGGGCGAGACGGCCGCCGCACGGCGCACGAACAGGTCCGCGGCCTCCGTGGCGGCGTCCAGGGGCGGTACTTCGTAGACCGTTTCGCCCGAGATGCCCAGGGGTTCGCGGCTGGTGCACAGCATCCGTACGGTGCCGCAGCGGGTCAGCAGGGTGTGGACGAGCATGGCGGCGGGGACCAGCAGATGCTCGCAGTTGTCCAGGACGATCAGCATGTCGCGGCCGGCGATCATCCCGGCCAGCTGATCGGGAGATGCCGCGGTAGGCAGCCCTAGGGCGGCGGCCATGGTCGCGGTGAGCAGTTCGGGTGCGTGCAGACCGGCGATCTCCACGAGCCAGGGCCCGTCGGCGTCAGTACGGGCGCGTGCGACTTCCAAGGCCAGGCGCGTCTTGCCGACGCCGCCCGGGCCGGTGAGCGTGACCAGCCGGTGCCCGTCCAGCAGAGCTGCGACGGCCGCGAGGTCACCGTCGCGGCCGACGAAGCTGGACAGCGTGAACGGCAGATTGCCCGAGTGCGGTGCCGGAGCCGCGGCCGGTGGGTACGACATGCGGCTGGGCTCAGCGGGCTCCGGGGCCAGCCGCGGGTCCTGGGCGAGTACGGCCGCCTCCAGCTCGCGCAGGCCGCGTCCCGGGTCGATGCCCAGTTCGTCGGCCAGTTTCCTGCGTACGGCTCGCAGGGTGGCGAGCGCGTCGGCCTGCCGTCCCGACCGGTATAAGGCGAGGACCAGTAACTCCCAGCCTCGCTCCCGCAGCGGCTGCTCGGCGATCAGTGCCTCCAGCTCGCCCACGGCAGCGGCGTGCTGCCCGGATGCGATGACGGCGGCCAGTCTGTCCTCGCAGACCGTGGCCCGCAGGTCCTCCAGCCGGGTCGCGTCGGGCACCGCGAAGGCCGCCGGGCCGAAGTCGGCATAGGCCGGGCCCCGCCACAGCGCGAGCGCCTGTCCGAGCAGGTCCGCGGCGAGTTCAGGGTCGCCGCCCTCCAGCGCGCGCCGGCCGCGAGCGGCCAGATCGGTGAAACGCTCGGCGTCCACCGCGGCGGGTGCCGCCCGAAGGGCGTATCCGGGTCCCTCGCGTACCAGCAGGCGGGCCGGAGCGCCGGGCGGCCTTTCCGGCTCCAGCGTCTTGCGCAGATCGGCCACGTACCCATGGAGTGTCGTCAGGGAGGGAAGTCGCGTGCCTTCCCACACTTCGGAGAGAATCCGCTCTGCCGAGACGCTCCTGCCCCGCGCGATCAGCAGCAGCGCCAGCACGGCCCGCTGACGCGGGCCGCCGAGCCCTGCGGGGCGACCGCTGACCTCGGCCCGGAGCGGCCCCAGAACGCCGAACCTCACGTCCTCGGTCACGCTCACCAGCAGACCTCCCGCCGTCCTGCACGCGCTGTGAGAATATCCGAATCATCCACATATTCGAAGAAGTACACGCGGCCCACAGCCCGGCAGATCTACCGGTCCACCAGCTGCCCGTTCCCACCGACGTCGTCATGCTCGAACGAGTTGGTGTACGCGTCGCCGGAAGGGCTGTGAACCCGGTCAACGAGCGGGAGCCGCAGCGCGAACCTGGCTCCCCGTGGTGAGTCCTCGACCTCCAGGCTGCCGTTGTGGGCGCGGGCGATGTCACGGGAGATGGCCAGGCCGAGCCCGCTTCCGCCGGGATCCCGGCTGCGGCTGTCGTCCAGGCGGACGAAGCGTTCGAAGATGCGCTCCCGATCGGCAGGGGCGACGCCCGGGCCGTCGTCGGTCACCGCGACGACGGCTTCGTCCTCGTCCTGCTCGACGGTGACGCCGACCGCGGACTCGGCATGCCGCTGCGCGTTGGCCAGGAGGTTGTCCAATACCCGGATGAGCTGCATCCGATGCCCGCGGATCACGAGCCCGCGGGGTGCGCGGATGTCGGCCGGCACGCGGCCGGTTTTGACGTTCACCTCCGTGGCGACCAGCTCGCCCAGGTCGATGTGCTCCGGAGGGGTGGGTTCGGCGGCCCGCAGGCGGGCCAGCTGCAGCAGGTCGTCGACGATCGCCTCCAACCGGTCCGTGGCCGACAATGCGGTGCGGATCGTCTCGTGCGGGTCGACGTCATCGGGGTACCGCGCCGCCTCCTCCAATTGCGCGCGCAGCCCGGTGATCGGATTTCGCAGCTCGTGTGAGGTGGTCGAGGCGAACCGGCGCTGCTGCTCCACCGCGCCCTCCAGGTGGGCGAGTGTCTGGTTGGCGGTGACGGCGAGCTGTGCGATCTCGTCCCGGCCCGGCGGAACGGGGACCCGCAGGCTCAGATCGCTGACCGTGATCTCCGATATCCGCGCCCGGATCGCCTCGACGGGACGCAGCGTACGCCCTACCAGCAGCCACGTCGTCCATGCCGCGACGGCGACGAGGAGGGCGATCCCCGTGCCGATGACGTATTCGAGGCGATGCGTGGACAGGACGTCGGGCTCGGGAAGGCCTGCGTAGACGACGCCGGCGTCCGGCGCCGGACTCAGCCGGATGGCCATCAGCATGAGGCAGTGGCCGCCCCAGGGACACTCGATGTAGCGCTGGAACCGGTCATCCGGCGGCGGGCGGACCCGGCTGAGCGGAAGGGTGTCCGATGCCATCTTGCTGGACTCCACGACCCGCTGGTGGGCGTCGACGACCTGGATGAGCTCGACGTGGCCGGAGGCGGGGATCCGGTGCGGGACAACGCCGGTGCGGGCCGCCGCGCTCCATTGACTCGCCACCCGCTCGGCCTCGTTGAAGACCATCATTTGGACCTTGGCCCGGATCGCCAGGTCCAGCGTCGCGCCGAGCGCGGAAAGGACGATCAGCGAGAACACGCCCATGGCCAGCGCGTATCGCGCCCGGATGGAACTCTTCAGAGACCAGGTCATACCTTCAGTCTCAGACCCATCACAGGGTGACGGAAATGAGTATTTTGTCCGTTTTATACGCTAGGCGTATGGATGTGCAGCTGCGCCATCTCCGGATGCTCGTCGCAGTCGTCGATGCGGGCACGTTCACCGACGCGGCAGCCATGCTCGGTTGCTCGCAGGCCGCCGTCTCGCGCTCGATCGCCGCCCTCGAGACCACCCTCGGCACTCGCATGTTGGATCGTTCCACACATCACGTCCTGCTCACCGGCCCAGGTAGCCGCGTCGTCGCCCACGCCCGGCGCATCCTCGACGAGGTCGCCTTCCTTCAGCGGATCGCCGAGGACTCCCGTACGGAGCTCCGCGTCGGCTACGCCTACGCCGCCATGGGCAAGCACACACGGCGCCTGCAGAAGACGTGGGCCGCCGCCCATCCCGGGGTGTCGCTGGTGTTCGTCCATTCCAACACCCCGACGGGCGGTCTCAGCGAGGGCATCGCCGACGTCTCCGTGATCCGCCGGCCCCTCGCCGACGACCGCTTCGAAACCGCCTCGATCGGCATCGAGTACCGCTACGCCGCGGTGGACACCGACAACGCCCTCGCCCGGCGCCGCTCCCTGCGGCTGGCCGATCTCGCCCGCTACACCGTCGCGATCGACTACCGCAGCGGTACGACCAGCCTGGACCTGTGGCCGCCCGACGCCCAGCCGGTCAGCACCCGCAGCATCGACGGGGTCGACGAGTGGCTCACTCTCATCGCCGCCGGCCAGGCCGTCGGAATGACCGCCGAGGCCACCGCCAACCAGAATCCCCGTCCCGGCGTCGCCTACCGCGTCGTCACCGACGCGCCCCCCATCGACGTGCGGCTGGCCTGGTGGAAGGACGACCCGCCCCCGCTCCTGGACGCCCTGGTGGACATGACCCGTCAGCTGTACGCAACCGCCCCGCCCCGAGCGCAACGCCACCGGCCACCCGCCACGGCACGGGCATCGGCCACACCAGGCGGCGGGGCTGACCGATGATCAGGTGACGTGCCGATGCGGTCGGCCGTGGCCGGTGGGCGGCCTAGTGGCCTCGGTCAGGCGCCGACGTAGGCCGCGAGATGCTCGCCGGTGAGGGTGGAGCGGGCGGCGACGAGGTCGGCGGGTGTGCCCTCGAAGACGATCCGGCCGCCGTCGTGACCGGCGCCGGGGCCGAGGTCGATGATCCAGTCGGCGTGCGCCATGACCGCCTGGTGGTGCTCGACGACGATGACCGACTTGCCGGCATCCACGAGCCGGTCGAGCAGACCGAGCAGCTGCTCGACGTCGGCGAGGTGGAGGCCGGAGGTGGGCTCGTCGAGGACGTAGACACCGCCCTTCTCGGCCATGTGGGTGGCCAGCTTGAGCCGCTGCCGCTCGCCGCCGGACAGCGTGGTGAGCGGCTGACCGAGGGTGAGGTAACCGAGCCCGACGTCGGCGAGCCGGCCGAGAATGGCGTGCGCGGCCGGCGTACGCGCCTCGCCGGCGCCGAAGAACTCCTCGGCCTCGGTCACCGACATCGCGAGCACCTCGCTGATGTCGCGGCCGCCGAGGTGGTGGTCCAGCACCGATGCCGCAAACCGCTTCCCTTCGCACTCCTCGCAGGTGGTGGCGACGCCGGCCATCATCGCCAGGTCGGTGTAGATGACGCCGGCGCCGTTGCAGACGGGGCAGGCGCCCTCGGAGTTGGCGCTGAACAGCGCCGGCTTCACACCGTTGGCCTTCGCGAACGCCTTGCGGATCGGATCGAGCAGCCCGGTGTAGGTCGCCGGGTTGCTCCGTCGTGAGCCGCGGATCGCGCCCTGATCGATCGACACCACGCCCGCACCGCCGGGGATCGACCCGTGCACGAGCGAGCTCTTGCCGGAGCCGGCGACGCCGGTGACGACGACGAGCACGCCGAGCGGGATGTCGACGTCGACCTCGCGCAGGTTGTTCGCCGTCGCGCCGCGGATCTCCAGCGTGCCGGTGGGCTTGCGGGTCGTCTCCTTGAGTGCGGCCCGGTCGTCGAGATGGCGGCCGGTGATGGTGCCGGCGGCGCGCAGCCCCTCGACGGTGCCCTCGAAGCAGACCGCGCCGCCCGCCGTACCGGCGCCGGGGCCGAGGTCGACGACGTGGTCGGCGATCGCGATCACCTCCGGCTTGTGCTCCACGACGAGCACCGTGTTGCCTTTGTCCCGCAGCCGCCGCAGCAGGTTGTTCATCCGCTGGATGTCGTGCGGGTGCAGCCCGATGGTGGGCTCGTCGAAGACGTAGGTGACGTCGGTGAGTGAGGAGCCGAGGTGGCGGATCATCTTGACGCGCTGTGCCTCGCCGCCCGACAGCGTGCCCGACGGCCGCTCCAGCGAGAGGTAGCCCAGCCCGATCTCCACGAATGAGTCGAGGGTCCGCTGCAGCGTGGCGAGCAGCGGCGCCACCGACGGCTCGTCAAGGCCGCGGATCCATTCGGCCAGGTCGCTGATCTGCATCGCGCACGCGTCGGCGATGCTGATCCCGCCGATGCGCGACGACCGGGCCGCCTCGCTGAGCCGGGTGCCGCCGCACTCGGGACAGGAGGTGAAGGTGGCGGCCCGGTCCACGAACTCCCGGATGTGCGGCTGCATCGCCTCCCGGTCCTTGGACAGGAACGACTTCTGGACCTTCGGGATCAGCCCCTCGTACGTGAAGGTCCCGCCCTCGACCTTCACCTTGGTCGCCTCCCGGTAGAGGAAGTTGTGCATCTCCTTCTTGGTGAACTCGCGGATCGGCTTGTTCGGGTCGAGGAAGCCGGACTCGGCGTAGATGCGCACGGTCCACCAGCTGTCCGACTTCCAGCCAGGGATGGTGAACGCGCCCTCGGCGATCGACTTGGAGTCGTCGTAGAGCTGGGTGAGGTCGATGTCGGAGACCGTGCCCCGGCCTTCGCAGCGCGGGCACATGCCGCCGGTGATGCTGAAGTCGCGGCGCTCCTTCACGGTCCGTCCGGCGCGCTCCAGGGTGACCGCACCCGCTCCACTGATCGAGGCGACGTTGAAGGAGAACGCCTGGGGCGAGCCGATGTGCGGCTGCCCGAGCCGGCTGAAGAGGATGCGCAGCATCGCGTTGGCGTCGGTGGCGGTGCCGACCGTGGAGCGGGGGTCGGCGCCCATCCGCTGCTGGTCGACGATGATCGCGGTCGTCAGCCCTTCGAGTACGTCGACCTCAGGCCGCGCCAGCGTCGGCATGAAGCCCTGCACGAACGCGCTGTACGTCTCGTTGATCATCCGCTGCGACTCCGCGGAGATCGTGCCGAACACCAGAGAGCTCTTGCCCGAGCCGGACACGCCCGTGAACACCGTCAGCCGGCGCTTGGGGATCTCGACGCTGACGTCCTTGAGGTTGTTCACGCGCGCGCCGTGCACGCGGATCAAGTCGTGGCTGTCGGCAGCGTGCGGCGCAGGCGACTGCGTGTCCGTCGTCGTGGCCATGCTCATCCTTTCTCCGTCTCTGGATGGAGCCGCCTGCGCGGTCTCCATCCGGTCGCCTCGCTCAATCTGAGCAGCTCTGAGCAGTATGTCCGGTTTCCTGTGTCGGCGCAGGCTCAGGAGGACGAGTCGTCCTGGAGGTGATGTCCATGACAGTCACGCTAACTACGGCTCGCCGACCGGCGCTTCTCGATTCCTGCTCGCTTAGCTGGCGCCGGGCGTGGGCGATCCAGCTCCTCGTGACAGTGGCAGCACCGGAATGCGCAAGGTGGTCGTACCGGTGGAGAGGCGGAACGTGACGTCGATCGGGGTGGCCCCGAGCGGGCGACGGATGTCGATGAGTTCCAGGTGCGGACGGTCCTGCCCTTGTTGAAGTGAGAGGACGCCGCCAGCGGGGACCGTCACCTTGACAGCTTGCCGGGGGGCGGACGGTCTTGCGCGGTAAGCGACGCTTTGGGCGTGCACGGTGCTGACGCCGTCGAGTTGCTGAGGTGTGTCGCTGCGGTTGACCAGGGTCAGGTACAGGCCCAGGTCGTCGCCGGTTTTCTGCTGGTCCATGGGCGGGGCCAGAATGTGGACGTGCAGCAGCTGCATCGCGCCGACCTGCGCATCGACCAGGCCCTCCCGGTTCCGGGTGGACTGGGGAAGAGGGGACTCCCGTTGAGCAGGGTTACAGGCCACAAGGGGCGACAGCACACAGAGCGCCAGGAGGAGTCGAAGCGTTACTCGCCTTGCGCTGACGCGCAAGGCCCCATGTGATGTCCCCATATCGCGCTCCCCCGTGATGTTCCGGCTGCTCTGGTCAGGCCGTGATGAGGGGAGTGCTGTGGTCGGCGGGCGCCGCCTGCGGAGGCCTGACCGCATGCAGGATGTACCCGCCTACAACTTTGCCGAACGCATCGCGTTGACCTTGCGCGCCCGACGCCCTATCTTGGACCAATCGTTCCAGGATGGGAGTTCTGATGGTTGATTTCCAGGTCTACGACGAGAACAACGCACCCGAGGAGGCCCGGCCGCAACTGGAAGCGGCCAAGAGGCGGATGGGGTTCGTCACCACACTGAACGGCGTGATGGCCGAGTCACCGGAACTGCTGGCCGGCTACAACGCCCTGGCCGAGCTGTTCGGCAAGTCCTCGCTCCCGGGACCGGCCAAACACGTGGTCTGGATCACCGCGAGCGTGGAGAACGGCTGCGAGTACTGCGTGGCCGCGCATTCCACCCTCGCCTTGCGCGCCCGCGTACCAGAGCAGGTCGTGGCAGCGCTGCGCGCGGGCAAGACGCTCGACGACACCCGCCTGGAGGCGGCGCGACGCCTCACCCAGGCCATGGTCGCCCAGCGCGGCTGGGTGAACGACACCGAGATCGAAGCGTTCCTGGCCGCCGGCTACGCCCGCCGCCACGTGCTGGACATCGTGCTCGGCATCGGCATGAAGACGCTGTCCAACTACACCAACCACATCGCGCACACGCCCCTTGACCCTGCGTGGCAGGATCAGGAATGGAGCCGCGACCACGCCCGCGTCTGATCCGGACGCGTCACCCGGACCGCGACATTTCCCGATCGACGTGGCGGCGCAGGTCGCGCAGGAATCGGCGGCCGGCGAGCGTGAGGAAGGGCCGCAGCAGGAGATAGAGCAGCATGCCGGGGATGCCCTGTGTCTGGACGCTGCCGTGCGTGCTCACGCGGCTGTGGGTGTCGCCGATCGGCACGACTTCCCATTGGTTGCGTGCCTGCGGGATCAGCCCGGGTAGCAGGCGGGCCTCGTAGGTCAGCGTCCGCGTGGCCTCGTCGTAGGCCACGATGCGCTCGGTCACCTGCGACAGGCCGGGCAGGCCGGTCCGGCACACCCGGCCGGCCACCGGAGCTCCGGGCACGATGGGGCGTTCCGGCAGCGGATGCGAGGAGCGGACGGCCGTGGCCCACGCATCGACCTGGGCGAAGTGGTGCGCGACCAGCTGCCACACCCGCTCGGCCGGAGCGGCGACGATGATCGCCGCGGAGATGTCGGTCATACCGACACCGTCGCCGTCGTGGCGTGCGGCGGGCAATTCCCTATCGGGGAATGGAGCACCCGGCACGAAATCTGACACCCTGACGGCATGGCCGTCCCCGCCACGCACCTTGACGAGGTCACTCCCTTCGGCATGCGGTTGCGGCACTGGCGGCACGTGCGCGGCATCAGCCAGCTGCAGCTGGCCTCGTTGTCCGGCTCCACCGCCCGGCACATCTCCTTCCTGGAGACCGGACGTTCACGACCGGGCCGGGACATGACGCTGCGTCTGGCCGAGGTGCTCGATCTCCCGCTGCGTGAACGCAACCAGCTGCTGCAGGCCGCCGGATGGCCCCCGGCCTACCCGCAGGCCGCCCCGGATGCCGCAGAGTTGCGGCCTTTCCGTTCGGCCATCGATCGGCTGCTGGCCGCGCATGAGCCCTTCCCCGCTCTGGTGCTGGACGGTCATGCCCGTGTGGTGGCGGCCAACAAGGCGGCGGGCGTGCTGTTCGGTTCAGATCTGATCGGCGCCAACCTGCTTCAGCGTTATCTCACCGACCCGACACTGCGCCAGGCCATCGTCAACTGGACAGACGTGGCCTGGGCGGTGCTGAGCCGGCTGCGCAGGCAGTTACGCCAGGCGCCGCTGGACGAGAGGCTGCGCGCGCTCGTCGCGTGCGCCGAGGACGCCGTCGCCGACCTCGCCCCTCCCGCCGGCGACCACGAGGACGGCCTGGTCGTCTGCCCGTGGTTCCGTGCCGGTGACGCGGTGATCCGCACCATCACGCTGACCGCCCGCTTCGACACCGCGGTCGAGATCACCCTCGACGACCTGCGCATCGAGCTCATCTATCCCCAAGACCGCCCAGCCGAAGAGTTCTTCCGAGCCGCCACGCCCAGAGATCCCGATCATGCCGACGAGACCGGCCTGATCGACGATCGCTCGTGGCAGGGCGCCGCGGGCCCGATCGCGTAGGCGCGGATGCCCGCGATGAGGGTTGATCGCAGCGAGGCGGTCGGCGGTCAGGTCAGGCCGAGCGCGCGGCCGGCTCTCAGAGCCGCCGCGTCATCGGTTGCCGCGGCGAGCCAGGACAGGCCGTGCTTGTCCGCGCACAGCAGGGATGCCTCGTCGACCCTCGCCAGCCAGCTCGGGGCCGGGTCGAGGTCACGGGCATTCCTGGCGCGAGGGAATTCCTGAGAGGAGGCGATGACGAGCAGCCGGCGCCCCTCCGGGGCGGCGTAGTCGTAGATGGTCGCCGGGATGCCGGCCAGGTCGCGCTGGGTCGTGCCGCGCCAGCCGTACGTTCCGATGGTCTTCATCGCGGGAACAGGCTCACGGCTGAGCGTCAGGGCGTTGGACTTCAGCAGCGCGGCAGCGGCCACCAGGGGCGCGGGCTGCCGGCGCTCCATCACCTGCGGGATGACCACGGCGGCCAGGACCACCAGCACCGCGGTGGCCGCGGCCAGCACGTACGGCCAGCGGGTGCGCTGCCGCACCGAGGACTCGGCGGGGACGTCGGCAACCGCCCGGATCCGCTCCCGGGTCGAGGCCGGAGCCGCCTCGCGCAGCGACTCGGCCAGGATCCGGCCCTCACGTGCGGTGTTGGCCTCACTCCAGCACGCGCGGCAGTCCAGCATGTGCCGCTCGAACCGGATGCGGCGCAGCGTGCTGAGCTCGCCGGCGAGGTAGGCGGCGGCATCCCTTTCAGCATCGTGGCGCATTCGGCCTCACCCCCTCGATGGTGTGCGCCAGCTTCTTGCGGCCGCGATGGGCCCGGGACAGCACGGTCCCCCGCGGGCTGTTGGTGATGGCGGCGACCTCGGCGGCGGTGAACCCGCACAGGTCCATCAGAACCAGGGCGATCTGCTCGTCGATGGGAAGCCGCCGGATGGCCGTTTCGATCAGCGAGTGGTTGATCGCCTCGTCCTCTACGTCCGCCGGCCCCGGCGGGTCGAAGCCGGGCTGCCAGCTCGTCTCGGCGCGGTTGGCGGTACGGCGCAGCCGGTCGCGGCCCAGGTTGAGGCAGATCGTGGCCAGCCACGGCGCCGCCTTGCGCGGGCGGCGGCCGTCCTGCCAGGCTGCCCACGCCCGCGTGTAGGTCTCCTGGACCAGGTCCTCGGCGTCGGCGGCGCAGGTGGTGAGCCGCCGGGCCAGGTTGTGGACCAGGTCCGACGCGGGCATGGTCGCCTGGAGGAATCGCTCCTGCCGCCGGGTCATGGTCTCAGTGGGTCGTGGCCCGGCCGGGCGAGCCGATCGCCAGGAAGCCCTCCGGGCGCCGGACGCCGGATCCGTAGAAGAAGAACGCCAGCACCGTGCCGAACACCACGTGGGCGAACAGCTCGAACGGCTGGTTGGCGTCCCGGAACACCGGGAACAGTAGCGGCGAGATCACCAGGAAGTTGACCACGTACAAGAGGGCGCCGTACACGGTGCCGACCAGGGCGACGGTGCCGTTGGAGCGCAGCCACGGGGCAATGAGCGCGAACACCAGGCCGAAGGCCATGGACAGCGCCAGGTGCACCACCAGTCCCACCCAGATGCTGGTCTGCCCCGCCATGATTGCTTCCCGGCCGCCCTGCACCATGCTGGCGATCATGTGCAGCGGCATGTCGGCCTTGCCGGGCGGCTGGGTGGAGGCGAACCACATGGTGACCCCGGCGAAGATCAAGCCGGAGATCAGGCCACCCACCGCGCCGCGAGCCAGCCGAGTTGCCAGAGGTTCGATGGCCATCGCGGGCTCCTTAGGAGAGCTTGTCTTTCCTGCTACCCCTACGGACGGATGACAGGCGGCGCTGATTGCGCCCCGCGCGACTCCAGGGTGCTTGCCGCGATGCTCCGGGAAGACCGGCTAATTCCCGCGCGCCGCCGACATGCTGTTGGCTATCAATTCATGATGCCTGACGACTTCTTCGATGATGAAACCCAGAAATCTCTCGGCGAAAACAGGATCGAGCTTCGACTCCTCTGCCAGGAGACGCAGCCGGCGTATCTGCTGGGCTTCCCGCTCGGGATCCGCAGGCGGCAGCTCATATTGCGCCTTGAGTTTGCCGACCTCCTTGGTGCACTTGAATCGCTCCGCAAGAAGGTGAATCAGTGCGGCATCAAGGTTGTCAATGCTGTCACGGAGTCGCTGCAACTCTTTTCGGGCGAGCGCATGGGGATCAGATTCGTCTTCGGCCGTAGTGCCGTCGGAGTGCCCATAAAGTTCAGACATAAGGGTATTCCCACTTAAACTTGCTATGATCCTCTTGCCGGAAAAACCTATCATAGTAAGGTTCCTGCGCTCTGGAGAGCCGAGGCGACGGCCAGAGGATCCCCGGCTACGGGCAGACGCGGTTCGTGCACTTGTGATCCGCCCGGTTCACACGGTAGAAACGTTCCACACCTTTTCTGACCTTGATACGAGCGCTGGTCGCGAGAGAGCGCTCTCTCGTTGATCCGGCGGCAGCGGAAAGGACGACCCGTATGACGACCCAGCCTCCCGGCGACGGGAGTCGCACGAGCCGGAGCCCCGGCCGGCACATCGCCCGGGCGTTAACGGCCGGTCTCGTGCTGGCCACCGCCGTCATGACGGCGGGAACGGCCGCGACCGCCACATCGCCGGCCCCCGGCGCTCCTGATCTCGGGCCGAACGTCACCGTCTTCGATCCGAGCATGCCGGTCAGCGACATCCAGGCGACCCTCGACGCCGCACATGCCGCTCAGGTCGACAACGAGATGGGCGCCACGCGCCACGCCTACCTCTTCAAGCCTGGCACGTACGGGACCGCGGAGCACCCGCTCCAGATCAAGGTCGGCTACTACACCGAGATCGCCGGCCTGGGCGCCTCCCCCACCGACGTCGTCATCAACGGCAAGGTCGAGGTCTACAACCGCTGCCTGGCGGACGGTGGAACCGCCAACTGTCTCGCGCTCGTCAACTTCTGGCGCACCCTGTCCAACCTGTCGATCAACGTCAACGCGGCCGGCCAGGACGGCTGCCGGGCGACGGCGAACTTCTGGGCCGTCTCCCAGGCGGTGTCCCTGCGCCGGCTCAACATCAGCGGCGGCAACCTGTCGCTGATGGACTACTGCACCGCCGGCCCGCAGTACGCCAGCGGGGGCTTCATCGCCGACTCCAAGCTGCCGTCCGTCACGAACGGATCGCAACAGCAGTGGCTGACCCGCAACAGTGAGGTCGCCGGCTGGTCGAACGGCGTGTGGAACCAGGTCTTCTCCGGCGTCGTCGGCGCACCGGACGACGCCGCGTTCCCAAGCCCGCCGTACACGACCCTCGACGCCACTCCCCTCAGCCGGGAGAAGCCCTACCTCTTCGTGGACGCGCAGGGCAAGTACAAGGTCCGCGTGCCCGCCGCTCGGAAGGACACGCGCGGCATCACGTGGGCCGGCGGCATGACACCGGGCCGTACGCTGCCGATCAGCGACTTCTTCGTCGCGAAGCCGTCGGACTCGGTGCAGGTCATCAACAGCCAGCTGGCCCGCGGCAAGCACCTGCTGCTGACGCCCGGCGTGTACGACATCGCGCGGAGCATCGAGATCAAGCGCCCGAACACGGTCGTCCTCGGTCTCGGGCACGCCACGCTCACCGCCGTCCACGGCTCGACCCCGCTCGACGTCGCCGACGTCCCCGGCGTCGTCGTCGCCGGTATGACCGTCGACGCGGGTCTCGAGAAGTCGCCTGTCCTGCTGAGGGTGGGCAAGAAGCACGGGCCGCGCTGGAGCTCGGCGGACAACCCGACGACGCTGTCCGACGTGTACTTCCGGGTCGGCGGGCCGCACGTCGGCAAGACCGACGTCGCGCTCGAGGTCAACAGCGACAATGTGCTCATCGACCACGCCTGGGTGTGGCGCGCCGACCACGGTGTCGAGGGCTTCACCGACACCCAGCGCTGGAACACCAACCTCGGCCGCAACGGCGCCATCATCAACGGGGACCACGTGACCGCGACCGGCCTGTTCGTCGAGCACTTCCAGCAGTACAACACCGTCTGGAACGGCGACGACGGCACGACGATCCTCTACCAGAACGAGCTGCCGTACGACCCGCCGACCCAGGCCGACTGGATGAACGGCGAGGTCGAGGGCTGGGCCGGTTACAAGGTCGGCGACCGTGTGAAGACGCACCGCCTCTACGGCGGCGGGGTCTACGTCTTCAACCAGAACAACCCGCAGATCCACACCGAGAACGGCTTCGAGGTTCCGCAGAGCCCGGGCGTCAAGCTGCACCACATCATGACGGTCAATCTCAGCGCCGGAATCATCGACCATGTCGTCAACGGCGTGGGTGACGCGGCCGACACGACCAAGGTCGGTGTGCCGGTGTACGTCGCGGACTACCCGGCCCCTTAGAGGCCGCCCAGGTGGGCCGGAGTCTCCGCACCCCGGCCCACCGGGCCGTACATCGCGACGGTGTACGAACGGGGAGCTGGGTCAGACGGCTTCGGGGGCGACCTCCGCCGCCCGGGACATGCGCCGCTCGAACCATACCGAGGCGAACGGGGGCACCCCGCAGGCCAGGCCGAGCACGATCGTCCCGGTACGCCAGCCGTGGGCGCGCCCGGTAGAGAACACAGCGGCGACGTACAGCAGGAACAGTGCGCCGTGGATCGGACCGAAGATCTTCACGCCGAGCTCGCCGACCACCACGATGTACTTGAAGAACATACCGACGAGCAGCCCCGTCCACGACAGCGCCTCAGCGATCGCCACGAGTCGGAACAGACGAAGCTCCACCACACGCCACCTTTCAAGATTTGCCAGACTTACAGCGACTTCCCAGATCCACCGCGCCCAGAGGTCGCTCGGGGCTTCTGGAGGCAACGTCACTTACTCTACGATGCGTAGAGCACTGTGGTTACACCGGCAGAACGACCGGCCGTGATCTTTCCCACCAATAGTTTCCCGTCGAACCGGGTCGGCTAAGGACGCTGATGAGGCAACACGTGCGCATTCCGCTGCCGGACGGCAGTTCACTTGACGCGACCGTGGCGTTGCCGGAGGGGGCCGCACCTGCGGCCGGATGGCCGGGGGCGGTGGTCGTGCATGAGATCTACGGCATCGAACCGGACATGCTGGATGTGGTCGACCGGTTCGCCGAGCATGGATATGCGGCAATCCTGCCTGATCTGTACAGTCACGGCACCAGAATCGGATGCCTGGCGCGGGCCATGCACCAGTTCACGACCGGTAAGCCGGGGCGGCCGACCGCCGACATCGACGCGACCCGGCAATGGCTGGCAGACCGCGATGACGTCGACGGCAGCCGGCTCGGCGTGATCGGATTCTGCATGGGCGGTGGGTTCGCCCTCGCCTACGCGGCGAGCACGCCCCCCGGTGTGCGGGCCGCATCGGTGAACTACGGCGCGGTTCCCCGCGACCAGGAAGAACTGCGGACGGTGTGTCCGGTCGTGGGCTCCTACGGCGGGCGGGACCGAGGCTTCCGGGCGCACGGCACGCGGCTGCAGGAGCATATGAGGGCGCTCGGCCTCGAGCACGACGTCGAGATCTATGCGGCGGCCGGGCATTCCTTTATGACCGACGGCCACCACCCCCTCGCGAAACTCGCGCTGTTCCCGCTGCGGCACGGCCTCGTCCAGCCGGCAGCGGACGACGCGTGGCAGCGTACCTTCGCCTTCTTCGACAAGTACGTCGCCAACGGCTGACGTGGGCGCCGCCTCATCGTTCCATCGCAGATAATCCGCACCGGGACGACTTGGGTAGGCTGATGACATGACAGCGATGGCTCCCGCGCGTACAGAAACAGACCTGTCCTTCCTGCTCGACCACACCAGCCACGTGCTGCGCACCCAGATGTCGGCGGCGCTGGCCGAGATCGGGCTGACGTCGCGCATGCACTGCGTGCTGGTCCACGCACTGGAGGAGGAGCGCACCCAGATCCAGCTCGCCGAGCTCGGCGACATGGACAAGACCACGATGGTGGTGACGGTCGACGCACTGGAGAAGGCCGGCTACGCCGAGCGCCGCCCGTCCAGCACCGACCGCCGCGCACGCATCATCGCGGTCACGGACACAGGCGCGGCGATCGCCAGGCGCAGCCAGGAGATCGTGGACGGCGTGCATCGGGCGGCGCTGACCGCATTGCCCGAGGACGAGCGCGAGGTCCTGGTCCGCGCCCTGAATCGCCTGGTCAGCGGGCATCTTGCCGCCCCCGCCGAGGGAGCCCAGCAGACGCGAAGGGCACGGGAGCGCGGAAAGTAGGTCCGAAGAGGATCGTCTATTACGGAACCATCTGCTACGGTCTCTCATGTCGACTTGAGACGGGAGAGACCATGTCGTACGTGCGTAACTCGCGCTGGACCGCCCTGGGTGTGCTGTCCGCGACGGGACTGATGACGATCCTCGACGGCAGCATCGTGACGGTGGCGATGCCCGCCATCCAGGAGGACCTCGGCTTCTCGGGCGCGGAGCTGAGCTGGATGGTCAACGCCTACCTGATCCCCTTCGGCGGGTTACTGCTCCTGGCGGGCAGGTTGGGCGACCTGATCGGGCGTCGGACGATGTTCCTGACCGGGAACATGATCTTTGCCGGCGCCTCCCTCCTGGCGGGCGCGGCCACCGGTCCCGGACTGCTCATCGCCGCCCGGTTCCTGCAGGGCGTGGGGAGCGCGCTGGCCTCCGCCGTGGTCCTGGGCATCCTGGTGACGCTGTTCACCGACCCGCGCGAACGGGGCAAGGCCATCGCGATCTTCAGCTTCACCGGGGCCGCCGGCGCCTCGATCGGCCAGGTCCTGGGCGGTGTGCTCACCGACGCCCTGAGCTGGCCGTGGATCTTCTTCATCAATGTGCCGATCGGCGTGATCACCGTCGTGCTCGCGCTACTGGCGCTACCCGCCGACCGCGGGATCGGGCTGGCCGCCGGCGCGGACGTCCTCGGGGCCGTGCTGGTGACCACCGGCCTGATGCTGGGCATCTACACCGTCGTCAAGGTCGAGGAGTACGGCTGGCTCGCCGCCCACACCCTTGGCCTCGGCGCGGTGTCTCTGGCCCTGCTCGCCGCGTTCGTGGCACGGCAGGCCACGGCCAAGGCCCCGCTCATGCCGCTGCGGATCCTGCAGTCGCGCAACGTGGTCGGCGCCAACCTCGCCCAGATGCTCGCCCTGTCGGGGATGTTCGCCTTCCAGGTCCTCGTCGCGCTCTACATGCAGCGGGTCCTGGGGTATGGGGCGCTGGACACCGGGCTGGCGATGCTTCCCGCCGCCGTGGGCATCGGCTCGATCTCGCTGTTCGTCTCGGCCCGGCTCAGCGCCCGCTTCGGCGCCCGCGCCGTCCTGATGGCCGGCCTGGTCCTGCTCATCGGGGCCATGCTCCTGCTCACCCGGGTCACGGTGAACGCCGGCTACGTCACTCACCTGCTCCCTGCGATGCTGCTGATCTCCGGCGGCGGGCTCGTGCTCCCGGCGCTGGCCACGCTGGGCATGTCCGGCGCGCGGGAGAGCGACGCGGGTCTGGCGTCCGGGTTGTTCAACACCACCCAGCAGGTCGGCATGGCCATCGGCGTGGCGGTGCTGTCCACGATGGCCGCCTCGCGCACCGGTGAGCTGCTGGCCTCCGGAGCCGGCCAGGCCGCCGCGCTGACCGGAGGGTACCGGCTGGCGTTCGGCATCTCTGCCGGGCTGTTGCTCGCGGCGTTCGCCGTGGCACTCGCCGTCCTGCGCCAGCCCGCCGTCGACGGGCCCGCGCAGGAGAAGGTGGCGGCCAGGGAGACCTCTGCGACCTCCTGACAGGAGGCGATTCCGCCCGGCGCGCTGCGGCCCGCCGGGCGATTCGGCGCTCGGTGCCTTCATGCGGTTGAACAGCAGGAGCAACACGGACCGGCATCAAGGGGATGTGGCGGGTGGCGCGGTCGGGGCGGGGTCGGGGTACGGCGGTCGTCAGGCGGCGGTCGTCTGGATCAGGGATGCGAGCGCGGAGCGGCTCTGCTGGAGCGTGGAGATCCGGGCGTCCATCTCGCTGAGCTGCTCGTCCAGGTAGCGGCGGACGCACGGGTGCAGGTCGGCCAGGCTCGGCCCCTCGACGCAGGGAAGGATCTCACGGATCAGGTGCGTGGGCAGCCCCGCCGCCAGCAGTCCCCGGATGTTGCGGACGGCGGCGGGCGTGTCCTCGGCGTAGCGGCGGTGACCTCCGCCGCTACGCTCCGAGCGCAGCAGGCCCTGCTCCTCGTAGTAACGCAGCATGCGGGTGCTGGCCCCGGTCTCCCGCGCCAGATCACCGATCTTCATATGACGTCCCTCACAAACCCTTGAATCTCACACCGGCGGCAAATCCTACGGTCTTGGCCATGAGCGAGAAACTGATCGACACCAATCACGACAACATCCTGCTGGGCGGGGATCTTCCGGTGCGCCGGATCGGCTACGGAACCATGCGGCTCGCGGACGGTCCGGACTCCCCGCGCGGGGCCGAGGCGCACATCTGGCGCCCCCCGGCCGACCGGGCGGCCGCGATCGCGGTGCTACGCCGCGCGGTGGAGCTGGGCGTCACCCTCATCGACACCGCCGACGCGTACGCGCTCGGCGGCGGTGAGGAGCTGGTCGCGGAGGCGCTGTACCCGTACGGCGACGGCGTGGCGGTCGCGACCAAGATCGGCGTGCTGCGGCCGTCCCCTACCGAGTGGGTGCCGCTCGGCCACCCCGCCTACCTGCGGCAACAGGCCGAGCTGAGCCTGCGCCGCCTTCGCGTCGAGCGCATCGACCTGCTCCAGTTGCACCGCATCGATCCGAACGTCCCGCTCGCCGACCAGATCGGGGCGCTCAAGCAGCTGCGGGACGAGGGCAAGGTGCGGCACCTCGGCCTGTCGGAGGTGTCGGTGGAGCAGCTCCGCGAGGCGGCCGAGATCGTCCCGATCGTCAGCGTGCAGAACATGTACAACCTGGCCACCCGGCAGCATGAGCCGGTCGTCGACCACGCCGCGGCCGGCGGCATCGCGTTCATTCCGTTCTTCCCCGTGGCGATGGGCGCGCACGCGGGTCCGGACGGCCCGGTCGCGGTGGTGGCGCGGGAGATCGGCGCGACGTCGGCGCAGGTGGCGCTGGCCTGGCTGCTGCACCGCTCGCCGACCATCGTCCCCATTCCAGGAACGACCTCTCAGTCGCATCTGGAGGAGAACCTCGCCGCGCTGGATCTCAGGCTGACCGACGAGCAGTTCGCCCGGCTGGACCGGGTCGGCGGTGACACCCCTGGATGAAGGCTCACTCGCCTAGCGGCGGCCGAGGCCCGCGTCGCGGGCTCGGACGATGGCCTCGGCGCGGTCGGCGACGTGCAGCTTGGCGAAGATGTTGGAGACGTTGTTGCGTACGGTCTTCTGCGACAGGAACAACGCCGAGGCGATCTGCGTGTTGGACCGGCCGGCCGCCACCAGCGCGAGTATCTCCCGCTCGCGCGGCGTGAGCTGCGGGAACACCGGATCCTCGGTGACCGCAGCCCCCTGGAAGAATTCGGCCACCCGCAGCGCGACGGCCGGCCCGAAGATCGCCTCACCGTGCGCGACGGCCGTGATGGCGCGGACGATCTCCGCCTGGCCGGCGCCCTTGAGCAGGTAGCCACGGGCGCCGGCGCGCATGGCGGCGAACAGCGTGGCGTCCTCCTCCGACATGGTCAGCACCACGACGCCGATGTGCGGGCTGTCGGCGGCGATCCGCCTGGTCGCCTCGATGCCGTCGAGCCCGGGCATGCGTACGTCCATCACCACCACGTCGGGCTGCAGATCGGCGGCGCGCTCGACCGCCTCCGCGCCGTCCGCGGCCGTGCCCGCCACCTCGATGCCCGGTATCGAGCCGAGCAACACCGCGAGCCCGTCCCGGTAGACCGGGTGGTCATCGGCCAGCACCACGCGGATGGTCTCGTCAGACACTCGCCACCTCCATCAAGCCAGACAATCCATCGGCAGCCGCGCGCCGACCAGCGTCCCCCCGCCGGGCGGGCAGCTCACTTCGCAGTGCCCGCCCAGCTCGGCCGCACGCTCGCGGAGCGACAACATGCCGACGCCGGCGGCCACGTCGGGCCCGATGCCGCGGCCGTCGTCCCGCACCGTCACCTCCAGCCCGCACTCGCCCACGCGCAGGCTGATGTCGCAGCGCGCCGCACCCGCGTGCTTGACCACGTTGGCCAATGCCTCGGACACGATACGGTAGGCCGCCACCTCCACCGCCGCGGGCAGCGCGTCCAGCGCGCCATCGCCGGTGACACGGACGTCCAGCGCGGCCGAGCGGACCCGGTCTGCCTGCTGCTCGATCGCGCGCAGGACGCCGAGCTCGTCGAGCGCCGGCGGGCGCAGGTCGTGCACCAGCCGGCGCATGTCGGCCAGCACGCCGCCGACGTCGGCCGCCGTCTGCTCCAGCAAGCGGTCGGCCTGGGCGGGCGCGGTGGCGGCCAGGTTCCTGGCCGCCTCGATGCGCAGTGCCATCGCGCCCAGGCTGGGGCCGAGCCCGTCGTGCAGGTCGCGGCGGAGCCTGCGGCGTTCCTCCTCGCGGGTCAGGACCAGGTGGGCGCGGATGCGCTGCAGGTCGGCGCTGAGCTCGGTGGCCCGCGCCGCCGCGGCGGCCTGCCGTACGAGGTCGCCCAGCAGCCGCTGGTCCCGCTCGCTCAGCTCGCCGGCACGGCACAGCACCAGCCGCCCCACGACCTCGCCCCGGTAGGCCACCGGCAGCGACACCGAGGGCCCGCGGGGCGTCCCGCGTTCCACGACGGAACGGTCCCCGTTCGGGCGTTCGATCTCCACCCGCACGTACGCCAGCCGGAACGCCCCGGCCAGCGTGGTAGCGACCGCGAGCAACTGCTCATCCGGGTCGGTCGCCAGCTCCAGCCGCTCGGCCAGCGTCGAGACCGCGGCGTAGGGATCGTGCCGGGGACCGCGGGTCAGCCGCCGCGCCCCGCGCCACAACCAGCTGCGGAGCGGCGCGTAGAGCACGGCCACGATCGCGATCGCGGCCAGGGCGGAGTCGCGTTCGCCGAGCACACTGCCCGCCGCCGTGAACACCGCCACGTCCACCAGCACCACCAGCGCCGCCAGCACGCCGTAGGCCACGGTGGCCGACATCAGCCTGTCGACGTCGTAGAGCCGGTATTTGGTGACCGCCACGACGACCGCCGCCGAGGTCAGCGCGATGGCCAGGCCCAGCAGCACCGCGGGCAGCTGCGGCGGCACCGTGAGCGGCGTCAGCAGGACGACCATGTCCATCAGGGCCGCCCACATGAGCCACCGGATCTGGGCCCGCCGCTCGGGATCGGCCACCCAGTAGCGACGCACCGTCGCCGCGAACGGCACCACCAGACTCACCAGGATCGACACGTACGCCACGCTGAGCGCCGGCTCCCAGAACGCGTACGGCAGCGGGACCGCCAGCGGATCGAGATCCAGCCGGGCGATCTCCGGCGGCAGCTGCGTGCCGTGATATCGCGCGATCATCGTGAACGGCACGGTGATCAGCAGGATAGGCAGCAGCCCGGTCAACGCCAGGCTCGTCACCGACAACGCGCGCCAGACCCGGCCCTCCGGCAACCGCCCGTCCGGGAACAGCAAGATCAGCACCGGCAGCCCGAGCAGCAACGTCGAGCCGAAACTCGCATAGAACCAGTACGCCGCCGACGCGCCCGGCGTACCCGGCGCCACGTAGATGGCGTAGGCAGCCCAGCTCGAGGCCAGAGAGTCCAGCATCCACAGCAGCCCGAAACCGGTCAGCACCCAGGCCACGGCGTGGCGCGGCAGCAGACGCAGCAACAGCACGCCGGGCAGCAGCATCGCCAGCCCCCACAGCGCCGACGGCCACCCGAGGTCAAGCTCCGCCGCCTCCGGGATCGGCACGCCGCGCGCCTGGACGTCCAGCACCACCGTCGCCACCGCGATGGCCAGCCCGGCGGCGGCCAGCACGACCGGCAGCATGCCTCGCCCCTTACCTGTCATGCCACGAATTACATCCTGGCTTCAGTCCTTTTGTCCCGGGACACGGGTCCCGATCAGGAAGGGACGCCTGGCTCTGCCTGCCCGGGTCACCCGGCGCGGACTCTGGGTGCCACGACAGAGAAAGGAACCGTCATGGACGCCCACATCAGCACCACCCCGGCCAGGGCCAGGACCGATGTCCCCACCCACGGCCTGCCGCCCGCCCCCCGCCGCATCACTCCCGAGGCCGTGCGCCGGCTCGGGCTCACGCTCACCGCGGGCACCGTGGCCTGGGCCACCAGCGTCTTCCTCTTCGGAACCGTCAACGACGGGTTCGAAGAGCGCGTCGGCGACCTGACCGGGCTGGCCTTCCAGCTCGGCGTGTTCGCCCTGCTCACCGTGCAGATCCGCACCCTGGCGACGGGCGTGTCGCGGGTCTCCAGGATCATGCTCAAGGTCGAGTTCGTCCTGCTCGGGCTGGCCAGCCTGTGGTCGCTGCTGCACGGCGTTCTCCCGGACCCCGCCCAGGACCATGTGGCGCTGGCCATCCTCGACGTGTTCTGGCCGCTGTCGATGCTGGGCATGATGATCATCGGCGTGAAGCTGGCGGTGGCCGGACGGTGGAGGGGACCGCTGCGGTGGTGGCCGCTGATCGCGGAGAGCTGGGGCGTGGTGACGGTCCCGCTGTTCATCCTGGTCGGCGAGGACAGCGCGCGCTGGGTGGGCGGCGGACACCTGCTCCTCGGCTATGCCACGCTGGGCGTGCTCCTCGCTCTCCGGCCCGCCCTGGTCATCCCGCGTGACTGACGCGGCCGGTCCTGCGCTCTCCGCGAGGTTGACCGCGCTTCACGCCGGGCGGGCGGATTCACGAACCTTCCGTCCGCCCACGGGTGGAGATCGCGATGATCGCAACGACGACGGCGACCAGAACCGCCGACAGGGCCGGCGCCCACAACGGCGCCACGAGCAGCAGCAGCGCGCCGACGGTGGCGCCGCAGAGCAGCGCCGCCAGCCTGCCCAGGCCGCCGGCGGCACGCCGGAGCAGCCTCCCGGCCCCGCCGGCGGCACGCCCGTGCGGCGTCCCGGCCCCAGCGGCGGCACGCCGGAGCGGCGTCCCGGTCCCGGCGTGCACGAGGCTGGTCAGCGTGCCGGTCAGGTAGGTGGTCGATGCTCCGGGCACGCCGGAGCCGATCGTCAGCGCGCTCTGCACACCCATCGCCGCGGATGCCGGCGCCAGCAGCAGCACGGCGACGGTCGCGTTCGGCTGCCCGCCGGTGACCAGCCATCCAGCGCACACGCAGACCAGCAGCGCCAACTCGGCCACGGCGATCAAACAGGCCCCCCGGCGCCAACCGACCGCGCCGCGGCCAGCCCCACCGCGGCCGAGCCCACCGCGGCCGAGCCCGACGCGGCCGAGCCCGACGCTGGCGGCCGCGACGCCGAGAGCGTAAGCGGCGACGGCTGTGGTGGCGCCCGCCGCCAGCGCACCGTCCAGCGTCGCGACGCCCCGCCCGAGTTGCACGAGATTGCCGGTGATGACGCTGGCGAACGGGCCGCCGAGCCGCATCACGCACACCGCGTCCAGGCAACCCGCCGCCGCGGCGAGAACCACGAGAAGGCGCACCGCCACCCGCTCGGACACCACTGGACCCGCCCCGCTCGACGCGTCCCCGGATGGCCTGATCTCCTTGGGTGACATGCCGCGTCCTCCCTGTTCAGCCGAGAACGGTGGCCGCCGCCCGGCCGGCCACCGTCACGTCACGCGCGGTACTGATCCTTTCCCACGCGCGCTCGGCCACGCCGTCACAAGCAGGCGAGCCGCACCGGGCCGGCCACCATCGACTGGTCGCCGGTCGTGTTCCCCTTGCCGTTGTCGGTGATCTTCACCATGACCAGGCCGGTGGTGACGACCACCGGGACCGGCGCCGGCACCCACGTGCCCTGCCGCATGCGCTGGTCGAGAGTGAACTCCGCAACCGTCCGCGCGTCCTCGTCGAAGCCGTCGCTGACGGTGTACCAGACCCGCTGCCCGGCGAACCCGGACTTAGGGACGTACACCCCCACCAGGCATTGGCGCTGGCCACGCAACCCCGTGGTGAACCTCCACTGGAAACTGTTCTGCGGATGCGTGGCGGCCAGCGGGTCGTACGTCAGCTCCGAGAACAGGAAACTGTCCCCGCAGCCCGCGCCCGTCCAGCCAGGTGCGCTGGCGTCCTTCCAGCCGTCCCGGCCCGGCACCCCATTGATCCGGACGCTCCGGCTGGTGTCACGCGGGCAGCCCGGCCCCGCAACCGCCGAGAAGGCCGGTCGAACCTGGGCCGAGCCGGTCTTCGAACCACCCTGGGTGCGCTGGGGACGCGGCTGCTCGGCTCGAGACGTGGTCGGCTCTGCTTGAGGTCGTGCCGGGAGTGCACCGTCTGCCCTGGGCGTGGGGCCCTGGGTCTGTACGGCGGACACGGATGCGGGCGCCTGGCCCTGGCGGAAATGGATGACCGCGAACGCCGAGACCACCGCCACCTGCCCCAGCACCCCGACGATCACCCAGGTCTTGACGGAGCTTCGCCGCGGACGGGCCTGCTGCGGTGGATAAGCGGGCGAGACTCGGCGGTATGCCACGGTGTCGTGGGACTTGTCCAGCTCTCCTCTGAGGGTGTGCCAGATCTTGGTCCATTCGGCCTGATCGCCACCGCACGCGGCCACGTACGCCTGCGTGAGCGCCAGGCTCGGCAGCTTCTCACCCGCGGCCACCTCGGAGAGTTCCGAGGCCGAATACCCTGTCTTACGCTTCATCCTGCGGTAGCTCGGATTGCCCGCCCGCACCCGGAGGTCGCGCAACCCCTGGGCGAATTCCTGGAGCGGATCGGGCGGCGTCGGTCGCTTGTGCCGCCCACCGGCCGCGCTTTTGTCGACCGTTGTGTTCTTACTTGTCATCGTGTCCCCTAGCGATCGAGCGTTGCCCCTGATTCGGGGCCATACGGATTGCGAACTGACCAATCGGCGATTTCGCCGGGTCGTGTCGTCGTCCATGCGTGCGGCAGGCACGCTCAGGAGCCGGCCGCGCCGTTACGGACAGGCGAGCCGGATGGGGCCGGCCGCCATCGACCGGTCGCCTGTCGTGTTCCCTCTGCCGTCGTCGGTGATCTTCACCATGACCAGACCGGTAGTGACGACGACCGGGACCGGCGCCGGTACCCACGTGCCCTGCCGCATGCGCTGGTCGAGGGTGAACTCCGCAACCGTCCGCGCGTCCCTGTCGAAGCCGTCGCTGACGGTGTAGCGGACCGACTGGTCGGCGAAGGAGGACTTAGGGACGTATACCGCCACGAAGCACTGCTGCCGGCCGCGCAACCCCGTGGTGAACCTCCACTGGAAACTGTTCTGCGGATGCGCGGCGGCCCGCGGGTCGTACGTCAGCTCCGAGAACAGGAAACCGTCCCCGCAACCCGCGCCCCTCCAACCTGGCACGCTGGCGTCCTTCCAGCCGTCCCGGCCCGGCACGCCGCTGACGAGCACACTGCGGCTGGTGTCACGCGGGCAGCCGGGCCCGGCGACCGCCGTGAAGGCCGGCCGGGTCTGCTGGTGCGGCTGGACGGGTGGCGCGGGAGGCTCCGCCGCTCTGTTCTGTGACATCGGCGACGGCGACGGTTTCCGCTGGACTGACGGAGGTTTTTGGAACGCTCCAATCGTGCCCAGCCCGATCAGCCCGAGCGTGGCCACGATCGCCGACAGCCTGATCGCGCGGCCCCCTGGACGCGCCCGCCGGTGGTGAGCGTTCGCGGCACGCGTCAGCCCGACGCCGCCGTCGGAGGGCCTGTCCAGGTCCCCTCTCAGCGTGTGCCAGAACCGGGTCCACTCGTCCTGATCGCCGCCGCATGCGCCCACGTACGCCTGCGTGACCGCCAGGCTCGGCAGCCTGTCCCCCGCCGCCGCCGCGGACAGTGCCGAGGCCGAGTAGCCGGCCTTACGCTCCATCGCCCGATAACTCGGATTGCCCGCCGCCGCCCGGAGGTCGCGTAGCCCCTGAGCGAATTCCTGGAGCGGACCGGGCGGCACCGGGCGCTCCCGTCGTCCTCGTGTGGTGCTCTCGTTCTGCAACATCGTGCCCCCTGCCGAGATGAACTGTCGCCTCCTATTCGTCGGTCGCCCCGCCGATGGACTGCTCATTTGACAAAGGCGTCGACCGGGCACGCAAAAGCGGGTGACCCCTGGTCAGGGGCCACCCGCGGCCGGCAGTCCGAAGGGGAACGAGACCTCGTCAGTGCGTCGCTGAACGCAGCCTCGGGTTGAACACCCATCCCTGCAACAGGGCGAACCGGATCGCCGACGCCAGCCCATTGGCCAGGATCACCGCGATCAGCTCCGCCGTCGCCGACGAGCCCGATGGCAGGACGGCCAGGCTCAGCGTGGAGATCGCCAAGCCGATGAGGAAGGCGATGAGCCCGCCCAGATGATCGCGCACCGCTCCCGCCCTTCCGGTCACCCCGAACGTGAACCTCCGGTTGGCGGCGGTGTTGGCGATCGCCGTGGTGAGCATGGCGAGGGTGTTGGCGGCCATCGATGGCAGGATCGCGGAGAGCGCCCAGAACAGCACCAGATAGGCCACCGTGCACGAGGCTCCGACGACCGCGTAGGACGGCAGCCGGCGGGAGAGCGCGGCGGGGGCCGGGCCCGATGCGGCGGCCGGGGCGTGGGGAGTGACGGTCAGGACGCTCATGACGTCGATGATCGAGAGCCCGCATGGGAGCCCCCTTGGCCGAGCATGAAACGCAGGTGAGAAATGCCGCCGATCAGCGCGGCCTGGCCATGGTTCCTTCCGCGTGGCATTGTGCCTGCGTTCCGGCGCGCCCTACGATCTGATCATGAGAGTGGTCGATATCCGGATTTATCCTGTTAAATCCGGTGCTGGGTGTCCCGTGCCCGAAGCCACCGTGGAGCCCTGGGGGCTGGCCGGAGATCGGCGGTGGGCGGTCGTCGACGAGGCGGGCGACAATCTCTGGCTCGGCGAGTATCCCCGGATGGCGTCGGTCCGCGCGCAGAACGTGGACGGCGGCGGCCTCCTACTGTCCGCTCCCGGACTGCCCGACCTGCAAGTCCCCCCGGCCGCCGGGGAGCCGGTGCCTGTCGGCTTCACCGGCCTGGATCGGGCGATCCCCGCCGGCGACGAGGCCCACGCGTGGTTCACCCGGCTCCTGGGCCGCACCGCCCGGCTGGTCTGGCTGGACGACCCGCACCGCCGTACCATCGACCCGGCCCACGGCGGCCTGCCCGGCGAGGTCGTCAGCTTCGCCTGGGACGCGCCACTGCTGCTGACGTCCGCCGCGTCGCTACGCGTGCTGGATGAGCAGATCGGCGGGGACACCCCGCTCGACATGGCACGTTTCCGCCCCAATGCGGTGATCGACGGCGCCGCGCCGTACGCCGAGGATTCCTGGACCGACGTCAGGATCGGCGAGGTCGACTTCCGTGTCTCCGAGTTGTGCGACCGTTGCGCGGTCACCACCATCGACCCCGTGACCCTGGTCAAGGGCAAGGAGCCCCTCCGCACCCTCGCGAAGCACCGCCGGTGGGACGGCAAGACCTGGTTCGGCATCCGCCTGGTGCCGCGGAACCCGGGACGGCTCCGGCTCGGCGATCCGGTGACCGTCACATCGGATGGCCAGGGCTGATGGCCGCCCTGCAGGCGGTCCTGGTCCACGGTCTATGGTGGAGGTGAGGGAGGGTCATCAAGCCGAACCTGTGTTCCAGAGGAGGCTGTGATGAGGGAACACTACGTCTGGGTGACGACACGCCGCATCAGGCCGGACGCGCTGGAGGAGTTCGAACGGGCCTGGCGCCCGGAGCCCTATCCAGAGGGCCTGCGCCACGCCTACGCATACTGGTCCGAGGACGGGCAGGAGATCACCGGAGTCTCGTTCTGGGACTCGAAGGAGGCCTGCGACTCCTGGCGAACCTCCGAGGGCGAGGCGCGCCGACGCGAGGCCATGGCCCCTTACGTCGTCGAGGAGCGAGAAGGCTTCTACCGCGGCCGTGAGCTCGCCGTACCCGTGCGATAGAGGCAGCCGGGGGCGACGGCGCGTTGCCGCGCCGTCGCCTGGCTCGATCAGCTGTAGAAGTACTTGGAGCCGCGGTTCACAATGGTGCCCCGCTCGCCCCAGTAGGTCTTGACCGTGGCGCGGTAGTAGGTGTCCTCGTACGCGGTGGCCAGGCTCCGGCACGTGGGGTCACCGGAGCTGGTGGTGTCCCTCCAGGTGTACGAGGGGCCGCCCCCGTTGACCGGGACCAGCGCCACCTCCACCCAGCGAGAGCCCTCGCCGGTGTACGCGTCGGCGCAGATCCTGTCCGCACCGTCGTCGTAGGTGACGAGGCCGTCGCCGACGTTCCACGAGAACGAGGCCGCCGAGGCCGGCTGCGCGAGAACCATGCTCGCCGCCGCCACACCGATGCCCACAACGGCCGTCTGGATCAGTTTCTTCATCTTTTCCCTTCCGGCTCGAGCGGCTCGTCGCCGCTCGCAGCCGATCTTGGACCAGACGACCAGACTGACAAAAGGCCTGACACGGAGTGTTCGCCACCTAGACACCCAAACGTAGACATCCGCCCACCAAGGCGACATTCATCACACGAGACGCGTTAGACGCCGGAACGGTCCAGGGATCAGCCAACCCGGCGGAAGGCGACGGTCGCGCGGTAGCGGTCGTGGCGCTCCCCCTCCGCTTCGGCCTCGGCACTGATGACGTCCAGTTCGGCGTCTGGACCGAAGAAGGCGTGAGCCTCAGCCCGGGCGTTCTCTCTGATCTCGTCTGGAGTCGCTCCACTCACGGTGACCCGCAGGGTGAGCGGGAACCCTGTCACACTCATTGGCGGCCTTCTTTCGGAGGTTACGATCATTTTATGTTTGCCGGAATAAACGGCCACACCTGCAGCCTGCGCTCAACTAAAACCGTCCTCAAGCTGTAACAAAGACAGTAAAACTGGTATCTCCGTCTATTTGCCACCTTCGGCCTCCCCTGAGCCCGCAACGCGCGGTCGCTCGTCAGGAGTGGACGGCGCGGACCTCCGTCACCGTGAACGTGTTGGCGATGTGCTGGTTCTCGATGAGGAACCCGACCAGCCCGGCAACCGCCTCCGTCCCGGTGGCGGCCCGTGCCTGCCCGCTGAGGAGATAGACCAGGGGAGTGGACGGCTGGTCGAGCGAGAAGCTACAGCCGTGGCGGCGTACGTCTTTCAGCGCCCTGATCGGCATCGGCCGCGTCGAGGTGAACCACACCGCGACCTCCCACAGCGGCAACGCCGGGTCGGCCTCGGTCGAGGCGCGGTAGCAGGCGACACAACCCTGGCCGGCGTGCAGGCCGTGTGGGCAGGTCCATCGGACGACGTCGGCGTGGGACTGCTCGCGGGCGCCCAGCTTCGCCGTCTCCGTCACGCGGCGACGTACGCGTCGCGCCCGGTGCTCGGACGGGGGAAAGGAATCGGAAACGATGATCAAATCCTTTCGCGTACGTGCCGCGGCTGCTGTGGGGACGGATCTCTGCGGCAGGTGCCCCACGGAGTACAGATGTGGTCAGTCGGCGGCGGCGTTGTTCGGCCGGGTGAAGGAGACCAGGTGGTCGATCTCGGCGAAGCCGGCGGCGTCGAACAACGCCGCGGACGATTCCGGGTCGCCGGCGGCGTACAGGATCGCCTCCGATGCTCCGTGTTCACGCAGGAGGGCATCGGCCTGGAGCAGCAGCGCCCGTTCGAGGGCCGGATCGCCGTGGTCATCGGCCGCGCTGAACCACCACAGGACGCCGAGGCCGTCGATCGGCTCCTGCGCGACGAGTTCGGCGGAGGAATCGTCGTCTCGGGCCTTCAGCAACCAACCGGATGGGGCCGCGCTCGCGACGACCTCGACCGACGGGCACGCCGCGCCAGGAAGGTCACAGGGTGTCGTGCGGCGTAGGTAGCGCCAGGAGTTCCGGGCGACGAACCCCGCGTGTTCGAGCACCTTACGCGTGACGGGCCGGCGGCCCGTCGGCAGGGCGGCCAGGCCAAGGCCCAGCGCGGCGGTGAAGGCGTGCACAGGCTTGCCGCCGCCCAGTCGGCGAAGGGCGTGGAAGACGAGCGCTTCGACGACGTCCAGGATCTCACGTCCGTGCAACCACAGGATCTGCCCGGCGCTGCGATCTCGATGTGCCGCGTACGACACGACGCCCGCAGCGTGACCGTCCGGATCCACCAGCACGTCGATGCTGGGGTGTCTGATGTCGGCCCAGGGATCGGGATCGCGGCGGGACGTTCCGGCCACGGCCTGATCGAGCAGGTCCGGCGTGCACGGCGGCTGTCCGGGCAGGCGGTCGGCGTCGATGAGCGCCAGCACGGACTCTCTGTCCGCGTCACGGTAGCGGCGAATCCTCATCTCCGGTACGGGGGCGCGCGAGTGGCAGCACGTGAGGATCTCGGTCGCGGACATCGTGTTGCCGGTGCGTGCGGCGGTTCTCATGGCGGCGGCCGCAACGGGCCCCGTGGTGTCCGGCGGGATCACCAGGAGCAGGAAGCCATCCTGGCTGCCGCGGATCACCCTGATCGTGTTGGAGGTTGCCGAGAGGCCGCTGACACGCAGGAAATGACCGTCGATGAGCAGGTGGGCGGGGACCTCGTCCCATGCCGCCGTGTCGAGCCTGACCCGCAGGATGGGACCGAGCCGGTCCTCCAGGATGCGAACGAGGGCGGGCAGCTCGCGGTGGAGATCGGTGGAGTGGGGCCACCAGGCGCCGTCGAGCGTTCCGTCCCTGGTCAGCGTGGGCTCGAGGAACACCCGGGCCGGTTGGAGGGCGATGGGCATGACGGGTGCGTGGTGGTTCGGCATCTGATGTGCCGCCTGTCTCCGGCGCGATCGACCGGCTGGTCTGGGAAGACGCCGACGCGGCTGCCGACATGCGGAATATCCCAGGTAATCCACCATACGCCGCCCCGGCTCGGCTCCCTGAACCACACACGGGAATGCGGGATCTTGGGGGTGAACGCGGTCTGGGCCCGCACCCATTGCGGGTGCGGGCCCAGACTTACGAACGTGCGAGGTCAGGCGGGGACGATGTTCTCCGCCTGCGGGCCCTTCTGGCCCTGGACGATGTCGAAAGACACCTTCTGACCCTCGTGCAGCTCACGGTAGCCGCCATTGGCGACGATGTTGGAGTAGTGGGCGAAGACGTCGGCGCCGCCGCCGTCCTGCGCGATGAAGCCGAAGCCCTTTTCAGAGTTGAACCACTTGACGGTTCCGGAAGCCATGTCGATCTCCTCGAGATGTGTGCAGGGACGCAATTCGCACCGTGCGAATTGCCGTGTCGCCGCGATGAGCCCATCCGGAGATGACCGGGAAACAAAAACGCGCCTTGCAATCACTCTGCCAGGCGCGCACAAAGCATGTTATGGGTACAACAACTGCAACGACAGGTAGTCTAGCACAGGCATTCCACCACATCGTCCAGCCGTCCAGCGGGCATTTATCGGCAATCGCGATTTACTCACGGCTGAACATATCCGGCAGGTGGGCACGCACCGCCTGCAACCGCCGCGGCACCGCTACGTGGGCGGGAGCCCACGCGTACTTGCGCGGCGAGGGCGTGATCGGCCACCATCGTCGGCATGACTAGTGGAAAGGGCGGTCTCCGCCCAGGCCGTTGAGGCCCATGGAGCCGGCCGAGGAGCCGGCCCACGACATCAATCTCCCCGCCGCCACGTTGCTGGCGCATCTTGAACCCCTGCCGCACCCGCGCCGCATGCGCGCGCTCGCACTCCACGCCCGCCGCCTGGCCGGCACCTCCCACCTGCGCGTTCTCCTGCGGGAGCTGCTCTCGCAGGACCAGTACGCGCGGCGCATGGCCCTGCACGTGGCCATGGCGGCTCGCGACCTCGGTTTCATCCAGGAGATCCTCGCCGGGCCGGACATGGGGCTGCGACGCGCGGCCCTGCGCGCGGTGCGCACCCTGCCGGTGCCTGATCCGGCGGTGGCCGCCGTGCTTCAGGACGCGCCCACTGAGCTGCGGCTGGCGTTGTACCGCACGCTGACGCAGGCCCGCAGGACCGCACTGGCCGAGTCCCTGCTGCCGGACGTCCACGCTCGCTGGGGGGACCGCGAGGCCGCCGCGCTGCTGCCTGCCTGCGGCGCCGGGACCGTCACGCAATGGCTGCCCAAGCTCGCCCATGCGGTGACGTCCTGGGCGGCGCTGTCCAAACGGCACGCGGGCGCGGTCATGGCGGTGGCCGAGCAGGATTTGTCCACGGGAGTTCCGGCGTGGGCCTGGTGGCGTCGCCGCGGCGCGGGTGTGGCGCGCGCCGCGCTCGCCGAGCCGGCGCTCATGCTGGCCCTGCTGGAACGACACGACCTGCGTCACCTCGCCTTCCGGCTGCCGGGTGCGGTGCTGAACGCACTGTTCAGGGCGGACCCCGCACATGCCATCAAAGTGCTGGTCGACGGCTCATCGATCGGCTGGGCGGAGCCGCCCAAGGCGCTGCTCCGCCACCTGCGGTCGGGTTCGGAAGCGGAGATCCTGCGCCTTGCCTCGGCCGAACACCGGCTCGGCCCGGTGTTGCGGTCGCTGCCACCCGCCCGGCGGACCGCGATCTTCGAGGCGGCCGCCGAGCGTAGAGGTGGCTCGACCGGGCTGTGGGGAATGCGGCTGCTCAGGTGGCTGCCTGCCGAGACGGCGGCGGGCGCGGCCGGACGCATGCTCGCCTGGCACGACTCGGTGTGGCACTCGGCCCGTTCCCGCCTGGACGATCCGGACATCCCGCTGGAGCTCACCTCCTACCTGCCGTACGAGGAGGCCGTCGGCCCGCTGCGCGAGGCGGCCGTGGGCGGGGACCCGCGGCGGCGCGGGCTGGCCAGGACCCTGCTGGTGCAGTGCACGGCCCGGACCCGGAACCGGGCGGCGCTCCACACGCTCCTGGCCGACCTGGCCCTGCGTACCGTCAACGAACAGGATCCGCTCCGCCGGGACCTGCTGACTGCCCTGGCGGACGTACCGCCGGGGCTGCTCGACGACTCCTGTGCGGAGACGCTCGAACGCATCGCCACCGACGCGGTCGACCGGAAGCGCTTCGCAGCGTCTTGAATTCTCTATAGTTCCCTGAAGGAATCAGGCAACCCGGGCAGGCGTAGCCTGGCCCAAGCCACCCCGGTGCTCGGCGAGTGCGAGCACCGGGGTGGCTTGGGCGTGGTGGAAGCCGGTCCGGTGGTGAGAATTCCTGACATGCCCTGTCCGGGACGGCGGGCGCCGTGTCGGCTGGGGTGCATGGCCCGCCGGACGCTGTCCACTCCTGGCAGGGAATGGGGCGGGCACCGTGCGCCGGTCGGGCACACGGCTGGAGGTCATCAATGTACGCACCGAGCTGGTGCGTGCCGGTCGTTTCGGGGTGGGACGGCTCTTGGACCTGTCCCGCGCCGCCGGTCGGGGGTGCAGGTCGGTCCGGGTACGGCGGGCGCGCCGGGCGGCACGGGTGGGTTTGCGCGTTCGGCGGGCGCGGGCCACGTTGCCCTCCACCACTTGGGGGATGGTGCGCTGCCCGGTGGTGCGGTCGGTGCGGGTGGCCTGCTGGCCGAGCAGGCCGCGGGCCAGGATGCGTTCGGCCGCCGCCCAGTCCCGATCACACGACAGCCCGCACGCCGGGCACCAGGCCCACGCCCAGCCCCGCTCGGCGAGCCGGTCCGGGGCCGGACAATGCGTCAGCACCGACGTGCCGTCACCGCACCGGGGACAGTACTTGGACGTGCCGCGGGCCGGGACGGTGACCACGGCGATGCTGTGCTTCGCCGCCAGGTGCCGGATCGCCTCCACGACCTGCCCGCGCACCTGCCCCGACAGCCGCGCGTTCGCCCGTCCCCGCCGCCCTCGCGCCTCCAGGGTGGCCAGGTCCTCCATGTAGATGACCGTCGCCCCGGCGGCGAGGGCTTGGTCGAGTGCCCAGCGGGCCGCCGACCAGGCCAGCGCCTTGTTCAGGTGCCGGATGCGCGCGCACAGCCGCTCGTGCTCGACGCTGATGACCTCATACGCCGCGGCCAACGCGGGGAAGCGGCGGTCGGCGGGCGGGATGCCCGCAAGCAGCCTTTCCTGGTGTTTGCGTTTGGTGGCCAGGTGCTCGCGCTCGGCCCGCAGCCGGTGCAGCTTGGCCGACACGCCGCTGGCGTCGTAGGTCAGCGGCCGTCCATCGGAGACGACCCGGCCGCCGTTCAGGCGTCCTGTCGCGCCGGTCAGGAGGGTGTTGACGCCCCAGTCGAAGGCGCACGCCACCACATGTCCGGTGGCGGGCGCGAAGCCGATCGGGCTCTGGAACGGCAGATCGACACGCACCCGGCCCTTGGCCACCCGCAGCGTGGGGGTGCACAGCTTCGCCTGGGGCGGGACGGTCGGTGGCAGGGTGATCGGCAGCACGTGCCAGGCCCAGTCCCTACCGGAGGCGGGGGATTCGGTCAGGGGGAGGCGTATCCGCAGGCGGGCGCCGCCCTCGCCGGTGCGTTCCAGGGTGACGAGTTGCTTGTCGGCCGCGGCCAGCACGATCTGCGCCGCGATGTTCGGCGGCTGTTCCAGGTCGGTCAGATCGGCCGGCAACACGCCATGCTCGTCCAGGTAGGCGCGGACCTGCCGGGTGCGGTGACGGATCTCCGCCGCGCTCACCCCGTCCGGCAGGACCTTGCGCAGCGCCTGCCATTCGGCGTCGGTCCGCTTGCGCGCATCGCCCGGCCAGGTGGTCGTGATCGCCGCCACCAGCGTGCGGCGGTGCAGCGCCAGCCGCAGGGTGCGGGCGGCCTGCTCCTGGGCACAGCGCAGCACCCGATCACAGACATGCACGCCCGCAGCCGGGGCCAGGGCCCAGCCCAGCCGCCGCACCGCCATCCAGCCCTTGGCCGGCAACGCCCGCCCGTCCAACCCGACCCCGCAGGCCAGCGCGTCCAGATCAGCCACCGTCCAGCGGGCGGCGACCAGACGGGCGGTCAGGTCCCGGGCCAGGCCGGCCAGCCAGGCGACCCGTTGTGCCAGCAACGGCTGGGGGACGACCTGGCCGGTCTGCTCCACCAGCGCGGCATAGGCGGTGCAGGGGGCGGTCGCGGTGAGCTTGCTCATGCGCCGCCCCGGCATGCGAGGCGGCATCGACAGAGGCGGCATCGATAGGTGTAGTGATGCGTGTGCCGCTCGACCTGCACCCCGCCCACCCCTCGCTTCCCGCACCCCAAACCCACGATGTGTAACGGAAACACTACCAAGAGTTTGCCCCTTGGGGTAGAACGCTTGAGCGAAATCCCAACCGGCCGGACACCACCGCCCGCACCCTCAACGCACCGCGGCCCTGCCCGCACCCCCGCCCAGATCGCACGACACGAATCCCGGCGGGCCGCCCGGCCCCTCGCCCTGCAGGCACATTCCACCGGCATAGTGTGCACCACGAGATCGAGACCGGCTCCGGCACGCTACCGACGACTCGACCCGGACCCGATCCGCAGCGCCCGCCCCCGCCGAGACCCGAACCACCACGCCCGGACCCGCCCACCACAGCAAGGCCGCAACGGGATCATCGCAGAGCCCTAGGCTTTCATAGCGAATATAAAGAACCGTTCATACCCTGGCCGGTCGGATCCTGCGGCATCACGACCCGGCCGCCGCACCCGCGCTGACCACATGGGGGCTGGGCGCGTACGGAAAGCTGGTGGCCCGCCACGGCGCGGGCGGCCTGCCCGCACAGGCGCTCCAGGCCTCCCCCGTCCGCCGCCGTCGCGACTACGCCGACGAGCCCATGGAGCCACACGGTCTGGACCGGGTGTTGCGTGCGGGCCAGGAGCACGACCTGCTGGCAGTGCTGCGCCCGCACCTGCGCGCCGCGCGCGAGCGGGAGGACTTCACCCTGGCCGTGGCCCTCGCCCACGCGCTCGGCCGCCGCTCATGGGCGCTGGCCGAACTCCAGGACGACTTGCGCGCCGCCATCCGCACGGCGCCGGAGCCGCTCGCCCGCGAGGCCGCCGACCTGTGGCTGACCCGCCCGCACGGCCGCCGCCGGCGACCCCCCGCCCGGGCGTCCCGGCCGGCGGGAGCCGACACGGCCGCCGCCCAGCCGCCGCCGAACCCTGCGACCCTCCGGCTGGAGCGGGCGGCCGAGCTCGTACGCGAGGACCCGTCGGCCGTGACGCTGCCCGCCGTCTGGCGCACGGTGGCCCGGCACCGCACCGACCTCCTCCTCCCGCTGCTGAACGGGAACCACGGCGGCCGGTTCGCCAACTCCTCGTCGGCGCCACCGGCCGGTCGCGGCCGGTTCGCCGATCCCACGTGGGTGCCGGCGGTATGCGGCGGCGACGCCGGCCGGTGGACACCCGAGCAGCGCGACCGGATACGCACCGGGCTCGCCGCCGTCGTGGACGACGAGCGACTGCCCGTCGCCGCCAGGGTGGCCGCCGTCCAGGTGACCGGCCTGATCGGCGGAGGTCTCGCCCTGCTCGCCACATGGGCGCTGGCGGAACTGCTCCGGGACCGGCCGGTCCTCGCGGCCCGTACGGCCGACCAGGCGATCTCGAAGCTGTTCGGGAACTACGGCAGGCGGCCGCCGATACCGCCCGCGGCGGGCTGCCCGCCGCCCGGCGCCTGACGGACCGCGGCGATCTGGCGGGGGCCCTGTTCGCATGCGCACTCACCCGGGTCGGCGGGGAGCGCACCGACTGGGCCGCCCCATGGCGGGAGCTCCTCCGTGACCTACGTGACTCCCCATACCTGGAGGTACGCCAGGAAGCCTGGGACACCACCGTCGACCGACTCCAGGGGACGAGCCGGCTTGGCGCTCGTGTCTGCGGATTCGGGACAAGTTGACGAGGAAATGACGTTATATGTCCGGGCGCTTGACGTGCGATGAACGCCTCAGTCATGTGCACTTCATAGGCTCGATGAAATGGCAAAGCTGAAATGCACCGCTGGGCAGGCAGCCCTTGCCCTCGTCCTGGCCGCCTCAGCCGCCGGTGTGGGCGGGGCCGCGATGTTGGCCGCCCGCGAAGACGTACCCCAGAGTCCCCCGATCACCGCATCGATCTCCGGCTCGGGCTCGACCGCGCAGAAGGGCGCGATGGACGCCTGGCGTGCCGAGTTCCACCGCATCCACCCCGGCCTGCGGGTGGACTACGAGGCCAACGGATCGGGGGACGGCATCCGGGACTTCATCGCGGGCACCACCGCGTTCGCCGGCTCCGACGTCGCGATGCACCCCTCCGAACAGGCGCTGGCCGACCGGCGCTGCGGCAGCCGCGCGGTGCACCTGCCGATGGTGGTCGGCCCCATCGCGCTGGCCTACAACCTTCCGTCCGTGCCGGATCTGAAGCTCTCGCCCACCACCCTGACCGGCATCTTCAGCGGGCGGATCACCAGATGGGACGCCCCGGAGATCGCCGCCGACAACCAGGGCAAGCGCCTGCCGCACACCGGCATCCGCTTCTTCCACCGCTCCGACAGCTCAGGGACGACCCACAACTTCACCACCTATCTCAAGGCGGCGGGCCGCTGGCCGCACCAACCGTCCAGGAAGTGGCCGAGCCGGGGGCACGGCGTCGCGGGCTCCTCGGGAATCATCGACGCCGTCCAGCACACCGAGGGGTCCATCGGGTACGTGGAGTACGGGTTCGCCAGCACCGCCCGCCTGCCTACCGCGAAGGTGCGCAACGCCTCCGGCCAGTTCGTGGCGCTGTCGCCCCAGAGCGCCACCAAGGCGCTGGAGGGCACCCGGATGGCCGGCCGGAACGATGACCTGGTGGTGGAGTTCGACTACCTGACAAAGGTCAAGGGCGCCTACCCCATCGTCCTGGTCACGTACGAGATCACCTGCTCGAAGAACGCCGACCCGCTCGTCGAAACCTTCCTCCGTTACACCGCCGGCGACGCCGGCCAGTCCTACCTCTCCCTGTACGGTTACGCCCCGCTCCCCCAGGACCTCCTCGCCAAGGTGCGTCAGCGGCTCGACGTCACCGACTGAGCCATCGGGTTGCGCGGCCGCTCTGGCGCCCTTCCTGCTGGCCTTCACCGTGCTCGACCTGCTGCCACCGGGCGTAGCGGATCGAGCGGCCCTGCCGCTGGTGCGGGCCGCCCGGACCGGCCCGGCGACGCGGTGACCACAGATCATTTCGCGAAGATTCTGGTAACAAACATTTCCCGAAATAACCGGTCTATCGTATTGCCATTGACTGGAATTGTTGGAACATATGGTCTGAGTCGTCGAGTGAGGTCCATAGATCGCTTACCGCGAGAGGGTGGGCGGCGAGGGGAAAGGGGCAACGCTCATGCACGGAAGAGCTGTCCGAAACCTGGCCAAGCTCGATTCCACGCAAGCCAGAATCACCCGGATATTCGACGCCGCAGCAGGTGGGAAGAACAACTTCCTGCTGGACAAGGCCACAGTGCGCCATTTCGATCAAGTGACCCCCGCGATCACGACCGCCGCCCGCGCCGTGCTTCAGTTTTTGTCCCGAGTGGTACGCCACTTGGCCGCCGACGAAGGCGTGGACCAATTCATGATCGTGGGGAGCGGAGTCCCCAGCGGCCTCTCGGCCGGGCACCGATTGCATGACATAGCGCGCCGCGCCTCGGCCAACCCCGATCTGCGGGTCGTGTACGTGGAGAACGACCCGATGGTGGTGACCATGGCGCAAGCCACCATCGAACCCTTCACCGACCTGGTCCGCGTGGTGGAGGGTGACGTGCGGGAGATCGACGAGATGCTCGGGGACCAGGTGATCCACACGTTCCTCGACTGGGACCGGCCACTGGCTGTGTTGCTGCTGTCGACGTACAGCCTCGACGACGATGAATACGCCCATTACGTCATCAAGCGACTCCGGCACATCGCGCCGATGGGAAGCTTCCTCGGCCTGTTGCACACGACGTTCGACAGCATCCCGCCGGAGTTGCTGCCCGCCATCCGCGATCTGCTCGCCATGACGCTGCCGGGTCTCACGATCCGCTCCAGGGACGAGGTCGCGGCCTTGCTGGACGGTCTCGACCTGGTGGAGCCCGGTCTGGTGTGGGTCCCGCAGTGGCGTCCCGCCGGGCGTGATCTCGCCTGCCGCGACCAGCCAGGCTCATCGGGAAACTACGGGGCCGTGGCCCGCATCCCCTGAGCACGGATACCGCACGACCACCGAGACACGAAATCACAACAATCCTGTCTATCCCGGATTCCAAGAGTGAGGACGGCGGGTTACCGTAGGGATTGGGAGCGCTCCCAAGCGAGAGATGTGATGCAGATGTCCCCCCATCCCGGCTCCTTGTCGGCCGCACCGATCCGCACGGCGGAGTACGTGCTGCCGTCAGTGCCCTCCGGCGTCGGCGAGGCGCGCTCCCTCGTCCGCACCAAATTGACCGTCTGGGGCCTCGAGAAGGTCATCGACGATTGCCTGCTCATCGTCAGCGAACTGGTCACCAACGCCGTACGGTACGGCGGAGCGGCCTATGCGCTGCGCCTGGAACAACGTGACGGCCGGCTGTACGGCGAGGTTTTCGACCCGGGTGACGGCGACCCCCACCCGTGCTCAGTAGATGTCGACGCGCTCTCGGGCCGCGGGCTTCAGATCGTCGCGGCGATCGCCGACGACTGGGGAGTGTCCGCCGCGAACGGCGGCAAGATCGTGTGGTTCTCCGTCAGCCACACAGCCTGACGGCGTGCGGCCTTCTGCACGCGTCGGCCCGGCCCCCGGCGCCGCGGCAGGCAGGCGAAGGGGGCCGGGCTCGGCAGCGTGGGTGCTCAGAACCTGATCTTCCGCAGGTAGCGGTATCCGACCTCCGCCGTCTGCCGGGGAGTCACGTCGGGAGTGTCGTTCTCCACGATGTACTCCAGCACACGGTGCCTGTCCAAGATCCGCCGGAAGTCGATCGTCCCGGTGCCCAGGTCGGCCATGTCACCGTCGAGATGCCGGTCCTTGACGTGGAACTGCAGCACGCGCTGCGGCGCCTCCCGGATGACGTCGAGCGCGAAGCGCACCGGGTCGGCGGCGCCGCGCCCGACGCCACCGGTGACCGCCCAGTAGATGTCGATCTCCAGGTGGACCAGCCGGGGATCAAGCTCGGCGGTGAGCACGTCCCATGGCGTCTTCCCGCCGCCGAGGTCGATCGTGAACTCGTGGGCGTGGTTGTGGTAGCCGTACCGCAGCCCGGCCTTGCGAGCCGCCAGGGCCTCGACGTTCATGCGCTCGGCCCAGGCCTTCCACTGGTCCTCGCTGTCGGAGTTCAGATAGGGCACCACCATGAAGGACTGGCCGAGGGTCAGCGCGTTGGAGATCTTCGTCTCCAGGCCGGCGTCGTCCGCGCTGATGCCGTCGTGGCTGGAGGTGGCACGGATGCCGAGCCCGTCGAGAAACGCGCGGAGCTGCTGCGCCGTACGGCCGAAGTAGCCGAGCGCGAGCTCGACCTTCGGGTAGCCGATCTCGGCCAGGTAGGCCAGGGTCGCGTCGTAGTTCTTGGCGAGGTCGTCGCGTACGGTCCAGAGCTGGATGCTGATCTCGCCCGGCGGGACGCGGTCCCTGCCGTGGTGGTGCGGCGAGGTCGCCGCGGCGGCAGGGGAAGCGGCGGCGAAGGCGGCCGCTCCGAGTCCGAGGCCCGCGGCGAGCAGGGAGCGCCTGCTGGGGCCATAGCCGTAACACATGGGGGTTCTCCTAACTGGTGGGCTCGAGTACGGCCTGGTCGCTACCGGTCAGCGAGGGCAGCCCGTCGCCGCCGGGGTCGGTGTAGGTGGCGACGAAGACGCCGGTGAGGTCGTCGCTCCCCGGGTCGTGGCCGCTCGGCTCAGTGGTCTGGATGGAGCCGGTGCAGCCGCGTGCCGTGGTCTGCGGATGGCCGTGGTCGTCGTGGCCGAGGATGTAGTCCACGGTCACGTTCGCGCAGTTCACCGGCTGGTCGTCGGTGACGCGTACCTCGAACTCGACCACGTCGCCGAAGGCGACCTGCCCGCCGTCGGCGGGCCGGACCAGCTCCACGACCGGCGCGGCGTTGCCGACCACGATCCGCACCGACGTCGCCGCGGACATGCCGGCGGGATCGGTGACCCGGAGGGTGGCGTGGTAGAGGCCGTTCTGCTGGTAGGTGTACGAGGCGTCGGGGCTACGCGCGTCGACCCTGCCGTCGGCGTTGAAGTCCCACGCGTAGCGGAGCCTGTCGCCGTCGGGGTCGGACGTGCCGGCGCTGGTGAAGGCGACCGTGAGCGGCGCGTGGCCGGCGGTCGCCGACGCCGCGGCCACCGGGATGGGCGTGTGGTTGCCGGTGTAGCCGATGTAGTCGAAGCGCGAGAGCTGGGCGTCCGGGTTCTCGCTGAAGAAGCCGTCGCCATACTCCAGCACGTACAGCGCCCCGTCGGGGCCGAACTCCATGTCCATCGGGTTGTCGAAGACGAGCGAGGGCAACACGTTCTCGATCCGCCGCCCGTTGTCGTGGAAGGCCTTGACGTAGTCACGGGTCCACTCGTAGAAGAGCGGGACGCCGTCGTAGTACTTCGGCCAGGCGATGGGCGCGCGTCCGCTCGCCGTGCGTGGGTCGAAGTCGTACGCGGGCCCGGCCATCGGGCCGATGCCGCCGGTGCCCAGCTGCGGGAACTCCTGCGACGGCCCGTACGAGTACCAAACCTCCGGCTGGACCACCGGCGGCAACACACGCAGGCCGGTGTTCCGCGGCGACTCGTTGACGGGCGCGGCGCAGGTGAACGGCGCGCGTGACGCGCCGGTGGCGAAGTCGTAGTCGACGTACGGGAGCCGCGCGGTCGCGCAGTAGGGCCAGCCATAGTTGCCGGCCTTGCGGACGACCGCCCATTTGCCGTGCCCCGCCGGGCCACGCTGGGGATCGGCCTCGTCCGCGTCGGGCGAGTAGTCGGCCACGTACAGATCGCCGGTGCGCCGGTTGAGCTCGATGCGGAACGGGTTACGCAGCCCCATCGCGTAGATCTCCGGCCGGGTGCCCGCCGTGCCGGGCCTGAACAGGTTGCCGCGCGGGATCGTGTAGGACCCGTCGTCGCGTACCTTGATGCGCAGGATCTTGCCGCGCAGGTCGTTGGTGTTGCCGGAGCTGCGCTGGGCGTCGAACGCCGGGTTGCGGTCGGCCCGCTCGTCGATCGGGGTGTAGCCGTCGGAGAAGAACGGGTTGGTGTCGTCGCCGGTGGACAGGTAGAGATTGCCGTCGGCGTCGAAGACGATGTCCCCGCCGACGTGGCAGCAGATGCCGCGGTCCACCGGCACGTCGAGGACGCGCTGCTCGCTGCGCAGGTCGATGGTGGCACCGGTGAAGCGGAACCTGGACAGCCGGATCAGCCCCTTGAAGGGCGCGAAGTCCTGCGGTGTGCCGGTGAACGGCGCGTCGCCTTCGTTGACGTCGGGCGTGGCGGGGTCGTCGATCGGGGTGTTGAGCGGCGGGGAGTAGTAGAGGTAGACCCAGTCGTCCTGCTTCGAGCCCGTGCCGAAGCCGGGGCTGAGGGCGATGCTCTGCAGCCCCTCCTCGTCGTGCTGGTAGACGTCGAGCCGGGCGGCCAGCGTGTTGAGTCCGGTCTTGGGGTCGTGCAACCAGACCTCGCCGGGGCGGGTGGTGTGCAGGACCCTCGAATCCGGTAACACCGCCAGGTCCATCGGCTCGCCCGGATTGTCGTTGAGTGTCACCTTCTGGAATTGGGCGTCTGGCGGCGGGGCCGCGGCTCCGGCGGTTCCCGTAGCGTTCGCGGCGGCGGCCGGCATGAGGATCGCCGCGGCCGTCATGGCCGCGATCATGGTTCGCGCTCCCATGCCTCTCCCTTCGGTCTACTCGGGGGATAAGAGAGGGCAAAGTAACGTGAATGTAACCCGACTTCCGCCGATCGACGAGAGCCTAATTACCGAAAACCGCGACACCTTTCGCGTCCGATCGGACTAAGTGCCCCGCACGGGCCCGCTGCTGGGGCACATCCGCCCAGGTAGGCCTGGTCTCTTGAGTCGACCCCGCTGACGATGCCCGCCCTGTCGGACGCAGCCGCTAGTCCCCCGGGCTCTCGTACTCGAGCGGTACGAACGTGAGGGAGTCGAGGCGGTGGCGGAAGTCGTCGGAGATCCCCTTCACGGTCATCGAGACGCCCGGGGCCGCCTTGACCTGTTCGTGCGCCGTGAGGAGGGCGGAGATGCCGATGGAGTCCCAGAAGCTCATGCTGCTTAAGTCCAGAACGAGGCGGCGCGGCCGGGCCGCCTCGATCAGGGACTCGACGGCGGCCGTGAGGTCGGGGGCCGTTCCCTGGTCGAGGTCGCCGATCAGGCGCAGCGTGGTGTGGCCGTCATCGTCGTGCCGGGTGAGCCGGAAAGAGGGGCGTCGAGGGTGGGGAAGGGCGAAGCCGACGCCGGCGACGGTGCCGTCCGGGCCCCTGATCACGAAGTGGCGGTCGCCCAGGGAGCGGACGATCCACAACCCGTGACCGAACTCGTACGGCCACGCGGGGGCTCCCGGCACCGCGGCACAGCCGGGGTCGATGACCTGGCAGTGCACCATGCCGTCCGCCGTCCGCAGGCGCACCCGTCCCGCGCCCGAGCCGTGCAGGATGACGTTGGTGGCCAGCTCGTGCACGGCGAGCACCAGGTCGGCGGTGCGGCCCTCCGGCAGGCCGGCCTCGATCGCGTGCGCTTCCACCGTCGCCCGCAGGACATACAGCGAGTCGCGGTCGAACGACTGCTCCCACACCACCTTGCCGATGGCCGCCACCTCCCGGGCGCCCGAGTGGTCGCCCACTACCCCGCGAGCGGCGGACGACACCTGTGATTTCGACGTACCCCTCGGTGCCGTTGACGCGGATGAGAGGGGTCCTGCTGGGCAGGGGACCGAAGAAGGGGGAGTCGAGATGAGCAACCCAAAGGATCAGGCGCCTGCGGAGCGGGAAGACGACGAAGAAACCATCCGGACCTTGCTGACCACGGCCAAGGAGGAGTCGCCCGTGCTCGCTGCGGACGAGGAGCCCGTGCTCGCTGCGGACGAGGAACCCGGTGAGATCCTGGACGAATTCGACGCGGCCTTCATCAGGAGCAAAGAGCTGAACCCTGACGACTTCGAGTGACGTCTCAGAAGCCGTCACGGTGCGGCACGGCCATGTCGGCGCCGCGCGGGTGCGGATAGGGATCGTTCCCGCGCAGGCCGGCGGTCTGGATCACGCGGCTGATGTCGGTCGGTGTGAGGAGCCCGATGAGGCGCCCGGAGGGGTCGAGCACCACGGCGCGGCCGTCCGCGCAGCCGGTCATGCGGCTCAGCAGGCCGGTCAGCGGCTCCTCCGTGGTGGCCCGCGGCACCTCCTCGGGCGGGCAGGCGATCTCGCGTAGCCGGGTCGTTTCCCGCGCCTCGGGGGCCACCTGCCGGATGCGGTTGAGCGTCACCAGGCCGAGGAATCCGCCATTCTCGTCCACGAGCGGGTACGTGGACAGCCGCCGGCTCATCACCAGCCGCTCGATCAGCCCGGACACGGTCTCGTCGGGGTGGGCGGCAACGGGCTGGGCGGACATCACGTCCCCGACCCGTACCCCATGCAGGGCGGCGCCGAGTTGCGCCTGCTGCTCCTCGGCGGTGGCGGCGTTGACGACGAACAGGCCGATCAGCGCGAGCCAGAGCCCGTCGAGACTGAGCCCGGTGACGATCAGCACAAACCCGAGCGCGATGAGCGCGAACCCGAACACCCGCCCCGCGCGGGCGGCGGCGACGGCGGCCCGCACCCGATCCCGCCACCGCGCCCAGAGCGCGGCACGCAACACGCGGCCGCCGTCCAGAGGCGCGGCCGGGATCAGATTGAACACCGCGAGCAGCACGTTGACCGCGGCCAGGTACGCGAACATCCCGGCCACCAGCGGCGCGCCGGACGTCAGCAGCGCCATGGCGCCGAAGACCACCGCGCAGGCCAGGCTGGCCACCGGACCCACGACGGCGATCTTCAGGTCCGCGGCGGGCGTCCGGGGCTCGCTGCGCAGTTCGGCCACCCCGCCGAGCAGCCACAGCGTGATCTGCGGCACCTCGATGCCGTGGCGCTTGGCCACCAGGGCATGCGCCAACTCGTGCGCGAGCAGGGAGGCCATGAACAACACGGCCGCGCCCAGGCCGGCCAGCAGGTAGACGGCCGTGGAGTGACCGGGGAAGGCGATCGGGAAGCGCCCGAAGGCCAGCCCCGCGACCAGGATCACGACGATGAACAGCACGCTGACGTTGAGCCCGACGACGACCCCGCCGACGCGGCCCAGACGGAACGACGATCGCATCTGCCCACTTCCTTAGCCAACGAGCCGACCAGATCCGGCTACCCGGGTGGTGCTCAAGAAACCTGCCGCCCGTTTCGCGAAGGGCGGCTCGGGTAAGGCGTGATGCTCATGAGGGTCAAGGACAAGGTCGCGCTCGTGGAGGGGGTCATGCGCCGCCTGCGTGCCGCCCGGGCCCAGGTCGACTTCGACTCCTCCGTCAACATGGTGCGAGCGACCGGCCGGTTCCTGCGGGGCAAGGACCACCGGGGCATGTCGGTGGGACCGGGCTCCCGCGTGCTGGCGGCTCTCGCCTCGGCGCCGCCTGCGCGGGTGCGGCGGCTGATGTACCAGGCCATGGGCCTGGTCCAGGGCCTGCCTCCGCACCGGGTGCCGCAGGTCCGCCGCGAGGACCTGGACTACTGGGTGGTCCGGCAGTACGGTCCCGGCCCTTACCCCGCCTTGGTGGTGGGCGCGGCGAGCGGCGCGGCCCTGCATCTGGCCGCCGCGCTGGGCGCGCCCTTCCTGCCGCAGACCACGCTGGTCGCGGTCAGGGACCGGGACACCGATCCGGACGACCCGGTCTCGGCCATGCGCGCGCTCGCCCCGACGGCCCAGCTGATCGCGCAGAACAACCCCGACCTGTCCGTCTACCACATGCACGACCCGGTGCAGGACCGGCCGATGCTGGAGGCGATGGCGTACATGCGGCTCAAGCGGCTGCGCCTCGGCCCCGCCTACGAGCGGTTCCTGGAGGAGCGGCTGGCCGACGGCGGGAGCATCATCCTGCTCGACTGCACCAGGACCTGGCGCTCCACGGGGACCGGGGAACGAACCTGCTTCCAGTTCGGGTGCCTGGGCGGGCTGACGCCTGGACCCCGCCATCGTCCCCGACCTGGAGAAGCTGGCGGAACGGCGCGGCTACCGGCTGCGCAGGCTGACGGTGGCCGGGCCCGAGGATCTCAGCCCCTTCGTCGCCGACTTCTACCGCTGGTGGCATCGTCGCCGTGGCCTGCCCGCCGATCGGCTGGTCGCCGAGTCGTACGTGCAGGCGGACCCGTACTGGGTGCTGCGCACGGCTTCGGTGCCGTTCTGGATGCGGTTCAACTCGGACAACGATTACGAGGAGCTGGAGCGCTACCTCCGGACCGCTCCGCCGTACCGGTCGATTTACCTCAACGTCTTCTCCCAGGGACTCTGGTCGCCCGGGGTCGTGCCGATCCCGCAGTGGGAGGAGCTGATCAGCCGGTACGCCACCGACAAGGCCGAGATCATCGGCGTCGACACGCAGGCCTACCCTGCCGATGCCGGCAGCTCGCTGCGCTACCAGCCCGCCTACCGCGCGCTTCCCGGCCGCCACCCCATGCCGCCGCCGCTCACTCCCGACGCCATCGACGACTTCTTGGCCCAGGCAGGCACGGACTACCTGCTCTCCTGGCGCTGATCCTGGAAAATTGTGAGCTCAGGCGACGGCCAGGGCGCGTTGCATGAGCGTGGTGTCGATCCAGCGGCCGTGCTTGTAGCCGACCTCCGTCAGCCGGCCCGCCTCGGCGAAGCCGAAGCGGCGGTGCAGCTCGATCGAGCGGTCGTCGCCGGCGTCGGCGTCGGCGATCACCGCGATCATGCGGCGCATCCCGGCCGCGATCGACCGGGTCACCAGCTCGCCCAGCAGGGCTCCGCCCAGCCCCCGGCCGGTGTGCTCGGGGGACAGGTAGATCGTGTCCTCCACGGTGTTGCGGTAGGCGGGCTTGGGGCGCCAGGGGCCGGCGTAGGCGTATCCGGCCACCTCGCCGGACACGTCGGCGACGAGGAACGGCAGGCCGCGGTCGGTCAGATCGGCCAGCCTCCTGTGCCAGTCGTCGACGGTCGGCGGCGTCTCCTCGAAGGTGATCACGGTGTTGGTGACGTAGTGGGCGTTGATCTCGGCCACGGCCTTCAGGTCCGCGGGAACCGCCGGGCGGATGACGGCTTGAGGAGACACCACGATGATCGTCTTTCTCTATAGCGAAACCAGATCACATTATAGAGCAGGAAATCGGACGATCCACCGGCGCTGCCACGGGGTCTCGACGGCACGGGGGTGGTGGTGCTCTCTGGTCCAGGTCACGGCGGCGGCGGGGTCCAGCCCGGCCAGCACGGCGAGGCAGGCGATGACCGTCCCGGTGCGGCCGATGCCGCCGCCGCAGGCGACCTCGACCGCCTCCCCCGCCCGCGCCCGCTCATGCAGCGCCCGAATGTGCCGGACGGCCTCGTCGCGGTCGCGCGGGAGCAGGAAGTCGGGCCACTCCACCCAGGTGTGCCGCCACGGCAATGCGCCGTCGTGGCGGCGGCGCAGCCGTCCGGAGCCCAGGTAGAGGCCGAAGCCGGGCACCGGCCCCGCCGGGAGCGGGCGGCGCAGGCCCCGCCCTCGCACCCAGGAGCCGTCCGGCAGTCGGAACGCCCCCACCAGCGGCGGAGCGCCCCCGGCCCCGGCCGACGACCGGCCGCTCATCGCGCCACGCTCGTGTTCATGGTCGCGACCGCTTCGCTCGTGTTCATGGTCGCGACCGCTTCGCTCGTGTTCATGGTCGCGACCGCTTCGCTCGTGTTCATGGTCGCGACCGCTTCGCTCCTCGTTGGCTCGTTCCTCGCTCTCTCGTCGCGAGCTCCTTCGCTTGTCGTCCGGCGGCGGGCACGGTGGCCGGCCACGTTGACGCGGTTGCCGCACAGGTCCGGCGCGCAGTAGGCGCGGCGGCCCCCGCGGCTGGTGTCGACGAACACGCCGCGGCAGCCCGGCGCCGCGCACCGGCGCAAGCGCCCCGCGCCGAGGGCACGCACGGTGCCGAGCACGCCGATGCCGATGAGGGCGGCCAGTTCGGCGGCGAGGGAGGCGTCCGCGACGGTCGGGACGTACCACTGCCAGCCGCCGTCGCCCTCGCGGCGCAGCTCCGGCGCCCGGCCCGCCCAGCCGGCCAGCACTATCGCGCCCGCGACGATCCGCTCCTCCGTCTCGGCCTCCAGCACGAGGCGGACCTCCCGGCGCAGCAGGTGCACCTGGCGCAGGTCGTCGCCATCCGGCAGCCGCCCGCCCGCCAGGGCGTCGGCTCGGACGCCATGCTCGCCCAGGAAGGCCGTCAGCGCGTCCACATCCGGGAGCGCCTCCCCCCGCACGTCAGGCGAGGTGTTGACCAGGCCGGTCGCCACGGCCGCCCCCACCGCGTAGTCGTTGATCGAGATGTTCACGCCCAGCCCTCCGTAAGACTTATAGCCGAACTATAACCCTTACAGCATCCTTGGCTACGATGGGAGTCAGTGAACCTCGAAGCCATGGGCAGGCACATTCAGGAGCTCCGCCGCGACCGCTCCATGACGCTCCAGCAGCTGGCCGACGCGGCCGATGTGAGCGTCAGCATGCTGTCCTCGGTCGAGCGCGGCCACAAGGCGCCCACTATCGTCGTGCTGGCCCGCATCGCCGACGGGCTCGGCGTGCCCCTCGCCGAGCTGGTCGCGCCGCCCGACGACCACCGCGTCGTCGTGCGCCGCGCCGCCGACCAGGAGCACATCGACGAGCCGGGCGGGTGGCACCGGACCATCCTCACGCCGGTGGTGCCCGGGGTGAATTTCGAGTGGATCCGCACCACCCTGCCACCCGGGTGCGACGCGGGGCGGTTCCCCGCGTACGCGGCCGGCTCCCACGAGTACGTGGCCGTCGAGTCCGGCACCCTCCGGCTGACCCTCGGCGACAGAGACCTCGATCTCACCGCGGGCGATTCGGCCTATTTCGCGGCGGATGTCGAGCACGCCTACGCCAATCCAGGCACCGTCCCGTGCACGTACTACGTCGCCGCGCTCATCATGCGCCCCCGAAGGGCCCGCCGTTGACAAATAACTGGACCTCGAGTGAAAAAGAGACGCGAGGCATCTTCTACGACGGGGAGCCGCCGGTTATTGTGCGATGAGGCAAGCCATCGCCTGCGTCCATATCTCCGAAATTCGTCTCCGAATTCCGATCGGTGGGCCTCGCATGCTGGATTTGACGTTCGCCACCCAGTGGCTCCCCGGTGTGAGTGTGATCTCCGTGGCAGGGGAGATCGACACCGCCAACGCCGGTCGGCTCGACCGCCACATCCAGCAGAGCCGGCGAATGCCCGGCGAGCACATGGTGATCGATCTCAGCGAGGCCAGGTTCGTGGGCAGCGCGGGCATGCGCGTCCTGCTCAACACCCACGCCTTCGCCCGCCAGCACGGCGGCACCCTGCATGTGGCCGCGCCTCACCCCAAGGTGGCGCGCTTTATGGACGTCACTCAGGCGAATACCGTTCTGCACGTGCACGCCACCGTCGAGGCGGCTGTGATCGCCGCACTTCAGCGATCCCGCGCAACGGAGGAAACGCTCACGCAAGCGTAAAAGGGGAGTGCCAGAGATTACGGGATAATCCTTCCATAGGACGATGACGCGTCCGCGATCCGGCGCATAGGTTCAAGATCGGTGACCGTCCTCCGAAGGAGCCCTGTGACCAGGTTTCCCGATATCTTGCATCGCGCTCTCTTCAGATCCTTCTCCCTGCTCGGCGCCCGATCCCAGGGAGCCGTCCTCCGTCGTTACTTCGACTGGTGGCACCGCCGGCCCGACCCGTGGCGCCTGTCCACGGACGCGTACGAACAGCACAAATACCAGACCACGCTCGGGCAGCTGCCCGACCCCGCTTATCGTCGGGTCCTGGAGGCCGGCTGCAGCGAGGGCGTCTTCACCGAGCTCCTCGCAGCCACGTACCCGGATGCGGAGATCACCGGCGTCGACATCTCGGAGAAGGCACTCGAACGCGCGCGCCTGCGTAACGAGAAGTTCGCCGGCCGCGTACGTTTCCTGCACGCCGACATCCTCGAGCACGACCTGCGTCCCGGCTTCGACCTGGTGATCTGCGCGGAGACCCTCTATTACGTCGGCGGCGGCGACCGGTTACGGCACGCCTCGCACCGCCTGACCTCGCTGCTGGCGGCCGGCGGGCTGCTCGTCCTCGTGCACCCGTGGCCGGAGGCCACGCGGCTGCACCGGTTCGCCGACGCCGCCCCCGGCCTCTCCAAGATCACCGAACGTGTCGAGCGCAACGTCCAACGCCCCTTCTCGGTGTCGCTCTACCGGGCGGCGGACGAGTCCCGCGCCGTCTCCTGACTACGGATTTCCTCGGATTTCCGGCCGTGGCGCCCGCGTGCTGCCAGCGGCGATAAGGCCGGGATCAGCAACCGCCGGTCGCCGGGATCTTGGGCTTAAGCAGCACTTACTCGCCATTGATCACCCTTGTGTCATCGGGACCCAAGGAGATGACATGGACACGAACGAGCCGCGGCGGCAGGGGTTCCTGCTGACCCGCAAGGCGATCGCGGGGATCGCGCTGGCGGCCGCGACCGCCCTGGGGATGTCGGCGCTCGGCGGGGGCGCGGTGGGCGCGTATGTCGCCGGCGCCGCCCGCCCGGCCCCAACCGCCGGTACGACCACGGCGACCCCGGTGTTCCGCACGGTCGCCGACCAGCTCACGGTGGCGCAGGTGGCGGAGAAGGTGCAGCCGTCGGTCGTGATGATCCAGGGGCAGACGGCCGAGGGCTCCGGCGTGGTGCTGTCGGAGGACGGCCTGATCCTCACCAACAACCACGTCGTGTCCGGCCAGAACTCCCTGACCGTGAAGTTCAACGACGGCAACACGGCCAAGGCGAGCGTGGTGGGCGCCGACCCGGCGACCGACCTCGCCGTCATCCGCGCCGAGGGCGTGAAGGGGCTGGCCAAGGCCACGCTCGGGGACAGCGACCAGGTCAAGGTGGGCGACGAGGTGCTGGCCCTGGGGAGCCCGCTCGGCCTGGACGGGTCGGTGACGTCGGGCATCGTCAGCGCGCTGGACCGTACGGTGACCGTCGGAGGCAGTCCCAACGACCAGCAGCTCCCGCCCGGCTGGAGCCGGCAGGGCGCGGAGAGCGAAACCACCACGCTCGGCGGCATGATCCAGACCGACGCGGCCATCAACCCCGGCAATTCCGGCGGCGCCCTCGTGAACGCGGCCGGCGAGCTCATCGGCATCAACAGTGCGGTGTCCGCCGAGGGTGTCAACCTTGGTTTCGCGATCCCCGTGAACACCGCCAAGCTCGTGTCCGAGCAGCTCATCAGCAAGGGGAAGGTGAGCCACGCGTTCCTCGGCGTGAGCGTCACCGACTCCGCCGGCCAGGCGACCGGCGCGCTGATCAGTCAGGTGACCGAGGGTAGCCCGGCCGACACGGCGGGTCTGAAGCAGGGCGACCTCATCACCAAGATCGGCGAAACCGAGGTCGAGGGCGGCGACACGGTCGTCGGCCAGGTCCGCGGGTTCACGGTGGGCCAGCAGGTGGCCGTCACCTATGTGCGCAACGGCGCGACGCGGACCGTGACCGTCACCATGGAAGAGCAGAAGTGACCGTCAGACGCGGTCGGCGGCGATGAGCAGATATTGGAAGCTCCCGTTCTTGTACGCGTCGAGGAAGGACTGCTCGATACCGGTCGCCAGATGGGTTTTCGCACGCAGCTCCCAATAGGGAATGGTGGCGGCGGTCAGATCCAGAACGCTGATGGGAATGAGGCGGTTGGCCACCATTTCCCGGAAGTAGGTGCTGCGGGAGTGGATGTCGCAGATGTAATGGGCGTTGATCTGGCTGATGGCCCGGGACGGCAGGCCATAGGCGTCGTTGTAGCACCCGGTGATGCAGACGTAGCGGCCGCCACGGCGCAGGAGCCGGGCGTGCTCGGCGAACAGCAGGGCGAGCTCGACGTACATCGTGCTCTCGTTGTTCCAGATCGCCTGGAAGGAGCCGGTCTCGAAGCGGGTGTCGAGCATGTTGCGGAAGTGGAAGCGGACCTTGTCCCCCACGCCGCGCCGCCTGGCCTGCTCGTTGGCGAAGGCCACCTGCGACTCGGAGATGGAGACGCCGTCCACGTGACAGCCGTAGCGCAGGTTGGCGAGGAGACTGGAGCCGCCGCGGCCGGAGCCGGCGTCCATGACCCGGTCCTCGGAACGCAGCGGGCCGAGCCGGGCGATCAGGGTCTCGGCCTGCACCGTCTCGAGCCGGTGCAATTCGGCGACGACGCGTTTCTCCCTGGTCTCCGCGGGGCCTTCCAGGACCGACCAGTCCACGTCTCCGATGCCGTAATGGTGGTGATAGAGGCCGTCCACCTCACCCAGCCGCAAATTGACCGGGTTCCTTTCCTCGTTCCAATAGTCCGCGACGGCATGCTGGTAGAGGCTGTCGAGCACGGGGTTGGCGGTCACCGGGAGCTCCTTTCGAGCGGTGTCATGACTGGTAGCGGCTGGTGCTGCCGTGCCATTCGAGGCATCCGGCCATCCACGCCTGCGCGCCGCGCAGGAAGCGCTTCAGCTCGGGGCAGGGCACGGCCGCCAGCCTGCGCTGGCCGGCCTCGAAGTCCCTGACGAAGTCGTTGTGGAGCGAGACAGCGCGTTCGGTCGCCTCGCGGATTGAGCATTCGTCCTCGGCGGCGATGAGCAGGATCACGTTGGAGTCGGGGAGCTCGTCGGCCGCCTCCCTGGCGACCGAGTGCAGGTCGTTGACGATCACGCTGGCGGTGCCCGCCTGCATGAGCGCGGTGTGGAAGCGCCGGTCGGAGAAGAGGTCGGCGGGCAGCACGTAGCCGCCGACGATGTCGATGAGCGTCATCGAGGTGTAGAAGCTGTCGTGCTGGCGAGCCGCGAGGTAACGCCAGACCGGCGGCGGCGTCTTCAGGTAGCGCCAGGCGGCGTACGCGCACCAGCTCACGTACATCTGGGACGTGATGCCGCACACCCGCATGACCTGCGAAGGGGTCGCGTGGCGGGAGACATGGCTGATGGCCGAGCGCAGCGCGACCAGGACGGGGTCGGCCTTGATCGCCTCCTCCAGCCGGCGGGTGTAGTCGCCTGCGGGCGGCGGCGGGTCCATGGCCGACATCACCAGCGCCAGCCGCGGCGGCAACTCCGTGGGCGTGGCGCCGAGGTCGGTTTCGTCGGCGTAGTAGTCGTCTGCCGCCCACCAGGCGGCGTTCATCTGCGCGGCGACCAGCAGCTCGTCGGGGTCGTCGCTGTCGGCGTGGGCGAGCATGGCCAGCCGTCCGAACCCGGTGTCGCGGAACTCCTCCATCCGCCCCTCGTGCAGGCCGATCCCCTCCGCCCACGCCGCCAGCCGCCGGTCGACCTCCGCGCCGAGGTCGTCGTCGACGCGAACGGTCTCGGGGCAGTAGAGCGGCGGGTACGTCCCGTCGCCCCATTGCCGCTCCCGATAGGCCAAGGGGGCGAGGTCGTAGCGGTGCCCGCCTCCGGGCAGGCCAGGTTCGTGCCCGTCCCCTTCCTCGAAGGCAGGCCCCGGATCCGCGGCCCGGAGGCTGAGCGTGGACGTGCCCAGGCCCGTGGGCAGAGCCGGGAGCCGCAGCGCCGGGGTCGTCTCGTTCGCGGACATGACGCATCTCCTCCGGGGGTCGATGGGATCAGGAGCGCGGGGCGGCGATGTCGACGTTCTCGAGGATGCCGATCGCGTCAGGGACCAGGATGGCCGCCGAGTAGTAGGCGCTGACCAGGTACGACATCACGGCCTGCGGGTCGATGCCCATGAAGCGCACGTTGAGCCCGGGTTCGTACTCCTCGGGGATGCCGGTCTGGTAGAGGCCGACGACGCCCTGGTCGTCCTCGCCCGTCCGCATGGCCACGATCGAGGTGGTGTGCCGGCCGCTGATCGGGATCTTGCCGCACGGGAAGATCGGGATGCCTCGCCACGCGGGAATCTCGTGGCCGTTGACCTCGGTGCTGCCGGGGACCAGGCCGCGTCTGTTGCACTCGCGGAAGAACGCGGCGATCGCCTTGGGGTGGGCGAGCAGCAGGCGGGTCTTGCGGCGCATGCTGATCAGGTCGTCCAGGTCGTCGGGGGTCGGCGGCCCCGACCAGGTGGCGATGCGCTGGCCGTAGTCGGCGTTGTGGAGCAGCCCGAACTCGCGGTTGTTGAGCAGCTCCCACTCCTCGCGCTCGCGGATCTCGTGGATGGTCAGGCGCAGCTGCTCCTCCAGCTGGTTCATCGGCTCGTTGTAGAGGTCGGCCACGCGGGTGTGGACGCGCAGGATCGTCTGGGCGACGCTGAGGGGGTATTCGCGGGGATGGAGGTCGTAGTCGACGAACGTGCCGTTGATGACCGGCTCGCCCATGTGACCGGCGGCGATGTCGACCGCCGCCTCGCCGCGGCGGTTGACCGGCTTGCGCAGGACCGCCTGATAACGCTCGACCTGCGCACGCAGGGCGGGCGAGCTGCCGGTGATCCGCTGGAACTCCGCCAGCGGCGACACCAGGATCGTCCCCGCGGTGGCCGCCCTGACCGTATACGCCCAGCGCGGGTCCTCCTTGCCGACGGCCTCGTCACCGAACTGCTCGCCGTCGGCGATGACGCCGAGGGCGAGCGGGGCACCGTACGGGCCGGTGGCGAGCCGCTCGAGGCGAGCGTGGGCGATCACGTAGGTGCCGGTGATGGGGGCGCCGGCCTCGACGACGACCTCGCCGGCCTGGACCTCCCGTGGCGTGAACGTCGCGGCGATGGCCGACAGCACGTCCGCGTCCGCGAAGCCGCGCAGCAGGGGCAGCTCCGCGAGCGTCTCCGGGATGATGCGCACGTCGTCCGCCCCGTGCTGCGCCACGCTCACCCGGCCCCGCCCGACCCGGTGCGTCAGCCTGCGGTTGACCCGATAGGTGCCGCCGCGCACGTCCACCCAGGGCAACATGCGCAGCAGCCACCGGGAGGTGATGGCCTGCATCTGGGGACGGGTCTTGGTGGTGGTGGCCAGGTTGCGTGCGGCCCGGACGTCCAGGCTCGACCGCGCATCCGTGGAAGGCATGTTCCCTCGCAATCACCGCTTGGGCCTGTCTCACTACCGAACGTATTCATGCGAGTACGATCCGTAGAGTTACCTGATGGCGAGGGAATGCTTACGGCGGGCTAACCGCCGGCGACGTCGCGGATCGCGGCGATGACCAGCTCAGGCTGGAAGGCCTGCACGTAGTGCTCGGCGGTGGTGGCGACCACCAGGCGGCCGCGGCCGGACAGCGTGGCCAGGCGGCGGGCCCGGTCGACCGCGGTGGCAGGCTGCCCCGCGGGGATGATGACCACGACCGGTCGATCCCCCCATGCCCCCGGCCGTACCGTCGCGCTGACCTGCGCGGCGCTTTCCAGGCTGGACCAGGCCTCGGCCCGCGCGGCATCCATGCTCCCGCCCCCGTAGACCACGGGAGCATGGGCCCGCGCCACGGCGGTGGCCTCGGCCGGCACCAGGGCGTCGCCGGCCAGCCGCAGCAGGCCGGCGCGCGCCAGCAGGCCGAAGCCGGTGAACTGGGTCGCGATCAGCGGACGGGACACCGCCAGCGCGTCGTCGGCGGTCTCGTCGGTGACGTCGATCAACACCAGGGCGGCGGTCAGGTCCGGCCAGCGGTCGGCGAAGATCCGCACGATGGTGCCGCCGTAGGAGTGGGCGGCCAGCACGTACGGGCCGCGTTCCCCGGCCGCGGCGAGCAGGGCGTGCAGTTCCGCTGCGGCCTGCGAGGCCGTACGCGGCCCCGGGCCGTCCTCGCTCCAGGCATAGCCGGCCCGGTCGTAAGAGCACACGCGGGAGCCGCCGGAGAGCCGGCGCTGGATGTCGTCCCAGCTCGCGCTCGACTCGGCGAGCCCGGCTTCCAGCACGATCGTGGGCGTGCCGGCTCCCGTACAGGTGATGTGCAGACGGTGCTCCCCCACGCGGACAAGCCTGCCCGGCGCGGGATGCCGGGTGCCGTCCCCCTGGCGGGCGAGGCTCTCGTAGCCGAACCCCGCGACCACCGTCAGCGCGACCAAGGCCGCGAACCACAGGACGACCCTGCGCAACCACCGTGTTCTCACTCCACGAATCTAGGAGCGCGATCGCCGCGTTTCCTCGTCCCGGCGAGCGAACCCCGTCTGGGACCAGGACCCCAGGCCACATCCACCACAAGGAGGAGCCGCGCCGGGGGTAGGGCCTGCCGGTGTCAGGCGCCCAGATCCCGGACCACGTTGTCCAGCCGATCTGCCAGGTCCTCGAGGACCCGGTCGGTGAGGCCACTGTCCGGGAGGTGGGCCAGGACCTCGTCACGGCGGGCGATGACCAGCCTCTTGTGCGCGTCGTCCACCTCGGCGGCCGGCATGACCAGGCAATCGCCGCGCACGTAGACCAGCGTGGCGTCGGTGTCCCTCGACTCCAGCAGCCGCCGGACGCACTCACGGTCGATGAGCCGCGTCAGTTCAGGATGGTGCTTCATGCCGTTCTCCTCACCCAGGCGACAGGCCTGAAACCCGGCTCATCCGAACGTCGGGGGCCCGCCGTCGTCACGGGCCCGCCGCACGCCGAACACGACCAAGTACGCGGCCGCGCCCAGCGCCACGACGGCCGGCGGGATCGCCAGCGCCGCCTGCCCGGCCAGCAGTGCCCACATGGCCAGCACCACCCCGGCGAGCAGGGCGAGGGCGGCCGCCAGCAGGCGCATACCGAGGACGTTCGAGGGCGGCGGCGACTTCGGCCAACTGGCCCGGCCGGCGCCGGCCACACCCGGCACGCCAGTGTCGCTCACCTTCCCCGGGCCACGGGGCGGCGGCTCGCGCAGCACCGGAGCGAAGAACTCGTCGTCCGGGTCGTCGTGTGATTTCTTCTTCATCGGGATCAGTCCAGTTCGCGCAGGAAAGGCGTGACGACGTCGTTCAGCTCCGCCACGAGCGCTTCCAGCGAGGCCTGGGCGTCGTCCAGGTTCGGCAGCCCGTCGGCCCGCGCCCGGGTGGGCGTCGGCAGCCGGTCGGCCGCCAGCGGCACCCGCAGCTCCAGAGTGGTCAGCGCGGTCGGCCGCTCGTACGGCGGCGCCACGTACGCCGGGTCGTCCCCGTTCTGCCGGTGCCAGGTGGACCAGCCGTCGGGCAGCGGGAATGGAGCCGGGACCGCGAGCTCGACCACGGCCAGCGGGCCGCGCGTCTCCTCCGCACGGTGGCAGGTCGCGTCGAGCACGCGGGGGTGACAGCGCACGTAGGCCGATTCGGCCATCGGGCGCGTAGCGACCTCCCACGCGCCCAGCGCGAAGTGCAGCGGGTCCAGCGTGATCCCGCCCGACCCCGGCTCGCCTTCCGCGGCCGTGAAGACGTGCCGCCACTTGCGCAGCTGCTCCCCGTAGCGCTCCTGGGTGCCCTCGTGCGCGGCGTCGATCCAGAACGCCTGGGTCCCGGCCATGCGCCTCCCCCGTGCTCGCTCGGTCAGCCCTTGATCTGGATGCGACGGGAGCGGCCCCGCTCGGTCTTGGGCACCCGCAGCGTCAGCACGCCGTCGTGCAGCTCACCGTCGATCTTCTCCGGGTCGGCGTCGGTCGGCAGGATCGTGCGGTAGACGAACTTCCCGGTACGCCGCCGGAGCATATTCCCCTTGTCCTTCTCCTCCTCGTTGATCTCCCCCGAGATGCACAGCTCGTTGCCGTTGACCTCGACGTTGACGTCCTCGCGCTTGAGTCCGGGCAGCTCGGTGCGCACGACGTACGCCTCCGGCGTCTCCTCGGTCTCGGCGAGCGGCCGCCAGCCGGTGATATCGGTCTCGGCACTCTGCTCGAACAGCCGCCCCATCTGATCCCACAACTGCTGGAACTCCGTGAAGGGATCCCACGACCGGGCCGGCCAGGCACCGCCCAACGGAACGGGTGCCCGATTTCGCCTCATGGGCAGACCCATCACTCTCACCTCCGTGACCCCAGGAACTGATCGTCCCTGCTTGCTTCATTCATTGCGCCTCTACCCCCGCGACTGCCCGCAAACGACGTGACGCTGCGATTGCATGACGGACTGGCGAACGACGCCCCAACGCTGACATACCCGGCGGCGACCTCCTTACGACCCATGTCAGGACTCGATCAACACCTCTCGTACCGCGCGGCAATTCCGTGCGGCCGGGTGACGCGCCGGGGCCCCGGCCGCCGCCACCCCTCCCACCTGCTCGATTACTGTGAGTGATCACACGTCATTGAGCAGGTGGGAGGGGATCCACCATGGCAGAGGAACCCAGGATCGACGTCGAGATCAACGCCAGGACCATCGAGAGCAGCCTGACCCCGGAGCAGGTCCAGCGGGTGGCGAGCGCGCTCGGCGACCCGGGGGTGTGGTTCGCCACCCCGCCGGCGCCGAGCTCCGGCGCGGGCGAGGCGGCCAGGCCCGACTTCGTGTGGGAGCTCGTGGGCGACAAGCCGCATCGGGGGCACATCGCGACCGGCCGGGCCCACGTCTACCTGGCGGAGGCACACTCCGCGCTGGCCCGGCCGCTGATCTTCGCCGACGGCTTCAACTACGGGCCCAGCGACCTGAACGCGATGTGGCGGCATTTCAACGCCCCGTACGAGAAGGGTGTCCCCGGCCTCCTCGACCAGTTGCGGACGTTGGGCATCGACGTCGTGTTGCTGGGCTTCGACCAGCGGCAGACCTACATGCAGGCCAACGCGGGCGTGGCGGTCGCGTGCGTCCTGCGGGCGCTGGCCGAGCGGCAGGGCGACACCCCGCTGGTGGTCGGCGGGGCCAGCATGGGCGGCCTGGTCACCCGCTACGCACTGGCCCGCATGGAGAGCGAGCGCATCGACCACCAGACCGACAAGTACTTCTCCTACGACACCCCGCACCTCGGCGCCTGGATCCCGCTGGTGCTCCAGCAACTGGCCTACCTGCACGAGTCGCTGCAGCCGCGGCACGACGGGGCCGGGCAGGCCGAGCTGATCCGCAGCCCGGCGGCGCAGCAGCTGCTGTGGGCCTGGGCCGAGAGCGCGAGCTACTCGGGCCAGGTGACCGCCAGTCCGCTGCGGAAGGAGTTCCTGGACGATCTCCGCAGAATCGGGTGGTTCCCGATGCGGCCCTACAAGCTGGGCCTGGCCAACGGGACCGGCGACGGCAGTGGACCGCATCTGAAGCCCGGCACGCCCGTTCTCGACCTGGGCGAAGGGCCGCTGCGACTGGTCGCCAGGATCCAACCCGACATGGGCGAGCTGCGGAACGTCGGCGCGATCGGCTTCGGCGAGCCGGTGTGGACGAGCGCGACCTCGCACGTGGCCGCGTTCGACGGGGCGCCCGGCGGGACTCTGGACGCGTTCGGGCGGGTCGCCGACGCGATGGGACTGCCCGTCCAGGACCGCTTCCGCGGCACCTGCTTCGTCCCGTCGGTCAGCGCGGTCGCGCTGGCCAGGGATCCGCGCCACTGGCAGGCCGACCTCTACACCGACCTGCGGGAGCTGTCCAAGGACGACACGTTCCTCGACACGTTCTGCTGCGACACCGGCAACCACCCCCACGGTGCGGTCTCCAAGGCGCTGGTCGAGTGGTTCGTGGCGCAGCTGGCCGGCTGGTGAGCGGCCCCTGAGGGGGTGCCGGCTCGGCGGAGCCGGCACCCGGCGCCTCAGCGGTTGCCTCGGTGCACGACCAGGAGCTGGTCGCGGGTGGCGTTCTTGTCGCGGTAGGCGATGGCGGCCGGCGCCTCGGCGCTGTGGTGTGCGGACAGCCGCTCATCGGGGCTCCAGCTGGAGCCGTCGAAGGAGGCCCACCACAGGCTCTGGTCCGACGCGCCGCGGTGCACGACGTAGAGCCGGTCCTTGTAGACGGCCAAAGCCGGGCCCTCGGCGGCGAAATGGCCGGGCAGCCGCTGGTCGGCGCTCCAGCTCGAGCCGTCCCAGCGGGTCCACCACAGAGACGTGTCCTCGCCGGCGCCGCGGTGCACACAGTAGAGGTGGCCCCTGTACGCCGCCAACGCCGGGTTGGACCGGCTGGCGTGGCCGGACAAACGCTGGTCGGCGCTCCACTTGGCGCCGTCCCAGACGGTCCACCAAAGGTTGTCGTCGTCGCCGCCCCGGTGCACGCAGTAGAGCTGCCCGTCGTAGGCCGCCAACGCCGGCGCGCTCGCGCTGAAGTGCTTGGGCAGCTTGACGTCCTGGCTCCACTTGGAGCCGTCCCACCGTGTCCACCAAAGATTGTCGTCGCCGCCGCCGCGGTGCACGCAGTAAAGCTGCCCGTCGTACGCCGCCAACGCCGGCGCGCTCGCGCTGAAGTGCTTGGGGAAGCGCTGGTCCTCACTCCACCCCTGCTCCGCGTCGTAGGCCGTCCACCACAGGGCGGAGTCGCCGTCGTTGCCGCGGTGGGCGACGTAGAGCCGGTCCTTGAACTCGGCGACGGCCGGTCCCGAGGCCGTGAAATGATCGACGAACCGCTGGTCGTCGCTCCACCCCTCGCCGGGCTCATAGACCGCCCACCACAGCCGGGCGTCGCCGTCGGGCGCGCCGCCCACGCGGACCGGGATGAGCGCGGCGGGCGTGGTCCACGACGAGACCAGCTTGACGCCGTACGGCTGGGCGATCGAGGTGATCCAGTCGGCCTTGCCCTTGACCGACCGCTCGACGATCGGCGCGAGCCAGCCGCCGAGCACGATGCCCGCGAGCTCACCGATCGCCTTCGAGATCTCGGCGGCGCGCACCCCGCCGTTCTCGTTGAGGCTGATCTCAAAGCCCCACCATCTGGCGACCGGCCAGACGTCGGCGCCGAGGGCACGCAGCTCGCTCTGCACCCGGCGGACGCGGTCCTGGTCCTTGAGATCCAGCTCGGCGATCTGGCGTTCGCTCTCCCCCTTGGCCGCCAGCCACTCAGCCTCGGCGGCCGCACGGCCGGCGAGGTCGTCCTTCTCCAGCAGCTCGATCTCCACGGCCAAGTCGACCGCCGCAGCGGCCACCGGGTCGTCCTGCGCGTGCAGCAGCGGCTCCTCGGCCTCGGTGCCGATCTCCTCTGCGATTTCTGCCCTGTCAGCCGTGGTGTCGTCGTCGTTCATTTCATCCCCCCGGTACGGGCCGCTCCTTTTGGGACGCGCCCGCACGATGCGTACATGCACGAACGTGACACATAGTAACTGTGCGTGTCGGCATGAATACGCTGGGGTTGGACGGTGGGCCAGGTAAAGGTCCTATCCGGCCCACACCGGTTGTCCCGCTACGTCAGCCGTGCCGTTCCTTGTATCCGGCCTGCGCCTCGGTCAGCTTCGCCGCGAACTGGTCCAGGAAGTCCTTGGCGCTCAGCTCGCCGAGCAGCACCTTCTGGAACAGCGGCTCCGCCCAGGTCTTGGTGATCTCGTTGAACTCCGGCAGGTGGTAGGGCATCTGCACGACCTTGGTGGCCGGGTCGTTCATCACCCGCTGTGCCTCGACGATGTGCGGGGCCTGGTTGCTCTGCGCCTCGGTGTTGGCCGGGATGACACCGGTCTTCTCCGCGATGTAGCCGCCCATGTCCTTCGAGGTGAGGAACTCGGCGAGCTTGAACGCCGCGTCCTTGTTCTCGCCCGCCGCGAAGACGCCGACGCCGCCGACGGGGTTGGACAGCACGGCCTGGGTGCCGGAGTCGGACTTCGGCACCGAGAACGAGGCCACCTTCTCGGCTCCCAGGGCCTTCATGTGGTCCTGGTAGGAGCCCAGGTTGTGCTGCATGACGGCGATGCTGCCCGCCGTGTCGAACTGGGCGACCATCTTGACGTAGTCGTTCTGCAGGTCGCCCTCGGGCGTGTTCTTCTTGTAGAGACCGGCGTACTTCTCCAGCGCCGTCACATTGCGCGGGGCGTTGATCGTGGACTTGCCCGCGGCGTCGAAGAACTCCGTGACGCCGGACTGACCGTAGACGACCTCCAGCATCTGGGCGATCGAGCCGGCGCCGCCGCGGATGGTGAAGCCGAACCGGTTCTCCTTGGCATTGGTCAGCTTGTCCACCGCCGTGAAGAACTCGCTCCACGTCTTCGGCGGCTCCAGCCCGGCCTCCTTGAACCAGTCCTTGCGGTACCAGAACGCGCCCGCGTTCGTGGACAGCGGGAAGATGTAGGTCTTCCCGTCCGGCACCACGTTCTTGACGGTGGTCAGCAGCGCCTCGTTGAACTTGCCATTCAAGGCGGGATTCGCGGCGATGCGCTGGTCCACCGGTTCGAGCGCCTTCTGCGCGACGAGGTTGCCCAGCCCGGAGGTGGAGATGTCGGCCACGTCCGGCACGCCGCCGCCGGCGATGGCCGTGTCGAGCTTCTGCGGCGCCTGGGCGATGGGGACGCCCACATATTTGACCTTGATGGTCGGGTTGGCCTTCTCGAACTCGGCGATCGCGTGCTGCCAGATCGGCGTACGGGACGGCCCGGCGTTGGTGTCCCAGAAGGTGATCTCGGTCTTGCCGCCTGAGCCCGCGTCCGAGCCGCATCCGGCCAGCACGGCCAGTACGGCTACGGCCAGGAACGCGCCCGGCACCACACGTCGTCTCATTGGCTCCTACCTTTCGATGTCCACGGTGAACGCGTCGAAGATCGCCTGGCCGGTCCCGCTGCCCGTGGCGAACAGGCCGATGACGGCGCCGACCCATCGGCCCTGCGTGGCCTGGAAGGGCTCGCCGACCTTGCGCGGGCCGTCCCCGGTGTCGGCCAGGAACGTGACGAGGGCGCCTTCCCCGATCTGCGCGCCGATGGTGATGGGCGCGCCCGCCTCGACGGGCACGGGCTCGGCATCCCCGCAGACCAGGCGGGCGCCGTCCGGGGTGCTCTCCAGCGCGACGCAGGCGTAGGTGTCGCCGACCACGGCCAGGCCTGCACGGCCCTCGCCCTCGAGAGTCACAGTGGTGGTAACCGTGCAGGGGTCGCCGGGCAGCCGCTGCCCGAGCACGGACGGGCGCTGCCTGAGGTCGTCCGGTCCGGGCACGCAGGCCAGGCGCAGCGTGCCGTCGCGCAGCTCCCACCAGGACGGATGGGGGTTGGCCTGCCAGCTCCACTGCAGCCCCAGCTCGGGTCCGGAGAAGTCGTCGGAGGTGGCGGGCCTGCCGAGGGCACCGCCGGGGACCGGCATGGGCCCGCCCGGCACCGGCTCGCCGTCGACGCCCATGACCGGCCAGCCGTCGTTCCACGCCATGGGCTGCAGGTGGACGACCCGGCCGTAGGGTCCGCGGTCCTGGAAGTGCATGAACCAGTGCTCGCCGGACGGGGTGTCCACCCAGCCGCCCTGGTGCGGGCCGTTGACGTCGGTGCCGCCCTGCCGCAGCACGATGCGGTCCTCGTACGGGCCGAAGACCGACTCGGCGCGGAACACCGACTGCCAGCCGTTCTCCACGCCGCCCGCCGGCGCGAAGATCCAGTAGACGCCGTCGCGTTTGTACAGCTTGGGGCCCTCCAGCGTGCGGTAGCCCGGCAGCAGGTCGGCGTCGATGATCAGCGTGCCGTCGTCCAGCACGGTGCGGGCGTCGGGCGACATGCGGTGCAGGGTGAGCCGGTTGTTGATCCCGGCGCGGCTCCTGGCCCAGCCGTGCACCAGGTACGCCTGCCCGTCGTCGTCCCACAACGGGCACGGGTCGATCAGCCCGAGCCCGGGCTTGACCACGTGCGGCTCGCTCCACGGGCCGCGCGGGTCCTCGGCGCTGACCTGGCAGATGCCCACGTCCGGGT
>NZ_JAUZQF010000027.1 GCF_030718205.1 Nonomuraea turcica
CCGGCCCTCGCCTGAGCGCCGGACCCTCACCTCAACGACCAGGAAGGAGCCCAGCCCCGGGCCCGTGGAACCCGGCGCCCCCGCAGCGACATGCGACGGCCCGCCCCAACCGCGCAGGGGACATAACGGGCAAGACCGCGGACTCGATGAACGTCAACAAGCCCCTGACGAATCGAGGCTAACTGATGAAACTGAAGATCGTGTGTCGGCCAGGCAGTCGCGTTGACTCCGTGCGCTCTCCTTCTTTGAAGGTAACCGGAGCCCACGCCCGAGTTAGACAAAACGTTCATTATCGAACAAAATTCGAACCCGCCATACCTTTCACTGCGTTTAAGCTTGTTCTGTTGACGTGATGTTGATTAGCGTGTGAAAGACGTGGGAGACGCCGCCTCCTGATCTGTTCTGGTGCAGCGAGCCGTACGAGGAGGATCATCGTGGCTGAGCTCGATCGTGAGGCGATGCGGGCCGCTGCCCAGCGGATTCAGCGACTGTCGGACGAGCACTGGTGGGCGCTCGATCCCGCCTGCCGCTTCATGGAGAACGACGCGTGGGTGGGACCGACGGGCGCCCGATTCGACACCCAGGTTCATGCCGACCAGCGGGAGCTACGGGCCATGCTGGCGCAGGCCGTAGACAGCGCGAAACAGAAGCTGGCCTCGACTCCGGGCAAGTCATGAGCGAGTTCAGCGGGGTCAAGCAGCCCGAATTCGACACGATGACGAGCAAGCACGCCCAGACCGCCAGTCGGCTGGAGGAGCTGGCACAGGCTCTGCACCGGGAGCTGAAGAGCGCCGGGCTCGACACCGCACCGGCGACGCGGTTGCGACAGTTGGCCGGACGAGTCACCACCCAGGCCGCGGACCTGCGGCGGCGGCAGAGACTGGTCCACGAGCTGCAGCGGCAGAAGGTCACCTTCGGGAGGAGCACTCCTAAGGGGAGCTTCCTGGAGGTGCCTGACAACCTGGAGGCCGCCCAAGGGCTGCTGGACGGGACACTGGCGGGTCGTGCCGCGTTGAAGGCTGCGGACGGCGATCGTAAGGCACTGGCTGAGCTGCAGAAATACGCGTCGCGGACCGGCGACCCGGAGTTCGTCAAGTCATTCCTCCGCACGCTGGGCGCGCTTGGCGTGACGCGGGTGCCCGGGGCGATCGCCATGCAGTTGCGCGACGCCAAGAAGCGTCAGGACGCCGAGGGCGTGACCCAGCTCTCCAGACAAGGGCAGAAGGTCCTGGGCATGCTGAGCACGGCTCTGGCCAAGGGGACGGATCCGAGGAGTCCCGCTTACGTGGGCGCCGACTTCCTCAAGGGGCTGGTGAAGGAGGGCCGGGCCGAGCACAAGGCAGGCGACACGAAATACTCCGGCTACCAGGCCCAGGCACTCATCTGGCGTGCTCACGACGGGAAGCCTCCCTTCTCGAAGGAGTTCATGGAGGTCGTCGGGCGTGACGTGATCGTCTACGAGCACGAGCAGCGCAAGGACCAATGGGCGGCGGCCAAGGATCCGCTCGGCCGTTACGTCAAGGGAAAGCAGCTCCCCATCATCGACCTGGCCGGCGCCTTCGGCCTCGGCACCCTGCTGAGGCCGGGAACGCAGGCGGGGAGCCCCGGTATGGAGTCCCAATCAGCGGTGGTGGACAACCTGTTCCACGCGGCGAAGTCCAGTCGCGAGGCGTCCCAGGCGTTGCTGAATCACACGCCGGCCGGGTGGAAGGAGTCCGTGCTCGACTATCTGATCACGACCCGGTGGAGCGCATCGCGTTTCCTGAACGACTACAAGCCGATCAGGGACATGCTGACGATCGCAACGACCGGCCAGGACGCGACCTCCAAGAAGCTCGCCGCCGAGATGATCAAAACCCTCTCTGATCAAATAAGCGGTGCCTTCAGCAAAGACACCGAAAATCTGGAGATCAAGAACCGATATCTCTTCGATCGCTACGCCCCCTTGGGCTACCCACTGGGCCGCGCAATCGCCGCCAACATCGAGCAGCTCTCCGAGCTCCTCCTGAACCATGCGGCCTTCGGCAAGGTCGAGGCCAAGGACATGGCCTATGCGCTCGTGCTGGCCACCGCCGACGACGCGGCGTTCGAGGGACTGGTGAGAGCGCAGACCGAACACATGAAAGCGGCACTGGAATCCGTGCCTCCGGTCGGTCTAAATGTCTCCAATGCCGAGCGGCTCGGATTCACAAAGTCCGACGTTAAACAGCACGACCGCAACGGAGACGGACGAGTCGACATGGACGACATCCAGCATTTCCTGGTGGATCGTACAGCCGCAGAAGCAAGACCCTTCGGCTTCATCGTGGAGACCCGCAGGCAGGTGCTGATCGCACAGGGGCTGGACGATCGGAAGGCGAACGAGGCGCTGAAGAGCATGGTAGGTAGCGCCCTGGGGTTGCTCCCGGTGCCGGGGGCTAAGCAGGTGACAGAGCTGGCCAAAGGAGCGTTCGGCGAGTTGCTCGGCAAGGGGTACGACAAGTTCGCCGGAGCCGCGTACGACGAGATCGCCAGACAGGCCGCCCAGCGAATGTTCGAGCACGGGCGAACCATGGACGAGACGCACGCGGCGCTGGCAAACGATCGGCTGGCGGTGGAGCGACTGGGGGAGCAAATGCTCACTACGGCCATGCTGAACAAGGGCATGCTGGACGATCTGAACCCGCGCAAGCAGACATTCGTAACTGGTACTCCACCGAGGCTCAAGCCTTTTGCCCAGATGACTCCTCAGGAATACAGCCAGTTCCTGAAGTGGGCTCGCGCAGAGGGAGGAATGAACGACCTGCTGGATCGTTTTAGCGGCACTTTCCGCCGGACCAGCGAGATACACGACTATCTCGATCTTAAAGTTCCATCCTCCACTGAAGGTGGCAAATGAGGCGTTCTCAGCTGCGCGTCGCTTTGACCGCTCTCGTGTTGCTCGCTTCCGCCTGTACCCCCGAGCAGCAGATCCTCGCCACACCAGCCCCAACTCCACAGCCGGTCCTGGAGTCCGCCCCGTATGTCTGCAAGTTCATACCAGAGCAGGCGTTTCGACTCGTCAGTGGTGCGATCGAGCCTCTCAGCGAGAGAACCAACGGCACTGAAAAGGATGGCGACTGCAGAGCTCCTGATACGACTCCTCGGTCTCTCGAAGTGTGGTGGATGCAGGAGGGCACCGGGATGTCGCGAGAGCGCTTGGACTTCCTTATGGACGACAGGCGTAAGGTCTACACCAGGCACGGCGGAGTCACACTCCCCAAGGATCTTGGTGATGGCTTGGCCGCATACGTGCGGAGTGCGCCGTTCGCCGACCAGCCGTACCGAGTGAGCGCGAAGTTCCGCTGCGGGGGAAAAGAGCGCCTCATCGACATCTACCTGCCGCAGGTCGCCAAAGGCAGGGATGCGATCAAGGACCTGATCGAACTCATGCGCATCGCCCAAAAACGCTACGGCGAACTCTACGACTGCACCCCCGGCACATAAAACAACTCGACCGCGCCTCCCGTTGGTCGCGAGGCGCGGTCGAGTGATCAGGGCAGGGCCTTGTGGGCCGCGTGCCGAGCACCGTCCCCGCAGGTCATTGCGGGGCCGGAGTCCAAGGACCTACTAAGGAAGGTCAGCGGGAAGCGCGGTTGACCGCGGAGATGATGGCCTTGAGGGACGCCGTGGTGGTGTTGGCGTCGATGCCGACGCCCCACAGCACCTGCCCATTGACGTCGCATTCCAGGTAGGACGCCGCCTTGGCGTCGCTCCCGGCGCTCATCGCGTGCTCCACGTAGTCGAGCACCCGCACCTGGATGCCGACCCCGGCGATGGCGTCGATGAAGGCCGAGATCGGGCCGTTGCCGGAGCCTTCGACCTCGCGGATCTCCCCGTCGAGGCGGACGTCGGCGCTGATGCGGTCCTTGTCGTCCACCGTGGACTCGTGGCGGTGGGCCATGAGGCTGAGGCGGCCCCACCGGTTGGCCGGGTTGGGCAGGTATTCGTCCCGGAAGATTTCGAACATCTCAGCCGCACCGACCTCGCCGCCCTGCTCGTCCGTGCGGGCCTGCACGACCTTGGAGAACTCGATCTGCAGCCGCCGCGGCAGGTCGAGCTGGTGGTCGGCCTTCATGATGTAGGAGACCCCGCCCTTGCCGGACTGGCTGTTGACGCGGATCACGGCCTCGTACGTGCGCCCGATGTCCTTCGGGTCGATCGGCAGGTATGGGACCGCCCACGTGAACTCGTTCACCGGCACCCCGGCCGCCGCGGCGTCGCGCTCCAGGTGCTCGAAGCCCTTCTTGATGGCGTCCTGGTGGGAGCCGGAGAAGGCGGTGTAGACCAGCTCGCCGCCCCACGGGTGGCGCGGGTGCACGGGCAGCTGGTTGCAGTATTCGGTGACCCGGCGGATCTCGTCGATGTCGCTGAAGTCGATCTCGGGGTCGACGCCCTGGGAGAACAGGTTCATGCCCAGCGTGACCAGGCAGACGTTGCCGGTGCGCTCGCCGTTGCCGAACAGGCAGCCCTCGATGCGGTCGGCACCGGCCATGTAGCCCAGCTCGGCGGCGGCCACGGCGGTGCCGCGGTCGTTGTGCGGGTGCAGTGACAGCACGATCGAGTCGCGGTGCTTGAGGTGGCGGTGCATCCACTCGATCTGGTCGGCGTAGATGTTGGGGGTGGCCATCTCGACGGTGGCGGGCAGGTTGATGATGACCTTGCGGTCGGGGGTGGGCTGCCACACGTCGTTGACCGCGTCGCACACCTCGACGGCGTATTCCAGCTCGGTGCCGGTGAACGACTCCGGCGAGTATTGGAAGTAGACGTCCACGTCGGTCGCGTCGGCGAGCTTCTTGACCAGCTTGGCGCCCTCGACCGCGATGGCCGTGATGCCGTCCTTGTCCTGGCCGAACACGACGCGCCGCTGCAGTGTGGACGTCGAGTTGTAGAGGTGGACGATGGCCTGCTTGGCGCCCTCGATCGACTCGAAGGTGCGCTCGATCAGCTCCGGCCTGGCCTGGGTCAGCACCTGGATGACGACGTCGTCCGGGATGCGGTCCTCTTCGATGATCTGCCGGATGAAGTCGAAGTCGGTCTGCGAGGCGGCCGGGAAGCCTACCTCGATCTCCTTGTAGCCCATGCGTACCAGCAGCTCGAACATCTTGAGCTTGCGGTGGGAGTCCATCGGGTCGATCAGGGCCTGGTTGCCGTCACGCAGGTCCACCGCGCACCAGCGGGGCGCCTTGGTGATGACCTGGTCGGGCCAGGTGCGGTCGGTCAGCCGGATCGGTTCAAAGGGCTGATAACGATGGATCGGCATGGCACTGGGCTGCTGGGCGGTCATGTCAGATGCTCCTCGTCGGTCTTCGAATGGAAGCGGCCGACGCGCACGACTGGCTCCGCGGCGAGGGAGCCGGCCTCAGAGGCCCCCGCCGCGGCAGCTAAGAAGCAGCCCGCGCAGCATGACATGAACGTTACCAGAGGTCTCGGGATGCGCTGGGCCGGATCTCATATCTTGAGAACGCCGAAGGACGCCGATCACCCGTCGATCACCCGTCGATCAGGACGCTGAGGCAGGTCACGCACCCTTCCAGCTTCTCAAACTCTGAAATATCGACCTTCGTCACACTAAGTCCGCGTCTTTCGAGCATCGCGGCGGTCTGGGGCGCCGAGGCGGCCATCAGGACCCGGTCGCCGCCCAGGAGCACCACGTGCGCGCCCGACTCCTCCGGCGGCTCCAGCATATGCGGCAGATCCACGTGCCTGGGATCGCCGATGAGCGTCCCGTCGGGGAGCACCGTCACCGCCGACTTCAGATGCAGCACGCCGGTCATGTTCACGGGCACCACTCGGCGCTCCGGCAGCAGGGCCGTCAGCTGCCCGATGCCGGCGTCGTTGGTGCGCGTCGACCTGCCGACGTACACGGTGGGGCCGACCTGCAGCACGTCGCCACCGTCGAGGGTGCCGGGCGGCGCGATGCTGACCGTCTTCATGCCCAGCTCCCGTACGGCCTGCGCCACGGACTCCACCTCCGGCCGCCGCTCGGCCGCACCGGGCCGGGTCAGCACGGCCAGCCGCCCCGCCACCAGTACCGCGTCCTCCACGAACGGCGCGTCGGGCAGGTCATCCGCGGGCTTGGCGTACGCGGGCCGCCAGCCGCCGGCCGCCAGCGCGGCCACGTAGGCGTCGTGCTGGACGGCGGCCCGCTCGTAGTCCACCGGCTCGCGCTCGATATGGGTGACGATGCCCTCGGCAATACGGGGGCCAGGTTTCCTTACCAGCGCGATACCAGACATACGGCGTGTTCTATCACGCAGTAATTAGAGTCATCCGCATGCGGGACGACGAGATACTCACCAAGATCAGTGCTCTGGTCGACGAGGAGCACCAGCTGCGCGACAAGCTGACGACCGGCGACGTGACGACGGATGAGGAACACGCGCGTATGAAGGAGCTGGAAACGGCCCTCGACCAGTGCTGGGACCTGCTCCGGCAGCGCCGTGCCCGGCGCAGCGCGGGCGAGGACCCCGACGGCGCCGCCGTGCGCCCGCCCGGCGAGGTCGAGAACTACCGCCAATAGAGAGCCCATCGAAATTCATTCGCTCCGGCCGCCGCGGGTGCGCTTTGCTGGCCGCATGAGGATCCAAGCCATCGACCCAGGCCGGCACGAGGATCTGATCGCGGGTCTGCACGACGCGTACGTGGCGGCCAACTCCCACGATCCCGGCCCCTTGCTCTCCCTCCCCGTGTTCCGCCGCGACGTCTGCACAGACCTGCCCGGGCAGCTGACCGAGGCATGGGCGGTGGTGGAGGACGGCAAGGTGGCCGGCGGCTACGGGCTCGCGCTGCCCAGGCTCGACAACACCCACATGGGATGGCTGTTCCCGCTCGTGGTCCGGCCAGAGCGCCGCTCCCGCGGGCTCGGCACGGCGCTGTTCGAGCACGCCCTGGACCGGTTGCGCGGGCATGGGAGGCGGCTGCTGCTCACCGAGACGCCCGGCACCGGCGTCGGCGCACGGTTCGCCCGGGCGCGCGGCATGACGGTGTCCCTCGCGGAGGCACGCCGCACCCTCGACCTGCGCACGGCCGACTGGGGCGCGCTGGAACGCATGCTCCCCCAGGCCGACGGCTACTCCTTGGAACGGTGGATCGGACCGGCCGGCCCTGAGCTGGTGCCCGACCTCGCCCTCCTGATGAACGGCATGAACGACGCTCCGCGCGACGCCGACCTCGAGAACGCGGTCTTCAGCGTCGAACGCCTGCGCGACCGCGAGGAGCGCATCACCCCCAACGGCGTGACCTGCTACACCACGATCGCCCGCCGCGACTCCGACGGCGCTCCCGCCGGCTACACCCGCGTCTACCTCGAGGCCGACCGCTCCGACGGCTGGGGCAACCAGGCGGACACGATGGTGCTGCGCGAGCACCGGGGCCATCGCCTGGGGCTGCTCCTCAAGCTCAGCAACCTGCTGTGGCTGCGCGAACACGAGCCGCACCTCGAGCGGATCATCACCTGGAACGCCACCTCCAACGCCCACATGCTCGCCATCAACGAGGCCATGGGTTTCGAGTTCCTCGACGAGTGGATCGAGTGGCGGCTCGCGCTGTAGGCGTGGAACATCCGCCGCTGAGGGAGATAACCTGATCTTCTATGACCTTGGAGGCGTTGAGAGACGGGGATCCGCGCCGGGTGGGGCCGTACGCTCTGCTGGGCCGGCTGGGCGAAGGCGGGATGGGCGTCGTCTACCTGGGTCAAGGACCGGACGACACGCGGGTGGCGGTCAAGCTGATCCACGCCAGGATGGACACAGACGCCGGCTTCCGGCGGCGTTTCGCCCGCGAGGTGGCGGCCGCTCAGCGGGTCGCCAGGTTCTGCACCGCTCCCGTCCTGGACGCCGACGTCGAGGGGGAGGTGGCCTATCTGGTCACCGAATACGTCGAGGGGCCCAGCCTGGAGAGCGTCGTCCGCGAGTCGGGGCCCTTGACGGGGTCGGCGTTGGACGGGCTGGCCGCGGCCATGGCGATGGCGTTACGGGCCATCCACGGGGCCGGGGTGGTGCACCGCGATCTCAAGCCGTCCAACGTGCTGCTCTCCCAGGTGGGGCCCAAGGTCATCGACTTCGGCATCGCGCAGCTCGCCGACGCGGAGATGAGCAGCATGATCGTGGGGACGCCCGCGTACATGTCGCCGGAGCACGTGTCGGGCGCTCGGATCGGGCCCGCCTCGGACATCTTCTCGTGGGGGTGCACGGTGGGCTTCGCGGCGGGCGGCGTCCCGCCATTCGGCTCCGGGTCGGTGCCCACGATCCTCCTGCGCATCCTGAACGAACCCCCGGACCTGCGGGGTCTGTCCGGTCCGCTGCATGACCTGGTGCTGGCGGCCACGGCCAAGACTCCGGCCGACCGCCCCACGGCCCAGGACCTGCTGGACCGCCTCAGCGCCTCGGCTTCATCCCCGCCGTCGACCGCCCGGCCATCGGCCGCCGGTCCCGCGCCTGCCACGCCGGCGGACACGGACACGGACGCGGCGTCGCCTGGCGCGACGGGCCCAGGCCAGGCGATCTCAGACGCGGCGGAGAGCGCAGCGGCCGAGAGCGCGGCGACGGAGAGCGCGGCGACGGAGAGCGCGGCGACGGAGAGCGCGGCGACGGAGAGCGCGGCGGCGGAGAGCGCGGTGACGCCTGCCGCAGCGCGGCGGAGAAGGCTGCTGGCGGTGGCTGCCGCAGTGGTCGTGGCGGTCGCCGGGACGTCGGCGGCCCTTGTGTGGCGCGGTCAGGGCGCTGCGGTCGGCGTTCAGGATCAGAAGGGCCGTGGCGAGGCCACGGCTCAGGCCGCCGCCCAGCACCCGCTCAGAGCCCAGGACAACGTACGCTTCTACGCCCCCGCCGAGCCGGCCGCCAGCCGCCAGGCCGACCAGTGGGCCGAGGAGCGCCCGCAGGACGCCGAGCTCATGCGCAAGCTGGCCGCCGTCCCCTACGCCATTCGCCTGGGCGAGCCCGAGGTCAGGGCGAAGATCGACCAGGTGATCTCGGGGGCGGAGCAGGCCGGCGGCGTCCCGGTGTTCCTGATCAACTACATGCCCGGGAGCGACTGCAAGCCCGCCGCCCCGGCCGACCTGGCCGCGTACCAGGAGTGGATCAAGGGTGTGGCCGGCCAGATCGGGAGCGCCAAGGCCGTGGTGATCCTGGAGCCGGGCAGCCTGGTCAAGATCTCCGGCGCGAAGGACTGCGACCCGCAGGGCTCCCCCGACCAGCGCTACCAGGACCTCAGGAAGGCCGCTCAGACCCTCAAGGCCAACCCCGGCACGGCCGTCTACCTCGACGGCAGCCAGGATCTCTACCCGGGCACAGAAATCATGGCCGAGCGCCTGGTCGGGGCGGGCATCGACAAGGTGGACGGGTTCTTCGTCAACACGGCCGGCTATCAGCGCACGGCCAGGGCCGTCGCGTACGGCAAGAGCCTGTCGGCCTGCATCGGCATCCGGCTGGCCACCGGCGACAAGACCTGCCCGTCCTCCACCACGGTGGACCCGCCCACGATGCCGCACTTCGTCGTCGACACCGCCAGGAACGGTCAGGGAACATGGGCTCCGGCAGAGCACTACAAGGATCCGCAGACGTGGTGCAACCCTCCAGGCAGGGGCGTCGGTGACCGCCCGACCACGGCCACGGGAGAGGACCTGGTGGACGCTTACCTGTGGATCACCAAGGCGGGCGCGTCCAGCGGCAGGTGCCGGCGGGGCACCGACGGCGAGAAGGACCCCGCCCGCGGCGTCGTGGCGCCGGAGGCGGGCGAGTGGTGGGGCGAGATGGCGCTCGAAAGGGCGAAATCGGCCAACCCGCCGTTGCGGTGAAGTTACGTCAGTAAGGCACCGACGTTAAGCGGATGTTAGATCTGACCCCGCATCCCTTGTCCGAACAACCTTCTGGGGTAAGGCTCTGACCTGCAACTACTCCCCCCAGGAGGTACAGAGTGAGCAAGGCACGCGTGCCGTGGAAGGCCGTGGTCGGCGGTTCTGTCGGCAATCTCGTCGAATGGTACGACTGGTTCGTCTACAGCAGCTTCGCCGTCTACTTCGCCGCGTCCTTCTTCCCTGAGGGGGACGACACCGCCAAGCTGCTCAACACGGCCGCGATCTTCGCCGTCGGCTTCTTCATGCGCCCGCTCGGCGGCTGGCTGCTCGGCCGGTACGCCGACAGGAAGGGTCGCAAGGCGGCGCTCACGCTCACCGTCACGCTGATGTCCGCGAGCGCGCTACTGATCGCGATCGCGCCGACGTACGAGACGGTCGGCTACTTCGGCGCGCTGGTGCTGGTGGTGGCGCGCCTCCTGCAGGGCCTGTCGGTCGGCGGCGAGTACGCGGCCAGCGCCACCTACCTCACCGAGGCCACCCCGCGCGGCCGCCGCGGCTTCGCCTCGAGTTTCCAATATGTCTCCATGACCGCCGGCCAGCTCGTCGGCCTCGGCCTGCAGATCATCCTGCAGAACACCATGTCGAAGGAGGCGCTCGACTCCTACGGCTGGCGGATCCCGTTCGTGATCGGCGCGCTCGGCGCCGCCGTCGTGTTCTACCTGCGCCGCAACCTCCTGGAGACCGAGGCGTACGACGAGGAGGAGCGCGAGGTCAAGAGTGAAAGCCGCGGCACGATCCGCGAGCTGCTCGGGCACCGCAAGGAGGCGCTGCTGGTCATCGCCCTGACCATGGGCGGCACGGTCGCGTACTACACCTACACGACCTACCTCACGAAATACCTGTCGAACACCGCGGGCCTGCCCAAGGAGACGGCCACGCTGGTGAGCTTCTGCGCGTTGTTCCTGTTCATGTGCCTGCAGCCGCTGGCGGGGGCGCTGTCGGACCGGATCGGGCGCAGGCCGCTGCTGATCACGTTCGGGATCGGGTCGATGCTGGGCACAGTGCCGCTGATGACGGCGCTGGGCGGGGTGAGCGGTTTCGGCGGAGCTCTCGTGCTCTCCCTCACCGGCCTGCTGATCATCACCGGGTACACGTCGATCAACGCCGTGGTGAAGGCCGAGCTGTTCCCGACGAACGTGCGCGCGCTCGGGGTGGCGCTGCCGTACGCGATCGCGAACGCGCTGTTCGGCGGCACGGCCGAGTACGTGGCGCTGTGGTTCAAGAACGCCGGCATCGAGTCCGGCTTCTTCTGGTACGTCTCCGGCTGCGCCGCGGTCTCGCTCGTGGTCTACCTGGTCATGCGCGAAACGCGCGACGCCGCGCTGTCGCGGGCCGAGCAGGTCACGGCGGGGTCCCTGCCGGCGCGCGTCTAACCTGGGCTAATGCGAGTTCTGCTGGTCGAGGACGACGATCGGCTCGCCGCCGCGCTCATCACGGCCCTCGCCCGGCACGGCCATCAGGTCATCCGGGCCGGGCTGGCCGTCGACGCCCTCCGCCTGGCGGGGGGCGTCGATTTCGTCCTGCTCGACCTTGGTCTGCCCGACATGGATGGGCTCGACGTGCTGCGCCGCGTGCGCCGGTTGTCGGCGGTGCCGCTGATCGTCGTGACGGCCCGTACCGAGGAGCGTGAGGTGCTGCGCGGCCTGCGGTCAGGGGCGGACGACTACCTGATCAAGCCGTTCCGGACGGCGGAGCTGATGGCGCGCATGGAGGCGGTGGTGCGGCGCGGCACCCGGCCGCAGCCGCGGCGCGACCACGTCGTGAACGTCGGCGACGTCCGCATCGACCTGGAGTCCAGGCAGGTGACGGTGGCCGGGGAGCCGGTGACGCTGACCAGGCGGGAGTTCGACGTGCTGGCGCTGCTGGCCAGGGAGCCGGGCGTGGTGCGCAGCAGGGAGGAGATCCTCGACGAGGTCTGGGGCGACCCGCTGCTGTCGGCGTCCCGGTCGCTGGACGTGCACGTGGCGGGGCTGCGTTCGAAGACGGGCCGTCCGGGGCTGGTGGAGACGCTGCGCGGGACGGGCTACCGGCTGGGCTCGGCGACGTGAACTCGCGGCTGGTGGTCACGTTCACCACGCTGATCGTCTTCCTGATCGCGGCGCTGGCCGTGCCGCTGGGGCTGGCGTACGCCTCGCACCGGACGAACCGGCTGCTCCTGGACCGCCGCGCCGACGCCACCCGCTTCGCGGAGCTGGCCGACCAGGCCGCGCGGGACGGCGACTACGCCGGGCTGACCGCCGAGATCACCCGTTACGCCGACCTGTACGGCGCCGCCGTGCGCGTACGGGACCGCGACGGCTCCATCCGCGTCACCGCCGGCCGCTTCGACGCCGACGACCGGGAGGCGACCCGCCTGGCGTTGTCCGGCCGCACCACCGACGACCTGCCCACGATGACCCCGTTCGGCCCGCCGAGCGTGCTGCTGGCCGAGCCGGCCGGCCGGGACGCGCAACTGTCCGGCGTGGTGCTGCTGCAGGCGCCCACCGACCGGGCCAGGCTGGAGGTGTCGCTGGTGTGGGGCGGGCTGGCGGTCGGCGCTCTGATCGCGCTGGCCTACGCGGCGCTGGCGGCCAGGCGGCTGGCCCGCTGGATCCTGCGCCCGGTCACGGAGCTGGACCGCACCACCCAGGCCATCGCGCAAGGCCGGCTGGACGCGCGGGCGCACCCCGGCGCGGGGCCCTCGGAGCTGCGGCGGCTGGAGGAGCGGTTCAACGCGATGGCCGACGCGGTCGCCGGCGCGATGGAGCGGCAGCGGGCGTTCGTGGCGGACGCCTCGCATGAGTTGCGTACCCCGCTCACCGTGCTCGGGCTGCGGCTGGAGAACCTGGAGCCGCATCTGCGGGGCGAGGGTGCGGCCGAGCACGCGGAGGCCATGGCGGAGCTGGACCGGCTGGCGCTGCTGGTGGAGGATCTGCTGTCGCTGGCCCGGGTGGAGGCAGGCGCCGAGCTCGACGGCAAGGTCGTCGAGCTGGGGCCGCGGTTGGAGGCGTGGGAAGAGGTGTACGCGGCGAAGGGGGTGCGGTTGGTCACCGATGTTGCGGAAATGTCGGTTGTTCCGGAGGCGGCGGCCAGGATCGCGGACATCGCCCTCGACAACGCCCAGAAGTTCGTGCCCAAGGGCGGGACGGTGACCGTCACCCTGGCGGACGGCGTGCTGCGGGTGGCCGACGACGGGCCGGGGCTGAGCGAGGAGGAGCGGGCCGAGGCGCTGGGGCGGTTCTGGCGGTCGGGGGCGCACGCCAACATGCCCGGCAGCGGCCTCGGGCTGGCCATCGCCGCCGAGCTGGCCAAGGCGTGCGGGGCCACGTTGGCGCTGCTGCCCGCCGCACCGCACGGGTTGGTCGTGGAGCTCCGCCTGCCGGGCCCAACAGAGCCTTAGAGCTCAGCCATAGACGGAGCGGTAGTACCGGATGGCGCCGGGGTGGAGCGGGACGGCGCCGGTGCCGATGGCGTACCGCTCGTCGAGCCGCCCGCCGGGCGCCGACGGCGCCTGGAGCCGGTCACGGGCCCGGAACAGCGTCTCGGTGACGGTGTAGGCCACGTCCTCCGGCAGCGTCGTCCGGCACATCAGGTAGCTGGGGGCACCCACCGTCGGCACCGGCCGCACCGCCCCGTACGCGTCCGCGGGCACCGACACGTGCTCGTACACCGGCCCGAAGCGACGCCGCAGCACCGGCACCAGCGCCTCCAGCGGAATCAGCCGGATGTCGCCGAGCGCGGCCAGCGCGGGCGTGGGCACGCCGCCCGACCAGAAGAACGCCTCGATCTCGCCGCCGCGCAGCGCCCTGATGGAGGCGTCCAGCTCCAGCCTGACGATCTCCGGAGGCCCGTCCAGCCCGGCGGCGGCCACCACCCGGGCGGCGATGACCGCCGTGCCCGATCCCGGCGCCCCGATGGACACCGCCCGCCCGGCCAGGTCTCCGACCTCGGCGATCCCCGAGCTCTCGCCGACGACCAGGTGAACGTAGTTCATGTACACCCTTGCCAGCGCGGACACCGGCTGGTGGCGTACACGGATCGCGTCGTCGGCGCTGTCGGCCAGCGAGAACCCGACGTCTGCCCGCCCGTCGGCCATCATGGCGAGATTCTGGACGCTGGCGGCGGTCTGCGTCACCCGCACGGGGATCCCGTCGCGCCGCAGCTCCTTGGCCAGCTGGTCGCCAAGCTGCCCGTACAGCCCACCGGACTGCCCGGTCACCAGCCGCAGCTCGGCCGGCCGGGCCTCGCCGCCCGAGCACCCTGCCGCCAGCAGGGCGAGCCCGAGCAGGGACCGGCGGCTAATCAGCATGAATTCACGTTATCCGGTGACACAGAATGGACTTCGTGACCGCACGCCTGCGCATCGCCCCAGAGCTGAGGATGTTCCTGCCCGTGAGCCGCCGCCAGGAATGGCAGGAGGTGATCCCGGACGGCACGTCCACGCTGGGCCATCACGTGGAGTCGGTCGGCATCCCGCTGACCGAAGTGGGCCCGATGATCGTGGCCGGCCGCGGCGTGTCCCCCTCCTACCAGCTCGCCTCCGGCGACGTGGCGGAGGTGCATCCGGTGCCCCGGCCGCAACCCCTGCCCGAGGAGCCGCGTTTCCTGCTGGACGTGCACCTGGGCACGCTGGCGCGGCGGCTGCGCCTGCTCGGCATCGACGCCGCCTACCACAACGACAGGGACGACCCCGCGCTCGTGGCGCAGGCCAACGAGGAGCGCCGGGTGCTGCTCACCCAGGACCGCGGCCTGCTGCGCCGCCGCGCGCTGTGGCTGGGCGCGTACGTGCGCGGCTCCCGCCCCACCGACCAGCTACGCGACCTCCTCGAACGCTTCTCCCCACCGCTGCGCCCGTGGACGCGCTGCACGGCCTGCAACGGCCGGCTGGAGCCGGTCGCCAAGCATGAGGTCGCGCCGCTCCTGGAGGCCGGGACGCGGCGCAACTACGACGTGTACGGCCGGTGCCGGGCATGCGGCCAGATCTACTGGCACGGCGCGCACAGCGGCCGGCTGGAGGAGATCGTGCAGTCGGCTCAGGCGTGGGCGGGCGGCGTTCGTCAGTGACGCGGGACAGGGGCTGAACGGCGGGTACGCCAGCCACCAGGCGGGCAAAGGCGACTAGACGGCCAGCAGGCGGCGGACGTCCTCGCGTTGCAGCTCCTCGGCCTCCCCGGTGCGTACGACGTGGCCGGCGTCGAGGATGAGGAACCGGTCGGCCAGCCGCAGCGCGATGTCCAGGTACTGCTCGACGAGCAGCACGGCCAGCCCGGAGGCGTGCAGTTGCTCGATGGCCGCCTCGATCTCGAGGATGATCGACGGCTGGATGCCCTCGGTCGGCTCGTCGAGGATGAGCATCCTGGGCTTGGTCACCAGGGCGCGGGCCATGGCGAGCTGCTGTTGCTGCCCGCCCGACAGGTGCCCGGCGCTGCGTTTGAGCATGGGCTTGAGTGCGGGGAAGAGGTCCAGTGCCTCGTCGATGGCCCGTTGCGGCTGCTTGGCGGCCTCCACGGCGACCAGGAGGTTGCCCAGGACGGACAGCTGGGGGAAGCACTGGTGGCCCTGGGGGACGTACCCCATGCCGAGCCGCACCCGCTCGTGCGGCTTCAGCCTGGTCACGTCCCGCCCGTCGAACATGACGGTGCCCGCCGTCGCGGGCAGCACCCCCATGATGGTGTTGAGCAGGGTGGTCTTGCCCACGCCGTTGCGTCCCATGACGCACACGAGGCGGCCGGGATCGACCTCCAGAGAGACTCCGAACAGTACGCGTGCCCTGCCGTAACCTGCTTCAAGGGCGGTTACCGATAGCATCCTTGGGCCTCCTCCCCAGATAGACCTCCTGCACCCGCGGGTCGGCGCTGACCTGGTCGACCGACCCCTCCACGAGGATCTTGCCCTCGTGCAGGACGGTCACCTTCGAGGCGTGCCGCCGCAGGAACTCCATGTCGTGCTCCACCACGATCACCGTGTGATCGTCGGCGATCTCGGTGAGCAGTTTGCCGGTGCGCTCGCGTTCGTCGCCGGACATGCCGGCGACCGGCTCGTCCAGGAGCAGCAGCCGAGGCCGCTGCGCCAGCAGCATCCCGATCTCCAGCCACTGGCGCTGGCCGTGCGAGAGAACGCCGGCTGAACGCTCGGCGAGATCTTCTAGTCCCGTCCTGGCCAGGGCCTCCGCGACGGCCTCGGAGACGCCTCTGCGCCGCCTGGCCAGCGACCACAGCGGCTTGCGGAAGCTGGCGGCGAGGTCGAGGTTCTCCAGGACGGTGAGCTCCTCGAACACGACAGAGGTCTGGAACGTGCGGCCGACGCCCAGCCGGACGATCTGGTGCTCCTTCTTGCCGACGAGGTCGTAGCCGCCGAACCGCACGGCGCCCGCCGCGGGCTTCGTCAGGCCGGTGATCACGTCGATCAGCGTGGTCTTGCCGGCGCCGTTGGGTCCGATCAGGAAACGCAGCTCGCCCTCGGGCACGGTGAGGTCGACGCCGTCGAGCGCGCGGTAGCCGTCGAACACCACGTGCACGTCACGTAGTTCGAGCACGTCGCAACCTCCCCAGGATGCCCATGATCCCCTTCGGGGCGAGCGTCATGACCAGGATGAACAGCGCGCCCTGCAGGTAGAGCCAGCCGTCGGCGAACTGCTCGCTGAAGGCCGTCTTGGCGTAGCCCATGACGACGGCGCCGAGCACGGCCCCGGCCAGCGCGTGCCGCCCGCCGACCGCCACCGCGACGACCAGCTCCAGCGACGGCACCACGCCGAGCAGCGCGGGCGAGATGATGCCGACGACCGGCACGAACAGCGCGCCCGCCAGCCCGGCCATGCCGGCTGAGACGGCGAAGGTGACGGTCTTGACCAGGGCCGGGTCGTAGCCGAGGAACCGCACCCGGTCCTCACCGTCCCTGACCGCGACGAGGAGCCGGCCGTACCGGCTGTTCACCAGCTGCCGGGTGGCCAGGTAGAGCACCCCGAGCACGCTCGCCACGACCAGGTAGAGACCGCGCTGGGTGGAGTCCTCAGCGAGGTCCTGCCCGAACAGGTCGAAGAAGTTGGTCATGCCGTTGGTGCCGCCGGTCAGCCCCTGCTGGCCGACCAGCAGGATGACCAGCGCGGCGGCCAGCGCCTGGGTGAGGATCGCGAAGTACGCACCGCGCACCCGCTGCCGGAACACCAGCGTGCCCAGGATCACCGCGAGCGCCATCGGCCCGGCCACCGCCATGCCGAGCGCGAACACGGGATTGGCGAAGGGAAGCCACAACGCGGGCAGGTCCTCCACCCCGCTCCACACCATGAAGTCCGGCAGCCCGCCCGGCCCCGCCTCGGTGAGCTTGAGGTACATCGCCATCGAGTAGCCGCCGAGCCCGAAGAACACGCCCTGCCCCAGGGTGAGCATGCCGCCCTTCCCCCAGGCCAGCCCGATCCCGAGCGCGACGATCGCGTAGCACAGGTATTTGGCGAGCAGCCCCAGCCGGAACGGCTCCAGCAGCAGCGGCGCCGCGACCAGCGCCACCACCGCGATGGCGGCGAACGGCAGGTTCCGTTTGATCATGTGAGCACCCTCGACCTGAGCACGAACATCCCCTGGGGCCGTACCTGCAGGAACGCGATGACGACCGCGAAGACGATCACCTTCGCCAGCGACGCGTCCGACCAGAACTCGGCGTAGGAGTTCAGCAGCCCCAGCCCGGCGGCCGCGAGCACCGCCCCGCGCAGCTGCCCGAGCCCGCCGGCGACCACCACGAGGAACGCGTCGACGATGTAGTAGGTGCCGAGCGCCGGCCCGACGGGCCCGATGAGCGTCAGCGCCACCCCGGCCACGCCCGCGAGCCCGGACCCGATGAAGAACGTCAGCATGTCCACCCGCCCGGCGTCGATCCCGCTGGTGGCGGCCAGCTGCCGGTTCTGCACCACGGCCTGCGTACGCCGCCCCAGGCCGGTCCTGTTGAGATAGACCCAGACCGCGACCACGCCCGCGATCGCCAGGGCCATGATGAACAGCCGGTTGTACGGCAGGATGCCCACCCCGCCCGCCAGCCACGAGGGGGCGGGCACCTGCACGTTCGGCGCCCCGAACAGGTCGCGGGCGAGCTGCTGCAGCACCAGGCTCACGCCCCAGGTGAGCAGCAGGGTGTCCAGCGGCCGGCCGTAGAAGTGCCTGATGGCGCCCCGCTCCAGGATCAGCCCCATGACCCCGGCCACCACGAACGCCGCCGGCAGCGCGAGCACCATGTCCTGCAGCAGGAACGCGGTGTACGCGCCCGCCATGATGAACTCGCCGTGGGCCATGTTGATCACCCCCATCTGCCCGAACGTGAACGTCAGCCCGAGCGCGATGAGCAGCAGCACCGCCCCGATCGACAACCCGATCGGCAGTTGGTTGGCGAACGCTGACATCAGGAGGCCGCCAGGCCGGACGCCCAGGGGTAACCCTTGAGGTACGGGTCCGGCTTGATCGGCTTGCCGGAGTCCCACACCTGCTTGATCAGGCCGTCGGGCTGGATGATGCCGATGCGGGCGGTCTTGTACATGTGCTGGTTCTCGCCGTCGATGGTGACCAGTCCTTCGGGGCGTTCGAGCGCGATGCCGGGCGCGGCCTTCTTGACGGCCTCGACCTCGGTCGAGCCGGCCTTCTTGACCGCCTCGGCCCACAGGTAGACGGCGTTGTAGCCGGCTTCCATGGGGTCGGAGGTGACCTTCTTCTCGCCGTACTTGGCCTTGAACGCCTTGACGAAGGCCTCGTTGGCCGGGGTTTGCGTGGTCTGGTAGTAGTTCCAGGCGACCGGGTGGCCGACGATGTTGTCCACGCCGATGCCGGTGACCTCCTCCTCGGCGATGCTCACCGACAGCACCGGCATGCTCTCGGCGGTGGCGCCGGCGCTCTTGAGCTGCTTGAAGAACGCGACGTTGCTGTCGCCGTTGAGAGTGTTGAACACCGCGTCCGGCTTGGCCTGAGTGACCTTGTTGACCAGCGTGGAGTACTCGGTGTGGCCGAGCGGGGTGTACTCCTCGCCGAGGATCTCCATCCCGTTCGCGGCCGCGTACGCCTTGATGATCTTGTTGGCGGTGCGCGGGAAGACGTAGTCGCTGCCGACCAGGAAGATCTTCTTCTTGCCCTGCTCCTTCAGATAGTCCAGGCCGGGGATGATCTGCTGGTTGGTGGTGGCGCCGGTGTAGAAGATGTACGGGGAGCTCTCCAGCCCCTCGTACTGCACCGGATACCACAGCAGCGCCTTATACCGTTCGAAGACCGGCAGCATGGCCTTCCTGCTGGCCGAGGTCCAGCCGCCGAAGACGGTGGCGACCTTGTCCTGCCTGATCAGTTTGGTGGCCTTTTCGGCGAACGTCGGCCAGTCGGAGGCTCCGTCCTCGACCACGGGGACGAGTTTCTTGCCGAGCACGCCTCCGGCCTTGTTGATCTCCTCGATCGCGAGCATCTCGGCGTCGCGGACGGTGACCTCGCTGATGGCCATGGTGCCGCTGAGCGAGTGCAGCAGGCCGACCTTGATCTCGTTCGACTGTGCGGCGGGTTGGGCGTCGGATCCGCAGGCCGCGAGGGTGAAGAGGACGAGCGCGGAGACGATCGCGCGATATGTGCGCACAGCGGTTCCTTCCTGCCGGGCGTTCCTGCCAGAAAGGTGACTCCGCGAGGTTTCCCAGGTAGATCCCGGGCGTTAAGACGCCATTGCCGCGCGTTCACAAATGCACTTAATCCGATATGCGGGACTCAGCCGCACGGCGAAACCAACACGACATCACCCGGCAACAGTCAGGAAACGGCCGGTTCCTATGGTCCGGCCATGCGGCTTACCTCACACGAGCAGGAACGGCTGCTCATCCACGTCGCCGCCGGGGTGGCGCGCGAGCGGCAGGCCAGAGGCCTGCGGCTCAACCATCCCGAGGCTACCGCCATCATCGCGTCGTTCCTCATGGAGGGCGCCAGGGACGGGCGCACCGTGGCCGACCTCATGGAGGCGGGACGATCCGTGCTCGGCCGGGCCGACGTCATGGAGGGGGTGCCGGAGATGCTGGAGAGCGTCCAGATCGAGGCCACGTTCCCGGACGGCACGAAGCTGGTGACCGTGCACAGGCCGATCCCGTGATCCCGGGCGAGTACGTCCACCCCGACGGCTTCCTCGCGCTCAACCCCGGGCGCGAGCGCGTGACCGTGCGGGTGGTCAACACGGCGGACCGGCCGGTTCAGGTGGGCTCGCACTACCACTTCGCGGCCGCCAATCCGGGGCTGGAGTTCGACAGGAAGGCGGCGTGGGGGATGCGACTGGACGTGCCCGCGGGCACCGCCATCAGGTTCGAGCCCGGCGTGGAGCGGGACGTGACGCTGGTGCCACTGGGCGGCAACCGCGTGGTGCCGGGACTGCGGCCGGAGTGGGCGGGGCCGCTCGATGACTGACGGAGCCCAGATCTCACGCGCCCGCTACGCCGCCCTCTACGGACCCACCACCGGCGACCAGATCAGGCTGGCCGACACCGACCTGTTCATCGAGGTCACCGAGGACCTGTCGATGGGGCCTTCCGGTCCCGGCGACGAAGCCGTCTTCGGCGGCGGCAAGGTGATCCGCGAATCCATGGGACAGGCCAGGACCACCCGGGCCGAGGGCGCGGTCGACCTGGTCATCACCGGCGTGGTGATCCTCGACCACTGGGGCGTGGTCAAGGCTGACGTCGGCATCCGCGACGGCCGCATCCACGCCATCGGCAAGGCCGGCAACCCCGACACGATGGACGGCGTGGACCTGGTCATCGGACCGTCCACGGAGGTCCTCTCCGGCAACGGCAAGATCCTCACCGCCGGGGCCGTCGACTCGCACGTCCACCTGATCTGCCCGCAGCTGCTCGACGAGGCCATCGGGTCCGGTGTCACCACGATCGTCGGGGGCGGCACCGGGCCCGTCGAGGGCACCAAGGCCACCACCGTCACCGGGGCCTGGTATCTCGGCCGGATGCTGGAGTCGCTGGACGCCTACCCGCTGAACTTCGCGCTGCTCGGCAAGGGCAACACGGTCAGCTCCGACGGGCTGAACGAGCAGCTCAGGGCCGGGGCCTCGGGCTTCAAGCTGCACGAGGACTGGGGGACCACGCCGGCCGCCATCGACGCGTGCCTGAGCGTGGCGGACGCGTCCGGCGTGCAGGTGACGATCCACACCGACACCCTGAACGAGGCCGGGTTCGTCGAATCGACGCTCAAGGCCATCGGCGATCGGATGATCCACGCCTACCACACCGAAGGGGCGGGCGGCGGGCACGCGCCCGACATCATCCGCGTCGCCGCCTACTCCAACGTGCTGCCTTCCTCCACCAACCCCACCAGGCCGCACACCGTCAACACGCTCGACGAGCACCTCGACATGCTCATGGTGTGCCACCACCTCAACCCGTCGATCCCGGAGGACCTGGCCTTCGCCGAGTCGCGCATCCGGCCGTCGACGATGGCCGCCGAGGACGTGCTGCACGACATGGGCGCGATCTCGATGATCGGCTCGGACTCGCAGGCCATGGGGCGGATCGGGGAGACGATCATCCGTACGTGGCAGACTGCTCACGTGATGAAGGGGCGACGCGGCTCGCTGGGCTCGGGACCGGCGGACAATCTCCGGGCTCGCCGATACGTGGCGAAATATACGATATGTCCGGCTATCGCCCACGGCCTGGATGACGAGATCGGCTCCGTCGAACGCGGCAAGCTCGCCGACCTCGTCCTCTGGGACCCCGCCTTCTTCGGCGTCAAGCCGGACCTGGTGCTCAAGGGCGGCGTGGTGGCCTGGGCCCAGATGGGCGACGCCAACGCCTCCATTCCGACGCCGCAGCCGGTGCTGCCCCGGCCCATGTTCGGCGCCTCGCCGGTCACGGCCGCCGCCACCTCGCTCCACTTCGTCGCGCCGCTCGCCCTGGAGTCGGGGCTCGCCGACCGGCTCGCCGTACGCCGGCGGCTGGTCCCGGTCGCGGACGTACGCCGGCGCGGCAAGTCCTCCATGCCCCTCAACGACGCTCTGCCCAGGATCGAGGTGGCGCCCGACACGTTCGAGGTCCGCATCGACGGCGACCTCATCGAGCCGGCTCCCGCCGCCACCCTGCCCATGGCACAGCGTTACTTCCTGTTCTGACCAGCGAGATGCGATGAATTCGATCTGATGAACCCGGCTCTGCTCCTGATCGCCGACTCCCGCCTGCCGGCCGGCGGCCACGCCCACTCGGGCGGGGCCGAACGCGCCATCGCGTCGGGGGCGGTGCACGACGTGCCGTCGCTGGACCGCTTCCTTCGGGGGCGGCTGCACACCTCCGGCACGCTCGCCGCCGCCCTGGCAGCCGCCGCCGCCCTCCAGGCGTCCAGTACGGCCACCCGGGACGTCACCCACCTCGGCGCGGGCGCTGCTCACGCGACCACCGGCACCGCGACTGACGGCGTCCACGCGCCTCTTGACCAGCCACTCGCGCCCGGCGGGGACACGTTCGCGACTCCAGCCCGACACGGTGACGCGGCCGGACGGGGCAGCCAGGCAGCCGGACGCGGCAGGGATGATGGCGGCGACGTGTCACCCTGGGTGCGGCTCGATGACGAGGTGGACGCGCGGACCGCCTCACCTGCGCAGCGGGACGCCTCCAGGACGCAGGGCAGGCTGCTGCTCAGGGTCGCCCGGCGGGTGTGGCCGTCGGACGTCCTCGACGAGCTGGCGCGGACCATACCCCATCCTCATCACCCGATCGCGCTCGGCGTGGCGGCGCACGCGGCGGGGGCCACGCCCGAGGAGGCGGCCATGGCGGCGGCGTACCATGCGATCAGCGGCCCCGCCACGGCGGCGGTCCGGCTGCTGGGCCTGGACCCGGTCGCCGTGCACGCGCTGCTGGCCGCCTTCGCCCCCGATCTCACCGCCGTGACCGCCCAGGCCCACCTCGCCGCCACCAACGCGCACCCGGCCCCCCACCTCGCCCCCCTCTGGGAGGCGTTGCCCGCGTATTCAGCACCAGCACTGGATCTCCTGGCCGAGCAGCACACGCAGGCCGAGATCAGGCTGTTCGTCTCCTAAGGAAGGACCCGTACATGGGAGCCAATCACGACGACCATCACCACGCACCCGACGGCCGCGGCCGGGCGCTGCGGCTCGGCGTGGGCGGCCCGGTGGGCAGCGGCAAGACGGCCCTGGTGGCCGCACTCTGCCGGACGCTGGGCCCATCGCTGTCCCTGGGCGTGGTGACCAACGACATCTACACCACCGAGGACGCCGACTTCCTGCGCCGGGCCGGCGTGCTCGACGCCGAGCGCATCCTGGCCGTCGAGACCGGCTGCTGCCCGCACACCGCCATCCGCGACGACATCGCCGCGAACCTCGACGCCGTCGAGACCCTGGAGCACCGATTCGGCCCGCTGGACCTGGTCATCGTGGAGAGCGGCGGCGACAACCTGACGGCGACGTTCAGCCGGGGGCTGGCGGACGAGCAGATCTTCGTCCTGGACGTCTCGGGCGGTGACAAAGTGCCCCGCAAGGGCGGTCCCGGGGTCACGACGGCGGACCTGCTGGTGATCAACAAGACCGACCTGGCCCCGATGGTGGGCGCCGATCTGGGCGTGATGGCCCGCGACGCGGCCAAGGTACGCGGGGAGCGGCCGGTGCTGTTCACCTCGATCAGGCAGGAGCCCACTGCCGCCGCCGTCGCCGACTGGGTCTCCGAACGGGTGACGACCTGGTCCCACGTCCACGCGGCCCCCGTCTCGTAATGCCTTCCCAGCCCACCGGCACCACCGAGGCCGCCGAAGCCCCGGAGCCCGCCGCACCGCCCCGGCCACCCGACCCGACCGAGCCCGCCGGCGCCGAGCCCGCCGGCGCCGAGCCCGCCGCTGACGAGTCCGCCGCTGACGAGCGCCCCAGGCCTGTCCAGCACACGGAAACGCCTCAGAGCACGACGCCTGCGGGACATGGCGGCCAGCACGGGCACGCAGGGCCTGCTGGGCCGGGCGAGCACGTAGGACCTGCTGGGCCGGGCGGACGGGTGCGCGCCGATGGGGCGGCTCGGGCAGGGCGTGGGCGGCGACGGGCGATGCGGGCCAGTGCCGCCGTCGCGACCGTGCCTGCGGCGGACGGACGAACAATGATCAGCCGGATGGCCTCGGATCCGCCGCTGACGCTGCGCCAGACCGGCCCGTACACCGTCCACCTCGTCTCGACGGCGGCCGGGCCGCTCGGCGGCGACCGGCTGGCGCTGGACGTGGACGTCGCCCCCCGTACCACTCTGGAGCTGGGCTCGGTGGCGAGCACGCTGGTCCTACCCGGCGAGGGCGAGTCCGAGATGCTGATCACCGCACGGGTGGGCGCGGGCGCGACCCTCCGCTTCACCCCCGAGCCGACGGTGCTCGCCGCGGGCTGCGAACACCGCCTGATCGTACGGCTGGCGCTGGAGCCGGACGCGAGCGTCCTGTGGCGCGAGGAGATCGTCTTCGGCCGGTACGGCGAGGAGCCTGGCCGCTGCCACGCTCGTTTCGACGCCACCTGCGGCGACCGCCCGCTGCTCAGGCAGGAGTTCACCGTCGGCGACCCGGCGCTCGACACCTCGCCGGCCGTCTTCGGCGGGGCCCGCTGCGTCGGCACCACGTTCCTCACGACGACGGCGAAGGAACCGCTCGTGGCCGACGGAGTCGTGGTCCTGCCCCTGGCGGCGTCAGGGACGCTGGTGTCGGCCCTGGCCGGCGATGCGGTGGAGCTGCGTTCGCGCCTGGAATGGGGCGAAAACGCGGCTTGCGTCGATGGTGATGACTCCGTTGCGTACGATGGCCGGACGGGCGGCCCCGTCATACAGTGATCGTGTGGCCGAAGAGCTCAAGCCCGCGCCGCCCGGCACCCGTCGCGGCCACGCGCTGGCCGTGGCCGTCGCCGGAGCGCTCCTGGTGTTCTGCGCGGTCCTGCCATGGGCGGGCCTGGAGGCGAAGATCGGCCTGATCGGCGGCGGGGTGACCGCCGACGTGCGCGGCATCGACGACGCGTTCGGCATCTACGCGCTGGTGGCGGGGCTGGTGGCGCTGGCGTGCGGCCTGGCCGGGCTACTCGCCCATCCGAGGCTCGCCGCCCTGGCGCTCGTCCCTGGTGCGGTGGCCGTGCTGGCGGTGGTGATGTTCGTAACCGAGGGGAGCGGCGTGCAGGACCGGATCTCCATCGACCTGGGACTGCTGTCGGTCGCACCGGTGATCAGGTTCGGCTGGTTCGCGGCGCTGGCGTGCTCGCTCGGGGTCGTGGTGCTCTCGGTCCTGGCGTTGTTCCGCCGCACGCGGGCCGACCACTGACCGCGCGGGCCGGTCGTAGAGCACGCCACAGGTCAGCCGCGCGGGCCGGCCGCTGCCCGCCGCCTGCCAACTGTCAGTCGTAGAAACCCAGCCGCCGCAGCTGCTTGGGATCGCGCTGCCAGTCTTTGAGTACGCTGATCCGCAGGTCCAGATAGACGCGCGTGCCCAGCAGCGCCTCGATCTGCGTGCGGGCCTTGGTGCCCACCTCCCGCAGCCGCTCCCCCTTGTGCCCGATGATGATCGCCTTCTGCGACGGCCGCTCCACGAACAGGTGAGCGTAGATGTCCAGCAGGTCGTCACGCCCCTCGCGGGGCAACATCTCGTCGACCACCACGGCGATGGAGTGCGGCAGCTCGTCGCGCACGCCCTCCAGCGCGGCCTCCCTGATCAGCTCCCCGACCAGCACCTGCTCCGGCTCGTCGGTGAGCTGTCCGCCCTCGTAGAGCGGCGGCGACTCCGGCAGGTGCTCGATCAGCACGTCGGCCACCACGTCGAGCTGGTCGCCCGCCTGCGCCGACACCGGCACGATCGCCGCGAACTCCGCCACCTGCGACACCGCCAGCAACTGCTCGGCGATCTGCTGCTTGGAGGCCAGGTCGCACTTGGTCACCACGGCCACGACGGGCGTCTTCTTCACCGCGGACAGCTTGTCGGCGATGAACCGGTCGCCCTTGCCGATCGGCTCGTTGGCCGGCACGCAGAAGCCGATCACGTCCACCTCGGTGAGCGTCGACAACACCAGGCTGTCGAGCCGCTCACCGAGCAGCGTCCGCGGCCGGTGCAGGCCCGGAGTGTCCACGATGACGAGCTGGGCGTCGGGGCGGTGCACGATGCCCCTGATGGCCCGCCTGGTGGTCTGCGGCTTGGACGAGGTGATCGCGACCTTGGTCCCGACCAGGGCGTTCATCAGCGTGGACTTGCCAACATTCGGCCTCCCCACGAAGCAGGCGAATCCGGCGCGATGGCTGTCTGGCGAAGTCACACTCTGCATTGTGTCCCATCAACGAGCGTGTTCACGCCACCAGGTGAACGCCTCGGGCGCCACGAGCGGCGTCCACGGGGTTGTGCGCAACTCGGCGAGCTCCTCCTCGATCACCCATCGGTAACCGTTGATCTCGACTCCGTCGGGCTCGGGCACACCCGAGACGAGCGCGCAGCCGTAGACGGCGACGACGTAGCCGACCTGGTGGCCGTTCGGGTATTGCGTACGGAACTCGGGGCCGCCGTAGACGCCGATCAGCCCGCGTACCTCGATCTCGATGCCGAGCTCCTCCTTGAGCTCCCTGACCACGGCGTCCTGCGGGCGCTCGTCGGGGTCGATGCCGCCGCCCGGCGCCGCCCAGAGCCCCACGTCGCCGTGGCGGGCCACCAGCAGCCGGCCCGCGTCGTCGAACACGAAACCGGCCGCCGACGGCAGCATGAGCAAATCGGAGCCGATCTTCTCCCGCAACCTGGCCAGGAACGGCGACATCGGCATGTCAGCCCCGCAGCGTGCCGTCGGGACCGGCCACGAGCAGCGACTTGACGCCCAGCTCCGCGGCCACGGCCGCGTCGCCGGGGCCCGGCTCGCCATCGGTCACGAGCGCGACCGCCTCCAGGGAACGCGCGCCGCTGGAGATCGCCATGGCGACCGCGACCTGCACCGCCGACAACGTGAGTGAGGCAAGGGCCACGTTGGTCGCCGAGTACGTGCGTCCGGTCTCGTCGCGTACGGCGGCCCCTTCAGGGGTGCCGTTACGCGCCCTGGCCGCCCGCGCCAACGTGATGATCTTGCTGTCTTCAGGATCGAGAGTCACGCGCACTAGGTTATGCGCCGGCCATGGCCAACGCAGCGGCGACCACCTTGCGGGTGCGGGTGCTGTCCACGTCGTTCATGCCGGTGTGGACCACCGACACGAGCGTGTCGCCCACCCGGGAGAACACGACGTCGAGCACGTACGGATAGCCGTGCAACCGGCCCTGCAGCCGCGCCCCCACGGCCTCGTCACCGGCGTCCTCGACCGGCAGCTCGCTCAGCCGCAGGTCGGTGCCGGAGGAGGTGCGTACCGCCCGGCACGACTCCCGTGCCCTGGCCAGCGCGTCGAGATGCGCCTCGGCCTCTTCACCCGCGTACCTGGCCAGGCCGACCGCGGCCTGCTCGCCCAGCCCGTCGCCCTGGTAGCTCACCGCCGCCTGGGCGGTCAGCGCGTGCGCGGGCGCACGGCCGCCGGCCGGCTCGAGCAGCGCCCGGCAGTTCCGGTCCGCGGGGCCGAACGGCATCCGCCACGCCTGCTCAGGACGAACCGTGAAGCCCTCGGGCAGCCGCGGCTCCTTACGGAGCGCCTCGCGCAGCTGGGCCATGGCGCTCGGGTCGATGAAGCTCTCCGCGCCCTCGCCGCCGCATCCCGCCAGGGTGCAAGCGAGCAGGGCGCAACCGATGATCCCCTGTCTTCGTCTCATGATCCCCCCTGGCGCGAACCCTGCCCGACCAACTAATGCGGCAATCCATCGGAGGTCCCAGCAACACGCAAAAAGGGTGTTCTCATCCGGTTTTCTGGATGAGAACACCCTTTACGCCGATCAGCGTCTCAGCCGGCTACCCGACCGGGACGCTGTCGTCCCCCTGGATCCATCCTCTCGCCGCGAACCCCACCCGGCGATCGGATGCTTCCCCTCTGACACCCACCGCACTGGATGTCGTGATTAGAGAGTGCCGGAGGTCGCTTGCAGAAGACTTGTAGAACGCTTGCGGCATCCGTCCGCATTTGTCCCCCGGCCGCTCCCACTCAGATCAGCCCACGTCACCACCTGTGCGCCGCTGCCCGGCACGTACCAGCCATCGTGCCCTCCCAAGGGACGAGGAGGTCCCGGCGATGGACATTCGGACCAGCACAACCGGCACCGCAGTCGCCGCCCAGCGGGGCCGAGCGGGAGGACTAGTCACGTTCGGCCGTGGCGGGGACGGCCTCGTCCTCCGGCGGCGTAACACGGTGAACCACGACGGTGCTGATGCGGTTGCGACGGCCCGCCAAGGTCTCCGCAGTCAGGGACAGGCCGGCCACCTCCGCGTGGGACCCGGCGATCGGCACCCGGCCGAGGGCATGGGCCAGCAACCCGCCCACGGTCTCCACATCGTCCACGTCGATCTCGACCTCGAACAGCTCACCCAGCTCGTCGACCGGCATCCTGGCCGTCACCCGCAGGCCGCCACCGGGCACCCGCTCGACGCGCGGCGCCTCCTGGTCGTACTCGTCGGTGATCTCACCGACGATCTCCTCCAGCACGTCCTCGATCGTGACCAGGCCGGCGGTGCCGCCGTATTCGTCGATGACGATGGCGATGTGGATCTGCCTGGCCTGCATCTCCCGCATGAGCTGGTCGATGGGCTTGCTCTCGGGCACGTATGCAGCCGAGCGCATGATCGACTCCACCGGCTCCTTGCCGCCACCCTCCCCCGCCTCGTGGATCTTGCGGGCGATGTCCTTGAGATAGGCAATGCCCACGACATCGTCCTCGTTCTCACCCACGACAGGAACGCGGGAGAAACCACTGCGCAGCGCCAGCGACAGAGCCTGGCTGATCGACTTGCCGCGCTCGATGTAGACCATGTCGGTGCGGGGCACCATGACCTCCCGCACCAGCGTGTCCCCCAGCTCGAAGACCGAGTGGATCATCTCGCGCTCGTCGGGCTCGATCACCCGGCGCTCCTCCGCCAGGTCCACCAGGTCACGCAGCTCGGCCTCGGAGGTGAACGGGCCGTCGCGGAACCCCTTGCCGGGCGTCAACGCGTTGCCCAGCAGGATCAGCAGCTTGGGAAGGGGGCCGAAGATGCGCGTCAGACCGTACACGATGGGCGCGCTGGCCAGCGCGACCGGCTCGGCGTGCTGGCGGCCCAGCGTACGGGGCATGACCCCGACCACCACGTAGCTGACCACGATCATCACGGCCGCGGCCCACACGTAGGCCCAGCCCTGGTCATGCATGATGTCGATGAACAGCAACGTCGCGATGACCGTGGCGATCAGCTCGCAGCTCAGCCGCAGCAGCAGGAGCAGGTTGAGGTAACGCGGCGGGTCGGTCTCGATGGCCTGCAGCCGCACCGCGCCCCGCTTGCCGTCCCGCACGAACTCCTCGGCGCGCACCCTGGAGATGCGCGTCAGTGCCGTTTCCGCACTGGCGATCAAGCCACCGATGATCACCAGGCCGATGGCTGACAGCAACCAGCCGTTCACCGCGGGTCGCGCACCTCCTGCCACGACTCCAGGAGCTGGGCCTGGAGCCCGAACATCTCCTTGTGCTCCTCCGGCTCCGCGTGGTCGTAACCGAGCAGGTGCAGGATGCCGTGCGTGCACAGCAGCTCGAGCTCGTCGGCCGTGCTGTGCCCGGCCTCCTTCGCCTGCCTGGCGGCCACCTGCGGGCAGAGCACGACGTCCCCCAAGAGCGCGGGATCCGCCGGGCCGTCCGAGTCGCCGCGCGCGCCGCCGCCGGGGCGCAGCTCGTCCATCGGGAAGGCCAGCACGTCGGTCGGGCCGGGCTCGCCCATCCACTTCTCGTGCAGCTCAGTCATGGCGCCCTCGTCGACCACCACGATGGACAGCTCGGCGAGCGGGTTGATGCCCATCTCGCCGAGCACATGAGCGGCCAGCGCCACGAGGCCCTCCTCGTCGACCCCGACGCCGGACTCATTGTTGATCTCGATGCTCACGGTCGCCGCTTCCCCCGATGCTGGATCTGCTTCGGCTCCTGAGCGGCCACCGTGGCGTCGTAGCGCCCATAGGCATCCACGATCTCGCTCACCAGCTTGTGACGGACCACGTCGGCGCTGGTCAGCCGGGAGAAGTGGATGTCGTTGATGCCGTCCAGGATCTCCTGGACCACCCGCAGCCCGCTCACCGTGCCCGAAGGCAGGTCCACCTGCGTCACGTCACCCGTGACCACGATCTTGGAGTTGAAGCCCAGCCGGGTGAGGAACATCTTCATCTGCTCGGCCGAGGAGTTCTGTGCCTCGTCCAGGATGATGAACGCATCGTTGAGCGTGTTGTGGGTCAGGAGGAAATCCTCGGTGACGTAGAGGGAGTCTTCCGCAGCCACTTGGATGCACACACACTCCGCCGTACCACGCGGCTCAATGCGGTCAACGTAGCGCATGGGACGACCGCCGCCGGACGCCTTATAGATCTCTGCCTTCCGGGACAACCGGAAGGGCTCGATGCCCTCGGGAAGCCGGATGTCGAGGATGTACGCATCGTGGCGGTGGCGCACCGGCCGCCCCTTGGCCAATCCAGGCTTACGGCCTGTCGCGGGGCGTGTGCCCACGTAGGCGACGCCCCCGAGGGACTGGACAAGGAAGACGACGTCGTCACGAAGCCGCGGCGACACGGTGCTGAACTGGATCCTGCACGTGCGGCCCTCTTGGGTGACAGGACCTCCATCGGCGTCGAGCAGACCCTGAAGAACTGCGATCCGGATCTCCGGTGTGTTATGGAGATAGACCTCAGGGACGAACTTCGTGTACGACCCGGAGCCCGAAAGCTGCAGGCGCCGCATGACGTCGGTGATCGGATTGGCGATCGTCACGCTCTCTCCGGGCTGCCTCACCCGCTTGAGCACGTAGTCCGGTCCGCCCTTCCACGTCGCCTGCACGCTGGGAAGAGCCCGCTCGAGCGACTCGACGAGCTCAGGGTCGTTCGTCGCGAAACTGGGGGTCGTCGATCCGGTGATGCACCCGTCCCCCAGGAGCAGGCCGAGCGCGTAGGGATCCATGGGCACCGGCTGCTCAGGGAAGCAGACGGGCGCGCTCAGCAGCGGCAACTCCCACTTGCGGTAGTGCGCCGTCCGCAGGTCACCGATCATGTCCTTCGTCTGCAGGACCCGCCACGGCTTTCCCCGATTGGCGTCGTCACGGGTGCGGACAGTCCAGAGGTGGTCTTCGGAGGCGAGCACCGAGGAACCGTCCTGGCTGTAGACCCGATAGATCTTTTTCTCCCCCTGCGGATAAACGCCCAGCACAGGAGTCGGCTCGCCGTTGGATCCGATGACGAGGTCACCGACCTCCAGCTCCCCGATAGAGCGGTAGCCTTCCGGAGTTAGCACGCCTGTGCCAACTGGTTGCGCTCTACCGCGCATATATGCGAGCGGCGCGACCTCGATCGTGCCGTTGGCCATCAGCTTAGGGATCGAGTCGGGGTCGAGCATGTCGTGCAGGGCGTCGTAGAGCGGCCGCAGGTAGGGGTCGATCTTCTCGTAGAGCGTGCCGGGCAGGAATCCCAGCCGCTCCCCCGCCTCGACGGCGGGGCGGGTGAGGATGATCCGATTGACCCGCTTCTCCTGCAGGGCCCGCACGGCCTTGGCCATGGCGAGATAGGTCTTGCCGGTGCCGGCCGGGCCGATGCCGAAGACGACCGTGTGCTTGTCGATCGCGTCGACGTAGCGCTTCTGGTTGACGGTCTTCGGCCTGATCGTGCGCCCGCGCGAGGACAGGATGTCGAGGGAGAGCACTTCGGCGGGGCGGTCGGAGGTCATGCGGAGCATGGCGATGCTGCGCTCGACCGCGTCGGGGGTGAGCTCGCCGCCGCTGCGCAGCACCTCGACGAGCTCTTCGAAGAGCCGCACCACGGTGCCGCTCTCGTCGGGGCTGCCGGTGACGGTGATCTCGTTGCCCCGTACGTGGATGTCGGCCCTGAAAGCGCCCTCGATGACGCGTAGCAGCTCATCACGGGAGCCGAGGAGGCTGACCATCGGGTATTCGTCCGGAATCAGCACCTTGGCTTGTGTGCGCGAGGGAGGTGCCGTGCGTCGGGATTCGTGTAGTTCGGACATGGGCAGGCCAGCGGCCTGATGCCTCCCGGTCTCTTTCGGTGTGCTTCTCCGCCCATCGTATCCGGGGCCCGGCGGATTGCTCTCCTCAATATCACCCTGGAGGCCAGGTGAGGTCGCGCCCGCCCAGGACGTGGGCGTGCACGTGGAAAACGGTCTGGCCGGCGCCCGGACCGGTGTTGAAGACGACCCGGTATCCGGTGTCGGCCACACCTTCCTGCACGGCCACCGCGTGGGCGGTCTTCAGTACGTCGTCGGCCAGCCCGTCGTCCGCGTCGGCGAGCACCGCCGCGTTGGCGTGGTGTCCCTTCGGGATCACCAGCACGTGCGTGGGAGCCTGCGGATTGACGTCGCGGAACGCCAGAGTCCTGCCGCTTTCATAGACGATCTCGGCCGGGATCTCCTTGGCGACGATTTTGCAGAAGAGACAGTCGTTCACAGCAGCACCCTATCGAGACCCCTCCCGTTAGCGAGTCCGTTGCGAATCGGTAATCGTCGGTGTCGTGCGTGAGAAGATCCGCGCGGTTAGGGTGTGTGTGCGACACTTCAGAACAAAAGACGATTCAGGGTCGGGCGAGCGCCACCTGGCGAGGACACGACTGGCGTAATGCACCCTAAGGAACCGGGGAAACCTCAAGAACCGGAAGAGCGTAAACCCTCTGGGAAGGCCGCGCGTCCCACTGATGTGACCACCGAAACCCTTCTGGCCGACAGGTCGATGGGGGCGGTGCCAGTCGGGTGGGATGCCGACATGGCCGTTACCGCGCTGTACAGTGCGCATTTTCGGTCATTGGTGCGTCTAGCTGTGTTGCTCGTGCGCGACATAGCAACCGCTGAGGAGGTCGTGCAGGATGCGTTCGTCGCCATCCATGGCGCCTGGCGTAGGCTGCGTGACCCCGACAAAGCACTCGCCTACCTCCGTCAATCCGTCGTCAACCGGTCCCGGTCCGTGCTGCGTCACCGCGCGGTCGTCGAGAAGTACGCTCCCAAGGGCCTCCCGGACGCCCCGAGCGCCGAGAACGGCGCGATCGGCGAGCTGGAACGCTCCGCCGTCATCGAGGCGTTACGTGCCCTGCCGACCCGACAGAGAGAAGCACTGGTCCTGCGGTATTACGGTGATCTGTCCGAAGCTGAGATAGCTCACGCCATGGGCATCAGCAAGGGCGCGGTCAAGAGCCACACCGCACGTGGCATGGCCGCTTTGCGATCCGTCCTGGAGAAAATGTCATGACCCAGCCCCCCGACGAGCACGGCGACCTCCTTCGCCGTGCGCTCCGCGCGGAGGCGGACGCGGTCGTGCCCTCGCCGGACGGACTGGAGATCATCCGCGCCCGGATCGAGCGGCGCGGCGTACGTAACCTGTTCTGGTGGCGTGCGGGCGCGGCCGCCGCCAGTGCTGTCCTCGTAGCGGGGGCCATCGTGATGGCCGTTCCTGGGCTGCGCTCGCAGATCATCGAACAGCAGAGCGTCCAGCCAGTGGAGAACGAGACCTCCTCCAAGGTCCCGTCCAACTCCTCCACGACCCGCTCCCAGCAGCCGCCGCCCCCGGAGCCGACCGCCGACCGGAACCCGGCCGTGGTTCCCGCGGACACCCCGTCACCGCGACCGGCGAAGACGGCGAACTCGACCAGCAGGCCGTCGAAGAGCCCCAAACCCACGTCCACGCCGTGCCCCTCCGAGGCCGTGACGGCCGAGGACTGCCCGACGGCCTCCCCCACGCCGACGCCTTCGGACGTGGATCCGACCACGCAGCCGTCGGCGTGCCCGCTGGAGGAGTGCCCGCCCGACGACGCCACCGACGCGCCCACCGAACTGGCCAGCCCGCTCGTGGACGCCTCTCAGACGCCGTGAGACGTCACGAGCCGGCTGAGCGCCGTGAGACGTCACGAGCCGGCTGAGCGCCGCGAGACGTCGCGAGCCGGCTGAGCGCCCTGAGACGTCACGAGCCATGTGAGCGCCCCTGAGACGTTACAAGCCGGCGCCCTGAGACATCACGAGCCGACTGAGCGCGCGAGACGTTACGAGCCGACTGAGCGCCTTGAGACGTTACGAGACGATTGAGCACGTTGAGACATAGCGCGTCTTCTGAGCGCTCTGGGGCGTTCACCAGCGTCCGGTACGCGTGAGTAGCACGGCTGCCGCCGCCACCCCCGCCGTGGAGGTCCGCAGAACCGTGGGCCCGAGGAGCACAGGCACGGCCTTGGCCGCCTGGAACCTGGCCAGTTCCTCCTCCGAGACGCCCCCTTCCGGCCCCACGACCACCACGATGTCGCCCCCCGGGGGCAACGGCACGCCGGACAGCGGCTCGGCCGCCTCCTCGTGCAACACCAGCCCCAGCGCCGCGCCGGCCAGCAGCGCCTCGACCCGCGCGGTGGAGGCGAGCTCGGTCACCTCGGGCAAATGGAACCTGCGTGCCTGCTTGCCCGCCTCACGCGCGGTGGAGCGCCACCGGGCGAGCCCTTTGGCGACCTTGTCGCCTTTCCATTGGGTGATGCTGCGCGCGGCCGACCAGGGGACGATCGCGTCCACGCCCGCCTCGGTCATCATCTCGACCGCCAACTCCCCCCGGTCGCCCTTGGGCAGTCCCTGGACGACGACGAGCCGCGGCTGGGGCGCCTCGACCCGGTAGCGGGCCAGCACATCGAGCCTGAGCGCGTCCTTGAGGACCTCGCGGACGACGCATTCGGCGACCGTACCGGCTCCGTCGGTGAGATCGACGCGCTCACCGGCCCGCAGGCGGCGCACGGACGCCGCGTGCCGCCCCTCGGGCCCACCGAGCGTCAGCTCGGGTCCGTCGAGCTCCTCCGAGAGGAAGACGGGTACGGTCACCGGCCGTTGAACGCGTCGCGCAGGCGCGAGAAGAAGCCCTGCTGCCCGGGCGCGAACTTGCCGGGGGGCCGCTCCTCGCCCCGCTGCTTGGCCAGCTCCTTCAGCAGGTCCTCCTGCGCGGTGTCGAGCCGGGTCGGGGTCTCGACGTTGACGTGGATCAGCAGGTCGCCCCTGCCGGACTCGTTGAGCCGCTGCACGCCGCGTCCGTACATGGTGATGACCTGGCCGGACTGGGTGCCGGGGCGCACGTCGATCTCCTCGGCGCCGTCGAGCGTCTCGACCACGAGCACGGTGCCGAGCGCGGCGGCCGTCATCGGGATCTGGACGGTGCAGTGGAGGTCGTCACCGCGGCGTTCGAAGATCTCGTGGGCCCGCTCGACGATCTCCAGGAACAGGTCTCCGGGCGGGCCGCCGCCGGGGCCGACCTCGCCCTCGCCGGCGAGCTGGATGTGGGTGCCATCCTCGACGCCCGCGGGGATGCGGACCTTGATCGTACGGCGGGTGCGCACCCGGCCGTCGCCTGAGCACTCCTGGCAGGGGTGGCGGATGATGGTGCCGAAGCCGCCGCACTGCGGGCAGGGTCGCGACGTCATAACCTGGCCCAGGAACGAGCGGGTGACCTGGGAGATCTCGCCGCGCCCGTTGCACATGTCGCAGGTGTCGGGGTGCGTGCCCGGCGCGGCGCCGGCCCCGTGGCAGACCTCGCAGAGCACGGCCGTGTCGACGACCAGCTCGCGGGTGGTGCCGAAGGCCGTCTCGCGCAGGTCGAGCTCGACGCGGATGGTGGCGTTGCGGCCCCGGCGCGCCCGCGAGCGCGGCCCTCGGGTGCCGGCCGCCGAGCCGAAGAAGGCGTCCATGATGTCGCTGAACGGGAAGCCCGCTCCGAAGCCCCCGGCGCCCGCGCCTGCTCCCGCGCCGGCGAAGGGGTCGCCGCCCAGGTCGTACATCTGGCGCTTGTTCGGGTCTGACAGCACCTCATAGGCCTGCGTGATCTCTTTGAACCGCTCCTGGGTCTCAGGGTCGGGGTTCACGTCGGGGTGCAGCTCGCGGGCGAGGCGGCGGTAAGCCTTCTTGATCTCGTCCTGACTGGCGTCACGGCGCACCCCGAGGGTGGCGTAGTAGTCGCTGTTTGCCACTTATCGACCTCTTATGATGCAGCCAAGATCTGGCTGACGTAGCGAGCCACCGCACGCACGGCGCCCATCGTCACGGGATAGTCCATCCTGGTGGGGCCCAGCACACCGAGCCTGGCCAGTTGGTTGTCGCCAGAACCGTATCCGGTCGCGACGACGGATGTGCCACGTAGGTAAGGGTTTTCCGAACCGATGCGGACGGTGAGCGCAGAGGGGGTGTCCGAGGATGTCTCGCCGAGCAGCCGCATGAGCACGACCTGCTCCTCCAGCGCCTCCAGCACGTCACGCAGGCCCGTGGAGAAGTCGGCGCCGGCGAGGTTGGCGGCGCCGGCGAACACGATCTTCTCGTCGTGCCGCTCCACCAGGGTCTCCAGCAGCACCGACAGGATCGTGGCCACCGCGGGCCGGTCCTCGACGGGCAGGCGCTCCGGCAGGTCGGCGACCAGCTCGGGCACGTTGCTCAGGCCGCAGCCGTCGAGGCAGGCGTTGAGCACCGCGCGCAGGTGCGCGATGCGGGTGTCCTCCACCACCTCGGGCAGCTCGATCACGCGCTGCTCGACGCGGCCGGTGTTGGTGATCAGCACGAGCATGACCCGCCGGTCGTTGAGCGGCACCAGCTCCACGTGCCGGACCGTCGAGCGCGTCAGCGTCGGGTATTGCACGACCGCGACCTGCCTGGTCAGCTGCGCGAGCAGCCGCACGGTGCGGGTGACCACGTCGTCGAGGTCCACCGCGCCGGCGAGGAAGGTCTCGATCGCCCTACGCTCGGCTCCCGACAGCGGCTTGATCTGCGAGAGCCGGTCGACGAACAGGCGGTATCCCTTGTCCGTCGGCACGCGTCCCGCGCTGGTGTGCGGCTGTGTGATGTAGCCCTCTTCCTCCAGCGCGGCCATGTCGTTCCTGACCGTCGCCGGGGAGACCCTCAGGTTGTGGCGCTCGGCCAGTGCCTTGGAGCCCACCGGTTCGTTGGTGGACACGTAGTCTTCGACAATGGCGCGGAGCACCGCCAATTTCCGATCGTCGAGCACGTGCTCACCTCCTGCCCTCTGCTTTCAGGAACGAAGTGTCTAGCACTCTGTGTTCCCGAGTGCCAAGTGTACGGCTCTCGCCCACAAGGTGCGATAACGCCGACTCCCATCCTGTTGCTAGCGTCTTACAAGCGACAGGGCCCAGACTTGCCGACATGTCGGACAATTCTCAACCTCCGTCGTACGGGCCGCCTCCCGGCCAGGACCCCTACTACGGCCAGCCACCATCGCCACAGCCCGGCTACGGACCCCAACCGGGCTCTCAGCCCGGCTACGGCCAGCAGCCCGGCTCCCAGCCCGGGTACGGACCCCAGCCCGGCTACGGCCAGCAGCCGCAGTACGGCGCGCCTCCGCCACCGCAGCAGCAGTACGGGAGCCCGTCCGCCCAGTACGGCCCGCCGCCTCAGTACGGACAACCTCAGTACGGACAATACGGCCAACAGCCCCAATTCCCCCCACAAATCGATTCCAAAGCCGTAAAGCCCAGCCTGTGGTGGGTGACGGCGGCCTGGGGCGTCGCCGTCATCTGCGGGATCGTCGGCGTCGTCATCTTCGTCGGCGGGGTGCTCGGCAGCGTGACCGACCTGGCCCCCACCAAGACGTTCTCGTCGGGTGAGAGCATCACCGTGACCGTCGACCCGGCCGACAAGCCGGCCGTCTACGTCGCCACCACCACGCGGATCAACTACGAGTGCCAGATCTCCGGCGGTTCCGGCCAGGCCAAGCTCGCCGAGACCAGCGGCAGCCAGTCGCTCACCGTCGGCAGCGTGACCTGGGAGCAGATCCTCGTGATCAATGCGCCGAGCAAGGGCGACTACCAGCTGACCTGCACCAACCAGGAGACGGCGGACGTCAAGTACGGCGTCGGCAAGCCGGTCGCCTCCGCCGCGGGCGGAGTCGCCGGCGGGGCCGCCGCGCTGTTCCTGGTCCCCGGCGCGGGAGTCCTCCTCGCGATCATCGCCACCATCGTCGTCCTGATGCGCCGTAGCTCTGCGCGCAAGCGCCTTGCGGTCGGCGGGTGATTTGCTACGGTCCCCGTGTGTACGAGGGCGATGTGCTGGCGGGCAATTGGCGGCGGCCGGGCAAGGGCAAGATCCCTAAGGTGGCCGCCGAGCCGGACCTTGTCGTGGAGGACGCCGACAGCGGCTTCTGCGGCGCGGTCGTGGCCTGCGACAAGGAGTCCGTCACGCTGGAGGACCGGTTCGGCAGGCGGCGGTTGTTCCCGCTGGCGCCGGCCGCATTCCTCCTGGACGGCAAGCCCGTGACCCTCGTACGGCCCACGGCCGCCCCCGCCGGGCCCAGGCGCAGCGCGTCGGGCTCCATCGCCGTGGAGGGGCTGCGGGCACGGGTGGCCAAGGAGAGTCGGATCTACGTGGAAGGCGTGCACGACGCCGCCCTCGTCGAGAAGATCTGGGGCCATGACCTGCGCGTCGAGGGGGTCGTGGTCGAATACCTGGAGGGTGTGGACGATCTGCCGGCCATCGTGGCCGAGTTCGACCCCGGGCCGGGACGCCGGCTGGGGGTGCTGGTCGACCATCTCGTGCCCGGCTCCAAGGAGAGCAGGATCGCCGCCCAGATCACCTCGCCGGACGTGCTCGTGGTGGGGCATCCGTTCGTCGACATCTGGCAGGCGGTCAAGCCGTCCGTGCTGCGCATTCCGGCCTGGCCCGACGTGCCGCGCGGCGTGCCGTGGAAGGAAGGCGTGATCGCGGCCCTGGGCTGGCGTATGGAGCCCGCGGGCGCGTGGCGGCGCATTCTCGGCGCCGTCTCGACCTTTACCGACCTGGAGCCGGAGTTGCTCGGCCGGGTCGAGGAACTCATCGACTTCGTTACGGAGGCACCATGAGCCAGGATCCGTCGCAACCCCCGCCGCCCGACGACGACGCCACGCGCCGGGTGTCCCCTTCGGACATCCCGCAGGACCAGGGCTCGGGCCCGCAACAACCGGGCTATGGGTACGGCGGGCAGCCCGGCTACGGCCAGCAGCCCGGCTCCCAGCCCGGCTATGGTCAACAACCCGGCTCCCAGCCCGGCTACGGCCAGCAGCCGGGGTCCCAGCCAGGCTACGGCCAGCAGCCAGGCTATGGTCAGCAGCCCGGCTACGGCCAGCAGCCCTCCTATGGACAGCAGCCGCCGTCCTATGGACAGCAGCCGCCGTCCTATGGACAGCAGCCGCCGTCCTATGGGCAGCAGCCGCCGCCCGGCCACGGTCAGCCGCAATCCGGCGGTTACGGCCCCCAGCCGGGTTACGGGCAGGCGTCTCAGCAGCCGCCCGGCTACGGCTACGCGCAGGGCCCCGGCGAGCCGTACGTCCCCGGCAGGTTCGGCCCCCGCCCCGGCAGCGACGACACCACGATGGCCATGCTGGCGCACCTGCTCGGCCTGCTCGCCTCCTGGCTCGGCCCGCTGGTCATCTACCTGATGAAGAAGGACGAGTCCCCCTACGTCAGGGACCAGGCGGCCGAGGCGCTCAACTTCCAGATCACGATGTTCATCGGCTATGTCATCTCGGGCATCCTGGTGATCGTCTTCATCGGCGCCCTCCTGCTGCCGGTGGTCTGGATCCTGTCCCTGATCTTCCACATCCAGGCCGCCCTGGCGACGAACAAGGGCCAGAACTACCGCTATCCGTTCGCCATCCGCCTGATCACCTAAACGAGCAGGTCCCTGATGAGGGCGTCGGCCAGCAGGCGCCCTCGCAGCGTGAGCACCATCAGGCCCGCCTTGAACGGCTCGGGCTCGAGCAGCCCGCGCGCCAGCGCGGCGGCCACGGCCGTTCGCGCGCCCGGCGCGACCTCGGCGAGTGGGTAGCCGGAGGCCAGCCGCAGCTCCAGCATGAGCCGCTCGGCGGCGCGGGCCTCGTCGTCGAGCACTTCGCGGGCGTGCGCGGGCGAGGTGTGCGCGGCCAGCCGCTGGGCGTAGGCGGCCGGGTGCTTGACGTTCCACCAGCGGGTGCCGCCGACGTGGCTGTGCGCGCCCGGACCGGCCGCCCACCAGTCGCCGCCGGTCCAGTAGAGCAGGTTGTGCCGGCACCGCGCCTCGTCGGACGTGGCCCAGTTGGACACCTCGTACCAGCGGAAGCCGGCCTCGGCCAGCATCTGGTCGGCGATCAGGTAGCGGTCGGCGGCCACGTCGTCGTCAGGCATCGGCAGCTCGCCGCGCCTGATCCTGGCGGCGAGCCTGGTGCCCTCCTCGACGATCAGCGAGTAGGCCGACACGTGGTCGGGCCGGGCCTCGATCGCCGCGGCCAGGGAGGCCCGCCAGTCGTCGTCGGACTCGCCGGGCGTGCTGTAGATCAGATCCAGGTTGACGTGCTCGAACCCGGCCTCCCTCGCCTCCCGCACGGCCGCGGCCGGCCGGCCGGGCGTGTGCCTGCGGTCGAGGACCTGGAGCACGTGCTCGCGTGCGCTCTGCATGCCGAAGCTGATCCGGTTGAACCCGCCGTGGCGGAGCTTCTCCAGGGAGGAGTGGTCCACGGACTCGGGATTGGCCTCCGTGGTGACCTCGGCGTCCGGCCGCAGCCCGAACTCGGAGTCGATCGCGGCCAGGATCCTGGCCAGGTCCTCGGGAGGCAGCAGGGTGGGCGTGCCGCCGCCGAAGAACACCGTCTCCACCGGCAGCTCGGCGTCGCCCAGGACGCGGCGGGCGAGGCGCACCTCTTCGACGGCCGTGTCCGCGTAGTCGCGGTGTGAGGCGCCCGGCCCCAGCTCGGCGGCGGTGTAGGTGTTGAAGTCGCAGTAGCCGCAGCGGGTCACGCAGAACGGCACGTGGACGTAGAAGCCGAACGGACGCTCGCCGAGGCCGCTCAGGGCGCTGTCGGGCAGTTCGCCCGAGGTGGGCGCGGGATCGCCGTCAGGCAGGGTGGATGGCACTACTCCAGTCTGCCGGGCCGTTAAGGGTGCTCCAAGCCGGTCTCAAGCGCCTTCGCGTCCACTGGTGTCCACCGGCCGAGGGGGAGACATGACAGGCATCGGCATCGTGGGCGCGGGGATCGCGGGGCTGACCGTCGCGCTGCGGCTGCGGCAGCTCGGGGTGGAGACGACGCTGTACAGCGTGGGCGACGCGGACGCCATTCGTTCGGGGCGGCTGCCCGGCGCGGTCGCCAGGACGGGCGGCATGCGGGCGCGGGAGCGGGAGCTGGGGTGCGAGCACTACGCCGATCCCGGATGCCTGGTGGACGCGGCGAGTTTCTCGATCAAGGGCGTGCCGCCGCTGGAGTTCACGGGGCGGATCGCGGACCCGTACAGCGTGGTGGATTTCCGGCTGTTGCTGCCCGCGCTCATGGAGGACTTGGCCGGCAAGGGCGGGAAGATCGTCGTGACGGGGACGGAGCCGGACGCGGCGCAGGTGGATCGGTGGTCGCGGGAGCACGAGCTCATGGTGGTGGCGGCGGGGCGGCGCTCGGTGGCCGAGCTGTTCCCGCGTGATCCTGGGCGTTCGCCGTACGGCGAACCGCAGCGCAGGTTGTTCGCCGGCGTGTTCCACGGGGTGCGGGCCGGCACGACCTTGTCCTCCGCCATCTCGCCGGCCTGCGGTGAGATCTTCTGCATGCCGATGCTGACGCGGGCGGGCCTGGCGTCCGCGATCCTGGTCGAGGCGATACCGGGCGGTCCTCTGGAGCCGCTCACCCGGATGGACCCGGCCGGCGTGGGGCCCGCGCTGCTCGCGGCGATCGCCGAGCACGCCCCGAGCCTGCGCGAGCGGATCGACACGGCCGCGTTCGAGCCGGCCGGGCCCGAGGAGGCGTGGTGCGGGGCGATCACGCCGACCGTGCGGGAGGCGGTGGCCACGCTGCCGAGTGGGCGCGTGGCGCTGGCCGTGGGCGACGCCTGGATCGTCAACGACCCGCTGACCGGGCAGGGCGCCAACGTGGGGTCGGCCTGCGCGTGGATCGCGGCCGAGTCGATCGCCGCGGGCGGGCCGTACGACGTGTCCTTCGCCCGCGCGGTCGCCGGCCGGATGTGGGAGGAGGTGGCCGGTCCGGTCACCGCGTGGACGAACACGTTCCTGCAGCCGCCGGCCGACCACATCCTCGACCTGCTCGCGGCCGCGGCGACCCGGACGGAGGCCGCCGACCTGGTGCTGGAGCTGCTGTCCGACCCCGCGCGCCACTGGTCGGTGCTGTCCAGCCCGGACGAGGTGAACAGACTCGTTGACGCGCTGGTGTGAGCGCTCTACGATCGCCTCAACTTATTAGGAAAGTTTCCTATAAGTTGATCCTCCGGGAGACGCTCGGTGAAGAAGAAGGTCCTGATCACGCTCTCGCTCTTGCTAGGGCTCTCGGCGGTCTCCGTGCCCGCCGAGGCCCAGGCCGGTTTCAAGCGGGTCGCGTACTTCATCCAATGGGGCATCTACGGCCGCAACTACCACGTCAAGGACGTGGACGCCACGGGCGCGGCGGCCAAGCTCACCCACCTCAACTACGCGTTCGGGTTCGTCAACGCCGAGGGTTCCTGCTACTCGGCCGACCCATGGGCGGACTGGCAGCGGCCGGTGCCGGCCGAGCAGAGCGTGGACGGCGTGGCCGACGCGCCCGGACAGGCCCTGAACGGCAACCTCAACCAACTGCGCAAGCTCAAGGCCAAGCACCCGGGGCTCAAGGTGCTGATCTCGCTGGGCGGCTGGACCGGCTCGAAGCACTTCTCCGACGCCGTGCTCACCGCCGAGTCGCGCGCCACGCTGGCGCGCTCCTGCATCGACCTGTGGCTGCGCGGCGACCTGCCGGGGCTGGAGCCGGGCGCGGGGGCCGGCGTGTTCGACGGGATCGACCTGGACTGGGAGTGGCCGGGCTCGTCCGGGGCCGAGGGGAACGTCATCCGTCCCGAGGACAAGCAGAACTTCACGTTGTTCGTGCAGGAGCTGCGCTCGCAGCTCAAGGCCTACGCGAGCGGCGCGCAACTGACCGCCTTCCTGCCTGCCGCCGCCGCCAAGATCGACGCCGGCTTCGAGGTACGGCGCGTCTTCAGCCAGCTCGACTTCGCCACCATCCAGGGCTACGACCTGCACGGCACCTGGGAGCCGCAGACCGGGCACAACGGCAACCTGTTCACCGACCGGCGGGATCCGAACCCGGTGAAGTACAGCGTCGACCAGACCGTCCGCGACTACCTGTCCCGTGGGGCGCCCGCACGCAAGATCGTGGTCGGGGTGCCCGCCTACGGCCAGGGCTGGACCGGCGTGACCGGCGACGGTGACGGCCTCTACAAGCCCGCCACCGGACCCGCTCCCGGCACGTGGGCCCCGGGCAGCGAGGACTACAAGGACCTGGTGAACAAGCCGGGCAAGCGCTACCGGGACCTGCGCACCGGGGCGATGTGGCTCTACGACGGCAACGAGTTCTGGTCGTACGACGATCCGGCGATGATGCTGCAGAAGGCGGCCTACATCCGGCTCAAGGGACTGGGCGGGTCGATGATGTGGTCGATCGACCAGGACGACGCGCGCGCCTCCCTCACCTCGGCGCTGTATTCGGTCCTGCGCTGAGGATCGCTGGCCGGGTAGGGGGCCTCTACCCGGCCAGCACCTTTTCCGCCATCTCGTCCCATCGACTGTCATGTCCGGGAACGGCAAGAATGCGGCGTAGCGCGTCCTTGTCCCCGTGGTGTGCACGGAACCAGTCGGCCACCGTCACCCCGATCTCCGGACGCGAGACGACCTCCACCTCGTCGCCGGCTCCCAGCTCGCCGAGCTCGATCACTCTCAGGTAGGCCCCGGGCCGCGCCGCGTCGGTGAAGCGCTTGACCCACCCGGGCTCGTCCATCCAGTTGCGGAACACCACGCACGGCACCCGAGGCCCGGTCACCTCGAGCACGGCGCTGCCCACCCGCCACCGCTCACCGATCACGGCCTCGTTGACGTCGAGGCCGGAGGTGGTGAGGTTTTCCCCGAACCGCCCGTCACGCACCTCCCGTCCGAGCTCGGCCTCCCACCAGTCGTAGTCCTCTCTGGCGTAGGAGTAGACGGCGTGGTCGGGCGACCCGTGGTGCTCCTTGTCGGCCCGCTCGTCGCCGGCCAGCCCGTTGGCGTGGACCTCGACACGGTGCGTGACAGCCCTCTTGTCGATGGCTGTGCGCCCCATCTTCCCGGCCCATTCGGCCTCGACCGCTGTGCCCACGTTGACGGAGAGAATGCGCATGACAGGACGGTAACCGAGCGGCACGTCGACCGGCGAACCCTTTACCGGCCGCCCAGCTCGGCCCAGCCGAGCTGGGACTCGGCATCGAACCCGGCCAGCTGTAACAACGTCTCCAGCGCGGCCTGCCGGATCTCCTCGATCGAGTCACCTCGCTCGCCGAAGCACTCGGCCGCCACATCCAGCAGCGCGGTGACCACCGCGGCATCGGGATGGGGCACCTCGACCAGCACCGCGCCGTCGTCCCCCTCCGCTCCGGCCGCATCCAGGTGCCGCCTCAGCAGCCGCCTCGTCTCCTCAGCCACAGCGACCCCCAGCACCGCGGCACGCTCGAATCGCTCAGAAGCAATCACGTCACCCTCCAGTCGCACAGGCGTTCGGAAAGAGACGCTAGTCGGCGCCACCGACAGAATCCCGGGCCGGGCGTTGAAGGTCCGCTCAGGCGACGTACACGTCGCTCGGCACTCCCCCGTACGGAATCGTGCGGTCCTTGCGCATGCCCGCCCGCTCCGCCACCCTCCGCGACGGCATGTTGATGTCGCGGATCACCGCCACCACCGTCCCGAGGCCCTTGCCGACCCGGAGCGCCGCCTCGACGAGCTCCAGCGCGTACCCGTGCCCCCACGCCGACGGCCGGAACCGGTAGTAGAGGTTCAGCACGTGATCGCCATCGACGATGGCGTGGCGCAAACCGCCGAAACCGATCACCTCCGGCTCCCCCAGCAGCCGTGCCGCCCAATACCCCAGCCCGCGCTCGTCCCAGTCGGCGAGCCACAGATCCAGCATGGCCCGGCTGGATTCCAGGTCGGGAGAGGGGCCGGAGGGGTTGTACTCGCTCGTACGCGGATCGGAGTGAAGCTCGTGCACGGCCTGCAGGTCGTCGGCTGTGACGCGAGAAAGCAGCATTCGCGCCGTTTGCACCACTTCCATGCTTTCAGGGTAGTCGTGCAGACAGGAGGAGCCGGTGCGCCCGCTCGGCGAGCAGGACGCGGCCCAGGACGAGCGGATGGCGTGCGTCCGGGCCGGTCTCCCGCCGGGGCTCCGGACGTTACTTCTTGGTCTTGTCGGCGCTGGAGTCGGTGGACAGCGCGGCGACGAAGGCCTCCTGGGGCACCTCGACCCGGCCGACCATCTTCATCCGCTTCTTGCCTTCCTTCTGCTTCTCCAGCAGCTTGCGCTTACGGGAGATGTCGCCGCCGTAGCACTTGGCAAGGACGTCCTTGCGGATGGCGCGGATGTTCTCGCGGGCGATGACCCTGGCCCCGATGGCGGCCTGGATCGGCACCTCGAACTGCTGCCGCGGGATCAGCTCGCGCAGCTTCTTCGCCATGTCGACGCCGTAGGTGTAAGCCTTGTCCTTGTGGACGATCGCGCTGAAGGCGTCCACGGGCTCGCCCTGCAGCAGGATGTCGACCTTGACCAGGTCGGCCTCCTGCTCACCCGCCGGCTCGTAGTCGAGTGAGGCGTAGCCGCGGGTGCGCGACTTGAGCTGGTCGAAGAAGTCGAAGATGATCTCGCCGAGCGGCAGCGTGTAGCGGATCTCGACCCGGTCCTCCGACAGGTAGTCCATGCCGAGCAACTGCCCGCGCCGTCCCTGGCAGATCTCCATGATCGCGCCGATGAACTCCGAAGGCGCCAGGATGGTGGACTTGGTGACCGGCTCGAAGACCTGCGCGATCTTGCCGCCGGTCGGGAACTCCGACGGGTTGGTGACCGTGAGCTCCTTGCCGTCCTCCATGACCACGCGGTAGACCACGTTGGGCGCGGTCGAGATCAGCGACAGCCCGAACTCGCGCTCCAGCCGCTCGCGCACGATCTCCATGTGGAGCAGCCCGAGGAAGCCGACGCGGAAGCCGAACCCGAGCGCGGCCGAGGTCTCCGGCTCGTAGACGAGCGCGGCGTCGTTGAGCTGGAGCTTGTCGAGTGCCTCGCGCAGCTCGGGGTATTCGTCGCCGTCGATCGGATAGAGCCCGGAGAACACCATCGGCTTCGGGTGCTCGTAGCCCGCCAGCATCTCGCGGGCCGGCTTGGCCGCCGAGGTGACGGTGTCACCGACCCGCGACTGGCGCACGTCCTTGACGCCGGTGATGAGGTAGCCCACCTCGCCCACGCCGAGGCCCCGGTCGGAGACCTTGGGCTCGGGCGAGATGACGCCGATCTCCAGCGTCTCGTGGGTGGCCATGGTGGACATCATCAGGATGCGCTCGCGCTTGCCGAGGTGCCCGTCGATGACCCGGACGTAGGTCACCACGCCACGGTAGGTGTCGTAGACCGAGTCGAAGATCAGCGCCCGGGCGGCCGTGTCGGCGTTGCCGACCGGCGCCGGGACCGTCTGGACCACGTGGTCGAGCAGCTCGCGCACGCCCTCGCCGGTCTTGCCCGAGACCCTGAGCACGTCGGACGGGTCGCAGCCGATCAGCCCGGCCAGCTCCTCGGCGAACTTCTCCGGCTGCGCCGCGGGCAGGTCGATCTTGTTGAGGACCGGGATGATGTGTAGGTCGGCGTTCATGGCCAGGTAGAGGTTGGCCAGCGTCTGCGCCTCGATGCCCTGGGCCGCGTCGACCAGCAGGACCGCGCCCTCACACGCCTGCAGCGAACGGGACACCTCGTAGGTGAAGTCGACGTGCCCCGGAGTGTCGATCATGTTGAGCACATGGCCGTCCCACGGCAGCCGGACGGCCTGCGACTTGATCGTGATGCCGCGCTCGCGCTCGATGTCCATCCTGTCGAGGTATTGCGCGCGCATGGAGCGGTCGTCGACCACGCCGGTGATCTGCAGCATCCGGTCGGCAAGGGTCGACTTGCCATGGTCGATATGCGCGATGATGCAGAAGTTGCGGATCAACGCGGGGTCGGTCTGGCCAGGCTGAGTGCGCACCGAAGTCCGTTTCGACAGGGTTGAGGTCAAGCGTCTTTCATGGTGACATGCCCAGGTGATTGCCCGAACCGTCATCCGCCGCGGCCTGCGCCTGCTCGCGCTTGCCTTGGTCGTCGTGGTGGCGCTGGCCGGCCTCCTCGCCGCCGCGCTCCGCCTTCAGTTTACCGGTGCGCCAGCGGCCTGGGCGAAGAGCACCGGCAACGACGCCCTCTGGCTGGGCCACATGTGGGTGGACGGCCGCCGCACGGAACGCGACGTCGAACAATTAGCGGTACGGCTGCGCACCACGGGCGTCAAGGACGTGTACGTGCACTCCGGCCCTTTCGAGTGGGACGGCAGCTTAAAACCGTCCAAATACCCCAACGCCGCAAATTTCGTGACGTTGATGCACAAGCACCTCCCTGCCGTCCGCGTCTCCGCCTGGCTCGGCCAGAGCGTCAAGAACGGCCTCGACCTCGACGACCCCCGGTCCCGCGAGAACGTCCTCGCCGGGGTCGCCGCCATCATGAAGCAGGGCTACGACGGCATCCACTACAACTTCGAGCCCATCGGCGACGACGACGCCGAATTCCTGGACCTGCTGGAGCGGACCAGACCGCACACGAAGCTCCTGTCCACGTCGGTCCCCCAGATCGAGCCGTACCCGGGCATGCGCCTGACCGCCAGAGCGATCCTGACCCACGACAAATACTGGTCCCACGGCTACTTCCAGCAGGTCGTCAGCCGCGTCGACCAGGTCGCGGTCATGACCTACGACTCCTTCACCCCGCTGCAGTCACTGTACGGCGGCTACGTGGCCCGCCAGGCAGAGCTGGCCCTGGACCTGGCCCCCGACGACAAACTGGTGCTCATCGGCGCCCCGGCCTACCACGATCACGGGCTGGCCTGGGCCGACGCGGCCGAGAGCGTCGCGATGGCCGCCGAGGGCGCTAGGCTGGCGCTGACCGAGCACGGCCGCCGCGAGCGCTTCGGCCTCGCCCTCTACGTGGACTTCGCCGCCACGGAAGAAGACTGGCGAGAGTACATGACACGCTGGCGCTGATTTGAGCGGCCTCCCCAGGTTATTGGTATGCTGTTCAACTGCGTGTGGCGCGCCCTCTCTCGAGCCCGCGCGCCCCATCCATCACCCAGACTCTCACCGAGGCTTCTTCGTGGCGAACATCAAGTCCCAGATCAAGCGCAACAAGCAGAACGAGAAGGCTCGTCTGCGTAACAAGGCGGTCAAGTCCTCTCTGAAGACTGCCGTCCGCAAGTTCCGCGAGGCCGCCGAGCAGGGCGACGTCGAGCAGGCTGTGGCGCTGCAGAAGACCGCCGCCCGTCAGCTGGACAAGGCCGTCAGCAAGGGCGTCATTCACAAGAACCAGGCCGCCAACCGCAAGTCGGCGATCGCCAAGCAGGCCGCGGCGCTGGCCGCCAAGTAAGACCTGGCAGACAGACGCCGCACCCGGATCAGGGTGCGGCGTTCTTGTTTTGTGTGCGCTTTTGTCACAGTTTCGATATCACATGGGCATACCGGGTCCGTCACCGTTGCGATGATCGCCTTCCGGTCCTTCGCTCAGAGCGCATTCAATGGGACGCATGCGGGGGCCATTGATCGTCAAGAGGGCCTTCAGCGAGCCGTTGCTCCTCTTGGCCGCGTTCGGGTCGATCCTGCTGGCGACCACCACGTTGGTCGCCTTGACCATGTACGCCTCGTCCATCGCCGACGCCGGCGTGCGCAGGACGATGGAGACGGCCTCCTACCGCCAGACGGCAGCCACCGTCGGCGCCCAGATCACCGCCGAGACCTTCCCCACGTACGACCGGGCGGTGCGTGAGGAGCTCGCCCGCGCCTACGCCGCGGTCCCGGCCATCACCACCAGCTTCCGCTCCGATTCATATGTCATGCCGGGCCAGGACGGCAGGGAACAGCCCGAGCTGCTCAGGTTCGGCAGCTACGACGGGCTCGACCGGCACGCCGAGCTGATCTCCGGCAGCTGGCCGCGCGCCGGCGGATCGACGATCGAGGCGGCGATCTCGCTGCCGGCGTCCTCGGCCACCGGCTTCGAGGTCGGCAGGGAGATCGTCACGAAGGGCCGGCTCGACCCGCGCCCGGTCACGGTCCGCATCGTCGGCGTCTTCCAGCTTCGCGACCCATCGGAGGAGCGCTGGGCCGGCGAGCAGTTGCTGAGCAGGGGCGTCGAGCGCGGCGACTTCACCACCTACGGGCCGCTGATGGTGGCGCGCGAGACGTTCGTGGCGCGCTTCGCCACCAACGTCAGGGCCATCTGGACGGCGGAGCCCGACCTGAGCGCGCTGACGCCCGAGCGGCTGCGCCCGACGGCGGACGCCGTGGCCCAGGTAGGCGAGCGGCTGACCGCGGCCGGCTGCGTGAGCTGCGTGGTGGCCAGCCGCCTGCCGGAAGTCCTTACCCAGCTCGACACCGCGTCGCTGGTGGCCCGCTCGACCATGCTGATCCCGGTGCTGCAGCTGCTGTTGCTGGCCGGGTACGCGCTGATGCTCACCGCGCGGCTGCTGGCCGACCACCGCCGCATGGAGGTGGCGCTGCTGCGCTCGCGCGGCGCGGGCACGATCCGCCTGGCCGCGCTGGCCGGGGGCGAGGCGCTGCTGGTGGCGCTGCCGTGCGCGCTCGTCGCGCCGTTCCTCGGCCCGCCGCTGCTCTCGCTGGTCCATCAGCTGCCGTGGATCAGGGCCTCGGGGGTGCGTCTGGCGCCGTCGGCGGACCTCGGCACGTTCCTCGTGTCGTTCGGCGTGGCCCTGGCGTCGGCCGTGCTGCTGATGCTGCCGGCCCTGGCGGGCGCGCGGCGCACGTACGTGGAGGAGATGTCGGCGCGCGGCCGCGGCGGTGTGCGCGGGCTGATCGAGCGGGCGGGCGCGGACCTGGGGCTGCTCGGGGTGGCCGCGCTGGCGATCTGGCAGCTGCAGCGCTACGGCGCGCCGGTCACCGCGACGGCGGCGGGCGGGCTCGGCATCGACCCGCTCATCATCTCCGGGCCCGCGCTGGCGCTGCTCGCGGGCGGCATGCTGGGGCTGCGACTGGTGCCGCGCGTGTCGAAGCTGGCCGAGCGGATGACCTCCCGGCGGCCCACGCTCGCCCCCGCCCTCGGGGCGTGGCAGGTGAGCAGACGGCCGCTCAGGTACGGCGGTCCCGCGCTGCTGCTCACCATGGCGGTCGCGATCGGCATCCTGTCCATGACCACCGCCGCCACCTGGCGGGCCTCCCAGCTCGACCAGGCCCGCCACCAGGCCGGGGCCGACCTGCGGCTGTCGGGGCCGCCGGACGGGCCTGAGCTGGGGTCGCTCGGGCGGGGCACGGCGTTCAGCGCGTTGCCCGGCGTCACCGCGGCCGCACCCGCCTTTCGCGGGCAGAGCGAGGTGAGCAACGAGAGCGCGCTGCTGCTCGGACTCGACGCGGCCCAGCTCGGTGAGCTGTTCCAGCTGCGCCCCGACCTGTCGGCGCAGACGGTCGCGGAGATGTCCCGGGCCCTCGTCGGCGAACAGGCGGGCAGGCTGGATCTTCCCGGGCAGCCTCGCACGCTCGCCGTGCGGGTCGCGACGGACGCGGAAGTGCCGGCACGGCTGGTGCTGTCCGACGCGCTGGGCGTGTGGCGGGACCTCCCGCTCGGCGTGCTTCGGAAGGGCGAGAACCGGATCGACGTCGATCTGCGGCCGCTGGCCGGGCGGTCAGGGAAGATCACCTACCCGTTGTCGCTGCGCGGCCTCGTCGCGAGCGCGCCGACGGAGCTGAGGCTGCGCGGGCTGAGCGCGGACGGCCGGGACGTGGCGGTGCCCCAGCCCTCCGGTGTCCTGCCCGGCGTGGCCGCCTTCGGGCCGCTGCGAGACCTCGGCCCGCTGCCGGTGGTCCTCACCGCCGACCTGGCCGCCACGCTCAAGATGAGTGCCGGGCAGGCCGGGCGCGTCAACATCGCCGGCCGGGTCCTGCAGATCAAGGTGGTGGGTGTCGTGGAGAGCATGCCGACCGCCGCGGCCGGCCAGAGGGCCGTGCTCGCCGACTGGGGCACGCTGCAGGCGCACGAGCTGGCCGCGGCGCAGCCACCCAGGCCCGCCACCGAGTGGTGGCTCGCCACCGACGACACCGCACCGGCGCGGGCGACGCTTCGCAAGAGCCCCGAATGGGACGTGACCGCGGTCGACCAGCACGAGCTGGCCGCCACGCTGCGGGACGACCCGCTGGCCAGCGGGCTGCAAGGGGCACTGATGCTGGGGTTCGCCGCGGCGCTGGGCTTCGCGACGCTCGGATTCCTGGTGAACGCGGCGGTCGCGGCGCGGGAGCGGAGGGCGGAGTTCGCCGTCCTGCGGGCGCTCGGGACCAGCTCCCGGCAGGTGCTCGGGCTGCTGACGATCGAGCAGGCATTCGTCATCGGGTTGTCGCTGACGGCCGGCGCCGGACTCGCCGTGGCCGTCGGGACGCTGGTGGTCCCGCACATCGTGCTGACCGGGCAGGCGTCGGCGGTGACGCCCGGCGTGCTGCTCGACATCCCCTGGACGGCCACGGCCGCGATGCTGGTGCTGATGGCCGGGGTGCTGTTCGCGATCGTCGCCGGGCTGGCGCGACGCCTGTGGCGCGGGCACGTCTTGGAGGAGCGATGAGAATTGCCCTCCTTGCCCGGGCGAACGCGGGCACCCTGGCCGTGCTCGTCGCGCTGACGGCGGTCGCCTGCCTGCTCGTCGCCGGCCTGCCCCGCGCGACGCAGGCGTCGTTCGACCAGGCGCTGCGCCGGTCGCTGAGCACCGCTCCCGCCGTGCAGACCGACCTGACGGTGGCCTCGGAGCCGCGTACTCCCGATCAGGATCTGCACGAACGCGGCCAGTTCGCATCCCTCTACCATCAATGGCGCCAGATCGTCCCGGCGCCGCTTCGGCCGCTGGTCACGCCCGCCGGTCACATGAGCGCCAAGACCTCCCGCACGCCGGTCGCCGGGACCGGCGGGAGGACGTACATCAACCTCGGCTGGTTGTCCGACGCCGACCAGCGGGTGGATTGGGTCCAGGGCCGGGCGCCCGGCCCGGTGTCGACGACGCGCCACGAGGGCGAGACGATCCCGCTGATCGAGGTGGGCGTCGTGGACGAGGCCGTGCGCGAGATGGGCCTCGCGGTCGGCCACAGCAAGGTGCTGGGCGAGAGCGACTACGTCGCCGTGAAGATCGTCGGCCTGTTCAAGGCCAAGAACCCGAACGATCGCTCCTGGAGCCACGACGCCGACCTCCTGCACGTCGCCAGGCACCTGCCCCCGGGCGGGCTTGACTTCGAGTTCCACGTCACGACGCTGATGTCCGACGCGGGACTCGCCGCGCTGAGCGGCGAGTCCCGCAACCTGACCTACCGTTGGGTCCTTCCCCTGGACGGGCGGACCGCGAGCGCGCTGGACGTGCCGGACATCGGCGCCGCGGTCGCCGAGCTCGAGCGGCTGCTGTCGGTCCAGGTGGTGAGCCCCACCGCGCACCGCCTGGACACCGGGCTGCCCAACCTGCTCAGCGATTTCAGCGCGGCGCTCGCCAGTGCGCAGAACGTGATCTACCTGGCGCTCGGCGGGCTGCTCGCGGTCGCGCTCGGCGTGATCGTGCTGGCGGTCCGGTCGCTGACCGACCGGATGGAGCACACACTGGCGCTGGCGCGGGCACGGGGCGGGTCGCTCCGGCAGGTGGCGGGCGCCGGGGCGGCACTGACCGGCCTCGCCGTGGCGCCCGCGGCCGCGGCCGGGTACGCCCTGTCCTTCCTCGTGCCCGGGCCGGTGCTGCCCGTCGTGCACGCAGGCCCGGCGGTCGTGGTGGTCACGGCCGTGGGGTTCGCCGCGGTTCGGGTGTCGTTCGCGCATCGCACGCCGCTGCACGAGCGGCGCGACGACGTGGCCTCGGCCCGGCCGTCCGCCCGGCGCGTCACGCTGGAGGTGCTGGTCGTGGGGCTGGCGCTGGCGGGGGCCTATCTGCTGCGGGCGCGCGGGCTATCCCAGGACCCCTTCCTGTTGTTCGTGCCGGTCGCGTTGACGCTCGCGGCCGCGCTGATCACATTGCGCTGCTACCCGTACCCGCTGCGGCTGCTCGTACGGCTGGCCGCACGCGGCCGTGCCGCCGTGGCGTTCCTGGGGCTGACCAGGGCCGCCCGGGCGCGCTCTGCCAGCGGGCTGCCGGTGCTGATCCTGCTGCCGGCGCTGGCGGTGTCGGTGTTCGCGACGGTGATCTCCGAGGGGATCGCGAGCACGCAGGTGCGTGCGTCCTGGCAGCTGGTGGGGGCGCCGATCAAAGTGACGTCGATCGGGGAGATCCCCGCTTCCGTCATCGAGAAGGTGCGCGCGACGGACGGCGTGGAGCAGGTGGTGCTCGCGCAGACCGGGCGGGTGCAGCTCGCGAACGCCCCCGAGTGGGCCGCCGCCATCGCGGTGGACGTGGCACAGTGGCGACGGCTCCTCGCGGGCGCGCCCATCAGCCTGCCGGCACTGTCCGGCAGCACATCCGCGCTGGTCTCGCCCGAGCTGCGGGGGCGAGGTGCGTTCGAGGTCGGGTGGCTGGGGCGGCCGCGGGTGACCCCCCAGGGTGTGATCGATTCGGTCCCCGGGTTCTGGTCCAGCGGGAAGTTCATCGTCATGTCCACGAGCGCGCTGCCCAGGCTCGAGGTGAACACGTTGCTGATCAAGGGCGAGGTCCCGCCGGCCGAGCTGGCGCGGATGGTGCCGGCGTCCACCGTGGACTCGCAGGAGCGGGCGCTGGCCGCGATCCGGGACGATCCGCTCACCGGCGCGGTCCGCTCCACGCTGACCGTGGTGACGGTGGCGCTGGGGCTGTACGCGCTGGTGGCCGTCGTCCTGTCGCTGGTCGTGGGGGCCGCCGACCGGGCCAGGTCGGTGTCGTTCCTGCGTACGCTCGGGCTGTCGGACCGGCAGGCGCGGCGGCTGACCGTGCTGGAGGTGCTTCCCATGGTTCTCCTCACCGCACTGGTGGGGCTCGGGCTGGGGCTCGGGTTGCCGGCCGCGCTCGGGCCCGGTGTGGACCTGTCCGCGTACGCCGGGGACCTGCCCGTCGGCGACTACTCCCCCAACCTGCTCACGCCTGGCGCGCTGGCGGCGGGGCTGATCGTCGCCGCCGCGCTCGGCGCGTACGCGTATACCGCCATCGGCCGCCGTCGCAGCCTCGGCACCGCACTCCGAGTAGGAGATTCGTGATGAACCCGACCCTGCCCGACGTGCCCGAGTCCGGCTCTATGTCCGACGTGCCTGAGTCCGGCGCTGTGTCCGACGTGCCCGAGTCCGGCACCCTGTCCGAGCTGGAAGCCAGGGCCACGCGCAAGAAGGCCGCGTTCGGCGGTGACGCGCACATCGTGTGCGACAACCTCGTCCGCATCTACAAGACCGAGGGCGTCGAGGTCGTCGCGCTGCAGGGCCTGGACCTCGTGATCGACAAGGGCGAGCTGGTCGCCATCGTCGGGGCGTCGGGTTCGGGAAAGTCGACGCTGCTCAACGTGCTGTCCGGGCTGGACGTCCCGACGGCCGGGGTGGCCAGGGTGGCGGGCATGGACCTGCTGTCGATGAGCCCGCGCGACCGGTTGCGCTACCGGCGGTCCGTGGTCGGCTTCCTCTGGCAGGAGACGGCGCGGAACCTTCTGCCGTATCTGAACGCGCGCGAGAACGTCGAGCTGCCGATGAAGCTCGCCGGCTCCGCACGGAAGGGCCGGGCCATGGAGCTCCTGGAACTGCTCGGCGTGGCGTACTGCGCCAACCACAAGGTCCCCGAAATGTCGGGCGGCGAGCAGCAGCGCGTGGCCATCGCCGTCGCCCTGGCCAACTCCCCGCAGCTCATCCTGGCCGACGAGCCGACGGGTGAGCTGGACAGCGAGACGGCGGCGCAGGTGTTCGCCGCCCTGCGCACCGCCAACCGGGAGCTGGGGGTCACGGTGGTCATCGTGACGCACGACCCGCTCGTGTCGGAGCAGGTGGACCGGACGGTCGGCATTCGCGACGGGCGTACCAGCAGCGAGACGCTGCGCCGCGAGGGCGCCGAGGGCCAGATCATCGCCGAGGAGTACGCCGTGCTCGACCGGGTCGGGCGGCTGCAGCTCCCGCGCGACTTCATGAACGCACTCAACATGGAGCGCCGCGTACGCCTGGAGCTCGAATCCGACCACATCGGCGTCTGGCCGTCCCGAGAGGAGCCCTCCAGTGACTGATTCGCCCCTGGTCGTGGTGGAAGGGCTGCGCAAGGTCTACCGGACCGGCCCCAAGGAGGTCGTGGCGCTGCGCGACGTGTCGTTCTCCGTCTTTCCCGGGGAGCTGATCGCGATCAAGGGCCGCTCCGGGTCCGGCAAGACCACCCTCCTCAACCAGATCGGCGGCCTCGACCGGCCGGACGCGGGCCGGGTCACCGTGTCGGGACACGACGTCACGGCGATGTCGGAAGAGGCGCTGCTGGAACTGCGCAGGGACGTGGTGGGCTTCGTGTTCCAGTCGTTCGGCCTGATCCCCGTCCTGTCCGCCGCCGAGAACGTGGGGGTGCCGATGCGGCTCGTACGGATGCCGGCCGAGGAACGCGAGGCCCGCATCCGCATGCTGCTGGCCCTGGTGGGGCTGGAGCAGCACGCCAACCAGCGGCCGTACGAGCTGTCGGGCGGGCAGCGGCAGCGAGTGGCGATCGCCAGGTCGCTGGCGAACCGGCCGCGCCTGCTCGTGGCCGACGAGCCGACGGGGCAGCTGGACTCGCAGACCGGACGTCAGATCATGGAGCTGCTGCGCGCCCTCGTACGGAGCGAAGGCGTCACCGCCCTGGTCGCCACGCACGACCCCAGCTTGATCACGCTGGCCGACCGGGTGCTGGAGATCAGCGACGGCGTGGTCCGCGAGGCGGCTCTGACCTGACTCCTTAGCGGGCGAGGGCGACCCCGGCCGCCTCCATGGGGCACGCCCACGTGCCGTCCGGGAAGAGCACACGGCGCGCGCCCGCCGAGCGGAGGGCTCACCCGGTCTCGGCAGTCGTGAGGACGTTCTTGCCACGGCTGTCACGCCGTTCGAGCCGCTCGTGGGCCTGGCTGGCCCGATCCATCGGGAAGACCGCCTCCACCGGAACCCGGTACGACCCCGACGCCACCCGGCCGGCGATCTCCCGCAGGTCGTCGCGGGGGTCGTAGCCGTGCTGCAGCAGATTGGTGAGCTGAAAGCCGAGAATGGCGGCGTTCTTGGGATAGAAGTCACGGGTGTCGATGATGCTCGGTTCCAACGCGACGTTGGCCAGAGCGACCACGCGCCCGGCGTAGGCGGCCTGGCGCAGGCTGTGCGCGAACGTAGGCCCGCCCACCGCGTCCAGGACGACGTCCGCGCCGCGCCCGCTGGTCAGCCGCATGACCTCGGCCACCGCCGCTTCCGCGGGGTGGTCGGAGGTGTCGACGGTCTCATGCGCGCCGAAGCCCGCCGCCCACGCGGCCTTGCCGGCCGAGCCCGCTACCGCTATCACCCGCGCGCCCAGTTGCGCGGCGATCTGCACGGCCGCGCTGCCGACCCCGCTGGCTGCGGCTTGAACGACCACCGTCTCGCCGGCCTCCACCCTGGCCAGGCGCCGCATGCAGTACCAAGCGGTCAGCCAGGCCGTGGGCAGCGCCGCGGCCTCGATCATGCTGATGTCCTTCGGCAGGACGGCCACCCGATCTGCGGGCACGGCGGCGAACTCCGCATACAGGCCGCTGCCCAGCGCCATGACCTGCTGCCCCACCTCGATGCCGTGCACGCCGTCGCCCACTGCGGCCACCGTGCCCGCCGCCTCCAGTCCGGGTATCAGCGGCGGGCGTCCGGCCCGATGGTAGGAACCCGAACGGATGAGGGCGTCCGCCCGGTTCACCCCCGCTGCCGCGATTCGTACCAGCACCTCGCCCGGCCCGGCGTCGGGGACCGGGACCTCCACAAGACGCAAGACCTCGGGTCCGCCGAATTCGTCGATCCGCACCGCGCGCATGCCGCACTCACTCTCTCGACACTAATTGAACAGGTGTCATCATGTATACCTATTCAACAGGTGTCAACCCTGTAGGATCGGAGCATGACCCGCCCGCCTGCCGCCTCCCTGATGGCGTTCCCTTTCATCGGCGGCCGCCTCTGTCTTGACTTCGTCGCCACGCTCGGCAAGCGGCACGCCGTTCCCGTCGAAAGGCTGCCGAACCCCGCCGCACTCGGCCGCTGGATTCACGAGGCCGGACTCAGCCCGGATGTCCCCCCGGCCACCATCGAGCACCTGACGGACGCCCTGGGCCTGCGTGAGGCGATCTACCAGCTGTTGCGCGCCGCGATCGCCGGGCGTCCTGTCGACCCTGCCGACGTCGCGCTCACCAACGCGGTGGCCGCAAATCCCGACCTCGCCCCACAGCTCTCCGTCAGCGGCGACTTGCCGTCCATCAGCCGGCGCAGCGCCGACGTGACGCCCGCCGCCTTGGCGACCGTGGCCCGCGACGCAGTGCTGTTGCTCGGCGGCCCGCAGCTGGAGCGGGTCAAGGAATGCGAGAATCCAGACTGCTCGCTGCTGTTCCTTGATGACTCACAGGCACGACGACGCCGCTGGTGCTCAATGGACCGGTGCGGGAACCTGGCCAAGATCGCCGGCTACCGCTCACGCACCCGTGCGCGTGCCGAGTGAGGCCGCCCCCCATCTCCGGTAGTAGGACGGTTTCGCTGCTCGGGCCCCACCGAGCCAGATCCGCTAGCCCACCCACCACGAGCCAAGCCTCAGCTCCGGCACAGCGGCGCACTACCTCCCAGTGCGGCTGGCCACGATCACCTGCACCGTATGCTCCAGCGCGTACGCCGGATCCGCTCCCCCGCCCTTGACCTGCTCGTCCGCGTCGGCCACCGCCTGGATGGCCCTCGACAAGCCTTCGGGCCCCCATCCGTTGAGCTGCCGCTTCACCCGATCCACCTTCCACGGTGGCATCCCGACATGGCTCGCCAACTGTCCGCCCCGGAGATTGCGCGGCGCACTCCCCACCTTGGCGAGCGACCTCAGTCCTCCGGCCAAGGCGCTCACTAGCAGCACCGGAGCGACGCCGGTGCCGAGCGCCCACCGCAGTTGCTCCAGAGCGTCGCCCAGCCGCCCCTCGACCGCCGAGTCGGCCACGTTGAACCCGGTGACCTCGGCCCGCCCCTTGTGATAGCGCGCCACGGCCGCCGCGCTGATCGTCTTGTCCTCGGTGTCGAACATCAGCTGGCCGCACGCCGCCGCCAGCTCCCGCAGATCGTTGCCAACGGCATCGAGCAACGCCTGAGCCGCGTCACTGGAGATGCCTCGCCCGGCCCGCTTGAACTCGCCTTTGACGAAATCCAGCCGCTCCCCCGTCTTGGTGACCTTGTTGATCATGATCACCGCAGCTTTGGCCTTCTTCACCCCGTCGACCAGCGCCTTGCCCTTCACCCCGCCCGGGTGCACCAGCACGAGCGCGGTGTCGTCGGACGGCTGCTTGGCATAGGTCACGACCTCGTTGATCACTTCCTTGGGCAGATCCTGAGCCGACCGGATCACCACCACGGAACGATCGCCGAAGAGCGATGGCGAGGTCAACTGGATCAACTCCCCTGCCGTCACCTTGCTCCCCACGAGGTCGTGCACCTCGACGCCCGAACCTGCGGCCCGCGCCGCCGCTACGACGCCGCTCACCGCCCGCTCGGCCAGCAACTCCTCATCGCCGAGGACCAAGGTCACAGGTGCTGGATCGCTTCCCGCCATGCCTGGCAGCATGCCATGCGCCACCGACAACCTGGTACTCGACGATGTCAATCACGGCATCAGTGCGCGGCCTTGCCTGGACAGACAAAGGCGCTACTCCCGTTGCCGGTGCGCGGACGCGTCAGGCCCTTGGCCTGGTGTGCGCTGGATGCGATGGCTCTCTCCTTTGGTCGGCCACACGCGGCTATATGACCGCGCGCCCACGTGAGCTAGGCTTAGCTATACGGAATTGGTTAAGGTCAACCTGAACAACTATGGGGGGGTTGTGACTATACCGCTGGCCAAGCCAGAGCGGCTGCTGGACCGTGATCACGAGTGGGCGCTGTTGAACGGTTTCCTCGTCGATCCAGCCACGGAGTTGCGGCTGGCCATCCTCTCGGGACGGCGGCGGAACGGGAAGTCGTTCCTGCTGGAGGCGCTCACAGAAGCAGCGGGCGGGCTATATCTGGCCGCCGTACAAGAGGAAGGCCGGGTGCCCGCGCTGCACCGGTTCACCGAGGCGATCGCCGCGCACGCGGGAGTGCGACCTGGGGCGATGCGGCTGGACGACTGGCGGGATGTGCTCACCGCCGCGCTGGATGTGGTGAACCGGGCGCCGGGGGCGCCACTGATCGTCATCGACGAGCTGCCGTATCTGCTGCAGCACTCCCCGGAGATCCCCGGGTTCCTGCAATTGCTGTACGACCAGTCGCAGTCAGGCAAGGCGCCCGGTGGCCGGATCGTGCTGTGCGGCTCGGCCATGAGCGTGATGTCTGAGCTGTTGTCCGGCACCAAGCCGCTACGCGGCCGAGCCGTGCTGGACCTGCGCCTGCCGGCCTTCGACTACCGCACCACGCGCACCCACTGGGGGATCGAGGATCCGGCGGTGGCACTGCAGGTGGATGCCGTGCTCGGCGGCGCCCCCGGCTACCGGCCGCTGGCCGCGGGACCGGCGCCGCAGAGCGAGGCGGAGTTCGGTCCTTGGGTGGAACGCACCCTGCTGGACCCGGGGCGGGCCCTGTACTCACGAGTGGAGGCGGAGTTTCTGCTGCGCGAGGACCCGCGGATCACCCACCGCACGCTGTATTACGACGTGCTGTCCGCGGTGGCCCGGGGTGCGTCGACACCGGCGAAGGTCGGTTCGGTGCTCGAGCGGTCCCGCTCCGCCATGGTCGCTCCGCTGGAAGTACTCGAGTCCACCGGCTACATCCGCAGAGAGCAGGACATGCTCAAGGCACGGCATCCCGTCATCAGCGTGGCAGACCCGGTGATCCGCTTCAACCAGCTGATCACGCTGCCCATGGTGGACCTGGTGGAACGGCGGCGCGGAGCCCAGGTATGGCAGTCATCCCGCCCGACGTACCATTCGAAGATCCTCGGCCCGCACTTCGAGGAGACCGCGCGCGAGTGGGCCCGCACCTTCGCCTTCGACGAGACGCGGCTGTCGCTCGGCGCGGTCGGCACAGCGGAGATCGCCGATCCTGCCGCCCGGACCAGGCATGAGGTCGACCTGCTCGCCATGGCGCTAGGTGAGCGCCCGCAAAGCCCTCGGGCGACCATCGCCCTGATCGGTGAGGCCAAGGCCACCATCCAGCCCCGCGGGCTGAAGGACCTCCAGCGCCTCGAACACATCCGCACCCTACTCGCCGACCAAGGACATCGGCCCGATGACGCGGTCCTTGCCCTGTTCTCCCTGTACGGCTTCCATCCCGATGTCATCGATGCCGCCCAACGCCGCCGCGATGTCCTCCTGGTCGACATTGGCGCGCTGTACGGGGACAGCCCCATCCACGGCCTGACATGACACGGCACGCGCGACGCGCCATGGGCCGACCGGGAAGCGGCCCGCCTTCGTCGTGCAACCAGGAGCAGGCCACTTCCCATGGCTCAGTGACGCCGACCGGTTCGTGGCGACGACCGCGGCATTCTTCGGATAAAGGTCGCCTGGCGAGGGCTCGGATCGAACACCGCCCCGCCTGCCAGAACCGGGCTGCTGCACCCGACGGACTCTTCCACCTGCCCGCTAGGACGGACTACGGCCCACGCGCTACCACCGCCAATCCCCCATTGCGCTCGACCACCGCAAGATCTCCAGCCTGATCCGTGCGGTAGATGATCGCGCCGAGGCGCCGCAGCAGCGCGAGCGTGGACGGGGCCGGATGACCGTAGTCGTTGTCGGCGCCCACGCTGATCAACGCCGCCCGCGCCCCAAGGGAAGCCAGGAAGGCGGGCGACTGCCGGTTGGATCCGTGGTGCGGAGTCTTGAGGATGTCGGCCCGTACGCGAACGCGGCGCAGAAGCTCTTCCTGGGCCTCCGTCTCCAGATCACCGCCGAGCAGTATGGATCCCGAACGCCACCGTACGTGGAGCACCACGCTGGAGTTGTTGATCGCACTGCCCTCCCCTTGCCCGTGCATCTCGCTCATGGCGGGGTCGGGAGCGAGCACGGTCAGCTCCGAAGGCCCCAACCGCCAGCGGCTCCCCGGCGCCGCCGTCCATTCGGGTATCCGTCGCTGCGCCAGGGTGACCGATGTGTGCGCGCCTGCTCGGGGCTCCGTGCGGTGCGGGCTGACGACCACGGCCCCCACACGCCGGTTCCTGAGCACTCCCGTGAGCCCGTCCTCGTGGTCGGCATGCGGATGCGTGACAACGAGCAGCGGTACGTCGTCAACGCCGACCCTGCGCAGGCATCGGTCCATGATGACCGGGTCAGGGCCGGTGTCGACGACGACGCCCCGGCCTGGCCCCGCCGCGATGATCAGCCCGTCCCCCTGCCCGACGTCGCACATCACCATCAGCCAGCCATCGGGCGGCCACGGCCCGGCGAGGGGACGTACCGCCAGGACGGCCACCAGCGCGCCGGCGGCGACCGTCAGCGCCGTCGCCCGCCAGGCCCGGCGGCGCAGGATGGGTATCGCGACGGCCGCCGTGAGCCCGAGCAGGCCGATCCCCAGGAGGCCGCTGGGCCACGGCAGCGTGGCGAGGGGCAGGCCGACGGCCCAGCCGGCAACCGCGATGATCCAGCCGACGGCGTATCCGGCCGGGACGACCAGGAAGCTCGCCGCCTCAGGCCATAGGGGCGCCACGAGTGCGGCGCCGAAGCCGAGCAGGGTCGCGGGAGCGACTGCCGGCGCCACGAGCAGGTTGGCGAGCACCGCCACGGGCGTCAGTTGTCCCGACATCAGCACGAGCACGGGCGTCACGGCCACCTGAGCGGCCGCCGGCACGGCCACCGCCTCCGCCAGCCAGCGCGGCAACCGGTACGGCAGTCTGGCGTTGCCGCCTTGAGCATCACCGCCCTGGGCATCACCGCCCTGGCAGCTACCGCCCCGGACATCGCCACCCCGGACATCGCCACCCCGGACATCGCCACCCCGGACATCGCCACCCCGGACATCGCCACCCCGGACATCGCCCACGTGGAAGTCACCGCCCTGGAAGTCGCCGGCTTGGGACACGTCACTTCGCGGCTCTGTGGATGACAGGCGGTCACGCCAGCGCGGGGTGAGGATGAGAATGCCTGCGGTGGCCGCGACCGAGAGCGCGAAACCGTACGAGCGAGCCAATTCGGGCGCGAACAACATCAGCAGCAGGACCGTTGCCGACAGCGCCGCGAGGCCGTCCCTCGCACGTCCTGTGCCAAGGGCGACGGCGGCCACCAGGCCCATGAGGAGGGCCCGCAGGACGCTTGGCGACGGGCGGGCCACGACGGCGAAGGCGAGCATCGCGATGGCGGCGAAACCCGCCCTCATGGGCAGGGAAAGGCCGATAAAGCGGGAAATGGCAAGGGTGGCGCCGGCGACGATGGCGAGGTTGGCCCCGCTCACCGCGTGAAGGTGGTTCATCCCGGCTTCCCTCAGATCGGATGCCACCTGCGGATCCATGCGCGAGACGTCGCCCACGACCAGGCCGGGAAGCAGTCCTCGCTGGTCCGGGGGAAGGACGTCGGCGGCGGCGCGCAGGCCGGATCTCAGACTGCCCGCGACCGTTTGGAGCTGCGACGGTGGCGTCAGGACCCGTGGTGGACCCCGGACCAGGAGAATGGCCGCCACCAAGTCGCCAGGGGTCGCTTTCGCCAGACGGCCGGTGACTTCGAGATGCTGGCTGGGGAGCAAGTCGCTCCATTCGCGCCCACTGGCGAAGACGGTGATGGGAACGCTGACGGCCTGTCTGCTTCCGGCTCTCTGAATGATCTCGAGGGTGGCCGCGACCACATAACTGTCCTGGTTGAAACGTCCGCCTCGGGACGCTCTGCGTTTGGGGTCGTCGGTGAGGGCGATCTGGGCGGTGATGGACGAGCCCTTCGCCGCCAGTGCGGCTACCGGCCCGGTGGTGAGAGCCTGGACCCGGAAGGCAACCGACGCCGAAACAGCCGCTGCGCAGATGAGCGTGGCCAAGGCGACGTTGCGCCAACTCCTGGTAGATGCGCGAGTGCGCCACGCCACGGCGCAGGCGGCCAGTGCTGTGGACATTGCCACGATCAGGCTGACGGAAGCGGCGCGATCGAGGAGGATCAGGGCACTGGCCCAGGCGGCGAGAGCGGGAAGCGTCAGCGGCCAGGCGTGCTTGCGCTCGTCGAAGTCCGTGCCGACGGCCATGTCAGACGCGAACCTTCGGCTTGATCTCGTCGTACTTGCGCGGGCCGATGCCGCTCACTTCGCGCAACTGCTCCACGCTGGTGAATCCGCCGTGGCTGTCACGGAACTCGGTGATGCGGGCGGCTAGGACCTCTCCCACACCTGGGAGTTGCTCGAGTTGCTCTGTCGTGGCGGAGTTCAGGTCGAGGACGGTCGCGGCCGGGTCCGAGACGGCAGAGCCGGGAGCGGCCGGGCCCGCGGGGGTGCCCACCACGATCTGCTCCCCGTCGATCAAGCGTCTGGCGAGGTTGAGCGAGCCGGTGGAGGCGCCACGGGCCACCCCACCGGCCACCGTCACCGCGTCTGCGACCCGGGCGCCCGCTGGGAGAAGGTAGACGCCGGGTTTGCGGATCTTGCCTGCGACGTGGACGGTCACCTTTACGGTCGGGGACGGCGTCGAGGACGAGATCGGGGTGGGAGGCGGGAGTGGCTCCGGTGTGGGCTGAGATCGCCAAACGAAGAAGCCGGCGACGGCCACCGCAAGGGCGCCGACGGCGAGCAGCACGCGAAGACCCGGCTTGCCGGGGTCCAAGGCAGGGCCCCGCGAGGCCAGCGCTGCCCGGAACGCCTGGAAGGAGGGCGGTATGGGGATCGGACCGCTGGTACGCCCAAGTGGTGCCAGGGTCGGGCCATCGATACCGCCCGGTGGGGCCGGGACTGGCCGGCCGTCGGGCCGAGGTGGTGGTGGGTGCGGGTCACCGCCATGCCATCCCGGCGCCGAGGCCGACCCGCTCTCCGCCCGAGGCGGCAGTGGGACCTGATCACCGTCACGCCGTCCCAGTGCCGAGGCCGGCCCGCTTTCGGGCTGAGGCGGCAGTGGGACCTGATCATCGCCATGCCATCCCAACGCCGAGGCCGACCCGCTCTCCGCCCGAGGCGGCAGTGGGACCTGATCATCGCCATGCCATCCCAACGCCGAGGCCGACCCGCTCTCCGCCCGAGGCGGCAGTGCGGCCTGATCACCGCCATGCCATCCCAGGGCCGAGGCCAGGCGGTCGTTGCGGTCGGACGGTATGAGAGCCGTGTCGCCGTTGCGGCCGGAAGGGTGGGACGTGGCGGGGTCCTCGTCGTGGCCCAGTGCGGAAGTCTCGCCCCAGCCGAACGGCGTGGTGTCGTTGTCTCCGACGGCTGGCAGGTGGTCGGTCGTCTCCCGACGTGCGGTCGGGGGATCCTCGATCCCGGACCTGCGAGCCTGAAACGTGGAGGGAGTGCCGTCGCCGCTCTCCCTTGTCTCGACGCGCAGGGCGTGACCGCCAGTGCGCCGAGGCAGGAGTCGGCGGGGACGGCGGGCAGGGGTCATGATCGACCGTAGCCGGGATGCGGCTATGGCGCGCTCCGCGGTCGGATCAGGCGTTCGCACGCAAGAGAACGTAGGACCCTAGCGGCCGCTGTGAGGGCCCGAGCGACGTTCTGGGGATAGGAGACGCATGAGTGATAGGGCTGTGGACACAGAGGCCGCAGAGGTGCGCTTGAGGCCGCCACGGCCCCAGGTGGCTACACGTGGCATGGGGTGACGGTCAACCCCAGCATGCCTGGGCCGACGTGGGCGCCGATCACCGGGCCGACCTCCACCACCCGCAGGTCCACCAGTCCGGGCACTCGTTTCGGCAGACGTTCCGCGAGTGCTTCCGCACGGGATCTCGCCGCCAGATGCTGGACCGCCACCTCCACCGGACCCTCACCGGCCGCCCGCACCGCCAGATCCTCCAGGCGGGCGATCGCGCGCGTCGGCGTGCGAACCTTCTCCAGCAGCGAGATCCGGCCGTTCACGATGTGGAGGAGCGGCTTGATCATGAGAGCGGAGCCGAGCACCGAGGCGGCGGTGCCGATGCGGCCGCTGCGGCGCAGGTAGTCGAGCGTGTCGACGTAGAAGAAGGTCTGGGTGGTCTCGGCGCAGCGGCGGGCCACCGAGGTCACCGACTCCAGTGAACCGCCTTCCGCGGCGGCGCGCGCCGCGGCCAGCACCGGGTAGCCGAGGCCCATCGCGATCGAACGGCTGTCGATCACTTCCACCGGTACGGGTGCGTCACGGGCGGCTAACCTGGCCGAGTCGACGGTTCCCGACATGTCGCTGGACAGGTGGATGGAGACCACCCCTGTCGCGCCGGCTCCGGCCAGGGACGCATAGCAGGCGGCGAAGCGGGCCGGTGAGGGACGGGAGGTGGCCGCGGAGGCGAGGTCCGCACGATCCGGCATCCCGCCGCCCACCGCACGATCCACCGACCCGCCGCCCCTCGCGCCGCCCGAGTCCGCTCCATCCGGCATCCCGCCGCCATAGGAGCCCTCGTCGTACGGCGTGCCCTTCACGATCACCTGCAACGGCACGACGGCGATACCCGGCACTGCAGGCAGGTAAGCAGATGAATCCGTGACAACGGCGACGGTGGGCGACATATGCCGAGATTAGCCAGTCGGCCCGTCGCCCTGAAGCGGTTACTGGACCGGCGTGCCGCCCCGCCACACGCGGCGCGGCTTGAGGCCGAAGGACCAGGCGAAAGCGCCCTCGTGGTCGGCGTCCCACTGCACGATGTCCGCCAGCCGCCCCGGCGCCAGGACGCCACGGTCGGGAGCGCCCAGGACAGTGGCGCCGCCGAGGGTGGCCGCGCGGAGCGCGTCGTTGACGCTCATCCCGAACGCCGACACCGCCATGGCGATCACCAGCGACATCGACGTGATGCCGCAGTAGCCGGGGTTGTGGTCGCTGCCGAGCGCGATCTGCACGCCGTGCTTGATCATCTGGCGGACCGGCGGCAGGTGGCCGCGCTGGAGTGCCGTGGCCGGGCAGACGACCGCGGGCACGCCGTAGCGGGACATGATGGCGATGTCCTCGTCCGACATGTGGTGCAGGCCGTCGGCGGAGGCGCAGCCGAGTTCGGCGGCCAGCTGGACCGCGCCGCGGCGGCTGTAGAGGCCGGCGTGGATGCGCGGCAGCAGGCCGACGTTGCGGCCGGAGGCGAGGACCCAGCGGGATTCCTCGGTGGTGAAGTGGCCCTCGTCGCAGTAGACGTCGACGCTGTCGGCGCCCGCCGCGGCCGCGTCGGCGCACCAGGCGCCCACGGCCTCGACGTATTCGCGCTGGCGGCCGAAGTATTCGGGCGGGACGGTGTGCGCCGCCAGGAAGGTGACGTGCACGCGCGGCATCATCGGCTCCTTCTCCAGCTCGCGCAGGAGCCGCACGTCGGCCAGCTCGCCGTCGCGCGTGAGGTGGTAGCCGGTCTTGGCCTCGACGGTGGTGGTGCCGCTGAGCAGCCAGCCGCGCAGCCGCTCGCGTACGCCGTTGCACAGGGTCCACGGGTCGGTGCCGCGGGTCACGGTGACGGTGGAGCCCACGCCGCCGCCCGCCGCGGTGATCGAGGCGGCGCTGGAGCCGCCGGTGCGGATGGCGAGCTCGGCGTAGCGGTTGCCGGCGTAGACGGGGTGCGTGTGGGCGTCGATGAGGCCCGGCGTGACCAGCGCGCCGCCGAGGTTTTCGACGTGGTCGACGTCGACGATGTCATCGACGACTCCGGGCACGCTCTGCGGCAGGTCGGGGGCTCGCCCGACCCAGGCGATGCGGTCGTTGTGAACGAGAATGGCCGCGTTGCTGAGGACCTCGTTGCCGGTCCAGAGGCGGCCGATGTTGGTGAGGAGCCGAACGGTCACCGCATCACCGCCCTGCGTGAGCCCCAGCGCGGGCAAAGTGCCCAGCGCACGGCCTGTGCCGCGCCCACTGAGTCCGCTCCGGGTCCGGACGACATGGGGGGTCTCCTGCTCTCATCCGCTCGAGTTGTGCGGTGACCGTATCGCCAGAGTCATGATCCGGCGATTTCGGTTCAGTTACGTTATTTCACATGTTGGGCTGGTGTACAGGGTTATTCGGAAGAAAGACCACAGATCCCAACCGCCACCCAGCCCCGCCTCGTACTCCTGGCCCCCGCTGACGACTTCGACACCATGAGTCATCATCTGAAACCCAGAACCCACACCCAAAAAGCTAGAAGACCTACGTCAGGTCTGGCCAATCCTAGCAATAGCCGGGGTTCGGGGACCACTGTCGCTTTTAGGCAACTCTGCACGCTTTGCGGCCAGTGCTGCCCAACCATGCCGTGATGAGCCGCCGATGGCCGCCGACGTCATCATCCGTGCCGAGCGGCCCCACCGTACCGCAGCACGGCGGAGTCGCCCAGCGGAATCGTCAAAAGACGCGTTCGACCGGCTTGCCCACCCGCTCCAGCTCCTGGAACAGGCTGGGCAGCACGCGAGCGTGCAGGATCGTGCCGTCCTCCACGTGGTCCACGGAGAGCACCTCGCCCTCCTTGTGAGCCCGTGAGATCAGGTCGCCCCGCTCGTACGGCACCAGCAGGTGCACCTCGAGGTCCAGCCTGGGAAGCTCGCGCTCGATGAGCGCGATGAGCTCGGGGATGCCCTTGCCCGTCCGCGCCGACACGACGATGCTGTCCCGCTCACGCCGCAGCACCCGGTCGATCACGTCGGGATCGGCCGCGTCGGCCTTGTTGATCACGACGATCTCGCGGATGTCCTGTGCGCCGTCGATGTCGGCGAGCACCTCGCGCACCGCCGCCAGCTGCCCCTCGGGGTCGGGGTGCGAGCCGTCGACCACGTGCAGGATCAGGTCGGCGTCGGCAACCTCCTCCAGCGTGGAGCGGAACGCCTCGACCAGCTGGTGCGGCAGGTGGCGCACGAAGCCGACGGTGTCGGCGATCGTGAACAGCCTGCCCTCGGGCGTGCGCGCCCGGCGCACCGTCGGGTCGAGGGTGGCGAACAGCGCGTCCTCCACCAGCACGCCCGCACCGGTGATCCGGTTGAGCAACGAGGACTTGCCGGCGTTGGTGTAGCCGGCGATGGCCACGGCCGGGACCTCGCGCCGCTGGCGCTGGTAACGCATGGTGTCGCGGGCGGTGGACATGCCGCCGATCTGGCGGCGCAGCTTGGCCATCCGCTCGCGGATGCGGCGGCGGTCCAGCTCGATCTTGGTCTCACCGGGGCCGCGGCCGCCGATGCCGACGCCGCCCGCGGCCCGGCCACCGACCTGCCTGGACAGGTTGCCACCCCAGCCGCGCAGGCGGGGCAGCAGGTATTGCAGTTGCGCGAGCTCGACCTGCGCCTTGCCCTCGCGGCTCTTGGCGTGCTGGGCGAAGATGTCGAGGATCAGCGCCGTACGGTCGATCACCTTGACCTTGACCGTGTCCTCGAGCTGACGGAGCTGACCGGGGGTCAGCTCGCCGTCGCAGATCACGGTGTCGGCGCCGTGGGACTCGACCACGTCGCGCAGCTCCAGCGCCTTGCCGGAGCCGATGTATGTGGCGGGGTCGGGCTTCTGACGGCGCTGGATGAGCCCGTCGAGCACCTGCGACCCGGCCGTCTCGGCCAGGAGCTTGAGTTCGAGCAGGGAGTTTTCCGCGTCCTCGGCGGAGCCCGAGGTCCAGACGCCGACGAGGACGACCCGCTCGAGTCGTAGCTGCCGGTATTCGACTTCGGAAATGTCCTGGAGTTCAGTGGACAGACCTGCCACACGGCGGAGCGCCTGGCGCTCCTCGAGGTCGAAATCGCCGGATTCGAGCGTGATGTTTTCGTGCATTCGTGTCATCTCTATGAGGGAACGTCTGGACACCTCGGTGTCTTCCCACGATGGTGGCAGACATCCCCGGGGTAAGCATCTGAGTTATCCGGGCAGCACGCTGACGTTGCCCGAGCCCGCGCTCAAGGAGATCTTGTTGGGGGACGAGCCGTCGTCCTTGACCGAGACGGTCGCGTCGCCGGATCCCGTCTCGGTCTTCACGTCGTAAGCCCCGTCGGGGACGTTGAGGACGATGTCTCCCGACCCGGCCTTCAGCTGTGCGCTGGTGGGCACCGTCGTGTACTTGAGCTCGACGTTCCCCGACCCCGCCTCGGCGACCACCCTCTTGCCGGCCAGGTCCGAGGCGTCCACGTCGCCGGAGCCGACGTGCACGTCGATGTCCCCGGTCAGGGCCCTGAGCGTGATGTTGCCCGAGCCGCTGTCGAGGTCGACCGCCAGTCCCTTCGGGACCTCGATCTCGTAGTCGACGCTGCAACTGCCCCAGTTCGACGCGCAGTCGTACGTCACGAACAACGCGCCACCCTCGACCTTGTGCTCCGGCTTGGGCTTGTCGTCGCCGCGCCAGCGGAGCTTCTCGACGACCCGGATGGCCGTGCCGTCGGTCTCGGTGACGACGGTGTCGCCGGCGTGGCTTTCGAGCTGAAGCTTGGTGACCTTGTCCGTCACCTCGTAGGACGTCGTGTCCTGGTTCGTGGGGCCGGCGAGGTCGCCGAGCCCGCACCCTGTCAGCAGCACCGCCGAGGCCAGCAGCCCGCCCGCGATCGCAATCGTCTTCATGCGTTGAATCCTTTCGCGGTGAGGCCCTCGATCCCATCAGGAACTCCCCCGAGTAACCCCCGAGGAATACCCCACCTTTGACCCGGGAAGCAGGAGGGGAGTAGCTTCACTTCCACAATCCAGAAGTGATTTTCCACAGAGCGGAAAGAGGTCCCATGGAGATCACCGGCCCGATCCTCGACCGGTTCGACGAGATCCTCACGCCGGAGGCGCTCGGTTTCGTGGCGGCTCTCCAGCGGGAGTTCGGCGCCAGACGGCTGGAGCTGCTGGAGGCACGGCAGACGCGGCAGACGGAGCTCTCAAACGGCGGCCTGCTCGACTTCCTCCCCGAGACCAAGGAGGTCAGGGAGGCCGAATGGCAGGTCGCGGCGCCGGCTCCCGGCCTGGAGGACCGCCGGGTCGAGATCACCGGGCCCGTCGACAAGAAGATGACCATCAACGCGCTCAACTCCGGCGCCAAGGTGTGGCTGGCCGACTTCGAGGACGCCAACTCCCCGCTCTGGGAAAACTGCGTGGCCGGCCATCTCAATCTGCGTGACGCACTTGACCGCACGATCGACTTCGAGACCGGCGGGAAGGCATACGCGCTGAGGCCCGACGACGAGCTGGCCACCGTCGTGGTGCGGCCGCGCGGCTGGCACCTGGACGAGAAGCACGCCCAGGTGGACGGGCAACCGGTGTCGGGGTCGCTGTTCGACTTCGGGCTCTACCTCTTCCACTGCGCCCAGCGGCAGATCGACAAGGGCAAGGGCCCCTACTTCTACCTGCCCAAGATCGAGTCGTACCTGGAGGCACGGCTCTGGAACGACGTCTTCACCAGGGCGCAGGAGCTGCTCGGCATCCCCTACGGCACCATCAGGGCCACCGTGCTCATCGAGACCTACCCGGCCGCGTTCGAGATGGAGGAGATCCTCTACGAGTTGCGCGACCATTCGGCCGGGCTCAACGCGGGCCGCTGGGACTACCTGTTCAGCGTGATCAAGAAGTTCCGCACCAGGGGCAGGGAGTTCCTGCTGCCCGAGCGGAACGCGGTCACGATGACGGCCCCGTTCATGCGCGCCTACACGGAGCTGCTGGTGCGCACCTGCCACAAGCGCGGCGCGCACGCCATCGGCGGGATGGCGGCGTTCATCCCCTCGCGCAGGGACCCCGAGGTCAACGCCGTGGCGCTGGAGAAGGTGCGGGCGGACAAGACGCGCGAGTCGGGCGACGGGTTCGACGGGTCGTGGGTGGCCCACCCGGACCTGGTGCCGATCTGCCGCGAGGTGTTCGACGGAGTGCTGGGCTCGCGGCCCAACCAGCTCGACCGGCTGCGTGAGGACGTCAGCGTGACGGCGGCCGACCTGCTGGCGGTCTCGGAGACGCCTGGGGAGATCACCGAGACGGGGCTGCGTAGCAACGTGGACGTGGCGCTGCGTTACCTGGCCGCATGGATGGGCGGGCTGGGCGCGGTGGCGATCCACAACCTCATGGAGGACGCCGCCACGGCCGAGATCTCGCGCTCGCAGATTTGGCAGTGGATCCACAACGACATCACGCTCGCGGACACGGGCGCGCAGGTGACCAAGGAGCTGGTCGAGCAGATCATCTCCGAGGAGCTCGCCAAGATCGCCGGGGAGCCGGGCTACGACGAGAAATTGTTCGACCAGGCCACCGCGTTGTTCAAGGAAGTGGCGCTGGACGACGACTTTGCCGAGTTCCTGACTCTTCCCGCTTATGCCCGCATGCCGTGAATAATCGGACACGGAGGTGATCGAGTGCTGGACACCCTGGTGGCGGCCCTGCGTTCGCTACTGCCCCCCGACTCGGTGATCACCGATCCGGTACGCCTGCGCACCTACGAGTGCGACGGCCTGACCTACCACCGGGCGACCCCGGGCGTGGTCGTGTTGCCGGACACGGCCGAACAGGTCGCCCGCGTGGTACGCCTGTGCAACGACTTCGGCGTGCCGTTCGTGGCCAGGGGCTCGGGCACGGGCCTGTCGGGCGGCGCGCTACCGCGCGAGGACGGCGTGCTCATCGTCACCTCCAAGATGCGGGCGATCCTGGAGATCGACCTGGACGATCGCCGGGCGGTCGTGGAGCCGGGCGTGACCAACCTGGCCATCACCGAAGCCGTGCGCGACCGGGGTTATTACTACGCCCCCGACCCCTCCAGCCAGCAGGTCTGCTCGATCGGCGGCAACGTGGCGGAGAACTCCGGCGGCGCCCACTGCCTCAAGTACGGCTTCACCGTCAACCACGTCGAGGCCTGCGAGATCGTCACCCCCGACGGCGACCTGGTCACGCTCGACCGCATGGACCCCGGCTACGACCTGCTGGGCGCGTTCATCGGCTCGGAGGGCACGCTGGGCATCGCCACCAAGATCACGGTACGTCTCAGCCGCGCGCCGCAGGCCGTGACCACGGTGCTGGCCGCGTTCGAGAGCATCGAGCAGGGCGGCCAGGCGGTGTCGGCGATCATCGGGGCGGGCATCGTGCCGGCCGCGATCGAGATGATGGACGCTCTCGCCATCGAGGCGGCCGAGGCGGCGGTGGCCTGCCGCTACCCGGAGGGCGCCGGGGCGGTGCTGATCGTCGAGCTGGACGGGCCCGAGGCGGAGGTCGAGCGGCAGTTCGCGCAACTCACCGAGATCTGCTCGGGGGCGTTCGAGCTGCGGGTGGCGGCCGATCCCGCCGAGCGGGCGGCGATCTGGAAGGGACGCAAGTCCGCGTTCGCCGCCGTCGGCCGCATCAGCCCGGCGTACATCGTGCAGGACGGCGTGGTGCCGCGCACCTCCCTGCCGAGCGTGCTGGCCGCCATCGACCGGCTGTCGGCCGAGCACGGGATCAGGGTGGCCAACGTCTTCCACGCCGGCGACGGCAACCTGCACCCGCTGGTGCTGTTCGACGACGCCGAGCCGGGCGCGGGCGAGCGGGCCGAGGTGGTCTCCGGCGCGATCCTGGACCTGTGCATCGAGCACGGCGGCTCGATCACCGGCGAGCACGGCGTGGGCGTGGACAAGAGCCGTTACATGCCGAGGATGTTCAGCGAGACCGACCTCGACACGATGCAGCTGGTCCGGTGCGCGTTCGACCCCCGAGGGCTGTCCAATCCGGGCAAGGTGTTCCCCACGCCGCGGCTGTGCGGTGAGGCGCCGGGCGTTCGGAAGGGCGCGCATCCGCTGGTGGAGTCCGGGAAGGCGGAGCAGTTCTGATGCTGCTGTCTGATGCTGGGGTGACGGTCAGGGAAGCGGGCGCGGACGACGTCGTCAGCGGGGTCAAGCCGCGCTGGGTGGCGTTGCCGGAGACGGTCGAGGAGATCGCGGCCGTGCTGCGCGCCTGCGCCGAACGGGACCTCGCGGTGGTCCCCGCCGGCGGCGGCACGAAGCTGCACTGGGGCCCGCCGCCGGAGCGGTGCGACGTCCTGCTCGACCTGTGTTGCATGAACGAGATCCTGGAGCACGCGGCCGGCGACCTCGTGGTGCGGGCGCAGGCCGGGGTGACGATGGACGCCCTGGCCGCCGCGCTCGCGGGCAAGGGACAGGAGCTCGCGCTGGACGTGCCGTTCGCCGAGGACTCGACGGTCGGCGGCACGCTGGCCACCGCGCCCGCGGGGCCGCGCGCGTTCCGCTATGGCACCGCCCGCGACCTGCTCATCGGCATCACGGTCGTGCTGCCCGACGGGACGATCGCGCGCTCGGGCGGCAAAGTGGTCAAGAACGTCGCGGGCTACGACCTCGGCAAGCTCTTCACCGGCTCGTACGGGACGCTCGGCGTCATCGCGGAGGCCACGTTCCGCCTGCACCCGCTGCCCGCCGACCGCCGCTGGATCACGGCGGAGCTCGATCGCGACGAGCTGCCGCCGATGGCCGCCGCGCTGGCCGCCTCGCAGGCCGAGCCGAGCGCCGCCGAGGTGGACTGGCCGGATCCCGGCGGGCCGCTGACCTTGGCCGTGCTGGTCGAGGGCGCGGCCGCAGGCTCCCGAGCCGAGGTGCTGCGCGCGCTGATTGGCAAGGGCACGGTGACCGGCGAGCCGCCGTCGTGGTGGGGACTGATCCAGAACGACGAGGTGCTGGTCGAGGTACGATTCCCGGCCACGGGCACGCAGGCCGTGCTGGACGTGGTGGCCGGCACCGGGCTGTCGCTGCGAGGCTCTGTGCTGTCCGGGCGGGTGGTGCTGGAGTCGTGGGGGGCGATCGCGGAGCCGGAGCTGGCCGCGGCGGTGTCCGTGTTGCGCAAGCGGGTCGAGGCGGCCGGCGGGCGGGTGAGCGTGCTCGCCGCTCCTTACCCGAGCGTCGACCGGTGGGGGCAGGTCAGCGGGTTGCCCCTGATGCGGCGGGTCAAGGAGCAGTTCGATCCCGGGCGCAGGATGTCTCCCGGCCGCTTTGTGGGAGGGATCTAGATGGACCCGAAACTGATCAACGATTGTGTGCACTGCGGGTTCTGCCTGCCGACGTGTCCGACGTACCTGCTCTGGGGCGAGGAGATGGACTCGCCGCGCGGGCGGATCCACCTGATGCAGCAGCATGTCGAGGGCACCCCGATCACGCCGGAAATGGCGGGGCATTTCGACGCTTGCCTGGGATGCATGGCGTGCGTGACCGCCTGCCCGTCCGGGGTCAAGTACGACCGGTTGATCGAGCTGACCAGGGCGGAGGTCGAGCGACGGCACGAACGCGACCCGCAGGAGCGGGCCGTGCGCGGCATCGTGTTCTCCCTGTTCCCTTACCCGCGCAGGCTGCGGCTGCTGCGGCCGGGGATGTGGCTGGCCGAGCGGATGGCGCCCTTGCTCACGCGCGTCAACCCCAGCCTCGGGGCCATGGCCGCGCTGGCGCCGCGCGTGGAGCGGCGGCAGCGGCTGCCGCGCGTGGTCCGGGCTCGCGGGGAGCGCCGTGCTGTGGTCGGCATGCTCACCGGGTGCGTGCAGGGCGAGTTCTTCCCCCAGGTGAACGCGGCCACGGCGCGGGTGCTCGCGCTGGAGGGCTGCGACGTGGTCATCCCGCGGGGTCAGGGCTGCTGCGGGGCGCTCAGCGTGCACTCCGGGCGCGAGGACCAGGCCAGGCGACTGGCCCGGCGCACCGTCAGGACCTTCGAGCAGGCCGGGGTGGACACCGTCGTGGTGAACGCGGCCGGCTGCGGCTCCACCATGAAGGAGTACGCCGTGCTGCTCGGCCGCGAGCCCGGCTTCAAGGTGCGTGACCTGTCGGAGTTCCTGACGGAGCTGGGACCCGTGGCCAGGCGGCATCCGCTGCCGCTCACCGTCGCCTACCACGACGCCTGCCACCTGGCCCACGCCCAGGGCGTGCGCGCCCAGCCGCGCGAGCTGCTGAGCGGCATTCCCGGACTGGAGCTGCGCGAGATCCCCGAGTCGGCCATCTGCTGCGGCTCGGCGGGCACGTACAACATCTTCCAGCCGCAGGCCGCCCGCGACCTGGGCGACAGGAAGGCCAAGGCGGTCGGCTCGACCAGGGCCGAGCTGCTGGTCTCCGCCAACCCCGGGTGCACCATGCAGATCGCCGCCGCCATGCGGCGGGCCGGCGCGGAGATCAGGGTGGCGCACACCGCCGAGGTGCTGGACGCCTCGCTGCGCGGGGTGAGCCTGTGAGTGTCCAGTCGGTCGAGCGGGCGCTCGATGTGCTGGAGGCGCTGGCCGCGCATGGCGGCGAGGCCGGACTGTCGGAGATCGCGGCCAGGACCGGGCTGCCGTACGGCACCATTCACCGGCTGCTGCAGACCCTGCTCGCGCGTGGCTACGTGCGCCAGGAATCTGACAGAAGGTACGCCCTGGGCGGCGGCCTGGTGCGGCTCGGCGGCATCGCGGAGAGCATGGTGGGCGTGTGGGCGCAGCCGTACCTGACGAAGATGGTCGAGCTGTCCGGCGAGACCGCGAACCTGGCCGTGCTCGAAGGGGACTTCGTCGTCTACGTGGCGCAGGTTCCCTCACCGCGGAGGCTGCGCATGTTCGCCGAGGTCGGCCGGCGGGTGCTGCCGCACAGCACCGCCGTGGGCAAGGTGCTGCTGGCGGGGCGGCCCAACGGCGAAGCGGTCGCCGTGTTCGAGCGGACCGGCATGCCGCGCCGCACCCCCAACACGATCACCGACGTCGGCGGCATGCTCACCGAGCTCGACGTCGTCAGGGCCCGCGGCTACGCCATGGACCTGGGCGAGGAGGAGCTGGGCGTGCACTGCCTGGCCGTGCCCGTGTGGGACGGCAACCGGGTGGTGGCCGCGATGTCGGTGTCGGGGCCCGCCGAACGCATCGACGCGCGGGACCGCGACGAGCTGGCCGAGGGCTTGCGCAAGATCGCCCTCGACTTCGGCAACGAGCTCAGCCCTCCGTCTTAGGGCCGGTTACCGTTGAGGCATGTGTAGGAGCATCAAGACCCTCCGTCCCCCGTTCACCGAGAGCGTGACCGAGGAGGACGTGCGCGCGGCCGCGCTGCAGTACGTCAGGAAGATCTCCGGCTTCCGCGCGCCGGCGGCGCACAACGCCGAGGCGTTCGACCGGGCCGTCGAGACGATCACCCGGGCGTCGGAGGAGCTGCTGGGGGCGCTTCAAGTTCGTGGATCTCGTTGACAGGCTCTCCTGGCGGGGGACGATGTAATCCCTGACGATTCCCCCAGGAGCTGCCATGATCAGCGGGTTGTACGAGGGGCAGGACGGCGACTCGCGGCTGGCGCTCCGCGTCGACGTCGACGGGACCAGGCCGACCGGGCGGGTGAGCGGCGACCTGTTCGCCGTGGCGGGCGCGACGATCTCGTATGTCGGGTCGTTCGTGGTCAACGCCCCCGCCGTGCGGGCCGAGGGTGCCGAGGCCCGGATCGACGGGCGCGGGGTGTTCACCTTCGACACGCCGGACGAGGACGTGAGCGTGACGATCATCGACGGGTCGGGGACGGCGGCGGTGGCGGGGCGCACCTATCAGCTGTCGTTCTCCTCGCCGTTCTTCCGGCGGGTGCTGCTCGAGCAGGACTCGGTGACGGGCACGGTGCCGTTCGTGTCGTACCGCACCGGGTCGCTGCCGGGTCCGAGCGGGTCGCCCGCGAGGGAGTTGAGTGTGACCGCCGCGTACGCCGAGGCGGGCATCGAGCTGACGACGGCGGAGCCCGGGGTGATCCCGGTGGACGGGTCGGGGGCGGATCTGGCGTGGAACGACGCCGAGTTGCACCATGCGATGACGCAGCAGTTCAGCACGTTCGCGGACGCGCCGGCGTGGCGGGTGTGGCTGCTGGTGGCCAGCAAGCATGTGGGCGGCTACCGGGGCATCATGTTCGACTACAACGACGCCCATCAGCGGCAGGGGGCGGCGGTCTTCTACGACGCGATCAAGGGCGACTCCCCGCAGGCGCAACGCGCGCAGCTACGGACGTATGTGCATGAGTTAGGGCACGCCTTCAACCTGCTCCACTCCTGGCAGAAGAACCTCGCCACCCCACCCCAGCCCCTCGGCCCGGACGGCGGCTTCGGTGATCTGTCGTGGATGAACTACGTACAGAACTTCAGGCCCGGTGGTGAACAGGGCTATTGGGCGGCCTTCCCCTTCCAGTTCACCGACCCGGAGCTGGTGCACCTGCGCCACGGCTTCTTCCGCGACGTCGCCATGGGCGCCAACGCGTTCGGCACCGGGGCGGCCGAGATCGAACCGTTCGAGCAGCCGGTCGAGGACCATTCCGGGTTGCGGCTGGAGTTGCGCGCCAAGGAGTCGTTCGAGCTGGGCGAGCCCGTCGTGGTCGAGCTCAAGCTCGCCTGCGCCGGCGAGCCCCGCGTCACCCACGGCCACCTGCACCCGGACTCGGAGTTCACGCAGGTGTCGATCACGCAGCCGGGCGGCAGGACCGTGTTGTACCGGCCGATGATCCGCCACTGCGTGGACACCTCGCCGGACATCCGGCTGGACGAGGGCAACCCGGCCCTGTACCGCAGCGCGTACATCGGGCACGGCCGCGACGGGCACTACTTCCAGCAGCCCGGCGAATACCAGGTCCGCGCCCAGTACATCGCCGCCGACGGCTCCCGCATCGTCTCCCCCGCCTGCCTGGTCAGGGTACGTTTCCCGGTCGCCCGCGACGACCACCAGGTGGCGGAGCTGATGCTGGGCGAGGAGCAGGGCAAGCTGTTCTCACTGCTCGGCTCCGACTCGCCGGCGCTGCGCTCGGGCAACCTGGCGCTGGACGAGGTGATCGACAGGTACGGCGACCACCGGCTGGCCACGTACGCGCGGATGGTGAAGGGCCTGAACGCGGAGAGCGAGTTCAAGGCGCTGACGGCGGACAAGCGGCTGCGCGTGCGCCCACCGGATCCCAAGCAGGGCATCGAGCACCTCACGCGGGTCGTGCAGGAGGCCACCATCGACAACATCACCCTGAACCTGGTGATGCGCCGCCTCGCCAGGGCCCAGGCCAGGCAGGGTGATCTGGGGCGGGCCAACGCGGTCGTGGACCAGATGGTCGCCACGTTCCAGGCCAAAGGGGTCAACCCGGTCGTCATGGGGCAGATACGGCGGCAGGCCGAACTGACGAAGGCGGCGCTCGGCGCCGAGGCCTGAGTCCCGTCAAGCGGTCCGGGAGAGCACCGTGTGAAGTGCCGGCGACAGCCGGCCGGCCACCGTCATCGGTGGCCGGCCCGTCATCCGGCGAGCCGATTCAGGAAGCTGTAGCAGGGCTCTCGGCGGAAGTCATGGAACGTGGCGCAGGGGTCCGCGACGCCTCCCCCGAAAACCCGTGGCCGTTCCGGCTCTGGCTCCGGCCGCTCCGGAGGAGGCGCCTGTGGGGTCGGTGAGCCGACTCGAGGCGTCGTCTTGGGGCGCTTGGGGACGGGCGTCCGGGGAGCGGCCGACCGCTGCGGCCGGGCCGCCGGCGTGATCGGCGGTGCCGGGGCGGACGACGGCACCGGGGCGGACGACGGGACCACCGCTCCTGGCGGGGGCACGGCCTGCAGCCACGGAGCCGGGACGGGGACCGTGTTCTGGAACGTTCCATGGACCAGCATCGGGGATGCGATCCATCTCGTATGAGAGATGGCGGAAGTAGCGGAGGGTGAATTGGATCTTACGGAAAGCTGCGTTTCCTCATCCATTTCCGGAGTTCTTTGTGAGGACCGTTCCGAGGAACCGGTAAATGCCAGGAATATTCCCAGGACGGCGGTGACCAGGACCCCGGCCGCGCCTGCCACCGATCGCAGGTGCCCACGGCTACCTGCGGAAATGGATCTAAGCGGGGACAAGTCGTGATTCCTTTGTGATTGGTGTGCGAGCATTCGTCTGTTGCGGCTAGTGTGGTCCATCACCCTCGAAGCAGACGAGTTTTCCCCCGATACGACTGCAGGAGTTGTCACCGCAATGCAAGATCCGAGCGAGCCGGATCGTCCCGAGATCCTGTCCGGACCAGGGGATGTCCGCCTGGCCCAGAGAAGCGACGGCCGCGGCGCCGAACCCCCGAAGAACAAGAAGAAGACCATCGCCATCGCCGTTTCGGCGCTCGTCGCCGTGCTCGCGGCGGGCGGCGTCGGCTACATGCTGGCCGCCAACCCCACCACTCCCGCCACGCAGCAGGGCACCGGCGGGCCCGCCGCCTCCCAGAGCGCCGACCCGAACTTCCAGGACGACGACGCCACCATGGGGGATGTCGCCACCGACGCTCCCAAGGACGGCCTGCCGGACGACGGCAGCATGGGCGACGCCGACACCGATACGGGCACCGGCGGCGACCCCGCTGCCGACACCGGCGGCGACACCGGCTCGACGGGCTCCGACCCCTCACGCGGCACGACCCAGACCGGCACCGGCCAGCGGCCCTCGCCGTCCTCCCCCACCAAGGCGCCGCAGGCGCCGGAGGCCGACACCCCGGCGGACGGCCCGGCGGGCGAAGTCATCGGCCAGTGCGCCACGAGCGGCTGCTGAGCCAACCGAACGAGCCAGTACCCCAGGGCTGCTGCTGAGAGCCGCCCCCAGGTGAAGTGGCTTGCCGTTAATGGACCGTATTGGACCTACGGCGGAAGCCACCTTGCTCCGTAGGGTCGTCGTATGACGACTGAGAAGGTGGGCGTGCTGCGCGCGCTGCACGTGCCCGGGAGCCCCCTGGTCCTGCCCAACATCTGGGACGCCGCCTCCGCATGTGCCGTACAGGAGGCCGGTTTCCCGGCGGTCGCCACCGGCAGCGCCGCCGTCGCGAAGGTGCTCGGGTACGCGGACGGCGAGGGCACGCCGGTCGGCGAGATGATGGCCGCCATCTCCCGCATCACCAGGGCCGTGGACGTGCCGGTGACGGCCGATGTGGAACGCGGCTACGGGCTCAAGCCCGCCGAACTGGTGGAACGGCTCGCTGCGGCCGGCGCTGTGGGCTGCAATCTGGAGGACACCGATCCCCGCACCGGCGAGCTGTTCGACGCGGGCGTCCAGGCGGAGTTTCTGGCCGAGGTGCGGGCGGCCGCCGGGCAGGATCTGGTGATCAATGCGCGGATCGACACGTACCTCCACGGCAGGACCTCCACGCAGGAGGCCGTCGAGCGCGCGCGGCTCTACCGCGAAGCTGGCGCCGACTGCGTCTACCCGATCACGCTGGCCGACGAGGACGGGATCCGGGCACTGGTGGCCGAGGTCGACGGGCCGGTCAACATCCTGTTCAGGCCGGGCACGCCGTCGCTCGGGCGGCTGGCCGAGCTGGGGGTGGCCAGGATCAGCTTCGGGGGCGGGCTGCACAAGGCGGCCCACGCCTACGCCCAGAGCCTGTTCGCGAAGGTGCGGGACGGACAGAGCCCCTACTGACGAAGTGGCGGGCGGCGGCACCGTACGCTTGCGCTCGTGCTTGCCGCCGCGGCCGTCTGCCCGCCCACTCCGCTGATCGTGACCCAGCTGCCCGATCTCCGCTCCGCCTGCGACACCGCGATCGCCGGCCTGCTCGCGACCCGCCCCGACACGCTCATCGTCGTCGGCGGGGACGGCCACGCCGCCTCGTACGGCGGCCACGCGACGGGCACCCTGCGCCCCTGGGGCCTGGACGTCACGGCCGGCCCCGGCGAGCCCGTCCTGCCGCTGTCCCTGACCGTCGGCCGCTGCCTCCTGCGTGACCGCGCCCCCGACGCCTTCCACTCCGTGGCCTTCGACGCCACGACCGAGGAGTGCCTGTCCCTGGGCGCCAAGCTGGCGGCGGCCGGGGAGCGGGTGGCGCTGCTGGTCATGGCCGACGGCTCGGCCTGCCTCACCTCCAAGGCCCCCGGCAGGTACGACGACGCCGCCCAGCCGTACGACGACCTGATCGCGGACGCCGTCGCCACCGCCGCCCCCGAAGCACTCGCCGCACTGGACCCCGAGGAAGCGGACCGCCTTTGGGTGAGCGGCAGGGCAGCCCTGCAAGTGCTGGCCGGAGCCGCGGAGACGGCGAGGCTGCACGGCCGCCTGCTCACGCGGGCGGCCCCCTACGGCGTCGGTTACATCGCCGGGCTGTGGACCTGACGGCGCGGCACCGGGACCGTCATCAGGTCGCGGGCGAGCACGACCTCCCCGTCGTAGTGACGCCGTACCTCGGCCACGAAGGCCGGCTCGTCGGCGAACCCATACCGCTCCGAAAAGTGCGTGAGCACCAGCCTGCGCACCCCCGCGTCCGCCGCCACCAGCCCCGCCTCGAAGGCCGTCAGGTGCCCGTATTCCTTGGCCAGCGCGCTCTCCGACGACAGGAACGTGGACTCGATGACCAGCAGGTCCACGCCGGAGGCCAGCTCGAAGACCATGTCGCAGAGCCGGGTGTCCATGACGAACGCCACGCTCTGCCCCGGTTTGGGCACGCTGCATTCCTCGAGAGTGACGCCGCGTACGGAGCCGGTGCGCTGCAGCTCGCCGACCTCCGGGCCGCGGATGCCGTGGGCGGCCAGCTTGTCGGGCAACATGCGGCGGCCTGACGGCTCCTGCACGCGGTAGCCGTACGACTCGATGGGATGGGACAGGCGGCGCGCGATGATCGGCCCGACGCCGGCCAGGTGGCCGGAGACCGGATGCTCGCTGATGACCGGCGTGTCGGCGAAGGCGGCGGCGTGGCGCAACCGCCTCCAGTAGGTCTCCCCGGAGGCCGGGAACACCGCCCGCACCGGATGCCTGACCTTGTCGCGGGCGATGCGCTGGATGACCCCCGGAACGCCCAGGCAGTGGTCACCGTGGAAGTGCGTCACGCACACCCAGTGCACGTCGTGCGCGCTCAGCCCGGCGTGCACCATTTGCCGCTGTGTGCCCTCTCCCGGGTCGAACAGGAAGCCCTGACCGTCCCAGCGCAGAAGGTAGCCATTGTGGTTACGGTGTCGGGTAGGGACAGCGCTGGAGGTGCCCAGCACCACGAGCTCACGTGAGGACATCATGGCCCCAATGAAGGACGGCGTTGCCTTCGCTGACGTGCCGACGCCGGTGGGCACATTCGTGCTGGCCGTCACCGAGGCCGGTCTCGTCGCGTCGGGCTGGGGCTCCCGGGCGGGGCTGGCCGACCGGCTCGGGCTCGCGGAAGTCCATGATTCGGATCGTACGGCCTCCGTGGTCGCGGAGCTGAACGCTTATTTCGCCGGAGAGCTGAAGGAGTTCGAGACGCCCGTGGACTGGCGGCTCATGTCCGGCGCGCGCCTCCAGGTGCTCCAGGCCCTGCACAAGGTCCCGTACGGCACCGCCGTCACCTACGGCGAGCTGGCCCGGCTCAGCGGCTCGACGGTGCCGGCCCGCGGGATCGGCTCGATCATGGGCTCCAACCCGATCCCGATCGTCGTCCCCTGCCACCGGGTGATCGCGGGCAACGGTCTGGGCGGTTTCAGCGGCGGCGAAGGTGTGGAGACCAAGCGCTGGCTGCTGACCCACGAGGGTTATCTGCAGCCGACACTGCTCGACCTCTAGCAAACTTGTGCACGTGCGCCAGCAGCCAGTCATCGCCGTCGTCGGCCCCACCGCGGCCGGAAAGTCCGACCTTGCCGTGGAGATCGCGCTCCGCCTCGGGGGCCAGTGTGTCAACGCCGACTCCATGCAGCTCTACCGCGGGATGGACATCGGCACCGCCAAGCTGAGCCCGGCCGAGATGCGCGGCGTCCCCCACCACCTGCTGGACATCTGGGACGTCACGGTCACCGCCAGCGTGGCCGAGTACCAGCGGCTGGCCAGGAAGGTCATCGACGCCGTCGAGGTGCCCGTGCTGGTGGGCGGCAGCGGCCTGTATGTGCGGGCGGCGCTCGACGACCTGGAGTTCCCCGGCACCGACCCGGACATCAGGGCGCGGCTGGAGGACGAGCTGGCCGAGCGGGGCCCGGCCCCGCTGTACGAGCGGCTGCGCGAGCGGGACCCGGCGGCCGCGGCGGCCATCCTGCCCAGCAACGGCCGCCGCATCGTGCGCGCGCTGGAGGTGATCGAGCATTCGGGCCGCCCGTTCTCGGCCACGATGCCGTCCTACGACGCCGTCTACCCGAGCCTCCAAATCGGCCTCGACGTGCCCCGGCCGGAGCTGGACGAGCGGATCGCGCTCAGGGTCGAGCGGATGTGGCAGGCGGGCCTGGTCGAGGAGGTGCGGACGCTGCTCGGTCAGGGGCTGGCGGAGGGCCGCACGGCGAGCCGCGCCCTCGGATACGCCCAGGTCATCCGCTTCCTCGAGGGCGAATGGAGCGAGGAGCAGGCGATCGCGGAGACGATCAGGGCCACCAGGCGCTTCGCCCGCCGCCAGGAGTCGTGGTTCCGTCGCGATCCGCGGGTGTGCTGGCTGCCGTACGACGCCCCGGACCTCCTCGAGCGGTCCCTCGCGCGAGTCGCCGGCCATCCCTGCGCATAAACTCCTACAATGCGGTTTCTGAAGGGCCACGGCACCGAGAACGACTTCGTCATCCTCCCCGATCCCGACGGCGCGGTCGACATGTCGACCGAGCTCGTCGCCAAGATCTGCGACAGAAGGGCCGGCATCGGAGCCGACGGCGTGCTGCGGGTGGTGCGCACGAAGCAGTGCCACGAGGTGGCCGAGCAGGCGGCCGCGGCCGAGTGGTTCATGGACTACCGCAACGCCGACGGCAGCACGCCCGAGATGTGCGGAAACGGCGTGCGCGTGTTCGCCCGCTACCTGATCGACGCCGGGCTGGCCGATCCGCAGGAGTTCGCGGTGGCCACGCGGGGCGGCGTTCGCATGATCCGCGTCGAGCCCAACGGCGACATCACAGTCGACATGGGCAAGCCCGTCGTGCGCGGCCAGAGCGTGGCGAGCGTCGGCGGCCACGAATACACCGGCATCCACGTCGACATGGGCAACCCGCACCTGGCCTGTCCCATCGGCGACCCGGTCGTCCAGCTGGACCTCACCCACCAGCCCGGCTTCGACACCGGCGTCTTCCCCGCCGGGGTCAACATCGAGCTGTTCAACCCGGTCGGCACCAGCCGCGCGGTCATGCGCGTCTACGAGCGCGGCTGCGGCGAGACGCGTGCCTGCGGCACCGGCGCGGTGGCCACGGCGGTCGCCGCCGCGAGCCTGTCAGGCGACACCACCGGCACCTGGACCGTCGAGGTGCTCGGCGGCACGCTGACCGTGATCCTCGATGAGGACACGAGCTACCTTTCCGGTCCCGCCGTGCTCGTGGCGAGCGGGGACCTGATGCTTGCAGAATGATGTTCTCCTGAGGGATCCTGGGTCTACTTCACGGACCGAGGGGTGGACATGGCAGACCCACGCACCACCGCCGCGCAGGTGAAAGCGCCCATCGGCCAGTTCGGCGGCGGATTCATGATCTCCAGAGAGGCCAAGGCGATCTGCGACGAGCTCGGCCTCGGCGCACGCGAGCTCTATTTCAGGGGCCGCTGCGGCGTGCTCGGCGAGTGCGACGCCGACGTGGTCAATTCGGTCGTCGTCTTCTTTCCGCCCGCACACGTCGAGGAGAGCTGGAACGGCGGCCGCAAGCTTCCCGTCGACCAGGCCGTCGAGCTGTACGCCGAGGCGTGCCGGGCCTGGGGCAGGCGCAAGCTCGGCGACTACGACGGCTGCGCCAGAATCGCCGAGCTGCTCGAACGCGTCGTCCAGCGGGCTCCCTCCACCGGCGCCCCGCTGTTCGCGGGCTGGCGGAAGGTGCCGCTGGCCGACGACCCGCCCGCGCGGGCCGTCCAGCTCATGCACTGCGTACGCGAGCTGCGCGGCGGCCTGCACGCCAACGCCGTGATCGCGGCCGGGCTGCACCCGCTGGAAGCCACGCTCGCCGCCGACCACGACGCGACCCCTTTCGGGCTCGCCGCGGGCAAGATGATCGCGAAGTTCTTCACTTGGCCCGAGCCGTACGCCACCCCTGCGCCCGAGGTGGTGGCGCGCCGCGCGGAGGTCGAGGAGCGTACCGACGATCTCATGGCATCCATGTTTTCGGCCCTCGACGACGGAGAAACGGACGAGCTGATCGAGCTCTTGCGTTTTGGGCACGCTCGTTGACCTGGCAGACTGACTGCCCATGGACGTGGACATCTGGGCCTGGGTCGGCGACACCCAGCAGCAGCTTTCCGAGGCGGGCAACGTTGGCCTCGCCATGGCGCTGGGAGACCTCCCTGCACAGGCCTACGAGGGCCGATATCCCCAGCTCGACGTCATGGCCCCGGCCATCGCGCAGCAGGCAGAAGCCCTGGAGCTGCCCTGGCTCGAGTTCTACGCCCGCTACTGGCACCTGGTCGGCCGCATCGGCGACCGGGCGCAGGGCGCGGTCGCCATCGACGACGCGCAGCAGTTGGTGGCGTTCGCCCAGCGCGAAGACGTGCGCGAGTGCCCGTCCGCCCCGGCGGCGGTCGAGGCTCTGGCCATCACGTGGGCCAACACCGACGGCCCCGGTTACGCAAGCGAGCGTCTGGAGACGCTGGGGGCCTACATCGAGGGCATGAGCCCGGAGAAGCCCGCCTTCACCGGGCTCGTGACCCACTACGTCGCCGCTCTGATCGACGCCGGCAAGCCGGGCGAGGCCGTGACCTACGCCGAGTCCGCCGTCGAGCGGCTGCGCGTGGCCGGGCGCGAGGCCAGCTGGGAGCTCGGCGCCGAGAGCGCCCGCGCGCTGCTGGCGGCCGGCCGGCCGGAGGACGCGCTCAACGCGCTGCAGGCGGCCGCCGGGTTCCAGCCTGACGACCCGGTCGCCAAGGAGCACCGCGACGGCGTGCGCCGGGCGCTGATCCTGGCCAAGCTGGGCCGCACCGCCGAGGCCGTGGACGCGCTGCCCGATCTCGACGTGGTCGGCGAGCACCCACGCGTGTTCGTGGAGTGGTCGCGGGCCGTCGGCCTGCTGGCCGGTTCCTCGCAGATCACCAACACCTGGCAGCTCGGCCGCGTGCTGCGCCAGTGGATCGACTACTTCGGCATGATGGGCGGCTACCGCGCCCGCGTCGAGCTCGCGCTGATCGCGGGCGACCTGGCCGTCGCCCGGCAGGGCGTGTGGCAGGCCAGGCTGCTGGCCGACCTGGCCGAGTCCGGCACCGCCGAGCTGCGCGACACCGAGGGCCTGGCCGAGCGCATCGCCGCACTGCGGGCCGCCGCCGACGCCGCCGCCGAGCCCGAGGCCCCTGGGCCGCTCGATGACCGGGTGGGCCTGTTCGACGCGGCCGACGGCTTCAACGCCGACCCGGAGAAGTGGGTCGGCTGGCTGGCGCCGCTGTCCGGCGAGGACCTCGAGGCCACCCGCCGCCACACCACGACAGTCGGCTTCCTCGGCTACCCCGCCACGGGCGCCGACATCTACTGGAGCCTGCTCGTCGACTCGGGCAAGATCGCCGAGGCTGAGGAAGACGACGTGGCCTTCCTGACCACGCTGCTCATCGAGGCCCGCCAGGACGAGCGGCTGGAGCAGATGGCCGCGATGTTGCCGCACGCCGCCCAGCAGGTGGCGCTCGCCCGCCTGCACAGCGCGCGGGAGCGGTGGGAGGAGGCGCTCGACGCCGCCGAGCACGCCGTAGCGGCCGGGGCCGACATCGAGGCCCGCCGCCTGCTGTCCGGCGCCGCCCAGCAGCTCGACCAGAACGCCAAGGCCGCCCAGTCGCTGCTCGAGGTGATCGACGAGCTCAGCGACGAGGACGTCTGGCGCATGATCGTCATGGCCACCTCGGCGGAGGACTGGGACACCGTACGCAGGGGCGCGGCCAAGATCGGCATGCCGATCAAGTCCAAGGAAGGGCCGATCGAGGAGGAAATGGGCCTCATCCGGGTCATCCTCCCCGCCCCCGACGGTGGACAGCGCCAGGTGCTGTCGATCCGCACCGGCCCCGCCACCGCGCGGCTGGCGCTGCCCCAGCCGCGCGGCATGGACTACAACGCCGGCGACCTGGTGGTCTTCGACCCGCAGCTGCTGGAGCCCGTGCCGGAGGACCCGCAGGAGCAGCAGAACTTCGTGCCACCCTTCGCCGCCGTGCGCATCCTGCGGCCCGGCGGCTACACCAGCTACTTCTTCGACGGCGCGGCGCCGAGCGAGGAGGACTGGGCGGAGTTCACCGAGGTCATGGCCGAGCGCGGCTGGCCGATGTGGGTTTACAGCGACGAAAACTACAAGGTCAACCACCCGACGAGCGGGGAGCCGCTGCCGGGCGTGTTCGGCTGGGTCGCGGTGCCGCCGGACGTCTCGCCCTCCGAGGTCGACGCGCTGCTCGACGACGCGACCGAGCGGTGGGTGCATCCGCTGGCCTGGCTGGACCTGGCGCGGGAGATCGACGTCGAGGTCGAGCGGCACGAGCGGATCGTCAAGGAATACGGCCTCTAAGGGCCTCCGAGGTGCTGGGCGCCCCGGTCTCGACAGCATGTCGGGGCCGGGGCGTTTCGGTCTGGACAGCATGCGGAGGGCGGAGCATTCCGGTCTCGGCAGCACGTGCGCGTCGAGGCCGTCCCCGAAGGAAGGCACGCAGTGTGGCACTCTCGTCCTAACGAAACGCGCGTGCGGGATCGTTTCGGTCTCGACCGGGAGGGCGGGGGTTGACGTGCTGGAGCTGTTCCGGCTGGACGGGAAGGTGGCGATCGTCACCGGGGCTTCGTCGGGCTTGGGCGTGGCCTTCGCCCGCGGGCTGGCCGAGGTGGGCGCCGACATCGTGATCGGCGCCCGGCGCGCGGACCGGCTGGAGGAGACGCGGCGGCTGGTTGAGGAGACCGGCCGCCGGTGCCTCGCCGTGCCGACGGACGTCGCACGTCACGAGGACTGCACGGCACTGGTCGCCGCCGCCGTCGAGACGCTGGGCGGCGTCAACGTGCTGATCAACAACGCCGGGATCGCCACAGCCGTGCCCGCGGTGCGCGAGACGCCCGAGGAGTTCCGACAGGTCATCGACGTCAACCTGTACGGGACGTACTGGATGGCACAGGCATGCGCTCGGGTCATGCCCTCGGGTTCGTCGATCGTGAACATCGGCAGTGTGCTCGGCGAGACCACGGCCGGACTGCCCCAGGCCGCCTACAGCGCGTCCAAGGCGGCAGTGATCGGCCTCACCCGCGACCTGGCCCAGCAGTGGACCGGGCGGCGCGGGATCAGGGTCAACTGCCTGGAGCCGGGCTTCTTCGCCTCGGAGATGACCGAGCAGTACCAACCCGGCTATCTGGAGCGGATGCTGGAGTCGCGGGTGGTCATGGGCCGGCCCGGCGACCCGACCGAGCTGGTGGCCGCGGCCGTCTTCCTGGCGAGCGACGCGTCCTCGTACATCACAGGGGTGACGCTGCCGGTGGACGGCGGAATGCTGATCACGTAGAAGACCGGACGCAAGGAATGGTTCCATGCCTCGTCTTACCGACGCCACCGTCTGGATCCTGATCTTGGCGATCGCAGGCGCCGCCGCTGCGGGAGTCTGTCACCTGACCTCTCCAGTGGTGTCGCCCGGCGCACCGCGAGATTTCTTCGACTCACCGTACCTCCTCCTGGCTTTCCTCGGCCTAGCCGTTCTCTCCGGGACGGCTGCGTGGTTCGTCCCGCAAGGCGGGCTCTGGTGGGGCCTGCTGGCAGCGAGTCCCTTCTACGTCCTCTTTCTTATCGGTGTCGTCCGAGAGGGCGGAGGCGGCCAGGGACTATGGCCGGTGGGTCTGCTGTTCCTGATCTTCTATACCGCGATTCCAGTGATCGCGGCGCTGGCAGTGTCATTCGCCGCGACACGGGTTCGTTCCTAGAAGGAGGAATACCTGGGCGATATGCGCAGTCCGAAGAGTGAGCGGGGCGGGTCCTGATCATTTGGGTAGCAGGTCGTGCTGGGCGGCGAGGAAGCCGGCGTGGAAGCGGGTCCGGGCGCCCAGGCGCTCGCTCAGCACCTGGACGCGGCGCTGCACCGTACGCGGGCTCAGGCCCAGTTGCCTGGCGATGGCATCATCCTTCATGCCGGCTGCCAGCAGGGCCAGCACCTCGGCGTCCGGGGCCTCTCGCTCCTGTTCCAGGCCCTCCGTCGACAGGCGCAGCGGCACGGCGGCTCGCCACAGCGTCTCGAACAGGCCGACCAGGGCGTCGAGCAGCGCTGACGGGTGGACCACGAGGGCGCTCTCGACGGCTTGGTCCTCATCGGAGACCAGCGGCAGGATGGCGGTGCGGGCGTCGGCGACGGCCAGTTTGACCGGCACCTGGCCGAGCCTGGCCTGCTCGCCGTCAGCGACGGCGCGGCGCGTGTGGGCCAGCATGCCGGGGTGTTCGAAGGCCTGAGGGCTGTAGATGCCGCGGGTGACGGGCGCTCCCCTGCGGGCCGCTCGTTGCCGATTCTCCCGGTCGTCGCTGATGTCCACCGCGTACGGCGGATGCACCAGCACCAGCATCTCCCGCGTGGCGTTGCGTTCCAGCTGGAGGTAGCGGCGGGCCACGGCGTCGCGGCCGGTCACCACCTCCAGCACCTCCTCCGGCTGCGGCCCGCTGCGAGCGGCGACTTCCGTGGCCAGAAGCGCGGCGGCCGCGCGGCTGTGGGTGAGCTCCTCCTGGCGGCGGGCGACGAGGATGTCGATGGCGATGGTGGGCGGGGTGGCGATGAGGCGGAGGGGGCGGCCGGCCACGCGGGAGATCAGGCCGAGGTCCTCCAGCCGGGGCAGCATGCGGCGGATGGCGGCGGCGGACGAGCCTGTCTCGGCGGCCAGCTCGCTCAGCGTCGCGGGACCGTGTCTGAGCAAAGCCCGGTACGCCGTTTCCTCAGCGACCGTGACCCCAAGTCCTTCGAGTAAGCGCCGCTGCGCCATGCCGCCTCTTCCCGACGTGTCATGATCCCCGATCAGCGTACGACAAGGCTCGTTCTCTCTCCCTGTGGGACGAGGGCCCCGCCGCCGCCTTCGCCGCCCGCTTCGAGGTGGTGAGCACGCCGTACGCCCGCCTGCGCGAGATCCCGTTCGCGCCGAGGTGGGAGACAAGACGCCCCCGAGGCGTTATAAGACCATTTACGGGCACTTGCTATACCTTGACTTTACGAAAGGCGAAGTCTGGGGGTAGGGGTGCGGGTTCGGACGTTCCTGGCCGGTCTGGCCACGATGACGGTGTTGACCGGCTGCGGCGGCTTAGAAGCGCAGTCCACGTACCCCGACACTCCCGGGAAACCCGACTCGGCCTCGGTCTCGGACGCCCGCAAGAAGCTCGCCAAGCTGGACGTCAAAGGCCGGGCTCCCAAGACGGGCTTCGACCGCGACGAGTTCGGCCCGGCGTGGACGGACGTGGACCGCAACGGCTGCGACACCCGTAACGACATCCTGAAGCGCGACCTGGAGGACGAAACTTTCAAGCGCGGCACCCAGGACTGCATCGTTCTGACCGGCACGCTGAAGGACCCCTACAGCGGCAAGACGATCGAGTTCAAACGCGGCCAGGACACGAGCATGGACGTCCAGATCGATCACTTGATCCCGCTGTCGGACGCCTGGCAGAAGGGCGCCCAGCAATGGTCGGCCACCAAGCGCAAGGAGTTCGCCAACGACCCGCTGAACCTCCTGGCCGTGGACGGGCCGCTGAACAGCCAGAAGAGCGACTCCGACGCCGCCACCTGGCTGCCGCCGCGCAAGGCGTACCGCTGCACGTACATCGCCCGCCAGATCGACGTGAAGGCCAAGTACGACGTCTGGGTCACGTCGGCGGAGAAGAACGCGATGGAGTCGATTCTCGGGAACTGCTGATCCTCTCGTTACTGACAGCAGGGGCCGCGCCCGCTGGTGTCCTCCCCGTGGCGATCGATCGCGCGACGCAGCCTCTTGCGCGCGACCCAGAAGGACAAGGCCTCGTCGGTAGCCGCCGAGAAGCCGCGCGGACCGCTGAGCTGCTCCACTTCGGCAATCAGGCGACGACGCAGGGTTACCGATTTGCGTGCTGTGGTGTCGGACTCCGGGACGGACATACGTTCTCGCCTTCAATGCTGTGACGCCGGACCTGCGGTGGAGATGGACAGGGCAATCGCTGCCACCGGGCCGACCGGCTTGGTATCACGACACGTCTGATTGAGTGAGTCGCTCGGCGAGCAGCCAGGTGCCGGGCCCCACGCGACCTCCAGGTCCAGGGTGGACCTTGACGTCGTCGGCGGTGACCTGCTCCCCGCAGTGCGGACAGACGATCAGCGGGGTGAAGAGGTTTCCGCACGGCCGGTGTTCGAGGAGGGCCGGTGGGCCGTCCTCGAGCCCGGCCCACCGGTTGCCCCATGCCATCAGGGCCATCAGCACGGGGACGAGATCGCGGCCCGCCTCGGTGAGACCGTACTCGTGACGCGGGGGACGCTCCTGGTAGCGGCGCCGTTCGAGGATCTGCTGGTCCACCAGTTGATCGAGCCGGGCGGTCAGCAGGTTGCGGGAGATCCCGAGATCGGTGACCAGGTCGTCGAAGCGGCGGACGCCGAGGTAGACGTCACGAACGATGAGGGGCGTCCACCAGTCCCCCACGATCTCCAGGCTGCGGGCGATGGCGCAGCTCATGTCGGCGAAGCTCGTACGGCGCATGCTGTTCAGCCTAGAGGGTTGCCTTATTGAACGCACTCGGGATAGCTTCCGCTTGGAAGTAAGTTCAATAAAGCAACCCTTAGGAGGAGGGCATGCCGTTCGTCGAAGTGTTCGTTCCCCGCGGTTCGCTCCGCGAGGACCAGCGCGCTCGCTTGTCCGAGGAGCTCGTCGCGGAGGTCATGCAGGTGGAGGGAGCGCCCGACACCGCGGCCGCGAGGTCCATTTCCTGGCTGGTCTTCCAGGACGTGGACGCCTGGTCTGTCGGCGGGCGCCCGGTGACGGCGGACGAGCCGGCCAGATACGTGGTCCGGGTGAGCGTTCCGGCCGGATCCTTGGACGATGACAAGCGCGCCGAGATGGTACGGCGGGTCACGGCCGTGCTGGCCAAGGCCGACGACGATCCCGACCGGCTCTCCAGCGAGCCGTCCGCCTGGGTGCACATCGTCGAGATCCCCGACGGCAACTGGGGAGCGTTCGGCCGCGTCGTCCGGCTCCCCGACATCATCAACTTCGTCTTCGAGCAGCAGCCCGCCTGACTGCTGCGGTCCCGCCGGCCGACCGAGGCGCGGGAATCCCGCTCAGGCGGGAGGTGACCCTGCCGTCACGGCCGGCCATGACGAAAGCCCAGCCTCAGTGCGCCGAGCAGGCACCCGTCGGCGCGGTAGGCAGCGGGTCGGGACGGCCGATCGTGGGCATGCCCAGCAGGACCCCGGGTCCGGTCGCCGGGCCGGCCTGGCGAGCCTCCCAGGCGTCGCCGGCCCGAGTGCGCCGGACCGACCGCACGCGCCCGTCCGCCACCAGGTGGTGCGGTGCCGCGTACGTCACCTCGACCGTCACCATGTCCCCCGGGCGCGGGACCTCTGACCCCACCGCGAAATGCACGAGCCGGTTGTCAGCCGCCCGCCCCGACAACCGCCGGGTGGCGTCATCTTTGCGGCCTTCGCCCTCGGCCACCAGCACTTCCAGCGTCCGGCCGACCTGCTTCTTGTTCTCCTCCCAGGAGATCTCCTCCTGCAGGGCGACCAGCCGCTCGTAGCGCTCCTGCACGACCTCCTTGGGCACCTGGTCGGGCATGGTGGCCGCCGGGGTGCCGGGACGGATGGAGTATTGGAAGGTGAAGGCGTTGGCGAAGCGGCTCTGGCGGACGACGTCGAGCGTGCCCTGGAAGTCCTCCTCGGTCTCCCCCGGGAAGCCGACGATGATGTCCGTCGAAATGGCGGCGTCGGGCATGGCGGCGCGGACGCGCTCGATGATGCCGAGATAGCGCTCGGCACGGTACGAACGCCGCATCGCCTTCAAGATGCGCGAGGAGCCGGACTGCAGCGGCATGTGCAGCTGGTGCATCACATTGGGCGTCTCGGCCATGGCGGCGATCACGTCGTCGGTGAAGGCGGCCGGGTGCGGGGAGGTGAAGCGGACCCGCTCCAGGCCGTCGATGTCGCCGCAGGCACGCAGCAGCTTGCCGAAGGCCAGGCGGTCGCCGAACTCCACGCCGTAGGTGTTGACGTTCTGGCCGAGCAGGGTGACCTCGAGGACGCCCTGGTCCACCAAGGCCTGGACCTCGGCGAGGATGTCGCCGGGACGGCGGTCCTTCTCCTTGCCGCGCAGCGACGGCACGATGCAGAACGTGCACGTGTTGTTGCAGCCGACCGAGATGGACACCCAGGCCGCGTAGGGAGACTCGCGCTTGGTGGGCAGCGTCGAGGGGAAGACCTCCAGGGACTCCTTCAGCTCGACCTGCGCCTCGCCCTCGATGCGGGCCCGCTCCAGCAGCACCGGCAGCGAGCCGATGTTGTGGGTGCCGAACACCACGTCGACCCACGGCGCCTTGCGGACGATCTCGCCCTGGTCCTTCTGCGCCAGGCAGCCGCCCACGGCGATCTGCATGCGCGGGTTGCGGGTCTTGGCGGGCCTGAGGTGGCCGAGGTTGCCGTAGAGGCGGTTGTCGGCGTTTTCCCGCACGGCACACGTGTTGAACACGACCACGTCGGCGGTCTCACCGTCCGGCGCGGGCATGTAGCCGGCGTCCTCCAGCAGGCCTGACAGCCGCTCGGAGTCATGCACGTTCATCTGGCACCCGTATGTGCGCACTTCGTACGTGCGGGCGCCCTCCTGGGTCACAGTCATGGCATGTTCAAGGGTAGTCGGTGTCGGGCTTGCGACGGCCCTCACAGATCTAAAAGACCAGCTTGACGGCCGGATGTGATCGGATCGGTACCACTCGGTTAGTGACCAGCGCCTTTACGCCCTCTACCGTTTCGTTCCATGACGGAGAACGGCGACGGCACTCCACTGGTTCAGTTGGAGGACGTCAACAAGCACTTCGGGGCCTTGCACGTCCTGAAGAACATCAACTTGACCGTCTCTCGTGGCGAGGTCCTGGTCGTCATCGGCCCGTCGGGCGGGGGGAAGTCAACGCTCTGCCGGGCGATCAACCGGTTGGAGACGATCGACGACGGGAAGATCATATTTGACGGCCAGGTGCTGCCCGCCGAGGGCAAGGCGCTGGCCAGGCTACGCTCTGAAGTAGGCATGGTTTTCCAGTCGTTCAACTTGTTCGCCCACAAGACCATCCGGGAGAACGTCACCCTCGGCCCGACCAAGGTGCGCGGCGTCGCCAAGGACGCCGCCAACAAGCGGGCGATGGAGCTTCTGGAGCGGGTGGGCATCGCGGCGCAGGCGGACAAATACCCGGCTCAGCTCTCCGGCGGCCAGCAGCAGCGGGTCGCGATCGCCAGGGCGCTGGCCATGGACCCGAAGATGATCCTGTTCGACGAGCCGACCTCGGCACTGGACCCCGAGATGGTGCAGGAGGTGCTCGATGTCATGATCGGGCTGGCCCGTGACGGGATGACCATGATGGTCGTCACGCACGAGATGGGCTTCGCCCGCCGGGCCGCCAACCGGGTGGTGTTCATGGCAGACGGCCAGATCGTGGAGGAGAACACTCCCGACGAGTTCTTCACGAACGCGCAGACCGACCGGGCGCGCGACTTTCTTTCGAAGATCCTCACGCACTGAGAAATTACGAGGGCAGGTACACATGCACATGCGTCGAGCGGGAGCCATAGCGCTCTCGGTAGCGGCACTGGCCGCGGGCCTGACCGCTTGTGGCGGCGGAGACCAGACCTACGCCACTGTGGTGGAGAAGGTCCAGGGGGCGAGCAAGATCGTCGTCGGCACCAAGTGGGACCAGCCGAGCTTGGGCCTGAAGAAGGGCGCCGAGCCCGAGGGTTTCGACGTCGACGTGGCCAAGGCCGTCGTCAAGGAGATCGCCGGCGGCAAGGACGTGGAGATCGAGTGGAAGGAGTCGGCCTCCTCCAACCGCGAGCCGTTCCTCCAGAACGGCACGGTCGACATCGTCTTCGCCACCTACTCGATCACTGAGGAGCGCAAGGGCAAGGTCACCTTCGGTGGCCCGTACGTCGTCGCGCACCAGGACGTGATGGTCCGCAAGGACGACACCTCGATCAACGCCCCGCAGGACCTCAAGGGCAAGAAGATCTGCAAGGCCGCGGGCTCCAACTCGTACAAGCGGATCACCGACCCGCCGCCGGACGGCGAGCTCGACATCGACGCGACGACCGTCGACGCCGCCAACTACTCCGAGTGCGTGCAGAAGCTCAACGGCAGCAACCTTGACGCCGTCACCACCGACGACCTGATCCTGGCGGGCTTCGCCAAGCAGGCCGGCGGCAACTTCAAGGTGCTGGGCCAGGGCTTCACGGACGAGAAGTACGGCATCGGCCTCAAGAAGGGCGACACCAAGACCTGTGAGGCCGTCAACGCGGCGGTGAAGAAGCTGTGGGACAACGGCACCATGAAGCAGCTGCTGGACAAGTGGTTCGGCGGCATTCAGGGTCTGCAGGTGTCCACGTCGGCCCCGCCTGCCGAGGGCTGCAGCTGATCACGTCAGAGACGGCGGCCGGGATCCCGGCCGCCGTCGCTCTATGCGGTGGAGCACGATGGAAGATCTGATTAGATACGCGCCCGATCTCGCCCTGGGATTCCTGGAGAACATCAAGCTCTCCATCGTGGGCGCGATCGCCTCCCTGATTCTCGGCACCGTCCTGGTGGCGATGAGAGTTTCCCCCACGCCGGTCCTGCGCGCGGCAGGCACGATCTACGTCAACGTCGTGCGCAACACCCCGCTCACCCTGGTCCTGGCCTTCTCCGCACTCGGCCTCAGCGACCAGCTCGGCCTGGTCTTCTCGAGTGTGCCCAGTGTCAACTCGTTCTGGATCGTCGCGATGGGCCTGTCGGCCTACACCGCGGCCTTCGTCTGCGAGGCGCTGCGGTCCGGCATCAACACGGTGCCGCTCGGCCAAGCGGAGGCGGCCAGAGCGATCGGCCTGACGTTCATGCAGTCGTTGACGATGATCATTTTGCCGCAGGCTTTCCGCGCGGTCATCGCGCCGCTGGGCAGCGTGATGATCGCCATGATCAAGAACACGACCGTCGCGGTGGCCGGCGGGTACGCCTTCGACTCCGCGAACAAGATGAAGGAGGCCTTCGACCAGGTCGGCGCCTCGATTCCGATCTTCCTGGGCATCGTGGTCGCCTTCATGTGCGTGACACTGCCCATCGGTTACTTCACCGGCTGGCTGGCCAAGCGTCTGGCGGTGGTTCGATGAGCAGCGCCGTTCTGTTCGATGCACCGGGGCCGCGCGCCCGGGTCCGCAACGGCCTCCTCACGGTCGCCAGCGTCGTGGCGGTCGCCGCCGTCCTGTATGGCATTTATGCCGGTTTCGACGCCAAGGGTCAGTGGGAAGCCAAGATCTGGCAGCCGTTCCTGGAATGGGACACCTGGCTGAACTTCATCATCCCCGGCCTGATCGGCACACTCCGGGCCGCCGCGGTCGCCGCGGTGCTGGCTCTGCTCTTCGGCGCGATCTTCGGCCTGGCCAGGCTCTCCGACCACGCCTGGATTCGGGTCCCGGCCGGCGTGGTGGTCGAGGTCTTCCGGGCCATCCCGCTGTTGCTGCTGATCTTCTTCATCTTCTACCTCGCACCCGCGGTGGTGGGCGGCGGCGACTACACCTTCATCGCTGTGGTCCTGGGCCTGACCTTCTACAACGGCTCGGTGCTGGCCGAGGTGGTCAGGGCCGGGGTGAACGCGGTACCGAAGGGCCAGTCCGAGGCCGCGTACGCGGTCGGCATGCGCAAGAACCAGGTCATGCGGCTCGTGCTGCTGCCGCAGGGCGTCACGGCGATGATGCCGGCGATCGTCAGCCAGCTCGTGGTCCTGCTGAAGGACACCGCGCTCGGCTACATCATCGCCTACGTCGACCTGCTCAACACCGGCTTCAAGATCCTGCCCGCCGCGTTCTTCGGCTCGCTGATCCCGGCGGCGATCGTCATCGGCATCATCTATGTGGCGCTCAACATGGCGCTGAGCTACATGGCCACCTGGCTGGAGCGGCGTAGCAGGCGCAGCCGCAGGACCGCTGCCCGGCCCGTCGCGGCGCCCGGCTCGGCCGCCGTCGGCATCGGCGCCGGCGAGGGCACCGAGGGCGGCGGCGTGGCGCCCGACCGTCCCGTGGAGTGACCGGGCGGCGGGCCTTCCGCCCGCTGCCCGTGTACCCGTAAAACGCCAAGAAACGTCCATATTTCGGGTAAGGCCGGTTTCCTGGCGTTTCCCAGCGCACACACTCGTAACCATGCTGGGGGCGGCGTTCGCGTGTGCGGCCATGGTAGTGACCCTGGCCGCATGCCAAGGCGGGGGCGCGTACTCGACCGTCGTGGAGAAGATCAGAGGCGCCAAGAGAGTCGTCGTCGGCACCAAATGGGACCAGCCGAGCCTCGGGCTGAAGACCGGCGCCGGCGACCCTCAGGGCTTCGACGTGGACGTCGCCAGATACGTCGTCAAGGCACTGGCCGGCGGCGAGGACGTGCAGATCACCTGGCGGGAGTCGCCTTCGTCCACCCGCGAGGCGCTGCTCCAGAACGGCACCGTGGACATGATCTTCGCCACCTACGCCATCACCGAGGCCCGCAAGCGCCACGTGACCTTCGGCGGGCCCTACGTGCTCGTCGAGCAGGACACGATGGTCCGCGCCGACAACACCACCATCAAGAAGGTGACCGATCTTCGGCACAAGCGCATCTGCCTGGCGGAGGGGTCGAACTCGTACCGGCGGATCGTGGACCCGCCACCGGACGGCATGCTGGATCTGCCGGCGAAGCTGGTGCCCACGAGAAACTACTCCGAGTGCGTGAGCAAGCTCGCCTCCGGCCGGCTCGACGCAGTCAGCACCCAGAACTTGATCCTGGCCGGGTTCGCCGAGGCCGAGCCCGGCCGGTTCAAACTGCTCAACGACCCCTTCTTCCAGGAGAAGTGGGGTGTGGGGCTGAAGATGGGCGACACCGCCACCTGTGAGGCCGTCAACCGGGCGATCATCGAGATGTGGCGGGACGGCACGGCCACGAGGCTGCTGCACAAGTGGTTCGGCAGGACGGGGCTCAGGCTGCCCTCGTCCCTCCCACGGGCCGAGGGATGCCCCTGATCTCGGGGGACCGCCCGCACGCTCGGCGATCTTCCGGCAGGATGCGGGTATGCCTTTCTGGCCCTCCCCCATTTCGACCAGAGACGTGGCGGGTTCGGGCGTGCGTCCCGCCTGGCCGGCGGCCCAGGACGGCCGGGTGTGGTGGACGGAGGAGCGCCCTGGTGAGGGCGGGCGCACCACGCTCATGTGCCGGGCCGCCGATGGCACCTGCCGTGAGCTGCTTCCTGCGCCCTGGAGCGCGCACACCAGGGTCCACGAGGACGGCGGCCGCCCCTACGCCGTGACCCCTGCGGGTGACGTGGTCTTCGCCAACCACGAGGATCAGCGCCTCTACCTTCTGGGAGATAACGGCGAGCCGAAACCTCTCACACCGGAGGGCTGCCGCTACGCCGACCTGCTGGTCCACGACGGCCAGGTGTGGTGCGTACGCGAGCGGCACGCCGAGGACGGCAAGGTCACCCGGGCCGTGGTGTCGGTCCCGCTGGACGGCGGCGACGTCCGCGAATGGGCCACCGGTTGCGACTTCTACGCCTCTCCCGCCATTTCGCCCGACGGGCGGCATCTGGCCTACGTCTGCTGGAACCATCCACGCAGACCATGGGACGGCACCGAGCTACGCGTCACCTCCCTGTCGGGCGGAGACGCGTGGACCGTGCGGGGCGGCGCGTCGGAGTCCGTGCTGGCGCCTGCGTGGAAGAACGACTCCCGCCTCTACCTCGTCTCCGACTCCTCCGGCTGGTGGAACCTCTACGAGGTCGGCCTGCACGGCGACGGCGCGCAGGCGCTCTGCCCGGCAGAAGAGGAGTTCACCCCTGCGCCGCGGCTCCTGGGCGGCAGGCCGTACACCGTGCTCGGGGATGGGCGGCTGGCCGTCCTGCACGGGCACGCCGACCTGCGTCTGGGCATGCTCGACCCGGCGTCGGGCAGGCTCACCGACCTCGACGTGCCCTACCGCGGGTGGGACGGGACACTGGCCGCTGACGGCGCGACCGTGACCGGGATCGCCTACGCCCCCACCGTTCCCCGGACCGTCGTCAGCGTGGACACTCCCTCGGGCCGGAGCCGGGCGCTGCGGCAGGACATCGAGCGGTTGCCGGACCCGGCCTTCCTGCCCGTGCCGCAGGCGGTGCGGGTGCCGCGCTCGGGCGAGGACACTCACGCCTTCCTCTACCCGCCGTACGATCCGGCCGCCGAGGGCGGAGTGCCGCCCTACGTGATCTTCGTGCACGGGGGGCCGGTCGCGCACGCCGACACCGCGCTCGATCTGGAGAAGGCGTTCCTGACCTCGCGCGGCATCGGCGTGCTCGACCTCAACTACAGCGGCTCGACGGGCTATGGAAGGGCCTACCGTGAGCGGCTGAAGGGGCAGTGGGGACTGCTGGACGTCGCGGACACGCTCGCCGCCGCCGCATGGCTGGCCGCCGAGGGCCTGGCCGACCCTGCCAGAATCGCGGTACGCGGTGGGAGCGCGGGCGGCTGGACCGTGATGGCCGCCTGCTGCCGGTCCGATGTGTTCGCCGGCGGCGTGGCGTACTACGGCATCAGCATGCTGGGCCCGCTCGCCGCGCACACCCACGACTTCGCCTCACGTTACGTGGAGTGGCTGGTCGGACCGGAAGACCCGCAGGTCTACGCCGCTCGCGAGCCGCTCGCCCTCGTCGAGGGCGTCTCCTGCCCCATGCTGTTGATGCAGGGGCTCGACGATCCCGTGGTGCCGCCTGAGCAGTCCGAGGCCTTCGCCGACGCGCTGTCAGAGCGTGGGGTCGCCTGCACGTATCTCGCCTTCGACGGCGAGTCGCACGGTTTCCGCCGCACCGAGACCCGCACCGCCGCCCTGGCCGCCGAACTGGCCTTCTACCAGCAGATCTTCACCGTAACGGCTAATTACTGAACGGGCTCATGCTCAAGGGGCTCAATGGTCAACGGGCGAACTCCGTGGCGCGCGACTCCCGTACGACCGTGATCCGGATCTGCCCGGGGTAGGTGAGCTCCTCCTCCACCTGCTTGGCCACGTCTCTGGCGATCACTTGGGCCTGGATGTCGTCGATCGCGTCCGGCTTGACCATGACCCGGATCTCCCGCCCGGCCTGCATGGCGAACACCTTCTCCACGCCCTCGTACGACTGCGCGATCTCCTCCAGCCGCTCCAGCCGCTTGACGTATGCCTCCAGGGACTCGCGGCGGGCGCCGGGCCGGCTGCCGCTGATCGCGTCGGCGGCCTGCGTGAGCACCGCTTCGACGGTGCGTACCTCGACCTCGTTGTGGTGCGCCTCGATGGCGTGCACCACGTCCTCCTCCTCGCCGTAGCGGCGGGCGATCTCCGCGCCGATCAGCGCGTGGCTGCCCTCGACCTCGTGCGTGAGCGCCTTGCCGATGTCGTGCAAGAGGGCGCAGCGCTTCATCAGCGTCTGGTTCATCTTCAGCTCGGCGGCCATGATCCCGGCGATGTGCGCGGACTCGATGAGGTGCTTCAGCACGTTCTGCCCGTACGAGGTGCGGTATCTCAGCTGGCCGAGCAGCAGCGTCAGCTCCGGATGCATGTCGGTGATGCCCAGCTCCACCAGGGCGTCCTCACCGGCCCGCGCGCACAGGTCCTGCACCTCCTGGCGGCTGCGGTCGTGCGCCTCCTCGATGCGCTGCGGATGGATGCGACCGTCGAGCACGAGCTTCTCCAGCGTGAGCCGCGCCGTCTCCCGCCGGACCGGGTCGAAACAGGACAACAGCACGGCCTCGGGGGTGTCGTCGATGATGAGATTCACCCCGGTGGTCGACTCGAAGGCCCGGATGTTGCGGCCCTCGCGGCCGATGATGCGGCCCTTCATCTCGTCTCCGGGCAGGTGCAGCACGCTGACGACCGACTCCGCGGTCTGCTCCGCCGCGACCCGCTGCACGGCCAGCGTCACGATCTTGGTCGCCCGCTTCTCGCCCTCCATGCGGGCATCGCCCTCGATCTCTCTGACGATCAGCGCGGCCTCGCGCTTGGCCTGGTTTTCGATCTCCTTGACCAGCTCGGACTTGGCCTGGTCGGTGGTCAGCCCGGCGACCCGCTCCAAGATGACCCGGCGCTGCTCCTCGACCTGGAGCAACTCCTCGCGCCGGTCGGCGAGCTCGATCTCGGTCTCGGCCAGTTTCCTGTCCCGCTCGGTCTGCCGTCTGGCCTCCTCATCCAGCCGCTGCTCCCGCTCGGCCAGCCTGGCCTCCCGGCGTTCGAGGTCGGCACGCAGCTCCTTGAGCTCGGACTTGAGTATCCGGCTCTCCTGCTCGACCTCGCGGCGCATCTGCGCGGCGCTCTCGGCGGCCGCCTCCGACCTGCGCAGGATCTCATCGGCGTCGGTCTCCGCCTTGTGGCGGATCTCCCGCGCCTCCTCACGTGCCTGCTCGATCTCCTCGTGCACGGCCTGCAGCTGCTCGGGGCTCGGCTTGGCCCCCGCTTTCGGTACGCTGCCGGAGGTGCGGCGTATGACGACGAGAAGCGCGACGATCATCCCGAACGCGAGCACGAGCACCGCCACCATCAGCACCACGACCAGCGGCCCCATGTGCGCCCCGCCCTCCTCGCGTCGTCAACACCTCATAACGCGGACCCAAACATGGGAGGGGTCACAAGCGCGCCACGCAGAGCCCGTTCGGCGCCGGGATCGATGTCAAGCCAAGGCTGACCGGGCGACGACTGGGACAGCCGACACCTTGCCCGCCTCGATCAACCAAGCTCGTTCGTCCGTCGTTCACCGGTATGGCAATCCGCGCTGCGCGGAGTAACTCCCTCACTGCCGTCGAGGTTATGCGTCGAACTGGTCACGAGCAAGCAAACGCACCATCAAGCGTGTCTTACAGGCCTGCAGCTCCACATTCGACCCAATCTCCCCCATTAATGCCGGTATTGCCCCCATCCGAGCCTGTCAGCCCCCTACGACCAGGCATTCCGGGGACCACGGCGATGGTGGGTGACCTGGTCCGACACAGCCACACCGGGGGTCCCAATCCCTGCGAAAGAGCCGAAAAAGGTGAACGAAACGCAAACTCCCGATCTTTGCCCTGGGAGGGAGAGAGCGGAGCGCCAGAGGTCAGGGGAAGTCAGCTTCGAGATCGATGCCTTCCTCCTCCAGGGCTTCCCGGATGACGCGGTAGGCCACGCCGGAGGAGTAGCCCTTGCGGGCGAGCATGCCCGCGAGACGGCGGGTGCGCGTCTGCGGGTCCAGGGATCGGGTGGCGGCGAGCTTGCGGTCCACCAGCCGACGAGCCGTCTCCGCCTCCTGGTCGGGATCCAGGCGCTCCACGGCTTCCTTCACCGTGTCGTTGTCCACGCCCCGGTGCCGCAACTCAGCCGCCAGCGCACGTCGGGCCAGGCCGCGGCCATGATGGCGGGAATCGACCCACGCTTCCGCGAACGCCTCGTCGTTGATCAGGCCCAGCTCGGAGAACCGGCTGAGCACCGCTTCGGCCGCCTCCGCCGGGACATCCCGTTTGCGCAGGGCCTCGGCGAGCTGGGCTCGCGTCTTGGGAGCCATCGTGAGGAGACGGAGACAGATGGCCCGGGCCACCGACTCCGAGTCGGCATCGGGTCCGGCAGGGCTATCAGCGTCGGGTCCCTCAGGCATGCTGCCACGATCCCGTCCGCCCTCAACCTCCCGCCCGCCGGAGCGGCTCCTCCGCCCTCGTCTCTTGGATCGGCCACCGAAGCCACCGTCGGATCCGCCATCGAAGCGGGCGTCGGATTCGCGGCCTTTACGCGCTCGTTGGGTGCCGCCGTCCGCCGGCTGCTGTGCGAACCAACTGCTGCCAGCCAGCACTTCGGAGTGCCACCCGCCGTCCCCATGCTTCCCACCTCCGGGTTCTTCCCAGCGGGACGCCTCATCGCGGGACGCCTCATCGCCAGCGTCTGCTTTGGACGGGCCCGCCTGTCCAGCTGGGGTGTGGGCATAAGAGCCGTCTGCGGCCATGCTCCTAGCGTCTCTGGCATCGGGGACCTGTGCGTCCTCCCGGGACGGCGCGTTCGCCCCCGAGGGTGGGGATCCGGTAGTAATGGCCTGATCTTCGTCGGGTCCTGGATCAGAGCCATCAGGTGACGTCTCCGAGGGCTGGAGACGGTTGCGGTGCTCGCGCCATTCTTCTATCGACGGCCAGCCATCCGACGCCGAACGAGCCAGATCTCGTCCGCGCGACCATGCGTCGTTCGGCGAGCTACCCATAAGCACCCCAGGCGCGCGACTGGTCGGGCCAGGCACCCCGGGGCCGGGGCGCCTGTGGCCAGTTCGTTTCACTCATGGGCGGACGATCAGACGTCGCCCGGCTTGGGAGTGGACTTCGAGCCGCGGCCCGAAGGCGCCGCGGCCGGGACCGGAGCAACGGCGGGCTCGGCGGGGGTGTCCAGGCGGGGGCCCACGCCCAGCTTGTCCTTGATCTTCTTTTCGATCTCGTTGGCCATGTCAGGGTGGTTCTTCAGGAAGTTGCGGGCATTTTCCTTGCCCTGACCGAGCTGGTCGCCCTCGTACGTGTACCACGCCCCGGACTTGCGGACGAAGCCGTGCTCCACGCCCATGTCGATGAGGCCGCCCTCACGGGAGATGCCCACGCCGTAGAGGATGTCGAAGTCGGCGACGCGGAAAGGCGGCGCCATCTTGTTCTTCACGACCTTGACCCTGGTGCGGTTGCCGACCGCCTCCGTGCCGTCCTTGAGCGTCTCGATGCGGCGAATGTCCATTCTCACCGAAGCGTAGAACTTTAGAGCCTTTCCGCCCGTTGTGGTCTCAGGTGACCCGAACATGACGCCGATCTTCTCGCGGAGCTGGTTGATGAAGATGGCGGTGGTGCCGGTGGTGCTGAGGGCGCCGGCGACCTTGCGCAGAGCCTGGGACATGAGGCGGGCCTGGAGGCCGACGTGGCTGTCGCCCATCTCGCCCTCGATCTCGGCCTTGGGCACGAGCGCGGCCACCGAGTCGATGACGATGATGTCCACGGCGCCGGACCTGATCAGCATGTCGGCGATCTCGAGCGCCTGCTCGCCCGTGTCGGGCTGGGAGACCAGCAGGGCGTCGGTGTCGACTCCCAGCTTCTTGGCGTATTCGGGGTCGAGGGCGTGCTCGGCGTCGATGAACGCCGCGATGCCGCCGGCCCGCTGGGCGTTGGCCACCGCGTGCAGGGCGACCGTGGTCTTACCGGAGGACTCGGGGCCGTAGATCTCGACGATGCGGCCGCGTGGCAGGCCGCCGATGCCGAGTGCCACGTCAAGAGAGATCGACCCTGTGGGGATCACCTCGATGGGAGCTCGGGCGTCGTCGCCCAGGCGCATCACTGAGCCCTTGCCGAACTGCCGCTCGATCTGAGCGAGTGCGGTCTCGAGGGCCTTCTCGCGGTCGTTGATAGCCATGGGAGCTCCCCCTGGAGGGTCGTGGTCCGATCAGTCGAGTGAAAAGCTACGGCCTGCCACCGACATTTTTCTGCGACTGCCGGGGAAGACGTGGCTCGGCGTGGTCCCATCGTAGCCGAACGACTGTTCGATCACATCAGGAACACGCGGGAACACGGGCCGCCGTCAAACCGGCCGTCCGCGGGGCGGCGAGGAGGCGCGGGGGCGACCTGGAACAGCTCCGGGCGGGCCGTGCCCCGGGGCGTCCCGATGACATTCACGACGGTTGGCGCCCGCGTGTTGTCATGCGGGGTGAGCTGGGGAGACTCAGTGCAGGGGCGAGGGTAGGAGGCGGCGACGTGGCGAGCGGCTACACCGGGGAACGGCGCGCTCATCTCGAGGCACTCGCCGAGTTGCTGCCCAACCAGGGACTGGTGAGCCGCCTGGTGGGCGGTGACGATCCGGTGTTGTGGGTGTGGCATCCGCACACGGGCCGGCAGACGATCATCTTCGCCACCCCGACGGCCCACGGATGGCAGTTTCTGTGGTCGCGTGGAGGCCGCGGTCGCGCGGACGATCTGGAGCATACGGCCGGTGCGCTGCGGGAGACCCTGGGCTCAGCGCAGCTTGGGTGAGACGTCCTCCACCTGACAGACGGCCCGCCAGACGGTCTTGGCGCTCTCCCCGTCGTTCAGCGCCTGCATGACCGTGCGTCCGCCGAGCGGGGCGATCACGTAGTCGCGGGCCCACGACTCGGCGTACGTCTCACCGAAATGAGCCTTCATCCGTCTCCAGAACTCCGTCAACCGCATGGAACCAAGTATGGAATCGCGCGGAGGGTGGGTAAGACAACCGCATGCCAAAGACCGCCAAGTCTTCACCCCCGAAGTCCGCCAAGACGAAGGCCAACCGGAGCAGGCGCCGCCGATTACTGCTCACGCTGCGCCTCGCCGTAGAGAAGGAGAAAGCCGAGCGATCAGAGAGGCATGCCGGTATCAGGCAGGAGCCCCGTGCGGGCAGGCCGCGTACGCGCAGGGCGTCGCGGCGTTAGCTCACAAGCTCACAACACCCGCGCGCCGTACATCTCACCGAGATGGTCGGCGAGCAGCTCCAGCCGGGCGCCATCGGGGTCCTTGAAGTAAATGGAGGCGCCGCTCTCTATCTGGTGCGGCACGCCGGCCATCTCCAGCTTCCCGCGCAACCGCTCCCACGTGGCGGGATCGACCGAGATCGCGATGTGGTGCAGCCCGCCGAGCACCTCCTGGTAGGGGCCCAGGTCGAGCCCGGGGAAGTCGAAGAACGCGAGCAGGTTGCCGTTGCCGATGTCGAAGAAGAAGTGGTTCGAGCCTTTGTAGTCGCGGTTCTCGATGATCTCCGTGAGCGGGAACTCCAGGAGGTCCTGGTAGAACTGGATGGTGCGCTCCACATTGGACGACAGCAGGGCGATGTGGTGCAGCCCGCGCGCGCTGCTCGATGGTCGGCGCGGTAAGACATAGCGCTGCCTGATTTCCGCTCGGCGGGCTTCGATGGCCGCGTAATCAATGGTCACGGTCGCTGTATGTCCGCCAGAACCCCGCCTCAATCGCACGCTGCCGCGCCAATGCGATTTCTGTCGGTCGCGCGAGGCAGTATGTCCTGGTGAGCTCGCTAGCCCAGTTCAGCCAGATGACCAGGCAATGGTTCGCTGGAGCCTTCCAAGCGCCCACGGCCGCCCAGGAGGGGGCGTGGGAGTCGATCTCGCGTGGCGACAACACCCTGGTCGTCGCGCCCACCGGGTCGGGCAAGACGCTGGCGGCGTTCCTGTGGTCGCTCGACCGGCTGGCGGCAACGCCGCCCAAAGAGCCGCTCCAAGAGCCGCTCAAAGGGCCGGCCGGGCGCAAGGGGACGCGGGTGCTCTACGTGTCGCCGCTCAAGGCGCTGGCCGTCGACGTAGAGCGCAACCTGCGCGCGCCGTTGGCCGGGCTCAAGCAGACGGCGCGGCGGCTCGGGCTGCCCGTGCCGGAGATCTCGGTGGCGATCCGCTCCGGCGACACCCCCGCCGAGGACCGCAGGAGGTTCGCGGCCAAACCGTCCGACATCCTGATCACGACGCCGGAGTCGCTGTTCCTGCTGCTCACCAGCCAGGCGCGGGAGGCGCTGCGCGAGGTCGAGACGGTGATCGTGGACGAGGTGCACGCGGTCGCGGCCACCAAGCGCGGCGCGCATCTCGCGCTCAGTCTGGAGCGGCTGGACGCGCTGCTCGAGCGGCCCGCGCAGCGGATCGGGCTGTCGGCGACCGTGCGGCCGGTGAGTGAGGTGGCGGCGTTCCTCGGCGGGACCCGGCCGGCCACGGTGGTGCAGCCGCCGGCGGACAAGCGGATCGAGGTCGAGGTCGTGGTCCCGGTCGAGGACATGACCGAAATGGAAGGCCGACCGCGCGCGGAGGGCGACGACTTCGCCCTGGAGACTCCCGAGCCCGCCAACAGGTCGATCTGGCCTCATGTCGAAGAGCGGCTGTTCGACCTGATCGGAGAGCACAGCTCCACGATCGTGTTCGCCAACTCGCGGCGGCTGGCCGAGCGGCTGTGCACCAGGCTCAACGAGCTGGCCTACGAGCGGGAGCGCGGCGGCGCCGACGCCGTCGACCTGTCGATCTGGGAGACGGCGCCCGACGAGGGAGCGCCTGCGGGTCCGGGCTGGGAGCCGGGCCAGGGAGCACCTGCAGGTTCGAGCCGGGGCCCGGGCCAGGGAGCACCTGCAGGTCCGGGCCGGGAGCCGGGGCAGGGGGCGCCTGCCGGTTCGCGCTGGGAGCCGCCCAAGCGCACACCCGCCGAGATGATGGCGCAGGCCGGGGGCAGCAAGGGCGTGGTGACGGAGATCGTGCGGGCGCACCATGGCTCGGTCTCCAAGGAGGAGCGGGCGCAGATCGAGGAGGCGCTCAAGTCGGGCCGGCTGCCCGCCGTGGTCGCCACTTCCAGCCTGGAGCTGGGCATCGACATGGGCGCGGTGGACCTGGTCGCGTGTGTGGAGGCGCCGCCGAGCGTGGCCAGCGGCCTGCAGCGCATCGGCCGGGCCGGTCACCAGGTGGGCGCGGTCTCCAAAGGCGTGATCTTCCCGAAATACCGCGGCGATCTCGTACAGACCGCCGTGGTGGCCGAGCGGATGAAGAGCGGCCAGATCGAGGAGCTGCGCTATCCGCGTAATCCGCTCGACGTGCTGGCCCAGCAGATCGTGGCGATGACCGCGCTGGAGGAGTGGACGGTCGACGAGCTGGAGTCGGTGGTCAAGCGGGCCGCCCCCTACGCCACGCTGCCGCGCACCGCGCTGGAGGCCACGCTCGACATGCTGGCCGGGCGCTACCCGAGCGAGGAGTTCGCCGAGCTGCGCCCGCGCGTCGTGTGGGACCGAGTCACCGGCACGCTCCAGGGGCGTCCCGGCGCCCAGCGTCTGGCGGTGACGAACGGCGGCACGATCCCCGACCGGGGCCTGTTCGGCGTGTTCCTGGTGGGCGAGCGGGCCTCCAGAGTGGGCGAGCTGGACGAGGAGATGGTCTACGAGTCGCGCGTGGGCGACGTGTTCGTGCTGGGCGCCACGTCGTGGCGGATCGAGGACATCACCGCCGACCGGGTGCTCGTCTCGCCCGCGCCCGGTCAGCCGGGCAAGCTGCCGTTCTGGCACGGCGACGCCCCGGGACGGCCGGCCGAGCTGGGGCAGGCGATCGGGCAGTTTCTGCGCGAGCAGGCCAAGGACGATTCGACGGAGCGGATGCGGGCGGCCGGTCTGGACGAATACGCGGCGGGCAACCTGCTGGCCTATCTGCGGGAGCAGCGGGAGGCCACCGGCTACGTGCCCGACGACCGCACGTTGCTGGTCGAGCGGTTCCACGACGAGCTCGGTGACTGGCGGGTGGTGATCCACTCCCCCTACGGCGCGCGGGTGCACGCCCCGTGGGCGCTGGCGATCAACCGGCGGCTGCGCGAGCGTTACGGGGTCGACGTGCAGGCCGTGCACTCCGACGACGGCATCGTGCTGCGCATCCCGGACACGCTGGCCGAGCCGCCCACCGACGTGGCCGCGTTCGACGCCGAGGAGATCGAGCAGATCGTCACCGAGGAGCTGGGCGGGTCGGCCATGTTCGCCTCCCGGTTCAGGGAGTGCGCGGGGCGGGCGCTGCTGCTGCCACGCCGCGTGCCCGGCCGGCGCAGCCCGCTGTGGCAGCAGCGGCAGCGGGCGGCCCACCTGCTGGGTGTGGCCTCACAGTACGCGTCGTTCCCGATCGTGCTGGAGACGATGCGCGAGTGCCTGCAGGACGTCTTCGACGTGCCGGGGCTGGTGCGGCTCATGCGGGACATCGCGGCGCGCAAGGTGCGGCTGGTGGAGGTGGAGACCTCGCAGGCCTCGCCGTTCGCGGCGTCGCTGCTGTTCCACTACGTGGGCGCGTTCATGTACGAGGGCGACGCGCCGCTGGCCGAGCGCCGGGCGCAGGCCCTGGCGCTGGACACCACGCTGCTGGCCGAGCTGCTCGGCCAGGCCGACCTGCGCGAGTTGCTCGACCCCGACGTGATCTCCGACAGCGAGCGGGAGCTGGCCAGGCTCGACCGGCCGCTGCGCGACGTGGAGGACCTCGCGGACCTGCTGCGCTCGCACGGACCATTGCTGGCTCCCGACGTGAGCGTACGCGGCGGCGACCCGGCCTGGCTGGAGGAGCTCGTACGCGCGCGACGGGCCATCAAGGTGCGGATCGCGGGCGAGGAGCAGTGGGCGGCGATCGAGGACGCGGCGCGGATGCGTGACGCGCTGGGCGTACCACTGCCCGTGGGGGTGCCGCACGCGTTCCTGGAGCCGGTGGCCGATCCGCTGGCCGACCTGGTGGCGCGGCACGCCCGCACCCGCGGCCCCTTCCACGCCGGCACGGCCGCGGCCCGTTTCGGGCTCGGCGTGGCCGTGGTGACCGATGCCCTGCGGCGGCTGGCTGCGTCCGGGCGGGTCGTCAGCGGGGAGTTCCGGCCCGGCGGGCGGGGTGAGGAGTGGTGCGACGCCGGGGTGCTTCGGATGTTGCGGCGCCGGTCGCTGGCCCGGCTGCGGAAGGAGGTCGAGCCGGTCGCCCCCGAGACGCTTGCCCTGTTCCTGCCTGTCTGGCACGGCATCACCGGCACGGGCGGTCCGGCATCCTCGGGCCCTGGCTGGGCAGGACCGGGCGGCTCGGCTGGGCAGGGCGGGGCCGGTGGCTTCGGGACGCGGGGCGGAGCGGGGGCGGCGCGAGCCATGGACTCGCTGGTCCGCTCCATCGAGCAGCTTCAGGGAGCCGCTGTGCCCGCGTCCGCGCTGGAGACGCTCGTGTTGCCGTCGCGGGTGCCGGGCTACCATCCGGCGCTGCTCGACGAGCTGACCTCGTCGGGCGAGGTCATGTGGGTCGGGCAGGGGACGCTGCCGGGCGGTGACGGGTGGGTGTCGCTCTACTTCGCCGACACGGCGCCGCTGCTGCTGCCGGAGTCTGCCGAGATCACGACGACGCCGGTGCACGAACGGGTGCTCGAGCTGTTGGGTGGCGGCGGAGCGCTGTTCTTCCGCGGCATCTCCGACCAGCTCGGGTCGCTGGACGACCAGACGCTGGTGTCCGCGCTGTGGGACCTGGTGTGGTCGGGGCGGGTGTCCGGGGACACGCTGGCGCCGCTGCGGGCCACGCTCGGCACCGGGCGTCCCGCGCACCGGCCGGCCACGACGCGGCGGCGCCGGGCGGTGCTGCCAACCAGGAGCGGGCCGCCGACCGTGGCCGGGCGGTGGTGGCTGCTGCCCGCACCGGCCGCCGACGCCACCCAGCGGGCCCAGGCCCAGGCCGAGGTCCTGCTCGAACGGCACGGGGTGGTGACCCGGGGTGCGGTGACGTCGGAACGGCTGCCGGGGGGATTTACGCCCATTTATCAGGTCTTGCGGGCGTACGAGGAGAGCGGCCGGTGCCGCCGGGGTTACTTCGTGGAGGGTCTCGGGGGCGCCCAGTTCGCCCTGCCCGGGGCGGTGGACCGGATGCGCGCGATGGCACCCGGCATTGCCCCGACGGGCGGCGACGGGTTCGGACAGGGTGCGAGCGGTGGAGGATTTGGCGGGTCGGCCGGAGGGGCGCGGGCCGTGGTGCTGGCCGCCGCCGACCCGGCCAGCCCGTACGGCGCCGCGCTCCCCTGGCCGCAGCATCCCGGCGACGTCGGCCACAAGCCTGGCCGGAAGGCCGGGTCGCTGGTCGTGCTGGTCGACGGCCACCTGGTGCTCTACGTCGAACGGGGCGGCAAGACGCTGCTGTCGTTCGCCGACGGCGACCGGCTGCAGCCCGCCGTGGACGCGCTGGCCCTCGCCGTGCGTGACGGGGCGCTCGGGAAGCTGACGGTCGAGCGGGCCGACGGCGCCTCCATCATCGAGTCGCCGCTGGCGGCGGCGCTGGAGGCGGCCGGCTTCCACCCGACGCCCCGCGGCCTGCGCCTGCGCGCCTGACCTGCCCGATGCCGACCGGGCCGCCGCCACGACGAAGGCCTACGTGGTCGGCGGGCCTACGTGGCCGGCGTGAGCGGGCAGGCCAGCGTGAGCGAGCGGTCAGCAGCCCGGGGTGGTGGGGAAGGTCGTGCAGAAGGTCACGGGGTTGGCGTATTCGGCGCCCTTGACCATGCGCCCGGCCCGCCACTCGAAGGCGTAGACGTACACATTCCGGTACGGGCGCCCGTCCGCGGTCGTGAAGCCGCCGTCCGCCTGGACGAACGACGTGTTCCCCGCCGCGGACACGGTCGTCTTGACGTTGACGAAGTCGATGCGGCCGAAGAGCGCGAACGCGTTCTTGACGTATCCGAGCACCTGCTCCTTACCCGTGAAACGGGCAGCGTCCTCCCGGCGGCCGGAGAAGGACAGCGGCAGCGTCAGCGTGGCATCGGGATCCAGCAGCGCCGACACCGTTGCGAGGTCCTCGCGCTCGAGTGCCGAGAGGAACGCCTCGGTCCGGCGTTCGGTGCCCCCGTTGTCCCGCGCGAGGGCGGGCGCTGCGGTGCCGGTCATGGCGAGGGCGAGTGCGGCGGTGACCATTGTGGGCCGAATTCTCATGACGCTCCGATCTTCTTATTGAGACTTAGTCTCTTATGATACGCAGTATCGACCGCGCTGCGCTCAATAGACTGAGAGGTATGGAGCAGGGCTCGCTCAGGGAGCGCAAGCAGCAACGGTCCCGTGAGGCGATCATCGAGGCGGCCCACGTGCTGTTCGAGGAGCGCGGCTTCGACAAAGTCACGGTCGCCGACATCGCCGAGCGCGCCGAGGTGGGGCGGGCCACCTTCTTCCGCTACTTCGGCGACAAGCAGGAGGTCGTCTTCGCCGACGGGGGCGATCTCGAAGCGGTGCTGGCAGAGGCTACGGAGATCACCGCGGACCGGCCGATCGGGGACGCACTGCCTGCCGCGCTGGCCGTGGCGCGCCGCATCGTCGCCTCCTACGTGCGCCGGATCACCGCCGAGCCCGCCGGCTACACCCGGCACGAGCGCCTGGTCGCCAGTCATCCCGAGTTGCTCGCCCGCAGCCTCACCAAACAGCGCCGGTACGCCGAGCTCCTGCGTGACCTGCTCGCCGGCCAGGGCGCGAGCCCGGAGATCGCCGCCATCGCGGCGGAGATGGGATTGGCGGCCTACTACGCGGGGAGAGCGCTCGCCGGCGACGATCCGGCACGGCTGCCGGCCGCGGTGGAGTCCGTGTTCGACCGGCTCTCCTAGCGCCGGGCCATGTCCGGCACCGGTCTGTGGATCGTGCGCCACGCCAACGCGGGAAACTGAGTGCATGGGTCCCCTGAAGCGCTTACGCGCGGACGTCAGCACCGGCAAGAACCTCGAGATCTACCTGACGGCGCTCATCGCGCTGGTCGTCGGCGTGCTCGGCGTTTTCAGCGTCGTCAACCCGCAGGTCGTGAGCGCCGCGATCCTGGCCACGCTGGCCCTGGTCGCGGTGAACGCGCTCGGCCCCCGCCACCAGGTCGCCGACCTCGAAGCGCGGGTCGCCGACCTCAACCGCCTGGTGGAAGCGAAGCTGGCCGGTGACGCCTTCCTGACCACCGTGCGGCAGGGGCTCGACGAGCGGGTCGCCCGCGCCGCCGACATCCGCTTCGCCGGGGTGACGCTGAGCCGCACGATCCGTGCGCACGTCGAGCAGCTGCGTAAGGGCCTGGCCCGCGGGGCGTCGGTCCAGGTCCTGCTGATCGATCCGAAGGGCGCGGTCCCGGAGGAGGCGGCCAGGAGGAGCACGAGTCCCGACCGATCCGACGTGTTCGAGCACCGGGTCAAGTCCACGATCTACCTGCTGCGCGATCTGGAAGGGGTCGAGGTGCGGTTCCTGCCGTTCGTGCCCGCGTTCGGGCTGGTGCTGCTGGATGCCGGTGAGGACGACGGCGTCATCCACGTCGAGCTCGGCACGCACAGCGTGGCGGGCCGGGACCCGGTCTTCACGCTCACCCCACGTCGCGACCACTTCTGGTACGAGCACTTCAAGGCGGAGTTCAACCGTATGTGGGAGGTCAGCAGGGAGGCGACGGAGGACGACTGGCGTCCCGAGCGGACGAAGTGACGGCGCTGTATACGATGAGTCGCGAGATGGCTGATGTGACGCTGGGCGCGGCCCATCGGAGCTTGCGCGACGAGGTCACCGGGGAGCTGCGGCGGCGCATACTCTCCGGCGAGCTCCCCCAAGGCGCGCGGCTGGTGGAGGACCGGCTGGCCGCCCAGCTCGGCGTGTCGCGCAACCCCGTGCGGGAGTCCATCCGGGTGCTGGCCACCGAGGGTTTCGTCGAGGTCGTACCCCGCCTGGGCGCCACGGTGGCCCGCCTGTCCGCCGCGGAGGCCGAGGAGCTGTTCGACGTACGCATGGCGATCGAAGGGCTGGCGGCGCGGCTGGCGGCACGCAAGCGCACCCCGGCCACCGCGGAGCGGCTGCGCCGGATGCTCGAGCAGGCCAAGGAGGCCGTGGAGGCGGGCCGGCTGGAGGAGGTGGCCGACCTCAACACCGCCTTCCACCTGGCGGTGGGCGAGGCGACGGGCAATTCCTACCTCAGCCTGGTGATGAAGCCGATGCTGCAGCGGGCGCAGTGGGTCTTCAGTCAGACGGCTTCCACACGCGGGCCGCACTCCTGGTCGGAGCACCTGGGGCTGTGCGAGGCCATCGCGGCGGGCGACGAGGACGAGGCGCAGGCCAGAGCTGTCGCGCATGTGGCGGCGGCACGGCGGTCGTTCTTGGCGGCAGCGGGCCACGCATCGAGCGAGACCGAAATACCGAGTTAACACCCAGCCGTAATCTGAACACCAGTGAAATGTAAGGTCTTGTATACAGTCTCCTAAACCGTTCCCACGGAGGCCCATATGAGACCCAGGCTCGTCGCGGCACTCGCCGTCCTCCCCCTCGGCCTGACGGCCTGCGGCGGAGGAGCCGGCTCAAGCAGCACGCCCGCCGCCCCTCCCTCCATCGCCGCCGCCACGGCCGACAACCGGCCGGTCAAGGCCGGCGGCACGCTCAACGTGGCGCTCAACGCCGACCCCGACGCGCTCGACCCGAGCATCTCGACCACGCTGGTGGGCCGCGAGGTGTTCGCGAACATGTGCGAGAAGCTCTACGACATCGACGCGCAGGCCACCCTGGTCCCCCAGCTGGCCGCCGCCCTGCCCGAGGTGTCCGGCGACGGCAAGGAGGTGACGATCAAGCTGCGTGAGGGCGTGACGTTCAACGACGGCACGGCGTTCGACGCCGAGGCGGTCAAGAAGTCGCTGGACCGGCATCGCACCTGGGAGAAGTCCGCACGGCAGGCCGACCTGGCCGCGGTGTCGAAGGTCACCGTGGTCGATCCCACCACGGTGACGCTCACGCTGACGCAGGCGTTCACGCCGCTGACCGCCCAGCTCGCGGACCGCGCCGGCATGATCATGTCGCCGAAGGCCCTGGACGCGGCGGGCGACAACTTCGGCGCGAGCCCGGTGTGCGTGGGGCCGTTCAAATTCGCCGGCCGCACGTCGGGCAGCCAGATCGTGCTGGAGAAGGCCGCCGACTACTACGACGCGGCCAAGGTAAAGCTCGACAAGATCGTATACAAGATCATCGTGGACCCGAACGTCCGGGCCGCGAACCTCAAGTCCGGCGACGTGCACGTGGGCGACCAGCTCGCCACGACCACGGTCAAGGGGGTGCAGACCGATCCGAACCTCACGGTCGTGTCGGGCGGCGGCCTCGGCTACTACGGCATCACGATCAACACCGGCAACGCCGACGGCTCCACCGAGAAGCCCGGCACGGTGAACACGGCCCTGGCCAAGAGCCCGCAGCTCCGTGAGGCCTTCGAGCTGGCGCTGGACCGGGACCTGATCAACAAGACCGTCTACAACGGCCTGCACGAACCCGACTGCTTCCCCGTGCCGCTGGACAGCCGGTTCCGGGCCCAGGATCTGACCTGCCCCAAGCGCGACCTGGCCAAGGCCAAGCAGCTCGTGCAGGCCAGCGGCGTGCCGACGCCGATCCCGGTCACGCTCACCAGCCCCAACGACGCGACCAACGTACGGCTGGCGCAGGTCATCCAGCAGATGACCAAGGAGGCGGGCTTCAACGTGAGCGTGCAGACCGCCGAGTTCGTGAGCACGCTCGAGCAGGGCAAGTCCGGCAAGTTCGACGTCCTGCTGAACGGCTGGTCGGGCCGCGTGGACCCGGACGGCAACCTGACGAACCTCATCACCAGCCGCGGCAGCAACAACTACAGCGGCATGTCCGACGCGGGCATCGACGACCCGATCAAGCAGGCCGCCGCCGAGTCCGACACCGCCGAGCGCGCCGCGCTGTACGCCTCCGCCATGAAGAAGGCCGCCGAGATCAGAGGCGTCCTGTACCTGTACCACAGCAAGTACTACCTGGGCATGAGCAAGACCGTCGCGGGCGTCCAGTACTTCAAGGATGGCCTGCCGCGCTTCGTCACCGCCGGATTCGCCGCGTAATGCTCTGGTTCATTCTGCGGCGCTGCGGGTCGGCGGTGATCGTGTTGTTCCTGGCCAGCATCCTGATCTTCCTCGGGGTCAGGGCGCTACCGGGCGACCCGGCTACGGTCATGGCGGGCGAGGAGGCCTCACCCGCCGTGGTCGAGGCCATCCGCAAGGAGTTCGGCCTGGACAAGCCGCTGCCCGCCCAATACGTGGACTACGTCGCCCAGACCCTCACCGGCAACTTCGGCCGCTCGACGCAGGACCAGCTGCCGGTGATCGACATCATCGCCGAGCGGCTGCCCGTGACCTTGGAGTTGTCGGCGCTGGCCATCCTGGTCGCGATCGTCGTCGGCGTGGGCGCCGGCATCGTGGCCGCCGTCCGGCGCGGCAGGTTCGCCGACTACGTGGCCACCGGGTTCGGCCTGGCCGGGCTGTCGGTGCCGCACTTCTGGCTCGGCCTGCTCGGCATCCTGTTGTTCGCGGTCACCTGGCGGGTGCTGCCCGCGTCCGGGTATGTCCCCTTCACGGAGGACCCGGCCGCGAACCTCCAGCGCATGATCCTGCCCGCCCTCGTGCTCGGCACCGGGTTCGCGGCGATCCTGATGCGGCAGACCCGCTCGGCCATGCTGGGCGCGCTGTCGGCCGACTACGTCAGGACCGCCAGGTCGAAGGGCCTGTCCGAGGTGAAGGTCGTGGGCGCGCACGCGCTGCGCAACAGCCTGACGACGGTGGTGACCGTGCTCGGCCTGCAACTCGGCGCGCTCATCAGCGGCGCGGTCGTGACCGAGCAGATCTTCGTGATCCCCGGCTTCGGCAAGCTGACCGTGGACGCGGTGCTGACCAGGAACTACCCGGTCATCCAGGCTGTCGTGCTGATCACCGTCTTCGGGTACGTCCTGGTCAACCTGCTGGTCGACCTCGCGTACGCGGCGCTCAACCCGCGGATCAGGCTGTCGGGGGTGCGCCATGATTGACCGGTTGTGGCGGCGCTTCCGCCGGCGGCCGATGCCGATGGCCGGGCTGGCGCTGGTGACCGCGTTCCTCCTGCTGGCGCTGGGCGGGCCGCTGGTGACCGGCGACCCGGCCGCGCAGGACTACCTGGCCACGCTGGCGCCGCCGTCGGCCGCGCACCCGATGGGCACCGACGACCTCGGCAGGGACGCCTTCGCCAGGATCGCGCACGGCGCCCAGGTGTCGCTCCAGGCCGGCGTGCTGTCCACGCTGCTGGCGATGGCCGTCGGCATCCCGATCGGGCTGGTCGCCGGATTCTACCGGCGCTGGCTGGACCCCGTCGTGATGCGGCTGGTGGACGTGACGCTGGCGTTCCCGTTCCTGGTCTTCGCGGTGGGGCTGGCAGCGATCATCGGGCCGTCGCTGAGGGGCGTGGTGCTGGCGCTGGGCTTTGCCCAGCTGCCGGCCGTCATCCGGATCACGCGCGGCGAGGTGCTGGCGGTCAGGGAGATGGACTATGTGGCGGCGGCCATCGCCGACGGCGCGAGCGACGCCTACCTGATCTTCCGGTACGTGCTCCCGAACTGCGCCAACCCGCTCATCGTGCAGGCCACGGTGGCCATCCCGGCGGCCATCATCGGCGAGTCCACGCTGTCGTTCCTGGGGCTGGGCGTGCAGCCGCCGACACCGTCGTGGGGCGTGATGCTGACCACCGCCCAGCAGTACCTGGGCGACGCGCCGTGGCTGGCCATCTGGCCCGGCTTGATGATCGCCCTGGCCACGCTGGGCTTCAACCTGCTCGGCGACGGCCTGCGTGACGTCCTGGACCCGAGGAGCTTCCGATGAGCCTCTTGGAGATCGCCGACCTGTCCGTCGGCTTCGACACCGAGGACGGCCTGGTGCAGGCCGTCAGAGACATCTCACTGACGCTGGAAGAGGGCGAGATCCTGGCCTTGTGCGGCGAGTCCGGCTGCGGCAAGTCGGTCACCGCGATGTCGGTCCCCCGGCTCCTGCCACCGGACACGACCAGGTTGTCCGGGTCGGTGAAGCTGGGCGGACGCGAGCTCACGACGCTGCCCGAGGCCGAGATGCGGCGCGTCCGCGGCAAGGAGGTGTCGGTCGTCTTCCAGGAGCCGATGACCTCGCTCAACCCGTCGTTCACCGTCGGATACCAGATCATCGAGGTGCTGCGCAGGCACGAGCGGCTCTCCCGCCAGGCGGCCCGCGGCCGGGCCGTCGAGCTGCTGGAGCTGGTCGGCATTCCGGCGCCACAGCGCAGGATGAGGGAATACCCGCACCAGCTGTCCGGCGGTATGCGGCAGCGCGTGATGATCGCGATCGCGGTGGCCTGCTCGCCCCGGGTTCTGATCGCCGACGAGCCCACGACGGCGCTCGACGTGACGATCCAGGCGGGGGTGCTGGACGTGTTCCGCGACCTGCGTGACCGGCTCGGTACGGCGATCATCCTCATCACGCACGATCTGGGCGTGGTGGCCGACATCGCCGACCGGGCCGTGGTCATGTACGCCGGCCGCGCGGTCGAGCAGGCCGCGGTGACCGAGTTGTTCGCCAACCCGCGGCACCCGTACACGCTGGGTCTGATGAAGGCCCTGCCGTCCGCCGCCGTCAACGGGCGGCTGGCCGAGATCCCCGGCATGGTGCCGTCACCGCTGTCCGACCCGGACGAGTGCGCGTTCCAGGCCCGCTGCCCGCGTGCGCAGGCCGACTGCCGGATGGAGCGGCCCTCGCTCGACCAGCACGCGCCCGGCCATCTGGCGGCCTGTTTCCACCCCGGAGGCGAGCAGTGATTCTGCGGATCGACAACCTGGTCAAACACTACGGCCCGGTACGCGCGGTGGACGGACTGTCGCTGGAGATCGGACAGGGTGAGGTGCTCGGCCTGGTCGGCGAGTCCGGCAGCGGCAAGTCCACCGTCGGCAAGTGCGTGTTGCGGCTGACCCAGCCCACGTCCGGCCGGATCGAGCTGGACGGGCGCGACGTCACCCACCTGTCGCGCCGGGCCATGCGCCCGCTGCGCAGGGACGTCCACATGGTCTTCCAGGACCCCTACTCCTCGCTCAACCCACGCTTCACCATCGAGCGCATCGTCGGCGAGCCGCTGCTCAGGCACCACGCGGCCGACCGGCGGGAGACCTCCAGGCGCGTGTCGGCCATGCTGGAGAAGGTGGGGCTGCGGGCGGAGATGCGCGCGAGGTTCCCGCACGAGCTGTCCGGCGGGCAGCGGCAGCGGGTGGGGCTGGCCAGGGCGTTGATCCTGGAGCCCAAGCTGGTGGTGGCCGACGAGCCGGTGTCAGCGCTGGATGTGTCGGTGCAGGCGTCGGTGCTCAACCTGATCACCGATCTGCAGCGGGATATGGGCTTTTCATGCCTGTTCATCACGCATGATTTGTCCGTGGTGGAGTTCCTGGCCGACCGGGTGGCCGTCATGTACCTGGGCAAGATCGTGGAGTCGGGGCCGACGGCCGAGATCTTCGCCGAGCCGCGGCATCCGTACACGCAGGCTCTGCTGTCGGCGGCGCCGGTGCCGGATCCGGTCAGGCAGCGGGAGCGGCGCAGGATCGTGCTCAGCGGTGATGTGCCGAGTCCGGTCGATCCGCCGTCGGGGTGCCGCTTCCATACGCGGTGCCCGCTGGCGTACGACGTCTGCCGGACCGACGAACCCCTGTTGAGCGGCACCGGCCATCCGGCCGCGTGCCACCTTGTTACAGCAAGTCGATAAAGGGAGAAAGCTTGTTCACCACCAGGCCTGAGCTGTCGGGCGACTTCGGCATGGTCGCCGGCACCCACTGGCTGGCCTCGGCCACCGGCATGAGCGTGCTGGAACGCGGCGGGAACGCCTTCGACGCGGCGGTGGCCGCCGGCTTCGTGCTGCAGATCGCCGAGCCGCACCTGAACGGCCCCGGCGGCGAGGTGCCGATCCTGCTGTGGAGTGAGGCCGAGCAGAAGGTGTCCGTGGTGTGCGGGCAGGGCGTGGCGCCCGCCGCGGCCACCATCGAGCGCTTCACGGAGCTGGGCCTGGACATCGTGCCCGGCACAGGGCTGCTGGCTGCCACCGTGCCGGGGGCCTTCGGCGGATGGATGCTGATGCTGGAGCGCTGGGGCACCTGGCGGCTGGCCGACGTGCTCGCCCCCGCGATCCACTACGCCGAGAACGGCATTCCTGTCCTGGAACGCATCGCCGCCACCATCGAGTCGGTCGAAGGACTGTTCAACGATGACTGGCCGACGTCGGCGGCGACCTGGCTGCCCGGCGGGCAGGTGCCGGCGGCCGGGTCGAAGCTGGCCAACCCGGTGCTGGCCGCCACCTACCGGAAGCTGGTCGCCGCGGCGCAGGCCGCGTCGAGCAGCCGCGAGGGGCAGATCGAGGCCGCCCGCAGGGCGTGGTACGAGGGGTTCGTCGCGGAGGCGATCGCCGAGTTCAGCGCCAAGACGGCCTGGCGGGACAGCTCCGGCGAGGTGCACGGCGGGCTGCTCACCGTCGACGACCTGGCGCGCTGGTCGGCATCGGTCGAGGAGCCGCTGACCCTGGACTACCGCGGGCACACCGTGTGCAAGACCGGGCCTTGGGGGCAGGGGCCGGTGTTCCTGCAGCAGCTGGCGTTGCTCGACGGGTTCGACCTGGACGCGATGGGCTATCTCAGCGCCGACTACGTGCACACGGTGACCGAGGTCGCCAAGCTGGCCTTCGCCGATCGCGAGGCCTGGTACGGCGACGCCGGCGTGCCCGAGTCCGGCACCATGTATGACCTGCTGAGCCCCGCGTACAACGCCGGGCGGCGGCCGCTGGTCGGGGCGGAGGCCAGCTTCGAGCTCCGGCCGGGCGCTCCTGGCGGACGCGCGCCCAAGCTGCCGGCGTTCCCCGCGCCCGGCACGGCCGGCAGCGCACCCGGCATCTCCGGGGCGCGTTCGCCGCAGGGTGCCGGGCACGTCGGACAAGGTGCCGGACTCGGGCACGTCGGACAAGGCGTCGGCGAACCAACGGTGGCCCGCGACGGGACCGTCCGGGGTGACACCTGCCATGTGGACGTCGTGGACCGCTGGGGCAACATGGTGTCCGCCACTCCCAGCGGCGGCTGGCTGCAGAGCTCGCCCACCATCCCCGAGCTGGGATTCTGCCTGGGGACGCGGGCCCAGATGTTCTGGCTGCAGGAGGGGCTGCCGGCGTCGCTGCGGCCCGGGACGCGGCCGCGCACCACGCTGTCGCCGTCGTTCGCGCTCAGGGACGGGCGGCCGTGGCTGGCGTTCGGCACGCCGGGCGGCGACCAGCAGGACCAGTGGAGCGTGAACTTCTTCCTGGCCGTCGTCCACGGCCGCCTGAACCTGCAGGAGGCCATCGACGCGCCGATGTTCCACTCCGAGCACTTCCCCAGCTCGTTCTTCCCGCGCGGCTCCCGCCCCGGAGTCCTGCACGCCGAGGACCGCCTGGACCCTGACGTGGTGGCGGAGCTGCGGCGGCGCGGGCACGAGGTCGAGCTCCAGGGCTCGTGGACGCTGGGCAGGCTCAGCGCGGTGGCCCGCGACGGCGCCTTCCTCAAAGCCGCCGCCAACCCCCGCGGCGCTCAGGGCTACGCTGTCGGCCGATGACGGATCTGCTCTTCCTGATGGTGGCCGGTCTGCTGGCCGGGGCGGTGAACGCCCTGGCCGGCGGCGGCACCCTCATCTCCTTCCCCGCTCTCGTGGCGTTCGGCTATCCGAGTCTGACCGCGTCCGTGACGAACGCGGTGGCGTTGTGGCCGGGATACCTGGGCGGCGTGCTCGGCTACCGGGCCGAGCTACGCGGGCAACGCCGCGGGGCCGCGATGCTGAGTGCCACGGCCGTGCTGGGCGCGGGGGTGGGCAGCGCGTTGCTGCTGCTGACACCGGGCAGGCTGTTCGAGTCGATCGTCCCGTGGCTGGTGGCGTTCGCCAGCCTGGCGCTGCTGGCGCAGCCGTGGCTGCGCCGGCGATTCGGCGGTGACGGGCGGCCGAGCAAGCTCGTGTACGCCGGGGTGTTCCTGGGCGGCTGCTACGGCGCGTATTTCAACGGCGGCATGGGCGTGCTGCTGCTGACCGTGCTCGGGATGTTCCTGCACGAAGGCCTGCACCGGGTGAACGCCGTGCGCGCAGTGCTCGCGCTGGTGATCAGCACCGTGTCGGTGGTGGCGTTCTCGCTGTTCGGGGCCGTGCAGTGGCAGGCGGTGGCGGTGATCGCGCCGGCCAGCCTGGCGGGCGGGCTGCTGGGCACGCGGGTGGCCAGGCTCATGTCCGCCAAGGTCCTCCGGGGCGTGGTCGTCGCGTTCGGACTGGGGGTGGCCGTGGCGCTTGCCCTGCGCTAGCCCGGCTTGCGGGCGCGAGGGTCAGTGGGCCGGGCCGTAGAGGGCGTGGGGAGAGCCCGTCATCAGCGCCCAGTAACGGTCGCCGTAGGACCAGTGCCACCATTCCGTGGGGTAGTTGACCAGGCCCGCCGATTCCAGGGCGGTCGCGAGGATCTTGCGGTGCCTGCGCGCGTCCCCCGGGATCCCGGCGGCGGCGGTGTAACAGGCGCCCGCACTCTGCTCGGGAGTGTCGTTGATTGCGGTGCCCAGGTCGTATTCGCTGCCGTCGGCGTCGCAGAGCGTGAGGTCCACGGCCGCTCCCGCGGTGTGCGGGGCCACCTCGACCGGCGAGACGTAGCGGCTGGCCGCCGCATGCAGCTCGTCGGCCGTCATGCTGGGAAAGCGATGGGCGAGCTCGGCCCGGTAGTCGTCGAAGGTCTGGCGCTGGTTCGCGATGGAGCGGTGGCCTTCCACGATCAGGAGGTGGTATCCGGCGGGCAGCTCCTTCTCCGCCCGCTCGAGCCGGTCGAGCAGGCCGGCACGCAGGCGGCCGTACGCGCCCTCCTCGTCGGCCATCCGGTCGTCGAGTCTCAACCGTCCCCGCACTTCGACCAGCGGCTCCCCGTTGTCGTGGACGGGGATGGCGGTCACGCGGGGGTCGGAGATCAGGACGATGCCGTGTGCGGGGTGCCACATGGGCAGAAATTCTCACACAGTGTCGGAGAAAACCTGCTCTCGGGCCTGCTCCAAGGCCGCGACCAGGGCGCCGCGCAGCACGGGGTTTCCGGCGACTCCCGTGGTGACCACGCTGGGCCGCGTCGGGCAGACCTTCGCCACCGCCTCCTCGACCCTGGCGGCCAGCTCAGGACCTCCGGCCCGCCCGACGTCGCCGGCGAGCACGATGAGCCCGGGGTCCAGCACGACGCTGACGGCCGCGACGCCGACGGCCAGCCGATCCGCGACGGCGTCGAGAAAGCCGGAGCGGCCGTCGGCGACGGCGGCGCGGACCAGGTCGGCGCTCGGCCGCACGCTCATGCCGTGGCCCCTGGCCAGCCCGTCCATCGCCGCCTGGCCCACCAGCCGCTGGTAGGAGCCCGACTGCGGCTGGGTGACATCGGCGGGCAGCGGCTCGCCGGGCACGGGCAGCCAGCCGATCTCCCCCGCGCCGCCGGTGTTGCCGCGGTGCAGGCGGCCACCGAGCATGACGCCCAGGCCCTGGCCGACGCCTGCCCAGAGGACCACGAAGTCGTCGACGCCGACGGCGGCGCCGTAGTGGTGCTCGGCGAGGGCGACGAGGTTGACGTCGTTTTCAATGGTCACCGAGGCGCCGAGGGCCCCGCGCAGGCTGGCCAGCACGCCGACGTGCCAGGACGGCAGGTCGTAGGAGAAGCGCACGTCGCCGGTGCCCGGATCGACCACGCCGCGGGTGCCGATGACGAATGAGCGCAACTGCGGCAGGGTGATCCTGGCCGCCTCGCAGGCCCGCCGTACGGCCTGGTGCACGGTGGCGACCGGGTCGCCGTCGGTCGGATTGACCACGACCTCCACCACGGTCCTGCCGGTGATGTCGGCCACACCGACGGTGATGGCGTCGGGCAGCACCTCGAGGCCGGCGACGTGCGCGCTGGAGGGGACCACGCCATAGAGGGCGGCGTTGGGTCCGCGCCCGCCGGCCCGCTCGCCGGCGACCTCCACCAGCCCTCGCTCTTCCAGCCTCGCGAGCAGCTGTCCCGCGGTCACCTTGGAAAGCCCGGTGCGTTCGCCCAGCTCAGCGCGGGTGAGCGGGCCCTCGGCGAGAAGGAGCTCCAGGGCCGTCCGGTCGTTCAGGCGGCGCAGCAGCCGTGGCACACCGGGATTTCGTGTCACGGGACCTCTCCCCTCTGGCAACGAAACGCTAACGGCAGTTTCTTTTAAGAAAGTTTCTTGTTAGTTTAGCACCAATTCGACACTGACGATCAGCCAGGTGCGGACCACAGGCTCAGCACCCGATGAGCGCAGACCCGACGCGATTAGCCGGGAAGGGAGAACGCTAGTGAGGATCGCGAAGATCACGGCCACTACGGTCACCACGGCCGCCCTGGCCCTGGGCCTGGCCGCATGTGGCTCCGGAGAGCCGAGCACGCCCCAGCCGCAGGCCTCAGGTTCCGCCTCCGCCTCTGGCCCCAAGTACGCGGGCCAGAGCATCACCGTCTGGCGCCTCGGCGACCCCAACGAGCCGTCCCAGAAGTACATGGACGACCTCGTCGCCGAGTTCAAGGCCCAGACCGGTGCGGATGCCACCGTGCAGTGGATCCCGTGGCCGCAGGTCAACGACAAGTTCACGGCTGCCGCGGCCGGCGGCGAGGGCCCCGACGTGACGGAGATCGGCAACGACCAGGTGCCGCTCTGGCAGAGCCAGGACGCGCTGGCCCCCGTCACCTCGATCACCGCCGGCGGCGAGCACGCGCAGATCCCGAAGAACCTCTTCGGCCTGGAGACCATCGACGGCGAGGTCTACGCCATGCCGTGGGGCGCCGGCACCCGCGCCGTCATGTACCGCAAGGACTGGTTCGAAGACCTCAAGATCGAGGTCCCGAAGACCTGGGACGAGGTCCTCGCGGCGGCCAAGAAGATCCAGGAAGAGAAGGGCAAGGACGTCGACGGCTTCGCCTTCAACGGCGGCTCCGACGCCAACCACCTGCTCGGCGCGATGGCCTGGTCCGAAGGCGGCGAGTACGCCGTCAAGGAGGGCGACAAGTGGGTCGGCAAGCTCACCGACCCCGCCTTCAAGACCGGCTTCGAGACCTATACGGGCATCGTGTCCTCGGGCGCGTCCAGCAAGTCCCGCCTCACGCAGAACACCACGGACATCCGCACCCGCTTCTCCAACGGCAAGGTCGGCATGTACCTGACCGCGTCGTGGGACATCGCCACCATCAAGGAGGAGAGCAAGGGCAAGGTGAAGGAGGAGCAGATGGCCTTCTTCCCGCTCCCCTCCAAGGCCGGCGGCGAGACTCCCGCGTTCTTCGGCGGCAACGACATCACCGTGTGGAACGACGCCAAGAACAAGGAGCTCGCGACCGAGTTCGTGAAGCTCGCCACCAGCAAGAAGTGGGCCGACCGCTACGCGCTGGACGGCGGCCTGCTGCCGGTCTACCCGGACACGCTCGCCGAGCTGGCCAAGGACCCGGCGCAGGCGCCGTTCGCCGCCGCCTTCGCCAAGGCCAAGGCGTTCCCCGCCGACCCGCAGTGGACCGAGGCCAACGAGACCAAGGCGGTCCTGCAGAACGCGGCCCGCTCGGTCATCGAGGGCAAGGCCACGGCCGATGAGGCGCTCGCCAAGGCCAACAAGGAACTCGAAGACATCCTCAACCAGTCGTGACCATGGCGAACACGTCAACGCTCGCGCCCAGGGGCGGAGGCAACACCTCCGCCCCTGGGCGGCGCCGCCACAGTTCACGCAAGCCCGCTCGAGGCAGCGGGATGCCCGGGTGGTCCATCCCGTACGTCCTGCTCGTCCCTGGGATTGTGGTCATCGCGGGGCTGCTGCTCTACCCGATGATCCAGATGGTGATCATGTCGTTCCAGAGCATCAGCCTCCGGGTGATCCGCGGCGTCGCGGAGCCGGAGTGGGTGGGGCTGGACAACTACACCAAGCTCTTCGACAACGACATCTTCTGGTCCTCGCTGCGGAACACGGTCGTCTTCGCGGCCGTCACCGTGGCCCTCACCCTGATCCTGGGCACCGCCGTCGGCGTGCTGCTCAACCGGCTGAGCAAGCGGATGTCCACCTTCGTGATCATCGGCATCATGTCCGCGTGGGCGGTCCCACCGGTCGCCCAGGGCACGATCTGGCGCTGGCTCTTCGACGCCGAGGCCGGCATCATCAACTGGGCGCTCAATCTGCTTCCTGACGGGTTGTCCACCTTGATCTTCGGCCGGGCCGACTGGACCGGCCAGCCGTGGCTCAACGACGCGTGGTCCGTCTACATCGTGCTGGTCCTCACGGTGGTCTGGGCGTCCTTCCCGTTCGTCGCGGTGTCGGTGCTGGCCGGCCTGCGCGGCATCCCCGCCGAGTTGTACGAGGCGGCCAGGGTGGACGGCGCCACCCCGTGGCGCACGTTCAGGAAGATCACCTTCCCGCTGCTGAGGCCGGTCTTCGCCGTCCTGACGATCCTGTCGATCATCTGGGACTTCAAGGTGCTCAGCCAGCTCTACGTGCTGCTGAACGGGCCGACCAACCGCGAGGCGTTCAACCTGTCGCTCTTCTCCTTCGCCGAGGCCTTCAAGGCGCCGCCCAAGATGGGCACGGGCGCGGCGATCGCGGTGGTGCTGACGATCATCCTGCTCATCGTCACCGCCTTCTACACCCGGCAGATGGTCAAGCAGGAGGACCTGACATGACCCCCCTGGCCCGCAAGCGGCTCAACAAGATCGCATTGAACACGGCCGGGGTCCTGGTCTTCCTCTTCGCGGTCTTCCCCGTCTACTGGATGGTCTCGACCTCGTTCAAGGCCAACGACCAGATCTTCACCACCGACTTCATCCCGTTCCCCACGCACTTCACCTTCGAGCACGTCAACACGGTCCTCACCGACGGCGTGGCGGGCAACTCGATCTGGGTCTACATGCGCAACAGCGCGATCGTGGCGCTCGGCACGGTGCTCATCGGGTCGGCGTTCGCGTTGCTCGCGGCTACCGCGGTGGCGCGTTTCCGGTTCAAGGGGCGTACGAGCTTCCTGATCACCCTGCTCATCGTGCAGATGATCCCGACCGAGGCGCTCCTGATTCCGTTGTTCCTCAACGTCCGGCGCCTCGGGCTCTACGACAATCTGCTCGGGCTGATCGTCATCCAGGTCGGTCTGACGTTGCCGTTCGGCATCTGGATGCTGCGGACGTTCGTCGCCGCGGTCCCCAAGTCGCTGGAGGAGGCGGCGTGGATCGACGGCGCGAGCCGGTTCACCACCTTCTGGAAGGTGCTCTTCCCGTTGGTGGCGCCGGGTCTGGTGGCGACGAGCATCTTCTCGTTCATCACCGCGTGGAACGATCTGATCTTCGCGCTGGTCCTGATGAAGGACACCACGGGTTACACCATGCCGGTGGCCCTGCAGTTCTTCTTCGGGCAGCGGGGCACCGACTGGGGCGCCATCATGGCGACCTCCACGCTGATGACCCTGCCGGTCATCGCCTTCTTCCTGCTGGTGCAGCGCCGCATGGTCTCCGGCCTGGTGGCCGGGGCTGTCAAAGGCTGATTTCTCCATATTTCGCAGGGCGGGTGCGGCCTTCACGTGGGCCGTACCCCTGACCCTGCCCTGAACCTGATGAGGAGCCATGAGTCAGAGTGATCGGGGGCTGCGCCGTCTCGCGGCCGGCACACTGCTCGTCGCCTTCGACGGCACGACCGCGCCCGGCTGGGTCCTGAACGAGCTGGAGCACGGTCTCGGCGGCGTCACGTTGTTCGGTTTCAACGTCGCCACGCCCGAGCAGGTGACGGGGCTCACCGCGGCTTTGCGGGCGGCCGGCGACCCGTTCATCTCCCTGGACGAGGAGGGCGGCGACGTCACCAGGCTCGCCTACCACGTCGGCAGCCCCTACCCGGGCAACGCCGCGCTCGGCGCCGTGGACGACGTCGAGCTCACCCGCCGGGTCTACCGGGCCATCGGGGCCGAGCTGGTCGCCGCCGGGGTCAACCTGGACATGGCGCCCGCGGCCGACGTCAACACCGCCGAGGACAACCCGGTGATCGGCACCAGGGCGTTCGGCGACGACGCCGCGCTGGTCGCCAGGCACACGGTGGCCGCGGTCCAGGGTCTGCAGTCGGCCGGGGTCGCCGCCTGCGTCAAGCACTTCCCCGGCCACGGCGCCACCACGGTCGACTCGCACCTGGCCGTCCCGGTCGTGGACGTCACCCTGGACGTGCTGCGTGCCAGGGAGCTGGTGCCGTTCATGGCCGCCATCGAGGCAGGGGCGCGCTCCGTCATGACCGCGCACGTCGCGGTGCCCGTGCTGACCGGCGACCAGCCCGCCACGCTCTCGCCCGCCGCGATCACCGGGCTGCTCAGGGGCGAGCTCGGCTACGACGGCGTGGTGGTCAGCGACGCGCTGGACATGCAGGCGATCAGCGACGGCGTCGGGCTCGCCAAGGGCGCCGTCCAGTCGCTCACGGCCGGGACCGACCTGCTCTGCCTGGGGCCGAAGCCGGGGTACGACGAGATCCTGGGGATCATCGCCGAGATCGTGGCCGCCGTCGGCGACGGGCGGCTGCCGGCCGAGCGCCTGGAGGAGGCCGCGGCCCGGGCCGACCGGCTGCGGGCCTGGTTCGGGTCGGGGGCGGGCACGCAGGACGAGCCGGCGGACGTCGGCCTGGACGCCGCCAGGCGCGCGGTCAGGCTCCACGGGTCGGCAGGGCCGCTGACCGATCCGCTGGTCGTCGAGGTCGACACACCTCCGACCATCGCGGTCGGCGACGTCCCGTGGGGCGTCGCGCCGTGGCTGCCCGAGGGCGAGGTGGTCCGGGTCGCGCCGGCTGAGGCCGTCGCCGAGCGGCTCCTGGAGCGTGCCAGGGGTCGCTCGCTGGTGGTGGTGGTCAAAGACGCCCATCGGTACGCCGACAGCCGGGCGCTCGTCTCCACCCTGGTCGCCGCCCGGCCCGACACGATCGTCATCGAGATGGGGCTGCCCATCTGGCGGCCGGGCAGCGCGGCCTATCTGGCCACGTACGGGGCGGCCCGCGCCAACGCCAGGGCCGCGGTGGAGCTCCTCACGGACGGGCGGCGGCCTCGCGTCGCCTCCCTCGAGCCGAAGCGCTCGGCGTAGGCGTCCGGCCTGCCGCCGCGAGGCTAGGAGCTGAAGATCTCCTCGCGCGCCTGCTGGAGCGCCGCCAGCACCGCCCCCCGCAGCACCGGATTGCCCTCCACGGTGCTGGTGGCCACATGGGGCCGTACGGGGCAGATCTTGGCGACCGCCTCCTCCACGCGGGACGTGAGCGCCCGCCCGCCCGCGTGCCCCACCTCGCCGCCGAGCACCACCAACCCGGGATCGAGGATCACGCAGACCGCCGCGACCCCGAGAGCCAGCCGGTGCGCGATCTCATCCAGCAACGGCTCGCCCTCGGCTCCGGCGGCCACCGCGACCTTGACACACTCGCCGGCGCTCCCGGCCGCGAAGCCGTACTCGCGGGCCAGCTCGCTGACCGCCTCGGCGCTGACCAGCGACTGCAGACCGCCCGCCAGCGAGGGCAGCCGCCCCGGCAGGGTGCGGATGTCCTCGGGCAGCGGCACACCGGGCACCGGCAGGTAGCCGATCTCGCCCGCACTGCCGGAACGCCCCCGGTGCAGCTTGCCTGCGAGCATGACGGCCATGCCCAGGCCGCGGCTCGACCACAGCAGCACGAAGTCGTCGAGGCCCTTGGCGGCCCCGTCGGCGCGCTCGGCGATGGCGGCGAGGTTGACGTCGTTCTCGATCGTCACCTCGCGCCGCAGGTCGCCGGCCAGGGCCTCGTGGATGCCCTCGTGCCAGCCGGGCAGGTCGAAGGAGAAGCGGACGTCGCCGCTGCGGGGATCGACCACGCCCGGGGTGCCGATCACGACTCCGCGGAGTTTGCCGAGACCCACCTTGGCACCGCGGCACGCCTTCACGATCGCGTCGTGCACGGCCGAGACCGGGTCGTCGTGGGCGTGCGGATCGACCGTGACGTCGGCGATCGTGTGGCCGTGGATGTCGGCGATCGCGCTCGAGATCAGGTCGGGCCCGACCTCGAGCCCGGCCACGTATGCGCTGGAGGCGATCACCGAGTAAAGCGCCGCATTGGGTCCGCGGCCGCCGGCTTGCGCGCCGACCACCTCGACCAGGCCGCGCTCCTCCAACCTGGCCAGCGTCTGCGACGCCGTGACCTTGGACAGGCCGGTCAGATCGCCGATCTGACCACGCGTCATGGGGCCAGTGGCCAGTAACAGCTCCAGTGCGGCCCGGTCGTTGATCTCCCTGAGTAGTCTGGGCACACCAGGGCGTCGCTCCACGCTGAATCCCACCGTCACATCGGAAAAGGTTGTTGGAAGTTTAGCGCTCCCATCCGCGCGTGACGTCGCAGGTGAACACGAGATTTCCGCATGATCACCCCGTCGTCGCGCCCCCGCGCTCGGCATCGTGACCCGCCGCTCAGCCCCGGGTGGAAGGCCCTGCCGGATTCGGGTCTCGTGCCCGTTCTGACGACCTTGCGCCTAACCAGTGTTGACCAGGAGGGATAATCGAAAACATGCGCCTCTCCGCTCGTGTCGACTACGCCCTCCGAGCCGCCGCCGAACTCGCCGCAGCCGGTGCGGGCCCGACCACCGTGGGCGAGCTCGCCAAGGAACAGGACATGCCACCCAAATACCTGGAAAACATCCTGCTCCAGATGCGCCGTGCCGGGCTGGTACGGGGACAGCGGGGGCCCGAGGGTGGATACGTGCTGGCCAGGCCCGCCTCCGCCATCTCGTTGGCAGACGTGATCAGGGCCGTGGACGGCCCGTTGGCCAACGTACGCGGCGAGCGGCCCGAGCACGTCGGCTACCGGGGGCCGGCGGAGTCGTTGCAGCAGGTGTGGATCGCGTTGCGGGCGACCGAGCGCGCCATCCTGGAGGAGGTCACGCTCGAACAGGTCGCCTCCGGGGCGCTGCCCGAGCGCGTTCGCCAGCTCGCCGCCGACCCCGCCGCCTGGGACTGAGCCGGCACACGCCGCCCAGGGCCTCGCCAGTTTGCCGGAATCGCCACCACAATGTCACTAAGAGTGAGAAGGTGGCTACTCGGCAACTGAATGGATTGCCCCGAGGCAGCAGTCCAAGGAGGTCCCCATTCCGTGGCGAACCCCCTTCAAGGCCCGGCGCCGGCTCCTGCCGGCCCTGCTGGTGGGCGAGGTGTTCGTCGCACTGGCCGACGCCTTCTCCACTCCCGTCGTGTTGCCCGCGCTGCTGGCCGGGCCGATGATCGCCGCGCACTACCTGACCGTCCGCCAGACCACCTTGGTCACGGCCGCGGCGCTCGCTCTGACCCTCCTGCTGCCGTTCTCGGGAGACGGCTCGGAGCTGCCCCACTTCCTCATGCGGACGCCGATCGTCGCCGTCGGAGGGCTGCTGTGCGTCGCCCTCGCCCGCCGTCATGAACGGCAGCGCACCGACTTGAACCGCATCACCCGGATAGCCGAGCGGGCGATGATCCCTTCGCTGCCCACCGAGCTGAGCGGCGTCCACCTGGCCGCCCACACCCGGTCGGCGACCCCCGGCGCCCGCATCAGCGGGGACCTGCACGAGGCCATCGCCACGGCCACGGGGGCGCGGCTGATCATCGGGGACGTCAAAGGCCACGGCCTGGACGCGGCCCATCTCAGCGCGGCGGTGCTGTGCGCCTTCCGCCGTGCCGCCGCCACCGCCCCTGACCTGGTCTGCCTGGCTCGTGACCTGGACACCCGCATCGGACCCGACCTGGGTCCCGAGGACTTCGTGACCGTCCTGCTCGCCGAGTTCGTGCCCGGCGGAGTTCTGCTCGTCAACTGCGGCCATCCCGCCCCTATCCGGATCGGCAGCCGGCTGCGCGTGCTCGAGCCGCCCCGCCCCTGCCGGCCGCTGGGCCTGTCTCCCGACCCGTACGTGTGGCGCGTCCGCCTGCTGCCGTCGGACCGCCTGCTGCTGTTCACCGACGGGCTCACCGAGACCCACGACCGGAGCGGCGCCCAGCTGCCGTTCGACGAGCACCTGCATGCCGCCCTGACCGCCCCCACACTGGAGGAGGCCGTGCGCGACCTGCTGGACCTGCTGCGCGGGCACGCCACGCGCACCCGATCCGACGACCTGACCCTGATCCTGGCCCAACCGGCCCCGTATCCGCCGCCATCCCCCGGCGCCCGACACCACCACGAGGCCTGACCAGCCACCCCACCACCCTTGCACCAGCTCTGCGCGCCAGCGGATGAGCGGGTCACTTCCGCGTGGCTTTAGCTTGGAGATCGGCCCGCACAAAAAGGCTTAGCCTGGAGAGCTGCCTAGAGAAATGCCTGGAGGCGCCCCGAGATGCCTGAAGGAGACGCCGTCTATCGGACGGCCGCACGCCTGCGGGACGCTCTGGACGGCCGCATCCTCATCAGGTCCGACTTTCGCGTCCCTCGATATGCCACCGCCGACCTGACGGGCCGCGCGGTGCTCGCCACGCTCTCACGGGGCAAGCACCTGCTCACCCGCGTCGAAGGCGACCTGACCCTCCACACCCACCTCCGGATGGACGGCAGCTGGAGAATCAAGCCGGCCTCGCCCCACATCGCACCACCCCCCGGCGACCAGGTCAGGCTGATCCTGGCCAATCAGGAGTGGACGGCGATGGGCGTCAAGCTCGGCATGGTGGACCTCGTCAGAACCGGCGAGGAGGCGCGCGTCGTGGGCCATCTCGGCCCGGATCTGCTCGGCCCGGACTGGGACCCGGACGAGGCCGTGCGGAGGCTACGAGCGGCGCCCGGCAGGACCATCGGGGAGGCGCTGCTCGATCAGCGCAACCTGGCGGGGATCGGCACGATCTATCGCGCCGAGACCTTGTTCCTGCGGGGGATCTGGCCGTGGCGAAAAGTCGGGGAGATCGAGGATCTCAACGGGCTCGTGTCGTTGGCGCAGCGACTCCTGGACGCCAACAAGACGTACGCGGGCACGGTGACCACAGGTGATCGCCGCCCGGCGAACCAGACCTGGGTCTATGGCAGGGCGGGGAGGCCCTGTCGCCGTTGCGGCACCCGCATCAGCCGCGGGGAGATGGGGGCGCAGCCACAGGAGCGGCTGATCCTGTGGTGTGCCGGCTGCCAGCCGAGCTAGGCAGCCACCATGTCCTTGACTTCGGGGAACACGGAGTCGGAGATCGACCCGGGAACCGTCTCGGCAAGGGGCAGGCGCTCGTGCTCCGGCACATCGGCAAGCACAGGAGCGGCCTGGAGCTCCGCCAGCGCGAACTGGTCGGACACTTCACGCAACACCTGCGAAAGCGGCACCCCGAGCGCGCCGCAAATGGACGCGAGCAGCTCGGACGAGGCCTCCTTCTGGCCGCGCTCCACCTCGGACAAATAGCCGAGCGAGACACGGGCAAGCGTGGACACCTCGCGTAGCGTGCGTCCCTGCCGCACCCGCAACCGCCTCAGCACATCGCCGAGCAGCTGACGCAGCAGAATCATCTGTCGCTCCCTCCCCGGCGCGGAAGTTTTCACCACGCCTCGCGCGATCGGATCGTGCCGCACTTTGGTCTTCTTAGCTTCGTACATACTCCTCGCCGTCATCACTGGGCGTCGCTGCCCCTGAACCGCCGCTCGTGCCTCATTGCGCGACTCATCAGGCCCGCCTGCCGGGCGCTCGGTGCTTGCAGTTGGCTCACGGACCTCACTCACAGCTCCACCGTACCCGTATCCACCGACACCGCGTCAGACCGCGTCAGGCATGTTCGCTGGGGACGTAACACGGTAATCATCCGGATTGTTCCCCTATGTTCGCCTTCAGCACACCTGCCAGGAGATCAACGGCCTCGTCCACCGTCTCTACCCTGATACGTTCGCGCGACCCATCAAGTCTCAATTCCCGGGACCAAATCTGCCCGCCAGGTCCGGAAACGGCCATATGCACGGTCCCCACGGGCTTGCCGTCCTGCGGCTCTGGCCCGGCCACCCCGGTCACGGCCAGCCCGTACGTGGCCCCGCACAGCCGTGCGACCCCCGCCGCCATAGCCGCGGCCACCTCCGGGTGCACGGCCCCCTCACGCCGCAGCAGCTCCTCCGGCACGCCGAGCAGCTCCCGCTTGAGATCGGTGGCATAGGAGATCACCCCACCGCGGAACGCCTTCGACGACCCGGACACCGACGTGAACGCGGCCCCGATGAGCCCGCCGGTGATCGACTCGGCCACTGCCACCGTGGCGGACCGCTGCACCAGCATGGACAGAACCCCGGCCACATCCACCGTCGATCACTCCCCGCGCGCCTGCTTGGCCACCTTACGCAACCTCACGGCCCGGATCACATAGTCGACGCCGGTGGCCACCGTGACGATCAGCGCAGCGCCCATCACCACCCACCGCACCACGTCAGGCACCCACGGCAGGAGATAGAGGACGATCGCGGCAATCTGCAGCACCGTCTTGACCTTGCCGCCATAGCTGGCCGGAATGACGGCGTGCCGCAGCAACACGAACCTCAGCGCCGTGACGCCCAGCTCCCTGCCCAGGATGATCCCCGTGACCCACCACGGCAGCTCACCCAGGATCGACAGGCACACCAGCGCGGCGCCGGTGAGCGCCTTGTCCGCGATCGGATCGGCGATCTTGCCGAAGTCGGTGATCAGGCCGTACCGGCGGGCCAGCTCGCCGTCGAGGTGGTCGGTGAAAGAGGCCACCGCGAACACCGCCAGCGCGGCCACCCGCCAGCCCGCGCCCGGCAGGAAGAGGCAGACGACGAAGAACGGGACGAGCGCCAACCGGAGGACCGTGAGGATGTTGGCGATGTTCCACGGGCTCACCACCCGGCGCTCGTCTTTCATCACGAGACGGCCTCCGGAGTGAGCATCGCAGGGAGCGCCAGCGACCGGGGAGCGGAGCGGAGGAGGCCGTCGGGGAACACAATCATGGACTGGCCTTGATGCGCGCGATCAGGTCGACCCCCTCGGCGTCGACCACGAGAGCGCGCACGATCTGCCCCCTGACCAACCCGATGCCCTGCACCGTGACCGAGCCGTCGACCTCGGGCCCCTGGTGGGCGGCCCGGCCCTCGTAGCCGCCGTCGCCCAGGTCGTCGTCGATCAGAATGTCGACCTCGGTGCCGATGCGCTCCTCCGCCCGCTGGGCGGTCAGCTCCTCGGCCAGTGCGGTGAGCACCCGCACGCGCTCGTCGATGACGTCCTGGTCGAGCTTGCCCGGCAGGTGCGCCGCCTCGGTGCCGTCCTCGTCGGAGTAGCCGAACACGCCGATGACGTCGAGCCTGGCCTGCTCCAGGAAGCTCACCAGCTCGCCGAACTCCTCCTCGGTCTCCCCGGGGAAGCCCACGATGAAGTTGGAGCGCACGCCGGCCTCAGGGGCGCGCTCACGCACGGCCTCCAGCAGCCCCAGGAAGCGCTCGGGGTCGCCGAAGCGGCGCATCCTGCGCAGCACGCTGTTGCTGGCGTGCTGGAAGGACAGGTCGAAGTAGGGGGCCACACCTTCGGTGCCGGTGATGACGTCGATCAGCCCGGGACGCAGCTCGGCCGGCTGCAGGTAGCTGACCCGCACCCGCTCGATGCCGTCGATGGCGGCGAGCTGCGGCAGCAACGTCTCCAGCGCCCGCAGGTCGCCGAGGTCCTTGCCGTAGGACGTGGAGTTTTCACTGACGAGGACGAGCTCGCGCACACCCCGGTGGGCCAGCCAGTCGGCCTCGGCCAGCAACTCGTCCGGCGTGCGCGAGACGTAGGAGCCGCGGAAGGCCGGGATGGCGCAGAACGTGCAGCGCCGGTCGCAGCCGGAGGCCAGCTTGAGCGAGGCCACGGGGCTCTCGTCGAGCCGCTTGCGCAGCACGCGCGGCCCGCTGGAGGGCGCCAGGCCGTCCGGAAGGTCGCCGTGGCCGGGGATGTGGGTCTTGGGTGCGCTGGCACGCTCCACCGGCGAGATGGGCAGCAGCGTGCGGCGGTCGCGTGGCGTGTGGGGCTTGAGCGGCCGGTCCGCGAGCACGTCGTCGAGCCGGTCGCCGATCTCGGCGTAGTCGTCGAAGGAGATGACCGCGCTGGCCTCGGGCAGCGCCTCGGCCAGCTCGTTGCCGTAGCGCTCGGCCATGCAGCCCGCGGCGACCACCTTCGCGCCGGAGTCGGCGGCCGCCAGGAGCGTGTCGATGGAGTCCTTCTTGGCGGAGTCGATGAAGCCACACGTGTTGACGACGACGACATCGGGGTCGTCGTCGCCCAGCTGCCAGCCGGCAGCCTCGAGTCGCGCGGCCAGCTCCTCGGAGTCGACCTCGTTGCGGGCGCAGCCCAGAGTGATCAGCGATGCGGTTCGGCGGGATGACATGGTGAACACTACGGTATCGGGAGTTGGCCACTAACCGATGCACGGGTCGCGGGAAGCTTGCTTCCCCCGACAGACAGAACGCCTCTCCTGCGCCCTTTTGGGGGTCGCGTGGGCCCCGCGGATTACCTCGCGCGCTGTCGCGTCTGCTGTTTCGGCGCCTCGAACGAGCGCCGCACCGCCTCCCCCCGTCCCCCGAGCCCCGTCACCCTCTTGCCGTTGACCAGCACCGACACCGCACTGGCGTCACTCAGGACCAGGTTGACCTTCTCCGGCGTGCGCCAGGTGGAGGTCCGGCCGGCCTTCAACGTCCCGGAGAACAACGGGCGACCTTCCGCGTCATGCACGTTCACGTACGACGACCGCCTGGCCTTGAGCTGCACGGTCACCATGCGCTTGCTGCTCACGCTGCGTGACGGCCTGGGCGTCTCCGTGATGGGTGTGTTGGGCGGAACGCTCGGCCGGGCCGAGACCTGCCGCACGCCGGCGGTCTGCACGTGGTCTCCGGCACCGCCCACCACCCGCATCATGCCGAAGACCACCACGATCGCCAGCGCCACCCCGAGCGCCATCGTCCAGTTGGGCCCCCGCCGCACCGGCACGTTGATCTTCCTGTCGGCCTGGAACACCGCCGCCGCCCGCACCGGCTGGGGCGCCCCGCCGTGCTGCTGGTCGTAGAGGTGCACGGTGGCCTCGGGATCCAGCCCCACGGCCTGGGCCACGGCCTTGACGTGCCCCCTGGCGTAGAACTCGCCACCACACTGATCGAAGTCGTCCTGTTCCATGCCATGGATGATCGCCTCGCGGATCCGGGTGGCCGCGCTCACCTGCGCGACCGTCAGCCCCGCCGACTGCCTGGCTGCCGCCAGTATGGCTCCGATGCTCTGCTCCTGCACGGCGAAACGCCTCCCCGATGGCGCCTGGTCTGAACCACCACGACAACATTGCGTAGTGGTTCATATTCAACCAGTAGCTACCCCGCAGGGACGCATTGGGGTCATTCGCCACGCAGGTCGGCCAGCAAACCCGCGAGGTCGTCCGGCTTCACGAGCACCTCGCGAGCCTTGGACCCCTCGCTCGGGCCGACCACGTTGCGGCTCTCGAGCAGGTCCATGAGCCGCCCGGCCTTGGCGAAGCCGACCCGCAGCTTGCGCTGCAACATCGAGGTCGAGCCGAACTGGGTGGTCACGATCAGCTCGGCCGCCTGGATCAGCAGCTCGAGGTCGTCGCCGATGTCCTCGTCGATCTCCCGCTTGACCGGCGCAGCTGCGACGTCATCGCGGTATTCGGCCTGCATCTGCTCCTTGCAGTACGAGACGATCTCGGCGATCTCCTTCTCCGAGACGAACGCGTTCTGGATGCGGATGGGCTTGCTCGCACCCATCGGCAGGAACAACGCGTCACCCTGGCCGACCAGCTTGTCGGCGCCCGGCTGGTCCAGGATGACCCGCGAGTCGGTGAGCGAGGAGACCGCGAACGCCAGCCGGGACGGCACGTTCGCCTTGATCAGGCCGGTGACCACGTCCACGGACGGCCGCTGGGTGGCGATCACCAGGTGGATGCCGGCCGCGCGGGCCAGCTGCGTGATCCGCACGATCGAGTCCTCGACGTCGCGCGGCGCCACCATCATGAGGTCCGACAGCTCGTCCACGATCACCAGCAGGTACGGGTACGGCTGGTAGACCCGCTCGCTGCCGGGCGGCGGCTGCAGCTTGCCCGCCCGCACGGCCTTGTTGAACTCGTCCACGTGCCGGAACCCCGACGCGGCCAGGTCGTCGTAGCGCCGGTCCATCTCGCCCACCACCCATTCGAGGGCCTCGGCGGCCTTCTTCGGGTTGGTGATGATCGGGGTGATGAGGTGCGGGATGCCCTCGTACACGCTCAGCTCGACCCGCTTGGGGTCCACCAGCACCATGCGCACCTCGTCCGGCGTGGCCCGCATGAGGATGCTGGTGATCAGCCCGTTGACGCAGACCGACTTGCCGGCGCCGGTGGCGCCCGCGATGAGCAGGTGGGGCATCTTGGCGAGGTTCGCGACGATGGTGCGGCCCTCGACGTCCTTGCCCAGCCCGACGATCATCGGGTGGTGATCGGCCTGCGCCACCTGGGAACGCAGCACGTCACCGAGCGACACCAGGTCCTTGTCGGCGTTCGGGATCTCCACCCCGATCGCCGACTTGCCCGGGATAGGCGACAAAATCCTGACATCTGCGGATTTAACGGCGTAGGCGATGTTCTTGGTGAGCGCCGTCACCTTCTCGACCTTGACCGCGGGGCCCAGCTCGATCTCGTACCGGGTCACGGTCGGCCCCCGGGTGAACCCGATCACCTGCGCGTCGATCGTGAACTGCTCGAGCACGCTGGTCAGCGCGTTCACCACGGTGGTGTTGGCCTTGGTCTGCGGCTTGGGCGCGCTGCCCTGCTTGAGGAACTGCAGGTCAGGCAGGCTGTACGGCCCCGCCTGCGGCGACAGCACCAGCTGCTCGACCTTGCGCGGCGCGGGCGTCGGCTGCGGCGGCTCGGGCCTGCGCTCCGCCTCGGCGGCGGGCGGCTCCTCCTCGTCGGTCAGCCCGGGCACGATCTCCGGGGAGTGATCGGCCCGCTTGTCCGGCTTCTCGGCCAGGACGGGGGTGTCGTAGGGCTTGACCGTGTCGCCGCCCTCGCCGGTGTCGGACTTCTTGACCCGGGTGCGCTTCCTGCCCGGCTCGCGCGGCTGCGGCTCGGCGTGCCGCTCGAACAACATGTGCTTGAGCTCGCCCAGCCGCTCGGGGATCCGGTGCACAGGGGTGGCGGTGATCACCAGCACACCGAACCCGGACAGGAGCAGCAGCAGCGGGATCGTGATCCACGGCGGCAGGAGGCTCATCGGCGGCGCCGACACGATGAACCCGATCATGCCGCCGGCGGCCGACACCTTGTCCATGCCTTGACCCTCGCCGGCCGGGTATGGAGTGCCGTTGGCCACGTGGATCACGCCGAGCACGCCGACGAGCAGTGCCGCCCAGCCGATCACCATGCGGCCGGTGTCGGCGTTCTGGTCGGGGTGGCGCAGGTAGCGCCAGGCCAGCAGGCCGAGCAGCAGCGGCAGCGCCCAGGCCAGCGACCCGAACACGCCGCGCACGGTGGTGTTGACCACGCCGGAGATCGCCCCGTCGGCGTTGCGCCAGGTCATGGCCGCCAGCACGATCGCGCCCGCGAGCACCGTCAGCCCGATCCCGTCGCGCCGGTGCGCCGGATCCAGCTCGCGGGCGTTCTTGCCCAGCGCGCGAGCCATGCTGCCGACGCCGTTCGCGAACAACATCCACAGCCCGACGATCAGCTTGCCGATCATCGTGAAGACCCAGCTGATCGGATCCTGGTGGGTCATCGAGGGCTTGCGGCCAGAGGCGGCTCCCCTCGCCCTGGACCCCGCCGACGTTCCGGTCCGCTTCGCGGGGGTCGAGCGAGCCGAGGTCGACCGCTTCGCCGGCCCCTTCGATGCGCTTTTCGGCGTACGGGTGGCCATGATGCCAAAGGTACGTCGGAGACACCGCGCCGCGCGCGGAGGCTCGCCGAACACCCCTCACATCACTCTCGTCAAAGGTGACGAGAGATTCACTTCATGTCCACGCAAAGGCCGCATGGCCGCAGGCAAGGCCTTCCTTACTGGGATACATGCCTCTCCTCAATTTCCGGGACGTGGCGGTGGAGACCGCGCTGCGCCCGGGTGTGCTCTACCGCTCCGCCCAGCCGCACACGCTCACCCTCGCGGACGCGGAGCTGGTGGCGGGCCTGCGGCTCATCGCCGACCTGCGCGGCGACGACGAGCGCACGCCCGGCGACTGGGCGCCCGTCCTGGGCGGCGCCGTCAGGCACGCGCCGCTCGGCGCCGGCTCCGTCGCCTCGCCCGCCCACCTGGCCACACTCCCGGCGGATCTGGACCTCGGCGAGATGTACGTGGGCCTGCTCGAGCACAGGAGGACCTGGCTCGCCGGGGTCGTCGCGGAAATCGCCGACGGGCTGCCCGCGCTCGTCCACTGCGCCGCGGGCAAGGACCGCACGGGCATCGTGATCGCGCTGATCCTCGACCTGGTCGGCGTGGACCACGAGGCCATCGTGCGCGACTACGCGCTCACCGCCAAGGCGCTGCCGGACCTGATGCTCACGCTCGGCATCGAGCTGCCGCCCGGCATGCCCCCGGCACTGCTGGAGGCGCCCGAGAGCGCGATGCGCACGTTCCTGGCCGCGCTGAGCGCACAGGGAGGCGCCGAGCTGGTCCTGCTCGCCGGCGGCCTGACCCCCACTCACGCCGCGCGCCTGCGGGCCGCCCTCATTCCCTGACCCGGCCCTCCACGGAGGAGATCACATCGAACGCGGCCTGCATGGCCGCCACCCGGTCGGCCAGCTCCTTGACCGTGTCCCGCAGCCCCTCGTCGCCGGAGGCGGCCTCGGCCACGCTCGCCAGCCGGGACTCGACCGCGCCGAGTCGCTTCGCGAAGTCCGACAGCGCCTCGTGGTCGTCGACGAGCTGGGTGAGCAGGGTGGTCTGCTCGACCAGCACCGCGGTCTTGCGGAACAGCTCGATGAAGACCGTGACCTTGCTCCTGAGCACCCACGGGTCGAAGGGCTTGGTGAGGTAGTCCACCGCGCCGACCGCGTAGCCGCGGAAGGCCGCGCCCGAGCTGGGCTCGGTGCCGGTGAGGAAGATGATCGGCACGTCCCTGGTCTGGTCGAGCCGCTTGATGTGGGTGGCGGTCTCGAACCCGTCCATGCCGGGCATGAGCACATCGAGCAGCACGACCGCGAAGTCGTGGCGCAACATGAGCTTCATGGCCTCCTGCCCCGACCGGGCCTTGAACAGCCGTTGCTGGAGCGGCCGCAGGATGGCCTCCAGCGCGACCAGGCTCTCCTCGTTGTCGTCGACCAGCAGGATCTTGACCTGGCGGTTCATCACTCGATCCACCCTCGCATCACTTCGAGGAGATGGTCGAGATCCACGGGCTTGGGCACATAGTCGGACGCGCCGCAGGAGATCGTCTTCTCCCGGTCGCCGGGCATGGCCTTCGCGGTGAGCGCGATGATCGGCAGCTCGGCGAACCTCGGCATCTCCCGTACGGCGGCGAGCGTCTCGTAGCCGTCCATCTCCGGCATCATCACGTCCATGAGCACGAGGTCGATGCGCTCGTCACGTTCCAATGCCTCGATGCCCTCCCTGCCGTTCTCGGCGTAGACGATCTCCATGCCGAGCCGGCCGAGCACGTGGGTGAGGGCGTAGACGTTGCGGATGTCGTCGTCCACGATCAGCACCCGCCGCCCCGCGAACGTCTCCCCGAGCGGCCCGTCCTTGAGCAGGCTGAGTTTGGTGGCGGACTGCCACAGGTCGTCGGTGTCCACGGCCGGCCACTCTGCCTGCGGCTGCGCGGCACGGGCTTCCACGGGTTTGGGCGCGGGCTGCCAGTCGGTGTCGCCGGTGACGCCCGGCGCCGGGCACCCTGCGGGGACGTACAGCGTGAACGTGCTGCCGGCCCCCGGAGTGCTGATGGCGTGGATCTCACCGCCGAGCAGGCGGGCGATCTCGCTGCTGATCGACAGGCCCAGTCCCGTGCCGCCGTATTTGCGGCTCGTGGTGCCGTCGGCCTGCTGGAACGCGCCGAAGATGGCCGGCAGCTTGTCGGCCGCGATGCCGATCCCGGTGTCGCTGACGGCGAACGCCAGGACCTCGCCCTCCGGCGTCCGCCTGGCGGGATCGACGGACACCTGCAGGCGGACCTCGCCGGAGGAGGTGAACTTGACGGCGTTCGACAGCAGGTTGCGCAGGATCTGCTGGAGCCGGCGCTCGTCGTTGTAGAGCTCGCGCGGCGTGCCGGGGCGTACCTCGATCTCGAACGTCAGTCCCCGGTCCACGGTGAGCGGCCGGAACGTGGCATCCACGTAGTCGAGCAGCTTGCTCAGCGGCAGCTTCTCCGGGCGCACGTCCATCCGCCCCGCCTCGATCTTGGACAGGTCCAGGATGTCGTTGATGAGCTGGAGCAGGTCGCTGCCGGCGTTGTGGATCGTGGTGGCGAACTCGACCTCCTGCGCCGACAGGTTGTCCTCCGGGTTGTCGGCCAGCAGCCTGGCCAGGATGAGCAGGCTGTTGAGCGGCGTGCGCAGCTCGTGGGACATGTTGGCGAGGAACTCCGACTTGTAGCGGGAGGAGGTGGCCAGCAGGTGGGCCTTCTCCTCCAGCGCCGCGTTGGTCTTGCGCAGCTCGGCCTGCTGGCGCTGCAGCTCGTCCGAGCGGCCCTGCAACTGCTGGGCCAGCCGCTGCGACTCCGACAGCAGCGCCTCCGTGCGAGAGTTGGCGATGATCGTGTTGATGGCGACGCCGATGGTCACCACGAACTGGTCGAAGAAGGCCAGGTGCACGTCGCTGAACCGGCTGAACGAGGCCAGCTCGATCACGCCGAGCACGTTGTCCTCGAAGAGGATCGGCAGCACCACGACGCTGGCCGGGGCGGCCTCCCCCAGCCCGGAGTGCACCTTGATGTATCCGGGCGGCACGTCCTCCAGCAGGATGCGCTTGCGTTCCAGCGCCGCCTGCCTGATCAGCCCCGACCCCGGGCTGCCGGGTCCGGGCAGCACGTCGTGGGCCGCGCCGTAGCCGGCGATGTAGGCGAGTGAGCCGTCGGGAGAGTCGTGGCCGGCCAGGAAGAAGGCGCCGTACTGGGCGCTGACCAGCGGCGTCAGCTCGCGCAGGATGAGGTCGGCCACCTCGACGAGATCCCGGTGACCCTGCATGAGGCCGGCGATGCGGGCCAGGTTGCTCTCCAGCCAGTCCTTGGCGCGGGTGGTCTCGCGCAGGTTGGCGACCATGAGGTTGACGTTGTTCTTCAGCTCGGCGACCTCGCCCTTGGCCTCGACGCTGATCGCGCGGCTCAGGTCGCCCTGCGCGACGGCGCTGGCGACCTCGGCGATGGCGCGGACCTGGGTGGTGAGGTTGGAGGCCAGCTCGTTGACGTTCTTGGTGAGACGTTCCCAGGTGCCGTAGACGCCCTCGACCTCGGCCTGCCCGCCGAGCCTGCCTTCGGAGCCGACCTCGCGGGCCACGCGGGTCACCTCGGAGGAGAACGACGACAGCGTGTCCACCATCGTGTTGATCGTGGTCTTCAGCTCGAGGATCTCGCCGCGGGCGTCCACGTCGATCTTCTTCGACAGGTCGCCGTTGGCGACGGCGGTGGCGACCTGCGCGATGTTGCGGACCTGGCTGGTGAGGTTGGAGGCCATGAAGTTGACGTTGTCGGTGAGGTCCTTCCACACCCCGCTCACCCCACGCACCTGGGCCTGACCGCCGAGCCGGCCCTCCGTGCCCACCTCACGCGCCACCCGCGTCACCTCGTCGGCGAACGCCGACAGCTTGTCGACGGTGGTGTTGATGGTGTCCTTGAGCTGGAGGATCTCGCCCCGGGCGTCCACCGTGATCTTCTTCGACAGGTCGCCGTTGGCGACGGCGGTGGCGACCATGGCGATGCTGCGGACCTGGCTGGTGAGGTTGGAGGCCATGAAGTTGACGTTGTCCGTGAGGTCCTTCCAGACGCCGGAAACCCCCCGCACCTGGGCCTGACCGCCGAGCCGCCCCTCCGTTCCCACCTCTCGGGCCACCCTCGTCACCTCGTCGGCGAACGCCGACAGCTGACCCACCATCGTGTTGACGGTGTCCTTGAGCTGGAGCATCTCGCCCTTGACGTCCACGCTGATCTTGCGGCTGAGGTCACCCTGCGCGACGGCGGTGGCCACCTGGGCGATGTCGCGGACCTGCTCGGTCAGGTTGGAGGCCATGAAGTTGACGTTGTCCGTGAGGTCCTTCCAGACGCCGGAAACGCCGCGCACCTGGGCCTGACCGCCGAGCCGCCCCTCCGTGCCCACCTCACGGGCCACCCTCGTCACCTCGTCGGCGAACGCCGACAGCTGACCCACCATCGTGTTGATGGTGTCCTTGAGCTGGAGGATCTCGCCTCGGGCGTCGACAGTGATCTTCTTCGACAGGTCGCCGTTGGCCACCGCGGTCGTCACCTGGGCGATCGAGCGCACCTGGGTGGTCAGGTTGGAGGCCATGAAGTTGACGTTGTCCGTGAGGTCCTTCCAGGTGCCGAGCACGCCCTTGACCTCGGCCCGCCCGCCGAGCTGCCCTTCGGTGCCGACCTCGCGCGCGACCCGCGTCACCTCGCTGGCGAACGACGACAGCTGATCGACCATGGTGTTGACGGTCAGCTTGAGCTCCAGCAGCTCGCCGGTGGCCTCAACCGTCACCTGCCTGGTCAGGTCGCCCCTGGCCACGGCGGTGGTGACCACCGCGATGTCGCGCACCTGCGCGGTCAGCCGCCCGGCCATGGCGTTGACCGCCTCGGTCACGTCGCGCCAGCTGCCCGACATGCCCTGCACCTTGGCCCGGCCGCCGAGCCGTCCCTCGGTGCCGACCTCGCGCGCCACTCTGGTGACCTCGCTGGAGAACAGGGCGAGCTGGTCGACCATGCGGTTGACGGCCTTGCCCATCAGCCGCAGGCCGCCGCGCAGCGGCCGGTTGTCCTCCTGGAGATCGACCCGCTGCGACAGGTCGCCGTCCGCGACCGCGTTGAGCACGCGGGTGGCCTTGGCCGCGGGAATGACCAGCGCGTCGATCAGGGAGTTGACCGCGGTCACGTTGACCGCCCAGCTTCCCGTGCCGGGGCTGGAGGCGACCCGCTCGTCGAGGCGCCCATGCTTGGCCACCTCGCCGCGCACTCGGGTCAGCTCGGCGGTCAGGTGCTCGTTGCGCTCGACGACCTGGTTGAACACGATCGCCAGCTCGGCCAGGACCGGATCGTCAGGCACGTCAAGGCGATGCCGGAAGTTCCCGTCACGCAGCCCCTGCAGCGCTGTGAGCAGAGGCCGTAGGTCCGACGGGTGGAGCGATCCACGTACGTACGGGGGTTCCAACTGCGCGACCATGGCGGCCTTCTTCACAACTGGAGAACTGGAGGTATCAACGGCATCAGTCTGCCACTCTGAGAGTGACCGAACTGCCACATCGAGTGATGTTCTAGGACGCACAGTGGACACGACCCGGGTGTCGAGCACGGCCTTCGACGGCACTCCCCATGCCCCGGCACATGCGCGCAAGTTCGTACGCCAGGTGCTCGGCGAATGGCGGCTGGGCCATCTGGCGGAGGACGCCGTGCTGCTGACCAGCGAACTCGTCACCAACGCCGTGGTGCACGCGGGCACCGGCATCGAGCTGACCTGCCGGCTGAACGTGGAGGCCACCCCGGCGAAGCTGGAGATCGAGGTCGACGACCACCATCCGACGAGGACCATCGAGGAGGCCGAGGCCGTTCCTGCCGACACGATGCGCACCTCGGGGCGCGGGCTGGCGCTCGCGGGCATGCTGGCCGACGCCTGGGGCGTCACGTACACCAAGACCGCCAAGCGGGTCTGGGTGCGCATGGAGCTCGGCGACGGCTTCGACCGGCAGGATGCCCTGTCCGCCTCGCTCCCCATCGCCCCGCCCGTCGAGTCCCTGCATGTCGGGGTCATCGTCTGCGACCGCGACGGGGTCGTCGAATCGTGGAACTCGGAGGCGGAGAAGCTGCTCGGCTGGCAGGCCGATGAGGTCGTCGGCGGGTCGCTGGAGAAGCTGGTCGCCTGGCGCGGCCACGGCCCGTACGCGCTCACCCTCGCCGACACGCTCGGCCTGGGCCGCTGGCGGGGCGAGGCCCACATGCGGCACCTCGACGGCACGATGATGCCCGTCTACGTCTCGCACCTGCGGGCACGGGGTCAGCGGTCGGCCATCTGGATGGTGGTGGCCGCCGACCACCGCTACGTCCTGACGCCGCCGCCCGCGCCGATGCGCAGGGAGGCGGGGCGGCGGATCAAGGACCTGCTCGACCAGGACATGCCGTTCGCGGAGCTGCTCGACACGATCGCGCAGATCGTCCAGGTCTCCAGCGGCGGCGACGCCGCGTACGTGCTGCTCTCGGCCGACGGCGGTGACAGGTTCGGCGTGGCGGCGGGCGCCGGCGCGACGGCGGGATTGGTGGGGGTGCTGGCCACGGGCGTGTTCAGCGCCGACAGGAAGGCGCCCACGATGCTCGACGACCTGCTGGCCGAGGACGTCGAGCTGGCCGAGCAGCTGCGGGCCCGCTCGCTGGCGTGCGCTCCACTGCTGGTGTCCGGGGAGGTGACCGGCTACATCGTGGTGACGGCCACGCAGCCGGGGCGCTTCGACCAGGAGCTGACGGTCAGCCTGCAGCACATCGCCGACCAGGTGGCCGTGCCGGTGCAGCGCGAGCGGCTGGCCGAGGAGGACCGGGCGCACCGAGGGCGGCTGTCGTTCCTGGCCGAGGCGGGCGAGCTGCTCGCGGGCGTGCACGACGAGGAGCTGATCGCGGCGTTGACCGCGCAGCTCGTCGTCCCCAAGATCGCCACCTGGGCGGCGGTCTACCTGACCGATCTGGCGGGGATGACCAGGCTCGCCCACGTCTGGCACAGCGAGGAGCGGCACAACGCCGAGCTGCGCACGTTGTTGCCGGCCATCCCACGCACCGCGCTCACCGAGGTGAGCTGGCCGGTCGGCCCGGAGACGGTGCTGTCGTTCCCGCTGCTCACCCAGGGCAGGTCGCACGGCGCGCTGGTGATCGGCCGCGCCGAGCCGACCCTGCCGCTGGAGCTGGCCGACCTGCTGGCGGACCTGTGCCGGCTGGTGGCTCTCAACCTGCACACGGCCATGTTGTACGCCCGGCAGGCCACCACGTCGCGGGTGCTGCAGCGCAGCCTGCTGCCCATGCGCGTGGCCCCCATGCCGGGGCTGGAGTCGGCGGTCGTCTACGAGCCGGCCGAGGAGGGCGCCGACGTGGGCGGCGACTTCTACGACCTGTTCACGGTGGCCGACCACTGGTGCTTCGCGCTCGGCGACGTGTGCGGCAGCGGGCCCGAGGCGGCCGCGGTCACCGGGCTGGCCAGGCACGCCGTACGCCTGCTCGCCAAGGAGCACTACACGGTGGCCGACATCCTGGACAGGCTCAACCAGGCGCTGCTGGAGGAGGGCGAGGACGGCAGGTTCCTCAGCCTGCTGTGCGGCGAGCTGACCCCGCTCGCCCAGGGCGGCGCGCTGTGCACGGTCGCCTCGGCCGGCCATCCGCCGCCCCTGCTGCTGCGGGCGGACGGCACGGTCCAGGCGGTCGCGACGCCGCAGTTGCTGCTGGGCATCGAGGCGGACGCCAGGTTCTACGTCGAGACGTTCGAGCTGGCGCCCGAGGAGGTGCTGCTGTGCGTCACCGACGGCGTGACCGAGCGGCGCGACGGCGACCGCCTGCTCGACGACGGCGACGGGCTGGCGGCGCTGCTGGCCGGCTGCACGGGGCTGAGCGCCCACGCGGTGGCCGAACGGGTGCGGCACGCGGTCGAGACGTTCGCCGCCGAGCCGTCGCAGGACGACGTCGCCCTGCTGGTGATCAAGGCCGCCCCGCTGCGGCAGGTCAGGATGTGAACCTGTAGGTGGTGGTGGAGGTGCGGCGCTCGCCCGGCCGCAGCACGGTCGAGGGGAAGTGCGGCTGGTTGGGCGAGTCGGGGTAGTGCTGCGTCTCCAGGCACAACCCGGCGAACGGCCCGTACGGCGTCGCGACCCCGTCGAGCATGCTGCCCGTGTAGAACTGCACGCCCGGCTCGGTGGTCGTGACCTCCATGGTCAGGCCGCCGGCCGTGACCTGCATGCCGCCGTCGAGGACGAAGCAGTGGTCGTAGGCGCCGTCGTAGCGCTCGGCGACGGCGTGCGGCTCGGTGAAGTCGAACGGCGTGCCCTTGACCGGCGCGAGCTCCCCGGTGGGGATCTTGTGCTCGTCCACCGGCAGGTAGTGCTCGGCCTCGAGGCGCACCACATGGTCGCGTACGTCGCCGCTGCCGGCCAGGTTGAAGTAGGAGTGGTTGGTCAGGTTGACCACGGTCGGCGCGTCGGCCTCCATCGCGTAGTCGATGCGCAGCGCATCGTCCGCCAGCGTGTAGGTGACCTGCGCGGTCAGCGTGCCCGGGTAACCCTGGTCGCCGTCGGGGCTGGTCAGCGTGAGAGTCACCGCGTCGCCGGAGAGGTCCTGGACGGTCCACACCTTGCGGTCGAAGCCCTCGAGGCCGCCGTGCAGGCTGTTGAGGCCGTTGTTGACCGGCAGCCGGTACTCCACGCCGTCGAGGGTAAAGCGGCCGTTCGCGATGCGGTTGCCGTACCTGCCGACGACCGCGCCGAAGTAGCGGCTGCGGGTCAGGTAGTCCTCCACCGAGTCGAGACCGAGCACGACGTTGCGGCCCGACACCTCCAGCGAGCGCACGATGCATCCCAGGGTGAGCACTTCGGCACGCAGTCGTCCTGACGACAGCTCCACCTGCTCGACCTGCTCCCCCGACGGCAGCGTTCCGAAGATCATTTTTGCGCCCTTCCCGTGGACTCGCGAACTATGAGGGCGGTGTCGAGGGTCACTGTCGCGCCCTCGCCCCCCGACTGCAGCAGCAGATCGACGGCCATCCTCCCAGCTGCCACGGCGGGCATGGCCACCGTGGTCAGCTTGGGCCGGTTGAGCCGGCCCGGCAGGATGTCGTCGAAGCCGACGACACTTATCTGGTCTGGTACCCCTATCTCCATCGCGGCCAGCCCCTCGATCAGGCCAAGCGCGACGAGATCGTTGTACGCCAGCACGGCGGTCGCCCCGCAGGCCGCCACGTCCGCGGCCACGGCCAGGCCCCCCGACTCCGTGGGCTGGTTGGGGCCGAAGAAGACGAGGTCGAGCCCCGGCGCCTCGGCGGCGACGCCCTGCATCTCGTTGCTGGTCCACGAGCCGATCGGGCCCGACACGAGGGCGATCTTGCGGTGGCCGAGCCCGGTCAGGTGCTCCAGAGCGAGCTTGGCGCCCTGGGCGACGTTCATGAGCACCGCGGGCATGCCCTTGATCCGGCGGTTGATCACCACGAACGGCACGTCCTCCGCCAGGCGCTCGATCATCCGGTTGGACAGGCGGGGACTGCACAGGAGGACGCCGTCCACCTGCTTGGTGAACGTCCTGATCAGCTCCTCCTCCACCCGCGGGTCCTCGTCGGTGTCGGCCACGAACACGTGATAGTCGCGGCCCCTGGCCTGCGCCTGGGCGGCCTTGATGAGCGGCGGGAAGAACGGGTTGGAGATGTCGGCCACGATGAGGCCCATGTTGAACGTGCGTCCCGTCGTGAGCGCTCTGGCCGCCCGGTTGGGGCGGTAGCCGAGGTCGTCCGCGACGGCCATCACCTTGCTCCTGGTGGCAGGATTGACCAGGTGCGGTGCGGAGAAGGTGCGCGACACGGTGGACACGTGGACGCCGCAGGCGCGCGCCACGTCTTTGATCGTCGCCGTCATCGCCCGTCCTCCCTTGCAAACGGTTGCCAAGACTAAACCTTGACGTTCGCCAGTCCGATCGTCAAGGTTTCTGCAACCGGTTGCTACCGCATCCCGGCTACCAGGAGCCGCCCAGCTCGTTGAGCGTGAAGACGCCGCCGGCCCGGTCGTGGATCGGCTGCGTCAGATCCGGCTCGCCGTGCTCGGCGATCAGCGCCGGCGCGAACGACTCGGAGTCGTCCCGGGAGACGTACCCGAGGGAGGTGGCCTCCTCCAGCGACCACCACCGCCGCGTGTTGTCCGAAACCCCCCAGACGACGTGATACCCGGGCGCCACCAGCGCGGCCTCCACGAGACGGGTCAGGTCGTCGGGCGAGATCCAGGTCGCCAGCCCGCGGGTGTCGAGCGGCCCCTCGTTGCAGGTGCCGAGCCGGACAACGGTGATGTCCATGCCGAACCGGTCATGATAGAGGCCGGCCAGCGCCTCCATGACGACCTTGCTGACCCCGTAGTAGGTGTCGGGGCGTGGGAAGGCGTAGTCCGGCAGGTCCTCGCCGTCCGCCGGGCGGGGGTGGAAGCCGGCGGCGTGGTGACTGCCCATGAGCACGAGGTGCTGGACGCCCTCCTGACGCGCCGCCTCGAGCAGCACCTGCATGCCGTCGATGTTGGCGTGCACGATGTCGGCCCAGGGACGCTCCCGGCTCTGGCCGCCCAGGTGGAGCACCGCGTCCACGCCCTTCATCGCCTCCGCCATGGCGGCCGGGTCGGCGAGGTCGGCCGTCACCCATTCCTCCCCCGGGCCGGTCTCCACCGCCTGAAGGTCGGAGAGCCGCAGGATGCGACCCTCGCGGGCGAGCCGCGGGCGGAGCAGCGTGCCGACTTTCCCCGCGGCACCGGTCATGAGAATGCGCATGCATCCATGGTGTACACGATTCTGACTGAAATTCACATCCTTGAATATTGACCGTGATGCATACGTGTAGTTACGTTCACACCCACGAGTTCAAAAACCGGACTCATGTCCACGTATGTGAACGGGAGGCGGTCTGATGTCACGTCGCTTGCTCGGGACCGCGATCATCGCGTCCCTGGCCGTAACGCTGACAGGCTGCGGTTCCGGGGGATCATCAGCTACTGACGACACGTTGGAGATCTGGATCAGGCAGGCGCCCGATTCCGACTCCGCCAAGACGGCGAAAAAGCTCGCCGACGCATTCACCCAGGCCAGCGGTGTCAAGACGAAAGTCGTGGCCCTCTTCGACGATTTCGAGACCAAGCTCAACCAGCAGGCCGCGCAGAAGCAGCTTCCTGACATCGTCATCAACGACACCGCCCAGCTCGGCAACATGCAGTCGCAGGGCTGGTTAAGGGAGGTCGACAAGGCCTCGCTGGCCGGCGGCGACAAGCTGTCGGACCGGGCGTGGAGCGCTGCCACCGGCAGCGACGGCAAGGTGTACGCCGCCCCGTTCTCGGCTCAGGCGTTCGCGCTGATCGTCCGCAAGGACTGGCGCGAAAAGCTGAAGATGGAGCCGCCCCAGACGTGGGAGGACCTCGCCAAGCTGGGCACCGCGTTCACCGAGAACGACCCCGACGGCAACGGCCAGAAGGACACCAGCGGCTTCGTCATCCCCGCCGGCACCAAGCGCGGCTACGCCTCCTGGTACGCCTCCTCGCTCATCTACGGCAACGGCGCCGACTTCCTCAAGGCCGCCGGTCCCGGCAAGTACACGGCCACCGCCAACGACCCCAAGTTCGTGGAGGCCGTCCAATACCTGCAGGACCAGTTCTGCAAGTCCAAGACCGTCAACCCCGGCGCGGTCAGCAACGACACGACCGTCACGCACGAGGTGTTCGAGAAGGGCCAGGGCGGCATCTATCTCGTCGGCCCGTACGTGCTGGCCCGTTTCGTCAAGAGCATCGGCACCGACAAGATCGAGGTCCTGCCCGTGCCCAAGGGCCCGTCCGGCGGCCCCGGCACCCTCGGCGAGGGCGAGAACGTCTACATGATGGTCGGCTCGTCCATGGAGGACGCCCAGAAGAAGTTCGCCGAGTACGCGATCTCCCCCGAAGGCCAGAAGATCGGCATGAACAAGGACGCCAACGGCGCCATCGTTCGCCTGCCGGTCAACACCACCGTGGACATGGCCGCCGAGCGCCAGGACCCGCGCTGGAAGGTGTTCCAGGAATCGTACGAGTTCGCCGTGTACGCCCCGCCGGTGCCGAACTGGGCGCCCATCCGCCAGACCTCCGCCGACGCCATCAACACGGTCTGGGCCGACTGCACGGCTGACGTGAAGACGGCGATGGACGGGCTCAACACCAAGCTCACCCAGGAACTGCAGAGCCAGAAAGCGTCATGACCTCGACCCTCACCCGGGCCGGGGCCCGGACGGCGCCCCCGCACCGCCGCACCAAATCGGTGCGGTGGCGGGGGTCGCTGATCGCGTGGCTGTTCCTGGCGCCGGCGTTGCTGCTGTTCCTGTACTTCAAGTTCATCCCGATGGCCTTAGGCCTGTGGAAGAGCTTCCACGAGGTCCACTACATCACTGACACGTGGGTGGGCCTGGAGAACTACAAGACGATCCTCACCGACGACGCGTTCGGCGCCGCCATCTGGCACAGCATCGTGCTGGCGCTCGGCACCACGATCGGCTCGCTCGTGCTCGGGCTCGGGTTCGCGCTGCTCATCGAGGGTCCGGCCCGGTATCTGTGGTTCGTCAGGACGGCGGCGTTCCTGCCCGTCGTGACCACGATGGCGGCCGTGGCCGAGGTGTGGCGGATCATGTTCCACCCGGCCGACAGCGGCATGCTCAACACGATCATCGGCTGGGTGGGCGTCGATCCGCAGCCGTGGCTGGCCAGCGAGAACTCCTCGCTCTGGTCGATCATGCTGATGAGCATCTGGCGCGGCACCCCGTACGACATGATGATCTTCCTGGCCGGGCTGGTCGGCGTGGACCGCACGCTCTACGAGGCGGCGGCCGTGGACGGCGCCTCCACGTGGCGGCGGCTGCGGCACATCACGCTGCCGGCGCTGCGGCCGGTGTTCTGGATCCTGTTCACGCTGGCCGCGATCCGCGGGCTGCGGGTGTTCGTCGAGGTCTACGTGCTTACGAACGGCGGCCCCAACGGGTCGTCCGAAGTGCTGATGACCTTGATCTACAAGCTCGGGTTCCAGTCGAACGAGCTGGGGGTCGCCTCGGCGGGCGGGATCGTGTTGTTCCTGGCCACGCTGGCGCTCACCGTGGTCGTGCAGTTGTTGCGCAGGAGGCAGGCGGCATGAGGTTCGACAGCGCTCTGGGGCTGGAGTCGCGCAGAGGGCCTGTGGCCATCACCGGAAAGGTCATCCTTTATGGCCTGATGGTGATCGTTTTCACCGGACCTCTGGTGGGCTTGCTGATCAGCGCGTTCAGCAAGACCCTCGACCCGACGTCGTTCACGCTGTGGCCGGAGGAGTTCACGCTGGAGAACTTCGTCCAGGCCAAGGACAAGAACGTCTACCTCTACCTGCTCAACTCGTTCATCGTCGTGGGCTTCGGGCTGCTGCTGCAGATGCTGGTGAGCGTCTTCGCGGCGTACTCGCTGGCCCGCAAGAAGTTCCGCGGCATGACGTTCGTGATGCTGCTCATGCTCGCCACGATGATGCTGCCCGAGGAGATCATCGCGATCCCGCTGTCCCTCGTCCTGGCCGACATGCCGGTGTTCCACACCAACCTCATCGGCACGTACGCCGGAATGATCCTCCCGGTCGGGGCGTGGGGCTTCTCGATCCTGGTCATGACCGAGTTCATGAAGGAGGTGCCGGTCGAGCTGGAGGAGGCCGCGCGCATCGACGGCGCCGGCGAGCTGCGGATCTTCGCCACGATCATCGTGCCGCTATGCCGTCCCGCGCTCGGCGTGATCGGCGTCTTCGGGTTCACGATGATCTGGGACCAGTATCTGCTGCCGTTGATCGTCGCGCCCCAGTCGGACATGTGGACGCTCCCCATCGCGCTGCGTTCGCTTCGCTCCGACGAGGAGGTCGGGATCGGCGTGCTGCTCGCTGCCTCGCTGCTGGCGCTGCTGCCGTCGATCATCGCGTTCCTGGCGTTCCAGCGGCAGTTCATGCGTGGTCTGACAAGCGGCGCGGTCAAGGGTTAAGCGTCCATGTATATGGACGCTAGCCCATATCCTGGATCTTTGAAGCCGCAGGGCACGAGATGGGATGAGCATGGAGCCCCAGCTGGTCAAGTCCGCCGAGCGGACGGTACGCATCCTGGAAGTCCTGGCCGAGTCGCACGACACGTTGACGCTGTCGGAGCTCCAGCAGCGCACCGGGTTCCCGCGCAGCAGCCTGCACGCCCTCATGCGCACGCTGGTCGAGCTCAACTGGGTCGAGACCGACTCCGGCAGGTCCGCGTTCGGGATCGGGCCGCACGCGCTGCTGACCGGCACCGCATACCTGGACAAGGATCCCGCGCTGCCGTTCGCGCAGGAGATGCTGGAGGACCTGCGGGACGAGATCGGGCGTACGGTGCACTTCGCCCGCAGGGACGGCGCGCACGTGCTCTACCTGGCGACCAGGGAGTCGCGCGAGGCCGCGCACGTGATCCCCAGGGTGGGCCGGCGGCTGCCCGCCCACGTCACGGCGCTCGGCCAGGTGCTGCTCGCCCAGCTCACCGACGACGAGGTCGTGGCGCTGCTGCCCGAGCCGCTGGTGTCGCTCACCGAGCACACGATCACCGACCTGGCCAAGCTCACCGGCGAGCTGGACCAGGTCCGCACCAGGGGCTGGTCCTACGAGCGCGAGCAGGGCACGCCCGGCGTGGCCTGCGTGGCCGTGGCGGTCGACTACCGCATCCCGGCCACGGACGCGATCAGCTGCTCCATGCCTGCCGGTCTCCCGCCCGCCGACGTCGAGCGGATCACCGAAGCGGTGATCAAACACACCCGCAAGCTGGCTGCCACTCTGCGCAGGGAGGGCATCCGCTAGAAAGGACTGCTGATGCGGCTAGATGGTGTTCTCTTCTTTCCGGTGACCCCCTTCGGGGCCGATGGGGAGCTGGCCGAACCGGTGCTCGCCCGCCACGTCGCCGACGGGGTCGCGGCCGGGGCGGGAGGAGTGTTCACCGCGTGCGGCACCGGTGAGTTCAACGCCCTCGATCTCGGCGAATACAGCCGGGTGGTGGCCACGGCCGTCGCCGCCACCGAGGGGCGCGCCCCCGTCTTCGCCGGGGCCGGCGGCACGTTGCCCGCCTCCAAGGCGATCGCCCGCGCTGCTGCCGCCCAGGGCGCCGACGGGCTGCTGCTGATGCCTCCCTACCTGGTCACCGGCCCCGCCTCTGGCCTGGTCCGGTACGTGCGGGAGGTGGCCGAGACGGTGGCGCTGCCGATCATCGTCTATCAGCGGGGGACCGCACGCTTCACGCCCGAGGCCGTGGCGTCGCTGGCGCAGCTGCCCAACGTCGTGGGCTTCAAGGACGGGCTCGGCGACTTCGACCTGCTGCAGCGCATCATCCTGACCGTCCGGCAGTCCACCGACCAGGAGTTCACCTTCTTCAACGGCCTGCCGACCGCCGAGTTCACCGTGCCCGCGTACCGGGGGATCGGGGTGAGCCTGTATTCGAGCGCGGTGTTCGCGTTCGCGCCCGAGATCGCCCTCGCTTTCTACAAGGCCGTGACCGGCGGGGACGAGGTGCTGGTGCAGCGGTTGCTCACCGGGTTCTATCTGCCGCTGGTGGAGCTGCGGGACACCGTGCCCGGTTATGCGGTCTCGCTGGTGAAGGCAGGGGTGCGGCTGCGCGGGCTGGACGTCGGGGGTGTGCGGGCGCCGCTCATGGATCCGTCGCCTGAGCATGTGGCGGTGCTGGAGCGGCTCATCGCCACCGGGCTGGAAATCGCCGGGGCCTGAGCAGGTCGCGGCGCAGGAGCGGCTCATCGCCACCGGGCTGGAAATCGCCGAAGCCTGGCGATGCGCCTGGAGGCGGCATCGACGCCGCCTCCAGGCCTACGCGCTTCACACCTGCAGACGCCCATCCACCCGTCGCGGAATGGAGAGCGGGTTGTCATCCTTCAGCTCGTCCGGCAGCAGCGCCCCCGGCCAGTCCTGGTATGCGGTCGGCGCCAGCCAGCGGTCGATGGCCGTGGCCCCGACGGAGGTGTGCGTCGTCGTGGCGGCAGGCCAGGGGCCTCCGTGCTGCATCGCCCAGCACACGGCCACACCGGTCGGCCACCCGTTCCAGATGAGCCGCCCGGCCCTCCTCCCGAGCACCTCCACGACCTCACCGGCCTCGTCGGTGTCGGTGCCGTGGACGGTGGCGGTCAGCGAGCCGTCCAGCCGCTCGAGCACGGGCCGTAGATCGGAAATTTCCCGATATGTCACCACGATCGACGCAGGCCCGAAGCACTCCTCGCCGATGTGCGGCAGCTTCCCGGCGAAGGTGTCCAGATCCGTGGTGAACACCTTCGGCGTGACCGCCCAGGCGCCCTCGCCCGGCTTGCCCTCGGCCAGCAGCTGCAGTTCGCCGAGCCGTTCGACCCCGCCCAGATACCCGTCCCTGATCCGCTCGGCCAGCATGGGCCCGCCGCTGGTCCCCTCGACGGCCTCCACCAGGGCCTTGCGCAGCTCGTCGCCCTCGGGCACGAACATGAGCCCGGGATTCGTGCAGAACTGCCCGACTCCCAGCGTCAGCGACCCCGCGAAACCGGCGGCCACGCCCTCCACCGGCGCCGACGGCAGCACGACCACGGGGTTGACGCTGCCCAGCTCGCCGAAGAAGGGGATCGGCACCTCCCGCTCGTCGATCAGCTTCTGGATCGCCTTCCCGCCGGCCACGGACCCGGTGAACCCGGCCGCGACCACCGACGGGTGCTGCACCAGGTCGATGCCCGCCTGCATGCCCTGCACGAGGCCCAGCAGGTCCGGGTACGGGAGCGCGTCCCGCACGATCTTCGCGACCCGCTCGGAGGTGTTCGGATGACCGGGATGCGCCTTGACGACCACCGGGCAGCCCGCGGCCAGCGCGGAGGCGGTGTCGCCGCCGGCCACGGAGAACGCGAACGGGAAGTTGCTGGCCGAGAACACGGCGACCACACCGGACAGCGGGTGCTTCATGCGCCGCACGTCGGGCCGGGGCGGCGTGAGCGACGGGTCGGCGTGGTCGATGATGGCCTCGACGTACGCGCCGTCCCTGAGGACCTGGGCGAAGAGCCTGAACTGGCCGGCGGTGCGGGCGACCTCGCCGCGCAGGCGTACCTCGCCGAGAGCCGTCTCCTCGTCGGCGAGCTGCCACAGCTCGTCCACGTGCGCGGCCAGGGCGTCGGCGACCGCCTCGAGCGCGATCGCGCGCTCGGCCGCCGGCGTCGACCGCCAGGCCTGGCCGGCCGCGGCCGCGGCAGAAACGACCATGTCGACCCCGGCGCTGTCGGTCTCTTGCAGGGCGGCGCCCACCGTCTCGCCGGTCCTGGGGTCGTGTCCGTAGATCATCGAATGGCCCTTCGGAGTCTTGACACTTCTTCAGCCTGATTCTTACAGTTTTGGCAACTTGTCCACAAATCTGGCTATTGTTCACATATATGGACGGCGGTCGTATGATCATCAGGGAGATCCGCGTCACACCCGTTGCCTTCCGGGATCCGCCCCTTCTTAACGCCGCCGGGGTCCACGAGCCGTGGGCCCTCCGTACCATTGTCGAGGTCGTCACAGACGAGGGCCTGACCGGCCTCGGTGAGACGTACGGCGATCTCGAGCACCTCGGCAGGGTGCGTGAGTGCGCGCAGGCCCTCATCGGGCTCGACATGCACGCCGTGAACACGATGTACGCGCGGATCAACGCGCTCGTGGGTGACGTGGTGACCGATCTGCACGGCCTGACCGGCGTCGCCACCAAGGAGAAGAGCGTCGACCGGGTCTTCGCCGCCTTCGAGGTGGCCTGCCTGGACATTCGCGGCAAGGCGGCCGGCGTGCCGGTCGTCGACCTGCTCGGCGGCCGGGTCAGGGACGCGGTGCCGTACAGCGCGTACCTCTTCTACAAGTGGGCCGGCCACCCGGGCGAGGAGCCGGACAGATTCGGCGCGGCACTGGACGAGGCGGGCGTTGTCGAGCAGGCCGCGCTCCTGATCAAGGAGTATGGCTTCAAGTCGATCAAGCTCAAGGGCGGCGTCTTCCCGCCCGACCAGGAGATCGCCGCGACCAAGGCCCTGCACGAGGCGTTCCCCGGCGTGCCGCTCCGCCTGGACCCCAACGCCGCCTGGTCGGTCGAGACCTCGATCCGGGTCGGCCGCGAGCTCGAAGGCACCCTCCAGTACCTGGAGGACCCGACGCCCGGCATTCCCGGCATGTCCGAGGTCGCCGCCGCCGTCCCCATGCCCCTCGCCACGAACATGTGCGTGGTCACCCCCGAACACGTGCCACCCGCCATCACCTCCCGCGCGATCGGGGTCCTCCTCCTGGACCACCACTACTGGGGCGGACTCGTACGTTCCGCGCATATCGCCACCCTCTGCGACACCTTCGGGCTGTCGCTGTCCATGCACTCCAACTCCCACCTCGGCATCAGCCTGGCCGCCATGACCCACCTGGCCGCCGCCACCCCGAACCTCACCTTCGCCTGCGACACCCACACCCCGTGGCAGGACGGGCAGGACGTGGTCGTGCCGGGCAGCCTCCGCTTCACCGACGGGGCCGTCCCCGTCCCCAGCGGCCCCGGCCTGGGCGTGGAGCTCGACCGGGACGCGCTGGCCCGCATGCACGAGCAGTATCAGAAGTGCGGAATCGTGGCGCGTGACGACACGACGTACATGCAGCGGTTCGAGCCTGGCTTCACGGCGGCGAGGCCGCGGTGGTGACCCCTGTTTCGTCTCACTGAGCCCCGTCCGATGAACGCCACACCCGGCCCGTCCAGCAGGAGACCGCTCCGATGAACATCGCCTACGTCTACCCCTGGGACGTCGTCGGCGACCCTTCCGCCCCTGAGCGCCTGGCCGCGCTGGGCGTGGACGCGGTCGCCCTGGCGGCCAGCTACCACTCCACCCGGGCCGCCACGCCGTACCATCCGTCCCATCGCGTCCTGGACGTGCCCTATCCGGCCTTCTACCTCCCGGTACGCCCGTCCGCCTGGGACCGCCTCGTCCCGGCCGCTCCCACGTGGACCCCCGCCGACGCCTACCTCCAGGCCAGGGACGCGCTGAAGGCGGTCGGCCTCCCCGTCCACGCCTGGACCGTCCTCACCCACAACTCCCACCTGGGCGCCGCCCATCCTGACCTGGTCGTACGCAACGCCTTCGGCGACCCGTACCCGTACGCACTGTGCCCGGCCCACGAGGACGTCATCGAGTACTGCGAACGCCTCGTCCAGGAGATCCTGACGGTCGGCGAGCCGGACGGCCTGATCCTGGAAGCCTGTGGCCCGCTGGGGTTTGGCCATCAGAGCGTGCACGAGAAGACCTCCGGAGCGGACTGGACCTCCGTGGACGCGGACCTGCTGTCCCTGTGCTTCTGTGCGGCCTGCGCCTCCCGCTACCCCGAATCCACGAGGGCCCGCGTCCGCGCGGCGATAGACCGCACGGGCGACACGTCGGCCCCCCAACCCACCACCGTCGAGGAGGCCCTCGGCCCGGTGGCGGACGAGGTCCGCGCCATCCGCGTAGGCCTGGCCACCTCCCTCAGGGAACGTCTGATCGCCGTATCCAGAAGGACCGCCCCGAACGTCCCCATCACCCTGCACGCCAACCCGGACCCGTGGGCAGCCGGCGCCTTCGCCCCGCTCCCCGCGGGCGAGCCGGGAGCGGACGTGCTCGTGGCCAACTGCTGGGGCGACCCGTCCACGGACGCCACCCGACTCACCCGCCTGACGGAGCTGTCCCGTGCGGGCCAGCGAGTAGGCGCCTATGTCCTCGCCCTCCCACCCCGCCCCGCCGACGCCGCCGTCCTGGCCGACCACCTGCGGACGTACGCGAAGGCAGGCGCGACCGAGTTCCACCTCTACCACGCCGGCCTCGCCTCCCGAGAACGCTTGACCGCCCTCGCGGAGGCCCTTCGCCAGACCACTTAGTCGGCGGAGTTTGGGGAGAGCGCCCAATGTGAGCCCCGGCACGGATCCGGGGCTCAAGCCGGGTCCTCCACGCGGCTTTCCCTCTCGCCAGCGACCCAGCTCTCGTCGTAGATCGTGCAGGTTGCGCCTCAGGGCCTCGATCCTCCCGATCGTGTCAGGTCGAGTCGAGTTGACACGCCCCGTCTGTCCGGCGGCGAAGGCCCGCGACGTCGTCGCCGTCGAGAACCAGCGGCACACGGGGCCGGGTGCGATTTTCTCCCCCGCCCCATGCATACCACCGATCAGGACATCCCCACATGCCCCGCTCCGACCGTCTTGTCCTGGAGAGGAAAACCACCCCTGGTGAGGTAAAAGTTCCACTTGCTCGCTGGGGTCACGCGACCACCAAGCTGTGACGAAAACACACCGCCGACGCCCCAACGACCGATGCGACCCGGTGGCTACGCTTCTAAGCTTGTTCTTTATCCTCCGGATTGTTGTGCTGAGCGGGGTTTGATCGTTTCGGGGACAGCAAGACGGCCTTGAGTGATCATGTGCGGTGTCGAGTCGCTAGTGATCGCTACAAGGCCGTGAGGGTG
>NZ_JAUZQF010000028.1 GCF_030718205.1 Nonomuraea turcica
CCCGGCCCAGGACGTCCACCCGGGATCCCCAATCGCCGGCCCGCACCCCGCTACGACGTTGGCAAGACCGTCAAACGCGGCCGCACTCTCGCAGCCCTACAACAATCCGGAGGATAAAGAACAAGCTGAATGCGCCGCCCATGACGTTTGGCGACGACGTCGACGCCTGGCAGAGTGATCCTGCCCGGGCCCTGACCGTCACCGCCCAGCCGAAGACCCCGCGCATGAGGAGCACGCATGACCACCGCACTCCCGGTCACCCTGGACGACGTCCACGACGCCGCCGCCCGGCTCAAGGGCGTCGCCCACCGCACGCCCGTCCTGCGCTCCCGCACGCTGGACGCCCTGGCCGGGGCGGAGGTCTTCGTCAAGTGCGAGAACTTCCAGCGCATCGGCGCGTTCAAATTCCGCGGCGCTTACAACGCCGTCTCCCGGCTCTCACCCGAACAGCTGACCAGGGGCATCGCCGCCTACTCCTCCGGCAACCACGCCCAGGCCGTCGCCCTGGCCGCCCGCGAGCTGGGCAGCACCGCGCTGATCGTCATGCCCGAGGACACGCCCCGCTCCAAGGTGGAGGCCACCGCCGCGTACGGCGCCGAGATCGTCACCTATGACCGCTACACCGGCGACCGGGTGGCCATCGGTGAGGCGCTGGCCGCCGAGCGCGGGCTGGCGCTGATCCCTCCGTACGAGCATCCGCACGTCATCGCCGGGCAGGGCACCGCCGCGCTGGAGCTCCTCGAGGAGGTCGGCGAGCTGGACGCGCTGCTGGTGCCCATCGGGGGCGGGGGCCTGATCGCCGGCAGCGCCACGGCGGCCAAGGGCCTGCACCCCGGCATCCGGGTGATCGGCGTCGAGCCCGAGGCGGGCGACGACACCAAGCGGTCGCTGAGCGCGGGCCGGCGGGTGTCGATCCCCGTCCCGCGCACGATCGCCGACGGCCAGGCGGCGGAAATCCCGGGCGAGCTGACCTTCTCGATCAACAGGCATCTGGTCGACGAGATCGTGCTGGTCTCCGACGACGAGATCCGGGAGGCGATGCGGATGGCGTTCGAGCGCATGAAGATCGTCATCGAGCCGAGCGGCGCGACCCCGCTGGCCGCGCTGCTGGCCGGCCGTCTGGACCGCGTGCCGCCCCGGATCGGCCTGATCGTCTCCGGCGGCAACATCGACGTCCGCCGCTTCGCCGAGCTGTGCGCGGGCCTGCCTCAGGGATAGAGGCGCCGGTTGTCGTGCCGTCACTGCGCGAGCGAGGAGATCGGCATGGTCACGATCATGGTGAGGCCGCCTCCCGGGGTCTCGTCGGGTGTGAGGGTCCCGCCCATGGCCTCGGCGAGCCCGCGTGACAGCGCAAGCCCGAGGCCGACCCCGGAATGCGGATCGCGGTCGCCGAGCCGCTGGAACGGCTGGAAGACCCGCTGGTGGGCCTCGGGCGGGATACCCGGGCCGCGGTCGACGACGCGGATCTCCACCACGTCGTCGTGCCGGCTGGCGCTGATCAGCGCCCTCTGGCCGGGCGGGCTGAAGCGTGCGGCGTTGCTCATGAGATTGACCAGGACGCGCTCGAGCAGCGCCGGGTCGGCGACGATCTCCGGGAGGTCAAAGGGGACATCGCCGTCGACGCGGTCGCGGAGCGGGCCGAGGTCGTCGATGGCGCGGGGGATGATCTCGTCCAGGGCGGTGGGCTGGAGGGACAGCCCGAGCACGCCGGCCTGCAGGCGGCTCATGTCGAGGAGGTTCTCCACCAGCCGGTCGAGGCGGGCCAGGGATTCGTCGGCGGTGGCCAGCAGTTCCTCGCGGTCCTCGGCGCTCCAGGTGATGTCGCGGCTGCGCAGGCTCTCGACGGCGGCCTTGGCGGCCGCCAGCGGGGTGCGCAGGTCATGGCTGACGGCGGCGAGCAGCGCGGTGCGCATCTTGTCGGCTTCGGCCAGGGGTTTGGCCTGGTCGGCCTCCTGCTGGAGGCGTTCCTGGCGGAGCGCGACGGCGGCTTCGGCGGCGAAGGCCTCCAGCACCCGCCGGTCGCTGGCGTCCAGCAGCCGGCCGCGGGCGGCGAGCACGAGCCGGTCGTCGATGGCGACGTCGGTGTCGGCCGTGGCGGGAGCGGTGCAGGGGGCGGCACCGGAGGTGGCGATGATGCGCCAAGCGGCGGGTTCGGAGGTGTCGTCGGGGGTGGGCTCGCCGAGGCGTTCGAGCAGCGTCACGGACTCCAGGGCGAACGTCTCACGCAGGCGGCTGAGCAGCGTGGGCAGCGCCGCCTCGCCGCGCAGCACGTGCCCGGCCAGCGTGGACAGCGCCTCGGCGTCGGCGCGCGCCCGCGCCGCCTCCCTGGTACGCCGTGCCGCCAGGTCGACGATCGTGCTGACCGCGGCGGCGACCAGCACGAACACGATCAACGCCAGCAGGTTCTCCGGGTCGGCGATGGTGAGCTGTCCGACCGGCGGGGTGAAGAACCAGTTGAGCAGGAGCGAGCCGGCCACCGCCGCGCTGATCGCCGGCCAGGTGCCGCCGATCAGCGCGACGGCGATGACCAGGCACAGGAACACCAGGATCTCGCTGGGCAGCGAGATCACGTCGCGGAACGGGGCGAGCGCGGCGGTCAGCAGCGGCAGCCCCATAGCCGCGGCCGCCCAGCCGGTCAGCCGGCGCTTTCTCGTGAGCGCCGCCCGGGAGCGTTCGGGGCGGCGGCCCTTCTTTGCCTCCTCATGGGTGACCAGGTGCACGTCGATGGGGCCGGACAGGGCGGTGGTCTCCACGCCCACCCCGCGGGAGAGGATCTGCGCGAAGCGACCGCGCCGGGAGGCTCCGAGGACGAGCTGGGTGGCGTTGACGCCGCGGGCGAAGTCGAGCAGCGCCCGCGGGACGTCGTCGCCGACCACCTGGTGATAGCTGCCGCCCATGCTCTCCACGAGCGAGCGCTGCCGGGCCAGACTGGCCGGGTCGCCGCCGGCCAGCCCGTCGGCGCTGGTGACGTGGACGGCCAGCAGGTCGGCGCCCTTGCTGCGGGCGGCGATGCGGGCGGCCCGGCGGACGAGGGTGTCGCCTTCCGGACCGCCGGTCAGCGCGACGACGACGCGCTCGCGCGCCTCCCACGTGCCCGCGATGCCGTGCTCGGCCCGGTAGCGGTCGAGCTGGTCGTCGACCTTGCCCGCGACCCACAGCAGGGCCAGCTCGCGCAGCGCGGTGAGGTTGCCGACCCGGAAGTAGTTCGACAGCGCCGCGTCGACCTTCTCGGGGCCGTAGACGTTGCCGTGCGCCATGCGGCGGCGCAGCGCCTCGGGGGACATGTCGACCAGCTCGATCTGGTTCGCCCGCCGCACCACCTCATCCGGCACGGTCTCGCGCTGCGGGATGCCGGTGATCTGCTGGACGACGTCGTTGACGGACTCCAGATGCTGGACGTTCACCGTGGAGATCACATCGATGCCGGCGTCCAGGATCTCCTCGATGTCCTGCCAGCGCTTGACGTTCTTCGAGCCGGGCACGTTGGTGTGCGCCAGCTCGTCCACCAGCGCCACCTTCGGCTTGCGCGCGATGACGGCATCGGTGTCGAGCTCGGTGAAGGTCGCTCCCCGGTAGGTCAGCGTCTCGCGTGGGATGATCTCCATGTCCTCCAGCAGAGCGGCGGTGCGGGGGCGGCCGTGGGTCTCGACGAACCCCACGACCACGTCCCGGCCGCGCTCCAGGCCACGGCGGCCCTCGCAGAGCATCGCGTAGGTCTTGCCCACCCCGGGGGCCGCCCCGAGGTAGACCCGCAGGCGGCCCCTTCTCATGAGCGGTCCAGCGCCAGGTTGAGCTCCAGCACGTTGACGGCGGGCTCGCCCATGAAGCCGAGGGCGCGGCCCGTGGTGTGCTCGGCGATCAGCGCTTTCACCCGCTCCAGCGGCAGCCTGCGCTCCTTGGCCACCCGGGGGGCCTGCAGCTCGGCGTAGGCGGAGGAGATGTGCGGGTCCAGGCCGGAGCCGCTGGCCGTGACCGCGTCCGCCGGCACCGGGACCGTGGTCACGTTCCCGCGCACGGGCACGGTCTTCCCGGCCGCGTAGTCCGCGCCGGGCTGGGCGCACTCCACCCTCAGCCCCTCGTAGGTGGCGATGAAGGGGGTGGCGGGGCAGGCCTGGTTGACGCTGACGGCCCGGTCGGGGAAGACCTTGAGCACCGCGCCGGCCCCGTCCGGGGTGCAGTACGGGCGGGCGCCGCTGACGCCCTCCAGCTCGCCGGCCGCCTTGGAGCGGGCGCAGACCTGGGTGAGCAGCGACTGCTTGCCTTCCTTGGCGGCCTCATCGGCGCCGCCGGGGTCCGGCAGCGTGTCGATGACGTCCTCGGGGCCGAGGTTGCTGGCCGCGGTGGAGGTCGGGTCGTAGCCGTCGCCGGCGGCCGACGGGCGGGACTGGAAGTACGTCCTGACCGGGTTGCCGGCGGCGTCGGTGAAGGACTGGCCGGCGATCGCGCTGCCGACGGTCTTGCCGTCCTTTTCCACCAGCGAGCCGTTGGCCTTGCCGGTGAACAGCGCCTGAGCCACCCCGGTGGCCAGGAGCGGGTAGATGACGCCGGTGACCACCGTGAGCACGAGCAGCGCGCGTAGCGCGGCCAGGTGCTGGCGGACCCAGCTGGGTATGCGGTTCATTTATGACATCCCCGGAAGGAACTGGATCAGCAGGTCGATGATTTTGATGCCGATGAACGGGACGATGATCCCGCCCAGGCCGTAGACGTACAGATTGCGCGAGAGCAGCTTGGAGGCGCTGGAGGGCCGATAACGCACCCCGCGCAGGGCGAGCGGGATCAGCGCGATGATCACCAGCGCGTTGAAGATCACCGCCGACAGGACCGCCGACTGCGGGCTGGACAGGCGCATGATGTTCAGCGCGTCCAGGCCCGGATAGACCGCCGCGAACATCGCCGGGATGATCGCGAAGTACTTGGCGATGTCGTTGGCGATGGAGAACGTCGTCAGCGCGCCCCGGGTGATGAGCAGCTGTTTGCCGATCTCGACGATCTCGATCAGCTTGGTCGGGTTGGAGTCCAGGTCGACCATGTTCCCGGCTTCCTTGGCGGCGCTGGTGCCGGTGTTCATGGCCACGCCGACGTCGGATTGGGCCAGGGCGGGGGCGTCGTTGGTGCCGTCGCCGGTCATCGCGACCAGGCGGCCGCCCTCCTGCTCCTTCCTGATCAGCGCGAGCTTGTCCTCGGGCGTGGCCTCGGCCAGGAAGTCGTCCACCCCCGCCTCGTCGGCGATGGCCTTGGCGGTCAGCGGGTTGTCACCCGTGATCATGACGGTGCGGATGCCCATGCGGCGCATCTCGTCGAAGCGTTCCCGCATGCCCGCCTTGACCACGTCCTTGAGGTGGATGACGCCCAGGACGTGCGCGACGCCGTCCTTGATCTCGCCGACGACCAGCGGCGTGCCGCCGGAGCCGGAGATGCCGTCGACCAGGTGGCCGACCTCGTCGGTGGGGTGGCCGCCGTGATCGCGTACCCACTTCATCACCGCGGTCGCGGCGCCCTTACGAACCTTGCGGCCGACGGCGTCGGAGTCCGGCGCTGTATCCAACGCGCCCGAGTCCGGCGCAGCATCTGAAGCGCCCGAGTCCGGCGCAGCATCCGAAGCGCCCGAGTCCGGCGCCAAGTCGACACCCGACATGCGGGTCTGCGCGGTGAAGGGCACCCACGCGGCATGCGCCAGCTCGCCCGGCCGGCGCTCGCGCAGCCCGTGCGCCTGCTTGGCGTAGACGACGATGGAGCGGCCCTCGGGTGTCTCGTCGGCCAGGCTGGACAGCTGCGCGGCCTCGGCGAGCGCGGCCTGGCTCACGCCGTTCACGGGGACGAACTCGCTCGCCTGCCGGTTGCCCAGGGTGATCGTGCCGGTCTTGTCCAGCAGCAGCGTGGACACGTCCCCGGCGGCCTCGACCGCGCGGCCGGACATGGCCAGCACGTTGCGTTGCACCAGGCGATCCATGCCGGCGATGCCGATGGCCGACAGCAGCGCCCCGATCGTGGTCGGGATCAGGCAGACGATCAGTGACACCAGCACGATCCCGGTGACACCGTCGGCGGTCAGGGCGAGCGAGTCCGGCACGCCCGGGTTGATGGACTTGGAGAAGATCGCCAGCGGCTGCATCGTCGCGGTGGCCACCAGGAAGATGATGGTCAGCGCGGCGAGCAGGATGTTGAGCGCGATCTCGTTCGGCGTCCTCTGCCGGTTCGCGCCCTCCACCAGGGCGATCATCCGGTCCACGAAGCTTTCGCCGGGCTTCTGGGTGATCTGCACGATGATCTTGTCGGAGAGCACCTTGGTGCCGCCGGTCACCGCGGACCGGTCGCCGCCGGACTCGCGGATCACGGGGGCGGACTCGCCGGTGATGGCCGATTCGTCCACGCTCGCGATGCCGTCGATGACGTCGCCGTCCCCGGGGATGATCTCCCCGGCCTCGACGATCACGACATCGCCCTGCTGGAGCTCCGGTGCGCCGACCACGTCCCACTCCCGCGACGTCGGGCTCTTCAGCCGGCGGGCGGTGGTCTCCCGCTTGGCCGCGCGCAGCGTGGCGGCCTGCGCCTTGCCACGGCCCTCGGCCACGGCCTCGGCCAGGTTCGCGAACACGACGGTCAGCCACAACCACACCACGATCGCCCAGGCGAACCACGACGGGTCACCGATCGCCAGCAGGGTGGTGAACACCGCGCCGATCTCCACGATGAACATCACCGGATTACGCCACATGGTCACCGGATTGAGCTTCTTCAGCGCGTCCGGCAGCGACTTGATCATCTGCTTGGGGTCGAGCAGCCCGCCGCCGACCTTCCCGCCCTGGCCGGACGGGGTACGGCCCGGTGCCTTCAGTGTCTGGGTGGACATGTTCTAGTGGATTCCTTCTGCGAGCGGTCCGAGCGCCAGCGCCGGGAGGAACGTGAGCGCCACCAGGATGATCGTCACGCCGACCACCATGCCGACGAACTGCGGCCGGTGGGTGGGCAGGGTGCCGGCGGAGGCGGGCACCGGCGCCTGCTGGGCCAGCGAACCGGCCAGCGCCAGCACCAGCACGATCGGCACGAACCGGCCGAAGGCCATGCACAGCCCGAGCGTGGTGTTGTGGAAGGCGGTGTTGACGCTGACCCCGGCGAACGCCGAGCCGTTGTTATTGGAGGCGCTGGTGTAGGCGTACAGGATCTCCGACAGGCCGTGCGGGCCGCTGTTCAGCATCGCCGATCGGCCGACCTCGGTGGCCATCGCCACCGCCGTGCCGATCAGCACCAGCATCGGGGTGACCAGGAAGTACAGCGACGCGAGCTTGATCTCGCGGGCGCCGATCTTCTTGCCCAGGTATTCCGGGGTGCGGCCGACCATCAGGCCCGCCACGAACACCGTGATCACCGCCAGGATCAGCATGCCGTACAAGCCGGCGCCGACCCCGCCGGGCGCGACCTCGCCGAGCAGCATGTTGAAGATCAGCATGCCGCCGCCGAGCGCCGTGTAGGAGTCGTGGAAGGAGTTCACCGAACCCGTGCTGGTGAGGGTCGTGGACGAGGCGAACATGGCCGAGTCGGAGGTGCCGAAGCGGGTCTCGCGACCCTCCATCGCCGCGCCGACGGCCTGCGGCACGGTGCCGCCCGCGGACAGTTCGGCCCAGTTGGTCAGGGTCACACTGATCAGGAAGATGCTCGCCATGACGGCGACGATGGCGTACCCCTGCCGGTGGTCGCCCACCATGCGGCCGAACGTGCGCGGCAGGCTGAACGCGATCACCAGGAGCAGGAAGATCTCCACCCAGTTCGTCCACGACGTGGGGTTCTCGAACGGGTGGGCCGAGTTGACGTTGAAGATGCCGCCGCCGTTCGTGCCCAGGTCCTTGATCGCCTCCTGCGAGGCGACCGCGCCCGGTGTGAACGTCTGCTCGCCGCCGGTCAGCGTCGACCACACATGATGGTCACCGAGGGTCTGGATCGCTCCACCTGCCACCAGCACCAGCGCCGCCACGAAGGAGATCGGCAGCAGGATGCGGACGGTGCCGCGGACCAGGTCGACCCAGAAGTTGCCCAGCGTGTCGGTCTTGCTGCGGGCGAACCCGCGGACCAGGGCGATGGCCACCGCCATGCCGACGGCGGCGGAGACGAAGTTCTGCACGGCCAGACCCGCGGTCTGCACCAGGTGCCCCATCGTCGACTCGCCCGAATAGGCCTGCCAGTTGGTGTTGGTGACGAAGCTGACCGCGGTGTTCCAGGCCAGCGCCGGCTCCACCGGCTCCATGCCCAGGGACAGGAACAGATGGCTCTGCAGCCGCTGCAGGCCGTACAGGAACAGGATCGAGATCACCGAGAACGCCAGCACGCTCCGCGCGTAGACGCCCCAGCGCTGCTCGCTGCCGGGCTGCACGCCGACCAGGCGGTAGATCACCCGTTCGGCGGCGTTGTGCCTGGTAGCGGTGTAGACGCGGTACATGTAGTCGCCCAGCGGCCTGTAACACACGGCCAGAGCCACCAGCAGGGACGCGATGAACAGGATTCCGGCCAAGGCAGGGGACATCAGAACCGTTCCGGGAACAGCAGCGCCGCGACCATGAAGACCACCAGGCCGGTGACCACGACCAGACCTGCGGCATTGACAGCACTCACAGGCCCTCCACCGCCTTGACGACCAGCCCCAAGACCACGAAAACCGCGATGGTCAGGGCCACGAAGATGACGTCGGTCATCCCCACTCCTCAACTCCGGGACATGATGATGTGCCGCCCGAACAGGCGGCCTCGAGGCAAGCAAATCCCGAGAGTTGGGCGGTTTTGCCGTTCTTGACGGCTTTCATACGGCCGCAACCTGAATATTGACGCGCTCTCTACGCCCCGCTCCGCGAGCGCCACAGAGCCGGGCCCGCCGGCCGCGGGAGCAACCTATCCCGCGGTCGGGCGGCCGTCACCCGGCCAGCGGTCAGGACCGCCGGATCGCGGCGACGTCGAACTCCAGTGTTACCTTCTGGCTGACCAGGACCCCGGTGGCGGCGTTCCAGTTCACGCCCCAGTCCATGCGGTTGATCGTGACGCTGCCCTGGAAGCCGACACGGAAGGCGCCCCGCGGATCGTGCGCGGCGCGGGTCAGCTCGAAGTCCACGGTGACGGGCTTGGTCACGCCGCGGATGGTCAGGTCACCGGTGACGTTGAAGGCGGTGTCGTCGACCTGCCTCACCTTTGTCGAGGTGAAGGTGATGGCCGGGTGGTCGTCCGTGTCCAGGAACGTGCCGCGCAGCTGGTCGTCACGCTGCCGGTTGCGGGTCTGGAGGCTCTTCGCCTGGATCGTGAGCCGGGCGCTCGACTTCGACGGGTCGTCGCCGTCCAGGCGCGCGCTGCCCTCGAACTCCTCGAACTGCCCGCGCACCCTCGTGGCCATCGTGTGCCTGGCGACGAACCCGATCCGCGTGTGGGCGGTGTCGAGGAGGTAGTCACCGGTCAGCTCGCCGAGGTCGGTCGTGGTCGTCATGCTTCGCGCACCGGACCCGGCGCCGAGCCCGCCAGCGGAGTGGCGTCGAGGTATCTGACCTCATACACGCGCTCGGCGAACTTCCAGCCGTCCGAGGTGCGCTGGTAGCGGTCGTGGTAAATGGCGTAATTCAGGTTGGAGTGTCCGTCGTGCATACGTCCGAACTCCGCGGTGTAGGCACGGCCGACCGCCGTGTCGCCCTCAAGCCGGATCGTGCCCGGGTGCACGGTTTGCACAAAGAACTCCCAGAGACCCTGCAGCCGCTCGATCGCGGCGCGGATCTCCTCCCGGCTGACGAACTCGACGTTGATGTGGGGCATCCGCCACGCGCCGTCCTGGGTGAACAGCGACGCGAAACGGTCGTAGTCGTGCATCATTCCCGCGTCGGTGAACTCGCCGCGCAGCGCCTCGATCTCGACGCGGTCCACGATGGTCTGTATGTCGCTCATCGGATTTGATCTGTCTCCTTGTCACATCAAAGGGATCAGAGGGGTCACCCATACGACACCCAGCGACGGAGGAACGTGACCGATGACCGAGTCCGACTGGCTGACGGAGGGCTTCGAGAAGAACCGGACCCGCCTGAGGGCGGTGGCCTACCGGATGCTCGGCTCGTTCGCCGAGGCCGACGACGCCGTCCAGGAAGCCTGGCTGCGCGCCAGCCGGTCAGACACCGGCGCCGCCGACAACGTCGGCGCCTGGCTGACCACCATCGTCGCCCGAGTGTGCCTGAATGTGCTGCGCTCGCGCAGAACGCGGCGTGAGGAGCCCATGGGCGTGCACGTGCCCGACCCGGTCATCAGCCGTCTGGACGGGACGAACCCCGAGGAGGAGGCGCTGCTGGCCGACTCGGTCGGGCTCGCGCTGCTCGTGGTGCTCGAAACACTGACCCCCGCCGAGCGGCTGGCGTTCGTCCTGCACGACATGTTCGACCTGCCCTTCGACGAGATCGCCCCCATGGTGGGCCGTTCTCCGGCCACGGCGAGGCAGCTCGCCAGCAGGGCCCGGCGCCGGGTGCGAGGAGCCGACCTCCAAACTCCCGACCCCGATGTCGCCCGTCAGCGGGAAGTGGTCGATGCCTTCTACGCCGCGGCGCGCGGCGGCGACCTTGACGCGCTCGTCGCGGTCCTCGACCCGGATGTCGTGCTGAGGTCCGACGGGGGGACGGCGCGTCCGGATGCTTCCGTGGTGGTCCACGGTGCGGCGGGCGTCGCCCGTCAAGTGCTCAGGTTCCACCAGCCCTCCGCAGTGGCGCGTCCGGCACTGGTGAACGGGGCCGTGGGGGTGGTCCTGACCATGGGCGGGCAGCCCTTCGCGGTCATCGGGTTCACCGTCTCGCGCGGCAAGATCGTGGGAATCGACGCGGTCGCCGACCCCGAGCGCCTCCTCCGGCTCGACCTGGCCGTCCTTGATGACTGACGATGCCGGCTCACCCCCAGCTGATGCGCTCCTCCAGCAGCGCCTGCTGGGCCGGGTTGGCGGTCAGCTCCAGCGCTCGCGCGTCGGCCTGCCGCGCCTCCTGCCGCCGTCCCAGATCCCGCAGCAGCGCGGCCAGCGTGGCGTGGAACAACGGGTAGTGCGCCAGTGCCTGGCCGAGCTCCTTCAGCTCGGCCAGGGCCGCCTCCGCCCCCTTGGCGTAGCGCAGCGCGATCGCCCGGTGCAGCCGGGCGACAGGCGACGAGGCGAGATACAGCAGCATGTCGTACAACATCACGATTTGCGGCCAGTCGGTGTCGGCGAAGCTGCCGGCCTCGGCATGACAGGCCACGATCGCCGCCTGCACCTGGTAAGGCCCCGGCCGGTGGTACGTGCGCGCGGTCCGGGTCAGCAGCGCGGTCGCCTCCTCGATGGCCTGCCGATCCCACAACGAGCGATCCTGGTCGGCCAGCAGCACCAGGCGGCCCGCGGCGTCGAAGCGGGCCGCCCCGCGTGCCCGGTGCAGCCGGATCAACGCCAGCAGCCCGGCCACCTCCGGCTCCTTCGGCATCAGGTTCGCCGCCAGCGCGGCCAGCCATTCGGCGTCCTCGACCAGGTCGCGAGCATGCGCCCGCTCGCCGGTGCTGGACAGGTAGCCCTCGTTGAACAGCAGGTAGATGACGGCCAGCACCTCGCTCAGCCGTTCCGGCAGATCCTCCTCGGCCGGCACCCGGTACGGGATCCCGGCCTCGCCGATCTTCCGCTTGGCCCGCGTGATGCGCTGCGCCACCGTGGTCTCGGGAATCACGAACGCCGCCGCGATCTGGGCGGTGCTCAGCCCGCACACCACCCGCAATGTCAGCGCGATCTGCGCGGTGCGGGACAGCGCGGGGTGGCAGCAGGTGAAGACCAGGCGCAGCCGGTCGTCAGGGACGGCGGGCTCCGGCCAGGTGAGCTGGGTGAGCTTGGCCCGGTAGTTCGTCTCGCGGCGCAGCACGTCCAGGCCGCGCCGCCGGGCCACGGTGAACAGCCAGGCGTCCGGCCGCTCCGGCACGCCCTCGACCGGCCAGCGCCGCAGCGCCGTCTCGATCGCGTCCTGCACCAGGTCCTCGGCGGCGGAGAAATCGCCCAGCAGCGACACCAAGGACGCGGCCAGCCGGCCCGCGTGCTCACGCACCACGCGGGCCAGCACGTCCGCGCTCGCCTGCCCGCTCGCCTGGTCGTTCACGTGCTCACTCACGTGCTCATTCACTGGGCCGGACGGATCTCCACGATGGGGCAGGCGGGCCACGAGCGGGCGAGCTTCAGCGCCTCGTCCAGGTCGGCCACCTCGACCTCGGCGAACCCGCTGACCACCTCCTTGCCCTCCACGAACGGCCCGTCGGTGACGACCGGCTCGCCCTCGCCCAGCCGCACCGTGGTCGCGGTGTGGACCGGATGCAGGTGCGTATGATGCGTGATCTTGTCGGCGTTCTCGGCGAACCAGCGGCCCACCGCCTCATACGCCGCCTCCCGCTCCAGCTCGCCCATCGCCTCGAGCTCCTTGGCGAACTTCTCGGTCTCGACGAACATCAGCACGTATTTCACTGAGCGACCTCCCTGCCGTCAGCTTGCCGGGAGCGCGGCGTACAGGTCCACACCGTTGCCGTCCGGATCGGCCACCGTGGCGTACCGCATGCCCCAGAATGCGTCGAACGGCTCCTTGATGCCCCGGTACCCCGCCTCGACCAGCTCAGCGTACGTGGCGTCCACCCCGGCGGGGGAGTCGAACTCGAAGCACAGCAGCGTGCGCGGCCCACCCTGCGGCGCGGTCCAGCCGGGCAGGAACGGGGTGCGGAACGGCTCGGTGTCGAGCATGACGTGCAGCCCGCCGGGCAGATCGCAGCCGGCGTGCTCGGACGTGTGCGGGTCGAGCTTGAACTCCAGCCCGAGACGGGCGTAGAAGGCGATCGAGGCGTCCATGTCGGAGACCACGATGTCGATGGTGTTGAGTGTCGGCTTCATGATGTCGCTCCCTTTCCCGGGCCGGCGTCGGCCCTTCACCAGTAAGACGATCGGTGACTCGGCCGATACGACACCCGCCAGGCAGTCCGTCAAAATGGCGAAGAAATGGCCAGGACTGTCCCGCTGGCCAGGCCGAGCAGAAGTGACAGGGCGGCGGCCGCCACGGCGATCCGTGCCGCGACGGGCCGGATCTCGGCGGGCCCGTCACCCGGCCGGAAGAGCGGAAGGATCCACCGGAGGTAATAGAAGACGCTGGCCACCGTGTTGACCACGGCGACCGCGGCCAGCCATGCGTACCCCCCGTCCCACGCCGCGGCGAAGACGAGGAGCTTGGCCACGAAGACCGCCGTCGGCGGGGTGCCGACGAGGCCGAGCAGGCAGACCACCAGGGCGAGCGCCAGCGGGGGCGAGCGGCGGCTCAGGCCGGTGTAGTCCGCCAGGCGGTCGCGTCCGGCGGCCACCACGACCGCGAAGGCGCCGATGTTGGTGATCGCGTAGGCGGCGACGTAGAAGAGCAGGGCGGGCCGGGCCAGGTCGCTCTGCCCCGCGACGACGACGGGCAGCAGCAGGTATCCCGCCTGGCTGATCGTCGAGTACGCGAGCAGCCTGCGGACGTTGTCCTGGTAGAAGGCGGCCAGGTTGCCCAGCGTCATGGTGGCGACCGCGATCAGCGCGACGACCGGCCGCCACGTCCCGCCGAACACTTCGGTGGCCAGCCGGTACAGGCCGACGAACGCCCCGATCTTGGGCACGGTCGTGATGAACGTGGCCACGACCGCCGACGAGCCCTCGGTGGCGTCCGGCACCCAGAAGTGGGCGGGGACCGCGCCCACCTTGAACAGCACGCCGGCCAGCAGGAGCAGCACCGCGCAGCCGGCGGCGGCCGGAGGCGCGTCGGACAGCGATCGATACGTGGTCGTACCCGAAAGGCCGTACGCCAGCGTGACGCCGGCGAGCATGAGCACGCCCAGAAAGGCGCCCATCAGGTAGTACTTGAGCGCGGCCTCGGTGCCGTGGGAGTCCTTGGCGAACCCGGCCAGCGCGTACGCGGGGATGCTCGCCAGCAGATACGCGGCGACGAAGACGAGCAGATCGCTCGCCCCGGCCAGCACGATCGTGCCCAGCGCGGCGAGCAGCAGCAGGACGTAGACCTCGGTCTCCCGGCTGTCGGCGCGCGCCCAGCCGGCGGCGAGCACGACGATGAGCAGGGCCGCGCCCGCCACCGTCAGCCGGGTCACGTTCGTCGGCAGGTCCACCGCGAAGGCCTCGAACGCCATCACGTCCTGCCGGGTCGTCGCGACGGCGCCGGCCACCATCGCGCCCGCCAGCGCCGCCCCGCACATCCACGCGACGACCCGCTGCCGCTCCCGCGGCACGAACAGCCCCACGAGCAGCCCGGCCACCGCCCCCGCCAGGATCAGCAGCTCGGGCAGCAGGTCGAGCGGGTTCTCCGCCATCCCGGTCATCGGCTCACCAGCGACACCAGCAGGGCCGAAGCCGGCTCGATGAGGCCGAGCAACCATCGGGGGGCGATGCCGATGACCAGGGACAGCAGCAGCAAGGGCGCCACGGCGGCGAGCTCGCCCCGCCGCACGTCGATCATGCGCCCGGTGAGCTCGCCGGGCGGGCCCAGGAAGGCCCGATGGAGGACCCTCAGGAACAGGGCGGCGGTGATGAGGATGCCGGCGATGCTGAGCGCGCCCGCCAGGACCGCGCCCGCCCCGATCACCCCGGTGAAGATCTGAAACTCCGCAATGAAGCCGGACAGTCCCGGCAGCCCGAGCGAGGCGAAGGCGGCGACCGCGGTCAGTGCCGTGAAGATCGGCGCGTTGGCGGCGATCCCGCCGAAGCGGCCGAGGTCGTAGCTGCGTGCCCGGTCCCACAGCACGCCGGTCAGCAGGAACAGCGCGCCGGTGATCAGGCCGTGGCTGACCATCTGGGTGACCGCACCGCTCACGGCGAGCTCCCTGGCCCGCGGGTCGCCCGCTGCCAGGCCCGCGGCGCCGAGGGCGAGGATGATGTAGCCCATGTGGTTGACCGAGGTGTAGGCGATGAGCCGCTTCAGGTTCTCCTGGGCGAGCGCGACCAGGGCGCCGTAGAGCACGCTGACCACGCCGACGACGATGATCACCCAGGCGTACGTGCGCCACGCGTCCGGCAGCATCGGCATCGCGATCCTCGCGAAGCCGTACGTGCCCATCTTCAGCAGCACGCCCGCCAGGATCGCCGAGCCGGCGGCGGGCGCGTCGGTGTGGGCGGGCGGCAACCAGGTGTGCACGGGCACCGCCGGCGTCTTGACCGCCAGCCCGGCGCCGATCGCCAGCAGCACCAGCGCGCTCGCCGCCGGGGGAGTGCGGGTCAGCTCGACCATGTCGAACGTCCCGCCGGCCAGGAACAGGCCGATGAAGCCAAGCAACAGCACCAGCGAGCCGAGGAAGGTGTAGAGGAAGAACTTCAGCGCCGACCGGGCGCGGTCGCCGTGCCCCCAGCCGACGATCACGAAGTACATGCCGACGATCGACAGGTCGAAGAAGACGAAGAACAGCAGCAGGTCGAGCGCGGCGAACACACCGATCGAGACCGTCTGCAGGAACAGGAAGAGCGCGGCGTAGGACCGGACCCGCTCGCTCGCGCCCATCGAGTAGATCGCACAGACCAGGAACAGCAGCGCCGTCATCGCGATGAGCGGCAGCGACAGGCCGTCCACGCCGACGTGGTAGCCCGCGTCCATGGACGGGATCCACCGCAGGCGTGTCTCGAAGGCGATGCCGCCGTCGTAGCCGAGCCACATGACCACGACGAGCGCCAGGTCCAGGGCGGCGGCGCCGATCCAGATCCACGGGATCGCCCGCGTGCCGAGCCGCGGCAGGGCCAGCAGGGTCGCCGCCAGCAGGGGGAGGAAGATCACGACGGAGAGCACGCTCACCTCACCAGCACGATGACCAGGGCGAGCAGGACGAACACCACCGCCGCCTGGGCGAAGTAGGTGTGGACCTGCCCGGTCTGGGGGCGACGGGCCAGCGTGCCGAGCCTGGCCGCGCCCGCGACGATGCCGGCCACCACGCCGTCCACTCCGGTCTCGAAGGGCCTCCTGGCCACGCGGGCCGCGGCCATCCCCAGGCGGGGCACGGCACGTACGGCGCCGTCGATGACCCGGTCGTCGAACCACGCCGCGGCCTTGGCGGCCGATTCCAGTGGCCGCCACACCAAGGTGACCGCCGCCTGTTCCAGGCGCAGCCAACCCGCCCATGCGTCCCGGCCTGGGATTTTCGCGTGGCGGGGCCGTACAACCACCATGGTCAGCACCACGGCGGCGGCCAGGCCGCCCGACAACGCCAGCTCACCGGCGCCGGGAGGCGGTGCGGCCGGCTCGCCCACCAGCCGGGACCAGCCGTCGAACACCCCGGGCAGCCCGACAACCCCGAACGCGGCGGCGACGGCGGCGAGCACCGGCAACGGGATCAACTCGGGAAGACGCACGCGGCGTCGTTCGACCTCACCCGGCCGCCAGACGGCGACCACGGCCTTCGCCGCGTACGCCGCGGCCAGCAACGCGCCGCCGAGCGAGACGACGTACAGCGGGGGTGAGTGCACCGCGGTGAGCACGGCGTCCTTGGTGACCCACAGGGACAGGGGCGGCAGCCCGGCCAGCGCCAGGCCACCGACCCCGAAGGTGATCCCGACCAGGCGGTAGCGGCGGGCGGCGCCGCGGAGCTCGGCCAGGTCCTTGGTGCCCAGAGCCGTCAACCAGGCGCCCGCCCCGAGGAACAGCAGGCTCTTGACCGCGGCGTGCGCGACCAGGTGCGCGGTCCCGCCCGCCACAGCCGCCACCCCCGCCCCCAGCACCATGAATCCGATCTGGGCGCAGGTCGACGCGGCGAGCAGTTGCTTGAGGTCCCGCTGCGCCACCGCCACGCCGCCCAGCAGGAGCGCGGTCAGCGCGCCCGCCCAGGCCACCAGGGTGGCCGCCCAGCCGGTCGCGGCCAGCAACGGCTGCGCCCGCAGCAGCAAGTACGCCCCGGCCGCGACCATGGTCGCCGAGTGCAGCAACGCCGAGACCGGACTGGGGCCGGCCATGGCGCGGGAGAGCCAGAAGGAGAAGGGCAGCTGGGCCGACTTCCCGAGTGCGGCGGCGACGAGCCCGGCGGCGATCAGGTCACGCCACGAAGACGCGGCCAGGCCGCTCAGGGCCAGCCCTTGGCCGCCGAGCATGGCGCACCCGGCCGCCAGGTAGAGGCCCAGGTCGCCGGCGCGGGTGGTGACGAACGCGATGCTCGCCGAGCGGACCCGGTCCGGGTCCTGCCACCAGAAGCCGATCAACGCGTACGACATCGCGCCCATGACCTCCCACGCCATGAGCAGCAGGACGAGGTCCGTCGCGATGACGGTCAGCAGCATGGCGCCGACGAAGATCAGCATGAGGCCGAAGAAGCGGGCCTCGCGCATCTCGCCCGCGGCGAACACCAGCACGGCCAGCGACACCGCCGCCACCGTGACCACCATGACGGCCGACAGGCCGTCGATCGCGGCCCCCGACTCGATCCCGGCGAACAGCACGGTGCGAGCCGAGGGCCGCGTCACGGCGGCGGACACCGCGAGGACGAGCGTCGCGGCCGCCATGACCGTGGCCACCACCGCGGGGCGCCACCGCACCAGCAGGAGCAGCCCGCCGGAGACGATCGGCAGTCCGGGCAGCGACCACAGGAGCGCGCTCATCCCTTCAGGTCCCCGGCCTCATCGGTCATGTCGACGTCGCGAGCGCGGAAGAGGGCGGTGACCACGGCGAAGCCCATCGCCATCTCCAGTGCCATCACGGTCACCGCGACCAGCACCAGCACCTGGCCGTCCGCGGAGCCGGGCGCCAGGAAGTACCAGAAGGCGCCGCCCGCCGCGATCAAGCCGTTGATCATGAGCTCCAGGCCCATCATGAGCATGACGATCGACTGCTGGGACAGCACGCCGTACAGGCCCACGGCGAAGAGCGCCGCGGCCAGGAGCAGGAACGCCTCGAGCGTCACGACCCCTCCTCGCTGCTGTACCGCCCCCGGTGCGTGGCCAGCACCACACCGGCGATCATCGTGGCCAGGATCGCGACCCCGATGACCATCATCACCAGCATCTTCGGGCCCATGATGGCCATCCCGAGCTGCTGCGTCGGGTCCGCCGGCGCCGTCCCCCGGCGCTCCGGCCACCGGGTGAGGAGCGCCCCGGCCGCCAGCAGAACGAACACGGTCCCGGCGATGACGGCGGCGCCCGTGGTGTTGTGCACCATCTTCATCGGCATGAGCCCAGCCGGGTTCATCATGTACATGATCATGAAAACGACCATGACAAGCATCTCCATGACCATCATGAGGATGATCAGCACACCGAGATAGCGCAGGTCGATCAGCAGGAACGTCACCCCGACGGCCAGCAGCGACGCCAGCAGGGCGAACGTCGCCCGCGCCATCGAGTCGACGACGAACACCGTGACCCCGGCGGCCACGGCGATGACGGCGAGAATCCAGAAGGCGACGGCCATCACAACACCACGATTCCGACGATCAGCAGTTGCACGAGCATGACGGGGATCAGGGCGACCCAGGACGCCGTCATGAAGCGGTCCATCCTGACCGCGGGGAACCGGTGCCGCGCCCCGATCAGCACGGCCAGTACTGCCGCGGTCTTGAGCGCCGTCCACAGCCAGTCAGGCAGCCAAGGCCCGGCGCCCCCGCCGAGAAAAAGGGGTACGGCCGCCGCCGCGACGACGGTGAGCAGGGCGTAGCGGCCGGTCTCGAACAGCAGCCGATCGGCGCCTGCCAGCTCGGCCGTCACCCCTCCGGCGAGGTCCTGGCCCAGCGGCTGGCTCATCGGCCCCCAGAACGCGATCGCCAGCGCGGAGATCAGGTAGACGCCGAAGGCCGCGGGCATCCAGACGGCGAACCACAGACCCTGCTGGGCCGCCACCACGTCGGTCATCCGCAGCGAGCCCGCGCCCAGCGCGACGGTGACGAGCGCGAACATGTGCGGCAACTCGTACGCCAGGCCCTGGGCGATGAACCGGTAGCCGCCGACCAGCGGGTGGATCGCGTTGACGCCCCAGCCGGTGAGCCAGAGCGAGCCCCAGACGCACACCTCCATCGCGTTGAACCACACGATGCCGACGTCCAGGTCGAGCAGCGGGACGTCGCCCAGCGGCAGCACGATCCCCGCCAGGACGGCGGCGGCGAGCAGACTGACCACGCCGAGCCGCATCAGGAGGGTGTCCGGCAGCAGGGTGAGCCGTCGCTGCTGCACGAGCAGCCGCGCCACCCGGCTGAGCGGGCGCCCGGTGTCGAAGGCCGCGGCGGCGACGGTGAACGCGCCCAGGGCGGCGGGGTAGGCGACCAGTGTCCAGACGGGCGTGAGCTCAGGCATGGAGCACCTGCTCGACGTCGGGATCCAGGCTCGCGACGAGCAGCCGGGCCGCGGCGAGCTCCGCACCGGCCAGCAGATCGGGCAGCGCGGCCAGAAGGCCCGCCGATGGCCGCTCGCTCACCGGCCCGCGCGGGCCTTGATCGTCCGTGACGGGCGAGCGGTCCTCCAGGGCGTCGAGCGCCATCCGGGCCCGGGCCAGCCATCCTTGGACGCGCTGCCACACGTCGGAGCCGGGGCCGCCCAGGTCGCGGAGCATCCACCGGAGGATCCACGACCCGCCGACGCGGCCGGCGAACCGGTTGAACCCGGCCCCCAGCTCAGCTGGGGAGGCTCCTGCCAGGGCGCGGTCGCGTAGCCGTCTCGCCCGTGCCGCCTCGGCCGGCCACCCCGCCACGGCCAGCAGCCGGCCCAGGCTGTCGAGGTGGGAGGCGGCCCTGCGTCTGTCCGCCTCGCCCTGGACGATCCGCTCGCCTCGCATGGCCGCCAGCCACGGCCCGTCCCAGAACGATCCCTCGCCGCCCTGGGACCTCCCGTCGGCGACCTTGACCGTGGCCTGCTGGATCACGTCGCCCTGCACCGTGGTCTCCACGATGAGCCCGCAGGGCCAATCGGCGAGAACGGGCCCGAGCGGCAGGTGAAGCCGGTCGAGCTTCAGGCCGTCCCGGTCATCGGCCCGCTCGGCCATCGTGAGCCCGTCGTGGGCCGGCTCCGGCCGCCAGGGCTGAGTGAGTCGTCGGGCTGCGTCCCGCCGCTGCGCCTGCGCATCGGCCAGCCTGGCAGTCGCCTCGTCCAAGGCCTGGGCCACGCGTGCGGGATCCGACACCGACGGCAGCTCGACCAGTGCCCGCGGACTGGGCAGGTCAGCCCATATCCGCTGCACGGCCCGGTTCAGATCGGGCCCCGGGTCACCGCAGACCACGAGCATGTCGGCCTCGGCCGGCGTCCGGGCCGTGATCCAGCCACGCCCGGCGAGCTCGGCCTCGACGTGGAGCCGTGTTCGGGTGCCGTACGGGACGGCCACGACCAGCGGGCGGGCGGCCTGGGCGGCTTTGCGCATGAGCCACTCGGTCAAGCCCACCGGAACGCGCCCTCCCGCCACGCGTAGATCACGCCGACCATGAGCAGGCCGAGGAAGAGGAACATCTCCACCACCGCGACCGCCCCCACCTCGGCGACGACGAGCGCCCACGGATACATGAAGACCATCTCCATATCGAAGGCGAGGAACACCAGCGTCACCGCGTACCAGCGCACGTGGAAGCGCGACAGCGCGTGCTCGTGAGGGCGTGCGCCCGACAGGAACGGCCCGACCTCGGCGATGCCGGAGGGGGCGATGAGCCGGGCCAGCAGATAGACGCTGAGCACGCCGGCGAGCACCAGGCTCAGCAGACCCGTCACCGCCGCCCATGGCGCCATGATCATTCTCCTGACATAGCTACTACGATCCGTAGTTCCCCCATGCACCACCATCAACCGGTGGGGGAGATTCCGCCAGGTCCTTGCGCGTGCAGCAGGCCGAGGTGGAGCAGCTCCGCAACAAATCACGACAAATGGACATAGGCATACAAATACCCAGGTTTCTCTTTACGTCGCGTGTGGCAGGCTCGACTGATTCAGCCTTGCGTTTGGCGACTCCCCTCGTAGATCGGATAGGGCCACCACCATGCTGATGCGTCGAACAGGAGCGGTGCTCGCCGCCGCGGCCATGGCGATCGGCCTGGCCGCATGTGGTGACGCGAAGGCGTACTCCAGCGTCGAGCAGAAGATCAGGGAGGCCGGGGTCGTCACCATCGGCACCAAGTGGGACCAGCCGAACCTGAGTCTGAAGCAGGGGCATGGCGATCCCCAGGGCTTCGACATCGACGTCGCCAAGTACATCGTGAAGGAGCTGGCCGGCGGCCGGGACGTCACGATCACCTGGCGAGAGTCGCGACAGGCGAACCGTGAGGCGCTGCTCCACAACGGCACGGTGGACATGGTCGTCGCGTCGTATTCCATCACCGCGGCGCGCAAGAACTACGTGACCTTCGCCGGGCCGTACGTCGTCGCTCACCAGGACACCTTGGTGCGGGCCGACGCCGCCCAGATCGTCATGGCGACCGACCTCAAGGACCGGCGCATCTGCCAGGTGCCGGGCTCCAACTCCTACAAGCGGATCACCGAGCCGCCCCCGGACGGCCGGCTCGGCCTGCGCGCCGCGCTGGTCGGCGCGGACTCCTACGCGGAGTGCCTGCAGAAGCTCAGCAGCGGTGAGCTCGACGCGGTGACGACCGATGACATGATCCTGGCCGGCCTGGCCAGCCACAACCCGCGCCAGTACAAGCTGCTGAAGAATCCGTTCACGGACGAGAGGTACGCCGTCGGGCTGAAGAAGGGCGACACGGCCACGTGCGAGGCGGTCAACCGGGCGGTCGCCAAGATGTGGCAGGACGGCACGGCCTCACGGCTGCTGCAGAAGTGGTTCGGGAACACCGGTCTCAACCTCCCCACCACGCCACCGGCGACCGAGAAGTGCAGCTGAGCCGGGCGAGCGCCGGCCCGCCCGCACGGAGGCCTCAGAACTAGGGGCGGGGAGCGCCGGCGCCCCGCATCTCCTCTTCGATGTCGCGGGCGGTCAGGGTCAGGGCGCTGACCAGACCCGGCAGGCCGTCTCGCGAGAAGCGGCTGGTGGGCATCGACACCGACACGGCTGCCTGAGCCCGGCCGTCCTCGCCCCGCACGGCCCGGCCGATGGCGGTGACGCCCGATTCGGTCTTGCCGGCGTTGATGGCGAAGCCTCGCTCGCGGACGGTGCGCAGCTCGCGACGCAGTGCCGCCAGATTGGGCCGCCGGTCCAGGCGCTCGGCCCACTTCGCCTCGCTGTAGAGCGCGTCGAGCCGCTCGGGCGGCAGGTCGGCGAGCATGACTTTGCCACCCGAGGCCAGATGCGCGGGGAAGACCATGCCCTCCCGGTTGCCGACCCGCAGCGCCTGGGTGCATTCGACCGACGCGATGAACCGCACGTGGTCACCGGACAGGATCTGCAGGTTCGCACTCTCCCGGACCCGCTCGACCAGGCCGGCCAGGTGCGGCACGGCGACCGAGCGCAGCAGCGCCGTACGCGACTGCGAGCTCCCGCCCAGCGACAGGACCGGCCCGGCCGCGTATCGGTGGTCTTCGCGGCGGACCGCGAAGTCCCGGTAAACGAGCATGGCCAGCAGCCGGTGCGCGGTGGAGGGCGCCACCCCGAGGCGCCGCGCAGCCTCGCCCACGCCGAACGGCCCCTCGACCTGCAGCATGACCGCCAGCTGGAGCGCGTGGTCGACACTCCGCACGGAGTAGTTAGGGGGATTCTTCATAGCAGAATCTCCTGTTCTTTTCAGGCCCCCACGATACAAGCTGGAAACCCGGCGGGCGGGCGGATATCCGCTTGTCACGCCGCAGGTTGAAGGATCAGGAGCAGACATGACCGAGACCGCGAACTCCCCTGTTCGCCTCGCTGTGGTCGACTCGCCGGATCAGCCGACGCCGTCGGCGGCGCTGGCGGAGTTGTACAGCGGCTTCGAGAAGGAGCTGCTGGTACCCCTGTGGACGGAGATCGGCGACCTGATGCCGCTGCACCCACGCTCCAAGGCGGCCCCGCATCTGTGGCGGTGGGAGAGCCTGGTGGCCCTGGCGGACCGGGCCGGGCATCTCGTGCCGGTCGGCCGGGGCGGGGAGCGGCGGGCGATCGCCCTGGCGAACCCGGCGCTCGGCGGCCGGCCGTTCGCGACTCCGACGCTCTGGGCGGCGATCCAGTATCTGATGCCGGGCGAGGACGCTCCGGAGCACCGGCACACCCAGCACGCCTTCCGCTTCGTCGTCGAGGGCGAGGGGGTGTGGACCGTGGTCGGCCGTGATCCCGTGCCGATGCGCCGGGGTGACTTCCTGCCCCAGGCAGGATGGAACTGGCACGCCCACCACAACGCGGCCGACCGGCCGATGGCGTGGATCGACGGCCTGGACATTCCCTTCCAGTACGTCACAGAGTCGCAGTTCTTCGAGTTCGGCCGTGACCGGATCAGCGACGAAGAACGCACCACCCCCGAACGCTCTCGATCCGAGCGGCTGTGGGGCCACCCCGGCCTGCACCCGGTTTCGTCCCTCGGCGCGCAGCCCGGCACCCCGCTGCTGGCCTACCGGTGGGCCGACACCGACCGCGCGCTGACGGACCAGCTCGAGCTCGAGGCCGAGGGCCACGCCGGCACGCTCGAGCCCGGTCACGCGGCGGTGCGTTACATCAACCCCACCACCGGAGGTGACGTGCTGCCGACCATCCGGGTCGAGATGCACCGGATCCGCAGGGGCGCCGAGACCGCTCCCCGCCGGGAGACCGGCTCCTCGGTTTACCAGGTCTTCGACGGCAGCGGGCGGGTCACGGTCGGCGACCAGTCCTGGTCGGTCACCCGGGGTGATCTGTTCGTCGTCCCGTCCTGGATGCCGTTCTCGGCGAAGTCCGAGGCCTCGGCGTCCGACTCCGACTCCGCCGCCCTCGATCTCTTCAGGTTCAGCGACGGGCCGATTTTCGAGACGCTGCACTTGAACCGCGCCCACGTAGAAGGAATCAACGCATGAAGCTCGCCACCATCCGCACCGCCGACGGCGCCACCCGGGCCGTGCGCGTCGAGGGGGAGACCCTGGTCGACCTCGGCCTCGCCGACCTCGGTGAGCTGCTGGCCCGGCCGGACTGGGCGGAACACGCCGCGCGGACGGAGGGGCCGGCGGTCGAATCCGCGGGCTACGCGCCCGTCGTGCCCCGCCCTGGCAAGATCATCTGTGTCGGGCTGAACTACCGCAACCACATCCTCGAAATGGGCCGGGAGCTCCCGCAGTACCCGACGTTGTTCGCGAAGTATCCCGAGGCGCTCGTCGGGGCGTACGACGAGATCAGGCTCCCGCCGGAGTCCGAGGAGGTGGACTGGGAGGCCGAGCTCGCGATCGTCATCGGCAGGACCGTGCGGCGCGCCGGCGAGGCCGACGCCGCCGCGGCCATCGCGGGGTTCGCCGTTCTCAACGACGTCACGATGCGTGACTGGCAGTATCGCTCCCCGATGTGGCTGCAGGGCAAGACCTGGGAGGGCAGCACACCGTTCGGTCCCTACCTGGTCACCCCCGACGAGCTGGACGGCGGCAGCCGTCCCTCGCTCACCCTGACCGGCTCCGTCGACGGTGAGGTGGTGCAGCAGGCCGACACCTCCGACCTCGTATTCGACCCCGTCGCCCTGGTGCGGTACATCTCCACGATCCTCACGCTCAGCCCCGGCGACGTCATCGCCTCCGGCACCCCGGGCGGGGTGGGCCACGCACGCAAGCCCGCCCGCTACCTCGCCGACGGGAGTGTCCTGGCCACCGAGATCACCGGGCTCGGCCGGTCCGAGGTCAAGGCCGTCGCCGAGCCGGTTGCGTGATGGCCGCCGACCGGAGCCGCGCCGACAGCCTGCGATGGGTGGCGCAGGGCACCGCGATCTTCTTCGGCGCCCTGGCCGCCCTGCCGGACGACCGGCTGGAGGGGCCGACGGCGCTCGACGGCTGGAGCGGCAGGCATCTGCTGGCCCACGTCGCCGCCAACGCCGACGCGCTGGTCAACCTGGCGCACTGGGCCCGCACCGGTGAGGAGCGGCCGATGTACTCCTCCCCGGCGCAGCGTGACGCCGACATCGAGGCAGGCGCGAGGCGGCCGGCCGACGAGCTGCGCGCCTGGGCCGCACAGGCCGCCGAGACCCTCGACGCGCGGCTCGCCGAGCTGGACGAGCAGCAGTGGAACCACGAGGTCCGCACAGCCCAGGGCCGCACCGTCCCCGCCGAAGAGGTGCCCTGGATGCGTGCGCGCGAGGTCATGGTGCACGCCGTCGACCTCGGCGCCGGGGTGGAGTTCGACGATCTTCCGGACGATTTCCTCGCCGCCTTGATCGACGACATCGCCGCCAAGCGGTCCGGCGCCGCCGGGCCCGCGCTCGCCCTCACCGCCACCGACCACGGCGGCACGTGGACCGTCTCCGGCGACGGCGACCCCGCTCCGGTCACCGGCACCCTCGGCGGCCTCGCCGCCTACCTGTCCGGCCGCCGCTCGGACGGCGTCACCGGCACGGGGGGCGGGCCGGCGCCCGAGCTTCCGCGGTGGCTCTAGCTTTACGGTGCAAAAGCTATACAAATCGGACTTTGAGGGATAATCTTGGCGTGCCTCAGCCGGGGGAGCTGAGGCCCAAAACTTTCCAAAGGCCCGGCCGGTCCTACACGGGTACGGACAGGGTGACGGTGAGACCCGAGGACACGCTGCCCGTCACCGTGCCGAGCTGGCTCGTGTGCCCGTCGCTGAAGATGTTGTCGCTCTCCAGGGACACCTCGCTCAGCGTGCGCACGCTCTCGCTGTAGCCCTCGCTCGCGTACACCGCCTCACACGTGTCCTTGGGCAGCGCCACCTGAGACGTTGCGATCTTGTTGTCGGCGGTCGTCGCCTTGGCCAGGCTCGGATAGACCTCGAAGTGGAGGTGCGGCCACCGGCCCGGGTAACAGGCCGGGAAGATGCTCGTGAAGGTGACCTTTCCGCTGCTGTCGGTCTCCTGGACCCCGCGCAGGTAGTTCTCGTTGGTGACGGCCTCGGAGTACATGGAGTAGTTGCCGTCGCGGTCGCAGTGCCACAGATAGACCGCGGCCCCTGACAGCGCCGAGCAGTTGGCCGAGGTGTCCTGGATGGTCAGGTCGATGGTCAGGGGAACGCCCTGCGCGGTGCCTGACGCCGAGCCGAAGCTGGCGCGGATGTCACTGCGGACGATGCCGCTCTGGCTGAGGATGTTCGGGCCGTTCGATCCGTCGCCCGGGTACGGGCCGGCGGTCTCTTCCGGGATCTCGGCGCAGCTCCCGCTCGTCGCCGCCGCGCTCTCCGAGCCGGTGGATGTGGACGCCGCCGTCGACGGGGCGCCGGTCGAGTCGCTGCTGCAGCCGACCAGGGTCGCCAGGCCCGCGCCGGCGAACAGGCCCAGGATCCGCCGGCGTTCCAGCAGCGTTGACACGTCGAACTGCAGCCCTCTGTCGAAGATGTCGTCGTGATGGTGGTGCACTGTTCACTCCATGCTGAGCACACGCGCCGCTGCAGGCCGGCTCGGAGCGGGGGCGGCGGCGCGTTGGGGGTCCTCATTCAAGCAGCCAGCACCTCGTTTGTCCGACAAGCCCACATCTTTCCGGCATAGCTCATAGTTTTCGGTCATAATCAATGAGCTATCGATCGGTTGAGGGGCATGGCATGGGTGACGAGGGCAGGCGGTTCGCAGGAGTCGACACCAGCACCCCCAACCTCGCCCGCATGCACGACTACTTCATCGGTGGGAAGGACAATTTCGCCGCCGACCGGGAGGCGGCCGAGGCGGTGCTGGCCATCGCCCCGGAGGTTCGGGTGATGGCGCTGGAGCATCAGGCGTTCCACGTACGGGTGGTCCGCTTTCTCGCCGAGCAGGGCATCACCCAGTTCGTCAACCTCGGCTCAGGGCTGCCTACCGAGCACAATACGCACCAATTGGCCCGCTCGCTCGCCCCTGACGCCCGCGTCGTCTACGTCGCCAACGATCCGGTGGTGCTGACCCATGGCCGGGCGATCCTCGCCAGGGAGCCCGGGGTCGTCGTCGTCGAGGGCGACGTCATGCATCCTGCCGAACTGCTCGCCGACCCCCTTCTCCAGCAGACGATCGACCTCGATCAGCCGGTGGCGGTGTTGCTGTTCGCCGTCCTGCAGTACATCCCGGACGGCAGCGATCCCTTCCGGCGCGTGGCCGAATTGCGTGACGCGCTGCCGGCCGGCAGCCACGTCGTCATCACGCACGTCGTCTTCGACGCGCGCCCGGAGATCGCGGAGCCGCTCGTCGATCTCTACAAGAAGATGCTGGGCGATACGGACGGCGGGGCCCGCACCAAGGAGCAGGTGGCGCCCTTCTTCGACGGCCTGCACCTGGTCGAGCCCGGGCTGGTCTACGTCCGGGACTGGCGGCCCGATACCTCGTTCCTGCCGGAGAGGTCGGAGAAGGCCTGGGTGGTCGTGGGAGTCGGCCGGAAGCCCTAGCCGCCCCTTCGGCGGTTTCCTCGGTGGGCTAGGCCCGCGAAGCCGTGCCACGGAGTGGCACGGACGCGTGCTCTCCTCCTCCGCCGGCCCTTCCATTCTCTTGTAACCCCCAGTCCACCCCGTGGTCTGTGGATCGACAGGTCCGGGTCCAGCCGAGGGAGTCCCTCCATGTCCAATGTGCCCGAGTCCGGCACGATGTCCGATATCGCCGCCCCCTCTCCGCCCACGCCGGCTCCCGCGAGTGACAAGCGCACGGTGTCGCGAGTCGTCGCCGCGAGCCTGATCGGCACCGTGGTCGAGTACTACGACTTCGCGGTGTACGGCACCGCCGCCGCCCTGGTCCTGGGCCCGGCGTTCTTCCCGTCGGGCAGCCCCACGGTCCAGACCCTCGCCGCCTTCCTCACCTTCGCCGGGGCGTTTCTGGCGCGGCCTTTCGGGGTGGTGCTGTTCGGGACCATCGGCGACCGGCTGGGGCGCAAGCGGGCGCTGGTCCTGTCACTGCTGCTGATGGGAACGGCCACGGTGGGGGTCGGGCTGCTCCCGACGTACGAGAGCGCCGGACTGCTCGCCCCCGTCCTGCTGGTGGCCCTTCGCCTGCTCCAGGGCGTGAGCATGGGCGGCGAGTGGGGCGGCGCCGTTCTGCTGGCCGCCGAGCACGCGCCGCCGGCCCGCCGGGCGATGTTCGCCTCCATCCCGCAGGCCGGGCCGCCCCTGGGCTTCCTGCTGTCCAGCGCGGTGATCCTGCCCACGCTGGCCATCGCCGGGCGTGACGGGTTCGCCGCCGGGGCGTGGCGGATTCCGTTCCTGTTCAGCGCCGCGCTCATCATCATCGGCCTCTGGGTGCGCAGCCAGGTGACCGAGTCCCCGGTGTTCACCTCCGCACCCCGTCGTACGGCCTCCCGCTTCCCCCTCGGCACGCTGGTCAAGGAACACCCCCGCCGGCTGCTGCTGGGCATCGGCGCGGCGATCGGCGGCTCGTCCGTCTACTACCTCACCACCGTCTACAGCCTGCAGTACGGGCCGAAGGCGCTCGGCCTCTCGCAGGGCGCGGTGCTCACCGCCGCGAGCATCGCCGCCACGGCCGGAGCCCTGGCGACCGTTCCGGTGGCGCGGCTGGCCGACAAGGTCGGCAGGCGTCCCGTGATGCTCGCGGGCCTCGTCGGCTGCGTGCTCTGGGCGCTGCCCATGTTCGGCTCGCTGCAGACCGGCAACGGCCTGGTGATCACGGGAGCGTTCACGCTGGGACTGGTGCTGTTCACACTGAGCTTCGCGCCGATCGCCGCCTTCCTGCCCGAGCTCTTCCCCGCGCGGCTGCGGTACACCGGCGCGTCGGCGGCCTTCATTCTCGCCAACACGCTCGGCGGCGGCTTCGCCCCGGTCGTCGCCACCTGGCTGAACACCCACTGGGCGTCACCCCTGGTGCTCGGCGCCTATGCGGGGGCGCTGTGCCTGCTCAGCCTCCTCTGCGTGCTCGCGCTGCCGGAGACCCGCGACCACGCATTCGCCGCCTGACCACTGCTCCCTGCTCATCACGCCCGGGACCTGCCGATATGGCCGATCCCGGGCGTTTACATCGCCGAAACTGTCCCTTAAAGTGGACTCGCGTCCATCATGGTGGTCGCTTGAAGGAACCCCAGGAGACCTCCATGGCTACGTCCCACCGCGATCCAGGCGCCGACCTGGAATTCGCCGACCCGGACCAGCGGCAGCCCACGGCCGTCGACAAGGCGCTCGTCCTGCTGAAGTCGCTCGCCGACCACGACCGCGAGATCGGGGTCAGCGAGCTGGCGCGGCGCACCGGACTGACCAAGTCCACAGCCTTCCGCCTGCTCGGCATCCTCCACCGCAACGACCTCGTCGAGCGCGTCGGCAGCGATTACCGGCTGGGCACACGGTTGTTCGACATGGGCGCCCGGGTCTACGGCCCGACCTCGCTGGTGTTGCGGGAGCGCCTGCTGCCGTATCTCGCCGACCTGTACGAGCTGACCCACGAGACGGTGCACTTGGCCGTGCTCCATGACACCGGGATCGTGTACATCAACAAGATCCACGGTCATCGGCCGGCGCGATGCCCCTCCCAGATCGGCGCCCGCCTGCCGGCCTACTGCACCGGGGTCGGCAAGGCGCTGCTCGCCTTCGATCACGACGCCGCCGAGGCGGCCATCGCGGAGGGACTGGCGCCGCGCACTGGCTCCACGCTCACCGACCCGGCCCATTTCCGCGCTGAGCTGCGGCGGATCAGGGTGGACGGGGTCGCCTACGACCGGCAGGAGGCCGTCCCGGGTCTCGTCTGCGTCGCCGTGCCGATCATGAACGGGGCGGGCAGGCCGGTGGCCGCGTTGTCGGTGGCGGGTGCTCACCATCGGTTCGATCCCGCCCGCTTCGCCCCGGCGCTGCGCCGGGTCGCGTACGAGGCGTCACGGGCGATCGTCGCGGCCCAGCGGCAGGCGGCGAGCGGCTGAACCGCGGCGCGCGCGGCGGACGGCGAGCGGCGGAACCCCGGTGAGCGGGAGTAGGTTACCGGGCCCATCGACCGGTCAGCGCGGCTGGCCGTCGTGGGTCCGGGCCACGCCCATCGCCCCGGTGCCCGGCTGGACACGGGGCACGCTGACCACGACGTGGACCAGACTCTCTCCGTCCAGCGATTCGTAGAGGTGCGGCCGGTCGGCCGGATAGCGGACGAAGTCGCCGGTGCTCAGCTCGACCGCGTAGTCCACGGGTCCCACCCGGACCCGGCCGCTGATCACGTACAGGTGCTCCAGGGTGCCGACCGGATGGGGGGCGGACGGCTCGCCGGCGTCGTCACCGGCCGCCGGAAGGATGCGGAGCAGGTAGTTCTCGATCACGCCGGAGCCGTAGACGTGGTCGAGCGAGCGGGACTCGTAGCCTCCATGCTGACGCCACGCCACGTCGTCGCCGCGCTGGACGACCATGACCTGCTCGCGTTCGGCCACCAGCCGCGTCACCGGCACTCCGAGCGCTTCCGCGACGGAGAACAGCGTGTCCACGGTCGGATTGCCCGTGCCCTGCTCGATCGTGGACAGCGTCTGCTTGGCCAGCCCGGCCTGCCGGGCCAGCTCGGCCAGTGACATGCCCCGCTGCTCTCTGAGGAGCCGCACATTGCGCGCGACCACGGTATTTCCCGATGACACGGCACCACTGTAGGCGCAGCCGTCCGAGCGCGGTGGCGAGGGCCTCCTTAGGCGGGCGACAGCCCTCGGCCGCCGCCTTACGTTCGGTTAAATTGCCCGAAAGTTTCGGTCATCGGGAAGGCTTCGTCGTGCTTTCCCGGACGATGAGCTCGGTGCCGAGCTCGATGCGGGGCTGAGCCAGCGGCTCGCCCTGGGCGAGCTTGAGCAGCATGGTCGCGGCGGTGGCCGCCATCTCGGCGAGTGGCTGGCGGATCGTGGTCAGTGGCGGGGTCATCCATTGCGTTGAGGGCAGGTCGTCGAAGCCGACCACGCTCAGGTCGTGCGGGATGCGCAGCCCGAGCTGGTGCGCCGCACGGTAGACGCCCATGGCCTGTCCGTCGTTGCAGGCGAAGACGGCGGTCGGCGGGTCGGGCAGGCGCAGCAGCCGGTGCGCCTGGGCCAGGCCGCCCTCGACGACGAAGTCGCCTCGGCCGATCAGGTCCGGATCGACGGGCACCCCGGCCATGTCCAGGGCGGTGCGGTAGCCGTCGAGTCGGGCACGGCTGGACAGCGCGTAGTCAGGGCCGGTGATGATGGCGATGCGCCGGTGCCCGAGGTCGAGCAGGTGGCGCGTCGCCGCCAGCCCGCCGTTCCAGTTGCTTGCGCCCACCGTGGGCACCTGCTGCCCCGGATCGCCTGACGGATCGAGCAGGACCAGGGGGACGCCGCGCGTGGCGAGCTGGTCGCGCTGCTCCTTTGTCAGGTCGGCGAATACCGCGATCACGCCGGTGGGGCGGCGGCTCAGCACGGCCTCGATCCAGCCCTTGCCGGGGGTGTGGCGGTGTTGCAGCTCCGACAGGACGACGGCCAGCTGGTGCTCGCGGACCACCTGCTCGACGCCCTTGGCGATCTCCACCGGGTAGTCGCCCTCCAGGGCGTGGAAGACCAGCTCCACCAGCGGGGCCGGGCTGGCCCGCCGCCGCTGCGGGCGATAGCCGTGCTCGCGGATGAGCCCTTCGATGAGGGCGCGGGTCTCGGGCGCCACCTCGGTGCGACCGTTGACGACCTTGGAGACGGTTGCCGTGGACACCCCGGCCAGCTCGGCGAGTTGCGCGATGGTGAGTGGCTGGGGCGGGGCGCCATCGCCTGCGGACGGCTCTTCGGTCGCGGTCATGGCGGCAGTCTAATGGGATGCTTTCGGCAGCTTGCCTTAACTGTTTCGTGGAACTTACCACACGGTTCTTGACGGATTTCCGAGAATCCCCCTACAGTCCCGGGGTTAACGATCGGAATTAATTACGAAACTTTTGAGGTAACCGTGAAGCTCCGCATCGCAACACCGGTCGTGCTCGCCGCGGCCATCGCCCTGACCGCATCCGCCTGTGGAGGCGGCGGCAGCAGCACCTCGGCCCCGCCGTCAGGCGACGGCAAGTCGTTCGAGTTCTGGTCGTTCACCGGGATCGACCAGAAGACGTCGGTCGACAAGTACCAGAAGGACAACCCGGGTGTGCAGGTCAAGCTGACCGAGGTAGGGGGCTCCACGGAGACGGCACAGGCCCTGACCACGGCGCTGGCCGGCGGCAAGGTGCCGGACCTCGTCCTCATCCAGGGTGACGACCTGCCCAAGTTCGTGCAGCAGCCGCAGAACTTCTACGACCTGCGGCAGCTCGGCGCGGACAAGATCAAGGGCGATTACCTGGACTGGGTGATGAGCCAGAGCACCGCCAAGGGCGGCGAGATCATCGGCATTCCGACGGACGTGGGCGGCATGGCGGTGGCGTACCGCCATGACCTGTTCAAGGAGGCCGGGCTGCCGACGGACCGGGAGGAGGTGGGCAAGCTCTGGCCGACGTGGGACGCCTTCATCGAGACCGGCAAGAAGTACACCGCGGCTACCGGGAAGGCGTTCGTCGACAACGCCGCCACCAGCGTGTTCTACCAGGCGGTCAACCAGGGGCCGATGAAGTACTACGACCCCTCGGGCAACGTCGTCTACAGCACCAGCCCCCAGGTCAAGACCGCCTTCGACCTGGCGATCAAGGCGGCGCAGGCCGGGATCACGGCCAAGCAGAGCTCGTTCTCCGACGGCTGGAGCGCGGGCATAGGCAAGGGCCAGTTCGCGGTGGTCTCCGCGCCGGCGTGGCTGCTGGGACAGATCGAGCGGAACGCCCCCGACACCAAGGGCAAGTGGGACATCGCCGCCATTCCCGGCGGAGCGGGCAACTGGGGCGGCAGCTACCTGGCCATCCCCAAGGGCGCCAAGAACCCGAAGGCCGCCTGGGACTACATCACCAAGACACAGTCGCCGCAGAGCCAGCTGGAGCACTTCGTCGACTCGGGGTCGCTGCCCACCACCCCGTCGGTCTACAAGGACCCGAAGCTCACCGCGCACAAGGACGCGTTCTTCTCCGACGCGCCGACCGGGACGATCTACACCAACTCGCTGCTCGGGCTCAAGCCGTTCCACGTCGGCACGGACAGCGCCGCCATCGGTCAGGAGTTCCTGAACGCGCTCGAGAACGTGGAGCAGGGCAAGGGCGACGCCACCAAGGCATGGGACGCGGCGCTGGCCAACATCAAGACCGCCATCGGTAAGTAGGGCCGGCGTGACGACGACTCTCAGCACGTCGCGGGCGGCCGGTACGCCGCCCGCGGTCCCCACCCGGGTCCGGCAGAGCATCCGCGAGCGCGTCGCCCCGTACGCCTACATCGCGCCGTTCTTCCTGATCTTCGCGGTGTTCGGCGTGGTGCCGCTGCTGTTCACGTTCTACGTGGCGCTGTTCGACTGGAACCCGATCGGCGAGCACGTCTTCATCGGCCTGGACAACTTCACCCGCCTGCTCGACGACGCCCGGTTCTGGAACGCCGCCTGGAACACCATCAGCATCTGGCTGTGGTCGACCGTGCCGCAGCTGCTGCTGGCGCTGGTTCTGGCGCACCTTCTCAACCACGCCCGGCTGCGGTTCGCGGTGTTCTTCCGGATGTCGATGCTGGTGCCGTACATCACCTCGGTCGCGGCCACCGCTATCGTCTTCGCCCAGATGTTCGACCGCGACTACGGCCTGCTCAACTGGTTGCTCGGGCTGGTGGGGGTGGAGCCGATCGACTTCAAGCAGTCGGTATGGGGCAGCCACCTGCTCATCGCGGCGATGGTCACCTGGCGCTGGTTCGGCTACACGACCCTGCTGTATCTGGCCTCGCTGCAGGCGATCCCGCGCTCGCTGTACGAGGCCGCGGCGGTCGACGGCGCGGGCAGCTGGAAGCAGTTCCGCCACATCTCCATCCCGTCCCTGCGGCCGGTCATCGTGTTCACGATCGTGACCTCCACGATCGGCGGGCTGCAGATCTTCACCGAGCCGCTGCTCATCTCCCGGGTCTCGGCGGTGACCTGCGGGCCGGTCCGCCAGTGCCAGACGCTCGCACTCTTCCTGTACGAGCAGGGCTTCGGCCAGTTCCAGTTCGGCTACGGCGCCGCCATCGGCGTGGCGTTGTTCGTCCTGATCATCGTCTTCGCCACGCTCAACTACCTCCTGTCCACCCGCGTCCGCCCGGAGCGCTGATGAACAAGGCCAACCGCGTCCGCTGGTGGACCTATCTCCTCCTCGGCCTGGCCGTTTTCGCCTGCCTGTTCCCGCTGTACTGGATGTTCGTGGTCGCCAGCACCGACAGCGCGACCGCCACCCAGATGCCGCCCGAGATCGTGCCCGGCGGCAACTTCTTCCACCTGGCCGGGCTGGTCCTCGAGACGGTGCCGTTCATCAGCTCTATGGTCAACAGCCTCATCGTGGCCGGGGCCATCGGGGTCGGGCACGCCGTGCTCTGCTCGCTGGCCGGCTTCGCCTTCGCCAAGCTGAGCTTCCGCGGCCGCAACATGTTGTTCCTGATCGTGGTGCTGACCATGACCGTGCCGACGCAGCTCGCGGTCATCCCGCAGTACATGATCATATCCAACCTGAACTGGGTGGACACCCTGCAGGCGCTCATCGTGCCCGGCCTGGCCAGCGCGTTCGGCATCTTCTGGATGCGTCAGCACATCGGTGCCACGATCAGCGACGAGCTCCTCCAGGCCGCCCGCATCGACGGGGCCACGACCTGGCAGATCTTCTGGCGGATCGCGTTCCCGCTGGTACGGCCGGCCGCGTTCGTGCTCGGCCTGCTCGGCTTCGTCACCGCGTGGAACGACTTCCTGTGGCCGTTCATCGTGCTGAAGTCGCCCGAGATGTACACCGCGCAGATCGCCATCAAGGCGCTGCAGAACAGCTTCGACATCGACCTCGGGCTCGCCATGTCCGGCTCGTTCCTGGCGACCTTGCCGCTGCTGGTGTTGTTCATCTTCGTCGGCAGGCGGATGGTGGCCGGGATCATGGACGGCGCTTTTAAGGGCTGATCATTCCCCTCGCCGGCGCCGCCTGTGCATCGCGCACGGGCGCGCCGGTGGAGGCTTCGCGATCAAGCGCTGGACACAGAGGGGCGCAAGTGCCCGTTGCGCACCAGCCAGATGGCCTTCTCCAGGTCGGGGGTGAGATAGCGGTCGTCGCCCAGGGGTGTGACGTACCTCCTGATCTCCGTGTGCAGGCCCTGGGTGACGGCGCCGAGCGGCAGGCCCGCCATCTTCTGGGCGATCAGGTCGATGCCCTGGGCCGCCATCAGATACTGGACCGCCAGGACGATTTCCAGCCGGTCCAGGTTCTCGTGCAGGTGCCGGACCGAGGCCATCGCCATCGTGTTGTGGTCCTCCTGCCCGTCCTTGACCGGCCGGGACAGCGTCCCCGCAGGCGCGGCCCTGACCTGCATCTCCGGGACCAGCGCCGCGGCCACCGTCTGCACCTGCACCATCCCGGAGTTCAGCCCGACCGTGCCACCGGCGAGGTTCGCCGGAAGGCCGTAGCTCCACCGGGGCGACAGCAGCCGTCCCGACAGTTCCTGCGACAGCACCCCGATGTCGGCGATCTCCGCGTTGATGGTGTCGGCCAGATGCCCCATGATGGAGCCGTCCCAGTTGCCGCCCATCACGAACTCGTAGCCTGGCCCTTCATCCCGCTTGAAGATCAGCGGGTTGGAGGTCGAGGAGTTGGCCTCCCGCAGCAGAGTCCGGTGCGCGTCGGCGAGCTCGTGCCGTAGGCCGGCCATGATGTGCGGCGCCGCCCGCACCGACACCGCGTCCTGGATGCGCGGCTCGTAGTTGGCCGGGTCGAGGCGCTTGCGTCCCTCCTCCGTCATCCAGCCCGAGCCCGCCACCATCTCCCGCAGCCGCGCGGCGACCGCGTCCTCCTCGGGGATGTGGCGTTCCTTGTGCGTACGCGCGTCGAGCGATCCCCGCTCGGCCCTGGTCGCCTCCATGAACAGGGCGAAGGCGCCCTCCGCCTGGTCGGCGAGCACAGTGGCCCGGTGCACGGCGTGCAGCAGGGTGGCGGCCAGGACCGTGCTTCCGCTGACGATCGGCAGCGCTTCCCCGGCCTGGAGGGTGAAGTCCCTGGGCAGCCCGGCCTTCGGCAGCAGCTCGGAGGCCGGCCCCTCGACCCCCTGGTAGCGCACCGGCGCGTTCTCGCCGATCATCGCCAGCCCGGCCGCCGCCTGCGGCTGCAGGTCCCCGGTGCCCAGTGAGCCGATCTGCGGCATCCGCGGCACGACGCCCGCGTTGACCATGTCCAGCAGCCGCTGGGGCACCTCGGGTCGTACCCCGACCTTTCCCCTGGCCATCTGGTTCGCCTTGAGGATCATGACCAGCCGGACCACGTCGTCGGGCAGCGGCTCGCCGACGCCCGCGGCGTGCGAGCGCAGGACGTTGCGCTGGAACTGCTCGGCCTGCTCGGGTGTGAGCGGACGGTCCTTCAGCGGCCCGAGCGCCTGGTTCCAGCCGTACACCCGCTGGTTCTCCAGGGCCTTCAGCGCTCCTGCCCGCGTGGTGATCATGTTCGCCCGCGCGGTCGGCGCGAGCTGGGCGGAGACCGGACGGCCATCGAGGATGGCGAGCGCGTCCTGGAGGGAGAGCGAACCGCCGTCCAGCACCAGGCTCAGCACCGGCGCAGGCGCCGCTGCCGCAGGGGGCGGGGCGGGTTCGGCGACTGCCTGCCCCGGCGCGCACAGGGCGGCCAGCAGGCCGACGACGGTCGCCATTCGTCCGATGGTGGTCATCAAGGTGGTCCCCCTGCCCTCGCGATCAAGAGCGATGCTGCTCCGTTATAGCGGTGGGGCCAGACAGGGCCGGGGACGGCTCGACACCGCAGAGACGAGTGCTGACCTGGTCTCGACCGGTCCTATGCAGTGCGATGCCCCTTCTGTGCCAGAGGGCAGCGGGCTCCGTCATCCCGAGACGGGAATGCGCAGCACGAACCGGGCGCCGGTGTCGGAATCCTCGATGGTCAGGGTGCCCTGGTGGGCCGTCGCGATCTCGCGGGCGATCGGCAGGCCGAGCCCGGTGCCGCCGATGTCGCGGCTACGCGCGTCGTCCAGGCGGGTGAAGCGCTCGAAGACGAGTTCGCGCTGGGCGGGGGCGATGCCGGCGCCGTCGTCGAGCACCTCGAGCACGGCCTCCCCGCCCTCCTGCCGCGCCGTCACGTCGATCCGCGTCTCGGCGTGCCGCTCGGCGTTGTCCAGCAGGTTCGTCAGCAGGCGGACCAGCTGCAGGCGGTCGCCCATGATGACCACGCTCTCCTGCGCGTGGGTGATGACGCGCTTGGTGCGCGGCCTGGTGGTCTCGGTGACGACGAGCTCGCCCAGGTCCACGTGCTCTCGGCGGCTGGGGGCGTCGGCGTCCAGCTTGGTCAGCGTGAGCAGGTCCGAGACGATGGCCTGGAGCCGGTCCAGACTGGCGAGCACCTCCGTGCCCGTCGCCTGCCAGTCGGTGTCCTCGGGGTGGAGCATCGCCTCCTCGACCTGGGTACGCATCGCGGTGATCGGGCTGCGCAGGTCGTGCGAGGCGTCGCCGGCGAACCTGCGCTGCCGCTCTATCGCGATCTCCTGCTGCCGCATCGCCGCCTCCAGCCGCTCCAGCGTCTCGTTGGCGGTCTCGGCCAGTGCCCTGAGCTCGTCGTCGGTGTCAGGCACGGGAACCCGCATCCCGCCGCCGCCCGCGGTGATCTCGGCCAGCCGCGTCGTGATGCTGCCCACGGGCGCGAGCGTCCGGTGCACGACCCGGGACACCCCCAACCAGGTCACCGCGGCCAGCCCGGCCGTCATGCCGAGCAGGAACAGGATCACCTGCGGGCTGACGTACCAGGGCACGGTCGGCTCGAAGGCGTAGATGACCCAGGTGCCGTCCGGCTGGTACGCGCGCAAGGCGACCACGATCTTGCACGTGCCGGGAAAGGCCGGCAGATCGCAGAGCTCCGCGTCGTCGTTGGCCTGGTCCGGGCGGGGGATCGCGGTGGTCTGGCGGGGCGCGCCGGCCAGGCTCTGCGTCCAGGTGACCGGATGCCCGTCCGGGTCGATCACTTGGATGCCGTCGAGCCCGTCCGGCTCCAGCAGCCGGGGCAACTGGTACTTCTTGACCAGCATGAGCACGCGCAGGGCTTTGCCGGACACCTCGAGCGACCGGATGTCCCGGGCCTCGTCCCGCGTGCCGTACAGCACGAACGCGCTGACGACGATGTTCAGCAGGACCATGGCGATGCTGGCGAGCAGTGCCAGCCGCGTCCGCAGTGAACGGCGCAAGCGTGCTCTCACGCGTCTTCCCCCCGGCGATCAGAAGATCACGGTTGTCGCGCTCGCCGCTAACTTTGGGAGATTCCCCAATAAATACGACCAGAAGGCAAGAAGGCCGGTCCACCCAGCTCGTCGACGGCAGCCTCGGCATGGCCTACGGGGTCACCTCCAGCACGCTGCTGCTGGCCGTCGGCACCAACGCGGCCGCGGCCTCGGCCACCGTGCACCTGGCCGAGATCGGCACCACGCTCGCCTCGGGCATCTCCCACTGGCGCTTCGGCAACGTGGACTGGAAGGTGGTCGCCAGGATCGGCGTCCCGGGGGCCGTCGGCGCCTTCGCCGGGGCGACGTTCCTGTCCAGCCTGTCGACCGAGATCGCCGCGCCGGTCATGTCGATCATCCTGCTGGTGCTGGGCGCGTACATCCTGGTCCGCTTCACCGCTTTCGGGCTGCCGCGCGGCAATCTCGGCAAGCCGCTGCGCCGGCGCTTCCTGGCCCCGCTCGGTGTCCTGGCCGGCTTCGTCGACGCCACCGGCGGTGGGGGCTGGGGGCCGGTCGGCACCCCCGCCATCCTGGCCAGCGGCCGGCTGGCGCCGCGCAAGGTGATCGGGTCCGTCGACGCCAGCGAGTTCCTCGTCGCGATCGCCGCGAGCGTCGGCTTCTTCGTCGGCATCGGCTCCGAAAGCATCGACTTCGCGTGGGTCGCCGTCCTGCTGCTCGGCGGCGTCATCGCCGCGCCGATCGCGGCCTGGCTGGTCCGCCACATCCCGCCACGCATCCTCGGCTCGGCCGTGGGCGGTGTGATCATCCTGACGAACGTGCGGACCCTGCTGCGCAGTGACTGGATCGACGCCTCCGGTGGTGTTCAGACCGTCGCCTACATCGCCATCGCCGTGGTCTGGGCCGCCGCCATCGCCTACTCCGTCCGCGAATACCGCCGCGACAAGGCCACCGAGTCGGTCGAGGCGGTCGAGACCGAGCTACGCGGCCGGACCCCCGAGGAGGAGCAGGCCTCCGCATGAGGGCCGCTGGCGGCTCACTCCGGCTCGTTCGCGGCGGGGCCTCCCACGGTGAACGGTGTGGTGACGTCCTCGTACATCAGGTGGGCGGTGAGCCCTTCCGAGGCGTGGGGCAGGTTGTGGCAGTGGTCCATCCAGATGCCGGGGTTGTCGGCGACGAAGGCGATCTCGTACGACTCGCCGGCGGCGACCTCGAGGGAGTCCACCCACCAGGGGCTGCCCGAGGCGGCCACGCCGTCGCGGCTGAGCACCACCGCGTGGTGGCCGTGCAGGTGCATGGGGTGGGCCTCGCCGCTGTCGTTGGATATCCGCATCCGCACCACGTCGCCCTCGGCCACGTGGAACATCGGCACGTCGGGATAGAGGTGCCCGTTGATCGTCCACCACAACCCGGGCACCCCGTCGAGGAAGCCGGGGCGGCGTCCCATGTCGTACGCGAACCGCCGATCGGGCCTGCCGGGATCGAAGGCGAGCGGCGCAGGGGCGCCGTACGTGAGAAGGTCCAGCGTCGGCCCCGGCCGGGGGACCGGAGGCAAGGCGTGCGACGTGGAGCCGAGCACGACGCCGGTCGGGCCGCCGAGGTGGATCCGGACCGGTGAGCCGTCCGCGGGCATGGTCACCTCGAAGTCCGCGCGTCCTCCCGCGGCCACCGCCACGGCCTTGTCCTGGACGTGGGCGGCCCCGTTGATCTCCGTGCCGTCGACGGCCACCAGCCGGTACGGCGCACCGCTGACCCAGGTCGGCATGAGGCCGTACTCGGTGTTGATCACCCGGACCCGCACCCGCGCCCCGGGTGGCACCTGGACGGGGACGTCGCCCTCACGCCCGTTGACGGTGCGCACCCCGTTGTACAGGTGCACCAGCGCCACGACGTCCGTGGCCTTCTCCTGCGTCACCGGCGCGACCACCAGCGCCCCGAGCAGGCCCCCGCGAACCTGCTCGTGCGACATCTGGTGCGAGTGATACCAGAACGTGCCCGCCTGGTCGGCGACGAAGCGGTAGGTGAACTCCTTGCCGACGCCGACCGCGTCCTGGGTGACCCCGGCGACACCGTCCGCGGCGTTGGGCACGTCGACACCGTGCCAGTGCAGCGTGATCCCGCCGGGCACCGACTCGTTGATCAGCCGCACCTGCACCAGCTGGCCCTTGGTGGCCTTGATGACCGGCCCCGGCGACTGGCCGTTGAGCGTATACCCCTCGAAAGCGCGGCCCGAGGGCAGCAGGAACCGCTGCTTTCGGGCGACCATGGTCACTGCCACGTCGGCGCGGCGGCCCGGGTCGGCGACCAGCCGCCTGACGTCCCGCCTCGCGCCCGCGTGCGCTCCCTGGGCCGAGGCCCCCCGGCCGGCGTGTGCACCATGGGCCGAGACGCCTTCTTCCGCGTGCTCCATGGCGCCGCGCGGCCCGCCGCCGTAGTCGGCGTGCCCCATGTCCGTGACCGCGTACGTCTCCGGCAGCAGGCTGTCCTGCCACAGCCAGATCAGCGGCCCCAGCACGGCCAGGGTCGCGGCGCCCGCGACGGCCAGGCGCACGCGGCCACCGCTCCAGCCCTTGCGCTGCATGGAACCCGCCGTCACCCGCGAGCCGCGAGCTGCGGTTCCGGAGCGCGCACCGCCGCGCCGCGACGTGCCGCGTAGAGCGCGGAGGTGAACAGCAGCAGCGCGTTGAGCCCGTGCACGGCGCCGATCAGGGGAATGTCGTGGCCGAGGATGCCGAACGTGACCTGCAGGACGACGAGCAGGACCACCAGGCCGGCCGCCTTCACGGCCCCCGGGACCTTCGCCCAGAAGGAGCTGATCAGCAGGAGGAGCGCGATGACGGGGATGGCGATCATCCCGTTGATGCCGTGGATGATGAGGCCGACGAACTCGGGGAACGGCATTTCGCCGCTCTCGCCGAGCGTCTTGTCGAGCACGCCGCCCTCGCTGACCCACTTGCCCATCCCGGCGTCACCCCAGACCATGACCGCCGCCTGCACGGCCACTTCGATCGCCACCAGGTAGGCCAAGACCTTGTAGACGTGTTTCATCACGCCCTCCCCTCTCAAGAGACCGCTTGTCTCGCGTGTCACGGTAGGGAGCGCCACTTGGGGAGGAATGGTGGGCGACTTGGAACGTGCTTGGCGCGGGGGCCCCGGTCGCGTCGGCGAGCCGGGAAGTCGCGACCGTGGCCGAGCTTCACGGGCGGGCATACCTTCCGGCAAGTTGTCGTGGGGTCGCCCGCGCGCTCGGGGCGGGCGCGCTAAGAAGATCCGGTGGCATCGAACATGTCGTGGTGGCGCGCCGATCCGTGGCGGGCGCTGCTGATCCTGGTGGCCTGCTGCTACGGGATCGCGCAACTGATCGTCGTCACCCCCGGGATGGGGCTGGGGTGGGACGAGTCGATCTATGTCAGCCAGGTGGATCCGCGGGCGCCCGCGGCCGAGTTCATCGCGCCCCGCGCCCGGGGGATCACCTTGCTGGTCGCTCCGGTGGTGCTGGTCACCTCCTCGACGGAGGCGTTGCGGGTCTACCTCTGCCTGCTGTCCGCCCTGGCGTTGTACGCGTCGTTCGGGATCTGGCTGCGGGTGCGGGCCGGGGCGATGGCGCCGCTCGCCGCCCTGCTGTTCGCGTCCTTGTGGTTGTCGTTGTTCTACGGCGGCCAGGTCATGCCGAACCTGTGGGTCGCCTTCGGCGCGGTGGCCGCCGTCGGCTGCTTTCTGCGCTGCGTGCGGCCGGACAGCGGGCGCGGCCCGGTGATCGGACTGGCGCTGAGCGTGGCCGCGGTGGCCCTGCTGCGGCCGCCCGACAGCCTGTGGCTCGTGCTCGCGCTCGCGGCGGCACTCGCCCGGCCGGCGTGGCGGCAGGCCAAGGTCACCGCCGCCCTGGTCGCGGGGCTGGTCGTGGGCTGGGCTGACTGGATCGTCGAGGCGTACGCGCGTTTCGGCGGGCTCGCCGCCCGCTGGCAGGCCGCCGGCGCGGCGAACGAGACCGGTCTGCATGTCACCCTGCTCGAACACGCCCGCGCCCTCAACGGCCCGCTGCTCTGTCGCCCTCCCGCGCACTGCGGGCCCGTCCCGCCGTCCTGGCTGCTGTGGGCAAGCGCGATCCCGGTTCTCGTCCTGCTCGGCCTGTACGCGGCCCGGCGGCGCGGACACCTGACCGCCTGCGCGGTGCCGGCCCTCGCCGGCCTGCTGATGGGCCTGCCCTACGTCTTCCTGGTCGGGTACGCGGCGCCCCGCTTCCTGCTTCCCGCGTACGCGCTGCTGGCGCTGCCGATCGCGTACGGCGTCCTCCGGCTGCTGGACCACCGGGCGCGACGGGCCCTTGCCGGCCTCGTGGCCGCGGGCTTCCTCGCCCAGTTCACCCTGCAGGGGCTCACGCTGGACAAGATCGTCGCCCCCAGGCTGGCCAAACGCCAGGCCGACGTCGAGGTCGCGCGCGCGTTGAGCGCCCTGGACCTGCGCCCGCCCTGCCTGGTGTACGGCGAGCACGCGGCGATGATCGCCTACCGGGTGGGCTGCGAGTCGTACACGATCCTGCGCTGGCCGCAGCAGTCGGCGGCGCCCGCCCCGATACGCGCCGCCCAGAGCGCGGGCAAACACGTGGTCGCCGTCGACAGGGGCCGGCAGACCGCCGCGCCCTTCCTGCTGGACTGGGAATGGAGGCCGCTGCCGGAGGCACGGCCCGGTACGTGGCAGGCGTACCTGCCCCCGCCGCACTCGTAAGCCCGGCGCGGTGGGTGAGCGGAAACACATCGCCGGCTGATCCAGGCCGGACCCGATCATAAGCGACGAATGGAACAATTTCGTGTTTGTGTTATGCGAGTGGTGATTCTCCCGTCTCCTATCCGGAGCTACGGAGGCTCCGGATCGAGGTAATGGATGTACGCACGGCCGACGTACGAGATCGAAACGGTGCTCGCGGCCCGAGCGGGCGACCGCGCCGCCGTCGACGAGCTGGTCAGAAGCCACCTGCCGCTTGTGTACAACATCGCCGGCCGGGCCATGAACGGCCATCCGGACGTGGACGACGTCGTCCAGGAGACGATGGCCCGGGTCGTGACCGGCCTGTCCGGGCTGCGCGACCCGGAGAGCTACCGCTCCTGGCTGGTCGCCATCACCATGAACCAGGTACGGGAGTGGCGCCGGGCCACGGCCGCCACCCTGTCCGCCCTCGACGAGGCCCTGGGCCTGCCCGACCCGGGCGCCGACTTCGCCGCCGTCACGATCACCCGCCTCCGCCTGTCCGGGCAGCGCAGGGAGACCGCGGAGGCCGCCCGCTGGCTCGACGCCGACGACCGCGAGGTGCTCGCGCTGTGGTGGCTGGAGGTCGCGGGGGAGCTCACCAGGGCCGAGCTGGCCGCCGGGCTGGGAGCGAACGAGCAGCACGCCGCCGTCCGCGTGCAGCGCACCAAACGCCGCCTGGAGAGCGCCCGCGCCGTGGTGCGCGCCCTCACCGGCACCTGCCCGGAGCTGGCCGCGGCGGCGGCGCGCTGGGACGGGGCGCCGTCCGACCTGTGGCGCAAGCGGCTGTTCCGGCACGTGCGTGAATGCCCGGCATGCAGCGCCCAGGCGTCCGATCTGGTGCCGGCCGACCGGCTGCTGGCCGGGATCGGCCTGGTGACCATCCCCGCGGGCACCGTGATCGGCCTCGTCGAGCTCGCCCGCACCGCCGCCGTGCCGGCGCTGAAGGGCGGCCTGCTGGCCAAGGGCAAAGCGGCGGCCGGCTCCCTGCTGGCGGCCAAGCCGGTCGCGGTCGCCGCCGCCGGCGCGACGGTGATCGCCGGGGGAGCGATGGTCGTCCAGACCATCAGGCCCGAGGCTCCCGAGCGGGCCGCGCCGGTGATCGCCACGTCGTCGCCCGCGACCGCCCCGCGGACCACCGGCCCGTCGGCGCCCGCGGTCTCCGCGCGCCCGCTCAGCCCGAAGCCGACGCCGAGCCCTCCGGCCGCCGCGTACGGCAGGACCGTCGACGCGGTGGATCAGGCCCCGCCCAAGAACCGCCCCCCGGCCCCGCTGCCCCGGCGCCGCGCCGGCCAGGTCGCCTTCGCCGGCGAGTACGGGCATGCCCGGTTCGGCGGACCCGGGCTGACCAAGCGGGGCCACTACCTCACGATCACCGGAAGGGGCTACTTCCTGGTCCGCCTGGGGATCCTCTACCACAACCGGGTCGGCCCCTTCCCGCCCGTCACCTGGACCGGGCTGAAGGGCAAGCTGTTCCACGTGGCCTCGGGCGGCGGGCGCCGCATGGATGACGAACAGGCGCCGGGCGTCACCTGGATGGGCTCCCCGCAGACCGGTTACGTCCAGCTGCCCAGCGGACACCAGCAGAGATGGCAGAACGAGTTCTACTACATCGACGGCAGCGTCACCGTGCACAACAACGACGCCGGCGGCGGTAACGCGGACGTCGACTTCACCGTCGTGCCCAAGACCTGGGAGGACGTCTGGGCCGACCTCTCGGCCAAGCCTGACCGCGCCAGGGGGATCCTCCGCTACGGCCTGACCCGCGACACCGGCGACGATCGAGCCCCCGTCCCGCAGTACGTCACCAGGAAACGACCCGCGGATCCGGCCCTGGTTCCGCAGCGCAGCCAGGTCTCGACGAGCCGATGACCCGATTTTGTGTTATCCGCGACCTCCGCCGGACGTCTCCTGTGACGACGGCCGCCTGACCGTCCGCGTGGCCCGCTTCCGACGGGGGAGGAAGCGGGCCACGCCACGGCGGTGACCTGCGCGGCCGTCACGGTTTGCGGGCGACCCCACAGAACGCGTCCACCTCGGCGGGCAAGCCGAACACGTCCGACTCCACCCGCCAGCGGGAAACGGACACGACGCCCGGCTCCACGAGCTCCAGCCCGTCGAAGAACCGGACCATCTCGGCGGGGGAGCGCAGCCGGTACTGGTAACCCTCGCCGCGCTCGCGCAGCCGCTCGGCTTCGGCCGCCGCTTCCGGCTTGATGACGTTGGTGCCGTCCTCGAACACCAGGTAGCTGCCGGACGGCAGCGCGTCCATCAGCTGCTTCACCAGCGCGTATGCCTGATCGTCGGCCATGATGGTGCCCATCACGCCCAAGAGCATGACCGCCGTCGGCTGGGCGAAGTCCAGCGTCTTGCCCGCGGCCGCCAGGATGGCGTCCGGGTCGCGCACGTCGGCCTCGATGTAGTCGCAGGCGCCCTGGGGGTCGCTGGTGAGCAGGGCGCGGGCGTGCACCAGCACGAGGGGGTCGTTGTCGACGTACACGACGCGGCTGGACGGGGCCACGCCCTGCGCCACCTCATGGGTGTTGTCCACGGTCGGCAATCCGGTGCCGATGTCCAGGAACTGCCGGATGCCGGCCTCGCCGGCGAGGAACCGGACCGCCCGCCCGAGGAACGCCCGGGCGTGCCGGGCGATGTCCTCCATGCCGGGGTAGGCCTCCTTCAGCTTGGCGGCCATTTCCCGGTCGACCGGATAGTTGTCCTTCCCCCCCAGCCAGTAGTTCCAGACCCTGGCCTGATGCGGCCGGGTGGTGTCGATCCTGGCGAGCAGGTCCGGGTCCGGAGGGGACGAGTCTTCCGTCACGAGCGCTCCACCTCATATACGGCGTTTGCGGGCTTTCAAGATAGCGCGGACTCCATGGGTGCATCTGGTAGGTGCGCCGGCAGAGAGGAACTTGACGGTTTCCCGACACTCTCGTCGTTTGTGTCCGGGTACGCCGCGAAGGTGACCACGCAGACCGAGGCCGTACGCAAGATGCCGCTGCCGGTGCTGACCGCGATGGTGGTCGGGTCGATGGTCGGCGCCGGGGTGTTCTCGCTGCCGCGTGACTTCGCCCAGGCCACCGGCGTCCTCGGGACTCTGGTCGCGTGGCTGATCGCCGGCGTCGGCATGCTCATGCTGGCCCTGGTGTTCCAGACGCTCGCCGTACGCAAGCCGCAGCTGGACGCCGGCGTGTATGCCTACGCCAAGGCCGGGTTCGGCCAGTTCCCCGGCTTCTTCTCAGTGTTCGGGTACCGGGATCGTCCGCAGTGCTCCGGCCTTCAGCTTCAGGCCGGGCGTGAAGCGGACCGGCCCGCGTAGCCGGGCACGAACAGCCGTTGCGCAACCAAGGCGGAACGGCGTCCGCGCGGATCACACTGGCCGGTTGTGCAGCTCGATGTACTGGCGCATGACCGAAAGCGGGGGCCCGCCCACCGATCCGGCGAAGTAGGAGCCTGACCAGAGCTTGTTGGCCCGCCAGTAGTGGCGGGTCAGTTCAGGGAACTCTTGCCGCATCCGGCGGGAGGAGACGCCCTTGAGGCTGTTGACGAGCCGGGAGATGGCGACCTTGGGTGGAAAGGTCACCAGCAGGTGCACGTGGTTGGCCTCGCCGTTGAACTCGGCCAGTTCGGTCTCGAAGTCGGCGCACACGTCCCGCATGATCTGCTCCATGCGTTCCAGGTGGGCTCGGGTGAACACCTGGTGCCGGTATTTGGTGATGAAGACCAAATGTGCGTGGAGTACGAAAATGCAGTGCCTACCGGTCCTGATGTCTCCATCTTCGGCCATAAACCAATGATAGGAGCATGGTGTGCGGCTGTGTTACGCCTACCGGCTCGACCCGACCCCAAGCCGGCGGATCGCGCTGGCGCGGGCGTTCGGGTGCGCCCGGGTGGTGTTCAACGACGCTCTGGCTTTGCGTAACCAGGCGTACGAGAACGGGGAGCCGTTCATCACCGACGCCGAACTGTCCGTGCGGGTGATCACGAAGGCGAAGGCGACGCCGGAGCGGGCCTGGCTGGGTGAGGTGTCGGCGGTGGTGCTGCAGCAGGCGCTGGCCGACTGCACCACCGCGTTCCGCAACTTCTTCGACTCGCTGGCCGGTCGGCGCAAGGGCCCGAAGCTGGGGCCGCCTCGGTTTCGGTCCCGCAAGGACAACCGGCAGGCGATCCGTTTCACCAAGAACGCCAAGTTCAAGATCACGGCAGGCGGGAGGCTGCGCCTGCCGAAGATCGGCGAGGTGGCGGTGCGCTGGTCCCGGGACCTGCCCGCGCCGGCGTCGTCGGTGACGATCACCAAGGACGCGGCCGGTCGGTACTTCGCCTCGTTCGTGGTCGAGGCCGCCCCCCAGCCGCTGCCCCCGGTGGAGGCAGACGCCGGCATCGACTTGGGGCTGGGACATTTCGCGGTCCTGCCGGACGGCACAAAGATCGACTCTCCGCGGTTTCTGCGCCGCGCGGAGAAGAAGCTCAAGCGCCTGCAGCGGGCGCTGTCCAGGAAGGAGAAAGGCTCGGCCAACCGGGCCAAGGCCCGGGACGCGCTGGCCCGCCAGCATGCCAAGGTCGCCGACGCGCGCCGCGAGTTCCACCACCAGTTGTCCACGACGTTGATCCGCGAAAACCAAGCGATCTACGTGGAGGATCTGGCGGTCAAGGGACTGGCCCGCACGAAGATGGCCAAGAGCGTGCACGACGCCGGGTGGGGCCAGTTCGTCGGCATGCTGGAGTACAAGGCCAAGCTGCACGGCGGACGCTGGTCAAGGCCGGCCGGTTCTTCCCCTCCAGCAAACGCTGCTCGGCCTGCCACACCGTGGTCGCCGCGTTGCCGCTGCACGTCCGATCGTGGACGTGCAGCGCATGCGTCACCCTCCACGACCGGGACGTCAACTCTGCCATCAACCTCCAGCAGGAGGGCAGACGGCTGGTCGCCGCTGGACGGAAACCCGCACCTGAGACGGGCGGGAAGCGGGGACTCAAAACGCCTGCGGAGACCGGTAAGACCCCGCCATCCACACTTCGGCGTGGACGGTGGGGCACGGTCGATGAAACAGGAAGCCACGGAAGCGCCGCCGCCTGAACGGCGAAGGCGCAGGCCGAATCCCCGGGCTTCAGACCGAGGAGCGCGTCAACACAAGAACCAGTTCACCGCAAACTCCGCGAGCACGGCGTTGAGGTGATCGAGATCGAGTGCTTCAAACTCGGCAAGTGGCGCGGCGGCACCCACTGCATGACCTGCCCGATTCAACGCGACGCCATCTGAGACGCCCGCGCCCGCGCGCCCAGCCGCACCGCCACCGGTGTGAGGGCGAGCAGCGGGACGAGCAGGTAGACCGCCCCTGCCAGGCGCTGGTCGGCGAGGAGGTCCGGCGCGCCCGGCGGGGCCGCGAGGGTGAGCCAGTCCGCCGCGATCGGCGGCCCGGCCAGCAGGTACGTCCCGACAACGAGGTGCGTGCCGGCCACCACCGCCAGCAGCCGGACCCGCGCCGCCCAGGAGAGCGATCCGGGCAACGGGTCCGCGCCGGCCAGCACCCACGACACCGCCAGCCCGAGCCCGAGGAATAGCAGACCGGTGGCCAGGTGCACGGCGTACTCGTCCAGCGACCAGGGCAGCCACCCCGTCGCGTAGAGCAGCAGGAACGGCGCCGGGTAGGCGACCGTCAGAACGGCAGGCCTGCTGAAGCCCATGACGGTCCTGCCGGCCAGCGTGACAGGCGCGCCCGCGCACAGCAGAAGCGGAACGACGACGGCGAGCACGACATGCTGCAGCGCCTGCACCGACATCATGGCCCGCGCGTAGCCGCCGACCCCGCCGACCAGGACCAGTGCGGCCATTGCCAGCCCGGCGTACCAGGCGAACGTGCGGCCGGACGGCCACGCCGCAACCTTGCGCAGGCCGACCAGGTACGCGGCCGCGGGCAACGCCAGCAGCAGGATGATCAACGCGTCCAGGCGCACCTCGCTGATCAGCGCGCCAGGGGAGAACGGCGCGAGGTCGTACCCCAGCGCGCCATGCCCCGATCCTTCGCCGCCTGCCGGCGGGGGAGTACGTGACAGGCCCACGGCCAGGCCCGCCGCCGCCGCCATCACAACGACCTCACCTGCCGCGAGCCTGACAAACGTGCCGCGTACCCCGCGGTCGGCGACGCCCATGACGGTGCGGCGCCGGTGGTTCCAGCCGAACCAGCCGAGCACCGCCAGCGTGGCCACCTTGGCCAGCAGGAGCAGGCCGTACGGGGTCCGCCACAGATCGGACGGCGCGCCCAGCCGCACCCACGCGCCGGCCAGGCCGGAGAAGGCCACCGCGGCGAAGCAGCACAAGGCGATCGTGCTGAACCTGGGCAGCACCACCGGCAGGTCGTCCGAGCGGCGGAAGTGGACGAGCAGCGCGCCCAGGCCGCCGGCCCACAACGAGGCCGCCACGAGATGCGCCATCAGCGCCGACACCGCGAGGTCGTGGTCGGCGGCCGAGGCGGCATGGCCCACGTAGGCGGGCGGCAGCAGCCCGAACACGGCGATCGCCAGCGGGATCCACCGGGGCAGCCGCCGTGCGTACGTGGCCGCCGCCACCACGAAGGTCACGCCCAGCACGACCAGCAGGGCCTGGGTCTGGGGGAGCAGCGTGCCGATATTCAGCCGGCCGGGCGTGGCGAGGAGCTCCGCCACCGGCATCGGGATGAAGCTCGACAACGTCAGGACGTAGCTCAGCAGCGTGGTGAACGCCCAGCCCAGCGCCCACCAGCCCGCCGCGCGCAGGCACCGCGCAGGCTCGGCCGACCCGGCGGGGGCCAGCACGGCGGCCAGCAGCGTGCCCACGCAGGCGACCGCGCACACGACGTGGAGGAACCGCGTCAGCGGCAGCCCCCAGTCCGTCAGCGGACCCGCCGTGGGCAGGCCGGGGATCGCCGGCGCACCCGCGCCGCCGCCGAACCGCAGCACCGCGACCACCACACCGACCGCGAACCCGGCATACACCGTCTTCCACCGCATACGAGGGGTACGCAGGGCCGGCCCCGCCGGTTCACCCGCCCACGGCGGTGGCGCGGATCGTTCGGAGAGGGGCGGAGGTGTGCTGCGTGCGGGTCAGGCGGGCGGCGCCGCGCCGGGGCGGACGATCATGAGGACCACGACGACCGCCCACACGACGTTGTAGACGCCGGCGAGCATCGACAGCGTCCGGAGCCTCCGGCCGTCATCGGGCGAGCTGAGCGCCGCGCGCTGGCGCGGGTAGATCTGCGTGGCCAGCAGGCCGCCCGCCACGATGGTGAGGACCATGGCGACGTTGATCCAGATTTCGCCCATCCGGCCCTGGACGAGGGCCAGCGCGATCCCGGCGACCGGGACGATGAGGCCGAAGGCGGCGTAGCCGCCGGTGATGCGGTGCAGCAAGGCGGCCACGGCCGGACTCCGCTCACCCGGCGGGCCCGCGGCCGGACTTGGCTCATCCGGCGGGCCCGCGGCCGGGGCGAGCGGCGCGTAGCGAGGAAACAGGCTCGCGGCGACGGCCGAGCCGCCGACGAACACAATGCTTGCGAGCACGTGTATCGACAGCAGGACATGATCCATGGGAACTCCTCCAACCTTCAGTTCGCCTGAAGCCTAGCGCAAGCTTCAGGCGGTCTGAAGGTCAGGTCCCCGCGCGAGATCAGCCCAGCTCGTCCCAGAGGGCGACGGGGACGGGCCGGTCCAGGGCCTGGAGGTTGGCGGTGACCTGCGCCGGGGCGTGGGCGCCGACGAGGACCGTGTGCACGGCCGGGTGCCGCAGCGGGAACTGCAGGGCCGCGGCCGGCAACGGCACGTCATGCCGGGCGCACGCCGCGGCCAGGGTGCGGACCTCGGCGGGAGCGTCCGCGGGCGGCTCGGCGGCGGCCAGGAGCCCGCGGTGGAAGAGGCTCGCCGCGATGACCGAGATGCCGCGGTCCTGGCAGAGCGGGAGGAGCTCGTCGAATGCCGTCCGGCGCAGCAGCGTGGCCTGGTTGGCGGCCAGCAGCAGGTCCAGGTCGGTGAGCTTGACGAAGTCCACCAGCATGGGCGACTGGTTCATGCCCACGCCGATCGCGTGGACGACGCCCTGCGACCGCAGCTCCGCCAGCGCGGGATAGGCCTCGTCGAGCGCCTGGGGCCAGTGGCGGTCGGGATCGTGGATGAACAGGATGTCCACGTGGTCGAGGCCCAGGCGGTCCAGGGACTCCTCGACGCTGCGCAGCACTCCGTCGCGGCTGAAGTCCCACTCGACGTGACGGTCGCCGAGCACGGCGAAGCCGCCGTTGTCGCCCGGCCCCGGCCGTACGAGCCGTCCGACCTTGGTCGACAGGATGAACGCCGAACGTGGGCGCTCGCGCAACGCGCGGCCCATACGCCGCTCCGACAGCCCGAGCCCGTAGAACGGAGCGGTGTCGTAGTACCGGATGCCGCACTCCCAGGCCGTGTCCATCACCGCCTGGGCCTCGGCGTCGGAGATGGTCAGGAGGTAGTTGCCGAGCGGGCCCCCGCCCAGGCCGACGCGGGGGAGCGGGACGGGCGACGTCACGCGGGCTCCACGTGCAGCCAGGCGGTGACCACGTCCGAGAGCGCCTCCAGGTGGTGGTCCTCACCGGCCTCCACGATGAGCACATCACCCCCGGCGAAATCCGAAATTTCACCGTCTATGTGGATCTTTCCGGTGCCGGAGAGGATGAGGAAGATCTCCGGATCCGGATGGGTGTGCGGGCCCTTGGCGTGGCTGATCCGGCCGGGCGGCATCGTTGAGACCCCGCCGGACTCGACTCGGTACCCGGGCAGGGACAGCCCTGCTCCCATGGCCGCCAGTGTGCTCCTACGCATGGACGTCCGTCTCCTTCGCGGTTTGGTCGATGGCGGTGAGGTCGTCGGATTACCTTCCTGCGATACCCGTGAGCGTGACGCCCCGGATGAACGTCTTCTGAGCCAGGAAGAAGACGATGAGGATGGGCAGCATCGACAGCAGCGCGACGGCCATCATCTGGTTGTACTGGGTGACGTACTGGCCGCTGAACATGCCCAGGCCCTGCGCGAGCGTGATCTTCTCCATCGAGCGCAGGTAAAGGGTGTTCTCCAGATACTGGTTCCAGTTGCCGACGAAGGAGAACAGGCAGATCGCCGCGATCGCGGGCTTGGCCAGCGGCAGCATGACGCTCCACAGGATGCGCAGCTCCGAGGCCCCGTCGATGCGGGCGGCGTCGATGAGCTCCTGCGGGATCGTGGTGAAGAACTGCCGCAGCAGGAAGATGTAGAGCGCCACGCCGAAGAACTCCGGCACGACCAGCGGCAGATACGTATCCACCCAGCCGAGCTTCGAGAACATGATGAACTTCGGCACCAGCGTGATCTCACGCGGGATCATCATCGTGGCCAGCAGCGCCGTGAACATGATGCCGGCCGCCCGCGCCCGCATCCGCGCGAAGGCGTAGGCGGGCAACACGCACGAGATGAGGTTCCCGGCCATGGACAGCGCGGTGATCAGGATCGTGTTCAGCAGGAACCTGGTGAACGGCAGCGACCCCGTCCAGCCCTTGACGTAGTTCTCGACGTGGAAGGAGTCCGGGAGCCATTGAGGCGGGAAGGCCAGGTTGTCGGCGTCGGACTTGAGCGAGGTCGTCAGCATCCACAAGAACGGCAGCAGGAACACCGCGGAGCTGATGATCAGCAGGACGTACGCCCCGCTGCGCCGGATCCGCCTGATGTGCTCGGCCTGCTCGGACGTCAGGGACGGGCCCGGCTTCGTACGCGCGGGCCGGGCCGCGGTCTCGAGGAGCATCGGGGACCTCACTTGAACTCGTAGTGCACCCAGCGCCTGGCCAGGCTGAACTGGATCGCGGTCACGATGATGACCAGCACGAACATGGCCCACGACAGCGTGGCCGCATAGCCCATGTCGAAGTAGACGAACGCCTGCCGGTAGATGTAGAGCCCCAGCACCATGGTGGCGTTGCCGGGTCCGCCCTCGGTCATGACGAGGATGAGCACGTAGCTCTGCAACGCGGCGATGAACCCGGTCACCACGTTGAAGAAGATGACCGGCGACATCATCGGCACCGTGACGTTCCAGAACCTGCGCCACCACCCGGCCCCGTCGATCTCCGCCGCCTCGTACAACGTCTTCGGGATGCCCTGCAGGCCGGCCAGGTAGATGACGATGGTGTTGCCCGCGCCCCACACGCTCATCAGCACCAGCCCGGGGATGGCCCACTCCTGCGAGGCCAGCCAGCCGGGTCCGTCGATGCCGACCGAGGCCAGCAGCTTGTTGATCAGCCCGTAGTCGGGGTGCAGGATGTTGATCCACAGCAGCGCGGTGGCCAGGCCCGACACCACCGACGGCAGGTACATCACGGTCCGGAACAGGCCCTGGAACCGCAGCGGCTGGTTGAGCAGCAATGCCAGCACGAACGTGAACGTCACGCCGAGCGCCACCGCGCCGAGGCCGTACTGCACCGTGTTCTCGATCGACTCCCAGAACTCGGGATCGTTGAACATGCGCTCGTAGTTGCCGAACCCCACCCACGCCGGCGTCTGCAGCAGGTTCCACTTCATGAAGCTCAGGACCACGGCGGCGACGATCGGGCCCGCGCTGAACAGGACGAACCCGATCAGCCACGGCGAGACGAACAGGTGAAAACGCCGGGCCTCACGACGCGCCAGCGGGCTGACGGCGGTCATGCGATCTTGTTCTCGCTCAGGACCGGCGTGACCTTGTCGACCATCTCCTTCAGCGCGTCGTCCACGCTGATCTTGCCGAGCTGCGCCCGCTCCCAGATCGGCAGGGCGGTGTCCACGACCTTCTTGTTGGCCGGCAGCCGCAGCACGCCGTCGTCGGAGGCGTAGTCGGCCATGATCTTCTTGACCAGGTCCGCCTCCTCCGCCGGGATGCCGAGCGCCTTGGCGGTGTCCTCCCACGCGGACTGGCGGGCCGGCGCGGCGATCTGGCGGAACTTGTAGCCGGAGGCCGACAGGTATTCGTGCATGTAGATCCAGGCGGCGTCCTTGTTCTGCGACGAGGCCGCCATCACCAGCGCGCTGCCCACGGCCGGGGTGGTGCGGCCCTCCGGCCCCTTGGGCACCTGCGTGGCGCCCCACTTGAACGCCTTCTGCTTGGACAGCTCCAGCATGACCCACGCGCCGTTGACGAACAGGGCCGCGTGCCCGGACTTGAACGGATCGACCTTCTCCAGCAGCTGCAGCTCGGCCAGGCTCGGCGTCGCCTTGTCCTTGAGCAGCAGGTCCAGCCAGCGGGCCATGACGTCCCTGGCGGCCGGTTCGGCGATCGTCACCTTCGACTCGGCCGCGTCCAGGAACCGCCCGCCGAACGGCAGCAGGTAAACGGAGCTCAGGTCGGGCGACGGCTTCGGCATCGGCGAGACGCCGTAGATCTTCTCCACGCCCGACCCGCTGGTCATCTTCTTGGCCGTCTCGAAGAGCTTGTCCCACGTCCAGGTCTCGTCCGGGTAGTCCAGCCCGGCCTTGTCGAACAGGTCCTTGTTGTAGAAGAGCAGCTTGGGCGCCATGTCGGTGGGCAATCCGTACAGCGCGCCGTCCCGCTGGAAGTAGCCCAGCCCGCGCTGCGGGATGTCGTCCATGTCGAAATCGGGCGTCTTGGCGATGTAGTCGTCCAGCGGCTGCAGGACCTTGTTGGCGATGAGGTTCTGCGTCCAGGAGTAGTGGTTGTAGAGCACGTCGGGCAGCGTGCCGCCGGCCGCCTGCGCCATGTATTTGGTGAGGAACTGATCGAACGTCGCCGACTCGCGCTTGATCTCGATGTTCGGATGGCGCTTTTTGAAGAAGAAGTCGAACTGCGCGTTGCGTACCTCGGTGACGGCGTCCGTGGTGAACGCCAGCGTGATCACGACCTTGGACGCCGGGTCGGGGACGTTCGTCTTCGGCCAGGTCAGCGAGTTGTTGAGCTGCTCGGCCTCCTCGAACGGCCAGTCGTCGCTGCTGGGACGGTTGGGGTCGATCACCTGGGCGCCGGACTTGACCGGGGCCGCGGCCTGCTTCTGCTGGCGGCTGTCGCCGCAGGCGGACAGCGCGGCGGCGGCCACCGCCAGGGCCAGCATCTGCCGACGGTTCATCTCCATGGGGTCATCTCCGTGGGGGGGTCTTTCACAGGAAGAGCTCGAGCACCGGCACGGCCACGTCGGGTCGCTGCACCGGGAGCTGCAGGGTCAGGGTGCCGGGCGGCAGCGCGCCCAGCTTCGTGTGCCCGCTGTCCACGGCCGGGTCGGGGGCCAGGACGCGGATCTCCGAGGCGTCGTTGAGCAACTGCGCGTAGCGCACCTTGCCCGCCAGCCCGGGCAGGTGCAGATGCTTGTACGGCCAGGCGAACAGGTGCACGTAGAGCCGGTCGCCGCGCTGGGTGTAGCGGCAGTCCGGCGGCGCCTCGTACGTGCTCGGACCGGCGCCGTAAATGGAGCGGCCGTGCAGCCGCGTCCACGCGCCGATGCCGCGCAGCGACTCCAGCGCCCGCGCCTCGAACGCGCCGCGCCCGTTGGGCCCCACGTTGAGCAGCAGGTTGCCGTTCTTGGCGACGGTGTCGATCAGCATGCGCACGAGCAGGTCCACCGGCTTGTAGTCGAGGTTGTCGCGGTCGTAGCCCCAGCTGCCGTTGAGCGTCTGGCAGGCCTCCCAGACCTCGGCCGGCGGGGCGGGCGGCTGGAACTGCTCGGGCGTGGTGAAGTCGCCGGGGATCTCCAGGCGATCGTTGATCAGGATGTCCGGCTGCAGCCTGCGGACCATGGCCGCCAGCTCCTCCGACCGCCAGTCCGCGGCGCCCTTGCCGCCGGGTGTGCGCGTGCCGTTCCTGACCCGCTTCGAGTAGGAGAAGTCAAACCACATAGTGTCGATTCGGCCATAGCGGGTAAGCAGCTCTTCAACCTGGTTGTGCAAATAGGACTGGTATTGCCCGATATTTCGGTCATCGGGAGTAGTCGCACCCTCGACGTACGCCGGGTGCAGGCCGTCGATCGGGAAGTGCGGGTGGTGCCAATCGATCAGCGAGTGGTAGAAGCCCACCCCGAGCCCGCGGGCGCGGAAGGCCTCCACGATCGGGCCGACGAGGTCCTTGCCGTACGGCGTGTGCGCGACCGAGTAGTCGGTGTAGGCCGAGTCCCACAGGCAGAAGCCGTCATGGTGCTTCGTCGTCAGCACCATGTAGCGCATGCCGGCGCCGGCCGCCGCCTCCGCCCACGCGTCCGGGTCGAACAGGTCGGGGGCGAAATGGTCGAAGTACGGCTGATACTGCTCGTCCGTGAGTCGTTCCCGCTGCTTGACCCACTCGTGCCGGGCGGCCAGCGCGTACAGGCCCCAGTGGATGAACAACCCGAACCGTTGCTCACGGAACTCCGCCAGCCGGGCACTAGAGGTCGGATGTATAGCGGGGGTCGTGTGGTCCTGCGGCGACAGTCCGTGAGGCATGACCGCACCGTAGACCGACTAATTAACTTCGTCAAGAATTGAATTGAAACCCGTCGCAACCTAGGCTCTTGCGCATTGTGAGGAGCGTCGGGTGCCTTGCGTGGCCGGAGCGGCAGCGCCGTCACCGGGCGGCAGGACGCGATCTACTCCTCCTATCTCTTTCACCATGGAGGGTCACGTGCCGAATTGGACGCTGAGCGACGGGGATCTGAAGGCGGTGCTCGACCTGTCCGCGGCGGGCGAGCTCACGCTGGAGCTGCGGCACGCGGGACGGACCGTGCTGGAGCCGTCCAGGCTGGGCGTCCGCACCGCCCACGCGGATCTGAGCACGGAGCTGGTCGCGGCCGGGATGTCCGAGCGGCGGGTCGAGGAGTCCTACCGGACGGTGACCGGGAAACGGCGCGAGCATCGGTACGCGGCCGGCGAATGGACGTTGTCGTTCACCGCGGGCGGGCACCGGCTCGACCTGCAAATCCGGATCGGCGATCACGGCGTGGCCTACCGCTACGTGATTCCCTGGACCGGTCCGGTGACCGTGGTGGAGGAGATCTCGGAGTACGTCGTGCCGGGTGACGCCCGCGCGGTCCTGCTGCCGTACGAGAACGGGCGCTGCGACTACGAGGAGATCCACCGGCACACCACGGTGGCCGGCGCCGAGCCCATCCTGTACGGCTACCCGTCGCTCTTCCAGGCCGGCGACGCCTGGATGCTGATCACCGAGTCGAACCTGGACGCCGGATACGCCGGCTCCCGCCTGCGCTTCGACGGTCACGCCTTCCGCCTCGACCTGCCGGACCCGTACGTGACCACGGCCAGCCCGCTCGTCACCCCGTGGCGCACGATGATCGTCGGTGATCTGGCCACGATCGTCGAGAGCGACCTGGTCACCAGCCTCGCCGCGCCGTCCGAGGTCGAGGACACCTCCTGGATCCGGCCCGGAGCCGCCGCCTGGTCGTGGTGGTCCGACGGACCCTCCACGCGGGACCTGGAGGCCCAGAAGCGCTGGGTGGACTTCGCCGCCGCGAACGGCTGGCCGTACCTGCTGGCGGACGCCGGCTGGAACAAGGAGTGGATGCCCGAGCTGATCGCCTACGCCCGCGACCGGGGTGTCGGCGTCTGGCTCTGGTCGCACTGGCAGCACGTCGACACCGAGCTGGAGCACCGCGAGAAGCTCGCGCTCTGGAAGGAGTGGGGCGCGGTCGGCGTGAAGATCGACTTCACCGAGTCGGACGGCCAGGACCGGATGCGCTGGTTCGACGCCATCCTGTCCGCCACCGCCCGGCTCCGGCTCATGGTGGTCTTCCACGGCGGCACGATCCCGCGCGGCACCGAGCGCACCTGGCCGCAGTTCATGACCGCCGAGGCGGTCAAAGGCGCCGAATGGATCAAGCCGAAGCCCGGCAAGGAGCCGCTCTACCCGGCCACCCACTACCTGTCGCTGGCGTTCACCCGCAACGTGCAGGGCCCGATGGACTTCACACCGTGCACGTTCACCGCGGTGCGGGCCATCTCGGCCGGATTCGAGCTCGCCCTGTCGGTGCTCTTCGAGTCCGGGATCCAGCACTTCGCCGACTCCATCGAGGCCTACCAGGCCCGGCCCGAGGCGCTGCGGCTGCTGTCCACCGTCCCAGCCGCGTGGGACGACACGCGGCTGCTGTCCGGCGACCCCGCCGACCACATCATGCTGGCCAGGAGGAGCGGCGGCGAGTGGTACGTCGGCGCGGGCGTGTCCGGTGAGGCCCGCACGCTCACCGTGCCGTTCGACTTCCTCGACGAGGGGGAGTGGACGGCCGAGATCTACCAGGACGCCCCCGGCGACCGGATCGCCACCGAGACCGTCACGGTCCCGGCCGGGGGCAAGCTCGACCTCGCCGTCGCCCCGAACGGCGGATTCACGCTGCACCTGAGGAGAACACTCTCATGACCGAACGACGAGGGGGCGTCTTAGCCGCCCTGGCACTCACCAGCGCCCTCGCGCTGCTCCTCGCCGCCGCCCCGTCGGCCCAGGCCGGCGACGCGGCGGGGAACGGGCATGGAGCTGGGGCCGGGGCGCCGCGCTGGGAGACCCGGTGGAGTCCGAGCCCGTGGCGGGACGGCGTGAAAGCGTTCGAGGCGCTTGAGGACGACCGGCGCGGCTCGCACCCCGAGGGCCAGCCGCACGTCTACGTCGCGGGCAACGCCTGGCGGTTCGACGCGCACCTGGAGGACCGCGACGGCTCCGACCGCATGCGGAACGAGGTACGCGGCATGCGAGCCGCCGACGGCCGGCCGCTGGAGATGCGCAAGGACGAGACGTGGCGGATCACGTACCAGATGTACATTCCGGACACGCTCGACGCGACCACCGGCTTCACCCACATCTGGCAGTTGAAGACGTCCGACATCGGCACCCCGGTCGCGCAGTTGTCGCTGCCGGTCGTCAACGGCGTGCCGAAGATCGCGGCGCGGTACTGGACGCTGGAGGACAACAAGTCCCACGACTTCGCCACCGCCGACCTGGAGCCGATCCAGAACAAGTGGGTCGGCGTCACCATCGAGCTCAAGTCCGCCGACGACGGCTACATGCGATGGGTGCTCTGGGACGGGTCGCGGACCATCGTCGACCAGAAGGTCGGGAACATCGACCTGTGGTGGACGCCGGAGCAGTACAACCGGCCCAAGTGGGGCATCTACCGCAGCATCAGGAGCGCGGGGCTGCAGGAGACCTACCTGCTGGTCAAGGACCTCAAGGCGGACCAGTTCGGGCCTGCGACGCCGCCGGTCACGCTGCCGCCGCCGGACCGGAGCCCCGGCACGTACGAGGCCGAGCGGGCCGGCAACGTGTGGGAGGGCGCGGCCGAGCCCGCCTACTGCGCGGTCTGCTCCGGCGGGCGGAAGGTGATCCTCATCGGCGGCAACGTCTACGACTACGCCGTGGTCAGGGGCGTGCTGTCGGAGACCACCGGGACCAGGCAGATGACCGTGCACGCGCTGGTGGACGGCTCCCAGACGTACGCGGTCAGCGTCAACGGCGGCGATGCGATCCAGGTGCCGATGACCGGGACCAAGGACACGGTGACCACTGCGACCGTGCAGGTGGACCTGGTGGCCGGGGTCAACACGATCCGCTTCTACAGCCACACCGCGCGCTCGCCTGAGCTCGACAAAATCGTCATCAAGTGAGGGATCCCCATGGCACATGACCTCAGCAGGCGGGCCGTGCTGGCCGCAGGCGGCGCGCTGGCGCTGACCGCGGCGGCCGGCGCGCGGCCCGCCGCCGCCACGCAGCCGTGGCAGTCCCGGCTCGTGCACTACGACCGGTGGGGGCGGCTGGCCTACGAGCAGGACGCCGAGGCCAACCGCGTCCCCGACTTCAGCCACGCCGGCTACCGCAACGGCGAGCGGCCGATCCCGCACGTGCCGGTCGTCAAGACGATCCGGCCCATCGAGGGCGACAACACCGCCCACATCCAGGCGGCTCTTGACGCGATCGGGGCACTGCCGCGTGCCCGCCGCGGCGCATTGCTCCTGCTGCCGGGCGTGTACCCGGTGGCGGGCACGGTGTACGTGCGCGCCAGTGGCACCGTGTTACGCGGCCTCGGCGACGGCGAGGACCCGTCGGGCAACACGATCATCAAGGCGACCGGGAACAACCCCAAGGACCGCAACGTGATCGTGGCCGGCGGCGTCGCGGGCGGCGGCTGGAAGGGCGAGGTCCCGGGCACCCGTACCGAGATCACCACCGGGTTCGTGCAGGTGGGATCGCGCTCGTTCGAGGTGGCGAGCCCGGGCGCGCTGCGCCCCGGCGACAACGTCGTCATCACGCACCCCTGCACCGAGGAGTGGCTCAAGGCCATCGACTACGGAGGTCACGACGTCGGGCCGCCCTGGAAGGTCGGCGAGCACCCGATCATCTACAATCGCTACGTCCGCGACGTGTCCGGAAATGTCGTGACGATCGACGTGCCGGTCTTCAACCACCTCAACCGCGCCCACGCCACCTCTTACCTCTACACGTGGGACAGGGCCGGGCTCGTCACCGAGGTGGGCGTGGAACGGCTGCGCGTGGACATCGAATACCACGGCGACCCCGAGCAGGACGAGGACCACGCCTACAACGCGATCGTGCTGCTGCGTACCGAGGACTCGTGGGTGCGCGACTGCACGATGCTGCACTTCACCCAGGCCGGCGTCGCCACCCAGGAGACGACCCGTGCCACGGTCGAGAACTGCCGGGCCATCGACCCGGTCAGCATCGTGACCGGCAGCAGGCGCTACAACTTCAACACCTACACCTACTCCCAGCAGGTGCTCTTCCGCGACTGCCACGCCTACAAGGCCAGGCACGCCTTCGTCTCCAACGGGCACAGCACGGTCTCCGGCGTGGTGTTCCTGCGCGGCACCGCCGAATACGCGCTCAACTCCAGCGAGGGCCACCGCCGCTGGTCACAGGGCCTGCTGTTCGACGGCCACCGGGACGTGGACCCGCACTACGACTACACGCTGGGCTTGTACAACCGCGGCCGCTACGGCACCTCGCACGGCTGGTCCGCGGCCCACTCGGTGGCCTGGAACTGCGACGTCGCCACCAGCAGGCTGATCGTCCAGAAGCCGCCGACCGCGCAGAACTACGCCATCGGCTGCCGCGGGACGATCACCGGCGACGGGCCCTTCCAGCAGCCCGCCGGCTACATCGAGGGCACCGGCCAGCCCGGGCTCTTCCCGCCCTCGCTCTACGAGGCTCAGTTGCGGGACCGGCTGCGCCCCGCCTGACCCTGCCGCTCCAGCCGCAGCAGCCCGCCCTCGGGCACGGTGACCTCCACCGGCCCGGGGGCGAGGTCGACCAGCTCGTCGCCTTCGGTGCGGCCCCGGCAGTCGACCACGGTGGCCCGGGCCGTGCCCGGCGTGGCGACCTGGAGCAGCACGTCGGCGGAGGCATCACCATTGGCCAGCCACAACGTGCCGGTATCGGGAACGCGGACGGGCATCGGCGCGTACCTGGCGGTGATGACCGTGTCGTCCGAGCGCGCCGTCACCTGCGGATAGGCCAGGTCCGGCCGGGCGGGCTCGAACCGGCCCCGCTGCAGCACGTCGGCGTGGTCCCTGAAGAACGACAACCAGAACCGCAGCGCCTCCTCCTGCGCCGGGGTCAGCGCGGTGAGGTCCACCGAGATCTGCGGGACCGCGAACAACACGTTGATCAGCTGGCCGGCGACCCGCTGCGGGTTCTCGTCCGGGTGCCACATCAGCATGTCCGCGTGCACGGCCAGCGGGCCGGCGATCAGGCGCAGGTCCACGGTGCGCTGCCGGTTGTGCGCGGGGCTGAGCGGGCAGTCGGAGGCGCGGATCATGGTGGCGTACGGCCACAGGCCCGGGCTCACGTACGGCTGGCGCAACTCGACCAGGCAGTCGCCGGGCAATTGGGCGAGGAGCCTGCGCACGCCCTCGTTCACCGTGGCGCAGTCGGCCTCGGGGCCTGGCGGCGGCGGGTCCTCGACCGCGAACTGGTCGATGAAGTCGATCTTGAGACCGTCCATGCCCCACTCCCTTACCGCCCGGGTGACGTGGTCGGCGAGCAGCTTTCGGATGACGGGGTAACGCGGGTCGACGATGGCGGCGTTCATGTGCTCCTTGTAGGCCAGCGTGTACGGTCGCACGCGGTCCCAGAGCGCGGTGTGGCGGCCGACGAACGGCAGGGCGTACCAGAGCAGGTAGGCGAGGCCTTCGCCGCGAACCTTCGCCACGTGTCCCGAAATATCAGGAAATGAGGTTCGGGAGGGCTCCCATTCGCCGACGTAGCCGTAGCCGCGGCCCCGGTCGTCGCTGTGCCAGCCGTCGTCCACGATGATCGCCTCGCAGCCCAGCTCGGCCGCCGGGGCCGCCTGCCGCTCCACGCTCGCGGCGTCGACGTGTTGCTGCATGGCGTACCACGTGGAGTAGGCGGGCATGCGCGCGGCCCGCGGGACGTCGCGGGCCAGGCCGTTCCGCGATCCCCACCACTCGGCGACCTCGGCCAGCGTCGTCGCGAAGTGCCGGCGGGTCAGGTCCATCCGGAGCACCACCCCCTTCCCCGGCTCGGCCTCGTGCTCCACCCAGAACCCGAACTCGCCGGTCTCCTCCACCACTCCGGTGCGGGTGCGCACGGGCCTGACGACCTCGGCGGCGGCGTACGTGCACAGCGCCACGTCCCCGGCTCCCACCAGGCATCCCACGGGGGCGTTCTTCTCCAGAGCCGCCGTGCGGGGGCGCCGCCAGAACGGCGGCAACCCGCGATGCTCGCCGCCGTCGGCGGCCCAGAACGCGGTAGCGTCCACACACGGCACGCGCCACGCCACCCGTACCGTGGCCGCCCTCTCGGGGGTGACCCGCACCTCCAGCACGCCTGGGGCAGTCTCGGCAACCACCCACCTCGCCCCGCCGCCTTCACCGCTCCCCAAGACCCCGGCTCCGGCGTTGATCGCACCGCCCGGCTCGGTGCCGTCGGGCGCGATGCCCGTGGAGTCGGGCGCGGCCTCCGGGGAGGTCGAGCCCTGCCCAGCCTGGGCCGCTTGACCCCTGTCGCCTGAGGCACCGGGCGCTCGGCCCGCGTCGCCTCCGGCTGAGGTCGGCTCCGGGGCGGCGGTGGCGAGTGGCGGCGGGAAGGGGGTGGCCGTGCAGGTGAAGGTGAGGCCGGCCGCCTGGAAGCGCATCTCCTCCGGTGGCCGTGGCGTTCCGTCGTGTGGCTGCCAGATACCGGAAGCGGCGGTCAAGTCAGCGCTCCTGGGAGGTGAAGAGGGTCTGGATGGCGACCGCGGCAGCGCCGCGGGCCCATTGCTCAAAGGTCCGTGGCCGCAGCAGCAGACGGCAGTCGGCCGCCGCGCCGAACGCCTGGCTGGCGAACGACCGGTTGATCTGCTCCTCGAACAGGTCGTACGCCGCAAGCCCCTGCACATCGCCGGTCACGATGATCCGCTCCGGTCCGAACAGATTGGCCATCGCCGCGATGCCGAGCCCGATGGCGTGCCCGGCTCGGGCGAAGACCTCCCGCGCCGCCGGGTTCCCCGCGTGCGCGGCGTCGATGGCTGCGTCGATGGTCAGCGACGCGTCGCCGGTGACCGCACGCACGGCCGCCACGATGGGCGCGCTCCCAGCGATGGCCTCGACGCAGCCGCGCCCGCCGCAGTGGCATTCGGGCTCTTCACCGCCGACCGGGATGTGGCCGATCTCCCCGGCCACGCCGTGCGAGCCGGCCACCACCCGGTCGTTGGCCACCAGCCCGCACCCTATGCCGGCCCCTACCGTGACCAGCGCGAACGACGACGCCCCCACGCCGTCGCCGAACCACTGCTCGGCCACGGTGAGCGACCGGACGTCGTTATCGACCGTGACGTTGAGTCCCGTCGCCGCGCCGGCCATCCGCGCCAGCGGAACCTGCCGCCAGCCCAGAAAGGGGGAGTACCGCACCAGCCCGAGCGCCTTGTCCACATCCCCGGACACGGCCAGCCCCAGCCAGTGACAGCGCTCGCCGTAGGCCGGATCGCCGGCCAGCAGGTCGGCGACCAGCTCGGCCAGTGCCTCGACCACGCCCTCGGGAGACGTGGTCGCCAGGCGGCGGTGCGCCGACACCAGGGGCTGGGCCCGCAGGTCGGTGATGACGCCGATGAGCTCGTCATCGGTGATCTTCACGCCGGCGAAGAACTCCCGGTCCGCCCTGATCATCAGGGGGCTGGCCGGCCGCCCCGCGCCGGGCGCCGTACGCTCCGTGGCCTCCAGCTCTTCCAGGTAACCTGCCTCGATGAACGGGCGGGCGGCCTTGGTCACGGCGGCGGACGACAGCCCGCTGCGCCTGGCGATCTCCACTCGGGTCACCGGACCCTGGGTGAGCACCATGGTGAAGACGGTGGCCTCAGCGCGGGTGGTGGTGAGCCGAGGATGCATGGCGGTAATCGTAGCACTAATTAACTTCCTCAAGAATTGAATTGGACCGTGACATAGGACGTCTTTACGCCGGGTTCGTCGTCGTCCGCTTGGCTCAGCGTGGGACGGACGACGACGAACGCGGCGGAGGGGAGTGGTCAGCCCAGGGAGATCCGGTCCAGGTCGGGCGCCGCCGCCGTGTCGTTGTGGGTCTTGATGGTGTTGGCCCCCGCCCGCAGGGTGACCGGCACGGATGTCGTGTAGGGGGTGTTGTTGCCGGTGCCGCTCACCTTCACCTCGATCGGCGGCTCGCCGTTGACGGTCACGAAGTACGAGCGCTCGCCGTTGACGGTGAAGTCGATGTACAGCGTGTACTGGCGGGCCGTGTCCACCGTGACGTTCTCGAACAACACGTAGGCGTCCGGGCCGCCGCCGAGGTTGCGTACCTTCTGCCCGCCCGAGCACGGCCCGCAGTTGGTGATGCCCGCGCTGCCGAGCTGGTTGCGGGAGTCTTCGGCCTCGCGCATGAAGACGCGGTCGGCGGGGCGCAGCCGGACCCGGAGCTGCCTGGTGACCGTGTTCGGCCGGCCGAGCACCTGGAACGACGCCCTGATCGGGATGTCGGCCGAGGCGACGTCCTGGCCGGGCGGCGAGGTGAGCGTCCAGGAGCCCTCCAGCGTCTGCCCGAGCCGCAGGGTGGCCGCCGTGGCCGGGCCGCCCTCGACCGTCCACCCGGCGGGGGCGGCGGGGGCCAGCTCGACCTGGTCGAGCGCGTCCTCGACGTCCAGGCGCAGCTTGGCCGACACCTTCATCGACTGCTGTCCGGGGCCTGCCCACTGCAGCCCGGACGGGTCCACGGTCATGGTCGTCTTGGGCACGTACGAGGTGGGTGGCAGGGGCGCGACCGCGATTCTGTCGACGCCCGGACCCTTGGCGGCGTCGCTGAACACCGTGATCGTGTTGGCTCCCGCGCGCAGCGGCACGGCGAGTGCCGTGGCGGCGGGAACGCCCGCGTTGTCCCCGGTGACCGCCACCTTGACAGGGGTGGCGCCGTTGACCGAGACCGACAGCGAGGTCGCCGCGGCGGTGGTGTGGTCGATCTGGATCCGGTGATCACCGGCCTCGGCGACCGTCACCTCGCGGTACGTGATCGCGTTGCGCGAGCCGCCGCCCAGCCCGGTGACCTGCGCGCCGCCGGAGCACGCCGCACAAGCGTCGAGCCGGGCCGTGCCGGAGCGCTGCTGGCGTTCGGCCTCCAGCGGGACGGGGGTGGCCGGCGACAGCGGGTAGCCGTGCGCCACCTGGATCTCGTCGATCTGCAACTGCCGGACGAAGCGCGGCGCCTGCGGGCCAGCCCAGGTGTTCAGCACCTCCAGCTTGATGTAGCGGGCATGCTGCTCGCCGACGTCGATGACCTGCACGCCGCGCGCGCTCGGCAGCGCGCCGGCGCGCACGGGCGCGCCCCACCGCTTGCCGTCGTCGCTCACGTAGACCCGATAGTCCTTGATCCGCGCGGAGTCCTCCGGGCGCCCGAACGTCTCCCTGGCATACGTGGGCGACCATTCGCGCTGGTTGACCGCCAGGGAGGACGCCTTGCGGGCGCGGCCGAGGTCCAGCGTCACCGACACCGGGAGCTGCGCGTCGCTGTCCCAGTAGTCCTGGAAGCTGCCGTCCACGAGGGCGGCGGCCGGGTGCCCCTCGCGCGCGGACGAGGCGGCGGCCTTGAGGGTGGACGGGTCGTAGAAGTGCTGCCGGCCGGCCGTCTCGACCTTGAACACGGTGTCGTACTGGTCCCATCGGGTGATGCCGAGGATCGCCAGATGGCCGCCGGACTGGCTGAAGCGCATCTGTTCGCCGGTGCGCAGGTCGCTCACCCGGGTCACCCGGTAGCCGTTGTCGCGCAGCCGCACCATGTCGGTGCTGGGCCTGGTCACCACGTGCACGTACTGGACCTTGGCGCCGTCGCGGGAGATGGTGATCACGCCGTGGGCGCCGTCGTTCCAGAAGCCGGGCCGCATGCCGCCGTACATGTAGCCGCCGCCCTCGGTGGCCTGCAGCGACTCCTTGATCGGGGGCACCCACGTGGACATGAAGGCGTTGAACGCCTCCTGCTGCGGCGGGAAGCGTCCGTTGACCATCGGGGTCTCGGCCATCAGCGACTTCATCGACGAGCCGGCGTTGGTGATGTAGCGGCCGGTGCTGAGCCGGAAGTCCACGGGGTGGTTGCCGCCGTCGTACCACCAGTCGCCGGTGGTGGGCAGCTTGTAGTCGGCCTCCACCAGGCGCGGCATCGGCGTCCACGCCGCCTGGGGGTAGTCGTAGGACGGGGTCATGCCGGTCTTCTGCTCGTTGCTGACCGTGTCCATGATGGGCGTGTCCTCGTTGTTGTTGCTCAGCAACCAGGACGGCCGCTTCTCCCTGATCTGCTCGTAGAGCTTGTTCTGCTCCCAGTACTCGTTGTCGTTGTCGATCCAGAATCCGGCCAGATCCGAATATTTCTCCATGACCTCGAAGAACAGGTCGTAGCTGTACATGCCAAACCCGGCGCGCGTGGTCAGATCGACCTGGCGGCCCTTGTAGGCGGAGTAGGCGGCGGAGTCGAGTGTCTCCACCCCCTGCTCGTTGTGCCACTGGGGGTCGTCGGTCATGTAGAGGATGATCCGGACGTCCTTCGCCTTGCCGGCGTTCACCAGCTCGCCGAGCAGGTCCCGCTTCGTCGCGCAGCTGCCGGGGATCTCCGACGGCCACGGGCGCGCGTAGCCGAGCCTGCTGTGGAAGGTGGCCAGGACGATGTACGAGGCACCCAGCTTGCGGGCCTCGTCGACCCAATAGTCCGCGGTCCAGCCGCCCTCCGTGACGTCGCGCTCCCAGGCCGCGCAGTCCAGATGGCGGGGCGCCGTGAACATGCCCCAGTGCAGGAACAAGCCCGCGGTGGAGTCGCGTAACCACTGCTGCCGGGGGTGCTCGACCTCCGCGCGGGCGGCGGGGGCGACGAGCAGGGTCAGGATCAATGCGAAGAGAAGGGTGGCGGCACGGGCTCGAGGTCTCACCGGGATCGCTCCCTCACGGAGGTGGCCATCTTGCTAGACATCCGATGAATACTGCGGGACGGCGATGCGGTCAAGGCATGTTTCTCTGCCACTCTTTGGGCGATTTTCCTATCAGGGAGTCAATGCGATCGGACGTTTACGCCGCTAACTCTGGCTTCGGCCACGGGGTAAGTCCGGAGTGGAAGGCGCTGGCGCTGAGCATGCTGTAACGAAAACAACTTGCAGTGTCGCGTTCTGTAACGGTAGCGTGAGCATCGGTCGAACAGGTGAGCGGTATTCGAGCTTGGGTTCCTCCTCGCGCTATGCACCGCCAGGGGAGCGCGGGCTGCTCAGATCGGGGGCGCGGGACCAGGGCAGCTCGAGAAGGCTCATCGGCAAGGTGATCGAGGAAGAGGAGTGGCTGGTGGAGCTGGAGGTCATGTCTGACCATCTGCACCCACTGGTCGCGGTGTATCCCCAGCACGGTGGTTACCGGCCGGGCAAGGCTGCCAAGCGCACCTGCCGAGTGTTGCGCGAGGGCTTCCGTACCGGAAAAGCCGTCGGTCCAGCGTGTTGACCAACTCCTCGGCGGCCACCGTGGGTGGCGCCTGTCAAGATGGGGTCACGCGGTTCGTCGTGACCAGAAGAGCCGGTGAGCTGCCGTGCTGACCGGACGCAAATATCTGCTGGATCTCACTGGTGAGCAGGCGGCGTTCGCCGAGCGGATCGGCGGGGCGTGCCGTGCGGTGTGGAACACCGCGCTGGAGCAGCGCCGCACCTACCGGCGGCGGGGTGGGTTCATCGGTTATCACGAGCAGGCGCGGCAGCTGGTGGAGGCCAAGGCCGAGCCGGGCCTGCAGTGGCTGGCCGAGGTGCCCGGGCACTGCCTGCAGCAGACTCTGATCGACCTGGATGATGCGTGCGCCAAGCATGGCACGTGGAAGGTGCGTTGGAAGTCCAAGACTCGCACTCGGCCGTCGTTCCGGTTTCCCGAGGGCGGCAAGATCGTGGTGGAGCGGCTGAACCGGCGCTGGGCGCGGGCCAAGTTGCCCAAGCTGGGCTGGGTCCGCTTCCGCTGGAGTCGCCCGCTCGGCGGGCCGATCAAAAACGCCACCGTGCTACGCGAGGGGCTGCGCTGGTTCATCAGCTTCCTGGTCGACGACGGCCGGCAGACTCCCGCTCGGCATGCCAAACCAGGCACCGGGATCGGCGTCGACCGCGGCGTGGCAAAGATCGTGACCACCAGCGCGGGGCGGTTCCATCACCAGGTGTTTGCCACTGACCGGGAAGTGCAGCATGCCGCCAAGCTGCAGCAGGACCTGTCCCGCACCCGTAAAGGATCCAACCGCCGCCGACGCGCCGCTCAAAGGTTGCGAGCGTTCTCGGCCCGGATCTGCAGGCGACGTCAGGACTTCGCGGCCAAGACCGCGCACGTGCTGACCCTCGAGCACGACCTGATCATGTTCGAGGCGCTGAAGATCCAGAACATGACCAAGACTGTCGCGCCACGGCCGGATCCCGATCGGCCGGGGGCCTACCTGTCCAACGGGGCCGCCGCCAAGTCGGGCCTGAACAAGGCCATCCTGGACAAGGGCTGGCATCGGATCGAGCTGGCCGTGCGAAGCAAGGCCCGCTACACCGGCACGAATGTGATCACTGTTAACCCGGCGTACACGTCTGTCACCTGCGACCAGTGCAGGCATGTGGATGCGAAGTCCCGCAAGAGCCAAGCGGATTTCGTCTGCACAGCCTGCGGCCATGTGGACCATGCGGATGTGAACGCCGCCAAGAACATCCTCACCGCCGGGAGGGCGGAGCTCGCGACGGCCAGATCGGCCGCGCGGGCTGGGGCGCGAAAACCACGCAACCGCGTGGGCCGGAAGGTGAACCGCCAAGCAACAGCGGCCCCCGACCTCGCTGCGGCGAGTCCCGGACCGGCTGAAATCCCCCGGCCTTAGCAGTGGGGAGCACTTCAATACTCCTCAGGGGCGCGGCCATTCCCGCCGCCGTCGATCCCGTGGAGTTGAGGCCCGTGGACCTCCTACGCGCCGACGTTCACCGTCCAGGAGTGCGCCTGCGGCGACGCCAACGGCTGAGGTGGCGCTCGTCGCCGCTGCTGCGGCCGGCCACCGCCAGCGTGTACAAGTCGCTCGGCCAGTACGCCGCCGACTTCGGCGGCATGTTCGCCCTCATGTTCCTGGCGACGCTGCCGATCCTCATCTTCTACCTGCTGCTGCAGAAGCACTTCGTCAAGGGGCTCACTGGAGGCGCGACCAAGGGCTGAAGACATCCTATGTCTCGCTCCAACGCCCTGATGGGCCTTGTCGAACGTCCCGCCGACTGATGAGGTGCGGCGGGCTGTCCACGTGCACGCACTCGATTCGAGTTAGGAAACTTTCCTAAACAATGGATCGTTCCAGGTGTTGACGGCCGCGGCGGTTTGCGGGAAAACCATCTAGAGCTCCAATCTCTTACTCGAGGCATCACTCTCAGCCAGGAGTGCCCGATGAACTTCAGCAAGTCCCGGGCCTGCGCCATCGCCTGCTTACTCGTCATGGGAATGGCCGCCCTCCCCGCCGCCGCGGCACCCACCCGGTACGAAGCCGAGAACGCGACGATCTCCCAGGGAGCCGTCGAGTCCAACCACGCCGGCTACTCCGGCACCGGCTTCGTCAACGGCACCAACGTCGCCGGCTCCTCCACCGAATGGACGATCACCGCGCCCAGCGCCGGCACCGCCACGCTGGCCTTCCGCTACGCCAACGGCACCGGCGCGGACCGCCCCAGCGACATCTCGGTCAACGGCACGACCGTGGTGGCGAGCCGGTCCTTCCCCGCCACCGCTAGTTGGGCCACCTGGGCCACGGTCACCCTCACCGCTCCGGTCGTCGCCGGCACGAACAAGATCAGGGCCACCGCCGCGAGCGCGGGAGGCAACCCCAACTGGGACTACCTCGACGCCGACGTCCCAGCCAGTGCGTTCACCGACTACCAGGCGGAGAACGCGACGATCTCCGAGGGCGCCGTCGAATCGAACCACGCCGGGTTCACCGGCTCCGGGTTCGTCAATTACGCCAACGTGACCGGCTCGTACGTGCAGTTCTCCATCAGCGCCGCCGCGGCAGGCACCCAGACCCTGACCTTCCGCTACGCCAACGGCACCACCGCCGACCGGCCCATGACCATCACCGTCAACGGCACCGCGGTGGCCACCGCCCGGTCCTTCCCGAGCACCGGCGCCTGGGCCACATGGCAGGAGGTCGCCCTGGACGCGCCGCTCACCGCGGGCGCCAACACGATCCGGGCCACGGCCACCACCGACGGCGGCGGGCCCAACCTCGACCGGCTCCGGGTCACCGGCCCCGGCGACACCGAGAAGCCCACCTCGCCAGGGCAGCCGGTCTGCTCCGCCATCGCGCACAACGCCCTGACGCTGGACTGGCCGCCGGCCACCGACAACATCGGCGTGGTGGCGTACGACATCTACCACCAGGGCCAGCAGATCGCGACCGCTCCGGCGCCGCCGTACCGGCTGACCGGGCTCACCCCCGACTTCGGCTACCAGCTGTCGGTGTTCGCCCGCGACGCCTCCGGCAACGTGTCGCTGAGCAGCCCCGAGGCGAACTGCCGCACGCTGCCCGCGCCCGCCGACGACCCGCCGTCGCAACCCGGGCAGCCCACGGTCAGCGGCGTGCAGGCCACCTCGGCCACCGTGACCTGGGGCGCCTCCGCCGACGACAACGGGGTGCGCGCCTACCTGGTCCGCGACCACGCCACCAACGCCGTGCTCGCCACCGTCACCGGCACCCCGCCCGCGACCACGGCCACGGTGCCGCTGGAATGCGCCCGCACCTACCAGGTGCACGTCGTGGCGCGCGACAGCGCCAACCAGCTGTCCACGCCGAGCGCGCCGTCCGCGTCCTTCACCACCGGCACCTGCGGCACGGTGCCGCAGACGCCCACCAGCGTCGCCGGCGGCTGGGACGTGCCGTGGGACATCTCCTGGGCGCCCGACGGGACGTACGCGCTGGTGACCGAGCGCGACACGTTCCGGGTCTTCAAGGTGACCCCGTCGGGGACGAAGACGCAGGTCGGCACCGTGCCCAACACGCAGACCACCGACGGCGAGGGCGGCCTGATGGGCCTGGACTTCTCGCCCACCTGGAACGGCACCACCGACCAGGACGTGTTCTTCATGCACACCGCCTCCGAGGGCAACCGCATCGCCAAGATGAGCTTCAACGGCACCACGCTCAGCGGCTACGCCGGCGTCGTGCAGGGCATCGACAAGAATCGCTACCACAACGGCGGGCGCATCAGGTTCGGCCCCGACGGCTACCTCTACGTCGCCACCGGCGACGCCCAGCAGACGAGCAACGCGCCCGACTTGGACTCGCTCAATGGCAAGATCCTGCGCATCACCAAGACCGGCGCCGCCGCGCCCGGCAACCCGTTCGGCACCCGCGTCTACAGCTACGGCCACCGCAACCCGCAGGGCCTGGCCTGGGACTCGGCCGGCCGCCTGTGGTCGTCGGAGCTCGGCAACTCATCGCGCGACGAGCTCAACCTCATCCTGCCGGGCCGCAACTACGGCTGGCCCACCTGCGAGGGCACCTGCAGCGTGTCCGGCATGACCAACCCCAAGTACACCTGGGGCGTCGCCGAGGCCTCACCGAGCGGGATCGCCATCGTCGGCAACACGGTCTTCATGGCGGCGCTGCGCGGCCAGCGGCTGTGGCGCATCGTGCTCAACGGCGAGAACGTCTCGACGGTCAACTCCTACTTCAACGGCACGTACGGCAGGCTCCGCGCGGTCGAGAAGGTGCCCGGCGCCAGCGCCATCTGGTTCGGCTCCACCAACTCCGACAACAACGGCGACGGCTCCGCCGACACGATCCGCCGCTCCACCATTCAGTAATCACCCCCCAGGAAGTGACCCCATGACACAACCCCTGTCCCGGCGCCGCTTCGGACTCCTCCTCGGCGCGGCCGCCGCCGTGCCGCTCCTGCCCGCGCGCCCCGCGTTCGCGGCGCCCACCCTGCTCCCGTCCGGGATGACGTGGCAGCTGATGTGGTCGCCGTCGGCCTCGGCCAACGGCATGGGGGCGTGGGAGAGCATCGAGGACGACCGTGCGGACTCCCATCCGGCGGGCGCGCCCCACATCCGCCCCGACAGCGACAACTACCGCTTCACCATGCACATGGTCGACCGTGACACCAGCACGGACCGGCAGCGGCACGAGGTGACCGGCAACCGTACCTCCAGCAGCAGCTACCTGTCCTGGAAGACCGGCGAGTTGTGGCGGGTCACGTACGCGATGTACATCCCGAGCACGCTCAAGGCCACCACGACCTTCACCCACATCTTCCAGACCAAGATGCCCGGCTCGGGAACGTCGCCGATCACGGTCACCTCGCTGCGCCGGGTGGACGGCAGGCAGACCATCGAGCACAAGATCTTCGAGCCGAACATCCTGGTCGGGCGGACCGATCTGGAGCCGCTGCACAACAAGTGGATCGACATCGACTACGAGATCAAGATCGGTGACGGCTCGGCCGGCGCGGTCCGGTGGGCCGTCAGGAACGCCGGCACCACGGTGGTGGACGCGACGACGACGGGTGTGGACACGTTCCTCGGCGACCGCGTGCGGCCCAAATGGGGCATCTACCGGTCGCTGGGCGACACGTCGGGCTCGCTCCAGGACTGCCACCTGCTGCTGACGAGACTCAGGTCGTACAAGGCGGTCCCCGGCGGCGGTGGGGGCGTCACGCGCTACGAGGCGGAGAACGCGACGATCTCGCAAGGTGTGGTCGAGTCCAACCACGCGGGCTTTTCCGGCACGGGTTTCGTCAACGGAGACAACGCGGCGGGCTCGTACGTCGAGTGGACCGTCAACGGCGCCGCCGGAGCGGCGACCCTCAGGATCCGCTACGCCAACGGCACCACCACCGGGCGCCCCGCGACGATCACCGTCAACGGCGCCACGGTCGCCGCCGACCAGCCCTTCAACGGCACCGGCGCCTGGACCACGTGGGCCACCGCCGCAGTGCCCGTGACCCTGCGCTCGGGCGCCAACACGGTGCGGATCACCGCGAACACCGCGGGCGGCAACCCGAACCTGGACTACATCGAGGTCGCGCAATGACGAGCGGTCGCCGCGGGCGCTCGCCTCCCTCCCGGGACGCCGCGGCCGTGCGTCTTCCGCGGCCTCCGGGGAACAGGTGCGGCATGGAAGTGCTGAGCAGCCGCGTGCTGCTGCGTCCGAAGGATCTCGGGCGCAGCCGCCGCTTCTATGCCGAGACGCTCGGATTGGCCGTCTATCGCGAGTTCGGGCCGGCCGACCACCCAGGGACGGTGTTCTTCCTGGGCCAGGGATTCCTCGAGCTCTCCGGGCACAGCGACGCCGGGGCCGGCCCGGCGGTGTCGCTCTGGCTGCAGGTGCGTGATGTGGCATCCGAGGAGGAACGCCTGCGTCAGGCGGGCGTCACCGTGCTGCGCGAGGCCCGCCTGGAACCGTGGGGGCTCGTCGAGTCGTGGATCGCGGACCCGGACGGCCATCGCATCGTCCTGGTCCAGGTCCCGTCCGACCACCCGCTGCGCCGCGATCCGCGCTGACGGGCCCCACCCGCCCGGTAGGGGAGACTGGGGAGGTGAGCAACGACCGTCCCGCCCCGCCCGTGACGAGCCCTTCCATCATCCTGCTGACGCTGGCCCGCCGCATCGAGACCGAGCTCAACGCCGCCCTCTCGCCGCTGGAGCTTACCGTCAGCAGGCTGGGGCTGCTCGGTCACATCGCCGTGGTGCCCGGGGTGTCGTTCAGCGACCTGGCCCGGATGTCGGGCACCACAGTGCAGAGCGTGCACACCGCGGTGAAGGCGCTGGTCGGGGCGGGACTGGTGCACGACCATACCGCCCGCGCGGGCTCCGCCTCGACGATCGAGGTCACGCCCGAGGGCGCCCGCCTCCTGGAGCGGGCCAAGCAGGCGGTGGCCGAGGTGGACGAGCGCATGTTCGGCCCGGACGCCGATCCCGTGCAGCGGCGCATCGGCGAGGCCGTCCGGGCCGCGTTCGCGCTCTGAGTCAGTCCTGGCCGGCCGGCGGCGCGACCTTAAGCGCATGAGCATGAATCCGTAAGCGGTTCCGGCCAGGGTTGTGCCCAGGAAGCACGACCGCAAGGTGAAGGAGATCCGCCATGAGGAAGCTCATCGAGTCGACGTTCGTCACCCTCGACGGCGTCATCAGCGACCCGCACGTCTGGGGTCGGCCATACTGGGACGACGAGCACGGTGCGTATGCGAACAAGCTGATGTTCGCCGCCGACGCGCTGCTCTTGGGCCGCGCGACGTACGAGGCGTTCGCCGAGGCGTGGCCCGCGCGGTCGGGGGATCCGTACACCGATCAGATCAACAGCATGCCCAAGTACGTCGCCTCCACCACGCTGAAGGAGACGAGCGCCTGGAACGGCACCCTGATCGAAGGCGACGTCGCCACGGCGGTGGCCGAGCTGAAGCGGCAGCCGGGGGAGAACATCCTCAAGTTCGGGACCGGCCGGCTCGACCGCACACTGATCGACAACAAGCTGGTCGACGAGTTCCACTTCTGGGTGTTCCCCACCATCGCGGGCGGCGGCGAGCGGCTGCTGGACGGCCTGGACCTCACCCACCTGAACCTGCTCGGCACGACGCGGTTCACGTCCGGGATCGTGGTCCACACCTACGGGCTCAAGTAGACAGCGCGGCGTTGAGCCCGCCGTAGTCCAGGCCGTCCGCGAGCGTGTCGTACGTGCCGGCGCCCAGCAGCTCGGCGGCCGCCCGCGCGGCGCACGCGTACGCGGACTGGGCGATCGCGGAGCCGACGCTGACCCGCGTGACCCCGGCCGCCGCCAGCTCGGCCACGGACGGTGCGCCGGGCCCGGCCATCACGTTCAGCGGTAGCGGCCCGCCGGCCAGGCGGGCGATGGTGTCCAGGTCGAGCAGGCCCGGCACGAACAGCCCGTCCGCCCCGGCATCGGCGTAGACCCGCGCCCGCTCCTCCACCTCGGCCGGCTGGTCCCCTGGGATTCCGGCCAGGTAGACGTCGGTGCGGGCGTTGATGAACACGTCGACCCCGGCGGCATCGGCCGCCGCCCGTGCCTCGGAGATGCGCCGTGCCTGATCCTTCGGCGAAAGCAAGGGCGCCCCGCCGGAGTCTTCCAGGTTGACGCCGACCGCCCCGGCCTCGATCACCGCGCGTACGGTGGCCGCCACGTCCCCGTACCCGCCCTCGATGTCAGCGGTGACCGGCACGCTCACGGCCGCCACGATGCGGCCGACCGCCGCCGCCATCCGCTCCCGGCTGAGCCCGTGGGCGTCGGGCGCGCCGTTCGCCCAGGAGACGCCGGCGCTGGTCGTCGCGATCGCCTGCGCCCCCGCGCCCTCGATCACGGCCGCGGAGGCGGCGTCCCAGGCGTTGGGCAACACGAGCACGGCGCCGCCGCGGTGCAGGGCCCGGAACAGGGCCGCCTGATCGGTCATGCTGATCTTCCTTCCGTTACGCCTTGTTCTGAGACCAGAGCATCGTGGGTGGACCGGCGTGCTGTCTGGCTGGATTCGGACATGACCGTCGTCGCGGAGGTGGAGCTACCTCCACCTCTGCGTACATCTGGATGCATTCTCCGGCCACGTCCGCACTTCTAGCGTCGAAGACGCAGATTCCGGACGAACGGCAGGGGGAGTGGGTCATGGGCAAGGTCACACGCCGGGGATTCCTCGGTGGCACCGCGGCGCTCGGCGGCGTGGCGATGACAGCGGAACTCGCGGGATTGACGACGCCGGCGGAGGCGGCCGGCGGCCCGCCCTTCGGCCCCGTCGTCGTTCGCCCCGCCGACCCCCGCTACGACGACCTGGCGGTACGCAGGACGAACCAGCGTTTCCGGCCGCGGCCCGACTACTTCCACGTGGTCGGCTCCACCGAGCAGGTCGTCGCGGCCGTCAACGAGGCGGTCCGCGCCGGCCGCCGCGTCACCGTCCGCAGCGGCGGCCACTGCTACGAGAACTTCGTCGGCGACGGCGCCCAGGTCGTGATCGACATGTGCGAGATGTCCGAGGTGTACTTCGACGCCGAGCGCGGCGCGTTCGCCATCGAGGCCGGCGCCACGCTCATGCAGGCGTACCGCAAGCTCTACCTCGGGTGGGGCGTCACCATCCCCGGCGGCCAATGCGGGGGCGTGGCCGCCGGGGGCCACATCGCGGGCGGCGGGTACGGCCCGCTGTCGCGCCGCCACGGCCTCACGGTCGACTACCTGCACGCCGTGGAGGTCGTGGTGGTCGACCGCACCGGCCGGGCCCGCGCCGTGGTGGCCACCAGGAACCCGGCCGACCCCCACCACGACCTGTGGTGGGCGCACACCGGCGGTGGCGGCGGCAATTTCGGCATCGTCACCCGCTACTGGATGCGCGACCCGAACGCCAAGGGCGGCGACCCGGCCGAGTTGCTGCCCAAGCCGCCCGCCGAGGTGCTGTCCGGCGTGGCCGTCTGGTCGTGGGACGGCATGACCAAGGAGTCGTTCCGCAGGCTGCTGCGCAACTACGCCGAATGGCACCTCCGCAACAGCGCCCCGGCAAGCCCGCAGGTCTCGCTGTGGGGCTCCCTGCTGATCCCCGGCCGTCAGGCGGGCGCCGACCCCGGGGGAATGATCCTGCCCGCCCAGATCGACGCCTCCGTGCCGGACGCGGAGCGCGTCCTGCGCGACCACTTCACCGCCGTGGCCGACGGGGTCACCCCTCAGGTGTTCGTTCCGCCGCTCACGCGCGAGCCGTGGTTCCAGGCGGTGCGGACGCTGTCGCTCAGCGCGGAGGCGGAGTCGGGCCGTTACAAGGGCAAGTCCGCCTACCTGCGCAAGCCGTTCGCCGACGAACAGGCGGACGCGGCCTTCGACGCCCTCCACCAGGCCGGCGACGTCTCCTCCAGGGGCGTGTTGTGGCTCCTGTCGTACGGCGGCCAGGTCAACACGGTGCCGCCCGCCGCGACCGCCACCGTGGAACGCCAGTCCATCCTGAAGGCGCTCCACCTGGTCACTTGGGACGAGGGCCAGGACGGTGCCGCGCACCTGGCGTGGGTGCGCCGCCTGCACCAGCGGACGTTCGCGGCCACGGGCGGCGTGCCGGTGCCCGGGGGCGACTGCGGTGGCGCCTACATCAACTACCCGGACATCGACCACGCCGACCCAGCGTGGAACACCTCCGGCGTGCCGTGGTCCACGATCTACTACGGGGACAACTACGCCCGCCTGCAGCGGGTCAAGAGCCGCTGGGATCCGCGGAACGTCTTCCGCCATGCCCTCTCCGTCCGCCCGCTCGCGAGATAGAATTGCCCAAGCGCTTGCTTCGATCACGATGTGGTGTGATCCTTCGAGTGGCGATCACGGCCGGGGCTCCAACGCCCCGTGGCCCGCTTCGTACGCCCTGTGAACGCCCCACGAGCGAAGGGACCGACCCGCCATGGCCGAAGCGACGCACGCAAACCCCGCCCCCGAGGGTCCCAGCCGGCGCACGCTGCTGCGTGGGGCCGCCGTCGCCGGCGGCGCGCTGGTGACGGGCGCGGCGCTGGGCGGTACGCCCGCCCGCGCCGAGGTCGAGTACGACGTCGTCGTGGTCGGCGCCGGCGCCGCGGGTATGACCGCGGCCCTCGCCGCGGCCAAGCGGGGCCTGCGTACCGTCGTGGTGGAGAAGGCGCCCACGTTCGGCGGGTCGGCCGCGCGCTCCGGCGCCGGGATCTGGATCCCGAACAACGAGGTCATCCTGGCCGCCGGCGTGCCGGACACCCCCGCCAAGGCCGCCGCCTACCTCGCCCGGGTGGTCGGCGGCGACGTGCCGGTCGAGCGGCAGCAGGCGTTCCTGGCGGCCGGGCCGGCCATGATCTCGTTCGTGATGCGCAACAGCCCGCTGCTGTTCCGGTTCATGGAGGGCTACTCCGACTACTATCCGGAGTTCCCCGGCGGCATGCCGAACGGGCGCTCCATCGAGCCCGCCCAGCTCGACGGCCGCATCCTGGGCGCCGAGCTGGACCGGCTGAACGCCCCGTACATCCCCAGTCCGGCCGGCATGGTCGTCTTCAGCGCCGACTACAAGTGGCTGACGCTCGCTCTCGTCAACGCGAAGGGCGCGGCGGTCGCCGCCGAATGCCTGCTGCGGGGCACCGAGGCCGCGCTGCGCGGCGAGAAGCCGCTGACCATGGGCCAGGCCCTGGCCGCCGGACTGCGTGCCGGGCTGCTGTCGGCCGGTGTGCCGGTGTGGCTCAACACCCCGCTCACCGACCTGCACCTCGAGGGCGGGCGCGCGAGCGGCGTGGTGGTGTCGAGGAACGGCGCCCAGACCCTGGTCAGGGCCGCCCGCGGCGTCATCGTCGGCTCGGGCGGGTTCGAGCACAGCGCGGCCATGCGGGCCGAGTTCCAGCGCCAGCCCATCGGGACGAGCTGGACCGTCGGCGCGAAGGAGAACACCGGAGCCGGCATCGAGGCCGGCGAGCGCGCCGGGGCGGCACTGGGGCTGATGGACGACGCCTGGTGGGGGCCCGCCATCCCGCTGCCCGATCAGCCGTACTTCTGCCTGGCCGAGCGCACGCTGCCCGGCTGCATCATCGTCAACGGCGACGGCGTGCGCTTCGTCAACGAGGGCGCCCCCTACAGCGACGTCGTGCACGTCATGTACGACCGCAACACCCCCGCCGACCAGCACATCCCGTCCTGGCTGATCGTCGACCAGCAATATCGCAACCGCTACCTGTTCAAGGACGTCGCCCCGCTCCTGCCGCTGCCCGCCTCCTGGTACGACAGCGGCGCCGTGCACAAGGCATGGACCATCGAGCAACTGGCCCAGCGGATCGGCGTGCCCGCGGGGGCGCTGCGCGGCACGGTCACGCGCTTCAACGAGTTCGCCGCGACCGGGAAGGACCTCGACTTCCACCGCGGCGACAGCGCCTACGACCGTTACTACACCGACCCGTCCGTCAAGCCGAACCCCTGCCTGGCGCCCTTGTGGCTGCCGCCGTTCTACGCGTTCAAGATCGTACCGGGGGATCTCGGGACGAAGGGCGGGATGGTCACGGACGGGCGGGCACGCGTGCTGCGGGCGGACGGCTCGGTCATCCCCGGCCTGTACGCGGCCGGCAACGCCAGCGCCGCCGTCATGGGCCACAGCTACGCCGGCTCGGGCTCGACCCTCGGTCCCGCCATGACGTTCGGCTACGTCGCCGCCAACCACATCGCCGACTCGATGTAACAACTGCTACATTCGGCAGTGTGACAACGCAGTGGGTGGTGCTCCTCGTCCGGCTGCCCGCCGGTCCGTCACGGCACCGGGTCGCGGTGTGGCGGGAGCTGCGCAGGCTCGGGGCCGTGTCCTTGGGGCAGGGCACCTGGACGGTGCCCGACGTGCCGGTCTTCGCCGACGGTCTGGCCCGGGCCGTCGAGCTCACCGGTACGGCCGGGGGAGAGGCAGTCGTGCTGGAGGCGGCCGGTCGCACGCCGGCCGACTCCGAGCGCCTGCAGGCCATGTTCACGGCCGCCCGCCGGGAGGACTGGACCGAGTTCCTCGCCGACTGCGGAAAATTCGAGGAGGAGCTGGCCAAGGAGATCCGGCAGGCCAAGTTCACGCTGGCCGAGTTGGAAGAGGAGGAGCAGTCGCTGGAGCGGCTCCGGCGCTGGCACCGCGCCCTGACCGCACGCGACGTGTTCGGCACCCCGGAGGCCGAGCAGGCCGCCCAGCAGCTGGCGGCGTGCACGGCGGCCTGCGAGGACTACGCCGAACGTGTCTTCGCCGCCCTCCACCAGACGCCGGGAGCGCCCGCATGAGCGCCCGGACGGTGGGCGCCGTCGCCCGGCGGGCGCGGATGAGCGCCCGGACACAGCACCGCCAGCGGCGGACGCCGTCGCCGGGCGGGCGCGCATGACGGCGTCCGGCGCGCAGGCGCCGGCCACGCCGCGCGGGCGGATGTGGCCGCTGTACGCGGCCGGGTTCACCACCGCGTTCGGCGCGCACGGCGTCGCGGCCAGCCTCGGCGGCCAGTCCCCGGACGCGGTGACGTCGCTGCTGGTCCTGGGTGGCCTGCTGGCGCTGTACGACGGCGCCGAGGTGCTGCTCAAGCCGGTCTTCGGCACCCTGGCCGACCGGATCGGCGCCCGCCCGGTGCTGCTGGGCGGCCTGGTCGCCTTCGCCTGCGCCTCGGCCGTGTACGCGCTCGCCGACAACCCCGGCGCGCTGTGGGCCGCCCGCCTCGGCCAGGGCGCCGCCGCCTCCGCGTTCTCCCCGTCGGCCTCCGCCCTGGTCGCCAGGCTCAACCCGGCCGGCACGCACGGCCGCGCGTTCGGCGGCTACGGCTTCTACAAGAGCCTCGGCTACACGCTGGGGCCGCTGCTCGGCGGCGTGCTGGTGTGGGCGGGCGGGCTCCGGCTGCTGTTCGCGGTGATGGCGGTGCTCGCGGCGGCCGTCGCAGTGTGGGCCGCGCTGGCCGTGCCCCGTGTGCCGCCGCTGCCCAGGACCCGGCAGACCGTGGTGGACCTCGCGCGCCGCCTGGCCGAGCGGACGTTCTGGCAGCCCACGGCCACGCTGGCCGCCGCCACCGCCGCGCTGTCGGTCGGCGTCGGCTTCCTGCCTGTCTCCGGGGCAGCCGCGGGCCTCGGCCCCATCGCCACCGGGGCCGCAGTGTCCGTGCTGGCCGCCTGCGCCGCCATCGTGCAACCGGCCGCCGGGCGGGCCCTGGACGCCGGCCGGATCACCACCCGTGCGGGCCTCGCCGCCGGTCTCGCGATCACCGCCGCCGGCCTGGCCCTGGCGGTGGTGCCGGGCCTGGCGGGAGTGCTGGCGTCGGCCGTGCTCATCGGGGCGGGCACAGGACTGATCACCCCGCTGGGCTTCGCCGCCCTGGCCGCCTCAACGCCGCAGGAGCGGCTCGGCCAGACCATGGGGACCGCCGAGCTCGGCCGCGAGCTGGGCGACGCGGGCGGCCCGCTCCTGGTCGCCGCCGTCGCCACGGCCGCCACCCTCGCCCACGGCTACGCCGCGCTCGCCCTCCTGCTGGTCATCGCCCCGGTCGCCCTGCTCGCCGGCGCCCTCCGCGCCCGCGGGTGAGGCTCAATGGGGGAAAGATCCGCGAATCAGGGCGGTCCCGGGCGAATCCTGGCAGACTCACCGGGTGACCGCGTCGTTACGCATGAGGAGGATCATGCCCCCGAGGATCACCACCGCCCTGGTCGTCGCCGCATCCGTCATCAGCCTCGCCCCGGCCGGCCAAGCATCCGCGACCGCCGCCGGGCCCGCGACCGTGCCCGCCGCCGTGTCCGCCGCCGGGCCCGCGACCGTGCCCGCCGCCGTGGCCGGCGTCAGTGCCAAGCCGAACCTGCGTGCCTGCTACGACGGCAGGTGCAAGCTGACCCTCACCAAGCGTGTGACGTTCCGGGTCAGCTCCCGCTTCGGCATCACCAGGCTGTCCGTCGGCTTCACCGGGAAAGTTGTGACCGTGAAGGGTACCGGGCCGGGCATCGGCGCGGGAGCGTCATTCAGCAAGGGCGGGTCCGCGACCGTCAGCGGCATCAAGTTCAGCATCGTGTCGCTGTCGTCGCGCAAGGCGGTGCTCAACCTCGTCCCCGTACGCTGACCCGCGCGTCGCGTCACGCAGGAGCAACACCGCGATGTCGTCCGCACGCTGGTCCACGGAGGCCTCCTCGATGAGGGACTCCGCCAGGTCGTGCAGGGGCACGCCAGGGATCGGGGTGAAGCGCTCGGCCAGGTCCGCTATCGACTCGCCCAGGTCGAGGCCCGGCTCCTCGATGAGGCCGTCGGTGTAGAGGGTCAGCACGGAGCCGGGCGGCAGGTCCAGTTCCGTGGTGGCGTACTCGGCCTCCGGGTCGATGCCGAGCAGCAGTCCCGGTGACGTGTCGATGACCTGGGCGGGCCTGCCCGGCCGGCCGAGCAGCGGCGGCACGTGTCCCGCGCTGGCCAGGCAGGCGATGTGCCGCTCCAGGTCGAGGCTGACGTACAGGCAGCTGGTGAACCGGTCCGGGGCCAGCTCGATGAGCAGCCGGTTGGTGTGCGCGAGCACCTCGCCGGGGGTGGCGCCGGACGTGGCATGGGCGCGGATGGCGGTGCGCACCTGCCCCATGAGTGCGGCGGCGGTGACGTCGTGCCCCTGGACGTCGCCGATGACCGCGGCCACCATGGTGTCGCTCAGCCGGATCAGGTCGTAGAAGTCACCGCCGATGTCCATGCCGGGATTGGCTGGCACGTAGCGGGCGGCCAGCTCCAGGCCGGGCACCTCGGGCAGCGTACGCGGCAGCAGGCTCGACTGCAGGCACTGGGCGAGCTGATGCTTGACGTCGTAGAGCCGGGCCCGCTCGAACGCCTGCGCGATCAGCCCGGCGAGCGCGGTCAGCGTGGCGCGCTCGTCGGTGCTGAAGTGGTGCGGGCGGTCGTAGGCCAGAACGCAGGTGCCGATGGGCCGCCCGGACGTGATCAGTGGCAGGAACGCCCAGGCGGACATGTCGTCGGAGCGCAGGGCGTCCGGGTAGGCCGCACGGAGCTCGTCCCAGGAGGAGAAGAAGGCCGGCTTGCCGATGTCGTACGGATGCCGCTCGGAAGCCGGCGGGATCACGTGACGCCCGTCGAACTCCTCGACGGCCTCCCTGCTGTATCCCCGGGAGGCGGCCACGCGCATCCTGCCGGCCCCTGAGGTGAGGATGGCCAGGGCCTGCACGTTGTAGACGGGCATGACGTGGTCGGCGACGAGGTCGACCACCTCCTGGGCGGTCACCGCCCGGGCGAGCGTGGTCGCCAGGTGCAGCATCTCGTGCAGCGCGATCACCCGGGTGGGGCGGTCCGCGCCGGTCTCCGGCACGTGGCGGGTGCGGTCGTGGTCCGCCTCGTCGGGCGTGATGCGCACCGTGATGCCGGTCAGGCCGGGGAACAGCCGGAAGGACAGCAGCCGCCCGTCCTTGTTGCGGCCGGTGAACGAGGTGACCTGCCGGCTGAAGACCGCGGCACGGTGGCGGTCCTCGAAGACCGGATTCCATGGCAGCGCCTTCCACAGGCGCTCACCGAGCAGCTCCGACGAGCAGATTCCGAGCAGGTCCGAGGCCGACGTGGTGAGGAAGGTCACGCGGCCCTCCACGTCCAGCGAGCAATATCCCTCGGGGAGCCGGTTGAGACACTCCATGGCCACCAGTTGCCCGTTCGGCTCGGCCGTGTGCACGAGACGGGGATCCAGGACCCGGGGCCTGGGCCCGGGGATGATCGGACGGCCTTCGTCGGCCGCCTCCCGGAGCACCTCCCCGATGCGGGCGCAGGTCGCGTCCATGATGGTACGCAGGCGCCGGCTGAGCATGGTCGCGGGCCCCGAAGGCAACAGCAGCACGAGCCCGCCCCAGACGGTGTCCTCGGTGCGGATCGGGGAGATCGCCGCCGCGTAGTGGTAAGGCAGCGCGAGCGCCGCCGTGGGGAACGCGCGGGCCATGTGCTCCCGGTCGGACAGCCAGATCATGTGCCGATCGCGCACCGCCGCCGCGACCGGCACGGGGTCGTTCCTCCTGATCCTGGCCCACGCGCGGGCGGCCCGCGCGGGCATGCCCACCTGCGCGTCCATCAGCAGCACCTCGCCGTCCTCCGCCACAAGATAGACGGCGCCGATGTGGGCGCCCGTGCCGGCGACGGCCTTGATCAGCAGCTCGTCCAAACGAGACGAGCCACAGTGTGAGGCGGCCTCCTCCCGCACCGCCTCAGCCCTTCCTCACGCTCACGAACCGTGAACGGAAAAGCAGCTCCAAACCCCACATAGGGGCAGAATACACGCAGGAATGGAGCGAATTGCTTACGTTGTGTTCATGCTCTGGCCTGCGTCTCGTACGCCGGGGGCGCCGGTCCTTAAGGAGCGGGGCGCACTACGCTCCTCCGGCGTCGGCCTCGTCCAGGACCCGCTGGGCGACGGCGAAGGCGGCGTTGGCCGCGGGCACGCCGCAGTAGACGGCGCTCTGCAGGAGCACCTCGCCGATCTCGTCCGGGGTCAGCCCGTTGCGGAGGGCCGCGCGCACGTGCATGGCCAGCTCCTCCAGGTGGCCGTGGGCGACGAGCGCGGTGAGCGTCACACAGCTGCGGGTACGGCGGTCCAGGCCCGGCCTGGTCCAGATCTCGCCCCAGGCGTAGCGGGTGATGAAGTCCTGGAAATCCCTGGTGAACGGGGTGGTGCGGGCGATCGCCCGGTCCACGTGCGCGTCACCGAGCACCTCCCGGCGTACCCGCATGCCGGGGACCTCGGGCAGGTGGGCAAGGAGCGCGGCCGTGACGCGTCCGGGCTGATCGACGTTGGCCAGGTGCGCGGCGCCGGCCAGCTCGACGAGCGTGGCGCCGGCGATGCCGTCGGCCAGCTGCCTGGCGTGCGCGGGCGGCGTCGCCGGGTCGTCCCGCCCGGCCACGATCAGGGTGGGAGCCTTGATCGCGGCCAGCGAGTCGCGCAGGTCATAGGCCGACAGGGCGTCGCAGCAGGCGGCGTACCCCTCAGGGTCGGCGGTGGCCAGGTCGCCGAGCAGCGCCTGGGCGAGCGGTGCGGGGAGGTCGGCGGGCGCGCCGGCGAACCAGCGCTTGGCCGTGGCCTCCAGCAGCGGCCCCGTCCCCTCGGCGCGGACCAGCCCCGCCCGGTCCCGCCACGCCTGCGGCTCGCCGAACCTGGCGGAGGAGCAGACCATCGCCAGCGACCGGACTCGGCCGGGGTGGCCGAGCGCCAGGGTGGCGCCGATCGCGCCGCCGATCGAGATGCCCGCATAGTGGAAGCCGCCGAAGCCTCGCGCGTCGGCCACCTCCAGCACCATGCGCGCCAGGTCGTCGATCGAGCTCACGGCGGCCGCCGGTGAGCCGCCGTGGCCGGGCAGGTCGAATCTGAGCACCCGGAAGGTCCGCGCGAGCGCGGCCACCTGCGGCTCCCACACCCGCAGGGACGTGCCCACCGACGGGCCGAGGATCAGCGGCTCGCCGTTCTCCGGGCCGTCCAGCCGGTGCTGCAACATCGTCATTCCTCCTCGAGCGCCCGCTCGACCAGGGCCCGTGCGGAACCTGCCGATCCGGACAGTGTGCCGGACCCGGGCACGTCGGACAGGGTGCCGGACTCGGGCACGTTGGACAGGGCCAGGTTGGCGCGCATGCGGTCCGGGTGCACCCGCAGGTCCGCGACCAGTTCGGCGGCGTCACGTGCGGCTCCGGCCACCAGGCGCAGCGCCTCGCGCAGCGGCTGCCATTCCGCGTGCCAGGCGCCGGACGGGCGCTCGTCTTCGGCGGCGAGCGAGCCGTACAGGATGGCGGCGAGCAAGGGCAGCTGGCGGGCGGCGGCAGCGATCATCGTGGATCTGACCGGGTTGTGCTTGTGCGGCATGGACGACGACCCGCCGCCGACGCCCTCGGACACCTCGCCGATCTCGGTACGCGACAGGACGAGCACATCGGCCGCCATCTTGCCCAGCGCCCCCGCCGTGAACGCCAGTGCGCCGGCCAGGTCGGCGACGGGCGTCCGCAACACGTGCCACGGAAGCCGCGGCTCCGCCAGCCCGACCTCCGCCGCGAACCGAGCCACGAGCAGCAACCCGGCATCGCCACCCGCCGCGCTGCCACCCGCCATGCCGCCACCCGCCATGCCGCCACCCGCCGTGCCGCCGCTGGCCGCCGTGCTGTCACCCGCGTCGGCCGTGCCGCCGCCCGCTACGCCGCCGTCGGTTGCCCACGCGTCGGTGGCGCCGTTCGGCGGCGGGCCGGCAGGCGCGGCCGTTCCCCGGGTGGGGTGGAAGGCGGCCAGGGTGCCGGCCGCGCCGCCGAGTTGGGCCGGGAGCGCGGCCCGGGCGGCACGCAGGCGGGTGCGGGCGTCGGCGGCCAGCAGGCGCCAGCCCGCCGCCTTGAGCCCGAACGTCGTCGGGACCGCCTGCTGGGTGAGGGTCCGTGCGGCCATCAGGGTGTCGCGGTGGCCGGCCGCCAGCCGGCCGAGCGCGCCCACGACCCGGTCGAGGTCCGCCAGGACCGCGCCCAGCGTGCGGTACGCGACGAGCATGATCGCCGTGTCGACGATGTCCTGGCTGGTCGCGCCGCGATGGACGTACGCGCCATAGGGCTCCGCGGCCTGGCGGAGATCCACCACCAAGGGAATGACCGGATTGCCGCCGGAACGAGCCCGTTCGACCAGCCCCGGCAGATCGAACGCCGTGACCCGCGCGCAGGCCGCCACGGCCTCGGCCGCCTCCCGGGGCACCAGCCCGAGCGCCGCCTGCGCCCGCGCCAGCGCCGCCTCGGCATCCAGCATGGCCTGCAGGAAGGCGACGTCGCCGGTCTCCTCGGCCGCGCCCCGCATCGGGGACAGCAGCCCGAGGTCCGCGCCGGGCACGTCACCCGAAGTCAAGGAAGACCGTCTCCTTCTCGCCCTGCAAATGGATGTCGAACCGGTAGACGCCCTCGCGCTCCCGCACCGCGACCAGCGTCTCCCGCCGGTGCGGTGGCAGCCCGTCGAGGAAGGCGTCCTGGCCGAAGTAGATGCGCGTGTACAGGTGGTGGAGCAGGCCGCGGGCGAACACGCACACGCTGATGTAGCCGTTGCCGGGCGGCAGCGTGTGCAGCGCGTACCGGCCGTCGGCGTCGGTCGGCACCCGCCCGAACCCGGTGAAGTCCAGCCCGTGCCGCCCGATGACGGCCCCGGTCACCGGGTCGCGCCGCAGCGTCCCGGGAGCGCCGCTCAGGTCGCCCGACGGGTCGGCCTGCCAGAACTCCAGCAGCGCGTCCGGCACCGGCTCGCCGGCCCCGTCGTACACGTACCCCTGGACGGTGATCCCGCCGGCGGCCACGTCGCCGCCGCCGGGGAACGGCAGCGCGTAGCCGTAGAACGGGCCTACGGTCTGCGAAGGCGTCGGGTTCATCGGCCCTCCTCCATCCAGGTCGCCGCCGGGCCGTCCAGCACGATGTCCCACCGGTAACCCAGGGACCACTCGGGCACGGACAGGTCATGCTCGTAGGCGGCGACGAGCCGCTGCCTGGCCCGCTCGTCCGTCACCGACTGCAGCACCGGGTCGTAGGCGAACAGCGGATCGTTCGGGAAGTACATCTGCGTGACCAGCCGCTGCGTGAAGGCCGCGCCGAACACCGAGAAATGGATGTGCGCGGGACGCCAGGCGTTGACGTGGTTACGCCACGGGTACGCGCCCGGCTTGATCGTCGTGAACGCGTAGCGGCCTTCGTCGTCGGTCAGGCACCGGCCCACCCCGGTGAAGTTGGGGTCCAGCGGCGCGGGGTGATCGTCACGCTGGTGCAGGTACCGGCCGGATGCGTTGGCCTGCCAGACCTCCACCAGCTGGCCGCGTACCGGCCGCCCCGAGCGGTCGAGCACCCGCCCCTGCACGGTGATCCGCTCGCCGAGCGGCTCGCCGAGGTGCTGCTTGGTCAGGTCCGCGTCCAGCGCGGTGACGTCGGTGACGCCGAAGACGGGACCGGACAGCTCGGCCGCCTCGGGGTCCTGCACCGCGATCAGCGGCTGCTTGGGATGGCGCAGCACGCTGCTGCGGTAGGGGACGAAGTCCCGCGGCGGATGGTTCGCCTCCTGGCCGTCGGCGGCCTTGTGCAGCTCGGCGATCTCCTGATCGATGTCCGCCTGGGTGAGGGGTGGGGTCATTGCGCCTACCTTTCGAGCACGACGGCCAGGCCCTGGCCGACGCCGATGCAGAGAGTAGCCAGGCCGGTGCCGGAGCCGGCCGCCGCCAGGCGGTGCGCCACGGTGCCGGTGACGCGGGCGCCGGAGGCGCCGAGGGGGTGGCCGAGCGCGATCGCGCCGCCGTTCGGGTTGACGAGGGCGGGGTCGAGATCGGGCAGCTCGGCCAGGCAGCCGAGCACCTGGGCGGCGAAGGCCTCGTTCAGCTCGACCGTGTCCAGGTCGCCGAAGGCCTTGCCCGCCTTGGCGAGGGCCTTCTGCGCGGCTTCGACCGGCCCGAGCCCGAAGTAGCGGGGCTCGAGCGCGCTGGCGGCGCCCGCGGTGATCCGCGCCAGGGGCTCGCGGCCGCGCAGCCCGGCCTCGTCGGTGAGCAGCAACGCCGCCGCGCCGTCGTTGAGCGGGGAGGAGTTGCCCGCGGTGACCGTGCCGTCCTTGCGGAAGACCGGCTTGAGCCGGGCGAGCTTGTCCAGCGAGGTGTCCTCGCGGATGCCCTCGTCCCTGGTCACGTCGCCGATCGGGACGATCTCGCGCTCGAAGGACGACTTGGCCGCCTTCTGGTGGCTGGCCAGCGCGTACGCGTCCTGCTCCTCCCGCGAGATGCCGTGCTTGTCGGCGATCAGCTCGGCGGCCTCGCCGAGCGGCACGGTGTGCTCGGCCGGCATCTTCGGGTTGATCAGCCGCCAGCCGAGCGTGGTGGACACCAGCTCCTGCCCGCCCGCCGGGAAGGCCCGGTCCGGCTTGGGCAGCACCCAAGGGGCGCGGGTCATGGACTCCACGCCGCCGGCGATCACGGTGGACGCGTCGCCGAGCGCGATCATCCGGTACGCCTGGATCACGGCCTCCATGCCGGAGCCGCACAGCCGGTTCACGGTCGCGCCGGGGGTGGTCACCGGGAGGCCCGCCAGCAGTGCGGCCATGCGGGCGACGTTGCGGTTCTCCTCGCCCGCGCCGTTGGCGTTGCCGAAGATCACCTCGTCCGGGGCCACCACGTTGTTACGCTCGGCGATCGCCGCGACGACGTGCGCGGCCAGGTCGTCGGGGCGGATGCCGGCCAGCGCCCCGCCGTGCCGGCCGAAGGGGGTGCGGACGGCGTCCACGATGTAAACGGTGTTCATGCCAGCACCTCGGCTCCCGTACGGTCCCGCAGCTCTTCCACGCTCACGCCCGGCGCGCACTCCACCAGCCGCAACCCGTCAGGCGTGACGTCGAGCACGCCGAGGTCGGTGATGATCCGGTGGACGCACGCCTTGCCGGTGAGCGGCAGCGAGCACTCCTTGACGATCTTCGGTGAGCCGTCCTTGGCGGTGTGGTCCATGATCACGATGACCTTGCGCGCGCCGTGGACCAGGTCCATCGCCCCGCCCATACCCTTGACCAGCTTCCCAGGAACCACCCAGTTGGCCAGGTCGCCGCCGGCCGAGACCTGCATCGCGCCCAGCACCGCCACGTCGATGTGCCCGCCGCGGATCATGCCGAACGACAGCGACGAGTCGAAGAACGCCGCCCCATCCCGCACGGTCACCGTCTCCTTGCCCGCGTTGATCAGGTCGGGGTCGACCTCGTCCTCGGCTGGGTAGGGGCCGACGCCGAGGATGCCGTTCTCAGAGTGCAGGATCACGTCCACGTCGGCCGGCAGGAAGGACGGGATGCGGGTGGGCAGGCCGATGCCCAGGTTGACGTAGTCGCCGTCGCGCAGCTCGGCCGCGGCGCGGGCCACCATCTCGTCACGCGTCCAGCTCATGAGCGGATAGTCCTCTTCTCGATGCCCTTGTCAGCGGCCTGCTCGGGGGTGAGCGCGAGCACCCGCTGGACGAAGACGCCCGGCAGGTGCACCTCGTCCGGGTCCAACTCGGTCAGCTCCTCGACCTCGGCGATCGTGATCCGCCCCGCCATGGCGGCGAGCGGGTTGAAGTTCCTCGCGGCCTTGCTGAAGACCAGGTTGCCGTGCCGGTCGCCCTTCGCCGCCCGGACCAGCGCGAAGTCCGTCGTGATGCCGTACTCCAGCACGTACGGGCGGCCGTCGAACTCCCGCACCTCCTTGGGCGGCGAGGCGACCGCGATCGAGCCGTCCGGGTTGTGGCGCAGCGGCAGGCCGCCGTCGGCCACCGGCGTGCCGACCCCGGCCGGGGTGTAGAAGGCGGGGATGCCGCTGCCGCCCGCGCGCAGCCGCTCGGCCAGGCTGCCCTGCGGGGTCAGCTCCACCTCCAGCTCGCCCCCGAGGTACTGCCGGGCGAACTCCTTGTTCTCGCCGATGTACGACGCCGTCACCCGGGCGATGCGTCCGGCCGCCAGCAGCACGCCGAGGCCGCCGCCGTCGACGCCGCAGTTGTTCGACACCACGCCGATGCCGGTCACCCCGGTGTTGTAGAGGGCCTGGATCAGCACGTTGGGGATGCCGCTCAGCCCGAAGCCGCCGACCGCGAACGACGCGCCGTCACGCACGCCGGCCAGCGCCTCCTCGGCGGTCGCGACCACTTTGTCTCTCCGCACGACGCTCCATTCACCGGGAGTGTTCGCATAGTGAACTTTTGTCCACTATTGTGTGGTCGAGTATCTGTAATGAGAGGCGCTCCTGTCAAAGGATCTCGAGGAGGTGGGCGATGGAACCGGCGGGAACCCTGGACCGCGGCCTGGCCGTGCTGTGCGTGCTGGCCGGCGACCCGCGCCGCCGCCTGGGGCCCACCGACCTGGTCCGCGCGACCGGCCTGGCCAGGTCCACGGTGGACCGCGTGCTGGCCACGCTCGCCCATCTCGGCTACCTCCGGCTGGAAGGGCGCGAGGTGCACCTGACGCCGCGCCTGATGGAGCTCGGGGAGGCCTACCTCGCCTGCGGCGGCGTGCGCGACGTGCTGTCCCCGCTGGCCGAGCGGCTGGCCGAGGACCTCGACGAGTCGGTGTCGCTGGCCGTGAAGGACGGCGACCCCGGGCCGGAGCACGTGCGCTTCATCGGCCAGTTCACCCGGCGGCGCACCATGTCGGTGGCCTTCCGGGTGGGGGACCTGCTGCCCGCCGGCCGGTGCGCGGCCGGGCTCGCGCTGCTCGACCCGGCGGCGTCGTGGGCCGAGGACGACCAGCTCGTCGAGCCGGGCCTGGTGGCCGTCGCGGTGCCCGTACGGGATCCGGACGGCACGCCGGTGTGCGCGGTCAGCGTGGTCAGCCACACCAGCAGGCACACCGTCGCCGGGCTGCGCGAGCACGCCCTGCCCCGGCTGCTCAAGACGGTCGCGGAGATGGAGGCCAGACTGGCCCGGCCGGCCCCCGAGCCGCGCAGGGGGATCGCCGCCGAGGACACCTCCCGGGCCGCCAAGAAGGAACTGGGCGCCGGCTACCTGCAGTCGCTGGCCCGCGGCCTGGCCGTGCTGGTCGCGCTCGGCACGGTGCCGGGCGGCTCGACCCTGGCCGACGCGGCCAGGGTCACCGGGCAGCCGCGGGCGACCGTGCGCCGCGCCATCCAGACACTGGAACGGCTCGGCTACGTGGCCGCCGACGGCCCCCGCTTCGTCCTGCTGCCCAAGGTCCTGGAGCTCGGCTACGCCCACCTGTCCGGCCGCGCCTTCCGCGCCGTCGTCCAGCCGCACCTGGCCGACCTGGTGGCCCGCGTCCACGAGTCCGCCTCGGTCGCCGTGCTCTCCGGCGACGACATCGTCTACCTGGCCCGCGTGCCGACCCAGCGCATCATGAGCGTCGACATCACCGTCGGCACCCGTTTCCCCGCGTACGCGACCTCGATGGGGCGGGTGCTCCTGGCCGGCCAGCCGGAGGAGCGGCTGGACGCCATCACCCCAAGACCGCTGTCCCGGCACACCATCACCACCACCGCCGAGCTGAAGGCGGCGGTGCGGCAGGCGGCCGCCGACGGGTACGCCCTGGTCGACCAGGAGCTGGAGGAGGGCGTGCGCTCACTGGCGGTCCCCATCAGGGACCGCGCCGGGCGGGTGGTCGCGGCCGTGAACGTCGCCACGCACGCCAGCCGCGCCACCCCCGATGACCTGGTGCGCGACGTCCTGCCCGCGCTCCAGGACGCGGCCGCCCGCATGGAGGCCGACCTGGCGTACGTCCACGGCCCCGCCTGGAACGGCGCCCTGCCCGAGGCCGCCCGCTTGACCCGCTGAACCACGGCTCGAGTGGTGACCCAGACGTAGCCGGTGGAGCCGTCGACCGGGCACCAGGTCGTCTCGCGCGGCTTGTACTCGAGGAGCTTCAGCCCATGGCGCGTGGCGGCGCGACCGCGTCAGGAACTCGCTCTGATCATCGTTCGTGGAGGTCGGCGGCACACAACGCACCCCGGCGGGGCGGCAGGTCACCGTTCTGAGGGCGCAAGGAGCCTGCGGCACGCGGGTCACGGGTCGACGGGCAGCCGCCTGGCCGCCACGCCGGCCCAGCCGAGCCCCAACGCGGTGACCAGGAGCACTCCGGCGGCGCCCATGCCGGCCGCCACCAGCCCGGCCAGGCCAGGCAGGATCAGCTGCCCGGTACGATTCCCGACCAGGCGCAGTGACATCGCCCGGCCGCGCAGCCCCGCAGGGGCGGACTCGGCCAGCCATGACATGGTCAGCGGCTGCCCCACCCCGAGCCCGAACCCGAGGATCAGTAGCACGAGGGCCAGCGCCCACAGCGGCATGGGCACGGGCGTGACCAGCATCGCGGCGGCGGCCGCCACCGTGCTCGTCACCAGCAGCCGCCGCCGGCCGACGGCCCGCGACAAGCGGCCGAGGAAGAAGCGGGAGGCCATCGACGCCACGCCGCGGATGGTCAGCAGCAGCCCGATCGTGCCCGAGGTGAGGCCCCGCTCGGTGCCGAACGCGGGCAGGTAGACCAGCGTGATGTCGAGCGCGGCAATGACCACGCAGCTCGTCACCAGGGCGTGCGGCAGGCCGGGCAGGCGCAGCAGGGAGCGCACGCTGCCCGCCGCCTCTCGTTCACCGTCGGCCGGGTGCGGGCTGCGGGTCAGCAGCGCCGACAACACGACGAGCAGCACGGCCAGACCGCACGACCAGGCGAAGATGCGATCGGTGTCCGGGATCGCCCGCTCCCCGCCGAACGCCGCGATCAGCACCGGGCCGGCGGCCTGGCCCAGCGAGGCGGCGAATGTGTAGTGGCCGAAGGCGGTGTCGTGGCCGCCGCGCCGGGTGGTGTTGGCCACGAGTGCCTGCTGGGCGATCACGCAGCCCAGATGCCCGGTGCCCAGCAGCACCCCGGCCGCGAGCAGCCCCGGGATGGTGTGCCCGATCGTCAAGAACGCGACGCTGGCGGCGGTGAGCAGGAGTGCACCGGTCAAGGCCAGGCGCCGCTCGCCGTACCGGTCGGCGGCGTGCCCGGCGGGCAGCGCCAGGAGCAGCGGTGCGATCGCGAAGCTCGCGCCCAGCAGGCCGAGCAACGCTGCGGGGACGTCGAGCTCGATCGCCCGGTACGACATGGTGGGACGCAGCACGAACGTGATGACCTGCGTGGCGGCGGCGTGAGCCAGCAACACGGCGGTCACCCGCCTCCCGCGACCGTCCCCCTCAGACATCGCCGCCCCCGCCGCTGCCCCGGTCGCCGCGCCCGTCGCCGCCCCGGTCGCTGCACTCGCCCCGGTCGCTGCGCCCGTCGCCGGGCTCGCCGTCCCCGCCGTCGGCCGGCCGCCGGACTGTGGCTACGGCGTCGATGTGCACACACATGACGCTCCAACCTATCGAGCCGCCTTGGTTGACATCGCAACACCCCTCCCTGGAAACTCTGCCGAAACACCACAAGGTGCCTTCCGTAAACGTTTACAGGAGCGGTCGATGCCCTTACCTCGCCAGCTCGGCGCCGCCACACTGGCCGCACTCGCCGCGCTCTTCCTCCTCGCCGTTCCCGGTGAGACGGACATCCGCGCGGCCGGCACGCTCATCACCGGCTCCGCGCCGTCCCCGGCGCTGGACGGCGAGCGCATCGCCTACACCGCCTACCTCCCGTACGGCTACGACCGCGGCGCCGCCCGCCACCCGGTCCTCTACCTGCTCCACGGCCGCGGCGACACCATGCAGGCGTGGACCCGCGTCAAGAGTGTTCTCGACGACATGATTCGCACCAAACGCATCCCGCCGGTCATCGCCGTCATGCCGGACGCGCCGTGGAGCGAGCGCGGCAACTGGTACGTCGACTCCCGCTACACCGGCGTCGACCTGCCGGGACGTCCGGTGGAGACGGCCCTCACCCGCGACCTGGTGGCCCACGTGGACGCCACGTACCGCACGGCACCGATCCGGGAGGCCCGCCTGGTCGGCGGCTACTCGATGGGCGGCGCGGGCGCGCTGCGGTTCGCGCTCGCCCACCAGGACGTGTTCAGCGCCGCCGCCGTGCTCAGTCCGGCCGTCTACACGCCGCTGCCGCCGTCCGACTCCTCCACCCGCGACTACGGCGCCTTCGGCCGAGGGGAGGAGAAGTTCTCCGACGAGGTCTACCGCGAGCTCGCCTACCCGGCGCCGCTGCCCGATCTGGACCCCGATCTGCCGGTGCGGCTGTTCGTGGCCGTCGGCGACGACGAGTACGCCAACCCCGACCCCGCCGACGCCCGCCACGACCTGGACTTCGAGTCCGCCGCCCTCTATAACGCCGCCAGGCGCTCACCCGCCCTGTCCGCGCAGCTGCGCGTCATGGACGGGGGCCACGACTGGTCGGTCTGGACGCCGGCCTTCGAGCAGGCCATGGCCGAGCTCGGCCCCGGGCTGAGTGTCACGCCCCCGACCGGCCTGCCCGCCCCGCTGCACGGCACGGCCGCCACCGACTGGGCGGGCGGCGTCGCGGCCCACGCGGACGGGGCCCTGACCATCGGGTACGCGGCGGGCCAGTCTCCCGCAGGCCGGCTCGACGCCGTGGTGTCCCGGATCGGCGGCTGGACCAGGCAGTTCGGAACCCCGGCGGACGAGCGCCTGTACGGCGTCGCGCCGCTGCCCGACGGCGGCGTGCTCACTGCCGGGTACACGAAGGGCGACCTCGACGGCCGGCATCCGGGCACTACGGCCGACGACGCGTTCGTGGCCAGGCTCGGCCCCGACGGCACGGTCCGGTGGATCACCCAGTTCGGCGCGCCGGACGCCGCCGACCGCCTCTACGGGCTCGCCGCCGCGCCCGACGGCGGCGCGTACGTGGCGGGCTACACCAAGGGCTCCCTGGACGGGCCGAACAGCGGCGACAAGGACGCCATCGTCGCCAGGCTCACCCCCGCGGGCGAGGTGTCCTGGATCAGGCAGTACGGCGGCACGGGCGAGGACAAGGCGTACGGTGTCGCCGCGGACGCCACGACGCTCTACGTCACCGGCAGCGCCACCGCGGCCCCGCCCGGCACGACCGCGCTCGGCGGCCTCGACGGCTGGCTCGCCGCCTTCGCCGCCGCCGACGGCAGCAGGGCGTGGGCCACGACGGCAGGCGGTTCCGGCGACGACCGGCTGAATGCGGTGACCGTCACCACGGAGGGCCTCGCCGTCGCCACGGGCGCATCGGGCGGCGACGGGTACACGGTGGCCCACACCGGGCAGGGCCGCCGCCGCTGGGAGCACACGCTCGCCACCCCGGCCGCCGACGAGGGCGCCGCCGTGGCGGCGCTGCCGGGCGGCGAGGTGGAGGTCGTGGGCTACACCCGCGGCCGGATCGGGGTGCCGGCAGGCGGCGCCGACGTGCTGACCGCACGCCTGGACGGCCGGGGCACGCAACGTGCCGCCGCCCAGCTCGGCACCGCCAGGGACGACGCCGTCGACCCCTTCGCCGAGCCGAACCTGTACGCCACCACGACCGCTGCCGGCCAGGTGGCGATCTCCGGCCTGACGTACGGCGCCCCGTCCGGGGGCGCCGCACTGGGCAACGGCGACGTCTTCCTGATCAGCTGAGCTCAGAAGGTCACCAGCGGGTCGCCCACGAAGTCGGCGATGAAGTTGACGAAGAAGAAGCCGAAGAACAGGAAGTTCAGGACGAGGATGATGTAATGCCACGGCCGCGGGCGCGCCGGGCGCGGGAGCTTGCTGTTGAGATACATCAGCAGGAACGGATAGAACAGCGCGCCCAGGTTGGACATGTTGGCCGACCACTCCACCAGCCCCACCGGCAGCGACTGGAAGATGATGATCGAGATGATCACCAGCAGCAGGAGCATGAACGGGTAGTAGAACCGGCGCGGGTCGCCCTCGATCAGCCGGCGCAGGCGGGGGCTGGTGGCGTTGGCGGCGTCCGTCGTCACCCGCACCATCGCCTCGAAGATGCCGAGCTGCGTGGAGAACAGGATCAGCACGCCCACCACCAGCGCGATGTAGAACACCGTGCGCCCGTACTCGCCGCCCAGCGCGCTGGCCACGAACGTCGGGACGTTGGCGCGCGTGGGCCGCTCGCCCGACAGCTGCACCGCCTGGGCCATGAGGATCGTGGGCAGCAGCATGCCGAGGATCGCGCCGACGAAGAACACGCCCCACATGTCCACCATGAGCAGCCGATACCACCGGCGCCACAGGCCCCGGTTGCGCTCGTCGTCGGGGAAGGTGACGCCGCTGGCCAGGATCGGCCGCCGCTCGCCGCGCAGGCCCGAAATGTAGCCGACGCGGTGGCCCATGCCATAGCCCTTGTCACGGTAGTGACCCATGACGTACCAGTTGAGTCCTGACGCCAGCGCCGTGAAGCCGGCCAGGGCGCCGAGCTGGGTCGCGGTGATCCCGGCGGGCGGCGCGGCGGGCGTGATGAAGCCGCGGATGCCCTCCCACCACTGGCTGAACGGCACCACGAGCAGGTCCACGGCCAGCAGGGCGAGCAGGATCGTCCCGACCAGCACCCAGTTCGCCAGCTCCAGCGCGCGGCTGACGCGGCGTGCGGCGGCGGTGATGAGGAACACCAGCACCAGCAGGCCGATGGCCCACCAGCGCGGCTCCGCGTCCCCGGCCGCCGGGGGCACGCCGTGGACCAGCGCGTACACGCCCTGCCCCGCCGACGCGGCCCAGCCGCCCGCGATGAACGCGAAGATCACGATGAAGACCGAGAGCGGCACCCAGAGCGGCCAGCCCGGCGGCACCCGCCCCCAGCCGACCACCGGGGTCTCGCCCGTGGCGAGGACATACCGGGAGCACTCGACGTTGTAGAAGGTCTGCAGCAGCGCCGAGACCAGGATGACCCAGCCGACGCCGACGAATCCGTATTGGCCGACGCTCAGCGGGCCCAGCAGCCACTCGCCGCTCCCGATCGAGATGCCGAGTGCGATCAGGCTGGGGCCGACGGCGTATTTGAAGAGTTCCTTGGGGCCGATCTTGGAGACCTTGAAGACCTCCTCCGGCGTGGGCAGGTCGGTGACTTCGAGATCCGGGCGGCTGACTCCGAGTGGGTGCGACATCACTGCCTCCTGTCGTTCAGCGTGATCCCGAACGACGGCCGCATCAAGACCCAATCGGCGATGGACGGACCACGCGTCCTGGCGGTCGGCCTTGAAACCACCCATATCTCGCGATCTTGTGCAACAGCCTCCGCAACGCGACGCAACGACTGCGCGTGGCGTTACCGCATGTTCCCGGAATGACTACTTAGAGTGATGATGTGTTGCCATAAGCGACCGCAGGGAGAGATCATGAAAGTCAACCTCATAGCTGCCGGTGGCGCCCTTGCCGCCACCGCGGTCGTCGCCATGGCGAGCCCGGCCGACGCCCGCCCGGCCGAATGTGAACTCACCATCGGCGGTCAGGTCCACACCCTCGGCAGCGGCGGCTCGGGCATTTACGCCGCCCAGCACGAGGTCATCTCCTGCGAGGAGCAGTACAGCGACGACTCGACGAGTGGCTACGACGACGTCAGCACCGACAATGGCAGCAGCACGGGCGATCCCGCAGGTTACAGCCTGGGCTACTAGTGCCTCAGGCGGCACCACGGCTCCCTGCCGCGCGCCTGTCCGACCCTGCCCGAGCCGCCGCGCGCCGCCTACCGGTCGACGATCTCGTTCTTGCCGATGACCACGACCCCGCCCCGGGTCAGGGCGAACCGGGTGCGGTCGTATTCAAGGTCGAATCCGATCCGCGCCCCGTCAGGGATCACCACGTTCTTGTCGATGATCGCCTTGCGCACGATCGCGCCCCGCCCGACCTTGACGTTCTCCATCAGCACCGAGTCCTCCACCCGCGCGTGCGAGTGCAGCACCACCTTGGGGGACAGGACCGACCGGATCGCCGTGCCGCCGGAGACGATCACGCCGGGCGACACCAGCGAGTCGATCGCCCGTCCCACGCGGTCTCCGTCGTTGTGCACGAACTTGGCGGGCGGCAGCGGGTCGTGCCCGGTGAAGATCGGCCACTTGTCGTTGTACAGGTTGAACACCGGGTGCGCCGAGATGAGATCCATGTGGGCCTCGTAGTAGGCGTCCAGCGTCCCCACGTCACGCCAGTAGCCCCGATCGCGCTCGCTCGACCCCGGCACGATGTTGTTGGCGAAGTCGTAGACGTCGGCGCCGCCCGACTTGACCAGCATCGGGATGATGTTTCCGCCCAGGTCGTGCTTGCTGGTCGGGTCGAGCGCGTCCTCCCGCAGCGCGTCGATCATCGACTGCGTCTTGAACACGTAGTTGCCCATGGAGGCGAACACTTCGTCGGGGGAGTCCGCCAGCCCCACCGCGTCCTTGGGCTTCTCCCTGAAGGCGACGATCCTGCGCCCCTGGGGGTCGGTCTCGATCACGCCGAACTGGTCGGCCAGCGACAGCGGCTGCCTGATCGCGGCCACCGTCACGTCGGCGCCGGAGTCCTCGTGCTGCTCGACCATCTGCCGCGGATCCATGCGGTAGATGTGGTCGGCCCCGAACACGATCACGTGCTCGGGCATCTCGTCGTAGATCAGGTTGAGATTCTGGAAGAGCGCGTCCGCGGACCCGGAGAACCACCGCGGCCCGAGCCGCTGCTGCGCGGGCACGGGCGTCACGTAGTTGCCCAGCATCGCCGACAGCCGCCACGTCCGCGAGACGTGCCGGTCCAGGCTGTGGTTCTTGTACTGGGTCAGGACGACGATCTTCAGGAACCCGCCGTTCGCCAGGTTCGACAACACGAAATCTATGAGCCGATATATCCCCCCGAACGGCACCGCCGGTTTCGCCCGATCCGCCGTGAGCGGCATGAGCCTCTTACCCTCTCCACCTGCCAGCACAACCGCAAGCACCCTCCGGGACCTCATGCCCGAGACGCTACCCTCAAATGGCCGATCTATCGACGAATCCCGGCACGGAGAACTTCCTTCGTGTCCTGATTTGCCGTTCAATGGCCCGAGCCGGGGTTACCGACCTTGGGCTCGTCGATTGTGTTCCCTATGCTCACGTTGACCGTAAGGTCGTCTCATGCGTGTTGATCTGCTCAGCCGGGAGTACCCGCCGGAGGTGTACGGCGGCGCCGGCGTGCACATGGAATACCTGGCCAGAGAGCTGCGGCGGCTGGCCGACGTGCGGGTGCGCTGCTTCGGCGCCGACCGCGACGAGCCCGGCGTCTCCGCCTACCGGGTGCCGGGCGGGCTGCAGGACGCTAACGCGGCCCTGCAGGTGCTCGGCGTCGACCTGGAGATGGCTGCCGCCTGCCAGGGAGCCGACGTCGTCCACTCCCACACCTGGTACGCCAACTTCGCCGGGCATGTCGCGAAGCTGTTGCACGGCATCCCGCACGTGGTCACCACGCACAGCCTGGAGCCGCTGCGGCCGTGGAAGGCCGAGCAGCTCGGCGGCGGCTACACGATCTCGTCGTGGGCCGAGCGCACCGCCCTGGCCGCCGCGGACGCGGTGATCGCGGTCTCGGAGGGCATGCGCCGCGACGTCCTGGCCGCCTACCCGGAGATCTCGCCGGACAAGGTCAGCGTCATCCACAACGGCATCGACACCGCCGAATACGTCCCTGACCCGGGCCTGGACGTCCTGCGGAAGCACGGCGTGGACTTGAGCCGGCCCTACGTCGTCTTCGTGGGCCGCATCACCCGCCAGAAGGGCCTGATCCACCTCCTGCACGCGGCACGCTCCTTCGACCCCGACGCCCAGCTCGTGTTGTGCGCCGGCGCGCCCGACACGACGGAGATCGCGGCCGAGGTGACGCAGCTGGTCCGCGACCTCGACCGCGACGGCGTCGTCTGGATCCAGGAGATGTTGCCCAAGCCCGAGGTGATCCAGCTGCTGACGCACGCGACGGTGTTCGTGTGCCCGTCGGTCTACGAGCCGATGGGGATCGTGAACCTGGAGGCCATGGCCTGCGAGACGGCCGTGGTGGCGACCGCCACCGGCGGCATCCCCGAGGTGGTGGCCGACGGCGAGACGGGGCTGCTCGTGCCGATCGAGCAGGGCGCCGACGGCACGCCGCACGACCCGGACCGCTTCGCCGCGGACCTGGCCGAACGTGTCAACACCCTGCTGGCGGACCCGGGCCGGGCCGCCGCGATGGGGAAGGCGGGCCGCGTCAGGGCCGTCGAGCACTTCTCCTGGGAACGCATCGCCCACCGCACCATGGAGCTGTACTCGGCACTGCGCCCCTGAGCAAGGGCGGTGGCGGTCAGACGAGGCCTCTGCGGCTGGCCTGGGCGCCGGCCTGGAAGCGGGTCTCGGCGTTCAGCTCGTCGAGGAGGTGGCGCAGGCGGCGGCGGAGGCTGCGCGGGCTGGTGCCGAGCTGGCGGGCGATGGCGTCGTCCTTGAGCCCGGCCGCCAGCAACGCCAGCAGCCTGCGGTCGTCGAGGCCGAGGTCCGTCGCCGGCTCGTCCTCCTGGGCGGGCTCCGGCGAGCTGTCGTGCGACCAGAGCTCGGGGCGCACCGGCAGGGCCTCCCGCCACAGGCGCTCGAACAGCTCCACCAGCGCCACGACCATGGTGGACCCCCTGATCAGCACGCCGCGCGTCAGCGGCGGGTCCATGTGCAGCGGCATGACCGCCCGCCGGCGGTCGACGAGCGCCATCTTGAACGGCAGCGAGGGCAGGATCCGCGCCTCCTCGCCCGCCCTGATCAGGCTGCCCACCTCGTCGAGCGCCCCGGTGTGGTCGAACGCCTCCGGCACGTAGATGGTGCGGTAGCGCACGCCGCTGCGGAGCAGGTCGGTCTGCAGCGGGTTGTGGTAGTCCAGCACGTACGGGGGCCGGTCGAAGGTCAGCACCTCCTCCTTGGCCTCCTGCTGCAGCCGGACGTACCAGCGGGCCTGCTCCTCGGGCCCGGCCAGGACCTCGAACTGCCCGCTCCCCTCGGGGTCCGTGCCGACGTTGCGGAAGGCCGCCTCCAGTTCGTCGGCCGTGTCGGTGAGCCGGTCCAGCTCGCTCTGCATGCCCCGGACCAGCGAGCGGATCGCGGTGCCCGGATTCGTCGCCGTCCAGCGGGGCGAGCGCCCCCATAGGCGGCTGATCAGGCCCCTGGCGCGGAGCCTGCTCAGCGACGACTGGATGCGCCCCGCGCTCTCGCCGCTCCTCATGACGAGCTCCTGCACGGTGATGCCGGGGCAGGCCAGCACGCACCGGTAGACGTGCTCATCGAACGCGCTGATTCCCACGACCTCCAGGGCCCGGCCGTCTTCTAGCATGGCCCCGATCTTGGCCATTTCCGGCAGTTGCCGCAATAGGCCACAGGAATCACCTTGTCCCCAAAATTCACTGGCAGTTAGAAAGCGGGGTGTGCAACAGAGAATCCCCCTTCTGGGCGCCGTGTTACTGGCCGTCACAACGGCCGCCGTACCGGCTCAGGCGGCACCCACCCCGCCCCCCGCCCAGGTAGAGCCCGCGAAGACGATCACCCTCATCACCGGGGACAAGGTCACCCTCCGCGCGCTCCCCAACAAGCAGACCCAGCTCGACATCGCTCCCGCCCCCGGCCGGGAGAAGATCGACTTCGTGCACCGCCGGTCCACAGAGGGGCTCAGTATCGTGCCCGTGGACGCCATGCCCCTCCTGGCGACGGGCACACTAGACCCCCGGCTGTTCAACGTCACCAAGCTGGCCGCGCTCGGCTACGACGACGCCGCCAGCCCCGGGCTCCCGCTCATCCTGACGTACCCGGAGCAGGCCGGCGTCGCCACGCTCAGGGCCGCGGGCGGGCGCCCGCTGCCCGCGATCAACGGCGTGGCCAGGAACGAGCCCCGTACCGGTGCGCTCTGGAAGACACTGACCGCGCAGGCCAGGACGGCGGTGACGCCCGCGAAGATCTGGCTCGACGGCAAGGCCAAGGTGTCGCTCGACGTCAGCGTCCCGCACATCGGCGCGCCCGCGGCCTGGGCGGCCGGCCACACCGGCAAGGACGTCCCCGTCGCGGTCCTCGACACCGGCTACGACCCCGCCCACCCCGATCTGCAGGGCCTGGTCGTCAAGGCCGAGAACTTCACCTCCGAGCCGGACACGCGCGACCTGCACGGCCACGGCACCCACGTCTCCTCCACGATCGCCGGCTCCGGCGCCGCCTCGGGCGGCACGCACAAGGGCGTCGCCCCCGGCGCCCGGCTGCTCGTCGGCAAGGTCTGCGACCAGAGCGGGTTCTGTCCCGACTCGGGCATCATCGAGGGCATGACGTGGGCGGCGGAGAACGGCGCCCGCGTCGCCAACCTCAGCCTCGGCGGCCCCGACGCGCCCGGCACCGACCCGCTGGAGCAGGCCGTCGACAACCTCACGGAGAAGTACGGCACGCTGTTCGTGATCGCCGCGGGCAACGACGGGCCCCAGCACCTCGGTTCCCCGGGCAGCGCGGACAGCGCGCTGTCGGTCGGCGCCTCCCACCGCGACGCCGACAGGGTGGCCGACTTCAGCAGCACCGGCCCGCGCCCCGGCGACGCCGCGGTCAAGCCGGACCTCATCGCGCCCGGCGTGGGCATCGTCGCCGCCAGGGCCGCCGCCGGACAACCCGGTGAGGACTCCTACACGGCGATGAGCGGCACATCCATGGCCACCCCGCACGTGGCGGGCGCCGCGGCGATCGTCGCCGGCCTGCACCCCGACTGGAAGGCCGGCCGCATCAAGGCCGCGCTCATGGCGTCCACCGCCCCCGGTGCCGAGCTGGGCGCCTACGTCCAGGGCTCCGGCCGCGTGGACGTCGCCCGGGCCATCACCCAGCAGGTCACGGCCGAGCCGGTCTCGCTCTCCATGGGAGACGTCGAGCTGCCCGACACCCAGCCGAAGGAGCGCACGCTCACCTACCGCAACGACGGCGACGCCGCCATCCGGCTGGAGCTCGAGGTGACGGCCAAGGACGGGCACGGCGAGCCGGCGACGGTGTTCGCGCTCGGCGCCACCACGGTCGAGGTGCCCGCGCACGGCACCGCCCAGGTCACTGTGACCGCCCGGCCCGGCGCCACCGGCATCTACAGCGGCACGGTCGTGGCCGAGGGCGGCGGCGTCACCGTACGCACCGGCATCGGCATGCGCGTCGAACCGGAGAAGCGCGGCCTCAAGCTGACCTTCACCGGCACGGACGGGCGGCCCGCCCAGAACGCCTTCGCCGGGGTGATCGACCTCGACGTCAAGGAACAGACCAACTATGACATCGCCGGCGGCACCCTGGACCTGCGGCTGCTCAAGGGTCACCGCTACACGGTCGTCACCTTGATGGCCGACCACGACGGCACGCTGGTGATGGCGGCCGAGCCGGAGTTCACCCTCGACGCCGACCGCACGGTCACCGCCGACGCCCGCCGGGCCAAGCCGGTGGACGTGCGTACAGAGGAGCCGACCGCGCGGCTGGCCATCGGCCTGTTCGGCATGCTGCAGCTCGTCGAGGGCATGCAGCCCTTCGGTTTGGACGTGGACCTGAACTCCCTGTGGGGCGCGGACCGCATCGAAGGCATCAAGGCCATCCCGACGACCCGCACGGCCAGCAAGAACTTCGCCTACTACCGCTGGACCCAGTGGGCCAAGCCCAAAGACGACGGCAGCTATGACGACAGCCCGTACTTCTACCACCTGATGAAGGCCGAGCCGCGCATCCCCGCCGACCCCGGCTACCGCCCGCGCCGCCGCGACCTGGCCGAGGTCACCTCCACGTACGCCACGCAGCACGACGTGAAGTTCGGCGAGCACATGGCGCTGCCCGTGCTGTACGGAACGGAGCTGGCGTGGATGCCCTACAGCCACGTCTCCCGCCTCTCGCTGCCCTTCCGCAGGACCGAGTACTACACGCCCGGCGACACCGGCTGGTACCCGTCCTTCGTCCAGTACCGCACGCCCCCGGACGGCCTGAACGACCTCGACCAGTTCTTCTTCGGCAAGACCACCGTCTACCGGGCCGGCCAGAAGACCACCGACCGCTGGAACAACGGCGTCTTCGCGGCCGGGCTCAGCCCCGGCGGGGACCTCAACTGGCGTGAGGACAACATGCTGCAGTTCGCGGCCGGCCTGTTCGAGGACGGCACCCCCGACCGCATCTCCTACGGCGAGTACGCCTCCCCGCAGGCCAAGCTCTACCGCGACGGAAAGGAGATCTACGCCGCCGACTACCTGCCCGGCTGGATCGACGTGCCCGCAGAGCAGAAGGAGAGCGACTACCGGCTCACCATGACCGCCGACCGCGATCCGGCCCAGACCAAGATGTCCACGCGGGTCAGCGCCGAGTGGCGGTTCCGGTCGAAGACCCCCGAGCCGGGCAAGCGGCAGGTGCTGCCGCTGCTGGCCGTCAAGATCAGCCCAGAGCTGGACGAGCGCAACCGGGCAGCCGTGGGCCACATGCGCATCCCGCTACGCCTGCAGCGCCAGGACGGCTCGCCCGACCTGAAGCTGCGCACGCTCACGGTGGAGATCTCCTACGACGACGGCCGCACCTGGCTGCCCACGCTGGTGCATCCGTCGGCCAAGGGCGGCTGGTCCGCCGAGACCTGGCACCCGGCCGGGGCGCGGGGGACATTCGCCTCGCTGCGCGTCAAGGCCGCCGACACCGGCGGCAACGCTTTCGCCGAGACCGTCATCAGGGCGTACCAGATCAAGTGATTCAAGCGGAAGGCCCCGCTTCGGCGGGGCCTTCCGGCCATTTAGGTGATGCGCTCGAGAACGACGACCGGGATGTCGCGGTCGGTCTTGCGCTGGTATTCGTCGTAGTCCGGCCACGTGCTCGTCATGAGCCGCCAGAGCACGGGCTTGTCCTCGCCGCTCGCCGTGTGGGCACGGGCCTTGAACTTGTCGCCCTTGACCTGCACCTCGACGTCAGGGTTGGCCTTCAGGTTCTTGTACCACTCGGGATGGTCGGGATCCCCGCCCTTGGAGGCCACGACCACGTGGTCGTCGCCGTGCCGCTGGTAGATGAGCGGGGTCGTGTATGGTTTGCCCGATTTGCGGCCTTTGGTGGTGAGGAGGAGGACTGTGGTGTTGTTCCAGTCGTGTCCTTCCGCGCCGTCGGTCTCCTGATAGCGCCGGACGTGTTCCTTGCCATAGAGCATGCCGTGCAGCTACCCACCTCCGGCGTGACCTCACCGTTACTCGACGGGGTCTGTACGAGAAGTTAACAAGACTGGCACACTGCATTTGTGTAAGCGCTTACACCGCCCCATGATGAAAGCGCTTACACAAAGGAGTGGCTCTATGGACGTGACCATCTACGAGGTGGCCCAACGCGCCGGCGTGTCGATCGCGACCGTGTCCAGGGCCCTGCGCGGCACCGGACCCGTCGCGGCCAAGACGCGCGAGAAGGTGCTCAAGGCCGTCGAGGAGCTCAACTTCACGCCCAGCCGCCTCGGTGTCAGCCTGGCCGAGGGCCGGCACGCCGCCAACGGCGTCGTCTTCCCCGACCTCGCCGGCCCCTACTACACCGAGGTGCTGCTCGGCTACGAGGAGGTCGCCTCCGAGCTGGGCCGCTCGGTGGTCATCCTGTCGACCAAGGGCCGCACCAGGGTCAACGACCTGATCAAGGACCTGGCCGGGCGCGTGGACGGCCTGCTGGTCTTCGGCCACGCCGTCCCCGACCCGCTGATCGCCGAGCTGGTGAGGCTCGGCGTGCGGCTGGTGGTCATCTCCCGCGACCCGCTGCCCGGCGCGGACACGCTGCGCAGCGAGAACACCGCCTCGGCGCGGGCGCTGGCCGAGCACCTGGCCGGCCACGGCTACGAGCGCTTCGCGTTCCTCGGCGCGCCGCTGACCAGCGGCGACGACGTGGACGAGCGCTGGCGCGGCGTGCGGTCGGTGCTCGGCGGCGCGATCGAGGCCGTGGCCACGCGGGAGTACACCGTGGAGTGCGGCTTCGACGCCGCCAGGGCGCTGCTCAAGGACAAGCGGCCGGAGGCCATCGTCTGCTCCGACGACGAGGTGGCGCTGGGGGCGCTGCTCGCCGCCGAGGAGCTCGGCCTCGACGTGCCCGGCGACGTGGCCGTCACCGGCTGGGACGACATCATGGCCGCCCGCCACGCCAGACCCGCGCTGACCACCGTGCGCCAGCCGATGCGCGAGCTCGGCGCCCGCGCCGCCCGCGCGCTCGACGAGCTGATCACCGGCGTCCGCGACACGCCGAGCCACCTCATCCTGACCACCGAGCTGGTCGTGCGCGCCAGCTGCGGTCCCCACCCCCAGGAGGTAAGAACGTGAACACCATCACCCGGCGCGCCGGAGCCCGCGCCATCGGCGGCCTGCTGGCTCTCGCGATCCTGGCCGCAGGCTGCGGCCGCGACGCCGCCCAGGCGCCCGAGCAGGCGCAGAACGTCACGACCGGCAAGGTCACGGGGGAGGTCACGGTCTGGGCGATGGGGGAGGAAGGCAAGGCGCTCGGCACGTTCGTCAAGGACTTCGAGAGCGCCAACCCCGGCGTGAAGGTCAACGTCACGGCGATCGGATGGGACGTGGCGCATGACAAGATCACCGCGGCCATCGCGGGCGGCGCCACCCCCGACGTGAGCATGATCGGCTCGACCTGGTCGGGCGAGCTGGCCAAGACCGGCGCCCTCGACCCCACCCCGCCCAATCTGGTGGACAAGGCGGCGTTCTTCCCCGGCGCGTGGCAGACGGTCGAGCTCAACGGCACGGCGTACGGGGTGCCGTGGTACGTCGAGACCCGCGTCCTCTACTACCGCACCGACCAGGCGAAGAAGGCCGGAGTGGAGCCGCCGAAGACCTGGCGGGAGTTCACCGAGTTCGCCAGGGCGCTCAAGGACAAGGGCGGGGCCAAGGACGGCTTCCAGCAGAGCTACACGCTCGGCGCGTCCTGGCAGGAGACGCTGCCGCTGATCTGGCAGGCCGGCGGCGAGATCGTCAAGGACGGCCGATACACCTTCGACACCCCCGAGGCGGTGACCGCACTCAAGCAGTACGAGTCGCTGTTCAAGCAGAAGCTCGCCCCGACCAACACGGCCGAGGGCGCCTTCCCGCAGACCTTCATCAAGGGCGAGGTCGGCGGCTTCTTCTCAGGCCCGTGGATGATCGGGGTGCTCAACAACGACGGCGGGCCGGAGTTCAAGGACAAGTTCGACGTCGCCCCCTACCCCAAGGGGCCCGTCTCGGGCACCAGCTTCATCGGCGGCTCCGCCATGGCGGTGTTCAAGAAGGCGAAGAACCGTGACGCCGCCTGGACGTTCCTGCAGTGGCTGAGCGAGCCGAAGGTGCAGGCCAAGTGGTATACGACGGTCAAGGCGCTGCCTGCCGTGCAGGTGGCCTGGCAGGAGCCCGAGCTGACCGCCGACAAGCAGCTGGCCGTCTTCGGCGAGCAGCTCAAGGACGCCAAGACGCCGCCGCCGTTCCCGACGTGGGAGCAGGTGGCCAGGGTGCTCGAGGCGGAGCTGGAGAAGCTGGCCCGCGGCGCCCAGACCCCCGAGCAGACGGCCAAGTCCATCCAGTCGCAGGCCGACACGATCGGGACCGGCCTGTGAACCTGGCGGTCCCCACGACGGGACGGGCGGCGGACGTCGTCCGGATCGCGTTACGCCGGAGCTGGATCGGCTGGATGTTCATCCTGCCGTTCGTGGTGCTGTTCGTGGTGTTCTACCTGGGGCCGCTGCTCGTCGGCATCGGCATGAGCTTCACCGACATGCGCAGCACCGACGTGACGAACCCGTTCGCCGTCGACCTCGTCGGCGTCGACAACTACCTGCGGCTGGTCAACGACGGCGCCATGCGGCGGGCGGCGGTCAACACGCTCGTGTTCGTGGTCACGACGCTGCCGCTGACCATCGGGCTCGGGCTGGCCGCCGCCGTCCTGCTCAACTCGGGCATCGCCCGCCTGCCCGCGGCGTTCTTCCGGCTCGGCTACTACCTGCCGAACATCACCAGCATCATCGGCATCGCCGTGGCGTGGAAGTTCCTCCTGGAGCCCGAGGCCGGCCTGGTCAACCGGCTGCTGGAGCTGGTCGGCGTCCAGGGCCCGAACTGGCTGCAGAACCAGAGCACCGCCCTGCCCGCGATCATCGTCATGACCGCCTGGCGTAGCTTCGGCTTCAACATGGTCGTGCTGCTGGCCGCGCTCCAGACCATCCCGAGAGAGCTGTACGAGGCCGCGGAGGTGGACGGCGCCGGACGGTGGGCCCGTTTCCGCTCGGTGACCGTGCCCTCGCTCCGCCCCGTGCTGCTGTTCTGCACCGTCTACAGCTCGGTCGGGTTCATGCAGTTCCTGGAGGAGCCGCTGGTGATGACCCGCGGCGGACCGCTGAACGCCACGCTGTCGGCGTCGCTGGCGATCTTCAACCAGTTCGGGGTCGGCAACTACGGCTACGCCGGCGCCGCCTCGACGGTGTTGTTCGCCGTGATCGTGGCGCTGGCCGTCCTGCAGCTGAGGCTGGGGAGGAGCAGGTGAAGAGGACTCGCCGCCAGCACGCGGTCGTCTACCTCGGGCTCACGCTCGGCCTGGCGCTGGTCGTGGGGCCGTTCCTGTGGACCGCGCTCAGCGCGGTCAAGCCCGAGCGGGAGATCAGGCGCGACCCGCCGACGTTCTGGCCCGAGACGTGGACGCTGGACAACTTCGCCGAGCTGTTCGAGAGGGTGAACATCGGCACCGCGTTCGCCAACAGCATGATCATCGCGCTCGTGCTGGTGGCCACCAACCTGCTGTTCTGCTCCATGGTGGGCTACGCCTTCGCCAAGCTCGACTTCCGCGGCAAGAATCTGGCGTTCGGGCTCGTCCTGGTCCAGCTGGCGATCCCGGCGATCGTGCTCATGATGCCGCAGTTCGTGCTGATCGCGAGACTCGGCATGGTCAACACGTTCATCGGGATCATCCTGCCGACCGTGGTGACGCCGCTCGGCGTGTTCATGATGCGGCAGTTCATCTCCGACCTGCCCGACGAGCTGATCGACGCGGCCAGGGTGGACGGCGCGCGGGAGTTCCGGATCTTCTTCACGATCATCCTGCCGCTCTGCGGGCCGCCGCTGGCCACCCTGGGGCTGATCACGTTCCTCGGCTCGTGGAACAACTTCCTGTGGCCGGCCGTGGTCGCGCAGAGCGAGAACATGTACACCCTCCCGGTCGCGCTCAACATCCTCAACGGCAACGAAGGCACCCACTACAACCTGCTGGTCGCGGGGTCGGTCGTGGTGATCGCGCCGATCCTGTTCCTGTTCGTGTTCCTGCAGCGCTTCTTCATCCAGGGAATCGCCACCTCCGGACTCAAGTAAGAGGAGCCCCTCATGCGTAAGACCGTCCTGTCCGGCTTAGTCGTGCTGGCGCTCACGGTGCCGGCCGCTCCCGCGAACGCCGACAGCACGCTCCACCGCTACGCGAAGGACACCTGGCGGTCGATGGCCGCCATGGTCGAGCCGGCCACCGGCCTGCCCGCCGACAAGGTGACCGGCGACCTCAAGACCCGGGCGAAGGTCACCTCGCCCACCAACATCGGCACGTACCTGTGGAGCACGCTCACCGCCCGCGACCTGCGCCTGATCACCGGCCAGGATGCCGCCGCCAGGATCGGCAGGGTCCTCACGGCGCTGGAGCGGCTGGAACGCAACGCCCCCACCGGCCAGTTCTACAACTGGTACGACCCCGCAACCCTCCAGCTCGTCCGCACCTGGCCGGAGACCGGCGACCAGGTTCGGCTGTTCGCCTCCAGCGTGGACAACGGCTGGCTGGCCACGGCCCTCATGATGGTCCGCAACGCCACCCCGCAGCATGCCGTCCGCTCCAACCGGCTGCTGACCTCGATGAACTTCACGTCGTACTACGATCCGGCGGCCCGCCCTGATGCCGGCACGGGCCTGCTGCGCGGCGGATTCTGGCCGGAGCCGCCCGACGGCTGCTACGTCGAGAGCGACTACGCCGGCACCGGCACGACCGTCTACTCCACCTGCCACCACTATGGCGCGCCCGCCGAGACCCGTATCGGCCAGTACGTGGGCATCGCGCTCGGCCAGCTCCCGCGCGAGAGCTACTTCGGCCCGTACCGGACCTTCCCCGACAACGGCTGCGACTTCGGCTGGCAGGAACAGAAGCCGGTCGGCTCGTGGAAGCGGTATCTGGGCGTGAACGTCTGGGAGGGCACCTACGGCTACCGCGGCATGCGGTACGTCCCCAATTGGGGCGGCTCCATGTTCGAGGCCCTCATGCCCGACCTCGTCGTCCCCGAGGCGGCGTGGGCGCCGCGCAGCTGGGGCCGCAACCACCCGGTCTTCGTCCAGGCCCAGATCGAGCACGGGCTCAACGAGGCCAAGTACGGCTACTGGGGCTTCTCCCCGTCCAACGACCCGCACGGCGGCTACCGCGAGTACGGCGTGGACCCGCTCGGCATGGACGCGCCGGGCTACACCTCCGACCGCGAGCGCACCAGCACCGACCCCGGCTACGAGGGCTGCCGCCCCGCCCAGCCGGAGCCCACCGCCTACGGCGACGGCGTGGTGACGCCGCACGCGAGCTTCCTGGCGCTGCCGTACGCGAAGGCGGCGGCCATGGACAACCTGGCCAAGCTGCGCCGCGACTTCGACGCCTACGGCCCCGGCGGCTTCTACGACGCGATCGCCGTCCGCTCCGGGGTGGTGTCGACGTGGTACCTGGCGCTCGACCAGGGCATGGTCATGGCTGCCCTCGGCAACGTGCTCGCCGGCGGCAACCTGCACCGTTACTTCGCCGGCTCCGGCGTTGAGGCCAAGCTCCGCCCGGTGATGCAGCTCGAGGAATGGGATGTTCGATGAAACGGGGAAGAGCCATTGAGTAACACGCCCGCCCATCGCGACTGGCAGGACCGCATCGGCCAGGCGTCCGGCGAGATCACCGCGGCCTCCCGGCCCGTCCTAGAGGCCCCGACCGGCCTCCGGGCGGTGCCCGGCGCCGGGGCCGTGACGCTGACCTGGGATCCCGTGCCCGGCGCCATCGGCTACCTGCTGCACAGGGACGAGGAGCCGATCGGGCAGCCGGACGTGGACGTGCCGGCCGTCCCGTCCTGCCGGTACGTCGACACGGGCCACGGCGCGGCGGACTACGCGGTGGCCGCCATCTCCGCGATGGACACGATCGGGCCGTTGTCTCCGGCGGTCGAGACCGGGCCCGCCGCGTCCGCCCGGGAGGTCTCCGTCCACGTCGACGCCCGGCGGACGAGCGGTGACCTGCCGCGCCCATGGAAGCTCATGGTGGGCTCGGAGCACCTGTCGTACCTCCTCAACACCGATGAGAGCGGCGGGCGGCCCATCGGCGAGGAGCTGACCGAGGCGCTGCGGATCATGCGGGACGAGCTCGGCGTCGAGACGGTGCGGGCGCACGGCATCCTCTGCGACGACCTGGGCGTGTACAAGCAGGGAGACGTCTACGACTTCAGCGGCGTGGACCGGGTCTACGACACCGTCACCGGCCTGGGTCTGCGCCCGGTCGTGGAGCTCGGGTTCATGCCGCGGGACCTGGCCGCCGATCCGTCCAAGACCGTGTTCGGCTATGAGGCGATCATCTCGCCGCCCAAGGACTTCGAAGCGTGGGGCGATCTGGTGCGGGCCCTGGTCGAGCACCTGGCCGCCCGGTACGGCATCCACGAGCTGATCGACCACTGGGCCTTCGAGGTGTGGAACGAGCCCAACCTGGCCGTCTTCTGGTCCGGCACGCCCGAGGAGTATTTCCTGCTCTACGACGTCACCGCCGCCGCCGTGAAGAACGTGCACCCCGACCTGCGCGTCGGCGGCCCCGCCTCGGCCGCGAACGGCTGGATCGAGGAGCTGCTCGCCCACGTCGCCGAGTCCGGGGCGGCACTCGACTTCCTGTCCACGCACACCTACGGCAACGCCCCGCTCGACTGGCGCCCGGCCCTGGCCAGGCACGGGCGGGACATCCCCATCTGGTGGACCGAATGGGGTCCCACGCCGACCCACTTCCACGGCATCGGCGACGGGCCGTTCGGGGCGGCGTTCCTGCTGCACGGCATGAAGTCGGCCGCGGGCAGGATCGGCGCGCTGTCGCACTGGGTGGCCTCCGACCACTTCGAGGAGCTGGGCCGGCCGCCCCGGCTCTTCCATGGCGGCTTCGGCCTCCTCACCGTCGGCAACCTGCGCAAACCCCGCTTCCACGCGCTCGCGCTCGCCGCCCGCCTCGGCGACGCCGAGCTGCCGGCCACGTTGGAGGGGGACGTGGCCGGCGTGGAGGCGTGGGCGGCCCGGCACGACGACGGCCGGATCGGCGTGCTGCTCTGGAACGGCACGCTCAACCACTCCCAGGCGACCGGCGCCCCCGAGCTGGCCCGCACGATCACCCTGACCGTCGACGGCCTGGACGGCCGCCCACGCACGCTCACCCACCACCGCATCGACCACGATCACTCCAACATCGAGACCGTCTGGCACGCTATGGGGGGTGGAGACTGGCCGGCGGACGAGCAGTGGGACAAACTCCGCGCCGCCAACACCCTCGACGAGCTGGACCCGCCCGCCACGGTCACCGGCACCGGAGTCACGCTGCGCTTCGACCTGCCCATGCCGGGGGTGTCCTTCATCGAGCTGTCAGGCTGAGCCGCGGTCCTGTACGGGCGCGTCCGCCGGTGGGACCCTGTGCCCATGACCGATCCGGCCGCGGCGCTCGCCGCCCGCATCGAGCGGTTCGAGCAGGCCGCGGATCCCGGGCTGATCTGGGATCCCGCGGCGCTGGACGAGGCCGAGCAGGCGATGCGGGCGTGCGCCGGCGACCGGTCCGACACTGCCGCCTGGCGCCTGATCGGCATGCTCCACCTGGCCCGCTACCGGCTCGACCAGCGGACCACGCAGGACGCCGCGGTCGCGGGCGCCTTCTTCGCCGCCGTAGCCGTCGTCGACCCCGGGCGGCTGCCGGAGAAGCTGCGCAGCTCGGGCATGCCGCCCGGCGAATCGGCCGGCACGTGGGCCGGGCTGCTGGAGGAGATCTTCCTGCACGTGGACCCGGCCGCGTACCAGCACGTCGGGCTGCTCATCCACGCCTTGGTCCGCCGTGCGGTGGCCCACCCGACCGTGGACGCCGCCGACCGGCTCGAGCAGCTGCTGTTACAGCAGGCCATGCGCTCGGCCGACCCATCCTGGGCGCCCGGCGCGCTCGCGCTGCTCGGCGGCGGGCTGGTCCGGCTGCACGGGCAGACGGGCGCGCGGGAGCTCCTCGACGACGCCGTGCACGTGCTGTTCAGGGCGGCCTTGGGGGCGCCCGGCGAGGTGGCCTACCGGGCGGAGCTGGCCGCGGCGCTCGCGTTGGCGGCGCCCGGCGAGGAGGACCTGGTCAGGGCCTACCTCGCGGCCGCGGAATCGGCGCCGGGCAGCCGCGACAGGTCGCAGACGCTGCTGGCGCTCGTGGAGCTCACGCGGGCTCGGGCGGCCGGCTCGGTCCTGGACGACGACCTGCTGGCGTTCATCAGGGTGGGGCAGTGCGCGCTGGACTTCTGGCACGAGCAGTGGGCGCATCCCGGGGTGCTGGCGCCGTACGCGGCGGGGCTCGTCGAGTGGTACGTGGTCACGGGGGACGAGCGCTCGCTCGAGGCCGGCCGGGAGATGCTGGACGCCCTGGGCGTCGCCCCCGGCGAGCCGGCCCGCGGACGGGCGGACTCGTTCGCCCAGGTCGGCGGCGAGTCGGTGGGCCGGCTCGGAGCCGACCCGATCGTGCGCCTCGCACTGCTGGCCGAGCGCCGGTGGCGCCGCTACGGCGTCACCGGGGAGCAGGCCGACCTGGACGTGGCCATCGACGCCATCCGCGAAGCGGCCGGACCGGCCCCGCCCAGCCACCCCGACCGCGCCCGCCTGCTGGCCACCCTGGCGAACGCGCTGCTCGAGCGGGCCGTGGTCACCGGAGGCGACCCCACGGAGCCGATCACCGCCGCCCGCGCGGCCCTCGCCGCCCACGCCGAGCAGGACCCCGCCCGGCCCGAAGCACTCCTCCTGCTCGCCCAGTCCCTGAGCCTGCGCCTCACCCCCGCGACAGCGGACGAGGCGGTCACCGCACTACGCGAGACCCTCACCTCCGCCGACCACCTGACGCTCCGCGCCGACGCCTACGGCCGCCTGTCGGAGGTGCTCCAATGGCGCGCCACCCACCCGGCTCCAGCGCCGCCTGAGGGAGCGCTGGCGGGGGGAGCGCCGCCCGGGGGAGCGCGGGCCGGGGGAGCGCGGGCCGAGGACGTGAACGACGCCGTCCTGGCCGCCCGCCAAGGCCTCGAGCTGGCTGTGAAGACCTCCCGCGACCAGGCCCCGGCCCAGCGGCTGCTGTCCCACGCCCTGCTGACCCGCTTCTCCGCCCTGGGCGACGCCCGCGACCTGAGCGAAGCCCTGGCCCTGGCCAGGGACGGCGACGCCGACCTGCTGGACCGGCTGTCCGCCGTACTCGACGGCCCGCCGCCGGCGATGGACGAGCACCTCGTGCAGGCCGCCGTCGAGCTCGCGCTCCTGACCTCGGACGAGGACCTGACCCTCAAGCTCCTCCGCTTCGCCGAGCACCAGTTCGACCCGGCCGGTGAACGCGGTGAGGCGCCGGGCGATCGCGGGGGGTTCCTGCTGTCCGCGGCGCTCCGACTGGCCGAGCTGGGCCGCCTCAGGCCCGCCAACGCCGTGCTGGCCAGGGCGGCGGCCGCGTTCGACGAAGCCGGCGAGCGCGCCAGGACCGCCGACGCGCTCTCCAGGCTCGGCTTCAACCATGCGGAGCTGGACGAGCCGGACCAGGCCCTGGAGGCATACGAACGTTCGGCGGACGTCTACCGCGCCCTGGGCGAGACCCGATCCGAGGCTCGGCAGCTCGCCAGCATGGGCGTCGTCCTCCTACGAGCTGGCGACGCCGCCCGCGCCGTCGACCGGCACCTCCGCGCGGCCGCCCTGTACGCAGCCGCCGGACTGGCCGCCGAGGAGGCGTCACACCAGGCCCAGGCGGCCGACGCCTACCTGGCCGCCGGCGATCCGGCCGCGGCGGTGGCGTGCGCGGCCCGGGCCCGTGAGATGTACCTGACGCTGGGCGAGCAGAAACCGGCGGCCACCGCGCTGATCCCCGCCGCCCGCGCCGCCGTCGACCAGGGCGACCTCACCGCGGCGGTGGAGCGCATGACCGCCTGCGCCATCGAGCTGGAGGCCGCCGGGGCGTGGGAGGACGCGTGCCGGGCGCTCGACGCGCACGCCCTCCTGCTGGCCGGGCGCGGCCACCGCCCGCAGGCCGCCGCCTGCGAGGCTCGCGTGGTGGAGGTCGTACGGCGGAGGGGGGAGCGCCGGGATCCCGCCGACGAGTGGTACCGCATCGCGCAACGCCGCCGCGCCACCGGCGACGCCGCAGGCGCCAGGGCCGCCTTCGAGCTGGCGGAACGCGAGTACGAGGCGATCAGCCACCATGACGGCTCCGCCTCGGTCCGCTACAACCTGGGCGTGCTCGCGTACACGGAGGGTGATGTCGTGCGGGCGCTGGAGGAGTTCGGAGCGGCGGGGGAGACGTTCGCCCGGATGCGGGCGCCCGCCAAGGAGGCGGTCGCCCTGACCATGCGCGCCTTCTGCCTGGCCGGCCTGGATCGGGTGGACGACGCCCTGCCGGAGCTGCAGCGGGCGCTGGAGCTGGCCGCCGGCGAAGGCGACCTCGACGCCCTCTTCGTCGCCACCCTGCACCGCGCCGTGCTCGACCTGCGGCGGGGCGAGTTCGCGGAGGCGGAGGAGCGCCTGCACGCAGCCCTCGACTTGGCCGTCGCCGACCCGCTGAAGGAAGGCGGTGGTTGGTCTGGGCCGATCGGTCCGGCGGGGCGGTGACCCAAGAGCCGCACTTCATCGGGGAATGCGGACGCTGATGTCCGTTGACGGGCCTCGCCACCTCCGGCGGAGGCGCCGTTCGAGGCTCCGCCCCGGCGCGGGGGCCGGCGCAGGCGTTGCGCGACGCCGTGCTGGACCTGCGCGAGCTGTACGGGGCCGCCGAGCCCGACTTGTGGGCCCCGTACGTGCTGGTCGGCCTCCCGGACTAGTGGTCCATCCACTTCGAGTCCGGCATCAGCGTGGCCACGACCAGGTAGCCGAAGAAGCCGACCGCGAGCCCCACCGCGTACGCCCCGAACACCTCGGGCACGTCGAACAACGCCGTCACCGCCCCGCCGCCCACCGCGGCCAGCACCGTGGCGAGGTCGGTCAGACCCACGGCGCCCTCCCTGCGGCGCAGCGTCCGGTATGTGATCCACCCGATCACCAGCCCGAAGCAGATCGCGCCGAGCACCGCCATGGGAAACCTCCTCGTCGTTCAGACCGCCACCAGCGGGTCTCGCGCCGTGTGCCGGGCCCGCCGGAAGGATCTTCGTTCACCATGGCACGCGGCGAGACCTTCTGACTAGAGGTACGACTTGGCCGCACTCACGAGTTCGGCCGTGCCGTCGGGCGTGTCGACGTAGAGGGCGGCTTCCGGGGTGCGCTCGCGGACGTCCTGGTCGCGGATCATGAACACGGCCGGAGCCACGCCCACGTCGCCGTAGCGGCTCGCCACGGCCTCGCCGATCGCCTGCCGCACGTCCCCGACCACGTCCCTGGCCGTGTGGCCGGAGCCGGAAGCGGCGAGGTAACCCAGCATCCCCGCGAATCGCAACTCCGTCTCGGCCGCTGGCCGCTGCTCGGGGAGCACGGGCCGGTCCAGCCAGAACACCTTGCCCGTCAGGAACGCCTCGTAGCCGGCGCCCTCGTGGCCCAGCACGCGCGCCGTCCCGGCGAGCAACGCCCCGAACTCGGCCAGGTCCGCCTCAGGCGGCAGGTCCGTCGTGACGAACAGGGGCACGATCAGCGAGTCGACCATAGGCTCATCCCTCCGTGAGGAGGCTCATCGTAGGGTGGCCCACCGACAATCCGCGTGCCCGCCACACCGGCCGCTCAGCGATCGATCCACTCGTCCTCGAGTGCCGAGTGCACGATCGAGTCGCGCCACCCGTGCGGCGTGTGCACGTGGTGCCGGATCCGGCCCTCCTCCACCATCCCCGCCGTCAGCATCGCCAGCTGCGCGGGCAGGTTGGCCGGCGCCCGGGCACCCCAGATCCGGTGCAGCCCGAGCTCCTTGAACCCGAACGACAGCAGCAGCCGCACAAGATCCGTGCCGACCCCGCGGCCCCACACGTCGGGGTGGAGCCCGAAGCCGATCTCCGCGCTGTGCGGGTGCTCGGACTCGATGCTCAGGCGGGCCACCCCGATCAGGTCGCGGCGCTCGGCGTCGACCACGGCCATCACGTAGAGCAGCCGCGGCTGCGCGCAGACCGCCGCCATGGCCTCGTCCACCAGGTCCGCGACCTCGCCCAAGGTGCGCGGCGCGAACGGCATGTGCTGCGTCACGGTGGGATCGCCGTAGATGGCGTGCAGCGCGGGCACGTCGGCCTCGGTCACGTCACGGAGGCCGAGTCGTTCCCTGTTCCACACCACCTGGCGCATGCGCAGACGGTAACGCGAGTTCCGTGATCTTTACAAGCCCTTGTCAAGTCGCGAGTTGACTGCCGTAAGCTCGCGCGACAAGTTCGGCGACCGCGCTGTGCGAGCCGAGCGGCTCCGCATGCCCGGCGTTGATCTCCGCGGCGGCCCGCTCGACGATCCCCGGGGGCGCCTCGTGGCCGATCATGCAGGGGGCGATCGCCAGCCGCTCGGCGCCGGCCGCGCGCAGGCGCTGGGCGGCGACGCTCACGCCCGGTTCGCTGTCGAGCGCGGCGGCCACGACCGGGAGCGTGAGCCGGGAGGCCAGCAGCACCGCGGTGGCCTGCACGGCGCGCACCGCGCGCTCGCCGCCGACGGTGCCGAGGATGACGGCGTCCACGGGGCTGGAGACGTTCAGCAGGCGGACGCGGTCGGCCCGGGCCAGGCCGCGTTCGGCGAGCCGGATGTGCAGCGCCTCGGCCAGCAGCGGGTGCGGCCCGAGCGCGTCGGACACCGCGGCTCCGGAGCCGCCGGCCGCCACGGCCTTGCCGATCTCCGCCATGACGACGGGGTCTTCCCAGGTGAGCAGGGGCACGATGACCACGTCGCGGCCGGTGGGGAGGGAGTCCGCCAGGTCGGCGACGCTCGACAGCCGGACCTCGATCTGCGGGTTGTCCACGCGTACCACGGCCGCGATCTCTTCCGCCACGCCGGCGGTGTCACCGGGGGTGGCGAGCACGAGCACAGGAGCGTCCGGCGGCAGGGACGTGGGCACGGGCCGGCGGTGGCGACCGCCGCCCGGCCGAGGGGAACGTTCACGTACAGGCAGGCTCACAGGCGGGCAGTTTATGCCCATTCGATGGGTGTTGTTCCGTGAATAGATGGCGATTCCGTCACAACCCTGACCCTGTGCTCGAGATCACATCGTGATCCCTCGGAACGTTGACTTATCCATACAAAACGGAAAGCTTGGAGCAACTAGAAACGCGTTCTAGAGCGATGTCCCACAACCGTCCCCCGGAGGATGGGTCATGAAGCCGTTCTATGTCCGCGAGCTGGGCGTTTACCCGGTCGGTCGCCGCCGGATCTTCCTGCTGGCGATCGCGGTCCTGGCGAGTCTGGTGGCCAACTTCGAGACCACGATCGCCACCATTCTGCCCCTCCTCATGGAGGACCTGGGCATGTCGCTCACCGTCTACGGGCAGATCGCCGCGCTGTCGGTGCTCGTGGGCGGGCTTTCGGCCGGTTTCGGGGGCATCCTGTCCGACCGGTGGGGGCGGGTCACGATCCTGGTGCCCACCCTGACCGTCACGGCCGCCTGCAACTTCCTGCTCGCCACGGTGGACTCCGTGGCCGGCCTGTTCTGGATCCGCTGCCTGATGTTGTTCATCGAGGGCGCGGGGATCACGATCACCGCCTCGCTCGTCCGGGACTTCTCGCCGCGGCTGGGCCGGGCGCAGGCGTTCGCGTTCTGGACGTGGGGTCCCGTCGGGGCGTCGTTTCTGGCCTCGTTCATCGCGGGGTTCACGCTGCCGTTGTTCGGCAACGCGTGGCAGTCGCAGGCGATCATCATGGGCGTCGTGTCGCTGGGCATGTGCGGCGTCATCATCTGGAAGATCGCCGAGCCGTCGGCGGCGCTGCGGGCCGCGGTGCTCGAGTCCGAGATGGCCGTGCAGGCCGAGGGGCGGACCCAGCACGGCCGGGTGCGTGAGCTGTTCCGGCATCCGCACCTGTGGGCCCACGTCCTGGGCAACACCGGCTGGCAGGTCCTCTACTGGACGTTCGCGATCTTCGGCCAGACCATACTGACGGGCGCGTTCGGCATGGACCCGGCGGCGGCCAACCGGGTGGTGGCGCTGGGTATCGTGCTCAACGCCGTGGCCGTGGTCATCGTGGGCCGGGTCTCGGACCGCATCCAGTTGCGTAAGCCGTTCACCGCCGTGGGCACCCTGCTGACCGTGGCGATGCTCGTGTACTTCATCACCCTGATCGGCCCGGGCGTCCCGGCGGCGCAGGTGACCGTCGTGTACGCGCTGCTCTACCTGTTCATGGGCGTCGCGTACGTGCCGTGGATGGCCAACTTCTCCGAGAACGCCGAGGACGTCGAATCCCGGCTGCAGGGCTCGGCGCTCGGCATCTGGGGCATGGTCGTCCGCGTCATGATCGTGGTGCTGCTGGTGGTCTCGCCCCTGGTGGTGGAGACCGGCGGCTGGCAGACGTGGCTCGGTGTGGCGCTCGCCGGACAGGTCGTGTTCCTGGTCTCGATGGCGGCCTTCAAGGGCAGATGGCGTACGGCGCTCAGCGTGCCGGCAGCACAACCGGCCGCGGATTCCCCGGGGCCTACACCGTGATGCCCTGCGGCGGCGACCTCACGTAACCGCGCCCTTCCGCGCGGGCGGCGGTGGCAGCCGCCGCCCGCCTTCGCGGCAATCCAGGAGGTGCTTCAGGCGAACGGCCCGACCTGGCCAGGGATCCCGGGGCGCGGCGCGGGCTCCATCTCGGCGGCGAGGTCGAGGTCGCGGGTCTCCGGCGCGATGGCCAGGCCCAAGGTGGTGACGGCCAGGGCGATGACCACGTAGATCGACACCGCGACCGTGGTCTGGTACGTCTGGAACAGCTGGAGCGCGATGATCGGCGCCAGCGCGCCGCCCACGATGCCGGCCACCTGATAACCCATGGAGGCCCCGCTGTAACGCAGCCGGGTGCTGAACAGCTCGGCGATGAACGCGGCCTGCGGCCCGTACATCGCGGCGTGCGTGATCAGCGCGACCACGGCGGCCAGCGCGATCAGCGGGAACGACTTCGTTTCCAGCAGCGGGAAGAACGCGAACACCCACACCGCCGCGCCCACGACGCCCGCGAAGTAGACCGGCCGCCGCCCCACCCGGTCCGACAGCGCCCCGAACAGCGGGATCAGCGCCAGCTGCAGCGCCGAGCCGATGAGAACCGCGTTCAGCGCGTACGAGCGCGGCAGGTCCAGCTGACCGGTGATGTAGACGATGATGTACGCGGTGAAGGTGTAGAACGCCACGTCCACCCCGATCCGCGCGGTGAAGGCGGACAGCAGCGCGCGCGGGTGCGTCCGCAGCACCTCCACCAGCGGCATCTTCGCCTTGGCGCCCTGCTGCTCGACCTCGGCGAACAACGGCGACTCGGTGATCTTCAGCCGCACCCACAGGCCCACGAACACCAGTGCGCCTGACAGCAGGAACGGCACCCGCCAGCCCCACGACAGGAACGCCGCGTCCGACTGGACGAACGACAGCAGCGTGAGCAGTCCGGTCGCCAGCACGTACCCGGCCGGCACGCCGACCTGCGGCCAGCTGGCGTTGAACCCGCGCCGCCGCCCGTCGCCGTGCTCCAGCGACATGATCACCGCGCCGCCCCACTCGCCGCCGAGTCCGAGTCCCTGAACGAAGCGCAGGAGCGCCAGCAGGATCGGCGCGATCACGCCCACGCTCGCGTAGCCGGGCAGCACGCCGATGAGGAACGTGGAGACGCCCATCACCAGCAGCGTCACCACCAGCACGGTCTTGCGGCCCACCCGGTCGCCGAAGTGGCCGAACACCACGCCGCCCAGCGGCCGGGCGACGAACGCCACGGCGTTGGTGGTCAGCGACGCCAGCGTCGCGTTGAACGGGTCGAGCTCGGGAAAGAACAACTTGGGGAAGACCAGCGTCGCGGCCGTGGTGTAGAGGAAGAAGTCGTACCACTCCAGCGACGTGCCGATCAGGCTGGCGAGGATCACCCGCCGGGTCTGTTGCGCGGAGCTTGACATCGATTGCTCCTAAGTTGTCGAGGGGGAGATAGTTTCAACATAAGAATCGTTGAACAATTCGACAAGAGGTTTGCTCCATGATTCCCTGTTAAATGTGGATGACGTCGTCGCTGATCTCTCCCAGGACCGGCCCCGGCTGGGACGCAGCAGCACGGCCGAGCGGGTGGCCGACATCCTGCGCGACCGCATCAGCGAGGGTTTCTTCCGCCCCGGCCAGCGGTTGTCGGAGGAGGCCATCTCCGAAGGGCTCGGCGTGTCACGCAACACGCTGCGGGAGGCGTTCCGGCTGCTCGGGCACGAGCGGCTGCTCGACCACAAGCTCAACAGGGGCGTGTTCGTGCGCCTGCCGTCCGTCGAGGACGTGCTCGACCTCTACCGGGTGCGCCGCGTGCTGGAGGGCGCGGCGGTGCGCCGTCCGGCGCCGCCGCGGGCGCTGACCGTGGTCAGAGAGGCCATGCGGGACGCCGAGCGGGCCGCCGCCAAGGATGACTGGCTGGGGGTCGGCACCGCCAACATCCGCTTCCACCAGGCGCTCGTGTCGCTCAACGACAGCCCGAGGATCGATGAGCTCATGCGCCAGCTGCTGGCCGAGCTGCGCCTGGTCTTCCACGTGATGGAGAACCCGCGGGCCTTCCACGAGCCGTTCGTCGACCGCAACCGCACGCTGCTCGAGCTGATCGAGGCCGGCAAGCCGGAGGAGGCCGCGGCCTATCTGGACGACTATCTGGACCACGCGCAAGAGCTGCTCGTCCACGCCTACGAGCCGAACCGCTAACGTTTCCGCATGGACCGGATCTTCACCGTCGACGAGGCCCGCGCCCTGCTGCCCGGTGTGATCGAGGACGCCCGCGTGGTGATCGCCGCCCGCGCCGACCTCGCCGAGATCACCTTCGACCGGCAGGCCAGAGGCGGCTCCGAGCTCGGCGGCATTCCCGAGATGAAGGCGCTCGAGGCCCGCATCGAGGAGATCCTCAGCGGGTGGACCGGCTTGGGGATCGAGGTCAAGGGCATCGCGCCGGTGCTGGTCGACTTCCCCGCGGTGCTCGATGAGGTGTCGGTGCGCCTGTGCTGGATCGAGGGGGAGCGGGAGCTCGCCTGGTACCACCGTACGGACCTGGGCTTCGCCGGCCGCCGTCCGCTCCCTTAGCGTTCACGCTGGACGAGGACGCGGTCGGCGCGGTGGCCGCGCGGGCCGGCGGCATCGATGTCTCGTTCAACGCCGACCGGTTCGAGCCCGGCCCGCGATGCGATCATCCGCGCCGACGGCCCCGGGGGTCACTTCTTCGCCTGGCCGGGCGGGATGTCCGGCTCCTGGCCGGCCCGGACGTCCGTCCCGGCCAGGTCCCCTTCTGCGCCGCCGGCCCGTCCCGGCGGTTCCCCGGTCGGTCCAGGAGGTGTGGGCCGGGCATCGGCAGGTGTGGCAGAGGGCTTTCCGGGCGGGCTGGGCGGGGTCTTGGCAGGTGTCGGTCCCCTGGCCGGCGTCGCCTTGGCCGGCGCGACCGTCTTGCCGGGCCGCGTAGCAACAGATTCGCCGGGGTGCGCAGCGGTCTTGCTCCCCCGCGCGGTCGCGCCGACCGCCACCGGCGCCCCCCGACCTGGCGTCGGTCGAACCGTGCCCGTGGGAACGCCGCCCGGCGGCGTACGCCCGCGACCGTCGGCAGGCGTCGCGCCGCTGACAGGCAGAGCGGTGGGCGCGGCGGTGTCCGGCGTGGGGAGGACCGGCGACGCCGCGGGGCGGGCGCTGAGCGCGGCCGGCGGCGGAGCCGTCGTGTACCCCTCGGGCACCGGCACGCGGTCCAGCGTGGGCGAGCTCCCGGGAATCCCCGCCAGCACGGCGGCCATGGCCAGATGGAGCAGCCCGGCGAACACTGTGGAGATCCGCACCGCACGCGCCCGCCGCGAGCCCCGCTCACCGGGCGCGTCCTGGGACCACCCGGGCTCCGGGGCCACGTCCAGGCCCGCGGTGGTCACGATCGGTGAGCCCATGCCGACGCCATGCCGAATCCTCCGCTCGGGAACGATCAACCTTCTGATCTAGACATGGATGAGGGCGACGGTCAAGAGGCCCGCGAGCGCGCGTTCGACGGACAGCTGTGGCCGATCCGTGACGAACCGGCCACGGCACGTGCGGGTCTAAACGGGTGAACGAAAGGATCACAGCCATGAGGCATCCCTCAGCGACCGCCGCGCTCCTGGCGGCGGCCGTCCTCGGCGGGCTGGGACTCGTACCCGGCGCCGCCCACGCGCGGACCGCGCCCCCGGTGGCCCGCGCCGCCTGGGTCAAGTCCTGCTACGACAAGAAGGAGGGCGACTCCTTCCCCTGCGGCCACTGGCGGCTGCTGTGGCGCGACGGCAAGCAGACGACCGTCCGCGACGCCGCCATCACCACGATCGACGCTGCGGGCGAGGACGTCCGCGAGTCCGGCACGTTCGCGATCAGCGGGGACGGGCGGGTGCTCGCCTACGAACGCGCCGGCGACCACCGCCTGGTCGTCCGCGCGGCCGCCGGCGGCCCGGCGACGGTGCTGCCCAAGTCGGCGGTGCCCAAGGGCGTCGGCACCGACGAGATCGGCGTCGAGTTGTCACCCGCGGGGGACAAGGTGCTGATCGACTATCTGGACGATCCCACCCATCTGCCCACCAAGGTCATCACGGTCGCCACCGGCAAGATCACCACGCTGCCCGCCGCGGACATGATTCTCGGCTTCAGCGGCGACGGCGACGAGGTGCTGGCCACCCGCCTCCAGCGCGACAACACCACGGCCATGTACGCCTACCGCCTCGACGGCGGCGCCCCGATCACGAGCACGCCTCCCCAGGTGGTCGCGAACGCCCTCGCGCACGCGCTGGCCCCTGACGGCAAGACCGTGGCGACGTTCACGACGGGTGACACGCACACCAAGCGGCCGCCCAGGGTGCGGATCTACGACCTGGAGACCGGGGATCTCTCGGCCGCCGCCGACCTGCCCGTCCGTCCCGGCGCGCTGCCGTACGGTCCGTGGTGGAGCGCGGACGGGCGGCTCAACGTGGTCGTGCAGAGTGGCGAGGACGGGCAACCGGCGGTGATACGGGTGCTCACCGTCGACCCGCAGTCCCGGGAGGCCACGCAGGCCGACACGTACACGATCAGCAAGACCAGGCACGCCTACTTCGCCGCGGGGGAGTGACCCACATGAGAACCAAGATCTTCGCGACGCTCGCCATCACGCTCGCCGCCCTGGCGGCGGCCCCGGCGGTGGCGCACGCCGATCCGCACCACGACAGCATCAGGTACGCCTCCATCAAGAGCTGCGCGGACAAGGACGAGCAGCCCCGGCCGTGTGGCGGCTGGCGGCTCGTCATGCACAGCGGCGAGCAGATGACGCTGCGCGACGCGCAAGGGGTCGCCCTCGACGCCAAGGGCAGGCCCACCCGCGACTTCCCGGCTCCCATCGCGGTCAGCGGGAACGGGCAGCGGGTCGCGTACTTCACCAAGACCGGCAGGCTCGCCTTGCGGACGCTTGGCGGCGGCGTCACACTGCTGCCCAAGGACGCGCTGCCGCGGGTCGGCCAGAACGAGATGACGCTGGTGCTCTCCGACGACGGCGGCCGGCTGGCCGCCGTCTTCAGCAACAAGCCCCGCGCCACCCTCGTCTTCGACACCGCCACCGGCGACCGGCTCGGCACTCTGCCGTCCGACCTGGGCCTGCAGGGCTTCAGCGCCGACGGCGACGAGCTCCTCGCCACCTTCGAGGACGACGAATCCGTCACCGACCTGATCGTCTACAGCGACGCGGGCGAGCGGCTGCATCGCGCCACGCCGCCGCAGGTCGTCGCGGCGAACGGGCCGCAGGCGCTGGCCGCCGACGGGCGTACCGTGGCGAACCTCGTGCAGGGGGACAAGCCGGAGCTGGTGCTGTACGACCTGGAGTCCGACCAGGTCACCGATCGCAAGAAGATCAAGCTGCCGGTCGGCGACCTCGACATGATCGACTGGACGGGGGACACCCAGGTGACCCTCCACCTGACCCGCCACCTGTCGAACTCCACCAAGGTGACGATCGTCCAGATCGACACCCGGACCGGCGCGGCCACGATCAGGGACCGCTACACGGTGCTGAAGGACACCTTCGTGTTCGCGGCGTGCGGCGGCTGACCCACGCGCCGACCGGCTCCTCGCTCACCTGAAGCCGGCGGCCACGCCGTTCACGCCGAGCTGGTGATGACCGCGAAACGGGCGCCGTGCGGGTCGGTCAGGAACGCCATGCGCCCGACGTCCTCCACGCTCATCGACGGAGCCCGCACCGTGCCGCCGAGCTGCTGCGCCATGGCCACCGTGGCGTCGCAGTCCGGCACCTCGAAGTAGGGCAGCCAGTGCGGGTTGTCGCCCGGCTCCAGCTGGGCGAGCCCGGCCATGGACGTCTCCTCGCCGCCCCCGGCGGGGGAGATCACGGGGTAGGACAGGTCGCCCATCGGCATATCGCGGATGGACCAGCCGAAGACGGCCTGGTAGAAGGAGCGCGCGGCGGCGAGGTCGGGAACGTAGAGCTCCACCCAGGCGAGCGAACCCGGCTCCGTGACCATCCCGAGCCCCTTGGTCTCGCCCGGCTGCCACACGGCGAACCTGGCCCCCGCCGGATCCGCGAACACGGCCATCCGGCCCTGCCCCTCGATGTCGCGCGGCGGCGCGACCACCGTGCCGCCCGCCTGCTCGATCGTCTTGGCGGCGGTGTCGGCGTCGGGGGTCCGGAAGTACGTCAGCCAGGCCGCAGCCGGGTTGTCCTCGGTGGCGTGGCTGATCCCGGCGACCGTCCTGCCGTCGACCTGGCAGAGGCGGTAGTCCCTGTGCTCGGGCCCGAGCGTGATCGTCTGCCAGCCGAACAGCCCGGTGTAGAAGGCCGCGCAACGGTCGACGTCGGAGCTGTTGACGTCGATCCAGCAGGGGGTGCCCGGCAGGTAGTGGGTAGTGAGCATGGCGTTGGTCCTTCGCGTGACGAAGCGGTGGGTGGCCTCCTCACCTCACGGCGCGGTCTGAGGGCGACGCCACTCGTGTCCGGCGCCTGCCAGCCTGGCACGACGCGCCGGCGAAAGCGACCTTCTCATACTATCGAATATGTGTTTGAACCATGGCCTACACTCGGCACTATGACAGCCGCGTTCCAAGCATCTCTGCTGGGTCTGGACGAAGAGCTCGGCGTCGGGCCGCTCGGCGCCGCCGTCCGCAGGACGCAGCTCGCCCACGGCGCCTGGATCGATCTGCGGCCGGGCTGGCTGTCGGGTGCCGACACGTTGTTCGAGCGGCTCGCCGAGGTGGTGCCGTGGCGGGCCGAGCGGCGGCGGATGTACGACCGGGTGGTGGACGTGCCCCGGCTGCTGAAGTTCTACGACGAGGACGAGACCCTGCCGGACCCGGTGCTCGACGACGCCCGGCGCGCGTTGAACGCGCATTACGGCGAGGAGCTCGGGGAGCCGTTCCGCACGGCCGGGCTCTGCTTCTACCGGGACGGCCGTGACAGCGTGGCCTGGCACGGGGACACCATCGGCCGGGGGAGCACCGAGGACACGATGGTGGCGATCGTCTCGGTCGGCTGCCCCAGGCCCCTCCTGCTCCGTCCGCGTGGCGGCGGCCCCTCGATCCGGCGTGACCTCGGCCACGGGGATCTGATCGTGATGGGCGGCAGCTGCCAACGCACGTGGGAGCACGCCATCCCGAAGACGACCCGCCCCACGGGGCCGCGCATCAGCATCCAGTTCCGTCCCCGCGGCGTCCGCTGACCTCCGCGGGCGCCGCCCGCGGCACCGCGCCCGCGCAGGCTCGGCGGGCGGGCTACTGCAGGGTCAGCTCGGCGACGCGGCCCTGTTCGCCCGACGCCCAGCAAGCCCCGTCCCGCGCGCACGACACCGTGTCGAACGACCCACCGTCGAAGGTCTCCCAGCTTCGCCCGCCCGAATACGTCACATCACTGCCGGACGGACCCACCGCGACAGCGGCAAACGGCGGGTACGGCAGCCACGTCACCCCCGACCGGTACGCCGGGGGCGGCGCGGCGGCGGGCTGCCAGGTGGCGCCGCCGTCCCTGGTCACCGCTCCCGCGCTGGGTGACTGCTGGTCCGGCCGGAAGTCGCCGCCGACCGCGATGCCGCGGTGCCGGTCCCGGAAGGCCAGCGCGAACACGCCCCGCGCGGGGTCTCCGGCGGGGATCGGCGTGTCGGCGACCGTCCACGTACGTCCTCGATCTCCCGAGTGGAACACCCGCGCCCGCTCGGCCCCGCCGCCGGCCAGCCACACGTCCCGGCCGCCGGCCGTGACCAGGCACTGCCCGCTGGCCGCGAACCCGGCCTCGCCCGGCAGCGCCTCCGGCATGCCGTCAGAAGGCAGCACCCGCCAGCTCCGCCCGCCGTCCTCCGTGGCCAGGATCCGGAACCTGCCGTCCACGGGGTCGCTCATGGCCAGCCCGTGCCGGGGATCGAAGAACGCCAGGCAGTCGTAGAACGCCCGAGGCTCGTCGTTCCTGAACGTCTCCGTCCAGGTCTGTCCGCCGTCCTCCGTACGGTAGACCCGCGAGTCCGTGCCCTCGCCGATGGACAGCGCCACGGCCCGGCGCGCGTCGAACGCCTCGATATCGCGGAACTGCAGGGCGGCGGTGTCGGGCGGCGACACGTTCTGCCACGTCCGGCCGCCGTCCACGGTCCTCAGCACCGTGCCGCCCGAGCCGGAGGCCCAGACCACGTCGCGGCTGACGGGCGACAGGCCGCGCAGGCGCGCGGTCACCCCGGTCTCCTTGAGCTCCCAGCCGAGCCGTGGCGGGCCGGCCTGGGCGGGGATCGGGGCCGCCGCCGCGAGGACGAGGGTCGCTGACAGCGCGCTCAACGCGATTCGAAGCCTCATGTCGGGCAAACTAAACCAAAAGATCAACACCGTCCATGGGGCTGATGGATCCAGTTGGCTGATCTACCACGCCTCGTGCCACGCGGCCGGCCGCCCGGCGCCGGACGGCCGGCTCGCCGGGCGTCAGGCGGACTGGCGGCTCGCGCCCCAGGTCAGCAACTCCTCGGCCGTGGCGAAGCGGCGGCTGGAGTCGGACTCCCCGAGCAGCACGCCCACCAGGCGCCGCCCGTCCTGCTCACTCGCGAACGCCAGGCAGAACCCGGCCGCCCGGGTGAACCCGGTCTTCAGCCCGATCGCGTCCGGCGTCGTCCGCAGGAGCCGGTTGGTGTTGCGCCAGCTGTAGGAGCGGTGCTCATCGGTGGCGTCGAGCGAGTGGTACCGGGTGCCGGCCGTTTCCCTGATCATGGGGAGCTCCAGCGCCTTGGCGGCCAGCAGGGCCTGGTCGCGCGCGGTGGAGTAGCCGTCGCCGCCCGGCATGGGGAGGCCGTCGGCGTTGACGTACCGGGTGTCGGTCATGCCGAGCTCGCGGGCGGTCGCGTTCATCTTGGCGACGAAGCCGCCGACGCCGGGGCCGTAGGTGCGGGCCAGGGCGTGCGCGGCGTCGGCTCCGGAGGGCAGCATCACGCCGTACAGGAGCTCGTCCACCGTGAGGCGGTCGCCGGCGCGCAGGTCCGCGGTGGTGCCGCCGCCGTCCTCGGCGTAGGCGACGTCGGCGGGAGCGATCTCGACCACGTCCGTCGGCTTGGCGGTCTTCAGCACGACATAGGCCGTCATCGTCTTGGTAAGGCTGGCGATCGGCATGCGCTCGGCGCTGTTGTCCTCGAACAACACCTCGCCGGATGAGGCGTCGAGCAGGTAGGCGGCGCGGCCGTGCACCGTGGGAGCGTCGATGGCGGTGACGGGAAGGAGCGGCGACGCGCTCGCGTGTGCGGGCGCGGCGAGCCCTGTGACCAGGGCAAAAATGCCTGCCAAGGCAGCCAGGATGGCTTTCTGGGTACGCATTGACCTAGACTGCACCGCTCTTGAGGGTGCTTTTGCCGATATAAGCGAAATTAAGGGATAAAACGCCCAAGAAGGCCGATAGCGCCGCGGATTCCGATGGGTAGATCTTTTGGGAAATGTCTAAAGAACCCGGGCTCTACCTGCTGCCGCTCCAGAAACTGTCCGTCACGCGCTCGCCCTGCATCAGCTCAGAGAACAAATCCTCCCACAAAGGCATCACGAGTTCCGGCGCGTACGCCCGAGACGTTTTCGCCGCCTCTTTCCCCATCCGCACCCGCAGCTGACGATCCGCGACGACTCGCTTCAGTGCCCCGGCCAGCGCGTCCACGTCCCGGGGCGGCACCAGCACCCCGTCCACGCCGTCGCTCAGCACGTCCCGCGGCCCGGTCGGGCAGTCGAACGCCACCACCGGCAGCGCGTGCGTCATGGCCTCGATCATCACCATGGGCAGTCCCTCGAACCGCGAGCTCAGCGCGTATACGGAGGCCTCGGTCAGCTCCCGTTCCAGCCGGTCGGTACGCCCGGGCAGCGCCACGTGCTCGCGCAGCCCGTACTGCTCGACGAGCCCGCTCAGCTGGCTCTTGCGCGGCCCGGTGCCGAAGATGCGCAGCCGCCAGTCCGGATGCTCGGCCACCACTTGGGCGAAGGCCGCTATGAGCAGGTCGAACCCCTTCTGCGGCACCAGCCGGCCGGCCGCGACCACGACGGGATTGGCCTGACGGGAACGTGTCTGATCGACCCTGTGCACGGCGTTCGGGATCTGCACGATCGGCGTCGCGGGGAGCAGCCGCTGGTATTCGAGCCGGTTCGTCCCCGTCAGCACGGTGATCGCGTCGAGCCGCCCGTAGTGGCGGGCGATCTCCCTGCGGATGGTGTCGGGGTAGGCCGACAGGTTCATGTGCTCCTGGGCGACCCTGATGACGCTCTTGGGGGTACGGCGGGCGGAGATCAGGTTCAGCGCCGGCCGGGTGGTGACCAGGATGCCGTCGCGCAGCTTGGCGCAGTAGTCCATGGCCGCCCATTCCACCCGCTCGGTGAAGTAGTCGGCCGCGAACTCGCCCCGTGGCACGACCTTGCCGCGTACCCGGCGCCAGGCCCTGCGCCCGATGGAGTCGGGCCGGCGCCCGCCACGCTGGTCCACCAGCGTGGTGATCGTGATCCGCGGGTCCAGGGCGAACCGCGGCCTGTCGCGCCGGCGTACCACGCTGACCAGCTCCACCTCGTGTCCCGCCGCGGCCATCGCGTTCGCTTGGTTGACGATCGTGCGAATGGTGCCGCCCATGCCGTACGCGTGCAGCATGAGATAGCGGATCTTCACGAGATGTACCCCCAGGTACGGGAAATCGGCTTGAGCGCGTCCGGGATCTCGTGCTCGGCGGGCAGTTCGCGGGCGGGCTGCACGGTGCCGGATCGGATCTTGTCGCGCCAGTCGCCGAGCCCTTTCTGGATCACGCTCTGCTTGCCGTAGGAGAGCATCTCCGGCTCCCACTCCAGGCCCAGGAACGCGCAGATCTCCCGGGTGACGCGCTCCGGCTCGGCGCTGAGCTCCTCGTACTTGACCGTCAGGCCGGGCAGTGCCTTCCTGGCCCGCTGCACGGCCTTCATGTACCGCAGCGCGTCCAGCGCCGCCTCGTCGGGAGTGCGCTTGTCGGGGCTGGCCTCGTGCCAGGACGTGGCGATCGAGGCGGGGTGGCGCAGCAGGAAGATGAAGCGGGCGTCAGGCCAGCACGTCGCGATGCGCTGGTAGACGAAGGCATTCGCGGGTGTCTTGTCCACGACGTGCTGTTTGCCGCTGCGGACCAGCTCCCGGTGCAGGACGCGGTCCCACAGCAGATGCTCCAGATCGGCCTGGTTGTGGCCGAGCGCCGCCATCGCCTTCGACGCCAGGCTCGTCTCGAAACTCACCTTCAGGCGTCGTACGTGCAACTCATGAGGAGCGTGCAGCGCCGAGTGGGCGTTCAGTATCGACCGCAGGAGCGTCGAGCCGGACCGCACGGGGGACAGGAGGAACACGGGGGCTTCGAGCAGCCGGTCGGTCAGCGGATCCGCGGGCGGTCGGACGTCGGGAACGGGAGGGGCCGACGGCTCTTTCCCGGCCCGTTCGATCTGGAATCCGGTGAACCTGACCAGCGCTTTGTTCACCTTGCGCTGCCAGTTCATGCCGAGCGAGACTACCGTCACTTCCTGGCAATTGCCTGGCAAGAATTCAGTTCCGCGGTCAGCGCGGTGGTCTTACCTCGCCTCTCGGCCACGGACTTGGACGCCCCCTGTTGTGTCACGCCCAGCTTGGGGGCCAGTTCGCCCACGGTGGGGCCGGTGTCACCTCCAGCAGCACCCCAACGTGGACCTCGCCGTCCGCTACCACGAGGCGGTGTCCCGGGGAGAGAGCGCCCACCTCTTCTTCCACCCGGACGCCGTGCACCACGAGCTGCCCAACGCGCTGTTCCCCGACGGCGTGGTCCGCGACCTGCCCGCCGGCCGTACGTTGCGCGCGCACGCCGCCGCGTCACGGTGTCGCCGTTCCTCGCGCGCCGGTGGGTTGATGTCCGCCACCTGCACGGTCGCGCGCGGCGACGCGCCGGCCCAGGTGGAGCTGCTCGAGGAACGTCCCACCCCGGAGCGCGGGCCCGGACGGGACGTTGCTCAACGGCGTGCGCCCACCGCGGCGAGATCGCTGACGGACGTCACTGCCCGGCCAGGCCGGTGTGCGCGACGCCGCGGACGATCTGCCGCTGGAACAGCACGAACACCACGAGCAGCGGCAGCCCGGCCAGCACGACGGACGCCATGATCTGCGCGTACCGCAGGCCGAAGGTGCCCTGCACGACGTTCGCCAGCCCCACCGGCAGCGTCATCGTGTTCGGGTCGGTGGAGACCAGGAACGGCCACAGGAAGTTGTTCCACGTGGTGATGAACGTGAAGATCGACACCGCGGCCAGCACGGGCCGCGACAGCGGCAGCACGATCGTGAAGAACACCCGCCAGCGCCCCGCCCCGTCCACGAACGCGGCCTGCTCCAGCTCTGGCGGCACGTCCTGGAAGAACTTGTACAGGACGTACACGATCAGCGGCGCGGCCACCTGCGGCAGGATGATCGCCCACCAGGTGTCGACCAGCCCGAGCGCGACCATCTCCGCGAACAACGGCGCGATCAGCACCTGCGGCGGCACCATGATCCCGGCCAGGATGACCGCCAGCAGCACCCGCTGGCCGCGGAACTGCGTCCGCGCGAACCCGTAGGCCGCCATCGCGGAGAACAACACGGTCAGGAACGTGGTGATCACGGCCGTGACCGTGGAGTTGATCGCCCACTTGACGATGCCGCCGGTGCCCAGGACCAGCTGGTAGGAGTCCAGGGTGATCGCGCTGCCGATCCACTCCAGTGGGATCTTCGTGGTCTCGGACTCGGGCTTGAGCGAGACGGCGACGGCCCAGGCGATGGGCGCCAGCCAGATGATCGCCAGCGCCAGCGCCACCACCAGCAGGATGAGCTGGCTGATGCTGAACCGCTTGGTCATGACGAGCCCTCCGCGCGCTTGCGGAACAGCCGCAGCTGTGCCAGGGAGACGATGACGATGATGGCGAACAGGATGTACGACACGGCCGAGGCGTAACCGATGCGGTAACCGGTGAAGCCCATGTCGTAGGCGTACTCGATGATCGGCCTGGTGGAGTCCTCGGGCCCGCCGCCGGTCATGAGGTAGATCTGGTCGAAGACCTTCAACGAGGCCAGCAGCTGCAGCACGATGATCAACGCGGTCGTGCGGCCGAGCAGCGGCAGCGTGATGGAGCGCATCTTGTCCCAGGCGGAGGCGCCGTCGATGGCGGCGGCCTCGTACAGGTGCTGGGGGATGGACTGCAGGGCGGCCAGGTAGAGCAGGAAGTTGAAGCCGACCGTCCACCAGACCGTGGTCAGCACCACCGAGAACATGGCGGTCGACGGGTCGGTCAGCCAGGTGAACTCGGTGCCGAGCGTGCCGTTGATCAGGCCGTAGTCGGGCGGATAGATCATCTGCAGCCAGAGGATCGACACCACGGCCGACGGCAGCAGGAACGGCCCGAAGAACGACAGCCGCCAGAGCCACTGCACGAAACGCAGATGGTGCACCAGCAACGCGAACCCGAGACCGAGCAGGACCAGCGGGACCGTGCTCAGCACGGTGAAGACCACCGTGTTCCAGAGCGAGCGCCACATGCGCGGGTCGGCGAACGCCTCGGCGTAGTTGTCGAACCCGACGAGGTTGTCGTTGGTGCCGGCGATGTTGACGCTCGACATGCTCATCCGCAGGCCCTGCACGGTCGGCCAGACCAGGAAGGCCACGTAGATGAGCAGGAAGGGCGCGACGAACAGCAACCCGTGCTGGGTCCAGCTGCGCCGGACCTTGGCCTCGGTGGCGGCAGGGGTGGCGGCGGCGGGGGCGGCGACGGTGGTGGTCATCATCGCTCCTGGTCGGGGAAGGGGTTCGGGGCCGACAGGAGCCGGTTCAGCGAGGCCTTGGCCGCGGCCAGGCCATCTTCCGGCGTGCGTTCACCGCCGATCACCGGGGAGAACGCCTCCCCGAACTCGATCCACATCCGCGACGCCGACCCGGTGAACCACACCTGGGGATCGAGCGCGACCTCGGTGATGACGGAGCGGTACTCCGACTGGGGCTGCAGCGCGAGGTAGTCGGGCTCCTCCAGAGCGGGCAGGTACGCGGGCACGTGCCCGGCGACCGCCCAGTCGGCGCTGTTCTTGACGAGGTAGGCGATGAAGCGGTAGGTGGCCCGCTCGACCTCGGGATCGCGGAAGCGCTGGTGCGGCAGGACGAACGCGTGGCAGTCGGCCTGCGCCGCGCCCGTGCCGAAGACGCTCGGGAAGCGGGTCATGCTGAACGGCGTCTTGCGTTCCTTGAGCCCGGTGGTCTCCCAGTCGCCGTTCCACAGGAAGGCCGACTGGCCGTTGGTGAAGCTGGCCACGGAGGCGCCGTAGTCGGTGCGCGGGTCGCACAGCCCTTCCTGGCCGAGCTGCGCCATGAGCCGCAGCGCCTGCAGCGCCTTCTGGTCGTCGATGGTGATCGTGACGCCGTCGTCCGCCAGCAGGGTGCCGCCGCTCTGCGCATAGAGCGAATACCACACCCGCCAGGGACCCACGGTGCCCAGGCCGAGCGCGTCGAAGACCAGCGGCGGTTTGCCGCCCAGCGCCTCCTTGGCCTTGCGGAGCATGGCCAGCAGCTCGTCCTGGTTGCGGGTGGGCAGGAGCTTGCCGTCCGAGCCGAGCAGTCCCGCCTTGCCGCAGATGTCGGTGTTGTAGTACAGCACCATCGGGTGGGCGTCGAGCGGGATCGCATACAGCACACCGTCGAGGTGGGCGCGTTCCCAGATGGGCGGGCTGAAGTCGGCGGCGCGCAGGCCGGCCTCCTCCAGCAGTTTCACGTTGATGGGGTCGAGGATGGCGCCGGCGCCGATCCCGGCCAGCCGGGCCAGGTGGAAGGTGGCCAGGTCGGGCGACCGCCCGCCGGAACCGGCCATGGCGATCTTGGTGTAATAGGGCTCGCCCCAGGCGAGCACGTTCTCTTCGACGAAGATGTTCGGGTTGTCCTTGGCGAACGCCGTGACCATCTGGTTCATGATGATGCCGTCGCTCGCACCGAGGAAGTGCCAGTACTGGACGTGGGTCTGAGCGGAGCCGAGCCCTACCGGGATGGCGCATCCGGCGGCCGCGGCGCCGGCCAGCGCCAAGCTGCCGCCGAGGAGGCTCCGGCGGGTGACTTTGGGGGGATCTTGCACGGTTGCCTCGATGTTTCGTCGGGGTTAACCGGAGTGTTAGCGGTAACAAGAAGGATGTCAAGGCTTTGATCGCAACCCGTTTTCGTGATCGCACGACCTTGACCAGCCGTGCTGATAACGCTAACAATTCTGAGCGAAGTAACGCCCGCGAAACAGGAGCCACCTTCGTGCATCAGGCCCAGCTCACGATCGATCCCGCGTTCAAGGTCGCTCCGGTCCGCCGGCGTACGTTCGGCACGTTCGTCGAGCACCTCGGGCGCTGCGTCTACACCGGCATCTACGAGCCGGGGCACCCGACGGCCGACGAGGACGGCTTCCGCCGCGACGTGCTGGACCTGACCAGGGAGCTGGGCGTCTCCACGGTCCGCTACCCGGGCGGCAACTTCGTCTCCGGCTACCGGTGGGAGGACGGCATCGGGCCGAAGGAGCAGCGTCCGCGCCGGCTCGACCTGGCCTGGCACAGCACCGAGACGAACGAGGTCGGCGTCGATGAGTTCGCGCGCTGGTGCCGCAAGGCCGGCGTCGAGCCGATGATGGCGATCAACCTCGGCACCCGCGGCATCGAGGCGGCGCTCGACCTGCTGGAATACTGCAACCACCCGTCCGGCACCGCGCTGTCCGACCTGCGTGCCGCCAACGGTGCCAAGGAGCCGCACGGCATCAGGATGTGGTGCCTGGGCAACGAGATGGACGGCCCCTGGCAGACCGGGCACAAGACGGCCCGCGAGTACGGCAGGCTCGCCGCCGAGACCGCCCGCGCCATGCGCATGGTGGAGCGGGACCTGGAGCTGGTGGCCTGCGGCAGCTCCAGCTCATCCATGCCGACCTTCGGCGCCTGGGAGGCCGAGGTGCTGGAGGAGACCTACGACCTGGTGGACTACATCTCCTGCCACGCCTACTACGAGGAGAAGGACGGCGACCTCGGCAGCTTCCTGGCCTGCTCGACCAACATGGAGTACTTCATCCGCTCGGTCGTGGCCACCGCCGACCACGTCGGCGCGAAACTAAAGTCCCGCAAGAAGATCAACATTTCGTTCGACGAGTGGAACGTCTGGTACCTGTCGCGCTTCCAGAACGCCGAGCCCCCCGCCGACTGGCCGGTCGCGCCGCCGCTGCTGGAGGACCACTACCACCTGGCCGACGCGGTCGCGTTCGGCGGCCTGCTCATCACGCTGCTGCGTAACAGCGACCGGGTGACCGCCGCCTCGCTGGCGCAACTGGTGAACGTGATCGCGCCGATCATGACCGAGCCCGGCGGGCGGGCGTGGAAGCAGACCACGTTCCACCCGTTCGCGCAGGCGTCCAGGCTCGCGGCGGGCGACGTGCTGCGGATCGAGCCGGTGTCGCCGACGTACGAGACGGCCGAGTTCGGCGAGGTGCCGCTGCTGCACGCCGTGGCCACGCACTCCGCCGAGGGCACGACGGTGTTCGCGGTCAACCGCTCCACCGACGGGCCGCTGTCCCTGGAGATCGACGCGCGGGCCCTCGGCGGCAAACGGATCATCGAGGCCACCACGCTGACGGACGCCGACGTCTACGCCCGCAACACGGCCGACGACCCGGACCGCGTCGCGCCCCGGCCGAACCCGGACGTCGAGCACGACCCGATGCGCGTCCTGCTGCCCCCGGTCTCCTGGAACGTGATCAGGATCGGCTAGCGGTGCTCTCGCGGACGATGAGCTCGGGCTCCACCAGCCGGCGGGCGTCGGGCTCGGCGCCCGCCATCCGGTCCAGCAACATGTGGAAGGCGTGCCGGCCGACCTCCTGGAAGTCCTGCCGCACGGTCGTCAGCGGCGGCCAGAAGTAAGCGGCCTCGGGGATGTCGTCGAACCCGGCAACGCTCACGTCCTCGGGGACGCGCCGCCCCGCCTCCCGCAACGCGCGCAGCACGCCGAGCGCCATCTGGTCGTTGGCCACGAACACGGCGGTGACCTCGGCGTTCCGGACGAGGTCGCGGCCGAGTTGGTAGCCGGAGCGCGCACTCCAGTCGCCGCGCAGGATCTCGGGCACCGGCCGGTCTGCGGCTTCCAGCACGCCGCGCCAGCCCGCGATGCGGTCGTTGGCGTCGAGCCAGTCGGCCGGTCCCGCCACGTGCCAGACCGTCTCGTGGCCGAGGCTGAGCAGGTGCCTGGTCACGCGGGCGGCGCCGGCCCTCTGGTCCACCTTGGCGACCGGTACGGGGATGTCGTCGCCCGCGTCCACCGCGACCACCGGCATCTCGGGCGGCAGGTGGCGCAGGCCGTCGGCCGCCGACTCGTGCGGCGCCACGATGATGACGCCGTCGACCGCCTGGGCGCGCAGCCGCTGCACGCCTTCCTCCATCGACCTGCGGTTGAGCGAGCTCAGGCTGGCGATGCTGACGTTGTAGCCGGCGTGCCTGGCGGCCTGCTCGATGCAGTAGAGCGTCGAGGCGGGGCCGTAGAGCGTGGTGTCGATGCTGACCACGCCGAGCACGCCGGAGCGGCCGGTGACGAGCTGGCGGGCGGCCTGGTTGGGCCGGTAGTCGAGCTCCTTGACGGCGGCCAGCACGCGGGCCCGCGTCTCGGCCCTGACCCGTTCGGGCGCGTTGAGCACGCGCGAGACGGTCATCGTGGAAACGCCGGCGAGAACGGCCACGTCCACCAGCACCGCAGGCCTGCCGTCCCTGGATTTCACCGCGGCTCACCCCCTTGGCGGTAACGCTAACAGGCCGAAGGGGCGAGCGCGCGATCATATTTGCCCGTGGACTGCCGCCGAGCTCATACCGGTCGCGGACGGCAGCACGCTGCACGTCTGGAACGGCAAGGGGGGCAACAGCTTCGGCGGCGCCGTCGCGCTCGGGCCCGGCTGGGGGCCGTATGCCGGCACGTTGACGTCGGTGGGTGACGTGAACGGGGACGGTCGGGACGATATCGCCGCGGTCGGCAACGGGACGCTGTACGTCTGGAACGGCAACGGCAGCAACGGCTTCGGCAACGCGGTGGAGATCGGGCCTGGCTGGGGGTCGTTCAGTAAGCCGGTCGGTGGTGACTTCGACGGTGACGGCATCGGTGACCTGGCGGCTGTCAAGGACGGCAGCACGCTGCACATCTGGAACGGCAAGGGTGCCAACAACTTCTCCGCTGCGATCGCGATCGGCCCCGGGTGGGCGCCGTACGCGAGCTCGCTGATGTCGCTGGGCGATGTCAACCGCGACGGTCACGGCGACATCGCCGCCGTCAACAACGGCACTCTCTACCTCTGGAACGGCAAGGGGAGCAACGGCTTCGGCAACGCCATCGAGATCGGCCCTGGCTGGGCCCCGTACGTCTGACATCTCCCCACCCAAGGACCCCGGGAGCGATCCCGGGGTCCTTCCTTTTCGCCGACATACCGGCGACATACCGGCGATCTCTAGAGTCGCCCCCGGGATCGGCGATGCCTTTGGGAGTACCGATGGAGTTACGCCTCCTGGGTCCGATTGAGGTGTGGTGCGACGGGCGGCAGCTTGCCCTCGGGGGACGCAAGCCGCGAGCCTTGCTCGCCGCCCTGCTCCTCGACGCCGGACGGGCGGTCACCGTCGAGCGGCTGATGGAGGCGATCTGGCGGGACGACCCGCCGCAGACCGCCCGAGGCGTGCTCCACACCTACGTCGCCTCGCTGCGCAGGGCCTTCGAGAGCGTGGGCCGGCCGGGAATCATCGTCTCCCACCAGGTGGGATACACCGCCGAGATCCCCCCGGACGCGCTGGACAAGAACGTGTTCGAACGGCTCGTGAGCCAGGGACGGCGAGCCGCGCGCGAGGAGAGCCACCGCGAGGCGGGGGAGGCCTTCCGCGCGGCGCTGGCGCTGTGGCGGGGCCCGGCCCTGGGCGGGCTCGGCGACACCTACCTGAGCGCCGAGGCCGCCAGACTGGAGGAAGTACGGCTCGCCGTACTGGAGGAGCGGATCGCGGCCGATCTGGCGACGGGCGGCGGTGAGGGCCTGATCGACGAGCTGACCGAGCTGGTCGCGGCACATCCGGTCAGGGAGCGGCTGCGCCGCGACCTCATGGTCGTGCTCTACCGGGCCGGCCGCCAGGCGGACGCGCTGGCCGTCTACCAGCAGGGCCGGCTGGCGCTGATCGACGAACTGGGCATCGAGCCGGGGCCGGAGCTGCGGCAGGCACACGAGGCCATCCTGCGGTCGGACACCGCTCTTCTCGCAGGTGCGGCGACAGGCGTACCTCCCCGGCAGTTACCCTCGTCGCTGCCCGACTTCACCGCCCGAGAGGACGAGCTCGCCGCCTTGTGCGACCGGCTCACCAGGCCGGACTCCACGCCGGTCTGCGTGATCTTCGGACCGGGCGGCGTCGGCAAGTCGGCACTCGCTCTGCGCGCCGCACACGAAGTCGCGCGTTTCTACCCCGACGGTCAGCTGCACGTCGAGCTGCGCGGCACCAGCGAGGCGCCCGCCACCCCGCTGGAAGTCCTCGGCCGGCTGCTGCGGGAGCTGGAGCCCGGCGTCTCACCGCCCGGCACCATGGAAGAGCGCGCCGCCCGCTACCGCACGCTGCTGGCCGGCCGGCGCGAGCTGGTCGTGCTGGAGGACGCCGCGACCGAGAGCCAGGTCCGGCCGCTGCTGCCAGGCGCCCCCGGCTGCGGGGTGATCGTCACCTCTCGCAACCGGCTCACCGGCCTGGCCGGCGTCACGGTGCTCGAACTCGGCCTGCTGCCTGACCAGGATGCGCTGCACCTCCTGGGGCAGATCACCGGCGCGGAGCGGATCGCCGCCGACCCGGACGCCGCACAGCGGGTCGTACGGCAGTGCAGCGGCCTGCCACTCGCGCTGCGCATCGCGGGATCAAGGCTGGCCTCGCGCCGCCAGTGGTCAGTGGCACGCCTGGCCGACCGCCTGGCCGACGAGCAGCGCAGGCTCGACGAACTGGCCGTCGGGGACCAGGAGGTACGAGCCACCATCGCCCTCAGCTACAACCTCCTGTCATCCGAGGCCAGGACCGCGCTGCGCCGCCTGGGCCTGCTTGGCCTGCCGTACACCCCGGTGTGGGTGGCGGCGGCCGCCGCGGAGACCGGCCTGGACGAAGCAGAGCGGGTGCTGGAGCACCTCGTCGACGCCTCCCTCGCCACCGTCGTGGAGAACCGCTACCGGCTGCACGACCTGATCCGGCTGTTCGCCCGGGAGCGTGCCTACGAGGAGGAGCCGGCGCCAGAACGCACGGCGGTGGTGCGCCGAGTGCTCGGCGGGTGGCTGTGGCTCATCGAACGGCTCGGCGAAGCCGTACCCAACGGAGTCCCCGTGCACCGCACCTCCCCGGATCTCGCGCGGCCGCTGGACCCGCAGGTGCTGCACGGGGCACTCGCCGACCCGCACGCCTGGCTGCGTGGGGAGGAGGAGACGCTCATCGTCGCCGTGGAGCTGGCGGCGGCGATGGACCTCGACGACATCGCCGTCGAGCTGGCCGCCACACTGTGCTCCACGGCCCTCGAAGGCAGCCGGTACGTCTTCGACAACCCCTTCGCGGCATGGCACCGCACGCACGAGGCCGCCCTCGCCGTCGCCCGGCGCATGGACAACACCCTGGGCGAGGCGATCCTGCTCGCGGGACTCGGCCGCCTGTACTACGAGCGCGACCACTTCGCCGAGTCCCGCGACTACCTCAGCCAGGCGCTGTCGCTGTTCCGCGCCGCGCAGGACACCAGAGGCGAGGCCGCCACGCTCGCCGCCCTCGGCGCCTCCTGCCGTGAGCAGGGATACCTGCCCGAGGCCCTGCACTTCCTGGAGCGGGCGAGCCGGCTGTGGAGCGACCTCGCCGACCCGGAGGCCCTCGCGCACGTCAGGCGGCTGGCCGGCAGCGTCCACCTGGAGCGCGGCGACTACCCGGACGCCTGGAGCGAGCTGACCTCGGCACTGTCGTTGTACCAGGACGCGGGCAGCCGCCGCGGGGAAGGACTGACCCTGCGCACCATGTCCCTCTACCACCGAGCGCGCGGTGAGCTGGCGGAGTCGCAGGAGCTGTGCGAGCGGGCGCTGGAGATCTTCCGCGAGCTGGGCGACAGGCTGATGGAGGCGTACGGCCTGTGCGCCCTGGCCAAGACCCAGGTACGGCTGCGCCAGTTCGACGCGGCGGGCCGCGCACTGGCGGAGGTCCTCCCGGTGACGCGCATGCTCAACGACCGCTGGGGCGAGGCGTGGACGCTGCGCACGCTCGGCGAGCTGGACTTGGCCGAGGGGCGGCTTTACCAGGCCAAGAGCCGCCTGGAGGAATCAATGGCGCTCTGGGGAACGCTGCGCGCCGCCCTGTCTCGCGCGCGCACCCTGCGCGACCTGGCCCAGGTGCACGAGGCACTCGGCGACGATACCGCCGCCGCGATGGCCAGGGCGGAGGCGCTGGAGATCTTCCGGCTGCACGAGGCGCGGGAGTATCGCGAGCTCGGTGGAGAGGGATTACAGCGCTTTTGAAGCGGGTGGATGCATCATGAAGCCTCCCTGTCACCCACGGAGGTCTCCATGCCCGACATCGTGCTCCTGTCCGACCCGCGGATCGCCGAGGTGCCGGTGAAGGAGTGCGGTGAAGCCCTGGTGGATCTGCGCACCCTGCCGGCACTCCGGGTGGACGAGCGCCTGGCCGACCCGGAAGGGGCCTTCGCGCGCGTACGGCTGAGCGTGGCCGACCGCCTGATCGCCGCCCAGGCACGTCTGCCCCGCGCGCTCCGGCTGCTGGTGGTGGAAGGATTCCGCCCGGTTTCCCTCCAGGAGAAGTATTTCGCCGCGTCCGTGGCCAGACACCGGGCAGCCAACCCCGGCTGGGACGACAGGCAGGTCTATGTGGAGGCCAGCCGTTACGTCTCCCCGCCGCAGGTGGCCCCGCACGTCACCGGAGGCGCCGTCGACCTGACCCTGTGCACCGCCGCCGGCATGGAGTTGCCCATGGGGACGCAGGTCAACGCCACCCCTCCGGAGGACACCGACGCGTGCTACACCGCCTACCCGGGCATCTCCGCTGAAGCCCGCCGCAACCGCGACATCCTGGCGACCGCCATGGCCTCCGCCGGCTTCGTCAACTACCCCACCGAGTGGTGGCACTGGTCCTACGGCGACCGCTACTGGGCCCTGATCACCGGCGCCCGCTACGCCTGTTACACCATGACCCCGAGCCCCGCCCCTTGAGCGCGCCTTCCTCCGGGCGGCGTCAAGCGACGCGACGATCATTGCGCGCGCTCGCCTCGGTCAGGTCGTCGCGCCACCCCTGGGGTTACGTGGCCGTACACCCACAGCACGTGCGCGCCACCGGGTACGCGGGAGGAATCGAACAGGCTGGACTCGGCGACGATGAGGAAGGGGATGGCGAGGGCGTCGGACCGTGTGGGCACCGCGGAATCCCCGCGCGCCGGCCGAGATGGGGGGCGGGCGCACGGCGCGGTCAACTGCATCGCCGGGGGAGTGGTGCCATTCCGAGCTGCAAAGGACGCAGTAGATCGAAACGACACGAAGCGATGCAGAACATGCGACATCGAGCGATGCAAGTCACATGCCTGCTGCTGGTCGGCGCCGGCCCTGCGCCTGCACCAGGCCCCGGCGAGCCTGGACGACGCGCTGTCCCGGGTGGACGCGGTGGTCCGCGAGGACCGGCTGGTCGGCGGCCTGGTGGCCGTTCGGACGTCCTGAGCCGTGGATCAAGTTTTAGTCTGAGGTCAGCCCCGCCCAGCGACCTCGCCGAGGCGTCCAGAAGAACCGGGTTTGGTCTCCTTGACGGGCAGCACCATGAGGATCGAAAGGATCAGGAGGCCACCCAATATCACCACCACACTGATCTTGTCGATGATCGGGAAGACGTGCAGGTGCAGCATGTGCCACAGGAAGTGGATCGCGTTGTAGATCAACCATGCGCCCCCGGTCACCGCCAGGGACTCCCGGGTCGGCCGGCGCAGCGCCCACACGCTCAGCACCAGCAGCGCCAGGTTGAGCGCCCCCACGTCGACGGCCAGATGCTCGTTGTACGGGCCGAGCGCCGCCACCCAATGGAGCCCCGGCGCCGGGAAGTCGTTGTAGAACGACAGCGGGAACGCCGCCGCCCACACCCCCTGGTATGCCGCCGCCACCGCCAGCACCCCGGCCATCCAGCGCTTGGCCGCCACGGTCATCGCGACGCCGCCCACTGCTCGAAGGTGATCTTCCCGCTGCGGAAGTCGCCGGCCGGCAGCACGCCACCGTTCGCCATCGCCTTGCCGACGGGCACCGTCAGCACCAGTTTGCCTTTGGCCAGGCGGCGCATCATCGATGCCATCGTCAGCACCTCGGGGCCGGCCAGCTCGGTCGCCCGGCCCTGGGCGGGGCCTTCGGCCAGGCGTACGAGCTCGGCGGCGACCTCGGAGGCGGCGACCGGCCGGCTCACCATCAACGGCGCCACCTTCACCGGGCCAGGCACCTTGTCGAGCATCTGCGCCGCGAACTCGTGGAACTGCGTCACCCGCAGCAGCGTCACCGGGATCGGGCCGGCCAGCGCCAGCTCCTCCTGGCGGCGCTTGCCGATGTAGTAGCCCGAGTCGACCCGGTCGACCCCGACGATCGACAGGACCACATGGTGACGTACGCCCGCCCGCTCCTCCGCCGCCAGCAGGTTGCGTGTCTCGGTCTCGAAGAACGCCACCGACGCCTTGCGGCTGAGCGTCGTCACGTTCGCCACGTCGATCACGACGTCCACACCGCGCAGCGCGTCGTCGAGGCCGGCCCCCGTTATCAGGTCGACGCCGCCCGACCGGGCCATCACCACGACCTCGTGGCCCTGCTCGCGCGCCCGCTCAACCACCAGCTTGCCGACCCAGCCGGTTCCCCCGGCCACCGCCATCCTCATTGCGTCCCACCCTTTCTCGTCGACTCGGTAAACAAGACAAGGACGAGGGGCCGAATGTGACAGCCGATCGCACCCGCTCGACCGCCTGCTTGTCGGTTGGGCGCAGCGCGTGAACGGGCAGGATGTGGCAGCCCAGAACCGTTGCGCGTCCGCCGGGGCGTGGTTCTTTGAACGGCGACCCGTGATCGGTGGTCACCGTCTCCGGCGCGAAGACGGCAGCCCGGCCACCTTGTGCCCGGCGAACTCCGCGACGACCTGAGCCGCGATCCCTGGGTACGCCAAATGGCGATCCCAGAATCGCGCCATTGACCGATCCAAGTCACAGGATCGGTATGACGACATCTCGCGGTGTCGGGGCTCTACCTCCGGCGAGCTTCGAGCGCATCCAGAATCAGGTCCAGGCCGTAGCTGAACTCGCTCGTGTGGTCGTAGCCTGGCCGCAGGACGTGGTCGACGATCATCTCGGTGAGGTACGGCAACTCGTCCGCCGGCAGGTGCTCGAGGATGCCGCCGGCCACTTCCTCGACATCGTCCGCCGTCGTCATCGGCAGGTTCGCCTCCTGGAGGACGAACCCGGCGATGTAGCTGTCGATGAGCGAGACAGCGTGCGCGGCCATCGGCAGCGTGAATCCCGCCTCCCGGAGGACGCCGAGGATGGCGTCGTGATGGCGTAGCGTCGCCGGCCCGGGGTTGCGACGGGAGTCTATGAGCCCGAGAGCCCAGGTGTGCTGCGCCAAGACCGCACGTGCAGAGGAAGCGCGCGCACGGATCGCGTCCTTGTTCGGTACGTGGTGGTAGAGCGACATCGCCTCCACGCCGCCGCGATCCGCGACCTATCTTGCGTGCGTAAGCCGCCTTACTCGTGTAAGTCCGGGCATCAGCCGGTGGCCAACGGCTGACCTACGACGCGCCCCGCGGGGCGGGAGAAGGAGATGCCGATGCCGAGGTGGTGGGGGCACGTGAACAAGAGGCTGTTCAACCCTCGCGCGATCGCGGGCGGGAGGTGGCCGGTGCTGATTCACGTCGGGCGCATTTCTGGCGCGACGTACCGCACGCCGCTCGATGCGCATCCCGTCGACGGTGGCTACCTGTTCGTTCTGGTGTAGGGATCGCGCTCGGACTGGGTGCAGAACGTCCTGGCAGCTGCCGGTGCGCGGCTCCGGGTTGACGGAGAGAGGTGGAACGTTTGTGAGCTGCCCGGAAGCGTCGTAAGCGGCCGGTTGCCCGAAGACGTCACAACAGGACGGGCTGTCTGGTCTTAACCGGCGACGACCCCCAGAGAACAGAGGACCTAGTGCGGACGACTTCGTCGGCCTGCGGCCACGTCGGCCTTCCACGCTCGGGAGGCAGGCCATGACCGAGGCGGGCGCCGAAACAGCCGACCTGATCGTCCAGGAGGCCTATCGGGTGCGCGGCGGCGTGAGCGTCGCCGGAGCGGAGGTCACCGCAGGGTGGATCGTGCTGAACCCCGACACGCTGCAGCGCTGGCACCGCCCATGACCAGCCTGCCCTCACCACAGGCGCCACGTGTGCCGCTGAAAGGCGTACCGATGATCGACCCGAACCTGTCCACTGAGCACGACTACAACGGCTCCGTGTTCAAACCGCTCTACGTCACGCGCGTCGCCGTGGGCGGCGGCAGCTCCGCCCACGGCCGGGCCACCGGCAGGGCCCGCTCCGCCGACGGCGCCCTCGCCTTGGAATTGCGGATGCCTGAGGAATTGGGCGGTGACAACCCCGGCCCGAACCCCGAACAACTCTTCGCCGCCGGATACGCCGCCTGCTTCCACGGCGCCCTCAGCCTGCTGGCCCGCCGGCACCTCCTCGACCCTGGCCAGATCACGGTGGAGGCGACCGTGACCTTCGGCCGCGACCCCGCCGACGGCGGCTACCAGCTACGCGCCGACCTCGCCGTTACCTGGCCAGGAGTCGAACCCGCTACGGCCGCCCCACTGCTCACGCATGCCGCCGCGCTGTGCCCGTACGCGAAGATGACCCGCCAGGGCATCCCGGCCAGGATCACCCTGGCCCCCTCCTAGCCGCCTCAGTGAGGAGGAACCCCGGTCATGACGCGACCGGGAGAGTGGGAGAGTCCGGTTGCGAGGCGGGTCGCGGGCTCTCGCGATGACCACGATCACCAGCAGAATCGCGGTCGTCCGTCCAGTCGTCGGTGGCCGCGGTCAGGGCGGCCCGCCACCAGCAGGAGGTTGATCAGTGTGTCGCGTGGCTGTCAGTCCACACGATGCCACAGCGGAACGGGCGCCTTGCCCGGCAGCAGATTCGGGCCGTTTCGCGGCGGCCTCCACCGACGATAGCCCGGGCACCATGACGTCGGGCCCGCTCATCTCTTGCCGCCGGCTCTGACGCGGCCCTTCCATCCTCGCTGGTGATGACCTCAGTCCGGGGCCGAAGGTTCCGACCATCGGCCCAACGTGCTACATCGCCCGGCATGAGAAAACTGGTCCTTCTGCGTTTCGTGCGGGCATCAGCGCCGGTCGTGTCAATGTGAGGTCCCAGGACATGCTTAACCGTTTGTCATCGGGAGATGCTTAACGTCCGTCGGGCTGGGTGCCCTTGCCTCGGACGTAGAGACGGGTGACGGGTGTGGTGTCGCGGCGGGGCCTG
>NZ_JAUZQF010000029.1 GCF_030718205.1 Nonomuraea turcica
CTTCGTCCCCTTCGTGTTGATATGAGCGAATCGAAGGATTACGGAGTGGCCGTCTCTTGTCACATGGATCTCACCCGTACCAGTCCAGGGCTTGATCACCCGCACACCATCTCCCTGGACGTGAACATCACAGGGAGGGTGAGCGCCGGCACCTCACCCTGCAGCCCCAGCCCCTTCAGGAGATCCAGACCCGCAACCGGACCGACCAGCACACCGACGAGTGGAAGGCCCGCTACGCGTTACGCGCCGGCTGTGAGGCCACTGTCTCGGAGACAACCCGCGCCCACGAACTATGCGAATGCCGCTACAAAGGCCTGGCCAAGACCCACGTCCAGCATGTCCCGACCGCGGCAGGCACCAACGTCCTGCGCCTGGCCGACCACTACATCCCCGGCGCCTACCCCGACCGGCCAGCCCGTTCGCGCAGCGCTTTCCAGCAGCTCTGCTGTTGCGCTCGACAGGCCTGGAGCAGGCTTCAGGGGCTGACCCGTGTGATGCTCGGCCATCCCATCACCGGTCGAACGGTACCGGCACGTGATTCACGACCGCGGATCCGGGCTGCGTTGCCAGGCACGGCCTAGACCGACTGGCCCACGGGCTGCTGTCGGTGTTGCCCGCACAGCGCGGGGAGCCACACCGACAGCGCGCCGAGCGCGGCTCAGCCGGGGACACCGACGGCGCCGCTGGTGCTGGCATTGTCGGCGGGGCCATGGTGCGCGCTCGATGTCATAATCAGATTGAAGACTTCGCGCGGCGGGAGGTCGGCGTCCAAGGGCACGTCTTGATCGAGTAGCCAATCCAAGGCGGCAGCCAGGATGTGCGGCGGGACGAGAGGCCCTCGGGCGTACACCACGCGCCACGGCGAGGGGGGCGAGGTGTCGAGACTCCAGACGGGATGGCCGGCATCGTTGCCGTGAGAGATCAGAATGCCGATGTCCTGCCAGAAGGCCAGCAGGTCGGCCATGGTGTCCACGGGCGGGTCGTCGCAGGCCTCGATGAGGGTGGCGAACCCGGCCTGCCAGCGCTCCCAGACGGCGTGGTCCTCCTTGATGTGGTGGCGCAGGACCTGGACGGGCGGGTACTCATCCAGTCCGGGGTCCTCTCCAGCGGCGGGCAGGTCAAGGCCGGGAGGCTGAATGCCGTCCCAGATGCCGGAGTCGAGCCACTGCTGCGGGCTGGACCAGCGCTCGGGTGTCTGGGCGGCGGCGAGTTCGGCCAGGCGTGCGGTGGTGGCGCGCGGGCAGTCCAGCAGCGCGCCGACGATCTCCGCTGAGCGGGGGCACAGCGTCGGCCAGCCGGTGTCGAACAAGGCCAGCATGGCCTGCTCGTCCTTGCCGAGGGTCAGCCCTGGATGCCCGTCGAAGGGAATGACCTGGCGGGGCCGGCTCGGCGCGGCGGGCAACTCGACCCGGTGAGGGCGGTGTCCGTAGCGGTCGATCCAGGCGGTGGCCAACGTCAGACGGTGTTCCTCGAGCGCGTCCTGGATGGCTTGCATGCGCCGGTCTTGGGCGGCGCGCAGCTTGTCACGGCGCTGGCGTTCGGCGGGGGTGAGGTGCACGGCGCAGTGCTCTGAGCCGATGCCGGTGACGATGGTCTTGGCGCAGCGGTCCTTCTTCAGTGTGGTGCCGGCGCATTGCGCGTCGGGGTCCGGGTCCTCGCGGTAGGCGGCCTCCACGTCGCAGATGATCTGTGGGTCGATGGGCGGCCTCGCCAGTTCCACGTCCGGGCGGACCTCGGCGGGGTCGGTGCCGGCCTCGCGGGCCTGGGCGAAGATGGAGCGGGCGCGAGGCGGCCCGCTGCCCCAGGCCGGGGCCAGCGGGAGCCGGGCTTCCATGATGGCGGTGGCGTGGGCAGCATTGAGCAGCATGTCGCTGGCCTCACTGTGGATGTGCAGCTCTTCGCTGAGGTTGAGCCGCATACCGTTGATCAGCTGAAGGACGTTGCGGATCTCCCAGGAGAGCCGGGCGGCCTGCATGAGCAGCCAGGCGGGAGAGAAGCCGCCGTGACGGTCGCGTCGGGGCGGGGTGATGGTGCGGGCCGGGAGGGAGCGGGTCTGGCGGGAACGGGTCATGCCTCTTTCTCCAAAGGGGCTGCGGGAACGGCTGCACGCGTCGGGGTGCGGCTGCATGCTTGCACGTCACAGCTGTGCGGTCCGGTGCCACTACCGCCATTTGTACCAACGTTGGTACAGACCTGTGAGGATCATGCCCGCCACCGTGGGTGAGTGCCCGATCCGATCACGCCACGCCTCGCTGAGCTGCGCAGACAGTTCGGCCTGCGGCTGCGTGAGCTCCGCGAAGGGCATGGCCTCACTCAGGAGCAATTGGGCGAGCTGGCCGACGTCGACCGCAAGACGATCAACCGGATCGAGAACGGCATGTACAGCCCGCACCTGGACAAGGTGTTCCAGATCGCCGACGCGCTGCGGGTGCCGACCAGGGATCTGTTCGAGTGGAGTGGAGCGCCGGAGCATCGATGATGCCCCGGCTCCACGGGGAAAAGCCCACGCGATCGGCCAGGCACCACAACCGAGTCCTTACGTCGTGTGGTGCTGATCGTCCTGGCGGGCTTCGGCCAGGGCGTAGGCGCTCTCGACGAAGTCTTCCGCCTTCCTCCTGATTGCGTCCGCCTCGTTGTCAGGCTGAGTCTGCGCCTGGAGAGTTTCCAGGAGGATCGAAGTGATGTGGACGCGCAGCGTCTCAGGGTCATCTGAAGTGCCAGCCGGCGTCGTTTCTTCAGCCAGGCTGGCGCGGATCGCGCTGAGTTCGCGTGCTTGACGCAGTCCCGTCTCGGCGGACAGCACCAGCTCGCTGAGTCCTTGCCGGGTCAGCCCCACTGTTTGCTCGGCGACCAGGCAGGTCAGGCGCGCCGCACGGGCGGGCGCCTCTTGCGGGCGGGCCGACCCGGCGAAGCCGCATATCCCGCACAGCAACCATCCTGCGACGGCCTGCGGCTCCTGCCGATGAACCGCCCGGATGAGGGTGAGAAAGGTCTCCAGCGTTTCGAGGGGTTCCCGCCAGGCGCTGGGACGGGCGAAGGGCACGGCTGCGCTGCGCGGCTGCCAGCCGTCGGCCTGGGCTTGCTGGCTCAGCAGATCCGGGTGCAGGGGCAGATCCACCACATAGTCGGCCAGGAAACGGCGGTGGTCGTCGTCCGTGGCGTCGGCCAGTCCCTGGTCGTAGAGAACATGCAGCAACGCCAATGTGCCGAACGTGGGGATCTCGGCCCCAGCGGCGATGGCGCGCAGGACGACATCGTCGCTCCAGAGAGGAGACCCTGTCTCCAGGGCGTGTTGTACTGCCGCCAGCCATGCGCCTTCGCGCTGCAAGGTGAAGGTCGGCCTCTGGGCCACCAGGCCGGCATCGAGACCGCCGGTCATGAGTTCCGTCACGAGGGACAGATCCGCCACCGAGGCGATGCCCGTGAGCCCGGCCGCTTTCACCAGCTGCTGCATCCGGTTACCCAGGTGGTCCCTTTCCTGCTGCGTGAGCTGGGACACGCGCAGGCCGGAGCCGGGTTCGACGCCGATGTTCATCGACGATTTCCGCACCTGGTCGATGGCGATCGTGGTCATCGTGAGGTCGTCGTAGCACGGGGACGGCAGATGGACCGCGGCGAAGCGCGAACGTAGTTCGGCGAAGCCAGCGACGGTTTGGGTGGCCAGGTACAGCGTGCTGGTGTCGATCACCACGACGTGGTCCAGCGCAGCCCGAACGGCTGCTACCTCGACGTCGAAGCGTTCGGGATCGGCCTCGCCTGCGGGAATGCAGCCGGCCGCACGCTGTAGCAGCGCCAGCGCATAGGGGCGGTTGAGCTGGCTGGCCAGAAGCCCGAGCGGGATGGCGTCGGCCAGGACATGGTCACGCAGGTGTTGGGCGAGGCTGGCGCCCGGCTCCAGCATCTGGCGCAGCGCCTCCGGATCGGTGATGTCCTGGGGATCGACCGGGCGCAGCGGCCCGTCCGGGTGCAGGCGCGGATGTGTCTCGAGGGCGGCCTGGAGCCGGGCGCCCAGCGCGGGCGGGAGGACGAGTGTGGGCGGCGGGGAACTGGGGAGCGAGTCGTCCTCGTGGGGAGGTTCGCCGGTGGCGAGGAGGATCGTGATGAGCACCTGGCCGGTGAACTGGGTGTGCTCCGGGAAGCGTTCCACGAGATCGAGCAGTTCCTGGACGGTATCGGCCGACCATCCCGTCCGCGGCAGCACTGCCGCCTTGAGCTGCGCCTGGGTAAGGGTGAGCACCGGCGGGAGCAGCGCGGTGTAAGCCCGGAGCGCGAGGTCGGGCTGGCGTGCGAACCAGCGTGCGCCGATCAGGCTCCAGGCGTACCCCACCTGCTCGGCCGTCAGCGGTCCCGGCTCCCGTACGGCCTGGGGCAGACTGGAGCGGCTCAGCAACAGCAGGGCCCGAGATCTCCACTCGTCGTGCTGGCCCGTGCGGTCGAGAATCCGCAGCGCCCGCTGCAGGAATTCGACGGCACCGAACCGGGCGGCCGCGCGGTCGCACGCGTGGACGGCTTCGGTGTGGCGTTCCAGCTCGACCAGGGATTGCACCAGGGCGGCCGCGCCGGACAGGGAGCGATCGGCGAGTTGCCGCAGGCGCATCAGGCCGGCTTGGTGGTGACCTTTGGCGATGTCGGCTCGTGCGTGCAGGGCCGAGGCCTCCTCGGCGGTGACGACCTCGCGGGCCACGAGGTCCTCGAGACCGGGCAGCGGCCAGGCGCCCAGTTCCGCCAGCGCCCTGAAGGCGATCATGCGTTCTTCGAGGGCATCGCCAGCGGCCAACTGCACGACGTGGTTCCACAAGGGAATGAGGTCACTCGGTTCGGCGGCCTGGGCGTCGGCGCGGACGGCGTCGAGCACGGCGGTGCCGACGGGACTGCTTACCTTGGCGACCAGGTCGTCGGCCTGAGGGTGACCGAGTTGCAGTGCGACCCGGGCGGCGGCCTGGGCCAGGTGCTCAGCGGCGGCCTCCCGGGCGTTGGCCTGCCCGTACGGCTCCGGCAGCGCGACGGCGATCGCGGCGTCGAGATCGCCGGTGAGCAGGTGAATATGGAACAGGACGTAGGCCGGATGTTCACTTGGTCCGCCCCAGCGGCGCTGCTCGGCCCGGGCGCTGTCGGCGAGCTTGCGAGCACGGGTGAGGTCGCCCTCGTGCAGCGGGCTCATGCCGATGCTGGCCCGCTGAGCTAGAGCCCTGGCCACCGCGATCCGGCCCGAGTTGCTTCGGGGGAAGGCGGACACCAGCGTCTCGAGCCAGGTGACGGCCGTGTCAAGATCGTGACTGGCAATGGCTTGATCGGCAAGAAAGCGCAGAGCTGTACCTTCCGAGCGGACACTGCCGTCTTCGACGGCCTCCGCGAGGCTGGCCGGAAGGGCAAGAGGTCCTCTGCCGCCGGTCTTTCGCGCTCGAGCAGGGCAAGGCCGAGGTCGGCCAGGAGCCGGCCGTCCGGCGACGGCGCGGTCTCGGTCAGGATCGCTGTCGCCTGTGCTGGGTCGGAGCGGATCAGAGACAGTCCGGCGAAGGCTCGCCACCGCTGCGCCGGGGTGGCTCCCGCTGTCACGGCACGGTTGAAGCATGCCGCCGCCTGAGGCTCCAGAAGATGCTCGTTGGCGTAGTCGGCTACCGACGCCCATAGCTGCCACCCCATTCTTTGGCCGGCACCATGCGGGGGTTTTCGCCAGGAGGGTGGAGACCGCGTCGGCCGGCGGGGCTGCCTGCAGGAGATCCGCCAGCCGTTCGACGGCACGCGCTCCAGCGGTGTCGCCGTCTTGCAGGGCACGGCGCCGGGTGTCTTCGAGCCGGTCGCGCGCCTCGCCGGGCAGGCGGTCCAGCCATCGGGCGAAACGCTGCTCGGCCGGGTCGCCGTCCTCGCGCGCGGGGCGCGCCAGGCTAGTGCGCGCGAGCACGCTGGCCTGGTCGATCTGCTGGTCGGCTGGGATGGTCACCTTCCAGCCTTTGCCCGTGGACTCGGCTGCGTCGTGGGAGAGCGACTGCTAGTAGAGCGTTCCCGAGACGGGGTCGTGCAGGACGATCACGACGGGGATGTCGTAGTCGAACCAGTATTGGGCGTGCTCATCAGTGAAGCGGAAGATCCAGCCATCGCGAGTTGGCTCGCTGAACCAGCTCTGGCCGGATTTGATCTGTGCACCGAGCAGGCGCCCGGCGGTGTGGCCATTCTCGACAAGCTCGAGGATGGCATCGACCCCGAAGTCGTTGACCGGTTGTTCTCGGCACAGCCAGCCGAGACGTTCGTGGACGGCCTTGGCCACGGCGGCCACGCCCGCACGCTCGACGTGTACAGAAGCATCGACCCGCACAGCCACTCCTTTGTGAGCCGGCTTGGATGGAGGGCTCCCACGAGCCAGGTCGAACAGCTTAGCGAACCGGCAGAGACGCCACCCCGCACAACCAAGAGGGCTACGCGTTCCGGTGAAAGGATGAGATCCGCTCGAAGCGTGGTACACCATTCCAACGCGAGGAATATTTTGGTGATGTAATCTGAGGGATAGAAGAGCGGTGGATGGCGAGCTCGGGAGCGTGGTGTGACCCAGGAGACGGCGCATGCGAGCATGCTGACGCTGGCTCGTGAGTCACGCGGGATGACCCAGACCGCGCTCGCCCACGCCATGTCGGCCCTGGCGGGAGAGCCGATCAGCCAGGGCTATGTGAGCAAGGCCGAAGCGGGCCGCCTCACTGTCGAGGGCGATCGCCAGACCGTGTACGCCCGCGCTCTGGGCTACCCTCCGGCGCTGCTTCGCCTGGACGCCGACCTGAGCGGGGTCGGCATCGGGCTGGTGCACCACCGCAAGAAGGCCGCGCTGGGAGCCCATGCGCTGCGCCGCATCCACGCGCAGCTCGCCCTGAGCCGCCTGCAGACACGCCGTCTCCTCCGGGCCCTGCCCGCGGATCAAACCCTGCACCGCTTCGAGCGTATCGCCGTGAACGACCTCGACACCCCCACCGAGGCGGCACAAACACTGCGCAAGCTGTGGGAAGTTCCCGCCGGGCCGATTACCCACCTGGTCGGGATGATCGAAGGTGCCGGCGGACTGATTCTCGTACGCGACCTCGAAAGCCGTGACCTGGACGCGGTCAGCCAGTGGAACGGAGCCGAGCGCCCGCTGTTCCTGCTGGGCGCGCACGCTCCGGCCGACCGATTCCGGTTCAGCCTTGCCCACGAGCTCGGGCACGTGATCATGCATCCCGAGCCTGGCGCCACCCCGCAGCAGGAGCGGCAAGCCGATGAGTTCGCCAGCGAGTTCCTGATGCCCGCCGCGGACATCGGTGGCGAGTTGAGCGCAGGCTTGGACCTGCCGCGTCTCCAGCTGCTGAAGCGACGATGGGGAGTGTCGATGGCCGCCGTGGCCCGCAAGGCGCTCACCCTGGCCGCCATCAGTGAATGGCAGTATCGCAACCTGATGATCGAGATGTCCACGCTCGGCTACCGCACCCACGAGCCCAGCGAAATCCCGCGCGAACTCCCGCAGACCGTGCCCGCCGCGGCGCAACGCCTCGTCGCTCAACACGGACTCGACCGCGCCGCCGAGATCGCAGGACTGCTCGCTGAAGAGTTCACCCGCTTGTTGTTGCCCCACCCCGGCTCGCCGGACCCCAACCCCGCCTGACACCGGTTACGTCTCACGAGGTGAGCACATGGACGACCGCACCAGCGCACCATCCCGTACCGTGGCGAGCTCTCTGCTCACCTCGCCGCCCGACCACGGTACGGCCGGGCGCGCCATCACACAGCGCGCCCTGACCTTGGAGCGCGCCAACCTGCTGCCCGAAGCGCCCGGCTACCTCCATCCCGACCACGGCGGCCTGGTGGTGTGCGGCACCGGCTGCTCGGCTCGGCTGCACGCACTGCGGCGGACCTTCGCCGGAGTACTGGCCGAAGACTGCGCCGCATACGAGAAGGAGGTCGCCACCACCGACGCGCCGTTCTGCCTGCCAGAGGATGTCCTGTTCGGCGGCGACCTGGACAGCGCGCTTCAAGAGCAGCTCGACAACGGGGCCTCTTTCGCCATCACCCCGACCCGCTATATCAAGGCCGGCGATCCCGCGGCCTTGAAGGCCGTGGTGAAGGCGACCAAGGCGCTGCGGCGCGATGACGTCGTGGTGACGCTTCCCGTCTCGATCGGCTGGCTGCGGCCGGAGGCGCGCACGACCCTGGTGGCTGCGATCCGCGCGATGGAGCACCCGATCGCGCTGATCCTCGGCGGGCAGCGCGATCCGCTGCAGCAGTTCGCGGCCGCCCCCCAGCAGCTTCGGGAACTGCTGGCCGACGTACCGGGCACCGGGCTGTGGCGTACCGACCTGGCCGGGTTCGACGCGCTGGCCCACGGCGCCGGCTTCGCCGGCATCGGCGCGGGCGGTTCATTGCGCCACCTCGTCCCCGCCGGGGAACGCGCCGAGACCTCCGGCGGCGCAGCGAACTACCCCTCGGTGCTGATCCCCTCCTTACTGCGCTTCAGCAGCGCCAAGTTCATCGCCGACTCCTACGCCAACGCCACTGCGCCCCGCTGCACTTGCAGCCGCTGCCAAGGCAGGCCGCTGGACGATTTTCTCGGCCTCACGAACGTGGTGAAGGCGGCCGCGCACGCGCACAACAGCGCCACCTGGAACGCCTGGCTGCCCGATCTGCTGGAGCAGCCCACGCTGGCCGACCGGCAGATCTGGTGGCGCGCCCGCTGTAAGCAGGCCGTAAACGCGCACGCCCTGGAGAACACCCGTATCAAGCAGCCCAACCATTTCAAACCGCCTAAGCCGCTGGAGAAGTGGGCCAGCCTGCCGCTCCGCACCGACGGTCAGGCGGTCACGCCCCCGCCGGGGGCAGAGTGATCTGCTGGTAGGCCTGCTCCAGGAACAGCCAGCCCGCGGCGGAGAATCTGCGGCGTTCGAAGGGCGCCGGTGGGACGACTACGTGTGATTCGCCGTCGGCGTCGACGATCACGCCGATGCCGTAGAAGTCGGCTTCCATCCGTAGCATGTGGAGATCACGTGGTGGCGCGGGAAGCAGCATCGCGCGCGGACAGAACGGTGCGAACCGGCCTGCCCGCTCCAGGCCGACGCGCCACGATCGGGTCGCTACGACCGCCAGACGCGCCTCGATCGGGGGGACCGCCAAGCGGGTCACATGGCCCTGGTTTCGGTGCATCGCGCCGTTCGGGAGCAGGCGCAGTGCATCCGATGCCATCCGTCCGACTGCCGACAGCGGCAGCGGCACGTTCACCGGCAGGTCCAGCAGGACTCGCAGCGCATCCGGTGAGGTGATGGCCGTCATTCCGGTGTGTCGGCGTCGCTCGATCTCGGCTTGATCCGGCTCGTAGTGCAGCAAGACTGAGGTGCCCTGCAGCACCACATGCGACGAGAAAGTCCGGTTCAGGGGAAAGCCCGGCACGTCGGCGACGGCCTGAGGAAAAACCTCTGCGGCGCCGGTCACGTCTTCACCCTCTTCTGCTCACTCGTGTCGTCCAAGCCCGTCCCCCGCGATCAGGTCGTAATGCCCCCGCAGGCCCGCGACCAACCGTCCCAATGGCTCCCAAAGGGCGTCGCCGCCTGTTCTGCGATACCAGCGCCGCCGGTCTCGCCCGACCTCCGTCACCCTGCTCACCATGCGCAAGGCCAGCAGGTCCCGTACCACCGGGTAGTACACCGCCGATTGCACGCCGTGCCGGACGGCCAGCCTCCCGAGGTTCACCTGACCCTCCGGTGCGCTGGCGAACGCCTCCAGCACCTCCAGCCGATACCGATTGCCGAACATGCAGGCAGAGACCCCACGGATGTCTTCCAGTCCGGCTCCACGCACCCCTTCACCCTAGTGATTAACGAATGCATAATCCATAGCACGTGACGCGTGCCTGCCCCGGCAGCCACGGGCCATCTCCCTCACGGGCCGCGCTGAGCAGAGCGTGGTGACGACGCACGAGCATACGCCCCTGCCCGTCTCCCGCGACGCCTCTGTCACGAACCCATCACAATGCGTGCGCTGCCCGAAACCGCAGCGATCCCGGCGGCGATGGTCCCAACAGGCAGGAGAAGGGGGGTCGGATGGACAGCAGCCAGCTCCGGTACGCCGTCATTGACCTGGAGACCACGGGCCTGCGGCCGTCGTGGCACGACCGGATCATCGAGGTCGCCGTCGTCGTGCTCGACCCGCTGGGGCGGATCACGGACGAATGAAGCACGCTGGTCAACCCCGAGCGCGATCTGGGCGCCCAGCACATCCACGGCATCCGCGCCGCCGACGTCCGGCATGCCCCGAGTTTCAAGGACATCGCCGGGGCACTCACCGAGCTGTTGCGCGGCCGAGCGCCCGTGGCGCACAACCTCCGCTTCGACTTGGGCTTCCTGCACGACGAATACGCGCGGGCCGGCACGCCGATCCTCGACCCGGGCCCCATCGGCATCTGCACGATGACCGAGGCCGCCCGCTTCCCTGCCCGCTGCCGCACGACTGGATCTCAGCCGCGCTGACGCCATCCGTCTGCACCACGAGTACCTGGACACTCTGGCTCACGCGGCCAAGGCGGACGGCGTCGTCACGGCTACGGAGCGCCGTGAACTCGACCTCGTCGCCGCGCAGCCCGTTCACCGAACGGGTGCTGTTCGCCCTGGTCGCCAACCGCGCCCTGGACGCCTAGTCCAAGCTCGCAGGAGCCCCGGCGAAGAAGTAGAGGACCTCGTCGTCGCTCAGTTGTGAGGCTGCTTGTCCGCGTGTCAGCCTTCCTGATTGATCGTTACCCGCCACACCCCGGGCTCTGTGGGGCGTGCGCCTGCCGAATGGGGTTGTACGGGCAAACAACCCGACCGGCACCGCTCATACCTCGAGGGGCAGGCCGGCATAGGTGCGGCGGAGGTTCTCCACACTCCGTACGAGGGCAAGGTTCGCCGCCGTCAGCGTACGGACCTGCTCTTCCAGGTCGTTGAGCCGCTTCTTCAGTTCCAGCAACTCGACATCGAGTGCTGGAGCCTCCATGACCATCCGTCCACCGATCATGATGGGTTCACCTCCACGTTACGGAACAACCACAGGGTGCATGCTCGACGGTCTGTCGGGTAGCGGCGAATGTCCCAGATCGAAGGGACCAAAGGCATCGGCTGCCATCCCTCCGGGGCGGACATTCGTTACGTGGTGACCTCATCGCGGTGCGAGGCGCTTACGCGAGGGTTCGGGCCAAAGGTCCCTTTCGGAAAGGGCCTTTGGCTCGCGCGTCCTCGCTGCCAGGGATGATCTGGTGGGGACATGGATGCCATCACGCATGCGTTCGCCGGGCTTGCCGATGAGGAGGCCGCTCGGCTGCTGGCCGAGCACGGGCCTAACGCGCTGGCGGAGCCGAAGCAACCTTCGCTGCTGGTGCGGGCGGTGCGTCAGCTCGCCGACCCGTTGTCGCTCCTGCTGTTGATCGCCGGTCTGGTCACGCTGGTGGTGCTGGGGGAGGTGCCCGAAGGCGCGGCCATCCTCGCCATCCTGGTCGTCAACGTGGTCATTGGGGTGAGTCAGGAGGTCAAGGCGGAGCAGGCGGTTCGGGCGCTGCGGATGCTGACCGCGCCGATGGCCAAGGTACGCCGAGGTGGCGTCGTGCGCCGGATTCCGGCGGCCGAGGTGGTCGTCGGCGACGTGGTGGAGGTGGCGGCGGGCGATCGGGTGCCCGCCGATGCGCGGGTGGTCGAGGCGGCCTCGCTGGCGGCGAACGAGTCGATGCTGACGGGGGAGTCGCGCTCGGCGGGCAAACGCGCTGGAGGGCTGACGGAGGGGCCGCTGGGCGACCGAGACGGGGAGCTGTTCTCCGGCAGCATGATCGTGCGAGGCTCGGGTGCCGCGGTGGTCACCGCCACAGGCGCCACCACCGAGGTGGGCCGCATCGCCTCGGCCTTGCACGGTCACGTCAAGGGGCCCTTGGAGGTCGAACTGGCCCAGGTGTCCAAGCGCATCGGCCTGCTGGCCGTGGCGGCCGGCGTGGTCATGGTGGTGCTCGGCTTCACCCGGGGCGGGATCGAGCCGTTCGACCTGGTATTGGCCGGGGTGGCGCTGGCGATCGCGGCGGTGCCCGAGAGCATGGCGGCGGCCGTCACCACCGCGCTGGCGCTCGGATCGCAGCGCATGGCGCGGCTTGGGGTGATCGTGCGGCGGTTGTCGGCGATCCAGGCGCTGGGTGCCACTACCGTGATCGCCTCGGACAAGACCGGCACGCTGACCACCGGCCGTCTGGCGGTGGCCGACCACCTGGAGGTCCCGGGCATGGACCTGTGGCGGGCCGCGGTGCGCTGCAACGACGCCCGTGACGGGCTTGGGGACGCGGTGGACGTGGCCCTCCTGGTCGAGGCGGAGCGCCACGGAGTGCGGCCGACGGGGCCTCGGATGGTCACCAGGCCTTTTGACGCCGACATCCGGTCGATGGCCGTCGTCACAGTCGGCCCGGTGCTGACCGTGAAGGGCGCCCCGGAGGTGATACTCGCCCGATGCGCCGCGACCGAGACCACCGAGCGCTTGGCCGCTGCCGTGCCGGAACTGGCCGGGCGCGGCCTGCGGGTGCTGGCCCTGGCCGAGGGTGACACCGACGATCTGGACGCGACAGGGCTGCGGCCGGTCGGCCTGGTCGGGCTGAGTGACGAGATCCGTCCATCGGCCCGGCAGGCGGTGGCGGACTCCCGGGCGGGCGGTATCCGGGTCATCATGGTGACCGGCGACCACGCGGACACTGCCCGGGCGGTGGCTGAGGAGGTCGGCATCGAGCCGGAGCCGGTGGTGACCGGGACAGAGCTGGGCGGGGAGGACCGCCCGGCCCGCCTGCGGGAAGCGGGCGTGCTGGCCCGCGTCGACCCGGCAACCAAGCTGGATCTGGTACGGGCGCTGCGCGACGGCGGTGACGTCGTGGCGATGACCGGCGACGGCGTCAACGATGCGCCCGCCCTGCGGCATGCGGACGTGGGCGTGGCCATGGCGGGGGAGGAGGGCACCGACGTGGCCCGCGAGGCTGCGGCCGTGGTGGTCACCAACGGTGAGCTGGGCACGATCGTGACCGGCGTGCGCGAGGGCCGCCGCCTGCACCACAACGTCGCCTCGATGATCGGCTACCTGCTGGCCGGGAACCTGGCCGAGATCTTCCTCGTGCTGGTCGGCCTGTTCGCCTGGCCGGACCTGGTCATCCCGCTGCTGCCGGTGCAACTGCTGTGGATCAACCTGGTGCTCGACGGCATCCCTGCCATCGCCCTGGGCGTCGACCGCGCACCCGGCGATCCCCTCGCCACCAGGCCCGGCCGGGACGGGTTGCTGTCGCGATCGGTACTGGTGAGGATCGGGATCCGTTCGCTCATCGTCGGCCTGCTCGTCGTTGCCGCCGTCGAGGTCGCCCGACGGCTCGGTTGGGACGAGGACCAGGTCAGGACCCAGGCCGTGCTCACGCTCGTGTTCGCCCGGCTCACCCTCGCCTACGTGGCCCGGGCCCGCCGGTGGACGTTCGAGCGCGGCTGGTGGCACGGCTGGGCGGTACTGGTCGCCGTGAGCGGGACGGCCGCACTGCAGGCGCTGGTCACGCTGGTGCCGCCGCTGGGCACGCTGCTCGCCCTTGCCCCGATCCCGCCGCTGGGCTGGGCCATGGCACTGGGCGCCGCCATACTCACCCCGCCGCTGTGCGACCTGGCCCGCCGAGTTCGTACGGCCGCCAAGCCAGCGCCGACCGGGGACGGTCGTCCCTGATGAAGGAGGACTTCGGCCTCTAGAGGCACGGCGTGTGCCAGGCGTGTTCTGACGATGGGGATCGGGGACCCATGCAAGGAGACTGCGATGAACAGGCCGATCGTGGTCGGAGTCGATGGATCGCCATCGTCGTACGAGGCGCTGGCCTGGGCGGCCGACGATGCCGCCCGGCGCGGGCTGGACCTGCGGATCGTGCACGTACGCGCGCCGTGGGCGGACGAGCACCCGCTCACGGCGGCCAGTGACCACCGGACGCTGACCGAGCTGCTGGCCGCCGCGGCGGCACAAGCCGGTCACCGGCCGTTCGCGGAGAAGGTCGCGACGGCTTTAGCGATCGGTGTGGTGACAGAGCGGCTGAGGCACGAGTCGCAGTCCGCCGACACCCGGCGGCTCAGGGGCTGTCCGGCCGCAGCCTCATAGACGGTGGATGCGGCGGCCCGTGACCTGGTGCGGGACGATGCGGATATACAGAGGGCGGTCGCCGCCCGCCCACGGGGTGACATCGACATCGGGGACCTCGTCCGGCGGCACGTGGTGCGCCGGGCCCTGGATGAGGACGCTCCAGCCCTCCTGCCTAGCCTCGTCGATCCGATCCACCTGGAAACCGATCTTGATCTCCACACCTTCCAGGCCGGTGCGCAGGTCCTGATCCATAGGGCCGCCATAAGAGGTGCGGAAGACGATGGCACTCTCGTGGATCTTGTAGTTGACGGGCAGCACCGTCGGCCCGTACGAGCCGTTGAACGCCACCCGGCCGATGCCGCCCGGCGCCACCAGTCGCAGGCACTCCTCGCGATCGAGGACCTCCAGTGCCGGCTCTGCCGCGGCGGGACGCGAGTCGCCAGGGGTTGTCATCCGTATCTCTCCTCCTTGGTGACGGTCACAGTGATGACGCTACTCTCGCGATCTCGTGGCAGGGCAGACAGGGTCCTTCGTCCCTTGAGCGACCGACCTCCGGCCCTGCACCCGGCAGGTGCGGGCAGGGTGCGATGGAGGTACGACCAAGGAGGGACACATCATGATCATCGTCGGAGTGGACGGCTCTGTGAACTCACGGGCCGCGGTGGAATGGGCGGCCAACGACGCCTGCCGTATGCGGGTGCCGCTGCGGGTGGTGTATGCGATGGACGGTAGCTGGTACCAGATCGGCAAATACCCTGACGTCGGGCTGCCCGACGTGCTGCTCCGCGAAGGGCGGAGAATCCTGCGCGAAGCCGAGGCACTCGTCCACGAGCGCCAGCCCACCGTGGACGTCACCACGCAACAGGTCGAGGGCACGCCTACCGTGGTCCTGCGCGAGCAGGCCAAAGACGCCACCGAGATCGTGGTCGGCAGCCGCGGGCTCGGCGGCTTCGCCGGCGCGCTGCTGGGCTCCGTCAGCACTCATGTAGCCGGGCACACCCACTGCCCCGTCGTGGTGGTCCGCGGCGAGCACCGGCCGCCCCAGGGCGAGGTCGTCATCGGCGTGGACGACTCGCCCGAGTGCGAGCCCGCGCTCGCCTACGCCTTCGAGCAGGCGCAGCTGCAGGGAGCCGCACTGCGGGTGCTGCACGCCTGGCAGCTGCCGGTACACGCCTACGCCCCGGCAATCGCCTATGACATGGACGAGGTCCGTACGGCACAGCACCAGGTCGTCCGGAACCGGCTGGAAGCCCTCGCCAAGGACTACCCGCAAGTGAAGATCATCGAGGACGTGCACTCGGCGCATCCCGTGGAGGCGCTCACCGACGCGTCCGGACGGGCGGATCTGCTGGTGGTGGGCTCGCACGGGCGGGGCGCTATGGGGTCGGTGCTGCTCGGCTCGGTCAGCCGCGGCGTTCTGCACCATGCCCGCTGCCCGGTGGCGGTGGTCCGCGCCTAGCGCAAGAACCTGAGACCTGCGTGCTATAGGTCTTCACCCGCCCGGCCACCGAATTGAAGGCGGACGTCAGAGCCGTTCTCCCGGACCCTGAGGCGTTCACCATCGAGGTCCACCAGGGCATCGTGACGGTCAGCGGCCGCGTGCGGCGGCGCTCTCAGGCCATCGCCCTGGTAGAGGCGGTTCGGGAGGTCGAGGCGTCATCGACGTGGAGTATGAGGTGGCCTGCGACGTGGAGGACATCATGGTCGTGCCTCAGCTCGCCAGCCGACGGACCGTCGCCTTACGGTCGGCCTGGCACGATGGGTCCGGCAGCACCTTAGTGGCCGTGTAGGAAGGGTTCGCTTATGGCCGACCAGAGGTTGCGGCGTAAGCCGTACGAGAGGGAGCTCTTTCGGCTGCAAGCCGAGCTGGTGAAGCTGCAGGAGTGGGTGAAGGCCGAGAGGCGGCGAGTGGTGGTGATCTTCGAAGGGCGGGACGCCGCGGGCAAGGGGAGCACCATCAAGCGGGTGGCCGAGTACCTCAACCCCCGTGTGGCCAGGATCGTCGCGCTGCCTGCGCCCACCGAGCGTGAGCGCACGCAGTGGTACTTCCAGCGGTACGTGGAGCACCTGCCGGCCGCCGGGGAGATCGTGCTGTTCGACCGCAGCTGGTACAACCGGGCCGGGGTCGAGCGGGTGATGGGGTTCTGTACGCAGGAGGAGTACACGCGGTTCCTGCACCAGTGCCCGATCTTCGAGCGGCTGCTGGTGGAGGACGGGGTCCTGCTGCGCAAGTACTGGTTCTCCGTCGACGACGCCGAGCAGGAGCGGCGCTTCCGGGCCCGGCTGGAGGATCCGATGCGGCGGTGGAAGCTGTCGCAGATGGACCTGGAGTCGATCACGCGGTGGGAGGAGTACTCCCGGGCCAAGGACGAGATGATGATCCACACTCACATCCCTGAGGCACCCTGGTATGAGGTGGAGAGCGGGGACAAGCGGCGGGCCAGGATCAACATGATCTCCCATCTGCTGTCCACGATCCCCTACCGGGAGGTGCAGCGGACGCCGCTGGAGATCCCGAAGCGACCACCTTCTACGGGCTATCGCCGCCCGCCCCGTCTGGAGACGCACGTTCCCGACGTGGCTGCGGAGCTCGCTCACGAGTGACCGCCACACCGCGTACCGCTCCGCCGAGCCATGGCGAGCCCGGCGTCCCCCGGTCACACGGCTCATTCCACTCCGGCGCCGTGTGGCCGGGTCCACGCCCTAGCTCGCCCTGATGGTCTTCAGACTGGAGGAATCGGCGGCGGGTCCTGCTCATCCTGGGGGTCGCGGTGGATCTGGATGGTCCATTCGGCCGCAGCGGCGGCCAGCGCGGCGGCGGCGGTGACGACGGGAGCGGCGATGAACGCCACCACGCCGACGGTCACGGGGATCTCCATCACGGTGTGGCCGTGGGTGTCCTTGACGATGATCCGGCTGACGTTGCCCTCATGGATGACGGTCTTGATCTTTTCGGCGAGTTCCGCACCACGTACCCGGACCTCTTCCTTTGTGATGGTCATTTCTTGTCTCCTTTCTGACTTGCGCCACTGTCAGGATTCCGCCAGGCAGCCTCTTGGGGTACGGGCGAAGGGCCTGATCATCGCCGCCAGTGGTCCCGATTCGGAGCGGCTGGAATCTCCGGTGGGCTGTCAGGTGAAGGCCAGCGCTGTGAGCAGGTAGACCGTGGTGGAGACCAGGTCCTGGATGACGGTGGCCAGCGCGCCGGGAACCGTAGGTGGGGGGTCGCGGCCCAGGCGGTTGGGCAGCCACGGCAGGCCCATGGCCAGCACCGAGGCCACGGATCAGGCGGAGAACAACGCGAAAGCGGCCGTCACGGCCACGCCGAAGAGGCAGAACGCCCCGCTGAGTGAGATCCATCTCGGGAACATGCTGGCGCTCTCGCGCATGGGCGTGCGGATGGTGCCGCCGATGCCTGCCTTCTACAACCACCCGAGGTCGGTCGACGACATCGTCGACCACGTGGTGGCCCGCGTTCTCTACCAGCTCGAACTGCCCGCACCCGCCGCCAAGAGGTGGGCGGGCATTGGCCCGGGCAGGGTGTCCCGGCATGCGAATCCTGCTGACGGAGTCTTAACCGGGTGACAAACGTACGGCAGTGACCTTGTACTCCGGGCACGACGTGACCGTGTCCGCGTGGCCGGAGGTGAGGGCGTTCACCTGGCTGGCGGGGAAGTGGAATGCGCAGAAGAGCTGGCCGGGTGCCGTGTCGTCGGTGATGCGGGCGGTCAGCGTGGCGCGTCCGTGGCGGCTTTCGACGGTGACCGGGTCGCCGTCGTGTACGGAGTGCCGGGCGGCGTCGGCGGGGTTGACGTCGATCCGGTCGGCGGGGTCGAGGCGGATGTTGTCCGTTCGCCTGGTCATGTTGCCGGAGTTGTAGTGCGCCCATCGGCGGCCGGTGATCAGGATGAGCGGGTAGTCGTCGTCGGGGCTCTCGCCGGGCGGGAGGTAGGGGCAGGCGGCGAGGTGGGCCAAGCCGTCGGCCGTGGCGAACCGGTCCACGTACAGCTTGCCCGTCCCCGGGTGGCCGGCGTCGGGGCAGGGCCAGGCGAGGGCGCCTTCCCGGTCCAGCCGCTGGTGTGAGATGCCGGCGAAGGCGGGGGCGACCTGGCCGCATTCGGCGAGGGCGGCGGCCGGGGTGGGGCAGCCCAGGTCGGCGCCGAGCGCGGTGGCGAGGGCGTGGACGATGGCGAAGTCGGTGCGTGCCTGTCCGGGCGGGGCCAGGGCGGGGCGCACCCGTTGGAATCGGCGGTCAAAGTTGACGAAGGTGCCGTCCTTTTCCAGCCAGGACGCGGCGGGCAGCACCACGTCGGCGTGGCGGGCGGTCTCGGAGAGGAACAGTTCCTGGCAGATGACCAGGGGGCAGGTTTCCAACGCTTCGACGACCTGGTTGGTGTCCGGGTCGGTGGCGCAGACGTCCTCGCCGACGATCCACAGTGCGTGCAGTTCACCGGCCCGCGCCGCGCTGAACATGCGGGGGATGCGCAGGCCGTCGCGGCGCGGCACCGGAACGCCCCAGATCTGCTCGGCCCTGGCACGGGCGGCCGGGTCGCTGACCTTGGCGTAGCCCGGGAGCAGGTCGGGCAGAGCGCCCATGTCGGAGGCGCCTTGGACGTTGTTCTGGCCGCGCAGCGGGTTCACGCCGTAGCCGCGGTCGGTGCCGACGGCGCCGCGCAGGATCGCGAGGTTGGCGAGTGTTCGTACGCCGTCGGTGCCGTGCAGGTGCTCGGTCACGCCGAGCCCGTACAGGATCGCGGGTCGCTCGGCTCGGCCGTACAGTCGTGCGGCGGTCACGAGGTCGGGTGCGGGAACGCCGGTGATGGCCGAGACGCGGTCGGGTGGGTAGTCGTCGAGGAGCGCGGTGAGCTCGGTCAGACCGGTGGTGCGGTGGTGCAGGAAGTCGGGGTCGGTCAGGCCCTCGGCGAGCAGGATGTGCGCGAGGCCGTTGAACAGAGCGACGTTGGTGCCCGGCCGGGGCCGCAGGTGGACGTCCGCGTGCTCGGCCAGCCCGACGGCGCGCGGGTCGGCGACCACCAGTCGCGCTCCGCGTAGGACGCGTTGCAGCAGCCGTGCCCCGACGACCGGGTGTGCCTCGATCGGGTTGGCGCCCACCACGAGCAGGCAGTCGGCGTGCTCGACGTCGTCGAAGCTGTCGGTGCCGCCGGACAGCCCGAAGGCGGCGGTCAGCCCGGCGGCGGAGGGGGAGTGGCACAGGCGCGAGCAGTTGTCGACGTTGTTCGTGCCGATGACGGTCCGCATGAACTTCTGGATGAGGTAGTTCTCCTCGTTGGTGGCCCGGGCGGAGGAGATCGCCGCCACGGCGTCGGGGCCTGCCTGGTCGATCGCTGTCCGTAGTCCGTGGGCGATGTGGTCGAGTGCTTCGGGCCAGGTCACGGGCTCGAGCCGGGTTCCGCGGCGGAGCAGCGGCCGGGTGAGGCGTTCGGGTGAGCGGTGGAATGCGTGGGCGAAGCGGCCCTTGACGCAGGCGTGCCCGCGGTTGACCGGGCCGTCGTGGGCGGGCGTGACCGCGGTGACCTCGCCGTCGCGGGTCAGCACGTCCAGGGCGCAGCCGACGCCGCAGTAGCCGCAGGTGGTGCGGGTACGGGAGAGCGCCGACAGGTGGGTGCCGGGCGGCAGGCCGGGCTCGGTGAGCGCGCCGGTGGGGCAGGAGTCCACGCAGCCGCCACAGGCAACACAGTCCGAGTCGGCCCAGGGGCCGCCGGTTCCCGGCGCGACCACGGTGTGGCTGCCGCGTCCGGTCAGGGTGAGTGCGAAGGTGCCCTGGACTTCGGCGCACATGCGTACGCATCGGCCGCAGGCGATGCACAGGTCGCGATCCAGCCGGACGTAGGGATGGCTGTCGTCGCGGCCGCGCCATGGTTCGGCGGCTCCCGGGCCGACGCCCAGCCTCCGGCACCATCGGGCCAGCTCGGTGTCGCCCTCCAGGGCGTAGCCGGGGAGCGCCGAGACGATCAGCTCCACGGCGTCGTGCCGCAGTCGGCGCAGGTCGTCCTGATCCACCTCCACGTGAGCACCGTCTGTCACTGGGGTCACGCAGGCGGCGACCACGTGCCCGTCCAGCCGTGCCAGGCAGGTACGGCAGGAGCCCACGGGCGACATGCGGTCGTCGTGGCACAGCGTAGGGAGCTCACCGCCTGCCGCGCGGACCGCGGACAGCATGCTGGCACCCTCGGGTACGGCGACGCGGGCGCCGTCCACGATCACTCTCATCCGCCCCACCTCCGCAGCCGGTCTCCGTAGGCCCGGGCCAGGCTTCGCACGGCCGCTGGCACCCGGCGGCCGAACGCGCACAGGCTGGCCTGGCTCATCACATTGAGCATGCGGGCGTACGCCTCGCCGGGTGGATCGCCGACCGTGATCATTTCCAGCCCGCGGCGTGAGCCGACCCGGCAGGGCGAGCAGGCGCCGCAGCTCTCGGCGGCGGCGAACATCCATACGTGCCGCAGCACGTCCTGCGGTGCCGGCCGATGGTCGATGGCGACCAGTCCCGCGTGGCCGAGCGCTGCGCCGTGCCGGCTCAGCGTGGCCCCGCTCAGCGGCACGTCCAGCTCGTCTTCCGCCAGGAATCCGCCAAGGGGGCCGCCGACCTGCAGCACGGCGAGCTGGGCGCCGTCACGCAGGCCGCCGCCCAGCTCGGTGACGATCCGGCGCAGCGGCGTGCCGAGCTCGACCTCGTAACAGCCGGGGCGAGCGAACCGCTCCGACAGGCAGACCAGCTTCGTGCCCGGCTCACCCGGCGTGCCACGGCGGGCGTAGGCGTCACCGCCGTGCCGGACGATCCACGGGATCGCGGCCAGGGTCTCGATGTTGTTGACCACGGTCGGCGCGTCCCACAGACCGCTGCTGGTCGGGTACGGCGGACGCGCCCGCGCGCAGCCTCGGCCGCCTTCCAGCCCCGCGATGAGCGCCGTCTCCTCGCCCGACACATAGGATCCCGCGCCACCCACCACCTCGACGTCGAGATCCACATCGCTGCCGTGCACGTGCGCGCCCAGATGCCCGTCCTCGTACGCCTGCGCCACAGCCGCGCGCATCCGGGCCAGCGCCCGCGGATACTCCGAACGCACCAGCACCACTCCACGACGCGCCCCACAGGCCAGACACGCCAGCGCCAGCCCTTCGAGTACCCGCCCGGGATCCTCCTCCATCAGCAGCCGATCGGCGTAGGAGCCTGGATCGCCCTCATCGCCGTTGGCGATCACCACGGTGTCCGGTGAATGACCCGCGGCCGCCCACTTGTCGGTCACCAGGAATCCCGCTCCGCCCCGGCCCTGCAGCCCGGAGGCCGCCACCTGTGAGGCAACCTGCTCGGGCGTGCGCCGGCCCACGGTCTCCACCCAGGACCGCCAGGCGGGCTGACCGGCGAGGATCCCGGCGAGGACGACCGGCTCACCGGTGGCGTCCGCCACCGGGATCGGCGGCGCGTACGGCGGTTCCCGGCCGGAGATCTGCTCGGCGATCTTAGGGCCGGTGCAGGGCGTGTCACTGTCCAGGCAGGCGGGCCCCGCGTAGCAGTAACCCAGGCACCGGACCGCCTGCACCGACGTCTCGGGCGTGGACTCGCCACGGTTCAGGCCCAGAGCGTGCTCGATCTCAGGCAGGTGCCGGTTACCGCGCGCCGCGAAACACGCGGTCGCGACGCACACCCGCACGTGGCGGCGCCCATGCCCGGCGGCCAGATCGGCGTAGAAGCTCGCCGGGCCAAGCCCGGCCGCCGCGGGCAGCCCGAACCCGCGCGCGATCTCCGGCGCCCACGCCTGCGGCCCGGCGACGGTCTCGGACGCCGCCTGGGCCAGGGCCTGCATCAATCGCACGCCTGGCCGGCCGCGCCGATCGGAGAGAGCCCGGAACGCATCAAAGGGGCGGTCCACGCATTTATTCATGCCCGTTTCCCGGGTATCGGACACAGCGCTTCTTTAACGCACGATCGCGACCGGGCATGGAGCATGCCGCAACATGGCCGCCGTCACGGAGCCGAACCGTCCGTGCGGGCTTCCGACGACCACCAGGGTCGCGTCGGTGATGGCGGCGAGCGCCTCGCTTGCCCGTGACTGTGTCGTACGCGCCTCGATCGCGACCTTCGGCTGCTTCTCCGTCCAGGGCGCGAGGGTGCGCGCCAGCCAGTTGTCGGCCGCGTCCCGAACGGCCAGGGGGTCGAGAGCCGGGAACGTGATCCCTCCCCAGGCCACCGGAGGCTGGTGCCAGGCGTGCACCGCGAGCACCGGCAGGCCGCGTACGGCTGCTTCCGCGTAGGCGAAGCCGAGCACCGCGTCGGCCTTGCCGTCGTCCCCCAGACCCACCACGATCGGCCCCGGGTGAGGCCAGCGCGGCAGCGAGCCCCTGCCGCGGACGACGATGACCGGGCACTGCGCGTGGGCCACCGCATGGGCTGCCACGGAGCCGGTCACCGCTCGCGCCACGGCGCCCAGGCCGCGGGAGCCGATCACGAGCAGTCCGGCATCGGCCGACAGCTCCTCCAGTCGCCCGGTGGCCGAGCCCTCGTACAGATCGGGACGCACGTCCAGTCCTGGTGAACTGGCTCGTGCGCAGTCGGCGCCGTGCCACAGCACATGCTCGGCCGCATGGCGCAGCGAGTCACGGGCCGCCGGATCCCCGTCGCCGTAGGGCCATTGCCACGCGTGGCAGACGATAAGGGGAAGCTTTCGGAGCTCGGCCTCGTCCATCGCCCAGTCCAGGGCCTGCATCGAGTGGTCGGAGCCGTCGTAGCCGATCACCACGCCCCTTGTCTCGTTCACATATCCACTCTTGGCAGACCACAGCGCCGTACGGCAGGCCACAACGGCTTGGTCTTGAAGGCTTTGCCCTTTCCTGGCCAGGGCGTCGACCGGGACCGTCACCACTCCGCAGCGCGCACGGATGGCTCGCCGCCCTACCTGATGCGCTGGCTGGACGACGGACACGAGAGCCTCGTCTTTCCCGGGCCCCGACGCGCGGGTCGTCCAAGCCACTCGATGACGAAGTGCCTGCACGAGTTGCCCCCGTCCGGCCCGGCTGCCCGAGTCAGCGCTGGACGATCATCCATTGCCGACGCCGACCGGGCAGCGTGTCCGACTTCGACGATCCCGCTCCCTACGTGGGGCGGAGTTCGATGCGTTCATGGCTCCAGTGACTGCGGGATGGAGTCCGAGGGGCCGGTCGGACGCTCTGTGTGCCCCGCGGCGTCGTAGATCTTCACCCACTTGATCGACGGGAACTGCTTGAGCGTCGGTCTGATCAGGTTGGCGATGGTGAACGTCGATCCTGCGCTGGTCACGCGGCCGGTCAGGTAGACCCTGGCGATGCCGTTCTTGATGGTCAGCTTGCTGAAGCCGGTGGCTGTGGAGCTGACGAACTGCAGTCCTTGCGCCTTCTCGGCTTGGGGGGGCCGGCGAACAGCCGCTGCAGCGTGCCGAAGGAGGTGGCCGGGGGGATCACCGGCCGCTGCACGGCGGTGGTGTATGGCCTGCGCCCGATGCCGTGGTTGGCCATGTTGAGGAAGTAGTCGCGCACGGGCACGGTCCGGTAGGGGGTGGCGATGTCGACGACGACGCGGCTCGGCTGAGTGAGCGTGTAGACCCGGAAGGGCACCCGCTTGGCGAGACCGACCCCGAAGGTCAGCGTCGCCTCGAAGTCCCCGGTGGTGACGACCTGGATGACGCCGGGCAGCGCGTAGGTCCTGCGGGCGGGCCCGTAGGTGACGTTTCCGTGGTCGTCGTGGCCGTCGGCCTGGCCGAAGCGCACCTGGAGCAGGGCGCTACCGACGGCGCTGACGGTGTGGCCGGAGCCGTCGGCGATCAGCTTGGTCACGTAGCGGACGTCGCGCTGGGCCGGCGCCCGGCCGCGGAACTCGAAGACCAGCCGGTCCAGGCCGGAGTGGTGCGCGGCCCTGATGCCCACCAGGGTGGGGATGGCGGCCTGCTGGGTAGCCTGCGCCGGTACGGCCGGCAGTCCCATGGCCGAGGCTGCCGCCGCGGTGGCGATGAAGGGGCGGATCGGGAGCATGATGATCATCTCTTTTCCCGTGAGTGCTCCTGATTCCAGCGTGAACACTGCCCGTGTCCCGGTAACACCGGCGAACGTCCTATAGTTCGCGGATTTCGGCCGTCACGGGACTACCGCCCGAGAATGCGAGGGGCTCTACGGGTTGGGACAGGGCGAGCGACGGTGCCGATCCCGACCGGGACTTTCGGCCCGCCGGGTCGTCACCAGCTCATCCCGCCGCGCATGCCTGGCATGTTCCACCAGTTGGTGCCGAACCAGTCGCTCAGGTACTGCTGCATCTGGAACATCTCGGTGTGCTGGGTGTCACGCACACTGGCCGCGAACGCTCTGACCTCCTGGTGTTCCGCCTGTCCGCGCATGAGCAGTTGCTGGGACATCATCACCGCCACCATGTGATGGGGGATCATGTCCTGCAGGAACGCCTTGTCCAGCGCATCGCCCGACAGCTTGGACAGATCGCGCATCATCGGCTGGTAATCGACCGCCGCCGAGCGTCCCGGGTACCAGGCGGCCAGCCACTTCTTCATAGTGGCGATCTCGGCGCTCTGGGTCTTCACGATTGAGGCGCCCAGGGCGCGCATCTCTGCCCGGCTCGAGCGCTGCAATTGTCCGGCTGCGGCGACGGCCTCCTGGTGGTGGGCCACCATCTCGGCCAGGTAGTCGAACTCACTGCCGACGCGAATATCGTGCATCCGGCCCATCGGCCACATGTCGTTCATCGGACCGTAGTTTTGTCCGTTCTGATGCCACCCGGTGACACGTGGTGGCTGGGCGTTGCCTGCGGCGACGGCAACGCCGGTCACCGCGGCGGTGGCGAGCACCGATCCGGCGGCGATCCCCGCGATCACTGACCGTCTCATCTCGGCCCCCTTGCTTCCATGACCGCTGATAGCAGGTCCCTCATGACCCAGCCTGAAGCGGCCCGCTCGGCGAGGGCAGGGTCTTCCGACACCTGGAGCCGGGACCAACAGCAGCCATGGGCAGGACCAATGACCCTCTCGGCAGGATGAGCGGGCACCGCCCATTCCCGATCACGTGTTCGTTCGCTGACCAGCAGGTTGTAGGTCTCGGGAGACAGGATCGGGCTCCAGCGCCGCAGCCACAGCACGCGGAAGATTATCCGAACGTCCCCCTTGGTCCTCCCGACGCCTGATGGAGGGACCTTAGACCCTATTGCTCGGTACCTTCTGCCATTTTAGCCGGGGCCACCGGCGGGGCAGACTCGAGCATGAGCCTTCCATTTCCGACGCCGGAGAGATCGGAAGGAAGTCATGATCAAGTAACATTTCGTGCTCGCCGCCGTCGCGGCCGTGGCCGCGGTCGTAGCCGTGTGGGCTGGCGCGCCTGTTTACACGGTCCTGCTCGCGGCAGTTTTCCTGGTGTGCCTGGTGATCATGCTGTGGATGATGCGGTCCGTGGGCGCTGCGCACCGATCGCAACGACCGCACAGAAACGACCGCACAGATGAGCCCGATCAGGTGCGGGGCACGAAGGGAGGCGATGTCTCGTGACCGCGACCGACTGGGTGGTCATCGCCCCCTCCGCAGCAGTGATCGCCTTCCTCTTCTGGTACTTCTTCGGACCGAGAAAGAGCCATCTTGCCGAGCTGCGGGACGGGACGCAGGAGGTCGAGATCACCGTCAAAGGCGGCTACGTGCCAGACGTCGTCCGCGTCCGCCAGGGCGTACCGCTTCGGCTGGTTTTCGACCGGCGCGAGAGTGGCGAGTGCACCTCGCGCGTGATGTTCCCCGATTTCGGAATCGACCATGCGTTGCCCGCCTTCCAGCGCACCGCCGTGAAGCTGACGCCGTCCAAGACCGGTGAGTACGCCTTCGCGTGCGGCATGAGCATGGTGCGCGGCCGCCTGATCGTCGAACCAGGCCCGAACGACCAGCCTCAGGCCGGTGAGGCCGCCACGAACGGCCACCACGGCGAACCCGCCTCCAACCAGGACCGTCCGGATACGCCAGGTTCGCAGATCGGGGCAGACGACGGCGACGCCGAGGCAGCGGAGCGGCGGGCAGAGATCCGGGATCTGTCGTGGCGGGTGCTGGCCGGAGCGCTGCTGACCGCGCCGGTGGCGGTGGCGGTGATGGCGCACGAGTTCTTCGGCGCCGCCTGGGTGCCCGATCCGCTACTCGAACGGTGGGTGCAGCTCGTGTTGATCACGCCGGTGATGTTCTACACCGGCTGGCCGATCCACCGGGTGGGATGGCTGAGCTTGGGGCACCGGACGGCGGAGATGAACGCGCTGATCACGCTCGGCACCTGCGCCGCCTACGGTTATAGCCTGCTGGTCACCCTCGCCCCAGAACTGCTGCCAGTGGATCTGCGGGATGTGTACTACGAAGCCGTCGGTGTGATCTTGACGTTGATCCTGCTCGGCCGCCTGCTGGAGGCCCGCGCCAAGGCCGGGACCGGGCAGGCGATCCGCGAGCTGATCGGGCTGCAGGCCAGAACCGCCCGGGTACGCCGCGATGGCGGCGAGATCGAGATCCCGATCGCCGAGGTGGTACCGGGCGATGTGGTGATCGTGCGGCCGGGGGAGAGGGCGCCGGTGGACGGCGTGATCGTCGATGGGCGTTCCACGCTGGATGAGTCCATGGTGACCGGCGAGTCCATCCCGGTGGAGAAGGAGCCCGGCGACCAGGTGGTGGGCGCGACCGTCAACCAGACCGGCGCGTTCATCTTCCGGGCCGAGAGGGTCGGCGCCGAAACCGTGCTGGCTCAGATCATCCGCCTGGTCCAGGCAGCGCAGGCGTCCAGGGCGCCCATTCAGCGCCTGGCCGACCTGGTGTCCGGCTACTTCGTGCCGGCGGTGATGGTCATCGCCGTGGTCACGTTCGCGGTCTGGTACGTCGCCGGGCCTCCGCCAGCGTTCACGCTCGCTCTAGTGGCGGCGGTCGCGGTGCTGATCATCGCGTGCCCCTGCGCGCTCGGCCTGGCCACTCCGCTATCGATCATGGTGGGCACCGGCAAGGGCGCCCGGGCGGGCATTCTGATCCGCGACGCAGCCGCGCTGGAGAGCGCGCACCAGCTGGAGGCGATCGTCCTGGACAAGACCGGCACCATCACCCGCGGCCGGCCCGCGCTCACCGACGTGATCCCCGCTGGGCCCCGGTCGGCCGACGACCTGCTCCGGCTGGCCGCTGGCGCCGAACGCTCCTCCGAGCACCCGCTCGGCCAGGCCGTCCTCGCCGGCGCGGCCGAACGCGGCCTGACGGTGGCCGAGGCGTCCGCGTTCGGCTCGCAGACCGGCAAGGGCGTGTCGGCCACCGTCGAGGGGCATCAGGTGCTCGTCGGCGGCCATCGCCTGCTCGGCGCTGCCGGAGTGAAGGTGACGGTCCTGCGGGAGGCGGCCGATCGGCTGGCCGGGCAGGGCCGTACACCCATCATGGTGGCCGTCGATGGTGCGCCCGCCGGGGTGCTGGGCGTGGCCGACACGATCAAGGACGACTCCCGCGACGCCGTGCCGGCACTGCGACGGCTGGGCCTGCAGGCTGTGATGATAACCGGGGACAACCGGCGCACCGCCGAGGCCATCGCCCGCCAGGTCGGCATCACCCGCGTGCTGGCCGAAGTGCTGCCTGAGCACAAGGCCGCCGAGATCGCCCGCCTTCAGGCCGAGGGCCGGCGCGTCGGCATGGTCGGCGACGGCATCAACGACGCCCCCGCGCTGGCGCAGGCCGACGTCGGCTTCGCCATCGGAACCGGCACCGACGTGGCCATCGAGGCCTCCGATATCACGTTGATCTCCGGCGCGCTGGGCGGGATCGTCACCGCGGTCAGGCTCTCCCGCGCCACCATGCGCAACATCCGCCAGAACCTGTTTTTGGCCTTCGTCTACAACACTGTCGGCATCCCCATCGCGGCCGGCATCTTGTACCCGTTCCTGGGCCTGCGGCTGTCCCCGATCATCGCGGCCGCCGCGATGGCCCTGTCCTCGCTGTCGGTGGTCGGCAACGCCAACCGGCTGCGCCGCTTCAGCCCGCCGATCCTGACAGCAGCGCCGGAACCGCCCGCCGACGTGCCCATCAGCGTGGAGAGCGGCATCGAACCGGAGCAGGCCATCGACCCGATCTGCGGCATGCGCGTCGATCCCGCGACCGCCGCCGCCTCACTCGAACGCAACGGCACCACCTACTGGTTCTGCTCCACCCACTGCCGCTCCGCCTTTACAGCACAGGGACCGCTGGGGCACGTACACCATGGGTGAACCGCTGGCCGTTCACGCCCCGTCATCCTGAGGGAGGCAGGTTCATCGGCGGTGGGTCCTGGCTCATCGCGGCCGCCTGGCGGGCGCTGCACCAAGCGGCGCAGGACGGCACGCTGGCCACCAGTGGTCCCTACGCCCGCATCCGCGACGGGCGGCAGGCACCGGGAAGGGCCTCGGTGGTCGCATGGAGGCCTGCTGTGCCCATCACGTCGCCGACCTCGGGCCCATCGTGGGAACCTCGGGCGCGGCCGTTTTCCTCACCCGAATTCCGATCACGGCCATCGGTCTCGGTCGTCCACGCCCTCGGGGACGCGATCGTGCTGAGTCGGCTCCGCCGTACCTCCATTCCCGTCGGAGGCGAGACACGCTACGCGTGACGCGCCGCCCCACCGTGATGGTCACTGCGATCTTGTTTTTGCCTCTCGTGGCAGCAGTGGCCGAGTGGCTGGCCGCTCACTCGTCCGGCGGCGCTCCAGGGCGCACCACCATGGTCCAGGCGGGGCTTCGTGGAGGGTCGCATGGCCCCTCTGGCTCTGGACCGCTCAGGAGCACGCTTCAAGATCACCCTGGATACGCATACCGTACCGCCGGACCCCGACTTGCCGCAGGCCGCGACCTTGCTCATCAACGCACGCCCACCGGGTATGGGGACGTGGAACGGAACGGCTCCCAGCAGCCACCCATCCGTGAAGGCACGCTCACCTTCGCTGGGCCGGGTGCCGTCGGGAGCAAAAGATCGAGCTTCGCATTACCGGGCTGGGCTGCCCAATGACGTGGTGTCCGTCTGGACAGCGCCGCAGGAGCCCGCCCAGCGGGGGATGGGAGTCAGACGTGGCAAGGCATCGAGGCCCTACGTGCCGGGTGGTTCTGGACCTGAGCGGCGTGACCTGGGGCGGCGATCGCAACGAGGCCACCGCTCAACTGCTGGCCCGGCCGGGCGTCCTCGAGGTCAAGGTCGACCCGCACAGGCACCGTGCGGTGGTCATCCACGACGCCCACTACGAACTGCCGGACCTGTGGAACTGGCTGGTGCAGTGTGCAAACGACGGCGAGCAGGGACGCGGCCACGCATGATGAGGGCGGGATCCCGATCTGGTCCCATCCCGATCGGCGAGGGCCAGGCCCGGTACTTATAGGTAGCCGGTAGCCGACCACCTGTGACGCGGGCCGGACCCGCTCCTCGACTTTGCCGTTGCCGGTGTTGCCCTCGATCGTGGTGATCGTGCCGTTGCCGTTGTCCTTCTTGACCAGACCCACGTGAGCGACGCGCCCGGCGGGCACCGGCAGTGCTCATAGCTGGCTCACCTGCGGAGTGAGCGCCACCGCCAAGGTGAGGCCAAGAAGCGTGAGCAGCACCAGGCCGGCCACGACCACGCCAGGCTCACCCCGGAGACAGGCGAGAACGCCTTCGCGCCGCCCTCAGCCCGCTGCACAGAACCGAACCATTCGTCCTGTTAGCCGGCGCCCGCAACCCACGCAAGGGAGGCAACGAGCGCGGCGATCGAGGCGACCAGCACAGTCAGCGGCAGCCGGAGCCCACGGAGTCTGGTCACCGGGGCCTCGGGCGGTGGGCGGCAAGACGTTCGCGGGCTTCGGTGTAGGCGTCGGTGTCGATCTCGCCGGAGGCGTAGCGGCGGTCGAGGATCTCCTCCGGGCTCTCCCGATGCTCGCGGCCGTCCCCGCCGTAGCGGCCGCCGGATGCGCTTTGCGTCAGGCGGATCACCGCCCACACGACGAGGCCGATCAACACGATCCACAACAACGGCATGAAAACCATCCAGACCCAGCCGCCACCATCTCCGTACATCACCGTGCCCACCTCCCCAGGAGGCTTCCTCTTCTTCACTGTTTCTTCATTGTCCATGCCGACCGGGAACCGGTGGTAGGGTCCTTCGACCCTGATTGGCTGGGGCGTTCGGGCCTCCGGGTCGCACGTCCCGATCTTGGTCACGCATGATTGTCAACGAGATGTAGGGCCCCACCCAGGCCTTCCTCATGGCCACCGGCGGCCATCCCTGTCACACGCTCACCTGCTTCCCTCACCTTCGTGGGGTACACCTAATGGCCCGACAAGGCGCCCGAGAAGGCACTCAGGCAGGCCAGGCTGGTGTCCGCCCGCCAGGGCCCCAGGGTCTCCTACCGGGCTGGCCGACCAGACGGCGTGTGGCGCTGAATGGGCGCCCTGGACGCCAGCGCCGCCTTGACGCGGTGGCGCCGTCGACGAGGTTGCGTGAGCGCGTACCGAGCGCGGCGAAGCCGACGATGAGCACGGTCATGCGCGGATCCGGCAGCAGGTAGCGCAAAAGGTGCAGGACGCGGCCCCCACTGGCCATGCCGGAGGCGGAAATGATGATCGACGGCTGGCCCGGTTTGTTGACACTCATCGACTCCTCGACCGTCCGCAGCTCGCGCAGCCAGCCGGGATCGAGCACGTCACGCGTGAGCCCCGGGCATAACTCCGAAGAGCCGGAGGCGACGGCCCGTGCCGGATGAGCACCTCGGCGACGTCCTTGAACGGGTGCTGCCGTTGACCGAGACGACCTCCGTGCTTATGAGCTCTTTGACGGTGACTCGCATCATGGCCCCTTCTTCGATGACTCCTGCCGTCATCGCGTCGCGGACGTGTCTTCTCGGGCAGGGGCGAAAGTCCCATGTCGTCGAGCCGTTCGTCCGGTGTGCTGGGCGAGGAGTTCGTTCACGGGCCGGCGCGGGGCGCGAGGCGCGATCGGGCCGTAGCCGAGGCGCATGATCATCTGTGGATGACCGCGTCGATGATGCGGATCGCTGTGGCGCCGCATGTCGCGCAGGTCGAGCGGCTGGTTGAGGAACGACGCCGAGACCCCGTGCCTGGCCGCCACCAGCAGCACCCGCTCCAGCGCCTGCCCGGCACGCAGCCAGTCCATCGGCTCGTCCCCGGCGGTCGTGAGCACCGCGAGCTGAGGGCGCGGCTCGAAACGTCCGCTGCCGGCGCGGCGCCCGAAGTCCCGGATCGGATCCACGACACCATCGGCCAGCGGTCCGTGCATGTGGGAGGGCACGCCGTGCCCGCTCGTCCAGGCCGCCAGCTCGGCCACGTATTCGCTGTCGCGGGCCAGTTCGTCCTGAGCCAGGGCGGCGTAGTCCAGCATGTCGTCGGCCGAGCGCCGGTCCAGCAGGATGAGCCTGGCACGCTCCAGCGAGGCCGCGGTGCGCAATGCGCTCAGCACGTGCGCCGGGATCAGCCGCTCGTCGTACGGCATCCGGTTGGTACGCCGGACCGGGATGAGGCCGTACATCTCCCGCGCCTCTGCCGTCGGAAGTTCACGTGTCTCGAGGTCGACGGTGGCCAGCAGGTCCGGCGCCTTCTCGGAGTCGGGCAGCAACCGCACGTCCGGCCTGCGCCCGGCGGCACGGGCCGCGATGCGCAGGTTGAACAGCGCGGCCCCGCTGCTGACGTGCAGGGATCGCCCGCGGGGGTCGCTCACCGGCAGCCAGCGGTCCCAGTCGGCTAGCAACTCGATCACATCGTCGCCGCGAACCTCGAACCGCCACGGCTGGGTGTTGTGCACCGACGGCGCTTCTCCGGCTGCCACGAGCAGCCGTCTGACTGCGAGGGCGATGGTGTGGTGTGCAGTGGTCATGACGCACCTCCCAATGACGACACTGGCCTGTGCGGACCCGTCCCATCAGGGGCGGAGGTCCTGCCGAAGGTCCCATAGAGCCACGCGAAAACAATCCTTGAACGGCGCCCGTTCTACGTCCTTGGCGCCGCCTATGGCGGGCTGGTGGGCGGAGTGGCGGATGCCACCCGGCTGGCACTGCTGCATCTCAACGACGGTGCCGTGAACGAAACGCGGGTGCTTGCGCCTGGCATTGCCGCCCCGATGCGACAGATCACCGCCCGCGGTGGCCCGCTCGACATCGGGCTTGGCTGGTATCGCCCGTCTGGGAAGGACTCGGGCTTTGTCGAGAATCTCGGCGGCGGTAGCGGATTTTGGAACGTCATCCGCCTCTACCCGAGTGCCGGATTTCCTCCGTGGTGGTGATGGAAACACCACCCGCTACCACCACGAAGCGATCATGGCCACGGTGTCGATCATTGAGTCGGCATGACGCACGGACAGTCCCCGTCATTCGCGAAGCCGCCACCAGGTACACGCTGGAGGCGTTACCCCTGGTCAGAGGGGTTAATGTAGTACTCTGTTTTCGGGTGTCCCGTACGGCATGCTGATCCAGACCGGCACCGACTCTTACCGGCGAGGGCCACCGAAACCGAGCGCCTAGCCACCGGGCGGCCACGATGACGGGGAAAGCGCAAGAGCCAGAGCAGCCGCACATCCACGGGACGCGTCTGCGCCTGGGCACCGAGTTGGAGCAGATCGCCCAACAGCTCAGGTCGCTGGCCCGGACCCAGGACCATCTGCACGACTTGTACGAGGCCGTCCTGACCCGGAAGGTGGACCTATCCGTCGTGCTGGGGTTGATCGTATCCACCACGATGGACCTGGTCGGCGCCCGTTATGGCGCGCTCGGCGTACTTGATGAGAAAGGCGAAAACATCGCATCGTTTATTCCCATGGGCTTGTCTGAGCAGGAAAGGGCCGACCTGGTCGGCGCGGAGCTTCCCCGCGGGCGCGGCTTGCTCGGGCATCTGATCACCCACCCTGAACCATTGCGCGTTGATGACATCGCAGCACACCCGGACTCGGCAGGCTTCCCGCCCGGCCATCCGCCCCTGCGCACCCTGTTGGGCGTTCCGATCAACATCCGCGGCAAGATCTATGGAGACCTGTATGTGTCCGAGCGGCTCGATGGACGGCCCTTCGACGCCCACGACGAAACCTTGATCGTCGCGCTGGCCGGCGCCGCGGGCCTGGCCATCGACGACGCCCGCCTGTACGAGCCAACTCGCCGCGACGCCGAGTGCTTCCAGCGGCTCCTGCTCCCGCAGCTCCCCGAGCACATGGAACCGTTCGATGCTGCCGCCGCCTACCGCCCCGCCGCGATCCCCGGTCACGTCGGCGGAGACTGGTACGACGCCATGCTCGTCCCCGACCGAGCCTGCGCCGCGATCATCGGCGATGTCGTCGGACACGATCTCCAGGCTGCGGCCGCTATGACCCAGATCCGCAACATGCTGCGTGCCCTCCTGTACGACCAGCGCACCCCGCCGAGCGTTGTCCTCGCCCAGCTTGACCGCACCGTGCTGGCCATCACGGACAACCCCGTCACCACCGCGTGCCTCGCCCGCATCGAACCCGAAGCCCATGGCTGGAGCCTGCGCTGGAGCAGCGCAGGCCATCTCCCGCCGCTGCTGCTCGCGCACCACCAGAAGGCCCGCTACCTGCACGTCGACCCTGACCTGCCCCTCGGGGTCGACACCGCCCAGCCGCGTCATGACCACGCGCACCCCCTGCCCTCAGGCGCCACAGTGATCTTCTTCACCGACGGGCTCGTCGAACACCACGAGCACTCGGTCGAAGAGGGGCTGGAACGCCTCGCTGTCATCGCCACTGCCCACGCGGCTCTGCCCGTGTGCGACTTCGTGCAAGCACTGATCGACGAACACCCCAGCGACGGCCACGACGACATGGCCATCCTCGCTCTGCGCACCCCGTGCATCCGACGCGGCGGAAGCGAATGAGAAGGACGTCAGGTTGCCCATGACTAGGAGGGAAGTCTCCACAGTGGGCGTAAGGCCGCCAAGAGCGACAAAAGGTGGGCGGATCCAGATCGAGGACTGAAACTGGTCGGATCGAGTGCCGCTGCGGTCCAGAGTCGGCGTCCGGCGGGGGCGCGGTGGCCAGCGCCCGCCCGCGCCAGGTCGGCCCGCGACCGACCGCGATCCTCGCTTCGCGCGGCGGGCGGGCCTGTCGAGCAGCCGCATCCGGTCGACGCCCATGTTGGTGACGCCGAGCTCGGCAAGCTGGGCCTGCTCGACGCGCTGGTCGGCCTGAGGTCGATGAGGCCAACCTGGACGGGGATGCCCATGGCGACGGCCTGGGCGATGTTGGCGCGGGTGCGGTGCAGGGTCTTGCGGCCGGTGATCTGCTGGTGCTGGCCGGGGTCGTCGGTGTAGTACGAGGTGGCCAGTCTGACCCCGGACCGGGCGAACATCTCCCAGAGAGCGGGGGTGACGTGTACGAGATTGGAGTACACCTCTACCTCGATGTCCGCCGAGAGCGCGTGTGCGACCAAGCCGGGTAGGCCGGCATGAAGGGTGGGCTCTCCGCCGATGAACTGCACCATGGACACGCCGAGAGCGGCGGCCTGGTCGATCGCGCGGGTCCAGTCGTCGTAGCTCATGCTGCCGTGGGTGCCGGTGGGCCCGCTATGGGCGTAGCAGTGCGTGCACGCCAGCTGGCACTTGCCGGTGATCTCCAGCCAGATGAAGCTCAGGTCAGGCTCGGGGGACGCGATGACCATTATTCCTCCCAGGACTCATGCTGGATTGGACTCGTGCTGGATGGTGCCCCCGCACAAGGGACACCCAGAGGTCGTGCGGGGCGTGTATGCGGGGCCACCCGCCCGCAGCCGCTGGACTGGGGACCGCTCGGCGGCTTGGGGGCCGATCATCAGGCTTCGCGATCTCGGCGGGGGCGACGTCGGCGCGATGCGTGCTTGACGTGGCAGGGGCGACGGGAGGTGCCCGTGCAAGTGCCAGGCGAAGAACACGGCGGTCATGACGCCTCCGCGGGCGCGACGTCGTGCTTGTCGCGTTGCCGGCGCGCAAGCACAGTGCCGTGAACGTACGACGGCTGGCGGGCGGCCCGGTCGAGGTGCACCACTTCCACGAACCCGCTGGCGCCGCCCGCGAGAGTGTCGAGCGCGTCGTTCAGCCGCTGCAGTGCCCGGTCCGGCTCATCGGTGATGCCGCACATCCCGTGACCGTCGCGGTTGTTGGCGGTCCAGGAGTACAAGGCGTCATGCGGAGTCGGAGGGCTGGGGCCGACCTCGCGGCTACCGATCGTTGGCCCCGAGTCCTTGAATGCCATGTAGCGAAGCTATGACTCTCGGTAAGCGCGCTCCATGGACGTCTTGTCCTACCCGCCGGGCGGATCGCCGCCGGATGAGGACGCCATGTCCTCCCTGTCAGATGCCGAGGGAATGCGCCAGAGATCGGACCGCAGGCGAATGCCGCGCCTCCTCTTCCCGGATGCTCTCGACTAGGTCACGGGCGACGGCCTGGTGGCGGAACCACACCTGGGACGTGGCACGGGCCTCCAGGATGCGTTCCGTGGCGGTCTTGCGGTGCCGGGCGTCGAGGTGCGCCTGGGCGACGTCCAGCAGGTGACGGCCGTAAGCGATGCCCTGCAGGTCGCCGGGATGGATCCGCTGCGACGCAATCAGCGCCTTGCTGGGGTCGTGCAAGACGGTGTAGGCGTGCGTCTCCTGCTCCGCTACACGAGCGGGCCCGAATGACGAGTTGTAGATCTTCACGGTGCCTCGCAGACGTTCGGCGCCTGCGGTGGCCATTGGCCACGTACTCGCCTACATCCCTGCCGGCAGCTGCGGCCGGCGCCAGCGCGGTGATGAGGAGGTTGCCCCATGCGGCGATGTGCTGGGAGGGAGTGCCGAACGACGGCTCGATCCTAGAGGCCACGCCGACGACGAGCTGCTCGGCTTCGCGCAGGCGCGCCTGGTGGAGGAGGACCCAGGCGTAGGTGGCATGGAGGGTGGCCCACAGCATCTCGTCGCTGCCGCTGCGGGCGGTGGTGATGGCACGTTCGGCGCCGATGGCGGCAAGGTCGTCGCGGCCCAGGTGGATCATCACGCTGGCTGCGAGGTCGTAGGCCATCGCGAGCGGATAGACGGCGTCGGCGCCGGCCGCGGAGTGTGTGAGCCTCGCCTCGGTGATGAGGCCCGGGAGCCGGGCGATGAGGCTGGGGAACTGGCCGGCCCAGTAGGAGGCGCAGGCGTCGTCGACGGCCTGCCGAATGTCCGCCAGTGGAGTCGGTTCGCCGTCGTGGCCATCGTCGAGGTCGGGGAGGAGGGACGGCGAAAGGAGGACGTTGCGGAGGGCAAGGACGCTGCCCCCGTCGCGGTCGGTCCCGAGCTGGTCACGTTTCCCGACGAGGCTCGACAGCTCGACGTCGAGGGCGTTGGCGATCCTCACCAGCGAGGTGAGCCGGGCACTCTTGCGCTGGCCCTGTTCGAGCTTGGCGATGAGGTCTCGAGAGAGGTCGGCGGCCTCGGCGAGTTCCTCTTGGGTGAACCCCCGGGATTGGCGAGCCGCCTTGAGTCGCGCGCCGATCGTGCCAGCGTCGGTCATAGGCCCTGACCTTCCCTGTGTGTCTCGTCAACCACAGGCTACGGCGCAGGGCCCTTTTATGCGCCACGGGAACGTCCGGATCTCACTGCCGGGGCCGCACGGCCAGGCGGACACCTGGGTGGGCTGGCCCGGCCGTGCGGCTGCACTCGGTGATGCGGCACCCCGGCCGCCTCTCGGCGCTGACGGCGCCGCTCCCGCAGGCTGACCACGCCGAGCCGCTAACGTTGGGCCTCCAGCAGGGCACGGCCTTTCTGGATCAGCTCGTGCACGGACGGCATCTTGATCTCGCCGAGCGTGTAGCCGCCACCCTCGTTGGCCCCGGGACCAGGTGCGGCACACGCTCAGCGAAAACGGCTGGTCGAGCTTCGACCTCGGGCCACTCCGCATCCAGATCCCCGTCGGCGACCTCACCCGCGTCGCCGCCGCATGCGGCCTGGCCGACGTCATCGCAGCACAGGCCAGCTTCTGGGGATCCTACCTGCGTGAGATCCGCGACCGAGGTGGTCCTCATCGTCCACGGGCCGGGATGGCGGGCTCGCGGTGCAGGATGCGGTCCAGCCGGGCGGCGGCGTAGCCGAGGATCGACAGCGTGGCCACGATGAGCAGGTCGGCCGCGGGAAGGGGTCGGGTGGCGAGCAGGTCTCGCAGGATCGGCACGTACAAGCCGGCGAGTTGCAGCACGAGCGCGCCGGCCACGGCAAGCAGCAGCATCGGGTTGGCCAGGGAGCCGGGGCGGGCGCGCGAGCCGAGTGCCACGCCGAGCTGGGTGGCGCCCAGGGCGAAGAAGGCCATGCTCTGCCAGGGGCGGCCGGTGTGCAGGGCCCAGACGGCCACGCCGAGGGTGACGGCGGTCAGGACGACGGCGATGCGCACCACGCGCTGCCACAGGCCCGCGCCGAGGATGCTCTGGTCGGGTGGCCGGGGCGGGCGGCTCATCGCGGCCGGGTCGGCGGGTTCGCCGCCGAGGGCGACGCCCGGCAGGCCGTGGGTGAGCAGGTTGATCCACAGGATTTGGGCGGGCAGCAGCGGCAGCGCCAGCCCGAACAGCGGGCCCAGCAGCATGACGGCGATCTCGGCGGCGCCGCCGGACAGGCCGTAGACCAGGAAGCGGCGGATGTTGGCGTAGACGCGGCGGCCCTCGTCGACGGCGGCCACCACGGTGTCCAGGTCGTCGTCGGCCAGCACCAGGTCGGCGGCTTGGCGGGCGACCTCGGTGCCGCGCCGGCCCATGGCCACGCCGATGTCGGCGCGGCGCAGCGCCGGGCCGTCGTTGACGCCGTCGCCGGTCATCGCCACGACCTCGCCTTCCGCGCGCATGCGTTCGATGAGGTCGAGCTTCTGCTCGGGGGTGGCACGGGCGTAGACGGCGGCCTCGGCGGCCGCAGCCGAGGGGGAGAGGGTGCGGCAGTCGATGATCGGGTCGTCGGGGGTGATGATGCCGAGTTCGGTGGCGATGGCGCGGGCGGTGCCCGGGTGGTCGCCGGTGATGAGGACCGGTTTGATCCCGGCTTGGCGGCAGGCTGCCACAGCGCCGGAGGCGGCCTGGCGAGGCGGGTCGAGGATGGCGATCAGTCCGAGCAGACTCAGTCCCTCCTCAGGCACCTCCTCCGGTACGGGCAGCAGGTCGGTGTGGGCGACGGCCAGCACCCGGTAGCCCTGGTGGGCGAGCCGTTCGGCCTGGTCGGCGGCGCGCTCCAGCAGTGCGGGATCGTCGGTGAGCACCGGTGGGTGGAGCAGGGCTTCGGGGGCGCCCTTGCAGATCAGCCGGGCTCGGCCGGAGGGCAGTCGGTGCAGGGTGCTCATGCGCTTGCGGGCGCTGTCGAAGGGACGTTCGGCCAGGCGGGGATAACGGTGGTGCAGGCCGGCGCGGTCCGAGCCGAGCTTGGCGGCGGCGGTCAGCAGGGCGGCCTCGGTGGGGTCGCCCAGGGCCTGCCACCGGCCGTCTGCGCCGTCCTCGCCGTGCAGGAGGCGGGCGTCGTTGCACAGTGCGGCGGCGGTGAGTAGTTCGGTGAACGCCTCGGGCGGGGCGCCGTCGAGGTGCCCGTCTGGCCCGTAGCCGGTGCCGGTGAGCGTGGCCTGCGCGGTGGGTGTCCACAGCCGGCGGACCACCATGTGGCCCTCGGTGAGGGTGCCGGTCTTGTCGGTGGCCAGGACGGTGACCGAGCCGAGGGTCTCGACTGCGTGCAGGCGGCGAACGAGGGCGTGGCGTGCCGCCATCCGGCGGGCGCCCAGTGCCAGGCTCAGCGTGACGACGGCCGGCAGTGACTCGGGCACGGCCGCCACCACCAGGCTGATCGCGGTCACCACCATCAGTTCCACCGGCTGGCCCCGGACCAGCCCCAGCGCCCCGACCACCACGCACAGGAACACGGTGACCCCGGCCAGCAGCCGTCCGACGCCGACCAGGCGGCGTTGCAGCGGCGTCATCCCAGATCCCTTGACCATGAGGGCGGCGATGCGCCCGGCCGCACTGGCCGAGCCGGTCGCCGTGACCTCGGCCCGGCCGCGCCCACGCACCACCACGGTGCCGGCCGACACCTCCTCGCCCGGGCTCTTGTCCACCGGTACCGATTCGCCGGTCAGCGCCGACTCGTCCACCAACAACGCCGCCGCCTCGCCCACGCGGGCGTCGGCCGGGACGATGTCGCCTTCGGCCAGCACCAGCAGGTCGCCGGTCACCACCTCGGCCGCCGGGATCTGCCGCTGCGCCCCGTCCCGGACGACCCGGGCCACAGGGGCGGTGAGCTCGGACAGGGCGGTGATGGCGCGATCGGCGCGCACCTCCTGGGTCACGCCGACGCTCGTGTTGACCACGATCACCAGCAGGATCACGGCCATGTCCGTCCAGTCGCCGGTGACGGCGGTCAGCGCGGCGGCCACCAGCAGCACGATGATCAGCGGATCTCGGAGCTGCCCGGCCACGCGCCGCCACAGCGGGACCGGCGGCTTGCTCGGCAGCAGGTTCGGACCGTCCCGCTCCAGCCGCGCCTCGGCCTCCGCCGACGACAGCCCGGATCTGGACAGGACCACCGGTTCATTCATCTCCCGCACCCCGCTTGAAATACCGTCTTCCCCTCAGCCTCGCTCGCCACAGCCGCGAGCCCAGGGCCAAAGGTCCCGGAGACCGGCCCCCAAGACCTCTTAGCCCCGGACCGCGGGACTTACGCCTCTACGACCCGACAGGGCTCTACCGTTGTCCGTGTCCCCGGGGGCGGGCGGAGGCCACTGAGCGGCGATGATCTTGTGCAGCGGCAGGTTCTCCGCGTCCGCTTCGGTCTTGTCGCCCAGGAAGCAGATCACCGGAATGGCCCTCGTCGGCGACGTTCGCGAGGGTCGGGTTCGGCGGGTGGGCCGTCGGCTTCGCATTTGGGGACCTTCGCCCCTGTCTCGCCGCGGCGATGTCGCTCACGATGCCGATGGGAGGCGCGAAGATGACTGATCAAGGGCGCGGATCTTCGGCGGCTTGGGCGCCGCGGCGGTTGCAGGAGTCTCTCGCGCCTGTCGACTTCAGAGGTCGGCGGCCGGTCTTCAGAATCGAGGAGCAGTAATGGACGTTATCGACGTGAGCGGCACTGTCAAGGACGTGGCCAGGGTCGAGCGGGTCTTCGGCGAACCGGTCACGCAGGACGGCGTCACCGTCATCCCGGTCGCCCGAATCGGCGGTGGTGGTGGCGGGGGCGGCGGCAAGCAGGAGGGGGAACGGCCTGGCGAGGGTGCCGGTGGCGGGTTCGGGCTCGGCGCCGCTCCCGCAGGCGTGTACGTGATCAAGGACGGCGATGTCCGCTGGCAGCCCGCGGTGGACATCAACAAGATCATTGTTGGCGGGCTGACGGTCGCCGTCGTCGCCCTGCTGACGGTGCGGGCCATCGCCAGGATGCGGTTCGCGGCGCGTTCCCGCAAGGTGTGACGGCTCATCCGCGAAGGGCCCGGGCGGCGACCACCGTCCGGGCCCTCGCGCTGCCGGACGACCTCGCCGAGAGTGAACGGTTGACCCTGGTGGAGCGATTCGTCGGGCGCTGGATGGCGGGGCCGGTTCGACTCGGCCCTGGTGCGCTGGGGGTACCGGCACCGCGGGACGCACCTGTCCAGAGGACCAACGGCCCCCGCATCCGGGACCTCGGCCTCGGGCGGTGCTGCGGTCGCCGCGTGAGGCTGGGGGCGGAAGTAGGAGGTGTGTGATGTTCAGGCACATCGTGGTCGGCGTGGACGGATCCGCACTGGCGACGGCGGCCGTGGAGTGGGCCGCCGCCGACGCGCAGCGCAGAGGGCTGGACCTGCGGATCGTGCACGTGCGCGAGCAATGGCCCTACGCCGCCGACGGGACGAAGTACAGCGCGGCTGTGTTACAGGCGGCCGCCGACCGGGCGCTGGACCTGACCCGTGACGTCCAGGTGACGATGGAGCTGGTGCCGGGCAACGTGATCGACACCCTGATCGGTGAGTCGGCATCGGCCGACAGCGTGGTGCTGGGCAGCCGGGGCTCGGCGGGTTCGCCGGGATGGTCGTCGGCTCGGTGGGCATGGGCGTCGCCGGGCACGCCACCGGTCAGGTCGTGATCGTCCGCGGGCCTTCCGTGGTGCAGCACGGTCGGATAGCCGTGGGGTACGACGCCTCGGCGCATTCAGAGGCCGCCATGCAGTACGCGGTCGACCAGGCACGCGCCCGCGGCTCGAACTGCACGTGGTCTACGCGTGGCAGGTGCCGATGTTCTCGCCGTACGTGGCCGCACGCGGCTCCCTGCTGGAGGACGTCTACGAGCAGGAGATCCGCGCGGCAGGCGCGAGGGTGGCGCGCTGGCGGGAGAAGAACCCGGACGTCGTGATCACCGGCGAGGAGGTCGTCGCCCATCCGGTGAACGCTCTGGTCAGGGCAGGCAGCACCGCCGACCTGGTGGTGGTGGGCTCGCGCGGCCTGGGCGGTTTCGCCTCCGCGGTGCTTGGCTCGGTCAGCCACGCGGTGCTGCACCACCTGGTCTGCCCGGTCGCCGTGGTGCGGCCCCGGAAGGAACCGGCATAGGGACACTCACGGTGCGGCGGCGGGCCTGCGGCCACCGCTCTCATGGCCGGCCGCCGGGTGGTGCGCGGGATCGCGATGCTCAACCAAGGTCCCACATCATCGAGGGGGAGCGCCCTGGAGTGAAAGACGAGGCTTTCGTCCCAGGGCGGGCGGGTCGTTCGCCCCTATCCGGCGCCGGGAGCCGGCCGGTAGCAAGGGGATGGGTCGCCGTACGGGTGACCCGAGAGGGAAGAGGTGTGTCATGTCGACAGCCGTTGATCCTCAAGGTGCCCGAGCCGGTGGCCGGGGTGTCGCGTCGCAGCTGACGAGCGAGCAGGTGTGGCGAGAGTTGGGCAAGGCGTCGTTCGCGGTCGTCGCTCACGTCACCCCGGATGGGCGGCCGAGATCCAGCGGCGTCATGTACATGGTCGTCGGCCGCCGGATGTACGTGGTGGTGGCGACCGACAGCTGGAAGGCCAGGCACATCGAGCTCGGCGGGCAGGTCGCGGTGACCGTAGCGGTGCGCCGGGGCGGGATCATGTCGCTCCTCGCGCCCATCCCGCCCGCCACCGTCAGCTTCCACGGGACGGCGGTCGTACACCCGGCGGGCAGCCTGGAGGACGGCGAACTCGGCAGAAAGCTGACACGCATGCTGCCCAGCGAGCGGCGGGCGTCCTGCCGTGTCATTGAAATCGAGCCGGAGGGCTGGTTCGTCACCTACGGGATTGGCGTCTCGTTCATGCGGATGCGTGTTCCGGATCTCGCGCGAGCCCGCGTGCCCGTGGCCTGACGATTCGGGCTCGCCCGGCGGTCCCGCTCAGCGGCGCACCTGTCGCAGCAGGCCGGTCCAGACTCACTGCTCGGCCGCGGCCATCAGCTCCAGCAGGGCACGCAACCCCGGCCGGCGAGGAACCGGCCGTACATGTACCGGGACAGGCGTCGGCGCCGCCGACTGTCGGCGAGTACCCAGGTCGTTCGGCGTGCTCCGATCGCGGAACGACCGTGAACAGCCCGCCCCCGGAACGGCCGTTGCCGCCCTGGTCGATCCGAAGATACCCCGCAGGGTATTCGGGCCTTTGGTGCTCCTCGTCTGGGACCAAAGCCTCTTATACCCCCGGAGGTACGGGAGGACGTTGGGGGTATGAGACAGCGCATCGTGATTCTAGGGGCGGGTACCGGCGGCACGCTGGTGGCCAACCGGCTGCGGCGCCTGTACCCCGAGGACGCGGCCGAGATCGTCGTGGTGGATCAAGACGATGAGCACGTCTACCAACCCGGGTTGCTGTTCGTCCCGTTCGGGCTGGCCGAGCCGGGTGAGATCGTCCGGCCCCGGCGTCGTCAGCTGCACCGGGGAATCGTGTTCCGGCAGACCCCGATCGACCGGGTCGATCTGGGCGCCGAGCAGGTGCACCTGGAAGACGGCACGGTGCTGGGTTATGACGTGCTGGTGGTGGCCACGGGGTCGGTGCTGCTGCCGCAGGAGACCGAGGGCCTGACCGGCCTCGGGTGGATGGACACGGTGTTCACCTTCTACAGCCCGCAGGGCGCGGCCGCGCTGCACGGCGCCCTGGAGCGCTTCGAGGGTGGGCGGCTGGTGGTCAACGTGGTGGACATGCCGATCAAGTGCCCGGTCGCGCCGCTGGAGTTCGCCTTCCTGGCCGACTGGTACTTCCGCCGGCGGGGCATCCGCGATCGCGTTGAACTGATCTACGTCACCCCGCTGGACGCCGCCTTCACCAAGCCGGTCGCCGCCCGCACCTTAAGTGGTCTGCTGGCCGAGAAGGGCATCGAGTTGGTGACCGAGTTCAACACCGGCTCCGTCGAGGGCTCCGCCGGCCGGCTGATCTCCTACGACGAGCGCGAGGTGGGCTTCGACCTGGCCGTCGTGGTGCCGCTGCACGGCGGTGCCGAGTACGTCGGTCGCTCTCCGGGGCTCGGCGACGAGCTGGGATTCGTCGCCGTGGACCAGCACACCCTGCAGGCCGCCGCCGCGCCGAACGTGTTCGCCATCGGCGACGCCGCCGGTGTGCCGACCTCCAAGGCGGGATCGGTCACCCACTTCGAGGGCGAGATCCTGGTCGACAACATCGGCCGATTCCTGGCCGGGCGCCCCTTGGACGCCTCCTTCGACGGGCACACCAACTGCTTCATCGAGACCGGCTTCGGCAAGGCGCTGCTGATCGACTTCAACTACGACACCGAACCCCTGCCGGGGCACTACCCGGCCGCCGTGGGCCTGCCGCTGCTGAAGCAATCCCGCCTCAACCACCTGGGCAAGCTGATGTTCCAGTGGTTCTACTGGCACGGCCTGCTGCCCGGCCACGACATCCCCGGCGTCGGCGCGGCCATGCCCATCCACGGCAAGACCCGCCCACCCGCCTGAACCGAAAGGAAGTTGATCAACATGTCGACCACGACCTACGCCGGCCAGCCCGTGACCGTCAACGACGAGGGGTTCTTCGAGGACCCCGACCAGTGGACCAAGGACATGGCCCCGGAGATCGCCAAGAGCCTGGGCATCGACCAGCTCACCGAGCGGCACTGGCAGGTCATTGAGTTCATGCGCGCCGAGTTCGCTGCCAAGGGCACCGGCCCCACCGTGCGGGCGCTCGGCAAGTCCTCCGGAGTGCCGGTCAAGGACCTGTACCAGCTGTTCCCCAAGGGCCCGGCGAAGATCGCCGCGAAGATCGCCGGCATCCCCAAGCCGCACGGCTGCATCTGACCCCACCGGACGCCTCGCACGAGCGTCACCGAAAGGACGGTTCATTATGGGCGACACCATCGAGAAGGTCTCGATCATCGTCTCCAAAGGCTCCCTGGAGGGCATCTACCCCGCGCTGATCATGGCCAACGGCGCTCGCGCCGAGGGGATCGAGGCCAACCTGTTCTTCACCTTCTTCGGCCTCGACGCCGTCTCGAAGAGGTACCACGAGCACATCAAGGTTGCCACGGTCGGCAACCCCGGCCTGCACCTGGCGACTCTGATCGGAGGGCTGCCCGGGATGCCCCGTCTGATGACCCGCTACCTCGAACGCAAAATGGACAAGCTGGACATCCCCCCGATCCCGGAGTTCATCGAAATGATCGCCGACACCGGCGCCGGGCTGTACGGCTGCAAGGCGTCCTGCGACCTATTCGACCTGACCAAGGACGACCTGGTCCCGCAGGTGCAGGACATCATCACCGTCGGCGACTTCTATCAGCTGGCCGCCGGCGGGCAGATCATCTACACCTGAACCCCCGACCCCGGCGTGACTCCGCGGGCCTGCGCGGCCATCGCCGAGCACGCCGCGGCAGGGGAGCCGAAGGGGGGCAGGACATGGAGAGGGACAAAGACGCCCTCGCCGACGTCGTCGTCCGCCTGCGCCGCGCGCAGGGAAAGATCGGTGGCGTCATCCAGATGATCGAGAACGGCCGGGAGTGCGAGGACGGTCGCCTGGGGGTCGATCACGAAGACGGCGCGGACGGCCGCCGTCTGGGACGCACTCGGGTGGAGCATGCCGTACGCCCGCGAGATCCGCGTCTCGAGGTCGGCGATGATCGGGAACGGGATAGCCACACCGAGCTTGTCCTGGATCGACCGGGTCCAGGCCAGATGGCTGTGGACGGAGTCGATGGAGGTGCCGAGCAGGGCGACGTTCTGGTCGGTAAACTCTCCGGCCAGCTCGGCGAAGGCGACGAACTCGGTGGTGCACACCGGGGTGAAGTCGGCCGGGTGGCTGAAGAGGACCAGCCAGCGGCCGGCGTAGTCGGCCAGCTGTACCGGGCCGTGGGTGGTGTCGGCGGAGAAGTCCGGGGCCTTGTCGCCGATGAGCGGGAGTTCTGCTGTTTCGAGGGTGATGTCATTCACCTCCAGAGTCAGGCGTTGGCGGGCGTGGCGGTGCGCTGCCAGGCCTCGTAGCCGCCGATCAGGTCGGACACCTGGGCGCGGCCCTGGTGCTCCAGCAGGCTCATGGCGATGACCGAGCGGTTGCCGGTGGCACAGTACACGACGATGGGCCGGTCCTCGGGGATCTCCGGCAGCCGTCCGGCGAGTTGGGCGAGCGGAATGCGCAGCGCGTTCTCGATGGCGCCGCCCGCCACCTCACTCGCGTTGCGCACGTCCAGGAGCAGCGGTGGCTCGGGGCCGTCGAGTGCGCCGCGCAGTTCGGCGGCGGTCAGGCGGGTGCTGTGAGCGATCTCGGCAGGCATGGTCAGGAAGGCGCCCTCGGGCTCGCGCAGGTATCCGCCGACCGTGTCGAAGCCGATCCTGGCCAGGCGGGTGACGACCTCACTCTCGCGGTCCTGCGGGGCGACGACCACGATCTCCTGGCCCGGGGCGACGACCATGCCGGCCCGCTCGGCGAAGCGGCCGTCGGCGGCGACGTTGATCGAGCCGCGCAGGTGGGCCAGCCCGTACTCCTGCGCGTCGCGCGTGTCCAGGACGACGGCCCCCGCCGACCGCCTGGCCACGAACTCCTCCCCGGACAGGGGAACAGTATGCGCGTTCACGTCGAGCAGGTCGTGCTGCTTGCGGTTGAGCACCGCGTCGTAGACGAAGTAGCCGGGCGCGGGCGGCTGGCCCTCGGTGACGATCGACACGAACGCCTCCTCGCTCATGGGCACGCACGCGTAGTTGGTCAGGCGCTGCTGCCCGATGGTGGACTGGCGTTCGGTGGACAGGTTCTTGCCGCAGGCCGAGCCGGCGCCGTGCGCGGGAAAGACGCGGGTGGCCTCCGGCAGCCGCATCAGCTTGTGCTGGACGCTGTCGTACAGCATGCGGCCGAGCTGGTCGGCCGTCGCGCCCAGGGAGGCAAGCAGGTCGGGGCGGCCCACGTCGCCGACGAACAGCGCGTCGCCGGTCAGCACGCCGTACGGCGCCGGGTCGGCGGCGTGCTCGAACACCAGCACGCTGATCGACTCCGGCGTGTGGCCGGGCGTCTCCATGATCTCCAGAACGACGTCGCCGAGCTCGATGCGCTCGCCGTCGCCGAACTTGCGGATCGGGTACTCGGCCTCGGCCCTGCGGCCATAGCCGATCCACGCTCCGGTGCGGGCGGCGAGTTCCAGATGGCCGGCGATGAAGTCGGCGTGGAAGTGGGTGTTGATCACGCCTTCGATGCGCAGGCCGTGCGCCTCGGCGTCGGCGATGTACTCGCTGACGTCACGCCGGGGGTCCACGACGACGGCGCGTCCGGTCTTGCGGTCGCCGATCATGTAAGAGGCATGGGAGAGGCAGTCGAGGTAGTACTGGGCGAAGAACATGGTCTTCCTCCTTCTAGGTGACTTCTTGGCGAGGAGCAGGGTGAGAGCCAGCGCCACCAGCCCCGCGGCAGCCAGCGCGGCGATGCCCCACGCCGTCTGGTACAGGGCGGGCGGTGCCTGCCGGACGAGCACGAACGCCCCCATCACGAGCACGAACCAGCCGAACCCCTTGCGCAGCCACTCGCCGCTGATCCGCCCGGCGAGCCGCCCGCCGAGCAGGCCACCGGCGACCGCGGCGGCGGTGACGGGCAGCGCGATCGACCAGTCGACCTGGACGGACTGCAGGTAGCCGGCGAAGCCGGCGAACGACTTCATCGCGATGACGAGCAGCGAGGTCGCCACGGCCGTGGTCATGGGCATGCCGCCGAGCAGTACCAGCGCGGGCACCACCAGGAACCCGCCGCCCGCGCCCACCAGCCCGGTGACCAGGCCGACGACGACTCCCTCCGCGACCACGTGGAGAATCGGCAGGTCCTTGGCTCCACTGGGCTGCGGCTTGGGTGTCCGGCGGCCGCGGATCATCGCGACCGCGGTGGCCAGCATCATCACGGCGAAGCCCGCCAGCAGCAATGGTGCGGGAAGGCGCGGGCCGAGCAGCCCGCCGCCGTACGCGCCGGCCATGCCGGCCAGGCCGAAGACGAGTCCCGTACGCCATCGGATGCGTCCCGCCCTGGCGTGCCCGAGGGCGCTCACCACGCTGGTGACACCCACGACGAACAGCGACATCGCGATGGCGCTCTTGGCCGGGACGCCGGCCAGGTAGACCAGCAGCGGCACGGTGAGGATCGAGCCGCCCCCGCCGAACAGGCCCAACGTCACGCCGACGACCACGGCCGCGGCAAGGGTCAGAGCGCTCATACGCTTCCTTTTCTCGATACCCCAGGGGGTATATAGAGGACAGACAGACATCCCCGCCGATGGTGAGGCTAGGAGGGGAAGGTCAGGTACTCGATCGGCTGATGCAGGCCAGGGCCGCATCGACGTCGACGCCCGGCCCGCGGTTATAGGGCAGACGGGACAGCAGCATGCCCAGCGTGCAGGTGTCGGTCAGTGCGGCGACGGCCAGCCCCGCACCGATGGCCGCAGCGGCGAAACGCGCGCCGGGTATCCACAGGTCCGCCACGATCGCGACCAGCACGATCGCGCCCGCGACCAGCCGGACCTGCCGCTCCAGACTCCACCTCGGCCGGCCGCGCACCACCGGCGCCTCGGCGGCGATCCACGCGTTCATGCCGCCCGAGAGCACCACCGCGTCGGGCAGTCCGGCCCCGCACAGGCTCTTGTGCGCCTGGGCCGCGCGCCCGCCGGACTGGCAGATCAGCAGCATCGTGCCACCCGCGTCGGCGACGATCCGCCGCAGGTGGGCGTCGACCTGGTCGAGCGGCAGGTTGATCGCGCCGTCGATGTGCGCGGCCTCGAACTCGCCGGGAGTTCGCACGTCCACGACCAGCACGTCGGGATTGGCTGCGATCATGGCGCGGGCGGTGACGGCGTCGACGTTTGGTGACTCGTCTTCGGTGGTCATCACTTCTCTTCTCGTGCCCGAGCTATACCCCCGGGGGTATCTTACTTAAGCCTTTATACCCCCGGGGGTAACCACATCGCAAATCCGATGATGATCTTGAGGAATCCGAAGGCGGCTGCCAGCGCCGCACCCTCGCGGCGCCCGCCACGAGCTTGTCGACTTCGTCTCCGACGACCGGCTGCGCGCGTCCGCTGAGGGCAGAACGTTCACGCGACAACGCTGGTCCACCCCGATCCGCTCCTACCGGCACCTGCACGGCGGGCGGGTCGCCGTCGCCGGCGAAGCTCAATGGCACGCCCCCGCTCCCGAAGGACGGTTCAGCTACGTCGAATTCCACGTCGACGACATCGCCTACAACACAGGGCACTCCGCCACCCCCAGAGCTCCAGACGCTGGTCAACGCCGCTGACATGCCAGAACTGACGCTCGATAGTCACCGTCCGTCAGACGGCGTTGGTAGCTCTTGGAACGATGGGGTCAAGACGGGTCGCGCTGCACAGGCGGCGGACGTTCTCGTTGAGCAGGCAGCGCGACAGGAGGACGACCTGTCCGGAAGGGCTCGTCATGCAGCTCCTGCCGGATGAGATCCATTTGGCGGGTCATCGCATGCCTCCTTCCGAGCTTCGTGATGTGGTCCTCATCGTCCACGGTCCAGGGGAGCGGGCTCGCGATGCAGGATGCGGTCGAGCCGCGCAGCCCGTTGGAGCGCGGTAGCGACGGAGCCTCGGCTCCCCGAGGGTGCGGCAGCGGAACCACGGCGCCGCCCAGCGGCGCCAGCCGCGCCGCTAGCTGCTCCCGCGCCGGCTCGGGCATCCAGCCGGGCAGCGCCGCCACGCCGTCGCGCACCACCGCCGCGCCCTCGTAGCCGTCCAGATCCAGATCGCCCTCGAACTCGACGCAGCACGCAGCGCCGCGGCAACGGCGCAGAGTCCGCGGCTCTCAGCGCCAGTCAGGTCTGTGATCTTCGCGTACATCGCCTCTCGGCTTCCCTAGTTAGGGAGCTGCGACCGTTCACCCAGCACCTTGCGGTAGAGCGCGTCGCGCAGGGCGAGCTCCCGCTTGTCGGTGATGCCGAACCCGAGACGGTTGGGTGCATAGCAGTATCCGATGCCGGTGTCGGGATCGGCGAGGCCGAACGAGCCGCCGTTGCCGGGGGTGCCGAAAGCGTCGTTCGCCGCGCTGCCGAAAGGCCAGTCGCTGGTCGGTTTCAGGTAGCCCAGCGAGTACACCGCCGGTGCCCGAAGGACGAGGTCGACCAGGCCGCCGCTGGGTGGCTGGGCCGGCTGCACCAGAGCGTCGAGGGTTTGCGGGGCCAGGCCGAGCTTGCCGCTCACGGCGGCGCCGTAGGCCGCCGCCACGGCGCGTGCCTCGCCGATGCCGTTTCCCGCAGGCAACTCGATGCGCAGCACATCAAGGCGGTTGTAGTTCACGTCGGTCAGCAGTTCCTGCGGGTTGGCGAACGCTCGCAGGGTGAGGCTACCCGGCGTCATCATGCCGCGAAGCAAGCCGCGCGGAACGTCACCGAGGTGCAGCAGCGATTCATACTTGCTGCGGCCGTGGATCGTCGCCCGGCGTTCCAGATCGAATCCGGCCGGCAGACCGATGGAGAAGTCGATGCCCAGCGGCGCGGCGATCTCCTCGGCGAAGAACCGCCCCAGCGATCGCCTGGCCGGGTCCACCCGGCGCAGCAACTCGCCTTCGTACCACCCCAGCGAGATGCCGTGATAGCCCTGCCGGGTGCCCGCAGGCCATAGCGGCCGTTGCAGGGCGATGGCCGCGGCCACCAGGTCGAGGTTGCCGAGGTCGGCGATGGTGAGCGGGATATCGATCACTGGCAGGCCGGCCTGGTGGGACAGCAGTTGCCGGACGGTGATGTCACCCTTTCCCCGCCAGGCGAACTCAGGCCAGTACGCCGCGACCCGTTCGTCGTAGTCCAGCAGGCCCCGCGAGTGCGCCAGAGCGAGCGCCAGCGAGGAGACGCCCTTGGTGGTGGAGAACATCGTCACGACCGTGTCCTCGCGCCACGGCTTGCGGGTGATGCCGTCGCGGTAGCCGCCCCACAGATCGACGACCTTCCGGCCGTCGCGGTAGACGGCGCACGCCGCCCCGACCTCGCCGCGCTCGGCGAAGTTGTGCCGGAACGCATCGGCGACCGGCCCGTACCCCTCATCCACCTCGCCGCATATGAGTGCGGAGGGGACATCCACTTTGAGTATCATGATGCTCCTCTCTCACCCATTCCCTAACGGTCTCCGCGGCTTCCCCGATAGGGCCGAAAGGCCCCCACCCCGGGCTCAAAGCCTCCCCCTCTTCCAGGACCGAATGAAGATCCGCAAGGCGGGGGGTGAGGTGCGGCCATCCAGAAACCGCCTGCGGTCGTCTCCTGGGCGACCGAGCGGCATCAGGGACCATGGGCCCGACGGGAGCGGACCTTCGCCTCTTTCAGGTCCGCTCGGTGCCGGCGACCATGAGGGACCATGGGAACAGGAGCGCGACGGGCCGGGAAGACCGGGCCCGGCGCATGACGACCCGGGACGGGGCGGCGATCGCCGTACGGGACCTGCGGGTGTACCGGGGCCGGCAGGTGGTGCTGCCCGGCCTGACCTTCGAGGTGCCACGCGGCCAGGTGACCGGGCTGCTCGGCCCGAGCGGCTGCGGCAAGACCACGTTGATGCGGGCGCTGGTGGGGGTGCAGGTCGTCGCCGGCGGTGAGGTGATCGTGCTCGGCGAGCGCGCTGGGAGTCCGGGACTGCGCCGCACGGTCGGCTACTCGACGCAGGATCCCGCCATCTATCGAGATCTGTCGGTGGTGGAGAACCTGCGCTACTTCGCCGCCGTCCTGGGGGCACCCCGCTCCGACGTCGACCGCGTGCTGGGCCACGTGGGCCTGGCCGATGCCGGGCGTCAGCTGGTGGGCACCCTGTCCGGAGGACAACTCAGCCGGGCGAGCCTGGCCGTCGCTCTGCTCGGCGCCCCGCAGGTGCTCGTCCTGGACGAGCCGACCGTGGGGCTGGATCCGGTACTGCGCCGGGACCTGTGGACGCTGTTCCGGCGACTGGCCGCGACCGGCGTCACGTTGCTGGTCTCCAGCCACGTGATGGACGAGGCCGCCCGGTGCGATCGGCTCATGCTGATGCGCGAGGGGGAGATCCTCGCCGACGACACGCCCGATGGGATACGCGGGTGTACCGGCACGACCGACTTGGAGGAGGCGTTCCTGCGCCTGATCGACGAGCGCGAGGCCCGGCGCGCCGAACAGAGTCGGTGAGCGACGTGAATCCCGCCATCACCCTGGCCACGGCCCGGCGGATCCTGACCCAGCTCCGGCACGACGGCCGCACGCTGGCCATGCTGATGGGAGTCCCGAGCCTGCTGATGATCCTGCTGTGGTACGTGATCGACAACCAGCGCGCCTTCAACGCCTACGGGCCGATGCTGCTAGGGATCTTTCCCTTCGTCGTGATGTTCATCGTCACCTCGATCACCACACAGCGCGAGCGCGCCGTCGGCACCCTGGAACGGCTGATGTCAGGCCCCCTGGGCAAGTTGGACCTGCTGCTCGGGTACGCCATCGCCTTCGGCGCGGTGGCGCTGGTCCAGGTGGGGGTGGTACTGGCGATCTCGCTGACCTGGCTGGAGCTCGAACTGGCCGGCTCGGTCGGCACGTTGCTGCTGGTGGCGGTGCTGGCCGCGGTGCTCGGCATGGCCCTCGGCCTGTTCTTCAGCGCCTTCGCCCGGACCGAGTTCCAGGCCGTGCAGTTCATGCCCGCCGTGGTGCTGCCGCAGGTGCTGCTGTGCGGCCTGATAGTGCCGCGCGACCAGATGGCCACGTGGCTGGAGTGGCTGTCGAACGCCATGCCGCTGTCGTACGCGGTCCAGGCCATGCGGGAGCTCGGCACCACCGCCGACTTCACCGGGGTGCTCGCGCGCGACCTGGTGGTCATCGCCGGCTGCACTCTGCTCGCCTTGATCCTGGGGGCGGCCACGCTGCGCCGCCGTACCCCCTGAACCAGCCGACCCCGCGCACCGCGGCGGGGTCTTCTCTTTCCCGCTACCACCTCATAGGGCCCAAGGTCGTGCCTTTCGGCCCTGCCGCGCCCGGCGCTCACGGGGAGACGCTCAAGGCCGACGGAAGGAGCCGACATGTCAGCGGTGATCGTGGCAGGGCTGTGCAAGCACTACGGGGCGGTCAAGGCGGTCGACGAGGTGAGTTTCACCGTGGCGCAGGGAGAGGTGTTCGCGCTGCTCGGCCCCAATGGCGCGGGCAAGACCACCACGGTGGAGATCCTGGAAGGGCATCGCAGCCGGGACGCCGGTCAGGTGTCGGTGCTCGGCTTCGATCCGGCCACCGGCGGCCGGGCCTATCGTGAGCGCATCGGCGTCGTGCTGCAAGAGGCCGGGTTCGAGGAGGAGTTCTCTGTCGCGGAGCTTGTCCGGCTGTACGCCGGCTTCTACCCGCGGCCCCGCGACCCGGACGAGGTCATCGAGCAGACCGGCCTCAAGGACAAGCGCGACGCCCGCGTACGGACGCTCTCCGGAGGGCAGCGGCGCCGCCTGGACCTGGCGCTCGGCCTGGTCGGCGCGCCGGAGCTGCTCTTCCTGGACGAGCCCACGACCGGCTTCGACCCTTCGGCCCGGCACCACGCTTGGGAGCTGATCGACGGGCTGCGCTCGTCCGGCACCACGATCCTGCTCACCACGCACTACATGGACGAGGCCCAGCACCTGGCGGACCGGGTGGCGGTGCTGCGCGAAGGCCGCTTGGTGGCCATCGGCGCGCCGGACACCCTCATCGCGGCCGAGGGCGCCAGCGTGCTGTCCTTCCGGCTCCCGGAGGGGACGGTCCCCGCGGATCTGCCCACCCTGACGGGCCGCGCCGAGGCGCACGGCCCGGTCGTGTCGGTCCAGACCGCCCAACCCGCCCGTGACATGCACGTCCTGACCGGCTGGGCGCTGGAGCGCGGCATCGAGCTGACCTCACTGATGCTGGCCCGGCCATCGCTGGAAGACGTCTATCTCGACCTGGTGAACGAGGCGACATCATGATCAGCCGACTGGTCTGGCACGAGACCCGATCCTTCTTCCGCGCTCCGGTCGCCGCCATCTTCACCGTCGCGATCCCGCTGCTGATGGCGGTGATCGTGGGCGCCGCGGTGGGCAACCAGATCGTCGAGCCGCGCACGGGCGTGCGGGTGATGCAGTTCGTCATCCCGGTCATGACCGTGTTCGGCGTGGCACAGGGCTGTTTCGGCGCGCTGGCCATTCACCTGGCCGACCTGCGCGACCGCGGCTGGCTGAAGCGGCTGCGCGGCACCCCGGTGCCCGCCTGGGCCGTCCTGACCGGGCTGGTCGGGGCGTCACTGGTGATGGCGGCGGCGACCGTCGCCGTGCTGCTGGCGATGGGCTTGGTCTTCTACGACCTGCAGATGGTGTGGCGCACGCTGCCCGCGCTGTTGCTCACCCTGTTGATCGGTGCCGCCTGCTTCACCGCGCTCGGCTTCGCCGTGGTCGCGCTGGTACGAAGCGGTGCCGCGGTGCAGTTGCTCGGCACGGGGCTGCTGCTGGCGCTCGCGTTCATCTCCGACATCATGCTCGTCGGCGCCCGGCTGCCGGCCTGGCTGGACATCGTCGGGTGGACCTTCCCGCTGCGGCACTTCGCCAATGCCGTCCGCGACGCCATGAATCCGCTGCTCAGCGGGTCTGGCTTCGCCGGCGATCACCTGGCGGTGCTGGCAGCTTGGGGGGTCGGCGGCGCGGCCGTGGCCGTGTGGCGCTTCCGCTGGGAACGACCCCCGGCCCGGACGACGACGGCTCGGGCGGCACGCGGGCGGTTCGTGCGACGGCAGGGCCGCCCGGCGTCGTGGCGACTGCTGGTCGGCCAGGCCGCGCACGCGGCGATCCGGCTACGTCGCGACCCGTCCACGGCGTTCTTCACGGTGATACTGCCGGTACTGCTCCTCGTGCTGGTCTCACTGGTCTTTGGCGAGGCTCGGGTCTCGGGCGTGCGACTGCCGGTGTTCATGCTTGCTGCGATGATCACGTACACGGTAGGCGTGGCCTCTTACGTCAACATCGCCGATACCGTCGCGGGCGACCGCGAGCGCGGCGTGCTCAAGCGGCTGACCGGCACCCCGCTCCCGCTCTGGGCCTATCGCGCGGGCAGCCTCACCATGGCGCTCCTGGTCACCCTGGTGACCGCTGCCGTACTGGCACTGGTGGCGGTGCTGGGCTACGGCGTCAACATCGAGCCTGTCATGATTCCCGGGATGCTCACCGCGATCGTCCTCGGGGGCGCGTGCTTCGCGGTTCTCGGCGCTCTCGTGGTGACGTTCGTGAGCAAGCAGCAGACTGCGAACGCGATCACTCTGGGCACTTTCCTGCCGCTGGCCTTCGTCTCCGACGTGTTCGTCATCGGCGGGGAACTGCCCGGCGCGCTGCGCGCGATCGGCGACGTCTTCCCGCTCAAGCACGTCTCCCACACCCTGCTCGCCGTACTAGACCCGGCAGGCCGGCCGTGGCCTTGGATGGACCTCGCCGTGGTTGCGGCCTGGACGCTGGCCGGTGCCGCGGTCCTCGCCCTCAAGGAAACTGGAATGCGCGCCGCCAGCTGAACCGTGGCATGAGGCGTCGCCGCCAGGCCCATCGGCCAGTTGTCGGCCGCCAGGCCCACCACGATCGGCCCCTGGCGGGGCGTGAGAGGCAGCGGGCCCCTGCCGCGGACGACGATGACCGGGCACTGCGCGTGGGCCACCGCATGGGCTGCCACAGAGCCGGTCACCGCTCGCGCCACAGCGCACAGTCCGCGGGAGCCGACCACGAGCAGTCCGGCATCGGCCGACAGCTCCTCCAGCCGCCCGGTCGCCGAACCCTCGTACAGATCAGGGCGCACGTCCAGTCCTGGGGAACTGGCTCGTCCGCAGTCGGTGCCGTGCCGCAGCACGTGCTCGGCCGCATGGCGCAGTGGGACCTCGATCCCGACGTCACGGTCGCCTGATCTGGGTACCGCCGTGGCGCTCTCGTTACCGGCCCTGCAGAAGCGGCGGCAGCGCGCGAACGGTGAGGATGATCCTGATCAGGCTCGCCGGTGCGGCCAACGCCATGGGCCAGGGGAGCGGCGGCATGCTGGCGACGGCGGCCGCGAGCATGCCCGCATCCAGCAGGATCAGGGTCACGGCGGCGACCGGGGTGGCGGCTTGGGCGCGACGGTAGGCGTGCTTTTCCCGGACGACGCTCAGCAGGGTGAACACGGTCGCGGCGAGTGCGAGGCCGTAGGCGATCCGCAGGGGCGGCACGATGGGCCAGGTCCACATCCGGGCGGAGACCAAGGTCAGGCCCCAGACCAGGGCCATGATCGGGCCCGTGGCCAGCAGCGCCATGGCCGTCCGCCGCCAGGGCGAGTCGCGGACGAAGGCAGTGGTGATCACTTCCGCGTCGCCGAACTCGGCGATCGCCGCGCGAGCGGCCGCGTCAGGGTCGCCGAGCGTGGCGAGGTGGGCTTCGTAGGCTTCTTGCAGCCCGTCGGCCAGTTCCTCGACGGCTTGTGCCGGCAGCCGGTGGGCCAGGATGGCGAGCTGGGCGGCGATCAGCTCGTGGCCGGCCATGGCCGTGTTCCCAGGGCTGCGGTGACCGTGCTGGCGAACTCCTGCCAGCCAGCCCGCTCGCCGCTCAGTGCGGTACGACCGGCCGCGGTGAGCTCATAGGTGCGGCGACGGCGCCCGCCGACCACCGACCAGCTTCCCGCGATCAGCCCGACTCGCTCCAGCCGGTGCAGTGCCGGGTAGACAGTGCCGGTGGGCAGGTCGATCCGGCCCGCGGTCGCGTCCCGCAGGGCCTCCTTGACCGCGTAGCCGTGCCGCGGCTCGTCCTCCAGCGCCGCCAGCAGCAGACCGTCCAGGTGTCCTTTGAGCGCTTCGGCCCTCATAGGTAGTAACGCTATATCGGGTCTTCCGCCGCAGCAACCGCCGTTGTAGCGTCCCTATGTATAGCGTTGCTACGTATGAGGAGGAGTGGTGGACGAGATCGACATCGCCGGCATCCCGGTCCCGGACGCGGGCCCGCTGTTCCTCACCGTCCTGACCGTCCACATCGCGGCCGGGCTGACGTGTGTCACCTGCGGGGCCGTGGCGGTCGCATCCCGCAAGGGCGCGGCCCGGCACCGGCGCTTCGGCCGGATCTACCTGTGGGCGCTGGGCGTGGTGTTCGCATCGATGACGGTCCTGTCGGTGATCCGCTGGAGCCACAACGCCCATCTGTTCGTCATCGGCACGGTCGCCTTCGCGCTCGCTCTGGTGGGCTACCTGGGCAGGCGGCGCCGGCCGTACCTGCACATCGCGGGCCTGGGCGGCTCCTACATCGCCCTGCTGACCGGCTTCTACGTCGACAACGGCCCGCACCTGCCGGGGTGGGACCGGCTGCCCGCCTGGGCGTTGTGGATCCTGCCGAGCCTCCTCGGCCTACCAGTGATCGCCCGCGCCATCGGGCGCAGGCTCCCCGCCAAGCGAGCGACATCATGATCATCAAACTGCTGCTGCGGCGGCATCGGCGCAACCCGGCCCGCCTTCGCTGGTACCGCGTCGTCTACCGGCTCGCCTACCGCCTTGGCCTGACCATCTGGGAGCGGCCCACCCCACCCGCCGACCTGGTCACGCTCGTCGAAGGGCCCTCAGCGCTCCGGCCCCGACGTGCCCTGGATCTCGGCTGCGGCACCGGCACCGACACCATCTACCTGGCCACGCACGGCTGGGAAGTCACCGCCATCGACATGGTGCCCAAGGCTCTGGCCGCCGCCCGCCGCAACGCCACTGCCGCCGGCGTGGCCCCACGCTTCATCGAAGGTGACGTCACCCGCCTCCACGATCTCGGTGTGGGCGATGGCTACACCCTGCTGGTGGACTTCGGCTGTTTCCATACCCTGCCGGAGGACCGGCGGCCCGCCTACGTCACCAGCGTGTCGCAGGCGGCAACATCGCGAGCGAGGCTGCTGCTGTACGGATTCAGCCGACCGCCCAAGGCCGCCCCGATGCGCGCCGACCTCACAGTCGAGGAGGTCCGGCAACGCTTCAGCCACGCTGGCTGGGAACTCCTCAGCGCCGAGCGCGCCTCAGCCGAGGCGCTCGGCATCGGTGTGCGACGGGCTGACGACCGGTTCGAGCTGTGGTGCTACCAACTCCAACGCTTGTCGAGCTGACCACGCCGCACATCCCGGATCCCGACGCCTCTCTCCAGGCCCCGATGGAATCGTTGCGGCGTAACCAAAGCGTGGGACGTTGGTCCGCTCATGGGTCACACCTGACGCCTGCGCGCGAACGCCGCAGCGCGATCAGTCGTCTTCGACGAGTTCGCTTTCCCCGGCTTCCCTGCTCTCCATGACGGCGAAGGCGGCGGGGCGGGATGTGGGGGTGGCCGGGTGGGTCCTCACCGGCGCCCTCGCCGGGAACCGGTTCACCAGGACTGGGCGGAATGGTGGGCTGTTGAACGCCCGCCCCAGGGCGGGGCCCGTAGGTCCGGCGATTTGATGGGTCACGGGTACGCCGGCATCGACAATGAGCTGTACACCGACCCCAGGACCGACATGTACTTCGCCGACGCCAAGAAGGCCCGGACCGAGATCACCGCGGCCGTCAAAGTGCTGGTCGGCTGACTCCTCGTCCTGGATGTGACCTTAGTCACCATGCGTTCGGGCCGTTCGCCTCCGGCACGCGCCGACGGCAGGAGCGACGGTGAGATCACCGGAAAGCACGTAGTGAGGTGATCGAAATGGCCGTACTGCTGAGCACGACGCACGTCATGAACGATCCGCTGAGCGAGACGTATTTCGTGCGAGCCGCCGATGCGTTAGACATCCACCGGGCCGACAGCACGCATGCCTGTGCCGCTTGTGCCGGCTCCTGGCCATGCGCGCCGGCGCTGGCCGCCGCGTTCATGCTCGACCTGCACAGCGGCTGAGAGGACCAAAGGCACCCCTATTCGGGACTTTGTCCCCGGGTGCGGCGGGCGCGTTGTCGCGAGGCTGGAGGTGCGGCTCGGTGGGTCACGGCGTGCTCCACCACGTGGCCTGCCCGGTCGCGGTGGTACGGCCTCGCATCCAGGAGGAGACATGAACATCGAGTCGCTGACCGCCGGTCAGGTGATGAGCCGCGTTCTGGTGGCCGTCAAGCCGGATGAGTCGCCGCTGATGGCGTGGGAGCTGATGCGTCGCGCCGGCGTGCATCACCTGCCGGTCGTCGACGGGACGAATGTGCTGGGCATCCTGACCCGCGAGCAGCTCGCGGCGTCCTGGCAGGGTGGCCCCGATGAGCAGTCCAGCCGCCAGGTCCGCGCCTTGCTGGGGCGTGGCTGCCGGCCGCGGGTGCGGCCGGACACGCCCCTGGCCCGGGTCGCGGCCGTCATGCTCGACGCCGGGTGCGACGCCGTGCCGGTGGTGTCCGGCGACGGCCTGGTCGGGATGGTCACGGCTCACGATGTGCTGGTGGCCGTCGCCGGACGAGCCAAGCCCGCCGAAGGGCCCGCTGAGGTGGTCACTGGGATGTTCCACCTCGAACCTGTCCTGCCGCACGAGACCCGATAGGAGGCGCGCGATGGACGCGCTGGTCGTCTACGAATCCATGTACGGCAACACCAAGCAGATCGCCGAGGCGGTGGCCGAAGGACTGGCCTCCCGGCTGCAAACCGAGGTGATCGAGGTCGGCTCCGCACCCTTTCTGGTGGAGCCGGAGGTCGGACTGCTCGTGGTGGGCGGCCCCACGCACGCCTTCTCCCTGAGCCTGTCCTCCACCCGCCAGTCCGCCGCCCAGCAGGCCGCCGGGCCGCTCATCTCGCCGGGCATCGGGGTGCGGGAATGGCTGGGCGCGCTGTGCACGCCCTCGGCCGCTTGTGGTGCGGTGGCCTTCGACACCCGTATCGCCAAGCCGCGCATGCCGGGCTCGGCCGCTCGCGGCATCGCCAAGCGGCTGCGCCGCGTCGGCATCCGGGCGGTGGCACCGGCGCAGAGCTTCTACGTCACCGGCACCCAAGGGCCGCTGGTGGAGGGAGAGCTGGAGCGGGCGAGGCAGTGGGGAGAGAGCCTCGCGGCGTCGTTCCCGGTCCCTGCACCATGACGCGAGCACCCCGACGCTCCGCGACCCGGCCCGCCGGGTAAGGCCGAACGTCCCGATGAATCAGGGACCTCCGGCCCTACCTGCACACGACCCGCACGACGATTCTGGGAGAAGACACCCGCCGAGGCGCGAAAGAGATCCCCGTCCCTGAGGCGCCCTCCCTCCCGGCGAGCCGATCGGTGGCGGTGGCCGCAGTCACAATGCCCCTGCCACCGAGGCGGCGGCGCGAGCCGGGCAGGACGTCCCTCCCCTCGGCGGGTGTCTTCGCATGTCCGCCGTTCGCGGCGGTGACGACCCGGCACCGATGAAGGCCAAAGGTCCCATCGCACGCGGGACCGTCGCCTCTAAGCACCGAGCCCCGGGCGCCGGACGATACAGGCATGAGAATCGGAATCAACGGGTTCGGCCGGATCGGCCGGGCCGTCCTGCGTCGCGCGCTCCGCACCGACCTGGACATCGTCGCCGTCAACGACGTCGCCGACGCGGCCGCGCTGGCCCACCTGCTCAGGCACGACTCCACCTACGGCCCGCTCGACCTGCCCGTCACCGCCTCCCCCGGGGCGCTGGAGGTCAACGGCACGACCATCGCGGTCAGCGCCGTCGCCGACCCGGCCGAGATCGACTGGCGCGCCCACGACGTCGAGCTGGTCATCGACGCCACCGGCCGTTTCCGGACCAGGGATGCCTTAGCGAGCCACCTGAAGGCGGGCGCGCGCAGGGTCCTGCTCTCCGCCCCCGGCAAGGGCCTGGATGCCACCATCGTGCCCGGCGTTAACGACGCGGCCTACGACCCGGCTATCCACGAGATCATCTCGCTGGCCTCGTGCACCACCAACTGCGTCGCCCCCATGGTCAAGGTGCTGCACGAGCGGTTCGGCTTCGTCCGCGGCTTCATGACGACGATCCACGCCTACACCGGCGACCAGATGTTGCTGGACGCCCCGCACAAGGACCCGCGCCGGGCCCGCTCCGCCGCCGTCAACGTCGTGCCCACCACCACTGGCGCCGCCCGCATGGTCGGCCAGGTGCTGCCTGAGTTGAACGGCCGGTTGGACGGCATCGCGATCCGGGTGCCGGTGGAGGACGGCTCGATCACCGACCTGAGCGCTCAGCTCAGCCGCGCCGTCACTGCGCAGGAGGTCAACGACGCCTTTGCCGCGGCCGCAGGCGACGAGTTGCACGGCATCCTGCGCTACAGCACCGACCCGCTGGTCTCCCGCGACATCGTTGGCGATGCCGCCTCGTGCGTGTTCGACTCCGCCCTCACCCAGGCGAGCGGGGATCTGGTGAAGGTCTTCGGCTGGTACGACAACGAATGGGGCTACGCCAACCGGCTGGTCGAGATGGCCCAGCGGATGGTGTGACATGGAGACCGTTGCCGTGCTCGCCCCGCGCTTCGACGAGAAGTGCCTGGCGAGCACGCGCAACGCCGTCCACCGCGCGGCGAGGGCGCAGGGGCTGGCAGGGGAGCGGCTCGCCTCTCCCGCCGCCCGCCGCCCCTGGAGGGAGGGGGATCTGGCTGATGCGCCGACTGGCCGACCAACTCGGCTTCACACCGGTCCTGAGGGCACCACTGTGCGGTTACGCATGCGGGTAACCGCTGGCAGCTCGTGTGAAGGGGCATGGCATACCAGGTCCTTCGGCCCTCGGGCGACGGACCTCCGGCCCTGCACATGATGAACACGAGCGCGCTGCGATGGAGCTGAGAAGGAGGAGGACATCATGATCATCGTAGGAGTGGACGGCTCGGTGACCTCGAGAGCCGCCGTCGAGTGGGCAGCCAACGACGCCTTCCGCATGCGGGTGCCGCTGCGGATCGTGCACGCCGTGGACCGCTCGCCGTACCAGATCGGCAAATACCCCAACGTCGCCCTGCCTGATGTGCTGCTGAGCGAGGGCCGCAGGATCCTGCGCGAGGCCGAGGCGCTCGCCCGCGAGCGCCAGCCTGCGATCGAGGTCGAGACGCACAACATCGAAGGGGCGCCTGCCGTGGTCCTGCGCGAGCAGGCCAAGGGCGCCACCGAGCTGGTGGTCGGCAGCCGCGGGCTGGGCGGGTTCGCCGGCGCGCTGCTCGGCTCGGTCAGCATGCACGTGGCCGGTCACGTGCACTGCCCGGTCGTGGTGGTGCGGGGCGAGCTGCGGCCGGTGCACGGGGAGGTCGTGGCCGGGGTGGACGACTCGCCCGAGTGCGAGCCCGCGCTGGCTTACGCCTTTGAGCAGGCCAAGCTGCGGGGCAGCGCGTTGCGGGTGGTGCACGCCTGGCAGCTGCCGGTGCACGCGTTCGCGTCGGAGGCCGCCGTCGACATGGACGAGGTTCGTACGACGCAGCACCAGCTCGTCAGGGACCGGGTGGCGGCACTGAGCAAGGACTACCCCGAGGTCAGGGTCATCGAGGAGGCGCTGTCCGCGCATCCGGTGGACGCGCTCACAGACGCCTCGGAGCGGGCGAACCTGCTGGTGGTGGGCTCGCATGGGCGCGGCGCCCTGGGCTCGATGCTGCTGGGCTCGGTCAGCCGGGGCGTGCTGCATCACGCCCGCTGCCCCGTGGCGGTGGTTCGCGCATAGGACCTGCCTGGTCAGGGACTTTGGTCACCCGGCATCCAGGACGTCCGCCACTGCCGGCCGAGGCGGTGGACGGGAGAGCCTGGGAGTGGAGGTGGACGTCATGTCAATCGAAGTCAAGGACGTCATGGGGCGGGTTGCCATCGCCGTGCTGGAGAACGCGCCGTTCGCCGAGATCGTGGCCGCGCTGAAGCGGTACGCGGTCGGCGCGGTCACCGTGGTCGACGCCGACCGGCGGCCGGTGGGCGTGGTCTCCGAGGACGATCTGCTGCTCAAGGAGGCCGACCCGGTGCGGCACAGCGTGTCGATCTTCGACTCCCGCGCGCAGCGGCGCGATCACGAAAAGGCCGCAGGGGTGACGGCGGCTCAGCTGATGACCTCTCCGGCGATCACCGTCACACCGGGCACCAGCGTGCGTGATGCGGCGCGGCTGATGCACGCCAAGCGCGTCAAGCAGCTGCCGGTGATCGACCCGGTGACCGGGCGGGTCGTCGGCACGCTGCACCAGCGCGACGTCCTGCGGGTCTTCACCCGGCCGGCCGATGAGCTGGAGGCGGACATCAGAGCCGTGCTCACGGATCCCGCGGCATTGTCCATCACGGTCGACGCGGGTGTGGTGACGATCAGCGGCCGGGTGCGGTGGAGGTCCCAGGTTATCGCGCTCGTCGAGGCCGTGCGCGTCGTGGAGGGTGTGATCGACGTGGTGGACGAGGTGGTCCCGGACAAGGACGACCTCCTCATCGTCCCCTCGGGCATGTAGGAGGCGTTCGTGGACGCGGCATGGCGGATTGAGGTGCGCGGAATCGTGCAGGGTGTCGGGTTCCGGCCGTTCGTGCACCGGCTGGTGACGGCCATCGGGATCCGCGGGCACGTGAGGAATGCCGGCGGGATCGCCGCCGGATTCGAGATCGTGGAGAGCGAGACGGCTCCCGGAGCCGCTCGCGCGATCCCGCCGGATCTGGCCACGTGCGCCGAGTGTCTGCGTGAGCTGTTCGACCCGGCCAACCGGCGTTACCGGTATCCGTTCATCAACTGCACGGCTTGCGGTCCCCGGGCGACGATCATCGAGAGCCTGCCGTACGACCGGGCGCGCACGTCGATGCGCGGCTTCGAGATGTGCCCGGCCTGCGCCGCCGAATACCACGACCCGGCGGACCGGCGCTTCCACGCCGAGCCGATCGCATGCGCGTCCTGCGGTCCCCGGCTGCGCTTTATGAACATGACGGGAGAGACGGCCCTGGGGGCAGCGATCGACGTCCTCGCCAGTGGAGGCGTGGTCGCGGTCAAGGGGCTGGGTGGTTTCCAGCTGGTGTGTGACGCGATCAACGACGAGCCCGTCTCCCGGATCCGCCAGGTCAAGGCCCGCGACGCCAAGCCGCTGGCGGTCATGGCGCGCGACCTGATCACCGCCGGTGCCCTGGTCGACCTCTCGGACTCCGATCGCCTGCTGCTCTTCGCGCCTTCCGCGCCCATCGTGCTGGCCCCGCGACGGCACGGCGTCCTTGCGCCCGGCGTCTGCCACGGGATGCCGGACATCGGGGTGTTCCTGCCGTACACGCCGCTGCACCACCTGCTGCTGGAGGCGTTGCGCCGCCCGCTCGTGGTGACCAGCGCCAACCACGCCGACAATCCCATGCTCATCGAGGATGTCGCGGGGCCTGGAGGTGGACGGGGTGCTCACCCATGACCGGCCCATCGTGGCCCGCTACGACGACTCGGTGATCCGCTCGTTCGGGCCGCGCGCCACGACGATCCGGCGGGCCCGCGGTCTGGCCCCCGCTCTGCTGCGACTGCCGGTCGCCACCCCGCCGCTGGTGGCCGTGGGCGCCCAGCTCAAGAGCACATTCACGCTGGCCGAGGGTGATGGGGCGGTACTGGGGCCGCACATCGGCGACCTGTCCGACGCCCCGGCGCTGGAGGCGTACGAGCAGGCGCTGGAGCATTTGAGCCGGATTCACGGCATCGACCCGCAGTACGCCGCCCACGACCTGCATCCCGACTACCTGTCCACCCGGCTGGCGCGGCGCTGGCCCGGCCGCGTGCCCGTCCAGCACCACCACGCCCACGTCGCCGCCGTCGCCGCCGAGCACCGCCTGGAGCCGCCCTTCCTCGGCGTCGCCTACGACGGGCTCGGGCTGGGCGACGACGGCACCTTCTGGGGCGGCGAGCTACTGCTGGCCGGCTACACCGGCTACCGGCGGCTGGGCCGCTTCTCCCACGCGCCCATGCCCGGCGGCGTCGCGGCCGTCCGCAGGCCTGCCCGCATGGCGCTCGGCTACCTGCTCGGCGGCGAGACCACCCTGGACCCGATCCCTAGCGATCTTCCCGATCAAGAGGTGATCGGCCGCATGATCGCGCGAGGGGTGAACTGCCCGGTCGCCTCCAGCGCGGGCCGGCTGTTCGATGCCGCTGCAGCTCTGCTGGGCCTGTGTGACGTCAACAGCTTCGAGGGCGAGGCGGCGATGCGTCTGGAGCAGGCCGCGGGGGCGTTCCCCGGGAGCGAGCCGCTTGCGTGGCGGCTGGAGCGACAGGGCGGGCTGTGGGTGTACGACGGGGTGAGCACGTTGCGGCAGCTGCTGGAGGCCAAGGCGGACGGCGAGCCCATCGGCCGGATCGGCGCCGCGTTCCACGCCACGATCGCGGCCGTCACCGTACTGCTGTGCGAGCGGGCCGCGGCCGAGCACGATGTCACCCAGGTGTGCCTGTCCGGCGGGGTGTTCCAGAACCGGTTGCTGGCCACCGACGTGCTGGCTCGGCTGGCGGCGGCCGGGTTCGAGCCGTACATCGGTGAGCGTGTCCCGGTCAACGATGGCGGCGTCAGCTACGGCCAGGCGGCCGTGGCGGCGGCCAGACTGGCGTCTGCATAGGTCAGTCGCGCCGGTCGTCGTGGAGCCGGGCGGCCAGTGCGGCGGCCTGGGTGCGGCGCTGCATGTTGAGCTTGGACAGCAGGTTGGAGACGTAGTTCTTGACGGTCTTCTCGGCCAGGAACATACGCTCGCCGATCTGCCGGTTGGTCAGCCCTTCACCGATCAGCTCAAGGATGTGCCGCTCCTGCTCCGTCAGCGTGGCGAGGGGGTCCTTCCTGGAGGCCTGGTCGCGCAGGCGCTGCAGCATGGCGGCGGTGGTCTGCGGGTCGAGCAGCGATTGGCCGGACGCGACCGTGCGGACCGCGCCCACCAGGTCGGAGCCGTGGATCTGCTTGAGCACATAGCCGGAAGCCCCGGCCATAACCGCGTCGAACAACGCGTCGTCGTCGGCGAACGACGTCAGCATCAGGCAGGCCAGCCCGGGCAGCCGGGAGCGCACCTCACGGCAGACGTCCACGCCGTTGCCGTCGGGCAGCCGCACGTCCAGCACCGCCACGTCCGGCTGGAGCGCGGGGATGCGGGCGATCGCGGACTCCGCGGTACCGGCCTCGCCGATAACCTCGATGTCGTCCTCGGACTCCAGCAGGGCCGCCACACCCCGGCGCACGACCTCGTGATCGTCGACGAGAAACACACGAATCATGCTTGTGACGCTATAGGACCGTCGGCATGACCGAAAGGAACTGAAGTCCTGCGTTTGGAGGGCCAAAGTCCCCTTTCGTGAGGCCGTTCGGCGCTGTCCTCGGCGCCCTGCTGAAGCGTGTCCTGTAGGGGAGATCGAGGAGGGACCATGATTCTGGTAGGAGTGGACGGCTCGCGGGCAGGCATCGAGGCCGTCGGCTGGGCCGCACATGAGGCGGCCGTGCGGGAGGTGCCGCTGACCGTGGCGCACGCCATGCCACGGTGGGCATACGAGACCGAGATTGGCCGCTATGCCGAGGTGGCCGCGTGGATGCGCGAGGGCGGCAGGACCGTGCTGGCTGTGGCGGAGGAACGGGCGCGCAGGGAGCAACCGAAGATCAGCGTGACCACCACGTTCCTGCCCGATGACCCCCGCAGCGCGTTGATCGGCGCGGCAAGAGATGCCGAGCTGCTGGTGGTGGGCAGTCATGGGATCGGCGGCTTTCGCGGGATGCTGGTCGGATCGGTCGCGTACGGCGTGGCCGGGCACGCTCCCTGCGACGTTGTCGTGGTCCGCGAGCTTCCCTCGTCACCGCGCGGTGAGATCGTCGCTGGGGTCGACGCATCTCCGGCGTCCGGCCGGGTGCTGGAGTTCGCCGTCGCGGAGGCACGGCTGCGCGGTTCGCGGTTGCGTGCCGTCCACGCCGTCGCGGTCCGGTGGGACCCGGCGGGCCTCGACGAGCCGGGTGCCGTGGAGGACACCCTGGAGGCGCTCGCCGAGCGGCATCCAGACGTCGACATCGTCGAAGAGGAGGTACACGGCCATCCCGTCGAGGTGCTGCGGCAGGCCGCGAGCGTCGCCGACCTGCTGGTGGTGGGCTCACACGGACACGGAACAGTGACCGGGATGCTCCTGGGCTCGGTCAGCCAGGAACTGCTCCACCACGTGCCCTGCCCGCTGGCGGTGGTCAGGAGCGAGCGGTGACCATCGACGCGCAGCACGAGCCGCATGAGCAGATGAGCGACTATCTGGCAAGGATTGGCGGCATTCCGTTGCTGACGGCCGCGGAGGAGGTGGAGCTCGCCAGGCGGATGGAGGCGGGAGCCCACGCCGTCCAGCTGATGGAACGTGGAGCCGTCCAGCCCGGGCTGGCGGCCCTGGTCGCCGACGGCAGGGCCGCGAGACAGCACATGATCGAGGCGAACCTGCGGCTGGTGGTGTCGACCGCCAAGCGGTACGCGCAGCGCGGCATGTCGCTGGCGGACGTGATCCAAGATGGCAATCTGGGATTGATCGAGGCCGTCGAGCGCTTCGATCACACCAGGGGCAACCGGTTCTCCACGGTCGCCATCTGGTGGATCCGCAAGGCCATCCAGAGAGGGCTGGAGCACGCTCACCCGGTGCGGCTGCCGATCGGCGTACAGGACCAGCTCGCCAACGTCGCCCGCGCGGAGATCACGGCCACGCACCGGCTCGGACGCGAGCCCACCGAGCGAGAAGTGGCCGAGGAGGCGGGGCAGACGCCGGCGAAGCTCACCTTCCTGCGGCGGTTGCCCCGGGACTGCGTCAGCCTCGATGCGGTGGTGGGCGAGGAGCGGCAGTCCACCCTCGCTGACCTGGTGGAGGACGAGCGCGGTCCGTCCCCGGAACAGGCCCTTGAGGAGAAGGCGCTGGGGAAGGTCCTTGCCTCCCTCATCGACGGGCTCGCCCCGCGGCAGGCGCTGATCATGCGGCTGCGGTTCGGACTGGACGGGCACGAGACCCAAACGCCCCGGCAGATCGCCGTGGAGCTGGGGCTGACCCCGACATGGGTTCGCGCGCTGGAGAAAGAGTCGCTGGCCCTGATGCGCCGCCACGGCAGCCCCCAAGGGCTGCGGGCGTGGGCGAGCTGACCGGCAACGTCAAGGAGGCGGACTCGTGAAACGATCTGGACGCTGGTATCACTGGCTATATCGCGGCGGACGGCCGAACCGCGTGGCCCGTGCCATGAACGGGGCCTCGCGCGTGCTCCACTCGACCGGGTTGGTGAATCGCCTGGTCACCTTGGAGGTGAGGGGACGGCGTACCGGCCGGATCATCTCCTTCCCGCTGGTCATCGCCGACTATCAAGGCGAGCGCTACCTGGTGGCGATGCTGGGACAGAACACGAATTGGGTACGCAACGTACGCGCGGCGGGAGGGCACGCGGTGCTGCGGCACGGGCGGCGCGAGAACGTCCGCCTCGAAGAGATCGAGCCCGCGGCACGCCCTGCCATACTGCGCCGCTACCTCGCCTGCGCCCCCGGCGCGCGCCCCCACATTCCCGTGGACCGGCACGCGCGGCTGGAGGAGTTCGGGCGGATCGCGGCTCAGGTGCCGGTCTTCCGCATCACATCCCAATGGGGCTCGCCCGGGGAAACATGACCATGGCCTTCAGCGTGCTCTCCTACGCCGACGCCCTGGTCATCAGCATCGTGGCCGACACGGACCGCGTGCCTGACCTGCCCGTCGTCACCACCGCCCGGAGAGAAGACCGGCCGCCATCGCGGCGGGAATCGCTGCGATCGCTTCCGGGGGGTGAGGACCAAAGTCCCTTGAAGACGAGCCGGACGCCCCTAAGCAGGGCCGGCCCGTCCGGGAGACGGTGATGAGGAGAGGAGGTCGCCATGAGGGACGAACTCGGCGTGGTGGTGGGCTACGAGGATTCGCCGTCGGCGCAGGAGGCCTTACGGTGGGGCGCTGCCGAGGCCGTGGACAGGAAGCTGCCGCTGACCGTGTGCCACGCGTGGGAGTGGCACTACCACGAGTGGCCCGGCGAGCTGGTCCCGCTCGAGCTGGTTCGCCGCCCGGCGCGAAGGCTGGTGAAGGCCGCCGCCGCCTGGGCCAGGACGCGTTATCCGGAGCTGCCTGTCAGCACGTTGACCGGCCGGGGGTCGCCGGCCGCGCTCCTGGCGGAGCTGTCCAGGGAGGTGGAGCTGATCGTGGTGGGCACCCGGGGGTACAGCGCGCTCGGAGGGCTTGTGGCCCGTTCGGTGAGCGGACATGCGATCTCCTGGGCCGCGTGCCCGGTGATCATCGTGCGTGGAGACGCGGAGGCGCGGGGCGCCCGTGAGGTGGTGGTGGGCTTCGACGGCTCGCGGGTGTCCGTCGCCGCGCTGGGGTTCGCGGCAGGGGAGGCGGTACGGGCCGGGGCGCCGCTCAAGGTGCTGATCGCCCACCACGGCAGAGGCACGGACGCCGGCGTGAGGGAATCGCTCATCCGCGCCGAAGGGCTGGCGTGGGAGGAGCTGGCCGTCTGGCGGCGTCACCATCATGACCTGCAGACCAGTGTCGAGCTGGTCGACGAACCCGCGCGTCCGGCGTTGCTCGAGGCCGCGTGGAAGGCGCGCCTGCTGGTGGTCGGCACGCGCGGCCTCGGCGAGGTACGCGGGCTGCTGCTCAGGTCCGTCAGCCAGGCGATGGCACACCACGCGCCGTGTCCGGTCGCCGTCGTGCACGAGTCATGACTGTGCTCGCAGGGGGCGGTCAGGGGCGGGGGTCCCGCCGCTGGTCCCATCGGTCATGGGACCGCCTCAGCCCACCGGAGCCGCCTTCGGCCAGGGCTTTGATCGTAGTCATCTGCTTCCTGGCCGTGACGTAATCAGCCGACTGCGACAGGAGCAGGTAGATCAGGCCCAACAGGCCGGGGCGGCACAACACGCGGAGCCGGAACAACATCCTCGTGCGACCGCCGAGGTCGCGCAGGACGATCGCCCAGATCTCCGTGACGTGGAATGCCCGGATCGCCAGGACGAGCGCGCGCTCGCGCTCCACTAGCTCGACCCGGTAACCGGTGCCCGAGCGGCTGGTCAGGAGCAGATCGCCCACGTCGAGCTTCTGCAGCTCGGGGATGATGCGGCGGGCGCTGGGCATACCGCCGTTGTCGATCGCGTCATAGCCGTACCAGCCGGCCCGGGTGTATCCGCCCATCTGCACCAGCCATGGCCACACCGCCTCCGGCGGTGCGTCGATAGTGATGGCGCGAGTCGCGACGATGTGAGGGAGAGGAATGGCGGCGTCGCCCGGAAGCGGGTCGTGTACCTCCTCCCGAGTCGCTCCCCAGCGGAGCAGCCGCGGGCGCACGAACATCGCATAGGCGACGAGCCCGGCCGCCTGTCCCAGTAGCGCTCGTTGTAGCCGCCTTCCGGCATTGCGCGTTCTCCTCATGCCTCGATCGCATCAAAGGGGGCGCGACGCGGGACAGTGCCGAAAGTCGGTGGCGTAGCGGGCGTTCGTCCTCTCGTGCCACTGAACGGCGGTTTCGCTCGCCAGGGACGGGACCAAGGTCCTGGCGCTGAGGGCCGTACGGCACTGCTCCGGAAAGGCCGCAGGCGGTGTGCTTGGGGTGTGACAAGGACGACGCATCCGCAGCGAAAGGGGGCCGTCATGGCCGCCACCATCAACACGCCCGCCAGGCACACCGCCGCCACCGCCGCCGGCAAGAACCCGGTCGACTACGTCTGGGCGATCGCCCGGATCGCGATCGGCTGGGTGTTCCTGTGGGCGTTCCTGGACAAGACCTTCGGCTGGGGCTTCGCCACCCCGGCCGACCGCGCCTGGATCGAGGGCGGCAGCCCCACGACCGGGTTCCTCAAGGGCACTGGCGAGAACGCGCTCGGCGGCTTCTTCTCGAGCCTGGCCGGGCAGGCCTGGGTGGACTGGCTGTTCATGGCCGGCCTGCTGGGCATCGGCCTGGCGCTCGTCCTAGGCGTCGGCACCCGGATCGCCGCCGGCGCCGGCACGCTGATGCTGGTCCTGATGTGGGCGGCCGAGCTCCCTCTGGCCAACAACCCGTTCATGGACGACCACATCATCTACTCGATCGTGCTCATCGGCCTCGCCCTCGCCGGCGCGGGCACCACGTTCGGACTCGGCAACCTGCCGATCGTCCAGCGCAACCCCTACCTGAAGTAGTGCGCACGGCCACACGCCCGCCCCCGGCTGCCGGAGGCGGGCGTCGCGCTGTGCCGGATCGGACGGTGTGAACCGCCGTTGAACGAGCCTGAAACTTCGCAAAACGGAAGAGCTGGAGGTCCTGATGCCGGGTGACCGGGTCCTCTACCGGCCCCGCGAGCGCGGGATCGATCATGGAAGCATGACGAGCAGTCCCCCTGAATCCGCGCCGGTCGCCGAGGAGTCGGTCGCCGAGGAGTTGGCCTTCGTCGCCCGGGCCGTCGATGATCTGCGCCGTGCGGTGGCCGCCGCGGAGTCGGACTGGGGGTCGCAGATCGCTCGCGTGCACCCGGGCAACCACGACGGCGCGCTCAACCTGGTGCACTACTGGGCGATCCGCCAGCACGACCTACGCGACCTGCAGCCGCGCCTGGCGGCGTTCGGGTTGTCGTCCCTCGGGCGTAGCGAGTCGCGGGTCCAGGCGAGCCTGGATGCCGTGGCAAGGGCGATAGGCGCGCTGGCCGGTCGGCCGGAGAACGGGCCGGCGGCCCCGGTCACGTCGTTCACCCGTGGTCCGCGGTTGCTACGCCGCCGCGCCTGCGAGCTGCTGGGACCGCGGCCGGCGCGACGCCGTACCAGGATCATGGTGACGCTGCCGAGCCAGGCGGCCGCTGACGCCGCCCTGGTCCACGACTTGATCGCTCATGGCATGGGCGTGGCGCGCATCAACTGCGCCCACGACGGCCCTGCGGAGTGGGCGGCGATGATCGCCCACGTCCGCCGGGCCTCCGCGGCCACGGGACAACCCTGCCGGATCGCGATGGACCTGGCAGGTCCCAAGCTCCGCAGGGCCCATTGCTGCCGGGCCCGCGGGTGGTGAAGCTGCGTCCCGCCCGAGACGCGCTGGGCAGGGTGCTGGCGCCGGCACGGTGCTGGCTGACCGCCGAGGAGGCCCCGGCGCCCGCGCCGGAGCCGGGGCTGATCGTCGTGCGCGTCCCTGCCGAGTGGTTGCGCGGGCTGCGCCAGGGCGAGGCCGTCACCCTGCGCGACACGCGCGCCGCCAGGCGTACCCTCACCGTTGAAGCGGCGGCCTCGGGCGGAGTGGTGGCCGCCACCGGTCGCACCGTCTACCTGGCCACGGGAACGCTGCTGCACAGCCTGGACGGCCAGGCCCGGATCGGGGACCTTCCGCCGGTGCCCGGGCACCTGCTGGTGCGTGCCGGTGACGTGCTGACCCTGACCGGCGACGGCGCGCCCGCCGCCACCGGCCCGGTCGAGCCGCTGCGGATCGGCTGCACGCTGCCGGAGGTGTTCGACCACCTGGCCGCCGGCCAGCGGGTGCACCTGGACGACGGCAAGATCAGCGGCGTGGTCGCCCGGACCTTTCCCGACGGGGCCGAGATCCGCATCACCCGGGCGGCGGCCGACGGTACACGACTGCGCGAGGGCAAGGGCATCAACCTGCCCGACACCCACCTGCCCTTGTCCGCGCTGACCGACGCCGACCGCGAGGCCCTGCGTTTCGTAGCCCGCCACGCCGACATCGTGCAGATGTCCTTCGTGCGCAGCGCGCAGACGTGATCGACCTGCTGCAGGAGCTGGGCGAGCTCGGCGACAGCAGGCTCGGCCTCATCGTCAAGATCGAGACGGTGGAGGGGTTCGCGAACCTGCCGGAGATCCTGCTGGCCGCCATGCGACGGCCGCACGCCGGCGTCATGATCGCCCGGGGTGACCTGGCCGTCGAATGTGGCTACGAGCGGCTGGCCGAGGTGCAGAAGGAGATCCTGTGGCTGTGCGAGGCCGCGCACCTGCCCGTCATCTGGGCCACCCAGGTCCTGGACCAACTCGCCCGCAGCGGCGTGCCCTCCCGGGCGGAGATCACTGACGCGGCGATGAGCGTACGAGCCGAGTGCGTGATGCTCAACAAGGGCCCGCACATCATCGAGGCCACGGACATCCTGGTCGGCATTCTGTCGCGCATGAGCGGCCACCAGCACAAGAAGACCCCGCTGCTACGGCCGCTGCGTGCGTGGCGCCGCGCGCCGGGCAGCAAGCAGCCAGAAAGGAAGCTCACGCCATGACCGTCACCCTGTCGTACCAAGGCGATCCGGACCACGAACGCCGCAGCCTCGAGCTCCTGCGTGAACGCTTGATCGCCGCCTATCGCGACCGGCACAGCCCGGCCCACATCACCACCGTCGTCGACCACGCCGTCCAGCGCTTCGCCGGGCGCGGATCCGCGTGTTCGTACCGCTGCTGTGTGAGCGCATGGCCCGAGCGGCGCTGCGCGCCGATCCTCCCACCATCCAGCCTGGATCGGATCCGGTGCCAGATGATCGCCTGACCGCCGTGACTCAACCGGCCGCATAATGATCATGTATACGGGTGCGACGATCAGGAGGTGACCTGCACCCGCCGCCAGCAGGCTCAGGACGCTGCCCGCCGACAGGCGCCTGCCACCCATCACAGCCCCGCCGGCTCCGGATGGACAGGCGCCTGCCGCATGCGACTTGTTCACGGTGTTGGCGCGGCGTGCGTGGGCTCGCGCGCCGGGGGGCTGACGGCCAGACGGATGCCGAAGAGGATGAGCCCCGTTCCGGTAATCAGCAGGACCACCGTGGCGATGACGAGTCCTGCGATCAGCTCCTCCAGCCAGGGCAGCGTGACCGCCAGCTGGAGGTCGGTGCTCACTGCGGGTGTGCCGTCGGCGTTCATGATGACGGCGGCCCATTCTCCGGGCTGGATGTCCCACGTGAGGGATCCCGAGCCGGTGGCCGCCCAGAAGGTCTGTGCAGGCGGGGGCGAGTTCGGGGCCACGCCGGGATGGCGCTCGTAGCCGATGTCGCTGGAGCCGGATGAGAAGGTGAGGTAGGTGATGCGCTCGTGGGCGATGCCGCCCAGGTAGGCGGTGATGTCGTCCTGGCGGGCGATGCCGACGAAGAGTGGGGCGCCGGCGCGGGAGGTCTTGATCCGGACGCGGCCGACGCTCTCGCGCAGGAACCGCACGCCCTGCCCGGCGATGGTGACCTGTTCGGTCGTGAGGGCGTAGGTGGAGGTGGACACCCGCTCCGCATTGGTGCTGATGAAGCCGTCGGCGTCGCGCGCCTGGCCGAGCAGGGCCATCCCGGCGCCGGTGGCCGCCGTCGCGATCCCGGCGAAGGCGAGCAGGGCGCCCGTGGTGATGGCCATGATCGAGCCCGCGCCGTGCCTTACCGGGACGTGGGCGGCGGGCTTCTCCATCCGGGGCAGCTCGTGGCCGCCCTGCTCCAGGCGGAACGGCGGGTAGGCGTCGGTCATGAGGGTGGCGTAGGCGGCCACTCTGAGCGCCCACCGGTTCATGCCGATCACGAGGTCGTACAGGCCGTGCGGGTAGCGGCCGGTGAACAGCAGGAACAGGGCCGAGATGAGGACCAGCAGGCCGATGAGCCCGCCCCAGTCGAGCGTGTAGAGCACGCCGCCGCCGTCCGGCAGATCGCCGCGCCAGGAGATGATGCTGCCGCTGGTGAACAGGCCCACGATGAGGTAGTGCGGCAGGGCCAGCAGCCACCACTTGATCAGCACCAGGCCGCGTGAGAGCCGTTCGGGGTAGTCGATCTCCAGCGTGGCCGGGTAGTCCGGCGCCGGGCCGAGCGTGAACGGCGGGTAGCGGTCGGTGCCCAGGGCGCCGTAGGTGTAGTAGGCCACCCGCCAGGTCCAGCGCAGCACGCCGACGTTGAAGTCGAACAGCGCCCGCGGGTACCGGCCGGTGAACAGGATCGCGAAGAACGCGATGACGGTGAGGACCGCGAATGCGATCCACAGCAGGCTCAACACGATGTAGTGGGGTATCGCCAGGAGCCACTTGACGATCCAGAGGCCCCGGTTGAGCGGCTCCTCGAGCCGGGCCTCGACCCGTACGGGATAAGTACTCATTCTTTCAGCGCATCACCGCCCGGCACGGCTGCCTGCGGGCGAAAGTCCCGACCTCGCGCGCCGATGGACACCGGTTGCGGGGAAGAAGGGTCCAACGGCTCCGGACGTGTGACTTCCTGCCCCTACCCCCGTCCGAGGAGGCGATCACCCTGGTGGTGAGGGACGAGTGAAGGGGGTCCGCGATGTGCTGGGAAGAGATGTCGAAGTAGCAGCGGGGCACGTTGATCGCGCTGACGTCCGTGGAGGTCGCGCTCACGGCGGCTGCCGCGGTGGATCTGTGGTTCCGGCCACGGGAGGACGTGCGGGGGCGTAAGGGGCTGTGGTGGCTGGCGATCTTCGTTCAGCCGGTAGGTCCCATCGCGTACCTGCTGTGGGGACGGCGATCATGATGTGGAAGGCCTTGGATCGGCTCCAGACCCGCCTGGTGAACCCGGTCGTCTCATGGCTGCTCCGGTCACCGCTGCATGACCTGCTGTCGCGGCGGATCGTGCTGCTGACCGTCACCGGCCGTAGGAGCGGCGCCCCCATCCGCCTGCCCGTGGTGTACGAGCGGGACGGCGACACGCTCGCGGTGGTCAGCAGTCCGCGTCGGCTGTGGTGGCGCAACCTCGAAGGCGGCGCCCCGGTGCGGCTCGTCCTGGAGGGAACAGCGCGGGACGGCCACGCGACGGTCCGCCGGGAACCGGCGCCCGTGGTGACCATCTGCATGAAGGCGAAGCCGCTCGCCCCGCCGCCGGAAGCCTCGGGCGTGTGGTGGCGCTGGACGCGAGCGGTCACGCTGGGGGAGATCGCCGGGTTCACCGTGCCGGCGATGGCGGGGGCCTGGGTGGCCGCGCCCGGGTGGGGAATGCTGGGCATCGGGCCGCTGCTGCAGGCAGCGGTGATCATCCTGGCGGGGGGCGTGGAGGGTACGCTCCTCGGCCTGGCGCAGGCGTACGCGCTGCGGACAACGCTTCCCGCGGTCGCCACCCGCGACTGGGTACGGGCGACAGTGCAGGGGGCCGCAATCGCATGGGCCATTGGCGCGTTGCCGATCGTCTTGGGCGAGCGCATGCTGAGCTGGCCTCCTGTGGTGCTCGGCCTGCTGGGGCTGACCTTGGTGGCGGCCATGGGACTGTTGCAGTGGCGGCTGCTGCGGCGGCACATACGCGAGGCGTACTGGTGGGTGGCCGCGACAGCGGGCTCCTGGCTGGTCGCGCTGGGGGTGTTCGCGCTGGTGACCACGCCGCTGTGGCAGGAGGGCCAGCCCGCCTGGCTGGTCGTCGCCATCGGTGTGCTCGGCGGGGCAGCCATGGCGGCCACGGTGGCGGCGCTCACCGGGGCTGCTCTGGTGCGCCTGCTGGCTCGCCCGGCTCACCAGGGGCTGGACTCCGTGCCCGCTGGTGAGTGGCGCAGACCGGCTTGATCATTTCCGCCGGTAGCCAGCCGCCCTTCCGTCGCCATAGTGCCGATGGTCCCTGGTCGTGCGGGACTTCGTCCTCTGTGGGTGCGGGCAGGCCGGGTGTGTGCTGGAGATGTGAATCGGGATGACGTCAAGGCCGTCTACCGAGGCGGTGTCCTGGAGGTCAGCGTGTGGCTGGCCGACGGAAAGAAGGCGGAGGGCCGGCGGATCACCGTCGGGCACTGACACCCGGCCGGGCGCGGACGGGGCGCCTGCCCGCGCTCGGCGCCTTGCGAGGAGGTCGATGATGAACAGAACGATCGTCGTGGGGATCGACGGGTCGCAGACGGCGAGGTCCGCGCTCGTCTGGGCAGCCGAGGACGCCCTACGCAGAAACCGGCCGCTGCGGATCGTCCACGCACGCGAGCCCTGGTCGGCCGAGCACCCGCTCACCGCCTCGGGCGACCAGGAGACTCTGACCGAGCGGTGCCAGGCGCTGCTGGCGGACGCGGCCGAACGGGCGGCCGCCCTCGCCCCAGGGGTGCGGATCTCGACCGCCCTGCTCACCGGCGCGGTGATCGAGCGGCTCAAGACCGAGTCCGAAAGGGCCGACACGTTGGTGGTGGGCAGCAGGGGGCTGGGCGGGTTCGCCGGGCTGGTGCTCGGCTCGGTCGTGCTCGGTCTCGCCGGGCACGCGGAGTGTCCGCTGGTCGTCGTCAGGCTGCTCACGCACGAGGGCAACGGAGAGATCGTGGTCGGCCACGACGGCTCCCCGAATGCGGACCTGGCGCTGGAGTACGCCATGGAGCAAGCGGCCGCTCGCCAGGCGCGGGTCCGTGTGCTCCATGCCAGCCGGTATCCGATCCGTGCTCCGCACCCCGCCGGATCCGGGCCGTCGCCTGCTGGGGAGGCGGTCGAGCTCGGGCCGCGCCTGATGCCCTGGCGGGAGAAATACCCCGACATCCAAGTGATCGAGACGACAGTCCACGGGCACCCGGTTCCCGCACTGGCCCAGGCGTCGAAAGCCGCCGATCTGGTGGTGGTCGGGTCGCGTGGGCTTGGCGGCTTCGCCTCGGCGGCGCTGGGCTCGGTCAGCCACGGGGTCCTGCATCGGGCGCGCTGCCCGGTGGCGGTGACGAGTACACCGGGGAGGCGGGCATGACCGTCGTCGTCGCCCCGCCGTACCTCACCCAGGAGGCGCGGCGCGACTGGGATCTGCTGCAGCGGCAGACCGCCGGGGCAGCCGCGTTCGATCCGGCCTGCGCCGATCTGCTGCCCGAACCGGCGCGGCGCTGGGTCCTGCACGCCATCGCCCCCGGCACGCCGCTGTTGCGTGCGATCGTCCTGAGCATGCACGGCACGATCAGACTGGGCCCCTGGCGGCGATTCCACGCCAGCCAGGTCCTGCTGCCGTTGGAGGGGTTCGTCTGGTGCGCGAGCGCCTATCTCGGCGTCCTTCCGGTGCACGGCTTCGATCGTTATCGCGCGGGCGTGGGCGAGATGCGTTGGCGGCTACTCCGCGCCCTTCCCGTGATGTCGGGCGGCGGATCGGACATCACCAGAAGCGCCGCAGGCCGGCTCGCATGCGAGTTCGTGCTGGCGCCCGCGGCCGCCCTCGACCCGCGCGTGCGGTGGAAGGTGCTGGACGAGCGGCGCGCGGTGGTCACCCTGCCGGTCGGGACCGAGGATCACGAGGTGACGCTGACCGTGGCGCCGGACGGCCGGTTGGAGAGCGTCACCATGAGCCGTTGGGGCAATCCGGACAAGGGCGCTTATCGTGAGCACCTGTTCGGTGTCGAGTGCGAGGGCGAGATCACGTTCGACGGGTTCACCATTCCCGCGGGCATACGAGGCGGTTGGTGGCAGGGAACGGAGCGGTGGGCCGACGGCGAGTTCATCCGCTTCACCATCGACGACGCGCTGTTCCGCTGAGCGAATGGTCAGTACGGCCGTCTGCCATGGTCTAGGGCGAGCAGGGAGGGCGGCTGCCGAGTTGGCCGGCGCCCACCTGGGCTCGGTCAGCGACCACGTCGCCGGGCAGGACGGCCGGCTCATCGTCAGCCGCCCGCGCGAACGGCCACATCGTCCTGTCTCCAGGACAACCTGTCGATGACGTCGACGACGCCGTTGACGCGGCCGGCCAAGCGGACCGCCATGCCGGCCTCAGTGCGCCGGTCCATCTGGCCGGACAAGGTGACGACGCCCTAATGCACCTCGACACGCACGTCACTGGTGTCCAACCACAGCGCCCGGCCGAGAACGTCGTCACGAACCACGGCGGCGATCTTGTCATCGTCGCGCAGGAACACCTTGACCAGGTCACGGCGGCTCACGATGCCGACAAGGCAGCCGTTGCCGTCGACGACCGCGAGCCGTCTGACGTCACGAGCCTGCATGATCCGCGCGGCCGAGACCACCGACGCCGCGGCGCTGATCACGATCGGCGGGGTGGTCATCAGCGCAGCAGCGGTGTCACCCGCGGCCTTCTGCCTACCCTTGGGATGGCGCAGCCGGGCACGCAGCGGCGGCCGGTAATCTTCACGGTGGAACTGCTCCCGGAACTCCTCTTTGCGCAGCAGATCGGCCTCGGACACCATGCCGATCACATGGCGGTCGTCGTCCACCACCGGAACGGCGCTGATGTCGTCGGTGATGAGCGCTTGGGCGATGTCCTTGAACGGGGTGGCGGCGGTGACAGAGACGACCTTGCTGGTCATCACGTCCTCGACGATCATACGCATCGCGCATCAGTCCTCTTCTGGTCCATACGTCCCGGGCAGGCGTGGGAGAGCTCGGTGGCGGGCCGGCGTGGGCTGCGGGGGACGTACGGTCCGTAGCCGAGCCTGATGATCATCTGGGGGTGGCCGCGCCGGTGGTGCGGATCCCTGCGACGGCGCATGTCGCGCAGGTCGAGCGGCTGGTTCAGGAACGACGCCGACAGGCCGTGTTTGGTGGCGACCAGCAGCATCCGCTGCAGGGCTTGGCCGGCGCGTAGCCAGTCGACCGGTCGGTCACCCATGGTGGTCAGCACCGCGAGCTGAGGTCGCTGCTCGAAGCGGGCCTCGCCGCTGTGCCGCCCGAAGTCCCTGACCGGTGGCGGATCCTGCACGGCATGAGGGCCGTGTGCGTAGGCGGGCACGCCGTCGTACCGTGCTCCGGGCATCGTCCAGGCCGCCAGCTCGGCCTGGTAGTCGTGGTCAGTGGCGAGTGCGTCCTCGGCGATGGCGGCGTAGTCGAGGGTGTCGAGCGTGCTGTGGCGGTCGAGCCAGGCCAGTCCGGCGCCCTCGCGGGCGGCGGCGAGCCGCAATTCGGCCATGACGTCGTGAGGTATCCGCCGGTCGAAGAAGGGGCGACGGCTGGTGCGCCGCACGGGGATGAGGTCGTACAGCTCGCGCTGTCCGGCCGAGGCGGGCAGCGCCGCGCCTATGCGCACGGCGGCCACGAGATCGAGATCGTCTTCCGAGTCGGGCAGCAGGAACGTCATCGGCCGCCGCCCGGAGGTGCGGATGGCCAGGCGCAGGTTGAACAGGGCCGCGCCGCAGCTGATGTGCTGGTTGCGTCCGCGGGGGTCGCTCACCCGCAGCCGCCGGTCGGGATCGGCGTACAGCTCGACGTACTCGTGGCGGACGGCGCGGAAGCGCCACGGCTGGGTGTTGAGCACCGACGGCGCCTGACCGGCCGCCACCAGCAGCCGCCGGACGCCGAGTTCGGTAGCGAGTTGAGTGGACATGACGCACCTCCCGCGACCGACGCTCCCGCACCCGCCTTCGACCTACTAGGGCCGGATGGCCCTGGCCTTTGGTGCCGAAAGCCCCTGCCTGGCGCATGGGGTGAACGGAGACAGTGTCGGACATGACGACCGTGTCCCAGCTCAGGCCAGGGCTTACAGCAGCCGAGGCGGCGGCGCGGCTGGCCGCCGACGGCCCGAACGCGCTGCCGTCGGCCCACCGCACGCCCGCGGTGGTGTTGCTGTTACGCCAGATGGTGCACTTCTTCGCCCTGCTGCTGTGGGGCGCGTCCGTGCTGGCGCTGCTGGCCGGGATGCCGCAGCTGGCCGTGGCGATCGTGGTCGTGGTGCTGCTCAACGGTGGCTTCGCCTTCGCCCAGGAGTACCGCGCCGATCAGGCCGCGCAGCGGCTGCGCGAGCTCATCCCGGCCAACGCGGTCGTGCGCCGGGACGGCAAGCGGGCCCTGATCGGCGCGTCCGAGTTGGTGGCCGGTGACGTGGTGCTGCTGGAGGCGGGGGACCGGATTTCTGCCGACCTGGAGTTGGCCGAGGTGCACGCGCTGGCCGTCAACGAATCCATGCTGACCGGTGAGAGCCGCCTGGTCCGGTCGCAGGCCGGTGACCGGGCCTTCGCGGGCACGTTCGTGGTGGAGGGCCAGGCAGAGGCCGTTGTAGTGGCCACCGGCGCGCGCACCCGGCTGGCCGGGATCGCGAAGCTGACCCGGGAGGCCTCCCGGCCACCCAGCCCGCTGTCGGTGCAGCTCGGCAAGGTCGTCAAGATCGTCGCCGGGATCGCGCTGGCCGTCGGCGCCGTCTTCTTCGGCCTGGCCGTGCTGCTGGGCATGGAAGCGAGCCAGGGCTTCTTGTTCGCACTTGGCGTCACCGTGGCGCTGGTCCCGGAAGGGCTGCTGCCCACGGTCACGCTGTCGCTGGCCAGGGCGGCGCAACGGATGGCCGCGCACAACGCGCTGGTGCGCCACCTGGAGGCGGTCGAGACGCTCGGCTCGGCCACGTTCATCTGCACCGACAAGACCGGCACCCTCACCCGCAACGAGATGACCGTGGCCGAGGTGTGGGCGCCTGCGTATGCGCCCTGCGAGGTGCTGCGCTCGGCCGTGCTCAGCTCCACAGGTCGGATGAGCGATGGCAAGCCGGTGGGCGACCCGATGGAGGTCGCGCTGCACGTCGAGGCGTTGAAGCTCGGCGCCGACCTGGCCGGTGAGATCACCGCACGATTCCCCTTCGATCCGGTACGGCGCCGCGCGTCCGTCACGGTGGACGGCGGGCTGCACCTGAAGGGCGCCCCGGACGCCGTGCTGCCGCTGTGCCGGGCCGTACCCGGTGTGGACGACGCGCTGGCCCGCATGAGCGACCGCGGACTGCGGGTGCTGGCGGTCGCCCGCGGCGGCACGGACGAAGAGCGCGACCTCGACCTGCTCGGCCTGGTCGGGCTGCATGACCCGCCCCGCGAGGACGTCACCGAAGCGATCTGGAAATGCCGGATCGCGGGGATCAAGCTGGCTATGGTCACCGGTGACCATCCACGCACCGCCCGCGCCATCGCCGCCGAAGTCGGCCTGCTCGGTCCCGACGAGTTAGTCGTCACCGGCGCCGACCTGCCCGCCGACGACGCCGCACTGGGCGCGTTACTGGATCGCGACGGCGTGGTCGTCGCCCGGGTGACGCCCGAAGACAAGCTGCGCATCGCCCGGGCTCTGCGCGGGCGCGGCCATGTGGTGGCGATGACCGGCGACGGCGTCAACGACGGTCCCGCGCTGCGGGAGGCGGACATCGGCATCGCGATGGGCGCCTCAGGCACCGACGTCGCCCGTGAGGCCGCCGACCTGGTGCTGCTCGATGACCACTTCGCCACGATCGTCTCGGCCGTCGAGCTGGGCCGCGCCACCTACGCCAACGTGCGCCGCTTCCTCACCTACCACCTGACCGACAATGTTGCCGAGCTCACCCCGTTCGCCGTCTGGGCGCTGTCCGGCGGCACCATCCCGCTCGGGCTCAGCGTGCTGCAGGTGCTCGCCTTGGACATCGGCACCGACTTGCTGCCCGCCCTTGCTCTCGGCGCGGAACCGGCCAACCCCCGCACGATGCACGGCCCTGCCCGCACTGGCGCCCTGATCGACCGCCGCCTGATCGGCCGCGTTTTCGGCGTTCTTGGCCCGGCCCAGGCGCTGGCCGAGATGGGCGCCTTCGTCGGTGTGCTCTTGCTCGGCGGCTGGCACCTCGGTACCGCCCCGAGTCCCGGCCTGCTCGCCGCTGCTTCCGGGACGGCCTTCGCCGCCGTGGTGCTCGGCCAGTTCGCCAACGCCTTCGCCTGCCGCAGCGAGACCCGCTGGATCGGGCGGATGCGGTGGCGCTCCAATCCCTTGCTGCTGGGCGCGATCGCCGTCGAGGCCGTGCTGCTCCTGATTTTCCTTGGCGTTCCAGGTGTCGCGGGCCTGCTTGGCGGCGCCTTCCCACCTGCGACCGGATGGGCGCTCGCCGTGCTGGCGATCCCGGTGATGGTCCTGGCCGACACGGCGCATAAGGCGTGGCGGGCAAGGCGCGTGTCTGAAGCGGAGTCTCCTTCGGAAAGCACCATGGGCCACGGCGATGCCCTCGCCTGAGAGCGGCCGGCCGGGGTCGTCGCCTCGCCGGAGTAACGGGAAGGAGGCATTTCCTGATGTAGGTCGGTGCTCGCTGCCGACGATGCGCACGACCACACGCCCATCCTGACGCCGGGGTGGGCGGCACGATGGCTGGGTGCGACACTGATCGGTATGTCCGAGAGCGAGCATCGTCCCTTGTTGCCGCAGATGCGGCTCGATGAACTGCTGGCCGAGCTGCAGACGAGGCTCAATGCCGTGCTGGCCACGCGCGACCGGGTGCACGCGCTGCTCGAGGCCGTGGTGTCGGTGGGCAGCGACCTGGATCTGGAGACCGTGCTACGGCGGATCGTGGAGACGGCGACGAAGCTGGTGGACGCCAGTTACGGGGCGTTGGGCGTGGTGGGGGAGGAGCATACGCTCATCCAGTTCATTCCGGTGGGGCTGAGCGAGGAGGAGATCGCCAGGATCGAACACTGGCCGCACGGCCTCGGACTGCTCGGTCTGCTGATCAAGGATGCCCGGCCGCTGCGGCTGAGCCGCATCTCCGATCATCCGGAGTCGTACGGCTTCCCGCCGGGGCACCCGCCGATGGGCACCTTCCTCGGGGTGCCGGTACGGGTGCGGGATGAGGTGTTCGGCAACCTGTATTTGACCGAGAAGCGGGGCGGTGGCGACTTCGACGAGGAGGACGAGGCCGTCGTGGTCGCGCTGGCGACCGCTGCCGGTGTGGCGGTGGAGAATGCCCGGTTGTATGAGGAGTCGCGGCGGCGGGAGGCCTGGTTGCAGGCGTCGTCGGAGATCACCACGAGTCTGCTGTCCGGTGCCGACGTTCATGAGGTGTTGACCACGATGGCGGCGCGGGCCGGTCAGTTGTGTGATGCGGATCTGGTGCAGGTGCTGTTGCCCGAGGCGCCGGGTGAGACGCTGGTGGTGGATGTGGCGGAGGGTGAGGGCGCCGGCGAGCTGCTGGGGATGACGTTCGCGGTGGCGGCCACGCCGGCCGGCGAGGCGTACGCCCAGGGTGTGCCGGTGTCGGAGCGGGATCTGCCGGGCGAGCCGTATCCTGACTCGCCGTTGCGGCGGCTGGGTTACGGGCCTGGGCTGATGGTGCCGCTGGGGGCGACGCCGCGGGTGCGGGGGGTGCTGGCGCTGGCCAAGCGGAGCGGGCGGTTGCCGTTCAGCGGGGCGGATCAGCAGATGCTGGAGTCGTTCGCGGGTCAGGCCGCGGTCGCGCTGGAGTTGGCCGAGGCTCGTCGTGATGCCGAGCGGCTGGGTCTGCTGGAGGATCGGGATCGCATTGCCAAGGATCTGCATGACGTGGTCATCCAGCGGTTGTTCGCGACCGCGATGACGTTGATGAGCACGGTGCGACTGGTGGAGCGGCCGGAGGCGGGCAAGCGGGTGCAGCACGCGATCGATGAGCTGGATGAGACGATCCGGCAGATCCGCTCGTCGATCTTCGCCCTGCAGGCTCCGCGCGAGCAGGCCGCTGCGAGCCTGCGTACGCAGATCGTCGATCTGGTGGAGGGGGCGGGCGGGCATCTGGGCTTCATGCCGGGGCTGCGCATGGAAGGCCAGATCGACACTCTGGTGCCCGACTCCGTAGCCGAGCACCTGCTCGCCGTGCTGCGCGAGGCCTTGTCGAATGTGGTGCGCCACTCCCGCGCGACCCGGGCGGAGGTGTCGGTCGAGGTCGCCGACCAGCAGCTTGCCCTCGTGGTCACCGACAACGGCGTCGGCGTCGGTGAGAGCGGACGCCGTAGCGGCCTGCGCAACATCGAGGAACGGGCCGGCCGCCTGGGCGGCACCGCGGAGTTGGAGCCTCCGGAGGAGGGCGGGACGCGGCTGCGCTGGCACATCCCCCTCTAGCCACCCGGCGCCCGTCAGATCAGGCCATCTGCGCGAACTCCTCCCGGAGCGCGCCGATGAGGACGCGGAGGTCGGGAGTGCGGTCGGCGTCCGCGGCGATGGTGACGGTCAGGATGCCGGCGTAGGACAGCATGCTGAAGGCGATGGTCACGTTTCCCCGAGCCAAGGAGATCGGGATGATCGTACGCACGACGGCGCCGCCGAAGGACACCGGCTCCGTTGGCCCGCGCAGGTTGGTGGCGGCGGTGTGGATGAGGTGCTGGTGGTTGAGCAGCCAGCCGAGCAGGCGCAGGCGAGCGAGGATCCGGTTCACGGCGGTGAGCAGGGCGGTCGAGTCGCCTGTGGCGGTGGACTTCCTGGCCCGGGTGATGGCCGCGGTTCGGCGCAGCCGGTCCGAGAGGCCGCCTTCGGTGGGCAGGCGGACGGGCATGACACCGATCTCGTTGCCCAGCCGGGCGGAGGTGGTCGACGCCCGGGCGGAGACGGGCACGGACACCACCAGGTCGGGGATGCTCTCGCCGCGGCCCCTCAGCAGTGCGTGAACGGCTCCGGTGATCGCCGCCAGGGCGGCGTCGTTGACGGTGGCTGCGTGAGCGTGCGCGTATCGGCGGATGTCGTAGAGCCGTACGGTGACGGTCGCCAGCCGCTGACGTGGGCCGACTGGCTGGTTGAGCGAGCAGCGGGCTGCTCGTCGCGGCGTTCCCAGCTCGGCGGCGGCGCGCTTGAGCGTCGGCCAGAGGGTGGGCAGGTGCGCGAGTGTGCGCAGCCGGGTGGCCCAGGCGTCGGCGGCCACCCGGCGAAGCGGCGGCACCGGGTGGGAGAACGTCGCCGGCGGCGGTGGCGCGGGCGCGCCGTCGACGAGGCAGCCTAGGACGGCCAGGCTGCCGATGCCGTCGGCGAGCACGTGGTGGAAGCAGGCGATCAGGGCCATCCGGTCTTCCGAGAGGCCGGTCACCAGGGTGATCGTCCACAAGGGTTTGGACCTGTCGAGCGGCCGGCCGATGACGGCCACGGCGAGGTCGAGCAGCGCGTCCTCGTCGCCGGGTGGCGGGCAGGCGATGACTTGGAGGTGGTGGTCGAGGTCGAAACCGGGGTCGTCGATCCACAACGGCCGGCCGCAGCCGGGCGGAGTGGGCACCAGCCGCTGGCGCAGCCGGGGCACCGCCCCGATGCGCTCGGCGATGAGCCGCTGAGCACGCGTCACGTCGAAGGCCGGACCGCCGTCCAGGATCAGGCAGGCTCCTGCCTGCATGGGAACGGAGCCGATGTCGACCACGAGGTTGAGCAGGTCGCCCATGCTTGCTCGATCCAGCCCCACGTCCGGGCTTTTCGCGTCGTTCATCACGCTCTCCCTCGTGCTTGTCGGCGGCTTCGGACCAGGTCCAGGCCCAGCGCGGATCTCGGGCGTGCTCGCGCCCTGGAATCGGGTGTCGGTCATGGGGTTCCCGCGGTCAGGAGATGAGCGCGTGGGCCTGGCGGGCGATCTCCCATTCCTCGTCGGTCGGGATGACCAACACCGGCACCTCGGCGCTTGGAGGGGAGACGGCCCGCTCACTGGTCGAGTCGGCGTGGTTGAGCGCCGGGTCCACGGTGATGCCGAGCCGGTCGAGCCCGGCCAAGGACGCCGCCCGTGTGGCGCCGTCGTGCTCGCCCACGCCGCCGGTGAACACGATCGCGTCGACCCGGCCGAGCAGCGCGTAGTACGCGCCGACGTACTTGCGGATACGCCGAGTGTAAATCTCCAGTGCCTGCCTGGCCGTGTCGTCGTTGCGGGCGCGGACTTCGCGCATGTCCCTGGTGCCGGTCAGCGCGAGCAGGCCGCTGTGGTGGGTGAGTGCGTGCTCGACCTGCTGGGAGTCCAGCCCGTTCACGCGGGCGAGATAGCCGGTGAGGGCAGGATCGATGTCGCCCGAGCGGGTGCCCATGACCAGCCCCTCCAAGGGGGTCATGCCCATCGAGGTGTCGACGCTGCGGCCGCCGGAGATCGCGGTGGCGCTGGCGCCGTTGCCCAGGTGCAGCACGATCAGGTTGAGGTCAGCCAGGTCGTGGCCGAGGACGGCGGCGGCGCGGCGGGAGACGTAGGCGCAGGAGGTGCCGTGGAAGCCGAAGCGCCGCACGCCCCACTCCTGGGGCACGGCGTAGGTGTAGGCCTCGGGTGGCAGGGTGCGGTGGAAGGCGGTGTCGAACACGGCCACCTGTGGCACTCCGGGGAACGCCTTGCGCGCGACCCTGATTCCGGTGAGGTTGACGGGGTTGTGCAGGGGCGCGAGCGGGGCCAGCTCCTCGATGGCGGCGATCACGTTGTCGTCGATGAGCAGGGCCTTGGTGAAGCGGGTGCCGCCGTGCACGACGCGGTGGCCGACCGCGCCGGGTGCCAGGTCGGGTCCCGCCGCGGCGAACGCCTCCATCATCGCGTCCAGCCCTTCGTCGTGTCCGGGGACGGGCAGCTCCCGTATGTACGGCGGTCCATCGCCGGCCCGGTGCGTGAGCCGGCCCATGTCCTCGCCGATGCGCTCGACCAAGCCCCTGGCAGGGCGTTCGCGGGTGGTGACGTCGACGAGCTCGTACTTGATCGATGAGGATCCCGTGTTCAGGACGAGAATGCGGCCGGCCATGTCCACGAGCCTATTTCCACCGAGTCCTCGCCGTGTTCGCGCGTGTGGGCACGGGCCTGGAGCCGGGCGTCGGTCATCTGCTGGCGCAGGTGCGCGGCGGTGGTACCGAGGCCGGGGACGCGGTCGATGACGTCCATGACCAGGTGGTAGCGGTCGATGTCGTTGAGCATGGCCATGTCGAACGGCGTGGTGGTGGTGCCTTCCTCCTTGTAACCGCGTACGTGGAGGTTGTGGTGGCCGTGGCGGCGGTAGGTGAGGCGGTGGATCAGCCACGGGTAGCCGTGGAAGTTGAAGATGATCGGCTTGTCGGTGGTGAACAGGGTGTCGAACTCGGCGTCCGGCATGCCGTGCGGGTGCTCCGACTGCGGCTGCAGTCGCATCAGGTCGACCACGTTGATGACGCGGACCTTCAGGTGGGGCAGGTGCTCGCGCAGGATGGCCGCGGCGGCCAGGGTTTCCAGCGTCGGTACGTCACCGGCGCAGGCCAGCACCACGTCCGGCTCCTCGTCTTGATCGGTGGAGGCCCAGGGCAGGATGCCGAGCCCGCGGGTGCAGTGCGCGATCGCCTCGTCCATGGTGAACAGGTCCAGCACTGGCTGCTTCCCGGCGACGATCACGTTGACGTAGTCGCGCGAGCGCAGGCAATGGTCGCCGACCGACAGCAGGGTGTTGGCGTCCGGCGGCAGGTAGACCCGGACGACCTCGGCCTTCTTGTTGACGACGACGTCGAGGAAGCCGGGGTCCTGGTGGCTGAAGCCGTTGTGGTCCTGGCGCCACACGTGCGAGGACAGCAGGTAGTTGAGCGAGGCGACCGGCCGCCGCCACGGGATCTTCTTCGAGGCCTGCAGCCATTTGGCGTGCTGGTTGAACATGGCGTCGATGATGTGGATGAAGGCCTCGTAGCAGTTGAACAGCCCGTGCCGGCCGGTCAGCAGGTAGCCCTCCAGCCAGCCCTGGCACAGGTGCTCGGACAGCACCTCCATCACGCGTCCGCCGGCGGCCAGGTGCTCGTCGGTTTCCTCGATGGCGGCGTTCCAGGCGCGGTCGGTGGTGTCGAAGACGGCCTGCAGCCGGTTGGAGGCGGTCTCGTCCGGGCCCATCAGCCGGAAGCTGTGCGGGTTGGCGGCGATCACATCACGCAGGAACGCGCCCAAAGCTCGGGTGGGCTCGCTGGTCTGCGTCGCGGGCGCTTTCACCTCGATCGCGTAGTCGCGGAAGTCCGGCAGGGCGAGCGGGCGCAGCAGTTCGCCGCCGTTGGCGTGCGGGTTGGCGCTCATCCGCAGCGGCCCTTCCGGCACCGTCTGCAGGATCTGCGGGACCGGGCGGCCGTCGGCATCGAACAACTCCTCGGGCCGGTAGGAGCGCATCCAAGCCTCCAACATCGCCAGGTGCTCGGGGTTGTCGCGGACGCCGGACAGCGGCACCTGGTGGGCCCGCCACGTGCCCTCGACCGCCACGCCATCCACTTCGCGCGGGCCGGTCCAGCCCTTCGGCGTCCGCAGGATGATCATCGGCAGGCGGTCCGCGCGGCCGTCCTTGTAGGCGGCGATCTGGTCGAACACCTCATCCAACGTCCGGGCCATCTGCTCATGGTCGGGGCCGACGATGTGCGGGCGGTAGCCGTACCCCTCCATGAGCTTGATCAGCTCTTCCTCGGGTATCCGGGCGAGCACGGTCGGGTTGGCGATCTTGTAGCCGTTCAAGTGGAGGATCGGCAGGACGACGCCGTCACGGTAAGGGTCGAGCAGCTTGTTGGAGTGCCAGCTCGCGGCCAGCGGGCCGGTCTCGGCCTCACCGTCGCCGACGACACAGGCCACCACCAACCGGGGGTTGTCGAAGGCGGCCCCGAACGCATGGGCCAACGAGTAGCCCAGCTCGCCGCCCTCATGGATGGAGCCCGGCGTCTCGGGCGCGACGTGGCTGGGGATGCCGCCGGGGAAGGAGAACTGCCGGAACAGCCGCCGCATGCCCGTGGCGTCCCGCGAGACGTCCGGGTACTTCTCCGAGTAGGAGCCCTCCAGCCAGGCATGTGCGACCGCCGCGGGTCCGCCGTGGCCCGGACCGGCGATGTAGATCATGTCCTGGCTGCGCTCGGCGATGATCCGGTTGAGGTGGGCGAAGCAGAAGTTCAGGCCGGGTGTGGTGCCCCAGTGGCCGAGCAGGCGCGGTTTGACGTGCTCAGGTCGGAGAGGTTTGGTCAGCAGCGGGTTGTCCAGCAGGTAGATCTGCCCTACCGACAGGTAGTTGGCGGCACGCCAGTACGCATCAATTTTTTGCAGAGGTGTCATGGATCCGAATATCTCGGATCCATCGCGACCGGCCTAGGGACCTTGGTCCCGACGTCGCAGAGCAACATGGTCCCCCGTTCCCCTGCAGCCGGCTGCGAGCTTTGCGGCTTTGGCCGCCAAAGCGTCGCGGCGTATTGGCGAAATGGTCCATCGGACGCGCTCTGAAGGACTTTGGTCCCTGCTGTGAACACGGTGAAGCGCGGGATCTTGGGTCCATGTCCGTTCTTACCTCTGCGCTGGGAATGGCCCCATGACCGGAACCGGCGCGATCCCTGAGTCCGTTGTCCCCGGCGCTGGGTCCCATGCCGTCCCGCAGTCCGCGGACGGGGGAAAGCCCTTCGCCACGCGGGCCGGCGTGCGCAGGCTGGTGCACGCCGCCGTCGCGGGGCCCTCAGTGCACAACACCCAGCCGTGGCGCTTCCGCCGTGTCGACGACGCCACCATGGACCTGTACGCCGACCTCGACCGGCTGCTGGCCGTCACCGATCCCATGGGGCGCGGGCTCGGCATCAGCTGCGGGGCCGCCCTGTTCAACCTGCGGCTGGCGATCCGGATGACCGGGCACAACCCCGAGGTCCTGCCGCTGCCCGACCCCGGCGAACGGCCCGACCTGCTGGCCACCGTACGCGCCACCCCGGGTAGCCCACCCGACCAGGACGAGCGGCTGCTGTATGGCATGATCCCGCACCGGCGTACCAACCGCCTTCCCTTCGATGGCCGCCCGCTGCCGAGGAACGTCTTCCTCGACCTGGTCACCGCGGCCTACACGGAGGGTGCCACGCTTGTCCTGGTCAATGGCCGGACGGCGCGGCGGGTGCTCGACATGGTCGCCGTGGCCGAGGGCACGCTGGCCGCCGAGGCGTCCTACCGTGCCGAGCTGGCCCGCTGGACCGGCTCGGAGGCGCGCTCCGACGGCGTGCCCGAGCACGCCTTCGGTCCCCGCCCGAGAAACGGTGAGCTGCCCATGCGCGACTTCGCCCTGGGCGGCGCGCAAACCGTCCGTGACCGTCGACCGGGCGCGGCCAGCGAGCCCGTGCGGGAACAGGCGGACTTCGAACCGGATCCGCAGATCGCCGCCCTGTTCACCAAGGGCGATAGTCCGCTCGACTGGCTGCGCGCCGGGCAGGCGCTGCAGCGGGTGCTGCTCACCGCGACCGCGCACGGCGCGGCCGCCTCGCTGTTCAGCCAGCCCCTCGACCTGCGCCCGCCGCAGCACCGCGGCGACCACGCCGGGCCGTTGGGCCACTTGCAGATGCTGATCAGGCTCGGGTACGGCCCGCCGGTCCCACGTGTGCCCCGCCGCCCCGTATTCGAGGTCCTCAACCTGCGCACGCGGGAGGCCCGGCGTGGCTGAGCCGGTGCGGCCCGCCCTGATCCAGGGCGGGATGGGTGTGGGCGTCTCGGGCTGGCGGCTGGCCCGGGCGGTCGCCGCGACCGGGCAACTTGGCGTGGTGTCGGGGACAGCGCTGGACGTCACCCTCGCCCGGCGGCTACAGCGCGGCGACCCCGGCGGCCATCTGCGGCGCGCGCTGGCCTGCTTTCCTGTGCCTGAGATCGCCGAGCGGGTGCTCGGTCGCTATTTCGTGCCCGGCGGGACCGGCCCGGACGTGCCGTACCGTCCGGTGACCCGCCTGGGGCTGCGGGCCAACCGCGCCCGCGACGAACTCGCCGTGGTCGCCAACTTCGCCGAGGTCTTCCTGGCGAAGGAGGACCATGATGGGCCTGTCGGGGTGAACTACCTGGAGAAGATCCAGCTCGCCACCCCGGCGGCCGTCTACGGCGCGATGCTGGCCGGTGCCGACTACGTGCTGGTCGGCGCCGGCATCCCGGCGGAGATCCCGCGCCTGCTCGACGACCTCGCCGAGCACCACCCCGCCCGGATCTCGGTGGCAGTCGCGGGCGGCGACGGGCACACGATCGGGATCGACCCGGCCCGGCTGCTCGGCCACCGCCTGACGCCGCTGGCCCGGCCCAAGCTGCTGGCGATCGTGTCGGCGCACGTGCTGGCCGCCTACCTTGCCCGCTCGCCGGTGACCAGGCCGGACGGGTTCGTAATCGAGTCGCCGGTGGCGGGCGGGCACAGCGCGCCGCCCCGGGGCAGGATGACACTCGATCCGGCGGGAGAGCCGGTGTACGGGCCGCGCGACGAGGTCGACACGGCCAAGGTCGCCGCGCTCGGGCTGCCGTTCTGGCTGGCCGGTGGATACGGCACCCCCGGCGGGCTCGAGCGGGCCTGGGCGGCGGGCGCGCAGGGGATCCAGGTGGGGTCGGCGTTCGCGCTGTGCCGGGATTCCGGGCTCGACCCCGGCCTGCGCAGACGCCTGCGCGAGCAGGCCGCGAGCGGCGCCCTCCAGGTACGCAACGACCCGCGGGCCTCGCCCACCGGGTTCCCGTTCAAGGTGGCCGATGTGGCGGGGACGCTGTCGGAGCAGGAGGTGTACGAGGCGCGCCCGCGGCTGTGCGACCTGGGCTACCTGCGTACGCCGTTCGCCAAACCGGACGGCTCCGTCGGCTATCGCTGCCCGGCCGAGCCGGTCGACACCTACGTGCGTAAGGGGCGACCGGCCGAGGAGGCGGCCGACCGTCGTTGCCTGTGCAACGGCCTGCTCGCTGCGATCGGTCTTGGCCAGCATCGCGCCGACGGGTATGACGAGCCGCCGCTGCTCACGCTCGGTCAGGACGCCGGCTTCCTCGATGGCCTGCCGGATGACCACTCGGCGGCCGACGTGGTGGCCCACATCCTGTTGGGAGCCCACGTATGACGAAGTGGTCGGAGGCTGTCCGGTCGGCGCACGAGATCGGCCGACCGGACGGCACCGCACCCCGGGCCGAGCGCACCGGCGCCGATAAGCGGTCGTCCGGGAGGCCGCCGTTGCGGCGGGTCCGTAGGGATGTCGCGGACCGCCCGTTCATCGTGATCTGGGAGGCCACGCGGGCCTGTCCGCTGGCGTGCTTGCATTGCCGGGCCGAGGCCGTACCCGACCGGCACCCGGAGGAGTTGACCACCGAGCAGGCCGGGGAACTGATGCGGCAAGTGGCGGACTTCGGCCGGCCCGCGCCGCTGTTCGTGATCACGGGCGGTGACCCGTTCGAACGGCCGGATCTGTTCGAGCTGGTACGGCGGGCCCGCGAGCTCGGGCTGTCCCCGGCCGTGTCGCCCTCGGCCACCCCGGCGCTCACCCGGGGTAACCTGGCCCGGTTGCGCGAGGCGGGCGCCGCGGCGATCTCGCTCAGCCTCGACGGGGCCACCGACGCCGGGCACGACGCCTTCCGCGGCTACGACGGCGTGTTCGACAGGACCATGGCAGCCTGGCGGGCGGCCCGTGAGGCTGGGCTCAAGGTGCAGATCAACACCACTGTGACGCGTCGCAACCTGGCCCGGCTGCCGGACATCGCCCGCCTGGTACGCGACCAGGGCGCGCTGTTGTGGAGCGTCTTCTTCCTGGTGCCCACCGGCAGGGGCCGCGCCCTGTCCGCGCTGAGGCCCGAGGAAGCCGAGGACGTGCTGCACTTCCTGTACGACCTGGGCACCACGATCCCGGTCAAGACCACCGAGGCACACCACTTCCGGCGCGTGTCCGTGCAGCGACGCATCCTGGCCGAACACGGTGCCGACCACGCCGAGACGCTGGGGCCGCTCTACCAAGACCTCCACCATCGGGCGCGACAGGCCGGACTGGTGGGGGAGAGCCGGGTACGCCGCCCGCCCGTCGACGTGAATGCCGGACGCGGTTTCGTGTTCGTCTCCCACACCGGCACCGTGCACCCGTCGGGGTTCCTGCCGCTGGATGCGGGCAACGTCCGCGAGCGGCCGCTGACCGAGATCTACCGGTCCTCGCCCCTGTTCGTCGCGCTGCGCGACCCCGACCGGCTGGGCGGGCGGTGCGGGGCGTGCGAGTTCCGGACCGTCTGCGGCGGCTCGCGGTCGCGAGCGTACGCCTGCACCGGCGACGTGCTCGCCGAGGAGCCCTGGTGCGGTTACGAGCCGGGCAGCTTCCCCTACCAGAGCGACCTGGCCCGGCACCTCCACACGTCCTAAGTCCCCGAAGGTCGGGACCTTGGTCCATACCCCGCTCCAGGACCTGTGAGCTGAGATGAGACCGGGGCACCTTCGCGGCACGCAGCTGCGGCCACCTACGAATCCACGATCACGTGAGGATGACATGACGAACGCACCGGCCATCATTCATGGGCGCACACCCGCGCTGATGCTCGGCCTGGCGACCCTGGGCTTCGCGGTGAACTTCTGGGCCTGGGCCCTGCTCAGTCCGCTGGGCCCCCGGTTCAAAGAGTTGCTCGGCCTGTCTGCCGGGCAGCAGGCGCTGCTGGTCGCCGTGCCCGTGATCGTCGGCTCGCTGGGCCGCATCCCGGTCGGCGCTCTGACCGACCGCTTCGGCGGGCGGGTGATGTTCCCGCTGATCTCCGCCGCCACCATCGTGCCCGTCCTGTTCATCGGCGTGGCCGGGCAGACCTCGCTGGCCGCGCTGCTGGCCGGCGGGTTCTTCCTCGGCATCGGTGGCACCGTCTTCGCCGTCGGCGTGCCGTTCGTCAACGCCTGGTTCCCGCCACACCGGCGTGGCCTGGCCGTCGGGATCTTCGGCGCCGGGATGGGCGGCACCGCCATCAGCGCCCTGACCACCGTCCCCCTCGTCCGGACCGGCGGCCCCGCCACCCCCTTCCTGATCACCGCCGTCGTTCTGGCTGCTTACGCCGTCGTCGCGCGGCTGGTCCTGCGGGACGCGCCCGGCCGCACCGTCGCCACCCAGCCGCTGATGGCACGCATGGCCGCCACTGTGAAGCTGTCCATCACCTGGCAGGCGTGCGTGCTGTACGCGGTCGCCTTCGGCGGCTACGTCGCCTTCTCCGTCTACCTGCCCGCCTACCTGCAGACCGGCTACGGCCTCGAGCTGGCCGACGCGGCCAACCGCATGGCGGGGTTCGTGGTGCTGGCCGTCCTGGCCCGGCCGGTGGGCGGCTGGCTGTCCGACCGCATCGGTCCCATTCCTGTGCTGACCGGCGTGTTCGTCCTCATCGCCGTCATGGCCGGGGTGCAGGCGCTCACCCCCGGCCTCATGCCGCTCGGCACCATCGCCTTCCTCACCATGGCCGCCGCACTCGGCGCAGGCAGCGGCGCCACCTTCGCCCTCGTCGCCCAAGTCGCACCGGCCGACAAGGTCGGCACGGTCACCGGCCTGGTCGGCGCCGCCGGCGGCCTCGGCGGTTTCGTACCTCCGCTGGTGATGGGCTTCCTCTACGGACAGCTCGGCTCCTACGGCCTCGGCCTGGCCCTGCTGGCCATCACCGCCGCGCTCACCCTGGCTCTGACGGTGACCGTGATCCGCTCGGTGGCTGTCCGTCGTACGGCCGAGCATGTCGGGGCCGGCTGACCTGCTCGTCCTACGGTGGTCCGGCCGCCCTCGGCGTGGCCGGACCGTTGACTGCTCCTCAATGACCACCTCATTCGCGCAACGGAGGGCGTGACAGACCGTGGCGACACCGCAGACTCCCAGCGCGCCGCCACAGGCAGCGCAACCTGGACGCCCCGGCCGGCCGGGACGGGCCAGCCGGGGAAGAGTACCTGGGCGGCGAGTGGCCTGGGGGCGGTTGCCGCTGATGGCTGGAGCGGCGGTCGCGTTGGTCGCCGGGGTCGTCGGCGGACTTACGCTCCTGGTTGAGGAGATTCCGGCACCCGGGTCGTTCATCGAGCAGCACGGGCCGCTCATGGCTCTGGGTTTCCTCGGCACATTGATCGCGCTCGAGCGCGCGGTGGCGCTGCGCCGCCCCTGGGGTTACCTGGCGCCGGCGTTCGCTGCGGCGGGTGCGGTGGCTCTTGCCGTCGGTGCCGAGCAGATAGGCCGCGTGGCACTGACCGCCGGTGGCGGCTGGCTGCTGGCCATCTACCTGGCGCTGCTCGGCCGCCGTCGGTCCCGTGAGACGTTCCTCCAGCTCGGCGGGGCGGTGGCGTGGCCAGTGGCTGGCGGATTGTGGCTCACTGGGCGGCCGGTGCCGGAGCTGGTGGTCTGGTTCGCCGTCTTCTTGGTGCTGACGATCGCTGCCGAACGGCTGGAGTTGGCGCACGTCGTGTTCCTGCGCCCTCGCGCCTGGGCCGGCCTGCTGGCCGCCGCCGCCCTGGTGGGCGCAGGGGCCGTGGCGTCGCTCCTCGCCCCGATTGCGGGCGCGCGCACCGCCGGGGCCGGGATGGTCGTGGTCGCCGCATGGCTCGGCTTTTACGACGTGGCGCGGCGGACCGCGCGCGGTGCTGGGCTCTCCCGGTACGCGGCCGTCTGCCTGCTTGCCGGCTACGGCTGGCTGGCGGTGGCCGGGGCGCTGTGGGCGGCCTCCGGCCTGGCGTCGGGCCGATATCTGTACGACGCCGCGCTCCATGCCCTTTTCCTCGGTTTCGTCATGTCCATGGTGTTCGGGCACGCCCCGGTGATCCTTCCCGCGCTGCTGCGGGTGCGGCTGCTGTACCGGCCCGTTCTCTATCTACCGCTGGTGACGCTGCACGCCGCGGTGGCGCTGCGAGTGGCCGGGGACCTGGCAGCTGCCGAAGCCGTGCGCACGTCGGGCGGGGTGCTCGCGGCGCCGGCTCTGCTGATGTTCGCCGGATGCGCGATCGCGTTGACGCGCTCCGGTCACGATAGGGAGGTGTCCGGGGTGGGTCCGGTCAATATCCGCATAGAAAAGGGCAGGCCGCCGCTTGAAGCACCGCCGCCGCAGCGACCGCGTGCCTCGTGGCATCTGCGGGCGAACGCGATCGTCGTCGGCTGGCTCGCCCTGACCGTCGTGGCGGCGCTGGCGGGTGACGTGCTGCCGGCGCCGCGCTGGCTGCTGATCCACGTGTTCCTGCTGGGCACGGTCAGCACCGCGATCCTCATCTGGAGCGAGCACTTCACCGTGGCGCTGCTACGCGTCCGCACACCGCCGCAGCGCGGCAGCCTGACCCGGCTGGGTCTGCTGAACGTGGCGACGGTGGCGGTACTGGCCGGGGTGTCGTGGGGACCGTGGCAGCTGGCCGCCGCCGGAGCGGCGCTGGTCGTCGGGGTGGTGCTGTGGCACGCCGCCGTGCTCGTCCGGCTGGTGCGGCAGGCCCTGCCCGGCCGGTTCGGCCACATCATCGGCTGGTACGTGTCCGCCGCCGGAGCGCTCGCCGTCGGCGGCACCCTGGGCGGGCTGCTGGCCGCGCACGCCGGACACGGGGCGGTGCACGAGCGGCTGCATGCCGCGCACGCCGAGGTGAACCTGTTCGGCTGGGTCGGCCTCACCGTGCTCGGCACGCTGTTCACCCTCTGGCCCACGGTCCTGTGCACGCGCATGTCGGACGCGACTCGACGGGCGTCACGCGTGGGACTCTGGCTGGCAGCGCCCGGGCTGACGGTGGCCGTCGCCGGGCTGCTGACGGGCTGGAGGTGGGTGGCCCTGGCAGGGCTGGTGGCGTACGCCGCAGGAGGGCTGGCAGTGCTCGCCCCGCTGGTCGACGCGCTGCGGCGCAGACGCCCGCACACCGGAGCCTCGTGGATGCTGGCTGCGGCGATCGTCTGGTTCGAGCTGACGCTGGCCGCGAACCTGGTGATCATCGCCACCCGCCCGGCAGCCGAGGTCGCCGCGGCGCTGGAGCCGCTGCTGCCGCTGCTGCCGCTGCTGCCGCTGGTGCTCGTCGGCTTCGTCGCCCAAGTGCTGCTCGGCTCGCTGCTGCACCTGCTGCCCGCGGTGCTGGGCGGCGGCCCGGCCCGGTTCAAGGAGAACGTGGCGCTGCTGGAACGCGGCTGGCCGGTGCGGCTGGCGGCCCTCAACCTGGGCGTGCCGCTGCTGGTCCTGCCGGTGCCGCCACCGGTGACGTTGCTCGGCTGGGCGCTGGTGCTGGGCTCGGCCGCGGCCTTCGTCGCCTTGGCCATGACCGCCCTGGCCCGAGCCCGCACGATCCGTGCCCAGCCGGCGGCTGACGTCGCACAGTCCCCAGGGGCAGAGGGCTCGGTGAACGGCGGCAGAGCCTGGCGGCAATCGCTGCCGGCCATCGCCGGGGTCGCCGTCGGCTGCCTGCTGACCGCCGCGGCAGTCGTCGTCGCCACGACCGGCGTCTCCGGTCCGTCGACTGTGGCGGCGACCGGGTCCAAGACGGTCGAGGTGACGCTGTCCGGGATGAGCATCCGGCCTGCCGTGATCGAGGCGCCCGCGGGCACCGTGCTGACTCTGCGGGTCACCAACGCCGACGCCCAGCGCCATGACCTGCGCCTGGCGACCGGCGAACGTACCCCGATGCTGTCCTCCGGCCAGAGCGCCACGCTGAAGCTCCAGCCGCTGGGGGAGGCCGTGGACGGCTGGTGCACGGTCGCCGGGCACCGCGCGGCCGGCATGACGATGCGCATCGTCGCGACCGGCACAGCCGCGGCCTCCCGGCTCGGGGCGAGCACCGGCCACAACGGTCACGCAACCGCAGCGGCGCAACCAGGCGAACCCACGCGCCTGGACCTGAGTGCACCCATGTCTCCAGGCTGGAAGCCGCACGACGCAACCCTGAAGCCCGCGCCCGGCGGCACCGAACATCACATCGAGATCCGCGCCGACGACACCGCCATCCAAGAGGTCGCCCCCGGGGTGCGGCAACGTGTGTGGACGTTCAACGGCACCATGCCCGGGCCTGTGCTGCGTGGCAAGGTCGGCGACGTGTTCGTCGTCACGTTCGTCAACGCAGGCACGATGGGCCACGGCATCGACTTCCACGCCGGGGCGACCGCACCGGACGGCCCCATGCGCACGATCCAGCCAGGGGAGCGGTTGACCTACCGCTTCCGTACCGACCACGCCGGATCCTGGCTGTACCACTGCTCGACCATGCCGATGACCCAGCACATCGCCAACGGCATGTACGGCGCGGTCATCATCGACCCGCCTGGCCTGCCGAAGGTGGACCGCGAGTACCTCCTGGTGCAGGGGGAGCTGTACCTGGGCGAGCCCGGCACGGACGCCCAAGTCGCCAAGATCCGGCAGGGCGAGCCGGACGGCTGGATGTTCAACGGCACCGCCGCCGGCTACGACCACGCCCCGCTCCAGGCCAAGGCCGGAGAGCGGGTGCGTATCTGGGCCGTGGCCGCGGGCCCTAGCTCGGGCACGGCGCTGCACGTGGTGGGGGCTCCGTTCGACACGGTCTACAAGGAAGGCACGTACCTGCTTCGGGCCGACGATCCAGGCGGGGCGCAGGTGCTCGACCTGGCTCCGGCGCAGGGCGGGTTCGCCGAGATGGTCTTCCCAGAGGCGGGCACGTATCCCGTGGTGGACCACACGATGAGCCAGGCCGAGGCAGGCGCGCACGGCCTGTTCAAGGTGAGCGCGCCATGACGTGGTGGTCGGTGGTGCGGTTCCTGCACGTGCTGGGGGCGGCGTTGTGGGTCGGCGGTCAGCTCACCGTGTCGCTGGTGGTGCTGCCCCTGGCCCGGCGCCTGCTGGACGAGCAGCGGCGCGGCCAGGTGCTGACCGCCGTCGGCCGCCGCTTCGGCCTGCTCACCGTCGCGGCGTTCCTGCCCGTTCAGCTGGCCACTGGTGTGGCCATCGCCTGGCACAAGGGGGTCACGTGGGCCTCGCTTGCCGAGCCCGGCTACGGCCGGATCTTGGCCGCCAAGCTGCTGCTGTTCTGCGCGGTCATGGCCGCCGCCGGAGGGCACGGCTGGGCCACAGGCGCGGGCCGCCCCACACTGGCACGGGCCATGGCGGTGACCTCGCTTGTGGGTTCTCTCGGCGTCGTGTTGCTCGCCACCGCGCTGCCCCCCTCGTAGCCCTCTTGTGGGAGGTGACGTCTCATTTCCGCGCAGCCGCGTCCCTCCTTGGGGGAATACCGCGGTGCGCAGGGCGGCACTGCCCGAGATGGCCGATGGTCGGGTCAGGTTTCCTGGAGGAGTCTCAGGGTCGGCAGGGGGCCGCCCGGGAACTGCTGAAGGCGGCCGCCGATGGCCAGCGGGCCGAGGTCGATGGCGGCCCATCCGGCGTGCTGGATCAGGTGGGCGATGCGGTCGTTGGCACCGGCGTCGTCGCCGGAGAGGAAGATGACGCGGCGTCCGGCGGGTGTGCGCGGGTCGGCGCCGAGGACGGCGGGGGTGAGGGTGTTGAAGGCTTTGACCACGCGGGCGCCGGGTACGAGGTCGGCGACGACCTCGCTGGAGGTGCGCCCGCCGAGGTCGGCGACCTTGAAGTCGGGCGGCCCCAGTGGATTGGTGGTGTCGATGACGATGCGGCCGCCCCAGTGCGCCACGTCCGCCGCCTTGACCGCCATGGGCAGCTGCCTCCAGGGCACGGCGATGATGACGATGTCTTCGGCGGCTGCCTCGCGTACCGACGCCGGCTTCAGATGCGAGCCGAACGCGTGGACCAGGTCGTGCAGCGAGTCCGGGCCGCGGCTGCTGCTGATGAGGACCTGCTGGCCGGCGGCGACCAGGCGGCCGGCGAGGGCCTGCCCGATCGCTCCGGCCCCGATGATGCCGATGGTCATGACTTTTTGTTCCTTCGGTCGGGTGGTGGGTGTGGATGTGTGACCCCCGCCGCCTGCTCCCGTCAGACGGCGAAGCCACCGTCGACGTCCCAGCTGGCGCCGGTGACGAAGCGGGCCTCCGGGCCGGCGAGGTAGGCGACGGCGCTGGCGATGTCGGCGGGCTGGGCGTAGTGGCCCACCGGGAGCATCGCTTTCATCGACTCGGCGAACGGGCCGGAGTCAGGGTTCATGTCGGTCTCGGTGGGTCCGGGCTGGATGGTGTTGACGGTGATGCCGCGCGGCCCGAGTTCGCGGGCCAGCCCTCGGCTCAGTCCGGCGACCGCCGCCTTGGTGAGGGAGTAGACGCCAGTGCCGGGCACGGGCACGCGGTCGGCGTTGATGCTGCCGATGGTGATGATCCGCCCGCCTCGGCCCAAGTGGGGGGCGGCTGCTTGAATGGCGGTGAAGACGCCCCGGACGTTGACCGCGATCATCCGGTCGAACTCCTTGAGCGGAAATTCCTCCAGTGGCGCCACATGCGCTACGCCCGCGTTGTTGACCAGGATGTCCAGGGCTCCGAGCTCCTCGACGGTACGGTCCACCGCATCCTGCACCGCCTGTGGGTCGGCGCTGTCGGCCTGTACGGCCAGTGCCCGGCCGCCTGCTGCGGTGACCTCCGCGACGAGCGCGTCGGCCTGGTCCTTGGCGCTGGTGTAGGTGAAGGCGACCCGTGCCCCCTCCCGCGCCAACCGGCGCACGATCGCCGCCCCGATGCCGCGTGATCCTCCGGTCACCAGTGCCGACTTACCGGCGAGCTGCTGCGTCATGGCTGTTTCCCTATCTTTGGAACGGAATACCAAACCGTTCGGTTACTATTTCCGGTGGCTGCAACAGGGCGCCACCGGGCGGTATTCCGCTCACCCGAGATCGCAGGAGAAGGAGACGACTCATGGAGCGAGGACGGCCCCGTTCCTTCGAGGCCGATCGGGCTCTGGAGGTGGCCATGCGGCTGTTTTGGCGTGACGGCTATGAAGGGACGTCGCTCAGTGACCTCACCGAGGCCATGGGCATCAACCGGCGTAGCCTGTATGCCGCTTTCGGCAACAAGGAGAGCCTGTTCCTCAAGGCGGTCGACCGCTACCTGCAGGGCCCCGGCGCGTTCGTCGCCGCAGCCCTCGCCGAGCCGACCGCCCGGAGCGTCGCGGAGCGCATGCTGTACGGCGCCGCCGACGCCTACACCATGCCCGGCCATCCGCGCGGCTGCCTGCTCGTCCAGGGCGCCCTGGCCTGCGGCGCCGGCGCCGAGCCGCTGCGCCGCGACTTGGCCGCCCGCCGGGCGAGCGGCGTGGCGGCACTGCGCGTCAGGTTCGAGCGCGCGCTCATGGAAGGCGACCTGCCCGCGGGTATCGATCCCGGCACCCTCGCTCATTACCTCACCGCCGTCGGGCAGGGCATCTCGGTGCAGGCCGCCGGCGGTGTCAGCCGCGTGGACCTGCACCGCCTCGCCGATCAGGCTCTCGCCGTCTGGCCAGAAGGCGCGGTTGACGAACGATGACCCTGCGGCCCTGGACGCACCCTCAGCTCGTACGGGCGTGGGCGAGGGCCCAGGCGAGCGCCCGGTCGGCGACCTCCTCCCAGCCGTCCTGGCCGAGGGTGTAGTGGGTGCGGTCGGGGTAGATCTCGTGCTCGGTGATCGCGCCGGACTTCTGGTAACGGCGGACGTTCTCGGTGTTGATCGAGGCCGGGATCACGTGGTCCTGCCCGCCGGAGATGAACAGCAGCGGGGCTCGGTCCGGGTTGTCGAAGTGGACCTTGGTCGCGGCGTGCGGGTTGAAGTTGGCCAGCGCGCCCTCGAAGAGGATGTGCCCGGCGGCCGGGACGTGGTAGCGCTGGTAGACCCTCAGCGACTCCTCCGCGGTGAGGGTGTTGGTGAAGGCGTAATGGAACTGGTCGGGCGTGAGAGGGACGGCCCGGTTGCGGTTGGCCGGGTTGCCCAGGACGGGGAAGGTCGAGCGCAGGGTGGCGAGCGGGAGCTTCATGACGCCCTTGACCTGGGCGGAGTCGATGGCCACCCCGGCTGAGCCGAGGCCGCGGTCCAGCAGCACCTGGGTGAAGGTGCCGCCGAAGGAGTGGCCCATGATGATCGCCGGCTCGTCCAGGCCTTTGATGATCTTCTCGTGGTGGTCCAGGACCTTGTCGATGGTGAGCCCGGCGATGGGTGAAGGGTCGGCGTTGAGCTGCTCGACCTCGCCCTCCATGCCGGGCCAGGCGGGGGCCAGGACGCGGTGCCCGGCCGCGGTGTAGCGCTGGACCCATCCCTCCCAGCCGCGCGGTGTCATCCATAGCCCGTGGATCAGGACGATCGTGCTCATGGTTGTCTCCTCTGTTCTGATCTGCGAGGAGAGCGTGCACCTCCGTCGCCGTCGCCGGCATCGGTCACGTGACTGTCGTTTGAACGTGCGCGGTGAGGCCGTTGGCAACCGTGCCGGGCTCAGCGCCGACGGCCCTCGCCGCATGGCCGGGACCGGCCCGTGTGCCTGGCCGCCCGTCTCGATGACAGTCGCGTGACCGATGTGCGGACGCCCGCTCGGGGCGAAGGCTGCGGGGAGATCCGAACGAGCAAAGGAGCAACCCATGCGGACCCCCTTGACAGCCGTTCTCGCCATCGGCCTGGCGTTAACCCTGACCGGCGCGGCCGTGCCGCAGGCCGAGGCAGGCACAAGCAAACCCACCGTCGTCCTCGTGCACGGCGCCTTCGCCGATGCCTCCGGCTGGAATGCGACGATCAAGGGCCTGCAGCAGGCCGGCTATCCGGTCATCGCCCCGGCCAACCCGCTGCGCGACCTGCCCGGCGACGCGGCGTACGTGAGCAGCGTCCTGGACACCATCGAGGGCCCGGTCGTCCTGGTCGGTCACTCCTACGGCGGAGCGGTCATCTCCACCGCCGCCGTCGGCCACGCCAATGTCAAGGCCCTGGTCTACGTGGCGGCGTTCGCCCCGGACAAGGGGGAGAGCGCGCTGACCCTGACCGGCAAGTATGAGGGTAGCGAACTGCCCCAGGCGCTCCTGCAGCGCCCCTACCCCGGCGGGGTCGACCTCTACATCGTCCCAGGGGACTTCCGCCGGGTGTTCGCCGCCGACGTGCCCGCATCGGTCACCTCGGTCATGGCCGCGGCCCAGCGCCCGGCGTCCTACGCCGCCCTGAGCATCCCGAGCACCGAGGCGGCCTGGACTTCCATCCCGTCGTGGTTCCTGGTCGCCGGCAAGGACCGGGCGATCCCGGCCGCCGCCCAGCGGTTCATGGCCAAGCGCGCGGGCGCCCGTACCGTCTTCGTCCCGGAGGCGTCCCACGCGGTCATGGTCTCCAGCCCGTCCCAGACGATCTCGATCATCAAGGCGGCGGCGCACAGCACGACCTGACGGCACCGCGCCCACGGGCGTACCCGCACCCGGTCCGGCTGCAGTTGTGTGATCGAGATCGCGCGACTGCGGCCGACAGGCGCCCTATCACCCCTGGACACATCCACCCCACCGATGCCGTACGGAGACTCTCAGTGTCGGCTCCCATCCCCGGCGAGCACTACCTGGTCAACCTCGGCGACGTCGCCGCGGCGCTGCGATACGAGCCGGACGCCCGGCTGACGATCACCGTGCTGGAGGGCGGCGACCTGGCCGAGACGGGACACACCGAGACGGTTTCCTTGACGACCGTGGAGGCCAGGCCAGGCCTGTTCCTGATGACCTGGTACCACGCATCGGGCCTCGTAGTGACGCAGCTGGCCGACTTCCCCAACGGGATGGTCCGCTGGGTGGCCGTCGCGCCAGGCCAGCCGCCGGTGCTCCGCGCCGGAACCCTGCGCCGGGTGGCTGGCCCATCCACAAGATGACCACGCCGTGGAACACTGTCTCCTAGCCAGCATGTGTACGGGAGGGCCGGTTGATCCTTGTCGGCAGGGACCGCGAGCTCGCCCAGATCGCGGACGCCCTCTCCCCTGAGATATCCGAGTCCCTGCTGTGCGCCGTGCTCGGCGATCCCGGCATCGGCAAGAGCAGTGTGCTGACGGCCGTCACGAAACGGGCGGCAGAGCAGGGCGTCCGGGTGCTGCGGGCGCGGGGCAGCACCGCCGAGACCGACCTGCCGTTCGCCGGACTGCACCAGTTGCTGTTCCCCGTGCTCGATCGGGCGGAGTCGCTGCCGAACCGGCGCCGCTCGGCGCTGCTCGGCGCGCTCGGCCTGGGAGAGGAAGACGTGCCGCCGGATGGGCTGGTCCTCGGCATGGCCGTGCTCACCCTGCTGTCCCGGCTGGCCGACGACGGCCCTGTCCTGCTGGCGGTCGACGATCTGCAGTGGATTGATCTGGCCAGCCGCTCGCTGCTCGCTTTCCTCGCCCGGCGGCTGGAAGGCGAGCCGATCGGGCTGATCGTCACGGCCCGCGGCGACCGGCTTCCTGCGGAGCTCGACGGCGTCCTGCCTGTCATCCGGTTGGAACCCCTGCCCGAGCAGGGGGCGCGGCTGCTGCTCGACAGCGGGCCGAACCCGCCGACCGGGGCCGTACGCGAGCTGATCCTCGCCGAGGCCGAAGGCAATCCGCTGGCGCTGGTCGAGCTGGCCAAGGCGATGCAGGGCAGGGAACTGGCGCAGTACGCCGCCGTCCCGGTTACCGAGCTGCTGGAGCGCACGTTCGCCGCCCAGGTACCGCAATTGCCCGCATCAGCCCAGGCCGCACTGCTGGTGGCGGCCGCCGCCGACACCACGGATCTGGCGACGGTACAGTCCGCGCTCCCCGACGACAGCGACCATGAGGTGTGGCTGCCTGCGGAGCAAGCGGGACTGATCCGGATCGGCCCCGGCCTGATCGAGTTCCGGCATCCGCTGGTCCGATCGGCGATCTACGGTCGGGCCTCGTTCAGCGAGCGCCGCCGGGCGCACCTTGCGCTCGCGGCCGGGCTCGACTGGGATCCGGACCGGCGGGCCTGGCATCTGTCGACCGCTACCGCGGCACCTGATGAGACCATCGCGGCCACCGTGGAAGCCGCGGCGGACCGGGCAGTGCGACGCGGCGCGACCGCCGAGGCACTGGCGGGATTCGTCCGGGCGGGACAGCTCAGCCCCGGCCCGCGCGAGCACGGCCGGCGGCTGGGCACCGCCGCGGTTCTCGCTTTCGTGGCGGGCGCCATCAGCCGCGCGGAAGAACTCGCCCAGCGGGCATCGGAGCTTACCGACGATCCCGCCACCCGAGTCTGGACGGGAACGCTCGCCGGCATCGCCGGCTCCTTCACGTTGCGACTGGACAGCGCGTTCCGGCGGGTCATGGCCAACACGCCGGATCCTTCGGAGGATGGCGGGATGCGCCTGTTCACGGTGGCGGCTCACATCGCGTTCACGTCGGGCAAGGCCGAGTACCGTGAGCAGGTCATCCGCGCCGCCCGCGTGGACCGCACCGGACCGCTGACCGGCTTCCACCTATCGGTGCTGGCGATGACCGACCCCTTCGGCAGCGGGTCAGTCGTCCGGGAGGCGTTGCCGGGGATCGTCGCGGCCCTCGATGACGATCTTGCAGTGCAACATATGGTGGGAACTCTCGCGGCCCGTGTCGACGAGCCCACCACGGCCATCGACCTGCTGGAGCCCATCGGCGGGCCGGAACGGCCGGACGCCGCGCTCGTCCAAGGCGGCCTGGTCACAGCCGATCTGGGCTGGGCCTACCTGGACGCCGGGCGCTGGACCCACGCACTGGCCTGCGTCGACCGGCTCGCCTCTGGGGAGCACACGACCCTGAGCTCTCTAGGCGCACTCGTCCTGGACGCCACCCTGGCGGCACTGCGCGGCGACATCCATCGGGCCTGGCTGCGGGCCGACCTGGCCCTGTCGATCGCCGGCCCCGCCCAGATCACCGCGCTGCTCGTCCGAACCCACTGGGTGACCGGAATGGTCGCCGTCGCCGACGGCGACCCCGAGACCGCCTACCGCCACTTCCGCCGCTGCTTCGACGCCCACGGCGAGCCGCTGCACTACGTGACGTCCTGCTACCAGATCGGCGACCTCGCCGCCGCGGCGGCGCGCACTGGACGCGCCTCGCAGACTCGCGACCTGCTGTCCCGCGTGCGCGAACTGGCCGGGACGGAAGCTTCCGCCCGGCTGCAGCAGATCATGAACCGAGCCGAGGCACTCCTCGCACCGCCCGGCGAGACCGAGGAACGATTCATCGCCGCGCTCGCCGACCCGGCAGGCGAAAGGTGGCCGTTCGAACGTGCCCAGATCCAGCTCGACCACGGCGAATGGCTGCGACGGGCACGCCGGGCCAGCGAGGCCCGCGCACCGCTGAGCCGCGCGCTGAAGGTGTTCGAGGAACTCGGCGCCGTTCCCTGGGCCGAGCGCACCCGCGCGGAACTGCGCGCCACCGGCATCGCACCCAAGGCCGCCAGCCCCGACCGGCTCGCCGGTCTCCCGCCACGCACCCAGCAGATCGTCCAACTCGCCGCCCAAGGCCTGACCAACAAGGAGATCGGCGACCGGCTCTTCCTGTCCCATCGCACCGTCGGCAGCCACCTCTACCAGGCGTTCCCCAAACTCGGCATCAGCACGCGAGCGCAGCTACGCGACCTGCTGACCAAGCCTCAAGACGGCGCCACCAACCAACCACACTGATTGGCGCGCTGCTTCAACAACCCCGTTACCGCGAAGGCCCAGAGCTCATGCGAACTGAAGGGTCTCCAGGACCTCTGAACGGATTCGACCCTTGGACTCGGTGGTGCTGTGGAGATCGAGCCCCGCCGATCTCGCACTCTCCGGGAGCAGGCACTTCGGTGCAACAGCGGGTCAGGCACGGCCAATGCGGACCTTCCAGACCGCCGGGCCCCACTCGAGGTACTCCCAGGTGAACTCGCCGGGGTGATCGGCCGCGAACTGGTAGTAGAGCGGCTTGGGATCATGGTCATTGACCAGCACGAACGCCGTTCCCGTCGCCAGCTCCGCGTACGCGGCGAAGATCTGCTTGTGGCGCTGGGCCGGGATCAGCCGGCGGACGTCGAGCTCCGCCACAACCTCCTCCACGCCCTCTGGGGCCCCCGTGCCGCCGCATCCGCAGCAGGAGTCCGCGGTCGCCTCGCCGAGGATCTCATGCGCGTCGCCGAGCAGGGCCGCCAGGTCGATGCCGTGGTCGGCGAGGGCGGGCAGCAGGACGTCGTTCTCCTTCTTCAGGTGTGACTGGAACAGGGTGTTCAGCGCCGACGACGCACTCACGATCTCGCCCGGGGTGGTCGCCGAGACCAGTTCGGCGGCCAGCGCCTGCAGGGTGGCGTGCTCGTCCCGCATCGCCTGGACCAGGAGTCTGGTGGCGGGCAGGTCGTCGGCGGCGGCGTACAGCGTCGCCTCCTCCGCCGCGGCGTGTGGCAGCACCTCCTCGGCGCAGAACGCCGCCAGCACCGTCTGCCGGGCCGCCGGGGACATCAGCCGGTCGATCGAGCGGGCAATGGTCACGGCGTGATCGGACATCGTGCGGCCGAGCTGGTCGTGGTGGGCGCGGATTCTCGACAGCACGGCGTCCTGGGCGCCGGTCTGCGTCTGAGCGGACATGGAAGGGATCTCCTCCTGTGGTTCCTACGGGGTGAAGAGGGGGTGCGGAGGTAGCGTTCGCCGGTGTCGGGCAGGACGACCACGATGAGCCGGCCCGCGTTCTCTGGGCGGATGGCGACGGCGCAGGCGGCGTGCAGGGCCGCGCCTGCGGAGACGCCCGCGAGAATGCCCTCCGTGCGGGCCAACCGCCGCGCCGCGTCCCGGGCCTGGTCCACGTCGACCCGCATCACCTCGTCGTAGATCCCGGTGTCCAGGACCTCTGGGACGAAGCCGGCGCCGATGCCCTGGATCCCGTGCGGCCCCGGGGCCTCGCCGGACAGCACCGCGGACTCAGCGGGTTCGACGGCGATCACGTGTACGTGCGGCTTCTTGTCCCGCAGGAAGCGGCCCACGCCGGTGATGGTGCCGCCGGTGCCGACGCCGCAGACGAGCAGGTCGAGCTCGCCGGCGGTGTCGTCCCAGATCTCTTGGGCGGTGGTGCGCAGGTGGATGTCGGGGTTGGCTGGGTTGGCGAACTGCTGGGGCATGAACCAGCCGTGCTCTGCGGCCAGACGCGCGGCCTCGGCGATCGCACCGTTCATGCCGAGCGGGGCGGGGGTGAGGACCAGCTCGGCGCCATAGGCGGCCAGCAGCGCCCGCCGCTCCACGCTCATGCTCTCCGGCATGGTCAGCGTCAGCCGGTATCCCTTCGCTGCGGCCACCATGGCCAGTCCGATGCCATTGTTGCCGCTGGTGGGCTCGATGATGTGGGCGCCGGGGGACAGGAGGCCCGTGTCCTCGGCGGCCTCGATCATGGCGTGGGCGATGCGGTCTTTGACGCTGCCGCCCGGGTTGGCGGACTCCAGCTTGGCGGTCAGCCGGGCGGGCAGGTCCGCGCCGAAGCGTGACAGGCCCACGAGCGGGGTCGAGCCTATGAGGGAGAGGACGTTGGGGTGGATGGAAGGCACCGGTTCGCTCCTGATGGTGCTTGGGGTGACGGGTACGCGGGCGCCCGCGGGCACGTCGGCCAGCACGAGGGCGTGGGCACCGATCGAGGCGTCGTCGCCGACGTGGACGCGGCCGAGGATGGAGGCGCCGACGCCGACGGTGACGCGGTCGCCGAGCACCGGGTGGCGAGGCATTCCCTTGGCGTCGGAGTGGAAGCCGCGGCCGCCGAGCGTGACGCGGTGGTAGAGCGTGACGTCGTCGCCGATGACTGCGCTCTCGCCGATGACGACGCCCGCTCCGTGGTCGATGAACAGCCGCCGCCCGATGCGGGCGCCCGGGTGGATCTCGATCCCGGTGAGGGTGCGGGCGAGCTGTGAGATAAGGCGGGGGAGGAAGGGCACGCGGCGGCGGTGCAGCCGGTGGGCCAGGCGGTGGATCCATACCGCCCAGACGCCGGCGTAGAGGATGGCCTCCAGCTTGCGGTGGCCGTATAGGGCGGGGTCGCGGTGCACGGCCGCGCGAAGGTCGTCGAGCATGAGGGTGATGTCCGTCCGTGTCGTCGGTGACGAGTGCTACCTGGCCGGTGGTCAGGCCGCGGGACAGTGCTCGTCGAAGACGCGTCGGACGTGGAACCCGGTCATGGGGGTCGCGAAGCCGGCGACCTGTGCCTGCGGGGTGGACGGGCGGCGGGTCTGGGGATGGGCTTTCACAAGTGCGACTCGCCGCCCGTCAGGGTGCAGGCCCGTCATGGACGCCACCGACCACCTGCCAGGCAGGCGGCGGATCAGGTGGCGTTCATCGGACATATCGAAACCGTAGATCCGGAGCCGGGCCCGCCGTCACGGCCACAGGTCACCTCTCCGGAGGGACTTTGGACCCGACCTTCCGGGCCGTTCGGCCCTCAAGGAAGCCCGGCTGAGGACTGCTCGGGCGTGATGCGGTCCCAGGCGGCGAGCGGCAGCATGATGACGGCGGCCGGGAACAGCCCGTGTTCTTCGTGGTCGATGTGCTGGTGCAGCCGGTCCAGAGCCTTGAGCACGGCGGGCCAGTCGGGTGAGGTCCGGTCGATGGTCCCGAGCACGCCGTGGATGTCGGTGTGCTCGGCGCAGAGCCGCTCCACCTCATCCGCGAGCGCTCCCTCGGCGCGCAGTTCGGCGAACAGTCCGATCTCCTCGGTGGCGGTGTGCGGGACGAGGCGGGCGAGCAGCTCATCCAGCAGGGTTCCGGCCTCGCCGTGCCCGCCGTCCCGGATAGCCCGGCGTAGCACTCCCGCGCACTCCTCGATGTCCCAGTGCTCCTGGGACAGGCGACCGATTAGCGGAAACTCCCGGCATCCGCAGTAGTTGCACATGGTCACATCTCGAAGACGAGACGCGCGGGCACCGTGCCGGCGAGGACGTCGTCGAACGACTGGTTGATGTCCTCGAGCTTGCGCGTCTCGTAGATGACCTTGGTGCGTCCTTCGGCATGCAGCTGGAACACCTCGGCCAGGTCGGCGCGGGTGCCGACGATGGAGCCGATGACGGTGATGCCGCCGAGCACGGTCTGGAAGATGGGCAGGCTCATCGCGTTGTCCTTGGGCAGGGAGACCAGCACCAGGCGGCCGCCGCGGCGCAGCGAGGCGTGGGCCTGCTCCAGCACGCGGGGGCTGGCGGCCAGCACGATGGCCACGTCCACCCCGCCCAGCGCCTTGATCTCCTCGACCGGGTCGCCGGTGGCGGCGTTGATCGTGTGCGTGGCACCCAGCTCCCGGGCCAGCCGCAGCTTCTCCTCGGTGACGTCGACCGCGACGGTCTGGGCGCCGAAGATCTGCGCATACTGCTGCGCCAGGTGGCCCAGCCCGCCGATGCCGAAGATCGCGGCCCGCTCGGACGGGCGTAGGCCGGAGACCTTGACGGCCTTGTACGTGGTCACGCCCGCGCAGGTCAGCGGCGCGGCCTCGACGGGGGAGACGCCGTCAGGGACCGGGACCACGTAGCCGGCGTGGGCCACGGCGTACTCGGCGTGGCCGCCGTCGAGGGCGTAGCCGGTGTTCTGCTGGGACTCGCACAGGGTCTCCCGGCCGCTGACGCAGTACTCGCAGGTGCCGCAGGCAGAACCGAGCCACGGGATGGCCACCCGCTCACCCACCTTGCGACCGGTCACCGCAGAGCCGATCTTCTCGATGATCCCCACGCCCTCATGCCCCGGCGTGAAGGGCAGGGACGGCTTGACCGGCCAGTCCCCGTGAGCGGCGTGGATGTCGGTGTGGCACAGACCGCTCGCCTCGATACTCACGAGCACCTGGTACGGCTCTGTCACAGGGACGGGCAGCTCCTGGATCTCGAGGGGCTTGTCGAATCCGGTCACGACGGCAGCGCGCATGCTCTCCACTCTCCTTTGGTCCTGTGCCCACCTTCGCCGACGGGTGGCCAGGGAATCAGGGCCGAAAGTCCCGCTCTGGATGGCCGTCCGTCCCCCATAACGGGGGCCCTATCGCGAAGAAGCACCCTGACCAAAGCGCCGGCACAAGGGACTTCCGTCCCTAGGAGCGTGCTTCGGCGCGATGGTGCGATGTGCTGTGCAGAGGAAGGGAGGATCCGATGGTGCGGATCAGTGTGAGAGACGTGATGACCACGCACGTGGCCTCGGTGACAGCGGACACGCCGTTCAAGGAGGTTGCCGAGTTGCTGGTGCGGCGCGGCGTCAGCGCCGTGCCCGTGCTGGACGAGGACGGGCGGGTTGTCGGCGTGGTGTCCGAGGCGGATCTGCTCCGTAAGGAGGAGTTCCGGGAGCAGTACTACGGGGAGGACTACCGGCCCCGGCTGCGTGCCCGGTTGCGCCGCAGGCTGGCCGGGCGCGGTGAGGACGGCCAGGAGAAGGCCGACGCCGCCACGGCGGCAGAGCTGATGTCGGCGCCGGCGGTGACGGTCGCGCCGGACGTGTCCACCGTGACGGCCGCCCAGCTCATGGACACCCACGGCGTCAAGCGCCTGGTCGTAGTGGACGGGGAGGGGCGACTGATCGGCATCGTGAGCAGGCGCGACCTGCTCAAGGCGTACGTCCGCGACGACGCGGAGCTCAAGCGCTGGGTCGAGGAGGCCATACCCGAGCAGTCCCGGTGGAACGACCGGAGCGGGATCGTCGTGCAGGTTCAGAACGGCATCGTGACGCTGTCCGGTTCTACCTCGACCCGCACCGAGGCGGAGGCTGCCGTGCACATGACGAAGGGACTCGGCGGCGTTGTTGACGTCCGTGAGAGCCTCGTCTGGGAGCGGGACGACCGGCTCGAGCTGCCGTTGATCTGGGACCGATCTTGAGCGGGATGCGTGGGTCCAAAGACCCTGTTGTTGGTGACTTTCGCTTCAAGCGCCCCAAGAGTCTGGGTGCCCACACTGGTCCCGCAGCCGGGAACCCCTGATCGGCTGTGATGGGAGAATCATCATGCTACGGCCTCAGCCGAAGAACCCCTCGAGTCCGGTATCGGCCGAACGAGGCGGATGGTGGTGGACGGTGCTGCGCTGGGCCGTACCCGTCGCCGCCGGACTGATCATCTACCTGCTGCCGCAGCCTGAACCCGTCAAACCGGGCGGCTGGGCCGTGCTGGCCATCTTCGTCGCCACCGTGCTCGGACTGATAGCGCAGCCGATGCCGCTGGCCGCTGTCGCGCTGACCGGGCTCGCCTTCACGATGGTCGCCGGTGTCCTGGAGCCGGCGGTCGCGTTGAGCGGGTTCGCCGAGCCGACCATCTGGCTGATCGTGGCGGCCTTCTTCATCTCCATCGCCGTCACCAAGACCGGACTCGGACGGCGGGTGGCGCTGTGGTTCGTGGCCATGCTGGGCAAGCGCAGCCTCGGCCTCGGCTACGGCCTCGCGCTGACGGACCTGATCCTGGCGCCCGCCACGCCCAGCAACACCGCCCGCTCCGGCGGCGTGCTGTACCCGATCATCACCTCGCTGAGCGAACAGGCCGGCTCACGGCCGGACGGTGAGACCCGCCGCAGGCTCGGCGCCTACCTGACGGCGACCGCGATGGGCGTAAACGTCATCACCAGCGCCATGTTCGCCACCGCGATGGCCGCCAACCCCCTGGTGCAGAAGTTCGCCGGTGAGCAGGGCGTCGAGATCAGCTGGCTGACGTGGACGGTCGCCGCACTCGTACCTGGTCTCATCGCGCTCGCCGTGATCCCGGCGGTGCTGTACAAGGTGTTTCCCCCAAGGCCAGGTAGTTAAGGCTTTCGCAGTGCCGTCAAGACGTGGTTCTCAGGACATGAGGACGGAGATCCAGTAGAACGGTGATCTTCCACAACCAGCCGTGTCCACATCCAAGGGGGAACGCCCAAGGCCAGGTAGTTAAGGGGATTTGATTCTTGTCAATCGGCTGAGACGGGCAACGGGACTCCTGTAGATCAGATGTTCGGCGAAGATCATCTGAAGAGTGGAGTCCCGTTGCGGGATCAGTCTGTCATTTCCCGGGTGGTGCGGGTGGCCGCGGGGGTGTTCGCACCGGGGCATCTGGGAGAGCTCACGCAGGTCGTGCCGTTCGAGTTGGTGGATGCGGTGCTGGCAGAGACGGGCCGGGTGCAGCGCCGGATCCGGGAGCTTCCCTCGCGGGTCGGGGTGTATTTCCTGCTGGCGATGTGCCTGTTTCCGGAGGTCGGCTACCTGCTTGTCTGGGACAAGATGACCGGCGCTCTGGCCGGGCTGCCCGCTGTTGTCTCACCGACCGCAAAAGCGTTACGCGACCTGCGCCGCCGGGTGGGCAGTGCGCCGATGCAGGCGCTGTTCGAGGTGCTGTGCGGCCCGCTGGCGCGGCCGACGACGCCCGGGGTGCGGTTCGGCCGCTACCGGACGGTCTCCTTCGACGGCTGCAGCTCGCTCAAGGTCCCCGATACCAGCCGCAACCGGGCCTGGCTCGATCGGCTGGCCCATGGCGGTTATCCCCAGCTGGAGCTGATGACCCTGGTGGAGACCGGCACCCGGGCGATGATCGGCGCGGTCTTCGGGCCCACTGCCACGGGCGAGACCGCATACGCCAAGCGGCTGCTGCATCTGCTGAGGTCGGACATGCTCGTGCTGTGGGATAAGGGATTCGATGGCAACGACTTCCTCGCCGCGGTGACGGGCACCGGAGCTCAGGTTGTAGGCCGCCTGCGCAGCAACCGCCGCGTGCCGGTCCTGTCCCGCCTGGCCGACGGCTCCTACCTGTCGGTGATCGGCTCGGTCCCGGTGCGGATCGTCGACGCCCAGATCACCGTGACCTGCGCTGACGGCACCGTCTTCGACGCCTCCTACCGGCTGGTCACCACGCTGACCAACGCCCGCCGCCACCCCGCCGGCGCCCTGGTCTCCTTGTATCACCAGCGCTGGGAGCACGAATCGGCTTACTACGCGCTCCGGCACACGATCCTGCGCGGCCGCGTGCTGAGGTCGGGCGACCCGGTCGGCGTCGAGCAGGAGATGTGGGCGCTGCTCACGCTCTACCAACTGCTGCGCACCGTCATGGTCGACGCAGCACAGTCCCGCCCCGGAACCGATCCCGATCGATGCGGGTTCACCATCGCCTTCCACGCTGCCCGTGACCTGGTGATCCAAGCCGAAGGCGTCGTGCCCGAAGCGCCCGACCTCATCGGAACGATCGGACGCCGGGTGCTGGCCAGGTTGCTCCCACCACGACGCCCGCGGGTCAGCACCCGCAAGGTCAAGTCACCGATCTCCCGCTACGGCGAACGGCTGGACGACGGCCGCCCCGACATCAGCCGCGCCATCACCCGCCTCAACATCACCCTCCTGCCACCCCCGCCCGCACTGCCTGCCGCATCTCGAGACGAGCGACCCATCGCCCCGGCCGACCGCCGCAGACAACAACGGGTCCTGGCCCTCCTCCACCAAGACCCCGACCGCCCCTGGCCAGCCCGCGACATCGCTCGCCACCTCGGCGACATCACCCTGAACACCATGTATCGGCAACTGTCCCGATGGTCCGCAACCGGACTCATCCGCAAGATCAGCCCGGGCCTCTACACCGCCGTGCCCACCCTGCCACCTCCTTGACAGGCACCCGAAAACGCTAACTACCTGGCCTTGGTGTTTCCCCCCGAGCTGCGCGACACCCCTGAGGCGCCCCGGCGGGCCCGTGCCCAACTGGCCGAACTCGGCCCGATGTCCCGCCCAGAGTGGATCATGGCGGGCGTGTTCGTGATGCTGCTGATGCTGTGGTCGCTCGGCAGCCAGCTCTGGGCCCTGTCGGCCACCGCCAGTGCGTTCGCCGGCGTTGCGGTGCTGCTCATCACCAGGGTGCTGACCTGGAACGATCTCGCCGGCGACAAATCCGCGTGGACCACCCTGACCTGGTTCGCGGTCTTGGTGATGATGGCCGGGCAGCTGCAGAAACTCGGCGTCGTCGGCTGGGTCAGCACCTCCATCACCGGGGCCGCGGGAGGCCTGTCGTGGCAGGTCGCGTTCGTCCTGCTCACGCTGGTGTACTTCGCCTCCCACTACGCCTTCGCCAGCAACACCGCGCACGTGGCCGCGATGTACGGCGCGTTCCTGGCCGCCGCCCTGGCCACAGGTGCCCCACCGATGATGGCCGCGCTGGTGCTGGGCTTCATCAGCTCCCTGTACGGCGGACTGACCCACTACGCCTCCGGACCCGCACCGGTCCTGTTCGGCGGCGGCTACGTGACGCTGACCGAGTGGTGGCGCAACGGCCTGATCGTCGCCGCGGTCAACATCGCCGTCTGGATGGGCGCCGGCGCTGTCTGGTTCAAGATCCTCGGCTACTGGTAGGGATGGCGCCCTCCGGGCGCCGTCCCCAAGCCCGATGCCACGAACCAGGTGCCTCCTGCGGCCTGACCTGGTGGAGCCCGACTAGTGCGCCGTTGGGCCGCTGGCTCGAAGTGCGGGCGCTGGCACTGCTGCGGCAGTGCGACACTGACGGGCATGGTCGCGTTCCTTCCGTACCGGCGCGAATGGCTGCGTGGCGACGTGCTGGCCGGGCTCACCGTGGCGGCCTACCTGGTGCCGCAGGTCATGGCCTACGCCACCGTGGCGGGGCTGCCGCCCGTGGCAGGGATCTGGGCCATCTTGGCACCACTCGCGCTGTACGCGTTGCTCGGCTCCTCGCGCCAGCTGTCCGTAGGGCCCGAGTCCACGACCGCACTCATGACCGCTGTCGCGATCGGACCGCTGGCGGCGGGTGATCCGGACCGGTACGCGACCCTCGCGGCCGGGCTCGCCGTCGCTGTCGGTCTGCTCTGCCTGGTCTGCCGGTTGCTCCGGCTCGGCTTCGTCGCCGACCTGCTGTCGCGGCCGATTCTGGTCGGCTATCTCGCGGGCGTGGCAGTGATCATGATTGTCGGCCAGCTCGGGAAGATCACCGGGGTGCCGGTGTCGGGTGACGACGCCATTGCCGAGCTGCTGTCGTTCGCAGGGGGTCTGCCGGAGATCCATCCGGGGACCCTGCTGCTCGCGGCCGGAGTGCTGGCCTTGCTGTTCCTCACCCAATGGCGCCTGCCGTGGATTCCAGCTCCGCTGCTCGCCGTCCTCCTGGCCACCGCCTGCGTCACGCTGTTCGGGCTGGAGCGGTACGGGATCAAGGTGGTGGGGGAGATCCCCGCGGGCCTGCCCGCGCCCGCCCTTCCAACGCTCGCCGACCTGCAGCACCTGCTGCTGCCCGCGCTCGGCGTGCTGTTGGTCGGCTACAGCGACAACGTGCTCACCGCACGGTCCTTCGCCGCCAAGCACAATCAGCAGATCGACGCCAACCAGGAGCTGCTCGCCCTTGGCGTGGCCAATCTTGGCGCAGGCGTTCTGCACGGGTTTCCGGTGAGCAGCAGCGGCAGTCGTACCGCCCTGGCCGACGCGGCCGGTGGCCGTACTCAGATGTACTCGCTTGTCGCCCTGGCAGCCGTGGTTGCGGTCGTCCTGTTCACTGGGCCGCTGCTGTCCGATTTTCCCACCGCGGCGCTTGGCGCGATCGTCATCTATGCCGCGATACGGCTGATCGATGTGGCCGCCTTCCGCCGGCTGGCGGCCTTTCGCCGCAGTGAGCTGCTGCTGGCTCTGGCCGCGTTCGCGGGGGTGCTGGTCTTCGACATCCTGTACGGCGTGCTGCTGGCGGTGGCTCTGTCGGTCGCGGAGATGCTGGCCAGGGTGGCTCGCCCGCACGACGCGATCCTGGGCATCGTCCCGGGACTGGCGGGGATGCACGACGTCGATGACTATCCGGACGCCCGGACCATTCCCGGGCTGGTCGTCTACCGCTACGACTCCCCGTTGTTCTTCGCCAATGCCCAGGACTTCCGGCGCCGTGCGCTGGCCGCGGCCGATGAGCACGAAGGCCCTGTGTTGTGGTTCGTGCTCAACGCCGAAGCCAATGTGGAGGTGGACGCCACCGCGCTGGATGCCGTCGAGTCGCTGCGCGCCGAACTGGCCCGCCGGGGCGTCGTGTTCGCCATGGCCAGGGTCAAGCAGGACCTGCGTGCCTCGCTCGACGCGTTCGGCCTGGCCGCGGCCATCGGCGAGGACTTCCTCTTCCCGACCCTGCCGACCGCCGTGGCGGCCTACGAGCAATGGCGGTCCTCATCCAAGGGCACGTGACGACTCAGCTCCGGGGAGTGCGGAACGAGCAGGTGTCGGATGAGGACCTCCATGGCGTTTTGAGCTCCCGCCTTGAACGAACGCAATTCGCAGCTACCTCGCTGGGCTCCGCCTGCGTGGTTCCCTCATCTGGATCCGTAGCCTCCGGCCCGCCGGGTGATCTCTAGCTGGCTCGAGATCGGGCCCAACTCCGGTCCACAGGCTCTCGGTTGCACCCGCCAAGGTGACGTTGCTCGATCAGCGAGGACGGTGTTACGGTCTTACCGAGCCCCGTATGGGCCTACGCATGGAGGTAGCGGCTACTCAGCCATTGCAGAGATCGGCACGTTCCGTCTCTCGCAGCTTGTCAATCCCTGTCCTGGGATTGCTGCGCCCATCTTCACTGCGTAGGCATGCGGGGTATTTCTGTGTCGATTTCCGGTGGCGTGGCCCTCCTTCGCGAGCAATCGACACGGAAAGGCAGTGCATGAGCACGGAACAGGCCGAGACCTGGGAAGCACGGGCCGAGACCTGGGCGGGCTTCGACGTCAATGAGTTCCAGCGTCAGGTCATCGCCGAGTTTCGGGCGAACAACGGGAAGATGAGCGGCATGTTCGAGGGCTGGACATTGGCCGTGCTGACGACCGTCGGAGCCAAGAGCGGCCTGCGACGGGAGAGCATCCTGGGGTATCTCGAATTCGACGGAAAAGGGATCGTCGTCGCGTCCTCGAATGGCGCCGACAAGCACCCCGCGTGGTACCACAACATCCGCAAGAACCCGATCGTGACGGTTGAGACAGGTAGCGACACCTATCAGGCGATCGCCGTCATCCCACCGGCCCAGGAGCGTGACAAGCTCTTCGACCGCGTGATCGCCGAGGCGCCGGGCTACGCCGACCACCAGGCCAAGACGACCCGCGAGATCCCGGTCGTCGTACTACACCGGATCGGCCCCAAGCCCGGCGAGGAGCGGGTCAAGGGCATGGGCGACTGGATCGTCGAGGTGCACGACTGGCTTCGCAAGGAGCTCGAGACGCTCCGCGCCCAGGCGGACCAGGCGACCGAGGGCGGCGTGGACACGATCGAGCGGACGCCGCCGGACCTCGCCCAGCAGATGCGCACCCACTGCCTGAACTTCTGCGGGGCGCTGAAGAAGCATCACGGCGGCGAGGACATGGCCATGTTCCCGATGCTGGCCAAGCAGTTCCCCGCACTCGCTCCGGCGCTGGCGCAGCTCGGCGAGGAGCACAAGGTGGTGGCGCGGCTGCAGGACGACATCCAGCAGCTCGTCGACAGCTTCGTACCCGGTGGATCCGACTCCGTGCAGCTGCGCGCCGACCTGGAGCGGCTGGCGAACCAGCTGGAATCCCACTTCCGGTACGAGGAGGAGACGATCGTGACGGCGCTCAACGCCACGGCCCCAGCTCCCAAATTCGGTTGATCATCCACCAGCACCCCCGGACCGACCCCTTCCTCGGTGCGGGGCGGGTCAGGGACAGGGTGTCATGGTGGAGCGCCCTACCGGACGAACGACCGTGACACCCTGGCCCTGACCCGCTGGGCTTGTCTGGGGGACGGGGACGGAAAGATCAGGCTTTCCAGCTCAGCCACGGATGGGGGCGCGCGTAGTTGATCATCCTTGATCCTGAGTCCCCCGCCGGAGGCATGCTCTAAGGGGTAGGCGGGCGCCTGTCAACATCCCTAGCGATCTTGACTGAGGTAGGCATTGCCGTGCCATCCTGAGGTATGGAGGCACTCATCGGCGTCGGGCTCGTGGCACTGGGCATCGTCTGGTTGTTCCGTGGACGCGGACGATGGGAGAAATGTACCCGCTGTGGAGGCGAGGGCGGATATACCGCGTTGCAAGATGACCCGAACGTACCGGAACCGTGGGTCACGTGTTCCATCTGCAAGGGGCGGGGCGGCTACCGGCTGGGCGAGCTCCGACGACGGTGATCTAGCGGGATCCCATCCATCCGGATCCCCCGCCGAAGAGGCACCGTTGACTGCACTATCTAGCTGTACTGCTGGTGATCACAAGGCGATCAGGTGTCGTAGCTGCCATTCCAAGGCCAGTGTCCGAAACGCGGAAGGACCCCGGTGGCTTCGGGGTCCTTCCAGCGGGGTTGCTCTTGGTGACGTTTATCGAGGGCAGCTACCGGTCACGGATTGTAGCTGGCAGTAGCGATGTACTTGTTCCCGGTGTGGGTTATGACGTGCGCGTAGTACGTACAGTCTTTGTTTCGCCGGGCGGCGGGGGTGTAGGTCGTGCGGTCGATGTCCCTGGATTTCGAACCATTAGACACATTGCATCCGCCGACGACGAACTCCAGGGCGTAGCCCTGGTTGTACTTCGACGTCGGAGACGAGACCCGCCCCCAGACGTACGTGTAGTTGCCGTACTTGCCCTGACGGACCTGGACGCTGCCGCCGCCCGGCAAGGAGACGGTGGCGACAGTCGTCACGCCCGAGGCTTTCGTGGGCGGGTCGGTGTACCAGGTCATCGCGGCGTTCGCGGATGGTGCTGCTACCAGGCCAATGGCTGCCGCCGCCACCGCAGTGGCACCCAGACTCGCGGCGCGGCGTGCGATCTTACGCATAGGAAAGTCGTGTCGGGCGTGCTCTCGCCCAGGACGACACGAACCGGGAGCTCCACGTCGCAGGCGGCGGTATCGTGCGGTGGCCGGGATCATCGACATGATCTCCGTCTCCAGGATCGTGCCGTTGGCCACCAGTCTGGCCGGACGGGGACGTAGCATACGCGGGGCGAGACCGGCCAGTGCGCCCGCGATCGTCTAGCCATAGAAGCGCGGCCCGGGCAGGGCGAAACCGGCCGGGTCGAGGAGGACAAGGGTGGAGAATCGGCCGGGTCGGTGGATTTCGTGATGCATTGCCAGTCATCCGCCATATGAGCAGCCGACGGCATATGCCGAGTCCACCTTCAGGGCATCCGGTACTTCACCGAGCCACGCCGCGCCGTCACGGCCGTCGTGTGTCGGGGGTGGATCTGCAATGGAACCATTCCGTACGGTAAGCGCCTTCCCGCAGGCCAGCACGGGTGCCGAACGGGGCCGGCGCGGCGTCGTAAGCGTACGGTCCGGATCGGTTGCAGCTCGCCGGTGATTGTGATTTCGGGTGGATCGCCTGGTGGGTGACGTCCGGTGATTGTGATCTTTGTGTCCGGAAGTCCTCAGTAGCGGACAAGATCAAGGCCAAGCCGCCGAACATTGCCGGCGAGCCTTCGCCCGACCTACCCTGCCGGGGTGAATACCCACACCTGATGCTGCTCGTCCCGGTCCAGGTGCGGCACGAAGTCGAAGTGCTGGCTGACGAGTTCCCGAGCTTGTGGGAGTGGATCTCAGCGGTTAAGGGCCACGCCTGGCGCAGCCTTCGCCTCGGCGGCCTGCCGCACTTAACCCCTCACAGCGATTCCAGGCCGCGCAAAGCGATGTCCGCTGCCCGCCGGGTCGACTTCAGATGCCCCTCCTCCGCCTCGCCGTACATCTCCAGACTGGCCGCCCCGGCCGCCTGCACCGCACCCATGAACGCGCCGGTCGCCGCCGCGGCGCTGATGGGGTCCAGCCTGTCGGGGAAGGCTTTCAGCAACGCGTCGGCGATCCGGCGCTGCGAGTCGAACATCACGTGCAGGGCCTTGGCCTGCACGGCGGGCACGGTCGCGAGAAGCCTCTTGTAGACCTCCTTCAGCTTCGGGTCCCCGGCCCAGGGCCCCTGGCTGAGGTAATTGGCAATGACCCGGTGGTAGGTCCTGCGCAGCACCTGCGCCACCGTGTCGTCCGGTGCGCGATCGGCGATGACCTCCAGCGCCAGCCCGTAGAACTGCTCGACATCGGCGAACAGCACGTCCTCCTTGCTCGGGAAGTAGTTGAAGAACGTCTTGGTGGACACGTCCGCCGCAGCGGCGATCTGCGCGCCGGTGGTCTGTTCATAGCCCTGCTCGGTGAACAGCTGTACTGCCGCGTGGATGAGCAGTTGCCTGGTCTGTCGCTTCTTGCGTTCGCGCCGTGTCTCCTCCATGGTCCACGATGTTACAGCAGAATATTTTTACACGATTGTATATTTGCACTCAGTGATGGTATGTAGGAGTCATGAACCAAGAAGCATTACTCCCTCGGCTGGCGCCCGCCATCGGGCTGTTCTTCCTGGCGCCGCTGACCGCCGAGTACCTGATGGGCAACGCACCGATCACCGACAACGTCCTAAAGCTGCTTGGCCTGTCCTGCCTGTACGGCGGCGGCGCCCTCCTCATCCGTGAGTTCGCCCGCCGTACCGGACGCGGCTGGCCCGCCATGATGACCCTCGCGCTGGTCTACGGCCTGATCGAGGAGGCTTATGTCACTCAGACGCTGTGGGACTCGAACTGGGTGGTCGGCGCGCACACCCTCGAGTACGGCTTCATCCCCGCGCTCGGCCTGGCCGGCCCGTGGACGCTGTTCATGGTCGGCGTGCACACGGCCTTCAGCATCAGCGCGCCGATCGCGGTCGCCGAAACCCTCGCCGGCGCGCGGCGCACCACACCGTGGCTGGGCAAGGTCGGCCTCACCATCGCGGGCGTGATGTACGCGGTCGTCGCCCTGGGCTCGGGCATCGCCCAAGCCGTCTACGGCCACCACGCCTCCGCCCTCCAGCTCATCGGCGCCGCTGTCGTCATCGCCGCGATCATCGTCGTCGGCGTCCGCCTCCCCAGGCGCACCACCGACCTCACCCCACTGCCCGGTCGCGCCCCCAGCCCGTGGGTCGCCGGTGCCCTCGCCATGGTCGCCGGAGCAGTCTTCGTGCTGCTGTACGCGGTCGACCCCACCGGATTCACGCCCTGGCTGGCGGAGGCGATCCCCCTCCCAGCGTGGCTCAGCACGATCATCTATCTGGCCCTGTTCGTCACCGTCGCCACCGTGGTGGTTCGCTGGTCACACCGCGCCGGCTGGTCACAGGCCCACCGGCTGGCACTCGCCGGCGGCGCCATGCTGACCTACGCCTGGCACTCCTTCCCGCAGAGGACCATCACCCCGACTGTGCCGCGCACCCCACCGACCCCCCTGGCGGAAGACCTGGCCAGCAACGCCATCCTCACCGCGGGCGCGGTGGCCTTGCTGGTAGTCGCGGCCTTGCGGCTCCGTCGACCACCGGTCAGCGGTACGGCGGGCACTCGGCAGAGCCCGAAACAAGAGGCGCCCGAGCCGCAGTGAGCGCGTGCAGCATCGTGTTGGCGTTGCGATAGCCGCTGTTGCAGCACTACGGCGGTGACGAGGAGCTGTCGCCGCCCGATCCTGCCGCCGCGCCGATGCGCGACATCGCGCTGCCCATTGGGGCAACGTTCCTGTGAGTGATTATCGTGCCCAGGAGGCCTCAGCCGTCTACTTGCTCGGTTGGGATATCGTCTGGGATCGCAGAGCGCCATCACCACGCGTGGTTCACTGTACGGCGTACTGGTCGTGCTTGGCATACAGCTCAGTCCATTCCTCGTCGGTGAGCCCGCGGCCGGAAGCGACGATTTCGGCGAGCTCCCGGAAATACGCCTCACGGGGCGCCCCCGGCGTGAACAGCACCAGCATGGAAGCAGGTGCATCGGAATTGTTGCTGAAGGCGTGGACCCCGCCTGGCGGCACGTACAGGAAGTCGCCCGGTGTCGCGTCCAGCCATCGCTCGCCGTTGTACAGCGAGACGGTGCCCTCCAGGACGAAAAACGACTCGGAAATGGTCCTGTGGAAGTGGGCTCCGGGGCCGTTCGGGATCGCGGCCATGTCCCAGCGGTAGAGACCGAATTGGCCATCGGTGCTCGCACCTGTCGCCAGATAGCCGACCCGGGACTTCACTCCGATCGTGAGGTCCGGCGGTGCGTCGGCCGACCGGTGGGTTGAGCTGGCGATCCCGTGATCTTTGAAGTATCGCGGCGGCGGATAGGACATCGTTACTGGCTCCAAGTGGTGGATCGTTCTGAGCGGCATGACCCTACGTGATGCGTTGGCCTCGTCGGGAGATCCAATTCCTGCCTGTTTGATTGCGCCAATATCCGGCGCGCTCCGGTGCAGCCGAAGTCCAAGATCGAGCTGCATGCGGCGTCCCGCCGCATCGAAGCCGCTGAACGTGGATGTGCCATCAGCGATCGGCACGGCAGGGTCGACCAGTGGTCCACCATGCCGCGGGAGCAGGACGGTGTCGTAGGCGGGCGGGAGCCGGGTGGGGCGGGCACCCGGGCGCCGCTTCGTAATCTCGGAAGCGGATCCGGGCTCCTGCGACGCCCCGCTGTGCGTAATCTCGGAAGTCACACCTGGGAGTGCACTTCCGAGATAGCGTAAATCTCGGAACTGCGACGCTGCCCGGCAGGCGCGCGGGTGCGACCGGAGGGATCGCGGTTGCGACGTCCATCCGGCGTCGTCATCTTCGAGTCCCTTGGGTCGAGCACGGACTGACGATCAGTGCGTCGCGTTGCGCGGAGCTCAGGCGGTCCGGCCTCGGGGTGATGGCGTACGCGCCGCGCCCGACCTGCTCCACGGTGAGCGGGTCGGAGAGGATCGGACGACGGCTGATCGCGTCCAGGGCGTCGGCCGCCCGCTGGATGGGCCAGTCCAGGGCCGTGGCGAGTTCGTCCACGGTGAGTGGCCGAGCGGCGTACACCAGCGCGGCCAGCACTGTCAGCGCATCGCGGACGACGGCGTCGGTGAGGCCGCTGTCGTTCATCTGCTCGCTGATCCAGGTGAAGAACTGAGCCATCTGGCCCAGCCGGGTGCCGGCGGGCGTGCCGACGCCGAAGATCTCGATCCCGTGCCGCGCGGCCGCCGCGACCTCGGCGTGTGCCCCGGTGTCGGCTTTGAACGCCCGGAGCCAGACGTCGTCGTCGATGACGTACCGCTCGCGGCGGCCGGAATCCCGTGTGCGCCTGACCAACTCGATCGCCTCGAGGAAGCCGATGGCCTTGGACACCGACGCCGGGCTGACCTGTAGCTGGCGCACGAGCTCGGCGGATGTCAGGCCCTCGGAGCCGGAGGTGAGCAGGCAGACGAACACGCGAGCGGGCATCCGGGGAAGGCCGGTCCCGACCAGCAGCGTCGCGAACTGCTCCACGAAACCACGCACGGATTCGGCCGGCCGCTCGTCGGCTGGTGGCTCCGTGGCCTGCACCGGTCTGCGGCGGCGGGCGCGTTGCCCGGCGGCCTGCTGGGCGCGGTCGGCCAGGTAGCCGCCAGGCGCGCTGTTGCGTGCCACCTCGCGGCTGATCGTGGATGTGGGTCTGCCCAGCCGCCTGGCGATCTCGGCGTATCCCAGCCCTTCGGCCAGCCAGATCGCGATCTGCCGGCGATCCTCGTGGGTCAGCCTGCCTCCGGGCATCGGCTCGCTCCCTGTTGGTTCGGGTTCACGGGTGCGTTCACCAACAGTACATTGCAACGGCTGGTTGGCGTGAATTGCATTTATCAACACTGCTGTTGCAACGATTGACATAGAAGACCAGTATTGGAGCCCACTGTTAGAGGTCTCTCGTTGACGAGACTTAAAACGCAACGTAGCCTTTTCCTGCTTGGAAAGAATCGGGTGGGACGAGGAACCCCTTATGGCAAGAGCGTTGGATGTGACCCGGATGCGAGCTCGCGTCTCCGAGCTGCTCGCGGAGTACTGGATTCCGAGTTCCGTGATCGGTGTCCTCAGCGACGGGGAGATCATCGACTTCGCGGTCGGCGTCAAGAACATCTCCGCGCGGGAGCCCGCGACGACCGACACCATCTACCAGTGCGGCTCCGTATCTAAGACATGGACCGCCCTCGCCTTCATGCAGCTCGTCGACGAGGGGAAAGTCGCCCTGGACGAGCCGGTGCGGACCTATCTTCCTGATTTCCGGGTCGCCGACCCCGGCGTCAGCGCCAAGGTCACACCCCGCCATCTCCTCAACCACACCAACGGCATCGAGGAGAACTACGGAGATCCGGGCGAGGACGACGACGTGTACAAGCGCATGGTGGAGAACATCGCCGGCGCATGCCAGGTCCACCCCTTGGGCCACACTCACGGCTACAGCGCGGCCCTGGGCTACGCGATCCTCGCCCGCATCATGGAGGTGATCGACGGCAAGTGGTGGGACGACATCATGAAGGATCGCCTGTTCGACCCCTTGGGACTGACCTCGACGAGCAGCCGGCGTGAGCACGTGGACCAGGACCGGGCCGCGACCGGATACCTGATCCGATCCCTCGAAGAGGGACCCATCCTCTCACCGCTGAGTCACCTGCCGCGCTCCTTCGGCCCCGGAGGCAACGTCAGCACGACAGCCCGGGAATTGCTGACGATGGCGTACGTCTTCCTTAACGAAGGAAAGGCGCCGAACGGGACCAGAATCGTCTCAGCCGGCGTCACCCGTGAGATGACGGAGTCGCGGGTCCCCATACCTGACCCGTACATGTTCGGGCCGGAATGGGCCCTCGGCCTCATAGTGTGCGATTGGCACGGCCAAACCGTCTACGCACACGACGGCAGCGCAGTCAGCCAGAGCGCCCGCTTGCGGATCCTGTCGGAATCGAATATCGCGGTCTCGATGCTGGCGAACGCCGGGCCGCGCGACAGCTTCTACCGGAAGGTGTTCAACGAAATCCTGGCCGGCCTCGGCGCGGTCACGATTCCCGACCTGCCGGAGCCCGACCCGACCCTGGCCCTCGATCTGTCCAGGTACGAAGGCTCCTACGAGCGTCCCGGCACCCGCTACGAAGTGGCGGCCGACCGCGGAAAACTCCACCTCAAATTCACCCTGAACCCCATGGAGGCGCAACTCCTCAATAAACCAGAACAGCTCGACTACGAGCTGTCCCCAATCAGCGAGACCCACTTCTTGATGCCTTCGGACGATCCGCTCGAGGACCCTCAGACCGTCGCGATCTACGACTTCAAGAATGGTGCCGCACAGTATCTTCACATCAATTGCCGAGTAAATCCGAGAGCCAATGAGGAGGGTGCCACGGTGCACATCATGGCTGTTTCCACGATTTCTAACAACGACGGTTTCTGGGATTCCCTGAAGAAGGCGTACGGCCAGCTTCCCACGGGTGCCAAGTGGACGCTGGCGGTGGCGAGCACCGACGGGACCAAGGCGGTGAACGTCATCGTCCATGACTCGATCGACGGCGTCAGGAGCTTCTTCGAGGATCACGCCGGCCCCTTCGCTACGACGGAATACTTCGAGGCCGACGCGTCCAACGCGGTCGGCCTCCCGACGACCTAACCGCTCCTTGCACTGCCGCCCGCCCAAGCCGCGATGGCGGCGCACCATTCGGATCCATGCGACCGTTGTCCTGCTTGGGGTAGGTGCGGTCCTCGCCCCCCGCGCCCCGGGCCGTCGGGCACCGACATCGGCGACCGGCTGGGCATCTCCAAGCGGGCCGATCTCGGCGTCGACGCCGCCAAGAGATAAGGGAGCTCTCCGACTGCGTTCAGCCTCCACCACGCCCGCGTGCGGTACCAGCAAGCTCGCCAGGCGCAAGTCCGGCTGGCGGGCCTGCTCGTTTTGCCGGCCGCACCGACCCGTACCGGGCCCATGGTGCACAGCCCCGGCGTACGGATTTGCGTGCGAATGCTGCTCGGCGTCCCGGACACCGCGGCCGGCAACGTGCCTCGCGCGCTCGCCCTGGCCGGTGTGGACCGGGCCGAGCTGATGGCGCGCGTCCAGGAGACGCTCGCGCACGAGCGCTGGTAACCCGCCCGCCTTTCCCCATACGGCACTCCCACCCATTTCCTTCTCTTTCCACACCCCGGCCGTCGCCGGCCCGGGGGGCGATCCATCATGCCCTCGCGGCGAAACTCCGCCGACACGCGGCCTGGCGCGGAGGCGTCCGATCACGAAGAGAGTTCATCTGATGACCAAGACCGAGCAGGTCATGCTCGACATCGACGGGCTGCGCATGCGCTACGGCTCGGCCGACGTCCTGCACGACGTCACGTTCCAGGGCAGCCACGGCGAGATGCTGGCCCTCTTAGGCCCGAATGGGGCCGGCAAGACCACCACGATCGAGATCCTGGCGGGCTTCCGCGCCCGCTCGGCGGGCCGGGTCGAGGCGCTCGGCGCCGACCCCGCGCACGGCGACGAGCGGTGGCGGGCCCGGCTCGGGGTCGTGCTGCAGCGGATCAGGTGACGCCATGACCGTGATGACTTCGACCCGCCGGTCTCTGGCGCCGGACCTGGCCAGGGGCTTCATGCTACTGGCGATCGCGCTGGCGCACGCGCCGGTGTTCGTCTCCGGGGCGGGTCCCGGCGTTCTCAACGGCGTAGCCGCGTTCCTCGATCACCTGCTCGCTCACAACCAGGCCCGGCCCATGTTCGTGTTCCTGTTCGGCTATGCGCTGGGGCAGCTCGCGTGCCGGCATCAGGCGAAGGGAGTCGACTGGATCTCGCTCAGGAAGCTGCTGCGGCGCAGGGGGCGCTGGCTGATCGTCATCGGCTTCGTGCACGGTGTGCTGCTCGTGCCGCTGGACATCGTCGCGGTGTACGGGCTCACGCTGCTGGTGCTCGCCCCGCTGGTGCGGGCCCGCGACTCGGTGCTGTGCTGGACGGCCGCCCTGGCCCTCGTCCCCGCCGCGCTCGTGGTGTCCGGACCGATCATTCTGGCGTACGCCGGCACCGTCCCCATCACGCCGGCCGGGGCCATGCCGGCCGATCTCGGCTCCCATCTCCTGTCCGGCCTCCAGCTGTGGCCGTTCAAGACGGTCCTGGGCACGATCGACGTCGTACCAGGCATGCTGCTGGGCATCTGGGCCGCCCGCCGCCGGATCCTGGACGAGCCCGAGCGCCACAAGAGCCTGCTGCGCCGCGTCACCGTGATCGGCCTCGGCGTCGCCTTCATCAGCAGGCTCCCGGGGGCCCTGCTGATGGCCGGGGTGTGGACGCCTCCCGCGCCCTCGGCCGCCGTCCTCGCGCACACCCTCACTGGCTACGCCGGCGGCATCGCCCTGGCCGCCCTCATCGGCCTCGTCGCAACGCGGGTGGAAGGCGGTCCCTTCACCACCGCCCTCGCCGCGCTCGGCCAGCGGTCGCTGACGTTCTACCTGTTCCAGTCAGTGGTGTTCCTCGTGCTGTTCTACCCGTTCACCCTGGACCTGGGCGGCGACCTGGGGTTCGCCGACGCGGCGGGGCTCGCCGTCGCGATCTGGGCGGTCTCGATCCTCCTGGCGGAGTGGATGCGCCGGGCCGGGTACCGGGGCCCGGCGGAGGCGATGCTGCGGCGGCTGACGTACCGCCGCAGCAGCGGAGCCTAGGCCTCCGAGTGCGGGAGGTTGCTGGCGGCCACCAGCGTGCGAAGGCACGCAGCGCGACCGAGAGCGTGGCCAGGTCGAAGTTGTCGCTCTCCCAGATCTCCGACAGCGTCTGCCGGGCCCGCGAGACGGCCGCCGAGTCGGCCTCCGACCACCGGGCCAGCCGCTCCTCCGGCGGCAGGCCGGGCTTGCTGTGGGCCAGCACGTCCCTGGTCAAGGAGGCGTGCGCGGGGGCGTACAGGTCGTGACCTCCTCGCCGAGATCGAGGTGGACCTCCATGCCGTCCAGCGGCCCGTTCAAGTCGTAGACGTAATCGCCGAAACGGCGCACGTTGTCCTCCTGGTAGGGGGACATGATCTCGGGGGTTCGCCCAAGATGTCCTCCATGGTGTCCCGCGTGATCAACGTTTGATCAACGACAGCACTCCCCTTCGGGGAGGGCGGGTTCCGGAAGGGGGCTCCGGGGGCGGCGACGAACACCGTGGCCCCGGAAGGTCACAGCCATCCCTTCTCCGTGGCCAGCCGTACGGCTTCCGCCCGGGTCCGGTGATCGCCAAAGAGGTCTCCGAGCTGCTCGATCTGATCATCCTTACCGCCGGCTACGACATGTGAGCGGGCGTTTGCCGCTTGGTGGCCGGGCGCACCATCGGCCGGCTCGTGCTCCCCCTTCTCGCGGCGGCGCCCGGGGCCGCCCGAGGGGATCTCACTCTTGGGCGGCCCGCGTTGCGCGGTCTATCGGGCGCGGGCTCGTTGCCGGTCGTTCTGGAGGTCAGGCCGCCGGGCTGAGACGAGCCATAGCGGAACATGGGGCACACGCCGGACCTCTGCATGTTCCCAGTTGAGGGTGATGGCGGGAGACTGGAGAGAGACCACCACATACGGCTGGCCGCAGCAGTCTGGACCACCGGGCGTGGCCATGGCCGAGCCACCGCGCCTGCAGGAGACAGGGCAGCGAGGCCAAAGAGGAGGTCTTCAATGCTCAGGATCACCAATCGACGGCGACTGGCCCTCGCCACTGGGGCGGCTGCCGTCACACTGCTGGCCTTCTCTGGTTGCGGGGGCGGTTCGAGCGCACCTGAGGCTCCTCCCGCCCGCCAGGCGACCACGTCGCCTGCCGAGCAGGGAAGGATGATCAACGTGACGGTGAACGAGTTCTCTTTCCTGATCGCCAAGCAAGACCTCGCCGCCGGCACGTACACGTTCATGATCGACAACGTCGGAAGCGCGCCCCACGCGATGGCCCTCAAGGGACCCGGCGTGGGCACCCAACAGTCGGACGTCGTCGACGGTGGCAAGAAGACCGAATGGACGGTCGCCCTCCGGCCCGGCACCTACGAGGTGTGGTGCCCGGTGGGAAACCACCGCACCCAAGGCATGGAGACCACCCTGACCGTCAAGTGACCACTGCGAGCACGGCTCGGCGCGACGCGGCGCCCCAGCCGGCACGGACGCGATCCCACTCGCCGGGAAGGTGCCTCCCTGCACGGGCGTGGAGGGCGTGGACATCGGCGGCCAAGCAGGTCGACGTCGAGCGGTCCCAGGAGTTCCGCAAGTGCATCGAATGCTTCATGTGCAACAACGTCTGCCACGTGATCCGCGACCACGAGGAGAACAAGACCAACTTCTCCGGTCCCCGGTTCCTCATGCGGATCGCCGAGCTGGACATGCACCCGTATGACGTGGCGGACCGGCAGGAGGCGG
>NZ_JAUZQF010000003.1 GCF_030718205.1 Nonomuraea turcica
ATCCTGGTGGAGACCGAGCCCGGATTGTTCGCTCAGCCGCGTCCGTAGCACGACCGCGACGTTCCTGACCAGCGCGCCCCACTCAGTCCAAGCGACGAAAGGGACATCAACTCGCGCAACGCCCTCTCACACTTACCTGGAGTCACAAGAGCTAGAAAAGAATTCTATCGATATCTTGTTCTGTCTATGACTGAGCGTGAACCTGCCCCGCTCAGTGGAGTGATCCGGCCCAGAGGGAGGCGTCAACGCACGTCAAAGCTTGATCACTTAGGGTGGGCGGCGGGGCATTTGCTTCTAGCGATCTTTGGTCGTGGGCTTCTGTAGGTTTGTGTCAAGTTTCACGACGCCCGGGGAAGTCGAGCTTGGGCGGCGTAGTCGTCGATGTGACGGGCGCCGCCGCCTCCGCCGGGCTCTCCTCCTGGTGCCCGACCAGCAGCGGCCGGCGCTTTCATGGCGTCGTCAGGCAGGTCCGCGCGGCCAAGTGAAAGCGGTCGGCCGAAAGTGACGGTCCATTTCGGAAGAGCGGGTCGCTTTCTTTCCGTGAAACTTTCACCCCGGCTGGTCCTCGGAATGCCTCTTTCGCTGTTCATGCGCCGCATTGACCAGGCATGGCGCGGCCATGCCCGACATTGACAATAGGAAGTCAATTGGCCGGTGCGATGTGGTCAGATACCGTCCCCCGCCGGGAGCGCTCCTCTTCACCGGAACCCCGACCGGAACAGGGAGACCGCACGATGCCCCAAGCCGCACTCAACCGCTGGGCGCTGCGCGCCCTGGCCGTGCTGATGTCCATGGCGATGATCTTTGCTGTCCCCCTCGCCGACACCGCCTCCGCGCACGGGTGGTCACTGACCCGGCCTCCCGCAACTACGGATGCTGCCTGCGCTGGGGCAACGACTTCCAGAACCCACCATGCAGCAGCGGGACCCGATGTGCTGGCAGGCGTGGCAGGACAACACCAACGCCATGTGGAACTGGAACGGGCTCTATCGGGACAACGTCGGCGGCAACCACCAGGCCGTCATCCCCAACGGGCAGCTGTGCAGCGCCGGCCAGACGCAGGGCGGCCGGTACCGCTCGATGGACACGCCGGGCGCCTGGACGATGGCGAACCTGCCCAGCACGTTCGACATCGGGCTGACCGACCAGGCCAGGCACGGCGCGGACTACATCAGCGTCTACCGAGGTGCGGGCCAGTGCTCGCGCCTTCAGGCGGGTGGTGAAGGCCCGTGCGGGAAGGCCTCCAAGGGCCTGAGCGTGCCCTGACCCGTACTCTTGGAACCGGTCGTGAGCGCGTCTGGTCTTGTCTCATTTCTGGGGCCGGTCCTGGGACTGGAGGTAGGTGCGGACGGTGGCCTCGCTCGCGTCGCCGGTCGATCCTGCGTAGTAGGAGCGGGACCAGAAGTGGCCGCCCCACAGGTGTGTGTGGACGTGAGCGCTGTATTCCTGGCGGAGGTGGCGGGCCGAGACGCCTTTGAGGGAGTTGTCCAGGGAGGACAGGGCGACCTTGGGCGGGTAGCGGACCAGGAGGTGGACGTGGTCGTGTGCGCCGTTGAAGTCGGTCAGTTCGCAGTCGAACTTCTCGCACACCTCTTTCATGATCTGTTCGCAGCGTTTCAGCATGGGGCCGGTGAGTGCGTCTCGCCGATATTTCGTGACAAACACCAAATGCGTGGTCAGGTCGTGGACGCAGTGACGTCCTGTTCTGATGCCGGGGTTCGGTTCCCATCGCGGTGACATACACCAAACGATAGAATGGGCCGCGTGGGGTTGGAGAAGCGCAACCGTGCTCAGGTCGCCCGCCTGGAGGTGGACCAGCGGCAGAGCGCCGTGTTGGACGGCCAGGCGCACAACGCGCGCCTGCTGTGGAACCTGCTGCACGAGTTCTTCACCTTCCGGCAGGGCCGGTTCGCCTCCCTCGCCCAATGCGACGAGGCCATCCGGGCCGCCCGCAAAGAGATCGACTGGCTCAACGACCTGCCCGCCCAGGCGGCGCAGGCCGTGCTGAAGACCTACCGGCAGGCGTGGGTGAACTTCTTCAACCCCGACCACCCGGCCGGGCGCCCCACGTTCAAGAGCCGATTGCGCTCCCGGATGGCGGTGGACGTCCCCCAGGCGCGGGACCTGAACATCACCCGGATCAACCGGCGGTGGGGCGCGGTCACCATCCCCAAACTCGGCCGGGTCCGCTTCCGGTGGACCAAAGACCTGCCGGGGGTCACGAAGGGCGGCCTGGACGGGAAGATCACCGGGGCGCGGCTGGTGAAGGAGGCCAATGGGTGGCACATCGTGTTCCGTATCCAGACCGAGGAGCCGGCGCCGGCCCCGCATCCGGGACCGCACACCGCGATCGACCGGGGCATCGCCGTACCGTTGGCGCTGGCCACCGGAGAGAAGATCTTCCACCGTGACCAGTGGCTGACCGGCGGGGAACAGCGGCGCCTGCTCCGCCTGGAACGCAAAGCCGCCCGCCAGAAACGAGCCGCGACACCCGGACAGCCTGCCAGTAACCGGCTGAAGCACACCTACGACCAGATTGCCGGCCTGCGCGCCAAAGCCAAGCGCCGGGCCATCGACTGGCAGCACCAGACCACCACCCAGCTCACCGACCGGTTCTCCGTCATCGTGCTGGAAGACCTCAAGGTCACGAACATGATGGCGAGCGCCTCCGGCACCCCCGAACAGCCGGGCAGGAACGTCGCCCAAAAACGGGGCCTGAATCGGGCCATCGCCGGCGAGGCGTGGGGCCGCACCGCCGAGTTCCTCACCTACAAGGCCACCGCCAAGGGCGGCAAGGTCGTCCTCGTCCCGGCGCCGGGCACTAGCCAGGAATGCCACGCCTGCCACACGATCATCGAGGGCTCCCGGGAGAGTCAGTCCCGGTTTGTGTGCAAGAACACCGTCTGCGGGTGGATCGGCAACGCCGACGTCAACGCCGCCCGCACCCAGTTGTATCGGTACAACTCAGCCGCCGGACGGGCGGTCACCGGACGTGGAGGCCCTGCCGTATTGGGGCCGCTGAAGCGTCAAGCACCTCATGGCGGGACTACCCACGCCGCCCCGCAACGGGTGGCAGCGTAGCGGCCATGAGAATCCTCCCCATTCATATTCATGGGAAGGAGCACGTCAAACGATCTGGAAGGCCTCGCACACACATGGACCAGACGTACTACTTCTGCAGCGACGTCAACTTCACCTGAGCCTGACTGACGTGGTGTCTCCGCCGGGCGCGGCCCTCGTGTGCGCGCCCGGCGGAGCGCTATGCGTCAGGAAGGAGGGTGCCAAGCGGGCCGAGGTCGAGGTTGAGCTCGTCCTCCGTGATGCCGAAGCGGTCCTTCAGGTCGGTCATGGCCTGGTCGAGGCGCATGAGGGCGAGGCCCAGCGCCTCGGCCTGCGCCCCGGTGAGGTCGCCCTCGTCCGCGCGGCGCAGGGCCTGGCGCTCCATGAGCTGGCGGATCAGCTCGACCAAGGTCAGCACCAGGCAGACGAGGTCGTGCTCGACCTGGTCGGGGTCGGTTTCCAGGCGGCGGGTCATGCCGGCTCCGCGCGGACGGAGGTGATCAGGGCACGCAGGGAGACGCGTACGAGGTCGACCTCGGCGATGGAGATCACCAGGTCGCCGCTCAGCACGACGCCGCCGGCCAGCAGCCGGTCGAGCAGATCGACGAGCGCCACCTCCCGCTGGACGAGCTCCGCGGTCATGCCCGCTCCTCCCCGTCGATCGTGGTGAAGGAGTAGGCGGGCCACGGGCCGGTCACCTCGACGCGCACGTCGTCCCACCGGGCGGCCAGATCGGCCGCGGCCTCCCTGAAGGCGTGGGGGTCCTCGATCAGGTACGCCGCGTTGAGAACCATCACGCCGTCGTGCCCCGACAGCCGGCGATCCTGGAGACGATGCCGGTGGCTGGCGATCGCGTGCGGCGCCAGCCGCGCGTGCACTTGCTCGGCCCGGCCCGCCAGCGCCTGGGTCGCGTCCTCGCGCCGGCGGCGCTGAGCGCCGCGCCGCCGCAGGTATGCCACACCAGGGCCGGGCCGTTGCGCGGGGGAGAACGCGCCCTCAGGCACGTCCCGTGGCGACTGGCCGGCCTGGTGGTCGTCGGCGGGTGAGCCGGTGGGGGCAGTGCCGTACACCTTGACGCCCCATTCCGAGCGGCCCGCCACTCTCGACAGGGCCCGCTCGATTCCACCCCGCCGCTCCTCCAGCAGTTCCTTGACCCGGCGGTCGTCATGGAAGACCGTGGCCAGCCGCACCGGCGCGGTGGGGCCGCGGCCGGCGACCGTCCGCACCACCGCGTCGTGCGCGCGGGCGATCGCCTCCAGCCACGCCAGGTCCTCAAGGTTCTCGCGGAGCGCCCGCTCGCCGTACTCCGGCAGCGGCACCGTGCTGACCACCGCCGTCAGCCCGGAGTGCTCGACCACGCGAACCCGGCTGCCGGACACTCCGGCCACCTCGCCGACCACCGGATCGCGTGCGTTGGTGACGGCGTACAGGTAGACGGCGGTGTCAGTCATGCGGATCCCTCCCCGGCGTCCGCTCCAGCTCGGCGAGCCGAGCGCGCAGCTCGCGGTTTTCCGCCAGGACGTCCCCGCGGGCGCGGGAGGACAGCGACGGGTCGTGTTCCCACCAGTCGATGCCCAGCTCCTTCGCCCGGTCCACCGAGGCGACCAGGAGGCGGATCTTGATGGTGAGCAGCTCGATGTCCAGTAGGTTCACCCGGACGTCGCCGACGACCACGATCCCTTTGTCGAGGACGCGTTCCAGGATGTCGGCCAGGTTGGCGGGGTCGCTGCGGGCAGGCTCGGCAGCGGGCCCGGAGCGTACCCAGGAGATGTCGGCCACGACCTCACCTCCTCGGCGCCCGCAGCAGCCGGTCCAGCAGCTCCTCCTCCCGCGCGGCCGCCTCCTCCTCGGAGATCTCACCGGCGGCCAGGTCGGCTGCCACGTCCTCCAGCTCGCGCCTGATCCGGACCGGGTCGTAGAGCTGTTCCTCCGCGCGGTCGCACAGGAACTCCGCCATCCGGATGACCGCGAACGCGGGCGCGAGCGGCCACGTCACCAGGCCCGAGATCACGACTGCCGCCCTTGCAGCGAGCCCACGAAGTCGTACGGAGGCAACGGACCGACGAGGCGCAGCCGCACGCGGCCCGCCCACTGCCGGCCGAGCTCCTCGATCGCCTGCTCGAACCCGTCCTCCTGCCCCTGCTCGACGAGGAACGCCAGGTTCGCCACCTCGTCCTCCCTGGCGGGCGGGCGCGGCGCCACCTGCTCGGCGTACGGGGACAGCGCGGCCGTCAGCCGGTCGCTGTCGCCGGCCTGTTTGCGGGCCATGGCCCGGGCGATGACCTCGCCGAGTCGCAGGCGCTCGTCGTAGCTGGATTCTTCGGGCACCCCACGGATCCGCTCCCGCAGCTCCAGCACCGCGGGCTCCTCGCGCAGCACCTCCAGGTAGGCGGAGTCGTTCTCGTACCGGCCCTTCACGACCAGTTCGACCCGCCCCCGGATCTGCTCCAGGTCCGCGAGGAACGCGTCCTGATTGGCGGCGAGCAACTCCTCGGCGATCTCCTGCGGTCCCGTCATGGCCGCGCCGAAGCGGAACGGCAGCACGGGGACGCGACGGCGGGCCAGGTTCTCCAGCACCCGCTCGTGGGAGAGCAGGTCGTCGCGGGTACCGAGCGGGCGATCCGCCGGCAGGTCGCTGACCAGGGCGCAGCACCGGTCGTGCGTCACCAGCGTCACGGGCGCGCCGCCGATCCCGGTCACCGGAGCCGGAAGGTTTGTGGTGCTGTGAGTGACACCGTAGATGTACTTGCTGGTCATGACTTTTCACCATCCGTCTCGACGGTCACGCCTTTGACGACGACCTGCGTCTCCTTCTGCGCGGCTGGGCCGATGGGGAGAGCTCCGTGGCGTACGTCGACGGAGATCTCCTCGCCGCGGATGTCGAGCCGTTCGATGGCCTGCGCGTACCGCAGGTACGTTTCGACGCTGGCCACCACGACCCGCGCCTGGATGGTGAGGACTTCTATGCCGATCAGTGAAACCTGAACGAATGCGTCGATCACGAGCCCTTTGTCGAGAATGAGCTCGACGACGTCACCCAGGCCGCTGGAGCCGGAGCGCTCAACGACAGCCGGGGTTGACATGACTTCTCCCTCCTTTGACGCCGCGATGTGAATTTCACCCTGTGTCAGTCCTTGGTCGGCGTCTATGTCGTTTGACCTATTCGTCGAAACCGGCGACATCGGATGACAATCTCGGCTTTTCGGTCGCGGCTGTCGAAACTTTCAGCGGTCTCACACAGGCGGCGGGAGGTCGTTTCCGCTGCTCGTCCCCTATGGAGGGGGATCGGCGACAGCATAGATGGGCGTTGACATGGATCCGGTATTTGTGCGGATTTATGCAGTCAGATACCGTCCTCGACGGGAGCGCTCCGATCACCGGACCCCCGGCTGAACACGGAGCCAGCCGCCCGCCGGACGACCCTCGCGCGTCCGGCGGTCGGCGCCGTGTGCGGCGGCAGGGGCGCTATGTGCGGCGTCGTGCGTCGAGGGACAGGTTCGCAGCGCTGTTACCTGGGGTAGTGGGTGGTTCATGAGTTTCCCCGGCTACACCTCGACGCAGATCGATCCCCGCGCCCGCGGCAAAGAGCTCGGCACACACCGGCGGGAGGCGATCGTCGCCAACCTCGCCGGCTACTCCGACCTGTTCGCCGTCGCGGGCGCCACCGCCACGCAGGTCCGGACGTGGGGCGAGCAGGCGCTCGACCGCGCCGCCGACTGGGCGCCGCACTTGGCGGAGGAGATCGCCGGGATCGCGTCCGGCGCCGGGCTGGAGCCGTGGCAGGTGGCCGTGGTCAACGCCCGCACCGAGATCCTGGCCGCCATCGACGCGGTCGGCGAGGGGGAGTGCTCCACGTCCGTCGTGCTGCCGGGGCCCCGTACGGTGCAGACCTGGGACTGGCATGACCACCTGCGTGACGCGCCCATGTTGTGGGAGCTGGAGAGCAGTCCCGGGCACGTGGTGCGCACCTTCACGGAGGCCGGGGCGCTGGCCAAGATCGGGGTCAACACGGCCGGGCTCGGCATCCACTTCAACATCCTGCGCCACGAGTCCGACAACGACGATCTCGGCGTGCCGGTGCACCTGATCGCCCGCAGGATCCTGGAGGACGCCGCCACCGTCGAAGACGCCATTGCCGTCGCCTACTCCGCGCAGGTTTCCGCCTCCACCGTCATCACCGCCGTGACCTCGGACGACGCCGCCTCGATCGAGATCTCCCCGGCCGGGGTCGGTGTCATCGAGCCCGAGAGCGGCGTGTTGCAACACTGCAACCACTTCCTCAACTCCCACCTTGCGGCGGGGGAGCGGCACGCCACCGACCGGCCCAGCACGTACGCCAGGCTCCAGCACCTGGAGGCCAATACCGGGGGCCTGAGCAGCGACGACCACACCACGCGGGCGCTGGCCATGCTCAGCCATGGCCCCGACGCGCCTGTCTGCGCCCACCCCGACCTGACGCAGCCGATCAACCAGCGGTGGGAGACCGTCGCCACGATCGCGCTCGACGTGCCCGCCGGGCGGCTGCGGGTGCACAAGGGCGGGCCCTGCCAGGTCACGGAGGAGACCTGGCAGACCTTCTGAGCCGGCCCGGAAAGTCGGCTCAGTGGAAGGCGGGGATCCCGGTCAGCGCCTTGCCCAGGACCAGCGTGTGGATCTCCGAGGTGCCCTCGTAGGTCAGGACCGACTCGAGGTTCACGGCGTGCCTGATCACCGGGTATTCGAGGGTGATGCCGCTCGCGCCGAGCAACGTGCGGCAGGTCCTGGCGATCTCCAGGGCCTCGCGCACGTTGTTCAGCTTGCCGGCGCTCACCTGCTCGGGCGTGAGCGTGCCCGCCTCCTTCAGCCGCCCGAGGTGCACGGCGAGCAGCAGGCCCTTGCCCAGCTCCAGCGCCATGTCGGCGAGCTTCTCCTGGGTGAGCTGATACGACGTCAGGGGCCTGGCGAACACCTCACGGTCACCCGCGTAGGCGATGGCCGTCTCCAGGCAGTCGAGCGCCGCCCCCATCGCGCCGAACACGATCCCGAACCTGGCCTCGTTCAGGCAGCCCAGCGGCCCGGACAGGCCGCGCGCGCCCGGCAGCACGGCCGCGTCAGGGAGTCTCACCCCGTCCAACACGAGTTCGCTCGTCACGCTCGCGCGCAGCGACACCTTGCGCTTGATGTCGTGGGCGGTGAAGCCGGGCGTGCCCGCCGGGACCAGGAACCCCCTGATCCCCTCGTCCGTGCGCGCCCACACCACGGCCACGTCCGCGACCGAGCCGTTGGTGATCCACATCTTGGTGCCGTTGAGCACCCAGTCGCCGCCCTCGCGCTTGGCCGTGGTCCGCATGCCGCCCGGGTCGGAGCCGAAGTCCGGCTCGGTCAGGCCGAAGCAGCCGATGCGCTCGCCGGCCGCCATCGCGGGCAGCCATTCCTGCTTCTGCTCCTCGCTGCCGTACTGCCAGATCGCGTACATCGCGAGCGAGCCCTGCACCGACACCAGGCTGCGCAGGCCCGAGTCGGCCGCCTCCAGCTCCAGGCAGGCCAGCCCGTACGCGACCGCGCCGAGGCCGGCGCAGCCGTACCCCTCCAGGTGCATGCCGAGCACGCCGACCTCGCCGAGGGCGCGGGCCAGCTCGCGGGCCGGCAGCTCGCCGCTGTCGAACCAGCCGGCGACGTGCGGCCGGATCTCGCGGTCGCACACCTTCCTGACCGTGGTCCTGATCTCGCGTTCCTCGTCGGTGAGCAGGGTGTCCAGGGCGAACAGCGCGGTCGGGGCGATCATCGTCGTGGCCTCCCGTATTTTGGATCCAATATTGAAAATCCAATATGGCACAGTTAGGGTGCGTTGACCATGGACGTTCTGAATCTGATCGGCGGCCGCTGGGCCGAGGGGGAAGGCGAGGAGTTCGCCGACACCAACCCGGCCCGGCCGGCCGAAATGGTGGCGCGCGGCCGGTTCGCCTCGGCACGGGAGGTCGAGCGGGCCGTCGCCGCGGCCCGCGAGGCCGCGCCCGGCTGGGCGGCCACCCCGCACCATGCCCGCGCGGCCGTCCTGCTGGGCGCGGCGGACATCGTGGACCGCGAGGCCGGCGCGTGGGGCGCCGAGCTGGCCCGCGAGGAGGGCAAGACGCTGCCCGAGGCGGTCGCCGAGGTGCGCGGCGCGGCCCGCATCCTGCGGTATTACGCGGGCGAGGCCGACCGGGAGAGCGGCGAGATCTACGCCTCGCCCCGGCCGGGCGAGAACGTCCTCGTCGTCCGCAAGCCGATCGGCGTCATCGGCATGATCACGCCGTTCAACTTCCCGATCGCCATCCCGGCCTGGAAGGTCGGACCCGCGCTCAGCTACGGCAACACCGTCGTATGGAAGCCGTCGTCACTGGTGCCGCTGCTGGCGTACCGGCTGGCGCGGGCGCTGACGGACGCGGGCCTGCCCGCGGGGGTGCTCAACCTCGTGTACGGCGAGGCGGAGGCGGGCTCCGCCATCGTCGAGCACCCCGGCGTGAACGCGGTCTCCTTCACCGGCTCCACCGCGGTCGGCCGGGCGGTCATCGCCCGCTGCGGTGAGCTGGGCAAGCCGGTGCAGACCGAGATGGGCGGCAAGAACGCCTCCATCGTGCTCGCCGACGCCGACCTGGAGCATGCCGCCGAGCAGGTGTGCCTGGGCGCGTTCCGCTCCACGGGACAGAAGTGCACGGCCACGTCACGGCTCATCGTGGCCTCGGAGGTGGCCGACGAGCTGCTCGAACGCGTCGTCACCCGGGCCTCGCGCTTGGTGGTGGGCGACCCGCTGGAAGCCGGAGTCGAGATGGGCCCCCTGGTCAGCTCGGCCGCCAGGGACCGGGTGTCGGCCGGGGTCGTGCGGGCCGTCGAGGAAGGGGCCAAGCAGCTGGCCGGCGGCGCCTTTGGCGATCGCGAAGGCTGGTTCGCGCCGCCCACCGTGCTCGACCTGCCGGGGACGGGCGTGGAGTTCTGGCACACCGAGCTGTTCGGGCCGGTCCTCGGCGCCGTGCGGGCGGACGGGACCGAGGAGGCGCTGGGGCTGGCGAACCTCAGCGACCACGGCCTGTCCGCCGCCGTCTTCACCCGGGACCTTGGGGTCGCGTTGCAGGCCGTTCAGCGGCTGGAGGTGGGGGTGCTGCACATCAACTCCGAGTCGGCGGGGACGTTCCCGTACGTGCCGTTCGGCGGGACCAAGCAGAGCGGGTTCGGGCCGAAGGAGCAGGGGCGGGCCGCGCGCGAGTTCTTCACCCAGACGATGACCGTCTACCTCGGGGCGCCGCGTGAGCGAGCGTAGCGAGCGAACAAATAGACACAGCACTGTTACTGTCACGCGACCGGCGAAGGAGGGCGCGTGACAGCGGCGCTGTCGGGGCTGCTGGTGGCCGATTTCAGCCGGGTGCTGGCCGGGCCCTACGCCACCATGCTGCTGGCCGACCTCGGGGCCGACGTGGTCAAGGTGGAGCGGCCCGGGGCCGGGGACGACACCCGCGCCTGGGGGCCGCCGTACGGGCCCGGGGGCGAGGCCACCTACTTCCTCGGGGTCAACCGCAACAAGCGCTCGATCGCGCTCGACCTGCGGGCCGACGTGGAGGTGGCGCGGGCCCTGGCGGCCCGCGCGGACGTGCTCGTGGAGAACTTCCGGCCGGGGACGATGGAGCGGCTCGGGCTCGGGTACGACGCGCTGCGCGAGCTGAACCCGGGGCTCATCTACTGCTCGATCACCGGGTTCGGGTCCGGGGCCGGGGCCGGGCTGCCCGGGTACGATCTGATCGCGCAGGCGGTGGGCGGGCTGATGAGCGTCACCGGCGAGCCCGGCGGGCCGGGGACGAAGGCGGGCGTGGCGCTGGTGGACGTGATCACCGGCCTGCACGCCGCCCTCGGCATCCTGGCCGCCCTGCACCACCGCGACCGGACCGGCCAGGGCGGCCGCGTCCTCGACGGCGGCGGGCAGCCGCCGGGTCGCGGCGAAGGCCAGCGCGTCGAAGTCTCGCTCCTGTCTTCGCTCCTGTCCGCGCTCACCAACCATTCCTCGGCCTACGCGGCGGCCGGAGTCGTGCCGCGGGCCATGGGCAATCGGCATCCGAGCATCGTCCCGTACGAGGTGTTCGAGACCGCCGACCGCCCGCTGGTGATCGCGGCCGGCAACGACCGGCTGTTCCAGGCCCTCTGCGCGACGCTGGGCCGCGAGGACCTCGCGCGGGACACCCGCTACGCCACCAACGCCGCCCGGGTGGCCGCCCGCGAGGCGCTGGTCGCCGAGCTGAACGCCGCGCTCAGGGAACGTCCGGCCGATGAGTGGTTCGAGCTGCTCACCGCCGCCGGAGTGCCCTGCGGCCCGATCAACGACCTGGCCGCGGCCTTCGCCCTAGCCGAGGACCTCGGCCTGGAGCCCGCCGTGGAGGTGGGCGGCGTGGGACAGGTGGCCAACCCCATCCGGCTCAGTGCCACCCCGCCCTCCTACCGCCGCCCGCCCCCGGCTCTCGGTGAGGACCAGGGATGGCTTCGTGAGATATTGGGGCCGTGAGCCCGGACGAAGCACGACGCAGGCCGCCGACGGCCCAGCAGTTCGTGCTGGGCGAGCTGCGCCGCGCCATCACGACCGGCCGCCTGCGCCCCGGCACGCCGATCCGGCAGGACGCCCTGGCAGAGGAGCTCCAGGTCAGCCGCGTCCCGCTGCGCGAGGCGCTCAAGACGCTCGAGGGCGAGGGCCTGGTCACCTACAAGGCTCACAAGGGTTATTGCGTCGCGACGCTGTCGCTCGACGACCTGCGCGAGGTCTATCGCATCCGCGAGCTACTGGAGGAGGAGGCCGTGCGGCGCGCCGTCGACCGCCTCACCGACGCCGACCTCGACCGGCTCGAGGCGGCCCAGGACGAGGTCGAGCAGGCCGCCGAGGCAGGCGACGTCCTGGCCATGGCCACCGCCAATCGCCTGTTCCACATGACGGTGTTCGACTGCGCGGGCATGCCGCGGCTGGCCCGCCTGATCAGGACGCTCTGGGACACGACGGACGCCTACCGGTCGATGTACTACGGAGACGCCGGCAACCGGGAGCGAGTGATCAAGGAACATCGCGCCACCCTGGACGCCCTGCGCCGGCGCGCCGCCGACGAGGCCGTCGCGACGCTCAACGTCCACCGCGAACACGCGGTCACCGAGCTGGAGTCCCTCCTTCCCCCGGCTCCGTGAGGGGCAGGGCGCAGATCGGCTCGCCCTTCTGGTCGAGCAGCTCCACGCTGGTCTCCTTCTTGTGGCTCGGCGCCCAGGCAAGCGCCTGCAGGCCGTGCTCCGGGACCATGATGGTCCGGCCCTCGAGCCTGACGGCGCCCACCTCCGCGGACAACCGCACGACGCCGTACGCCACCCACCTGGCCGGCCACGGAAACCACCGGCCCGCGTTGATGTCGGAACGGACCGTGCCGTCCGCCCGGCCGTGCCCGTTGAGCAGGGCGGCCGCCGGGCTCGGGGCCAGCAGGTCGTCAGCGGGTCCCGCGGCGGTGCTGGTGCCGTCGCGCAGGGTCCAGCGGCCGCCGCGGCTCTGCGACAGGATCCAGACGTCGAGCCAGAACAGTCCGACGTCGTCGAGCCGGGCGAAGGCCGTCGCGGCGAGTCGGTCGCCCACGTAGAGGGACAGCGGCGAGAAACGGTGCCGTCCGCCGAGAGTCTCCGGCAGAACCTTCGGCAGTCCGTGAGCTATGAGTCGCCGGGTCTCGGTCGCGGGAGTGTACCCAGGATGGTGAGTACGATCCACGCGCTCATCGTACTCTCCGGCTCAGTTCGCGCACCTGTCGCGGCAGCCGCCGAACCGGGCCGTGTCGGGTTTCGTGAACGCCGTCCCCGGGAGGCCGCTCAGCGCCGCCGTCATGGACTCCTTCCAGATGGGGCCGGGGATCGACGTGCCCTCCACGCGTTCGTAGCGGCGGCCGCCGAGTATGACGTCGACCAGCCTCTGGTCGAACGCGTCCCTGCCAGGGACGCCGAGCGCGACGGCGGAGGCCAGGTCAGGGGTGTAGCCGGCGTACCAGGCCGCGGTGTAGCCGTCGGAGGCGCCCGCCATGCCCGCCGCGTCCCGGCCGAGGCCCTTGAGCGGACCGCGGGCCAGCCCGTCCGCGAGCACGTTCGTCACCGCGTCCGCGACCGCCGGGTCCAGCACGTCGCGGCAGCGTGGAGGAAAGGACCGCAGGACCTTCGAACCGCCGCTGACCTCGGCGACCGCCCTGGGCTCGCACTGCTTGCCGCGGGCGGCGAGTGTGGCGTAGGTGCCCGCGGCCATCACCGGGTCCACCTCGTTGACGCCCAGCGAGAAGGTCTCGTACTCCATCACCTTCTGCCCGTCCGCGCGGGCCAGGCCGAGCCGACGGGCCATGGTCACGCTCTCGCACAGGCCGACCTCTTCCGTCAGCCGGACGAAGAACGTGTTCTCGGCGGCCCAGGTGCCCGACCGCAGGGTCGTGAAGTCGCTGTGATCCCGTTTCGCGTTGACGACCGAATGAACGGGGTCGGCGACATTCTCTCCCTTGCAGTTCTTGAACGCGCTGTACGAGGGCGCGCGATACGCGGCCGCATAGGGGAAGCCGTCCTCGAAGCGCAGCCCGCTTTCCAGCGCGGCGGCCAGCGTGTAGACCATCGCTGTGGACCCCTGCTGGTAGGCGAGCGCGCCCACCTTGTCGACCAGCGGGCGGTTGGTGGCCATCGCCCTGATGTCGCCCGTGCCCGGGACGACCATGGCCAGAGCGGCGATCGGCTTGTCGTCCGATCGCACGCGACGGTCGATGGCCTGCTGGGCGGACTGCTGCAGCCGCCGGTCGACCGTCGTCCTGATGGTCAGGCCGCCGCGCGCCAGCAAGTGCTCGTCCGCCGCGAGCAGCTCGTCGCGCACCCGCAGGCACAGATAGGAGACCCGGCTGCTCACGCAGTCGCCGTTGAACTCCTCCAGGACAGCGCCGGAGACGTCCACCAGCACGCTCTTGCCCACGACTGTGGGCTGGATCGGCAAACGGTCGCGGACCGGCCGCTGCTCGTCCCCGCCGTCGCGGAGCACCAGAAACCCCGCGACCAGTAAACCCGCTGCAGCGACGACGCCTGCGGCAATCCGTAACCCGTTCACCGGCACGCGGGAATTCTAGGGCCGGCCGGTGGGGCGGCGGTGGAGGAGGTCGAACTTCGCCCACATGGCCTCCGCCGCCTCGATCGAGGCGCCCGTACGGGCCGGATCCACGGCCGCCAGCTGCGTGACCAGTGCCTGCGCGACCGCCATCCCGGCCGTCAGCGAGGGGAAGAACGCCTCACCCTCGGCCGGCACCATGACCACCTCCTCGGCCGCGCTCGCCAGGGCGGGGCTGGCCGCGTCCGTCAGCGCGAACACCCGCACCCCGCGCGAGCGGGCCTCGTTGGCGGCCAGCACGGTGTTCTCGTACAGGCGCCAGAAGCTGATGGCGATCAGCACGTCGCCGGAGCGCATGGTGGCCATCGTGTTGGCCAGCTCGGCGTCGCCCGTGGTCACCGCCGTGACGGGGTAGCCGGCGAGGCCGGCGTTGTGCGCCAGGGCCAGGCCGACGGCGGCGTAACTGCCCTCGGCGAGGATCACCGTGCGCCGGGCGGTGGCCACCGCCTCGGCGATCGTGAGCAGCACCGCCTCGTCCACCCGCCGGTTGAGCAGGGCGAGGCTGTCGAGGTCGCGGCGGAGCGACCGGGAGCTGGGCGAGCCGGTGCCGCGGTGCTCGGCGGCGACCTGGCCCGCACTGAGCGAGGAGAGGTAGCGGGCCCGCAACTCCTGCTGGAGCGCCGGCCAGCCGGCGAACCCGAGCGCCTGCGCCGTGCGGGTCACGGTCGCCACGTTGACGCCCGCGACCTGGGCCAGCTCCGCCGCCGATCCGAACGACGCGCGCCGCGGCTGCGACAGCAGCACCTGGAGCACCGCGGCCGCCTTGCCGCGCAGGCCGCGGTCCGGCGTCCGGGCGCCGAGCCAGTCCTCGAAGCTGTCGGTCAACGCATCCTTCTCTCGGGCAGAGCTGCAGGCCGGAAACATGCTACGTGCTCGTAACACATTGCAAAGATTATTGCAGATCGTGGAATCTGCACTGTATGTTGCTGCGAAATCGGTCGAAAGGGTGTGTTCGATGACCTTGTTGGCCCGGCTGGACCGGCTCCCCCTGAGCCGGCCGCACTACCTTCTCCTTCTGATCGGCGGCCTCGGCTACACGTTCGACGGCATGGACTCGGCCGTGGTCGCCTTCCTGCTGCCGAGCGCGCAGGAAGCCTGGGGCCTGAACAACGGCCAGCTAGGTCTGATCGGGTCCGCGACCCCGTTCGGGTTCCTCTTCGGCGCGGCCACCGCCGGGCTGCTCGGCGACCGCATCGGCCGCAAGAAGGTCATGATGTACGCGCTCGCGTTCTATGCCGTCTTCTCCGTGGTCGCCGCGTTCGCGCCCAACTACGAGGTGTTCCTGGCGAGCCGGGTGCTGGCCGGAGCCGGCGCGGGCGCGGAGAGTGCGATCATCGCGCCGTTCCTCTCGGAGTTCGTGCCGGCCAACCGGCGTGGGTGGTTCATCGGCGCGCTGGCCGGGTTCTTCTCCTTCGGGTTCGTCATGGCCGCGCTGATCGGGCGGTTCGTGGTGCCGACGATGGAGGACGGCTGGCGGGTGGCGCAGGTGATCACCGCGCTGCCGATCGTGATGTTGTTGTGGTGGCGCCGATCATTGCCGGAGTCACCACGGTTCCTGCTGCAACACGGCCGGGTGGACGAGGCCGAGGCGGTGGTGACCGACCTCGAACGCCGCGTCGAGCGGGCCACGGGCCGTCCGCTGCCGTCGGTGCCCGAGTCCGCCACGCCGCCCGCGACCAGCACTCCCAAGGTGAACCTGCTCAGCGCGCTGCGCTACCTGTGGAGCCCGGTCATGGCCAAGCGGACCGCCGTCATCTGGCTGATCTGGTTCGTGATCACGTTCTCGTACTACGGGTTCTTCTCCTGGATTCCGACGCTGCTCGTGCAGCGCGGCATCACGGTGACGAAGAGCTTCGAGTTCTCGATCATCATTTACCTGGCGCAGGTCCCGGGCTACTTCTCGGCGGCCTGGTTGTCGGAGCGGCTGGACCGCAAGAACACGATCGCGCTCTACCTGTCCGGGTCCGCGGTCAGCGCGTTCTGGCTGTCGCAGATGGACTCGCCGGTCACGATCACGCTGGCGGGCGCGGTGTTGTCGTTCTTCCTCAACGGCACGTACGCGGGCGTCTACTCCTACACGCCCGAGGTGTTCCCCACCTGGATCCGCGCCACGGGGACCGGGCTGTCGAGTGCGTTCGGGCGGGTGGGCAGCATCCTCGCGCCGACGATCATCGGCCTGTCCGCCGCCAGTCTGGGCTTCGCGGGGGTGTTCGGGCTGACCACGGCGGTCCTGGTGGCGGGCGTCATCTGCGTGGTGGTGTTCGGCTTGTCCACGGCCGGGCGATCGCTGGAAGAGCTGACCGAGCCGGCCAAGGAGGGTGCCAAGTGACAGCACTGGAGGAACTGGAAACACGGGTGCGGAAGGAGTTGGGTGTGCGGCTCTTCACCGTGCTGGCCTGGGCGCCGGAACGGCGGGCGCTGCGCCGCGTCCACACGAGCCATCCCGCTGAATACCCCGTCGGCGGGGAGAAGACCGTGGAGGTCGCGCAGGGCTGGCTGACCACGTGCATTGAGGGGCGCAAGCCGTTCTTCGGACCGGACCGGGTGGCCGTGCGAGAGGTGTTCGCCGATCATGAGCTGATCGAGAGCCTGGGCTGCGGGTCCATCATCAACGTGCCGGTGGTCGAGGGAGGCCAGGTGCTGGGAGTGCTCAACATCCTCGACGCCGAGGGCGCCTACGACGAGGGGTCGGTCGCCGTGGCCGAGTCCCTCGCGCCGCTCGCGGCGCCCGCCCTGCGCCGGGGTGTGCGATGAACCTGCTGCTGCGCAACGCCTTGGTGCTGGACGTCGACTCGGGTGAGTACGCCGAGGGGGACCTGCGGTGCTCGGACGGCCGCGTCGTCGAGGCGGGTCCCGGGCTGCGGGCGCCGTCGGACGTCCGGGTGCTCGACGTGGCGGGCGCGTACGTCGTGCCCGGGCTGATCGACGCGCACGTGCACGTCACGGCCCTGACCGCGGACCTCGGTGCGCTCGGCCGCATGTCCCCGTCGTACGTGGCCGCGCACAGCGCCAGAATCATGGGCGAGATGCTCGGCCGCGGCTTCACCACGGTCCGCGACGTGTCCGGCGCCGACCACGGGCTGGCCGACGCGCAGGCGGAAGGGCTGATCCGGGGGCCGCGGCTGCTGTTCTGCGGCAAAGGGCTGAGCCAGACCGGCGGCCACGCCGACTTCCGCGGCCGAGGCGAGCACGTGAGCGACGACCACCCGTGTTGCGCGGGCGTAGGGCGGGTCGCGGACGGGGTCGACGCGGTCCGCGTGGCCGCCCGCGACGAGCTGCGCAAGGGCGCCCACCACATCAAGGTCATGGCGTCCGGCGGGGTGGCCTCGCCGACCGATCGCATCGACTCGACCCAATACTCGATGGAGGAGCTGCGCGCGGCCGTCGAGGAGGCCGGGGCCGCCAACCGGTATGTGGCCGCGCACGCCTACACCGCCCGCGCCGTCAACCGGGCCCTGGAGGCCGGGGTGCGCTCCATCGAGCACGGCAACCTGATCGACGACCGCAGCGTGGAGCTGTTCCGCGAGCACGACGCGTTCCTGGTGCCGACGCTGGTGACGTACTGGGCGTTGAAGGAGGAGGGCCGGGCGTTCGGGCTCTCGGAGTCGAGCTGGCGCAAGGTCGACGAGGTGCTCGAGGCCGGGCTGGTCGCGCTGGAGCGGGCCGCGCGGGGCGGGGTGCGGCTGGCGTACGGGACGGACCTGCTCGGCGGCATGCAGCGGCACCAGAACCACGAGTTCCGCCTGCGACGGGAGGTGCAGGAGCCGATCGACGTGCTGCGGGCCGCCACGGCCGGCGCGGCCGAGCTGGCCGGGATGACGGGCGAGATCGGCACGCTGGCGGTCGGCGCGCACGCCGACCTGCTGGTGCTCGACGGCGACCCCTTGGAGGACATCGGCGTGCTGGCCGACCCGAAGCACATCCGCCACGTCGTCCAGGCGGGCGCGGTCGTGTCGTAGGACGTGCCGCCGGCAGGCAGGCGCGGTCGTGTCGTAGGACGAGCCCCCGGCACCCGGGCGGGCGTACCGTTTGTTGCGTGACGTCGCTGACGCGGACCGCTCTTGTGATCGTCGCGGTGGTGTTCCTGCTGCTCGGACTGCTGTGGTTGTTCCAGCGGCAGCTGATCTACCTGCCTGACCGGTCCTCTGTGCCGCCGGCCGGGAAGGTCATCCCGGGTGCGCGGGACGTCTCGCTCACGACGGGCGACGGGCTGCGCCTGGGCGCCTGGTACGTGCCCGGCGACCGCGACGTGACCGTGCTGATCGCGGGCGGGAACGCGGGCAACCGGCTGCACCGTGCGCCGCTGGCCAGGGCGCTGGCGGCGCACGGGCTGCCGGTGCTGCTCATGGACTACCGCGGCTACGGCGGCAACCCGGGCACCCCGACCGAGGAGGGGCTGCACCTCGACGTCCGCGCCGCCCGCGCTTTCCTCGGAGACGCCCGGGTGATCTACTTCGGCGAGAGCCTGGGCGCCGGGGTGGTGACCCGGCTGGCGCTGGAGCAGCCGCCGGAGGGGCTGGTGCTGCGCTCGCCGTTCACCGACCTGGCGGCGGCGGGACAGGCCAACTACCCGTTCCTGCCGGTGCGGCTGCTGCTGCGGGATCGGTACCCGGTGGCGGAGCGGATCGCGGCCGTGCGGGCGCCCACGGTGGTCGTGTACGGCACCCGCGACACGATCGTGCCGGCGCGGCTGAGCAGGGCGGTCGCCGAGGCGGCCGGGGGCCGGGTGACGACCGTGGAGATGACCGGCGCGGGGCACAACGACTTGTCCATGCTGACCGGCGACGAGCTGATCCGCGCCGTGGTGAAGCTGGCCGAGGGGATCTAGGCGGTCTTCCGTGCCGTGGCCCGGGGTCAGAGCCAGCTGACCCGCATGCTGGTGGCGGACCCGGCGTCCGGCGGGGTGCCCAGTTCCTCGGTGCGGATGCGCTCCAGCAGCCGGCCGACGGTGTCGACGATCTCCGGAGCCCGGTCACGCAGCCCCGCCACATCCGCCGGCGACACCTCGCTCCGGTCGAATCCAACCTCCTCCAGCACCCCCTCCAGATCGGCCAGCCGCTCACTGAGCCACTTCAACGGCTCGCCGGACAACTCCGTGTCGAACACCCGGGGCCCCGGCTCCCACCCGTCGATGGACGGGTGATGATGGGTGCGATTGAAGCTCCCCGGCGGGCTGTCGACCGACTCCAGCAGGTCGATGCGCCAGAGCGGCCGATCCACGGTGATCGGCCGGGCCGAGTAGATGGACCCCTTCAACTCACCGGCTTCGAGCCGGCGGATCTCCAGCCGCACGCCTCGCTCGGCGCTCTCCTGCCCCGGGATCGGGTCGGGGTCGACGAAGTAGATGTCGCTCACGGCCACGCCGATCCGCTCGAAGCCGAAGAGGTAAAGCACGGGCACCACGTCCTTCGCAGGTCTCGGTGGGAGGCTCTTCCCAACGTAACCCGGCAGGCCCGGACGGTGAACGGCTGCCTCCCTTCGCGGAGGTGTCACGATCCTGAAGTCCTCCGTCACCTGGACGGGTCATATCGTGAAATATTGACCTTGGAGGCGCTTGTGTTCTGGTGTGCACCCCGGTCTTCAAAACCGGTGGACGGCGCGCGGCGTCGTCGGCGGGTTCGATTCCCGTGCGCCTCCGCTCCAGGTTCCCCTAGGACACGAGGCCGCCATGGGCGATGATCCGCGCCGCCGGATCCCGCGTACCGACACCGTCCTGGCCGACCCCCGGGTGGTCCAGGCGGCCAGGGGCGCAGGACGGGCCGTCGCCAAGGCCGCGGTCGTCGCCGCGCAGCAGCGGGCCAGGGAGGGCCGGATCGCACCAGAGGACGTCGTCGCGGCCACCGTGTCCGCCTTGGCCGACGGCCCCCGCCGGGTGATCAATGCCACGGGTGTGCTCGTGCACACCAACCTGGGCCGGGCGCCGCTCTCGCCCGCCGCCGTCGAGGCGATGAGCACGGTCGCCGGGTACACGGACGTCGAGTTCGACCTGGTGACGGGGGAGCGGGCGCGGCGCGGGCGGGCGGCGCTGGCCGCGCTGGCGGCGGCTGTTCCTGACGCGGAGGACGTGCACGTCGTCAACAACAACGCGGCGGCGCTGGTCCTGGCGGCGACCGCGCTGGCGGCCGGGCGGGAGATCGTCGTCAGCCGCGGCGAGATGGTGGAGATCGGGGACGGATTCCGCCTCCCCGACCTGCTCGAATCCACGGGCGCTCGACTGCGCGAGGTCGGGACCACCAACCGCACCCATGCCCGCGACTACGCCGACGCCATCGGCGACGAAACCGGGTTCGTGCTGAAGGTCCACCCGTCCAACTTCCGCGTCGAGGGCTTCACCGCCGCCGCCTCGGTCGCCGAGCTGAGCACGCTGCCGGTGCCCGTGGTGGTCGACGTCGGCTCGGGGCTGCTCGCCCCGGACCCGCTGCTCCCGGACGAGCCCGACGTCGGCACGGCGCTGCGCGACGGCGCCGCGCTGGTGACGGCCAGCGGCGACAAGCTGCTCGGCGGGCCGCAGGCGGGGCTGATCCTGGGCCGCGCCGACCTGGTGCGGCGCCTGCGCCGCCATCCGCTCGCTCGCGCCTTGCGCGTGGACAAGCTGACCCTGGCCGCCCTGGAGGCGACGCTCCGCTCGGACCCACCGGTACGGCTCGCGCTCCACGCCGACCTCGACGGGCTACGCCGCCGTGCCCACCGCCTGGCTGCGCTCCTGTGCACGGGTGATCGGCACGATGGCCGCGAGCGGGGCGGGGCGGGGCGGGTGGCGTGTGAGGTGGTCGAGAGCGTGGCCGTCGTGGGCGGCGGGGGAGCACCCGGTCACGAGTTGCCGAGTGTCGCGCTCGCCCTGCCCGAACGGCTGGCGCTCCCGCTCCGCGTGGGCGCCCCCGCCGTGGTCGGCCGGGTGGCAGGCGGCCGGCTCCTCCTCGACCTGCGCTCCGTGCCGCCCGAACTGGACGAGGAGCTGGCGGAGGCGGTGCGCGCATGTACGTGATCGCCACGGCCGGGCACGTCGACCACGGCAAGTCTACGCTGGTCCGCGCGCTCACCGGCATCGAACCCGACCGGTGGGCCGAGGAACACCGCCGCGGCATGACCATCGACCTCGGCTTCGCCTGGACCACGCTGCCGTCGGGCCGCCGCCTCGCCTTCGTGGACGTGCCGGGGCACGAGCGGTTCGTCACGAACATGCTGGCCGGGCTGGGCCCGGTGCCGGCCGTGATGTTCGTCCTGGCCGCCGACCAGGGCTGGCAGGCCCAGTCCCAGGAGCACTGGGAGGCGATCGAGGCGCTCGGCGTGGAGCGGGGCCTGCTGGTTGTCACCCGGTGCGACCTCATGGATCCCGCACTGGCGGTGGAGGAGGCCCGCGAGCGGATCCCCTCCTGGCCCGTCGTCACGGTGAGCGGCGCCACGGGCGAAGGGCTCGACGACCTGCGCCGCGGGCTCGACCTGCTGGTCTCCTCCCTCCCGCCGCCCGACCCCCGGGCGCCGGTGCGGCTGTGGATCGACCGGGCCTTCACGATCACGGGCGCGGGCACGGTGGTCACCGGCACGCTCGCCGCCGGAACCCTGCGGGCCGGTGACACCCTTGTCCTGGACGGCGAACGGGTACGGGTCAAGGCGGTGCAGGTCACGGGCGAGCCGGTGGACGAGGTCACGGCCACCGCCCGCGTCGCGGTCAACCTGCGCGGCGTCGAACGCGACCGCGTGCTCCGCGGCACGACGCTGCTCACGCCCGACGCCTGGATCGAGACCGGCGTGGTGGACGCGCGACTGGACGGCTGGCCACCGCCGCGTGAGGCCGTCCTGCACATGGGGTCGGCCTCCGTGCCGGTACGCGTCCGCCCCTTCTCCGATCGCACGAGGGCCGCGCGGCTGACGCTGGCGCGGGCGCTCCCGCTGCGTGTCGGTGACCGGGCCCTGCTGCGCTGTTCAGGGCGGCCGATCACGAGCGTGCTGGTGCTCGACGTGCGACCACCGGAGCTGCGCCGCCGAGGCGCGGCCGCGGAACGGGCCGCGCAGCTCGCGCCTTTCGCCGTTCCCGCCGCGGAGCTCGCGCCTTTCGCCGTCCCCGCTGCGGACCCCGCACCCTTCGCCGTCCCCGAGCACCACGGCGGCCGGGCACATGAGCCGGCGAGCCGGGTGCCCGATGCGGCCACTGTGCTGAGCTGGCGCGGGGTGGTGCGGCGGTCCGAGCTGGCCGCGATGGGGTGCGATCCGGCCGGGCTCGACGTGCCCGGCGCCGGTGACTGGATGGTCGACCCCGCGTCGTGGGCGAGCCTGGCGGAGCGGCTCAGGGCGGTCGTGGCCGACCAGCCGGGCATCCCGGTGGACGCCGCGCGCACCGCGCTCGGCCTCCCGGCGCGGGACCTGGTCGAGGCGCTGGTCCAGAGCTGCCCGCCGCTGCACGTGTCCGATGGCCGCATCGACGGCGAGGGCGTGCCCGCGGACGTCGTCGGCGCCGTCGAGCGGTTGCGTGCCGAGCTGGCCGGGGCGCCGTACCTGGCGCCGGAGGCCGCACGGCTGCCCGATCTCGGCCTCGGCAGGCGGGCGGTCGCGCTGGCCGCGCGGGCCGGACTGGTGTTGCGCCTCGCCGACGGCGTGGTGCTCCTGCCCGGCGCCGACACCGAGGCGGCACGGCTGCTGGCGAAGCTGCCGCAGCCGTTCACGGCGAGCGATGCGCGGGCCGCGCTCCAGACCAACCGGCGGGTCGTGATCCCGCTGCTGGAGCACCTCGACAGGCTCCACCTCACCCGCAGGATCGACGACCGGCTGAGGGTCGTCGTGGACAGGGAGCGGCACGATGACTGAGCGGGTGAAGGCCGGGGTCGTGCTGCCGAGGCCGCCGGACGATCCGGGGGAGTGGCTGTCCGACGCGGTGGCGTTCGAGGCGGCCGGGGCCGACGCCCTGTGGGTGGAGCACGGTGCGGCGCCGTCGCTCGATCCGCTCACGCTGACCGCCGCGCTCGCCGCGCTGACCTACCGATCGATCCTGGTCGTGGCCGTGCCCCACACTCCCGCGCCGCAGGTGCTGGCGACGGTGGAGCGGTTGAGCCGCGGACGGCTCACTCTCATCGCCGGTGCCGAGGCGGACGGGGAGAGCCGCGTGCGGCACAGCGGCGACGGCACGTACGAAGAGGACGGGGCGGGGCGGTGGGTGTCCGTCGCCGTGCCGACGGGGCGGGCCGCCTGGCGGGAGACGCTGCGTCTGGCGGCCGAACGCGGCGATCACGGCGTGCTGGTGCCGGCCGATGCGAGACTGCTCGACCTCTTGCGCAATCCGGAGGATCCGGGCGGCCGCCACGACCTTCAACTGGCCCAGGGCTAGACGCGCAGGGAGTCAGATCATACGGTGAACAAAAGGTTGGTACCCAAAGCTTCAGCTGAGGGGAGTTCCGGCCATGGAGGTCAGCCGGAGGCAGTTCCTGAGCATCGGACCGGCAGGGGTGCTCGGCGGCTCCGCTCTGGGGTTCGACCTGACCGAGTCGATCAGGGTCAAGCAGCGGCTGCGCATCGAAGGGGCCACCCTGTCGCACTCGCTCTGCCCGTACTGCGCGGTCGGGTGCTCGCTCATCGCCCACACCAAGAAGGCCGCGAACGGCAAGACGGAGCTGCTGCAGATCGAGGGCGACCCGGACAGCCCGGTCAACGAGGGCACGCTGTGCCCGAAGGGCGCGACGTCGCTGCAGCTGGCCATCTCGCGCAGGCGGGTGCCACACCCGCTCTACCGCGCGCCGGGAGCGGCGGAGTGGAAACAGGTCTCCTGGGAGTTCGCGCTCGACCGGCTCGCCAGGAACATCAAGGCCTCGCGTGACGCCACGTTCGTCACCCAGGACGCCGACGGCAACGTCGTCAACCGCTGCGAGGGCGTCGCCTTCGCCGGCGGGGCGGCGTTCAGCTCGGAAGAGGGTTATCTCGCCACGAAGCTGATGAGGGGGTTGGGCCTGGTTCACCTCGAACAACAGGCCCGTGTTTGACACGGTCCCACGGTGGTCAGTTTGGCTGCCACGTTCGGCCGAGGGGCCATGACCAATCATTGGCGTGACATCAGGCACGCCGATCTGATCCTCGTCAACGGCGCCAACCCGGCCGAGGCCCACCCAGTGGGCTTCCGCTGGCTCATGCGCGCCAAGCTCGACAGAGGCGCGAAGATCATCCATGCGGATCCGCGGTTCACGCGGACCTCAGCGGTGGCGGACACGTATGTCCGGATCCGGACCGGCACCGACGTGGCCTACTTCGGCGGCCTCATCAACTACGTCCTGACGAACCGGCTCTATCACGACGACTACGTCAGGTGGGCCACCAACGCCGGCTTCGTGGTCAAGGACGGGTACGCCTTCCAGGACGGCATGTTCAACGGCTTCGACCAGGAGCAGGGCGTCTACAACACCAAGCTGTGGGCGTACGAGACCGATGACGAGGGCCACGCCAGGATCGACCTCGACCACCCGCGCTCGGTGCTCAACCTGCTCCGCGCCCACTACCAGCGCTACGACCCGGACACCGTCGCCCGCATCACCGGCATCCCGCGCGAGCAGTTCCTCCAGGTGGCCAGGCAGGTCGGCGAGATGGGCCGCCCGGACAAGGTCATGACCATCGTGTACGCCGTCGGCCTCACCCACCACACCACCGGCGTGCAGCTCATCCGCTCGGGCGCCCTCCTGCAACTGCTGCTCGGCAACATGGGCCGCCCGGGCGGCGGCATGAACGCCGAACGCGGCCACGCCAACATCCAGGGCAACACCGACCACGCCATCTCCTGGGACATCCTGCCCGGCTACCTCCGCATCCCGGCCCCGGGCCAGGAGGACATCAACGCCTACCTGGGCGAGAGCGCCAGCGTCAAGCTGCACCCCAGGGCGGTGAACTTCTTCGGCGAGAACTACCGCCGCTACCTCGTCAGCCTCCTCAAGGCCTGGTACGGCGACGCCGCCACGAAGGACAACGAGTTCGCCTTCGACTACCTGCCCAAGCCCGCCGCCAACGCCTCCTGGATCTCGATCTTCGACCAGGCGCTGCGCGGCAAGATGCAGGGCATCATGTTGTCCGGGATGACCGCGACCAGCATCGGCCCCGACTCCAACCAGGTGCTCCAGGCCCTGACGAACCTCAAGTGGCTGTGCGTGATGGACCCGTTCGCCACCACCAGCTCCGAGTTCTGGCAGGCCCCCGGCATGGACCCGGCGAAGATCCAGACCGAGGTGTTCATGCTCCCGGCCACCCACTGGATCGAGAAGGACGGCTCGTTCACCAACAGCGGCCGCTGGGTGCAGTGGAAGGACCAGGTGCTGCCGCCAGAGGGCGAGGCCAGGCACGACCACTGGATACTCTCCGAGCTGTTCCTGCGGGTCAGGGACCTGTACGAGGCCCAGGGCGGGAAGTTCCCCGACCCGGTGCTGAAGATGGCGCTGCCGTACGCCAACCCGCGCAAACCCGAGCTGGACGAGATCGCGCAGGAGATCAACGGCCGCGACCTGCGGACCGGCAAACGGCTGGCCACGTTCGTCGACCTGAAGGACGACGGCACCACCAGTGCCGGCGACTGGATCTACACCGGCCACTACCCGGAGGAGGGCAACCTGGCCAAGCGGCGCGACGGCGTGCAGGACCCGGCCAAGAACGACCCCAGCGGCATGGGCTTCTACCCGAACTGGGCGTGGAGCTGGCCCGCCAACCGCCGCGTCCTCTACAACCGCGCCTCCGCCGACGAGAACGGCCGGCCATGGGACCCCTCGCGCCCCGGCATCGCCTGGGAGAACGGCAAGTGGGTGGGCGACGTGCCCGACTACCCGCCGACGACAGGGCCCGGCCCTGACGCGCCGCTGCCGTTCATCATGACCGGCGAGGGCGTGGGCCGGCTGTTCAGCAACGCGGTGGCGGACGGGCCGTTCCCCGAGCACTACGAGCCCATCGAGTCGCCCATCGCCAACCCGCTGCACCCGCAGGTGTCGGCGACGCCGGTGGCTTTCAGGTACGACGAGCGGGCCGGGCGGCCCAACCGGTTCGGCACGGTGGCCGACTATCCGTACGTGGCGACCTCGTACCGGCTGACCGAGCACGAGCACTACGTCACCCAGAACGTCGAGCACCTGGTCCAGCTGCAGCCGGAGGCGTTCGTCGAGGTGCCCGCCGCGCTGGCGCGCGAGAAGGGCATCTCGACGGGTGATCGCGTGCGGGTGTCGTCCCGGCGCGGCAAGCTCGAGGTGCGGGCGGTGGTGACCAGCCGGCTCGGGCCGCTCGACATCGACGGCCGCAGGGTCTACCAGATCGGCATCCCCATCCACTGGGGGTTCGTGGGCATCAACACCGGGCAGCACTGGCTGGCCAACGCCCTCACTCCGTTCGTGGGGGATGCGAGCGCGCGGACGCCGGAGTACAAGGCGTTCCTGGTGAACATCGAGAAGCTCTGATGTTCGCCAGGGACCGGGCACGGGCGGGGGCGCTGCGCGAGCGGTATCCGCACGCGGCCGAGGTGTTCGGGCTGTACCTGGCGCTGGTGGAGACGTGGGAGTCGGTGGGCGACCGCGTCCCGTCCGATGGGGCCGTGGAGTGGGCGCACGTGCACGTGCTGCCCCGCGTCATCGAGGCGACCGCCGCTCACGGCCCCCCGCTCCTGGCGGCCGCGGTCCGCATAGCCGTCGGCAACGGCCTCCTGGCCCCGGCTTCGGGCGCCGGTCCGCCCGCCGCTCTCAACGGGCCGCTCAGGACGGCCGGAGACTCGGGTGGCGGCCCGCTCGGGACGGCCAGGGGCTCGGGTGGCGGCCTGCTGGACGCCTGGCTCGCGGGCGAGGAGCTCGCGCCCGTCGAGCGCTATCTCGCGCGCGCCACGATGCGCGTCGTCCCGCTCTCCGCGCCGACCGGCCACGAGGCGGGGCGGCGCTGCCCCGCGTGTGGCGGAGCGCCGCAGCTCAGCTACCGCACCGCCGGCGACGACCCGCTCGTCAGCGGCCGCCGCATGTTGCACTGCGCCCGATGCGCCCACGAGTGGACCTTCTCCGCCACCACGTGCCCGCAATGCGGCGAAACAGGTAAGCGAACCGTCCACGCCGAAGCCGCGCCGTCCGGAAGCGAGGAACCGCGGGTCGGCCGGGGGACCGCCGCGGGCGACGCGCTGTTCCCGCACCTCAGGGCCGAATCGTGCGAGGCCTGCCGCGGCTACCTCATCGACGTCGACCTCGGCCGCGACCCCCACGCCGTACCGCACGTGGACGAGCTGGCCGCCGTGCCCATCGACCTGCACATGGCCGATCACGGCTACACCAAGATCACGCCCAATCTGATGGGGTTCTGAAGATGCCGCACATCACACCGGGCCAGGCGTACGGGTTCTTCACCGACACCAGCGTGTGCATCGGCTGCAAGGCCTGCGAAGTGGCCTGCAAGCAGTGGAACGAGCTGGAAGGCAACGAACCGTCGTTCCTGGACGGCTTCGACAACACCGGCAAGCTGGACGCCGAGAACTGGCGGCACGTGCAGTTCCACGACAACGTGCCCGACGAGAGCCTCACCCAGGGCAACGGCAAAGCGTGGCTGATGATGTCGGACGTCTGCAAACACTGCCAGCAGGCCAGCTGCATGGAGGTCTGCCCGACCAACGCGATCATCCGCACCGAGTTCGACAGCGTCTTCATCCAGCCCGACGTCTGCAATGGGTGCCGCAACTGCATCGCGGCCTGCCCGTACGACGTGATCGGCGCCAGCCACACCAACGGCATCGCACAGAAATGCACACTCTGCTACGACCGCCTCCAGAACGACATGACCCCCGCCTGCGCCAAGGCCTGCCCCACCGAGTCGATCAAGTTCGGCCCGGTCTCGGAGCTGCGCCAGACGGCCGCCAAACGCCTGGAGACCCTGCACGCCCAGGGCGTCACGGAGGCCCGCCTGTACGGCCACGACGAGAAGGTGTACGGCGGCCTGAACGCGTTCTTCCTGCTCATGGACCGGCCGGAGAAGTACGGCCTGCCGGACGAGCGCAACGCGGTGCTGCCCAGCCGCAACAACGTCGGCGGCTACCTGACCGCCGCGGTCACCGCGATCCTGGGCGTCCTCGGCGGCCTGATCGCGCTGCGCCGCCGCAAGGAGACCGTGACGGAGGCCGAGGGAGAGAGCGATGGATAGGAAGGCGGAGGCCGACCATGGATAACGTCCAGCACTTCGCCGGCCCACCCGACTGGCTGTGGTACATCCTGGCCTACTTCTTCCTCGCGGGCCTGTCCGGCGGCTCGTACGTCCTGGCCACCCTGCTCAGGCTCCGCAACGCCCCCGGCGACGAGCCGATGGCGAGGATCGGCTACTACATCGCGTTCCCGCCGATGCTCATCGCGCCGCTCCTGCTCGCCCTCGACCTCGGCCAGCCGTGGCGCTTCTGGCACATGATGTGGAACACCACCCCAGGCCACCCGGGGCTCAACTTCAAATATTGGTCGCCGATGTCGATCGGCTCCTGGGCGCTGGTCGTGTTCGGGGCGATCACCACGGTCTCCTTCGCCGCCTCGCTCGTCCGCGACGGCAAGCTCCGCCTCCCCCTGGTGACCTGGCTCGACAACCGCCCCTTCACCATCTTCGGATCGCTGTTCGGCCTGTTCATCGCCGGTTACACAGGCGTACTGCTGTCGGTGTCGAACCAGCCGGTGTGGAGCGACACCTGGGCCCTCGGCGGCCTCTTTCTCGCCTCCGGCCTGGCCGGCTCGGCCGCGCTGATGCTCCTGCTGGCCCGCTACCGCCCGGAGGCGCGCCCGAGCGCCGGGATGTTGTCGGTCTCCGAGCGGCTGTACGCGCTGCTGGAGTTGGCGCTGATCGTGGTGTTCGCGGTGACGTTGTTCGCGGCGGGCACGCAAGGCATCGTGTTCGGCCTGCCCTGGCTCGTGCTGTGGCTGGTCGCCCTCGCAGGCCTGGCCCCGGGCCTGTACGGCCTCGTCACCGAACGGCTGTCGGCGGACGGCGCGGCGGCCATGCGTCATTCGCTGGCCGTGCCCCTGCTGGTGCTGGCCGGCGTGCTGGCCCTGCGCGCCGCCGTCATCTTCAGCGTCCAGGTGTGATGACCAGCAGCACAGTCCCGAAAGCGCTCATGCCAGGTAGGTGTAAGGAACGCCGGGAGAGCTCGAGCCGCCGGCTGACACCATCGTGACCATGACCGTCCCAGACCCCGCGGACGGAGTGGCCACGATCTGGGTGTCGGAGACGATGGAGAACGGAGCGGGGGAGGCGCCGAAGAGCACACCGGTGACGTCGGTGAAGCCGGTCCCCACGATGGTGACGGAGTTACCACCGAAGGACGGTCCCTCACTCGGGTTCAGGCTCACGATCGTCGGGGCGGCGACATAGCTGTAGTGAACATCGCCCGCACTCGATCCGTCCGGCGTGGTCACGGTGATCGGGACAGTGCCGGAACCGCCGGGTGCGGTGGCGGTCACCTCGCTGTCGGAGACCACGGTGAAGCCGGACGCCACTGCTCCGAACCGTACCTGGGTGGCGCCGGCGAATCCCGACCCGGTGATCGTAGCGGTGTTGCCACCGGCGAGAGGGCCGCCGCTGGGCGCTATGCCGGTGACGACCGGCGCGGTTGTGGCGAAATAGCAGAACGGCGCCGGATTGCTGGTGCCTGCCGGGGTGGTGACCGTGACGAGGACGGGGGCCGGCCCGGTGGCCGGGGCTGTGGCGGTGAGCTGGCTGCCGGAGACGACGGTGAAGCTGGACGCCAGCGCTCCGAACCGTACCTGGGTAGCGCCCGTGAACCCACTGCCCGTGACCGTGACTGTGGTTCCGCCCGCTTCCGGACCCGTGTTCGGCGCCAGAGCGGTGATGATCGGGGCGGGTGCGTTCACGTAGGTGAACGGGACCGTTTGCGTGCTGGAGCCAGAGGAGCCGGTCACCGTCACATTGACCGTTCCTGCGCCTGGCGGGGAGATAGCGGTGATCTTGGTGCTGGAGACCAGCACAAAACCGGCGGCCTGTGTCCCGCCGAATCTCGCAGCGGAGGCCCCGCCGAACCCGCTTCCGGTGATGGTCACGCTCGTGCCACCCGCGAAAGAGCCCTGATGGGGAGTCACGCTGCTGACGACGGGGGCCATGGTCGTCACGTCCTCTCGGGAGCGTCCGGTTGAGCGCTGATGGACGTCGGGGCAGCGCCCTATCGCGTTGCCCCGACGGTTGAGTTTCCTCGCCGAGACTCAGGTGTAGGTGAAGGTGGCGGCGACGCTGTCCCCGCCTGGTGTGCTGACGATGACGTCCTGCGCGCCGGCGATGGGACCTGTGGGGGCGGTGGCCAGGATTTGCGTGTCGGAAATGGAGGTGAAGTCGGCGTCAACGCCGCCAAAGGTGACGCTGATGGTCGAGCCGGCGAATCCGGTGCCCGTGATGAGGACCTCGGTGCCCGCCGGGCCGGTGTCCGGGTCGAGATCTGTGATCACGGGATCGTCGTAGAGTGCCACGGCGTTGGCGATGGTGAACGTGCCGCCCGCTGTTCGCACCGAGGCGCTCCTGAGCTGGAACCATGGCGCGGCAGCGAGTTCGGCTATCGCTACGGGGGTCGCCGTGACTTGGGTGTCGCCGGTGGGAGGTGTGAGAGTCGCGGTCACGCCCGCGAACTGGACCTGGTTCGTCGTCAGCAGGCCCGTGCCGGTGAACGTGACAGCGGAGGGTGCGGTGGCCGAACCTTCGAACGGCGCGACCTCGGCGACGAACGGGGACCCGATGTAGTACAGCGGCAGCGAGCTGCTCGTGCCGCCGCCGGTGCCGCTGACGACGACACTGACGCCGACCGGCCCGCATCCGGCGGGAAGCGTGCACGTGGCCACTGTGCCGGTGTTCGTGGTGGGAGTGACGCCCTTGGCTCCCACCCTGATGGTGGCATTCACCGTGGTGCCGAGGCCGGTGCCGTTGACGGTGAGAATCTGGCCGTAGCTTCCCTGATTGGTGTTCTGCGGCGCGACGCTGATTGACGTGATGACTGGTGCCATTTGACTGATCTTTCTCTCGGACGGGGCTTCTATGAAAGATGCGCTATGAGAGGTTCTCCCTTCGGCTGGGCATGGCAGGATTCGCAGCGACGGGATGGGAAAATGTGAATCTCGCGGATCAGGCAGTCGGCAAATGGCGACAAGCGCGCCAGAAGATTCTCTTCTCGGCTGATCGAAGCCCAGATCTTCGAATGATCTGGAGTCGGTTCCATTACTTCGATCCGGACCGCTTGTTGACAGCTTTATTGAACACTCTCCGCAGATCCAAGTAAAGATTCGCAGAAAGAACTTTACCTATTGCATTGTGTGATGCCCTGCCGGTGGTGTAAGCGGCCATGACGCGGAGGCGGCTTCCTGAGCAAATACTCAAAAGGGATATCCAAGACAAAGGACTTGAGTCACCTTTGGGAACGTTGATCCCGATCCGGCCGTCAATCCAGAAACGTGCCAATTCATCGCCCGGAAGAGGCAAGCCTGCGCGCCGCGCCTCTCGGCGAAATGTCATGCATATGTAGAACCGAACCATGTGATCGTCGATATGGAGGTTCTCATGCTCTGGCTTCGACCGAGTGTGACCGGACATCGTCCTTCGATGCTGCCGGGACGACGTGATGCTCGGGGATGGTGGTCCCGTATCCGGGCGTCAGGGGCAGGGATGGCCGTAGCGATCGGGTTCACGGCACTGATGGCGGTCGCCGCCCCTGTGCCGGCTCCCGCTGAGCCCCGGGAATTCGTCTACGTGACCAATACGCTGTCGAACACCGTGTTGGTGATCGATGCCGCTACCAGCACTGTTGTCGCCACCATCGCCGTGGGAAACAACCCTCAGGAGGTCGCCGTCTCCCCCGACGGCACCCGCGCCTACGTGACCAACGGAGACTCGAATACCGTGTCGGTGATCGACACAGGTGCCCGCGCGGTCATCGCCACCATTCAAGTTGAAACCCTCCCCTGGGGGGTGGCGGTCTCTCCCCGCGGCGACCGCGTCTATGTGAGCAATGCGTCCTCGAACACCGTGTCGGTGATCGATACCGCCACCAATGCCGTCATCGCCACCATCCAGGTCGGCGACTTCCCCGTCGGGGTGACATTCACTCCGGATGGCACGCGTGTCTATGTGGGCAATGCGGGGCAATTCTCCACCCAGGTGTCGATGATCGACACCGCCACCTATGCCGTCACCGACATCCCGGTCGGACTGAATCCCGCCGGGGTGGACGTCACCTCCGATGGCACCCGTCTCTACGTGGTGAGTCGCGGGTCCGCGATCGTGTCGGTGATCCGCATCAGCGACAACACCCCCATCGCCATCATCCCGGTGGGCCTTGATCCTCAGCGAGTGGTGGTCAACCCGGCCGGCACCCTGGCCTACGTGACCGATTCGTCCTTGAACACGGTGTCGGTGATCCCCACCGCCGACTACACCGTCAGCAACACCGTACCGGTGGGCCTGAGTCCTGTCGGGGTGGCGATCTCAAGAAACGGCACCCGGGTCTACGCGGCCAACGGAGGATCGAACAGCATCTCGGTGATCGGCGCCGCCACGAATACCGTCATCAGAACGATCGCCGTCGGCGATTCACCCCTCGATGTGGCCGTGGGCGCGACCGGTGACGTGACGGGTGGCGTGACGGGTGGCGTGACCCGCGGCGACCGTCCGCGCAGCGTGGCCGGCCGGCAGACCGAGCAAGAAGGAGGCAGCACTTCGGACGGGTCCGGAAAGGGCAGGTCCAACCAGGACCAACACGACGTGTCGACTGCGGAGCAGGCAGGGCGCAACAGTGGGCAGGTCAAGGTGAAGGTCGATCATGAGAAGGCGACCAAGGGCAGGCGCAAGGCGCATCGCGGAGGCGGCCACCGAGCAGGTCGCTGCCTGAGGAGTAGGTGCGCGCCGCTGTGATCTTCAGCGTCCAGGCGTGACGGCGTCAGGGGGCGAGGACGGTTTTCACGTCCAGGTGGCGATGGACGAACCCGTGCCGCAACATGAGGTCGGCCACCCGCTGCAGCCCCTGCGGGTCCACGGCGGTGGGGTAAGCGCCCAGGGACGTCTGCGTGGCGGTCGCCGCGTCGATTTTCACGTACGTCGGCAGCACCGCCTCCACCTCTTTGCGGTCGCTCGAGGCGAGCCGCTGGGCCTTGGTAAAGGCACGCTGGAAGGCGGCCAGCGTCTGCGGGTTCTGCGTCACCCAGTCGTCGCTCGCCATCCAGCCACCCACCGGCCAGTCCGTGATCCGGCCCGCCATGGTGTCGGCGACCCTGCGCAGCTTGGCCCGCGACTCGCCGGAGGTGAGGAACGGCTCGGCCGCCCACGCCGCGTCCACGTGCCGCGCGGCGAGTTTGCTCGGCATCTCGGGGAAGGGCACCTCCACGAACAGGACGTCGCGCGCCTTCATGCCGGCATCCCGCAACATGGCGGTGATGATGAGCGTGCCCAGCCCGTTGAGGTTGTTGATTGCGATCTTCTTGCCCTTGAGGTCCTTCACCGATTCGATCTTCGCGCCGTCCCTGGCGACGAGGCCGAAGGAGTCCGGTCCGGCCTGGGACATGGCCCCGACGACCTTGAACGGCATGCCCCTGTCCCCGGTGAAGAACGTGGTGACGTAGTCGGTCTGCGCGAGATCCAGGGTGCCGGTCTGCAAGGGCGGCGCCGCCGCTCCACTGCCCGTCACGACCACCGGCTCGACGGTCAGCCCTTCCTGCGTGAAAAACCCCTTGTTCAGCGCGATGAACAGCGGCGCCACCTCGGCGGTCGGCACGATGCCCACCTTGATGGTGTCCTTCTCGAGCACCGGCTTCGGCGGCGGCGCGTCGTCGGCGGCACCGGAGCACGCCGCTGTCACGAGGACCAGGACCAGGGCGGCTAAGCCGCGGGTGACGCGTCGCATCGTGAGAGCTCCTCCGCGAGTCGGCAGTGCCAGCAGGGGAGCGTACCTGATGAAGATCGCTTCCGGGGGCGAAACATGTCGTTCTGCACGGCTAGGGTGCTCAGCGTCGAGCTGGACGCTCGGGCTCAATCCAGGTCGGAGATCTCGACCAGCTCGACCCGCCACGGCAGGTGTGCCTTGATCGTGTCCCAGCGACTCGCGTCGGCGGTCAGGACAGGCCAGTCCAAGTGGTAGGAGACCGCAACGACATGAGCGGCGGCCATGTCGGCGGGCTGTTCCATGCGCGCGACCACCTCGGCCAGCCGAGCGGCCTCGGTATGCGCCGCGATCGGATCCACATACACGTGCTCCAGGACCTCGACCACGCCGCGGACGACCAACCGCTGATCAGGCGACAGCACTGCCTCTGCGGCGGCGAGGGTGATGAACGGCACGCTGGTGCGCACGTGGGCGCGGTCGAAGGAGACGATGAGCCGGTGCAGCCCGATGTCCCGGCGGCCCAGCTCGATCAGAACGGTGTCGTCCAGCACATACCCGAACGGGGTCACCGGCCGGTCTCACGAGCTTGCAGGATCTGAATCGCCTTCTCGGTCTGCCGCTCAGCTTTGGCCATGGCCTCCGCGTCCTCTTCGGCCTTGGCGAGCACCTCGAGGTAGGCCAACCGGGCCTGTGTCTTGTTCGTCTCATACTGGTCGAGCAGGTCGGTCAGTACGGCGGCCAGCGTGGTGCCACGGCCCCGCTCGTCGGCGATGGCGTTCAGCCGGTCGCGCACCGTCTTCGGGACTTTGATGGTCGTCATATCTGAAGTCATACCAGGAGACTACCCGGTAGACCGAAGGTATGAATCTATGCCCTGCTACCGACCCTGATAGGTCTCGCGGGCGGACATGACGTCGGGCATGCGCCCCTCCACCCAGGTGATCAGCGGGATCAGATACTCGGCGGCCTCGCGGCCGAGCGCGGTGAGGCTGTATTCGACCCTGGGCGGGATCGTGTGCTCGGCCTCCCGCAGCACCATGCCGTCGCGTTCGAGGGCCTGGAGGGTCTGGGACAACATCTTCTCGCTGACGCCGTCGACGCGACGGCGCAGCGCGTTGAACCGGTAAGGCCCTTCGTGCAGGGCCGCCAGCGCCAGGATCGCCCAGCGACCCGTGATCGACTCCAGCACCGAGCGCGAGGTGCACCGGCGCGAGAAGACGTCGGCCACCAGATTCTCGAAGTCGTCCTCCATAGAGGTCAGCTTACGCGGTCGCAGCACTTTCTGATAGAAAGTGCTAACCGAACTGCCTGTACTGGGAGGAGAGTAACCATGATCGTGGTGACAGGGGCTAGCGGACACCTGGGCCGGCTGGTGATCGAGGAGCTGAAGAAGCGGGTTCCCGCCGAGCGGATCGTCGCGGCGGCGCGTACCCCCGAGAAGGCCGCCGACCTCGGCGTCGAGGTGCGCGAAGCCGACTACGACCGGCCGGAGACGCTGAAGGGCGCGCTGGGGGACGCCACCAGGGTCCTGCTCATCTCGGGCCTGGACGCCAACCGTGCGCAGCAGCACGCGGCCGTCGTGGACGCGGCCAAGGAGGCCGGGGCCGTGCTCGCCTACACCAGCGCGCCCAACGCCGACCTCACCGAGGCGGCCCTCGCCGCCGACCACAAGGCGACCGAGGCGTACATCAAGGCGTCCGGGGTGGCGTACACGTTGTTGCGCAACAACTGGTACCACGAAAACTACGAGCAGTCGATCACGATTGCTCCCCAGCTGGGCGCCGTGTACGGCGCCGCCGGCGACGGCAGGATCGCCGCGGCCTCGCGCGCGGACTACGCCGCCGGTGCGGCCGCCGTGCTGGCCGGTGAGGGCCATGAGGGCAAGGTGTACGAGCTGTCCGGCGACACCGCCTGGACACTCGCCGAGCTGGCCGCCGAGATCTCCGCGGTCACCGGCAAGGAGATCACCTACCAGGACCTGCCGAAGGACGACTACGCGGGCGTCCTGGCCGGCGCGGGCGTGCCGGCTCCGATGGCGGGGGTGCTGGCCGACGTGGACGTCCAGATCTCCCATGGCTGGCTCGCCCAGACGCCCGGCACCCTTCGTGAGCTCATCGGCCGCCCCACGCAGCCGATCGGCGAGTACGTCAGGACCCTGCTCGGCCGCTGATCACGCGACAGCGCAGCCTCCTCTTCGGCCTCGGCCGGCGCCTCCAGGCAGGCCGGCCGAGCGCTGGTCTTCTCCGTGTCGTGCCGGTCGAGCAGGTCGGCCGGCACGACCGCCGGGCCGGTGGTCGATGATGCTGGGGACGACGGAGAGGATGCTGATCACATGAGCGAGTTCGACTTCTGCCCGTGGTTGTTCTGGTCCCATGCGACCGAGGAGGACCGGCAGGCCCAGGCGGACCACGTGGCGGGGTTGCGCGGCCGGATGGAGCTGGGGGCGCCGGAGAAGGTGTTCATCTCGCCGCTGGCGGCCGTCTACGCGGATCGGCTCACCCTGGGGGAGCGCAGCTACATCGCGGCCCACGCGTACGTCACGGACGACGTGGTGATGGGGGACGACTGCACGCTCAACCCGTACTCGGTTGCGCGCGGGCGTGTGGTGCTCGGGAACGCCGTGCGGGTGGGGGCGCACACCTCCCTGCTCGGCTTCAACCACGGCGCCGCCCCCGACCGGCCGGTGTTCCGGCAGGCGATCACGTCGAAGGGCATCCGCATCGGCGACGACGTGTGGATCGGGTCGAACGTGGTGGTGCTGGACGGGGTGACGATCGGCGATCATGCCGTCGTCGGGGCGGGCGCGGTGGTCACCAAGGACGTGCCCGCCTGGGCCATGGTCGCCGGCAACCCGGCCCGCCTGATCCGCGACCGCCGCACCCCACGCCCCACCGCCCCGGCCCCAGACGCGGCGGACCGCCACACCCCGGGCGCGGCCGCCGTCCTGCCGGATGACGTCGCGACCTCGGGCCAGGCCGCTGTCGCACGTGCGGCCGGGCACGGCGCTGCGAAGGAAGCGGCCGGGCACGGCGCTGGAAAGGAAGGCGATCTGGAGCGGCTGCTCGCCGAATTCGCCGACCGGGCCAGGGACCAGGCCGAGGCGGTGCTGCGCCGCTGCTGGACGGGCGAGCGCTACGTGGACCGCCCGGACGCCGAGCCGACCGTACGGGCCTGGTGCGACGCGGTCGAGATCGCCGACCTGCTGCTCGGCGGCCCGCCGCCGATGCCCGCGCGGGACGAGATCGTCGGGTTCCTCCAGGACCGGCAGGACGCCGCCACCGGCCTGATCCCGGAGCTCGGCGATACAGGAACGCCGGCGCTCGACGGAGCCGCCGCCTACCACGTGCTCTGTGTCGGCTACGCGCTCGACCTGCTCGGCGCCCGCTTCCGCCACCCGGTCCACGCCGTCGCCGGCCTCGGCTCCCAGGACCTGATCGCCGCCCTGGACGCCCTCGACTGGAAGCGCAAGGCGTGGACGGCCGGCTCGTGGGTGGACACCGTCGGGACCGGCCTCTACCGCAACCTCGCCGACTTCGGCCTGCGCGGCGAGATCGAGACCCTGTACGGGTGGCTCCTGACGAGGTGCTCGCAGGCCCACGGCATGTGGGGCGAGCCGGATGCCGACGCGGGCTGGCTGCAGGTGGTCAACGGCTTCTACCGGCTCACGCGGGGGACGTTCGCGCAGTTCGGGGTGCCGCTGCCCCACCCCGAGCGGGCTGTCGACACCGTGCTCGCCCAGGCGCGCGACCCTCGCCACTTCGGCCCGGACATCGGGAACGCCTGCAACGTGCTCGACGTCATCCACCCGCTCTGGCTGGCGGGCAAGCAGACGCGGCACCGCCGCGAGGAGGGCGAGGCCTGGGCCAGGGAGCAGCTCGTCCGCGCGGTGGGCGGCTGGCAGGACGGCGCGGGCTTCAGCTTCGCCTTGACCCGGGGGACCGGTGCGACCCGCACCCCGGGACTGCAGGGCACCGAGATGTGGCTGGCCATCATCTGGCTGCTCGCGGACCATCTCGGGGTCTCGGACGCGCTCACGTACCGGCCTCGCGGCATCCACCGCCCGGAACCGGCCATCCAACTCCGCTGACTCCGCGCGGTTTCCTCACCGCCGTGCCGCCCGCAGGATAGGGGGAGCAACGACGGCTCCGGCGGCCATGTGATGATGTCCCCAAGCGGCACGGGGGAGGAAAACGATCGTGGGGTCTTTCGCGGGCAGCACCCTGCCCCCGGATGACATCGTCGTCTCGGCTCTGCGGGCGGGCGATGAGGCGATGTTCGCGGCGTTGCTCGACACCTGGTCGCGGGGCATGCTGCGGGTGGCCAGGACCTACGTGTCCACCGACGACTCCGCGGAGGAGGTGGTGCAGGACACCTGGCTGGCGGTGATCGGCGCCATCGACGGTTTCGAGGGCCGCTCGTCGGTCAAGACGTGGGTTTACCGCATCCTGGTGAACACGGCGAAGAAGCGCAGCGTGCGGGAGAGCCGTACACTGCCGTGGAGCGCCCTCGAACTGGACGCCGGACCGACCGTCGAGCCCTCGCGGTTCCACGGCACGGACGCCGCCCTGCCGGGAAGCTGGAAGGAGTCGCCCGCGGTCTGGCCGACCCCGGAGAGCCAGGCGCTCGCCGCGGAGGTGCGCGGCCTCATCGGAGAGGCTCTGGCCGGGCTGCCGCCGCGGCAGCGGATCGTGATCACGCTGCGTGACGTGGAGGGGTGTACCTCCGAGGAGGTCTGCGAGATCCTGGAGATCTCGGCAGCCAACCAGCGGGTCCTGCTGCATCGCGCGCGTGCGGTGGTCCGCGGGCGGCTGGAGGACTACTTCGAGTCGGTGAAGCAGGCAGAATAGGTGAAGCGGTTCATATCGCAGAGGGTAAGGCGGGCAACGTCGTGAAGCGGTTCACGTGCGGCGAACTGGTGGAAGTCATCACCGCCTACCTCGACGACGCCCTCGACCAGCCGTCCCGTGCCGGGATTGAGGTCCATCTGTCCTGCTGTGAGGACTGCGGGCACTACGTCGACCAATTCCGCTCGACCATCCGGGCCCTCGGCGACCAGCCTCCCGAGAAGTTGTCGCATCGCACGCGGGAGCGGCTGATGTCCGCCTTCAGGAGCCGGCGACCCGCCTGAGAATTCTCCTGTAACGCTCGCGTGGCTCGCGGGTCTGTAGACCCATGCGCCACGTGACGATCGGGCCGACGCCACCCCAGGACGACTCGGAGGCCCAGGAGGCCTCCGAAGCGGCGGACAGCGCGGACGCGCCGCTGGAGGACGCCTCGGAGGTGGAGGAATACGCCCGCCGGTGCTTCCGCGCGGGCGGCGGCGATCGGGTGGGTGTCGAGCTGGAGTTTCTCGTCTTCGACCGGGCCGACGTCGCCAGGCACGTGCCGCTGGAGCAGGTCGCGCGGGCGTTGCCGCCGCTGCCCGGCGGGAGCCGGGTGACGTTCGAGCCGGGCGGCCAGCTGGAGCTCTCCGGGCCCGCAGGGCTGCTGTCCGGCGCGATCGACGGGCTCACCGCCGACCTGGCCGTGGCCCGCCGCGCCCTCGAGGCCGCGGGCCTGGCGCTGGCGGGCGTGGGCCTCGATCCGGTGCGCCCGCCCCGTCGGCAGTTAAACCTGCCCAGGTACGAGGCCATGGCGGAGTTCTTCGGCGGTCCCTACGGGCCGTTGATGATGTGTTCGACGGCCTCCATCCAGGTCAACCTGGACCTGGGATGGCGGCCTGAGACCCGCTGGGAGCGGGCGCACCTGCTGGGCCCCGTCCTGACCGCGGCCTTCGCCAACTCCCCGCTCAGCGGCGGCCGCCCGTGCGGCTGGATGTCCGGCCGCCAGGCCGTGTGGGACAACCTCGACCCGACCAGAACGGTCCCCGTCCCCGTGTCCGGCGACCCGGCCGCGGACTGGGCGGACTATCTGCTCGACGCCCGCCTCATGCTGGTGCGGGAGGACGGGGACCGCTGCCGGCCGGTCCGCGACGGCTCGACCTTCCGCGACTGGCTGGCGACCGGCGAGCCCACCGCGGCGGATCTGGCGTACCACGCCACCACGGTGTTCCCTCCGGTACGCCCCCGCGGCTGGCTGGAGATCCGCTACCTCGACGCCCAGCACCCGGCGACCTGGCCGGTGTGCGTGGCCGTGACCTGCGCGCTCATCGCCGACGACCGGGCCGCCGACGCGGCGCTGGCCGCCGCGGAGCCGTACCGGGCGATGTGGCCGGAGGCCGCGCGGTGCGGGCTGGCGGACCCGCGGCTGGCCAAAGCCGCGGAGGCGTGCTTCCGCGCCGCGCTCGAGGCGCTGCCCCGCCTGGGCGCGACGCCCGCCCTGGTCGGCGAGGTGGCCGCCTTCGCCGACCGGCATGTGACACCCGGCCGCTCGCCGGCGGCCGACCTCATAGACCTGGGCCCCCGGGCCTGGCTGACCGAAGGGGGACGAGTGTGAACGACTTCAAGGAACGCGTCGCGGCCCAGCTGATCGCGGTGCGCGACCGGTCGCTGACCTACACGGAAGCGGACGACGATGTGCTCGTCCACCAGCACTCGCCGCTGATGTCGCCCCTGGTGTGGGACCTCGCGCACGTCGGCAACTACGAAGAGCTGTGGGTGCTGCGGGCCGCCGCGGGCATCACGCCGCTCCGGCCCGAGATCGACGACATCTACGACGCCTTCAAGACGCCGCGCAAGGACCGGCCCACGCTGCCGTTCCTGCGCCCGGCCGAGGCCCGCGACTACATCGGCGGCGTACGCGGCCGCGTGCTCGACGTCCTGGACGCCGTCGATCTGGAGGACCCGAGCCCGCTGCGCCGCGACGGGTTCGTGTTCGGCCTGGTGATCCAGCACGAGCACCAGCACGACGAGACCATGCTCGCCACGCTGCAGCTGTCGCGGCGGCCCGGCATGGTGCGGGACGGCGCCCTGCCGCCCGGACGCGCGGCGGGCGCGGAGGAGGTGTACGTCCCCGCCGGCTCGTTCCTGATGGGCACCGACACCCTGCCCTGGGCCTACGACAACGAACGCCCCGCCCACCGGGTCGACCTGCCCGCCTACTGGATCGATCGGCTGCCCGTCGGCAACGCCGCCTACGCCGCGTTCATCGAGGACGGCGGCTACCACGACCCGCGCTGGTGGACGCCCGAGGGCTGGCGGTGGCGGCAGGACAGCGGCGTCTTCGCCCCGCTGTTCTGGGTCAAGGACGGCGGCACGTGGTGGCGCAGCCGTTTCGGCCGTACCGAGCTCGTGCCGATGGACGAACCCGTCCAGCACGTGTGCTGGTACGAGGCCGACGCCTACGCCCGCTGGGCGGGCAAGCGGCTGCCCACCGAGGCGGAATGGGAGAAGGCGTGCGGCTGGGACGCCGCGGCGGGCCGGGCCCGCAAGTACCCGTGGGGCGATCAGGATCCCACGCCGGAGCTCGCCAACCTCGGGCACCGGGCGGCCCGGCCCGCGCCGCTCGGCGCCTACCCCGGCGGGGCGAGCCCGTACGGGGCCGAGCAGATGGTCGGAGACGTGTGGGAGTGGACCGACACGTGGTTCGGCGGCTACCCCGGCTTCAGCGCCTTCCCCTACCGCGAGTACAGCGAGGTCTTCTTCGGCCGCGACTACCGCGTGCTGCGCGGCGGCTCGTGGGCGGCCGACCCCGCCGCGGTCCGCACCACGTTCAGGAACTGGGACTATCCGATCCGCCGGCAGATCTTCACCGGGTTCCGCTGCGCCCGCACCGCGGAGCAGCGCTAGTGTGCCGCCACGCGGCCTGGCTCGGCGCGCCGAGACCCGCCGCCACGCTGATCCACGAGCCCGAGCACGGCCTGCACTCTCAGTCGTACGCGCCCCGCCGGCAGCGGCACGGCACGGTCAACGCCGACGGCTTCGGCATGGGCTGGTACGACCCGGACCGCCCCGAACCCGTCCGTTACCGCCGTTCGATCCCGATCTGGGCGGACGCCAACCTGCCCGCGCTCGCGCAGGTGGCCCGCTCCGGCTGCCTGCTGGCGGCCGTCCGCTGCGCCACCTCCGGCATGCCGGTCGAGGAGAGCGCCACCGCGCCCTTCACCGACGGGCCGTGGCTGCTCAGCCACAACGGCCGCGTCGCGCGGGAGGCGGTCAGGGACCTCGCCGACGCCGCCGAGAGCGCCTGCGACTCCGCCTGGCTCGCCGCCGCCGTGTTCCAGCGGCTGCGTACCGGGCTCGACCTCGGCCAGTCCCTCGCCGAGGTCGTCGTGAAAGCCGGGGCGAGGGACCCCGGCGCCCGCTTGAACCTGCTCGCCTGCGATGGCGGGTCGCTCGCCGCGACCGTCTGGGGCGACACCCTCTTCGTCCGCCCTTTAGAGGACGGCGTTCTCGTGGCGAGCGAGCCGCTTGACGACCTGCCTGGATGGCAGGCCGTGCCGGAGCGGAGCCTGCTGCTCGCCACCGCCGCCGACGGCGTACGCGTCCAGCCCTTGTGACTACTGGGAGATCTTGTGCCTATCAGCCAGTCCACCGTGCGGTTGATCAACCATCTTGACCGCGACTACCTGCGCAACGCCCTCGAACACGACGTCAGAACCGGCCTGACCGCGACCCCCAAATGGCTGCCGCCCAAGTGGTTCTACGACGAGGTGGGCAGTGACCTGTTCTCCCAGATCACCCGGTTGCCGGAGTACTACCCGACCCGACGCGAGCTGGCCATCCTCCGGGCGCGGGCGGGCGAGCTCGCGGCGGCCAGCGGCGCGGACACGCTGGTCGAGCTGGGGTCGGGGACCAGCGAGAAGACCGTCCTGTTGCTCGACGCCCTCACCGCGGCCGGGACGCTGCGCGGTTACACGCCGGTGGACGTGGACGCGGTCACGTTGCGGTCGGCGGCGCACCGGCTGGCAGAGCGCTACCCCGGGCTCGCCGTGCAGGCCGTGTGCGCCGACTTCGAACGGCATCTGCGCCTGCTGCCACGTACGGGGCGGCGTATGGTGGCCTTCCTGGGTGGCACCATCGGGAATCTGGATCCCGCCGCCCGCGAGGTCTTCCTGAAGGAACTGCACGACAGTCTCAGCCCCGGTGACACCTTCCTGCTCGGGGCCGACCTGGTGAAGGACCGGGGACGGCTGGTCGCCGCCTACGACGACACGGCCGGCGTGACGGCCGCCTTCAACCGCAACGTGCTGCACGTGATCAACCGGGAGCTGGACGCCAGCTTCGACCCGGACGCCTTCGAGCACGTCGCCCTGTACGACGAGCGCAACGACTGGATCGAGATGCGGCTGCGTGCCTCCAGGGCCATGCGGGTGCGGCTCGGCGGGCTCGGGCTGGCCGTGGACTTCGCCGAAGGGGAGGAGACGCGTACCGAGATCAGCGCCAAGTTCCGGCCGGACGGCCTGCGCCGCGAGCTGGCGGCGGCGGGGTTCGCGGTGCGCCGCTGGTACACCGACCCTGCCGGCGACTTCGCCCTCCTCCTGGCCGAGGCGTGACCCGGGAAGAGGCCACAGCGGGCTGGGAGACGGCGGAGACCGTCGCGAAGGCGTGGCGGGCGGCGCGATCCGTCGTGCCGCCGGGGCTTCTGGACGCGGCCGGGTGCAACGTGCCCAGCGACCGCACGTTCGACGCCGTGGTCGCGCACCTGCGGCTGGAGCGCGAGCGCGGCGGCTACGCGGCCGAGCCGGACCTCACCCCGGCGCGGTCGGCGCTGGCCGCCCTGGTCGAGGCGGAGCCCGCCGACGTCGCGTTCGCGGAGAGCGGGACGGCGGCGATGGCGGCGCTGCTCGGCGGCTGGCGGCTGCCCCCGGGCAGCCGCGTCGGCTTCGCCCGTACGGAGTACGGCAGCACGCTGATGCTGCTGCGCCGCCTGGCCGCGGAACGCGGATGGAAGCTCGTCGAGCTGCCCGTGGACGACGACTCCCGCATCGACCTGGACGGGCTGCGGTCGGTGCTTGCCGCGGGGCTGGACCTGGTCAGCGTGGTGCACGTCGCCTCGCACCGGGGCGTCGTGCAGCCTGCCGCGGAGATCGGCGCCCTGTGCCGGGCCGCCGGGGTGCCGCTGGTGCTGGACGTCTGCCAGTCGCTCGGCCAGGTGCACGCCGGCGGCGTGGGCGCGACCGTCTATGTGGGCACCTCCCGCAAGTGGCTGGCCGGGCCACGCGGGGTCGGATTCCTCATCGTGCCCGGCCTCACAGCGGAGATGGACGCCGCCGTCCCGACGCTCGGCGGCCACGTGTGGGCGGCGGGCACGCGGGCGCGTCGTGCGCTCCCGGATGAGCCGTCGCCGCCCGTGGGCGCGGCCGGGAGCGAGCCGCCGCCCCTGGGCGTGGCCGGGGACGAGCCGTCGCCGCGGCCCGGCGCGATCCGCTACGAGGGCGCGGAGGGCGGGATCGCGGCGCGGATCGCGCTCGGCGTGGCGGTCCAGGAACACCAGGCCCTCGGCCCGGCCGCCGTCCACGCCCACCTGGCGGGCCTCGGGGGCATGGCACGGCGCGTTCTCGACGGCGCCGGCGGGTGGCGGGTGGTCGAACCGCTCGACGAGCCCTCCGCCCTCGTCACCCTCAAGCCGCCACAGGGCGGGTCGGCCGATGACGTCAGGTCGCGGGCGGCCCGGGCGGGCCTGCTCGTGGGCGCCGCCCCCGTCGCTCGGGCTCCCCTGGATCTGCGCGAGCCCGTGCTGCGCGTGTCCCCGCCCCCGGGCACTCCCGCGGAAACGCTTCAGGCACTCGCCCGCCTCCTGGAGAGCTGACCACGGTGCCGTCACGCGGCGCCGGCCAGGGCGCTCGGCCGGCCGCGTGGCAGGTCCTCGCAAAATCTGTCCCATGCGCGAGCCCGATCTTCACCATGGGTTGCCGACGGTCGGGCATGTGACCCCGGCATACGCGATGAGCAGGCATAACGTCCCCGTGACCGGTACACGCCATGGGGCATATGTTGGTTACATCGGCTCGTTCTCGCGTGCGGTCGCCTACTCACCAGAGCCGATGCGAGGCATCGATGACCAATGCCACAGTGCGCGCCTCGGCGCACACGTACACCGACGGACTACCTGCCGAGCTGACCAGTTTCATCGGGCGCCGGCACGAAGTGGCGATGGTCAAACGCCTGATGGCCGACGCCCGCATGGTGACCCTCACCGGGCCCGGCGGCGTCGGCAAGACCCGGCTGGCCCTGCGCGTCGCCGCCGACCTGCGACGGGCCTTCCCCGACGGGGTCTGGCTGGTAGAACTCGGCGAGCTCGACCACCCCGCGTTGCTGCCTCAGGCCGTGGTCGCCGCGCTGAAGATCCAGGATCACTCCGCCCGCCCGCCCATCCAGGTGCTCACGGATCGTCTGCGCGAGCAGCGGGTGCTGGTCCTCCTGGACAGTTGTGAACACGTACTCAACGAGTCCGCAATGCTGGCTCAGACGCTGCTGACCTCCGCCCCAGAGCTGCGCATCCTGGCCACCAGCCGCCAGTTGCTGGGCATCGCCAGCGAGCACGTTTTCGCAGTGCCGACGCTGCCAGGCCCCGACTCCGAGCACGGCGAGCCGCATCCCATATCCGACGCGGCCCGGCTCTTCGCCGAGCGGGCCGAGGCCGTCGTGCCCGGTTTCACCGTCACGAACGAGAACCGGGACATCGTCGAGCGGATCTGCCGCCGCCTGGACGGCCTGCCGCTCGCCATCGAACTCGCCGCCGTACGGCTGCGCGCGCTCTCGGTCCACCAACTGCTCGAGCGGCTGGACGATCGCTTCCGGCTGATCACCACGAGATCGACGGTCACTGCGCCGCGCCACCGGACGCTGCGCGCCTTGATCGACTGGAGCTACGACCTGTGCACCGAGCACGAGCGCCTGCTGTGGGCACGCATCTCGGTGTTCCGCGGCACGTTGGATCTGGAGGCGGCCGAAGCGGTCTGTGCCGGGGACGGCATCGCCCGTGACGAGATCGTCGACCTTGTGGGCGGCCTGACGGAGAAGTCCGTCCTGATCAGGGAGGAGCATCCCTCGGGAGTGCGATACCGGCTGCTGGACACCATCCGGCAGTACGGGAAGGAGCGGCTGATCGCCTCCGGGCAGGACCAGGAGCTGAAACGCCGCTATCGCGACTACTACCGGGAGCTGTCGCGCGACGCGCGGGCGCAGCTTTTCGGCCCCGCGCAGATCAAACTGCTGAACCGGCTGCGGGTCGAGCATTCCAACCTGCGCATGGCCCTGGAATACTGCCATGCCGAGCACGCCGGGCTCTGCATCGACATGGCCAGCGACCTCCTCTACCACTGGATCTCCAGCAGCCACCTGGGTGAAGGACGCGACTGGCTCGAGCGGGGACTCGCGGACACCGCCGGCCTGTGCGAGGTCAGGGCTCGGGCGTTGTGGGCATGTGGCCGGCTCGCCATCATCCAGGGTGATCTGGCCTCGGCGGTCGAGCGGCTCGCCGAGAGCAGAGAGCTCGGCGAGCGACTCGGACTCGAACCGGTCCTCGGCTACGTCGCCCAGTACTCGGGCATGATCGCGATGGAGGAGGGAGACACCGCCTCGGCTGTCAGCTCCTTCCAGGAAGCGCTGGACCGTCATCGCGCCGTCACGGACCCGGAGGGCGAGGTCCAGGCGTTGACCTGGCTCACCTTCGCGTACTCCGTCCTCGGCGACTCGGAACACGCCGTCGCCGCCGCCGAGGCGGCTATCGCCGTCTGCGACGCCCATGGCGAGAGCTGGCACAAGTCGTACGCGATGACGGCGCTCGGCGTCGAGTTCTGGCGCCAGGGCGACACGCACCGCGCGACGGCCCTGCAACAGCAGAGCCTGCGCTTCTTCCACGCAGTGGACGACTCGGTCGGGGTCGGGGGCAACATCGAGGTGCTGGCCTGGATCGCCGCCTCGGAAAGGGACTTCACGCGGGCCGGCGAACTGCTGGGCATCCTGCGCAACATCTGGGAGCCGATCGGCGTGCCACTCCTGGGCATCGGCCACCTCATCCGCTACCACGACGAATGCGAGGCCCGTACGCGTCGCGCCCTGGGCGAGCAGGCCTTCCAAGCCGCCATCGAGCGGGGTACCAGGCTCTCCCGTGAGCAGGCGGTCGCCTACGCCCTCATGGAGGAGGCGCCGTCCGGCGGCCGGTCCGGCGAGACCGGCGGGCACTCGGCCCTCACCCGACGGGAGATGGAGATCGCCCGCCTCATCGCGCAGGGGATGAGCAACAAGGAGATCGCGGCGACGCTGGTGATCGCTCAGCGCACCGCCGAGGGCCACACCCAGCACATCCTGCGCAAACTCGGCTTCACCTCCAGGGCCCAGATCGCCGGCTGGGTCGCCGAGCAGGCCCGCCTCTCCGGAGAGGAACCTCCCGGCGGAGCACGAGCATGACTGCCCACGACACGATCCGGGACGTCCCGGCCGCCGAACAGCCGGCGGCGGACTGGTCACAGCCCGACACCTCTGCTTTCGTCGGACGAAGGCATGAGATCTCCGAAGTCAGGCGGATCCTGCCCAAGACCCGCCTGCTGACCCTGACCGGCGCGGGTGGTGTCGGCAAGACGCGGCTGGCGCGACGTGTCAGCGAGCTCGCGCGGCAGAAGTACCGGGACGGGGTTCGGCTGGTGGAGCTGGCCACCATCGACGACGAGGACCTGCTGGCCTCGGCCGTGGCCGCCGCGCTGGGAGTCCGTGACACCGGACCGGACGTCGTGGCTCAGCTGGTGGAGCGTCTGGCCGACAAACGGGTGCTGCTGGTGCTGGACAACTGCGAGCATCTGCTGGATGCGTGCGCTCGCCTGGTGCAGCGGCTCCTGCGCGACACTCCGTGGCTGCGGATCCTGGCCACCAGCCGGCAGTCACTCGGGGTCTACGGGGAGCGAGTGCTGTGTGTGCCGTCGCTCTCCGTACCCGAGCCCGGCGACACCACGCGCGACATCGCCCGGCGAGACGCCGTGCGCCTCTTCGCGGAGCGGGCGGCGACCATCCGGCCGGGTTTCGCCGTCGACGCGGCCAACGCCCGGGCGGTCGCCCGGCTGGCTCGGCGCCTCGACGGGATTCCGCTGGCCATCGAGTTGGCGGCGGTACGGCTACGCACGGCATCGGTGGAGGATCTGGCGAATGAGCTCGACAAGTGCCTGGACCTACCGGCCGAGACCGGCCCCGGCACCCTGGCACGCCACCAGACCCTGCGGAAGACCATGGACTGGAGCTTCGGGTTGTGCTCGTCCGGTGAGCGGCGACTGTGGGAGCGGCTGTCGATGTTCCCGGGGGGCGTGGACCTGGAGACCGCCGAAACCGTCTGCCCCGGGCAGGGGCTGGCACGCGAGGACGTGCTGGATCTCATGGCCGGCCTGGTGGACAAGTCCATCCTCTGCACAGCGGAGCAGCACGACGGCGGAGTCCGCTACCGCATGCTGGAGCCCATCCGTGCGTACGGTCGCGAGCGGCTGCCCTCCACGGACGCGCAGGCGTTGCGTGCGCGCTACATCGACCACTACCGCCGGCTGACCGGGCGCGTGCGCGTGGACCGGATGGAGCCCGGCCAGATCGACCACCACCGGACGCTGAACGCGGAGCTCCCCAACGTGCGGGTCGCCCTGGACCTCTGCTTCGACAGGCCCGGTGACGCGCCCGCCGGGTTGGAGATCGCCTCCGCGCTCTGGGCCCACTGGCTCCTCGCCGGCGCGCTCAGCGAAGGACGGCACTGGCTGAAACGCGGTCTCGCGCTCGTGTCACGACCGAACGCCACCCGGGCGATGGGCCTGTGGGCCAGCGGGCTGTTCGCCCTCTACCAGGGCGATCCGGCGGCCGGAGCCGACCTGCGGGAGTGCCTGGCACTCGCGCGGCAGTCGAGGGACGAGGCGGTGCTCGCGTTCGCCACCCAGATGTCCGGCATCGCGGCGCTGGCCGAGGGCGACCCCCAGGGCGGGCTCGCGCTCGTGGAGGAGGCTCTCACCCGTCACCGTGCGAGAGACGACGTCCACGCCGTGGGGGTCACGCTCTACTTCGCCACGCTCTTCGCCGCCCACCTGAGCCCGGACCGTGCCGCCGCCTACGGTGAGGAACTGGTGACGATGTGCGAACAGCGGGACGCGGCGCTCTTCCGCGCGTACGCCTTGTACGCGCTCGGCATCGCCCGCTGGGAACAGGGCGACTGGCGCCGGGCCGAGGCCAAGATGCGGGAGGTGACCGCCTTCTGGAGCGCCGTCGACGACCGATGGGGTCTCCTCCAGTGCCTGGAGGTGCTGGCCTGGACCGCTGGGGCTCGCGGGCGGCACGAGCGCGCCGCCTGGCTGCTGGGCGCCGCCCACGACCTGTGGCGGGCGGTCACCGCCTCTCCGTCGCGGCCGCGGTTCCAGGTGAAGTCACACCAGGAGTGCGTCGAGCGGGCACGGCGCGCACTGGGGGCCCAGGCGTACACGGCGGCCTTCCGGAAAGGTGCGAGGCTCAGGCTGTCCCGGGCGGTCGCCTACGCACTGGAAGAGCCATGACGAGCACCCGGCAGGGTTAGAGGAGGTCCTCGGCCTCAGGAGTAGAGCCGCTCAGGATCGATCAGCATGACGGCGCCGTTCTCCGCCGCGCGTAGATCCGCTGTGAACCCGGCAGCGCTGTAGCAGGCCAGGCGGGTAGATCGCATGTCATACCCACGGGCCGCGAGAAGGTCGCGGACGCGACGGAGCCGCTCGACATGCCCTTCGCACATGACGTCTCCCCATTTGACCTCTCCCAAGGACAGCACCCGGCGAGGCCCCCCGTCCGGCTCTGCCAGGACCACGACGTCGATCTCGTGGCTGGTCCGGCGTTCGGGATCGTTGACTACCCCGTGACCGATCTCTGCGGGAACGTCGCCGAAGGTCTCGGCTCCGGCGAAGTCCGCGGCCCATGTACGGCAGACCTCTTCGAAATGCGGCCCCACCACTCCGCTCAGGAACCGGTCACGGCTGCGCTTCCAGACCTGCTCGGCCCGCCTGCGTTCGAGTTCCCGCCACGCCGGGCGCATCACCGAGTGGTAGAAGCTGATCAGCGGTTCTGTGATCCGGTAGAGAGGGCGGGCCGCACGCAACATGTCAGGGGATTTGGCGAGCAGCCCGGCGTCTTCGAGCACGGCGAGTGGGTGACTGATCTCCGTGGCCTTGCGGCCTATGTAGTTGGCGATGCCACCGCGCGAGGCGTTCCCCTCCGCCACCGCCGCCAAGACGGAGTGGTAGAGAGCGGGATCGCGCAGGTCCGGCTCCTCTGCGAGGAGATAGCGCGCCTCTCGGAAGAGCGGGCGGGCGGGATTCAGCACCGCGCGCTTGACCCAGTCGTCGAAGTCGGCGAGCGACCGCGGAACGTCGTCGCGAACGTATTCGCGGCGGTAAGCAGGTGTTCCGCCCACCACGGCGTGCGTCAGCAGGGCTAGTCGCGGATCGCTGATCTGCCAGAACTCGGCGGCCAGCCGGTAATCGAGCGTGGGCACGACCAGTTCCAGACCGGCTCTGCCGCGCAATGGCGCGTTCCCTGCCAGCAGCCCGCCCATGAAAGTGAGGGCGGAGCCGCACAGGATCAGGCGGATCGGCGATCCACCCTTGCGCCGCCGCAGGTCCAGGGCTGCCTGGAGGACGGACGGCAGCTCGGGCGAGACCTTCACCAGGTAAGGGAATTCGTCGATCACCACAGGAAGCGGTGACGACGTATCCAGGTCGAGGATCGCCTCGATAATCGCACGCCAGGAGGTGAAGTGGAGCGGTGCGGGGCTGCCGAGCCGGGCGGCCAGCAACTCGCCGATCATGTGGAAGTGCTCGGCGGGAAGTGCCTCGGTGCCTTCGATATAGATCCCTCCAGCGGCGTCGCAGATGGATCCGAGGAGAAGCGTCTTGCCCTGGCGTCGCCTCCCCGACACCACGCCGAGTGTCGGACATGGGGAGTCGTCGTTGATGAAGTCGACCAGTTCGGCCCACTCCACCTCGCGATCGAAGATCTCGGAAGGCTTGGTGATGTCCACTCCAGCAATATAGAAGTATGATTATTATAAATCTAGTTCAACATGCGACTATAACTCGCCTTGATCTTGGGCGACGAAGGCGTCGCTGCCGTTGTCAGTCATCTGCAAGAGCTTGCAACCAGATTGCCAGTGCCATCGGAGATCGTCTTGCCTGTGCTGCTCATCGCTGTGCGTACCCCCAGCGTCACTGTGGCACTTTCAGCCAGCGTCATCGCAAGAAACACGAGGTGAGAAATGGCCACGACGACGATCAGCGCGTCCACGCTCAACGGGCGCCACCACAAGAGCGCGCTCACGATCTTCATGGTCATCGTGGTGGCCCACTGGGCCGAGCACGTGACTCAGGCCGTGCAGGTCTATGCCTGGGGCTGGCCGTTAAGCGAGGCCCGGGGCGTGCTCGGCATGCCCTTCCCCTGGCTGGTGACCTCGGAGTGGATGCACTACGGGTACGCGCTGCTCATGCTCGTGGGCCTCATCATGCTGCGCAAGGGCTTCACCGGCAGGTCGCGTACATGGTGGAACATCTCTCTCGGCATCCAGGTGTGGCACCACCTGGAGCATCTGCTGCTGCTCGTGCAGAAGCTCAGCGGCGTCTACCTGGCGGGCCGTCCGGTCCCGACGAGCGTTCTGCAGCTGGTCCTGCCCAGGATGGAGCTGCACCTCTTCTACAACGCCCTCGTCTTCGCGCCCATGGTGGTGGCGATGCTCCTCCACCGCCACCCCACCCCCGCTGAGCGGTCGGGCGCCTCCTGCACCTGCGCGATCGCACACTAGGTCATGACGGTCACGAAACGGCGTTTGAGCGGGTTCACGGTGGCGCTGGCCGTTGTAGGACTCTTGTTGCTGTTCGTGTCCGTCCCCGCGCTCGGCCCGGCCATACGGGCCGCGCGCGCCGACGGGGTGAGCGGGGTGTTCACCGCCAAGCAGTTGCGGTGCGTGCAGCATCCCGGGCACGAGTCCTGCGTCTGGGCCGGGGACTTCGCCTCCGGCGACGGGCGCGTCCTGCGGCGCGATGTCGAACTGTACGGCAGCGATCGCACCGTGCTCGCAGCCGGACAGACCACCCAGGCCGTGGATACGGGGCGCGAGTCCCGCGTCTACGGGCCGGGCGGCTCGGGGGAGTGGATGTTCACCACGGTGCTCGCGCTGGCTGGGTTGACCGTGCTGACCGTGGCCGCCAGGCGCGTGCGGGGGTCGCGCGACTGACGCGTTTCATCGGGCGTCCACACGGGCCTCGACGTACGGCACCAGCCTGACCGGACCCACGAGGCCGTACGGCTGGCGGGCCAGACCACCGTAGACGGCCGGGTCGGCGACGCGGAGCCGGTTGCCGAGTGGCGTCGCCACCTCCACCTGCAGGGTCCTGGCGCCTCGCCCGAGGTCAACGACCGGATTGAGCTGGTTCACGGGATGCAGGCGGCGGCCCTCGACGAGGACCCGGCACGTGTCGGTCACCTCGCCGAGGTCCAGGTACGCCCCGCCTTCCACGTGGACGTCAGTGGTGTACAGGCCGATGCCCGAGACGTCGGCCAGCTCCGGAATGGTCGACCAAGAGGCGAGCCGGTCGAGATCCAGCAGGTGCGCGACCGTGCCCTCCGGCCGCCAGTCCTCCACTTCCAGCCGCCACGACGACAGCACGGTCGGCTCGGGTACCGGCCCGATGACGGAGGTGACGGTCCGGCCGTCGGACAGCGTGGTCGTGTACGTCCCCGCGCGGGAGGCGCGCACCACCAGAGTGCTCCCGTCGTACCTGACCAGGTCGGCGTCCGTCGCGACCACGTGCGGCGCCGTCCGCGCCGGGGTCCCGAACAGGCCGGGACGGCCGATGGCCACGACCATCGACTCGCCCGGCCGCAGCGCCACCCGCAGCCGGATCCCGTCGCCCTCCTCCGTGTAGAGCGCCGCCCGCTGGACCCGCCCCGTCCACGGGTCCAGCAGGTACGGCACCCCGTCCCGGGCCGTTCGGGCCAGCGTGACGTCGTGGTCGATGGGGGCCACAGGCGGTTTGGGGTTCTCGACGTGTTTGCCGTTGCACAGGTAGTAATAGTCGACGTCCCCGGCCACGCGGCGGGCCGTGAGCAGCGTGGACGCGGTGGCGTACCGCACGTCGGGGCGCACACCGAGCGCGTCGAGCGCGGCGGGGACGTCCGCCTGGGCGGCGACCATGCGCACGGTGGGGCGGGTGAGCAGGTCTGCGATCATGGCCCTGAGCTGCTCGTTCTCGCCGTCGCGGGCGACGCCGGGCACAGCGGCGGCCCGCCAGGCCCCGAGCAGCACGATGGGCAGCCCGGCCCCGGCGTACTCCAGCAGCCGCCGCGCGACCCGGAGGGCCATCGTGCATTCGGCGGCGTAGAACTTGTCGCCTTCGACGAACAGCGCCTTGTACGCCGGCCCGCCCGGTGCCAGCCGCCCCCGCGCGACCCGGGCGGCTGGAAGATCGAGCAGCGGCTCGCTGATGAACTGATGCGTCCACCCGGCGGGCACGCCGCTCGAGGTGAACCAGGAGGCTCCGATGCCGGTCTTGGTGTAGCCGGTCTGCCGCAGGACCGCTACGTCGGCGCGCGGCGCGCCGGCCCGCATGACCGCATGCACTCGGGCGAAATATCCCGATAAATCGCTCATGTGCCGCCAGGTCGGCTGGCGCGGCCCCCAGGACTCCGCGTAGCCCGCCGTCCCGTTGTACGGCGTGAACGCGGCGAAGCCGGGCCAGCCGGCGCCCGGGGCGGAGGCGTAGGAGAAACCGTGCAGCACGGTCTGGTTGAGCCCCGCCGCGTACGCGCCGCCCATGGTACGTAGCAGCTTCTTCCAGGTGGTGGTGTACGCCCCGCCCTGGTACGCCCCTGCCTCGCAGGACATCACCTCCCGCCCGGCGAGGTCCCGGCCCCCGGCCAGGCAGCGGTAGTCGTCGAGGTTCTTGAACCCGAGCGACTCGCCCTCGGGCACGTCGATGATCGCCGCCGCGGCGATGGCGTCCGTCTGCAGCCCGTACGGCTGCGCCCGCAGCTCCAGGCCGATCGAATGCGCCCAGTCGCGCAGCATCCCGAAGTGGTGCTCGTTGAACAGCTCGGACACGGTGTCCCAGTAGTCCTTACGCGCGTGCCGGGTCAGCGCCGCGTTGTAGGCGAAGACCGGGTCCTCTTCCTTCAGGACGATGACGGGCAGGAAGGGCGCCACGTCGTAGCCCCGCCGCCGCTTGAACTCCGCCGGCAGCCCGGGCGTCCACGGCAGCGCATCCGTCTCGATCTCGATGGAGTCCTCGAACAGCGCGCCCCCCGAACGTTTCAGCAGCCTGCGCAGAGCAGGCGTCAGCAGCGTGGACTCCCAGTAGTCGATCACCGCGTGGGTGCCCGCCCGGCTGAAGTGGTCGATGACATACGCTTCCGGCTCGGTGTGCGGGCCGGACTCGGGGCGCTGGCCCGAGCCGCGCTCCCAGTACGCGATCAGCACCCACTCGCCGTCGGCCGGTGCGCTCCAGGTGACCTGCCCGCCGGTTACGGCCACCTCGACCACGGAAGCGGGGTCGAGGCCGGTCTCGTCGCGGGTGGAGTGGGCGGGCTCGATCCTGGCCGCCTGGACGAGCAGCAGCTTACGGACCGGATGGCCGGCCACGGCGGGCGGCGGCACCTCGCCCGTGTAGGTCGCGCCCGCGGCCACCGTCATCGACCCGTAGGCCAGCTCCTTGACCGCCGCCTCGCTCTCGGGCGTGATCGTGGGGACGGCCGCCGGCCAGGACGGGCCGATGGTGAGGTCGATCGTGAGACCGCGCCTGGCCGCCTGGTCGAGCGCGGCCTCGACGCCGGCGTTCCACGCGGGTGTGCCCCAGCCGTGCCCGGCCGGGTCGAGCACGGACTTGTCGCGGATGCTGTGGTGCACCGCCGCGATCTCAGCGCCGCCGAACCCGGCGTCGGCGAGCTGGTCGACCTCCCGCCGGATCTCGGCGGGGTCGACGTGCGCGTCCGGCCACCACCAGCGCACCATCGGGCGGACGGCTCGTCGCGGCCGGGCGAACCAGCCTGCGCCGGCGGCGTCAGGCGGGCCAGAGGAGCCCGCCGAGGCGGAGGCGGCCGGGGAGGCGAGGGCGAGCGTGGTGGAGGCGGCGGCGGCCGAGAAGAGGAAGCCGCGACGCGTGAGGTCGTTCAACGGGCGCTCCAGGGGGTGAGGACGGCGCCGGCCGGCGGGGCGCCGCCCGCTCGGCCGGCACCCCGCCGTCCAGGCCTCGCCTAGCTGGGGATCGGATAAGGGAAGGCGCTGGTGACGCCGATCTTGTCGTACTCCATCTTGGAGGCGTCGAAGCCGGTTGCCCAGTTGGCGTTCTTGACCTCGTTGCACTGGTAGCTCTGGTACTTGTCGTCGCTGACCTTGCCGACCTCGATGTTCTCGAAGGAGAACCCGCAGCCGCCGGCGTCCATGTGCACCCCGCGGGTCCCGCTGTCCGGCATCGCGCCACCGGGGTCGTTGATGACGTCGCCGATCACCATCTGCGAGACGTGGTTGTCGATCGGGTGCGGGTCGGAATTGGAGACGCCGTAGGTGTAGAAGGCGCCCATGTCCCCGCTGTCCAGCCCCGCCTCCTCGATGCGGATGTAGGAGAACCGGTTGTTGCGCGCGTAGTTGTCCTCGTCCTTGACCTCGGGACGGACCTCGAGGCTGATGCCGTAGCGGGCGCTGTGCTTGACGACGATGTTGCTGACCACGTTGTTGCCGGTGCTCAGCAGCTCGATGCCGGCCGCGTCGCCGGGGACCAGCTCGCCGACGTGGGAGATGTAGGTATTGGAGATCGTATGATGTCCAGAAATGTCGCCCTCGCCCGGATATCCGCCCTCGACCTTGACGCCGTCGGCGCCGACATTCTCCAGCAGGCTGTCGGACACCTTGACGCGCTCGTTCGCGAACAACATGTAGACGCCCATGAAGCCGCTGTCGGACAGCCGCAGCCTGGTCAGGTCGATGTCCCGGGTGTTGGTCAGCGTGATCATGCCGAACCGGTTGCGCGGCATCTCGATCTGCCGGTCGTAGACCGGATACTTGTGCTCGTAGCCGGAGTCGCCCTCGCTGATCCACCCGGCCCGATACCAGTCCACGAAGTCGGAGTACTGCAACGCCAGCCCGTCGAAGGTGACGTTCTGCACGCGCCGGTCGGGGGAGGACCCGGCCAACGAGATGATCGTCTTCACGGTCGGGGCCATGACCTTGTCGATCGACGTGCGCGGCCAGTAGTAGACCTCACTGTTGGCGAAGTCGAAGTAATACTCGCCCGGCTGGTCCAGGAACCGCAGCGTGTTCTGCAGGAAGTAGCGCGAGCCGCTGCGGCTGTTGACGAACGAGTAGCGCGCCCAGTGGTTGAGCGTGAAGAAGTTCTTGCGGAAGTCGGCGCCGCCCAGCGGCACGGTGTCGGTGAACCAGCTCCACGAGCCGCCCGACCAGACCACGATCTGGGAGTTCTTGTCGAAGTCGGCGTCCCACTCCTTCGGCACGTCCTCGGGCTTGAAGTACAACCACTGGCGCACCGCCTCCTTCTCCGGCTCGCCCAGCACGGAGAACAGGTAAGGCGACCAGAGGTCGTCGCTCGTCCGGTTCGGGTGACGGGCGGTCGTGGCGCGCTTGCCGTCCTCGAAGAGCGTGTAGAAGGCCCGGTCGAGCTTGGTCTTGTAGATGGTGTCGGTGTGCTTCTGCCAGCCGGTCAGCGGCTTGGCGCCGAGCAGGCGGGCCTTGCCGGGGCCGTCCGCGCTGCGGTAGATGATCTTGTGACCGTTCTCGCCGGAGTCGGCCTCGGTGAAGGTGATCGTTTTGTCCACGACGTAGTCGCCGGCCTTGAGATTGACGACGATGTCGCACTTCTGCTGCCGCTTCTTCGACCGCAGCTGGTCGCGGGCCTGCTCGATGGACGTCCACGGGCGCTGGGCGCTGCCGTCGCCCTGGTCGCCGCCCGCGGGGGAGACGTAGTAGTCGCACGAGGGCCTGGCCGCCGGGGTGGGCGTCGTCACCCCGCCGAGGAGTAAGACGATCGCGCCCAAGGACCTGAGGATCACTGGCTCTCCTTAACTTCCCGCCACCGTTCGTACTCGGCGCGGGTCTCGGGGGTGAGGGGGTAGTAGTCCGACAGGGCGCCGCCCTCTTCGATGCGGGCGCGGCTGTAGCGCTCCCACTGCTCGTGGTCGGCCGCCGCCTCCAGCACCGACTGCGCGCGGCGGCGCGGCACCACCACGGCGCCGTCGTCGTCGGCCACGACCAGGTCGCCGGGCAGGGCGAGCGTCCCGCCGACCGCCACGGGCACGTCGTACGCCCACGGGAACAGCTCCGCCTGCGAGGCGTAGTGCGGCGTGGCCCCCGTGGACCAGATCGGCACGTTCAGCCCGCGTACCCTGGGCAGGTCCCTGATCCGGCCGTCCACGACGAGGCCCGCGCCGCCCTTGCGCTTGAAGTAGCGCACCAGCATGTCGCCGAAGCAGCCGGTGTACGCGCTGCCGTACGCCTGCACGACCAGCACGTCGCCGGGCTCGATCCGCTCCAGCACGGCCCACAGGGCGGTGTGCCGCTCCACATACTCCTGGCCGAGCCCCGAGGCGACGTCTTCCCGCTGCGGCATGAACTGCAGCGTGCGCACCCGGCCGGCGATCTTCTGTCCTTGGGCGATGGGACGCGGTCCCTCGATGAAAGTCCGCCGGATGCCCTGGGCGTGCAGCTTGGCGCAGGCGGTGGCCGAGCTGATCCGTGACAGCCCCTCCACGAGGGCGGGATCGGGCTCGGCGGGCAGCGACCCGCGAACAGGCAGATCCCAGATGGCGTCGTCCATGTATCTCCTCAGTAGTGCTGGTGCGACGGCGTGCGGACGCGCGCGGTCGTGTGCAGGTCGAGCCGGATGCGGCGGCCGGGCGGCAGCTCCACGAGCAGCCGCGGCCCGCCCACCGTCACCTCCCGCTCGGTCTCGGTGATCGGGGGAGAGGTGTAGGAACGCGGGTCGCCCGGGTAGTCGCCGTCGCCGGCCTGGGAGGCGACCACGCGGTCGATGCGGTGCTCGCCGAACGCGCCCGCCTGCACCACGACCCGGCGGGTGCGGGTCAGGCCCAGGTTGGCCAGCTCGACGCGGACGCCACCGGGCCGTACCGAATCGACCAGCGCGGCCACGTCCGGCGGCAGGCCCGGGCGGTGGCGGTCGGCGTCGAAGTACGCCAGCCTGGCCGGCAGCACCCCGCCGTTGTAGAGCACCTGCGGGGTGCCGGTGACCAGCTGCAGCAGCGCCTCGGTGAGCACCGGGTTGAGCCGCTGCCAGTGGTGCACGTGGATGGCGGCCGGGTCGGCGTCGTCGGCCTCGATGAGCGCCATCCGCCGCCGCACCTGGCCGAGCGCGGTGGTCAGCATCGCCTCGGGGAAGCCGGGGTTCGCGCCGCGCAGGAACTCCAGCCAGGGCGCCTCGTGACCGGCCTCCTCCTTGTTGCGGAACGGCCGCACCGTGGCCCAGTCGTAGCCGGCGGCGGCCCGGAGCCGGTCGATCCTGGCGGCGTCCGCGCGCCCCAGCGACATGTGCCAGAGCCAGACCGGCAGGCCCAGCTGCGGCGGCTGGAAGTCGAACCAGCCCTGGTCGTCGTGCCGGTTGGGCACCAGCATGGTCGGCTTGCCCGCCTCGTCGCCCAGCTCGGCCAGCCAGCGATCGCTGATGCTCATGTCCGTCTCGGTGACGCCGGCCTGGATCGCCCGGCCGTACACGGTCTCCAGAGGGTCGCGGCCGATCGCCAGCGCGTCGTCGTCGCCGGTCAGCAGGTGGGCGTTGACCGCGGCGATCGCGGCGGCGGCGCCCACGCTGTAGAGGCCGTGCGGCCACTGCCAGCCGTAGTTGCCGCCGTACCAGCGGCCGCCGTGCAACTCGCCGACCACTCCCGACGGGCCCACGTTGTCGGGCAGGATACCGTTGTTGGCCGTAGCCCGCCGCTGCCAGGCGCCGATGTAACGCAGCGCCCAGTCGCGGTAGCGGTCGTCGCCGTCGTACAGCCAGGCGTTGACGGCCAGGCTCGTCGCGGCCAGGTTGACGGCGACGTCGCCACGGCCGAGGCGCTCGCTCATCGCCGCGCCCATGCGGGCGGCGTTGTGCGGGTCGCCCAGGTCCTCCCACTCGGTGATGCCCGGCAGGTCGCGTAGCGGCAGCCCGTACGGCCGCATGCTGACCAGGTCCGTGTGGTAGGACGCCCACTCCCACTGCAGGCCGTAGCGAGGGCCGCCGGCGCCATTGTGCGGGGCGCGGATGATGTCGTGCTCGGCGTCGTAGTTCGCCGAGCCCGGCAGGTACAGGTCGGCGAAGCGGTACGCGCGATCGCGGAAACGCTCGTCGCGCGGGTCCGCGGCGCAGATGCCGTAGAGCAGCAGCAGCGACTCGCCCTGATGGAACCAGTCGTAGCCGCGCTCGAACTCGTCCACCAGATAGCCCAGCTCGGTGAGCTGCGCGGTGACCCCCTCCCAGTGGTGCTTGGCCGCCTCGAGCAGGTCGTCGGCGCCGCCCAGCTGGTAGAGCACCGGCCAGTTGAAGAACGCCTCGTAGAAGTCGTCGGCACCGTCCCGGTCGGCGGCGGGACCGTGGTAGATGAGCCGCCCGTCGGGCCCGCAGTAGCAGGCCGCGAAGGCCCGCCAGGCCTCGTCGAGCGTGTCGAACAGCCTGCGCTCGAGCACCGCCCAGGCCGGAGGCTCGCCGAGCGGGACGGTCGCCTTGATTTCCCGCATCGTCAACCTTTCGTCGCACCGGTGGTGAGGCCGCTGATGATGTGCCGTTGCATGAAGACGAAGAAGACCAGCAGCGGGGCAATGGCCAGCAGCAGCGTCGGGAAGACCACCGTGTAGTCGGTGGAGTACTGGCTGACCGCCGCGTACACGCCGGTGGTCACCGTGTAGAGGCCGCTGCCGGGGCCCAGGATGATCTGCGGGTTCACGAAGTCGTTCCACACCGAGAAGGTGTTGAGGATGACCATCGTGGCCACCGCGGGCCGCATCAGCGGGAAGACGATCCGCCAGAACGTCCGCAGCCTGCCCGCCCCGTCCACGGCCGCCGCCTGGTCGAGCACGGCCGGGATGGTGGCGATGTAGCCGGCGTACAGGAAGATCGAGAAGGGTAGCGTTAACACGGTCTCGAACAGGACGAACCCCCTGATGGTGCCCATCAGGCCGAGGGTCTTGAGCACGTACACGACCGGGATGACCAGCACCTGACCCGGGATGAACGTCCCGGCCAGGAAGAACAACATCAGCACGCGGAACCTGCGCTTGGGGCTGCGCGCGATCACGTACGCGGCGGGCGCGGCCAGCAACACCGACAGCACGTTGACCGCCACCACGAACAGCAGCGTGACCGCGTACCCCTTGACCACGTTGAACTGCGGGTTCGTCAGCGCCCTGCCCAGCGGTTCGAGCGTGAGCCCGCCGAGGCCGAACGGGTCGGCCAGGATGTGCTGCTGGCCCTTGAAGGCGTTGACCGTCAGCACGTAGAGCGGCACGAGCATGAACGCGACGGTCGCCCAGAGGAAGGTCCTTCTCATTGGTGCCCCTCTCATTGGTGCACTGCCAGCTCGCCGCGCCTGCGCAGCCGCGTCACCACGAAGGCCAGCGCCGCCGTCACCAGCATGAGGATCACCGACTGCGCCGAGCCGAACCCGAGCCGGGCGTCGTGGAAGGAGTTCCACAGGATGAGGTAGGCGACGGTCTGCGTCTGCCCGGCCGGGCCACCCGCCGTCAGCGACACCACCAGGTCGTACGTCTTCAGCAGCGTCACCAGCGACAACACGATGTTGACCGTCACCGACGGGCCGAGCGCCGGCAGCGTCACGTGCTTGAACACCTGCCACCGCGTCGCCCCGTCGATCCGCGCCGCCTCGATCAGCGAGTGCGGCACCGCCTGCAGTCCCGCCAGGTAGAGCACCACGTTGACGCCGAACCCGGCCCACACCAGCACCGCGATCATGGTGACCGTGGCCCACGCCGGGTCGGACAGGAACGGGATGACCTCCCCGCCCCAGGTGGTGATGAGGTTGTTGACCGCCCCGCCGGTCCCCAGGATGGCCGACCAGAGGAAGCCGACGACCAGCGCGCTCAGCACGTGCGGGTAGAACAGCACGATGCGGAAGAACGTGTTGGCCCGCGAGGCGCCGTTCACCAGCAGCGCGAAGCCGAGTCCCAGGAGGTTCAGCCCCGCCGTGCCGGCCGCCGCGACCAGCAGCGTGACCAGGGCGGCGCGGCGCAGGTCGGGGTCGTCGAGCAGGTCGGCGTAGTTGGCGGCGCCGACGAAGGCCGGGTTGGCGCTGAAGCCGTCCCAGTCGGTCAGGCTCAAGTAGAGCGCCAGCCCGACCGGGACGATCAGCATCACCGTGTAGAGCGCGGTGGCGGGACCGACCATGATCGCGGTGACGAGCCCGTCATGGCGCTTCTTCGGCTGCTCGGCGACGGCCCGGGTCACGATCGGGGGTGCTTCTCGGGTGAGGGTCATGAGCGGCCGGCCAGCCAGCGGTCCACGCCCTCGGCCGCCTCCTTGGGCGACTTGCCCACGTACAGGCCCTGGACCTCGGTGTTCCACGCGGCGTTGAAACCCTTGGGCAGGGTCGCGTCTCCGTAGCCCTCGCCCTGCGGGACCCCGGACGGCGCGCCGTCGAGGATCTCCTGCACCTGCTTCTCCAGCGGCGTGAACTCGCGCTCGACGCCGGTGCGGAAGTTGCCGTCCTGCTTGAGCTGGCTCTTGACCGCGGCCGGGTCGGTGACCAGCCACTGGACCAGCTTGAGCGCCGCGTCCTTGTTCGGGGTGGACTTCAGGATCATGTACGGGGCCGCGAGCGTGGCGCCCTGCGGACCGGGGTAGGTCTGCCCCTTGTCGACCGGGGCGGCGAAGACGCCCACCTCGAAGTCCTTCTTGGCCTTGGCCTCGGCGGCGGTGAACCAGCTCCCCATGACGTACATGGCCGACTTGCCGGACAGGAACGCGGTCTCGGCGTCGGCGTACTTCATGCCGAGCGCGTTCTTGTCGACGTACCCCTTGTCGATCCAGGTGCGGTAGCGCTCCAGATAGGGCAGCAGCGTCTCGCCGGCCTTGAGCTTGCCGGCCTTGACGTCCTGCTGCCAGGCGGGATGCGTCTGCCCACGCGAGGGGTTGGAGAGCTGGAGCAGCTGCAACCCCGTGAGGAAGTCGCCCCCGGTCTGCAGCGGCAGGAAACCGGCGTCCTTGAGCTTGCCCATGGCCGCGTCCAGCTCGTCGAACGTCGTCGGCGGCTTGGCGATCCCGGCCTTCTCGAAGGCCGTCTTGTTGTAGAAGACCAGCGACTGCGCCTGCACGCCGACGCCCACTGTGTAGATCTTGCCGCCCAGCTTGGCCTGCTCGGCGAGCGGCGTGTCCTTGGCCCACGGCTGATCGGTCAGCTCGAGCATCTGCTTGGCCAGCGTCTCGTCCGCCATCAGTGTCTCGACGACGTCAGGGGCGTTGCCCGCGGCGAGCTGCTGCGGCAGCGTGTCGGCCACGCCCTTGCCGGTCGGGGCCTCGATCTTGACGTCGATGCCCGGGTTGGCCTGCTCGAACGGCTTGACGAGGCCGTCCCAGTAGGCCTGGGTGAGGTTGGGGCTGATGTTGACCAGCATCCTGACCGTGACCTGGCCGCCCTTGCTCTGCTGGGCTTGGGAGTCGCCGGCGAATCCGCCTCCGCCGCACGCGGTGAGCAGGAAGAGACAGCCGATCGCGGGCAGGGCGAGTGATGGGCGGGGGGAACGCATCGCACCTCCAAGGGGGCGAGATCTGCGACGCCTTTTAATGGGTCGTTACTCGATTAGCGATTATTTAATACGTTGGTAACCTGGGTCGGTCAAGGGGTTTTACGCCGTGACAAATCCATTTCCGGCCGGTGACTGAGTCATAAATACGTTAAGGTGGGCCTGTGGCAGGACTCGGACGCGAGGACGACAAGCGGCTGGTGCTGAGCGCGGAGGAGCTGTCCGCGCTGCGGGCGCAGGCGAAGGAGCCGGGCGGTGGGCTGGCGCTGCGCAGCCGCATCGTGCTGGCGTGCGCCGACGGGCTGCCGCCCAAGGAGATCGCGACGCGGCTGGCGGTGAGCCCGGCGACGGTCGCCAAGTGGCGGGCCAGGTTCGTGGAGCGAGGTCTGGACGGGCTGTCGGACGCGCCGCGGCCCGGGCGGCCTCGGAGCCCCGAGCGTGAGGAGGCCGAGCGGGTGATCGCGGCCGCGGCCGGCGGCGCCGCCGTGCCGTCCACCCGTACCATGGCCAGGCAGCTCGGGCTGTCGCAGTCCACGGTCGCGCGCATCTGGCAGGAGCAGCAGATCGCCCCGCCCGCCGACCGGCTGCTGCCGAGGGAGCTGCTGTCCGACCGGGTCTACGCGCTGCTGCGCGGCTGGATCGTGTCGGGGGAGCTGCTGCCGGGGCAGCGGCTCGTGGAGGCCGAGATCGCGCGGCGGGTCGGCACCAGCCAGGCCCCTGCCCGGGAGGCCATCAAGCGGCTGGCGCACGAAGGGCTGGTCATCTCCTATCCCAACCGGGGGAGCTACGTCGCGGAGATCTCCGACGAACAGGCCCGGGAGGTGCGCGAGATCCGGGTCCTGCTGGAGGAGTACGCCGCTCGGGGCGCGGCCGTGCGCATCCGGAGCGAGACGTTGCGGCAGTTGTCGGCTGACGTCCTCGCCATGCGGAAGGCGGCGAAGGACGGTGACATCGGGGCGTTCAGGGACGCGGACCTGGCGTTCCATCGGCGGGTGTGCGCCGCGTGCGGCAACTCCTTCCTGCTGAGGGTGTGGCGGACGATCGAGTCGAATCTGTGGAGCCTGCACGTGGTGGGCAACCCGCTGTACGACGGGGACTGGACGGCGATGGCCGGGCACCACGACGACCTGGTCGCCGCGCTGGCGTCGGGTGACCCGGACGAGGCGGCCCGCCTGTTCGCCGCCCACGCCCGCGGCGAGGCCTCCCGCACCCGCCCCCGCACCCGCGCCGACGCGACGAGCCTGCGCCACAGCTAGCATGTGTCGTCATGGCGCGGGCTTGGATGTTGCCGATGCTGCTCGTCGTGGGCGGCGCGCTCGTGGCGGCCGGGCAGATCGCCGCGGGCTCCCCGGGCGTCGCCGCCGTTATCCTGGTGGTGTTTCTCCTGCTCGCCGTACGGTATTCGCCACTGGCCTTCCCTAGGTCGATCGGTGCGGCGGAGGCGCAACGCCGCAGCGCCGCCGACGGCCGGCCGATCGTCTACTGGCGGGCGGGCTGCAAATACTGCCTGCGGCTGCGGACCCGGTTGGGTCGCGACGCCCGCCGGCTGCATTGGGTCGACATCTGGCGCGACCCGGACGGTGCGGAGGTGGTGCGGGCCGCCACCGGCGGCGACGAGACGGTGCCGACCGTCGTGGTGGCGGGCCGGCCGTACGTGAACCCCGATCCCGCATGGGTGCGTGCACAACTGGGTCAAGGGGACGGCGCGACGTCGTAGTGGGCGTGGCGGCGGGTGTCGAGGACGAGCACGGTGGGCTCCGGGCGGCCGGCTTCGACCGGGCGGCCGTCGCGCGTCACCGTGACCGGCTTCGCGGTGCGGAGCGTCAGCCGCCGGCCCAGGTCCGAGCGGATCCGGCCGTGCGTCAGTGCCCCGCCGGCCCACTCCAGGGACACCTCGAAGCCGCCCCGCGCCCGCAGCCCACGGAACGACCCGGAAGGCCAGGCGGCCGGCAGGGCGGGCAGCACATGCACCTGGTCCGCGTGGCTCTGCAGCAACATCTCGGTGATCCCCGACGTGCCGCCGAAGTTGCCGTCGATCTGAAAGGGCGGGTGCAGGTCGAACATGTTCGGCGCGGTCCTGGCCGGCACCAGCAGGTTCCCCAGCCGCTTGTACGCCTCCGCCGCGTCCAGCAGCCGCGCCCAGAAGTTGATCTTCCAGGCCAGCGACCACCCGGCCCCCGCCTCCCCGCGCAGTTGCAAGGTCCGGCGGGCGGCCGCGGCCAGCTCCGGCGACAGGCGCGGGTCGATCTGGTGCCCGGGGAACAGGCCCCACAGGTGCGAGATGTGCCGGCTGCGCGACAGCGCCGCGTCACCGCGGTAGTCCTCCTGCCACTCCTGGATCTGCCCGAGGTGGCCGACCTGGTTGGGCACGAGCCGGGAACGCGCCTCCAGCGCCTTCTCCCGTATCTCCGGCTCCCGCCCCAGGACCTCGGACGCGGAGGCGAAGGCCTCGAACAGGTCCCGCAGGATCTGCATGTCCATGGTCGGCCCGGCACAGATGCTGACGTTCTCATCGCCGTCCTCGTGGTGCCCCACCTCGGGCGAGTGCGACGGGTTGGTCACCAGGTAGCCGGTCCTGGGATCGGTCTGCAACGTGTCGAGGAAGAACTCCACCGACCCCTTGATCAGCGGGAAGTGCTCGCGCAGCCGCCGCTCGTCCCCGGTGTAGAGGTAGTGCTCCCACAACGTCAGGCACAACCACGCGCCGCCGGTGGGCCACACGCCGTAGAAGGCGAAGTCCACGGGCGCCGTGCCGCGCCAGCCGTCGGTGTTGTGGTGCGCCACCCAGCCGCCCGCGCCGTACTGTGTCCGCGCGGTGCCGGCCCCCGTCTCCGACAGATCCTTGATCAGGTCGAACAGCGGGTCCATGCACTCGATGAGGTTGGCGGGCCCGGCCGGCCAGTAGTTCATCTCGCAGTTGATGTTGATGGTGTACTTCGACTCCCACGCGGGCGTCAGCGAGTCGTTCCAGATGCCCTGCAGGTTCGCGGCGTAGCCGGGGGAGCGGGAGCAGGAGATCAGCAGATAGCGGCCGTACTGGAAGTACAGGGCGGCCAGCTGCGGGTCGGTGTCGAGCCGCCGGCGCGCGATGCGCTCGTCGGTCGGCAGCGCGACCGCCTCCGAGGTGCCCAGGTCGATCTCGACCCGGCCGAAGAGCCGCTGGTAGTCGTGGACGTGCTTACGCCGCAGCACCTCGTACGGCTGCCCGCTCGCCCGCTCGAGATGCCGCCCCGCGACCTCGGCCGGGTCACCGCCGACGTCCTTGTAGCTGCGGTAGCTGGAGCCCATGGAGATCAGCAGCGTGACCTCGTCGGCGCCCTCGACGACCAGCGTGCCGCCGTCCACCCGGACCGTGCCGCCCTTCGCCTGGGCCTTGGCCAGGGCGCGGAAACGCACCTCGCCCTTGAGCCCCTGGGTGTCGCCGCTGACTCCGTCGAGGGCGATCGTGTCCCGCCCGGCAGCGGCGACGCCGGAGGACTGCGGGCTGGAGAAGGCCGCCTGGAAGGTCACGGAGCCGGGCTTGTCGGCCGCCAGCCGGACGACGACGACCTGGTCGGGGTTGCTGGCGAAGACCTCGCGCGTGTGGCGCACGCCGTCGCGGACGTACGTCACACTGGTGACCGCCCGCGTCAGGTCCAGCTCGCGGCGGTACTCCGTGAACTCGGCCGAGCCGGGGAACGTCAGGGTGAGGTCGCCGAGCACCTGGTACGGCGCCTGCTCGCTGGGCCTGCCGAGGAACGTCCGGTCGGCCAGGTTCTGCGCCGCCTGCCACTTGTCCTCCCAGACCAGCCGCCTGATCTCGGGGAGCGCGGCCAGCGCCTCGGGACTGTCGTAGGTGTGCGGCCCACCGGCCCAGATACTGTCCTCGTTGAGCTGGAACCGTTCGGTGGCCACGCCGCCGAACACCATCGCGCCGAGCCGCCCGCAGCCGACCGGCAACGCCTCCAGCCAGGCGGCGGCGGGGCGCGTGTACCAGAGGGTAAGGGGGTTTCCGTCGGTGGCGGCGGCCCGTGCGGGGACGCCGCTCGTCAGCAGGGTTCCGGCGGCGGCGCCTAACCCGGTCGCCAGCACGCCGCGTCGTGTGTAGCCGTCGTTGATCATCGTTACTCCTGTTCCAGAGCATGGAGGGAAACTCGGGAGCGATGGGAGGAAGATCGCGCCGTCAGGGGCGCCCGAATGCGCTCAGCCCCTTGGAGGTCTCTGCTAGGTTTCGGTCTGCAAACGATCTCCCGCCCGAGAGCAGAGCTCGACTGACCTATGGATCGCATCGACGCACACCACCACGTCTGGGACCTCGCCGTCCGCCCGCACACCTGGCTGGACCCGGAGCCGATGGCGCCCGTCCGGCGCACGTTCACGCTCGACGACCTGGCCGGGCCCGCCGCCGCGGCCGGGGTGACCCGCACCGTGCTCGTGCAGGTGCTGTCCGATCTTGACGAGACCCGCGAGTTCCTGGCCCTCGCGGCCGCGTCCGACCTGGTCGCGGGCGTGGTCGGCTGGATCGACCTGACCGCGCCGGATGCCGCCGACACGCTGGCCGCCCTGCCCGGCGGGCTGGTGGGCGTGCGCCACGGCGTGCAGTCCGAGCCTGACCCGGAGTGGCTCAACCGGCCCGACGTGCGGCGCGGGCTCGCCGCGGTGGAGGCCGCCGGCCTGGCCTACGACCTGCTGACGCTGCCGCACCAGCTGCCCGCCGCCATCGACACGGTCAGGGCCATGCCGGGACTGACGTTCGTGCTCGACCACCTGTCCAAGCCGCCGATCGCGGCCGGGGAGCTGGAGCCGTGGCGGAGCCGGATCAAGGAGCTGGCCGCGCACCCCAACGTCTTCTGCAAGTTGTCCGGCATGGTCACCGAGGCCGACTGGGCGGCCTGGCGGGTGTCCGACCTGCGGCCGTACGCGGAGGTCGTGCTGGAGGCGTTCGGGCCTGATCGGGTGATGTTCGGCTCCGACTGGCCGGTGTGCCTGCTCGCGGCCGAATACCAGCGCGTCGCGCAGGCCGCGGACGAGTTGTGCGCTGGGCTGTCGGGGGGTGAGCGCGCCGAGGTGTTCGCCGGCACCGCCCGGCGCGCGTACGGCCTGCATTAGGTGACGCGGAAGGTCGTGTGGTACACCCGCGATTCCAGCGGTCCTAGCCAGATCATGCTGCCGTCCTCCCTGGCCGCCGCGTTGCCGGACACGTGGTGGGTGGACGGCTCCAGGCCGACCGCGTAGTTGCCGGAGCGCAGGTTCAGCCATTCGAAGAAGTACGGGAACTCCGCCGCCGGCCACTCCACGCTCACCTTCATGCCGAGCCGGTCGTTGACCACCGCCACCCGGTGCGTCCCGTCGGCGCCGGGGACCAGCGAGTGCTCGTACACCTGCTCCACGAACCCGGGAGCGGGCCCGGGGAAGGTGATGTGGTCCGCCTTCTGCTCGGCCACGCTGTCGGTCTGCCAGAGGGTCTCGCGGATGTCGGCCTCGAACCTGGCGCCCTCGTCGAGCAGCGGCCAGCCGAGGTTGATGTGGTAGAGGAACATGTGCGGCGCCGGCTCGAACCCGGCGTTGGTGACCGTGTCCACGAGCCTGATCTCGTCACCGCCCAGGTCCGCCTCGATACGCCGGACCAGGCGCAGGTTCTCGGCGAACACCGCGGCCTGGCGCACCTCGCCCTCGGCCCAGAGCACGCAGCGGTCGTCCTCCCACCGCTCGCCGTACCCGGTCAGCCGGGCCGGGATGTTGCCGACGCGGCCGTGCAATCCGTGCCGCACGCTCTGGCGGGGCGGGTAGCGGTAGTCGTCGGCGGGCACCTCGCCGCCGAACAGCGTGTGGTCGAGCCCGGCCGTGACGATGAGCCCGGAGAACGAGCGCAGCCACGACAGGCCGTCCTCGTCGGCGTTCTCGTGCAGCCCCGGATGGCGGAAGCCGGTGGGGGAGCGCCAGCCGAACGCCCGCCCGGCGTGCTCGGCGTGCCCGATGTCCATGCACCGGTCGACCAGCACGTCGAACGCCAGCCCAGAGCCGGTGCGGAACTCCAGGGTCCTGATACCGCGTTCGAGCCCGTCGCCGAGCGTCACCAGCCGGACCCCGCCGGCCGCGCTCAGGTCTCCGGTCAGCTCGGCAAGCCGCCTGCGGTCCGGCGTCATGCCATCACCCACCCTCCGTTGACTTCGATGGTCTGGCCGGTCACGAACGAGGCGTCCGGGCCGGTGAGGAACGACACCACGGCGGCCAGCTCCTCCGGGGTGCCGCGCCGCTGCAGCGACTGCCGTTCCAGGACGAACCGGTTGTACGCCTCCGGATCCGGATGGATCTCTTCGGCCGCCGTGGGGAACGCGCCCGGCGACACGCAGTTGACCCGGATCTCACGCGGGCCGAGTTCGCGGGCCAGCGCCCTGGTCAGCGCGGCCGCCGCGCCTTTCGTGGCGACGTAGGCGGCCAGGTCGGACCAGCCGCCGTGCATGGTGATCGAGGCGATGTTGACGATCGCGCCGCCTCCGGTCATCTGCCGGGCGGCGTGCTGGGCGGCCAGCCAGTAGGCGCGCTGGTTGACGGCGTGCACGTCGTCGTACTCGGCCAGCGGCACCTCCAGGAAAGGCCTGCTGGGATAGACGGCCGCGTTGTTGACGAGGATGCCGACCGGGCCGAGCCGCGCGGCCGTCTCGGCGAACGCCTCCTCGATGGCGGCCGGGTCGCGCAGATCCACCTTGAGGTTGAGCGTGCCGTCGAGCGCGCCGGCGTCGAGGTCGAGTGCCGCCACCTGGTGGCCGTCGGCCGTCAGTCGGCGGACGATCGCCTTGCCGAGCGCTCCCGCCGCGCCGGTGACGAGCGCCGTGGTCATGCGTGCCTCCATTCCTTACGCAGGTTCTCGAGCAGGTCGCGAGCCGGCACGCGGGCGAGCAGCCCGTCGCGGAGCAGCGCGGACGACCTGTCCTGCAGGGCGATGTAGCCAGGGAACCGCGGCCTGACCCAGGCGGCCTCCATCGTGGCGCCGGTGCCGCGGTAGAACGGTGCGGCGCCCTGGGCCTGCCAGACGGCCCGGGCGGCCGGCTGCCCGCCGGTGGCGGGAAAGAGCGTGGCCTGCACCGGCGCGGACGTCAGCCGGCGCAGGTGCGCGCGGACGGCCGCGCCGATCGTGCCGGCGGACTGGCCGGCCGTGCCGGCGGACTCGCCGGTCGTCTCGACGCGCCGCCGCGAGACCGCCAGCCCCGTGCCGCCGAGCACGCTCCCCGGCGGCCGTCCCGGCCATGAGGGCGCGTCGGAGAAAATCAGCGGGTAGGTGACGTAGCCGTACACCAGCGGGCAGTACTCAGGCCCGCCCGCGGCCATGGCGTCGAGCACGCCGATCGGGTTGCGCAGCGACACCTCCCGGTCGGCGAGCGCGAACAGCTCGGCCATGAGCTCCAGCGCCCTGGTGCCGGCCTTGTCGTCAAGGAAGTCGCCCGAGCAGAGCGCGCAGTGCATGAGGAAGGCGTGCGGCCCGCCCAGGCACAGCGCCATCCGCGTGCCCCGGGCGAACTCCGCGACCTCCGGCCAGGTCTTCGGCGCCTCGACGCCGGGCCGGGCGACGGCGACCTGGGTGGCCGCGTCGAGCGGCAGCGCCCACTGGCGTCCCTCCAGGTGGTAGCTGTCCCAGGTGCGGCCGACCGTGCCGGCCTCGAGCCTGGCCAGCTCGTCCGGCTCGAACAGCTCCTCCATCGGCACCAGCGCGTCCACGGCCGCGCCAAGACCGGGGTGATCGATCACGAGCACGTCGTACCTCTCGCACAACCTCGCGATCGGCTCAGACTCGAACCCCTCGAGCGGCTGCCGGTCCCACGCGATCGGCTCGGGCACGTCGCCATACGGGTTGTGTCCTGCCAGGTCGAGCCGGGTCAGCTCGTCCAGCGGCGTGTACCCGCGCGGATGGTCCCAGGTCAGTCCGCGCACGCCAGCACGCCCTTCGCCACCAGCTCGGCCGTGCGCTCGGCCGGGTAGCCGAGCTCGTCGAGCAGCTCACGCGTGTGCTCGCCGACCAGCGGCGCGCCCCGGCGCACCGATGGCGGGCTGGCGCTCATGCGGTACGGGAAGCCGGGCGTCGTGACCGTGCCCTCGGTGCGGTGCTCGTAGGTGACGAACGAGCCGTTGTGCCGCACCTGCGGATCGGCCACCAGGTCCGCATAGCCGTACACGGGCCCCGCCCACAGGTCATGGCGGGCGCAGATCTCCAGCCACTCGGCCGTGGTGCGGTCCGGCAGGCGGCGGGCCACGGCCGCGGTGATCTCGTCGCGGCCGGCGTGGCCGTCCATGCCGGCCACCTCGGGCAGATCGAACGCGACCGCCAGCACGTCGAGCCTGGGCATGCCGAGCGCGAGGTAACCGTCCTTGGTGGCGAACACGCCGTACGGCGCGCGAATGTAGGTGTGGCCGTGCGGCTCGCGCCCGCGCCGCTGCGGCACCTTGCCAACCGTGAAGATCGACAGCTCCTGCATCTGCACGGCGATGGCTGCGTCCAGCATGTTGACGCTCACCCGCTGGCCCTCGCCGGTGCGCTCGCGGTGCAGCAGCGCGGCCAGCGCGCCCTCGAACGCGCTGTAGGCGGTGACGGCGTCGATCGCGTACGTCCCGGCCGGCGCCGGTGGGTCGCCGTCGCGGCCCGTGCTGAACATGGCCCCGCTCATGGCCTGCAGCAGGATGTCCTGCCCCGGCCTCGACACGTAGGGACCGCTCTCCCCGTATCCCGACATGGAGACATAGATGATGGCGGGGTTGACGGCGCTGATCGTCTCGTAGTCCATGCCGAGCCGCTCGGCCACCCCGGGCCGGTAGTTCTGGAGGAACACATCGCCCGTCGCGGCCAGCCGGTGCACGATCTCGCGGCCCTCTTCGGACTTCAGGTCGACGGCGAGGCTGCGCTTGTTGCGGTTGAGTGACAGGAACGAGGCGTTGACCTGGTTGCCCGTGGCGCCGCCCGCGGGGGCGTGCCGCTGCCACTCGCCGGTCACCGGCTCCACCTTGACCACGTCCGCGCCCAGATCCCCCAGCCGCATGGCGGCCAGCGGTCCCGCCATCGCGATGGACAGGTCGATGACGCGGTAGCCGTCGAGCGCGCCCATCAGCGCCCCTCGAAGACGGGCTCGCGGCGGGCGGTGAACGCGGCCCGGCCCTCGGCGGCGTCGGCGGTGGCGAAGCAGACGGTCTGCAGGTCGCGCTCGTACTGGATGGCCTGGTCGAGCGGCATCGAATAAGCGGCCTTCAGGTTGGCCTTGGCGGTCTGCGCGGCGATCGGGGGGCGTGCCGCGATCCTCCCGGCGAGCTCGACGGCGGCGGGCAGCAGCTTCTCCCGCGGGAACACGTCGGTGACCAGCCCCCACGCCAGGGCGCGGGCGGCATCGATGGGGTCGCCGGTCAGCAACATGCTGGCCGCGTTGCCCGGGCCGACCGAGTGGGCCAGCAGCGCGGACTGGCCGCTGCCGCCGATCCAGCCGAGCTTGATCTCGGGCGCGGCGAACGTCGCCGTGCCGGCGGCCAGCCGGATGTCGCAGGCCAGGGCCAGCTCCAGGCCGCCGCCGTAGGCGTAGCCGTTGACGGCCGCGACGATCGGCTTACGCAGGGCCCGGACCGCGTCGCCGTAGTCGCCGCGGTTGCGGAACTCCCACGGCGTGTCATACGCGTCCAGCTCCCGGATGTCGCTGCCCACGCAGAACGAGCGCTCGCCCGCGCCCGTGAGCACGGCCACCCGCAGGGCCGGGTCGGCGTCGATCCGGTCCAGGCAGGCACGCAGCGCGGCGGCCATGCCGGGGGTGATGGCGTTGAGTTTGGCGGGTCTGTTGAGGGTGACGACGGCCACCGGGCCGTCGACGTCGAGGAGGACGTCCAAATGAGGGCTCCTAGCAACAGAGGCGGATGTGCTGCTCGGCGTCGGCGCGGGCGACCTCGACCACCTCGCGCATGGCCTCTTCGGCCTTGCGGTGGTGACGGCGCCTGATCGCCACCGCCACCCGCTCGTGGCCGGGCAGCGTCTCCTTGTTGTGCGCCACCGAGCGGGTGTGCACCTGGCGCACGGACCGCAGGGCGATGCTGATCATGTCGTAGATGTAGAGCAGCAGGTCGTTGTCCGCCGCGGCGAACACCGCCTTGTGGAAGGCCAGGTCGGCTTCGATGAACGGCTCGGGGTCGTCAGCGGTGGCGTAGAGGGCGGCCAGGGCCTCGTCGACGCGCCGCACCGCGCTCGCGTCGGCCCGCTCGGCCGCCACCCTGGCCGCGCCCGGCTCCAGCGCCACGCGGAGGTCGGCCAGCACCCGGATGTCCTCGGGGCGCGGCTCCAGCTCGAACCGCCAGCTCAGCACGTCGGCGTCGAGCAGGTTCCAGGACTCACGGGGGCGCACCCGGGTGCCCGCGCTCCTCCTGGTCTCCAGCAGGCCCTTGCCGGCCAGGACCTTGACGCCCTCCCGCACCGCCGACCGGCCCACGCCCAGCTCGCCGACGAGATGCTCTTCGACGGGGATGGACGTGCCAGGGGGCAGAGAACCGCCGACGATGCGGGTGCCGAGGGCCTGGACCACCTGGACGTGCCGGGCGGCGTCCCGCTGAGGATCAGTTGCCACGTCCCGCACGTTAGCTCGGGAGCCGGATTTTTCCTAGCCCTTCATCAGATGAAGCTGAAGTTTCATCAGATGAAGCGATACGTTGTGGCGGGTGGCCTCGAGACGGGGCGTGGGCCGCGCCGGCGTCTCGCGCGAGCTGTGGGCCGTCGCGGCGACGGGTCGAGGACCCCCGCGAATCGGCCGAGAGACAAGAAAGCCCGGATTCTAAGGCTCTGCACAATGATGTGGATCACGCCGGTCCACCGTCAATTATTGTCCGGGTTTTGTGACACTACCGCTTACCGAAGCGGCAAAGAAGCCTCTGAATTGCTGGTGTTTCCGCAGGTGCAGGCCGCTTTTTCAGTGCATCACACGACCTCTTGCGATCTATTGTGAGTGACCTGAATGTTATGTTGACTCGTTTCTGACGTTATATGGTGGCAGATATTCTCCGGCTGATCGCCATCACCGCGTCATTGAGTTTTCACGACGCGGTATGGGACAGCGCGAACGGAGAGTAATGGGCAAGTACCTGCTTCGCAGGTTGGCAATGAATGTGATCTTGGTAGCGATCGCGGCCAGTCTCGCGTACACGCTTGCCGCCAGCACCATGAACCCGCGGGCCGCGTACCAGGCACGCCAGCCTCCCATCGCCGAGTCGGTCATCGACGCCACGCTCGACGCCTACAACCTGAACGACAAGACCCCTGTGCTCGTGCGCTACGGGACCTGGGCCAAGGGCGTCATCACGGGAGACTTCGGCAAGACCTGGAACGGCGGCTCGGTCAACGCGGAGATGGGCCGGCGGATCTTCGTCAGCCTGCGGTTGCTGCTGATCGGCACGGTGGTGGGCTTCGCCCTCGGGGTGGCCTTCGGAGCCCTCTCGGCGGTGCGGCAGTACAAGCTCAGCGACCGGTTAATCGGCGTCAGCTCCTTCGTGATCATGGCCCTTCCCGTCTTCCTCCTGGCCACGCTGCTGGCGATGGCGACGTACACGCTGAACGACGGGCTCGGGTTCACGCTGATCGAGTACACCGGCGAGTACAACCCGAAGCTGTCGGGCTGGGAGCAGTTCGTCAACCGGCTCAACCACCTGATCCTGCCGACCATCTCCCTCAGCCTCGGCTCGATCGCCTTCTACAGCCGCATCCAGCGCAACATGATGCTCGACGTGCTCGGCCAGGACTTCGTCCGCACCGCCATGGCCAAGGGCCTGCGCCGCAGGACCGCGCTGACCAAGCACGCGCTGCGCACCGCGCTGATCCCCTCTGCCACGTACTTCGCCTTCGCGTTCGGAACGATGTTCACCGGAGCCATCTTCACCGAGAAGATCTTCGCCTGGCACGGCATGGGCGCCTGGCTGGTCGACGCGATCAACGCCAACGACGTCAATTCCGTGGCCGCGGTGACCTTCTTCACCGCCGTCTGCGTCCTGTTCGCCGCCTTCCTGTCGGACCTGCTGGTGGCGGCCCTCGATCCTCGGGTGCGGGTGAGCTGACATGCGCTCCAAAGTCGTTCTCCGGCGCCTGTTCCGCAACAGGCAGGCCCGCTATGGCATCGCCGCCCTGATCCTGCTGATCCTCCTGGCGTACGTCGGCCCGTACATCGGCTCCTACGACTGGACCGACAAGGACTTCCTGGCCTTCATGTCGCCCCCTGACGGCGACCACTGGTGGGGCACCGGCGCCATCGGGCAGGACATGTACGCGGTCACGCTCCGCGGCATGCAGAAGTCCATCATCATCGGCCTGCTCGTGGCGCTGATCGCCACCGGCCTCGCCGCGGTGGTGGGCGCGTTCGCCGGATATTTCGGCGGCTGGTGGGACAAGGTGCTCATGTGGGGCGTGGAGCTGCTGCTCGTCCTGCCCAGCTTCCTGATCATCGCGATCATCTCGCCGAGGTTGAGGGGCGGCTCCTGGCTCTGGTTCGTGGTGCTGCTGGCCGCGTTCACCTGGATGGTCACCTCCAGGGTGGTCCGCAGCATGACGCTCTCGCTCCGCGAGCGTGAATACGTCCAGGCCGCCGTCTACATGGGCATCCCGCGCTGGAAGATCATCTTCCGGCACATCGTCCCCAACCTGTCCTCCTTGCTGATCATCGACGCGACGCTCAACGTCAGCGGCGCGATCATCGGCGAGGCGGCGCTGTCCTTCTTCGGGTTCGGCATCCAGCCGCCCGACGTCTCGCTCGGCACGCTCATCGCGGAGGGCTCGCGCAACGCCACCGGCTACCCGTGGTTGTTCGTCTTCCCCGCAGGTCTGCTGGTGCTCCTCGTGCTGAGCATCAACCTGATCGGCGACGGCCTGCGTGACGCACTCGACCCGGGGAGCAACTCGTGAGCATCTTGGAGGTCCGCGACCTCACCGTCACCTTCCCCGGCGGCATCCAGGCGGTGCGCGGGGTGTCGTACGAGGTCGAGCGCGGCGAGGTCCTCGGCATCGTCGGCGAGTCAGGCTCCGGCAAATCGGTCACCTCGCTGGCCATCATGGGCCTGCTGCCGAAGGGCGCGGTGGTCAGCGGCTCGGTCAAGCTGCACGGCCGCGAGCTGATCGGCATGGACGAGGACGAGCTCATCAAGGTGCGCGGCAAGACGATCAGCATGATCTTCCAGGATCCGCTGTCGGCGTTCACGCCCGTCTACACCATCGGCGACCAGGTCGCCGAGGCCGTGCGCGTGCACCAGAAGATGGCCAAAGACAAGGCCGCCAAGCGCGCCGTGGAGCTGCTCGACCTGGTCGGCATCCCGAACCCGCACCTGCGGGCCAAGGCGTTCCCGCACGAGTTCTCCGGCGGCATGCGCCAGCGCGCGATGATCGCCATGGCCATCGCCAACGACCCCGACCTGCTGATCTGCGACGAGCCCACCACGGCGCTGGACGTGACCATCCAGGCGCAGGTGCTGGAGGTGCTCAAGACCGCGCAGCAGGAGACGGGCGCCGGCATCGTGATGATCACCCATGACCTGGGCGTCATCGCGGGCATGGCCGACCGGGTGCTCGTCATGTACGCGGGCCGGCCGGTCGAGCAGGGGCCGGTGGACGACATCTACTACCGGCCGCGGATGCCGTACACGATGGGCCTGCTCGCCTCGATCCCCAGGGTCGACGGCGAGGAGGGGCCGCTGGTGCCGATCGAGGGCAACCCGCCCTCGCCGTCGGCGCTGCCGCCCGGCTGCCCGTTCGCGCCGCGCTGCCCGATGAAGGTGGACATGTGCGACGACGAGGAGCCGCCGCTCACGCCGTTCGCCGGCGGGCGGCACGTCGCCTGCATCCGCTCCCACGAGATCGAGCACAAGGGCCTGAGCGGGGCCGACGTGTTCCCCGTGCCGGTCATCCCGCCGAGCGACGTGGTCCGCGTGCCGCGCGCCGAGCGTCCCACGGTGCTGCAGCTGGACAGCATGATCAGGCACTACCCGCTGATGAAGGGCGCGGTCTTCAAGCGCCGCGTCGGCACCGTGTACGCGGTCGACGGCATCAGCTTCGACATCGCGGAAGGCGAGACGCTGGCCCTGGTCGGCGAGTCGGGTTGCGGCAAGACCACCACGCTGCAGCAGATCATGCAGCTGGCGCCGCCGCAGGGCGGCCGGGTCGTCGTGCTCGGCAAGGACAGCGCCAAGCTCGACAACGGCGCGCGCAAGGCGCTCCGCCGCGACCTGCAGATCGTCTTCCAGGACCCCATGGCCGCGCTCGACCCGCGCATGCCGGTCGGCGACATCATCGCCGAGCCGCTGCGCGCGCACGGCAGGAAGGACGTGCGGGCCCGGGTCGCCGAGCTGCTGGAGCTGGTCGGGCTCTCGCCCGAGCACGCCGAGCGCTACCCGCAGCAGTTCTCCGGCGGGCAGCGCCAGCGCATCGGCATCGCCCGCGCGCTCGCGCTGGAGCCGAAGCTGCTCGTCCTGGACGAGCCGGTCTCGGCACTCGACGTCTCCATCCAGGCAGGTGTGATCAACCTGCTGGAGGAGCTGAAGAACACACTGGGGCTGTCGTACCTGTTCGTGGCGCACGACCTGGCCGTCGTCAGGCACCTGGCAGACCGGGTGGCCGTGATGTACCTCGGCAAAATCGCCGAGATCGGCACGGTCGAGAACGTCTACGACCATCCAGCACACCCCTACACGCAGGCGCTGTTGTCGGCGATCCCGCTGCCGGACCCGGAAATGGAACGCACCCGGAAGCGGATCCTGCTCGAAGGCGACCTGCCCAGCCCGGCCGACCCGCCATCGGGTTGCCGGTTCCGCACCCGCTGCCCCAAGTTCGCCCGGCTCACCGAGGGCGAGCAGCAGCTGTGTGTCGACGAAGAGCCCCCGGTTGCTCGGCTCGCGAACGCTGTGGATCACGGCGCAGCCTGCCACTACGCGGAGGAGATCGAGGTCATCACGGCCTCGGACGATCAGGAGGAAAAGTGAAGGTTCGATACCGGGCAGCCGCGGGGATCGCGGTCCTGGCCCTGGCCGTCGCGGCCTGCGGCGGGGGCGCCGGCGAGAGCAAGCAGCCCACTGCGCAGAAGTCGCAGGAGGCGCAGCAGCAGATGGCGGAGACCCCGGCCATCAGCATCAACCCGGTCGCCTACGAGCAGGTGAAGGACGGCGGGACGCTGACCCTCGTGGTCGGCCAGTGGCCCAGCCAGTGGAACGGCAACCACGTCGACGGCAACCAGGCGGACACGGCCGAAATGCTCGACGTGTTCATGCCCCAGCTGATGGTGGCCGACGCGGAGGCCAACTTCACGCCGAACAAGGACTACGTGACCGACGTCAAGAACGACATGTCGTCGGGCAAGCAGGTCGTCACCTACACGCTGAACGACAAGGCCACGTGGTCCGACGGCACGCCGATCACGTGGAAGGACCTCGAGGCCACGTGGAAGGCCAACAGCGGCAAGAACAAGGCGTTCAAGCCAGCCTCCGTCGACGGCTGGGACAAGATCGAGTCGGTGGAGAAGGGCGACTCGGACAAGGTCGCCGTTATCACCTTCGCCAAGCCGTACCGGGACTGGCAGGGCATGTTCAACCGGACCACCTCGCACCTTTTCCCGGGCAAGCACCTCGAGACGCCCGAGGCGTACGACAAGGACTACCTGCAGAAGATCCCCGCCACCGCGGGCCCCTTCAAGGTGGAGAAGCTCGACGAGGGCACCAAGACGCTCACGCTCGTGCGTGACGACAAGTGGTGGGGCAGGAAGCCCAAGCTCGACAAGGTCATCTTCCGTGCGATCGAGTCGCCGGCGGCGCAGGTGAACGCGTTCGCCAACGGCGAGATCGACGCCGTGGAGATCCCGTCGGGCGCCCCGGCCGAGCTGAAGCGGGCCAAGGAGGTCCCCGGCGCGGAGATCCGCAAGGCGCTCAGCCCGAACTGGCGGCACTTCACCGTCAACAACCAGAGCGAGTTCCTGAAGGACAAGTCGGTCCGGCAGGCCGTCCAGTACGCGATCAACCGTGACGTGATCACGCAGTCCGACCTCAAGGACATGGAGTGGCCGCTGCAGACGCTCGGCAACCACACCTTCATGAACAACCACAAGGGCTACGTCGACAATTCCGGCGACCTCGGCAAGTACAACCTGGAGAAGGCCAAGCAGCTGCTCGACGCGGCTGGCTGGAAGCAGGAGGGCGAGTACCGCAAGAAGGACGGCAAGGAGTTCGCGCTGAACTTCGTCATCCCCACCGGCACGCCGGTGTCGCAGACGGAGGGCGAGCTCACCCAGGCCATGCTCAAGGAGGCCGGGATCAAGGTGACGATCCGCCCCGTCCCCCTGGACAAGTTCTTCAACGACTACATCATCAAGGGCGACTTCGACCTGGTGCCGTTCTCGTGGATCGGGAACCCCCTGCCGATCGGCGGCCTGAAGCAGATCTACTACACCGGCTCGGAGAGCAACTTCCCGAAGGCCAGCGACCCGGCCGTCGACGCGGCCATCGATGCCGCGGTGGATGAGATGGACCCGGCCAAGGCCATCGAGAAGGCCAACGCCGCGGACAAGCTGATCTGGGACATGGTGCACACCATCCCGCTGTACCAGCGTCCTGACATCTACGCGGTCAAGAAGACGCTGGCCAACTACGGCTCTCGCGGCTACCAGTACTACGACTTCACGACGATCGGCTTCACCGGCTGATCCGTGCGTAGTGCGCAGAACCCCGGCCGGTTCTCCGGCCGGGGTTCTTGCCGTCGGCGTGCAGTCGGCTTTCAATGAGTGGGCCTCATAAAGGCGATCATTGGAGGAGCCGATGCGTGGCCTACGTGCGTCCGCAGCCGTTCTGACCCTCGTCATCGCGACCCTGACCGTCGCGGAGCCGTCCGCCCCGGCGGTCGCCGGGCCGGGCGATCCCGAGCCGGCCTCCCTGGTCACGCTCTCCGTCCCGGACCGGGCCGCGATGGAGCGGCTCGTCGCCTCCGGCGCCGACCTCACCCACCGGGTACGCCCGCAACTCGACGGCAGCGTCCAGGTCGACGCGGTCGTCACCCCCAGCCAGCTGACCGCGCTCCGTGCCCTCGGCGCGGCCCTCGCACCGCAGACCCCGCCCCAGACCCGGTCGACGCCTGCGACGGCGGTGGATCAGATCGTGATCGAGCGGGCCGTCTGGTACAAGTCCCGCGACGGGTACTTCCTGTCCGTTGAGGCGTCCAGCAGCCTCGCCCAGGCCGCCGCGCTCACCGTCACCTGGCAGGGCGGCCAGGCCGAGATGGTGGCGTACGTGGACGCGGGCGCGTACCTTGGCCATCAGCTCAGCACGCCGGTCCCGGTCACGGCCCTGCCGCGCTGGATCACCGTCACGTCGGCAGGCGGCGGCAAGGCCGAGGCCCGGGTCAGCACATGGCCCGACGGAGAGCGGCCCGACCCCACCGGACCCGGCTACCAGAAGGACTTCGTCACCCAGTACATGCCGCCGGCCCAGCTCAATGAGCGCATCAAGGCCCTGCACCGGCGCTATCCCAAGCTGACGGAGCTCATCACGCTGCCGTACCCGACGAACGGCTACCGGCGGCACGCCCAAGCCCAGCTGGGCACCCCGCCCGCGGCCGCCGTCGTGATCACCTCGGCCGCCTACGGCTCCGAGGGCGGCAACGATCTGGCCGTCGAGCTGGTCGACCCCGGCGCTCCCGGCCGCGCCCTGCAGGTGACGGTGAACGGCAAGCTGATCACCGTCAGCCTGGCCACCGACGGCTCGGGCGCCTTGACCAGCACCGCCGCCCAGGTGGCCGCCGCGATCAACGCGATGCCCGGAATTCCCGTCCGCGCCTCCACCTACCGCACCGACCCCGGCGCGGGAGTCATGGCGCCCGCGCCGCTCACCCAGCTCAGCGACTTCCTCAAGGCCCCGGCCGACGTCGCGCGGGGACCGGCGACGGTGCTGGCCCTGCGGATCGGCGCGCACCGCGACGGCTCGCGCACCGGCGTGCTCGCCTACGCCCAGGAGCACGCCAGGGAATGGGTGACACCGCTGGTCACGATCGAGGCCGCCGAGCGGCTGCTGCGCAACCACGCTCGCGACACGGCCACGCGCCGGCTGCTCGAACGCACCGACATCTTCATCGTGCCCACCGTCAACCCCGACGGCGCGAACTACAGCTTCTACGACTTCGCCGCCCAGCGGAAGAACATGACCAACCACTGCCCGCCCCAGCAGGCCGACCCGGCGCTGCGCAACACCTGGGGCGTGGACGTCAACCGCAACTACGCCGTGGGATCGCTGTTCGACGGCTACTTCGGCGCCTCGGCCAACTGCCAGAGCGGCACGTACGCCGGGCCCGGTGAGCACTCCGAGCCCGAGAGCCGCAACGTCATCTGGCTGGCGCAGAAGTACCGCAACATCAGGTTCGCGATGAACGTGCACAGCTACGGCGGGTACTTCATGTGGCCGCCCGGCGCGTACAAGCTCGACGGCCGCGTCACCCTGCCCCGCCCGACCCCGCAGGAGGAGGCGTACTTCCTGCGCTCGGCCCGCACCATCGAACAGGCCATCGCCGCAGAGCGGGGCACGGTCATCTGGCCGCAGCAGACCGGACCGGTGACCGACGTGCTCTACTCGGCGGCGGGCAACTCCGCGGACGAGCTCTGGTACGACTACGGCGTGTTCGGCTGGGACTTCGAGGTCGGCGCCGACCTGTGGGACCCGCAGACGCGCACGTGGGAGGGCGTCGGCTTCCAGCCGCCGTTCAGCGAGGGCCACGAAGAGGCGCTGGAGTTCGCCACCGGCCTGATCTCACTGATCGGGGTGGCGGCCGACTACCGCGAGCCCTGAGCGAACTCGCGCAAGGGCTTCTCGGCGGCCGGCCGCCGAGAAGCCCTTGGCCGGCACCCAGGCCGAGGGCTCACGGCATCCATTTGCCGCCCGCCACGTCGATCGTAAGCCCCGTGATCCACGAGGAGGCGTCAGAGGCGAGGAAGGCCGCCAGGTTGGCCACGTCGAGCGGCGTGCCGAGCCGTCCCAGCGGATGCTCGGCCAACATGCGCTCCTTGAACTCCGGCGGCATCCGGCCCTCCAACCGCTCCGTCATGATCGCCGAGGGGGAGACGCCGTTGACCCGGATCCCCACGGGCCCCAGCTCGTGCGCCAACTGCCTGGTCAGCGCGACGACACCGGCCTTGGCCACTGTGTAGGCCGCCGAGGCGCCGGTCGGGGTGCGGGCGGCCAGCGACGACATCGTGATGATGGAGCCGCTCGCGCGCTCGCGCATCCCCGGCAGAAAACTCTTCAGCACCAGGAACGTCGAGGTCAGGTTGGCATGCACGGTGGCATGCCAGTCATCCTCGCTGATCTGATCGATCGGTCGCGGTATGCCGGTGCCGCCGCCGGCGAAGATCGCCAGCACGTCGACGCGGCCGAGCCGCCGCTCCACCTCCTCGCGCATCGCTTCCACGGCCGCGAAGTCGGTGCCGTCTGCGGCCACACCGATGGCCGCGTCACCGACGTGTTTGACCGCGGAGTCGATGGCGGCGGGGTCACGCCCGTTGACGGCGACCCGCATGCCCTGCTCGGCAAAGACCTTGGCGGACTCCCGGCCGATGCCGCCTGAACCGCCGGTGACCAGCGCCACCTTGCCCTGAAGATCCGGATACATCATCATCGCACCCCGTTCTGCCTGAGGAGTCCACGCTCTCTCACCCCAAGGCTCGCGGCATCGGGCACAGGGCGCATTCCAGGGTGCGCCTGGAGGAGCGCGAGCACCGCATCCGGCGTACTCCACAGGTTGTAGGCGATTGGCGTGCGCGGGTCGTCGCTCTTGTGCGGTGCCGCGATCAGGCACTCTTCAGATAGTCACGGACTCCATCGCCGCGCGTCGCCGTTCCGGGGCGCCACTCCACCAGGAGCACCGTGGCGTCGTCCTGGAGCCAGCCGTGCTGGTGGTCGAGGATGGTGTTGATCAACCGGCGCAGCGTCTCGGGAGCCGGCACGCCGTCGGCCTCCCGCTTGATGACGAAGTCGATGAAACGTCCCAGCCCGAACAGCTCGCCCTGCGGATCCTGGGCCTCGATCACGCCGTCGGTGTAGAGCAGCAGCCGGTCACCCGGCTCCAGCTGGTAGCGGCCGAGCTCGGTGGGCAGACCGAGGCTGAGCCCCATCGGCGTCCCGAACACACCGTCCAGCGTGGCGACCGGCTGGCCGCGGCGCAGCACCACCGGCGGGGGATGGCCTCGGTTGGCCCAGGTCAACCGCCCGGTACGGGTGTCCAGGTCGGCCAGGATGCCGGTGGCGAACCGGGTGGCGATGAAGTGGTCGGCGATCGCCTCATCGATGGCCTCACCCGCGGCAAGGACATCGGCCCCCTCACGGCGGTGTTTGCGGAAGCAGCCCATGGCGATGGTGGCGGTGAGGCCGGCCGAGGTGTCGTGCCCCATCGCGTCGAAGATCGCCAGCCGTAGCACGTCGCCGTTGAGCGCGAAATCGTAGGCGTCGCCGCCCACCTCGTACGCCGGCTCCAGCGCGGCGCTGACCACGACCCGGTCGTTGGCGAACGTCGCGCCGGGCATCAGGTTCCACAAGACCTCGGCGGACAGGGCCATCGGCCTGGTCCGCACGAGCTGGGCGTACACGTCGCTGAAGGGGCGCTTGCTCTCGATCAGCAGGGCGACGAGGGCGGCCAGCCGGCTCACCCGCGCCAGGACGGCCTCGCCGGCGTGGGGGACGATCACGCCGAGCACGCCGATCCGGTCCGTGCCGTCCAGCAGTGGCATCCACAACCGCCGGGGCCCGTCGTCCAAGGGCTCGCCGGTCTCGGCCGCGGCGGTGGCGGTGCGGGCCTGGACCGGCTCCACGCCGCGGAAGGCCTTGCCGGCGACGGTGGTGTCGATGGGGATGCGCTCCAGCGGGTTGCCGGCCTCGTCGTGCTGGCCCGGCAGCGGCACGAGGAACTGCTGCTGCAAGTCGGCCACGTAGAGCATGGCGTGCGCGAGCCCGGCCCGGCCGGCGAACTCGGCGACCAGGGCGGGCAGGTCCTCCAGCGAGGCCAGGTGGTTGGCACGCAGCAACCCGCCGAGCATCTCCTCGTCCACACCCGGCGTGCCGCACGGCGGCCCTCCGGCACGGTCCTCTGACGGACCGTCCGGCGGTCCCGCGTCCCGGTCTCGTAGCGGGCCGGTCTGCGCCCCCTCCTCGCCCCGCATGACGTCCCACCCCCGATCAAGGACGTCTTACCCGGCCGGAGGCCTCTCAGGCATGCTCTGAGCAGGTCACGTCCGCCGTGGAGCCGCGGACGATCAGTTCGGTGGCCAGCTCGACGTGGTGGGAGTCGACCCGTTCCCCGGCCGCCAGGCGCAGCGCGGTGCGCAGGGCGACGCCGCCCATCTCCCGCAGCGGCTGGCGTACGGTGGTCAGCGGCGGCGAGGCCATCCGGGCGATCTGGGTGTCGTCAAAGCCCACGATGCTGAGGTCCTCAGGGATGCGCAGGCCCCGCGCCCTGGCGGCCTCCATGACACCGAGCGCCATCTCGTCGCAGCCGGCGAAGATCGCCGTCGGCGGCTCAGGCAGGCCGAGCACGGCCGCGCCGTGCTCCAGTCCGACCTGGTAGCGAAACTGCCCGAACCGCGTGTAGCCGGGCAGCACGGGCGCCCCTTCGGCCTCCATGGCGGCCCGGTAGCCGTGCAGCCGCGCCTGGTTGCAGGCCGCGGTGGTGGGGCCGCCGAAGTAGGCGATGCGCCGGTGCCCAAGGGAGAGCAGGTGCTGGGTCGCGGCCACCCCGCCGGCGAAGTTGGTCGAGCCGACGCTGGTCGCGCTGGTATCCGGCAGGTTGAGCGGGTCGATCATGACCAGCGGCAGCTGAACGCGGGACAGAGCGGTCAGCTGCCGCGTGGTCAGCTCGTGGCACGTGACGGAGATCAGCGCCCGGCGCCCGGCGTCGGCCAGGTGGCGGGCCCACGCGGCGGGGTGGTCGATCTTCTTCCTGACGCTGACGACGACCCCGACGCCGAGCTCGGCCCCGGCCGTGACCACGCCCTGGATGATCTCTGTGGAGTAGGCGTTGAAGTCGTCGTCGAACTGCACCTCGACGGTGTCCGTCACGGCGGTCTCGCCCCGGCGCGGCGACAGCGCGACATAGTCGTGCTCCCGCAGCAGCGACTCCACCAGAGTACGGGTCGCCGGCGCCACGTCGCTGCGGCCGTTGAGAACCTTGGACACGGTCGCCACCGACACGCCGGCCGAGGCCGCGACGGTGGCCAGCGTGGCGCGTCTGGGACTGGCCGCCATCAAATCCCTCCTACTCATCGACCGATACGGGGGTGACGAGGCGCCGGTCGTGCCCGACGATCCGCGTCGCACCCGTCAGGCGCACGACGCCCCGGCACGGCAGGTCGGCCGCCGACCTACCGACGAACACCTCGACGTCCCCCGGCTCCACGATGCGCCTCAAGTCGCGTCCGGTGAAGGCCGTCCGGTCGGCGTGCACGCGGAAGCTCACGCGGGTTTCGCCTCCTGGCTCCAGCGGGACCCGCGCGAAACCGGTCAGCTGCCGGACCGGCCGGGTCACCTGGGCGACGACGTCGTGCAGGTAAAGCTGGACGACCTCGTCGCCGGCCCGCCCGCCGGTGTTGCGCACCCGTACGCTCACCGTGAACTCGCCGTCCGTCGGCACCTCGGCGTCGCTGATCCGCAGGTCGTCGACCTCGAACGTGGTGTAGGAGGCCCCGTGGCCGAACGGGAACAGCGGCGTCGGGTCGAGGTTGCTGATGCCCTGGCTGTCGGCGCCCAGCGGCGGCTGCAGGTAGGTGCCCGGCTGGCCGCCGTGCCCGCGCGGGATCTGCACGGGAAGCTTGCCGGAGGGCTGGATCCGGCCGGACAACACGCCGGCGAGGGCGGCGCCGCCCTCTTCGCCCGGCATGAACGCCTGCACCAGCCCGGCGCCGAGCTCGTGCGCCTCGCCCAGCGCGTACGGGCGGCCGGACACGACGACCACGACGACCGGCGTGCCGGTGGCGGCCAGCTCGGTCAGCAGGTCCTCCTGCACCCCGGGCAGCCGCAGGTCGTCGGCGTCGCAGCCCTCCCCGGACGTCCCGTGGCCGAACATCCCGGCGAGGTCGCCCACGGCCACCACGCACAGGTCCGCCCCGCGGACCGCGGCCGCCGCGGCGGCGAACCCTGAGCGGTCCTCGCCCCGCACGTCGCAGCCGCGCTCGTGGACGATCTCCGCGTCCGGCAGCTCGGCGCGCAGCGCGTCGAGGAGGCTGGGCGCCTCGACGCCGAGCCCGAGGCCGGGGTGGCGGGTGAGCACGTGGTTGGGGTAGGAGTAGCAGCCCATGAACGTCCGCGGTTCGTCCGCGCACGGCCCGATGACCGCGACCCGCCGGAGCCCGGGACGGAGCGGCAGCGCGTCACCGGCGTCGAGCAGCACGATCGACCGCTCGGCCAGCTCACGCGCCAGCGCCCGGTTGCCCGGTGAGTCGAGGTCCACGGCGGCGGCCCCGGCGACGGACTTCTCCGGCGTCCAGTCGGGGTCGAGCAGGCCGAGCTGGACCTTCTGGGTGAGCAGGCGGCGTGCCGCCCGGTCGATCAGCGACTCGGGGATCTCCCCGCTGCGCACCCGGTCAGCCAGGTGCTGCCCGAAGCCGAGCGTGTCGGGCAGCTCGACGTCGATGCCGGCGCTCAGCGCCCGCACGCCGGCTTCTTCGGTGTCGGCGGCGATCTTGTGCATGGTCGCCAGGAACGGGACCGCCCAGTAGTCCGACACGACGGTCCCGGTGAAGCCCCACTCCTCGCGCAACACCTCGGTCAGCAGCCAGGGGTCCGCCCCGGCCGGCACGCCGTCCACGTCGGAGTAGGAGTTCATCACCGACCGCGCGCCGCCGAGCGCGATGGCCGTCTCAAACGGCGGCAGGATCATGTCCATCAGCTCGCGCCGTCCCATGGGGACGGGGCCGTGGTTGCGGGCCGCCCGCGAGGCCGAGTATCCGGCGAAGTGCTTCAGCGTGGCGATGACCCCGGCGTTCTCCAGCCCGCGCACGTAGGCGGCGGCGAGCATCGAGACGAGGTACGGGTCCTCGCCCATCGTCTCCTCGACCCGCCCCCACCGGTAGTCGCGCACCACGTCCAGGACCGGCGACAGGCCCTGGTGCACGCCCACGGCCGCCATGTCCCGCCCGATCGCGGTGGCCATCCGCTCCACCAGGCCGGGGTCGAACGTCGCCGCCCACGCGATGGCCGCGGGATAGACGGTCGCCCCGTACGTCGTGAACCCGGTCAGGCACTCCTCGTGCACGATGGCCGGGATGCCGAGCCTGGACCGCTCGACGACGGCGTGCTGCAGCCGGACCACCTCGGCCGCGCCCTCCTGCGCCGTCACCGGGGCACTGCCGTGCACCCGGGTGATGTGACCAAGCCCGTGGCGGATCGCCTCGTCGAAGGGAACCGTCCCCGAGGCCGCGAACACGTCCTGCATCGGCGCGACGTTCAACGTCTCGGCGTCGTCATCCACCGGCTCATGCCGCATGTCGTTGCCGATCCACCGGCTGCCGAGCTGGCCGACCTTCTCCTCCAGGGTCATCTCCTGAAGGAGGGCATCGACCCGGTCGGCCACGGAAATGGTCGGGTCCTGCCACGGACGCAGCACACCGTCCACCGCGGGCGTCCGATCTACAGCCGTCATCTGCTGCTCCTTCAAGGCGATGTCCACCGTGATGTTTTCGAAATGTTTCGGCGTTGTGAGTGACCTGTGAGCGAGACCTCCTCGGCACCAGATGACCAGTTGAACGCCGCGCCAGAGTACTTTACACAGGCCCTTTGTGAATAGGGAGAGCGCCAGCTCCGGCGGGTCTTGACAGGCACAGACCCGAAACTTAGATTGGCGGACCACGCGGCATGTCGCAAATGTTTCGACAAGCTAACTCTGAAGGAGAAGCGCAGGCGACGGCTCCCCCGGCCGGCCGCCCACCCCATCCGACGATTCAGGAGCCGCGCGGCCAACCCCCCCGGCGTTCAGTTACGGAGATCAGCGTGGAGCCCAGGACAACCTCTCGCCGTACCTTCCTTAGCCTCTCCATGGGCCTTCCCTTGGGGGCCGCTCTGGCGGCCTGTGGCAGCTCCGGACCCACCCAAACGGGCGCCGGTGGGGGCACCGGCTCGACCGGCGGAACGGGTGGCGGCGCTGGCAAGGCCACTTACTGGTACCTCAGCGTTGAGCCGAACGAGGGCGTGCGCCGACGCGCGGTCGAGCGCTTCAACAAGGCCAACCCCAGCAGCACGATCGCGACGACCACCCTCCAGAACGACGCCTTCAAGACGAAGATCAAGACCGCGATCGGCGCGGGCGAGGCCCCCACCATCATCTGGGGCTGGGGCGGCGGTGGCCTGCGCAGCTACGTGCAGGCGGGCCAGGTCGACGACCTCACCTCGTGGTTCGACCAGAACCAGGCCTACAAGGACCGGCTGTTCCCGTCCTCCTTCGGCGCGGCCACGGTCGACGGCAAGATCTACGCGGTGCCGGTCGAGGCCGTGACACCGATCGTCTTCTTCTACAACAAGAAGCTCTTCGACAAGATCGGCGCGCAGCCCCCGCAGGAGTGGGGCGACATGATGGACCTGGTCAAGAAGTTCAACGCCGCGGGCATCGCGCCGTTCTCCCTCGGCGGGCAGTCGCGCTGGACGAACATGATGTGGCTGGAGTTCCTCTTCGACCGCATCGGCGGCCCCGAGGTCTTCCAGGCCATCTACGACGGCGAGAAGGACGCGTGGAACAACCCGGCCGCCATTGATGGCCTGACCAAGATTCAGGAGCTGATCAAGGCGAACGGCTTCGTCAAGGGCTTCTCGTCGATCACCGCCGACTCCAACGCCGACCAGGCGCTGCTCTACACCGGCAAGGCCGCGATGATGGTGCACGGCGGCTGGACGTACGGCTCGATGAACACCGACGGCGGCGACTTCGTCTCCGGCGGCAGCCTCGGCTACATGAACTTCCCGCCGGTGCAGGGCGGCAAGGGCGACCCCGGCAACACCGTGGGCAACCCGGCCCAGTACGTGTCGATCTCCTCCAAGGCGACGCCGGAGGCGAAGGAGATCGCCAAGAAGTTCTTCCTCGAAGAGATGAACTCCGATGCGCAGTCCAAGGACTGGGTCAGCATCACCCAGGTGCCGATCGTCAAGGGCATCGACGCGCAGTTCGGCTCCTCCAAGGAGGGGCCGTGGCAGAAGTTCGTCTACGACACCGCCAGCAACGCCAAGTCCTTCCAGCAGTCCTGGGACCAGGCGCTCAGCCCGACCGCGGCCGAGGTCCTCCTGGACAACATCGCCAAACTCTTCCAGCTGTCGATCTCGCCCCAGCAGTTCGCCACGAACCTCAACGAGGTCATCGGCAAGTGACTGTTCCCCCGATCCCCGCCAGGGGGAGCGCGTCCCTGACCGCCGTGCCGGGCGGTCAGGGACGCGGCCTGGCCTGGCTGGCCCTGCCGGCGCTGCTGTTCTTCATCGCCTTCGGCGTCATCCCGCTCATCGGGGTCTTCGCGCTCAGCTTCACCACCTGGGACGGGCTCGGCGAGATCCGGCTGTCCGGGTTCGACAGCTGGCGGGCCGTGCTCACCGATCCTGGACTGCCGCACGCGTTGTGGGTGACGTTCCTGGTCACCGCCCTGTCGTGGGCGGTGCAGACGCCGGCGAGCATCCTGCTCGGCACGTTCCTGGCCGGCTTCCAGCGCTATCGCGCGGTGCTCGCGGTGCTGTACTTCATCCCGCTGCTACTCAGCTCGGCGGCCATCGCGATCACCTACAAGGCGCTGCTGGACCCGAACTTCGGGCTCGGCGCCGGGCTGGGGATCCCGATCCTCGTGCAGGACTGGCTCGGTGAGCCCGTCCTCGCCTTCAGCGTCGTGATCTTCGTGGTGTCGTGGCAGTTCATCCCGTTCCATTCGCTGATCTACCAAGGCGGCGTACGCCAGATCCCGCGCTCGATGTACGAGGCCGCCGAGATCGACGGCGCCGGCCGGGTCCGCATGTTCTTCAGCATCACCCTGCCCCAGCTCAAGTACACGATCATCACGTCCTCGACTCTGATGGTCGTGGGCTCGCTGGTCTTCTTCGACCTGATCTTCGTGCTCACCGTGGGTGGGCCCGGGGACGCCACCCGAGTGCTGGCGCTGGAGATGTACAAGAAGGGATTCCAGGCCAACCTGATGGGCCCCGCGAGCGCGATCGCCGTGATCCTCGTCCTGGTGGGCCTGGCGCTGGCGCTGCTGCTGCGCCGGCTCGGCGGCCGCGATGCGAGCCACAGCCAGCTGGAAGGGGCCTAACATGGCGACGACCCTCACCAATGACCCCTCGCGGGTGGCGGTGGAGCACTCCGGTCCCGGCCCCAAGGGAGTGACCCGCCGCCCCAACTGGCTGGCCGGCGCGGTGTCCTTGTTCTGGCTGGCGATCGTGATCGTGCCGATCTACTGGATCGTCATCACCAGCTTCAAGTTGCAGACCAACTACTACTCCGAGAACCCTCTCGTGCCGCCGTCCGAGCCCACACTCGCCAACTACCAGATGGTCATCGAGGCGGGCTTCATCCGGTACTTCATTAACAGCGTCGTCGTCACGGTCGGCGCGGTGGTACCGACCGTCGCGGTGTCGTTCATGGCGGCGTACGCGATCGTCCGCAGCGGCAGGGGGCGGTTCCTGCGCTACACGAACTCGCTGCTCCTCATGGGCCTGGCCATCCCGCATCAGGCCACGATCATCCCGATCTACCTGATCATCATCAAGCTCGGCCTCTACGACACACCCATGGCGATGATCCTGCCGTCGATCGCGTTCTCGATCCCGCTGTCGGTGCTGGTGTTGTCGAACTTCATCAGGGACGTGCCCAAGGAGCTGTTCGAGTCGATGCGGCTGGACGGCGCCAGCGAGCTCGGCACGCTCTGGAACCTGGCGCTCCCCCTGACCAGGCCGGCCGTGGTGACGGTGGTCGTCTACAACGCGCTGGCGATCTGGAACGGATTCCTGCTGCCACTGATCCTCACGCAGAGCCCCGAGCAGCGCACGCTGCCGCTGGCGTTGTGGAGCTTCCAGGGTCAGTACGGCATCAACGTGCCCGCGGTGCTCGCCTCCGTCGTCCTCACCACGCTGCCCATCCTGGTCCTGTACGTGGTGGGCCGCCGCCAGCTGCTGGCCGGCCTGACCGCCGGGTTCGGGAAGTGACCGCCGGTCAGGCAGACAGCTGACCAGGCCCGCCGGCCGGCCCCGCGACATAGCGGGGCGGCCGGTGCGCCACGGCGCCGGTCAGCGGCGGCAGCAGCGGTGCCCGTCGTCCCGGGCAACGGCCAGGCGCCCGGGAGAGACGTCATCGATACGCGCTGGCTTGGAGGGTGTAGAGGTCGGCGTAGAGCCCGTCGACCGACATCAGCGTCGCGTGGTCGCCCTGCTCCACCACCTTTCCGTGATCGAGGACGTAGATGCGGTCGGCGTAGCGGACGCTGGCCAGGCGGTGGGTGATGAGCAGGACGGTGCGGCCGTCGGCATGGCTTCGGATGCGCTCGAAGAGGGCGTGTTCGGCGCGGGCGTCGAGTGCGGCGGTGGGCTCGTCGCAGATGAGCAGGTCGGCGTCGCGGTGGAAGCCGCGGGCGACGGCGATGCGCTGCCATTGGCCGCCGGACAGCTCGTGGCCGTCCTTGAAGCGGCGGTCGAGCAGGGTGCGGTAGCCGTGCGGCAGTCCGGCGACGACCTCGTCCGCACCCGCGACCGCGGCGGCCGCGTGCAGGGCGGGCTCACCCATGTCGGTGCCCATCGTGATGTTGTAGCGGGCGGTCAGGGGCCAGCGGGTGTGGTCCTGGGCGATCACGGCCGTGCGCCGGCGCAACTGCTCCGGGTCGACCTGTCTGAGGTCGGTGTCGTCCCAGAAGACCGTGCCGGAGTCCGGCTCGTAGAGGCCTGAGAGGATCTTGGCGAGGGTGGTCTTGCCTGAGCCGTTCTCGCCGACGAAGGCGATCACCTCGCCCTGCTTGATCTCGACGCTCACCTCCCGCAGGGCCGGCTCTTCCGCGCCGGGGTAGGTGAACGTCACATCTCTGGCGGTGATGCGCTCGAAGCCGTCCGGGGTCGCGGCCGGGCGCGGGGCGCTCAGGCGGCGCTCCGCCTCGGCGCAGAACTCCAGGAAGTCGGTGAAGTAGAGCCCCTGCTCGTAGAGGCGGTTGGTGGCGAACATCAGGCTGGCGAGCGAGGTCTGCCCCGACCTGATGGCCAGGACCGCCGTGCCGGCCACGGCCAGCGGGATCGCGGCGATCGCCAGGAGCACACCGAGCGCGACGTAGACCAGGGCGGTGCCGAGGCCGCCGAACGCCTCGCCGGCGAGCCTGGTGATCGTCTGCCGCTTGACCAGCTTGAGCATCACATCCTGCTCGGCCGTGGCCACAGCGTCGTACATGCGCAGCAGGAAACGGCGCATGGTGAACGAGCGCACCTCGGCGGCGGGCTCGCGGTCGGCCAGGAGCTCGGCGATGATCCACTTGCGGCGGCGGGCCGGGATGAGGCCGTACATCGTGGAGTAGCGCATGCGTGCGCTGCGGACCGCGGCCCACGCGTCCGGCAGCACCGCCAGCAGGAGCAGCGGGAGCAGCACCGGGTGGAGGATGCCCAGCACGCCGGCCGCCGCGGCGATGCCGACCGCGGCCGTGACCACGTCCACCGCCGCGGACACCACCCAGTCGGCCGTGGCCAGGCCCCGGCCTCTGGCGCGTTCCAGGGCGTCGTGGAACTCCGGGTCGTCGAAGGACACGAGCTCCACCCGGCTGGTCAGGCCGTAGAGCCGCTCTTCGGAGGCCCGTTGGATCTGGGGCGTGAGGCGCGCCTCGGCCCAGCCGGCGCCTGCCTGCGTCACCGTGCGCACGACCGCTGCCGCGCCCACCAGCAGCAGGCTGGGCAGCGCAGCCATCACGCGGTCGGGCGTCGGGCCCTCATTGAAGAGCGCGGTGAGCACGCCGGTCGTGGCCAGCAGGCCGAACGCCGTGAACACCCCGCCGAGGAGGTTGAGCGAGATCGTTGCCACGGTGTCGCGCGGGCTGGCTTGCCAGGCCATGCGCATTGCCTGGGCGATGAGCGAGGGCAACCGCCTGGCGATGGCCAGGAAGCCGACCTCCGCCATCTTGTCGCTGTGGGCGTGCCAGTCGGGGAGAGAGATTTCGCCGAGTTCCAGGGGCTCGTCGGGCATACCGTGAGTGTGCCCGCGAGCACTGACAGTTTCGCTCCGTAACCGAGTCAGCTCACCGCGGGAAGGCTCTCGATCGTGTCACGGAACTCGCCGAGCGCCCGGACGTACTGTGCGGGTTTGAAGAAGTGGATCACGTGGTTGGCGTGGACGCGTAGGTAGCGGGCGTGCGGGACCAGCTCCATGATTCGGGCGGCGTCCTGGTCGTCCATGGCGCCCACCAGGCCGCGGCGGGGATCGCGGAACCAGTCGGCGTGCATGACCAGCAGGGGGCAGCGGACGCGGGCCAGCGCCTCGGCGTGATCCAGGCCCTCGTACATGCGGCCGTCGAGGAAGGCGCGCGCGAAGTCCGGGTCGAACATCGACAGCGACATGAACATGACCCGCGCGACCAGCGGCATGAAGCGGAGATCGACCGGCTCCCCGGGGTGTTTGTGCTGAAATTTCGTGATCCGCCGGGAGAGGTAGTTGAGGAACCATTCGGGCATCTTGCGCTCGGACCCGTCGGGCTCCGGCTTCGTCACACCTCTGAGGTAATCGGCGAGGTCGCGCCCGCCGAGGTCCCCCAGCACCGCCGCGGCGTGCACCAAACCCTCGTAGACGTAACGGTCGTGCTCCTTGAACCGGGGCATCTCCGCCGAGAACACGGGAGCGTCCTCCAGCACCACCGCGGAGACGAGCTCGGGGGCGTTGGCCGCGCACCACAACGCGATGATCCCGCCCGAGGAGTTGCCCGCCACGATCGCCGGCCGCCCGACCACGCCCCGCAGGAACGCGCGCATGTCCTCGCCGAGGCTCCGCCAGCAGTAGTCGCCCGGCGTCCAGGTGGACCTGCCATGTCCGCGCACGTCCACCGCGTACACCCGGAACCGGGTCGACAGCGCGGGCATGACCCGCTGATAGCTCTGCCAGACGCCGGTCTGCGCGGGGACGAGCACCAGCGGCGGCCCGTTGTCCGGGCCCACGGCATAGTTGATCCGCACCGTGCCGGTGTCGAACTCCCGCTCCGTGAAACCCGCCCGCCGCACCTTCCTGATCTTGATGGGCGCCTGCCCGCCCTCGTACGGATTCCGTTCCCCGGTCACGACGAATCCTCCTCCTCCCAGCGCTGGAACAGCGGCGGGATCTCGCGCTCCAGCCAGGCGAACAGCCGGTGGGCGTCGCGCACCCGGCCGGCCCGCTCGGGGTCGTCCCGCAGGAGCTCCAGCCCCTCCGCGGTGATCTCGCTGAACTGGCCCAGCGCCTCCAGCTTGCGCCGCGCGACCCGCTCCCACACGTCGTCCACGACGCGCAGGCGCACCCCGCGCTCGGCGGGCCGGGTCACCGCACGTACGAACCCGCCGGCCTCCAGCACCCGCACCGCCGTGCTCAGCGAGCCCTTGCTGGCACCGATCGCCGCCGCGATCTCGGCGGCGGTCTGCTCGGGCGGGTCGCAGACCATCAACCACCCCAGCACCCGCCCCGTGATCAGCGGCAGCCCGTTGTTCCTGGCGAAGAACGCCGCGACCTGCTCCACCCAGGCCAGCAGCTCCTTGTCCCCAAGTTGTTCATCCATTGCCAATCAGTTTAGTCATCACTGAACTCCAGCGGAACGGCCTTCCCCGGCAAGCCGGATGTAAGTTTCACCGATGGTTGACTAGCTGATTTGAACGTTGCAATACTCCCAGTCGAATCGGCCCAGCTCGCCCGCATCTGAACCCCTAGATACCGATATTTCCGCACGTCAGCGGCTTGTCCATGCATGAATCGATTCATCAGCATGGCCAGCCGGATGCGGGCCTATCACAGGAGCGATGTATGGGAACCAGACAGGTCAGGCCCATCACCAGGCTCGGCACCGGCCTCGCGACGCTAGCCCTCACGGCCACCGCGCTGTCCGCCCCGGCCGAGGCGCAGTCCGCCACCGCCGGCGTGGCCGCGCGACACTCCGCGCTGGCCTGCGGCGACGGCACGGCGAACGCGGAGGCCGTGCTGAGCGGCAGCACGTGGACCGCCCGCAACGGCAGCAGGACCGTCTACACCGGCACCAGCATGTTGTCGGCCATGCAGGCCGCGGTGAACAGCCTCACCGCGGGACGCACCTCGAAGCAGCGCGTCGTCGTCCGGGGCTCGGGCACGATGAGCGCCGGCTCGCGGCTGTCCCTGCCGAGCTACACGGTGCTCGACGTCTGCGGCACCGTCAACGTGACCGGCTCCGGCTCGGGTGACCAGGCGGTCGTGTACGCGCGCGGCGTCCGGGACGTCGAGGTCCAGCATCTGACCGTCACCGGTGCCCCGCTGTACGGCATCTTCGTGCGCAACGGCACCAACATCACGCTCGGCCAGATCGACATGCGCCTGTCCGGCGGCCTCGGCATCCGCATCGACAACCACGGCGACCGCACCGTACGAACCAGGAATGTCAGGATCGACAACGTCTACGTCTCCGGCGCCAGCACCCACGGCGTGGAGACGTACGGCCTGGACGGCCTCACCGTGGGCACCGTCGTGGCCCGCAATACCGGCCACTCCGGGCTGCTGCTGAACGACACCATCAACGCGACCGTGACCACGGTGGACGCGCAGGGCGCCGGCACCGGCACCGGCTACGCGGCCTTCCGCATGGCGAACAGGAACGGCCGGATCGGCAGCTCCTACCCCACCAACATCCGGGTCGGCCAGGTGATCGCACGGGGCGGCGGGCGCGGCGTCTTCTGCGTGTCGGAGAGCGGCGGCGCCGTCATCGACCGGGTGGACATCGCGCAGACCGGCAACAACGCCATCCTGATCGAAAACTGCTACAACGTGACCATCGCCGCGCAGAGCGGCAGCGTCACCGGACCCGGCGACATCCGGCTCGCAGCCCGCTCGGAGTTCCCCAACACCTCCGACATCATCATCCAGAACCTGCGCGTGACCAACTCCGCCATCCGGGAGAGCCCGTGCGGGGTCAACACCACGTTCAGGAACAACACTCTGGTCAACAGCACCCAGAGCATCTGCTGAGCCGGTGCCGGGGGCGGCGGCGCGCCCATCCGCGTCCCACCGACTTTCGGCGCCCCGCCACCGGGCACGGACGCCCAACCGGACAACAGCGGCCAAGCCGACCGACTCGAGAGTCAGGTGCACGTGTAGCCGGATGGAAGGCGGACGGTCACGTTCACGGTGCCGTCCGGCCACCAGATCATCGGTGGGTGCCTTCGGCTTCCAGGGCACCGTTCCTAGGCGAGTTGGCCGACGTGGGCCGCATCGCCGTGAACCGGGCCCGGGCTGGGTCCGGGTGCACCCCGAACGGTCTTGGGTGCGGGGAACACCGTGAGCTGGTCGCTTGGGCTCCGGCAGGTCTTGCCGCCCCCGGTGGGCGTGCCTGCGGTCCTGGGCGGGCTCGTGGCCCCGTGCGCCGGCGGGCGGGATGCGGTCTGGCCGGTAGCTCTCCGCGCCGCCATCCTCTGGTGGCGGGCGGTCACACCTGGCCGACGCCGGATCCCGTGTCCGAAAGCGCGTCGTCCGATCGCCACCGCAGCGCCATGATGCCGGGTGGCCGTGTTCTGCTTAGCGTTCTGTTTGGTTTGCTGCTGAAGCGGGCGTTGCCAGTGCTGGGCGCCCCATCGGGAGGTGTAGGCCGGATCGACGGCGACCACGACCAGCCCGCGGTGGTAGGCCATGCCGCGCAGCCGTTCCCGGAAGCGTGCGGTGGGGATGCCGGCGACGGTGCGGCGGAAACTCTTGCCCCGCTTGCCGCGTCCCATGGTTTCCCGGCCGGTGGCGCGGGCGTCGTCGAAGCCCAGGTTCTCGATCGCGATCCCCGTGCAGCCATGCTGGTGGGCGAGGTCGATCAGCTCGCTGATCGCCTGCCGCAGCCGACCGTCGCGCTGGGCGGCAGGGCCGCTCAGCGCGGTCGGGATGGTGATGGGCTCGCCGATCGGATTGCCGCAGCCGTCGACGACGCAGGCGGCCAAGTGGTCGCCGTTGAGGTCCACGCTCAGCAGCCGCGCCCCGGAGGCGGCCAGCTGGTCCGGGGACGGCACGGCCGGGGCGTCGGTCGACCAGGAGGCGTCCAGATACCACCGATCCCGCTCCGGGTGGTAGGCGATGTCGTAGCGCACCGCCCGATTGGCCTGCACACGGTCCAGCCACTCATCGCGCCGGTGGTGAAAACGCACCGTGCCGGCCAGCCGGTAGCGGCCCCGCGGGGCGTTGGCCAGGTGCCGTAGCGGCTCCGGCAGCACGATCGTCACCGTGCTGTCGCCGGGATCGACGGTGATGGTGTAGTTCCCGAACGGCGCTCCCGTCTCCCCGTCGGCGGTCAGGAACATCCGCCGCGCATCCCACCGCTGGCGCCACTGCTGCTCGGTGAGCTCGGCGTCGGTGAGGTTGTGCCGGAGTTTGGCCAGCTGGCGCCCGCCGGCCACGATCGCCGGCCGGCCTCGTGCGATGCGGTCCTCCACGCGGGCCAGCCGGGCGGTGAGCACCTGCAGTCGGCGCTGCTTTTGCCACCGCTCTTCCTGATCGGCGTAGCCGCGTACCCGGCCTTCGCGCTTGCCGCACGGCACCGCCAACCGTTTGCTGATCGTGGCGATGGCGCGGCGCAGGCCGGCGCGTTGGTCGTGCAGGGATCGCAGGGACAGCTGGTATTGATCCTCCGACGTGCGGGTCATCGCCCCGGCCCACCGCGACGAGGACACCGCGGTGAGCCCCTTCTTCCGCTCGGCCCGGTTTTGCACGATCGCGACGTCCCCGATACGGATGCGCTCGGCCAGATCAGCACGAGCATGGCGGCCCAGATGACGGCCGACGGCGGTCAGGACCTCGACGTCACGCTCGGACAGCCGCAGACGATCCCGGATCCGCGCCCCCGCGGGCGCCGCGACGGTGAACGACGTCGCGATCGCCCGCAGCCTCTTCCCAGTCCTCTGACGCCGACCCATCCGTTACACCTTCGCCAGGCTGCGCGCCGACCGAGCACGGGACGGGAGCAGCCCGTCCGGGTCAGCAGCGAGCCAGTACACCTGCATGGCTTTCCCATCCCTTCTCAAGCCGTCACATTGAGTGATCGGCAGATTACCATATCTGACCATGCCGGATAGAACATATGAGCGAAACCTGGAGTTCCAGCCATTCACGCCCGCGGCCTCAGTGAGGCCGACCCAGTGGCCGGGGAGACGTGGCCATCGAGCAGGATTGATCAGCAGCCGAGAGGAAAGAACGCGAGCGCGGCCCATCCATCGCGGCAACCTATCCCGAATCGGTCAACAATGACCGACCGGCGCCCGCGGCGTCCTCGGCCTAGACGGCGAACGTATAGGACGTGCTTGGGGCGAGGCCTGTGACGGCGGCCGAGGTGGTCGTGGAGGCGGCGACCGCGCTCTCCCCCGACGGGGACACGCACCCACGTCATAGCCGGAGCTGAAATCCGGTGAAAATTCACTGGAAGCGCTCCGCCGGATGAAACTTTCAGCGCCGCTTTACCGCTGGTGAGGCAGCGCCCATAATTCAGCGAGGAAAGCGCTTTCCGGCCATCTTTCTGGAGGCCACCTGCCAAGCGGAGAGCAAACCATGCCCTTTACGTCACAACGGCTCGCGCGGTGGACGGCCGTCCTCGTCGCCGCACTCGTCATCCCCTCGAACGCCGCCGTGGCCGCGGACGGACCCACCGGCTTCGCGGCCGTCAACGCGCTCGGCCAGAACGGCACCACCGGCGGAGCAGGAGGCCGCACGGTGACCGCCACCAACGCCGAGCAGTTCCTGGAGTACATCGACAGCATTGAACCCCTGATCATCCGGGTGTCCGGGACGATCTCGATCACCAGCAAGCAAGGGGTGCGACCCAACAAGACCATCGTCGGCGTCGGCACATCGGGGCACATCACAGGTGGCGGCCTGGACTTCTACCGGTCGTACAACGTGATCGTGCGCAACCTCCGATTCACCAACGCCGAGGACGACGCCGTCAACGTCGGCCAGAACTCCCACCACATCTGGATCGACCACAACACGTTCTCGGGCGCGGTGGACGGCTCGGTGGACATCGTGCGGGGCGCGGACTACGTCACCGTCTCGTGGAACCACTTCGACCACTCCGACAAGTCCATGCTGATCGGCCACTCCGACGGCGCCGCCGGCACGGACGTCGGCCACCTCAAGGTGACCATCCACCACAACTTCTTCGACCACAGCCGCCAGCGTCACCCGCGCATCAGGTTCGGCGAGCCGGTCCACATCTACAACAACCACTACCTGGGCAACGAGCTCTACGGCGTGGCCTCCACGATGAACGCCGGCGCGGTGGTCGAGGGCAACTACTTCGAGAATGTGCCGCACCCGCTCTACTCCCGCAGCGGTTACGCCGACAGCGACCCCGGCCGGGCCGTGCAGCGCAACAACATCTTCGTGAACTCCGGCGCCCCCGAGACCAACGGGACCGTCGTCGAGCCCGGCACCTACTACGGCTACACGGTCGATCCACCGCAGAACGTCCCGTCGGCGGTGCGCGCGGGTGCGGGCGTCGGCAAGATCAGCGTCGCCTAGCCCCCGGCGGGCGGGCGCCTGAGGCGAGTTGGCGCTTGGCCGGGCGGGCCGGCCGGTGTGGGATGTGGGGCCGGCCGGTGGTCAGGAGCGGAGGGCGTCGAGGAGGCGGTCGGCCTCGGCGGCCAGGCGCGGCAGGTCGGCGGCCGGGTCCGGGGAGCGGGCCAGCAGCATCCCGCCCTCGCACAACGCGCCGAACACCAACTGCGCGCGGGCGGGCACGGCCGCGGCGTCCTCCCCTTCGGCCGCCAGCGTGAATCCGGCGAGCAGGATGCGCAGCAGGCACCGGTGCTCGATCGCGCGCGCCGTCTCCCAGCCCAGCACCGACGGCGCGTCCAGCAGCACAATCTGCCGGAATCTCGGATAGAGGCAGTGCTCCAGGAACGTGCGGGCGCCCCGGTGCAAGGCCGCCCACACGTCGCTCTCCTCGGCGGCCACGCGCTCCAGCTTGGCGGAGGCCTCCGCCAGCTCACTCTCGAACGCCGCCCGGAACAACAGCGCCTTCCCCCTGAAGTGGTGATACGCGGCCCCCTTGGTCACCCCCGCCGCCGCGGCCACCGCGTCGATCGAGATCCCCGCATAACCCTTGTCACCGAACAACTCCCGTGCGGCCAGGACCAACGCCGCCGTGGTCTCGTCCGAACGCTCTGCCTGGGTACGGCGGATCATCGTGCTCCCTATTGACTTACATACTCGCGGTACGTAACTTCGAAGAACAGTTACATACCCACAGTATGAATCATGGAGGTGAGTCGTGTCCTCACCGCACATCGCCGTCTACGGCGCCACCGGCCACACCGGACGCCTGGTGTCGGCCGAGCTCCGCGCCCGCGGGCGGGAGATCATCCTGTCCGGCAGAGACGCCGGCGCGCTCAAGGCCCTGTCCGACGAGCTCGGCGGGGCCCGCGTACACCAGGCCACGCTCGACGACCCGGCCGCGTTACGGGAGCTGGCCGGGCAGGCGGGCGTGCTGATCCACTGCGCGGGACCGTTCACGCACACCGGCAGGCCCGTCGCCACGGCCGCAGCCGAGGCCGGCTGCCACTACGTCGATCACGCGCTCGAGCAGCACCACACCAAGTGGATGTTCGACACCCTGCAGGAGCCCGCCAGGCAGGCCGGCATCACCATGGTCACCGCGATGAGCTTCTACGGCGGGATGGGGGACCTGCTCGCCGGCGCCGTGGCCGAGGGCCTGACCGGGATCGACCGGGTGATCACCGCCTACGCGGTGTCGGACTGGCGGCTGACGACGGGGGCCAAGCAGACCGCCGAGCTGCTGTTCGCCGACACCCGGCGGATCACGTACGAGGACGGCAAGCAGCACGTCGGCTACGTCGAGCCGCGTAACGCCGTCTTCCCGTTCCCGCCGCCGCTCGGGCCGCGCACGATGATCGCCCCCGTCCCGTTCTCCGAGGTCGTCACCGTGCCCAGGCACGTGCGGACGCCTCGCGTCGAGGCGCAGCTGACGGCGCAGACGTTCGAGGAGGAGCAGGCGTTCACCAGCGAGCACGTGGACGCCGCCACCAGGGCGGGCTCCCGCTTCACCGTCGCCGCCCAGGTGATCACCGCGGACGGCGGCAGCGCGGGACAGGTCAGCGGGCACGACCTGTGGCGCCTGAGCGCCCTGGCATCGGTGGAAGCCGCGGTACGACTGGCCGACGGCCACGGCCGCCCGGGCGTCTACGGCCCAGCCGAGGCCTTCACGCCGGGCCCGTTCCTGCGCGACCTGGAACGGCTCGGCCTGTTCACCCTGACTCTCCCAGGAAAGGCGGAAGCATGATCCTCGTGACCGGCGCGGCCGGCGGGCAGCAGGGAGCGACGGGGCGGCAGGTCGTGGACTTGCTGCTGGAGCGCGGCGAGCAGGTCAGGGCCTTTGTGCGCGCCGACGACCACCGGGCCGAGGAGCTCCGCAAGATCGGCGCGGAGGTGGTCGTCGGCGACCTGCGCGAGATCACCACGGTGCGCCCCGCCATGCGCGGAGTCAGGCGGGCGTACTTCACCTATCCGGTGACGGCCGGGCTGCTCGACGCCACCGCGGCGTTCGCGGCGGCGGCCAAGGAGGAGGGGGTGGATCGGGTCGTCGAGGTGTCCCAGCTGGACGCCTCCCCCGAGGCGGGCACCCCGCGCATGCGCCGCCACTGGCTGTCGGAGCAGGTCTTCGACTGGGCCGGGGTGGGCGCGGTTCATCTGCGTGCGGGGGTGTTCTTCGAGAACCTGGCCGTGGTGGCGGCCGCGTCCGGCAACCGCGAGCTGGCGCTGCCGCTCGGCGGCAGGGACACGCTCATCCCGCTCGTCGCCGCCGCCGACGTGGCGAGGGTCGGGGCCGGGCTCCTGCTCGACCCCGGCCCTGCGGACCCGGTGTGCCTGGTGAACGGGCAGATGGCGACCATCGGCGAGGTCGCCGACGCGTTCGGCATCCCGTACGTGGACGTGCCTCCCGAGGCATGGGAAGCACGCGCCATCGACATCTACCAGGACCCGTACGCAGTCGAGCACCTCACCCACCTGTGGGCGATCTTCCGCTTCATCGGGTCGGAGCACCACCCCCTCTACCAGGTCACCGAGGCCATCGAACGCATCGGAGGCCGCCCACCGACGACGCTAGGCGAGTTCGCTCAGGGAGCCCGATAGCACGCAGCCGGACGAAGCCGGCGACCGAACCGATAAGGATCATCGCCGGTCAGCGCTCGCGATCACATCACGGATGAACGAACCCACCAGGCGAGGCAGCCCACGCGGATCGGCCACCAAATCCTCGACAGCATCGAATCTGTCACCGTTCGATGGCACACTGTAACGGTGACCAAGGCCAGGTACTTCAACACCACCGGACCGTGCCACCCCCGGGTCCACTACGTGTTGCCGTCGCAGCCCCGGCTGCCGGAGGCGCGCCAGTTGATCGACCTGGATCGCTTCTTCGTGATCCACGCGCCACGTCAGTCGGGCAAGACGACCTTGCTCCATTCCCTTGAGTATGAGCTCACCCAAGAAGGCGCCGCCGTGGCGGTGACGATCTCCTGCGAGGCGGCCTCCGTGGCGGGCGACGACTACGAGGCCGCGGAGTTGATCCTGCTGAACGAGCTCCGGTGGTCCACCGTCTCGGTGCCCGACCCCTGGCCTGAGGCCCCACCGGGTGGACGGCTGGGCGCCGCTCTCCAGGCGTGGGCAGCTCAGTGCGAGCTCCCGCTCGTGTTGCTCATCGACGAGATCGACGCGCTGAGCGGGGAGAGCCTGAAAGCGGTCCTGCGGCAACTACGCACCGGCCACAACAATCGATCCAGAGGCGTTCCGTTCGCCAACTCCGTGGTGTTGTGCGGGCTGCGGGACGTGCGCGAATACAAGATCGCCTCAGGTGGCGACCCCGCCCGGCTCGGCGCGATCAGTCCCTTCAACATCTCGGTCAAGTCGCTTCGCCTGGGCGACTTCACTCGGGAGGACATGGAGGAGCTGTACGGCCAGCACACCGCCGAGACGGGGCAGGAGTTCACCAAGGAAGCCCTTGCCGCGGCCTGGGATTTCACCCGCGGACAACCCTGGCTGGTCAACGCCCTGGGTTGGGAGATCACCTTTGAGATGCGGGTCCCTCCAGAGGAATCGATCACCGTCGAGCACATGGAGCAGGCCAAGGAACGACTCATTCGCGCCCGCGCCACCCACCTGGATTCGCTCGTCGCCAAGCTGTACGAACCGCGGGTCAAGCGCGTGATCGAACCGGTGCTCGCAGGCACGTCGGTCGACTTCGACGCAATCTTCACGGACGACTTCTCCTACGTGCGTGATCTCGGCCTGGTGGCCATGGGATCCTCCGTCGAAATCGCCAACCCCATCTACCGCGAGGTCATCCTCCGCGTGCTGGGCTTCGGTGTGGAAGCCAATGTTGTCCTAGAAGATTCGCGGTCTTTCGTCCTCCCTGACGGCCGTCTGGACGTGCTCAAGCTGTTGCGTGAGTTCACCGCCTTCTGGAAGCAGCACGGCGAGATGATGGTCCGTGGCACCACCTATCACGAGGCCGCCTGCCAGATCGTCCTCATGGCTTACCTGCACCGGATCGTCAACGGCGGCGGCTTCCTCGACAGGGAATACGCGGCGGGCACCGGGCGGCTGGACGTCTATCTGCGCTGGCCGTACGGCGAGCGGCAGGTGCAGCGGGAGGCCATGGAGCTCAAGGTGTGGCGGCCTGGCCAACGGGATCCGCTGGACGAGGGGCTCGCGCAGCTCGACCGCTATCTGGACCGGCTGGATCTCGAGACCGGCTACCTGGTGATCTTCGATCGCCGTCCTGAAGCGTTGCCGATGGAGGAGCGCGTGCGGTTCGATCAGGACCACACCGCGGCGGGGCGGCAGGTCACCGTTCTGCGAGCGTGAGGGTGTCAGTCCCGGTTTGTCTGGAGCTACGGGTGCGCCGAGCAGATCAACGCGGTCGGCGGTGTCCGGGAGGACTGATCAACGCGCCGCCGATGGTAGCCGGGAGCCGAGCCTCTCGCATTGCTAGTTGGGCCCATTGCTGTAGGCGGCCGCCTGAATGCTGAAGAGCTGGGCGTACGGGCCGTTCGCCGCCATGAGCTCCTCGTGGGAGCCCTGTTCGGCGATGGTGCCGTCGGCGACCACGATGATGTGGTCGGCCATGCGCACGGTGGAGAAGCGGTGGGAGACCAGGACAGTGATCCCGTCGCCGGCGGTCCGGGTCGTCGCGGTGAAGCGCTCGTAGAGGTCGTGCTCGCTGGCCGGGTCGAGGGCGGCGGTGGGCTCGTCGAGGATCAGCACCTCGGGCTTGTCCCGCATGAGCGCGCGGGCCAGGGCCAGGCGCTGCCACTGCCCCTGCGACAGCTCCACACCGTCGAAGAGGGGCCCCAGCTGGGTGTCCACGCCGTTCGGGAGCCGCTCCACGAAGTCGGCTCCCGCCGCGTGCAGCGCCTCCCCGACCTCGTCCATCCGGGACAGGTGGCCGATGCCGACCCGCGTGCCGGACCGGGAGCTGGAACTTGACGAAGTCCTGGAACGCGGCGGAGGTCCGCTGCCGCCAGGCGGCCAGATCGGTCGCGGCGAGGTCCTGGCCGTCCACCCTGACCGTGCCGGACACCGGCTGGTACATGCCGGTGAGGAGCTTGACCAGGGTCGTCTTGCCCGCGCCGTTCACGCCGACCAGGGCGACGACGCTGCCCCGGCGCAGGTGGAAGCTGACGTCACGGAGAACCGGGTCTTTGGAGCCGGGATAGGCGAAGCTCACGTGGTCGAAGGTGATGCCGCCGCTCGTGGGTTCCCTGTCGCCTGTCGGGCCGTGCGCGGCGGCGTAGTCGTGGAGCCACGCGTAGTGCTCGGTGACCTGCCCGGTCTGGATGATGCGGCCGATCTGCTCGACCGCCTCCTGGATCTGCCCGCGCAGCCGGGCACCCAGGACCAGGACCAGGACCGCGTCACCGAGCGTGGCCAGACCGCGGGCGGCGAGATCCGCGGTGATGGCCAGGACGAGGAGATATCCGGCGCTGAAAATAAGCCAGCCCAGGGCGTTCCAGCCGCTCGCGCCTAGCCGCGCCCGGGAGATCAGGGTGGCGTGCCGGTCCCAGGCACGGGCGGCCTCCTCGTCGATCGCCGCCGCCGCGCCGCTGACTCGCAGCTCCTTCGCCGTGCTCGCCTCGGTGCACATGCGGTGCAACATCTCCTCCAGGCGGCTGTGCCTGGCGGCCTCCTTCTCCGCCTCCCGCAAACGGCGCAGCGTCCGGGAGTTGATCCACAGCGGCACCAGGGCCAGCGGGGCGAGCAGCGCCAGCCAGGGATCGACCGCGACGAGCAGCCACACCGACAGGGCGATGCTGAGCACCCCGGCCACCGCCGCCGACAGGCCCAGTGCCAGCTGCGCCAGGGAGCGGGAGCCGCGGCGGAGCAGGAAGATGCGGTCCAGGTGCTCGGGATGCTCCAGGTGCGCCACGCCGGGCAGGCCCGCGACCAGGCCGAGGATCTCGTCGTTGACCAGGATGTCGACGCGGAGGACCAGCTCGAGCATGAGACTGTGCAGGATCGTACGGCCCGCGGTGGACGCGGTGTAGGCCGCCGCACCCAGAACGCCCGCCGCCAGCAGGCCGCCGACGGTGCCCAGACCCGCCGCGTCGACCAGCCAGCGCTGACTCAGCGCGAGAAGGGCGACGGCCGCCGACTGGGCTGCCACGAGCACGGCGACCAGCAAGGTGATCCGCGGACTTGCCTGCCAGGTGAGCCGGAGGGTACGCCGGAGGACCTTCATCCACTCTCCACGAATCGGGCGGCCTGGAGCTCGAACATGCGGGCGTAGTGACCGCCCGCCGCCATCAGGGAGTCGTGGTCGCCCTCCTCGAGAATCGTGCCGCCACGCATGACGACGATCCGGCTCGCGTGCCGTACCGTCGACAGCCGGTGCGAGATCAGCACGATGGTGGCGCCCTCCACCCCGGAGACGACGTCGCGGTTGAAGTCGGCCTCCGCGCGGACGTCCAGGTGCGCGGTGGGCTCGTCCAGGACGATCAGGTCGCGGCCGTGGCTCGCGGCGAAGAAGATGCGGGCCAGCGCCAGGCGCTGCCACTGGCCCCCGGACAGATCCACGCCGTCGTGCACCTCGCGGCTGACCACGGTCTCGATCCCGTGCGGCAGGCGGCCGCCGTCCCGCCCCGCTCTGCGCAGAGCCCGCTCGATGCCCGCACGGTCGTCGCGATGCTCGGGGGCGCCCATGGCGACGTTGTCGGCCACGGACAGCGGATAGCGGTTGAAGTCCTGGAACATCACGGCCATCCGGCTCGGGTCGGAGACGACCTGGCCCGCGCCAGGCTCGTACAGCCCGGCCATCAGTTTGATCATCGTGGTCTTGCCGGCGCCGTTGTCGCCGACGATGGCCAGGACCTCACCGGGCTCGATCCGCAGGTTCAGGCCGTCGAGGACGGTGCCGGAGTCCGGATAGCCGAAGGACACGTTCTCGAACCGGACTCCCGCCCCGGGTTTCGGCCTGACGAGCTGCGCGGGTGCGCGGGCGGCGAGGGAGTCCATCGCCCGTACGGCGCCGAGACCCGTCTCGATCTCGTACTCCTCCATCCCCATCGCCGTCATGCCGAGCACCACGAAAGAGGCCACCAGACAGGTGACCAGCTCGCCCCGGGTCAGGGCGCCCTGCTGGACGGCGAGGCCGAGCAGGAGGAAGGCCAGCAGGACCGCGCTGAACGACAATAGGAACGCCAGCCGCTGATGCAGGAGGATCTCCCGGCGGGTCTGCCAGATCACCGACGCCAGGTGCCGGGCCTGGGCGGTACGCTGGCGCACCGCCCAGCCCGCCAAGCCGAAGACGCGGATCTCCTTGCCCGCCGCCCCGCCCGCACTCACCTCCGACCAGTAGTCGGTCTGCCTCCAGGGCCGCGCCTGGATGTACACCAGCTTGTGGAGGCGGAGCTGCTGGCGCCGGACGATGGATCGGACGGTCAGCGCCGCGGCCAGCAACGCGAACGCCGTGACGGGCGAATGGACGGCCACCACTCCGGCCGCGAGGAACGCCCCGGTCATCCTGGACATGAGCACGACCTGCGCCACCGCGGCGGAACCTGCTGAGAGGTGCTGCCACCCGCCCAGGTTCGACGCGCGGGACAGATCGTCGGCGTAGGCGGGGTCTTCGAGATGGGCGATCCCGTGGGGAGCGCTCGCCATGCCGCGTAGCCTGCGGCGTATCTCGCCGTCCACCCGCGTGGCCGCCACTTGCCGGAACGCCTCCTGGGCCGCGACTGCGAGCCCTTCCGCGATGAGGAGGGCGGCCAACGCCGCCAGGGCCGCTTTCGCCTCGCCCTCGGCCATCCGCGTGATCAGCCGGCCGCTGGCCAGCGCGAGAAGGGTCGGCAGCGCGGCGAGGCACACGCTGATCGCGCCGAGGACGACGGCATGTGACGCGGTCAGCAGCCGGAGCAGCCGTAATCGCTCCCGAACGAATTGGGCCAATGCCCCCACCCCGCGCTCCTTCCGACCGCGTGCAAGGTAAGGGCTTTCCCGCCGCTGTGGCAAGTGGATTTCGAGCGTCGTTCACCCCGCTGGAGGGCTCGGCCCGGGTGGCATTCCCGAACTCCCGCGTCTCGGCGCGACGGCGGGCGGGGACCGGGCCCGAAGCCTCCAGAGGGCTCCTCAGGTTCCACCTGCGGGACGGGCATCACCTCCGGTTTCGCGCTCTGCGGCACATGCAGCTCCGGAATCGTTGACCGATCGGCCGGGGCTTTATGGGCGAGGACCGCATATGTCCCGCATGTTTCGCGACGATAGATCTGACTTTTAATTCTTGTCAACAGAAGTCCGCTGATATCCGAAGTAAGGTAGGCCGCATGCCAAGTGGAGCACAGGGTCAGGTTCGGGGGGCGGGCGCGCTGCTGGCCATCCTCAGGGACGGGCAGGCCCGCACCCGCGGGGAGCTCGCCCAGCTCACCGGTCTGTCCAGGTCCACGGTGTCGCAGCGGCTGGACGGGCTGATGGATCACCGCTGGGTGGTGGCCGGAGAGGGCTCGATCTCCTCAGGGGGCCGGCCCGCCACGATGTTCGCCTTCAACGGGGGAGCGCGGGTCGTGCTGGCGGCCGACCTCGGCGCCACGCATGCCCGCCTGGCCGTGCTCGACCTCGGCATGACCGTGCTCGCGGAGCGGGCCGTGGAGCTGCCCGTCGACCAGGGGCCCGAGCGCACGCTCGGCTGCGTCGTGGACGCCTTCCACGAGCTGCTCGCCGCGACGGGTCGCGAGCCGGTGCAGGTGTGCGGGGTGGGCGTCGGCCTGCCGGGGCCGGTCGAGCACGCCTCGGGACGGCCGGCGAACCCGCCGATCATGCCAGGCTGGGACGGCTTCGCCGTGCCGGAGTGGCTCGGCGCGCGGCTGGGCGCTCCCGTCCTGGTCGACAACGACGTGAACATCATGGCTCTCGGCGAGCACTGGGCCGCGCGGCCGGAAGCCGATCACTTGATCTTCATCAAGATGGGCACCGGCATCGGCTGCGGCATCATCTCCGGCCGCCGGCTGCACCGGGGCGCGCAGGGTGCGGCGGGAGACGTCGGCCACGTACGCGTGCCGGCCTCGGACGCGCCGTGCCGGTGCGGCAACACCGGCTGCCTGGAGGCGGTGGCCGGCGGTGCGTCGATGGCGGCGGCGCTGCGTGCCGCCGGAGTCGAGGCGCGGGGCAGCAGGGACGTGGTGGCGCTCATGCGGGCCGGCGACCTCAGGGCCACCCGGCTGGTCAGGCAGGCGGGCCGCGAGGTCGGCACCGTCATGGCGTCGATCGTGAACTTCTTCAACCCGTCCATCATCGTGATCGGCGGCGACCTCGCAGAGGCGGGGGAGCAGGTGCTCGCGGGCGTGCGGGAGACGATCTACAGCCGGTCGCTACCCCTGGCCACACAGCATCTCGGCATCAGGGTGAGCGAGCTCGGCGACCGGGCGGGCGTGATCGGCGCCGCCGTCATGGTGGTCGAGCATGTGCTCTCGCCCGACACGATCGACCGAATCGTCACTAAATGACCGCCATTGACCGCGTCACGCGGGCGTAGTACCAATGAGATCGTTCCTGGCTCACGCGGCGGTGGCATGCCGGCGAGGGCTGGGCACGGATCCGCAGTGACGTGGTCGGCGCACGCGTCCTTCAAGGAAGGGAAACCCCGCGTGAGCCACCTCCATGAGCACGAAGAGGCGCTTGGCCGCCGCTTAGGACTCAACCGCCGCCAGTTGTTCGCGGCCACCACCGGCGTCGCCGCCGCGGCCGCCATCCCGCTGGCCCAGCCCGCGCAGGCCGCCACCCGGCAGCCGCTGATCCCGCCGGGCAAACGCGGCATCATCCTCTACACCGTCCGCGACGCGATCTCCCGCGACCCGGCCTCCACGCCCCTGCCGTCCGGCTTCCGCCGGGTGCTGGAGACGCTCGCCGACATCGGCTACAAGCGGGTCGAGTTCGCCGGCTACCGCCAGCACGCCGGCTCGGAAGGCGGCGCGAACCTGGAGAGCGTCGCAGGCGCCCAGTTGCTGCGTGCCTGGCTCGACGACAACGGGCTCGAGGCCGAGGGCAACCACGGGTTCATCCCCGGTTCGTGGCCGCTGAGCACCGCCGACCTCGACCGGTTCAAGCAGGTCCTGGAGATCGCCAACATCCTCGGCCTGGGGCACATGGGCACCGGCGCCGATCCCACGAACAGCCCGTACAAGAGCGACTGGGACGTCGCGGCGGAGAAGTGGAACGAGCTGGGCCGGATCGCGGGCGAGGCCGGGATCAAGCTCTACACCCACAATCACGACGCGGCGTACGCGTTCCTGCTGGACAGCGGCCCGCTCGACGCGCAGGGACGGCCCACCCGGTCCTCCGGCGTGCGCAAGCTGGAGTATTTCTTCGGGATCAGCGACCCCAGGTTCGTGCACTTCGAGATGGACATCTTCTGGGCGCACGTCGCCCAGTACAAACACCGCACCTTCACCGCGCCCGACGGCTCGACGCAGACCAACATCTTCGACCCGCTGGCCACCGTGCGCGCACGGGAGCTGCGGTTCCCGCTGTTCCACGCCAAGGACGGCACGTCCAACCCGGCCGTGCCCAACGGGTACGACATGGTGCCGTTCGGCACCGGAGACATCGACTACCGCCGCTTCTTCGCCCGGCTGCGGCACATGGGCTTCCACAACCCGATGTACGAGCAGGACAACGCACCCGGGGCCGACCCGGCCCAATCCCTGCGGTACGCGGAGCTGAGCTACGCCAACATGGCCGAGCTGCGCGCCTGAACACAGCCGGACCGCTACGTGATCCCCTGCCGTTGCAGCGGCAGGCATAGCGGTCCGGGTCTCGACACTCCTCCGTCCAAGGAGCAGCATCATCATGCACTTTACCCGAGCGATGACGGCCGCCCTGGTGGCCGCCGCGACCCTCGCGTTACCCGCCGCGCCCGCGCGGGCACAGGACCCGGCCACCGAGTGGTCGAGCTACGAGAAGATCACCCTCACCAAGAACGTGGGCGAGCCCATCGACCTCGCGGTCCTGCCGGACCGGCGGGTCCTGCACACCGCCCGCAACGGCGACATCCGCCTGACCGACCCCGCCACGGGCGTCACGAAGATCATCAACACCATCCCGGTCTACGGCAACTCCGAGGACGGGCTCCAGACGATCGCGATCGACCCGGACTTCGCCGCCAACAAGTGGGTGTACGTCTACTACGCGCCCAAGACCATGACCGCGCCGTACCCGGAGACGACCCCGACCGGCTCGGCCCCCAACTCGCTGCCCGCCGGCGCCGACGACACGTACTGGAACCAGTGGAAGGGCTACAACCAGCTGTCCCGCTTCAAGTGGACGGGCAACGCCCTGGACCTGTCCACCGAGCAGGTCATCATCAAGGTCGAGACGCAGCGCGGGCAGTGCTGTCATGTCGCCGGCGACCTCGACTGGGACGCCGACGGCAACCTCTACCTCGCCACCGGCGACAACACGCCGGCCGGCACGCCCGGCGCCAACGGGTACGCGCCCAACAACGACGCGCCCGGCATGAACCCCGGCTTCGACGCGCGGCGCGGCGCGGGCAACACCAACGACCTGCGCGGCAAGATCCTGCGGTTCAAGGTGGCTGGCGACGGCACGTACACGATCCCCGAGGGCAACCTGTTCCCACCGGGGACGGACAAGACCCGGCCGGAGATCTTCGTCATGGGGGTACGGAACCCCTTCCGCATCGACGTCGACCCGGCGACCGGCACCCTGTCGTGGGCCGACTACGGGCCCGACGCCGGCGCCGGGGACCCCAACCGGGGCCCCCTGGGCTACGTGGAGTGGAACATCACACCGCTCACCAAGCCCATGAACAGCGGCTGGCCGTACTGCACGGGCAACCAGTTCAACTACAACGACTGGGACTTCGCGACCGCGCAGCCGGGGCCATGGTTCGACTGCGCGGCAGGGCCGCAGAACACCTCGCGCTGGAACACCGGCCTCACCCAGATCCCGGCCGCCGTGCCGGCCGACCTGTACTACGGCGACAACAACACCCACCAGCCCGCCGCATGGGCCGGGCTGACCGACTTCGAGCCGCAGGGCGGCCAGGGGCCGATGGGCGGCCCGATCTATCACTACGACCCGGCGAACCCGGCGGCCGGGAAGTTCCCGCAGTACTGGGACGGCAAGGCGTTCTTCGCCGAGTTCTCGCAGGACTACCTGGCGGCCTTCACCGTCACCTACCCGGACGGGCCCGTGACCGCGCTGGAGCACTTCCTGCCTAACAGCGCGCTGCGGACGGCGGTGCAGCCGATCACCGACAGCCCGATGGACATCGAGTTCGGCCCCGACGGCTCCCTGTACGTCCTGGACTACGGCGACGGGTTCTTCCGCGCCAACCCGGACGCCGGGCTCTACCGCATCGACTACACGCCCGACAACAAGACACCCCAGGCGCGGATGGCGGCCGAGCCGACGTCGAGCAGCGGGGCGCCGCTCACGGTCGCGTTCGACGCGAGCGGCTCGACCGACGCCGAGCCGGGGGCGCTGACGTACGAGTGGGACTTCGACGGCGACGGGACGTTCGACGCCACCGGGGCGACGGCCACGCACACGTACACCGAACTGGGGCAGTACGTGGCGCGGCTGCGGGTCACCGACTCCGGCGGCCGGGCAGGGCTCACCTCGACCGAGGTCACCGTGGGCAACACCGCGCCCAAGGTGACCGTTCAGACGCCGCCGGACGGGGCGTTCTTCGACTGGGGCGACGCGGTGCCGTACAAGATCGGGGTGTCGGACGCCGAGGACGGGAACACACCCGTGTGCGGCCGGGTGCAGTGGACGTTCGGGCTCGGCCACGACACGCACGCGCACCCGGAGACCACCGGCACCGGCTGCGCGGGCGCCTGGCCCACCCCGGCGAACGCGCCGGAACACGGCGAGACGGAGAACATCTACGGCGTCGTGGTCGTCACCTACCGCGACAACGGCAATGGCGACATCCCCGGCGCGCTCGGCGAGGCCGCTCTGGTGCTCAACCCGAAGCAGGCGCAGGCCGAGCACGCCAAACAGAGCAGCGGCGTGACGACCACCCCGGACGACGGCGCGTCCGGCAGGGCGAAGGTCACCTCGTTCGACGCCGGCGACTGGATTGCCTACGACCCGGTCAACTTCACCGGGATCAGCGGGGTGCGGACCAGGGCCACCGGCGCCGGGACGCTCTCGCTCCGCTGGGGCTCGGCCACCGCCGAGCCGTTCGCCACCGTCGAGGTGCCGGCCGGTGACGGCTGGCAGACGGTGACGACCTCGTTCGGGGCGGCTCCGTCAGGAAGCGGGCGGCTGTACGTCACCTCGACCGGCGGCGTGGCCGTGGACGTCTTCACGTTCCTCGGCGACGGCGTGGCCGACACCAGCCCGCCCACCGTCACGGCCGCGCTCAACCCGGCCCAGCCGAACGGCCAGAACGGCTGGTACACCGGCAACGTGACGCTCACCGTCACCGCCACCGACGACGGCACCGTCGCGAGCCGCCAGTACTCCCTTGACGGCGGCGCCACCTGGGCCAACGCCAACAACCCCGTGACGCTCAGCGCCGAGGGCGCCAAGGAGGTCCGCTACCGGGCCACCGACAACGGCGGCAACGTGTCCCAGGTCGGCAGCGTCACCGTCAAGATCGACAAGTCGGACCCGGTGCTGACGATGAGCGGGGTCGAGGCCAAGCCGTACGGCGACTCGGCCTCGATCACCCCGGTCCTCACGGCCACGGACGCGGTCTCGGGTGTGGACGCCGTCACCGCCAAGCTCGACGGCACCGAGGTCCCGTCCGGCACGGCGACCGAACTGTGGACGCTGCCGCTCGGCGAGCACCAGCTCACCGGGACCGCCACGGACAAGGCGGGCCGGAGCAGGACGCAGACGGTGACGTTCTCGACCACGACGTCGTACGCCGACCTGCGGACGCTCGTGGCCCGTTTCGCCAAGAACGGCTCGGTGACCCACAAGGCCGCCGCCGAGCTGCTGAAGCAGCTCGACCTGGCCGAATGGCACGACAAGCGAGGCAGACCGGCGCCGGCGATCGACGCGCTGCAGCAGTTCATCAAAATCGCCGAGAAGCGGGACAACGTCCGGAACGCCACCGTACGCGCCGCCCTCGTCCGGGACGCCCAGGCGCTGATCGCCCGGTTGAAGGAGGTATAGCGACGCGTGGGGGAGGGCCCGTCCAGGGCCCTCTCCCCGCCGTGAGACCTAGCGATCGCTCCACTTGATCTCGTACGGCTTCAGCGTCTGCTCCTTGCCATCCACCGTCGTGGTGACCTGACCGTCCGTGGTGTTGACCAGCAGCAGTTGGTCGGGCTGGGCCAGCACCCGGACCTTCGGCTCCGAGGAGGCGAGGTCCTCGAGCTCGGCCCCCGCCGGGAACCACTTGGCGAAATTGCTCACCAGCTCCATGGTCGGGAGCGGGGCGCCGGACTTCGGGTTCCACAGGCAGCCCCGGCAGGCGCCCTCCTTGGCCTGCGGGTTCCAGTACAGGGCGGTGGCGGCGCCGCTCTTGGCGAACTCGATCATGGAGGCGGCCTGGACGGCGAGTCGCTTGTCCTCGGGCCACGTGGTGCCGTCCTCGGGCACGAAATACCACTCCGACCACCAGATCGGCATGTCGTCGGTCTTCTTCCGCAGCCACTCGGTGACCGCGCTGAACTTGCTCAGCGCGCCGAACTCGTCAGGCAGCAGCTCGTGGGCATCGGTCGGCGAGGCGCCGTCGACGACGATGAAGTCGGCGCCCTTCTTGTTCTCGTACCAGTAGTTGAAGGCGTCCAGGACGTTCTGGTTGACCACGCCCCAGTCGCCGCGCAGCTCGGAGTCGCCGCTCCCGTTGCTGTCGAACCCGAGGTACGGGCCGCCGATCTTGGCGTCGGGACGGACCGCCTTCACCGCGTCGTAGACCTTGTTGTACAGCTCCGTGTAGCCCTTGTAGTCCGCGGGCTTGGCGTGGTCCTTCCAGAAGCCCTTGAACTCGTTCCAGACCAGGAAGTAGTCGACGTCCTTGTACCGCTCGGCCACGGTTGCCGCCAGCTTGGCGAAGTCGTCGAAGTGCTGCGGGTAGGGGGCGTCCTCCAGGTGCTCCGCCCAGCCCTCCTGCGAGGTCGGTCCCTCGGGGCCGCCCTTCATCCAGTCGGGGGCGCAGCAGAGGGTGATGATCGGCGTGCCGCCGGACTGCTTCATGAAGCTCGTGCGGCTGTCGAGATCCTCCCAGAAGTACTGCTGCCGCGTGGGCTGGGGGTTGAGCGCCCCGAAGCCCATGATGTGCTGGTTCTGCAGCATCGGCGTGCGGGCCAGCGACTGGGCCACGGTCTGCTCGAACTGCGGGGTGATGTTGTTGGCGCTGGTCCCCGTGTGCGTGAACCCCCAGCGCGGCCAGCCGGGCTCCACGGCCGGCGGCTTCTGGACCTCGGAAGGCGACTGCGCCGGCGACTCCTGCGCCGCCGAGGTCGCGGGATCCGCGCCGGGGGAGGCGGCGGATCCACAGCTTGCTAAGACCACCGCGACCGCGGCGACGGCGATCATCCGGATCGGCCGTCCCCACATCGACTTCCCGCTATCCGAAGACACCTGTGCTCCTCATGATTCGTCTGGCTGAGAGCATCGCACGGGCGGCCGCCCGAGCGGTGATCGCGGACATGATTCTCAGTGAAGCGTTACCGTCGGCCGCGGCTCAGGACCGCACCCGCAGGTCGGCGAAGAGCGCCCGATGGTCGGAGCCCGGCACGTCGTGGATCTCCACGGCGGTCGCGCCGGCCCGGCCGTCGGTGAGCACGTGGTCGATGGCCACCAGCGGCGGGAGCCTGCGCATCGGCCAGGTCGGCACCAATCCCTGGCCGGTGGCCGCCGCCGCGTCCGTGTAACCGGTGGCGAGCAGCCGCCGGAACACGGCGTGGTCGAGCGTGGCGTTGAAGTCGCCCGCCAGGATCCGCGGCGGGCCCGACGACGGCGCGGGCGGCAGCGTGCCCACGCCCGCCTCCCACTCCGGCACCGTCCTCGGCACCGGCGCCACCGGGTGCACGACCACGACCTCCACGGCCGACCCGCCGGGCAGCGCCACCTCCGCCACCGGCATGTGGTGCCCCACCGGCTGGAACACCCCGGAACGTTCCCGCAGCGGGTAGCGCGCGTACACACCGCTGCCCACCGGGCCCCAGGTTTCCGGCTTGGCCACCTGATACGGCAGCAGAGCGTCGAGCCCCGCCGCGGCCAGCCGGTCGCGGGCCGACCACGTCAGCTCCTGCAGGCTGAGCACGTCCACGTTCAACCTGCGCACCAGGTCGACGATCACCTGGGCGTCCCCGCGCCCGCCGTTGAGGTTGGCGGTCAGCACCCGCAGCGGCCGGCCCTCGGCCGAGCCGGACGTCGCGATCGCCCGCGGGACGACGCACGAGGCGAGACAGGCGCACACCGCCAGCATGACCGCGATCGCGGCACGGCTGCGGGTGGCGAGCGCCACCGCCAGCACGACCAGCGCCGCGAGCGCGAAGTACGGCGTGAAGGAGACCAGCGGGACGAGCAGGACCCCCGACTCCAGCCCGCCCAGCCGCACGGCCGTCCCCACGGCGAACAACACCGCGACCCCTGTGGTCAGGCGCGCGGCCCACTTGCGCCGGGGCCGGCCCGGCACCGCCTCGTTCGCGGCGGCCTCCTGTACAAGCACGCCCACGAACCTAAGCGGTCATCATTAAATTTCTATGATGGCGCTCCGGCAGGCCGATCCGGCTCGGTCGGCGCGGTCCCCTTAGCCGAATCGGGGTGCCGGCGGCGGTGTGGGGTCATCGGCCGGGTCACGGAACGCGCACGTGTAGACGTGCTCCCCGGACCCGACGGCGATCGGGCGGGAAGGCTCCGCGGGCAGGTAAATCGTGGCCGTGGCGTTCGGCGGGACGACCACGCGCAGCTCCAGCCGGCCGCCGGCGCGTTCCCAGCCTGCCTCCGCTCGGCCGAAGGGTGTCTCCAGTGCGGCGCTCGCGCGGGTCAGGCCGCCTCCGGGGCGCGGCCGTACCAGCAGCTCACGGTAGCCGGGCGCGGCCGGCGCCAGGCCCGCGACCGTGCGGTGAAGGAAGTCAGCCACCGCGCCGAGGGCGTAGTGGTTGAAAGAGGTCATCTCGCCCGGGTTGACCGTGCCGTCGGGCAACATGCTGTCCCAGCGCTCCCAGATGGTGGTGGCGCCCATGGTCACCGGATACAGCCAGGAGGGGCAGTTGCGCTGGGTGAGCAGGGCGTACGCGGTGTCGTAGGCGCCCACGGAGCACAACGCGTCACAGATGAGCGGCGTGCCGACGAAACCCGTGCCGATGCGATGGTCGTCCTGGGCGACGAGCTGGACCAGCCGGCGTCCGGCCCGCTCCCGCTGCTCGGGCCCGTCCAGCAGATCCAGGCACAGGGCGAGGGCGTAGGCCGTCTGGGTGTCGCAGGCCAGCCGCCCCGACGGGGTGACGAACTCGCGGTGGAAGGCCGCGCGCACCTCCCTCGCCAGCGTGGTGTAGTGCTCGGCGTCGGAGGAGCGGCCGAGCAGCGCCGCGGTGTCGGCCACGATGCGGGCGGTCCAGGCGTGGTACGCGGTGGCGACGAGCGCGTGGTCGGTCCGCGCCTTGCCCGGATTGTCCGGGGGAGCGGCGGGGTCGAGCCAGTCGCCGAACTGGAAGCCCCGGTCCCACAGGTGGGCATCGCCGGTCAACCCGGCCACCTCGTCCACCCAAGCCGTCATGCTCGTGTACTGCGCGCGCAGCAGGGCGAGGTCGCCGGAGCGCTGGTAGAGCACCCACGGGACGATCACCGCGGCATCGCCCCAGGCCGCGGCCGGAGCAGGCGGGAACAACAGCGACACCCACGGCACGTACGGCGGGACCGTGCCGAGCTCGGCCTGTTCGGCGGCCAGGTCGGCGAGCCAGGACGACAGCGGCCCTGTGCAGTCGTACAGGAAGGCGGCGGCGGGGGCGAAGACCTGGATGTCGCCGGTCCAGCCGAGCCGCTCGTCCCGCTGCGGGCAGTCGGTGGGCAGGTCGACGAAGTTGCCGCGCATGCTCCACGTGACGTTCTCGTGCAGACGGTTAAGCAGGGGGTCGGAGCAGTCGAACGTGCCGATGGGCCGCATGTCGGTGTGGCAGACGACGGCCTGGACGTCGGCCGGGTCCAGCTCGCCCGGCCAGTCGTCCACGTGCGCATAGCGGAAGCCGTGCATGGTGAAGCGCGGCTCCCACTCCTCGGGCTCGGCGTCGCCGCGCAGCGTGTACTGGTCGAGGGCCGCCGCGTTGCGCAGCGGCCGCACCGCCAGCGCGCCGCCCTCCAGGACCTCGGCGTGCCGCAGGGTGACGGTGTGGCCGGCCGGGCCCTGGACGCGGATGCGCAGGCGGCCGGAGACGTTCTGGCCGAAGTCGAGGATCGTTTCCCCGGACGGGCCGGTCAGCACCTCGACCGGGCTGAGCGTCTCCACGCGGCGCACGGGTGGGCCGGTCGGGGCCACGAGCCGGGCCGGGTCGTGGTGCAGTACGTCGGCGGGCGGCCAGGAGGAGTCGTCGAAGCCGGGCTCCGACCAGCCCCGGGGCAGGAGGCGGGCGTCGTGCTTCTCGCCGTCGTACAGGCTCGCGGCCGTGACGGGGCCGGTGGCGCAGCGCCAGGCGCCGTCCGTCACGACGGTGTCGTGGCTGCCGTCGGCGTAGGTGATCTCCAGCTGGGCGATCAGGGCCGTGCGGTCGCCGTACACATCGGTCTTGCCGCTCCCGAAGCCGACACGGCCCCGGTACCAGCCGTCGGCCACGGTGGCGCCGATGGCGTTGCCGCCCTCGCGCAGCAGGTCCGTGACGTCGTGGGTGTGGTAGCGCAGGCGGTGTCCGTAGCTGCTCCAGCCGGGGGCGAGCACGTCGTCGCCGACGACGCGGCCGTTGAGCTCGACCTCGTACGTGCCGTGTGCGGTGACGTACAGGCGGGCCCGCTCGACAGGGCCGCGCAGGGTGAAGTCACGGCGGAGCAGCAGGGCGGGCCCGTCCGGCACGCCCAGCAGGTCGAGGGGTGGTGCCGCCGCCTGCGCACGCCATTCGCCGGGGTCGAGCAGCCCCGCCTCCACGTACGACCACGGGCTCCAGTCGCTGGCCGAGCCGTCGGCGCCGTACACGCGCACCCGCGCGCCGCGCCGCTCGCGTGAGCCGAGCTCCGCGCCCGGCCAGGGCACCAGCACCGACTCGCCGGACTCCACGCGGCCGGTCGCCGTGCCGTCGCTCAGCTCGACCTCGTACGCCTGCTGCCGCCAGCCGGGGAGGCCGGTGGTGACGCCCCAGGAAAGGCGAGGGGCGGGTTCGCCGATGCCGAGCGGGTGGCGGTGATGTTCGAAGGTTGGAGCGTGGACGTGCAACGAAGAAGTCATGTCATCCCTTGATGGCACCGGCGGTCATCCCGTCGACGATCTTGCGGTTGAAGAAGACGAACAGCAGCAGCGGCGGGATCGTGATCAGGACGATGTCCATGAACAGCAGGTTCCACTGGGTGCTGTACTGGCTCTGGAAGTTGTAGAGGGTGAGCTGCACGGTGGCGTTCTCGTCGCCCGGGGTGAAGTACAGGGGGTTGACGAAGTCGTTGAACACGGCGACCGACGTGGTGAGAATCACCGTGATGGTGACGGGCCGGAGCAGCGGGAAGATGACGCGGAAGAAGAGCGTGAACCCCGCGCAGCCGTCGATCTGGGCGGCCTCGTCCAGCTCGCGCGGGATGGCCGCGATGAAGGCGCGGAACAGCAGCACCGCGTACGACAGGCCGTAGGCGACCTCGACCAGGATCAGTCCGTGCAGGGTCTTGAACAGGCCGAGCCCCTGCAGCAGCCAGATCGTGGGGACGATCGCGGGCGGGATGACCAGCCCTGACAGCACCAGGAAGTCGGCCACCTTGCCGACCTTGCCGACGCGGCGCTGCAGCACGAACGCGGCCATCGCGGCGAACACCACGATCAGCGCGACGGACGCGACGGTGAGGATCGTGCTGTTGACGTAGGCCCGCAGCAGCAGGTAGTCGCGTGCCTCGATGACCTCGATGAGGTTCTGGACGACGGGCCAGCTGGTGGGCCAGGCGAAGTCCAGGTCGGCGGACTGCACCTGGTCCTTGACCGCGGTCAGCAGCATGAACGAGAACGGGATCAGGAAGACCACGGTGGCCACGAGGAGCGCGATCGTCTCCGCGCTGAATCTCTTGAGAGCTCTCATGCGGCGACCTGCCTCTTGCCGAGGACGTAGTTGAGCGGCACGACGATGGCGGTGACGACGACGAACAGGATGACGTTGCCCGCAGTGGACAGGCCGAAGAAACCGGCCTGGTATTGCTTGTAGATGATCGAGGCGATGGTGTCGCTGGTGAAGCCGGGCCCGCCGCGCGTCATCGTCCAGATCAGGTCGAACGAGCGCAGCCCGCCTATGAACGACAGCAGAATCACCGAATACGTGGCCGGCCAGCTCAAGGGCAGCGTGACGTGCCGGAAGCGGTGCCAGGCGCCGCCGCCGTCCACGGCCACCGCCTGGTAGTAGTCGCGTGGGATGGACATGATGCCCGCGATGTAGATGACGGTGGCGATGCCCACGCCCTTCCACACGTCCACCAGCGCCACCGACAGCAGCGCCGTGTTGGCGTCGCCCAGCCAGTCCGGGCCGTCGATGCCGACCAGGGCGAGGGCCTTGTTGACCAGCCCCGTGTCCGGTCGCAGCAACGCGCTGAAGGTGAAGCCGACCGCCACGGTGGACACCAGCACGGGGAAGAACACCACCGAGCGCAGGAAGCCGCGCAGCCGCAGCTTCGAGGTGAGCAGCACACCCAGCAGCAATCCGAGCACCACCTTCAGACCGCTGGTGACCACCGCGTAGATGAGGGTGTTGGCGAAGCCGATACGCAGGTTCTGCTCGGCGAAGAAGTCGCCGAAGTTCTGCAGCCCGACGAAGGTGCTGTCGAACAACGTCCAGCGGGTCAGCGCGAAGTAGAAGGCCATGACCGTCGGCACCAGGAAGATCACCAGGTAGACGAGGGCGGCCGGCGCGTACAGCGCGTACGGGTAGGCCGCGCGCTGCTTCGAGGCGCGGACCTGCTTGTTCTCGCGGGCCGGGCCGGGCCCCGTGCGGGGCCCGGCGTGCTGCTTGGTCACCATCCCGCGAGCCCCAGCTGCTGAGCCTGCTTCTCCACGTCCTTGTCGTACTGGGCCGCGCCCTCGGCGGGCGGCGTCAGCCCGGAGCCGACGGCGACGGTGATCTGCTCCAGGGACGGGCCCTTGACCGGGGAGACGAACTCCAACGCGGGCGCGGTCGCGCCCTGGTCGACGTACACCTGCAGGTCCTTGGCCACTTGGATGGCGTCATCGGGCAGCTTGGCGCCCTGGATCCGGTACGGCCCGGACGGCTGGACGACCTTGCTGACGGCGTCGGCGCCCGCGGTCGAGGCGATGAAGGCCAGGAACTTCTTGGCCGCGTCCAGGTTCTTGGTGGTCTTGGGGATGTAGACGCCGGCCGGCTCCCAGAGCGTGGCGCCGTTCTTGGCCGCGTCGGTGCCGGGGATGGCGAAGAAGCCGACGTCGGTGGCGGCCTGCGGCATGGTGGCCACCAGGGGCGGCAACGTGGCGCTGAGCATCGGGTAGTGCGCGCCCTCGCCTTCGATCAGCATCTTCATGCCCTGGTCGTTGGTGGCCGAGCCGAAGCCCTTGTTGAGGTAGCCCTTGGCGTGCACCTCCGCCAGATGCTGGAAGCCGGCCAGCGCGGCCGGGCTGGTGGCGAACTTGGCCTTGTTGGCGGTGTAGTTCTGCGCGAAGCTCGCGTCCGCCGACTGGACGTTGTAGAAGTCGCCGAGCACGAGCAGCTGCGAGGTCCAGGTGTCCTTGAAGGTGCCGATCATCGGCGTGATCCCGGCCGCCTTGATCTTGTCGTTGTTGGCCATGAACTCGGCCCAGGTCTTGGGCACCTGCAGGCTGAGCTTGTCGTAGATCTTGCGGTTGTAGAGGATGCCGCCGCCCAAGGCGGTGCCGCCGGGCACGCCGTACGCCTTGCCCGCTTGGCTCACCACCGGCAGGAAATCCTTCTGCACGTTCTGCAGCACAGGGTCGCCGGTGAGGTCGACGAGGGTCTGGGCGGGGTTGAGCGCCTGGAGCAGCGATCCGGAGTTGTACCAGAACACGTCGGTCATGTCGCCGGTCGAGAGCCTGGTCTTGACGATGTTGTCGCCCTCGCTGCCGCCAGGCCGCGTCTCGGTCTCGATCTTGATCTTGGGGTTGGCCTTCATGAAGGCATCCGTGAGCGCCTTGGCCGTGTTGACGGTTCCCGCGCCGTTGTCCACAAGGAACGTCAGGGTGGTCGTGCCGTCGGCGGCTGGCTCGGCGCCTGAGCCCGAGCCGCAGGAGGTCAGGGCAGCTGTCGCGAGAACGGCCACGGCCGCTCCCAGTACGCGGTGCGAGGTCTTCACAACGCCCCTCCGGGTCCGTTGAAACGTTTTAAACGCCCCCGATGCCAGTTAACGTAGGCGTCACATAAGGGGGCCGTCAAGACTGACTTTGGGGAACGATCCCCAATCGTGACTCGGGGAAAGTGCTTCCCCGGAGGGTTTTCGGGACCAGGAATGGGTAACGTTATCCACGACTTTCCGATGGTTGAACCGTACTGTCCGAACGGATCCGACGGGAAGGCGGGCGTATGGGCGGGGCCGCTCGAGGGCGCCGGATCACGATCGCCGACGTGGCGAGCCGCGCTCAAGTCTCCACCACCGCGGTGTCGAAGGTGCTGCGTAACGCCTACGGCGTCAGCGCGGCCATGCGAGACCGCGTCCGGGCCGCCATCGACGAGCTCGGCTACCGCCCGCGTAACGCGGCGCGGGCGATGCGCGGCCACACGTTCACCATCGGCGTGCTCCTGCCGCACATCAGCAACCCGTTCTTCGCCGAGATCCTCGACGGCCTCATGACGCAGCTCGGCGGCACCGACTACCAGGCCATCCTCGTCCAGGGTGGCAAGGATCCGGAGGGGGAGCGCCGGGCGATCGACGCGCTGGTGGACCGCCAGGTGGACGGCATCCTGATGATCGCGCCGCTCGGCTCCAAAGGGGAGCTGGAAGAGGTGGCGGCGGGCACGCCGACCATCGTGCTCGGCCCACACGAGAAGTCGGCCCTCTACGACTCGGTCCACGACGACGACGAGGCGGGGGCCGAACTGGTCGTGAGACATCTGATCGCACTGGGGCACCGCCGCATCGCGCACATCGGGCAGCGTGACGCCAGCCGCGGCAGGCCCGCGGCGCTGCTGCACACCATCAGAGAACGGACCTACCGGCGGGTCATGGCCGAGCACGGCCTGGCCGGCGAGATCGCCGTCGCCGCCACCGCCTACACGGAGGAGGGCGGCTATGCGGCGGCGCGTGTCCTGCTGGCCCGCGAGCCGCGCCCCACCGCCATCTTCGCCGGCGCCGACCTGGCCGCCTTCGGCGCACTCGCGGCCCTCTACGAGGCCGGGCTCGCCGTCCCCGCCGACATCTCTCTGGCCGGCTACGACAACACTCGCATGTCCGGCCTCGCCCACATCTCCCTGACCACCGTCGATCAAGACGGCACGATCATGGGCAGAACGGCGGGCCGCCTGCTCCTTGAACGCATCCAGGGCCGTACGGCGGCGGTCGACTTCTCCCTCACGCCGACCTTGGTGCCGCGCCGCTCGACGGCTCCCTGTCGTTGAAGCGCACTTGGTAGGGTACGCCGGTCCACAACGCACCGATATGCGGGCCACTCAGCAAGGAAGCGAAGGGGGCGATCTCAGGCGCCGCCCCCGGAGAGTTGGAGTATCTCGCCACCCGCCTCGCGCAGCCCCTTCCCCAAGAGTTGCGCGAGTGGCTCCAGATCTGCCGGGGCAGCACGGCAGGGCCGGGCGGCATATTTGGAATCGGCACCGCGAACGGAAATCTCGACATCACCACGCATCTTGGTCTCCACCCGGAATGGCGCCGGAAAGCGTGGATCCCGGTCGCTGGCGACGCCGGGTATGTGCTGGCGAAGGATCCAGACCTCGCGCTGCTCGTGAACGAGGAACTGTTCCCCTGGGCAGAATGAAGCGAAATGGCCTCGGCGTGCTGCGGTGTCGCTACAGGCGGTGTGTCGCGTCGCTGCGGTAGTCGGTGTAGGTGTAAGGATTGTCGAGGATCTTCGTCGCGGGGATGTCTGGGTTCATGCCCTTGTTCCAGGCATCCTCGCCCATTTCCGAACGAAGATATTCGACCGTGCGCTCGACCTGGCGGCGCGCCGCCGTCAGGTCGACGCCGAGCAGCTCGTGCTCGTGCTTGACCACCCGCCCGTTGACCAGGACGGTGTGCACGTCGCCGCGCTGGGCCTGGAAGGCGACGTGGCCGTACGGGTTGAGCACCGGGAACGAGACCGGCGAACGGTCGTTCTTGATGAGCACCAGGTCGGCCTTCTTGCCTGGCGCGATCACGCCGAGGTCGTCGCGGCCGAGTGCGTGGGCGCCGCCGCGGGTGGCCCAGTCGACGACCTGGTCGGCGCGCAGGCCACAGTGGGTGACGGTGTCGCCCTTGGCGTGCGCCTCCAGGTGCTCGCGGGAGCGGTCGGCGCCGAGGGTGGTGCGCATGGCGGAGAACAGGTCGCCGCTCCACCACACGCTGGTGTCCATGGACAGCGACACCGGGATGCCGTGGGCGCGTACCGCCCAGGTGGGCGGGTAGCCCTGGCCGGCGCTCTGCTCGCTCTCCGTGGAGACCGAGACGGAGCCGCCGGTGGCGGCGATGCGGTGGTAGGAGTCGGCCGACAACGACGCAGCGTGCACGTAGATGGTCCGCGGGGTCATGAAGCCGTGCTCGTACATGAGCCGGATGCCGTCGTCGCTGGTCGCGCCCCATACGCCGGCGTGCGTGGTGACGGGCACGTCCAGCTCCCGCGCCACCTCGAACGCGGGCTTCTCCGGGAATGCGGGGTCGCCCAGCACGTCGAAGGCGAGCTGGAAGCCGAGCAGGTCGTCGCCGGTGATCCGGCGGGCCACGAAGTCGCGGAACTCGGGCGCGGCCGTCCACTCGGCGGGCGGCTGCTGAATGTTGCCGTACGCGAGTACGTACCGGCCCGGCACCTCCTGCAGCGCGTCGACGGCGGCGTCGGCGTGGTCCACCGTCTGCAGGCCGTGCGACCAGTCGACGACGGTCGTGACGCCGGCGTCGAGCGCCTCGATCGCGGCGAGGGTGTTGCCCGCGTAAATGTCCTCCGGCCGGAACAGCTTGCCGTGCTCCAGGTAGAACCAGACGAAATACTGCGTGAGCGTCCAGTCGGCGCCGTACCCGCGCAACGCGGTCTGCCACATGTGCCGGTGAGTGTCGATCATGCCGGGCATGACGATGCCGTCCGACGCGTCGATCGTGACAGCGTCCTCGGGCGCCTCAAGATCGGGCCCGACCGCGGCGATCCGGTCGCCGGTCACCAGGACGTCGGTGCGTTCGAGCACCGTGCGCCCGCCGTCCATCGGCAGCACGGTGCCGCCGCGCAGCACCACAGGCCGCCCGGCCTCGAACTCGGTCCGCTCGCTCATCGCTGAACTCCGATCTTCCGAACGGTTGTCCGCTACACGGTCATGCTGTTCGCCGTAACTCTACGGTTGCCGGGAACGGTGTCAAGAGCCTCCGCCGCCCTTGGGCCCCGGTCCGGGCTTGTGCCAGAATCGCGATTGCGGACAATCGTCCGTGTAGTGAACGCAGGTGTTGGAGGGAGCCGGATGACAGACGACGCCGTAGCGGCGAACGGACCGGCCGGGGGAGGGCCGCTGTCCGGCGTGCTGGTGGCCGACTTCTCCCGGATCCTGGCCGGGCCGTACGCCACGATGTTGCTGGCCGACCTGGGCGCCGACGTGGTCAAGGTCGAGGGGCCCACCGGGGACGACACGCGATCCTGGACACCGCCGGTGCGGGGCGAGGTGTCGACGTACTATCTCGGGGTCAACCGGGGCAAACGGTCGATCGCGCTCGACCTGCGGGACGAGACCGACGCCGAGGCGGCCCGGGAGCTGGCCCGGCGCGCCGACGTGCTGATCGAGAACTTCCGGCCCGGCGGGCTGGCCAAGTACGGCCTCGACTACGCCTCGGTCAGGACCGCGAACCCCGGCGTCGTGTACGCCTCCATCAGCGGGTTCGGGTCGGGCGCCGGGGCCCGGGTGCCCGGCTACGACCTCATGGTGCAGGCCATGTCGGGGCTGATGAGCCTCACCGGCGATCCTGACGGGCCGCCGTACCGGGCCGGGATCTCGGTGTTCGACGTGATGGCCGGCAACCACGCCGTCATCGGCATCCTCGCCGCGCTGCGCCACCGCGAGGCCACGGGGCAGGGGCAGCAGGTCGAGGTCAATCTCTTGTCGTCGGCGCTGACCGGGCTGGTCAACCACAGCTCCGCGTACGTCGCCGGCGGGGTCGTGCCGTATCGGATGGGGAACGCGCATCCGAGCGTGTTCCCGTACGAGCCGCTGCCGACCGCCGACAACGACCTCATCGTCACCGCCGCCAACGACGGCCAGTTCCGCAAGTTGTGCGAGGTGCTCGGCATCCCCGAGATCGCCGACGACCCGCGCTTCGCCCGCAACGCCGACCGCACCGCGCGCCGGGACGAGCTGCGGCCGATCCTGGTCGAGCGGCTCGCCACCCGGGGCGCGGTCGAGTGGTTCGAGTTGCTGGTCGAGGCCGGGGTTCCGAGCGGGCCGATCAACACGATCGACGGCGGGTTCGCGATGGCCGAGCGGTTCGGGCTCGACCCCGTCGTCGAGGTGGGGGCAGGGGAGCGGGCGGTTCCGACCACGCGGCATCCGATCCGGTTCTCAGAGACGCCCGTCAGCTATACGCTGCCGCCACCGGAACTCGACGAGCACGGCGCGGAGCTGCGTAAGTGGCTCGCCGGCCCCGCCGGCTCCGTGGAAGGAGATGGGGCGTGATGCCGGAACCCGGCACGCAGTCCAATGTGCCCGAGTCCGGCACGCAGTCTGATATGCCCGAGTCCGGCACGCAGTCTGATATGCCCGAGTCCGGCACGCAGTCTGATATGCCCGAGTCCGGCACGCAGTCTGATATGCCCGAGTCCGGCACGGAGCGGCAGTACCCCACGGCGCTCGGGGCGTCGTCGCCGACGACGATCACGCTGCTGGGGCAGGATCTGGCCGAGGATGTCATGGGCCAGGTCGGCTTCGGCGAGCTGGCGTTCTGGCTGGCCACGCAGCGCCGCCCGACGTCCGGCGAGATCCGGGTGTTCGAGGCGATCCTGGCCGCCCTCGCCGACCACGGGTTTACCCCGACCGCGATCGTGACCCGGCTGACGTACCTGTCCGCGCCCGACTCCGTGCAGGGCGCGCTCGCGGCCGGCCTGCTCGGCGGCGGCTCGCGCTTCCTCGGCGTCACCGAGGACTGCGGCCGCTTCCTCAACGAGGTGCTGCGGGAGCACCCGATCCCCGACGACGACGCCGGCTGGGACGCGCTCGCCCTGGAGACCGTCCGCGCCCGGCGCGCGGAACGCAAGCTCATCCCCGGCCTCGGCCACCACGTGCACAAGGACGGCGACCCGCGCACGCCGCGGCTGTTCCAGATCGCCGCCGAGGAGGGCCTGTACGGGCCGCACCTGTCGCTGTTCGCCGCCATCGGCCGTGTCCACCCGCAGGTCCTGGGCCGCACACTGCCGCTCAACGGGGCCGGCGTGTGCGGGGCGGCGCTGGCCGACCTGGGCCTGCCGCTGGAGCTGCTGCGGGCGTTCGCGCTGTTGGCCAGGACCGCCGGCCTGATCGGCCAGCTGGCCGAGGAGCTGCGCCATCCGGTCGCGGCCGACATCTTCCTGTCCGTGGACCTCAACAACCAATCCATCCCGCCCGAGCCGTACGCCAACGGAGGCTTGCATGGCTGAACTCGTCGCGGTCATCGCGTCCACCCACCATCCCTTCTACTACCGCGCCTCCACCAGCACCGGCGAGGACCGGCCGCCGTTCGCCGACGAGTGGGTACGCAAGGTCGAGGCGTTCCGCGAGACCCTGACCAAGGCCAGGCCCGACGTGCTGGTCATGGTCGGCTCCGACCACTTCCACCAGCTCTGGCTGGACAACATGCCACAGTTCCTGGTCGGCAAGGCCCCCTTCTATGACGCGAACTTCTACAACGAGGAACGCGAGTTCGGCCTGCCCAGGATGTTCTTCACCGGACAGGAGGACCTGTCGGCGTACATCCTGCGTGAGGGCCTGGACGCCGGCTTCGACCTGGCCTTCTCCAACGAGCTGCGGATCGACCACTCGATCACCTGCCCGATCATCACCCTGCGCCCGCAGAACGACCTGCCGATCGTGCCGATCTACACCAACATCTTCGCCCCGCCGCTGCCGCGGCCCAAGCGGTTCGTGCAGCTTGGGCGGACGATCCGGGAGCTGGTCGAATCCTGGCCGTCGGATCAGCGGGTCGCGGTCATCGGGACCGGGCATCTGTCGCTCGAGCTCGGCGGTCCCCGCCAGTTCGGCCCGCACGGGCCCGACCCCGAGTTCGACCGGCGGGCCGTCGAATGGATCTCCTCAGGGGACATCGAAGGCTGCCTGGCCGAGGTGACGCTCGACAGCCTGCACGCACCCGGCAACGCCACCCACGGGTTCATGGACTTCATGCTGATGATGGGCGTCGCGGGCGAGGGGCGAAAGGCCGACTACGTCGACACCTACGACCTGTTCCACACCATGGAGGCGTACTTCACCTGGTATCCGAACGGAGGCGGCCGGTCGTGAGTAAGTATCTGCTCGACAAGTTCCTGTTCACCGTCGACCGCGATCCCGAGCTGGTCGAACGTTACCGGGAGCAGCCGCGGGCCACCGTCGAGTGGTGGGAGGCCGAGTACGCCAACCGGATCCTCGGCTGCCACACCGGTGAGTCGTCCACCTGGCTGCGGTTCGACGACACCGAGCGGGAGGCGCTCGCCACGCACGACTATCCCAAATTGTTCGAGCTGGGGGCGCACCCGTTCCTGACGCTTACGCTGTTCATCGCGATGTTCGAGCGGGACTACGCCGAGCCGCTCGGGTTCCAGCTGGAGTACGCCCGACGCCTGGCCCACCACAACCTGCCCTACCCGGACATCGCCACCTGAACGGGATGCGAAGGGAGCCGCTGATGCGTGCCGCGCAGATCGAGACCTGCGGAAAGCCGCCCCGGGTGGCCGAGCGCCCGGCGCCGGAGCCGGGGCCGGAGGAACGGCTGGTGGGGGTGCTCGCCGCGCCCATCACCCCGCTCGACGTGCTGTGCGCCGGCGGCTCCTCCTATTTCGGCGTCCCGGCCACCCCCTACGTGCCGGGCGTCCAGGGCGTCGGGACGGTGGGGGACGGCACGCTCGTGTGGTTCTCGACGTCCGCGGGGATGGCGCCCGGCGACGGGAGCATGGCCGAGCTGGCCTCCATACCCGCGGACGACCTTGTGGAGCTGCCTGCCGGGGCCGACCCGGTCGCCGTCGCCGCGCTGGGGTTGTCGGCGGTCGCCGCCCACATGGCGCTGACCTGGCGCGGCGAGCTCGCCGCCGGTGAGCAAGTGCTGGTCCTGGGGGCGGGGGGCGTGGTCGGGCAGGCCGCCGTGCAGCTGGCCCGGGTCGCGGGCGCCCGGCGGGTGATCGCGGCGGCCCGCTCCGCGGCCGCGCGGGAACGGGCCGAGCAGGCGGGCGCGGACGCCGTGGTCGCGCTCGACACGGACGATGTGACCGAGCTGGCCGCACGCTTCGCGGCCGCCTCTGACGGGCCGCTTGACCTGGTGCTCGATCCGCTCTTCGGCGTGCCGGCCGCCGCGGCCGCCCGCGCCTTGCGGGCCTACGGGCGGCTGGTGAATCTGGGCAGCTCGGCGGGGGAGACGTGCCCGCTGGACTCCGCGACCCTGCGCAGCCGGTCCCTGCGGGTGCTCGGCTACACCAACAACGAGCTGACCAGGGAACAACGCGCCACCGCCATGGGGCGGATCGCGGAGTTGGCGACGCTGGGGCGCCTTGAGGTGTCGCATGAGGTCGTGCCGCTCGACGAGATCGAGGCCGCGTGGAGCCGCCAATCCGCGGGCGCCACCTCCGGCCGCATCGTCCTGACCCCGCAACCCTCCTGACCCCGCCCGCTCACCGGACCGGCGCCTGGACCGGCAGTGTGACGTGGGGGACGGTTTCGTACAGGGCCCAGTCGGCGCTGATGGCGCCGGCCGTCTTCAGCAACAACGGCAGGTGCACTTCGGCCAGCCGCTCCACCGGCGTCTCCGCCGCGTGCGCGTTGACGTTGATCGCCGCGATCACGTTTCCCATGCCGTCCCTGAGCGGCGCCGCCACGCTGCGGATGCCCAGGGCGAGCTCCTCGTCCGTCAGCGCCCAGCCCTTCGCCCGCACCTCCCGCAGCGCCGCGTCGCGCTCGGCCACGTCCGGCCGCCAGCGCGGCTCCACCCCCGAGCGGCTGGGCTCGGCGAGGACCCGGTCCACCTCGTCCGGCGGCAGCGCGGCCAGCAGCACCTTCCCCAGCGACGTCTGCAGGGCGGGGAACCGGGTCCCGATCTGCACCGACAGGGTGACGATCTTCGGTACGGCCACGCGCGCGACGTAGACGATGTCGGACCCGTCGAGCTGCGCGATGGACGACGACTCGTGGGTCTGCGCCACCAGCCGCTCCATGTGCGGCCTCGCCACCTCCCACAACCCCATCGAGCGCACGTAGGACACCCCCAGCTCCAGCACCCGGGGCGTGAGCGCGTATCCGCCGGGCTCGCTCCTGGCGTAACCCAGCTCCTGCAGGGTGAGCAGGATCCGGCGGGCCGTGGGCCGGGCCAGGCCCGCGGCGGCGGCGACCTCGGTCAGCGACATGACGGGCCGGCCGGGCCGGAACACCCTGATCACATCGAGGCCGCGGGCCAGCGCCTCGATGAAATCGGGGCCGGTGTCAGCACGTGCCATGGAACGCCTCCCTGCTCGGATCCCGCCGATCCGACTCTAGACCGTCGGGCGGAGCCCTGTGTCCGCATAGCGGCGGCTGGGGCGAGCATAGCGCTGCCCGCCCCAGCCGCGGATACGGGGCCTGATCAGGAGGGAATGTGACGGTGGCGTTTCCGAGTGGTCGTTACACGGACGCTTGTCCGCAAGGGAGGTCCTTGTGCCTCACAGGTCGGAGGCGATGATGGTGTCGATGTTCCGCTCGGCCAGCGCCGTGATGGTGACGAACGGGTTGACCGTGGTGTTGCCGGGGATGAGCGAGCCGTCGATGACGTACAGGCCCGGATAACCGTGCAGGCGGCCGTGGTTGTCGGTGGCCTTGTTCAGCACCGCGCCGCCGAGCGGGTGGTACGTCAGGTGATCGCCCCAGATCTTGTAGACCCCGAACAGGTCGGTGCGGTAGATCGTCCCCTCCTTGGCGTTGATCTTGTCGAAGATCGTCTTCGCCATGTCGATGGACGGCTGCTTCCACGCGGTCTGCCAGTTCAGCTCCACCTTGCCCGCCGCCGCGTTCCAGGAGAACTGGGCCCGGTTCGGGTTCTTGGTGATCGACAGGTAGAACGAGGCGAAGGTCTCGATCCCGGTCGGCAGCGGCGCGACCTCGGCGAACGCGCCCCCTGCGGCCCAGTTGTCGATGCCGCAGCATGGGATCGCCGACTGGAGGCTGCCGGTCGGATCCCACAGGTGGTTGGCGCGGCCGCACATGACGTTGCCGTTGTCGCCCCAGCCCTTGCCGACCTCGCCGTTCAGGTTCGGCAGCACGCCGGTGGCCTTCAGCCGGACCAGCAGCTTGCTGGTGCCGACGCTGCCGGCGGCGAAGAACACCCGGTCCGCGGTCACGGTCTTGGTCGCGGTGACGTTCCCGGAGGTGTCGATCTGCTCGATGGTCACCGTGTAGCGGCCGCCGGACGCGGGGGCGACCGCGGTGACCTTGTGGAGCGGTGAGATCGCCACCCTGCCGGTGGCCTTGGCGCGGGCGAGGTAGGTCTTCTGCAGCGTCTTCTTGCCGTGGTTGTTGCCGTAGAGGATCTCGCCGGCCAGCGCGGACTTCGTGACGGTGCCGGCCTCCTCCTGTCTCATGTAGTTCCAGTCGTACACGTCGGGCACGAAGACGAACGGGAAGCCGGAGCGCTGGGCGTGCTTACGGCCGACGCGGCCGTACTGGTAGTAGGGCGTCGTGTCGAACCAGGCCGGGTCGATGGTGGCGACGCCCAGCCCGGCGTTGGCGCGTGGGTAGTAGACGTTGTACATCTCGTCGGCGTTCACCGACGGGAGCACGGAGCCGAAGTTCTCGCGCCTGGGCGTGACCGCCATGCCGCCGTTGACGAGCGAGCCGCCGCCGACGCCGCGGCCCTGGTAGACCGTGATCCCGCCGAACTCCTCGGCGTCCAGCACGCCGGTGTGGCGCGGGATGTCCCGGTCGATGGGGAAGCCGAGGAAGTAGTTGAGCGGCGCCTTGGTCCTGGTCCGCAGCCAGTACGACCGGTAGTCCGGCTCCCGCGTATTGCAGAAGATCTTGCCGTCGGAGCCGGGCGTGTCCCAGGCCATGCCCATCTCGATCATGTGGACGTCCACGCCGGCCTCGGCCAGGCGCAGGGCGGCGACGGCGCCGCCGTACCCGGTCCCGATCACCAGGGCGGGGACGTGCGCCCCCGAGGCGATCGGGCCGGCCGCCGCCCGGGCCGGGGCGGCGAGTGCGGCGGCGCCCAGGAGGGTGCCGGCGCCGGCGATGAAGCCGCGGCGAGAGATGGTGTCGCTCATGGGGGGTTCCTCGCTCTCATCGACGCTCTAATCGATGCTGGTCGCCGGCCGGGGATGGGCCGCCGGGCAACACGCAGGCGGTGTCCAGGCCCAGCACGCGGTTGAGCCGGCCGAACGCCCACCAGGAGCCGATGCTCATGCTCAGCTCCACGATCTCGGCCTGGCTGTAGTGCGCGGTCATCCGGGACCAGAACTCCTCGTCGAGGCCGTGGTGGTCCAGGGCGTAGCGCTCGGCGTACTCGGCGGCCAGGCGGGTGCGCTCGTCGAAGGCGGTGGTGGTGCGCCACTCGGCCACCGCGTCGGCGAAGCCGTCCTCGACCTTCTGGCCGTCGCGTTCCGTCCGCCAGTCCAGGCAGAAGACGCAGCCGTTGAGCTGGGCGACGCGCAGCCGGGCCGCCTCGAACTCCCGCAGGCCGAGCGTCGTGTTCGCGTAGACCGACAACGAGAATCGGGAGGCGGCGGCGCCGATGCCGGGGACCATCTCGCCCCACACGTACGCGATCGGGTCCTTGCCCTCGGGAACGTCGATGATCACGGATGCTTCCTTCCGAGTCTGCCGGTCGCGGGGCGCAACGGCACGTCGAGCGCGTCGTACAGTCCTGGTTCGGCCGTCACGAGCCAGTCGATGGCGTTCACCAGACGGCCGGCCGCGGTGGCGTTGCCGCCCGCGGAGCGGTTGCCGCCCTCGTCGGTGGCCTCGACCGTGACCTCGATGCGCGGGCGGCCCTCGATGATCACCCGGTGGGCGCCCTCGCCGCTCGGAGGCGACGGCCAGTCGGGCGCGCAGGACGGGTGGATGCGGGTGACGTGCTCGACGACGATGCGCGGCTCGCCCCCGACCACCCCCTGCACCTCGAACCGCACCGCACCCTGCGTGCCCGCCGCGAACTCGCCCATCTCCGGCGTGGTCACGGTGGTCTCGAGCGGGCGCCGCTGCACGCTCTCGCGGAGGTCGTCGAGCTCCACGCCCAAGGCACGGGCCATCAGCCGCACCTGGCCGCCCCACACCATAGAGGGGACGCTCGGCGCGAGCATCGGCGGCTCGTAGTCCATCGGCTGGCCCATGCCGACCAGGTAGCGGACAGAGTCCGGCTGGTCGTACGTGGAGTAGTCGAAGATCTCCTGGCAGCGGACGGCGTCAATGACGGACCCCAGTCCGCTGATCAGCAGGGGCAGCACGTCGTTGCCCCAGCCCGGGTCGACGCCCGAGACGAACAACGAGCCGCCGCCCTCCGCGATGGCGGCCCGGACCTCGGCCTGTAATGCGGGCGGGGCGCTGCGCTGGTCGTAGAGCGCGTAGAGGGAGGGGGTGACGACCACGGCCCCCGTGCGGAGCACCCTGATGACGTCGGCCAGGGCCGCGTCGGGGCGCAGATCGCCGGAGGCGGCGTAGACGACGGCGCGCGGGGAGGCGGATAAGACGGCGTCGACGTCGGTGGTCGCCGCCACGCCGACCTCGTAGCCGAGTACGGCCAGGTCGCCGGCGTCGCGGCCGGCTTTGGCCGGGTCGTGGACCAGCACGCCGGCGAGCTTCAGTGCGGGATGCGCCTCGACGGCGCGGATGGCCGCACGGCCGACGTTGCCGGTACCCCAGATCACCGTGGACACCATGGCCGGAGCGTAGCAAGCGCTTGGTTCGGTGTATAGGTCAGGACGGAGTCGGTGACGCGGTGCCCGTCGGAGCAGGGGAGGGCGAGCCGGCGCCCGGGGCGGTGGGGGAGGGCGAGCCGGTCGGCGGGGGTGTCAGCCGGGTGTAGACGCCGGTCTTCTCCTTGATCGGCACATTCACGCGGACAGGCTCGGCGCCGCTGAAGACGAACGTCATCGGCACCGTGGTGCCACGCGGGCGCACCCCGGTGACCGTGCAGAGTGGCTTCTCGCCGGAGCCGACGAGCTGGTTCGGAGGCAGGGCGACAGGCCCGGGGAGCTGGGCCGACCCGCCGCCTTCGATGGTGATGCGTTCGAGCCGCGCCGGCTGATTGCCTTCGTTGATCAGCACCGCGTACAGGGCCTGCTGCGGGGCGGGCGAGGCCGGGTCGGCGCCACCCAGCAGGAAGACGTTACGCAGATGCAGGGTGGACCCCACATCGACGTTGGCCCCCTCATTCTGGGGGATGTCCTTCGCGCTGGTGTCGAATCCAGCATGGCCTTGACAACCGACGGCGGCCGCCAGGGCCATGACGATCACGGCAGAGGCGATAGGACGCATCGCTCGGCCCTCCTCTCGGCGTTGGCCTCCCGCTACCCGTGAACACACCACTGAACCCAGCACGTACGGAAGCCACGATCGCACCGGCCGAGCCGGTCACTCCCTTTCCCGCGAAATCTGCCTCGTGACCGTCACCACCACTTCAGGTAACGTCACGGGAAAGCAAGGCCTACCGAGGAGCGGTAGATGGTAGAGGAGTGGGCGCTCGACGCCACTGGCCAGGAAAAGAGACGACAGCTGGTCCGGGCGGTGATCGCCTCGGCCGTCGGCACCTCGATCGAATGGTATGACTTCTTCCTGTACGGCTTCGCGGCCAGCACCATCTTCGCGCAGCTGTTCTTCCCCACGAGCGATCCGACCACGGGCCTGCTGCTCGCGCTCGGCACCTACTTCGGCGGTTTCGCCGCCCGCCCGATCGGCGCGGCGATCTTCGGCCACTACGGTGACCGCATCGGCCGCAAGGCCACCCTGATCATCACGCTGCTGGCCATGGGCGTCGCCACCGCGCTCGTGGGCCTGGTGCCGACCTACGAGCAGATCGGCATCTGGGGCGGCATCCTGCTGACCCTCCTGCGCCTGCTGCAGGGCATCAGCGTCGGCGGCGAATGGGGTGGCTCCGTCCTGCTCGCCACCGAGTGGGGCCAGTCGCGCGGCGGGCGGCGCGGCTTCCTCGGAAGCTGGCCGCAGTTCGGCGTCCCCGTCGGTCTCGTGCTCGGCTACCTGGCGCTGCAGACCTTCCAGCCGGTCGACCCCTACTGGGGCTGGCGCATCCCGTTCCTGCTCAGCATCGTGATGGCCGCAGTCGGGCTCTACATCAGGCTCGGCATCCTGGAGACTCCGGTCTTCGCCAAGGTCCTCGCGGAGAACAAGGTCGAGCGGGTCCCCGTGCGCGAGGTCATCGTCAGGAACTGGCGGGAGATCGTGCTGAGCGCGCTGCTGCGCACCGGGCAGCAGGCGCCGTTCTACATCTTCACCGTCTTCGTCCTCACCTACGCCACCAAGACGCTGGGCTTCGAGGCCAGCGACGTCTACACGTACGTGATCGTCGCGGGCATCGTCTCGCTCTTCACGGTTCCGTTCTGGGGTTACATCTCCGACCTCGTGGGCCGCAGGCGCCTGTACATCGTGGGCGCCGCCGCCATGGCCGTCTGGTCCTTCATCTACTGGCCGCTGCTGGACACCCGCGTCCCGTCGCTGGTCTTCCTGGCCATCGTGCTGGCCGCGCCGATCCACGACATCCAATACGGCCCGCAGGCCACGTTCATCGCCGAGAGCTTCACCGGCCGGCTGCGTTACAGCGGCGCCTCGCTCGGCTACCAGCTGGCCTCGGTGACGGCCGGCGGGCCGGCGCCGCTGATCGCCGTCTGGCTGTACGCGACCTACCAGAGCTCGCTGTCCATCGCGATCTACATGGCGATCTGCGCGTTGATCAGCGTGGTGGCGGCGTTCGCGCTGAAGGATCGCTCGCACTACGACTACGCGGTCGAGTACGACGAGCCGCACCCGTCAAAAGCCGCGGAGTGAGGCGAGCCCACAGGGGAAGAGTTTCTACAGAAAATCTATTCCGGTATTTCTCATCGCATGTTACGGTGAACCTGTCCGGCCAGAACAATCCTTCCGTCGCGGGCAGCAGGGAGGGGTGAGCTGCCGTATGCGCCGCGTAAGCAAGGCGGACGGCGAGCCCATGACCACCGTCAGCCAGTTGCTTTACGTCGATCATCTCGTTCGCGTCACCTGCGCTGTGACGCCCGGCTCGGCGCTGATCCGCATCATCGGCGAGCTCGACAAGACCAACAGCGCCGAGGTGCTGCGCATGCTGGAACGGTCCCGGCGGATCGACCATCCGCTCGTCCTCGACGTCGGCCAGGTCGGCTTCGCCGACGTCACGGCAGTCAGGGCACTGGTGGCCTTCGCCGAGCGGACCGGCGCGCCCATCCGCGACACCCCGTACCAGATGCGCCGCTTGATGCGGCTCATGCGGCTGCGGCCCTTCGGTGAGCCGGAAAACCCCTCCTCGTAGGGCTATTCGGCCGGGCGGCGGTGCTCGCCGACCAGGTGGCCGTTCTGCCGGATCTGCGCCGCGTCGTACGGGCGGACCGGCCGGGTGACGAATGACTCAGCGATGCTGTCAGCATGCACCCGGTCGACGCCCCAGCCGATCGTGTGCCAGCGGCCCAGCCCGTCCTCGCCGGTGGAGTCCAGCACGGCGATCTCGAAAAGCTGGGCGGCCGGAGCCGGAGTGCAGGAGACGTGCCCGGTGGGCACGGCGGTCCGCCGGCTGTCGATACCCGGCTGTTCCATATGGGGCTCCTTTCCGCCCGGTACGATCGTCACCCGGAACAAGGTCATACCCGGCTTTGGGTACCGAAACATCCGCGGGCCCTACGCTGTCGAAGGGGACACTAGTCTGCGGCCAGGAGCGTGAGAATCGGTGAGCACTTACCACGATCGTTCTTCTTCTTCCTCCTGGACCTTCCTCACCCACCATGCCCGGGTTCTGCTGGAGATCGCCCGCGATCCCGAGGTCCGGCTGCGCGACATCGCCGCCAGCATCGGCATCACCGAACGCGCCGTACAGGGCATCGTGACCGACCTGCACGAGGCCGGCTACGTGGCGCGCGAGCGGGTGGGGCGGCGCAACCGCTACATCCTCCACCTCGATCAGTCCTTCCGCTACCCGACCGAGGCCAACCTGCCCGTCCGCCTCCTCATCGACCTGTTCACCCGGCACGACCTCTCCCAGGACCAGTCGCTCGAGTCGCACTGACCGGCTGAACCGGCCAGTGCCCCGCCGGACGCGGCTCAGCCCCACACCCTCTGGGCGGTGTCGACGACCAACTCCAGCTTGCGCCGCTCGTCGTCCACGGTCAGCAGGTTGCCCCTGGCCGTGGAGGCGAAGCCGCACTGCGGGCTGATCGCGAGGTTCTCCGGCGGCACGTACTTGGCGGCCTCGTCGATCCGGCGGCGCAGGTCGTCCTGCGACTCCAACGTCGGGACCTTGGAGGAGACGAGTCCGAGGACGACGGTGGTGCCCTGGGCCACGAACCGCAGCGGCTCGAACCCGCCGGCCCGCTCGGTGTCGTACTCGAGCAGGAACCGGTCCACCGGCACCTCGCCGAACAACCGCTCGGCGATCGGCTCGTAGCCTCCCGTGGACATCCACGCGCTGCGGTTGTTGCCCCTGCAGATGTGCATCCCGACCGTGACGTCGGGGTTCATGGCCTTGGTGGCGCGCACCAGCTCGGCGTCCACCGCGACCGTCGCGTCGAGTATCGCCTCAGGGCCGGGGGCGCCGGGTCCCATGAGGCGCGCGCGGAAGTCGGCGTCGAACACCATGTTGTAGCTCAGGGAGTCCAGCTGGATCCAGTTGACCCCCAGGCCCAGCAGCTCCTCGATCTCCTTGATCCGCAGCGAGACGAGGTCGCGCATCATGTCGCCGGGCGTGGGGTAGACGGCCTGGCTGAGCTCCGGCCGCCACAGGAGGTTCCCCATCGAGGAGCTCATCATCGTGATCTTGAACTGACCGGATGCGTGCCGGGCCATGAAACCGGCCTCGACGGCGGTGAGATGCGCCTTCTGAGTGAGCTTGGCATTCGCGGCCACCATCTGGAACGCGGTCTCCTCGGGCGGCGGCATGCCGTCCTCCCTGAACCACGCCGCCGTGGGCACCTCGACCGGCACCACCCCGCCCAGCGACTCCAGCAGGCCCGCCATCCAGGTGGCCCGCCGCATCTCGCCGTCGGTGAAGACCTCGATCCCGGCCTCACGCTGGAGCCGGATCGCGGCCAGCACCGCGTCGTCCTCCAGCTTGGCCAGTTCCTCGCCGCTCACCTCGCCCTTTTCGCGCGCCTGCCTGGCCTGCAGCAGCTCGGGCGGCCGCAGCAGGCTCCCGACGTGCTCGGCGTGGTGGATCGCGGGCATACTTCCTCCTCGGTGTCAGGGACGCGGGAGATCGGGGGGCCGCGTCCGCCGTGAGGTGAGAGAGTCCACCCGCCACTGTCCGCCACAGGGGCAAGGTCGTCCACCCCTGAGATGTTTCTTGCAGTGTGATCGTTTCGTGATCTAGAATGGCGATAAGTGGGGATTGGGTGGGAATTACTGATCCCGAAGTCCAGCAGAGGGCTTCGACTCACGCGAACGGCGTGGTGTGCCTCTGCCTGGACTTTTTTGGTGTGCAGGGGCGCCTGAGACTTACTCTTGGAGTATCCGATGGCAGTCCTGGAAATCGCGTTCGAAGAGATGACCGCCGAGCAGCTGCTGGCCGAGATGAAGCGGCCGGAGACCTCGGACCTGCAGAAGATCCGCATCCGTGAGCGTCTGGTGGAGATGTACGCAGGTCTGGTCAACGACGTCACGCGACGCTACTACCACCGCGGCGAACCCATGGAGGACCTGCGCCAGGCCGCGTACGTCGGACTGATGAAGGCCATCAACGGCTTCGACCCGGACCTCGGGCACGAGTTCCGCGGCTACGCGATGATCACGATGGTGGGCGAGGTCAAGCGGCACTTCCGCGACCGTACCTGGGCCATCAGGGTGCCGCGCGTCTTCCAGGAGCGCCGGTTGGAGCTCAACAAGGCGACCGCCGAGCTCACGCAGACGCTCGGCCACGCGCCGACCGTCGGGGAGCTGGCCGCCAAGATGGGCATCTCGCAGGAGGACGTGCTGCTCACGCTCGACGCGTCGGCGGCGTACAACACGCTGTCGCTGGACGCGCCGGTCGGCGGCGAGGAGGACGCGGCCGACCTGGGCGACTTCCTGCCCGCGCAGGACGACACGCTGGACGACCTGCTGGGCGCCTACGCGATCAAGCCGCTCATCGACGCGCTGCCGGACAGGGAACGCAACATCCTCCTCATGCGCTTCTACGGCAACATGACCCAATCCGAGATCGCCGCCGAGTTCGGCATCTCGCAGATGCACGTGTCCCGCATCCTGCGCGCCGTGCTGGCCAAGCTGCGCGCTCAGCTGCAGGACTGAGCGGCCTATCCGGTACGCCAGTCGCCCGAGCCGAGCGCCCCGGCGGCCTGCGGGCCCATCAGTCCCAGGCCGCCGTCGACGTAGACGGTCGCCCCCGTGACGTACGAGGCGGCAGGGCCGGCGAGGAAGGCGATGACCGCGGCGATCTCGCCGGGCGCCACGGTGATGCCGTATTCGGCCAGTTCCAGCGCCAGGACGCGGCTGAGCAGGCGCAGCCCGCCCTTGGCCGCGCAGTACGGGCCCGCGCCCACCCGCGGATACTCCTCGTGCACGCTGGTGACGTTGACGATGCGGCCGCCCCGGCCGGAGGCGATCATGCGTTTGGCGGCCCGCTGCGCGCACAGGAAGGCGCCGTCGAGGTCCACCGCCAGGACGGACCGCGGCCAGCTCGTCCACGACCGCCGCGGCCCGCTCGGGGTCGGTCAGATCGTGCCGGCGCACGGCCGGGGCCCTGCCGAGCCCGCGTACCAGCCCGGCCGTGTCCTCCGCGCCGTCGCGATCGCTGTGGTAGGTGATGCCGACGTCGAACCCCTGCTCGGCCAGCGCCACGGCAGTGGCCTTGCCGATGCCGGAATCGGCCCCGGTGACGATGGCTACCAGGTCGTACATGTCGCTCATGCCAACCTTGGTCCCCCAAGGACCGCTCGGTAGTCTCCATGTCCATCGTGTGAAAGCTCTCCCGGACGGATCCCCCTGCATGAACGCTGATGTCATCGTCGTCGGAGCCGGCCTGGCCGGGTTGGTGGCGACCTGTGAGCTCGTCGACGCAGGCAAGAAGGTTCTTCTGCTCGACCAGGAGAACGCGGCCAACCTCGGCGGCCAGGCCCACTGGTCCTTCGGCGGCCTGTTTCTGGTCAACTCGCCGGAGCAGCGCCGGCTCGGCGTACGCGACTCCTTCGAACTGGCCTGGCACGACTGGCAGGGCAGTGCCGGGTTCGACCGCCTCGACGACGAGGACTCCTGGGCGGTCCAGTGGGCGCGGGCATACGTGGAGTTCGCCTCCGGGGAGAAGCGGGCCTGGCTCGAGCGCCTCGGCGTCAAGCTGCTGCCCACCGTCGGCTGGGCCGAACGCGGCGGGTTGCGCGCGGACGGGCACGGCAACTCCGTGCCGCGTTTCCACATCGCGTGGGGGACCGGGCCGGGCGTGCTGGAGCCGTTCGTCCGCCGGGTCCGGCAGGCCGCCGACGAGGGGCTGGTCACCTTCCGCCACCGTCACCGGGTCGACGAGCTCGTCGTGTCCGGCGGCGCCGTCCAGGGCGTGCGCGGGACGCTGCTGGCCGCGGACGACTCGCCGCGCGGTGTCACCTCCAGCCGCGAGCCGGTCGGCGAGTTCGAGCTCGCCGCCCCCGCCGTGATCGTCACGAGCGGCGGGATCGGCGGCGACCACGAGCTGGTACGCCGCTACTGGCCCGAGAGCCTCGGACCCGCGCCGGAGAGCATGCTCACGGGCGTGCCCGCCCACGTCGACGGGCGCATGCTGGAGATCAGCGCCCAGGCCGGGGCGCGGCTGGTCAACCGCGACCGCATGTGGCACTACACCGAGGGCGTCCGCAACTGGGATCCCATCTGGCCGGGACACGGCATCCGGATCCTGCCCGGCCCCTCCTCCCTGTGGCTGGACGCGCTGGGCCGGCGGCTGCCCGACCCGTGCCTGCCCGGCTACGACACGATGAGCACGCTGCGGCATCTGCGGAGCACCGGGCACGACCACTCCTGGTTCGTGCTCACCCAGAAGATCATCGAGAAGGAGTTCGCGCTGTCGGGTTCGGAGCAGAATCCCGACATCACCCGGAAGGACCGGCGGGCCTTCCTCAAGGAGCGGCTGGTCGGCAAGGGCGCGCCCGCCCCAGTGGAGGCCTTCAAACGGCACGGCGCGGATTTCGTCGTCGCCTCCACCGTGGAGGACTTGGTGGCGCGGATGAACGAGCTGACCAAGGCGCCGCTGCTCGACCCCGCCCTCGTCCGCCGCCAGATCGTGGCCCGCGACCTGCAGCTGGCCAACCCCTACAGCAAGGACGCCCAGGTCCAGGGCATCCGCAACGCGCGCCGCTACGTCGGCGACCGGCTGGGCCGCGTCGCCACGCCGCACCGGCTCCTCGATCCGGCCGCCGGTCCGCTGATCGGTGTCATGCTGCACGTGCTGACCCGCAAGACGCTCGGCGGCATCCAGACCGACCTGGACTCGCGGGCGCTGGGCCGGGACGGGCGGCCGGTCGAGGGGTTGTTCGCGGCGGGGGAGGTGGCCGGGTTCGGCGGCGGCGGCGTGCACGGGTGCAACGCGCTGGAGGGCACGTTCCTCGGGGGCTGCCTGTTCTCCGGCCGCCAGGCCGGCCGCGCCGCCGCCGGCTGACCGGGGCTACTCGAAGAAGCCGATCACCCGGCGGATACGATCTCCCGCGAACTCCACGACGTCGTACCCGGTGGCCACGGGGGCGTCAGGAGCGCCGAGCTTCCAGGTGAACAACGCCGTGTCGTGATGGGCGCCGATCAAGGTGCCCAGGCTGAACATCAGGTCGCCGAGCTTCTCGTGCGCCCGGCCGATCGCCTCCGAGAGCTCGGCGTGCCCGTGCAGGCCGGCGTGGTCGGGGTCGCTGTAGACAGAGTCCTCGGTGAGGACGTCCTTGATGAGGACCTGACGCGTGGCGGCGTCGCGCTCGTTCCAGACGTCGAGGTACCGGAGAATGAGGTCGTTCATGAGGTGATTCCTTCCAAAGGGGTGGTCGTGGACTGCTGCTGCTGAGGGGCGGGTTTGAGTGCCAGGGCGACGAGGCCGCCGAGTGCGGTGACGGCCGCGGCCGCCCATCCGGCCGCATGCAGGCCGTCGAGCATCTCGGCCGCCGGTGCGCCCGCGTTCACTCCCGCGGTGGCGACGGCGACGAGGATCGCCAGGCCGATCGCGCCGCCGACCTCCTTGGCGGTGGTGGCCAGGCCCGACGCCACGCCCTGCTCCTGCGGCGCGACCCCGGCCCCGGCCGCGGCGAACAGCGCGACGAAGGCGACGCCGCCGAAGAAGCCCCAGACGAGGCTGCCAGGGAGGAGTGTCCAGAAGCCGCCGCCCATCGGCATGCCGGCGGTCAGGATCGCGATCCCGGCTCCGGTACCGAGCATCCCGGCGCTGAGCGTCGTACGGATGCCCCACCGGCTCAGCATCATCGGCGCCGCCCGCAGCGCGGCGGCCATGCAGACGAGGGTGAGAGGCAGGAACGTCAGCCCGGCGTGGAGCGCGCTGTAGCCGAGCACCGGCTGCAGGTACGAGGTCAGCACGTAGTAGCCGCCGCCCAGGGTGCCCTGGAACACGCCGATGACGACCATCGTGGTGGCAGGTCCACGGCTGCGGACCAGCCGCAAGGGGATCAGCGGATCGCGGCTGCGCCACTCGACCAGGCACAACAGGCCCAGCAGTGCCGCCCCGGCGACCAGCGCCCCGGCCCCGCGCACCGTGCCCCAGCCGGCCTCCGGCCCGCTCGCCAGGCCGAACACCAGCAGCGTCGAGCCCGCCGTGGCCAGCAGCGCGCCCGGCACGTCGAAACCACCGAAGCCGGAGACACGGCCGGAGTCGGCAGGAAGCAGTCGTGGCGCGGCCAGAGCGGCCCCGGCCGCCAGCGGGACGTTCACGAAGAACACCCACTCCCACCCCAGGTAGTTGGTCAGCACGCCGCCCAGCAGAGATCCCGCGGCCAGCCCCGCGCTGCCTGCCATGCCCCAGGCGCCCAGCGCCCGGTTGCGGTCCGCGCCCTCCGCGAACCCGCGGTAAATCAACGCGAGCGTGGCCGGCGTGAGCAGGGCCCCGCCGACGCCCTGGACGGCGCGGGCGGCGATCAGCACCCCCGAGTCCGCTGCCAGGCCGCCGGCCAGCGACGCGACGCCGTACAACGTGAGGCCGAGCACGAACATGCGCCGAGCTCCGAGTTTGTCGACGGCCCTGCCGCCGAGCAGCAACAACCCGCCGAGGCCGATGGCGTACGCGCTGACCACCCACTGCACGGACTGGGCGGTGAAGCCCAGGGCCGAGCCGATGTCCGGCAGCGCCACGTACACGATGTTGTAGTCGAGAGCCACGATGAGCTGCGTGAACGCCAGCAGCGCCAGCCGGAGCCCGGGCCGTGCGATCACGACCTACCTACACAGTGATTGGTTTCTACACAGCGTTCAAATTTCATACGGCGAACAGTAGCGTAACGCTGTAGAGTGTCAAGGGTGAGTGATCGAACGATGAGCCGGCGCGACCGGCTGCGTGCACAGACCGCGGCCGAGATCAAGTCGATCGCGCTCGAGCTCATGGCCGCCGGCGGACCCGACGCCATCTCGCTGCGTGCCATCGCCCGGGAGATGGGCATGACGGCCGGTGCGATCTACAGCTACTTCGCCACCCGCGACGACCTGGTCAGCACGCTCATCGGCGAGCTCTACACCGAGCTGGTGGACGCGGCGGAGGCCGCGCGCGACACCGTGCCCGCCGCAGACCCCGGCGGGCGGATCCTGGCCTGGGCCCAGACCGTGCGCGAGTGGGCGCTGGCCAATCCGGAGGGCTTTCGGCTGATCTATGGGGACCCCGTCCCCGGATATCGGCCGCCGGAGGAGAGCCCGGCGCGGGAGGCGGAGCATCGCGCCTGCACCGGACTCACCGGCTTGGTGGCCGCGGCCTGGCCGGAGGCGGGACGCCACGCGGGCGGCGGCGACTACGACTGGTCCGCCTTCGACCCCGGCCTGGCCACGGACGTGCAGGCGGCCTTTCCCGGCTTGCCGCCTGCCGCCGTCGCGCTCACGCTGCGCGTGTGGGGCCGCATGCACGGACTCGTGGCCTTGGAGATCTACGGTCATCTGCGAATGCTCACTCACTCGCCGGCCGCCATCTACCGCGACGAGATGATCGGCCTGATCGCCTCACTCGGCCTGTCCCCGCCCGCCCGCGACCCTTCGACCGCCGTTTGAACGTCCGCCTCCTAGGCTTCAGTCCATGATCGCCATCGAGCCCGCCATCCTGTACTTCGGCACCCCGGTCGTGCTCCTGTCGACCGAGAACGACGACGGGTCGGCCAATCTCGCCCCCATCTCCTCGGCGTGGGCACTCGGCCAGGTGATCGTGCTCGGGCTGGGCGCGGAGGGCCAGACCGCGTACAACCTCGGGCGCCGCCCCGAGGTGGTGATCAACCTGCCCGCGCCGCACCAGTGGGCGGCGGTGGAGCGGCTGGCGCCGCTCACCGGCCGCCATCCGGTGCCCACGAGCAAGCCGCACGGCTGCCGCTTCGAGCCGGACAAGTTCGGCGCGGCGGGGCTGCGGGCCGAGCCGTCCGACACCGTACGGCCGCCGCGGGTCGCCGAGTGCCCGCTCCAGCTGGAGGCCCGCGCCGAACGGGTACGGCCGGGCGTCGCGGGCTGGTTCGTCATCGCCGAGGCCGTCGTCGGCAAGGTCCACGCGGACCCGCGCATCGTCGTGCCCGGCACCGACCACGTGGACCCGGCCGCCTGGAGCCCGCTCATCTACAACTTCCGCCACTACTTCGGGCTCGGCCCGGAGCTCGGCCACTCCTACCGCAGCCAGACACCCCGGGCATGACGGCTCACAGCGCGTTGGTGTTCTGCGCCGCCTGGTAGACGGCCATGGCCTCGTTCCCGAAGAAGGGGCCGAACATGAAGTTCGGCGCGAAGTTGTACTTGAAGCTGTTGACCGAGTTCAGCCAGCCCTGCCCGGTGGACTCGTCGAAACCCTGGAACCAGGGCCCGCCGCTGGACCCGCCGGTCATGTTGCAGCGCAGCCCCAGGTCGCTGGTCATGACGGTGTCGTCGATCGCGCGCCCGCTGCAGTAGATCAGCCGCTGCCCGTTGAACGGCGCCGCCGCCGGGAAGCCGAAGGAGTACATCTGTCGCCGCCTGGGCTGGTTGAACGCCACTCCCTGCCCGCCCACGACGTCGGTCAGCGTCCGCCCCTGCAGCGGCGCGACCACGGCCGCGGCGACGTCGAAGTTGATGTCCTCTCGGGCGTTCCACTGCTGGGTGGTCAGCAGCGTGGTGGCGACCCAGGTGCCGAAGGGGCGGCGGCCGTTGTCGAACCCCGGGACGAACACCCAGTTGCGGTGCGCGGCGCCGTTCAGCTTCACGCAGTGCCCCGCAGTGATCACGACGCTTTCGTTGGCGCTGGTCACGGCCGTGCCGGAGCAGGCGGAGTTGCGGCCTTCCGCCGTGGTGAAGAACACCCGCCCGACGGTGCGCACGACCCCGCCCCCGTCGGTCCAGCGCAGCCCGGGGCTGTTGGGCACTAGGGTCCGCTGCTGGGCCGCCACGCCCCGGACCGACCAGGCGGCGCCCTGGGTGGTCCACGGAGTACGCCGGGCCGTCGTCGACGCGGCGCCGCGGGTCGCCCACGGGGTGCCCTGGGACGGGTCGTCCCACTGGCTCGTGCGTCGCGGCGCGGGCGCATCCAGCGCTTGCGCCGCCAGCATGCGCTGCGGCGTCCAGTACTGCAGGACGGTCCTGCGCTCCGACCAGGAGTCGGCGCCCGACCAGCCGACGGGCCGCCTGGGGTCGAGGCCGGTCGAGGCACTGGACTGGGCGGCGCCCGCGGGGACCAGGGCGCCTGCCACGGTGAGCGCGACGGCGGAGAGCAGGGCGACTCTGCGGTGCATACGTACCTCCCGAAACCGGATAGTTGCGCTCAGAGGTACGTACGGAGGTGTCGATCCGACTCAAGGTATGCGTATCTGGATATGGCAGCGCCTGGAACCCGCAGAACAAAGTTCCGTACGATGGGGCGATGACGGACATCTTCGATGATCTGGCTGCGGAATACCGTCAGCTGGACGCGGTATTGGAGTCCCTGACCCCGGACCAGTGGTCCCACCCATCGGCGGCGGCGGGCTGGACCGTTGCCGATGTCGTCCTGCATCTCGCCCAGACCGAGGAAACGGTCACCGGTCAGTCCATCACGGAAGGGACGGCCTTCCTTCCCTCCGCCGAGGCCACCGTGGACGGCCTGGCCGACGAGATGGTCGCCGCGGAGCGCGGGATGCCGCCGTCGGACCTGCTGGCCCGCTGGCGCAAAGCCGCCTTCGCCACTCCTGACGCGCTGCGCGCCCATCCGCCGGGCACGCGCCTGTCCTGGGTCAGGACGCCGCTGTCCCCGCGCACCCTGGCCACGACCAGGATCGCCGAGCACTGGGCGCACGCCCTGGACATCACGGTGCCGCTGGGCATCGCCTACCCCGACACGGACCGGCTGCGGCATGTGGCCTGGCTGGCCCACCGTACGCTGCCGTACGCCTTCGCCGTCGCCGGCCTTCCCGACGCCCCGGTGTTCTGTGATCTCACCGCACCGGACGGAACCCGCTGGACCTTCGGCGACCCAGCCGCCCCGGACCGGATCACCGGCCTGGCCTCGGAGTTCTGCCGGGTCGGCGCTCGCCGGCTCGTGCCCGAGCAGACCGGCCTGACCGCCGTGGGCCCGCGCGCCGCCGACGCTCTGCGTGTCGTCCGCAACTACGCCGCCTGACCGCCGATCCTCAGGAGGAAACGGATGCCGTACATCGAGCTGGGGAACGACGCCCCGGGCATCGTCGGGCTGTTGCAGTACCGTCCCGAGACCGGCAAGGTGCTGATGGAGCTGGCCGAGGTGTTGCTGCGTGGCGACAGCAGCCTGTCGAGAGGCGAGCGCGAGCTCATCGCCTCGTACGTGTCCACGCTCAACGAGTGCCGCTTCTGCGCGATGTCGCACGGAGCGTTCGCCGCCGCTCAGCTTCCCGGCGGTGAGCCCGTGGTCACTCACGCGTGCGAGGAGCCCGGCACCGCACCCATCTCCGACAAGCTCCGGGCCCTGCTGGCGATCGCGGCCGCCGTGCGGCACGGCGGGACCGCGGTCACCCCCGAGGACGTCGAGGCAGCCAGGAAGGCCGGAGCCACCGACGTCGAAATCCACGACACGGTGCTGATCGCGGCCGCGTTCTGCATGTACAACCGTTACGTGGACGGTCTATCCACCGTCGCGCCCGACGACCCGGGTCTCTACGCGCGCCGCGCCTCGCACATCGTCGCCCACGGCTACCTCACCGGCCCTTGAGGGGATCCCAGTAGGGCGAGGGCGGCGTCGCGGGCCTGTCCGGCCGTGCCGGCCGTGCCGTGATGTGCGGCGACAACGGTCGCGCCCTCGATCAGCATGAGCAGCTGGCGCCCCAGCGTGCCCGGGTCTGCGGCTCCGGCGCGCGTGGCGATGCCGGTGAGCAGGTCGAGGTAGCGGTTCAGATGCCGTGCGGTGAGGGCACGCACGGTCTCGTCGTGGTGCTGGGCGGACGCGTTCACCATCGCGCAGCCGCGGAAGGCCGGCCTGTCGTACCACCGCTGGAGGGCGTCGAAGACCGCGGTCAGCTGGTCGTGGGGGTCGTCTCCGGCCGCCGCGACGGCCTCCGTCAGCCAGCCGGTCAGTCGCGCGCTGCGCGCTTCCAGCACAGCCTGGACGAGGCCGTCCTTGGTGCCAAAGTGGCGGTAGAGCGTCTCTTTGGACACTTCTAGGCGGGCGCACAACTCGGCGACGCCGATGCCGTCGAGTCCGCGTTCGTACAGGACCGGGGTGGCCGCTTCGATGATGGCGGCGCGGGTGCGGGCCGGGTCGATCGTCGAGCCTTTGGCGACTGGCATGCCATAGATGGTACCGATCGGTTCGATTGGCTGCTAGCGTCTTGGATCGTACCGATCGGTTCGATCTCTGGAGCCTTCGATGACGGACCCGCTTGCCACCGACCCTCCTGGCGATCCCCGCTTTCCCGCCGCCACACCCGCATTGACCTTCGACAGCGGCGGCGCGGCCTTGCCGGGCGTCCTGCACGTTCCGGCAGGCAGCGGGCCGCACCCGGTCGTCGTGCTGCTGCACGGATTCCCCGGCAACGAACGCAACTTCGACCTCGCACAGGTGCTGCGCCGTGCGGGCTATGCGTCCTTGGTGTTCCACTATCGCGGCTCGTGGGGCACCGGGGGTTCGTGGTCGTGGGGGCATGTGCTCGAGGACACGGCCGCGGTCGTGGCCGGTCTGCGGGAGGAGGAGCTCGCCGCCGCGTACCGGCTCGATCCGCGACGGGTGATGTTGATCGGCAACAGCCTCGGTGGATTCGCCGCGCTGATGACCGCGGCGGCGGACCCGTCCATCGCCGCGGTCGCCTCGGTGGCGGGGTTCGACTTCGGTACGGTGGCGGCGCTCTGCCGGGCTGACCCGAGCCTGCGGGAGGGCTATGTGGATGCGTTCGCCGGGGAGCTCGGACCGCTTCGGGGCGCCAGCGGGGAGGCGCTCGTCGCCGAGATGGAGGCGGCCGGCGACTCGTGGCGGCTGGCCGGGCTCGCGCCGCTGCTGGCGGACCGCCCGGTGCTGCTCATCGGCACCAGCCTCGACACCGTCACCCCGCACAAAGTGCATCACGAACCGCTGGTCACGGCGTACCAGGCGCAGCCCGTCAAGCAGCTCGAACATCATGTCTTCGCCACCGACCACGCTCTGTCGGACCATCGCGTGACGCTGGCGCGTACGATCTTGGGCTTCCTGGCGCGATGCCCGTGAGCCCGGCGCTGTGGCAGGCAGTGAGGCTGGCGCTCGGTACCGCTTCGGCGCTCGGGCTCGCGCGCTTCGCGTACGGACTGCTCGTCCCGGCCATGCGGGACGGCCTGCACTGGAGCCTGGCCGAAGCAGGGGTGATGAGCGCCGCCAACGGGCTCGGCTACCTGCTCGGCGCGCTGGTGACCCCCGTCGTCCGGCGCCGGCTGGGCACCGCCGGCACCTTCCGCTGGGGGATGATCCTCATCGTGGTGGCGCTCGCCGCCACCGCGGTGAGCGCTGACCACCTGGTGCTGCTGACCGCACGGGCCGCCGCCGGGGTTGCGGGGGCGCTGGTGTTCATCGCGGGCGGTGTGATCGCGGCGCGTATCGCCACCGGCATCTCCTCCGGCCTGCCCATCACCGTCTACTTCGCCGGCACCGGGCTGGGCATCGTGGTCAGCGGCGCGACCATCCCGGCACTGGGGGATCGCTGGCAGCTCGCCTGGGCCGGCCTCAGCGTCGCCGCCGGGCTGGCGACTCTGGTGAGTTGGGCCGCCGCGGACACCGGCGAGGACAGGGAGGCGCCGGCCGCCACCGCCGGGCGGGCCCGGGTGCGCCCGCTCTGGCGGACCGCCCTGGCGTATCTGCTGTTCGCCGCCGGCTACATCACCTACATCACCTTCCTGTCCGCCTACCTCGCCGAGCGGCACCTCCCGATCGCGCAGGTGACACTCACCTGGACGGTCCTGGGGGTGGCCGTCATTGCGGCGCCCTCGCTGTGGAGCCGCCCCATCACCCAGTGGCCCGGTGAGCGAGCCCTCGCCGCGCTGCTCACCGTCCTCGCCGGGGGAGCCGCACTGGCCCTGGCCTCCTCGGAGTTGCCGGTCATCCTCGCCTCCGCGGTCGTCTACGGGGCGACGTTCATGGCCGTTCCCGCCGCCGTGACCGCGCTCATCAGGAACGGCACCCCGCCCGCCGACTGGACGGCCACGCTGGCCGCCTTCACCACCTTGTTCGCGGCCGGTCAGACCGCCGGGCCGTGGATCGCCGGCATCCTCGCCGATCACACCTCCACCGAGGCCACGCTGGCCTGGACCGCGATCCTGTGCGCGGCGGCCGCCGCCACCCTAGGCCGTCCACGCCTCGCACCCACGACCACGAGAGAAGGAGAACGGCAGTGACCACCTTTGTCCTGATTCCTGGCATGTGCCATGGCGGCTGGTGCTTCGAGCAGCTCACTGAAGAGCTGCGCCGTCATGGGCACCGCGTACACCCGCTGACCTTGACCGGGCTCAGTGAGCGCAGCCATCTGCTGCATGGCGGGGTGAACCTGGAGACCCACATCCAGGACGTGACCGGCGTGCTGGCGGCCGAGAACATCCAGGACGCGGTTCTGGTCGGCCACAGCTACGGGGGAATGGTGATCACCGGGGTCGCCGATCGTGTGCCGGGCCGGGTGGACTCGCTGGTCTACCTGGACGCCGTCGTGCCGCAGCCCGGCGATTCCATGTGGAGCCTGGTCTCCGATCGCGAGCGGCAGTGGTACGTGGACGTGGTGGAGAGCGGCGACGCCGTGCGTCCCCTGCCCTTCTTCGATCCGCGAGCCACGCCCCACCCACTCGCCTCGCTCCTCCAACCTCTCCCGATCACTGAGCACGCGGCGCACGTCCGGCGGCGGGTCTACGTGTACGCGGCGGGGTGGGCGGACCAATCGCCGTTCACCCCCATCTACCAGCGGCTGCGCGCGGACCCCTCCTGGACCACGTACGCGCTCGACAGCGGGCACAACCTCATGCGGGACGCCCCGCAGGACCTCCTGAAAATCCTGCTCGACATCGGCGGCTGAACGGTCAGACGATGTTCAGCTCCGGCCTGGCCCCGGCCAGGGCGAAGCGGCCGGCGTCGAAGCCGGTGACGTCCACGAACGGGGCCCGGCCCAGGTAGAGGTCCCGGACCACCTCCCCGACGGCCGGGCTCATGAGGAAACCGTGGCCGGAGAAGCCGGTGGCGTAAAGGAACCGGTCGACGTCCGGAGCGGTCCCGATGAGCGCGTTGTGGTCCGGCGTCACCTCGTACAGGCCGGCCCAGCCGGTGGCGATGCCGGTCTCCATCAGGGCCGGGGCGCGGCGGGCCATGGCCTCGCCGAGGCGCGGCAGCCAGGCGTCGGACCGGTCCAGCTTGAACCCAGGGGTCTCGTCCGGGTCGGACATGCCGAGCAGCAGCCCCGGGCCCTCGCGGTGGAAGTAGAACGTGGTGCCGAAGTCGATGGTGAACGCGGTCGGGGGCAGATCGGGAATCGGCTCGGTGACGAGGATCTGCCTGCGCAGCGGGGTCACCGGCAGGTCGACGCCCACCCACGCGCCGATCTCCCGCGACCAGGCGCCGGCCGCGCAGATCACGGTGTCGGTCTCGATGCGGCCGCCGTCGGTCTGGACCGCGACGATGCGGCCGTCCACGGTCTCGATGCCGGTCGCGGCGCAGTTGGGCAGCAGGAGCGCGCCCAGTCGCCGGGCCGCACCCGCGTACCCGAGCACCACGGATTCGGGGGTGCAGTGGCCGTCGCTGGGGGAGTAGGCGGCGGCGAGCAGCCCGTCGGTGTCGATCAACGGCGACAGCTCGGCGGCCTCCCGCGCGGAGATCATCCGGCTGGGCACGCCCAGGTCGTTCTGGATCGCCACGTTCTTCTCGAACTCCGCCACCGACTCCGGCGAGTCGAGCAGGAACAGGTAGCCCGGCTTGTGCAGGTCGATCTCCTGCCCGAAGCGGTCGGCGAAGGTCTCGAACGTCTCCAGGCTGCGTACGGCGAGCTCGATGTTGACCCGGTCGGAGAACTGCGCGCGCACGCCTCCGGCCGCCTTCGAGGTGGAGCCGGAGCCCAGCGGCCCCTTGTCGATCAGGACCACGTCGTGCACCCCGGCCGCCGCCAGGGCGTACGCCGAGCTGACGCCCATGGCGCCGCCTCCGATGATGACCGCCGAGGCATGTGGGGGCAGCACACGTCCGGTCTCTCGCATGGATCGGTTCCTTTCGCCGGTTACCCGATCCAGCATCGCGGATCGGACAGACCAGGAGGAAGTGGCACGCCCCCATCAGTTTTCGGCTACCCGGGAGGCCGAGCGAGAGCAGATCAATCGGCGGCGGGAAAAGCAAATTGACGATTCTTCGCCAATTCTTTATTCGATGCGAGAGGTCCGGCTGCGGTGTGGCGCTCCAACCCGAACCACGTCAACTGTAAGCATCGTGCTGGTCTGATCGGCTCGCCTGCTGCGGGTCGCATTTCGCGCTGCGGCTGCGTGGCCGCATTTTTCTTGAAAGGAACGGACATGTTCACGCCCCTTCCCGACCGGCCGAAGCCCCGTCACTCGGTGAGGAGGGCGACGAGGCTGGCCATGAGTGGCTCGCTCTCGGTCGTGTTGGTCGCCTCCTTGACGACCAGTGCGGGAGCCGACGATGATCACGAGCAGGTGCAGAAGCAGAAGCACGATCAGCATGTTTTTCGCGATCACGGGTGGTGCGAACCGCGCATCTTCTGGAAACGTCACTGGCTGTCGCCCAGGAACTTCTTCGTTCCCCGCACCCGCTTCATCGACGGCCCTGGCGGCTCCATGACGGTGTCCGTCACGCGGGAACACGAAGTCCTCGCGTTCCTGGAGACAGAGTTGTCGAAGCGACACGAGGTCACACGTACGTTCGGTACCACTGAGGTCGTCGACGAACTGCGGAAGCTGGGCCTTCCTCACCTCGAAGAGCGGCACATGGTCTTCACTGGGCACGAATACACCCAGGAGATCAGCGACGGCAAGTACGGCAACATGTGGTACCGGGTGCTCGGTTACCGTATCGGCTGGTCCGCGTGGTCGGTGCTGCGTACCTGTCGCCACGTCAAGATCGACTCCGGTATCGCCAACGTGCCCGCCAGGGTCGAAGGCTGGCGCTACTGGGAGACCAAGCACCCGATGTTCAAGGGCCGCATCATCTCCAAGAAGTGATCAGGTCACCGGCGACGACGGCGTCTTCGCGAACGGTCGGAGCTGTCGCCTTCACCCGGCTCCGGTAGACGGACCAGCGACATGCAGACCTGTGCGGCCGTCATAGTGCGGTTAATAGTCATGGCTTCGCTCCTCTTGAGAAGTGTGGAGCAACCGAGGGGAGCTGTGATGTGCATCCCTGGTGTGAATTTCGGCTTATCTCCTAAAATAACCCAATAATCCCAGCGAAGGGGGATCGCAAACCGAGTTTGAACCTAAGAAGGGCGGCGCAATGCCCATTCGACTCCTGGGCAACGATCCATGACGACATCGAGGCCGGCGTCGCGAGCACGCTGAGCCGCGGCCACGTCGATCACGTCAAGGGGCAGCCACACCGCCCCGGCGCCCGTGGCGATCGCCTCGTCCACGGCCTTTCCCGCGTGCTCGGAGCGCCGGTAGACGGCGACGACGTCCACCTTGGCCGGCACGTCGGACAACGACGCGTATCCCGGCTCGCCCAGCACGGTCTCGGCGGCAGGATGGACGGGGATGATCCGCCTGCCTCGCACTTGGAGCAGACGAGCCTGCTCGTACGCCGTACGGTGCGGCTGGTTGCCGAGGCCCACGAAAGCCCACGTCTGTGCCTGTCCGAGCAGCCGCTTGATGACCTTCTCATCCGCGTAACGATTGTCCATGTCCTGGGCAACACCGCGGGCCCGGCGTAACTTCCGGTGCCGGATTCACGGGTCCATGACGCCGTACGTGGAGGCCCGGAACAGGAAGGACGCCCAGGACCGGTAGGGCCGCCACGAGTCGGCCAGCCTCCGGTAGGCGGCCGGCGGCGCGTCCTCCGGCAGCCCGTACACCTCGCGCAGGATCGCGAACAGGCGCGGCTCGTCGCCGGGGAACGCGTCCGGCGCGCCCGCGCCGCGGATCAGGATCAGCCCCGCGGAGAACGGCCCCACGCCGGGCAGGCCACGCAGCTCGGCCAGCGCCTCCTCCGGGCCGAGCGAACGCAGGTGCTCGGCGGTGAGCAGCCCGTCGAGCGCCGCTCGGGCCAGGCCGCGCACCCACTCCTCCTTCTGCGCGGGCAGGCCCAGGCCGCCTGCTTCCAGCAGCGTCACGGGCGGGGGAAAAGCCGCGTAGGTCCGCCCGTCCACGGTCACCGGCGCGCCGTACCGCTCGGCGATGCGCTGCTTGATCCGGGAGGCGATGATCATCGACGAGCGCTGCACGATCACCGCCCAGCACGCCGCCTCCCACGGGCTCCAGAAACACACCGGCCGCAGCCCTGGGCGGCGTCGTTGCAGGTCGCCCAGCACCGGGTCGGCCTCGCCCAGCTTGGCGAAGCCGGCGCCGTCCACGTCCAGGGAGAGGATCCGCGCCACCTCGCCCCGGATCCCGGGCCCCGCGGCCCGCGTCGTGGCCACGCTCACCCCGCCCGGCACGCCCGTGACGGTCACGCCGATCGGCAGCCAGTCGGACTCCGCGCAGTAGGCGAAGCGCAGCGCCCGCCCGTCCGAGGGCAGCACGCTGGTGGCCGGCCAGTCCTCGACGAACCGCAGCGAGGCGCCGAAGTCGAACGGGCCCTCGGCGCTGAGCGTGAAGCCGTGCGTGGTCATGCGCGCATGGTATCGGCCACCTCGTTCGCGCCCCGCCCTACCATGTGACCGTGAGCCCAAGCCCTCGATCCGTGCCCAGCATCCGGGACGTCGCCGCCGCCGCGGGGGTCTCTTACCAGACCGTCTCCCGCGTGCTCAACGACTCCCCTCGGGTGCGGCCGGAAACCCGCACCGCCGTGCTGGCGGCCATCGAGCGGCTCGGCTTCCGGCCCAGCCGGGCGGCTCGTGCCCTGAGCCTCGGCCGCGCCCGCGGCATCACCGTGGTCACGTCCAACACCGTGCTGTACGGCTACGCCACCACGCTGCAGGGCCTGGAGGAGGCGGCCCGCGCCGAGGGCCTGGCCATGGGCATCAGGGTCGTGGAGTCGGCCGCCCCCGCCGAGGTGAAGCAGGCCGTGGACTACGTCAGCGACGCCAGCGCGGGCGGCGTGGTGGTGATCGCGTGGGATCCGCTGGGCATCGCGGTGCTGGAGGCGCTGCCGCCGGACGTACCCGCCGTCGCCGTGGTCGAGCCGGCCGCGCCCGACCGGGGCCGCGTCGCGATCGCTCTGGACGAGCGCCGGGCCGCCGCCGATGCCACCCGGCATCTGCTGGAGCTGGGCCATCGCACCGTCCATCACGTGGCGATCCCGTCCGAGGGCGGCCCCGGCGGCCGGCTGGCGGGCTGGCAGGACGCGCTGGCGCAGGCCGGGGCGGAGATCCCCAAGGTGCTGAGCTGCGGGTGGGACATCAAGTCGGCCTACGCGGCGGGGCGGCGACTGGCCGCCGAGCGGGAGGTCACCGCGATCCTGTGCGGCAACGACGACATCGCCCAGGGGGTTCGGCGCGCGCTGTACGACGCGGGCAAGGACGTTCCCGGCGACGTGAGCATCGTCGGGTTCGACGACATCCCGGGGTCGGCGTACTGGACTCCTGCCCTGACCACGGTGCGGATGGACTTCGCCGGCCTGGGCCGGGCCTGCTTCCACGCGGCCGTGGCCGAGCTGACCGGCCAGGCGCAGTCTGACAACGCCCGGCCCGCCCTCGTGCCGCCCGCGCTCGTGGTGCGCGAGTCGACCGCGCCGCCGCCTCACTCCTGAAATCGGCGCGTAACGATCCCGCAAAGAGACTTCTCTTCTGGTCGTGTGACCGCTCACACTAACGCCTACAGCCGATGTGACCGGTCACAAACGGCACTCGGCTGAGGACGTGCGTGATCTGAGGAGAGATCTTGAAGCCTGCTGACGTTGCCCAGACCCTGCGCTGGGGCCATGCCGGCCTCGCCGCCGTCGTGGAGATCCACCCGGATCGCCCGGTGGCGCTCCGCGAGCTGTCGGCCGGTCCGGCGGGCTCGCCGGCGCGGGTGTCGCAGCCGCTGGTGGAGGTGCTGATCCCCGGCGAGGGCCGGGCCCGCGCCTCGCAGCGGCTGTCGGAGACGGCGGTGGGCTGCCGGCTGCGGTACGCGGGCTCCGACCAGTCGAGCGACGGCGACTGGCGCGAGCTGCGCGTGCGGTTGCGGGATGAGACGTCGGGGCTGGGCGCCGAGGTGACGATGCGCTCGCACGAGGGCGTGGCCGCGGTCCAGACCCAGGTCAAGGTGACCAACCTGAGCGACAGGCCCGTGCTGCTGCTGGCCGTCACCTCGTTCGCGGCGGGTTTCCTCGGCCGCCCGGTGAGCGAGCTCGACGTGTTGCGGGCGAGCAGCGAATGGCTGGGGGAGAGCCGCTGGTCCCGGCGGCCGTTGAGCGAGCACGTCCCCGACCTCGGCCTGGACGGGCACGGCCAGCACGGGAAGGGCGTGTTCGCCCTGACCAGCACCGGCACCTGGTCCAGCGGGGAGCACGTGCCGATGGGCGGGCTGACCGACCGCGGCACCGGCCAGACCTGGTTGTGGCAGATCGAGCACAACGGCCCCTGGCGGTGGGAGGCCGGCGACCGGATGGACGGCGTCTACGTCGCCCTGTCCGGGCCGACCGACCTGGACCACCAGTGGAGCGAGTTGCTCGCGCCCGGCGCGTCGTTCACCTCCGTGCCCGTCTCGATCGCCGTCTCGGACGACGGTGTGGAGGGCGCAGCGGCGGCCCTGACCGCGCACCGGCGGGCGCTGCGGCGCCCGCACCCCGACCTGGCCGCGCTGCCGGTGGTGTTCAACGACTACATGAACACGCTGATGGGCGACCCCACGACGGCCAAGCTGCTGCCGCTGATCGACGCGGCCGCCGCGGCGGGGGCGGAGGTCTTCTGCGTCGACGCCGGCTGGTACGACGACGGCGGCGACTGGTGGGACAGCGTCGGCGAGTGGCAGCCCTCCCAGACCCGCTTCCCCAACGGGCTGGAAGAGGTGCTGACCCACATCGCCGGCCGCGGCCTGACGCCCGGCCTGTGGCTGGAGCCCGAGGTGATCGGCGTCCGCAGCCCGATGGCCGACAAGCTGCCCACCGAGGCGTTCCTGCAGCGCGGCGGCGAGCGCGTCGCCGAGCACGGCCGCTACCACCTGGACCTGCGCCACCCCGCCGCCGTCGCGCACCTGGACCAGGTCGTGGACCGGCTGGTGGAAGAGCTGGGCGTCGGCTACTTCAAGCTGGACTACAACATCAACCCCGGCGCCGGCACCGACCGCGACGCCACCAGCGTCGGCGCCGGGCTGCTCGCCCACAACCGGGCCCACCTCGCCTGGCTGGAGGGCGTCCTGGACCGGCACCCCCACCTGGTGCTGGAGAACTGCGGCTCCGGCGCGATGCGCATGGACTACGCGCTGCTGACCCGCATGCAGCTGCAGTCCACCAGCGACCAGCAGGACTTCCTGCGCTACCCGCCGATCGCGGTGGCCGCGCCGCTGTCGGTACTGCCCGAGCAGGCCGCCAACTGGGCCTACCCCCAGCCCGAGATGACGGACGAGGAAATCGCCTTCACCCTGTGCACCGGCATCCTGGGCCGCCTCTACTTGTCCGGCAACCTGCATAGGATGACTCCGCAGCAGTTCTCGCTGGTCAAAGAGGGTGTCGGGCTCCACCAGAGCCTCCGCCCGGACCTGATCCGAGCCACGCCGTGCTGGCCGCTGGGCCTGCCCGGCTGGAACGACCCCTGGCTCGCCCTCGGCCTGCGCGCCGGGGACAGCACCCACCTGGGGATCTGGCGCCGCCCCGGCGCCATCGACACCACCGTGCTCCCCCTGCCCCACCTCGCGGGACGGGACCTGAGCGTGGAGGTCGTCTACCCTGCGGCGGCGAACGGCTGGACGCACACGTGGAACCCGCGGACCGCCGAGCTCACCCTCACCGCCACCCGCCCCGCACCCACCGCCCGCATCCTCCGGCTCCGCCCTCTCTGACCCGCAAAGGAGCTCACCGTGAGACTCGCAGCCTTCACCGCGGTCGCGACCGCCGCCGCCCTGGCACTCACCGCCTGCAGCGATCCCGCCGCGGGGCCCGCCACGCCCGCCGCCGGCGACGCCCCCGCCGCCTGGCCCTCGCCCACCGCCCGCCTGGACGGGGTCACGCTCACCATCTGGGCCGCCCAGAACAGCAACACCATGCCCAAGGCCGTGACCGACGCCTTCACCCAGGCCACCGGGGCCAAGGTCGAGGTCGTCACCATCCCGGACCCGTACGAGCAGGGCGTGCAGACCAAGGTGGCCACCGGCGACAAGCCCGACCTGGCCTTCTGGCAGCCCACCGCGTCCATGCTCACCGCGCTCAACGCCCGCTCCAACCTGCAGCCGCTCGACGGCGCGCCGTGGGTGTCGACCCTGGCGCCGGAGCTGCGTGACATCACGGGCCTGCTGGACAAGACCCGCTACGCCGCGCTGATCACGAGCCCGGCCGTCGAGGGCGTCTACTACAACAAGGAGGTCTTCGCGGCCAACGGCATCACCGAGACGCCGAAGAACTTCGACGAGCTGCTGGAGGCCGGGCGCACGCTCAAGGCTAAGGGCGTCACCCCGTTCTTCGAGATGGCCGGCGACAAGTGGGCCACCCAGTGGTGGGTGCAGGTGCAGCTCGCCGACGCCGCCAAGAGCGGCCTGTGGGACCGGGTCAACACCGGCAAGGAGACGTTCGAGGACAAGACCATCCTCGATGCGATCAAGAAGTACAAGTCGCTGATCGACGAGGGGCTGTTCAACTCCGACATCAAGACGGCGAAGTTCGAGGACCAGGGCGAGGCGCTGCTCTCCGGCAAGGCCGCCATGGCCATGCAGGTGAACTCGTTCTTCGGCCAGCTCCAGGCCAAGGCCGACACGGCGGAGCTGGACAAGAAGATCGGCTTCTTCCCGATCTCGCCGTCCGGCAACGTCGGCACGTTCATCCCCGACCAGTCGAACGCGCTGGTCGCCTTCCGCACCGGCGACGCCAAGCGGGAGGCCGCCGCGCGGCAGCTGCTCTCCTACTGGATGGGCCCCGGCTACCAGGGCTTCGTCGCCGACCGGAAGACCGTGTCGCTGCGCAGCGACGTGCCGACCCCCGCCGGCGTGCCGCAGGCGCTGCTGGACGTGCACAAGTCGGTCGGCACCTCGGTCGGGTCCATGCAGGCGCTGGCCGTGGCCAACCCCGACCTGTACCTCAACCTGGCCGACATGATCACCGGTAGCCTGACGCCCGAGCAGGTGGCCGCCGCCACTCAGAAGCAGTTCGCCCAGCTCGCCAAGGCCGCCGGAGCCTCCGGCTTCTGACCCACGTACCGCCCGGCGGGAGGCTCGCACGGCCTCCCGCCCTCCCTTCTAGGAGCCGCCTCGTGCCCACCGGTCAGGAGACGCTCACGCTCCCTGTCGCCCGCCGCCGCACCCCCGCGGCGGCCGCCAGGCGTCAGAACCACCCGATGTGGTTCCTGATCCCGGCGTTCGCGATCCTTTTCGTCTTCTTCTTCCTGCCGACCCTCTTCAACTTCATCTACGCCTTCACCGACTGGTCCAGCTTCAAGAGCGACATCCGCCCCGTCGGCTTCGACAACTTCAGCTTCCTGCTGTCGGACGGCACGCTGTTCAGCGCGCTGCGGATCACCGTGATCTACGCCGTCCTCGTCGCGCTCTTCCAGAACCTGTTCGGGTTCGGCCTGGCCGTGCTGCTGGAGAAGGACACCTGGCTCAACCGCGCCGCGCGCCTGATCTTCGTCATCCCCGTGCTGATGTCCGCGCTGGCCGTCGGCTACGTCTTCCAGGCCCTGCTCAAGCCGGACGGCAGCCTCAACGACCTGCTGTCGGCGCTGACCGGGCAGCAGGTGAGCATCGCCTGGCTCGGCAGCACCACCTGGACGCTCGTGCTGGCCGCGATCATCCACGCCTGGAAGTGGATGGGCCTGTCCATGCTCATCTACCTGGCCGGGCTCAAGACCATCCCCGAGGACGTCACCGAGGCCGCCCGCATCGACGGCGCCACCGGCTGGCAGGCGTTCTGGTCGGTCCGCTTTCCGCTGCTGGCCCCGGCGGTCACCTTCAACGTGGCCACCTCGCTGCTCGGCTCCATGAACGGCTTCGACATCGTCCAGGCGCTCACCGGCGGCGGGCCCGCGCGCAGCACCGAGATCCTGAACATCTTCATCTACCGCACGTTCGGCCAGGGACTGTTCGCCCAGGCCACGACCATGAGCCTGGTGTTGTTCCTCATGGTCGCCCTGCTGGCGTTCCCCGTCATCCGGATCCTGCGCAAGAGGGAGGAAATCCTGTGACAGTCCAGGCCTTCGGAAGTAAGGTGCGGAGACGCGTGCCCGCACCCGGCTCGCGCGGGATCGCGGCACGGCTGCGGCCCTTCGCCGTCGTCGTGCTCGTCGCCCTCGTGATGGGCGTGCCGCTGTGGCTGGTCGTCGTCACCGCCGGCAAGTCGCAGGGCGAGGCCCTGTCGCCGGACCTGTCCCTGCCGTCGCGCTGGCAGTTGTGGGACAACCTGGTACAGGTCTGGCAGCAGGGCGAGGTTCCCTCCGCGTTCTTCGGCAGCCTGCTCGTCGTCGCGCCGTCCGTGGCGCTGGTGCTGACGCTCGGCTCAATGGCCTCCTGGGTCCTCGCCCGCCGCGCCACCAGGCTCAACGCCGTGCTGTACGCTCTGGCGATCAGCGGCATCGTGCTGCCGCCCGCCGTCGTCACCATCGTGCTCCTGCTGCGCCAGCTCGGCCTGGCCGGCACCTCGGTCGGCATGATCGGCGTCTACGCCGGCATCTACATGTCCACCGTGATCTTCTTCGTCACCGGCTTCGTCCGCACCGTGCCGCTGTCACTGGAGGAGGCCGCCCGCATGGACGGCGCGGGCCCGGTGCGGGTGTTCGTGTCGGTCATCCTGCCGCTGCTGCGACCGGTGCTGGCCACCGCGACCATCCTCATCTGCCTGTACGTGTGGAACGACGTCTTCTACGCCTTCTTCGTCATCGGCGGCCGGCTCGACACGCTGCCGCTGAACCTGTTCCAGGTCGCCAACGCCGGGCTCTACCTCAACAACTGGCACCTGATCTTCGCCTACATCATCCTGATGAGCCTGCCGCTGCTGGTGGTCTTCGCGGTCGCGCAGCGGAAGATCATCTCCGGGATCACGGGCGGGGCGGTGAAGTAGTCACGCCATCCACAGGCTGACGGCCAGGCCGAGGCCGGCCACGGCGATCGCGAAGCGCAGCGGGCGCTCCGGCAGCCGCCGCACGACCTTCGGCCCGAGCCAGCTGCCCACCAGGCACCCGCACGACAGCGCGCCGGCGGCCAGCCAGTGAACCGGGGCCAGGAAGGCGTACGCGACGGCGGCCGTGATGTTGGCCGCGCCGGTGGCCATGTTCTTGACCGCGTTGGTGACCGGCAGCGGCTCGGTGACGCTGGCGCAAAGCACGGCCAGCATGATGACGCCGGAGGCCGCGCCGAAGTAGCCGCCGTACACGCCGACCAGCGCCACCGCCACGGCCAGCGGCAGGAAGGACGCGGTCTTGGGCGCCCGCGCGTCGGCCAGACGCCGCAGCGGGTCCCTGGCCAGCAGCAGCACAGAGCCGAACGCGATGAGCAACGGCGCGGCGAGCTCGAACGCCTTGGCCGGGGTGGCCAGCAGCAGCCAGGCCCCGGCCGTGCCGCCCACCGCGGCCACCGCGACCAGCTTGGCGACGCGCCGGCCGTGGCCGCGCAGCTCCTGGCGGGAGCCCGCGGCGGTGCCGACGGTGGTGGAGAACATCGCCACGGTGTTGGTGACGTTGGCGACGACAGGCGGCAGGCCGAAGGCGAGCAGCGCCGGATAGCTGACGAGGGAGGCGAGCCCGCCGATGGAGCCCGCCAGGCCCGAGCCCAGCCCCGCTGCGACCAGCAGGGCCACGGAGAGAAGATCCAACCGTCAGACCCACCCGGGTGCGGACAGATCGACCGGCGCCATGCGCTCGATCGCCAGCCTGACCTTCCCCATCGCCTCGACGATCTCCTGCTCCCGCTCGTCGGTCAGGCTGGCGATGGGCACCGAGCAGCTGATCGCGTCGGTCGCGGGGGAGTGGTAGCGCAGCGCGAAGCCGAAGCATTTCACGCCGACGTAGTTTTCCTCGTTGTCGATGGCGTAGCCGCGCTCGCGGGTCAGCTCCAGGTCGCGCCGCAGGGCGTCCTGGTCCACGAGGGTGTTGGGGGTCAGCGGCACGATCGGCTGCGGGATCGGCACCTCGTGCGGGGTGCCGATGCGCTCGGCCAGCAGCGACTTGCCCATGGCGGTGCTGAAGGCGGGCAGCCGGCGGCCCACGCGGCTGAAAGGGCGCACGTAGCGGCTCGACTCCTTGGTGGCCAGGTAGACGATGTAGGTGCGGTCGAGGCGGCCGAAGTGGATGGTCTCGTCCAGCTGGGCGCTGAGGTCGTTGATGTGCGGCTGCGCGATGCGCAGGTAGGGGTCGGTGTCGAGGTAAGTGGTGCCGGCCAGCAGGGCGCGGATGCCGATGCTGTAGAGGCTGCCCGTCTCGTCGGTGCGCACCCAGCCGTGCTCCACGAGGGTGCGGATCAGGGCGTACAGGCTGCTGCGGGGGGCTCCCAGGGCCTCGCTCAGCTCACGCAGACGGGCGGGGCGGTTTTGGCGGGAGGCCAGGAGTTCGAGGAGTTCGATGGTCCTCGCCGCGGACTTGACGCTACGCACCCCGCTCTCGGGATGGGTCATTGCACCTCACAGGAGTCTGCGCGCCTCGGTCAAAGTGTTGACACATTACCAAAATGGAGCTTAACTGCCAGCCACATGCTCAGCAATCTACATATGGAGACAGCTTGCCTGCCACGTATACGAGCGAGGAGATATCCGAACGGCTGCGCCGGGGGATGGACACAGGCGTGCTGTCGTTCCCGCTGACTGCCTTCGACCCCGACGGGCGCGTCGATCTGGACGGCTTCCGCGCGCATCTGCGCACGCAGATCGGGGCCGGTCCCGGCGCGCTGTTCCCGTGCTGCGGCACCGGTGAGTTCTTCTCGCTCGCCGAGGACGAGTACGCGAGTTTGATCAAGACTGCCGTCGAGGAGGCGGGCGGCGCGGTGCCGGTGGTCGCGGGCGTGGGCTACGGCTGGGCCCAGGCCGCCAGGTTCGCCGCCGCCGCCGAGCGGGCCGGGGCCGACGCCCTGCTCCTGCTGCCGCCGTACCTGGCCGAGACCCCGCAGCGGGGACTGGTCGAGCACGTGCGCCGCGTCGCCGCGAGCACCGCGCTGCCGATCATCGTCTACCAGCGCGCCCAGGTCAGGATCGACGTCGCCACCGTGCCCGCCCTCGCCGAGATCCCGAACGTGATCGGCGTCAAGGACGGCCACTCCGACCTCGACCGGCTGCAGCGCATCAAGCTCGCCGCCCCCAGTGAGTGGCTGTTCTTCAACGGCGCGGCTACCGCCGAGATGCAGGCACGCGCCTACCGCAGCATCGGCGTGCCGGCCTACTCCTCGGCGGTGCACGCCTTCGCCCCCGAGATCGCCGGCGCCTTCTTCCGGGCGTTCCACGCCGGTGACGACGCGCGGGTGGACCGGCTGCTCAAGGAGTTCTACGTCCCGCTGGTAGAGCTGCGCGACCAGGGCAGTGGTTACGCGGTCTCCCTGGTCAAGGCAGGGGCCCGGCTGCGTGGCGCGAACGTCGGCTCGGTACGCGCCCCGCTGACCGACCCCACGCCTGAGCACCTGCGGACCCTGGAAGGCCTGCTGAGCACCGGACTCGCCCTCGCCGCCGCCTAGAAGGAATCCCCACATGTCACGAATCATCCGGGCGACCGTCACGCCCATCCTGATCAGCGACCCGCCGCTGCTCAACGTGCTCGGCGTGCACCAGCCGTACACGCCGCGCACGATCATCGAGATCGAGACCGACGACGGCGTCACCGGCATCGGCGAGACCTACGGCGACACCGACTACCTGGACGTGGCCCGCAAGCTCGCCGAGGTCCTCCCCGGCCGCGACCTGACCGCCGTGAACGGCCTGTACACCCTGGCGTCCGCCGCGCTGACCGGGGCCGCGGACAACGTCAAGGAGTTCGACCCGGCCGGCCTGCGCGGCACCCGCAACAACGAGAAGTTGATCCGCAGCGTGGTGTCCGCCTTCGAGGTGGCCTCGCTCGACGCGCTCGGCAAGACGACCGGGCTGCCGGTGCACTGCCTGCTCGGCGGCAAGGTACGCGACCGCGTCGACTACAGCGGCTACCTGTTCTACCGCTGGGCCGAGCACCCCGACGGCGAGGCCCCCGACGACTGGGGCTCCGCCCTCGACCCCGACGGTGTCGTCCGGCAGGCCCAGCGCTTCGCCGACGACTACGGCTTCACCTCCTTCAAGCTCAAGGGCGGCGTGTTCGAGCCCGAGCAGGAGATCGCCGCCATCAAGGCGCTGGCCAAGGCGTTCCCCGGCTACCCGCTGCGGCTGGACCCCAACGGCGGCTGGTCGGTCGAGGCCAGCGTGCGCGTTGCCGAGGAAGTCGGCGACCTGCTGGAGTACATGGAGGACCCGACCGCGGGCGTGGACGGCATGGCCGAGGTACGCAAGCGCACCGGCGCGGTGCTGGCCACCAACATGTGCGTCACCACGTTCGCCGAGGTGCCGGAGGCGTTCGCCAAGGACGCCGTCCAGGTCGTGCTGTCGGACCACCACTACTGGGGCGGCCTGCAGGCCACCCGTGAGCTGGCGGCGCTGTGCCGCACGTACGGCGTGGGCCTGTCCATGCACTCCAACACCCACCTCGGAATCAGCCTGGCGGCGATGACCCACGTCGCCAGCGTCATCCCCCAGCTGAGCTACGCCTGCGACAGCCACCGGCCCTGGCAGACCGAGGACGTCATCACCGAGCCGCACCGCTTCACCGGCGGCGCGATCGAGGTGAGCGACGCCCCCGGCCTCGGTGTCGAGCTCGACAGGGACGCGCTGGCCGCGCTGCACGAGCGCTGGCTCGCCCGCCCCGACATGCGTGACCGCGACGACGTCGCCGCCATGCGCAAGGTCCACCCCGACTGGATCCAGCCCGCACTCCCCCGCTGGTGACAACGAAAGAAGAATCATGAGAATCGGAGTACTCCTGGCCGCCGTCGCGCTGGCCGCCTCCGCCTGCTCCGTGCAGGGCGGCAGCGGTGACAAGAGCGCCGCCGCGTCCGGCTACCCCAACAAGCCCGTCGAGTTCACCGTTCCGACGGACCCGGGCGGCAGCACCGACCTGCTCACCCGCGCCCTCGCCAAGAGCATCGAGGAACCGCTCGGTGTCAAGGCCGTGGTCGTGAACAAGCCGGGCGCCAACGGCAAGATCGCTGGTAAGGACGTGTTCGGCAGCAAGCCGGACGGTTACCGCATCGCGGTGATGCCGCAGTCGCTCTTCGCCATCGGCCCGCTCATGCTCGACGACGCCGACCCGGTCAAGCTCACCGACATGACCTTCATCAAGGGCCTGGCGGTCGAGGACTACGTCCTGGTCGTGCCCGCCGATTCCAAGTACAAGACGCTGAAGGACCTGGTCGAGGCCTCCAGCGTCAAGTACGGCACCACCGGCCCCGGCACCGGCAGCCAGCTGTCGCAGACCCTGCTGTTCGGCCTGGCCAAGACGGACGCCGCCCCGGTGCCCTTCGACGGCGGCGCGCCGACCGTGACCGCGGTGCTCGGCGGCAAGGTCGACGCCGCGTCCGTGCAGATCGCGGAGGGCTTCAAGCATGTCCAGGCCGGCAAGATGCGGGCGCTCGCGGTCTTCGGCGACAAGCGGCACGAGGCCCTGCCGGAGGTGCCGACCGCCAAGGAGTCCGGCTACGACGTCGTGGTCGACCAGCGCAGGTTCGTCGCGGGACCGGCCGGGCTGCCCGCCGAGGTTCGTGACAAGCTGGCCGCGGCCATCGACAAGGCCATCGCCTCGCCCGAGTACGACGAGATCCTGAAGACCAACTACATCGGTCGCTGGGACGCCAACGGCGACCAGGTCGGTGCTCAGCTGAACGAGAGCCTGCAGCGCTTCGACAAGCTGGCCAAGGATCTCGGCATCGACCTGAAGGCCCAGCAGCAGTGAGCTACGAGCGTCGGCTGAACGTGGTGGCCGCCCTGGTGCCGCTGGTCATCGGCGTGGTGGCCGCGCTCATGTCGTGGAACCTGGGGGTCGGCAGTCTGTCGGCCCCCGGGCCCGGCATGTGGCCGCTGGTGGTCAGTGTCGCCATGGTGGTCGTCGCCGCGGTGCTCGTGCTCCAGTCGCGGCCCCGCGGCGACGAGGAACGCTTCACCAAGGACGTCGTGACGGTCGCCATCGCGGCCGCCTCGCTGATCGCCTACGCGTTCCTGTTCGAGCTCGTCGGCTTCGAGGTGCCGACCATCGCGCTGCTCGTGCTGTGGCTCAAGGGCCTCGGCCGGGAGAGCTGGCGGGTGACCGCCGTGGTCGCGGTCGTCGCGACGGCGGCGCTCTACCTGCTGTTCATCACAGGGCTCGGGGTGTCCCTGCCCCACATCATCCAACTGTGAGACTGGACATGGACTTCCTCTCCCCGGTGATCGACGGCTTCGGCGTGGTCTTCCAGCCGGAGAACCTCTTCTACTGCCTGCTCGGGGTCACCCTCGGCATGCTGATCGGGGTTCTGCCCGGGCTCGGGCCCGCGGCCACCATCGCGGTGCTGCTGCCGATCACGTACAACATCGAGCCGACCGCGGCCATCATCATGCTGGCCGGCATCTTCTACGGCGCCCAGTACGGCGGCACCATCACCTCGGTGCTGCTGCGCCTGCCCGGCGAGGCGTCCAGCGTGGTCACCGCCATCGACGGGCACGCGCTGGCCAAGCAGGGCCGGGCCGGCTCCGCGCTCGGCATCGCCGCCATCGGCTCCTTCATCGGCGGCACCGTCGCGATCATCGGCCTGACGTTCGTGGCGCCGCTGGTCGCCGGCTTCGCCCTGGACTTCGGGCCGTCGGAGTACACCGCGCTGGCCCTGCTCGGCATCCTGCTGATCACCACGCTCGGCACCGGTTCGCCGCTCAAGAGCATCCTCATGGCCACGGTCGGGCTGCTGCTGGCCACCGTCGGGCAGGACCCGCTGGAAGGCGTCTCCCGGCTGACCTTCGGCGTCGACCAGCTGCTTGACGGGATCGACTTCGTCATCGTCGCGATGGGCCTGTTCGGCGTCGGCGAGATCCTCTACAACCTGGAGTCGCTGCGCCGGCCCCCGGAGGCGGCCGCGCCCGTCGGCTCGGTCTACCCCTCCCGCGCCGAGCTCAGCGAGTCCAAGGGCGCGATCACCCGAGGCTCGTTCCTCGGCTTCCTGCTCGGCATCCTGCCGGGCGGCGGCGCGACCATGGCGTCCATGGTCGCCTACGCCGTGGAGAAGCGGGCCGGCAAGCAGCCGGAGAAGTTCGGCAAGGGCGCCATCCAGGGCGTGGCCGGGCCCGAGAGCGCCAACAACGCCGCCGCGACGTCGTCGTTCATCCCGCTGCTGACACTGGGCATCCCGGCGAACGCCACCATGGCGATCATGTTCGGCGCCCTGCTCATCCAGGGCATCACACCCGGCCCGGCGCTGGTGGCGGAGAAGCCCGACCTGTTCTGGGGCGTGGTCAACTCCATGTACGTCGGCAACCTGCTGCTGCTGGCCATGAGCATGCCGCTGATCGGGGTGTTCGTCCGCATCCTGCGGGTGCGGCAGGCCATCCTGGCCCCCCTGACGATCCTCGTCACCATGATCGGCGTCTACACGGTCAGGATGAGCGTCTTCGACATGTTCCTCATGGTCGGCCTCGGGGTGCTCGGCTACCTGATGAAGAAGGCCGGCTTCGAGCCGGGGCCGCTCGTGCTCGCGTTCGTGCTCGGCAGCCTGCTGGAGTCGTCGTTCCGCCGGTCGATGCGCATCTTCGGCGGCGACGTGACCGGCTTCCTCACCCAGCCCATCACCGCCACCCTGCTCGCCGTGATCGTCCTGATCATCGTCGTGCCCCCGGTCCTGCGCCTGACCAAGCGCAAGGACTCCTCCCGAGAGAAGGTGGAAGCATGACAGTCGTCGTCGCCGGATACGTCCCCACGGCGCTCGGCCAGGCCGTCCTCGACCAGGCCCTGGCCGAGGCCGAGCTCAGGAAGGCCCGGCTCGTGGTGGTGAACGTCTCCCGCCCCGGCTCGTACGTCGACCCCGACACCGCGGTGGTGGCCGAGCTCGAACGCCGGGTGGGCGACGGGCACGAGGTGCGGCAGGTGCAGGACAACGACCCGGCCGCCGCGGTGCTGGATGTGGCGCAGCGGGAGTCGGCGAGCCTCGTCGTGATCGGCGTGCCGCGCCGCTCCCCGGTCGGAAAGCTCATCATGGGCAGCACGGCTCAGCGCATCCTGCTGGACTCGTCCTGCCCCGTGCTGGCGGTCAAGGAGCCCTGAGGGCCATCTCCAGCACGTCCGCCAGCTGCCGCGGGGTCGGCAGGATCCGCAGCGCCTCGTCGATCTCGCGTTCCGCCCACGCGCGGTGGCGCGGCTCGGCGTCCGGATCGAGGGCGTGGCGTGCCTGGACCAGCAGGAAGTTGAGCCTGGAGGCGACCAGCATCGAGAAGTCCGCCGGCTGGGTGATGCGCCCAGGGCCGTCCGAGCGCACGTAGGCCTCATACATGGCGCGCATGGCGTCGAGGTCGGCGACCGAGTTGTCGCAGAACCAGTCGAACAGCGCCCGGGCCAACTCCCGGCTCGGCGCGGCGGGCCCGAGGTTGTCCCAGTCGACGACCACCAACCCATCGTCGGCGGGATCGGCCAGGACGTTCTCGGGGTGCAGGTCGCGGTGGCAGAGGATCAGGCCGGCGGGATCGGCCGGCGTGACCGCCGCACACAACTCGGGCACGATGGCCAGCCGATCGGCCAGGCCCGCCGCCCACGACGCGTCCGACGCGGACAGCTTCGCCAACTCGTGCGTGGCGGGGACTCGGTCGTACCAGGGGTCGGGTGGCCGGCCGTCCGGCTCGACGGCCATGGGCTGGGCACACCGGTGCAGGCGCGCCAGCAGCGCACCGAGCTCTGTCGGCGTGGCGGGCGCCGTCAGCTCGACCGGCCGCAGGTCGGCCCAGTCATACAAGCGCAGCCACGTCCCATCGGGCGTCGTGAGCAGATAGCGCCCCTCGCGGTCGGCGTGGCTGGCCGGCAGCCGCACCCCGGCCGCGGCGGCCTGCCGCGCGAACGCCAGCTCCGCGTCGATCAACGCCCGTGACGGCGGCTCGGCGAAGATCTCCTTCAGCGCGTAGCACGCCGGCCCGACCTCCAGCCGCCAGATCTGCCCCAGCGCCCCCCGCGGACCTCGGGACGCCACGACGTCCTGATCCCAGCCGAATGCTTCCCGCACGTACGCCACGAGATCCACGCGGCTCAGTATGGGCGGTCATCTGGCCTGTGCGCATCGTGTTTTCGAGCCGGTCCTTGCGCACAGGTCAGGGGTGCTCGATGTGCTCGGGACGCACTCCCATTCCGATGAAGCGCCCCACCAGATGCCGCAGCGGTGGCAGCGCCTTGAAGGCAGTGAAGATCGGTGGCACGTGCCCGGCCGTGTCGTCCGCCGTTTCCTTCGGATACAGGTCGCGGAGGATGCGGACCTGGAAGGCCTGGGTCACTCTGACGGCCCGTTCCCTGCGTGCCTGCACTCTGGCGAGGGCGTCTTCGTCCGGGACGCCCGCCTGACGACGGAGGACGGGACCGAGCAGGTTGGCGGTGGCGACGGCGTCCTGCACGGCCAGGTTGATGCCGACGCCGCCCGCGGGCGACATGGCGTGGGCGGCGTCCCCGATGCAGAGTAACCCCGGCCGGTGCCACCGCGGCAGCCGGTCGACCCTGACGGTCAACTGGTGGACGTGATCCCAGTCGTCGATCAGCCCGACACGATCGCGCAGGGCCGGCGCCAGGCCTGCCACCCGCTCGCGGAACGCGGGCAGCCCGGCCTCCCTGAGCTCCGCGAACGCCCCTGGCGGGATCGTGTAGGCGAGCTGCCAGTACTCGCCCCGGTCGATGGCGACCAGCGCGCCCTGGCCACGCTGGAAGAAGGGCATATGGTCGCCGTCGCGGCGAGGCAGGCGGAACCACAACACGTCCATGGGCGGCGAGCTCGCCGTGGACTCCAGTCCGGCCACGTCGCGGAGCGTGGAATGGCGGCCGTCGGCAGCGATCACCAGGTCGGCCCGTATGTCGAGCGGACCGTCGGCGGTGGCCGCCCGGACCCCCGTGACGCGCCCCTCCTCCATGATCAGTCCTGTCGCCCTGGTGCTGCGCAGCAGGCGGAAGGAGGGGTACGCGGCGGCCTTGCCGGCCAGGAAGTCCAGCACGTCCCACTGGGGCATGAAGGCGATATACGGGCAGCGCACGCGCAGCCGGGTGAAATCGGCGAAGGTGACGTCCCGGCCGCCGATGCTCACGGTGACGTCGCGCATCCTGGTGTGCGGCAGCTTCAGGAACTCCTCGATCCAGCCCAGCTCGGCGATCAGCTCCAGCGTGGAGGGATGGACGGTGTCACCCCGGAAGTCCCTGAGGAAGTCGGCGTGCTTCTCCAGGACGGTCACCTCGACACCCTGACGGGCCAGCAGCAGCCCGGCCATCATCCCGGCGGGGCCGCCGCCGACCACGCAACATCTCGTGCTCTCGGTACGCATGACGTCTCATCCTTCCTCGGGGAACAGCAGCTCGACCAGGCGTTCGACGCCGACCGGGGTGCCCGTCCTGCGGTTCACGGCCACGGTGGCGAGCAGGGTCTTGGCGGCGGTCGCGACGTCGTGGGGGCGCAACTCGCCGGCCGCGACGCGGGCGGCCAGGAAATCGCCGATCAGCCGCTGCCCTTCGGTCATCAGCTCGGCCAGCTCGGCGCGCGCCTGGGTGGCGCTGAAGAACACGGCCATGAGGTCGGCGTTGCCGGCGAGCAGGTGGTCGAACGCCTCCAGCAACTCGGTGAGCACCTGCCTGGCCGGTCGCGTGCCGTGGTCGGCGGTCAGGAGCTCGCGCAGCTGCGGCAGGAAGCCGCGCTCCGCCAGCAACGCCTTGACCAGGGCCTCCTTGCTGTCGAAGTAGCGATAGAGCAGGCCGGGCGTCACTCCTGCCGCCGCGGCAAGATCCTTGACCGACGCGCCGTCCACGCCTTTCCTGGCGAAAACCGTCTGCGCCGCGTCGAGCAACTGCTCGCGCCGCCATTCCGCCTGTTCCTTCCGCGTTCTCGCCATGACTCCTCATTGAGTAAACGTTTATTCAATGTAGAGGAGATGGGACCGGAGGCGCAAGGAAAGCCTTGAGGTCAGGCGACCGTTGACAGGCCCGAGGAGTGCGCGAGGGCCGCCGCTTCGGTGCGGGTTCCCACGCCCAGCTTGTCCAGGATGTTCGCCACGTGGAACTTCACGGTGTGCTCGCTGATCAGCAGCTCCTCGGCGATCTGCCGGTTACGCAGTCCGCGCGCCAGCCGTTCGAGCACCTCCAGCTCGCGCGGCTTGAGCGCGGCCAGCGCGTCGCCCTGGCTCCCGGGTGCGGCCGGCGCGAGCGGCAGCACGGCGGTCACCGTGGTGCCCCACCCGGGAACGGAGTCCAGCGTCAGGCGCCCTCCGACGGCGGCGGCCAGCTCGGCCAGGCGGCGCACGGGCAGGGCGTCGGCGGTGAGCACGCCGGGACCGTCGTCGCGAACCGCGACGAGCAGCTCCGCATCGGACAGCTCCCAGGTCGCCCGGATCCTGGTGAGGCCCTCGTACTCGAGCATGGTCACGATGGTGCCGCGGACCAGAGCCTGGGCCGCGCTCGCCAGATCGCCCGGGAGGGCGTGGTCGCGCTCGCGCGGGCCGACGAGTTCCAGCGACACCTCGCTGTAGCGGGTCAGCGGCGCGAGTTTGTCGGCCAGCCGGTCGAACGCCGTCCCGGCCGGCTCCTCGCTCAGCGACCGGTCGAGGTCGCCTGCGGCACGCAACTCGATCAGCGCCGACACCGCCAGGTCGATGGCGGCCCGGCGCGCGGCGCCGTCGTCGAGCGAGCGGCTGCGCAACGCGCCGAGCAGCGCCTTGAGCGTGGCGGCGTGGGCCCCCGTGAGCTCGGCTATGGCGCGGGCGCGCTCGCCGGCGGCCACCCGGCTGCCGCTGAGGCCGGCGGGCGGGAGGTTCGCGGCCCGGTGCGACAGCTCCACGGCGACCAGGTCCCACAGCCGCCGCACCAGATCGCGCACCGGGGCGGCAGGTGCGGTCCCTCCGGCGGTTACCACCACGAGCAGGGCGCCGGAGGCCCCGGGCGGGCGGGCCGCGACGGCCAGCGCCGGGAGCTGCCCGCCCGCGAGGCGCATCTCGCCGAACCACGGCTCGCCCACGTCGACGGCGCCGCCCATGCGGGCCAGTTCGGCGCTGGTGATCTTCTCGGTGAGCGCGGGGTCGCCGTATGTCTTCATGGGATGCCGGGCGCAGTCGCCGGTGAGCATGGCCAGCGCCCGGTGCGGCAGGAACCCCGACAGCGCCTGGGACAAGGGCTCCAGCATGGCGCCGATCGGAGCTTGGAGGATCGAGGCGGCGGCGGCCAGAACGACACGCGGGTCGGGCAGGTCCATGAATCTCATGCTAGGTGCGCTCGGTCAGGGGGCGGGCTGGCCGTTCGGGTGGCGAACACTGCCCGAACGGGCGGTGAGCCCGGCGGCCTGTGGCGCCGAGGCTGTGGATATCCGGCTTCTGAGAGGAGCGCCACCATGATCCTGCCCACCCGCGCCGGCGACCGTCCGCGCACCGGGCCCTCCGTACCCCACGTCCAGCTCAGCCAGAACAGCCCCGATGAGATCCGCGAGCAGCTGAAGCGCTGGATGACCGGCGGGCTGCCCGGCACCCGGATCAGGCCCAGCGAGATCTCCGAGCCGGGCGCCACCGCATTCTTCCTGGAAGGAGGAACGCTGCCGCCGCGCGGCGCGGTGCTCCTGCCGCCGCGACTCACCGCGGAGTTCGCTCACATCCACGTGGACGGCAGCCTGCACGTGTCCCTGTCACCGGACGATCAGCAGGAGCTCGTCGCCAAGGGCTGGGGCGAACGTCATCCGCTCTACTCGCCCGCCGTCAACGTGGTGATGGTGTACGGTCCCCGGACGGCGGACGAGCTGGAGGTGGCCAAGACCGTGATCGCGGCCTCCTACCACTACGCGACCGGGAGGACGCTCGCCGCATATGCGTGATCCCGCTTAGGGGCGCAGCGGAAGCTCGTCGAGCACGGACTCGGCGAGCTGCGCGGCGCTGCGCTCGTAGCGGTGGGCCAGCGTGTGGAAGAGCTTCTCCGCGCGGATCGCCGGCCAGTCGGCGGGCAGGTGCTCGGCCGGGAGGCGCGGGTCCTGGCGGACGAGTTGCAGCCAGTCGGTGTGCAGGAACAGCTGTCTGGCCAGGTCGTCGGTGGCGGACGGCAGCGGGTGCGCGGTGTCCCAGCGGTCGAGGAAGACCCGGTAGCGCTCGGCGATCTGGTCGGTGTCGAACGCCTTGCGGACCAGGTCGGCTGATTCGGTCGGCTTGTACGCCTGCGCCATGAGCACGGTGACGTTGTCGCCGAGGCCGAGCGGGGCGAGCATCGACTCCACGTCCTTCACGCCGGGAGCGATCCAGAGCCCGCCCTGGAGCGGCCCGAACCCGGCCCAGATGAGCTGGGAACGCAGGTCGTGGCGGGTGCTGCGCTCATTGCCCGGCAGGGAGAAGCCGACCAGAGTCCAGGTGCCGTCCCAGTCGCGGTTGACCGCGCCGGTCTCCCAAACATGCCGGCGCCCGTCGTCGAGCACGTCGGTGGCGTGCTCGGTGAGGCCGAAATAGACCTTCTTGCCCTGGCGGTGCCTGGTCAGCAGGTTGCGCTTGGCCATGCGGGTGAGCGTGGAGCGCACCGCCTCCTCGGAGACGCCCAGGCGGGCGAAGACGTCGATGACGCTGCCGGAGTAGACCGCGGTGTCGCGCCCCAGCACGTAGATGCCGAGAAAGCTGAACATCAGCGACTGCGGGCGCGCCGAAGGCAGCTGATGCGGCTGGTCCTGCTCGTCCTCGTGCTTCACAGGCATGAGCGTAGACGGAGCACAGATGTCGGGCAAACTCTTGACGCAGGTTGGAAATATGCCCAACGTAGAGGGCGTCGGGTTTGTGAGGCCGATGTTGGGCAGAACTTTGACCTGAGTCACAAAAGTGCCCTACATTGACCGGCATCGGTGGACTCCTGCGGTGTTTGGGGTGGAATAGATGGATTTGTCGGGCAAGGTGGCCGTGGTCACAGGGGCCGGTCGTGGGCTCGGCCGGGCGTACGCGGAGGCGCTCGGCGCCGCCGGGGCGGCGGTCGTCGTCAACGACGTGGACGCTGAGGCAGCGGCCCAGGTGGTCGAGGCCGTCGTCGCGGCGGGTGGCAAGGCCGTGGCCGAGGTGGGCGCGGTCGGCGGGACCGAGGTCGCGCAGCGGCTGGTGGACACCGCGGTCAAGGAGTTCGGCCGGCTCGACGTCATGGTGACCAACGCGGGCATCCTGCGGGACCGGGTCCTGTGGAAGATGTCCGACGAGGACTTCGACGCGGTCGTGGGGGTGCACCTGCGGGGCACGTTCACCTGCGCCCGCGCGGCCGCCGTACGCATGCGCGAGCAGGGCGACGGCGGCCGGCTGATCCTGATCTCCTCCCCGGCCGGGCAGCGGGGCAACTTCGGTCAGACCAACTACGCCGCCGCCAAGGCGGGCATCGTGGCGATGGCCCGCACCTGGGCCATGGAGCTGGGCCGGGCCAACATCACCGTCAACGCCGTCGTCCCGGTCGCGGCCACCGAGATGACCAAGACCATCCCGGTGTTCGCGCCGATCCTGGAGGAGGCCGAGCGCACCGGTGACCCGCTGCCGGACTGGCTGCGCAAGGACGAGGGCCTCGGCACGGTCGAGGACGTGGCCGGGCTGATCGTCTACCTCGCCTCGGACGCCTCCGCCGGCGTCACCGGGCAGGCCGTCGGCATCGGCGGCGACAAGCTGGCGCTCTGGTCGCACCCCCAGGAGAAGGCCGTCGCCTACGCCGACGGCGGCTGGTCCGCCGACGCCATCGCCGCCTCGTGGGAGGCGGGTATCGGGGCCGAGCCCGAGACGTACGGGATCCCCGCGCCGAAGGCGCCCACCTCATGAACGTCGACGAACTGGTCGCGATCGACGTCCACACGCATGCGGAGGTCTCCAAGGACGGGCACGGCTCGCTCAGCCCGGCGTTGTTCGGGGCGTCGGAGGAGTACTTCGGCGCGCACGAGCAGCCGACCATCCCGCAGATGGCCGCCTACTACCGGGAGCGGCAGATGGCCGCGGTGGTGTTCACGGTGGACGCCGAGCACGCCACCGGCCATCCCCGCATCTCCAACGAGGAGATCGCCGAGAGCTGCGCCGAGCACGCCGACGTGCTGATCCCGTTCGCCAGCGTCGACCCGTGGAAGGGCCGGGCGGGCGCCCGCGAGGCCCGCCGCCTGATCACCGACTACGGGGTGCGCGGCTTCAAGTTCCACCCCAGCATCCAGGGCTTCGCCCCGAACGACCCGCTGGCCTACCCGTTGTACGAGGTGATCGAGGAGCTGGGTGCGATCTCCCTGTTCCACACCGGCCAGACCGGCATCGGCGCGGGCGTCCCGGGTGGCGGCGGAATCCGGCTCAAGTACTCCAACCCGATGCTGGTCGACGACGTCGCCGTGGACTTCCCGCACCTGAAGATCATCCTGGCGCACCCGTCGTTCCCCTGGCAGGACGAAGCGCTGGCGGTGGCCACACACAAGCCGTCGGTGCACATCGACCTGTCCGGCTGGTCGCCGAAGTACTTCCCGCCGCAGCTCGTCCGGTACGCCAACACGCTGCTCAAGGACAAGGTGCTGTTCGGCTCCGACTACCCGGTGATCACCCCCGACCGGTGGCTGGCCGACTTCGCCAAGCTCGACATCAAGCCCGAGGTCCGCCCCAAGATCCTCAAAGACAACGCCGCGCGCCTGCTCGGCCTCACCCCCAAGGAGACGCAGTCATGACCACCGTCGCGAACGGTCTCGCCGAGCTGAAGGCGCTGGCCGGCCAGGACCTCGGCCACAGCGGCTGGCTGGAGATCACCCAGGAGCGGGTGAACACCTTCGCCGACGCCACCAACGACCACCAGTGGATCCACGTGGACCCGGAGCGGGCGAAGGACGGGCCGTTCGGCGGCACGATCGCGCACGGCTACCTGACCCTCGCCCTGCTTATCCCCTTGTTCAACGAGCTGCTCGACATCCAGGGCATGAAGATGAGCATCAACTACGGCCTGGACAAGGTCCGCTTCCCGAGTCCCGTCAAGGTCGGCAGCAAGATCCGCCTCGCCGGCAAGGTCGCCGAGGTCGAGGACGTCCCCGGCGACGGCGTCCAGATGTTGCTCGACTTCACCGTGGAGATCGACGGCGCGGCCAAGCCCGCGTGCGTCGCCCGTGCCGTCTACCGGCACTACGCCTGATCCCCCCTTCCAGATGTGAAGGAGCCCCCCACTCATGTCCAACCCCGTCCAGCTGCGCCGCGCGGTGGCCTCGAGCTTCCTCGGCAGCGTCATCGAGTACTACGACTTCCTCCTGTACGCCACGGCCTCGGCCGTCGTATTCAACAAGGTCTTCTTCTCCAACCTCGACCCGCTGATCGCCACGGTGGCCAGCCTGGGCACGTTCGCCACCGGGTATCTGGCCAGGCCGATCGGCGGCGTCGTCTTCGGCCACTTCGGCGACCGGCTGGGCCGCAAGCGCATGCTGGTGCTCACCATGGTGCTGATGGGCGTGGCCAGCTTCCTCATCGGGGTGCTGCCCACGTACGAGCAGGCCGGAGTGCTCGCGCCGATCGCGCTCGTCCTGCTCAGGATCGTGCAGGGAGTCGCGGTCGGCGGCGAGTGGGGCGGTGCGGTGCTGATGTCGGCCGAGCACGCCACCGCCCGCCGCGGCCTGTGGGCGAGCTTCACCAATGCCGGGGCGCCGTTCGGCATGGTGTTGTCGACGGGCGCGCTCACCGGCACCGCCGCCGTCGTCGGCAACGAGGCCTTCCTGGCGTGGGGATGGCGGGTCCCGTTCCTGATCAGCATCGTCCTGCTCGCGATCGGCCTGTTCGTCCGGACGCGGGTGGAGGAGACCCCCGTGTTCAGCGCCGCCGTCAAGGAGAGCGCCTCCAGGGTCCCGCTGCTGGACGTGCTGCGCGGCCAGCCCAGGACGCTGCTGCTCGGCGTCGGTGTGGGGCTGGCGGCGTTCGTGGCGCAGGGCACGCTCACCACCTTCCTCATCGCGTACGGCGTCGGCGCCGGTTTCGAGCGGCAGGACGTGCTGAACGGGCTGACGCTCTCCTCGGCGCTGGCCGTGCTCGGCATCCTCGGCTGGTCGGCCCTGTCGGACCGGGTCGGGCGCCGGCCGGTCGTCATCACCGGCGCGCTGATCATGGCGGTGTTCGCGTTCGCCCTGTTCCCGCTGGTGAACACGGGCAGCGTCGCCCTGCTCACCGTCGCGCTCGTCTTCGGCCAGGCCGTCGTGCACCCGATGATGTACGGCCCGCTGGCCGCGCTCTACACCGAGCTGTTCAGCACCCGCACCCGCTACACCGGCGCGTCCCTCGGATACCAGCTGGCCGGGCTCGGGGCCGGGCTGGCGCCGGTGGTGTTCGCCCAGATCCAGGCCGGCGGCGGCGGGACCCTCGTGGTGTCCATCGTCATCGCCGCCGCGTGCCTGCTGGCCGTGGCCTGCACGCTGGCGCTCAAGGAAACCAGCCGCGGCGACCTGGCCGAGGAGCCGATCCCCGCGAGCGCCTCCAAGACCGTCGCCTCCTGACAGGAAAGACACGCTCATGCACAACTCCGGGATCGGCGGCTGGCCGGCGCGGCGGGCCATGATGACGCCGGACCGCACGGCCTTCGTCTACGAGGACCGCTCGCTGACCTACGCCGAGGTCCACGAGCGGGTGACGAGGCTGGCACATCGGCTGCGGGACAGCGGCGTGCGGGCCGGGGACCGGGTCGCCTACCTGGGCCCGAACCACGTCGCGTTCGCCGAGACCATGTTCGCCACGCACATGCTCGGCGGGATCTTCGTCCCGCTGAACTTCAGGCTCGCGGCACCGGAGATCGACTACATGCTGGGGCACTCCGGCGCGAAGGTGCTGATCCACGCGCCGCAGTGCGCCGGCGTGGTGGAGGCGCTGACCGGCACGCCGGACCTGGACGAGATCATCCCGCTCGAGGCCTACGAGGACTGGCTCGCGCAGGGTGACCCGATGCCGATCGACGTGCCGGTGGCGCAGGACGACATCGCGCTCATCCTCTACACGTCGGGCACCACCGGGCGCCCCAAGGGCGCCATGCTCAGCCACGCCAACCTGATCTGGAACACCTACAACATGTTCGTCGGGGTGGACGTGGCCAGTGACGAGACGACGCTGGTCAGCGCCCCGTTGTTCCACGTCGCGGCGCTGAACCAGACGCTGCTGCCGACCTTCGCCAAGGGCGCTCGCTCGGTGATCATGCCGTCGTGGGACGTGGACGCGTGTTACGACCTGATCGAGAAGTTCGGCGTGACGTGGATGTTCGGGGTCACCACGATGTTCGCCGCGTTCGCCGCCTCGCCGCGCTGGGCCGGTGCGGATCTGTCCTCGCTGCGCACGCTGATGTCCGGGGGCGCGTCGATCCCGCCCGCGCTGATCCGCACCTACCAGGAGCGGGGGCTGGTGTTCTGCCAGGGGTACGGGATGACCGAGACCTCGCCGGGGGCGACGTTCCTGGAGGCGAGCGAGAGCGAACGCAAGGCCGGCTCGGCCGGTGTGCCCGTCCTCTTCGCCGACGTCCGGGTCGTCCGGCCGGACCTCAGCGACGCCCCGCCCGGCGAGCCCGGCGAGGTCCTCATCCAGGGGCCGAACGTCACCCCCGGCTACTGGAACGACACCGGGGCCACCGCCGCGGCCTTCGCCGAGGGCGGCTGGTTCCGCTCCGGCGACGTCGCCTACCGCGACGAGGAGGGCCACCTGTACATCGTGGACCGCGTCAAGGACATGTACATCTCCGGCGGTGAGAACGTCTACCCGGCCGAGGTGGAGGCGGCGATCTTCGAGCATCCCGCGGTGGCCGAGGTGGCGGTGGTCGGCGTGGCGGACGAGACCTGGGGGGAGACCGGCCGCGCGTTCGTGGTCGCCCGTCCCGGGCACGCCGTCACGGGGGAGGAGCTGCAATCGTTCCTGCGGACCCGGCTGGCCAAATACAAGATCCCCAGGTACGTCACGTTCGTGGAGGACCTGCCGAAGACCGGCTCGGGCAAGATCCAGAAGCTCAAGCTCCGGAACCTGTCCGCACCGGCCGTCAGTGCGGCGGCAGGTCGGACAGCGCCGTCCGGCAGCGGTTGAGGTAGACCTCCAGGTCGCGGCGCTGCCGGGCGGTGAGTCCGGCGAGCATGCGCCCCTCCAGGGCCTCCATCGCCTCGTCGTGGGCCGCGAGCAGTTCGTGGCCCGCGTCGGTGAGGCTGATCAGCAGGACGCGGCGGTTGTCCGGGTCGCGGCGGCGGACGATGAGGCCGCGCCGCTCCAGTGCGGTGATCATGTCGGCCATGGACTGGGCGGTGACGAAGGAGTTGCGGGCGAGCTGGGCTGAGCTGAGCCCGTCCCGGCGGCGCAGCACGGTGAGCGCGGTGTACTGCAGCGCGGTGATGCCGGTCGGCTTGAGCAGCTCGTCCATGTGGGAGCGCGCGGCGAGCTCGACCTGCTTCACGACGTACAGCAGCGACGGGCGCGAGGTGGCGCTCTCCACGGCTCCGTCGCTGCCGGTGGTGCTTGTCACGTGCGCTCCTTTGCTCTGGACAGTCAGGTTTCCTGAGTATCTCAGCCCTCTTGCATTCTTGGCCATATAAGCGTAATTATCAGGAAACCTGTTGGTTGAACAGGTCGGGACCAGGACGGTGCGGCGTGCGACCGCACCGGGAAGCGAGCGGGTCATGACGGATTCCGTGAGCCGGCCGCACATCGAGCCGGGCAAGTTGTTCATCGGCGGCGAGTGGGCCGAGGCGGTCGCCAAGGGCAGGAGGGACATCACCGACCCGTCCACCGGACAGGTGATCACCACCGTCGCCGAGGCCGACGCCGCCGACGTGGACGCGGCCGTCGCCGCCGGGCGCAAGGCGTTCGGCGCGTGGTCGCAGACGTCCGGTCGCGAGCGGGCACGCATCCTGCACCGCGTCGCCGACATCATCCGGCGGCGCGAGGACGAGCTCGTCGCGGTCGAGAGCGTCGACGTCGGCAAGCCGGTCAGCCTGTGCCGCGCCGTCGACGTGGCCACGGCCGCCGAGATCTACGAGTACTACTCCGGGCTCGCGCAGACCATCCAAGGGGCGACCCGGCACATCCCGATCCCGTCGCACGCCTACACGCGCCGCGAGCCGATCGGCGTGGTCGGCGCGATCACCCCGTTCAACTTCCCGCTGATCCTCAGCAGCTCGAAGATCGCCCCGGCGCTGGCCGCGGGCAACGTCCTGGTGCACAAGCCCGCCGAGGACACCCCGCTCAGCGCCCTGCTGATGGCCGAGATCCTGGCCGAGGCGGGGGTGCCGGACGGCGTGCTCAACGTGGTCACCGGCGGCGGCGCGGTGGCCGGCGAGGCGCTGCTGCGCCACCCCGGCATCGACAAGATCGCCTTCACGGGCTCCACCAAGATCGGCCGGTACGCGGCCGCCACGGCCGGCGAAGGCCTCAAGCCCGTCACGATGGAGCTGGGCGGCAACGCCGCGCAGATCGTGTTCGAGGACGCCGACCTGGACAAGGCGATCGGCTCGGCCATCAAGGCGTTCGTCTTCAACACCGGCCAGTTCTGCATGGGCGGCCCGCGCCTGCTCGTCCACCGCTCCCTGTACGACACCGTCCTGGAGATCCTGGCCGGCGCCGTCGCCGGCGTGCCGGTCGGCGACCCCTTCGACCCGGCCACCGTCGTCGGCCCCATGGCCGCCGAGCGGCATCTCGCCAAGGTCGAGGAGTACGTGCGGATCGCCAAGGAGCAGGGCGGCCGGATCGTCACCGGTGGCGAGCGGCTGGAGGTCGGCGGCGGCTACTACTACAAGCCGACCGTCATCGCCGGCCTCAGCGACGATTCCCGCGTCGTGCAGGAGGAGATCTTCGGCCCGGTCCTGACCGTCCAGCCGTTCGACACCGAGGACGAGGCCGTGGCCATGGCCAACGGCACCCCGTACGGGCTCGCGGCCGGCCTGCAGACCACCGACCTGGCCCGCGCGCACCGGGTGGCGGCGCGGCTGGAGGCCGGCATCGTGTGGGTGAACGACTGGGCGATGCTCGACCCGGCGATCCCGTTCGGCGGGGTCAAGCAGTCCGGCTACGGGCGGGAGTACGGCCCCGAGGTGCTGGAGTCGTACACCAAGGTCAAGTCCGTCGTCATCGCCCTGTGAATCGGCACTGTGAGAGGTAAGCCATGACCACCACCACGTCAGCAGCCGTCGTCGAGTCCGCCGGCGCGGGCTTCCAGCTGAGCGAAGTAGAACTGGCCGACCCGCGCCCGGACGAGGTGCTGGTCCGCATGGTCGCCGCCGGGATCTGCCACACCGACCTGGGCGTCGCCGCCGGCGGCCTGCCGTTCCCGCTGCCCGGAGTCCTCGGCCACGAGGGCGCGGGCGTCGTGGAGGCGGTCGGCTCCGCGGTGACGCGGGTCAGCCCCGGCGACCATGTGCTGCTCTCCTTCACCTCGTGCGGCAGGTGTGCCAATTGCCGTGACGGGCACCCCGCCTACTGCGCGGCCTGGCTGCCGCTGAACCTGCTCGGCGGCGCCCGCGCGGACGGCTCACCCACCGTGACCAGGGACGGCGCGGCACTCGGGGGGCACTTCTTCGGCCAGTCCTCCTTCGCCAGGCATGCCCTGGTCGACGAGCGCAGCCTGGTCAAGCTGCCCGCCGACGCGCCGCTCGATCTGCTGGCGCCGCTCGGCTGCGGCGTGCAGACCGGCGCCGGGGCGGTATGGAATGTCCTGCGCCCCCGCCCCGGCGCCTCCCTCGTCGTGACCGGCGCGGGCGCGGTGGGCCTGTCCGCGGTCATGGCGGCCAGGCTCACCCCGGCCACCCGCATCATCGCGGTCGACCGGGTGCCTGCCCGGCTGGAGCTGGCCCGCGAGCTCGGCGCCACCCACACCGTCGACACCACCACGGCCGACCTGGCCGAGGCGATCGGGGAGATCACCGGCGGCCAGGGCGCCGACGGCGTGGTCGAGACGACGGGCAACGTGGGCGTCGCGGGGGCCGCCGTCGGCGTGCTCGCCGCCCGGGGGACCGCGGTGCTGGTCGGCGCCCCGCCGTTCGGCTCGTCGATCCCCGTGGACGTCAACTTCATGTTGCCGGGCCGCACGGTCGTGGGCCTGACGCTGGGCGACAGCGAGACGGAGTCGCTGATCCCGGTGCTGGCCGAGCTGGTGGCCGCCGGGCGGCTGCCGATCGACCGGCTGATCAGGCACTACAAGTTCGAGGAGATCCAGAGCGCGATCGGCGACATCGTCTCCGGCGCGACGATCAAGCCTGTCCTTCGGTTCTGAGGACATTCGTTTTCCGGCATCCGGGAAGTGCGGTTCCGCGCCCTGCGTGACCGACGTCACCATCGTTCCACTGAGAAGGAGTCGCCCATGTCAAGCATCCCCCGCGACCAGTGGTACGTCGCCGCGTACGGGCGCGAGATCGCCCGCGAGCTGTTCAGCCGCACCATCTGCGGTGAGTCCATCCTGTTCTGGCGGACCCGCGCCGGGACCGTCACCGCCATGTCGGACCGCTGCGTGCACCGCCGCTTCCCGCTGTCCCAGGCGCCGAGCCGGCTGCTCGACGACCAGGTGGTGTGCGGCTACCACGGATTCACCTACGGCGCCGACGGCGGCTGCGTGGCCGTGCCCGGCCAGACCCGGGTGCCGCGGACCGCGCGACTGAAGAGCTACCCGATCGTCGAGCAGGACTCGTTCGTGTGGGTCTGGATCGGCGACCCGGCCAAGGCCGACGCCACCCGCATCCCGCGGGCGCCCTGGCTGGACTCGCCGGACTACACCACCGTCTCCGGGATGGAGCCGCTGAAGGCCCGGTTCGGGCTGCTGGTGGACAACCTGCTCGACCTGTCGCACGAGACGTACCTGCACGGCGGCTACATCGGCACCCCCGAGGTGGCCGCCACCCCGATCACGACCGAGGTGGACGAGGAGGCCGGGATCGTCTATGTCAGCCGGCACATGGACGACGCCGAGTGCCCGCCGTTCTACGCCAAGTCCACCGGGCTCACCGGGCGGATCATGCGTTGGCAGGACATCGAGTACACCCCGCCGTGCCTGTACAAGCTGCACTCGCGCATCGCGCCGCTCGGGGTGCTGCCGAACGCCGACGGGAGCGACCCGGACGCCTTCCACGTCGAGGTCGTGTACGCCATCACGCCCGAGACCGAGCACACCACGCACGACTTCTGGGCCGTGGCCCGTGACTTCGCCCTCGACGACCAGGGCGTGTCGGACTTCCTGGCCGAGAACAACCGGACCGTGGTGCTGCAGGACGTCGTCGCGCTGGACGTGCTGGAGCAGGTGATCGCCACCGAGGCCGAGGGTTACCAGGAGCTGTCGATCAACATCGACACCGGCGGGCTGGCGGCGCGGCGCATGCTGGCCAAGCTGGTCGCCGGGCAGAGCGCGGGCAGCCGGGTGTGACGGGCATGGAACCGACGCGCATGCTTCCCGGCCGCGAGGTGCTGCGTGTGGTGTGGCTGCCCGGCAGCGACCTGCTGCAGGGCACCTGCCACTGCGGCGCCACGCACCTCGCCGAGGGCCCGATCGAGGTGTGGGAGTGGCTGCTCGCCCACCCGGTCGGCCACACCGCGGAGACCGCTCCCGGCTCGGCGGCCGTCCCGGGCCCAGCGACGGCTCCCGGTCAGGCGGCCCTGTCCGGTGCGGGAGCGGCGCTATGACGGGCGCCGACTTGAGTGCCGAGCGGAAGCTCGTCGTGCACTCTCGTGAGCAGGTGGCCGACGGCGTCGTGGCGATCGAGCTGCGCGATCCGGCCGGCGGCGAGCTGCCCGCATGGACGCCGGGGGCGCACATCGACCTGGTGCTGGGCGACGACCTCGTCCGCCAGTACTCGTTGTGCGGCGATCCGGCCGACCGGACCACATGGCGGATCGCCGTCCTGCGGGAGCCCGCCGGCCGCGGCGGTTCGGCCTACGTGCACGACGAGCTCCACCCGGGCGCCACGATCCTGACGCGCGGCCCGCGCAACAACTTTCCGCTGCACCCCGCCTCCCGCTACCTGTTCATCGCCGGTGGGATCGGGATCACCCCCATCCTTCCGATGATCGCCGCCTGCGGGGCCGAGTGGCGGCTGGCCTATGGTGGCCGGACCGCCGCGTCGATGGCGTTCGCGAGCGAGCTGCGCGCCGCCCACGGTGACCAGGTGCTGCTGTGGCCGCAGGACGAGCACGGCCTGCTCGACCTAGACGCCCTGCTGACGGAGGAGCCGCAGGACACCCTCGTCTACTGCTGCGGCCCCGCCCCGCTCCTGCAGGCCGTCGAGGAGCGCTGCGCGAACCGCCCGCTGCACGTGGAGCGCTTCACCCCCAAGGACGCGGGCGACCCGATCATGACCGGGTCGTTCGAGGTCGAGCTGGCCACCTCCGGTCTCACCCTGACGGTCCCGCCGGACCGGTCGATCCTGGAGGTCGTGGAGGAGGCGGGCGTACAGGTCCTGACCTCGTGCCGGGAGGGCACCTGCGGCACCTGCGAGACGCCCGTCCTCGAGGGCGTCGTGGACCACCGCGACTCGCTCCTCACGCCCGAAGAGGAGGCGGCGAACGACGTCATGTTCATCTGCGTCTCCCGCGCCGCCTGCCCCAAGCTGGTCCTCGAGCTCTGACCATGGAGCCGCCGATGCCGTCAGCCGTCGCCCGGACCGGGCCGGTCGTGGCGCGCGCCCTGCAGATCCTCGGCGCGTTCACGCCCGACCGGCGCTCGCTGACGCTCAGCGACCTGTCCCGGCACTCGGGGCTGCCGGTGTCCACCGTGCACCGGCTGGCGGCTGAGCTCGTGGCCTGGGGTGCGCTGGAACGGGACCCGGCCGGCTGTTACCACATCGGCCTGCGGCTGTGGGAGATCGGCTCGCTCGCCCCGCGCGGCCTCGGCCTGCGCGAGGCGGCGCTGCCGTACCTGGAGGACCTGTCGCAGGTGACCCGCGAGAACGTGCAGCTCGCAGTACGCGAAGGCACCGAGGTCGTGTTCGTGGAGCGGATCGCGGGCAGCGGGGCGGTGCCGGTGCTGACCAGGGTGGGCGGCCGCTTCGCGCTCACGGCCACCGGCGTCGGCCTGGTCCTGCTCGCGTACGCACCCTCCGACGTGCAGGAACTCGTCCTGGACTGCCCGATCCAGCGCTACACGGAACGCACCATGACCGACCCGCGCCAGGTGCGTGCCGCGCTCGCCGACACCCGAGCCCGCGGCTACGCCGTCAGCGACCGCCAGGTGACCATGGACGCCCTGTCGGTCGCGGCCCCGATCCACGACTCCGAGGGCGAGGTCGTCGCGGCCGTGTCCCTGGTCGTCCACCACGGCTCCGCCTCGACGCAGGCGCTCGCCCACCTCGTCCGCACCAGCGCCCGCGCCATCTCCCGTGCCCTGCCGCCGTTCGCGGCCGGGCGGTGACGAGCCCCGGATCAGAGGGCGAGGCCGAGATCGGCGATGAAGCGGGCGAGGCCGACACGTTTGCGGAACAGGTCCTGCAGGCCGTCGGTGACCGGGTCGCCGAGGCGCTCCACGGGGATGGCCGTGAAGGCGCTGCGCAGCACCAGCGTGGTGACGTACCCGGCGGCGACGTGATCGCTGGCGACTCCTTCGTCCGCCAGGCCCCGTGTGTACGCCTCCTGGATCGTCCGATGGATCACCGGCAGCTCTCCGGGCTCGGTGGCTCCCAGATGGGCCAGGCCGACGAGCAGCTGTCCGAGGTCGAAGCCGATCGGCACGGGATCCTGCCACCCCCAGTCGATGGCCACGAACTCATCGGGTGCGTCCGCGGGCACCATCAGGTTCTGCGGGCTGGCGTCGCCGTGGGCCATCGTGTGAGGCAGGGACGCGGCGGCTGCGAGGAGCGCGGGGATGCGGCGGGCCAAGGCGTCCAGATCCATCTGGAGCAGCGGGTCGGCGTGCGAGGCGACGAGGGGATGCCGCCAGACGGCGGGCTCGAGCAGGGCGGGCACCGCATGGTTCATGATCCGCTTGGTGACGTAGATCCGTAGCGCCGTGTCGGTGTGCGGCCCGCCGGCCGGTCGCAGGCCGGCGAGCCGGCCCAAGGCCCGTGCCGCGCCGGCGTACCTCGTCAGGTCCCATCCGCCGGGCGCGGGGCGCACGTCCTCCAGCCACAGGTCGAGACGGTCGTCCCCGAGGTCCTCCACGAGGAACAGGCGGGGCAGTCGCAGCCCGGCCGGCATCCGGAGGCGTGCGGTGTAGACGTCGGCCTCGGTTCGCCACGGGAACTCGCCGATGAACTCCGTACGGAAAGGCTCGGGGAGGGAGTCGATGTGCGGCCAGTGCCGGGCGGAATGGATGGATTTGACGACGAAGGACCACGGACGGCCGCAGGTGGTGGTGCCGCTGACCCGGCGCAGCCCGCCGCTGGACGGTGTGCCGGCCGCGTGGTCCATCGTCTCCACCCGGACGGAGGCCACCTCTGCACGCTCATCGTCCAGATATTTCCGTACAAGCGGGGTGATCGGGGTCATGGGCACCACGGTCTCTTGCTCGGCACGATCCCGGGTAGAGCATGGCCTACTCAAATCATCCCCCGTACCATCCCCATGTGCGCTCCTCGTGGCCTTTCGCCGGCCGGGAAACCCAGCTCGCGGCCATCCGATCGGCGCTGGAATCCGGAGGCGCCGTCGTGGCCGGGCCGGCCGGCGCGGGCAAGAGCCGCCTGGCGGCCGAGGCGCTGCGCGACACCGGCGGCGTGGCCTGGATCATGGCCACGGCCGCGGCCTCGGAGGTCCCGTTGGGCGCGATGGCACATCTGCTGCCCGACCAGCCGCCCAGCGGCAACGTGATCCGCTGGGCCGCCGACGTCCTGCGGCGCGAGCACCAGGTGCTCATGGTGGACGACGCCCACCTGCTGGATCCGGTGTCGGCCGCGCTGGTGCACCACATGGTGGCCGGTGGCCGGGCACGCGTGCTGGCGACGACGCGCAGCGGCGAGCGAGCACCCGACGCGGTGACGGCGCTGTGGAAGGACGACCTGCTGCCGCGCCTGGATCTGGCCCCGATGACGCTCAAGGAGACGGGGCTCGTCCTGGCCGGAGCGCTGGGCGGGCAGGTGGAGGCCCCGACGGTCAGGCGCCTGTGGCGGGCGAGCGACGGCAACGCGCTGTTCCTGCGTGAGCTCGTGCTGGCCGGCGAGGCGGGCGGCGTGCTCGCCGAGCGGCACGGGGTGTGGCACTGGGTGGGCGAGGTCCCGGTGACGATGCGGCTGCGCGAGCTGATCGAGGGCCGGATCGGCGATGTCGACGCCGGTGAACGGGCGGCGCTCGAACTGCTCGCCCACGGTGAGCCGCTGGCCGCGGACGTGCTGACCACGCTGGTCCCGCCGGCGACGCTGGGGCGGCTGGAGGATCGTCAGCTCGTGACCGTGTCCAGGCAGCGGATGATGGTACGGCTCGCGCACCCCCTCTACAGCGAGGTGATCCGGGCCGGGTGCGGCACGTTGCGCACCCGTGAAGTGCTGCGGAGTCTGGCCGACGCGGTCGAGGAGGCCGAGTCCCGCGGCGGCGAGGACGTGCTCCGGGTCGCGCTCTGGCGGCTCGACAGTGGGACGGCCGGCGACCCTGCCTTGCTCATCGAGGCCTGCCAGGTCGCGCGGAGCGTACGCGCGCTCGATCTGGCCGCCAGACTCGGGCGGGCCGCGCTGGCGGCCGGAGGAGGGCTCGCGGCGGTCACCGCGCTGGCCGCCGTGCTCAACTACGCCGACCGGTACGAAGAGTCGGAGGCGGTCCTGCGTGAGGTCGCGGGCGAGCCGCTCGACGACATGACGCGTGCCGAGCTGGTGTCCGTGCACGGGCTCAACCTCTTCTGGGGGTTCGGCCGGGAGGCCGAGGCGCGGGCCGCGCTGACGGACGCGTACGACACGATGACCGAGCCGGAGCCGCGCCAGGGCGTCCTGGTGATCAGAACCTCCGTCGAGCAGGCGATGGGCATGTTCGACGAGGTCAGGGCGACCGTGGAGCAGATCCGCCGGATAGGCCCGCTCAGCACCCGGCTCGAGATCGGCCTGGGGTCACTGGATGCGCGCCTCCTCATCCACGAGGGACGGGTTCGCCAGGCCATGGCCCGCGCCGGCGAAGGGCTCGACGCCGTCGACGCGCAGCCGGCGGGGCTGCCGGCACTCACGGCCGCCGTGGCGGACGCCGGCGTCGTCGCCGCCGTGGCGGCAGGTGATCTGGTGGCGGCGCGCAGGTTCGCAGACGCCGGATACCGCATCGGCGAGGATTATGTGAGCTGGGACCGCGCACTGGTCTTGTTCGGCACGTTACGCGCCTGGGTGTGCAGGCTCCAGGGCCGGCCTGCCGAGGCCGTCCGGCTGTGCAGGCAGGCGGCGGTGCGGCTGCGCGGCCGGACGCCGCAGGGCGCGTTGTGCCTGGCCGAGCTGGCTCACGCGTACGCCCTGACCGGTGACGTGGCCGCGGCGCGGGCCGCCATGGAGCTGGCCGGCGAGCTGGGCCGGCGCATCGGCTACCAGGTCGACTTCGCCTTCCGGTCGGCCCGGACGTGGATGCTCGCCGCCGCCGGTGACGTGGCCGGAGCGGTCGAGGCGGCGCTGGAGGCCGCCGACGCGGCGGACGGGCTGCCGGGTTACGAGCTGCACGCCCTGCACGACGCCGTCCGGCTCGGTGCCGCGGACCGGGCCGCGGAGCGGCTCACCCGGCTGGCCGCGACCGTCGAAGGCGACCTGGCCCCGCTGTTCGCCCGGCACGCGGGTGCCATGGATGATCCCCAGGAGCTGGAGGCGGTGTCGCTCGCCTTCGAAGGGCTCGGCATGCTGCTGCACGCGGCGGAGGCGGCCGCCCAGTCGGCGGCGGCGTACGGGCGGCAAGGGATGGTGCGGCAGCAGCGAGCCGCGGAGACCCGCGCTTGGAAGCTGGCCCGCCGCTGCGCAGGCGCGCGTACTCCGGTGTTGACAGGCCTGGCCACGCCGGAGCTGACCCCCAGGCAGCGGCAGATCGCCCACCTGGCCGCGTCCGGGATGAGCAACCAGGACATCGCCGACCAGCTGGTGCTCTCCCGGCGGACCGTCGCCAACACGCTGGTTCAGGTTTACGAGCGGACCGGCCTGAGCAACCGGACGGAGCTCGCCGAGCTGCTGTTCACCCTCTGACGGCCTGTTTGATCGGCGAAAGAGATCGGATCTCCTCCTGGCCATACCGAAACGGAGGGTTTACGATCCGGAAACAGGTCCGATGTATCCGGCTGCAGGAGCCCTCATGCCGACCGCCACGCCGTTACGTCTGTGCGCCGCACTTCTCCTTTCCTTCTTCCTCCTCCCCGCCTCTCCCGCCCGGGCCGCCGAACAGAGCTGGAAGATCTCAGGTCTCCCCGGCGGCCCGGCGGCGGAGCTCGCGCTCGACTCGGACGCGGGCACGCTCACCCTGGCCGCCGAGCGCCACGGCGCCCGGGTCCTGGAGCCCAGCCCGGTCGGCCTCGTCACCGAGCGGGCCGACCTGTCCCAAGGGCTGCGCTTCTTGCACCGCAGCGAACGCGTGGTGACCGAGCACTACACCACCACCGTCGGCAAGCGGCTCAAGCGGTCGGCGCTCATGCGGGAGGCCACGTTCGCCTTCGAGAACGCTGTCGGCGCCCGGCTCGACCTGGTCGTCAGGGTCGCCGGGGACGGCGTCGCCTACCGGTATCAGTGGCCGGGCGACCACGGGCCGGTCCTGCGCGAGACATCGGCGTTCACCCTCCGCCCGGACGCCACCGCCTGGTTGGCCCGGCACCGCCGCGACTACGAGAACCCCTTCGTCCAGTACACGGCGCAGAGCGCGCCCGCGGCCGACTTCATGGTGCCCGCCCTGTTCGAGACCGGCGGCGGCCACCTCCTGATCATCGAGTCGGCCCTGGACGGGGGCTACTCGGGGCCGCGGCTGACGCATGAGGAGGGCACCGGCACCTACCGGCTGCAACTGTGGGACCAGCAGGTCCAGGCCGCGGGGGAGACTCCGTGGCGGGTGCTGGTCATGGGGGACCTGGCCACGGTCACCGCGTCCACGCTGGTCGACGACCTCGCTCCTGACTCCGAGGTGCGCGACACCTCGTGGATCCGGCCCGGCCAGGTGCTCTGGACGTGGCTGGCGGGCGGCAGGGAGGCCGGGCAGAGCCTGGAGATCCAGAAGGGGTACGTCGACTACGCCGCCCAGCGCGGCTGGCCCTACGTGGCGGTGGACGCAGGCTGGTACTTCCTGCGGGACCAGTGGGACGTCACCGACCCCGACTGGCCGACGACCAGCTGGATGCCGCAACTCGTCGAGTACGGCCGCGGCAAGGGCGTGGAGATCCTGGTCTGGGTGCACTTCCGCGACCTGGACACCCCCGAGGAACGCGCCCTGTGGCTGCCCACGCTGAACCGCTGGGGCGTACGCGGCGTCAAGATCGACTTCATGGACGCCGAGTCGCAGGAGCGGCTGCGCTGGTACGACGAGATCCTGCCCGCCACCGCCGCGAACCGGCTCCTGGTCAACTTCCACGGCTCGACCGTCCCCAAGGGCATCCACCGCACCTGGCCGCACGTGATGACCATGGAAGGCGTGCACGGCGGCGAGAAGCGCACGCTCACCACCGCGCACGTGACCACCCTGCCCTTCACCAGGAACGTGATCGGCTCCATGGACTACACGCCGATGGCCTTCCACCGGCCGAGCCGGCCCACGTCCGACGCGCACGAGCTGGGGCTGGCGGTGACGTACGAGTCCGGCCTGCAGAACCTGGCCGGCACCGTCGAGTCCTACGAGGCCAGGCCCGAGGCCGAACGGTTCCTCGAGCAGGTGCCCACCGCCTGGGACGAGACGCGGTTGCTGTCCGGCCGCCCGGCCGACCACGTGGTGCTGGCCCGGCGCAGCGGCGACCGGTGGTTCATCGGGGCCGGAGTGTCCGGCGCGGCCCGCACGCTGGACGTCCCGCTGAGCATGCTCCACGGCCGGTGGCTGGTCGAGGTCGTCCGCGACGGCGCGAACGGCCTGGTACGGGAGAGCCACGTGATCGACGGGCCGCGCGACCGGCTGAGCGTGGCGGTGCCCGCCGAGGGCGGGTACGCGGCGATCGCCTGCCGCCGGCACGCCGCGATCACCACGTGCGACCGATAGACCTCCGATCTGCCATCCGACACACATCCGATGTATAGGTGCACCCTCATGAAGAAACGGTTACTGGCAGGGCCGATCGCCCTCGCACTCGGCGCGGCGCTGACCGTGGTCCCGGCCACGCAGGCGCAGGCCGGGCACGCGGCGCAGCCGTACACGCTGTGGTACGACGAGCCGGCCCCCGACTCCAACCAAGGCTGGGAGACCAGGTCGCTGCCGATCGGCAACGGCGCCATGGGCGCCACCGTGTTCGGCGGCGTGCAGGCCGAGCGGCTCCAATTCAACGACAAGACCCTGTGGACCGGCGGCCCCGGCGTCTCCGACTACACCTACGGCAACTGGGACGCCCCTCGGCCCGGCGCGCTGGAGGCCATCAGGGAGCGGATCTGGAAGGAAGGCGGCATCTCGCCCAATGACGTGCTGGCCGCGCTCGGGCACAAGTCGGACACGCCGCGACACCGCAGGTTCGGCGCGTACCAGAGCTTCGGCGACGTGCGCCTCGCCTTCCCCGAACTGCCGGCGCAGGTGGCGGACTACCGCAGGGAGCTGGACATCGCGCGCGGCGTGGCCGGCGTGTCGTTCACGGCCGGCGGCGTGCGCCACACCCGCGAGTACTTCGCCTCCGCGCCGGCCGGCGTGGTCGTGGCCCGGGTCACCGCCGACCGGCCCGGCGGGGTGACGTTCACCGCCAGGATCGCCGTGCCCGCCAACCGCTCGGCGACCGCCACGGCCGCCGGCGGCCGGGTCACCGTCAAGGGGGCGCTGACCAGCAACGCGATGGCGTACGAGGCCCAGCTCCAGGTCCTCAACCAGGGCGGGACCAGGACCGACAACTCCGACGGGACCGTCTCCGTGGCCGGCGCGGACTCCGTGGTCCTCATCCTCGGCACCGGCACCGACTACGCCCCCGACTACCCCACCTACAAGGGCGAGGACCCGCACGCCAAGCTCACGGCACGGGTCGACGCCGCCGCCGCACGCGGCTACGCCAAGCTGTTGTCCGCGCACCGGGCGGACCACGCCGCCCTGTTCGACCGGGTACGGCTGGACCTCGGCGGCAGCCTGCCCGCCGTGCCGACCGACGACCTGCTCGCCCAGTACGGCACCGCCCCGGCCGCGGACCGGGCGCTGGAGCAGCTCTTCTACCAGTACGGCCGCTACCTGCTGATCGCCTCCTCCCGCCCCGGGTCGCTGCCGGCCAACCTCCAGGGCGTGTGGAACGTGCTCGAGGCCCCGCCATGGCAGGCGGACTACCACCTCAACATCAACCTGCAGATGAACTACTGGCCGGCCGAGATGACCAACCTGGCCGAGCTGGCCGAACCCCTGCACACATACGTGGACGGGCTACGCGAACCCGGCCGGGTCACCGCCAAGCAGATGTTCGGGGCGGACGGCTGGGTCGCCCACCACGCCTCGAATATCTTCGGCCACACCGGGGCATGGGACCATCCCGCCTACTTCTTCCCCGAGTCGGGCGCCTGGTTGTCCCTCCAGCTCTACGACCACTACCGGTTCACGCTGGACAAGCGGTTCCTGAAGCGGACCGCGTACCCGGTCATGAAGGAGACCGCGGCGTTCTGGCACGACTTCCTGCAGACCGACCCCAGGGACGGCAAGCTCGTCGCCATCCCCAGCCGATCTCCCGAGATCGGCCCCACCACGGCGGGGGCGGCGATGTCGCAGCAGATCCTCTGGCACCTGTTCACCGACCTGCGCGAGGCCGCGGAGCTGGTGGGCGACGAGAAGGAGGCGGCCGCCGCCGCCGACGTGCTGGCCAAGCTCGACCCCGGCCTGCGGATCGGGAAGTGGGGGCAGCTGCAGGAGTGGAAGGAGGACATCGACGACCCGGCGGAGACCCACCGGCACGTCTCCCACCTGTTCTCGGTGCACCCGGGGCGGCAGGTCTCGCCGCGTACGACGCCGGAGCTGGCGCAGGCGGCCAAGGTCTCGCTCAACGCCCGCACCGACGCGGGCACCGGCTGGAGCAAGGCCTGGAAGATCAACTTCTGGGCGCGGCTGCTCGACGGCGACCGGGCGCACAAGCTGCTGGCCGACCAGCTGAAGACCAGCACGCTGGCCAACCTCTGGGATACGCACCCGCCGTTCCAGATCGACGGCAACTTCGGCGCCACCTCCGGCATGACGGAGCTGTTGCTGCAGAGCCACCTCGGGGTGATCGACGTGCTGCCCGCGCTGCCCGCCGCCTGGGCCGACGGCAGCGTTTCCGGGCTGCGTGCCCGCGGCGGCCACACCCTCGGGCTGACGTGGGCGTCGAAGCGGTTGTCCGAGGCGCGGCTGACGGCCGATGAGGGCGGCACGGTCACCCTGCGGAGTGACGCGTTCCGCGGCGGGGTCCGGGTCACGACGGATCGCGGGCGGCCGGTCGCGCACACCACGGATGGCGACATCGTGACCTTCCGTACCCGGCCCGGCGGGGACTACCGGATCGTGCCGGCCGGCCGGTAGACGGCACCCGATCGTCCCGGCCGGCCGGTAGACGGCGCGGGGCCCGAGCCGATGGAGGCGGTCTCGGGACCCTGCCCTCTCCGGGCCCGGCATCCGCGGGCCCGGAGGGGGTAGGGGGTGCGCAGGGGGAAAGGAGGCCGTCATGCAGCACAACGGCCTGCGTACCGCGGTTCTCCTCGGTGCGCTGTCCGCTTTGATCATTCTGGTGGGGTGGTGGCTCGGCGGCGGGCGCGGGGTGCAGATTGCGGTCCTCGTCGCGCTCGCGAGCAACGCCGTCGCCTACTTCTTCTCGGACAAGATCGCACTGTCGGCCATGCGCGCGCAGCCGGTCGGACAGTCCGACTGGCCGGAACTGCACAGGATGGTCCGCGAGCTGTCGGACCGGGCGGGCCAGCCCATGCCACGGCTGTACATGTCGCCGATGCTGCAGCCCAACGCGTTCGCCACCGGCCGCAATCCTGAGCACGCGGCCGTCTGCGTGACCTACGGGATCACCCACATGCTGAACGAACGCGAGCTGCGCGCCGTCATTGGTCACGAGCTGTCGCACGTGTACAACCGCGACATCCTGATCTCCTCGGTCGCGGGCGCGCTGGCCACGATGATCACCTACCTGGCTTACATGGTGGGGTTCTTCGGGGGCGGCGGCCGCAACAACAACGGGCCGGGGGTGTTCGGGGTGCTGGCGCTGATGATTCTCGGGCCGATGGCCGCCGCGATGATCCAGATGGCCATCTCGCGGGCGCGGGAGTACCAGGCGGACGAATCGGGCGCCCGGCTGACGCAGGACCCGCTGGGGCTGGCCAGCGCGCTGCGGAAGATCGATGCCGGTACGCGGCAGGTGCCGCTTCCGCAGAACGCCCGGCTGGAGTCGACTTCCCACCTCATGATCGCCAACCCGTTCCGCGGTGGCGGTCTCGGGCGGCTGTTCTCCACGCACCCGCCCATCGCCGATCGGATCCGCCGGCTGGAGTCCATGGCCGGGATCCAGGGCTGATCGCGGGAAATGCGGCGGCTGGCGGAGGGGACGCCACCGGAGCGGGAGCGCCATGTCGATCTGCTCCGCGCGATCGCCATCACGGCCGTCGTCGTCGGGCACTGGCTGGCGGTGCACGTGCAGGCAACCCCCGCCGGGGGCGTCCAAGCCGGCACCGTGCTGGAGATCGTGCCGTGGACGCGTCCCCTGACCTGGCTGTTCCAGGTCATGCCCGTCTTCTTCCTGGTCGGCGGCTACGCCAACGCCGTCTCGCTGACCGCCCACCGTGACCGCGGCGGCGACGCGGCCGCATGGGTGCTGCGCCGTACCGACCGGCTCGTGCGGCCCACCACCGTCGTGCTGGCCGTGCTGGCCGGATCCGCCCTGGCAGCGCGGGCACTGGGGGCCGATCCCGCACTGGTCGGCACCGCGGTGTGGGCGGCCGGGATCCCGCTGTGGTTCCTGGTCGCCTACCTGGCCGTGGTCGTCCTCACCCCGCTGACCCACGCCCTCCACCGCCGCTACGGCCTGGCCGTCCCGATCGCGCTGACGGTTCTGGTCGGCGTCGGCGACGCGGCCCGGCTGGCGCTGAAGATGCCCGTCGCGGCCGACGGGAACTTCCTGCTCGCCTGGCTGGCCGTTCACCAGCTCGGCTTCGCCTGGCAGGACGGGCGGCTGCCGGCCAGGCCCGCTGTGGGGTTGCCGATGGCCGCCGCCGGGCTGATCGCGCTGGTGGTGCTCACCGTGGCGGGCCCCTACCCGATCAGCATGGTGGGGATCGCGGGAGAGGAGATCCAGAACACCTCGCCTCCCACCGTGGCGCTGCTGGCGCTGGCGGTGACGCAGACGGGGCTCGCCCTGGCGTTCCGCGCTCCGGCGACCCGGTGGCTGCGACGGCCGCGGCCCTGGACGGTGATCGTGGCGGTCAACTTGGTCATCATGACGCTGTTCCTGTGGCACATGACGGCCGCCGTGCTCGGCGCCCTGGCGCTGCACCGGACGGCCGTGCTGGCGGAGCCGCCCGGGTCGTCCGCGTGGGTGCTGATGCGGCTGCCCTGGCTGGTCGTGCTGACGCTGATCCTCGGCGTGCTGGTGCTGGTGTTCGGTCGTGTCGAACGGCGCGCCGGCCCTCGCCCCGCGGCGGGCGCCGTGGCCGGCGCGATAGCTGGCGCCCTCACGGTCCTCGGTGTGGGCGGGGTGCTCGCGGGCCTGCTCGGGGTCGCGCTGACCGGCCCGGGCGCGCACGGCTGGCCCGCCACGACCTTGATCGCCTACTTCGCCGGCGCCGGTGTCCTGCGGCTCGCCCGGTGGCGATCGGCCTCATGACTCGTGGGGGGCGCGTTCGGCGTAGAGCGCGGGCAGGAAGTGCTCCAGATTGCCGATCTCTTCGATGTGGTGGCGGGTCCACGCCTGCAGCTTCGCCGGAGGGAAAGCCCGGGTCGTCGCGACCCGGTTCAACGCCAGGCGGCCGAGCGGCGAATGGTCACCCAGGCGCATCCGGGTCACGTACCGCACGCCCTCGGGTGCGGCGGCGAACTCGTTCTCCAAGCGAACCAGGTGGGTGCCCGCGACCCGCTTGGCGATGATCGCGCCCGCCGCGCCCAGCTCCTCGACCTGGACGCGGATGTCGATCAGCCGGCCGGGGTCGCGCCCGAGGGCCTCGGTGATGTGCAGCTGCGCGCCCGGGCCGACGCCGCCGCCCGCCGCCGGCCGGATCACCTGGTACAAGATGTGGTCCAGCGGGTGCCAGACCAGGTAGCGGGGGTAGACGTCGCCAGCGTAGGCCATGGTTCCCGGGACGTGGGCGTACCACCAGGCGAGCATGTCCGGCGTGACCCCGCTGAGCGGGGCGTGCTCGATGCTGACCACGACCTGACCGTCATGGGCGGTGCGGGACACCTTCGCCGACTCGGCGGGGCGCAGTGGCCACAACACCGGACGTGCGGGGGAAGTCGCTGTCCGATCATGCACCCCGGCCTACCCCGCGACCGGTGTCCGACACGTGCCCCAACCTCGCCACGGCAGGTACCGTCACGTCGTGCCCCTGGGTCAGCCGAGGCGGGCGAGCTCCTCCTTACTGAGCTCCAGAGTGGCGGCGCCGACGGAGTCGAGGATCGTCTCCGGGCGGCTGGCGCCGGGAATGGGGATGACGACGGGGCTGCGGGCCAGCTCCCACGCGAGGCAGACCTGCTGCGGCGACACGCCCCGCTCCTCGGCGATCTCGTTGAAGGCGGTGTTGTGCCGGCCGAGCTCCCCGGTACGGCTGATGCCGCCCAGCGGCGACCACGGCAGGAAGGCCAGGCCGAGCTCGGCGCAGACGTCGATCTCGGGCTCGCTGGAGCGGAACCGCGGTGAGTACTCGTTCTGGACGCTCACCAGACGGTCACCGAGGATCTCGTGGGCGAGCCTGATCTGCTCCGGGTTAGCGTTCGAGATGCCCGCCATCTGGATCTTGCCGGCGTCGTGCAGGTCCTTCAGCGCGCCGATCGTCTCCTCGTACGGCACCCGCGGGTCCGGCCGATGGTGCTGGTAGAGCCCGATGCTGTCGACGCCGAGCGCCTTGAGCGACCGGTCGCAGGCCTCCTTCAGGTACGACGGGCGGCCGTCCACGTCCCAGCCGTCCGGCACGCGGGTGTGCCCGCCCTTGGTCGCGACCAGCACCGTGCCGGCGTCCCCGGCCCACAAGGACAGCGCCCGGGCGACCAGCCGCTCATTGTGTCCGACGTCGGTGTGCGACGGCGTATACGCATCAGCCGTGTCTATCAACGTCACGCCCGCGTCCAGGGCCGCCAAAATGGTACGGATCGACTGGGCTTCGTCCGGCATGTGACCGGCCACGGACATGGGCATGGCCCCAAGCCCGATGACGCCCACGCTGTGATTTCCCAAGGCACGTGTTCTCATGGGTCCACCCTGTCTGCTGGAGCGCACTCCAGGTCAAGACGGCCGGCCCGTCATGGGCGCACGGCGCCGAGCAGGCGCGTACGCCAGTAGTCGTCGAGGTCGACCACCTTGACGACGTCCCCGGTCTGGGGCGCGTGGACCATTTTCCCGTCGCCGGCGTACATGCCCATGTGCCCGAGCCCTTTACTGAAGAGCAGATCTCCCGGCTCGATCGTGTCCATGGAGACACGACGGCCGGCGCCCCAGCTCCACTGGTCATAGGTCGTGCGCGGCAAGGAGACGCCGGCAGTGCGCCAGGCGGCCTGGACGAGGCCGGAGCAGTCGAAGGAGCCCGGCCCGGTGCCGCCGAACCGGTACGGCTTGCCCACCTGGGCGAAGGCGAACTCGAGTGCTGATCGGGCGTTCCCGGAGGCCGGGCCGGTGTACTGGATCCCAGGGCTTTCGGGGTTGCCGGTCCGGAAGAGGCCCAGCCGGCGCATGAGCCTGGTCTGCGCCGTGACCATCTTGTCGACCTTGGACTTCTCCGCGCGGACCTTGTCGCGGGCGGCCTCGGCCGCCGCCAGGACGGTCTTGGCCTCGGCGTGCCGGTCGCGCAATTCCTTGATGGCCGCCTCGTAGGCGTCCGCCTTCGCCGCCCGCGCTCGCGCCATCTCCTCGAGCGAGGCCATCGTGCCCAGGATCGCCTCGGGGTTGCTCGGGGCGGTCAGCGGCGCCCAGCTCCCGAACGGGCCGAACTTGTAGTCGTTCACGGCAAGGGTGACGAGGTCCCGGCGCAGGGCGTCGGCTCGGGCGTCCTTGCCGGCGAGCTCGGTCTTGAGCACGTCGTACTTCTTCTTGGCCGTCTTGTAGGTCTCGGTGGCCTGGTTGTACTTCTCGACCAGCTGGTCGGCCTGCTCGTTCAGCTTCACCAGCCGGGCCCTGGCCTGGGCGGGCGACGGATCGGCCCGCGCGACCCCAGGGGTGGCGGCCAGCGCGACCGAGGCCAGCGCTAATGCTGCTGCTGTTCGCCCACGCCATGTCGCCGCGGCCACGACCATGCCTCCTCGTCCGAGTGGACTGTGGTGCCGATCCATGGGGAGATACGCGGGCCGGCCCCAGGATGTTCAGCAGGCGTGAACTCTTGGCGCCATACCGGGCTAGTACTGGGTGTAAGCCGGTCACGGTGAGAAGGACGCGTATGCCCCTACCTGATGTGATGCGTTCGGAGAGTGACGACGCGACGTTAATCGCGCGCTCCTTCGACGACCCCCAATACTTCGGTGAGCTGTTCAGGAGACACGCCCCGCCCCTGCACCGCTACGCCGCCCGCCGGCTCGGTGGCGATCTCGCCGACGACATCGTGGCGGAGACGTTCCACGTGGCGTTCAGCAAGCGGGAGAGCTACGACCAGGCGCGGAGTGATGCCTTGCCGTGGTTGTGGCGCATCGCGACGAACCTGATGCGCCGTCACCACCGGTCGGAGTCGCGGATGTACCGCGCGCTGGCCCGCACCGGTGTGGACCCCGTGCTGGAAGGCCACGCCGACCTGGTCGCCGAACAGGTCACCGCCGCCGCGGGGACCTCGGACCTGGCGGCAGCGCTGGCCGGGCTGCGCAAAGGAGATCGTGACGTGCTGCTGCTGATCGCCTGGGGCGAGCTCAGCTACCAGCAGGTGGCCGACGTCCTGGACATTCCCGTGGGCACCGTGCGGTCGCGGCTGAACCGCGCCCGCACCAAAGTTCGGAAGGCGCTCGATGAACGAGACTGAACTGCTGGAGAAGATGAGATCGCAGATCGCCCTGCGGGACCCCGACGAGCTCGCCCTGGCCATTGGCTGGCGGCCGGGGGAGCCGGCGAAGACGCGGCGACCTCATCGGTGGCGTCGGCTGGTTACCGGCGCGGTCGTGACGGCCGGGCTCGCAGCGGCCGCCGTGGTCGGCCCGAGCGTCGTGGCCGGGATCGGGGGAAGCGCCACGTCCTATGCCAGCTCGGCCATCGACGTCAGGCAGGAGAACGGGAAGTGGGTGGCCAGGATCAAGGATCCGCTGGCCGAGCATGCCGAATACGCCAAGGCCTTCCGTGCCGTCGGGCTGAACGTCGACCTGCAGCTCGTGCCCGTCTCGCCCAGCTTCGTCGGTGATCTGGTCCGGGCACGGCCCGGACCGACGCCCGAGGGGACGTTCGAGGGCGGCCTCGAACCCAGCGGTTGCAGGATCGGCGAGGCGGGATGTCATCTGGCATTCCGGGTTCCCGTCGGTTTCGAGGGCGACGTACGTGCCCAGCTCGGTCGGCCGGCGGAGTCCGGCGAGGTCTACCAGGCGGCGGCCAAGGCTACGATGCCGGGGGAGGCGCTCGAGGGCGTGCGGCTGGAGGATCGCACCGTCGGCGAGGTGCTCGACGAGGTACGCAAGCGTGACCTGCAGGTCGTCTATGAGCTGGTGAGGACGACCCCCCGCTCCTCGACGTTCTTCGCCGACGGGAGGAAGGGCGCCTTCGTCAGGTACGAACCCATCGCCGCCGACGCGGTGGGCTCGGACTGGCTGGTGTGGCGGGCGGTGTCGCAGAGCGACAGGGTGGTCAAGCTGATCGTCACACCCCAGCCCCTGAAGCTCGACGTTCCGCTGCCGTTGTCTTGATCCGCCACAGACGAGCCGTGGCGAGCACGACGAGCACTGTGGCCGCGGAGGTGAGCAGGCCGCCCTCGCCCAGCAGCCATGCCGATGCCGTGCCGGGGCCGGTCATCGGCTGGGCGACGAAGTAGATGGAGGCGTTCAGCGTGGCGTGGAAGAGCAGGACCGGCCAGATGCTGCCGGTCCGCAGCCGCAGCCACACCAGCGGGAACGCCAGCGCCACGGCCTCGACGGTGAAGATCGCCATGGCGTAGGCGGCGGGCACGCCGGGCTCGACCGCGCCGGGCACGAACAGCATCAGCGGATAGTGAAACGCGGCCCAGGCAAGCCCGACGATCAGTGCGGTGGCGTCGGGGCCACGGGTCTCGGCCAGGCGCACGGTCAGCAGGGAGCTCCAGCCGAGCTGCTCGCCGAGCGCCAGCACCAGGAAGGGCACGACGCCGGGGACCAGGCCGATCAGCACGTCCAGCGGCGACCCGGGGACGAATGCGGCCAGGCCGGTTACCCAGGCGACGCCGTACCCGGCGCCGACGCAGAGCATCGGCAGGAGCCAGGCCAGGGCCAGCACGCGCAGCGGGACCCGGCGGAAGCCCCAGTCGAGGCGGCGGGTGGCGATCGGAGCGGCCAGGGCAGGGAGGAACGCCTGACCGAAGAGGGCGATCTGGGCGGGGACGGGGGCCTGGTCAAGGTGGGCGATGTTCGCACCCTGGGCGATGGCCAGGGCAACACTGGGCAGGACCAGCGCGGGGAGCGCCACGGCGAAGGTGGTGAGCTGTCGGTTCATGCCGAGCACTCCACCAGGCCGGCGGTCCTGAGCACATGAGGCGCGGGTCCCGGTCCTGCCAGGACAGGACCGGGGTCCCGGGACGGCTGGGTCAGCGGTTGTAGGCGGCGACGACCTCCACCTCGACGAGCCACCCCGCCACGGGGAGGTTCGCGATCTCGATCGTCACGCGGGCCGGGCGGGCGGCGTTGGCCTCCATCGGCGGGGCGGGCGGCGCCGTGCCCAGCGGGACGGGGACGGGCTTGCCGGTGGCCAGGTCCACGTTGGCGAAGAACTGGCGGTAGGCGCGGTTCCAGCCGGCGAAGTCCGCCTCCGCCGCGCCCGGCGGCTTCTCCAGGTAGGCGCGCATCGAGACCACGTCGCCGAGGCCCAGGCCGGCCGCGGTGAGGTTGGCCTTGATGCGCTTGAGCACGTTGAGGGCCTGCGCCTCGGTGATCGTGACGCCGGGCGGGAGCGCTGCGCCGGGGAAGTCGATGTAGCGCTCGGGGGAGTCGGCCGGGGCCGCGGGGTTGGCCGCCGCCGGGCCCAGCCCGCTGGCGGTGTACGTGGCGACGAGCTTGCCGAGTGCCACGCCGTCGGCGATCGCCGGGTTGGTGTTGCCCGCCGGGAGGAAGGGCTTGACCTCGGTGGGCTTGGGTGACCACCACGTGGTGGCGGCGGCCGTACCCGAGCCCAGGACGAGGACGGCGGCCGCGGCGAGAGCGGCGGTGCGGATCTTCATAGGGGAGGGTTTCCTCTCAGGAGGTGCTCAGGACGCGCTGGTGCAGCTCGGTGACGACCTTGCGGGCCGACTCCAGAGCACCCGACTGCCAGGCGATCATGTAGCTCAGCCAGTCGCCCGCGAAGTACACATGGCCGGCGGGCTTGTTGAGCAGCTGGTATGCGCCCTGCCTGGACGGCCACCCCACCCAGGCGCCCTCGATGTGCGGCTGGAGCTTCCAGGCGACGGACACCGACGACGCCAGCTCGTCGCGGTACTTCGCACCGTGGATGAGCATGCCCTGCTCGACCGCGCGGCGCTCGCGGTCGGCGTGCTTGAGCGCGGCGTACGCGTCGGCCTGCGCGCCGAAGTTGTAGTAGCCGACGACCAGGCCGCGGGCCGAGCCGTACCCGTAGGAGGGGTACCAGATCGTGGCGAGGTCGAGGTCGGTGCTGGTGATGCCGCCGTAGATGTCCTCGTCGGTCTCCCACCAGCGGCGGCGGTATTCCAGCCCGATTTTGCCCGAGCTGGCCACGGTCGGCGTGGTGAGCGCGGCCTGCACCTCCGCACCCAGATTGTGCGGGGTCTTGGCCAGGATGTGTGGCGGCATCGCGGCCACGCACATGTCCGCCTTGATCTTCTGCGTACGGCCGTGCCGGTCGGTGTACTCCACCTCCACGCCGTCCGGCAGGTCGGTGATCTTGGTGACGGCGGCCCGCAGCTTGATCCGCTGCCGCCCGATCTTGTCGGCGAACGCCCGCGGGATCTGGTCCATGCCGCCCACCGGCTGGAACATCAGCATCGCCTGGTCGTAGCCGAACTCGAACGCGAAGCGCTGCCCGATGCCGCTCGACAACACCTCCGACAGCGACGGCACCGGCCCGAGCACCGTGCCCGGCTGCTCGCCCGCTCCCGGGTTCACGCCGTAGCCGCGGCGTGAGCTCCCGGAGTACTTGAACCCGCTCGCCTTGTTGCCCACCGCCCCGAAGCTCGACAGGAACGCGATCAGCCGCTCCTTGTCCTGCGCGGTCAGCGCCCCGTCCAGCGCGCCCGCGTCGGTCGCCCGCGACAGCAGCTCCGACACGTACCCGTAGACGTCGGCCTTGGCCGTGCGCCAGCGGACGGGAGCCGGCATGCCCTGGTGATAGATGTACGACTGCGCGTTGGAGTTCGTGAACACCTCCAGGTCCACGCCCAACTCGCGGCAGTAGTCCATGGTGACCATCCACTGCGCCAGCCGCGCCGGTCCCGCGTTGAGGTAGGCGCCGTCCCGGAAGCGCGCGACCTGCGTGGAGCCGTCCAACTCGGTGACGCGGTCGCCGCCGCGGATGGTCCAGTTGCGCCCGCCGACCCGGTCGAGGGCCTCCAGGATCGTGCAGTCGTAGCCCGCCTTGCCCAATTCGTATGCCGTGGCCAGCCCGGCCACTCCCGCGCCGAGGATCACCACCTTCTTCGCAGCCCGCCCGGTGAGCGAGAAGTCGGATGACTGCGGTGGGTCGAAGGCGGCCTTCGCGGACGCCTCGGCGGTCGGCGCGAGCCCGAGCGCCCCCATGGTTGCGAAGAGCGCGCCTGCTCCGCCGGACAACCCCACTGCGGACAGGAACTCGCGTCTGCTGTTCCCCAACACGCACCTCCATGATTGGTCGGAGGTGAGTCTGCGAGTGTTTTGTTGCCAGTGATCAGGTCGTGTGTTCTAAATGGGTTTCGGCACGGTCATCGGGGCGGGCGGGGAAAGGTGAGCTCAGTGCGGTTGCCCCTAGAGGGCGGCGATGACCCGTACGCGGTCGGCGACCACGCGCTTGCTGATGTCCGCGTTCGGGTTGAGCCAGTCGTGCGCGTGCGGGGCGCCGGGGTGGACGTGCAGCTCGCAGGAGATGCCCGCGGCCAGCAGCTTCCCGGCGTACACGATGCTCTCGTCGCGGAAGATGTCCAGGTCGCCCACCTCGATGTAGGCAGGCGCCAGCCCGGCGAAGTCGCGCAGGCGGGCCGGCGCCGCCACCGGGGGCACCGACGGCGTGCCGAGCGCGTCGCCCAGCAGGGCCTTCCAGCCGGTGTAGTTGTTGTCGTAGGTCCACACCGCCATGGGCGCCAGCACCGGGTCGGGCTTGGTGTTGCGGTCGTCGAGCATCGGGTAGATCAGGATCTGCCTGGCCAGCCGCACGCCGTTGTCGCGGGCCAGGATGGCCGCGGCCGCGCCGACGCCGCCACCGCCGCTGTCGCCCATCAGCGCGATGCGCGCGTGATCGACTCCCAGCTCGCCGGCGTGGTCGAACAGCCACCTGACCCCGGCGAAGGAGTCCTCGGCAGGCGTGGTGCCGGGGAACTCCGGCGCCAGGCGGTAGCCGACGGCGAGGAACGGAACCCCGGTGAGCTGGACGTAGTGCCGCACCAGCCGGTCGTAGTTGTCCAGCGACCCGCAGATCATGCCGCCGCCGTGGATGTAGACCACGGCGGCGCCGGTACGCGACCCGGCGTGGGTGTACCAGCGCATGGGGATGGCGGCGCCGTCCGTGGCGGTCGCGGTGCACGGCGTCATGGTCACGTCGGGGGTGTCCGGCAGGGCGTCGAAGGCCATCTTCAACGTCTCGTCGATCATCGCCCGCAGGCCGATGGCGTCACCCCGCTCGGGCAGGGTGACGTCGGCCATGGTCTGCGCCTGGGCCATCAATACGGCCGCGATCTCCGGGTCAAGCGTCATCGTCATGGGTTCCTCCTGTGGGGGGTGGCGGAGCGGGGGGTGTCTGTGCGGCGATGTCGGCTGGGGTGGGGAGTGTCTGTGTGGCGATGTCGGCTTGGGTGGCGGGTGTTTGCGGGCCGACGTCGACCTGGAGCGCCGGCAGGGCGTTGCCGCTGCCGACCAGCCACGGCGGCATCAGCGCCGTGATCGCTTCGGCCAGCTCATGGGGACTGCACGGGTCGGGATCGGCCAGCCACTCCGACAGCACGGCCAGGACGCCGCCGATGACGAACGCTGCCGCCCGCCGGCTGTCGAGCCTCTCCGGGCGTCCTGGCACCGCCTCGATCGACTGCTGGGTCTGGCGTACCAGCGCCTCGCGCAGCTCATCGCGGGCCGAGCCGTCGCCGGCCGCGGCCACCAGCGTCGCGTACAGGTGCCGATGCCCGGCGATGTGCGCGAAGAAGGCGCCGTACGTCATCCGGGTGACGCTCGCGCCGGACAGGTCGTTGGCCCGCCGCATCGCGGTGTCCCGCTCGCCCAGCTCATCCAGCGCGGTGCGGACCGCGGCGATGCCGAGCTCCTCGATGGAGGTGAAGTGGCAGTAGAAGGCGCTGCGGCTCACCCCGGCTTCGCGCACGAGAGAGGCCACGGTCGGCACCTGACCCGTGAGGGCGAGCTGGCGCTCGAACTCGGCCAGGAGTAAAGCGCGGGTCCGTTGTGCCCGAGGATCGGCCAGGTCGCCGGTGCGCATGAACGCCGCCGGGGGAACTCCGGTGAGAGCCATGCCGGACACTCTAGAAAGGTATCGGACACATGTCCAGTACTTGTCGGACACATGTCCATGAGATCTGATACCGCAGGTCGACACCCACTCCGGTGTCCAGATGGGCGTGCCGGATTTGCCGGCGCCGATGCGGCCATGGGTGGCACCGTGAGTCATCGCCGAGAGCAGCCTCCACGTCGCGCGCCGGCTCCACCTCGCCGCCTTCGGGCGGATCGCCGCAGTGTAGTTATCGGTCTCTATCGGGAGTGCGCTCGAGCAGGCGTCAGCGGGGCAGGGTGGTAAGAGGGTGGACATATTCGACCGCGACCTGTGGCCCATACCCGTGCGGCTAGCTGCGAAAACGCGGCTATGTCGGCCATGCATCTATGTAACGCCTAGGTAACGTATTCTTGTCGGTCGGCTAACTTCCGGCCTAATCTCCAGGAGAACGGTTTCTATCTAGCCCGAAAGCACCCCCATGCGCCTACGGCACCCTTTACGCGGCCTCCTGGCCGCGATCCTGCTGCTGCCCTTTCATGTCCCGGCACCCGCCGCGGCCACAACCACCGCCCCGTTGCCCGCCGGATACGTGGACGTGGTCACGTTCGGCGACACCGCGTCCGAGAGCGCGCACGCGCTGCAGGCGGCGTCCACCGCGGTGGTGGACGGGGCCCTGGGAGAGCCGGCCAGGGTCGCCAAGCCGACCGACCCGCCGAGCGTGAAGGGTGGTGAGCTGCGGTTCAGGGTGGCGGTCGACCCGGTCGCGCAGAACTACTTCACGCTGAAGTTCTGGGGCGGCGACGTCTCGCCGTACAAGACGATCGCCTACATCAACGGCGAGCAGATCGGCTACCGCCGCTCCGGCGACTACGAAGCGATCAATCTCGGCTCCAGCAGACCGCTGCCCGGCCGGTTCTCCTACAACACGATCATGTTGCCGCTGGAGCACACGCGGGGCCGGCGGGTGGCGGAGATGACCGTCAGGACCTATGACGGCGGGTTCAGCCAGCCGGTGACCGCCGACTCGCGCGGCTACTACAAGGCCTACACGCACACCACCGCTCACCTGGACGTCTCCGGGGAGAAGCAGGGGACCGACGCTCCGGACACCACGCCCGCGGATGGTTCGTCCGACGCCGAGAAGCAGGCGCTGGTCGATCGTTACCGCAAGAGCCAGATCGATCTGTTCAACCAGTACAGCACGCAGCTCGACGCCTCGCCGGGCGCCAAGTTGTCGATCGTCCGCTACCAGGAGGACCTGCGCTTCTACGCCTCGGCGCTGCTGGAGCCGTGGGTGCCGGCGAACACGCCCGAGCCCAGGAAGGCGGCGCTGCGTCGGCTGTTCAAGGCCATCGACAACCACGTCAAGGACTACTACGCCAACACCCGGCTGCTGCTGCGGGGCGGCCACCAGGGTGACTGGGGCGGCTACTACGGGGCACTCGGCGAGGCCCTCTACATCGTGGAGAACCTGATCCCCGAGGTCTACGGCACGCAGGAGTTCGCGGCGTTCCTGGACGAGCCCTTCGTCACCGGCACGCAGGACGGGCCGTCCTCGCTCAAGGGCGTGGACTGGGACGGCGGGGAGTTGTCCCGGCGCGAGGCGTACGAGCGGGTGCTCAAGGCCAACTTCGACTTCGCCCGGGCCCGCCTGTCCTACATCTACAACCAGGTCATGTACACCTACGAGGGCGCGTGGGAGGCGCACGAAGGCCTGCGGGTCATCGGGTCGCGGTTCTACGAGGGCAAGGCCAGGAGCCACCGGATCCTGCTGGAGTCGCTCGGCGCCGAGCCCTTCCTCGGTGAAGAGGTGCTGGTGGGGCCTGACGGCAAGGACCTGGACCTCTACCACTCGCTCTTCTACCACGATCAGACCGCCCGCTTCACCGACGACTTCGCGCAGATCGTCGCGAAGGGCCTGGCCAAGTCGAAGCTGGACGCGAAGGGCGAGGTGGTGCGCCGGCTGCCGTACGGCGAGCACTACACCGGCATGACCAAAGCGGGCTTGACCAGGGAGAACACCTTCGTCGCCAACTACGGCGAGGCCACCAACTACCTGCCGGAGTGGTTCTTCCGCACCTGGGGGCACAAGGGCGACGAGAAGCTCAACGACGAGATACTCAAGCTGGCGCTGAAGAACCTGCACGCCCGCGGCTACACCCGCTACACCGGCGTCGACACGGTCGGCAAGCGCGTGGCCCTGGCCGAGATGGTCGTCGACGAGCGCAACGCGAGCTACCCCGGCTGGCCGGCCTACGCCCTGCGCAACACCGAGGGCCGCACGATGGAGTACGTCACGCTCGACAAGCACATGGCCGAGCACGCCGAGCGTTACGCGGGCGCGGAGTGGGAGCCGTACCGGCGCTACGCGAACGAGGCGGTCGGATTCGTCCAGCAGCAGCTCGCCGACAACCAGTACTTCAACACGTTCTCCTCCGTGGAGGCCAAGCGGAAGTACGACCTGTGGCTGCCCGAGACCTACGCCTACCTGCGCGGCAGGCCCGCGGCCGGGGTCGTGCTCCCGCAGACGGACTTCGCCGCGTACACGTCCGAGCAGCTCGCCGCGCTGGGCGTCAATCCGGCCCGCTACGAGCGGTTCGCCTTCGCGGACGTGGACAACATGTTCGTCTCCCTCCGCGACGGCGACACCAGGATCTTCGGCTCGCTGTTCGAACGGCAGCGCGGCGTCGCCGGCAACGGCCGGCTACACGTCCTGCACCAGGACCACCACGCCATCGTGCAGGTCGCCACGGACACCCAGTTCACCTTCCGCGACTACAACCTGCGGATGGACAACATCGACGTCGACTTCATGGAGGACCAGCAGAAGGGTGACGGCGGGCTGCCCCAGGCCCTGGCCGGCGAGATCCTGCCCGCCGCCCACCAGCCGGGCGTCGGCACCGTGCGGCGGGAGAACTACGAGTTCGACACCCCCTACTCCGGCTACGCCGACTTCCTGACCGCCCGCTACGGGAGCTACCTGTTCGCGTTCAACACCACCAGGGACGTCTACGGGAACGAGCGGTCGTTCACCCTGGACGTGCCCGGCGACGCGGTGGACCTGGTGTCCGGCAAGCAGGTGGCCAAGGGCGCGGTGAGCGTGTCACCCGAGACCGCGATGGTGCTGAAGCTGGACTCGGCCGAGCGGCCAAGGCCGCACCACGTGGACTTCGTGCAGGCGCTGCGCGACCGCGACGGCGTCACCCTCACCTGGAAGCCCGCCGCCGGCGCGGAGTCGTACACGATCAGGCGCGACGGCAAGGTGATCGCCACCGGCGTCCGCGGCACGACGTTCCCGGCTGACAAACAGGGCGTCTACACCGTGACCGGGGTGGATCGGTACGGCGAAGGGTGGGCGTCGCAGGCCGTCGAGCCGCCCGCCGAGCCGGTCGATCGCATCGGCGAGATCACGGGCCACGTCAAGGCGAGCAAGCAGCGCGTCGAGCTCACCGGCGGCAACGGCAAGGGGCTCGGCGAAGGCGACGACTACTACCTGGACAAGCGCGATATCCAGGACACCCTGCTGTTCTCCAACGAGGTGCTCACCGGCAGCGGCTCGGTCAGCGCCAGGATCGAGCAGGCGCAGGGGCCGGCCAGCGGGGTCATGCTCCGGGCCGACGCCCGCTACATCTACTTCGGCGCCGACGCCGAAGGCCGGCTCGTCCTGCAGAACCGTACCCGCGACTCCCGCCACGACTGGCAGGACGACCGGCGCAGCCCCATTAACCCCGACATCCAGGGCTACACCGCGGCCGAGTACCCGTTCGTCAAGCTGGTGCGCGACGCCGACGCCCACATCGTGCGGGCGTGGGCGAGCAAAGACGGCCGGTCGTGGTCGTTCGTGGCCGAGCTGTTCACTCCCTTCCCCGAAGGCGTGTACGCCGGGGTCGTGGCGGCCACCGCGGCCACGTTCACCGACGTCACGGTCTCGCCCGACCGCGACGGCACCCTGTACGCCCGGGTGGAGCGGGTCAGGGACCAGGTGACGCTGCACTGGAGCAAGCCGGACACCGCCGCCCGGTTCATGGTCTACCGCAAGGACGGCGCGGCCGCCGCCTGGCGCCCGATCCTGTCCAACGCGCTGACCTTCTCCTTCACCGACGAGCCGCTGCGGCACGGCACCCGCTTCTACCGGATCACGACGATCGGCGCGGACGGCGTCGAGCGACCGGGCACGGGCCTGCTCATGGCCACGGCCGAGCCGCTCGCCGCGGTGATCGCCGAGGCGGAGAAGCTGCCCGCGGCCGACTACACCAAGGGCAGCCACTACCTGCTGACCAAGGCGATCGCCGAGGCCAAGGCGGGCGGCGATGAGGACGAGCTGATCGACCGGCTCTACGCCGCCGTCGAGCAACTCGTGCCCATCGGTGCGTTGCTGCAGAAGGTGACCGTCGAGCCGTCCATGGTGGAGGCGTCCACCGAGGCGTGGGGAGGCGGCGGCACCAAGGCCCAGAACGGCTGGCGCGCCTTCGACGGAGACCTCGCCACCGCCACCGACACGACCACGTCGTCGGGCTGGATCGACGTGCGCCTGCCGAAGGCCGTGGCCCTGGACGCCCTCCGCTACCACCCCCGGGTCACGCACGTCACCAGGCTGAACGGGGCCGTGTTGAGGGCATCCCCCGACGGCGGCGCCACCTGGACCGACCTGCACACGGTGAGCGGGGTCGCCGCCGCGCAGTGGTACACGGTCGCCATCCCGCGGACCGCCGCCTACCCGTGGCTGCGCCTCGCCTTCCCGACCGGCAACACGAACGTGGCCGAGATCGAGTTCCTGTCCATGACCGACGACCGTACCCTGCTCGACCTGCTCGTCGAGGAGGCCGAGGCCATCGACCCGAGCCGGCGCACCGCCGAGCTGACCGCCGCACTCGAGCACGCCCGCTCCGACCTGGCCGGCCAGGACCAGATCGACGCGGCGGCCGAGCGGCTGCGCGTCGCGCTCGCGAACCTGTGATCCACCGGCGGTACGGCCCGCTCCGGGCCGTACCGCCACTCCACACCCCTAAGGAGCACGTCCGAAGGAGAGAGATCATGTCCGCTCGCACGCCCCACATCAGCCGCCGGACAGCGCTCAAGACGGGGCTCGCCGCCGGTGTCGGCGCGGCCCTGCTCACCCGCGCCGAGCCCGCCGCCGCGGCCACCCACCCCGGCCTGCTGCACACGCAAGCCGACTTCGACCGTATGCGGGCCCAGGTCAACGCCGGCGCCCAGCCGTGGAAGGCGGGCTGGGACCGGCTCGTGGCCAACGCCCACTCCCAGAGCACCTGGACGCCCCGCCCCACCGCGACGATCATCCGGGGCGGGGACGGCCAGAACTACCCGCAGCTCTACAACGACATCCACGCCGCCTACCAGAACGCGCTGCGCTGGAAGATCAGCGGCAGCACGGCGCACGGCAACAAGGCCCGCGACATCCTCAACGCCTGGTCGGGAACGCTCACCACGATCACCGGCAACGCCGACAGGTTCCTGGCCGCGGGCATCTACGGCTACCAGTTCGCCAACGTCGGCGAGATCATGCGCGGATACAGCGGCTTCGACCTGGCCCGCTTCCAGCGCATGATGCTCAACGTCTTCTACCCGCTCAACGACTCCTTCCTGCGCAACCACAACGACGCCTGCATCACCAACTACTGGGCCAACTGGGACCTGTGCACCATGAACTCGGTTCTGGCCATCGGCGTGCTGTGCGACCGGCAGGACCTCATCGACCGGGCGGTCACGTACTTCAGGACCGGCGCGGGCAACGGCTCGATCATGCACGCCATGCCGTTCCTGCACAGCGGCGGTCTCGCGCAGTGGCAGGAGAGCGGGCGCGACCAGGGCCACACCGTGATGGGCGTCGGCCAGATGGGCGCCTTCTGCGAGATGGCCTGGAACCAGGGCATCGACCTGTACGGCTACGCCGACAACCGGTTCATGAAGGCGTGCGAGTACATTGCCAAGTACAACCTGGGGGAGGACGTCCCGTTCACCGCCTACACCTGGGGCACCGGCCAGAACTGCGCCCAGCAGACGCACACCGTCATCTCCTCGGCGGGCCGCGGCCACGTGCGCCCCGTCTGGGAGACGGTCTACAACCACTACGCGGTCAGGCGCGGCCTGCCCATGCCCTACGCGGCCTCGTTCGTCGCCCAGCTGCGGCCCGAAGGCGGCGGCGGTGACTACGGGACCACCAGCGGCGGCTTCGACCAGCTCGGGTTCGGCACGCTCACGCACGCGAGAGCCGCCGGCGCCGCCACCCTCCCGACGGGGACGACGCGATCATTACGGTCGGTCAACTATCCGGCCCGCTTCATCAGGCACCAGAACTACCTCGGCTACCTGCACGAGGTGAGCGCCTCCAGCGACGCCCAGACCCGGCAGGACGCCACCTTCACCCTCGTGCCCGGCCTGGCCGCGCCGAACGGCTACTCCTTGCGCGCGGCCAACGGGCAATATCTGCGCCACTACGACTTCCGGGTGCGCCTGGCCGCCGACGACGGGACGGCCACATTCAAGAGCGACGCCACCTTCTACGCCGTCCCCGGCGTCACGAGCGGCTCGGTGCGCCTCGAATCGAGCAACTACCCCGGCCGCTACCTGCGGCACCGCAACTACGAGCTCTGGGTGGACGCCGACGACGGCACGAGCGGCTTCCGCGACGACAGCTCCTTCACGGCCGTCACCGCCTGGGCCTGACCGGTTCGCGGGCGGGTGGCGCGACGGACTGGCGCACCACGACGTGGGTGCCGAACACGACGTGCTGCTCCGAGCCGCTGCGCGCCCGCCCCTCCTTCAGCTCCAACGCCAGCCGCACGGCGCTGCGGCCCAGCTCCTCGTACGGCACGCGTACAGTGGTCAGCTGCGGCCGCAGGTCCGTCTCCAGCGGTATGTCGTCGTAGCCACGAGCGAGATGTCCTCGGGCACGCTCAGGCCCGCCTCGAAGATCGCCGCCATGGCGCCGCCCGCGACGTCGACAGGCACGCCGTTGTCCTCCAGCGCCCGCCGGTATCCCGCGAGCCTGCCCGCGGTCGTGGTGAACGCGGGCGGCCCGCCTCCTGCTCGGCGCCGTGCACGGCGGCGGCGAAGGCGGGCCCGCGCACGTCGTTGATGATGAACGCCACCGTCTGGGTGCTGCCCGCCACCAGCGCCCGGGCATGCGTGTTCGCGACGTAGTTGAGCTCCTTGACGGCCCATTGCACCGCTGCCGGGTGGCGTGCGCCCGCAGTATAGACAACGTTTTCTACTGTGGGCGGGAACGGGGCGGCTCGTGCTGCCGCACCGATCCAGACAACGTTTTCCTAGTCCCTAGGCGGTTCACACAGGCGTAGTCAAGTGGTGAGAAGGGTCTTGACAGAGGCGGTCGTCCGATTAGATGTTCTCAGTCATCGGTTGTATCGCCCCGTCACGACAGCCCCTCGGAGGAGCGATGTCGGAAAATCCTGGCTCTCGACGTACATTCCTCGGAGGTCTGGTGTTAGGAGGCGCCGCAGCCGCACTCTCTCCCGCATCGCCCGCCGCCGCGTCCACCACCGAGCTGTTCGAGCGGACTGGTCTCCTGCCGATTCGCGATGAGATGCGCAACGACGGCCCTTGGGCAAAGTTCCTCCGTGACCAGGACCTGGTGTGGGCACGCCTGCCGCGCCAGTGGCACGAGGGCCCGTTCCTCGGCAACGGTCTGCTGGCCTCCACGATCTACATCCCCGACGGTCAGAACGGGGTCCGCTTCGACGTCCAGCACAGCGAGGTGCAGGACCACCGCCCCGACATCGACGCCAAATACGGCCTGTGCCGCTTACCCATCGGCTATCTGACCCTCCAGCCCAAGGGCACGATCAAGGCCGTCGACTGGCGCCTGGACCTGTGGAACGTCGAGCTCAAGGGCACCGTCACCACGGACCTCGGCACGATCGCGTTCACTGCCTTCGTGCACGCCGAGCGCGAAATCATGCTGATCCGCGTCAAGCCGGACGCCGCCGAGCGGGAGACGGCCTGGACGTTCACCCCGCTGCCCTCGATCAGTCCCCGCCAGATCACCAACCCGGATCCGAACTACCAGCCGAACCCGCCCAGCACGCTCAAGCAGGACGGCGACGTCCACCTCTGCGTCCAGCCCTTGCTCGTCGGCGGCCACTACGTCACCGCCTACCAGGAGGTCACCCGCGACGACGAACGCTGCCTGTACGTCACCGTCGCCCACTCTCACCCCGAGGAGACCGCCGAGGCCCCCGCCGTACAGACGATCAAGAGCGCCCTGAGCCGCCCGCCCAGCCTGCTGGCGAAGACGCACCGCGACTGGTGGCACGCGTTCTACCCCAAGAGCTTCATCTCGCTGCCGGACCAACGGCTGCAGAGCTTCTACTGGATCCAGCTGTACAAAATCGCCTCAGCCACCCGCGAGCACGCCCCCGTCATGGCCACCACCGGGCCGTGGCTGCAGCCCACCGGCTGGCCCAACATCTGGTGGAACCTCAACGTCCAGCTCGAATACTGGATGATCAACGGCTCCAACCACCTCGAACTCGACGCGCTCACCCGCACGCTCGACGAGAACCGGCGGGTGCTCATCGACCACGTGCCCGAGCCGTACCGATCCGACTCGGCCGGCGTCTCGCGCAGCTCCGACATGTACGCCCGTGGCGCCCGGCTCGGCATCCCCGGCCAGGGCGCGCCCGAGATCGGCAACCTCACCTGGGCCCTGCACAACGTCTGGCTGTCCTACCGGCACACCATGGACACCGACGTGCTCCGTGACGTGCTGTTCCCGCTGCTGCGCCGGTCGATCAACTACTACCTGCACTTCCTCGCCCCCGGAGCGGACGGCAGGCTGCACCTGCCGACGACCTTCTCTCCCGAGTACGGCGGCGCGCCCGACTGCACCTACGACCTCGCGCTCATCAGGTGGGGCTGCAAGACGCTGCTGGAGTCGGCGGAGACGCTGAAGATCGACGACCCGCTCAAGAGCCGCTGGCGGGAGGTCCTCGACACGCTCGCCGACTACCCGGTGGACCAGAACGGCTACATGATCGGCACTGGGGTGCCGTTCGCCAAGTCCCACCGGCACTACTCGCATCTGCTGCAGATCTATCCGCTCTACGAGATCACCTGGGAGCAGCCGGACAAACGCGACCTCATCGAGAAGTCGCTCAAGCACTGGATCGGCTTCACCGGCGCGCTCCAGGGCTACAGCTTCACCGGCGCCGCCTCGATCGCCGCCCAGCAGGGCAAGGGCGAGGACAGCCTGCACTACCTGCGCGAGCTCATGCGCCAGGGCTTCATCAGGCCCAACACCATGTACCGGGAGGGCGGCGGGCCCGTCATCGAGACCCCGCTGTCGGCCGCCCAGTCGATGCACGACATGCTGGTGCAGAGCTGGGGCGGACTGATCCGCGTTTTTCCCGCCGTGCCCGGTGAGTGGGCCGACGTCACCGTGCACAACTTCCGCACCGAAGGCGCGTTCCTCGTCTCAGCGGTACGGGAGGACGGCGTCACCCGATGGGTGCGGGTCCGCAGCCTGGCGGGGCAACCGTGCCGGCTCCGGCACGGCATCGGCGGCCGGGTCACCGTGCTCGGCGCACGCTGGAAGGATCTGGGCGACGGCGTCATCGACCTGGACCTTCCCAAGGACCAGGAGGCGCTGGTGTCCGCCCAGGGAGTCCGCGACTTCACCATCGCCCCCGTGAAGATCACCGTCCCCGGTGAACCCTGGGGCCTGCCGCCGATCCCGCCGCCCGGCCCCACCACACCCGCCGACCTGTCGTCCCATTTCGACAACGACGGCGTCTCGGCCCACGAGTCCATGACCGACGGGGACTACGACGGGTCGGGCTACACCTACCCGGGAGAGGAGCTCCCGCCCGCGGGGCCGTACACGCTGCAGGGGTTGACCTTCACCTTCCCGGCCCACGGCGACGGCGCCAAGAACAACGTGACCGCCCAGGGGCAGACCATCGCCGTCCCGCCGGGCCGCTACGCCAGGGCCTGGCTGCTCGGGTCGGCTACCTTCGGCGACGCCTCCGGGACGCTGACCGCGACCTACGCGGACGGCTCGACCGGTCAGGTGCCGTTCACCGTGCCCAACTGGACCGGCCAGCCGCCGGCGGGCGGATTCGAGGCCGTGCGCTGCACGCACCGGCACGGCCAGGCGGGGGCCAGTACGTCGAAGGTCGCGCTCTTCGCCGTGCCCGTCACCGTGGACCCGTCCAAGGAGCTGCGTTCGCTGACCCTGCCGGTTCTCGCCCGTCCCCAGCTCCACCTCTTCGCCCTCTCCCTGGAAGGACCCTCCCGATGACCGGAATCACGCGGCGCGCGTTCGTCGTCGCCGCCGGAGCCGCCGCAGGAGCCTCCGCCGTGGTCGCGACCTCGCCCACCGCATGGGCTCACGCCACGGCGGACGGCAAGGACGACGTGCACGGTGACGTGCTGCGGGACGCCGCCATGGTGTGGAAGCGGCTGCCCACCGGCTGGCAGAGCGGGCCGTTCCTGGGCAACGGCTTCCTCGGCGTGCACCTCTACAACAAGGGCGGCGAGGGAAACGTCCTGCGCTTCATGCTGAACCACTCCGTCGTGCAGGACCAGCGAGGACAGTGGGAGGCGGCGATCGGGTACTCGCGGCTGCCCATCGGCTACCTGACGCTGACCTTCGCCGGGACCATCACGGCGGTGGACTGGCGGCTCGACCTGGAGCGGGCCGAGCTGACCGGGACCGTGACGACCACGCAGGGCGGCGTCGAGTTCAGCGCGCTCGTGCTCAACCACCGCAGCCTGCTGCTGGTGTCCATGACGCCGACCCCGGGGGAGGAGGCGGTGGCGTGGGGCTTCACCCCGCTGCCGTCCCACACCACCAGGACGATCCGGCGCCCGCCTGACTACACCGGCAACCCCGAGCCGACGGTCGCCGACGGGCACGTGGAGCAACCCATGCACGCCGGAGGGGGCTACACCACGGCCTGGCGGGAGGTCAGGAACGGCAGCGCGCGGGTGCTCGCGGCCACCATCGCGTATGGGTACCCGGACTCCACGGGCGTCGAGGAGGCGGTACGGGCCGTACGCCAGGTCCTCGACGGCAACCCGGAGGCGCAGGTCGTCGTCCACCGGCTCTGGTGGCAACGCTTCTACCGGCGCAGCCTGCTGTCGGTCCCGGACAAGAAGCTGCAGCGCTTCTACTGGATCCAGCTCTACAAGATGGCCTCGGCCACCAGGGACGGAGCGCCGGTGGTGACCGAGTGGGGACCGTGGTTCCCCGAGGTGGGCAACAGCTGGACCAACATCTGGTGGAACCTCAACGTCCAGGTCGCCTATCCGCTGATCAACGGCTCGAACCACCCGGAACTGGACGCCGTGACGACGACATTCCGGAAATATCACGAGAATCTTGAGCTCAATGTCAACCCGGCCTACCGCGACGGGAAGTCGTACGCGCTGTGCCATCCAGGCGACCGCATGCTCCGCCCGGGCCCACGCTACGTCGGCGTGCCCGGGGTGAGCCCGAACGACCACACCGGCAACCTCACGTGGGGCATGCACAACGTCTGGCTCGCGTACCGCCACAACATGGACGATCAGGTGCTGCGCGACGTGCTGTTCCCGATCCTCACCGGGGCGATCACCTACTACGAGCGCTTCCTCGTCGAGGGGGCGGACGGCCGGCTGCACCTGCCCGAGACCCGCTCACCCGAGTACGCGAACGCCTCCGACGCCACCTACGACCTCTCGCTCATCCGGTGGGGTTGCCGCACCCTCCTCGACAGCGCCGAGCGACTGCGCATCGACGACCCGCGCAAGGGCCGGTGGCAGGAGATCCTCGCGCGGCTCGTGCCGTACCACAGAAACGATCAGGGGGTGATGATCGGGGCAAGCGTGCCGCTGGCCGACTCGCACCGGCACTACTCGCACCTGCTGTGGTTGTACCCGCTGCAGGAGTCGCTCGACAGGCGCAGCTTCGACCACTGGACGAGCATGCGCGAACGGTGGCACGGTTACAGCTTCGCGGCGGCCTCCTCCATGGAGACGTTGTTCGGCAACCCGGAAGAGGCGCTGTCCTACCTGCGGTTCTTCATCGACGGCAACGTCGTGGACAACTGCGCCATCACCCCGAACACCATGTACCGGGAGGGCAGCAACTTCGCCATCGAGAGCCCACTGGCCGCCGCCCAGTCGATGCTCGACATGCTGACCCAGAGCCATGGCGGGGTGGTCAAGGTGTTCCCCGCCGTCTCCGCGACCTGGGCCGACGTCTCGGTCGAACGGCTGCGCACGCAGGGGGCGTTCGTGGTGGACGCCTCGCGGAGTGCGGGGCGTACGGACTGGGTCAGGGTGCGGAGTGAGGCGGGGGAGCCGTTGCGGCTGCGGCACGGCATCGAGGGGCCGTTCGAGGTCCGCGACGAGAACGGCAGGACGCTGCAGTATCGGGGGACGGACACCATCGAGATTCCGCTGCGCAGAGGGGAGATGGCGGTGATCACCCGGCAAGGCCGGCGCCCGTCCGGCCCGCGCGACGTGCCGGCAAACGGCACAGCCCCCGCCTGGGGCCTCCCGTAATCACCTTCTCGGCGCCGGCACGTTATACCGGCCTCAGCACACCGTCCGGCGCCGTGATCATGTGCCCTTCGTCATGGGGATTTGGTCAAACGTCGAAGAGCGTGTGCTCGACGTGATCGAGGGCCAGACGCACGGCGCCGAGCGCCACGGATTCCCCGCCCAGCTCGGAGGTCTCCACCCGCACCGGGAAGAGGCAGAGCTCGGCGAGCTCCTCGCGCAGCGGCTTGGCGAGCAGCTCACCGGCGCCTGAGAGCCCGCCGCCCAGGACGACCAGCTCGGGGTCCATCGTGAGCACGGCCGCGCCCACGCCCTTGGCCAGGTCACGGGCGAAGGCGCGGACGATGGCCGCCGCCTCGGCGTCGCCCTGCCGCACGGCCTCGAACACCCGCTCGGCCGCCTCCGCCGCCGGGACGTCGCCGCCGTAGGCGAGGAAACGGTCGAACGCGGTGTACCACCCGAAGGCCCGCATGACGCCGATCTCGCCGGCGGCGCCGTTGCGGCCCAGGTGGAGCTTGCCGCCGATGAGCAGCCCGGCCGCGATGCTGCGCCCGGCCAGGATGCAGATCACGTCCTTGGCCCCGACCGCGGCGCCGCACCAGTGCTCGGCCAGCGCGGCCAGGTTGGTGTCGTTGCCCACCAGGACGGGCCCGTCGGCCAGGCCGGAGAGCGTGGCAGGCAGATCGACACCTGCCCAGCCGGGCAGCCGGTCACTGATCAGTATCGTGCCGGTGGCGGGGTCGACCACGCCGGTCGTGGCTACGCCCAGCGCCCGCACCCCGCCTGGCTCGACACCGGCGGCACGCAGGGTCCTGCGCACCACCGACTTCGCCGCGGCGATGCGGTCGCCGGTGCTGGTCTCGGGCGTGACGACGGTGCGCCTGCGGTCGACGATGCGCCCTTTGAGGTCGGCGGTGAGCGCCAGCACCTTGTGGGGGCCGATGTCGAGGCCGACGACGTGTCCCGCATCGGCGCGGAATCGGTAGCGCCTGGCCGGCCGGCCGACCGGACGGGGATCCCCCTCCTTGCGCCCTACCTCCTCGACGAGGTCGTCGAGCCCGGCGATCACGTCCTCGACGGTCGCGCGGGAGATGGAGGTGGTCTTCACGAGCTGCGTGAGCGTCAGCTCGTCCGCGCCGTGCAGCGCGCGCAGCACGGCTGCGGAGTTGAGGCGGCGAAGGAGCGCCGGGTCCTGTCCGGTCAAGGTCACGAAGTGATGGTAGGGCATTGCGAATTATTAGAGGAACCCCTAAAAATATATCTGCACCCCTTGAGAGAGGACCCCCAGGTGAAGAAGGCCATAGTGCTGACCACCGCTGCCTTGGCGCTTGTCGCGTGTGCGCCGGCAGGGTCGCAACAACCCGCGGCGAGCGGCAAGAAGGAGATCTCCTTCCTGGTGTTCGAGACACCCAACCTGACGCCGGAGTACTGGGACGCGGCCATCAAGCGCGTCACCGACAAGCACCCGGACATCGCGGTCAAGAAGCTGGTGGCGCCGAGCGCGGGCGAGCGCAACGCCTACGCCAAGCAGCTGCTGGCCTCCGGCCAGCTCCCCGACGTCCTGCAGGCCATCGCGCCCAGCGGGCTCGCCGAGAGCGGCAACCTGTACGCCTGGAGCGAGGAGGAGCTGAAGAACTACACCTACCCGCGCTCCAACCCGCTGGGCGGCAAGATCTACCAGCTGCCCTACAACTCCCAGCCGACCCCGCTGGTCTACTACAACAAGACGCTGTTCGCCGAGGCCGGCGTCACCGCGCCGCCGAAGACGTACGCCGAGCTGCTGGAGGTGTCCGCCAAGCTCAAGGCCAAGGGCGTCAACCCATTCGTGGTGGGCGGCGGCGGCAAGGACGCGTTCGCGGCCGGCTACATCTGGATCGCGCTCGTCGGCGCCGACGTCTACGCCCAGCAGCCGGACTTCCTGGTCAAGCGGCGTGGCGGGCAGGCGAAGTTCAGCGATCCGGTCTTCGCCAAGGCCACGCAGAAGTTCGCCGACCTGGTTGGCAAGGGCTACATCGACAAAGCCGGGCTGTCGCGCGACTACCCGTCGACGGAGAAGGCGTTCCTGGACGGCAAGGGCGCGATGTACCCGATGGGGTCGTGGTTCGCCGCCTCGGCCGACGCCAACAAGCCGCCGTTCGACATCGGGGTGTTCGCCTGGCCCACGGACGACGGCAAGGTCGTCGTGCCGTCGTACACCGGAGGCGGGCCCATCGTGAACGCCAAGTCCAAGAACTTGGAGGCGGCCAGGACCTTCGCCCTGGAGTTCAACCAGAACGCGGCCAACAACGACGTGCTCGTCAAGACCGACGCGGCCATCATCGCGATCAACGGCTACCAGCCGCCGCAGATGGGCCCGGTCTACAACGCCACGCTCGAGGTGTTCAAGTCGGGCCAGGTCGTCAACGCCTTCACGGTCGAGACGGGCGACGACTCCCTGCTGCCCGGGGTGGGCGACAAGGTGTTCGCGCTGGCACAGGAGATCATCGCGGGCAAGACCGACGGCGCCGCCGCGGCCAAGGCGCTCGACGAGGAGTGGGTCAAGGCGGGCGGCCAGTAAATGCCCCTGCGCCACCTGCGGGCGGCCGCCTCGTCGGGACGGCTGCCGTACCTGCTGAGCTTCGTCGCGCCCGGCGTGCTGGTCTACGCCTGCTTCGTGCTCGCGCCGATCCTGCTCAGCTTCGGCTACAGCCTCACCAACGCCAGCCTCTTCGCGACGCGGACCCGCTTCGTCGGGCTGGACAACTACGTGCGCCTGCTCGGCGACCCCGCCTTCCTGACCTCGCTCAAGGTCACCACGATCCTGACGCTGATCATCGTGATCGTGCCGAACGTGGCCGGCGTGGGCGTGGCCGTGCTGCTCGACCGCACCGGCTGGCTCTACCGCGTGCTGCGCAGCGTCTTCTTCATCCCCGTCGTGCTCAGCTCGGTGGTCGTCAGCGTGGTCTGGATGGCCATGCTGCAGGACGAAGGCCTGATCAACCAGCTTCTCGGCGTCCGCGTCGGCTGGCTGTCCGACCCCGATCTGGCCCTGTACTCGATCGGCTTCATCATCAGCTGGCAGATGCTCGGCTTCTGCTCGGTGGTCTACCTGGCCGCGCTGCAGGGCGTGCCGCAGTCGTTGCTGGAGGCCGCCTCGATCGACGGCGCCGGCACGTGGACCCGCTTCCGCAAGGTCACCTGGCCGCTGCTGGCGCCCGCGCTGACCACCAACACGGTGATGCTGCTGATCACCGGCTTCAAGGCGTACGACCACATCCAGGTCCTGACCGCAGGCGGGCCCGGGCTGGGGACCACGGCGACCGTGGCCTTCAACGTCATCCAGATCGGCTTCACCGCCAACCGCACGGGCGAGTCGTCGGCGATGGCCATCCTCATGCTGGTGATCATCGCGACGGTGTCCAGCATCGTGCTGCGCGTGCTCAACCGCCGGGAGGTGGACCTATGAGGCAGCTGCGCCCGCTGGTCGCGATCGCCGTGGCCAGTGCCTTCTTCCTGCCGCTCTACCTGGTCGCGGCGAACGTCTTCAAGCACGGCCCGGACATCACCGCGTCGCCGGCCGCGCTGCCGATCCCGCCGACGCTGGACAACATCACGCAGGCGCTCACCCGCCCGGACAACCTGTTCTGGAACGGCCTGATCAACAGCGTCACCGTGACGTTGTTGTCGATCGTGCTCCTCACGGTCGTCTCGGCCATGCTCGGCCACTACATCTGCCGCACGCCGTCGCGTTTCGCCCGGATCACCCTGTTGGTGTTGCTGGCCGGGCTCATGATCCCGCCCCAGGTGATCCTGGTGCCGGTCACGCAGGTGCTCAACGTGACCGGGCTGATGGGCACGATCAGCGGGCTGGTGCTGTTCAACGTCGGCTATTACGTGCCGTTCGGGGTGTTCGTCTTCTCCGGCTTCATCAGGGCCATCCCGGTCGAGCTCGAGCAGGCCGCCTCGATCGACGGGGCGGGCCGGTTCGGCACGTTCTGGCGGGTGGTCTTCCCGCTGCTGCGGCCGGCCACGGCCAGCGTGCTGATCTTCCTGGGCGTGTGGATCTGGAACGACTTCCTCAACCCGCTCATCATTCTCGGCCCGGCCGGCGGCACCACGGTCACCGTGGGCGTCTACCGCGCGCTCGGCCAGTTCCAGCGGGACTACGGCGGCATGTTCGGCCTGATGGTGCTGTCGGCCCTGCCCATCCTCATTTTCTACTTCCTGCTGCAGAAGCACTTCGTCAAAGGACTCACCGGGGGAGCGGTCAAAGGATGATCAACCTGAGGGACCACATCGGGGAGGCCCTCGACCGGCCGATCACCCTGGCCGTGGTGGGGGCGGGCGCACGCGGCACGGCCTACGCCGAACTGGCCGCGCGGTGGCCCGACCGGGTGCGGGTGGTGGCCGTGGCAGAGCCGCGGGCCGGCGTCCGCCAGGAGTTCGCGGCCCGGCACGAGCTGCCGCCCGAGCGGGTCTTCCGGTGCTGGAAGGAGCTGGCCGACCTCGGCAGGATCGCCGACGCGGTGATCGTGGCGACGCTGGACGCCGACCATCTGGCGCCCACGGAGGTCTTCGCCGGGCAGGGCTACGACATCCTGTTGGAGAAGCCCATCGCCCCCACCGAGTCGGAGACCGTGGCGATCGGCGAGGCGGCCGCCCGCACCGGCGCCATGATCGCGGTTTGTCACGTCATGCGCTACACCCCCTACACGCGCAAACTGCGCGAGGTGCTGCCCAGGATCGGCGACATCGTCAGCATTGAGCACCTGGAGCCCATCGGCTGGTACCACTTTGCCCACTCCTTCGTCCGCGGCAACTGGCGGCGCGAGGACGAGACCACCTTCGCGTTGCTGGCCAAGTCCTGCCACGACATCGACTGGCTCGGCCACGTCGTGGGCCGCAGGGCCGAGCGGGTCTCCTCCTTCGGCGGACTGCGCCACTTCCGCGCCGACCGCCGGCCGGCCGGTGCCGCGGACCGGTGCCTGGAGTGCCCGATCGAGCGCGCATGCGCGTACTCGGCCGTGCGGCTCTACCGCGACGGGCTGCGTCATGGCGGCACCAAGCAGTACTTCACCCGCGTCGCGACCGGCGGCGTGCTCACCGAGGAGGCGGTCACCAGGGCACTCGCCGAGGGCCCCTACGGGCGCTGCGTGTACGCCAGCGACAACGACGTGGTGGACCACCAAGTGGTGACCATCGAGTACGAGGGCGGGATCACCGCAGCGTTCACGATGACCGCCTTCACGCCGCTGGAGAACCGGCACACCAAGCTGTTCGGCACCCAAGGGCAGCTGACCGGCGACGGCCGCTTTATCCGCATTTATGACTTCTTGTCGGAAGAAACGACCACCATCGACACCTCGTTGGACGGCTCCAGCGCGGCCGAGGGCCACGCCGGCGGTGACGCCGCGCTGATCGAGTCGTTCGTCACCGCCCTCCACGAGGGCCGGCCCGAGCTGATCTTGTCCGGCATCCAGGAAAGCGTCGACAGCCACCGTGTCGTCTTCGCCGCCGAACAGGCCCGGCGCACGGCCACCGTACAGACCCTCTGATCCCTTCTGAACGGAGAGACACCCCCCATGAGGCAACGTTCCCTGCTCGCCCTCGCCCTCCTGGCCTCCACCATGGTCGCCGTCAGCCCGGCTCCCGCCCAGGCCGACTCGTCGCAGTGGCAGGACATCCGCAGGCTCCTGTCGGCCATCGACGACGCCTACACCGCTCCGCCCGCGATCAACACCGTGCAGACCACGGGCTACACCTCGGGCCTGCTCCTCGGCAACGGCGACCTGCACGTCGCCGCCGACGCCCGCGACCAGCGGCAGACGTACTACCTGTCCAAGTCCGACTTCTGGCACAGCGGCAACGGGCAGATGCCCTTCGGCAAGATTTCCATCAGCCCGGCGCAGCAGGCCACCGCCGCCGCCGCGGTCAAGGACGCGCTGGAATGCACGGCGGCCTGCGTGATCGACGGCGACCCCGAGACCCGCTGGGTCTCGCAGACCAATGCGAGCGCCCCCGACCCGCAATGGGTCACGGTCGACCTGGGCCAGGCCAAGACGATCGACCGCTGGGTCGTCAGGCACAACGGCTACCAGGGCAGAGCCGACAACTTCCAGAAGCTCAACACGCAGAACTTCGCCCTCCAGAAGAGCGCCGACGGCGCCACCTGGACCGACGTGGACGTCGTCACGGGCAACACGGCCGAGTCGACCGACCGCACCGTGCCCGCCTTCACCGCCCGGTACGTCCGGCTCCACATCGCCGGCGCGGTACGCGACCCCGCCGACCCGAACCAGAAGGCTTACATCCGCGACCTGATGGTGTTCAACGGGCAGACGAACGTCATCGACGGCACGACCGGCGTCGACCCGAACTACCTTCAGCGGCAGGACTTACTCAACGCCGAGGTTCAGGGTTCCCAGACGGTCGGCGGCCAGGTGCTGAGCACCCGCTCGTGGACCGCCGACGGCGAGAACCTCCTGGTCACCGAGCTGTCGATCCCCGACGACGCACAACCCCTGCCGCTCCAGATCGACCTGACCGTCGCCACGGCCGGGACGACAGGCGTAGCCGCCGACGGTCAGGTGTGGATCACCCGCACGACCGGCGCCGACGGCTCGACCGGCTGGGCGTCCAAGGCCGCCGCGTCCGTCAAGATCGTCGGCTCGCGCACCCCGGTCACCGCCGGCACACCGGCGAGCAACCTCGCCCGCCTATCCTTCGAGCTGGCTCCCGGCAGGCCCGTGCGGCTGGTCACCTCGATCCACGGCAACGGCGGCTACGCGAATCCCACGCCGCTGGCCGACTTCGTCACCAAGGCGGTGGACCGCGTGGCCGCGCTCGACGACCGCGCCCTCGACCGAGCCAGGGGCGCGCACCGCGAGTGGTGGAAGCAGTTCTGGTTGAAGTCGTACGTGGACACTGGCGACTCGACCCTGAACAAGTTCTACTACGGCGCCCTGTACGCCATGGGCGCGGCCAGCCGCGAAGGCTTCTTCCTGCCAGGCACTTACTCGCCGTGGCGCACAATGGACCAGACCGGCGGCGCGAACCGGTACTGGATGAACTACAACACCGAATCCCAGTACTACGGCGTGTACTCGTCGAACCGGCCCGAGCTGGCCGCGCCGTACTACAAGGCGGTGTGGGCCGAGCTCCCGTATGTCCGCAACACGACCCACGCGGCCGGATACAAAGGCATGACCTTCAGCCGGACCTTCTCCCCGTACAACGCGACCCGTCCTGCGCCGGCCGAGGTCCCGGTGAGCGGGCCGAAGTCGCCGGGCAAGCTCAGCGACCAGAAGACCAACGGCACCTTCGCCGCGATCCCGTTCATGTGGAACTGGGAGTACACCCGCGATGAGGAGTTCCTGCGCACCCGGACCTACCCGTTCCTGAAGGAGCTCGGCGAGTTCTGGATGGACTTCGTGGTGAAGGGCGAGGACGGCAAGTACCACGTTCTGCACAGCGCCGTGAACGAGGGCGGCGATGACGTCGACTCGGTCTACGACCTCGGCTACATCCGGCGTACGCTCACCGCGCTGATCGAATACAGCAAGGTGCTCGGCGTGGACGCGGAGCTGCGGCCGCTCTGGCAGAGTTACCTCGACGACCTGGCCCCCTACCCGACGGCGACCATGGACGGACTGGACGTCATCCTCCTCGCCAGCAAGATCGAGAACTCGATCAAGGGGAACGCGCTGCTCAACAAGAACGACCAGCCGATCAATCTTGAGGGCGTCGTCCACCCCAGCGACAACCTCGCCATCGGCGGCGACCCTGAGCAGCTGCGGAAGGTCCGCGACACCCTGCAGTGGGTCGACCCGTTCCTGCCCGGTTCGCGCGGCTCGTCCATCAACGGCTTCCCGAAGACGTTCACCATCGCCGCACGTGCGGGCTGGGACCCGGAGGACCTGATCGGCAAGTTCTCGGCCGTGATCAACCGCCTGTGGCGGCCGAACCTGACCGTCCGGCAGGGCGGCGGCGCCCAGGAGACCTCGGGGTCGCTGGAGACGGTCAACTCGATGTTCCTGCAGACGTTCGAGAACGTCATCCGGGTCTTCCCGGCTTGGCCGGCCGGCCGCGACGGCAAGTTCGTCCGGCTGCGCGCGAAGGGCGCCTTCCTGGTGTCCGCCGAGCGCAAGGCGGGCAGGGAGGTCTCGGAGATCGAGGTGACCAGCGAGAAGGGCGGCACGGCCACGCTCGCCAGCCCGTGGCGTACGGGGCGGCCGGTCGTGATCGACCGCTCCACCAACCGTCCCGTGCCGCTCACCTTCGGCCGGGACGCCGACACCGGCGAGACGACGTTCTCCTTCCCGACCAGGCCGGGCCGCACGTACAGGGTGTCCGCGCGCTAACGAGGCACGCACGCCCTGCCGCCCGTTCGGCTTGGCTTGGGCTACGGCGGGCGCTCATCTGCGGGACCTGGTGTGATCCATGGCCTCATTATGCGACTTCAAGTAGCATAATGAGGCCATGGCCTTGACACAGCCCACAGATCCGACGATCAAGAAGTCGGTGACCCTTCGCCGCTCGCTCGCCGAGGAGATCGAGAGCCGGACCGGTCCCCGGGGGTTCTCACGTTTTGTTGATCAGGCCGCCGAGTACGGCTTGGCGTTGTTGAAGGCCGAAGAGATTGTGGCCGACCATGAGCGGAGGGTCGGCCCACTGTCCGACGATGTCATGGAGGAAGCCAGGCGGGCGTGGTCCGCAGAGTAAGGCGCGCGGACGTTCAGTTCCCCACGCCCATGCTCGTGCTCGACGCCCAGCCGTTCTCCCTGCTCGGTGAGGACGATGCCCGAATCGTTGCCCGGATAGCCATTGCCAGGGATGAAGGTTTCATCCCGGCGATCAGCGCCGTGACGCTGGCTGAGGTGCGTCGTACCGGAGTGGTCGGAAAGCGTCTCATCTGGCAGCGCGTGCACCTGACCGTGCTGCCCATGACGGAAGGAGTTGCGGACCTGGCCGGCTTGTTGCTGGATGACGCCGGCTTGGACGGGCACGAGTGCGTGGTAGATGCCTTGGTAGTGGCCTCCGCGGCAAGGGGCAGCGGACCTGCGAAGGTGGTCTCAAGCGACGGTTCGCACATTCCCAAGCTAGTCGCCGCTGCCCGCCTCAGACGTGACTCACCAATAGGTTGGGTGCCGGTCTGAGCCCGCCCGACCGTGGCCGCCCGCCGGCGAGCAGGCGGGCGGCGTGGGCAGGGGGTTACACGTACACGGTCTGGATCTGCTGGTAGCCGGCCAGTCCCTCCGGGCCCAGCTCGCGGCCGAGGCCGCTGGCCTTGACGCCGCCGAAGGGGGCGGCGGGGTCGGGGATGTAGCGGTTGACCCCGATGGTGCCGGTACGGACCCGGTGGGCGACGGCGGCGCCGCGTTCGGGGTCGCTGGTCCACACCGTGCCGCCGAGCCCGAAGTCGGAGTCGTTGGCGATGCGGACGGCGTGGTCGACGTCGTCGTACGGGATGAGGGACAGGACGGGGCCGAAGATCTCCTCCTGGGCGATGACGGAGCCGTTGTCCACGTCGGCGAAGACGGTCGGCTGCACGAACCAGCCCCGGTCCAGTCCGGCCGGACGTCCGCCGCCGACCGTGATCCGGGCCCCTTCGCCACGCCCCTTGGCGATGTACGACTCGACCCGGTCGCGCTGCCGGGCGGTGGCCATCGGCCCGATCTGGGTCGCGGGGTCACCGGCGTCGCCCACGGTCAGCGAGCCGGCCAGGGCCGTGAAGGCGTCGACGACCTCGGTGTACCGGCTGCGCGGGGCCAGGACCCGCGTGCCGAGGAAGCACGTCTGGCCGTTGTTGAGCAGCGTGGACCCGAACAGCCCTTCGCCGATCTTGGCCAGGTCCAGGTCGGCGTCGTCGAGCACGATCGCCGCGGACTTGCCGCCGAGCTCCAGAGTGACCGGGCGCAGCAGCCGCCCGCAGGTCTCGGCGATCATCCGGCCGGCCGCTGTGGAGCCGGTGAAGGCCACCTTGTCCACGTCCGGGTGGGCGACCAGATAGGCTCCGACCTCGCGTCCGCCGGGGACGATGTTGACGACCCCGGCGGGGACGCCGGCCTCCTCCATGGCCTCGGCCAGCAGGTAGGCGTCCAGGACGGTCTCCGGCGACGGCTTGATGACGAGCGTGCACCCGGTCGCCATCGCCGGCGCGATCTTGAACATGGTCAGCGCCTGCGGGAAGTTCCACGGCACGATGGCTGCCACGACCCCGACCGGCACCCGCCGCACCTGGATCGAGCCGCCGAACAGTCCGTCCCTGGTCTCGGTGAACTCGGCCGCGCGGGCCAGTCCGGCGTAGTACCGCAGTACGGCGCTGGGGTAGCCGGTCTCCAGCTGGCGGGCGACGGCGACCGGCATGCCGTTCTGGGCGCTGACCCGCTCCACGAAGCCGTCGGCCCGCCGGTCGATGGCGTCGGCCAGGCGGTCCATGACGTCGGCGCGCCGGGCGGGCTCCCAGCTCGCCCAGCCGGACGGGTCGTCGAAGGCCCGCCGGGCGGCGGCGACGGCCGCGTCGATGTCGGCCTCGGCGCCCTCGGGGACCTGGCCGAGCGGCTCCTCGGTGCTGGCGTTGACCGGGCTGATCACTCGGTCCGTGGCGGGGCTGACCCAGCTGCCGCCGATGAAGAAGGTGTCGTAGCGGAGGTTCATCAGCGCTCTCCAAAGGTCAGGACGGGCTTGAGGGTGGTGCCCTTCTCGGAGTCCTCGACCGCCTGGTTGATGTCCTCGAAGGCGTACGTCTTGATCAGCTTGTCGAACGGGAACCGGCCCTGCCGGTACAGGTCGACGAGCTTGGGGATGAACTGGCGGGGCACGCTGTCGCCCTCGACGATGCCGCGTACGCTGCGGCCGAACAGCAGCGAGGACATGTCGAGCGAGACCTCGGTGCCGAGCGCGGCGGCGCCGATGAGGCCGCAGGTGCCGCCCTGGTTGAGCGCGTCGGCCGCCTGCCGGAGCACGGCGGGCACCGCGGTGGTCTCCACCGTGTAGTCCACACCGAGGCCGCCGGTGAGGCCGCGGAGCCGCTCCACCGTGTCGCCCGCGGCCGCGTTGATGATGTGCGTGGCGCCCACCTGCTCGGCCAGCTCCAGCCGCTGGTCGTTCAGGTCGATGGCGACGATGGTGGTGCAGCCCGCGACGGCGGCGGCCATGATGGCGCTGATGCCGACCGAGCCCGCGCCGAAGATCGCGATGCTGCTGCCCGCCGGCGGCTTGAGCGAGTTGAGCACACCGCCGGCGCCGGTCTGGATGCCGCAGCCGAGCGGGCCGAGCAGCTCCAGCGGCGCGTCCCGGTCCACCTTCACGACGTTCCGCTCGGTGGCCAGGGCGTAGGTGGCGAACGCCGATTGGCCGAAGAAGACGCCGTGCACGTCGCCGGAGTCCCGGTGCAGCGTCGTGCTGCCGTCGCCGCGCGAGCCCGCGAAGTTGAAGGCGAAGAACTGATCGCAGTACGCCGGACGGCCCTGGTCGCACATGCGGCAGGAGCCGCAGGAGTTGAACGTGAGCACGACGTGGTCGCCGGGGGCGACGTAGGTGACGCCGTCGCCGACGGCCTCCACGACACCCGCGCCCTCGTGGCCGAGCACGGCGGGCAGGGGCACCGGGTACCACTGGTCGCGGACGATCAGGTCGGTGTGGCAGACGCCGGAGCTCACCATCCGCACGACGACCTCGCCCGGCCGCGGGTCGTCCAGTTCGAGGGGGGTGAGGGCGAAGGGAGCGCCTTTGGTCTCGGTCAGTGCCGCGGTGATGCGCACGTTACGACTCCTTTGCCGGTGGGTTTCTCACCGGCAACATATGGCGGCATCCGCCCGGTGCACTGTTCAACTATTGGACACGGTGATCTGCAGGGCGCGCATCCGGCTGTAGAGCGTCGTCCGGCTGATGCCGAGCCGCTGCGCGGCACGCAGCTTGTTGCCGTCGTACTCGCGCAGGGCGGCGGCGATGGCGTCGTGCTCGGCCCGCTCCAACGGCGTCATCCGCCCCCGCCGCGGGCTGACCTGGTAATTCTCGGGCAGGTCGCGCGGTGTCACGTCACCGGCCGAGCGATGTGCCACGACCCCGCCGATCACCGCGCGCAGCTCACGCAGGTTGCCCGGCCACGGGTGCGCGGCCAGGGCCGCGAGCGCCGCGGGCGTGAACCGCACCCGGTCGCCCACGCCGAGGTCGTCGAGCATGGCCCGCACCAGCCCCGGCAGGTCATGGGGACGGTCGCGCAGGGCCGGCAGCTCGATTCGGGAGGCGCACCCGGCCGCGAGCGCCGCCGCGTCCCCGGCGAGCTCGGCGAACGGGGCCCCGGTCAGGAGGATTCGCCTCGCTGCTTGCCCCCTGAGGGCTCGCTCGATGAGCCGCCGCAGCCGGACCGCGCACGCACCGGGCAGCACGTGCGCGTCTTCCACGAGCAGCATGCCGGAGGCACAGGCCTGCTCCAGGGCGGCCAGCCACGCGGCCTCGCCCTGGACGGCCGCCTCCGAGGCGTCGAGCGTGACGAACCCGGTCTCCCCGGCCAGCGACCTCGCCGTGGTCGTCCGTCCGGTCCCCGGCTCCCCGCCGATGTAGACCGAGGCGACCGGGGCGCCTGTGGAGACCACGGCGCCCGTGGAGACCCAGGCGCGCGCCGGTGCGGCGGAAGGCCGCGCGGCGCCGCCGATGAGCGGCCGGGGCTCGCCGGGGTCGGTGAACTCGAACAAGGTCCCGTCCGCGGTGGCGGCGATGGCCTTGAGACGGACGTGCAGGTGACGCCCCGACGACAGCTCGATCGCGCGCTCCTCGTGCCGGTGGTGGCGCCCGAGGTCGGCCGCCAGCTCGCGCAGCCGCAGGTGGTCGATCGGCTCGAGGAGTTCGACCGCCGCCGGGTTCGCCAGCACCACGCCCTCGCCGAGCACCAGCACCGGCCGGTTGCGGCCGGCCGCGGCCGCCTGGAAGGCGGCCAGCATGTGCTGCTCGGCCCGGCGCGCGCTGAGCAGCAGCCGCTCCTCGATGTCGCTCACGGCCCGGGCGAGGAACGGGCCCAGCAGCGGCGAGTCGTTCTCGGCCAGGCAGGTGATGTCGAGCACGCCCTCCAGCCGGCGCGTCGCCGGGTGCCTGATCGGATGGCCGTAGCAGCTGAACCGTTTGAACGGCTCCAGGTAGTGCTCCTCGCCGTGCACCGCGAGGCCGTGGCGCAGCTCGTACACCGTGGCGATCGAGTTGGTCCCGGTGGTCTCCTCCATGAAGACCCCGCCGGCCACCACGCCCAGCGCCTCCAGCCGGCTGCGCAGCGTACGCGCCCCGAGGGGCACGTCCACCAGCCGCGACTCCCGGTCGGCGAGGATGACGCAGTAGTCCGCGTCGCCGAGCTGCTCGGCGAGCTGCTCCAGGACCGGCTGGGCGGCGGCGACGAGGCGGCTGCGCGGGTCGACCTCGCCGGGCTCGATGCGCAGATCGGGCGCCTCGGGCTGGAGGCCGCTCATCCGGCACCGTCGCCATGACAGCGCGATCTCGGGACGCAGGCTCGGTGCGATGTCGCTGGTACGCACGGCGACCTCCGATAGGGCCGGGTGGACGTGGTCAGCCCACGCCGAGGAGGGCGTGGGCGCGGGCGCGATCCGCCCGGAAGTCCGCGGTGGAACTCCGGTGCACGATGCGCCCCTTCTGCATGACCGCCACCTCGTCCGCCAGGCGGAAGGCCAGGTGCAGGTCCTGCTCGACGAGCACGGCCGCGATGCCCTCGCCGCGTAGCCCCTCCAGCAATTCGGCGACCTGGTCGACGACCGCGGGCGCGAGGCCGTCGGACGGCTCGTCGAGCAGCAGCAGGCGCGGGTTGCGCAGCAGCGCGCGGCCGATGGCCAGCATCTGCTGCTCGCCGCCGGACAGCTGGTCGCCGCGGTTGCCGCGGCGCTCGGCGAGCCGCGGCATCAGCTCGTAGATCCGCTCCGGCGTCCAGCCGTCCTGCCCGCGCCCGGACGCGATGCGCAGGTTCTCCGCCACGGTGAGCGGCGCGAACACGCGGCGGCCCTGGGGGACGATCGCCACGCCGCTGCGGGCGACCACGTGCGCGGCCGCCCCCGCGAGCTCCCGGTCACCGAGGCGGATGCTGCCGGAGTACGGCTTGAGCATGCCCATGACGGTGTGGACGAAGGTGCTCTTGCCCGCACCGTTGCGGCCCAGCAGGGCCACGACGCCGCCGGCGGGCACGGTGAGGTCGACGCCGTCGAGCACCGTGCTGCCCGCGTAGCCGGCGCGCAGGTCGCGCACGGTCAGCAGGTCCGTCATCGGAGACCTCCCGGGAAGAGCTCGTCGGTTCTGGCGGAGCCGAGATAGGCGCGTCGCACCTCGTCGTCGGCCTGGATCTCCTGCGGGGTCCCGGTGGCCAGGACGCGTCCCAGGTGCAGGACGGTGATGCGGTCGGCCAGGCGGAACACCACGTCGAGGTCGTGTTCGACGATGAGCAGGGTCAGCTCGTCCGGCAGTCGCTCCACCAGTGCCGCGAAGCGCTCGGTCTCGGCGGCGGACATCCCCGCGGTGGGCTCGTCGAACATGACGAGAGCCGGCTGCGCCGCGAGCACCATCGCCACTTCGAGCTGCCGGCGTTCGCCGTGGGACAGGTCGGCGGCCCGGTCGCCGGCCCGCCCGGCCAGCCCCACCGATTCCAGGTGGCGGCGGGCTTCGGCTTCGGTGCGCCGGAAACGCCGCGCGGCCCGGTCGAACCGGTACGCCACCCGGTGAACGCGCTGGACGGCGAGCGCGACGTTGTCCAGCACCGAGCAGTCCAGGAAGAGGCTGGAATGCTGGTAGGTGCGCAGCAGCCCGCGCCGGGCCCGCTCGGACTCGGGCAGGGCCGTGACGTCCTGGCCGTCGAACATCACGCTTCCGCCGGTGGCCGGCAACGTGCCCGCCACGGTCGCGAACAACGTCGACTTGCCGGCGCCGTTCGGCCCGATGAGGGCGTGCCGCTCGCCCGGCGACACCGTCAGGTCGACGTGGTCCACGGCGGTGAGCGAGCCGTAGGCGCGGGTGAGCCCCCGCAGCTCCAGGAGAGGCGTCATGACGAGCGCTCCTTTCCGCGGCTTTTTCTCCGGCGGACGCCGGCCAGCCCGCGCGGCATGACGAAGACGACCGCGACGAACAGCAGACCCAGCAGCAGCGGGCCGTGCCCGTCGATGGAGGCCGACAGGTTGTCGCGCACCAGCAGCACAAGGGCCGCGCCCAGGCACGGTCCCCACAGGCTGCCCGACCCGCCGATGACGACGCTGAGCAGGGCGAGCGCCGCGACCTCGAAACCCAGGTCCCCGGGCGAGACGAACCGCGCCTGCGCCACCCACAACGCGCCACCGGCTCCCGCGACGGCCCCCGCCAGGCAGAACACGCCATACCTGGCGAGCGCCGGACGGTAGCCGAGCGCCCGCATCCGGGCCTCGTTGTCGCGTACGCCGCGCAGCGTCCTGCCGTACGGGGACCGGACGACCAGCGCGACCGCCGCGAAGAGGACGACCGCCACCGCCAGCACCCACCAGTAGACGAACCCGCTGGCCAGCAGCGGAGCGCCGAACAGGCTGATCGGCGGCATCCCCGCCAGGCCGTTGCTGCCGCCCACGGCCGACCAGGTGTCGGCCACCTGATGCACCGACTCGCCGATGGCCAGCGTCAGCATGAGGAAGACGATGCCCCGGGCCCGCACGGCGACCCACCCGGTGGCGGCCGCGGCGATCAACCCGGCCGCGAGCCCGGCGACCACCTGCACCGTCGCGTCCGAGGTGATGTGGAGGCCGATGAGCACGGCCGTGTAGGCGCCCACGCCGAAGTAGGCGGCCTGCCCGAGCGTGGGCAGGCCGGCGACCCCAGTGAGCAGGTCGACGCTGAGCACCAGCACCGCGAAGGCCAGCATGCGCGTCATCGTGGTCACCGGGTACGCCCCCAGCACCACCGGCGCCGCCACCAGCACCGCGAGGACGGCGGCGACGAGCGCCACCTTGCGCGGCGAAGAGCGGGTCACCTCGGGAGTCACGGTCTCCGTCCGTTCCATGGTGGTGGTGACCTTCACGCGCGCACCGCCCCGCCGGCGGGCAGCAGACCGGCCGGGCGCAGCAGGAGCACCAGACCCATCGCGGCGAAGATCAGGAAGGACGCGTACTCCGGCAGCAGCGAGGTGCCGAGCGCCTGCACCTGCCCGATCAGGACGGCGCCGAGCAGCGCACCGCGGACCGAGCCGAGACCACCGATGACCACCACGACCAGCGCCAGCAGCAACACCTTCTCGTCCAGGCCAGGCTGGGCGCCCAGGATCGGCCCGGCCAGCACCCCGCCGACCGCCGCCAGCCCGGCGCCCGCCGCGAACACCCCCACCAGCACGCGTCCGGTGTTGATGCCCAGCGCCGACACCATGCCGCGGTCGGCGACGGTCGCGCGGATCACCGAGCCGAGCACGCTCCGCTCGACCAGGAAGTAGACCGCGACCGCCAGCACCACCCCGAACCCGATCACCAGCAGCCGGTAAACCGGGTAGGTCTCGCCGAACACGACGACGCTCCCCGCGACCGGGGCCGGCGCGGCGATGGAGTGCACATCGTTGCCGAAGAAGATCGACAGCAGCTCGGCGACCACGAGGGAGACGCCGAGCGTGAGGAGCGCCTGGTCGAGATGGTGCGGCGTGGCCCGGGTCAGGCCCGCGAGCACGCCGCCCAGCACCGCCCCCAGCACGGCGGCGAGCAGCACCGCCAGGACGAAGGCCGCCAGGCCGGCGCCGTCGGCGACCAGCGCCACCGCGACGTAGGCGCCGACCAGGTAGACCGCGCCGTGCGCGAGATTGAGCACGTCCATCATGCCGAACACCAGGGACAATCCCAGCGCGATGGCGAACAGCAGCGAGCCCATCGCCAGCCCGTTGAGCACGCTGACCAGGTGGCCCGTCATGGCGTCCCGCTGAGCGGGCCGACGACCGCGTTGACGACGGCACCGCCGCTGGACTTGACCTCGCGCAGGTAGTACGCCTGCTGCGGGTCATGGTTGGCGTCGAAGCTCCACTGGCCGCGCGGGCTGTCGACGGGACCGACCGCGCCCAGCGCCTTGACCAGCTCGTCACCGCTCCCGCTCGGCGCGTTCGCGAGGGCCTTGTCGAGCACGGCCGCGGAGTCGTAGGCCTGCACCGCGTACACCGTGGGCGCCTCGTTGTAGGCCTTGCGGTAGGCGGCCACGAACTCCTTGTTGCGCGGGCTGTCCAGCTCGGTGGAGTAGTGCAGGGAGGTCTTCACCCCGACCGCCGCCTCGCCCTGCGCGTCCAGCACGCCGCCCTCGGTGAGGAAGCCCGTGGCGTACAGCGGCGTCTTGTCGGCCAGCCCGAACTGCCGGTACTGCTTGACGAAGTTGACCGCCTCGGCGCCCGCGTAGAAGCTGTAGACGGCCTTGGCGCCGGAGCCGCGGATCGCCGACAGGAACGGCTGGAAGTCCTGGGTCTTGCCGAACGGCGTGTACTTCTCGCCGGCGACCTTGCCGCCGGCCGCCTCGAACGTCTTGCGGAAGCCGGCGACCATCTCCTTGCCCGCAGCGTAGTCGGCGGCGATGAGGTAGACGCCGCCGTCGGTCTCCTTGGCCACCTCGGGGCCGAGCGCGGCCGCGACCTTGCCGTTGGAGAAGCTGGTACGCCAGACATAGTCGGATTTCTGGGCGCCGGTGATGGCGTCGGCGCCGGCGTTGGCGATCAGCAGCAGCTTCTTGGACTCATGGAAGAAGTCCCGCAGGCCGAGCGCGGTGGCGGAGTTGACGACTCCGACGACCGCGGTCGCCTGATCCTGTGTCACCAGCTTCTGGGCGGCGGGCACGCCGGTCTGCGGCCCTTCGCCCTCATCGGCGGACACGACCTCGACCGTGCGCCCGCCCAGCTTGCCGCTGTGCTGGTCCAGGTAGAACTGGAATCCATTGCGCATGTCCTCGCCGAGTGGGGCGTAGACCCCCGACAGCGGCACCAGCAGACCTATCTTCACGGAGCCCGCGGTCGACTCGCCGCCGGACTGGGTCAGGCTCGAACCCGCACAACCCGACAGCGCGAGCAGGACGACGGCGGTGCCGGGTCGTAGCGTGTGGAGAACAGTAGAGAGAACACCCATGTGCGACTCCCGGGGGTGACGTCGGCGTCATTGCGCTGACACAGTGCGCACAGAATCCACAGATGAGTGTTGTGGCGTCAAGAGTCTGTAACAAATCGATACCTCGTTGAGCTGCGGGGCGTCAGGTGTGGATCGTGTCGGCGGGTCAACTCGGTTCCCATCCAGGTCGGATCTAGTGTGTCGATGCAGGTCACGCTGGTGTGACGCGGCGTTGCGATAACACAATCTGCTACATAAGCCTTTCGCAACGCGATGAAAGTGTGGCAAGTTTGGGGTGTGAGCGGAGGATTGCGATGACCCGTACGTTGCCGGACCGATGCGGCGTGGTGGGCGGCGGGCGCATGGGCGCCGGCATCGCCCACGCCCTTCTGCTGGCCGGTTGTGAGATCACGCTGGTGGAGCGCGACGGGGAGGCCGCGGCCGCCGCCCGCGCCCGGGTGGCCCGCGCCGTCCGGGGCAGCGCCGAGCGTGGCCTGATCAAGGACGCCGACGAGCCGATGACCCGCCTGCACCCGGTCACCGGCGCCGCCGGCCTGGCCGGATGCGGGCTGGTGATCGAGGCGGTGCCCGAGGACCTCGACCTCAAGCTCGTCACCCTCCGCGCCGTCGAGGACGCGGTCGAGCCGGAGGCGATCATCGCCTCCAACACCAGCAGCATCTCGCTCGACACCCTCGCCGAGGCGCTCGCCCGGCCAGGACGTTTCCTCGGGCTGCACTTCTTCAACCCCGTCCCGGCGAGCAAGCTCGTCGAAGTGGTGATCGCCTCCGCCACCGAACCCGCCCTGCGGGAGCGTGCCGCGGCCTGGGTGGGGGAGATCGGCAAGACCGCCGTGGTCGTCCGCGACTCGCCCGGCTTCGCCAGCAGCAGGCTCGGGGTCATCCTCGGCCTGGAGGCGATCCGCATGGTCGAGTCGGGCGTCGCCACGGCCGAGGACATCGACGCCGCGATGACGCTCGGCTACGGCCACCCGACAGGACCCCTGCGCCTGACCGACCTCGTCGGCCTGGACGTGCGGCTGGGCATCGCCCGCTACCTCGAACGCGAGCTGGGCCCCCGCTTCGCCCCGCCGGACCTGCTCGTCCGGCTCGTCGAGCAGGGCCATCTCGGACGCAAGACCGGCAAGGGCTTCTACGACTGGAGTGACGCATGACGTTGCCGAGCTATCTCGAAGGCGGCTGGCGCACCGGCGCAGGCGAAGGGACGCCCGTCGCCGACGCGGTCACCGGCGAGCTCGTCACCCGGGTCACCAGCGACGGGCTCGACCTGGCCGCCGCGGTGACGTACGCGCGCCGCACCGGCCTGACCGCACTCGGCGAGCTGACCTTCCCGCAGCGGGCCGCCGCGCTCAAGGCCGCCGCCCTGGCACTGCAGGAGCGCAAGCAAGAGCTGTACGACCTGTCGGCGCGGGCCGGCGCCACTCGAAGGGACGCCGCGGTCGACGTGGACGGCGGCATCGGCACGGCCCTCGTCTACGCGAGCCTCGCCCGCAAGGGCCTGCCCGACCACACCCTCATCGTCGAGGACGACCTGATCCCGCTCGGCAAGGGCGGCACGTTCGCGGGCCGGCACGTCCTCACCACGCCCCGCGGGATCTCCCTGCAGATCAACGCGTTCAACTTCCCGGTCTGGGGCATGCTGGAGAAGCTCGCCCCCGCGTTGCTCGCCGGGCTGCCGACGATCGTCAAGCCCGCCACCCCGACCGCGTACATCGCCGCGCACGCCGTGCGCATCATCGCCGACACGCTGCCGCCGGGGGCGATCCAGCTCGTCGCTGGAGGCATCCCCGGCCTGCTCGAGCTGCTCGGCGGGCAGGACCACATCGGGTTCACCGGGTCCGCGGCCACGGCCGCCCGGCTGCGGGCCGACCCCGCCGTCACGCGCCGCTCGGCCCGCTTCAACGCCGAGGCCGACTCGCTCAACTGCTCGGTCCTCGGCCCGGACGCTGTGCCCGGGCAGCCGGAGTTCGACTTGTTCGCCGACGCGCTCGTCACCGAGATGACGGTCAAAGCCGGGCAGAAGTGCACCGCCATCCGGCGCGCGTTCGTGCCCGCGCACCTCATCGACCCGGTGTCCGAGGCGGTCGAGGCACGGCTCGCGCGTGTGGTCGTGGGCGCGCCGGGTGCGGCGGGCGTGACGATGGGCGCGCTCGTCGGCCTCGCGCAGCGCGACGACGTCCGCGCCGCCGTCGCCCGCCTCTCCGAGGCCGGCTCCATTGTGTACGGTGACCCGCACAAGGTCGAGGTCGTCGGCGCCGACGCCGAGCGGGGCGCGTTCCTGTCGCCGCTGCTGCTGCGTGCCGACGACGTGGACCGTCCCGAGCCCCATGAGGTGGAGGCGTTCGGCCCCGTGAGCACGCTCATGCCCTACCGCGACACCGCGCAGCTGGCGGAGCTGATCGCCCGGGGCGACGGCTCGCTGGCCGGGTCGGTCGTCTCCCACGACCGTGATTTCGTCCGGCAGGTCGTGCTCGGCGCGGCCGCCTGCCACGGCCGCCTCCTCGTGCTCGACCGCGACAGTGCGGGAGAGTCCACCGGGCACGGCACGCCCATGCCGCAGCTCGTCCACGGCGGACCGGGCCGCGCCGGCGGCGGCGAGGAGGAGGGCGGCCTGCGTGCCGTGCACGCCCACCTGCAGCGCACCGCCCTCCAGGGCGGCCCAGAGATTCTCGACGCGATCGTCAACTGAGACATGCAGACAGGAGAGCAGCGATGAGCACCGACTCCCGCACCGGCGCCGCCCCCGCGCCCGCCGGCCCCCTCAGCCGGGTCGACTACAGCGAGCGCATCCCCAACAACGTCAACCTGGCCGGTGACCGCCGCCTGCAGCGCGCGCTCGAAGGCTGGCAGCCGAAGTTCCTCGACTGGTGGAAGCAGCTCGGCCCGGCCCTGCCGACCAAGGACGTCTACCTGCGCACTGCCGTGGCGGTGGGCCGCGACGGGTGGGCGCACTTCGAGCACGTCCCGATGGATGAGTACCGCTGGGGCATCTTCCTGGCCGAGCGGGACCCCGACCGCAAGATCAACTTCGGCAAGCACAAGGGTGAGCCGGCCTGGCAGGAGGTGCCCGGCGAGCACCGGGCCGACCTGATGCGCCTGATCGTCGTGCAGGGCGACACCGAGCCCGCCTCGGTCGAGCAGCAGCGCATCCTCGGCAACACCGCGCCCAGCATCTATGACCTGCGCAACCTCTTCCAGGTCAACGTGGAGGAGGGCCGGCACCTGTGGGCGATGGTCTACCTCCTGCACGCCTACTTCGGCAGGGAGGGGCGTGAGGAGGCCGAGCAGCTGCTCAAGCGCAACTCGGGCGACCTCGACTCGCCGCGGATCCTCGGCGCCTTCAACGAGGCGACCACGGACTGGCTGCAGTTCTTCATGTTCACGTACTTCACCGACCGGGACGGCAAGTATCAGCTCGGGACGTTGAAGGAGTCGGCGTTCGACCCGCTGGCGCGTACCTGCGAGTTCATGCTGAAGGAGGAGGCCCACCACATGTTCGTGGGCACCACCGGCGTGCAGCGGATTTTGGAGCGCACCGCCGAGCTCATGAAGGAGCACGGCACGGCCGACGTCCTCCCGCACGGCGGCATCCCGCTGGACATCATCCAGAAATACCTCAACTTCCAGTTCTCGGTGTCGATGGACCTGTTCGGCTCCGAGCAGTCCACCAACGCCGGCAACTACTACAGCTCCGGCCTGAAGGGCCGGTGGATGGAGACCCGGCGCAAGGACGACCACGTGCTGCTGGAAGCCACCCGCGAGCTGCGTTACGTCGAGGACGGCCAGATCAAGACGAAGACCGTGCCGATGCTCAGCGCGCTCAACCTCGACCTGCGCGACGAGTACGTCGCCGACTGCGCCAACGGCGTGCGCCGCTGGAACCAGGCGCTGGAGGACGCCGGGCTCAGCGACCGGCTGTACCTGCCGCACGAGGGCTTCAACCGCAAGGTCGGCGTGTACGCAGGACACCACGTGACCCCGCAGGGCGAGGTCATTGAGGAGGCCGCCTGGCAGGCCAGGATCGACGAGTGGCTGCCCACGACGGCCGACCGCGAGGCGGTGGCGGGCCTGATGGTCCCCGAGTACGAGTACGGCAAGTTCGCCGGCTGGATCGCCCCGCCGAAGACCGGCATCAACGACCAGCCGGTCGAGTTCGACTACGTGCACCTGGCCGACGAAGGGCTCCTCTAGAAAGATCTAGGAGCGGGCGGCGGCGCCCTCGTCCATGCGGTCCCACTCGGCCTGGGCCCGCCGGTGCCACCGGTTGTGCAGGTCGTGGAAGACGGCCGCCGCCCGCGGTCCTGGCCAGTCGTGCTCGAGCAGCTCGGCGGGCAGGTCGGGATCGAGGAACGGGAAGCGCCGCCACTCCTGGATGAGCAGCACCTGGTTGACGAACGCATCGCGGTCGGACTCGACGGGGAGGCCCTCGAAGCGTTCGATGAAGGCGAGGTAGCGCTTCTCCACGTCGTCGAGGTCCCACGCGGCGTTGATGAGTGTGGCGGTGTCGCCGATGCCCGCCGACGGACCGGTCCAGGCGTAGGCGCGGTCGGCGAGGTCGAGCTCGCGGATGACCTCCCGGACCGCGGCCTCCTTGGACGCGTCGGGGACGATCCAGAGCGTGGGGGAGGGCGAGCCGAGCCCGAGCCAGGTGAGCTTGGTGCGCAGGCGGTGGCGCAGCTGGCGCTGGGCCTCCGGCACCCCGGCCGTGAGGACCAGCCAGCGGCCGTCCCAGCCGTGCGGCCCCCGCATGAAGCCGTAGATGCGTTCGGTGCCCTCGCGCAGCAGCCGGTCGCCGGCCTCGGTCAGGTTCCAGCGCACCTTGCGGCCGTGCCGCACCGACGTGAGCAGGCCTTCGGCCGCGGTGCGGGACAGAGCCTGACGCGCGGACTTCTCCTCGACGCCGAGGGCGCCGAGCGCGGTGACCAGGGTCCCCGTCCAGACCTCGCCGCTGCGCGGCAGCACGAACTCGCCGAGGACGGTCAGCAGCAGCGAGCGCGCACTGGCGCCGGTCGGGCGGCGCTCGGCCGCCTGGCCGGTCTCCGTGTGCGCTTCGCGCGGGGCCACGTCCGCCCTCCTGTCGTCAGTCTCGCTGGTGAGGCGCATTCTGCCAGGTTAGGCAAGGCTGCGCGTCGTGACGTACCGTTCCCCCAAAATGCTACAAACACTTGACGATACATCTGCGAAACGTCGAACATTGTAGGCGCAAGCCCCCCTGCACCTCCAGGAGCACGCATTGAGTGAAACAACGCATTCGGCTCCGCCGGTGGTTCGCTTCGCGACCTCCCCGGACCGTTACCGTCACTGGAAGCTCGAGGTGGACGGGGCGGTGGCCACCGTCACGCTGCGCGTCGACGAGCACGGCGGCCTGGTCCCCGGCTACGAGCTCAAGATGAACTCCTACGATCTCGGCGTCGACATCGAACTGTACGACCTCGCCCAGCGGCTGCGCTTCGAGCACCCGGAGGTCAAGGCGGTCGTGGTGACCGGCGGCCTGGAGCGCATGTTCTGCGCCGGAGCCAACATCAGGATGCTGGCACAGTCCACGCACGCCTGGAAGGTCAACTTCTGTAAGTTCACCAATGAGACCCGCAACGGCATCGAGGACGCGACCGAGCACTCCGGCCAGACCTGGATCGCCGCGCTCAACGGCACCGCCGCCGGCGGCGGCTACGAGCTCGCGCTCGCCTGCGACCAGATCGTCCTCGTCGACGACGGGTCCTCGGCCGTGTCCCTGCCCGAGGTGCCGCTGCTCGGCGTGCTGCCCGGCACCGGCGGCCTGACCCGCGTCGTGGACAAGCGCCACGTGCGCAAGGACCGCGCCGACCTCTTCGCCACCAAGTCCGAGGGTTTCCGCGGCGGCACGGCCGTGGAGTGGGGCCTGGTGGACGCCTCCGTCCCGCGTAACGCCCTGGACGAGGAGGTCGCCAGGCGCACCGAGGCCGCCGCGGCGACGTCCCAGCGGCCTTCGGAGGCGAAGGGCGTGGCGCTGACGCCGCTCGACCGCAAGGACGAGGGCGACGTGATCACCTACCCGTACCTGTCGGCGCGGATCGACCGGGCCGCCCGCCTCGTCGAGATCACCGTGACCGGCCCCCACGACGCCCCCCCGGCCGACCCCGCGGCCCAGGGCGCCGACTACTGGCCGCTCGCCGTGACGCGGGCGCTGGACGACCTCATCCTGCACCTGCGGACCAATGAGCTGGACCTGGGCATCTGGGTCCTGCGGGCGGCGGGCGACCACGAGCGGGTGCTGGCCTACGACGCCCAGCTGCGCGAGCTGGCCGGCGACTGGTTCGTCAACGAGGTGCGCCACTACTACAAGCGCACGCTCAAGCGCCTCGACGTCACCAGCCGCAGCCTCATCGCCGTCATCGAGCCGGGCACGGCCTTCGCCGGGCTGCTGGCCGAGCTGGCCCTGGCCGCCGACCGGCAGTACATGCTGGAGGGCGTCTACGAGGACCGCGACGACGACGCCGTCCCCGCCACCATCGTGCTCACCCCGGCCAACGACGGCGACTACCCGATGGGCAACGGCCTGTCCCGCCTGCAGTCGCGCTTCTGGGGCCATGAGGAGGACCTGCAGGCCGTGCGCGCCAGGATCGGCGAGCCGCTGGACGCGGCCGCCGCGGTGGAGCTCGGCCTGGTCACGCTGGCCCTGGACGACATCGACTTCGAAGAGGAGCTGCGGATCGTCCTGGAGGAGCGCGCCTCGCTCTCTCCCGACGCGCTGACCGGCATGGAGGCCAACCACCGCTTCGTCGGCCCCGAGACGCTGGAGACGAAGATCTTCGGACGGCTCACCGCCTGGCAGAACTGGATCTTCATCCGGCCGAACGCCTCCGGCCCCGACGGCGCCCTGCGCCGCTACGGCTCCGGCCGCAAGGGCGACTACGACCTCGGGCGGGTCTGACCATGACCGAGTTCAACGCGGGAACCTGGCTCGTCCACCGCCACGTCCAGGAGGGCCACGGCGGCCGGGTGGCCGTGCGCGGCGCCGCCACCCTCACCTACGCCGAGCTGTCGGAGGTCGTCGGGACCGTCACCGCCGGGCTGCGCTCTCTCGGCCTGCGGCGCGACGACCGCGTCGTGTTCGTCACCAACGACGACGTGCCGTTGTTCGCCGGGATCCTCGCCGCCTTCTGCGGCGGGTTCGTGGCCGTGCCCGTCTCCACCATGCTGGGGGCCAAGGAGCTCGGCACGATCATCGCCGACTCCGGCGCCGCCGTGGTCGTGGCGAGCGCCGACTACGCTCCCCAGGTCCAGGAGGCCCTCACCCTGGCGCCCGAAGTGCGCCACCTGGTGTGGGACGGCGACGCGCCGCCGGGCGACACGTCCATGACGTGGGCCGAGCTGCTCAAGGGGGGCGACGGCCAGTCGCGCGAGCCCGCCGTGACCCAGGAGGACTCCTGGGCCCTGTGGCTCTACACCTCCGGCACCACCGGCGTGCCCAAGGGCGCCATGCACCGCCACGCCAACATCCGCCACGTCTGCCGGACCTACGGCGACCAGGTGCTCGGCATCGGCCCCGGCGACGTCTGCTTCTCCATCGCCAAACTCTTCTTCGCCTACGGCATCGGCAACTCGATGTTCTTCCCGCTCTCGGCCGGGGCCTCGACAGTGCTGGAGCCGCGCCGCCCCAACCCCGCCGTGACGGCCTCGCGCATGGCCGCGGACCGGCCAACGTTGTTCTTCGCCGTCCCCACCTTCTACGCCGCGCTGCTGGCCGCCGACCTGCCCGAGGACACCTTCACGTCGGTACGCCTGGCCGCCTCGGCAGGGGAGGCGCTGCCCGCGCCGCTGCAGGAGCGGTTCACCGGGCGCTTCGGTGTCGAGGTCATCGACGGCATCGGCTCCACCGAGGCGCTGCACATCTTCCTGTCGAACCGGCCGGGTGAGGTGCGCCCCGGCACGACCGGCGTGCCGGTGCCCGGCTACGACATCGAGCTGCGCGACGCCGAAGGCGCGCAGGTGCCCGACGGCGTGCCGGGGGCGCTGTACGTACGCGGGGAGTCCATCGCCCTGGGCTACTGGCGGCGCACCGACGCAAGCCGCACCGTGTTCGCGGGCGAGTGGCTCAACACCGGCGACACGTACGTGCGATCCCCGGACGGCTACTACACCTGCCTGGGCCGCAGCAACGACCTGCTCAAGGCGGGCGGCATCTGGGTCTCGCCGACCGAGGTCGAGAGCCGCCTGCTCGAGCACCCGCAGGTCGCGGAGGCGGCCGTGGTGGGCGTGGCGGACGAGAACGGGCTCGACAAGCCGGTGGCGTGCGTCGTCACCAGGGGAGGGGTCACCGCCGAGGAGCTCGTCCAGTGGTGCCGTGACGGGCTGGCCTCGTTCAAGCGCCCCCGGCACGTGGTCTTCCTCGATCAGCTGCCCAAGACGGCGACCGGCAAGATCCAGCGATTCAAGGTCCGTGAGCTCCTCGTCCAGCGGGAGGTACGTGGATGAGCGTGCTCGACGTTGACGTGCTGATCGTCGGGGCGGGTCCGGTCGGCCTGTTCGGCGCCTACTACGCCGGGGTGCGCGGGTTGCGCACCGCGGTCGTCGACTCGCTCAGCCAGGTCGGCGGCCAGGTCAGCGCCATGTACCCGGAGAAGGAGATCTACGACATCGCCGGGTTCCCCGCCGTCTCCGGCCGCCGCCTCATCGCCAATCTGGTGGAGCAGGCGGCGCCGTACCGGCCCGCGTACGTGCTCGGTGAGGAGGCCCAGCGGCTCGAACACGCGCCCGGCGGTGTGCTGGTGGTGAAGACCAGCGGCGGGACCGAGATCACCGCCCGGGCGGTCGTCGTGACCGGCGGCATCGGCACCTTCACGCCCCGCCCGCTCCCGGCCGGCGAAGAGTTCCTCGGCAGGGGCCTTGAGTATTTCGTGCCCGACGCCGTGGGCTACGCGGGCAAGGACGTGGTCGTCGTCGGCGGCGGCGACAGCGCGGTGGACTGGGCGCTCATGCTCCACCCCATCGCGAGCAGCGTCACGCTCGTGCACCGCCGTGCCGCCTTCCGCGCCCACCACGGCTCGGTCGAGCAGCTCAAGGCCGCGCCCGTGGAGATCGTCACCAACGCCCAGGTCACCGCCGCCCACGGCGGCGACCAGCTGGAACGCGTCGAGCTGAGCACGGGGGAGACCCTCCCGTGCGAGCGGCTCGTCGCGGCCCTCGGCTTCACCGCCAACCTGGGGCCGCTGCGCGAGTGGGGGCTCGACCTGCACGACAACCGCCACCTGGTCGTCGACTCGGCGATGCGCACCAACGTGCCCGGCATCTTCGCCGCCGGCGACATCGCCGACTACGACGGCAAGGTGCGGCTGATCGCGGTCGGGTTCGGCGAGGTGGCGACGGCCGTCAACAACGCAGCGGTGCACATCGACCCCGCCGCCCAGCTCTTCCCGGGGCACTCGACCGACAACCCCGCCCCGGTCTAGTTCAGGAGTTCTCACATGCCGTACGTCATCGCCGCACCCTGCATCGACGTCATGGACAAGTCGTGCGTCGAGGAGTGCCCGGTCGACTGCATCTACGAGGGGGATCGCAAGCTCTACATCAACCCCAAGGAGTGCATCGACTGCGGCGCGTGCGAGCCCGTGTGCCCCGTCGAGGCGATCAGCCAGGACCGCCGGGTCGACCCCGAGCACGCCGGCTTCGTCGAGGACAACCGCCTCTTCTTCATCGAGGTGCTGCCGGGACGCGAGGCGCCGATCGGCACGCCCGGAGGGTCGAACAAGACGGGCCGCATCGGCGTGGACACTCCCATGGTGGCGGACCGGTCATGATCGATGGCATGCGACTCATCGACGCGCACGTGCACATCCCCGTGCTGGACACCCTCAAGCCGGCCTGGCTGGAGTGGGCCCGCGACTTCGGCGAGCGCGGCCTCATGGAGGACGCCTGGGACTCCGGCGGCAGGCCGCGCCCGGCCCGCCTGGATGAGATCTTCGCCGCTCAGGGCGTGGACGTGGCGTTGTTGTTCTGCGAATACAGCCCCAAGGCGACCGGCCTGCAGTCCTTCGAGGACCTGCTGCCGATCGTCGAGCACAACCCGGCCAGATTCCGCCCGGTCGCCAACGTCAACCCCCACCTGCACTTCCCGATCGCCGAGGAGGTGCGGCGGCAGCTCGACCTCGGGGCCGCCGCGCTGAAGCTGCATCCGGTGCACGGCGGGTTCCGCTGCGACGACGCGGCCCTCTACCCGGCCTACCAGGTGCTCGAGGAGCGGGGCGTCCCGCTCGTCGTGCACTGCGGCACCAGCTCCTTCCCCGGCTCGATGAACGAGAACGCCGACCCGCGCTTCCTCATCCCCGTCGTGCGCGACTTCCCCGGACTCAACGTCGTGCTCGCGCACGGCGGGCGCGGTTGGTGGTACGACGCCGCGGCCTTCCTGGCGTTGTCGAACGACACCGTGTGGCTGGAGCTGTCCGGCCTGCCGCCCAAGCGGCTGCCCGAGTACTACGCGCGGTACGACCTCACCCGCCTGGCGCGCAAGTGCATCTTCGGCACCGACTGGCCCGGCGTGCCCGGCATCGCCGCCAACGCGCGTGCAGTCGCCGGGCTGCTGCCGGCCGACGTGGCCGCGGCCGTGCTCGCGGGCAACGCGATGCGCGTGTACGCGGGGGTGTGACCGGTGCCCGTTTACGCTCTCGGCGACCAGGTGCCCCGCATTCATCCGGACGCGTACGTCCACCCCGACGCCGTCGTCATCGGCAGCGTCACCATCGGCGCGGAGTCGTCGGTGTGGCCGGCCGCCGTGCTGCGGGGCGACTTCGGCCGCATCGAGATCGGCGAGCGGACCTCCGTCCAGGACGGCACCGTCGTGCACACCACCGAGCAGTGGCCCACCGTGATCGGCAGCGACTGCGTGGTCGGGCACAACGCCCATCTCGAGGGATGCACGGTCGAGGACCGCTGCCTCATCGGCTCGGGGGCAGTCGTGCTGAACCGCGCCCTGGTCCGCACCGGGTCGGTGGTCGGCGCGCAGGCGCTCGTACCGGAAGGGCTGGAGGTCCCGGCCGGCCACCTGGCGCTCGGCGTGCCGGCCCGCCCCAGGCCCATGGACGGCACCGCGCAGAGCGAGTGGATCGACTTCGGCGTGGACGAATACCGCGGCAACGCCAAGCGCTACCGGCACGAACTGCGCAGGCTGGACCTCTGACCGTCAGCGGCGCTTGTCCAGGAACGCCGTCATGCGCGCGTGCTTGTCCTCGGTCTCGAACAACACGGCCTGTGCCACGTCGTCGAAGCGCGGATGCGCGCCAGGAGGCGCGGCCAGGGCGAGCTTGGTCAGGCGCAGCGCGAGCGGCGCGTTCTTGGCGATGCGGGCGGCCAGCCGGTCCGCCGCGGCCGCCAGCTCCTCCTCGGGGACCAGCTCGTTGACCAGCCTGACGGCCAGCGCCTCCTCGGCGGACACCACTCTGCCCGCGAGCAGGATCTCCTTGGCGAGCGGCTCGCCGACCAGCTCGCGCAGCCGCCAGCACGCGCCCGCGGCGGCCATGATGCCGAGCCCCGCCTCGGGATTGCCGAACCGGGCCCGCGGGGTCGCGATGCGGAAGTCGCAGGCGTAGGCCAGCTCCGCGCCGCCGCCCAGCGCGGGACCGTCGATGGCGGCGATCGTGGGCATCGGCAGCCGGGCGATGCGGTCGAACAGGCCGCTGTTGATGCCGGCCAGGGCGTCCTCGCGGCGGCGCTCGCGCAGCTCCCGGATGTCGGCGCCCGCGGCGAACACGCCGTCCGACCCGGTGATCACCAGGATCCGGGGGTTGCGCTCCAGCTCGGCGCACACCTCGTGCAGATCGGCCACCATCGCCGCGTCGATCGCGTTGCGCACGTGCGGGCGGTCCAGCCGGACCAGCACCCGATCCTGACCGTCCTCGATCCTCAGTGTGTCGCTCAGCGGACGCTCCTCTATCCAGAACGTGCTACAGATCCATGATGATACGACACTCTAACGTAGAGCGACGGTCAGGTGGTGGATTCGCGGACCATGAGCTCGAAGGGAGCGGTGTGCTCACGGGCCTCGCGTGCGGGCGCCCCCATGCGGCCGGTCAGCAGCTCGACGGCCTTCGCGGCCATCCACCGGTGATCCGGCGCCACTGTGGACAGCGACGGAACCATGAACTCCGCCTCGGGGATGTCGTCGAAGCCGACGATGCGGACGTCGCCGGGGGCCCGGAGGCCGCGGTCGGCCAGGCCGCGGAGCACTCCCTGCGCGACGGTGTCGGTGACCGCGACCACGCCGTCGACCTCGCGGCCGGAGCAGGCCAGGCGGTGCGCCGCCTCGCGGCCCGCCTCCATCGTCATCCTGCCGACGGTGAAGAGCAGCCCGGGATCGGGCTCGAGCCCGCGCTCGGCGAGGGCGGCGAGGTAGCCCTGGTAGCGGCGGGTCACCACGTTGACCCCCTCCAGGGCGTCGCCGGTGACGATCGCGATCCTGCGGCATCCCCGGTCGATCAGGTGCGTGGTCGCCGCTTTGGTGCCTTCCTCGTTGGGCATGGCGACGTGGTCGAAACGGCCGCCGAAGTCCCGCTCGCCGAGCATGACGATGGGGTAGCCGGCGCCGGCCAGCCGTGGATCTTCCCGCCCGAGCTCGACCGCGCTGAGGATCAGGCCGTCGAAGTGCAGCGTGTGCGAATGGGCGATCGCGTCGATCTCCCCGGCGGCGGCCGCCCCGGTCTGCTCGATCGCGACGTGGAACCCCCGCTGCGCGGCCTCGTCGATCACGTGGGCGGCGAGGTGGCCGAAGTAGGGGCTGTGGATCTCCGGCACGGCCAGGCCGATGATGCCGGTCCGCCCAGACTTGAGCGTCCGGGCGGAGAGGTTGACGCGGTAGCCCGACTGCCGGATGGCCTCCAGCACCCGGCGGCGGACCGGGTCGCTGACCCCGGCGCGGTTGTTGACCACGTTGGAGACCGTCATCTTCGACACACCCGCCAGCCGGGCGACGTCGTTCATGGTCACCATGCCTGTGAGCCTATCGCGGTGCGCTCGGCGGCCCTGGTGACCGTCATCCGAGGCGGGCCTCCACGGTGACGAAGGAGTGGGCGGGCAGGTGCACCCGCAGCCCGGAAGCGGTCGCCGTGACCTGCTCGTGAGGCCGCGGGGCGACGGCGGCCGGCGTCTCGGGCGTGTTGTGGGCCTGCAGCTTCTCCGCGGTGAGGATCCGGGAGTGCGCGCCGGCCACGGCGCCGCCACGCAGGTCCAGCTCGACGTCGACGGCCTCGGCCGCGTCCAGGTTGGACATCGACACGAGCATCCGTCCGTCCTTGCGGCTCGCCGAGATCGAGACCGTCTTCAGCGTTTCCCTGCCGGGCACGCCCGCCGGGAGGTCGACCCGCAGCGAGGCCGCGTCCTGGTGTCCCTTGTTCATCTCGAACACGTGGTACGTGGGCGTGAGCACGAGCGCGCCGGAGTCGGGGTCGGTCAGGATCATGGCCTGGAGCACGTTCACCGTCTGGGCGATGTTGGCCATCACCAGCCGGTCGGCGTGGCGGTGGAAGATGTCGAAGTGCAGGCCGGCCACCAGCGCGTCCCTGAGCGTGTTCTGCTGGTAGAGGAAGCCCGGGTTGGTGCCCGGCTCGACGTTCCACCACGTGCCCCACTCGTCCAGCACCAGGCCGACGTTCTTGTCCGGGTCGTAGCAGTCCATGACGTTCGAGTGGCCGGTGAGGAGCTCGTCGATGCGCGCCGCCTGGACCATCGTGCGGTAGTAGTCGTCGGTGTCGAACACGGTGGCGTCGCCCTTGTCCTGCCACGTGCCCGGAATCGTGTAGTAGTGCAGGGAGAGCGCCTGGTAGAACGGCTGGGGCCGGTAGGCGCAGCCCAGGTCGCCGAGCTGCTTCATGAGCGTCTCGGTCCAGGCGTAGTCGTCGGTGTTCGCGCCGGCGGCGACGCGGTAGAGCTTGTTGTCGCCGTGGTCGCGGCAGTAGGTGCCGTAGCGGCGGGCCTCGTCGGCGTAGTGCTGGGCGGTCATGTGGCCGCCGCAGCCCCAGGTCTCGTTGCCGAGCCCCCAGAAGCGCACCCGCCAGGGCTCCTCGCGGCCGTTGGCCTTGCGCAGGCGCACCATCGGCGAGTCGCCCTCGCGGGTCAGGTACTCGACCCAGTCGCTCATCTCCTTGACCGTGCCCGAGCCGACGTTGCCGCTGATGTACGGCTCGGCGCCGAGCAACTCGCACAGGGCCATGAACTCATGGGTCCCGAAGTGGTTGTTCTCCTCGACGTTGCCCCAGTGGGTGTTCACCATCGCGGGGCGCTGGTCCTTCGGCCCGATGCCGTCCATCCAGTGGTACTCGTCGGCGAAGCAGCCGCCGGGCCAGCGCAGGTTGGGGATGTTCAGGGCACGCAGCGCGTCGACGACGTCCAGGCGGATGCCGCCGGCGTTCGGGAGCTCGCTGTCCTCGCCCACATAGAACCCGCCGTAGATGCAGCGGCCCAGATGCTCGGCGAAATGACCGTAGAGATGCCGGTTGATCACCGGACCCTCGACGTCGACATTGATGATGGCAGGCACGACGACATTGCTCATGAATGAATCCCTCAGGGGTGGTGGAGGTCGCTTTACCGATACATGGATCGGTAAAGCGAGGCAACTTTATCGATACAGGCACGACTGTCAAGGGCTGAACCCGGAGGCTGCCGGATCCGTACCTCCTGTCGACTGTCTGGAGGAGAGAGTCCTGTTGCGTTCTGGTCTCAGGAGGACCCTCGGGTCCTGGATGGGCGGGCGATGGCACACGGCACCAAGCACGGCGAGGCGGTGGGTGGGCGAACCGGCGGTGACCCCCTGCAGGTGGGCGGCCATCGCGTGATCCGCCGGCTCGGCGCGGGCGGGATGGGCGTCGTCTACCTGGCGGAGAGCCCTTCGCGGCGACTGGTGGCGATCAAGATCATCCACCGGCATCTCGCCGGCGACCCGGAGTTCCGCCGGCGCTTCCGCCGCGAGGTCGCGACCACGCAGCGGGTCGCCCGCTTCTCCACGGCGCCCGTGCTCGAGGCCGATCTGGACGGCGACCTCGCGTACGTCGTCACCGAATACGTGCCGGGGCCGACGCTGTTCCGCGCGGTCAAGGAGCGGGGCCCGATGTCGGGCTCGGAGCTCGAAGGGCTCGCCATGAGCACGGCGGTCGCCCTGTGGGCCATCCACGCGGCCGGCGTCGTCCACCGGGATCTCAAACCGTCGAACGTGCTGCTGTCGCCCGTGGGCCCGAAGGTCATCGACTTCGGTCTCGCCTTCGCGGCCGACTCCACCACCCTGTCGTTCACCAGAATGGGCACGCCGGCGTACATGTCTCCGGAGCAGGTGCGCGGGCTGCCGCTCTCGCCGGCCTCCGACGTCTTCGCCTGGGCCGGCGTCGTGGTCTTCGCGGCCGGTGGGCAGCCGCCGTTCGGCAGAGGAGCGGGGCACGAGGTGCTCTACCGCGTGGTTCACGACGACCCCGTTCTTCCCGCGTTGGACGGCGTGCTGGGGGAGCTGGTGTCGCGGGCGCTGAGCAAGAACCCGGCGGCGCGGCCGTCGGCAGCGGAGCTCGTGGACCTGCTCGCCGGGGGCACCGGTCTCCGGCTCCCGCCGACCATCTCGGGGGCCCGCCGGGAGCCCGAGCCCCAGCCGGCCGACCCCGGGGCCTGCCAGGAGCCCGAAGCCCCGCCGGCCGACCCGGAGCCACACGCGATCACCAGGCCGGGCAAGGGGCGCAGACGCCGGCGGGCCCCGTACCGGCGTTGGGCGTGGGGCGGTGCGGCGTTGGCCGCGCTCGCCCTGGTGACGGCAGGCGCCGTCTTCGTCTCTCAGGCGGCCGCCAACCGCAACCCCCTGCCTGCCGAACTGGCCCTTCATGAACCGTCCGCGCAGGACGCCGGCACGCGCTGGCGGAAACTCCCCGGGGAGAACCCGCTCCACGCTGACGGGGTGCGGTTCCACGTGCAGCCGGACAACGACGCGGCGCGGCAGGCACGGACCTGGTCGACGCAGGGCAGGACGGCCGACGCCGCCCTCATGCGGGCCCTGTCGGAGGTCCCCGCGGCCATGTGGCTCGCCGGAGGCTCGCCCGCCGACATCTCCCGTACGGTCCGTGACGCGGTCGCCGAGGCGGACCGGCAGCGGACCGTCCCCGCGTTCGTCACCGACCACATCCCCGGACGTGATTGCTGGAACGGCGGCGCCCCGAACGCCGAGAGCTACCGGGCGTGGATCGACGCGGTGGCCGAGGGCATCGGGAGCCGGCCCGCGGTCGTCGCCCTGGAGCCCAGCGGCCTGGCACGGATGCCCGGCAGCCCGGAGTGCCCACAGGGTGGGCAGGCCGCCGCCGCCCAGCGGTACGCCGATCTCACGTACGCCGTGGAGACCCTCACCGGCCTGGCCCGCACCGCCGTGTACCTCGACGGCGGGCTGGCGGGGTGGCCCGCTTTCACCCAGGTCGCCGACCGGCTGGTCAACGCGGGGGTGGTCGACGCCGACGGCTTCTACGTCAACATGGTCGGCTACCGCACGACCGAGCTGTCGCTCGCGTACGCCGCCAAGCTGTCCAGATGTGTCTACCTGAGAGTCGCGTCGAGGACGGCGTCGTGCGCCGACGCGGCTCTGGCCGCCGTGCCCGACGCCGCGCCCGGCCTGCCCCACTTCGTCGTCGACACCAGCCGCAACGGGGCGGGGGAGTGGGAGCCGCCCGCCGGGCGGTTCCCCGTGCCGGACGAATGGTGCAATCCACCGGGCCGAGGTGCGGGTGCGCGGCCGACCGCCGACACGGGGAGCCCGCTGGCCGACGCGTTGTTGTGGCTCAACAGCCCGGGGTTCTCCAACGGCCAGTGCACCAGGGGCACCTCGGGACCGGCCGACCCTCTGTATGGCATCGTCACCCCGGCCGCCGGTCAGTGGTGGCCTGACCAGGCCCTCGAACGGGCGAAGAATGCGGTCCCGCCGCTGCCGCCCGCGGCGCGGTAGCCGCCCGGCGCAGGGCGGCGATCGCGGCCTCGACGTCGACGCCGCCCGCCCGGTTGTAGGGCAGCTTGGACAGCAGCGTGCCCATGAGGCAGCTGTCGGTGAGCGCGGCGAGCGTCAGGCCGCCGCCGATGACCCCGGCGGCGATCGTCGCCGCGGGCAGCCACGGGCTCGCCACGACCGAGACGAGCACGATCGTGCCGGCGACCAGACGGACCTGCCGCTCCAGAGCCCACCGCGGGCGCCCGCGGGTGACCGGGGCTCCCGAGGCGATCCAGGCGTTCATGCCGCCCTCCAGGACCGCGACATCGGTGGACCCGGCTCCGGCGAGCGCCTGCCGGGCGCGTTCCGCGCGGTTGCCGGACTGGCAGATGAGCACCATGGGGCCGCCGGCGTTCGCGACGATGCGCCGCAGGTGTGCGTCGTCGATCTGCTCGAGCGGCAGGTTGACGGCCCCGTCGAGGTGCGCTGACCGGAACTCCGCCGGGGTACGCACATCGACGAGCAGCACGCCGGGGTCGGCCGCGATCAGCGAGCGGGCGGAGACGGCGTCGATGCGGGCGGCGTTGAAACGGGACAAGGAAGGTTCTCCTCAGAGCTCTGCGGATGTCGGGAGTCAGGCGGCGGCGAGGTCGGGCACGCCGGCGCCGGTGAGGGCCGCCGCGCGGTATCCCAGGCGGGCCAGGTGCCCGGCGGCGATGGCCGAGCGGCGGCCGCTGCCGCAGGCGACCAGGACCGGCCGCGCCGGGTCGAGCTCCGCGGGAACGCCGAGGGTGAACAGGTCGGGCAGGAAGCGTTCGACCGCCCCCTCGACCCGGGCCGCCGCCCACTCGCTCGGCATGCGCACGTCCAGCAGCTGCGCCCCGGGCCGGGCGAGCCGCTCGGCGAACGCCTTCAGCTCCAGCAGCTCGTACGTCTGCGTGGCGGCCTCGCCCAGCTCCCGGACGACGCCCTGGACGGTGTCGATGCCGATCCTGGCCAGCTGGGTGACGGCCTCGGCGACGTCCTGGCCGGGCTCGGCGACGAGGGTGATGGGCTCCTCGTACGGCAGCAGCCAGCCCGCCCACGCCCCGAAGTCGTCGTCCAGCTCGATGCCGAGCGAGCCGGGCAGCATCCCGCGCGCCTGGACCTGACGGGGCCGGATGTCCACCACGTGCGAGCCGGCGGGCACGGCGTGGAGCTCGGGGACCCCGACCGGAGGCATGGGCGCCCCGCCGAGGGTGTTGGCCGGGCCCATGCGCCGGTAGTAGGCCGGGATCGGCAGGGGATCGGCGAGCAGCCGGTCGGCGAACTCGCCGGCGTCGTCGATGGCCAGCAACGGGTTGTCCGTCAGCTCCGCGCCGATGCTGGAGGTGAGCCGGCCCGCGCCCGTGGCCGTGCAGAACGAGCCCTCGCCATGCGTGGGGTACAGGCCGACGCTGGGTGGCAGCGCGGCCAGCCGGCGCAGCGAGAGGTGCTGGAGCCGGGCCAGCGTCGGGGCGCGTTCGGGGCCGAGCAGGTCGGTGCGGCCGGCCGAGGCCACCAGCAGGCTGCCGCCGGAGAACACCGCGACCGGCTCGCCGTCGATGAGCACGAGGTAGCTGGTGTGCTCGGGGGTGTGGCCGGGCGTGTGGATCGGCCGGATGGTGAGCCCGCCGCCCTCGATGTCCTCCAGATGGAAAGCGGGCGTGTGCCGGTACGCGGCCGCTGCGGCGGCCGGCAGCACCAGCTCCGCGCCGGTCCGCAGCGCGGCCTGCGCGGCGCCGGAGACGTAGTCGTTGTGCAGGTGCGTCTCCAGCACGAACCGCAGCTCAACGTCGGCCGCGGCCGCAAGGAATCGGTCGATGTCCCGCTGTGGATCGACGAGGACACCCTTGCCCTCGTGCGTCAGCAGATAGGTCTGGTCGCCCAAGCCAGGGGTGCGAAAAGGTATGACGTCCATAAAATACCCCCAGGGGTATGTCGATCGTACAAAAATGCGGCCGCGGAGTCCGCGGCCGCTGGATCAGGCGAGGGCCAGGAAGAGCTTTTCCAGCTCGGCCACGCTCATCGGCGGCTGCTCGCCGCGGTCCTGCGCGTCCTGGCAGTGCCGCAGCCCCGTGGCCACGATCTTGAATCCGGCGCGGTCCAGCGCCTTGGAGACCGCCGCCAGCTGGGTCAGCACCTTCGTGCAGTCCTCGCCGGCCTCGATCATCGCGATCACCCCGGCCAGCTGGCCGTGCGCCCGCTTCAACCGGGTCAGCGCGTCGCCCACCATGCCCTCGGTCAGTTCCATGCCCTCGACTATACCCCGAGGGGTATCCATGCTCACAAATGGGGCGAGATCCGACTATGGAAACGGTTTTCATGTGCTAATCTCGCGATCGCCCCAATCCCCCTGAACTAGGGACATTCAGTGCGTTACCCCAGCTTTTCGCGTGCCCTGGCGGCAGCTTGTGTCCTTTCCGTGGCCGCATGTTCGGTGCCGGCAGGCGGGCAGAGCACGGACTCCGCCTCGACCGGCGGCCGGATCAAGCTGGCGATGCTCCAGCCCCCGCGTACGGGCCTGTCGCCGTTCAGCGACGACGCCTTCAAGCTGTCGCGCTGGTCCACCGCCGAGACCCTGATCAACCTGGACGAGATCGGTGACGCGCGACCGGGGCTCGCCACCGCGTGGGCGCGGACCTCCGCACGGACCTGGGAGTTCACCGTCCGCCCCGGCGTGACGTTCCACGACGGCACCCGGCTGACCGCCCAGGTGGCCGTCAACGTGCTGACCCGCGCCACCAAGGCCACCCCCAAACCCCGCATCCTCGACGGCGTCGAGCTGACCGCCAAGGCGGAGGGCGACAAGGTGGTGGTGACCACGGGCGAGCCGGACCCGCTCGTACCGCAGCGTCTGTCCTCGCCGCAGCTGTCGATCCTCGCGGAGAGCGCCTACGGCCCGGACGGCACGGTGAACCCGGTCGGCACCGGCAGCGGCCCCTTCAAGCTCACCAAGGTCAACGGCACCACGACCGCGACCCTCGATCGTTACAACGGCTACTGGGGTGAGAAGGCCAAGGCCACCGGCATCGACGTCGCCTTCGTGCCGGACGGCACCGCCCGCGCCGCCGCCATCCGCAGCGGCCAGGCGCACATCGCCGAGGCGGTGCCGGTCTCACAAGCCGCGCTGCTGCAGAAGGAGACGGTCAGCGAGGTGCCGATGCCGCGCACCAACACCCTCTACCTGAACACCAAGACGGGTCCCTTCAAGGACCCAGGGGTACGCGCCGCCGCACGCACGGCCATCAACCCCGCCCAACTGGTCACGGGCGTGTACGAGGGCCGCGCCGACCTCGCCCGCGGCCTCCTGGGACCCGCGCTGCCGTGGGCCGCCGAGGGCCGCCGCCCCGTGACCGGGCGCGCGGCGCCCACGGACGCCAAGGGCGTGTCGATCACCCTGGCCACCTACTCCGACCGGCCGGAGCTGCCGGAGGTCGCCTCGGTGCTGCAACAACACCTCCAGGCCGCCGGGTTCACCGTCAAGCTCGTGGTCCGCGAGTACGCGCACATCGAGGAGGACGCGCTGGCCGGCGCGTTCGACGCGTTCATCCTCTCTCGCGCGACCGTGCTGGACTCGGGCGACCCGGTGGCGTACCTGCAGGCCGACTTCACCTGCGAAGGCTCCTTCAACCTGGCCAAGTTGTGCGACGAGGACGTCGACCAGGCCGTGAAGAAGGCCGCGGCGACGGAGGCCGGCCCCCCGAGGCGCGCGGCGATCCTGGAGGCCGAGGCGGCGATCCTGCGAACCGACGCCGCGATCCCGATGCTGCACGAGCGCGTCATCCAGGGCGACGCCACCACGGTGGCGGACTCGGCGAAGGACCCGCGCGAGCGCGCCCTGATCACCACCGACACGCGGCTGAAATGACGGTCCCGGGAAGGGGGGATCGCGCCGGCGTGCCGGCCTCGCGCGCCGTCGCCCTCGTCGCGATCATCGTCGCGGTCGGGCTGCTGCCCTGGTTGTCCGGCCGCGACGCGGCGCTGTCGCTGCTGCGCGCCCGGTCGGGCGAGCAGGAGCCGACGCCGGAGACCCTGGAGGCCATCCGGCGCGACCTGGGCCTGGACGGCGGTCCCGTACCGGTGCTCGGCGACTGGCTGGCAGGCGTGCTGCGCGGCGATTTCGGCCGCTCCTGGGTGAACGGCGCTCCGGTGCTGCCGTCGGTGATGTCGGGGCTCGGCGTCTCGCTGACGCTGATGGGCGCGGCGCTGGTCGTGACGCTGGTCCTGGCCTGCGCGTTGTGCGCGCCGACACTGGTGCGCGGCGCGCGGGGCACCCTGCGCGGCGCCCGTGGCACGGGGTCCGCGGCGGCCGTGCTCGCCGCGCTGCCCGAGTTCCTCGTCGCGACGTTGCTGCTGATCACGCTGTCGGTGTGGCTGGGCTGGCTGCCGCCGTACGGCTGGCACAACCCGCAAGATATGGTGCTGCCCGCGCTCGCGCTGGGCATCCCGGCCGGCGGGGTGCTGGGGCGGCTGGTGGACGACGCGCTGCCGGCCGTGTTCGCCGAGCCGTGGGTCGGATTGTGGCGCTCGGCCGGCTGCGGTCCCGGCGTGCTCGCGCGGGCGGTGCTGCGGCGTGCACTGCCGGCTCTCGTGCCGCAGTTCGGGCTGGTCGCCGTGGGGCTGACGGGTGGTGCGGTGGCCGTCGAGACGGTGTTCGCGGTGCCCGGCATCGGCCGTACCGCGCTGGGCGCGGCGGAGTCGCAGGACCTGCCGCTGCTGCAGGCCGCGGTGCTCGCCCTCGTCCTGCTCGGTGTGCTCGCCGGAATCCTGTCGGGCGCCGCACGGCGCTGGATGCTCGGCCCCGGGCTGCGTGACGCCGCCCTGTCACTGCCCGCGCCGGTGACGGGTGACGGCCGGGCGCGCCGCCTGATCCCGGCCGCCTGCGCCGCGGTGCTGGCGGCCGCCATCGGCTGGGGTCTGCTCCTCGATCCGCTGGCCGTGGACCTGGCCGCCAGGCTCGCCGGGCCGAGCTGGGACCATCCGCTGGGCACCGACGCGCTCGGCCGGGACGTGCTGGCCAGGGCCGGTCACGGGGCGGCGGCCACGGTCGGGGTGGCGGCGCTGGTCTGCGCCGCCTCCTACGTCGTCTCCCTTGCCCTCGGCTTCCTCCCGGGCATCGCCTCCGGGGCCGCCGACATCGGCAACGCCGTGCCGCCGGCGATCGCCGGAATCCTGGCCGCGGCGTTGCTGGGTCCCAGCACGCTCGGCGCGTCCGTCGCGGTCGCCCTGGTGTCCTGGCCCATGCTCGCCGCCCACGCGGCCGCGCTGGTCTCCGAGACCCGCGCCGCTGCCCACCTGGTGGCCCAGCGCGCCATCGGCTCGCCACCCTCCTGGATCCTGACCCGTCACGTCCTGCCCGCCGTCGCCGGTCCGCTCGCCCGGCACGCGGTGCTGCGCCTGCCCAGCATCGCCCTGGCCATGGCCTCCCTCGGCTTCCTGGGCCTGGGGGCTCAGCCGCCCGCTCCCGAGTGGGGGCTGACGCTGGCCGAGTCGCTCCCGTACGTCGAACGCGGGCCGTGGGCGTCGCTGGTCCCGGCGGGGATGCTCCTGCTCCTGGCCGCTCTCGCGGTCTCGTTGTCCACCCTCGCCGGTACGCGGGGACGGCCGGTATGACGGGCATGGTGCCGGACTCGGGCACGTCAGACATGGTGCCGGACTCGGGCACGTCAGACATCGAACCGCTGCTGCGCGTGCGCGACCTGCGCATCGCCGGTCCGGACGCCGAACTTGTCCGCGGCCTGTCCTTCGAGGTGGACCACGGCGAGACGGTAGCCGTCGTCGGCGAGTCCGGCGCGGGCAAGTCGCTCACCGCGCGCGCCGTGCTCGGGCTGCTGCCACCCGGCCTGCGCGTCTCCGGCAGCGTACGCCTGGACGAGCGGGAACTGCGTGGAGCGCCGGAGCGCCGCTACCGGCAGGTTCGAGGCCGACGCGTGGCCTTCGTGCCGCAGGACGCGCTGTCGGTGCTCAGCCCCGTGCACACCGTCGGCGACCAGCTCGCCCTCGCCGCGAGATCGGTGCGCCGGCTGAGCCGCAGAGCCGCGGCGGAACGGGCGGTGGCCGCGCTGGAGCGGGCCGGCATCCCCGACGCGGCCCGGCGGGCGCGTGCCTACCCGCACGAGTTCTCCGGCGGGATGCGGCAGCGGGTGGTGATCGCCATGGCCACCGTCAACGAACCCGCCCTCATCGTCGCCGACGAGCCGACCACGGCGCTGGATCCGGTGGTCCAGGACCGCATCCTGCGCATGCTGGGAGAGCCGCGCGAGGGCACGCGGCCGGGGCTGCTGCTGGTCACGCACGATCTGGCGGTGGCCGCCGCGCACGCGGACCGGGTGCTGGTCATGTACGCGGGGCGGCTGGTCGAGTCCGGCCCGGTCGGCCCGGTGCTGCGCCGCCCCCGCGCCCCCTACACCGGCGGGCTCCTCGCCTCCCTGCCAGGGCGGGGCGCGACGGGCCGGCGGCTGCCGTCGATCGGCGGCTCCCCACCGCGGCCCGGCGCGCTGCCGCCCGGGTGCGCCTTCGCGCCCCGCTGCCCGGCCGCCGCCGACGAGTGCCGGCAGCGGGAGCCGCAGCCGCACGAAGCCGGCGACGAGCGGCTGGTCGCCTGCCACCGGGTCGGCGACCTGCCGGATCCGGTGACCGAGCTGTTCGAGGAGCCGGCATGACGCCGCAGGCCACGCGATCGGAGGGCCCCGCATGACGCCGCCGCCCCTCTTGGACGTCCGCGACCTCACCGTCCGTTATCCGGCGCGCGGCCGCCGTACGCCGCCGGTCCTCGCGGTGGACCACGTCTCCTTCACCGTGCCGCACGGCGAGACCCTGGCCCTCGTCGGCGGGTCGGGATCGGGCAAGTCGAGCATCGCCGCCGCCGTCCTCATGCTGCGCAGGCCCGAGAGCGGGTCGGTGCGGTTCGACGGTCACGAGCTGACCGGGCTCGACGAGCACGCCCTGCGCCGGCTGCGGCCCGCGCTGCAACCCGTCTTCCAGGATCCCTACGGCTCGCTCAGCCCTCGCCTGCGCGTGCACGACACGATCGCCGAGCCGCTGCGCGTCCAGGGACGCTGGGATCCGCTGACCGGACCGGCCCGCGTCGCGGAGCTGCTCGACCTCGTACGCCTCGACGGCTCGCTCGCCCGCCGTAGACCGCACGAGCTGTCCGGCGGCCAGTGCCAGCGCGTCGGCATCGCCCGAGCCCTCGCCTGCGACCCCAAGCTCCTGGTGCTGGACGAACCCGTGTCCGCGCTCGATCCCTCCGTACGGGCCGGAATCGTCAACCTCCTCACCGACCTGCGGGACGAGCTGGGTCTTGGCCAGCTGTTCATCGCCCATGACCTGGCCCTCGTCCGGCACGTGGCCCGCCACCAGGTCGCGGTGCTGCACCACGGCCGGATCGTCGAAACCGGCCCGGCCGATGGCGTCTGGGACGCGCCCGCCCACCCCTACACCCGCGAGCTCCTCGCTGCCGCCCGCCTCACGCCATGAACGCATGGTTGCATAAATATATAGACCGGTCTATTTTGCTTCCATGGTCACTGACAAGGGAGCGCGGACGACCGCGCGCCTGACGGAGTCGATGCTCGAACTGATCCAGGCCCGCGGCTACAGCGGCACGGGCCTCAACACGGTGGTGGAGCACGCTCAGGCCCCCAAGGGGTCGCTCTACTTCCACTTTCCCGAGGGCAAGGAGGCGTTGGGCGAGAAGGCCGTCGAGCTGGCCGCCGAGCAGTTCCGCAGGCTCGTGACCGAGATGGCGGCAGAGGCCGCGAGCCCAGGGGACGTGCTCCGGCGCGTCGTCGACGTGCTGGCGGGCATCCTCACCGGCAACGACTACCGGCTTGGCTGCCCGGTCTCGGTGGTCACGTTGGAGATGGGGGCGCACAGCGAGCGCCTGCGCACGGCCTGCGCGGCCGCCTTCGAATCGTGGATCGCCCCGATGACCGACCACCTCGCCGGCCGCGGCCACGCGCGTGCGACGGCGCGTGCCATGGCCACCACCGTCGTCAGCACGCTGGAGGGCGCGGTGATCATGTCCAGGGCCCGGCGCGACGTGGAGGCGCTGCGCAACGCCGCTCTGGTTCTCGGCGCACTTCTCGACCAGCCGCCCGCCGAAGAGGAGACCTCGTGAACCGGCATGCGCTCGTGTTCGGGGCCTCCGGGTTCATCGGCCGCCACGTGATCCTCGCGCTGGACCAGGCCGGTGTCCGGGTCACCGCAGCCACGCGGGACAGCGGGTCCTTCGCCAGGCTGAGCGGCTGGCTCGCCGCGCACGGATGCCGAGCCGCCGTGGACGGCGTACGCGTCGACTTCGACGCGCCGGCGTTGATCGACGGTGACGGGGATGACGTCACCGAGATCTACAACTGCGCGGGGGCCTACCGGTTCGGGATGACGGTAGCGGAGGCGCGTCGCGCCAACGTCGACAGCGTCAGGGCGATCGTGTCCTTCGCCGCGCGCTTGCCGCGCCTGCGGCGGCTCGTGCACGTCTCGGGCTACCGCGTGGGAGGCCAGGACCCCGCGACGGTGCCGTGGAGCGACGAGCTCGTCCGGCAGGTCTACCAGCGCGTCGGCGCGTACGAGGGGTCCAAGATGGAGGCGGACGCCGTCCTGCGGGCCCTCGCCGATCAGCTGGGCGTGCCCTGGTCCATCGTCAACCCGTCCAGCGTGATCGGGGTCAGCACGAGCGGAGAGTCCGATCAGCAGCTCGGTCTCGCCGCGACCCTGAAGGACATCTGGCGAGGCTCGGTCGCGGCCCTTCCGGGCGACACGCGGACGTTCGTCCCCGTGATTCCCGTGGACTATCTGGCTCGATTCATGACGCTGCTCCCTGAGGACCCGGCCGCCGCGCGAGCCGCGTTCTGGATCCTGGACGACGACACTCCGCCGCTGCCGGATCTTCTCTCGCTCGTGGGCCGGCACTATCAGGTCAAGGTCCCGCGGTTGAGGGTCCCCGTGCCGGTGATCCGGCGGCTGCCCGCCGCGCTGACCAAAGCGGACCCGGAGACGCTGACCTTCATGTCCTCCGACCGCTATCCCACGGGGCCCGCCCGCGAGTTCGCCGGACGTCACGGACTCGAGCTCCCCGACACCGCCGAGTCGATCCTGCGGTGGGCCGACCACCTGGCCGCCCACCGGTTCGGGGGCGCCTCCGCCGAGGGACCGGCACGGCGGTTCACCCGGCACGCGGGCGTGCGGACGTTCGGAATCGGCGACCCGGGCGCGCCGGTCCTGGTGCTGCCCGGTCTTCCCGTCAACACCGACACCTGGGCGCCGGTCGCCGCCGCGCTCGGCCACGCGCGCGTGGTGGACCTTCCCGGCCTCGGCCTCAGCGCAGGCCGTCCCCGGGACCTGCCCGCGTGGCTGGCCGCGCTGGTCGAGGAGACCGGCCCTGCGCACCTGATCGGCCACTCCCTCGGGGCCGCCGCGGCGGTCGAGGCCGGACTGGCGCGCCCGGATCGCGTCGAGCAGCTCACTCTGGTGTCGCCCTTCTTCCTGCAGGCCGGCGCCCCGTTCGCCACGCGCCTGGCCCCGCTCACCCGTCTTTACCTCCGCCGGGCACGTCCCGGCGCCCTGTCACGGCTGCTCACCGGGGACACGTCCCATGCGGACCAGCTCGCGTCCAGCGCCGAGGACCTGCGCCGGGGCCGCGTAGCCGCCCACGTGGCGCAGCTCCTGTCCGCCGCCGGCCGCGAACGATGGCGGCGGGACCTCCGAGCCAAGCTCGGGCGTTACCCGGGCCGCGTGCACGTGATCGTGGGATCCGAGGACCCGCTGACCGGCGAAGGGCGGGCGCTGGTGGACACGCTCGGCCCGCGGGCGAGCGTGTCCACGATCGCCGGGGCGGGCCACCACCCGCAGCTCACCGACGGCGAGGAACTGGCCCGGACGATCCGGGAGCACGCCCTCGGGCCTCACATCAGCGCCGACGGCGGCGGGAGCGGGTGGCGAGCGCTCCCGCGATGACCCCGGCGGCGAAGGCCGCGAGCACCGGCGCGGCGCGCCGCAGCAGCGGGAGTGCGACGAGCCGCAGACCGTCCAGCGCGGGGGTCTCCGGCTCGGAGGTCGACGCCGTCGCGGGATCGGCCGATCCCCGGACGCCGGACGGGGACGTCGCGCGGTCGGACCCGGACGATGGCGCCGGTGCCGGCTGGGTGGATCCTCTGGTGTCTGCCGGTGGAGCGGGTTCGGGGTGGGTGAGCAGGGTCTCGAGGTTCGTGGCGAATTCGTCGATCAGCCGTCGGGACACGTCCGCGATGACGCCGCGGCCGAACTGGGCGACCCTGCCGCGGATCATCAGGTCGGTGTCGAGGGAGACCTTCGTCCCGGCCGGGTCCGGCGCCAGCTCCGCCACGACGTGGGCGTCGGCGTTGCCGTTGCCGTTCTGCTCCGCGCCTGAGGCCCTGAGGACCACGCGGCGGCTCGCCTCGTCCGCCTCCAGGAAGCGCACCTTCCCCCGGTACGCCACGCCGAGCGGGCCCACCTTGACCTTGACCTCTCCCTCGTACGCGTCGTCGGCGCGACCGAGCAGCCGGCTGCCCGGCATGCATCCGGCGATCCGTTCGACGTCGAGGAAGAGGTCGAAGACGCGGGCGGGCTCCTCGGCGAGGGTGAATGTGTGGCGCAGTCGCATCAGGTGTCCATGATGCTCTTGCGCTGGGCGCCGTCGAGCGGCAGATGGGCGCCGTTGACGAAACTCGCCCGCGGCGAGGCGAGGAAGGCGACGACGGAGGCGACCTCCTCCGGCTCGCAGATGCGGCCGAGCGGGATCGAGGCGACCGCCAGTTCGTGCGCGCGGTCCTGGCTCACTCCCTTGTCCCGGGCGAACGCCTTCTCCAGCGTGTCCCAGCGGTCGGTGTTGACCGGGCCGGGGTTGACGGTGTTGATGCGCACGCCGTACCGGCCGTACTGCTCGGCGACCGACGAGGCGAAGTTGATGTCGGCGGCGTTGGCGACGCCTGCCGTCATCTCCCAGTAGCTGGGCTTGAGCCCGTCGTTGCCGACGACGAGCACGATGGATCCGCTGCCCCGCTCGCGCATGTGGGGGATGACCGCTCGGACCGTCCGCACGTACCCCATGAATTTGAGGTTGAGGCTGCTCATCCACTGTTCCTCGGTGAGGTCCTCGAGGAGGCCGCCGGGCGAGCTGCCGGCGCAGGTGACCAGGACGTCGATCCGGCCGAACCGCTCCAGGGTCTCCTCGACGCAGCGTCGCACGTCCTCGGTCACGCTCATGTCGCCGGCCAGCGGCAGGACGGTGCGCCCGCTGGCCTCGGAGATCTTCTTGGCCGTCCTCTCCAGTTCGTCGGCCGTGCGGGCCGTGATGACCACGTCACATCCTTCGCCGGCGAGCTGTTCGGCCACCGCCCGGCCGATCCCCTTGCTCGCCCCGGTGATGAAGGCGACCTGCCCCTCGAGCTTGAGGTCCACGAACGTCTCCTTTAGGTCGACTGTTGATATTTGATATACCATCCATCAACCTGAGACGCTAGACCCGTGATGACGCGATGACAGTGCCTACGGCGCACAGGAGCGCCTCGGCCCGTGGGGGGCCGATGAGCTGCGCGCCGACGGGTCGTCCGGTCGCGTCTGTCCCTGCCGGCACGGACAGCGCCGGCAGGCCGGTCACCGAGGCGAGCGCGGTGAGCCGCGCGTAGGCGGCGCCCGTGGCCTCCGGGCGGCCGGCGATCTCGATCGTGTCCGCTCCGGTAGGGGCCGCGGTGACCGGCACGGTGGGCAGGAGCAGCAGGTCCGCGCCGGTGGTCCGCAGGCCCGCGGCGATGAGGTCGCGCAGGTGGGCGGCCACGCGGCGGGCCCGTACATAGTCCACCGCCCTGATCTCGGCTCCGGTCCGGAGAGTCGCGCGGAGCTCCGCCGACGCCGCGCCCGGCGCGTCGGCCCACAGGTCGGCGGATTCGGCGAGCATCACCACCAGCGTCACCGCCGGCGCTGCCGCGATGACGCCGGGCAGATCCAGCTCGACGACGTCGGCGCCGGCGGCGAGGAGCGCGTCGCGGGCGGCGGCCATGCGCTCCGCGATCCCCTCCCCGACCCTGCCGCGCCACAGCCCGTCGGGCATCGCGACCCGGCGACCGTGCAGGGCGGGGCGTCCGTGGGCGGGTGCTCCGGTGCGCTCTCCTGGCGGCGCGGGCGATCCGGCGGAGAACGCTGCCGGCCAGGGCGATCCGGTGAGTGTCGCGAACACGGCGGCGCAGTCGGCCGCAGACCGGGCGATCGGTCCCACCGTGTCCTGGGTGGGGGCGAGCGGGGTGATGCCTGCCATCGGGATGGTTCCCCAGGTCGGCCGCAACCCGGCGACCCCGCACAGCGCTGCGGGGTTGCGGATCGAGCCGCCGGTGTCCGTGCCCAGCGCGATCTCGACGATGCCCGCGGCGACCGCCGCCGCCGACCCGCCGCTCGATCCGCCGGCCGACCGCGAGAGGTCCCGGGGATTGCGGCAGCCGGGCGTCGTCATGCCCCATGCGAGTTCGTGCATCCGAGTCTTGCCGATGATGACGGCTCCGGCCTCCTCCAGGAGACGTACGACGGTGGCGTCCCGTACGGGCACCCGATGTCCCAGGCCGGGGGTGCCGTTCCTCGTGGCGACGCCGGCCATGTCGATGTTGTCCTTGACCGCGACCGGCACGCCGTGCAGCGGCCCGCGGGCCAGACCGTCCCGCCGCTCGGCATCCGCCCGGCGCGCGGCGGCGATCGCCCGGTCCGGCAGCAGGGCGACGAACGCGCCGGAAGCGTCCGCTTCTGCGGCGGCCAGGGCCGCCTCCGCGAGCTCCACCGCCGTCGCCGCACCGTGGTGCAACCGCGCGCCGAGAGCGTCGAGCTCACCGGGCCCCCACCGGCCCGCACTGTCGTCCGGCAGGTGACCGACGGCCGGCCATCGGCCCGGACTGTCGTCCGGCAGGTGACCGGCGGTCGGCCATCGGCCGGCGCGGGCCGTCGGCAGATCGCCGGTGGCCATGGTGCTCGGGTCCGGTTCGGCGAGCGGCGCGGTCATGCCGTCCGGCCCATTCTCGGCCAGGGGTACCGACCGCAGCCGGTTGACCGCGCGCTCCAGTGCCGCGGCCCACGGCGACACCGAATCGCGGCCTGACGGCAGGTCAGGTGTCACGGGCGGAGTGCGTCGGCAGCTCGTGGCGGACGATCTTGCCCATGGCGTTGCGCGGCAGCGCATCGATGAAGAGCACCCGCTTGGGACACTTGTAGGGGGCCAGCCGGGCGCGGGCGAAGGCGATGAGGGCGTCCCCCGAGACGGCGGGGGAGTGGCCCGCCGGCACCACCCAGGCGGTCACCTCCTCACCCCATCGCGCCGACGGCAGGCCGGCGACCGCGGCCTCCGCGACGCCCGGATGCTCCTCCAGCACCTGCTCCACTTCGCGGGGGTAGACATTCAGCCCTCCGGTGATGACGAGCTCCTTGGACCTGCCGCTGATCGTCAGATGGCCGGTGGCGGGGTCGACGTGCCCGAGGTCGCCGGTGCGGAACCATCCCCCTGGATGGAACGCGTCGGCGGTCGCCTCCGGACGGTTCCAGTAGCCCGTGAACACCTGAGGGCCGCGCAACACGATCTCCCCTTCCGCCGCGTCCCGGCCCGCGGCGTCACAGATCCGCAGCTCCACGCCCGGCAGCGGCAGCCCGACGGTGCCCGGCAGCCGCGGCCCGCCGAGTGGGTTCGACACGTTGAGGCCGCTCTCGGTCGTTCCGTACCGCTCGAGCGGGACCTGCCCGATCGCGGTGGCCACCCGCCGGGCCAGCTCCGGCGAGAGCGGCGCCGACCCGCAGACCGCCAGGCGCAGCCGCCGCAGGGAAGCAGGCTGTGTGAGCTCCGCGAGCTCGGCCACCCGCTCGTACATCGCGGGTACGGCGAACAAAACGCTGGCCCGCTCCTCGGCGACGGTCTCGACGAGCCGCCGCGGGTCGAAGCGTGAGAGGACCCGGGTGCGGGATCCGGTGAGCAGGGCGGCATGGACGCCGCCGAGCCCGTGCTGATGGGTCAGGGGCAGCGCGTGGACGAGGACGTCGTCAGCGGTCCACCGCCAGGCGGCGAGGGCCGCGCGGATCGACGACAACAGGTTGGCATGGCTCAGCGGCACGCCCTTGGGCGTCCCGGTGGTTCCCGAGGTGTAGGCGAGGAGTGCGGGCGAGTCCGACGGGACCGGCTCGGGATCCCGGGCGAGCCCGCAGGCCAGGACGTCGCCGAAGTCCGTACCGTCGAGTGCCGCCAGCGTGCGCAGCGGATGGCCGATGCGGGCGAGCGCCTCGCGGGACGCCCCGGCGGCGAAGGCCGCCTCTGCCCCCGCGTCCGAGACGAGGTGGCGCAGCTCGCGCTCGGTGAGCGCGGGGCTCGCGAGGACCGCCACACATCCGGCCCGCACCACGCCGGCGTAGGCGGTGACGAGGGCGATACCGTTGGGCGCCGCGATGACGACGCGGGCGCCTGCCGGGAGGCGCCCGCGCAGCCAGCCGGCCACCGCTGCCGCGCGTTCGTCCAGCTCGGCGTGGGTCAGCGCGTCATCATCGACCTGTACGGCGACGGCGTCAGGACGTTGCCGCGCGGTCCGCTGGAACGCCTCGCCCAGCGTGCCCTCCGCGAGTCCCGCGAGCACGCCGGCGACGTCGTCCTCCACGTGCCGCTCCCAAGCCGCCCGTCCCAGGTCATCCATGCGCCGCTCCCAGGGCCTGGCGTCCGAGGTCATCCATGTGCCGCTCCCAGGGCCTGGCGTCCGAGGTCATCCATGTGCCGCTCCCAGGGCCTGGCGTCCGAGGTCAGCCATGTGCCGCTCCCAGGGCCTGGCGTCCGAGGTCAGCCACGGGGCGCGCCCCTCTCTTGCCGGAGGAACGCCACCGAGCCGTCCCAGGCGCGGCGGTTGCCCGCGCGTTCGGCCGCCAGTCGGTCGAAGAGCGCCGGGTCCCGGATCGCCGCTTTGACGCGGCGGATCGCGTCGCGGTCGCATCGCAGCAGCTCGTCCGCCAGAGCCAAAGCCTCGTCGCCCGGGGTGTCGCTCAGCCTGGTCAGCAGTCCGATGCGCGCCGCCTCGTCCGCCGCCACCCAGCGCATGGTCAGGCACAGGTCCATGGCGCGGCCCGCGCCGACGAGCGCCGGCAGACCCCACGCGCCCACGGCCAGGCCATGCCCCACGCCGGGAAAACGGAACCGGGCACCGGGGCCGCCGACGCGCAGGTCGGCGGCGAGGGCCAGTTGCGCGCCACCACCGACCGCGGGCCCTTCCACCACGGCGATCACCGGGCCCGGATGCGCGGCCATCTGCTCGTAGAGTGCGTACAAGTCGTCACTCAGCCCGGCCCGGACCTGGTCCGGCAGGTCGAGGTCGGCGCCCGCGCAGAACACCGCCGGATCGGCGCTGTCCAGGATCACCACGCGCTCACCGGCAGTACGGAAGGCGTCACGTAGCCTGGCCACGAGGCCAGGGACCAGCGCGTTGCGCCGCCGACCCCGGTCGAGCCGCATGCGTAGGACACCCGGCCGGGACGAATCGAGGATCAGGCCCTCACCCTTGACCATCCACCCTCCAATTGATGCATGATATACCAAACTTCAATCGCCCCTTCCAGTCAAGGGATCGGCATATGGGGAAACCCTCGTGAAACCGGCCGCGTACGCCTACCACCGCGCGTACGACGTCCGCGAGGCCGTGGAGCTGCTCGGCGAGCTCGGCGAGGACGCCAAGATCCTGGCCGGCGGGCAGAGCCTCGTCGCGATGATGAACTTCCGGCTGGCCCGCCCGAGCGCGCTGGTGGACGTCAACCGCATCTCCGGGCTGTCGTACCTGCGGCGGGACGGCGACCGGCTGCGTATCGGAGCGCTCACCCGCCACCGCGCGGTGGAGACCACGCGGGACCCCGCCGTCCTCGGAGGTTATGCGGTGCTCCCGCGCGCCGCGCACTGGGTCGGCCACTATCCGATCCGCACCCGGGGCACGTTCGGCGGTAGCATCGCGCACGCCGACCCGACCTCGGAATGGTGCATGCTCGCCCTGCTCCTCGACGCGGAGTTCGTCGCCGAGGGCCCGCACGGCCGCAGGACGATCCCCGCCGCCGGCTTCTTCCAAGGTTTCCTGACGACCGCGCTGAGCCCGGACGAAATGCTGGTCGAGGTGGTGTTCCCGCGCCCCGCCCCCCGTGCCGCGCTCACCGAGTTCGCCCAGCGCCGCGGGGACTTCGCGATCGTCGCGGCGGCGGTCGCCCTTGACCTCGACGACGCCGACGGCACGACCTGCACCGGCGCGCGGATCGTGCTCGGCGGCGTCGACGCGCGGCCGGTCCGGGTTCCCGCGGCGGAGCGGGTGCTGGCAGGGGCGGCGCTCACCGGGGACGCCTTCGCGGCGGCCGCCGACGTCGCCGCCCGCGAGGTGTCGCCCCCCAGCGACGTGCACGGCAGCGCCGACTATCGCCGGCGGCTGGTCCGCACCCTGCTGACGCGAGCGCTTGAGGAGGCTGCGGCCGATGGCGCGTGAGGCCGCGGCCGGGTCGGAAGGGCCTGAGACTCCGGCCGGTTCGGAGGCGCGTGAGGCCGCGGCTGGTTCGGATGTGCGTGAGGCTGCGCTCAGCGTGGATGGGCGCTGGATCGGGGCGGCACTCCCGCGCAAGGAGGATCCCCGGCTGCTACAGGGGCGCGGCCGGTTCGTCGGCGACCTCGAGCCGCCCGGCACGCTGCATGCCGCGTTCGCCCGCAGCCCGGTCGCGGCCGGCGCGCTCCGCTCCGTCGATCTGACCTCGGCCCTTGCGGTGCCCGGCGTCGTGGCCGCCTTCGCGGCGGCCGATCTCGGGCTCACCGGGCTGCGTGCCGTGCTCGAACGGCCCGAGTTCCACCCGTCCACCATGCCCATCCTCGCCGAGGACGCCGTCCGCCACGTCGCCGAGCCCGTCGCCGTGGTCGTGGCCGAGGACGCGTACGCCGCGGAGGACGGCGCCGAGGCAGTGATCGCCGACATCGAGCCCGGTGAAGCCGTGTCGTCCCTGCGGCGGGCGCTCGACGCCGCGCCGCTGCACGACGGGGTCGCCAGCAACGTCTTCGTCGACCTGACGATGTTCGACGATCCCGAGCTCGACACCATCGTCGGGGCGGCACCACTCGTCCTCGAGGAGGCCTTCACCAGCGGGCGGCTGGCGGCGCTGCCGATGGAGGGCCGGGCCTGCCTGGCCGAATGGTCGGACCGCGACGACCAGCTCGTCGTGCACGTCTCAACCCAGGTCCCCCACCAGGTGCGCACCGCCATCGCCACGTCACTCGGCCTGCCGGAGAGCCGGGTGCGGGTCGTGGCGCCGGACGTCGGCGGCGGCTTCGGGCTCAAGTGCGTCGCCGGACGCGAGGAGATCGCCGTCGCCGCGCTGGCGCACCGGCTGCGCCGCCCGGTGAAGTGGGTGGAGGACCGGCAGGAGAACCTGACTGCCGCCTTCCACGCCCGGGAGCAGGAGTACGACATCCGCGCGGCGTTCGACGCCGACGGGCGCATCCTGGCCGTGGACGCCGACATCCGCTGCGACGTCGGGGCTTATTCGGTGTTCCCGTTCACGTCCGGGGTCGAGCCGCTGATGGCCGCCACCGAGCTGCCCGGCCCCTACAAGCTCCGGCACTATCGCGTGCGCAGCCGGGCCGTGGCCACGAACAAGGCGCCCACCGCGCCGTACCGCGGGGTGAGCCGCCCGCAGATCACCTTCGTCATGGAACGGCTCATGGACAAGGCCGCGGCCCGGCTGGGCCTCGACCCGGCGGAGGTGCGGCGGCGCAACCTCATCTCCAAGGACGAGTTCCCCTACACGGGCGTCACCGGGATCACCTACGACCCCGGCAGTTACCGCGAATCGCTCGACCTGGCCACCGAGCGCCTGCGCGCCGAGGGCTGGTACGACCTCCGCGCCGCGGCCAGGGACGAAGGCCGGCTCGTCGGCATCGGCCTGTCCTGCTTCTCCGAGCGCACGGCGTACGGAACGCCGGCGTTCATGCAGCGGCGCATGGCCATGACTCCCGGGTACGACGTGTCGCACATCCGGATGGACCCCTCCGGCACCGTGTTCGTGACGACCGGGACCGCCTCCCACGGCCAGGGCCACGAGACGACGTTCGCGCAGATCGTCGCCGATCAGCTCGGGCTGCACCCGGACGACGTGCGCATCAGGCAGGGCGACACCGATGTGGGCGGGTACGGCTGGGGCACGTTCGCGAGCCGGTCCATCGTCGTCGGCGGCGGCGCCGCCCGGCGGGCCGCCGTGCAACTGGCCGAGCGCATCCGCCGGGCGGCCGGGCAGCTGCTGGAGGCCGATCCCGCCGACCTCGTGCTCGCCGGCGGCGCCGTCGCCGTCCGCGGCGTGCCGGCGGCGTCGATGCCCATCGCCGAGGTCGCCCGCATCGCCCACTTCCAGTCGTACCGGCTCGACGGCGATCATCTGCTGGAGGCCTCGGCGGCGTACGACCCGCCGGGCACCTTCTCGAACGCCACGCACGCCGTCGTCGTGGAGCTCGATCCGGGCACCGGCCAGGCACGGATCCTGCGGTACATCGTCGTCGAGGACTGCGGCGTGATCATCAACCCGCTCGTCGTCGACGGGCAGGTGCGTGGCGGGGTCGCGCAGGGCATCGCCGCGGCCTTGTACGAGCAGGTGCACTACGACGAGTCCGGCCAGCCGGTCACCGCGACGCTCATGGACTACCTCGTCCCCACCGCGACCGAGATCCCGCCGATCGAGGTGCTCCATCTCGAGACGCCCTCGTCCCACAGCGAGACCGGCTCCAAGGGCATGGGGGAGGGCGGCACGATCGGCGCCCCTGCCGCGGTCGTCAACGCCGTCAACGACGCCGCCGGCACCCAGGTGCTCGACACCATCCCGGTCCGTCCCGAGCAGATCCTGGGAGTCCTCACGTGAAAGACCTGCATCTGATCAGCCTGACCGTCAACGGCGCCGACCACGAGGCCGTCGTCGAGTCCCGCCGCACCCTCGCCGACGTGCTGCGCCACGACCTCGGCTACACCGGCACCCACCTGGGCTGCGAGCACGGCATCTGTGGCGCGTGCACGGTCCTGGTCGACGGCGAGCCGGTGCGGTCCTGCCTGGTCTTCGGCGTGCAGGCCGACGGCTGTGAGGTCCGCACCGTCGAAGGGCTGGCGGACGGGGAGCGGCTGTCCGACCTGCAGGAGGAGTTCTCCCGCTGCCATGCCCTGCAGTGCGGCTTCTGCACCCCCGGCTTCCTCATGCTGGGGGAGGCGTTCCTGGCGGAGAACCCCTCGCCGACCGAGGCGGAGGTCCGCGACGTCGTGGCGGCGAACCTGTGCCGGTGCACCGGTTACCAGGGCATCGTGGAGGCCCTGCTGGCCACCGCTGAGCGACGCAAGGCGGGATCGTGACCAGCGACGGGCGGCGGATGCGGCGGCTGGAGGACGAGCGGCTGCTGCGCGGGCTCGGCCGGTTCGCCGACGACGTGAACCGGGTCGGCGCGCTGCACCTGCGGGTCGTCCGGGCCCAGGCCGCGCACGCGCGCATCCTGTCGATCGACACGGGCCAGGCGCGGTCGCTGCCGGGCGTCACAGCGGTGATCACGGGCGAGGACGTGAAGGACGTCGCGCCGATCCCGGTCCGGCTCAACGTCGGCGGGCACGACCTCAGCGCGTTCCTGCAGCCGGTGCTCGCCAGGGAGAAGGTCCGGTACGTCGGCGAGCCGGTGGCCGCGGTCGTCGCCGAGGACCCGTACGTCGCGGAGGACGCCGCCGAGCTCGTCGAGGTCTCCTGCGACGACCTCGACGCGGTGCTCGACGGTGAGACGGCCCTGAGGGAGACGCTGGGGGAGGGGGCGGTGCCGCTGCACGAGGCGGGCAACGTCGCGGCCGTGCTCGACCTCGGGTACGGCGACTGCGCGGCCGCCTTCGCCGCCGCCGACACGGTGGTGGCGCTCACACTGGACGTCGGCCGGCACAGCGCGGTCCCGATGGAGCCACGCGGCCTGCTCGCCGACTACGACGCCGGGACCGGCCGGCTGGAGATCTGGGGTGCCACGAAGGTGCCCGTCTTCAACCGGCGGGTCCTCGCCTCCATGCTCGGCCTGCCCGAGCACCGGATCCGCCTGCACGCGATGGACGCGGGCGGCGGATTCGGCCCCCGCGGCGAGTTCTACCCCGAGGACTTCCTCGTCCCTTGGCTGGCCCGGCGGCTGGGCCGCCCGGTGAAGTGGACCGAGGACCGGGCCGAGCATCTCGTCGCGGTGAACCACTCGCGCCAGCAGCGCCACCGCATCGAGGCGGCGTTCGCGGCGGACGGAACGCTGCTGGGCCTGCGCGACGACGTCATCCACGACAACGGGGCCTACATGCGCACGCACGGCGTGCTCGTGCCCGAGCTGACGCTCGCGATGTTGCCGGGCCCGTACCGGGTGCCCGCGTACGCGGGGCGTGCCCGGGTCGTGCTGACGAACAAGACCCCCTGCGGCACCTACCGCGCGCCGGGCCGCTTCGAGGGGACGTTCGCCAGGGAGCACCTGTTCGATGTGGCCGCCGACCGGCTCGGCATCGACCGGGTGGAGTTGCGCCGCCTCAATCTGCTGCGGCCGGAGGAGATTCCCCACACCCGCCCGCTCAACACGATCGGCACCGACGTCGTGCTGGACGCGGGCGACTACCCGAAGCTGCTGGACCGGGCGCTCGCGCACACCGCCGGCTGGCCCGAGGAGGTCGCCACGCTGCGGGCCGAGGGCCGCCTCGCGGGGCTGGGGCTCGCGGTGTTCCTGGAGAAGAGCGGTCTGGGCCCGCACGACACCGCCGACGTCCTGGTCGGCCCCGACGGGACCGTGCGGGTGCACTCCGGGGGCACCTCGCTGGGGCAGGGCATCGAGACCGTGCTGGCCCAGATCGCCGCCGAGCCCCTGGGGGTCGATCCCCGCGAGGTCGAGGTGGTCAACGGCGACACCGAGCTGCAGCCGTTCGGCGGGGGCTCGTGGGCGAGCCGGTCGACCGTGGTGTCCGGCTCGGCGGTGCGGCTGGCGGCCGAGGCCGTGGCCGGCCGGGCCCTGCGCGTCGCCGCCCGCGTCCTCGGCGTGCCGGAGTCCGGGTTGCGCCTGACCGGCGGGGCAGTGACCGGCCCGGACGTGCGGCTGACGCTCGGCGAGGTGGCCGCGGCGTGTGCTCCGGGCAGCCCGCATCTGGCCGCGGATGAGCCGGCGGGCCTGTCGGCGCGGCGCACCTTCGAGGTCGAGCACATGACCTACCCGTACGGCGTGCACGTGGCCCTGGCCGAGGTGGACCAAGGGACCGGCGGCGTCCGGGTACGGCGGTACCTGGTCGCCTACGAGGTGGGCCGGGCCATCAACCCCACCCTGGTGGAAGGCCAGCTCGTCGGCGGTGTGGCGCAGGGCATCGGCGGGTCGCTGATGGAGGAGTTCCGCTACGACGACAACGGGCAGCCGCTCGCCGCGACGTTCATGGATTACCTCGTGCCCACCGCGGCGGAGACGCCCCGGGTCGAGACGATCGTCACCGAGGACGCTCCGTCGCCCGGCAACCCCCTGGGCGTCAAAGGCGCCGGCGAGGGGGGACTGTCCGCGGCCGGAGCGGCGATCGCCAACGCGGTACGCGACGCGCTCGGGCTGCGGGGCGGCGTGGGGGCGCTGCCGCTGTCCGCCTCCCGGGTGATCGAGCTGCTGTCGGCCGACGATTCGTAACATCGCGCTAACCCACGGATAGACGCGACCGATCAAACTTGATATACCAAACATCAGGCGTTACTCCGGGAGCCTTCGCCCCCCGCCCAGAGGAGAACGACATGGGATCACCTCCTTTCCGGCTTCATGTCCTCGCCGTCGTGGCGGCGCTCCTTGCCGTCGCGGCCTGCGGCAGCAGGTCTCCCTCGATCGAAGGCGCCCCGACCAGCGCGACCGCCGCGACGGGTGGCAAAGGCACGCTGACCGTCGGCCTGCTCAACCCGCTCACCGGGCCGTTCGCGGCCCTGGGCACGGATGTCAACGCGGGGTTCGAGCTCTACCTCAAGTCCAAGGGCGGAGTGCTCTCCGGGTACGGCATCAAGGTCGTCAAGGAGGACGAGGGCACCGACCCGGCCCAGGGCACGACCAAGGCACGGCAGCTCGTCGAGCAGAGCAAGGCGCAGATGGTCGTGGGTCTGGTCAACTCGGCGATCGCCTACGCGGTGGCGCCGTACCTGGAGCAGGCCGATGTCCCGCTGCTGATCACGGTGGCCGGCGCCGACGGGCTCACCAGGAAGAAGGGCGGCAACACCTTCCGGGTGTCGTACACCAGCTCCCAGGACGTCATGCCGCTCGGCGAGCACACCTGCAAGACCCTCGGCCACAAGAAGGCCGCGATCCTCGGGCTCGACTACTCCTTCGGCTGGGAGGCCGCCGGCGGCTTCGCCCGCGCGTACGAGGACGCCGGGTGCGCGGTGGTCCAGGAGATCTACGCCCCGCTCGCGACCCAGGACTGGGGGCCGTACGTCAACCAGATCAAGAAGGACGAGGCGGACGTCGTCTACGTGGTGGCGCCGGGCTCGGACGGCATCCGGCTGCTCAAGGCCTACCGCGACTTCGGCGTGCAGCTCCCTATGGTCGCCCACGGATCGACCGTCGACGAGACGACCCTCCCCACGGAGGCCGGCACGGCCGAGGGCGTCATCAGCAGCCTGCACTACACGCCGCAGATCAAGTCCCCCGCGAACGACGCCCTCGTCGCGGCGTTCACCCAGGAGCGCAAGAAGAGCGCCAACCAGTACGCCGACGACGGCTGGACGGCCGGGATGGTCCTGGAACAGGCGCTGGCCCAGATCGACGGCGCCCCGACGCCCGAGAGCCTCCGGGCCGCCCTGACGAAGGTCAAGGTGGAGTCCCCGCGCGGCCCGGTGTCCTTCGACGCCTACGGTCAGGCCGTCTACAACGTCTACATCCGCAAGGTGGAGCAGCGCGACGGCGCCTGGGCCAACACCATCGTCTCGACGATCCCAGAGGTGGGCCAGTTCTTCACCTACGGCGAGGAGAAGTACCTCGCCTTCCCCGGCTACGACAAGCTCAAGGGCACCTGGGCCAAGTGATGAGCTGGCTCACCCACACGCTCAACGGGGTCGCCTACGGGTCGCTGCTCTTCCTGGTGGCCAGCGGGCTGACGATCACCTTCGGGCTGATGCGTACGGTGAACCTCGCGCACGGCGCCTTCTACCTGCTCGGCGGCTACCTGGCGTACGACCTGGCCACGCGCGGCACCGACTACTGGCTGGCGATGGGGATCGGCGTCGTGGGCGCCGCCGTCGCCGGGATGATCGCGCAGCGGCTGCTCCTGCACCGGATCGCCGGTCAGGAGCTGCCGCAGATCGTGCTCACGCTCGGCCTCGCGCTGGTGATCGGCGACCAGATCCTCGCCCACTACGGCGGCGACCCGATCTCCCCGCCGACACCTCCGGGACTGACCGGACCTGTCGAGCTCGGCGCCCTGGTGTTCCCCAAGTTCCGGCTGGTCCTCATCGGCATCGCCATCGGCCTGGCCCTGCTCGTCAGCGCCCTGCTGCGGTACACGCCGATCGGCGCGAAGGTGCGCGCGGCGGTCGACGACCAGGAGATGGCGCGTACCGTCGGCATCCGGGTGCCGCTCATCTTCCTGCTCGTCTTCGGGCTCGGCACCGGGCTGGCGGCGTTCGCGGGAGTCTGGGGCGGCGCCTTCACCAGCCTGTCGCCGGACAGCGGGTTCGACGTGCTGCTGCTCGCGCTCGTGGTCGTGATCGCAGGCGGCCTCGGCTCCATCCCGGGGGCCCTGGTCGCCGCACTCGCCGTCGGCCTCGTCGAGGAGTTCGGGAGGGTGCTGTTCCCCGGGTGGGCGATGTTCACCCTGTACGCGGCGGTGGCCCTCGTGCTCGCGCTGCGGCCGCAGGGCCTGCTCGGCAAGGGCGCGACCCGGTGAGCCGGCGCATTCTCGCGGTGGCGGCCGCGGCCGTGCTGCTGCTGGCGGTGCCCGTCGCCCTCGATTCGTTCTCCGTCTTCGTCGCGAGCCGGATCCTCATCCTCGGGCTGTTCGCGACGGCGTACAACGTGGTGTTCGGGTACGGCGGCATGCCGTCGCTCGGCCACGCGGCCTTCTTCGGGATCGGCGGTTACACGGTCGGCATCGCCGTCACCCGCTGGGCCTGGCCGATGCCGCTCACCATGCCCGTCGCGCTGGTGCTCGGCGCGGTGGCAGGCGCCGTCTTCGGGCTGTTCTGCCTGCGGGTCCGCGGCGTCTACCTGCTGCTGATCACGCTGGCGCTCGCGCAGGCGGTGTTCGGCCTGGCCTTCTATCAGACCGAGCTCACCGGCGGCGACAACGGCATCCCCGGCATCCCGCGCGACGGGGTGCCCACGGGCGGCGGGTTCTACCTGCTCGCCCTGGCCGTTACCGCCGGCTGCGTGGCGGCCTTGTGGGCCTTCCAGCGCTCTCCCGCGGGCATGACCATTCTGGGCATGCGGGAGAGCGAGTCGCGGATGAGCGCGACCGGCTACCAGGTGGCCACGATCCGGGTCATGGCCTTCGCCGTGTCCGGCGCCTTCTCCGCGGTGGCCGGCGCGCTCGAGGTCTACCTGCAGGGGTCCGTCTCCACCGCCAGCCTGAGCTGGCAGATCAGCGCCGAGGTGCTCGTGTTCGCCATTCTCGGCGGGGCACGCAGGTTCCTCGGTCCCTTCCTCGGCGCGGCGATCGTGACCGGCCTGGAGGTCTGGGTGAGCACGTACACCGACCGCTGGACGACGGTGCTCGGCGTGGTCTACATCCTGACGGCGTTGTTCCTCGCCGACGGCGTGCTGGGGCGGTCCCGATCGTTGCTGCGCCGGCTCAGGCGCGGAGCGGTGCCTCCCGCCGAAGAGGCGGCGGACGAATCGGTGATCGTGGAGGCGGGCAAATGAACGAGATCGCGATCGCCGGGCACGGCGTCACCGTGCGCTACGGCGCCTTCCGCGCCAACGACGAGGTGACCCTGGCCGTCCCCGCGGGGGAGCGGCGCGCCCTCATCGGCCCGAACGGCGCGGGCAAGACGACGTTGTTCGGGGTGCTCGCGGGCCAGATCCGGCCGGTCGGCGGCCGCGTGGAGCTGCTGGGCCGCGAGGTGACCCGGCGGCCGGCGCACCGGCGGGCCCGCATGGGGCTGGCGCGCACGTTCCAGATCACCAATCTGTTCGGCGAGCTCACCGTGGCACAGAACGTCCAGCTCACGCTCGCCGCCGAGGCGCGGGCGCACCGGGTGTTCTGGCGCGGGCTGGACATGCTGCGTGAGCGCGCGGTGGACGTGCTGACCGGGTGGGAACTGGAGCACACGGCGGACTGGCCGGTCCGGCAGCTCGCGTACGGGCAGCAGCGGGTGCTCGAGATCGTGCTCGCCATGTGCCGCGAGCCGCGCGTGCTGCTGCTCGACGAACCCACCGCGGGCCTGGCGCCGGCCGACGCCGAGCGGCTGACCGCGCTCGTCGCCGCGCTTCCCCGGTCCATCACGATCGTGATGATCGAGCACGACATGGCGGTGGCGTTCGGGCTCGCCGACCGGGTCAGCGTGCTCCAGCAGGGACGGCTCCTGGCCGAGGGCACGCCCGACGAGATCTCGGCCGACCAGCGGGTGATCGAGGCCTACCTCGGGGAGGTGGCGCATGACTGAGTCACTTACTGGGGCGCTGCTCGGCGTACGCGGCGTCCACACCTACTACGGATCCAGCCACGTGCTCCAGGGCGTGTCGCTGACCGTCCGCGAGGGCGAGGTGCTGGGCATACTCGGGCGCAACGGCATGGGCAAGACCACGCTCATCCACACCGTCAGCGGGCTGATACGGCCCAGGGAAGGCGAGATCACGCTGGGCGGCCGGTCCATCGCCGGCGTGCCGGCCGAGCGCATCGCCCGCGCCGGGCTCTGCCTCGTCCCGCAGGGCCACCGGGTCTTCCCGTCCCTCACCGTGCGAGAGAACCTCAAGGTCGCCGCGCGCCGTGGCCCGTGGACGATCGACGACATCGCCGACCGGTTCCCGGTGCTGGGGGAACGGTGGAACCTGCCGGCCGGGAAGCTCTCGGGCGGGCAGCAGCAGATGCTCACCATGGGACGGGCCTTGGTGGGCAACGGCCGGCTCGTGCTGATGGACGAGCCCACCGAGGGCCTCGACCCGCAGACCGTGGCCAGGATCGGCGAGGTCGTGGACGAGCTGCGCCGCCGGGGCACGTCCGCGATCCTGGTGGAGCAGAAGGTCGACTTCGCGCTGCGCCGCGTCGACCGAGCCCTCGTGCTCGAGCGCGGGCGGGTCGTCCACGAGACGGCCGACCCGCAGGCGCTCCGTACGGATGCGGCGGCTCTACGGCGGCTGCTCGCCGTGGGACGGATGTGAAGGACTTTACATTTCATATACAATCTATCGCGGCCGCCTCGCCCACCGGGCGCATCAACGAAGGAAACACCAGCGTGGCGACGTACACGAGCAAGACCGACATGGTGGCCGCCACTCTCCGCGAGCTGATCATCGCGGGCGAGTTGCGGCCCGGCTCCCCGCTGCGGCAGCGCGATCTGGCCGAGCGGTTCGGAGTCAGCCAGACGCCCGTGCGGGAGGCGCTGCAGCGGCTGGAGTCCGAAGGGCTGGTGCGCGGCGACCTGCACAAGGGGGCGACGGTCAGCGAGGCCGACAAGGGCGCGACCGAGGAGAACTTCCAGATCCGTGCGGCGCTGGAGTCCCTCGGCGCCGAGCTGGCCGCCCCCCGCATCGGCGAGGCCGATCTCGAACGGCTGGAAGAGCTCAACGCCGAGCTGGCCGGCATCCCCGACGGGGATCCCCGCTACGCCGACCTCAATCGCCGTTTCCACCACATGATCTACGAGGCCGCCAGCAGCCCGCTGCTACTCGCGATCATGAGACTGCTCTGGCAGTCCATGCCACAAGGCCCCCGGGTGCTGCGCACGCACCTGGAATCCACGCGACAGCACGCCCAGATCATCGACGCGCTCCGCGCCCGGGACGGCGCGCGGGCGGCGCAGGTCACCCGCGAGCACATCCTGGGCGCGGCGCACCTGGACAATCACGCTCCCTGAGCTCACTTGATGCCGGTCGTGCTCGCCGACAACGAGCGCGGATCACGCCGCCCCCAGGCGCCGCGTTCGACCGCCGCGAGGAAATCGCCCACCGTCCGGTTGAACAGCTCAGGCTCCTCCAGGTTGAGGGTGTGACCGGACCTGGGCAGGACGGCGAGGCCCGCCGTGGGGATCGTGCGCTTGAGCATCAGGTCCGGCTCCAGACAGCCCTCGTCCTCGTCACCGGTCATGATCAGCGTGGGCACCGTCAGCCGGGCAAGCTCCTCGCGCAGGTCGTACAGCGAAGGGCGGGACTTCTGCACCCCGCGCATGGTGAGCGCGGAGCCCGGGGTGGAGTGCTCGCCCAGCATGCGCGCGAACTCGGCCCAGCCACGGGGATCCTTGTTCTGGAACTGCACCCGCGCGGGGCCCTGCGCGTAGCGCGCGGCGAAGGCCTCGGCGCCCTCGGCCTCCAGGGCCGTGGCGATCGCCTCGCACTCCTCGCGGAAACCTGCCTGCCGCTCCGGCTGGGCGCCGTACCCGCACCCGGCGACCACGAGGGACGCCGCCCGCTCCGGGTGGCGCAAGCCCAGGTGCAGGGCGCAGAACCCGCCCATCGACAGACCCACCACGTGTGCCCGGTCAATGCCCAGATGGTCGAGTATCGCGATCGCGTCCGCCACGGCACGGGCCTGCGAGTACTGCTCGGGCCGGTGCGGCACGTCGGACGGCGGGTATCCGCGGGCGGCGTAGGTGACGCAACGGTACGAACGGGAGAAGTGCCGGATCTGAGGTTCCCAACTGCGGTGATCACCGGCGAACTCGTGGATGAAGAGGAGGGGGAAGCCGGTCCCGGTCTCCTCACAGTGAAGGCTGGTGCCGTCATCGGCGACGGCGTAGCTCACGCGAGAGGCCGAATTCTGGTGCATGAAATATTGTATATCATGCGTCACTTCTTCCCGGAAGGGGCATGCTCACTCCAGCGCGAGGACCACCCAGGACTGGTCCGGAGCCAGACCGGCCAGTTCGCGGCCGCATTCCCGAAGCACCTGCGGGCTCGAGGTGATGTGCTGGGTGCCGGCGTGGAAAGCGTCGCTGCCGGCGATCTGGCCGGCCCGCCCGGCCCGCGCCACGCCGAGCCGGTAGATCGCGCCGCCGCGCAGCGGCTCGTTCTGCGTGAAGACGTGCGTCTGCAACTCCGGTACGAAGGCTCCGTCGATGGCGTAGTTGATGCTGCGGTCGCGCGCAGGCCCAGGACGTCCCAGTTGCCGAGCATCTTGGCGTCCACGACGGGCGTGGTGAGTCTGCCCCGCGCCTCGGCCGTGTCCGCCTCGCGCTCGATCAACGGGCGCAGGTCGCGGGTTCGGTCCAGCATGTTGGTGCCGGCGGTGTGCAGTCGCGGCGTTTCGCTCATGTGCAGGTGCTCCTGTTCGTGATCGACGACGCTCTCAACTCCGTCAGATCACGGACGAGCCACGTTGTCCAGAGCCGGCAGTAAGGAGGTCAATGGCCCGCGTAAGGGCGAGGCGCAACCACGTGCTTGCGTGCGGGAAACATCGCGGTAACACTGGCGTTGTCCACTATCAGGCAACGCTGATTCTTATCAGTAGACAACGCCTGGAGTCCCTCATGTCGACAGAAGCCGCCGCAGCACCCCTCGACCTAGCCGCCCTGGCCCACGCCGACGACATCGAGTTCATCCTCGCCGTCTTCGTCGACCTGGCCGGCAAACCCTGCGCCAAGCTCGTCCCGATCGAAGCCGTGGAGGAGCTCCGCGACGAGGGCGTGGGGTTCGCCGGATACGCTGCCGGGCTGCTCGGCCAGCGGCCGAGCGATCCGGACATCATCGCCGTCCCGGACGCCGCCTCCTACACCCCGCTGCCGTTCGTCCGGCCCGGTCTGGCCCTGGTGCACTGCGACCCGCACGTCAACGGAAAGCCGTGGCCGTACGCGCCGCGCCTCATCCTGCGCAGCGTCCTGGAGCGAGCCCGCACGCTGGGCCTGTCCCTGGCGGTGGGCGCGGAGATCGAATACTTCCTGGTCAACCGGGACGAGCGCGGCGCGCTGGTGCTCGCCGACTCCCGCGACACCGCCGCCCAGCCCTGCTACGACGCACGTGGCCTGACCCGCATGTACGACCACCTCACGGCCGTGTCCAAGGCCATGAACGCCCTCGGCTGGGGCAACTACGCCAACGACCACGAGGACGGCAACGGCCAGTTCGAGCAGAACTTCGCCTACGCCGACGCCCTCACCACCGCCGACCGGGTGATCACCATGCGGTATCTGGTCTCGGTGCTGGCCGAGCAGCGCGGCATGACCGCGACCTTCATGCCCAAGCCGTTCACCGACCGCACCGGCAGCGGCATGCACCTGCACCTGTCACTGTGGCGCGGCGCGGATCCCGCCTTCCCCGACACCTCCGACCGGCGCGGGCTGGGCCTGTCGCCGCTGGCGTACGGGTTCATCGCCGGCATCCTCGAGCATGCCGGGGCGCTGCAGGCGGTGATCGCGCCGACCGTCAATTCCTACAAGCGCACCGGCGCCACCTCCACCCGCTCCGGCGCCACCTGGTCACCGCGTCGTGCCGGGTACGGCGGCAACGACCGTACCCACTTCGTCCGCGTGCCCGACGGCAATCGCGTGGAGCTGCGCGGCGGCGACGGCTCGGCCAACCCCTACCTGGCCGCGGCCGCCGCGCTGGCGGCCGGCCTGGACGGCGTCGAGCGGGCCCTCGACCCGGGAGAGCCGGGGGAGGCGTCGGCCGTCGCCGCCCGCCCTGAGTTGCCGCCGACGTTGCTGCACGCCGTCGAGGCCCTGGCCGCCGACCCGGTGATCAGCGGCGCCCTGGACGCGGCCGGACCAGGCGTCAGCGGGTACTTCGGCGCGGCCAAACGCGAGGAGTTCTTCGACTGGCACGGCACGGTCGGCCCGTGGGAAGTCGACCGCTATCTCACCGCCTTCTAGAAGGAGTCTGTGCATGTGTGGAATTGTCGGGCTGCACCTGCGGGAGCCCGAGCTCCATCCGCGGTTGGGGGAGCTGCTGGCCGCGATGCTCGGCCAGCTGGTGGAGCGTGGACCGGACTCGGCAGGCGTCGCCGTCTACGGTGACCCGCGGCTGACCCCGCCCGGCCGGGCGGCGGTCTCGTTGCTGGACACCGACGCCGCCACCGTCGAGTCCGCGTTCCGAGGCCGGATCCCCGATGCGGTGGCCGTCGACGCCGGCCCCACCACCGTCGTGCACGCGCCGGTCGGTGTGGACGCGCTGATCCAGGCGCTGCCGCGGGCCACCGTCATCGGGACGGGAGAAGAGGTCGCCGTGCTGAAGGGCACCGGCCACCCCGGCGACCTCGCCCGAGCCTTCGGCCTGGCGGGGGTACAGGGCTGGCAGGGAGTCGGGCACACCCGGATGGCGACCGAGTCCGCGGTCACCCCCCAGGGGGCGCACCCGTTCTCCGTCGGCCCCGGCCAGTGCCTGGTGCACAACGGGTCGTTCGCCAACCACGCCACCATCCGCCGGGAGCTGCGGGCCGAGGGCGTGTCCTTCGACAGCGACAACGACTCGGAAGTGGGCGCCCGTTTCGTCGCCTATCACCTGGCCCGTGGCGCGGACCTGGACAAGGCGCTGCGACTGCTGTGCGAGCGCTTCGACGGCTTCTACACGCTGCTGGTCACGACCGCCGATTCGTTCGCCGTGGTACGGGACGCCATCGCATGCAAACCCGCCCTGGTCGCGGAGACCCCCGGCTGGGTGGCGATGGCCTCGGAGTACCGGGCGCTGGCGGTGCTGCCGGGCGTGGAGTCAGCCCGCATCTTCGAACCCGAGCCGGAAGAGGTGTACGTGTGGAAGCGCTGACCGTGGACCTGGCCGCATCGCCGGTCAGGCAGCTCAACCAGGCCCTGCACGCGCCGGACCCGGCGCCGAGGTGGCGGGTGCTCAACCCGCGTGGCGCGCACAGCGTCGCCTGCGGCCTGACCCGGGACCTCACCGTGGACATCGAGGGGCATGTCGGTTACTACTGCGCCGGGATGAACCAGCTCGCGACCGTCACGGTGCACGGCAACGCCGGGGTGGGGGTGGCGGAGAACATGATGTCCGGCATGGTCCGGGTACGCGGCAACGCCTCCCAGTCGGCCGGCGCCACCGCGCACGGCGGGCTGCTGGTGATCGAGGGCGATGCCGCGGCACGCTGCGGCATCTCCATGAAGGGCGCCGACATCGTGGTCGGCGGGAGCATCGGCCACATGAGCGCGTTCATGGCCCAGGCGGGCCGCCTGGTCGTGTGCGGCGACGCCGGCGACGCCCTGGGCGACTCGGTGTACGAGGCACGCATCTACGTCAAGGGCACGGTCAAGTCGCTCGGGGCCGACTGCGTGGAGAAGCCGGTCCGCGACGAGCACCTGACCGAGCTGGCCGAGCTGCTGAAGCTGGCCGAGATGGACGAGGATCCGGCGGCCTTCCGCCGCTACGGCTCGGCGCGGCGGCTCTACCACTTCACGGTCGACAACGCGTACTGAGGGAGACTCCATGACTGAGGGCCTGCGCGAGTCGGCCACGTTCGACCGCGCCACCATCCACGCCATCCAGCGGGCCGCCGCCACCGGCGTGTACGACATCCGCGGCGGTGGCGCCAAGCGCCGCCTGCCGCACTTCGACGACCTGCTGTTCCTCGGCGCGAGCATGTCCCGCTACCCCCTGGAGGGCTACCGCGAGCGCTGCGACACCGACGTGCTCCTCGGCACCCGGCACGCGAAATACCCGCTGCACCTCGACATCCCGGTCACCATCGCCGGGATGAGCTTCGGCGCGCTGTCGGCCAACGCCAAGGAAGCACTCGGCCGCGGCGCCGGCGCCATGGGCACCTCCACCACCACCGGCGACGGCGGCATGACGCCGGAGGAGCGCGGCCAGTCCAAGCACCTCGTTTACCAGTACCTGCCGTCCCGGTACGGGATGAACCCGGATGACCTGCGCAAGGCCGACGCCATCGAGGTGGTACTCGGCCAGGGCGCCAAGCCGGGCGGTGGCGGCATGCTCCTCGGCCAGAAGATCACCGATCGGGTGGCGGGCATGCGGACCCTGCCGGTCGGCGTCGACCAGCGCAGCGCCTGCCGGCACCCCGACTGGACCGGACCCGACGACCTGGCCATCAAGATCGGCGAGCTCCGCGAGATCACCGACTGGGAGAAGCCGATCTACGTCAAGGTCGGCGCCACCCGCACGTACTACGACGTCAAGCTCGCTGTGCACGCCGGGGCCGACGTCGTCGTGGTGGACGGCATGCAGGGCGGCACCGCCGCCACCCAGGACGTCTTCATCGAACACGTCGGCATCCCCACCCTCGCGGCCATCCCCCAGGCGGTCCAGGCCCTGCAGGAGCTCGGCGTCCACCGCGAGGTCCAGCTGATCGTCTCCGGGGGCATCAGGTCCGGGGCGGACGTGGCCAAGGCCATCGCGCTCGGCGCCGACGCGGTCGCGATCGGCACCGCGGCGCTGATCGCGCTCGGCGACAACCACCCGCGTTACGACGCCGAGTACCGCGCGCTCGGCTCCGCCGCCGGGTTCTACGACGACTACCAGGACGGCCGCGACCCGGCCGGCATCTCCACCCAGGACGACGACCTGGCCGCCCGCCTCGACCCCGTCGAAGGGGGCCGCCGCCTGGCCAACTACCTGCGGGTGCTCACCATGGAGGCCCAGACCATCGCCCGCGCCTGCGGCAAGTCCCACCTGCACCACCTCGAGCCCGAGGACCTGGTCGCGCTGACCATCGAGTCCGCGGCCATGGCCCGCGTCCCGCTCGCCGGCACCGACTGGATCCCCGGGGCCCGTCCATGATCGCCGTCGTGGGCGCGGGGCTGATGGGCGCGGCCACCGCCTGGGAGCTGGCCCGCCGCGGCATCGAGGTCACCCTGATCGAGGCGTACGGGATCGGGCACCGTAACGGCAGCTCGCACGGCACGTCGCGGATCTTCCGCCGCGCCTACGCCGACCCCCTCTACGTCGAGCTGACCGGGCGAGCCGGGGAGTGCTGGCGTGAGCTGGAGGCGGACTCCGGCACGGCGTTGCTCCGCACGACCGGCGGCCTCGACCTCGGCGCGGGCCGCGACCCCGAGGGCCTGGCGCGGCTGCTCGCCGACGCCGGCGTGCCGCACGAGCTCCTGGCTCCGGAGGCGGCCACGGAGCGCTGGCCGTACCTGCGCTTCGACGGCCCGGTCCTGTTCCACCCCGAGGCCGGGGTGGTGGACGCGGACGCCGCGGTGGCGGCCTGCGTACGGCGGGCCGCCGCACTCGGCGCCGACGTCCGCACGAACACGCGCGTGAGCGCCATCGACGTACGCAACGGCGCGTGGGTGCGCACGGACGACGGCGCGGAGCTCGAGGCGGACGCGGTCGTGGTGGCGGCCGGGCCGTGGCTGCCTGAGCTGGCGGACACCATCGGGATGCCGCTCGGCCTGCCGCCGCTGCGGGTCACCCAGCAGCAGGTGTTCCACTTCCGCCAGCGCGACCCCGGCGACTCCTGGCCGATCCTCGTCGCCAAGGACGACCTGCAGATCTTCGGCCTGCCCTCGGGGGGTGACGGGGGAGCGGCGCCCGCGGTCAAGGTCGCCCAGCACGACGACGGCACGCCCACCACCGCGGGCACCCGCGACCGCGTCGTCAACCCGGCCTCCCGGGCCGCCGTCTCCGCCTGGGTGCGGGAGCGGCTGCCCGGGCTCGACCCCGTGCCGGTCGCCGAGGACAGCTGCCTCTACACCACCACCCCTGACGAGGACTTCATCGTGGACAGGACCGGTCCCATCGTGGTGGTCTCGCCCTGTTCCGGGCACGGCGCCAAGTTCGCTCCGCTGATCGGCCGGATGGCCGCCGACCTGGCACTCGGGCAGGCCGGACCGTACCCGCGCTTCGCCCTGCGCCGCGCGGAAACCGCGAGTTAACGCTCCGCGACGCCCCTGTGTAACACGCCGTTTGTTAACTGTCGTGAAATAACGATTCCCCTCGTTATACGTGGACTTCGGAGCGCAGATGGACACTGGAAGCACTGCCTGGATCCTCGCAAGCACCGCCGCCGTCAGCCTGATGGTGCCGGGACTGGCCCTCTTCTACGGCGGCATGGTGGCCGCCAAGAGCGTGCTCAACATGATCATGATGACGTTCGGCGCGGTGGCCCTCGTCGGCGGCATCTGGGTGCTCTACGGCTATTCGGCCGCGTTCGGCAACTCGATCGGCGGGGCCGGGCTGCTGGGCGACCTCGGCGAGCACTTCGGCATGAGCAGCCTGATCAAGGAGGCTCCGGACGCGACCATTCCGCCGGCGCTCTTCGCCGCCTTCCAAGCGTTGTTCGCGGCCATCACCACCGCGCTGATCTGCGGGGCGGTCTCCGACCGGATGAAGTTCGGCGGCTGGATGGTCTTCACCGGAGTATGGGTGACGATCGTCTACCTGCCCGTCGCGCACTGGGTGTTCGCCTTCGACGGCGAGGGCGTGGTCGGTGGCTGGATCGTCAACCAGCTCAAGGCCGTCGACTTCGCCGGCGGCACCGCCGTGCACATCAACGCCGGAGCCGCCGCGCTCGCCCTGGTCCTGGTGCTCGGCAGGCGCGCCGGCTGGCCGGCCAAGCAGTCCCGTCCGCACAACCTGCCCTTCGTCATGCTCGGCGCGGGCATCCTGTGGTTCGGGTGGTTCGGCTTCAACGGCGGCTCGGCGCTCGCGGCCGGCAACGCCGCCTCCGTCGTCGTGCTCAACACCTTCGCCGCCACGTGCACGGCGCTGCTGGCCTGGCTGCTGGTGGAGAAGCTCCGCGACGGCCACGCCACCAGCCTCGGCGCCGCCTCCGGCGCCGTCGCCGGACTCGTCGCCATCACCCCCTCCTGTGGCGCCGTCAGCCCGCTCGGCGCTCTGGCGCTGGGCGCGGTGGCCGGCGCGATCTGCGCCTTGGCGGTCGGCATGAAGTTCCGCTTCGGCTTCGACGACGCCCTGGACGTGGTCGGCATCCACCTGGTGGGCGGCGTCGTCGGCACCCTCCTGGTCGGCGTCCTGGGCACGGCCGAAGCACCGAGCGGGCGGGACGGCCTGCTGTACGGCGGCGGCCTGGGCCTCCTCGGCGCCCAGACCGTCGGGGCCTTCGCCGTGCTGATCTACTCCTTCGTCCTCACCTGGATCATCGCCAAGGTCCTCGACAAGGTGATGGGCCTGCGGGCCGCGCAGGAGGCCGAGCAGGAAGGGCTCGACATCCACCTGCACGCGGAGAGCGCGTACGAGTTGGCCGGCACGCACGCAGGCGACGGCTCCTCCGTGCCCGCGACCCTGGCCGCCCGACCTGTGGACGTCTCCTGACAGGAAACGCCGTCGAATTCGGCAGAATGGGCACCATGGCCACCGCGCACGACAACGACGACCTGCCGGACCGCGAGATCGATCCCGGCCAGGCACGCGAACCCGTGAACCTGGAGGCCGTCATCGCCCGGCAGGTGCGCAAATACCGGATCGCGGCGGGCCTGTCCGTGGGGGACATGGCCGCGCGGGTCGGGATCTCCAAGGCCATGCTCTCCAAGATTGAGAACGCCCAGACCTCCTGCAGCCTCACCACGCTCGGTCGGCTCGCCCTCGGCCTCGACATCCCGGTCACCGCCTTGTTCCGCGGTGTCGACGCCGAGCGCGAGGCCGTCTACGTGCCGGCCGGGCACGGGGCGCGGATCGTCCGCAGGGGCAGCCGGGTCGGGCACCACTACGAGCTGCTGGGAGCCTTGCGCGGCCCGCACAAGCGGATGGAAGCCGTGCTCGTCACCCTCACCGAGTCCAGCGAGGTCTTCCCGCTCTTCCAGCACCCCGGCACCGAGCTCATCTACATGCTCGAAGGCGTCATGGTCTACGGACACGGAGAGGCCCACTACACCATGCGCCCAGGCGACGCACTCCAGCTCGACGGGGAGGGCACGCACGGCCCGCAAGAACTGGTGGAGCTGCCCATCCGCTTCCTGTCGGTCACCGCGTTCGGCGACCACCCGGAGGAGTAGGTCTTGGGTGATACTGGTACCGGCGCCTGACAATTAGCCCATTTCCCTACCGGTTGTGTGGGAGAATGGAGTATGGGCTTGGACACCACCCGCTCGCCCAGCGAGCGCGCTGAGACACCGTTGACCGCCGCCATCCTGGCCGGACGGTGGATCCGCGCCGCCGCCGTGGACGACGCGCACGGGCGCATCTGGCTCGCCAACCCCGACGCCCGCGGACGCTCGGCGTTCACCGTCGCCGAGCCCGCCTCCCTCTACGCCGGCGCTGCCGGGATCGTGCTGTTCTTCCTGGAGCTGGCCGCGGCGACCGGGCACGAGGCCTACCTGGACGACGCCAGACAAGGGGCGCGGCGCCTCGCGGCCACCTGGCGTGAGCAGAGCGACTTCTCCCTCTACCACGGCCTCACCGGCACCGTCGTGGCGCTCATCGAGGCCGGCTGGGCACTCGGCGATGACGGCCTGGAGCAGCAGGCCAGGGCCGCCGCCGAGCGGATCGTCCGCGCGGCCCGCCCGCTGGACGGCGGCCCCGGCTGGACGGGTGACCCCGCCCAGCGCGGCGACGGCGGGATCGTGCTCGGGCTGCTGCGCGCCGCGACCGCCCTGGGCGTGCCCGGCCTGGAGGAGACGGCGGTGGCGGCGGGGGAGCGCATCGCCGCCCTGGCCGTCCCCGGCCACCGCTTCGGGGACTGCCCCGGCCTGCCCATGGACGCGGTCACTCCGGGCTTTCTCGCCGGCACGGCCGGCACCGCCTTCCTCCTGGCCCGCCTGTACGGCCTCACCGGCGACCGGCGTTTCCTGGAGGCGGCCGGCCGGGGCGCCGGCTTCGTCCGCGAGGTCAGCGTCGTGACCGGCAAATGCGCGGTCGTCCCGCACCACGTGCCGCACGGCCGTGGCCTGCACTACCTGGGGTTCTGCTCGGGCTCGGCAGGCGTGGCGCGCATGTTCTGGGAGCTCTACCGGGTGACCGGCGAGCCCGGCCACCTGGACTGGGTGGAGGGCCTGGCCGGCGGCATCATGCAGAGCGGCGTCCCGGCGCGGCGCACCGCCGGGTTCTGGAACGTGGCCTGCCAGTGCTGCGGCACCGCGGGGCTGCTGGAGTTGTTCGTCGGGTTGTGGGCGGAGACGGGGAACGACGCCTACCTGACCTTCGCCCAGGGGCTCGCCGAGCATCTCATCGCCGCCGCCACCGACCACGACGGCCGGGGACTGCGCTGGTACCAGGCCTACCGGCGGCTGCGTCCCGGCGAGGTGAGCGCGGACACCGGCTACATGGTCGGCGCGGCCGGCATCGGCGCGGCCCTGCTGCACCTCGACGCCGCCCTTCAGCCACGGCAGGCACGCCGGATCATCCTCCTGCCCGACAACCCGTTCCCCGCCATCCCGGTGCCGTCCGCCCGGCTACGCGACGTCTGACCAGACTGCCGGTGGAGAATCACTCGTAGGCGGCTGCCTGGAGGTTGTACAAGTGGGCGTACCGGCCGGCCAGGTCGATGAGCTCGGCGTGCGTGCCGCACTCGATGATGCGCCCGCCGTCGAGCACGACGATCAGGTCGGCCATCCGGATGGTGGCGAATCGGTGCGAGACCAGCAGGGTGATTCCGCCGGTGGCGTGCTGCCACTCCTGGGCCGCCTCCGCGTACCGCTGGTAGACCTCGTACTCGCTGGCCGCGTCCAGCGCGGCCGTCGGCTCGTCCAGCACGGCGAGGAGCGGCATGGATCGCATGAACGCCCGCGAGAGGGCGATCTTCTGCCATTGGCCGCCGGAGAGCTCGACGCCGTCGCCGAGGGCCTTGCCGAGCCGGGTCTCCGCGCCCTCCGGTAGCCGGTCGAAGACCTGGGCGGCGCCGCCCTTCTCGGCGGCCTCGGCGATCTCGTGCATCCTGGGCAGGTCGCCCACGCCGACGGCCTCGCGGGCCAGGAACGGGAAGCGGCTGAAGTCCTGGAAGGCGGACGTCACGCGTTCGCGCCAGGCGGCGGGATCCATCTCGGTGAGGGGTGTCCCGTCCACGGTGATGGTTCCGCCGGCCGGCTGGTGGAACCCGCACAGCAGCTTGACCAGTGTCGTCTTCCCGCTGCCGTGGTCGCCGACCAGCGCCACCGTGGCCCCGGCCGGGAGACGCAGGTCGATGCCGTGCAGCACGGGCGGCCCGCCGTAGGAGAAATCCACGCCGGACAGGGTGATGCCGTCGCGGAGCCGGTCGGGCGGGGAGAGCGTGCCGCTGGAGCTCGCCCCGTACAGGTCGCGGAGCCACAGGTAGTGGCCGACCATGGTGAGGCCGCGGCCGGAGAGGGTGAGCGCATGGGTGAGCAGGTCGAGCTGGCCCCTGATCTGGCCGCCGAGCGTGGCCACCAGCAGCAGCGCGCCCGGACTGACCGCGCCGGAGAGCGCCAGCTGGACGGTGAGGAACAGCGCCCCGAGGAAGGCCGCCACGAACAGGAGCGAGCCGATCAGGGTGAGGCCGCCGACGGCGAGCGTGGCCCGCCAGAGGATTGCGGTCCGCTCCTCGCGCAGGCGGCGGGCGATCGCGGCGGCGTGGGCGCCGGAGGTGCCGAGCCGGAGCTCCTTGGCCGAGTTCGCCTCGGTGATCACGGTGAAGAGGTGCTGTTCGGCGCGGTTGCGCTCGGCGGTCTTCGCCCTGGCCGCCTCGGTCCTGCGCGAGGTGGTGCGGGTGAGCAGGATCGACGGCACCGCGAACAGCGGCAGCACGAGCAGCACGGGATGGACCCTGGCCAGCAGGATCGGGTGATGACCAGCCAGAGCCCACTCTGCACCACGCTCAGGCCGGCCAGCCCGGTGGTGACGGTTCGTGGGCCGAGCCCGCGGATCTGCTCGATCCGGCGGAGCGACTCGGTGTCCTCCAGGTGCGCGGTGGTGGGCAGGGTCGCGCACCATCGGGTGATCCTCTGGCCCAGTACGGTGCCGACCTCGCTGCCCACCAGGCCGGCCTGCACCTGCATGACGCGAGTGCCGGCCAGGGCGAAGGCCCCCGCCGTCGCCGCGCAGATCGCCCCGCCGATGAGCAGCGGCCGGGACCCGGCGAGCACGCCGTCCACGATCCCTTGCAAGCCGAGGGCGGTCAGCGCGGGGGTGACCGCGCCCAGCGGCGTCAGGACGAGCAGCAGCCAGGTGCGTCCCGGCGCATGACGCAGGCATTCGCCCAGCAGGGTGCGGATCTCGGCGAACCTCATGCGCTCTCCTTGAACTGCCGGGCCTGGAGGTGGAACATGCGCGCGTACTCCCCGCCGGCGGCGAGCAGCTCTTCGTGGGTTCCGTCCTCGGTGATGCGCCCGCCGGACAGGACGACGATCCGGTCCGCCTTCCGCACGGTGGAGAACCGGTGTGAGATCAGGACGAGAGTCGCCGCCCCCCGCACCTCGCGGATGCGGTCGAAGGCTTCCAGTTCGGCCTCGATGTCCAGGTTGGCGGTCGGCTCATCCAGCACCAGGAGCCGCGCCCCGCAGGCGGCCGCCAGCGCCGCCCGGGCCAGCGCTATCTTCTGCCACTGGCCGCCGGACAGGTCGCCACCGTCGGCGTATTTGGGCGAGAGCACCGTCTCCCAGCCCTTGGCCAGCTTCTCGATCATTTCGGTCGCGTCCACTGCGCGGGCGGCCGCCTCGACCTGCTCCGGCGTGGCATCCGGCGCGGCGATCCTGATGTTCTCGTACGCGCTCAGCTCGTACCGGTTGAAGTCCTGATAGACCGCGTACGCCGCGGGCTCGGTGTCCACTGAGCCGCTCCGCGGGCGGTACTGGCCGGTGAGGAGCTTGGCGAGGGTCGTCTTCCCCGCCCCGTTCACGCCCACGACCGCGATCACCTCGCCGGGCCGGAGGGTCAGCGTCACGCCCTCCAGTACGCGGACCTCCCCGTACCCGAAGTCCACGTCCCGAAGAGTGATCTCTCCGGCCCCGTCCGGTCTGGGCGGCGGCTCCAGGTCAGGGGCCAGCGCGCGGATCCGGGTGACCGCGTCCACGGCGGGCGCCGCGACCTCGTCCATATCGTCGCCCTGGCTCGACATGGAGATGACGAACATCGCCGACACGGCGCCGATCGTCGCGGCGATCCGGCCGACCGACACCTCACCGGAGGTGGCCACCGCCACGTACACCACCGACGCGGTCGCCGCCCACCCGAGGAAGACCGACATCTCGCGCCGGAGCAGGGCCACCCGCGCATCGATGACCCGCTGCGCGGCGTCGGCGATGTTCTCCTGCGCGCGTTTCTCCAGCCAATCGGTCAGCCCGAAGATCCGGACCTCTTTGGCGTCCCGGTTGTCGGTCATCATCGCCTCCCACGCGCGTCCGCGCAGCGCGGCCGGCATGGTGCCCGACACCACTCGGAAGAACTCCCGCCACATGACGGACCGGTAACGGCCCAGAAGAAGTGCCACCGCGGCCGTCGCCGGACCCCACCACCACACGACCTGGGAGAGCACCAGCATCGCCGTCACCAGCCCGGCCATGGTCAGCCCGGCTCGGAAGCGGCCCACCGCCGCCGCTCCGATGCCCTCGTCGGTCCAGGTCAGCAGGGGCGAACGCATGGTCGTCAGCTCATCCTGGACGGCGACGTCCTCCACCCGATCCAGGGTCGGCAGCGCCAGCACCCGGGAGGTCAGCTCCTCGCGGACCGCGGCGTCGATCCGCCGCCCCACCCGGTCGGCCAGCGGCAGGCTCATCGAGCGGAGCACGTTGCCGGTGACCAGCAGCGCGCCGAGCAGCGCCAGCATCGTCCCCATGCCGCTCCCGGCGGCATCCTGCCGACGTGCGCCCTCCGCCAGACGGCCCACCAACTCACCGGTCACCAGGGCCACCGCGGTGGGCTCCACCAAGAGGAACAGTTCGAGGAGGGCAACGGCCGCCAGCCACGGCCAGCCGGCCAGCACGAGGAAACTCAGGAGCCGGCGCTTGGGGGAGGAAGGCACAAGCCGCACCCTATCGACGATCTACGTACTCCTGCCCGGACCTGCGAGATCGGGAATTGGGCATTACCAGCTTCGATCTTGAGTTCGAGATGAGCTGAATGCAAAGATCATCTCGCCTTTTCTTCACGCCGACCGAGGTGAACTTTGAACGCTCCAAAACGATTACGATCTGCTCTATCTCGATTACGTAGCGCAATGGCGACGCTGCCGGCGCCAAACGCCTATGGCCCGGGCATCGACGTCATCAGCACCACGACGCCGACGGGATTCCGGCCACGCTCCGGCCGTAGGAGCCGCCTCATGACGGCACCAGCCGTTGATGTCGTGCTGCCCGTAAAGCGGCACCGGGTGTTCATCGTCGTGCTGATGCTCGCACTGGCCTTGCGAGGGCTGGCGATGCTCGGCTACCAGCCGGCACTGTGGTTCTGGGCCGACTCCTTCGCCTACCTGACGTCGGCCGCCCAGCCCGTGCCGGGGGAGTTCCGGCCGCTGGGATATTCGCTGTTCCTCGCCGTCCTGGCGCCCGGCCCTGGCCTCGAGCTGGTGACCGCGGTGCAGCACCTGCTGGGGTTGGCGCTGGCCGTCGCGGTGTACGCGCTCCTGCGGCGACAGGGCTTGCCCGGATGGGGCGCGACCCTTGTGGCGGCACCTCTGCTGTACGACGAGTTCCTGATCCTGCTGGAACACATGATCATGGCGGACGCGCTCTTCGTCGTGTTGATCACCTGCGGGATCCTGGCGCTGCTGCGGCGGCGGATCACCCCGGCGGCCGCGGCGGCCGGCGGGACCCTGCTGGCGCTGGCGACCCTCACCAGGACGATCGGCCTGGTGGCGTTCCTCCTGGCGGCCGGCCACCTGCTCCTTCGCCGCTGCGGGTGGAGGGTGTGGCGCAATTTCGCCCTGGCGGGCGCGGTGCCGCTGCTGGCGTACGCGACCTGGATGGCCGCCACGAGCGGCACCTTCGGACTGACCAGGGCCGACGGCCTGTTCCTGTGGGGGCGGACCGCGACGTTCGCCGACTGCGCCGTGATCCGCCCGGAGCCCGAGCTCGCCCCACTGTGCCCCCGTACGCCCGTGGCCTCCAGACCGGCACCGCCGTTCTGGTTGTGGGCCCCGTGGTCACCGATCCATGCGGTGCGCGGCGAAGAACGCAACGCGCTCGCCGGCCGGTTCGCCTGGGCGGCCATCCGGGCGCAGCCGGTCGACTACCTGACCGCCTCCGGGTATGACCTGCGGTGGCTGCTGCGCTGGGAACGCACCACGGACCCGGACGCGGCCACCAAGCGAAATCCCTACTGGTTCCCCCTCGAGGAGCGGCCCCTGCAGAAGTCGGTCCGGGCCGTCGCGGAGGCGTACGAGGGCGGCCCGGCCGCCACCAGGATCATCGAGCCGTACGCGGGCTGGCTGCGCGCCTACCAGCGCTTCGGTTACCTGCCGTTCCCCTTGCTCATGGTGGTGCTCGCCGCCGCCCTGGTCCTCGCGGGGGCGCGGCGACGCGTGGACGCGCTCCTGCCTGGCCTGGCCGCCGCGGCTTTGATGCTGGCACCCTCGTTCCTGGCCGGCTACGACATCCGGTATGTGGCACCGGCCATCCCCCTGACCTGCCTGGCCCTCGGGCTGGCAGCCGCCCGCCGAGACGGTCGGCAGGAAAACGGTTGGGCAGGATGATGTTCGGGCTGATAGCGTGCGGGGGACCGTGACAGGGCGCAAGGAGGTGAGACCCATGACCGCTGTATCGATGTGGGTGCTCCCCCTCGTCATCACGGTTGGGCGATTGACATAGGTGTCGCCGGGAGCGCCTCGACCAGGCCATCCCGAAAGGCAACAACCTATGAATCATCATTCTGCACATGTCGCTCCGGGCATGGGTGAGCATGCCGTAGTGATCAAGCGGGTCGCGGAGAGGCAATGGCACGCTGTGGAGGACGACCGCGTGGTCGGCCGCGGCGACGCTTCGCGCAGGCCCGACGGACGGATCTTCCTCAGCATCGACGCGTGGCACGACGCGGTCTTCGACCAACTGGCCGAAGCCTTGCTGGCGGACTTGCCTAGGCCGCTGTACACGGTGGTCGACGAGGCCGACCTCGACGTGACGTGCAACTGGGAGCGAGCCGGCTTCGCGACCCGACGCCGCGAGTGGGAGTACGTCGTGCCCACCGACCCGCGGGTCACGGGACTCGGCTCAGTGCTCCCGCCGTCGGGCGTGACGATAGTGGCCGTCGGCGAGGCGGAGGAGGGCCCTCTACGCCGGCTGGACCGCGCGATTCGCGACGAAGTCGAGGCCACCGTCGGGTGGCAGGAGATGCCGGCCGAGGTGTTGCCCCGCCTGGACGGGGCTACCCTGCGGGACCCGTCGAAGTACGCGGTGGCGGCACAGTCCGATGAATACGTGGGACTGCTCCGGGTGGCGCCGGTGCTCCGGCAGCCACGCATCGGGCTGATAGCAGTCCGGTCCGGCCAGCACCGCCGCGGCATCGCTCGGGCGCTGCTCGCCCACGTGCTGGGTTCGCTGCACCGCAGCGGGATCGAAACGGCATCGGCCGAGGCGAACGAATCCAACGGCGCGGCCATGGCACTGTTCGAGGGCGTCGGCGCCCGGCGTGCGAGCAGCAACCTGGAGTTGGTGCTCCGCTGACACCCCACCAGATTCGTTTCCGCACCGGCCTCACAGTCACCGACCGGAGAAGCACGAGAATATGGCAAGAAAAGCAGACGGCATCGAAGTCGAAGGCACCGTCATCGAGTGCCTGCGCAACGCCACCTTCAAGGTGGAGCTCGAGAACGGGCACAAGGTGTTAGCGCACATCAGCGGGAAGATACGGAAGAACTACATCAAGATCTTGCCGTATGACCGGGTGCTCGTGGAGCTCAGCCCGTACGACCTCACCCGCGGCCGGATCCTCTACCGGTACAGGACGTAGCAGCGGGCGGGACCCGCCGGAACAAGAGGAAAGAAGCTCTCCGCTGACGCGACAGCGGTATCGACCATCCGGCTTCGAGCCGGTCGCCGATACCGCTGTCACCACGCGATCGACCAAGGGGATCAGTCGGCGGTGGTGTCCCAGCCGTAGTCGGGCAGGTCGAAGAAGTCGTCACCGTCCAGAGTGTCGACGCTGCCCGTGGCCAGTCCGTTCATCAGTGATTCGATCCCGGTTCGCACCGAGTCGACGAGCATGCCTTTGTGGTTCTGGCCCAGATCGTCCTGCTGGCCGCGCACTTCGAACAGGACGGTGCCGGTGCCGTTCAGCGCGAACGCCGACCGGCCCTGCCCCGCGTACTCGCGTGCGTCCGGGTGGAAGTAGCGGCCGACGGCGGTGAGCGGCGACTGCGCACCGTACTTTTCGATCAGCCCGTTGTAGACCGAAAGCGCGTAACGGCGGGATTTGTCCTGATCCAGTGCCGGCCATTCCGCCTTGTAAGCGGCGCCGTCCTGTACGCCGAGGGGTGGGTAGTCCAGTGAGAAGGTGATGAGGTCGCCGTCTTGGGGTCCGCCGGTGAGGCGATCGCACGGTCCCATGTGGTGCAGGTCGATGTAGGCGTCCACGGCGCCCTTCTCCTGGCGGAGGCCGACGTACACATCGCGGATCGCGCGCGACTCCGGAGCCAGGAAGAATCCCGCGTCGGTGTCCTTGCCAGGCAGATCCGCGGCCCGCGGCACGTAGTCGAGATCGGGGTTGAAGTCCCGGTTGAGGTCGTAGCCCGGGAGATCGATCCCGTCACCGCGCAGGCTGTGGTACCAGGCCGCGGGGGCGCCTTGCAGCTGCGGGAACACGGCTACGGTGTCGGCCCACGACAGCACGTTGATGCGCCGGTTGAGCTCGCCGCCGTCGGGGTTGACCATCGGCATCGCGACCAGCGTGATGTCCTCGAGCAGCTGCCTCGTCCGGGCGTCGCCGCCACTGCCGAGGTCCTTGAGGATCGCCAGCAGTGCCTCGGTCCCGGTGCGTTCGTTTCCGTGGATCGCCGACGTCACCAACAGGACCCGGTCACCGGTCCCGACGCGGGCCGCCCACAGCGCCCGGCCTTGTGAGGAGCGACCCACGACCTCCACGTCGACGCGTCCGTCGCTGGTTCGCTCGATCTGCGCCAGCGCGTCGCCGACCTGCTCATGGTTGGACCAGCCAGACCAGGAGGGATTCTCCTGGATCTTGCAGTTTCCCGGGCCTTCCGGGGATAGTGCGCTCGCGGGCGGGATAGTGACGATTGAGGCGGTCAAAACCACCGCGATAGTGGCGGCCAGCCTGCTCATCCGGGCCCTGAAGAATCTCGGTGACAGGCTTCTCGCGTTCCCCTTGGCTTTTCCTGGTAACCGTGTGCGCAGATGCACTACTGCTCCTCGCATAATTCAGCCAGGCCCGCCGAGGGATTCCGGCGTCCCTGGCGGACAAGTCACCAGTGACGTTTCCACGGTGTCCGGCCCCAGAACAAGACTGGAATGCTGATAGTTTCCTGGGTGTTTGGCGGTCCTGGGCACGTCGAGATGGGCCGGGAGGCCCAGAGCCAGCCCCGGAATATGACTGTATGGCCCTGCCCGGACACCGAGCGTGACACTTGTCATGCTCGTTTGTGTTTGTTACAAGAGTCATGGCGACCGGCGCCCTTCGTTCACTAATCCCTTCCCCCGCCCCTTCGCCAGGGCGATTTCTCACTTCGTGACTTCGAGTGGTGGTGAAGTGCGCCCTGAAACCGAGTTCGCCGCGGCAGACGTACACCGGAAAAGGAGACTTCTTTGTTAAGGAAGCGACGGGCAGCAGTTGTTCTGGCCACCGTCCTCGGCGTCACGATCTGGGGGACGGCCACGGCGTCCGCCGATCGCACGACGCCGGCAGGTCCCTGGGTCCAGGACGCGCAGCAGGTCTCTCTCCAGCGCCTGCACACCTACGACGAGCTCACCACCGCGTTACAACACCTGGAGCAGCGCTCCAAGGGCGCGATCGACGTCGCGTCGATCGGGAGAACGCACGAAGGCCGCGACATCTGGACCGCGACGGTCGGCACCGGACCGACCCGGGTTCTCTACATCACGCAGCAGCACGGCAACGAGCCATTGGGCACGGAGGCGGCCCTGCAACTCCTGGAGCGAATCGGCGCTTCGCAGGCCGAATGGGCCACTGACGTGCTCGATGACGTGACGCTGCGCGTCGTCGTGCGCGCGAACCCCGACGGCACCGAACGGTTCCAGCGGCAGAACGTCGATCCTGCCTGCTCCGGCGCCTTCTGCGCGCCGGGGGTGGGATTCGACATCAACCGCTACCACGACCCGGCGATGTCCCCCGAGGCCAACCCGGTGCCGGAGGCGGCCGCGATCCAGCGGATGGTGCGCTCGTGGCGGCCGGACATCACCGTGGACTACCACCACCAGGGCAGCTACCGCCAGCCCGACGGTTCCCTGGACACCACCTCGGTCCTGTGGCCCACCAACCCCGGGGTGGCACCGCAGGTCGTCGCCGACAGCAAGCGGGTCGCGGCCCTGGTGCACACCTCGCTGCAGCAGTACGGCTTCGCCAACGTCAGCCTCTACCCCGGCGACTCCCTCCCCGGCATCGCGCGCAACTCCTTCGGCCTGCAAGGCAGTGCGAGCCTGCTGATCGAGCTGCGCGGCGGCATCGGCCAGAAGTCCGGTGGCTATCTGATCCGCACCGCCTACGCCTCCATGGCCGCCCTGCTGCAGGCCGCCGCCGACGGCAGCCTCGCCGCCCTCGACCCGGCGGTCGCCGACACCATTCCGAAACGCGGCGAGCCGATCGACCAAGACGACGTGGAGTGACATAGGCCAGGACGAAGAAGAATCGCACCATGTACGGCACCGTGGCGCCGGGACACCGGCGCATCCGCCTGGACGAGCCACGCCGAGCTGCGTCAAGAGCTCCAGCGGCTCGAGTCGCAGCGCTCCGACGTCCTTGACGTGACACAGATCGGCACGTCGAACCGTGGACGTGAGATCTGAGCCGCGCCTGGACCGGTGGCCGGCTCGGTGCACGACAGGTCGCCGAAGTGGCCGCGCACAAGCGTCTAGCCGAGGGCGTGGTCTAGGTTGAAGGCGGCGCTGATGAGCGCCAGGTGGGTGAACGCCTGCGGGAAGTTGCCGAGCTGCTCTCCGGTGTGGCCGATCTGCTCGGCGTACAGGCCGAGGTGGTTGGCGTAGGTGAGCATCTTCTCGAAGGCGAGGCGGGCCTCGTCCAGGCGGCCGGCGCGGGCCAGGGCCTCGACGTACCAGAACGAGCAGATGGAGAAGGTACCTTCCGGGCCCACCAGCCCGTCGGGACTGGCCTCGGGATCGTAGCGGTAGACCAGCGAGTCGGAGACCAGGTCGCGGCCGAGCGCCTCCAGCGTGGACAGCCATTTGGGGTCGGTGGGCGAGACGAACTTGGCCAGCGGCATCATCAGGATCGACGCGTCGAGGACATCGTCGTCGAAGTGCTGGACGAACGACTGCAGACTGTCCGACCAGCCGTGTCGCATGATGTCGCGGTAAATCGTGTCACGGGTCTCCCGCCAGCGCGGTATGTCGGCGGGCAGACCGCGCTGCGCGGCCATGCGCATGGCGCGTTCGATGGCCACCCAGCACATCAGGCGCGAATAGACGAAGTTCTTGCGTCCGCCGCGGGTCTCCCAGATGCCCTCGTCGGGCTGGTCCCAGTTGTCGCAGACCCAGTTCACCAACGTGCACACCTCCTCCCAGCGCTCGCTGGAGATCGGGGTGCCCCATTTGTTGTACAGGTAGATGGAGTCGATGAGCGCTCCGTAGATGTCCAGCTGGAGCTGGTGAACCGCGTCGTTGCCCACGCGGGCGGGGGATGATCCCCGGTAGCCCTCGAGGTGGGTCAGCTCCTGTTCGGGAAGGTCGCTGCGGCCGTCGATGCCGTACATGATCTGCAAGGGGCCGGTGCCGAGGTCGCGGTCGCTCCCGACGTGCTTGGACAGGAACCCCATGAACGCCTCCGCCTCCCCGGTGAAGCCGAGTCTGAGCAGGGCGTAGACGCAGAACGCGGCGTCGCGTACCCACACGTAGCGGTAGTCCCAGTTGCGTGCGCCGCCGATCCGCTCGGGCAGGCTGGTCGTGGGGGCGGCGACGATCCCGCCGGTCGGGGCGTAGGTGAGCAGCTTCAGCGTCAGGGCGGAGCGGTGGACGACCTCCCGCCACCGGCCCCGGTAACGGGAGGCCGACAGCCACTTCCGCCAGAACCGCACCGTGGAGGAGAACTCCGCCTCGGCCTCCTCGATCGGGCAGCCCCGAGGCGCTATCCCCGCGCCGACGCGGTCGAGGGCGAACACCGCGTGCTCGCCCTCGGCCAGCTTGAACCGGCTCCAGACGTCCTGACCGTCGGCCTCCACGGGCACGCTGGCGGACAGGGCGAGGGACAACGACTCCGACTCAAAAGTGGTCCGTGACCCGTCCAGGTGGAGCGTGTGAGGGTGCCTGGCATAGTCGAACCGGGGCGCCACCCGGGCGCGGAACGGCATCGTGCCGCGTACGCAGAAGATCCGGCGGATCAGCCGGTGCCGGTCGGCTTCGAGGCGGTCGCCGGCGATCGGCATGAAGTCCTGGATCTCGCCGACCCCGTCCTCGGCGAAGAATCGGGTGATCAGGACGTTGGTGTCGGGGAAGTAGAACTGTTTGGTGGTCGCCGGCACGTCGGCCGCCAGCTCGAACGAGCCGCCCTTGCCGGCGTCCAGGATCGAGCCGAACACGCTGGGCGAGTCGAATCTCGGACAGCAGTACCAGTCGATCGTGCCGTTGGTGCCCACGAGCGCGACGGTCCGCAGGTCGCCGATCAGCCCGTGCTCCCCGATCGGCAGGTAGCGGGGGTTGTCCCAGGCCCTGGCCGTCGCGTCGGCGTTGTCTGCCTGCATGTTCTCAACATAGGCAGCGCACTGGCTCACGTGGCGCTGCCGTTCGTCAAGGGGGCACAGATCTTCCCGGCGACCGGCAGCCGCCATGAGGTAAGGCCAACCACCACATTACCGACTATTGACTCTTGGCTGCGATATCAGTAGCTTCCCTCCCAGTTATCGGTTTCACATCCCATTCATCGGGCCGTTAGAGGGAACTATGGCGGAGCTTGACCGTCTGGCCGGGACTCTGGAGCGCGGTTTCGCGATTCTGGAGTTGCTCGCCGCGGAGCGGTCGATCACAGCGGTGCAGATCGCGGACCGGCTGGGTCTGTCGCGAAGCGCCACGTACCGGATCCTGGGCACGCTCCGCCAGCGGGGTTACGTCGACTGGGACGGCACCGAACAGGTGAGTCTCGGTCCGCGTGCCGTCACCCTCGGCATGGCGGCGCTGAGCAACTTCGACCCCTACCTCGCCGCCCAGGCGCATCTGCGGGATCTGTCCCGGGAATTGTCCGAGGCGGCTCTGATGGCGGTGCGCGACGGCGAGCAGATGGTGTACGTCGCCCACGAGGACGTCACCGACCACTCCATCGCGGTCCGCCGGTTGCTCGGTGTGCGCCGCCAGATGCACAGCACGTCACTCGGCAAGGCGTACCTCGCGGCTCTGCCGATCGACGAGGTCGACGCCCTCATTGACCGGCTCGACCTGACCCCGTACACCCCGACCACGATCACGGACCGTGCGAGGCTGCGCGCCGAGCTCGACGAGACCCGCGCTCGCGGCTACTCGATCGACAACAGCGAGAACGAACCGGACGTGTTCTGCTTCGGCGCCGCGATCCGCGACGAACGCGGCATGCCCATCTGCGCGATCAGCGTGGCGGGCCCGCGTGAGCGGATGCTCGGAAAACAGGATGTGGTCCCGCGCAGAGTGTCCGAAGTGGCACTCGCGATCTCCCGCCGGCTCGGATTCGTCGGGCCTGTCAATTTTGTGAATCTGGGAAGGTAGCCCAAAGATGCGACGGATCCTGGCCTCCTGCATCGCAATGATGACGCTCGCCGCATGTGCGCCGGGCACGACAAGCGGAGGCGGGAGCGAACAGGTCGATGACAAGACGCTGACGTACCTCTACTTCACCGACGGGCCCGACGAGCAGGCGACCCGCACTCTGATCGCCGACTACGAGAAGAAGAGCGGCGTGAAGGTCGATCTCCAGATCGTCCCCTTCGACAACCTGGAGCAGCGGCTCCAGGCCCGGCTGTCCGGCGGGAACGCGCCGGACGTGGCGCGGCTGACGAACATCTCGCCCTTCCGCAGCGATCTGCTGGACCTGAACCAGTTCCAGAAGGCAGCGCTGGACGGCCAGTTCATCGACGGCGCGAACGCCTACGTCAAGGGAGCCAACGGCGAGCTGCTCGCGGTGCCGAGCGACCTGACGATGAACGGCCCCATGGTCAATGTGGACCAGTTCAAGAAGGCGGGGGTGTCGCTGCCGGACGTCGCCAAACCCTGGAAGTGGGAGGAGATGGTGGCGGCCGCCCAGAAGGTGCAGAAGGCCAACAAGACCCAGTACGCGATCGCGATGGACGTCTCCGGGCACCGCTTCTCCACCATGCTGAGCCAGTTCGGCACCGCGTTCTTCAGCGCGGACGGCACCTCGGTGGGGCTGGACACGCAGAAGACGACGGCGGCGGTGAAGCTCTTCGCCGACCTGAACGCCTCCGGCGTCATGCCCGCGGACCTGTGGCTGCAGGCCGGCTCCAAGTACAAGGCCGCCAACGAGATCTTCCTGGCCCAGCAGACCCCGGTCTACATCAGCGGGAACTGGCAGGTCAGCGCCTTCGCCAAGGACGCGACGTTCACCTGGGCCGCCGCGCCGAACCCCTGCCAGGAGACGTGCGGCGGCTTCCCCGGCGGCAAGTTCATGGTGTCGTTCAAGCAGAGCAAGCGGCAGCAGGCCGCGGCCGACTTCATCGCCTTCATGAACTCCAAGGAGTCGCAGGAACGCCTGGCCAAGGAGGCGAACTTCCTGCCGACCAGGAAGGACCTCATCTCCTCCGGCGTCGACTACCCGCAGCGTGACGCCGACATGAAGGTGTTCCTCGCCGACGTGAGCCGGACCCCGCCGCAGGCCTTCGCCTCCTCCTACAGCCCGGCGTTCGCCGCCACGGCGAAGGCCACCGTCGACGCCCTGGGCAAGGTGCTGGCCAAGAGCCAGACGCCGGAGCAGGCCGTCGAAACGATCAAGGCCGCGGCGGAGAAGGCGATCAAGGACACCAAGTGAGCCCTTCTCACGCACGCCGCGCCAAACCCTGGAACCAGCGGCTGGCACCGTACCTGTTCGTCCTGCCCAACATGCTGATCTTCGGGTTGTTCGTCGTGTACCCGGCGATCAACAACTTCAACATCAGCCTGTACGACAGCCGCAACGGCCGCGACTTCACCTTCGTGGGCGGCGCGAACTACCAGGAGCTGCTCAGCTCGGAGGCCTTCTGGAGCGCCGCCCGCGCGACCGCGGTGTTCGCCACGTGCTTCGTGGTGCTCACGACGGTCCTGTCGGTGGCGCTGGCCTTGATGCTCAACCGGCGCATCAAGGGCCGGGCGTTCTTCCGCACGGTGTTCTTCCTGCCGGTCGTGTTGTCGCCGGTCGTGGTGGGCCTGATCTGGGGCTGGATCTTCGACCGCGGCAACGGGTTGCTCAACACCGTGCTGGGACGGATCGGGCTGGGGCAACCGGGGTGGCTGGTCGACGGCGGCCTGGCGATGATCGTTGTGATCTTCGTGGGGTTGTGGATGCACATCGGCTTCTACATCCTCATCATCCTCGCCGGGCTGCAGGGCATCGATCCGACGTATTACGAGGCTGCGAGGATGGACGGCGCCACGAACTGGCAACAGCTGCGGAAGATCACGCTGCCGCTGCTGCGGCCGACCACGATGGTGGTGATCATCCTCAGCCTCATCGCCGGTTTCCAGGCATTCGACTACATCTGGACGCTCACCGGCGGCGGGCCCATCGGCGCGACCACACTGATGGTCCAGTACATCTACGAGAACGCCTTCGAGTCCCCGATCCGGTACGGCCTGGCCGCGGCCGCGTCCGTGGTGCTGTTCATCACGGTGTTCGCGCTGACTCTGCTCAACTTTCTGTACGGCAGGCGCAAGGAGGCGACGTGAGCCGGCGTCGGTGGACCTCGATCGGCGGGAGCGCCGTCCCGTCCGTGGGACAGGTCGTCACGTATGCGATCCTCATCGGATTGAGCATCGTCGTGCTCGCCCCGGTGGTGTGGGCGGTGCTGTCGTCGTTCAAGACGCAGAGCGAGCTGGCGCAGCGCCCGCCCGCGCCGCTGCCGTCATCACTGGCGACGGCCAACTACACCGAGGCGCTCGGCTCGTTCGACTTCGGTCTCTATCTGCAGAACAGCGTGATCGTGACGGTCGGCGCGACGCTGCTGACCGTGGTCGTCAACACGATGTGCGCCTACGGGCTGGCGAAATACAACTTCCGCGGCCGTGACGTGTTGTTCCTGATCGTGCTCGGTACCATCATGATCCCGCTCCAGCTCATCTTCATCCCCGTCTACCAGATGGCCGCCCAGCTGGGACTGGTGAACTCGCTGTGGGGGTTGATCATCCCGCCCGCGGCCACCCCGACAGGCGTGTTCCTGCTGCGCCAGTACATGCTGGGCATCCCCGACGACCTCATCGAGGCGGCCCGCATCGACGGCGCGGGCGAGTTCCGGATCTTCGCCAGGATCGTGGTGCCCCTGTGCGGCGCGGCGCTCGCGGTGGTCACGATCTTCTCGGTGATGTGGCGGTGGAACGACTTCCTGTGGCCGCTGATCATCAGCCAGGACCAGGCGAAGTACACCCTGCCGGTGGCCCTGGCCCAGTTCAACAGCCAGCTGTCGGTGCCGTTCAACTACATCCTGGCGATGTCGGTGGTCAGTATGCTCCCGGTCGTCGTGATCTTCCTGATCCTGCAGCGCCACATCGTTCGCGGCATCGCCAACACCGGATTCAAGTAGAGGTTCACATGGATCGCACCGTGCACGCGCTCGACGACCGCGGCACCGTACTGGACTGGCTGGTCAGTCCCGCCTGGCGGGAACCCGCCGACGACCTCGGGAAACACCTGAGAGCTGACGGGGACCCGTGGGGGGAGCGGGGTCGGTGGGTGCTGACCAACGGCCCGGACGTGACTCCGTTCAAGCAGGAGCTGTACCGGCACCGGCCGTTGCCGCGCGACCCGGTGACCGGGCCGGTCGTCGAGGGCGGCCCGATCGGCTACCTGGAGCACACGGGGGAGTGGCGCCGGACGCACACCGGCGCCGACGGGCTTGTGGACTGGAGCGCGTTCTGTTTCACGCCGGAGTACCGGGTCGCGCTCGCGGCCACCCACCTGGAGGTCGACCAGGCCGAGTGGCGCACGCTCCGGCTGGCCTCGACCGGGCCGACGTTGTTGTTCCTCAACGGCGAGCTGCTGGAGGAGTCCGACGGCTTCACCTACATGGAGCCCGCCGAACGTGCGCGACGGGTCTGGCTGCCCTCCGGCACCTCGACGGTGGTCGTCGCCTCGTGGCAGGTGGCCTTCCGCGAGTGCAGGCAGGTGCTGCGGCTGCGGGTGGAAGGGCTACCCGTCCGCGTCGTGCTGCCCAGCGGCTGCCGCGAGGACGCCGGCGCCGTCGCCGAACGGGTCCTCGACGCCGTGGGGGTGACCCGCTGGGGGACGGCCGACGGCACGGTCCCGATCGTCGGCCCGGACGGCGCCGCGCTGCGTGTCCGCTGGGCGGATCAAGAGCGTCTCGTGCGGCTGACCGGTGGACGGGCGACCCTGCGACTCGACAAGACCGAAGGCGGCGGCGAGGTCGGGAACGCCTCCATGTTGTCGACAGGCGAGACGGTGCTGCGGGTTTCCGTCGATGGTTCGCCGGTGTTCAGGGAGTTCCCGGTCGCCGTCCTGCCCCGGGAGTACCGCTCGGCGCCGGAAGGTGACCCCGCCACCTGGCGCGCCGAGTTCCTGCGTCACGCCGCGACCATGGAAGGGACCTCGGCCGCCGAGCTGGTCCGCGTCGTCGAGGACCCGTCGTATGTCGTCTCCGGCCTGGAACGCGCCCTGTGGATGATCGACAACCGGGCCGACTGCGCCGACTTCGAGGCGGTCGGGCTGGCTCATCTCTGGCACCGGGCCCACGCGTGGGAACCCGGCCTGCGCGAGCGCGTACGGGAAGCGATGCTCGGCTTCAAGTACTGGATCGACCAGCCCGGCCTGGACGCCATGTGCTACTTCACCGAGAACCACCAGCTCGTGTGGCACACCGCGGAGCTGCTGTGGGGTACGGCGCTGAGCGACGAGACATTCTCGGGCACCGGCTGGACCGGCGCCCAGCACGCCGCGCACGGTCGCGAGATGGCGGCCGAGTGGATGCGCCGCAAGCTCGCCGGCGGGTTCAGCGAGTTCGACTCCAACGCCTATCTCGCGATCGACCTGCTCGCCCTGGTCTCCCTGGTGGAGTTCGCCGAGGACGACGAGATCAGGGAGCTGGCGGCGGGGGTGGCGGACCGGGTGCTGTTCAGCCTGGCGGCGAACTCCTGGCGCGGCATCCACGGATGCGCCCACGGCCGCTCCTATGTGTCCACGTTGCGGTCGTCGCGGCTGGAGGAGACGGCGCCGATCATGTGGCTCTGTTTCGGCACCGGCGCGCTCAACGACGCCGTCCTGCCGGCCGCGGCCATCGCCACCGCGCGCCGTTACCGCATGCCCGAGGTCATCCGCCAGGCCGCGAACGACCTGCCGGACCGGTGGCAGGGCAGGCAGAGCTACCGCGGGGAGTACCGCTTCGCCCACGACCTGCTCAGCAGGCCGTACGGGTCGGATGTGACGGTGTTCAAGACCCCGGACGTGATGCTCTCGTGCGCGAACGACTACCGGCCCGGCCTGCCCGGTCTCCAGGAACACATCTGGGGCGCCACCCTGGGGCCGGAGACCCAGGTGTTCGTGACGCACGCGCCGAACTCCTCCACCTCACCGTCGGCCCGGCCCAACGCCTGGGCCGGCAACCGGATCCTGCCCAGGGCCCGCCAGCACGAAGGCACGGTGCTGGCGCTGTACCGGATCCCGGGCGACGACGCCATGGGCTACACGCACGCGTGGTTCCCCATCGCCGAGTTCGACGAGTGGTCCCAGCACGGCGTGTGGACCGTCGGACGCAAGGGCGGCGGCTATGTCGCCCTCGCCACGGAAGGTGGCGCGGAGCCCGTGACCACCGGGCCCGACGCCTGGCAGGAGCTTCGGCCCCGCGGACCGGGGACGGCCTGGATCTGCACCGTCGGACGGCACGCCGACTTCATCGCGTCCCTGACCGAGCCCCGCTTCCTCCGCGACGGCGTCGCCTTCACCACCCCCGAGGGCGACGAGCTGAACCTGACGTGGCGCGGCCCCTTCACTGTCAACGGCCGCCCGGCCGACCTGGCCGCCGACGGCACGATCGCCCCGGTTCCCCAGCTCGACAACCCCTACGCTCGCCTCGAGTTCGGCGACGAAACCCTGTCCATCGGATCGCACCTGATCGACCTGCGGAAAGGCCGGAGCACATGAGTAAGGGGCGTGGACTGGACACCAGCCAGGCGAGCCGGTCGCAGCCGCCTCGGCGCCCCGCCGACCTGGCGGACCTCACCCCGGAGGTGCTCGCCAAGACCGCCGGGCGCATCGCCGACCGGGCCGTGGCCATGGGCCTCACCCACTGGTTCTGGGGTGAGGGCGTCGTCCTGCAGGGCATGATGCGCTTGACACCCGTGCACCCGTTCGTCACCGAGTTCGTCGACGGGCATCTCCGCGACGGCATCGAGCTCGGCCACGTCAACAACCTCGCGCCCGGCGCGGTCTGTGCCGACCTGCACGGTGCCACCGGCGAACGCCGCTACGCCGACGCCTGCGAACGCATGCTGGACTGGCTGCGCCACGGCGACGCCGTGACCCGCGCGCCCGGCGGCGCCATCGAGCACTGGCCCGGCGGTGTCTGGGCCGACACCGTCTACATGGGCGGCACGTTCCTCATCCACTATGGAATGCACACCGGCCGGCCCGAGCTGATCGAGGAAGCGGGCGAGCAGATCCTCGCCCACGCCGAGATCCTCCAGCACCCCGAAACCGGGCTGTACGCGCACGGCTCCCACGAGGGCCGCACGATCTGGAACTTCTGGGGCCGCGCGAACGCGTGGACCGCTCTGGCGTCGGTCGAATACTTGGAGGCCGGGGGAGCCCTGTCCCAGCCGGTACGCGAGGTGCTGCGCCGCCAGCTGCTCGCGCTGGCCGACCTCCAGCCCGCGTACGGGATCTGGGACGTGCTGGTCGACGGGCAGCCGGAGAACCGCGGCATCCTCGAAACCTCCGCCGCCGCCGGCCTCGCCGCCGCCATGTTCCGCGCCGCCGCCCTCGGCATCGAGCCGGAACGCCTGCGCGCGTGCGCATGGCGCGCACTCGCCGGCGTGCACGCCTACGTCGCCGACGACGGCACGCTCACCCGCACCAGCGCCGGTACGGTCCTGCAGCTCATCCCGTTCGGCTACTCCGTCATCCGCGACGACCTGATCCAGCCTTGGGGCCAGGGCCTGGCCCTGCAGGCGTACGCGGCAGCACTCCGGGAGACGACATGAACGTCAGGCACGCCACCGACCCGGACCAGATTCCGGGATTCGACACCGACGCGCTGCGCTCGCGCTTCCTCGTCGAGGATCTTTTCGGCAGCGCCATCAGCATGGTCTACAGCCACGAGGACCGCATCGTCGTCGGCGGCGTACGCCCGTCGGGTGCGCCCGTGACGCTGGAGACCGCCGACCCGCTGCGTGCCGACCACTTCCTCGCCCGTCGCGAGCTCGGCGTGGTCAACGTCGGCACCGATCCGGGCACCGTTACCGTCGACGGGGCCGACCACAAGCTGGGGTCCAAGGAGGTCCTCTACGTCGGCAGAGGCAGCCGCGACGTCTCCTTCGCCGGCGAGGGCGGGGCCGCCTTCTATCTCGTCTCCACCCCGGCGCACGCCACGCACCCCACCCGCAAGGGCACCCTGGCCGACGCCACCCCGATCCGACTGGGCGAGCAGCGCAGCTCCAACGAGCGCACCATCTACAAGTTCATCCACGCCGACGGCATCCAGAGCTGCCAGCTCGTCCTGGGCATCACCGAACTCGCCGCCGGCAGCATGTGGAACACCATGCCCGCGCACGTCCATGACCGGCGCACCGAGGTCTACCTCTACTTCGGTCTCGAGCCGAGCGATCGGGTCGTGCACCTGATGGGCCGCCCCGACCAGACCCGCAACCTCATCGTCGCCGACCGGCAGGCCGTCATCTCGCCGCCCTGGTCGATCCACTGCGGCTTCGGCACCGGCAACTACGCGTTCGTCTGGGCCATGGGCGGGGAGAACATCGACTACGCCGACGTCGAGCCGTACCCGATCGCGGAGCTGCGATGAACCCGCTGTTCGACCTGACCGGCCGGACGGCGCTCGTCACCGGCGCGCGCACCGGCATCGGACAGGCGATCGCGATCGGCCTCGCCGAGGCGGGAGCCGACCTGGTGCTCCACGGTCACCGCGACGACCTCGACGAGACCCAGCAGGCGGTCGAGGCTCATGGCCGCTCGGCCCGGCGGTGGATTCGCGACCTCTCCCATGGTCCTGGGCTCGCCGACGACGTCGAGGGCCTGCTCGCCGAGACCCGCGTGGACATCCTGGTCAACAATGCGGGGATCATCCGCCGCTCTCCCGCCGTGAGCATGGGCGGCGAGGACTGGGACGTGGTGATGACCGTCAACCTCGACGCCGTGTTCACGATCACGCGGGCCGCGGGCAGGCAGATGCTGGCCCGCCGCAGCGGCAAGATCATCTCAATCGCGTCGCTGCTGTCCTTCCAAGGCGGCGTCAACGTCGCCGCGTACACGGCCAGCAAGCACGCGGTCGTGGGCATGACCCGCGCCCTGGCCAACGAATGGGCGGGCGAGGGTGTCCAGGTCAACGCCATCGCCCCCGGCTACATCGCCACCGGCAACACGACCGCGCTGCGCGCCGACCCGGTGCGGGAGCCGCAGATCCGCGGCCGGATCCCGGCCGGCCGGTGGGGCACGCCCGCCGATCTGGCCGGTGCGGCCGTCTTCCTGGCCGCACCCGCGTCCGACTACGTGTGCGGCCACGTGCTGACCGTCGACGGCGGCTGGCTCGCCCGCTGACACCTGCCGCCCCCCGGTCAGCGCTCCGCCGGGGTCAGCGCTCCGCCGGAACGGCCGGCCGCCAGGTGGCCGCGTTCTCGCGTGCGTACGAGTCCAGCGAGCGTGCCGGGTGACCGGTGACGCGTTCGACCGTGTCGGTCACCACGGCGTTATGGCCGTCCCGGATGAGCTGGAACAAGCCCTGCTGCCACATGACCGAACGTTCGTCGAGGCCCGCGGCCCGCATCCCGGCGACGTGCTCGTCCGCGTCGAGGGCGGTGTACTGCAGCTCCCGGCCGGCGGCCTCGCCCAGGACCCGCGTGACCTGCGCGTACGTGAGCGCCTCCGGGCCGGTGAGGACGTGGATCCGGTCCGCGTGGCCGTCTTCGGTGAGCGCGGCGGCCGCCACCTCCGCGACGTCGCGGGCGTCGACGAAGCCCACCGCCGCGTCGGCCGCCAGCACCGACAGCAGCACGACCCGCCGCGCGTGCGGTGCCGCCGCCAGCAGGTCGCCGACCAGAGCAGGCCGGTCCGGATACATGTACGGGCCGACCACGTACAACGCGTCGACGTCCCGCAACGCCTCCTGCCACGTGCCGGGGTCGGCCCAGTCGAACAGCACCCCGGCCGGGACGGGGGCGCGGCGGGCCGCACGCACCTCCACACCGCGTGCCTCCAGCGCCTCCACCACCGGCCTGCCGGTCTTTCCGCTCGCGCCGATCACCAGAATCTTCATCGTGCCTTCTCCCTTCGTCTGAGAGGAGACGCACCCGCTCGGCGCGCACCGACGTCCGCGCCCCCTGGGGGCTGCGCTTCCCCGCGATCACCGGCACGTCGTTCCACGTCGTGCTCGAGGGCTCCTGCATGCTCCTGCCGCCCGGCGGCGAGGCGCCGCTCACGCTCGGCCCCGGCGACGTGGTCTTCCTCCGCGAGGGCAGCGCGCACGCCCTGGCTGATGCCCCGGACACCCCGCTGACGGACTTCGCCCCCGAACGGCCGGACCCCTCCTCGCCGATCGGCCGTGTCCACGTCGACGGCCCCGGAGCACAGACGATCATGCTCTGCGGTGCGTACCAGCTCGACCGCACCCGGCCGCACCCCCTGATGCGCGAGCTGCCCCGGCTCGTGCGCCTGTCCGCGCACGACGAGCTCGGCCGCCTCGTCGACCTCCTCGCCGCCGAGCTCGCCAAACCCCGCCCCGGCGGCGACGGGATCGTGCCGTCCCTGGTCGACGCGATGTTGTTGCATCTGCTGCGCGCCTGGGTCGAGGAACGGGCGGCCGCCGACGACACGCCGTCCGGATGGGCCCGGGCGCTCGCCGACCACGCCGTCGGCCGGGCCCTTCAGGACATGCACGCCCGCCCCGGGCATCCCTGGACCGTGGCGGAGCTGGCGGCACGCAGCGGCCTGTCCCGATCGGTGTTCGCGCAGCGCTTCACCACGCTGATCGGGGAGCCGCCGATGGCGTACCTGACCTGGTGGCGCATGACCAGCGCGGGCCGGTTGCTCCGCGAGTACGGCGTTCCGCCAGGCGCCTATCGCCGCCTCACTCCGTCAGCTGTGGCGTAACGGTGACGGGTGCGGGTTCGTATGTAACCCTGTAATTCATGTCTGAGCCTCCGATCGTCATCGAGCATCGCGAGCACGTGTGGTACCTGCTCGCCCAGGCCTCCCAGCTCGAACACATGATCATGTGCCAGTACCTGTTCGCCGAGTTCAGCCTCAAGACCAAGGGGCTCACCGGCGAGCAGCAGGCCGCGGTCGACCGCTGGCGCCAGGAACTGCACGGCATCGCCGTACAGGAGATGCTCCACCTCGCCCTGGTCGCCAATCTGATGTCGGCCATCGGCGCCGCGCCCACGTTCGGCCGGCCCAACTTCCCGCAGTCCTGCGGCCCCTTTCCGCCGTCGATTCAGATGCGGCTGCTGCCCTTCGGCGAGGCGGCCCTGACGCACTTCCTCTTCCTCGAAAGGCCCGAGGGCATGCAGCGGGAGGACGCCGCCGGTTTCATCTCCTGCGACCCGCCGCCCGAGCCCGTCGTGTCCGGCGAGATCTTCCCGCGGGCGCAGGAGTTCGCCACGGTCGGCCATCTCTACCGCGGCATCAGAGACGGCTTGACCGCACTGGTCGCCCGGGTCGGCGAGGCGCAGGTGTTCTGCGGCTCGCCCAAGGCGCAAGCCACGCCGGAGCTGTTCCACTGGCCCGAGATGGTGGCGGTGACCGACCTGAAGTCGGCGTGCGCCGCCCTCGACGAGATCATCGAGCAGGGTGAGGGCGCCCAGGGGGACTGGCAGGACGCGCACTACGGCCGCTTCCTGAAGATCTGGGAGGAATACACCACGCTGCGGGCCGCCGATCCGGACTTCGAGCCTGCCCATCCCGCGCTCGGCGCGTTCACCCGCCAGCCCTTCGACGTGCAGGCGCCGCAGCCGTTGATCGGCGACCCCGGCACGCTGGCGCTGGCCGAGCTGTGCAACCTCGCGTACGAGGCCATCCTGTGGTTGCTCACGCGCTTCTTCACCCACACGGACGAGAGCGAGGAAGAGCTCGACGCGCTGGTGAACGCGGCGATCACGATGATGGCGGGCGTGCTGCGGCCGCTCGGCACCGAGCTCACCCGGCGGCCCGCCGGCCCCGACCATCCGGGACGCACCGCAGGGCCGGCCTTCGAGATGTACTACCTGATGGACAACGTGGTCCCCTGGCGCGAGGCCGCCTGGACGGTGCTGGCCGAGCGGCTGCAGGAGATCGCCGGCAGATGCGCCGCGCACGCCTCCGGCGAACCGGTGATCGCCGCGTGCGCACAACGGGCCGCGGCGGTGGCCGACTCGATCGAGGCCGCGCGCCGCGCAACCTGATCGGCTCCTACCCATCAGCCTGAGGGAATCTGCGACGATGCCCTCATGCCTATCGACGCGCACCTTCTTGTGCTGTTCACCATGACCACCATCGTCGCCATGATCACTCCGGGGCCGGACATGCTGTTCGTGCTGGGCTGCGGGATGCGCGGTGGCGCGCGGGCCGGCCTGCTCGCCACCGCCGGGGTGGCCACGAGCGAGGCGGTTCACGTCGCCGTGGCGGCGGTCGGGCTCGCGGCGCTCTTCGAGGCGGTCCCGGTGGCCTTCACCGTGGTACGCATTGTCGGAGCCGCGTACTTGATCTACCTCGGCGTGCAGATGTTGCGGAACCGCAAGGGGGTCGACAGCGAAATCACCGTGGAGGGCAAGGGGGCTCTGTCGGGCCGCCGGGCGTTCACCAGCGGCGTGCTGACGAACCTGCTCAACCCGAAGATGGTCACCTTCACGATCGCCTTCCTCCCGCAGTTCATCAACCCGGAGCTGGGCCAGGTCTGGCTGCAGTTCGCGATCCTCGGCGCCATCCTCATCGCGCTGGAGTTCGTGGTCGACGGCACGGTGGGCGTGCTGGCGGGGCGGATCGGCGGCTGGCTCCGCCGCCGGCAGGCCGCCCGCCGCAAGGTCGACATCGCCACCGGAGGCATCTTCATCGGCCTCGGCGTACGCCTGGCCGTCGAGCGCTGAATCGGGTTCAAGCGGGCTTGCGGGCGGCCAGGCGTTCGACGATGCCCAGCTTGAAACGGTCGTGACGCTCGATGGTGAGTCCGTGGCCGGGAAGCAGGTCGATGGGGCGGCGCAGGAAGTGTTCGCCGCCCATGGGGACGGTCACCACTTCGAGCAGGCGTTGCACCAGTCGGACGGGCCAGGGTGACGCGGCGACGTGATCGGCGAGCAGGAGCAGCCCGCCGGGCCGGAGCACACGTGCCATCTCACTGATCGCCTGCCGGTCGTCGGGGATCCCGCAGAGGGAGAACGTGCACACCACGGTGTCGAAGGTGTCATCAGGGAAGTCGAGCGCTTGGGCGTCCCCTTCGTGCAGGTCGGGGTGCAGGCCGAGGCCGGCCGCTCGGCGCCGGGCGATGTCCAGCATGGCCGGGCTCCACTCGATGGCGGTCAGCCGGACGCCTTCGGGATAGAACGGGAGGTTCAGGCCCGTGCCGATGGCGACCTCGAGCGTGTCACCCCTGGCCTGCCCGCAGATCCACGAGCGGGTGTCGCCGAAGAACCTGCGGTCGAAGAACGCCATCTGCCGGTCGTAGGAGGGGGCATGTTTGTCCCAGTATCGGCGCAGGCGCTCCTCGCGAGCCTTGGACGTCATCGTCGACTCCTCCCCATGCGTTCCTACCACGCGCCGGGTCCATCTTCCCAGGTCGCGTTAAGGCGCGGGACATTCCCGTTTCGCCGTACCGACATCGGGAGGCAGGAGGGTGGCTCGCGGAGTGTCCACACCAGCGGCACCTCGTGATGAGCAAGGAGTACGACGATGACCGACTTCGACCGGCGGGGATTCCTGCGGACCGGACTGCTCGGTGTGATGGCGGGCGGGCCGCTGGCGGCGCTGTCCGCGCGCACCGCGGACGCCTCCACCATGGTGAAGCGGGCCTTCAGCCCCGACTACGGCCCGCTGTACCCGGTGAAGGACCACACCACCGGCCTGGAGCTGCTCAAGCTGCCCCGCGGGTTCGAGTACCTGACCCACGGCTGGACCGGCGACAAGATGAGCGACGGTCGTCCCACGCCCGGCGCGCACGACGGCATGGCCGCGTTCAAGCCCAGCGACGCGCTGAAGGACCGGACGTCCGCGGGCGACGCCGGCGGTGAGGGCAAGGGCCACTGGACGGTTCTGGTACGCAACCACGAGGTGGGCGGCTTCAACGGCGCCTTCGTCGAGCCCGCGTACAACCCGACCGCCGGCGGTGGGACCACGTCGCTGATCTTCGACACGCGCAAGGGAGAGTTCGTCCAGAGCTGGGCCAGCCTGGGCGGCACCATCCGCAACTGCGCCGGCGGGCCCACCCCGTGGGGCAGCTGGTTGTCGTGCGAGGAGACCACCCTGATCAACGGCGACCACCGGCACGGCTACGTCTTCGAGGTGCCGCATGACAAGGTCAGCGACGCCAAGCCGCTGAAGGAGATGGGCCGCTTCTCGCACGAGGCCGTGGCCGTGGACCCGGAGACCGGCTGGGTGTACGAGACCGAGGACGCCACCCCCAGCGGCTTCTACCGCTTCCGCCCGAAGGTCAAGGGCGACCTGGCGCAGGGCGGCGTGCTGGAGATGATGACGATCGGCGCCTCGCCGTACGTTAGCTACAAGGACGGCACCGGCGTCTCCTACCCCGAGATCGGCTGGGTCGTCATCGACAACCCCGACCCCGGCGCGAACGAGACCAGCGTCGTGCAGCAGGGCATCGCCAAGGGCGGCGCCTCGTTCGCCCGGCTCGAGGGCGCCTGGTACCACGACGGCAAGGTCTACATCGTCAGCACCAGTGGCGGTCCCATCGGGCAGGGCCAGGTGTTCGAGTACGACCTCGCCGGCAACACCATGCGGGTGCTGTTCGCCTCGCCGAACGCGGCCGTGCTGAACAACCCGGACAACATCTGCGTCAGCCCGCGCGGCGGCATCGTGTTGTGCGAGGACGGGTCCGGCGTGGAGTACCTGCACGGGCTCACCACCGAGGGGGAGATCTTCCCCTTCGCGGAGAACGCGGTCGTCATCCCGGCCGGTGGCGTGCCCGGCAAGTCCGTGGCGCCTGGCACCTACACCGGTTCGGAGTGGTGCGGGTCGGTGTTCGACAGCAGGGACGGCGGGTGGTTGTTCGCCAACATCCAGTCGCCCGGCATCACCTTCGCCATCACCGGCCCGTGGGAGAACGGCTCCCTGTAGGACCCCTGTGCCGGTCGTGTCCGCGGCGAGCCCCGCTCGCCGGGCACGGCCGGCATCGCTATTTCTGCGCGACCTGGAGCCCTGACTGTGGACATTTCAGACGGACCTGGTTAGGGTAATCCAATAGCGCTGTTGTTCGCTCGACCGGGGGGCTCGTTTTGGGCTTTCGGCGAATCAAAGACAACTTCGAGCTGGTGGCGAAATACGGGGACGCAGTACCGCTGTATTTATTCTCCGATCTGTTTCTTCGTGCTCCCGAGCTTCGGCAGCTGTTCCCGCTCACGATGTCGAACCAGCGGGCGAGGCTCATGACGGCGCTCGGTCATGCGGTGGAGCACGCCGGAGACCTCCCCGAGATCACCCCCTATTTGCACCGGCTCGGCCGCAGCCACCGGAAGTACGGCGCCGAGCCCGAGCACTACGCGCACTGGAGCGTCAGCTTCGTGGCCGCCATGCGGCGCTTCTCGGGACCCATGTGGGACGCGGAGCTGGAAAGGGAATGGCAGGCGTTCCTCGGCGAGATCACCCAGGGCATGATCGAGGGCGCCGGGCAGGACGCGGCGACCCGCCCGCCCTTCTGGACCGCGGAAGTCGTCAGCCACGAACGGCGCGCCGTCGACATCGCGGTGCTGCGTCTCATGCTCGACCGGCCCTATCCCTACGTTCCCGGTCAGTCCGCGCCGGTCGAAATGGCCCGCTGGCCGAATACCTGGCGCTATTACTCGATGGCTAATCTGCCGCGCCAGGACAACACCATCGATCTCCATGTGAAAGCCGGCGGCGCGGTCAGCCGGGCGCTCGTCACCGAGATTCAGGAAGGCGACACGATAAAAGTCGGCGCACCCGTCGGCACGCTCACCCTGAATCCGGTCACCGGCCGCAATCTGCTGCTCATCGCGGGCGGCACCGGCCTCGCGCCGATAAAAGCCATTCTGGAGCACGTGACGCGACTGCCCGTGCCGCCGTGGGTGAGCCTCTTCTGCGGCGCGCGCGAGCCGGAGGGACTCTACGACCTGGCCGTGCTGCGGTCCTGGGCGGCCAGGCACTCCTGGCTCACCGTCACCCCCGCGCTGTCCGACGTGTGCGACGCCGACATGGCGCCGTCGGGCACGGTCGGCGAGGTCGTCGGCCGCTACGGGCGGTGGGAAGGGTACGAGGCGTACGTGTGCGGACCGCCCGCCATGGTCGACGACGTGGTGGGCATCCTGCGCGGGAACGGCTTCACCGATAACCGAATCCATCTCGAGCACTTCGCGAGCGCGGTGGACCCGCTACAGAGGTTTTAGATCATGACGAATCAGCCCTCAGTGGAGCAGTTTCATGCCCAGTTCTCCGGCCAGGGCGGGGATGACGACGACCTCCTGCCGTGGCAGGACCCCGGCGAGGCAGGAGAGCCCAACGGCGAGCCGCGGGAGACACCGGGCAGGCAACCCGGCGGCTGGTGGCAGGAGCCGGGCGGACCTCCCGAGACCGGCGGGTCGTGGGAAGAGCCGCAGTGGGACGAGCCCCGCCCGGCCGGCCCGGCGGCGGAGGACACGCGCTCGGCCGATTGGCTCACTCCCGCCCGGCTGCGGTCGGTCACCTTCCGCAGGGCGCCGTTCGGCAAGCGCGGGCTGGACGAACAGCAGGTCAACGGCTTCCTCGACCGGATCGAGGAGGAGCTGACGCTGCTGCTGCAGGAGAAGAACGCGCTGGCCGCCGAGGTCGGGCGGCTGCGCGAGTACATCGCGGGCACCCAGGCTCCTACGCCGACGGGCACCCAGGCTCCTACGCAGATCAGCGGCACCGGGTCCGCTCCCGAGCCGATCCGCGGCAGGAAGCCCACTCCCGAACTGGTCAGGAGCGACAACGGTCATGCGCCCGCGCAGGCCGAGCCGGCCGGGGTCTCCGACGCGCCCGCGCAGGCCGTGGTGAGCCGGGTGCACGAGGCGCACGTCTACGCCGCGAGCATCCTGTCCCAGGCCCAGCAGGCGGCCGACCAGTACATGCAGGAAGCGCGACAGTACAGCCGCGAGCTGATCGAGGACGCGCGCAGGCGCAGAACGGAGCTGCTGGCCAAGGCGGTCGCGAGCGGCGCGGGAGGCGAGGCGTGGGAGCAGGAGGCGACCCAGCTGCGCGCTGCCGCCCGGCACTACCGCGGCGCCCTGCGCGACCATTTCCAGCAACTCCTGGCCAACCTCGACGAGTGGGAGCAGTCCGACGACGCCGACCCACGGGAGACTCCGCTGAACGAGGCCCCCGGCCGGCCGGACTGAGTCATTGGGTCGAGAGCGCGACCGTAGGGGGTACGCGGGAGGCTCTGATCGCCGGATAGAGCCCTGCCAGCGCGCCGGTCGCCACCGTCGTCCCCGCCGCCCCGCCCAGCGCCCACATCGGCACCACCGCGGGCAGCGCGTTGGCCGCGGCGTAGACCAGCGTGGCCAGTGTCCCGGCGAGCACTCCGGCAGCCCCGCCCAACACCGCCAGGATCAGCGCCTCGACCAGGAACTGCGCCCGCACTTGACCCCTGGTCGCGCCGAGCGACCTGCGCAGGCCGATCTCCTTGCGCCGCTCCAGCACCGCCACCACCATGGTGTTGGCCACCCCGACCGCGCCCACGAACAGCGCCACCGCGCCCAGCCCGAGCATGAGACCGGTGAACGCCCCGGCCGCCGCCGCCTTCGCCTTGAGCGCGTCCGACGGCCTGCTCACCTTGACCGCGTCCGGCCGCTCCGGGTTGACCGTGCGGGCCAGCGCCTCCCGCACGCTTTCCACCGACTCGTCGGCCGAGCGCTCGTAGACGGTGGTGGGATGGCCGTCGAAGTCCAGATACTCCTTCGCCGCCGGGAAGCCCACCAGCGCCGAGCGTTCGATCTCCTCGGCCAGCGGCATCCTGTCCAGGATCCCGGCGACGCTGAACCACCGGTTGCCGATCCAGACCCGCGCGTCGGGAGCGGTGAGGCCGAGCCGCTCCGCCGCGACCGCGCCCAGCACCACGACCGGGTGCCGTTCGGTGGCCGGATTGAGCCAGGCTCCCGCGCGTACCCGGCCGTCCAGCGTGTCGAGCAGATCGAGGCTGGTGGCACGCACGGTGATGCCGAGCGAGACCGACGTGGGAATGAGGTCGTTGCGGCGAACGGTCGCCTCGGTCTCGCCGGTCTGGCTCGACTTCTGCACCCCGTCGATCCTGCGTACGGCGGAGGCGGCCGTCGTCGGCAGATCGACCGGCTCGTCGTCGAAGAGGTTGTCCCCGCGCTCGACCCGCAGCAGGTTCGTGCCGAGCGCGTCGAGCTGGCGCAGCAGCCGCTCCTGGCTGGAGGCCGAGATCCCGACGACCGTCACCATGGTGGCGATGCCTACCGCGATGCCCAGCGCCGCGAGCAGGGCGCGCAACGGCCTGGCGCGCAGCCCGGACACCCCCAGCCTGGCCATGTCGGCGGGGCGCAGCCGGACCGGCCGGAGCCTGGTCATGACGAGGTGACCCGGCCGTCGCGGACCCAGACCCGGCGCGGGCAGGCCGCCGCCACGTCCACGTCGTGCGTGATCAGCACGATGGTGACGCCGGCCGCGTTCAGCGCGCGGAAGACCGACAGCACCTCGGCGCTCGCCTCGGTGTCCAGGTTGCCGGTCGGCTCGTCGGCCAGCAGCAGCGGTGGCTGACCCGCGACGGCCCTGGCCACGGCCACCCGCTGCATCTGCCCGCCGGACAACTGGTGCGGCCGGTGCTCCAGCCGGTCGGCCAGCCTCACCCGCTGCAGCGCGGTTCTCGCCCGCTCACGTCTGCGCCGCCGCGGCAGGCCGGAGTAGAGCAGCCCGTCGGCGACGTTGTCCAGCGCCGAGAGTTCCGGGGCCAGATGGAACTGCTGGAAGACGAAACCGATGTAGCGGGCGCGCAGCGCCGACAGCTCGTTGTCCGACAGCGCGTTGACGTCGTGCCCGGCCACCCGCACCGTGCCCGAGGTGGGCCGGTCCAGCGTGCCCGCGATCTGCAGCAGCGTCGACTTGCCCGACCCCGACGGGCCGACGATGGCCACCATCTCGCCCGCGTGGACGGTCAGGTCCACCTCGCGCAGCGCGCGCACGTTGCCGTAACTCTTGCTCACCCGGCGGATCTCCAGGACCCTCATCGGCCCGACACCGCGACCTTCATACCCGCGGCGAGCCCGGCGCCGCGTACCTCCACGCGGCCGTCGCCGAACACCCCGGTCGTCACTGGCACCCGCGTGACGCTCCCGCCCTGGCCCACCACCTCCACGCCGTAGCCGCTGGGCAGCGCGAGCAGCGCCTCGACCGGCACGCTCAGGACGTTCTCCGCGCGCAGCCGCCGGAGCTCGACCGTCACGGGGGCCTCGTCCAGCACGCCCGCGTTCTTGGCCGGGACCTCGATCTCCACCTCGATCACGGCCCGGCCCTCGTCGTTCCCCGATTGTTTGACGAGCTTGGCCACTTTGGCCACCTTCGAGACCGACCCCTTGACGCTCTTGCCCTCGGCCAGCTTGACCGCGACCTTCTCACCGACCCTGGCCAGATCCTGGTCGTCGGCGTCGAGCTCGACGCGGACAAGCCGGTCCGTCGAGGTCACGCGCAGGACCGGCCGCTGCGGTGCCACCCGGTCGCCGACCTCCACATCCGTCTCACCGATCCGGGCGGGTCCCCGCAGGAAGACGATCTCCTGCGCGCCTGTTCTGCCGGTGCGCTCCAGCCCATTGTGCTTCTGCCATCTCCGTACGGCGCGCGCCGTCGCCTCGGTGAAGCGGGTGTCCACCGTGACGCCTTTGGCGAAGCCGAGCTCCTTCAGGTTCCGCTCGAGCTGCCTGACGTCAGGGCCCTTCTTGACCCCTTCGGCCAGTGTCCGGTACGCGGGCAGGTCGCCGTACAGGAGAATCAGCGGCTTGCGGTCGACGCGGTAGAGCGGCTCGCCGCGCTCGACCACCTTGCCCTCCGCGGGGAGGCTCGTCACCGTGCCCGCCGTGCCCGCCTTGATGGTCCGGCCCGTGCCGTAGGTGAGCTTGCCGTCCACGGTCTCCTTGTCCACGAGGTCGCCCTTGACGATCTCCCCTGTGGCGGTGACGGGTGGCCGGCTGGGCGGGGCGGCCGCCGTGGCGCGCGGGCCGTCGTCGAAGAGCGCCGCCGCGGCGAACACCCCGCCCGCCGTCACCGCCGTGCCGGCGGCGACCGTCGCCACGGCCACGAGCACGCCCTTGACCGGCCCGTTCACTGGGAGCCGCCGAAGCTCGGCATGTGCTGCCGGCACGCGGCCATGGCCTTCTGGAAAGCCGGAGCGTTGGGGTCGAGGCTCCAGTTCTGCTGCGGCGGGTCCGGCATGTCGATGCCCTGGTCGCGCATGCACCGGGCGAACTTGACGAGCTGGTCGCGTACCTTCGGGTCGTCGTAGGGGTTGGGGATCTGCTTTGCGTACTCCTCGCACGCCTTGATCGCCTTCTGCAGGGTGGCCTGGTCACCGGTGTACCGCCAGGTCCGCGCCTCAGCGGAGTCGAAGTCCGGCATGTCGATCCCGTTCTTCCGCACGCACTGGGTGAACTGGGCCTGCGCGTCGGCCGGGCTGAGCGTGGCACCCTGCTTCGGCTTGGCCACCGCGCTGGACGCCGCCGCCGGTGTGGCCGCGGCCCCCGGCGACTTGCCCGCGATCGCGATCGCGATCGGATGCCTGGCGTCGCGCTCGGCACAGCCGAGTGTCAGCGTCGCGGCCCCCGCCACGACGCACAGCAGCTTGCGCATGTCCCCCGTACCCCCAGTCGTCACGTACTCGGTTCCAGCCGCCCGCTCCAGTCGAAGGCCCGCCGGGTGCCCGCGTTCACCACCAGCGCCGCGACGGTCAGCGCCACGACCGCCGGCCACGTGGCCGACGGTTTCCCCAGGTAGGCGGCGTCGAAGACGAAGTCGGCCAGTTGCGCCAGCGGGTTCACCGTGGTGATCTCGTACAGCCACGGCGCGACCTGCCGCCACCCCTCACGTGGCACCCCCATGCCGCTGGTGACGAACAGCACCACGAAGATCATCGGTGCCGCTACCCTGGCGGCCGACTGCGGCATCCGCAGCCCGCCCAGCAGCAGCCCGACGCTGAAGGCGCAGTAGCACACCACGACCAGCGTCCCCGCGAACGACAGCGGGCGCCATCCCGCCGGAGCCCCGTAGATCGCCGACATCACCGCCGCGAACACCGCGACCGACACCACCACCAGGCCGCCCGCCACGATCACCTGCGCCGCGAAGTACGAGCCGTCGCGCATCGGCGTACGGCGCAGCCACCGCGCCATCCCACAGGCCCGCGCCCGCGCCACGTGCAGCGTGACCACCACGATCCCCGCGAAGACCGCCACGGTCACCGCCAGCTCGGCCACCATGCGGTCCACCACCCGCACCCCCGGCATGGCGCCGAACTCCATCCCGGGAAACGACGAGCCGATGAACAGCATCACCAGCAGCCATACGGCGAACGGCAAGGCCACCGCCGTGAGCAACGCCCACGGCGTCCTGGCCAGCACCGCCGCCTCGCCGCGCACCAGCGCCCACAACGACCGCCTCATGAGCTCACCCCCAGCTCGCGCGGACCCACCAGGCGGCCGGTGAGCGCAGGCGGGCCCGCGGACACCGGCTCGGCGGACAGCACGAGGTAGGCGTCGCGCAGGGAGGTCCGCCTGATCGGCCCCGACGCGCCAGGGAGGTCCCTGCCCGCCCGCTCCAGCGCCTCGCGCCCGCCGTACAGGTAGGTCGAGGCGGCGCAGCGGAGCACGCGCACGTCGGGCGGCTCGCCCACCGGCACGTGCGGCGGCACGCGCAGCGCCCAGTCGGCGCCGAGCAGCCGCACCAGCCGCTGAGGCTCCGCCTGCGCCAGCACGGTGCCGCGGCGCAGCAGCACCACCCGGTCGGCCAGCCGTTCGGCCTGGGCCAGGTCGTCCATGGTGAGGCAGGCCGCGCCGTACCCGGTCCGCAGCTCGTCGATCACTCGCTCCACCCGCCGGCCGCCGCCGTCGCGCAGGCCGGCGGTCGGCTCGTCCAGCACCACCAGCTCGGGGTTGCCTGCCAGTGCCAGTGCGAGCTGGGCGCGCCGCCGCTCGCTGTCGGTAAGCGAGGCGAACCGCCTGGTCAGCAGCGGGCCCAAGGCGAGCAGCTCGATCAGGTGGGAAGACAGCCCGCGCGTGCCGTACAGGCCGGCGAACAGCGCGATCACTTCGCCTACCTTCGCCCTGCCCGGCGGGCAGTCGTCCTGCAGGACCGCGGCCAGGCCGTCACGGCGGCCGGTGTACTCGATCTGGCCGGCATCCGGCTCACGCTCGCCTGCCAGGCATTCCACGAGCGTCGTCTTCCCGCTGCCCGCGGGGCCGACCACGCAGATCACCTCTCCGGGCCGTACCGTGAACGACACCCCGTCCAGCGCCTTGACGCCGGCGCGCGTCGCCTCCAGCCCTTCGACCCGCAGCAGAGCGCTCATGTCCGATCCCGCTTGGAGAACCCGTCCGCGATGACGGAGGCCAGCTCCAAGTAGGTGTCCCTGGTGGCCGGCCGCAGCAGATCCAGGTCCACCTCGTAGCCCTCCTCCAGGTGCGGGTCGAACGGCACGCCGACCACCGCCCGGCAGCGCTTGGCGAAGTGCTGCTTCAGCTCCTCGACGTCCACCGAGCTCTTGCGCGTCTTCTTGACCGCCGACAGCACCACCACGGCCTCGGCGGCCAGCGGCCGGTGACCGTGGGCCTGCAGCCAGTCGAGCGTCGCGGAGGCCGACCGCGCGCCGTCCACCGTGACCGGGCTGACCAGCACGATCTGGTCGGCCATGGTGAGGATCGCGCTCATCGCCGAATGCAGCATGCCGGTGCCGCAGTCGGTGATCGCTATGGAGTAGAACTGGTCGAGCAGCTCGGCGACGGCCGCGTAGTCCTCCGCGTCGAACGCCTCCGAGATCGCCGGGTCCCGGTCGGAGGCCAGCACCTCCAGGCGCGATGGCGCCTGGGACGTGTACGAGCGGACGTCGGCGTAGCGCTTGATGCCCGCCCGGTCGTTGAGCAGGTGCCTGACCGTCGAAGGGGACTCCAGCCTGAGCTTGTCCGACAGCGTGCCCCTGTCGGGGTTGGCGTCCACGGCGATGACCCGGTCGCCGCGCTGGGCGGCCAGCGTGGAGCCGAGCGCGATGGTCGTGGTCGTCTTGCCGACTCCGCCCTTCAGGCTCATCACCGCCACCCTGTAGTGGCCCTTGGCCACCGGCCGCCTGATGCGCTCGATCAGCTCCTGGCGATGGCGTTCCTGCTTGGAGGGCCGTGGGTGGATGAGGCCGCCGCTGATCGTGTACACCAGCCGCCGCCAGCCGCCGGTCGGCGGGCGCCTGCGGTTGCGCAGCAGCCGGTCGGGCCGCAGGCTCTCTGAGGTGGTCTCGTCGGGCTCCGGCGGGCCGCCCCAGACGGGCGCGTCCTGGGCCGGGCCGGCCGGTGTCCGCAGGCTCGGCTCCGCGGGTGTCCAGGCGTGCGGCTCTGGGTCCGATGGGGCGGGTGCCCAGGCGTGCGGCTCCGGGTCCGGTGGGGTGGGTGTCCAGGCGTGCGCCTCCGGGGCCGATGCGGCGGGTGTCCAGGCGACCGGCTCCGGGTCCGATGCGGATGGTGGCCAGGCGGGCGCCTCCGGGTCCGATGCGGCAGGCGTAAAGGCGTGTGGCTGGGGCGGGAAGGGTGTGCCGTTTCCCGACGGCGGGCGGGGCCGCTGGTCGGACTGCGGGGAGGTGGGAGCGGCCGAGAGGTCGTCGGGCAGGCGGTTGGGCGGAGGGAAGCGGAGTGCCCGTTCACGGTCGGGATCGAGCGCCCCAGACGACGCTTTGCGCTTCACCCACTGCGTCGTCGCGCTGGGATCGAAGCCATTTTCATGGGCAGCGGATTCACGCATCACGTCATCAGGTTCGCCGTGCATGCTTCCCCGTTCGCGCTCTCAGTCGTGCAGCGGCTGGCGGCCTGAGTTCCCCCCAGAATGCTTATCAGCGTAGCAAGCCACAATGGCGAACTAAAGACCAATATTTCGCCGAATATGTAGACAGACTAGTGCCGGAGTAAGCCCATAAGGGTGACATAAAGGACTCGGGCCACGACCGCATCATAGGTCGCCTCCCCTACCAGATGGAACCCCCCAGCTTGCAGGGTTGCCCGCAACCGGCCCGATCGATCGGTGTTCATGCAGCTCAAGCCCCCTGCAAGAGGATCTTTGCGGCCGAGCTGGAGCCCCAATGGCCGTCGGATCGGTGATTGACAGGCGAATTCACCGGTGTTTGCATGTTTTCTCAAGCGAGAGATCGGGGGAAAGTTCTCTCTTGGGCCGCCAACTTCACATGTCCTCACAAATCACTATCTACGACACAAAACGGACATATCTCTCACGGGGTGTGCGACTCGGAAGTGGTGGTTGCGCTGAGCATGAAGCCGATGCTGCAGGCAAAGAACTTAACGAAGCGATATGGCCCTGTCCTCGCGGTAAGCAACGCGAGCTTCGCCATTAGATCGGGGGCGATAACCGGATTCCTCGGGCCGAACGGCGCGGGTAAATCCACCACCATGCGGCTGTTTCTGGGGCTTGATCACCCCACTTCCGGAGCCGCGCTCATCGACGGCAAGCCGATCGGCGAATGGCCGGTCCCTGCCCGCAAGATCGGTGCCGCGCTGGACACCGAGTGCGCGCACCCGGCGCGTCGCGCCATCGACAGCGTCAGGTGGGCGGCCAAACTGGCCGGGGTTCCCGCCGGCCAGGCCGAGGCGCTCCTGGACCGCGTCGGCCTGACGAAGGTGGCGGGCCAGCGTGCCGGGCGGTTCTCCCTCGGCATGCGGCAGCGCTTGGCGCTGGCCATAGCCCTCATCGGCAACCCCGAGATCGTCATGCTCGACGAGCCCATGAACGGCCTCGACCCCGAGGGCATCACCTGGATGAAGGAGCTGCTGCGTACGTTCAGAGACCAGGGCAGGACGGTCTTCGTCTCCAGCCACCTGCTGGCCGAGCTGGAAGACCTGGTCGACGACCTCGTCGTGATCGCGCAGAGCAAGATCATCGGTAGTGGCTCGGCCGCCGCGTTCATCGAGCGCTTCCAGGCCCAGACGATCCGGGTGATGACCGACAAGCCGCAGGCACTCGGCGCGGCCGTGATACAGGCGGGCGGTCAGGTGCTCGACACCGACGGCCAGCGGCTGCAGGTCACCGGCCTGGCCGCGGAGCAGCTCGGCGAGCTGGCGAGGGACGCGGGCGTCGCGGTCTTCGGCCTCGCCGAGGAGCGCAGCCTGCAGACCGCGTTCGCCAAGGCCACGGTCGAACGGAGCGAGATCCAAGGGGAGGTGGGATAGCTCATGAGCTTCGCCGACATCGTGTCCGCAGAAGTGATCAAGATTCGTACCATTCCCGCCTACCTCGTCGCGGCGGTAGTGGCCATGCTGCTCACCGGCGCGGGCGCGCTGGTCATCGCCGGCTCCATCGACGCCCAGGGGAACATCCCGCTGATCGCGCGCGGCGACATGGGCTCCACTGCGGGCGGTTCGGTCAACGCCATCGCGATCCCGTCGGACGTGCTGCTGTACGTGACGATGGTCATCGGCGTCCTGATCGCCACCGCCGATCTGCGCAACGGGACCCTGCGCGTGGCCTCCGTGATGGTGCCGTGGCGCGGGCGGCTGCTCGCGGCCAAGTTCACCGCCGCCGCGGCGGCCGGTCTGGTCGTGGCACTGGCCGGGCTGGTCGTGGGCTACCTCGGCGGTCTCATCGGCGCCGCGGGGCCTTTCTCGCCGGTGTCCGGCGGCGGCTTCGTGGTCCTGCTCGCGATTCTGCTCGCGATCCCGCTGGCCACCGTGCTCGGTGTGGCGGTGGGGCTGCTGTTCAAGAGCACGGCCGCGGCGGTGGCAACCCTCCTGATCTGGGCGCTCGGCTTCGAGCAGGTCCTGCTGTTCGTGCTGCCCAGCTCGGTGTCGGCGTACCTGCCGTTCAAGACCGTGGGCGCCAACGCCTCCATCATCGGCGTGCTCGGGCCGCTCCCGGGGCTCGCCGTCTTCGCGGCGATGGTGGCGGTCGTGGTGGCCGCCGCCTGTGTGGTGCACTCCCGCAGAGACCTGGCCTGACATCCGCGTACGAGCCGCTCTGGTCCGCCGGACCGGGGCGGCTCTTCACGTCCCGGCTTCACCTGCGGAAACACGAGGAAGCGAGGAGGAAGTGCACAAAGGTGAGACTTGGGACAAGCGCGGGCGCCCCTCGGGGGAACGGCCCCTCGCACACTACGGGGAGGTTCAATCATGAAGGCCGACGTCGTCCCGGCGTCGCTACGCGAGATGAGCAAGCTCGTCTCGCCGTACGGCCTGGTGTCGCGGTTGACCTGGTTACCCGGCGCTGAAGGCGAGCCCGATTTCCCGATCTACACAGGCGCGCTCGGCAACCCGGGCGCCGCGCTCAGCGTGCAGGCCGGGTGGGAGCACGACCCATCGTCGGGCAATTTCGACGGGGCGGGGGGAGCCCTCGACCGGGAGACCGCCGCCCACCTGGCGATCGCGGAGTCCCTGGAGCGGTATTCCTCCTGCGCGTGGAACCCCGACAGGCTCGTCTGGGCGACGGCGGACGAGCTGGGTGAGGACGCCATCCCGCCGGCGCGGTGGCCGGCCTGCTCGGCGGCCGAACTCGCCGACCCGCGCTGCGGCCTGGTGCCCAGCGACCCCCGCGTCCCACTCCGGTGGGTCCTCGGGTGGTCCTTCACCCGCGGCCGCCCGGTCTACGTGCCCGCCGTCCAGGTTTACCTGAAGTTCCCGCCGGAGTCCGCGGCCGAGCGGTACACGCACAACGTCTCGACCGGCTGCGCCGCGCACGCCGACCCGCTGTCGGCCGTCACCAACGGCCTGCTGGAGGTCGTCGAGCGCGACTCCATCAGCCTGACCTGGCTGCAGCGGCTGCGGCTGCCCCGGCTGGAGCTCGACCTTGACGAGCTCGCGCCCGAGCACCGGGCCTACGTCGACCGCGGCGCTTCGGAGAACATCCGCACGCTGCTGTTCGACGCCACCACCGACCTCGGCGTGCCGGTCGTCTACGGGGTGCAACTCGCCGACCACGACCGGGACCTCGCCCAGGTCGTGATCGCCACCTGCGACGTGGACCCGGGCCGGGCCGTCGCCAAGCTGTTCCGCGAGGCCGCGTCGCTGCGTATCGCGCTGCGGGCGATGAGCCCGAGAAGGCGCGCGACCCAGCCGGGCGAGGTCCTCGGTGTGGTCGCCGGCGCGCTGGAGTCCGGCCCCCTCGATCGGCGGCACCGTTTCGACTTCCTGCTGGAGGGCCCGCGGCCGGTGCGGACGCCATCCGACCTGCCCCGCCCCGGCCCGGGGGAGCAGCCGCTGGCGTGGCTGCTCGACCGCTTGCACCGGGCCGGATGCGAGGTCGTCGCCGTGGACCTCACCACGGACGAGGCCAGGCAGGTCGGCGCGAGCGTCGTACGCGTCCTGGTGCCCGAGCTGATGCCGCTGTCCTTCGCCCATCGGGCACGCTACCTCGCCCATCCCCGGCTCTACGCCGCCCCGGCGGCGATGGGACATCCGGTGCTCGACGAGGCCGACGTCAACCCGCTGCCCCAGCCGTTCGCGTGAGGTGCCTGTGAGCTACTCCCTGCTGATCCTCGCCGCGGGATCGTTCGGCCACGCCGTGGCCGGGCGGCTCCGCCGTACCTGCCCCGCCGACGTCCGGACAGCCGTGCAAGCCGCCGACGAAGGCACGCATCCCAGCCTGTGGCCGTACGCCGATCTCATCGTGCTGGCCACCGCGCACGAACGGCCGCGCCTGGCCGAGGCGGTGGACCGGGCGGCCCACGCCTGGCGGGTGCCCTGGTTCCCGGTCACGATGACCGCGACGGAGGTGCGCTGCGGGCCGGTCGTCGTGCCGGGCCGCACCGCCTGCCACTCCTGCTACGTCAAGCGCCGCGCCCAGCACGGGCGGCCGCCGGGTCCCGGGGAGGGCCCCGTCACCGGCTACCCGGAGCACCACGTAGGCATCGCCGCCGGGTTCGCCCGCCAGGCGATCGACGAGGCGCGCGGCGGCCCCGCGCCCGGCTCGATCGGCGCGACGGTACGCACGTTCGGCCAGGTCGACGGGGTGACCGCGAGCGCCGGCGTCGTCGCGGTGGACCGTTGCCCGCGCTGCCGCAAGGCCGACAGGGACGCGGCGGCGGAGCTGCGCCGCATGTTCGAAGGGGTGCGGGCATGACCGGCGAGTCCATGATCACCGCAGCGGCCATGGGCGCGGCGGCCCGGTTCGACCCGCAGATCCGCGTCCCGCTCAGGCCGAGGATGCGCCGCGGGCTGGCCATCGACTATGAGGCCGATCAGGTGGTGGTGACCGGAGGGCCGAAGCGGCAGCTGCTGCGCGGCAGGTCCGCCACCGAGCTGCTGCCGGGCCTGCTCGCGCTGCTCGACGGCGTCCGCGGCCACGCCGAGCTGGCCGGTGAGCTGGGGATACCGGAGGAATCGGTCTTCCAGGCGCTGTCGCTGCTGTGGACGTGCGGGGTCATCGAGGAAGGGCCGCCCGAGGGGCCGGCGCCGCAGGTCAGCCCCGACCTCGCGGACTTCCTGTCCCGGCTGGGCGATTCCACGGGCGCGAACCCCGCCTGGGAGCAGGCGGCGGCCAGGCTCGCCGCGGCCCGCGTCGAGGTCTTCGGCACCGGACGGGCCGCCGCCGCGCTGGCCGAGGAGCTCACGCCCGCGCTACGCGTCAGCCTGGCCGCGGGTACCGTGCCGGACGCCGCGACCACCCTCGCGGTGTGGGTGGACGACGGCGGCGAAGGGCCCGCGCGGGACTGCTGGGAGCGGGGGCTGCCGTTGCTGCGGCTGCGCGTGCACGGCCGTACGGCGGTGCTCGGCCCGCTGGTCGACCCGCGCGTGACGGCCTGTATGACCTGCCGTGTGGCCGAAGAGGAACCGGACGGCAGGCACGCCGCGAACGGCGACGCCGAGCTGGCGGCCGGCCTGCTGGCCAGGGACCTGTTCGCGTACGTCTCGCGCGCCGTCACCGGGCCGCTGCCGATGCGCTGGCGATCGGTGGATCTGGAGACGCTGGCCCAGCGTGACCTGTCGGCCGCGACCAGGCCAGGATGCCCGGACTGCTCGGCCCAGCCGCGGGAGCACGGCACGCCGCTCGCCCGTGCCCCGCTGGCCGCCCGGTACGAGGCCGCGATCGCGTTCCCGCCGAAGGAGCACGCGGACCTCAAAGCCCACCAGATGCACTACAAGCCCTCCAACATGGCGCTGCAGCGCATCGCGCGCACCTGGCCCTCGGCCCGGCCCGTCGACCTGCCGCCGCCCGACTTCGAGCTGCTGGCCCGTCCCGCGTCGGCCAAGCTGGACGCCGAGCGGCTCTCGCTCCTGCTGGCCGTGACGGCCGGCGTCAAGGCCGACAGCAAGGAGCGGCTGTTCCGGTGGACGGCCAGCGGGGGCAACATCGGATCGGTCGTCGCCTATGTCGCGGTCCGCGACGTCCCGGGAGTCGAGCCCGGCCTGTACGGCTACGTCGCACCCGACCATCGCCTCGCCTGGCTGTCGGCCACAACCCTGCCCGCCGAGAACATGCCCGCCGGCCAGGTGCCGGTCGGCCAGGTTCCGGCCGGTGACAGCCCCGCGAGCCTGGTGCTGACCGGTGACTTCAGCAAGGTCGCGCGCAAGTACGCGGCCTTCGCGCTCCGCATCGTGCTGCTGGACAGCGGCTGCGCGCAGGCCGCCGGCCGGCTCACCGCGCGGGCCCTGGGCGTCGGCTTCCGCCTGCGCGGGCGGTGGGACGACACCGCCGTCGCGGCGCTGCTCGGGATCGACCCGGACGTGCAGCCGATCACCGCCGTGGCGGATCTGGGGGAGAGCCGATGACCAACGCGCACGCGCTCGCCACCGAGCTCATCCAGGCATTCCGCGTCCCGCCGGACGGCATGGGGGCCGCCGCCCCGGCTCCGGTGGGACCGGCGACGATCGGGCCGGGCGTACGGGCCGGGGGACACGCGGGCAGCCGCGCCGACCTGCTCGACACCCTGGTACGGCGGCGCTCCCAGCGCTTCTTCGCTCCGGAACCGATCCCCGCCGAGCTGCTTGCGGACGTGATCGTCAGCGGGATCAGGGACGACGCCGGCGCCTGGCCCGGCGAGCAACCGCTGCAGACCGACGTGGTCGCCTTCGACGTAGCGGGTGTCGAACCGGCCATGTTCCGCTTCGACGCCGGGCCGCGTGTCTTCTCACCGGTCGCGCCGCTGCCGCCGCCGGACGAGCTGGAGAACCTGACACTGCAGACGGAGTTCTGCCACGCCCCGGCCATCGTCTCGATCGCCGTGGACCTGACCGAGGCCGACCGGGCGCACGGCGCCCACGGCTACCGTCTCGTGCTCGGGCGCGCCGGCGCCGCCGCCTACACGATGTGGCTCGAGGCGATCGCCCTCGGCCTGGCCGGCACGGTGTTCGCCGGCTTCATCCCCGCCGCGGTCCGGCGGCCGCTGCGCGCCGACGGCACCAGCCGTCACCACGTCTTCGCCCTGGCAGTCGGGCGAGAACTCCGCGACCAGAGAAGGGAGTGAAAGAAGATGGACAACGACCAGCTCGAGCTATACGCGATAACGGAATCGCTGGAACTGGAGTCCCTGACGGACGGCGCCGCCGCCGCGGGCCCCTGCATCAACTCCGCCTCCACCGCTTCGACGGTGTCCAGCGCGTCCTGCCCAGCCTCGTCGGCCTCGTCCTTCGGCTCGTTCTCGAGCTACACATGATCAACAGATTGGAAGTGATCCCCATGAGTTCCGAGCCGATCGAGCTCTACGCGTTCGACGACGGCTTCGCCATCGAGGAGTTGCCCGAGGGCAACGCGCTCGGCAGCTGGTTCTGCGCGTCATCGGCGTCGACCGCTTCCTGCCCGGGAAGCTCGGCCGCGAGCGTCAGCACCGCCTCCACCTTCGGCTGATGAGGAGGATGACCATGAACGAACACCAGGTCGAACTGTATGCGTTCGACGATGCGCTCGCCATCGAGGAGTTGCCCGAGGGCAACGCCCTGGGCTGCTTCGCCTGCGCGGGCACGGCCTCGTCCGCGTCCTGCCCGGCGAGCTCGGCGTCGAGCTTCACCACGGCCTCCACCTACTCATGGTGAGGGGAGGACACCGATGACGTACCACGAGGACCTCGACCTGAGCGCCGTTCAGCTCCCTGACGACGGGCTGGAGCTCGAACAGTTCCGCGAGGGCGTGGCGCTGGCCACCCTGAGCACCACATCCACGCTGGGCACCGCGAGCTGCCCGAGCACCGCGGGATCCGTCATGACCGCGATGTGCTACGGGCCCTGACGCGGTGACAGATCAGGAAACCAGGCTGAGGTCGGCGCCGGCCTCAGCCTCTTGACCGAACGACCCAGGGGCAGGAAATGATCAGCGCACCGAAACTCCGCGAGGACCTCGAGCTCCTTACCGGGATGGACGACCGCCCGCTGGTGTACGACCCCGTCACCGGCGCCTACCACCGCGTCACCCGGGCCGCTCAGCTGGTCCTCACCCAGCTGGACGGCACCAGATCGCGCGAAGAGCTGATCGCCCTGCTGAGCGACGGCGGCGGCCGGCGCGACGAGGTGGAGGACTTCCTGACGAGGCTGGAGGAGAGCGGCCTGCTGGTCGGCGCGGAGCGGCAGGACAAGGACACGAGCGGCAAGCGGATCCGCACGTCCATGTTCATGCCGCGGATCGTCCTCACCCGCTCGCTGCCCGCCCTGCTCGAACCGCTCGCCAGAGTGCTGCGCCGCTGGAACGCCAGGGCGCTGGTGGCGGTGGCGGGGCTCGGCGCGCTCGCGGGCTTCTCGCTCGGCGCCTTCACGGTGTTCACCTCGCCGCCCTCGTTCGAGCGGATCGGCGGCGCCGCGTTCGTCGTGGCCGCGCTGCTGCAGCTCGTCGCGGTCCTCGTGCACGAGAGCGCGCACGCGCTGGTCGCGCAGGTGCTCAAAGTGCCCGTCCGCGGCCTCGGGGTGGCGCTGCTGTTCTACTTCCTGCCGCTCGCCTACGTCGACCGCACCGACGCCTACCGGCTGCGCGGCCGCGGCGGGCGGATCGTGCTCGCGCTGGCCGGGCTGATGAGCGACGGCTGGCTGACCGGCGTGAGCGCGGTCGTCGCCCTCACCGCCGACGGCTTCGTCCAGCACACGGCCGCCTTCCTGCTGGTCTTCCAGCTCATTGGCATGGTGATCAACCTCAACCCGCTGCTCCCCAGCGACGGCTACGCCGCCATCGAGACGGCCACCGGCCTGGTGGACCCGCGGGGCCGCGCCTTCACCCTGCTCGGTGCCCTGATCGTGCCCAAGCCGCTGCCGAACTACCTGGCGAACCTGGCGCTCAAGGCCCGGCTGGCCTACCTGGCCTACGGACTCGTCTGCGCCGCTTACGTCGGGGTGCTCGCGCTGTCCATGATCTCCACGCTGCCCATGCTGGTCCAGGCCGTCATGGCCGCGGCGGGCCGGTGAGCGGCGTGCCTGGCCGGCTGTCGGGTCCTGTGCTCGCCCGGGTCGCGGGGCTGCCCGCGGACGCGCTGGACATCGTCGGTCCGCCGACCCGCGACCTGCTTGACGAACTCGCCCGGATGGGCGATGAGCTGGAACGGCTCGCCCCCCGGCTGATCGACGTCCTGTTCGACCTGGTGCCGCGGCTCGATGACGACGTGCCGCTGCGGCGCAGGGTCCTCGCCGGCAAACGGGCGGTCAACAAGCTCGGGGCGCTGCCGTGGGACGACGGCACCGCCGCCCGCGCGCACGCGCGTCTGGCCCCGGAGGACGGGACGCTGCTCGACGCCTGGATCCGGCTGACCGGCGGCCGCGCGGGCCTACTGGCCAAGCTCGGCAGCCAGCTCGCCGCCGACCGCGCCGCGGCCTTGGAGCGACTGCGCGGCAGCCTGGACGATCCCACTTTTGCCCGCTCCCTGGCCCTCACGGCCCCCGACTGGCTCCGATACGGCCGCCGCGACTCGGCACGCGACAGGCAGACCCTCTACTCCTACGTCTCCCGCGCCGCGGTCAAGACCAGCCCGCTGTCCGGCCTGACCACGGTGGGCCTGGCCGGGACCGCCGGGCTGGGGCGGGCGCGCAGCCGTACGACCGCGACGCTCGCCCACCGGGCGCTGTGGCTGCTCGCACACGACGAGCAGACCGCGGGGCTGCTGCGTTACCGTGCCGCGCCGATCGTGCCGGGTGGACCGGCCGCCCCCGCCGGATTACTCCTGCACAGCGAGGTGTCGACGGCCGAGGGCATCATCTGGCGGCAGGACCGGGTGGTCGAGGCCGATCACGCCCGCCGCTGGCTGGACCCGCTGGGCGCGCAGGACCGCGCCCTCGACGAGATCCTCGCCTCGATCGGCGGGGCTCGGCCCTTCACGAGGTTCGTCCGGCTGCTGGACAGCGGCCTGCTGCATCCCGTGCCACCGTGGCGGCGCGGCGAGGAGCCGTTCGGCGCGCTGGTGGCACTGGCCGCGCGGGCACCCGGCGGGCAGGCGACAGAGGCCCCGGGCGCGCCGGTGGCGGGAGCCCCGGGAGCCGCGGGCGCGCCGGCGGCGGGAGCGCCGGGCGCACGGATAGGCGCGGGCGCGCTGAGCTCCGCCCGCGACCTCGGCGCCAGGGCCTGCCGGGAAGGCGTGAAGGGCAGGCTGAATGCCGCCCAGGCCGTCGGTGAGCTGGCCAGGTCCTGGTCGGAGCGGCCCGGTGGGCTGATCTACGAGGACCGGGAGACCGATGCGGATCTTCCGGATCCCTGCGCTTTCACCCCGGTACGCGAGGACCTGGCGGCGCTCAGCGCCAGGATGCGACCGTGGGTTTTCCGCTCGCACGTCTACGACCTGCTGCTGAATCGGTTCGTGGCCGAGTACGGCCGCGGCGGCCACTGCCGCGACCCGCTGGGGTTTCTCATGCGCCTCGCGACGGACGGCGACTCCAACACACCGCTCGAGCAGGCCGTGGGCATGGACCTGAGGAGCCGGGCCGCGCCGGGGGAGCGGGCCTGGTTGCCGGTCGGGCCCACCAGCGCTCCACCGGGCGCGGCACTGCTGGTCCAGTTCGAGGCCGACGACTGGGCCGACGTGGCCGACGGACGCCATCGCATGGTCGTCAACAACTTCAGCTACGGCAGCGGTGGCCTGTTCACCCGTTTCCGCGAGCTGCTGGGCGAGGACCTGCGTACCCGGCTGGCCGGTCACGTCGCCGCCTGCTGGCCCGGGGCGAGCCACCGTGAGCTGGTCGTGTGGACCGAGTGCAACACCGTCCAGGCCGAGTGCGCGGGCCTGCTGCCGCCGCTGCTCGTGCCCGGCGAGCCGGACGCACCGGGCGGGCTGCGACTGGAAGCGACGGTGCTCGCGCACGACCGGGACACTGACACACTGTCGCTGCTGGAGCCCGGGGGCGCGCCGATCGGCCTGGCCTACCTGGGGCTGATCCCGCAGCACCTGCTCCAGTCCTACGTCCGCCTGCTCGCGGTCCTGGCCGATCCATGGGTCAACGCCGCGCCGCACTCCGACTACACGCTGACCAGGTTCGACCTGCTGTCCCACTGCGGTGAGGACGTGGTGGCGCTGCCCCGCGAGACACACGGCCGGGTCGTCACCCGCCGGGCCTCCTGGATCGCACCCGTGCGGGCGCTCCCGCTGCCGGAGCCGGGGCAGGACGAGGCCGCGCTGGCGTCCCTGGCACACCGGTTCCGCCGGGTCCACGGCATGCCGGAGGAGGTGTTCGTCCACCAGCTCGGCGCCACCACGATGCGGATGGGCGGTGAACGCAAGCCGTTGTGGGTGTCGCTGTCGTCGCCGCTCTCGCTCGACACGCTGGCGCAGTGGCTGCGGCCGGAGACCGGCCACGTACGCATCGTGGAGGCACTGCCCGAGCGCCACCTGCACCCGCAACGCGACACCGCGGGACGGCGCAGGGCGACAGAGCACGCCGTGCTCGTGCACTGGCCGCGACAGGGGAGCTGACCGGCATGGAGCGACTGGGGGAGCTGTCCGGCACTGAGCGACTGGGGGAGTTGTCCGGTATGGACTGGTGGTACGTCCGCGCCTATCCCGGCGGCGCCGAGCTCATGGACCCGGCAGCCCGCCTCCTCGTGCCCTGGCTGCGCGAGCAGGCGGCCCGCGAGGGCGCGGCGCGCTGGTTCTTCGTCCGCTATTGGGACATGACAGGCCACCACCTGCGCCTGCGACTCAGCTGCCCGGCCGACGGCGTGGACCGGATGCACGAACGCCTCCCCGAACTGGAGGACCTCCTCACGGCCCTGCGGCCGGAGCCGGTCGAGCGGCTGGTCCCCGGCGACTTCCCCGGCCCGCTTCCCGCCCGGCGCGCGGCCGCCGCCTGCCTGTACGCACCCGAGCTCGGCAAGTACGGCGGCGCGGCCGGAGTGGCGCTGGCCGAGGAGCTGTTCACCACGTCCTGCGCCTGGTACGCCGACGCGCGGCTGACGGATCTGGATCGCACGGGCGAGCGGGCGGCGCTGGCCGTGGCCTACATGCGCGGGCTGGGGAACACACTGCCGGAGCCGGAGCGCAAGGGCTTCTGGGCCGCGCACCGCGCGCATTGGGGCTGGCAGCTGCGCTTGGCGGTCCCCGGCCAGGACCGGCTCCGCGCCCTGCTCGTCAAGACCGCCTCGGCGCTCCCGGCCTGCCCTTCGGACGTGGCCGCGCAGGTCGAGGCGGTACGCGCGGTGCTCGACGGCGCCGCCGCGGCGAGCGTGCCCGTCCCGCGGGCCGAGCTCCTGCTCCAGTACATGCACATGGACCTCAACCGGCTCGGCTTCGTGCCCGCGGAGGAGTGCCTGCTGGGGCTCATTGCTTGTCAATGAAGGAAAGTACTTGCCAGTTTGGAAAGTAACTTCTATCGTGGAAAGCGATGAGCCAGGCGCCACGAGAGAGGTTCCTCGCCATGCCCATGAATGACCTGGCAGTCGTCTTCGACAACGTGGTGAAGCGCTACGACCGGCTCGCCGCGATGGACGGGATCACGCTGAGCATCGAGAGCGGTGAGATCTTCGGCTTGCTCGGCCCCAACGGCGCGGGCAAGACCACCAGCATCGAAACACTCGTCGGGCTGCGCAGGCCCACCTCGGGCCGGGTCCTGGTCTACGGCTACGACCCGATCGCGCAGCGCGACGAGATCCGCAGGCTCGTCGCGGTCCAGCCGCAGCACGCCGCGCTCTTCGAGCAGCAGACCGTCGCCGAGCTGCTGCGCGTGTGGGCCTCCTTCTACCCCGACCCGGCCGACCCCGACGACGTCATCGGCAGGCTGGGCCTCGGCGACTCGCGTGACGTCAGGGTCTCCAAACTGTCCGGCGGCCAGCAGCAGCGGCTGCTCGTGGGCACGGCGCTGATCTCCCGCCCCCGGCTGCTGGTGCTCGACGAGCCCTCGACCGGCATGGACCCCAACGCGCGCCAGGACCTGTGGGAGGCGGTCCGCGGCCATCGGGACTCCGGCGGCACTGTGCTGCTGTCCACCCACTCCATGGAGGAGGCGGAGACACTCTGCGGCCGGGTCGCCATCCTGCACAGCGGCAAGGTCGTCGCCCTCGGCGCCCCCGACGAGCTGATCCGGCAGCACGCGCCCGATCAGGAGCTGCGGTTCACCGTGGCGTCCGGCACCGCGCTGGGAGAGCTCGAGTCGCGCTCCGACGTCTCGGAGTTGTCCGCGCAGGAGCAGAACGGCCACACCAGGGTCAGTCTGCGCACCTCCGACCCCGACTCGCTGTTCACCGTGCTCACCACGCGGCTGGGCGCGCGGCAGATCCAGACCAGGGACGCCGGGCTGGAGGCGGTCTTCCGCCGCGTCACCGGCGCGAGCTTCGCCGACATCCATGGAGAGGGATGACACCATGGCCTCAGCGACCCGCGAGCTCTTGGGCTTGCACACCCGCGAACTCCTCAGAGACCGCAGATACTTCTATTTCGTCCTGGTCTTCCCCTTCAGCATGGCAGGGATCTTCCTCACCATCGCCAAGCTCATGCCCAGCGGCGAGGGCGCCCCCGACTTCGAGCAGATCGTCGTCCCGATGGCGCTCTACCTCTCCGTCACCGGCGCGGCGCTCACCATGACGGCGGGCCCGCTGGCGGCCATGCGCGCCAAGGGCACGCTGCGGCTGCTCGGCACCACGCCGATAACCCGGGCCAGGCTGGTGCTCACCCACGTGCCCGCCCGCCTGGCGATCGTCGTGGTCCAGACCGTTCTGGTGCTGGCGTTGGCCCTCGCACTCGGACTGCTGGACCTCTCGGCGGTGCCCGCGTTGCTCGGCATCACGCTGCTCGGGCTTGCCATGTTCGGGGGCATCGGCTATCTCATCGGCGGGCGCATGTCCTCGCCCGACGCCGCCACCAACGTAGCCACGCTCGTCCAGCTCGCGGCGCTGTTCATGAGCGGGCTGACACTGCCGCTCTGGCTCTTCCCGAAGGCCGTCGGCACCGCGCTGAGCCTGCTGCCCAGCTCCTTCTACGCCGACCTGATGGCCACCCAGCTGCCGGGCGGCCGGCCATTCCACCCGGTCTGGCTCTCGGTACTGGTCGTGGCCTGCACCACCGGGGTGGTGGCGTGGCTGGCGGTCAAGACGTTCAAATGGGATCAGGGAGAGGAGTAAAGGACCATGGATAGAGAACAGGCGGCGCACGCGCTGTCCGATGCCGGAGCCGCGGGCTCCCGGCTCCGCGCCAAAGCGCGGCTGCACGCCGCCGTCTCCTTCGTGCTCGGGCTGGCCGCGGTGGCGATCCTGCTGGTCTTCGGCGTGCTCGTGCCGCCTCCGGCCAGCTACGCGATCATGGGGGTGGGGCTGCTGCCGCTGATCGCGCTCGGCATCTACACCGGCTCGCGGCCCGTGGTGCCGCGCCACTACGCCGCCCTCTACCAGATCTGCGGCGCGGCGGGGGCGGGCATCTACTCGGTGGTCGTGGTCGTCGGCGCCGCGGTCTTCCCCGGATCCCTGGCGTGGTGGTTGCCCGGCGCGCTGCTCACCGCCGTGCCCTTCTTCGCGGTCGGATATCTCGATCTCAAGGCGGCAAGAGGCAGGCCGTGAAGCACCCGCGCAAGGAACTCGACGAGACCATTCACGCGCCGGTCCGGTTCTCGATCGTGGCCGCGCTCGCGGCAGTGGACCAGGCCGACTTCAGGTCCCTGCGCGACGCCATCGAGATCAGCGACTCCGCACTGTCGAAACAGATCTCCACGCTGGAGGCGGCCGGCTACGTCAAGGTACGCAAGACGTTCGTCGGCAAGCGCCCCCGCAGCTACCTGTCGCTCACCCCCGGTGGCAGGGCCGCTTTCGAACGGCACCTGCGCGCGCTGCAGGAGATCGCCGGCAGTGCGGTCGTCACGAAGACGGAGGGGGACTAGCCGGCGTGGCCGCCAGGAAGGCCCTGGCCGTCCTGGTACGGGCCACCACCCGCCCGAGCCCCGAGCTCAGCGCCATTTCCTCCGCGCACGCCAGGGTCTGCTGGGCGGCCTCGGGATCGCCCAGCAGGATCCGGGTGGTGCCGAGGTCGAGGAGGATCTGTGACTGCATCACCCGGTCGTCGAGGTGCCTGGCGATGTCCAGGGCGTGCTCGAACTCCAGGTTCGCCTTCTCCAGCGTGCCCGTCCTGACCGCGTGCTTGGCCAGGCCCCGCCGGATCTGGGCTTCGCTTCGCAGGCTGCCGCCCTCACTGCACAGCTCGAGCGCACGGCCGAGGCAGACCTGCGCCTCCTCCTGCTCGCCGGTCCTGTGGAACACCATGGCCAGCCCGCCGAGCGCGTCGGCCTCCGCCACCGGGTCGCCGCTCTCCCGCAGCAGGCTCGCCGCCTCCTCGTAGGCGTCGCGGGCCATGGCGAGGTCCTCGTGGAGCTGGTGGAGGTCGCCCCCTAACCGCAGGGCGAGCCCCTTGCCGTGGCGGTCGTCCAGTTTCCCGAAGAGCTCCAGCGCGCGGTCGGCGTGGTCGCCCGCGCTGACGTAGTCGCCGACCAGCAGCGCACGCTGGCCGAGCGAGTACAGCAACGCCGCCTCGCCCCTGATGTTGCCGGCCTGCCGTACGCAATCGAGGGCGAGCTGGTGGGACTCCAGCCACCGGGCGAAGTGCGGGCCGGTCTCGAGCAGCGCCAGCGGGGCGATCGCCAGCTCCCAGCAGGTCTCCGCCAGGCCGGTGGCCGCGGCTCGCCGTACGCCGGTCATAAGCTCGTCGAGATGGTCGGCCAGCCAGGTGGGACCGGGTTCGGCGTCGCCCGCGGGGTGACGCGGAGCCGTGCCGCGGGGAATGGCGTGGTCTCTGCCGCGAAGCAGAGCGTGGGCGGCGTCGGCGAGGGTCAGCCACGTGCCGAGCGCCCGCTCGACCGCGGCGCGGCGCACAGGCTCGGCGTCCTCCGCGGCGGCCCGCTCGGCGGTGAAGGCGAGCAGCAGTTCGGGGCAGCGGTAGCGGAAGCCACCGCCTTCCGCCGGGCCCTCGGGGACCAGGAAGTGCGCCTCCGCCAGCTCCGCCAGCAGATTGTCCGCCGTGTCCACGGGTAGACCGGCGAGCGCGGCGGCCACGGACGAGGAGATCTCCGGCACGCCGTAGCAGCCGATGGCCCGCGCCAGCGCACGCAACCTGGGCGAGAGGGCGGCGTAGCCGTGCCGCAGCGTGGGCCGTACGGACTGACCGTCGTGCCGCAGCGTGTCCAGGATGGCCAAAGGGTCGGCGAGCCGGTCGGCCAGGTGCTTGAGCGGCCAGTGGGGGCGCGCGGCGAGCTTGGCGGCGGCGATGGTCAGCGCCACGGGCAGGCCCGCGCACAGCTCGACGATCCGGTCGGCCGCCTCCCGCTCGGCCGCCAGCCGCTCCTCGCCGACCGTCGCGGCCAGCAGCCTCCTCGCGTCCGCACCGGTGAGCGCGGGCACGGTCACCCTGTGCGCGTCCCGCAGCAGGGCCAGCGCCGAGCGGCTGGTCACCACGACCGCGCTGCCCGCGCTGCCCGGCCGGAACGGCAGGACCATCCCCGGGTCCGCCGCGCCGTCCAGCACGATCAGCACCCGGCGGACGGCAAGCGCGCTGCGCAGCGCCACCGACCGGGCGGTGACGCCGTCGGGGATCTCGCGCACACCGAGCGCGGACAGGAACCCCTTCAGCGTCTCGCCGGGGTCGCCCGAGCCGTCGGCGTAGAGCTGCCCGTCGGGGAAGTCTCCGGCCACCCGGTGCGCGGCCTCCAGCGCGAGCGCCGTCTTGCCGATCCCGCCGGGTCCGGCCATCACCAGCAGCCCCACGCCGCCGCGCAGGGCGGACACGGCCTCCGCCAGCTCGCCGTCGCGGCCGACCAGCGCACCCGGGCGCGGTGGGAGCTGACGAGGCACGGTGGTCGGCCGCGCGGCGGGCTCGTCGTGGCGTGGCCCGTTGACCCCGGAAAGCCGCTGCCGGCCGAGCCCGGGATCCTGGCGCAGCACGCGTAGCCGTAGCTTGCGCAGCTCGGGGTCGGGGTCGGTGCCCAGTTCGTCGCGCAGCAGCCGCTCCAGGCCGGCGAACACAGCCAGCGCTTCGCTGCCCCGCTGCGCCCGATACAGCGCGAGCATGAGCTGGGCGTAGAAGCGCTCGCGCATGGGGTGCGCGTCGGTCAGGTCACGCAGCTCGGCGATCAGCTCGCGGTGCCTGCCGAGCGCGAGGTCGGCGTCGATGCGCTCTTCCATCGCGCTCAGCCGCCGCTCGTTCCAGGCGGACGCGGCCGTCAGCGAGGCCGTGCTGTCGAGCCCGGCCAGCGCGGGCGCCCGCCACAGAGCCAGCGCCGCTCGAAGCGTCCTGGCTCCCTCGGCGTGGTCGCCCGCCCGCGCGGCGGCCCGCCCCCGGTCGCACAGCCGCGTGAAGACGAACGCGTCGATCGCCTCCTCGTCGGCGTCGAGCGTGTAGACGTTGTCGTGCACCTCGATGGTGACGCCATGCCGGCGTAGCTCGCCCACACCGCGATGGACCTGGTTGCGTGCGCTCTTGCCGGGCGCGTCGCCGTAGATGACGTCGATGAGCCGGTCGACGGACGCGGAGAAGGACGGGCTCAGGATCAGGTGCGCGAGAACGGCACGCGAACGGCGGGTGGTCAGGCGGATCTCTTGGTCATGCTGCCAGATGACGGGTGGACCGAGAATGCCGAAGCGCAACGACACACTGCCCCCTCTTGTGTCGCCCGTGACTGCGTTGAGTTGTTGCGGCAAGATCGCCCAATACTGTGGGAGTGTTCTGGACCGTACCCGCTTTTGTGGGCAATGGTAGCTCTCCGTGGCCGATCTTCTGGCTTTTGCTCATTCTGCTGCCGTCCACTTGAGATCCACTTACATGCGCCTGAAATGCCGCGTCGTTATTTCCGTGTGAGCCGCAGAATGGCGTGGTCGTCGGTGAGGTAGGGCAGTTCCAGCCGGATGCTGTTGATGCGGCCGGGTGAGTGCGGAGTCAGGGTGAGTTTGCCCTCGTCGCGGCAGCGGCCGTTGACGCAGGTGCCGCTGACGCTCACGCTCATTCCCTCGGCCCGCAGCCCGCCGGTGGAACCCAGGAGCGTGAGAACGGCCTCGTCCGCGTTGAGGGAGCTGATCGTGAGCCGCTGCAGGCCGAACCGCTCGTCGATGGTGAGGCGGTCGCCTGCCCGGATTTCGACCTCGCAGTCGGCGTCCTTGCAGGCAGCCAGATCGTTCCCATCGGCCGCCGTTTGCGGGCTGGCAGCCGGGGTGGGGGTGGATGGCGTCGGCGTCGGGGGCGCCGTCGGTGTCGCTGCCGTCGGTGTCGCCGCAGGGGCCGCCGTTGCCGCGGAGGGCGGCGCCGGCGGTGCGGCGGGTTGGTTGGCACAGGCAGTGAGCGTGATCAGCAGGGCGGCGGTGGTGAGCCGGGCGAGGGTCGGCATAAGGCTCCTCGGGTCAGGGCGGCGTGACGATGTGCCCCATCGGACGGTTTCGGCAAGCGGTCTTCTCCGTGCAGAGATAACCGCCTGACGCCGTGTTCACACGGACGGTGACGGTCCGGTGTCGGCAAAAGGGTGACCGAGGGGATCGCGCTGCCGATGATGTAAAAGATTCTGGACATGACGTCAAAGATTCGTTACGTTGGGGGATGTCAAAAATGCTTTACATCGTCGAAGTGGGAGAGAGCATGACCGCGTCGGAAACAACCCCTCAGCCGATACGCCGGGCCGGCCTGATCGCGGGAATCGCGCTGCTGGCGATCGCCGTCGTGGCAGGCCTCGCCAACTTCGGCGTCCTGGAGACCCTCGTCACCGAAGGCGACGCGGAGCGGACCGTGCGGGACCTGCGCGAGGCGGAGGGCCTGTTCCGCTACGGCGTGACCGGCTTCCTCCTGGCCGCCCTTCTCGACGTGGTCGTGGCCTGGCCACTGCTGGTCTACTTCAAGCCGGTGAACGAAGGCGTCGCGACGCTCGCGGCCTGGTGCAGGGCGGTGTACGGGGGAGTGTTCATCGTTGCGATCGCCCAGCTCGCCGCGGTGCCGTCCCTCCTTGGCGCCACCGGCGTCTTACCCGCCGAGGTGCTGTCGAAGATCAACGCATTCGATGACATCTGGAAGGCCGGCCTCAGCCTCTTCGCGCTTCACCTGGCTCTCCTGGGATACCTGGCGTACAAGTCGCGCTATGTACCCAGGTGGGTGGGCGTCCTCCTCGTGATCGCGGGGCTCGGCTATCTCGTGGACAGCCTTGGCGTGCTCCTCGTGCCGGGCTATTCGCTCGACGTGGCCATGGTCACCTTCGTCGGGGAGCCCGTGCTCATGATCTGGCTGCTGGTCAAAGGGTGGAACGTCGCGCGGAGAGATGCGCGGGCGGGGGCCTAGCCGCCCTGGGTCATGATGGTCTTCTGCTTGGAGCACTCGCCGGTGGGGCGCTTGGAGGTGCCCCGGCAGACCTGCACCTTGATCTGCAGGACGCTGCCGTAGTTCTTGCGGAAGGTCCCGGTGCCGGGCGTGCAGTTGTAGAAGCCGTAGACCTTCCACCGGCCGTTGCGGGCGTCCTGGGCACGCAGCACGGCCCAGGCGCAACCCTTGCCGCGGGTGTCCTCCAGGTTGCCGTACACGACATAGCCGAACTGGCTGATGGCCACCTTGCCCCAGGCGCTGGCCATGCCGTCGGCGGAATGGACGGGGCGCCACTTCCAGATGGCGGGCGTGGCCGCGGCGGGGACGGCCACGCCCAGCGGGAGGATGGCGGCGGTGAGGAGGGTGAGCAGACGCATGAGGGGACTCCGGAATGACGCGTGAATCGGACACTCCTAGAGATAGGCCCCCATACTTGTGAGCGACTTGGAAGCCACGTGTTCAGGTCTTGAGCAGGTCGAGGGCGATGTCGACGATCATGTCCTCCTGGCCGCCGACCAGGCGGCGCCGGCCCACTTCGAGCAGGATGGTCCGTACGTCGATGCCGTACTGGCGGGAGGCGGCCTCGGCGTGGCGCAGGAAGCTGGAGTAGGCGCCGGCGTAGCCGAGGGTGAGGGTTTCGCGGTCGACCTGGACGGGGCGGTCCTGCAGCGGGCGGACGAGGTCGTCGGCGGCGTCCTGCAGGGCGAACAGGTCGCAGCCGTGGGTCCATGCGTTGAGGTTGGCGACGGCGATGAACGGCTCGATGGGGCAGTTGCCGGCGCCCGCGCCGTGCCCGGCCAGGGAGGCGTCCACGCGGGTGACGCCTTCCTCGACGGCGACGACGGAGTTGGCCACGGCGAGCGAGAGGTTCTGGTGGGCGTGGATGCCGAGCTGCGTGCCGGGGTCGAGGACGTCGCGGTAGGCGCGGATGCGTTCCCGGACGCCGTCCATGGTGAGGCGGCCGCCGGAGTCGGTGACGTACACGCAGTGGGCGCCGTACGACTCCATGAGTTTGGCCTGGCGCGCGAGTTCGGCGGGGGGTGCCATGTGGCTGAGCATGAGGAAGCCGGCGACGTCCATGCCGATCTCGCGGGCGGTGGTGATGTGCTGGGCGGCGACGTCGGCTTCGGTGCAGTGGGTGGCGATGCGGATGGAGCGCACGCCGAGGGAGTAGGCGTGCTTGAGCTCGGCGATGGTGCCGATGCCGGGCAGCAGCAGGGTGGTGAGCGTGGCCCGGCTCGCCGCCTCGGCGGCCGCCTCGATCCATTCCCAGTCGGTGTTGCTGCCGGGGCCGTAGTTGACGGAGGCGCCGGCCAGGCCGTCGCCGTGGGCGACCTCGATGGCGTCCACGCCGGCCGCGTCCAGGGCGGCGACGATGCGGCCCACATCGTGCGGGGTGATGCGGTGCCGTACGGCGTGCATGCCGTCCCTGAGGGTGACGTCCTGGATATAGAGAGTCATGCGGCGGCTCCTGCGTTGGCGATGCGTTCGGCGACGCGCAGGGCGGCCGAGGTCATGATGTCGAGGTTGCCGGCGTAGGCAGGCAGGTAGTGGGCGGCGCCCTCCACCTCCAGGAACACCGACACCCGGGTGGTCACCGGCTCGGGGGTGAGCGTGGTCACCGGCTCGTCGATGGGGGTGAACTGCACATCCTGCTTGAGCCGGTAGCCGGGGACGTACTTGGCCACCTCGGCGACCATCTCCTCGATGGACGCTCGGATGGCGTCGTGGCCGGCGTCGCCGATCAGGCAGAAGACGGTGTCGCGCATGATGAGCGGCGGGTCGGCGGGGTTGAGGACGATGATGGCCTTGCCGCGGGCGGCGCCGCCGACCGATGCGATGGCGGCGGCCGTGGTCTCGGTGAACTCGTCGATGTTGGCGCGGGTGCCGGGGCCGGCCGACTTGGCGGCGATGGAGGCGACGATCTCGGCGTAGGCGACGGGGGTGATGCGTGAGACGGCGTGCACGATCGGGATGGTGGCCTGACCGCCGCACGTCACCATGTTCACGTTGCGTGCGCCGAGGTGGGCGTCGAGGTTGACCGGCGGGACGACGAACGGGCCGAGGGCGGCCGGGGTGAGGTCGATGAGCGTCTTGCCGTAGGGCTCCAGCTTGGCGGCATTGGTGAGGTGGGCTTTGGCGGAGGTCGCGTCGAAGACGATGTCGATGCCGGCGAAGCCGTCCATGGCGATGAGGCCGTCCACGCCCTCGTGGGTGGTGGGGACCTTCAGGCGGCGGGCGCGGGCGAGGCCGTCGGAGTCGGGGTCGATGCCGACCATGGCGCCCATCTCCAGGATGCCGGAGAGGCGGAGCACTTTGATCATCAGGTCGGTGCCGATGTTGCCGGAGCCGATCACGGCCACCTTGGTCTTGTTCATGACGCGTCCTCGAAGGTCACGGCCACCGCCCCGAGTCCGGAAATTTCGGCTCGTACGGTGACACCGGGGGAGACGGGAACCATCGGTCCCAGGGCGCCGGAAAGGATCACCTGGCCTGCGCGCAGCGGGTCGCCGAAGTCCCGGGCGGTGCGGGCCAGCCACAGCAGCGCGTTCAACGGGTCGCCGAGGCAGGCGGCCCCGTTGCCTTCGGAAACGATCCGGCCGCCCGCGTCCATGCGCATCGTCGCCTCGACCGGTTCGAACGCGCTCAGCGGCAGCCGCTCCGAGCCCAGCACGTACAGGCCGCTGGAGGCGTTGTCGGCGACGGTGTCGGTGATCGTGATGTCCCAGTTCGCGATGCGGCTGTCCACGATCTCCAGCGCGGGGGTCGCGTAGTCCACCGCCGCCCGGACGGCCGCCAGGTCGAGGTCCTCGGAGAGGTCGCGGGCCAGGACGAAGGCGATCTCGGCCTCGACCTTCGGCTGCAGGAGGCGTTCCACGGCAGCGGTCCCGGACACTTCCATGTCGGCGAACAGCACGCCGAAGTCGGGCTGATCCACGCCGAGCTGCCGCTGCACGGCGGGGGAGGTGAGGCCGATCTTCCGGCCGGCGACAGTGCCGGCCCGGCGGGCGTTGAGTCGGCGTTGCACCTCGTAGGCGGCGGCGACGTCGGTGATGAGGTCGCGGACCGGCCGGCACGGCTTGCCGGTGAGAGCCGCGTCCGCCAGCCGGTCCACGGCCTCGTCTATGGCGGTCATCGCGCGGCCTCCGCCGTCGCGACCGCGAAGCCGGCGATCCATTCGGGGATCGCGCGGTAGAAGCGGGAGGTCATCCGGTACTTGCCGGTGGCGGCGAGCGAGGCGAACGCGGCGATCCACGTCCGCACCTCGTGGGCCGATCCGCCGCCCTGCTCTCCCATCCACTCCACGCTCCAGCCGTCCACGTCGGAAAGGCGGCCGCACGCGAGCGTGTCCAGGACCAGGTTGTCCCAGTTCGGGTTGATGGGGAGCATCGCTGTGGAGCCGGCGGCGTAGTCGCGGCCGGCCTGGATCACGCGCTGCTCACCGCGCGCACGCTGCTCGGGCGTGGGCGGGTGGCCCTCGATGAGGGCGTCGGCCACCCGCGGTGGGGCGCCGTCGAGCACCGGGACGGGCGGATCGTGGGAGAGCCCGCCGGAGCCGAGGAACAGCACCCGCCGGTTCAGCTCGGCGGCGGCCTCGCCGATCGCGGTGCCGAGGGCGCGGATGCGGCTGACCGGGCCGAGCGGAGTGGCCACCCCGTTGACGAAGACGGGCACGACAGGCACGTTCGCGATGCCGCCGAACAGTACCTCCAGCGGCTGCACGAACCCGTGGTCCACGGTCATCCGCGCCGAGATCGTGAGGTCGACGCCGCGATCGAGCACACCGCGCGCGATGGCGCGGGCGGCGCCGGCGTCCACCGACAGCGCTCCCGCGGCCGAGCCGAAGTCGCCGACCGCGCCGGCCTCGGTGGCCAGGCAGAAGGGCGGCATCTCCTTGTAGAAGAAGCCGTTGTAGTGGTCGGGGGCGTACAGCACGACGAGCTCGGGGTCGAACGCGCGGACGAAGGCCCGGGCCTCGTCCACGGCGGCGTCCACCGCCGCGATGACCTCGGGCGCCGGGTCGTTCTTGCCGATGAGCGGGGAGTGGGACAAGCCGACGGCTGCGGCTTTCATGAGGCGATCTCCTTAATGACGAGCTTGCCGGTGAGCCGCCCGTCGATCATGAGCTGGAAGCCCTTGTGGATCTCGTCGAGCGGCAGCGTGCGGTCGATCACCGGGCGCAGGCCCGTGGCGTCCATCATCTTGAGCAGGGCGACGAGCTCGCCGCGGGTGCAGCCGGTGGAGCCGAGGATGCGCTGCTGCAGGTAGAAGATCCGGCCGAGGTCGGCGGGCGGGTTCGTGCCGCTGGTCGCGCCCGCGATGACGATCGTGCCGCCGGGACGCAGCGACTTCAGCGAATGCGACCAGGTCGCCTCGCCGACCGTCTCGATGACGACGTCCACGCGCTCGGGCAGCCGCTCGCCGGTCGGCACCGCGGCCCGGGCTCCCCAGGCCAGAGCCTGGATCCGCTTGTCCTCGCTGCGGCTGGTCGCGTACACGACGGCGCCGGCGGCGACGGCCAGTTTGATCGCGGCCGAGGCGACGCCGCCGCCCGCGCCCTGCACCAGCACCCGGTCGCCGGCGGTGATCCGCGCCTGGGTGAACAACATCCGGTACGCGGTCGTCCAGGCGACCGGCAGGCACGCGGCCTCGTCGAACGACAACCACGACGGCTTGGGGATCAGGTTGCGGGCGGGCACCGTCAGGTACTCGGCGAAGGCGCCGTCATGCCGCTCGGACAGCAGGGCCCGGTTCGGGTCGAGGGTCTCGTCGCCCCGGCCGGCGTCCGGGTCGGCGATGACCGGGTGCACGATGACCTCGTTGCCGTCCTCGTCGTACCCGGCGGCGTCGCAGCCGAGGACGATCGGCAGCCGGTCGGGCGGGTGGCCGACGCCGCGCAGCGTCCACAGGTCATGCATGTTGAGCGAGGACGAGACGACCCGGACGATCGACCAGCCGGGCCGGGGTTCGGGCCTGGGTACGTCGCCCAGGACGAGCCCGCCCAGCGGGTCGGTCGCGCTCTGGGAGACGGCGGTGGCGGCAAGCATGCCCCCACGCTGTCCGACGGTCATCGCCGGGGAACAGCGCGTGTGCCGCCGTACGGAACAAGGGTTGGAAAGCGGCGGGTCCGTGGCTGTTATCTGGGCCCATGACCATCGAACCCCCGCGCGGGGCCCTGCGACGCCCGGGCGAGCTGGCGCGGACCATCGACGTCTCCGGGCTCGTCGATGCCGAGGGCGGGCTGGTGGATCGTGCCATCTTCACCGACCAGCAGATCTACCGTCAGGAGCTGCGCCGCGTGTTCGCGCCGAGCTGGCTGTTCCTCGCGCACGCCGACCAGTTCCACAAGCCCGGCGACTTCTTCACCACCTCCATGGGCGAGGACCCGGTCATCGTCACCCTCGACCGCAACCGGCGCGTCCGCGCCTACCTCAACTCCTGCCGCCACCGCGGCGCCCGCGTCTGCCGCGCCGACTACGGCGCCACGCGCAACTTCACCTGCACCTACCACGGCTGGTCGTACGACCTCGAAGGCAAGCTGGTCAGCGTGCCGAACAAGGCGGGCTACCCCGAGTCGTTCGAGACGGGCGAATGGGGCCTGGTCGAGGTGCCTCACGTCGAGAACTACCGTGGCCTGATCTTCGGCACCTGGAACCCGGACCCGGTGCCGCTGCGCGAGTCGCTCGGCGATATGGCCTGGTACATGGACGCGATGCTCGACCACGACGACGAGGGCACGGTGGTCGTGGGCGGCGTGCACAAGTGGGTGCTCGAGGGCAACTGGAAGCTGGCGGCCGAGCAGTTCGCCACCGACTGGTACCACGTCAACATGAGCCACGCCTCGGCGCTCATGCTGCTCTCGCCCACCGGCAAGGGCCCCAAGGACGAGATCGTGCACCGTTCCGGCCGCCAGTACGCCGGCCGGAACGGTCACGGCGCCGGCTTCCCGGTGCACCCGAAGAACCGCTTCGACGCGAGAACCGTCCACCAATGGACCGACTATCAAGCGCTGCGCGAACGGCTCGGCGACGCCCGCGTCGAGGGCCCGCTGACCAACGGGCACGCCACCGTCTTCCCCAACTTCTCCTACCTGCCGGTCAACGGCTCCATCCGGATCTGGCACCCCAAGGGCCCGGACCGGATGGAGGTGTGGGCCTGGACGATCGTCGACAAGTCCATGCCGCACGAGGTCCGCGAGGCGCAACGCCTGTACAACCTGCGCACGTTCGGCCCGAGCGGCATCTTCGAGCAGGACGACGGCGAGAACTGGAGCGAGGTGCAGGCCGTCTCGCACGGGTTCATCACCAACAACGTGCCGCTCAACTACCAGATGGGCCTCGGCTCCGAACGCGAGGACGGCCGTCACCCCGGCACGACCAGCGAGCTCTACAGCGACGCCGCCGGCCGGGCCTTCTACGCGCGCTGGCGCGAGCTCATGAACACCCCGGCCTGGCACGAGGAGGACAAATGACTCAGGGAATCCGGGTCGCGGCGCTGGACGACATCCCCGAGGGCGAGGGCGTCGCCATCGACAAGTCGATCATCGGCACCGCCGACGACATCGCGCTGCTGCGCGACACCGACGGCAGCGTGTGGGCGCTCGACGACACCTGCACGCACGAGGACGCCTCGCTGGCCGACGGCTGGGTCGAGGACGGCTACGTCGAGTGCCCGCTGCACTCCAGCAAGTTCTGCCTGAAGAACGGCGAGGTTCAGGGCCTGCCCGCCACCAGGAGCACCTGCCCGCACCGGGTCGAGGTCCGCGACGGCGAGGTCTACCTCTTCCCGAACCAGGCGCCATGAGGATCGTGGTGGCCGGCGGCGGCGTCGCCGGCGTCAGCACGGTAGCGGCCCTGCGCGCGGGCGGCTTCGACGGCGATCTCACGCTGGTCGACGCGGGCGAGTTCCCGTACGACCGCCCGCCGCTGTCGAAGGAGTACCTGGCCGGATCGAGGGATCTCAAGCAGATCGCCCTGCAGCCCCCGCACTGGTACGACGAGCAGGGGGTACGGCTGATCAACGAGTGCACGGTCGCCGCCCTGCACCCGGCCGACGGCACGGTGGAACTGGCGGGCGGCCTGCTGCTGCGCGCCGACCGGGTGGTGCTGGCCACCGGCGGCGGCGCGGCCCGCCCCCCGATCCCCGGCGTGGGCAGCGACCGCGTGCACGTGCTGCGCACGGCGGAGGACGCCGACCGGCTGCGTGCCGTGCTGACCCCCGGCGCTCGGATCCTGGTCGTCGGCGCCGGGCTGATCGGCGCCGAGGTCGCCTCGACCGCCGTCGACCTGGGCGCCGACGTCGTCCTGGCCGACCCCGTGGCCACGCCGCTCGCCGCCGCTCTCGGCGAGGACCTCGCCGCCTGGCTGCACGGACTGCACGCGCGGCGCGGCATCACCACCGTGCGGGCCGGCGTCGCGTCCTTCGCCGAGACCACGGACGGCATCGAGGCGAGCTTCGCGGGCGGCGTCGAGCCGCGGACGTTCGACGTGGCCGGGCCCGGGGTGGTTGCGGAGCCGTCGCGGGTGTTCGACGCGGTCGTGCTCGGCGTCGGCATGACACCGCAGACCGCTCTCGCGGAGTCGGCCGGACTCGACGTGGATCGCGGTGTCCTCGTGGACGCCGGACAGATCACCTCGAACCCGGCCGTGCTCGCGGTGGGCGACGGCGCGCGGACCCGTCAAGGGCCGCGGGTCGAGCACTGGGAGGCGGCCCAGCACGACGGCGCCCGCGCGGCGGCCACCATCCTCGGCACCCGCGCCCCCGCGCCGACCGCGCCGTGGTTCTGGACGGACCGGCACGGCCGCCACGTCGAGGTCGCCGACCACATGGAGACGGCCGAAGAGGTCATCGTCCGCGGCTCGTTCGACGACCCGTCCTTCTCCGTCTTCGGCCTGCGGGACGGGCTGGTCGTCGCGGCCGCCGCGGTCGACGACTCCACCGCCGTGCGGGCTGCCCGCCGCATGATCGACCGCCGGGTCCCGGCCGACCCGGCGCGGCTGTCCGACCCGTCCGCGAGCCTGCGCACGCTGCTGCGCGGCTGACGTGCCACCCTGCGGCACACCCCGTTCCCCACCACCCTCCAGAAGGGATCGAATGACACCGTGAGCACCGCCACCGACGCGCGGGCCGGGCTGCGTGCCGACCGCGACACCCACTTCGAGGTCGAGCAGTTCTACTACGAGGAGGCCGACCTCCTCGACGCCGGCCGTTACGCCGACTGGCTGGACCTGCTCGCCGACGACCTCGACTACTGGATGCCCACCCGCACCAACCGGCTGCGCCGCCAGCAGGCGCTGTCGGTGGCCGTGCGCGGTGAGGCCGCCTACTACGACGAGAGCAAGGAGAGCCTGGCCTGGCGCATCCGCCGCTTCGACTCCGGCATGGCCTGGGCCGAGGACCCGCCCTCGCGCACCCGCCACCTGGTGACGAACGTGATGGTCCGGCACGCCGACCCCGCCCAGCACCCCGGTTTCACCACCGATGACCTGCACGTACGCTCGGCATTCCTGGTCTACCGCAACCGTTTGGAGCGCGAGGAGAGCGTCTTCGCCGGCAGCCGCACCGACGTGCTGCGCCGGGTCGGAGCCGGCTTCCAGGTCGCCCGCCGGGCCATCCTGCTCGACCAGAACATCCTTCTCGCGAAGAACATCTCGACCTTCTTCTGATGGGAGCCCCTGTGAAGCACCACAGCGTGACCACCACGCTCGGCGAGATCGCCGTCGCCGAGACCGGCGAGGGCCCCGTGCTGGTGATGCTGCACGGCGGCGGCCCCGGCGCCTCCGGCGTCAGCAACTATCACCAGAACCTCCCGGCGCTGGCCCGCCACTTCCGCGTCGTGCTGCCCGACCAGCCCGGTTTCGGCGGCAGCTACCGCCCCACCGAGGAAGACCTGGACAAGCGGTCCATCACCGAGATCACCGTGGACGCGCTGTTCCAGGCGCTCGACGCCCTCGGCATCGGCACCTTCCACCTGCTGGGCAACAGCCTGGGCGGCGCCGCCGCGATCGCGATGGCGCAGGAGCGCCCCGAGCGGGTCACCCGGCTGGTGCTGATGGCGCCCGGCGGCGGGTGGCTGCCGTCCGGGCCCACGCCCACCGAGGGGCAGAAGGAGATGTTCCGCTACTACAACGGCGGCGGTCCGAGCGAGAAGAAGATGGCCGCGTTCATCCGCACCATGGTCTTCGACCACCGCCAGTTCGGCGAGGACGTCGTCAAGAGCCGCTACGAGGCCTCACTCGACGAGAGCCACGTCGCCTTCTACCACCGCTACAACGCCGCCTTCGCCAAACGCGGCGGCATGGACCCGCTGTGGAAGGACCTGCACAAGATCAAGGCGCCGACGCTGTTGCTGTGGGGCCGCGACGACCGCACGATCACCCTCGACGGCGCCCAGCTCATGCTCAAGCAGATCCGCGACGTGCAGTTGCACGTGTTCGGGCGGTGCGGCCACTGGGTGCAACTGGAGCGGCAGCAAGAGTTCGAGAACCTCGTCACCGGGTTCCTGACATGAGCGGCTGGCTCAACGGGTACGCCACCCTGATCACCGGCGGCGGCTCCGGCATCGGCCGCGCTGTCGCCGAGCGTTTCCTCGCCGAGGGCGCGTGCGTGACCATCCTCGGCCGCGACCAAGCACAGCTCGACGAGGTCATCGGCACCGCGCCCGACCCGGCCAGGATGCACGCCGTCACCGCCGACGTCCGCGACTCCGAGGCGCTGCACGCCGCCGTCGCCGAGACGGTCGAGCGCTTCGGCAGGCTCGACACCCTCGTCGCGAACGCCGGCGTGTGGGACTACCAGCGCCAGCTCACCCGCCTGTCCGGCAAGGAGATCGACGCCGCCTTCGACGAGGTCTTCTCCATCAACGTCAAGGGCTACCTGCTGGCCGCCGAGGCCGCCTGGCCGGAGCTGGTCAAGACCCGCGGCAGCATCGTCATGACGCTGTCCAACGCGTCGTTCCACGTCAACGGCGGCGGTCCCCTCTACACCGCCAGCAAGCACGCCTGCCTCGGCCTCATGCGTGAGCTCGCCTACGAGCTCGCCCCCAAGGTCCGGGTGAACGGCGTCGCCTGCGGCGGCATGAACACCGACCTGCGCGGCCCCGAGACGCTGGCGCTCGGGGACCGCTCGATCGCGGCGTCGTTCGCCAAGAGAGGGGCCAGCCCGCCCATCCCGCTGCACGACTCCAGCACCGACCCGCGCGACTTCACCGCCCCGTACGTCCTGCTCGCGGCCCGGGAGCAGAGCGGTCCCATCACCGGACACGCGATCTCGGCCGACGGCGGCATCGGCGTCCGGGGTTTCGCCCGCGCCGCCGGCGGCGACCACCTCTGAGGAGCCGATCGTGACCCACCCCCCAATCCCTGGCACAGTCGACGTCAACCCCGCCTCGGCGGTCGCGCGGAACGCCCGCTACCGGGCGGACGTCGTCGCCGTCCGTTACCCGGGCGGCGACCTCACCTACGCCCAGCTCGACGACAAGGCGGCGCGGCTGGCGACCGTCCTGTCCGACGGCGGTGTCGCGGCCGGCGACCGCGTCGCCTACCTCGGACTCAACAGCGCCTCGTTCCTCGTCACCATGCTGGCCGTCTTCCGGATCGGCGCCATCTTCGTCCCGGTCAACTTCCGGCTCGCCGAACCGGAGCTGGAGCGGGTGCTCGACAAGAGCGGCGCCCGGACCATGGTCTGCGAGGAGGGGCACCGCCCGCACGTGGACCACGTCCGCGGCGGCACCGCGCTGACCCGGTTCCTCCTGGTGGACGACGACCCGGCGGTGCCCGCCACCTGCGGCGTCCCCGGGTGGGAGCCCTGGTCAGGACCGATGGCCACGGCGGCGCCGACGCCGACGGTGGTCCCCAGGACCTTCGACGAGCCGGCGATCCTGATGTTCACCTCCGGCACTACCGGGCTGCCCAAGGGAGTCATCCTCACCTACGGCAACGCCTGGTGGAACGCCGTCAACGTGGACTCCGTGCTCGACACCCGGCGCGGCGACGTCACGTACGCGGGCGCGCCGCTGTTCCACATCGGGGCGCTCAACAGTTTCGCGCTGCGCGCCCTCGTGCGCGGCGGCACCGTGCTCGTCCGCCGCGCTTTCAACCCGGTCGGGTTCCTCGACGACCTGGCCACGTACCGGATCAACTCGATGTTCGGCGTGGCCGCGATGTTCGCCGCGCTCAGCCGGGTCCCGGGCGTCTTCGACATGGATTTCACCCCGCTGCGCTCCATCGTGGTCGCCGGCGCGCCGGTGCCGCCCGCGCTCATCGAGCTGTACGCCGCGCACGGCGTGCTGCTGCAGCAGGCGTGGGGGCTGACCGAGACCGCGCCGTTCGCCACCCACCTGCCCGCCGAGCACACCCTGACGAAGGCCGGCTCTGCCGGCATCCCGATGCCGTACACCGAGGTACGCGTGGTCGACGCGCACACCAACCAGCCGCTGAAGCCGGGCGAGGCGGGCGAGCTCGTGGTCCGCGGCCCCAACGTCACCCCCGGCTACTGGGAGAACCCCGAGGCCACCGCCGCCGCATTCGACGAGGAGGGCTGGTTCCACTCCGGCGACATCGGCTACTTCGACGAGGACGGCTGCGTGTACATCGTCGACCGGCTCAAGGACATGATCATCAGCGGTGGTGAGAACGTCTACCCGGCCGAGGTGGAGCGAGTGCTGGCCACCATGCCGGGGGTCGTGGACGTGGCCGTCGTCGGCGCGCCCGACGAGCAGTGGGGCGAGACCGTCGTCGCGGTGGTGTCCCCGGCCGAGGGCGTGACCCTTACGCTGGACGACGTCCGGGAGTACGCCTCCGCGCACCTGGCCAGATACAAGCTGCCCAGGCTGCTCAAGCTCGTGCGGAACGTGCCGCGCAACGCCTCCGGCAAACTGGAGAAGATCGCCATCCGGCGCATGGTCGAGGAGGACGGCTGACATGATCACGGTGCCGCCCTTGCCCGACCTCGCCCCGGCCTTCCAGAGTGCGCGCGTCCGGCTGGCGCGCTGTGCCGCCGGGCGGCTCCGCGAGGCCTACCCCGTGGCCGCCCATGACCTGGAGCTGCAGGTCGACGAGGCCGGGACCGAGCTGCTCCGGGCGCTGGTCGACGCCGTGAGCGTGGCCGACCCGCGCTGCCGCCGCGTGGTGTACGCCGTCCCGGAAGGCGACCTGGCCCGGATCGCCGCCGCGGAGGCCGCCGGGTTCCGGTACGTCGTCGACGTGGACCTGGCCGACGCTCAGCTCAGCCTCCTGGTGGCCGAGCCCGCGTGGGTGACCAGGGCGGACATGGATCTCGGCCACGTGCCGGACAGCTGACCCCGGGCGTGGGCGGGCCTGCCGGCGGATCCTAGAGTGAGGTCGATGACATACGCATGCATGGATGACGGCGCCCTCTGATGGGGGGCGCGGCGACGGAGGCCGTGAAATCTCCGGTACGCAGCTGGGGCCCGGCGCTCAATCGCACGTTGATCGTCGTGTGTCAGAGCATGCAGGCCCTCTGCTTCGGCGGCGTCGCGTTGTTCCTCCCGCTCATCAGGCAGGACGTGGGGATCAGCCCGTCGCAGGCGGGGCTCCTGGCCGCGGCGGGCACGTTCACGTACGCGCTCATGCAGATCCCGTCCGGATACCTGTCCGACCGGTTCGACACCAAGCGGCTGTTCGTGGTGGGGCTGGTCGGCACCAACCTGCTGTCGATCACGTTCGCGTCATTGGACTCCTTCGGCTGGCTGGTCGTCAATCAGGCGGTCTCGGGCGTCTTCCGGGCGCTGGTGTTCGCGCCGGGGCTGCTGCTGATCAGCCGGCAGTTCCCGGCGGACCGCAGGGCCACGGCCATGGGGCTCTACGTCGCCGGCGGCTTCTCCTCCAACATCTTGCTCAATGCGCTCGGCCCGGTGCTGGTCGGCCCGCTGGGCTGGCGCTGGCTGATGATCCTGTTCGCCGCCAGCGGCCTGCTGGTGCTGCTGGCCTTCGCGAGGCTCGGTGACTCCGCCCCGCACAAGGCTGATGCGAAGCCACCGACCTGGGCGGATGCCCGCGAGATCCTGTCGCACCGGGCCGTGTGGCTGGCCGGCTTCATCCAGTTCGTCCGGCTCGCGGTGGTCACCGGGATCGGGTTCTGGCTGCCGAGCCTCATCGTGGAGGACAAGGGTTTCTCGCTCGGCGTGGCCGGTGCGGTCGTGGCCATCGGCGCGGCGGTCACGGCTCCGGCGAACTTCCTCGGCGGCTGGCTGTCCGACCGGCTCGGGCGGCCGCTGGCCGTGGTCGGCGTGTCCCTGGCCATGCTGGCCGTCACGATCTTCCTCATTCCGTTCGTGGACGCCCTGCCGGCGCTGATCGCGGTGATCGCGGTGAACTCGGTGTTCCTCCAGCTCTACTTCGGGCCGCTGTTCGCCGTGCCGTTGCAGCATGTCGGCACGGCGAACGCGGGCCTGGTCACCGGGTTCAGCAACTTCTGCGCCAACCTCGGGGGAGTGGCCTTCGCCTACGGGCTGGGCGCCTTCAAGGACGCGACCGGCTCCTTCGACGCCGGCCTGTGGGCCCTGTCCGGCATGTGCGCCGCGGGGCTCGTCGTCACCGGGTTGATCGCCCGCCTGCCCCGCCGATGAGGGTCAGGCGCCGATGGTGGCCTGCGGCCCCGCGTACGTCCTGAGCAGGGACGGCACGTTGGCGGCGGGGTCGAGGGTGTAGGAGTAGAACGAGCTCGGGGTGAAGGCCGAGCCGCCGGTCTCCTGCTGCCCGGAGGAGTTGACCACGATGCTGCCGGACTGACGCAACTGGGCGGCGTCGTCCTTGTAGTACGGGTCCTTGACCGTGTCGTAGTAGCTGTTCTCGATCACCATCTTGGTGGCGCCGCGCGCGTAGTTGCCGTAGCCGGTGACGTTCTGCAGGTAGTTGTTGTAGAGGTGCGCGTAGGCGACGTTGTCGGTGCTGGGGTTGCGCGAGTTGGTGCCCCGGAACCAGTTGTGGTGGATCGTCATCCGCGCCGTCACATTCTCCGTCCAGCCGATGCCGAAGGTCTTGTTGTTGTCGGCCAGGACGTTCCAGGACACGGTCAGGTAGCTGTTGTCCTTGCGGCTGTCGATCAGGCCGTCGTTCATGCGGGTGATGTGGTTGTGGTCGATCCAGATGTGGTGGGCGGTGTCCATCTGGATGCCGTCGTAGTCGTAGGTGTCGTCGCCGGGGTCGTCGTCGGCCATCCGGGTGTCGCGGATGGTCAGGTTCCTGATGATGACGTTGCTGACGCCGGCGCCGAGGAAGAAGCCGCCGTTGACGACGTGGCCGCTGGTGCCGACGCCGACGATGGTCTTGTTCGAGGCGACCCTGATCTCGGTGCCGTACGGCGTGACGGTGATCGGGCCGCCGACCCTGATGACGTAGGGGGCGCTGGCGGTGGCGTACCTGACCAGGTCGGCGTAGGTGGTGACGGTGACCGTGGCGCCGCCCGCGCCGCCCGTGGTGGTCGTCAGGCCGTTGCCGCTGGTGGCGGCGAAGCCGTCGGCGCTGTTGGACCAGGTGCGTCCGCCGGCCGAGCTGAACAACCATTGTTTGTTGGTGTTGGCGGTGCAGGTCTCCTGGATGATCGCGGCTCCTGAGGCGGTGGAGGCGCCCTGGTCGCTCATGCACAGGCCGCTGGCGACGCTGATGATCTGGTACGTGCCGGTGCCGGACGGGGTCAGGCGCCACTGCTGGTTGGGCTTGGTGCCGTCGCCGCATCCCCACTGCTGCAGGCGTACCCCTGAGGTGGTGGAACCGCTGGGGACGTCCACGCAGCGTCCGCTGTGGACGTTGACCAGGTTGTAGACGCCCGATCCCGCCGAGCGGAGAGTGAACTGCTGCCAGGCGGCGCCCGAGCACCCCCACTGCTGCAACAACGCGCCGTTGTCCAGCGAGCCGCTGACCACGTCCAGGCACATGCCGCTCTTGGTCACCTTGAGTTGATAGACGCCGCCTGCCACGGGTGTGTCCGCTTGGGCGGGTGCGGACACGACCCCCAGCGAGGTCAGGGCGGCGAGGACGGCTAATGCCGCGCGAGCGCGGATGTTCATGATCTCCTCCGGAGATGGTCAGCCGATGGGGTTCCAGCCGTCGGACCCGGCGAGGTACTTCTGCGGGGTGTAGTTCGCGGCCTGGGTGTCGCTGAGCTGGGGCCGGTTGGCGTTCGTCCCGGCTCCCGCCCCGGTGTTCCTGTATTCGAAGAAGCGGGCGTTCCTCCAGGAGTTGGCGGACATGTCGGTCCACGGTTGAGCGGTGTTGATGAGGGATCCGAGCGTGGACTCCCGGTAGAGCACCTGGGCGTCGGGGCGCCACGGGCGGCCCAGGCTGGTGGTGCCGGCCGAGGCCGCCCCGCTGATCCTGGACTTGTAGAACAGGAAGCCGTAGGTCTTGGCGGCGTCCGTGCTCGCCGCGGTCAGCGGACCGCCGGTGCTGCGCTTTTCGTAGATGTCGCAGGAGTCGAAGACGATGGTGCCGCCGCCGAAGATGAAGTCGACGGTGCCCTCCACGTACGAGTTCGACACGTAGGCCCGGGCGGAGTTGTTGACCAGGAACGTGTCCTGGTCGCCGAGCAGGCGCACGTTGGACAGGCGGGCGCGGTCGGCGTTCAGGTTGAGCGCCACGGCCTGATGACCGGAGACGGCCGGGTCCTCGTTGAAGTCGTTGGAGATCGTCAGGTTCGTGGCGACGAAGTCGTGGCCGTCGACGAACGCGGTCGCGCTGCCGGATGTCCCGTATTCGCCCGCATGGTGGTTGTTAACGATAACAGTCTGGGTCGCCGAGGAGCCGAGACCCTGCAGCGTGACGTACGGCTTGGTCGACGGAACCCGGACGATCTCCCGGTACGTCCCGGGTGCGATGGTGATCGTGACCCGGCTCGCGTTCCCTGACGGCACGGCGTCGACCGCGGCCTGGACCGTCCGGTACGTGCCGGAGCCGTCGGCCGCGACCGTGGGCTTGGACGCAGGGGCGAACAACCATTGTTTGTTGGTGTTGGCGGTGCAGGTCTCCTGGATGATCGCGGCTCCTGAGGCGGTGGAGGCGCCCTGGTCGCTCATGCACAGCCCGGTGGCGGCGCTGACGACCTGGTAGGTACCGGTGCCTGAGGCGACGAAGCGCCACAGCTGGTTGCTCTTGGTGCCGTCACCGCACCCCCACTGCTGCAGCCGCAGCCCGGAGGTGGCCGACCCGTTCGGCACATCGACGCATCGGCCGCTGTTCACATTGCGGATCGTGTAGACCCCCGACCCCGCGGAGACGACCGTGAACTGCTGCCAGGCGGCACCCGAGCACCCCCACTGCTGCAACAACGCGCCGTTGTCCAGCGAGCCGCTGACCACATCCAGGCACATGCCGCTCTTGGTCACCTTGAGCTGGTAGACCCCGCCCGGCACGGGCACATCCGCCTGCGCCGCAGGTGGGGCCAGTCCCCAGGCGATCACTGTCAGCAGGGCGACGCCTGCCGCGTGCTTGCGCACGAACATCTCATGTGCTCCTTCCTCGTAGCCACTGAGGAAGAAGCACATGTAAGAGATCTGTCAACTGAACCACCGCGATCGGGCCGGAAAACCATGGTCGCGGATGAAACTTTCATGCGAACGCCTTGGTGGGCCGCCCGGCGTGCGCTGCCGGCCTTTTCGCTGCTCAGCCGCGAAAATTTCGAAATTGCGGGGATTCTGCCTGCTAGCAGGGCTCGGGGGCGTTTTCATGCCGTTGACGTTGCGTTCGGGCTAACGCAACGTTTCCTCCGACCGCACCCCCCAGCCGGAGGCACCTGATGAAACGCCCCACCCTGCTCGTCGTGCTCGCGGTGGCGCTGACGGCGGCCGTCCCGTCCCCCGCGACGGCGGACACGCCATGGTCAGGACGCGCCGACGGGTTCGCCGGGCTGAGCGCCCTCGGCGTGGACGGCACCACAGGTGGCGCCGCCGGCCCCACCGTGACCGTGGACAACCAGGCCGATCTGGAACGGTACGCCACGGCGGCGGAGCCGTACGTGATCAAGGTGAGGGGCCCGATCAGGTTGGAGCCCTACGGCAAGGAGATCGCGGTCGCCTCCGACAAGAGCATCGTCGGCGAGGGCGCGGGCGCCGAGATCGTACAGGGCGGGTTCTTCCTCAACCAGGTGCACAACGTCATCATCCGCAACCTGACCATCCGCGACTCCTACGTCGCCGGCGACTGGGACGGCAAGAGCAAGGACTACGACGGCGTCCAGATGGACGGCGCCCACCACGTGTGGATCGACCACAACCACTTCACCAGGACCGGCGACGGCCTGCTCGACATCCGCAAGGACAGCGACTACGTCACCGTCTCCTGGAACGTGTTCAGCGACCACAACAAGGCCGTGGGCGTCGGCTGGACCCCGAACGTGGTGACCAAGGTGACCATGCACCACAACTGGATCCGCGGCACCCATCAGCGCAACGCCAGCATCGACAACACCCTGGCCGCGCACTGGTACAACAACTACGTCCAGGACACCGCGATGTACGGGACCATGATCCGCGGCAGCGGCAAGCTGGTCGTCGAGAACAGCTATTACCGGTCGGTGCCCGACCCGATCGTGGCCAAGGACCCCGCCTCCCAGGTGGTCCAGCGCGGCAACGTGTTCGACGGCAGCGAGGGCCGCACCGACAACGTGGGCGCGGCCTTCGATCCATCCGCCTACTACGCCTACACGCTCGACCCCGCCGACCGGGTGCCCGCCATCGTCGGCCGCGGCGCCGGTCCGCTCGGCGGAGAGCGGCCCGCGCCGCAGCGGATCATCGTCGCGCTCGACGGCACCGGCGACTTCGGCAGCGTGCAGGCGGCCGTCGGCGCGGCCCCCCGGGGCGCGGTGATCACGGTCAAGCCGGGCGTCTACCGCGAGATGGTCCGGGTGTGGGCGGGTCGCAGGGACCTCACGATCAAGGGTGCGACCGGCGACCCCGACGACGTGGTCATCACCTACGAGCTGCCCGCGAACGGGCAGAAGTTCTACGGCGGCACGTGGGGACCGGCCGGCAGCGCCACCTTCGGCGTGCTCGGCAACGACATCACGGTCGAGGGCGTCACGCTGCGCAACGCCTACGACGAGTCCCTCGCCGCCGGCCCGGCGCCCGCCGTGCAGACGGCTGGTGACCGGATCACCTTCAAGGGCACCCGCTTCCTCGGCAACGAGGGCACCTACCAGGCGGACGGCCGGGCCTACCTGCGGGACTGCTACGTGGAGGGCGACGTGGACATCGTCCGCGGCCCGGGCACGGCCGTCCTGGACCGCTGCGTGATCAAGTCGCTCGGCGCCGGGACCGTGGCCGCGGGCGGCTCCGTCCTCATCGCCGGCAGCCGGCTGGAAGGCGACGTGGCGAAGGCCGTCGCCCTGGGACGGTCCGGTGACGGCGCTCAGGTCGTCGTCCGCGACTCCTGGCTGGGCACGCACGTCAAGGACGATCCGTGGGAGGGCGAGGGCCGCTTCGCCGAATACCGCAACACCGGCCCCGGCGCGGCCGTCACGGCGGACCGGCCGCAGCTCACCGACGACGAGGCACGCGCATACACGGTCCGGACCTTCCTGCGGAACTGGACTCTTCCGTCCGGGACCTGACCGGACCGTGCTGTCGTCCTTCTAGTCGTTTTCCGGCGTGCGGTGACGCTGGGCGGCGTACAGGTCGGTGACGCGGGGACGTGAGCCCTGCTCGACCAGGAGGTTCTCCAGGTCGCCGGTGAAGTCCGGAGGCAGTTCGCTTGCGGTGCCGTTGGTGCCCTGGACACCCACCGTCACGCTACGGGGCGCGACGTCGGCGATCGTCACGGCGTACGCGCTGCCGCTCGTGACCCGGACGTTCCAATGCGCGATCCGCGCCCCGAACAGCGGCCCGGACGCCGCCGAGCCGCCGACGCGGCCGTTGTTCACCAGGGTGATGTCGGTCCGGGCGTTCTCGAACGGGAGCGCCCGGTGGGTGTCGAAGGTGCCCTCGGCCATCCGGCCCCGCCGCCACACGTTGCCCGACGACAGACCCTCCACATTGAGTCCGTGGTGGACGGCGCCGGACGGCACCGGGACGGTGAACGCCTCGATCTCGAAGTCGTCGACGAGGTTGTCGTGCGACTGCATCCGGCAGGCGAAGCTGTGGTGGGCGGCCCGGCCGCCCACGGCGACTCGGGAGAGCGTGGTCGACTTGGCGTAGGTGAAGCCGAAGCCGAGGTCGCAGTTCTCCACGCGGACATCGCTCGCCCAGCAGTCGTGCACGGCCTGGAAGCACACCCCGTTCGAGCCGGGGTGTTTGTTGTGCGCGGTCATCGCGACCGGTTCGTTGCGGATGGTGAGCTGCTCGACGCCGCTGTCGTGCACGGTCGGGCCGAGCGCGCGCAGCCGGGCCGGCCAGCCGGGGCGCAGGTCGTACTTGAGCGGCTGGGCCAGGAGGATGAGGCGGTCGCCGAGGATCGCCTCGATGCGGACGGGCCACTGGAGGGAGGCGTACTGGATGTATTGCCCGCCGGAGCCGGTGACGAGCTGCGGCGCTCTGCGCGGCCAGTCGTACGATCGGGCGCCGGGCACCTCCCCGGCCAGATGCGTCAGCAGGCTCGCGTCCGGCGGGTTGGCGCACTCGAGCATCACCATGTCGCCCGCACGCAGCCCTCCGGTGCCGGAGACCAGGAGCGTGCGCTGGCCGCGAGAGGCGGCGCCGACCTCCGCGAGGGTGTCGCCGAGCAGCCAGCCCTCGGTGCCGGCGAAGTCCTCGGCCTCCGAACGGGCCCGCCGCTCGGCCGCCATGAACCACACCTGCCCGCCGGTCCACGACCAGCGGCTGTTGCCATTGGACTGCCGGGCCGGCCGGTAGCCGTCGTCCAGCGTCCGGGTGAAGTGCAGCACGGTGGCCGCACGCCCGGCGCCGCGCAGGACGACGTTGGACCAGTGCACGAAAACCGGCGATGACAGCAGGCAGGTGCCGCGGGGCACCAGCACCACGCCGCCGCCCCGTTCCCCGGCCGCGCGCAGCGCCGCGTTGAAGGCCGGGGCGCAATCCGTCGTCCCGTCCGCGCGAGCGCCGTGGTCGGTCACCCTGGTCACCACGTCCGGCCGCGGCGGACGGGCTCCGAGACGGTAACCGGCGCGGGAGATGTCGGGAATCAGCGGGTGGGATCCGGGCGCCTGCGCCCACTGGTCCAGCAGGGCGGCCGACGCCGCATCCGCGGGCCGGCCCGACGCTCGGGCGGGTCGGGCCGCCGCCACGGCTCCGCTCGCGAGCGCGGGCGCGGCGATGGCCGCCGCCGCGCCGCCGACGAGCGTCCGGCGGCTCAGCTTGGCAAGGTCCTGACGCATGGTGCTCCTCGGGGGGTCGAGCACTCCACTCAAAGGTGGGATCTTTTGATGGTGATCCCACAGAATGTCAGGACTGTCAACCGGCTAAGACCGGGAACGACTTTTACATGAAACGTGGCGACGTCCGCGATACGTCGGACGTGTCTTCGTTCCGGTGGCCAGGGGCCGAGGAGGATCGGCCCCTGGCTCACTGGTCATGAGTAGTACTCGTAGTGGACGTTGGTCTTGGTCTTGGTGTTGAAGTCGATCCCGCCGTCGAGGTAGCGGGTCCACAGCCGGGCGAGTTTCGCCGACCGTACGGTGCACCCGGCCCACCGGACTGCCTTGGGACGGATGCTGCCGACGTAGTCGTAGCAGGCTCCGACCTTGGTGCCGTTGACCCAGAGCCGGGCGTTCAGGCTGACGTCATAGAGCCTTGTGCGGGAGACGTTCTTGATCCGCACCTTGATGCGGCAGGTGTCCTCGCATTTACCGAAGTAGATCTTGTAGTCGAGCAGATGCGGACGAGCCGTCGTCCCCGTCTCGGACGCCGAGGCCGCCGCCGGCGTCGCGAGGATCCCGGTCGCGACGGTAGCCGCTAAGAGCACGCCGACAAGACGCTTGGTCATGTTTCCCCCATGGCCATGAACCGCCGCTTCCCCCGTTGAAAGCGGCACACCCTTCCTGATTAACCATCAGGAAAGTGCACAGGTCAACATTTATTGGCGTATATCCCGCGAGTCCCGGCCGTTGAGGATGCCGAGGAACCGCGCTCGAATGTGCCCGCTCCGTCGCCCGGGGTAAAGCGCGCTCCAACAGCCAAGGCCCCGGAACGGCGGGCCAAGCGGCGGGGAAAGAGGCGGTCGCGACGCCCGATACGGGCCACTGGTTCGGAAGCGATCGGCCAAGAATCTTTGGATCGTCCGATGCGGGGTGGCTCGCGTCTCGAAGGCCTCCACGACCTTACTTTCTGTCGTGGCTCTTATCCCTATGTGATCGAGAGGAACTTCCATGCTTCGTGGCATGCTCGCGACCGGTCTCACGCTGGCCGCTACCAGTCTCGTCATGGCCGTCGGCCCAGCCGCTCAGGCCGACCCCAGGGCCCCGTACGCGCGAGCCCTGGCGACCGTCGACGCCGGCGGCACGCTCATCAGCGGCAGGAACGTCATCAGGTCATGGCGGGCCGGCCTCGGGCGGTACTGCGTCCAGGTCTCCCACCGGGTGGACGTGAACGACGCGCAGCTGCAGGTCTCCTCCCGCCAGGCGCTGCGGCTCGCCCACGTCGTCTACGGGAGCACGTCGCCGGTCTACAGGAACGATTCGCCGGTCTACAGGAACGATTCACCGGTCTACAGGAACACTTCGGCGGACCAAAGGCACGATTCGGCCGAATACAGGAACGATTCGGCGGTCTACCGGAACCCAGGTCACCGGAACGGGTCGCCGGTCTACCGGAACCCGGGCCACCGCAACGGGTGGGGCAACAAGCACGGATGGCCGGGCCACCGGAACCCGTCGCCGGTCTACGGCAGCCCGTGGGCGACCTGCGGCCAGCACAACACCGTCTCCGTCAACGTCTACAACCCCAGCACCGGCCATCTCGCCGACGGCGGCTTCGATCTCGTCGTCTCCTGACCAGCACCGAAAGGACACCGATATGAAGACCATCCAGCGCATCTCCGCACTCGCGCTCGCCGCTACCGCCATCCTGGCGCCGGCCCCCGCCCTCGCGCACACCCCGGACGGCCACCCCCACGGCTTCCCCCAGGCCTCGGCCATGGTGGCGGCGGACGGGTCGATCATGAGGAGCAGGAACATCGCCGATGTCTGGCGAGCGTACCCGGGAACCTACTGTGTCGTCGTGGAGCCCGGCGTCGACCTGGACGGTGCGGAGGAGCTCTATGCCCGGGCCGTGGGCCGACACTGGTCCCCGCGTTCGCTGTCCGTGCAGCGCGGGTCCCGTGCGTGCGGCGGTGACTGGCACGACACCATCGCCGTCCGCAGCCACGGCGGCTACGGATACGCGGCCGACACCGCGTTCTACGTGAGAATCTCCTGAGATTCTCCGCTGCCGCCTCGACTCCCGGCCGGTCGATTCGTACCAGCCGGGAGCCGAGGCGTGTCCGGGCTCAGCCGCCCGGCTGGATCAGGCCCGACTCGTACGCCGCTATGACCGCCTGCACCCGATCCCGGACCGCCAGCTTGGCGAACACGTTGCTGACGTGGGTCTTCACCGTGTGCTCGCTGACGACGAACGCCGCGGCGATCTCCGCGTTCGACAGGCCGCGACCGAGCAACATCAGCGTCTCCCGCTCCCGGGTGGTGAGGAGGTCGAGCCCGACGGGTCGTCTCCTGGGCCGCTTGGACACCATGTCGTCGATCAGCCGCCGGGTCACGGCCGGTGCGAGCAGCGACTCCCCGGCGGCCACCACCCGGACGGCATGCACCAGGTCGTCCCTGCGCACGTCCTTCAGCAGAAAGCCGCTCGCCCCGGCGTGGAGCGCGTCGTAGACGTAGTCGTCCTGGTCGAAAGTGGTCAGCATCAGCACGCGCGTGTCCGTCTCCGCGCACACGACCCGGGCGGCGTCGATGCCGTCCATGTGCGGCATCCGGATGTCGAGGAGGAGCACCTGGGGCCGGTGCGCGCGTACCGCGTTGATCGCCGCGAGGCCGTCGCCCGCTTCGGCGACCACGGAGATGTCCGGCTGCGTGTCCAGGATCAGCGCGAATCCGCTGCGGACCAGTTCCTGATCGTCGGCGACCACCACGTTGATCGTCATCGGGCCACCTCCGCGTGCCCGCGCGGGAGCCGTACCGAGACCTGGAAACCCCGGCCCGAAGGCGCGGGCCCGAACGTGGCGTCCCCGCCGCACGCCGCCGCCCGCTCCCTGATGCCGATCAGCCCTTGGCCGCCCGCGTCGGCGGGCCCCGGGCCGTGGCCGTCATCGGTGACGGTGACCCTGCTGCCCGCCTTCTACACCGTCGTGCCGACGTTCTTCTACATCGGCCTGGTCGTGCTCGTCGCCCTGCAGGCCGCCGCCGGGCGCATCGGCTGGTGGAGCCCGGCGCTCGTCGTGCTCGGCGTCGGTGTCGTGGTCGCCAGCAAGGATCTCCTCCCGCTCAGCGCCCTGCTCAACCTCGCGGGCCTGGCCCCGCTGGCCCGGCGGCCCGGGCATGGTGGCCCGCCGGCGAGCACGCCGGTCATCGCCCGGAACACGAACCGCTGACGCCCGCATCGCATCAGAGGAGACTCACTCCTCAGGCAGGTGCTCCTGTGCCCATCGGGCGATCTCGTCCAGTGCCGGCATGAGGGCCCTGCCGCCGTCTGTCAGCTCGTAGGAGACGCTGACGGGCGGCCCCGCCTCGACGGCGCGGGCGATGAGCCCCATCTTGGTCAGCTCGGAGAGCCGGTCGGACAGCACCGAGTCGCTGACCTGGCCGATGGCCCGGGAGATCTCGCGGAAGCCCGCCGGGCCCGGGCGCAGGACGCCGAGCACGACGCCGCTCCAGCGCTTGCCGAGCACGGCGAAGGCACGCGTCAGGGCGGCGTCGCCGCGCGCGCACTCTTCCACTTCATGCCTGGAGACCGTCGCCATAGCCCCTTAAGACTAGCAGATTCGGTGTCACTTTGATTTTCGAAGTACATATGAATAACCTAGCGACACCTCCAAACCTAGTGAAGAGAGAACTGGCATGACTGAGAGCGCTGGTGCACGCCCCACGGTGGCGGTCCTGGGCGGTGGGTACGGCGGCCACAAGGTGGCCAAGCTGCTCGACGACGTCGCCGACGTGACGCTCGTCGATCCCTCCGACTCCTTTACGCACAACGTGGCCGCACTGCGGGCGCTGGTGGCGCCGGAGTGGCTGGAGCGGATCTTCCTGCCCTACGGGCGGCTGCTGACGCGCGGCCGGTTCCTGCGGGACCGCGCCGTCGCGGTGGACGGGCGGCAGGTCACGCTCGCCTCGGGCGCCCGCCTGGAGCCGGACTACCTGGTGCTGGCCACCGGCTCGGCGTATCCGTTCCCCGCCAAGATCAACGATTCGGCCGCCGAGACCGCCAAGGCCAGGATCCGCGAGGCGCACGACGCGCTGGCCGGCGCGCAGCGGGTGCTGCTCGTCGGCGCCGGTCCCGTCGGCCTCGAGCTCGCCGGAGAGATCAAGGCGGCCTTCCCCGGCAAGCACGTCACGATCGCGGACGTCGCGCCCGACATCCTGGCCGGACCCTTCGACCAGGCGCTGCGCGAGGAGCTACGCGTGCAGCTGGACAAGCTCGGGGTGGAGCTCAAGCTGGGCAGCCCGCTCCGGGAGCTGCCTGAGGTCGCGCCGGCCACGGCCGCGCCCGTCGCGGTCGCCACGGATGCCGGCGAGAAGCTCACGGCCGACATCTGGTTCCGCTGCTTCGGCGTCACGCTGCACACCGATTACCTGCGCGGCTCGCTCGCCGCGGCCCGCGACGCCGCCGGGCACGTGCGGGTGGATGAGTACCTGCGGGTGCGGGGGCAGGAGCACGTCTACGCCATCGGCGACATCGCCGACGCCGACCGGAACATGGCGGCCTTCGCCAGTGTGCAGGGCGAGTTGCTCGCCAAGAACATCCGTGCGCACATCACCGGGGACGGCGAGCCGGCCCCGTACGAGCCGCAACCGGCCATGATCCTCGTCCCGCTCGGGCCGGAGGGCGGCGCGGGCCAGCTGCCCGGCCACGACGGCATCGTGGGATCCGAGGTCACCGCCGAGATCAAGGGCCGCGCCATGCTGGTCGAGCGGAGCGCGGCCTCCTTCGACGCGCACGCGTGAAAGCGCTCTGACAAACCCCGGCGATGGGTGGGAGTAGGTAAAGAATTTCGCCCCGATCGCCTATCTCATAGGGCATTCTGTTGCCTGCTCCCCATCGGGGTTTGCATCTTTCTATGCCGTTCGCTTACGTTAGAGGACTCAGGGCGTACGCCTGGCAACATTTCATGCCGCGTGACGCTCTCCGTATTGCCGAGACCGCGTCTCACCAGCACGGACATTCGAGTCCGTGACTATGACGCGGCCGCCGAATTCGCAATCTGCGGAACCGGGGACCCACTTCATCTGGGGTGAATCGGCGCGCTCGACACGAGCGCCCCGTAGGGCACTTCCACGCCCGAACCCGTCAGCTAACCCGGTAGGCGGCATGGAAGCTAGGAGCATCTTTCACCCATGGCCAAGAACGTCTTCGCTCGTGCCCTGACGTCCGCAAGCCTCTCCCTGGTCGCCGCCGGGATGACCGCGACGGTCGTCGCCGGATCCCCGGCCTTCGCCGCCGACCAGCAGTCCACGCAACCCGCGCGGTCCAACCTGCCCGCCTCCCAGGCCATCCCGCAAAAGGGCGCCGGCCAGGTGAGCGCCGACACCGTACTGAAGATCGCCGAGTCGCAGATCGGCGTGAGCGAGAACGCCGCCGGCGGCGGCACCCCGTTCCACAGCTGGTACATGTCCTCCCCGCGGGCAGCCGAGACCGTCGCCCGCGACGGCGGCAGCCTGCAGGCCTACGCCAACGCCCCCTGGTGCGCCATGTTCATCTCCTGGGTCGGCGAGCAGGCCGGCGCCCGCCCCACCATGGGCTGGGACGCCTACACCGTCAGCTACGCCAAGTGGTTCCAGGCCAACAAGCACTGGGGCACCGAGGCCAAGCCCGGCGCCGTCGTCTTCTACGACTGGAACGGCCAGGGCACCGACGGCATCGACCACGTCGGCATGGTCAAGAAGGACAACGGCGACGGCACCATCACCGCGATCGAGGGCAACACCGGCAACGGCAAGGTCGAGCAGCGCATCCGGCCCAAGGCCCACGTCGTGGGCTACGGCTACCCCGAGTACAAGGCCTGACCCCAAGGCAGGTCGCCAGACTCCTTGCCAGTGCGATGGTCAAGGGTGGACGGGTGGTGCAGGACAGGGTCCTGCACCACCCGTCGCATGTGTGCCTGCCTATCAGAGCGCACAAGATCGGCGTTGTCATCGGCTCGTAAGATTCGGGCCCGCGGCCTGGGCCTATCCTCACGACGTGGGCAGAATTCGTGTGATGGCCGTCCTTGCGGCGGCGGGGTTGTTGATCGCCGGGTGCGGCGGGGCCGCTGAGACGGTCCGGGGTGATGCGCCCGTGTCGGCGACCGTGGCGCCGGCCACCCCGGCTCCCGCGTCCACGGCATCTGGCACGCCCGGTGCGTCCGGTGACGCGCGGGTTCCCGACGCCTTGAAGTTCACCGCCACCACACTGGGCGGGCAGACCTTCGACGGTGCGAGCCTGGCGGGCAAGCCGATCGTGTTCTGGTTCTGGGCGCCGTGGTGTCCCAAGTGCCAGTCGGAGGCGCCGGCCGTCAAGGCGGCTGCCAAGAAGTACGCCGACGTCTCGTTCGTGGGGGTCGCCGGCCTGGACAGCGAGGCGGCGATGAAGGACTTCGTCCGGCGTACCGGGACCGGCGACCTCGTCCACCTGTCGGATGAGAAGGGCGTGGTGTGGACCCGGCTCGGGATCACCCAGCAGTCCACGTTCGTGTTCATGAAACCGGACGGAACAACCGCGAAAGCCTCCGGCCCGCTCGACTCCGATGAGCTCGATAGCCTTGTCGCCAAGCTGCTCGCCGCCTGACGCCGGGCCGCGGCCGAGCCGGAGCCGGCCGTGATCGGTGACGTGCCGTTGGCGCTGGCCCTGGCCGCGGGCCTGGTGGCGGCGTTCAATCCCTGCGGGTTCGCGCTGCTGCCCGCGTACCTGACCATGCTCGTGGCCGACGACGACACCCGCCCGGCGGGCGGTGTGTCGTCGCGTGGGCCGGTGGCGCGCGCTCTGCTGCTCGGGGCAGCCATGACCGCGGGATTCGTCACGGTTTTCGGGGTGTTCGGGCTGGTGGTGACCCCACTGGCGGTGTCGGTGGGCCGATACCTGCCGTGGGTGACGATCCTCATCGGCCTGGCCCTGACCGGGCTCGGTCTGTGGTTGCTGAGCGGGCGGGAGCTGCTGATCCGCACGCCCCGGCTGGCCACCGGCCGTCCCATCGCCTCGCTGCCCTCGCTGTACGGATACGGCCTGAGCTACGCCGTGGCGTCGCTGTCGTGCACCATCGGCCCGTTCCTCGCGGTGACCTCCGCCTCGCTGGCCGCCGGCGGAATACTGGGCGGCCTGATGGTCTTCGTCGCCTACGCGATCGGCATGGGCTTGGTGGTCTCCGCGCTGTCGCTGGCGGTGGCGCTGGCCCGCTCGGCCGTGGTCGCCCGTACCCGGGCCGTGCTGCCGTACGTGTCGCGCATCAGCGGCGGACTGCTGATCCCGGCCGGCCTGTACGTCGCCTACTACGGCTGGTACGAGCTGCGCGTCTTCGCGGGCGCCTCCTCCCGCGACGCGATCGTCGACGCCGCGACCGCCGTGCAGGGCGCCCTCGCGCGGTGGCTGGAATCCCTCGGCGTGGCCTGGGTCGCCGTCATCCTCGCGGTGCTCGGCGCAGCCGCTCTGGCCGCTCGCCTGGCACGGCGCAGCGCGCGCCGCTCCGAAGACTGAAGCGTTCGCCGGCGCTCGTCAGCGCTGGTCGACCAGGACCTCGATGCTGTAGTCCTGGGCGCGATAGCAGTGGTCCCCGTGCTCGACTGCTTTGCCCCCGGAGTCGAAGGCGGTGCGTGTCATCGTCAGGACGGGCTCGGCGGGCTCGAGCCGGAGGTGGTGCCGCTCCGACGAGGTCGGAGGGCGGGCTCCGATCGACTGAGCGGCGACGACGGGGCGCACCCCGCGTTCGCGCAACAGCGCGTACAGGCCTGATTCCTGCAGATCCTCCCGGCTGATGTCGTAGTGCGCGGGAGGCAGCCAGTTGCGCATGATGGCCAGCGGCCGGTTGCCGGAGAACCGCAGCCGGACGAGAGAGAGCAGCTCGGTATCGGCCGGCAGGTCGAGCGCGGTGGCCACGCGTTCGTCACGCACGAGCTCGTGCCGCAGGACGCTCGTCGAGGGCTGCCCGCCGGCGCGGGTGAGGTCGTCGAAAAGGCTGGTGAGGTCGGCACGCCGGTGCACCTTGGGGTTGGCCACCGTGGTGCCGATCCCGCGCCGGCGCAGCACGAGCCCGCGGTCGACGAGCTCTTGGATGGCCTGGCGCACCGTCGGGCGCGCCAGGCTGAGCCGCTCGGCCAGGGCGAGCTCGTTCTCCAGCTGGTCGCCGGGCTGGAGCCGGCCGCTGGCGATCGCCGTGCGGAGCTGCTCGGCGAGCTGGTGGTAGAGGGGCACGGGGGAAGAGCGATCGAGCGTCACACCCACTTGAACTGCCACGAGGCGAGTGTACCTCTGTTCATGTATATGACGTTACGCAATGATGTCAGGACAAAGTCTTGACTCGATCCATGTGAACAAGGCAGGCTTCAACCACATCGCCCATGGCCTGACCAGGCCTGGGGTAGGGCGAGTGACGACCCAACGACGTGAATGGACAGGACGCGCATGCGCATCGGGCTCGCGGGCGTCGGAAGGATAGGCGCCTTCCACGCCAAGACTCTGGCCGCTCTCGACTACGTCGACGAGCTGGTCGTGACGGACGCCGACACCGGGGCCGCCGAGCGCGTCGCAGCCGAGCTCGGCCTCGACGTGGCCCCGGACGCCGACGCGCTGCTGGCTTCGGGCATCGACGGATTCGTGATCGCCACCGCCACGCCGGGGCACGCGCCGCTGCTGCGCCAGGCCATCGCCGCCGGGGTGCCGGCCTTCTGCGAGAAGCCCGTGGCCGCCACCTTGAAGGAGACCATCGAGCTGGCCGAGCTCGTCGCCGCGACCGGCGTGCCGGTGCACGTCGGCTTCCAGCGCCGCTTCGACGCCGGATACCGGCGGGCGCAGGCCGCGGTGGCCTCCGGCGAGCTCGGATTCATCCACACCATCCGGGCCGGCACCCATGACCAGGCTCCGCCGCACGCGTCCTACATCCCGACCTCCGGCGGCATCTTCCGCGACTGCAACGTGCACGACTTCGACATCCTGCGGTTCGTCAGCGGCCGCGAGGTGGCCACGGTCTACGCCACCGGCGGCAACAAGGGCGCGGACTTCTTCGCCGAGGCCGGCGACGTCGACACCGGAGGCGCGCTGCTGACCCTGGACGACGGCACGATCGTGCTGATCTCCTCGACCCGCTACAACGGCGGCGGCCACGACGTGCGCATGGAGGTCCACGGCGAGAAAGGCACGATCGCCGTCGGCCTGGACCACTCGCTGGCGATGCGCTCGGCGGAGGAGGGCGTCGACTTCCCGCGCGGCCCGCAGAAGTGGTCGTTCATGGAACGTTTCCTGCCCGCCTACCAGGCCGAGCTCACCGCCTTCGCCGACGTCGCCCGCGGCGAGCGGCCCTCACCCTGCACCGTGCGCGACGCGCTCGAGGCCTTCCGCATCGCCGAGGCGTGCGAGCTGTCCAGGGCCGAGCGCAGACCCGTCGCCCTGTCCGAAATCGAGGGGTCCGAGATCGAGGGTATTGACACGCCATGACGACCACACCCGTAGCCGGCCGCGTGGCCGGCGCACCGATCTCCTGGGGAGTCTGCGAGGTTCCTGGCTGGGGCCACCAGCTGGAACCTGAGACCGTGCTGAGCCAGATGCGCGCGCTCGGCCTGGCCGCCACCGAGTTCGGCCCCGACGGCTTCCTGCCCGACGACCCGCAGGCCAAGGCCGCGACCCTGGCCGGGTACGGCCTGAAGGCGGTCGGGCAGTTCGTCCCGGTCGTCCTGCACGATCCGGAGCACGATCCCCTCCCCGAGGTCGAGCGCGCGATGGAGGGCCTGGTCGCCGCCGGGGCGTCGACCGTCGTCCTGGCCGCCGCCACCGGGCAGGACGGCTACGACGACCGGCCGGTCCTCGACGAGCCCGGCTGGGCGACCTTGCTGGGTAACCTCGACCGCATCACCGAGGCCGCCGCCGCCCGCGGCCTGGTGGCCACCCTCCACCCGCACGTCGGCACGATGGTCGAAAGCGGGGCGGAGACGGCACGCGTGCTCGACGGCAGCCGCGTCGGCCTGTGCCTGGACACCGGGCACCTGCTGATCGGCGGCGGCGACCCGGTCGCGATCGCTCGCGAGCACCCAGGGCGGATCGCCCACGTGCATCTCAAGGACGTCCGGCTCGACCGGGCGCGGCGCGTGCAGGCCGGCGAGGAGTCCTACACCGCCGCCGTGGCCGGCGGCATGTACGTCCCGCTCGGCAAGGGCGACATCGACATCGCGGCCATCGTCTCCGCCCTGGAGGGCCACGGCTACACCGGCTGGTACGTCCTGGAGCAGGACACCATCCTGGCCGAGGGCGACGCGGGCGCGGACCCGGCCGCGGACGTCCGGGCGAGCATCCGGCACCTCCTCGCCGTGGCGGGGGCGTGATGGCGTACGACCTGGTGGCCATGGGCCGCTGCGGAGTGGACATCTACCCACTCGACCACGGCGTCGGCCTGGAGGACGTGGAGCGGTTCGCCAAGTTCCTCGGCGGCAGCGCGACCAACGTCGCGGTGGCCGCGGCCCGCTACGGCCGCCGCGCCACGATCATCACGCGAACCGGCCGCGACCCGTTCGGCCGCTACGTCCGCCGGGCGCTGCGTGACTTCGGCGTCGACGACTCCTACGCCGACGAGGTCGACGGCCCGCCGACGCCGGTCACGTTCTGCGAGATCTTCCCTCCCGACCACTTCCCGCTGTACTTCTACCGGTATCCGACCGCCCCCGACCTGCTCATCGAGCCGGACGAGATTCCGGTGGAGGCCGTGCGCGAGGCGGGCGTCTTCTGGGCCACCGTCACCGGCCTGTCACAGGAGCCGTCGCGCGCGGCGCACTTCGCCGCCTGGCAGGCTCGCGGCCGCCGCCCGCACACCGTGCTCGACCTTGACTACCGGCCCATGTTCTGGCCCGACCCCGGCGAGGCCGCCGCGTTGGTGGGCAAGGCGCTCCAGCACGTCACGGTCGCGGTCGGCAACCGGGAGGAGTGCGAGGTCGCGGTCGGCGAGACCGACCCGCAGCGGGCGGCGTCCGCCCTGCTGGAGCGGGGCGTGGAGCTCGCGATCGTGAAACAGGGCCCCAAGGGCGTGCTCGCCGCGACCGCGGAGGAGCGCGTCGAGGTGCCGCCCTTCCCCGTGAGCGTCGTCAACGGCCTCGGCGCCGGCGACGCCTTCGGCGGTGCTCTCGTCCACGGCCTGCTCAGCGGCTGGGACCTGACCCGCGTCCTGCGCTTTGCGAACGTGGCCGGCGCCATCGTCGCCGGCCGTCTCGAGTGCTCCAGCGCCATGCCGTACGAAGCCGAGGTGGAGGCCCTGCTGGGAGAGGCCCCGCAGGGAGAGGAGAGCGGACGATGACCCACATCTCCAGCCGGCCTGGCATCGCCGAGCTGACCGAGATCCGGGTACGCCAGCCGTGGCGCATCACCGAAGGATGGGCCGCCCGCAAGCGGCGCGACCTGGTGGGCGCGGACGGCAGGCTGCTGATCGTGGCCGCCGACCATCCGGCCCGCGGCGCGCTCGGCGTGCGTGCGGACCGCATGGCGATGGCCTCGCGCAGCAACCTGCTGGAACGCCTGGCGATCGCGCTGTCGCGCCCCGGCGTGGACGGTGTGCTCGGCACCCCCGACATCCTGGACGACCTGCTGCTGATGGGGGCGCTGGAGGACAAGGTCGCGATCGGGTCGATGAACCGGGGCGGCCTGCAGGGCGCCGTCTTCGAGCTGGACGACCGCTTCACCGCCTACACCGCTGACGAGATCGTCGCCCGCGGTCTGGAGGGCGGCAAGATGCTCAACCGGATCTGCCTGGAGGATCCGGGCACGGTGACCATGCTGGAGGCGAGCGGCCGAGCGGTCACCGAGCTGGCGGGGCACGGCGTCATGGCGATGGTGGAGCCGTTCCTGTCGGTTCGGGGGGCGGACGGCCGGGTGCGCAACCTGCTCGATCCGGACTCCACCATCACCTCCATCCACATCGCCGCCGCGCTCGGCGCCACCAGTCGGCACACCTGGCTGAAGCTGCCCGTCGTCGAGGACCTGGAACGCGTCATGGACGCCACCACGCTGCCGACCCTGCTGCTGGGCGGCGACCCGACCGGCCATCCCGACGAGACCTACGCCTCCTGGCGGCAGGCGCTTGACCTGCCCGCCGTGCGGGGGCTGGTGGTCGGGCGGGCGCTGCTGTTCCCGCCCGACGGGGATGTGGCCGCCGCGGTGGACATCGCCTCCGGGCTCGTCCATGGAGGTGCCTCATGAACGACAACGCGCGGTGGGTGCTGCCGTTCGGCACGGCCGGCGAGGGCGGCTTCGAGGTGTCGGTCACCGACGCCGCGCCCGGGTGGGCGCACACGAGCCTGCGCGTGGTCACTCTGGCGCCGTTCGCGCGGGTGGAGCTGGACACTGGCGACAGCGAGATCATCGTGGTCCCCTTGCGCGGCGGCGCGGACGTCACGGCCGTCGACCGCGACGGGCAGCACCACAAGGCCCGGCTCGCCGGGCGCGACAGCGTGTTCGCCGGTCCCACCGACGTCGCCTACGTCCCGAGGGGCGCCAGGCTCACGATCTCCGCCGGTGACCGCGAGAGCAAGATCGCCCTGTGTGGCGCGAAGGCGGGCAAGCGCGCCGAGCCGCCGCCGTTCCGGCACGTGGCCGCGGCCGAGGTGCCCGTCGAGCTGCGCGGCGCCGGCACGGCTTCGCGCGAGGTGCGCAACTTCGGGGTGCCGCAGGTGCTCGACGCCGACTCGATCATCGCCTGCGAGGTGATCACGCCCGCGGGCAACTGGAGCTCGTACCCGCCGCACAAGCACGACGAGGAGCGCGACGGCGTGGAGACCGAGCTCGAGGAGATCTACTACTTCGAGGTGCAGGCCGAGCCGGGCGCCCCCGAAGGCGCGGACCCCGTCGGCTACCAGCGCGTCTACGGCACCGCCGAACGCCCGATCGACGTGCTCGCCGAGGTCCGCACCGGCGACGTCGTCCTCGTGCCGCACGGCTGGCACGGTCCCGCCATGGCGCCGCCCGGCTACGACCTCTACTACCTCAACGTGATGGCCGGCCCCGGCGCCACCCGCGCCTGGCTGATCTGCGACGACCCCGCCCACGGCTGGGTGCGCGAGACCTGGGCCGGCCAAGCCGTCGATCCCCGCCTGCCGATGGGAGGACCTCGATGACTACCATGCGTCTGACGGTGAGCCAGGCCGTCGTGCGTTTCCTGGCCGCCCAGTGGAGCGAGCGCGACGGCCGGCGTCAGCGGCTGTTCGCCGGCTGCTTCGGGATCTTCGGCCACGGCAACGTCGCCGGGCTCGGCCAGGCGCTGCTGCAGGACGAGCTGGCCGGCGGGCCGGACCGGTTGCCGTACGTGCTGGCCCGTAACGAGCAGGCCATGGTGCACACGGCCGTCGCCTACGCGCGACACAAGGACCGCCTGCAGACCTGGGCCTGCACGGCCTCCGTCGGGCCCGGCTCGACCAACATGCTCACCGGGGCCGCGCTGGCCACCGTCAACCGGATCCCCGTGCTGCTGCTGCCCTCGGGCACCTTCGCCACCCGGGTGGCGGGGCCGGTGCTGCAGGAGCTGGAGGTGCCGTACGCCGCGGACGTCACCGTCAACGACGCCTTCCGCCCGCTGTCGCGCTTCTTCGACCGGATCAACCGCCCCGAGCAGCTGCCGGCGGCGCTGCTGGCCGCCATGCGCGTGCTGACCGACCCGGTCGAGACCGGCGCGGTGACGATCGCCTTGCCGCAGGACGTGCAGGCCGAGGCCTTCGACTGGCCGGTGGAGCTGTTCGAGCGGCGCGTCTGGCGCGTGGGCAGGCCCCTGCCGGAGGCCGCCGACCTCGCCGACGCCGCGGCGCTCATCTCCGCGGCCCGCAGGCCGCTCATCGTGGCCGGCGGCGGGGTGCACTACTCCGGCGCCGAGGACGCCCTGCGCGCGTTCTGTGAGGCGACCGGCATCCCGGTCGGCGAGAGCCAGGCCGGCAAGGGCTCGCTGCCGCACGGGCATCCGCAGGCGATGGGCGCCGTCGGCTCGACCGGGACCACCGCCGCCAACGCCCTGGCCAGGGAGGCCGACCTGGTCATCGGGATCGGCACCCGCTACAGCGACTTCACCACCGCCTCACGCACCGCCTTCCAGAACCCGGACGTGCGCTTCGTCAACATCAACGTCGCCCGCTTCGACGCCGGCAAGCTCGCGGGCCTGTCGGTGGTGGCCGATGCCCGGGAGGCGCTGACCGCGCTCGGTCAAGCGCTGGCCGAATACCGGGTGGACCTGGACTACCGCGAGCGTCAGGCCGCGTTGTGGAGCGAGTGGGACGCGCGGGTGGAAGCCGCCTACAACCCGCCGGCGGAGGTCACCGACGCGCTGGCCGACGGCGTGCTCACGCAGGGCACCGTGCTCGGCTGCGTCAACGAGCTGTCCGACCCGCGGGACGTCGTCGTGTGCGCGGCCGGATCCATGCCGGGCGACCTGCACAAACTGTGGCGGGTGCGCGAGCGCAAGGCCTACCACGTCGAGTACGGCTACTCGTGCATGGGCTACGAGATCCCCGGCGGCATCGGCGTCCGGCTGGCCGACCCGGATCGGGACGTCTTCGTCATGGTGGGCGACGGCTCGTACCTGATGATGCCGACCGAGCTGGTCACTGCCGTGCAGGAGCACGTCAAGGTCATCCTGGTGCTGGTCCAGAACCACGGCTTCCACTCCATCGGCTCGCTGTCCGAAGCGCTCGGATCCCAGCGGTTCGGCACCGGCTACCGCTTCCGCGACCAGTCCTCCGGCCGGCTCGACGGGGACCGGCTGCCGATCGACCTGGCCGCCAACGCCCGCAGCCTCGGCGCCACCGTGATCGAGGTACGCGACCGGGAGGGCCTCGTCCAGGCGATCAAGGACGCCAAATCCGCGCCGGCCGACGGCGGCCCGGTCGTCATCCACGTGGAGACCGACCCGACGGTGCACGCCCCGGACAGCGAGTCCTGGTGGGACGTGCCGGTCAGCCAGGTCAGCGAGCTCGACACCACCCGCCGTGCCTATGAGGAGTACACGGCGCACAAGGCCGCGCAGCGCCCGCACGTAGGCGGCCTGCCCCACTGACGATCCCGCACTGGGGGGTGCGGGGACGAGACCGCCGGCGCGCATCGCGCCGGCGGCGGGATGACACCCGAAGAGCACCGAACCACCCCCGATCCGCCCCCCTCCAGGGTGCGGAGACTGAAAGGCAGACAGAAGTGGCCCGTACTTCAAAAATCGCCGTGCTGGTGACCAGCGGCATGATGGCGCTCGCGTTGGCGGCGTGCAGTTCCAGCGGAGGCAAGCAGAGCACCGAAGCGGCGTCCGCGCCCGCCTCCGCCTCCGGCGCGCCGACGATGACGGTCGCCTTCATCACGCACGCGGCTCCCGGTGACACCTTCTGGGATTTGGTGCGCAAGGGCGCCGAGGCCGCGGCGGCCAAGGGCAACATCAAACTGGAGTACCAGTCGGATCCGGACGGCGCGAACCAGGCCAACCTCGTTCAGACGGCCATCGACAAGAAGGTCGACGGCATCGCGGTCACCCTGGCCAAGCCCGACGCCATGAAGGCCAACGTGGAGAAGGCGCTGGCGGGTGGCATCCCGGTCGTCGCGCTGAACGGCGGCATCGACCAGTGGAAGAGCATGGGCGTGCTCGAATACTTCGGCCAGGACGAGAAGATCGCCGGTGAGGCGGCCGGCGCGCGGTTGAAGACCGACGGCGCGAAGAAGGCGCTGTGCGTCATCCAGGAGCAGGGCCACGTCGGCCTCGAAGCCCGCTGCGACGGCACCAAGGCGTCCTTCCCCGACACCGAGAAGATCTACGTCACCGGCACCGACATGCCGAGCGTGCAGGCCGCCATCACCTCCAAGCTCCAGCAGGACCCTGGCATCGACCGGGTGCTGACCCTCGGCGCGCCGTTCGCGCTGACCGCCGCCAAGTCCGTCAAGGACGCCAGCAGCTCGGCCAAGGTCGTCACCTTCGACACCAACAAGGAGCTCGTGACCGCCATCAAGAACGGCCAGGTGGAGTGGGCGGTCGACCAGCAGCCCTTCCTGCAGGGCTACCTCGCGGTGGACAGCCTGTGGCTCTACAAGACCAACGGCAACGTCATCGGCGGCGGCCAGGCGACCCTGACCGGGCCGGCGTTCATCGACAAGACCAACGTCACCGCGGTGGAGCAGTTCGCCGCGGGCGGCACGAGGTGAGGTGACATGACTGCTGCGGCAACAGAGCCGGGCAGAACGGAGGCGACCCTGGACGACCGGGTCGCCACCCGTTCGCTCGCGGTACGGGTGCTGAGAAGGCCCGAGGTCGGGTCGCTCGTCGGCGCGATCGTGATCTTCGCGCTCTTCATGATCGTGGCGGTGCCGTTCCGGAACGTCGCCAACATCGGCACGATCCTCTACGGCGCTTCCACCATCGGCATCATGGCCGTCCCCGTGGCGCTCCTCATGATCGGCGGCGAGTTCGACCTGTCCGCGGGCGTCGCGGTGACCACCGCCGGGCTGTCGGCGTCGCTGTTCGCCTGGAACTTCGGCCTCAACGTGTGGGTGGGCGTCATCCTGGCGCTGGCCCTGTCCCTGGGCGTCGGCGCGTTCAACGGCTGGCTGTTGTTCAAAACCGGCCTGCCGAGCTTCCTCGTCACGCTGGGCACGTTCTTCGTCCTGCAGGGCGTCAACCTCGGCGTCACGCGGCTGCTGACCGGCAACGTCGCCACGGCCGACATCAGCGACATGGACGGCTTCGCCGGCGCGCAGGCGGTGTTCGGGTCCGAGATCGCGCTCGGCCCGGTCACGCTGAAGGTCACCGTGCTGTACTGGGTCGTGCTGACCGTCGTCGCGGCGCACATCCTGCTGCGCAGGCAGGCAGGCAACTGGATCTTCGCGGTGGGCGGAGACTCCGCGGCCGCGCGGGCGATCGGCGTCCCCGTACGCGCGACGAAGATCGGCCTGTTCATGGCCGTCGGGTTCTGCGCATGGCTGTCCGGCATGCACCTGCTGTTCCAGTTCAACACGGTCCAGTCGGGCGAGGGCGTCGGCAAGGAGTTCATCTTCATCATCGCCGCGGTGATCGGCGGCTGCCTGCTCACCGGAGGCTACGGATCGGTGGTGGGCGCCTCGATCGGCGCGCTGATCTTCGGGATGACCCAGCTGGGCATCAACTACGCCGGGTGGAACCCCGACTGGTTCAAGGCGTTCCTCGGCGTGATGCTGCTGCTGGCGACCATCGTGAACGTGTACGTCAAGAGGAAGGCGGACCTTCGATGAGCGCTCCGATCCTCGAGCTCGAGGACGTCGGCAAGAGCTACGGCAACGTCCACGCGCTGCGCGGGTGCAGCCTGCGGGTCCGCCAGGGCGAGGTCACCTGCGTGCTCGGTGACAACGGCGCGGGAAAGTCGACCCTCATCAAGATCATCTCTGGGCTGCACGACCACAGCGAAGGGGTCATGAAGGTCGACGGGGAGGCCTGTACGTTCGGCTCCCCGCGCGAGGCCCAGACCGGCGGCATCGCCACGGTGTACCAGGACCTCGCGCTCGCGCCGCTGATGTCGGTGTGGCGCAACTTCTTCCTTGGCAACGAGATCCGCACCGGGCTCCTGCGCGTCCTGGACATCGAGCGCATGAAGCAGATCTGCCACGACGAGCTGGCCAAGATGGGGGTGGTCATCCCCGATCTGGACCGCCCGGTGGGCGGACTGTCCGGCGGCCAGCGCCAGTGCATCGCCATCGCACGGGCCATCTATTTCGGCGCCAGGGTGATCATCCTGGACGAGCCGACCGCCGCCCTCGGCGTCAAGCAGTCCGGCGTCGTCCTGAAGTACATCGTCAAAGCCCGTGACGCCGGCCTCGGCGTCATCTTCATCACGCACAACCCCCACCACGCCTACCTCGTCGGCAACCACTTCGTGGTTCTCAAGCTGGGCCGCGTCGTGCTCGATGTGCACCGCGACGACCTGACCCTGGAGCAGCTGACCACCGAGATGGCCGGCGGCCAGGAGCTCCAGGAGCTCAGCCATGAGCTGCGCGAAGCGGAGCCGGGCAAGGTCGCCGCACCCGCCGCGGTGCAGCACGGGGACGTGGAGGCGCCCGACCTCGGCCCCGGCGAGCGTGTGGGCGTCACAGATCCGGAAGGATGATGAGTACGTTGACCCGCATCACCCACCTCATCGGCGGCCGCTCCTGGGAGGGCACTTCCGAGCGCACCGGCGACGTGCACAACCCCGCGACCGGCGCCGTCACCGGCCGTGTCGACTTCGCCTCCGCCTCGCTCGTCGGCCAGGCCGTCGAGACGGCTCGGGCGGCGTGGCCCGGCTGGGCGGGCACCTCGCTCGCCAAGCGCGCGCAGGTGCTCTTCGCCTTCCGCGAGCTGCTGAACGCACGCAAGCACGAGATCGCCGCGCTGATCACCGCCGAGCACGGCAAGGTCCTCGACGACGCGCTCGGCGAGGTCACCCGGGGCCTGGAGGTCGCCGAGTTCGCCTGCGGCATCCCGCACCTGCTCAAGGGCGGGTTCAGCGAGAACGCCTCCACCAAGGTCGACGTCTACTCCCTCCGGCAGCCGCTCGGCGTCGTGGCCGTGATCTCGCCGTTCAACTTCCCGGCCATGGTGCCGCTGTGGTTCATCCCGGTCGCCATCGCCTGCGGCAACGCGGTGATCCTCAAGCCCAGCGAAAAGGACCCCTCGGCGGCCCTCGCCGTGGCCCGCCTGTGGACCGAGGCCGGCCTGCCCGACGGGATCATGAACGTCGTGCACGGCGACAAGGAAGCCGTGGACGCGCTGCTCACCCACCCCGACGTGCGGGGGATCTCCTTCGTCGGCTCCACCCCGATCGCCAGGTACGTCTACGAGACCGGCACCGCACATGGCAAGCGGGTCCAGGCGCTGGGCGGTGCCAAGAACCACATGCTCGTCCTGCCCGACGCCGACCTCGACCTGGTCGCCGACGCCGCGGTCAACGCCGGCTTCGGCTCGGCGGGGGAGCGGTGCATGGCGATCTCGGCGCTCGTCGCGGTCGACACCATCGCCGACGACCTCGTCGAGAAGATCAAGGAGCGCATGGGCAAGCTGCGTACCGGCGACGGCACCCGCGGCTGCGACATGGGCCCGCTGGTCACCGGCCAGCACCGCGACAAGGTGGCCGGCTACGTCGAGACGGGAGCCGCGGAGGGGGCGGCTCTCGTCGTCGACGGCCGGGAGGGGGACTTCGACGGCGGCCAGGATGGCTTCTGGCTCGGCCCTACCCTGTTCGACCACGTCACGCCGGACATGTCCATCTACCGTGACGAGATCTTCGGGCCTGTGCTGTCCGTCGTCCGGGTGCAGTCCTATGACGAAGGGCTCGCCCTCATCAACGCCAACCCGTACGGCAACGGCACGGCCATCTTCACCAACGACGGAGGGGCGGCGCGGCGCTTCCAGAACGAGGTGGAGGTGGGCATGGTGGGCATCAACGTGCCGATCCCGGTGCCGGTGGCGTACTACTCCTTCGGCGGCTGGAAGAGCAGCCTGTTCGGCGACACCCACGCGCACGGGACCGAAGGCGTGCACTTCTTCACCCGCGGCAAGGTCGTCACCTCGCGCTGGCTCGACCCCAGCCACGGCGGCCTCAACCTCGGCTTCCCACAGAACGACTGACGACCAGGAGGACTGTGGGCACCCGCGGCGTCAAGGCCGGCGCGTAGCCCGGGCGGCCTCGCCGCTTCGTGTCTCGCGGTGGGCGGACTCGGCGATCTGCTTGATCCTTTGCAGCCGGGCGTCCCACCGTGCCGCGACGTCCGCCATCGCCCGGACGGCCGCGTCGAGCCGTTCCGGGCGGACGGAGTAGCGCACTTCGCGGCCGTCCCGCCGGGCCTCGACGAGCCCGGCGCGGTCGAGGACCGCCAGGTGCTTGGCGACCGCCTGACGGGTGAAGGGCAGCTCGGCGGCGAGGGCGGTGGGCGTCGCCTCGCCGAGGGCCAGCAGGACGTCAAGAAGCCGGCGACGGCCCGGTTCGGTGACCGCCGCCAGGAGCTCCTCGTCTTCGGGGTTCATCACTTCACTGCTGCCCGGTCCTTCACGGAAGCGTACGCCACCAGGTCGGCGAGGTGCTTGCTCCAGCCGTGGGTGTGCTCCTGCGCGTAGGTGGCCTTCTGCTCCTCGGTCCAGTCGATCTCGCTGAGGCCGCTCTCGGTGACCCGCAAGCGGGTGCTCTCGCCCTCTGGGGTGAGCGTGAACTCCACGAGCACGGAGTTGCCCTCGCGCGGCACGGCACCCTCCGGGTAGGCCCAGCGGAAGGAGAACAGGCGAGGCCGATCGAGGGTCACCACGGTGATCTCGGCGGTGACCGGTTCGGTGATGTCGATGGCTGCCCGGTCGGTCCAGGTGAGCGCGCCCTTGCCGCCCTCCCGTACGTCGATGTCCGCGGCGTTGGTGAACCAGCTGCTGATCTGGTCCGGCTCGGTCACCGCGCCCCAGACCACGTCGACCGGCGCCTCGATCAGGATTTCTTGTTCGATGCTCGGAATCATGACGATCCTTCCGTCTCATGTGCAACCTTTGGTTGCGCGTTCACGTTAGCAAGCGCTCTTCGAACGCGCAACCTCTGGTTGCGTGTCATGATGACGGCCGACCCGATGATCGGGTCACGGTCGCGGTGGCGCGGTGGTGCCGCGGACGACGAGCCGGGCGTCGAGGATGAGCTCGCGGGAGGGCAGCCGGTGGTCGTCCAGGCGCTCCACCGCCGAGCGCACCGCGAGCTGGGCCATCTGCTCTGCGTCCTGGCGCACGGTGGTGAGGTTGATGTGGGACAGATGCGCCATGTGGCTGTCGTCGTAACCGACCACCGAGATGTCCCGCGGGATGCCGACCCCCGCGCGGCTGAGCGCGTGCATGAGCCCCATGGCGCACCGGTCGTTGCCGGCCAGCACGGCGGTCGGCAACCGGTCGTCGTGCAGCAAGGTCTCGCCGGCCGTCTCGCCGGACTCCTCGGTGTGATCTCCCGGCAGGACCCGGATCTCGTCCTGCAGTCCGTGGTCGCGCATAGCGGCGCGGTAGGCGTGGCGGCGTTCGGCGGAGCCGGGCCCGTCGCCGCCGTCGATGTGGACGATGGCGCGGTGGCCGAGGCCGACCAGATGGTCCACGGCCTGTCGCATGCCCTTGTTCTCCGCGGTGTGGACGGTGTCGACGCCGTTGGCCGGGACGCGCCGTCCCACGACCACGGTGGGGGTGTGCGTCCCCAGCTCGGCGAGGTAGCCGGTCTCGGCGTTCGGGCCGAGCAGGATCAACGCCTCGCAGCGGTGGCCCAGCAGGGCTTCCACGACCTTCCGCTCGTCCCGCGCGGGGCCGAGCGCGCTGAGCAGGACCTCGTAACCGAGCCGTTCGGCCTCGGCGTAGATCGCCTCGACGAGGTCGGCGTGGAAGGCGTTGCGGATATTGATCATCACGCCGAGGACCATGCTGCGGTTGCGGGCGAGCAGCCGCGCCGCGTTGTCCGGGCGGTAGCCGAGCTCGTCGGCGGCGCGGAGCACGCGGTCGCGTGTCTCCTTGCTCGCCCCCGGCTCGTTGCGGAACACGAGCGAGACCAGCGCCCGTGACACGCCTACCCGCGCAGCGACATCCGCCATCGTGGGACGCTTGGCCCGCGCCGATGCTCTCGTCTTGGACGGCTCGGATTCCGGGGCCTGCTCCACCATCAACCCTTTCCTGATGTGCGCAGCTCGTCGCAAGCCGTTGACATCCGGTGTGACCGCGCTCATAGTAACAGGAACTAGAGCGCGCTAGTAGCGCGGGAGTCTTTGTAAAGACAAAAGAATGTCAAGACACCCTATTGACAAGGTGCTTCATGTGCCGGTTACATCGGGGAATCGCAGCCGACACACGGTGCCGGCTGACGCGTTAAGGGGCTGTTGCGCGTCGCAGCACAGCCCCCGCAACCTCTCGATGTCCCCCTGATCCACAAGGCCGTGGCCACTCCCCGGGAGAGGTAGAACCAAAGTGCCGTACTCCATTCGCAGACCCCGTCGTCGGCACAGCATTAACTTGCGCGCTCTAGTTTCCGCGCCCCTTCTCGTGCTCGCCCTCGTCGGCTGCTCGAACGCCTCGAGCGATGCCGGCGCCGGTTCGAGCGCACCGTCCACGGGGCCCGCCGCGGCCGCCTCGGGGGCGGGGCTGCAGTCCGGGCTCGGCAGCCGGGCACAGAACCGTAAGATCACGTTCCTGCTCTCCCAGGATCCGGGGGACTCCTTCTGGGGCACCATCTCGCAGGGCGCCAAGGACGCGGCCAAGCTGTTCAACGTCGAGTTGAACCTGCAGACGAGCCAGGGCGACCCGGGCAAGTACAACGACCTGATCGGCAGCGCCGTCGCGGACAAGCCCGCCGCCATCGCCGTGGTGATCGACGACCCGAAGCGCTACACCGAGAACGTCTGCGCCGCCTCCAAGGCCGGCATCGCGGTGCTCGCGTACAACATCACGCAGGAAGGCGACGTCGCCGCGTGCACCTCGGGCTTCGTCGGCCAGAACTTCGAGGACGCGGGCTTCCTGCTCGGCCAGCGCCTGATCGCCGAAGCGAAGCTGCCGCAGGGGGCCAAGGTGTTCACCCCGGTCGAGTTCCCCGACCAGGTGTACGCCATCCAGCGCAACGCCGGGGTCCAGAAGGCCCTCGACGCCATAGGCGCGAAGACCGAGACGGTCGCGACCGGCATCGACGACGCGGGCGCGCTGGACAAGATGAGCCAGTATCTGCTCGGTCACAAGGACGTCGCGGCCATCGTGCCGCTGGGCGGCACCCCGCACCGCAACATCGAGGCGGCCATGAACGACGTCGGCGTCAAGGTCCCGGTGGTCGGCTTCGACCTGTCCAAGCCGGTCATCGACGGTATCAAGAGCGGGACCATCATCGCCGCCGCGGACCAGCAGCCGTACATCCAGGGCTTCCAGACCGTGGCCCAACTGGCTCTGAAGCTCGACTTCGGCCTCAGCCCCGCCACGATCAACTCCGGCGGCGGCGGTCTGGTGGACAAGTCCAACGTCGCGGTCGTCGAGCAACTGGCAGGCACGATCCGCTGACCCAACCGGGACCGGGGCGGGCCCGAACGGGCCACCGGGCCTGCCCCCCACCGGTCGCCCATCGCGACGGACATGGAGAGTCAAGCAGCCATGAGCAACACGACCAGCGGCGGAGCGCCGTCGCCGACGATGCAGGATCAGCCCACGGTGGCGGTCCCCACCCCTCACGTCCGTACTGAGCCGTTCGGCGGGTGGCTTCGGCTGGTACGCGGCCGCGGCGCGCTCGAGATCGGCATCATCTTCGTGCTGGTGCAAATCGGGTGCGTCATCGCCTACCTGGTGGCGCCGGACAGCTTCCCCTACCTGTCAGAGGCCAACTTCAACGTCCTCAGCCAGTCGATCCCCGTCCTGGCGATCCTGGCGATCGGCGCGGGCGTGCTGATGATCGCGGGCGAGTTCGACCTGTCGCTGGGGATGAACTACACCTTCTGCGCGCTGGTGTTCATCCACTGGTACTCCAGCGGGAACGTCATCGGCGCGTTCCTCGTGACCTTCGCCATGGGCATCGGCATCGCCCTGCTCAACGGCGTGATCGTGGCCAGGTTCAAGATCCCGTCGTTCATCGTCACGCTCGGCATGATGTTGTTCTGGGACGGCGCCGCGCTGTTCTACAACGGCACGTCGGCCGCGCGCATGCAGCGCGGCGAGACCCTGCAGACCATCTTCGCCGGGCAGATCGGCCCCTTCCGCGGTCAGGTCGTGTGGCTGGTCCTGGTCGGGGTGTTCTTCTGGGTGCTCATGCACCGCCACAAGCTCGGCAACCACATCTTCGCCGTCGGCGGCAACGAGTCCGCCGCCCGGGCGATCTCCATCAACCCGGCCCGCGTCAAGCTGATCGCCTTCGGCATCCTCGGGCTGTGCGTGGCGCTCGCCGCGATCCTCGTCGCCGTGCGGACGCAGTCCGTCCAGCCCGGCACCGGCCGCGGCATGGAGCTGCAGGCCATCGCCGCGGCCGTGGTCGGCGGCGTGTCGCTGCGCGGCGGCAAGGGGAGCGTGCTCGGCATGGTGCTCGGCGCGGCGCTCATCCTCGTGCTGCAGGACATCCTGCTGCTCTCCGGCGCCCCCGGCTTCTACCTCAACCTCTTCATCGGCGTGATCATCGTCGCCGCCGCCGTCTTCAACCGCCTCATCGAAGGGAAAGCCGAATGAGCTCGAACGGCCCCGAGCCGGGCGGCGAGGTCCTCCTGGAGCTGTCGGGCATCACCAAGCGCTACGGGCCCAACGTCGTCCTGAACGACGTCGGCTTCCAGATCCGCAAGGGCGAGGTGGTCGGCCTGCTCGGCGACAACGGCGCGGGCAAATCCACCCTGGTCAAGATCATGTCGGGGGTCATCCGGGCGGACGCCGGCGAATACGCCTGGCGCGGCGAGAAGCTGACCGCGCCGACCCGCCAGGACACCGAGAGGCTCGGCATCGAGACGATCTTCCAGGACTCGGCACTGGTCCCGTCACTCACCATCACCCGCAACATCTTCATGGGCCGCGAGCTCACCAACCGGCTCGGCCTGCTGAAGCTGCGCGCGATGGACCACATCGCCGGGGACATCCTCGACAGCGTCGTGACGATCGAGGGCATCAAGAGCCCCCGGCAGCTCGTCAGCTCGCTCTCGGGCGGGCAGCAGCAGGCGGTGGCGATCGCCCGCGCCGTGCACTTCAAACGCAGCCTGCTCATCCTCGACGAGCCCACCAGCGCCCTGGCCGTGCGGGCCACCGAGGCCCTGCTGGCCTACCTCACCCGGCTCAAGGGCGAGGGCGTCAGCTCGGTCCTGGTCACGCACAACCTCCACCACGCGTACGAGGTGTGCGACCGGCACATCGTGATGAACCACGGCCGCAAGATCCTCGACACCACGCGCGAGCAGACCTCCGTCAAGGAGCTCACCGCCGCCGTGGTCGAGGGCGAGACCGGGCTGCGGCGCCACCGCGAGACCCTGACCACTGATGGGAGATAGGCAATGACGTTGTCCCGCGTCCGGCTGGGCACCGCCCCCGACTCCTGGGGCGTGTGGTTCCCCGACGACCCGAACCAGGTGCCCTGGGACCGCTTCCTCGACGAGGTGGCCGCGGCCGGCTACGAATGGATCGAGCTCGGCCCGTACGGCTACCTGCCCACCGACCCCGAGCAGCTGCGTGACGAGCTTGGCCGGCGCGGGCTCCGGCTGTCCGGCGGGGCGGTGTTCTCCGGCCTGCACCGCGGCCGGGAGGCGCTGAAGGAGGCCGTCGAGGAGTGCCGCGCGGAGGCCAGGCTGCTCACCGCGCTCGGCGCGAAATACCTGGTCTCGCTGCCCGAGGGCTACACCGACCTGGACGGGAACCTCACCCAGCCGGTGGACCTGACCCCCGAGCAGTGGAAGGACCTCACCACGGGCATGTCGGAGCTGGCCCGCGTCCTCCACGAGGAATGCGGCGTCGAGCTGGTCTTCCACCCGCACGCCGACAGCCACGTCGACACCCAGGAACGCGTGCTGCGCTTCCTTGAGGACACCGACCCCGAGGTCGTCTCCCTCTGCCTCGACACCGGCCACATCTCCTACTGCGGCGGGGACAACATCGCGATCATCCGCGCGTTCCCCGAGCGGATCGGATACGTGCATCTCAAGCAGGTGGACCCCGAGATCATCCGGCAGGTCCGCGAGGAGAACCTGTGCTTCGCCGAGGCCGTACGCCGCGGCGCCATGATCGAGCCGCCCGCCGGCATCCCCGCCATGGAGCCGCTGCTGGCCGAGCTCGGCAAGCTGGACGCCGACCTGTTCGCGATCGTCGAGCAGGACCTCTACCCGTGTCCACCGGACACCCCGCTGCCCATCGCCACCCGCACCCGCACGTACCTCAACGGCTGCGGCCTGCGTCCCTGAAAGAAGGAAGCATCGTGACAATCAAGGTCGGCGTCATCGGGACCGGCAACATCGGGGCCGACCACGTGACACGCCTGTCGTCCCAGGTCGTCGGATCCACGGTGGCAGCCGTGTTCGACGTGGACACCGCCCGGACTGAGCAGATCGCGGCGAACGCCGGCGCCGTGGCGCGGGGGAGCGCGCTGGAGGTCATCGACGACCCCGGCGTCGACGCCGTGGTCATCGCCTCACCGGGCGACCTCCACGCCGAGCAGGTCCTGGCGTGCATCGCCGCGGAGAAGCCCGTGCTCTGCGAGAAGCCGCTGGCCACCACGGCGGCGGACTGTCTCAAGGTGCTCGAGGCGGAGGTCGCGACCGGCCGCCGCTGGATCCAGGTCGGCTTCATGCGCCGCTACGATCCCGGCTACAAGGTTGTCAAGGACGCCGTCGACGACGGCACGATCGGCGAGCCGCTGCTGGCCCACATGATCCACCGCAACGCGGTCGTGCCCGGCTCCTTCACCAGCCCCATGGCGATGACCGACTCGGTCATTCACGAGATCGACACCACCCGCTGGCTGCTCGGCCAGGAGATCGTGCGCACCACGGTCGTCGCCACCAAGCCGAGCCCGCTGGCCGCGGCCCACCTGCGCGACCCGCAGATCGTGCTGCTGGAGGCGGCCGGCGGCGGCGTGGTCACCGTCGAGGTGTTCGTCAACTGCCAGTACGGCTACGACGTGCGCTGCGAGGTCGTGGGCTCCACCGGCGTCGTGACGCTGGAGAATCCCACTGCCAACGCGGTGATCCGCGACGGCCACAGCGCCCGGACGGTCCCGGCCGACTGGCGGGTCCGGTTCGGCGCGACGTACCTGGCCGAACTGCAGGAGTGGATCATCGGGCTGCGGTCCGGGGTCGTCGGCGGGCCGAGCGCGTGGGACGGCTACGCGGCCACCGTCGTCGCGGAGAGCGCCGTCGCCTCGCTCGACTCGGGCGCGCCCGTCCCGGTCAGCCTGGTCGAGCGGCCCGGTCTGTACGCCTGAAAGGAACCGGAACATGAAGATCGCCCTCGATCCGTACATGGTGCGCCACACCCCGCTGCTCGAGCTGCCCGCGCTGGTCGCGGACCTCGGCTACGAGTACATCGAGCTGTCGCCGCGCGAGGACTTCCTGCCCTTCTTCCTGCACCCGAGGGCCGACCGGGACACCGTCGCGGCCTTCAAGTCCGCCCTCGCCGCAGCGGACGTCAAGCTCGCCTCGGTGCTGCCGCTCTACCGCTGGTCCGGCCCCGACGAGGAGGAGCGCCAGGCGGCGGTGCGCTACTGGAAGCGGGCCATCGAGATCACGGTCGAGCTCGGCTGCACCGTCATGAACTCGGAGTTCAACGGCCGCCCTGAGCAGGCGTCCCGGAGCGAGGCCATGTTCTGGCGGTCGATGGAGGAGTTGCTGCCCGTCTTCGAGCGCGAGGGCGTGGAGCTACGCCTCGAACCGCACCCGGACGACTTCGTCGAGGACGGCAAGACCGCCGTCGACATGGTGCGCGGGATCAACTCCCCGCACGTGTCGTTCCTCTACTGCGCGCCGCACACCTTCCACCAGGGCGGCAACCTGACCGAGATCATGGAGTACGCCGGCGACCTGCTCGCCCATGTGCACGTCGCCGACTCCTTCGACCATCGCGCCTCCTCCGGCCTGCGCTACATCGTCAACCCGCCGGGCTCGACCGCCCGGGTCCACCAGCACCTGAACATCGGCCAAGGGGAGGTCGACTGGGACGAGTTCTTCGGCACCCTCGGCCGTCTCGGCTTCGACGGCATCATGACCGCGTGCGTCTTCGCGTGGGAGGACAAGGCGCGCGAGTCGAACTTGTTCATGCTCCAGGAGATGACCAAGCGCACGGCCTCATGGTGACGGCTCCCCGCACCGGGGGTCAGCAGTTGGGCGGCTCCAATCGTGCGGGGGTCCGCTCGTCCTTGGAGCCCGTGGCCGTGCCTGGCTCCTGGGAGCCGAGGAGAGCGCGGGTGAGCGCCTGATTGTCGCCCGCCATGGCCTGCAGAGTCGTGTCGAAGTGGTCGTCGGTGAGGGCGGGTTCGCCGGAGCGGAGCGTGACCAGGATGACGCGGCGCAGCAGCTCCTTGATGAAGGACGCGGTGACGCCCTCGGTGGCGGCGACCACCTTGGCGACGTCGGCCACGATGGGCTGGTTCCGGGCGTACAGCCGGATCAGGCGCTCCCGGGCCGCCGCGTCCGGAGGCGGGATCTCCACCGCGAGGTCCACCCGGCCGGGCCGCTGTACCAGGGCCTTCTCCAGGGCCTCGACCCGGTTGGTGGTCAGGATGAACGTCACGTCGACGTCGCCGCTGATCCCGTCCATGGCGTCCAGCAGGGAGAACAGCAGCGGGCTGCTCTCGTACTGGCTGCGGTCCTCGGCGATGAGGTCGACGTCCTCGACGACCACGATGGACGGCTGGAGCTTGCGGGCCATCGCCACCGCGTAGTCGATCTTGCGCATGGCGGGCCCCGTCATCAGCACCGCCGTGTGCTCGCGCAACCGGCTGATGAGGTAGCGCGTGGTGTGGGTCTTGCCGGTGCCCGGCGGGCCATAGAGCAGCAGCCCCCTGCGCAGGTGCTGGCCGGCCGCGGTGAGGCGGCCGGCCAGCTCGGCGATGCCCACGATGTGATCCTCGATCGCCTCGAGTCGGCCTTCCGGCAGGATCACCTCCTCGGCGCCGAGCTCCGGGCGGGGCAGGAAGGTGAGCAGCTCGTTGTCCCGGTGCTCGCTGAATCCGAAGCTGAGCACCTGGCCGCGGAACGGATCGTTCTCCCGCATGAGCCGGTCCACCTCGTCGCGTACGGCGGTGGCCGCCTCACGGCCGGCCGACAGCACGGTGAGGAGGCTGTATCCGTCGTAGTCGTCCTTGTCGCTCAGCCCGATGACCACCGGGCTGCCGTCGGGTGCGGTCGTCGCGACCAGGCCGAGCTGCACGACCTCGATCGTGGCGTCGGGGCCGATCGGGGCGGTGCCGTAGTCGGGGCGGCCGAGCAGCCGGCTGCCCTCGCGCATCGCCGACAGCAGCATGTTGATGATGCTCTCCCAGCGCCGCTCCCCGCCGACGATGCCGAACCACTCAGCGCCGGGGGAGTGCGCGTCCAGGTAGAGGTCGGCAGCGACCTGCAGCGCCGCGTGCTCGTACAGCCGGTACTTCTCCTCCACCACCACGACGTCGCTGAGCGGGCAGCCGAGGTGCCCGGTCACCTTCGTGATCAGGGGAGAGGCGGCGTTGTCCGCGCCGATGCGTTCGGCCACCGCGGTGTACACCTGCCGCAGGCTTTCGGCGAGCGCCCGCGCCTCTGTGAGCTCGATCTCCGTCACACCGATCATCATCGCCGCTGGGCGGGCGTTGAGGAATGAGTATCCCCATACTCAACGCCTCGGCGCTCGTCAGTACGTGAACGGCTTGCGGCCGCTGGTGTGCGGGATCATCGCCTGGGCGATGGCGGTCTGGCGGGGGCGGGCCAGTGCGCCGCCGAGGTGACGGATCTGGATCGACACCAGCGGAGCGACGCTCTCGCGGCCGGCCGCGTCCATCAAGGCCGCCACGGTGGCGTCGTCCAGATCCGTCAGCAACTCGCCGCGCAGGAGGGCGGGCATGGGCTCGGTGGGCTCGGCGCAGATGGAGCCCAGCTCGCTGACCGGCAGGGGGCCGCGGGTGTCCACGATCACGCCGGGGAGGGCCTCCAGCGGGCGCAGCAGGGCGCGGCGGTGGCGATCTCGCGGAAGGCGGCCATGACCTGCTCCGCGTGGGCGATCGGCCAGATCACCTGGCCGCCGTACAGGCTTGGCGCCGGGAACAGGTCCAGCTCCAGCGCGGTGACCACGGCGAAGCGCGCGGACGGCGTTGCCGGCCAGCCCGTGCGCTCGCCACGGCTCGTACGCGCTGCTCGACGGCGCGGTTCCACGGCCGCGTGGCCTGCTCGAAGCCCTCGTCACCGGGCAGCAGCACCCATCCGCGCACCGCCCGTCATCGCACCGGCGCGGGGATTGAGTCTGGCTTGTATCCGACGTGTGGGCCATGCTGCGGGACAGGGGCGGCGCTAGACTGCCCGATATGCGGCGATTGACCAGTACGGTGGTCGTGGTGGCGGGGGACGGCGCTGGAGACGTGGTCGCGGGTCTGGACGGGCTGCACAACGTGCGGACGATCCCGCGCGGGGAGCGCAGGCCGGCCGAGGTGATGGAGATCGCGGCACGGTCGGCGGCCACGTATGTGGTGCACGACGCCGACCCGCTGGCCGATGTGGCCGTGGCGTGGACGGCGTTCTTCGACGGCACCGGAGTCGTCGGCGGCCTGGAAGTGGCCATCGAGGCGGCTCTGGGCGAGCTGCGCGCCGACCGGCTGGTGCTGCCCGACTACTACCTGGTGCTGGATCCCGACGGGATGGCGGAGACCTGGCGGCACTGGTGGCTCGGCGTGCTGGCAGGGGCGGCGCCCGTACGGGTGGTGCCTGCGCACTCCTCGGCGGTCGCGGTCGCGGAGCAGCTCGGCCGGCTGGCCGCGGGCCGTTGGTGGCCCGCGGACCTGGAGGCGTGGCTACGCGGTCTCCCGCGGGTGGTGCCCGACCGCGCCGGCCTGCCGAGCGGTGGCGCCGTGGTGGCGTAGGGCGCGCGTCAGTTCGGGTTGCCGGCGTGGGTGAGGGTCTCCCAGGCGACGAAGAGGTTGTTGGTGCCCGCCGGGCGCTGCTGCTCGGTGAGCGCCTGGGTGTTGCTCATCGCGAGGCCCATGCGGTTGTTCAGGGCGTTGAAGCCGACCTCCGTCACCGGGCCCAGGCCCAGCGTGACGTCGCCGCCGCACAACCAAGTCGGGACGGCCGTGCCGAGCTGGTACTTGGCGTGCAGGCCGAGCGCGTGCCGCAGCCGGTCGGCGATCTCCGGGTAGAGGTCCTGCCCCTGGATCCGGGAGGTCTCGGCGATGTGCGCGATCGCCGCCAGGCCGTAGCCGGTGTGGGTGAAGTCGCGACAGGTCTCCTGGGACAGCCCGTTGACGAAGGTCTCCTGGCCATGCCAGTACGCGACGATCTCGTCCCGCGTGTCGATGCTGCTGCCGGCCGGTCCCTTGGGGAGGGCGCCGTCACCGGTGAGGTAGATGTAGGCGGGCATGCGGGCCCGGAACGTGCTCACGGCCTTGTCATAGGCGGCCTTGTCCTCCAGGAACACTGCGATCCCGATGGCCGCGTCCATCATCGACAACTCCCAGTTGCCGTTGGTGGTGGCCCGGCCGTTGATGACCTCGGGCAGGTAGACGTTCCTGAGCATGGTCGCGAAGCGGTTGACCCCCGTGGCGGACCACCCGGTGTAGGTGTACCGGATGATCTCGGCCGCCCTGGGCCAGGACGAGCCGGCCCACCCCGTCTGGAGCGGGGCGTTGCTGTTGGTGTGGTCGGTGATCACGGCGGACCAGGCGTCCATGATCTGGATGGCCTTCTGCGCGTACCGGCTGTCGCGCGAGATGTACCAGATCAGCGCGTCGGTGTACGCGGCCAGCGCGTCCTGGCGCTCGTCCGTGCAGCCGTAGTTGGGATTCGAGTACGAGCCGCATTCCACGACGGCCCGCGGCTTCGGGGTACGTGACAACGACGCGAGGCTGCTGGCGAGCATCTGGTCGTAGGCGGCCTTCCACGGCTGGGCGCCGGCGTTGACCTTGGAGCGGACGAAGTCGAGCTGGGCCCTGCTGACGAGCACGCCGGGATGTGCGAAGGCGGCCGGGGCGCTGCGGGCCACGGCGGCGGGTGCCTGCACGGCTCCGGTGCCGACTGTGATGACCAGCGCGACCGTGAGTAACAACAGGCTCCCGCGACTACGGGGACGAACCATGAGGCGGCTCCTTGATTAGGAAAGTTTCCTAAAAGTGCTGAGATCGTAGTCCTGACATCGCCTCCTTACAAGGGCCCGCGGGCGGTGAAAGAGTGGGCAGGAAGCCCGACCGGCCCGTATTAATTCCGCGATAAGCCCATTTGTCAGATCCGGCGCCTTTAAGATCATGATGATCGACTCCGTGAGGAAGGACACCTGTGGCCGAGCAACAGGACGAGTGGAAGAGCGCGATCGACACGACCAGGCCCAGCATCGCGAGGGCCTACGACGTCGTCCTGCACGGCAAGGACAACTTCGAGGTCGATCGCGCCTTCGTCGCGGAGATCGTCAAGGTGGTTCCGGAGATCTACGACGTGGCGACCTACAACCGGCACATGCTGGGCCGCGGCGTCCGGTTCCTGGTCGACCAGGGCGTCACCCAGTTCATCGACCTCGGCTCGGGGCTGCCGACCGTGGAGAACACCCACCAGGTCGCCCAGCGCGCGAACGCGGAGTCGCGCGTCGTCTACGTCGACAACGACCCCATGGTGCTGGCCCACGGCCGGGCCCTGCTGGCGGAGAACGAGCGCACCGCCGTGGTCACCTCAGACCTGCGCGACCCGCCGGCGATCCTCGCCGACGAGGCCGTCGCGCGGCTCATCGACCTCGGCCGCCCGGTCGGTGTGATGCTCGTCGGCATCCTGCACCACCTGCACGACGACGAGGACCCGCGGGGGATCGTCGAGGCGTACATGGCCGCGGTCCCGTCCGGCAGCTACCTCTTCATCACCCACTTCTGCGATTCGAGCCAGGACTCGCGTGACGCGGAGAAGAAGTTCCTCGCGCTGCTCGGCACCGGCAGGTTCCGCACCGTCGCGGAGATCACCGCCTTCTTCGACGGGTTCGAGCTGGTGGAGCCGGGTGTCGTGCCACTGCCTCTGTGGCGTCCCGAGGCGGCCGTCCCCGAGGAACTGACCGTGGGCCAGCGCCTCATGTTCGGCGGCATCGCCCGCAAACCCTGACCGCGTCCCCTCCACTCAGCCGTGTGCCGGCCGGACGGAGGGAGCCGGCCGTCACGGCGTCGACGGCTGAGTGGGGAGGGGCGAGGGCGGGGCCGGCTGATGGCGCGGGTCGGCGAGCTCGTGGGCAGAGCGGGCGAGCCAGATCATCATCAGAGCGTCGGCCGCCACCGCGGCGTCGTCGGAGATGTGCCGCCCCGCGAGCGCGAACAGCAAGCCCACCAGCGGGAAAACGAACGGCACCACCAAGGCGGCGATGCCGTACACGACGGTGGCCCCGTGCCAGCGGCTGTCGTGCCGCTGCGCCCGTAGGACCAGCACCGTCCAGATCAGCCCCGCCACGCCACAGATGACGGCCAGCCAGCCGGGCACGGGCCAGTCGAGAACGTCGAGCACCTCGATGGCGGCGACGCCTCCGAACGCCAGCACACCCGCGGCCCGCGCACCTTCGGCGAACTCCAGGTTGCGTCCCAGCACCGGCTGGAACAGCAACACGACCACCCACATCACCATGGCGTCGAGCACCGCCGCCCACCACGGCCAGGCCGGCGCGAGGGCGTAAAGCAGCGAGGACGCCGCCGCGGCGTACAGCGCCACCCGCAGCCGCCGCTCGTTCCGGTCTAGCTCCGGCGGCGGCGCCGCCAGCGGCCCGCGCATGCTCTGCCACAGCGCCCACGCCCACGGCAGGCCGGCCAGGACCAGGATGAGCACGTTCGGCAACGTCACAGCGACGCTGTCGCTCACCTCCGTGAACAGCGTCAAGCGCCACAACGCGCCCAGGTCGCCGGCGGTCAGTGCGATGACGGCGGCGACCGCCAGCGCGACGATGTACACACCTGTGATGAGCAGGGCGGGAATGCCTAAGCGGTAGCGACGGGGCACGTGACACATCCGGGGGGCGCAAGGGGGGACGCCTCACCTTAGCGAGTCGGCGGCATGAAGTCGATCAAGCGCCGCGGCACTCCCCGACGCGGGGGAAGGTCAGGTGGCGGGGGATGCGCAAGCCCTTACTCAGTCCTCGCCCTGGAGGGTGGTCTCGGCGAGCCGGTTGGCCAGGTAGCGGCGTTCGGCCTCGGTGGGGGCCAGGGCGAGTGCCTCGCGGTAGGCCTCGGCGGCCTCGGTGCGGCGGCCGAGGCGGCGGAGCAGGTCGGCGCGGGTGGCGGGCAGCAGGTGGTAGCCGGTCAGGTCGCCCGAGGCGTGGAGGGTTTCCACCAGCTCGAGTCCGGCCGCGGGGCCGTCGGCCATCGCCACGGCCACCGCCTGGTTCAGCTTCACCACCGGGGATGGTACGACCCGTACCAGCTGTCCGTAGAGTTCGGCGATCTGCGCCCAGTCGGTATCAGCGGCGTCGGCGACCGTGGCGTGACAGGCCGCGATGGCGGCCTGCAGCTGGTACGGACCGGGCCGGTCGCGCCGGAGAGCCGTCTCCAGGACGGCGACACCCTCGTCGATCTCGCCCTGGTTCCACCGGGTACGGTCCTGGTGGTCCAATGTCACCAGGTCGCCGGCGGCGTCGACACGGGTCGCGCGGCGGGAGTGGTGCAGCAGCATGAGCGCGACCAGGCCGTACGTTTCGGGCTCATCCGGCATCAGCCGCGCGAGCAGGCGGGCGAGACGAATGGCCTCGGCGCACAGGTCCCAGCGCATCAGGTCGGCGCCCGTGCTGGCGGAATAGCCCTCGTTGAACAGCAGATACAGGACGGCGAGCACCGCGCCGGTCCGTTCCGGCAACAGGTGAGCCGGCGGCACCCGGTACGGAATCCCGGCATTGCTGATCTTGCCCTTGGCCCGGACCAGGCGCTTGGCCATCGTCGCCTCGGTGACCAGGAAGGCCCGGGCGATCTCGGCGGTGGTCATGCCGGTCAGGGTGCGCAGCGTCAGGGCCACCCGTGCCTCCAGCGGCAGCGCCGGATGGCAGCAGGTGAAGATCAACCGCAGCCGGTCGTCCTGAACACCGCTGTCGTCCTCGCTGGAGCCGAAGGCGTTATGAACGGACGCCATCGTGGCCACCTCCCGTAGCTTGGCCGCCTCGGTCGTCCTGCGGCGCAACCGGTCCACCGCCCGGTTGCGCGCCGTCGTGGTGAGCCAGGCGCCGGGGCGGTGCGGGAGGCCGTCGCGCGGCCAGCGCTCCAGCGCCAGCGCGAAGGCCTCCTGCGCGCACTCCTCGGCCAGATCCCAGTCGCCGGTCACCCGGATCAGGGCCGCGACGATGCGGCCCCATTCCTGGCGGAAGGCCTCGGCGACCGCCGCCTCGACCTCGGCGGTCACTCCTCCCAAAGCGGCCTCACCTCTACCCATCCGAACCTGGCGGACGGATGCTTGGACGCGATCTCGATCGCCTCGTCGAGGTTGTCGCACTCGATCAGGTCGAAGCCGCCGATCTGCTCCTTGGTCTCGGCGAACGGCCCGTCGGACAGCAGCACCTCATCGCCACGCACCCGGACGGTCGTGGCGTCACTGCCTGGCCGCAGGCGCGCACCTTGAAGACGTACGCCCCGGTCGTCCATCTCCCGCACCCATGACGCGGGGTCGGCGTCCTGTATGGGCACTCCGACGGACTCGTTGTCGCAGACGAACATCACGTACCGCACGGTTCCTCCTAGGAGATCGGCTTGACTGTACGACGGGCGAGCATGCCCACGAAAGGCAGTCTGAATGTCCTGGTCCTCCGCTGCTTGATGCCCTTGACCGGGGCGTTGGGCAACGCGGAGCGGGCCAGCTCGTTGCGGGGTCGCAGAGCGTAGGTGGCGGCGAGCAGATCAGGCATGACGGGCCCTCCCATCCAGCGCCACTGCGGGCGCTTCGCGATTTCTTGTGACACCCCAACGACGAACGGGAGAGCCCGCGATGGACAGCGGGCGGTGGATATTCGAGCCTCGCCCCTGACCTGCACCGGGCCGGTGAACCCTACCCACGTATGGTTCATGCGTGCTAACTTGAACATGAGTGTTCAACTTAAGGAGGTTCGGATGAGTCTCGACACGGCTCCCATCAAGGTGCGCGCCGGCGGATGGGGCGTGCTGGTGCTGCTGTGCCTGGCGCAGTTCATGCTGATCGTGGACATCACGGTCGTACAGGTGGCGTTGCCGACCATCGGCACGGACCTCGCGCTCGACCGTGAGTCGCTGACATGGGTGGTGACCACGTACACGCTCTGCTTCGGCGGCCTGATGGTGCTCGGAGGGCGGCTGTCCGACGCGTTGGGTGCGCGCCGCACCCTCCTCGCAGGACTCGGGCTGTTCACGGCGGCCTCGCTGATGTGCGGGCTGGCCGGCAGCGGCACGATGCTCATCGCCGGAAGGGCGCTGCAGGGCGTCGGCGCGGCGTTGCTCTCGCCGGCGGCGCTGGCCGTCGTCACCGCCACGTTCCACGGTGAGCGGCGCGGGCGGGCGCTCGGCGTCTGGGCGGCCATCGGCGGCACGGGCGCGGCCCTCGGCGTGCTGCTCGGCGGCGTGCTGACCGCGGGGCCGGGGTGGACGTGGGTGTTCTTCGTGAACGTTCCGATCGGGCTGGCGGTGCTCGCGGCCGTGCCCCTCGTGGTGCCGCCCACGCCCGGGCGGAGCGAGCGGGTCGACGTGCCCGGCGCGCTGCTGGTCACGCTGGCGACGGCGCTGCTGATCTACGGGCTGGTGACGGCGGGCGACGCCGGCTGGGGGGCGATGGGCACGGTGCTGCCGCTGGTCGGGGCCGCGCTGCTCTACGTCGTGTTCGTGGTGGTCGAGCGGTCGGTACGGTCACCGCTGATGCGCGCCGAGACCATGGCCAGGCGGCCGGTGATCTCGGGGACGTTCGTCATGCTGGTGGCGACCGGCCTGATGCTGGGCCTGTTCTTCGTCAGCTCGCTCTACCTTCAGCACGTGCTGCGCTTCAGCGCGTTGGAGACCGGGCTGCTCTTCCTGCCGGTGGCCATCGCGATCACGATCGGGGCGCAGCTCGGCGGACATCTCATCGGCAGGATCGGCGGACGGCCGGTGGCGGTGGCGTCCTTCGTGGTCACGGCGGCGGGGGCGGCGCTGATGACCCGCATCTCGCCCGACGCGAGCGCGTACACCACCTTGTTGCCGGGGTTCGTGCTGGCCGCGCTGGGCATCGGGCCGGCGTTCGTGACGGCCACCATGACCACCATGGCGAACATCCCGCCCGGCGAGAACGGCGTCGCCTCCGGCGTGATCAACACCTTCCACGAGCTCGGCGGCTCGATCGGCGTGGCCGTCGTCTCCACTGTCGCCGCGTCAAGCCTCGTGCCCGGCTCGGCAGGGGGCATCGGCGGCTTCGTGGCCGGGCTCACGCTGTGCGCCGTCGTCGCGGGCGTCGCGGCCGCCGTCGCGCTGGGCCTGGTGCCGGCGGGCAAGCCGGCGACGGCGTTCGTCGGCCACGGCCACTGACCGCCCCGGGCGGGCTCGCGGTTCCTCGGACCCATCCGCGTGCCACCAGATCGTGGAGCTGCGATACATCATGTCTGTATCAATACATCCTGTCTTGATACAGGTGTGGCGTATGCTCTGAGTGTGCCGAGGCTGTGGAACGAGACGATCGAGGCCCATCGCCGTGACGTCCGCGACGCGATCCTCCACCACACGTCGGCGCTCGTGTCCGAGCACGGGCTGCGATCGGTCACCATGTCCCAGATCGCGGAGAGGATCGGGATCGGGCGCGCGACCCTCTACAAATACTTCCCGGACGTCGAATCGATCCTGCTCGCCTGGCACGAGCGGCAGGTGACCGCACACCTGGAGCATCTCGCCAGGGTCCGCGATCAGGCCGGCGACGCCGAAGCGCGGCTCCACGCCGTCCTCGAGGCCTATGCGCACATCACCCAGCAGTCGCGCGGGCACGGCGAGAGCGCGCGCATGGCGTTCCTGCACCGCGATGAGCAGCTCACCCGACCGCAGCGCCGGCTCCACGACCTGATCCGGGACCTCCTGGCAGAAGGCGTGCGGACCGGCGCTTTCCGCGAGGACGTCGCGCCAGAAGAGCTCGCCGCCTACTGCCTCCATGCCGTTGCGGCGGCTGGAGATCTGCCGTCGCAGGACGCCGCCCACCGTCTGGTCACGGTCATCCTGGCCGGGCTCAGGCCTGCCACGTGATGCTCACGTAGCCACCGAGCGCCGGCCAGGGGCAGCTTGGTCGCGTCGTGCTCAGGTGCACGTCAGGCGCGGCTCGGGCGCGTAAACGGTGTGGAACTTCTGCTTGCGCACTTCCTTGCCGCCCTGCCGGAAGATGCGCCACACATCGATGGAGAAACCCTCGGCGCCTTCCATCGGGATGCAGTCGGGATCGGTTTCGCTGAGCGTGTCGAACGGCTTGACGTCATAACGAGGCGAGGTCTCCGACTCGATGGTGAAGCGCTGCGTGCTCCAGAACTCAACGGTGACGGAGGTGCTGGTGTAGGAGGTCTTGATCAGCACTCCATAGGGGGAGTCGTTGCGCCACCGGAAGTCCGGCTGAGGATAGGAAACCGTGGACTCCCGCCCCGCCGGGTAGCGCGAGATGTAGTACTGGTGCGGCCGGTGCTGCACGTCCTCGAAACCGCCGAAGAACACCGCGTTGAACATGGTGGTGGCGAACTGCGACACACCGCCGCCGACATCGTTCACGAACCGGTTGTTGAGGATCATCGGCGCCTCGACGAACCCCCGCGCCTTGTCGCGCTTGCCGACGATCCCGTTGAGCGAGAACGTCTCACCGGGCTTGACCACGTATCCATCCACGATGTCCGCGATGCGGTGGATATTGGTGACCCTGGGCGCGCAGCACGGGTGGTGGGTGGTGAAGGAGCTGACCTTCTTCTTGACGCCGAGCTTCCTGGCCAGCGCGGTGGTCACCCGAGGCTGCGTCTCGGTCACGGGCACCTTCACGCTGCGCCGGCCCGCCGCGAGGGCGGTGGAGATCGCCGTGCCGAGGCCCTTGGCGTCGATGCCGCGGCCCGGGCGCGCGGGAATGACCTGTGGCTTGCCTTTCACGATCTTGAAGGAGGCGTCTTGAGGGCGCTGGCTCTCGTCGATGAGCTGCTTGTTCAGGTCGGGCAGGAGATCCTTGGCGTTGAGGACGGGGCGGAGGCCGCCCCGTCCGTCGGCGGCCCAGCGCAGTGCCCCGGCCACTTGAGACCCGGACAGTTCGGCGCTCTGATCGCCGTTCACGAGAGCAAGGGGGCCGGCGACCGCGGTACGGGCGAGGCCGCCGGCGATGCGCTGTACCTCGTCCGGCGAGGTCGCGGGCGGCCGTGAGCGCGTGGTGAGCGTGACCGAGGAGCCGCCGCTCAGGAAGGTGTCGCGGATGGTGTCCGCCGCGCCGGCTCGGTCGAGGACGCGGCCGGGTTTGGGGACGATCGGCTGCGGCTGCGTTCCCTTGTAGCGCACGCCGCCCTCACGGGGTTTGGCGTCGACGGTACGCGCCAACTTGGCGAGTTCGCCGGTGAGGCGAGCCTCGTCGAGTGCGATGCGGGGGCGCAGCTCGCGCCGGCCGGAGCCGAACAGCGAGCGCACCACCCCAGCCGGGGTGCTCGCGCCGTCCAGCGCCGCCTCGACCGATGCCGGGACGTCCACCCCTATCCCCAGCTCGGAGGGCGTCCGCCGGATCGATTTGCCGGCGGCCGACAGCGTCAGTGGGCGGGCCAGGCGCGCGCCGAACTCGCGCTCCAGTCGCGTACGGGCCTCAGCCTCGGACAGGCCACCGACCTCCACGCCACCGATCCGCGTGCCGCGCGGCACTTCACCGGCCAGCGCAATCGCGGGTATCGCATAGGCCAGGACGACCACTGAGCCCAGAGCCGCCACGATGACGGCGACCCGGCGCCGTCCGGACGGGGCGCCCCTGGCCGGGCCTTCCTGACGGTCGATGACGCCGCGCCGGCTCACTACAGGTTCCACGGGACGGTGGTCGTGCGTGGTCGGGGGCTGGCATCGCGCATGCGGAGCATAGTAGTAGCCATCGTAGATGGCCTCCTCTGATGGCTCGGCGCTCGAGCCGTTCGTTCGAGGCCTCTCCATGACATACGGATGTCAGGGCGTCACGGCCCACTTTCACCCGGGCGTACGTGCTCACCGCGTCATGACAGGTCGGGCAGCCCCAGGTCCAGGTTGGGCCGGTCGATGCCGCCGTCCACCTCCAGCACCTTGCCCGTCAGATAGCGGGCGGCCGGGGAGGCCAGGTAGAGCACCGCGGCCGCCACGTCCTCCGGCTCGCCAATCCGCCGCAGCGGTGTGGCCTGCTCCATCCGGGTGCGCAGGTCCTCGTCGTTCATGACGATGTCGAGCGCTGAGGTGGCCACCGCGCCGACGGCGACCGCGTTGACCCGCACGGCGGGGGCGAGGTCCAGGGCGGCCAGCCGGGTGTAGTGCGCGAGCGCTGCCTTGGCGGTGCCGTACGCCAGGTAGCCGCGGCCGGCCACGCGGCCCACGGCGGAGGAGACGTTCACGACCGCGCCGCCGCCCTCCAGCAGGTGGGGGACGGCGGCCCTGGTCAGCTCGTGCGCGATGCCGACGTTGAATTGAAACGCGTTCTCGAGGTGCTTGCGCTTCGTGTCGAGGAACGCTCGGGGCAGCGCGCCGCCCACGTTGTTCACGACGATGTCCAGCCGCCCGAAGGCGTCCGCGGCCCGCGCCGCGAGCGCCTCGGCGGTGCCTGGCACGGACAGGTCGCCGGGGACGACGAGGGCTCTCCGGCCCGCCTTCTCCACCTGGTCGGCGACCGCGCGGAGCTGCTCCTCGGTGCGTGCGCAGAGCACCACGTCCGCCCCTGCCTGGGCGAGGGCGACGGCGGTGGCGGCGCCGATGCCCCGGCCCGCGCCGGTGACGATCGCGGCGGCGCCGGTGATCTGGAAACGGTCCAGGATCATGCGCTCAGCCTAGGGCTGGCTATAACTTGTTTCAATGGACTTACCGCCTGCGCGGGCCGACGAGACGATCGTGGTGTCGTCGCCGGCCCGCGCTGGTGCCGGACCTGTGGCCGGTCGGCTGTGGCGGTTACAGGTAGTCGTTCAGCCAGTTCTGCGCGACGGCGATGTCGATGCGCTGGTAGCCGCCGAGGTAGCGGCAGTTCTGCGTGTAGCCGTAGCTGGTCACCGCGACGAGGGAGCCCTTGAGGAACACGGGGCCGCCCGAGTCGCCGAAGCAGGTGCCACCGCCGCCGCGGGTGTCGTGGTAGTTGCCGTTGGCCTGGAGGATCTGCTCGGTGAGCTTCTGCCCGGGCTGAGTGGTGTAGCGGCGCTCCAGGGGGTAGCTCATCGGCTGCGGCTTCTGGGGGCCGGTGACCGGCTTACGCACCTCTGTGCCGTACCCGACGAAGTCGAACAGCGTCTTGCTCAGCGCCGGTGGGCCGTAGGCGTCGAGGAACCGCAAGGACGCGATCTTGGCCGGAGTGATCCCGGAGACCGCCTTGTCCAGGACGATCACGCCGACGTCGTTCCAGTTGTCGAGGTCGGTGAAGTTCGAGTACTGCGGGTGGGAGTGCGCCGTGCCGGACAGGGCGCCGGCGGCGGTGATCTCCGCAGCCGTGTAGCCCTTGCTCGGGTCGGCCGCCACGGGGAACGGCGCCGGGGGCTCCTTGGCGATCTCCGACTTGAACGTCACCAAGGTCTTGCCGAGTGTTCCCTCGGTACAGTGCGCGGCGGTGACGAGCACGGTCGGCGAGACCAGCGTCGCGGAGCACCGGAAGCGGCCGTCAGGCTGGTAGAACATGATCAGCCCGACATTGGGGTGGCGGTTTCCGTCGGGTTCTCCGCCGGTGATGGCTTGAGCGGGCATGGCGACGGTGAGCACGGCGAGGGCAGCGGTGAAGATCGCTGCGGCCAGACGAGTTAATGATCGCACTGGGTAATTTTCCTTTCCTGATACTCGTGCTGTTCTGCCACTGATGTGCGCGCGGATCAAGTCCAGGAACCTGAGAGTCAGCTGTCAGCTTCGGGCACCGCGACGGCCGGTCGCCGCACAGTGTCTCGAACACCGCGTAGGTCACCCACCCAGCCGGGCACGTCCACCGGAGCCGGCACCACCAGCGTCGGCTTCCAAGTAAGCCGCTCGAACGGCGACACCGTACTTCCGTCCGGATACACCTGCGCCTGACAACCGGCACTCCCGGGCCTACCCGCCCCCGCGGGCAGAGCTACGTGTGCCCGGTAGCCGCCCCGAGGTGGCCGGAAAATCGTTCGCTCTGCCGTACAGCCTCCGGCAGCATGGCCAAGGCGCTGTCGGCATTCGGGAGGGCGGATGGCTGTGCACGGATCACTTGAGGACTCCGGGAATGGTCCCTCTGTACGAAAATCGGCGGTTCTGCTGGTCCTGCGCTACTACTGCGGTGAGCTGAAGCGCCAGTGGCGGGTCTCGGTGCCCGCCCTGACGCTGCCGGCGATGGGGAACATCTGCCTGTTCTACCTGGCGCCGCTGGCGGTCGCCGGGCTCGTGGGGCATCTCTCCGAAGGCGGGGACGGCACCGTCGCCGCGTTACTGCCGTATGTGCTCGCGTTCGGCGGGTTCCTGCTGGCGGGCGAAGTGCTGTGGCGAGTGGGACTGCACTTCCTGAACCGTACGGACGCCCGGGGGATCGAGCGGCTCGGCGTGGTGGGCATGGACGAGCTGCTGACCAAGGACGCCGCCTTCTTTCACGACAACTTCGCCGGGTCGCTGACCAAACGGGTGCTGGGATTCTCCTCCAGGTTCGAGGAGTTCGCCGACACGCTCACCTTCTCGATCATGGCCAAGGTGGTGCCGCTGGCCTTCGCCTCGGTCGTGCTGTGGCGCTATCACCCGCTGCTGGTCGTCGTTCTCGTGGGCCTCATCATCGTCACCGGCTTTCTCGTCGCTCCGCTCATCCGCCGTCGCCAAGCGCTGGTCGACGAACGTGAGGCGGCCAAGGTGCTGGTGTCGGGCCACGTCGCCGATGTGCTGGCCAACATGGAGACGGTCCGCGCGTTCGCCGCCGAGGATCGCGAAGCCACCGAACACCGGGCCAGGGTCGCCGAGCAGGGCAGGCTGTCGCTGCGCTCTTGGGATTACGGCAATCTCCGGGTGGACACCGTCGTCGCCCCGCTGTCGGTCCTCACCAGCGCCGTGGGCCTGCTCCTCGCCGTGGCACTGCGGGGAGGCCTGGGGGTGGAGGCCATCGTGGTGACCTTCTCCTACTACTCGACCACGATCAGCATCATGTTCGAGTTCAACCAGATATACCGGCGCATCGAGAGCGTGCTCACCGAAGCCGCCCAGTTCACCGAGCTGCTTCTCGTGCCGCCGACCGTGGTGGATCCACCCGACCCGCTGCCGCTGCGCCCGGCCGACGCGAGCGTACGCTTCGAGCGGGTGAGCTTCGGCTACGCCGATGGCCGACCGTTGTTCGAGAACCTGGATCTGGACATCCCCAGCGGCGCCAAGATCGGGCTGGTCGGCCAGTCCGGCGGCGGCAAGAGCACCCTGACCCGGCTGTTGCTGCGCCTCATGGACGTCGACGGAGGCCGGATCCTGATAGGCGGCCAGGACATCGCCCGCCTGCGTCAGGCCGACCTGCGCAGTCTTATCGCCTATGTCCCGCAGGAGCCCGCCATGTTCCACCGGTCGGTGCGCGACAACATCGCGTTCGCCCGGCCGGGGGCCACCGATGCCGAGATCCTCCGGGCCGCGCAGGCGGCGCATGTCATGGAGTTCGCCGACTCTCTGCCAATGGGATTCGACACCTTGGTCGGCGAGCGCGGCGTCAAGCTCTCCGGCGGCCAGCGGCAACGCCTCGCCCTGGCGCGCGCGATCCTGCGTGACGCCCCGATCCTGCTGCTGGACGAGGCGACCAGCGCCCTGGACTCCGAAAGCGAAATCCTCGTTCAGGAAGCCCTGTGGCACTTGATGCAGGACCGTACCGCGCTCGTGGTCGCGCACCGGTTGAGCACCGTCGTCCGCATGGATCGGCTTGTTGTGCTCAACCGCGGACACATCGTGGAGCAGGGCACCCACAGCGAGTTGCTCCAGGCCCAAGGTCCCTACGCTCGGCTCTGGCGGCACCAATCCGGCGGCTTCCTGGTCGATGACGACACCCCGGACGGCGATCCACCGGTGAGCCGAAGCACGCGCCAGGCGATCACGTCATCGCCACGGGACCGAGCCGAGCGGTGACCAGAGCGGGAGCGGCGCACCCTGTCGCCACTCCCGCTCGGCGTCCGCGGGTCTTCGGAGGTCAGCTCGCGCTGCAGGAGACCGTCGGCCAGGTGGTGTTGCCGTTGTGCTGGATCGTCGCACCCCAGTTGTTGCCGCTGCCGTTGGGTCTGGCGGTCAACACCTGGGCGCTGGGGTAGCTGGCGCTGATGTTCCAGGTGGCGATGATCTTCGCTGGAGACGGCACGTTCATCGTCACGGTCCAGTTGCTCGAGCCGCTGACCGATACGTTGAGGTTGTATCGGTCGCTCCACTGCTGGCCCGCGGACAGCGTCGCGGTGCAGCCACCGCCGCCGCCGCCGCCACCGCCGCCGGAGGAGCCGCCCACCGTGATATTGGAGTTCCCGCTGCTTTGATATCCCTCGGTTGCGAGGATCATGTAATCATGGGTGCCGAGATTCATTCCACTACGGGCCCAGGCGTCAAAGTGATTGCCGGAGGTTATGGTTCCGCCCGTTTTCTTCGACTGCCGGACGCTCCAATACTGATTGAAGGTTCGGGTGCCTTCGATGGAGGGGGCGTTGTAGCGCGTCGTCTGGTAGATGTCGTACGTACCGCCATCGCTGGTGACCGTGCCCTTGTACGTTCCGGTAGGCCGGTAGGTGCCCCAGTTGTCGACGATGTAATACTCCACGAGTGGATTTCTCGTCCACCCGTAGAGCGTCAGATACGCATTGCCGGACGGATTGAAGCTGCCTGAGTAGTTCACGGTTCGGCGTCCGCCGGGGTTCCAGCCCTTGCCGGCGACGAAGTTCCCGGTGTTGCGCCATGAGGTGCTGTAATTGCCGCCGGATCCCAGTTCCATGGAGACCGTTCCGGAACTGTCGGTCCAGAACGAATAGAAGTAGCCGTTGTTGGTGCCGGTTTGATTGGACGTGATGGGGGCCGCGTGGGCGATGCCGGGCGGCATCGTCACAGCCAGGACCAGTGCTACGGCTACGGCACAGGCACGGCCGATGAGCAGCCTGGTGCGGCCGCGTCTGCGACTCTTCGAGCGGGTGGGGGCGCCGTTCATGTGCGTGCTTCCTCCTTGTGAAGGCTGGCGGGGCGCGCGCAGGGGTGATCCGGACGAAACTATCGGTGCGATGGCGAAAGTGTCGGACGCCTCCATCGAGTTGTCAACGGCCTATGCCAGCCAGTGAAGATCTTAGGGGTGCGTTCCGCCTGCATGGTGGCTCTTCCTCATGAATGGGGCGTGTGAAAGTTTCGTTGAGACTCCGAAACATGCCAGGTTTGGCACCATCATCGAGCCCATTCGGGTGCGGGGGCGGATTGTCGGAGGCTGCCGTTAGGGTCCGGGCCATGATCGCTTGTTTACGGCGGGCGGGCCGAACCCGCGGCGCCTGGTGGAACGAGGTGCCCGCATGAATCCCTGGCTGGAGGTCCTCGACCGCATCGAGGCGGGCGACGACGAGGACCTGGCGAAGTTCCTGGACGGGCTGAGCGACCTGGGCCGGCGGGCGGTCGCCATGCAGCTCCCGGGCCACCTGACCGAGGAGCTGCGCGGCGGGTTCGTAGCCCGCCGGGAGATCGAGGGCCTGGCGCCCGGATACCGGCTCGCGGGGGCGGCCTGCTTCACCGGGGCTCAGCAGGTGGCGGCCTGGCTCAACCGCAGGGAGCTGCGCCTGGTGCGCGACCCGGAGCAGGACGCCGGCCGCATCGTGTCCCTGCTGCGGCGCCGCCCCGTGGAGTGGCGCCGTGACCTTGCCGTCCGGTTGGTGGACCGGCTGAGGCCGCCGACCGGCAGGACGTGGCGGCGCATGGAAGGCCTGCCCGGCTGGGACCTGGCCGCCGCACTGGTGTCCGAGACGGGCCTCGAGCTCCCGGACGGCGACGCCTTCGTCGTCGGGTGGGTCTGGCGGCTGGCCCTGCGGCGGCGCGGGCGCGGCCCTGGCATCGACGACGATCCGCTGCTCGGTCCCCTGCTGCCGCGCCTGTTCCAGGTGCTGGGTGTGGCCGAGCCGCTCCTGAGCATTGCCGGCGAGTTGGCCGTGCTGGCCGATGAGGGCCGAGTGCCCCGCGGGACGCTGATCGACGGCTGCGCCGGCCGGTTCCTGACCGGCGGCCCGGCCGAGGAGATCGCCCCGTTCATACGGCTCTGGCGGCTGCTGCGGCCGGAGCCGGAGGAGATCCCGGTCCTCGACTTCGTCCGCCTGCTGCCGGCGGCCGCCCCGCCGCTGGCGGAGCTCGCGCTGGAAGAGCTGCAGCGGGCCGAGACCGCGGGGTTGCTGGACGACGAGCTGTTCGCCGAGGCCGTGGGGTCGCTGGCGTACCGGCTGGAGAAGAAGCTCCTCCAGGCCGCCGTGCAGTGGCTGGCGCAGACACCCGCGCCACGGAGCGGCGGCGCGGTGCCCGCGCTGGCCACCGTGTTCGACGTGGACACCCCCGCCCTGCGGGCACGCGCGGTGCGGCTGGCGGTCAAATTGGCCCCGCACGCGGACGACACCGGCCGGGAGGCGATCCGCGAGGCCGCGGCCCGGCTGCCCGCCGATCTGCGGGAGCGCGTGGCCGCCGCCTACGGCGTGATCACGGGGGTGGAGCCGGAGCAGCCGGTCGCCGCCGTCCTGCACGCGCCCGCGCTGCCCGCCCTCGCGCAGCCGGTCGCCTCGCCGGCCGAGCTGGTCGCGGAGCTGCGGGCGTTGGGCTGGTCGGAGGAGCCGCAGCAGTGCGAGCGCGTCCTGGCCGGGCTTGTCGAGCTGACCCACTGCGATCGCGACGGCATGGCGGCGGCGCTGCGGCCGTGGTGGGAGGAGAGCCGGCCGCAGCCGGGCGACCCCAACATGTACGTGTTCGACCGTGACGGCCACGACAGCGGCGTCCACACCCTGCTGGCCCGCTGCGCGCTGGCGGTCGTGGCGCCCGAGCAGAGCCGGCAGGTGAGCACGTCGCTGGCCGAGACGAACGCGTACCACATCTTCAGCGAGTGGCCGCCCCAGCGGTTTGTCCGGCGCCGCTTGGAGGAGGTGATCGCGCTCTTCGAACGTGGGGAGACGATTCCCGCGCTGCTCGCCACGCCGACCGCGGCCACCGGCCACGTCGACGCCGCGACCTTGGTGGGGCGGATGGAGCGGCTGGGGGAGAGCGAGCCGCTTGCGGCCGACTTCGACCAGGCGCTGCTGCGGCTGCCCCGGCACATCGACCCCGAGCTGCTCGTACGGGCGGAGAAGCTGCCTTCACAGGCGGGCCGGGCGCTGGCCGCGTGGTTGCGTGACGGCGGGTGGCCCGACCCCGCTGTGGACTGGGAGCTGCATAAGGAGGAGAGGCCGAACTACTACGCCCCCCGCAGTTGGTCCCAGCAGCTGCGCTCCAAGGTCGTGCCGACCGCTGGCCTGCCCGCCTGGCTGGAGAAGCTGTGGGTGGCCGAGCCCCCGAGCACGTATCTCTCCTCCCCGCGCGACGCCTTGTGGTGGCCGATGATCATGCCCTCGCACCGCGAGATCGTGGCCGCCTGGCTCGTGCGCTGCAGGCCCTGGCTGTCCGGCTCCAACGACGTCAGGATGGAGGCCCTGGCGGCTCTGGCCCATGGCGAGGGCCCTGCGGGGGCGGCCACGGCGGTCGCGATCGCGGGCGGGCTGGGGCATCGGCGGGACGCGCAGCGGGCGGAGGCGGCCGGCGCGGCGCTCACGCTGGCCGCACGCGGGCAGTTCCCCGCCGCCGACCTCGGGTGGGCCATCGCGGAGCTAATCCGGCACGAGTTCGTCGTGCTCAAGAGGATCTCCGCCCCACTCGCCGATCTGACGGCGGCCGGCGCGTACGCCGAGGTGTGGCGGACGCTCGCCGTGGCCCTCCCCCTCCTGCTGCCCGGCCCGGGCGAACGGTCGCGCGCCGGGCTGGGCGAGCTGCTGGGCGTCGCCGCGCGGGCGGCTGTGCTCGCGGGCGCGCAAGGCGAGATCTTCGGGCTGGCCGAGATGGCCGCGCGCAAGGGGTCGAGCCTCGTGCTGTACGAGGCGAGACGCCTGTACGAGGCCATCTCCCAGTGACGGCTCACCGGTGCCGGCGTCGCCGGCCGCTACTGCCAGCCGGTCAGCTCAACCGAGACCACGAGCGGGTCGCGGTCCAGGTCCGCCAGTGCCGAAGGCCGGACGGCGGCGGTCAGCAGCGTGTCGGTGAGCGCCGCGCGTACCTCGACGCCGGGTGGCCGGTATCCCGGCTGCGACACCTCCACCACGCCGGTCGCCGGATGGTCGCGTGCCCAGCGCTCGTCGCCCAGCAGCCAGGCCCGGACGCGCGCCTTGCGGTACGCGCCCGGGTCCTGGCCACCGGCAGGGATCATCCTTGCGCCAGCTTCTGCACAGCCCTGAGCGCCTCGGCCACCTCGGCCCGGCCGTGCCCGTAGCGGGCGTGCCACCCTTCGGCGGGAGGCGGGTCGGTACGGGCCGCCAGGATGACGATCCGCCGCAGCGTCTCGATGTCCAGTTCGACGCCGCGGGCGTCGGCTTCGGCCAGGACCAGCGCCGTCAGACCCGTGACAGCGGGAGCCGCCATGCTGGTGCCCGACTTGGCGATGACGCCGGTGCCGGTCTTGGAGCGGGCCGCGACGACCTTGTGCCCGGGGGCGCTGAGTTCCGGCCGCTGCCTGCCGTCGCGGGTCGGCCCCGACGCCGAGAAGCCGGACAGCGGGCTGCCCTGGGTGTGCGCGTCGTAGGAGCCGACCGCCAGGGCAAGCCGTCCGCAGGCGATGGAGCCCAGGGTGTGGCTGTTGTCGCGCGGCTCGGCGAACGTCGTCTGCACGACGTTGTTCCGCTCGATCCAGGCGTGGTAGCCGCCGTCGTCCACCTGCTCACCGTGCAGCCGGATGGTCCAGGCGCCCGGAGCGGCGTGCCGCTCCAGGAAGACGTCCACCACGTTGTCGCCGTTGAGCGGGTCTGCCCTGCGGTGGCTCACGAACAGCAGAGTAGTGGTGCCGTCGTCGGCCACGAGCCTGCCGTTGGAACCGAGCGGCACCGAGCCGAGGCTCTTCCCGGAGGGATCGATCAGTTCGGCGGTGAAGCGGTCGCGGCCGGAGTACCAGATCTCCAGCTCCCCGTGCCACTCGGGCGACGACGGGGACACCTCGGGGATCACCCAGCGCAGGTCGGACGTCCCGCCCGCGGCGACAGCGCCGGCGGCGTGGACGCCGTCGTTGAAGGAGTTGCCGGCCGACAGCACGACCATCCGGTTGGGACGCTCGGACAACATCGCGTCCAGGCCCCTCTCCACCAGGCTGGAGCCGTCGTGCGGCCCACCGTTCGTGCCGATGCTGATGTTGATCGCGCACGGCCGCTCGGCCGCCTCGTCGAACAGGAATCGCACCGCCTCCAGCATGTGCACCGAGTCGCCGAGGAAATCCTCCACCACGCCCGGCCCCTGCCAGGTGATGTCGGAGTGGGAGATCTGAACGAACGCGATGGCGGACTCCGGCGCGACCCCCGGCGTCCCGGAGCCGCCGCCGTTGCCGGCGGCGATGTCCGCCACGTGGGTGCCGTGCCTGCCCGGGGAGAGGGTGGGCGGGTTCTCGCCGGGGTCGTAGCCGAGGGCGCGGTAGGGATCCTCGGCAGCCAGCGCCAGGTCGATGTCCCTGGAGCTGTGGCGCTTGCCGTACCCGAACGGGCTGTCCGGGCCGGATGCGGCGGTCTGGTCCCACAGCGCGGCGACGCGGGTCGATCCGTCCGGCCGGAGGAAGTTGCGGTGCGCGAAGTCCAGGCCGTAGTCCACCACCCCGACCACGACGCCGGCGCCGCCGGCGGTCAACGCCCCGGGTGGCCAGGCGGCCGGCGCGGCCTTGAGATCCTGGACGGTGGCCTGGAGCATCGGCATCATCGCCTGCGCCAGCTTCAGGCTGCGCACGCCCGCCGACCGGCGGATCGGCTCGATGCCGGTGAACGGGACCCGCGCGGTCACCAGCCGATGCCCGTCGACCTCGCCGATCACGGCGCCGAGCCGTACGTCGTCGCGGGCGGCGAAGGCGTCGGCATCTTCGACGAGGGCGAGGACGGCTACCTCCGTCTCGCTGCTGGTGTTGGTGGCCATGGTCAGCATGCCATCCTGATAGCGGCTCAGCGCCCACTGCAGCCGCGGGTCCATGTGCGGATAGATGCTGGTGCGTGCGAGATGCATCGTGCCCCCCTGTCCTCGTGGTCGTGCGCTCCTGCAAGAGGCAGAGTGCGCCGAAACCGCGAGGCGCGCATGAGCACCCCCCTACTCAACCGCGAGACGCTGCGACAGACCGAGGCGTGCGGCCGGGGCGCCGGCCCGACGATCTCAGTCCCGGCCGGTCATGCCTGCTTGCTTCCTGTGGGACAACCAGGTCATCACCCAGAGGATCACGCCGATCGCCAGCAGCACGCCCGCGATTTGGTATTGGCCGGCCGGACGCCCGGAGGACCAGGGAAGGACCAGGTAGAGGCACGTGATCGTGCCCACCACGGGGAGGACGCGGCCCGCGTTGAAGTGCTCCGCCGTCGTCTCGTCCCTGCGCAGCACGAGAACGGACACATTGACGAGGGCGAAGACCGCGAGCAGGAGCAGCGACGTCGTCCCGCCCAGCAACGCCACGACGGGGCTGTCGGGGTCCAGCGAGACGAAAGTGATGAGCCCGAGGGCGATGGCGGTCGTGAACAGGATCGCCGCGTAGGGCGTGCGCCGGGAGAGGTGCACCTTCGCCAGGAAGGACGGCAGCACGCCCTGCTTGCCCATCCCGTACAGGAGCCGGCTGGCCATCAGCATATTGATCAGTGCGGAGTTGGCCACGGCGAACATCGAGATGAACGGCAACAGGTCGGAGATCGGGAAGCCGGGGGCCGCGGTCTGCACCACCGTCGACAGCGGGGTCTCGCTTTCGGCGAGCCGGCCGACGGGGACCACGGCGACGGCGCAGATGGACACGAGGATGTAGATCACCCCGGTGATCCCGATCCCGGTGAACATCATCCGGGGAAAGATCCGCGCCGGATCCTTGGTCTCCTCCGCCATGTTGACCGAGTCCTCGAAACCCACCATGGCGAAGAAGGCCAGCGACGTCGCGGCGCTGACCGCCAGGAACACGCTCTTGTCGGCAGGGGTCTCGAAGGCGACGACGCGGGAGAAGTCGGCGTTGCCGCCCGCGATGAAGTAGAGGCTGATCAGGATGACGAGCAGCAGGCCCGAGAGCTCGACCGCGGTGAGCACGATGTTCGTCTTGACGCTCTCGGCGACGCCTCGGAGGTTGACGGCCAGCACCAGGAGCATGAAACACAGGGCGATCAGCAGGATGACGCCGTTGCCGACGTCCAGACCGAAACCCGCGACCAGGTTGGCCGCGAAGGCCCGCGAGGCGGCTGACGCCGAGGTGATGCCCGAACACATCACGGCGAAGCACACCATGAAGGTCAGCGCGTGCTTGCCGAAGGCCTTATGCACGTACAGGGCGGCTCCCGCGGCCTGCGGATATTTCGTGACCAGCTCCAGGTAGGAGCACGCCGTGATCAGCGCGACGATGAAGGCGATCGCGAAGGGCAGCCAGGCGGCGCCGCCCACCTCGCCGGCGACCTGGCCGGTCAGCGCGTAGATCCCGGTGCCGAGAATGTCGCCGACGATGAACAGCAGCAACAGGCCGGGGCCCATCACCCGCTTCAGGCTGGGCTGGCCGCTGCTGTCAGCCTCGGCAGGACTGGGGGGACTGACCTGAGACATAGGGGGTGCTCCTTGTCGTGCATCAGCCGTGGGGCTGGATGGGCATGGGCCGGTTCAGGAGTGCCGCACAACCGAGCCAGGCCCCCGCTGGCGCGGATCAGGGTTGTTTCGCTGCGCCATCTGCGGCCGACCGGCGCCCGCGCGCCAGGTCGGCCACGTGATCTCGACTGCCATTCTGACACTCTACGGTCCGTGCAGTCATCTGTGAACACAACGTCACGCTGCGCTGACACCTGACGCCTTTGGGGCGGATGAGCTGGATTCCCGCCGAGCGTTCATGGCCTATGCGTCGGTGCGGTAGACGGCGATCTCGGTCAGTGTCGGGGTGTACACCTCGGTCGGTTTCTGCCCGGTGAGCGCCACCCGGAGCCGGGAGGTCGTGACGTTGCCGAAGCCGGTCACCGTCAGGTCGTGTCCGATGCCGTCGGCACGGCTCGCGAAGGTCACCCAGGCGCCGGTCCCGGCGTCCCATCGTTGCAGGTCGAATGTCTGGACCCGCGGGTTGGTGCCTGAGTCGGTGTATTCGTCGAGGTACACCTCGTCGAAGGTCGTGTCCGCGCCGAAGTCGATGTCGAGCGTGATCGGGTAGGTCGCGTCGTCGGCCGCCGCCCAGCGGGTCGCCGGGTCGCCGTCGGTCAGCTTGTCAGCGGTGAGCGTGCCGTTCGCGCCCGGGTGCGTCGAGCTCGCGGTGACCGGTTTGCCGAGCGCGAGGTTGACCCGGTCGTCCGTATCGTCCTCGATGGGATCGTCGTCCACCGGGTTGGCGACCTTCTCACCGATCCAGCTCTCCGCGATGCCCAGGTCCGGTGCCTTGCCGTAGTAGAGGTGCGTGCCGAGGAAGTCCTCGGTGCCCAGGTGCGGGTTGTACCGGCCGGCGTCGATGAGCGGCGAGTCGCCGCGCAGCCTGAAGTGCGCCGCGGCCGTCCGGATCCGGTCCACGCCCGCCCCGGTGACGTATTTCGCCGGGTCGCCCACGAACTTCGGGTCGACCCGCAGCCCGGCCCGGTCAGCCGGTTCCTGGCTGGAATGGGTGCCGCTCGCCTCGTAGAAGTCGTTGTTCGAGAACACCGCTTGGCGCAGGGCGCCGGTCCGGCGGTACCACGGCGTAGATTCCGTCGTGGAGGCGTTGTAGAAGATGTTGTTCAGGAAGTAGACCTTGCTCAGGAACGTCTCGTCGTGGAAGTAGTCCATCTCCGCGCCGTCGTACACGAAGGTGTTGTTCACGAAGTAGGTCGGCGAGTAGTTCGACGACAGCATGTTCTTCACCAGCACGCCGTTGTCGTTCACGCTCAGGTTGTAGCGGGCGACCGAGTTGGAGCTGTTGCCCATATACGACATCCAGCCCGCCGGATTGTCGTGCGAGTAGTTGAACTGGTAGGTGACGTTAAAGTTCGTGTACTCCAGGTCCCACGGGGTGCCGTCGAACTCGTTGTACGGGCCGCCGTAGACCTCGTTGTACTGCATCACCGAGTCGGCGCCCGCCCACAGATAGAGCGCGACGGACACCGAGCCATACCGTTCGAGGAAGCCGTTGACCTCGTTGTACTCGACCGTCATGTTCTTGGTGTTGGCCAGCTGGATCGCGCCCTGGCCGACGCTTTCGGCGTAGTTGTGGCCGATGTAGACGTCACGGCTGTACAGGTCGCGGGTACGCACCCAGAGCTGCTCCCAGCCCTCGTGGAACTTCCCGCTCTCGTCGTACTGGCCGGAGTCCGCACCGTCCGCGGCGAACCAGTTGAACGCGAACTGCACGGCGTGCAGCTCGACCTTCATGAAGGTGTTGTTCTCGATCCTGACGTCCTTGAAGTAGTAGCCGCCGGTGGCGTACTCCTTGTAGTTGCGGCTGCCGAAGACCTGGAAGTTGACGCCGCCGTAGTGGATCCGCTGCCAGTTGCTCGGGCCGTCGAGATCATGGACGTACACGTTCGAGATGCGGAAATGGTCCATGATGCTGTCCGCGCCGGCCGGCAGGAGGTCGGCGTTGATGGAGACCATGATGCCGTCGCGGACGTGGCGCCCGGTGGTGATGTCGGTGGCGAAGTCGTCGTCGTTGGACAGCTCGACGTTGTTGATCTCGAAGTACTGCTGGTTGCGCAGCACGATGGCCCCGGTCAGACCGACCGTGTCGGGGTTCTTCGTGCCGTCGGCGCGGAAGGGGCTCGGCACCTTGCCGTTCGCCGCGATGTACGGCGTGCGGGCGGCCGGGTCGCCGTACGCCGAGATGGTGATCGGCTTGCCCGCGCTGCCCGAGCCCTTCGGCCATAACTGCTGGTCGTGCCACTGTGCGCCGCTCTTGAGCAGGATGCGGTCGCCGGGCATGAACGTCGTCGCGTTCGCCTTGGCCAGGCTGCGCCAGGCGGTCTTCGGTGAGGTGCCGGAAGCGTTGTCGCGGCCGTTGGTGGCGTCGATGAAGTAGTCCCTGCCGCCTGCCGGGTTCGGCGCGTTGCCGGGCAGATCCTTCTGGGCGGCGGCGGGGGAGCGGTCCGGGGCCGCGGCGGCGGGCGCGGCGGGCGCGAGCGAGCCCGCGAGAAGCGCGGCGAGCAGGGCGGCGAGGCCCATGCGCAGCCTCCGCGCCGCGGGGCGCCGGCGGGGCGGCGCGACGGGGGGTACGGTGCCGACAGGTTTCACTGGTGCACATCCTCTGCGTTGATGGCGTCCACCGCCGCCGTGTCGACCTTGATGTCGCTGTTGTCCACTCGGCGCTGGAGGAACTGGGCGAACTTCTCCTCGATGAGCGACTGCCGGATGCGTCGGGAGTACTCGGCGAACGCCGCGTCCTCGTCGACGGTCTTGCCGTTGAGTTCGTAGTAGGTGATCTGGCCGGTCCCCGGGACGGGGGCGGAGATCTGGCCCGCGGCGAGCTTGCCGAGCACCGCCATGAGGTCCTGGTCGTGGACGGCCGAGCCGCCGCCGCGGTGCGTGGCGGTCGTGAGCTCGGCGCCCGGCTCTCGATCCGCGACCTCCGCCAGCCGGTCCGCCGCGGCCACCCGCCGCTGGAGGCCGGCCGCGTAGTCCTGGGGAGCGCCGTCGGGCACCGGCACCACGAGCTTCGCGTACGTGTACGTGGTCGCGTTGGCGCTCCAGGCGTCCCGGTCGGCGTCGAACGCCTGCCGGACGTCGGCGTCGGTGACCCGGAGCGGGCCGCCCGCCTTCTTGCCGAGCCGCTGCTTCAGCGCGGTCGTGAGCTCGGTGAGCCGGTGCGAGTAGTACTCCTCGGGCGAGAATTCCACCAGGCCGTAGACGACCTCGCCCCGGGCGACGGCGTTGGCACGGCGCTCGTTCTCGCCGGCCAGCTCGGCGAGGAAGTCCGCGTGGTCGGCGGAGCCGATCAGGGCTTCCTCCTTCGCGAGGACGAGCGTGGTCTTGTCCCGCCGGATCTCGTCGAGTGCGCGGGCCGCGAGCCGCCGCAGTGCGGTCCGGTCGCCGGCCTTCGTGGTCCACGCGGTCCCGCCCTGGATGCGTAACTCGTTCTGGACCTGGGGCGCGAGCCGCTGCATGTGGAAGAGCAGCTCGTCGCGGGTCACGGCGTGCCCGTCGATGGAGGCGACCTCGCCGGAGCGGTGGGTGAGCATCACGCCGGCGACCACCAGAGCGGCGAGGGCGGTCACCACGCCGGCGACCAGGAAGACGGCCCGGCGCCGGCGCGCCGGCCTGCGCACGGCGCCCTTCCGCACGGCGCCCTTCCGCACGGCGCCCTTCCGCACGGCGCGCTCCCTCACGGCGCCCTTCACGACGCCGCCTCGATCGCGGCCACGCGGGCGACGACGGGTGTGTCCCGGGCCTGGGACACCTCGACCAGCACGGCGTCGACCTCGGCCGGCGGGAACGTCAGGATGCGCTGGTAGCCCACGGCGTTCGCCGCGGCGAGCGTCGTCCACCGGCCGTCGCGGTGGCCCCGGACGACGACGTGCTCGATGCGCTGCCCCTGCGTGATGTCCTCGCCCACGACGACCGCCTCGATCGGGCGTGGCCGTGCGAACGCGAGCCGTACGCCGGGCAGGGGGTCGGCGTCGTCCGGCCGCCACGGCGCGCGCCCCCTGCCGGGCCACGCGGTCGCGACATCGCCCGCGCGCCCGGACGACACCGTCGCGGCCGCCTCGACCCGCCGCGCCTGGAAGTCCGCGATGCGCCGCCCGAGTTGCTCCAGCACCGCCACGTCGGTGCCCCGCACCCGCCCGTCACGGTCCGGCGGGACGTTGAGCAGGAAACAGGAGTTGCCGCCGACGACGCGCAGGTAGATGGCGAACAGCTCGTCCGCGGAGCGGACCGCGGCGTCCTCGGCCGGGTGATGGAACCATCCGCGCCGGATCGAGGTGTTCACCTCGGCCGGGTACCAGACCAGGTCATGCTCGTGCCCCGCCAAGGCGGCGCGGCTGCCGAGGTCGCGGTCGTCGCTGCGGACGAGCCGGGCGAAGGCGCCGTCGTCCGCCTGCTGCGAGCGGTCCGCGATCCGCTCGGCGTCCTGGAGGGCCCGGGGCACCACGCTCCACTCGTCGGGGCGGGTGTCCCCGGCCTCGTTGCCGCACCAGCGGACGTCCGGCCCGCACACGCTGATGACCGCGTCCGGCTGCAGCTCGCGGACCACCGCGTAGTACCGCTCCCAGTCGTAGACCTGGCGCTTGCCGTTCGGGCCCTCGCCGTTCGCGCCGTCCAGCCACACCGCGAACACCGGCCCGTACCGGGTGAGCAGCTCGGTGAGCTGGGCGACGTAGAAGTCGTCGTACGCGGTCCCGCTGCCGTAGGACGCCTCGGTGCGGTCCCACGGCGACAGGTAGATCCCGAACCGCAGGCCGTGCCGCCGGGCCGCGTCGGCGACCTCCGCGACCACGTCGCCCTGGCCGTCACGCCAGGGCGAGGAGGCGACCGTGTACGTCGTGACGCCGCTCGGCCACAGGCAGAACCCATCGTGATGCTTGCAGGTCAGGATCACACCGGTCATCCCGGCGCTCTTGAGCGCCCTGATCCACTGGTCGGCGTCGAGTCCGGCCGGGTCGAAGGCGGCCGGGTCGTCGTGCCCCTCGCCCCACTCCCGGTCCGTCATCGTGTTCATGCCGAAGTGGATGAACCCGTAGAACTCCATGGCCTGCCACGCGAGCTGCCGTTCGCTCGGCCGGACCGCGGCCAGTGCCCGCCCGGCCGACACCTCCGCGATCACCGGAACCTCCGGTTGTACGAGGCCAGCACGGCCAGCAGTCCGCCCAGCGCGGCGAGCATGATCGCGAGATGGCCCCACCCGGTCGTCGCCCGCGCGCTGACGACGACGGCGACGCAGCCGGCCACGACGAACGTGCGGGCGATGACGAGCAGCACGCTGCGCGTCGATTCCTTCATGACCAGACTCCTTCAGCCCTTCACACCGCCGGAGGCCATGCCTTCGATCAGCCGGCGCTGGATGAGCGCGTAGAAGATGAGGACGGGGACGATGACGATGACCATGCCGGCGTAGAGCCGCCCGTAGTCGGCCGCCGCCTTCTGCGCGGTCATCAGGTTGAGCAGGCCCACCTGCAGCGTCTTGCCCTCGCCCGGGAGCAGGGTGAGCGCGATGATGAAGTCGTTCCAGTAGGCCAGGAAGTTGAACAGGATCACGGTGGTGAGCGCAGGCCGCGCCATCGGCAGCATGACCCTGGTCATGATCCGCAGGCGGGACGCCCCGTCCAGGGCGGCGGCCTCCTCGTATTCGGCCGGTATCGACCGGAAGTACGCGGTGAGCAGATAGATGGTGAACGGGATCGACGTGGCCGCGTAGACGAGCGAGAGGACCCCTGGGTTGTCGATGAAGAAACCACCGGGGAGCACGTCGACGAGCGCCCGGTCCCAGCCGACGAGCATGAGGAAGATCGGCACCACGATGTAGTTGACGTTGACGAACAGCCCGGCCAGCAGCGCGACCTCCACGAGAGCGCGGCCGCGGAACTCGTAGCGGGCGATGACATAGGCCGCCGGCACGGAGACGGCCAGGACGAACACCAGCCCGAGCAGCGTGACGAGCACCGAGGTGAAGAAGTACTTGCCCATGCGGGCGGTGACGAACGCGTCGACGTAGTTCTGGAGGTGGAGGCCCTCCGGCAGCGCCCAGGGGCTGCCGAAGAACTCGCTCTTCTGTTTGAGCGAGGCGACCAGCACCCAGGCGACCGGCACGGCGATGGCGAGCGCGATCGCGGTGACGAGGACGTAGGTCAGTGTCCTTCGCCAGTTGATCGTGGTCATGGTGGCCGTCCTCAGAACTGGAGGGGCTCGCGCCGCGTCGCGCGGCTCACCAGGAGCGAGACGAGGAACGAGAACGCGAAGATGACGACGCCGATGGCCATGCCGTAGCCGTACGACGAGTTCGTGTACGCCTGCTTGTACATGTAACTCAGCAGGACCTCCGAGGAGCCGTCGGGCCCGCCGCCGGTCATCGCGCGGACCAGGACGAAGCTGAGGTTGACCGCGCTCATGACGAAGAACGTCAGCGTCGTGCGGAGGTTCTGCCAGATGAGCGGCAGCGTGATGGCGAAGAACTGCCGCCGGGCGGTCGCGCCGTCGAGCGCGGAGGCCTCGTAGAGCTCCTCCGGGATGCTCGCCATGCCGGACATGTAGAGGACCATGTAGTAGCCGAGCGACTGCCAGACCATCGCGAACGCGACGGACCAGAGCACCAGCTGCTGGTCGCCGAGCCAGACCTGCCGCAGGCCATCCAGCGAGAGCAGCCGCAGGGTGCCGTTGAGCAGGCCGTTCTCCTGGTCCAGGATGGCGGAGAAGATCGCCGCGATGACGACCACGGACAGCACGCTCGGGACGTAGAGGATGAACCGGAAGAGGGGCCGCCCCCGCAGCCGCTGCCGGGTCATGATCGCGGCGAGGAACAGGCCCACGCCCATCGTCACGACGGTCACGACGACGAGAAGCGCGACCGTGTTCTGGAACGCGCGGACGAACTGCTCGTCGTCGAGGAGCCGGGTGAAGTTGCCGAGCCCCACGAAACGCATGTCGGGGGAGAATCCGCTCCAGGTGTAGAAGGACATCCGGAACACGTTCACGGTCGGGACGATCATGAAGACCGCGAAGAGCACGAGCGCGGGCAGGAGGCAGGCGAGCACGAAGAGGCCGTCGCCGCGCCGGCGCCCTCCGATGCTCGACAGGCTGCCACCGGGCACGTCAGCTCCCCGCCTGGCGCAGCTTCTCACTGGCGTCGTTGAGCGCGGCCTGCCACTGGTCCTCGGTCTTGTCGCCGCTGATGATGCTGTTGGCCGTGTCGAAGAGCGTGGCCTTGATGTCGACGCCCGCGACGGGCGCGGTGCCGGCGAACCCGCCGACCAGCGCGGCGACCGACGGGTCCTCGTAGACCTTGTAGAACTCGGCGTTCTCCGCGGACAGGCTGCTCACGATGCCCTGGATCGGCTGGATGGCGTCCGACTTGGCGAAGATCTTCGCCGCCTCGTCGGAGTAGAGGTAGCCGACGAACTCCTTCGCCGCGTCCTTGTTTTTGGCCGCGCTGGGGATCCAGACCGACTCCACCGACGTGGTGATGTAGCGCTTGCCGCCCGCCGTGACCGCCGGCAACGGCGTCAGACCCCACTGGAAGCCGTCGGCGCGCGGGGCGTCCTTCATCTCGCCGACGACCCAGGTGCCGTTCGGCATGAACAGCGCCTTGTTGTCGAGGATCGCCTGCTGGTTCTTGGTGAAGTCCTGCTCGTTGGCGTAGCCGACCGTGGTCGGCGCGGCGTACTTCAGCAGCCGGGTGGTGAGGTCCAGAACCTGCCGGGCCTGCGGCGTCTTCCAGACGCCCTGCTTGTACGTCATGACGTCGGTGTAGAACTGATCCCCGCCGACGTCGGCGAGCAGCGCGAAGAAGAACGAGTCGAGGTACCCGGCGGTCGGGTACGTGAACAGCGCGATCTTCTCCTTCTTGGCCGTCTCGCCGAGTGCGAACATCTCGTCCCAGGTGGCCGGGACTTTCCAGCCCTTCTGCTCGAACAGACCCTTGTTGTAGACCAGCCCGGTCGGCGCGTAGTACATCGGCAGCAGGTACGTCTGGTCCGTGCCGTAGGGGTTGGTGTTGAGGTTGCCGACGATGCCCTGGATGAGCTTGTCCCCGACGGTCTTGTCCTCGCCGGGCACCTTCGCCTTCAGCAGGGGCGTGAGGTCCTCGAGGGCCTTGTCCTTGATGAGCGTCTCGGTGAGCGCGGCCTTGCGGCCCTGACCGAGCACCACGACGTCCGGGAACCGCCCGGCCTTCATGTTCGGGGTGATCTCGTCCTCGATGCTCTTCGAGATCTGCAGCTGTACGTCGACGTTGGGATGCGAGGCCTCGTACGCCTGGATGACCTCGGTGTACATGTCCCGCCCGTATCCGCCTTCGAGGGCGGCGACGCTCAGAGTCGTCTTGCCGGGGGTGCTGGAGCCCGAGCCGTCTCCGCCGGCCGAGCAGCCGGTGAGCAGTCCGAGCACCGTGATGGCGGCGCTCGCCAGGACGAGTGATCTCCTCATGGTTCTGGGATCCTTCCCGTGGACAGCTGCCCACCTGGGGGGTGGAGGACCGGAGTCCGGGTCCGGACGTTGTTACAGTGGCATCGATAACATGGAAGGCGCAAGAGGCACTTTGTGAACGGCCCGGCACGAGGGCTCAGGGACGACGCGGCGGCGCCGTGGAGTCGCGTATCGACAGCGACGCCGTGACGAGGGACTCGCCGGCGTCGGCTCCCCGCAGCAGCAGGGCGACGGCGGCCGCGCCGGAGTGGTAGAAGTCCTGCCGCACAGTGGTCAGCGGCGGGTGGCAGTAGGCCGCCAGGGCGATGTCGTCGACGCTCACGATGGACACGTCGCCGGGCACCGACCGGCCGCGCTCGCGCAGGGCGCGGATCACCCCGAAGGCCATCTCGTCGCTGGCGGCGAAGACGGCGGTCACGTCCGGGATCATCGCGAGGACCTGCCCCTGCCGGTATCCCGAGTCGGGCGACCAGTCACCCTCGAGCGGGGGCGGCGCCTGGATCCCGGCCGCGGCCAGGCACTCCTGCCAGCCCTCGCGCCGCTGGCGCGCCTCGATCCACTCATCCGGTCCCGAGACGTGCCACACCTGGCGATGCCCGAGGTCGAGCAGGTGCCGGGTGGCGATGCGGCCCGCCTCCTTCTGGTCGATCCCGAGCACCCGGGCGCTCGCGGTGCGGGAGCCGTCGAGCGTGACGGTGGGGATGTCCCGGGTGATGTCCTCCATCTTCTGCGTGACGGAGATGAGCGGCACGGCGATGACGATGCCGTCCACGCCCTGGTCGGCGAGCTTGGACAGGGAACGCTCCATCATGCCGGTGTCGAGCCTGGCGATGGTCGCGATGCTCACCGCGTATCCGGCCTCGCCCGCGGCCGCCTCGACGCCGGCGGTCACCGCGGAGCGGGAGTAGTAGCCGCCGGACTGCAGCAGCACGAGCCCGATGGTGTGGCTGCGCCCGGAGGACAGCACCCGGGCGGCGTTGTTGAAGCGGTAGCCGAGCTGCTCCACGGCGGCCAGCACGCGCTGCCTGGTCTCCGGGTTGACGTTCGGCGAGTCGCGGAGCGCGCGTGAGACGGTCTGCGCCGACACCCCGGCGGTCCTGGCCACGTCCGCCATGCTCGGCTGCCTCCTGGGCCGCGCGGTGGCCTTGGTCATGGCGCTCCTCTCTCGCGGGCGGGGCCGCCTGTCGTCTGCCGAATCATAGCGTCCTTGTTACACATGGCATCGATAACATAGTCTCGCGTGGTGATCGAGCTGCCTGCGCCGGACACTTCGCCGGCCCCGACGACGACCACGACCGATGCGCCGGCCGCCACGAGCGCGCTCACCTGGCGCGGGCGCCTGCTGTTCCGGCATAGCGTCCCCCATCGCATCCTGTCCGGGGCGCTGCACTACTTCCGCGTCCACCCCGATCTCTGGCGGGACCGGATCCGCCGGCTCGCCGACCTCGGGCTCAACACCATCGACACCTATGTGGCATGGAACTTCCACCAGCCCCGCGAGGACGAGGCGCCGTGCTTCGACGGCTGGCGGGACGTCGAGCGGTTCATCCGCATAGTGGGGGAGGAGGGCCTCGACGTCGTCGTCCGGCCCGGACCGTACATCTGCGCGGAGTGGTCGAACGGCGGCCTGCCGAGCTGGCTCACCGGCCGCGACGTCACGATCCGCAGCTCCGATCCCGCGTTCACCTCCGCGGTCGGCCGCTGGTTCGACGAGCTGATCCCGCGCATCGCCGCGCTCCAGGCCGCCGCGGGCGGACCGGTCGTGGCGGTGCAGGTGGAGAACGAGTTCGGCAGCTTCGGCGACGACCATGCCTACCTGCGCTGGAATCGCGACGCCCTGATCGCGCGCGGCATCCGCGAACTGCTGTTCACCGCCGACGGCCCCACGGAGCTGATGCTGGACGGCGGCACCCTGCCGGGGACCCTGGCGGCCGTCACCCTGGGCTCCCAACCTGACGCCGCCCGGCGGCTCCTCGCGGCGCGGCGGCCGGACGAGCCGTTCGTCGTCGCCGAGTTCTGGAACGGCTGGTTCGACCACTGGGGCGAGCGGCACCACGTCCGCGGCGCGGACAGCGTCGTCCGCGCCCTCGAAGGGATCATCGCCGACGGCGGCAGCGTGAGCATCTACATGGCCCACGGCGGGACCAACTTCGGGCTCTGGGCGGGCGCCAACGAGCACGAAGGCCGGTTGCAGCCCACGGTGAGCAGCTACGACTCCGACGCCCCGGTCGCCGAGGACGGCACGCTCACCGCCAAGTTCTTCGCCGTGCGGGAGGCGCTCGGCGCGCGCGGACCCGTACGGATGCCCGTGCGGATGCCGACGCTGCCGCCGGCGCGCGTCCCGCTCGTCCATCGCGCCGACCTGCTCACCGGCCTGCGCGCCGTGCCGGCGCCCACCTCGACCGGCCCGCGCCCGGCCTCGTTCGAGAAGCTCGGGCTCGACGCGGGAATGGTCCTGCACACCGCGCGCTCGCGCATCCCGGCGGGAGAGCACCGGCTCGTCCTCACCGACGTCCGCGACCGGGCCTTGGTGCGCGTCGACGGCGCCGTCCTCGGCGTCGCCGGCCCCGGTGACCCGGAACTCCCGGTACGCGGAACCGGCGACGTCGTCTGCCTGGAGGTCCTGGTCGAGAGCCTCGGTCGGATCAACTACGGGCCGGGCATCGGCCGGCACAAGGGCCTGCTCGGTCCCGTCCTCGTCGACCGGCGCATCGTGCAGGGCTGGGACAGCACGCCGATGGCGCTGCAGGAATGGTCCGCCGGCGAGCTGGCCCGGGCGGTCGCCGCCGGTCCCGCGACCACGCACGCCGGGTTCGCCGTTGCGACGGTGCACGTCGACACGCCCGCGGACACCTTCCTCGCCCTGCCGGGATCGAGCCGCGGATTCGTGTGGGTCAACGGGTTCCTGCTCGGCCGCTACTGGGAGATCGGGCCGCAGGTCACGCTCTACTGCCCGGCGCCGCTGCTGCGCGCGGGCGAGAACGTCGTGACGGTCCTCGAGCTGGGACCTCCGGAGGAGTACGTCGAGGAGTTCGGCTAACCCGCGACCTCCCACCGCTGGAGCCGGGCGTCGGCCTCGGCCAGGAAGACGTCGAGCACCCCGTCACCGACCTTGACCGGGGCCGCCCCCCAGCGGTTACGCGGCGGGCTGACCCGGATGGCACGGGCCTGCTGCTGCAGCTCGCGCGACTCGGCGAGCAACGCGCCGCTCTTGGCCTCGTCTCCGGCCAGCCGGGCCTCCAGCGCGCCCAGCATGGACACCATCGCCGTGCCCCACAGCTCGGTGGCGTCCAGCCAGGACGCGGCGTCGTCGGTGAAGCCCTGCTGCACCGATCCGCCGCGGATGGTGGCCGGCGCGGTGGCGATGGCCGTCGCATACGGGCGCAGCGCGGTGATCGCGTCGACCCGTCGCCCGTCGTCCCACGTCTGCCAGAACGCGCCCGTGCGGCCGGCCAGCTCGGGCGCCTGCGGCTGCCAGGGCGTGCTGCCGAAGGTCGGAGCCAGGTGCTGCAGGTCGGCGAACACCAGGAGGGCCTCGGTGGCCGTCTTGTCGCCGCCGGCGAGATACGCCATCGCCCGCGGCCAGTTCTTCCTCGCGTCGTACGCCTGGTCGTTCCAGGTGAAGTCCGCGGTGCCGAAGACCGCGACCTTGCTCGCGTACGGCTGGTTCATCGGGTTGGCCACGATGCCGGACAGGTGCGCGGATAGGCCGCTCTCCCGCTTGTCGTAGGGCGCCAGCAGCAGCCGGCCGCTGGTCTCGCCGTAGTCGTTGACCGGGTAGTTGTCCCAGACGAAGACCTTGCGCCCGAACAGCTCCGCCGCCTTCGCGGCCTGCGCATTGGTGATCTCCGGGGGCACGGTCTCGATGCCGGTCCACATCACCTCGATCGCGGGGTCGAGGGATGCCCGCATGGTCTGTTTGTACGTGGTGTCGGTCAGATCGCCGTACTCGGTGGGCACCATCTGCAGCGGCTGGGCGCCTTCGTGGGTGGCGATGAAGGTCCGCTGCACGTCGTTGAGCAGATCGACCTGGGCCTTGGCGGCGGCGGTGCGTCCGGCCGCGCCGTAGGTGCTCTCGTCGGCCGCGCAGTTCCAGCGGGTGTAGCTGATGTCGTCCAGAGGGATGGAGAAGGCCCTGGCGCCCAGGTCGTACAGCGCCTGCAGCTTCTGCTTGAGGACGGTGCGATCCGCCTGGTCGGAGTAGCAGATCGACACGCCGGGGGACAGGGCGAAGGTGAAGCGGACGTGGTTCGCGTTGGCCCGGGCCACGAGCTCGCCCAGTTCGGCGAGCTTGTCCGCCGGGTAGGGATCGCGCCACTTGTCGCGGTGGTAGGGATCGTCCTTGGGAGCGTAGATGTAGGTGTTGGCCTTGACCTCGCCGTAGAAGTCCATCTGGTCGAGGCGTTCTGCGTGGGTCCACGGCGCACCGTAGAAGCCTTCGATGGTGCCGCGCAGCGGCATGGACGGGAAGTCGCTGACCTGGACCCCCGCCACCTTCCAGCCGTCGCCGGATGGGACGAACAACTGGCGCAGCGTCTGCACGGCATAGAACTGACCCGCGGCGTCCTTGCCGCCGAGCGCGATCTGGCGCTGGTTGCCGCCCGAGACCCGTAACGCGTATCCCTCGCTCTTGCCGGGTAGGGCCGTGTCGCCGAGCTCCTGGGCGATGTCCGGCCGGGTCGCAGGGCCGAGGCGCACCGTGAGCAGGCCGGGCGCGGCTGCGGGGATCCTGTCAGGGGTGACGATGTCCACCCGGGCGGCGCCATGCGCCTTGAGCTCGCGGACCAGGCGGTCGCGGGCGGCGGGGTCGGTCCGGTCGTCGGCGACCACGAGCACCCGGCTGGTGACGACCGCGGCGGCGCCGACGCTGTTCAGGGACTGCGGAGACGGTGACACCGAGGGTAAGGAGGCGTTCGGAACCGGAGCGGCAGAGGCCGCGGGGACGGGCAGGAGCGCTCCGGCACACAGGGTCGCGGCCAGCGCAAGACAGAGGGCGGGGGTGCGTCTTCTCACGGAACTCTCCGTTCGGCTGGAGGGGCGGTGCTGCCGCGCAGCACCAGCTCGGGAGTGGGAGCCTGCACTGCGCGGGGCTCCGGACGCTCGGCTATCACGTGGAGCAGTTCGGTCGCGGTGAGCGTGCCGAGCGCGTACGTGTCGCGGGTCAGGGCGGTGATCGGGGGATGGGGGAGCTGGGTGAGGATGGAGTCGTCGAAGGACACGATGGAGACCTCGCCGGGGATCCGTACGCCCATCTCGGTGGCGACGCCCAGCCCTGCCGCCGCCATGACGTCGCTGTCGTAGATGATCGCCGTGCACCGGGGGCTCGTCTCCAGCAGCTGGCGCGTGGCCGATGCGCCCTGGGTGTCCGAGTAGTCGGTCGCCACGCTCACGATGTCGAGGTCGAGTGATGCGTGCGCGTCGGCGATGGCCTGGAGACGGCGTCGCGTGTGCTGGTAGGCGGGGACGCCGCTGACGTGGCCGATGGACCGGTGGCCGAGCGCGGCGAGGTATCCCAGGATGCGGGTCATCGCCGCGTGGTCGTCGACCCAGACGCTGGACAGCGGCAAGGGGCCTCCGTGGCCTCCCAGAATGACGGCGGGGAGGCGAAGGTCGGCGATGACCTGCGGCCGGACGTCGTCGACCGCGAGGTCGAAGAGCACGAGCCCGTCGACCCGGTTCTCGGCGGCCCAGCGGCGGTAGACCGCCACCTCCGCCTGGGTGTCCTCGACGATGAGGATCTGCGTGGCGATTGCCTCGTTGGACAGGCGGGACTGCAGGCCGGACAGGACATGGGCGAAGAACGGCTCGACGCCCAGCGTGCGGGCCGGGCGTGCGATGACGATGCCGACGACGTCGTTGCTGGCCCCTTTGAGCGCGCGTGCGGCCCGGTGCGGGCGCCAGTTGAGCTCCTCGGCGACGTCGAGGATGCGCTTGCGCGTCGCGTCGCTGATGCCGGGGCGGGCGTTGAACGCCAGTGACACCGCCGACACCGAGACGCCCGCCAGCCGCGCGATGTCGGTGCTCCTCAACCGGCCAGGCGAGGCGCCCGCCACGGACTCGGAGGACTCGGGAGGGCCGGAGGCGGAGTCCTGGGGCGGAACCTCATCGTTCTGCGGCATCGCTTCTCCATCGATGTCTGGCCTGCGGGCGGCCGTCGTTATGGAAACGAGATGAGCTTCCCGCGTGACCATGAGAACTAGAACGTATTAGTCTGCGGACATCCTAGGCAACTAAAACGTATCAGGCATATTGTCATATCTCCGCTACGGAGAGGTACGAGATGCACAACCACCTCAGCCGCACGCTCGAGCGTCTCGCCCGTGTGAGGCGAGAACGGATCCTGCCGCGGATACACACCCGGCTGACAGGTGTTGAGGTCGAGGCGTGGACGGTCGCCGACGATGGGGAGCCGGTGAGCGCCCGGCACGCGCTCGGGCTCGCCCGCGACACCGGCCGCGCCACCCCCGTCTACGGCCCTTTCCCTCTGGGCGCCGCCTGGGGAAAGGCTTGGTCCACGACGTGGTTCCGGATCCGGGGCACGGTCCCCCCGCAGCCGGGGCCGGTCGACCTCGTGCTCGACCTGGGCTGGTTCGACCACTCCGTGGGCGGTCATTGCGAGGGCCTGGTCTTCACCCCCGATGGCACGATCGTCAAAGGCCTGCACCCTCGCCAGTCCGCCATCCGGTTAGATGCCGACGGCGCGTTCCTGCTCTACGTCGAGGCGGCGGCGAACCCTCTGCTGCTCGGGTTGCCGCCGTTCGTCGTCACCGAGCACGGTGAGAAGGGGGCGGAGGAGCCGTTCGAGCAGTTCATGCTGCGCCGCGCGGAGGTCGCCGCGTTCTCGCCCGAGGTCCACGCCCTGTGCATGGACCTGGACGTGATCGGTGGCCTGGCCGCCGAGCTGAGCGCGGACGAGCCGCGTCACTGGCGGCTGCTGCGCGCGATCGAGGAGGCCCTGGACGTCTACGACGAGGCGGACGCCGAGGCCGGCGCCCGGCGGGCGCGCGCGATCCTCGCTCCGCTCCTGGCCATGCCCGCGCACGCCAGCGCCCACCGGATCACCGCCGTCGGGCACGCGCACATGGACACGGCGTGGTTGTGGCCGCTGCGCGAGACGGTGCGCAAGCTCGCCCGCACGGTCTCCAACGCGCTCGCCCTGCTCGACGCCGACCCCGCGCTGGTGTACACGATGTCGTCGGCACAGCACTTCAGCTGGCTCGAGGAGCACTATCCGGAGCTGTTCGCCCGGGTGCGGCGTCACGTCGAACAAGGGCGGTTCGTCCCGGTCGGCGGCATGTGGGTTGAGGCGGATGGCGTCATCCCCACCGGCGAATCGATGGTGCGCCAGCTGACCTACGGCAAGAGATACTTCATCAGCCGCTTCGGCCGGGAACCGCGCGAGATGTGGCTGCCCGACTCTTTCGGCTACTCGGGCGCTCTGCCGCAGCTGGCCCGCCGGGCCGGGTCCCGCTGGTTCCTGACGCAGAAGATCTCCTGGAACGACACCACGGTCTTCCCGCACCACACCTTCTGGTGGGAGGGCATCGACGGCACGCGGATCTTCACCCACTTCCCGCCCGCGGAGACGTACGCCGCCGAGGTGACCGCCCGCGAGCTCCGTCATGCGGTCGCCACGTTCAAGGACAAGGCGATCGCGTCCCATTCGCTGCTGCCCTACGGGTACGGCGACGGAGGCGGCGGTCCGACCAGCGAGATGGCCGAGCGGCTGCGCCGCTTCGCCGACCTGGAGGGCGCAGCCCGCGTGACTTCCAGGTCTCCGGCGGAGTTCTTCGAGGAGGCCGAGGCCGAGCTGCTGGAGGCCGGATCTCTGCAGCCGGTCTACCGCGGCGAGCTCTACCTGGAGCTGCACCGGGGCACCTTGACCTCGCAGGCGGCCATGAAACGGCACAACCGGCGCTGCGAGTCGCTGCTGCGGGCGGCGGAATACCTCAGCGCGGCGGCGAGCACGCTGCGTGGGGCGCCCTATCCGCACGAGGATCTCGATGACATCTGGCGCACCGTGCTGCTGCACCAGTTCCACGACATCCTCCCGGGCACCTCGATCGCCTGGGTGCACCGCGAGGCCCGCGATACCTATCGGGAGATCGAGGAGCGGCTGCACGGACTGATCAAGCAGGCCGGCGCGGCACTGAGCGGTGAGCAGGCCGATCCTGCGGGTGGCGTGCTGCCTCCGTTCGCCGTGGCGAAACCGCGTGCGGCCCCCGTCGATGGCGCCGTCGAGGTTGCCGACGGCGGCGTCACCGTACTGGACGACGGCCTGCTCCGCGTCGTGATCGGCGAGGACGGCCACGTCACCTCGCTCCTCGACCTCCGCAACGGCCGGGAGGTGGTCCCACCCGGCAGGCGGCTCAACGAGCTCCAGCTCTTCCGCGACGAGCCGGTGCGCTGGGATGCCTGGGACGTGGACCGGCACGTGCTCCGCCATCCCCAGGTGATCGACGAGGTCACGAGCCGGAAGGTGATCCGCGACGGACACGACGCCGGCGTCGAGGTGGTCCGGCGGGCCGGCGCGTCGACGATCACGCTGACGATGTGGCTGCGGGCCGGCACCGGGCGGTTCGAGACCGAGTGCGTCGTCGACTGGCGGGAACGCGAACGCCTGCTGAAGGTCGCCGTCCCGGTGCGGGTCATGGCGCGCACCGCACGCTTCGAGACCCAGTACGGATATGTCGAACGGCCTCTGCTCACGAACACCGCGGCCGAGGAGGCGATGTTCGAAGCCGCGATGCACCGCTACGTGCAGGTGAGCGACGGCGACTTCGGCCTCGCGATCGTCAACGACGCGATGTACGGGGCCGACGCCCGCGCCGCCGGCGACTCCACCGCCGTCCGGCTGTCCCTTCTCCGCGGAGCCCGCTTCCCCGATCCCCGCGCCGACGTGGGCACGCATACGTTCCGGTGGGCCGTGCTGCCCGGCGCGGACGTGCCCGCCGCGGCCGAGGCCGCCTACGCCTTCAACACCCCTGACCTCGCCGGCCTCCCGCAGGTGGCGCCGCTGGTCCGGCTGGAGGTCCTGACCGGGCACGCGCTCATCGACTGGGTGAAGCAGGCCGACGACGGCTCCGGAGACCTCGTCGTACGGGTGTACGAGACGCAGGGAGCACGGGCGAGCGCACGGCTGCACTGCTGCGAGGAACTCGGCGCCGGAGCCGTCCTGTGGGAGACCGACCTGCTCGAACGGGAGATCGGCGACGACGAGGACCTCCCCGTGGCCGTGGCCGGGCGGCAGGCAGGACAGGCTCGTCTGGATCTCGGCCCCTTCCAGGTGGCGACGCTGCGCATCGCCCCGTGACCTGCCATGCCCAACGCGTCAAGTGCGAAGGGAGCGGAGCTCCCGAGCCAATAAGAGAGGACATCCGATGACCACTATCGGGAAAGGCCGGGCCCTGATCGCAGGGCTGGCCCTGGGATCGCTGCTGCTGTCCGGATGCGGTGGCGACACGACGCCGCAGTCCTCGGGCGGGTCACTGTCGGGAACGATCAAGTTCCAGACGTGGAACCTGAAGAACGAGAAGTTCACGTCCTACTTCACTGAACTGATCGCGGCCTTCGAGAAGGCCAACCCGGGTACGAAGATCACCTGGGTGGACCAGCCCGCCGAGGGCTACCAGGACAAGCTGTCGGCCGACGCGGCCGCCGGGGCGCTCCCCGACGTCGTCGACATGGGCCCCGAGGCCGCCTACACCCTGGCCCAGGCGGGGGTCCTGCTCGACGTCGCCAAGGCCGACCCGCAGGCCAAGGGCCTGTACCTGGACAAGGCGTGGCAGGCGATGACGTTCAGTGGACTGGGCGGCGGAACCTACGGCTACCCGTGGTACCTGAACACCGGACCGTCGTTCTTCAACAAGGCGCTGTTCGAGAAGTGCGGGCTGGACCCCGGCAAGCTGCCCGCCACCTACGACGAGCTGTTCAACCAGGCCGAGACCATGGCCAAGAACTGCTCGGACGTGTCGATGATCGTCAGGATGCCGGCCATCGAGAACTTCGGCGAGTACGGCGTCCCCCTCATGGACGCGGCCGGCAAGAAGTTCACCTACAACGACGCCAAGGGCGCGGAGTTCGTCGAGCGCTTCCGCAAGCTGTACGCCAGCAGGGGCCTGACCCAGGAGTCGCTGAACAACCTCCAGACCAAGGAAGTGGAGGAGTTCAAAGCCGGCCGCCTGGCCTACCTGTCCGGCAGCTCCTACACCCTGAACGACCTGAAGGACACCGCGCCCGACATCTACAAGGACCTGGGGATCGGGCCGCGGATCAGCACGGCCGCCCCCAACATGTACATCGAGTCGCTCGTCGTGAACGCCGCCGGCGAGAACCAGCCGCTGGCCATGGCCTTCGCCAAGTACGTCACCAACGCCGCCAACCAGCTCGCCTTCGGCAAGAAGGCTGACGTGTTCCCGTCGACGGCCGGGTCGATGGACGACGAGTACTTCACCAAGGACGATGGCGACCCGGCCACGAAGGTGCGGCTGGCAAGCGCCGCCCAGGTCAAGAAGGCGGTCGTGTGGTGGCCGCCGGCCTTCTCCGGATCGGCCGACGCCGAGACGCTGCGCGAGCAGATCGCCCAGGCGCTGCTCGGCAAGAAGACGGTGCAGCAGGCGCTGGACGAGTCGGTGAAGTACTCCAACGAGCGGCTGGCCGCGCACGGATGACGGTCTCCGCTCAGCACAAGCTCTCCTTGCGGTGGGGCCGGCGCCGGCTCCACCGCGAGGAAACGGCCCTGGCCACGCATCGCTGGCGCCTGACCCCGTGGCTATTCCTGCTGCCGGCGCTGGCCGTCATCGTGCTCCTGATCCTCCTGCCGTTCGTCAACACGCTGCGGCTGGCGTTCACGGACTCCACCCTGCTGAGGGGCGGGGAGTTCATCGGGTGGGAGAACTTCCGGCGGATGTTCGCCGACGAGCGGTTCGGCACCGCGCTGCTGAACTCCACCCTCTACACGGTGTGTGTGGTGCCGCTCATGGTCGCGCTGCCGCTCGTGCTGGCCGCGCTGGTGAGCGGCGCCGGCCGGCTGATGGGGTTCTTCCGCACCACGATGTACCTGCCGGTGATCATGTCGCCGGTCATCGTCGGGCTGATCTGGACGAACATGCTCGACAAGCGCGGCCTGGTCAACGAGCTGCTCGGCACGCTGAAAGTGGTCACCGAGCCCGTTGCCTTCCTCACCGACCGCTGGCTGCTGCTGTTCAGCGCGATGTTCGTCACCGTGTGGATGGGCCTGGGCTACTACATGGTCATCTACCTGGCCGCGCTGGCGAACATCGATCCGAGCCTGTACGACGCGGCGGCCATGGACGGCGCGGGCCCCGTGCGGACCTTCCTCCACGTCACCGTCCCCGGAGTGCGCTCCACGATGGGGCTCATCGGGGTCCTGTCCTCGGTGGCAGCCTTCCGGGTGTTCGGCGAGATCTACGTCCTCACGAACGGAACCGGGGGAGTGGGCGGCGGCGACCTCACGATGACCATGCTCATCCAGCGCGAAGGCACCGGCCTTCAGGCGCGTACCGGCTATGCGGGCGCGATCAGCCTGGTCATGTTCGTCATCCTCGGCGGGCTGCTCATCGCGCAGCTCGTCCTGCAACGCAAGCAGAGGACGTCCTGATGCCCGTCTCCGGTCCGGCCGCACGGACCAGCCGCCCGGGTCGCGTCGTGCGCTACCTGATCCTGCTCCTGATGGCCGTGCTGCTGGCCGGCCCCCTGGTGTGGCAGATCTCGCTGTCGCTCAAAGGCGCCGGCGACGATCTCTACGCGCGGCCGCCCGAGCTGATCCCCGGCCATCCCACGCTGGGGAACTTCGCGACGGTGCTCGATCGCATCCCGGTGCCCGACTACCTGTTCAACTCCCTGATCGTGGCCGCCATGGCCGTCGCGGGCAACGTGGTGGGCGCCACCTGCGCCGGCTACGCGCTGGGCAAGCTGCGCTTCCGCGGCCGGGGAGTGGCGGCCGGGATCTGCGTCGCGGCCCTGCTGGTCCCGGCCGAGACCGTGCTGATCTCCCAGTTCCTGCTGGTCAGGGCGGCCGGTCTGGCCAACACCCTGCTGGGCGTCGTGCTGCCGACGATCGTGGCCGCGCTCAACGTCCTGCTCATGCGCAACGCCTTCCGCAACCTGCCCGCCGAGTTCGAGGAGGCGGCCGTCGTCGACGGCGCCAACGCCTGGCAGCGGTTCATCCGCGTCTCCGTGCCCCAGGTCAAGGGCGTCATCACCGTCGTGGCCATCTTCGCGTTCGTCGGCTCGTGGAACGACTTCCTGTGGCCCCTGATCGTGCTGTCCGACGAGGACAACTACACCCTCACCGTCGGGCTCAACCGCCTGCACGGCACCTTCTACGACGATCCGCGCCTCATCGCGGCCGGCACGATCATCGCCTTGATTCCCATCGTCGCGTTCTTCGCCATCTTGCAGCGCTACTTCTTCCGCGGGCTCGAAGCGGGAGGCTTGAAAGGGTGAAATGCTGAGATTCGGGGTCAACTACACGCCTTCCCGAGACTGGTTCTACTCCTGGCTGGACCCGGACTGGGCGGTCACCCGGCGCGACATGAAGGCCCTGGCCGATCTCGGCCTGGACCACGTCCGCGTCCTGCCGCTGTGGCCGCTCCTGCAGCCGAACCGGACGTTGATCCGCCGCCGCGCGCTCGACGACGTCCGTCACGTCGTGGAGATCGCCGGCGAAGCTGGCCTCGACGCCTGCGTCGACGTGCTGCAGGGACATCTGTCCGGCTTCGACTTCGTGCCGAGCTGGCTGACGGACTGGCACCGGCGCAGCATGTTCACCGACCCCGACGCCGTCGCCGCGCAGGCCGCCCTGGTCGAGGCGCTCGACGAGCATCTGCACGACCTGCCCAACTTCCTCGGCCTGACCCTGGGCAACGAGGTCAACCAGTTCACCTCCGCCCTCCATCCGGCCCCGATGGCGGCCACGGCACAGCAGGTGACGGCCTGGCTCCGGGCCCTGCACGGCGAGGGCCCGCGCGAGCGGCGCCATTTCCGGCTCAACGCCGAATACGACGCCGTCTGGTACGCCGACGGTCATCCCTTCACCCCCGCGCACTCCACCCGGCACGGCCAGATGAGCGTGATCCACTCGTGGATCTTCAACGGCACCGCCCAGGGGTACGGCTCGATGTCGCACGAAAGCGTCAGCCACGCCGCCTACCTCATCGAGCTGTCGCGCGCCTTCGCCCTCGACCCGGCACGTCCGGTGTGGCTGCAGGAGGTCGGCGCGCCGCTCAACCACCTCACCGAGGACCAGGCGCCCGGCTTCTGCGAGGGAACCGTGCGGGCGGCGGCCGACAGCGACGCCCTGTGGGGCATCACCTGGTGGTGCTCGCACGACGTGGAACGCAAGCTGGCCGACTTCCCCGACCTGGAGCACAGCCTCGGCCTGATCGCCGCCGACGCCACCGTCAAGCCGATCGGCCGGCGCTTCGCCGAACTGGCCGCGGAGCTGCGGCATCGGCCACGCCCCTCCCCGCGGCGGGAGGCCGTCGTCGTCCCGGTCGACTCCGAGGACGTCCCCACGTCCCGGGCGGAGCTCTCGCCCGGCGGCGGCGTCTTCGAGACCTGGATGCGCCGAGCCCGCGCCGGAGCCCGGCCCGCCCTGGTCACCTCCACGACCGCGGGCGACCCGCCGGCGCTGCGCGCCCGCGGCATCGAACGGCTCGTGCACGCCGAGCCGACGGGCCGTACCTTCTACAGCTCGGTCGCCGACGCGGAGGTGCTCGAGCGGATGGCCGCACATGCGGATCGCTGAGAAAGGGGACGTGGTAGAGCACCTCCTCGCCGAGCTTTCCCTCCGGGAGAAGGTCGGCCAGCTCAACCAGCGCCTCTACGGCTGGCAGGCCGTCGAGCGGGCTCCCCGGGGCGGCTTCCGGCTCACCGGCCTCGCCCGTGCCGAGCTCGACCGGTGGGGCGGGCTCGGCGCGCTGTACGGGGTCTTCCGCGCCGACGCCTGGTCGGGCCGCTCCTGGGCCGACGGCATCCGGCCGGAGGAACGCGTCGAGGTCGCCGCCCTCGTCCAGGACGAGGTGTCGCGGGCCGGCCGGCACCGCGTCGGCGTGCTGCTGTCGGAAGAGGCCCCGCACGGGCATCAGGCGCTCGGCGGGACGCTGCTGCCCACGAACCTCGCGGTGGCCGCGGGCTGGGATCCGGCGCTCCTGGCCGAGGCCGCGGCCGCCGTCGCGGCCGAGCTCGCCGCGAGCGGGGTGCACCTGGCCCTGGTGTCCGCGCTCGACCTGCTGCGAGACCCGCGCTGGGGCCGGGCGGAGGAGTGCTTCGGCGAAGATCCGCTGCTGGCCGCCGAGCTCACCAGGGCGCTGGTGATCGGCATGCAGGGCGGCGAGCGTGGCGCGGTGGGCCGCGACGGTGTCGCGATCGTGCTCAAGCACCTGGCCGCGCAGGGCGAGGCCGTCGGGGGGCGCAACGGGCAATCCGCCGTCATCGGCGCCCGCGACCTGCGCGAGCTGCATCTCCCGGCCGTCCGGGCCGCGGTGGAGGCCGGGGCCCTGGGCTTCATGGCGGCCTACAACGACATCGACGGGGTGCCGTGCTGTGCCAACCGCGACCTCCTCACCGGCTTCCTGCGGGGCGAATGCGGCTTCGACGGCATCGTCATGGCCGACGGCCTGGCCGTGGACCGGCTCACCGCGATGACGGGCGACGCGAGCGCCGCCGCCGTGGCGGCGCTCGAGGCCGGCGTGGATCTGTCCCTCTGGGACGAGTCGTTCACCCTTTTGGAGCAGGCCGCCGCGGCGGACCCGCGGGTGGCCGAGTTGGTCGACGCCGCCTGCCGCCGGGTGCTCACGCTCAAGCACCGCGTCGGCCTGCTCGCGGACAGCCCGCACGCCGTCCCCGCGCACGCCGTCCCCGCGCACGGCGGTTCCGCGGCCGTGAGCGGGGCGGGCGAGCGACCCACGCGCGCGCCTCGCGACACGCTCGCTCTGGCAACCCGCACCGCCGACGGCCTGTCCCGTCGCCTGGCGCGGCAGTCCCTCGTCCTGCTCCACAACGCCGGCGGGCTCCTGCCCCTCGACGCGCGGACGCTGCGGAAGGTCGTTCTCGCCGGTCCGAACGCCCGCGACATCACCGCCCTGCTGGGGGACTATGTGCCGCCTCTGCCCGCGCAGTCGGCCGCCGGCCTGGACCTCGCCCTGCGGCAGGCGCTACCCGACGCCGAGGTGACGTGCACGCCCGGAGTGCCCACGGCGGCCGAGCTGAGCGGCTCCGACGTCGTGATTCTGGCACTCGGCGGGACGAGTCACCGCACCTACGCGGAGGACTTCGCCGCCAACGGGGCGATCGCCGGCCCGGCGGCCGTCGCGACCTGCGGGGAAGGCGCCGACCTGGCCGACCTGTCCCTGCCCGGCGGGCAGGACGATCTCGTCGCCGCCGTCCGCGCGCAGGCCGGCTGCCCCGTGGCAGCCGTCGTCATCGCCGGCCGCCCACACGTGCTCACCAGCGTGCTGGACCACACCGACGCGCTGCTGTGGGCCGGCTACCCCGGTCCACACGGCGGCCACGCAATCGTCGACGCGCTGCTCGGCGGCTACGAGCCGGTCGGCCGCCTGCCGTTCACCGCACCACGCCATCCGGGCGCCGTGCCCGTCCGCTACAACGACCGGCACCCGGCCTCCGGCGTCTACCTGGACGCGCCGGACCCGGTGCTCTTTCCCTTCGGCTCCGGCCTGCGCTACCGGCCCGTCCTATTCGACCGACTGGCCGCGGAGGTGCACGCGGCCACGGTCCGGGTGAGCATCGACGTCGTCAACCCCGCCCGCCCCGAAGCCGAGGGCGCCGAGGTGATCGTGGCGCTGTTCGGGCGCCGCGCCGGAGGCGTGGTGCTGCCTCGCCTGCGCGAGCTGCTCGCCTTCCGCAGGGTCACCGTCCCGCCGGGCGCCCGCACCACCGTCGTCTGGGACCTGCCCGCCGCGCGCTGCTTCGCCGAGGGCGCGGGGGACCGGGCCCGCACCGACCTGTACGTCGAGGACCTCCACGAGACCATCCGCCCGCTCAGTCACCCCCAGGCCGGCATCCCCTCCGGATCGGCCGAGCCCATGACGCACAGTAAGGAGTCGTGATGTCCCGATCACCTCGCACCGGCAGACGGGTGACGACCCGCGCGGGCACCGCCGCCCTGGCCGCGATGCTCGCCGTCGTGCTCGCCGCCGGCGGCGCCGCGGCCAGCGACACGCTGCCCTGGACGGGAGAAAGCGCGGTCGGCGCCAACCAGCCCTACCAGCACGGTTACTCCGCCCCTGACCTGCTGCGCTGGAACCCCGCCGACGACGCCCACGCCGCGTTCTTACGCGCCAAGGTGCCGCTCCAGAAACGCAACCCCGCCAACGCCGCCACGCAGCGCAATCCGGCCCTGCCCGCCGACACCCAGCAGCTGAGCCTGGCCGGCGACTACGGCAACGCCTTCTTCGAAAGCCACCCTTACACCAACGAGTTCAGCCAGCACCTCTTCAGCTTCTGGCAGTACGCCGACTTCTACGCCTCCTGGCACGGCATGCCCACCGAGGGCGTGCCGGTGAGCTACTACGACCCGACCGCCGACTGGCGGGAGAAGTGGTTCGAGTTCGGGATGCTCAATCTGCCCAACCCCGGCTACACCAACGCGGCCCACGCGAACGGGGTGCGCTCGCTCGGCTGCATCTTCTTCTCCGACCACGACCGCGGCGACCAGGCCTACACCGAACTCCTGGTCCGCGACGGCGGCGGCGGCTTCCCCGTCGCCGACAAGCTCATCCAGGTCGCCAAGTTCTACGGCTTCGACGGCTATTTCATCAACCAGGAGTCGCGGGTCGCTCCGGCCGACATCCCGGCGTACAAGCAGTTCCTGCAGGCCATGCGCGAGGGCGGCCTCTACGTGCAGTGGTACGACTCCATTGACGACTCCACCGGCGCGATCTCGTACCAGAACGAGTTCAACGCGGTCAACGGCCCGTTCGTACGCGACCCGAAGCTCGGCGACGTGTCCGACTCCATCTTCCTCAACTACTGGTGGAACAGGACCAAGCTCACCAACTCCAAGAGCTACGCCGCGAGCCTCGGCCTGGACTCCCGCAAGAGCGTCTTCGCCGGTGTGGAGGCCGGGAAAGACCAGTTCAACCAGCCCTACAACCTCGAGGACAACCTCGACGCGAGTGGCGCGCCGATGAACGCCATCGCCACCCTCGGCGCCGACTTCGTCTCCTCCGACTACGCCGGCAAGACCGACGACGCCGCCCAGCGGGACGTCTTCGACCGGGAACGCCGCTGGTGGACCGGTTCCTCACAGGGCGCCACCACGCCGGAGGGCACCTGGAAGGGCATCTCCAGGTACATCGCCGAACGCTCCGTCATCGGCGGCACCACGTTCGCCACCTCCTTCAACACCGGCCATGGCCTGTCCACCTGGACCAAGGGCCGGCTGTCCAACCCGAAGGAGTGGGGCAACATCAACCTCCAGGACATCCCGGTGACCTGGCAGTGGTGGATCGACGCGGCAGGGACGCCCCTCAGCGCCGACTACGACTACGGCCCCGCGTACACGCCGGCGAGCCGGTTCGCGTACCAGAAGATCGGCGCCTACAACGGCGGCAGCTCGCTCGTCCTCAGCGGCACCCTCGACAGCGACAACACCGTGCGTCTCTACAAGACGGACCTGAAGATCACCAAGGGTTCGGCCCTTGAGCTGACCTACAACAAGCCCTCGGCGAGCGACGACTCCGAACTCCGGCTCGGCCTCGTCCTGGCCTCCGACCCGAGCAAAGTGATCCAGCTACCGCTGACCAGGTCGGGCGAGCGCACCACGGGCTGGACGACCCGGTCGGCGGACCTGTCGGCGTACGCCGGTCAGCGCGTCGCCGCGCTCGGCCTGGTCGTCGCCGCCGGCGCCCAGCCGATCTCCGGCTACCAGGTCAACCTGGGTTCCTTGGTCCTGCGCGACGGCGTCGATCACACGCCCGCCGCGCCCAGGGACCTGCGGATCACTCAGTTGCTGCCGGAGACCGGTGAGCTGTTCCTGTCGTGGAAGCGTGCCGGCTACGACGAGGTGCGCCGCTACGACGTCTACCTGGATGACACCTATCTCGGTGGAATCTACGACGACGTCTACTACGTCAAGCGATTCACGGCCACGTCAGGGACGATCAAGCTGGTGGCGGTCGGCCACGACGGGTCGCAGAGCCCTGCCGCGACCGTGTCGTTCGACCTGGCCACGGCGCCGCGCCAGGTCACCGCGCAGGCCAAGCCGGACGGCACGCTGACCGCCGCCTGGACCCCGCCGCCGTCCGGCGGTCCCATCACCGTGAAGGTCCGCAGCCTTGACACCGCCCGCCCGTACACCAAGGAAGTCACGGTGACCGGCACGGGCACGACCCTGACCGGTGTGCCCGTCAACGGCGACGCTTATCTCCTCACGGTGCGGGCGGGAACGGGCACGACCACCGGCGTACGCGGAACGTTCGCCGACACCGAGATCAGCCCCTATCCGGCCTCGGCGGTGACGATCAACGGGAACACGTTCACGTTCGCCCGGCCGGCGCTTCCGGACTGGCACACCCTGACCATCCTCGAGGACGGCCAGGCGAAGACGTTCGCGACGACCTACAACTCGGGCGCCAAGCCGCACATCATCCGCGGCCGCACCACCCGGGCCGCCGAAACGGTGACCATGTCCAGCGCCACCAGCAAGGTGGTCGCGGTCCTGGAGGACTACGCCGGCAACAAGGCCACGACCGTGCTCCGAGGCAACTGATCGCGAAGGCGCGGCTGAACCGCGGGCGCCTCGCGGTTCAGTCGTTGAACCAGCTCCATGAATCGGTGGTGACCTCGCCACCGATCTCACCAAGATCTCCGAAAAGGGCGGCGACCCGGTCCCGGTTGGCCTTCAACGGCAGGTCCGCGTTCAGCTCACCGCGTTCCACCAAGGCGGTCAGGCAGGCGATCAGCCGCTCGTCGGGGTCCCGCTCCTGCGCCCGCAATCCGATCCGTTGCTCCAAGGCCGCGGCGAGCGGCTCGGCGGGTACGTGCGTAAGCGCGACGCTGTAGGCGTACTCCCGCCCCGCATCTCCCTCGCGAGGCAGGTAATCGTAGTGCTCGTGGAATCGGAGCGCCGTCAGCCGGACGACAGGCGTGCCCGCAACCCGGGAGTCCAGCGACACGCTCAACGTGAGGAGACAGTCGGTCCTTTCCCGGTAGGTCTTGAGCAGGGTGTGGGTACGTTCGCCCCGGGTCTCGTACGGCACCCCGGCCGCGGCGCACCATGTCGCGACCTGATCGGCGTTGTCCTGGGGTGAGCGCCCTTCCCCTGGCGAGGCGCCCAGGTCACCGCGTTCCACCAGGGCGGTGAAGCAGTCGAACAGGCGGTCCTCCGTGCCGGGCTCCGCAGGCAGGCCCAGCCGCCGTTGAAAGTACTCGACCAGCGTGTCCAGGGACGTCAGCGGAGCGATGACGCTGCTGCGGACCGGCGTGCCCTCGTCACGCCGATCGGGGGGAAAGTACATCTGGCCGAACTCGATGCGAGGCCGGCCGTCCACGGTCTGGACGTCGACGCTCAGGAACAGCGTGCCCCCGCCCGGGAGGTCGTGCGTACGGAACAGGTCGTGGCGGCGGCGAGGTCCGTCCAGGCGGCAGGCCAGGCCGGCCTCGTTGCACCAGGCGTGCACCCGGTCGCGGTTATGGCGGAACGGCGGGTGATCGCCTAATTCGCCGCGCTCGATCAACCCCGCGAAGGCGTCGACCAGGCGGTGTTCCAGACTCCCGGCACGCGAGCGGCCCAGGCGTGCCTCGAGCATCCCGACGAGCGGATCCAGCCTCTCGCAGTCCACCCTGACCGTGTGCGGAGAAGCCTGGTTCCCAGACCCGGAGATCTTGTACGACTCGAGGAATTCCACCGAGACTCCCTGCCCGTCCCTATCGCTGATCTCCAGGACGAGATGGCGGCTGTGACCGTCGCCGAGCTCCGGCCGTACCCGCAAGAGGACATGACGGCGGATGCGCCGCAGCGTCGCGCCGTTCCAGTCCCGCATCACTTCATGGAACACACCCGCCTCGGTGCACCAGGCGGCCACCAGGGTGACGGTGTCGCAGCTGTAGAACCCCGTGACCTCGTTGAGCTCGCGTGGCTTGCCCCGGCCGGCCAGTACGGCCCAGCAGGCGATCAGCCGGTCCGCCAGGCCGCCCGCGTGCTGCTTGCGTGAGCCGCCGAGCTTCTGCTCGAAGTACGGCACCGCGACATCGAGCGCGGTGAGCGGGACGGCGACCTTGCGGTGATCATGGGAGCGCGCGGGATCCGGTGACCGGTGATGCTCGATGAGCTCGACCACCGGCTGCGGCCCGTCGTCGCGGCGGCCTGCCATGAGCAGGACGGTGCCGGCGCTTATGTCGTTCGGAAAGCTCGCCAATGTCTGTGCTGGCATCATGACGGCAACCTACGACCCTGGCCGACTCTCCTGCCGGCATGGCGGCGTGCCTGCTTCGAGCTGGTAAAGGCTCCCGAGGAGCGGCCAGGTCAGGGTGGCCACCTCCGCTGGTGTGCGTGGGCATCCGCGGTGGAGCCAGTCGGCGGCCACGCCGATGAGCGCGCCGGCGACGAACGCGGCGGGCACGTCATGCGGGATGTCGATCGACGAGGTGGTGTGCCCGGGAGGGGAGTCGCCGGTCGCGCATCGGCATGCGGCGGCGTGGACGGCTGTGGTGATGCGGCGGCGTACGTGGTCGATGACGCGTGCGCTTCCCTGGGGTCCCAGCAGGCTGTGGTAAAGGCCGGCGTGCTCGGCGAGATTCGCGAAGAAGGTCCGCAGCGACCCGGTCGGGTCGGGACCGTGGGTCGGGTCCGCCGAATCGGCGCTGAGATCAGGCAGGGACTCGATCAGGTCGTCGATCATCGCGGTGCAGGCGGCCTCGGCCAGCTCATGGACGTCCCGGTAGTGGTCGTAGAAGGTGGAACGGCCCACTTCGGCGCGTTCGACGACGTCGGCGACGCTGATCTGGGACAGGTCCTGCTCCTGGACGAGCTGGATCAGCGCCCGCTGCAGGGCCGCTTGGGTGCGGCGCACGCGCCGGTCGCCCGTCGGGGGATTGCCGTCCTTGGTCATGGCCACGCTGTCAGCTTACCTTCGTCGGACACTCGTAGCTCTTCGGATAGATGTAGGTTATCTTTCAGATGTCCGGAAATTAGGAGATGTGACCCCATGACGAAGACTCTCGGACTCATCGGTACCGGCATGATCGGCAGTGCCCTTGCCCGCTTGGCCGTCGCGGCCGGCTTGGACGTGGTCCTGAGCAACTCCCGTGGTCCCGGGAGCCTCGCCGGCCTTGTCGCCGAGCTCGGCGGGCACGCCCGGGCGGCCATTCCCGCCGAAGCCGCCCAGGCCGGCGACCTGGTCGTGGCGACCATTCCGCTGGGCGCCTACGACCGGCTGCCCACCGCCGCCCTGGCCGGCAAGACGGTGATCGACACGATGAACTACTACCCCGAGCGCGATGGCCGGATCGCCGAGCTGGACTCCGGCGAGCTGACCTCCAGCGCCCTGGTGCAGCGGCATCTGGCCGGCTCACGCGTGGTCAAGGCGTTCAACAACATCGACTTCCACCGCCTGCTCACCAGCGCCCGGTCCGCCGGCGCCGCCGACCGCAGCGCCCTGCCCATCGCCGGCGACGACCCATCCGCCAAGGCCGACGTGGCCCGGCTGCTGGATGCCCTGGGCTACGACGCAGTGGACATCGGCACGCTCGCCGACAGCTGGCGCAGCGAACCCGGCACCCCGGTCTACGTCCAGCCGTACTTCCCTGGGCGGCCGCCGGAGGGAGTCAGCCAGGACCAAGCGTTCCGCTGGTTCCTCGAGACCCCCGGGGTCGTGGTGCCCACCGAGCGGGTGAAGGAACTGACCGGCAGTGCTGTCCGGGGCTCGGCGGGCGGCAAGCTCCCCTAGAAGGCGAGCCCCCGGCATGGCGGCATGCGTGGATCCATGACCGCGAAGCCGGGCCCCGTCGGCAATGCCGAGCTCGAAGCCCGGACCGACGTGCTGACCTACACCACCAGCGTGCTGTAACCCGTGTCGCTGGCGGTGCCGGCGACGCTGCTGCTCGCCCGCTACGTCCGGACCTTGATGCTTGAGGCGTTGCGTGAAGAGTACGTCGTCGCCGCGCCGGTCAAGGGCGGCACCATGGGGACGGCGCTGGTGCGGCATGTGCTGCGGAACTCCTTCATCCCGCTGCTGATGGGCACAACGTTGTTCGTCGCCCTGATCTTCGGCGTTCACCGGCCGGCTGGTTGACCAAGGCAGTATCGGTCTGGGAGATCCGTTCTATACAGCTCTCCACGGCGAGGCACAGCCACACAGTCCCGAGCTTGGAAGGAAGCCATGAGCGGATCACTTTCACGAAGGGCGTTGTTGGCGGCCGTTCCCGGGGCCGCGTTGGCGGTGGCGTCGGCGACGGCGGCGTACGGCCAGGAATCGGCGTACTCCGCGTTCCGGCTTGTCCGCCTGCGGCCGGGAGATCCCAGCCGACCGGAGATCACACTGCCCGACGGATACGCGTTCGTGTCCGGAGCGAAATACGACGTGGCCAGCCGCGCGGAGTATTACACCTTCGTCCAGGGGCCCGCGGCGGACGGCGTCGACGTCCACGTGCGCTGGCCCGAGATCAGCGTTGAAGCGGTCGTGCACATGGACGACCGGCTGCCGATTCGCCGCGACCCCGGTGACCCCTGGGCCTTCACCTTCACGCTGCCCGTGAGAAACCGCACGATCGACTCGCTCCAGCCGACCCTTCAGATCTGGAGCCACCCGGAGGTGACCGGCTCGTTCTCGTGGCGAATCGAGCACAACGACCCCGATCGAGCCGCAGGACCGTGGACTCAGGTGGCGTGGCCCGCAAACCAGGTCAAGTCGCAGATCCATCAGTTATTCGCCACCGAGGCGATCTGGCGGGACTCCGGACTCCTGGCCACGGCCGCGGCCAAGGGACACCGCTGGGTGTTGATGGGCTTCGAGACCAATAACACCCTGCACCCCGACAACCCGCCGCACTGGCACATGTCCTACAACGCTGGTCCGGACTGGAGCTCGCCGACCAACAACCCACACTTCTGGATCGACAAGGACGGCAGGAACTTCTACAACGGCATGGACGTCACCGGCCACGGCCGCCTCCGATATCGGGTCGGCGACCCCGCGCCGTTGTACGACTTCTCCGGCGAGGCCAACAACGGCCGCGGCGAGCTGGTCGTCACCATCACCATCCGAGAGGACGGAGGCCTGGATGTCGACCCACCGGGCGGACCTCGTTACTCCATGACCGCCGGGCCGGCCGGAGACCTCGTCGATGAAGTCGAGGTACACCGGGCGGATCGCCCTTGGCTGCGCATCCGGACCCACGACAGAGTGCACGCAGGCCTGCTGACCGCCCACATCCATGACCTGCAGGAGCCCTCGCGGACTCGTCAGATCGTCCAGCACTACGACAGGCTCACCGGCGTGCTCACCAAGTAGCGGATCGACCCCGGAACACCGGACACGCAGATTGGGCGGGCGCCCGGCTATCTGCTGGACATCCCATCCGGCACCGTGGACCTGGACCTGTTCAGGGAACACGTCGCCGAAGCCCGGTGCGCGCCACGACCAGGGCTAACGTCGCGCCCACGCGTCAGTTGATGCGTCATGCACTGTCGTTCGGGGATGGATGACATGTCAAGGTCCTGGGTAGACTACGGCCGTATGAGCGACACACCCCACTGGCTGGACCCGGCCGAGCAGCACGCCTGGCGTGCCTTCGTCCGCCTGCACCAGAAGCTCAGCGCCAGGCTGAGCCGGGACTTGCAGGCGCACTCCAAGCTGTCCGGCGCCGACTTCGAGATCCTGGTGGCGCTCACCGACATACCGGAGGGTCGGCAGCGATTCCAGGACCTGGCCAAGACGGTGGAGTGGGAGCAAAGCCGGCTGTCCCACCAGATCGCCAGAATGGCCAAACGCGGCCTGGTGGCCCGGGAGGAATGCCCCGAGGACGCACGCGGCGCCTTCGTCGTCATCACGCCCGCCGGCCGCACAGTCATCGAAGCGGCCGCCCCTCAGCATGTGGCCATGGTCCGCCGCCTGGTCATCGACACCCTAAGCCCGGACGAGCTCGCCACCCTCGGGCGCATCTCCAACCGCATCCTCGAACAACTGGACACCATCTCACCGTGACGCTCGCCGCAGTCCTCCACGTCCCGGATCGGAGCCTGGTGACCTGTCACGATCGTCACCAGGGCGGACCGCGTGTCGCACGTCACCGTGTCCCGTGTCCTCAACGGTCACCCTTCTGTCCGGCCGGAGACCCGGGCTCGCGTCGAAGCCGCCATCGAGAAACTCGGCTATCGCCGTAACAGCGTCGCCCGTGCGCTCAAGAGCCGCCGCTCCTCGACGATCGGCGTGGTGCTCGCCGGGGCCGAGCTGTACGAACTGCCCAAGATCCTGCGCGGCGTGCAGGCGGCGCGGCGGGCTGGAGATTGGGTCAACCTGGCCAGCTGGCAGGGCGGCACGCCATGGCCGGCTCGTGCCCGGCATCGTGCTGGCCGTTCCCCAGTATCTGCTGCTGGCCGCCGTCGGCCTGGCCGGCACCCACTGGTCGGTACTCCTGCCGGTCATCATCAACCCGTTCGGCATCTTCCTGTGCCGGGTCTTCGCCGCCGCCGCGGTCCCGCAGAGCACGCTGGAGGCGGCACGCCTGGACGGCGGAGGCAAAGGCACGGGCGACAGCGACCTGTACTCGCTGGTCATCATGGGCTCGGCCGTGTCCATCATCCCCCTCATCGCCCTTGTCCTGGTGCTGCAGCGTTTCTGGCGCGCCGACCTGCTGGCCGGTGGCCTGAAGGGATGAGGTGTGCCGCCCGGCGGGCCGGTGCGCGCGGACCCGCCGCACGGGGGTTGCGGCGGGTCGTGGTGGCGTCAGCCGCGTGATCTGTTGTCGGTCTCGAGGACAAGACGAGCGAGCTCGAGCCGGTCGATGTCCGGTCCGTACGCCGCGGCGTTGCCGAGGACGATCGCGCCCGTGCCCGTGGTGAGCGTGAGGGGCGTCGCCTGCGGCCAGAAGTTGTCCCAGGCGTAGTTGTGCCGGAACACGCCGCGCGTCGTCGTGCCGCCGGTCTCGCTGATGTCGAGGAAACGGCTGATGACGTCGGTGTTGTACGGGTGGCCGGTGTTCCTGTCGGCGTTGGCGTAGTGCACCACCAGGACGTACTCGCCGGGGCCGAACCCGTCCGGGCGGGGGAGGGTGAGCGTGTTGCCCGGGCCGTTTCCGATGTTGCCGACGTACGCGCCCGCGGAGGCGTTCGACCCGCTCGTGGCGGGTACGTTGACCACGTTCACGGTTCCGGCGCGCGTCGCCTGCTCGGCCTCGATCCGGTGGACGGCCGCGTCCGCCTCCGCCACCCGTACGGTGGTGAGCTCGCGCAGCTCCAGCCGGGCCGGGCCGTTCACGTCGATCGTGGAGATGCCGGCCGGGAGGTACACCCGGGCCCGTGAGGAGCCCTCGCCGGGGTGCGTCGCCCGCAGGCCGCGGATGGCGCGCCCGTCGACTCGGACCGGCAGCTCGCCGGCGCCGGCCGCCCGGTAGGTAAGCGTCAGGTCGTAGTAGCCGTCCTCGCTCGCGGCCACGAAGAATGTGGCCAGTGCGTCGCCGCCGAGCGCGATGGCGGGGCCCTTCGCCTCGCGGGTGATCCGCGCGCCGCCGGACAGCCGCGCCTCGTCGGCGGAGTAGTCCGCGCGCTCGGCCCCGGTCACCTCGGTGAGGTCGAACCTGTCCAGCGTGATGTCGCTGCCGGGCAGCCGGCTCGCGCCGTCGGCGCTGGTGCGCACGGACAGCTCGTGGGTGCCGGCGGTCAGCTCGACGTCCACGTCGGTGCGCCCGCGGTAGGTCCAGCCGAGGTTCGCCGAATACTGCACGATCTGGTTCAGCTTGCCGTCCACGAACAGCGCGTGCCTGCCCGGCGCCTTGTTCGCGCCCTGGTAGATGCCCAGCCGGTAGCGGCCGTCGCGAGGCACGGTGACGGGGAACGTCACGGCCGAGTCGACCCGGTTCATGGCGCCGACGTCCCGCCTGCCGGAGGTCGCGTACAGCTGGGGGTTCGCCGTCGTGTCCTGGTTGAAGGCCTGTGCGGAGGTGAGCGCGGCGGACTCCGCCTCGACCGAGACCGTCCACGGCGCGTCGGGCACGGGCTCACCGCCGCTCGCGGGCACGATGGTGACCCGGTAGGCGGCCATCACGTCCCCGCCGGGCAGGTCCACCCGCAGCTTGCCCCCGGACACGGTGGCGCGCCTGGTGGCGGTGACCGGCGGCTTGAGCGCGTCGCCCTCGTACCCGGTCCAGGTGGTCCTGGACACCACGACGTCGACCTGCTTGCCGAAGACCGCGGGGTCGAGCCCGGAGATGTCGAGCTGTACGGGCTCCGAGCCGCCGCCGACCAGAATGGTGCCGCGCCGGGCGGACTCGTCGATCGCCGCGACGGCCTGGACCGTGTCGGCGACGTTCAGCCGGGGCGGGGTCGCCCTGACCGTCTCCCCGGTCAGGTCCGCGTACCACTTGAGCAGCCACCAGCCGCCGTTGGCCTGGCGGGTGCGCACCGCGTGGTCGTCGAGGTTGCCGGCGTAGGTCCAGTACGCCATGTCGGCGTCGACCTTGGTGTCCTCGAACAGCGAGATCCACTGGATCATCTGGCCGGGGACGGACATGTCACGCCGGTTGCCGTACTCGTCGATGTTGATCGGCAGCGGGCCGATGCCGAGCTCGCGCTCCATCGCGCGGTAATGCTCGTAGTGGCCGCGGTAGGAGGCGAGCTTGTCGCGCTGCAGCTCGTGCCAGGCCATGATGTCCGGCAGGCAGTTCCCGCCGGCGCAGCTCGCGTCCTTGGCCCAGGTGAGGAAGTCGCGCAACCGGCCGGGGTTGTAGGCCGCCTCGTTGGGACCGACGATCCTGGCGTCGGGGTCGATCGACCGGATGCGCTCGAACACCAGCTTCCAGTCGTCGAAGAACTTCTGCTTCAGCGCCGCCCAGTTCTGGTACCAGATCCCGTCGGGCTCGTTGAACGGCACCCAGACGAACTTGCCCTTGTCTCGTGGCCGCTCCCGGACGACCTTGCGCACCATCGTGTCGACCTTCGCCAAATAGTCGTCGATGCCGCGGTTCTCATAGGGCCACTGGCTGTAGACGTCCTGCATGTAGATGACGACCTCCCCGCCGCCGGCGGCGAAGAAGCCGTCCGCGACCACGAGCGCGTCGCCGTTGGGATGCTGGTCGCCGTCCGGGGCCTTCTGCGCGATGGTGCGCGGCCGGGCGCCGGCGAGGAGGGAATCTCCCGGTACGCCGGGGTCCGACAGGCCGTACAACATGCCGGTCGCACCGCCGTGGACGGGACCGGTGCGCTGTGCGAAATCCACGGCGACCACGTCGAGGGCGGCGGCTGCGGTGGCTGGGATGGCGGTCAGGGCGGCGAGCGTCGCCAGGGCGGCCGCCGTGCCGGCATGCCGGAACAACCGATGTCGGTGCATGACTGTCCTCTCCTGGGTGCCGGGCTGTTCGGCCCGGCTGGGGGGTGCGACCCGAGGGGGCGCCGCTGACTCGGACCGGCCCCATCGCTGGTGTGACCGGTCACATGCATGAGCGTAAGTGTGAGCGGTCACATGCTCCCCGGGGAAGGGGGCTTTGCGGGATCGTTACGCGCGGATTTCAGGAGTGCGACGGCAGCGGCGCGGCGGACTTGTGCGCGAGCAGGCGCGGACGGCCCAGGTCTGGGTTGGACGAGGGCCGGGTCGCGGTCAGCGGTGGTGCACGGATTCGACGGTGTGCAGGTGGGGGTCGAACTGGTCGGCGATGGCGGCGGCCTCACGCATGTGCACCTGGGCGTCAGGGTTGCGGAGCATGGCGTGGAAGGCGTCCGCGGACTGCCACTGCGCGTAGTTGACCACGCGGGTGCCGTCGGTGCTGGCGTGGATGTTGGCGGCGACGAATCCGGGCAGATGCTGCATCACCTCCTCGGTGGCGCGCCCCAGCAGGTCGACCAGCTGCTGCTGACGGTCCGCCTGGACGGTGAAGACGTTGATCAGTGTGGCGATCGGGGCACCGGCGGTGATGGTGGTCGTGGCGGGCATGACGTCCTCCCTATGTCAGGTTCCTTACATGTCCGATTATGTGTAAGGTTCCTGTCATGAGTCAAGAGGACGTGAGCCGGCGCATCGGTTACCTGATCAAGCAGGTGGACCAGGCCTTCCGCCGCTCCTGCGAGGAACGCCTGCGGGAGCTGGGCCTGTCCATGTCCCAATACGCGGTGCTGCGGGCGCTGGCCGACGCCCCCGGGGCCCCGGCCGCCGAGCTCGCCCGCCGCACCTTCGTCACCCGTCAGTCGCTACGTGACGTGCTCAGCGGACTCACGGCCGCCGGGCTGGCCTCCGTCGCCGCCCGGCCGACCACAGGCCGCGCCCTGCCGATCACCCTCACCGCGGCCGGCCGGACCGTGCTCGATCAGGCCGACGCCATCGTGCTCGACGTAGAGGAACGCCTGATCACCGGATTTCCCTCCGGCGAGGTGCACAAGCTGGCCTCCCTGCTTACCGCCTGCGCCCACAACCTGGCGTGACACTCGGCCCAGGGGATGGCGAGATGATCGTCCTTGCCGAAGGGAAGAGGTGAGTCAGTAGACGAAAGGCCAGCCCGCGGCGTCCCAGCCGATCTTATTGATGCCGAGCCGGGAGGAACCGTCGTCGGCGTACCAGTGGTAGAAGAGCACGTCTCCGTCGTTGTCGGGCAGGACGGCCTGGTGGCCAGGGCCGTGGATGCTTCCATGCCCGGCCAGGATCTGTGTGCCGCCGCCGGAGGTCATCGCCGTCCCGTTGCGGTCGACGTACGTGCCGGTGATCGACGTGGAACGGCCGACCATGATGCGGTAGCTGCTGGAGGCGCCGCGGCAGCACAGGTCGAAGGAGACCAGCAGGTAGTAGTAGCCGCCACGGCGGAAGATGAAGGGCGCCTCGATCGCGCCGCCGCCCCGGCCGGCGATGCTGCGGATGGTGGAGTCGATGCGTTTGCCGGTGGCGGGGTCGAGCTGGACCATTTTGATGCCGGACCAGAAGGACCCGAAGTTCAGCCACCAGCGGCCTTGATCGTCGATGACCAGGTTGGGGTCGATCGCGTTGAAGTTGTCCGAGGTGCGCGATTCGATCACCAGGCCCTGGTTGGTCCACGATCCGGACGCGCCGGTCGAGCTGGTGGCCAGGAAGATCGCCGAGTGGTTGGAGCCGAACGTGGAGGCCGAGTAGTACATGGAGTAGCGGCCGTTGACATAGGTGATGTCCGGCGCCCACAGCGTGTTGCCTCCATCCGTGTACGGATGGGCCCACGGGACGCCGCCCGGGAACGCCGATCCGGCATTCCGCCAGGCCGTCCGGTCGGCCGAGGTCTTCAGCGGGATGCCGTCACCGGTGTGAGCCAGCAGGTAGGTGCCGCCCGGGGTCTTGGTGACCTCGGGGTCGTGGACATTGACGTCGCCGGTGACGTACCCGGGATTCGGGTAGGCAGGCGGCGGTGTGGTGGAATCGCCTAGCTTGAGGAGTTGCCACTGCTGGTTGGCGCCGTTGAGGTCGGTGTACTGCGACAGGCGGCCGCCGTCGGCGGTGGACCACTCCCACACCTCCAGGGCCTTGCCGCTGTTGCGATTGATCAGCTTGACGAACCCATTGTCGGTGTCGACGACGCGGAACTGCTGGTTGGTGCCATTGAGGTCGCTCCACTGGACGATGTTCGCGCCATCGGCGGTGGAGCGGTTGGAGACGTCGAGGACCTTGCCGCTGTGGCGCGAGCGCAGGCGATAGTAGCCGCCGCCGGAGTCGACGAACTGCCACTGCTGCCAGGCGCCGTCGTTGCGGGCCCACTGGACGATGGGGGCGCCATCGGAGGTGGCGCGGTTATAGACGTCCATGGCCTTGCCGCTGTGCCGGTTGACCAGCACGTAGGAGGCGTTGGTGTCGATGGTCGCGGCGGTCGCCGGGGCTGCGGCCACGAGCGACTGGCACACCATGAGCAGCGTCGCGACGACCGCGATGGCAGTGTTTCTGAGGCGGCGGCCGGGTCCTAAGAGAGCGGCGGTGCGTCTCTTCATGGAGCACTCCTTGATGTTAGCGCTAACATTCTTCCTGACAGGTGGCGCTGACAGCTGACTACGGAAGATGTGCGCTTAGTGTCAGCGCGAACACCGCGGCCGGTCAAGGAGTTCCAGGGCTACCGCAAGCGTGCGCCGGCGCCTCTGCCAGGCTGGGCGCACGGATGGGTTGAAAGTTTCACGTCAGTGCGGCGGCGGCCCGTTGCCGGAGCGGAGTCTCATGGGCGGGGTCGGTGCACAGCGTCACGGTCAGCCCGTCCCCGGCGGCGTCGGAAAGGACGGCCAGCAAGGTGTCGAACTGCTCGGGAGGCTCGGCGCTGAGCAGGTCCTCGGCGTGCTCCACGATCAGGGCGACCGCGCCGGCATCGCGCAGGCAGTCGGTGAGCGCGTCCCAATTGCGGCCGAAGTAGTCGGGGAAGCGCAGAGCCCGCGCCACCTCCTCGAAGAAGGCAGCGCGGGTCCGGCAGGCCCGCCCATCCACCACTGCCGGTGCTGGGCCGGTGGACACCGTCAGCCAGTGCGGCAGCGGACGTGCGGTGGAGGCCATGAGGTTCCTAGAGTCGGTAGAAGTCGGTGTAGTGGTTGGGCGAGAACCACGCCACGCCGGTGCTGCGGTTGACGACGATCCGGTAGGCGTCACGCGCGGCACCCATCGACCGGGAGTACACGTCGTACTCATAGTAGGTGGCGCCGCTGGGGAGCTGGCCCTCGCGGTTGTAGAAGCGTCCGCCGGCGAAGTTGTACCTGCCGTCCGGCCACGAATACCAGTTTCTGGTGGTGGGGTAACCCTTGGAAGCCCAGATCGATTTGGCAGTGCGCGCGTCGGCGCACCGCGAGATGGTGCAGGAGCTGTAGACCGCGGCGTTGGCGGGGGTGATGCCGACCAGGCCGATGAGGGACGTGATGGCGGTGAGGACGACGGTAAGCCTTACCGCCCAGGACGGTTGGGAGCGTCGCGGTGTGTGCACGTAGCCTCCTCGTGGGTGCGACGGACACTGCAATGATCACCGTTTGTCGTGTCGAATAACGACAAAGACCGCAAAGGACTCATGAACACTTCGCGGACGCCTCACGCGAGCCCGGGCAGAGCTACACCGTCGCTCGATGGGTGGCCGGGAACGGCGCGGACACCCTGACGGGGGGCCCGGTGGGCGGCTCACAGGTCGCGGCGCTGGAAGGCCACGGCCGCGAGCCCGAGTACGAGGGTCGCCCAGAGGGCGGTCCATGCGAGGTAGGTGCCGGTCAGCGGGGCCTCGCTCAGGAACGGCTGGCCTTCGAACGCGTCACTGAATTGGGCGAACAACGTCGGGTCCTGGAAGGCGTTCATGGCGCCGCGCCACAGCCCGTCTGTGGGCAGCAGGATCCGGGACACGGTGCCGACGTGGGCCACGCTCTCGTTGCCGAACCCCTTGCCGATGCCGCCGACCACGCCTGCGATCCAGGTGGCGCCGAACAGGCCGACCGCCACGACGCCCGACGCCATCGGTGAGGTGATGGTGGACAGCAGCAGGCCCAGGGTGAGCAGCACGGTCAGCTGGGCCGCGAGCAGGGCCAGGCCGGTCACCGGTCGCGGTGGCCAGTAGCCGACCGTCGCCCAGACGACGAGGCACTGGGCGAGCGCGGCCAGCACGACGAAGCCGCTGCCGAAGGCCACGAGCCCCAGCCACTTGCCCAGCAGCACCGCCGAGCGGCGGATCGGCCGGGCCAGGATCGCCAGCGCCGTCCCCGACTCGAGCTCGCCGGCCAGGGTGGGGCCGGCGAGGAACGCCGTGCCGAGCGTGGCGATCAGGCTGAGGCCGAACATCACGAGATTGAGCACGATGGAGGCCGCCAGTTTGGCCTCCCCGCTGGTGAGCGTGCCGAACTCGGCGACGATGCGCGAGAACCCCCAGCCGCTGAGCGCCAGCAGCAGGATCGTGAGCCCCGCGAGCGCACGCAGCACGCGGCGCCGGGAGGCCTCCTTGACGGTGAGGGCGGCGACGGTGAGCACGGTCCTGGCGATCATCGCGGGTCTCCGCTCTGCCCGGCCCGGAGGATGTCCAGCAGCCGTTCTTCGAGGCTGATCCGTACGGGCTCGACGGCGTGCACGCGCACCCCGAGGCCGACCAGGTCGGCCACGAGCTCAGGCACGGTGGTGGTGTCCTGGTCGGCCGGCAGCGTGACGGTGAACGAGTCCCCCCTGCGGGTCAGCCCGCCGGCGGCGGCCAGTCGTGCCTCCGCCTCCGTGCTCACCCCGTCGAGCCGCAGCCGCAGCTCGCGCCGGCCGAGCAGCTCCGCCAGGGTGCCGGATGCGGCGACCTGGCCTTTGTCGAGGACCACGACCCGGTCGCAGACCCGTTCCACCTCGCCGATGAGGTGCGAGTTGAGCAGGACGGAGACACCGCGGGCCTTGAGTGACAGCAGCAGGTCCCGTACGTCGGCCCGGCCGATCGGGTCCAGAGCGCTCGTCGGCTCGTCGAGGACGACGAGCTCCGGGCGGGCCACCAGCGCGACGGCCAGCCCGAGGCGCTGCTGCATGCCTTTGGAGAAGCCGCCCACCCGGTCGCCGGCGCGGTCGGCGAGAGCGACGGCGGCCAGGCACTCGCGCCGCTCCTCGGCCGGCACCGAGACACCCGCGAGCCGGACGTGCAGGGCCAGCACCTCGGCGGCGGTGAGCCACGGCTGATACCGGAAGAGCTCCGGCAGATAGCCGACGCGGGCCCGGGCGTGCGGGTCCGCCGCCGGCCGCCCGAGCAGCAGCACATCTCCCGCGTCAGGCCGCACCAGACCGAGCAGGATCTTGATGACGGTGGTCTTGCCGGCTCCGTTCGGGCCGAGCAGGCCCACCACTTCGCCGCGGCCGACGGTGAGGGACACGCCGTCGACCGCGGTCCGCCGCCGGTAGCGCTTGCGCAGGTCCGAGCACCACACCGCTGGTGCGGGGGGCAGCTCGGCGAGCCGCCGCTTCGCGGCGTCGGGGGAGAGAGCGCCGCCCTGCCGGGCGGTGGAGTCCGCGATCATCGGCCCCACCGCAGCTCGCGAGCCACCGACAGCACCTCGTCGGCGCTCAGCGAGCCGGCCACCGCCGTGACGGCACCGTCGTCCGTCCAGACCACGCCCGCCAGCGTGCCATCCCGCGAGGTGAGCACCGTGGCCGGCGCACCTCCGACGTCGCCGGCGGAGACCGTCAGTTTCTCGCCCGCCTGGAACAGGGGCAGCGTCGTCCCGTCGCCGGAGAAGCCGCGCAGCTGCGAGGCGACGTTCTCGGGCACAACCTGCAGGGACAACAGGTAGTCGGTGGCCGTCTTGAACGAGACGCCCGAGGAGTACACCGTGGGCGCGACCGCGCGCGCCACGATCAGGCCCGGCACGGGGCGGCCTTCCGACCAGGCCGCGGCGAGCCCTGGGCCGGCGACCAGCCGGAACCGGCTGCCGTCGAGACCCGGGGGTGGCGGTGGCGCCGTCTTGCCGGCTGCCGCGGCGGTCCGAGCCGTCTTCTCGGCCGAGAAGGTGAACACCGCACTCACCCGGCCGCCGACGAGGTAGGTGGGTTGTCCCGTCACGCCGCGGGGCAGCTCGCTCACCCGCGGGACGGGAAGACCGGCGGCCTTCTCCGCGGCGGCGGCGTCGGCGACCTTGCGCACGTTGACCTTTTCGGTCACCTCGAGCGTGCCGAAGGCGGACAGGTCGGGAATTTGGACCAGGTCGGCCTTGGGGGCGGTGACCGGGACGATCTGCTCGGTCCGGAAGATCTGCAGCCAGTCGGCGGCGGCCGCGGCACTGACCCCCGTCAGGAGGGCGACGACGCCGACTATGGCGACCACTGGGCTGCGCAGCGCCGCACGCCATCGGCGGGCGGGGGCGGCCGGGGCCGTCCGCTGCTCCTCGGCGGCGACCGCGCGCGACAGGCGGCTCCATCCCCTGTCCACGTCCACGGCGAACTCGACGCTCAGCGCCGCGCCGGCGACCTCCGCGTCCTGCTGGGCGGCCGCGAGCCCGGAAAGGCACACCGGGCAGCCGGTGACGTGCTCGCGGTCGGCGTCGGCGACGCCGGCCGGCTCGTCCAGGAGCCGGCGCAGCGTGCCGTCAGTCGGATGGCGCATGACGATTCAACTCCTCGCGCAGGGCGGACTCGGCGCGTCGCACGGTGGTGCCCACGCTGCCGGGCGAAAGATCGAGAGCGGCGGCGACCTCGGCGTAGCTGAGGCCGCTGTGCCGCAGGACGAGGGCAATGGCCTGCTTGCGGGGGAGCCGCGCCAGCGCGGCGCGCACGCGGCGGCGCTCGTCGCGGGTCACGACCGCGTCGGCGACATCCGGGCAGGCGGCATCGCCGCCGCCGTCCGCGGCCTCTTCACGGGCGGCGCGGCGACGGCCGGAGCGGAGGTGGTTCAGCGCGGTGTGCGCCGCGGCGACGGACAACCATCCCCCTGCCTCCCCGGCCGGTACCGAGGAGCGCCCGAACGTCAGGAACACCTCCTGGGCCACGTCCTCGGCCTCGTCCCGGGAACCCAGCACCCGGGCGGCGACCGCGACGACCCGCGGATAGGCCGTGCGGAAGACCTGTTCGAGGTCGGCCCGGACGGCCCCTCGTCCCGGAGGACCCGACACCACCACGCCGTCCTCCCGCTCGGCTCGCCCGGCCACCGCGACATGTCCTTCACCCGGCAGGGCTACCGGCAGTGCGGCGGCCGGCGCGCTCCCACCATGCCTGACAACGTCCACACCCGTAGAGCACCGCCGACGCCCTCCATGTGACACCGGCCCGATCCACCTAGTTGGTCGCTTTGGCGGCCCCTTGCTGTATGCGGCGGTGAACCTGAACGCGCAGGCGCGTCAGCGGAAGTCGGTGATCCGGAATACGGCCATCATGTCTTTGGCCCTGGTCCCGGACCCGGGATAGAAGGACGCCTCGGCGCCGACCCAGCCGCGGAAGGCGCCGCTGTCGTCGATGATCTGCAGCAGCGGCTTCATGTGCGAGTTGCCCGAGTAGCAGAACTGCTTTCTTTCCATGGCTAGACAGGTGCACCAGTGCCACATGGTGTCGCGGCGATCGTTGTTGGAGAGTTTGACGAGGTAGTACTGGATGGAGCTGATGTTCGCCTTGGTGCCGCCGCCGACGTTGGGGCAGCCGCCGCTCTTCTGGCAGGCGTTCGCGGAGGACGGCTGCAGGTAGGTCAGGCACGAGGTCGTGGTGGAGCAGCCGCGGAAGGCGCCCGGCTTGAACGGCTGGTTAGCGGAATTCACGATGCGCTGGCCCGACCAGGAGACCAGGTCCTGTCTGAGCGCTCCGGCGAAGGTCCGTACGGAGCTCATCGCGCGGCGAGTGGCGAAAGAGGAGTTGCTTCCGTAGCCGTATCCGTGGGTGGCCAGGGTGCCGGCCGCGAACTGCAGCCGGGCGAGCTTGCCGTCGGGCGACAGCTGCACGCGCCACTTCTCGGTCCAGGTCTGAGCGATCTTCCATCTGATGCTCACCACGTTGCCGGCCATGCTGTAGGTCCCCGTACGGGATTCGTCCGGGGCGCCGGTGAAACCGCCGGCAGTCAGCACGTCGCAGGCGCGTACGCGTGAGCTGGAGCCGCCTGCCTTGGTCGAGCAGCTGGAATCGGGGACGACACCGGTGGCCTGTCTGCCCTCGGGGTTGCGCTGCCACCAGAGGTAGGTGCTCGCGCTGACGGTGCCGTTGGCCTTGAACTGGTAGGTACCCAGACGCACCCAGTTCTGCGTGGACCCGGCGCGCAAGAAGCCCTGGCTGATCACAAAGTTGGCCTTTCCACCGGGTAAGGCCGACCGGCGTGGTGCGGCGCCGGCCGAACCGACTCCGGTGGCCAACAGGGTGAGCGTCGCGAGCACGGCGGCGAGGACTGCGCGCACGGAGAACCTCCTTGATTTCGGTCTCCGCCGATTCTTGCCTATGCGGCCCTTCGATGGCTGCCCGTTTGACTGACGTTCACAGTCAAAAGTCAGGAGCGGGCCTCCTGGCCTGTGCTAGTCCGTGCGTGTCTGGCGGAGGCGCTCGGCCTGTGCGCGCAGCGGCTGGGGGATGAGCTCCACGAGCTGGTCCGGTCTGAGTGGCAGGTCCAGCAGGCTGAGCTTGACCCGGTTGCGCTGCAGGTGGGCGCCGACGTCGAACCGGACGATGTCCACGGCATCGGTACGCAGCCTTATCGACAGGTCGGCCCCCGGCTGTAGGGGGTCGGCGGGGGTGCCGTCCACGGAGAAGATCAGCGGCACGTTGTCGGACGGGTTGCGCAGGACGATGTGATCGTCCTTGCCGAGAATGACGGAGCGGCTGATGCCGGACATCGGTGCCACGGGGGTGAGGGCGACGGCCGCGGTGGACGGCGAGATGACGGGGCCGCCCGCGGCGTAGTTGTAAGCCGTTGAGCCCGTCGGCGTGCAGACGATCACCGCGTCCCCCCGGTAGTAGCCGTGCCGCAGCCCGTTGACCTCGAGGTCGAGCGTCAGGCTCGACAGCGGCTCGGCCGAGGCGACCACGATGTCGTTGAACGCGGTGAAGTCGCCCGCATCCAGGCAGCTGTGCGGCTCGAGCGTGAAGCGGCCCTCGGTCAGGCGCTCGAGGGCCGGCTCCAGCTCCGACGGGGTGACCTCGATGAGGAAGCCCAGGTGGCCGTGGTTGACGCCGAGCACCGGCACCTGGCGGCCGACCACCAGGCGCATCGCGCCCAGCATGGTGCCGTCGCCGCCGAGGCTGATCACGCCGTCCACCCGGTCGGCGAACTCCTCGGCCGGGACGGTGTCGACCTCCGGCCCCACCCGCTCGGCGTCGCACCGGCGGGCGATGACGGTGGCCCCGGTGCGCCGCGCGAACCGGGTGATCACCTGTACGGAGTCCCGGATCGGCCGGTCCGGGTGCACCACCAGCCCCAGAGTGCGGTGCGGCCGGCTTGTCGAGCTCTTCACGCAAAGGCCTCTACCCTACAGGGGGCTGATCGCCCGGTCCCTGGCGGATGTGACGATGCTCCAGGGCAACCCGGGCAACGGGAGCCGGTCCGACCCCGGATCCAGGAGCAGGGAGCCGGCAGGCAACCGCGGTGAGTTGGTCGCCACCACCCTGCCCTCGGCGTTGACCAGCGTGATCTGCGTGGGGCTGGCGGCCAGCACGCTGAGCAGCAGCGCCTCGAACCTGGCCGCCCGCACGTCGGCGCCCACCACGCCGAGGAAGCGGCCGTCCACCTCGGCGGGCGCGGTGAACGTCAGCATGTAGGTGTCGGTGCCGCCGTAGTCGACGTACGGGCCGACGATGTGGCGGCGGCGGGTGCGCTCGGGCACGGCGAACCATTCGGCGGCCGTGTAGTCGTAGAAGTCGAGGCTCTCCGGGTCGAGGTCCACGTCGAGGAAGATCGGATCCTGTTCGGGCGGCGCCTGCCACCACTCCAGCCACCGCCGGCGGTCGGCCAGCACACCGGGCGCGACGATGACGCCGGCCCCCGCGACCACCTCGTGCGTCCTGCTCAGGCAGGCGAAGATCTCCGGCCGGACCGCGGCCAGGTCGGCGCAGGCGAACGAGCCGGAGGCGCGATAGCAGGCCGCGACGCTCGCCAGGATGCGATCCAGCGAGCTGAAGATGTCCGCGACGATCGTGTGGACCCGCTCCGCCACCTGACCGACGTGCCGATCGCTCATCGTTGCCTCCTCACTCGGATGCGACGAGCCGCCAATGAAACTCCATCAGACGCTCTATCCCCTTGTCGATGTGTTCCTCGGTGAGCGACCTGGCTCGGGCCGGGTCGCGGGCCTCGATGGCGTCGATCACCTGGGTGTGACTGCGCACGACGTCCTGCGGGTCGACGGCCTCCCCGTACGGGAGCCAGAGCAGCTCGCCCACCTCGGCCTGGATGTCGATCTCGGCGCGCGTCAGCCGTACGGACTGGGCGGCGGCGGCGACCTCGATGTGGAAACGGCCGTCGGCGCGGCGGCGCTCGCCCACGGAGGTGGCCGCGTCGAGGCGGGCGAGGACCTGGCGCAGGCGCGTGACGTTGTCGGCGGAGGCCCGCAGCGCGGCCAGCCGGGCGGCGGTGCCCGCGATCGCGGAGCGGTAGTCGCCGATCTCGCGCAGCTCCGAGGTGCTGAGCTCGCGCAGACGGCGCCGCAGCCGGGCGGTGGACGGGTCGGCGGGCGCGAGCACGAACGTGCCGCCGCCGCGCCCCCTGCGGGTCTCGACCAGACCGCGCTCGCGCAGGGCGGCCAGGGCCGCGCGCAGCGTCACGGTGGAGACGTTGAGCGCGTTGGCCAGCTCCAGCTCGGCGGGCAGCTGGTCGCCGTCGGCGATCAGGCCGAGCGCGATCGCCTCCGCCAGCCGGCGCACCACGACCTCCACCCGGCCGGAGCCGTCATCGACCGGGGCGAAGACCGCCGCCGTGGGGAGCGCCCCCGCGCGCTGATTCATAGGGAGAGCATATTGCCTTTTGAAATATGAACTCATAGTTTTAAGCGCAACCCACCCAGGGAGGCCCCATGCCGGATCCCGAGAAGAGGTTCGCCGAGGAGTGGCGCAACGCCGCCTACAACTGTTTCTCCTCAGGTCACAAGTTCTGCCGCGAGGTCTGCCCGGTCATGCAGGTCACGCGGAACGAGTCCTGGAGTCCCACCGCCTTCCACGCCAACGTCGTGGCGATGGAGAAGGGCGAGCTCGAGGTCGCGGACGTCGCGGCCGACTACGTCAACTGCACCGGATGCGGCGCGTGCGAGCTGCGCTGCCCCAACTCGTTGTTCACCGGCGACTTCTACCGCTTCCGCACCCGCACGGTCGACCTGGTCAAGGCCGTGCGCGGGCTGGCCGTCTCGCAGGGCGTGCACCAGCCTGGCTGGCAGCGCTGGAACCTGCTCACCGACGAGCGCAGGCACGAGCCGGTGCTGAACGGTACCCCCGTCGACCAGGCGCGGGTACGCGACTGGGCCGACGGGCTGGACCTGCCGATCGGCGGGGAGACCATCTTGTTCGTCGACTGCGAGGCGGCCTTCTCCCGCACGTCGGTGCCGCGCTCGGTGGCCCGGATCCTCAACCTCGCCGGCTACAAGTTCGGGCTGATGAACGAGCAGTGGTGCTGCGGCGGCCCGGCGGCCGAGATGGGGTACGAGGAGCAGGCGCGCCGGTTCGCCCAGCACAACCTGGATGACTGGCGGGCGGCCGGGGTGCGGCGGGTGCTGGTGCTCGACCCGCACGACTACATCACCTTCACCGAGGACTATCCGAAGTACTTCGGCGACGCCTACGACATCGAGATCGTGCTGGTCGTGGAGCTGCTGGCGGAGCTCATCAGGGAGGGCAGGCTGACGCCGCACGTCCCGGTCGAGCGTACGGTGACCTACCACGACCCGTGCCGGCTCAACAAGCGCAAGGGCGTCTGGCGGGAACCGCGGGAGATCCTGCGGGCGATCCCCGGCTTGACCTTCCACGACGTGGACCGGGTGACGCAGTGGTCGTACTGCTCGGGCGGGGGCGGCGGGCTGCCCGTCGAGAAGCCGGAACTGACCGCCAAGATCAGCGAGAACCGGGTCGAGAAGGCTGCGGAGCTGGGCGTGGACACGCTGGTCAGCGCCTGCCCGTGGTCGGAGCGGCCGCTGTCGGAGGCCGGCCGGGCGCGCTCGATCGACGTCGTGGACCTGCACGAGCTGCTGGCCGAGTCGCTGGGGGTGGCCCCATGAGCGCGCCGGAGGTGGCGTCATGACCGTCCTGCTCGGCGACCCCGTACTCGAGGAGCTCCGGCAGATCCTCGGCCCCGAGCACGTGCTGACCGGCAAGGCCGACCGGCTCAACCGGGCGCGCGTGCCCGCGCCGTTCCCCGTGCACCGGTGGGCGGAGCGCATGCCCGACCTGGTCGTGCTGCCGGCCTCCACGGAGGAGGTCGCGGAGGTGCTCCGGCTGGCCAACAGCCTGCGGATCCCGGTCGTGCCACGCGACGGCGGCACCGGGCTGACCGACGGCGCGGTGCCGCTGCGCGGCGGCATCGTCGTCGACGTCAAGCGCATCAACGAGATCAAGGAGATCGACCTCGACAACCGCACCTGCACGGTCGGCACCGGCATCAACGCGCTCAAGCTCAACGAGGTCCTCGCCCGGCACGGCCTGATCTATCCGGACGATCCGGCCTCCTACCCGTGCTCGCTCGTCGGCGGCCGGATCGGCACCAGCGGCTGGTCGCTCATCGGCTCCCGCTACGGCCACACCCGCGACCTGGTGCTCAGCTTCGACCACGTGCTGCCGACGGGCCGGGTCATCCACGTCGGCGACGGCATCGGGCGGAAGATCACCAAGAGCTCCAGCGGGTACCAGCTCAAGCACCTGTTCATGGGGCATCAGGGCACGCTCGGCATCGCCACCGAGGCGACGCTGAAGCTGTTTCCTAAACCGGAGGCGGAGTTCTCGCCGTTCTGGGCGTTCGAGGACTACGACACGGCCTACCGCGCGGTCGGGGCGCTGGCGCGGGCGGGCGTGGCCACGTTCGCGGGGGCGGTGCTGTTCGACGAGTGGAAGGTCGACTATCTGCGGCGCGACGACGAGGCCTACATCCCGCAGCCGTCGTCGGTGAAGGCGCTGGTGTGCGCCGCCCTGTACGGCTACGAGGACGAGGTCCGGGCCGGCGGCAGGAGGCTGCTGCGGATCGCCCGCTCGCTCGGCGCCCGCTACCTGGGCGACGAGATCTCCGAGGGCGACTGGGCGGCCCGGCACGACAGGTACGCCACGCCGCTGCACGGCCGCACCCGGTCGGGCCAGGTCGTCCCGATGAGCTGGCACTGCGAGGACGCCTCGATCAACTACACGAACCTGCCCGCCGTACGGCTGGCCTGGCACGAGATCGCCGACCGGCTCAAGCGGGAAAGCGACGTCTTCGACGACTGGGGCATGTTCGCCTACACCAACGGCGCGACCGGCGCCGACTACCTCACCGAGATCGACATCGGCATCTGGGAGCAGCGGCTCGACGACACCGCCTGGGCGGCGTGGGTGCGGGCCAAGCGCGACCTCGCCGCCGTGACGCTGGCGCACGGCGGCTCGATCAGCGCCTGCCACGGCTCCTGCCGCGAGGGCGAGGTGGACCTGGTGCCCGTCGAGCTCGGCGGCGGGTACGACGTGATGCTCGACATCAAACGGGCCATCGACCCGAACAACATCATGAACCCCGGCAAGTACCTGCTCGACCAGGCATACGCGGAGAAATCGTGAAATATCGCTATCAGGAGGAGATGTCGCCTCCACCGGCTCAGCGGGTGACCGACGTCGCGATCACCCGGTTCGAGCACGTCTTCGAGGTCGAGCCCGGCCTCATGACCGACCACGTGACGCAGCAGACCTTCCCCAACTGGGACACGCTGCGCCTGGTCCGGTCCCGAGCCGACCATCTGGCCTGGATGCATCGGCACTTCGCGGACAAAGTGATCTCCGGCGAGGAGCTCCTCCATGACCTCGACGAATGACGCCCCGCTGAGCGGCCCGGCGGACGACGCCCGGCTGGCCGACCTCGGCTACACCTCCGAGTTCCGCAGGGACATGAGCTTGTGGGCCAACTTCTCCCTCGGCTTCACGTACCTGTCTCCCGTGGTCGGGATCTACACGCTGTTCGCCTCGTCGCTGGCCGTCGGCGGCCCGCCGATGATCTGGAGCCTGGTCATCGTGGGCGCCGGGCAGTTCCTGGTGGCGCTGGTCTTCGGCGAGATCGTCTCGCAGTATCCGCTGACCGGGGGCATCTACCCCTGGGCCAGACGGCTGTGGGGGCGGCGGTGGGCCTGGATGACGGGCTGGGTGTACCTGGTCGCGCTGCTGGTGACGATCGCGAGCGTGGCGTACGGGGCGGGGCCGTACTTATCCGCATTTCTCGGGATCGAGGTGGGCACGGGGAACACGATCCTGTGTGCACTGATCATCCTGGCCGTGGCGCTGGCCATCAACATGGCCGGGACCAGGGCTCTGGCGGTTGCGGCGATCATCGGGTTCGCCGCCGAGCTGATCGGGGCGCTGGCCGTGGGCGGGTGGCTGCTGCTCACCCAGCGGCACCATGGGCTCGGGGTGCTGTTCGACTCGTTCGGCGCGGGGTCGGAGTCCGGTTATTTCATCGCATTCCTGGCCGCCGGGCTTATCGGGATATTTCAGTACTACGGGTTCGAGGCATGCGGTGACGTGGCCGAGGAGGTGCCCGACCCGACCCGGCGCATCCCCAAGGCCATGCGCATGACCATCTACGTGGGCGGCGCGGCGGCGACGTTCGTCTGCCTGGCGCTGCTGCTCGCGGTGCCCGACTTCGCCGCCGTCGTCTCCGGCGCCGACGCCGACCCCGTCACGAACGTGCTGACCACCGCCTTCGGCGCCACCGGCCTCAAGGTCGTGCTCGGCGTGGTGCTGCTGTCGTTCCTGTCGTGCGCGCTCAGCCTGCAGGCGGCGGCGAGCCGGCTGCTGTACTCCTACGCCCGCGACGACATGATCGCCGGCAGCGGCGCGCTCAGGAGGTTCTCCCGGGTCAGGCGCATCCCGCCGAACACGCTCCTGGTCGCCGCCGTCGTGCCCGCACTGGTCGTGCTCGGGTCCATCGTGTCGGAAGACGCCCTCATCAAGATCATTTCTTTCGCAGTGCTCGGCATCTACCTGGGCTTCCAGATGGTCGTGCTGGCGGCGTTGCGGGCCAGGCTGCGCGGCTGGCGCCCGTCCGGGCCGTTCACGCTGGGCCGCGCGGGCCTGGCCGTCAACGTGGCCGCGCTGGTCTACGGGGTGCTCGCCATCCTCAACATGGCCTGGCCGAGGACGCCCGACGCCCCCTGGTACGACAACTACCTGGTGGCCCTGTCCGGGCTGGTAGTGGTCGCCGCCGGGCTGGTCTACCTGTTGCTCGCCAGGCCGTACGACAAGGGCGACGCCCCTTCGGGCGACGCCATCCCTCAGGAGGTCGCACGATGAAATTCAGCTACGTGATGCTGCCCGACTACCCGCTGCGCGAGTCGCTGGCGTCCATTCGCCTGGCCGACGAGCTCGGCTTCCACGCCTGCTACGCGGCCGACGAGACCTGGCACAAGGACCTGTGGCTGCTGTTCGCCGCCGCGGCGCAGCAGACGTCCCGCATCAGGTTCGGGCCCAGCGTGTCGTCGGTGGTGCTGCGCGAGCCGTCCCTGATCGCCCAGGCGGCCGCCACGCTCGACGAGCTCAGCGACGGGCGCGCCGAGGTCGTGCTGTCCAGCGGCAACTTCGGGCTGCTCGCGCAGTACAACATCGACTGGACGGTCACCAAGCCGCTGTCGCGCGTGAAGGAGGCGGCGCACGTGGTGCGCACGCTGCTGGACGACGGCGCGATCACCTTCGACGGCGAGTTCTTCAAGTACAGCGGCCTGTTCACCTTCGCCCGCCCCGTGCAGGACCGCGTGCCGGTCAAGCTCGGCGCGATGCGCGGACCGCGTTCTTTCCAAGCGGCCGGCGAGCTGTCCGATGGCGTGCACCACGCGCTCAGCTACACCCGCGAGGCCTACGACTACCTCGTCCAGCACTTCAGGGCCGGCGCGGAGAAGGCGGGCAAGGACGCCTCGTCGATGGACATCGGCGCCTGGGTCGTCTTCGCCACCGGCCCGGACTCGGCCGTGGCGAAGGAGGCCGCCCGCAGCATGGTCGGCCTCTACGCCTCGTCCATGCCCGCCGAGCAGCTCGAACGCAACGGCGTCGACCCGAACGCGATGAAGCCGATCGTCGACGCCCTCGGCGCCGGCGACCTGGCCAGGGCGATCGAGCTGACCACGCCGGAGCTGGGGGAGCGGCTGTCCATCGCCGGCACGCCGGAGGAGTGCGTGGCCAAGATCAAGCGCGAGATCGAGCCGTCGGGCGTCAACCACATGATCCTGGCCATCACCGACGCGACCCTGGTCAAGCAGTTCATGGGACGGGAGCTGCCCGAGGTGGCGGATGTGGACAGCCAGCTCAGGCTGATCCACGACCAGATCATGCCCGCGTTCGCCTGACCGCGGCGGGTCATGCCCGCCTTCGCGGCCTGACCGCCAGGGGTACGGCGGGCGACGCCGTACCCCTCCTCGGCCGGTCCTGGTGGCGGCTCATGCGTCTCCTTCTGTTCACGCCCTCTGCGGAACTGATCGCCACGAGCGGCCGCGCGGGTCACATGCCCGCTGCAGTCTCCTCCTTCGGTTCGGGGACGGGCTCTCGCCGGCGCGAGATGGTGAGTAGCGGCGCGGGACTGCTGCTTGCAACTGTCCTGGCATGCCGCGTCCAGGCTGCAGCACAGCGAGCAGATGGCGCCTTCGTGGAAGGAGCAGGAGGCCATGTCCGGCCGCTCGTACGACATCTGGCAGCTTGTGCAGACCAGTTCGGCGGGGTTGAGACCCCCGTTGACGACGAGTGGTTCGGGCAGGTCGTCGACGCGGGCGATGTAGTACTTGCCCTTGGTCAGCCAGGCGATCAGGGGGGACAGGACGAATGCCACCACCAGCGCGATGAACGGTGAGAACGCCTGGGCGAGCTCACCGAACGCGTTGAAGAAGGCGAGCACGGAGATCGCCGAGGCGATCAGCATCGAGCCGAAGCCGACCGGGTTGAAGTTGTAGAGATGGGCGCGTTTGAACTCGATGTACGACGGGCTGAGCTTCAGCGGCTTGTTGACGACCAGGTCGGCCACCACGGCGCCGATCCAGGCGATGGCGACGTTGGAGTAGAAGCCGAGCACCGCGTTGAGGAGGCCGAAGACGCCGAGCTCCATCAGGGCCAGCGCGATGCCCACGTTGAAGAAGATCCACACCACCCGGCCGGGGTGGCGGTGCAGGATCCGGGAGAAGAAGTTGGCCCATGACAGGGACCCGGAGTAGGCGTTCGTGACGTTGATCTTTATCTGGGAGAGGATGACGAAGAACACCGCGAGGGCGACGACACCCCCGGGAATGATGACCCCGAAGCCTCCGATGTACTGCTCGATCGGTTCGACGGCCTTCGTCAGGCCTACCTGCCCGGCGACGAAGAAGGCGAGGAAGGCCCCGCCGAGCTGCTTGAGCCCTCCGAGCACGACCCAGCCGGGTCCGGCTGAGATGACCGCCGACCACCAGGCGACCTTGTTCTTCTCGGTCTTCTCCGGCATGAATCGCAGGTAGTCCACCTGCTCGCCGATCTGCGCGATCAGCGACAGCGCGACGCCGGCGCCGAGACCGAACCCGATGAGGCTGAACGTCGCCCCGCCGGGGTTGTTACCTGCGAAGTCCAGCCATTCGGTGTACTTGCCTGGCTCCTTGACGGCGATCGCGACGAAGGGCAGCACCATGAGGACGAGCCAGATCGGCTGCGTCCACACCTGCAGTTTGGACAGGGCCGTCATGCCGAAGACGACGAGCGGTAGCACGATGAGGGAGCAGATCAGGTAGCCCAGCGGGAGCGGGACGCCCAACCCCGACTCCAGCGCCTGCGCCATGATCGCCCCCTCCAGCGCGAAGAAGATGAACGTGAAGCTGGCGTAGATCAGCGAGGTGATCGTCGAGCCGAGGTAGCCGAATCCGGCGCCTCTCGTCAGCAGGTCCATGTCGATCGCATAGCGCGCCGAATAGTAGGCGATGGGCATGCCGGTGACGAAGACGATCGCGGCGGTGACCAGGATGGCCGCGATCGCGTTGGGCACGCCGTGGGTGACCGCGATCGAGGCGCCGATCGCGAAGTCCGCGAGGTAGGCGATGCCGCCGAGGGCGGTGGTGGCCACGACGTAGGGTGACCAGCGGCGGAAGGACTTCGGAGCGTATCGGAGCGAGTAATCCTCCAGGGTGCTGTTTTTGGTCCACGAGTTGTAACGCCGGGCTTTTTTGACGGTCGCCGACATCTGACCTTCCTTTTCGGACGGTGCCGAATAATTCGCATTCCGACGCTCGGGGAAGCTCCGGCGTCTTTTAATTTCTCCGTCGATAAGGGTCTGTTAGGTTGTTTTCACTGGCGCTTCCGGCCGTGTGTGACAAGGGGATGGACATGAAGAAAGCCCGGCCAGAACTGCGCTGAGCTGCGGTGAAGGCGGACCCGAAAGCTCGTACTGCCCGGCCGGGGCAGTTTTTCTTTTTTTTACTGTGAAACGGAGGTTGAAGCGCCGTGTGCGCGATCCTGGAAAAGAGCGGGTGGCGAGAATCAGGCCTTTTCTGCGATTGCGCTCTTCGATTCGCGCTCTTCCGGCTGTTCGGCGGGGGCGAACATCAGACGTAGGCCCAGGAAGGCGCAGAGGGGGCCGAGGGCGCTCATCGCGGCAGAGCTCACAAAAGCGGCGGCCAGGTTGTCGGAGGCGAAGCCGAATCCACCGAAGTAAGTGGCGAACAGCGACGCGAACCCGAAGAACATCCCAGGGATGAGGGAAAGCACCTGGAGGCGGCCGGCCGCCAGCAGTGTGCCGTTGACCACGAAGATGACCAGCCCCAAAGCCACGGTCTGGCCGAATGACCCGGTGCCGAACATGTTGCCCGTCGCGCGGTTGAGCAAGATGGCGACCACGCCGAATCCCGCCCCGGCGGTGGTGGCGGTGATCAGTTTCACCGCGTTGGCCTTGGTCGGACCGCCGAGGAGGAAGGTACCGGCCCAGGTGATGAAGATGGCCCACGTCGGCAGGTTGAGCGGGCTCATGGCGAGGAATACGGTGGCGAAGGCGACGATCGAGGCGCTGACCTCATGAGGTAGGCGAATGCGCATGCGAGGGGCTCCAATGCGGAGGTCTTGCCGAGTGCGGGAGACAGGTGCCTCAGCCCAGGCCGCCGGGCTTGGCCAGAAGTTCACGCAGAGCCGCGTCGATGAACGCGGTGTCCTTCGGATTGCTGCCGTGCCCGGCGAAGTGGCCCCAGATGCCTGGTATCACGCGGAGTTCGGCGTTGGTCATGTGGCTGACCGCCCATTCCTCGTCCTCCGGCGGGAAGTAGAGGTCCTTTTCCGCTGGCATCACGATGGAGGTCGCCTTGATGGAGGCGAGGGCGGCCTCGGTGTCGCCGTCGAAGCCGGGGGTGCGGCCGACGTCTCCGTTCTGCCAGGTCCAGAGCATGACCAGCAGGTTGTTCGGATCCCTGCCGTCCAGGAAGAACCCCTCCCAGAAGCCGACGAGGAAATCCTCCAGGGAGGTGTAGCCGAGCTCCTCCCAGGACTTCTCCCAGTAGAAGGCCTGGGAGAAGCCCCACCCGGCGTACACCCGGGCCAGGGCGCGCAGCCCGGTGACCGGCCATTGCTCGCCGTACCAGCCGCCGGCGAAGACGGAGTCGGCCGTCAGGGCGGACTTGACGCCTTCCAGGAAGACGAAGTTGTGGGCGCTCGTACGCGCCGAGCCGCAGAACGGGGCGATCCGCTCGACCATCTCCGGGTGGCTCACCGCCCACTGGTAGGTCTGCCCCGCGCCCATGGACCAGCCCGTCACCAGCGCTATGCGCTCGATGCCGAACACTTCGGTCACCAGCTTGTGCTGCGCCACGATCTGGTCGTAGACCGTGATGTGCGGGAAACGAGCCCGGTCGTAGGGGGTGGGGGTGTTGCTCGGCGAGCTGGACAGGCCGTTGCCGAGCATGTTCGGGACGATGATGAAGTACTGCTCCGGGTCGAGCGCCATGCCCCGCCCGATGAGCCACTCGTTGTCCCAGTGCCGCCCGGAGTACCAGGTGGGGTAGACGATGACGTTGCTCTTGTCCGCGTTGAGCTCGCCGTACGTCGTGTAGGCCAGGAACGCGCCGCGGAGGGTGGCGCCGTGCTGGGTGGTGAAGTCACCCAGGTCGAAGGTCTGGTAGTCGTTCATGGGAGGACCCTTTCAGGAGGTCACCGCGCATCGGCCGCGATCGGCCGTACGCGGACCGTCGGCCGTCGGGCGGATGTCGAAGTCGAAGATCGCCGTTGGCAGGTAGAGCGTGCTGCATGCGTTGGGGATGTCCACCACGCCGCTGAGCCGGCCCTCGATCGGCGCCGAGCCGAGCAGCAGGTAAGCCTGCTCGCCGCTGTAACCGAAGGACTTGAGGTATTCGATGGCGTTCAGGCAGGCGTTGCGATATGCCATGGTGGCGTCGAGGTAGTGGTTGGTGTCGGTGGTGTGGTCCACGGAGATGCCGACGAACGAGAGGAACTCGCTGTAGCGGGGCTCGACGTTGCCGGGCATGAAGATCGGGTTCGTGGTCACTCCGTACTTCTCCATGCCGCCCTTGATGAGGTCGACGTGGAGGTCCAGGAACCCGCCCATCTCGATGGCGCCGCAGAAGGTGATCTCCCCGTCGCCCTGGCTGAAGTGCAGGTCCCCGGCGGACAGCAGACCGCCGGGGACGTGCACGGGGTAGAAGACCCGGGAGCCCCGGGTGAAGTTCTTGATGTCGTGGTTGCCGCCGTTCTCCCGGGCCGGCACCGTGCGGGCGCCCTCGCGGGCGATCCTGGCCGCGTTCTCACCGGTGAGCTGCCCCGCCAGCGCGTTGTCCGCCAGCGGTGGCAGCGCCAGCGCCGGCACCCGGTACGGATCGGTGTCGATGAGGGCCTGTTCCCGGGCGTTCCAGCGGGCCAGCAACTCGGCGGACGGAGCGGTGCCCATGAGGCCGGGATGGGTGATCCCGGTATACCGGACACCGGGGATGTGCCGCGAGGTGGCCATCTGTCCGTGGAAATCCCAGATGGCCTTGTACGAGTCCGGGAATTGGTCGGTGAGGAACCCGCCGCCGTTGTCGCGGGCGAAGACACCGGTGTATCCCCAGCCCGAGCCCGACCCGTCGCCCGTCGGTTGCGGGATCGGACCCAGGTCCAGAATGTCCACGATGAGCAGGTCTCCCGGCTCCGCTCCTTCCACCGCGATCGGGCCGCTCAGCATGTGGGCGTGCGACAGATCGACGTCGCGGACGTCATTGGCCGAGTCGTTGTTGCCGATCTGGTTGTCGGTCCAGTCCCGGCACTCGAGACGGAATTCCGTTCCCGGCGACACGGTGGCGGCCGGCGGGATGTCCGGGTGCCAGCGGTTGTGGCCCGGGACCTTCTGATCGCGCATGGACAGGGTCTGGTCGACGCTGAAGATGACTTCCGGCATGTGCTGCCTCCAAACGGGTTTCGCCGATCAGGGCTTCGGCAGAAGGGCGTGTCGGGGGTCCGTCGTCCGTGCGGATGTCCGCCGGGATGCGGGGACCTCGTCGACGACGCAGGGCTCGTACGCGCTTGCCTCCTGGGCGTGCAACGCCCGGGCCAGCGCGGCTGGTGTGCGGACCACCATCGGGGAGGTGAAGACGCGACGTGACTGGTGACCGCACGCCTCACACGGTTCCTCCGGCCGGGCCTCCCCGATCGGGCGTACCACGTCGAAGGGGCCGCATCCCGCACACCGGTACTGGTACGTAGTCATGACACTCCTCAAAAACTTCGCGATTGAAGTATTTTGGGAGAAAGTAAATCGGGAAGGCGGACGATGTTACATGCAGGTAAAGGCTGCGCGCCGCGCGTTCAGGTGGCGCTACGCCCGGGGGTGAGGTCAGACTCTCTCTAGGAGAGCTGCTGGAGGACGTCCCACTGCAGGCCGTCGGCGGCCGCGAGGAACACACGCTGATTCAGATGGCGGTTTCGCACCTGGACGGTGCCGCGCGGACTCTCGTACTCCAGCCCCTCGGCCATCGCCTGGATCCGCTCCACGTCCAGCACACCCGCCCTGCGCAGCAGCTCGGTGAGCATGCGCACGCCTTCGTAGCAGGACTCGCCCAGGCTGTTGAGCACCGGCGCCTGCAAGCCGAACCTGCGCCCGTAAGCGGCGGCGAAGTCCAGCCCAGACGCGGTCGGCAGGTCTTCGAAGTATCCCGCCGAGGTCATCAGGCCCCGCGTGTTCTCCGGCCCGGTGGCGAGGAGGACGTTCTCCTCGATCAGCGAGCTGAACCGGACGTGGTCTCGATCCAGCCCCGCACTGCTGAACGCGCGGTTGAAGTTGACGGCGTCATTGCCGATCAAGAGCATGAGGACCGCTTCGCACCCGCTGATCGCGACCCGGCTCAGCGTCTCCCCGAAGTCCTCGGTGCCCAGCGGCACATAGATCTCGTCACACACGACGCCGCCCAGTTCGGCCAGATAGTGCCGGGCCGCGCGGGCCGACGATCGCGGCCAGACGTAATCGTCGCCCACGATCGTCCATCGCCGGATTCCCAGCTCGCTCGCGAACCATTCCAGCGTCGGCCGCAGCTGGCGATTCGGCGTCTCCCCGGTGAGGAACACCCCAGGAGACCGCTCGCCGCCCTCGTAGAGCGCGGTGTAGACGTACGGCACCCGTCCGCCGATGCGCGGAGCGACGACCTCGCGTACCGCGGAGATGTGCCAACCGGCCACGGCGTCGACCATGCCTGCGCAGATCAGCGCGTCGATCTCGTTCGCCACCTGCCCGGGCGGCGCCCCACCGTCGACGAGCACCAGCCGCAGCTCCTTGCCCAGCACTCCCGACTCGGCATTGACCTCTTCGGCCGCCAACTGCGCACAACACTCGCAGGACGGCCCGAAGATCCCGGCCGGGCCCTGGAGCGGTATCACGAGGGCGACATCCAGCGTGTCATGGCGCTTGGGCCCTGCGGGAGAGCCGGGCCACAGGCGCGACTTCTCGATCATGTCGGTAACGTTATCTATTACTTGTTACCGAAATATTTCACAGCGATAAGGAATGGTACCGTAGGAGGGACGGCCACCACGATCTCTTGGCAGGGAAGTTGACGACTGCAGCGACCGTACATCGCGACCTCGACTTCGCGCGGCTCCTCACGCTCGTCGAACGGAGTGTCGTACAGAAGCTCGGTGCGGCGCTGAAAGCGGACAACGCCACGATCGAGGAGTGGCGCGTGCTGTCACTGCTGGGCGACGGCAACGGTCACCCCATGACCGAGGTCGCCGAATTCGCGGTGCTCTCGCCGCCGAGCCTCACCAAGGTCGTCGACCGCATGGTGTCGTTGACCCTCGTGCATCGCCGGGTGGATGAGGCGGACCGTCGGCGCGTGCTGGTGTTCGCGACGGAGCGCGGGCGCCAGGCACTCGAGAAGTGGACCGCCACGGTGGAGCGCCAATACAAGGACATCGTCGACGCCATCGGCGGCGAGGAGATCGCCCTGCTGCGGGCCCTGCTGGTCCGCGTGTCCGGCCGTCTGGGGCAATGACCCGGAGGCGCGCCGCGTGCGATCGCCGTCATCTCGCACCGGCACGGCTCGATCTTGCCCCTAAAGCCTCGCCTGTACGTCCTGCTCGACCTGCTGCGCGAGCAGGCGGTGGCGGTTGGCTCGATTGACCTCCTGCCGATGCGGATCCGGGATGGGCGCCGCGAGCAGGAGACGCTGGGTGTACGGATGCTCGGGGCTCGATGTCACGACGTCCCCGTCCCCGTCCTCGACGAGCTCCCCTCGATACATCACCGCCACCCGATGGCTGATGTAGCGCACGACGCCCAGGTCGTGCGACACGAACAAATAGGCCACATCAAGCGACTCCTGCCGCTCGATCAACAGATCGAGCACGGTCGCCTGGGTCGAGAGATCAAGTGCCGACACAGGCTCGTCACAGACGACGAGCTTCGGCCGCAGCGCGAGTGCACGGGCGATCGCGACTCGCTGGCGCTGGCCGCCGCTGCACTCCCGCGCATAGCGGTCCACGGCATCCTTCGGCAGCCGAACCTGGTCGAGGAGTTCGCGTACCTGCGCCTTGGCGGCGTGACGCCTGACGCCGGTGACCCAGAGTGGCTCGGTGAGGATGTCGCCGACCGTCATGCCCGATCTCCCGGCCCTCGAACCGAATCGAGCCGCCGGTCACCGGGGCGAGGCCGAGAATGGCGCGGCCGAGTGTGGTCTTGCCCGAGCCCGACTCGCTGACCAGACCGACGGTCTCGCCGGCCTTCACGTCGATCGAGACCCCGTGAAGGGCACGGAACGGTTTCGAGCGGAAGCCCTTCGACGGATACTCGACAACGAGGTCTCGAACCTCGAGCAGTGATTCAGACACGAGAGTCTCCCGTAGCCTTCGCGCGGGCGAGCCGGGACGGCCGCCCGTCGAGCATCGAGCCGAGCACCGACCGCGTGTAGTCGTCGAAGCTCGTCGTGGGGGCGGTCATGCGATGCCTCCCTGCGTTGTCACAGTGGCGTGTGAACAACAGTTAGGGGAAACATGCTGACCAGTGGTAAGTATGTCAATGATGCCGGATATGCCGGGCCTTTGCTTGATCAATAAGCTGGAGTCGCACATGCCACCTGCCTCGCCGGCAGCCGCCGCTGACACGCTGACTGCACGGGACGGCGCCCGCTTCAGAGACCTGAACGACAACGGCACGATGGAGCCCTACGAGGACCCGCGACTGTCCACTGCCGAGCGGGTCGCCGACCTCGTGACTCGTCTTTCGCTCGCCGAGAAGGCCGGCCTCATGTTCCACACCCAGGTGGTCGCGACCGCAGACGGCCGGGTCTCGAACGCGCCGATTCGACCGGGCCGCGTGGGCGCCGCCGACCTCGTCGGCGGCAGGCTCATCACGCACCTCAACGTCACCGAGATGCCCGGACCGCGGGAAATGGCGCGCTGGCAGAACGCGGTGCAGGAACTCGCCGCGCGGAGCCCGCACGGCATCCCGGTCACGCTTTCGACCGACCCGCGACACGGTTTCGGGCACAACGCGGCCGCTTCCTTCGCGGCGACCGACTTCTCCGCCTGGCCCGACCAGATCGGCTTCGCCGCCATCGGCGACGCCGATCTCGTCCGCCGATTCGGCGACGTCGCACGACGCGAGTACCTCGCTCTCGGCCTCCGGGCGGCGTTGCATCCCTCGGTCGACCTCGCGACCGAGCCGCGCTGGGCACGCCAGTACACGACCTTCGGCCAGGACGGCGAGCTCGCCGGCCGTCTCGTCGTCGCGTACCTGGAGGGTTTTCAGGGCGCGAGCCTCGGTCCGGGCAGCGTCGCCTGCATCACCAAGCACTTCCCCGGCGGCGGGCCGCAGCGCGACGGCGAGGACCCTCACTTCCCTTACGGGCGCGAGCAGATATACCCCGGCGGGCGCTTCGACGAGCACCTCGCGCCCTTCCGCGCGGCGATCGCCGCCGGCACCGCCGGCCTCATGCCGTACTACGGGATACCGATGGGCCTCGAGTGGGAAGGCGAGCCGATCGAGGAGATCGGCTTCGGCTTCAACCGTCAGATCATCACCGGCCTCCTGCGCGAGCGTCTCGGCTACGACGGCGTGGTGTGCAGTGACTGGGGACTCGTCACCGACGCGCTGTCGCCCGACGGAAGCCGCATCCTGCCCGCACGGGCCTGGGGCGCCGAAGAGCTCACGCCGCGCGAGCGCGTACGTCGCATCGTGGAGGCGGGGTGCGACCAGATCGGCGGCGAGGAGTGCGTCGACCTCCTCATCGACCTCGTCGAAAGCGGCGACATTCCCGAGTCGCGGATCGACGAGTCCGCGCGCCGGCTGCTCGCGGTGAAGTTCGATCTCGGGCTGTTCGACAATCCGTTCGTCTGCGAGGACGAGGCCGCCGCCGTCGTCGGCGCGCCGCAGTTCGTCGCCGAGGGGCTGGCCGCCCAGGCTCACGCCATGGTGGCGCTCACCCCGCTCGACGCGTTGCCGGTGCAGCCTGCGCGGCTCTACCTCGACGGTCTCGACCCGACGGCTGTGGCAGGGGCTGCCGCCGTTGTCCACGACCCGCGCGACGCCGACCTGATCGTGGTCCGGGTCGCGGCGCCGTGGGAAGCCCGTGACACGTACATGCTGGAAGGCGGCTTTCACGCCGGCAGGCTCGAGTTCGCCGAAGCCGACATCGCCCGGATCCTCGATCTTGCGGCGGCGGCGCCGACGGCTCTTGTGGTGGGGCTGGACCGGCCCGCGATCCTCACCCCGTTCCTCGACGCCGGACTCAGCTTGCTGGCCGAGTTCGGCGCCTCCGATCGTGCGGTGCTCGACGTCGTCCTCGGCGTGGCCAAGCCGCAGGGACGGCTGCCGTTCGACCTGCCACGTTCGATGGCCGCCGTCGAGACGAGCCTCCCCGACGTACCCGGGGACACCGCCGACGCATTGTTCCGCGCCGGATACGCTGCCAGCAGCACCGCCGGGATCACACGGACCTGAGATGAAGGGAACACTGGTGCCCGACAGGGAAGCGCCCACACCGCCGCGCCCCCGTCCCTATGAGAGCCCCGGCCCTTATGAAAAGGGGCGGGCGAAGCGCCGGGAGATTCTCGACGCCGCGCTGGAATTGATCGCCGTAAACGGCTATGGCAACACGAGCGTGCAGCAGATCGCCGACGCGGCGAACCTGACCAAGGCAGGCCTGCTCTACCACTTCGGCTCGAAGGAGAACCTCCTGACCGAGGTGCTCCGTCGTCGCGACGAACGCGACGTCGCCGCCTTCACGAACAGCGGCGCCGCCGAACCGCGCATCACCCGCATCGTCCGGCACAACAGCGAGGTGCCCGGCCTCGTGGAGCTGTACTCGGCGCTGGTCCAGGAAGGAGTCGACCCCGAGCACCCCGCACACGACTTCTTCAGTGAGCGTTTCCGCCGGGTCACCGGAAACGTGCGCGCCGACATCGGGCACGCCGTGGACGCAGGCGAACTGCGGCAGGGGCTCGACGCCGAGATGCTGTCCCGCATCCTGATCGCGGTCGCGGACGGTCTCCAGCAGCAGTGGCAGTACGACCGCTCGATCGACATGGCAGCGCATCTCGACTACCTGTGGTCGCTGCTCGGCGAGGGAGGCACGGCATGAACGGCCGGGGATTCGGGCCGCGCACTCTGCTCGCCGACCTCCTCGACCACGCCGAGGCCCGCGGCATCATCCGGCGTGCGTTGCCCGGGGTCGTGAACTCACCACTGCTCATACAGTTGCGCCGGCGCTCCCTCGGCGATATTACGGCCGCCGGCCCGTACGCCCGGCTCACCTCCGCACAGCTCGACGACCTGTGGCGCGAGCTTGCCGCACTCGATGCCGGTGACCCACGCGTACGCTCCGATCCGCCGGCCATCGCGCTGGATCCCTGCTACGAGCCGGCCGGCACGCCTCGCGGTTCGGCCGAAGTGATCTCCGCACCCGCCGCGGGTGAGGTGTGGGCGACCTGGGAGCTTGCACTCGCCGGACCGAGCCACGGCAATCCGTTCGTCGACGTCGAGGTGCACGCACGCGTGACCGCCCCCGACGGGTCGGCACGCCGGCTCGGCGGCTTCTACGACGGCGACGGGATCTGGCGCGTCCGGCTGCTGCCCGACCAGGCCGGACGCTGGGTCGTCACGACGGAGGCGACCACGCCCTCGCTCGACGGCATCACCGTGGAGCTCACCGCGGTGGCCGGTACGGGCCGAGGGCCGGTCCGGGTGGCCGACCGGTATCACTTCGCGCACGCGGACGGCACGCCTCATCTGCCGCTCGGCACGACCGCGTACGCCTGGACGCACCAGAGCGAAGCGCTGCAGGAACAAACCTTGCGCACGCTTGCCGGCTCGCCCTTCACCAAGATCCGGATGGGGATCTTCCCGAAGTCGTATCTCTTCAACGCCAACGAGCCTCCGCTCTATCCGTTCGAGCCGGACGGCGACGGCGGGTGGGACTTCACGCGCTTCAACCCCGCCTACTTCCGCGCTTTCGAGCGCCGGATCGCGGACCTTGCGGCGATCGGCGTCGAAGCCGATGTCATTCTGTTTCACGCCTACGATCGCTGGGGCTTCTCCGACATGGGCACCGCCGCGGACGACCGCTACCTCCGCTACGTGGTCCGGAGATTGTCCGCATGTCCGAATGTCTGGTGGTCGCTCGCGAACGAATACGACCTGCTGTTCTCGAAGACCGTCGACGACTGGGAGCGGCTGGCCGCGATCGTCGTCGAGGAGGACCCGGTCGGGCACCTGTTCTCGATCCACAACTGCTTCGGCTTCTACGATTACGGCCGGCCGTGGATCACCCACGCGAGTGTGCAGCGCATCGACGTCTACCGCACCGCCGAGAACACCGACCAGTGGCGTGAGCAGTGGGGCAAACCCGTCGTCATCGATGAGTGCGCCTACGAAGGCGACATCGACCAAGGATGGGGCAACATCACCGGTGAGGAGATGACCCGGCGGTTCTGGGAAGGCGCGGTACGCGGCGGCTACGTCGGACACGGGGAGACCTACCTGAACGATCGCGAAGAGCTGTGGTGGTCGAAAGGCGGCGAACTCGTCGGCTCGAGCCCGGATCGGATCGCCTTCCTCAAGCAGATCATCGAAGAATCGCCGACCGGTGTGCTCGACCCGCTGCCGAGTGACTGGGACACCCCCTGGGGCGGCGTGGCATCGCGCTATCTGATCGCCTACTTCGGCTTCAACCGGCCGTCCTACCGCGATATCACGATGGAGCCCGGCACGGTCTGGACGGTGGACGTGATCGACACGTGGAACATGACGGTCGAAACGCTGCCCGGCACCTACTCGGGCAGCTTCCGGGTCCTCCTGCCGGCGCGCCAATACATGGCGATCCGGCTCGTCGCGGCGGACCCTTCCAGCGCTTAGTCGAGGTCGTAGGCGTAGATCCAGCCGTTCGCCACCAAGGGGTCCGCGTCGGCGAAGGACTTGTCGCGGGCCTGTTGTTCCGGCCCGTCGGGCAGGTGGTTGATGAGCGCCCGCGCGTGGCTCACTTCCTGCAACCTGCGGGTCCGGGGGATCCGCAGCGTCTCGTACCGCCGCAGAGCCTGGGAGGGATCGCCCGGGTCGCCGGCGAGGCAGCGGGCGAGCACGGCGGCGTCCTCGATGGCCTGGGCCGCCCCCTGCCCGAAGAACGGGAACATCGGGTGGGCCGCGTCGCCGAGAAGGGTCACCGCGCCCTTGCTCCACCGCCGCAGAGGTGCCCGGTCCAGCAGGGCCCACCGTCCGGGCGTCCCACCCGCCTGGATGAGCTCGGTGAGCCGCGGATCCCAGCCTTCGAACTCGGCCAGGAACTCCTCCACCGTCGCGGTCGCGGTCCAGGACTCGACGGCGTCGTCCCCGGCGGGAGCGAACGCGACGAGGTTCACGAACCGTCCAGCCGAGACGGGGTAGTGCACCAGATGATGGTCGGGCCCGATCCAGAGTGTCTGAGCGTTGCGCCGGGAGAAGGCCGGGGCACGCTCGGACGGCACGAGGGCGCGGAAGGCACAGATTCCGGAGTAGGCGGCCGGCGAGGATTCGGCGATCGTGCTGCGCACGACGGAGTGGATCCCGTCCGCTCCGATCACGACGTCCGGCTCGACGATCTCGCCGTCGGCGAAGCGCAACACCGGCCGGCCATCGCCGCGGGTGGTGAGATCGACGCACCGCTTGCCGAGGCGAATGCCGCTGTCGGGGACGGCTGATCTCAGGACATGCAGGAGGTCGGCACGATGCGCGGTGTAGGTGTGCTCGCCATACAGCTGCTCACAGGCCGCGGCGAGGTCTTCGGCGGACAGCACCGTGCCGTCCTGCCAGCGGCGGAACTCCCAGCCGATCTCGAGTCGTACGGCACGGTGCAGGAAGTCGTCGAGGACACCGAGCCGGCGGAGCAATCGGGCCGCGTTCGGCGCCACCACCAGGCCCGCACCCACCTCCTTCAGCTGCGACGCCTGTTCGTAGATGGTGGCGGAGATCCCTTCACGACGAAGAAAGGCGCCGGCCGCGAGTCCGCCGATCCCACCTCCCAGGATCGCGATCCGTAGGTTCTTGACCCCTGCGTCGACCATCCGCTCGCACTCCGCTTCCGCCGTGGAGACCGCGCCTGCCCGGCACGCCGATGGCGTCATGGTGCCCCACTGCGCCGCTCCAGCGGACCGGCGTGTTCATCCAATGAACATGCCTGTTAGGGTGCCGCTACCCGATGAGCCGAGGGGGTCGCGCACGGCATGCCTCGAACGCGTGAGCCGGGGCGGACGGTGAGCTCGCGCCTGCTGGAGATCCTCTTCGCCTTCCAGCCTGACCACCCCGACCTGAGCCTGGCCGATCTGGTGCGCATGACCGGCATTCCGCACCCGACCGTGCGTCGCCTGGCCATGGAACTGCTCGCGGCGGGCGCTCTCGAGCGCCGCGAGGACGGGCGGTTCACGGTCGGCCTGCGGTTGTGGCAGCTCGGGACGCTGGCACCGCTGACCGAGTCGTTGCGGACGCTGGCCCAGCCGTTCATGGAGGACCTCCACAGCACGCTTCACCAGCATGTGCAACTGGCCGTCCTCGAAGGACACGAGGCACTGATCATCCAGCGGCTCTCCGCACCGCACGCTCTGGACCTGGTCTCGCACGTCGGCGGGCGGCTGCCGCTGCATTGCTCCGGCGTCGGGAAGGTGCTCCTGAGCCATGGCGGACCGGAGCTGATCGAGAGCGTCCTGAACGGCGGGCTTCGCCGCTACACCCCGCGGACGGTGGTCGACCCGGCGGAGCTGCGCCACGAGATCGCGGCGTGCCGCCGGACCGGAGCCGCCGCCGTGCGTGGCGAGCTCACCGAGGGGGCCGACTCGGTGGCCACGCGCATCGTCGACGGCCAGGGGCGGGTCGTCGCGGCGTTGTCGGTGGTGCTCCGCGCGGGCTCGGTCAAGCACCAGGCCGCACTGCCGTCGGTCCTGGCCAGTGGCCTGGGGATCTCGCGGCAGCTCGGCTGGCGTCCCGGCATCCGGATCCGCGAAGGCTGAGCTCTCCCTTCCTCACCACTCCACCGTCGGATGTCCGGTGAGCGGACCGTTCAGCACCATGGCGAGGGGGCGCTCCTGCTCAGGTGACCACACGCAGACGCTCGATGGAATCCCACGCGGGAGGCTCTGGCCACCCGCCCCCGCCTGCGGCATCTGGTCCCGCCGAAGCCGGGCCCGCGCCCTCCAGGCCGATGACCGCGCAGGCCAGTAGGTGCTCGCCGGGCGGCAGGTCGCCCTTCAGCGTGGGGATCGTGGTGCGCGGGGCGAACACGTTGGTGCCGGGCAGGGCCGTGACGAGGGCTCCCTCCCGCCGGCCGGACAGGTCCTCGATCGCGCACAGGCCGTTCGGCGAGTCGAGCCGGGCCCGGCCGGGACCGATGTCGACTCGGGTGGGCGGCCGGTCCCGGTCGACCGCGAAGGCGCCCTCGGCGGTGCGCAGCGCCCGCCCGGTTCTGATCCGGTGCACCCGCACGTGCCACGGGGGCAGCGCCACCAGCCAGGTCTCGATCTCCACGTCGTCCCAGGGCGTCCAGCGCGCGTGCAGCACGCCGTCGGAGGCGGAGGCGTCGTCGGGCAGCTCGCACGGCCGCCAGTGCTCGCCGTCCTCGCTGAGCGCCAGCGTGCTGTCGAAGGCGCCCTGCTCGAGCTTCAGGGTCCCGGCGGGCACGCTGAAGCCGAAACGCGTGGAATAGGCGAACTTGGCGTACTTGGCCGCGCCGTGCCGCGCCCAGGGGTTGCGCTGCCCGGCGCTCAGCATCACCACGTGCCGTCCCTCCTCGCAGCGCATCAGCGCCACGCCTGCCTCCGGCTGGGTGCTGACCTCGGGCAGCGGGGGAGCGTCGGCCTCCTTCGCGGCCCAGAACGGATGCTCCGCGGGCAGGGCGAGCGGCAGGAACGCCTTCATGGCCCAGTACGGCGAGCCGGGCGCGTTGTACTGCTCGGCCAGGTGCGGCTGAGGATAGCCGTAGCCGATGGTGAGCAGCCCGGCGGTGTCGCGGATCGGCCGGCGGCCCCACCAGCGCAGGTTCCGCAGCAGGTGCCCCTTGGTCACCTCCCACGGCAGCGCCTCGACACCGGCGAAGGCCAGCGCCCCCCAGAACGCCGACTGCGCGAAGCGGTAGGTCAGGCTCCTGCCGAACGGGACGGCGACGCCCTCGCTGGTGAACCAGTGCTGGAAGTCCTGGGCGAACGTCGCGGCCCGCTCGCGGAAGCGCCCGGCCCTGTCCGGGTCGTCGCCGAGCGCCGCGTAGATGAGGCCGTAGTAGTGCATGGCGAAGGGGATGTAGTAGTCGCGCTGCCACGTGGGCCCGTCGGAGTACCACCCCCGTCCGAGATCGAACTGCTCCAGCCGGTCGAGCCTGGCCCTGTTGGCGTCGTGGTCGTAGGAGACTCCGACGCGGCGGAGCCCGAGCCCCACCATGACCGGGAAGAACATCCAGTTGTTGTTGTTCGGCTCCACGGTGACCGCGTGCCGCAGCCAGGCGGCCACCGTGTCGCGCTGCCGGCCGGTCAGCGGGTCCCAGATCTGCTCGGGGGCCAGGGCGAGCGTCAGGCCGATGGCCGCGGTCTCGACCAGCCGCTGGTTCCGGTCGAAGACCGCGCCCCAGTAGTCAGGGTGATCGGGGTCGGTCCCGGCGGCGAGGCCGGCGCGCCAGAGCTCCCAGTGATCGAACGTCCCGCCGCCGGCCGCCAGCGGCGCCAGCCCCCACAGCGGGCGTGCAAACGCTTCCAGCTCGGAGGCCGCCTGGTCGTAATGCGCCGTGTTGAACCCCAGCCGCAGTCGCCCCCTACCCGGGCTGAACCGGGAGATCAGCGGCTCCACCAGGTCTAGGACCTGACGGCCCAGGTCATCTCGGTCGCTGCCAGTCCGTCCTGCGCGGTCGTCGGTGTCCACAGACTCTCTCTCCCTTGGAAAGCGCTTTCAGAGAAAGAGTTCCCGCCGCCGCCCTCACTTGTCAACGGCCTGCCGTACGGCTACCCGGCCAGTTCCCTGGTCACCGGGGGTGCGGTGCTGTCGCGGACGTGCAGCTCCATCGACAGGTACACCGGCTCCCCGTCGTGCCCCTCGGTCATGAGCATCTCCAGCATCTCGGCCGCCTGCTTGCCGAGCTGTCCCCGGGGCACCGACACCGTGGTCAGGCTCGTGTGCGCCACGTGGTCCAGCTCGATGTCGTCGAACCCGACCACCGACAGATCCTCGGGAACCCGCACCCCGAGCTCGCGCATCCGGGTCACCGCCCCCAGGGCCACCAGGTCGTTGTAGGTGGTGAGCGCGGTGGCGCCGGTGCCGGGCACCTCGGCGGCGGCCTCGTACCCGGAGTGGCTGGTGGACCCGCACGGCAGGATCGTGACGGAGAGGCCGAACGCCTTGGCCGCCTCCAGCGCCCTGATCCGCTCGGAGTTGGCCCAGGACACCTCGGGCCCGCTCAGGTAGGCGACCCGGCGGTGGCCCAGCTGCGCCAGGTGGCCGCAGATCAGCATCATCCCGCCGAAGAAGTCGGCGGAGACGGCGGGCGCGGCCAGGCCGGAGACTATCCGGTCGAGCAGGACGAGCGGATGGTCCCGGGCGGTCAGGCCGACCAGGTCGGAGCGCTCCATGCGGGGGGAGCAGAGCAGCACCCCGTCGCAGCTGCGCATCAGGTCCTCGACCAGGTCGTGCTCGATCGCGGGGTCCTCGTCCGACTCCATGACCATGACGCGGCGCCCGTGGGAGCGGGCGACGTCCGAGACGGCCTTGAGCACCTCGGGAAAGTAGGGGTTGGCCAGGTCGGGCACCAGCACGCCGATGGTGCCCCACTCTCCGCGGGCGAGCCCCTGCGCCGCGGCGTTGGGCCGGTAGCCCAGCTGCCTGACCGCGTCGTGGACGCGCGCCGCCAGCAAGGGGTCGACCTTGGCCGTGCCATTGAGCACGCGGGAGACCGTCGAGACCGACACCTCCGCCGCCGCCCCGACGTCGCTGATCGTCACCCGGGTCGAGCGGCCCTGCCGCAGATTACGCACCTGCTCCTCCTACCCCCGTGAAGCGCCCGTCAGCCGAGCAGCCCGCGCAGATGATCCAGATCCCGCCGTACGGCCGCCGCCGGGTCGGCCGCCGGATAGTGGACGTGCAGTGACAGCGCTCCGGTGTAGCCACGTGCGCGCAGCCCAGAGATGATCTCCGGCCAGCGGACGACGCCTCCGTCTGCAAACGGTTGCCACTCGCACACCCAGCCGTCCGCGGTGGATCGCCAGACGGCGTTCTTCACTCCCATGCAGGCCATCCGATCGCCCAGCAGATCGACATTGAGTGCCCATGCCTCGCTGCCCTCCTTGGCCTGGTTGCCGGGGTCGGCATAGAAGCGCACGTCGTCCAGGTCGCCTGCGAGCGCGAGGGCGAGCGAGGCGGATGGATGGATCGTACCGTGATGCAGCTGGAGCGCCAGCTGTACACCGTGCCGGGCGGCGAGGCCGGCCAGGCGGGCCAGCGCGGCCCTGGACTCCGCCAACCGGCGGTGGTATCCGGCGGCGGGGTCGTAGCGGTAGAAGCCCGCCCGCACGAGGGGGACACCGGTCTCGCCGCAGGCTGCGATGATCCGTTCGGCGTCCGCATCGGCGTCGAGCAGGTCGGTGGTGACGACGTCGAGGGTGAGCCCGCGGCGCTCGAGCTCCGCGGCGACGACGGCGATACCGCCGGGCTCGGCGGGGCTGACCGTCTGCCCCTCACGCACGACGAGGTCCGCCCCGTCGGCGCCCACCGAGGCCAGGGCCTCGGCCAGCCGGGCGGCATCGATGGGACCGAAGGGCTTGGTGAAGGCAAGCAGGCGCACACGTACTCCCCGTGGTCAGAAAGCGCTTGTAGAGCTTCGTTTCAAGGCTGCCGATTGCCGCAACCCGTCGCGACCCTACCGCCGCGATCCGCCGAAAAATGCCTGTATAACCGCTTGTTCTGGGCGGCGGCGAGCTGTAACAGCCGTCGACGGGCAGGTCTTCGCCGACCGAGCATCGATCTGAAACCGCTTTCTCACAAGTCTTGAATCGGGTTATGAGCCGGGTTACTCTCGACAAACCTCGGGCAAGCGCTTTCCCGTCTGTCCGAGCACCCCTCTGGCCTCCGCCTCTTAGGGAGGGCTCCATGAATCCTCATCGGCGTGGCACCGCCGCGATCATCACCGCAGCCATCGCGTCACTACTCGTGGCGGCGTGCGGCACATCGACCAACAGCAGTAGCGGCGGCGGTGGTACGCAGACCACGCTGAAGATCTGGGACTTCTCCGCCGAACAGGTGCAATTCCACAAGGATGTTGGCGCGCAGTTCACCAAGGAACATCCCAACATCACGATCGAGTGGCGCTCGATCACCCAGGCCGACTACATGAAGACCCTGCCTCTGGCCTTCCAGAGCAACCAGGCGCCGGACATGTTCTACTGGAACGCCGCCGGGCTGTCGGAACTGCTGGACCAGAAGTGGATCCGCCCGCTCAGCCCGAGCGGGACCGTCCCCGCCGACTTCACCAAGCGCTGGCCGGACGGATCCTTCCTGGAAGGCATCAACATGCAGGACGGGAAGACGTACGGCTTCCCGTTCACGGAGAACCTCTACTGGGGCTCCGGCTACATGTTCCTCAACAAGCAGGTCTTCCATCAGGCCGGGCTGGACGTCAACAACCCGCCCAAGACCTGGACCGACCTCAAGAACGCCTGCGCGCAGATCAAGGCCAAGACCAAGGCGGAGTGCATCGCCGCGCCCACCAAGGGCGAGGACATGCAGCGGATCTGGTACGGGCTGCTCAGCAGCGTCTCGACCTCGTCGACCGACTTCTTCGACTACAAGACGGGCAAGTTCAACCTGACCGAGCCCGGGCAGCTGAAGACCTTCGCCTTCATCCAGGAGCTCAAGAAGGCCGGGTACCTGGCGCCGGGCACCAACGACAAGAACTTCTCCCGCCAGCAGTTCGCCGCCGGGCAGGCCGGCATCTACTTCGACGGCACCTGGATGCTGAGCGTGTGGGACAGCCAGGGCTTCAGCAGCGACAACTACGTGGTGGCGCCGCGCGTCGACCCGGACGAGGGGCAGGCCGGCGCGGGCGGCCGCACGTACGACGGCAACAAGTACTGGGTCAGCTCGCAGACCAAGCATCCCGACGCCGCCTGGACGTTCATCCAATGGATGACCGACCCGAACGGCTACTTCGTCCAGCAGTACTACAAGAACGCCTTCGGCACGCTGTCCTACGTCGACAACCAGAAGATGGTCACCCATCCGGTGCTCAAGCAGATCATGGAGATCGGCTCGAAGCCGGGCTACCGGGTCCAGCTCCCCGAGCCGCTGCTCAAGTGCCCCGACATCGCCAAATCCAAGGCGTACGTCAACGCGCTGACGAAGACCCCCGACGCGGAGTGGGAGGCCATGAACGAGGCGCTGGTCAGCGGCCAGCCTCTGGCGTCCGTGGGCGCCGCTGTCGTCAAGCAGCGGCAGACCGCCTTGGAGGAAGGGCTCAAACAGGAGGCGGCCAGCGGCCTGAAGGTGTCGATGGACTGCTACACCTTCCCCGACTGGGACACCACGAAGGACTACACCTCGGACATGTACAAGAGCTAAGACCGGACGGCGCCGTCGGCCACGCGCCGGCGGCGTGCCCTTCCCTTCGTGAGGACATCTATGACAACCATCGCCCCTGCCCCCGGCAGGGAGAGGGTGACGGAGAGCGACCGGTCGCCCGCCGAGCGTGTGCCCGAACGCGTCGATCACTCCCGCGAGCGCGTCCGCGGCCTCGACAGGGTCTGGCTGCTCGTCTTCCTGGCCCCCTTCCTCCTGCTCTACCTCGGCTTCACCATCTGGCCGCTGATCGCGACGATCTACTACTCCTTCTTCGACTGGTCGGGCATCGGCCCGATCGAGCCTTTCGTCGGGACCCGCAACTACAGCACGATCCTGGCCGATCCGCTGTTCTGGGTCTCAGTGGTCAACACGCTGGTCTTCGCCCTGCTGACGACCGCCATCAAGCTCCCGATCTCGCTGGTGGCGGCGATCCTGCTCACCCGCAAGTGGCTGCGCGGCAAGCCGTTCTTCCGGACCGTGTTCTTCGCGCCGCTCATCATCCCCGTCGCCATGGCAGGCCTGGTCTTCACCTACCTGCTCAACCCGTCCAACGGCGCGCTGAACGCGATCCTGCGTGACTTCGGCCTGGTCGATCAGGGGTTCGACGTGTTCGCCAACCGGTGGAGCGCGTTGCTCGTGCTCGTGCTCGTCTCGATCTGGCAGATCTTCGGCCAGTACATGATCTACTGGATGGCGGCGCTGCAGAACGTGCCGGAGGAGCTCTACGAGGCGGCCGCCATCGACGGCGCGAGCGAGTGGAAGAAACTCACCCGCATCACGCTGCCGATCATCAGGCCGGTCGCCGTGATCATCACCCTGCTCGGCCTGGTGAACGCCATGCACGTCTTCGGGCTGGTCGTCACGCTCACTGCGGGCGGGCCCGGCACCAGCACCTACGTGGTGTCCTACTTCATCTACCAGAACGCCTTCGGCAGGGTTCCGTTCGCCTACGGTTACGCCTCGGCCGCGGCGCTGCTGTTCTCCGTCATCGCCTTCGTCCTGGTCTCCGCCCAGGGCCTCGCGGTTCGCCGGGCGCAGCGGCTCAGGAAGGAGTACGGCGTCTGATGACGACGATCACTCAGGCCGCCCGGCGCAGCCACACCGTGCGGGGCAACCTCATCGCCCTGCCGATCCTGCTGGTCATCGGGCTCGTGTGGGCCTATCCCTTCCTGTGGACGATCTCGGCCGCGTTCAAGACCCAGGCCGGGATGTTCACCAGCGGCGCGAGCCTCGTGCCGGACCAGCTCAACTTCGACAACTTCGTACGGGCCTGGGTCAACGCCGGTTTCTCCGGATACTTCTTCAATACGGTGCTCTACTCGGTCGTCTCGACCTTCATCGAGCTGGTCAAGGCGGCCCTGTGCGGCTATGTGCTGGCCAGGTACGAGTTCCCAGGGCGCACCCTGCTCTACCGGATGATCGTGGGGACCCTGTTCATCCCGGTCGCCTCGATCATCGTCCCGCAGTTCGTGCTGATCGAGAACCTCGGCCTGCTGAACACGCGGGCCGGGGTCATCCTGGCCATGTCCGGCGGCGCCGGCGCCCTCTACGTCCTGCTGTTCGTGGGGTTCTTCTCCAGCGTCCCGGCCGACCTGTTCGAGGCGGCCAAGCTCGACGGGGCCGGCTTCCTCAAGACGTTCGGCCTCATCCTCCCGCTGGCCAAACCGGTCATCGCGGTGGTGGTCATCTTCCAGTTCATCAGCAGCTGGAACGAGTTCAACATCCCGCTGGTGTTCACGCTCGGCCAGCCCGACCTGCAGAATCTCGCCGTCGGGATGATGTCCTTCCAGGGTGAGTACGCCACCGACTGGACCGGGTTCGCCGCGGGAATGACGATCTCGTTCCTGCCGATGCTGATGATCTTCCTCTTCTTCCAGAACTACTTCACGCGCGGCCTGGCCGGCGCCACGAAGGGGTGACAATCCGCTTGAAGATCACCGCCGGTGATCCCTCGACGGTGAGGCACGGCGCGTTCGCCTACACCTGGGACATCGTGGGCGACCCCGCGGCGGCCGAGCGCATCGCCGGCCTCGGCGTGAGCACGGTGACCTTGCAGGCCGCCTACCACTCGGTCCGGGCCACCACCCCGTGGCATCCGCGCCACCGCATCGTGCAGGCCGACCACGCGGCGGCCTACTTCCGGCTGCGCCCAGAGCGCTGGCGTGGGCGGCTCCGGCCGTACCCGCCGAGCTGGGGGGTGCCCGACGAGGACAGGTTCGGCGCGGCGCTGACCGCGCTGGCCGGGACCGGGCTGCGGGCCGAGGCTTGGCTGGTGCTCACGCACTCCTCGGTGCTGGGCCGCGAAGCGCCCGACCTGACGGTGCGCAACGCCTACGGCGAGCCCTACCCCTACGCGCTCTGCCCCGCTCAGCCCGCCGTCCACGACTACGCGCTGACCCTCGTGAGCGAGGTGTGCGAGCAGTACGACGTGCCCGCGCTGATGCTGGAGGCCTGCGGCTGGCTGGGCGCCGAGCACGCCGGCCACCACGAGAAGACCTCCGGCGCGCACCTGTCCGCCTGCGGTAGGGCGCTGCTGTCCCTCTGTCTCTGCCCGGCCTGCCGGGCCGCGCTGGCCGGGGGCGGCCTGGACGTCGATGAGCTGGCGCGCGACGTGCGCGCCGCCGTGGACGGAGAGCTCCAGCAGGGCGTCCCGGCCGGGACCAGCCTGGACGACGCGCTCGGCCGCGAGCGCGCTCAGGCCCTGTACGGTCACCGCGGCCAGGTCATCGCCGGCCTGGTCCACGGTGTGGCAGCACTGGCCGGCGACCGCGAGCTGCTGCTCATGGCCACCGACGACCCGCAGGTCACCGGCCCCGACGTGGGCATCGACCTGGCCTCCTTCGACGCGCCGGTCGACGCGTACGTGCTCAAGTGCTGGGGCCCGGAGGACGCGGCACTGGCCCAGGTGAAGGCCGCGGCGAGCCGTACCGAAGTCCCGCTCGTCGCCAACCTCACCGTGCTGGAGGACGGCCACGCCCGGATTCCGGCTCTCGCCGCCGACCTCGTCGCCAGGGGCGCGCGGCACCTGCGTTACTACCACGCCGGGCTGGGCTCGCCTGCCCGCCTGGCCAGCATGCGGGCGGCGGCTCGCTTGAAGGAGAGGCAATGCTGAATGGCCTGTACGTGATGGATCCGAACCGCTTCGACGACGTCTACGGCCCGCAGGCCCGGGCCGCGATCGAGCGGCACCTGACCATCGCCTCGCCCCCGCTCACCGCCGACCGGCTCACCCCCGACGTGCTCGCCGACCTCCAGGTACTGGTGACCGGATGGGGGGCGCCCAGGCTGGACGCCGAGCTGCTCGCCGCCGCGCCCAAGCTCTCGCTGGTGCTGTACGGCGCGGGCTCCATCCGCCCGCTGGTCACCCCCGAGATGTGGGCCAGGGGAGTGCGGGTCACCTCGGCGGCCACCGCCAACGCCACCCCGGTCGCCGAGTTCGCGCTCTCGCAGATCCTGTACGCACTCAAGCACGGCTGGCGCTACGTGCTGACCGCGCGCGCCACCGCCGCCCCCGCCGTGCGCGGGCCCGAGACCGGCGCCTATGACGCGGTGGTCGGGCTGGTCTCGCTCGGCGCCACGGGCCGGGCCACGGCGCGGCTGCTCGCCCACCACGACCTCGTCGTGCAGGCCTGCGACCCGTACGCCGACCCGGAGGAGGCGGAGCGGCTCGGGGTGCGCCTCGTCGGCCTGGAGGAGCTGTTCGCCACCTCCGACGTGGTCAGCCTGCACGCGCCGCTCATCCCTGAGACGCGCGGCATCGTCGGCTCCAGGCAGCTGGAGTCGATGAAGCCCGACGCCACCCTGATCAACACCGCGCGCGGCGGCCTCGTCGACGAGGCCGCGCTCGTGGACGTCCTGGGCCGGCGGACCGACCTGTTCGCCGTGCTCGACGTCACCGACCCGGAACCGGCCGTCGCGGGCTCGCCGCTGTTCACGATGCCCAACATCGTCGTCACCCCGCACGTGGCAGGCAGCCTGGGCCACGAGCGGCGCCGCCACGGGGAGGCGATGGCCGAGGAACTCGCCCGTTACGTCGCGGGGGAGCCGCTGCTGTACGAGATCATCGAGTCCGGGCTGGCGAGGAGGGCATGAGCACCAGTGGCCGCCGAGGCCTACCCACCCTGGTCCTGCTGCCGCCGCACGATCCGGTCACCGAGGGCTGGCAGGCCCGGCTGGAGCAGGCGGTGCCGGACCTCGTCGTGCTTCGGCCGGAGACCCGCGAGGAGGCGGCACACGCGCTGGCGGAGGCCGACGCCGCCTACGGCACGCTGCCCGCGGACCTGCTGGCGCACGCCGGGCGGTTGTGCTGGCTGCAGGCCCCACAGGCCGGGCCGCCTCCGGGGTTCTACCATCCGGCCCTGGTCGCGCACCCCGTGCAGGTCACCAACATGCGCGACACCTACACCGACCACGTGGCCGCGCACGCGCTGGCGCTCGTGCTCGCGTTGGCCAGGGGCCTGCCCAAGTACGCCCGAGACCAGGCCCACGCGCGCTGGGCACCCCACTGGGACCCCGCCACCGTGCTCTCCTTGGGCGAGGCCGCGGCCTTGGTGGTGGGGGTGGGCGCGGTCGGGGCCGAGGTCGGCAGGCTGCTGGCGGCGTTCGGCACCAGGGTCGTGGGCGTGGACGCCCGGCGCGGCGGCCCCGTGCCGGGCTTCGCCGAGGTGCTGCCGGCCGACGCCCTCGACCGGCTGCTCCCCGAGGCCGATCTGGTCATCCTTACGGTCCCGCACACCCCCGCCACGGAGGGACTGCTGAACGCGCGGAGGCTTGCCCTCGCCAAGCCCGGGGCGTACATCGTCAACGTCGGCCGCGGGGCCACCGTCCGGCTCGACGACCTCGCCGCCGCCCTGGAAGCGGGGCACCTGGCCGGCGCGGCCCTGGACGTCTTCGAGACCGAACCGCTCCCGGCCGATCATCCCCTCTGGCGGCGTCCCGACGTGCTCATCACCCCGCACGTGGCCGGCGTGGGGCCGCATGCCGGCGAGCGGCGCTTCGCCGTCCTGCTGGAGAACGCCCGGCGTTTCGTGGCCGGGCGGGAACTGATCAATCTGGTCGACAAGTCTGAATGGTACTGACATGATCAAAAGACGGAACTTCCTGCTCGGCGGCACGTTAGTCGCCCTGGCTCCGCTCCTGCCCGACTCGCCCGCGCTCGCGAGTTCCGGCTTCGCCGTTCAGACCGTCGCCACCGGTGTGGCGGCCAAGAGCGATCGGCGCGCCATGGCCGGCGGCCTGTACGACCCCGTCGCGGGCAAGACGTTCATCTCCTGGACGGGGGAGAACACCAACCCGTACGTCGCCGCCTACGACCACGCCACCGGCAGGTGGACCCAGCCGATCAAGGTCGGGCAGTCGCCCAAGGGCGACTCGCACCACTACCCGGTGATGATCCAGGCCGACGACGGCCGGCTCCTGGTCTTCTACGGCTCGCACAACAGCGTCCAGCGGCTGGCCACCTCCCAGCCGCACACCGTCGAGGGTGACTGGACCGACGGGACCGTCGACGCCGCGCCGCGCTCGTCGTACCCCATGCCCGTCAAGGCGAGCAACGGCGACATCTACCTCTTCTTCCGGGACACCCCACGCAACGACGACCCGTCCTTCCCCACCGACTACCGGCCCATCCACTACCTCCTGTCCACCGATGACGGCCGTACCTGGACCCACTCCAAGGACCTGGAGGGCATCCCGTTCGCCATCGGCTCCACCGACCGGTCCGACAACTGCAACGAGATCTACATCGGCGAGATCGAGGTCACCCCGGCGCAGGGGAACGTGCCGGAACGGTTCCACTTCGTCTGGACGCTCGCCGGCGGCGGACCCGGCCGCCACGAGCACGACTACTACCACCGCAACCTGTACTACGCGGCCTTCCAGCCGGGCGACCGGCACTTCTACAACGCCGCCGGCGACGACCTCGGCACCCGCGTGGACTGCGGCGACGCCTCCCGGCTCCCGCTCGTCCTGGAGACCGAGCTGAAGCGGGCGAAGCCGCTGTCACGAGACGTCGGCTACACCCATCTGGTCGGGTCGATGGCGGGCAACCGTCCCGTGCTGCTGTTCATGCTCCAGGACGGCGACACCACCGTCGTGCACGCGGCCGCGTGGCAGGGACACGAATGGCGCATCGCCGAGATGACCAGGGAGGCGACCCTGTTCGACAAGGAGCAGATCTCCCCGGCCGCGTTCCGCGTCTACGCCAACCCCGCCGACGGGACCTCGGCCGTCTCCACCTACATCCTGGAGAACGGCACCCACTGGCGGTCCGAGGCCAGGGTCCCCACGCCCACCAGGATCCAGCGTGCCAGCCTCATCGCCGGCTTCCGCGACCCCGCGCGCGTCGTACTGACCGGCTCGGCCGCCGGCGTCACGGTCCCTGAAGGCGGCATGTTCGTCCTCGGGATGCCTACGACGTGAACCGGATAGCACGCGTCGAGACCTTCACCGTGGCCCTGCCGTCGCTGCGCGACTTCGCCGTCGCGGGCGGGTCCGTCGTCCAGGGCGGCCGCCCGGCCGTCAGAGTCCTGGTGAAGGTCACGGCCGACGACGGCACCACCGGGTGGGGCGAGGCCACCCCGATTCCCTCCTGGACGTACGAGACCACCGAGTCCATTGTTTCCACCATCGACGGCTACCTGGCCCCGGCGGCCGTCGGTCGCCCGCTGTGGGATCTGGACGGGCTCTGCCGCGCCTTCGACCGCACCATCAGCAAGGGCTTCTCGATCGGCATGCCGCTGGCGCGCGCGGCGGTCGACGTGGCCTGCCACGACGCCTTCGCCCGCAGCCTGGGCGTGTCCCTCGGCGAGCTGTGGGGCCGGCGCAGGCGCGACACCATCGAGCTGGCCTGGATCGTGGCCGGCCAGTCGGCGGCCGAAGCAGCCGACTCGGTGGCCGAGGGTAGCGCGCACGGCTACCGCCACCTCAAGGTCAAGATCGGCCTGCACGCCGAGGACGAGGACGTGGCCATCGTGGCCGCAGTACGCGCCGTCGCCCCCGACGCCGTGCTGTGGGTGGACGCCAACCAGGGCTACACGGCCGCCGCCGCACTCCGGGTGGCCAGGCGCCTGGCCGACCTGGACGTCGCCGTCTTCGAGCAGCCGCTGCCGTCCAACGACATCGCCGGTCTGCGCCGCCTGCGTGACGCCAGCCCCGTCCCGGTGGCCGTGGACGAGAGCCTGCGCCACCCGAGCGACCTGGCGACGTTCGTCCGGCTCGACGCCATCGACGTCGCCGTCGCCAAGGTGCAGCGCTGCGGCGGGCTGACCCTGGCGCTGCGCCAGTGCCAGCTCGCCGAGGACTCCGGCCTGGCGATCATGGGCTCCGGCCTCACCGAGTCCGACGTTGGGCTGGCCGCCTCGCTCCACCTGTTCGCCGCGTTCGGCGTGGACACGCCGGTCGACCTCAACGGCCGGCAGTTCATCACCAGTCCCTACGCCACGGATCCGGTCATCACCGTCGCCGATGGCGTCGCCCACGTGCCCACCGGCCCGGGTCTGGGGATCGGCGTGGACGAGCAAGCGGTCCGCGCGCTCGCTCTTTGACGGTATCCGTCGGACGCGCCGTTGGACCCGCGGGCGCCGGCATGGCACCGACGACTACGCGCTGACCTGACACCAGGCGCGCTCGCATTCGGCGAGCAGCAAGGACGCAGGTCTAGCCAGCTAACTCACTAGTACGTACATTAGAGAATCATGTCTCGAGTCCTGGTCCTCAGCGGGCCCAACCTCCGCGCACTGACGCTCACGCAGCTGTCGCACCTGCTTGAAAGGAAGAAGTGATGGCCTCGTTCCTGGTGGGGTTGATCGGCTCGGGCATCGGCCCCTCCTTGAGCCCGCCGCTGCACGAGCAGGAGGCCGGACACCACGGGTTGCACTATGTCTATCGGCTGCTCGACACCGACCGCCTGGGGTGTGACGTGGGGGAGCTGGTCCGCACGGCCCGCCGGTTCGGCTACGACGGGCTCAACATCACGCATCCCTGCAAGCAGGCCGTCATCCCGCACCTGGACGAGCTGTCGCCGGACGCCGCCACGCTGGGCGCGGTCAACACCGTGGTCTTCGACGGCGAGCGGGCCGTCGGGCACAACACCGACTGGACGGGCTTCGCCGAGTCGTTCGCGCGGGGCCTGCCCGATGCCCCGACCCACCAGGTCGTGCAGCTCGGCGCCGGCGGCGCGGGAGCCGCGGTCGCGCATGCGCTGCTCACGATGGGCGCCGACCAGATCACCGTCGTCGACGCGGACCCGGCGCGAGCGCGCGCCCTCGCCGGCGAGCTGGCCGCCCGCTTCGGCGCCGGGCGTGCATGCCATGCGCTCCCGGCCGAGCTGCCGGAGCTCCTGGCCCAGGCCGAAGGTCTGGTGCACGCGACCCCGACCGGGATGGCCCATCATCCCGGCCTGCCGCTGCCGGCCGAGCTGCTCCACCCCGGGTTGTGGGTGGCCGACATCGTCTACCGGCCGCTGGAGACCGAGCTGCTGCGGCACGCGCGGGCCGCGGGATGCCGGACGCTGGATGGCGGCGGCATGGTCGTCTTCCAGGCCGTACACGCGTTCAGGCTGTTCACCGGCCGCGAGCCGGACGCCGAGCGGATGCTCGCCCACCTGACCGATCTCATCGCCGTCTGAAGGAGGAAGCGTGCGTAAGTCCATCGCCACCGTGTCGGTGAGCGGCACTCTCACGGAGAAACTGGAGGCGATCGCCGCCGCCGGGTTCGACGGGGTGGAGATCTTCGAGAACGACCTGCTGGCCTGCCCGCTGTCGCCGGAGGAGGTCCGGGCCAGGGCCGCCGACCTCGGGCTCGGCATCGACCTCTACCAGCCCTTCCGTGACTTCGAGGCGGTGCCTGCCGAGGTGCTGGCGCGCAATCTGCGCCGGGCCGAGCACAAGTTCCGGCTCATGGAGCGCCTCGGCGCGGACCTGCTGCTGGTCTGCTCGAACGTCTCCCCGTCGGCGATCGGCGACGACGAGCTGGCCGCCGAACAGCTGCGCCTGCTGGCCGAGCGGGCCGCCGAGCACGGCATCCGCATCGCGTACGAGGCGCTCGCCTGGGGGCGGCACGTCAACGAGTATCTACACGCCTGGCGTATCGTCCGCCTGGCCGATCATCCCAGCCTCGGCACCTGCCTGGACAGTTTTCACATCCTCTCGCGTGGCTCCGACCCGATCGGCATCGAGGCCATCCCCGGGGAGAAGATCTTCTTCCTGCAGCTCGCCGACGCTCCGCTGCTGGCCATGGACGTGCTGCAGTGGAGCCGCCACTACCGCTGTTTCCCTGGACAGGGCAGCTTCGACCTGGACGGGCTGGTCGCCAGCGTGCGGCGCACGGGCTACGCCGGGCCGCTGTCGCTGGAGGTGTTCAACGACGTCTTCCGCCAGGCGTCGGCGCAGCGCACCGCGCTGGACGGCATGCGCTCGCTCATCGCCCTGGAGCAGAGCCTGACCGGCGTGACGCACCCGGCCGTGCCCACCGGCTTCGCCTTCGCCGAGCTGGCCGACAGCGGCTCGCTGGGTGGGGTGCTGGCCGCGCTCGGCTTCGCGCGTACGGGGACGCATCCCACGAAACCGGTTGAGCTGTGGGAGCAGGGTGGCGCGCGGCTGCTGCTCAACGCCACCGGAGCCGACCCCGCACTCATCGCCCTCGGCCTGGACAGCCCGGACCCAGCGGGCGCGGCCAAGCACGCCGAGTCGCTGCTGTCACCGGTCCTGCCGCGCGAGCGCGCCCCCGAGGAGGCCAAGCTGCAGGCGGTGGCCGCGCCGGACGGCACCGAGATCTTCTTCTGCGACGACGCCTGGCTCGCCGACTTCGCCCCCTCGGGACCGGTGGCCGGCCCGGTCACCGGCATCGACCACGTGGCCCTCACCCAGCCGTGGCACTACTTCGACGAGGCCGAGCTCTTCTACCGCAGCGTGCTCGGGCTGCGCCCGCAGGAGAGCCTGGAACTGCCCGACCCGTACGGCCTGCTGCGCAGTAAGGCCATGTCGGGTCCCGACAGCGTGGTCCGTATGGTGCTGAACGTCGCCCAGGTCGGCGCCGGCGGCCTCCCATGGCAGCACGTAGCGCTGGCCTGCGATGACGTCCTGGCCGTCGCCCGCAGGCTGCGAAAGGAGCATCCCGGTCTGCTCCTGCCGATCCCCGGCAACTACTACGACGACCTGGAGGCCCGCCACAGGGTCGATCCCGAGTTGCGTCACCTCGGCGTGCTCTACGACCGGGACGAGCACGGTGGCGAGTTCCTGCACCTGTACACCGTCACCGTGGGCCGGGTCTTCTTCGAGATCGTCCAGCGGATCGGTGGATACCAGGGCTACGGGGCAGGCAACGCCCCCATCCGGCTCGCCGTGCAGCACGCGGGAGGTCACTAGGATGGGCGAATGACCTCTCAACCCGCCGCCGCGTCCCATGTGCCCAGGTCCGGCACGACGCCTGATGTGCCCGGGTCCGGCACGACCGTACGTGTGCCCGGGTCCGGCACGACCGAGCGCCAGCGGGATGCCGAGCGCACCAAGGCGGAGATCCTCGAGGTCGCGCAGCAGGAGTTCGCCCGGCACGGCTACGCGGGGGCGCGGGTGGATGAGATCGCCGCCCGCATGCGCACGACCAAGCGCATGATCTACTACTACTTCGGCAGCAAGGAGCGGCTCTACATCGCGGTCCTGGAGAAGGCCTACGCCGAGGTCCGGGAGATGGAGCGGACGATCGAGGTGGAGCACCTGGCCCCGGTGGAGGCCATCCGCGCGCTGGCCGAGCTCACCTTCGACCACCACGACCTGCACCGCGACTTCATCAAGCTGGTCGCGATCGAGAACATCCACCAGGCCGAGCACATCCGCAAGTCGGAGGCCCTCGCCGGCCTCGGCACGCCCGTGCTCGATCTCATCTCGCGCATCCTCGACGCCGGCACGGCGAGCGGTGACTTCGTCACCGAGGCCGACGCCATCGACGTGCACATGCTGATCAGCTCGTTCTGCTTCTTCCGGGTGGCCAACCAGCACACGTTCGGGGCGCTGTTCGGACGGGACATGACCGCGCCCGAGCACCGTGCCCGCTTGCGCGCGATGGTGGGGGATGCGGTCGTGGCCTATCTTCGGGGCGCGGGCGCCTGATCCTGGTTCGCGTGCTTAATCCTGCGGCAACACCCTTGTAATGTACGAACCGGTGAGTTAGTTTCCTGTCACCGCACTCCCCCCGACGGTCACCGTGAGGAGCATATTGTGACGGTGCAGGGCAAACCCCGCAAAGCGGCCATTGCGGCCTGGATCGGTAGTGCCTTGGAGTACTACGACTTCTTCATCTACGGCACCGCGGCCGCGCTGGTCTTCAACAAGATCTTCTTCCCGTCCTCCGCGCCCGCCACCGGTACGCTGCTCGCGCTGGCCACGTTCGGCGTCGGTTATCTGGCCAGGCCCGTGGGCGCCTTCGTCCTCGGGCACATCGGCGACAAGTTCGGCCGCAAGCGGGTGCTGGTCACCACGCTGGTGATGATGGGCGGCTCCACGTTCCTGGTCGGCTGCCTGCCCACCTACGACCAGGTCGGCGTGCTCGCGCCGATCCTGCTCGTGGTGCTGCGCCTGATGCAGGGCTTCTCCGTCTCGGGCGAGCAGGCGGGCGCCAACTCCATGACGCTGGAGCACGCCCCCGAAGACCGGCGCGCCTACTACACCAGCTTCACCCTCAACGGCACGCAGGCCGGTCAGATCATCGCCACCGCGATCTTCCTGCCGATCGCCGCGCTGCCCGAGGACCAGCTCCTGAGCTGGGGCTGGCGGGTGCCGTTCTGGCTGAGCGTCATGGTGGCGGTGGTCGGGCTGGTCATCCGGCGCACGCTGGAGGAGACGCCCGCGTTCGAGCAGGAGGTCGCCACCAACACCGTGGCGAAGATGCCCCTCGCCGTGCTCTTCCGCGAGCAGTGGCGCGACGTGCTGCGCGTGGTCGTCGCCGCGGTCATCGCCTCGGTCAGCACGATCTTCACCGTGCACGCCCTGTCCTACGCGGTCAACACCATGGGCCTGGAGCGCACCCCGATGTTGTGGGTCGGCGTGCTGGCCAACGTCGCCGCGGTGATCACGATCCCGCTCTGGGGCAGGCTGTCGGACCGGGTCGGCCGCAAGCCGGTGTTCATCGGCGGCTCGCTGGGCTGCGCGGTGCTGATGTTCGTCTACCTGTGGTCGATCTCCGCCGGAAACCTCTTCCTGATCTTCGTGGCGGGCATCGTGATGTTCGGCATCGTGCACAGCGCCACCAGTGCCGTGTGGCCCTCGTTCTACGGCGAGATGTTCACCACGCGGGTCCGCCTGTCCGGCATGGCGATCGGCACCCAGATCGGCTTCGCCATCGCCGGCTTCGCGCCCACGGTGGCCACCGCGGTGGCCGGCACCGGCCCGGAGAGCTGGCTCGGCGTCTCGATCATCACCGCGGTGGTGTGCCTGGTGAACGTGGCCGCGGTCGCGACCGCCAAGGAGACCTACCGGGTGCCGACCGAGCAGCTCGGCGTCAAGCTGCCGGGGCGGGTGAAGGTATGAGCGGCTGGCGCGTCCACGCCGTACGCTACGCCCAGCGCGACGCCCGTCGCGGCGAGCACTTCCACGGCTACGAGCCCGGCGGGGAGAGCTCCCACCCGACCGCCTACTACGTCTGGCTGGCGGTCTCCGGCGAGCACACGGTCGTCGTCGACACCGGCATCGCGCCGGAGCGGGCGGCGCGCGTCGAGGGAATCGACTACCGCTGCTCGCCCGTCGAGGCCCTGGCCGAGCTGGGCGTCGCCGCCGAGTCGGTCGATTACGTGGTGCTGACCCACCTGCACTACGACCACACCGGCACCGCCCACGAGTTCCCCCGGGCCCGCTACGTCGTGCAGCAGGCCGAGCTCGACTACTGGACCGGCCCCTGGGCCGAGCGGATCACCCGCGAGCGCTGGCTGCTCAACGACCACGACCTCGCCCACCTGCGTTCCGCCCGCAAGGACGGGCGGGTGCAGGTGGTGGACGGCGACGCCTTCGTGGTGCCGGGCCTGAGCGTGCACCTGGTCGGCGGGCACACCGCGGGCATGCAGGTGGTGCGGGTCGCCACCGCCCGCGGGCCCGTGGTGCTGGCCTCTGACGCCAGCCACTTCTACGAGAACATCGAGAATGACCGTCCCTTCCCGATCCTGCACAGCATGACCGGGATGTACGGCGCCTTCGACCGCATCAAGGAGCTGGCCGGCGGCCCCGAACTGGTGGTCGCCGGCCATGATCCGCTGGTGCTCGAACGTTTCCCCCTGCTTGGGAGCGACGTCGCCGTGATCGCGCCCTAGGCGGGCAGGACCTCGATCTTGCCTGTCGGGCGTGGGCTGTGGCTGTCGTTGAAGAAGTATTCGCCGGGCTTGGTGAAGGTGTACTGGAACGACTCGCCCGGCTTGAGCCGGACGTCGAAGAGCCCTTCGAAGAACTGCGTGGCCCCGTGGACGTGCACGTTGTCGGCGGGATTGACGAAGGTGACGGTGGTGCCGGCCGGCACGCGCAGGTGGGTCGGCGCCATGGCGTTCACGGCCGTGGACTCGACCGTGCCCACCTGGCCGGTGGCGGAATCGTAGATGCGGGCGAGCACGACGGTGTTGTTCACAGCGCTTCCGTCCACCGGGCTTCCGGAGACCGGGCGGCGGACCACGGGTGCGGGCGGCGTGGCGGCCGGGGGCACGGTGCCGCCGAGTTTGAAGGCCCACAGGTGATCGCCGCGCGCCGCGGAGTTGCCGTACGGGATGCTGGTCCCGCCCGCGTAGACCGCGATGTACTGCTCGCCGTCGATCTCGTACGAGATGGGGCTGCTGCTGACCGCGGCCCCGGTCTGCCAGCGCCACAGCTCACGGCCGTCCCGAGCGTCCAGGCACAGCAGGTTGCCGTCCGGCTGGCCGATGAAGAGCAGGTCGGAGGCGGTGGTGAGGATGCCGTTGCCGTGGGCCAGCGAGTACGGCATGTTCTTCTTCCACCGCACCCGGTTCGAGCTCGGATCGACGGCCACGACGCCGCCGGTCATGTACTCGCCGGGCGGGCGCAGGCCGTTGGACGCCTCGGTGAGGGAGTGGGCGGCGGCGACGTAGCCGAAGCCGGTGTACACCAGGCGGGTGCTGTGGCTGTAGGACTGGTGGTTCCAGTCGGCGCCGCCACCGTGGCCCGGGATGGTCAGGATGGGCTCGTCCCAGTGCGGCGTGTACAGCGACCCGATCTTGTAGTTGGGCACGGCCCGGTGCGGGGCTCCGGGGATCTCGGTGCCGAGCGGCTGCCACACGGGGGTCTGCTCGGTCCAGCCGCCCTGGCGCGGGAACGGCTGCGTCGGCCACGTCTTCTGCCGCGGCTCCTGCGGCACGGGCACCTCGTCGATGCCCAGCGGGGCCGAGCCGTCGGCGCGGTCGAGGATGTAATACATGCCGGTCTTGCTGCCGTACACGACCAGCTTGCGCATCCGGCCCCGGACACGGGCGTCGAGCAGGACGGGCGCCATCACGTTGTCCATGTCCCAGATGTCGTGGTGGATGGACTGGAAGTGCCAGCGGTAGGCGCCGGTCTTGAGATCCATGGCCACGATCGAGTTGGCGAACAGGTTCTGGCCGCCGCGCTCTGAGCCGTCCTGGGAGGAGCGGGCGCCCCTGGCGTTGCCGAACGTCCAGTAGACCAGCCCCAGCTCCGCGTCGATGGCGCAGTGCATCCAGGGCGTGGCCCCGCCCGTCTGCCAGGAGTCGCCCTCCCAGGTGTCACCGCCGACCTGGCCGGGGCTTGCCGTTCCCCAGAAGTGCCAGAGCAGGTCGCCGCTCTCGGCGTCGAAGGCGAGGGCCGCGCCGCGCGGGCCGTCGTTGGTGCCGCAGTAGAGCATGCCGTCGTGGTAGGTGACCGCGACCTTCTCCAGGTTGCCGTACCCATTGTGCTGCCGCTCCCAGATCACCTGGCCGGTGCGCTGGTCGAGGGCGATGAGCCAGTTGTCGTTGCCGCAGGTGAAGACCTTGCCGGCGCCGACCGCCACCCCGCGCCGGGTGACCGCGCCGCGCGTCTGCGCGTACTTCCAGATCGTCGCGCCCGTGCGCCCGTCCACCGCGACGACGTTGCCGAGGGCCGACTCGATGTAGAGGATGCCGTCCACGGCCACGGCGGTGCTCTGGCTGTTGCCCGCCATCAGCCCGCCCTCGATGTTCTTCACCCAGGCCGCCCGCAGCCGGCTGACGTTGCCCGGGTGCAGGTCGCGGAGCCCGGTGTGGCTCTGGTTCGCCAGGTTGCCGCCGACCTTCGGAAAGTTCCGGTCGGCGACCTTGGTGGCCGCGGAGACCGGCCTCTGCCCGGCTCCCGCGAGCGCGACGGCGGCGACGGCGCCCGCGAGTAACTCTCTGCGACGGACCATGATCATCCTTTCACGTTCCACTATGTGGACTGTTGTATCCGACTGATGGACGCACCATAGATTCGGGCTGTCACAGGCCGAGATAGATCCGCCGGACCTCGGGGTCGTTGCTCAGCTCCGCCGAGGTGCCGCGCGCGGCGATCTCACCGTTCTCCATGACCAGGCAGGTGGTGGTGACGTCGAAGGTGAGCTTGGCGTTCTGCTCGACGAGCAGGATGGCCAGGCCGGCGGCGTTGAGCTTCTTGAGCACGCCGGCGATGTCCCCCACGAGCTTCGGCGACAGCCCCATCGAGGGCTCGTCCAGCAGCATCACCTTGGGCCGGCACATCATGGCCCGGCCGACGGACAGCATCTGCTGCTGGCCGCCGGACAGGGCGCCGGCCAGCCTGCCCCGCATCTCGCCCAGCACCGGGAACAGCTCGTACACCTCGTCGATCGGGGTGCGTTTCCAGCTGCTGGTGTACGCGCCGAGCAACAGGTTCTTCTCCACGGTGAGCCCGGGAAAGACGTGCCTGCCCTCGGGGACGTAGCCGATGCCGTGCCGCACCAAGGTGTGGGCGGGCGCGCGCAGCAGATCGTGCTCGCCGAAGCGGATGGTCGTGGCCTGGCGCGGTGCCAGGCCCATGACCGCCTTGAGGGTGGAGGTCTTGCCCGCTCCGTTCGCGCCGATGATGCCGAGCGACTGGCCGGGTTCGACGGTGAAGGACACGTCGTGGGCGGCACGGACGCCGCCGTAGTGAACCGACAGTCCCTCCACGGTCAGCGTGGTCATCGGGCTGCCTCCTCGACGGCGGCCTCGGCGGTCGCCTCGGTCGGTGCGGACATCGAGTCGCCGAGGTAGGCGGCGACCACGTCGGGGTGCACGGCGACCTCGGCCGGCTGGCCATCGGCGATCACCTTGCCGCTGGACAGCACGGTGACCTGGTCGCACAGGGACATGACGAGACCCATGTTGTGCTCGATGACGATCACGGTGACGCCCGAGTCCCTGATGGACCGGACGATCTCGGCGAGCTGGCGCACCTCTTCGCCGTTGAGCCCGGCGGCGGGTTCGTCGAGCAGCAGCAGGGTGGGGGACATGGCCATGGCGCGGGCCAGCTCGATCCGGCGCTGGATCCCGTACGGAAGCGAGCGCGGCTCGGCGTCGGCCACCTCGGCGAGCCCGAAGCGTTGGATGAGTTCGCCGGCCCGCCGGCGCAGCGCCCGCTCATACCCCAGCACCTTCCACGGCAGGCCCGGATAGCGCCAGATCCACGAGGTGCGGGTGCGGTCCAGGCCGAGGAGGAGGTTCTCGTGCACGCTGAGGTCCTCGAACAGGCGCAGGTTCTGGAAGGTGCGGGCGACGCGGCGCAGCGACAGCTGGTACGGCGCCATCCCGGTCACGTCCTGGCCGCGCAGGACCACCGATCCCTGACTGGGCGTGTAGAAGCCGCTGATCACGTTGAACAAGGTCGTCTTGCCCGAGCCGTTGGGACCGACGATGCCGCGGATCTGACCCGTGGCAACGGTGAGGGACACGCGGTCGAGGGCGACCAGGCCCCTGAACCGCATCGTCACGTCCCGGATCTCCAGCGCGTCCTCCTCGCCGGCCTGTGGTGCGGCGTCGTAGGGCTGGAACGGGCCGAGCTGGGCCCGCGAGCCGCCGCCGCGCCTGCGCAGCAGAGATCGGAGCTGCCCGGGCAGGCCCGCCAGCCCCTTGGGCGCGAACACCACCACGAGCACGACCACGAGGCCGTAGCCGAGCTGGGCATAGCCCGAGGCGTCCAACAGCGCCTCCCTGACCAGGGCCAGCGCGACCGCGCCGACGACGCAGCCCAGGATGCTGCTGCGCCCGCCGATGATCACCATGGCGAGCAGCAGGAACATGTTGGCGATGTTGAACGACTCGGGCGCGACGAAGCGGATGAGCCCGGCGTACAGGATCCCGGCCAGGCCGCCGTACAGGCCGGACAGCACGAACGCGGTCATGCGCAGCAGCGGGATCTCCGCCCCGAGCGCCCCGGCGGCCAGGTCGTCGTCGCGCATCGCCCGCAGCCGGCGACCCAGCGGCGAGCGCGTGACGAGCAGTGCGAAGGCCAGGGCGACGGCGAAGACGATCAGTTCGACGTAGTAGAAGAGGTAGCCGCTGGACAGGTCGACGCCGAACATCGGCGGGACCGGGATGTCGCTGATGCCCTCGGCGCGGCCGGCGATGTGGGCGTTGGTGACCCAGTTGGTGAACGCCAACGCCAGGCCGAGGGTGACGATGCCGAGGTAGTGCGACTGCATGCGCAGCGCCGGGATGCCGACCAGCACGCCGAACACCACGGCGGTCAGCAGCGCCAGCGCGGACGCCGTCCAGAAACCGAACCCCGCCTTCGTGGTGAGGATGGCGACCGTGTAGGCGCCGACGCCGAAGAAGGCGACCTGGGCCAGGTTGATCTGCCCGGCCACCCCCATGGTCAGGCCGAGCCCGATGGCCAGGATCGCGAAGATGATCGCGACATCGGCGACGTGGATGGCGTAGCCGCCCAGGCCATACGGCAGCAGCCAGGCCGCCACGACCAGGGGCACCAGCCAGATCAGACGTTTCATGCGCGGTTCACCGTTGCCTCTCCGAAGATGCCGGTGGGGCGGATCATGACGATGACGGCGAAGACCAGGAAGGTGACCAGCTCGGAGTACTCCTGGAAGTTGCCGGCGGCGAAGGAGTCGAGCAGGCCGAAGACCAGGCCGCCGACGATCGCGCCCGGCATGCTGCCGAAGCCGCCGAGCATGGCCGCGGCGAAGCCCTTGATGCCGAGCGTGCCGCCCATGGTGGGGTTGACGTACAGCATGGGTCCGACGAGGCTGCCCGCGAGCGCCGCCAGGCCCGCGCCGATGGCGAAGGCCATGGCGTTGCTGCGGCCCACGTGGATGCCGACGGCGGTGGCGGCCTGGTGGTCCATGGCCACCGCCTGCATGGCCGCGCCGCGCTTGGTGCGCTGCAGGAACAGCGCCAGCAGCCCGGTCGCGACGGCGGCCACGGCGATGACCAGCAGGCTATAGGTGGGGATGCGGATTCCGGCCAGATCGATCGGCCCGGTCGCGACCGGAGACGGCACGGCGTGCCCGGTCGCGCCCCAGACGAGGACCGCCCCCGCCTCGAGCACGGCGCCGAAGCCGATCGTGCCGATCAGCATCAGCGTGAAGTCCTTGTTCTCCAGCGGCCGCAGGAAACGCTCGATGACCAGGCCGATCAGGGCGGTCACCACGATCGCCACGATGATCGCCACGGCGAACGGCAGCTTGCTGGCCATGTAGAAGGTGGAGGCGGCGTACGCGCCGATCATCACCACGCTGCCGTGGGCGAAGTTGACCAGGCCCATGGTCCGGTAGACGATCGAGAACCCCATCGCCACCAGCGCGTACACAGCCCCGAACGTGACCCCGCCGATCAGGGTCTGAAGGAAGACCTGCACGTCAGCTCGCGGCCTCGGGTACGACCTTGCCGTCCTTGACCAGGCCGATCTTCGTTTCGTGGATGCCGACGCCGTTGGCGTCGTAGTTGTAGGTGCCCAGCAGCCCGGCGCGCTTGACCCCGCGGATGGCGTCGGCCAGCTTCTGGCCGCCCTCGCCGTTGGTCTGCTTCAGCGCCTCGATCATGATGGACGCGCCGTCGTACGCCTTGGCGACGTGCATGCGGGCCTCCTCGTTGTAGGCGGCCTTGTACTTCGCGGCGAACTCCTTGATCTCCGGGCTGGCCTCGTTGCTCAGGTACGGGGAGCTGACCACCGTGCCCTCGGCGTTCTCCAGCCCGGCCGTGGTCGCGTACACGTCGGTGCCCACGGGGGCGCCGCCGGCGAAGACCGCCTTGATACCGAGCTCGCGGGCCTGCTTGGCGATCAGCCCGGACTGGACCTCCTCGGCGCCGATGAACAGCACCTCCGGATCCTGCTCGCGGATCTTGGCGAGGTTGGCGTTGAAGTCCTTCTGGTCAGGGGTGACGACCTCGTCGGCCAGCGGCGTGACGTTCCTGCTCTTGAGCGAGGCGAGGAACGCGTCGTGCTCGCCGGACCCGTACGCGCCGTTGTTGCTGATCAGCGCGATCTTCTTGTGGCCCTTGTCGTCGACCAGGTATTTGGCGAGCGTCTCGTCGAAGGTGACGCTGGTCGGCGCGTTGAGGAACAGGAACGGGCTCTTCAGCTCGGCGAGCTTGGGCGACTGGCCGGAGGTGATGTTGGGGATCTTGGCGTCCTTCAGGATGGGCGCCATGGCCAGTGTGACCGCGCTCTCCGCGGTACCGAGCATGGCGATGTAGCCCTCGGCGGCGATCTTCCTGGCCACGTTCGTGCCGACGGTCGGGTCGCCCTGGCTGTCGAACAGGTCGAGCTTGATCTGCCGTCCGTTGACGCCGCCGGCCTTGTTGACCTCCTCGATGGCCAGCTTGACGCCCTTGTGCTCCCACTGGCCGAGCGAGCTGAGCTGGCCGCTCTGCGCGTTGACGTTGGCGATCTTGATGGGGCCGGTCGCGTTCGCCTCCGAGCCGGTGGACGGGCCGGGAGGGGCGCAGGCAGCGAGGGCTATCAGGGCCGCGGCTGCGATGGAGAATCTCGTGAAATGCACGGTTCACCTCGTAGGGGGGTAGGTGAGAACTAATTCACGGACTAGTGCGTTAGTTATAACGTCAGGATGCGACTCAGGGAATCTCGAACGTGCAACGGTTTCGGGTGGGTCAGTCGGCGAAGAGTCCCTGGTAGATGTCCTTGATGTTCCAGTGGCCTGGCGTCGGCACCGGTTCGTTCACCATCGGCACGTCGATCACCGCAGGGCGTCGGTTCGCGACGGCCTTGAGCAGTGCCGCGCCGAGGTCGGCGGGCGTGGCGACGGTGTAGCCGTCGGCGCCGCACGCCTGGGCGAAGGCGGCGAAGTCGGGGCTGTAGGGCTGCCCGGCGGGGTCGGTGAAGTCGCAGCCGTGGCTCCGGCCGAAGTGCGCCGACTGCAGGTCGGAGATCGTGCCGTGGGAGCGGTTGTTCATCACCACAAAGATCACCGCGGCGCCCTGCTCGACCGCGAGCGGCACGGCGGGCAGTTGCGCGCTCATCCCGCCGTCGCCGATGAGCGCGATCACGGTCCTGGCGGGCTGGGCGAGCTGGACCCCGACTGCGGCGGCCGGTCCGAAGCCCATGGTGGAGGCGCCTCCTGGGGTGATGAAACGGCCCTCGGCCGGCAGTTCGTAGCACTGGGCGACGCCGTTCTTGTTCCACCCCACGTCGGTGACCAAAATCGCGTCGGCCGGGATCGAGGCGCGCAGGTCGGCCAGGATGCGCTCGGGGCGCAGCGGGAAGTCCGCGCTGCGGCCGCGCTCACGGCTGGCCGTGAACAGCTCCGACCGCGCCCGCAGGATCTGCTTCCGCAGCTCGGGCCTGGTGCGCGCGGGATGGGACGTGGTGGCGTCGGCGATCGCCTTGACCGCGAGCCCCACGTCGGCGACGGCGCCGATCTCCGCCGGGTAGTTGCGGCCGATCTCGGCCGGGTCGATGTCGATCTGGATGAGCGTGCTTCCCGAGAAGTCCCAGGTGAAGCGGGGGTCCCACGAGCTGGCGTCGGTCTCGGCGAAGCGGGTGGCCAGGGCCAGCACCACGTCGGCCTCGCGGGCATAGGTGTTGGTGAGCTCCAGCCCCCAGAAGCCGGGCATCCCAAGGACCAGCGGGTGGGCGTCGGGCACGGTGCCCTTGGCCATGAGTGAATGGGCGATGGGAATGTCGAGGTGCTCGGCCAGGGAGATCAGCGCCGCGGTGCTTGATGTCGCCGGGTCCGCGACAGTGCTCGATGTCGCCGGGTCCGCGACGGTGTCCTCGCGCAGCCCGCCGCCCACGTAGATCAGCGGGCGGTCGGCGGCGGCCAGCCGGGCGGCGATCAGCTCAGCCGTGGCCTCCGGGAGGCCGGGCGGGGCCGCGTGGCCGGCTGGGGGGTAGGGCGCGGCGGGCCGGGAGAAGATGTCCATCGGCACGTTGACCAGCACCGCGCCCGGACGGCCCGAGGTCGCCGTCCAGAAGGCGCGCTCGACGAGGCGGCCCAGGTCCTGGGCCCGGTGCACGTTCCAGGCGCGCTTGACGAACGGCCGGAACACGCTCGCCTGGTCGGCGTCGGCGTGCAGGTTGATCTCCTGGTGAGGATGGCGGCCATGGTAGTAGGACGGGATATCGCCGGAGATCACCACCAGCGGCACCGAGTCCAGGGCGGCGGTCATGACGCCGGTCGCGGCGTTGGTCAGGCCGGGGCCGACGTGCACGAGCAGCACACCCGGCTTGCCGGAGGTGCGGGCGTAGCCGTCGGCGGCGTGCGCGGCGGCCTGCTCGTGGCGGGCGATGACGAAGCGGATACGGCTGTCGGCCAGCGCGTCCAGGACGGCGATGTTGGTGTGCCCGCAGGTGCCGAAGACGTACTCGACGCCGAGCGCCTCGAGTTGCGCGACGAGCGCGTGGGCGGCTGTGGTGCCGTGGCCGCCGGCCTTGACACCAAGGTGACTGTGCTCACTGCGTTCGGTCACTTGTCTCCCCAGATGGTCAGGCCCTTGAGCAGGAGGGTCTTGGTCACGGTGAAGTCCTCGATCATCCAGCGGGGCGACTCGCGGCCGATGCCGGAGTCCTTCACCCCGCCGAACGGGACGTGGTCGAGGCGGAAGTTGGACGAGCCGTTCACGACCAGGCCGCCGACCTCCAGCTCGCGCCAGGCGGTCACGATCCGGCGGACGTCGTGGGTGAACAGCCCGGCCTGCAGCCCGTACGGGCTGCGGTTGCACTCCGCCAGGACCTCGTCGAAATCGTCGTACGGCAGCAGAGCGACCAGAGCGCCGAACACCTCCTCGCGGACGACCTTGGCCTCGGCGGGCGGGGCGACGACGACGGTCGGCGCCATCACCGCGCCCTCACGCGTGCCGCCGGTCGTCACCCGGGCGCCCTGGCCGGCCGCCTCGGCGCTCCAGCGGACCACCCGTTCGGCCGCGTCGTCGTCCACCATGGAGCCGACGTCCGTCCCCGGATCCAGGGGATCGCCGACGATCAGGGCCTTCACCTCCGAGGTCAGCGCGTCGGCGAACTCCTCGAACCGGCTGCGGTGGACGTAGACGCGCTGGACCGAGATGCAGCTCTGCCCCGAGTTGCTGTAGCCGGTGCGGGCGCACACGAGCGCCGCTCCGGCGATGTCGGCGTCCTCGCAGACGATGGTCGCGGCGTTCCCGCCGAGTTCGAGCATCACCCGTTTCGGACCGGCGGCATGGGCGACGGCGTGGCCGGCCGCGACGCCGCCGGTGAAGCTGATGACGGCGATCTCCGGCGCGGCGCACAGCCGCGCACCCACATCGCCGCCCCCGTGCAGAACCTGCACCGCCTCCACAGGCATCCCGGCCTCGAGGAGCAGCTCGACCAGCGCAGTGGAGACGGCCGGGGCCTGCGGCGGCGGCTTGACGATCGTGGTGTTGCCGGCCGCGAAGGAGGCGGCGAGCTTGTGGGCGAGCAGGTTGGCGGGTGCGTTGAACGGCGTGATCGCCAGCACCGGGCCCGCCGGGGCTCGCTGGGTGATCGCGGTGTTGCCGACCCCGCGACCCCAGCCCGCCACCGGCAGCACCTCGCCGCCGATCATCCTCGCCTCGGCGGCGGCTACGGACAGGGTGTCGGCGACGCGCAACACCTCGCCACGCCCGTCCTTGAGCGGTTTGCCCAGCTCCAGCGCCAGCAGGCCGGCCAACCGATCGCCCTGCGCGGTGACCGCGGCGGCGGCCCGTTCCAGGATGTCGGCCCGGGTGGCGGGCGCCAGCCGCGCGATCCGCCTGGCCGCCTGCCGGGCATACGTCAGGGCCGTGGTGATGTCGGCAGGTTGTGCGGTTCGCGCCCGGCTGACAGGTGCCCGGAGGTAGGGACCCATGCGGTCGGCATGGGGACCTTCGGTCAGCCACTCCCCGGCGACTAAGGACCCTGTTTCGTGGATGGCGTTCATGGTGACTCCCACTGGATCCGCGCAGCGGTTCTGATAGTCCGCACTATGGATTTCCTCACGGTATGAGGACCGTCAAGGTTCTGGCAAGGGGGCGAGGCAATCCACTTGATGGAGCATATGGACCGCTAAGCGGACTCGGTGTTAGCGTACGGACCCATGAGAAGGTGAGCAGCAGGTTCACCTTCGACTCACTAGTGAGGATCCGTGCCTTCGAACATTCCTGCAGCGTCGGGGGAGAGCGGGGGTGTGCGCAGCGTCCAGCGCGCGTTCGACATTCTCTCGCTGCTCACCGAGGACCGGCGGACGTTGACGATTCGCGAGGTCGTCGACGAGACCGGCCTGGCCAAGACCACCGCGCTGCGCCTGCTGCAGACCCTGGAGCATATGGGACTGTTGTGGGCCACGCACAAGGGCTACACGGCCGGGCCCGCGCTGTGGCGCTGGGCCCACCTGGCCCGCTCGGCATGGGAGCTGCCGCCGGAGACCGTCCAGCTCATGCGCGAGCTGGGCGCCCGGCATCGGGAGACCGTCAATCTCTACGTGCTGCGCGACGTGCATCGCATCTGCATCGCCCAGCAGGAGAGCCCGCAGCCGCTGCGCCACGTGGTGCGCGTCGGCGACGAGCTGCCCCTGTGGGCGGGCGCCTCCTCGAAGATCCTGCTCAAGGACGCGCCTGAGCGGCTGCTCCTGCGGGTGGCCCGTTCCTCTCCTTACGGCCAGGCACACGTGGCGACGTTGCGGGACTGGATCGATCAGGCGGCGCGCGACGGTTACGCGGCCAGTCACGGCGAACGCGAGCCGGGCCTGTCGGCGGTGGCCGTCGCGGTCACGGGCGGCTCGCGGGCGACGGTGGCGGCGCTGACGCTGAGCGGCCCCACGATCCGCTTCACCGAAGATCGCGTTCAGGAATTCGCCGCGGACCTGCGCGAGGCGGCGAAGCGGATGTCGGAGCGCGGGTTCGACCATCCTCTGACTTGACTCTATGGAGCGTGCATGCAGCAGTTGCCACTGGACGGCGTCAAGGTCGTGGACCTGACCAACGTTCTGGCCGGGCCGTACTGCAGTTATCAACTGATGCTGTTCGGCGCGGAGGTGGTCAAGGTGGAGTTGCCCGGCACCGGGGATCTCGCCCGGCGGCTCGGTCCCGACCCTGAGCTCAATCGCGCGCGGATGGGCGCATCCTTCCTGGCCCAGAACGCCGGCAAGAAGTCGGTCGAGCTCGACCTGAAGAGCCGAGCCGGGCGGGCCGCCTTCGAGTCCATGGTCACCGATGCCGACGTCCTGCTGGAGAACTTCAGGGCCGGGGTGATGAGCAGGCTCGGCTACGGCTGGGACCGCCTGCGCGAGCTCAACCCCGGCCTGGTCTACTGCGCCATTTCCGGCTTCGGGCAGAGCGGGCCGATGAGCGGGGCCCCCGCCTACGACCAGATCATCCAAGGGTTGTCCGGCATGATGAGCGTCACCGGCACCGCTGACACCGCCCCGCTGCGGGTGGGGTTCCCGATCTGCGACACCATCGGCGGGCTGATGGCCGCTCTGGCGATCTCCGCCGCGCTGGCCGGACGACACCGCAGCGGGCGTGGCTGCCATCTGGACCTGTCCATGCTGGAGTCGTCGATGTCGGCGATGGGCTGGACCGTTTCCAACTACCTGATCAGCGGTGTCGAGCCTGAGCCGATGGGCGACCAGAACGCCACCGCCGCCCCCTCCGGCACGTTCGAGACCGCCGACGGGCCGCTCAACATCGCCGCCAACCAGCAGGCTCAGTTCGAGACGCTGTGCCGGCTCATCGGGCGGCCCGACCTGCCCGCCGATCCCCGCTTCGCCGAGCGTGAAGCGCGCAAGACCCACCGGCAGGACCTCAACCGTGAGCTCAATCATGCGCTGCGGGCCAAGACCGCGCTGGAGTGGGAGGAGATGCTCGCCCGCGAGGGCGTGCCCGCCGCCCGCATTCTCACCGTCCCGCAAGCGCTCGCACTCCACCAGGTACGTCAGCGTGGCTTCCTGACGGAGGTGCCGTTCGCGGGAGCGGGCGAGCGGCAGATCACCGTCACGGGGAACGGCGTGGTCGTCGACGGCGTCGCCCTGCGCCCACGAGGGTCCGCCCCGCTCCTCGGGGAGCACAACGACGAGTTCGGGGTGGCGTCATGAGCGAGCGAGCCGAGGTCCCTCCCCGTGGCTCAGGCGGCGACGTCGAAGCCGAGGTGGCCGGCTGGTGGGCGACCGCGGTGTCGAGGATCGAGCCCGATGTCATCGAGCTGCGGGGGCAGCCGGTCCAGGACCTCATCGGGCGCATCGGCCTCGCCGAGATGATCTGGCTCATGCTCCGAGGCGAGCGCCCCGATCCGCGCCGGGCGGCGTTGCTGGAGGCGGCGCTGGTCTCGTCGGTCGATCATGGGCCGCACGCGCCGTCCATCGCCGTCGCCCGGATGGCCGCCACCTGCGGGGTGGGGCTCAACAACGCCGTCGCCACGGGTGTCAACCTGCTCGGCGACGTGCACGGCGGCGCCGGCGAGCAATGCGTCACGCTGCTGGAGGAAGTGGCCGGTGACGGAGACGCGGCCGCCGTGGTCGCGCGCTGGCGTGCGCGTGACAAATATCTGCCCGGCTTCGGGCATCGGTTCCACCGGCGCGATCCGCGCCGCGACCCGCTGCTCGGCCTCGTGGCCGAAGCGGTCGCGGACGGGGTGGTGCCGGGCGCGCACCTGCGTGCCGCGATCGAGGTCGAGCGGCTGATCGAGCCGGTGCCGATGAACATCGACGGGGCGACCGCCGTGGTCTACGCCGAGCTCGGCTTTCCCGCGCCACTGGCGCGCGGGCTCTTCGTGCTCAGCAGGTCTGTCGGGATCCTGGCCCACGCCTGGGAGGAGAGCGGCCAGGGGCGGAGGAACAAGGGGCCGATCCCGCCGTCCATCCTGCCGGCCTGGCTTTGAGCACGAGGCGGCGATCCGCCTAGTGGGCCGATGGATCCATATAACGGACGCACTTTAAGTCCGATCCGCAGTGAAGACAAGAGCTTGTTCCGGCGAAGATCCGTGGTTACGCTCAAGCCCCTGAGTGGACCAATCGATCCGCCTGGCGGATCGTTACGCGAGGTGCCCATGCGCAGCAAACTCTCCGTCGCCGCCGCCACCGGAGCGGCGGCCCTCCTGCTCACCGCCACAGCTCCCAGCTCCGCCGCTTCCCCCGTGCCGGCGCAGAACCTTGGCGATCCCGACTACGGCGTCTGCCGGGGCACCGACCCCCGCTGTTACCACGACTGGGGCAACTTCGACCCGGCCAAGGGCTACAAGCTGCTCGTCTACACCCGCACCGCCGGCCCCCGCCACGCATACCTCGGCACGCCGCTCGGCCCCGGACTCAACCCGCCGCTCAACGACAACAACGTGGCTGTCAAGGCGGTGATCAAGCTCGGACAGGAGAACGGCTTCGCGGTCGACTACACCGAGGACGTCACCCAGTTGTCGTCAGCGGGCCGCCTGCTGCCGTACAACGCGGTCATGTTCCTCAGCACCACCCGCGACACCCTGGACGACGCCGCGCAGACCGCGTTGCGCCAGTACGTCCGCGCCGGCGGCGGCTTCATCGGCGTGCACAACGCCTTCGGCACCGAATACAACTGGCCCTGGTACGAGGGCCTGCTCGGCAACGCCAACTTCTACGACCACAGCGCCAACCAGCCCGGCACCGTCGTCACCGTCGGCCACCGCGATGCCTCCACCCAAGGCCTGCCCCGGACCTGGGCCTTCACCGACGAGTGGTACAATCTCGTCCCCGCACCGACCCGCGTCCGCGTGCTGGCCGAGGTGGACGAGAGCACCCTGGCCCGAGGGGTGCGCGGCAGCCTCGGACACCCCGGCCACGGCGAGCACCACCCGGTGAGCTGGTGCCAGTACTACGACGGCGGCAAGGCCTGGCTCACCACCCTCGGCCACGACGTCAAGGCCTGGACCGACGAGCCCATGGACGGCGACCAATACTTCACCCAGCATCTGCTGGGCGGCGTCAAATCCGTGCTCGGCATGGTCCCGTTCTGCCGCTGACATCGGGCGGCGGCCGGGCAGGTTCTTGACGTGCCCGTGATCGCAGACCAGCATCACTGGGACCGGACCGGCAGGCGACGTCCGGCGTGGCACGACTCCGCTTCACCCGCTGTTCTCGTTCGAGTGCGAAGGTGACGCCGGGCAGAGCGTCGGCATGGCAAGGAAGGTGATCGCGTGTCCCAGCCCGGTACGGTCCCCGCCCCGGGGCGGACTCCCGCGTGGCGCTACGCGATCGGGATGTTCGGCACATCCATCCCGATCAACATGATCAAAGGGTCGATGATCGTCTTCTACGTCGACATTCTCGGGCTCGACGTTCGCGCTTACGGCGTGGTCATGGTGATCTACGCGGTCATCGACGCGCTCGACAACCCGCTGCTCGGCCACCTCTCCGACCGCACCCGCAGCCGGTTCGGCCGGCGCCGGCCGTGGCTGCTCGTCGGCGCGCCGATGCTCGCGGCCTGCATGGTCGCATTCTTCTCCGCGCCGACGTCTCTGGAGGGCATCGGCCTCGTGCTCTGGTTCGCGGTGTTCGCGATCCTGTGCGAGGCCTTCGACTCGATGCTCAACGCCAACTACGGCGCGCTGCTCCCCGAGCTTTACCCGCGGGAGCGCGACCGCGCCGCGGCCAACAGTCTGCGCCAGGGCTTCCAGCTCGTGGCGCTCGTGATCTCGCTCGCGGTCACCCCGTTGCTCACGACGAGCGTGTTCGGCACCGAGGAATCCACCCAAGGCTTCCAGATCACAGCGATCATCTATGGCGCGGTCGCGCTCGTCGTGATCGTGTTCATGGCGCTCGGCGCGCGCGAGCGTCCCCGCTACTCCACGCGCGAGCGGCCGCTGCTGCTGCCGAGCGTATGGTCGATCGTGCGCAACCCGACGTTCTGGACGGTCGGGCTCACCGGCGCCTGTTACGGGATGGCCATGGCGCTCGTCCTCGCGGGCATCCAGCTGTATGTCCGCTACTCGCTCGGGCTCCCGGTCGCGAACGCGTTCTACCTCCAGGGCATCGTCATCCTCGTCTCGGCGGGCGGCCTGGTGGTGTGGACGCGCGTCGTCGCGCGCCGCGGCGCCCTGTGGACCTGGCGGCTCGCCTTCGCGGTCCTCGCGGCCAGCTTCGCGGCCTTGTTCTTCGCCACCGACCTCCTTACCGCGATGGCCGCGGGGGTGCTCGTCGGGGCCGGGTGGTCGGGAATGCTCGCGACGAACGACCTCATCGTCGCGCGGGTCCTGGACGCCGACGCCGCGCGTAACGGGGAGCATCGTGAAGGGCTCTTCCTGTCCGCGTTCGGCTTCTTCGGCCGGCTCAACGGGATCGTGACCGGACTCGCGCTCACCTCGCTGGGCGTGTTCTTCGGCTACAACTCGGGCGGAGATCCCGGCGCCGACCCCGGGCTCGCGTTCCGGGTGTACTTATGCGTGTACCCGTTCGTGCTGACGACGATCGGCGCGGTCGCGGCGCGACTCATCTCGGTCCCGATCGAGACACCGCCTGAGGCAGCTGAGCCGGTCGAGCCGCCGCCGCCCGGTCCCGCGGACGAGTCCGCCGTGGAGCGCCCCCTATGACCCGCCGCGTTGTGATCACGGCCGACGACCTCGGCCGGGAACCCGGGACGACGGAGGTCATCGTCGCACTGCTCGCCGAGGGACATGTCACCGCGACGACGCTCATCTGCGTCTCGCCGGCCGCCGAGCGAGCCGCGAAGCAGGTCGGGGAGCTCGGCGTCGTGCCGCGGCTGCACGTGACGCTCACGAGCGAGCGCGGCCTCCCGCGCTGGCGGCCCCTCAACGGCGCGGCGAGCCTCGTCGATCCGGACGGGACACTCAGTGACGATCCGCTGGTTCTCGGAGCCTGCGGCGAGGCCCAGGATGTCATCCGGGAGGCGGACGCACAGCTGCATTGGATGCGCGACCGGGGCCCCCTGCCCGAGGCGGCCGACTCCCACGCCGGCACCCTCTACGGCCTGCACGGCAGATCGTGGCTCGCCGAGGCGCTTGAGTGGTGTGCGCGCCACGGCCTTGCCTTCCGGCTGCCCCGCGACCCGGAGCCGTATTTCGGCGGGCCGCTCCCGCCGCCGCTCGCGGCAGCGCACGAGCGCGCCGTCGCCCTGGCCGACGCACTCGGCGTGGCCATCCCGCAGACGATCGCGACCAACCGGCGCAGCGCACCCGAGCTCGGATCCTACGAGCGACTGCGGGACGACTACCTCCGCCGGCTCGCGGCCCTCCCCGAGGGCACGAGCGAGTTGTTCCTGCACCCGTCCCGCGAGGACGCGGTCACGGGACCGGACGGCATCGTGCGGACCTGGGAGACGCGGCTGCTGCGTGATCCGGCGTGGCACAAGGCCCTGGAGAATGAGGGCGTCGAGGTCGTCGGAGGCTGGTGGGGACGTCGGCGGTCACGGGGTCGGTGATGTCGTCGAACTCGTCATGCTTGGCATCCACCCGTTCGTAGCGGCAGACGTCTGGCTCATGAGGTGCCTTTCGGGCGGAGCCGGCCATGTGGTGGATTTCCGCGCGGCTTGATGGTGGCGTTGGGCAGGGCGGGCGCGTGAAGGCGGTTCCCCGGATATCCGTCAACGACGCCGAAGCGGTCGGAGGAGGCCTCCCAGTCCTCTCGCGCCCGGACGATGTCCTCATGCGTGCGGCCGATGAAGTTCCACCACATGACGATCTCTTCCTTGAACGGAGTGCCGCCGAGCAGGATCGCCCGCGCCGGGCCGTCTGACGCGTTCGTCAGCTCCAGCGCGTCGATGCCGGGGCGGACGTAGCCGAGTTCCGCCGGGCGCAGCAGGGCGCCGGCGACGCGGACGGGCCCGCTGTCCACGAGAAGGCCGTGCTCGAACGTGGTGTCCACGGCGAGTGTGATCGCCGCATGCGGTTCGAGGGTGATCTCGGCGCCGAGCAGCGGGGTGAAGGTCCGCACGGGGGAGACGTCTCCGGCGAGCGAGCCCAGGAACACCCTGATCTCGGCCCCGTCGATCCGCACGGGTTCGGGTACGTGGTGCTGGAAGTCCCGTCCGGCGTTGCGGTGCTCTTCGGGCAGCGCCACCCACAACTGGACGCCGTGGAGGACGGTGGTGCGCGGAGTGGAGACCTCCGAGTGGGCGATGCCGTACCCGCCCGTCATGAGGTTCATCTCACCGGGCCGGATGAAGGCGTGACTGCCGAGGCTGTCGCGGTGTTCGACCTCCCCGCTGAAGAGCCAGCTCACCGTCTGCAGGCCGGTGTGCGGATGCGGCGGGACCTCCATGCCGCCCGTCCGGGCGACGTCGTCGGGGCCGTAGTGATCGGCGAAGCACCAGGCTCCGATCAACGTCCGGCCCCGCTGTGGCAGCGTCCGCCGTACGGACATCGCCCGCGGCCCGCCCAGAGGCACGTCCCGCGCAGAGAGCACGTCGACCGACGGCTCCTCAGCCGGGCGCGCGTCGTCCACCGGCTCTCCGCACCGCATTTCGACAGGCTCGGCTTCCACATTGCTCACCGAGATCACCTCCCATGAATCAAGTCCCATATTCACCTACAACGCCACGTCATGGGTGCCCGGGGTCGGGCGATGGCGGTGATCTCTGTGATCAGGCGAAGGGGTACGGGCCGAAGCGGCCCCAGGCCACGAACAGGGCCAGCGCGAGCAGCACCAGGTTGATCACGACCGGCTGGGACTCCTTGCGCCGGGCGTGCGTCAGGATGGCGCCGATCATCGTCACCGCCAGCCCGAGGGCGGCCAGCGGCGCGAGCACCGGAACGATGCCCAGCGCCGGGGGCAGGATCAGCCCGATCGCGCCCAGCACCTCCAGCGCGCCGATCGTCTTGAGCGCGCCGGGCGGGAAGTCCTCCGCCCAGGCCATGTTCGGCGAAGCGATGAGCTTTTCCTTCGATTGAGCCAGCTTCGCCCCACCGGCGCCGAGGAAGACGAGCGCCAGCAGAGCGGAGACGACCCACAAAACGATGTTCACAACGATTTCCAGGACTCTTGGGGGATGGCGGATGGTGGATGACGAGGGTCGTGGTCAGATGCCGGCGAGGGCGGTCTTGTGCGCCGCCAGCCACTGCTCGAAGTTCTGCAGTTCCGGGTTGAGGCCGCGGACGACGTCGAGGTCGCGGTCGGTGACGAACTGTGGCACCTGCGCATAGAACTGGAACATGTTCCCCAGCTCGACGGCGGCGGGCCAGGGCTGCGCGCGCATGGCCTCGAACGGCACCGGGCACGTAGCCGACCTCTTCGCCCAGCGCCTTGCTGAAGTGTGTGGCGATCTCCGCGCCGGTCAGGTGCTCACCGGCGATGCTGACGGTCCGGCCGGCGAGCTCGTCGCCCCGCTTGAAGATGCCGTAGGCGGTCTTCCCGATGTCTTCGGACGCGATGCCGGCGAGCTTGCCGTCGGCCATCGGCAGGGCGAGCACGAGCCGCCCGTCCTCTCCCCGCTTCGGCGCCATCGGCCCCCCCGAGGAGGCTCTCCCATTGACGTGCTCCTCCCCATGAATGGGGAGGATTCTCATGGCCGCTACGCGACCGCCCCTTGCGGGGCGGTGCGGGTAGTCCCGCCATGAGGTGCTTGACGCTTCAGCGGCCCCAGTACGGCAGGGCCTCCACGTCCGGTGACCGCTTGTCCGGCGGCTGAGTTGTACCGGTGCAACTGGGTGCGGGCGGCGTTGACGTCGGCGTTGCCGATCCACCCGCAGGCTGTGTTGTTGCACACGAACCGGGACTGACTCTGGCGGGAGCCTTCGGTGATCGTGTGGCAGGCGTGGCATTCCTGGCTGGTGCCCGGCGCCGGGACGAGGACGACCTTGCCGCCCTTGGCGGTGGCCTTGTAGGTGAGGAACTCGGCGGTGCGGCCCCATGCCTGCCCGGCGATGGCGCGGTTCAGGCCGCGTTTTTGGGCGACGTTCCTGCCTGGCTGTTCGGGGGTGCCGGAGGCGCTCGCCATCATGTTCGTGACCTTGAGGTCTTCGAGCACGATGAGGGAGAACCGGTCGGTGAGCTTGGCGGTGGTCTGGTGTTGCCAGTCGATGGCCCGGCGTTTGGCTTTGGCGCGCAGGCGGGCGATCTGGTCGTAGGTGTGCTTCAGCCGGTTGCTGGCAGGTTGTCCGGGTTTGGCGGCTCGTTTCTGGCGGGCGGCTTTGCGTTCCAGACGGAGTAGCCGCTGCTGTTCCCCGCTGGTCAGCCACTGGTTACGGTGGAAGATCTTCTCTCCGGTGGCCAGCGCCAATGGTACGGCGATGCCCCGGTCGATCGCGGTGTGCGGCCCGGTGTGTGGGGCGGGCGCCGGTTGCTCGGTCTGGGTCCGGAAGACGATGTGCCACCCGGTGGCCTCCTTCACCAACCGCGCCCCGGTGATCTTCCCGTCCGGGCCGCCCTTCGTGACCCCCGGCAGGTCTTTGGTCCACCGGAAGCGGACCCGGCCGAGTTTGGGGATGGTGACCGCGCCCCACCGCCGGTTGATCCGGGTGATGTTCAGGTCCCGCGCCTGGGGGACGTCCACCGCCATCCGGGAGCGCAATCGGCTCTTGAACGTGGGGCGCCCGGCGGGGTGGTCGGGGTTGAAGTAGTTCGCCCACGCCTGCCGGTAGGTCTTCAGCACGGCTTGCGCCGCTTGGGCGGGCAGGTCGTTGAGCCAGTCGATTTCTTTGCGGGCGGCCCGGATGGCCGCGTCGCATTGGGCCAGGGACGCGAACCGGCCCTGCCGGAAGGTGAAGAACTCGTGCAGCAGGTTCCACAGCGTGCGCGCGTTGTGCGCCTGTCCGTCCAACACGGCGCTCTGCCGCTGGTCCAGCTCCAGGCGGGCGACCTGAGCGCGGTTGCGTTTCTCCCGCTCCACGCGCCTCATTCTATCGTTTGGTGTATGTCACCGCGATGGGAACCGAACCCCGACATCAGAACAGGACGTCACTGCGTCCACGAGCTGTCCGCGCATTTGGTGTTTGTCACGAAATATCGGCGGGACGCACTCACCGGCCCGATGCTGGAACGCTGCGAACAGATCATGAAAGAGGTGTGCGAGAAGTTCGACTGCGAGCTGGTCGACTTCAACGGCGAGCACGATCACGTTCATCTCCTCGTCCGCTACCCGCCCAAGGTCGCCCTGTCCTCCCTCGTCAACTCCCTCAAAGGCGTCTCGGCCCGCTACCTCCGCCAGGAATACAGCGTCCACGTCCGCACACACCTGTGGGGCGGCCACTTCTGGTCCCGCTCCTACTACGCAGGATCGACCGGCAGCACGAGCGAGGTCACCGTCCGTGCCTACCTCCAGTCCCAGGACCGGCCCCAGAAATGAGACAAGACCAGACGCGGTCACGACCGGTTCCAAAGCTCGGGATAGGGCACGCTCAGGCCCTTGGGGGCCATCCCGCGCGGGCCTACACCTCCCGTCTGAAGGCGGGAGCACTGGCCCGCACCTCGGTAGAACGTGGTCCGCAGGAACGTGGTCGGCACCCCGGCGTCGATGAAGAACCGGTCGGCCTCGGCCTTGGCGTCGAAGTGCGGCACCTTGTACTGGCCCATCAGCGTCGGCATGCGCTCGTCGTCGAGGGGGATGTGGTCGCGGGTGTCATCCAGCGTCGACCAGATGACGTGGCGCAGCCCGGCCTTCTTGGCCGCCCGCGCCATCGTCGCGGCGTCCTGCTTCTCCTGCTCCGGCGACATATGCTCCCAGAAGTTCGTCACCAGGTATGCGTGGGCGGCCCCGTCGAAAGCCTCCGTCAGCCGCGCCTCGTCCCGGACGTCGGCCTCGACCACTTCGGCTCCTTGGGCGGCCAGTTCCCGTCTTCATCGTCCTCACACCCGCCGGCCGCACAGCCATAGAAACCGCTGCCCCCAGCATGTCGCCACGGTCCGGCGCCTGGTCATCGACGCCCCTCAGCCCGGACGAACTCGCCATGCTCGGCCAGCTCTCCAACCGCATCCTCGACCAACTGGACACCATGTCACCGTGACGCTTGACACTGTCCTCCAGAGGGTTGCCCGTCGCTCGTCAGGGCACCGACGTGCCGGTCAGAGCAGGCCGTGGGCGGCGCGGGCGTTGGCGATCAGATCGGCGGGGCACCTCGTAGAGTAGGGGCATGGTGCGTTTGGTCGACGATCCAGAAGCCGACAAGCTCCTCTCCGAGGACCCGTTCGCCCTGCTGACGGGCATGCTCCTCGATCAGCAGATCGCCATGGAGATCGCCTTCATCGGGCCGAAGAAGATCGCGGACCGGATGGGCGGCTTCAGCGTCACGAAGATCGCCGAATCCGACCTCGAGGAGTTCGTCGAGCTCTGCGTGACCAAGCCGGCGATCCACCGCTACGGCGGGTCGATGGCGAGGCGGGTGCACGCGCTGGCGCAGTACGTCGTGGAGCACTACGACGGGCGCACCGAGGCGATCTGGACCACGGGCGACCCCGACGGCAAGGAGGTGCTCAAGCGCCTCAAGGCCCTGCCCGGCTACGGCGAGCAGAAGGCGCGCATCTTCCTCGCCCTGCTCGGCAAGCAACTTGGCGTCCAGCCGCCGGGCTGGCGCGAAGCCGCCGGTCCGTACGGCGAGGAGGGCTCGCACCGCTCGATCGCCGACGTGACGGGGCCGGAGTCGCTCGCCGAGGTCCGCGCCTTCAAGAAGGCAGCCAAGGCGAAGGGCTAGCCCAGTATGGAGCCGCCTCCGCAGCTCATCTCAGGAGGCTGAGCGGGATCGTTCAAGCTCGTGTCGGTAGGCATCGAGGATGAGGCCATGGAAATGGTGGACCGCGTGCTCCGACAACCCGGACCCGTTGGGGTCATATACGATCTTCCCCTGGGTGAACGCGGGGGTGCGCATTCCGCGCTGGACGCTTTCCACCAAGGCGATGTCCTCCACCTGGAGCACCTCGTCGATGTACCGGATGCTGTCCAGCTCGGCCTCGTTGGGCTCCGCGGTCTCCAGATAGAAGTCCCAGATTTCGCGAGTCCGTTCCGGGCCGTCAGGGATGATCTGCAGCACCATGAAGTTCCCCCGGCCGGGATAGCGCAGCAGGCAGGTGTTGGGCCACAGCCACCAGACCGCATGCTCGGTGACGGTCGCACTTGACACGTCGTAGGCGGAGTTCTCTGTTTTACCGGCCTGTGCCATGTGGCTGGAGTAGATCCCGTAGGTGGTGACCTTGTAGGTGCTCATGTCGACCAGGGACACGAAGTCTTTGTGGGCCACGTGGCAGTGGTAGCACTCCAGGAAGTTGTCGACGACGTTCTTCCAGTTGGAGGCGATGTCATAGGTGAGCCGGCGGGCGAGGGTCAGCTTGGCCACGTCCGGCGCCCTTGCCTGGATCTCCGCCTCGAGGTCCCCGGCCTGCTCCGGCAGAAGGGCCGCCTCGGGGTCGAGGTTGACGTAGACCATGCCGCCGAACTCGGTGACCTGGATCTGGTCCAGGCATACGGTGGAGGCGTCGAAACCCGGCATGTCACCGGTGTTGCGCGCTCGCCTCAACCGGCCGGTCAGGTCGAAGGTCCAGGCGTGATAGGGGCACACGATGCTGCGCCGGACGCCGGTGCCGGACAGCAGTTCGTGCGCCCGGTGCTTGCACACGTTGTAGAACGCCCGCAGCGTTCCGGCCCCGTCCCGGACGGCGACGATGGGCATGCCGGCCGCCGTGCCCGTCATATAGCTTCCCGGCTCCCGAAGCTTCTCGACATGGCACAGCCACTGCCACGTACGAGCGAAGATCGCCCGCTGGTCGACGTCGAACCATTGAGGATCGGTGTAGGCCTCGGCGTGCAACGACATCGACAGCCCAGGGTCAGGGTCGTATCCGGCTGAGACGTGGTCGAGTTCGGGGATCGAATCCGGCGTCACCGTACCTCCAATGCCTGGCACCAAGCGCACGGGTACCCCCGTGGCATCCTTTTAGTGAAGATTCAAGCCCAGCGATCGTTCTCGGACCAGCACCAGGTCAGAGCGGTGGCCCATTTTCGGCGCTCACAGTCGTGGCCGTCTCCCGCTGCCTCGTCCGCGCCGCGATGGCTGCGGCCGCCACCGGGCTGGCGCTCGCCCTGGGCGCGGAGAGGAGACGCCGCAGGTCGGCCTCGAGCTGGCCACCACCCTCACGGTTCGGGAGAGCACCACTCCACCCGGAGACGGCAAGAGCATAGGTTGACCGGTCGAGGCCACCGCCGCTTGTCATGCTCGGCGGAGGCCGGTGCGTTGCAGCCATGAGTCGACCTCGGCTTGGGCGCCGTTGACTTCTTCGCCACGTATGGCGAGCCCTTCCCCGAAGCGCGCGCCTGGGCATGAGGCGGCGTAGTCGCGCTCAGTCGTTCCCAGCCCGCTCATGGCGTGTGTCGTGAGAGGAAAGATGGTCTTGCCGCGGACGTCGAGCTTCTCGGTGAACGTCGTCATGATCATGGGTGCTCGGACGTTCCAGATGGGGCTGGCCAGCAGCACCGTGTCGTAGCGGTCGAGCGAGGGCAGAGGGCCGGCGATCGCTGGGCGGGCGTCGGCGTCTTGCTCTTGGACATTGCGCTCGACGGTCTCGGAGTAGTCCTCGGGGTAGGGGTCGGCGGGTTGGATGCGGTAGAGGTCACAGTCGATACGGCTGCTGATCATCTGGGCCAGGACCTCGGTGTTGCCCACTTCGAGGAAACGACGTTGTCCGTAGTAATAGTTCTCGCCAGGGCGGGAGAAGTAGGCCAGCAGGATGGACCTCGCGGCCGGGCTGGAGAGGGCGGGCCGGTCTGCCGGCTCGGATCTGGGCTGGGGAGGCGAGGAAGGGGCGCAACCGCTCAGCTGGGCACTGGCCATCACGGCCCCTCCTGCCAGGACCACGCTACGAAGGAACGAACGCCGCTCCAGCGCAGGGGACTGATCGTTGCCGGGGTTTGCCTTCATCGCCTGCTCTCAGTGGGTGAGTGCGTGTCAGTCGTTAACCCGGAGCCGGCCGAGTCGGCTGACCATGGCCGGGTCGCGGTGGTCGAAGAACAGCGAGCCTCCGGTGTCCATGGTGGCGATGCGGGCCATCTGGTCGTCGGCGAGCTCGAAGTCGAAGACGTCGATGTTCTGCGTCATGCGGTCGGGCCGGACCGACTTGGGGATCACGACCACTTCCCGCTGGATGAGCCAGCGGAGCACGACCTGCGGCACGGACTTGCCGTGCGTGCCGGCGATCTCGCTCAGGTCCGGGTGGGTGAACAGGTTGTTCTTGCCTTCGGCGAACGGACCCCATGACTCGATCTGGACGCCGCGCTCGCGCATGATCTCCTGGTCGGCCGTGCGCTGGAAGAACGGATGGGTCTCGATCTGGTTCACCGCGGGCGTGACGTCGTTGTTGTCGATCAGGTCGACGAGCCGATCGGGATAGAAGTTGGAGACCCCGATCGCCTTGACCCGGCCCTGGTGGTACAGGTCCTGCATGGCGCGCCACTCGCTGTAGACGTCGCCGAAAGGCTGGTGCATCAGGTAAAGGTCGAGGTAGTCCAGGCCGAGCTTGCGCAGCGAGGTGTCGAAGGCGCGCATGGTGTTGTCCTCGCCGGGATCTTGGATCCACAGCTTGGTGGTGATGAACAGGTCCTCGCGCGGGATGCCGCTGCTCTCGATCGCACGGCCGACGGCCTCCTCGTTGCGATAGGCGGCAGCGGTGTCCAGCAGCCGGTAGCCGGCGGCGAGAGCGTCGGTGACGGCCTGTTCGGTCTGTTCTGGCGGGATCTGGTAGACGCCGAAGCCGAGGATCGGCATCTCTACGCCGTTGTTCAAGGTGACGGTCTGCATGGGATTTTCCATTTCGCGGGTGTGTGGTGATGCTGGGACTGCAGCGGTCCAGGCAGCGGGGGGACTCGCCCGTGTCCGGTCAGGGACGGATGAGGACTTTGAGGGCTCGGCGTTCGGCCATGGCGCCGTAGGCGTCGGGGACGTCGTCGAGGCCGACGGTGCGGTCGAAGACGCGGCCCGGGTCGATGGTGCCGTTCAGGATGTCGGGCATGAGGTCTTCGATGTAGGCGCGGGCTGGTGAGACGCCGCCGGTCAGGGTGATGTTCCGCATGATCACGTCGAAGCCGATGGGGCCTTGCTCGTATTGCGGCACACCCAGGCGGCTGATCGTGCCGCCGTCGATCACGGCGCCGAGGGCGGTCTCCAGGCTCTGAAGGGCGCCGACGGCCTCGATGACGCGGTCGGCGCCGTCGCCGCCGGTCAGCTCTAGTACCCGGGCCACGCCTTCGTCTCCGCGTTCGGCGACGATGTCGGTGGCACCGAAGTCGCGGCCCAGGTCGGTGCGGTCGGTGTGCCGTCCCATGAGGATGATCTGTTCGGCGCCCAGGCGCTTGGCGGCGATCACGGCGGACAGGCCGACCGCGCCGTCGCCGATGACCAGAACGCGGTCGCCGCCGGCCACTCCGGCGGTGAGGGCGCCATGGTGGCCGGTGCCCAGCACGTCCGACAGCGTCAGCAAGGATGGCAGTAGTGGGGAGGTCTCCTCCACAGGGAGTTTGACCAAGGTCCCGTCAGCCATGGGGACGCGGACGGCTTCACCCTGGCCGCCGTCGACGCCGTCCAGACCGTATCGGCCGCCGCGGCGGCAAGAGGAGTGCAGGCCCTTACGGCAGAAGCCGCAAGTGTTGTCGCAGTAGGTGAACGGCGTGACGACCAGGTCGCCCGCTGTCAGGTTGCCGACGTCGGAGCCGGTTTCCTCTATCACGCCGAGGAACTCATGTCCCACGGGGCGGCCGGTGTCGGTGGCGGGCATGGACTTATAGGGCCACAGGTCGCTGCCGCAGACGCAGGACAGCACAACGCGGACGATCGCGTCGGTGGGCTGCTGGATCTTCGGGTCGGGCCGGTCCTCTACACGGACGTCGCCGGCGCCGTACATCACGGCTGCACGCATGAAGTGCTCCTCAATTCGTGGGAAATCTGGGCAAGGCTGCGCTCTCCAGCCCGGGACGGCGGTCAGCGCTCCAGCATCCGCAGGCCGGCTTCGGTATGGGTGTCACCGGCGGCCGGGGGGAGGTTGGTGAGCTTGTCGATCTGTTCGGCGCTCAGCTGAATGCCGTCGGCGGCGGTGTTCTCCTCGACGCGGCTGACGCGCTTGGTGCCGGGGATGGGGGCGATGTCATCGCCACGGGTCAGCAGCCACGCCAGGGCGACCTGGGCCGCGGTGGCGCCTGCTTCGGCGGCGACGGCTTCGACCTCGTCGGCGATGCGCAGGTTGTGCTGGAAGTTCTCGCCGGTGAAGCGCGGGTTGCCGTGGCGGAAGTCGCCTTCCTTGAAGCCGTCGGTGGAGCGGATCTTCCCGGTGAGGAAGCCGCGGCCCAGCGGCGAGAAAGGCACCAGGCCGATCCCGAGTTCGCGCAGCAGCGGCAGCACCCGTTCTTCCAGGCCGCGGGTCCACAGGGAGTACTCCGACTGCACGGCGGTGACCGGGTGAACGGCGTGGGCGCGGCGGATGGTGTCGGGCCCCGCTTCAGACAGCCCGATATGACGGATCTTGCCCTCGGCCACCAGTTCGGCGAGCGCGCCGACGGCCTCTTCAATGGGCGTGTTCGGGTCGACCCGGTGCTGGTAGTACAGATCGATGCGGTCGGTGCCGAGCCGTTTGAGCGAGCCCTCGACCGAGGTGCGGATGTTGGCCGGGCTGCTGTCGAGGTTCCAGGGGCCCGCGCCCCCATGCGCGATCAGGCCGAACTTGGTGGCCAGCACGACCTGGTCACGGCGGCCCGTCAGGGCCCGGCCGAGGAGTTCCTCGTTGGTGTAGGGGCCGTAGATCTCGGCAGTGTCGATCAAGGTGACGCCCAGGTCCAACGCCCGGTGGATGGTGCGGATGGACTCGGCCTCGTCGGTGCCGGAGCCGGTGTAGCCGTGGGACATTCCCATCGCGCCCAGGCCGATGCGGCAGACCTCCAGGTCCCTCAGCATGACGTGCTTCATTGCGCCCTCGCTGTTTCTGATGATGGTCTTGTCGAGACAGATATCCACCCTCGCGCCGGTCCATACTCGGTGCCAGGCCGGGTGTTGCCAGGGAGTGGCGTTCGGGGTAATGACACGGCCCCCCACCTGGCCACCGTGGAGGTCGGCGCGGTGTGAGACTGAAGACATGGCAGACCAGCGCACCACCAGCGGCAGCGACACGGAGCTGGGCCTGTTCCTGCGCGCCCGCCGCACCCAGACCAGCCCTGAGCAGGTGGGCCTCACCATCGGCACTGGCCTCCGCCGCACCCCGGGGCTGCGCCGGGAAGAGCTGGCCACCCTCGCCGGGATCAGCATCGACTACTACGTGCGTCTCGAGCGCGGCAAGGAGACCCGCCCCAGCCCCTCGGTGCTCGACGCCCTCGCCCGCGCCCTCCAGCTCGACGACCAGGAACACCAGCACCTGCGCGAGTTGGCCGCCCGCGCCGCCCGCTACGCTCCCGAGCCCCCGCCTCCGCCCAGCCGCGCCGTACGCCCCCACCTGAAGCTGCTTCTGGAGACGATGCGCCCCTGTCCCGCCTACATCGTCAGCCGCAGCATGGACTTCCTCGCCTGGAACCCCGGAGGGCTCGCCCTGTACGCGGGCCTGGACGACTGGCCGGTCAAACAGCGCAACCTCGCCCGCTACCTGTTCCTGCACCCCACGGCCCGCGAGCTGTTCCCCGACTGGGACACTCAGGTCCGCGGCTGCGTGGCCCGCCTGCGCGCGCAGGCCGGCACCGCGCCGGACGCTCCCGACCTGACCAACCTCGTCGGCGAGCTGCTGTTGAAGAGCTCCGACTTCGCCAAGCTCTGGGAACGCTATGACGTGACCGGCCGCAAGCGCACCCACAAGACCTTCCATCATCCGCACGTGGGGATCATCAACCTCAGCGTCCAATCCATGGACCTGGAGGGCACCCCCGGCCAGCGCCTCGGCGTCTATGTCGCCGAGCCCGGCACCCCTGACTATGACGCGATGCTGCTGCTGGACATGACCGTCCCCCAGCCTGCCGCGCAGCCGGCTGCGAAGGACGAGGCACAGCGCGCACAGTCCTGACCCGCACCCGCGGTGCGATCGGCTCTCGCGACAGGCAATGTCGTCGCCCAGCCTCGCGGGACCGCAGGTGCGGAGTGCGTGGGGCACGACGCATCACCGATGAGGGCATCGGACCGGACCAGCCTGGTCCGGGTACGGCGGATGCTCGGCGTCTACGACGGGGGCCGCATCATCAGCCCCAAGCTCGCCGACAGCCAGGCGATCGGCGGCATGGTGGGCAGCATCAGCGCGGCCCTCCTGGAGCACACGGTCACCGCCCCCCGCGCTGGACGCTGTCGGTACCGGACTGCCGGCAGCGAGGGGACCTGTATGCGAAGGTCCTGGACGTCCTCGACTTGCCCGTGCCCGTAAGAGGCAATGTCCACCGGATCGAGACGAGCAAGCGGTGGTGCCGATGAGACTGGATCGAACCGCGCAAGGTACTCGGTGCGATCAACGTGCACCATCGAGCCGCATAGGCCAGCGCGACAAATCCCGGTTCAACGGTAAATATGCGTTTGAAGCGGCACCTGGAATCGGACGCTGAGGAACACCTTCTCAACCCTGAATGCGGATGTTGAAGCGTTGCACACTTGGTAAGGCACGACTCTGCCAGGTGGTGGAGTCAGTGCTGCAGTTTTATGTAACGCCAGTAACATATCTAGGGGCGCCGGTGGAGGGCGCAGGGCGAAGAGATCAAGGAGCGCGATGCCGAAGATCGTGGATCCGCGGGAGCGAGCAGAGGAGATCATCAACGCTGCTCTGGCCATCCTCGGCAAGGGTGGATTCGCCAAGTTCACCTTGCGTAATATCGCCAAGCAGATGGGAGGCTCGATGTCTCTCATCACCCACTACTTTCCCAACCGGGAAGCGCTCATCGAAGGCATCGTGGCCTCCGTGGAGGAGGATATTGCGCAATTCAATGACGAAGTGCAGGGTGTCGCCGATCCCGTGGAGCGGCTGCACCGGCTCATCGAATGGGCGGTCCCGCTGGACGAGTGGTCGTTGACCATGGAGCGGGCGCGGATCGCGCTGTTGGCTCACCGGGACGCCGATCCGGCGGTGGACGCGTTCTTCGTGAGGCTGGAGCCGCTGATGCGCGGTGTCTATCGGCAGCATGTCGCGGCTCTGGTCGCGGAGGAGGACCTGGAGCTCACCGTAGACCTGATGAGGTCGTGGATCAGCGGTATCACCCTGTCCACTGTGGAGCACCCGGAGATCTGGACGCGGGAGCGTCAGCTGCGGGTGGTGGACCGGTTCGTCGCCATGCTCCCGCTGCGCGAACCGGTCACCCTGAGCCGGGCGCCCGGGACCGGCTGACCCGGTCCCGGCCGCAGGTCACACGAGCTCCTCCGTGTCCACCACCTTGCCGGCGAACGGGTCCTCCGCCTTCAGCTCCGCCTTCGCGACCTTCCCGCTGGGGGTGTACGGCAGTGTGTCCCGGAACTCGAGATAGCGGGGGATCTTGAAGCGCGCCAGCCCCTGCCGGCACCAGGCGAGGATCTCGGCCACGGTCACCGTGCTCCCCGGCTTCAGCACGATGATGGCCTTGACCTCTTCGTCGCGCCGAGGGTCGGGCACGGGGATCGCGCTGACCTCGAGGACACCGGGCAGGGCGGAGATGTGCTGTTCGACCTCGGCGGCGGAAATGTTCTCTCCGCTCCTGCGGATCATGTCCTTGATGCGGCCGACATAGAAGTGCTCGCCGTCCGCGGTCTTGCGGACGATGTCGCCGGTCCTGAACCATCCGCCCGGCAGGAACAGCTCGGCGTTCACCTCGGGGCGGTTGTGGTACCCGAGCATCATGCCCGGCCCACGCAGGCAGAACTCGCCCGGCTCGCCGGGGGGCACCTCGGCGCCGGTGGCGTCGATCACCTTGGACTCGCGGTCGGGCAGGCACCATCCCATGGAGTTGGAGCCGACCAGATCGGTGCGGTGCCAGGGAACGAACGTCCCGGACCCGGTCTCGGTGCTCGCGTACCAGTCCCGCGCCATCAGGCCGAAGCGCTCTTCAAGCGGCCGGTGCAGGCTTGGCGTGAACGCCATGACGGGCGCCTTCTTCAGCTTCAGGCGGCGGTCGAGGTCGGAGGGCGGCTCGTCGAGCAGGCCCTCGTCGATCCAGGCGAAGTCGATGTCGTGGTCGACGAGCCAGCCCATGAACTTCCTGCGGCTCAGGCCCGGGGTGACGTGCAGGCGGCCACCCGAGGCCAGGACCATCATGAAGTACGCCTGGTTCTGCATGTAGTAGAACGGGTGGTCGGCGAGGAGCTCCTGCGGGTCGTCGAAGAGCGCCGCGCCATAGACCCCGAGTTCGAGCCAGTACTCGTGGGTCAGCAGACAGCCTTTGGGCAGCCCGGTCGTCCCGGAGGTGAACTGGATCCCCACCAGGTCCAGGCGTCCGGCCCGATGTGTCCTGGGGGTGGCCGGCTGGCTGAGCAGTTCCTCGAACTGCGGGCCGGTCATGATCAGCCGTTCCTCGGGTACGGCCCCGGCGGCGAGCGGGCGCAGATCCTCGGCGGCGACGAGCCACGACGCCCCGGAGTCCCCGAGCACGAAATCCACTTCGCGGCGGGTGTACTTGGGGTTCAGCGGCACCGCCACGGCGCCGGCCTCGATGACCGCCAGCCACGCGAGCGGGAACTCGACCTGGTTGCGGAGCATCAGGCCGACCTTGTCTCCCGGGCGCAGCCCCCGGGCCTCCAGCGCCGACCTGATCCGCCCGACGGCGTCATGGAGTTCGGCCCAGGTCATGCGCTGCCCCGAGTCCACGAAGTGCAGCGCGCCCTTGGCCGGCCAGGTCAGCGCAGCCAGGTCGAGCGACTCGGGAATCGTGAGCGTCAGCACCTTGTCGTGGTGGGTGGTGAGGTCTACGGACAGCTGGGTGTTCACGGTGTTGCCGGTCTCCTCGTCGGGGGGCGTTCAGGAGGTGGGCGAGGCCCAGAGGACGCGCTGCGTGGCCACGAATCCGGGGCGTTCGCGTGCCGCGACCTCGGCCGTGCAGTCGATGACCAGCAGGTGACCCTGCCGGCCCCGGTCGATCACCTGGGTGATGGTGCCGCGGATGCGGAAACGGTCGTCGTGCCGCACGACGGACACGAAGCGGACGTTGTCCAGCCCGTAGTTCCAGGCGATCCAGGGGCCCTCGGACCACAGCGCGTGGTTGAAGAGGTAGTCCAGCATCCCGAGGAGGTGATAGCCCTCCACCAGGTCCTCGCCATATCCCTCAGCGCCGCCGTAGGGATGGGGATAGTCGTCCAGGTAGGTGGCCTTTTCGAAGATCGCCGACCGGTCGGCGTCCATGCTGAACCAGGGGGTCACGAAGGACTTGCCCAGGAGTGTCGGAGCCTCGGACGGGTGACGCGTGCTGAGGGTCACGACCTCGGACAGGTCGGACAGATCGATGGCCATGCTCGCCATCCCTTCCGTATGTAACAGTTGTTATAAATAAAGGGAAGGAGTGTCCCCGGGGGATCAGGGACACTGCGTCAGAAGGCGTCCGCCGACGACCGGCGGCGGGGAGTCCAGCCCGGGCGCGGCACCGCGTCCAGCAGCTGCCTCGTGTAGCTCTCGCGCGGGCTGTCGAGGACGTCGGCGGTCTGGCCTTGTTCGACGAGCTCGCCTGTGCACATGACCAGGCACCGGTCGCTGACCTGGCGGACCACCGCCAAGTCGTGTGAGACGAAAAGGTAGGAGATGCCGCGCCGTTCCCGAAGGTCGATCAGCAGGTTGAGCACCTGAGACTGGACACTGACGTCCAGTGCCGCGACGGCCTCGTCGAGGATCAAGAGGCGGGGCTCCAGGGCGAGCGCGCGGGCGATCGCGACGCGCTGCCTCTGGCCACCGGACAGGCTTCTCGGGTACTCCGCAGCGAGCCGCTCATCGAGCCCGACCTCGTCGAGCAGTTCGGCGACCCGGGTCAAACGCCGTGCTTTGGACAAGCGGAAATGCACAGAGAGCAGCTCTGCGATCGCCGAGCCTATTCTCTGCCGGGGATCCAGCGACCCGAACGGGTCCTGGAAGACCATCTGGATGTCCCGGTCACCGCGCCGTCGGCGGGCCCGCGGCCCGGCGATCGGACGCCCGTCGAGCTGCACCTCACCGGCCGTCGCCGACTCCAGCCCGGCGATGATCCGCGCCGTGGTGGTCTTGCCGGAGCCTGATTCGCCGACGATGGCCAGCGACTCGCCCTGGCGCAGATCGAAGGTGAGGTCGTTCACCGCCACCAGGCCCGAGCCCGGCCTGTCGCCTTCGAAGACTTTGCGCAGTCCCCGTACGCGCAGGAGCGGTTCAGTCATGCCCGGGCTCCTTCCCGAAGAGCCGGCTCCAGCTCTTCGGCGTGGTGGCAGGCCACCGTCCGGGCCCCTACCCGGCGTGGCGCAGGTCGTTGGGTCCGGCATTGGCCGGTGGCGTGGGCGCACCGTGAGGCGAACACGCACCCCTCGCCCACCTCGAAGGCCGAGACGGGCCGTCCCGGTATCGATACGGGTCGTCTGACGCTCGTCGGGCTCGGCCTGGAGGCCAGCAAGGCCGCCGTGTACGGGTGGCGCGGAGCGGCGTAGATGTCGGCCGCCGGGCCGTGTTCCACGACCACGCCCGCGTACATGACGGCCAGTGAGTCCGTGACGGCGGCGGCGAGGTCCAGGTCGTGGGTGATGAACAGCATGCCGAGGGAACGTTCGCGGATCTGCTCGGCGAGGATGGCCATGACGTCGGATTGGACCGTCATGTCCAGCGCCGTGGTCGGTTCGTCCGCCAGGATCAGTTCCGGGGAGGGCAGCAGGGCCATCACGATCATCATGCGTTGGAGGAGGCCGCCGGACAGCTGGTGCGGATACTGCGCGATGCGCCGTTCGGGGTCGGGCACACCGACATCGCGAAGCAGGGCGCAGGCGGCCTCCAGCGCCTCGGCGCGGCGCATCATCCTGCTGGCGACCACCCCTTCGACGAGGAAGTCGCCGACCGTGCGCAGCGGGTTGATGTGCGCCCGCGGGTCCTGGTAGATCATGGCGACGCGCTGTGCGCGAAAGTCGGCGAGTTCTCTGCCCTTCATGTCCAGGATGGAGTGGCCGCGGAAGCCGACCTTGCCCGTCGCCACCGCCCCGCGGGGCAGCAGGCCCATCACCGCCTTGGTGGTCATGGACTTGCCCGACCCGGACTCGCCGACCAGCCCTACCGACTCGCCGGGCGCGACCGACAGGGACGCGTCGTGGATGACCGTGCGCGGCGCGGCGCGCCGGTCGCGTGGAGGAAGCTCGACATGCAGGTGCTCGATGTCGAGAAGCCGCTCTTTCACGTGCTCACCCCGATCCGCGTGGAGAGGCGTTCGCCGAGGATGTTGAAGGAGACCACCGCCAGGACGATCAGCAGCCCGGCGGACAGGCTCTGCTGGAGTGCTCCATCGAGCATCTCCGGGCGCCCCTCATTGACCATCACGCCCCACTCCGCCTGCGGAGGCTGCACCCCGAGGCCGAGAAAGGAGATCGCGCCGAAGTCCATCAGCGCCCAGCCGAATGCCAGGGTCCCCTGCGCCACCGCCAGCGGGGCGACGTTGCGCAGCACATGCCGGGTGCAGATGCGCCAGCCCGACAGGCCGGCCAAGCGGCACGCCTCGACATAGGGCAGACGGCACTCGCGCACCGCCGCGCTGCGCACGACTCGTGCGACGTAGGGGATATAGATCAATGACAGTGCGATCACGGGTGTCCATAGGCCGGTTCCGAGGACTGCGGCCGCCAACACGGCCACCAGGACCCCCGGCACCGCGAACATGATCTCCAGCACTCGGGCCGTCATCCGGTCGACCTTGCCACCGTGATACGCGGCGGCGATGGCGATGGCCGTTCCGAGCACGGAGCTGATCAGGACGGTGACGGCGGGGGCCATGAGACTCGGCCGTGCTCCGGCCAGCAGCCGGGACAGCAGGTCGCGTCCAAGTGAGTCGGTGCCGAGCAGGTGCTGCGCCGATGGCCCTTGGCCGGCGGCGAGAATGTCGGTCTCATCCGGCGGATAGGGGGCCAGGAAGGGGCCGAACAGCGCGAGCAGAACGAGGGCTGCGCACAACAGGCCCGCCACGGTCAGCACCAGGTCGTTGCGGGCGAGCCGTCCCCCCAGGACGGGGGAGGGCGCCAGATGCGCGGTGCTCACGGCCTACCTCCTTTCCCGCAGCCGCGGGTCGAGGGTCGTCTGAGCGAGGTCGATGACGGTCATGACGACGACGAAAACGGTGACGATGATGAGAGAGACGGCGTTGACCACGGCATAGTCCTTGCTGATGACGCTCTTGATCAGCAGCGATCCGAGACCGTCGATCGCGAAGGCGGACTCCACGACGGCCGTGCCCGCGACCAGGCTGGCGCACATGAGGCCGGAGACGGTGAGCACCGGGATGGCCGCGTTGCGCACCACGTGCCGCCGCAGGACGATCGACCATGGCAGCCCTCGCCCGACGGCCGTGGATACGTGCTCGCGCCCCGCCTCCTCGCCGACGGCCGCCGTCGTCATCTGCGCGATGTAGGCGGCACCGCTCATCGAGAGCGCAAGCGCGGGAAGCGTCAGATGCCACAGTCGATCGGCGAGGCCGGTTCCCGCGCCGTAGGTGGGGAACCAGCCCAGCCTGACGGCGAACATGCCGATGAGCAGCGCTGCCGCGACGAACCCCGGGATCGCCACGCCGAGCCCGGTCAGAGCGTTCACCACGGGGCGCCACCGTAGGTTTACTCCGCCGAAGACGCCCAGCCCGATGCCGATCACCAGAGTGATCAGTGCGGAAAGCGCCACGAGGGCGAGCGTGGTCACGATGCGCGGGCCCAGCAGTGCGCTCACCTCCTGGCGGTAGGTCAGCGATGTGCCGAGGTCGCCGTGCAGCACGCCGGTCAGCCAGTGCCAGTAGCGGACGAGCAGGGGGTCGTCGAGCCCGAGCTGGGCTGTCAGCGCGGCACGCTGCTCGGCCGTGGCCCGCTGCCCGAGTAGCTGGGAGACCGGGTCGCCGGGAGCGGACGCCAGTGCGGCGTACACCACGAAGGATGAGACGAGCAGTGTGACGCATGCTCCGGCGACCTTGCTCAGGAGTGTTGTGACCGTCGTCCGGCCGGCCCGGCGCGGTGGCCCGGAGCCCTTCGCCATTATGGTGATCCCTGCTATCCGGCGGTGCCGATGAAGGCCATCTGCGGCATGGACCAATAGGCGAACGATGTGATGGCGCCGGTGAGCCGGTGGTTGAGGAAGGTGATGGTGCTGTTCTCGATCAGCGGGATGAGCGCCGAGTCCGGCTCGGAGATCTCCTGGACGGCAATGATCAGCTTTGCCCGTTTCACGGGGTCGAACGTCTGTCGAGCCTCGGTGAGCAGTTTGGTGACTTCGGCGTTGTCGTAGTCGGTGTAGTTGTAGGGCTGGCCTGGCAGCAGGTTGAAGCCCATGGGTTCGAGCGGGTCCTGGGCCACATTGAAGCTCGACGAGAGCAGCAGGTCGATGCCCTCGCGCTTGGTGGCGTCGTAGGCCGCCTGGTCGAACGCCAGCGGCGTGAGCGGATTGATCTTGATGTTGATCCCTGCCTGCTTGGCCTGCTGCTGGACGAGCTGGGCGGTGCGGGAGCCGCTGTCGTCCCCGCCCTTGATCGCCAGAACGAGTTCCTGACCTTGGTAGCCGGACTGCGTGACCAGTGCTTTGGCCTTGGCGATGTCGAATGAGCGCTCTTTGACGAAGGGCTGGTATGCCGCCTGGTAGATCTGCTTTTGGTCGTTCGGCCAGGTGGTGGTGGACAGGCTCGTGTAGGTGGGCGTCGCCGCGCCGTTGAACACCACTTTGGCCAGAGCTTCGCGATCGATGATCGTCTGGAGTGCTTGGCGCAGCTTGATGTTGTCCAGCGGCCCGTCAGGCCGGGCGACGGCCATTCCCGTAGATTGCATGGACGGTCCGAACACCAGCCTGCCTGCTTTCGACGACCGCAGTGCGGGAACGGCCGAAGGGGAGATCTCGTAGGCTCCGTCGATCTCGCCGGCGTTCAGCGCCTGGGTCAGTGCCGTGCTGTCGGAGACGAAGGTGAACTTCACCGACTTGGCCAAAGCCCGGCGTTCGGGGTTCCAATAGCTGTCATTGCGGGAGAGGGCGATGCTGTCTCCGCTCCTCCATGACTCCAGCTTGAAGGGGCCGCTGCACATCACCCCGCCGCCGGGCGTGCCGAGGTTCTTGCCGGCGCGCTCGGCGTGCGCCTTCTGGATGACCATCCCCGCGATGCTGGCCATCTCGTTGTTGAACAGCGCGTCCGGGGTGGAGAACTTCACGGTCACCTTGTCGCCGGCGGCCTTGATGCTCTCCACGTTCTGATAGATGAAGCTGACGATCGACGACGGGTCCTTGGCCCGGTTCATGCTGTAGGCGACGTCCTCGGCCGTCAGCGGATCGCCGTTCCAGAACTTCACTCCGTCGCGGATCTTGTAGACGAGAGTGCGCGGATCGACCTGCTCGTAGGTGGCCAGCTGGGGCGTCAAGCCGAACTCGGCGTCCGTCTTCAGCAGCGCGTCGCAAAGGTTTCCGACGACCTGGCCGCCCCCATAGGTGGCCGCGTTCGAGGGGAACAGCGTGTCCGGCTCCCCGCTGAGATTCCAGGTGATCTGCTCCACCTCGCCCTTGGCTGCAGGCAGACTCGAGACGAGTTCGGCGGACGTGGTCTCATTGGCTCCGCCGGAGGTGGATTCCGGATCTGCCGAGCAGGCGCCCAGACTCAGGAGGACAAGGGCGACGGCGGTGCCTCGAAGGGGAGCGACGAGGGGCCGCCGTGGTGGACTTACGGGCATGAGGCACTCCTTTGATCAGGCCCCGTGCAGGTCAGCGCGATATGGCAACGGAACATATAACGCTTGTTTCAAAACCACAAGGGTTCGTTTTCTTGCCGTTGGCGGACTGTCCACCTCTTGACGAGGGGCCGGGCGGCCGGTTTTATAAAGCTTGTTCCATATCCTGGCCCCTTCTGGACATCGAGGACCCCCATCGTGAGTGAGGTATGCCCATGGTCGCTGAGCTGATCTGGATGGGCGCGTACGAATTGAGCGACCTGATCCGTCGCAAAGAGGTGTCGCCCGTCGAAGTGGTCGACGCGGTCCTCGCGCGCCTGGAGGAGGTCAACCACGCGATCAACGCCTTCGTCACCGTGACCGCCGAGTCCGCCAGGGAACAGGCGAAGCAGGCCGAGGCCGCAGTCTTTCGGGGCGGCGATCTTCCCCCGTTGCACGGCCTGCCGATCACAGTGAAGGACCTCATCGACACTGCGGGTGTCCGCACCACCTACGGCTGCGTGCGGTTCACGGACCACGTACCGGACACCGACGCGATCTCCTGGGCGAGGCTCAAAGCAGCCGGCGCCATCCTCATCGGGAAGACCACCACCCCCGAGTTCGGCATGCTCGGCGTGACCGACAGTTACCTGACCGGCAGCACCGGCACCCCCTGGAACCCGGCGCACACGGCCGGCGGCTCCAGCGGGGGCGCGGCCGCGGCGGTGGCGGCGGGGATCGCCCCCCTCGCCTGGGGTTCGGACGGCGGCGGCTCGATTCGGGTGCCGGCCGCGAGTTGCGGCGTCGTGGGCTTCAAGGTGTCGAGCGGCCGCATCCCCTCTCGCGGGTCCCAGGACGGTGACTCCACCGATGGGCCCCTTACCCGGCGCGTGATCGACACGGCGATGCTGCTGGACGCGACGGTCGGCCCGCATCACCAGGACCGGTTCTCACTTCCGGCGACCGGTGAGAACTACGTGGAGGCGGCGCTGCGCGGCGTCGACCTCGCCGGGCTGCGCTTCGCCTACAGCATCGGCCTGGACCAGGGGCCGGTGGACCCGGAGACGCGCGGCGTCGTCGACGCGGCGATGAGCCGGCTGTCGGCCGCAGGTGGGGCAGTGGTCGACACCGTCTCCATGGACCTGCCGGACGCGATCGACAACTTCCTCACGTACTGGTCTCCGGAGTTCTCCGACCACCTCCATATGATCTTTCCGCCCGGGACCGAGGCATGGCCGGCCATGAAGGAGATCGCCGAGTTCGGACGCACTCTCTCGGCCGCCGATGTGAGTCGATCCCTGCGCCAGACCAAGACGCAAATCTACGACGGCTTCGACCGCGTCCTGCAGGAATACGACTTCATCGTCACCGCCACCACGCCCACGCCGCCGTTCCCCCACAACGCTCCCGGCGGTGCAGAGATCGTCGACGGCGAACGGGTGCGCTACCCCGCTCTCTTCTTCCACCGGCTCACCGAACTGCCCAGCCACGCGGGCCTGCCCGCGGTCTCGATCCCCTGCGGCTTCACCTCCGACGGACTGCCCGTCGGTCTGCAGATCATCGGCGGGCCCCACGCGGACGCTGCCGTCATCGAGGTGGCGGCGGCTCTGGAACGGCTCTCACCCTGGCACGATCGCAGACCCGAGCTGCCCTGACCACGAGGCAAGGAACATCATGATCCCCTACCTTCGCATCACGGCGGCGCCCGTGCCCGACGACGCCACCGAGCACAAGGTCGTCGTCCGTGACGGCGTCGCGCTGGCCACGGACGTCTACCTACCCTCCGACGTGCCCGGCCCGCACCCGGCGATCCTCATACGGCTCCCCTACGACAAGGACGGCGCCTACTGCTTCATGCCGCAATTCGCCCGGCTCATGACGCGACGCGGATACGCGGCGGTGATTCAGGACGTCCGCGGCAAGTTCCGCTCCGAAGGTGCGACGGAGTTCGGACGTCACGAGGTGGACGACGGCTGGGACACGATCGAGTGGATCGTGTCGCAGCCGTGGTCCGACGGCAACGTGGCCATGTGCGGCGACTCCTACTACGGCTACACGTCGCTGGCCGCGGCGATGAGCGGTCATCCCGCGCTGAAGGCCATCGCACCCCGGCTCACCGGCACCCAGCTGTCCATGGTCCTGCCGAATCCGGACGGCACCCGCGACGTCGAGCAGACCGCGCGGCGGGCCTACCTGGCCTCGATCTACATCGACCACGACACCTACGAGTGGGAGCCCGACTGGTCGCGCCGGCCGCTGCGGGACGGCTTCGAGGAGTTCTTCGCCGAGCTCGGCAAACGTTCGGCAGGGTTCGACGCCGAGTTCGAACCTGAGAGCTGCCACGTTCCCGCGCCCCTGGAACGGCTGCTCCGCCAGGAGTGGACGGTGCCCATCCTCTTCACTGTCGGCTGGTTCGACAACTGCGCGTCCTGGTCCTGGCACGACATCAGGGCGCTCGCGGAGAGCCCTGCCTGGTCGCAGCAGCTCCACCTGCGCATGGAGCCGATCGACCACGAAAACAGCCGGCTGGACGATGCCCCCGCCCAGGACGCGTCCATCGGCGAAGATGCGATCGCCAGGGTTCTCGGCCCCACCCTGGACTTCTTCGACCGCGTCGTCCGCGGCCTGCCCGGACCGCCGATCCCCAGAGTTCACTACGAGGTCTGCCATGGGGATGTCCGCACCGCCGAGGTCTGGCCGCCGAAGGACGCGCACGAGGTGCGGATGTTCATGACCGGACACGAAGGCGAGCGCGTGCTCACCCTCGAGCGGCCCGCCACGAGCACGAGGATCAGCTGGAATCACGACCCGGCGGATCCGGTGCCCTCGATCGGCCGGGACCCCTTCGCGATCCTCGGCGACTGGCACGACATCGGCGACGTGGGGCGACGCGTCGACGTCGTGCAGTTCAGGGGCCCTGCTGCCGAACACGACCAGGTCTATGCCGGACCGGTCTCGGTCCGGGTGCCTTTCGAGTCCAGTGTCCAGTTCACCCACCTGCACGCACGCCTCCTGGACATCGACGTCGAGGGCCGCGCCTTCCTCATCGCCAAGGGGCAGACCCAGGTCGTCGTACCCGGTAACGGCCTCACCGCAGTCGATCTCCTCCACGTCGGCTACCGGCTGCGCCGTGGCCACCGCCTGGCGTTGCAACTCATGAGCAGCGACTTCCCTGATTACGTCCTGGCCCCGGGCGACGGCGGCGACCCCTTCGAAGCCGTCGCGCCCGCAGCGTCGCGCCAGACCATCGGCACCGGCGAGTCCGCCGTGCTGAGCCTGTGGGCGCTCGACCCGTCCGGCGACTCGCCCACCAACTGAACGGAGCACATCATCGTGAACTGGACCGGGACCATCCGCCCGGTGCCCGAAGAGGTGCGGACTGACATGGTGCCGATGCGGGACGGAATCCGCCTTGCCACAGACGTCTATCTTCCACGCTCACCCGAGAGCGCCCTGCCCGCGATCTTGATAAGACTCCCGTACGGGAAGACCAGCGAGTACTGTTTCGCGGACCAGATCGCGGCGCGCCTGACGGCTCGCGGCTACGCCTGCGTCGTCCAGGACGTCCGGGGCAAGTTCGACTCCGAGGGCGAGACCTTCGGGCTGCTCAGCGAAGCCGCCGACGGCTTCGACACACTCGACTGGATCGTCGCCCAGCCCTGGTCGGACGGACGGGTGGGCATGTTCGGCGACTCCTACTTCGGATTCACCCAGTGGGCCGCGGCGAGCACGTCCCATCCCGCCCTCCGGGCGATCGTGCCCCGGGTCACCACGCACGCCTTCGACCGCTTTCCGCAGCAGCCCGAGTCCACCGTCATCGACCCTCCGTGGTTGACCTTCGGCGTCTACCTCCAGCAGTGCTGGGTTGACCGCGGGCTCAACGAGCAGACTGTCGACTACCGGGTGCGTCCCCTCACCGCGGCGTTCGAAGCCGTCTTCCGGGACCTGGGAGCTCGTTCGCCATGGTTCGACCAGTTCATCCACGGACCGCTGCGGGCCCCGGTCTTCCCGTCCGGCCACCCGCTCCGCGCCCGCCCTATTCCCGTCCTGCACACCGTCGGCTGGTACGACAACCTCGCCATCGCCTCTATGCGGTCCTATGCCGAGTTCCTCGCCGATCCGAACTGGGGTCCGCTGCAGTACCTGTTCGCCGACTCGATCGATCACGAGAACTACCATCTGGACTACGTCCCGGTACGGCCCGAACATGACCACGCGACGATGGATCCGAAGGCCATGGAGCTCCTCCTGGACCGCTATGTCGAGCCCGCCATCGACTTCTTCGACGCCTTCGTCCGCGAGAGCGCCGACGCGGAGCGGTTTCCCCGCGTCCAGTGGCACCAGGGCCATGTCGGCTACCGCACCGCGGGAACCTGGCCTCCGGAGAACGCCCGAAAGGTGATGCTGTACCTCGACGGCCTCGATCGGGCCGCCGAGGGGGAGGGCGGGGTTCTCACCCTCACCGCACCGGCCGGCGACCAGCAGGCCACCTGGCGGTACGACCCCTCGAACCTCGTCCCCTCCAGCACTCTCAGCTCCTGGTCCCAGTTGCGTGACTGCTCCGATGAGGCTGCGGCGGGCGAGAGGCCGGACGTGCTGCGCTTCGACCTGCCGGCGGTGGAGGAGGAGATCGATCTCGCCGGACCCGTCGATCTGTGGGTGGCGGTGGACTCCACCGCCGAGCGGGCCGATGTCTTCGCCAAGCTCCTCGACGTCGCCCCTGACGGCCGGGCGACCCTGATCGTCCGCGGCCAGGGAACCCTCACCAACCCGTCGCCTGACGCCGAGGTCCGCATCGAAATGGGTCACGTCGGCCTGCGGATCAGGCGCGGCCACAAGGTACGCCTGCACATCGCGAGCAGCGACTACCCGGAGTACGTCCCCAGCACTGGGGACGCCCGCAACCCATGGACCGCCGCCGACCGCCGCGCGTCCACCCAGGTGTTGCACTCTTGCCTTGCCACACCGGCTCGCCTCAGCCTCACGGTAATGGACGGCGCACCAGAAAACCGGCTTCAGGTCGGCGAGTAGTCCGCCGTCCACGACGGCATCGAGCACAGGACGGGCAAGGCCGACCTCCGCTCGTTTTATGTAACGACTGTTTCATATCACGCCTTCCGCGCGCCACAGTCGGCGTGCGGTCGCGCCCGCGGGAACCCACCGCATCGGCCGCCGAGACACGGCTCACCTCTTGGAGCACACATGAGTACCAAGACCGATCAACAAGCCGCCGCTGTCGCGGCACTGCGCGGAGCCGAACACACTCCACTGTGGCTGGCCGCCCTCGATCGCCCGGCGCCCCGGCCACCGGCCGACGGCGACGTGTCCGTGGATCTGGCCGTCGTCGGCGGAGGATTCACCGGGTTGTGGAGCGCCCTACGGGCCGTGGAGCGCGATCCTGGCCGCGACATCCTGCTGGTCGAGGGTGACCGCATCGCCGAGCACGCCACCGGTCGCAATGGCGGCTTCTGCGACGCGAGCCTTACCCACGGCGAGGAGAACGGACGGCGGCGCTGGCCCGACGAATACGACGAACTACACGAACTCGGTCTGCGCAACCTCGACGAGATCGAGCAGACCATCGGGAGGTACGGAATCGACTGCGGTTTCATCCGCTCGGGCACGCTCGCCGTGGCCACTCGCCGACACGAGGCCACGAAGTTCGGGCCGGATTCACCCGGCTTCCTCAATCGCGACGCGGTGCGGGGTTTGGTGAACTCGCCGACCTACCTCGCCGGGCGACTGCTACCGGACGAAGCCGCGGTCGTGGATCCCGCGCGGCTGGCGTGGGGACTGGCCGACGCCGCCGAGGCACTCGGCGTCCGCATCGCGGAGAACACCCGCGTGGTTCGCATGGAAGGACAGGGAGACCGGATCATCCTCCACACGGAGCGAGGCAGGATCAACGCCGCCAGGTGATCGTGGCGACCAACGCCCACACCCCGCTGCTCCGCTGGATGCGGGCGGCGATCGTCCCAGTGTACGACTACGTCCTGGCCACCGAACCGCTCTCTCCAGAGCATCTGCGCTCCATCGGCTGGGACCAGCCGTTCGGCATCTTCGACAGCGGCAACCAGTTCCACTACTACCGGCGCACCCCGGATGACCGGATCCTCTGGGGTGGCTACGACGCGATTTACCACTACGGCCGATCGATCAGAGCCGAGCACGAGGACCGGGACCAGACCTACGGAAAGCTCGCGCTCCATTTCTTCGAGACGTTCCCGCAGCTCGCGGGCATCCGGTTCACCCATCGGTGGGCCGGGGTGATCGACACCTGCAGCCGCTTCTCCGCGTTCTTCGGCCTCACCCGCGGCCGCCGTGTCGCCTACGCGGCAGGTTTCACCGGCCTCGGTGTGGGAGCGTCCCGATTCGCCGCCGACGTCATGCTCGACCTGCTCTCGGGCCAGCAGACCGAACGAACGCGTCTGGAAATGGTGCGGAAGCGGCCCTTGCCCTTCCCGCCCGAGCCGTTGACGTGGATAGGCATCCAGACCACCCGATGGTCCCTCGCGCGTGAGGACCGCACAGGCAGGAGGAACCTCTGGCTGCGTGTCCTGGACCGTCTCGGCCTCGGGTTCGCCTCATGACCGGGGCCACGGCGGGTTCACGGCGCTTCATCTGCGCGGACCCTGCTGGCTTAGGCGGCCGCGCCCGGCAGGGCCTCCGCCGCCCTGCAGACCGCTCACCGGTCACTCGGAAGCATCGCCGCCACACAGTTATTCGGCATCTGGGAGGCGGACCCCGGCACCGACGTCGACGTCGAGGTGGGCGAGGCGTTCCTGGTGCTCGTGGGCTCGGGCACGGTGACGTTGGAGGACGTCAGCTCTATCGAGCTTCGGCGAGGGGCTGACGCACCGGCCCCAGAGGTCCACACCTCCCGCCCGTTGCCGTCAGCTCCACCCGCGCCCCCTCGGCGGGCACGGGCCGGCCCGGGCTGCGGAAGCTGAACTCCCGGGTGAGCACGCCGAGGTGTGCGACACGGCGCGGCCGTTTCGGGGCAGTGGACACGGCCTTCCTCGGAATGTGCTGTGGTCAGGTCAGTTCGACCTGTACCGGGAGTGATTCCCAGGCGCGGAGCGTGTTGTTGTGATGCCGTCTCGCCGGACCGGCGATCTCGATCCGCTTCACCCGCCGGGCGAGCGCCGTCAACAGCGCCTCCGCCTCCAGTCGGGCCACGTGCTGGCCGACGCATTGGTGCAGCCCCATGCCGAATCCGACGTGACCCGAGGGATCGCGGGCGAGGTCGAAGGCATCCGGATCGGTCCACTTCCTGGGGTCCCGGTTCGCCGAGCCCAGGAACATGAGGATCTTCTTGCCATCCGGTATGGCCGCGCCCCCGACCTCTATGTCGGTGGTCGCCGTCCGGAAGAAGGTCTGGACCGGGGACTCCCAGCGAACCGCTTCGTCGAACGCGACCCGCGCGAGATACGGCTCTTCCCGTAGCCGCTGCCACTGTTCGGGATGGGTGGCGAACGCGTACAGCACCGCTGCGAGGCCGTGCACTGTCGTGTCGACGCCCGCTGAAAGCAGGCTGCGTACCACCAAAGGTGCCTGTTCGGGAGTGATGTCACCGCGGTCGGCCGCCGCCCAGATCTGTGCGCCGAATCCGTGGTCGGCGAGCACATCCCGCGCGCACTGGGCGTTGACCCAGGCCGACAGGTCGGCGACGCGGCGGTTTCCCTTCTCGACGAGGTCGTTGGGCGGGCCGAAGGCGTTGAACAGGTGGTCGCCGTACGGCAGCAGGTTTTCCCTGCCCTCCCGGGGGATGCCGACCGCGTCGGGGAAGACCCGCAAGGGGAACGCCATGGCGAGGCGTTCGGCCGCGTCGAACTGCCTCTCCCGGACGACGTCCTCGACCAGTTCTTCCGCGTCTGAGAACCACGCTGTGCGTAGTTTGCGCAGTGCGCGGGGGCCGAGGATCTTCGACAGCACCGCCCTCGGCGCGTCGTGCCGAGGCGGGTCGGCCTCCAGGAGCAGGCTGGGAGGCCGCCAGGGCTCTTCGTAGCGGAAGTTGGACAGCCCGACACCGGCACCGGATTGGAACGCCTGCCAGTTGATCAAGGCGGCGTGCACGTCCTCGTAACGACCCATCGCATAGACGTCGTACCGCGTCAGGTGCACGACCGGACCGACATCGCGAAGCGCGACCTGGAACGCGATCGGGTTTTCGAGCACTTCATGGGAGAACGGGTCGACGTCCGACGTCGGAAGGTCTTGCGCCAGCGTGGATACAGCCATGGGGTGGGACTCCTTCGGGAGAACTGGTCACAGGTCCAGGACGAGCCGGTCTGAGCATGAGCTCGACACGCAGACGAACATGCAGTCGCCCGCGGCGCGCTCATCGTCGTCGAGAAGAGAGTCGCGGTGCTCGGGCTCACCAGCCAGCACTCCGGTCTCGCAGGTGCCGCAGACGCCCTTTCTGCACGAGGTGAGCACATGCACGCCGGCATCGGTGATCACATCCAGCACCGACTGCCCCGGTCGCACGTCCAGAGTGTGGCCCGAGCGGCTGAGCTCGACCTGGAAGGGCGTCCTCCGCGCGGGCGCGTGCTGCTCCTTGGGCACGAACCGCTCTGTGCGCACCTGTCCCGCGGGGTAGTGCGCGCTGTGTCGTTCCACCGCCTTCAAGAGTCCTTCGGGCCCGCAGCAGTAGACCTTCGTGGCTGAGCCCTCCGTCGGCAGCCACGCGGGCAGGTCGAGCAGGCCCTGCTCGTCCTCGGGTACGACGGTCACCCTGTCGCCGTATCCGCCCAGTTCGTCCAGGAACGCCATCGTGGCGCGTGAGCGGCCGCCGTAGAACAGCCGCCAGCCGACACCGAGCACTTCAGCCTGATGCACCATGGGCAGCAGTGGCGTGATGCCGATGCCGCCCGCGATGAACAGGTAGTGCTCGGACGGCACGAGCCGGAAGTTGTTCCGCGGGCCGCCGATCGCGACCCGATCGCCGATCTGGAGGTGCCGGTGGATGTAAGCGGAGCCGCCACGGCTTTCGGGCTCGTGGAGCACCCCGATCCGGTAGGTGCCGGGGTCCCACCGGTCACCGCAGAGCGAGTACTGGCGGGTCAGGCCGTTCGGCAGCAGCACGTCGACATGCGCGCCCGGCGCCCAATCGGGAAGCCTCCCGCCTTTGGGGTGCTGGAGCGTCACGGCGACGACTCCGTCGGCCATCTCCTCCTTGGCCGACACCACCAAATCGAGTTGTGTGCCCGGCACCATCATCCATGCTCCTCGTGTGTCTCCGGACTTCCGAGGATGGGCCGATCGAAGCGGCGCCGACTACGGGCTTCTCAACGATTGAGAGAGAACATCACGTCCTCTGCGGCTCGCCGTCACCCGGCCACATGTCACGAAAAGAACCGTGATGCCTTCTCGATGCTCAGATACGGGGGCCGCTCCGCATGGCCCGCGCGACTCCCCGCGCCGCGGACTGCAGCGCGGGGAGCTGCATACGGGCGTTGGCGTCATTCGGCACGATCACCGACAGAGCCGCGATCACCTGGTCGTCGCCTCCCCGAACCGGCACCGCGATGCCGGTGGCGTGTTCGTCGATGAATCCGGGGCAGAACGCGTACCCGCTCTTGCGCACCCCGGCCAGGAACACGCGCAGACGTCTCGGATCGACAATCGTGTTCCTGGTGTACGTCCGCAACGGGCGGTGGATGATCTTCTCCTGGAACTCCGACGACGCGTGCGCCAGCAGGATCAGGCCCGAGGACGAGGCGTGCAGCGGCAGGCGCCCGGCGATACGAGTGATGTTGATGACCGCTCCCGGCGCCGACAACCGCTCGACGAACAGCACCTCCTCGCCCTCGACCACCCCGAGCTGGGCGTGATGCCCCACCACGGCGTGCAGGTCCTCGAGAAACGGCATCGCAGCTTCGCGCAGGCTCAAGGTCGGAGATGCCCTGGATGCCAGTTCCCACAGCCGGACCCCGATGCGGACCTTGCCGTCGGCGTCCCGGCTGAGCCAGCCGTAGGACACCAGGATCTTCACCATCCGCGAAGCCGTCGCGATGTGCAGTCCGGAACGGCGCGCGATCTCGGTGACACGCAGGGCCGGAGTATCCGGGTCGAAGGCCTCGAAGATGCTCACCACCCGGGACAGCACGGACTCGCCGGTAGGTGTTCGCGCCAACCGTTTCTCCCTTCCGGGGGTTCCCATCCCGCTTGCCCCGGCGGCAAGGCTCTCCATGAGACGATCGTCCCCTTCGCCCCACCCGGTCCACGAGACAGATGACCAATGGACCAAGATCGCGGCCTTCCACATCGATGCACTGCTTTGTCTCGGGCCCTTGCGGTCACCCGTGCGCGACCCGGACCAAGAGATCCAGGAAGACGCGCCGTTCGGCATCGTCAAGATTGCGCAGCAGACCTTCATTGATCGCGGTCGCCACCGTGTGAATCTCGGTCAGACGTGCCCGGCCGGCCGGCGTGGCCACGATACGGCGGCTGCGCCGGTCATCACGGTGGGGCTCACGACGAACCAGGCCCTCCCGCGCGAGGTCGTCGACGATGGCGACGATCGCACTGGGATCGATGCCCAGCAACACGCCCATCTCTCGTTGTGATCGGTTGCCGTCCTCCACGGCCACGACGAGAACGGTGTAGTGCCGACTGCGCATGCCGTGGGCCTGCAGCGCCCGATTGAAGTCGCTGATCGCCCGCCCGCCCGCACGGGCCAGCAGATAGCCGGCACCCGCCGCGAGCGAGGGCGGCAGGTAGTCACCGGCCGCGAGCTGCGGTGCGACGGCTTGTTCCTGGCTGATGGTGCCCTCCCCGGCTGAAACGCCTACCCCGTTCTCCACTCATCTTAATGGAAACCATCAATCATTGACATTCACAATGATTGCGCATGACAATCTACGCGTTGGCACCGCAGAAAGGAGGCCTTGTTCGATGGACCTGAGCGGAAAGGCCGCTGTCGTCACGGGGAGCGGTGGATGCGCCAGTGAAGCGCGAAGCGTGTGGAGCGTCGGCAAGAAGCTTCCCGGGCCATCCGCCGCCGGGACCGGCCAGGTGCGATCGTGAAGGCCCTCGACATCGACACGCTGACGGCCATCGACGTCCACGCCCACGTCGAGGTCGACGGCCACGGCCAGTTGTCCCTGCCTGATGACTTCGTCGAGGCATCGTCGAAATACTTCGCCGCCGACCGGCGCGCACCGAGCCTGACCGAGATCGCCGACTACTACCGCGAGCGCCGGATGGCCGCCGTGGTGTTCACCGTGGACATCGAGTCCGCAACCGGGCATGCGGCACTGTCCAATGAGGAGATCGCGGACGCGGCCGCCCAGCACACCGACGCGCTCATCCCCTTCGCCAGTATCGATCCGGCCAAGGGACACGCGGGGGCGCGGCGATTCCGGAAATTGGTCGAGGAACGGGGGATGCGGGGCATCAAGTTCCATCCCTCGATCCAGGGTTTCGCGCCCAACGATCGCAGCGCGTACCCACTGCTCGACGTGGCGCAGGAACTCGGCGTTCCCGCGTTGTTCCACACCGGCCAGACCGGGATCGGCGCCGGGTTGCCAGGCGGCGGCGGGATCCGGCTCGGGCTGTCGAACCCGATGTTGCTCGACGATGTGGCGGTCGACTTCCCGGACCTGACGATCATCATGGCTCACCCGTCGTTCCCGTGGCAGGACGAGGCCCTGGCAGTGGCCACGCACAAGCCCAAGGTCTACATCGACCTCTCCGGCTGGTCGCCGAAGTACTTCCCCCCGCAGCTGGTGCGGTACGCCAACTCCCTCCTGCAGGACAAGGTGTTGTTCGGCTCGGATTACCCGCTTATCACGCCGGATCGCTGGCTTGCCGACTTCGCCACACTCGAGATCAAGGACCACGTCCGCCCCAAGATCCTCAAGCACAACGCCGTGAAGGCGCTCGGGCTGAACCAGAAGTGCATCCCATGACCGCGACCCAGGCGGGGGCTGCCGCGAGCAGACCACTGGCCCGATCAAGCGGCTTGGAATCAAGCATTTAGATGGGTCGGTCGCGCCTGGGGCGTCGAGTTCCCGGTCTCCGCCCTGTTCGGACGGGCGGAGACCGGGCTCAGGGGATCAGCTCGTCATTGCCGCCACGAACGTGAACGAGCCGGAGGCGACCCCGTAGACGGCGTGGTCTCCGTCCATCCGGAGGAACGTCGCCCGGTGCGGCGCTGTGACGAGGCGTTGGTCCTTCGCCGGCACCCAGACTTCGGCGGCGGTGTTCGCGGGCACCTCGACCGTCAGCTTGAACCAGCGGTCGCCCTTGGTCCATGCGGACCGCACGCTACCGTGCGGCGTCTCATAGCCGCCCTTCACGGAGGTGAGGTCGCCGACCGGCTTGGGCTGGATGACCAGGCGCCGGTAGGCGGTGGAGTCATCGGCCTCGCGGATGCCCGCCAGCCCGGTGTGGAACCACTCCTCGATCTGCGCGAGGATCATGTGGTTCTTGGAGGCTCCGCGGTTCCACTGCTCACCGATCGTCGTCATGCCGCCGGGATTGGCGGTGGTGGGCTGCATGAAGAACCCGTAACTCGGCTGGTCGTCGGCCTGCAGCAGGTCCCACAGGACGTCGTCCCTGCCGCCGTCGGCAAGGGCCCGGACCGTCGGGGCCATGCCGATGGTGCCGCCACTGAAGTGCGGGCCCTCGCCGTTGGGGTGGAAGGCGTAGACAAGCTCGACGAGCGTGTCGAGGACAGCCTGGCGTTCGCTGTCGGGGACGAGCCCGGCATCCAGCGCGAGCGCCTGAGCCGTCTGGGTCGCGCCGGCGGTCCCGGCGTTGCCCGTGCTGGTGTAGCGGCGCAGCTCCTGGTTGTAGAAGTGGGCGTTGAAGGCGTTCTTGATGTCACCGGCGAGTGTCTGGTAGCGGGCGGCGTCGTCGGTGTGCCCGGTCAGCTCGGCCATCGTGGCCAGCTTCGTGATCATGATGTAGTAGCCCCAGGTGCCGGTGATCAGGCCAGAGGTCTGGTCGGCCGCGACCCAGTCGGCGAGGGCGGCGTCGACGATGTGCGCGTTCTCGCCCGTCCCTGCCTTCTGGCGCTGGATGTAGTCGGCGAAGTCGACCATCTGGTCGTAGTACCGCGTCATCGTGTCGGTGTCGCCGTAGAGCTCGTAGAGCATCGCCGGGACCAGGATAATGGCGTTGCCCCAGTTGATCTCGTCGCCGAAGCGTCCGCTGTAGCCCCAGTCGTAGACCGGTGTCTTCAGCGCCACGTTTCCGCGCATCGGGGTGTCGGCGATCGACTGTCCCTCGACGAGGTGCCGCATCGTGGTCCGCAGGTACGCGGCGAGCTCGTAATTGCGATGGATGGCTCCCATCGGCATCGTGTAGTCGGCCGGGTACGACAGCTTCTCCCGGCCGGGGCAGTCGGTGAAGACCGACATCATGTTCGACGCGAAGGAGTAGCGGGCCATCTTGTGGATGCGGTTGACGCGTGCGTTGGACGTGGTGACCTCACCCGCCACGGGGGTGGCGACCTGCAGCCGGACCCCCTTGATCAGGTCCTTCGTGGGGGTGTAGCCCTCCGGCAGGCCGGTGACCTGGATCCATTGCATGCCGAAGTAGGTGAAGTCCGGGTGCCAGGTTTCTCCGCCGGGGAGACCGGCCGTGGTGTAGGTGTTGAACAGGTCGCGCCCCCGGTTGCCGCCTCCTCCCATGAGAGAGGCCTGGTCGACGGTTCCGTCGGAGGCGAGTGACTCGGCGGGGGCCATCCGGATGGTGACTCCGCTGGGCACGGTGCCCTTGAGGTTCAGCTGTGGCCATCCGCTGATGTTCTGGCCGAGGCCGAACACCCAGGTGCCCGGGGTCGGGTTGGTCATCGAGACCGGCGTGAACGTTTCGACGGCCTTGACCGGCTCGGCCGTTCGGGCCACGAGTTTGGTGGCAAGATTCGGGGGCGGCGCTATTCCCGCGTCCACCCACGACATGTCCGAGCCGTCGCGCCGCTTGGCGGTGGCTGACAGGTCGGAGCCCGGCAGGTCCCAGCCGACTTGCTCGCGCCGTGCGTCATAGTCGGAGCCGGAGTACCAGGCGTCGGTGACGAGGGCGCCGAGGGCGGAGCGCCAGCTGCGGTCGGAGACGATGACGTCCGTCGAGCCGTTGCTGTAGGCGATCTCCAGCCGCGCGATCACGCGGGGAGTGACCGCGGCGCCGGCGCTCGGGTCGCTGGCGGCGATGTTGTTGCCCGAGCCGGTCACCGTCGCGCCGGCGGAGTGCGCCTTGGACAGCCCCGGCGTGAAGGTGATCCCTGTTCCGTCAACGCCTGCGGTGCCGATCGCGGTGATGGTGCGGGATTCGAGGTTGTCGCCGCCGTTGCCGGTGTCGATGTTGATGGTGCCGCCGATGTGGTAGTTGGCGACATTGTCGAGCTTCACGGTCGTGGCGCCGGCCTCGGCGCCGGCGGCCAGGATGCCGCTGCCTTTCAGCTGGCTCTGCCACCATGAGTACGGCGCCGTGCGGCCCACGGCCGGGTTGGTGACGCTGCGCCGCACGTAGGCAGGGCCGTTGCCGAGCCGTACACCGAGGGTGTTGGCCCCGGCGCGCAGGTCGTCGGTGATGTCATAGGTGCGGTACTCACTGGAGAGCTGGTAGTTGGAATAGCCGGGCGCGAGGACTTCGTCGCTGAGCTTGCGACCGTTCAAGGTCGGCAGGTGCAGGCCCACGCCGGAGAGGTAGAGACGGGCGCCGGCGACGCGCTTGCCGCGGTCGACGCCGAACTGACGGGCGAAGATCGGCATGGGCTGCGTTTCGGTGCGGCCTGGGAACTCGATCCAGCGCGCCGCGCCCCAATCGCTCTGCTGCAGCAGGCCCATCTCCCATGAGGAGGGCTTGCTCCAGTCCGACGGCTTCTTGTCGGCGTCCCAGACGCGGACATGCCAGATGATCTTCTGACGTGAACCCAACGCTTGGCCGGCATAGCGGACGCCGGACTGGACGGCGGAGTTCACCTTGCCGGAGTCCCAGATCAGCCGGCCGCGCTTGAGGTTCTCTTCGCTTGTCGCGGCCTGGACCTGGTACGCGGTCTGCGCGTCGCCGGGACACGCCGCCCGCGAGAGCGGCCGGTGGCACGGGTGAGCGGCGGCTTGTCGTGTCTCTTGCATCCGCCACCCGAGTGAGGGGGTGAGGTTGTCGATGCCGAGAGATTCGTCGTACCGGCCGTCAACGTTGAGGTCGACGACCTGGACGGGCGATACCGCGCCGGCGGCGACGGCTGGTGGAGCGCCGAAGGGCTGCGAGAGCGCGAGGGCTAAGGAAACCCCCAGTCCCGCGAGCATGCGTATCCGACGACGTGATTTCGACACAGGTCACTCCCTTCCCGGCCGGCCATTCCGCACCGGCCGGTGCTGCTTCGCCTGCTTGTGGCTGGGGTCGCGCCCATGCCATGGCGGGCGCGAGGGTGGCGCTCGGGCCGCCGAATGAGTCGGCGGGAGGGTGAACGCTGCAGCCGCCGCCGTTCCGGAGAATGCGCGACATCGGGCGGCGGGCTCAACCCTGCGCGGTCGGGTGGGCCGCGGGGAACGACCAGTTCAGGGCGATGGGGGTGACGGAAGGCTCGCACCATACGCCTCCGCGGGGAGGTAAATCGATTTAAGATCGCGTCGTTGTCGTTAACGTAGGCGTAACCCAGTCCGGCGTCAAGAGGCAATTCGAGCAACGGTTCTCGGCATTGGCCGATGTATAAGAGATGCCGCACAACTTTAACGGGTAACGTTACCCGTCCCGATCAGGGTCTTGACTACGGCGAACAGGAACATGGCTAGGGCGCGGCCAAGGGTAGGTCGGGCCGGCTTGTAGGCGTAGGGTCTTAAAACGTTTTCTCGGGGCGTCCAAGCTGAGCGATGCCCTGAGCTCGTAGAATCGGTACACGTCTCGGGAAATGGAGTTTCATGGCCGCGCCTGGTCGACGACGAGTGACGATCGCCGATGTGGCGAGCCATGCTCAGGTCTCCGTCACAGCGGTGTCCAAGGTGATCCGCAACGCCTACGGCGTGAGCCCGGCCATGAAAGACCGGGTCAAGACGGCCATCGAGGAGCTCGGCTATCGGCCACAGGCCGTCGCCCGGGGGATGCGGGGGCGCACGTTCACGATCGGCCTGGTGCTGCCGCACATCAGAAATCCGTTCTTCGCCGACATTCTCGACGGCCTCACCGAGTTTCTCGAGAGCACCGACTACCAGGCGTTCATGATCCAAGGAGGCGCCACTCGCAAAGTCGAGAGGCGGGCGGTCGACGCCCTCATGGACCGCCAGGTGGACGGCATCATCATGGTCGCCCCGCTCGCTTCGAAGCCGCGGCTGGAAGAGGTGGCGAAGGAAAAGCCCACCGTGGTGCTGGCACGGCACGAGCGGTCGTCGTACTACGACTCGGTGTTCGATGACGACGAAGCGGGCGCCGAACTCGTCGTGCAGCACCTCATCGCGCTGGGACACCGCCGGATCGCGCACATCACGCACCAGGACGACAGCCAGGCCCGGCCGGCCGACCTGCTGCACAACATCCGGTCGGCGACCTACGAACGCGTCATGCGCGAGCACGGGTTCGGCGACGAGATCGCCATCGCCACCAGCTTCTATCACGAGAAAGGCGGCTACGAGGGAGCCCGTGAGCTGCTGAGCCGTTCCCCTCGCCCGACGGCGATCTTCGCGGGAGCCGACCAGGCGGCGCTCGGCGCGCTCGCCGCGCTCCACGAGGCCGGCCTGTCCGTCCCGGCGGACGTCTCAGTCGCCGGTTACGACAACACCCACCTGGCCGCTCTGCCGAACATCGCGCTGACCAGCGTTGACCAGGACGGCGCCGAGATGGGCCGCGCCGCCGGCAAGCTCCTGCTGGAACGCATCGAGGGCCGCATGACGCCCGTGCGCTTCTCGGTCACCCCGAGCCTGGTCGCCCGCACTTCTACGGCCCCGCCTGGGGGTTCGATGGACGCTCCGAAGCCGTAGCCGAACGGGTGGCGCGCCGTCTGGAGCGGCGGGATTCGGGGCGCGCGGAGTCGCGATAGCCGTGGCGCTTCGCTGAGACGCCGGCTGGTGCCGCCGGGTCAGGTCACTGGTGCCGGATAGCCGGAGATGGTGCGGCTGGGGGATGGTCAGGGCTGGTCTGCCGGCCGGCGGCCCGGGGCTTCGTGAGGCTGGAGGTCGCTGCTGTCGGAGGCGGCCCAGCTGGCCAGGAGGCGGAGTTTGTCTTCAGAGTCGCTGCCGGGTTCTGCGCCGTAGGCGACCAGGCGGAGGTTGTCGGCGGCCAGCTCGAGGGATTCGTAGGTGAGGTGGAGGTCGCCGACGACGGGGTGGTGGAGGGGCTTGGCGCCCTGGTGGTGCTGGCGGACGTCGTGGCGGGCCCAGCGGGTGCGGAAGTCGTCGCTGCGGGTGGACAGTTCGCCCACCAGGTCGGTGAGGTCTTTGTCGTACGGGTCGCGGCCGGCCTGGGCGTGCAGGAGGGCGACGGTTTCGTCGGCGGCGCGTTCCCAGTCGCCCCAGAACAGGTGGGATCGGGAGTCGAGGAAGGTGAACCGGCCGAAGTTGGGGGTGGCGCCATGTGCGGAGTCGATCACGGGAGCGAACAGGGCGCGGCCGAGGGCGTTGGTGGCCAGAAGGTCGCAGCGGCCGTTCAGGACGAACGCGGGCGCGCCGGTCATGGCGTCCAGGAGCCGCTGCACGTTGGGCCGCACGGTGCAGGGAGCGGGGTGGTGCCGGCGGCGCGGGGCGGGTCCGGCGGCGCGGGCCAGGTGCTCCAGGTGCGTGCGTTCTTCGTCGTTGAGCCGCAGCGCGCGGGCCAGGGCGTCGAGGACGTTGTCGGAGACCCCGGACAGGTCGCCGCGTTCGAGGCGGGAGTAGTACTCCACGCTGACCCCGGCCAGTTGGGCGACCTCGGCGCGGCGCAGGCCCGGCACCCGGCGGATGCCGTAGGACGGAAGCCCGGCCTGCTGCGGGCTGATCTTGGCGCGGCGTGAGGTCAGGAACTCACGGATCTCGCTGCGGTTGTCCATTCTCTTAGGCTAGGCGGCCCTTTGAGCGGGAGGGGTGCCCTGCCAGTACACCTTTTATCAAGAACTCCCTGGTCAAGGGTGGTTGGTGTTTCCTGGGTCGTTGTGTACAGCCATCAACCAGATCTCATCTAGCAAGGAGAACCATCATGCGTGGTGCCGTGATGCACGCCCCCGGTGACGTGCGGGTGGAAGAGCGCAAGGACCCAGAGATCATCGTGCCGTCCGATGCGATCATCCGCATCTCCGCGACCTGTGTCTGCGGGTCGGACCTGTGGCCGTATCGCGGGATCCAGGCCATGGACGGGCCGTCCCCGATGGGCCACGAATACGTCGGCATCGTCGAGGAGGTCGGCAGCGCGGTGAAGACGATCAAGCCCGGCCAGTTCGTGATCGGGTCGTTCTTCGCCTCGGACAACACGTGCGAGATTTGCCAAGCCGGCTACCAGTCCTCCTGCGTCCATCGGGAGCCCATCGGCTCGCTCGGCGCCCAGGCGGGGTTGCTGCGCGTCCCGCTCGCCGACGGCACGCTCGTGGCCACGCCGGATATCCCCTCCGACGACCTGATCCCGAGTTTCCTGGCCGCATCGGACGTGCTGGGCACCGGCTGGTTCGGCGCCGTAGCCGCGCAGGCCGGTCCCGGCAAGACGGTCGCGGTGGTCGGCGACGGCGCGGTCGGCCTGCTCGCGGTGCTGGCCGCCCAACGTCTCGGCGCGGAGCGGATCATCGCGATGAGCCGCCACGAGCCGCGGCAGAAGCTCGCGCGTGAATTCGGCGCGACCGACATCGTCACCGAGCGCGGCGACGAGGGTGTGGCGAAGATCAAGGAGCTCACCGGCGGCCTGGGCGCGCACTCGGTCGTCGAGGCGGTCGGCACCCAGGAGTCGATGATGCAGGCCATCCGCTCGACCCGGCCCGGCGGGCATGTCGGCTACGTCGGCGTCGCCCACGGCGTCGAACTCCCCGGCATGGAGCTGTTCTTCTCCCACGTGCACCTGCACGGCGGCCCCGCACCGGTCCGTCAGTACCTGCCGCAGCTCATCGACCTGATCTGGAACCGTCAGATCGACCCTGGCAAGGTCTTCGACCTCGAGCTGCCCCTCGACCAGGCCGCCGAGGGTTACCAGGCCATGGACGAACGCCGCGCCATCAAGGTCCTCCTGCGCCCGTAACCCGCCGGAGGCGTGGCCGCGTCGAACGGGCTGCTCCCCGGTGCACCGTTTCCGGTATCGTCCTGCCCCTCGATCAGGCCGCCGCAGGCTGCGAGGACATGGCCGAGCGCCGCGCCAGCAGGGTGCCGGCCCCGGCGTGCCGTTCCTCTGTCGCTCCGCTGGAGAAACGTTACCTAAAAAATCTCGATATCAGCGATCTGGCCTGGGAAAAGGATGGGAACCGTTACCCAAAGTGTGTCTTGACACTCCTCCACGTAACGCCTACGTTAACCGCATCGGGGAGTCGCTTAAAACGATTCAATAACCCTGGAGGGGTGTGTGAAGACCTCCCACCGCACGCTTGCGACGGCCGTGGCCGTGCTCGCGATGGCGGCCCTGACCTCCTGCGGCTCCGGTTCGGAGCCCGCTGCTGACGGCACCGTCACCCTGTCCTTCATGACGGGCAGCGACCAGGCGATCGTGGACACGTCCAAGGCGCTGGCGAACGCGTTCATGAAGGCCAACCCCACGATCAAGATCGAGATGGAGCATCAGCCTGGCGGCAGCGAAGGCGACAACATCGTCAAGACCCGCCTGTCCACCGGCGAGATGACGGACGTGTTCTGGTACAACTCGGGCTCATTGCTGCAGGCGCTCAACCCCACCCAGACCCTCGTCGATCTCAGCAATGACCCCGTCCTCGCCAACGTCCAGACCGATTACCTGCCCGTGGTCACGCAAGGCGGCAAGGTGTACGGCGTTCCCGCCACGACGCTCACCGGCGGCGGCATCCTGTACAACCGCAAGGTCTACGACCAGCTGGGCCTGGAGATCCCCAAGACGTGGGCCGAGTTCATGGCCAACAACGACAAGATCAAGGCGGCCGGGATCACCCCGGTGATCAGCACGTTCAAGGACACGTGGACGTCGCAGATCTTCGTGCTCGCCGACTACTACAACGTCCAGGCGGCAGCACCGACCTTCGCCCAGGACTACACGGCGGGCAAGGCGAAGTACGCCACCACGCCCGCCGCACAGGGCGGGTTCCAGCACCTCGCCGATGTGCACGCCAAGGACTACCTCAACAAGGGCTTCGGTTCGGCCACCCTCGATCAGGGCCTGAAGATGCTGGTCGAGGGCAAGGGCGCACACTACGCGATGCTCAGCGGGCTGCTGCCGCCGCTTCTGGCCACCTACCCGCAGACGGCCACTGACGTCGGCTTCTTCGGCGTCCCCGGCACCGACCCGGCCAAGAGCGGCGCCACCGTCTGGGAGCCCCCCGCCATCTACATCGCCAAGACCACCGAGCACCTGGACGCGGCCAAGAAGTTCCTCGCCTTCGTCGCCTCGCCGGCAGGCACGGAGGCCGTGAGCGCGGCGGTGCGGCCGTCGGGGCCGTATCGCATCAAGGGGTCCAAGCTGCCTGAGGACGCCATCCAGGTGGCCAAGGACCTTCAGGGCTACATCGACAACGGCGCCACGGCGCCGGCGCTGGAGTTCCTGTCGCCCATCAAGGGCCCGTCGCTGGAACAGATCACGGTCGCGGTCGGCTCCGGGCTGACACCGCCCGCCGAGGGGGCCGCCCAGTACGACAAGGACGTGGAGAAGCAGGCCAAGCAGTTGGGGCTCGCGGGGTGGTGACCAAGCAGCATGCCGGGCCCCGTACGGGGCCCGGCGCGCCGCCGCACGCCCGTCCGGCGGCCACACGCAAGTCGGCCTACCCGTACGCGTTGTACCTGCCGGCCGCGGTCGTCTACTTGGTGATCTTCCTGGTCCCGACCGTGATGGCCTTCTACTTCGCGCTGACCCGGTGGACGTTGTTCGACAGCACCTTCGTCGGCCTGCAGAACTTCCGCGACTTCCTCGCCGAGCAGAACCTGCGCATCGGCTTCCAGAACACGATCATCTACGCCGTGGTGACCAGTGGCCTGAAGGTCGTGCTCGGACTGCTGCTGGGCGTGCTGCTCACCAGCAGGCTGCGGCTGCGCGGGTTTCTGCGCTCGGTCGTGTTCTTCCCCGTCCTCGTCTCCACGGTGGCGGTCGGCATCACCTTCAGCGCGTTGCTGCGGCCGGACACCGGGCTGGTCAACAAGACCCTCGCCCTGGCCGGCATCGACGGCCCGGACTGGCTCGGCGACGCCGGCACCGCGCTGCTGTCGGTCGCTCTGGTGGACGTATGGAAGGGCGTGGGCCTGGCCACCGTCATCTACATCGCGGGCATCATGTCGATTCCCCGCGACTACTATCAGGCGGTCGCGGTCGACGGGGGCACCGCCTGGCACCGCTTCCGGCACGTCACGCTGCCGCTGAGCTGGCCGGCCACCTATTCCGTGATCATCCTGTCCTTCATCGGCGGGCTGCGCTCGTTCGACCTGATCTGGACGATGACCCGCGGCGGGCCCGGCTTCACCAGCGACACCATCGCCTCGATCATCTACAAGCAATATCAGGCCGGCTTCTTCGGCCTTTCCACCGCGGGCAACGTGCTGCTGTTCCTCATCGTCACCGCCATCGTCGTGCCGCTCAACTACGTCCTCGGCAAGAGGCAGGTCGCCGCATGAGAACGCTCAAGAAGCTCAGCGCCGAGACGGTCGCGCTGATTCTGGCAACCGTGATCTTCCTGGTGCCCTTCTCGTTCATGCTGCTGACCGCGGTCAAGGATCAGGCGCAGTCCGCGGACCTCGACTTCGCCTGGCCGGCCGGCTGGCCGATCGTGCAGAACTTCGTCGAGGTCGTCGAGGCACGCGACTACATACTGCTGCGCGCCTTCGTCAACTCCACCATCCTCACCGTCGCATCGGTCGCGCTGATCGTGATCTTCGCGGCCATGGCCGCGTTCGTGCTGCAGCGCCGGGCCGGGAGGATCGGGTCGCTGGCCAACTTCCTGGTGCTGTCAGGGCTCATCATCCCGCCTGCGATCGTGCCCACGATCTGGCTGCTGCAGGGGCTCGGCCTGTTCAAGAGCCTGCCCGGACTGATCCTGGTCGAGGTCGCCTACGGTCTGTCGTACGCGGTGCTACTGTTCCGCGCCTTCATCGCGGCCGTCCCCCGTGAGTTGGACGAGGCCGCCCAGATCGACGGCTGCACCGGGCTCACCCTGTTCTTCCGCGTGATCTTTCCGCTGCTCCGGCCCGTCACCATCACGGTGATTCTCACCACGTCGGTCGCCGTGTTCAACGACTTCGTCAACCCCCTGTACTTCACCCCGGGCGACGAGAACGCCACCGTGCAGCTCACCCTCTACAACTTCCAGAGCCAGTACAGCACCCAGTGGAACCTGCTGTTCATGGACATCGTCCTGATCACGATCCCCCCGCTGCTGGTTTTCGTCTTCTTCAATCGCAAGATCGTCGCCGGCATGACCGCCGGCGCCATCAAGGGATGACATGACCTCTCTGAACGTCGAACCGGCGACCGGCTGGCGTACCTGAAAAGGCGGCACAGTGATCCAAAACCACGACTTTCAGCACAACAGTCGGATTTTGCGCTCCACAGTGCACATTCCTGACGGAGGGGTCGCGACCCGCCTGCCGACGGTGGTGTTCGTCCACGGGTTCTCCAACAACCGGATGGAGAACCGCTCCTTCGTCCAGATGTCGCGCCTTCTGGAGAGCAGCGGTATCGCATCGGTCCGGTTCGACCTGTCCGGGCACGGGGAAAGCGACGGCGACTTCTTCGACGTCACTATCACGGGAGAGATAGCGGAAACCCGATCGGTGATGCGGGCCGTCCGCGACTTCGATTTCGCCGACCCGGAACGTATCGGCCTGGTCGGGATGAGCATGGGCGGTGTCGTCGCGGGCATCGTGGCCGCCGAAGAGCCGGGCATCAGCGCCGTGTGCCTGTGGTCGCCGGCCGCCGTAGCCCCCTTCGAGGTGGGTTCCGGCTACCTCAAGGGTCGCGACATCGCCGCTGAGATCGGGGAGAAAGGATACTTCGACGCCGATGGCCACCGGATGAGCCCTGCCCTGGTCGAGGACATCGCCGCGCTCGACGTCTACGGCCGGTCCTGTGCGTATGCCGGGCCCGTGCGCATCGTCCACGGCGACAAGGACGACATCGCGCCGCTCTCCTACGCTCGCCGCTACCTCGAACACTACGACGGCAACGTGGAACTGGAAGTCGTCGAAGGCGCCGACCACGGCTGGGCCGCCGTTCCCCACCGCACCCGGCTGCACCAGTCCTCGTTGCAGTTCTTCCGCGAGAGGCTCGAGGTCCGCACTTGATCCGGATCAGCCACCGCCACGCCCGCCCGGTCCGGCGGTGGCGTCTCCGGCTGACGTCACGGAGTCGCGGGACATCCGGTGGTGACCTCTGGACGTATCACACAGGGGGCCCGGAGACCGACGTCAAATGGAGCTGCGTGATGACCGTGGACGACCGCTTCGGGCAAGGCGTGGGAGAGGCACGGAAGAACCGGTTGCTGGGCACAGCCAGTGAGGTCGTGACCGATCCGGTTACGGACTGGGCGACCGACTTCTCCCATGTCGATCCCGTCTGGGCCGCCGATCCTTATCCGATCCAGGACGAGCTGCGGCAGCGTTGCCCGATCGCGCACACCGAGCGGTTCGGCGGCGTGTGGCTGCCGACGCGCTATAAGGACGTGGCCGCCGTCGCGTACGACACCGAGCGTTTCTCCTCCCGGGCGATCATCGTCAGCAACAACAAACCGCCACTCGACCTGGCCCCGGTAGGCGACGCCCCGCCCATCACCTCGGACCCGCCGTTCCACCGCGATGCCCGGCAATTGTTGCTGCCGATGTTCACCAAGGCAGCGGTGGCCGAGCAGGAAGAGGCCACGCGGGCGTACTGCCACGAGTTGATCGACGCGATGCGGGGGCGGGAGGTCGTGGACGCTGCCCGTGACTACGCCCAGCACATCCCGGTGCGGGTGATCGCCGACATGCTCGGCTTCCCGCCCGAGGACGGCCCGCGCTTCCGCGAGTTCGTCGAGAACGTCCTGGAGAGCATCAACCAGCCGGCCGAGGAACGGCTCGCACGCCAGGACGAATTGGCCGGTTACCTCGTCGCGCAGATCCACGAGCACGTGGCCAGGCCGCGCGACGATCTGACGACGTACCTCATCAACGCCGAACTCCATGGGCAGAAGCTGGACCCCATGCACGTGGTGGGCACGATGATGCTGCTCCTCATCGCCGGCATCGACACGACGTGGAGCGCCATCGGGGCGTCCCTGTGGCACCTGGCCAAGACCCCGGCCGACCGCGAGCGCCTGGTGGCCGAGCCGGGACTGCTGCCGACCGCGATCGAGGAGTTCCTGCGCGCCTACGCCCCGGTCACCATGGCTCGGCTGGTCAAGCAGGATATGCAGTGGAACGGCGTGGACATGAAGGCCGACGACTGGATCCTGCTGTCCTTCCCCGCCGCCAACCGCGACCCTGCCCAGTTCGAGCGGGCGGACGAGGTGCTCATCGACCGTGAGCTGAACCGGCACGCCGCCTTCGGCCTCGGCGTCCACCGCTGCGTGGGCTCCCACCTGGCCCGCATGGAGCTCCGGGTCGCTCTGGGGGTCTGGCTGGAGCGCATCCCCGCCTTCGCCCTGGCGGACCTGGCAGCGGTGACGTGGGCGGCCGGCCAGGTACGCGGCCCCCGCGCCCTCCCCCTCCGCATCCTCTGACCATCGAAGACTGTTGAAGCCTGCCTGCCGACATATGATCCTTTGATCTGATATTTGCGCGATTGTCGGAAGGCCTCCATGATCCACCCCCTCAGTCGGCGGTCCGCCCTGCTGGGCGCCGCGGCCGTGGCCGGCCTCGCCCTGTGGGAAAGACCGGCCGAGGCGGTCGGCGCCGCCGCGTTCGACGCGGCGCGTGAGCGCTGGGTGAGCCTGCTGGCCGGCGGGTCGTACAACTCCGCCTACACCGACAAGACACAGGCGATCGAGGGCTCGGCCCATGCGGTGCTGCGCAAGCTGAAGCCCGCCCCCGACCGCCCGAGCCTGTGGCCCGACCTGCCGCTCGAGGACCCCGGGACGGGCAACTTCAACCGCGCCTACAACCGCATGCGCACGCTGGCGCTGGGCTGGGCTACGCCGGGCACCGCCATGCACCGGGACGGGCAGGTCGCCGAGACCGCGGTCAGGGCGCTGGACTTCCTGTACGAGCACGCCTACCACGAGGGGCTCGACCGGCGGGGCAGCAACTGGTTCTGGTGGGAGATCGGCGTCCCCCGCGCGCTGACCGACACCTGCGCCCTGCTCTACGATGGCCTGCCCAAGGACCGCCTCGAGCGCTGGCTGCGACCGCTGCACCGCTGGTGCCCCGACCCGGAGCGCCGCGTCAGCCATCCCGGCGTCGTCGAGACCGGCGCCAACCGGGCGGGCAAGGCCACGGCGGTGGCGATGCGCGGATTGCTCACCCACGACGCCCGCCTCATCAAGCGGGCCAGGGACGCGGTCTCCGACCTGCTGCGGCCGACCAGGGGTCCAGGTGACGGCTTCTACCGTGACGGGTCGTTCATCCAGCACGATGTGTTCCCCTACACCGGCAGTTACGGTGTGGACTACCTGGAGAGCGTGGCCAAGCTGATCGCCATGCTCTCCAAGTCACCGTGGGAGATCACCGGAATCGGGAACGTGTACGACATGGTGGATCGCTCGTTCGCGCCGTTCATCTTCGACGGGCTGATGATGGACTGCGTACGCGGCCGGCAGATCTCGGTGCAGGGCCATCGCGACTACCACTCGGGGCAGAAGGCGGTCGAGGCCATCCTCACGCTGCTGGAGACGGCGCCCGAGCGCCATGCCCGGCGCTGGCGGCCGCTGGTGAAGGGCTGGCTCACCCGCAACCAGGCCATCCCCTACGACACGCTCGCACCGCTGGCGAGCATCGCGAAGGCCACGGCCCTGCTGGAGGACCCGTCGGTGCCGGTCGGCCCGCGCACGACGGGCACGTACGTCTTCGCCGACATGGACCGGGTCGTGCACCGCCGCCCCACCTGGTCCTACGCGATCGCGATGAGCTCGGAGCGGATCGGCGCGGCCGAGGCCATGAACCGGGAGAACCTGCACGGCTGGTACACCGGCGACGGCATGACCTACCTCTACACCGGCGACCTCACCCACTGGAACGACGACCTGTGGCCCACGATCGACCCGTACCGGCTGCCGGGCACGACGGTCGACACGCGGCGACGCGCCGCTCTCCCGCACGGCAAGCGTCGCCTGCCACCCACCCCGTGGGCGGGCGGCGTGGCACTCGACGGCGAGTACGGCGTGGCGGCCATGAAGCTGATCGCCGACGGCTCCTCGCTGCGGGCCAAGAAAGCGTGGTTCCTTCTCGATGACGCGGTGATCGCGCTCGGTACCGGCATCGCCGCCTCCGACGGCCGCCGCATCGAGACCATCGTGGAGAACCGCAACACCCACGACCGGCATCCGCCGCTGACCCGGGGCGACGGCTGGGTCCACCTGTCCGGCGTGGCCGGCTACGCGCTGCTCGACGACGCCGACCCGAAGGTGATCCGCAAGAAGCGCACCGGCCGCTGGCGGGACATCGACAAGGGCGCCACCACTGGAGGCGACAAGACCCCCGTCACCAGGCACTACACGACGATCCTCATCGACCACGGCGTCGATCCGCGCAAGGCACGCTATGCCTATGCCGTGCTGCCCGAAGCCTCCATCGCGCAGACCGCGGCTTACGGCCGGCGCATCGAGATCCTCGCCAACTCCAGAACGGTGCAGGCCATTTCCCGCGACAATCTGCTCGCCGCCGTCTTCTGGCGCGCGGGGACCGTCGAGACCGCGGATGGACCACTCACCGCCGACGGCCCATGCACGCTGCTCATCCGCCGCGACCACAAGCGGGTACAGCTCGCGGTCTCCGACCCGTCCAGGACCGCCGACGAGGTGAAGATCACCCTGCCGTGGCCGGTCAAGGCGGTCAAGGAAAACGACCGGAGCGTGCGCAAGGCGAAGAGGGCGGTCAAGGTGGAAGTGGCTGGGAGCCGCGGGCACGCCCACACCGCGGTGGTGCACGTCAGTCCATGATCACGGCGGAACGCAGGGCGGCGCGGATGCTGGTGGCCGGGTCGCCGAGGTGATAGATCCGCTCCGACGGTTCGATGCCGTCCAGGAACTCCTGGTAGCGGACGGCGTAGTCCAGGTGGGACAGCGGTTCGGCGATCGCCAGTGCTCGGGCCGGGTCGCTACCGGGTGCGTAGGCGGTCCAGGCCTCGATCCAGGCCTCGGCGGCGGCGGGTCGTTTGGCGGGGGGAAGCCAGTCGCGGGCCCGTATTCCGTCCAGCACCGGGTTGCCGACGTGCGCGTCGGCGAAGTCCACCACGGCCGGCGGACCGCCGTCGCTGCGCCAGTTTCCCGGGTGGAAGTCGCCGTGCACGACCGTGTCGGGCAGGCCGCACTCGGCCAGCAGGGGCCACCGTTCGACCAGCTCGTACGCACCCTCCAGCTCCTCTGCGGTCAGCTCGCGGGCCACGTCACCGGCGAGCAGCTCGCGGACCCGGTCGGCGACGACGGGTCCGCGCCGGTCAGGCAACCCGGGCGGGATCGCGCCCGCCAGGCCGGCCTGTGCGGCGGACAGTCGCGTCACAGCGCTGTCGATGATCTCGACGGGAGCGTCCCAGCAGTCCTCGCCGGGAAGGTGCTCCAGCAGGACCCGCCGCGGTCCCGACGCCACGACCGTGGGAACCAGGCCGGGGTCCAGGGCCGCGAACGCGCCGATGACGGCGGCCTCGTCGGTGGCGAAGTGCGGTGTGGCCTTCAGCCATACGGGCCCTTGGGCGGTGGGCAGGAGGAACAGCCCGGCCAGATTCCAGGTCCTGCGTTGCCGGATCGGCCCGGTCAGCGGTCGCCCGGCCGTCCTCAGCGCGTCCGCTGCCCAGCTCAACAGCTCCCGCAGCCCGTCGATCCGCGCCCACGGCGCCCGCAGCCGCTCGGGCCTGTCCAGCACCCCATGATCAGCGGGCAGCGGAGCCGTCAGCCGCCCGGGGGCGGGCCACTCTAGCGCTTCGACGTGATAGGTCACATGACCACCCCGGCCGCCTTCGCCGCCGTCCACGTCCAGGAGGCGCAGCACCAGGACGTCCACGCCGAGCGCCTGGCGCAGGTGCGCGACGACCGGCTCCACATCGGCCCACCACGGCACATCCACCGCGAACGGGCCGATGACACCGAGCCGATCGTCACCCGAGGTGATCCATGCGCTGACTGTCCTGTCCATCCGCTCAGTGTGATCGCTCCCCGCGACGCCCGCCACGGAATATCCGGCCGGTGCGGCGGCCCTAGCCCGCCGTGCTCTCCCGGACGATCAGCCGGTGGGGCACCACGATCTCGGCGGGCGCGGCGGCGGTGCCGTTGATCGCTTCGAGGAGGATGTTCACCGCCCGGCGCGCGATCTCGCCCTTGTCGGGGGCGACCGTGGTCAGGCTGGGCGTGCTGTACTGGCCCTCCTCGATGTCGTCGATGCCGGCCACGGCCACGTCGTCGGGGATGCGCCGCCCCGCCCTGGTGAGCGCCCGCATCGCGCCGAGGGCCAGCAGGTCGTTGTAGCAGAACACGGCGTCGGGCGGCTCGGGGAGTGCCAGCAGCGACTCCATGGCCTCGGCGCCGAGCCGCCGGTGGAAGTGCGGGGTGGACACGATCAGGCGTTCGTCCACGTCCAGGCCCGCCCGCGCCAGCGCCTGCCGGTAGCCGGCCGTGCGCAGCTGCGCGGTCTCGCCGGTCGCGTACGGCTGGTCGCCGATGGCGGCCACCCGGCGGCGGCCAAGGCCGAGCAGGTGGGCGGTGGCGTCCCGGGCCGCCGCCACGTTGTCGATGGCCACGTGGTGGAAGCTGCCGTTGAAGATGTGCTCGCCGAGCAGCACGATCGGGATGCGGTTGCCCCGGGACCGCAGCTCCTGCGCCGACACGGTCAGCGGGCTCAACAGGAGCCCGTCGAACATGGTGGCCCGCGAGTCCCGGCCGAGCAGCTCGCGCTCGCGATCTCCGTCGCCGTCGGTCTGGTCGATCATCACCACGTAGCCGTGCGCACGAGCCGCGGTGATCACCTGCCGGGCCAGCTCGGCGAAGTACGGCACGTCCAGCTCGGGCACGACCAGGGCAATCATCCCGGTGCGCCCCTGTTTGAGATTGCGCGCGATCAGATTGGGGCGGTAGTCGAGCTCGTCCAGCGCCGCCTGGACCCGGACCCGCAGCTCGTCGGAGACCGGCGCGTAGCCGTTGACCACGTTGGACACCGTGCGGATCGAGACGTTCGCCCGCTTGGCGACGTCGCGCAGGGTTGCACCGGCCATGCGTCTCCTTACGCCCTTCCAAACCTCACCAGATCCTAACCGCTCTTGCATCGTTGCAGACAAGTATGCATGATGTCTGCATCGTTGCAGAGCCCTCACCTGAGGCGAGGCCGAGGAGTCAGAGATGTCCGAACCACCAATGGACCGCCGTGGATTTCTCAAGGGAGCCCTGGGCCTCGGCGCGCTCGCGGCGACCGGCGGCGCGCTGGCCGGCTGCGCCCCCGGCACCCCCGGCGGGCCGGGCGCCCAGCCGAGCAAGCTCGCCAAGCCCACCGCCTCGGCCGCGTCCGCGAAGGGCCAGATCACGATCTGGAACCGGTCCGGCGACCTGTTCAAGGTGTTCGACGCGGCGATCGCCAAGTTCCGCGAGGCGTACCCGAACGTCACGGTGAACCACCAGGCCGTGGACATCGACGCCAAGCTGGCCAACACCCTGATCAGCGGCACGGACGTGCCCGACGGCAGCTTCTGGGACGACGCCAAGATCGGCGGGCAGGCCGAGCACCTGTACGACCTGACCGACCTGATCGCGCCGTACCGCGAGCAGACGTCGCCGTACAAAGTGTCGGTGAACACCGTCGGGGGCAAGATCTACGGCGTGCCGTGGGACCTGGACCCCGGCCTGCTCTGGTACCGCGAGGACATCCTGGAGGGCGCGGGGATCGACCCGGCGAGCCTGGCCACGTACGACGACCTGCTGACCGCGGCCCGCACGATCAAGGAGAAGGACCCCAAGACCAGGCCCATCCACCTGGACAAGAGCCCGTTCCTGGGCCAGCTGTGGCTGGAGATGCTGGCCAACCAGCAGGGCACCAGCCTCACCGACGCCCAGGGCAAGCTCCGGCTCGACTCGGCCGAATACCGGCGGATCTTCGCCTGGATCCAGACCGCCGTCAAGGACGGTCTGGTCACCCACGCGCCCTACCTGGAGCCGGCCGACGTCAACACGCTGGAGAGCGGCCAGCAGGTGTTCGTGCCGTGGGCGATCTGGTGGTCCTTCGCGCCGCAGCAGCTGCTCAAGGCCACCAAGGGCAAGTGGCGGGCGGCGCCGCTGCCGGCCTGGACGCCGGGCGGCGCGCGCAGCGGTGCGATGGGCGGGAGCAGCTTCGTCATCCCCGCCAAGGCCAAGAACCCCGAGCTGGCCTGGCTGCTGTATGAGTTCCTGTGCTTCAAGGAGCCCGGCTACACCGCCGTGTACGGCCCCAACAGCGTCTACCCCGGCGGCCTGTCCACCTCGATCCCCAGCTACCAGCCCGCACTCGACCCGGCCAAGCCGCTGTTCCAGCCGATCGAGGCGCTCGGCGGCCAGGACCTGTGGAAGGTGGCCGTGGACGCCGCCGCCACCATCCCTGCCGCCGCGCCGATCCCGTGGTGGTGGGCGCAGTCGGTGGACTACCTCGGCAACAACGTGCAGCGCCTGATGGAGGGCAAGATGGCGCCCGATGACGTGATCGCCGAGTCGGCGCAGAAGATCCAGCGCAACCTCATCGACCGCTCATGAGGTCTGCGCGACTGTCGCCGTACCTGTTCATCGCCCCGTTCTTCGTGGTCTTCGCCGCGTTCGGGATCTACCCGCTGATCTACGCGCTGCAGCTCAGCTTCATGCGCTGGCGGGGAGCCGGCGAGGCCCACTGGGTGGGGCTCGGCAACTACCTCTACCTGCTGACCAGCCCGGACTTCTGGGCCTCGCTCGGCAACAGCGCGATCATGTGGCTGCTCATCGTGCCGATCCAGGTCATCGCCGGGTTGGGCGGCGCGGTGCTGCTGGCCAACGCCAAGCTGCGGCTGCGCGGGCTGTTCCGGGTGGCGTTCATCGCGCCGTTCGTGACCCCGCTGGTGGCCATGGCGCAGGTGTGGATCGTAGTGTTCGACCAGGACTACGGCCCGGTCAACCACCTGCTCAACCTGGTGGGCCTGCCGGACGTGGGCTGGCTGACGTCCACGGCGTGGGCCAAGCCGACGCTGGCGCTGCTGTTCCTGTGGAAGACCACCGGGTTCGCGATCATCATCCTGCTGGCCGGCCTGCAGGCCGTGCCCGGCGGCGTGTACGAGGCCGCCGCCCTCGACGGCGCCTCCCGCGCCCGCCAGTTCTGGTCGATCACCGTCCCGCTGGTGCGCCGGAGCATGGCGTTCCTGGTGGTCGTGCAGACGCTGGCCGTCTTCCAGATGTTCGCCGAGCCGTTCGTGGTCACCGAGGGCGGCCCGTACGGCTCCACCACCACCGCAGGCCTGTACCTGTACGACCACATCACCGCCTCCGACCTGGGCACCGGCGCCGCGAACTCGTTCCTGCTGGTGCTGCTGGTCTTCGGCCTGTCGCTGGTCTCGGTCAGGCTGCTGCGGCCGAAGGACGAGGCGTCATGAACCAGACCAGGCCCGGCCCCCTGCAGTACGCGGTGCTGGCGCTGCTCGCGATCGTGTTCCTCTACCCGATCTGGTGGGCGGTCAGCTCCTCGCTCAAGCCGGCGGCCGAGATCATCTCAGATCCGCTGTCGATCGGCGCGCTGACGCTGGACAACTACCGGGCGATGTTCGCCGACGTGCCGATCGGCACCGGGTTCGCGAACACGGCGCTGGTGCTGGTGGTCAAGGGCGCGATGACCATGTTCTTCTGCCCGCTGGCCGGCTACGCCTTCGCCAAGTACGACTTCCCCGGCAAGAACCTGCTGTTCGGCGTGGTCCTGCTGACCCTGATGCTGCCGACGCTGGTGCTGATCATCCCGCTGCTGCTGGAGATGAGCGCGCTGGGCTGGGTGAACACGTACCAGGCGCTGATCCTGCCGGGCAGCATCGACGCGTTCAGCATCTTCTGGATGCGGCAGACCATCGCCGCCATCCCGGACGAGCTGATCGACGCCGGGCGGGTGGACGGCGCGGGCGAGTTCGGCATCTTCGCCAAGGTCGTGCTGCCGGTGATCCGGCCCGGACTGGCCGCGCTGGCGGTGCTGACCACCATGAACGTCTACAACGACTTCGTCTGGCCGGTCGTCGCCGTCAACGACACCTCACACCAGACGCTGCAGGTGGTGCTGGCCACGCTGGCGCAGAACGTCACCGGCAACCGGATCGGCGCCGACTTCGCGACGGTCTGGGGCGAACTCCTCGCCGCGGGCAGCATCGCGCTCCTGCCGCTGCTGGTGATCTTCGTCCTGCTGCAGCGCCACTTCATCAACGGCATCCTCGCGGGCAGCGTCAAGGGCTGACCCCGTCCTCACGGAAGAGAGCACCATGGAATATCCCCGCCCCCACTTCGACCGGTCGCACGCCTGGTCGAGCCTCAACGGCGAGTGGGACTTCCGGGCCGACCCCGAGCCGGACTGGCACCGGACCATCACCGTGCCCTTCGCCTGGGAGACCCCCGCGTCGGGCATCGAGGCCCACTGGCTGCCGGTGGCCTGGTATCGCCGCCGGCTCACCGTCCCGCCGGAGTGGACCGGGCAGCGGGTGGTGCTGCACTTCGGCGCCGTGCACCACGAGGCCACCGTCTGGGTGAACGACGTCGAGGTGGTCACCCACCGGGGCGGCTACACGCCGTTCGAGGCCGACATCACCGACGCGCTGCGCGACGGCGGCGCCCAGGAGGTCGTGGTACGGGTCTCCGCGCCGCTCGACAAGCGCGAGATCGCGCACGGCAAACAGCGCAGCATCCCGCGCGACGACTTCGACGGCGTGTGTTTCACCCCGTCGTCCGGCATCTGGCAGAGCGTCTGGCTGGAAGCCCGCCCCGCCACCCACTTGGCCGCCCTGAAGCTGCGCCCGTCGGCGGGACTGGACGCCATCGAGGTCGAGGCCCGGGTGGCGGGACCGGCGGAGTCCGTACTCCGGCTGACCCTGCGCGGGACGGAGACGACGATCGAGCTGCCGGTCGCCGGCGGGACCGTACGGGGCGTGCTGCCGGTCGGCGAGCCGCGCCTGTGGTCGCCGGACGACCCGCACCTCTACCACGTGGACGCCGAGCTGACCTCGGCCGACGGCACCGACCGGGTCGCCGCCTACACGGGTCTGCGCCGGATCGAGGTGATCGGCGAGGACCTGTACCTGAACGGCCGCCGCCTGTTCGTACGCGGCGTGCTCGACCAGGGCTACTGGCCGCGCACCGGCATCACCCCACCCGACGACGCCGCGCTCCGCCACGACCTCGACCTTGCCGCCGCGGCCGGATACAACCTGGTCCGCAAGCACCTCAAGCTGGAGGACCCGCGCTTCGTCCACCACGCCGACACGCTCGGCATGCTGCTATGGGCCGAGCCCGCCGCCACTGGCCGCTTCTCCGCCGAGTCCGTGGCGGCGTTCGAGGAGCAGATCGCGCCCATGGTGGAACGCGACGGCAACTCCCCGGCGATCGTCATCTGGGGCCTGTACAACGAGGAGTGGGGCCTGGACTGGGACATCCCGGGCGACCCGGCCAAGCAGGAGGCCGCCGCGTGGGCGTACGACCTGCTCAAGGCCCTCGACCCGACCCGCCCGGCGGTGGACAACTCCGGCTGGACCCACGTCAAGACCGACCTCCTCGACTGGCACTACTACGACGAGTCCGCCGCCTCCTGGGGCCGGACGGTGGCCGCCCTGCTGGACGGCGCGCAGGACGACTTCCCGGTCCGGCTCGGCCCGGACTACGTCGTACGCAAGAAGCTGGCCGGCGCGCCGTCCCAGCCGCTGCGCGGCCTGCCCAACCTCAACAGCGAGTACGGCGGCGGCTTCACCAGCGTGGAACGCGCCTGGCACCTGCGCTGGCAGACCCAGGAGCTGCGCCGCCACGACCGCCTGGCCGGCTACGTCTACACCGAGCTGTACGACATCGAGCACGAGTCCGCCGGCCTGCTGGACTTCGAGCGCCGGGCCAAAGACCTGGCCGGGGTGGACCCGGCGCACGTGAACGCCACCACCACGCTCGTCCTCGACGTCGTCCCCGTCGCGCCCGGCCGCGACCTGCTGACCGAGACGCGCGAGATCACCGTGCCCGTACGCGTCTCCCACCACGGCGCCGAGCCGGTCAACGGCCACCTGCACACCGCCTGGACTCCCGTGCTGCGCCCCGCCCCCGACGCACCCGGCGCTTTCGGCGCGCCAGGCCCGTGGATCGAGGCCAAGCCGTTCCTGCTCAGCGCCCCCGCCGAGGTCAGCGCCGAGCTCCCGGCCGGTTGGACCAGCGGCCGCCTGCACCTCGCCCTGGTCAGCGACGGCGCCGTGGTCGCCCGCTCGGCCGTGGACGTGGACACCTGCACCACCCCCGTCATCGGAGACGACTCGAACTAAGGAGACAGCGTGCGCCTCACACCCCCCATTGCCGCGTTAGCCCTGGTCGGAGCCTGCCTGGCCGGGTCCGCGAGTTCCGCCCAGGCGGCTCCGCCCGGCCAGGTGCTCTACGCGCCGAACCTGGGCACGTATCCGCAGGGCGACGCCAGCTACCCGCGGGCGATCCGACTCGACCACGACGGCTCGCCGAACGAGACCATGCTCGCGACGTTCGCCCGCCGCAACCACAACGCGCCCACGTCGCTGCCGATCTACCGCAGCACCGACGGTGGGCGCACCTGGCCAGCGAACCCGATCTCCACGATCACCTCCCATACGCCCGGCTGGGACCTGGAGGCCCCGGTTCTGTACGAGGTGCCGCGCACAGCCAACGGGCTGAACCAAGGCGACCTTCTGGCCGCGGGCACAGCCTGGGACGTCGGCGACTACACGGCCCAGAAGGTCGAGGTGTTCAAGAGCACCGACCACGGTGCGACCTGGACGTACCTGTCGAACTGCACGCAGACCAGCGGCCAGCCCAATTCGTGGGGCCACGGCATCTGGGAGCCGTGGTTCCTGCTGGCCCCGAACAACACCCTCGCCTGCTTCATCTCCGACGAGCGCCCCGCCAACACCCCCACCAACAACCAGATCATCGGCCACTACACCTCCACCAACGGCGGCCAGTCGTGGAGCGCCACCCTCACCCAGGACGTGGCTTTCCCGGCCGACAACCTGGCCAGGCCGGGCATGTCAATCGTGACCGGGCTGCCGAACGGGTCATTCCTGATGGCGTACGAGATGTGCCGGGACGCCACCGACCCCGACCACGCCTGCGAGGTGTACGTCAAGACCAGCTCCGACGGCCTGAACTGGGGCTCCGGCACCGGGACCCTGGTCCGCACCTCCGACCAGCGGGAGCTGCTGCACACGCCGTACGTGGCCTGGCTGCCTGGCGGCGGCCCCAACGGCACGCTGCTGATGTCCGGCCAGCGCGTCGTCGCCGGCCCGACCGGCAACAAGACCGTGCTCGGCGAGTCCGGCCAGGTCCTGTTCGCCAACACCAATCTGGGCGCCGGCGCGTGGACCGAGATCGAGGCGCCGGTGAACGTCAACCCCACCGGCGGCTACAACACCGGCGAGCCGTCCTGCCCCGGCTACAGCTCGCCCATCGTGCCCTCCGCGAACGGCACCGGCTTCCTCTACCTCGCCGCCACCCAGCTCACCGGCAACCAGTGCCAGGTCAAGTACGGCATCGGCACGCTGCCCGGCACCGCCGGCCAGATCACCGGGCCCGCCGGCGCCGGCAAGTGCGTGGACGTGGACACCAACACGAACGCCAACGGCAACCCCGTGCAGCTGTGGGACTGCGGGATCGCCACCGGCCAGCGCTGGTCGCGGCACCCCGATGGCACTCTGCGCGCCTTCGGCAAGTGCCTGGACATCGACGCCAACGCCACCGCCAACTTCAGCAAGGTCCAGCTCTGGGAGTGCAACGGCGCGGGCGGCCAGCAGTGGCGCTCGCAGCCGAACGGCGCCCTGCTGAACCCGCAGTCCGGCCGCTGCCTCGACAGCCCCGGCGGCGCCACCGCCGCCGGCACCCGCCTGCAGATCTACGACTGCAACGGACTCGATCCGCAGAAGTGGAACCTCCCGGCCTAAGCACGTGAAGGTCTCACACGTTTGCGCACCTCAGGGCCGACGGTGGTACCACCTGTCCCACCGTCGGCCCGTCTCTGGTCGACGGCTCGACCGTCAGCCAATCTCCCGCCGCTTGGCCTTCTCGCCGCCGGCCACGATGCACCGGTCCCATCAGCCAGGGCGGCAGCCCAGAGACGGCGGCCGACGTTGTGACGCACCTCTGCCGCCCCCCAAACCCCGCGGACTCGGGCCCACCGCGATACCTTCAGCACGAGATCTTCAGAACGGCACTCACATTTAGTGATGCCTCAATTACGGTATGGCTATGGGAAGCCGTGCACATTACGCCACTCTGCAGGGCGGCACTTTCGGGCTCTACTACTCGCAATGGGGCGCCCACCACCTCGAACTCGACCTCCTGCCCGGCCCTGAACCGGCAACCCGGTTCGCCCGCCGCCAGCGCGAGCAGAGCTCATGGATGTGGGAGGGCGAATGCGACGGCGCATGCCTGATCGACCATGACGAACGGCGACTGCTGCTGTTCTGCCACTGCGACGGCGACCAAAGCTACCGGCTCGCGGCCCTGGCCACACTCGCCCGGACCTGGCCCGGCTGGCGGGTGGAGTGGGCCTATGACGGCCCTCAGCAGATCAAGGTGGTAGTCGGCCACGCCGCCGAGGTCACCCCGCCATCCCCGCAGGCTCCGCAAGCCGGCGAAGAATGGTGCGACGAGTTGGTCACCGTGATCCACCAAGGCCGGACGCGGGCCTACCTCGTCGATTCGGCCGCAGCGGTCATCGGCATTGGGGCGAGGTTCCTGGACGACTACCTCTCTGCCTGGCCGACGATCACCTCATGCCCCGAGAAGGTCGTCGCCGGTGTCCACCTCGACCTCGATGACCAGAGCGCCGGCATCTGGACCACCTCGACGTTGCGCGGTGCCCTGCTGGACGTCGGGCAGCGGTGGCCCGGCTGGCACTGGTCGAACTGGGGCGACAGGTCCGCCGAGCAGGCACGCCGGGTCGCCGGAGCCCTCACCGTGCCAGAGCCGGACCTCGCCGAAGGTCTGCGTGCTCTCGCGGCGGAGTTCGATCGGCATCAGGATGTGGACTCCGCCACCAGGTCGGCATCCCTCCTGCTCGGCCTCACCGACATCCTGATCGCCGGTGCCCGGTCGTCGGGGCTACAGGTCCACGTCCACACGGACAACGCCTTCACTCACCGCCCCATGGATCTGACCAGCGATGAGAAGGCTGTGGTTCATGCCGCCATCGCCGGCGTCATGACGTCGTGCCGATGACCAGGGTGCGGGCGAGGCGTCACAACCCGAGCAGCTCGGTGCCGTCCATCAGCGGCCCGGCGCCGTACGGCTCCAGCCACCGGTAGCGGCGGTGGCCGTCACCGGTCCGCCAGTCGCGCGGGCTGTTGGTGTGCAGCCAGTCCAAGGGCTCCACACCGCCCGGCACGCCGCCGTCCAGCGCGATCCGCACGGCGGCGCGCAGGTCGGCGTCCACGCCGGCGGTGCGGGCCCGCGGGTCCACCGAGACGAACAGCGCCGTCCCCGACCGGGCCACCAGGTCCAGGAACTCCCGGTTGCGTTCCCACGGGGTGGCCGGAGTGCAGGGCACGCAGTCGGCGTCCACGGCGAAGAAGGTGCGGTGCTGGGCCAGCCGGAAGGCCAGGGTGTTGACCCCCATCCGGCGGGTCCGCTCCCAGAACCTGCCGGAGGTGTCGTCGCCGGTCCGCTGCAGGTGGACCAGGCCGGCGGCCAGGTGGCCGACCGTGTTGCAGCCGAGCACCAGCGCGTCACCGGCCGCCTGCCTGATGGTCCGGTACAGGCTCAGGAGCACCTCGGCGTTGGTGACGGTGCGGTCGGCCAGCGCCCAGCCGGGCTCGGTGAGTCGCCGGCCCATGTGAAAACCCCACCGGGCGAAGTGGTCGTACGTGGAGAAGTCATGCTTGATCAGGTCGAAGCCCCAGCCGGTCAGGCGGCGGACGTCGGCGCCGATGGTGTGCAGGTTGTCCGGGATGCTCAGGTCCAGCGGCTGCTCGGGCACCGGTCGCGGGCCGGCCCGCAGCCGGCTCGGGTCGTCCACGACGGACAGCGCCGCCGGCCGGAGCCAGATGCCGGGCCGGGCGCCCGCGGCGGCGATGCCGGCGGCGAGGCCGGGCATGTCGTCGAAGAGGCCGGGGAGTCCGGCCGTCCACGGCCCGCCGGGGCACTCGCCGCCGGGACTCCACCCGGCGTCCACCACGCAGAAGGGCCGGACCGGGTGGCCGCCGGCGAGGTCGGCGATGGTCTCCGCATCCCGCAGGACCTCGCCCGGGCCGAAGTCGCGGCCATAGGCGTAGTACCAGTTGTTGGCGCCGACGACCGGCTCGGGCGGTAGCAGCGGGTCGTCGCACATGGCCCGGCACAACTCGGTCAGTGCGGCGAACGGCGACATGTCCGCGCGCGGGCCGAGCCGGACCACGGTGGCCGCGTGCAGCCGCCGCCCGCCCGGTTCGACCGGCGCGGCGCCATTGCGTACGTCCAGCCAGAGCGTGACGCCGTCCTCGTCGAGGTTCCACGAGCAGAAGGCGGCGGGCCGGACCCGCACGCCCATGCCCTCGGTGCGGCCGGTGGCGGGGTCGTGGGCCAGCCAGTACCAGGGAAGGACGCGGTCCGGCTGGCGGTGCCGCCACTGCAGGTCGCCGTAGGAGCGTTCCCAGGCGTCGCCCAGGATCAGGGCCGGCTCCGGTAGCGGATCATGCCACCGCAGAGCCACCAGGGACAGGCCGCGGCTGGGGGAGCTTAGGTGGATCTCGAGGCCTTCGCCCGCCGGGTTCAGGTCGACCGCCACGTCCGGGGTGGCGAAGCCGGTGCGACCGCGCCGGGCCGGGGCCGGCCGGCCGCCGTCGTCGTGCAGGACGAACACCTCATCGGGCACGCGTACCTCGCTCATGGCGCTCCAAGGAGGAAGGGGGGTGGAGTGTCACAGGCTCGCGGAGCCGAGTGTGGGATCCGCGTAACGGACTCGTAACGAAGGATTGACATGCGGTTCAGGCGGGGGCACTTTTGAGGCCAGCCTAGCAACTAAAAGCAATTAGTAAATCGAAATGGTCCCGCGCATACCGTGGCTTCCTCCTCTTGATCGCCATGGCGAATCGTGTTGCCTAAATCGATTTACTAAAGCTTAGTTCCTCATCGGGAGGTGCCGCAGTGCCGCAGGAGACCAGCACGCGAGCCGAGGAGCCGACGGCGCCGTACGGCGTGGCGGCGAGTCGGCCGGAGCCGATCCACCTGCGGGCGGGCGGCGTCAGCCTGGTCCTGGATGTCGGCGGGCCGCGCCTGCCGAGCGTGCTGCACTGGGGCGGCGACCTCGGAGACGTCACTCCAGCGCAGCTGCGCGAGCTGGCCCTCGCCGCCGTTCCCGCCGTCGTCTCCAGCGGCCTCGACACGCCCGCGGAACTCTCGGTGCTCGCCGAGCACGCGACCGGCTGGCCGGGGCTGCCGGGACTGCGCGGGCATCGCGGGGGCACGGCCTGGTCGCCGCTGTTCACAGTGACCTCCGCGCACGCCGCCGGCGCGGAGGTCCGCGTCGAAGCCGTGGACGAGGCCGCGGGCCTGGAGCTGGCGGTGTGGATCGCGCTCGACGCGACCGGCCTGATCACCCTGCGGGCCGCGGTGCGCAACCGGCATCCGGCCGAGCCGTACGTGCTGGACGGCCTCGTGCTCAACCTGCCGGTGCCCGCCGAGGCCGCCGAGTTGCTGGACCTGACCGGGCGGCACCTGCGCGAGCGGTCACCGCAGCGCCAGCCGTTCACCGTGGGCTCCCGGGTCAGGGAGAGCCGCCGCGGCCGCACAGGGGCGGACGCGTCGTTGCTCCTGGCGGCCGGTGTTCCCGACTTCGGATTCCGCTCCGGCGAGGTGTGGGCCGTACACGTGGGCTGGAGTGGCAACCATGTCACCTACGCCGAGCGCCTGCCGGACGGGCGGGCCGTCATCGGCGGCGGCGAGCTGCTCCTGCCGGGCGAGGTACGGCTGGAACCGGGGGAGGAGTACACCACCCCGCGGCTGTACGCGGCCTACGGCCACGGGCTGGACGGCGTGTCGGACCGCTTCCACCGGCACCTGCGCGCCCGGCCGGGCCACCCGGCGGACCCGCGTCCCGTGGTCATGAACACCTGGGAGGCCGTCTACTTCGACCACGACCTGCCCAAGCTGCGCGCGCTCGCCGACCGGGCGGCCGAGGTGGGAGCGGAGCGGTTCGTCCTGGACGACGGCTGGTTCCGCCACCGCCGCGACGACTACGCCGGCCTCGGCGACTGGTACGTGGACGAGGACGTCTGGCCGCAGGGCCTGCACCCCCTGGTCGATCACGTGCGGGCGCTCGGGCTGGGATTCGGGCTGTGGGTCGAGCCGGAGATGATCAATCCCGACTCCGACCTGGCCCGGGCCCACCCGGAGTGGATCATGTCGACGGGCGGGCGGACGCCGCCGGAGGTGCGTCACCAGCAGGTGCTCGACCTCGTGCACCCCGAGGCGTACGCGTACGTGCTGGACCGCCTGGACCGGCTCGTCGCCGAGTACGCCATCGACTACCTGAAGTGGGACCACAACCGCGACCTGATCGACGCGGGCCACAGCCCGCGCGGCGAGGCGGCCGTCCACCGGCAGACGCTGGCGGTCTACCGGCTGCTGGACGAGCTGCGCCGCCGCCACCCCGGCCTGGAGATCGAGTCCTGCTCCTCGGGGGGAGCGCGCGTGGACCTCGGCATCCTCCAGCGGACGGACCGGGTGTGGGGCAGCGACTGCATCGACGCACTGGAACGCCAGTCGATCCAGCGCTGGACCCAGCTCCTGCTCCCGCCCGAGCTCATCGGCTCGCACGTGGGAGCCGGGCACGCGCACACCACCGGCCGGCGCCACGACCTCGCCTTCCGCGCGGGAACCGCGCTGTTCGGCCACTTCGGCATCGAATGGGACCTCACCTCGGCCTCGGTGGCCGAGCGAGCCGAGCTGGCCCGCTGGATCGCGCTCTACAAGGACGTGCGCGGCCTGCTGCACACGGGGCGGATCGTCCGCGCCGATCATCCCGACCCCGCGCTGTGGGTGCACGGCGTGGTCGCGCAGGACCGCTCCGAGGCGATCTTCGCGCTGGTCGCGGTCGCGACCTCGGTCGTCGCGCCGCCCGGCCGGGTGCGGCTGCCCGGGCTCGACCCACGGGCGACGTACCGGGTCGAACCGCTGGCGCCAGGTGACGTGGCCGCCGGCATCAACCACGTACTCCCGTCGTGGCTGGCCCGCGGCGAGCTCAGGCTTCCCGGCTCGGTCCTGGAACAGGCCGGGATCCAGGCCCCCGATCTCTATCCAGAACACCTACTGCTGCTCCGGCTGACTAGGGAGTGATCGATGGCGAACACGGTCTCCGTTCCCACACCAAGACCCGGGGCGCCCGCGGGGCGCCACAAGCCGCAGGCCCGATCGCACGAGAGGAGGGACCATCGGGCGGCGCTCTTCTTCATCCTCCCGGCGCTGCTCGGGTTCGCGGTCTTCTACCTCTGGCCCACGATCCGCGGCGTGTACCTGAGCTTCACCGACCACAGCCTGCTGGCTCCGCCCGAATGGTCGGGGGCGGCGAACTACGTCAAGCTCATCGGTGACGGCTCCTTCTGGCGCTCCCTCGCGGTGACCCTGGAATACGTCGTCATCAACATTTCGGTGCAGACGATCGTCGCGATCGTCCTGGCGGTCATGATGCACCGGCTGACCAAGTCGAGCCTCCTGCGCGGCGTGCTGCTGCTGCCGTACCTCGTCGCGAGCGTGGTCGTCGCCCTGGTGTGGTACTGGATGGCGGACTACACCCTCGGTGTGGTCAACCAGGTCATCGGCTGGATCGGGCTCGAGCCCCTGGGGTTCTTCGGGGAAGAGCACCTGGTGATCCCGACGATCGCGCTGGTGAACGTCTGGAAGCACATGGGCTACACGGCGCTGCTGATCTTCGCCGGCCTGCAGGCGATCCCCAGGTCGCTCTACGAGGCGGCGTCCGTGGACGGATCCACGGAGTGGCGCTCGTTCTGGCGGATCACGCTGCCGCTGCTGCGGCCGGTGCTGGCGATGGTGCTGGTCATCACGGTCATCGGGTCGTTCCAGATCTTCGACACCGTGGCCGTCACCACCCAGGGCGGCCCCGCGGACGCCTCCAAGGTCATCTACTACTACATCTTCGAGAAGGCCTTCAGCCAGTTCGACTTCGGCTATGCCTCCGCGATGGGCGTCGCCCTCATCGCCATCCTCGCCGGTGTCTCGCTGCTTCAGATGCGCTTGCTGCGTGCGGGCGAGTCGGACCTGTCCTAGAGGAGCGCTGTCATGACCGCGATAAGCATGCCCTCGGCGAAGACCGCGGTGGCCAGGCCGGCCGCGCGCCATGGACGTCGCACCCGTATCGGCCGGATCGCCGCCTGGGTGGTGCTCTGGATCTTCGTCCTGCTCACGCTGTTCCCGTTCTACTGGATGCTGCGCACCTCGCTGTCCAACAACCGGATGTTGTTCTCCGATCCCTCGTCCTGGCTGCCGGTGGCCCCGACCCTCGGCGGGTACGAGCGGGTGTTCGGGGTGGCGAGCATCCAGGAGGCCCAGGCGCAGGGCGGCTCCGGCGCCTCCATCAGGTTCTGGCTCTACCTGCGCAACTCCGTGATCGTCGCGACGGTCATCACGATCGGCCAGGTGTTCTTCAGCGCCATGGCGGCCTACGCGTTCGCGCGGCTGCGCTGGCCCGGCCGGGACAAGGTGTTCTTCCTCTTCCTGACCGCGCTGATGGTCCCGCCGATCTTCATCCACCTGCCCAACTTCGAGCTGATGAAGAACATGGGGCTGCTCAACACCTTCGCAGGGATCGTGCTGCCGTACCTGTTCATGACCCCGTTCGCCGTCTTCTTCCTGCGGCAGTTCTTCCTGAACGTGAGCCGCGAGGTGGAGGAGGCCGCGATGCTCGACGGCGCCGGCTATCCCCGCATCTTCTTCCGGCTCATCCTGCCCATGAGCGCGGCGCCGATCGCCACGCTGGCCATCCTCACGTACATCAATTCCTGGAACGAGTACTTCTGGCCGCTGCTGGTCACCGATCCCACGAACGACGACGTCCGCGTGCTGACCGTGGCGCTCGGCGTGTTCAAGTCCCAGACGCCGCAGGGCAGCCCCGACTGGGCCGGGCTGATGGCCGCCACCCTCGTCGCGGCGCTTCCGGTGCTGGTGCTGTTCGCGGCGTTCGGCAAGCGCATCGTCAACTCCATCCAGTTCTCCGGTCTGAAGTGACCGCCGGATCTTCGCGTCAACCCCCCACTGGAAAGGACACCTTGATGATCAAAAAGCTGCCGGCGGTCGCCGGCGTCGCCCTGCTGTCGCTGGCCCTCGCCGCGTGCGGCGGCGGCACCAGCGGAGGGTCCGCCTCCGCCGGCGGGAAGGCGACCATCTCCTACTGGCTCTGGGACGCCAACCAGCAGCCGGCATACCAGCAGTGCGCCACCGACTTCCAGAAGGCCAACCCGAACATCACGGTCAAGATCACCCAGCTCGGCTGGGACGACTACTGGACCAAGCTCACCACGGGCTTCGTCTCCGGGTCCGCGCCGGACGTCTTCACCGACCACCTGGCCAAGTACCCGGAGTTCGTCACCAAGCGCACCATCCTGCCGATCGACGACCTCGTTAAGCAGGACAAGGTGGACACCGGCATCTACGCGGAGGGCCTGGCCGACCTGTGGGTCGGCGCCGACGGCAAGCGGTACGGCCTGCCCAAGGACTGGGACACCATCGCCGTCTTCTACAACAAGAAGCTCACCGAGAAGGCGGGGATCACCGATGAGCAGCTGAAGAACATGGCCTGGAACCCTGCCGACGGCGGCACCTACGAGAAGATCATCGCCAAGCTGACCGTGGACAAGAACGGCAAGCGCGGCGACGAGCCCGGCTTCGACAAGAGCAAGGTCGAAACCTACGGCCTGTGGCTGGAGAGCTCCGGCAACGGCGTGGGCCAGACCCAGTGGAGCATGTACGCCGCCAGCAACGGCTGGAAGTTCACCGACAAGAACCCGTGGGGCAGCCAGTACAACTACGGCGACCCCAAGTTCCAGGAGACCATCACCTGGTGGAAGAGCCTGATCGACAAGGGTTACATGCCGCCGCTCAAGGCGACCGAGGGCGTGGCCTGGAACGACATGCTGTCCGCGGGTAAGGGCGCCATGGCGACCAACGGCAGCTGGATGATCGGTTCGGTGTTCGGCGCCAAGTCCGGCACGTTCGAGCCGGGGCTCGCCCCGCTGCCCGCCGGCCCGATGGGCACGCGGATGAGCATGTTCAACGGCCTGGCCGACTCGATCTACGCAGGGACCAAGAACAAGGACGCCGCGTGGCAGTGGGTGAAGTATCTCGCCTCCCCTGCGTGCCAGAACGTCGTCGCCCAGCACGCGGTCGTCTTCCCCGCCATCCCCGCCGCGGTGGAGGTCGCCCAGAAGAAGTTCGCGGACAAGGGCGTCGACGTCGAGGCGTTCACCGTGAACGTCAAGGACAAGACGACCTTCCTCTTCCCGATCACCGACCACGCCGCCGAGATCGAATCCGTCATGAAGCCGGCCATGGACGCCGTGATCGGCGGCAGCGCCCCGGCGAGCTCGCTGAGCAAGGCCAACGAGCAGGTCAACGCCCTGTTCAAGTGATCGGGGCGAGATGCGGGCAGCCCGGCACGGCATGGCCGGTGCCGGGTCTGCCGCCGGAACGGGGGTCCACATGCCCGATACGCACGCAAGAGTCACGCGGCCGGAGGTACTCATCGGCCGTACCACCTGCGCTACGCTGATCACGCCCGGCCGAGGGGCCGGGCGCATGCGCACGCGTGAAGCCGCCGGACCTCACCATCACCGCCGGGGCGTCGCGGTGGCGACGGCCCGCAGGATGGCGGACGCGGGATCAGTACGGAGCGACCGGGGAGCGGTGGGGGAGCGATCAGTACGGAGCGACCGGGGAGCAGCGGGGGAGCGATCAGCACGGAGCGGCCGATGAGCACCAGGCAGGGGGCCCGGGGACGCAGGCGGCGCCCGACCATGGCGGACGTGGCCCGCCTTGCAGGCGTCTCGCCGACCACGGTCTCGTTCGTCATCAACGAGCGGCCGGGCAGTGGCATCCCCGAGGAGACCCGCCTGCGGGTGCTGGCCGCGGTGGAGGATCTCGGCTACCAGCCCAACCGGCAGGCACGCAGCCTGCGCCTGCAGCGCACGCGCCAGCTCGGGTTCCACGTCTCCGGCGCGCTGCTGGAGTCCAACCAGGTCTTCGCGGTGTCCTTCGTCTCGCCTCTGCTGCGTGAGGCCGAGCGGCGGGGATATCAGATCCTCGTCTTCACCTCGCCCGGCGACGTGACCGACCGGCTGGGCGAGCTCGTCGCGGCCCACGGAGTCGACGGATTCGTGATCACCGACTCCAGCATCGACGATCCCCGGGCCCGCTATCTCGCGGGAGTGGGGATGCCCTTCGCCTCGTTCGGGCGCACCGAGGCCGACCTGCCGCAGTCGTGGGTCGATGTGGACAACGCCGCGGGCGTCGCTTCCATGGTCGACTACCTGGTGAGCAAAGGACACGAGGACATCGCCTACGTGGGGCCCCGCCTGCCGGGCTACTGGTTCATCGAGCGGGTGGAGGGTTTCCGCGCCCGGATGCGGCACCACGGCCTGGCCGTGCCCGGCTCGTGGCTGGTGCAGGAGCCGGAGGCGAAGGTCGAGGCCGCCGTGGGCCGGCTGCTGCGCGGGCGTCGGCGCCCCACCGCGGTGGTCACCGCGGCCGACTGGCTGGCCGTCGCGGCGATCCGCGCCGTACGCTCGGCGGGGCTGCGGGTCGGCCACGACGTCGCCGTGACCGGCTTCGACGGCGGCCCTCTTCAGTGGCTCACGGATCCGCCGCTGACGACCGTGCGGCTGCCGTTCGAGCAGGCCGCGGCCGCGTTGGTGGAGCGCTGCCTGCTCGAGATCGAGGAGGGCCCCACGGGGGAGCCGGGCATCTACCTGCCGACCGAAATCCTCGTGGGCGGCTCGGCCTAGCCGGTCTCGGGATCGACACGACCGCATCCTCGGCGGAGGCGCCAACGACATTCAGCGCGGCTCGACGCGGGACGTCGACGTAGGCGGGCCGAGCCTGGGCGCTGTCTGCTGGATGGCAGGCAACACGTTCTTCGCCACTGTCTCCAAGGTGGCCTCGCTGCCGGCGTACCAGCTGTCGGACCGCGGCCAGTGCGTGATCACGTCGGTGAAGCCCAGCTCGCGGGCCCGCCCGGCAGCGTCGGCGAAGAAGCCGGCGCTGGAGAGGGAGAACACCGGTGCGGCGTCCAGCGAGAGCATGCGGTCGAGCTCGCCCGGGCCCCGCCCGGCAGCGGCCTCCACATCGTCGAACCGCTTGGCCAGCTCGGCGACCGACTGCCACCACGCGCCGAGATCGGTGCTGCGCTCGCCGGTGGTCACCCAGCCCTGTCCGAATCGGGCGGCCAGGCGCATCGAACGCGGCCCGTTGGCCGCGACGACGAACGGCGCTCGCGGCCGCTGCACGCACCCCGGAGTGCTGCGGGCGTCCACGGCTCGGTAGTGCTCCCCGCTGAAGTCGGCACTGCCGTCCCGCAGCAGCCCGTCGAGAAGCGTCACGAACTCGGCGAAGCGGTCGACCCGCTGGCGCGGGGACATCGCGGGCAGCCCGAGCACGGTGGCGTCATATCCCATGCCGCCGGCGCCCAGGCCAAGGGTGAGCCGTCCACCGGCCATGTCATCGAGCGCGGTCACCTCGCGGGCGAAGTGCGCCGGATGGCGGAAGTTGGGTGAGGCGACCATCGTGCCGAGGCGGATGCGGGAGGTCACCAGCGCCGCGGCGGTCAAGACCGGCACGGCGTCGAACCAAGGGCCGTCGACGAGGTCCCGCCAGCCCATGTGGTCGTAGGTCCAGGCGTGGTCGAACCCGTATTCCTCCGCCTGGCGCCACCGCCGCGACGCTTCCGACCACCGCTGGTCAGGCAGAATCACGATGCCCACTCGCATGGCCGACAGGGTATCGCTCAGGTCCGGCACGCCATGTCGCCGCCTTCCGAGCGCCATTACTTACTCTCGGAGGTCAGCACTGGCCGTCGGCGAGGACCCAGTAATTCGGGCCAGTCTGCCTGAGTGTGTGGGTGACGAAGGTGTTCCATAGGCCCATGGCGTCGTTGGAGCCGTTGGCGTAGGTGTTGCCACCGGACTGATAGGCGCGACCTGCGGTGGTGTGGGCGTAGTTGCTCGCGTACACACAAGTCGCCGGTGTCGGCGTGGGCGTGGGGGTGGAGGTCGGCGGGGTGGTCTGTCCGCCGTCCAGGCCGAAGAAACGCGCGTCGTGGTAGGCCGAGCAGATGGTGTCCAGGAAGTACGCCGCAGTGGTGCCGCACTGGTCGGCGGCGCTTCCCGGGTCGATCGGCAGGCCGTGCCCCATTCCGGTGATCTGGTAGAGCCGCACGTCGTCGTCTCCGTACACCTGGAGGGAAGTGCCGCCGGTGAGCGACTGTGTGGACGTGGGGGTCTGCGAGACGCCGCGCACGTTCGTCCACTGGTCACGCAGTTGGGTGCCGTTGGCCGGAACGACGGTGTAATCGGACAGACCGTGCCAGATCGCGACGCGCGGGTACGGGCCCGCGCAGCCGGCACAGGCGTTGCGCACCAGGTCGCCCCACTGCTGCGGCGTCTTGCTGGTGGCGCCGTACTGGCAGCTCGACGCCTGGGTCAGGCTGCTTGCGCAGCGATAGGCCAGCCCGGCCGCGATGGAGCCGGCGGCGAAGACATCCGGATAGGTGGCCAGCATGACGGCCGACATGGCCCCGCCCGCGGACAGGCCGCTGACGTAGATCCGGGCGGGGTCGGTACCGTAGTTCGCGACGGCGTACGCGACCATGGCGCGGATCGAGGCCGCCTCGCCGGCCCCCCGGGTGGTGTCACCGGTCTCGAACCAGTTGAAGCAGCTCGAGGCGTTGTTGGCGCTGCTCGTCTGGGGCAGCACGAGCGCGAAGCCCCACTGGTCGGCATACTTCCGCCAGCCGCTGCTGGTGAAATAGCCGCTGGCGTTCTGGGTGCACCCGTGTAGCAGCACCACCAGCGGGCGGCCGCTCTGCAGACCGTCGGGGCGGTAGGCGTGCATTGCGAGGTTGCCCGGGTTGGTGCCGAAGGACGACACCTGCACCAGCGACGCCGCCCGCGCAGCCGGCGTGGTCAGCGCTGTGGTGAGCAGGCCCGCCAGTCCGAGCAGAACGCCTAGCACGGTGACGGCCCATGGTCTGCGCAGGGGAGAGAGGAAGCTCATCGCGCCGCTCCTTTGTGACCTGGATCACTGGTCTACAGCGCAGGCTAGAGTGGCGGCGATTGTCCGGACATATCGCCAGAACACACTTTTTCAACCCGGGGTTGTGGGCAAGCGAAGGGCCGCGATGATTTCCGCAGACGCGCGGAGTCTGTTCCTTTGGCGAGCTGGTCCTTCCCGGCCCCGATGGAGAGGAGATCCGACCGTGACAGTGGGGATCTTCGCGGGCATCCCTGTCCGCGACTGCAAGAGCGCCGTGGAGTGGTACACCAAGCTCCTCGGCAAGGATCCGGCGTTCTGGCCCAACGATGTCGAAGCGGTGTGGCAGCTGGCCGAGGACCGGTACGTGTACGTCATCGAGGATGCCGCTCGTGCCGGAGGTGGTGTGAGCATGATCTGGGTGGACGATCCGGTGTCCGAGGTGGACCGGATCGCAGGGCGCGGGCTGCGGCCGGTGGATAGGGAGCAGCACGGCAACGTCTGCAAGTGGGTCTTCCGTGACGCCGACGGCAACGAGACGGGCATAGGGGGCGAGACTGCGCCCGCTGTGCCTGCTTCTCCCTGACCCTCGGAAACTCTTCGACGTTTCCTGATGGTTGCCTCCACGCAGAGCCGATCACTACTCTGAAAGGGAGCGTGCGAGGGCGCTGCCAGTCCGCGGGCAGGGATTTTCCCACCTCGAGCAGCACGTCAACGCACTGGACAAGACCAACCTCTTTCCGGCCGGGCAAGCGGACCTCGACACCCTCCTCGTCGAGTTGCGCCGCGACGATCCCGGCGCGCTGCGACGGTTGCGGGCCTACGTGCCCCGGCACGCCACCGCGACCTCCGCCGCGAGCGCCGGGCTTCGCGACGCGCGGCTGATCATCGCGCGGGAGCTCGGCTTCCCGACCTGGCAGGAGCTCGTGTCGTTCACCGAGAAATCCCGGCGCGATCTCGACGAACGCCACGAGAAGCGGCGGCGGCTGCACCGCGAGGCCGAAGCCCTGCTGGCCGGCGACACTGATCGGCTCGCCGGTCTGACCGCCGAGGACGTCGATACCCTGCTGGACATGCTCGCAGGCCCCGAGACGATCCCCGGTGTCCGGCTCGAGAAGGAGCTCGGCGTGCCACGCGCCGCAGTCGATGTCCTGCTCGGCAAGGCCACCAACCTGGATCTCCCGCTCACCCGGGCTGCCCGCTCCAACCGGGTCGAATACGTGCGCCTGCTGCTCGACGCCGGCGCCGATCCTGGCACGCGGAAATGGGGCATCACCCCGCTGGAGAACGCCATCTACCACGACAACACGGAGGTCGTCGACCTGCTCGCCGAGCACGGGATCGTCCCGCAGGCGCTCTGGACGTATGCCGCCTGCGGCCGGCTGGATCTGGTGCGGGCCTGTTTCGACGCGGACGGCAGCCTCCGGGCGGACGCCGCGTCGGCGCGCCCCAACCTCGCCGACACCGGCGCAGGCTTTCCGTCTCGGCTGCCGCCGACCGATGATCCGGAGGAGATCGTGGGAGAGGCGTTCGTCCATGCCTGCCAGCACGGCCGGATCGAGGTCGTGCGCTGGTTCCTCGACCAGGGCGTCCACCCCGACGTCGCGCCCTACCTCGGGCGAACCGGCCTGCACTGGGCAATCCCGGGCGGTCGACTCCACGTGATCCGCCTGCTCCTGGAGCGCGGTGCCGACCCGTCCATCCGCGACGATCTCCTCCAAGCCGACGCCGACGGCTGGCTGCACATCGTCTTCGCCGCTCGCCCGCACGATCCCGTGACTCAGCAGCTCCACGATCTGATCGAGTGTCGATCGCGCTGAGATACCGGGTCCGAAGCCTCAGCGGCGCGCGCGGCTCAGCATGACCAGCCCGGCGATGAACGACCCGAGCAGGGCCGGTGACAGGACCGCGAGGGCGCCCCACACGACGAGGCCGAGATAGCCGAGTGCGGACGAACCGTACGTCGGGTCGGCGTCAGCGGCCGCGAACAGCCCCAGGCCGAGGACGACACCGGCCACCGTGAGCGCGATCGGCGTCCACAGGAGCACGTGGGCCCACCCACGGTAGGTCCGGCTGTAGACACGCCGGGCCGGCGGCAGGTTCCGCTGCGGGGGATACCCGACGGATTCACTCATGCCCCATTTGTATCAGTCCACCTCCGTGTTGATCGCCGGAGACCGTCGGGGCCTGGTGCTACGGTTGGCTCTCTAATACGCACATAAGGGGACGTATGTTCGGCATTGTCCGCCCGTGTCGGCACGTCATGTGCAAGGGGCTCTACGCGGACTGGATGGGCCACCTGTGCGGGCTCTGCCTGGCGCTCCGCGACGAGTACGGACATCTGTCCCGCCTGGTGACCAACTACGACGGCCTGCTCGTGTCCGTCCTCACCGAGGCCCAGTCGCCCGCGTCCACGTCGCACCGGAGGGCGGGCCCGTGTGCGCTACGCGGCTTCAAGGGCGCCGACGTAGTGGAGTCCGAGGGGGTACGGCTGGCGGCCTCGGTGTCGCTGCTCCTGGCGGCCGGCAAGGTGAGCGACCACGTGGCGGACGGGGACGGCGTGTACGCCCGCCGCCCGGTGGCCGCCGGCGCCACCCGCCTGGCGGGCCGCTGGTCCTCGGCCGGCACCGCCATGGCCGGCACGCTGGGGTTCGACCCCACCCCGCTGACAGCGGCGGCCGGCCGCCAGGCCCTCCTGGAACGCGCCCCCGCCCAGGCGCCCACGGGGAGCGGCGCCGCGCCCGGGTTACGAGAGTTGACGGGGCCTACTGAGGACGCCGTCGCCGCCGCGTTCGCGCACACCGCAGTGCTCGCGGGGAAGCCGCACAACCGGGAGGCCCTCGAGGCGGCCGGTCGCGGATTCGGGAAGCTGGCACACCTGATCGACGCGGTGGAGGACCTGGCCGACGACCGGGCGTCTGGGGCGTACAATCCGCTGGCCGCCACCGGCACCGGCCTGGACGAGGCGCGCCGCCACTGCGACGCCGCGCACGCCGAGCTGCGCGCCGCCGTGGATGAGCTGGACCTGCCCCGCCCCGCCCTGACGCGCGCGCTGCTGGTGCGGGAGACCGGCAGCGCCGTCTCCCGAGCCTTCGCCACCGCCGGAACGCACGGCACCGGCCACCCACCCGGCCACCCGCCCGGCCACCCACCCGGCCACCCGCCCGGCCACCCGCCCGGCGATCCCGGCGCGCCGCCGGGACAACGGCCGCCGAAGCGGGACCCCGGCGGACTGCTGTCGTTGGCGTGCACCGCGCTGAGCTGCTGCACGTGCGGCCTGTACCGGCCCGCCTGGGATGAGGACCGCGAGGGCTCCTGCTGCCAGCGCTTCGACTGCTCCGGCTACGACTGCTGCGGCAACTGCAGCAACTGCGGCTCCTGCTGCCCGGGCGAGGACGGCTGTTGCTGCGACGGCTGCGGCTGCGACTGCGGCTGACCGCCGCGTGATCTCCTCGGCGTCGTGGACATGGACGCGGGCCTGGGCATGCTCTTACCGGCTCCTGGCGGGCGCGATGGCTGCCAGGCGGGGGGCGAGTCGCTCGGCCATCAGGCGGTAGCCGTCGGCGGTTGGATGCAGGGAGTCAGGCAGCAGGAGGTGGGCATCCTCGAGTCCGAAGATGCTCAGGCCGCTGACGAGGTGGAGCCGTGCCTCGCCGCATCGATGCAGTGTGGTCACGGCGTCCGTCACGGCGCCGCGGACATCGTCGAGGGTCATCATCGCGCGGTTGGGCAACCGCTCACGGCGTGGTGAGACGATCGGCGAGATCACGGCGATCGGCACGTGGGGATGGGCATCGCGAATCGTCTGGATGAAGCCCGACACCTGGCCGGTGAGCGTGCGTGCGCCGAAACTCGCAGCGCCGTAGATGTTGCCCCCGAGGCACAGCGAGATCAGGTCCGCGGGCGTACGCGTGATGGCTCTGGCGACGATGGGATCAAGGTGGCACTCCCCGGCGAATCCGAGACAGGTGAGATCCCAGCCGAGGCGTCGAGCGACAAGAGCGGGCCACGTCTCGCTCGGGCCTAGAGCTGAGCGACACTGCGTGATCGAGCTTCCGTACGTGACCCAGCGGAACCCCTCATCCGTGGCGGCGGTGGCGTACGTGGCGCCGTGCAGGACGAGGGGTCCTATCCGGATCTCGCCGAACTGGGGCAACCAAACCTCGACGACCTTGGCGTCGGGCGGCAACGTGACGTGGCTCGTCTCCGTCCCGGCCGTCAGTGCCGTCCGCCGCCACAGCGCGCCGTCCACGACGACGTCCAGCGACGTCACATCATCGTCCACGGCGTAGGTGCGCAGCTCCAGCGCGGTCGCGTCGGTACGGACGACCGCGCGGACGCCGGCCGGCATGCGCGCACGCGTGGCCAGGTCCGGAGCGTGGGCGGTGGCGATCCGGTCAGGTGGCAGCCGCCACGGTTGCCATGAGCCGCCCTCCTCCGTCCAGGCCAGGCTGCCCCGCCAGACGGTCGGCCGCGCGTCAGGAGCGAGCTGGATCAGCGCCATGCGAACCGGACCTCCTTGATCAGACCTCGGTGCCGAGCACGACGTTCCGCCAGGATCCACCGTCGGAGAGAGCGAGGCCGCGCTTGCCGGTCTTGGGGTCGTGGATCATGATGAGACCTCCGGCGTGGTCGGCCGCGTTCGGCAGTGTGTCCGGCGCGTGCTCGGCCAGGACCACCTGGTGGGTGTACACGGCTCGCATCCGTCGATCCGCGCTGCCCAGATCGCGTACGTTGTCGACGGGCGGAACCAGCCCGGTGGCGTTGGAGATCATGGAGACCAGCTCATTGGTGGACGTGGTCGAGCACAGCAACTCGGTGGCGGCCGATCCCGACGCGTTGACCGGGACCACCCGTAGCCCGCCTTTGACGCCCGGGTTGGCGTTGTTGCCCTCCACGACGAACGAGCCGTAGCGGTCCTCGCCCACCTTGATCGGCCCGGTCCAGGTGCTGACCACCGTGGCCGCCGCTCCCAGCGGCTGGGCCACCTCGATCCGGTTGAACCGGCCCGGGCCGGCCTGCACGAACGAATCCGCCCCCACCGTGCCCGCGACCAGCGGCACATGCTCAGAGGTGTTGCCGATGACGTGTGAGTCGTGCAGCCCGCCGGTGGTCAGAATCGGCGGCCGATCGGCCGGATCGGCCGAGATGACGTTGCCGATGATGCTGAACGCGTGCGCCTTCCCGGCCACCCTGATCGCCGCGGCATCGGTCTTCGCGTCGAGGTTCCAGTTGTCGAACGAGTTGTTCGCGATGGTGATCTTGCTCGCGTCGTTCTCGAATCGGATCGGCGAGTGGTTGAGCCAGTTGAACGAGTTCCCGCTGATGGTGACGTTGTGCGCGGTGACACCGCTGGAGAACTGGATGGCGCACAGGCCGTTGTTCTGCGGCGGCTCGAACCCGCCGAGGACGTTGTCGCCGATGGTCAGGTTGTGGCCCCCGCTGGTGATCTCGATGATCGGCCCATTGTCCGCCTTCTCCACCACATTGCCGCTGATGGTGGAGTTGGTCAGGCTGCCGATCAGCAGCCGCCGGCCGATGTCGAGCAGGTTGCCCTGGATGATCGCGCCGCGGAAGTCGCTGTCCCCGGCGCCTTGCGTGACGATGGCCTGGAACGGACTGTGGAAGTGGTTGTTGGCGATGAGCCACTTCCGCAGCCCGTACGGCGGGACATGGTCGGGGCCGCCTTCCACGCCGCCGGTCGGCCAGGCGAGGCTGACGCCGGTGGTGCAGAGGGCGACGAGATTGTGCGAGAAGTACAGCCCGCGGCCGACGTGCTCGACGGCGAGCTTGAACGACACGAACGTGCACTCCAGGATGGCGGCGTCGGTGTCGTCGGTGTTGGCCTCACCGGCGAAGCGCAGCGCTACATTGCCGGCGGTCTTGGCAGGGGCGACGAAGGCCAGGCCGTAGATCGCGGCGAGGGAGCACCGGACGTCGATGCCCACCCCGTCGTGTGTCACCTGGATGATCGAGGCGCGGTTCGTCATGGTGCTGTAACCGCGCAGCTGGATGCGGTTGAAGGGCTCCCCGGGCAGGTCGGGGATGACGATGGTGCGGGTGATCCGGTAGGTGCCCGGCGGGAAGACGACGATCCGGTTCAGCCGGGTCTGCTGGGCGTTGATGGCCTGCTGGATGGCGTCGGTGTCGTCGTGCTGCCCGTCGGCCACCGCGCCGAACTGCTGTGGTGTGACGACATCCTGCGGGTCCACGGCGGCGGCCGCCGCGGGTGACGGTCCCCATGAGGCGGCTGCCGCGGCCGCGCCCAGTGCCGCACCGCCGATCCGTAACAGCGCTCGACGATCGGTCCCCTCGGACATGGCCTCTACCTCTCATTAAGCGACCTGATACGTATAGATCGAGGATCGTACAGACGTCATATCCGCCTCACAAGAGGCAACAAATGCTCCCCTTGGGGCTGGTTTGCGACATTAAATGGCAATATTCGGGAAACCTACCCCTTGTGGAGACCGCCGCCAGGTCCCTAGAGTGCCTCGGAGTCGTTACGTATTAGTCAACTGGATCGCCATGCCAAAACGAGCCGGGCCGCGACGCCCCACCCAAGTCGAGATCGCCCAGCGGGCCGGAGTGTCCCAGGCCACCGTCTCCCTCGTGCTCAGTGAGCGCCCGGGCGTGCAGGTGGCCGAGGAGACCCGCCGGCGGGTTCAACAGGCGATCGAAGACCTGGGGTATGCCGTCAACCCCGCCGCCCGTGCGCTGCGCGGGATGACCGTCAAGACCATCGGGCTCTACACGTTCGAGTCGGTGTTCCCGGTCGACCAGCGAGACTTCTATCACCCGTTCCTGGTCGGAGTGGAGGAGGAGGCGGCGCGGCTCGGCTACGACCTGCTGCTGTTCACCTCGGCCAACACCGCCCAAGGCGGGGTCTACGCCAGGGGGCGCAACGCGCTGCTGAAAGCCGACGGCTGTGTCCTGCTGGGCCGGCACATCTCGCGTGACGACCTGGCGAACCTGGTCAAGGAGGGCTTCCCGTTCGTCTTCATCGGACGGCGCGACATCGAGGGAACCGAGCTGTCCTACGTCGCCCCGGATTACGTCGCTCCGACTGCGGCCCTCGTGGAGGAGCTGGTCGCGCTCGGACATCAGCGGATCCTGCTCCTGCGGCAGACCGACGGCGCCGAGCCGGGTGATGATCGCGAGCTCGGCCTGCGCCAAGGTGCTCAGGCCGCGGGCCTGAGCCCGGACGACCTCGTGGTCGAGTTCTCCTCCGGTGCCGAGGACATCGGCGCGGACCGGGTCACCGGATGGGTGCGGGCGGGGATCACGGCGGTCCTGGTCGAGCCTTCCGAGGACAACGCCACCGGCCTCGCCCTGGCCGAGGTCGCCGAGGCGGCAGGCCTGCGAATCCCGGACGACCTGTCGGTCGCGTTCCTGGGCTCCGCCCCGGCGCCGACCGCGACCAGGATCTGGACGTCGTTCGAGATACCACGGGTGGAGATGGGCCGGGCCGCGGTGCAGTTGCTGGTCAACCTGCTCGAGGGCGGGGACCAGCCGCCTCTTCAGCTGGTCGTGCCGTGCACGGACGTACGCGGCAACTCGATCAGCCGGGTGGTCCGGCGATGACCAGGTATGCGCTGCGCACGGCGGCGACCGGCGTCCTGATCATCTTCGGGGCCGCCACACTGGTGTTCTTCATCATGCGGCTCGCCCCCGGAGACCAGGCGCTGGTGCTGCTCGGACCGGACGCCACAGGCGCCGAGGTGGCGGCCGCCCGGACGCGGCTCGGCCTGGACCAGCCGCTGCCGGTCCAGTACTGGCACTATCTGGCCCAGCTGGCGACGCTCGACTTCGGGGAGTCCTACCGCTTCGGACAGCCGGCGTTCGAGCTGGTGTTGTCCCGGCTGCCGGCCTCGGTGGAGCTCACCCTGGTGGCGACCGTCATCGCGATGTCGGGCGTCGTCCTCGGCGCCCTGGCCGGCGCCTACCGCGGCCGGTGGATCGACCGTGGGATCTCCGGCTTCGCCCTGACCCTCTACTCGATGCCGCCGTTCTGGATCGGGATCATGCTGATCCTTTTGATGGCGTTGCAGCTCCGGCTGCTCCCCAGCGCCGGCACCGGTACCCCGGCCCACATCGTGCTTCCGGCGCTCACGCTCGCCGCCCCCTTCACCGCGCTCCTCACCCGGATCACCCGGAGCAGCGTCGCCGACACCATGGCGGAGCCCTACGTGCAGCGGTCGTACGCCAAGGGGCTCAGCACGCGCGAAGTGGTGACCGGACATGTGGTACGCAACGCGGCGACACCGGTGGTGACCGTAGGCGCGCTGCACGTGAGCACGCTGCTGGGCGGCGCGGTGATCGTGGAGAGCGTCTTCACCTGGCCCGGCCTCGGCTCGTTGCTGGTGACCGCGGTCGCCAACCGGGACTACTCGATCGTGCAGGCCGCCGTCCTCCTCATCGCGGTCATCGTGATCTGCTGCAACGTCGCGGCGGATCTGATCGCCGCCCGGCTCGACCCGCGAGTCCGGCTGGGGGCAGGCGCATGAGCGCGATTACCGTACGGCCCCGGTTGTGGCCCGTCGGCCTGCGATCCACGCCGGCCGTCGCCACGATCGCCGCCGTCGTCCTCGCCGGCTACCTGCTCGTCGGCCTGATCGGGCCGCTGCTGATCGCGTACGACCCGGTGGCGACCAGCGTGGCGGACCGGCTGCTGCCGATCGGGGCGGTCAGGGCGGACGGCACGGTCGCCGTGCTCGGCACCGACGGCGCCGGCCGGGACATGCTCGGCCAGCTCGTCTACGGCGCCCGGACGTCGATCATCATCGGGATCTCCGTGGTGGCCGCCTGCCTGGTGGTGGGGCTGGCCTTCGGGACGCTCGCCGGTTACCTCGCCGGCTGGACCGACGTCGCGATCTCCCGGCTGATCGACATCCTGATGGCCTTCCCCGGCATCCTGCTCGCGATCGTGATCGCCGGCCTCCTCGAGCGCAGCATGCTGGTCGTGGTCCTGGCCCTGTCGGTGGCCGGCTGGGTCGGCTTCGCCAGGCTGGCCCGCGGTCTCACCCTCTCGCTGCGCGAACGGCCGTGGGTCGACGCCGCGCGGCTGATCGGGGTTCCTACCCCCGTCATGATCATCCGGCACATCATCCCGTTCGTGATCGGTCCGGTGACCGCGTTGGCGACCACAGAGTTCGCCGGCGCGGTGCTGTCCGAGGCCGGCCTCAGCTTCCTGGGCCTCGGCCTGCCCTCGGCCACGGTCTCCTGGGGCCAGGTCATCGCGAACGGCAAGGACTATCTGGACACCGCCTGGTGGATTTCGGCGCTACCGGGGCTGGCGCTGACCGGCCTCGTGGTGAGCACGGGCCTGCTCGGCGACCACCTCACGCAGCGTCTCGGCACCAGCCGCTGACTGCTCAGCCAATGTCAGGAGGGAATTCCATGAGGCTCAATCGGCTTCGTCGCGCGGTGGCCCTGGCCGCCGCGACGGTTTCCATCGCCGGGCTGGTCGCTTGCAGCACCACCACCGGCGGCTCGTCGGCCGGTGGTGACGTGCCGCAGGAGCTGGCCGTCGCCGTGTGGACCCCGATCGAGAACCTCGACCCGCACGGTGCCTCCTCGATGGACAACGGCACCCAGGTCGCCGCCAAGGCGATCTTCAGCCCGCTGGTCCGTACGGTCGGGGAGGGCAAGTTCGAGGGCGTGCTCGCCGAGTCGTGGCAGCCCAACCAGGACGCCACGGAGTGGACCTTCACGCTGCGGAACAACGTCAAGTTCTCCGACGGCACCCCGGTCACCAGCGCTGACGTCGTCGCCTCCTTCAACCGGCTTCTCGAGCTCAAGGGCGCGATGGCCGCCAACTTCACCGGCCATGAGGCCAAGGCGAGCGGTGCGAATACGGTCGTCATCACGGCCAAGGGCCCCGATCCCGCGTTGCTCGGCAAGCTCATCACCTTCTATGTCACCCCCGCCGCGCACCAGAACGACGGCTGGACCAAGCCGATCGGCTCAGGCCCGTTCGTCGTCGAGCAGTTCACGCCAGGCCAGAGCCTGGTGCTCGCCCCCAACCCCGGCTACTGGGGCGGCAAGCCCGCGCTGAACCGCCTGGAACTGCGCAGCATCGGGGAGATGGCGGCGAAGATGACCGCACTGAAGACCGGCGAGGTGGACATGACGTGGGCGGTCCCGGACGACCAGTTGCCGGGTCTGAAGGGGAATCCCAACCTCGTCGTGGAGAAGGACTCGGGCAGCGGCGTCATCACCATGTGGATGAACAGCTCCCGCGAGGGGCTCAAAGAAGCCGCCGTCCGGCGCGCACTGTGGCAGGCGGTCGACTTCGCCACCATCATCAAGTCGCTGTTCCCGGAGACCGGTTCGGTGGCGGACTCGGTGGTGAGCCCCAACGTGCTCGGCTACGCGCCGCAGACCCCGGTGCGATATGACCCGGTCGCGGCCAAGAAGGCGCTGGACGACGCCGGCTGGGACTACAAGCAGACGATCCAGGCCCAGTTCTCCCAGCCGCAGTTCCAGCAGTTCGCCGACGCGGTGGCGAGCGACCTCGCGAAGATCGGGGTCAAGGTCGAGCCGACCCAGAAGGAGGCGGCGGTCTTCCTGCAGGATCTGCTGGCGCTCAAGTGGGATCTGAACATCCAGCAACTCGGCACCGCCGGCTTCGACGCGGCGACCAACCTCGGCCGGTTGTACACCTGCGCGGCCAAGCGCACGGGCTACTGCAACAAGGACCTCGACGACCTGCTGGCCCAGGCGGGCTCGACCAGCGACACCGCCAAGCGGCAGGACCTGTACGCGCAGGCCAACAAGATCATCTGGGATGACGCGGTCGGTATGTACCCCATGTTCGTGCAGAACCTGTACGTCCGGAACAAGTCCGTGCAAGGCCTCGCCATCACCCCGGGCCTCACGCCGGACTTCTCCACCGTCCGGATCGGCACCGGTGGATCGTGAACCGGTCGTCGAACGTCACCGACCCGTCGTCGGCGGTGCTCGCCACGGAGCCCGCTCCGCTGCTCCGGGTCGAGCACCTGTCGATCGACCTGCCAGGCCCGGCCGGCCAGGTCCGCGTGGTGGACGATGTCTCGTTCACCATCGCGGAGGGCCGGACCACCGGCCTGATCGGTGAATCGGGCAGCGGCAAGACGATGACGGCGACAGCGATCGTCGGCCTGCTGCCGCCCGGCGCGGCGGTCTCCGGCCGGATGTTGTGGCACGGTGAGGACCTGGTCACCATGGCGGAGCCGGACCGGCGCCGGCTGCGTGGGCGCGGCATCGCGATGATCTTCCAGGACCCTCAGGCCGCGCTCGACCCGACGCAGACGATAGGCCGGCAGGTCGGCGAGATCCTCCGGCGCGGCGGAATGCCCGCGAAGGAGGTCCGCCGGACCGTGATCGACCTGCTCGACCGAGTAGGCATTCCGGAGCCGGAGACCCGGCACGCTCAATATCCGCACCAGTATTCGGGCGGACTGCGACAGCGGGCCATGGTGGCGACGGCACTGGCCGGATCGCCGCAGCTCATCCTCGCCGATGAACCGACGACGGCGCTCGACGTCACCGTGCAGGCCCGCATCCTCGCGCTGCTGAGGCGGGTCCGCGACGAGGAGGGCATGGCCATGCTGCTGGTCAGCCACGACCTGCGGGTGATGGCACATGTGGCGGACGAGGTCGTCGTCATGTACGCCGGCCGGATCTGCGAAGTCGGCAGTGGCCGCGAGGTGCTCAAAAGCCCGGCGCATCCGTACACGCGGGCGCTCGTGGTGAGCGTACCGGCCGTACGCAGTAAGACGGCCATCGCCGAACCGCTGCCGGGCAGCCCGGCCAGCCCGGCCGAACGCCCGAGCGGATGCCCCTTCCACCCACGGTGCGCCAAGGCGCAGGACCGGTGCCGAAGCGAGGTGCCGCAGATGCGCCAGGTCGCCGCCGGCCGGCAGGTCGCCTGCCACTTCCCGGAGGAAACGTGAGCTTGATCGAGGTACGCGACCTCGTCGTCAACTTCCACACCTGGAGAGAGCGCAGGCGCGGCAGCAAACCGAATGCCGTCGACGGCGTCTCCTTCGTCCTCCGCCCTGACGAGACCCTGGCGATCGTCGGGGAGTCCGGCTCGGGAAAGACCACGGTCGCCCGCTGCGTCGTCGGTCTCCAGGCACACCAGAAAGGGGCGGTCCTGTTCGACGGGGCTCCGGTCGGCCCGGTGACGAAGCGGTCACCGGCGACCCGGCGGGCGATCCAGATGGTCTTCCAGGATCCCGCGGCCTCGCTCAACCCCCGGATGACCGTCCGGTCGATCATCGCCGAGACCTGGCGGACCCATCCCTCGGCCGCGCCGGACGGCCGATCCTGGGATGCCGCGATCGACGAACTTCTCGCGGACGTCGGCCTGGACGCCGGCGTCGCCGGCCGGCGTGCCACGGCCCTGTCCGGCGGGCAGTGCCAGCGGGTCAGCATCGCCCGCGCGCTCGCCCTGCGCCCTCGGCTGCTGGTCTGCGACGAGGCCGTCTCGGCACTCGACGTCTCGGTGCAGTCCCAGATCCTGCGACTGCTGGCCGGCCTGCGGGCCGCCCGGGGGCTCGCCATCCTCTTCATCACCCACGACCTCGGGGTGGTCCGGCAGATCGCGGACCGGGTGGCGGTCATGCACCAGGGCCGCCTGGTCGAGACCGCGACCGCCGACGAACTGTTCGAACAGCCCGATCACCCGTACACCAGGAAACTCCTCGACGCCGCCCTCGACCTAGAGGGCGCCTGAATCCACATGCACACAGGGGGAACACGTTGGAATCGCGGATCACTGATGCGGATCTGGCCATCATCGGCGGCGGTGTCGGCGGAGTCGCCGCCGCGCTCGCAGCTCTGCGACACGGGCTGCGGGTGGTCCTGACCGAGGAAGGCGACCGCATAGGCGGGCAGTTCACCAGCCAGGGGGTGCCCCCGGATGAGCACAGGTGGATCGAGCAGTTCGGCTGCACCGCCTCCTACCGCCGCTACCGGACCGCGGTTCGCGACTACTACCGGACGTGGTATCCCCTCACCGCGGCGGCCAGGAACGAGCCACACCTGAATCCCGGTCTGGGCCGGGTCGGTGCGTTGTGCCATGAGCCGCGGGTCAGCGGTGCCGTGTTGCGCGCGCTGGTCGACCCCTACTTGAGCAGCGGCCGGCTGCGCATCCTGCTCGGTGCGCGGCCGGTGGCGGCGGAGACCGACGGCGACCGGGTCCGCAGCGTGACGGTGGACTGCGCGGACGCTGGCCTGGTGCACATCGCGAGCCCGTACTATCTGGACGCCACCGAGCTCGGCGACGTCCTGCCGCTCGCCGGTGCGGAGCACGTCACCGGGTTCGAGTCCCGGCACGAGACCGGTGAGCCGAGTGCGCCCGAGGTGGCGCAGCCCGGCAACATGCAGGCGTTCTCCTGGGTGTTCGCCGTCGATCACCGGGAGGGCGAGGACCACGTGATCGCCCGGCCGGCAGCGTACGACCACTGGCGCGCGTACCGTCCCGATTACTGGCCGGGACCGCAGATCGGGCTGACCGCCCCGGACCCGCGGACGCGGGAGCCGCTGACGCGGACGTTCACCCCGAACATCCGGTCCGGGCCCGTGCTCGCCGACCAGAGCGAGGACCCAGGGGACCGCGAACTGTGGGAGTTCCGCCGGGCCGTCGCCCGCGAGCTGTACGAGCCCGGCTTCGTGACGAGCGACGTCACCCTGGTGAACTGGCCGATGATCGACTACGTGGCGGGGCCCATCATCGGGGTGAGCGAGGAGGAAAAGGCCCGCCATCTCGCCGGCGCGCGTGAGCTCTCCGCGAGCATGCTCTACTGGCTGCAGACCGAGGCGCCGCGGCCGGACGGCGGCCGGGGCTGGCCGGGACTGCGGCTGCGGCCGGATGTCATGGACACTCCCGACGGCTTCGCCGCCGCGCCGTACATCCGCGAGTCCCGGCGGATCAGGGCCGAGTACACGGTCGTCGAACAGGACGTGTCTCTCGCCGTGCGAGGTGCGGCGGGGGCGACGCAGTACGACGACACGGTCGGGATCGGCATGTACCGGATCGACCTGCACCCCTCAACGGGCGGCGACAACTACATCGACGTCGCCAGTTGCCCGTTCCAGATCCCGCTCGGCGCCCTGCTGCCCGTGCGCCTGAGGAACCTGCTGCCGGCCGGCAAGAACATCGGCAGCACGCACATCACCAACGGCTGCTACCGGCTCCACCCGGTGGAGTGGAACATCGGCGAGGCCGCCGCCTCGCTGGTGGCCTACTGTCTGGGGGAGACGGTGGAGCCGCATGACGTCCGGCGCAAGGAGGGACACCTGCGGGCGTACCAGAGCGCGCTGAAGGCCGACGGCGTCGAGCTGGCCTGGCCAGAGATCCGGGGGTACTGATGTCTGTGTCAGGTGTGATCGTCCCCGCCGTGACCCCGATCGGCGAGAGCGGACGACCGGATCTCGCGGCCGGCCTGCGATACTTCGGGGCGCTCGCCGCCGCGGGCATCACGAAGATCATGCTCCTCGGCACGAACGGCGAGGGGCCATTGCACCAGACGGCGGAGATCGGCGCGTTCCTCGGCGACGCCGTCGACCACTGGCGGCGGCTGGTGCCGGATGGCGCCGTCATCGTCAACGTCTCCGCCGCCGGCACTCGTGAATCGCTCAGCCGGGCCGAGCTCGCCGCCGAGGCCGGGTGTGACGCGGTCGCCCTCAGCCCGCCCTGCTATTTCCACCATGACGAGCGCGACATCATCGAACACTACCGAGCGATCAGTACCGCCGCCGTGCCGGTGATCGCGTACAACATCCCTCGGTACGCGCCGCCGTTCTCGGAGGGCTCGATCGCGGCCGTCGCCGACATGGAGCACGTCGTCGGCGTCAAGGACAGCTCGGGTGAGACGGACATCCTGCGTCAGTGGCTCGAGGTCAAAGGCGACCGGCCGGACTTCGGGGTGAACCAGGGAGCCGAAGGCAAGATGCTCGACGCGCTGTCCGCGGGCGCGGACGGGATCACTCCCGGGATCGCCAACATCGCCCCGCGCGTCGCGCTGGAGCTGGTCGCCGCGTATCGCGCCGGCGATCAGGAGCGTGCCGCACTGGCCCAGAAACGGGTCATCCGGTTGCTCGGGGTGCACCGGATCAGGGCCGGAGTCCCGGTCGTCAAGGCGACCCTGGCCATGCGGGGCCTGTGCCGGGCAGCGGTCGCCCCACCGCTGCGGACCCTCGACGACGGCGAGCTGGCGGCGCTGCGCGAGTTCCTGGCCGAACTCGAGCCGGAACTGATCGGAGCCGCCGATGGGTGACGTCGAGTGGTGGCGTACCGCGGTGATCTACCAGGTCTACATCCGGTCGTTCGCGGACGGCGACGGCGACGGGATCGGCGACATCGCCGGGATCCGCAGCCGCCTGAGCTATCTGGCCGGCCTCGGTGTCGACGCCATCTGGATCACGCCGTGGTACGAGTCGCCGAACAATGACGGGGGCTACGACGTATCCGACTATCGCGCCATCGCCCGCGAATACGGCGACGTACGCGAGGCCGAGCAACTCATCGCGGAGGCGCACCGGCATGGCCTGAAAGTCATCCTGGACGTCGTGCCGAACCACACGTCCACCGAACACCCCTGGTTCCAGGCCGCGCTCGCCGCCCCGCCGGGCTCCGCGGAACGCGCCAGGTACCACTTTCTGGACGGTCGAGGACCCACCGGGGAGGTCGTGCCCAACGACTGGCGCAGCACGTTCGGCGGCCCCGCCTGGACGCGGGTGCCCGACGGGCAGTGGTATCTGCACCTGTTCGATCCCAGCCAGGCCGACCTGAACTGGTCCAACCCCGAGGTCCGCGCGGAGTTCCTGGACCTCCTGCGCTTCTGGTTCGACCGCGGGGTGGACGGGTTCCGGATCGACGTCGCCACCGGCCTGATCAAGCACCCCGGCTATCCCGATCTGGGCTACCGGGAGGAAGACCTGCTCGTCCTGACTGACGTGCCGGACCATCCGCACCGGGACCGCGACGAGGTGCACGCCATCTACCGGGGCTGGCGCGCGGTGGCCGACGCGTACGACCCGCCAAGGGTCTTCGTGGCCGAGGCATGGGTGGCGGATCCCGAGCGGCTGGCCCGGTACGTGGCGCCGGCCCAACTCCACACCGCCTTCAACTTCCCCTTCCTGCAGTCCGCGTGGGACGCCGGCGATCTGTTCACGGTGATCGACTCCACGCTCCGCACGATGTCCCTCTCCGGTGCGCCGCCGACCTGGGTGCTGTCCAATCACGACGTCGAACGGACGGTGACCCGTTACGGCCGTGCCGACACCCGCAAGCATCAGGGAAGGTCCGGTCACGAGCTGGGCCCGGTCGACGAGGACCTGGGCCGCCGCCGCGCCAGGGCCGCGCTGCTGCTGATGCTGGCGCTACCCGGCGTCGCCTACCTCTATCAGGGTGAGGAACTCGGGCTGCCCGACTACATGGACATCCCGGACGATCGCCTCCAGGATCCGATCTGGACCCGTTCCGGCGGGCGGCGCCGAGGACGCGACGGCTGCCGAGTGCCGCTGCCCTGGACGCCGGCACCGGACGGCGCCGGGTTCGGGTCCGCGGACCCGTGGCTGCCGCAGCCCCCTGGGTGGGGACGGCTCTCGGTGGCGAACCAGGTGGACGACCCGGCCTCCACTTATCACCTCGTCGCGCGGGCGCTGCGGATCCGGCGGAAGCTGGATGTCCCTCAGGAGCTCGAGTGGGTGGGCCGAGCCGGCCCGGTCCTGCACTTCCGGCGCGGACCGGACTTCGCGTGCGTCGTCAATCTCGGCGCCACGGAGGTGCCGGTGCCCGCGAACACGGTCACCCTCCTGCGCAGCGACACCCTCGACGCGGCACACGATCCGCTCGGGCCGGACACGGCCGCCTGGCTGCGTCTGCAGGGCGGGAGCACACCGTGAGACGGCCCAACATCGTGCTGATCCTCGCCGATGACCTGGGGTACTCGGACATCGGCTGTTACGGCGGTGAGATCCGCACGCCGAATCTCGACCGGATCGGGCGGTCCGGGGTGCGGCTGTCGCAGTTCTACAACACGGCACGATGCAGCCCGTCGCGCGCGTCCCTGCTGACCGGGCTGCACCCGCACCAGACCGGTATCGGCGTCCTGGCCGGCAACGGCGCACCCGGAGGCTATCCGGGCAGCCTCAACGACCGCTGCGTGACCGTCGCCGAGGTGCTCAGAGACGCCGGGTACGCCACCGGCATGTCGGGCAAATGGCACCTGAGCGGGCCGTTGTGGGAGCCGGCCGACTCGTGGCCCACGCGGCGAGGATTCGCCGACTTCTTCGGGACGCTCAGCGGATGCGGGAGCTACTACGACCCGGCAACCCTGTACCGCGGCGAGGTGGACGCGAGCGCCGAGACCCGAGATCCGCAGTTCTTCTACACCGACGCGATCACCGATCACGCCGTGGAGTTCATCGGCCGGGAGGCTGCCGCCGGTCGTCCGTTCTTCGCCTATGTCGCCTACACCGCGCCGCACTGGCCGCTGCACGCGCCCCAGGAGGACATCGCCGGGTACGACGGCGTCTACTCCGCGGGCTGGGACGAACTGCGCGCTCGCCGGCTCGACCGGCTGCGCGCCGAAGGCCTGCTCGGCGCCGAGTCGGCACTGTCCGCGCCCGACCCGGCGCAACCACGGTGGGCGGCGGCACCGGATCAGGCGTGGGAGGCACGCCGCATGCAGGTGTACGCGGCCCAGGTGGAGCGGATGGACCGGGGCATCGGCCGTATCCTCGACCGGCTGGAGGCATCCGGGGTCTCCGACGACACCCTGGTGGTGTTTCTGTCGGACAACGGCGGCTGCGCCGAGATGCTGCCGCTCGGTGACCCCGAGGAGTTCCGGGCCAAGCGGCACATTGTGCCGGCGGCCACTCGGGAAGGCGCCGAGCTGCGCGTCGGCAACATCCCGGGCATCGACCCCGGCCCGGAGGACACCTACGCGAGTTACGGTCCCGCGTGGGCCAACCTGTCCAACACCCCGTTCCGCCTCTACAAACGGTGGGTCCACGAGGGAGGCATCGCGACCCCGTTCATCGTGCACTGGCCCGCGGGCGGCCTCACCGCAGGGCGGATCGTCCGAACGCCCTTTCAGCTCACCGACGTGCTGCCCACCCTGCTCGCTGCCGCCGGCGTCGACTACCCGCGGGAGTACCGAGGGCGGGCGGTGCCGCACCTTGAGGGGCGCACCATGGTGCCGGCCCTGCGCGGCGCGTCGGTCCCGGACACGCCCCTGTTCTGGGAGCACCTCGGCAACGCCGCCGTACGCCGGGGGCGGTGGAAGCTGGTCCGCGAGCACGCGGGGCCATGGGAGCTCTACGACATGGACACCGACCGCTCCGAGTTGACCGATCTCGCCGAGCGCCGCCCCGACCTCGTCGCGGAGCTGGCCACCGCGTACCAGTGTTGGGCGCAGCGGGTCGGCGTCATATCCCGCGAAGAGGCGCGTTAGGCCCAGGACCGCCCCCGCTGGCCGCGCGTCCGGTACGGGCGGCGTACAGAGCGGTACGGGCGGAGTACGGACAGCGCCGCGCCAGCGGCAATCCCTAACGTTCTTACCAAGCCGCCAATGACCTGCACCAAGGGCCGCGGCCGGCAGCCGTGGACGTGCGGCAACGCGTGACTTCCGATTCCCACTTTCTTCGAAGCGACAAGACGCCGGGGTTGCGACGCCGATCCCACGACGAAAGACATCCCCCCATGAAAGGAAGAACGTGAAACCCAGAATCATGACGTTGATCGTGGCCTTCGTCGTCGCGGTCTCCAGCGCCGTCTTCGTGTCCGCGCCTTCGGCGTCCGCCGACGGTTTGAGCAATCCGAGCGGCACGCTCACCGTCTCCTGCGGGGGTGCCGAGGCCTTCATTCAGGTCGACTGGAAAAGAGCGGACCAGGTGACCGTTCGCTGGCGTATCGAGGACACCGGCACGGAGGCCAACAGGTCTCCGGTGCTGCGGATCCAGGCCCGCGGCGCCGAGGGCGGCGAGGCACCCTTCATCTTCCCCAGCGGCGAGACCTACTTCATCCTCAGAGGCGGCAACGGCCACCACGAGATCGGCCTCAAGTCCGACTGGAACCCCGACAACATCCCCAACATCAATCACCTCAGGGTGAAAGTCCAGAACGGGACGACCGAGCAGGGGGTGTTCTGCTACCAGGAGAGGGACATCTTCAACTGGAGCATGATCGCCCACAAGAACGCCGTGGCCAAGCGCGGCGAACCTTACATCAAGCAGGGTATAGGAACCCCCCAGTACCCGGGCTACGACTGCTCCGGCCTGGTCTACGCCTCCTACAACCCGATCGCCAACTTCCCCGGCTGGCCGGTCCGCCGCGCCGTCGAAATGTGGAACTGGGCCAACAACAACCAGAACCCGGGGAAGTTCTACGCCAAAGCGATCGATTACTCGGACCTGAAGGTCGGTGACCTGATCTTCTACAAGACGACCGCAGAAGCCGTCGGCCACGTCGCCTTCTGGGAGGGGGACGGCCAGATCTTCGACGCGCTCCAAGAGGGCACCAACGTCGACTACCATCCCGAAGGCGGCCTCTACGACAACCGCGTCGCGGCCTTCCGCATCCTCGGTGTCGACACCGTGGCGACCGTCGTCAACCCATGACGTCGCTCCTGGGTGTCCAGGCCGCAACCGGGACCCCCAGGACACCGCCGCCTCACGACCACTACTGGTCCAGCGCCAGATCCGCATAACACGAGCCCCGGCGTGCTACAGCCAGCACGCTGGGGTCTGTGGCGTGTCCTGGCCTAGGATCGTCTGGTGCCCCGAAGGTCGCAGATCAAGAGTCTGGTCACTCGGCGTAGGTACGAGTGACGGAGACAAGCTTCGGCGGGCTGCTTCGAGCCCATCGCCGCCGCACCGGACTGACGCAACGGCAACTCGCGGACCGGGCGGGCGTGAGCGCGGGCGCGATCCGCGATCTGGAACAGGGCAGGACGAGAAGCCCGAAGCCGGACTCGGTCCAGGCCATCGCCACCGCGCTCGGGTTGAGCGGGCCCGATGCCGAGCAACTCCACGCCGCCGCCGCCGAGGCCCATCGCCCGCTGCGCGCCGAAGCCGGTCCGGTCCGTGGCGGCCCGCTGCGCATCCGTGTGCTCGGTCCGGTCGAAGTCTGGCACGGCGATGTCCAGGCATCCCTCGGCTCCGACCTGCAACGCACGCTGCTCGCGCGGCTCGCGCTGGGCGCCGGTGCGGCGGTCGGCCAGGACGAACTGATCGACCTTCTGTGGCAGCACGGCGAAACCCAGAATCCGGTGAGCCTGCTGCACACGCACGTCGCCAGGTTGCGGCGGCTACTGGACTCCGACGCGCGAACCGACAGCGTGCTCCTCGGCGGTCAGACCGGCTACCGGCTCGCCGTCACCGCCGATCACCTGGACCTGCTGACGTTCCGCGACCTCACCACGCGGGCGGCGTACGACGCGCCGGAGGAGGCGTTGACGCGGCTCGCCGAAGCCGTCGCGCTGTGGCGCGGTGAGATCGACGCGGAGCGGGTGGCATCGAGCCCGCTCTACACCGCGATAGCCACCGAGTACGCCACCACTGTCCAGACGTTCGCCACTCTGGCGCGCGATCTCGGCAAGCCGGAACGCGCGTTGAAACCGGTGCGGGAGCTGGTGAATCTGCGCGAGCTGGACGAGCCGCTGCACGCCGAGCTGATCCTGACCCTGGCCGCGAGCGGCCGGCAGGCAGAGGCACTCGCGGCGTACGACCGGATCCGGTCCGCACTCGCCGACCAGCTCGGCATCGATCCTGGCGAGCGGCTGCGGTCCGCCCAGCTCGCGGTGCTCCGGCAGCAGGAGCGGCACGCCCGGCGGACCATGGGGCGGACCGCGATCCAGCAGGCGCCCGCCGCGCCGCCGGACTTCGTCGGCAGGGCGGATGACATGGCCAGGATCGAGGCTGCCCTCGCCAGGACGGACGAGGAGTCCGGACCGACCTCGTCCCGGATCGTGCTGATCGACGGCATCGCCGGAGTCGGTAAGACCGCTCTCGCGCTCGCCGCCGCGCACCGGTTGCGCGCGAAGTATCCCGACGGTCAGCTCTACGCCGACCTGCGCGGCACCACCGCGGCCGCACCGGAACCTATGGGGGTGCTGGGCCGGTTCCTGCGCGCGCTCGGCGTGCCGAGCAGGGGAATCGGGACCGACGAGGCCGAGGCGGCCGCGCTGTTCCGCAGCGAGCTCGCCGACCGGCGGATGCTGGTGCTGCTGGACAACGCACATGACGCCGACCAGGTCCGTCCGCTGCTGCCAGGTGCGGGCGGCAGCGACGTGATCGTGACCAGCCGGCGCAGGATGCTCGGCCTCGCCGGTGCGAGCATGGTCCACCTCGAACCGCTCAACCCGGAGGAGTCGATCACCCTGATCGCCGCGACCGCGGGATCGCATCGGATCGACGCCGATCCCGGCGCGGCCGGCGCGCTCGCCGAGGCGTGCGCACGGCTGCCGCTCGCGCTGCGCATCGCGAGCGCGCGACTGGCCACCCGGCAGGCGTGGACCATCGGCGACCTGACCCGCCGGCTGCACGACGACAACCGCAGACTCACCGAGCTGTCCACCGGTGAGTCGAGCGTGCTCACCAGTTTCCAGCTCAGCTACGCCGATCTGAGCGCAGCGGCCCAGCGCGCGTTCCGGCTGTGCAGCCTGCACCCCGGTGACGACTTCGGCGCCGACAGCACCGGTGTCCTGCTGGCGATGCCGGCGACCGAGGCCGACCGCGTGCTGGAGGACCTGCTCGAGGCGAACATGCTGATGCAGTACGCGACGGACCGCTACCGGTTCCATGACCTGCTGGGCCTGTACGCCCGGCGGCTGCTCGCCGATGACACCGAGGGCGAAACCGCGCGCTCCCGGCTGTACACCTGGTACGCCGACGCGGTGACGGCCGCGATGGAGTGGGTGTACCCGCAGCTCGTGCGGCTCGACACGCATGCGGAGCGGGAGACGTTCTTCGCCACCGAAGCCGACGCGATCGCCTGGCTGGACGCCGAGCTGCCCGCGTTGGTCGCCGTCGTCAGGCACGCGGCCGGGTCCGCCGACCGCGCGCTGTCCTGGCGGATCACCGACCAGCTCCGCGGCTACTTCCTGATCCGCCGGCACATCGACGGCTGGCTGCCCGCGGCGGAGGCAGGGCTGGACGCGGCCACCAGAGCCGGCGATGACGTCGCGCGGACCGCGATGTTGATCAGCCGTGGCCAGGCGCTGTGGTCGGTCGGCCGGGACGAGGAGGCGCTGTCCGACTGCCTCGCCGGCGAACAGCTCGCGGTCACCACCGGCTGGACGACGGCCGCCGCGTACCTGTCCCATCACATCGGGTGGCTCTATCTGGAGCAGGGCAAGCTCACCGACGCGGAGGATTGGCTGCACCGCGCGCTCGAGTTGACCGAGGACGACCAGCTCGGCCACGTGCGGGCGGTCGCCCTCAACGGACTCGGGGTGATGCGGCTGTGCCAGGGCGAGCTTCGGGACGCCGCCGAACTGCTCAACGCGGCGCTGGAGATCAACGAGGCGACCGGCCGCGAGACGTCGGCGCTGGCCAATCGGGGCAACCTGGCGAGCGCGTTACGTCAGCTCGGTGCGGAGGCGCGCGCCTCGGAACTGCTCACCGAAGTGCTCGTGGCGTACCGGAAGAGGTCGAACCTGCGCGGCGAGCTGTCCACCTTGGACGAGTTGAGCCAGCTGCACAGACAGCGCGGAAACGCCGCCACCGCGCTGGAGGTGGCGAGGCGAGCGCACGATATGGCGATCGCGGTCCACGACCGGAAGGCCACGGCACAGACCGCGGCCACTGCGGCACAGGCATACCTCGCGCTCGGCGACGCGACGGCAGCCGCCCAGTGGTTCGAGGACAGCGTGACGATCGCGCACAACACCTACCCGTTCGTGGAGGCACGGGCACTGGTCGGCCTCGCCACCGCCCGGCTCTCCGCCGGTGACCCGGCCTCGGCGAGCTACACCGCCGAGCAGGCCGTGGCGATCGCCGGATCCTGCGGTTTCCGCCTGCTCGAAAGGCAGGCATTGGCCGCGCTGCATGCCTCGAGACAATGAACAGAACCAGTCGGCGGGGGCGCGGACTGTTGACCCCCGATCACCCATCCCGGCACGGGCCCTGCGCGCAGAGATCAGCAGAGATCGACGTCGATGTACTTGCGGGCCACCTTGTAGATCTTCTCGCCGCATGACGGGTGAAGGGCAGGCCCGCCTTGACGATCCGGGCTCCCTCGGCGCGGGCCTCGCTGATCTTCCCGGTGCTGCAGTGATGTAGGAAGTCGACCGGCTCGCGCCACCCGCCATGCGTGAACAGCAGGACCGTCTCTCCCTCACTCTCCTCCAACGAGAACGTGACGGTCGTGGCCAGCCACTCCTCCGGCCCTCGGATCTGGGTACCGCCATGACGACGGCGGGCGGGGCGGTCAGGCCGGCGGCAAGGGCCAGCACGATGAGGAGTCTCATGGCCGGTGACGCTAGGCGGCGCGGCGCCGGACGGCATCGGAGCAGCGGAGTGATCCGGGGGAGGCGCTGGCCGACGCTGAGGCCCTGATCGCCTGGCAGGCCGGGCCTGCCGCTGAGCTGGGGTGGTTTCGACGTGGGCATTCGTCCCTGCCTCGACCGGAAGTAAGCTGCCTCGGACTTGGCGCGACCGGACCGAGCTTGCAGAAGCGCGAGGTCGGCTCTCGCCTTGACGCGACTTGCTAGGGAAGGATGCGATCCGTGCAGTCCCCCGTCTCTCCCGCCCTGGTGCGCCAGACCGAACGGTGGTTCGTGCGCCGTGGTGCGCCCACGATGATCGAGGGGTACGGCCTCGTCACGCACGTGCTCCCGCGAATGCTTCCGGCGCTGGCGTTCGTGGCGCTCGCCAGCCTGGTTTGGCTGGTGCCGTTCAGGACGGCCGGATCGGGACTCTGGGCCCTACTCGGCGGGGTCGTCGTCGTGACGGTGATCGTATGGGCGACGACGAGCGCGTTCGTCCAGCGGTCGCTCCGCTTCTCCCGTGCGGGTACCATCGCGATCCTCGCCGGATACGCGGCGATGCCGGTGGCCGTACCGCTGTTGCAGCTCGTCGTCGACGGAACTGTCACGCCGCCGGCGAGCCAGGTGGTCGGGCTGCTGGGGTTCGTCATCTTCTTCGCCGCCGTGTTCGTGGCGACGCTGCTGGCAACGACGTACGGCCTGGGCGCGCTGCTGCGCCGGGCGGTCCGGCGCACATTTTCCGACCTCCGTAACAGCCTGCATCTGGTGGGCCGGGCACTGCCGCCGTTGTTGTTCGTGACGCTCTTCCTTTTCTTCACTGGCGAGTTGTGGCAGGCGATGAACCGGCTGTCCTGGTGGCGGGTGGCGCTGGTCGTCGCCCTGTTCGCCGTGGTCACCGTGCTGGCGGCGGCCACCCGCCTGCGCGAGGAGATCGGGCGGGTCGAGCAGGATCTCAGCCCGCGCCGGCTGGCTGCGGCGTGTCAGGGTACGCCTCTGGCGGAGGTGCCGATCGAGGACCTGACCTCAGGTGCCCCCCTGCGGGCGGTGCCGCTGGGCGGGCGCGAGGTTCGCAACCTACTGCTGATGCTAGCCGTCCGCCAACTGGTGCAGGCAGCCGTGGTCGGCGTGGCACTGTTCGCGTTCTTCCTTGTCCTGGGCCTGCTCGTGGTCACGCCCGAGACGGCCGAGCAGTGGATCGGCGCCGAACCGGCGCCCTCGGTCCTGCTTCCCATGGTGCCGGTGGCGCTGCTGCGCATCGGCACACTGTTCGCCGGGTTCGGCACCATGTACTTCGCCGTCACCTCGATGACCAGCGCCGACCACCGGCGGCAGTTCTTCGCGCCAATCATTGACAGGATCGAGCGCATTCTCGCCGTGCGCGCGGTTTATCTTGCCGTCCGCCACACGATTCACCCCTGCACGAAGCAAGATGAGCCAGCCGGTGATGTCGAGGACAGTGTCGAGCACGTGCCAAGGAGAAGCTCGGCTGAATGATCGCGGCCAGCAGGCGGTGCCCCGGAACTCTGGCACCACGGCGATCAAGTGCAGGTACAGGTACGGGAACCGGTGCGGGTGGGCCGTGGCCGTTGTGCGCTTCGCCGGTTTGGCGCGTCGGAGCACGGCCAGCCCGCTACCGGCCATCCCGACGCCCGTGGTACAGAGGCGATGGCTGTCCACCCGGATCTCGGTGCCAGTGATGAACGCCGTCATCGGAAATGAGCATCGCCACCACTCCCGCCACCTTCTCCGGTCCGGGAATGCCGCCCGGCACCACGTTGACCGCGCGCAGGCCCTGCTTGCCGTACTCCTGAGCGATCGCGTGCGACTCTGTTCACGGCCGGATCGCCAGCTGCCGCGCCGTGGGTTCGCCCGGGCGTTATCGCACCGCCGCGAAGACCGGGTTGGAGTAGAACCAGAGGTCTTCCCACGGGTTGGCCTGGCCGGGCATGTCGATGGCGGGCCCGGCCGGGTCGACGTCGGCACCGAAGTAGCCCGGGGCGCTGCGCTTGCCGTCGGTGCCGCGCACCCGCACATAGAACGAGGTCTCGGCGGTTACCTCGTGCTCCAGCGTGACCGTGCCGGTGCGACCGGAGACGTCCCAGGACCTGACCACGCGGGTGTCGGGGGCACGGAAGGTGCTGCGGTCGGCGGCGGGGCCGGTGACCGTGCCGAAGATCAGGTCCACGCGGGCCGCGCGGGGCACCAGGCCGGTGGCGTTGGGCCGGTTGGCCATATCGACGGTGACCGTCACCTTGACCTTCTCGCCACGCCGTACCCGCTCGGTCCCGCCCATCGAAGTGTGGCCCAGCCGCAGGTCGAGCCCGGCGATGAGGTCGCCGAAGCAGACCCACATGCGGCCCGCGCGCATGGCCTCGATGACCTGGCGGTAGCCGAAGCCGGTGGCGCCGACCCAGGTCTTGTTGTAGGCGCCGGGGGGCAGGGAGCTGTACTCGGTGATCGGCCGGCCGGCATTGACCGGCTCGGGGAAGCGGCCGGTCGAGTTGAAGGTGTCACCCCGGTCGTTGTAGGGGATGGAGTCGTAGCCGGTCTGGTTGAGCGGGTCGACCGGGTTTTTCACCCAGTCGCCGCAGCCCTGGTGGCCGTCGGAGGTGGTGGTGATCCACCACGGCAGGCCCTCGGCCAGCATGCTGTCCCACAGCCCGCCGACGGCGGCGGTCATCCAGTCGAAACCGCCCCAGGTCCGGTAGGCCTCGGCGGGGTAGCCGGGGAAGGACCAGGTGCCGGGGTTGGAGTCGTACAGGCCGCGGCCCCTGGACATGCCGGGCGCGGGCAGGCCGGCGGCCTGGTGACCGGGCGCGCCCTCCATGCCGATCACGATCTCGGGTGCGGTGTCCCGCCAGGCCCGGGTCTCGGCGGGGGAGTTGATGCCCAGCCGCGCGGGGTGGTTGGGCAGCACCAGCGCGTCGTCGATCCGGCCGCGCCGCACGGCCTCGCGCAGGAACTGGATGGCCTTGACGGCCAGCTCCTCGTTGGCGGGTGTGCCGTCCCTGGTGCCGTTCACCCTGGCGTCGTGCTTGGAGACGAACTCCTGCAGGAAGGCGGCTTCGTTGCGGCCAGGGGCGAGCATCAGCGTCGTGTGCTCGCCGGCCGGAATGTTCCACTCCAGCCCGGTGAAGATCAGCAGGTTGTCGCGGTGCTGCTCCCTGGCCGCGCGGATGTCCGCCACCAGCGGGTTGACGCTGTGCGTGGCGAAGGGCACGTTGCCGTGGTCGGTGATGACGATCCAGTCCAGGGCGCCTGCCACCGCGCGCTCGGCCTGCGCGGCGACCGAGTACATGGCGTCGTTGCTGTACTGGGAGTGCAGGTGGTGGTCACCGGCCAGCCACAGATAGCCGCGCCGGCGCTCAGGGCGCCTGGGAGAGTCAGCCCGGGCCGCTGCCGGGTCGGCGAGCACCGCGCCCGCGCCCACCAGGCCCGCTCCGGCGAGGAGCGCTCGCCGATCCTTGTTTACGTTCACAGGTCCTCTTTCTCCGGGATCGCCGGGCAAGGGAACAACCGCAGACACGAGAACTCCTCATGAACGCTGCTATGTACACGCGTAACCTTCGCTCTCTACCGTCGCGGCCATGAGGATTGTGCGCTTACTCCCGCTGTTCGTCCTGCTGGTCGCGATCTGGGCGCCGCTGCCCGCGCACGCCGCCTCCGGCACGTTCTCCCTGCTGAGCTACAACATCGCCGGGTTGCCCGACGTCATCTCCGGCGGCGACCCGGCCACCAACACGCCGATCATCGGGGCGCGCCTGGCGCCGTACGACATCGTGCATGTCCAGGAGGACTTCAACTACCACGCCGCGCTCTACGCCGCCGACAACCATCCGTACCGGACCCCGACCAGCGGCGGCGTCCCATTCGGCAGTGGCCTAAACACGCTGTCCGGCCGGCCGTATGACGCTGACGACTTCGAGCGCGTCACCTGGAGCACGTGCTCGATCGGCTCGGGCGACTGCCTGACCCCCAAGGGGTTCACGTTCATGCGGGTACGGCTGGCCGCGGGCGTCTACGCGCACCTGTACAACCTGCACGCCGATGCCGGGAGCGAGAGCGGCGACCTGGCTGCGCGGCGGGCGAACCTGCTGCAGCTGTCGGCGTTCATCCAGTCGCACTCGGCGGGGCACCCGGTGATCGTCTACGGCGACACCAACACGCGCTACACCCGCACTGGCGACAACATCCGTGACCTGCTCGCGCAGAACGGCCTTGCGGACGTGTGGGTGCAGCACGTGCGTGGGGGCACCCCGCCGGAGGCGGGATCACCCGCGCTGGTCTGTGACGATGCGGCGGTGACCAACGCGTGTGAGGTGGTCGACAAGATCCTCTATCGCAGCGGCTCCTACGTCATGCTGACCGCCACCGGCTACAACAACGACAACGCCGCCTTCCGCGACGCGGCGGGTGCCATGTTGTCCGACCACTACCCGATCAGCACGTCGTTCTCCTGGTCTCTCAACCCCTCGTTCCAGCTCAGCGAGCAGTTCGGCGGCCCCCATGGGACCTATTTCACCGACGTGGTGCCCGCACGCGCCCGTGCGATCGTGTTGTCGCTCCAGGCCGGCTCTCGCGTCGACCGGATCGGGCTGACCCAACAAGACGGTACCGTGCTGGCGCATGGCGGCACCGGTGGCACAGCCAGGACACTGGCACTGGGCGCGGACGAGTATGCCTCGTCGCTGTATCTGTGCCGTGGTGTCCGGAACGAGCACACGCGCATCTTCTATGCGCGCTTCACCACCAACCTCGGCCGGACGCTCGCGGGCGGATCCACCACCTCCGACTGCACCACCTTTGCCGCTCCGGCGGGTTGGCAGATCGCCGGATTCCACGGCCGTTCCGGCGCCGAACTGGACAAGGTGGGTGTGATCTATACCCAGCGTTGATCGTTTGGGATTGTGCGCTTCCCGTCCGGACGGGTCGATGATCGCACCTTCACCACCACCTATGCCGTCTATTTCCTCACCGGTCGGCTGCACGTCTCAGCAGGAACTGCCGAGGATCATCACGCTGACCGGGCTGGCGACGCTGATCACCGCCCTCGGCGGCGCGTGCACGAGACGTATGGCGAGGATGCCTGCCTCGTTTCGGCGATCAGCGTCGCCTTCCCCCGCGACATGCAGGGGGAGGACCTGCAGGAGGGGTGCTCGCCACGTCCCTTCGAGGCCGCGATCAAGCTGGCCGGCTCGGCTCGGTGATGAACTCCTCCGCGGATGTCGACGGCATCGACCTCGGGACTGTTGAGCACGAGGGTGGAGGGCATCGGTAGTCCTTTGTCGCGGGCCCTGAGCAGCGGTGCGGTGCAGGCTGCCGGCCACCCGCGCCGAGCGCCTTCAGCGGGCACTGAAGACAATCATCCGAATGGGCAGGCAGATCGTGCGCCGCTACGTGTGGCAACTCCGCGAACCGGAAAAGCATCGGCCACGGATTCAGGTCGCCGGCCTCGTCGCGAGCTCGGTCATTGCATCGGGGCCGGTCAGGACGTCCCGCGACTCGGCCTCGGCCCAGCTGAAGATGCCGATCGACATGGTACTGCGCTCGTGGGCGGCGCGGAGCGCGTAGACCTCGGCGCGGGCGGTGTGGACGGCCCTGTCCTCCGGCGCGGCGTCACCGGCGAGGTGGCAGGCCAGCCGGTGCTCGCCGGCGCGGGACAGCTCCAGTGCGCGGTCGGCGAGGACCTGGGCGCCGCCGCTGAGCGCGGCGAGTTCGGCGGCGAGGGCGGCGCAGCGCGGCCAGATCATCCGGCACCCGCACCCGGTGCAGGGTCTCGACCAGTGTCGCGCCGTCGTTGAGGCAGGCCAGTGTCTGGTCGACGAGGGCCTCCAGGTAGCGGGCGGTGTTCTCCAGGGCCGCGCGTACGCGATCGGCGCCGGCGACGGGGATGCCGTGGCTGCCGAGCATCAACTCGGCGTCGAGCGAGGCCATCCAGCGGAGGGCGGCGGCCCACTCGACGGGGTAGCGCTGCACCTTCTGCGGGTTGCCGGCGTTCGGGGCGACGCCGAGAAACAGGTCGCCCGGGAAGAGGATCCGCTGCTGGGGGAGCCCGCCGACCACATGGTCGTCTGTCTCGCCCCGGTGGTGGGTGAGTTCAAGGCGGAGACCACCGGCCTCGACCATATGAGCGTCGGAGAAGGTGACGTCCGGTTCCCGGAATTCGGTCGGCCAGACGAGGTCTGGCATGCGGAACTGACGGCGGTTGATGAGCATGTTATAGCCCTGCGTTTCGGCGTAACGCCGGAAGCGCGCGAGTACGTTGTCGTGCGCGATCACCTCCGGGCGAGGCACGCCGCAGGCATCGGCGGCGTCGAAGGGGCCGAGTCCCTGCTCGTGCCGGAGGGCGAAGGCGTGCCCGAAGTCGGGCACCATCACGGGTCCTTTCGACGGGGTGCCGGGCGGCCTTCAGACGTGGCAGCCACCACTTGATGGTCCGGTGCGGCGCCAGCGGCGTACGGACCCTGCCGCACGGCCCGGCGTACGACCACGACGGTGAAGGCGGCCATCGCCAGCAGCGACGGCTTGCAGAACAGGGCGCTGACCAGCGTGAGCCCGACGAGTGAGTTCGCCGCGTAGAGGTAGCTGAGCGGCACGAGGTGGCTCACCCACAGCACGAGCCAGCCTGCGGTCAGGCGGACGTGGCGGCGCCGGGCGGCCGGATCGCCGGCCGTTCGGGACGGCTCCACCCCGGCCTTGCGGCAGACCGCCTCGGTGAGCGGCCGCCCGATCAGCAGCGAGCCGGCGCACGCCACCAGGCCGGCGGCGTTGACGACGAGTTCGGGGAAGTAGAACGCGCGCCCTTCGCCGAACGCGATGGCGCTCACGCTGTGAAAGGCCACGACCGTGGTCGACAGCGTGACGACGGCCAGCGAGTCGCCGCGGTGCCTGCGGACCGCGCTGACCGCCAGGGCGACCAGCAGCGCGACGACCGCGCCCCACTCGGGGCCGTTACCGGACTCGACGATCAGGAATGCCGCGGGTGCGGCGAGCGCGTCGACGATGTGCCGTGCGATGTCGGCCGCGCGGCGTGGCGGGCCAGGGAACGGGTTGTGTGCCTTGTCTGTGCCGGGCTCGGTCATCGGGCGCCTGCTCTCCTACCGTCTGCCGTCTTTAAGTGACATGTGGATCAGTTACGCTTGACATATCAGAACTGATGAACTCATCATTTGTCAAGGGTTGCGACGACAGGAGCCAGCCAGATGACCACCACCGTGACGTTGACCGGCACCGGCGTGCCCTTCCCGAGCGCGGATCGCGCTGGACCCGGCGTGCTTGTGAGTCACAGCGATGTCCACCTCCAAATCGATGCCGGGCGCTCCACCTTGATGCGGCTGGCCCAGGCAGGGATCGGCCCGTACCAGCTGTCCGCTCTTCTGCTCACGCATCTGCACAGCGACCACGTCAGCGACGTCGCCGACCTGGTGCACACCCGGTGGGTGCAGGACCACATGCACGGCACCGGCCCCCTTCCTGTGGTGGCGGTCGACGGGCACGCGCCCGGGTTCGTACGGCGCGTGCTTGCGGCCAACGAGTACGACGTCAACGTGCGCGTACAGCATGTGCAGGACGGCCCGCCTGAGGTGATCGGCCACTGGTTCGACCTCCCCGACGCCCCCGCCGAGGTCTGGCGCAGCGCCTGTGGCCGGGTCAGCGTCGAGGCCGTACGGGTGCGGCACGAGCCGGTCGAGCAGGCCGTCGGCTACCGGGTGACGACGCCGGACGGGGTGGTCGTCGTCTCCGGCGATACGCGGGTCTGCGACGAGGTTGCGGAGCTGTCGGCCGGCGCCGACGTCCTGGTCCATGAGGCGTGCCGGAGCTCGGCGTTGGCGGAGCTCGTGAAAGGGACGCGCTTCGAGACCATCTTCAGTTACCACGCCGACACCGTGGCGCTCGGCGCGATGGCCAAGCGCGTCGGCGTGCCGCACCTGGTGCTGACGCATCTGATCCCCGCTCCGACGTCGCCGGAGCAGGTGGCCGAGTTCGAGGACGAGGTGCGCCAAGGCGGGTTCGAGGGGCGGGTGTCGGTCGGGCACGACCTGCTGTCGGTCACGGTCGGCGACGCCCCCGGGGCGTCGCGACCGGTCCATTGAGAAGGGAGTTTCGCCGATGATGGAGATCGAGATACCGGCCGGTGCGGCCGGGCCGGCAGACGTCCACCACGGGCTGCACAGCGAGCTCGGCGCTCTGCGCGGGGAGCATCCGGGAAGGGCCCGCAACCCGGTGATCAAGGTGGTGGAGCTCGGATGGCTGGAGTTCGTCAAGCCCGACCTTGACCGGGCCGAGCGCTTCGCCCGCGACTTCGGGTTTGTGGTGCACTCGCGCACGCCGGACCGGCTCAGCCTGCGCGGCACCTGGTCGGCGCTGCCATGTCTGATCATCCGCCGCGGCCGCCATGCCCGCTTCGTCGGGCCGACGTTCGTCGCCGAGTCCGTCGCCGACGTGCGGCGGCTGGCCCGCTGGGCGGGCGCCAACGCACTCCCGCTCCAGGGCGGTCTGGGCGTCCAGCTGACCGACCCGAGCGGTTTCCCGGTACGGGTCGTCGCCGGCATGGATCGGCTTCCGGCACTGGCCGAGCGTGAGCCGCTCGACCTCAATGTCGGCACGAAGCCGGTCCGGCTCAACGCCACCCAGCGGCCCCCGCAGGCCGCGGCACAGGTGCAGCGGCTCGGGCACGTCGTGCTGGAGACGACGAGGTTCCGGCGCACGCTGGAGTGGTATCTCGAGGCGCTCGGGCTGATCGTGAGCGACTTCCTCTTCCTCGACGAACTCCGCGACCGCGGGCCCACGATGGCCTTCCTGCGCTGCGACCTCGGGTCCGTGCCGACCGACCATCACACGCTGGCCATGCACCTCGGGCCACGCGTCGGCTACGTGCACTCGGCCTACCAGGTCACCGACCTCGACGCGGTGGCCGCGGGCGGCGAGCACCTCGCCGCGCAGGGCTACCGCCGCGTGTGGGGCATCGGCCGGCACATCCAGGGCAGCCAGATCTTCGACTACTGGCGCGACCCCGACAGGATGATGGTCGAGCACTATGCCGACGGTGATCTCTTCGACTGCTCCCTGGAGCCCGGCTGGGCGCCGATGAGCGCCAGCGGGCTCGCCCAGTGGGGCCCGCCCGTATCCCGCGACTTCCTGGGCGGCAAGCCCACCCCGGGCATGGTCTCCGCCCTTCTCAAGGCGCTCCGCGACGAGGCCAGCGAAATCGACAAAGACGTGCTGAAGGCACTGGCGAAAGCGATGGCGGCATGAGCATCAACGTGGCTCGCACCGAAAACGGCTGGTGGGTCGAGCACAGCGGCCGGCTGACCCGAATCCTGACCGACGCGATGACCACACGCGAACTCCTCGCCGACCGCCCGGCGGTCGGCAAGGCCGCGAGCGCACCCGACCTCGAGGGTCCCGTGCTCGCGGACGTTGATCTGCTCTCTCCGGTGACCGCGCCGGCCCGAGTGGTCGCCCAGATGGTCAACTACCGCAGCCACGCACACGACTCCGGCTTCAACCCGGACGCCGTGCCGCCGGCCTTCTTCCGCAAGTCGTCCGGCTCGGTCTGTGGGCCCACCGACGACATCCGGTGCCCGGAGCACGTCCGGCTCCTCGACTACGAGGTCGAGCTGGGCCTGGTGATCGGGCATCGGATCGACGTCGGTGAGGCAGTGGCCGAGGACGAGCTCGCCGACGTCGTCGCAGGCATCGTCGTCGCCAATGACATCAGCGCCCGCGACATCCAGCTGACCCGGACGCAGTTCTACGAGTCGAAGTCCTACCCGACCTTCACCCCGGTCGGCCCGTTCCTCACCCTCGTCGACGGCGAGGAACTGGCCGGACTGGAGCGGCTGCGGTTGACGCTGAGCGTCAACGGAGAGGTCCGCCAGAACAGCACCGTCGCCGACATGATCGTCAAGCCCGCCCGCGCGCTCACCCTGCTCGCCCGCTTCCAGGCCCTCGACCCCGGCGACCTGCTGCTCACCGGCACGCCGGGCGGCACCGCCCTCAAGTCCCCGGGACCTGTCGCCGAGAAGATCGGAGCGCTGCTGCCCCCGGCGGTGAAGTGGAAGGCGTTCTTCAAGCGGCAGGCCGGCAACCCGAACTACCTGAAGGACGGCGACGTGGTCGCCGCGACCATCACCGACCCCGTACGCGGTATCGACCTCGGCCGGCAGTCCAACGTCGTGCGCGGACAGGCGCGAAGGGCCGCCCTGTGACGCCGGGTCCGGCGGCCGGTCTGCCCCCGCTGACCTCGGTGGCCGACCTCCACAAGATCGAGCGGGTCCCGCTCGCCGACCGCGACCTCGCGCTCACGACGTACGACCTGCTCGTACGGGCCGCGCAGCGGTGGCCCGACGTGCCGCACTCGGTGTGGATTCCCGACGCGACCGTGATCGAGGACCACGTGCCGGTGAGCTTCGGCGGACTGCACGACCGCGTGCACGCGATCGCCCACGCACTGCACGGGCTAGGGATCGGGCGCGACGACGCGGTCACGCTGATGGCCCCCAACTGCAGCGACCTCCTCGCGGTCACATTGGCGGCCGAGGCCGTCGGGATCGCGGCCCCCGTCAACGCCGCGCTCGACGTGCGCCACGTCGCGCACATCGTGCGCCTGACCGGCTCCCGGGTCTTGGTCGCCGCCGGTCCCGAGCTGGACGAGGCGCTGTGGAAGCGGCTCCTGGACGGCGCCCCCGACTTCGGCATCGAGGTCCTCGTCGCGCTGTCGCCCGACGGCGCCGACCGAGCCGCGGCGCCCGCGCTGGAGGCCCGCCCGGGTCTGCGCACCGTACGCCTCGACGACCTGGTGACCGACGGACCGGCCGAGCCCGCCGGACTCCCGGCCGCGCCGCCGGCGCCCGACGACCTCGCGGCGTTCTTCCACACCGGGGGCACCACCGGCACCCCCAAGGTGGCCGCGCACACCCACCGCAACCAGGCGGTGATGGCGTGGAGCATCGCTGTCGCGGGCGGCTCCGGCGAGGGGCAGGGCATCGTCGCCGGCCTGCCGCTCTTCCACGTCAACGCGCTGCTGGTGACCGCCATCGCACCGCTGGTGTCCGGAGCGCGGTCGATCTGGCCGGGCCCGCTGGGCTATCGCGACCCGAAGCTGTACACCGGTTTCTGGCGACTGGTCGAGCACTACCGGCCCCGCGCCATGTCGGCGGTGCCGACCGTCTACGCCTACCTCTCCGCCATACCGGTCGACGCCGACATCAGCTCGCTCGAACTCCCGGTCGTCGGCGCTGCGCCGCTGCCGGACAGCGTGCGGCGGATGTTCGCCGAGAGGACGGGGCTGCAGCTGCTTGAGGGCTACGGCCTCACCGAGGCCACCTGCGCATCGTCGGCGACCCTGCCGGGCGACGTGCGCCCCGGCTCGGTCGGACAGCGGCTGCCCTACCAGACTTTGGTGGCTGCGAAGATCGACGAGGCGAGCGGCACGGTGCGGCCATTGCCCGCAGGCGAGACGGGCGAGCTGGTGATCGGCGGCCCGACCGTGTTCGCTGGGTATCTGCGGCGCGACGGCAACCGAAGGTGGGTGTCCGCCGAGGGCGTCGTCGACGGCTGGCTGCGCACGGGCGACCTCGGCTTCGTACGCGACGAGCGGATCCATCTCCGCGGCCGGCAGAAGGATTTGATCATCCGCGGCGGCCACAACATTGATCCTGCCGTCATCGAGGACGCCCTGCTCGGCCACCCCGCCGTGGCCGCCGCCGGTGCCGTCGGCCGGCCCGACCGCACCTCTGGCGAGGTCCCGGTGGCATTTGTCGCTCTCTCCGCAACTGGGATCACGGTGGAAGAACTGACGGCCTGGGTCGCCGAGCACATCAGCGAACCAGCCGCGCGCCCGAAGTCGATCACTGTGCTCGACGCGATCCCGGTCACCGAGATCGGCAAGCCGTTCAAGCCCGCGCTGCGCGAGGGGGCGGCCGCCCGGCACTTCCGTGCCGAGCTCGCCGAGCACGGCATCGACGGCGTCGAGGTCGGCGTCCGCTACGAGGAGGGGCGGCTGGTCGTGCGGCTGACCGGCGGCGCCGGGGCCGATGCGGCCGCCGTGCTGCGGGGCTACAACGTCGAGATACGCATGGACACCGAGGAGGCGGAGCAGTGACCACGAAGGGTCTCCATGCGCTGGCCGGCCAATGGGACGTGATCGTGATCGGCGGCGGTCCCACCGGCCTGACGGCGGCGACCCTGCTCTGCCAGTACGGGTGCCGGGTCGCGGTCGTCGAGCGCCACCATGACATCTATCCGCTCCCGCGGGCCGTCCACGTCGACGACGAGGTGTACCGGATCCTCCACCAGGTCGGTATCGGTGAGGAGTTCGCCGCGCATACCCGTCCCGCGGCCGGGCTGCGGCTCGTCGACGGGCGCCACCGTGAGCTGGCCACCTTCTCCCGCGAGCGGAAGACGGCCGCGGGGCTTCCTCAGGCCAACATGTTCGACCAGCCGGTCCTGGAGCGCCTGCTGCGCGACAACCTCAAGCGCCTGCCGGAGGTGACCATCCTCGGCGGCCACGAGCTGCTCCGCTTCGACACCGACACCGACGGGATAACCGCCCACGTGAGCGAGCCGGACGGCGCGACGGCCGAGCTGCGGGCCCTGTACCTCATCGGCTGCGATGGCGCCAACAGCACCGTCCGCGGACAACTCGCCATCGACAGCGACGATCTAGGCTTCGAGCAGCGCTGGCTGGTCGTCGATGTCCGCTGCGAGCTGGGTCTCGATGCCTGGGACGGTGTGCACCAGGTGTGCGACCGGCACCGGGCAGGCACGTACATGCGCATCGGGCCGGACCGCTACCGCTGGGAGTTCCAGCTGCTGGACGGTGAGAGCGCCGACGACTACGACGGCATCCCGGCGCTGCGCCGCCTCATCGACCCGTGGGTCCGCGGCATCCCGGACGACCGCCTGGAACTGCTGAAGTGCCGGGAATACACCTTCCGCGCCCGCGTCGCCCGCCGCTGGCGCGCGGGCCCGGTCTTCATCGCCGGCGACGCCGCCCACGTCACGCCGCCGTTCATCGGCCAGGGCCTTTGCGCCGGGCTCCGCGACGCGCACAACCTCGCGTGGAAGCTGGCCGCTGAGCTGCGCGGGCGCGCGGCGCCGGGGCTCCTCGACTCGTACGAGGCCGAACGCCGGCCGCACGCCACGGCGATGATCAAGCGGGCCAAGACCGTCGGCCGGCTGATGACCGGCGGCGGCCGCGCCGCCGAGCTGGTGCGGGGACGTCTCCTGCCCGCCCTCGCCCACTCCCGGACAGCCCGGCGAGTCGTGCTGGACACCGGCAGCCCGCCGCTCACACCCGGCCCCCGAGTCCAGCGGCGCACCCCCCGCAGCGTACGAGGCGCGCTCCTCCCGCTCGTGCACCTGCCGGGCCCGGACGGCGAATCCGTACTGGTCGACCGGGTGCTCGGCGACCGCACAGCGGTCGTCGCGCTTCCCGGCACCGACCTCGCGGCCGTCCCCGGCGCCCTGCCCTCGGCCTGGCTGACCGTCGATCCGGAGGGCAGCGAAGGCGAACGGTTCCTCGCACGCTGGCTGCAGGACGCCGGCGTCGCCTGGGTCAGTGTCGACCCCGACCGCGTGATCAAGGCCGCAGGACCGTCCGGGGTACTGCGGTGAGTAACGGGACGCTCGCCCCGGCTACGATTCCGACCATGCCGGAACAGCAGCCGTCGCGTGGAGAGAGGCGCAAGCTGCGCACCCGAAGGGCGCTGATCGAGGCCGCGCAGGAGATCTACGCCGAGCGCGGTGACTTCGAGGTCAGCATCCAGCAGATCACAGATGCCGCCGACGTCGGCTTCGGTACGTTCTACAACCACTTCTCGTCCAAGGCAGAACTGCTCGACGCGGCGATCGCCGAGGCGCTCGAGACCCACGCCGCCTGGCTGGAGCGGCTGCTCGCCGACGTCGATGACCCGGCTGTGGTCTTCGCGACGTCGATGCGACTCACCGGCCGGCTCGTCCGCACCCGCCCCCGGCTGGCGCAGGTGATGATGAACAGCAGGGGCGCGCTGCTGGAAGCGCCGTACGGCCATGCGGTGCACGCCCGAAACGACATCGAGGCGGCCATCGCCGCCGGCCGCTTCGTCATCGACGACGTCAGGGTTGCGCTCGCCTGCACCGCGGGGTGCCTGATCGCCACGATGCACCTCTGCGCCACCGACCCGAAGGCCTCGGTCGACGACATCGCCGACCAGACCGTGCTCAACGTCCTGCGGATGTTCGGCGTGGCCGAATCGGAGGCCCGCCGCATCGTGGCACTGCCGCTCCCGACCGACGAGCCTCCGCCCGAGTCGATCTGAGCGACGGGACGTAGGCGGTCGGGCTGTGCTGGAAGGACGGCCAACAGTGTCCCGACGCCCGGCGGTGCAGGCCAGGGCGAGCCTGCTTCTTGCCATTGGCGCAGCACCTTGGGGGAGACGCGGCCGGTCCTCTTCACGGCGACGTCGTTTGGTTGGGCCCATCGTCGTGCGCCATGTTCGTCCGACAGGGGTGGGCGGGGTTGATGTTGGTTGCCGGCGGAGGGTTTGGTGAGTATCCATTCCACCCATTTGCGCAACACTCGGCGGGTGACCTGGTCGAGCGGGAGGTGTTCGAAGCTTGGCATCTCAGGGTCGCGTGTGGCGTCGTAGTTTGGGTCTTCGATGCCGTGGCAGCCCTTGGGGTAGCCGTGCGACCGGTTCTCGCCGCTGAGCGTGACCAGCGAGGACGTCGCGCCGTTCTTGGCCGTGCGCTCGATGATCCGGGCCACCCGTGCGCTCGATGATCCGGGCCACCCGTGCCTCCCGTTTGCTCTCACTGGTCGCATGGTGACGAGACCTGGGGATGGTGTGCAGAAGTGACGCGCGGAGATGATCAAATGCCGGCTGCCGCGCGATGAGATGCGGGAACATCGGAGGAACATGATCTTGATGTGATGGTTCACGACCCGTTGTTGATTCGTATCGCTGTGGCCAGAATTTCTTCCTGCTCTCGTGTCGGCCTGTGCCCAGGAGTGCCGTGGTGCCAGTGCTCGCGGACGAGCTCGGCGAGGTGCTCGGCGCGCTACGCGAAGGGCCTGACTGTCCCGATCACCTACTCGAAGAGGGACGGGTCCCCGGTGCCTCTGCGAAGGATCTGGGGCTCGTTCTGCGAGAAGTCGATGACCGTCGTCGGTTCGTCACCGCACTCGCCGGAGTCGATCACAGCGTCCACGACGTGGTCCAGTCTTTCCTTGATCGCCCAGCCCTGCGTCATCGGCTCGGTCTCATCGGGCAGCAGCAGGGTGCTGGACAGCAGCGGTTCGCCGAGCTCGGTCAGCAACGCCTGCGTGACGACGTGATCGGGTATCCGAACACCGACCGTCTTCTTCCTGGGATGCAGCAACCGCCGCGGCACCTCCTTCGTCGCGGGCAGGATGAACGTGTAGCCGCCGGGAGTCGCCGCCTTGAGCGAGCGGAACAGCGCATTGTTCACGTGAACGAACTGGCCGAACTGGGCAAAGTCCTTACAAACTAGGGTGAAGTGATGGTCGTCGTCGAGACGCCGGATCTCCCTGATCCGGTCGATGCCCTCCTTGTTGCCCAGTCTGCACCCCAACGCGTAGCACGAGTCTGTCGGGTACGCGATCAGCCCGTCCGTGTGAAGGAGATCGACCGCCTGACGGATCATCCGAGGTTGCGGGTTGTCCGGATGTACATCGAAGTACTTTGCCATGCATGGGAGCTTAGAAGCGGACAGTCCAGCGCATGACACGATGGCCTCGACTTTCTACATCTACGGGCCTTCCACCGCGAAGCAAGTCGAGTTCCTCGCCGGTCCCGACGTCGGCGGGCAACCACACTCGATCTTCACGCCTCACGGCGACCTTCACTGTCACCCGAGAGCGCGTGAGCGAGTCACGTCGCTGTGGCCAGTCCGAATGGCGGGCAGTGACTCCGTCGCTGTCCGGCCAGCCGTCCTCGAACTTTCCATGGCGTCTCCTCCGTCACGGCGAGATCGCCGTTCGGCGCCGCGAGCGCGGTGCTCCGGCTCCGGCCGCAGGTCACCCAGCCGGCGGTCCGGCAGCGCACGGAGCACAGGGACAGGTAGCGGGTCCGCGACTTCCTCGGCCACATACAGTCAGCGCTTGGACGGACAGGGCAGCACCAGAAGGTCGGCCATCTGGGGCTGCATGACAGCACGTCCACCGACCCAGGACACCCTTCACACGCAGGACGGTGGCCTGGCGGCCGGACGGCGTGAGAGCCTGCTCAAAGCCGCCTCGTTCCTTCCACGGTGGGGCCTCGGGGCGTCGGTCGAAGATCACCAGCACGCCGGTGGCCAGGGTGAGCCGGTCCAAGTATTGGTCGAGCTGGGCGAGGCCGTCGGTCATCGGATCGTTCTCGCCTGCCCGCCCATCGGCGACCAGACCCGAAACGCCGCCCGCCACCAGGCAGAGCGTGTCGTCCGCATGGCCGCGGCTCTCAAGCAGGGCCTTGCCGCGTGACCATAACGCAGCGTGTTGCGGAGTAGGGAGTACCACTGGCCGCGGTGGGGCAAGGCCAGCACCACCTCGTCACCTTCAACGCCGCGGCGTTGGTGAAGCTGGATTACAGCAGGCGCTTGCGCTGGTCGGCCGCTTCTCCCCGGACTTCCGCGAAGAACGATGCGGTGCGGTGCTCCTGCCAGTCCTCTGCGTCCTCATCGTCGAGATCACCTGCTTCATCGCGATCGATCGCGTACTCGGCATACAGCAGCCAGCAGCCGCGAATTCCGCTGAGCAGGTCTTCGAGTAGGTCGAGAGCCGGACGGGTGGGATCCAGGGGTGTGATCCGCAGGTTGAGGGTGTCCAGGCTCACCTCGGGCTGGGCATCGCGCCATTTGTCGATCATCTGCTCGGCGGCGGTGATCCGTTGTTTGAGTGCCGTGATGTTGGGGATTTCGCCTTCCGCGACACGCAGGGCAGCGCGAATCATGGGCATCACCGCCTGGCGGGGGGAGGCGCCGTCGGCCATCAGCTCGAGGACGAGGGTCGGGGTCTCGTGGGGGAGGGCCTCGATGTTGTCGGCCTCGGCCACGATCTGCGTGGCGGGCAGCCCGGCATACTCGGCGGTGATGGTGGCCGCCGCATGCAGCCAATGCGCGGCGGCGACGGCAGCCGCGGCCGGGTCGATCTCGGTGAAGAGCGTTTCGGGGCCGAAGGGGTCGTCGTGCAGCATGCTGTCGGCTTGGGCCACCTGGACAGGCGAGGCGTCCTCGCGGGTGAGGGCGACAGCCTGTCGGGCACGCTCGGACAGGTTGCCCAGCTCGGCTTGCTCGATGGCGGCCAGTTCGGCGGCGACGTCGATGGTGACGCGGGTGGTCAGCTCGGCGGCGTCGAGCGTGTGCAGGGCTCGGCCGACCCGGTGTGCGGCTTCTTCGACACGGATGTAGGAGTGGATCATGTGGCCGTCTGAGGGCAGGTTGGGGCTCGTCAACGCGGTGGGGACGACGGTAAAGGCGTCGCGTTCGCCTTGCCGGCGCCAGCCTTCGGAGTGGGGCTCGTGGCTGTCTGCGGCGCTGGCTGGATGGGTGTAGCACCGCCAGCACGCTTCGGAGAGTTGGGTCAGCGCCCTGGCCAGATTCAGGGCGTCGCGGCTGGAGATCCCGGAAGGAAGACCGGCTACGACCACCGCTACGTCCCCCAGCCCAGTGCTCCAGCTGGCGATGAGGGCGTTGCGGCTGCGATCGATGGCGTACCGGGTCAATGGGACTCCTCACGGATAGCCAGGAAGGGTGGCTGGGACATGCTCAGCATGGAGCATCGGCGGTCGCGGTTGACGTCCTTCTAGCCCTTGGTCTTTCGCGAAGTTCTCTAAGTCGCTGAGATGGCTCACGATCTTCCGGAAACCCCGCAGCGTTCCCCGGTCTCGTGCGACAGCGATCGTTTCCGCTGGCCGGCGGGCCTGGCGCTGCGCAGGCCGAAGGCGGAGACCGCCGCCCCCAGCAGCACCATGATCACCGGGACGACGAGCGCGGTGCGGTAGGCGTCCAGCACCGCGCCCGGTGAACCATCGGCGCCGGCCGCGGCGAATCCGTACACCGCGGTCACCGCGGAGATCCCGACGGCCGAGCCGAACTGGGTGAAGGTGTACAGCAGGCCGCCGGCCAGACCCTGCTCCTCCTCCGCCACGCTGTCGGTGGCCGCGATCGTGAGCGGACCGTAGGCGAGGGCGAAGGCGGTGCCTGCGATGATCAGGGTCGGGAACATCGCGGCGTACGACCAGTCCATCTCCACCAGCAGGAAGAGCCCGTAGGCCACGATCGCCAGCAGGAAGCCGCCGAAGATCACCCGGGCGTGGCCGTACCGGTTCACCAGGCGGGGGGTGAGGATGGGAGCCAGCACGGCGTCGCATCCCATGACGATCAGCGCGATCGCGGTCTGCAGCGAGGACCAGCCGCGCAGCTCCTGCAGGTAGAGCGTGACGATGAACTGGAAGCCGAAGAACGCGCCCAGGAACAGCAGCGCGGCGAGGTTGGCCCGGACCATCGCGGCCTTGCGGAAGATCCCCAGCCGGACGAGCGGCGCTTTGGCGCGCCGTTCGATCACGATGAATGCCGCCACCAATGCCAGCCCGGCGGCGAGCGCGCCGAGGGCCGGCCCGAGCCCTTCGCCGCGGTGCTCGAGCCGGACGATGCCGTAGGCGAGCAGCAGCATCGCGGCGGCGAGGCTGGCCGCGCCGGCCAGGTCGTAGCCGCGATGTGCGGGCTCAGGCCGGCCTTCGGCGGGCAGCAGCCTGAGCGCCGCGAGCAGGATGGCGCCGGCCAGGAACACCGGGGCGAAGAACACCCAGCGCCAGCCGAGTTCGGTCAGCAGGCCACCGATGATGAGGCCCAGCGAGAAGCCGCCGGCGCCGACGCCGGCGAAGACCAGCAGGGCCTTGTCGCGCTGCGGTCCCTCCGGGTAGGAGGTCGTGATGATCGACATGGCGGCGGGGGTCATGAAGGCCGCCGCCACGCCGGTGACGAACCGGGCCACGACCAGCATCCAGCCGTCGGTCGCGAAGCCGCCCAGCATGGAGAAGACCAGGAAGACGCCCAGCCAGGTGAGGAACATGCGTCGCCTGCCCAGCAGATCGGCGGCGCGGCCGCCGAGCAGGGTGAAACCGGCATAGCCGAGCACGTAGCCGCTCATCACCCACGCCGCGGTGCCGGTGGTCAGGCCGAGGTCGGCGCGGATGGTGGGGATGGCAACCGCCAGCATGGCGACGTCGCTGCCCTCGAGAAAGATCGTGCCGCACAGGACGAGCAGCAGGGCCCAGGATCGTCCGCTCTTGCGGGCGGGGGGGACGGTGGACACGGATACGCTCCTCACCTGTTGAGTCGCTTGGTCACATCCGGTCGGGCAGCAATGTACGTGCTGCTGATTCTCGCCGACATTCCAGGCCCGACCAGCCCCCGGGAGAACGGCCGTGGTCGTCATGATCCGGTTCATCCCGGAACTGATCACCATGAGCGGGCTGCGCTCTGTGAGCAGGACGACACCCTTCCTCATGCGGGCGAGATTCTGCGCAGGTTTCACCGCACGGGGCGCTCCTTGATTGGTCGGCTGTCAGGTCCGTCCAGCCTGAGCTGACTCGTCGAGAGCGGCTCGGCCGGGTGAGTGCGGCGGCCGGTCCGGATCCAGGCGAGCTGAAGGACGCTCATCCCGAACAGCAGGACGCCCAAGGGGATGTGCAGGGCCGTCACCTGCGCGATGCCCAACGCTACCTGCGCCGAGACGAGCCCGAAGAACCCGGCCGCGTACAGGATGGGCCGGGGCGAACCGCCGCCCGGCCGCCACGCCAAGGTCGCGGCGATCAGGTGTATCAGCGTCACGATGAACGCCGTGTACGCCCCAGCGCTGTGCAGCACCCCACCGCTGGGTACGGACAGCAACAGCCCGGCCGTGATCGCCTGGATGAAGACTGTCACGGTTTGCAAGGCGATCGCGGTCCGCAGGAAGGCGAGGTTGCCTTGCTGTGTGGCGGTGACCTTCACGCGGACCGGGCCGGGTGCCCGTTGTGGGCGCGGGCCCGTACCAGTCCGCCGAGGGCCAGGCTGACCAGGCCGAGCATCACGGCGACGAGGGCGCCGGCGAATCCGTTGCCGGTGCCGAAGCCGGTGCCGGCGGTGGTGGCGGCCCACACGCCGCCGCCGGCCACACTGACCAGTCCCGCCGTCAGGGCCGCGTTGGCCGCCTTCCGGGACTGGCCGAACCGGCCGCCGGGACGGGCCAGTGCCAGCCCGCCGACGACCACGCCGGCCAGCGCGATCAGCGCGACCACCGTCGGCACGAGACGCCCGGAGGTCAGGGCGTAGCCAACGGACGAATCCGGCTGGATCGGGGCGATGTTCATCTGCCTTCTCCTTTTCTCGGTGAAGTTCTTGGGTCACACGCTAGGAACGGCACGCCGTCGGAGGTATCGGGCATGTGACCCTAATTGCCGTGTCCTGCGGGGCGGGCCCGCGATTAAGGCACATGCCCGATACCGCGGGACGCCGGCCGTTCCTAGCGTTGAGACCTGCACGAAACAGCGAGCAGATGACGTGCAGGGGAGAAACGCTGATGAACATCGTGGTCCTGGGTGGTGGCTACGCCGGTGTCATGAGCGCGGCCCGGCTGGCGCTGCGCACCCGCGGCAAAAGCGTCTCCATCACGCTGGTCAACCCGTCCGAGCTGTTCGTCGAGCGGTTGCGGATGCATCAGGTCGCGGCCGGGCACGAACTGGCTCATCACCGCATTCCCGACCTGCTCGGCAACCGGGTGGTGTTCGTCCAGGGATGCGCGAAGGCCATCGACACCGTCGGGGGTGAGGTCACGGTGTCCGCGGCCGGCGGGATGCGGGCGCTGCCGTACGACAGGCTCGTGTACGCGCTCGGCAGCTACACCGACGCCGGGATCGTGCCCGGTGTCAGCGATCACGCCTACACCCTCAACGACCCGCGGCTGGCCCGTCGCATGGCGCTGCGGATGGCGGCCCTGGACGAGATCGGCGGGACGACCGCGGTGTGCGGCGGGGGCCTGACCGGCATCGAGGCGGCCACCGAGATCGCCGAGAACCATCCGGCCCTGCGCGTCACCCTGATCAGCAGACAGCGGCCCGGCTGGATGATGGGGGAGAAGGCACGCGCCCATGTGAACGCCGCCTTCGCCAGGCTCGGCGTGACCGTGCTGGCGAACGCCGAGATCACCAAGGTGCTCCCCGGCGCCGTTGCCCTGGCCGGCGGGGAGACCGTGCCGGCCGACGTCTGCCTGTGGACGGCCGGCGTACGCGCGCCCGCGCTGGCCGCCGAATCCGGCATCGCCGTGGACGGCAGCGGCCGGGTGCTGGTCGACGCGGCGCTGCGGTCGCAGTCGCATCCGGAGATCTACGCGGTCGGGGATGCGGCAGCCGTCCGCCAGGCGTGGGGGCCGATCCACGGCACCTGCCAGAGCGGGATGCCGTCGGGCGCCCACGCCGCTGACTGCATCGCCCGCGAGATGTCCGGCAAGAAGGTCAGGCCGTTCCGGTTCGGATACTTCCACCAACCGGTCAGCCTCGGTCGCGAAGACGCCGTGATCCAGTTCGTCCGCCACGACGACTCTCCGCGCCACTGGTATCTCAGGGGCAAGGCCGCGGTGGCGTACAAGGAAATGATCAGCAGGAGCCCGATCACGATGTACGGATGGGTGCGGCGCTACCCGCTGCCCGCCGGGCTGTCCAAGGGCAGGCGCGCCACGCGCAAGCCGTTCATGCCGCTGTGACCGCGCGTGTCAGGCGAGCTGAAGCCGCGCCAGCTCGGTACGGGTGGTGACGCCCAGCTTGGGGAAGGCACGGTAGAGGTGGTGGCCGACCGTCTTGGGAGAAAGGAACAGCTTCGCGGCGATCTCCTTGTTCGTGGCTCCGGTGGCGGCCAGGCGCACCACCTGAAGCTCCTGGCCGGTGAGCTGGGCCACCAGGTCGTGGCCTGTGGTACGGGCAGGCGTGGTCTCACCCGCCGCCCGTAGTTCCGCGGCGGCGCGCCCGGCCCACAGCGTCGCGCCGAGGAGGGTGAAGGTTTCCGCGGCGTGGCGCAGCTGGGTGCGGGCGTCGGAGGCGCGGCGGGATCGGCGCAGCCACTCGCCGTACACCAGCGCCGATCTGGCCTGCTCGAACGGCCGGTCCGCACAGGACACCGCCGCGGTGAAGTGCGCCTCCGGGTCGTCGTCCAGGGACAGCAGGGCGCGGCAGCGCGCCAGCACGGCGTCCGACCAGGGCAGTGCGGCGGCCTCGGCCCAGCGGCGGAGCCGTTCGAAGGGGACGACCGCCGCGTCGGCGTTGCCGAGCCGTACGGCGGCCTCGATCTCGTCCGCCGCGAAGCAGACGGCGCTCACCTGGTGGCCGATCGGGCCACGCGCGGCGGTCGCGAGCCGGTCGAGGACCGCTTCCCAGCGTCCGTAGCCGAGGTCCAGCATGGCCAGCGCCCAGACGCCCCACCCGGCGCTGATGGAGACCAGCTCGACCGCGAAAGGCCCGAGATTGCGCGCGGCGTGCTCGCGGCACCGCTCCTCCTCGCCGCGGACGGCGGCGATCCAGGCCAGCACGCCGTGGTGGTGGGCGACGCGATGCGACTGCCCGGTGTCCTCGGCCATCCGCAGCCCCTCGGTCGCCGCCGATTCGCCCTTCTCGAGCCGGCCGAGGTACAACTCGGCGGCGGCGAGCTGGGCCAGCGCCATCGGGGCTGCTCCGATCCTTCCGGTCGTACGGCACGCTTCCACCTGCGCCGCCGCGAGGTCACGGGCGACCCCGAAATGGCCGGCCGCGATCGCGTACCCGGCGAGGTGTTCTTGTGCGGCGGCCGGCTCCGTGAGCCTGGCACGGAATTCCGGCAGGGCCTTGTCCAGGGACCCCACAAGGAAGTCCACGGTCGCCGTGACCAGCGCGAAGCCCGGATGCCCCGGCGCACCCGCAAGCTGCGCGAAACAGTGGTGCACGCGCCGGGACAGCCCGGGATCACCGGCATAGAACGCCGCCAGGCTCGCCTGGGCCAGCAATGCGGCGGCCTTGTCCAGGGCGCCGGGCAGGGGTGTCGTGAGCTCGGCTGCCTTAATGAGCAGGTCGACGGCGGTATGGAGGGAGCCCATGTTGAAGGCGTGCTCGGCGCGGACGGAGTTCAGGGCCGCCCGCTGGTAGGGGTCGGTGAGCAGGCGCTCGGCCTGCTCGGCGAGGGATTCCTGCAGGCCGGCCAGACCGGCCAGGGCGGCCGCCTGGGTGGCGGCCAGGAGCCTGCGGCCCCGTTCGGTGTCGCCCTCGCTGAGCTGGGCGGCGCGGGCGAGAGCCGAAGCCGCCGCGGCGTACCCGCTGCGTTCCCGGGCGCGTCCGGCGGCCGATTCCAGGGCTGCCGCGACGCTCTCGTCGGGGCCGGGTGAGGCCGCGGCCAGATGCCAGGCATGGCGGTCGGCGTCCCGTTCACCGTCCAGCACCGCGGCCAGCGCGCGATGGATGGCCAGCCGCCGGGAGAACGGGGTGCCTTGGTAGGCCGCCGTCCGTACCAGCGGGTGCCTGAAGGTCACCACCGGCCCGATGATCCTGATGAGGCCCGCGGCCTCGGCCTCGTCCAGCCCATCCACGACGCCGAGCGCGTCGGCCGTACGCAGAATCACGTCCAGCGCGCCGGTCTCCTCGGCCGCGGCGATGGTCAACACTGCCTGGGCGGGGTGCGAAAGCTCACCGATGCGCCGCTGGTAAGCGTCCTGGATCCGCTGTGGCAACGGCATGCGTCCGGTCGGCAGCGTGGTGGGGCCGGTTGCCAGGTGTTGCAGCTCCAGGAGTGCCAGCGGGTTGCCCTCGGCCTCAGCCAGCACCCGGTCGCGCAGGTGCCAGGGAAGGCGGGGAGCCTGCGTGTCGAGGATCAAGCTCGCCGATTCCCGGTCGAGATCGCCGAGCTTGAGCTCGGCCACCCCCTGCGCGGCGAACCCGGGCCTGGCGCCGAAGATCAGAGCGATGCCTTCGTGCTGGAGCCGGCGGGCCACGAACACCATGGTCTCGGCCGAAGGTCCGTCCAGCCAATGAGCATCGTCGACAAGGCACAACAGCGGCCCGTCCCCGGCCAGCTCGTCCAGCAGGGTCAGCGCGGCCAGGCCGATGAGGAAGCGGTCGGCGCCGGCTGCGCCTGTCAATCCCAGCGCGCCACGCAAGGCGTCCGCCTGCGGCTCGGCCAGCGCGTCCATCCGGTGCAGCGCCGGGCGTAACAGCAGGTGCAAGGCCGCGTAGGGCAGCTCGGCCTCGCTCTCCACTCCCGATATCCGCAGCACCCGCGCACGGTCGGATCGCGAGGCCGCGTACTCGAGCAGCGCGGACTTCCCGATGCCAGGCTCGCCCCAGATGTGCAGCGCACCGCTTTCACCGGAACGAATTCGGCCAAGAAGTCGATCGATTTCGCCCTGCTCTTCTTCTCGGCCGTAAAGCATCGGAACAGACGCTAGGTGGGGATCGCTCCCAGAGTCAAGAACGCCGCTCCAAGGCCTTGAGCATGGCCACGGTGTCGACAACCCCCGGCTTTCTTGGAAGCCTTGGGGATGCCCAGGCCGGGCAGGTGCGGGCAGGCATGGCACAGCCGGCGCCGCTCGGCGGTGAGGCCGAGCAGCGCCGGCAGCACCGCGAACGTCATCGGTTCGCGTCTGCGGTGGGCACTGGCGGGCCGGCCGTTGATGCCCTTAGCCGAGCGGAATGACCGGCTCCGTCGACCGGCTGGCGTAGAAGCAGCCCGTGGTGGGCAGGCTGCTCGCCGCCGGTGGAGTGGCGCCGTCGTAGACGGCCAGCAGGAAGTTCTGCGGGCACCGCCGGGTGCTGCCGGTGCGGATGCCGAAGTGCAGATGCGGACCGGTCGAGTTGCCGGTGTTGCCGGTCAGCCCGATCTGTTGCCCGGCGCCGACCGACGCGCCGTTGGAGACCGACCACGACGAGAAGTGGCAGTACGTGTAGATGACCCCGTCGGTTCCGGTCAGGTTGATGCCTCGCCCGCACAGGCTGTCCTCGATGACCGTCACCGTGCCGGCGCGCACCGCGTACGCCGGGGTGCCGGTGCCGACCGGGAGGTCGATCGCGGGATAGTCGTGGTGCGGGTCGTCGTACTCGCTGCGCGGCAGCGCGTTGCGCGGAAGGGGTAGCGAGAACGAGCCCCCTCCGGTGGACGAGGTGATCCGGACCGCGTCGGCGACGACGTAGCCGGTCTGGCTGGTCCAGCGGCTGACGCCGACCACGTTGTAGTCGCCGGCGGCCAGGGTGAACGTGCCGAGACTGACCCAGCGGCCACCGTTGGCGCGCTGGTCGATGACCACGGTACGGGTGCCGTCGGTGGTCGCCACCAGGAAGGGGGTGGCGCTGTTGTAGCCGGCGTCCGCTGGGTACCAGACCTCGACCAGGTGAGCCCCGGCCGCTGCGATCGACGCCTTGAACCAGGCGGCGTCGCTCGCGACGGTGTTCGGTGTCGCGAACCGGTAGTCCGCGCCGTACCGCTGCGCGGACCATGCCGATGTGCCCCAGTCGGCGCCGGCAGTGAACTGGCCGGCGGTGGCGTTGTCGACCGTGGTGGTTGCGGCGGACGCGGGCGCCACAGTGCCGAGCAGAACCAGAGAGGCTGCTACGACGGCGGCCGATAAACGAGTGATGATTTTCACGAGCTGGTCCCTCCGGGGGGTTGAGGGGAAGCGCGGGCGAAAGTATCTAACCAACATGCGAGCGTCAATGAAAGATATTTACATAGGTCAGTTCTTGGCCCAGGGTCCGCGGCGGGAGTTCCAGACTCGCCAGCCGAGCCACTTCCTTTGCGGTGACGGGCGCGTGGCGGGGCGGCCGCCCCTGACTTGCCGGCCCATCATCGCGGCCAGGACCTGATCGCGGACATTCAGCACCACGACCTGCGCTATGGAACTGCGACGCTGGCGCTGGCGTCTGCGGAATAGGGGTGAGGTGCCGTAAGCGCCCAACACGGGATCGGCTTCCGGCACCCCTCGCTACTGCAGATCAGCAGGGCGGCTCGGCAGGCGGAGGTGGCGGCCCAGGCGGGCCATCTCATGCAGCAGCTTGAAGCCCTCGTCGGCGGTGCAGAGCCCGTCAACGATCGCTTCGCAGAACAGGTCCATGGTGTCCCGTGTAGTGATGCCCTGCCTACGGGCATACTCTCCGGCGTCCCGATCGTCCGTGATCCACAGGGATCCGCGGAACTGCGGCCAGTTGAGAATGACGTGGCAGGTCTGTGCTTCGCCCAGGTGCTGCGTCGGCCTATGGAACGAACCGCCGAACACCGCACGGCGTACCTGCTCGACCTGGCGGCTTTCGTTCAGATTGGTGATCTCGATAGGTTCGCCCAGCCAACCGTCCTGAGCGATCGTGTTCAGTTCGGGGAAGACGGCCTTCGACTTGCTCGCCTCGGCTTCGATGGCCTCAACCCAGCGTCCCCTGCCGCGCAGAGTCTCCTCCAGGAGTCGTAGGCGTGAGACTGCGGCGAAGTTGCACAGCACGGTGTTGTCGGGGAACCAGTACCAGGTCATGACGTCAGGGGAGGTTCCTCTCCGGCTTGTTCAAGAGCCTGCCGGATGCTCTCGCTGTCCTCGCCGATCAGGTTGGAGAAAGGACGCAGGGTCGAGGTGCCGTCGAGGTAGGCCTGGAAGGTGTCGCGCAACAGCAGCTGCGGAATCCGGCAGCGGGAGGCGGCGTCGATCCACTCGGTGAACGAACCCAGCTCGCCGGCGAGCAGAGCCGCGGACTCGGTGGTCATGCCGCGGAACCGGTCGCAGAGATCTTTGGAAATCAGGCTCACGTTATGCAGCCGCCAGGCCAACGCGCTGGGTGACACCCACCATCGGAAGGCGAGCTTGGCGAAGGACTCATCCGTCCAGGCCATGCCGCTCGTCTCCGACTTCAGTAGCTCTTCCGGTAGGAGAAAGGCGGTGGCGAAGGCGTTCGCTCGGATCTCGGAGGACTGTCGGCTATGACGCTTGTCGTAAATGTCGGCCTCTACCAGTAGGCCTTGATCGTCGCCGGCCAATACGTGCCCCAGCTCATGCGCGAGGGTGAAGCGCTGACGGCTGGGGACCGTCGAGGTCCCGACGACAATGAGACGGCGGTGCTCTCTACTGGAGGCCAGACCGTCGAAACCATCAGGCAGTTCGCTGATCGCCACATCGATCCCGAACACGTGCTCGATCAGCTCGGCGAGATCGCGTGTGTGGCTGGGATCGGCTCCGGCAGCGCATGCCTCGTCAAGGGCCCAGGCGGCAAGTTGTTGCCCCTGCCCTACCCACCAACTGCCCACGGGTGTGGTTTGGGGGAGGGTGACGTGCTGCTTGTAACCGAGAAAGGCGAGGTCCGCGCGGAGCTGAGTGAGCCGATCGGCCTCCTGCGCGGCACTCTCCACAGAACTGCCCGGCGGGGACGGGAGCCTCCCCGCCAACGCAGGGGTCTCATCGGCGCCGAGCAGCCAGTCAACCGTCACGCCACCCAGTTCGGCGATCCGCGCCAGGTCGAGGGAGGTGAACCTTCGGGTGCCGGAGAGCGACTTGGACATCTTCGACGGGTCGAGTCCGGCCAGCGTCGCGAACTCGCCTTGGCTCCGGCCACTTCTTGTGATCAGCTGGCGGACGCGCTCTGCCATGATCTCCCCGCACATGCCTCCACTCTAAGTTTCAGTTGCGAAAATCGCAACGGAGTCGATTCGGGTTGTCGCAGCTAGTGCTCCTCACCGGAACCATCGGGCCATCCGCTCAACCGTTGGGAGCGCTCCGGCTGGGTCCGGCGGATCGGCGGAGCTGCTCCAGGGTCTCCGCCAGCGCCCGAGCCGCCGCTTGGTGCAGCGGCGTCTCCTGACCGGCGGCCTCGATGATGGCTCGCAACAGCGGCTCGGCGAGGTCGGGACGGCCCAGCCGGACCAGGGTACGGGCATGCAGGAAGTCCATGGTCGTCGCGTCGGTCACCTCACCCACCTGCCGGAAGGCCGTGGCCGCACGTGCGGCGCGGTCCGCCGCCTCCTGGAGGCGGCCCGCCGCGGACAGCACGTGCGCGGCGCTGCGAAACGTGATCGCCCAGGTCTGCGGGAGGCGCTCCGCGGGCTCGGCGGGCAGCGCGCCGGTCATGGCCTCAGCCTGCGCGAGTACGGCGAGGGCCCGCTCGACGTCACCGGTCCGCTGCAGGGACAGCGCCTCGGACGCGCGGCAGATGGCCGCCACGTGCACGTCGCCGAGCCCGGCCGCGGCATCGGCGGCCTCCCGGTAGGTCGCGGCCGCCTCCGCGTCCTCGTCCAGGAGGTCGTGGATCTTCGCCAATGGCATCAGCGCCTGGAGAAGCAGCCTCGCGTCGTTCCGGCCGCGCGCCGAGGCCGCGACTTTCTCGTACTCTTCGAGCGCGGAGGCGTGGTGGCCGAGGATCTGATGGCACTCGGCGAGCAGGAGACGGTTCCAGTCGGCCATGTCCGGCTCGGCCAGCTTTCCTAGCTCCCGCAAGTGGTCCAGCCACGCGGCCACGTCGGCGGCGGTCTCCATCGCGTCCTCGGCCCGGCCCGCCGCCCGGTACGCCACGGCGAGTTGATAGCCCTGTTCGGCGGTATCGGCGTCGCGGGAGCGTGCCTCGCCGACTCCGTCGATCAGGTCGTCGAGTGCGTCGGCCGCGCGGCCGGAGAGGATGAGGGCGACACCACGCCGATACCGGAGGTAGCCGCGCAGCTGTGCCGGTGCCGACGGCGGTAGCGTGGCGAGTTCGTGTTCGACCAGGTCCGTGAAGTGATGCGGCGCGCCGGCCCGCTCGTGGCTGCGGCGCCGGAGCTCGAACGCCCTGACGAGCTGACCGGGTGAAGCCGCGGCGGCGAACGCCTGCCGTGCCGTGTCGGCCAGGCCGATCACCTGGGCAGGCGGGAATCGGTCGAACTCCCGCCAGGTGCCTTCAGTCAGCGCCAGCGAGCCGATCAGGATCGGATCGCCACAGGCCAGGGCATGCCGGACGCCATTCGCCAGAGTCTGGTACGCCTTCGGCACCTTCCCGGCCCAAGACAGCGAACGGGCATGGAGTAGTTCGCCCCGGGCGATCAGCTCGTGCCGGCCGGTACGGCGCAGTTCGCCCACCGCCCAGGTCACCATCGGCAGGCCCTCGTGGAACCGGTCCTGCTTGCACAGCCAGTTGCCGAGCCGGCACGTGCACAGCAGGTAGCGCTGCTGGTCGCCGGCCTGCCGGTAGGCCTCCGCCGCCCAGCGGAACCGTTCCTCGGCCTGCTCGGAGTCGGTCAGCGCGGTCAGCTCGGCGTGGCGCGCGGCCAGGTGCGGCGGGGGTGTACCGACGGCGGCCACATACCGGCGGGCCAGGGCGGGCTCGTCCCGTCGCTCGTGCCACTCGGCCCGGTCCAGCAACGCCTCGGGCGGCAGGCCGGGCGGGATCTCCAGCCGTACCGGTCTGCGGGCGCCCGGAGAGAGAGGCAGGAAGTCGACGACGGGAGGCGCGGTCAGCCGGGCGCGGATTCGGTCCCCCTGACAGGTGGTGCCGTTGCGCGCGTCGAACCGGGCGGCCAGGTCCCGCGCGGTGCTCTCCATCTCGTGGCACAGCTCGGCCACGGACCAGGTGAGGTCGCTGCCGTTCGCTCGGACCGTCTCGTCGCCCCGGCCGGCCGCGGTCAGCCGCCGGAGCAGGACCGCCGCGGCGGTGGCGAACTCCATCTTGCCGTTCGGCCGGTTCAGCGTGGGAAAGCCCGCCAGCTGCTCCCGCAGAGCCGACAGCCCGGTCTCCTCATTACCGGTCAGCGCACAGAACTCGATCTTCATGCCGCCGTACTCGTATCGGTAGACGCCCTGGTACATCGCACGGCGTGCCCGGTTGAACGCCTTCGCCGCCTCCTCCAGTCGCCCGGCGCGGGCCAGCGGCAGCAACATCAGGCACTGGATCGGAGCGGACGGCTCCGTGAAGGTGACCTCGCCCGCGAGCACCGGCCCGGCGAGGGCCAGCGCCCGCGCCACGGACGCGTCGTCGCCGCGCAGGACCAGCCGCTCGACCTGGACCTCGAAGTCCCACACCGAGTCCGGGTCGGGCCCGCCGGCCGCCTCCCACTGCTGGTGGCAGCGCTCCTCCTCGGGCCAGTCGCGGGCGAGCTGTGCCACCCACCGGCGGGCGTCGTACACCTGCCGCAGGCTGTGACCACCGGCGCGGAAACGGCGCTCCATGTCCTCGAAGGCGCCGTAGATCTGGGCCAGGCTGATCTCGGGAAACTCGGCCATCGACTGAGCGATGCTCGCGTACCAGTTGCGCAGCGACCAATCCTCTTCCGGCCCGAACTCGCCGGGCCGTGCGTCGTACTCGCTCAGGCAACGGGAGAACAGCGGGAACGCTTTGTCCCACTGACGACCGACGCTGTACGCGTTGGCCAGGCTGCGGCGCGCGGCGAAGGCCAGCCGGTGCAGTCCGCCGGCGTCGGCGTGCCGCACCAGGTCCTCCAGCAGCGCGGTCTGCGCCTCGCCGTGGCCCATCCGCCTGGCCTGCTCCAGCATGGCGGCCAGCTCGGCCCCACTCCGGCTCATCGGGCGCCTGCCGCGCCGATGGCCCAGTCCAGCAGGTCCAGGAAGGAACGATTGAGCATCGCGCCGTCCTCCGGGCGGAGCGGATGGTGGCCGGACAGCAGCGCCTGACCGTACAGAGCCTGAACGCCGAGAGCGGCCAGGGCCGGGTCGCGCACCTCGGCGACCCGCCGCACGACGGGATTGCGCAGGTTGAGGATCAGCTGCGGCCGGTGCGCCGCGTCAGTGGTGTCCACGGCCCCGAGCACTCCGGACCACAGCTCACCCGCCGACGACCGGGCCGTGCGCATCTCCGCCGCCTGCACCGCGGCCCGGCTCGTCAGGTACAGGGCCGGCAGGGCAGGCGGGTCGAAGGAACGCGGTACCACGTCACATCCCAGGTTTCGCAGGACGCCGGCGGCCGCTGTGAGAAACGGCCGCAGCCGGGCCTCCAGCACCGGGTCCGGCGGCTCGAACCGGGTGGCCAGCTCGGTGGGGTCCAGCCGGCGTACGACGATCGCCGGATCCAGCAGCGGAAGCCGGCGCATGATCTCGATGTCGTACGCGTAGCCGCCGTTGACCAGGCCGAAGTTCTGCGCGCTGGCGACCGCGGCCAGCACGCGGAACTCGTCGGCGGTCGCCGTGTAGCGCACCACCGGGTGTCGTCGGCGGAAGTCGGCGAGCGTCATCGGCCCGGCGTCGGTCTCCATGGGCCACCAGCGGTCCACCACCCGCAGCATCTCCACATCGTGCAATGCCAGTGACTTGACGCCCAGGTGGTGGACGGCCAGGAACTGCCGGAGGCGGTCCGGCTCGGTCGCGGCCAGGCGCACGAGCCAGTCCCTCACCTGCGCGCCGAGTGCCTCCCGCGTGTCGGCGAGCAGGTCGTCTTCGTACAATGCCTCGCGGCTGGCGGTCGGGCGCAGTTCGCCGGTGTCCACCACGCACCGGACGAAGAACGCCCACTCTGGCAGCAGCTTGTCGACGCCGTCGGCCAGCAGCATCCGGCGCAGGTACACCCGGTGACCCGACTGGGCCGCGGGATTGGCCGCCATCGGCAGGACGAACGCCAGCCCGGTCAGCCCGGCCTCGGGGACCGCCAGGTCGATCACGTCGAACGGGGCGAAGCCGAAGACGCGTTCGGCGTACGCGCGCAGTGCCCCGGCTCGCGCGGCCGGCGACGGGTGCCCGTGCTGCCAGGGCAGCGCACCGGAGTTCACCCGCCGCCCGGCGATCGAAATCGTCACCGGCAACGCGTCCCCGTACGACGCCACCAGGTCGTTCACCATCTCGCCGGCCAGCCAGCGAGCCATGCCGGGTACCGGGCTGAGCGTCACCGTGGTACCGGGCTCTGTGCGCTCGCGCGTCGCGGGGGCCACGCGATAGCGCCCGTCGGCCAGGCCGGTCCACTCCACCGTCGGCCCGCCGTGTGCGGAGCGGGTGGTCACCCGGACTTCGTCGGCCACCAGAAAGCAGGACAGCAGTCCGATGCCGAACTGGCCGAGGAACTCGTGCCGCGCCAGGCCCAGGTCGTCCCGCTTGGAGCTACGCCCGATCGTGGCGAGCAGCTCGTGCACCTCGGGCTCGGACAGGCCGATACCACTGTCGTGTATGCGCAGTGTCCCGTCGCCGGTGACCTCGGGCGGCTCGATCGACACCACGGCCGGCGCACCCGGGTCGATCGCCCGGCGCGCGGTGATGGCGTCGACCGCGTTCTGCAGGAGCTCCCGCATGTACACCCGTGGACTGGCGTACAGGTGTCGGCTGAACAGGTCGACGATCCCTCGCAGATCGACCTGGAACGTACGTTCCACGTCCCCACTCCTCGGTCGTTGTTACCAGCCGGCCATAGTAGTGGTGCGGGCTCGGTGGTCCCGAAGTCAGCCCGCTGCAGGTCGCGTCACGTCAGCGGCCATCGTGACGGCGCGGATCAGATCGGCGGTGCGGGCGACGGCGGCGGCCGGGCCGCGCTCGCCGCGGAGAACCTCCTCGATCATGACCTGAAGCTGAGCGGAAACGAGCGCGTACACCGGGCTCACCGGACGCAGGACGGCACGGTCGAGAAGCGCGGCGGTCTGGGCGTGAAAGGCCGACACGGCGGCGGCCGCCTGGAGCGAGGTCCGTCGCGGCGGCAGCTGCCCGGTGATGAGGCACAGCCGGACCAGGGCGTCGGGAGCCATGGCGGCCCGCAGCAGCCGCATCGCGGCCTCGGGATGGCGGGCCTGCCGCGGGATCACGTACACCATCCCGCCGCACATCACCGCGGAGCGGCCTTCCGGGCCGCGCGGCATCGGGGCGAAGCCGAACCTGCTGTGCACCTGATCGAGCGAGAGCCTCGTCACCTTCGCCAGCGCACCGGCCTGGTAGCTCGCACCGACGCACATCTCGGCTCTGCCCGCGGCCAGCAGCTTGACGGCCTCGTCCTTGCCGAAGCCGGCGACGTCCGGCGACAGCACCTCGTCAGCGATCAGCTCCCGGACCAGGCGCATGGTCTCCGCGGCCGCCGGGCTGTCCAGGACCACCTCGCCTCCCTCGCCCAGGACGAGGGCGCCGTTGGCGGCGAGCAGCCCGGTCAGCGCGTACGTGGTCTCTTCCCCCGCCCGGCGCCCGCCCGGCATGACGAGGACGTGCCCGGACCCCGGACGACGCCCAGCCAGGAGCCGGCCGGTGGCGCGCAGTTCCTCCCAGGTCCGGGGCGCGCGGAGCCCGAGACGTTCGAACGTCTCGCGCCGGTACCACAGCCCGGTGACGTCGGCCGGTGCATGCACCGCCGGCGTCCGTCCGCCGAACCGGTGGGAGAACGGGGGCAGCAGGTCGCGGGTGTACTCGTTGGCCAGCCAGCCGTCGGCATCGAGGTCCTCCAGCGGGGTCAGGAAGCCCGCCCTGGCGAACTCGGCCACCCAGACGGAGTCGAGCACGGCCAGGTCGGGGCCGCGCCCTTCGGCGATGGCCCGCAGGAAGGCCGCGTGGAGCTCGTCGAACCGCACCGTGCGGATCCGCGGCCGGACGGCCGCGCCGGCCGCCGCCGTCCGCAGGTGGTCGACGCTGACCGTGCCGGTCGCCAGGACGGTCAGGTCGGCGGTCTCCTGCTCCTCCTCCGCCGGAGCCGCCCCGCTGGCCCACGCGGGGTTGACGAACGTGCCGCGCCGCCGCTGCCGCAGGACGATCCCCTCCTGGGCCAGCTCGGTCAGCGCCCTGGCCACTGGGGTGCGGCTCAGCCCGAACTCCTCGCACAGCTCCTGCTCGGTGGGGATCCTGCCGTCCGGACCGAAGCGCCCGGCCCTGATGTCCGCCACCAGGCGGGCCTTGAGCTGCTCGTACAGCGGTGGCGGCTGACTGTGCGACATCACGCTCCCTTGGTGCAGCACGCTCGAAACCGTTCTTTTGTCATCCTATTTGCCACTATTGACACTGCGCATCTCCTTCAGGTCTAATCACCGAATGTCATGACAACAGGTGAAAGGTAGATCCTGTGAGTGGACCAGGCCATCAGCTCGCGGCGCGGGCCATGGCGTGGATGGACTCGCTGTGGGACCCCGAAGTGCGGCTCCTGCGCTACCCGGCGATCTCCCTCGCCAGGTCCTCGCATGCCTGGCGCACCCATGGCGTCAGGGAGACCTCCTGGTACGCGCTCGGCCTGCTCATGAGGGCCGACACCGAGCGGGCCGCCGAGGCGCTGGCTTCAGTCCTGACGCACCAGTACATGGCGCCGGGGACGCCGTACGACGGAACCTGGCGGCGCTCGCCCCAGGAGCCGCAGCCCCCCGCCGACCCGGTCCTGTGGAACGACTACGACCCGAACTGGCGCGAGTTCGTCGGCTGCACGCTCCTGCTCGTCCTGCGCGAGTACGGCGAGACGCTGCCGGACGACCTGGTCCGGCGGATCACCGGGGCGCTCGCCCTCGCGGCCGGCAACGCCGGCGAACGGGCGGTGTCGCCGCACTACAGCAACATCGCCCTGATGAGCGCGCATCTCATGCACGAGGTCGGCGTCCGGAGCGGCGATCCCGCGCTGGCCGCGGCCGGCGAGAGCCTGGGACGGCAGGTCTTCGACATCTGGCGGCGGACGCGGACGTTCGCCGAATTCAACTCGCCCACCTACTACGGAGTGGACCTGTTCGCTCTGGCCCTCTGGCGCGGCAGCTCATCGCCGGTCCTGCGCGAACTCGGCGACGAGATGGAGGTCGGCCTCTGGACGGAGATCGGCCGGCGCTACCACCCCGGCCTGCGCAACCTGGCGGGTCCGTACGACCGCTCGTACGGCATGGACCTGTCCGGCTACGTGTCCCTGCTCGGCCAGTGGATCGCGCTGGCCGGCGGCCTGGAGCGCGCGCCGCTGCCCGCCGGCGACCCCTCGCAGGCGGTCCACGCGCACGACCTGTGCTTCGCCCCCTGCTTCGCCCTGCTCGGCGCCCACCCCAAGGCCGCCGGGCTGCTCGCCCCGGCCCCGGAGGAACCGCGCTGGGTCAGCACCACCGTCACCGAGTCCCCGCGGCGGATCGCCACGTCGTGGCTCGGGCCGCACCACATGATCGGCGCCCAGGACACCGGCGGCGCCAAGACAGGTGCGGACGATCAGTACCACCCGGTCACCGTCCACTGGCGCGGCGACGATGGCGCGCCGCACTGGCTGCGCGTCATGCCGTCCGCCGGCGTCGACGCCACCGTGACCAAGGACGGTGTGCTCGAGGTCACCGCCGCGGGCGACCTCGAGTTCGAGTCGGACTGCCGGGCTGACGTCGGCGCGGACCGCTGGCTCCTGCCGGGCCTGTCGGTGACCGTCTCCACCGGCGCCGCCGCCAGACCCGACCCCTTCCGAATCCGCTACCCAGGCCCCCTCCACCTCACCCTCGAGATCTCGCCGCTCTGAAGGAGATCAGCATGAATCGGCCGGCATCGTCGCCTACGACAACAGCGGCACGCCCGTGGAGTACGGCACGCACCTCTACGCCGCGGCCCGCTACAGCTTCCAGATGAACCCGCTCATGGCTGGTCGATGCAGAGATGAACGACAAACGTGTTGACGCTGCGTTCACCGCGGCGGTCCAGGCTGCCCTGACCGGGCAGGTCAAGGCGATCCTCAACGAGGACGATGGCGGGGGTCACCTGCAACACCGCCGGCTGGCCGAGCGAATCCTGGCCCTCGTCGCGTACGGGCGGGACGGCCGGCTGCTCGATCACGCGGCCCGGCTCGCCGCCCGGCTGCGCGAGCTACAGGGCCCCGGCGGGTTGTTCACCGGCGGTGACAACGTCGACTCCCCGCCGGACTCCGCGTTCAGCGTCAACGATCTCGCCGACGCCCTGCGGCTGCTGCGGCGCGACCCTCCCGGCGCTGCCGAGCACCGGCTGGCGGACCTGCTCGACGACCTGCTGACGGCGGTCACCCCGGCCTTGGCGCGGGGTGGAGTGCACACCCCGAACCACCGCTGGGAGATCTCGGCCGCCCTGGCAAGGCTTCACCGGCTCGCGCCCGATCGGGTGCTGGCGGAACGGGTCGGCCAGTGGCTGGCCGAGGGAGTCGACATCGACGACGACGGGCTCTACTCCGAACGCAGCGCCAACTACGCCGCGTACGTGTCGAACCCGTCGCTGCTCACCATCGCCGAGGTGTTCGACCGTCCCGACCTGGTCGACGCCGTCGAACGGAACCTGGACGCCACGCTCGATCTGCTGCTGCCGGACGGGTCGGTCGAGACGGTGCTGTCGCGCCGCCAGGATCAGCGGCAGCCGCTGCCCCTGGCGCCCTGCCTGCTCCCGCTGCGCCGGATCGCGCTGCTGCGCGGCCGTGGCGACCTCGCCTGGGCGGCCGGGCTTGCGCTGTCCCAGGGGGTCGTCTCACCGGCGCGCGCGGCCACGGAGCTGATCCTCGACCCCGGCATCGCGCGGGAGCTGCCGGAATCCGTCCTGCCCCGGAGTCCGCGGCGACGCGTCTTCGGTGCCGCGGGACTGCTCGTCGACCATCGGCCCGCGACGACGACCGTGGTCTTCGGCGGTTCCGACTATCCGCGCCACAGACGCATCCGTTCCGGGCTGGCGAACTCCCCGACGTTTCTCCGCTTGTTCGCCGGGGCGGCCGTCCTGGGAGACGTGCGTCTCTCGCGTGTCTTCTTCGGTCTGGGGCCGTTCCGCGCCGCCCGATTGCTGGTCGAGGACGATCAGGGGGGCACGACCGCGACGCTCACGGAATCCGTGTCGGCCTCCTACTACCAGCCGATGACGGATCAGAACCGCGACGCGCGCGGCCGCTACGGGCTGGTGGACGATGGCCGGTTCAGCTCGGCGATGGACTTCGGCCTGCGCACGCGGGACGAGGTCACGCTGACCACCTCCGTCCACGTGGCCATCACGGACACCGGGGCCGACCTGACCGTCGATCTGGCGGGCCCGGCTGTGGACTGGGCGTTGGAGCTGGCCTTCCGGCCCGGCGGGCGCATGACGGGCGCGGTGGCCCTGGACGAGCACGCCTGGCAGCTCGAGCCGGGCGAGCCCGCGGTCTACCGCGTTGGCGACGACTCGATCACGGTCACGGTGCTCGCCATGTCGATGGCCGCTTCCCATGCGGTTCCCGGCTACGAGCCCGGCGAGGAGTACCGGTTCCTCGGGGGCACCGACGCCGTGTCGGGAGAGCGGCTCTACGTCGCCGGACGCGTCCCGGGGAGGTTGCGTTTAGGTCTCGCAGCTGCTCATGACTCGGGATAAAACCGCAGTTCAGGAAGTTTGTCCTGATGTCTATATGTCAAAAGATCTTAAACAGCTTACGTACTGACTATTGACCCGGCAAACGCTTTCCAGTTACCGTCCCACGCCACAGGCAGACAACGTTCAAGGAGACGCCATGACGACTTCTGCGACAGCCCGGAGACGACTCATGCGCTGGCGTTGGCTGCCAGTGACCGTCGCCGCGGCGATCGCCCTCACCGCATGCGGTTCCAGCTCCGACGCAGGCTCGGGCGGGGACTCCGGCGCTAAGAGCATCACCTTCTGGCTCTCGGCGAGCTCGGCCCAGGCGCAGGGCTACCACGACCTGGCCAAGGAGTTCCAGGCCAAGGAGGGCGTCACGGTCGAGATCGTCAACGTCCCCTACGACGGCTACCAGGACAAGCTGCGCCAGGCGGCACAGGCCAACTCCCTGCCCGACGCGGCCAGCGTGCCCTCGCTCGACACCATCTGGATCAACCAGCTCCAGGACCTCGCCGCGACGGCGAACGCGCCGGCCAACAAGATCAACAAAGACCTGCTCACCGTCCAGGACGGCAAGGTCCTCTGCATCCCCTCCGACCTGACGGCGGCCGGGCTGTTCGTCAACAAGACCCTGTTCGAGAAGGCCAAGGTCGAGATTCCCGCCGACCCGAGCAAGACCTGGACCTGGGACGAGTTCCTGGCCGCCGCCACGAAGGTCCGCACCGCCACAGGCGCCAAGTACGACCTGGTCTACGATCAGTCCCCCGCGCGCATCAGGGCCTTCATCTACGGTCACGGCGGCAAGGGCTTCCAGCTCGGCGCGGACAACAAGTACGCCACCCCCGACGACGCCACCGTGCAGGCGATGTCGAAGTTCGCCTCACTGAACGACGACAAGGTCATGCCGAAGTCCGTCTGGGGCGCGGGCGCCGACCCGAACGCCCTGTTCAAGAGTGGCCAGGTCGTCGCGTACTTCTCCGGCGTCTGGCAGGTGGCGGACTTCGCGGAAAGCATCACGAGCTTCGACTGGGCCAGTGCGCCGACGCCGGGCCCCATCCACGCCACCGACATCAACCTCGGCGGCAAGGTGGTCGCCTTCAACAACGGTGACAAGGCCGAGGCCGCCAAGAAGTGGGTGGACTACATCTTCCAGCCCGCGAACTACACGAAGCTCGCGCAGATCAACGGCTACCTGCCGGTGGAGTCCGGTCTCACGCTGAACTACCCGTTCAAGAACCAGGCGGCCCTGGACGCGTTCCAGCTCTACCTCAAGGAGATCGAGCTGGCGGACCCGATCTCCTCCTCGGGACACCAGAACGGGACGAAGCTGCTGCTGGCCGGCAAGGCAATCCAGGACGACCCGACCAAGGACGAGATGGCCAAGCTGATCAACGGTCAGCAGGACATCAAGAAGACCGTCGACAACATCGTGTCGGGACTCAACCAGCAGGTCGGCTGATCGTCCGGCCCGCCGGCGCTTCCCCGCGCCGGCGGGCCGAGCGTTGACGAATGCGGAAAGAGGAGAGCGCAATGGCGGAGAGTGTCCCACAGTCGACGGGGCTCGCCGACGAGACATCGGCCTTGATCGCGTCGCGGCGGTGGCCCCGCCGACGGACCCGGCGGCATGACCGCTACACCCTGGCGCCCCTGCTGCTCATCTCGTCCAACCTCGCCCTGTTCCTGCTCTTCTTCGTCTGGCCGGCCGTCATCGGCCTGGGATACTCCTTCACCAGCTATACGGGCGTCGGCTCGGCGCCGTTCGTCGGTCTGGACAACTACCAGCGACTGCTGAACGATGAGGCGTTCTACGCGGCGCTGGTCCGTACCGTGATCTTCACCGTGGCCGTCGTTCCGCTGACGTACGTCGCCGCGCTGAGCGCGGCCGTGCTGCTCGTCAGCCCGTACAGCCGTGGCAAGCCGGTCGCGCGGGTGATCTTCTTCGTGCCCTGGCTCATCTCCCCGATCATCGCCGGTGTCATCTGGCGCTGGATCTTCGGTGAGAACTTCGGGCTCGTCAACTACGTCATCATCGCGCTCGGCGGCGAGGCGGTGCCGTGGCAGTCCAACGCGAACCTGTCCCTGATCATCGTGGTCATCGCCGCAGCCTGGGGTAGCACCGCGGTCAACATGCTGATGTTCGTCGCGGCCATCAAGAACGTGCCGACCGCGTACTACGAAGCCGCGTCCCTGGACGGCGCGGGCGCGTGGGCCAAGTTCCGCCACATCACGCTGCCCTCGATCGCGCCCACGTCCTTCATCGTGATCCTGCTCACCACCCTGCACTCGATGAAGGAGTACGCGCTCATCCAAGCGGTCAACGCCGGAGGTCCGGGCACCGAAAACAACCTGCTCATCCAGTACATCTTCACGACCGGCTTCCGCCGCGCCCAAATCGGCTACGCGAGCGCGGCGTCCTTCGTGCTCATGCTGATTCTGATGATCATCGCTATCACGCAGTTGGTCATCAACCGCCGGAAGGACTCCTGAGATGGATTACCTGCTGCCGAAGAAGGTCTGGGCGACGGCGGCCCTGTGGTTCATGGTCGCCCTGTACGGCATTCCCGTCCTGTGGTTCCTGCTCAGCTCCTTCAAACCGGCGGGAGAGCTGTTCTCCTATCCGCTGACCATCTTCCCGAAGCAGCCGACCATCTCCGGCTTCACCGACGCCTGGACGAGCTTCGACTTCAGCCGCTACTTCGGCAACACCCTCATCGTGGCCGTGTCCGCGACCCTCATCACCATCGTGACGAGCGCGACCTGCGGGTACGCCCTGGCGAAGTACACCAACTGGTGGCTGCGGGCGTTCACCATCTGCATCCTGGCCACCACGATGCTGCCGGGCGAGGTCATCCTTTCCCCTCTGTTTCTCATCGTCCGCGACCTGGGCCTGTACAACAGTCTCGCCGGCGTCGTGGCCCCCTCGGTGATCACGGCGACGGGCACCTTCCTGTTCCGCCAGTTCTTCCTGAGCGTGCCGCGCGACCTGCTGGACGCGGCCCGCATCGACGGCAGCGGGGAACTGTCGACCTTCATCCGGATCATGCTCCCGCTCTCCCGGCCGATCATCATGACCCTCGCCATCATGTCGTTCCAGTGGCGGTGGAACGACTACATCTGGCCCCTTGTGATCCTCAATGACCCGAACGAGTTCACCCTGCAGATCGGCGTCGCGAGCATCGTGGGCGCGGAGAACGTCAACTGGTCCGTCCTGCTCGGGGCGTCGGTCCTGTCCATGATCCCCCTTGTCGTGATCTACCTGATCTTCCAGAAGTACGTGATGAACGCCGACCTCAGCGCGGGCCTGAAGGATTAGTGCCCCGACCGTCAGGAGAAGCGGGGCACAGGCGCCCGATGAGCGGCCTTCTCGACAAGGAACGCGCCCAGGCCATTCGGGCGGCCGGATCCGACTCGGGGGTGCACGAACACCAGGTCGGCGACTCGCCAGGCATTCACCATGGCCGCGATCGATCTGGTGACGCCCGAACTGGGTGATGGCCAGTGCCGCGGGTGTCCCTCCGGGTGAACGCCACCGACTGGTCCTGATTCAGAGGGGGAGGACCGTCGATATGGCGGTCAGCGCGGCTTGCAGAATAACGATGCTGACGACTGAGCGAAGGAGCATGAGTTTCCAGTGCAGGGCTTGAATCGCCCGCTGGGAAATATCGCGTTCGTCCGTGACCGGGCCCAGCAGGAATGTGCCGGAGTCAGGGCGCCGCCAGAGCGCCGCGAACAGCAGGAATGCCGCGCCGACCGCACACGCCTGCGCCCCCAGGTTCAGCACCGTCGCGATCCGGCCGACGGCCGGCACCTGCCGAGCGGCCAGGAACAAGGCCCCGGTGCCGACGAGTAAGAACGCGGAGACAATGTCCGCGTACAGAATCTTACGACGATTCGGCTCGGCCACATCGCGACTGTATGCCCGCAGGCGGTCGAACTGCTCTCCACCCGCCTGCGTGTGCCGCAGAGTTGACCACCGGCTCCAGGTACGGACCCTTGTCGGCGTGCAGCTCAGCGATGGGGAGCTGCTGGAACCAGAGTGCGGGTGAGACCTTCGCCGGGCCGGCGATCCCGCACGATCGCGATGGCTCACCGCGTAAGCATTCGTCACACTCGCAGGACGGTGACCTGGCGGCCGGATGGGGTAGTGGCCTGGTCGAAGCTGCCTCGTTCCTTCCATGGTGGGGCTTCGGGGCGGCGGTCGAAGATGACCAGGACACCGGTGGTGAGGGTGAGGCGGTCGAGGTAGCGGTCGAGCTGGGCCAGACCCTCGGGTTTGGGGTCGTCTGCGCCGGGTCGCCACACCTTCAGTTCCATGGCCTCGCGTTGCATCAGCCGTCCACCGTCGGGGCCGCTGTACGGCCAGCGGACGAGCACGTCCAGGCGTTTGGTGCCGGCGGCGTATTCACGGTTGAGGTAGCCGCCGCCGTTGACCAGGCGGTGCAGGAAGGCCATGAGGATGATCTGGCACGCGGCCTCGTGGTATCCCTCCTGCTGGATGAGGACTTCGCCGTGCTCGCGCCAGAACACGACGAACTCCTCCAGCAGGCGTGGCAGGTCGAACCGGCCGTCGGGGAGCACGAAGCTGCGCGGGTCGGCGTGGATGTTCTGTTCCGTCAGGTCGCCCAGCACGCGCAGGATGACCTCCCGGTAGATCGGGTTGGCCACCTGCGGCGGAGGTTTCTGGGTGATCAGGCCCAGATCGCGGGCGTAGGACAGGTCGTCGGAGTTGTGGCGGTCGGTGTAGGGGCCACCGGCCACGATCGGTTCCATCACCCGCTTGACCCGGGGCTCGTGCAGCCGGGCCGCCAGGGAGTCCAGGTGGGTGGCGCGCGCCCGGATCAGCCGCTCTTTTGCGTCCTCCACCTGCCCGGTGGTGATGGTGCCGGTCACCTTCATCTTGAAGGTGATCTCGTGGGCGAGGGCGTTGACCAGCCAGGGTTGTCCCTGGGTCAGCTCGTAGACCTGGTCCACCGCGTCCTTGGTGAACTCCTGGCCGGTCGCCTGGGTGTGCTGGTCGTACAGCTCAGCGATCTGGTCAGTGGTGAAGTCGCCCAGGCGCAGGGAGTCAGCAAGGATGTTGAACGGGCTGGCCGGGCTGAACCGCGCAGGGTCGCCGCCCGAGGCGACCTTGTAGTCACGCAGGTCGCGCAACCCGCACAGCACCACCGAGGCAGGAAACGGATGCCCCTTGTGCCGCGCGTTGTGGCCGTCGCGGAGCTGGCTGAGGATGCTGACCAGGCTGGCGCCCTGCAGGGCATCGATCTCGTCGAGGAACAGCACGACCCGGCGCGGGCAGCGGTCGCACCACTCACGCAGCGCCGCGCCGAACCGGCTGCCCGGAGTGGCCTGCGGCCAGGGATCCGGCGGCAGCAGCTCGTCCGGCCATCCCGACCACTGCGCGGCGTCGCGGAGGGAATCGAGCAGCAGCGACTCCGCTGCGGCGTAGTCGTCGCCGGCCGCCTTGGCACGCTCGCAGGAGAACGACAGGGTGGCGATGTCACCCTCGGCGGTGAGCTCGGAGGCCAGGGTGTCCAGGATGGTCGTCTTGCCGGTCTGCCGGGGCGCGTGCAGCACGAAGTAGCGATCCATCTCGATGAGCACCCGCGCCTCGGGAAGCCGTGGTGTGGGGGGCAGCATGTAATGGAGCTGCGGATCGCAGGGGCCGGTGGTATTGAAATACTTCGCTCGGAGTGGTGGCACGGTCACATTCTGGCACCACTCTGATCTGAGTGCCTGGAACAAGGGAACCAAGGCGGCTTCTCGTAGCCGAGCCAGGTGATGGGCGCGGTCTGCGTGTGGGCGATCACCGAGGACGAGGTCAGCACGGCGCCCTCATGGCCCGGCAGACCGGCCACGCGCAGAGGCGGGACGGCCTGCCGGGCCGGATGATGTCAGGTGACGGGTTCGACCCAGACGTTGCGGAAGCGGGGATTCTCGCCGGGGTCGCCGTGGTCCTGGAGGCGGATCCCGCCCCAGGCCGCGCTCTCCGGGATGTTGTCGCCTGTGCCGCCGTCGATGGCCACGTCGTTGTGCACCACGACGCCGTTCCAGACGACCGTCACCCGCGCGTTGTCGACCTTCACTCCCGCGCTGGTGTAGCGGGCCGCGCGGAAGGTGATCTCGTAGGTCTGCCAGGTTCCCGGGGCGGTGGCCATGTTGCGGTCGGGCGCGCGCTTGGAGTAGATCGCGCCCGCCTCGTTGGCAGCCGGTGTGGTGTCACCGTACGACTCGAGGACCTGCACCTCGTAGCGTTCCTGGAGGAAGACGCCGCTGTTGCCGCGTTGCTGCCCGGTCACGTCCGGTGGGTAGTCCGGCTCGTACCACTCGACGTGGAGCTTGAAGTCGCCGAACGTCTGCCGGGTACGGATGTCGCCGCCGTAGGACTCCATAGAGCCGTTCGCGATCGGCCAGGTCGCCGGTCCGCCGGCCCGCTTCTCCCACGCCGCCAGGCTGGACCCGTCGAACAGCATGATCCGCTGCGCCTTCGACATGGTGAGGTGGTCGAGGCTGAGCTGTCCTGTGTCGCCGGAGTCGTAGCTATAGGCGATTCTGTTCGATCCTCGCTTCAGGTTGAGCGCCTCGGTCTGGACTGCCCAGGCGTCCCAGCCGCCGGTGGCGGCCAGCCCCACCTGCCTGACCTTGTCACCGTTGACGTACACGCTCACCGACGTGCCGGCGTTGGCCGCGTAGCGGAGCCCGACGTTGTGCATGCCGGGTGAGTCCGTCCGTACGGTGAACGACGTGCTCGCGCCCGTGGCGGTGTAGCCGTCGACGAAGCCCTTGCCGGTGTAGCCCTGATGGTTCGTGCTCACCTTCGCGCCACCGCGCAGCAAGGCGTTCTCCGCCTCGAGCACCGGTCGCGTGGCCACGGTGATGGAGTCCAGGTTGACGTTGCCCATGTCGCCGCTGTCGTACTTGTAGGCGATGGTGTTGGCGCCTGCCTTCAACGTGAGCGGTTCTACCTGGGTGGCCCACAGGTCCCACGTTTCCGTGGTGGGCAACGGCACCTGTCTGACCTTGGTTCCGTTGACGTACACGCTCAGCGACTTGGTGCCGGGTGCGGGGTGCGGGCCGTTGGAGTAGCGCAGGCCCACGTGGTACGTGCCGGCCTCGGCTGCCCGTACGGCGAACTGCGTGGCCGCGCCCGCCGTCCAGTAGCCGTCGACGAAGCCGCTTCCCGAGTAACTGAGGTGGTCGGTGCCCAGCTTCGCGCCGCCGCTGTGTGACGCGCTCTCCGCCTCGTACGTCGTGTCCGTCGCCGGGCCGCCGACCAGCGAGTTGAGCGTGTACCAGGCCTCGGTGCTCCACAGCGGCTGCCCTGAGGCCGAGCTGAACGGGCGCGGCGACCGCAGGTGCACCACGCGCCCAGGCTTGAGACCCGCGATCTTGAGCGTGACCTTCTTTCCGCCGGAGGTCAGCTTCGCGGAGGTGACGGTCAGCGGCTCCTCGTCCACCTTGGGGCCACCGTACGTGGAGGCGGCGGCGTACCGCCATTGGGTGACCTGGTACTTGGACGCCAGCGACGTGGCGGTCTCCGCCGACAGCGGCTGGGTGTACTCCAGCTCGAAGCCGCCCTCGATCGCGCGCATCCTCAGGATGTCGAACGCCTTGTCGTCGCCCGGGGTCAGTTTCTGCAGGCCGTAGGTGAGCTTGCCCGGCTGGCCCCAGTTTCCGCCGGCGCCGAGACCTCCGGCGTAGATGGCGCCGTCGGGCCCCAGGCTGATCCGGTTGACCCCTGCCTCGAGTCCCTGGGTGAAGCGGAAGACCGCGCCTTGGTACTCGCCGTTGACCTTCTCGAGGTAGGCCCGCTGGATCCCGCCGTAGGTGACGTCGCCGAACAGCATCTGTCCCGCGAACCTGCCCTGCCTCATGACCAGCGGGGTGCTGGGGGAGTTGGCGATCTCGTTGTGCGGCAGCCACAGCGCGGGCGGGCTCACCAGGTTGTTGTCGAACGGGCCGGCAGGGTTGGTGTAGTGGTTGAAGAACCGGTCCTTCTTGATGTGCACCAGTTTCGAGGCGGGCAGCCAGCCGCCCTGATTGTCCGTGACGAACAGATCACCCTCCGGACCCCAGGTGAGGCCGTTGGGCGTGCGCAGACCGCCGGCGATGTATTCGACCCTGCCGGTGGCCTTGTTGACCTTGATGGTCGTGCCCCGGTCCCGCGCCGGCTGCGGGTCGGTGGTGGCGCCACCGTAGTTGATGGCGACGGAGAGGTTGAGGTAGAAGTGGCCGCCACGGTAGAGCAGCCCGAATGCGAACTCGTGGAAGTTGCCGCCGAACGGCCAGCTCGCCACGGTCCTGAGGTTGTCGGCGACCTCGTCGCCGTTGGTGTCGTTCAGCTCCACCAGCCGGGACTTCTCCGACACGTAGAGTTTGCCGTCCACGTACTTGATGCCCATAGGCTCCTGCAGCCCGCCGGCGATCTTCTTGGCGGTCACCTGCGCGGCTGAGGTCTTGCCTGTGACGTTGTCGAGCAGGTAGACCTCGCCGAGCTTGGTTTCCGAGCCGCCCCACGTGGCGATCGCCAACCGGTCGTCGGGCAGCCAGTCCATCGCGGTCACCTGCGGCTGGAAACCGTTCGGCCGCAGGTCGGTGAGCGCGAAGTCAGGGTGTACCGACTCCATCGGCAGCCCGTCGCCAGGCGAGTCGGCGCCGCTCTCGCACTCCTTGCGCCCGGGGGCGGTGACCCGCACCACTTCCGCGTCCGTGCTCAGCACCGAGTTCGGTACGAGGGTGAACTCCGCGGATCCAGGTGGTCTCCACTCCAGCTTGAGCTGCTGGCCGTACAGGTGCTCGAAGTGGTCGACGCGCAGCGCGTGGTAGCCGGTGGTCAGGGTGATCATGCCGTCCACGGCGATCGGGCCGTGCCGCCCGTCATTGGTGATCACGACGGTGTCGTCGATGCGCAGCCGGGAGCCGTCGTCGCTGGTGAGCCGGAACTCGTACGTGCCTGCGGCGGCGATGGAGATGTTGCCGATGACCTCGGTGACGAACTTGTCGGTCAGGCCGAAGTCGGCGTCGGAGGTCCAGTCGATCGTGGGCATCAGCTTGTCCACGTTGGGTGTCTGACCGGGCTTGAGCGTGCAGAGCTTGGACAGCTCGACCTGGACGTCGTAGGTGCGCAGGGTGATGCCCGGCTCCTGCGGCGGCACCGCCGCGTGCGCTTGAGCGGGTACGACGAGGCCTGAGAGTGCGGTGATCAGTAAGGCGGGTAACAGGGATAATTTCCGCATGAGCTGTCCCATCTCGGCGAGGGTGCCGCGTTCGGCGGGGTGGCGGGGTACGGCATCGCCGGGACAGCTGTGATCCGTCGGCGGATGCCGGGTCTCATTCGCTGGAACGTGAAGGGGTTAACGCTGCTCTGCGCCGTAATATAAGGCGAGATATCCGGACTTGCCCATACCCTTTCTCCAGAAATCGAAGAAAGCTATGAGTCCTTGGGCAGAAGGGTGCGGCACCGCTGGCAACGGGCGCAGGCAACCGCAGGTCGCGCCCGGGCCCGCCCTTCTTCGAGGACGGAGTGGCGATGTACTTCCAGATGTGTGAGCGCGACGCATCCCGCTCCCGCGATCATGAGAAGAGGCGCCGTCAGCAGGGCATGACCCGGCGTCGATCAGGTCACCGACCGAACCACCCGGCGCGGGCCCGGCGAACCGCCCGCGGCGAGGACCGCCCAGCTCGCCGCCGTCGTGGCGGCCATGAGCAGGGCCAGGGCGCCCAGCGTCTGGCCGTCGGGGTGAATCAGTGCTTGGCCGCGCAGCGCCTGCCAAGTCACCAGGACGATCAGGCCCGCGTACGCCGCGGCCGCCACGATCATCAGGCGCGCCCGGGTCCGCTCGTCGCGCAGCAGGGTTACCCGGCTCGCCAGGAATCCGAGCACCAGCGCCACGACCAGCATGACCTGCAGCCCGTGCAGGCCGACGAAGTGCGGGATGCGCAGGTCGCCGCCGACCGTGCTCCAGCCGGTGAGCGGCAGCCCGGGACCGCCGTCCGGGACGCCCACGTTGTGCTGGGCGGCCAGGGGGATCGCGTGCCCGGCCGCGTCCTTGGCCGTCCACACCTCGCTGGACCTCACCGGTATCAGGAGTCCGAGGCCGATCCCGGCGATCACGAAGGTCAGGCCTCCGCGAATCGCCCAGGTGAGCACGCGGTCGCCGACCCTTTGGAAGATCAGAAGCCCGGCGAGGACGAAGTTCGCCAGCATGAGCAGCTGCACGCCCACGCCGAAGATCAACTGGATGACGTTGTTGAACGGGTCGTCCGCCTGGTTGAAATGGCTGAACGTACCGCGCGCCGCCTGGACCACGACGACGCCGACGTCGAGCATGCCGGTGACGGCCAGCAGCGTCGCCATCCACCAGGTCCAGCGGCTCGCCCTGTGCGGCAGCGTCAACAACCAGGCCAGCGTCAGGCCGTACACGATGAACGACACGGCGAACTTGAGGGGTTTCCCCCAGACCGGCGCGCCGAGCAGGACACGGTCGTCGGCCACCATGCCCACGGCCGAGACGACCAGCAGCAGTGCCATCGAGGCGACCATCAGCAGGAGCGGGCGGTGCAGGCGGCGGACCGCCGTACGGGCTGGTTCAAGGACTGCGGGCATCGGCACGCCTTTCGAAGCGGAAGCCGCGATGACGGAACAGCCCCGACGCTATGAATCGGCGCGGTTCCGTCCCAGCCTGGCGACCCCCGAACCAGAGGACGGCCAGCCCTCCCACGGGTGGTAGGGCCAGCCGCTCATCCCAGGTCAGGCCAGGGGCAGGTCCTTGCGGGCCTGTTCCACGTCGGTGGCCCAGATCCACAGCCGTTGGGCGGACGGCACCTGGTGGTAGCCCCCGAACGGTCCGGGGTACTGCAGGCCATGCTCGACCTCGACGCCGAACGCCAGCCAGTTACGCGCTCCCTGATCGCATTCGATCACTGAACACATCGGACTTGATCATCTAGGCCGATGACCGCTTGATCGAGGATGGCGCTCTGGCGCCCGTCTCGAGATTCAGTCGGTGCGGGACGGGCCGGCTGGGTAGACTCCGAGGATCTTCACGTCGGTGGTGAAGAACGCCAATTCCTCCAGCGCGTTCTTCAGGCCGGGGTCCTCGGGGTGCCCGTCGACCTCGGCGAGGAACTGGGTGGCCGCGAAGTGGCCGCCGACCATGTAGCTCTCCAGCTTGGTCATGTTGATGCCGTTGGTCGCGAACCCGCCGAGCGCCTTGTAGAGCGCGGCCGGCAGGTTGCGGACGTTGAAGACGAACGAGGTGACCACCGGGCCCTCGCCGCGCGGTGCCTGCACGAAGTCCGGGCTGAGCACCACGAACCGGGTGGTGTTGTGCTCCTCGTCCTCGACGTCGCGGGCGAGGATGTGCAGGCCGTAGATCTCCGCCGCGAGTGGCGGCGCAATCGCCGCCTGGGTCGGGTCGTCCGCCTCGGCCACCTCGCGCGCAGCGCCGGCGGTGTCACCGGCGATCACCGGCACCAGCTTGTGCTCGCGGATGATCCGGCGGCACTGGCCGAGGGCATGCACGTGGCTGTGCACGGCCTTGATCGTGTCCAGGGTCGCACCCGGCGGCGCCATTAGGTTGAACTGGATGCGCAGGAAGTGCTCGCCGACGATGTACAGGTCCGAGGTCGGCAGGAAGTGGTGGATGTCGGCGACCCGGCCTGCGATCGAGTTGTCGATCGGGATCATCGCCAGCTCCGCCTCCCCGTTCTCCACCACCGCGAACACGTCCTCGAAGGACGCACACGGCACCGTTTGCCAGTCGGGGTAGTGGTGCTTGCACACCATGTGGGAGTTCGAGCCGGGCTCGCCCTGGTAGGCGATACGTCGTGCGGTCACCGCAGCAGTTTCCCATGCGGCCGGGCGCGGCTGCCCGGCGACGGCCCGGTCCCGAAGGGCGCCTCCATGCTGGCGCGACCGGGCGAGTATGGCGTCGGACCGTCATCGGCGTGCCCGGCCTACGCGGCTGACGCATTATTGCAGGGTGAGGGGCCTGGTCACGACCAGGTCCCAGTCGTCCTCGTCCGCGACGTCCATCCAGGCGATCAGCGGCCGGCCGTCGGCCCGGACCACCATGGCAGCGCCGACTCGGCCCGCGACGTCATCGGGCAAATCTCGGACGGGCCGCCCGATGCGTGCCCGGGCACAGGCGGGATCGTCGCAGGAGATCACGAAGATCCAGCCGGTTTCGCGGTCGAAGCGCAGCACAACGGGGCGGTCGTCGGGCCCCACGCCCGCAATGAGATCACGGCCGTCGTCCAGGTAGCTGTTCGTTTCAGAGGGCTGTTTCACTCAGCCACCCGTTTGCACCGACCTACGAAACGGTGTTCACCCTGGATGCGTTCGGCCGGAGGCAGTGCTTCATAGGCGTTCGCTTATGAAACCGGTAGACGCGTCATTGCGCGGGGTCCGCGGACAGTCCACGGGGAAGAGCCCGAAGTTAAACGCCGAGATCGACGGGGTAGAGCTGGGCATGTCTGCGGCGTTCTCGGCGACGCTGGAGACGCTGGACATGGGGGAACATTCGGGGGCACGATGCAAGCGTTCGGCACGTCCGGGCCGATCGCGACCTGGCGCGCCACCGCCGAGAAGCTCCGCCGGCTCATCCTGGACCAGTCCTGGGACGAGGAGGCACAGTGCCTGAGCGAGGCCACCACCGCGGCCATCGCCGAACGCCTGTCGGCCGGTGACGGCCTGCACTACCGCTACCTGCACGATCACTCACCCGACGGCCTGCCCGGCGCCGAGGGCGCCTTCGTGCTGTGCAGCTTCTGGCTGGTCGACAACCTGATCCTGCACAGCCACATGGGCCGGGCCGAGGAGCTGAACGCGTCGCTGTGCGCCCGCGCCAACCCCGTCGGGCTGCTGCCCGAGCAGATCGACCCGGCCACGGGCGCGTTCATGGGCAACTTCCCGCAGGCGTTCAGCCACATCGGGATCATCGCCAGCGGCGTCAACCTCGTACGAGTGAAGGCAGGCATGACGGCATGATCAACCGGCTCATCGTCTTCGGCGCCACCGGCGACCTCAATGCCCGCTATCTGCTGCCGGCCCTGGCCGCCCTGCGCGCGGCCGGACACCTCGCCGACCGGTTCGAACCCACCTGCGCCGACCGGCAGAACTGGACCGACGAGGAGTTCCGCCGCTGGGCGTCCGCCCAGCTCGACCGGCACGCCGCGACGGAGCCCGGCGAGGCCAGGAAGGCGATCGCCGACTCCGCCCGATACCAGCAGGCGGACGCCACCAACGCCGCTGACATCGCCTCGCTCGTCGCCGGTGACGGGCCCGTCGCCGTCTACCTCGCCCTCCCGCCGGCGATCTTCCCCGGCGCGGTCGCCGCCCTCGGCGCCGCGAACCTGCCGCCGGGCAGCCGGATCGTGCTGGAGAAGCCGTTCGGCGAAGACCTCGACAGCGCGGTGGAGCTGAACCGGCTGCTGATGGGGGTCGTGCCCGAGCAGGCCGTGTTCCGCGTCGACCATTTCCTGGCCATGACGACCGTCCAGAACGTGCTCGGCAGCCGGCTGGCCAACCGTGTGCTGGAGCCCATCTGGAACAGCGCGCACATCTCCGAGGTGGAGATCGTCTGGAACGAGACCCTGGCCCTGGAGGGCAGGGCGGGCTACTACGACGGGGTCGGGGCGCTCAAGGACATGGTGCAGAACCACCTGCTGCAGGTGCTCTGCCTGGTAGCCATGGAACCGCCGCTCAGCCTCGGCGAGCGCGACCTGCGCGACCGGAAGATCGACGTGCTGCGCTCGGTACGCCTTCTGACGGACGACGATGTCGTACGCCGCACCCGCCGTGCCCGCTATCTGGCCGGCCGCATTGGAGATCGTGACGTTCCCGCCTACGCCGAGGAGGAGGATGTGGACCCGGGGAGACGTACCGAGACCTTCGCCGAGGTAGTGCTGGAGCTCGAAAGCTGGCGCTGGTCCGGCACGACCTTCCGGCTGCGCACCGGCAAGGCGCTCGGCCATGACCGCAAGGAGGTCGCCGTACGGTTCCGGCCCGTGCCGCACCTGCCCGCCGGTTTCGACGAGGAGGCGGCGCCCAACGTGCTGCGCTTCGGTCTGGAGCCGGAGAGCATGACCCTGGCGCTGACCGGTGTCGGCGCCGGGGCGCACAACCTCACCCCGCTCACCCTCGCCGCGCAGCCGACGCCCCCCGAGCTGCCTGCCTACGGCCGGCTGTTGCTGGACGTGCTGCACGGGAACGCCGCCCTGTCCATCCGCGGCGACGAGGCCGAAGAGGCCTGGCGGGTCCTCGCACCGGTCATGTCGGCCTGGTCCAGGGACCTGGTGCCGCTTGTTGAATACCCGGCCGGATCGGACGGGCCTGCCCCGGTCAGGGGCAGCTGATGCCGTCGACGGAGCGCGCCACAGGCGGCCTGCGCAGCCAGGCCTGGTGGGACAACGCGGGCAATCCGGAGATGACGGCTCTGTATCTCGAACGTTTTCTCAACTTCGGGCTGACCCCGGCCGAACTCCAGTCCGGCCGGCCGATCATCGGCATCGCCCAGACGGGTAGCGACCTCGTTCCCTGCAACCGCCACCACCTCGCCCTGGCCGACCGGGTCAGGGACGGGGTCCGCGACGGCGGGGGCATACCGCTCGAGTTTCCCGTCCATCCGCTGCAGGAGACCGGTAAGCGCCCGACTGCCGCCCTGGATCGCAACCTCGCCTACCTCGGGCTGGTCGAGGTGCTCTACGGATATCCCCTCGACGGAGTCGTTCTGACGACAGGCTGTGACAAGACCACGCCCGCGTGCCTGGCCGCAGCGGCCACGGTGAACATCCCGGCGATCGTCCTGTCCGGAGGGCCGATGCTCAACGGCTATCACCAGGGCCGGCGGATGGCCGCCTCGGGGTCAGGGCTGGTGATCTGGCAGTCCAAGCGGATGCTCGCCACCGGGGAGATCGACTACGACGAATTCATGGCGCGCGTGGCCGCTTCCGCGCCCAGCATTGGTCACTGCAACACGATGGGCACCGCGCTGTCGATGAACAGCCTGGCCGAGGCCCTGGGCATGTCCCTACCCGGTTGCGCGGCGATCCCGGCCCCCTACCGCCGGCGAGCGCAGATGGCCTACGACACAGGCCGCCGGGCGGTGGACCTCGTGCGCGAGGACCTCACCCCGCGTAAGATCATGACCTGGCAGGCCTTCGAGAACGCGATCGTGGTCGCCGCGGCCATCGCAGCATCCACCAACGTGCCCATCCACATCAACGCCATCGCGCGACACGTCGGGGTGCCACTGTCCATCCAGGACTGGCAACGCGTCGGAGCCGACATCCCGGTGCTGGCGAACGTCGCCCCCGCCGGTGAGTTCCTCGGTGAGGACTTCTACCGCGCCGGCGGCGTCCCCGCCGTCATGCGGTCGTTGCTGGCAGCAGGGCGCCTGCACGGCGACTCCGTGACCGTCTCCGGCCGTACCGTGGCCGAGAACCTGGCGGATGCCCCGCCCTCCGATCCGACGGTCATCCGTCCCTTCGACGAGCCGCTCGCCGCGCGCGGCGGACTTCTCATCATGACGGGCAACCTGTTCGACTCCGCGGTCATGAAGACCTCGGTCCTCACCGGCGACCTCCCCGCGGTGTCCGACTATCGCTGCATCGTCTTCGACGGGCCCGAGGACTACCATGCCCGCATCCAAGATCCCGAACTGGGCATCGACGAAGGCTGCATCCTCGTCATCCGCTACACCGGGCCGATCGGCTATCCGGGATCGGCCGAGGTCGTGAACATGGAGATCCCCGCCGCACTGCTCCGGCGGGGCGTCACCAGGTTGCCCACACTCGGTGACGGCCGCCAGAGCGGCACCTCGGACGCGCCGTCCATCCTCAACGCCAGCCCCGAGGCCGCGGCCGGTGGCAATCTCGCCATCCTGCGCACCGGCGATCGCATCCGTATCGACCTGGACAACGCGCGCGTCGACGTCCTGCTGCCGGATGAGGAGATCGCCGCGCGGTGGGCCCACTACACACCTCCGGTATTCGACAACCAGACGCCGTGGCAGGAGATCTACCGCTCCACGGTCGGGCAGCTGGACAGCGGGGGCTGCCTGGAACTCGCCCTGTCCTACCAGGATCTCGTACACACCAAGGGGATTCCCCGTGACTCGCACTGACGCCAGAGGCACTATCATGATCGCCGACTCCGACTTCGGCGACGTGGACATCGAACGCGAGATCGTCGAGGGCGCCGGATTCCAGCTCCTCGCCGCACAGTGCAAGAGCGAGGACGAGGTGATCGAAAAGGGGCGGGACGTCGATGGCGTCCTGACCCAGTACGCTCGGGTCGGTTCCCGTGCCATTGACGCGTTCACCCGTTGCCGGGTGATCGCTCGCTATGGCACGGGCGTGGACATCGTCGACGTCAACGCCGCGACCCGGCGGGGCATCCAGGTCACGAACGCGCCGAACGAGTGGTGCGCCGAGGAGGTCGCCGACCATGCCGTCGCGCTCTGGCTCGCCGCCGCCCGCAAGATCTGCGCATACGACCAGGCGACCCGGCAGGGCGTCTGGCAGTGGCAGAGCGGGGAGCCGATCTGGCGGCTGCGGGGACGGGTGTTCGGGCTGCTGTCCTTCGGCTCCATCGCACAGCTCATCGCCGAACGCGCGAGAGCATTCGGCGTCGAGGTCTGGACGTACGACCCGTTTCTTGACGAGTCCGAGATCCGATCGCGCCAGGTGCGGCCGGTGTCCTTCGACGAACTCGTGGAAGGCGCCGACTACCTGGTGATCCAGGCGCCGCTCACCCCCAGGACACACCACACCTTCGACCGTACGACGCTCCGCAGGATGAAACCGACCGCCATCCTCATCAACACCGCGCGCGGCCCGATCGTGGAGGATGCGGCGCTCTACCAGGCACTCACCGAGGGATGGATCGCCGGCGCAGCACTGGACGACCTTGAGGAGGAGCCCGCGAAACAGCGCGGCTGGCGCCCCCGCAACCCCCTGTTCACGCTGCCCAACGTGATCGTCACGCCCCACGCCGCCTACTACTCCGAGCAGGCCATCACGACAGTGCGGCGTATCGCCGCAGAAGAGGCCGTACGGGTTCTGACCGGGCAACGCGCCCGTAGCCCGGTCAATGAGGTGACGGCCGACTCTCCTTGAGGAACCCGGGTAGGAGATCGCTGGTAGGGACAGCGCGACAGCTTTCGTCAAAGTTCCTTCCGCGCATCGCCGCACTCCCACCACACACTCGACCGCGCTCCATTCGCCGGACGGCCCCCTCCGAGACGTTCCAGGGCGGCGTTCTACCAGGGGTCGTCCTCATCGAAGTCCTGCTCCTCGTCGCGGCATCGGGGGTCGCGTAGTTGCCGGATGGCGGTGCTGGCGGGGCCAGATGGCCCGGGTTTCCTCGGGCCGGAGGTCAGACGATGCGGGTGGCAACGTTGCTGCGGTCCTTGGGGAAATCGGCGGGGTGCGTGCCTGGACAGAGGCGGCGTATGCGGCGGCCACCGCCTCCCAGGTGCTCGGCTCGCAGAGCGGCTTGGATCGCCGCGGCCTTACCGGCCACGTTCTTGCGGCGGGCCCGCTTGAGAGGGCTCACATGGAGAAGGCGTAGCGGCCTTGGGGCGGTCTTGCGGGCCTGGGTGGCGCAGGATCTCCCCCACTCGGTCGGCGGTGCGGATGGTGATGGGCCGGCGGCCGTCGAGCCGCGTCCGTCGCCAGGGCGCCAGAAGCGCCCGGCGAACGCTCCCACCAGCCAGAACGGCACGGCGAGAGCGAAGACCAGCGCGATGAACGTCCCAGGAGTCCGGCGTAAGGTGCCGATAATGGTGAACATGACGCGTGCGGTGTACGTGGCGGCAGGCGAGGCCGGAAGCAACAAGGGCACGGTCGCCCTGGGCATGGTGGAGTTGCTGTCGCGGCAGGTGGAGACCGTGGGCGTGTTGCGCCCAGTGGTCCGGGCGGGACGCGAGGACAACCTGATCAACACCCTCCGGAGCAGGTTCCAGCTCGCCCTGCCCTACGAGACGTACGCCGGCGTCACCTACGACGAGGTGCACGCCGACGCCGAACGTGCGGCCGGCGACATCGTGGCCCGCTACCGTGCGCTCGCGGGGCGGTGTGACGCGGTGGTGGTGGTCGGGACGGACTACACCGACGTGGGCGCGCCTACCGAGTTCGAGTTCAACGCCAGGCTGGCAGCGGACCTGGGAACGCCGGTCCTGAGCGTGGTGAGCGGGAGAGGCAGGACGGTCGCGGAGATCGCCGCCGCGGTCGAGCTGTCGTCCCGGCAACTGGCGCAGCACCACGCCAGGGAGCTCGCGGTCGTGGTCACCCGGGCGGCTGCCGAGCACATCGCGATCGACCACCTCACGCCGGTGTTCGTGCTGCCCGAGGCCCCCTCCCTGCGCGCGCCCACCGTCGCCGACCTGCTCGGCGCCTGCGACGGCAGGTTCTTCCTCGGCGAGCGCGACGGGCTCGGCCGGGAGGCGAGCGCCCTGATGGTGGGCGCGATGTCGTTGCCCGGCATCCTGGACCGCTATACCGAGGGCGCAGCGGTGATCATCCCCTCTGATCGGGCCGCCGCGCTGCTGCCCGGGCTGATCGCGGCGCATGCCGCGCCGGGCTTCCCCACGCTGTCGGCGGTGATCATGACGGGCGGCACGGATCTGCCCGCCCCGGTGGACCGGCTGCTGCGCAGCATGGCCATTCCTCTGCCGGTCATCGCCACCGACCACGACACCTTCGACACCGCGACCCGTCTGTCGGCGGTGGAGGGCCAGTTCACGCCCGAAGCCGGTGGGAAGACCGACACGGCACTGCGGTTGTTCGCCGAGCACGTCGACGGCCGACTGCTGCTCGATCGGCTGGCCATCGCCAAGACCGACGTCGTCACTCCGCTGATGTTCGAGTACGAGCTGCTGGACCGGGCGCGTACCCGGCGCAGGCACATCGTGCTGCCCGAAGGCGAGGAGCCGCGCATCCTGCGCGCGGCAGACGTTCTGCTGCGCCGTGGCGTGGCCGAGCTCACCCTGCTCGGCGACGAGGAACGCATCCGGGAGCAGGCTGCCCAACTCGGCCTGGATCTGGAGCAGGCCAGGGTGCTCGACCCGTTCGACGCGCAGCTGCGCGAGCGGTTCGCCGGCGAGTACGCCAGAGTCCGGGCGCACCGGGGGATGACCGTCGAGCTGGCCCGCGACACCGTCACCGACGTGTCCTACTTCGGCACGCTGATGGTGCACACCGGCATGGCCGACGGCATGGTCTCGGGCGCGGCGCACACCACCGCGCACACCATCAGGCCGGCGTTCGAGATCCTGCGCCTGGGACTGGTCTCCAGCGTGTTCTTCATGTGCCTGGCCGACCGGGTGCTGGTGTACGGCGACTGCGCGGTCAACCCCGACCCGACCGCCGAGCAGCTCGCCGACATCGCGATCTCCTCGGCCCGCACCGCCGCCCTGTTCGGCGTCGACCCCAAGATCGCCATGCTGTCGTACTCGACGGGCGCCTCGGGCGCCGGCGCCGACGTCGACAAGGTTCGCACCGCAACCCTGCTGGTCCGCGAGCACCGTCCCGACCTGCTGGTGGAAGGGCCGATCCAGTACGACGCCGCGGTCGATCCCTCGGTGGCGCGGACGAAGATGCCGGACAGCCAGGTGGCCGGGCGCGCCACCGTCTTCGTGGTGCCCGACCTCAACACCGGCAACAACCTCTACAAGGCTGTCCAGCGCAGCGCAGGCGCCGTCGCGGTGGGACCGGTGCTCCAAGGACTGCGTAAGCCCGTCAACGACCTGTCCCGCGGTGCCACCGTCGCCGACATCGTCACCACCGTGGCCATCACGGCCGCGCAAGTACGCGACGACGAACCGAACGCCGGCCGCGGGGGCGCGGTGGAAACGGCGATACGCCATTGACGGCAGACATCGAGCACCCGCGATCGGCGCCTGTCATGCGTGCCCGGTGGGGCCACGGCTCCTCGCAAAATCTCCGTGAAGCGGCGTCCTGCCCCAGGTCTTATCTGTGATGACCAGGCAAAACGCCTTATAGGGTGCATGTATGGGCAGGTTTACCAGCCCGCACAGGACCGGCACACGACAATCGATCAGTCCGTGGATTGACTACGCGGCGCTGTTCTCCGCCACGCCGTCCCCTTGCCTGGTGCTGGACCCGGACCTGGTGATCGTCGATGTGAACCAGGCCTACCTGCGCGCGACCGGCCGTACCGCCGAGGACCTGATCGGGCAGCACATCTTGGCCGCATTCCCCGATAACCCCGGCGATCCCAACGCCGACGGGGTGCAGAACCTGCGCGCCTCGCTGCACCGGGTGCTGGCCTCCCAGAAACCGGACAGTATGGGGCTGCAGAAGTACGACATCCCCCTCGCCGGCTCCCCTGGAACGTTCGAGGAACGCTGGTGGTGCCCGATCAACACCCCCGTCCTGGCGCCGGACGGGAGGCTGTCGTGGATCATTCACCGGGTCGAGGACGTGACGGAGCTGGTCCGCTCTGCGGTCCGGAGCGGGCCGCAGACGGCCGCGGGGCGAGGCTGCGGGAGGAGGTGATGCAGGCCGAACTCTATGCCCGGGCACAAGAACTCCAGCGGTTGTATGCGGAACTGCGCCAGGCGCACGCCCGTGAACGCCAGGTCGCGCTCGCCCTTCAGGAGGCCATGCTCCGCTGCCCCGATCTGGACCTGCACCCCGACATCGCGGTCCGTTATCTGCCCGCGGTGGGAATGCTGAACGTCTGCGGCGACTGGTACGACGTCGTCGACCTACCGGACGGCTGCTTCGCCGTCGCGGTCGGCGACGTCGTAGGTCACGGTCTGGAAGCCGCCACGACCATGGGGATGCTGCGCAGCGCGCTGAGCGCCGCGATCCGCGCCGTGCAGGAGCCGGCCGCGGCGCTGGAAGTGCTCGGCCTGTACGCCCGTTCGCTTGACGGGGCGCTGGCCACCACGGCGGTCAAGGCCGTGATCGACACCACACGATGCCGCATCACCTACAGCAGCGCCGGCCACCTACCGCCCGTCCTGCTCCACCGCGACGGGGCTTGTGTGCTGCTGGAGGAGGCCACCGATCCTCCGCTGGGCGCCCGCCCCGAGCACGTCACCCGCCCGCAGGCAGAATTGCCCTACACGGCCGGCGACACCCTCGTCCTGTACACCGACGGGCTCATCGAACGCCGCGGCCGGGACATCGACGTCGGATTGGCATGCCTGACCGACGCGCTCGCCCGATCCAGCCGGCTCGACCCCGAACACCTCGCCGATGCCCTCCTGGCCGAGCTTGATGTCAGCAGCGCCCGCGACGACGTCGCCCTGCTCGTCGTTCGCCTGTAGAAGGGCGATGTTGCCCGCGTTCCATGAGGGATCGTGCCTTCAGGCAGTGACCACGCACGCCCGTCCCGACGCCGGGGCGTGCTTGGGGGGGCTTGTCCGCCGCGAGGGCGGGCGTGGCGACGGCGGTGGTCAGGAGACCGATCGCGACCGTCGACAGGGCGCTCCACATGAGCCCCCGGCTGCGTACACCCTTGCTGCTGACCACGAAATTCCGGAGTCGGCCGGACCGTCGTTCGGCAGCACAACGGCGCTGGCCGGCGGGCAGCCTGGCCTTGCGTGGCAGTCGTGTGCGCGCCTCGGCGCGTTAAGCCATTCAACTCTTCAATCGGTGACGTGAGCACGGGCGGCACCGCCCGGCCGTGGGCCGGAGAGCTGCGCGCATGCCCCCGTACGCGGCCCGCTGACTGCGCCGCAGCGCGTGTGACGTGCGCCCGGAGCGGCTCGCCGGTGCTGACCGTCAACTGACTGATGTGCCGGGTGTCGGCCGCGAACGACAGTGAGACGCACCCCAACAGCTGACGACCTGAACTTCAGCGAGAGGAACGTCATGAAACGTTTTCTGATCATTCTCGCGGCCGGTGTGCCGCTGGCTGCGGCGATGTCTCGACGACGCCCTGCGCGAGGCCCGTACGGACCTGGCCGAACTCGACCGGCTCACCCGGGCGCTCACCGAGGCCCCGGGCGACGCCGCTTTGCTTCTTTTCTCGGCGATGTGTTAGCGCTAACTTGGGCTTGGTAGACGGATTTCTCTCCGGGCGGGCGTCAACGATCACGCCGTGAGCGTGCACAAACCGGCAGTGCCGCCGGTCCATGGTGCATGCCCTCAAGGAGAACCATGACAAGCACCACGTCTCGTCGTGCCCGCTCGACCGCGCGCGACTACGCCAGGCACCAGGACCATCTCGGCCGGATCGGCCGACGCGACCTTCCGGCCCGTGAGCAGACCACCGCGACGACGCACGAGAAAGGTTCCCTCATGGACACATCCCGAGCCAGGCGGCTGCTCGCCGGACTGGCAGCCCTGGTGCTCCTGCCGATCACCGCGGTGAGCTTATGGACGACGCCCGCAGCGGCCGCGACCAGTCAGTTCCGCGGCATGAACTGGGCGGTGCTGGGCGACAACTTCAGCACCGGCCCGCTCGTCGTCGACGGGCTGAGCGGCTCCGACAGCTACGCCACGGTGCAGGCCAAGGCCAACGCGCTGTACGACGACATGCAGTCGACACTCGGCGTGAACACGGTCCGGCTGCCGATCAACACCCACACCGTCGGCACCACCTGGTGGAACGCCTACCGCGGCGCCGTCGACGCCGCCACGGCGCGCGGGTGGAAGGTCATCCTCGCGTACTGGGAGGACGGCGCGGCCTCCGGGGGCCGCATCACCAACCTGTCGGCGTGGAACTCGATGTGGTCGACCGTGACCTCCCAGTACGGATCGAACAGCCTCGTGTACTTCGAGCCGATGAACGAGCCGCACGGCTACAGCTCGGCCGAGTGGCGCAACCTCGCCGCCGACTGGCTGGACTACCACTACTCGGCCCCGTCGAACCGGGTGCTCGTCGGCGGTACCGGCTACAGCCAGGACCTCCGTGACCTGTGCAACGACTCGCGTTTCGCCGGCACGCTGTTCTCGTTCCACCACTACGCGTTCTTCTACTCGGCGAACACGTACGACGGCTGGAGGTCCCACGTCCAGACCCGCCTTGGCAACTGCGCCTCGCGGGCGGTCGTCACCGAGTTCGGGGCTCCGATGAACAACGGCCTGAACTACGCCGACGCGAACAGCACGGACAACTTCGTTCGCCACATCCGCGCCGTCACCCAGGTGATGCGGGACAACGCCATGGGCGGCACCTACTGGCCGGCCATCGGCGGCAAGCCCGGCGACATCGGCTACGACTGGTACTCGATGTACGCCAGGAGCGGCAGCGGCACCGACCTCAACCTCACGATCCGCAACCAGTCCGGCGCGAACCGCCTGCGCTACGGCTGGGGCGACGCCGTCGACGGCGGCGGTGGCGCAACGACGACCCAGATCGTCAACCAGAACTCCGGCAAGTGCGTCGACGTCCTGCAGGGCTCGACCGCGAACGCCGCCGAGATCATCCAGTACACCTGCACCGGGGCCGCCAACCAGCAGTGGCAACTGCGCGATCTGGGCAACGGCTACCACAACATCGTGGCGCAGCACTCCGGCAAGTGCCTCGACGTGAACAACGCCTCCACCGCGGACAACGCGGCCGTCATCCAGTACACGTGCGGCAGCGGCACCAACCAGCAGTGGCAACTCCGCACCGTGTCCGGCACGAGCTACGTCGAGATCGTCGCCCGGCACTCGGGCAAGTGCCTCGACGTGTCCGGCCAGTCGACGGCAAATAGCGCTCGCCTCCAGCAGTACACCTGCTGGGGCGGCGCCAACCAGCGCTGGGACGCTTAAGCACGTGATCACGAAGGCATCGGGCCACCGGGGGCGCGTAGTCTACGTGATCCTGGACGGCTGAAGGCTGTCAATACTCCGTCCACTGCCGCACGGGTGTCCGGGGGATGCCGCGCAGGCCCAGCTCGCGGGCCAGGACGCGGGTGATCTGCTCGACCGCGCCCTTGCTGGCCGTTTACACCGCGCTGCCGGGCGTGGCCTGCACGGTGCCGAGGATGGACAGGTTGACGATGCGGCCGCCATCGGGCATGCGCCGGGCGGCTGCCCAGCTGGCGAAGAAGACGGCCTTGGCATTGACAGCCATCAGGCGGTCCCACATCTCTTGGCAGGCGCGGGATCACCCTTGCTTGCGGGAGGGCACCTCTATCCCGCGTGCCCGCAAGGAGTCGGCCACCTTCGCCAGGAGCTTGAGAAGCGCGTCTCGCCTTTTCAGCCTGTTCGGCGACGTGCACCATGGGGACGAAAAGGAACGCAATCGCCGAGCCTGGCGCCGGAAGGTGAGAACGGCGAACTGGACGCCGATGATGCTGGTCTCGATGAACTGCATCGCTCCCTTCCTCCGCAGGCCGCCCTGCAGATCAACGATCAGCACTCGAACAGGCGTTCCGAGGCTTGTGGTCCACGGTGTGTCCCTGGTCTCCAGTCATGGTTCGGGGCGGCCAATCGGAGCCAGGACGACGGTCAAGTGAGCATGTCCCGGCTCGCCGAATGCTCCAGCATGTCGTTAAAGAGGCGGATCGACTGGGTCAAGAGCCATCGACATGGCCGAACCCGGCTGCCAACCATGAGGGGACGGCCGCTTCATTGGCGGTCTGCACATCTCGGAAGGAGATCTCCGCAACCCGAAAGGCGAAGACGCAGGTCGTAGCCCTGGGAAAAGGAGATGGAATGAACGAGAAGCAACGGCTCATGTTGCTCGGCCCGGCATTTCTTGCCGCTCTCGCTTATGCGTCACCGGCGCTGGCCGCCGAAACGCCCACCGAATCCGAATCCACAGCCGCACCCGCTACGGAAAGCCGGGCAGGGACGGGTACGGGGGCGAGGCCGACCGAACCCGACCCCGCAGACCAGTCCAGCGACTCGGAATCCCAGTCCAGCGACTCGGAATCCCAGTCCAGCGACTCGGATTCGGCTCCGGACTCGGCTCCCGGCTCCACCGCCGACGAGGAACCGTCCGAGCTGACGATCCTGCAGCAGCCCGGCGAGTCCACGTCCATCCCGCAGACGCGCCTCCGTATGGGCAAAACCGAAAGGGACGCGGTGCAGATCGTCAGCTCATTCTGGGAGAAAAACATCACCGGCCGGTACAAGCCTCCCACGGTGTGGGGCCCGTACCATCCCGCTGATCCGCCCATGTGCGGTGACGAGCGGCTGAAGCCGAACAACGTTTATTACTGCTCCTCGGACGACTACATCGCCTGGGACAAGAACTACATCAAAGGAAACCCGGAGCGGGACGGAAACACCTTTCCCTACGTGGCGATCGCTCACGAATGGGGACACGCCATCCAAGAGCGGCTCCGCCCGCACCAGAGAGCCCAGATGGGCTACCGCTACGAGCTCCAGGCTGACTGCTTCGCCGGCGCGGCACTCATCGGATCCCTCTATCAGGGTCGACTCGAATGGGATCGCAGAGATCCAGAGAGGATTGCCAACGCTCTCGAAAGCATCTCCGACGATCTTCCCGAAGCGGACATAGATCATCACGGCACTGCTGAACAGCGCATCGACGCATTCGAGCGGGGTAAGCATGGCACCCAAGCCTGCCTCGCCAAGCAGCCCTAACCCTCCCTCATCAACCGATCATCCGTGGCGGGCGATGCGAGAGACGGCGCAGCGCCCGCCACTCCGATGCTGTCATTGTTCCCCGCCCTCCCGGACCACGACGTGCTCATGTGATCGTCTCGTCCAGGGTCTGGTGGCGGCCGGCGGTGTATTCAGTGGTGAAGATCTCTTCGCCCAGGATCTGGCGACAGGTTGCGGCGATTCTGTCGGCGTCGGCACGTTCCGCTGGGGACTGCGGGAGGGCGGTGGCCTCGCGGGACGCAGCAGCCGCGCCGAGGAGCCGGGCGGCGTGGGCGTGGGCGCCCGCGAGGGCCACGGCCCCGGCCAGGCCCTCCGTGGCGGAGATCGCGCTGTGCGGGGCGTCGAGCTTGCGTGCCGCGCTGTACGCCTCCAGGTGCAGGGCGCGGGCGGCCTCGGCGTCGCCGCGTTCCTCGGCGGTGAAGCCCAGTTCGACCAGGACCATCGAGAGGTACAGGGGCTCGGCGCCGCCTCCTGACTTCGCCCGCCGTACCAGGTTGCCGAGGTGTTCCTCGGCGAGATCGAGCTCGCCCTGCCTGCGGGCGGCGTAGCCGAGGCCGATCTCGGCGAGGATCTCGCCGCCCGCGTAGTCCTGTTCCGTGGCGAGGCGGAGGGCGCGCTCGCACAGCTTCCAGGCCTTCGCGTAGTCGCCCAGTTGCACGTGGGTCCAGCCGAGCCAGGCGAGTTGACCGCTGACCTCCGGCCACAGGCCCAGCTCCTCCGCCATGTGCACACCTTCCTCGTGCAGCCTGGCGGCGCGGTCGGTGTCGCCGGTCAGTTCTGCCAGGCCGCCCAGCCAGCCCGATGCCTGCAGTTGACCCCATCGGTCGCCGAGGTCGGCGAACAACTCCGCGCTTCTGGTCGCTGCCCGCTCGAGTCCGGTCAGGTCGCCGCGTACGTGCGCGAACTGGGCGCGAGTGCTCAGCGCCGCCGCCTCACCCCACCGGTCGCCCGCGGCGCGCAGGGCCTCCAGAGCCCTGTCGAGCAGGTCTTCAGCCGCTTCCATCTCACCCAGGTTCACCAGCGCGAAGGCCAGGAACCACGCGGCCCTGGCCCGCTCGCCCAGCTCTCCGGCGAACACCTCCGCTGCCTGCTCCCGGCGTGCCACCCACTCGGCACTCCCGCCCTTCAGAACGGAGATGCCCATAAGCCACGCCATCGCCACAGACCGCACCCCGCCATCCGCCGCGGTGAGGGCGGTTTCGAGTGAGCGACTGGCTTCGGTCGGGCGACCGCGGAGGTACCAGTACCAGGTGAGGGCACTGGCGAGACGGAGGGTCAGGTCCGGGTGAGCGCCGTCCACGACGGCGCGGAGGTTGGCGGCCTCCGCGTCGAGCAGGCCAAGCCACTGGCGCTGGTCGGGGCCGTAGAGGTGGGGGGCGGCTCGTTCAGCGAGATCGGTGTAATAAGCATGGTGGCGGTGCCGTACCTCATTCAGGTCGCCCGCCTCTCGCATGCGTTCCACGCAGTAAGCGGCGACGGACTCCAGCAGGCGGAACCGGTTTCCCGCCCTGGCCACCAGCGACCTGTCGACGAGGCGGGCGAGCAGGTCGAGGACGTCATCGGCGGCCACGACGTCGCCGGGGCACACGGCCTCCGCCGCCTCCAGGATGCACCCGTCGGCGTGTACGGCCAGGCGGCGCAGCACGAGCCGCTCCTGCTCGGTCAGCAGCTCCCAACTCCAGTCGATCATGGCGGTCAGCGTCTTCTGGCGGGGAGGCGCACCCCGATGCCCGGTCGCCAGCAGCCTGAAGCGGTCGTCCAGCCGCTCCACCAGGCCGTCTACGCCCAGCGCCCGCACCCTGGTGGCGGCCAGCTCCAACGCCAGCGGGATCCCGTCCAGCCGCTTGCACAGCAACGAGACGGCGGGGGCGGTCGAGTCGTCGAGCCGGAAATCGCTCTGTGCGGCCGCCGCCCTGGCCGCGAACAACCGGACCGCGCTGTCCTGCTCCAGCGGCGGCACGTTCCACACCACCTCGCCAGGCAGCGCCAGCGGCTCCCTGCTCGTCGCCAGGATTCGGAGTGCCGGCGCTGCCCGCAGCAGCGCCTCCGCCAGATCCGCCACCTGGTCCACGACGTGCTCGCAGTTGTCCAGCACCAGCAGCACCCGCCGGTTGCGCAGCGCACGCGCCAGCCGGTCGCGTGCCGAGAGCGGCTCGCCGCCCGGGTCGCGGATCTCCATGACCGCCATCACGAGCTCGGCCACCTCGCCGGACCGGGGCATGGAGGCCAGCTCGACCAGCCAGACACCGTCGGCGTGGGCGGAGACCAGCCGGCCCGCCGTCTCCACGGCCAGCCGCGTCTTGCCCACCCCGCCGGACCCGCAGAGCGTCACCAGCCGATTCGCCCCGAGCTGTGCGGATACCGCGGCCAATGACTCGTCCCGTCCGATCAGCTCGGTGAGCGGAGCGGGCAGGTTGGTGGCGTGCCGTACCGCTGGAGCGAGGTCAGGGTCCTGGGCGAGGATGGCCCGCTGCAACTCGGCCAGCTCGGGGCTGGGGTCCAGGCCGAGCTCCTCGCCGAGCCGTTCGCGCAGGTCGGCGTAGCTGTCCAGTGCCTCGCTCTGCCGTCCGGCCCGATACAGGGCCTTCAGGTGTACGGCACGCAGTCGCTCACGAAGCGGATGCCGCGCCACCAGGTCGGTCAGCTCCCCGGCGAGCAGGGCGTGTTCTCCCAGCTGCAGCCGGGCCTCGGCGTGCGCTTCCACGGCGGTCAGGCGCTGCTCCTCCAACCGGGCGATCGCCGCCCTGGCGAACTCCTCGTCGGCGAAATCGGCAAACGCCGGGCCCCGCCACAGGGCCAGCGCGTCGGCCAGCAGCGCGGCCCGCGCTCCCGGGTCTTTCGCCGCTTGGGCCTGCTTGGTGAGCTCGGTGAACCGGCGCGCGTCCACGGCGTCCGCCTCCACCTGCAGCAGGTAGCCTGCGGGCCGGTGCGCCACCAGCTTCCGATCGCCCAGCGCCTTGCGCAGCTGCGAGACCCTGACCTGCAGCGTGGCCGATGGATTGGCGGGGGCGTCGTCTCCCCACAGGTCGTCGACCAGCCGGTCGGCCGACACCGGGTGGCCCTCGTGCAGGAGCAGGTCGGCCAGGATCGCGCGGACCTTCAGCCCACGGATCGTGACGGGCACGCCGTCCGCGTCCCACACCATCAGCGGGCCAAGCACCCCAAACCGCATGACCGTCACCCTATGCCGGAGCGGTAAGAGCGGTGGAAGGAACCGGTAAGGGCCGCCCAGCACAGTAGTCACATGGCAAGCAACGAACGGCTGCGGGTGGCGGTGATCATCGGTAGCACCAGAAGCGGCAGGTTCGGCCCGACGGTGGCCGAGTGGTTCGCCGCCCAGGCCCGCAGGCGAAGGGAGCTGGAGGTCGACGTCGTCGATCTGGCCGAGGCGCGGCTGCCCGAGGTCCTCACCGACGAGGACGAGGAGCTGCCTGCCGAGGTGCGGGCGCTGGCTCCGCGGCTGGCCGCGGCGGATGGCTTCGTGGTGGTGACCCCCGAGTACAACCACAGCTTCCCCGCACCGCTCAAGACCGCCATCGACTGGTACTACGCGGAGTGGCAGGCCAAACCGGTCGCCTTCGTGTCGTACGGCAGAGAGTCGGGCGGCCTGCACGCGGTCGCCCAGCTCCGTGAGATCTTCACCGTGCTGCGGGCGGTGGCCGTCACCGAGGCGGTCAGCCTGCCCTGCTACTGGGATCTCTTCGACGCCGACGGCTCCTGGCCCAAACGGGGCGCGAGCTGCCATGCGGCGGCCGGAATCACGCTTGACCAGCTGTCATGGTGGGCCCGTACGCTGCGGGACGCCAGAAACGATTACCAATGGAGAGAACAATGAGGAAAGTCATCGCTTCGACCTTCACCACGCTCGACGGCTACATCGACGAGCCGCAGAACTGGTCGTTCGACTACCGGACGGACGATGCCACCCAGTACGCCCTGGACCTGATGCGCAGATCGGACGCCCTGCTGGCGGGGCGGGCCACCTACGAGGGGTTCGCGTCGGTCTGGCCGACCAGGCCCAGCGACGAGTTCTCCGACCGGATCAACGGCATGCACCATTACGTGGTCAGCGACACCCTGGAGAAGGCCGACATCTGGGGCACCTCCACCATCATCAGGGGCGAGAACCTCGTCGAGGAGGTCACCAAGCTCAAGCAGCAGGCGGGCGGCGACATCATCATCTACGGCAACGGGCAGCTGACCGACGCGCTGTCGCAGGCCGGGCTGCTCGACGAGTACCACCTGTGGGTGCACCCCCTCATCCTCGGTGAGGGACAGCCGCTGTTCAGGCGTGAGTCGAAGGCCAAGCTGAAGCTGCTGGAGAACAAGACGTTCAGCTCCGGCCTGGTCATCCTGGTCTACCAGCCTGAGCAGTAGACCAGGATGATCATTGCGAGCGGTGGACCATGGCCCGTACTCGATGGGCAGGTCGCGCCACGGGCTACCGGTACGAAACCCCACACCACCGCGTTGATCTGCCGCCGCAGATCCGGAATCGGGCCTCACTCACCCAGCGGCAGGTGAGGCTCGATCATGGACCACTCCTCGTCGGTGAGGTCTCCGCGCGTCATGGCGAAGGCCTGCCAGAACCGCAGACCGGAGCGCAGGCCGTCTCTGCGATCTCGACTCCGTACAGGCTCTGGTACTTCCGGGGCTGTGCCGGAGTAGCCGACAGAGTAGGTTCTCGCCTGTGAGTGATATTCGACTTCTCGGTCCCGAGGAACTGCCCCTGTGCCAGCGGCTCGAAAGCGATCGCGAGTGGTCCACCGACGAGGCCAAATGGCGGCTGATGTTCGAGACGGGCGAGGTCTACGCCGTCGACGCGGCCGACGGCGACGGCCTGGCCGGGTGCGTCGTGGTGACCCGCTACGGCGACTCGCTGGCCGACGTCGGCATGATGCTGGTCGCCAGCAGGTACGGCAGGCAGGGGCTCGGCACGCGGCTGATGGAGCACGCCCTGGAGGCCGCCGGAGACCGCATCGTGGAGCTGACCGCGACCCGGTTCGGGCGCCCCGTCTACGAGCGGCTGGGCTTCCGGCCCACGGGCAGCCTCACGATCACTATGGGCCCGATGGAGGGGGCGGCGGGGTCGTCCGGAGTCCGCGTGGCGACACCGGACGACCACTCCGCGCTCCTCGACCTGGACGCCGAGGTCACCGGGGCCGACCGGAGCAAGGCGCTGACCGTCCTGCTGGCTAGGGCCGAGCGCACGATCGTCACCGACGGCGGCTTCGCCGTGGCCTGGAACGCCGGGCCCCACCGTGTCATCGGCCCCGTCGTCGCGCCCTCGGAGGAAGCCGCCCGCGAGCTCATCCTGGCCGCCGCCCACGGCGCCGACCGCGACGTGCGGATCGACCTGCTGGACGCCTACCCGGGCCTGCGCCCGTGGCTCACTGGGCTGGGGCCCACCGAGGGACCCGCGGCCCTGCCGACGATGGTCTACGGCGCCCACCGCCACCCGGGCGACCGCGGGCGATACGTCGCGCCCATCCTCATCTCGATGGGCTGACCGGCCATCAGGTCGGCCGCCGCCCAGGCGAAGACGCGGACCCGCGCGGACCTGCCCGCCGCCTCGAACAGCACCCGGTCGCGTAGCCGGTCCAGCGGCGTCTCCTTGCGCGGCCGCCGTGAGCAGATCGCGGTCAGCACCTTGACGACGTCGGCGGCCGCGGCCGGGCGCGGCAGGCTCTTGGGCACCTTGACCGTGTCGATGCGGTCCATCGGGTTGGCGGCCAGGAGGTCGTGCCGGACCGCCCACTTGGCGAAGGAGCGACGGCGGCGCGCTTGCGCTTACGGCTGGCTGGCGACAACTCGGCGAGCTCGGCCAGGAACGCGCGAACCGGCACGGCGGACAGTGCGCCGATCTCCTCCCCGTGGTGAGCGGCGAAGGCGATCAGGTCGCCGCGGTAGGCGCGCCGGGTGTGCGCGGAGGCGCCGGCGTTGGCCAGATCGGTGAGGAAATCGTCCAGGTGCCGGGCGAGCGGGTGTGCGCGGCCGAGCTGCTCGGCGATGACCGGATCCACCGTGCCGACCTCCACTATCCGCCCGGTTGCCAGATAACGGTTATCCCGCAACCGCGGGCACGCCGCCCCCGACTGGAAGCTCCGGTCGCTCTGGCCCGCTGACGCCACTGGCCGTCAGTTCTCCAGCTTCCCGGAGTCCTCACCGTCCATGAGCTGGCCGATGTCCGGCCGCATGGCTTTGAGGAAGGCCTCGACGAGGGCGTCGGCGTACTGCGGGGTGAGCGGGCCGGAGCGCAGCAGCCAGCGCTGGTAGAGGGGCGCGTACAGCAGTTCGAGCGCCAGGTCGAGGTCGGCGTCGGCGGCGAGTTGCCCGGTTCGCTGCGCGCTGCGAAGCCGGGCCTTTTTGGCCTCGTCGACCGGGCCGGCCAGCTTCTCGAGGTACTGGGCGGCCAGGGCGGGGTCGTTGATGATCTCGGTGTTGAGCGCGCGGATTGGCCGCTCGAAGGCCGGATCAGCGAACTCGGCCACCGTCGCCCGCATCACCACCTTGAGGTCGGCCTCTAGGTCGCCGGTGTCGGGCAGCGCCATGTCCTGCTGCGGCCCGCCCTCGCTGAGCACCAGGAAGGCGTCCAAGACCACCGCGCCCTTGGACGGCCACCAGCGGTAGATGGTCTGCTTGCCCACGCTGGCCCGGGCCGCGATGGCCTCGATGGTCAGCTTGGCGTACCCCACCTCGGAGACCAGCTCGCGGGCCGCGGTGAGGATGGCTTGCCGGGAGCGCTCGTTGCGGCGGGCGGGATTGGGCTGCTTGGCCATGCCCCGGATCGTACCATTCCGTAAGACGAGACGTTCCGTCTTGACACATCGCGAGGCGAGACGTACCGTCTTTCCTCGTAGCAACGGACCCGAGCAAGAGAAGGTGGAGCCCATGACCCGGGTATGGTTCATCACGGGCGCGTCACGAGGACTGGGCCGGGCGTTCGCCGAGGCGGCGCTACAAGCGGGCGACCGGGTGGTCGCGGCCGCCCGCAACGTTGAGCCGCTCGCCGACCTCGCCCGGAAATATCCCGACGGCTTGGTACCGCTGCCGCTCGACGTCACCGACCGCGCGGCCGTGTTCGAGGGCGTGGAGCGGGCGGTCGCGGCCTTCGGCAGGCTCGACATCGTGGTCAACAACGCCGGCGTCATGCTCCTGGGCATGCTGGAGGAGGCCACGGAGGAGCAGATTCGGGCCCACTTCGACGTCAACCTGTTCGGCGCGATCTGGGTCACCCAGGCCGTGCTGCCGCACCTGCGCGCCCAGGGTGGCGGGCGGATTCTGCAGGTCACGACGATGGGCACCGGCGGCGGCTTCCCGATGGTCGGCCTGTACGCGGCCGGCAAGTCGGCGCTCGACTCGGTCTCCGAGGCCGTGGCCATGGAGGCTGAGCAGTTCGGCATCAAGCTCACCATCGTCCAGATGGGCGGCTACGACACCGGCCTGTTCACCACGGGCACCACGATGACCACGCCCGACCCGCACTACCAGGAGCTGCGCGACAAGCTGATCAAGATGTGGGGCGATGAGGCCGGTCCCGCCCCCGACACCGCCGCCCCCGTAATCATGGAGCTGGCCGGCCTGCCGGAGCCGCCCCGGCGTCTCATCGTCGGCGCCGCGTCCTACGACATGGTTCAGCAGGACCTTCAGGAGCGGGTGACGAAGTACCACGCCTGGGAGCACCTCAGCCGCAAGGCGCCCGGATGACCTGCACGCAGGACAAACAGCGTGGCGGCCAGGGGCGCCGCCGTGACCCCGAGGAAATCGTGTACATCCCGGCCAGGAGCGCGACCGCGTCCCCGGCCGTCAAGGACGCCCATCGTGGGCCGGCCGGGGCGCCCCTGTCGAAACACCTTGAAAGGGCGGCATTGTGACGCGAGGTCATGCCTTCGCCGACCGTCCACCCGTCCTGATCACGAGCAAAGCCGGCGGTGCCCGCACCCCCGTGGACCGAGCACGGCGCACGCTCTCGCAGAACTTCTTGGTCGACCGCCACGCCATCGATCTCGTGATCAGGGCAGCCGACCCGGCAGGCCTGGTGCTGGAGCCGGGGGCGGGCGCCGGAGCGCTCACTCTGGCGCTGGCCAGGGCGGGCGCGCACGTGATCGGCTACGAGATCGACCCGCGCCTGGCCCGGCGTCTGGCCGCACGCACGCGCGGTGCCGCCGGCATCGAGGTGGCGCACCGCGACTTCACCGCCGCGCCGGCCCCCGGACGGCCGTTCGCGGTCGTAGGCAACATCCCGTACTCGGCGACGTCGAAAATAGTGAACTGGTGCCTGCGGGCGCCGTCCCTGACCTCGGCCACACTGCTCACTCAGCGCGAGTACGCCCGCAAACGCGCGGGCGGCTACGGCCGCTGGAGCCGCGTCACCGTGCAGTCGTGGCCATGGTTCCACTGGAGGCTCGGCCACACGGTGGGCCGGGAGTGCTTCCGGCCGATACCGTCGGTCGACTCGGCGATCCTGCGGATCGAGCGCAGGCACGAACCGCTGGTGCATGGCCGCCGCACCTACCAGGAGCTGGTCGAGCTGGGCTTCAGCGGGCTCGGCGGCTCGGTGCGCGCCTCGCTGAAGACCCGTCACCGAGGAGTGGACGCCGCCCTGGCGGCGGCCGGCGTTGCCCGCGACGCCGTCGTCGGATACGTTCACCCCGACCAGTGGATCACACTGTGGCAGCGCCTATACCGATGACCCGACCTAAATGCCCAGCGCGGAATTCCCCATCCTGCGCCCCCATGCACCGGCCCTCGGGTAGAGCCTGATCGCTTCTCTGCCCGCCCACGCCCGCTGCCCCCCCGAGCTGGAATGGTCAGGCGGGCTGAGGGGGTATCGGCGGCCCGGTCAGATCCAGTCGGCGATCGCGCCCCAACTGCACGGTTCCGTACGGCGTCATGTTGGTGGTGAACAGCGGGGGTCAGGCCGCGCCGGTCGGCGTCGGTGAGCACTTCGTCCCACTCCGGGATTTTCGATCATGGGGGTCGGCTGCGTTTGCGGTGGGAACGAGATGACAGCGCCGCTGCTCCCTGGACATGGGAGGACCTGAGCTGACCGCCACGGTGAGTTACTGATATTTCGTGTCGCTCATGCTTGACAGTCTCCTGTCCCTCAACAATCTGCGGGGTTGCCGCCTCGATGAAGGGGCGGCGTCCAAGAGCGCCGCGACAGATGCCGGTCCAGGAGGAGAGGAGCGCGCCGCGTCGAGTACCTTCATGACCGGCCCCCACACGCCAGTCACGGCTACGCATGAACGTGGTGCACCAGTTGTGTGGCGTTGTCCTGCTCGACTATGCCGACGGTTGTTCCCGTCCTCGCCCGTTGAGCCTGGGGTGGCGGCTGTTGTCGCCTGACGGTCTTTACCGTCTGGGGGAGAGCGTGGGCGCAGCTTAGCGTTCTGGAGGGTTGGGATACCTGCTCTAGGTCGCAAAATCGACGGCGGGTGTGCCATCGGTGTCTGCGGGCGGGGAAGGGGCGAACGGGAGGCATCCAGGGCGTCGCCGCACGCCGACCGGCTGGGCGCTGGCGGTCATCAGTGCGGCTCCACCGAACACATGAGGTCCCAGCAGCATTCGCGCGGAGGCGAGCCGGCCGCGTCGGTCTGCGAGCCCGTGCGGGGGACACGCGCAGGTCTGGCCTGTACCGGCTGAGCCTTCGCCAAGCGCGGCGGCGGTTGGTCGCTTGAGCGGCCATGCCATACCAGACGAAAGAAGAGGATGGCCAATGAAGTTCGCCGACAGAGTCAAGAAGATCGTCGAATCCAAGCCGTTCTGCGCCGCGGCAGGCGCCGGCGGCTACGCCGTCGACCAACTGCGCAGGATGAGAACCCGCGACGTTCCGCGCACCGCCCGCGCCCTGCCGGGCAGGACGGCCGAGACCATCACCCAGGATCTGCCCGCCAAGGCCCGCAGCTACGCCGACACCGCCGCAGCGAGACTCGCCCAGGTCTACGACGACCTGGCCATCCGGGGGCGTCAGATCGTCAGCAGCGCCAGCGGCCGTGCCGCGCACGAGTTCGAGGACGTCTCCCAGGCGGCAAAGCCCAGGGCTGGCCGCGCCAACGTCCGTGGCCGCAGGCAGGAACCGGTCGTGACCCCGTCGCGGGCCGGCGCTCGGGTGCGCAGGAAGCAGGAATCGGTGGTGCAGCCGTCTCATGCCGGAGCCCAGAGGCAGGGCGCCGCGCAGGCTGGCACATCGCGTGCACGAGGCAAGTCGACACGCAAGGCCTGATCATCGAACCATCCGCCGGCCCGCCCGCCGGGTCGCTCCCGAGCCGGGCGGGCGGGGCCGGTGAGTGCGTCACGCGGGACGGTCAGGGTCGGCAGCCGGGTCCGCGCGGCACCGGCGGACCGCTCAGCGGCGGTGGTTGGAGCGGGTACTCCGCCGTGTCGTGTTGGCGGCAAGGTTGGGGAGAAGCTGCTGGTACACGCGCTCGTATGCCTCGGCCATGGTGTGCACGTCGAAGTTGCGTTCTACGTGCCGGCAGCAGGTCAACGGGTCGAGCTCGCCGGCCGCGTCAATCGCGTTAGACAGCTCCTCCGGCTTGTGGAGGGCGAAGCCGGTCCGGCCGTGGACCACGATCTCGGGCACCGAGCCCCTGGCGAGCGCTACCACCGGCGTACCACAGGCCATGGCCTCCGTTCTGGTGCCTCGGGCGGTCGCCGTGGGGGAGGCGTCCCAAACTGGTGGTCTCCCTACGGTCTCCCATCTGGGAGATTGCCGACCCGCCGACTTGGCGGGATCAAGGAACCCCCAGGTACAGCCTGGAGTGGGAGAGTAGGGCGGGTGGGACTTGAACCCACGACCCACGGATTATGAGTCGGTTCGATTAGTGCCGCTCAGTGCCAACGAGTGTTGCTTTGTACTGCTATGGTCGGGATTCTCCCCGTCGTCGTGTCGGCCCGTGCTCATATATGTCGCGCCATATCGCGTACGCGCGAGTAACCACCGAGCAACCATGCGCGCTTGACCATCGACATTATGTGCAATTTGTCCCTATCCGGGTCTGCTGTATAGGGTCATATTTTCGTGATGAGACCCGAGCTCTACGCGGATCGAACGCGTACGAGCAACCACTGAGCAGCCATCAGTCAAGGATTTCCGTCCGCGAGCCGAGACAACTGGCAGTTGATCTCGGACGTTGCGCAGCCTGCTTGACGTGCATGGATGTAGTTATCGGCAGGCGCAAGGCCAAGCGCAGTAACACGATGACGATCATGCCGTGCGTGCGAGCGACGGGGCACAAGAGAGCGCACCACCTCGATGATCTGCACGGATGCATATTCGCCACCCGGAGCGCTATCGGTCTCGCGCTCCGAGGCTGGCCTGATCGGCGGCGGTACGGCCGGCTGCCCAGCCCTCTCGGTCCCAGGACGTGCGGACCGCGTGGGAGACCAGGTTCGGGAACATGCGGTCGACCGCCTGCTCCACCTCCTGTTCGCGGGCCGCCAGCACCGGTACCAGGTCGGTGCCCCGGCTGGCGCTCTCCTGCGAGACCGCGGCCGCCGCGGCCTCGGCGAGCCGCTCCCCGATCCTGGAGGCGAACGCCGACAGGAACGACTGGCGGAACGTCTTGTTCCTCGACCGGCCGGTGCCGTGCTTCTTGGTGCCCGTGTTCACCAGCGCGGTCTGCGCCTGCACCAGCAGCGAGGTGAACAGCATCTCCACCCAGGACAGGTCCGCCCAGAACCCCAAAACGGTGGCGAATCCCAGCTCCTTCGACCAGATCACCCGGCACCGGTTGGCCTCGGCGATGAGGTTGAGCAGCACGGCCTTGGGCTGCTCGTACGGCGCGTCGATGCCGACCCGGATGCCCACCGGGGCCTCACCTCCGCCTGGCCGCGCGTCCAGCATCGCCGCGTCGATGCTGTACTTCGCCATCAAGCTCTGCGCCGCCGACGTGAACGTCTCCGCTTCCGCCTCGTACGTCGTCGACTCCGCCTTGGCAAGCAGCGCCCGCACCCGCGTGAGCGTCTTCTCGCTGACCGCGTGCGAGCGTACCTGGACCGTACGGCGAGCGGCCCCGGGCGGCGGGCCCAACGACTCCAGCCGGGGCAGCCCGGTCAGCAACCCCAGCAGTTCCAGCACATCGGAGACGGTCACCAGACGGCTCGTCCCGTCGCGCGCCTGCCGCGCTGCCAGGTAGCCGCCTTTCCACCACACCGCGGCCTCCAGGCCGGCGAGTTGGTCGCGCCAGCGCTCATCCACCGTGGTCAGCTCATAGGCCCGCATCTCCCAGGCGATGAGGTCGGCCGCCGCCCGCCCGTGCCAGTCGGTCAGCCGCCTGGCCGCGATCCTGACCACGTCGGCGGGCTGCCAGCCGTTCCGCCACAACCCCGAGATCGCATGGGTGATGGCCTCCACCAGCACGCGATCGGCGTCGTCCCGGTCGGCCAGGAAGGCGGCGGCGGAGTCGAAGGCCATCTGATCCTCGCGGACAAGCGCCTCCATCGCCGCGCTGATCAGCTCATTGACCTTACTCACACGTGCCGTCCACCTCAAAGAAAGTCCGCCAGAACTCTACCGTGACGGAGCCCCGTCCCCAGCTCACCGGTGCGGCGGAAGGTGGCGAGGTCCTGACCGACTGCGGCTGTGTCGTCGCCCTGACCAGAGCAAGCCGGCTTGAGTCCCGGTCCTCAAGCTGCGGAAAATGCTGCATGTTCGCTCTTCTGCCACCTTGGTCCAGGGCACGCTGGGGCGTGCCAGCCTCGTGCTGACCGCCGACGCCCATGTTTCGGTGCTGCCGCAGCTGTATCACGACAGCGCCAAGGCGAGCGCGCGGCTGGTGCTGAAGGCGGTCTGGGCGACCAACCGGAAGATCGGCAAGGCCCGGGAGACGACGTGACTCACAGGTGGCTCACCGTGACTCACGATCAGATGGCGCGACTACAGATCCGCATAAAGCCGCAGGCCGGCGTGGTAGGGCGGGTGGGACTTGAACCCACGACCCACGGATTATGAGAATTCTCGGTTGATGTCGCTCGGTGCCGCTGCATGTTGATTTGTATGGCTTTGGCCGGGATTCTTCCCGCCATTGAGCCCATTCCACCGTGACGCTGCAGGTCACGGGTCCGTTGCAGATCATCATCCTTGATCCGCAACGCAGATAGCCCCTGGTAGAAGGGTTGTCGACCAAGATCAACCTTCACCACCAGGGGCCTG
>NZ_JAUZQF010000030.1 GCF_030718205.1 Nonomuraea turcica
TGGTGGTGCGCCGGACCTCCTCGACGCAGGACCGCCAGCGAGCCTTCGCCGAACTGCGCGCCTACATGGACGATCTGATCACCCGTAAGGAGTCCGAACCGGGCGACGATCTGTTCAGCCGGCAGATCGCTCGGCAGCGCGAGGAGGGCACGCTCGATCACGCGGACCTGGTGAGCATGGCCTTCCTGCTACTGTCTGCCGGGCACGAGACCACGGCGAACATGATCTCGCTCGGCGTGATCGGGCTGCTTTCCCACCCGGAGCAACTGGCCCTGATCAAGGCCGACCCGGGCAAGACGCTCATGGCCGTGGAGGAATTGCTGCGCTACTTCAGCATCGCTGACGTGGTCACCTCCCGGGTGGCTATTGAGGATGTGCAGATCGGCGGGGTGAGTATCAAGGCCGGCGAGGGCGTCATCGTCTCGGGCCTGTCGGCTAACTTCGATCCCTCGGTGTTCACCAACCCGGCCGACCTGGACGTCGAGCGCGGGGCCCGCCACCACCTCGCCTTCGGATTCGGCCCGCACCAGTGCCTTGGCCAGAACCTGGCCAGGATGGAACTGCAGATCGTCTTCGACACGCTGTTCCGCCGCATCCCCACCCTGCGCCTGGCGGCACCGGTCGAGGACCTGCCGTTCAAGACCGACGCCGTCATCTACGGCGCCTACGAACTCCCCGTCACCTGGCAAGAAGGGGCATGATGCGGATCACAGCGGACATCGGGGTGTGCGTCGGCTCCGGTCAATGTGTCCTGACCGAGCCGGCCGTGTTCGACCAAGACGACGACGGCATCGTGGTCCTGCTGAGTGACCACCCCGACGACGAAACCGCGGCACGGGCGCGCGACGCCGTCCCCCTGTGCCCGTCCCGAGCCCTATCCATCCTGGAGGAGTAAGCACAACCCGGAGTGATCAGGGGTCAGGACGGAGGTATACGCTCTGGTACGGGGCTGATGATCATGTCGCCCCGGCCGTCGGAGATGCGGCCGGCCCGCTTGGGCACCAGCACCGGCTCGAAGGTGCTGTTAGGCGTCATTCGTTCTGGCCACTGGGCAGTGTCGCCGCGTCGCTCCAGCTGGGCATCTGAATCGATCTTGGTGTTCTTGTTGCTGTCCTTGGTGCGCGACGACAGCGTGAGCATGTCCAGGGAAGACAACGGCTCTGCCCGATCTCCCTGTCGTGGCGCGACGTGATCGGGAAGGGCCGTGGTGCGGTGCTTGGAGGCACCGATGCTCACGGTAGGCAAGGACGAGGCCGGCGTCGAGCGCCGGTTACGCGAAGGCGGGCTGCATTGCCCGGACTGTGCCGGGCATCTGTGCCCGTGGGGCTGGGCGCAGCCGCGGACGGTGTGGGGTATCGGCTGGCGGCGGCGGATCCGGCCGCGCCGGTCGCGGTGCCGAACGTGCGGGCGGACGCATGTGTTGTCGCTGGTCAATGTGTTGTGGCACCGCCGTGACGATGTCTCGGTGATCGGGGAGGCGCTGACGTTATCTGGGGTGCCGAGAGGGCGTCAGCTGCCTGCGTTGCAGTATGCATTGGCCTGATCTCGTCCAACGGCCACGCATCGCAGAAATCCGCGACAACCTCATCGCCCGCATCGCCGAGGCTGAACGCGAAGGCTGGCTCGGCGAAATCGAAGGACTCCGAGTCAGCCTCGCCGGCGCGAACGACAAGCTGGCCAAATAGATCGACGAACAGGCGGCCACACCACGGTCGACCTCGGCTTCCCTACCACCCCTGGGAAGCAATGAGCCGGGTTCCGATGGGGTCTACTCAGGACACCGATCGCATGTCACGCATACGGCCGCCCCGTGAGCCGCCTCTTACTCCCACCGGTTCGGTCCTCAGGACCTCGGGCGCCGACGCCTGTTGACGGGACACCCAGATCCTCACACGCTCGCGGAGGATCAGCGAATCAGTATCCAGACCAAGATCGAAACGGAGTTCAGAGAAGCCCAGGTCGCACGCTCCTGGCTCTACACCCAGCCGGACATCCGCGCCGAGATCGAACGCCTCCGAACCCTGACCCCGGGCCGCTACCGTCCGCCGCTCCGGCTACCCAACGCGGCAGCGACGGCTCGATCGCTCGCCGTCTGGAGACCGCTCTGATCCGGAACCGCGAACTCACCGCCGACAACCAGCGGTTCCGCCGGCACCTCGCCCACGCCCTCGGCCAACTCCGCGCCACCGGCCTCCCGGTCGCGGATGAACCCGAGGCAGCCCGAGGACACTCTTCGATCACAATCGGCCCCTGCTTACACAGCGTCAGAACGACCTGCATCGCCTCGTCGAAGACATCGTCCTCAACAAGAGGATGCAGGTCACAGCCTCCGCCCAAGCGATCAGCTCAAGATAAGCTGGCGCAGGGCGAAGTCGTCGACCCCCACGACCCGCAGCGAGCCCACCTTCGGCTCCGGGGCGGCGCGCACCAGGCGCAGCAAGATGTCCTTGGCCACCTCAAGCCCGAGCCTGGCCGCCAGTCGCGCACCAGGACGGGCGGCCATCGTCACGGCGACCAAGGCCAACATCTTGCGGAGCAGGGGCGTGTATCGGGCATGCGGGCTAGTCAGGCCGGCCACTTGCTCGGCGAACCGTCACCGGCAGCACAGTTGTGACCCCACCGAGCGCGGCGTCCCTCAATCGCCGGACATACCGGCCATGCACCCGACTCGAGGCCTGCCCGCAGCCTGAGCAGGCGCTTGTGGCTGCTCGAACGCGAGCGTGCAAGGCTACCAATACGGCCGCTCGCCCCACTGCCTCAACCACGACCCCGGCCAGATGCGGGAGTAACTCCTCAAGAGATCCAGAACTGCAGGCCGAACATGATCAAGGAAGAGATCATCCTGCGTCACAAGATCAGCGACAGAGCCCTCTGCGCGTACTTGCCTTTGCACGTTCACCTGTACGCCGACAATGCGCCGAATCCCGTCGAGTTGCTGTTTGGTGCGGGCGGTCCTGGCTTCCGGCCCGGGGGTCAGCAGCAGCCCCAGTGCCGCCCGCCCTGTCATTGGGGTGCCCGCGAGGTGTCGATGCAGGACGAGATCACGGCCGAAAGGCCCGCGCGGCCGTGTCGAGGGCGTCGGTGACAGCCCGTTGGATGCCCTGGCCGTCCATGTCTGCCTCCACGGCCGCGATGGCCGCGCCAACCACGGCGCCGCTGACCAGTCCCACCATGGTCGCTGCGCCGACCGGGTCGAGGATGTCCGGATAGGCAGTCTGCAACTCGGCGGCCACCTGGCGTTGCGCATCCGTGATCACTAGCAAGGCGCGTGCCCGCAGCGCCGGTACGGACAGCAGCAGGCTCACCCGAAGCCGCCCCGATTCGCTGGCGATGTTCAGCAATTCCCGCTCCGAGGCCGCCACGCGGTTGATCGCGCGCACCAGGACATCGAGCGGAGGCTCACCGGCCGTCCGGTCCCCGATGGCCAGCAGGGCCAAGTCGATGCGATGACGATGCTCGGCGAAGACCACGTCGTCCTTCGAGCTGAAGTGTAGGAAGAAGGTGCTCGGGGACAACTCGGCCGCCTCGGCGATCTGGCTGATCGTGGTCTGCTCGTAGCCCTGCTCCTTGAACAGGCGCAGGGCGGCGTCGATCAGCTGTCGCCTGGTCCGTTCTTTCTTACGGTGCCGCAGTCCGGTCGCTTCCGTCATTCCCCTGACCTTACAGTAGTCGCTACATTAATAGAGTCTCTATATCGATAGAGCGAGACTATGACGTAGACGATGTACTCGTCTCGCGAAGGAGGACCCAGATGGACTCGTTGAGCGGCCAGACCGTTTTCATCACCGGCGGCGCCCAGGGCATCGGCCTCGGCATGGCGCGCGCCTTCGCCCGCGAGGGCGCGAACGTGGCGATCGCCGACGTCGATCGCGACGCCCTGGACCAGGCGGGCGCGCAACTATCGGCGCTGTCCAGCGCAGACGCAATAGGCGTGTTCGAGCTGGACGTGTGCGACCGCACTGGCTTCGAAAGCACTGCAGAGGAGGTCGAACGCCGCCTGGGGCCCGTATCCGTGGTGTGCAACAACGCGGGCATCCGGCTGCCCGACAGCCTGCCCAAGCTCGGATACCGGCTGTGGGACCTGGTCTTGGGCGTCAACCTCGGCGGCGTCGTCAACGGCGTGCAGACGTTCCTGCCACGCATGATCGAACGCGGTGCGGCCGGACACATCGTCAACGTCTCCTCGGCCGCCGGGCTCGCCACCCACCCCAACTCCACCCAAGCAGGCTCGTCCGGTATCACCTACCGGACGTCCAAAAGCGCGGTGATCGCCCTGTCCGAGGCGCTCCACTTCGACCTGCGGGCTGCGGGCCACCCAATCGGCGTCACGGTCCTGTGCCCCGACCTGGTCAGCACAAAGATCAGCACGAACAGCGCGGTCCGAGGCAACCTGCCCCCGGAAGAACGCCAGCTCGCCGGACAAGGCGATGCCACACTCGCCCGGCACGGCCTCCACGCTGACACTGTGGGCACGATCGTGATCGCGGCCATCCAGGCAAATCAGCTCTACGCACACACCGACCGCACCATGATCGACGCGGTGACCGCCAGGAACGCCGACATCCTCGACGCCATGCCCTCCTAGCCCGGTTCTTCGCGCCCCTCCACGAGCAAGTGATCTGTAGGGAGACCCTTGCTAACTGGAGCTTCGTCTCATTCCGGGCACAACACGCCTGTAGCGCATCAAATCGCGCACACGGTTTGAGCTGGGGTTTCTCCGAGCGCGGGCCGGTTTTCAGCTACGCTGTGCTGCCTTGCCCGTGTTCGCCGCATGGAGGCTGAGGGCCATCGTGACGAGACCGACGATCGCCGATGTCAACGTCACGTCCCAGTTGTCGTCATATGTCCCGTACGCCCACGGGGCGGTGAGCATCAACGTGCCCCACACGGTATTCACCCATTCCGCCCACACCATGGCCGGTCTCGCGAGAGCTACGACGGCAGTGCCGACGATGAGGATTCCAAAAGTGAGCAGTGTGCCGGTGGCTCCTCGCTCGCCGTCGAACCAGAGTGGGGAGAGAATCCCGTAGAGGCCGGCGGCCAGGATCGCCCAGTCCTGCCAGCGTGACCATGCTTTCATATCAACCCCCGCGCAGACCGGAAACCACCGGTCAGCTGATTCCAGAAACCGATGGCCCGTCCGGCTGTCCCGCTCCGGGACGGAGCCATCATTCCCACGTTTTCGTGTTCGGGTTGTGGCAGCGCGGCCGGGGCGCGGGTCATGCCCTTGCGGCCGCGACGATCGTGGCCGTTGCGCCGCCGGCCCGGCGTCACCGGAGGACGCCTTGCCGGTGTATCGCGTGGCAGTACAGCCAGAGGCCGACGGTCAGCACCCACACGCCGATGTCGACGAGGGAGAACCGGGGCCCGAGGATGGCCCATCGGTCCATGAATCCGAACGTGATGGCGAGCAGACACAGCTGGGACGCCGCGGCGATCAACGCGACCAGGGTCGCCCGGCGGGAGTGGAACAGCAGCAGCAGGGCCGCTGCGAGGCCGGCGGCGATGTTGATGGTCCAGAAGATGGCCGGGATCGCCGGATAGTCGGTGAAGTACGCGATCTGGGCAGGTCCGTAGCCTTGTTCGGCGAAGTACCCCTGGTTCAGCGTCCTGGTCAAGATGTAGTCACGCGCACCGACGAGGTACAGGGCGAGTAAGACGAGCCCTACCACCCACAGATGCCACGGTCTTGCTGCCCGACGTTGCTGGGTCTGCTCAGCCTGATCCACTGGCCTCTCCCCGATTGTCGAACGTCGCGGCGGGCGACTCGCCGAGGACGGTCTCGACCAGCCCGACCGCCATCTCCTTGGGCAGGACGGCGATGCCTTTGCCGACGTCGGCGAGCAGCAGCAGAGTGTCGCCCGGGCTGATCCCGAACATGTCACGGATGTCCTTCGGGATGACGATCTGACCCTTCTCGCCGACCCTTGCGGTGCCCGCCAGCTTGCCCGGCGGCGGAGGTGATACAGCCATGAGCAGGCCCCCTTGGTCGTCTCACTCGCCAGACTCCCCCAAGGAGTGAGTATGAAATGTATAAGAAATCATAACTTCCTGCCCATGGAAACCGCCCTCCTTGCGCCGGTCGGCCTCGGCCAGGACGAGAGTCGGCGCAGGTCAATGGCTACCCGGCGCTGATCATCGAGCTCAACGGCGAGGTCGACACCGTCCTGGCGGTACGCATCGACGACGGTCTCATCTCCGGGCTCTATGCCGTCCGCAACCCCGAGAAGCTGTCACATATGGAACGGGAGACCACGGTGAGCCGCTGAGCCCGGCGACGTAGCCGTCGCGATCTCGTACGGAATCGATCTCCTTGAACCTGTCGGTCAGCGGGACCGAGCCCCACATGAAGGGCGTGATGACGCGCATCGTGGAGCACTCAGTGGAGCACTCATCCGCCAGAGGGAGGTCTCCTCGGCGCCGCTGAGCCCGCGCGTCGTCTCACTGCCCGTCGATCTTCTCCGGCACGAGTCCGGCGCGAGATGCTCCTGGACCACCGGCCCGCTTCGGACGAGACGATCTTCGAGATCGTGGACGAGGTGTTCCTGAAGGTCCCCGGCCTCCCTCACCGCCATCGGCGGGTGCGCATCACGTCAGGTCCGTCTCCCGGCCGCGGGCTGCTTGCGGCCGGTCGTCCTTCTGCGCTGCCACGATGATGAGTGCTGCGGAGATGATCCCGACGAAGAACGGGGACGGCACAAGAAGGACGCCGCCTAACGCACACCACGCCGCGAGGCCCCAGCCGATTCCGGCGGGCAGGGCCACCCCGCGTCCAGCAAGGTTCCATGTCAGGCAGCCCAGCAGAATGACGGGCACGGCGAAGCTTCCCGGACCGGCCCAGAAGGTGACCTCGTTCTGAAGGGACTCCACGGTCTGAGCGGCGCCCCCGTCCGTGAGGACGACCGGGACGGCTGCCCACATCCCCCGATCCACCCAGCCGGTGATGTCCCCCCAGGCGACGAGCGCCAGGAAGGACAGGTGCCCTGTGCCCAGCACGAGCATGATCCCGCTTGCCCAGCGGAGCAGCCGCTTCCTGGAGTTCATCGCGACATCCCTTTTCCGCACCGGTCCGCCCGCAGTTTCTCCCCGATCACTCCGACGCGGTCTCCAGTGTCCGTCGCGTAGGTCATCCAACGCATGGAGCCGGCCGCGGCATGGATCAGCACGCGCTGACCGGGCCGCACGTCCGCGGTGTCGTGCAGGACCTGCCACGCGGTGAGCGCCGCCAGCGGCAGCGCCGCGGCGTGTACGTGGTCGAGGCCTGCCGGCTTACGGGTGAAGTGCCGTGACGGTGCGGTCACGTACTCCGCGTAGCCGCCTGCCTTGTGTGGGAAGCGCGGCATGCCGAAAACCTCGTCACCGGGCCGGAAGCGGGTGACCCCGGGGCCTACGGCTTCGACCATCCCGGACACGTCCCAGCCGAGGATGGCGGGCGGATCGCCCAGCAGCCTGCCGTGCGCCCGTGATTTCCAGTCCGTCGGGTTGACGCCGGCCGCGTGCACCCGGACCAGGACCTCCGTCAGCGTCTGTTCAGGACGGTCCACCTCGGCCGGCGTCAGCACCTCAGGGCCGCCCGCGGACTCCTGGATGATCGCGCGCATCCGTGCCGTCGCCGTCGTGTCTTCGCTCATGGGAGAACCCTCCGTAGACGCCGGGCGCGTCTCGTCGCGCCCGGCAGAATGACTGGCCTTGAACCTTCTTGGTCGGAAGCGATCTGCGGGGACGCCTGGTGACGGTTCCGACGCGTGGAGCCGGTCTTACGCGCCCCAGGTTGGGATTCCCTGGGTCACCCGGCCTCGGGCGTTAGCCAGCTGGCGGCTGCCTTCGCGCGTTTGCCCCAGGTGCTTTTCGAGCCCCTAGGAGTTCTGGGAGTAGGTGTTGGTGACGGCGGCGATCCGGTCGGCGCTGGTTGTCTGATCCTCGGCGTCATTTCCGAGGTCAATGCCACCGGACAGCCAGCCGCCATCGATGGTGAACACGCTGCCGGTGATGAATGACGCGCTCTCACTGGCCAGGAACGCGACCAGGTTGGCAACCTCCCCGGTGCGCCCCGGTCGGCCCAGAGGAAACCGGCTGGCGACACCGAGCTCCTCGCCCAGCCTCCGCATGAGATCGTTACTGGCGATGTATCCAGGGCAGATGGCGTTGACCCGGATACCGACCGACCCCAGCTCCAGGGCAGCCGACTTGACCAGACCGAGCACACCGTGCTTCGACGCCGCGTACGCCGGTGACATCCGCACACCGGTGAGCCCGGCCGCCGACGAGGTGACCACAACCGAGCCACCACCCACGTCACGCATCGCTCGACCCGCTGCCTGCAGACCGAGCAGCACACCACGCAGGTTCACCGCCATCGTGCGGTCCCACTCCTCCAGCGGGTAGTCCAGAACACCAGCCCAATGCCCTATTGCAGCGTTGAGATGTGCGATATGCACGGCGCCATAACGGGCAACCGTCTCGCGGACCATCGCCTCGTTGTCCTCCCGCGATGCCACGTCGACCCGCACCCCGAACGCCTCGCCGCCGGCCGCCACGATCGTCTCGGCCGTCCGCTCAACTTTCTCGAAGGTACGTCCGGCGCAGCACACCCGCGCTCCCAGGGACGCCAGCGTTGCCGCGGTCGCCGCGCCAATACCGGACCCCGCCCCGGTCACCACCGCAACCCGCCCGGCCAGCGAAACCCTTCCTTGCTCCATCACGGTCACCTCCTGCTTCCTTTCCTGATCCAGATTCATGACATGTCTGACTGCAGGAGTGTCGTTTCCCGCTAGGGAACCGGGGAGCGGCCGGCGCTCCCGGCTCGGCCGTCAGCCCGTCGTCCAAGGCCGGAGCTTCTCGGGATTCAGGACCGACCAGATGTGCCTGATCCGTTCGCCCACGACATCGAACGACAGCACCACCACGGTGACACCGTCTTGCTGAACCACCAGGCCGGGCTGGCCGTTGACCGTACGCTCCAGGATCGTCAGGCCCGGTGCCAGACCGGCGACGGTGACGAAGGCGCGGGCGATGCGCTGACCGCCTTCCATCGGGCGGAGCATGGCGCTGACCAAGCCGCCACCGTCGGCGGTCCCCGTGGCGTCGGGGGCGAGGAGACCGATGAGAGCGTCGATGTCCTTGGCTTCCCAGGCCTGCTTGAAGTCCCTGACGATCCTGGCCTGCTGGGCCGTCGGAACCGCGGGCACCTCAGCCGCGTGAACGCGGCGGCGGGCCAACCAGGCCAGCTGGCGGCATGCCGCCGGACTACGGCCGACGACCACGGCCACTTCAGCGAAGGAGTAGCAGAAGACGTCGTGCAGGATGAACGCGACGCGCTCGGCCGGAGTCATCGATTCGAGCACGACGAGGAAGGCCATGTTGATCGACTCGTCAAGGGTGACCCGGTCGGCCGGGTCGACCCTGCCGCCGCCCGGCCGCCCGTCGGTCCACTCCGTACGATCGGGCAGCGGCTCCGGGATCCATTCGCCTACGTACCTCTCGCGCTGGGCGCGTGCCGAGCCGAGCAGGTCGAGGCAGATGCGACTGGCGACCGTGGTGAACCAGGCGCCGGGCGAATCGATGGCCTCCCTCTGCCGCCGGGACATCGCGTACCAGCGGGCGTAGGTCTCCTGGACGACATCCTCGGCATCGGCCAGGGAGCCGAGGAGCCGGTAGGCGAGGTTGATCAGCTGACGCCGCTCGCTCATGATCGTACTCAGGCTCGGATCGAGCCGACCATGTCCTCGCTCGGACGGGATGGTCATGATGTCGCCGACTCCCTTGGCCGCAACATGATCAATGTCGCTATCCGTGCTGGCCGATCTGGCCGATCTGGCCTACCTGGTAGTCGCCGGCGGGCTGCTGGGTGATGACGTTCAGCCGGTTGACGGTGTTCACGATGGCGATGAGGCCCACCAGGGCGGCGAGCTCGTCCTCGTCGTAGTGCTTGGCGGCGTTCGCCCAGACCTCATCGGAGACACCACCCGCGGCGTCGGCGATGCGGGTGCCCTGTTCGGCCAGTTCCAGCGCGGCCCGCTCGGCGTCAGTGAAGACCTGCGCCTCCCGCCACACCGCAACCAGAGTGAGCCGCACCGAAGTTTCCCCCGCGTACGCGGCTGCCTTGGTATGCATGTCGACACAGACGCTGCAGCCGTTGATCTGGCTGACGCGGAGCGCCACCAGTTCCTGCGTCGTGGCAGGCAAGGCCGGATCATGCGCGACCTTGCCCGCGGACAAGACATGCTTCAGCAGCTTCGCCGCGATCGGGCTGCCAAGGAAGTTGAGACGGGCGTTCACACTGTCCTCCTTGTCGTGTTGGCTGTTACACCCCACCGACGAAACGGTCCGGCGAAATGTCACAGCCAACCGAATGTGATATGCGTCTCCCTCTCGCGACGCTACGGGCATGGCCGCTGATGTCCGCAGGGCCGCCGAACTCCGCCAAGCCGGCGCCGCGCTCGGCGCCTCAGGACAACCTGGCCATGCGGCGGGCGCTGGGGTTTAAGCTCATGACCCAGGGCCGCCACCTGATGAGCTTCCGCGGTCGTTGAAGCCGGACTCCGGGACGTCCTCTTCCGTGATCTACAGGAACCCCTGCTCCGCCGCCATCGATGTCGGCGATCACGTAACTCCGTGATCGTCGACACAGAACGAGCGGCCCCGGGTGAGTTCCCTGTCCCCCGGGGAGACCGGGCCGAAATCGATCACCGGCCCCCGAGTTGAGATCGGCCTCGCCCGCTCACCGTGTCACGCCTTCTTGGTCCACTGCTTGTAGTGAACCCCGACGGGCTTCATCGCCATGCCGAAGCCGAGGAACTTCTCCTCACTCCCGAAGTTGCCGTTCGACCACATCTCGAAGGTGTACACCTTGTAGCAGGGGTAGGCCTCCACGTACCCCATCCTTCCCTTCGGCACCTCATAGCGCGTCTGTATCTCTACCGAGTAGCTCTTGGAGACCTTGAAACCCACTTCACCGGAGATCAGGTCGTAGTCGGCCGCTATGGTCGTTGACACCTCCGCCGACACCGCCTTGCTTTTGGATATCACCAGGGTCGTCGGGCCTCTGCCTTCAGTGCTTGCGATCATTTTGTCCTTGGTGAGCCTGCACTTTTTCCCGATGAACTTCTTCTTCCTCACGCGCAAAAGGCGAAGCACACGGGCTTCGCAGCGGCCGACTGAAAAGCGCTGCCGACGCTGTCCGCCGCGGCTGCGGCCACCCTCGTTGTCGGAGCGGCGCTCCCTAACCCTCCCGCCGGCGCCGCCACGGCGGTACCGGTGTTGAGCATTCCGAGCGTTACGATGCCGGCCTTTGCCTTATCGTGCACGGTTTCTCCCTGCTTGATTGCAGCGTTCGATCGCGTGACAGACCCCAGTCGCCGGACGGGCGTCATCGTCCCCGAGCAACAGATGGACCGTCGCCAAGACCGTAAAAGACGTCGCACCTTCGGGCCACTGTGCATGGTGCTCAACTCCGGGTGCTGGTTGTGCACGGTGCTCAGGTGATCCAGGCGGTGGTGATGCGGAGGGCGTGGACGACGTCGTGGATGCCGGCGCCGCTAGTCAGCAGGTCGTCTCTCCAGCGGGCTCTGGCCATGGTAAAGGGCCACACGACCAGGGGTGGTACGGGCGGCGGCCAGGGCGTGTGCGGCCTGGGTGTAGGCCGCACACCGTCGCGCTGAGCGGGTGCGGGCCGCTGATGCTCAGTGCGTAGCCCGGGTTGTCGCGTACCAGGCGGCGCAGGGCCTCGCCCTGCCCTCGGGCCTGGCCGCCGGAGCCGTCCGCGTCCTCGTTGTCGGCGATGAGACAGATCAGGTGTTCCTTGATGACGGCTACGCCTTCATGGGCCGGCCCGGACACGTACTGGCCGACACTATCCGCGACGCGCTGCGCAACAGAATGCTGAACCTGCTGCCTGGCAAGCGCACGGCCCTCTGCACGCTGCCCCGGGAGGTCGCGGCGTTCCTCACGCACCTCTTCGAGCTCGCACTGGGGCGTCACCTCCGGCCGCGAATCGGGGGGCTGCTTCCCGCTTCGCCCAGGCCGCCGAGGCGCATCGGGCACTCGAACGACGGGACGTCCACGGAAAGATCATCCTAACCACGTTACTGACCCCGGTTGCCACGCCACTGAACACGTGTTTATTGTAGTAAACATGTGTTCAGCTCTTTCATCGGATCTGACTGCTCAGGCCAAGATCCGTAATGCCGCCATCGCGCACTTCGCCCGCGACGGCTTCCAGAAGACAAACCTGCGTGCCATCGCGGCCACCGCAGGAGTGAGCGCCGCCCTGATCATTCGCCACTTCGGCAGCAAGGACCATCTGCGCAGCGTCTGCGACGACCATGTCCTGCAGATACTGGTGCGGCGGGCCCGGACCTCCGCCCGCCCGGCCGGCGTGCAGGATCTGTCCCGCGAATATCTGGCGAACCCGGAGGAATACGGCCTCCACGTGCAGTACATGGTGCGCGCGATCGAGGAGGACTCCTCGGCGGCCACCACGTTCGTCAACACGCTGGTGGAGGAGACCGAGGAGCTCTTCCAAGCCGGAATCGCCGATGGCTCGATGCGCCCCTCCTCGGACGTGCGGGCGCTGGCCGTGCTCACCGTGCTGATCAGCCTCGCCACGCTGACCATGGCGCCAGCCCTGACGCGGGCGCTCGGTTACGAACGCATGGGCCTCGACGTGCTGCAGCGCGTCGGGCTGCCCATGATCGAGATCTACACCCACGGCATGTACGTGGACGACACGATGCTCAAGGCCGCCCGGACCGCCTGGGAGGCCCAGCAGGGAGATCATTTCCAGCGCAAGGACACCCATCATGGCTGAGACCGATGCCATCACTATGGCCGGACTGGTCAAGTCGTTCGGCCCGACCCGGGCACTGAACGGCCTCGACCTCGTCGTACGGGTCGGCGAGGTGCACGGATTCCTCGGGCCCAACGGCGCGGGGAAGAGCACCACCATCAGGATCCTGCTGGGCCTGATGCGCCCCGATGCGGGCACCGCCCGGCTGCTCGGCGGCGACCCCTGGACACAGGCCGGCGAACTGCACCGCCGCCTGGCGTACGTGCCCGGCGACGTCACCCTGTGGCCCAACCTGTCCGGCGGCGAGGCCATCGACCTGCTCGGCCGGCTGCGCGGCGGCCTCGACCGGCGGCGCCGGGACGAACTGATCGAACGCTTCGACCTCGACCCGCGCAAGAAGGGCCGCACCTACTCCAAAGGCAACCGGCAGAAGGTGGCCCTGGTCGCCGCGCTGTGCTCCGATGCCGAACTCCTCGTCTTCGACGAACCCACCTCCGGCCTGGACCCGCTGATGGAGGAGGTCTTCCGGCAGACGATCCAGGAAGTGCAGCGCGCGGGTGACCGTACGGTGCTGCTGTCCAGCCACATCCTCTCCGAGGTCGAGGCGCTCTGCGACCACGTCACGATCATCCGCGACGGCCGTACCGTGGAGTCCGGCACCATGGCCGAGCTGCGCCACCTCACCCGCACCGCCATCGAGGCCGAGCTGGCCGGCTCACCGGACGGGCTGGCCGGCCTGCCGGGGGTGCACGGTCTGCGTGCCGACGGCGGCCGGGTGCGCTTCAGCGTCGACGCCGCCGCGCTGGACGCGGCGTTGCGTCAGCTCACCGCAGCGGGCGTGCGCAGCCTGGTCAGCCGGCCGCCGACGCTGGAGGAGCTGTTCCTGCGGCATTACGACCGCGCGGGCGCGAGCGCCGCTGGCAGGCACGCGGAGGCGGCACGATGAACCCCTTGACCGGCACCGGAAAGCTCGTCCGCCTGGTGTTGCGGCGTGACCGGTGGCTGCTGCCCCTGTGGGTGGTCTTCATCTGCCTGGTCCCCGTGGTGTTCGTCGGCGCGTTCACCGGGGCGTACCCTACGGCCGAGGCTCGTCAGGCCTACTACGAGACCAGCGTCCACACCAGGGCCTTCACCGTCGCCTACGGCGTGCTGAACGGCTCCAGCCTCGGCGAGCTTGTGGCCTGGCGGTCGGGGTTCGTCACGTTCATGGTCGGGCTGCTCGCCCTGCTCACGGTCGTCCGGCACACGCGTACGGAAGAGGAGGCCGGGCGGCGCGAGTTGGTCGGGGCGACCGCGGTGGCGCGGCACGCGAACCTGGCCGCCGCCCTGATCGTCACCTGTGTGGCCAGCCTCGTCCTGGGCGTGGCGTCGGCGTTGGCGTTGATCGGCCAGGACCTGCCGGTGGCGGGTTCCCTGGCGCTCGGGCTCGGGTTCGCGACGGCCGGCTGCGTGTTCGCCGCGATCGGCGCCGTGACCGCGCAGCTCACGACGGGCGCGGGCGGCGCACGCGCCATCGGGATCACCGTGCTCGGCGCCGCGCTCATCCTGCGCGGCATCGGGGACATCGCGGGACAGAGCAGTGACGGGCCGGCCTGGGTGTCGTGGCTGACGCCGCTCGGCTGGGCGGAGGCGCTGCGGCCCTACAGCGGCGAACGTTGGTGGGTCCTCGCGCCCGCAGCCATCGTCGTCATCGCGCTCAGTGCGCTGGCCGTAGTGCTGTCGGCGCGGCGCGACCTCGGCAGCGGCATGTTCCAGGCCCGGCTGGGGCCGGCCGCCGCGGGACCGCGCCTGCGCAGCCCGCTGGCGCTGGCCTGGCGGCTGCACCGCGGCCCGCTGATCAGCAGGGTCGCGGGGCTCACGCTGGTCGGGTTGGTGATCGGCGCGATGTCGGCGAGCCTCGGCGCGCTGATGGACAACAGCGGTGCCGCGGCGAGAGAGGTGCTCGCCCGGCTCGGCGGTCCGGGCACGCTCGTGGACCAGTTCCTCGTGCCCATGATGACCATGCTCGGCCTGGTCAGCGCCTGCTTCGCGATCCAGTCCGCGCTGTTGCTCAGGAAGGAAGAGCGCGACGGCCGGGCTGAGCCCCTGCTGGCCACGCCGGTCAAGCGGCTGCGCTGGGTGGGCAGCCACTTCGCCTTCGCGCTGCTCGGTCCTGCGCTCGGGGTGGTGGCCTTCGGGGCGGCCGCCGGCCTGGCGCACGGACTCAACACCGGCGACGTCGCCCGTGAGCTGCCCCGGCTCCTGACCGCCGCACTCGTGCAGCTCCCGGTGGTGTGGGTGTTCACCGGGATCGCGTTCGCGCTGTTCGGGCTGCTGCCCCGGCTGGTCGCCGGCACGTTCGCCGTGGCCATGGTGACCATGCTGTTCGGCTGGGTCGGCGGGGAGCTGCAGCTCGACCAATGGGTCATCGACCTGTCGGTCTTCGAGCACGTACCGAAACTTCCCGGCGGGGACATGGCGGCCGCGCCTCTGATCATCATGACCGTCGCCGCGGCAGCCTTCGTCGCGGTCGGCCTGGCCGGATTCACCCGACGCGACATGCCCACCACCTGAGCCTGGAGGACATCATGGGAGTGACCCTTCCTACCCTGACCCCGCTGCAGGAAACCCTGTGGGTGACGCTGTGCGGCCGAGCACTCGACAGCCGCCTGCCAAGCCCCATGCTCGGAGACCGCATGGCCTACGAGATCATCCAAAAGACCGGCTACGACCACCGCAAACTCCGCTGGAGCGCGGCCTCGGCCATCGACGTCGCCCAGCGCGCCAAGAAACTGGACGAGATCGCGCAGCAGTTCATCGCCCGCCATCCCAACGCGATCGGCATCGACCTTGGGGCCGGCCTCGACACCCGGGCCCTCCGCATCGACCCGCCGCCCACGGCTGACTGGTATGACGTCGACTTCCCCGAAGTCGTGGACGCCCGGCACCGGGTCATCCCCGATCGGCCGCACACGCACACGATCGGCGCGGACCTGACCGAGCCCGGCTGGCTGGAGGCGCTCCCCGCCGACCGCCCCGCCGTGATCGTCGCCGACGGCGTGCTGCCCTTCCTCTCCCAGGAAGAGATAATCACTCTGCTGGACCGTCTCACCAGCCACTTTCCCAGCGGGGAGATAGCGTTCAACGTCTACACCCGATTCACCGTCTGGGCCGCGAAACACTACTCTGGCAGCCGGTTCCTAGTTCCCCTCTTCAAGTCCCCCGGCTTCGACCGCCTCGACCCCGTACGGTGGAACCCGCGACTGACCCTGATCCGGCACATCCTGCTCACCCGGGAGCCCGAGGTCGACCAGTTCCCGACGGCCCTGCGCCTGTGGACCCGACTGTCGGCGCTCAGCACGACCTTCTCCAGGCTGGGCACCACGGTCGCGCACTACCGTTTCTGACGATTCCGGCCGGCGACTCACGCCGGGTCGGGCAGGTCCATCGCCGCCAGCCGGGCCGGGTCGACCAGGGCCGCGATCCCGCGATCCGTCAGCTCCAGACACCGCCGCACGTGCTCCACCACCACGACTGGCACCTCGCGAGCCTTGGCGAAGCGGCCCAGTCGCTGAAAGCACTTGAGCGCGAGCGTCAACGCCAACAGGTGTTCATCGGTGCCGGTCTTCTCCCGCGCCCACGCCCTCTCCTCCTGTCAAGGAGAGAAGAACAAATACAACTCACGCGTCATCATCAACCGCGGGAACACCCGACAGGCGGTCCGCTCCACCGAGGGCCGCCACGGCTCTGCGACTGCGGTGTCGACGCTCTCACGGTGTTGTCATGCGAGATGACAAGCCGGAGAGTTCGGGTACGGCGCGGCCGCAGCGTCGGCACTGGGTGTGACTCTGTCGGGAATCTTGGTGAAGGTCGGGCTTATCGCCCTCCCCGCCACCAGACGGGCCGAGGGAAGCAGTGGTTGTCGAGATATTGCTGGAAGATTCAGCCGAGACAGGGCCAGGTCCAGCAGCTCGTCGGCGCGGTCGCCGTCGAGGATGGGATCAGTGGCCGGAGACCGCGACCTTGAGCGCGACGAGGGTCAAGCCGAGAACGAGATTGACCGCCCCGGAAACGATCAGGGCGCACTTGGTGGAGCGGATTCTGGCTGCCGCCAAAACGCCCCAGACGACCTGGCTCGCTACAGCGACGGACAACGCCACCCAGGCCACGACCACATTGGACCCATCCAGCGCGTTGACGAAGGCAGCCGCGATAGCCGGCGGAAAGGAAGCCTGCGCCAACGGCCATTCGTGCTTGACGACCGCACGCAAACGTGCCCAGGTGAGGGGCTTCGCCGGGTATCCGTGGCTCACGACTTGAGCATAGGAGTGGGTGATCCAGAACACCACTCCCGTACAGATCAGCAGGATGATGAGCTCGCCCGCGGCAGGCGGCTCGCCTTCCGCCGCGGAACCGACGATCACGGATGCGGCCAGCAGAGAGCCGTACACAGCGCCCGCGTACTGCGCTCGCTCCGACGCCGCCATCGCACCCTGCTGGTCCATGCCAGCAGTGTGCTTGGCACCCACTTGATGATGCGGGTTGGCACGCGGGGAGGATGCACAGATTTGGAGTAGGACTAATCCATCCTCTCCAGCTCGCGACACGGAACGCGGTCAGTCGGGCGGTGAGCCCTATGGGCGACTCTGTCGGTGATCTTGGGAGGTTGGAGGTCATGCCGCGCCTTGCCGCCACCAGCTGGGTGTTGAAGTTGCAGTGGCGGCACGCCAGCCGGCGGACTTGGAGGTTGTCGTGGTTGTGTTCGACGTAGACGCCGGTCGCGCAGTGGCACACGTGGCAGACGGCGCCCAAGCTCAGGCATCGCCACCGTGGGCGGCCTGGCGATCCTCATCTACCGCCGCCGCACCGTCGGCCCGGTGTTCAGCGCCACCACCCGCAACGACAAACTGATGTACGCCGTCCTAGCCGTCACCATCGCCCTCGGCCTGGCCGCCACCGTCCTGGCCAACATCACCGGCGGCGGCTACGACTACCGGACCACCGTCTCGCCCTGGTTCAGGTCGATCTTCTACTTCCAGCCCGAGCCGGCCCTGATGGCCGACGCTCCCCTACTGTTCCAGCTACACGCACTCAGCGCGCTGGTGCTCTTCGCGATCTGGCCGTTCACCCGGCTGGTGCACATGCTCACCGCGCCGGTCGGTTACCTCACCCGGCCGTACAAGGTCTATCGCAGCAGGGACGAGGGCAGGCCCACCGCCCGGCGCGGCTGGGAACCGTCCCGCTGATCACCAAGCTCGCGTCCGTCCGGCCGTCCCGGGAACCGTCTCCGGGACCAGAGAACGGACCGGGGAAGTGCTGAAAGTCACCAGTCCGAAGGGATCCAGTACAGCCAAAAGTCCCGGAATCGTGGTGTCTTTCGGCCTCATGATCAGGGTCGGAACGCTCCGGCGTGGGGATCGGTGGATCGGGATGCTGGAAAGTGACCGACACGACGAGTCCCTGAGGTGACCCAGATGACCAGCACGGTCGCGGACGTGCCGACCTCCATCAACGAAATGATCGACACTCTGGTCGGGAACGCTCTCAAAGCACTGGACGAATACGCGGCTTTCAGCCAGGAGCAGGTCGACCACATCGTCAAGAAGGCGTCCGTCGCCGCGCTCGACGAGCATGCGGAGCTCGCTGACTTCGCCGTGCGGGAGACAGGGCGAGGGGTGTTCGAGGACAAGGCGGTGAAGAACATCTTCGCCTGTGAGCACGTCACCAACAGCATGGCTGCGCTCAAGACCGTCGGCGTGATCTCACGGGACGACATCAGCGGGATCGTGGAGATCGCCGAACCCGTCGGCGTCATCTGCGGGATCACCCCGGTGACCAACCCGACCTCGACCACGATCTTCAAGGCGCTGATCGCGCTGAAGACCCGCAACCCGATCGTCTTCGCCTTCCACCCGGCCGCCCAGGAGTGCAGCGCCGCCGCGGCGAAGATCGTCCGGGACGCCGCGGTGGCGGCGGGCGCGCCGGAGCACTGCGTGCAGTGGATCGAGGAGCCGTCGCTGACCGCCACAGGCGCGCTGATGCATCACGACGGGGTGGCCACGATCCTGGCGACGGGCGGCAACGGCATGGTGCGGGCGGCGTACTCGGCGGGCAAGCCGACGCTCGGCGTCGGCGCGGGTAACGTGCCCGCCTACATCGAGCAGTCGGCAGACCTGCGGCAGGCCGTCAACGACATCGTGCTGTCCAAGGCGTTCGACAACGGCATGATCTGCGCCTCCGAACAGGCGGCGATCATCGACGCGGCGGTGTACGAGGACGCGCTGGCCGCGTTCGGCGCGCTGCACGCCTACCGGGCCAATGCCGTGGAGAAGCGGAAGCTGGAGGAGTTCCTGTTCGGCGTCACCGCATCCGGCCAGTCGTGCTCGCAGGCCAGGCTCAACCCTGACGTCGTCGGCCGGCCGGCGAGCTGGATCGCCGAACGGGCCGGGTTCGAGGTGCCCGAAGACACCTCGGTGATCCTCTCCGAGGTCACTCAGGTCGGCCCGGCCGAGCCGCTGACCAGGGAGAAGCTGTGCCCGGTGCTGGCCGTGCTGCGCGCGGGCAGCCGGGAGGAGGGGATCATCCTGGCCGAGCGGATGGTGGAGTTCGGCGGCCTCGGCCACAGCGCCGCGATCCACACCCGGGACGACCGGCTGGCCGAGGAGTTCGGGCGGCGCGTCAAGGCGGTCCGGATCATCTGGAACGCCCCGTCGTCGCAGGGCGGCATCGGCGACATGTACAACGCCTTCATCCCGTCGCTGACCCTCGGCTGCGGCAGCTACGGCCGCAACTCGGTCTCCCACAACGTCTCGGCCGTCGACCTGCTCAATATCAAGCGGATCGGGCGGCGCACCAACAACCTCCAATGGTTCAAGATCCCCGCGAAGATCTACTTCGAGTCGCACGCGATCCGCTACCTGGCCGACATGCCGGACGTACACCGGGTGACCGTCGTCACCGACCCGACGATGACCCGGCTCGGCTACGTCGACCGGATCATCACGGTCCTCGGCCGCCGCCCCGAGCGGGTGGCGCTGCAGATCATCGACGACGTGGAGCCCGAGCCGACCGTGGCGACCGTGGACCGGGGCGCCGCGTTGATGCGCCAGTTCCGGCCAGACACGATCATCGCCCTCGGCGGCGGGTCAGCGATGGACGCCGCCAAGGTGATGTGGCTGCGCTATGAGCACCCTGAGGTCGTCTTCGCCGACATGCGGCAGAAGTTCTTCGACATCCGCAAGCGCGCCTTCAAGTTCCCGCCGCTCGGCGACCTGGCCCGCCTGGTCTGCGTGCCGACCACCTCGGGCACCGGCGCGGAGGTCACGCCGTTCGCGGTGATCACCGACACCGCGACGGGTAAGAAGTATCCCCTGGCCGACTACGCGCTGACGCCGAGCGTCGCGATCGTCGACCCGCACCTGGCGGCGGACCTGCCTCCGGTCGTCACCGCCGACAGCGGCTTCGACGCCCTCACCTGTGAGCTTTGGAGATAAACGGCCGAAATTCTTCAGAGCTATCTGGCCGGGCGACCGTCAAGCGGTGCTGGTGAGCCGGGTCACGATAGATGGAAACCTAGCCATGGTAGGTGGAACCACCCGCACCGCTGTCGTGGCGGATGGTGCCGCGCATCTCCGGTATCGGCAACGGCATGGGCGGCCGCGTCGAAGTCACCTACGGCCAAGCCGAAGCCTGTTCCGGCGCGAAGGGCCGGGACGGCTCCAACTACGTGTACTCCGTGAACGCGGGCGTCTGCGCAGGTTCCTCCCAGGAGGGCGGTGCGATCATGTGGGCGATGGAGATCGCCTCGTCACCGGTGTTCACCTGGCCGATGTGCTCGTTGATGATCTTGCCGCCCGGCACCGGGATGCGGGTCGGGGCCTCGATCTTTCTCACCACGGATGTCAGTGTGCCATGTGGCTCTCCTACGTGGCTGCCCTGACCGCGCCGTAGAACGCCGCCGCGGCCACCCGGCAGGATGCCTTCTTCGTGCTGGAGAACTTCACGCACACGTTGCCCATGTCGAAGAGGAACGCGTCGTCGACGGGCTTCTTGTAGGTGTTACGCCACTTGCTGGAGCTCACCAGCGCCTTGACGTTGCGGTAGCCGAAGTCGTGGCGATCGCAGGGAGTCTTGAAGACGCCCTTCCAGTATTCGGAGTTTCCGATCTTCTTGGGCACCGAGCAGCCGTCGGTGTTCCAGTTGAACTTGTACTCCTTGACCTGCGGGGTGTCCTTGTTGATTTTGAACCGGGCCCACGCGTTGTAGCTGGCCTTGGTGTTCTTCGTCAGGGTCAGCGCCAACGCCAGGCGCTGCGCCTTGGTCTTGTCGAGCGCGGTCGCCTGTGCGGGAGCGGCCAGCATGGCACCCGCCGCCAGGACGGCGGCGGACAGGGCCAGTGCCTTTTTCATGGTGACTCTTTTCTCTGAGGAGAAACAGCGGGAAAAGAGTCGCAGCACCGCGTCGGGGGCGCACCAAAACATAGCGCCGCGGACCCGGGAACATACCCCGGGCATACCCGGGCGTGTCACATCGGGCGGGTCTGGCCCGTCCACCTTGTCCCCCGCTTCGTACGGCGGGGACGTGAACGGTCTTGAACGCTGCTAATCATGGGGATGGTCAGCAGGGCCGGAGGGCGTGAGCTCGGGGGTTGGTGTGCGCCGCCGTGTGGGGATGTTTCTGCTGGCAGGCGGCGCCCCCGCCAGCAGCATTGAGGTGTAACGGGCGGGTCGCCTGGGCGCGAAATGAGCACCTGATGGTGACGGTACGGGGAGATCGGTTCGGTGTGGAACGGCGACTGGCGGGTGGGGTAGCGTCTCACTAGCGCGCTCCGAGTGGTCCGATTGGGACATACCTCCGCCATACCGCGTCTCCGTATGGTCTCACCTCGACGGGAAATCAACGGAGGGAACCATATGAAGATCATGCGTACCGCGGTCGTGGTCGGGGCCATGGGGGCCATGGCCATGATGGGCGCGCCCGCGTCGGCGTCGGTGACCGCGTCCGCCTCGGCCTCCGCGCCGGCGGCGTCGGCGACCACGTCGGCAGCCAAGGCCCTCGTCGCGACCTGTTCGAAGGGGTCCTACAGGCTGAAGGTGACCGTCACCTACATCAACACGTCGCTTGGGCACCGCTTCAGCCGTGTCCGCTGGACGGCCTCCGGAGGCCCCACTACGGTCAAGGTCAGCCTCGTCCAGGATCGGGGCGGCCTTCCGGACGCCGAGTTCCTGGCGACCGTGATCACGGGCAACTCCGGCACCAGGGCGATCTCGGCGACCCGGCCGATGGCGCATCGGGTCTTCGTGAAGCTGGCCGGTAGGATCGGTGTCACGAGCTGCGTCGGGCAGAGCGGCGTCATCTGATCCGGACCGCTCGGCGCCCGCTGTCGCGAGAGACGGCGGGCGCCGAGCGGTCAGGGCGAGGGGTGGGGGAGTTCGAGGTCGGCCACGATGGGGAAGTGGTCGGAGGCCTCGGTGCCGATGACGCCACCGAGGTCGTTTTGATGTCGCGAGAGGTCATGACGTAGTCGATGCGCTGGTACGGCCTGCTCACGCTGTAGGTGAAGCCGTCGCCCGCACCGGCCACGTCCCAGGCGTCAAGCAGCCCCCGCCACCCCAGAGGTCTGACAGCGTCCTCGGCCGCCGCCCTGCAAATGCCCCTCGGTCGTGGCCTGTCCGGCAAGGGTGTACCCCAACACCACATCCAGGACCGCAGGTAAAGGCGTCAAGTTGGAGTCCGATTCGGAGTTTCTTGACGCCTGTCGGTTGGGCTCTCAGAATCCACCTTGACAGTTGGAGGATCGGGGAGGGCCGTGGCGATGCGAGTCGGCTACCTCAGAGTCAGCAGCACCGACCAGAACACCGGCCGGCAACTCGACGGCGTCGAGGTCGAGCGGACGTTCACCGACAAGGCGTCCGGCAAAGACACCGCCCGGCCGAAGCTGGAGGAACTGCTGGCGTTCGTCCGCGACGGTGACACCGTCATCGTGCACTCGATGGACCGGCTCGCCCGCAACCTGGACGATCTGCGCCGCATCGTACGGACCCTCACCGACAAGGGGGTGCGGATCGAGTTCGTCAAGGAAAGCCTCGTCTTCACCGGTGAGGACTCGCCCATGGCGACGCTTCTCCTATCGGTCATGGGAGCGTTCGCCGAGTTCGAGCGCGCGCTCATCCTGGAACGCCAGCGCGAGGGCATCGCCGTCGCCAAGGAGCGCGGCGCCTACACCGGCCGCAAACCCGCCCTCACCCCCGAGCAGGCACGCCAGCTATGCGAGCGCGCCGCTACCGGCGAACCCAAGTCCGCGCTCGCCAGACAATTCGGGATCAGCCGCGAAACCGTGTACAGCTACCTGCGGGCCCAACCGGCCGCAATCACCGCCGACCGCGCATAGCTCCATCACACTCGGCGAGTTTTGCGGCGGAGGGGGAACACTCCCGATCGGGGCCGGAGCAGTCAGGTCGTCGTAGTCCGGGAGGAACAGCGCGTGGAAGCAGCCGCACGGGACGGGGACCTCGCCCCGCTGACGGGCTTCAGCGAGGCTCAGCGTCTGGCGGCGATGGAGCGCTGGCGGCTGCTGCGGCCCCACCTCGAAGACCAGATTCCGCTGGCCCAGATTGCGGCATCTTGCGCGATCCCCGAGCGGACGCTGCGCCGGTGGCGTTCCGCCTACCGGGCAGAGGGCCTGGCCGGCCTGGTACGCCGGCCGCGCTCGGACCGCGGCCGGGTGAAGATGCCCGAGCAGTTGCGGCTGCTGATCGAAGGGCTGGCGCTTCGGCCGCCCCGCAGAAGCGTCGCGGTGATCTATCGGCAGGCCGTGAGCGTCGCCACCGCGCAGGGATGGCCGGTCCCGGGATACTCCACTGTGCACGAGGTCGTCCGACATCTTGATCCGGCGTTGGTGGCGCTCGGGCTGGAGGGCACGAAACGCTATCGGGAGGTGTATGAGCTGGTGTATCGCAGGGAGGCGTCCAAGCCGAACGAGATCTGGCAGGCTGACCACACCGAGCTGGATATCTGGGTCCTGGATCCCAAGGGGAAAGCGGCCCGGCCCTGGCTGACCGCGATCGAGGATGATCACTCCCGCGCGATTGCCGGGTACGCGGTCAACCTGGAAGCGCCCTCGGCGCTGTCTACCGCGCTGGCGTTCCGGCAGGCGATCTGGCGCAAGGCCGAGCCGAGCTGGCACGTGTGCGGGATTCCCGAGGTATTCCACCTTGATCACGGTCCGGACTTCACCTCCTCTCATCTGGAGCAGGTGATGGCCGATCTGCGTGTGCGGCCGGTGTTCAGCAAGAAGGGCCAGCCGCACGGCCACGGCAAGATCGAACGGTTCATGGAGACCATGAACCAGATGTGCCTGGCGCACCTGCCCGGCTACGCCCCCAAGGGCAGCAGAGACCGCGCTGCGCAAGCCCAGCTGACCCTGACCGAGCTCGACGCTGCGATTGGCCGGTTCATCCGCGAGGTCTACAACCTGCGGCCGCATTCGGAGACCCGCCTTCCGCCCCAGGCCCGGTGGGAGGCCGGCGCTTTCATTCCTCGCATGCCCGACTCCCTCGAGCAGTTGGACCTGCTGCTGTGCACCGTCGCCAAGCCTCGCAAGGTTCACACCGACGGCATCCAGTTCCTGGCCCTGCGCTACATCGACCCGGTTCTGGCCGACTACGTCGGCGAACAGGTCACCATCCGCTACGACCCTCGCGATATCACCGAGATTCGCGTTTACCTGCGTCAGCCTGACGGCACCGACGACACGTTCTTGTGCCGAGCGGTCTGCGCCGAACTATCCGGGCAGACCGTCAGCCTCAAAGAGATCACCGCCGCGCGTAACGCCCGCCGCAAACACCTGCGCGGCCAACTCTCCGCCCGCAGCTCCGTCGTCGACGCCCTGTTGGCCCTTCATGACGAAGCGCTGCCCGCCGCCTACCCGGCCACGACCGACCTGCGCCGGTGGGCCGCCTCCGACCAGGCTTCCCCTGCGCGCAACTCCAACGACGAAGGCGGCACTCCTACCCCTGGTGACGGCCCACGACTCAAACGCTACTGGAATGAGTGAGCGGCGCTCCGGCTGGAAAGACACCCGGCGTGGATGAGTCCTCTGCCTCAGGTGACAACGCTCCCGACCCCCATCCAGCCCCACCCCCGACAAGTGCTCCCAGCGCCACAGCGCGCGCGGACGCCACCGACCGCCCCGTTCCCTCGAATCGATCCGAGCCGACAATCACCTCGCTCATGGTGACCAAGGAACACCGCAGATTCGGCGAGTTCGCCGAAGCCGTCCGCCGCAAGGGCTACATCGGCCTGTGCTACGGCGGCCCCGGCGTTGGCAAGACCGAATCCGCCCGCGCCTACACCCGCTGGGATCAACTTGCCCCGCATCTCAACGGGCACGGATCGGGCGTAGCGCCCGCGGCCGACGACGTCCTGGCCGTCCGCGCCGTCATGTACACACCCAAGGTCCACAGCACCCCGGACAAACTCGACAAGGAGATCTCCCTGCTGTGCGACCGGCTCGGCCGCACCGTCGACCTCATGCTGCAGACCGGCCGAGGCAACGGCGGCAGCCCTCCATCAGGAAGCAGTGTCACTGGAGCCGAGCTCCTCATCGTTGATGAGGCAGATCGGCTCAAAACCGCTGGGCTCGAACAACTTCGCGATCATCACGATCGCACCGGCATCGGCGTGATCCTCATCGGCATGCCCGGCATCGAAAAGCGCCTCGCCCGCTACCCCCAGCTCTACTCCCGGGTCGGCTTCATCCACCACTACAAGCCCCTCTCAGCTGAGGAACAGGCCCACGTCCTGGACCGCAAATGGCCCCACCTCGGCCTGGGCGCAAGCGACGATTTCGCCACCACTGAAGCCATCGCCGCCATCACCCGCATCACCAGTGGCAACTTCCGTCTGATCACCCGCCTAGTCGACCAGATCGAACGAGTGCTGGAGATCAACCAGCTCACCACCGTGACCAAGGAAGTCGTCGAAGCCGCCCGCGAGAATCTGATCATCGGAGTCATGTGAGTCCTCCGCCTCGAACCCGCGACCCACCAACACCGACTGCCCTCAGGCCCCGCCAAGGCGGGGCCTGACTCTTGTGTGCGACGCGATAGGTGGACCTTCCGGGGGCGGCGACCCGCGTCTCTTCGAGCTTCGGGGCCAGCACGGTTGGAACCGGCGCGACGTTCTTGGTGGCACCGGTCTCGGCTCGCGCACCGCCGTCTGGCCTGGCCATCGACTTGGGTGCCTCGTCACGAGCCGAGTGCGGTTTCAGTCCTCGCGGCCAGGTTCCAACTGCCGCGTCACGCCGCAACGATCGCAACATGAGACTCAGTCCGGCCAGATAACTCCAGAGATTCCCGGCCATTTACCGCCGGAACTTACAGGCTGGTGGCCTCCGCTGACGGGCTGCGGTTCGTGGTGCCGGTCCGTTCCTTGTATGGGCGGCCCAACCCGCACTACTTCGGCCAATCCAAGCGCTCCAGGGGCGCCACCTGGTTGGCGGTGGTGTCGGACCGGGTGATGGGCTTGGGTGGGTTGCTGGTGCCCGGCACGATGCGCGACTCGCTGTTCATCTTGGACGCTCTGCACCGCTTGGACGCCAAGGAGCAGCCGGAGATCCTCACGACGGACACGGCGTCCTATTCCGACATTGTGTTCGGTCTGTTCGCGATTTGCGGCTATCAGTTCGCGCCCCGCATCGCCGACATCTCCGATGCCCAGCAGTGGTGGATCGACCCGGCCGATGTTGGCCTGGCCGACAGGCGCTCCACACCGTCGGCAGCCGGGTACGGCCGGTTGAACGAGCTGAACCTGCGGCGGGTGAACATCGCGGCGATCAAGCAGCATTGGCCGGACATGCTGCAGGTCGCCGGGTCGCTGGTCACCAATCAGGTGCGGGCCTATGACCTGATCCGGATGATGATGGCCGAGGGCCGCATCACCAGCCTGGGGCGCGCGTTCGCGCACTACGGGCGGATCTTCAAGTCGATGCACCTGCTGCATGTGGCCCACCTGGAGGACTACCGGCGGATGATGGGCGCCCAGTTGAATGTCGGCGAAGGCCGCAACGGGCTGGCCCGGGCGGTGTTCTTCGGCAACCTGGGCCAGCTGAAGCGCGGCTACGAGCGCGGTATGGAAGACCAGCTCGGCGCTCTCGGCCTAGGGTTGAACGCGATCGTCTACTGGAACTCGCTCTACATCGACGCCGCGGTGAAGAAACTCGCGGCTGGCGGCATGAAGATCAGTCCGGAGATCAGGGCCCACCTGTCCCCGCTGCAGTGGGAGCACATCAACTTCGTGGGCTCCTACCCGTTCAACCGGCCCGAACTTCCCGGCCGGTTGCGTGACCTGCGTGACCCCGCCGATGCTGACGACGATCTGGAGCAATGACGAGGAGACAGATCCCCACACTCGTGTTCCGCCGAGCAGATCACGGCGCCCGTTCAGAGGCTGACTGAGGGTGAATCCTTCTTACTGTTCGCTCATGCGAGCAGGGCAAGGACACGTTCTGCTTGCTGTTGCAGGGCGCTGGCGGGGTTGCGGGAGGCGAAGGGTCCGCCGGGGCCGAGCATGAGGAACCAGGTAGGAAGCCGCCGTCCGGACGGCGGCCGGGCACGGCTGCAATGCCCCGGTCGGCTCCGTATCTGCGCCTACCGGGAGGCCCCTGCCCGTTCAGGCGGGTGGCCGCAGAAAGCGGTGACCGCTGAGGCTTCCGCGTCGACCAGGGCCTGGATCTGCGACGACAGGGGTTCGAACGCGTCCACCTGGACAACACGGCCGGCATCGCGGCGGGCCCACGTTCCGATGGCCAGGCCATCCGCGACAACCGTGGGACGGATGACGCCGCCGCCCGGCCAGACCCGGCCTTGGTGAGCGGCGGGAACGGACAACTCTCGGCCGCGGTAGCCGACGAGGTAGTTGTCGTAGGCAGGCAGCATCCGCACATCAAGGGTGCCGGGGCTGTCCCGAAGTTCCTCCATGCGCTCGGTCGGCACGCTCAGCGCGCCGTACTCGGTGATCGAGCCGGTTTGCGCCAGCGTCTTCCAGGCCCTGCGGGCCAGGGTGGCCGGCAGACCCGACCAGGTGGCGAAGTCGTCCACCCCTACGGGCGCATGGGCGCGAACGTAGCGGCGGGCGAGCTCGGCGACGGCCGTGTCCTCCTCCCGCCGGGAGTCCCCGGCGCCGGCCGGCAGCCAGTCGTCGAGCAGGACATACGTGGCCTTTTCGCCGCGCCGAGGACCGTGGCAGAGGACTCCGGTGAGTGCCGCGTGGCGGATCAGGTGGAACGGCGCCTGCCCGTCCGGCTGAATGCCGACAGTGGCCAGGTGCTCTGTCAGTTCGGGCCGGGTGAGCGGTCCGTGCGTGGCGAGGACGCGCCGGATGAGACGGTCGCATCGCTGGCGTAGGTCGTCGTCCAGGCCGAGCTGGTGGTAGCGGCGGCTGGTTGCGGCGAGGATGCGGGGAGCGAGCAGCCGCAGCACCCGGCGGGCATCCGAGCTGGCGATGGTGTGCAGGGTGCCCCGCATGAACCAGCCGCGCACGATGCTCCGCTCGTCCTCGTACGCCGCGCGGATGCCGGCGCCCGTGATGTCCCGCCCGCGCACCCGGATGCCCAGGTCGGCGGCCATGGCATCCTGGGCCTGGATGGCGAAGACCCGGCGGACGACCGCCGCGGCGGAGGCTTCCCGCACTCCGTCGGCCAGGGCCTGCGCGCGGGCCCGCAGCCCGCGGACGCTCTCGCGGTCAAGCATGGGCTTGTACATCAGTCTCGGTCAGGAGACGGCCGTGTGGAGGATGTCGGCGAGCTCGGCAGGTGCCGACAGCATTGGCCAGTGCCCGGTGGACAGGTCGAAGCGCCGCCACGGCGCGTGGTTGAGGAAGGCCAGCATCGGCACCCCGCTGTCCAGCAGGCACTGGAAGTTGCGGCAGGCGACCAGGACACGGTCCACACCGGGCCCGGGCTCGACCGGACCGGCCAACCGCTGGGTGTAGGTGCCGAAGGGCTGAGGGGTGGCACGTGCGCTCAGCACGTCCCTCCGGTCCTCATCGAGGCCGTCGAGGCTGTTGGACAGGCCCAGGATCTCGAAAGGCGGCATCGGGAGCCGGCAGCCGTCGCCGTGGGCCGCGACCTGCTGGCTCAGCTGGTCCGCTGCCTCCGGCGGCATGAGGTCGAGCATGCACATGCCTGCGGCAAACGGGGCGCTGTCCACATAGACCACGCGCTCTAGCCGGTCGCCGAGTCGCCCGGCTGCCCCGGTGACGGGGGCGGCCGCGTAGCTGTGGGCGACCAGGGTGACGTCGCGCAGATCGTTCTTCTCGACGAAGTCGGTGATGTCCGCGATGTGCGTGTCCAGGTCCGTCTGGGGCCCGCCCTCCTCAGCGCGCTCGGCCAGGCCCGTCAGTGTCAGCGCCAGCGCCGTGTGGCCGTGCTCCTGCAGCGCGTCGGTGGTGTCTTGCCAGGCCCACGCGCCGAGCCAGGCGCCGGGAACGAGTACGAAGGTGGTCATGTGATCTCCCTGAAGTGAGGTGCTGCGGGAAGCGTAGAGTGGATACAGGACAGAATCAGCCCTGAAATGTCGAGTGATCCGTGCCACATCCCCTGACCCGTGTGCTAACCCTGCTGGAACTGCTCCAGTCGAACGCCGGGCTCACCGGGAGTGAGCTGGCCGACCGGCTGGACACCGATGTCCGTACGGTCCGCCGCTACGTTGCCCACCTGCGCGACCTGGGCATCCCCGTGGAGGCCGAGCGCGGTCGCTATGGCGGCTACCGGCTGGCCCGTGGCTACCGGATGCCGCCCCTGGTGCTCACCAATGACGAGGCCCTCGCCGTCGTCCTCGGACTCCTTGCGGCCGAACGGCTCGGGATGGGTACGACGGTGCTGGCCGGCGCGGGCGCCCGCGCCAAGATCGAGAGGGTGCTTCCGCAGGCTCTGCGGGAACCGCTCGCCGCCATGCGGGAGACTCTGTACTTCACCGCCAATGCTGTGAGCGCGCAGGCACCCGGGAGCGGTGTCCTGCTGGCCCTGGCCCAGGCCTCGCGTGCCAAGACGACCGTTGGCATCGCCTACCTGTCCTGGCGGCAGGACCAGACCGAGCGCGACATCGACCCCTATGGCGTGGTCTTCCATACCGGCCGCTGGTATCTCGTCGGCCACGACCACCTCCGCGACGACCTGCGGACCTTCCGTATCGACCGCATCGCCTCCATCACCCCCCGCCCACAGACCTTCGCCACCCCTGATGGCTTCGACCCGGTCGCCCACCTCACTGCGACCCTCGCCCAGGGGCCTTACCGCTGGCAGGTCGAGGTGACGATCCACGGCCCTCTCGACGAGATCGCCCGAAGGCTGCCGCACACGGCTGTCACGCTCACCGCCCAACCCGTCGGCGTGCTGATGCAGGCACGGGCGGAACGCCTTGACGGCATGGCACACCTGCTCGCCTCGCTCGAGTGGCCCTTCACCATCCACAGCCCAGACGAACTCCGCCAAACCCTCAAGGACCTGGCGGGTCAACTCGCTGCCGCCGCCGAACGACAGCCGGGAACCCTGCCGCGGTAAATGCCGGATTTACCGCGGCAACCCCATGTTCGCCGTCATACTGACCTGGAGCACCTCCCTCGACAACTGGGAGTGAGGTGTACGCATTTACTGCGGCAGAGGCGGGGATCCAGATCATGAGCGCCAGCACCGCCGACGTGATCCCCCTCGGCCAAGACCGCCCCCAGATCTACGGCGAGGCAGTGGAGGCCTATCTGCGCTCGGCCGGGATCGGCGAGTCATCCCAGCGGATCTACCGCATCTCGTTGACCACCTGGGCCTGGCTCGCCTGCGGACAGCAACCGCCCCTCGGCAAGTACCGCCGCGGCGCCCAGGTGCCGACGGTCTGGTTCGCGGCTCTCGCCGATCCGGCGACCGCTGATCTCCTCGCCGCGGCTTTCGTCGAGCGAGCCCGCCTGGTGGACGCCGACACCGTCAACCGCGAGCTGTCGATCATGAAGGCCGCCATCGGCTGGTGGCGCGCTCGCGGCTGGCTCGCAGCCAACCCCATCGCCGGCATCGAACGACGGCCCGCTCCGCCCGACCGGACCAAGGCCCTGTCCCGCGACCAGCTCGCCGCCCTGTCCGACCTCAAGGCCGGCATCCGAGAGAAGACCCTCTGGAAGATGCTGTACGAGACATGCGCCCGGGCACAGGAGATCCTCACCCTCGACATCGCCGACCTCCTACCGGCCGACAAGCGCGCCCGGATCATCTCCAAAGGCGGCGCGACCGACTGGGTGCACTGGCAATCAGGCACCGCCCAGCTGCTGCCCCGCCTGCTCAAGGGCCGCACTCGAGGCCCAGTCTTCCTCACCGACCGCAAAGCGCCCGCCCGCACCCCGACCACCGACGTATGCAAGATCACCGGACGTGGACGGCTGTCCTACCGGCGCGCCGCCGAGCTGTTCGAGACGCTCACCCGGCCCCTGGCCCACCCCGGAATCATCGACGCAGCCGAACTCGAACTGCGCGGCGGCTGGACGCTGCACCAGCTCCGACACTCCGCGCTCACCCACGAAGCAGAGGACGGCACCAACACGCCCACCCTGCTCGCCCGATCCCGGCACGCCTCCGTCCGGTCCCTGGCACGCTACGCCCGCCCCGGCGTCGACGCCGTCGCCGACCACGTGGCCAGCCGTGACCCCGCCGCCCGCCGCCGATCCATCTGAGCGGCCAAGATCAACGCAGCTCCTCGGTGATCACCCACCCTCGGTTACGGCTCATCCGGGTGAGCTGCCGGCGCAGGTCAGCGATGCGATCCCGGGCGTCGGGCCCAGCAATCCCGATCGTGATGCGCTCGTCAGTGGCGTGGTAGCTGGTTCGCCGGTCACCCGCGGCCACGCGGCACGCCGCGTTGATGCTGGCGCGCAACCGGATGACCGTGCGGGGATCGTCTTTGCCGCCGAAACCCTCGATCGTCAGACAGGAGAACAGCGGCACGCGCTGGAGGCTGTCGCGGCGCTCCGTGGTGCTCTGCTCATCTTGATCAGCGCGCAGAGCGCTGAGGATCTTGTCGCGCTCGGTTGAGCTGATCGGCCTGCGGCCCAGCCAATCGGGCCAGCCATCCGGGCGGGTCGGCACCACGCGGACCGGCTCATACGGCGCCACCGGCGCGCTCGCCTTAGCGGGCTGGTCGGTGGAATCGGCGGCCGTGCTGTCACTCACCTGGCTCCTCGTGATGTATCCCGCCATGAGCGGCGATCTCTCCCCGAGAGTACCGGTGGAATCCACTCCACGATCCACGAACTGGACCGATTCGCGACACCATCAGTACAGCTGGCCGCCGGACATGCCAGCGGAGCTCTACATGGCCTTGAGCTGCGGCGGAAGGCTAGCGTTCAGTTTCAGCCGGATGGTCCCAAGACCCTACCGCAGGCGTCCGTCTCGCTTGACCTCTTGCGCGTCAGTCCGGCAGCCAGTGCAGCTCGTGCGCCAGGGTTTTGGCGACGGCACGGATGCGGCGGTGTAGCGGCGACTGCTCGCGTGGGAGGACCAGGTGGATCGTCAGGCTGGGCGCGCCCCGCAGCGGTCGCCAGGTGAGACCGGCCGGTTGTGCCGTGACCGCGGCTTCTCCGGCCGGGGCGAGGGTGACCCCGTCGCGCAGGTCGCGCTGAGACATGTCGAAAGAGACTGCGGGCGTGTGGAATCGGGGGTGTGGTCGGGTGTCTCGGAACAGTGCGGACAGCTGATCGTGGATCACGGGGTTGGCCGCACGGTCCGGGAGTCGCAGCGGATACGCGGCCGCGTCGGCGATCTCGATCTCCGGGTGTTCGGCCAGCGGATGGTGCTGCGCCAGCTGGACCCCGACGCGCATACGCCGCAGCAGGAACCGGCGCACGCCACGGCCCGGCTGTTCACCGCGGGTGATCCCGGCATCGATGCGGCCGTCGGCGACTGCGGGGGAGATCTCCGGTGTCGCCATCGGGACCGCGCCGACCTCGAGTCCGCTGTTGCCGCGAATCAGCCTGTCCACCAGGGCCGGTGCCGTCTCGGCCCCGGCGCTGAGGCTGTATCCGATGCGCAGCGTGCCCAGTTCACCGGCCGCCGCGCTCCGGGCGGTGTCCCATGCCCGGTCCAGCGCCGCCAGCGCGGGCGGCGCGGACTCCGCCAAAGCCGCACCGGCCGTGGTCAATACGACGCTACGCGTGTTGCGGACCAGCAGGGCCGTACCGAGTTCCGCCTCCAATCGGCGCATCCGGGCGCTGAGTGCGGGCTGTGCGATACCGATCCGTGCGGCCGCGCGGGTGAAGTTCAACTCCTGCGCCAGCACCAGGAAGTACCGCAGACTCACCGTATCCGGCGCCACGTGCCCTCCCTGCCGATTGATAACGATCCGTTCTGAGTCTATCCCGTACCGGTCTTTCCCTCGACCGCACATCAAGCCCTAACCTGCGCATATGACGATTCAACTGACCGCAGTACCCGTCGCCGGGATCGATCGATCTGAGTGTCAATTCGAAGTCGGACGTGTCCGGCCCAACACAGGAGGTTTCCATGGCTAAGGGCTACTGGGTCAGTGTCTACCCCGCCATTTCCGACCCTGAGAGGCTGACTGCCTACGACAAGCTGGCCGGTCCGGCTGTCCAGGATGGGGGCGGGCGCGTCCTGTCCCGGATCCCGTCCCGTGGCGGTCGAGTCGTCGCCCACGAAGCCGGAATCACGCAACGCGTCGTTCTGATCGAGTTCGACAGCTTTGAACAGGCCGTCGCGGCATACGAGAGCGAGGCATACCAGAAGGCGCTGGTGGCCCTCCCCGACGGCTTCGAGCGCGACTTCCGCATCATCGAAGGCATCGACTGACCGGCGGGCCCAGCCATCGCTGAGCATCCGTCACCTGATACGCACACGGTGCTGAACGACGACTCACGAGACGAGTTCGAAGCCATGCCCCGCGTCCCAGTTCGTCGTCGACGTCCTCGACGGCCTGATCCCTGTCGGGCGGATCGAAGAAGCGACGCGACGTCCGGGCCAGCTGGACTGTCTCGCTGACCTCGTCGACGAAACTCACCCTCGCCCGAAGCGAACCGCGAACCGCTTCTCACACGACAGATCGGTCCAGCGAACACAAGGCTTCGATGACCAGGGGCGCATCCTGCATCCATCTGCCGTGTGCCCCGTCGGGCTACTCAGAGTACTGATATACAGTTTGAAGAACCGCAGGTCAAGACCTCTTTCGAGGGGTTTCGATCTGCGGTTCTTCTGTTGTTGAAGTAGCCCAGGGGGGCGCCTGGCTGCGCCAGGATGGCGCACTGGAGCCGGCCGCCCTGCTTCGGGGATCAGGTGGTCATGCCACAGATCTACCGCGAAGGCCCGTTCCCCGTGAGCCCTGCTCTCGCTGCGGCCAAGACCAATCAGCCGCGGCCATGACCGTCTTCTACGAGTACGAGGTCGTGGAGGGTGTGCTCGGTGAGCGCCTGCACGAGCGGCAGACGCAGGCGCTCATCAACTTGCTGCGCGAACTGGCCGACCTGCATGTCGGCCATGCGGCCGTCGAGGCTTGAGCCCATCGCCGCACCTCATGCACGCCCGTCACGGGCCGCGCCGGCGCGACAGACTTCCGACCACCGGGCCCCTCTACCAGTGGATCGAAGACGAACGCAGGAACACCGCGATGCGCATCCGGCGGGCTGAACGAAACGAAACTCTCGCCGCACCTGAAAATTTCGAGGGCTTGATCACAAGCGAGTCGGGGGTCAGAGAGATTTGGAACGGAACCCGGCGTTAACGGGGTTCTCCCAGGTCAGTGAAACCCCTGCCGTTGCGGCCTTCCGGACGTGGTTAACGCCGGATTCCGTTCCATTGCGGGGCTGATAATGATCACGGTGCGGGGGGCAGCCCCGGGCCACCAACATGGTCGAGTCCTACAACAACTTCTCCAAGTGGATCGGGTTCGGCAAACAACGGGGTGATCGCCGAGAACGACCCGGAGGAACTGGAAAAGGCGATCAAGTTCAACACCCTGGTCGCCGACCTGGTCATGCACCAGACCATCCTGGACATGTCCTTGGTGCTCAACCAGCTGCGCAGCGAGGGCGAGACGGTGCATCGCGCCGACGTGACCATCATGTTGCCCTATCACGAAGGCCTCCCGACTAGTGGAACGATGAGCCGGGGCTAGCGTCACAATGTTTGACACTCTGCGCGATGATGGCTGTTGACCTGCGTCGGGGCATCGTGCTCGGAGTGCATTCCTGGAGGCGTGACGTTGCCCGTCGGCGACGCCCGCCACAGCTCGGGGAGGTGGCGCCCGGTCACCGGCAGCCCCGATGGCCGGTCGCGAGAGTGAAGAAGCGGCCGTCATGCTCCTGCGCTGGTCACGGCGTTTCGCGTGAGAAGGCCGCGACGATGGTGCGGGCCAGCTCGTCACCGACCGCGGCGCTGCCGAGCCGCTGCTCGTCGAGCTGGTCGAGTGCGGCGACGAGGAGCCCGCCGTAGGCCGCGACCAGCCACTCGGGCGACAGGTCGCCGCGCAGCTCGCCGGCCTGCTGGCGGTCGGCGACGTACTTCTTGAACTCGACGGTGTTGGTCAAGTTCTGCTGTCTGTCGCTGGAGGCGATCAGGAACCGGTAGCGGTCGCCGAAGGCCATGATGTCGCCGCTCAGTCGCAGCAGCACGTCGAGGGCGGGGCCGCTCTCGCGCAGGCGCCGCGCCATCAGCTCGTCCACCTCGGCGACAACATGGGCGTGGATCGCCTCGACGAGTTGCTCGCGGGTGGCGAACCACCGGTACATCGTGGCCCGCCCAATGCCGGAGGCAGAGGCGATCTCCGTCATGCTCGCACCGGGGTTCTCGGCGAGGGCCGTAGCCGCCGCCGACAGCACGTAGCGCCGCGCCTGCGCGCGAGGGCCGGGCATGTCGTCGGTGTGAGGCGAGCGGGGCATAGGCATCAATCCTACGGTGACGGGGCGAGGCGGAGCGGTCGACCTGGGATCGCCGACGATCTTGGCATGTCGTTGATCGGGTTGCCCGGACCGTCCAAGGACACGACCGGCGCGGCGGGGGGAGGGCGCTCTCATTCGCGGAGCATCGCGCCGCCGTTGACCGACCAGACCTGCCCGTTGATCCACTCGCCGTCGTCGGAGAGGAGGAACGCCACGATGCCGGCCAGATCTTCCGGCTTGCCCAAGCGGGTGCTGGGAAGCGTCATGCGGGTGAACTCCATCGCCTCCGGGCTCAGAGCCATCTTCTGCGCGGATTCGGTCAGGACGACTCCGGGAGACACGCAGTTGCAGCGGATGGCCTGCTTGCCCCAGCGGGAGGCGATGTGCCGGGTGAGTGCGTTGATCCCGGCCTTGCTGGTCTGGTACGCCGCACGCGCGTGGTCGCCCACGTGCGCCGCGAGGGAGGAGGTATTGACGATGGCGCCGCCGCCTTGTTCCAGCAGCAGGGGAAGGACCGCGCGGCTGGTGAGCGCGAAGCCGATCAGGTTCACTTCCAGGGTGCGCCGCCATACGGCCGGGTCCATGTCGAGCAGGTCGCCGTCACGGCCCAGGGTCTCCGCCGAGACGTCGGCGGCGACGTTGTAGAGGCCGTCGACTCCGCCGAGTTGGGTGACGGCGGTGTCGACGAGGGCGCCTATCGAACTCTCGTCGCCGAGGTCGAACTCGACGGCGAGGGCGGTCGCGCCGGTGTCGGTGATGCGCTTGGCGGTGGCCTCGGCCGCGTCGATGTTGACGTCACCGACCACGACCGCCGCACCCTCGGCCGCGAGCCGCTCGGCGGTGGCCGCGCCGATCCCGGACGCACCTCCGGCGACGACGATGCGCTTCCCAGTGAGACCTCTCATGACACAGCTCCTGTCCTGGATGATGCGACATCCCGTCTCTGAATGAGACGATAATATCTCAACTTGAGACTATGAAGTGTCACTGCGGGGTCGCGTCCTGCGCTCAGCGACCGCGTTCCAAGGACGAGAGAGCCGTTGGTACGGCAGGACTAACCGGCCTCGCGGAATTCCGCCCACAGGGGGTCGGGAGCGCGAAAGGCCGCTCCTAGCTTGGGATGGCGGGCCATAGGGGCCCAAAGGAGCGGATGCGCACCCTCAAAGACCTCGATGTCGCGGCGATCGTGCTGCGCGAGGTGTGGCTGAAGATCCGCTCCGTCGCCGAGATCCTCGACGGCGACATCGCCCGCGAACCGGATGAAGACTTCCAACAAGAACTGCTGGATCGCTACGCCACCATCCGACGCTTCCTACCCAAGCTGCTCAAACACCTCAACTTCGACGCCGGCGCCGACCACATGCTCAAGAAGTCGACAGGCATGCATGCAACGTACGGCCCAACAGACACAGCGCTATCAGAGCGACGCAACTGTTACCAACCGCTACCTATCGTCACACAATGTAGATCAAAGTTGCGCTGTGAGACCGGACTGTTCACGGGCACGAGTGCGTTTTATACGCGGTTTCGTCCCGGCTATCTAAAGGTGTTCTTCGACGACGTGATCCAGCGCTTCGGCCTCGACGGTTCTGGACGCTTACTTGACCTGGGCTGCGGCACTGGCCAGCTCACCATCCCACTGGCTGATCACGTCGCAGAAGCGACCGGCATGGATCCCGAGCCCGACATGCTTACCGAGGCCGCCCAGCATGCCCTCGCCGCCAAAGTCGGGGTCGTGGTCATATTCCGACGAGACTTCTCGATAGGCGCTGAGCCGCAGGTCAGCGGGGTTCGTCTCGGGTGGTCCAGCCGTGTTTGGTGATGAGTTTGGCGAGGGCCTGGCGGAGTTGGTTGATGCGGGCGGCCGCGTCGGGTCCGCGGATGCCGATGGTGATGGTGGTCTCGGTGGCGTGGTAGACGGTCTGGCGTCCTTCCGCCGCGGTGCGGGCGGCGGCGTGGATGCGGCCGCGCAGCGCGATGAGCTTGCGTGGATCGCTGTGCTCAAGGCCGTCGATGGTGAGGTAGCACAGGAACGGGCCGCACTCGGTGAGCGGTCCTTCGGGCAGCCCGGCTTCGAAGGCTTTGCGGATCTTGGCCCTGTCGTCGCTGGTCATGGGACGTCGTCCGAGCCAGTCCGGCCAGCCGTCGGGCCGGACAGGCACGGTGTGGGTGCCGGGGCCTTGAGCTTGTTGATTCTGCTCGGCGGGTTTGGTGTCGTCTGGGTCGGTGGTCATCTCGCCCAAGTTGGCTAGCGGTCAACGGTGAGGTGGCGCAGGGCGGCCTGTTTGTCGTCGTCGGTGGGCTGGCTGTAGATGCGCAGCGTGTCGAGGCGGGAGTGGCCGGCCAGTTCGGCGACGGTGACGAGGTCTTCGCCGCCGCGAATCAGTTGGGTGACGAAGGTATGGCGGCCGATGTGGGCGGTGGTGGCGTCCTCCAAACCGGCGGCCTGGGCGATGGCGGTGAAGATGGCCGAGCCGGCGCGGGTGGACAGGCGCCCGCCGCGGCGGTTGAGGAACAGGGCTCGCTGGGTGGCGGCGTTCGTCCAGGTGCGGCGCTCATCCAGCCAGGCGAGCAGGGGGTGGCGCAGCTGGGGGTGGATGGGCACCTCGCGCACCTTGCCGCCCTTGCCGTACACGTGCAGCATCCCCTTTCGGGCGGAGATGCGCACGTCGGGCACGTCCAGGGCGACGGCGTCGCCGATGCGCAGCCCGGCATAGAACGGGAGTAGGGCCAGCGCGCGATCACGGGGACGGGGCCAGTCCTCGACGGCGCGCAGCCAGCGGATCTGCGCGTTGGCGTCCATCGCCTTCGGCGCGGTCTTGGGGATGTCCTCGCGGGCGATGGCGGCCTTGCCCAGGCCGCGCCGCAGGTGGAAGTCGTCGAGCGCGGCCAGGGCGTTGTTGACGTAGCGCACCGAGCGTTTGGGGTCGGCCTCGCGCAGCAGGTAGAGGCGGTAGTCGCGTACCGCCCAGTCCCGGGCACGGACATCGATGAGCGGGTCACCGCCGGTGGCGGGCCGCTCGGTCAGCCACGCCAGGTACATCCGCACCCGGGAGGCGTAGGTGCGGCGGGTGTCGGCCGCCAGCGGCATCTCCTGCAGGGCAGCGGCGTAGCCGGCGAGGATCTCGGCGTAGTCCACTGGGAGAGGCGTGGGCCGGGCGCCTCGCCGCTTCGGCTCAACGGGGTCCGTGTTCTCGGAAGTCGTTAGCTGGGGTTGTGACCTGGCTGGGGCCGGATTCTCGGAAGTCACGTCGGGATTCTACTTCCGGGAAGACGTCGTTCTCGGAAGTATCTGAAAACCGTCACGTTTGATCAGGTCGCCGGGCGGCGCCCGCGGACCCATGGCTGGCCGATGCCGCGGTATTCCTCGACCGGGATGGGCTGGAGGCCGTCGCGCATGCGGCTGGTGTAGAGGCGGCCGTCCAGGTGGTCGAGTTCGTGGGCGACCAGCCGGGCCAGCCCGTGGTCGAAGCGGGTGATCTTCTGCTGGCCGTCCAGGGTGGTGTGTTCGACCTCCAGGACCAGGGGGCGGGCGACGATGCCGCGCACGTCGAAGAAGGACAGGCAGCCCTCGTACTGTTCGTCGGTCTCGGTGGTGGCGTTCACGATGCGCGGGTTGAGCAGCACGATCGGCTCGGCGTCGGCGTCGGCGTCGGCGTCGGCGTCGGGTGGGATGATCAGGGCGGCGGCGCCCCCAGGCCGATCTGGGGGCGGCCAGTCCCATGCCCTTGCCCGAAGACATGGTGTTCGCGTACGCGCTGCAGGGCGGCGAATAGGGCGTCGATCACCTCGCGGGCTTGATCGGCTTCGCCGGGCAGGTCGAAGGGCGCGGCGGCCTGGTACAAGATCGCTTCGCCGCTTTGGATGATGCCGGCGGCCTTCATCCGGTCGCTGCTGGTGCGCAGGCTCGGGGGTCAGTACTGGCGGAGCGAAAACGTACGCTAAGCCTGTTTCCCCAGGTTGCCGCCAGTGATGACCCTCTCGAAGACGTTCGGTGAGTGCCCAACACTAGTGGTGGGGCAGATCGTCGTAGGCCGTCGCCTACCGCGATGTCGCACCCGTCTAGTCTGAGACGGGTTGGGGAAGGGGGCGTGCATGCGGGTTGCGGTGCTTGGTCCGGTCCAGGTGTACGCCGACGACGGCACCCCGATCGACCTGGGCGGCCCCAGACTCCGGCGCCTGCTCGCGCGCCTGGCCCTCTCGGCGGGGCAGGTCGTGCAGGCGGAGTCGCTGGTCGACGCCCTGTGGGGAGAGCACCCGCCCGCGGGGGCCCCCAACGCGCTGCGCGCCCTGGTGTACCGGCTGCGCAAGGCCCTGGGCAGCCTGGCGATCGAGTCCGTGGCCACCGGCTACCGGTTGCAGGCCAAGGACGTGGATGTCAACCGGTTCGAGGAGCTCGCCGTCCGCGCTCGCCGGGAGCTCGCCGCTGACCGTCCGGACGTGGCCGCCGCGCTCCTCGATGACGCGCTCGCGCTGTGGCAGGGCCCGGCGCTGGCGGACGTGCTCGACGCCCCCTTCGCCGCCACAGCCGCCACCCGGCTGGAGGAACTGCGCATCGCGGCGGCGCAGGACCGGTTCGAGGCCGGGCTGCGGCTGGGCCGGCACGCCGACATCCTCCCCGACCTGGAGGCAGTCTGCGCCGCGAACCCTCTGCGTGAACGACTGGCCGCCCTGCACATGCGCGCTCTCCACGCCGCAGGTCGGCAGTCGGACGCCCTGCGCGTGTTCGAGCGGATCCGGGGCACCCTCGCCGACCAGCTCGGCATCGACCCCTCCGAAGAGCTGCGGAGCGCCCATCTGGCGGTGCTGCGCGGTGAGCGCGAGGCGCCGAGGGCACGCGCGGAGCCGGAGCCCGGCTGGCTGCCCGCGCCGCTGACCAGCTTCGTCGGCCGCGACGACGAGCTCAAGACGCTCGGCGGGCTGCTGGAGAGCTCCCGCCTGGTGACCGTCGTCGGCCCAGGCGGCACCGGCAAGACCAGGCTCGCTGTGGAAACCGCCTCCCGTCACCGCACCCACCGCCGTGGCCGCGTCTGGCTCGTTTCCCTATCCGGGACCGACGTATCCGGGACCGACGTCGTGGCCGAGGCCGTTCTGGGCGCGCTGAGCTCCCCGGGCGCGTGGCCGCTCGGCGGGGGGTCGGCGGATCCGGTGACTCGGGTGGCCGAGCTGCTCGGCGGCACCGAGGCCGTCCTGGTGCTGGACAACTGCGAGCATCTTGTGGCGGAGGCCGCCGAGTTCGCCGGCCGGTTGCTGGAGCGGCAGCCGTACCTGACGATTCTGTCGACCAGCAGGGAGCCCCTCGGCATCATCGGCGAGGCGCTCTACCGGCTCGGCCCGCTGCCTCAGCCGGCCGCCGTCCGGCTCTTCACCGACCGCGCGACGGCGGTACGGCCCGGCGTAGCACTGGACGAGAAGACGGTCACCGACATCGTGCGGCGCCTCGACGGGCTGCCCCTCGCCCTGGAATTGGCCGCCGCCCGGCTGCGCACCATGGAGGCCGATCAGATCGCCCGGCGGCTTGACGACCGGTTCCGCCTCCTGGCTTCAGGTAATCGAAGCGCCCAGCCCCGTCAGCGAACCCTGCACGCCGTCATCGAATGGAGCTGGGATCTCCTGACCGACCAGGAAAGGACCCTCGCCCGCCGTATCGCGATATTTCCCGCACGAACGGGCGCCGCCGCCATCGAAGCGATCTGCTCAGACCAGACGTTGCCGCCGGGGGACATCGCCTATGTGCTCGACTCCCTGGTCGACAAGTCCATCGTGGAGCGGACCGGGAACGGCTACCGGATGCTGGAGACCATCCGCGCCTACGCCGGGGGAAAGCTCGACCTCGCCGACGAACGGGACACGACGCGGGCTCGGTTCACGCGACACTTCGCCGACCTCGCCGAGGATCACGAACCGCTGCTGCGCTCCCACGAGCAGGAGGCGTCGCTGCGGGTGTTCGACACCGAATACGACAACATCGTCCACGCGCTGCGTACGGCCATCGACGAGGACGACGCCATGACCGCGGCGCGGATCCTCGCCGCGCTGTACTGGTACTGGACGATGGTGCGCTACGAACCGCGCAGCGAGGCGTTCGTCGCCCGGGTGCTGGAATTCGGCGACGTGCTTTCCCCTGACGCCCGCGCCGCCTTCGACATCATGCACGCGCTGGGGGACGACGCGCCGGACGTCACCCCCGACCGGGCGAAGGCACTCATCGAGGAGGGCGCGCGCACTGGCGCGCTGGAGCGCTATCCCACGGTGTTGCTGGCGACGCTCGTCATCGGACACCTCACCCGCCAGGACGACCTGGTCGAACGCGAGACGGCCAGGGCGCGCAGCCGCTCCGACTCTTGGGTCATCGCCTGCACCTTCTTCATGGAGGCGATGATCGGTCATGAGCGCGGCGACTGGGAAGCCGCCGCGACGGCGCTGGACATGGCGCACCACCTGCTGGAAAGGACCGGCGACCGGCTGTTGACGGCCATCGTCCTGACCCAGGTGGCACGAGCGCGCTCCGTTCGTGGTGACCACGACGGCGCGATCGCCCTCTACGAGCACAGCATCGCGCTGACCTCCCATCATGAGATCACTCATCGCATCGCCCTCGCGCAGGAACGGATGCGGGCGGGAGATCTGGCCGGTGCCAGGCGAGACCTCGAGATCGCCGAGCGGGCGGCCTGGGAGAAGGGGCGTCAGCCGCAGCAGATTGAGGTCATGGCCGCTCTGGTCGAGCTCTACCGGCGCTCCGGCGATGTGGAGCGGGCCGACCGAGAACTCGACCGCATCGAGCGGATCGCACAGGAGAGCCTTTCTCTCCCGACCGCCAACGCGCTCGACGGCTTCGTCCTCCCCGCCCGGATGGCGAACCGGCTGACGGCCCGAGACGCGAAGCGGGCCCGCGACCTCCTTCCCGACGTCGTCCGGACAGCGGCCGGGCAGCACGACCTGGCCGCCGCCGCTCAGCGGCTGGCCACGTTGCTCTCCCTCGAGGGAGACCCGGGCGGCGCCGCCACCACGCTCGGCATGAGCCAGGCGATCCGTGGCGCCTTCGACCACGGAGACCCCGAGGTCCGCGAGCTCGCCGCCGCCTTGAGCGTGCGGCTCGGCCCGGCCGTGTACGACGCGGCGTACCAAAGGGGCACGCGGCTACCCCGGCAGGAAGCCATCGACCGGCTGGCAGGCGCGGTGACTTCGGCAGTTTGAAGGGGCGCCGGTTGCCGCTTACAGAACCAGCGCGGTCTGTCACGCGTCTATCACCCGTACGTCACGGGCGCACCCCATCGTGTGAAGCGAAATCCCGTCCACAAGGAGTGCACCATGACCGATTCCACGAACGCCAGGCGCGAAGACGTACAGAAGGCGCTGGAGCGTGCGGTGGCCGAGTACGGCACGCCTGGCGTCGTCGCCGAGATTCAGGACGAGAACGGAGCCTGGTTCGGCTCGGCCGGAGTGGCCGACCTGGGCACCGGCCGCCGCCGCGAACCCGGGGAGCAGTTCAACGTCGGCAGCGCCGCCAAGGCGTTCACCGCCGCCGCGATGCTGACGCTGGAGGCCGAGGGCAGGCTGAGCCTCGCCGACACCGTGGAGGAGTGGCTGCCCGGCGTGGTGCGAGGCAACGGCAACGACGGCCGTCAGATCACCATCGGGCAGCTGCTCACCCACACCAGCGGCCTGGGGATCACCGGGCTGAGTGCCGAGATCGCGCGCAAGTATCACACCCGGCCCGGGTTCGCCGCGCATCGCTACGACGTCTGGACCGTCGAGCAGCTGCTGAAGCTCCAGATGGCCATTCCGCCGTTGTACGCACCGGGTGCGGACTTCGCCTACAGCAACGGCGGCTACCACCTCGTCGGGGCGATCATCGAGAAGGCGACAGGGCGTAGCTACGAGGACGAGGTCGACAGAACGGTCGTCCAGCCGCTCGGACTGACCGGCACCTACGCGCGACCCTTCGCCGAGCAGCGGGTCCGGGGACCGCACGCCAGGATCTATACGAGACAGTTCTTCAAGGACGGCATCGACCCGGACAGCCTCACGCCCGACAACTACGAGTCACTCTTGGAAGGCCCCGATTCCGATCCGGTCGACGTCACCGACAGGACCATCTGGGGATGGGCCGCCGGCGGCGCCGTCTCGACCACCAGCGACATGCTCCGGTTCACCAACGCGATGATCACCGGCTCGCTATTGCCGCCCGCGCAGCATCGCACGATGTGGAGCACGGTCCCCACCAGGGACTGGATGCCCAACACCCGCTACGGCACCGGCGTGAGCCAATGGACGCTGGCCAACGGCCGCACCCTCCACATCGTGGCTGGCTTGGAGCTGGGCACCGCCAGTTTCACCATGGGCACCCCCGACGCCCGACGCCTGGTCTCCATGAACATCAACTGCGACTGGAACTGGTACCCGGTCTGCAACCAGGTCGCCGAGGCGGCGTTCGGCTCGCCCTTCCTCCCGCCTCAGTAGCGCCTGCTGACATCACCCGGACATGGCGGCGGCGCGCCGCCTGTCCGGGCGATCCGCCGGCGCACGCGGTATGGCCAGGCCGACGTCTGGGCACCGCCCAGCTCCCTCGCACCCGCGGGCTCCGCACTGACCATGCCCTGTCGGCTGGCTCCAGCGCGACTCCCGCGGCCGCGACGTCGCCTGCACGATCGACGGCCCCGTGCCCGGATCGACCAGCACCAACCGCGTGCAGGCCGTGACCGCGCTGCTGGCCGCGCTGGTCGCCCCCGCGCCCCTGCCCGACCTCGGGCCCGAGGCCCGCACCCCCGCAGGCCGCGCGCTCGCTCGCCGCGCGAACGGCCGATCAGCCCCTTCACCCCGGCACAGCTGGCCGCCGCCGCGCTCGCCGACAACCTGCCCCGCCTGCCCGATGGCTCCTACTGCGTGCACATCCACGACGGCTACGACGACACCGAACTGGGCCGCGTCTACCGCTCCGGCCGCCGCTGGCAGGCCCTCGCCCCCGACGGGCGCGTCGTCGTGCACCGCGCCAACACCCGTACCGACGCCGTCGACTGGCTGCTCGCCACTCCCGGCCCGCTGTTTGGCGATCCCACCGACACGATCCTGCACAACGTCTCAACCCCGAATACAGGGCCGGGATAGTCCTGCGGGTGTGTGGCGGCGTGTCGGAGCGCGGCAAGGAAGGATGTCTCCCGTAGGAAGCCGTCTTCGATCGCGGGCTCGACCAGCGTGGCCAGGCCGGTGGCGGGTTCGCTGGTGCCGACTGGCCGCACAGCGCGGGCGGCGCGGTAGGCGTCGAACACGGCGTCCAATGCGCGCCAGGAGTCCATCCACACCGGCGCATCCAGCATGTGCGAGGCTGCCCGATGGTGGAGAAGGAGCGCCAGCAACGCCTCCAAGCCGAGGCCGACCAGGCCAAACCCGTGGCTGAGGCCGACAAGATGCGCACCGCGCTGCTCGCTGCCGTCAGCCGCGACCTACGTACGCCGCTGGCGGCTGCCAAGGCCGCAGTCGAGAGCCTGCGCAGCCACGACATCACCTGGACACCCGAGGACCACGACGAACGTTATCGGACACCTCCAATACCTCTCCCCCACCACCTTCAAGATCGCTATGGCCGCTCTCCGGCGTATCTCGGCTGCCCCCTGGTTCGCCCCCAAGGCGGTGCCGGTTAGGGGGCGAACTGCTGGTGTCCTATGACGGAGAGGAGTTCGAGCTTTCCCTGGCTGTCGGTGCCGGGGCGGGCGGCCAGCACCACCAGGGTCTGAGTGCGGTCTTGGGTGCACAGGAACTGGGCGTCGACGTCGATACGGCCGAGGTCGGGGTGGAGGATGGTCTTGGACTCCTCATAGCGCCGGGCGACCTCCCCGAGTTCCCACACGCGGATGAACTCGGGGCTGAGTTCGTGGAGTTCGGCGACCATACGGGCGGCTCGGTCGACGTCGCTGCCGGCTGTCAGCGCGGCCCGCAGGCGTGCTGCCTGGGTGCGGGTGTGGCGCGGGCGGTCTTCTTCGGCGTAGTACAGGCGCTCGGCCGGGTCGGTGAACCAGCGGTAGAAGCAGCTGCGGGCCAGGCCCGTATGGCGGGTCCGGTCGCCGAGCAGGGCGGTGGCGATCGGGTTCATCGCGAGGGTCTCGGCCATGTCGGTCAGCACCAGGGCCGGAGTGTCGGCGTTCAGGCGTTCCAGGACCCGCAGGAGGGTCGGGCTGACGTGCTCGGAGGGATGGAAGCGAGCCGGGGCGTTGTGGCCGATGAGGGCGAAGAGGTGGTCGCGTTCGTCCGGTGTCAGGCGCAGGGCCCTGGCGAGGCCGGTGGTGATCTGGACGGACGGCTGCGGAGCGCGCTGCTGCTCCAGGCGGGCGTAGTAGTCGGTGGACATGCCGGCGAGCTGGGCGACCTCCTCGCGGCGCAGCCCCTGGGTGCGCCGACGCGGACCCTTGACCAGTCCGACGTCGGCGGGGCGCAGCAGCTCGCGCCGCCGGCGCAGGAACTCCGCCAGTTCTTTCCTGTCCATGCCTCCCATTGTCGTCGTTGTGCGTCGGCCCAGCCAGGGACCGCCGATCCATGGATGAACCTTCCCCTCCCGCCTCCGCGCGGGCGCCCCTACGGTCGGGGCTGCGGGCGCTCACCGGCCCCGCAGCCAACGAAGGAGAGAACCCCCATGAAGATGACCGGCAACACGATTCTGATCACCGGCGCCACCTCGGGCATCGGGCTCGGCCTGGCGCTGCGTCTGCACGAGGCCGGCAACAAGGTGATCGTCGCCGGCCGCCGCAAAGAACTCCTGGACGAGATCACGACCGCCCACCCCGGCATCGCGGCGCTCGTCCTCGACGTCGCCGACCCCGCGTCGATCACCCGCGCCGCCGAGACGGTGGCGGCCGCGCATCCCGACCTGAACGTCCTGGTCAACAACGCCGGCATCATGCTGCGGGAGAACCTCCTCGACCCCGCCTCCCTCCCGGTCGCCGAGGACCACGTCGCGATCAATCTGCTCGGCACGATCCGGATGACGTACGCCTTCCTGCCCCTGCTCGCGGGCAAGGACGACGCGGTCGTCATGAACGTCACCTCGGCGATGGGCTTCGTGCCGCTGGCGGCCACCCCGACCTACAGCGCGACCAAGGCCGCGCTGCACGCCTTCTGCGAGAGTCTGCGCGTGCAACTCGCCGACAGCGGCGTCCAGGTGATCGAGGTGATCCCGCCGGCTGTGCGGACCACCCTCCTCGGCCAGCAGGACGACGAGAGGTCCATGCCGCTGGAGGACTACCTCACCGAGGCCCTGGACCTTCTGCGGGAAAGGCCCGACGCCAGGGAGATCGTCGTCGAGCGTGCCAGGCTCTTTCGCGACGCGACGGCGAACGGTACCTACGACGACGTCCTGGCCATGCTCAGCAATTTCCGCTGAGCGGGGCCGGAATGCGGTGATCTTGTTGTTCTTGGCGTCGGTCTCGCTCCGGCCGGCACGATGCCGTCGTCGCACGGCGCGGAGATCAGGTGAACGCAGCGGCCGTCGGCGCGACCCGCGCCGCGGCTGATAGGTGTTTCGGACCGGAACTGGTTCATGAACTCTGACGCGGAAGGCAACGGCCCGTGCCAGGCGATGAACTGCTGATCAAGAAGAAGCCACCGAATGGGCTCGATCTACTCGCTTGAACTACCTCCGATACGACCGTCGTTGAGTGCTCGCGCGTACGTCTCCCGATCCAGCAGAGGGAGCTCGCCAGTGGCGTCCGTGGCGGCGATGTATTCAAGCATCCGCCTCTGAGCTTCCTTTGATTGATCTCTGACCAGGAACTCGGCGTGCTCGAACTGCAAGCCCTGTTCGAGCGACAGAGAGCTGCCGAAGTAGATGGATCGCTTGATGGCTCCGAGAGATTTCTTCGAGCGTAGGCTCAGATACTCTGCGCGCTCGATCGACCGTGCGAGGACCTTTTCCTGTGGCACCACTTCGTCGACCGCACCGAGCGAGAGAGCCTCTGCAGGCGTGAACGGCCTGCCTTCGAGAACGGCGACCAACGTCTGCTGAGTACCGATCAGACGAGGCAGTCGCTGAGAGCCGCCGCCACCGGGTGTCAGTGCAAGCAGGACTTCTGTCAGGCCGATGACATGCTCCCCGTCTGCCAAGATGCGCAGATCACAGGCAAATGCCAGTTCCGCGCCGACGGCAAGTGCCGAACCGTTGAGTGCCGCAACGAAGATGGTGCCGCTTGCATTCATCTTCAGGAAGGTGGCATGGAAGCTGTCGAGCTGCAGAAGTGTCTTGAGCCGGGTCATCCCCGCGAGCGTTCTGACAACCGGCACTCTGTTGATGAGTCTCGCCGTGCGCGCTACGAGCTTGGCGATACGCGTGTTGATCGGCGGGAATCCAGTGCCACCCTCTTGTAGCCAGCGCACATCAGAATGACTCAAGAAGCGGTCAGGATGCGTACCGGTGAAGACGACCGCGCGGATGTCCGGATCGCGGTCTGCACGATCGACCAACTCTTTCAGCTGCTTGGCGATCTCGGGATCGAACAACGCATGCGGGCCTCCGTCGATACGAGCGACGAGCACCCCGGCGTGGCCCTCGACGGCAATGTGTCCTGCGGGCTGCGAGCTACTTCGTGGCGTGTCCATGTGATCCTCCGGTGAGTCGGCTGTGGTCGACGATTTCGGGCGCTCGCGCCTGTCACGCTCCCGCGTGAAACGGCGACGCATTCTGTGCGCGGGGGCGTGCCGGCCCGGCGGCCCGGGGCGGCGGGTGCGGTCATTTCATGCGGACGACGACCTTGCCGGCCTTGGTGCGTCCTTGCTCGAGGTGGGCCAGGGCTTCGCGGGTCTGGTCGAAGTCGAAGACGGAGTCCACGACCGGCCGGATGATCCCGGCGTCGATGAGGGCGGCGAGTTCGCGCAGCTGGTCGCCGCTGGCCTTCATGAACAGGTACGAGTACGTCACCTGGCGTCGCCTGACACGCCGGCGGATGCGGAAACTCAACGCCGCTATCGCCAGCCGGATGACGGGATTGGCGCCGATCTCCCGGGCGAAGGCGGGGTCGGGTGGTCCGGTGATGCTGATGACGGTCCCGCCCGGCTTGAGCACCCGCAGAGACTTGTCGAGCGTCTCGCCGCCGACGGTGTCGAGAACCACGTCGTAGTCGTGCAGGTTCGCCTCGAATGCCTGTTTCTGGTAGTCGATGACGACGTCCGCGCCGAGGCTCTTCACCAGGTCCGTCTTCGACGCGCTCGCGGTCGTGGCCACGCTCGCTCCCAGATGTTTCGCCAGCTGGATGGCGATGGTGCCGACGCCGCCGGCACCGGCGTGGATGAGGACCTTCTGGCCGGGTCGCAGGTCGGCCCGCTCCACCAGCGCCTGCCAGGCGGTCAATCCAACCAGGGGGATGGAGGCGGCCTCCGCCATGGTGAGCGTGGCCGGTTTGGTCGCCACGTCGTCCTCGTGGATCGCGATGAGCTCCGCGAACGTGCCCATCCGGTTCTGGTCCGGGTGTGCGTAGACCTCGTCGCCGACGGCGAACCGTGTGACGCGGGCACCGACGGCGACGACCGTGCCGGCGAGGTCGTTGCCGAGGACGAACGGCGCCCGCAACGGCAGGATCGCCTTGAGGTCGCCGTTGCGGATCTTGAGGTCGACCGGATTGACGCTCGCCGCATGAATCCGGACGAGGACGTCATGAGCGCCCGCCTTCGGATCCGGCACATCGCTGGCGCGCACGGTGTCGGCGTCGCCGTAGCGCTCGACCACAAATGCCTTCATCGTTGTCTCCGTCTCTGGTGTGCGCTGCTCACAGCAGTACAAAGATCGCTCGGTCAGCGCGGCGCAGTCGCAAGTCTCGTCTCAGGCTGGACACTCGCCCGGGCGTTCCGAGAAGCGGACCGGTGACGTGCTCGGTGCTTACGGGGTTCGCCCGCAGCGGCCAGCCGGTGCCGCGAAGCGCAGGCCGCTAGCACCGGCCGAACAGATGGCGCGGGTTCGCCGCCGGTCGGACCTGCTCCGGCTGCCCTGACTGCTAGCCCAGGAACGAGGCGAGCCGGGTTTCGATCGGCTGGTGCAGGCCGGCACGGACCGCGCGGGTGAAGTCGTCGGCCAGGATCTCCGCATAGCCCTTCTCGACACCGTCGAGGACCTGCCGGACCACGTCCGCGGGCTTCGACTTGGCGGCGTCGATGCTGGCGGCCATGTCGGTGTCGACGTACCCGACGTGGACTCCGACGACCTGCACGCCTCGGGGCCCGAACTCCAGGCGCATGGAGTCGGTCGCGCTCCACACGGCCGCCTTGGATACCCCGTAGGTGCCGCCCGTGGGGAGCCAGGAGGCCACCGAGGCCATGTTGATCACGATGCCGGAACGCTGCGCCAGTCGGTCGGCGAAGGCCGAAGTCACCGCGAGCGTGCCGAACAGGTTCGTCTCCAGTTCGCTGCGCAGGGTGGAGGTGTCGGCGTCGAGGACCGAAGCGCCGCGGGCGATGCCGGCGTTGTTCACCACGACGCTCACGTCCTGTGCGGTCTCGGCGGCGCGGGCCACCGAGCCGGCGTCGGTGACGTCGAGCTGCAGCGGGACTATGCGGGGGTCGTCGGTGACGATCGTCTGCGGGTCGCGGGCGGCGGCATAGACCTTCGCGACGCCGCGGTCGAGGAGCTGACGGACGAACTCCCGGCCCATGCCACGGTTGGCACCGGTGACGAGAACGGTCTGGTCGGCGAGCTGAGTCATGTCATTCTCCAGGAGTCAGTGCGCTCGGTCGGGCGCTGAGTGACGAATACGCCGCCGTACGGGGTTGTTTCGCAGACACGCGGGGGCCCATCTGCTGGATCGCTTGGAGCGACCTCGGGTACGCGGCCGACGGCGCGGATGAACAAGCAATCTGATTACGGTCATACGACCATAGGGTGGGAGAGCAGTCGGGGGCAAGCCGCTAGGTGAAATTAAATTATGGTCGTACTCTCAATCTGATCGGGGCGGCGGACGAAGCGGCCTGCCTGCGGGTGAAGGGGCGTGTGGTGCGGTACGGGAGAGAGCGCAAGCAGGTGACGCGGCGGCGGATCATCGAGGCGGCCGGGCGCCGGTTCAAGGCCGACGGCATCAACGGCTCGGGGATCGCCGCACTGATGGCCGACGCGGGATTGACGAACGGTGCGTTCTACGCCCACTTCGACTCCAAGGACGACCTGGTCGTCGCCGCGGTCGCCGACCAACTCCGCGAACAGCGCGAGGGCCTGAGCGCGGCGGCACCCGGACCGGCCGGAGCCGAGCAGTTCCTGCGGGAGTACCTCTCGATCCGGCATCGCGACAGCCCCGAGGACGGCTGCCCGTCCGCCGCCCTGCTCGACGAGATCGCCCGCAGCGCGGATGCCGCCAGGCGCGCGTACACCGACGGCGTGCTGGCCGTCATCGACGACGTCGCCGCCCGGGTGGCACCCGACGACCCGCAGTCGGCGCGCGTGCGATCGCTCACCATCTACGCCCTGATGGTCGGGACGCTGCAACTCTCCCGCGCACTGGTCGACCAGCAGCTTGCCGACGTCGTCCTCGAGCAGGGCATCCAGAGCGCCCTCACGCTGCTCGACGCTGAAGGCCGGGCGATAGGGCGGGCCTCGCCGCCGACGTGAGCCGCCCTTGAAATTACGAGAATAATTTCATGACCGAGGGGTCTTGCCTCCGGACTCATTCTCAAATTATGGTCGTATGATCGTAATCTTATGTTGCTTCGACGGGACCGGCGAGCAGGCCACCTACCCGCCGATCTCCGTCGAAACGACGACCACGAAATGAGCCATCCGATGAGCCAGTCCAGCACGATCCACCTCGAGCGCACGACCCCGCAGACCGCCAGGATCACGTTCGCGAATCCGCCGATGAACCTGGTGATTCCCGAGACCGTGGTGACGTTGCACGAGATCGTCCGCGGACTCGACGACGACCCCGACATCCAGGTCGTCGTGTTCGCCTGCGAGGTCCCCGACTTCTTCTTCAACCACTTCGACGGCGCTGAGGCCGGCAACCTGCCCGTGCCCGAGCACGAGGACGACGCGCCGGTCTGGACCGACCTGGTCCTGCGGTTGAGCAAGGCCGCGTACGTCAGCATCGCGGCCATCCGGGGCCGTACCCGCGGCGCCGGCAACGAATTGGCCCTTGCCTGTGACCTGCGGTACGCCAGCCGGGAGAAGGCGTTCTTCGGCCAGCCCGAGGTCGGGGTCGGCATCGTGCCCGGCGGTGGTGGTGCCGAGCGACTCCCGCGGTCCATCGGCCGCGATCGGGCGCTCGAGGCGATCCTCGGCAGCGCCGACTACGACGCCGACCTGGCCGAGCGTTGGGGATGGGTCACCCGGGCCATGCCGGACGCGGAACTCGACGTCTTCGTCGACGCGATGGTCGCACGGCTGGCTTCCTTTGACCGTCAGGCGTTGGCGACCGCCAAGGCGATGGTCGGCCGGGCCACCCTGCCGCCGGACGCCGACCTGATCGCCTCCTATGGCGCGTTCGTGGACTCGCTGACCGGCCCGGGACTCCTGCCCCGGGCGATGGCGCTCGGCGCACTGGCCGCCGACAAGGGCCTGGATGTCGAATACCAGCTGGGCGAATACCTCGGCCAGATCAACCAGAGCCTCTGATCGCCTTGTCTGCGCGGCGGCGAGAGGCAAGAAGGCCGGCTCTGCGGCGCGCGCGGCACTGAACCGAATGCGGGGTACGCCATGCGCACCCGGCGTACCCCGCGCGGAAGGCAAACGCGTCATGTATGACCGGCTGCTCGCAGGGTTCAAATCATTCGGGGTCGACGTCGACGGCGCTCGCATCGCCGGTCACAGTGCGGGCTCCGGGCTGCCCGTCCTGCTGCTGAACGGCTAGCCCCAGACGCGCATGAGGTGGCATCAGGGCCCGCCCCATCACTTGTCCTGAAGATTCGGGTTTGCCGGTGAGCTTGTGGAAGCTTTAAATTATGGTCATACTTTTATTGCCACGGAGCCGCCGGAGCCTCACCCAAAGGGAAGAACAGTCATGAGCCACCGCCAAGAAGTACAAAACAACGCGATCACGTCGTACAAGTACGCGCCCACCCGCACCATATCCGCCGGTGGCGTGGAGTTCGCCTACCGGGAGCTCGGCCCGAAGACCGGCGTCCCGCTGGTCCTGGTGACCCATCTGGCCGCGGTCCTCGACAACTGGGATCCCCGGGTGGTCGACGGCCTCGCCGCGAAACATCGGGTCATCGCGTTCGACAACCGGGGCGTGGGCGCCTCCACCGGCGCGACGCCGAAGACCATTCGGGCGATGGCGAAGGACGCCGTGACGTTCATTCGGGCGCTGGGTCTGAACCAGGTCGACCTACTGGGCTTCTCCATGGGCGGCATGATCGCCCAGGTGATCGTTCAGGACGAACCTCAGCTCGTGCGCAAGCTGATCCTCGCGGGCACCGGGCCGGCCGGCGGTGAGGGCATCAAGAACGTCACCAAGCTCTCGCATCTCGACACCGTCCGGGCGCTGCTCACGCTGCAGGATCCGAAGCAGTTCCTGTTCTTCACCCGGACCCCGAACGGCCGTCAGGCGGGTAAGCAGTTTCTGGCGCGCCTGAAGGAACGTACCGACAACCGGGACAAGGCGATCTCGTTCAAGTCCTACTTCGCGCAGTTGTCCGCCATCCACAGCTGGGGACTGGAGCGGCCACACGACCTCTCTGTCATCCGCCAGCCCGTGCTCGTCGCCAACGGCGAGAGCGACCGGATGGTGCCGACACAGAACTCGCGCGACCTGGCCCGCCGCCTGCCGGACAGCGACCTGGTGATCTACCCCGACGCCGGACATGGCGGCATCTTCCAGTTTCACGGCCAGTTCGTCGAGCAGTCCCTCGCATTCCTCCAGCGGTAGCACCGCAAGGGGAACGGCCCCCTCGCGGTCGAGGGGGCAGTGCCGTGGACGGCCTCGGCTGCTGCTCAGCGAAGGAACACGAGGGCGTTCTGGATGCCGTGTTCGAGGACCTCGTCGGCGAACTTCGGGTCGGACACGGCGCGGGACAACTGCAGCGTCCCGATCGCCATCGTGTACAGCGCGAGTGCCTTCCCGTACGCGGATTGCGGATCCGCGGGAGCCAGGCGGACGGCTATCTCGTCCAGGATGACCCGGGCACCGTCGGTGTAAGCGTCCTTGGCTCCGATCGGGCAGCGCCCGATCTCGTCGAGCAGGGCGGCGGCGGGACATCCGGCGCCGGGGTTGTCCCGATGTTGAGGCGACAGGTATTCGCGCAGAAACTCCTCTAGGCCCGACCGGCCGGGCGGCAGCTCACTGAAACTCTGCGCCTGGGCACCCAACTGGTCGGCGATGACGTTGGCGACGAGGTCGTCCTTGGACGAGAAATGGGCGTAGAACGCACCGTTGGTCAACCCCGCGTCCGCCATCAACGTGGCCACACCGGAGCCGTCGATGCCGTCGGTTTTGAACCGACGGCCGGCCGTGTCGAGGATCCGCTGCCGCGTGGCCTGCTTGTGCTCCTTGTCGTAACGCGCCACCGGAACTCCTCCATCTACTCGGCACGCTCGATGCCGCACCTGGCATACCCGATGGTATGACGTACACAATTTCATGGGGTGACGTTCGGTCAGTGGTTTTGGGCCGGCACGCCTCGGAAGGTGCGTCGGTAGGCGAGTGGCGAGACGCCGATGGCGGCGTGCAGGTGTTCACGCAGCGAGGTGCCGCCGGCGAAGCCGACCTGGCCGGCGATCTCGTCGACCGCGAGGTCGGTGGATTCCAGCAGGTGCCGGGCCCGGTCGACGCGTTGCTGGATGAGCCAGCGTCCTGGGCTCATGCCGACTTCCTCGTTGAAGCGGCGGGCGAAGGTGCGCAGGCTCATGTTTGACTGCTCGGCAAGGTCGCTCAGGGTCAGCGGCTTGTGCAGGTTCTGCAGCGCCCATTGGCGGGTGGCGGACGTGTCGTTCGCCACGGTGTCGGGGACCGGGCGCTCGATGTACTGCGCTTGGCCCCCGTCGCGCCACGGGGGGACGACGCACATGCGGGCCACATGGTTGGCGATCTCGCTGCCGTGGTCCTTGCGGACCAGGTGCAGGCAGACGTCGATGCCGGAGGCGGCGCCGGCCGAGGTCAGCACGTCGCCCTCGTCGACGAACAGCACGTTCGGGTCCAGTTCCACCTGCGGATACCACTGACGGAAGACCTCCGTGGCGGCCCAGTGCGTGGTGGCCCGCCGTCCGTCGAGCAGCCCCGCCGCGGCTAGCACAAAGGCACCGGTGCAGATCGACACGATCCGGGTGCCGGGGGACACGAACGCGAGGGCTTGCGCCACGTCGACCGGCGTTTGACGGCTGAAGTCGGTGGTGCCGAAGGGCGGGATGATGACGGTGTCGGCGGTACGCAAAACCTCCGGGCCGTGGTCGACGGTGATCGAGAAGTCCGCGTTGGTGCGGACTGGGCGGCCGTCGGCGGTGCAGGTCAGGACTTCGTAGCGGCCGTCGGCGGTGCCGAAGACCCGCCTGGGGATGCCCAGGTCGAAGGGGTACACGCCGTTCGGGGCGAGAACGACGACGCGGTGCACCTGTGCCATGGCAGGATCCCGTCGAAAGTTGGCGACCATGCCATTGTAGCGGGCCGTGACGGCGGACAGGCTGGACCCATGACGAACACCGAGACCATGCGAGCCATCAGCCAGGACACCTACGGAACCCCCGACGTGCTGCAGGAGACCCTGCTACCCAAACCGGCGCCAGGGGTGAGTGAAATCCTTGTAGCCGTCCACGCGGCCGGGGTCAATCCGACCGACTGGTGGAACCGGGCCCAGTCCATGACCGTCGCCCAGATGCCGCTGGTGCTCGGCTGGGACGTCTCCGGCGTCGTCGAGGCCGTCGGCATGGGCGTCACCCTGTTCAAGCCCGGTGACGAAGTCTTCGGGATGCTGCCCTATCCGGGCGGGGTGGGTGCGCACGCCGAGTACGTGACCGCACCGGCCCGCGTCTTCACGCACAAGCCCGCCGGTATCGACCACGTCCAGGCCGGTGCGCTGCCGCTGGCCGCGCTCACCGCCTACCAGGCGCTGGTCGACACCGCCGGCGTCCGGGCCGGGCAGCGGGTCCTGATTCATGCGGCGGCCGGCGGCGTGGGTCACCTCGCTGTGCAGATCGCCAAGTCCCGCGGCGCGTACGTGATCGGCACCGCCAGCGCCGCCAAGCACGACTTCCTGCGGTCGGTGGGCGCCGACGAGGTGATCGACTACCACAGCGTCGATTTCGCCCAGGTGCTCAGCGACATCGACGTGGTCCTCGACCCGATCTCGCTCGACTCCGCCGCCCGGGCCCGCTCCGTGGCCGTGCTGCGCCCGGGTGGCACCCTCGTCTCGATCCTTCCGGTACCCATCGACCCCGCCGAACTAGCGGCGATCGCCGAGCGAGGCATCCGCTACGAGTCGCTGCTGGTCGAGGCTGACCACGGAGGTATGCGGGCCATCGCCGCCCTCGTCGAGACCGGGGCGCTGCGTGCGCACATCGAGGCCACGTTCCCGCTCGCTGAGGCGGCGAAGGCGCACGCGCTCGGCGAGACCGGCCGCACCACCGGCAAGATCGTGCTGACCGTACGAGACGGCGGCCAGGCGCAACTTGCCCAGCAACTCCTGCAGGACCTGTTCACCCGCGGCGACACTGCCATTGTCGACCGGCTCCTGCGGCCCGACTACATCCAGCACAACCCCCTGGCGCCCGACGGCCCCGACGCCCTCAAATACTTCGTCGCCACGACGCGGCAGCAGTTCCCGCAGGTCGCCTTCGAGCCTCGACGGGTCATCTCCGACGGCGACCTGGTGCTGCTGCACTCCCGCAACGTACTCGTGCCGGGCACCCCGGGTATGGCCGTGTTCGACCTCTTCCGTTTCCAGGACGGGAGGATCGCCGAGCACTGGGACGTCCTGCAGGAAGTGCCCGCCACCACCGCCAGCGGCAATGACATGTTCGCCACGCTCAGCGAGCCGCGGAGCGAGGCGCCGGGGCAGCGGTGGCTCACCGCGTACCACAAGAAGCTGGTCAGTGCGTTCGTCGACGAGTTGCTGGTCCGCAAGGACCTGGCCGCCATCGACACCTATGTTGACACCGAGTACCACGAGCACAACCCGAACATCCCCGACGGCGCGGCCGGTCTGAAGGCCGGGCTGGGCTTCTACTTCGAGCAGTTCCCGCAGCTGAGCGTGACACCGAAACGGGTCATCGCGCAGGGTGACCTGGTCGCCGTGCACAGCCACTACATCGACACACCCGGCGACCGCGGCCGGGCGGTCATCGACCTCTTCCGGGTACGCGACGGGAAGATCGTCGAGCACTGGAACGCCGAACAGGACGTACCCGAGACCGCCGCCAACGACAACACGATGTTCTGACACCGGCCAGGGCCGCCGCGAATCGCGTACGGCGTCCTTACGCCTCTTGGGCACATGATCTACATCCGCCGCTTTGTCGCGTCGACGTGGTCGCCCGTCGCGACCACCTGATCTACGGGGAAAGCGACGCCGTCCTTCCATCAGCACGCCCGTGTCGTGCACCGGCAAACCCTTGCGCTCAGCGGGCGCACATTGCAGTATGATCGTAAGTCAACGAGATCATGCACCGGCGATGACTGCGGCCCAAGCCCCTGGCGACGGGTCTCGTGGTGCACGCGCCCAGGCGGGCACCAGCCTTCCTCCTCCCGTGAATCTGATGCTGCCGGAGACCGTCGCTACTTCGACCTGGACCTCAACTGTTCGGCCATTATGAAGTGTCATGAAAGTTTCTCTTGCATGTCGTGAAGGTTGCGCCCTACCTTGTGACTCAGGCCACAGCCGGCCTTGAAGGAAGGGAAACCCATGATCAGTCCTAGGCCCGCGGCGGCAGCAGTGGTTTCCGGCCTCCTGCTGATCGCGATCCCCGGCTGCAGCGATAAGACGGAAAGCTCCAGCACCGCGCCGATCAAGGTCGGGGCCATCAGCTCCATCTCCGGTCCCGTCGTCTTCCCGGAGGCGTCGCAGGCGGTCAAAGCCGTCTTCGACAAGGTCAACGCGGAGGGCGGCATCGGCGGCCGCAAGCTCGAGTACCTGGTCGAGGACGACAAGGTCGACCCGCAGCAGGCCCAGCAGGCGGCCCGCAAGCTCGTCGACTCCGAGCAAGTTGTGGCGATGGTCGGCTCGTCCAGCGCACTGGAGTGCAGCGTCAACGGAGCGCTGTACAAGCAGAAGAAGATCCTCTCGGTGCAGGGCACCGGGGTGGACCCGGCCTGCTTCAGCTCCAGCAACATCTCACCGGTCAACACCGGTCCATTTCAGGGCATCACGGTGTCGCTGCAGTTCGCGTCCGAGACACTGAAGCGGGACAAAGTCTGCGCCGTACTGGTCGACTACGCCGGCTGGGGTGATGCCTACGCCGCCGCGATCGGGCAGTGGGAGAAGTCGACCGGCAAGAAGTTGGCACTGCTTGATGCCACGTACAAGCCCGGCCCGGAAGATCCCACGCCGTTCGTGTTGAAGGTCCGCCAGGCTGGTTGCCAGGCCGTCGTGTTCGACGGGGTGGATGTCGCGGGCGTGGCCTGGATGCAGGCGGTCCAGGCGCAGAAGGTGACCGGCATCGATTGGGTCTTTCTCACCTCGAACTACACCGACAAGGTGGCAAAGACGCTCGGCCCCGTCGGCGAGGGACTGTACGCGAACTCGGAGTTCGAGCCCTACGGCGGATCCGCGCCCGCACTGGCCGACTGGAAGCAGACCATGACGGCGGCCAAGATACCGCTGAACTCGTTCGCTCAGGGCGGGTACCTCTCCGCGACCTACTTCGTCCAGGCACTGAAAAGCATTCAAGGTGAGATCAACCGCGAGTCGGTGACCGCGGCGCTGCAGGGGCTGACCTCGGTGTCCAACCCCTTGGTCGGCACACCGTACTCGTTCGCCCCGGCCGAGAAACACAACTCGAACCGGGCCAGCAAGTTCGTCCAGCTCAAGGGCGGCACGTGGGTCACGGTCACGCCGGAGTGGATTACCCTGCCGGCCGGGTCCTGACATGTTGCAGGCATCGGTCGCGGGCCTGCTCGCCGGGGGCGCCTACGCGATGGTGGGCGTCTGCGTCGTCTTGCTGTTCCAGATGACCGGTGTGCTCAACGTGGCGCAGGCGGCCATCGGGGCCTTCGGCACCATGGTCATGCTCCAGTTGCTGGAGCGCGGGTGGGGGTTCGGCGTGGCGTTGCCGGTGGGCGTGCTCACTGCGGCAGCGCTTGCGGCCATGCTCGGCTGGGCGATCGCGCGTTTCTACGCCGACAGCTCGGCGCAGGTGCGCACGATTGTCACCGTGGCGGTACTCGTGGGCCTGCTCGCCGTCGGCTTCCGGCTGTTCGGCAACGATCCGCGCACCGTTCCCTCACTGGTGCCCGGTGCTGGGTTCCGGCTCGCCGACGTCGTGGTTTCGGGGAACGCGTTGATCGCCCTCGTGCTGGCGGCGGCCATCGCGGTGGGTGCCGGCCTGCTGCTCAATCGCTCGCGGCTCGGCGTGCGGTTGCGGGCAATCAGCGAACGACCGGTGACCGCCGAGATGCTCGGCGTGCCCGTCACGGCTCTGGCGGTCGGCGTGTGGGCGGTCATGGGAGCGGTGACCGCGGTGGCGGTCACCGCCGTCGCGCCCACGCGGCCGAGCAACTTCCTGAGCCTCAGCCTGCTCGTGATGCCGGCGATGGCCGCCGCCTTGTTGGGTGGCCTGCGCAACCTGCCCGGCGCTGCCCTGGGTGGCGTGCTGATCGGCGTCATCGAGGGGGCCGGTACGTCGGTACGGCAGCTCTCGGAGTACCGGCAGGTGCTTCCGTTCCTGGTGGTGGTTGTGGCGCTGGTGTGGTTGCAGCGGCGGGAGGTATGGGATGCGACGCGTTGATCTGATGCGCAGGCCCGCATCGCTGCTAGGCATCGCGGCCGCCGTTCTGGTCCCACTGGTCGTCACGACGGGCATGTCGAGCTATTGGATCTACCTGACCACCAGCGCGACGGTGACCGCGATGCTCTGCCTGTCGGTCGGTGTGGTGTTCGGCCGGGCCGGCATGGCCGCACTGTGTCCCATGGCCTTCGCCGCCATCGGGGCGCTCACGACGGCCCTGGCGAACCATTGGGGAATCGCCCTGCCGTTCCCGGTGCTGCTTGTCGTCTCCGGGCTGGTCGCCCTGCCGGTCGGCATCGCCATCGGCCTGCCGGCGCTGCGCCTGCGCGGGCTGAACCTGGCGATCGTGACGCTCGGCTTCGCCGTCGCGGTCGACGTGGTGACCAACAGCGTCGGGTTCCCCGGAGCGCAGACGCTCGACGTCGTCCCGCGCCCGGACTGGGCCACCGAGGACGCCGACTACTTCCTGTTGTGCTGGGTCGTGTTCGTCGGCGCGTCGGCGGCGTTGTCGTGGTACGGCACCCGGCGCGGCGGCGCGGCCTGGCTTGCCGTGCGGTCGAGCGAACGCGCCACCGCAGCGACCGGCCTCGCGGTCCCACGAGTGAAGCTGACCGCGTTCGCCGTGAGCGCCTTTCTCGCCGGTGTCGCCGGTTCGTTGCTGGCCGGTCAGCTGGGCCAACTCAACGCCACCGGATTCGGATCCCTGCAGTCGTTGACGATCTTCACGCTCGCCGTCATGGTCGGCGCGCGCCATCCGGAGGGAGCGGCGCTGGGTGGCATGCTCGCCGCGTTTCTGCCCGAGGTCCTGCGCCAGGTCGGTCTCCCGCAGGATCTGGCCGCCGTCGTCTTTGCGGTCGGCGCAGTGATCGGGTTGCGCACTGGAGCCGGCGGGGCGGCCGCGGACCTGCGGGCGGCCGGCCGGCGGCTGCTCGGCCAGCGGGCCCGGCCGGCCGGAGCAACCGGGGCGAAGGCACCCGGCCCGGCCCTCGGGACGGTGACGCCTGGACCGAAGCCGACCGGAAGCGACATACCCGCAGCGCTGGACGCGCGGAATCTCCGCGTGGGTTACGGCGCGGTCACCGCGCTGGACGACGTGTCCATCGAGGTTCGCCACGGCGAACTGCACGCTTTGATCGGACCCAACGGGGCCGGCAAGTCCACCTTCGTCGACGTCGTCTCGGGATTCGTGCGGTCGGCCGCCGGCACCGTGACGGTGGCCGGCCGCGTGTCCATCGACGGCCAGGACCACACCTCCGCGCCGGTGCACGTCCGGGCCCGAGCCGGGCTGCGCCGCACCTTCCAGCACGAGCGCACGATCGGCGACCTCACCGTCGCCGGCTACCTCCGGCTCGTCGCGCCCACCGCGACACCCGCCGAGGCTGACACCCTGCTCGATCAGTTCGGCTGCCCGGCCGGTGACGTGCTGCTGTCCACGGTCGACGTCGGCCGACGACGGCTCGTCGAGGTGGCCGGCGCCGTGCTATCGCGGCCGAGCATCCTGCTGCTCGACGAGCCGGCAGCGGGCCTGGACGCCGCGGAGTCGCAGCGACTGGGCCGGCTGCTCGCGGGGCTTCCCGCCGCGTACGGCTTCGGTGTGCTTCTCATCGAGCACGACGTGGAGATGGTCGCCACCATCAGCGACCGGGTGACCGTGCTCGACTTCGGCCGGGTGATCGCGTCCGGGCCGGCGGCGCAGGTGCTGCGCGACCCCGTCGTGCTCGCCGCGTACGTCGGCGAGGAGGTTCCGGCATGAGTGGTCTCGACGTGCGGGGTCTCGAGGTCCAAAGGGCGGGCTTCCCGATCGTCACGGGTGTCGACCTGACCGTCGCGCCGGGCCGGATAACGGTGCTCCTGGGACCCAACGGCGCCGGTAAAACGACGTTGCTGGAAGCACTGAGCGGACGGATCCCGGCGACCGCAGGAGCCGCGCTGCTCGACGGCGTGGATGTACTGCCGCTGTCCCGCCGGGCCCGCGCCAGAAGCGGCCTGGCCCATGTCGAGCAGGGCCGCACGGTCTTCGGTGACCTGACCGTCACGGAAAACCTCCTCGTCGCGGTAGGGAATGACGAGATCGGGCCGGCGTTCGAGATGTTTCCCGAGCTGCGGCGGCGCACCGATGTGCCGGCCCGCGCGCTCAGCGGCGGTGAACAGCAGATGCTCGTGCTCGCCCGCGCGATGCTCGCCCGGCCCCGCGTGCTGCTCATCGACGAGATGAGCCTCGGCCTGGCGCCGGTGATCGTCCGCCGGCTGCTCCCTGCGGTACGCGCGCTCGCCGAGGAAGGCATGGCGGTTCTGCTGGTCGAGCAGTACGCGGCCCTCGCGCTGTCCGTGGGTTCCGAGGCGATGGTGCTGTTCCGCGGCCGGATCGTCCTGCGTGACAGCGCCGCTGAACTCAGCCGGCACAGCGACCGGCTGCACCGTGCCTATCTCGGCGCGAACGAGCGGCAACCGTCCGCGGACGAGTTGCCCATCCACCCGAAGGAGCCGATGTGACAACACGACTACAGGGCCGCCGGGCTCTCCTGACCGGCGGCGCCTCCGGCATCGGCGCCGCGACCGCGGAACTGTTCGCCGCCGAGGGCGCCGCGGTGGTCATCGCCGACCTGCCCTCGCACCGCGCCGCGGCCGACGCCGTAGTCGCGCGTATCGAGAAGGACGGCGGCCGTGCGGTCTTCGCGCCCACCGACGTCACTGACCCGGCCGCGGTGGACGCCGCGGTGGCGCTGTGCGTCGACCGGTTCGGCGGCATCGATGCAGTGGTCGCCTCGGCGGGCGTGAGCGCCCATCCGGACCGCACCGGATCGTTCAACTCGTTGCTCGACCTCGATCCGGCACATTTCCGTTTCGTGCTCGACGTCAACGTGACCGGTGTCTTCCTCACCGCCAGCGCCGCGGCGTCCGCGATGCCGGAGTCGGGCGGCTCGATCGTGGTGCTGGCCAGCATTGCCGCCAAGCGGCCGTCCGCAGGCGCGTACTCGGTGTCCAAGGCCGGCGCGTGGATGCTTACGCGCTGCCTCGCGCACGAATTGGCGCCACGCCATATCCGGGTCAACGCGATCGGGCCGGGTTACGTGGAGACGGGCCTGCTCGACGGCATGGCCCGGCGATCGGGCGGCGACGACCTCGATGCCCAGAGGATGTGGCGGGAAACGCGCGAGAAGCAGGTGCCGTTGCAGCGGCTCGGGCTGCCGGCGGAGATCGCCCGCACCGCACTTTTCCTCACCAGCGACGAGGGTTCGTACTTCACCGGTTCGCTGTTGCATCCCGACGGCGGATTCGCGTCCGAGTACGCCGGCGGCTGAACCCCCTCCAGACGAGAGAGAGATCCCCGATGAGCACCGTGGTTCCGGTTGACGAGTTCATCTCCGACGAGTGGTATCCGGGCTTCAGGCCCGGGCGCACCGACGCCGGGGTCTACACCGAGGCGCTGTCCACCTTCCGGAAGGAGGACGAGGACCGCTTCTGGTTGCTGGACTTCCACTATCCGCGCGGCATGGTGCCGCTCGGGTACGTCTTTCCCGAGGATGGCATCTGCTTCTGCACCCAGCAGGCGGCCGAGGGTCTGCCGCTGCCCACGAGCGGCGGGCTCGGTGTCCGGATGGCCGGACCGCACATCTACACCAGCGAGGTGCCGGTCACCTCGCGGTGGGCTGTCGGCGAGCGGGTCGAGCGCATCCAGCGCGCCCTCCCGGCGACCCTCGAGCGGTTCCAGGCGACGTGGGCCGACCGAGTGACGGAGCTGAACCGCGGACTGGCCTACTTCGAAGGGCAGTCCTTCGACGGTCGCGACCTCGCCGACCTGGCCCGCCTCTACGAGGAGGCGGTCGTCTTCCACCGCCGCGCCTGGACGATCCACTTTGAGATCATGTACCCGCTGCTGGCCACCTATGTGGGCTTCCACGGCACGTGCCTGGAACTGGGCATCGACGCGGCCGAGATCTCGAAGTTCCTGCAAGGCTACGACTCCAAGATCATGGAGACGGATCGCGGCTTGTGGGAGCTCACCCGCAAGGCACGCGCGGCCGGGCTCGCCGACGTTTTCGCCGCCACCGACGCGACAGACCTCAATACGACGCTCCGGGCCGACCCGGCGGCGAAAGGCTGGGTCGCCGACTTCGACGCGTTCCTGCAGACGTACGGGCACCGCACCGAGGGCATCGCGGACGTCGTGCTGACGCCCTGGATCGACGACCCGGTCAGCCCGCTGGGCACGGTCCGGACGTACCTGTCGAAGGGCTCCGATCACGACTTCGCCGGCGCGCGGGCCGCCGCCGTGGCCGAACGGGAACAGGCGATCGACGCCGCCCGCGGCCGGCTCACGGTCGAGGAGCGGCACGTCTTCAATGCCGGGCTGGCCGCGTGCACGTCGGCCAACTTCGCGTGGTGGAACGAGGACCATAACTACTACATCGACCTGCGCGCACACATCCCGATGCGGCGGGCCGGCCTGGCGATCGCCCGCGCGCTGGGCGCCGAGCGGCCCGATGACGGACTGTTCGTGTTCCGTCCCGAGCTGCGTCGACTCGCCGAAGGGCACCGCGACTGGGGCAGCATGCGCAAGTTGGTCGACGAACGGCGGGCCTACTACGAGCATTGGCTCGCCCGCCGGCCGAGAATGCCGAAGGTGCTCGGCACCGTACCCGAGGACATGAGTGACCCGGTGATGCGGGAGATCTTCGGGACCAATGCCGGGTTCTTCGCGGCCATGAAACAGCTCGGCGGTGACACGTCGCAGGTCACCTCGCTGTCCGGCGTCGCGGCGTCGTCGGGCGTGGCCCGCGGCGTCGCGCGGGTGCTGCACGGTGCCGAGGAACTGCACCGGATCGAACCCGGCGAGATCCTGGTGTGCGAGGCGACCTCACCCAACTGGACGCCGGCCTTCGCGAAGATCGCCGCCTGCGTCTGCGACAGCGGTGGCACGCTGACGCACGCGTCGATCGTCAGCCGCGAGTACCGCATCCCCTGCGTGTGCGGGGTGGGCATCGCGACGTCGACGATCCGCACCGGCGACGAGATCGAGGTGGACGGCACCCGAGGTACCGTGCGCATCCGGAAGCGGGCCGAGCGATGACCTACATCCGCCACCTCCCGGACATCGCGACCGATGATCCGGCGGCCGGAGGCAAGATGACCCGGCTGGCTGATCTGGCCCGGGCCGGTCTCACCGTGCCGCACGCGTTCGTCGTTACCACCGACGCGTTTCAAGCGGTGGCGGCGGCGTGCGATCTGCCCTCCGCGCTCGATCGGGAACTGGCCGGTCTTGGTGCCGACGACTCGGCCGGACTGGCCCGTGCCGAGCAGCGACTACGGGAACGCCTGGCCGGCGCACCGCTGCCGCCGGATCTCACCGAAGCCGTTGCCGGCGCCTACGAGCAACTGTGCGCGGCGTCGCGGGATGCGCTACTGCCGGTTGCGGTGCGCAGTTCGGCGACGACCGAGGACGCCGTCGCGTCGAGCAGCGCCGGACAGTACGACACCTACCTCGGTCTGACCGGCGCGCCAGCCGTCCTCGACGGCATACTGCGGTGCTGGGGCAGCCTGTTCGGAGCCCGAGCGCTCAGCTACCGGATCCGCAACGGTCTATCCCATGTGGAATCGACGATGGCCGTCGGCATCGTGGAGTTGGTGCACGCCCGGGCGAGCGGTGTGGCGTTCTCCCTCAACCCGGTCACCGGACGGCGGGACCGTATTGTCGTGGAGGCGACGTTCGGCTTCGGCGAGGCGCTGGTGCAAGGCGTGGTCACCCCGGATCACCTGGAGGTTGGCCGCGCCGACCGGCGGATACTCAGCTACGCGGTGGGCGACAAGCAGACCGTGTCCGCGATGGACCATCGGGCCGGCCAGGTCGTCGAGGTCGCCATGCCGGAGCCGATGCGAACCCTCCGCGTGCTCGCCGAAGACGAGATCGGCGCCCTCGTCGATGCCGTGCTCGCCGCCGAGGAGATGCTCGGCGCACCGGCCGACGTGGAGTGGGTCATCCCCCGCGCCTACCGGTCAGGTGACCCGGTGACACTCGTGCAGGTCCGGCCCGTCACCACCGCCGTGGCGCAGCCCGCGCAGACCTGGAACGCCGCCGCCATGGCGCTCAAATACGCGTTCAAGGGAATACCGCAATGACCGCCACGACGTATGTCGACGGCCGCTGGTGGGACCGTCCCGAACGCCGGATCGTGCCCGACCCCGCCGACAACCGTGAAGTGGTCGCCGAGGTCTCGTTGTCCTCCGCTGCGGATGTCGACGCGGCCTACGCGGCCGCCGACCGGGCCGCGCGGGCCTGGGCGCGCACTGCCCCCCAACGCCGGCACGACGTACTCCTGGCCGCCGCCGCGGTCCTCGACCGGGACCGGGAGGCGATGGCGCGCGACCTCGTCCGTGAGGAGGGAAAGATCTGGAAGGACGCCAGCGGCGAGGTGGCCCGCTCGGCGGACACGCTGCGATATTTCGCCATGGCGGCGCTGCAGCCGGCCGGCGACGTACTGCCGGCGCCCGCCGGATCGTTCATTCTGAGCCGCCGCGTGCCGCTGGGTGTGGTGACCGTCATTACCCCGTTCAACTACCCGATGCTGCTGCCGGCCTGGAAGATCGGGCCGGCGCTCGCGCACGGCAACACCGTGGTGTGGAAGTGCAGTGAACTGGTGCCGCTGTCCGCCGTCCACTTCACCCGGGCGCTCGCCGAGGCGGGTCTGCCGGACGGCGTGCTGAACCTGCTGTGCGGCACCGCCGCAACGCTGGCCGGTCCGCTACTGGCGGATTCCCGCACCAGAGCGGTCACCTTCACCGGGTCCACCGCAGCGGGCCGGGCGGTGCAACGAGCTGTCACCGGGCGCGACGTCGCCGTGCAGTTGGAGATGGGCGGGAGCAACGTCGCCGTCGTCCTCGCCGATGCCGACCTCGACGCGGTCACCGCACACCTCGCCGCCGGGGCGTTCTCCGGCAGCGGGCAGAAGTGCACCGCGATCGGCCGGATCGTCGCCGAGGCGCCGGTGGCTGACGAACTTGCTGAGCGGTTGGCCGCCGCGGCGGCCGACTTGACGATGGGCAGCGGACTCGAGCCGGCCACGAAGCTCGGCCCGCTCATGACACCGGCGGCCCGCGACGCGGTGATCCGCGCGACGCGGGAAGGGGTGTCAGCCGGCGGCACGGTGCTGCACGGCGGTGACCCGCCGGCCGAGGAACGACTCGCGTACGGCAACTTCCTTCCGGCCACGGTGCTCGCCGGAGTGCAACCGGGCACCGCCACGGCCCGGCACGAGGTCTTCGGACCGTTTGCCGCCGTCATATCGGTTCCGGACGCCGGGCGCGCGATGGAGGTCGCCAACGACACCCCGTACGGGCTGAACGCCGGCGTCTTCACCCGCGACCTGGCGCTGGCGCTGCGCTTGGTGCAGAGCCTCGACGCCGGGATGGTTCATCTCAACGCGGTCACCGGCTTTCCGCCGTACGTCCCGTTCGGCGGGATGAAGGACTCCGGCTCCGGCCCTTTGGAGCAAGGGCCGCGCACCTATGAGTTCTTCACCCGCGGTCAGGTCGTCCACCTTCACCCGGAGGCGTGAGTGCACCCCGATCTGGCGTCCTACGACACGGTGGTGAGCGACCTCGATGGGACGCTGTGGATAGACGACACCCCCCTGCCCGGCGCCGTCGGCCTGCTGGACTCGTTTCGTCGCCGGGGAGCCAGGATCTGCCTGGCCACCAACGCCAGCGTCGCCACGTCGGCGCAACTCCGCGCCGGACTCACCCGGGCCGGCCTGGCAGCTCCGGGTGACGTGCTGGTCACGGCCGCGGACGCGCTCGGGGCGCAGGCCCGCGAACTAGGCATTCACGAGGTGGCAGCGATCGGTGAGGCAGGCCTGTTCGACGCGTTGGCCCGGCACGGGGTGCGCGCCGTGCCGGGCGACGAGGTCTGGCGGTCGTGGTCATCCACACCGTCGGGCCGCGCCGTCGCCATGGGTCTGGCCCCGGACACCGATATCAGGACGCTCGGACGTGTTGCCATGCTGCTGGAGCGTGGCCTGCCCTTGCTGGTCACCACCACCGAGGTGGCATATCCGACGCGGGAAGGGTTGTCCGGCGGCACCGGCATGGCGCTGGCCGCACTCGCCGCCCGGGTCGCCGTCGATCCGATCATCTGTGGTAAACCGTCGTCGCCGTTCTTGACCGCGCTCCGGCCGCACGTGGCGGGCAGGGTGCTGATGATCGGTGACACCGTCGCAGCCGACGTCGAGTTGGCCGCCGCCGCAGGCTGGGACAGTCTGCTCGTGCTCACCGGAACCAGCGCCGACCAGCACACCGACTGGCCCCGGGCAACATTCGTGACGCCGGATCTCCTGACGATCGGCGCGCGATGACCACCGCACGGACGAGGCCCGGCGAAGGAATACAGGCGCTGCCCACCGCTCCCCCGCCGACCGGTGCCGAGTTCGACGACGCCGCCATCCTGGGCCGCCGGATCCGGCAACTGCGCAAGAACGCCGGGCTGACACTGGACCGCGTCGCCGACGCCGCGCAGATCTCGGCCAGCCTGCTCTCCCGGATCGAGCGGGGCGCCGCACAGCCGTCACTACCGACGCTGCGCACCATCTCCCAGGCGCTCGGCATTCCCATCGCGGCGCTGTTCGAGGGCGAGGACCGATCAACCGCGAGCGAGCATGACGCGGCTGGGCGGCGACTCGTCGTGCGGCACGCCGACCGGCGCCGGCTCAAGGTGCCGGATTCCCGCATCCAGTACGAACTCATGATCCCCGACCTGGACGGCGCGGTCGAGGTGATCTGGGGAGCGATACCACCGGGTGGTGGGACGACACATCCCTCCTCCCACCCGGGCGAGGAGGTCATCGTCGCGCTCGCCGGGCACGTCGCGGTCGTGGTCGACGACCAGGAGTTCCTCCTGGCAGTAGGGGACACCATCCGCTTCGACCGCAGCCGTCCGCACCGCCTCTTCAACCCCCGCCCGACGGTCGCGGAGTTTGTCCTGGTCGTCACGCCACCGTCGCGCTGACAACAGCCCTCGCGTTCGCTTTCTCGCCTGGGCCGAGTTTCACGCCAGCCCAGGCGTCTCCCACAAACAGGAGGAAGATCAGATGTTGACATCGCGCAAGACGCGGTCCGGGCAGAAGGCCCGCCGGGCCGTCCTACTGTTGCTCCCGGCGGCTCTCGCCGGGGCACTGGTCTCGGCATCTCCGCTGACCGCGAACGCGGCCGCTGTCGTCGCGGTGCCTGCCGCGACACTGACGAAGGTCAACGTTCCCGGCACATCACCGATGTCGGCCACCGCCGTCGACCTGAAGGCTGCCGGCTACACCGCCAAGGAGTTCTACGCGGAAGGCCTCGCCCACCGGTACACCGGAGCGAACGCCAACACCTTCACGACCGCCACCGTTCTCGACGGCGGCAATCCGTATCGCACGCGGGTGATGGTGCGATACCCCAAGCCGCACAAGTTCAACGGGACGCTGGCCGTCGAGTGGACCAACGTCACAACCGGGGTCGACTTCGAGTTCGCCACGGCCGAGGCCTCGGAATACCTCCTGCGTGAGGGCTATGCGGTCGCCATCGTTTCGGCACAGCGTGTCGGTGTCGAGCGGCTCAAGACATGGAGCCCGCAGCGATACCCCGGGCTCTCGGTGGACGTGAACAAATGCCTTCCCGACGGCACGTCCCTCTGCACCGGGGACCCGATCTCCTACGACATCTTCGCGCAGATCACCCGGGCACTCATGAACAACGCCGGGGGCGCGACCGCGCCGATGCCAGGCCTGCACGTGCAGGACGCGATCGCCATCGGCCAGTCCCAGTCGGCCGCTCGGCTGGCCATCTACTACAACACGATCCAGCCGCTCCACAACGTCTTCGACGGCTTCGCGTTCTGGGACCGGTCGGGCCAGCTCCGAGATGACCTGACCGTTCCGGCGATCAGTGTCGACTCCGAAGGGCTGGGGGGCTCGTTCGGGGGCGCTGGATGGACGACGTCGACGTACACCCGCAAGTGGGACGTCGCAGGCGCGACGCACGCTTCGCTGTACGGCGCCCAGTACATCGAGGCGATCGCGCAGCGCGATCAATCGATTTTGCTGCCCGACGGACAGCCGAAAACGTTCTTTGAGTGGATCGACTTCAACCACGTCTGTGTCAAGCTTCCGCCCTTCACCACGGTGGACGTCGGCCTGGTCTACAACAAGGCAATCGATTCTGTCCGCAACTGGTTCAAGAGAGGGACGCCCGCCGCCCCTTCGCGAAGCTTCGTGATATCCCCATCCCCGCCGGGTCTTCCTGTTCGTGATGCAGACGGCAAGGTGGAGGGCGGGATCCGTCTCCCGCAGTTCGTTGTGCCGACCGCGGAGCAGGGTGCGCTCAACGGGACCGCCTTCCCCTGCAACGTGTCAGGCTGGCACCGCTACTACACCAAGGACGAGCTCAAGGCGATGTACGGCACTCACGGCCGCTACGTCGCGAAGGTGCAAAGGGTCATGTATCCGCTGGTCGCAGAAGGCTATGTGTTGAGGACCGACGCGTTGGCTGCCGTTCGCGACGCCGCGCTGTCCGACGTCGCGAAGTAGTCGCCGAGGACAGGGCTCGCGCGCACCCGTGAATGCCCGATAGTAAGCAGTCGGGATCGCAGTCCGGCGGTCCCGACTGCTTCGCGGCTTACCACGGTCACCCGTCGGCGGCGAGCCCCTTCCGGCCGGTCGACAGTCGCACGGGCAGGATCACTGCCGACGGGTGCTCCGGGTCGTGGTAGACCTCCTGGTGGGCGGTGAGCAGCGTGGCCGCGGTCGCCCGTGGCCGTCCGGTGCCGGGGTTGCGGGCGAACCGGGGAAAGGCGCCGCTGGAGACCTGTATCCGAATGCGATGACCCCGCTTGAACAGGTACGCGGTCGGCCACAGCCGCACCTGAGCGGCGCGGATCTGGTCGGCGCTCGTCAGGCTCAGCAGGCCGTCGCAGATGTTGTACGAGCGGCCGCGCGGGTCCACGTCGCAGAGGCGGACGAAGACGTCCGCGTAGGGCCGGCTCGAGCGGAAGTAGATCTCGGCGCTGACCTCGCCGATCACCTCGAGGTCGTGCTCCAGGGCGGAGGTGGTGTAGGTGAGCACGTCCAGGCGGGTCTCCAGGGCGGTGTTGTCGACGCGGCCCGTCGTGCCGGTCATCCGGACCCCGCCGACAGCGGGGGTGGGGTCGACCGGGTCGTACTGGTACCGGTCGGGCCCGGACACGCCGGGTGGTTGCTCCCCCTTGGCGTGGGCAAGCCCGAAGTCGGTGGCCTCGCGAACCGCTGTCCCGATCACGTCTGGAGCGGTGTGGGTCCACTGACCGACGGTCAGGCGTGCGTCGCGCCCCGGTGACTGTGGTCGATGCCGGCCCACCGGTCGGCGTCTCGGTCGTGGGCGAGAATGTCCTGGATGTACTCGGATCGGTGACCGAGAGCGGCGATGTCCGAGCCGGTGAGCGGAATGGTGCGCAACGCCCGCTGCAGTCGCCTGGCACCCAGGCGGTGACGCAACATCGCCCAGCGCCGCTCCTGAGTGGCGACCAGGACGCCCCAGTCGAAAGGCGTCTCGAGGGAGATCCCGTCGGCGCGCAGGAATTCCATGGTCAGGGCAGACTCACTCACCTGCGGAATCATCGCCTTGACCGAGGGTGGCAGCCGGTCCGTCATCGCCCATTGCGCGTAGCCGAGGTAGCTCAGCCCGAACAGCACCATCGTGTCGGCGAACCACGGCTGGTTCCCCACCCATTCCAGCGTGGCCAATCCGTCCTCACGCTCGCAGCGCAGCGGGTCGAGGGTGCCACCGGAGCCGAACGTGCCGCGGGTGCTCTGGATCAGGACCTGGAAGCCCCGCTCGGCCAGCGGCCGGGTCAGGACCGTGCCCAAGGTGCCGCGCCGGCCGTACGGGGTGCGGATGACGACCGTCGGCAGGGCGTCGCCTCCGGCTCGAGGCGCCCAGCGGTCGGCGAGGAGATCGACACCGTCGGGCATCGGCACTCGAAGGTCGCGGTCGACGATCAACTGTCGGGTGGACGGTGTGGCCAAACGCAACATGCGTTGGATGAGATGGCTGGTCAGGTTCATGGTGCGACCTTCCGGACGCGGGACGGACGACGTGTGGGACGGCGTGTGGGACGGCGTCAGCGCACAATTTGCCCGTGAGTGATCCCGCTACCGGGCACAACCCAGGAGGGCGGACATCATGACGCTGAACATCCCGGCGGGTGCAGGCGCCGATCAATCGCCCGGGAGTGATCGGTGTGACCCTCGCCGGCACCGGCACGCTCGTTCAGGAGGACGAACGGCTGTCGTGCGCGCCGGCGACTTCGCGATGTACGACAGCACCCGCCCGTGCGTTCTGCAGGTCGAGGGCGACCTCGAGATGCTCACCCTGCACATTCCGCACATGACGATGTTGGCAGTACTGCCCGGGGCTTCTGCCTCCACCGCCACCGCGATCAACGGACGGGATGGCAGCGCCGCCCTGATCTATCCGCTGCTCAAGAACCTCTCGGCCACGGCGGACACCGCCTCACCAGTGGTCCAGCGGCATTACGCGACCGCCGCTGTTGAGCTCATCGCGGCGTCGCTCGCGGAGATCGCCTCGCTGCCCACAGGCGCTCCGCTGCGCGCGGCTACCCTCGCGCGGGCACAACAGTACATCGAACAAAATCTGTGGGATCCCGATTTGTCCCCGGCGGCTGTCGCCCGCGCCGTCTTCGTCTCGCCGCGCCACCTGCAAGCCCTCTTTCACGAGCAGCAGACATCCGTTGCCCGATACGTGATGAAGCGGCGTCTCGACCGCGCTCACCACGACCTCGCCGACCCTCGCCTGGCACACCTGTCGGTCGCTGACATCGCCACACAGCTCGGATTCCGGCGTCCATCTCATTTCGCCTACGTGTTCAGGACGCGGTTCGGCCTCAGCCCGCGCGAACATCGATACAGCGGCCGGGAGAAACCCAGGCGCCTGACTCCGGTCGGCGACACCGCCGAACGAGACATCCCGACAACGTGACCATGGCAGGGCGTGGTAGCTCTTCGTCGCCGTATCGAGGCCCAAGTGGCAGGTAGGGTCCTAGTGTTCGGCGGCGACGCGCTGCCGGGAAAGGAGTGGGCTGGATGACCAGCGCCGCCACGTCGGCAGATCCGGACGCCGCCGACGCCGCCGCCCTTGGCGGTCGGATCCGGGAATTGCGCAAGAGGGCGGGACTGACCCTGGACAGCGTCGCCGACGCCGCGCAGATCTCGGCCAGCCTGCTCTCCCGGGTTGAGCGCGGTGTCGCGCAGCCGTCGCTGCCCACGCTGCGCACCATCGCCCGTGCCCTCGGTGTGCCGATCGCGGCGCTGTTCGAGGGCGAGGACCGGTCAACCGCGAGCGAGCATGACGCGGCCGGGCGGCGGCTCGTCGTGCGGCACGCCGACCGGCGCCGGCTCAAGGTGCCCGACTCGCGTATCCAGTACGAACTCATGATTCCCGACCTGGACGGCGCGGTCGAGGTGATTTGGGGGTCGATACCACCGGGCGGCGGGGCCACCCTTCCCTCCTCGCACCCCGGCGAGGAGGTCGTCGTCGCGTTCACCGGGCACGTCGCCGTCGTGGTCGACGACGAGGAGTTCCTGTTGGCGGCGGGCGACACGATCCGTTTCGACCGGAGTCGCCCGCATCGTCTGCACAACCCCCGGGCGACAGTCGCGGAGTTCATGCTCATTGTGGCGCCACCATCACGTTAGATTGCGTCCGAGCAGGTACTGAAGCGTCATGCAATGCTCCCTTGCATGTCATGCATGTCGGCCCTAGCCTGTGACCATGCGGCTTCCGGCCCTCATGTGTGGTCGAGGGCTCCGCGTCAACGTCGCGAGCTAGCAAAGGAGCTGGCAGCATGCCTGAAACGCCCAATTCGGAGTTTTGGAAAACCCTCAAGCCGATCGAGAATTCGCAGAAGCCGGATGCGCTGCCGGAGGTCTACCTCTCCAAGGTCGCCACCGATGACGACCGCTACTACGTGCCTTTCACCGAGACCGTCGGGTCCCGGCCGCTGTGGATCAACGTCAAGGACAACAGCTGGGCTGACATCCTGCGCGCGAAGGAGGCTGGGCTGGTCAACCGGCATTACCACCCGCATGAGGTGTTCGCCTACACCATCTCCGGCAAGTGGGGCTACCTGGAGCGGCCCTGGACGGCGAGCGCCGGCGACTTCGTCTACGAAGCCCCGGGCGAGGGTCACACGCTGGTTGCCTACGACAGCGGCGAGCCGATGAAAACCTTCTTCATCGTCAAGGGTCCGCTCGCCTGGCTGGACGAGAACGGCGACGTCACCGGGATCTTCGACGTCCACGACTACATCGCGATGTGCCGGGAGCACTACGACAAGGTGGGCATCGGCGCCGACTACGTCAACTCGCTCTTCCGCTGATGGGAAAGGCCGCGTGACGAGGGCCGCCGTCTGGTACGGAGCGCGCGATGTCCGCGTCGTCGATGTGGAGTCCCGGGCCACCGGCCCCGGGGAGGTCGCGATCGCGGTGGCATACTGCGGCATCTGCGGTAGCGACCTGCATGAGTACGCTGACGGACCGCATGCCATCCCGGTGCACGAACCGCATCCCGAGTCGCGGACGACCGCGCCGATCATCGTCGGCCACGAATTTTGCGGCACGGTGGTCGAAGTCGGGTCCGGCGTGTCCGGGTTCGCGCCGGGCGACCGGGTCGCGGTGGAGCCACACTACCGCTGCGGCGCGTGTCCCCGATGCCGGAACGGTGAGTACAACATCTGCCGGCACTTCGGCTTCGCCGGTCTCATGGGCGACGGCGGGATGGCCGAACGGGCCGTCGTTCCCGCCTACATGCTGCACCGCCTACCCGACACGGTCTCACTGGAGCAGGCGGCAGTGTTCGAGCCGGCTGCCGTGGCCCTGCACGCCTGGCGGCGGGCGGGCTTCCGCCCGGGCGAGACACTCGCCGTGATCGGCCTCGGCCCGATCGGGCTTCTCATCGTGATGCTGGCCGTGCGGCACGGCGCGGGCCGCATCATCGCGGCCGACCTCTCCCCGGCCCGGCTCGAGGTCGCCCACGCCCTGGGTGCAACGGACCTCGTGCCCGCCGAAGATCGGGCTGCCGTGGCTGACCTGATCAGGCAGGCCGCCGACGCTGAAGGCGTGGACGTGGCTTTCGAAGTCGTCGGCTCCGAGGAGACGCTGCGCACCTGCATGCACGCGACGCGGAGCGGCGGCCGGGTCATGCTGGTCGGCCTGGCCGGGACGGTCAGCATCGATGCGTTCGCGATGGTCAACAAGGAGCAGTCGATCATCACCAGCGTGGGTTATCGCGACGTCTACCCCGACCTGATCCGGTTGGTGGAGAAGGGGATGGACCTCACCGCGATCGTCACCGCCATCATCGCCTTGGAGGACGTCGTGCACGACGGGTTCGAAGCCCTGCTGCGCGGCAGCGACCAGATCAAGATCCTTGTTCGACCAAGTGGAGGAAGGCAAGCACATGACCACGGCGGATAGGGCAGGGTTCAACAGCGACCAGTTCGCCGGGCACCCGGTGTTCGTCACCGGCGGCACGTCGGGGATCGGCGCCGCGACGGCGATGCTGTTCGCCGAACTCGGCGCCGACGTCACGGCTCTCGGCCTCGCCCCCCGGGTCGCCGGCGAGCGACCGGTGCATCCGCGGGTACGGGTGATCAAGCACGACGTCCGCGACCACGACGGCCTGGCGCGGCTGATCTCGGCCGAACCGCAGATCGGTGTCCTGGTCAACTGCGCGGGCGTCAGCCACGACCGCAGGGAGTACGACCTGGACCCCTGGCGCGTGGTGCTGGACGTCAACCTCACCGCCACCATGGTCGCCAGCGAAGCGGCGCGCCCGGGTCTCGCGAGGGCCGGCGGCTGCGTCGTCAACGTGTCCTCGATGTTCGCCTTCTTCGGCAGCAGGGATCGGCCGGCGTACAGCGCGAGCAAGGGGGGCGTCTCGCAACTGACCCGGTCCCTCGCCGCGGAGTACGCCCCGGAAGGCATCCGGGTGAATGCCGTTGCGCCGGGGTTCGTGGAGACACAGCTGGCCCGCGGCTTGCTCGACGATCCGCAGGCCGCCGCGGAACTGCTGCTGCGCATCCCGCTGGGACGGTACGGAAAGCCCCGGGATGTCGCTCAGGTGATCGCGTTTCTGTGCTCGCCTGCCGCGTCGTACATCTGCGGGGCGGTCTTGCCCGTGGATGGGGGCTATCTCTGCGTTTGATTGCGGCCATCAAGTTGCGGTCAGTGCCTGCGTTTCGTGGTCGCCGTGGTCGCTCCGGCCATGAGCTTTTCCAGCAGGCCCACCAACGTGACGTGTTCAGCCTCGGTGAGGGTGGCGGCCCAGGTCTGCTCCCGCTGGTTGTGTGCCCGGAAGGCATCGGTGATGGCGTCACGTCCGGCCGGGGTCAGGGTCAGCGTGATGGCGCGCCCGTCGTGATCGGCCCGTCGGCGGGATGCCAGACCGGCTCGTTCGAGGGTGTTGACCAGCGCCGAGACGGCAGCACGGCTCATGCCGGACAATTCGGCGACGCGCTTGGCCTCCATCGGCCCGGCGAGCCAGAGCACGAACAGCACCCGGAAGCCGGCCCAGCTGAACCCGCGCGGCCGGTGTACCGACGACTCCAGGTCGTAGATGAGGGCGTTGGTCACCCTGTGCAGGGTGAGCACGAGACGCATCGCATCCGGGTCGATCTCGGGCAGTTCCCGCCTGGTGTGGTCGATCGCGAAGTCGATGAACCCCAAGTAGTCCAGTTCTTCCGGCAGGGCGGCGCCATTCATGTGGCCAAGACTATGGCCTGTCTTCTCCAGGGCTTCCCTGCCAACGCGGTTTGGCGTAGCGTCCAGGAAATAGTAAAACCTTTGACTAGACTAGGAGCTGTGTCATGGCGCAGAAGCCCTTCGCCTCGTCCGCCGATCTCGCCGACAAACAGCAGACCCTCGAGGTGTTGGCCGACGGGGTCTATGCGCTGACGGCGGAGGGCGATCCGAACGTCGGGGCGATCGAAGGCGAGGATTTTCTGGTCTGCTTCGAGGCGCTCGCCACTCCGGTGGCCGCCCGGGAATGGCTCGCCTTGCTCCGTCAGCACACTGACAAACCGGTCAAGTTTCTCGTGTTGTCGCACTACCATGCGGTGCGGGTGCTCGGTGCCAGCGCCTTCGACGCCGAGGTGATCGTGGCGCACGAGCGGACACGCGAGTTGATCGCCGAACGCGGCAAGCAGGACTGGGAGTCGGAATACGGCCGGATGCCCCGACTGTTCAAGGAGCCCGCCTCGATTCCGGGATTGACTTGGCCCACTGCCACGTTCGCGGATCGGTTCACCATCGATCTCGGCGGCGATCGGGGTGATCTGGTGCTGCAGTACTGCGGGCGCGGGCACACCGAGGGCGACATCGTGGCGTGGCTGCCCCGACAGCGGATCCTCTTCGCCGGTGACCTGGTGGAGGCGCACGCGGCGTTGTACACCGGCGACGCGTTCCACCGGGACTGGTCGACCGGGACGCTGGACGCGGTCGCCGCCTTCGGCGCCGAGACACTCGTCGGCGGGCGCGGCGCGGTGGCGTCCGGGCGAGACGCGGTGGACGCGGCGATCGGGCAGACCCGGCACTTCCTGCAGGTGATGCTGCGTGAAGTCGGCGCCGTGCGGCAGCGAGGTGGCACGGTGAAGGAGGCGTTCGAGGCGACTCACGCCGCCCTCGTCGATCAGTACGGCGGCTGGCCCATCTTCGAACACTGCCTGCCGTTCGACGTGTCCCGGCTCTGGGACGAGATGTCCGGCATCGAACGGCCGCGCATCTGGACCGGGGAACGCGACCGCGCCGTGTGGCAGGAATTGCAGGACTGATGAACGGCCACACGCCTGACGCCCGCGACGGACGCGGCCCGTCGCCGGTGGTGGTACTCGGCAACGGGCCGGTGGGCCAGACTGCCGCGCTGCTGCTGGCGCGGTGGGCTGTCCCGGTTATCCTGCTCGATCAGCGGCCGCACCGCGACCCGGTCGGTTCCAAGGCGATCGTGCAGCAGCGCGACGTCCTCGACGTGTGGGACGCCGTTGGCGCCGGCCGCCGCATCGCCGACGAGGGGCTCACCTGGACCGTGGCGCGCACCTTCTACCGCGACCAGGAACTGTTCAACTACACCTTCGCTGACCCGGGCCGATCTGTGTTTCCGCCGTTTGTGAACATCTCACAGACGCGTACCGAGGAAGTCCTTGACCAGCGGATCGCGGCCGAACCGCTCATCGACGTGCGCTGGGACCACCACGTGACCGGCATCGCCCAAGACGAGCAGGGCGTCACGCTGCACTGTGGGAACCGTGCGGTGCAGGCGTCTTACGTGGTCGCATGCGCCGGAGCCCGCGGCGACGACATACGGCGCATGCTCGGCGTCAGGTTCGACGGGCGCTCCTTCGACGACCGGTTCCTGATCTGCGACATCCGCACCGACCTGCCCGGCTGGGCCAACGAGCGCCGGTTCTATTTCGACCCGCCGTGGAACCCCGGACGGCAGGTCCTCATCCACCCCTGTCCGGACAGTACGTTCCGCATCGACTGGCAGGTCCCGGCCGGCGAGGACCGTGCCGTCGGCGTGGACCCAGGCGGCCGGGACGCGCGGATCCGAGCCATCATCGGTGATCGGCCCTACGAGCTGGTGTGGAGCTCGGTGTACCGCTTCCACTCCAGGGTCGTGGACCGGATGCGGGTCGGGCGGGTGCTGCTCGCCGGCGATCTGGCCCACCTGGTCTCCCCGTTCGGCGCCCGCGGACTCAACTCCGGCGTACAGGACGCGGAGAACGCCGCCTGGAAGCTGGCGTTCGTCCTCAACGGCTGGGCCGACGAGTCGCTGCTCGACAGCTACCACGCCGAACGGCACGCCGCCGCCCGCGAGAACCTGGACGTCACCGACGCCACCATGCGCTTCCTCGTACCCGGCACCGAGGCCGAGCACCAGCACCGCCTGGCCGTCCTGGAGGCGGCCGGCACCGACGCGGGCGCCCGCGCTGCCGTCGACTCCGGCCGGCTCGCGGAACCCTTCTGGTACGTCGACTCGCCGCTGACCACGCCGAATCCGAACCATCCGTTCACCGGACGCCCACCGCGCGGCGCCGTGCCGCCGGCCGGCCCTGGCATCCTCGTGCCCGACGCGCCGATCGCGATCGGCGGGCGTCCCACCCGGATACGGCAGATCGCCCGCGACGGATTCCTGCTGCTGGCCGGCGAGCGGGTGGACGCCGACGCCGTCCACGCCGCCGCGCAGCGCGCAACCTCGGCACCGGTGCGGGTCGAGCGCATCACCGACATCGACCACGACAGCGCGCTCGCCACCGTCCTGGCGGCCCATCCCGAGGAGCTGTGGATCATCCGGCCGGACGCACATGTCGCCGCGGTACTCACTGATCCGGGCCCGGCCGCTGCCGGCACGGCGCTGCGGCGTGCGACCGCCGCTCCCACCACGACAGAGGAGCGTGACCATGGCGTACTACCGGCTGATCGGTGACGTCCCACCGAAGCGCCACACCCAGCACCGTCGTCCCGATGGTGGCCTCTACTACGAGGAACTGATGGGCGAGGAGGGCTTCTCCAGCGACTCGTCGCTGCTCTACCACCGGCACCTGCCCTCGGCCATCGTCGACGCGACGCCGTGGGAGCTGCCCGAGCTGGCCACCGACGCAAACCATCCGCTGCGACCGCGGCACCTGCGCGCACGCGAAGCTGCGTACCGGCGGCACCACGGCAGACGCCTTTCCCACGGAGTCGGAACTCGCCGCCGCGATCGCCGGATGCCTCGACCGCGATCTGGCGTTCAAATGCACTGCCGGGCTTCACCACGCCGTGCGCCACTCTGCCGCCGACACCGGCTTCGAGCACCACGGTTTCCTCAACGTCCTCCTCGCCACGGCCGCACTACTTGACGGCGCGGACACCACACGAGCCGCTGAGGTACTCGCCGAGCGCTCCGCCGACGCCCTCGCCGCAGCGGCCCGGCAGCTCAGCGACCTCCACATCGCGCGGCTACGGAACCGTTTCCGGTCGTTCGGCACCTGTAGCGTCACCGAGCCGCTCACCGACCTCACCGGGCTCGGCCTGCTCGACCCCACGGAAAGGTGAACCTCGCGTGAGCCTGCTGGACCTGGCCCCGAACACCCCCTCGGCCTGGCGAACCTGCCGTACGGCATATTCGGCCATCCCCTCGGCGGCCGGCACGTGAGCGTGCCGATCGGCGATCAGGTGCTCGACCTGACCACCGCGGCCGCGCGGCTCGACCTGCCGTATGCCGGGCTGGTAGCCGGGCCGGTACTCAACCCGCAGCGTACCTGCCCGCCTCAAGGCCATGGTCGAAGGGCGGGTGTCGCCGTGCCGACTCCGGCCACGGCGGGATCTTCCAGTTCCACGACAAGTTCGCCCCCATCGCCGCGAAGTTCCTCGCGCGATGACCGGCACGCCACGAAATCCAGGGAGACGGGCAATGACTCAGACACCGACCTATGTCAAGAAACCCTTCGCTTCGTCGATTCTGCTGTGGATGCGCACCGATCAGCCCCGTCAGCAAGGGTTGGACCACTGGAAGGGCCCACACTCCAAGATCATCAGTGTGACACCGGGATTCGAGGAGTACCGGCAGATTCACCTGGCCGAGACCAATCCGGGGCTGTGGCCGGCCATCAGCGGAGTGGAGACGGCCATCCCCGCCGATCGCAGGATCGACGGCCTCGCCGAGGTCACCTTCCAGTCGGTCCTCTCTCCGCTCTGGGGCCGGAAGCAGACGAAGCTCGCCTACAAAGATGAGGTGAATGTGTTCCGGCGCACCCTGCTCTATGCGGGGCCGCCGAACTCCGCTCGTTGGTACGACGTCGCGGATCCCGGTGAGCGGGCGGAAGCCCGGGCCCTGATCTACCTCAGGAGAAGGCAGGGGGTCGGCACCGGTGCTTTCCGCCGGTTCGTCACCGAGGTGATGGTCGCCGGCCTCGCGAACGCCGGCATGTTGAAGGAACTGCGTACGCAGGTGTTCATGCCCTGGAGCCAAAGGCTCTGGGACACGCCGAACGTGGCCCACGACAACCCCACCGACCAGCGCTTCCACGCCTCAATGATGCTGGGCTTCACTGATGCCGACGCGCTTCGGGCAAGCTTCGCCAGCGATGCTGTCACGAAGTTGTCGCCCGTGCTTCCCGCGTTCGTCTCAGCCGTGCACGCCTACGAAGTGTCTGCGGCGCTCACCTATGTACAGAACGGAGAGATTCTGCCGACCTACCAGAAGTGATCGACCATGCGCGTCGATGTATCCGAACGTCACAAGTCAAGAACGCCCCGAATCAGGCTCGTGACCCCCGGCTGTGCAGCTCCTTGCCCACGCCGTGCGCTGGTTCGCTGACGAGTCGGTGGTCAGCGGCTCGTGGCGAGCACAGCGGGGCGCCGTGACCAGGAGGAGCCTTCGACGGCGCGGACGTTGTTTGTGGCCGGCTTGTTGGTCAGCAACACCGGGTAGACCAGTGTCCAGTCCAGGGCGGAGGCAGTGAGGATCTGTTCGCCGGCGGCCTTGTCGGCGAAGATCGCCTTGCCACCCCTGTAGAGGAACCGGAGGATCGCGGAGGCCTTGCTCAGAGACTCGCCGACTCCGAAAGCCGACATGATCACCAGTCGTTTGGTGTCGCCGTCCTCGGCGGCCCGAACGAGCGCGCGGGTGCTGTCGGCGATCAGGTTGGCCGGGTCCTTGGCTCAGCAGCGAGGCGGCGCCGAAGATCGCCAGGCCGGCGACGAACAGCCGCCGGCCGACGAGGTCACCGGCGCGGGCGCTGAGCAGCAGCAGACCGCCGACGACGAGGGTGTAGGCGTCCTGCCCCCCAGGACAGGACACTTGGGCTCAGGTCCAGATCGGCGCGGATGCTCGGCAGCCCGGTAAAGATGACCGAGTTGTCGAGCAGGATCATGAAGTAGCCGATCAGGATGATCGCCAGGATGGCGGTCGGGCGTGCCGCAGACCGCTCTGCGGTGCCGCCGGCGGGGTTGGATCATGCTGCTCCTCGTGTGCGGGTCGGGATGCTTCCAATCAACGACGATCCAGGCGGGCCAGGGAGGGACGCTCGTTCGGGGTAGTGGCCTTACCTCCTTCACGACCGTCACCGTGCTTACCCTGGGGTTATGGGCCATATCGACCACCGCGCCGAGGTCCGCGAGTTTCTCAGCTCGCGGCGGGCGCGCATCACTCCGGACCAGGCGGGACTGCCCGCCTACGGCGGCAACCGTCGCGTCAAAGGACTGCGGCGCGAAGAGGTCGCAATGCTCGCCGGCGTCTCCATCGACTACTACGTCCGCATGGAGCGCGGGAACCTGTCCGGTGCCTCCGACAGCGTGCTGGACGCCCTGGCCCGCGCACTGCAACTGGACGAGGCCGAGCGCGAGCACCTGTTCGCGCTGGCCCGGGCCGCCGGTCCGGGCCAGCGCCGCCGCCGCACGTCGCCCACCACGATCCGGCCGATGATCCAGCAGGTGCTCGATGCCATCACCGACGCACCGGCCTGGGTGCGCAACGGCCGTCACGATATCCTCGCCATGAACCGCCTGGCCCGCGCCCTGTACTCCCCGGTCCTGGCCGACCCGCGCCGCCCGGCGAACACCGCCCGGTTCCTCTACCTCGATGAGGCCGCGAGGGAGTTCTTCGTCGACTGGGACCGGATCGCCAACGACGCCGCCGCCATGCTCCGGCTGGAGGCGGGCCGCAACTCGCACGACCGGGCGCTGATCGAGCTGGTCGGCGAACTCTCGACGCGCAGTGAGGTCTTCCGGCAGCGGTGGGCCTCCCACGACGTGCAGTTCCACCGCAGCGGCATGAAGCGGCTGTGCCATCCGGTGGTCGGCCGGCTCGACCTGAACTTCGAATCGATGGAGCTGCCGTCCGAGCCCGGCCTGGCCCTCAACGTCTACACCGCCACCCCCGGCAGCGCCACCGCTGACGGCCTGAAGATGCTCGCCAGCTGGGCGGCCACCCAGGACCTCGCCGAGGCGCGGCAGCCAGCCCCGGACCAGAGCTGAGCCACGCCCTCACATCACGAAGCCTCCGGAGGGCGCGCTACACGGCGTGAAGCCCTCACTGCACCGAAGCCAGTCCGGCCTGCGATAAGGCCGCGCGACCGGCGCGTAAACCCCGCTGGGAGGCCCTGTCATTACCTGTAACAGCAGACCCTGCCGCATGTCAGAGCGAGCCGGTTTCATAGAGCTTGACCAGGCCATTCACGCAGAGAAGGGGCGCATGCGGCGAACCGACCGACACGGTGGTGCGGAGCAGCAGCAGCCTGCGGCCCTCCAGCCGAAGCCGCCGCAGCCGCACACCGGCAGGGTCGGCCACGAGCTCCCCGGCAGCCGCTCCGGGACCTGAGGTGGCACTGCGCGTACAGGCGGACGACGAAGACAAGAAAACGGAAACCTCCGATGCGAGCTACTTTCATGTACGGCACCGGTGACGTGCGCGTGGAGAACGCGCCCGACCCGGTCCTGCAGCAGCCCACCGACGCGCTCGTGCGCATCGTGCACTCGTGCATCTGCGGCAGCGACCTACACCCCTACCACGACCTGCCGGCCTCACAGCAGGGCACGCCGATGGGGCACGAGTTCCTCGGCGTGATCGAGGACCTCGGCACGGAGGTGTGCGGGCTCAAGCGCGGTGACCTGGTGGTGGCGCCGTTCGCCTACGCCGACAACACCTGCGACCTGTGCCGGGAGGGCCTGCACACCTCCTGCCCCAACGGCGGCTTCTGGGCGGCCTGCGACGTCGGCGGGGCCCAGGCGGAGGCGATCCGCGTCCCGCAGGCGACCGGCACCCTGGTCAAGCTGCCGGTCGGCGAGGACAGCGAGCTGCTGCCGTCGCTGCTGACCCTGGCCGATGTGTACGGCACCGGCTACCACACCGCCAAGCAGGCCCGTGTCGACGCGCGCACCACGGTCGCGGTGATCGGCGACGGCGCGGTCGGGCTAATGGCGGTGCTGTCGGCCCGGCGGCTCGGCGGCTCGGCGCGGAGCGGATCATTCTGATGGGCCGGCACGACGACCGCACCAAGCTGGGCATCGACTTCGGGGCGACCGACATCGTGCCCGAGCGCGGCGCCGAGTGTATCGAGAAGGTGCGCGAGCTGACCCGCGGTCAGGGCGTGCACGCGGTGCTGGAGGCCGTCGGCTACCGGAACGCCTACGACACGGCGGTCGGCCTCGTCCGCCCCGGCGGGGTGATCAGCCGCGTCGGCGTGCCGCAGTACGAGGACGCGCCGATCGGGTTCGGCAGCCTGTTCGGCCCGAACATCACGCTGACCGGTGGCCCCGCCCCGGTACGCGCCTACATCGACGAGCTGCTGCCCGGCGTGCTGGACGGCACGGTCGAGCCGGGCCGGGTGTTCGACCGGGCGATCGGCCTGGAGCAGGTGCCCGACGGCTACCACGCGATGAACGACCGCACCGCGCTGAAGGTCCTCATCCAACCCTGATACCAAGGAGACGCTCGCGATGGCCACCTGGACCAGCGACGAACTCGCCGCCATCGGCGAGGCCGAAGACCTGGACCTCGCCTCCCGCCGCGCGGACGGCAGTCTGCGCCATCCCGTGACGATGTGGGTCGTCCGCGTCGGCGACGACCTGTACGTGCGCTGCATGAACGGCCGCGCCGGCGCCTGGTACCGCGGCACCCGAACCCGCCACCAGGGCCGCATCTCGGCCGGCGGCATCCAGACCGATGTCACCTTCACCGACGCCGACCCCGCTGTCTACGAGCGGATCGACGAGGTCTACCGCACCAAATACCGCCGCTACGGCGACAACATCATCGGCGGCGTCGTCAACCCCGAGTCGCGAGCCGCGACGATCAAACTCATCCCCGAGAGGTGATCATGAAGCACATCGCGCTGGGCGATCTGGACGTCTCCCGCATTGGCCTGGGCTGCATGGGCATGTCCCACGGCTACACCGGCGCCGGCACCGACGACGCCGAGTCCATCCGCACCATCCACCGCGCGCTCGACCTGGGCGTCACCTTCCTGGACACCGCCGAGATCTACGGCCCGTACATCAACGAGGAACTCCTCGGCAAGGCGCTCAAGGGCCGCCGCGACCAGGTGGTGATCGCCACCAAGTTCGGTCTGGTCTCCCACGCCGGCGACGGCCCATGGAACCTCGACAGCAGCCCGGCCAACATCCGCACCGCGGTCGAGGGCTCGCTCAAGCGCCTGGGCACCGACCACATCGATCTGTACTACCAGCACCGGGTCGACCCGAAGGTGCCGATCGAGGACACCATCGGCGCGGTGGCCGCGCTTGTCGAGCAGGGCAAGGTCCGCCACATCGGCCTGTCTGAGGCGTGGCTGGACACCATCCGCCGTGCGCACGCGGTCCACCCGATCACCGCGCTGCAGTCGGAGTACTCGCTGTGGACCCGAGACCAGGAAGGCCAGGTGCTGCCGCTGCTGCGCGAGCTGGGCATCGGCTTCGTCGCCTACTCCCCGCTCGGCCACGGCTTCCTGACCGGGAAGATCCGGTCGGAAAGCGACTTCGGCCCCGACGACTTCCGGGCGACCAACCCCCGTTTCACCGGTGAGAACTTCCAGCGCAACCTCGCTCTCGCCGACGAGGTGCAGGCGATCGCCACCGAGATCGGTGCCACGCCCGCGCAGGTCGCGATCGCCTGGCTGCTGAGCAAGGGCGACGACATCGCCCCCATCCCGGGCACCAAGCGGGTCTCGCGCCTGGAGGAGAACGTCGCCGCCAACGACCTCGAACTGTCTGCTGAGCAGATCGCGAAGCTCGACAACCTGCCCTCGGCCGCCGGTGGGCACCACAACGAAGCGCAGATGCAGATGATCGAACGCTGACCGGCCATCCCCTTCTGCACCCACCAGAGAAAGGCCTCCCAGGCGCACGGCAAGTCGGTGGCGCAGGTGGTGCTGCGCTGGCTCGTCCAGCGCGACGTCGTCGTGATCCCCAAGTCGGTCCGCGCCGACCGGATGGCCGAGAACTTCGACGTCTTCGACTTCGAGCTCACCGACGACCAGATGAGCCGCATCGCCGCCCTGGATGCGGGCAGCTCGCTGTTCTTCGACCACCGCGACCCTGGCGTGGTCAGCCGGCTCGGCAACCTGCGCCTCACGAACTGATCGGGCGGGCAGGCGACACCTGTTCGCCGATACACAGGAGGTAGTAGTGCACATCAGGACGCTGGGACAAGGCCTGCAGGTGTCGGCCGTAGGGCTGGGCTGCATGGGCATGTCGCAGAGCTACGGCCCGAACCCGGGCACCCGCGAGGACATGATCGGCGTGATCCGATCCGCCCTGGATGCCGGGGTGACCTTTCTCGACACCGCAGAGGTCTACGGCCCCTATCACAACGAGCAGCTCGTGGGCGAGGCCATCGGCCCGATCCGCGACCAGGTACAGATCGCCACGAAGTTCGGCTGGGACATCCGCGACGGCAAACCCGTCGGCCTGAACTCCCGGCCCGAGCAGATCCGCAAGGTCGCCGACGCCTCCTTGCGGCGCCTGGGCACCGACCACATCGACCTGTTCTACCAGCACCGGGTGGACCCGGAGGTGCCGATCGAGGACGTCGCCGGCGCAGTGGGTGAGCTGGTGCAGGCGGGCAAGGTCAAGCACTTCGGCCTGTCAGAGGCGGCGGCCGCCACAATCCGCAAGGCCCACGCCGTGCACCCGGTCACCGCCGTGCAGTCGGAGTACTCGCTGTGGACCCGTGATCCCGAGCCCGAGGTGCTGCCCACCTGCGCGGAGCTGGGTATCGGCTTCGTGCCGTTCAGCCCGCTGGGCAAGGGCTTCCTGACCGGCACGGTCAATGCGAGCACCGCCTTTCAGGAAGGGGACATCCGAGCGACGATCCCGCGCTTCGACGCCGAGCATCTACCCGCCAACCAGGCCCTGGTCGATCACGTGCGGACGCTTGCCGAGGCCAAGGGCGCCACGCCAGGGCAGATCGCCCTGGCATGGCTGCTGGCCCAGCAGCCATGGATCGTCCCGATCCCGGGAACCCGCCGCCTGTCTCGCCTGCAGGAGAACGCCGGCGCGACCTCGGTGGCCCTGACCGCGGATGAACGGGCCGAGCTGGACGCCCTCGCGGCCCGCGTCGGCGTGGCGGGAGACCGGTACAGCGAGGCGCACATGAAGATGGTCGGGCGCTGAAGCCGGACGTCCTGTCTCGGCCGCGCACCATCGATGAGGCGTGCGGCGATCCACACCGGTCACCCGCTGTGCCGGCGCGCGCCATGGCCCCAGCCTCGGATCGTCCGGCTGCCCCTGGCGATGCACAGCGCCGCTGGTCCGGGGGTGTGTGGCAAACCGTACGGTCCCCTGGTGCGTGATCGGCTGAGGACGGCCCCAGCCCCAGAGTCGGGCCCGGGCCCCTTAGACGCTGAAGCTCGCGGAGTGGTGGGCCACCCACTCGGCGTAGGTGCGGGCAGGATGCCCGGTGACCTGCTCGACCGTCGGCAGAACCGGCGCCGGGGTGTCCTGTGCTGCTGCGAGCTGATCGAGGAGGAGGTCGGCGGCAGGGGGCGGCATGTGGCCGAGGAGCTGCCGGCGGACGTCGTCCCGGTATGTGGCCAGGCCGGTGCGACTCGCACCCGCGAGCAGGCGGCCTGCTCCGCACCGGCCTGCGGGACCGAAGGGCGAGCCAGCGTGCCGATCCCCAGCCAGACCAGATATGCCGCGCCCGCCACGGTCAGAACGCGGCGACGGCATCGACGGGCATGACTCTGCTTCTCCCTTGTACTCGTCCGAGGATTCGGGAAGGAAGTTTATGCGCGAATGGGTGAAACGTGTTTCCAATCCTTCCCCCGACAAGGTTGCTTTGGGGGAGAATCTTCCCCATGGACGACGTAGACCGGAGAATTCTTGCCGAACTCCAGCAAGACGGGCGGCTCACCATCACTGAACTCGCTGAGCGCGTCCGCCTCAGCGTCTCGCCCTGCCACCGGCGCCTGCGCGCCCTGGAACACTCCGGCGCGATCAGCGGCTACCGGGCCCATCTCGACGCCCACACCTTGGGCCTGACGTTCGAGGCCCTCGTCTTCGTCACCATGCGCGCCGCGGACCGCGACACCGTCGATGCCTTCGAACAGGCGGTCGCCGCCGTACCCCACGTCCTGCAGGCCCAACGACTCTTCGGCGACCCCGACTACCTGCTGCGCGTCATCGCCCGCGACCTGCCCGCCTTTCAGGAGATCTACGACGACCGTCTCGCCACCCTCCCCGGCGTCCAGCGCCTCAGCTCCACCCTCATCATGAAGAGCGTCGTCGAGAACCGGCCTCTGCCGTTGTGAGCTCGCCCGGCCTCGGTTCGCAGAACGAGGCACGGCCGTCGGTTCGCCGGACAGGTCCTGGGCTTGCATCGGGTGCGGGAGTACCGCTTGGCAAGAATCTTCCGAACAGGTCGCCTGCCGCACAAGATGATCCCTTGAACGCCGTGAAAGAGGGGGAAAGTTAGTAACATTTTCTCGCAGAATGTGCCTAAGCTTCCCTCCCATGACAATGAACGGAGGAAAGGGCAATTCGGCATGACCGCAGACACAGTGGTCGCCGTCGCGACAGTGGCCCTTCTGCTGGTGCGCACCCTCGGCCCGACCGCGTGACCGGCACCGTCCCGCAAACTTCCGCCAAGTCCCGGCCGCGCCTGCACCGTGCCTGGCTGGTGGCCGCCGTCACGCTGCTGGCCCTGGTCGCGGCGGCGGCGTTCCGCTCCACTACCGGCGCTCTGTTCGAGCCCCTTGAGGAGGAGTTCGCCTGGAGCCGTACCCAGCTGTCCGGGGCGGTGACGGCCAATCTCATCGTCTACGGGCTGGTGGCGCCGTTCGCCGCCGTGTTGCTGGAGCGCTTCCCGCCGCGAGCGGTGGTCGCCGTGGCCCTGGCCCTGGTGGCCGCCGGAAGCGGGCTGACCGTGGTGATGACCGAGGTCTGGCAGTTGTGGGTGTTGTGGGGTGGCTTTGTCGGGGTGGGCACCGGGGTCATGGCCCTGGTCTTCGGCGCGATGGTCGCCAACCGCTGGTTCACCCGCCATCGCGGGCTCGTCATGGGGATCTTCTCCGCCGCCAACGCCTGCGGTCAGCTGGCCTTCCTGCCCGCCATCGTGCACCTGGCCGGTCACCACGGCTGGCGTACCGCGTCGCTGCTGGTGGCGGTTTTCGCCGTGGCGATCGTTCCGCTGCTGTTCTGGCCGTTCGCCAACGGCCCCGCCGAGGTGGGGCTGACCTCCTACGGGGCCGGCGACGCCACCCTCGTTGCGCCGTCCGATCCGCGTCGGCGCGGCGCCGTGGTGGAGACCCTGGTGGTGCTGCGCGAGGCGATGCGGGCGCGGGCGTTCTGGATCCTGGCGCTGACCTTCTGGGTCTGTGGATGGTCCACCAACGGGCTGATCCAGACGCACTTCATCCCCGCCGCGCACGACCATGGCATGCCCGCCACCACCGCCGCCGAACTGCTGGCGCTGATCGGGATCTTCGACGTGATCGGCACCGTCGCCTCCGGGTGGCTGACCGACCGGGTACGCCCCTGGATCCTGCTGGTCGCCTACTACGGGCTGCGCGGGCTGTCCCTGCTGACCGTGCACACCCTGCTCGGACCATCGGTGGAGCCGTCCCTGTGGATCTTCATCGTCTTCTACGGCCTGGACTGGGTGGCCACCGTCCCGCCCACCGTCGCGCTGTGCCGGGAGCACTTCGGCCCGCAACGTGCCACCGCCGTTTTCGGCTGGGTCTTCGCCGCACACATGGTCGGCGCCGGAGTGGGCGCCCTGGCCGCGGGCCTGGCCCGGGAGAGCTCCGGCAGCTACCTGGCAGCCTGGATCACCGCGGCGGCTCTGTGCTTCGTGGCCGCCGCCAGCCTGTTCCTGCTCCCGGCCGCACAACCCGTAGAGCAACCTTCACCCAGGGAGAAGTCCACATGAATGCACGCGCAAGCGAGCCGGAGGTCGTGGCGTGAGGATTTCGCAACGTGCGCAGGCCGTCGCCCCGTTCTACGCGATGGAGTTCGGCAAACACGCCGCCACGCTGGAGTCGCAGGGACACCACGTCATCAAGCTCAGCATCGGCGAACCGGACTTCGGCGCGCCCCCGGCCGTCCTGAGCGCACTGCGCGAGGCCATGGACGGAAGACCGATGCCCTACACGGCGGCACTCGGCCTGCCCGAGTTGCGGCAGGCGATCGCCCAGTTCTACCGGGACGAGCATGACGTCGATGTCGACCCTGCCCGGGTCGTCGTGACCGCGGGCGCCTCGGCCGCCCTGGTGCTGGCCACCGCGGCACTCGTCGACCCGGGCGACGAGGTGATCATCGGAGACCCGTCGTACCCCTGCAACCGGCAGATTGTCGAAAGCTTCGGCGCCCACGTCACGCTCGTCCCCGCCACCGCCGAGACCCGCTTCCAGCTGGACGCGGCATCGGTGAAGTGGAGCTGGACGGACGACACGCGCGGGGTCATGATCGCCACCCCGTCGAACCCGACCGGCACCTTGATCCCGGCCGACGAGCTCGCGGCGATCTGCGACCTCGCCCGCGAACGGGACGCCTGGCGCATGGTCGATGAGATCTACCTCAACCTGAGCGACCACGACGACCAGGGCCGGCCACCGCGCAGCGTGCTGTCGTCCGATCCCGGCGCCATCGTCATCAACAGCTTCTCGAAATACTTCGGCATGACCGGCTGGAGACTCGGATGGTGCGTCGTCCCGGAGATCCTCGTGCCGGCGATGGAGCGCCTGGCCCAGAACTACTTCCTCTGCGCGTCCGCTCCCGCCCAGCACGCCGCGCTGGCCTGCTTCACCCCCGAGTCCCTTGCCGTCTGTGAGGCACGCCGCGTCGAGTTGGCCGAGCGGCGCGCGCTCGTCCTGGAGGGCCTGGCGCGGATCGGATTGCCGGTGCCCGTCCCGCCGGACGGCGCGTTCTACGTGTACTTCGACGTCAGTCACACCGGGCTCACCTCCTGGCAGTTCTGTGAGCGAGCGCTGCAGGAGGCGCACGTCGCCCTCACCCCGGGCAGGGACTTCGGCCTCCACACCGCGGAGACACACGTCCGGCTCTCGTACGCGGCCTCAACGGATGATCTCCGCGAAGGGATCGACCGGCTCGGGAGGTTAGTGACCGCCCTTCGATGAAGCTCCGCGGCGGGCTTGCCTCCGGGGCGAACGCCGAACGGGCGGGCCTGCCAGAGCACAGATGTGCCCGGCCGGGAGACGCCGTTCACGGTCCGCGTGCTCCCTCAAGCCCTGCGGATCAGTCCAATTTGTCGTGAGTGGCCCTGTCTTGCCAGACGGGCATCCGTTGGGATGGGCATGCTCCCGCCGGCATATGGGTGCCTGATAACCGCTTCCGTTGATATCGAAAGGCCTTGATGACTATGCCGCGCTCGCGCTCGTTCGCGCAGGTCGATGTGTTCTCCACCATCTCGTCTCTCGGCAATCCGGTTGCCGTCGTCCTCGACGGAACGGACCTGACCGACGAGGAGATGCAGCGCCTGGCGCGCTGGACGAATCTGTCCGAGACCACGTTCGTTCTGCCCCCCACCACTGCGGAGGCGGACTACCGGCTGCGAACCTTCACCCCTGGAGGCGAACTGCCGTTCGCCGGGCACCCCACCCGCGGGTCTGCACGTGCGTGGTTGGACAACGGCGGCACACCGCAGCACGCCGACTGTATCGTGCAGGAGTGCGCCGCCGGCCTGATCAGCGTACGCCGCGGCGACGGACCGCGACGGCGCCGGAACCGGCCGTCCCACGCTGCGGTCGCGTCCGGCGCGGTGCTGCGCGCCTAGACCGATCGCCCCGTCACCTCAGCCGACCGATCCGTTCAGGTCGGGGTCAGGGGCACCGGGTGTGCAGCTCGGTTTCGGCAGCGCCCGCCCGCTCACGGAGGAGCGGTTCGACGCGGACCCGGCGGTCCTGCGATGGCCGTGGCCTTGCTGGCCGGCCACCGCGAACCGGGCAGGCCATTAAATGATCGTCGCGATTGTCATTGATAGCCGCACGTGAAACGCCTGGTCGACGTGATGCCGACTAGGTGTTGGTGGGGAAAGGCAGGGCGTCGCGCCGCCGTCGGGGTGCCGAAGCCGTACGTCTTCGGCTGTTCGGGGGTCCACTGTGGCCAGCGTTGGGTACCTCGGGCACACCGTCGCGGGCGAAGGTCGCCCAGGCATGCATCATCTCTCGGGTGACTGCTTCGCGGCCGGGTGCCCGTCCGGTGATCGGCAGGCGGTCGATGGTGCCGAACACGTAGGGCACCTCGAGTCCGTGGCATGCTCCAAGGAGCCGATGTCTCCGGCGAGTACAGTTCGCACTCCCCCCACCCCGGCCCGTCGTTTACCCGTGAGGCGCCCGCGCACTTCAAGCGGGGCGGCATCCACTACCTCGTCACCTCGGGCACGACGGAGTACTTCCCGAACTTCTCAGAGTTCGCCAGGGGGCCGGGCTATCACGGGCCGTTCACCGTTCTCGGCGATGCGCATCCCGGGGATGCGTCGCGCACGTCGTACCGGTCGCAGATCAGCTCGGTGTTCAAGCACCCGCATAAGAAGGATCTGTACATCGCGCTGGCAGACCGGTGGATCCCACAACTGCCGGCGGACATGCCGAACGTCTACGACATCATGGCGGCGATGTCCCGCGGCGAGACGCCGCCGATCCCCGTCGACACGGCCGAGGCGTCACTGAGGTCCATATCCGGTGAGGATAACACCGGCACCGCCGACTACGTGTGGCTCCCGATTCGCTTCGACGGCGACCGCCCGTACATCGAGTGGCTCAACGAGTGGAAGCCCGATGACTTCGCGTGAGCGCGGGCTGCGCCTCTTCTCCCGTGGCGGGAGCGTGGACGTCATCGGCGTTCTCGCGGCCCGGCAGAAAGGCCCACCACGATCACGGTCAACCTGATGCTGAACCTCCCGTCCGTCCACGGCGTCTCCATGTTCGAGCGTGAGGAGTTCACTGGTGGAAAGGAACCGAATAAGACGTCCGCTGCGACCAGCGCTGTGGCGAACATGATCACCGCGAAGCTGGGCCGCATCTGCGGTGCTCGTATCGCGGCTTCCTGCGGCCGACAGGGCCAGTCGTGATGTCTTCGCCGCAGTCGACGTCGCCGGGTACAACTACGCGTTCGGCCGCGGCAAAACGGACCGCAGACGATACCCACATCGGGTCAGGGTGGACAGTGAACCCATGCCCGGCGACCCTGCCGGCGATCTGGGAGCGTGTCACGTCGATGCCGGGCGTCATCGGGGACTTCATGTGGACCGGGAGGGACTACCTCGGCGAGCCGACATCGGCCTGTGGAGTTTTGGCCATGGGATCGGCGGGATAATCGGGCTACATCACCGGCGCGACCTACGACGTCAATGGCGGTTTCCACATCCACTGAACACCCACGGAGTCCATTCGGCGCAGCATCAGCGTGCGGGGCCAGTGCTGCCCCGAACAACGAGACGCGTGGGAAGCACGATCTCGCGGCGTCCCTCGATGTCGCCGTTCAGCCGGTCGATGGCCGCTTGGACGGCGAGCCGGGCTTGCTCGATCGGTGATTGGCTGACGGTCGTGAGGGCCATGCGCGGGTGTCGTGCCATGAGGCTGTCGTCGAAGCCGGTCACGGACATGTCGTCCGGTACCCGGATGCCCCTGCTTTCCAGTGCTTCGAGCAGCCCCAGCGCCGTACGGTCGTTGAACGCGACGATGGCCGTGATGCCCGCGCCGGATGGGAGGTGTTCGAGAGCCGCCGCCCCCTGCCGCTCAGTGAGGCCTCCAGGAAGGACGACGGCCTCGAGCCCGTGCCGTCGCATGGCCGCCCGGTAGGCGCGCCGCCGGACGGCGGCGATGTGTCCCGTTCCTCCGTCGACGTGCGCGATGTGCTGGTGGCCGAGTGAGACCAGATGGTCGACCACCTCGGCGATGCCCTGCTTGTCGTCGGCCCGGACGACGTCCACGCCGGGCAGGTCGAGCGGCCGCCCCACGCAGACGGTCGGGACGCCCTCGACGAGCGGCGCCAGCTCGACTTCCGGCATCGTCGGCCCCAGCAGCAGGAGCGCCTCGCAGCGGAAGTCGATGAGGGTCTCGATGGAGCGCCGCTCGTCGTGAGTGGCGGTGATGGCGCCCAGAACCGTCTCGTACCCCGCGGCGTCCACCATCGCCTGGATTTCTTCAGCGAGTTCCCCGTGATAGACGTTGCTCGGGAGAATCGTCACGCCGATGAGCCGCGTCCTTCGCTGGGCGAGGAGCGTGGCGGTCCTGTCCTTCCGATATCCCATGCGCTCGGCGACCGCCAGCACGCGCTGGGTCGTGGCCGCGCTCGGCCCCGCCGCGCCGCTGAGCACCTTGGAGACCAGGCCCTTGGACACGCCGGCAGCGGCGGCGACGTCGAGGATCGTCGGCCGGCGGCGTCCTGGCGGAGGCGATGCCGGGGCGGTGAGGTCGGGCATGCGAGCACGATAAGCCCCGAGCCTTTGTCAGCACAAACCCTTGACATATGTCCGTAACACGTCGCATGCTCGGCGCAACCTTTTAAACCGGTTTCCAAGCCGAGTGTGAGGGCGATCTACGCAGCGCGGACGCCCTTATTCAATAATGCCCATGAATTGAAGGAGCCAGCATGTCCGACGACCACATCGGCGTCGCCGTCATCGGTGCCGGCATGGCCGGCAGGTCGCACGCCGCCGGTTATCGCAGCGCGACGACGACGTACGACTCAGGTCTGCCCGACGTGCGGCTGGTGGCGATCGCCGACGTGAACGAGCACTTCGCCCAGGAGACCGCCCGCAGGTTCGGGTACGAGCGAGCCGAGACGTCCTGGCAGGCCGTGGCGGACGCCCCCGACATCGACGTCGTGAGCGTCGTGGTCGCGAACCACCTGCACCAGGAAATCGTCGAGGGACTCCTGGCGGCGGGCAAGCACGTTTTGTGCGAGAAGCCTTTCGCGCCGACCATCGCGGAGGCCGAGGCCATGGTGGCCGCGGCCCGGGCCAGGCCGGACCTGCAGGCGGGAGTTGGCTTCACCTTCCGCCGATCGCCCGCCATCGCGGCCGTGAAGCGACTCGTCGACGACGGCTCGATGGGACGGCCGATCCACTTCAACGGCCACTACTGGTGCGACTACGGCGCCGACGCGTCGGGGCCGATGAGCTGGCGCTACAAGGGCGGCCCTGGATCGGGTGCGCTCGCCGACATCGGCAGCCACCTCGTGGACCTCGCCGAGTTCCTCTGCGGTCCGATCCGGTCCGTTCGCGGGGCGGTGCTGTCGACGTTCGTCACCGAGCGCGCGCTGCCGCTGGGCGCGGCAGTCGGGCACGCCGCGGCGGCGCTGAGCGACGAGCGTGAGCCAGTCGAGAACGAAGACCTGGCCACCTTCACCGCGACCTTCGAGTCCGGCGCCACAGCGACCATGTCCGCCTCCCGCGTCGCGATCGGCCTGGCGAACTCCCTCGGCTTCGAGTTGTTCGCCGAGAACGCCGCAGCGACCTTCGACCTGCTGCGGGCGGGCGAGTTCGGCTACATGGACCGCGCGGTGCAAGGGCCCACGAAGGGCTATCGGCAGGTGGCCGTCGGCCCGGAGCACCCGTACCTCACCGGGGGCCTGCCCATGGACTTCCCCGGGGTCGGATACGGCCAGAACGACCTGTTCGTCTTCCAGGCCCGCGCGTTCCTCGAGCAGGTGGCCGGTCTCGATCGGCTGCCCCGGGTTCCCTCATTCGAGCACGGGCTGGACAACCTTCGGATGCTCGACGCCATCACCGAGTCCGCCGACCTCGGCGGTGCCGAGGTCTCGATCAAGAAAGAAGTCTCATGAAGCTCGGCGCTTACACCGCCTGCCTGCACGACAAGCCGCTGCCCGAGGCCCTGGCCGTTCTCAAAGGGATGGGATTGGAGAGCGCGGAGATCAACTCCGGCGGATTCATCCCTGAGCCGCACCTGCCGATCGACGACATCCTTACGAGTGCGCAGGCTCGCCAGGACTACCTCGGGCTCTTCGACGAGCACGGAATCACGCTGACCGCGCTCAACTGCAACGGCAACCCCCTGCACCCGAACCCCGTGGTCCGGGGGAAGCACTCGGGCGACCTCCTGCGCTCGCTGGAGCTGGCCGCCGTCCTGGGTGTCAAGCGCGTCGTCACGATGTCGGGCACGCCGGCCGCGAGCGCCGCCGGGAGCAATCCGGCATGGAACGTCCTGCCCTGGGACAGCGCCTACCTCGATGTCCAGGACTACCAGTGGAACGAGGTCGCGATCCCGTTCTGGAAGGCGGTCCAGGAGCGTGCGGCCCACTTCGACGTCAAGGTGGCGATCGAGATGCACCCGCACAACGTCGTCTACAACCCGGCGACGCTGGAGCGGCTCGTCGACAAGATCAATGCGACGCACGTCGGTGCCGAGATGGACCCCAGTCATCTGTTCTGGCAGGGCATCGATCCGGTGGAGGCGATCGGGCACCTCGGCTCCCTGGTGTACAACGCCGCCGCCAAGGACACCCGGATCAATCCCGCGGCGCGGGTAAACGGCGTCCTCGACGACCGCTTCGGCCGCGTTCACCCCGACGAGCCCGGCGCCGTCCGTCTCGGCGGGCCGTACACCCTGTCGCGCTGGCCGCAGAACTCCTCCTGGGATTTCGTTGCCGTGGGCCGCGGCCACGACGTCGCCTGGTGGACCGCCTTCCTCCAGGCGCTCGAGAAGGTGGACCCGGACATGGCCGTGAACATCGAGCACGAAGACCAGGAACTCGACCAGCTCGAAGGCCTGGCCGCCGCGGCCAGGACCCTGCTCCAGGCCGCCGGTCGCTGACCGCCCGGACCACCCGTGGGCACCCCGGGCGACCTCGGGGTCCCTCTCCGACCGCTTCGCGTGAATCGGCGCAATCCGCTGTGACGCGTGAGTGCGCACCAGGCTCGTGACCGACCCTGCTGACTGACCGGGGCCGGGCGACCGCCGACACACCCCCCGATCCACCGCGCGCTCCCACCCAGAGATCTGTCGCGCCGGCCCATCACACGAAGGAGTACCGCAGAAATGGAAGTCACACGAACCCGGCGGCGTCCACTCGGCCGCCTCTACCTGACGGCGATCAGCATCCTCGCCGCCGCCGCCACCCTGACCGCCTGCGCGAGCGGCAAGGCCACCACCGGCACCGCGAGCCAGGCCGCCGCGGCCCCCAGCGCATCCGCGACCACCGGCGGATCCGGCGGCGGGAAGGTCTCCATCTTCGTCATCGGCGGCAAGTCCGACGACCCGTTCTGGTCCGCGGTCAAGCGAGGCGTGGACGACGCTGCCAAGGTCGTGGAGGCAGGCAGCGGCAAGGTGACGTGGCTGGGTCCGCAGAACTACGACAACCTCGGCCCGGACGCTGCCAAACTCATTCTCAGCGCCAAAAGCCAGGGCTCCACCGCCATCATCGGCGCCGACTGGGTGCCAGAGGCGCAGAACGACGCCTTCAAAACCGCCTCCAGTGGGGGCGTCCCGGTTTTCCTGTTCAACGCCGGTGGCCCTGAGCAGGCCAAGAACGTGGGCGCGCTGTCCTACACCGGCTCTGAGGAGCTGCTGGCGGGCAAGGCCGGCGGCGAGTTCTTCGCTAAGAACGGCGCGAGGAACGTCCTGTGCGTCAACACCGTTCCCGGCGCGGTGAACACCGAGGCGCGGTGCAAGGGCGTCGCCCAGGGCATGAGCACCGGCGGCACGTCCACCCAGCTGCCGCTACCCTCGTCCAGCTTCGGCAACCCGACGGCCGTGACTCAGGCGATCAAGGCTGCCCTGCTCAAGGACAGCACCATCGACGGCCTGATCACCATCAGCACCCAGGATGCCGACAGCGCGGCCGCCGCCATCGACCAGGCCGGCGCCGCGGCCAAGGTCAAGCTGGGCACGTTCGACATGAGCGACACCCAGCTGCAGCGCATCAAGGCCGGCAAGCAGCTCTTCTGCATCGACCAGCAGCCCTACCTGCAGGGTTACCTCGCCGTATCCCAGGCCTACGCCTACAACGCCTTCGGACTCCGCGTCGCGCAGGAGTCACTGCTGACGGGGCCCGCCATCGTCGACGCCCGCAACGTCGACGCCGCGATCGCCGGTGTCAAGGCAGGCGTCCGCTGATCCCGCCGAAGGCGCCGGGTCCGGGGTCTCGTACGCCGGGCCCGGCACTCCGATCAGACTCGAGGTGGTACGAACAATGACCGTCCAGATCTCCGACACGGCCCGCCCCGCAGCGGCCGGGACGTCGTCGGCCCGTTCCCTACGCAACTTGACCTACCGGCCCGAGGCCGGGGCCCTCATCGGGACCTTGGGCGTCTTCGTCTTCTTCGCCGTCTTCGGCGGCGCCAACTTCCTCGCGCCCTCCGGCACCGCGGCCTGGCTGAACGTCGCCGCGGAGCTCGGCATCATCGCCGTCCCGGTCGGCCTCCTCATGATCGCCGGCGAGCTCGACCTGTCCGTCGGCTCCGTGCTCGCGGCCAGCTCGATGACCCTGGCCATCGTCTCGGGCTACTGGGGCGGACCGGTGATCCTCGGCATCGTGCTCGCCCTCGGCGTCGGCGTGGCGGTAGGGCTGCTCAACGGACTCATCGTGACGCGCACCAACGTGCCCTCCTTCGTCGTCACCTTGGCGACCCTCTTCGGGACCGCCGGACTGACCCTGGGGCTCTCCCGTGTGATCACCGGCACCACCAGCGTCGCCATCAACCCCGACCCGGCCTCGAAGGCAGTCCTCGGCACGCTCGTCGCCGGCCAGTTCGAGGTGGCGATCTTCTGGTGGCTCGCGGTCGCGCTCGGCGTCGGCTGGATGCTGCAGATGACCAAGTACGGCAACTGGATCATGGCCGTGGGCGGCGACAAGGACAGCGCCCGCGCAGCCGGCATCCCGACCGACCGGCTCAAGATCGCCCTGTACGTCGGGAGCGGGTTCGGCGCCTCCCTGGTCGGAGTGATCCAGACCATCCTCTACAACGGCGCCCAGGTCGCCAACGGGCAGTCGTTCGTCTTCAACTCCATCATCGCGGTGGTCGTCGGAGGCGTCCTGCTGACCGGTGGCTACGGATCCGTCGTCGGGGTCGTCCTCGGCACGCTCACCTTCGCGATCGTGAACCAGGGCATCTACTACACGGGCTGGAACTCGGACTGGGCGAGTTTCATCCTCGGTGTCCTCATCCTCGCCGCCGTCCTTATGAACAACACGTTCCGCCGGTTGGCGCTGTCGTACGCGCCTCGCCCCGGAAAGAAGGCCTGAACCATGCCCGAGCCACTCCTCCGGCTCACAGACGTGAGCAAGTCGTTCGTCGGCACGAACGCGTTGCAGGACATCTCCCTGGAGGTGCACCCGGGAAGGGTGCTGTGCCTGCTCGGCGACAACGGCGCTGGCAAGTCGACCCTGATCAAGATTCTTTCCGGCGTCCACACCCCCACGAGCGGCGCCATCGAGGTGAACGGGCAGCCCGTCGTCTTCAGGAGCCCGCGGGACGCGAGCGCGTACGGAATCGCCACCGTTCACCAGTTCGGCGGCACCTTCCCGCTGATGAGCGTCGGTCGGTCGTTCTTCGTGGGGGTCGAGCCCACCAAGGGCTGGGGGCCCTTCAAGCGCTTCGACAAGAGTCTCGCTGGCGAGATCGCCGTCCGCGAGATGCAGTCCCTCGGCATCACCCGGGTGACCGACGGCAAGCGGCTGGTCGGCAGCCTGTCCGGCGGCGAGCGTCAGGCCTTGGCCATCGCGCGTGCCGTCTACTTCGGCGCCAACGTCCTCATCCTTGACGAGCCGACCGCCGCGCTCGGTGTCAAGGAGGCCTCGCACGTCCTGCGGATCATCATGCAGGCACGCGCCAAGGGCGTAGCCGTCATCTTTGTCACCCACAACGTCCTGCACGCCATGATGGTCGGCGACCACTTCGCGGTCCTGATCCACGGCCGGAAGGCCGACGACTTCCGCAAGGGCGAGCGGACCCGTGAGCAGATCACGGACCTGATGGCGGGCGGCGAGGCCATGGCGGACCTCGAGGCGGAGCTCGCGGAACTGGAGGCGTCGGCATGAAGGTCGCCCTCGACCCGTACATGCTGCGGTCCACCCCGCTGCTGGAGCTCCCCGGCGTGGTCGCCGAGCTCGGCTACGAGTACATCGAGCTGTCACCGCGCGAGGACTTCATGCCGTTCTTCCTGCATCCGCGGGCGGACGACGCGAAGGTCAAGGCCTTCAAGAAGGCCCTCGACGGTGCCGGCGTGAAGATCTCCTCGGTCCTGCCGCTCTACCGGTGGTCCGGCCCGGACGAGGACGAGCGCGAGGCCGCCGTCCGGTACTGGAAGCGCGCCATCCAGATCACCGTCGACCTCGGCTGCACCATCATGAACAGCGAGTTCAACGGCCGCCCCGAGCAGGCGAGCCTGTCGGAGGCCAAGTTCTGGAAGTCTATGGAGGAGCTGCTGCCGATCTTCGAGCGGGAGGGTGTGCGGCTGCGCCTCGAACCGCACCCCGACGACTTCGTCGAGGACGGCAAGGTCGCCGTCGACATGGTCCGCGGGATCAACTCCCCGCTCGTGTCGTTCCTGTACTGCGCCCCGCACACCTTCCACATGGGCGGCAACATGGCCGGGATCATGGAGTACGCCGGTCCGCTGATGACCCACCTGCACCTGGCTGACGCCTTCGACCACACCGCCTCCTCCGGGCTGCGCTACATCGTCAACCCGCCGGGCTCCACGGCCCGGGTGCACCAGCACCTGGACATCGGGCAGGGAGAGGTCGACTGGGAGGCGTTCTTCGCGACCCTGAACCGGCTCGGCTTCGCGGACGGCGCGGACACCATCATGACCTCGTGCGTGTTCGCCTGGGAGGACCGCGCGCGCGAGTCCGCGACCTTCATGCGCCAGACCATCGACAAGTACATCGGGTCCTGGTGACCGCAATGCTCGGTGACGACCAGTGGCATCGGCTGCTCGCCACCCGCGCCACCGACCCACACGCCGTCCGCCAGGCGTACGCCGCCCGCGCACGCCCCGGCCGCCTGCTCAACGATCGCGGGACCATCTTCCTGATCGCCGCCGACCACGCCGCCCACGGTGCCCTGGCCTGCGGCACCGACCTCATGACGATGGCCGACCGGCGCTCGCTGCTCGGCCGCCTGGTGGAGGCGCTGGAGCACCCCGACGTGGACGGGGTGCTGGGCAGCCCCGACATCGTCGAGGAGCTGCCGCTGCTCGGGGCACTGGAGGGCAAGGTCGTCATCGACTCCATGAACCGCAACGGTTTCGACGGCGCCACCTGGACCATGGAGCAGCGTGCTGGGCATGACCAGCGCACACACGTACCTGAAGATGCCGTCGTGTGAGGACCCGCGGGCGGTCTTCGGCGCCACCACGCTGCCCTGCCTGGTGCTCGGCAGGGTACCCAACCCCGACCCGGCCAAGGATCTGGAGTCCTCGGCCTTGACCCAGCCCGTCGTACGCGGCCTGGTGGTCGTTCGTGCGCTGCTCTACCCGCCCCACGGTGACGTCCGTGCCGCGGTGGACGCCGCCGCGAAGGTGCTGTGGGCGGCGCACACGGAGGCCGCCGTATGAGTATCCACTACCCCCGGCTCCCGGCACCCCGGCGGGCCTGCAGTACCTTCTGCTGCATGAGCTTCAGGCCGATCGCGGGTGCCGGACGTGCCCATTCGACCGCCTGGTCCGAGACCGGCGTGTGGTGCGAGACGGGCGTGCCCGAATTCCTTACCTTCCTCACCCGACGCGCGGCTCACCCGGATGCCCGGCAGCGTCAGCCGCACCGGCTCTGAGGCGAGCAACCGTATTGACCGTCCTCGACTGGGTGCTGCTCGCGATCGCGGCCTGTCTGATCGGCTTCGCGAAGACCGCCGTCGGCGGGGTGGCCAGTCTCGCGATCGCGGTCTTCGCCGTCGTCTCCCTGCGCGCGAGTCGACCGGGGCCGTGCTGACGCTGCTCCTGGTGGGCGACCTCATCGCGGTCCGGCTCTACCGGCACCATGCCGACTGGTCGATGCTGCTCCGGCTCCTTCCGTCCGTAATCCCGGGGTTGGCGCTGGGGGCCTGGTTCGTGGCCACGGCCGACCAGTTGCTCATGCAGAGGTGCATCGGGCGGCCCTGTTGGCGATGGCGCTGCTGCAGCTGGGCGGACGCCGTCATGACGGCAAGCCCGAACGGCCGCCGGGCCGGCTCTACGCCTTGGCAGGGAGGGCCGCCCCGTTCACCGTGGGCGTCATCGCGGGGTTCGCGACGATGACGGCCAACGCCGCGGGCCCGGTCATGACGATGTACCTGCTCATGGCGGGCCTACCGGTGCTCGGACTGCTGGGCACGGGCGCGTGGTTCTTCTTCCTAGTGAACCTGGCCAAGGTGCCGTTCAGCGCGGGCCTTGAGCTGATCGACGGTGCCACGGTGCTGCTCGACCTCGCGCTCGTGCCGCCGCTGCTCGTCGGTGCCGCGGTCGGCGCTCGCCTGGCGAACAAGATCCCGCGACGACGATTCGAGGACATCACCATGGTACTGACCGTGATGTCCGCCGCCACGCTACTCCTCTGAGCGGCGACCGAGGCCGGCAGGAGGGGGTCGGCAGATCCGCGGGCCCGCCTCCATCTATATGGATGAGACCCGAGGAGCCTTTGAACCCCGACCAGCAGCGAGATTTCACCGAGTTCGTCGCCGGCCGCTCCGACAGCCTGATCAGGCTCGCCTACGTGCTGAACAACGACTAGCACGCCGCCGAGGACCTGCTCTAGACGGCGCTGGCCAAAGCCGCCAGACACTGGCGGCGGATCCCTGACAATCCGGAAGCGTACGTGCGCCGGATCATGTGCCACGAACCGGTCGGCCGCTGGCAAAGCCGGCGCTGGGATCGCGAAAGCGTGGTCCGGGGGCCGCCTGCGTGAACTCGAAGACGCCGCGCACGAGCCGATGCAGCAGCTGATCCTCCTGGAACAGCAGCACGAGAAGATCCTCGCCCGGCGGCGCCGACTCGAGCGCGACGCCGAGCAGGAACTCATCAGCTCGGCCCAGGTGGTGGCGACGACGCACGCCATGCTCCGGATGCGCCCGGGGCGCGATGCGCGGGTGCACGAGCGTCTCGGGGGATTCTTCGTGAAACAGCGTCCCCGCCCCGTGCAGGCCGCTGATCAACAGGTTTCCCGCTGCCACATCAAGGCCTGAGGCCCGGAGCCCGAAACGGATGAAGATCACCGGGATTCCGGAGGCTCTGGCCGCGGGGAGAACCTTCTCCACGACCGGGAGCACGCCGGCGGCGAAGGGGTAGTTGTCCACGATGCCCGCCTGCAGGTCGCCGACGATGAGCGCGGTGGTGGTCATACGGCTCCTTGTCTGTCCGGCGCGCCATCGGCCATCCCCCACGGTCGTATCCTTGGCGCTGTTGTTGTCGATCTAGTACGACGATAGTGGGACAGATTCGCATAAGGGCCATCGGCCGCGGCGCAGGCGGCTTGGGCGCAGGCCGCACTCTCGGGCGCTATGTTCACCACCACCAGCCCCCTAATCCGCTCAAACCACGATGGCACGAGCTCAAGGTCCGATGTCACAGGACATCTCCTGCGATAGCGATCGTTCCCGGTGGCAGACGATGTCGCTGAGAAGCGACATCGCTGGGGGCTTGCGGTCAGAGCGCCGGCGTGCTTCAGAAACTTTCGAGCGCATGTTCGAGGAGCGCGGTGGCCGCAGGGAGCGGGTCGGCCGGGAGGGCCAGCAGGATGGTGCGCACGGAGGCCGGTTCGAGGGGGATGGCGTGAACGCCAGCGTGGTGAGCGGGTAGGGAGAGCTCGGGCAGGATGCTCACGCCGAGCCCTTCGGCGACCATGGCGAGGATGCTGTTGGTGTCGCGGACTCGATAGTGGCAGCGCAGGCTCGCGCCTGCTTCCCGCGCGAGCGCCGTGATGAGCGGCTCGCATCCGCCCGTCGACATGATGAACGGCTGCCGGGCCAGGTCCGCGACCGGCACGGAGTGGCGTACGGCCAGGTCGTGACCGCTGGGTAGGGCGGCCAGCATCTGGTCGGTGGCCAGCGGGCGCATGACCAGATCGGGCACGCTGGCGGAGACGGCCCCGGCCGTCAGGGTGCCGATGTCGGCGGCCCCGGTCTGCAGCCAGTCGAGTACCTCCCCGTCCGACCCCTCGATCACGGTGAGCCGCACGTGTGGATGCGCCTCGCCGAACGTCCGCAGGATCCGCGGCAGCAGGCGGGCGTTGGCGCTGGGGATGGCGCCGACGCGCAGGCTGCCGCGGTCCTGCCCGCGCGCCGCGGCCACCTCCTGCTCCAAGGCTTCGAGCTGGGTGAGGATGAGCGTGGCGCGGCGGCAGACGGCTCGCCCTGCGGCGGTCAGGCTCACCCCGTGGCTGCCCCTGACGAGCAGGGCCAGGCCGAGTTCGCTCTCCAGGCCGCGCAGCGCATGGCTGACCGCGGACTGCGTGGTGTTCAGCTCCTCGGCCGCGCGGGTCATGTTGCCGGTACGCGCGACCGCCTGCAGGATCCTCAGCTGCGTGAACGTCATAGCGCCGCACGCAGCAGTCCCACGACCAGCGGGTGCGGGCGCCCGGGCCACGAGCTCGTCTGTGGCACGAACAGTGTGGCTAGGTAGTACGGGTGGTCGGGGATCTCCAGCACTCGGGCCTCGCCGGTGTCATCCACGCCCGTCACCCGCAGTCCGCCCTCGTGCAGGGCACTCTGGTAAGCCGGATTGAGGCCGAAGTTGCAGTAGTACTGCTCCTTGGCCTCGTCGCGCCCGTACACGTCGGCCACTTGGGAGCCGGGCGTGAGCGTGACGGGCATGGTCCGGCCGGCGAGCGAGCAGGCGAGCTCGGTGACGAACAGGCTGGAGGCGTAGGGGTCGTACTCGGCGTGCTGCGCGTCCTCGAACCGGAGTACGTGGCGGGCGTACTCGATGATGATGTGCTGGCAGCCGCCGCACGTCCCCAGGGTGGGGACGCCGTGCTCGCGGCCGTGCCGAAGCGCGGCCAGCGCGCCGCACAGGCTGCGGTACGGGCTTCCCGGGGCGCACCACAGCACGTCCGCGGCGTGCACGGCGGACAGGTCCGCTTCGAGCGGCTCGGTGGCCAGCCAGCGGACCTCGATCTCGACCCTGAGGTGGTCGGCGGCGTGGCGCAGCGCATCGTCAGTGGCCACGTGCGGGGTGTATGTCTTGTCGTAGTCGCCGATGACCGCGACCTGCAAGGAAGGCTTCATGCGGCCACTATGCGGGGACGCCGGTATGAGTTCCAATACCTGATCGCGCAGACGTCATGAGCTCACGCTCATGACAACGGCCGGGGGGCGGCGTTGTGATGCGAGTGACCGCGATGTCCGTGACACGCACGCTACCGACGCCAGTGACCTTGCAACCTGGCTCTCCTCAGCCACCGGTCGCAGCCCCTGCATATCGATGCTTTCCTGATGTCCTTGGACAGCGAAGGCGGCCCGATGTTCGGCCGTGGACCTGGGCGGGCCTGATTCGATGGCACAGGGCCGACTTCGCTGGCAACGGACACCTGATGGTGGAGGGGAGGGCCTTTCCCCCTGGGTGCCGCTATCTCACCCGACATTCCGCGCCCGGCCAGCCCTCGAGTGCTGTCCAAATGTCCTCTGTCACTGAAGGCTGATCATTGTCACCGAAGGTTGATGACCACTGGTTTCGTGACACCGAAGATTGAGTGACGCGTCGCCAGTCGTCAGGAGTGACGGTGGAGGAACTCGCGGTTGAGCACGGGGATCCGGCTCTTAGTTCGTTTGAGCTGGACAATTGGATCGACGAGTGGCGTGGGCTGGCCCTCCACTACGACAAGACCCGGGAAGCTGCGCCGGACTCCACCTGCGAGGCCCCATCTTATGGACCTGAAGTCTCGAACCTGCCTAAAGATCCGGCCTCAGAACAGGCCCTACCAGGCTCGAAGGTTCGCTCAGCTAGTCGTCGCGCCCTTTTCGGCGGATTTTGATCGTACGCATGTCCGTCACCGCGACCTGCAAGATCTCGTGCGCGTACCCGTGCGCCTCCAGTGCGGCCAACGCATGTAGGGCGGCGTCGTCCTCGTCGTCGTCTGGCCCGGCGGGCACCTGGCAGCGGAAGGTGAAGGCCGATACGCTCGCGTCGTGAGTGAACGCGCCCACTTCGGTGTAGGCGGCGCCGCTTCCCGCTATCACGGCGGCCCGGCCGGCATCGTCGAGCCCCTTGAACTTGCCTCTGATCGTCACTCTGAACACGGTCATTCCTCTCGTACGGCATAGCCCAGGACTCGCTCACCGAGCAGGCTCTCCACGATGTCCAGCAGTTCGAGGACGGCCTCGGCGATCGTGTCGGGAAGCTCGCCCGCCGCCGTTCGCCTTCCGATCTCGGTCATGACCAGTGCGTGCAGGCAGCCGATGTGCCAGGCGACCGCGCGCGGCAGCGGATCGTACTCGGATGCGTCAGTCTCCTCGGCGAGCACAACTGTCAGCGCGTCCGTCATCTGGCGGCCGAGGTCCTCCAGTCGGGCGGACAGCGTGGGCGCGGCTCGCATCATCTCCAGTACGCTTCCGAATCCGGCGCTCAGCCCGACGCGGCGATCGCGGCCGCGCACCTCCTCCCGAAGGCGCGCCAGCACCGCGCCCGCCGCGGACTCCCCAGGCCGACGCTGCCGCACGATGTCGGCCAGCCGCTGCGGGGAGGCCTCCTCCTGCGGCAGGGCAAGATCCTCCTTGGATTCGAAGTAGTTGTAGACGGTGTTGACCGACACCTCGGCGGCCGACGCGACCTCGGCGATCGTCACGTTCTCGAAGCCGCGCTCCACGAACAGACCGATGGCCACCTCGGAGATACGCTGCCGAGTTTGCCGCTTCTTGCGCTCCCGCAGTCCTTCCTGCATAAGAGGAATCTACTGCAAAACCTAAGCCGACTGCATCTTTGCAATGGGCTGCAGGTTTCTGTCATGATCAACCAATGCATGTATCCCGATGTGAGCTGCTGCGCTGGCAGTTCGACTTGACCTGGTCGCTGTTCGATTACCACCTGGAGCGGCTGGAGCCTGCGGACTTCCTGTGGGAGCCCGCTTCCCGCTGCTGGACTGTGCGTCCGGACGTCGCGGGGACCTGGGTGCCTGACTGGGCGGAGATCGAGCCCGACCCCGTCCCGGTTCCCACGATCGGTTGGGTGAGCTGGCATATCGGCTGGTGGTGGAGCGTGACTATCGATCACGCTCAGGGCCGGACACCGCGGGAGAGGGCCGAGATCGCTTGGCCAGGTGATGGAAGGACCGCCATCGAGTGGTTGCGCAGCCTCCGTGAGGACTGGTTGGCGGTGCTGGATCGCCTCACCGACGCCGACTTGGACGCCACGGCCCCCGCCTTCCCATGGCCAAGGGACTCCAAGCACACCGTCGCCCATATGGTCGCCTGGGTGAATTCCGAGCTGATGAAGAACGTCACTGAGATTGGTCAGCTTCGGCTGTTGCGGGCCGCTTCGGGGTGAGGTGAGCGATTCGGGACCGAGACAGGCGAGAGTCTGGTCGGCGACTCTCGTCAGGACTGCACAAGTGATCATTAGGTGGCCCGCCTCAGCGCGCAGGGCAGGTGGGCGTAGAGGTGTTCGATCTCGACGTCGCGGCCGTTGTCGACTAGGACGACGTTCTCGTTGGCTCACTGGTTGTACAGGGTTGGTCAGGCCGCTGCTTGTTCTTAAGAAATCTGGAGCGATCTCGCAAGCGCCAAGGTTAAAGATCAAGTTGGCGGAGCGGTGCGGCGGAGCCGTACCACCACAAAGGCGAGCAGCCCGAGGGCGGCCAGCGCGAAGACCGCGTTGCCGATGAGGTCCACATTCGCAGGCGCTGGGAAACTCGGCGGCTGAGGGAAGCCGTGCCACGCGTAGGTGACCAGGCCGGCAGCGCCCAGGGAGAACCTGTGCCAGGGTCCCCAGCCCATGCGCCGGGACCAGCGCAGGATGAGCAGCGTCATCGTGGCGTAGAGCGCGAGGTAGAAGCCGACCGTGATCCACGCGGGCACGATGGACTGCAGCTTGCCCGCCATGGTGGGGAGCCAGAACGCCAGCCCGGCCGCGATGGTGATAGCGAAGACGGTCCACGGGCTGGCCGGCGTGGCCGGGAGGAGGGGGCGGCGGAATCGAACGGACAGGAACGCGGCGATGATCAGGGCGACGGCAGTGATCAGTGTCCAGGTGATCTGAGCGGCCGACAACGGGTAGATGGCCGCACTTGCCAGGGCGATGGGCACCGCGCCGCCCAGCAGGAACAGGACGGCTGACACGGTGAGGCCGACCTTGCCGAGCCAGGGCGTGTCCGACCGGCGTGAGCCCGCCTCTACTATCGAGATCGGCACCGCGATGCTCCACACCCCATGGATGGCCAGAACGAACACGGTCCAGTGCGCGCCGATGCCCAGTGCCGGAATGAACCCATAGTCGAGCAACCGCAACCCGACATAGTCGGGATTGAACAGTGACTGGGTGAGCAGGCCCTCCTCGATCACGGCATAGGCGAGCCCGAGCAGGATGATCCCCGGCCACCCCAGCCGCCATCGGCGGGCGACCTCACGGATCAGTAGCGCGCCACCGCCATAGAGCGGAATCAGCCCGATGATCATCGGTAGGGCGTTGAAGGCGATGTTGCCGAGCAGGTACTCGCCGACCAGCGGCGCGAGAACCAGCAGGCCAAGTGCTGGAAGAATGCGTTTGAACACGTCTGTCCTCACCGGTTGTAGAGCCTGCGTGCCCACAGGTATCCGCCCAGCGCGATGGCCGCGCTCCAGAGTGCCGCCGCCGCGAAGCTGGATCCCGCGGGCTCCCCGGCCAGTAGCGCGCGCAGGGTTTCGATGACCGGTGTGAACGGCTGGTGTTCGGCGAACCAGCGCAGCGGGCCCGGCATCGACTCCGGCGGGACTACGCCGCTGCCCAGGAACGGCAGCAGCATCAGCGGCATCGGCAGGTTGCTGGCCGTGGCCACGTTCTTGGTGACCATGCCCAGCGCGGCCGACAGCCAGGTGATGGCGAAGGTGACCATCGCCAGGACCCCCACCACCCCGAGCCAGTCCAGCGCGGAGGCAGCGGGGCGGAAGCCGATCAGCAGGGCCGTCAGCGTCACCGCCGTGATGGCGATGAAGTTCTGGACCAGCGCGCCGAGCACGTGCCCGGTCAGGACCGAGACGCGGGCGATGGCCATGGTCTTGAATCTGGCGACGATGCCCTCGGTCATGTCCACGGCCACCGAGATCGCTGTCCCCTGCGCGGCGCTCGCGATCGTCGTGATCATGATGCCGGGGGTGATGTAAGCGGCGTAGGCGGCGCGGTCGCCGCCGATCCCGGCGCCCATGATGCCGCCGAGGACGTAGACGAACAGCAGCAGGAGCACCACTGGCACGCCCGCGTAGGTGAGGATCAGTGTGGGGTAACGCCACATGTGCCTGATCTGGCGGCGCAGCATCGTCGCGGAGTCGGTGATCGCTCTCATCGGGAGGACTCCTCGGTCAGGGTGAGGAAGACGTCGTCCAGGTCGGGTGTGTGCACCGACAGCTCGGCGACGTCGATGGCCTGTGCGTCGAGCCATTCCAGGAGTTTGCGCAGCGTGCTGACGCCGGTGTCGGGGATCTGCACCGTGAGGGACTCCTCGTCGCGCGAGGTGGCCCTCAGGTGGGAGGCCGCCCTGAGGTAACCGTCGGGGTCGGCGAAGCGTACGACGATGTGGCCGCCGGGGACCATTCGCTTGAGCTCCTCAGGGGTGCCTTCGGCCACCAGCCGGCCCTGGCTGAGCAGCGCGATGCGGTCGGCGAGTTCGTCGGCCTCCTCCAGGTATTGGGTGGTCAGGAAGATGGTCACGCCGTCCTGCTGGACGAGGTCGCGGACGATCTGCCACATGGTGCGGCGGCTGCGCGGGTCCAGGCCTGTGGTCGGTTCGTCGAGGAAGATGAGCTTGGGCGTGCCGACCATGGTCATGGCGAGGTCGAGCCGGCGGCGCATGCCGCCGGAGTAGGTGACCGCGGCCTTGCGCGCGGCGTCGGTGAGGTCGAAGCGCTCCAGCAGTTCGCGGACGCGCCTACGGCCCTTGGCGCGGCCGAGGTGGAGCAGGTCGGCCATGAGTCGCAGGTTCTCCTCGCCGGTGAGGAAGCTGTCGACCGCGGAGAACTGGCCGGTGACGCCGATCGCGGCACGCACCTTGTCGGGTTCCTTGGCCAGGTCGTGCCCGGCCACCCAGATCTCGCCCGCGTCGGCCTTGATCAGGGTGGACAGGATCTGCACTGTGGTGGTCTTGCCCGCGCCGTTGGGGCCGAGCAGCGAGAAGACGGTGCCCTGCGGGATGGTGAGGTCGATGTCGTCCAGGACGCGGTGGGCGCCGTAGGACTTACGCAGCCCCGTCACCGAGACGAAGGTTCGCATCGCGTTCACCCCCGATCCCAGGTGACGGGCAGGCTGTGCACGCCGTAGACCTGCGAGGGGTCGGTGCGCAGCGACAGCTCTTCAGCCGGTACGGCGAGCCGCAGCGTCGGGAAGCGGATGAGCAGCGCGGGAAACGCGACACGCATCTCGATGCGGGCAAGCTGCTGACCGAGGCACTGATGGACGCCGTGGCCGAAGGCCAGATGCCCGGCGGCCGAGCGGCGCAGATCGAGCACGTCGGGGTCGGAGAACCTGGCCGGGTCCCTGTTGGCGGCGTTGATCGCGATGACGACCGTGTCGCCCGCCTTGAGCTGCCTGCCGCCGAGCTCCACGTCCTCCAGCACGCCGCGCATACCGGTGGCGGCGACGGACAGGTAACGCAGCAGCTCCTCCACGGCGCCGACGGCCAGGTCGGGGTCGCCGCGCAGGGCGGCGAGCTGGGCCGGGTTGCGCAGCAGGGCGAAGGTGCCGAGCGCGAGCATGTTGGCAGTGGTGTCGAGCCCGGCGCCGAGCAGGAACGCGGCCACGCCGCCGAGCTCCTCGTCGGTCAGGCCGCCGCCGGTGGCCAGGTCGCTGAGCAGGTCGTCGGTCGGCTTGGCCCGCTTGGCGAGCGCGAGCTCCCGCAGGTAGGTGCCGAGCTCGACGAAGGCGGCGTACTGCGCCTCAGCGGTCCCGGCGTCCGGCAGGGCCCGGGTGGAGCTCTGGAACTGGTCGCGGTCCTCGTACGGCACGCCGAGCAGCTCACAGATCATCAGCGCTGGAACCGGCTGCGTGAAGACCTCGACGAGGTCGGCGGGCGGCCCCTGCCGCTCCATCGCGTCGAGCCGCTCACGGGTAATCTCGGTGACCCGCTCGGTGAGCAGGTTCATCCTGCGGACGGTGAACTTGCCCGCCAGCAGCTTGCGGAAGCGGGTGTGCTGGGGTGCGTCCATGCCGGTCAGGTCGCCGGCGGGGGCGGGAGGCAGGTGCCCGCCCGCCAGGGGGTGGTAGTGGGTTTCGTAGCGGGAGCTGAAGCGTGGGTCGGCGAGGATCTGGCGGACCAGGTCGTATCCGGTGACGATCCAGATGCCGGGGGCGCCCTCGGGTGCGGCCAGGCGGGCGATCGGCTGCTCTGCGCGCAGGGCGGTGAGCGAAGGGGCGGGATCGAAGGGGCACGCGGGTGCGCGGTCCAGGGACACAGTGACCGGCTCCACGCGATAGTTCGCGTTCGACATGATTGAAAGCTACGTTGCTTTCAGAAATTCCGTCAATCAATCGATATGTTTACATGCAGGTCAAAGCCAATAAATTGATGCGTTGGCGCTGAGACTGAATGCAACGATACGTTGCATTGTGTGGCGCCGAACGCAATACTGGTGTCATGCCAGACGGAAGGTTGACCCGGCAGGACCGCCAGCGCATCGCGGCCGGCCTCGCCGAAGGCCGCTCCTACGCCGAGATCGCCAGGCGACTGGACCGGCCGACCTCGACGATCAGCCGTGAGGTCGGCCGCAACGGCGGCCCCAGCGACTACCGCCCCGAGCGGGCGCACCAGGCGACAGCGCGGCGGGCGCGGCGCGGCACCCCGGCACGTTCGCCCGAGGCCGGACCCCAGGACCGCAAGCTCTTCGAGGTGGAAGAGGGAGCCGTCGAGATGGCGATCGGGATGGGCCTGCCGAAAATGGTGGCGCGCGTGCTCATCGGCCTGTGGCTGAGCGAGGACGGCAGGCTCACCGCGGCCGAGCTGTCGCGCGGACTGAACGTCAGTCCCGCCTCGATCTCCATGGCGGTGGGCTACCTGACCCAACAGGGGTTGATCAGGCGCGAACGTGATCCGCAGCGGCGGCACGACATCTACGTGGTCGACGACGACGCCTGGTACCACTCGACGGCGATCAGCGCCCGGCAGACGCTCGCGGCGGCGGAGATCACGAAGGCGGCGGGGCAGACGCTCGGGCTCGACACGCCCGTGGGACGCCGCCTGGCCAGGGGCGGTGCGTTCCTGGAGCGGATCAGCCTGGACGCTCTGGCGTCGGCCGAACGCTGGCGCGACCTCCCGCCGTGATCAGACCGCAGGAATTGTGCCCCCGATTTCAAGTGCTGGCCCGCTCAACGCCCACGAGGCCCTGTTCGACCCGCGTAACGAAACTCCCGCTCCCAGCGCCACGCCGGCGGCACCACGGAACGAAACTCCGTGCGCATCTGACTACGACGCGATCGTGACCTACTCCGGGCTGCCCGGCTGCGCGACATCCCCGCTCAGCGCCGCTCGCTTGGCGACGTCCAGCCGTACCTCGCCGTCGGGGGCTGGACGTGCTGCCGGAAGGGCGGCGTCAGCCCGCGCTGGAATCTCGTGGCGCCGGTTCGCGGTAGATGTCGCCGGCTGGTCGAGCAGGTCCTGTGTGCTGACCTCGGGGACCGCTCTCCCTGTTCGCAAGGCCAGTGGCGTCACGGCGATCGCCGCGGCGAGCGGGAACAGTGCGGCGGTGCCGAAGCCCGCGGCGTAGCCGAGGCTCGCGATGAGCGTGCCCATCGCGGGTGGGGTGGCCGAGGAGGCGAGGTTCTGCACGATCGTCTGGACCGACATGGGTAAGCCGTTACCGGACGTGTCACCAACCGCCAACGCCTGAGCAGGTCGGGCACGCCCACGCCATGCTCACCCAGCCCGACGCGACGGTCTCCTCGATCGCTCGGCTACTGGGCGTCAGCCGCTCCACGATCTATAAGTATCTGCCTGAGCTCAAGCCCGACGGTCCTGCGGCCATCGAGATCCCGATTGCACGGGCCGAGCTGGAAGCCCCTGGTGGGTGATGATTGAGCGGTACCGCCCTGGCCGCCCGTGAGGTCATGGTCGCCTTGGGCATCCCGACATCGGTAAGGTCCACGAGGTCGGCCGGCGCCAGGTGCGGGGTGCGGGGTGCGGTGCGCAGTGTGTCGGCGATCAGTCGGTTGTCTCGGCCGATTCGTGGTCGTTGGTCGAAGCGTGCTTGTCGATGGCGTCGTGGGTTGCGGCCCAGCTGGCCAGGAGGTTCAGGGCGTCCTGGGTGGGTGAGGCGGGTTCGGCGGTGTAGGTGAGGAGGAACTGGCTGGGGTCGGCGCCCAATGGGAAGGTCTCGAACGGCAGGTCGAGGTCGCCGACGACCGGGTGGTGGAGGAGCTTCACGCCGGTGGTGTGGATCCGGACGTTGTGGGCTGCCCAGCGGCGACGGAAATGCTCGCTGCGGGTGGACAGCTCGCCGATCAGGTCTGTGAGTCGCCTGTCGTACAGGTCGCGGCCAGCTTCGGCGCGGAGCATGGCGACGGTGTCGTTGGCAACCTGGTCCCAGTCGCGGAAGAACTCAGTCGCCTGCGGGTCGAGGAAGACGAACCGGGCGTTGTTTGGCGGCCGTACCGGGTCGGCGTAGACCGGGGAGAACAAGGCGCGCCCGAGAGGGTTAGTGGCCAGGATGTCCCCGCGTCCGTTGAGGATGAACGCGGGTGTGCCGGTCATGGAGTTCAGGACGCGCTGCACCGGTGGGCGGACGCGTTGCTGGACCGGGCGGCGGCGTGGTGGGCGGGTCGTGCCGGCACCGCGCAGGAGGTCGAGCAGGTGGATTCGTTCGGCCTCGTCGAGCTGGAGCGCTTGGGCGATGCCCTCGATGATGCTCTCGGAGACGCCGGTGGCGTCGCCGCGTTCCAGCCGGGTGTAGTACTCGCTGGAGATGCCCGCGAGCAGGGCCACTTCCTCGCGGCGCAGCCCGGTGACCCGCCGGCGCTCTCCGCCGTAGGCGGGCAGTCCGGCCTGTTCGGGGGTGACCTTGGCCCGTCGCGTGCCCAGGAATTCCCGGATCTCGGCCCGGAAATCACCACGAAAGTCGCGATTAGTGCCATAAGGGTTGTTTCTGCTCGCCATGTGCTCCACTCTACGAGCGCTTCCTTCTGCCCGGGGGTCCCTCTCAGTGACCCCCTCATCAGTGACTCCCACACTCCCGTGACAACGGGTTTTGTTGGTAGCCGCACCGCCCCACGGTGGTGTGAATGGGCCGGATACGGCGCTTGTGCCACCGGTTTCCAGTCCTCTGCGGCGCCGTCGGCGTCGCGATCCTCGGAATAAAAGGACAAATCATGCGTCGATACACCAAGCCGGCTGTCGTCGTCACGGCGCTGGGTGCGCTCAGCCTCGCGGTCTTCGGATCGGGTGCCGCGGACGCGGCCAGCACGGTCGGCGGCAACACCGGCTCCGGGCCGTCGCCTCGCATCACGGCGGAATCCGCCTCGTGGCACCACGGGATCTCCCAGGTGAACAAGCGCATCATGCAGCGCTACAGCAGTGAGTTCCTGCCCGGTCGCGATCCCGCTCTGGCGAGAAAGTTCGTCAGCCCGGACATCGTCGTGCACTTCGGCGGCCAGACGTGGCAGGGCTGGGACATCTATCTCGGCATCGTCGCCGCGAACCTGAAGGCCTTCCCCGACCTCAAATGGACGGTGGAGGATATGCGGGCCGAGGGTGACACCGTGGCCATCCGCTACAGCATGACCGGCACCCACAAGGGACCCTTCGCCGGTGTTGAGGCGACCGGCAAGGCCATCCGCTCGGAGAGCATGACGTTCTACCGCTTGTCCCACGGCAAGATCGTCGAGGAGCGAGCCCAGCTCGACATGCTCGGCATCCTCCGGCAGATGGGCGCCATACCCGCCGCATAACAGCGAAGCCCTGCGCTTCGCCCTCCTGCGACGCGTCCGTCCGTGCTCCCGAGGCCGCCAACCTGCTCGCAGGATGGCCCGCCGGCGGAGAGTTCATCGAGGGTGAAGGGCGACGACTCTGGAAGTTTTTGTTGGTAGTGCGCCGCCCCGCGGCGATGGGAACGGGCCGGATACGGCGCTTGTTGCCGCTGGTTTCCAGGCCCTCTGCGGCGCCGTCGGCCGCTGTGATCATCGAAATCACCCAGGTGCCCGATCAGGGCACCTAAAAGGAAATCTCATGAGCAAGGTCATTTTTGTCACGGGTGCCGGACGCGGTCTCGGCACGGACATCGCCCGCGAGGCCCTCGCCGCGGGCCACCAGGTCGTCGCCACCGGCCGCCGTCCCGAACAGGTCGAGAAGACCCTGGGCGGGCCGCAGGACAACTTGCTGGTCACCAAGCTGGACGTCACCAGCCTCGAGGACGCCCAGGCCGCCGCGCAGGCCGCAGTCGACCGTTTCGGCCGCATCGACGTCCTCATCAACAACGCCGGGAACCTGTTCACCGGCTACTTCGAGGAGATCTCGCCCGCACAGATGCGCCAGCAGTTTGAGACCAACCTCTTCGGCCCGATGAACGTCACCCGCGCCGTCCTGCCTCTCATGCGCCGACAGCGCGCCGGCCACGTCATCACCATCACCTCGACCGCCGGACTGGTCGGCATGGAATTCACCTCCGCCTACGCCGCCTCGAAGTTCGCAGAAGAGGGCTGGATGGAGTCCCTTCGCTACGACGTCGAGCCGTACAACATCCACACCACGGTCGTGGAGCCCGGCTACTTCCGCACCGAACTCCTCGGGGACGGCTCCACCACCTGGCCCGAGCTGTCCATCGACGACTACGCCCCGCGCACCGCCCCGAGGATCGAGGGCATGAAGAGCATGAACGGCCGGCAGCCCGGCGACCCCGCCAAACTCGCCCGCGCCCTGCTCACCATCGCCAACCAAGACAAGCCCCTGCAGCGCTTCGTCGCCGGCGCGGACGCCATCGAGGCCGCCCAGACCAAAGCGAAGGAACTCCTCGCCGAGGCCGAGGCCTCACGCGAGCTGGGCGGCAGCCTGGCCCACGACGACACCCACGCCTGAGCAACACGCCCCGCACCCCGGCCGATGCGGAAGCCAGGTGCATCTTCGACAGCATGGAGGCAGGCAACATGCCACTCAAAGGCGAGTACGAGCCGAGCACGGCGCAGTTTGTACGTGACCAGGTGGAGCTGTACGAAAGCTCCGGCGGTACGCAAGGAACGACGCTGAGCATCCTGGTCGTACGTCCGGAAGACGAGAAGCTACGGGACCTGCCTGTCGTCATCCTGACCACCCTGGGCGCCAAAAGCGGCAAGATCCGCAAGTCCCCGCTCATGCGGGTGGAGCACGACGGCTCCTACGCCGTGGTCGCCTCCGCGGGAGGAGCCCCCACACACCCGGTCTGGTACCACAACGTGGTGGCCGACCCCCGGGTGGAGCTTCAGGACGGCCCGGTGCGCCAGGACATGCTGGCACGCGAGGTGACCGGGGACGAGAAGGCCGTGTGGTGGGCTCGAGCCGTCGAGGCGTTCCCGGACTATGCCGAATACCAGAAAAACACGGACCGCCAGATCCCGCTCTTCGTTCTGGAGCCGGCGGCCGAGGAGCACTGACCCCAGCTGACAGCGGCCAGTTCGAAATCCCCCACGGACGGCCAGTACACGCTCGGCTACCTGAACGAAGCCATGCGCCGGCAGCGCGGGCCACCGAAGCATGGCCCTTTAGCGGGTGGGCACCGCACTGGTCATGGCACTCACGGGCCATGACCACAGGCCATGACCGCCGACCGTGCCTGACGACCACTGACAAGGAGTACCTGATGAAGCACGTATCACTGGGTGGGCTTGATGTCTCCCGCATCGGCCTAGGAGCCATGACCATGGCCGGCGTCTACACCACGGGCGGGGGGCTCGATGACGCCGAGTCGATCTGCACCATCCACCGGGCGCTGGAACTGGGGGTCACCCACATCGACACCGCTGAGATCTACGGCCCCTTCCACAGCGAGGAGATCGTCGGCAAGGCCATCAAGGGCCGGCGCGACGACGTTGTCGTGGCGACGAAGTTCGGCTTGGTCTCCCACTCCGGCGGCGGTCCCGGCGTGATCGATAGCAGCGCCGCCAATGTGAAGGCCGCGGTCGAAGGCTCGCTCAAGCGGCTCGGCACCGACCACATCGACCTGTACTACCAGCACCGCGTCGACCCGAACACGCCCATTGAGGAGACCATCGGCGCGCTGGCCGAGCTGGTCGCCGACGGCAAGGTGCGCCACATCGGACTGTCCGAGGCCGGCCCCGAGACGATCCGCCGGGCACACGCCGTGCATCCGGTGGCCGCGCTCCAGACGGAATACTCTCTGTGGACCCGCGATGTCGAGGCCGAGATCCTTCCGCTGCTGCGCGAGCTCGGCATCGGGTTCGTGCCCTACTCCCCGCTCGGCCACGGCCTGCTGACCGGGCAGATCCGCACCGTCGAGGACTTCGCCGATGACGACTGGCGCAAGACCAACCCCCGGTTCACCGGCGAGAACTTCCAGCGCAACCTGCGCATCGTCGACGAAGTGCAGGCCATCGGCGCCGAGATCGGAGCCACCCCGGCACAGACCGCGCTGGCGTGGCTGCTGACCCGCGGCGACGACATCGCCCCGATCCCCGGAACCCGGCGGGTCGCGCGCGTCGAAGAAAACACCGCCGCCGACGGCATCGAACTCAGCGCCGCTCAGCTCGACCGCTTGAACAACCTCACGCCGGCCGCGGGCGAACGCCATGACGAGGCGAACATGGCCAGCATCGACCGGTGACCGCCGGCGCCGCTGCGCTCTCGTGAAGACGCCGAGGTCACGAACGCGCGGCAGCGGTTGCAGTTCTAAGCTCCCGCCGATGGAGTCGAGACCGAGATCCACCTGCTGCGCCACGCCCACGCCACCGGACTGATCAACGCCGGGGTGTCCATCGATGCTGTGTGCCGCCGCCTCGGCCACGCCACCACCTGCAGCGCATACAACTGGGTCGTCTCGGCCCGACGCCGCCGCGACCGTGTGTCTAGCTGATAAACCAGCTCAGAGGCCCTTTGGCGGCTGGTAGCACGATTGTTAACGGCTTACCCGACATCGCGCGGCCCGACCACGAGACGGGCACCAGCTCCGCGACGGCCGCGTAGCCGACGCCGTGCCAGCTCACCGTCGCCACGATTGCCACGATCAGCAGCCAGGGGCTCGGCCAGGCGTCCAGCGCCACGGAGGAGGCCAGCGCGGCCAGGGTGATGGTGTTGACCAGGGCGAGGCGGTGCAGTGGGCGGCCTTTGCCGGATGAGTGGTCCGACCAGCGTCCGGCCCCGATCCGGGCGGCCGCACCGGTCAGCTGTGCCGCCGCCAGCAACGGCCCCGCCATGGTGGGTGTCCAGCTGAGGCCCCGCACCAGGTGGTCGAACGCGAAGGTGCCCACGGTGATCTGCCCGACGACCAGCAGGGCGCTAGCACCGTGCACGCGCCACACCGACGATCGTTTCCTGTACGGGGAGGCCGCGGCCGGGTCGTTGGAGCTGCCGGTCGCCCTTGGCGCCGGGGCGAGCAGCAGCACGGTCACAAGCGCGGCGGCCACGCAGATCCCCGCCGGCACCGCGAAGGCGACCCGGATGCCCCACTGCTCGGCGATCGCGGGCAACGCGACGCCGGCCACGGCCACGCCGAGGGGTTGCGAGGCCTGCCGGATGCCCATCGGGTCCAGCCGAGATACGACCAGAACCGACCATGAGTCGATCTTGACGCCCGTTTTCGGTGCAGGCGTACGTACGGTCAGCGGTCAACCGTGATCAGTTTGAGGGCGTCTTCCTTGTCCTTGTCGGAGGGCAGGCTGTAGCGGCGGGTGGTCTCCAGGCGGGCGTGGCCGAGGATCTCGGCGACCAGGATGAGGTCCGTCTTGCCGCGGACCAGTGTGGTCGCGAGGGTGTGGCGCAGGACGTGCGCGGTGGTGGGGTCGTCCAGGCCGGCTGTCTGGGCGATTTTGGTGATGATGCTGCTGGCGGCGCGGGCGGTCAGCCGTCCGCCCTTGGCGTTGAGGAACAGGGCTCGGCTGTCGCCGGTGTGGGGCCAGTTGGGGCGTTCGTCGAGCCAGAGTTGCAGCGCGGTGCGGAGCTTGGGGTGGATGTCGACTTCGCGGAACTTGTCGCCCTTGCCGTACAGGCGCAGCTTGCCCTTGCGGGCCGACAGGTGGACGTCGTCGACGTCGAGGTGGACGACCTCGCTGATGCGTGCGCCGGCGTAGCAGGGGATCAGCGCGATGCAGCGGTTGCGCGGGGACAGGTGCGCCTCGACGGCGAGCAGCCAGCGGATGTGGGCGCGCTCTTCGAGTGCGCGGGGCGCGTTCTTGGGGAGGTCTTCGCGGCCGACGATGGCCTTGCCCAGGCCGCGGCGGGTGTGAAAGTCGTCCAGGGCGGTGAGGGCGGAGTTGACGTAGACGCGGCTGCGTTTGGCGGTGCCGTCGCGCAGCAGCCACATCCGGTAGTCGCGCACGGCCCAGTCGCGGGCCTGGCGGTCAGCCAGGGAATCGGCGGTGTAGGTGGCGGCGTGGTCGGCCAGCCAGGCCAGGAACATGCGCACGCGGGAGCGGTAGGTGCGGCGGGTCTCGGCCGACAGCGGCGCGCGTTCCAGCGCGGCGGCGTACTCGACGAGGACGGTGTCGTAGGCGGCAGGGAGCCGGGTGGGGCGAGCGCCCGCAGCCGGGCGATCACCGTCGCTCGCCATAGCTGTGGGCCGGCGCCGTCACCTGCTCAGTGGAACGCTTGACCAGGCGCTTGACCGTCCTTGCGGTGCGGGTGGTGGCGGGGACTTTGAGCCTCGCCTCCACCTCGGCGGTGGGACTGCCGACCCGGGTTGCGATCTTTTTGATGACGCTCAACGCCACGCCATCGCCGATCTCGATGATGTCGACATCGCCTCGGTCATTCGTCCAGGGCAGCGGGGCGCCGAACTCCTGAACGCTGTCGAAGAAGGTGAAGGTCTCGCGATAGATGTGTTCGTTGTCGGTGCCGGCGAAAGGGTCGCACTCAAGGATCGTCGCGAGCTGGTCGACAGGACGCACGAACGCGGCGTCGTCGTAGCCGCTGACCGTCAGCAGTCGCGGCGCCGCCCGGTTCACCACCTCGCGGGGCGAGGTGTCGCTGGACTCGATCAGGACCGTCCCGTTCGTCTGGAACGACCGTGCCGACGACGCCCCCGCGGCGCGCAGCGCGTCTTCGAGCATCGCCCGGGTGGGGCTGTTCGGGTGGCCCAGGTTCATGTTCCGGTAGAAGACGACGAACGCGGTCGGCATGCGCTGTGTTCCAATCTTGTGAAGACCACCGATGTCGCGGCAGGCGCGCCTGCGGGTGACGTCATCGGCGGAGGGTGAAGAACGTGCGGAGGTCGTCGGCGAGGAGTTGGGGTTCCTCTTGCGCGGCATGGTGCCCGCCTTTGTCGTAGGTGTTCCAGTGCACGATGGCGCTGTGGTCGCGTTCGGCGAGCGGGCGGATGGAGGGAAAGAAGTCGTCGGCAAAGCAGGCCAGGCCCAGCGGGATCGATGACGGCTCGGCAGGCGGCCTGTTGCCGTGATAACCGATCAGGGCTGAGCTGCCGGCGGTGTCGGTCAGCCAGTAGATGGCGGCGTTGGTGAGGATGTAGTCGTCGCTCACCGCGTCGCCGAACAGCTGCAGGTTCCAGGCCAGCTGGCCGGCCGGGGAGTCGGCGAGCGCGTGCGCCAGGGTCTGCGGCTGGGTGGACTGGAGGGCGAGGTAGGCGCTCCGGCCGGTCATGAAGCGTTCCAGGGCGGCCAGCTTCGCCCGGTCGTCCGGTCCCAGCAGGGCGCGCTCCGCCGGATCGGCGGAGGGCAGGGAGAAGATCTGGGTGACGTGCACCCCGACGACGCGGTGCGGATCCAGGCGTCCGAGCTCGATGGAGATCAGAGAGCCGACGTCGTTGCCGTGCGCGCCGTAGCGCTCATAGCCGAGCCGGCGCATCAGCTCCGCCCACGCCGCGGCGACGCGGCGGCGGTTCCAGCCCGGCTCACGCGGTACGCCGGAGAATCCGAAGCCGGGCACTGAGGGGATGACGAGGTGGAAGGCGTCGCTCAGCCGGTCGATCAGCGGAAGGAACTCCACGACCGACATGGGCCAGCCGTGGGTGAGGATGAGCGGCAGGGCGTCCGGCCGGGGTGAGCGGATGTGCAGGAAGTGCACGTCAAGCCCGTCGATCTCGGTCAGGAACTGCGGATGGGCGTTGATCCGCCGCTCCCAGGCGCGCCAGTCGTAGCCGTCGCGCCAGTACTCGACCAGGTGCCGGACGCGGTCGGCGGGCACACCGAGGCCGCGGCCGGGCAGCGGGCGGGTGAAGCGGGTCGCGGCCAGCCGGGCGACCAGGTCGTCCAGGGTCTCTTGCGGAATCTTCACCCGATACGGCCGCATCATGACCGGGCCACCTCGTCCAGCACCCGGGCCAGCAGCTCCGGTTCGGTGATCATCGGCCAGTGCCCGGCGTCCAGCGTGACCACCTCCAGGCCCGGCATGCGCGGCGGGCCGCCCGGGTCGCCCGCGCAGGCGATGTAGGTACGGGGCAGCCCCTGCGCCGCGCGCAGGTCGGCCGGCGCCGGGTCCTGGTAGGTGCCGATGGGCTGGCCGGCGCCGCGTGCCCGCAGCCAGGCCCGGTCCTCGGGGGTGAGCCCGTGCTCGCCGAAGTTGGCGTCGATGACCTCGTCGCTCATCACCGGGATCCGCCCGTCCCGGACAGTCTGCATGATCGCTTCGACGACGGGCGCGGGAGTGCTGTCGAACAGGCTCTTGCCCGGCTCGGGCAGGAGCGCGGCCAGGTAGACCAGCCGGGCGATCCGCCCGGAAATCGTGGTGGCGGCGATCGTGGCCGGGGCTCCGCCGTAAGAGTGCGCCACGAGCACCACCTCGCGCAGCCCGGCGTACTCGATCGCGGCCGTGATGTCCCGGGCATGCGTGGTGAGCGTCGTGTCCGACGAGCCCAGATGCGTGCGGTCGCCGAACCCGGTGAGCGTCAGCGGATACACCTGGTGGCCGTACGCGGTCAGCAGCGGCGTGACGCGCTCCCAGGCCCATGCGCCGAGGAACGAACCGCCGACAAGAACGATGGTCGACACCGGGTCGACTCCTTTCGATCGATCTCTTACCGGCGCAAGGCTAGGGAGGATTGTGGACGCTTTCTGCCCTGATTAGGATCGTGGCCGTGTCCCGTCCCGCGACCCGCGTTCTGGCACTGCTGGAGATTCTGCAAGAGCGCGGCCTGGTGCCCGCCGACGAACTGGCCCGGCGCCTGGACGTCGACGCCCGCGCCGTCCGCCGCTACATCACCGCCCTGCGCGACATGGACATCCCCGTCGAGTCCGTCCGCGGACGCTACGGCGGATACCGGCTGGCCCGCGGCGTACGCCTGCCGCCCCTGATGCTCGCCGATGACGAAGCGGTAGCCGTGGCGGTCGCGCTGGCCACCGGCAAGCAGCACGAACAGGTGGGAGAGCCCGGCCCGACCGACCGGGCGCTGGTCAAACTCAACCGCGTCCTGCCCGCGCCGCTGCGCCGGCGTGTAACCGCGTTGATCGCCGCCACCTCGGCGACGGCAGGCCCGCTGACCCCCGAACCGCACCTGGCGCTGACGCTGGCCGCGGCCGTCCACGCGCGGCACACCGTCCGGATCGAGCACACCCGCGGCGCACGCGAGGTGGACCCGTACGGGCTCGTCGTGCACTCACGCCGCTGGTACCTGGTCGGACACGACCATCTCCGCGCCGCCATCCGCATGTACCGCCTGGACAGGATCAGCGACGCCGCCGAACTGCCCGGCACATTCACCCCGCCCGACGGTTTCGACCCCGTCACCCACGTGCTGCACACGTTGACGCTCGGCGCCTGGACCCACCGCACCGAGGTATGGCTCGACACCGACCTGGCGACAGCCCGCGACCACCTGTCGGCCACCTTCGGCGACCTGAACGCCTGCCCCGGCGGCGGCGTGCTCCTGGTCAGCGGAGCAGAAGACCTGCCCGCCATGGCGCGCATCCTCACCGGCCTGCCCTGGCCCTTCACCGTCCGCGATCCGCCCGCGCTGGTCACGGCGCTCGCCGAGCACGTCACCGCGCTCACCCTGGCCGTCTCCCGCTCCCATCCCGCACCGTAGCCGTCGGCGCCTCTCATCCCCGCTGCGCCGCGGCGTCATCGTCGCCGGCGCTCTCGCCCACGAAATAGGGGTCCCAGTAGCAATGAAGAAATTTTCCACAAAGTAGCGTCTGACCTGCGGTAACGGAGGAGTTTGGCCTCCTGTGGCGGGTTGATGATCACTGCCGCTACGTTCGTTCAGGTTTGTCCGGTACGGCACGTGGAGTGGTGCTGTTGTCAGAGAAGATGTTCTCCGAGGAGCAGTTGGAGCAGCTGCGCTCGTTCCCGGAGATCAGCACAGATGAGTTGATCCGGTAATTCATGCCGACGTCGGCTGACGTGGCGTTCGTTGATCTGGGCAAGGGTAGGGGCCCGGTCGACCAGCTGGGCATGCTGGTCCAGCTCTGTACGCTGCCGTGACTCGGGTTCGTGCCTGACGATGTGGCCTCGGCGCCGCCGGCGGCGGCGGCCCGGGTCGCGGAGCGGCTGGGCGTGGCGTCGGCGGCGCTGCGGCTGTACGGCAAGCGCGATCAGACCCGCTCGGACCATCTGGGCCTGATCGCCAAGTATCTGGAGTGGCAGACCGCCCCAGCGGGCAGCCAGGCGATGAAGGAGCTGGAGCAGTTCCTGCTGGACCGGGCGATGGAGCACGACCCGCCCACGCTGCTGTTCAACCTGGCGCGCGAGTACCTGATGGCGGCCAAGGTGATCCGGCCCGGCGCGCTCATCTTGGCCAAGATGGTCGGCACGGCCCGCAAGGGCGCCGCCGATCTGACCTCGCAGCTGGTGGGGCACCTGCTGACGGCGGAGCTCCGCGCCAATCTGGAGCGGATGCTGACCTGGCTGCGCGCGATCGACGCCCACCAGATGGATGTGTCGGTGCTGCCGAACGAGCGCCGCCGGTTCCTGGCCCAGGTCGCACGCCGCTCGACCAACCAGGGCCTGGAGCGGCGCAAGGGAGCGCAAGTTCCCGATCCTGCTGGCGTTCGTCGCCCAGGCCGCGGTCGACCAGCTCGACGAGGTGGTGGCCCTGTTCGACCAGGCGGTGTCGGCTCGTGAGTCGCGGGCGAAGTCCAAGACGGACGAGGCGCTGTCGAACCGGGCGGGATGCTGCGCGAGCGGATCGGCATGCAGCGGCTGCGGGAGATCACCTCTGATGCGTGGAAGCCGCTGCCCCGGGACCATGGCCGCGCCCGACGACACCGGCATGGTCCGGCTGGATGAGGACGAGCACCTGGTGGTGCCGCCGCTGTCGGCCGAGGACGTGCCCGCCGAGGCCAAGGCGCTGAAGACGAGCTGGCCGCGATGCTGCCGTTCGCGCCGATCGCCTCGATGCTGATCGAACTGGACGCCCGCACGCACTTTCTGGACTGCTTCACCCACGCCGGCGGCAGCAAGCTGACCAAGACGGCCGAGACCAAGCGCAACATCCTGGCCGTGCTCATCGCGATGTCCACCAACCTGGGCGCCTCGCCCGCATGTCGGAGGCCTGCGGGGTGTCCTACGACGTGCTGGCCTGGACGATGGAGTGGTATGTGCGGGAGGAGACGCTGCGCGAGGCCAACACGGTGATCGTCGACCACCACTACGGCCTGGAGCTGGCCAAGGTGTTCGGCGGCGGCACCATGAGCTCATCGGATGGCCAGCGCTTCCCCGTCCGTGGCAAGGCCCTGACCGGCCGGACGATGGTCATTCACGGCGGTCAGGTGCTGTCCACGTACACCCATGTCTCCGATCAGTGGTCGACGTGCGGCACGAAGATCATCGTGCCGACGGCGTGGGAGGCGCACTTAGTCCTGGACGACTTCCTGGGCAACGCGACCGACCTTCCGATCGCCGAGCACGCGACCGACAGTCACGACGGGCCGCTGCTGGGCGCGCGCTGGAATGAGGACCTCATCGCCGCCTGCTGGCCGGACCTGCTGCGGATGGCCGGGGCGCTGAAGTGCGGGCAGGCCACCGCCTCGCTGATCGTCGGCAAGTGGTCGGCCGCCTCCCGGCAGAACACCCTGGCCGCCGCTCTGAAGGAATGGGGCATGCTGCGCAGGACCATCACCCGGCCGCACCTGGAGCAGCAGACCGAGCAGGCGTGGTGCCTGACCCTGCTGACCAACTCGGTGGTCGCGTGGAAGACCGAATATTATTCTAGGGCGGTGCTGGAGCTGCGCTCCCAGGGCCGGGAGGTGAGCGACGAGATCGCACATCTCGCCTGGCCACAGCGACAACATCACCTTCTTCGGCGTCATCAACGTGGACGTCGAGGCGGAACTGGCCAAGCTCGACACCAGCGGATGGCGACCGCTTCGGCCCGTCCAACTGCGCCAGCTGGGGCTGACCCCGTGACCTGAGTCCCTCGAAGAGGGCAAAAGCCCTGCACCTGCCCGGACGGAGCGCGAGGCCGGCGGGCCAACGGCGCGGGGTTATCGGTTTGTCGGCTGGCCCGCGGTCAAGGGCGCGGTGGACTTGCGGTGATGGGAGGCGCGGGCTTTGGCGCGGTTCCCGCAGATGTCCATGGAGCACCAGGTCCGGCGCCGATTGCGGGAGTGGTCATAGTAGGCCCATCGACAGCTCGGCTCCCGACAGGCCTTCAGCCGCGTCCACGTGCCTTCCGCCACTGCCTCGGCCACGACGGCGAGCAGCCTGGCCAGCGCCGCATCCACCGGCCCCCGGGCGCGGGCAACCAACCGGGGCGGGGAAACGGTCACGTCGAGCATCAGCGGGAAGTCGCGGGTGAGGTCGGCGAGCTCGGCGCGAGCGGCGGGGTTGAGGCCGTCCGGACGCGGGCTGGAGACCGGCTCGGTGTTGTTCTCGGCGATCAGCGCGCGTAGTCCCTCGCGGATCCGTTCGGCACGGTCGCGCTGCTCGGCGTTCACCACCGTGTCGGCCGGCATGAGACCGCGGGCGTGCAACCACGTCGCCAGCTGTTGCGGGGTTGCGATCTCGTCGCAGTCCCGGCGGCGGGTGTTGATGAACTCCTCGATCACGCGCAGCGGCATCGGCGCCGTCCCGGTTGCGAGGTTGTCCGGCACGGGCTCGGCAGCACGCTCATCCATCACGCCTCACAGCCTACCCGGCTATCGGCGATGGTAGGTTACATAACCGACGTAACCAATACGTCAGTTAGATCAGAAGGGACCGCTGGTGAGTATCAGCATCGGCAACATCTGCATCGACACGAACGACCTGGCCGGCAGCACCGCCTTCTGGCAGGCGGTCACCGAGTACCAGGTCGCTTCCTCGGAGGAAGTCGCCACCTACCTGGAGGACGCGAACAAGAGCGGCGCCGGCCTGTCCCTGCAGGCCGTGCCCGAAGGCCGGGAGGGCAAGAACCGGCTGCACCTGGACCTGTTCACTGATGACCTGGCAGGCGAGGTCGACCGGATTCGGGCCCTTGGCGCAAGTGAAGTGCGGCGCTTCGACGGCTGGGTCGTGCTGGCCGACCCTGAGGGCAACCAGTTCTGCGTCGTCGCCGCCTAGCGCCCGCCACCGCGCGACACCAGTTCCCACCACTACAGAAGAGACAGATATGGCCTCCGTGCAAAAAGAGATCATTATCGATGCCGACCCCGCGGCCGTGTGGGCGATCATCAGTGACTTCACCGACGGGCCCGTCCGGATGGCGCCGGGCTTCGTCACCGACAGCCGGCTCAACGAACCGGACGTCAGGGTCGTCACGTTCGCCGACGGAATGGTGCTGCGGGAGCAGCTCATCGCGCTCGACGATGAGCTGCGCCGACTCGTCTTCTCGGTCATCGGCGGCACCATGCAGCCGGAACACGACAACGCCTCGATGCAGGTAGTCCCGCACGGGGACGGCCGCAGCCGGTTCGTATGGATCCACGACGTGCGACCGGACGACCTCACCATCCCGATGGGCGCCGGAATGGACCACGGCCTGAGCATCTTCAAGCAGACGGTGGAGTCCTCCAGCGGGCACCTCGGCTAGGTCAGCCGCGTCATTGCTGGTCGCGGTCCTCCCCCCGAGGACCGCGACCAGCTGCGTGACCGGACGGGGCTGCCCCACCATTCGGCGGCAGACCGCTCTTGCCTGCTCCGGCGACCACGCCCCTGTCAACTCGTGGCCGGCTTCCCGATGGCTTCCGGAGCGGGCGGTGTTGTGGTCATGCGGCGGCGGGCGCTCACCCGCTCCGATCACCTGGTGCAGACGAGGTGGTCGCGCGGATGTATCGGTGGGCGAGACGGTGCAGGTGCGTGAGAAGTTCCGGCGGCCCGGTGACGTCGAAGTCCGCATCGAGCAGGCCCAAGTAGACGCCGAGGGTCTCGATCGTGTCGGCGCCGGTGTGCAGGACGCAGGTGCGGTCGTCGAGGCGTTCGACCGTGCCGACCGCCGGGCCGATCCGATCGGCGATGACCTCAGCCGGCGAGTGGACGGTGACCTGCGCCCGGTAGCGCCAGGCGGCGGCGGACACCCGGCGGGAGACGTAGGCGGCGACGTCGTCGTCGGGCAGGTCCCGTGGGGTGAAGCGGGGGCCGGTCGGGGTGCGGGGCCGGATCCGGTCGACGCGGAAGGTGCGCCAGTCGCTCCGCTCGACGTCCCATGCCAGCAGGTACCAGCGGCGGCCCCAGATGATGAGCCGGTACGGCTCGACAGTGCGCACGGCGGCCGCGCCGGCGTGATCGTGGTAGTCGAAGCGGAGCCGTTCCCGGTCGCGGCAGACCGCGCTCAGCGTGGTCAGGACCGACGCATCGATGCTGGGGCCGGCGTCGTCGCGGGGCACCGGCACCGTGTAGGCCTGCAGGGTGTTGACCCGGCGCCGCAACCGCGACGGCAGCACCTGCTCCAGCTTCGCCAGCGCCCGCAACGACGCCTCCTCGATCCCCGAGATGGCGCCACCGGTCGCGGTCCGCAGGCCAACCGTGACGGCGACCGCCTCCTCGTCGTCGAGTAGCAACGGCGGCAGTACGGCACCGGCACCGAGCCGGTAGCCGCCGGCGGAACCGCGGGTGGCCAGCACTGGGTAGTCGAGGTTGCGCAGGCGCTCCACGTCGGCCCGAACGGTCCGCCCGCTCACTCCGAGGCGTTCGGCAAGTTCGGCACCGGTCCATTCGCGTGGGGTCTGCAGGAGGGAGAGCAGCCGCAGGAGGCGGGCCGAGGTGTCCAACATTCGTCAAGCATGCCCGAGCATTAGGAACGAGATCGTCCTAATGGTCCGGCAGGGTCGATGCCATGACCGAGATCGACACGGCCGAGATCCGTGATTTCCGTATCAATATCCCGCAAGCCGACCTGGACGACCTGGCCGAGCGTCTGGCCCGGATCCGTTGGACCGACGAGTTGCCCGACGCCGGTAGCGACTACGGCGTCTCGCTGCACTACGTGCAGAGCCTGGTGCAGCGGTGGCGCGACGGCTACGACTGGCGCGCGTGGGAGACGAAACTCAACTCCTACCCCCAGTTCACCATCACCATCGACAGGCAGAACGTGCACTTCCTGCACGTGCGCTCACCCGAGCCGGACGCCACCCCGCTGCTGCTCACGCACGGCTGGCCAACCACGATCGTGGAGTACCTGGATGTGATCGGCCCGCTGAGCGATCCGCGAGCCCACGGCGGCGACCCGGCCGACGCCTTCCACCTGGTGATCCCGTCGGTGCCCGGTTTCGGGTTCTCCGGCCCCACCGCAGAGCGGGGCTGGAACCGGTACCGGATCGCGAAGGCGTGGGCTGAGCTGATGCGCCGCCTCGGGTACGAGCGCTACGGTGCGCACGGTAACGACGGCGGCTCGCTCATCTCGCCCGAAGTGGGCCGCTGCGATCCCGAGCACGTCATCGGCGTGCACGTCACCCAGGTCTTCTCCTTCCCCTCCGGCGACCCGGCCGAGCTGGCTGGCCTGTCCGAAGAGGACCAGAAGAAGGTCCAGTTCCTGCAGTGGTGGCTGGAGAACGGCGGCGCTTACGACAAGCTGCAGTCCACCGCACCGCAGACCCTGGCCCACGCGCTGGCCGACTCGCCGGTGGGGCAGCTGGGCTGGAACGCGCAGTTGCTCGGCCCGAACCTCGACCCGGATTACGTGCTGACCAACACGATGATCTACTGGCTCACCAACACCGCCGCGTCATCCGCCCGCCTCTACTACGAGGACTTCCACGCCGCCGACAAACCGACCGAACCCACCACCGTGCCGCTCGGGCTGGCGAACTTCGCCTGGGACTTCCAGTCGATCCGCCCGTTCGCCGAACGCGACCACAAGAACATCCTGTCCTGGCACGTCTACGACACGGGCAGCCACTTCGCCGCGCACGACGTGCCCGGCCTGCTGGTCGACGACATTCGCGGCTTCTTCCGCCAGCTGCGCTGAACCGTGCCGAGCGGGGTGGGCGCCGGGGGCATTTAGCCGCGCGCACCCCCCGGGTTGTAAATTAGGGTGTTCCCGCAAT
>NZ_JAUZQF010000031.1 GCF_030718205.1 Nonomuraea turcica
ACCTCGCGCAACAATCTGGCCGGCGCCTACCGGGAGGCGGGGGATCTGGGCCGGGCCATCCCGCTGTACGAGGCCACGCTGGCCGAGCGGGAGCGGGTGCTGGGCGGCGACCACCCCGACACCCTGACCTCGCGCAACAATCTGGCCGGCGCCTACCGGGAGGCGGGGGATCTGGGCCGGGCCATCCCGCTGTACGAGGCCACGCTGGCCGAGCGGGAGCGGGTGCTGGGCGGCGACCACCCCGACACCCTGACCTCGCGCAACAATCTGGCCGGCGCCTACCGGGAGGCGGGGGATCTGGGCCGGGCCATCCCGCTGTACGAGGCCACGCTGGCCGAGCGGGAGCGGGTGCTGGGCGGCGACCACCCCGACACCCTGACCTCGCGCAACAATCTGGCCGGCGCCTACCGGGAGGCGGGGGATCTGGGCCGGGCCATCCCGCTGTACGAGGCCACGCTGGCCGAGCGGGAGCGGGTGCTGGGCGGCGACCACCCCGACACCCTGATCTCCCGCAACAATCTGGCCGGCGCCTACCGGGAGGCGGGGGATCTGGGCCGGGCCATCCCGCTATATGAGACCACTCTCGCTGATTGCGAGCGGGTGCTGGGCGCGGATCATCCTCTGACGAAGATTGTGCGAGACAACCTGGCAGCGCTTGGATAGCGCACACCGCCGGAGAAAGGGGACCCATCCGTCAATCCCGGTGATTCCTTGCTACTGGTGAAGCTCCTGGGCGGTGCCGCTTTGGCGGAGCTGTCCCAGGTCGGGGATGTGGTTGTACAGCGTCCCCGGCGAGACGCCGAGCAGCTTGGCGATCGAGGTGATGGAGTTCTCCGGGTTGGGCAGCATGTCCCGGGCGGCGCGCAGCAGCTCGGGGGTGATGACGGTAGGGCGGCCGCCGGTACGGCCTCGCGCCCTGGCGGCGGCCAGGCCGTCGCGGGTGCCGGCGACGATGAGTTCGCGGATGAACTCCGCGAGGGCGGCGAAGACGTGGAAGATGAGCCGGCCGCCGGGAGTGGTGGTGTCGAGGCTTTCGTGCAGCGAGGTGAAGCCGATCTCGCGGCGGCGAAGCTCGCCAACCATGGTGATGAGGTCGGCCAGGGACCGGCCGTAGCGGTCGAGGGAGGGCACGACGAGGGTGTCGCCTTCGTTCAGGAAGGCGTGGCAGGCGGTGAGCTCGGGCCGCTCGGCGTTCTTGCCGGACTTCTTGTCGGCGAAGATGCGCCGGCATCCGGCGGCCTTGAGCGCGTCCAGTTGGCGTTCGAGGTTCTGGCCGGCGGTGGAGACGCGGGCGTAGCCAATGCGGATCTCGCTGCGGTAGGCGGGGAAGGCGGCCAGCGGGTCAGTGGGCGGCTGCAGGGCGTCGGTCACGCCTGTCATTCTCTCAATAAACGGTGTTTCGGGGTTGTTGAACCGCCGGGGTTGTTGAACGAGTTTTTGAAGGCTTTTCGAGGCTCTGGAGAGCCGGTTTCAAGATCTTCAGAAAACGATCGTTAAATGAAGGGATCAACTCCCCCTCGACTCGGCGTCGCTCACCTTGCCAGTCCAGCGTGCGAGGCTGCGCCGGGTGGTCAAGGTGGAGGGGTGGTCGGTGCCGAGGACGCGCTCGCGGATGGGGAGCAGGGCGGCGAGTTGGTCGCGGGCGGCGGCCGCATCCCCCGCTCGCCCCGTCCAGCAGGCGAGGTTATGTCGGGTGGTCAGGGCGTCGGGGTGTTCGGAGCCAAGGACGCGCTCCTCGATGGGCAATAAGGCGGCGTATTGGTCGCGGGCGGCCGCCGCGTCTCCCGCTTCTCCCGTCCAGGAAGCGAGGTTATGCCGGGTGGTCAAGGTGGAGGGGTGGTCGGTGCCGAGGACGCGCTCGCGGATGGGGAGCAGGGCGGCGAGTTGGTCGCGGGCGGCGGCCGCGTCTCCCGCTTCTCCCGTCCAGCCGGCCAAGTTATGTCGAGTGCCCAGAGTGGAGGGGTGCTCGGCGCCGTGCACGTGTTCGCGGATGGGGAGCAGGGCGGCGAGTTGGTCGCGGGCGGCGGCCGCGTCTCCCGCTTCTCCCGTCCACGACGCGAGCTGATGTCGGGTGGCCAAGGTGGAGGGGTGCTCGGCGCCGTGCACGTGTTCGCGGATGGGGAGCAGGGCGGCGTACAGATCGCGGGCGGCCGCCGCATCCCCCGCCTGTCCCGTCCAGGAAGCGAGGTTATGCCGAGTGGTCAAGGTGTCGGGGTGCTCGACGCCGTCCATACGTTCGCAGATGGGAACCAGGGCGGCGTACAGATCGCGGGCGGCCGCCGCATCCCCCGCCTGTCCCGTCCAAGAGGCGAAGTGGTGACGGGTGAGCAAAGTTTCAAAGTGCTCGGCACCGAGCACACGCTCCTCAACGGACAACAAGGCGGCAAGCTGGTCCCGGGCGGTGGCCGCGTCTCCTGCCTCCCCAATCCAGTGGGCGAGGTGGTGCCGAGTATTAAGGGTATCGAGGTGCTCGGCGCCAAGGACGCGCTCCTGAATGGGGAGCAGGACAGTGCACTGGTCGCGGGCGGTGGCCGCATCCCCCACCTGTCCTGTCCAGCGGATGAGATGATTTCGCGTGGTCAGGGTGGCGGGGTGGTTGGCACCGTGCACATGTTCGCAGATGGGGAGCAGGGCGGCGAGTTGGTCACGGGCGGCGGCCGCGTCCCCCGCCCGGCCTATCCAGTGGGCGAGGCTTTGTCGAGTGGTCAAGGTGTCGGGGTATTCGCTGCCGAGCACACGTTCCTCAACGGACAGCAATGCAGCAATTTGGTCGCGGGCGGCGGCCGCGTCTCCTGCCTCCCCCGTCCAGTGGGCGAGGTGGTGCTGTGCGTTCAGAGCGTCGGGGTGCTCGGAACCCCGAGCGTTGACGGCATGCGCGTGAATCTGTTGCTGAAGGTTGATGGCGGTGGTGTAGTCGCTGCTGGCGCCAAGGTAGGCCACCACCTGCCGTAGGCCCCATGAGTCAAGCGGCAGAACAACGCGAGCATGCGGCAGGAGAGCGCGGTAGGCGGGCCAGTTGCTCGGTTTTTCCGGGTTGCCGGGCAGGGCGGTCAGCAGCAGATCGGCGGCCTTGCGGCGGACGCTCTCGCGCTGGTCGGGGCTGAGATGGTGCAAGGTGACAGCCTGGATGAGCCGGTGCACGCTGACCAAGTCCTCAGGCTCGCCGGGCTGGAGGTCGACGGGGCTGGGCGTGAGGGTGATCAGGCTGTAGGAGGCCAGCAGGGCCAGCGCCTCGCCGACCTGGAGGGGGTCGGTCTCTGGCAGGCCGTCCGGGACCGAGCAGGGCAGGTTGTCGGGGGCGTAGCAGGCCAGCAGGTTCAGCACGCGAATGGCCAGCGGGTTGATGGCCTGGATGCGGGCATGGCTGAGGGTCAGCACCTTGGCCACCACCCGCTCGGCATCGCCTCCGGCCGATGTGGCGGTGGCGTACATGCGGGCCGGGATGTCCTTCAGCAGCTCCAGATACCTGGACAGCGTCATGCGGGGGGTGCGGGCGATGTAGGCGCCGGCCTGGGTCAGCGCCAGTGGCAGATCCCCCAAATGTTCGGCCAGCTCCTCCAACGCGTCGGCGTTGGCGGCGTCGGGCGGGCCGATCAGGTCGGCCAGCAGGGCGATGGCGGCCGGGCGCGACAGCAACTCCAGGCGGAGGGGGGTGATGCGCAGGTGGCGCCAGCCGATGTCGCGCCGGGTGGTGATCAGGATGTGGCCGTGGGCCAGCTGGCCCAGGTACGGCTCGACATGGGCGACCTCGTCGACGTTGTCGAAGATGACCAGCCAGCCGGGATGGGCTGCCAGCCAGCTCAGCGCCCAGGCGGCCGCCTCTTCTATGGTGGCCTGCTCGGCGGCCACCGAGTCAATGCCGCAGGCCAGTGCCCGGGCCAGGGCGGCCAGCCCGGCACGGATCTGCTCCGGGCCGTCGGCGTCGATCCACCACACCAGCCGGTACTCCTGCCGGTGGCGGTGGGCGTACTGCAGCGCCAGTTCGCTCTTGCCGACGCCGCCCAGCCCGAGCACGGCCTGACTGATCACCCCGGGCCCGGTCTCCTCCTGCAGCGCCTGACGTAGTGCGGTCAGGGCCGTATCGCGGCCGACGAAGGCCGCGGCCGGACGGCGCGGCAACCCGGCCAGCCCGACGGGGACCTGCACGGTGCCGGCCTCGGGCAGCGGCCGCCGCGGAACCTGCTGGGTGATCTGGTTGACGGTCTGGTCGCGAGCCGCCTGGTACAACCGACCTTGGTCACGAGCGGCGCCGTCCATCCGGACATCTGGCAGATCCGGCAGGTCGGCCGAGGGGGTGGTCATGGCTCGTTGATGGTCTGGTCGCCGCCGGCCTGATACACCCGGCCCTGGTCTGAGGCCTGCGCCCGCATCTGCACGTTCCGCGCGCCGTCACCGGTGGAGATGATGCCGGTGTTGTCGCCGCCAATGGCGACCGACCGCTCGCCTTCGGCCGACACCTGAAGGGCTTGCTGCTCAGCGGCCGCCGTCTCGGGCTGGGTGATGCCGGCCGGGGTGCGGTCGGCGCGCGTCTGCGCGCGCAACGCCACCACCGCGACCACGAACCCGGCCGCACCCAGCAGCATGCCGGCGAACATGCCGATCACGCTGCCCCGTTGATCCAGGGTGGCCAGCAGTTCCGGGGGCAGGTCCAGCGGATCGGCGAAGAACCACAGCAGCCCCGCTACCAGAGAGGCCGCCAGCAACACGAGCGCGATGATCGCCATGCCGCGCCACAGCCGCGAGCCCGCCGCTCGCCCCGCCTCGGGCATCGTCTTGGACATGCCTTCAGAATGCTCCCGAACCGGCGCGATCGGGGCCCCAAGTAGCGAACGCGTTACTTGCGATCACACCTCCGTGAAACGGTCGTTTGCGGGACAAGTGTCGATGGGCCGTGTGGTGATCGCGTTTCCGCAGGAACGAGCGTCCCGAAACCCATTGTCACTTTCTGAAGTCGCGTGCACGGACGTCCTGGGCATTCGCGGCTCTGTGCAGAGGACTGTGAAGCACCGGATTGTCAGCAGTCCTCTGCGCTACGGTGCGTTTGTTCCGTACTCGCGTGCGCGACGGTGAGGTCCGGCATGGACGGCGGCCAGGCGCAGATCATCGAACAGGGCGTGCTGACCGCCCCGGATGAGGCATGGGACGTGGCGGTACGCCAGGCGGAGGTGATCGGCCAGCTGGCCGCCGGGCCACGGGTGGGATTGGCGGCCGCGGACGTGGCGGCAGACGAGCTGGGGATCTCACGGCGGCAGGTGTACGTGCTGCTGGGCCGGTGGCGTGCGGGTGAAGGCGTCGTCTCAGACCTGCTGCCCCGGCGCTCCAGCGGCGGCCGACGACTCGGCCGGTTGCCGGCGGCGGTCGAGACGGTGATGACCGAGGTGATCCGTTCGCGGTATCTGAACCGGCAGCGGCGCTCGGTGGCGGCGGTCTACCGGGAGGTCGTACGCCGGTGCCGGGCCGGCGGGCTGCCGGTCCCGGCGCGCAACACGCTGGCACGGAGGATCGAGGCGCTGGATCCGGCGGCGGCCGCCGCGGCGCGGGAGGGCGCAGACGGGGCGCGCCGTCTGCGGCCGGCGGGCGGCGATCCGCCGAAGATTGAGGATCTGCTGCAGCAGGTCCAGATCGACCACACGCCGGTCGATCTGGAGGTGGTCGATGAGCGGCATCGGCTGCCGATCGGCCGCCCGTACGTCACTGCGGCTATCGATGTGGCTAGCCGCTGCGTGGTTGGCCTGGTGGTCACGCTGGAGGCGCCCTCGGCGCTGTCGGCCGGGCTGTGCCTGGCGCACACGGTGTGTGACAAGCGGCTGTGGCTGGAGCGGCTCGGGATGGAGGCGGTGGCCTGGCCGATGAGCGGCAAGCCGCAGGAGATTTACGTGGACAACGCCGCCGAGTTCCGCAGCGAGGCGCTGCGCCGGGGCTGCGCTCAGCACGGGATCACGCTGGCGTACCGGCCCAAGGGCATGCCGCACTTCGGCGGCGTCATCGAGCGGCTGATCGGCACGATGATGCAGATGGTGCACGAACTGCCCGGGACCACCTTCTCCAACCCGGCCGAGCGCGGCAGCTACGACAGCCAGGCCAAGGCGGTGCTGACCGTCGCCGAGCTGAACCGGTGGCTGGCCCTGGCGGTGGCCGCCTACCACGGCCAGGTGCACGCCACGCTGGGCCAGACCCCGGCCGGGCGGTGGGCCGAGGGCGTCGCGGCCGGCGGCCGCCCCGCGACGGTGACCAGCGCGACGGCGTTCCTGGTCGACTTCCTGCCGGTGATCCGGCGGACGCTGACGCGGACCGGCTTCACCATCGACCACGTGCAGTACTACAGCGACGCGCTCAAGCCCTGGATCGCCCGCCGGGACCGGCTGGAGAAGCTCGTGCTACGCCGCGACCCGCGCGACCTCTCCCGGATCTGGGTGCTGGACCCCGACGGGCACGCCTACCTGCCGGTGCCGTACCGGACGCTGTCGCGCCCGCCGATCAGCGTGTGGGAGCAGCGTGCCGCGATCGCCCGGCTGCGCAAGGAGGGCCGCGCCCAGGTCGATGAGAGCGCCCTGTTCGCCATGGTGGAGCAGATGCGGCAGATCACCGAGGATGCGGCGGCCAAGACCCGTCGGGCCCGCCGGGAGGTGGAGCGCCGCTCGGCGACTCCCGCGCCGCAGACAGCAGGGCCGCCGCCTCCACCGCCGGTCGAGGGGTGCGCGGACGGGGAGCCGGTGCGGCCGTTCGAGGTGATCGAGCAGTGGTGAGCCACGAGCCGGACGTCGAGCCGGACATTGCGCCGGAGTTCGAGATCGAGCTGGAGCCAGGGCGGGTGGAGGATCTGTCGCACCTGCATGAAAGCGCCCGGCCGGTGGCCCGGTTGCCTGCCGCCGAGCGGCTGGCCCGGGTCCGGGCGGATCGGTGGATCGGCTACACCCGCGCCACCCAGGCGCTGGACCAGCTGCACACCTTGCTGGACTGGCCGGCCAAGCAGCGGATGCCGAACCTGCTGGTGATCGGGCCGACCAACAACGGCAAGTCGATGATCGTGGAGAAGTTCCGGCGCTCGCACCCGCCGATCTCGCACCCGGACGCCGAGGAGATCCCGGTGCTGGTCGTGCAGATGCCCTCCGATCCGCACGTGGCCCGCTTCTACACCGGGCTGCTGAGCGCGCTCGGCGCGCCGCTGCGCCCCCGGCAGCGGCTGGCCGAGCTGGAGCAGCTCGCGGTGCGGCTGCTGCGGCAGGCCGCCGTGCGGATGCTGGTGATCGACGAACTGCACAACGTGCTGGCCGGGCGCGACGGGGCGCGCCGCGAGTTCCTCAACCTGCTGCGCTTCCTGGGCAACGAGCTGAAGATCCCGCTGGTCGGCGTCGGTACCCGGGACGCCTACCTAGCGATCCGCTCTGATGACCAACTGGAGAACCGCTTCGCCCCGTTTGTGCTGCCGCGCTGGGAGCCCGGCCGGGAGGCGAGCACGCTGCTGGCCAGCTTCGCCGCCGCCTTCCCGCTTCGCCGCCCCTCCTACCTGGCCACCCCGGAGATGACCGAGTACCTGCTGACCCGCAGCGAGGGCACCATCGGGGAGCTGGCTGCGCTGCTCACCGAGGCCGCCGTCGCGGCGATCGAGTCCGGCGAGGAGGCCATCACCCAGCGCACCCTGCTGCTGGCCTCCTACACGGGCCCGACCGAGCGGCGCCGCAAGTTCGAACGCGAGCTGGCATGACTCACGGGGACCTGCCGGACGCTCTGCGCCGCTGGCCCGTCCACCCCGAGCCCGGCCCCGGCGAGGCGCTCACCTCCTGGCTCGGCCGTCTCGCCGGGTTGTACCGGCTGTCGGTCGAGCAGCTGCTGGCGCACAACCTCGGCGCGGCGTCGGCCGAGTTCGACCGCGGCGCGGACCTGGACTACCAGGCGCCCACGATCATCGTGCACGCGCTCGCCGCACGGACCGGCGTCGAGGTGGACCGGTTGCGCCGGATGACGATCGCCGGGTGCGTGCCGTGGCTGGCCGACACCCTGAACCCCGCCGAGGGCCCGCAGGCCTTCGCCGACTACGTTCGAAAGGAGTCGGTGCTGCTGCCACCGGGCCAGGCCGGATACCACGTGATCAATCGCTGGCGGCCCTGGCTGCCGCTGAGCGGCCGCCCATGGCGGACGGCCCGGCGCATCTGCCCCACGTGCGCAGCCGACCCGGGGCGCGGCGTCGTCTTGCTCGCCGCGCTCCCCCTCATGGCCAGCTGCGCGGAGCACGGCTGCTGCCTGGAGAACCTTCACGACGTTCGCCGGGCCCACCGCTACGGCGAGCCGATGCCCCCGCGCCCGGTCCCGGACGCCGTCGCCGCGTTGGACCGGCTCACCTTCGAAGGCATCGCCACCACGACCGTCACCCTGCCCGCGCAGACCGTGCACGTCGGGGAGTGGCTGCGGCTGCTGCGGACGCTGCTGGACGAGGTCAGCATGGTCGACTCCCGGGCCGGCCCCGGCTCGGCCGCCGTCCTGCACCAGATCTGGGACACCGCTGGCCTGCCGTTCCGGGCGGGCCTGTCCTTCTGGCGGCCGTACGAGCGGCTGAGCCCGCCACGTCAGGAAGCGATGCTGCACGCGGCGGCCACCGCGGTGCAGCTGGCCGCGAACGGGAGGATCGTGCCCTGCGGCACGCTCGGCTCGGCGCTGCAGCCCGCTCCACATCGGCGGTAAGGCAACGGGTGAGGCGGTCAGCCCGTGGCGGGCGCCGCTGCCGCGTTGGTGTCGTGGTCGCGCAACATCCGCAGCACGGTGGCCGGGGATGGGTGCCGGCCCTTCTTCTTGCCCTTGGTGATGACAAGGCGGGCGGCGATGTCGCGGAGGCTGAGGTTCTGCTGGCGCAAGTGCAGGGCCATGGTGAGCATGGTGTCGTCGGTGACGGCGGCGCCACCGATGGTCTTGCCGCGGCTGCGGGCCGATTCGTGGCCTTCCAGGGTGCGGTCGCGGATGTACTCGCGTTCCATCCCCGACAGGGCCGCGAGCACGGTGAACACGACGCCGGAGGAGTCGTGGGAGCCCTGCAGGTCGCCGGTGAGGAACTCCAGGCCGATGTCGGCGGCGCGCAGCTGCTCGGCCAGGGCGGCCAGGTCGAGGCCGCGGCCGAGCCGTTTGTGCTCGTGCACCACGAGGGTGACCGCCACGCCCGCCGCGCGCAGTTCCCGGGCCAGGGTGACGGCCTTGTCGAGCTCGGGGCGGCTGGCGGCGCGGGTGGAGATCTTCTCGGCGAAGACGCGGGTGACGCCGGCGGCCTTGAGCGCGTCGAGCTGAGTGTCCAGGGACTGGCGGACGGTGGAGGCGCGGGCGTAGCCGATGCGGACGTGCCCGGCCGGTTCGGTGCCGGCCGCGATGGGGCGGGGCAGTTCGATCCAGGCCGTGCCCGGCTTGCGGACCGGTGGGGTGGCCACGGTGAGCGCCTTGGCGAGCGCGGGCACGAGCCGGAAGCGGGCGGTGTGGTACTGAACGGCCACCTTGCCCCGGCCGGTCCGGCAGGGCGAGCCGGCGGGGGCGGCGCAGGAGGTCATCGGGCAGGCGTGGGCCTCCACACGGAGGTGGTCGTCGTCGCGCACCCCGGAAGCGTTTCATGGGAGTGTTTCACCCGGCTACCTTATTGCACCGATCTATGAAACAGCGTTCCCCCTGGACGCGTTCTGCAGAGGGCGGTGTTTCATAGGTGGTCGCTTGCGAAACAGGACGCCGCACCCATCTCGGCATGGCCCCTCTCTTGGACTCCATCCATCCGGACCGGGGGCGGACGACATCGCCTGCCTATCGAGAGCTACGCTGTGAACGATAAACCAATCTGTTCAAATGGAGACAACATGCCGTCGGCGTTCTCCGAGGAAGAGCGGTTGCGGATCATCGAGCAGTTGCTCGACACCGCCACCCGCCTCTTCTCGACCCAGGGGCTGCGCAAGACGTCCCTGGAAGAGTTGACCGCTCCCGCGGGCATCGCCAAGTCCTCGCTGTATGCCTTCTTCGACTCCAAGGAGGACCTGTACTTCGAGGCGATGCTGCGCCAGAGCGAGCAGGTCCGGCGCCGGGTGATCGACGAGGGCCTCAACCGCGGCGCCGACACCCGCGACGCGCTGCGCCGCTTCCTGCGCGCCACGATCGCCGAACTCGACAGCAATCCGCTCTACCGGCGGCTGATGTCCCACCCCCAGGAGATGGCCGCGGTCGCCGCCAAGCTCACCCCCGAGCGCATGGCCGCAGCGACGGACGGCCCGATGGCCGATGTGCTCCAGTTCCTCAGCACCCGTCTGAAAGACGATCCGCAGGTCCTGCTCGGCGTGCTGCGCGCGGTCCTGCTGACCCCGCTGCACGCCGAACACCTGGGCACCGACATCTATCCGGCCGTGATGAACCGTCTGATCGACGCGGTCACAGAAGGGATCACCCCATGATGAACGGCCTGCCGTACCTGTCGGCCGGCGCGGGAGCACCCTTGGTCGTCCTGCTCTACACCCCGCAAGCGGCCAACCCGACGGGCCTGGCACGCTGGTCCACGATGCGGATGGTGCGACCGTTCACCAAACACTTCACCGTCTATGTCGTCAACCGGCCACCCGGGCTGCCGTCGGCCACGACGATGGCCGACCTCGCCGCCGTCTACGCGCAAGCGATCAAAACCACCTTCGAGGGCCCGGTGAACATCCTGGCCATCTCCACCGGCGGCTCCATCGCCCTGCAACTTGCCGCCGACCATCCCGGCCTGGTCAACCGCCTGGTCCTGGCAGGCACGGCCTGCACTCTCGGCCCTGTCGGCAAGCGAGCCCAACGTCACTACATCGAACGCGCACGCCAACGAAGGCGGCCCAGCCCCGCCCTGGCCGAGATCGTTACCGCATCAGCGATCGGCCAGAGACTGCTCCGATGCCTGCTGTGGCTGTCGGACAGCGGCCACAAGGACCACAGCGACGCCGTCACCGTGCTCAACGCCGAAGACGGCTTCGACCTGCGCGGCCGGCTGCACAACATCACGGCGGCCACGCTGCTGATCCAGGGTGGCAAGGACCTCGTCTACCCGCTGGAACTGGCCCGGTACACGGTCGAGGGCATCCCCGACGCCCAACTCGTCGTCTACCCAGGCCGCAGCCACAGCGGCACATTCACCGATAAGCGCTTCACCTCCGACGCACTGGCCTTCCTGACAGACGCGTGATCAAACTCAGCGGCCGCCTGGGTGCGCCGGATCCATCGTCCACACCGGCGCAACCAAGTCGCCTGGCGACCGGCATGAGCGCCTGCGCCGAAAAGTCGCCACCTGCGCGACGGGCACGCCACCCTCGCTGAGGCAGCCGGCGCCTTCCTGACCACCCCACACGCGGCCGACCCCGACACCCACCGCGCCTGCACCCGCCTTGGCCGCGATCGGCGGCTGTCGAGATCGCCGATGTCAAGATCGGCCAATTGCTCGCCGAGCTGTGGGGGCAAGCGCGCCGGCGACGTAGAACCGCAGTCGCACTGCCGTCGCCTCCTGGCTGATCTGGTGCCGCGTCAAGAGGCATTGAGCCGCGCCGTCGGGTCCGGCCGACGCAGAACGCCGTGAGGAAACTGCCGCCGAGACAGCGCGGTCGCCAAGACCACGATCCACCGGCTGCTGTGGCGCCGCGACATCCCGCAGCCAGCCATCAACACCAATATCACTGCTGGAGCCGTCACCACCGTCCTGGCACAGGTCGCTCATCTCGGTGATCGGCCGTGCCATCGTACGGACACGGGCCGGCCGGCGTAGGGCGGGAAGGTAGCTGGAGGCGGTGTAGTCGTTGGCCAGGCGATATGGGTGGAAGCCGTGTGCGAGCAGGGGCTGAAGGATGTCGTCGATGCTGTGTCCGAGCTTGGCCAGCCGTCGGGGGTGACCCCAACGATGAGTTCGGCGTCGGACCGGAGCCGGTCGAGTAGTGGGGTCAGTCCGCGTACGGCCGCGCCTTCGGCTCCCTCCACATCGATCTTGCTCGTGCGGGCCTGAGTGAGTTCGGTGTCGGTGAGGATCTGTGGCAGGGTCCGTGCTTGGATCGCGAAGGATGATGGGTGCAGCTCGTCTTCAGTGATTTGCTGACCTGGGATGTTGATGGTTTGGTCGGTGGGCGTGGTCGTCTTCTACTATGCGGTAAGGAGGCGATCGCTATGGGCTCGTTGCTGGAGGAGCCGGCTCGGCGGGAGGCAGCGGCCCGCGAGTGGGGCGAGGCGATCGGGGAGCAGATCGAGCGGTTGCATGAGCGGTTGGCGGCTGAGGAGGAGGGGCTGTCTCGGCTGGTGATCGCCCGGGAGACAGTGAGGAGATCACCCGTCCTGGTGCGGGTGCGACGGCCGGTCGTCGCGCACTGCCCGCCGGTTCTGCGCAGTCGTCCCCCAAGGTTGCGGCGGGTCAGGGGGTGAGCTGCTGGTGTCCTATGACGGAGAGCAGTTCGAGCTTGCTGTGGCTTTCCGTGCCGGGGCGCGTGGTCAGCACTACCAGGGTTTGTGCGCGGTTGTCGGTGAACAGGACCTGGCAGTCGACGTCGATGCGGCCGAGTTCGGGGTGGAGGATGGTCTTGCTTTCGTCGTAGCGTTGGGCGACCTCCTGCCGTTCCCACGCGCGGACGAACTCGGGGCTGCGTTCCTGGAGTTCGGCGACGATCCGGGCGGCTCTGGGGGTGTCGCTGCCGGCGGTCAGCGCGGTGCGCAGGCGGGCTGCCTGGGTGCGACTGTGGCGCGGGTGGTCTTCTTCGGGGTAGTACAGGCGCTCGGCCGGGTCGGTGAACCAGCGGTAGTAGGCGCTGCGGGCCAGGCCGGTGTGGCGGGTCTGGTCGCCCATCAGCGCGGTGGCGAGCGGGTTCATCGCAAGGGTGTCGGCCAGATCGGACAGGACCAGGGCCGGGGCGTCGTCCAGCCGGTCCAGAACCCGCATCAGGGTCGGGCTGACGTGCTCCAGACGGTGGATGCGGGCCGGGGCGTTGTGGCCGATGAGGCCGAAGAGGTGGTCGCGTTCGTCCAGGGTCAGACGCAGTGCCCGGGCGAGGGCGGTGGCGATCTGCACCGAGGGCTGCGGGCCGCGCTGCTGCTCCAGGCGGGTGTAGTAGTCGGTGGACATGCCGGTGAGAGCGGCGACCTCCTCGCGGCGCAGCCCCTGGGTCCGCCTGCGCGGACCCTCGACCAGCCCGACGTCGCGGGGGCGCAGCGTCTCACGCCGCCGGCGTAGGAATTCCGCCAGCTCTTTCTTGTCCATGCCGTCCATTTTGCCCGCCTTCTTCACTCCTATCCAGAGACCGCCGATCCCCGGCTGAGCTCCTCCACGCGTGTGACCAGCGGCAACCTGAGGTTACAGGCAGGGACTGCCGATCCACGGACAAGCCGTCCTCTCCCGCCCCTCGCACAGGCGCTCATACGGTCAGGGCTGCGGGCGCTCACCGGCCTGCAGCAGCGAAAGAGAGAACACCCATGAAAATGACCGGCAACACGATTCTGATCACCGGCGGCACTTCGGGCATCGGGCTCGGTCTGGCCCTGCGCCTGCACGAGGCCGGCAACAAGGTGATCGTCGCCGGTCGGCGCAAGGAACTGCTCGACCAGATCACGACCGAGCACCCGGGCATCGAATCGATCGTCCTGGACATCGCCGACCCCGCGTCGATCGGCCGCGCCGCCGAAACGGTGACGGCCGGCCACCCGGAGCTGAACGTCCTGATCAACAACGCGGGCATCATGCTGCGGGAGAACCTCCTCAACCCGGCCTGCCTCCAGGTCGCCGAGGATCACGTCACGATCAACCTGCTCGGCACGCTCCGGATGACGTACGCCTTCCTGCCCCTACTCGTGGGCAAGAACGACGCTGTCGTCATGAACGTCACCTCCGCGCTGGCGTTCGTACCGCTGCCGATCACCCCGACCTACAACGCGACCAAGGCCGCGCTGCACTCCTTCACCGAGAGCCTGCGCGTCCAGCTCGCCGACACTGGTGTCCAGGTGATCGAAGTGGCCCCGCCGGGCGTGCGGACGACCCTGCTGGGCCAGCAGGACGACGAGAACGCCATGCCGCTGGAGGACTTCCTCACCGAGACCCTGACCCTGCTGCGCACCCGAGCCGACGCCAAGGAAATCGTCGTGGAGCGCGCCAGGTTCGTGCGCGAGGCGGAAGCCAACGGCACCTACGACGACGTCCTGGCCCTGCTCAGCGGTCTCTGAGCGCCCGTAGCCACTTGTTCCTCCCCGCGATACACAAAACAGATTGGAAGAGTTGCCGTGAAACCCACGAACGAAGACACAGTCGAAATAGCAAGAGTCCTGGCGCTGCTGGGCCACATCATGGACGATCACGAGTCGGCCCGTCTCGGCGAATGCCTTACCGAAGATGCAATACGGGACGGAAGCGTCTTCGGCTTCGATCCGGTCGTCGGACTGGATGCGATTGCGTCCGTCCTGAGTGCCGACGGGCACGCGCGAGCTCATCACACGACGAATATCGTCGTGTCGGAGGATCCGGGCGATGAGGTGCGGGTCCGATCCAAGGGTCTGGGCGTCATGGACGGCGGTACCGTCATGAGCGCCGTCTACGCGGACGAACTGCGGCGCACCGCTGACGGCTGGCGCATTTCCAGGCGGGTCATGCACGTCAATTGACCTGGGTGTAGCTCGCTCTGGTGACCGGAGCGATCAAGCGGTGAGGGCATATCCGTCCTGGTAGCGGGTCTGGTGGACACGCTCGTGTTGTCGGGCGAGGTGGTAGCGCCAGTAATCGTCGAGATGACCGTTGGCGGCCAGCGCGCGGAGTTTCAACACCGCTTCGGCTCCGGCCAGGCCCCAGCGTGCTCCGGCGAGGTCGAATCTGTCGGCGATCAGATGGCGGCAGGCGCCTTCGATCACGCCGGTCGCGATCGGCCATCCCTCCTGAAGCGCTTGGTCGTAGCGCAGGTGTTCGGCGTTGTTGGTCAGGTAGCGGATGCAGGCGTCGATGCCGTCGCGGCGCCGGGCGGGTAACGCGGTGGCTTGGGCGGCCAGCGCGGTGACGACCTGGTCGGCGTGCCCGGCCAGCAGCGCCAGGGCGTGGGCGGCGACCCAGTCCTCGGCGGCCGGAGCGGCGGGCGGGTGCAGGCTCCAGGCCGCAGCCCACAATTTCTCCAGCACATGGATGAAGTCGATGACGATGTGGACGGCTATGTCACGGCGGGCGGCCTCGGCGGCGATCAGATCGAGCTGGTGCCGGGCTCCGTCGACGAGCACGACCCAGGGACGGGCATGGGCAGGGTCGCGGGCTTCGGCGTGGTCGAAGACCTTGGCGATCACGATGCCGGGGTCGGTGATGATCGAGCCGCACAGCCACTTGCGCATCGCACGTGGTCCGGCCCGCGGCCGGCGCTGCCCACCTCGCCCGCCCGGGACGGCGATCACATCGTGGGGCCGTCGGGGTGCGGGTTCGGTGTCGTAGACCACGCCAAGGGTGGCCATTCTTTTGCGGGCAGCCTTCTCCCCCGACGCCAGCCGAGTGCGGAAGGTCGCCCTGGCTCGGGCGGCGGCCTTGGCGGTTGCGGGCCGCAGCGCTTCGGGGCGCATGGCGATGCCCTTGGCGTCCACGCTGAGTGCCAGCACCGTGGAGGCGGTGCACGGCACGGGGATCTGCGCGGCGTAGAAAGCATCGACATCGGCCGCGTCCTGGGCCACGAGCTGCTCGATCTGCCGTTTGCCGATCACGTTGCCGCAGCGCGCGGTGATCGCCGCGTGGGCGGCATCGAACGAGCCGCGCACCGTCTCGATGACCGCCAGCTTGGCCAGCCCGGCCGAGTGCCGCACCGCCGGCAGCGACAGCACCGCGTCGGCCGGATAGGCGTTGCGGACGTTCGGGGCGCGCCAGGCACACCGAGTGACCCTCACCGTCCCGACGACGGTGGCCAGCAGGCGGTGATGCCCCTTCTCCACGCGCCGTCGTAGCACGCCGTCGGCCCCGGTCACTGCCAAGGTCACCCCGTCATGGCAGGCGCGCTGCACCTGCTGCCGCTCACGCAGCGCCCGAAGATCAAGGTGCGCCTGCAGCAGCCGGCGTTGCAGCTCACGCCCCTGCTCGACGATCGTGTCCTCCAGCTGATCATGCGTCAGCGACGCGGCTGCCGCAGCGGTGAGCTGTCCGATCAGACAGTTGAAGGTGTTCCTCGCCTTCGCAAAGACGTCAGCGGTGACGTCTGTGTCATACGGTGCCTGCATAGGGCTCTTCCTTCGTCCAGGGGCGATTGGGTTGGCACCTTCGAACCTGACGGCGGAAGAGCCCCGCCACAATCACCTGCCCGGTGACGAGGCACGTAACGGCGCGATGCCGTCCCATAACCCCCGTCAGACCTGCCCGTCAGATCTGCCCGGCCACCTCGCGAGCCACCGGTTCGGTCACCGTGAACAGCCCTGGTCCCTCTTCACGCGCCCACCCGCGTTCCACCAGCCGCTTGAGCTTGGACCGCAGTCCTTCACGCTTGGCGGCCTCGTCCGGCAACCCCATCGCCACCGCGATCTGCCCGGCCCGCAACCCCCTACCGGCATCGACCATGATCTCCACCGCGTCCCGGTACGCGCGCGGCAACACCGCCACTGTCATGCCCGGCTGCCACGGCGGCACCGTCACCACACCAAGCGCCGACGGCCGCACCTGCATCGAGTCGGCCACATCAGCGACGTCGACAACCTCGGCCTCACCCGCGGGCTCCTGGACCAGTTCGACTGCCTCACCCAAGATCTCCTCAACGGTCTCCCGCGTGATTACCAGCCGTGACAACCGGTCCTGCTCGGCCTCCAGCCGCGACTCCAACCCGGCGATCTGCTCCCGGGATCTCCTCGATCCGCTGCCGGACCACCGCCTCCCGCCGCGCCAGTTCCTCCAGCAACGAACCCACCGTTACCACCGCCTCATACGCCTGCACCCACGGTAGAGGGCGGTTCCCCGATCAAACAGTCACGACCATAAATGCCCAGCTCAGACACTCACTGAGGACGAGCTACACCCAAGGATGATTGCGTGGTGCGGGGGCGGATGATGGTGGTGGCCCCGAGGTTGGTCGAGGATGTCCATCAAACCCTCTTCGGAGACGATCATGCCATACGGGTCGCACGGCCGCCCTTAAGGGACAGCGGCAGCCGGGCCCAGCGCTTGAGGATCGCGAACTCCTTCCAGGGGCTGCTGCTGACCGTCTCCTTATAGATGACCGCCCACTTGCCCTTGAGGTAGAACCGGGCGGGCGTGTCGTCGGCGTGGGTGAACTGGATGACGGCGTCGCGGCGGCCCAGGGACACCGGCTGGTGCACGTAGCGGAAGCGGAACGGCCTGGGCTCCTTGCCCCGCACCTCACGCGCGAGCGAGGCGGCGGCGTGGGCGCCGGTCGGGATGCCGCTCTGGCACGTCCCATGGATCACGCCGTACTTCTGACGGATCGCCGCGGCGTCGCCGATCGCGTAGACCTCGGGGTGGGAGACCGAACGCAAGGCGGCGTCGACCACGATCCGGCCCCGCCCGTCGACCTCGACCCCGGCTTCGGCGGCCAGCGGCGACACCTTGACACCGGTCGTCCACAGGACCGCGTCAGCGGCGAGGAGCTCGCCGCCGTCCAGCTCCACCGCTTCCGGCATCACCTTGGTCACGGACACGCCGGTCCGCACCTCGACGCCGAGCCGGTCGAGCCCGGCCAGCAGGTAGGTACGCGCCTTCGCGCCCATCATCGCTCCGAGCTCGCCCCGGCTGAGCAGGACGACCCGCACGGACGGGTGCTGCTCGGCGATCTCGGCCGCGGCCTCGATCCCGGTCAGACCGCCCCCGCCGACGACGACGGTCGCGCCCGCCACCAGGCGAGAGGTGAGACGGGCGGCCTCGTCCGCGCTGTTCAGCGTGACCGCGTGCTCGGCCACGCCCGGCACCATGCCGATGTCGGCGACGCTGCCGAGCGCGCAGACGAGCTTGTCGTACTCCAGCGAGCGGCCGTCGGCGAGCGCCACCCGGCGGGCGCCGGCGTCGATCGCGGTCACCCAGCCTTGGACGAACTCGACGCCCGTGCCTTCGAGCATCTCCGGGATCCGCAGATCGGCCAGTTTCTGCCCGGTGGCGACTTGGTGCAGCCGCAGCCGCTCGGTGAAGCGGGTGCTCGGGTTCACCAGGGTCACGCGGACGTCCTCGCCGCGGGTGCGGCGCGCGACGGCGGCCACGGCGGTCATTCCGGCGTATCCCGCTCCGAGAATCAGGATGTTCATGGCTGATGTCCTAATCAGTCGTAGCGGGTCCGCCGGTGCGGCGGACCCGCTGGTTGGTAGCCGTCCGGCGGGTGAGCACTCGTGTGTCCTGGACGTCGAGTCCTGATGAAAGACAGTGCCTCTGCTGGTTGGCCGGGAGAGTTGATCGCTTCTGGGATGTCGTGGCCCGCCGACGGTGTTGGCGTGACCAGCACCCGGTCGACGAAGACCACAGTGTGCTCGGGGCCTGCGCCCTCAGCGCAGCCGCTCGTGCCCGCGCCGCCCGGTCAGCACGTCCTGCCGGCGCGAGGTCCAGCGCGGGGCGATTTCCTCGATCAGGTGACCCAGGTGTTTACGGGAGATCCCGGTGAAGGCGGAATGCGAAAGGCGGTACAGCCCAGCCAGGCTTAGACACCCTGGCATGATCCCGTACGGCATTCTCGTTCATCCGCTTGAGACCAACGTCGGGTCGCCGACCAAGATCACGATCTAATCGTGCGCGAGGTCGTTAGCCGGGCCGGGATTCTCAGCCGGCCCGGCCGTGCGCCTCCACCGAAAGGTCCTGCCAGTCGTCCCAGGTCTTGAGCCGGTCGGCATAGGCCTGCTGGATCATCGGGTAGAAACCCTGACCGAAGAGCACCCGCAGAGGCGGGTTACCGGCGTCGACAATCTTGAGGAGTGCTTGAGCCGCGGCGGCCGGGTCGCCGGCGGGCAGCTTGCCCGCCACCCCAGCGAGTGCCCGGCGGAGACCGTCGTAGATCGGGTTGGGCTCGACCTTGTAGCCGTTGTTGAGCGGATTCGGGTTCTTGCCGGACCTGGTGGCGAAGCCGCCGGGCTCGACCATGGTCACCTTGATGCCGAAGCCGGCAACCTCGCCCGCAAGAGATTCGTTCAGCGCCTCCAGAGCCCACTTCGAGGCGTGGTACGCGCCACCGAGCGGCATGGCGATGAGCCCGGCCGCCGAGGACATCTGGATGATGTGCCCCGACCCTTGCTCGCGCAAGTACGGCAGCGCGGCCTGGATGACCCGCATCGCGCCGAACACGTTGGTCTCCAGCTGATCGCGCAGTTGCTCCTCCGTCAGCTCCTCGATCGCACCGAACTGGGCGTAGCCGGCGTTGTTCACGATGACGTCGAGCCGGCCGAAGTGCTCCTTTGCCCGCTTCACGCTCTCGAAGACGGCGACCTTGTCGGTCACCTCCAGCTCCAGCGGGAGCACCGCGTCACCGTAGGCTGCGACCAGCTCATCAAGGCTGCCGGTGTTCCGCGCGGTCGCGGCCACCTTGTCGCCGCGAGCCAGGGCGGCCTCGACGAAGTTGCGGCCCAGACCGCGCGACGAACCGGTGACGAACCAAACCTTGCTCATGATCTCATTCCATTCTTCGTTTTGCTGGGTTGCCAGCATCTCGTGGTCGACAACCCGCTTCTGGTGTGGCTCGTGACCTGCGCCACGTGAGCTTCCCCCAGTACGGGGTGGCCGCATTACCGGGTGGTGATCAGCCGCCGAACGCGCGTGCGTTGTCGTGTGCCCAGTCGGCGAAGGTGAGTGCGGGCCGGCCCAGCAGCTCTTCCACGGTGGCGGTGGTGGGGCCCGGACGGCTGGCGTAGTCGGCCAGGGAGCCGAGCAGGCGGGCCGGGACCTCCTCGGGCAGCCCTTGCGCGAGCAGGCCCTGCCGTACCTGCTCGGGCGGGAGCTCCTGGAACGACAGCTCCCGGCCGATGGCTGCGCCGATGAGGCGCACCTTCTCGAACTGATCCAGTGACTGCGGCCCGGTCAGCGTGTAGACCTTTCCCGCGTGGGCGCTGGTGCGGAGGGCTTGTACGGCGACGGCCGCGATGTCGGTTTCGTGGATCGGGGAGGTGGCGGCCTGGCCGTACGCGCCGCGCACCACGTCGCCGGCCTTCAGCTGGGGCGCCCAGGCCAGGGCGTTGGCGGCGAAGTCGGCCAGGCGCAGCACCGTCCAGTCCAGGCCGGAACTCATGACGAGCTCCTCGGCGAGCTTGAACTGGGCGGCGAAGCGGGCTTCCCCGGCTGGATACTCCACGGTGGTGGCCGATAGCAGCACCGCACGCCGTACGCCTTGCTTGGCGGCCAGCTTCAGCAGGTCGCCGAGGCCGGGACCGGCGGCGCGCGGGCTGATCTGGATGGCTTCCGCTCCTTCCAGCGCCTGCTCGATCCACTGGGGATGGAACAGGTCTCCGTTGACGGCTCTCACGCGATCAGGGAGCTTGGCCTCGGCGGGGCTACGGGTGACCGCGGTGACGGCGGTGACGTCCTGGAGCAGCTGGTTCATCACCTGGCGTCCCACGACGCCGTTGGCTCCGGTGATCAGGATCATGGCGGTTGTCTCTTTCGGTCGATATGTGGACACAGCGTCAGGCCGGCGTCGGGCCGAAGTCCTGCGCGCGGGAGGTGACCCACTGGTCGTAGGTGAAGGCCGCCCGCCCGGTGACCTCCTCGATCGTCGGCAGGACCGGTGCGGTCTTGCCGTCCCATTCGGCGAGCCCGGCGATCATGTCGTCGATCGCGGGGGCAGGCATACCGTGGTGGAGCATCTGCTCCCGGAACAGCTCGTGAGGCAGTTCCTCGAAGCGCAGCGGCCGCCCGATCGTCTCGGCGATGATCCGCACCCGGTCGATCCCCGTCAGCGACTGCGGCCCGCTGAGCAGGAAGGACTCGCCCACGCGCTCATCGAGGAGTGCCCGGACGGACACGGCGGCGATGTCGCGCGGGTCGACCGGGGCCACGGCGGCGTTGCCGTACACGCCGCGGACGACGTCGCCGGCCTTGATCTGCGGCGCCCAGGCCAGGTCATTGGTCGCGAAGTAGCCGGGGCGGACGAATGTCCACGCCAGCCCGGAGGCGGCGACGGCCTGCTCCAGGCTCAGGTGCTGTTCGCCGATCCACGAAGGTGTCGGGTACGTGACCGCCGCGGAGGACAGCAGGACGACGTGCTGCAGGTCGGACAGCCGGGCCGCGTCGAGGAAGGCGTCGAGCCCGGTGAAGACGGGGAACAGGAATGCCCGCTCCACGCTGTCCAGCGCCTCCGACAGGGTGTCCGGCTGGGTGAGGTCGCCGGGCACGACCTCGACTTGCTCGGGGAAGGAATGGCCGCCGGGGTTGCGGGTGATGACGCGGATCTTCTCGCCGGCGTCGAGCAGCTGGGTGACGACGTGGGATCCGACGTTTCCGGTGGCGCCGGTTACCAGGATCATGGTGGAGATCTCCTTTATTCGGTGAGTCGACCCGTCGGGTCGAGGTCGGGGGTGAGCGCGGCCAGGCGGGCGAGCTCGGGGGCGGGTTCGAGCAGGGCGCGGCTGCCGACCAGGAGTTCGCGCTCGTCCATCGAGACTTCGAGGGTCTTGGTCAGCGTTTCGTCCAGCTCGGGGTAGTCGCTGCGGTTGTGGCAGCCCCTCGTCTCCCTGCGAGCAATCGCCCCCAGAACGGTCGCCTTGGCCACGAGCAGCGATGCCTGCAGGTCGAGCAGGTGGGCGAGGTCCTCGTGGCCTTCGGCGGTGGGGGACACATCCACCTGCTGTGCCTGTTCGGTCAGAGCCTCTATGCCGAGCAGCGCCTGCTTCAGCCCGTCCTCGTCGCGGACCACGCCACAGCGCTCCCACATGAGGTCGCGCAGGTCGCGCTGGAGCGGACGGGCGAACTCGGCGCCCCGCTTGATCAGCGAGGCGAGCCGTTCGTTGGCGGCGGCCACGACGGCGGCGGGACGGTTGATGGTGGTCCGGTCCCTGGCCCAGGCGGCTGCCGCCTGGCCGGCGCGGCGGCCGAAGACGATGGTCTCGGCCAGGGAGTTGCCGCCGAGGCGGTTGGCGCCGTGGACGCCGGCGGTGACCTCGCCGGCGGCGTACAGGCCGGTCAGGTCGGTGGCTGTGGTCTCGGCGTCGACGACCACGCCGCCCATGGAGTAGTGGGCGGTGGGGGCGACCTCCATGGGGGTGGTGGAGATGTCGAGCAGCTGGTGGTCCAGGAACTGGCGGTACATGCGTGGCAGCCGTTCCAGGATCAGGGCCTTGTCCTGATGGGAGATGTCAAGGAATATCCCGCCGTGCGGTCCGCCCCTGCCTTCGGTGATCTCGGTGTAGCAGGCCAGAGCGACCCGGTCGCGAGTGGAGAGTTCCAGGCGTTCGGGATCGTAGGCGGCCATGAAGCGTTCGCCGTTGGCGTTGTAGAGCCGTCCGCCCTCGCCGCGCACCGCCTCGGTGACCAGGGTGCCGGCGATCTCTTCTGGATGGGTCATGCCGGAGGGGTGGAACTGCACCAGCTCCAGGTCGGCCAGTCGGCAGCCGGCGCGCAGGGCCAGGCTCATGCCGTCGCCGGTGTTCTCGTCGCGGCGTGAGGAACTGCGCCGCCACATCCGGGTGTGCCCGCCCGCGGCCAGCACCACGGCGTCGGCGTAGATCGCGGTCCTGGTCCCGGTGTCCAGGTCGAAGCCGAAGGCGCCGAAGCATTCGCCGTCGGCGTGCAGCAGCTCCGTGACGTAGAAGCGTTCCCGCATCGGGATGCCCTCGCTCTTGCGCGCGAGGGTCTCGAGGACGGCACGGCCGGTCCAGTCGCCGGCGAAGCAGGTGCGCCGATAGGTGTGCGCGCCGAAGAACCGCTGGTCCAGGCGGCCGTCAGGGAGCCGGGAGAAGCGGGCGCCCCAGTCGGCGAGCTCGCGAACCGCATCCGGTGCCTCGCGGACCAGGATCTCGATCATCGCGGGGTCGCCGAGGCCGTAGCCCTCCTTGTAGGTGTCGGCGAAGTGCTGCTGCCAGCTGTCCTGGGGGTCCCTGGTGCCCAGCACGGCGTTGATGCCCCCGGCGGCGAGCACGGTGTGGGCGTCCGTTCGGGCGCGCTTGCCCACGACGAGCACCTCGCAACCGGCATCGGTGGCGGCGATCGCCGCCCGTAGCCCGGCCGCGCCGGACCCGATGACCAGGACGTTGACGGCGTGGATCTGGATGTCAGTGGTGATGGGCATACAGGTCTCCAGCGATAGCTTCGGCGTCCTCACCCTGTGGCGAGCGGGGCGGGTACACCCGCTGAGGAAGCTCGGGGTCGGGGTTGTCGAGCGGTACGGCGTCGCCTCTGACCAGGCCGAGTTGCACGACCTGGCGCGGCAGCACGGCGTCCAGCAGCCAGTCGGCGGCGACCCTGATCCGGTTGCCCGGCATGACGTACAGGTGGTAGCCCCGGGTGACCAGCTTCGCGGCCACTCCGGACAGCGACACGCCCAGCGGGTCCGCCGCTGCCTGCCAGCCGCCGAGGTCGACCAGGAAACCGAGATTGCGGTGCTTGTACGGCTTGGCGCCCCGGCCCAGCCCGAGTGAGGCAGCGACGTTGCGGGCCACGGCCGCGCCGTGCCGTTCGGCGTGCTGCCCCGTCATCGGGGTGATCTCGCCCGGACCGGCCAGGTCGGGCACTGCGGCCGCGTCGCCGGCTGCGTAGATCTCCGGGTGGCCGCTCACCGCCATGAACTCGTCGGTCTGGATCCTGCGGCCCACCGTGGGCAGGCCGAACGCATCGATGACCGGATCGGGACGGACGCCCGTCGTCCAGACGATGGTCCTGGCCGGGACGAACTCACCATCGCTGAGCAGCACTCCGTCCGGCGCGGCCTTGCGCACTGTGGTGCCCAGCCGCAGCTCGGCTCCGCGCTTGCGCAGGACCCGCTCGGCGGTTCTGCCCAGGGAAGGGCGCAGTTCGGGCAGGACGCGGTCGTCGTACTGCACGACGATCCAGCGCACCGGCACGCCGGCCAAGCTCCGGTACCTGCGCTGCAGAGACCGGGTGAACAACTGCCCGACAGCGGCCGTCTCGGTGCCCGTATAGCCCGCTCCGACCACGACGAAGGTCAGCCGGGCCCGCCGCTCCTCCGGGTCGTCGGCGACGGCGGCCAGCTCGACCTGCCGGATGATGTGGTCGCGCAGGTAGAGAGCTTCGGGCAAACCCTTCAACCCGTGGCTGTAGGTCTGGCTGCCCTCGATCGGCAGGACCTTGTTCACCGCGCCCACGCTGACGATCAGCCGGTCGTAGCCGACCTGCCGCGATCGGCCCTCGGAGTCGACGTAACGGACCTCTCGCTGATCGGTGTCCAGGCCGGTGACGGTGCCGGGCAGCAACCGGGTGTACGGCAGCGCGGCGGCCAGGGACACCGCGACATGGCGCGGATGCACGATCCCGGCCACCACGTCCGGCAGCAAGGGCTGGTAGAGCATGAAATCGGTCGGGTTCAGCAGGGTGACATCGATCTCCCGCCGGTGCTTGCGGTTCAGAACCCGCGCGGCGTTGTAGCCGGCGAACCCACCGCCGATGATCACGACTCGCGGTCGATGCGTCATGGTCTCTCCTCAGTCCGCTTGATGTCGGCTCTCCAAATGGTGGATTTGCGGCCAATCCGGATCAACGACGCAGTTCGCTATGCTCCGGTAAGCGCGACTTACCGATGGAAGGCGAACGTGGAGCTTCGTGACATCGAGATCTTCCTGACGCTCGCCGAAGAGTTGCACTTCGGGCGAACCGCCGAGCGCTTACATATCACCCACGCGCGGGTCAGTCAGGTGATCAAGCAGCAGGAGCGGAAGATCGGCGCCGACCTGTTCTACCGGACCAGCCGGACCGTACGGCTGACGCGGATCGGCGAGCAGCTCAGAGATGACCTCCTACCCCTGTACGCCGGGCTCAATGACAGTGTGCGGCGCGCCCAACTGGCCGCCCAAGGCGTCACCGGCGTGCTCCGCGTCGGCATGCTTCCCGCCAACGCCCACGACCTGCGCCCCTATTGGGACTCCTTCCGTGCTCGCCATCCACAGTGGCGGCTGCACATCCAGAGCGTCCGATTCAATGACGCCTTCGCCGTGCTGCGCCGCGGAGACATCGACGTCCTTGTCACGTGGCTACCGGTGGAAGAGCCCGACCTCACCGTGGGACCGGTCCTGTTCGCCGACCCCCGGGTGCTGGCCGTCTCCGCAGACCACGAGCTCGCCCAGCGGACGTCGGTCTCGCTGGACATGGTCGCCGATTTCCAGCACCCCGACACCGAAACCGGGCCTGACTACTGGTTCGACACCTTCGCGCCGCGCCAGACCCGCCGCGGTCGCATGATCGAACGTGGCCCTTTCGTGCGAGACACGGAGGATGCCCTCACCCGGACCAGCATGGCGGAGATCGTCACCCTCTTCCCCGCCCACATGACCCGCTACTGGGTACGGCCGGACATCGCCTATCTGCCCGTCAAGGACATGGGCGCACTGCTGTACGGCATGGTGTGGCGCAGCAGCGAGACCGACAACGAACTCATCAGGTCCCTCGCACGGGTCGCACATGACCTCGGAAGTCTCAAGAGCTGATGGAGCAGAACTCGGCTGTCGGCAGTAAGTCAGGGTTACCGGAGCATGACGTGATCCATCGTTGATCCTCACGGCCGCGGAATCCCACGATTGGCGGCATGAAATCGACGATGGAAACCCTTCGCCGTGACTTCGCCGGCGACATCATCGAACCGGACGCGGAGCAGTACGCCCGACCGCAGCCACTGGTCCACGCATGAAGGGCCTGCTTGTACGGCTGTCGCGGCCGGGCGGCCGGACGGACCACTGGTCGTTCCTGTTCGGCCAGATCGCGATCCACAGCCTGATCGTGCTGATCATCACCGGGGTCTTCCTGGCCTTCCTGTATGACCCCGATACGACCCAGGTGATCTACCAGGGCGCCTACATTCCGCTGCGCGGTGTGCCGGTCAGCCGCGCCTTCGACTCCACGATGGAGATCAGCCTGGAGGTACGCGGAGGTCTGCTGATGCGGCAGATCCACCACTGGGCCACGCTGATCCTCGTCGCCGCCATCTGCCTGCACCTGCTGCGGCTGTTCTTCACCGGCGCCTTCCGCCGCCCCCGCGGCCTGAACTGGCTGATCTGGGTCGGCCTGTTCCTCCTGGCGATCGCCGCGGGCGTGACCGGTGGCATCCTGCCCGACGACATGCTGTCGGGCGGCAGCCTCGTGCTGATCCAGGGCGTCACCCAGTCCATCCCGCTCATCGGTACCTACCTGACCGGTCTGCTGTTCGGTGGCGCCGTCCCCGGTGATCAGGTCATCGCACTGTTCTACTGGCTGCACGTGCTGATCGTCCCGGTGCTCATGTACGAGCTGCTGGTGGCCAGACGCTGGCTGCTGCAGAGGCACGGTCGTACCCACTATCCGGCCGCCACCGCGGTGCCGCCGCTCAGCTCGCTGGCGTTGTTCTTCGCCACCTGCGCCGTGCTCACACTGCTGGGCACCGTCGGGCAGATCAACCCCATCTGGCTGTACGGCCCGGCCAACCCGAGCATCACCAGCTCGGGAGCCGTACCCGACTGGTACATGGGCTTCCTGGACGGCGCCCTGCGCATCATGCCCGCCTGGGAACCCGTCGTCTTCGGCCACCCGCTCACCTTGTCGATCCTCATCCCCGCTCTCATCGTGCCGGGCGCCTTCTTCACCGTCCTGGCGGCATATCCGCTCATCGAACGCAGGCTCACCGGTGACCGTACGCTCCACCACGTCCTGGACCGGCCCCGCGAGGCGGCTGTCAGGACCGGGCTCGGCGCGGCGGGCATGACTTTCTTCGGCCTGCTGTGGGCGGCGGCGGCCAACGACCAGATCGCCCACCAGTTCGACCTGTCGCTCTTCGCGGTGACCTGGTTCTTCCGCATCGCGGTACTCGCCGGTCCCGTCGTGACCTTCGAGGTCACCCGACGCCTGTGCCTGGCCCTGCAAGCGCACGAGCGGGAAGAACGCGCGCACGGCATCGAGACCGGCATCATCCGCCGCTCGCCCAGTGGCGGGTACGCCGAGACGATTACCGCATCCCCCGCGCAGGGACGAATCCCTGCAAGCCAACCCTGAGGAGAACCAACCCATGATTCTTGTCAACGGCGCCACCGGAAACGTCGGATCCCACGTCGTCACCCAGCTGCTCGACGCCGGTGACAAGGTCCGCGCCGTCACCCGTACCCCCGGCAACCGATTCTTCCCCGAGCAGGCCGAGGTCGTGCCCGGCGACCTCACCCAGCCGGACACCCTGTCGGAGGCGCTGGACGGTTTGGAGCGGGCGTTCCTGTTCCCGGTCTTCACCGGGCTCGACGCCTTCCTCGAGGCCGCCCGGCTGTCGGACCTGCAGCATGTCGTGCTGCTCTCGTCCTCGACCGTCACCGGGCGGCCGGCTTTCACCTACGCTCAGTGGGCCGCCCACCGCGCGGCGGCGTTCGGAGGCCGGCGATGACTCTGATCACAGATGAGGCCAGCGGTCCAGCCATGACCAAGGCCACGGTTGGAAGGATCGCCCGCATCAAGCAGATCAACCGGGTCAACCTGTATCAGGCCAAGTTCCTGCGCATCCACGAAGCCGACCTGGCTGGGCCACCTCCCGCCGAACTCTCGCCGGACGCCGACGGCCAACCGGAGCGGGTGCATGTCGAACTGCGCTTCCGCTCCCTGACCGCCGCCGAGGCACTGCTGGCCTTCGGCACCGACGCCGAAGTCCTCGCCCCGGCCGAGCTCCGCCAGGCGCTGGCCCGCAAGGCGGCCGAGGTCGCCGCCCGCTACACCGCTGACACCGACGATCGGTAGGACTGCCACTCCCCTGGGCGGAGCATTTCAGCGCAACTTGCAGACCCACGGGTTGGATCTGATGCGGGCATGACGAACACCGACACCCCGGTGCCCCGTAGGGCCAGGCCCCGGCCTCGCCGCGACGCGGCTCTGCCGGCATCCGCCGTTTCCGCCGCACCGTCGGTATCGCCCTCGGGCGGTACCACCCACGCCGCCGGTGCCGGCCTCGGCCTGCTGTTCTGGTGGATCACCCACCGCTTAGCCGGGACAACACCACCGAAGTGGTCTGCGCGCCCAGTGGGCGTGCAGACCACTTCGCACTTTTGTGCACTCGACTTCGGAAACTGACACCCATCCCGAAAATCTTGGTTCAGTCCTTGAGTTTCTGGACGGGTTTCGGGGCGATGGCGTGAGACGGGCTTCATGATCAATAAGCATAGGGAGGCACGCTCTTGTATCCGGAGCCGGCCGAGAAAGGGCCTTCTCGCCAACTGCACCTGGGAAATCGATGGTAGCTAGGCGACGTAGGCGACGCTTATAGGTGAGGTTCGCCGATGCGGCCGCAGCGCAGGACCGGGGAGCCTGAGTGTGCCTGCGCGGGACGGCCGTAACATTCCCACCTTCGAGTGGCGAGGACGCCCGCACCTACAGGCCCCCGCTGTCAACGAAGGGAAGACAAACAATGGCACGCACACCACTGGCTCCGGAGAACAGTGCGATCGTCCTGATCGACCACGAGGTCGGCTTCTCCAACCTGATCCGGTCGCACACCCTCGAGGAGACCATCGACGGCGCGGTCGCCCTGGCGCAGATCGCGAAGGCCTTCGACATGCCGCTGGTCGTCACGGCGGGATACGACGACTCGCCTGCCGGGCCGCTGTACCCGGAGGTCGCCGAAGCCCTAGGCGACACGCCCGTCCACCACCGCACCGAAGGCTTCGACGCCTTCTACGACAAGGGTTTCTCCGCCGCGATCGAGGCGACCGGGCGGAAGCGGCTGATCATGGCGGGCATTCAGACCGATGTCTGCCTGGCGCAGACGGCCCTGACCGCCCTCGACCGCGGCTACGAGGTGTACGGGGTGATGGACGCCTCCGCCGCCACCACCAGGGAGACGCACGACCTGGCCGTCCTGCGGTTGATCCAGGCCGGGGTGATCCCGACGAACTGGCTGGCCATCGGGTCCGAGCTGCAGCGTTCCTGGACCGAGGAGAAGACCGCGCCGGGGTTCGCCAAGGTGATCTACGAACACCTGCGTTCGTGGCGGCATCAGAACGCGCTCACCACGAATGTCCGCGAGTTCGCGGACAAGGCCGAGTAGGCACTTAGATCCGAGCACCACCGCACATGGTGGCCGACGGTGAACTGTCGGCCACCATGCACTCCCGGGCCGATCGTTATCTGTGCAATATCCCTTGAGTCTTTGTATCGCTGCCTGACGCCGGTTCCGGCGTGAAAATGCGGTGCTGACCCGCCATACCCGAAGGGTCCGGCTGCGAGGTTCGATCGGTTTCGGCGATCGTCGTGGTGGTGCCAGACTTCTGCGTCACGATGGTCGGGCGCGCCGCCTGCGACGTCGAGTGAACTTGGCGCGGTAGAGCCCGTCCTTGAGTCTGACGCCGGGTACCGATCTTTCTAGGGCTGTTCCTTGTCGCTACGTGCACGCGGGCCAGATTTTCCGCTCGCCCCGGTACCCCGGGCGGCGTGCTCCGTACCCCCGATCAGGAGTGAGGCCACGTGGAGGATGTTGAGGACGAGCCACTGTACCTGGGCCGGGTATGCGGGCTGGACGTCGCCAAGGGCCAGGTGGATGCGTGTATACGGGTGCCCAGCGACAAGAACCCCAAGCGCCGCGCTCAAGAGGTCCGTACGTTCGGCACTACCAAGAGAGAACTGCTGTCCATACGGACGGCCTGCCTCGCGGCCGGGATCAGGTTCTTCCACCGGCTGATCGGCTCTGCCCCGGGTCGCCAGTCGTTGATCCGGGCGCCGGCGCTAGTGCCCGTCCAGGTAGGCCAGGACGCGGGGGGCTGGATGGCGGTCCAGATTGTGCCGGGCACGGTCGTAGGCGCGGGTCAGCGTGGCCCATGGCGTCCTGGACGTCACGCAGCGCGGCGCCGGCGTCCAAACTGGGCGAGGGTGGCGAAGGTGTGCCGCAGGCCGTGCGGGGACAGCCGGGCGGCGGCGGGGATGCGGGCGTCGCGGGCTATGCGGCGAATCAGCTTGGTGATCGCCCAGCGGTCCATCCGGCGGCCGCCGGGGTGCGGGCCGGAGGGCTCGGTGACGAACAACGGCCCGGCCAGCTGCTCGCGGGTGGTCCCGGCGCGATCGGCGCGATCGGTCAGGTAGTCCTCGAGGGCGGCGGCGATCGGTGGGGCGAGCGGGTAGCTGCGCTTCTTGCCGCCCTTGCGGACGACGGTGAGGGTGCGGTAGCCGCGCCGGTAGCCGAGATCGGCCATGTCGGCTGCGCACACCTCCGCCACCCGCAGCCCGTCGGTGAGCAGCAGCCCGAGCAGCGCGGCGGTGCGCAGCCGCACGGGGCGCGGATCTGCGCCGGCGGCGGCCAGGAAGGCGGCCGCCTCGGTGCGGGACAGGCTGACGGTGGCGCTGTGGTCGCGGTCGACGGCGGGCCGTTTCAGTCCGGCGAGGGGGTTGCGGGCGGCGGCGTCGTGGTCGATCAGGTAGCCGAACCAGGAGGACAGCGCAGCCAGCTTCCGCGCCACGGTGGAGGCGGTGTACCGCTCGGCGAGCGCGGCGGCGTACTCCTCGACGTCGCTGCGGTAGGTGCTCAGCGGGTCGACGCGGCGCTCGCACCAGCGCAGGAAACCCATCAGGTCGCCGTGGTAGGCGGCGGTGGTGGCGGGCGAGGGCCGGGTCTGCAGCCAGACGGCGGTCAGCCGGCGGACGCCGTAGCGGTCGCCCAGGTTGAGGGGGCCGAGGCCGGGCAGCGCGACGACCGCGGCGGTGATGAGGCGTGCCGCTCGGCGACCGGCGCGGCGGCGAGCCGGGTGGCGCTCAGCCGGGGCTGCAGCGGCAGCATCGGCCGGGGCACATCGATCTCGTCGAGCTCGTACACCATAAGAGTCATTATGGGGTACGAGAGGCCTCACACCAGTGATCTTGGCTTCCAGCGAAGTTGATCTCTAGGCGTGTCCGTTTTGTAGCGGTTCCACGAAAGGCGGTTAGGGGCATCCGCTCCGCAGGGGAACTTCGGGCGGCCGCGGGCGAGCCAAGAAGATCGCGATAAGGCCCGATCTTGGGATTGGTCCGTCGGACGCCTACTCAACATGAGCGCACCACCCCACGTGCCCTTGAGAACTTGCGGTAACGGGTTCATGGTCGTCCGCGATGCCCCGGTGAGCCCTGGCCCAGCCTTGAGCGATAGTTGTCGCGATCGAACCGTCGAAGGCGGCTGAGTAGCAGTGCTTACCCGCAATATGGCGGGGGCTGACAGGCGTGAGGGGATCAACGTGGATCCGATCGTTTTGGCTGCGGGCACAGCGCTGGTGACGGCCATGGCCACCGATGCCTGGCAGTCGGCCCGCACTGGCGTGGTCGCGTTGTGGCGTAAGGTCCGCCCCGAGCAGGCCGAAGCTGTCGAGGCGGAACTGGTCGAGGTGCGCGGGCAGGTGCTCGAGGCTCGCAGGGACAGTGACGCCGACACCGAGCAGGCCCTGGCCGGGGCCTGGCAGATGCGGCTGCAGCAGCTGCTGCGCGCCGACCCGTCCCTGGCGGCAGAGATCCAGCGGGTGCTGGACGAGGTGCTCACCCCGGCGCTGGAGCCGGCCGACCAGGCGCGCATCGGTTCGCTGGTGATGAAGGCGAAAGCCAGCGGGCACGGCCGGACCTATCAGGCCGGGCGCGACCAGACCATCAACGAGAAATGAGCGTCCCACCGTCGTCGAGCGATCCCGAGCACCAGCAGCCGCAGGTACGGATGCAGGCCACGGCCGTCGGGTACGCCCGGACGTATCAGGCCGGCCGTGACCAGACCATCAACGAGGTGGTGCTGCCGGATGAGGCGCTGCGGCCGGTCATCGAGGTGGCCGCGCCGCCCCGGCTGGTGAACCTGCCCCGGCACACCGGCGTGTTCGTCGGGCGCGATGATGAACTCGCGGGTCTGGAGGCGGCGCTGCGCAGTGGCGGGGACGTGGTGGTGGCTGCGGTGCATGGGCTGGGCGGGGTCGGCAAGTCCACGCTGGCCGCCCGCTACGCGCGGGCGCACGCCGCTGGGCGCACGGCCGGAGGTGATGGTGCGGGGCTCAATCCGGTGTGGTGGATCACCGCCGATTCGGCTGCGGCGGTGGACGCGGGCCTGGCCGCTCTGGCGGTCGCCTTGCAGCCGGAGCTGGCCACGGCGGTGCCATTGGAGGCGCTGGCGCAGCGGGCCACGGCGTGGTTGGCCGCCCATCAAGGATGGCTGCTGGTGCTCGACAACGTCGTCGATCCCGCTGATGTGCGGCCGTTGCTGGAGCGGACCCTGACCGGGCAGGTGCTGGTGACCAGCCGGCTGGGTGAGGGCTGGCACCGGCTGGACGCCCAGGTGTTACGCCTGGACGTGCTGGACGAACGGGAGGCGGTCGACCTGCTGATCCGGATTGCCGCCGCCGGCCGTTCTGCGGAAGTTGTCCAGGCTGGCCTCAACGAGGAATTACCCGAGGGCATGGACGGGGTGCTGGAGCTGGTGCGCGAGCTGGGCTGCCTGCCGCTGGCCATCGAGCAGGCGGGCGCCTACCTGCACCAGACCCGGCTGAGCCCGCGCGGCTACTTGGAGCTGCTGAGGGCGCAGCCGGCGGTGATGTACGACCGGACCGCCCGCGGCACGGACAGTGAGCGCACCATCGCCTCCCTCTGGCGCCTCACTCTGGACCAGCTGGCCGACACCCCGCTGGCCGGGCAGCTGCTGCGCATCCTGGCCTGGTACGGCGCCGAGCCGATCCCTCGCACCCTGCTGGACGGCCTACACGACGAGCCGCCGGAGGTGCAGCACGCCCTGGGCGAGCTGGCCGCCTACAACATGATCACCCTCGACGGTGACACCGTCACCGTGCACCGGCTGGTCCAAGCCGTCGCCCGCACCCCCGGAGATCAGCATCGTCCAGGCGACCCGCACCGCAAGCCCGCCGACATCGCCACCGCCCGCGGCCGCGCCACTCAGTTGCTGGAGCAGGCTCGCCCCGGCGGGTATGAAGACCCAGCCTCATGGCCGCGGTGGCGAGCGCTCCTGCCCCACATCGACGCCATGTTCAGCTGCACGTCTCCCGACGCTGACATCGCCGATGCTCACGAGCTGCTTCGCAATACCGGCCTGTTCTTGGTGAATCAGGGGGCCATAGGCCGCGCGCTGATCTACCTCAAGCGGTGTATGACCTTGGCGCAACGCGTGTACGACTCCGACCACCCCGCCGTACTGAACACGCGTGCCAGCCTGGCCTACGCCTACCAACTGGCGGGAAATCTGAGGCGAGCGATCCCGCTGCATGAGGCCACGCTGGCCGATCGGGAGCGGGTGCTGGGCGCCGACCACCCCGACACCCTGGCCTCCCGCAACAACCTCGCCGCCGCCTACCGGGCGTCAGGGTATCTGAGGCGAGCGATCCCGCTGCATGAGGCCACGCTGGCCGATCGGGAGCGGGTGCTGGGCGCCGACCACCCCGACACCCTGGCCTCCCGCAACAACCTCGCCCTCGCCTACGACGAGGCGGGGGATCCGGGCCGGGCCATCCCGCTGTACGAGGCGACGCTGGCCGATCGGGAGCAGGTGCTGGGCGCCGACCATCCCGACACCCTGAGCACCCGCGGCGATCTAGCCACCGCACGGGGCAACGCGGGCGATTCGGCGGGTGCCGCTGCCACGCTCGAGAACCTACTAACGGATCAATTGCGGGTGCTGGGCCCCGACCACCCCGACACTCTGAGCACCCGCGGCAACCTGGCGTACTGGCGAGGGGCAACTGGTGATGCGGCCGGTGCCGTGGCCGCGTTCGAGGAGTTGCTGACGGATCATTTGCGGGTGCTGGGCCCCGACCACCCCGACACTCTGAGCACCCGCAGCAACCTGGCGCGGTGGCGAGGGGAAGCCGGTGATGCGGCCGGTGCCGTGGCCGCGTTCGAGGAGTTGCTGACGGATCGGTTGCGGGTGCTGGGCCCCGACCACCCTCGCACCCTGATTGCCCGCCACAACCTGGCGTACCAGCGGGGTGAGATGGGTGATGCGGCCGGTGCGGCGGCCGCGTTCGAGGAGTTGCTGACGGATCGGTTGCGGGTGCTGGGCGCCGACCATCCCGACGCTCTGGGCACCCGCGGCAACCTGGCGTACTGGCGAGGGGAAGCCGGTGATGCGGCCGGTGCCGTGGCCGCGTACGAGGAGTTGCTGACGGATCAATTGCGGGTGCTGCGCCCCGACCATCCCGACGCTCTGGGCACCCGCGGCCACCTGGCGTACCAGCGGGGTGAGATGGGTGATGCGGCCGGTGCCGTGGCCGCGTTCGAGGAGTTGCTGACGGATCGGTTGCGGGTGCTGGGCGCCGACCATCCCGACACTCTGAGCACCCGCAGCAACCTGGCGTACTGGCGAGGGGCAGCCGGTGATGCGGCCGGTGCCGTGGCCGCGTACGAGGAGTTGCTGACGGATCAATTGCGGGTGCTGGGCCCCGACCACCCCGACACTCTGAGCACCCGCAGCAACCTGGCGTACTGGCGAGGGGCAACTGGTGATGCGGCCGGTGCCGTGGCCGCGTTCGAGGAGTTGCTGACGGATCGGTTGCGGGTGCTGGGCGCCGACCATCCCGACGCTCTGGGCACCCGCGGCAACCTGGCGTACCAGCGGGGTGAGATGGGTGATGCGGCCGGTGCCGTGGCCGCGTTCGAGGAGTTGCTGACGGATCAATTGCGGGTGCTGGGCCCCGACCACCCCGACACCTTGGCAACTCAGCGGACTTTTACAAGTCAGCTCATCAAGCGTGGTCGAGACCTGGTAGCGCAGGCTCGGAAATCCAGCCTGCCGATGACAGAAGGGCGTGCCGCAATGCCGGAACCGGAACAGCACGAGGGCAAGGTTTCCTGGCTAGAGCAAGCTCTGGCTTGCTTTCAGGAGGCACTTGATCTCACCGATCCCGAACAGTCTCCGGGCATCTACGGGCTGATTCTGCACGATATCGCCTCGACCCACGAGGCCGCCGGTGATCTCAAGGCGGCCGTCACCCACTATGAGCAGTCCGTCGAGTACAAGCGTCGCAGCGACAATCGCGACGATCTGATCAGCACCATGATCGCGTTCGGGGACTGTCTAATGGCAGGGAGAAACCTTGCCCAGGCGCGCACCATCCTGGACCAGGCGCGTGACGAGCTCGCATCGCTGACCGGACCGAGCCAAGCCGTCATGCTGCACAGCCTGGGCCAGTCCTATGAATCGCTGGGCAAGCTTGGAGTCCGCGATGCTTATCCCGACGCGCTAGGCCTCTATCAGGCCGCTCTGGGACTCGTGTCTCCCGACAGCGACCCCCGCTCTTATGCCACGGTCCTCACCGATATCGCCGATGTGCAGTCCGCACAGGGCAGCCTGCACCAGGCTCAGGCCAACTACGCCCAGGCCGTCGAGTACACTCGCCACCTGCCCGAGGCCGAACGCACCCTGGCATCCAGACTCATCGCTCTCGGCCGCATCCACCGGCGAATCGCGACTACAACCGACACCGCCTCAACGGGGGATCACGCAGGTGGAGAGCCCATCACCTCACCGCTTTCACCTCAACCCGACGATCTCCAGTCCACGGACGACGGCACCACACCCGGCAGTTCAGGGTGAAATGCACCCGCATCCGCATACACACCTACGGCGCCCGGGTCACAGGCGGCCCAGCTCGGCGATGCTGCGGTGTGCGGGACGGTTGGCGGCGGCCGCGCCAACGGGCAAGCCGAACAACGAAGGATAGAAAAGGTAAGTGCACGCACTTATTGGGTCACCTGACCCTGATGTTCGCACCGTCTTTGAGATACTGAGAGACAGGACAGCGTTGATTTCAAGGCTTGGGATGTGGCGCTGACCAGGTGAGAAAGCCTCGGTGTCTGGAAGCACCGGGGCTTCTCGCATGCCCGCCCTCAGGGCTTTCCCTTCCGCACGTCAAGGTGCAGGCATACCGTTCAGATCAGCGCTAGCAGTCGTCTGCGCGCTTGGTCTTCCAGACGTTTCATCCGGGCCCGCGTTCTGCCGCTGCTGGTCAAAGTCCATATCCCAAGCCGAAGATCGACCCTGGAGTAGCGTCGTGCCTCCTGATCGTCCACTGTCCCTTCTCGTCGGCGCGCTGGTCACCCTCGCCTTCATCGGGCTGGCCATCTACATCGTGCGAACCACCCCCGCCAGCACCCGGGCACGGGTCCTCACGGCGACGGCGACGCTGATGGCTTGCTTGCCTGCCGTACTGCTCGCCTTGTACGGGTGGTGAGAAGATGGCCACCCCGCTTGCGGATCACGCAGTGAACTTCCGGAATTTCTGGGACATGCTCACCCCGCAAGAGCAAAGCACGCTACGCGCTCGTAGCTCGGTGAACCGTTATGGCAAGGACACGGTGATCGTCGCGGAGGGGACCGCCACCAGCCAGGTGACCGTCATCCGCTCCGGGTGGGCCAAAGGTGCCACGATCAAGGCTGACCGTCCCGTGCTGCTGCGGCTGTACGGGCCCGGTGAGCTCATCGGCCTCTCGGCCGCGTTGACTGGCACGGCGCCGGCCGAGACGGTGACGGTCACGTGCCACGAGCTGCATGCGATGACGCTGTCCACCCGTAGCTTCGTCGACTTCTTGCGTCGGGCCTCCAACGCCTCCAGTGCCCTGCATCGCATGCAGCAGTGGCGGTTGGAGGAGGCCGATCGGCTGCGCACGATCCGCGATTACCCCACCGCTGCGCAGAGACTGGCCGGGCTTCTCGTGGAGCTCTGTCGGCCAGAAAATGACCCGATCCACCACCTCGACGGCACCATCAGTGTCCCGACAAGCGGCGCTTCTCTCTCCCAGCAGGACTTGGGAAGCTGGATCGGTGACTCACGCAAGACCGTAGTCCGCGCTCTCGCTGACCTACGCAAGATGGAACTGACCAGCAACGCGGGGCTGCCCCGGCATATCAGGATCACAGATCCGGCTCGGCTCCGCGGATTCGCTGCGGCTGCTGACGCCGGCACTGGCACTCCGCCATAAACGTCGCTTATGCGCTGGGGGTCCCGACCAACCACGACGCCCTAAGCTCACCACCGAGGAGACCGCCGAGCGGGCCGTCTCTTACCGGGTCGTTTCCGGCGAGTCGGGAATCTGTCAGTGGGTGGATCTATCGTGGACGCAGCATCGGCTCCATGCCGGGAGTCTTCTTGAACCTCCGATGGCCTAGACGGTCGGGGGAACCCGCAATGACCAGCACGGTCGCGGCAGAGGGACGATGAACGGACGGGTCAACCGCTCATATCGCGTACGCGTGCGGCGGATGAGACTGTAACACCGAGAAGTTCGAGGGGTGTCCGGGCGCCTATGCACCGCCCGGACCAGCAGGCCCAGGCGGCCGCTACGCGCCCTCGTGAGGGCGCTCAACCTCTTCTCGGAGGTAGCCGTGACGCACACGGCCGACATTCAGCAGGACCCCGCCGATGGGGCCGTCCCGGACAACCCGTTCCCGGGTTCAGACAAGGACCCTTGGCCGATGAACTTCTCGGCGGCTTTGAGCCGGGCCACCGGGCTCCCCAGGGAGATTACCGATGGGCTGGCGCCCTATGTGGTTCGTCCCAAGGACCTCCTCACCCGCCACAAGGGCCAGGAAGGCCTCGAGTACCGGCTGAAGCCGGAGGTCATCAAGCGGGATCCGGGCACCGGCCTGGACATCATGGACGTCGTGATGCACGGCTTCGCCGGCAGCCCCGGCGAGCACAACGAACGCATCCGCGGCGCGTTCCACTCGCCCGCTCGTCATCCCGTCGACCCGACCAAGATGCTGCCGCGGCTGGTCACCGGCAAGGGCGTGGACGGCCTGCCCGCGGCGTTCCTGACGACCGAGCAGCCCGTCCCCGGGACTCGGCTCAGCGAGCTGATCAGCACGATGAACAGCGCCCTCGACAGCGCCGACGGTTTCCGCAACTACCGGCTGCAGGACGACATGGCGATCTACGGCCAGAACGAGACCACCCTGCACGCGCTGCTGCTGCGCACGATCGCCGAGCCCGACGGGTTCGGCGGGAGCAGAGTTCGCAGGGTCCTCGACCTCCCCGCGATCAAGGGCGCCAATCGGTCCCGGGCCCGGCTGAAGCTGCACGGCTTGTCGGTGAAGGACATCGTCTTCGGCGTCGACCGGTTTGACCTGGTCCTGGCCGAGGGGGAGGCACCAGCGAAGGTCGCCGACCCCGCAGTGTGGGTGCCGGCGTTCGCCGACGCGCTGCGCGCCGCCTACGGCGACCCCCGGCACCGGCTTCACGAACGCGCACACGCCGCCGCTCGGATCGCGACCATCCGCATGCAGATCATCGTCGGGAGCAGCACCCCTGACGACTTCCACAACGTCGTCTTCGAACCCAACCGGGCCGACCACCGACGGCCGCCTCTGGGCTACACCCTGGTCGAGAAGACCGCTTCCGACCTGCGGGCGGTGCTGCGCGACGCTCGCAAGCAGGGTCTGATCACCGAGGAGGAACGGGCCTGGCTGGCCAGTGAGGGCCCCGACCCTCACCGGGTCCCAGATGAGGACGCCATCACCGCTCGAGACCGCCGCGACCGCGCCCTGTTCGCCGTCGTCTTCCCCCGCGACCCTGAGCGGGCCAAGGCGATCCGCCGCGTCCTGGGCGAACCTGCCCGGACCAGCACTTCCAAGGACCACGTCTGGCACCGGCTGCGGATGGTCTCCTCCGCAGTAGGGGAGGGATACCGGTTCCGCTGGAATCCGCGCGTTCTCGACGGGCTGATCAGCAGCACGTTTATCAAGAACGGTGAACACCTCGCCGACGAGCCTGCGTGGACCGAAGTGCTCGGTACCGGTGGCGAAATCACCGAGCAGGTGCTCGAGAAGTTCCTGACCACCCGAGGAATTCACTGGCTAGCCGAACAGCAGATCCTCCAGGCGGATCGCGGGTCGATCGGCGCGCAAAACGGCGGCGCCGAGGAAACCGACGGGGAAACCCTGACCGACAAGAGGATCCGGCGCTCCGTGGTCGACGCACGACGGGCGCTGTTGCGCCAGCCCCGCCGCACCATCGCCCTGATGCACGAGCTCGCGCGCGCTTCCCTGAACGGGGACATGCCCCGACAGGTTAACGATGACGGAGTCCCGGTCGACGGAACTCGCGCTGACAAGTATTGGTTTGACAACCAGTTCCCGCGCGAGACCACCAAACGCACACCCAAGCCCACCAGCGAGCCCAGCAACACCGATTCGACGCCGCCCCACCAGCCGGAACCATCGGCCGCGGAGATCTACGAAGCCAGCCGCAACGCGTTCTACTCGGCTGTCACCAGTGTTCTGCCCACGGCCATGGCCCACGTGCTGACCGAGGCACGTGAGCTGCTCACCGCCGCGCACGGCGCTGGCCGCACCCCTTTGCACCAGGTCTCGGAGGACGAGCTCAGAGCGCTCCACAAGGCCCTGTACGCCGCGCAGGCTGACCTGCGCATGCTCAAGTCGGCGGTCGCCGACATGCAGGTCGGTGCCACGATCATCGACGCGTCGGAGTCTGAGAGGTTCCTTACCGAAGCGGCCGACGAGGACGCGGCGTGACCGCGCTCTTGCCAGCCGGACCGGTCCTGACCAGACCGCGCCTGGGCGCCCTGCCCCGAGCGGGTGGCCGCTACCTGGAACACGTCTGGTTCCAGCCGGTGCCCTGGGCGCAGCGGTGGCGGTATGAGGAATTGGACATCGTCACCGCGATCTACCTGATCACCGATGCCGATCACCGGCTGCGGTGGCTCGGCCAGGCCAACCGCGCCGACGGCCTGACTGGGCGACTCGCCCGCCACCACGCAGATCTGGACCGACGTGCGGTCTTCACCAAGATCCGTGTGCTGCAGCTCATCCACGACACCCCCGAGGACGTCGTCAACGTCATCGAGGGACGCTGCGCCGACATCCTCGGCATCCGAGAATCCATGCGGCCGCGTAGGTGGCCGTCCGCCCACAACTGGCACGCCCTCGCCGCTTAACGGCGTACCGGATCGACGGGCTGGCCGCCGGCGGGAGGCCAGCCCGTCAGGCTGTGTGCACACGACTTCGGCAATCAGTGCAGAGGACTACGAGAACTGACACCCGTCCCAAAGATCTTGTGCGAGTCCTTTGAGTTTCGGGACGGGTTTCGGGACAGTGGGGGAAGTTGCCCGCGACGAAAGGGATTGATCAGATGGGCCCCAACGCGATCCGCGTCGGCTACGCCCGGATCTCCACCCGCGCCCAGGACCATGCGGCGCAGCTGGAGCTGCTGAACGCGGCTGACTGCCGCGAGATCGTCGAGGAGACCATCTCCACCCGCCGCGCCGACCGGCCCAAGCTCACCAAGGCCTTGGACAGCATGAAGCCTGGCGACACGCTGGTCATCACCAAGCCCGACCGGGTCGCCCGCAGCGTGAAGGAGCTGCTGGTCTTCCTCGAGGACGAGCTGGCCCCGCGCGGCGTCAACCTGCACATCCTGACCGGCATCTGCGCCGGCATCCACAAGCCAAACGGGCGGAGCATCGCCGACAAGATGCTGTTCATGGTCGCTGCCATGGCCGCCGAGATGGAGCGGGACCTGATCCAGGAGCGAACCCTGGAAGGCCTGGACGCTGCTCGCGCCGCCGGCCGCGTCGCCGGCCGCCCGGTTAAGGTGACCGAGGACGTGCTCGCCATGGCCCGGGCCCGCCGAGCTCGGGGCCAGTCGGTCACACAGATCGCCCGGGAGCTCCGCGTCGGCCGTTCGACCCTGTATCGCGCCCTCGAAGACGACGAACCACCCGCCCCTGCACCAGGACAGGGCACGACACACATCGCTCCCCCGCCCGCCGAGACCCCTGCCCGTCAACCCGCCGGCGCGGCCGCCATCACGTCGACCACCACTGCGGCGCCAAGCTCGGTACGGCAACAGCCGAGCGAACCGGCGGCCGCCGACCGCCAAGTCCTCACCGAGATGCCCGGCGAAGTCCTCACTGAGCAGGGCACGTCAGCCGTCCCGGCAGCCTCCGAGCGACCCCAGACGGCTGCGGCGGGTGCGTCAGTGTCGGACCTGTACTTGGCGCGGCTTTACGGCGAGGACTTTCTCCTCCTGGTCGAGGGGGCACGGGCGGGATGGGTGCACGCCGCCCCCGGCGGCTGGCAGATCCACGACCGTGACGGGCGGCTCGTCACCACCCTGCCCGCCGACGACGCGCACGGGCGCGACGTGCTGCTCGCCACCCGGCACGCGGCGGCCGCGCTGGGCATCCCCGGCGCCGAGCACGCGGTGGTGACGGTCGGCCCGCTCCACGACGACCGCGGCAGAACCATCGACACCTCGCCGGCGGGCCTGGCGTCCTGGAGCCTGCTCAAAGGCCGCGTGCCCGGCCGCACCGACGTCATCGTGCGCAGCCGCTGCGTCGGCTGGCTCCAGCGAGACGATCGCGGCCGTGACGTCGCCTGCACGACAGACGGCCCAGTGCCCGGATCGGCCAGCACTAACCGCGTGCAGGCCGTGACCGCGCTGCTGGCCGCGCTTGTCGCCCCCGCGCCCCTGCCCGACCTCGGGCCCGAGGCCCGCACTCCCCGCAGGCCGCGCGCTCGCCCGCCGCGCGAGCGGCAGCCCCTTCCCCCCAGCGCAGCTGGACGCCGCCGCGCTCGCCGACAACCTGCCGCGCCTACCCGATGGCTCCTACCGCGTGCACATCCACGACGGCGACGACGACACCGAGCTCGGGCGTGTCTACCGCTCCGGCCGCCGCTGGCAGGCCCTCGCCCCCGACGGGCGCACCGTCGTGCACCGCGCCCACACCCGAACCGAGGCCGTCGACCAGCTGCTCGCCACCCCCGGCCCGCTCTTCGGCGACCCCGCCGACACGATCCTTCACGATCTATGAGACCCCGAACCGTACGGTCGACCCGGATGTTCTCTGAGGATCAGATGGAGCGGCTGCGCTCGTTTCCGGACATCGGCCGGGACGATCTGATCTGGTACCCGGGCCGGCCGATGTGGTTTTCCCCGGCAGCATGCGGCCCTCGGCCTGGCGACGCTGGGCGGCGGCGATGCCCTCGGCCTGCCGTTCGGCAGACAACCCCAGTTCGTACTCTGCAGCCGCGGCGAGGACCCCGAACATGAACCGGCCCTCCTCGGTGTCCAGGTCGAAGTTCTCGGTCAGGGACACGACCTTGACGCCGCGCTCGCGTAACTCGGACACCACGGTCAGTACGTGCGCGGCCGCGGCCTGAGCGCCGGTAACTATCGAGACTGAATCCAGGCCGTGCGCATCTCGCGGTGCCCCCTGGGGGTGGTTCCCGGCCGGCTGGGTTCTGCCGCGATGAGTGGGTCCTGGGCGGCGCCCGTCTCCCCGGCAGGCCGATCCTGCACCGCCGACGCCCCGTGTCCGCAACCCGGGCCCTGCCCTCATATCGCGGGCCTGCTGCCTTTGCGGGTGGGTGCCACTGCGCCGCCCGGGTTGCGGCCCCGGTTCTGGCGGTGCGGTCTCTGCCTTGCCGGGACGGGCCCGCCACCAGGCGGACTCTCGACCCCGGTCAGACCCCGCTACATCCGCTGGCGCCCGGAGAAGGGGCGCCAGGCCACGGGAGGCCGCACATGGACATCCAGATCAGCATCACCGGCCGGATCGCTTTCGAGCCTCGCTTCTTCCCGGTCTCCAACAACGCACCCGCCATGTGGGCGGCGACGCTGGAGGTCAACGGGCCGCCCACGCCCGGCCGCGGCGGATCCGCCTACATCCCGACCCGGCACGTTGAGGTGGTGACCTACGGGGTGGCGGCCATCCGCGCGAGCCAGTCGTACCGCAAGGGACACGTGATCGTGGTCCAGGGCTGTGACCTGATCGCCCGTAGCTACGACACCAAGGACCGTGCGAACAAGCCGATCGTGCGCGCCGTGATCAAGATCACCGCCACCGCGATCGGGCTGTGCTCGCGCTACGACGTGGTGTCCGAGGCCGAGACCGCTTGGCCACCGGCCGGCACCGCCTCCCCGCGGATGGTGCAGGGCGGTACGCCCACGACCACCGAGGTGCCCGCCGCCGCGGCCGCCTGACCCGCTGCTCCGGTCTGAGGGCGGTCTGCTCGCCGCTGCAGACGGCCCTCACCTTCGTCTTCCGCCGCCCGCGCACACGCCGTCGCACGCCCGACGCGCGCAACCGCCTCCGCGCTGCGTACGACGCGGGCGGCGGGACCTCTTCTGGCCTCGCCCCGCTTCGGAAGGAGCCACCACTCGCATGTCCATCACATCGGCGGTCAACGATCCCGCTACCACTCCCGAGCCCGCCCCTGGAGCCGTCGGCACCGCGCCGGCCGCCAGCATCAAACACGAACCTGATGTCGAACGTGAACCCGGTGTCGGTCTCGAGCCGCCCGAGAACTTTCGCCTGGCGAACATCCCGGTGCGTCACCTCGGTCACTTCCCCGACAACGTGCGCGAGGACTACCACCTCACCCAGAGCTTCTGCGCCTCACTCAAGTCCGAGCAGCAGGTCCCGGTGACCGTGATCCCCATCCCGGCCGACTACCAGCGCGGCGAGGGAGAAGAAGAGCACCTGTGGTGGGTGGTCAAGGGCAACCGGCGGCTGGCCGGCTCCCTCATGATCAACCTGCCGACGCTGCTGTGCCTGATCGACCTGACCAAGGCCGAAGACCGGGCGAGCCTGCTCGTCGACCAGGTCGTGGAGAACGACGATGAGTTCCGCCGCGGTCTGACCCCCTTCGAGCAATCCCGTGCCCTGTTCCTGGCCCACCAGCTGGGCGCCACCCGGACCGAAATCCGCAAGAAGACCGGCCGCACCCGCGAGGAGGTCGCCCAGGCCATCACCGCGGGCAAGCTTTCCGAGCCCACCCGCCGCAGCGCCCGGGCCATGGAGTACACCTGGACGCTCGACGAACTGGCTCTGCTGGAGGAGTTCGACGGCGATGCAGAGGCGCTGACCCAGATCGATTCGCTCATCTCCCGTTGGGGGCACTCCGGCCGGCACGCCATCGAACGCGTGCGCAGAGATCGGCAGGAGGCGGCCGCGCACGCTCAGGCCCTGGCCGACCTTGAGGCGGCCGGCATCCCCGTGACCGAGGATGAGCCGCCCGGCGCCGTCCGGCTGAGCCGCCTGGCCAGCAGAGTGGAGGGATTCGACCCCGAGCAGCACACCGACTGCCCCGGACGCGGGGCGTTCTTCTACTCCTGGCGGCAGGAGCAGGCGGAGCTGTACTGCAGCACTCCCGAACGGCACGGCTACGCCCCGCCCCCGACCATCACGCTGCCCGCCACCAAGGCGAAGGATGACGGCCCCTCCCGCAAGATCGTCGTGCAGGGGAACCGGGCATGGATGGCGGCCGCCACGGTCCGCCAGGAGTGGCTGGCCGGATTTCTGGCCCGCAAGAGCGCACCGAAGCCGGTCCAGCGATTCGTCACCCGGATACTCAATGCCATGCCGCAGGCGCTGCGCGACGAGCTCGGCCGCGTCAAGCACACGACGCTGTACACCAAGCTCGGCGGGCCCGCCGACCTGGACGCCGCCCTGGCGTCCGCCTCACCCGGCAGGCTGGCGATGCTCCAGCTCCTGCCGATCGCTGCCGCGTTCGAGCACCAGATGAGCGAGGCCTCAGCCGAGTGCAAGAACACCTGGCGGGAGGGCCGCTACAGCCCCTGCTCGACCAGCGATGCCGCGCTGTGGCTGCGTTTTGTGGTCCAGGAGCTGGGGCCGGAGCTCGCGGACAAGGCGTACGACCCGGCGCCCATCGAGCGGGCGCTGATCGAGGGCACCGCCTACCGCGGTGACACCCCCGAGGAGGACAGCATCTCCCCCGACCCGCAGGAAGAGGCGGAGCCTCCGGCTGACCCGGCCGGCGACGAGCCTGACGAGCGCGAAGCTCTGGCCGAAGACGCCGAGGCCGAGGATGCCGGAGAGGGCGGCGGCGACGATGCGGGCAGCATCGCCGACGTGCTGGACGAGTCCGCACACGACACCTTCCTGGGGCGGGACCCGTCCGAGCCGGGCGTCGAGGTCCCGGCCTACTTCGGCGCCGCCGAGGAGTCGGCTACCGACCCGATGGCGGCCTGATGCCCTTCCCCTGGTCCTGCCTGTCCGCCGTCGCACCCCGGGACGCCCTCGTCCCGGGGTGCGACTCGTTCACCGAGGTGCACGCATGGCACCGTCCGAATACCTGCTCAAGATCGTGGAACGCCTCGACACCCAGCATGCCGAGGACGGCCACACCGACTGCCGCAAGTGCCTGCCCAACCCCGACAGCGGCCACCAGCCGACCTGGACGATCCATCGGCTGGCCCGCTGCTCCGGCGGCTGCGGCTGCGTCGTCCAGCTGGACCACATCGGCGCCGTCCACGACTCCAGCGGCGCCGGCGACTGGGCGGGCACCTACACCAGCCCCAGCCAGATCGGCGACCCGGCGCTGCGCCGCTTTGCCGAGGCCTTGCTGGCCGGTCATCCGCGGCCGCCGTACCCGCCGGCCCAGCGCGCCGCCGGGTGAGGACCGGCAGCCCACGGCGATTCCGCCGGAATCGCCGAGCCGCCCTCGAATTCCCCGTTTGTGTCCCATCACCTCATCGAAGGATCTGACATGACCGCTCCAGAAACCGAGCCGGTGTTGACCCCGGCCGAGGTGGCGACGATGTTCCGCGTCGACCCCAAGACCGTCACCCGCTGGGCCCAGGCCGGCAAGCTCACCTCGATTCGCACCCTCGGCGGCCACCGCCGCTACCGCGAGACCGAGGTGCGCTCGCTGCTGGCCGGCACCGACTCGGCGGGCCAGTGACCATGGGGGCGCGCGGATTCGTCGGCTTCGTCGCCGACAAGGTCGAGAAGATCTCCTACACCCACGACGACTCCTACCCGGCCGGTGTCGGCCTGGGCGTGCTGGCGTGGCTGCGCACCGCCATGCAGGCACCGCAGGTGCTCCGGCAGCGGGTCGCCGCCGTGCGGGTGGTCAGCCCGGACAGCTCGCCCACGCAGGACGACATCGAGCGGCTGGGCACGTACACCGACACGTTGTCCTCCACCGCACCAGGCCGTCACTGGTGGGAGCTGCTCTGGCGGACCCAGGGTGAGCCGGAGGCGATCCTGGAGGCGGGCGTCATCGTGGATGCCGGCGACTTGCCCGCCAACTCGCACTGCGAGTGGGGGTACGTGGTCGACCTCGACAGCATGGTCTTCGAGGTGTACCGGGGCCAGCAGCCCCAGCCGCACAACCGCGGCCGCTTCGTGACGGAAAACGGCCCGCGCGATCACTGTCCGGCGGCCCTGGTCACCGGCTGGCCGCTGGACCAGCTGCCGAACGAGGAGGAGTTCCTGGACGCCCTGTCCGCCGCCTCGTGACGGCCAGCACGCTCCTCCCCTTCGCTGACGTTTCACCGGCCACCGGCCGCAGCGAGCCCCTGCTCCGAGCTCGGGCATCGCCCCACGGTCTTTGTTTTCCGGCCCCGGCCGCCTGCCAGGCGGCCGGGGCCTCCGCATCCCTGTCGTATCCCTGCCGTCCTGAAAAGGGGTCTTTGGCATGTCCTCCGCATCCCCGGTCGCGCTGACCACCCGCAACGCTCGCCTAGAGGACCTGGTGGACCTGCTGCGCCACCAGCAGGCACACAAGGTCGACGTCGTGGTCCACAGCGACCAGATCCGCGCCGTCGGCACCCGGCTGCAGCTCGTCGGCACCCAGCCGCTGCTGTCACCGAACGGCGTCACCAGCACCGCCGGCCTGTACCTGCCGACGCAGGTGTGCGACCAGGGCCTGGCCGGAAAGCTGGGCATCCCGCAGCAGTACCTGCGCCGCCTGCGCGCCGAGAAGCCGGCCCTGTACGACGCCAACGTCAACGGCTGGATGGAGACCGCCGGCCGCCGTTTCCTGCTGCGTGGCCTGCACACCGGCGGCGGCGAAGGCATCGCCCGGGCGTTCTTGAGTGACAGCTACCGCATCATCGACAACCTCGATGTGCTGACGGCCGCGCTGAAAGGCGTGCACCAGGCCGGCGTCGAGGTCCAGATCGACGGCTGCGACCTGACCGAGCGCCGCATGTACGTGCGGGTGGTGTGCGAGCAGGTCCGCGCCCTGGCCCCCGACCTGCTGCGCGACTACCGCAGTCCGGTCACCGGCGCTGCTGGTGCCGACAACCCGATCGTGTTCGCCGGGTTCCTGCTGTCCAACAGCGAGACCGGCTGCGGAGCCTTCACGCTCATCCCCCGCCTGGTCGTCCAGGTCTGCCGCAACGGCATGACCATCACCGCCGACGCACCACGGCATGTGCACCTCGGCGCACGCATGGAGGAAGGCGTCGTGCGCTGGAGCGACGACACCGCCAAGAAGAACCTGGAGCTGATCACCGCCCAGACCCGCGACGCGGTGACCACCTTCCTGGACATCGACTACGTCCGGGCCAAGCTGCAGGAGCTGACCGGCCTGGCCCGCACTCAGATCGCCGACCCCAGCCGGACCATCGAGCTGGTGGCCAAGAAGTTGACCTTCGGCGAAGAGCACCAGGAGCAGATCCTCGCCCACTTCATCAAGGGAGCCGACCTGACGGCGGGCGGCGTCATGCACGCCATCACCAGCGTCGCCCAGACGCTGCCCAACGCCGACACGGCGTATGAGATGGAGAGCCAGGCGCTGCGCGCGATGCAGCTGGCCGCCACCGGCCGCTGACCCCGCCCCGCCCGTCCTCGCCACCGGGGCGCGGCCCGGCCGCCCCGCCAGGCCGCACTCTTTTCGCATTCCCCCTTGTCCCCCCGTTCCAGAAAGGGAGGCGCTCGTGGTGTGCCTGTCCGACCTGCCCATCCCGGCCCCACGTCCCAGCTCGACCACGTCTCAGCCCTCAACAGCCTCGCCAACCGGCGGGCCCCTGTCTGACGTGCAGGCGCTCGAAGCCATCTACCACCGGCTGCTGAGCGACCACGGCGACTGGGGCGGCGACACCCTGCAGGCCATCAGCGACATCATGATCCTGACCGGCCGCAGCATCGTCGATGTCGAGGCGATCGAGGCGGAGATGATGGAAAGCAGCATCGGCTGGCCCATCGCCCGCGTCCACGCCGACCAGGTCACCGGCTACATCCACCAGGCGGTCGACGGCGGCATCGTCGTCGACCTCTACACCCGCGACCAGGACGCCGCCGACCGGCTGCGCGTCCTGGTCGACGGACAGCCGGTGTACGGCGCGCCGCTGCCCGAGCCCGTGGCTGCCGCGCGCCGGCCCCAGCCGCGATGAGCGCCCACGGCCGCCCGGCCCAATTGGACGAGGCGGACTACGCGCCGCAGCACGCCGTGGCCACCTCCCACGGCCGCTACTACGACGACCCGGCCCACCCCGGACGCCTGCTCGTATCGGTCACCAACGTGCTCAACCAGCTCGCCATCGACGCACTCCCGCCGGCAGCCGCCAAAGTCACTGCCGAATGGTTCGCCGAAAACCTGCCAGCAGCGATCCGTGCGGCCGCCGACCCCGACGAGCTGACCGAGTTCGTCCGCCAGGCCAAGGCCACCTACAAACAGGAGTGGGAGAAACGCCGCGAACTCGGCAGCCGCATCCACCGCCAAGCCCACGCCATCAACCTCGGTGGCGCGCCGATCGCCCCCGATCCTGACGCCGAGCCGTTCGTCGGCTCCTACCGCCAGTGGCTGGCCGACTTCGGGATCGACATCGACCGCGACGTCGCCGCCGCCGAGTGCACCATGCTGCACCGCGAGTTCGGCTACGCCGGCACCAGCGACCTGTGGGTCTGGTTGCGGTTCGACGCCCCGACCTCGCCGCTGGTGCCCCGCTACCGGCCGCACAAGGTGCCCGCCGACCCACTGCCTACCCCGTCCGGGCTGTGGCTGGTGGACATCAAGACGTCCCTCAAACACCCGGCCTCCACGGTGTGGGAGGACTACCCGCTGCAACTGGCCGCGCTGCGGCGGGCGCCGGTCGCGCTGGTCTGCCCGCCCGAGTGCCGATACGGCACAGCCGAGCACCACGACGCCAGCCATGAAGTCCCCACCCCGCGACTTCGCCGGCGCCGCGGTGCTCAACCTGCGCACCACCGGCTACGGGTTCATCCCGCTGCCCGCCGATGAGCAGGCGTTCGCCGCCTTCCGCGGGCTGCAGCCGGTCACCCACTACCTGCACACCCGCGACCTGCGCGGCTACAAGCCCATCCAGCCACCCACCAGAAAGGACGCCGCCTGATGCCGGTCGACCCCGCCGTCTTCGCGAGCATCCGCCGCCGGCAACGCGCCTACTGGCCCGACGGCCACATCCGCCTCGGCGACAGCGTGCCGGCCAAGAACGGCGGAGTGCGCCCGACGAAGCTGTTCACCTTCCGCTTCAGCTCACCCTCGAAGGCGATGATCGAGGCCGCCGCCGACCTGTACGGCGGCACCGTCGTCGAGATGACCCGCGGCATGGACAAGTGGCAGGTCATCACCGACGCCGAAGAGATCCCCGTGCTGCTGCCCCGCGCGCCGCTCACCCAGTGGCTGGAGCTCTGGGACGGCCCGTACTGTGTGCGCCGCTGCGACGGCGCCACGATCGAGCACAAGTCCAGCCGGCCATGCCTGTGCAAGGCCGAAGGCCACCTGCGCTGCACCGTCAAGACCCGACTGTCGGTGCTGCTGCAGGACGTGCCGAGCCTGGGCACCTGGCTGCTGGTCACCGAAGGGCTGAACGCCGCCGAGGACCTCCCCAACCGGGCCGCCATGATCGAGAAGATCGGCGACTACGTCGACGCCTGGCTGATGGTCACCAAAGGCAGCACCCTCGAGAACGGCAAGCCGGTGACCTTCCCCGTGCCTCGCCTACGCGTGGAGGGCATCTCCCCCCGCCAGGTGATGACCGGCACCGTCCCCGAGCGATCCGCCGTGGCCACCAGCAGCGCGCCCGAGCTCACCACCGACAACCACACCTCCGACTACATCGCCCAGGCCGTGGCCGCCACCTCACCCGAGCAGGTGCGCGCGATCTGGCGGCAGGCAAGCCAGGCCGGGCACCTCACCCAGCAGCTGCGCACTGTGCTCAACGCACTCGGCGCCGCCCTCAGCGCCGACCAAAAGCAAGTCCCGCACGGCGCCGGCGACCAGAACGACGCGCAGACCGCCTCCCAGCCGGTGAAGGCTCCCTCCTCCACACCGACCGACCCGATCAGCCACGCCGAAGAGGTGGGATAGGACGACGAGCAGGACGCCGAGTGGTGGCGGCAGCGCATCCTCACCCTGTGGCAGGGCGGCATGAGCGACCTGCACGAAGCCTTCTTCGACAAGACCACGACCACGATGCGGCGCGCCAGCCTCGCACAGCTGAAGGACTTCGCCGCCCTGTGCCAGCAGGTCCACGCCGACCCGGGCGCCGACGTCATGGACGCCGTCCTCGGCGACGAGGACCCCTCCGGCCCCACTCCACAAGAGTGATCAACCGCCCGTCAACGGGCCGTTCCCATCCCAGCCGTCCCCGGACCGCCAACGCGGAGTCCGGGGCTTTTCGTTCCTCGAGGAGAATCGATGATCGCTCACAGTCCTCCCGGTGAACTGGCCGTGCTCTACTACGACAGCATCGCCGGCGGCCGCAGCCGCAACGCCGACTACCTCCACATCTGCGACGGCGGCCCCTCGATGGCCCTTGCTGTTGCGGACGGCGAAGGCGACCATCCCGACGCCGCCGAGTGCGCACAGATCACCGCCCAGATCGCCGCCGCGGTGGCGTCCTCGACCGGCAACCCGGTCGAGGCGTTGCGCGCGGCCAAGCAGTACGTCGACGACCGCAATCACCCCGTCCCTCCCGGCCAGGAGGGCGTGAGCACCGCCACGGTCGTGGCCATCAACCGGTTCAGCGGCATCAGCCTGGCCTGGGCCGGGAACTCGCCCGTCTGGGGCATCACCCCGACCGGCGAGGTGGTGGGGCTGACCGTCCCGTCCTGCCACCCCACGACGACCCCGTGCAACGTCTCGCAGCGGCACAGCGGGCTGTGGCCGCACTCCCGCACCGTCGACATCGGGCATTTCGTCCGCCTGATCGTGGCCACCGACGGCCTGACCGGGCATCTGTCGCGCGATCGGCCCGACCACATGGCCGCGATGACCGACCGCTTGGCTGACCTAGCCGGCATCCACCAGGAAGGCGGATACGCGCTGGCACAGCTGCTCTGGCTGGCCGAAAGCTGTCGCGGCCGCGACAACATCACCGTCGCCGTCATCGACCTGCTTGACCACCACCGGGAGGGCAGTCAGCGATGAGGGCGCACGCCATGAACACACCCGCCACGACCGGCGGTGACCGCAGCCACGCCGGCCCCGTCTACCGGACGATCATGTTCGACGGGCTCGACGCATGAGCCCCCGCATTCCCAAGCGCATGGCCGGTTGCCCCGTCCACGGCGGCCTAGCCCTTCCGCAGGTGGCTGCCCGGCACACCAACGACCGGCGGCCGCCACTGTTCGGCATCAACCACCCCGGGCGCGTCAACAACCTGCTGGCCGGCAGAGGCTGCGGCGGCTGCGGTCAGCCGCTGTCGAGAAGAGCCGGCGGCAAGTACACGCTTCTGCTGCGGCCCGCGGACTTCACCCGCGGCTACTCCGCCGAGCCCGCGCTCCATCCCTCCGATTGCGCCCGGTACGCGATCGAGGCGTGCCCGCTGTTGAACGGCCGGATGACCAGCTACCGCAGCACGCGCCGCGACCTGGAGGCCGAACGCTGCGGCCAGCCGGACTGCGACTGCCGGCTATGGGCCAACTCCGACGACCACGAGGCGCGGGCAGGCGCGAGCGCGTCCCCGGTCTACGCCGCGGTGTTTCGGCAGGAGGACTACCGGCTGCGCTGGGGTGATGTGCGCGAGCACCGCGACGTGCTGCTCGGCGTCGCCCTGTCCGGCATCGAACCGCTGTCGATCCGGCTGGTCACCAAGGGTGACCCGTCGGTTTTGGACTTCACCCGCGCTCTGCTCATGAACCTTCCGCTGACCTGAAAGGGGCACCCTCACGATGAGCGTGACCGTCACCGACGTCATGACCTTCGTCAGCCAGGCCGACGAGGGCACCCTCGACCAGCTCATCCTCGCCATCCAACAGCGCCGCGAAGTCGTCAAGGCCATTGCGGCGGCCGCGCTCAAGGAGGGCGATGTCGTGGAGATTCACAGCATCAAGCCCGCCTACTTGAAGGGCATGCGAGGACGAATCGTCACCATCGAGACGATCCGAAAGACGCGCTGCGCAAGAGTCGCTCTCGACAACCCCTACGACCGCAGCACGGTACGGGCGAGAAGACGTCAAGACCCTACTGACGAGCCCCTGACCGTAGACGGCATTCCGCTGGTCTGCCTGCGCAAGACCGAGGAGTGAGATCCCTGGGGCGTCGAGATAGCGGCCCCATCCCATAACCCCACCCCCACAACCCTGCCTCGTCCCCCAGAGCCGGTCGCGCCTCGCGCGACCGGCTCTGTCCTTTCCACCCCCACCCCGAACCGACCTCGAATCCCAGGCAGGCGAATCGCATGACGACGACGGCCGCCACGGCCACGATCGCGACCTTGTCCGACATCCTCAAGGTCACCACCAGCGAGCTCGACAGCGCCCTTCAGCAGATGGGCTGGGCGGAAGAGGAGATAGCAGCCGCAGCAGAGCGGCACCCCGCTGCGGCGGACACGCTCTTTCACAGCTGGCCGCTGCTCAAGCCCACCCGCGTCCTCATCAGCACGGAGTTCGTCTACCGGGCGCACTGTCGCGAGCTGCTGGACCGGGTCACCGCCGGCCAGGACACCCGGCCCGGCACCGCAGCCGAAGCATGCTGCGCGTGCTGTCACGCCAGCCTCATCGCGCCGTTGACCTCCTACGCCGCCGGCCTCTACCTGCGCACCTGGGCGAAAGCGTTCCCCGACCAGGTGATGTTCGCTGACATGCACAAACACCACGAGGAGCTGGAAGGCCGCAGCATCGACGATCTCGCGACAGGTCTTCGGCGCAAACTCACGATCGAGGACCGCAAGCTCGGGACGATCGAATGCTCCGGCCGCCACCACGGCGAGCCCGTGCAGTGCCGATACGCGGGCCTCGGCCTCAGCGGCCTGCCGGGCGATGCTGGCAGGCGCCGCTCCATGACCGCTCGCCCCACCACACCAGCCGCCGCGCGGCCGAGCACGACCAAGCAGCGGCCGCCGCTCCCGGACCCGCTGTTCTAGCCATCCACCCTGGCAAGGAGTCCCGTCCCATGGACCTCGCCATCAATCACGTCCCGGTCGACGCCGTGGTGCTGGACGCCGGCCCCGTCGGCAAGCTACGCGTACGGGCCCGTCCCAACCCGGCCACCGGCACGCTGGCGTGCCACGTCAGCAGCTCCAAGGTGGCGGCACGTTCACCCTGGAGCCCGCCTTCGACCTTGACGACATCGACCCCGGCACCACCCGCCTGGTCATCCACTATGGCGGCGAGCTGCCTGCCGAGGCCCGCTCTGGCCGTCAACGCCCCGACCGGCCGGTGATCCACCGCACCACCCGCCTGGTCGACTCCAACGTCATCGACGCGGCCCGGGCCCGCGAAGGCGCCCGCGCTCCGCGCGAACTTGGGCTTGGCGTCGTCTGGCGGCGAGATGCCTGCAGCCGCCACCACCACGCACCGGTCCCCCGCCGCATCGCCAACCAGGTGGCCACCGTCGTGGCCGCGCTGGCCTTGTACTGGCTAGTGGCCCGTCTCTGAACGTTGACCCGGTAATTGATCTCAGCCGGTGGACCCGTAAAGCTGGCTGCTCTGTGGCCTGCGGCAATGCATCTAGCTTGGGGCTCATCCCGCCGACCGGATGGAGAGCCTATGTTGACGCACATGCATGGGCGCTCACCGGCCCGGGTTGCCTGCCTTGGAGCGGGGGTGCGAACGTTGGTCGACAGCAGCGAGCACCTTGTTGTCCTGGTATTGAGTCTGAGTTCCCCGCTCACTGTGACGCCGGCTCTGACTCTGGCTTTCGTGGCTGTGGCTGTGGCTGTGGCTGTGGCTCTGCGAGCCCACGGGCCGCTTGACCTTGATGCCAGGTCGTCGGCCAGGCGGGCCAGGTAGGACGCCGTTGAAGAGGCGCGCGATGGCCACTCCGACGGGACGGTTGCCGACGGTGATGGGGGCGCCGATGACGGTATTGGTCGCGGTATCGATCATCGACACGTTATTCGAGCCGAAGTTGGCTACGTAGGCGCGGGTGCCGTTGGGAGTGATCGCCACCCCGAAGGGCAGCGCGCCGACGGGGATGGTGTCGATGACCGTGTTGGTCGCAGTGTTGATCATCGACACGTTACTCGAGTTGAAGTTGGCTACGTAGGCGCGGGTGCCGTTGGGAGTGATCGCCACCGCGGCGGGCTGGGCGCCGACGGGGATGGTGTCGATGACGGTGTTGGTCGCGGTGTTGATCACCGACACGGTACCCGAGCCGCTGTTGGCCACGTAGGCGAACTGCCGGACCTGAGCGACCGCTGGGGCGGGTACCCCCGTCAGCGGTATCAGCGTGGCCAGGCCGACTGCGATGGCTGCCGCAGCCACGATCGGCCGAACACGAGACCACGACCCGCGCCAACGAGACCGGTCCTGCACTCCGGCATGGCGATTCGCCCTGGCGTTTGCGATCAAATGTGTAAACACGGGTTACCCCCACAGCGACGATGACCAGGGTTCCGTTCTACGCACGCAGGGCGGAGCGCTCGGCACAGCGGCGCGCCGTGTTGGTGGTCGTAACCGATAATTGGCCCCTTCATCGGATTGACGGCATAGTGGTCAATCGGGGAAGGATGGGCGTTGACCCCAACCGCTGGTGACGTGTGCCTAGTGGCCCGTCACGCAACCTTGGACGGGTAACTGGTCCAGCTTCGGATGGGTGAGCTGGCGGCGAAGCTGGTCTTCGGTTGCGCGCGTGCGTTGTGCCAGCGGACGTAGGCACCGATCGCCGCGTTCTGCTCGTCGTGGGTGCGGTGGTCGGTGCCGTTGAGGGCGTAGTAGCGCAGTGCGGCGAACTCGGACTCGATCCAGTTCAACCACGAGCCGTAGTGGGCAGGAACACCAGCTCGATGTCGTTGTCGGCGGCCCAGGAGCGGACCTCGGGGTGCTTGTGCGGCGAGTAGTTGTCCATGATCACGTAGAGCGTCTCGCCGGGCCAGCGGGCGCGCAGCGTCTTGAGGAAGGACAAGAACTCCCGCCACCGCTTGCGCTGGCGGATGCGGTAGTAGAGCTTGCCGGTGGCCAGATCCAGCGCGGCAATCATGTGCATGACGCCGAAGTAGCGGTTGTAGGTAGCCCGCAGCCGGGCCGGGCTTCCGGCAGGCCGCCAGCGTTTGCCCGGGCGTGGCATCAGATTCAGCGGCCCGAACTCATCGACGCAGATCACCCGCCCATCGGCCGGAGGTTGGTCGTATAACTCCAGCACGCGCTGCATCTTCGCGATGAACTGCGGATCGTTGGAGGCCTTCCATGTGGTGGTGCTCTGCCAGGTCACCTTCCCGGCCCGCAGGATGCGCGACAGGTGCTGGCGGCTGATCGAGGTGACGACTCCACGGTCGGCCAGGTGGTCGGCTAGGGTGCGCAGGCTCCAGGTGGAGTGGCCGCTGATGCCCCACTCGGCGGGGACCGTGCGGGCGATGAGGCAGATGTGCTCGCGCGTCTGCTCATTGATCGCCGGTGGACGGCCCCCGCTCCATTTTGGGTCCAGCGCGTCGAACCCCCGCTCGTTGAAGGCGTGGATGACATCGCGCACGTAGTCCTCGCTGACCTGCAGCAATGAGGTGGTGTCCGGCACGCTTTGGCCCTGGCCGGACATCATCACCACGATCGCCCGCCGTAGCTTGACCGGGTCCTTGGCGGTCCGGGTGATGCGCTGTAGTTTGCGGCCCTCCTCCATCGACAAGGGCCGGACGAACACATCCGGTCGGCGAGCCACGACCACCTCCCCAAGAGTTGCAGAGGCAGTCAGCCTGACGGTTTCACTGTCCGAGATCAATTACCGGGTCAACGTTCAGAGACGAGCCACTAGAGCGTTCCGACCTCGACCAGCTTCGCCGCGCCGCCGCCTGCCGCGCCATCCACCGTCATCGCTTGCTGGCCCGCCAGCACGAAGCCATCACCCAGCACGAAGCCGTCCTGGCCGAGATGCGCCTGCGGTTGGCCCGCATGCAGCAGCTGCTGCGTGACAACGAACACGACCCGGTCGGCACCGCGGCGCCGGACGCCGGCTGACCCCGCCCCTTCTTACGGAAGTGACAGATACCGAAGGCCTCGCCGACGCGCGGCGAGGCCGGAAATCGGATTGACCTATAGCCCGGTCAGCTTGAGCCTGACCTGGTAGGAGTAGAAGGTCTCATCGGTCCCGTCGACGAAAGTCTCCTCGATGGCCACCCCGCCCCTGGCCAGCCCAAAGCACGTGAGGCCGTTCGCGATCGCCACGCCCAGGCTGACGCCCGTGCCAGCGGCTGGGGGCGTGACCTCGCGCAGGTCGAAGCCCACGCTGCCGACGGTTCCGACGATCGTGGTCGGGAACTCGAAGTCGGCGGGGTCTCCGTCGCCGCCGGTCACCATCGGGAAGTAGTTGTCGTTGAACCTGGGGAACAGGTTCCCGCCGACCAGGAAGCGGAGCTCATCGCGCCCGTCCCGTTCCGCGGCGTTCAACGAGTCGATGTCGAAAAGCTCCACACGGCACGACGTGGCCATGGCGGCGGCCGGGCTCGCGGTCACAGCCAGCGGCGCTACCAGGCCCACGGCTAGGGCTAATCCGGCGATCAGCTTATGAGATTGCATGCTGCCCTTTTCTGAGTAGTGGGCGCGTGGGGACCTCCCCGATCTGCGGGGAGCACGGTTCCCTGTCCTCGCAGAGTCGCCCTGATGCCTCGCATAAGCAGCGCACAATTACCCGTTGGCCCGGTGCTCTTCGGCATTGCGCGTCCATGGTCCACTATGCAGCTTGGTGCTGGGCGGGCCGCCTCTCGGCCCGGGAGGATCCACCGGCCGAGGTCGTATATGGCCAGCCCGCGCGCGAAGATCGGCCAGCGGCCCAGGCGTTCCAGCAGGGGCCGGTAGGTGACCAGGTCCTGAAGGGCACCCCGTTGGATGAGGTGCGCGAGCAGCGGGTGACCCGCGGCCGCCGCTCCCTGCACCTGATCGGGTCCGAGGTGCGCGAGGCCAAAAGGATCGCTAAGGACCAAGAGCACGATACCGATCTGCGGTGCGGCTGGTATCCCCTGGCCGAGGCGGGCAACCACCGCGCGGCCTGTCTGGCCGGCATCAAGGACAAGACCGGCCGCACCTGGGGCAAGAGCGGCCGGCGCAGCCCTGACCTGCCCACGCGGGAGGAGTTCTACGTTGCCGCTCCCCACGTCGGGCCGGAGAAGCGCAGGCCTGGCTTTTGGACGATGTGGGCCCGAGCGGGGTGACCCCGAAGCTCACCCCACGCGGCACCGCCTTACCGGTTCCCCTGGCCACCCGCTTACCACGCTCGACCTCGGCGGCGCCCTCGGCGCTGGCGAGCCCTTTTGCCCCTGGCACTGTTGAAAGGACCTCGATGCTGTCTCTTTCCGAGCACCTGCCCACGACACTGCGTGACTCGGCTCAGCCGCTCACGGACCAAGATCTGGGGGTGCTCCGCTTCCTTCCCAGCCCGCTCTTCTCCGTCTACAACCGCGACGTCATCCATGCCGAGTTCTGCACCCTCGACGGCAAGTACGGCCAGGTGTGCAAGGCGCTCCGCGAGAGCGGCTTCTACCCGCGCGGTGAGTGGCTGACCGGCAAGGTTTCTACCGGCCCGCGCTACGACACGATCGAGTCCGCCATCCAGGCGGCTCTTGATCAGCTGAGCGCACCCGGGCAGGGCGCCCGATGACCGATACGCAGTCGATCCACTACCAGCACGACACCGATGGCCGGATCTTCTTCATCGAGGGCGGCCACCGCCGTCAGGTCTTGAACAGGCACACCTTTGCCAGCCCGGCGGCGTGCGCCGTGGTGCACGAGCTGAACAACGCCATCGCCTACGGCCGGGTCAACGGCGGCACCTCCACCTACCGAACCGACGGCGGCCACATCTACGTCCGGTACCACCCTCAGGAAGTTGAGGGCGTCGTACCCGTCTACGAGCTGCTGAGTTCGGAGCAGTTGAAGGCCTTGGCCCACGAACTGCACCAGGCCGGGCAGATGGGGGCTTACACGTGACCCGCTACGTCCAGCAGGTCCTGGAGCTCACGCCCTTCTCCACTGAGCGTGGCCAGCGCTGGCGAGACCGCGCGTTCTCCTGGCAGCTGCAGCGGTGCGTGTTCGAGGCGGACCGCTACAGCGTCGAACTGATCGACCGCAAGCCCGCCAAGGAGTTCGTGGTGCGCCACCACTACAGCGGCTCGTGGCCTGCCGTGATCCATCAGATGGGCATGTTCGACCACGCCGAGCCCGGTCAGCCGCGGCTCGTCGGGGTGGCCGCGCTGTCCTACCCGACCAGCAACGCCAGCCTCACCAACGCCTTCCCCGGGCTGGAGGTGGGGGCGCAGAGTCTTGTGCTCGGCCGGTTCGTGCTCCTGGACGACGTGCCGCTCAACGGCGAGAGTGGGCGGTGTTGCGCCGCCTGCAACAACTTGTCGTCCCGTTCTGATCTCAATGAGAGCCGAGGTAGACAGAGTAAGTCCCGGCCCATCGCTGAGGAAGCCGCTTGACGGTTGCATGCGACGCGACAATGATGCGGTCCATGGGCCGAACCCCTTCGTCGTTAACGATGGAGCGTGCCCGGCGGGCACTGCAGACCCCGCTGGGAGCGGCGGCATTCCTGGAGGCGTCCCTCGTTCACCTGAATCTGCCGCAAGCCGTGTTCGAGGCGATGCTGGAGGAGTTCGATCGCCAGCAGGCGGCACGAGGGCTGGCGGTGGACACGCGACGGGGCCGCGAGCGACTGGTCCGGCAATTGCGTGCTTCCTCCGACGCCTGGCCCTGGGAGTGGCTGCCGAGCCACTTCGACGCCTGGAGTGCCGCTCACCTGCGCCAGGGGCGCACGAAGGCCACCTTACGGGGCTACCAGAACGCGATCGTCGCGTTCTGTGCGTTCATCGCCGATCCTCGCTACCGGTGGGGCGAGGTGTGCGAGCGGCTGTTCGGTATGGTGCCGGCGCAGGTGACGCATGATCTGAACCTGATCCGGCATAAGGGCGACTACGAGGGCCGTCCAGAAGCCAACCGCCCTCTGGCCAGGGCTGAACTGGACACCTTCTTCAGTACCGTGAACGCCCGCGCAGAAACCGCCGCGCGGCTGCATCGCAAAGGTGCTGCGACGGCCCACCGCGACGCGGTCATGTTCTTGACGATGCTCGGCTGGGGCACCCGGCGGACCGAGACCGCCTGCCTGGACGTGGACGACTTCCGCCGGAACGCCAAGAGCCCGCAGTTCGGGCAGTACGGCGTGCTGGTGGTGCGCAACGCCAAGAGCTTCCCTGGAGGGCCGCCGCGCCGGCGCAGTGTCCTGACCGCCTTCCCCTGGGCGGCCCAAGCCGTTCAGGACTGGGTGGAACGGGTGCGGTCCGCCTGCTATCCGGAGGTGGAGAGCAAGGTGCTGTTCCCGACGGAACGGCTGAGGCGGATCACCCCTCGGCAGATCAACCTGCGTTTCGCGGCGATCCGGGACGAGGCGGGCTTACCGAACTACCTCAACCCGCACTGCCTGCGCCACTCGTATACCTCTACCAGTTTCGAGATGGGCTGGCCGATGGCTCTGGTGCAAGATCAGTTGGGGCATACACACGTGGCGACCACGGCCGTCTACACGGCCTTGTCCGACGATTTCAAGGACCGGGTGCTATACGACAGTCTCGGCATGAGCTGGGATGACCACAATCCTGCGGGAGGAGCGCGGTGAGCGGGCCGGCCTTTGAGTGGAAGCTGCGCGAGCTGATGGCGATGCGGCAGATGTTCCGCACCACCGACCTGATCGCTCCCCTCGCCGAGCGGGGCATCGAACTGTCACGATCGCAGGTCTATCGTCTGGTCGCCGAGACCCCGGAGCGGGTGACCATCCCGCTGCTGCTGGCGCTGTGCGACATTCTGGGCTGTGGGTTGACTGATCTGGCCGTGCCGGTGGACGCTGCGCAGCAGCGCCCCAGGAAGAGGCCCGCCCGCAAGCAGGTGGTCGGCGATACGGCGTCGCTGCCGCCGACGGCGGTGCCGAAGTCGTTCTTCGACCGGAGGTAGCCCGGTGGACGGACCGTGCGGCGACTGCGGACAGACCAAGAAGATCACGGCAAAGGGCCTGTGCGGCTCCTGCTACGACCGATCCCGGCCGCTGATCACATGCGCCGACTGCGGCGAGAAGCGCCGTCCTGCCAAGAACGTCGACCAGGGAGCGGTGTGCAGCCGCTGCTGGGGGGTGCGCAACCAGGTCACCTGCACCAGGTGCGGCCTCGTCAAGGCCCAGGTCAACCGCGCAAGTCAGCCCGCGCTCTGCGGCGCGTGCTGGACGGCATTGCGGCCCGCGATCGAGTGCGCGGGATGCGGTGCGCGGCGGCAACCGGGGGGCCGCGACGAGCAGGGACGGCACCTGTGTAAGTGGTGCGCCCGCAACCGGCGCGAGAAGATCATCTGTGAGGGCTGCGGCCAGCTGCGGCAGCCACACTCCACGAGCGGTGAAGGCTATCTCTGCTCGAACTGCGGCGCCAAGCGAAGAACGCCGGTGACGTGCGGTGGGTGCGGGCGCACCGGGCCAGTCATCGCCCGAGCCTCCGACGGCTCAGCCCGATGTGGGCGGTGCTGGTCGGCCACGTACCAGGCAGCGTGCGCCGACTGCGGCCGCACGAGGCGCATCGTCGCCAGGACGTCCTCCGGGTTGCCGCTGTGCCACTCTTGCAACCCGCGTCGCCAGGCTCGGCTTACCTGCGGTGGATGCGGCCGCGAGGGGATGCACCAGACGCGCGATGCGCAGGGCAGCCCGCAGTGCGCATCCTGCTGGCGTGCTCAGGAACAGCCATGTACGGGCTGCGGGCAGGTGGCGCTGGTGGCTCTTCGCTGGCTAGCTGGCCCGGTCTGCTGGCCATGCGTGGAGGTCACCCTGGCCAGCCCTGTGCCGTGCTCCTCCTGCCAGAAAAACCGGCCTAACGTCTCCCCTGCCGGAGCGCCGGCGACCTGCCCGCCGTGCGCCGGCCTGCGCTTCGGCTACCAGTGCAGCGACTGCGACCGCTTTGCCCGCCCCTTACGCGGGAACCGATGCCGCCGATGCATCGCCAGCGACGTCGGGCCGCGGCGCGAGACGTCGCTCAACAGCTACCACGAACGTGTCGAGCTCCTGCTCGCCTCCGTGCCGCCGCAGGCCCAGCTTGTTGTCCGCCGCTATATCCGTTGGGCGGTGACTCACCCATTGCAGCGCAAGGTGAGCGACGGAGCCATTGTCACGCCCGAGCTGGCGAGCTGGCCCTTACGGCGGGTCAAGATGGCGGCGAGGTTCGCCACCGCGGTGATCGCTCAAGGCATGACGCTGGCGCAAGTATGCCAGTCCCAGTTGGACGCGTGGGTGATGGAGCTGCCCGGCCGACGGGCGGAACTGCGTGCTTTCGTCAGGTGGGCCGTCGATCACGGCTACATGGCATCTGGCCTGGACGTCCCGCGCGCGAACAGCCGGGATCTTCGCGCGTCAATGGACGACGTCGAACGCCTCGAGCTCGTGCAGCGACTTTTGCGCGTGGAGACGAAAGATCCACCGGCACGTCTTGCCGCTGTGCTGGTCCTGCTGTTCGGTCAGCGGGTCTCTCGCCTGGTCCGGCTTGACGTGAACGCCGTCACCCTCGAGGATGACGGGCGGGTCACCCTGGCTCTTTCCGACACTCCCGTCCGCCTGCGCGAACCGCTGGCCGGCCTGGCCCTGCAGATTGTGGACGCCGCCCGCCGCCGCGGCTCAAGGTGGCTTTTCCCCAGCAGTCAGGGAGCAGATCACCCGCTGTCGTCGGAACGGCTGGCACAGCGCATCCAGCAGGTGGGGCTGAGCCGGGTACTTGAGGCCCGAAACGGTGCTCTGGCCGCGCTGGCCTCGCAACTTCCCCCTGCGCTTCTGGCCGAACAGCTCGGGCTATCCCTGTCCAGGGCGTCGAGCTGGTCCAAAGCCGTCGGCGCGGACCGCAGTTCGTACGTGGGGCTGCGCGGGCGGTAGTCACGGGGCAAGATTCGGCTGTGACCCGCGCCTGATGCTCGCGGTCCCACAGCCGCCCGATCCTTGCCCCCCGATTATCTCGTCCAACTTCCGGCTTGGCCCGACGTCGGGTCAGTCTCAGTGCGGCCAGACAGACGTCCTCAGGGATGCGAACTGTCCCACCATTTGAATCCAGTCAAAGTTGAAGCCGACACCAGCAGCAACATCGTCACGCTCTCCTCCGAGATACACGCCGCTCCCGGCTGATGTCAGATTTTGGCCGTAAAGGCCGCCAACGAATCCCGCGCCACTAACCTCCGCTAGAACAATATGTGTGTCTTCACTCGTGAAGCCTGGCCCGAACCAGCTGTATTGAGCTATCGTCTCTACTCCGTAGAAGGCAGTACCGTGAACCCCTCCTCCTTTCACTCCTCCGCCACCAGCAACAATAGCCCCATAGTAAGGCCCTTCAGTGTTTATGCCAGCAATAACGATGACCTCTGTTTCAATCTCCGCTGGCCCAAAATGGATAAGCGGGAGAGTCCCACTTGCCCACAGGAAGGCCTCAGGGTTGAATTTCGAAGGATTCGCATGCTTGGTGCGATTATTGGTGGCCGCTTCTGCCTGATCCGGTGCCTTGGTGATTTTTCCTTGGATCTCGATTGGGTCCATCTCGATCACCTGGCCTTTCGCCTCAATAAGTGGTGGATCTGACAATTGGCCAGGCCATGACTGCCACTCGCTGGGATCTGACGAGACGGCGGCGATGTTGTTGTCCTCCATGATGCAGCTGGTGCAGTCCTTGGCGCTGACGCTGCCAGCGGCGTAGGTTGCCCTCTCCCCCGGCCAACTCGTGGGGGCGAACGAGCCCGGGGTGGCTCGGTAGCACTGCACGAAGTAGTCGCCGCACCCGTCGCTATGCATGTACATCCACTGGGAGGTGATCATGCTGCGCGCGTCCTGCTCCTTTTTCAGCTCCACCCGGATGGGAACGTGACCGGAAGGGTCGATGGTATTGACAGGATCACCCTCGCCATAGAGGTAGCGGTTGAGGGCTTGGGGACGGTTCACATCAGCTACAACGCTGTCGGGTGCGGTGAAGGAGCCAAGCTCGGGGTCGTAGAACCGGGCGCTGAGGTAGATCAGCCCGTTCTCCTCCTCGCTGTGCTGGCCGAGCCATCGCCGGCTCGTGTCGTCCGCCCGGTTGCCGGGGTGCTCGGCGCCGTAAGGGTGGTAGTTGTACCGCGCGGCCACAGCACCGGTGCTGTCGGTCACCAGGCGGACCGAGCCCAGGCGGTCCTGGAGGGGGTAGGTGACCTTCCCGCTCGGATCGCGCCGGGCGACGAGTTCGTCACCGGCCCAGTAGTAGCGGGTCAGACCGGTGCCTGACTGCTCGAGGTAGCGGCTCAGGTAGTAGGTCGTATCTGCGGGGGTGGTGCGGCGGACCCGCTGGTTGTCGGCGTTGTAGGCCATCGTCGTCGTGGCGGAGGCGGTGGTGATGGTCTGCGGCATGCCGAGCGGCATCCACTCGATGGCCGTTTGCTTTCCTCCGGGATTGGACAGGAGGCGCAGGTTGCCTGCCTCGTCGTAGGCGCGGATATGGCCTGCAGATGTCGAGGTGACCGCATGCGGATGGCGAGGGTCGTCGTAGTGGTGCGTGCCTCCGTTCGGGGAGGCCGTGATGCGGCCGAGCGCGTCATAGGTGAACTTCTGCGGGAGCAGGGAGGACGGGTCGTTTGTGGTGTAGCTGTCGAGGCGGCCGAGGTCGTCGTAGTGGAACGTCTCAAAGGTGACAGGCGGCCCGCCGAGACTCGGATTCATGGTCTGCGCGCCGATGACTCTCGCGTCCACGCCGTGCTGGTAGGTCGCGCTGTAGATGAGCTGCTTCTGGCTAGGGTCCTTGGCCAGTGACTGGCTGTCCAGCCATCCCCGGTCAGGGTTGTAGACGCGCTGTTCATGCAGGCCGTTGCCATAGGTCTGATGGGTTGTCGCTCCACCGGCGTCGTGCTCGATTCCCGTGACATACCCGCCGACGGACCTCAGCCGTCCAGCCGGGTCGTAGGTGTGCTTCACGAGCTCGCCGTCGGGGTTGCCCGGCACCGGGTAGTGGAGATAATCCAGGCGGCCCGCCCGATCGTAGCCGTACCACATCTCCTGGCAGACCGTGTCCACACAATGCCGGTCGCGCTGCACCCGTCCCATCTTGTCGTACCAGAACCGGTCGGAACCGCTGACGACGTTGCCCGTGATGTAGGTGGTCAGGGTCGGCCGGTGCATGCTGAATCCCTGGGGTTGGCCGGTCGCGGGGTCGGTGTCGTAGGCCCAGCTGGCCTTAGCCGTACCGGTGATCGGATGCGTGTCGGTGCGGGCCTGCGGGCGGCCCAGGGTGTCGTAGGTCCACTCGTGGAGGCCGTTGGCGTCGGTCTGCGTCTTGAGGCTCCCGTCCGGATACCAGGTCATCGTTCGGTTTCCCCGGTCGGGATCGGTCATGGAGATCTCGCGACCGGCGTCGTCCCGGGCGATGGTGGTGACCATGCCGGCCGCGTTGGTGATCGTGAGCAGCCGGTCGGATTCGTCGTAGGTGTAGGCCGTGCGCTGGACCTCTGCCTCGCAGTCTGGGCACGGTCGCACGCGTTCGTCCACGGTGACCGTGCGGCCGAAGCCGTCGTGCTTCCAGACGAGCAGGCGCTCGGCCTCGTCGCGCTCTTCCACGGTGCCGACTGTGTAGGAGCGGGACAGACCGCTCGCGGGCGAACCCGGATGAGTTATCCGTAGGGGGCGATGCAGGGAGTCGTAGGTGAGGGTGGTCCATCGAGCGGGTTCGTCCGCTCTCCTGGGCGCGGCGGTGGCGGCCGCCCTGTCGGAAGGCCCGGCGTATCTCGTCTCGGTGATCAAGGATGCCTCAGGGTCGGGGATGACACCCTCGGCGCGGGTTCGATAGGTTCGGCCCAGCCCGTCGAAGAGATCTTCGCGCCAGTGGATACCATCGTCCGGGCTGCCGTCGCTGACCTCGGTGCGGATCCGCTGACGTGCCGTGTCCGGGCCAGAGACCGTGCCCAGGTTGAGATAGCGGGTTGCCACGGTGCCGCCGTCCGGGTTCGTCACGAGGGTGGGCCGCCCGTAGGCGTCGTGATCGAACTGGGTCGTCTGGTTATTGGCGTCGACGGCCGTGGTGATCACACCGAGGCTTTCGTCCCACTTGCTCGTGGCGCAGGCGTGCGCGTCACAGGTTTGCGTCTGGAACAGCGAGCGTTTCGGGTCGAAATTCGCCCACGCAGTCACGCCGGTCGGGCTCCGGCGCCAGAGGGCGTTGCCGACGACGTCGTAGCCGTAGGTGGTCGTGTTCTCCTCTCCCTTCCCCAGATCGCTGATCTCGGTTACAGAGGTCAGGTCGTCGTGCTGTCCCGGCGGAAGCTGCCAGTTGTGCTCGTCATAGCCGAGCAGGCTCTGCGCCTTGGTCATCCAGCCCGAGGGTGCTGCGGGGTCAGGCACTAAGATCGTCCGCTCGTATGGCCGGTTGACGATGTAGTCGGCGACGTTCGGGCGCACCCTGGCTCGGATGCGTCGCTTGATGGGGCCGCTCGACTGTTCCACCAGTTCGGCGTTGCCGTATGCGTCGTAGGTATAGGTGTCCGTCTTCTCCAGACAGGCCGTGGATCGTTCGCATCGTGCGGTGGTGATAGAGCTCGGACGGCATACGTAGGGCGCAGCGGCGCCTGGGGGGTCGTAGGTGGTGGTGACCTTCCTCATCACACCACCATCCGGATGTTCGACCCTCACGCTCGCCGCGCGGGTGCCGCATGCGTCGCCGATCTCGCTGGCGATTACCGTCGTCGCCTCCGGTCGGGAAGCCCGGATCTCGGTGAAGCCTGCGAACTGCCGCCGCGCCTGCGACCAGCGCGCACCGTCATAGGTGAAGCGGACCTCGGCCCGCATCGGCGGTACATATGCGCCATCGGTGACGGTGATGCTCTTGACCACCACCGGCAGCATGCCGGCCGGTAGGTAGGACCGGGCTCCCGGAACCGCCTCGTAGGTCACCGACGTGGCGGCTCCCTGGCCGTTGTCCAGGCTGGTGAGACGGTCGGCGCCGGAGCCGAAGCGGAGAGTTCGCAGGATTCCCGGCTCCGCGCGGACCAGGTCGCCGGATCCGTCGGAATCCGCGTCGAGCTGTTGCCAGGCCCAGGCGTCCGGGCCGGCTACGGCCAGCGAGGGTTCGTTCGCGGGCCGTCGCCAGGGCCGGTTGAGATCACCGGGATTCAGCAGCGTGGTCACCTCCGTCGTGGCCGATGCACCGAGCCCCATTCGGGAGAGGTGGAGAGCGTCCGTGCGGCCGTCGCCGTTCACATCGTCGAGGCGGACGTTGCCGAGGTCCGCTAATCCGGCGGCCGGCTGGCATGGCGCTGCAGCGGGCACGCTGTCCACGCTGGTCCACTCCTCGCCCTGGCGGAGGAACCCGGTTACCACAAGGCACCCGTTCCACAGCTCGCTCCGGCCGAGATCGGTGACACCGTCGCCGTCCAGGTCGATGGCACGCAGCCCATGCGCAGCGGCGGAGGCCAGTGACCGCAGCCTGCGGTGTTGTTCCTCGTGCCAGGTGGCCGCACCGGCGGACAGCAGTGAGCGGATGATGTAGCGCGGCGCGGTCGCGGTGCCGCCCGTTTCCACATGCACGAAGTCGTCCCGGCCGTCCCGGTTGAGATCCGCGGTGCGGAAGGTCCGTGTGTCGGTGCGTGTCAACGGGCCGCCGTCCGAGGCCGTGCCGGAGGTGAAGTAGTCGTGGCGCCCCGCCGACCAGCCATCGGCGCGGGCGAGCAGGTACTCCACACGCACCCCCGAGCCGAGCGGCACGAATCTGACCAGATCCGCCCTGTCATCGCCGTCGAGGCGCCCTGGACGCCATGCCCGGAGGTCGGTGGCGTCAGGCACGTCGTTGCCCGTCAGACAGGCCGTCCCGGTGCAGGACTGGACCACCCAGCCGGAGTCTGTGGCCACCAGCGTGACGATCTGAAGGGCGTCACTGGCACGGTCCGCGAGCACGAGGTCGCTGCGGCCGTCAGGAGCACCCTGGGCGCCGGTGACGTCCATGGCCAGCCATCCGCCCGCGTCTGGGTTGTCCAGCGCCGGTCCGTTCACCTCGGGAAGGATCGAGAAAGGGATCTCCGGCTGGTAGCCGCCACCTGGCTTCGCCGTGAGCACGTACAGCTGGTAGCCGGGGTTGCGATAGTGCACGGCGAACAAGTCCTGCCGGCCGTCGCCGTTGTGGTCGAACGACGACCAGCGATGGTGCGCGGGCGGGGCCACGGGAGACGGTTGCACTCGCAGCTTGAAGCTGGACGGCCTGCCGGCCTGGAGCTCGACCGTTGCGAACAGCAGATCCGCCTGGCCGTCCCCGTTGGCGTCGGCGGCCGAGGTGACGCAGCCCTGAGTCGTGGCGCAGGACGCCACCGGCGTCGCGGACACCTCCTTGGCCTCGGCGAAGGTGCCATCGCCGTTCGATCTCTGCACCCGAGGGGGCTCGCCGGTCAGCAGGTCGGCACGCCCGTCCCCGTCCGCGTCCGCGACGACCACGTTCTTACCTGCGGGAGTTACCTGCGCGAGCGGAACGACAGGGGGGGCCGCCCCCTTCCTCGAGAGCCCGACGAGGACCGCCTGCTCATCCACCAGCACATAGTCCGCGCGGGCATCGCCGTCGACGTCGGCTGGAACAAGATCCCAGGCGTTGACTCCGGGGAACGTGCTCCATGTGGTCGGGGTCGCCTCCCACGAACCCACGGCCCCGTCGGCACCGGTGAAGCCGGTGAGCAATACGAAAGGCCCGGACAACCCTGGCGAGCTGAAGGCCAGCATCACGTCGCTGGTGCGGCTGTTGTCCACATCGCCCAGCGCGAGCGCCGCGAAGGTGAGCGAGGGTACCTGCGCCGGAAGCGGAGCGTCAGTGGTCCCGTAGCCGCCGTCCGGAGCGGAGCGCATGATGCCCACTCGTTGCCCGGTCGTCGCCGTCCCGTAGAGACAGACGATGTCCCCCAGGTGGTCGGCGTTGACGTCGCCGGCGGCGCACCGGCGAGGAACGTCCTCGCCGGTCCACGGCGGGTCAGTGCCCGGCGGCTGCTCGGTGAAGGTGCCGTCCCGGTCGGACAGAAGCCGCCGGACCGCGCCGGTCTTCGTCAGGGTGACCAGGTCATCGGCTCCGTCGCCGTTGAGATCGGTGACGATCCCGCCCGGTTCACAACCGGCACCGGGTGTCTTCACCGTGTCCGCCGAAGTATGGGCCGCCAGCCTGACGTGGACGGTGGAGCAACCCGACAGGAGAACCAGCCAGGATGCGGCGTCCATGCGATAGTCGCCGTCGAAGTCACCGTAGATCGGGCTGGTCCGCAGGTCTTCCGGGCCGAAATCCGGTGGCACCTTGCGGATGTTGCCAGGCAGGGTCGACGACGTCTCCGGATAGGATGCGGCGCCAGGCAGGGTGCTGAGGGTCGTCGCCGCCGGAATCGTGCCCGCTGTCCACTTCGGGGCCGGCTGGCCGGCGCTCCCCGTGGTGAACGTGATCGGCGGAAGCGGCGGTGTGCTCCCGGCAGTCACCACACCGTCCGCCGAGACCGTGGCGTCGGAAGGAAAGTGCTGGACGGTGCGAAGCAGTGAGTTGCCGGTGGTCGGGCTGATCTCGTAGCCGAGCCTGTGGGCAGCGACGAGCTCATCGTCCATGCGCACCTCGATAGTGCGCAGCCGCTGCCGGATCTGGCGCGTGGCCCGCCCGGTCGGGTAGGAGACGACGTCGGGTCGGAGCTCATAGTGGAACCGTATTGCCGCGCCGCTCTTACAGGGGTCCTGACCTGCTCCTCCGCAGTTCTCGGTCTGCGCCGCATACGTGATCAGCGTCACAAGGCACTCGTTCGGGCAGTCCCATTCGAAGCGCACCACATTGCCGTGCGGATCGGTCTGGTCGACCACAGACCACTGGAACGCCTCAGCCCCTGGGCCGTCGGGTTGCGCCGTGTAGCGGATGCGAACCCCGTCGCGGCTCCATCTGCTCCAGCTTTCGCCGTCGAAGACGAAGCGCTCATGTGACTGCACCCTCGTCTCGTGTGTTCCCCCTGTGGCGCAGCCCGGCGTGCAGCGCACCAGTTCCTGCCCATCGAGGAGGAACATGTCGCCGTCGTCATAGCGCGGCAGAGCGCCTCCGGCGCCAGATCGGACGATCGACGAGCCCGCGCGTAGCCGCCAGCCAACCCCGACCTCACCGTTGCCCCGGGCCGAGTCGTAGTCCAGGGCAACGCTGGGCTCCAGCCCATGGAAGGCGGGCACCCGGATGGGGAGCGAATACGTGAAGGAACCGATGGGAGAAACCTGCTCGGCGGCTCCCTCAACCGTGGCAGGCGGCTCTGCCGTACCCAAGGCCGCAGCTTCGCGCGGACCTCGCCCCGATATGCCGACGGGCTCCGTCACCGGGGTGAGAGCAAGCGTGAGCATGAGGAGGCCGAGGGACACGGTCAGAATGCTCCGAACCCTCCTCGGCATGCTCCACCTCCCGGCCCGCTGGCGTGGCGGCTGCTCACCCAGTCCCAGCTTTGCCGGACAACCCGAAGATGGAAAGACGCTGTCCTCTTCTCGCCACGGAACATGAGGAAGGGCGCCGCCTCCGAAGGCGTAGCATGCTTCCACCCCAACAGTTCATGATCGGCACACGCGAATTCGTCATCTACGAATCCATACACTCCACCAGGAGAGCTGGGCCATCGCCGAGACGCTCCGCCTGGCGGCCAGCCTCGGATTGAGGGCCATATTGGCCTACGCCGATCCCGTGGCGAGGGTCGCCGCCGATGGCACGGTCATCATGCCCGGTCACGATGGCGTCGGCTACCGCTCCTGCAACGCCCTCTATCTCGGCCGCACTGCCACGCGGGCGATGTGGCTGATGCCGGACGCCACCACGATCCCCGAGCGGAGCCTGCAAAAGGTCCGCGCCGGCGAACCGTCTGCCGAGCACACCGTCCGCAGGCTCCTCACCGCCGGGGCGACGCCGCGCAGGCCTGACCAGTCCCGGCGTGACTGGGTAACGCACACCCTCGAAGAGGTCGGCGCGGCCAAGATCCGCCATGGCGGCAACCACAAGTTCGCCTGGACGATCGGGCCGCGCCACCAGCGATCCCGCATCACGATTGGCACGCCGATCATCCGCCCCTACCCCCGCCGCGACCGGCGCGCGCCCTCCTCTGCCTCACGCCGCCGTACGGCAGCACCAGGAACGCCGGCACGAACACCGGCTGCGCACCGCTCCGCCTGACGGCATCCGGCGCACGTGCCCGGTCGCGGCCCGCCCTTCCCACCTCACCGGAGCGACTGATGCCGCACGCCACTGTCGCGCTCTGCCGCTGACACGGCAGCCCCACCACAGGCGCTGGGGTGCGGCACTCGGGCCAGTGCGGTGTGTCCCCCTTTCCGGCTTCGCAGCCTGCGGCACGGCGGCGCGCCCCTGCAACCGTCCTCTCGCCCCGCTCCGCAGTGCCTGGTGGGCGAGTTCTGCCTGTTCCAAGATCTTTTGCTGGCGCAAAACATCTTGGAACAGGCAGAAACGGACGGTTGCGGGGCGCTTCGCCGTGCCGCTGACGGCTCATCGCCGGAAGGGGGGAAGCCCCGCCTCCGCGGCCCGGGCCCTAACCACCACCAGGCCTCTTCCGGCAGCCCGTCCACCAGCACAGGAAGGAAAGCTCCCCATGCTGCCTGAGGTGAAGGCGTACTTCGACGCCATCGACAGCCGGAACCACCGCACCGAAACCGACCGCGTGTACAGAGCACATCCGGTTCCGGCATGGGACCACACCGTGTCTCCCGACCAGATCGCTGCCTACTTCGAGGCGGAGGACAAGCACAATGCCGCCTTGCGCGAGCTGGCGCAGGCGCACAAGAAGAAGCAGGCCGAGGCGTACCAGAAGCTGATCGCGTCCGAGGACCCGCTGGTGCGATTTCTGGCCACCGATCCGGAAGTGAAGTCTTACCCCGAGCACGCGGAAGCCGTGCTGAAAGCCCTGCCGATGAGCCGTGAGGAGATGGAGGAGTTCGGCGATCGCCAGGCCTGGTGCGGCGAGTACAGGCGCCTGTTCAGGCGCGCGGAAAAGGCCGGCGTCCTGCCTGCGCCGACCCCGGACCTGGCGGACATCGAGCCGCTGGTGAGCGAGGTCGTGAGCTGCTCCGGCATGAATGAGCGCCGCGTACGCATCGTTGTCAAGAAGCACCTCCCGGGCATCCTCGCCAGTGCCGAGGCCAAGGCCAAGGACGCGCAGCGAGCCCAGGAGGACCTGCCAGCGACCGCGTAAGTGATGGCCAAGGCCGGGGCGGCGGACGGTCGTACGTCCGCCGCCCCGGCCCTAGGCAGCCCGACTCCCCCCGTCGGCGGCGAGTGGTGGACCCTCGCCCGCCTCCCGGGGCAGCGCCGACCACCCGCAAGGAGATCGCCATGGACACGCCCGACCTGCCCACCCCGCTGACCGCACAAGAGCACACCGACCCGCTGCGGAAGCTGACCCGCCAGCTCGCCGGCCACCTCGCCGACCAGCTGCGCATCCACCCTCGCCCACCAGTCGAGCAGATCGTCGGCGGAGGCCTCGCCCGGCTGCGCCAGACCATCAGCACGTATCGCCACGGCACAGCCATAGACGACGCCACCGCCATCCGGCTCGCCATGGACCTGCAGATCGTACGCATCCGCGACGAAGCCTGGCTGGCCGTGCAAGCCGAGCCGGCCGCCATGACGACGATGCTGCTCGACGTGGCCAGGCGCACCCAGCCCGCGTTCCTGGCCCCGGTCGGCTCCCTTCGGGCCTTGGCCGCCTGGTGCCAAGGCGAGCTCGACGTCGCCAAACGTGCTGTCGCTGAAGTCCTGGCGGTCAGTCCCTTCTACTCGATGGCGCAGCTGCTGAAACTGGCGCTGCACGTCGGCGCGCATCCCGAGACGCTTCGAGTGCGCCTACCCCTGCCGGCCGAGCTGGATCTCTTCATGGGGCCGCCCCGACAGGAATGGCTGCAGCATCTGCAGCGGTCCCTGACCGTCTACCTCGATGCCGCAGGGTCGGCGAAGGGCTGACGGGGCAGGGGTTCCAAAAAATCCAACCGCCTGTGAGGAGCGATCAACCATCGACAGCACCTACCCCCGAGGACCGCGGCCGCGGTGTGGATCGGTGGCCAGCACAAGCACCTCATGATGCGCCGGAGTAGAGACCACCTCCGGGAAACGGCCGTTACGCCGCGTCCGGCGGCCCGTCACCGCCCGCCCTGGCCGCCTTCCTCAACGCTGCCTCCGCCGCGATGGGGCCGCCGTCGTCCTCCCACCGTTTCGTCGGTTGCAGCACACCCAGCGCATCCAGGCGCGCCTGCCGCGCCTTCGCAAGCTCGTCCCACGACCCCTCCGGCACAGACACCTCGCCAGCGGCCACAGCAACGCTCGACGGCATCAAAGCGGTGAGCCGCCGCACTTCCTCGTCGGCCGCGTCATAGGCTTGCTGCGCTTCGATCGCCTTAACGGGTATCTGCTCGTCAGACGTTGGTTTCCCCCCGGGTGGTGTGGTGCGTGGCGATTCTACGGCGACCGCTTTCGCCGGTCGTCGGCGTCCACCTTGCCCGCCTTCCTGGGCGCCACATAGGCCTTGAGCCGCGATGATGCCCCTGCCTGCGCCACCGGGCAGCTGAACGCGCGGTTGACCCGCTCGATTGCTCATAGCCCGGTCAACCCTCGCGTTCGCCGCACACTTGTTCGATATCATGGCCTGTGGCCATGTCTGATCCGCCAGTCGTCAAGCTCCCACCCGACGGCGCCGGCTACCTGCTCAAGAGGCGCACCCTCGCGGACGGGCGCGAAGAAGCGCTGGTGGCCTGGACGGAGATCACCCCGGGGCCGCGGGGCGGTCTGGTCCCCCGTGAGGACTGGCTCCCGCTGGAGCGCGTGCACTTCCTACCTAACGTCGACTACGGGGCTGTTGAACTCACCCAAGACGTCATCCCCAAGCTGCCAGCTGGCCAGGCCGACGCCTCGCACAGCCCCATCAAGCAGCACGTCGAGCGTGAGTACGGTGGCGATATGTACCTTCCGCCCGAGTGGCCGCCCGAGGTTCACTCACCAAGCGAACCCGAGTGGGAGCTGTCGGCGGTGGCATGGCTTCTCGATACGGTGCCACCGGAGTACAGGGCGTATGAGGTGCTGAAACGTCACCCCATCGCCCTGGCTCGGATGGCCCTTCTCAACGTCAATGCGGCCGTCGAGGGAGCCAGGGCCGCTTACCGGCATGCCGCCGGCGACCTTCGCAGCCTTTCACCGGATGCTGTCGAGGCGGTGCTCGCTGTCTACCGCGAGGAAGGGCTTCGCCTGGTTCGCCTGGCTCGGTCCATCGAGGTTGTCAGCCCGGCACTACACGGCGAGATGTTCACCGCAACCCTGCGCGGAAACGGCAGGTCAACTCCCCCTTCTATTTGAGTCCGGCACAGCACTAGGAACGACTCCAGGGGCCCGCGGCGCCTGGACGACGCCCTTGGCCGCGTGGGCTCTTTGGCCACCAGGACCGTCGAGCTCCGTTGTTCCGTATTTACCGGCTAGGTAGCCCTCGCATCCCAATACGCTGCCGGATGGTGGCCGTGAAGGGCTGCTGACTTATCGTGCGAGCGAGCATCGTGACAGCCCATGGGCTGGATCAACGCGCATGTGCCTGCTGTCCACCAGGTGGAAGGTGCTCATCTCGCTGCCATCAGGTCGGATCAGTTGCCTAGACGTACGGTCAACCCTGCCGGTAGCACTGACGGTCCGCGCCGGCTCATCTTTCGTAGCCGGGAATTTGCTCGTCCAGCTATACGTACCGTCGTCGCGAATGGTGAGGTAAACGTCCCAGGTGGACCCTGTTGCGTACTTCGTGCAGGTACCGGTCCAGTTTCCGGAAAGGTCATTGTCTTTTGCGTTCGCCTGGGCATGGGGTGAGAGCCCGATCAGCGGGAGCGGCCCCAGAGCGGCGACGAGCAGTGCTCTCTTTAGCGTTGCGATCGGATGCCGTGTTTTCGGAATGCTGTCCATGTGGTTGACCTCCGTATGGATAGCCGGACCTTAAAAGCGCGGAACCTGGGGCTCACTTCCCTGGCAACGCTGCCAGACGGTGCCCGTGAAGGGCTGCTGACTATCGTGTGAGCGAGCATCGTGTCATCCCATTGGATGAAACAGTGCTCATGTGCCTGCCGTCTACCGAGTAGGCGGAAGCCTTGCCGTTACTATCGATCAGTTGCCCGGACGCACGGTCGACCCTGCCGGTGGAACTGGCAGTCCAAGGGGATGTAGTCGTCCAGGTATACGTACCAGCGTCGCGAATAGTCACGTGAGCATCCCAGGTGTCCCCTGTTGAGATCTTCGTGCAGGTGCCGGTCCAGTTTCCGGAAAGGTCATCGTCCTTTGCGTTCGCCTGGGCATGGGGTGAGAGCCCGATCAACGGGAGCGGCCCCAGAGCGATGACGAGCAGTGCCCTCTTTAGTATCGCGCTCAGATGCCGTGTTCTCGGAACGCTGTCCATGTGGTTGACCTCCGCATGGATAGCCGGGCCCTTTCTCGCTTGTCCTCCTTGGAGTCCGTTTCGGTATCGCGTCTCTGGCGACACAAACGCAATTCCATCATTAGCGTCCAATTCGGACGAATATGGATATATGGGGTTAACTCCACTCTGCATCACGCTGGCCGCGCCCACCACCAAATGCATGCCAAGCTAGCCGCTTGCACGCATTGGTTTATGTTCGAGCCTTGCGTTTCTGATGGCGACGGTCACGACCGTGACGGTACGCGGTCAGAGGTCCGCGCACCGGCGGCGTACACGGGGCGCGCCACCGCAGCCACGCTCTTTCGACGCGAGGGTGTCGTACGGCGGTCGCGCCGCACGCGCGCAGGAACCTCGTCGCCGCATCGGACCGGATGCCGGGGTTGTGCTGATTGTACGGTCGGAGCGTGCGGCTCAGGCGGGCCACCTGCCGTAATTCCCTGCTGGTGGACCCGCCCCGCATTCCGGCTCAGTCAGCCTCGCAGGCACGCTCCTTCAGGCAACCCGGCTTTCGCTGCGCTCACCCCGCTCAGCCAAGATCTTTTGGCGCGAGCGGGTGTTCACCAGCGCCGGTCGGGGCGCCAAAACATCTTGTTGGCCGGGGCCGCCGCGTTGCCTTTCGTCGCTTCCGCCTGCGTGTCCTCCCTCACCGAAACACGGAACGGACACCCAGCAGGGGCACCGTACGGAAGGAGCCACACCATGACCCTCAAGCTCGGCCTCCCCCTCTACCGCACGGACATCACCGCCTGCAGCAGGTGCGCCAACGGGGTCACCCTCGAGCACAGCTGGCCGACCACGGACGGCGGCCGCATCTGCCTGGGGTGCGTGGGCGAGCAGGTCGAGGCGTACCGGCTGACGACGGTCGCCGACCGCGAGATCCCCTTCTAGGTCCTGCTCGGCGGGGGCCGCCGGCCCCCCGCCCGCTCCGTTCCCGTCCCGCTTCGGCAACCGCTCATCCCATCGACGTCCTTGGAGGACACCATGGCAGCAGGCGACACCGTCATCACCCTCATCGGCAACCTCGTCGACGACCCGGAGCTGCGCTTCACCCCGACCGGCCAGGCGGTGGCCCGCTTCCGCCTCGCGTCCACCCCGCGCTTCATGGACCGCTCGACGAACGAGTGGAAGGACGGCGACAGCCTCTTCCTGACCTGCAACGTGTGGCGGCAGATGGGAGAGAACGCCGCCGAGAGCCTCCAGCGCGGCATGCGCGTCATCCTGCAGGGCCGGCTCAAGCAGCGCACCTACGAGACCAAGGAGGGCGACAAGCGCACCGTCTACGAGATCGAGGTCGACGAGATCGGCCCGTCCATGCGCCACGCCACCGCCAAGGTGGTCAAGGTACGCGGCAGCCGCACCGTCAACACTCCCCCGCAGAACCCCTGGGACGGCATGCCCGCTGAAGGCCAGGACACCGGCCCGGCCGTCAGCGAGTCGGCGCCCGCCATGGCCGGAGCCGGAGCTTACGACCCCGCCCCGGAGTTCTAGCCCACCCAGCCGGCGGCCGCTCCCAGGTCCGGGAGCGGCCGCCCCGCTGAACTCCTGCCGCCGCCTGTGACACGCCGGCGTCTTAGCCCGGGCAACTCAGTGCGGCTGAAGGCCCCGCGCACCGCGCGGATCCATTGATGTCCATCACCATCGCATGGGAGATCACCATGACCATCACGCCTGCCGAGCAGCGCTGGCGCCACATCGAGCTCGTCCTTGACCGCTACTCCTCCATGCTGCAGGCCCGCGACGGGCAAGGCGTCGCCCCGTGACCGCGGAACCTGGCTCGCCGGCGGGCCAGGATGATCCGCTCGCTGGCGAGCTGTTTGCGGTCGAGCCGCAGCCCGGCGGCACCGGTTGGTCCTACAGCGTCTACCAGCGCATCGGCCGGGCGAAGATCACCAACCGGCGCCCGGGCGGGTACGAGCTGTACGGCGTCTACGGCGTCCGCCGGGCTGCCGACGGCTGGGACCTGTTCACCCAGTGGGAGGGCTGCCAGGATGGCGACGGCGTCGTCACCGGCCGGAGCCTGCTGGCCAGCAGCTGCGACCTCGACCCCTACATCTGGAGCCCCGCCGCGTGGTTCACCGAGATCTCCCTGTTCGTCACGCCCGACGAGTCAAGGCGTGACGGCCGGGGCCCGGCGCAGGAGTAGCGGGCTGCCAGGCACCTTCTTCTCCAGTCGGGACCGGACGGCGCCGCGGCTGCGCCCGAGCTCGCGCATCAGATCCTCGATGGTGACCTCGGGCGAGGCGGCCAGCTCGGCCAGGCGTACATCGTCATCGGCACTCCACGGCCGGGCGGCGTTGGCGTGCTTAGCCCGCTGCTGCTCCACGGTGGTGGCCGGGCGCGGCGCCGGCGTACCGGTCAGCTCCGCGACGCCGCAGGACAGCAGCTGGGCGATCGCCGTCAGGTCGGTGGCGGCGGGCAGCGTGCCGCGCCACTCGGCCAGCAACTGGCCGTCGGCGTCGCTGCCGATCAGCTCCACCTGGTGGCCGCCGTCGACGGCCTGCACGGTCAGGTCGTAGCGGCGGCCGTCCTGCTCGGCGTGCAGACGCACCTGGGATACGGTCATCGGGCTTCTCCTGTTCTGGTCGGGCAGATGGTCGGCAGGAACCCTCACGCTCGCCGGGCGCGCGATCATCACGCGTGGCCTGCGGGTTCGGTGTGTTCGGCTTCGGCCAAGGCCCGGTACAGCGAGGCCACCGAGGGGTGCTTGCCCGCGTTCTTGCCGGTCTTGATGGTCAGCTTCTTGGCGATCTCCGGCACCGGGGTGCCGTTGTCCTTCAGCGCGCGGGCGAATAGCAGCATGTCGTCGTCGATGACCTTCGGCCGCCCGCCGTGGTTGCCCTTGGCCGCGGCGGCCATCTGGCCCTCCAGAGTCTTCTCCCGGATGTAGTTGCGGTCGAGCTGGGCGGCCACGGCCAGCACGGCGAACAGCATGGAGCCCATGCCGCTGGGGTCGTAGATGCCAGTGAGCGGGCCGGTGAGGAGTTCGAGTTGGATGTCGCCGGTCTGCAGGGTGGCCGAGAGGGTCATCAGCTCGGCCGCGTTGCGGGCCAGGCGCTTGAGCTCATGCACGGTGAGGATGACCGGCTGGTCAGGCGCGGCCTGCTTGATGTCATGCGCGAGTTTGAGTGCCTTTTCCAGCTCGGGCCGTACCTTGACGCGGGTGCTGATCTTCTCGGAGAAGATCCGCTTGCACTGCGCGGCCTCCAGGGCATCCAGCTGGCTTTGCAGTTCCTGCTGGGCGGTCGAGCAGCGGGCGTAGCCGATGCGGATCGGCTTGGCGGCGAGGCTGGTTTCGGGGCGTGCCTCGATCGGTGGTCCTTGCCGCCACGGCCGCCCGGGCCCGCGGTCGTCGGGCACCGGCACCTCGAGTTCTTCCCGGAGAGGGGGCACGAGGATGAAACGCGCGGTGTGGTACTTGGTCGCGGTCTTGCCGCCGCGGGTGCGGCAGGCGCTGCCGGCCGGTGCCTCACATTTGGGGCAGTCGCGGCGTTCGATCGCATCTGCGGCGCCGGCGGGGGTCAAGTCCATGCCCCACAGTCTCTCAGAAGTGTCTCTCAAATTCCGGAAGTTTTGAGAGGTGTTCTGCGAACGAGAATCCGGGCAAACCGGGCGCGTTTTGGCTCGTTCTCAGAACTGTCACAACTGATCATTTATGAGAATCACGAGGCGCTATCTTTGGTTACGAAGAGTCCCGCTCTGGGCTGGCCGGAAACCGGAGGGAAGTTCGGTTGTGGCGGGTCGCCCGGTGATCCCTCAACGAAACCCACACGGCGAGGCAGCATGCGGCGGCCGTGGGCTCCGTCAAGAGATCCAGGAGCGGTGCGGGGGCTCCTGGGCCTCTCAGCGCTTCACAGGTCTTCCGACAGTCGGCGGTACGCCCGCACGGCCTCCAACTCCTGAGGGGAGATGGAGTCGTGGTGCTCCAAGAACCAGTCGCGGATCAGCCGCATCGGCTGGGTGCAGTTGACGTAGCGGCGGGCGCCGTTCACGGTGATCGGCACCGTCAGGGTGTCGCCGTCATGGGAGGACATGACCGTCAGGCCGATGATGAACCGGCGGCGGGACTCGAGTACGGCTGCTGCGGACGTGACGAGCATCAAGCGCTCACGATCGATGCCCTTCGGACTGTAGAGGTAGACCCCGCCCGCGGTGAGTGGGATCACGCGGCGCCCCGCTCCCGGAACTCATCGTCAGCCGCGGCGGCTTCCTGCTCGTCGACGAGCGCTTCGGCGAACGCCTTGTCGGCGTCGGCGGTTGGCGCTCCTGTGGCGATGGCGTAGTAGATGACGGCCTGCTCGACGTAGGCCGACTTGCTGAGCCGGTCGCGTTCGGCGCCGGCCTCGATGAAGCCGTGCGCGATCTCGCTCAGGCTGTAGGAACCGTTCCTTGTCGTACCCATACTCGCGATAGTAGTCGGCATAGTGGTCACACTACTAGTGCGGCTACTAGTAGCGCTGGGAATCTCGCCGCTTGAAGGGCGCGCTACGTCTTGCCCCTCGGGCACGTGTCGACTGGCAATCCAGCCCCGTCCCGCCCGGTGCCCTCTGCTGACGCACCCGACCGTCGGCCGCCCTCGGTGTTCCAACTCGGGCAAGCCTCGCAGCCGGGCTCGTCCACGCAACCCGGCTCGCCCGCCTCCGCCATAGATCTTTTGGCGCTATGCCACGGCTCTCGCTGTCCCCCGGGGGGAGACCTGCGCCAAAACATCTTGTCTGCGGCGGGGTCCCCGGGTTGCGCTCCCTCCCTCCGGCCGCGGGCCCTCCCTCATCGGAACACCGGACAGGGGGCCCAGGCCAAGGGCACCCCGCACAGCAAAGGAAGCGGCCATGGACTTCAGCGACCTCATCCACCCTCGTCCCGCCACACGCTCGTGGCCGTACAGGCTGGCGGCACTGCTCGGCCGCGCCTGGCGTACGCGCCCCTCCGTCTGCCAGGCCGAAGCCGAGCACGCCGACGTCCTGGTGCGAGCCCTGCTCCAGGGCCTGCCGACCTTCCCGATCGACGGCATCTTCGACCCCGCCGACGAGCTCATCATCGACGACAGCGCCGAGATCCGCCGCTACGTCATCCCTCTCGGGCCTGGCCGTACCACGTGGCTGCACCGCCTGATCGCCACGGAACTGGCCACCCACCGCAACGCCCGGCCCGGCGGCAACGGCCACTGCGAGCACTGCCACGGCACCGGGTTCGCCTCCCCGTTCTGATCCACCCGTGTCCCGGCCCGCCTCCTTCCGAAGGCGGGCCGTTTCTCGTTCCGTCGCATTTGGAAAGCAAATGCCCACCGACCTTTCCTCCGTGCAATTTGGCTGCGCGAGCCGGGGCATATTTCGGCCGTTCCGCTATCCCGATTTCAACCTTGAAGTTCCTGGCCTCTTCCGGCCATTTCGGATGCTGCTCGAATTTCGGGGCGATGATGCAGTAGCGGTTCCCACTCCTTTTGAACATCGGAGTCGATAATGGCCGACGAGCTCTACCGTTTCATCCAGTTGCGCGGCGCGGTTCCGGCGGAGCCTGGAGGCGGTCTACTGATCAACGCGTGGTCCGAGCCGCCGAGCGAGTTCCAGAACCGGGTCGTCGAGGCCGAAGACCCGGCCACGGTGGCACGGGAATGGCTGGCGGAGGCGGGCGACGAAGAGCTCCTTGTCTCGCTGCGGCGGCTGGACACGGCGATCACCGGATCCGTCGGCGTCATGACCGTGGCCCGGTTCCAAAGGCTCGTGGTGCGGTACCTGGACAGCGCCGAGGTCCTTGAGAACGCCCGCGCCAGAGCGCAGGACGCTCTGATGGCCTCGTTGCTGGTCCCTGAGACGTCGTCAGCGGTGCGTAATGCTGTGCACCGCATGGTGATCCTCGCCGTCGCGGGGCAAAGGGTGCTGCGCTGGGCGGGCGACCGCGACGGTGGCGACGGCGAAGCCCTCGACCAGGCGCTGCGCGACCTTCTCGATCGAGGCGCTGCTGTACTTCCCGGCCAGGTCAGCCAGCTGCTGATCCCCCGTTTGGAGGAGGAGCCGCAGCCGATGCCACAGGCACTGGACTTCCCTGTCGCGGAGCGCGAAATCGGGCCCGTCCTGCGTGATCTCGAGCCGGAACCGGTCCCGCCGGATCGGGAGAATGGGTCCCGCCGCCGTGCCGCCGCGCTGGCGGAGCTGGTTGCCCTGGCCGCAGACCCGGAGATCGAATCCGAGGTCCGGCCCGCTCCGCAGGAGGAGCCGCCGGATGAGGCCTCACCAAAGCTGCGGCCCTTGCGGGAGATGGCCGTCCGCCCACCGCGTGCCATGCTGAGGGGGGCGGTCCTCGAGCGGATATCCGAAGAGACACGGGCCGTCCTCGATGAACTGGCTCCTGGCGAGGCCGACCTGCTGAACGCCGTCAACACGCTGGAGCGCGCCAGGCTCTGGGCGCCCCTGCCCCTCGCGGCCAAAGCCGCCGAGGCCATCGATCCGACCGGCGGGTTCCCCCTTGGCTATGGCGCGCTGCGTCCCCCCGTGGCGGGTCTCGTGCGCCCGCCGGGCATCGGCGAACTCCTCGTCGTACGCCGGGAGCACACGGCCTATGTGCCCGGGCCAATCACCTACATCGAGAACGTGATGGCCGGCGAGACCCGAGAACGCACCCACCGCCGTCAGGACCGCACCGAGGACACGACGTTCACCGAGACCGAAAACACCGTGGTGGACGAACGCGACCTTCAGAGCACCGAACGGTTCGACCTGGTGGCCGAGACGTCGCGGGAGATCAGCGCGCAGACCCAGCTCCAGGCGGGAGCCCAGGTGTCGGGGAGCTACGGCACCGTCCAAGCCTCGGCGAGCTTCGGCTTCACCAGCTCCTCGGCGTCCACCGAGGCCGCACGCACGTCCACGACTACGGCGCGCGAAACCGTCGACCGGGCGCTGAAGCGCATCACAGAGCGAACGCTCGAGCGCAGGCAGCGCATCACGATCCGGGAGATCGAGGAGACCAACCGGCACGAGCTGACCAACCCCGGCAACGTCCCCAACCGGGCCGGTATCTACCGATTCGTAGATGATGAACAGGATGTAGGGGTCTACGCGTACGGCCTGCGGCTCATGGTCGAGGCCCATGTCCCCGAGCCGGGCGTCTTCCTGCGGTGGATCACCACGGAGCCGGCCGACGGCTCCGATCCGGAGCCTCCGCCGCCCTCCCTACCCAGTGGTGCCCGCCTCAGCGACCCCGGCCAGCTTGATCCGTCCAACTACCTGGCCGTCGCCGGTCCGCAAGGCGCGGTCGTCGAACCGCCGCCGCTGCTCTTCCAGACGGTCGCGATGGCGGGAAAGCAGGAGTACACGCAGAACACGCCCGACGCCGCCACCGCCGCTTTCCTGTTCTACCGCTCAGAGGAACGCCTCCAGGTACCAGACGGCTATACCGCGGTACGCGCCGCGGGCGTCCTGTACGCCAGTGCCTGGAAGTTCGACTGCTACCTCTCCGTGGGCGCCGCGAACTTCCGCGACACCTCGGGCGATGGCGCGATGCCGCTCACCTTCGACCTACAACTCGCAGGCGAGACGGGAATGGTGCCGGTGGCGTTCACGATCCACAACGCCTGGGGATACGCCTACACGCTGGAGATCGTCTGCCAGCGCACCCAGCGATCCCTAGAACGCTGGCAGGTGCAGACGTTCACCGCCATCATGCAGGCCTACGCCGATCGCCACGCGGCCTGGGAGGAACGGGGCCGCGCGGCCGACATCGTCTCCTCCGGTGTCATCACCGGGACAAACCCGGCGCTCAACCGGCGGAGGGAGCGCTCCGAGCTGAAGAAGATGGTCATCGGCCTGCTATCCGGATCGCCCCTCGACCGGTTCGGCGCGATCCGCCAGGGTGCCGCGGCCGACGAGCCGGTCATGGACGCGCCCGCCGCCGTGGGCCAATCGGCGGTGGTCTCCTTCTACGAGCAGGCCTTCGAGTGGGAGAACATGATCTACTCCCTCTACCCGTACTTCTGGGGACGCCGCTCCAGCTGGCAGAACGCCTTCACCTTGGACGGCGTGGACCCCGACCACGATGCCTTCCTCAAGGCGGGCCTCGCCAGAACGGTCGTCCCGGTCCGGCCCGGCTTCGAACAGGTCGCGCTGTGGTTCCTGGCCACAGGCCAGGTCTGGTCCGGCGGTTCCCCGCCGCCCATCAGCGGCTCCGACCCGCTGTACGTGTCGATCGCGAGCGAGATACTCGCCGCGGACCGGGCCGACCAGGGAGGTGTGCTCCAGGGCGAGACTTGGCCAGTCAGGACACCGACGAACCTGGTCTACCTGCAGCGGGACTCCAACCTCAACCCGCCGCCCGTATGACGGACCACCGCGTTCCCCAGGAAGGGAGGCCGGGTGGCGACCACGGCCGAGGTTCTGACCAGGACAGTGCTCGACCAGGGACTGCAACGCTGGCCGGGCGCGACCCTGATCAGCGAGACGCTCACCGGGCTTCTGGCGCCGAGCCTCCTGCGCGCCCACGAACTCGCGTGCTCGGCACTGCGAGTGAACATCCCCTTCGACTCTCTGCTGGCCAGGACCATGGGCCTTGGCCAGGAGGCGCCCACGGGCGAGCTGCTGGGAAGACTGTCCGCCGAGCGGCTGACGGCCATTCTCCAAGCCGCGACGACTTCGGTGGCAGCGCTTCCGGGCGCGGCCCTTCCCTCCTTGGGGGTAGCGGTGGGATCGCTGCCGCCGCCGGGCCAGGGGCAGGGCTTCCAACCCCCTACCGACTGGACGCCGAGCGAGCTCGTGCGGGCGCTGACACGTCTCGGCCGGGTGGCGGCGCCTGACCTGGCCGCGTTGCCGGTCAAACTGGCCCTGGCCAGTACGGTCGCCGGCGCCGCGGCGGCCATGCCCGGAATACGCTCGACCGCAAGGGTCGGCAACGAGGTCCACCGGAGGCTCGCCGAGAACTACCGGGAGCACTACGGGGTCAACCTCACGGTCGCAGACCGGCGCGTCTACGGCGGCTTCCCGGTCCGGTTCGGAGGTGAGCGCCTCTCCGAGGTTGCTGGGCGGGACCCGCGGCTCGCCTGCTGCTACAACGCCTGGCTCAATCCCAATTACGGCGGCAAACGGCCGTGGGTGTCGAACCGCAGAGCCGATATCGCGGACCTCGGCCGGATGGCCCACTGGGAGGTCAAACCATTTCTCGGTGCTCCGGTGGGCGTTCTGCAAGACACGTGGTACCGGGTTTCCTACAACTATGTGGCCGCCGTTTGGGCCGAGGAGAATCCCAGGCTCCGGGGAACACTCGGGACGATGCTGCCCGGCGGAACCTGGGAATCGAGACTGTGCTCGAGAATCGATGTGTCGGCTCAGATGGGATATCCGGCCATCGCCGTTCCCATGACGCTTCCCATGCTGAGCGGGCTCGTCCTCTACGCCGTTTTCAGCGGACCGCAACTGGTCGACTACGCCGAGCTGTCCCTGCTTCTGTACCTGTGGCTACGCGCCGAGATAAAGCGCCGCAAGGAGCAGCTAACCGAGCTCGCCCGCCAGGCTGACGAGGTCCTGCGCGGCATCACCCAGTGGGTTGCGGACAACTGGCTCCTCCTGCTGGTCATCTTGGTCATCGGCCTGCTCGCGGCAGCGGCGACCGTAGGAAGCGGCGGCAACCCGGCGCCGGCCTATGGGGCAGCTGTACTGATCATGTTCATCCTCAACCGCTTCGGCGGACGTCCCGAGGGGGACCAAGGGCCGATCCAACCCGAAGGCAGCCTGACCACCATCGACCTCCCCGGCGTAAGCGTGACCATGGACCCCCGGGACCTGGGGAAACTGCTCGCTGCGGCGGAGACCGTCTTCAGTGGTTCGCTGGGGTCCGTCACACGGTCGTTGCGTCCCCCGGTCGTGGCGTGACTTCCAGCATTCCCTGTCACATCGCCGGGTCGGACGTATGCGGGGTGCCACACTGGCAGGGGCAGAAACGGGGCCGTAGGCATATCACTGGCCGTGGACGTCGATTCGGGTCACCGTGGGTGGTGTGAAGCCTGTCTCGATCGTCGTTCTGGTGCTTGGACTGCTGTCGGTTGCCGTGCTGGTGCTGGGGCCGGGCGCAGTATGGGTGCTGGAGAACGTGGACGGCGTAACCCAGGACGATGGTTTCGCGCCAGCGATAGCTCCGTCACCGACCATGCCACCGGCGACACCGTCAGCGGATCCGAACGAGCTGGCTGCCAAGGATTGGGCGTCGGCGGTGGCGGGGGTTCGTGGCAACATGCTGGCCATCGCTACGGGCTTGGCCGCGCTGGTTGCGGTGCTCTACACCGCGCGCAACGCCAACACCGCCAGGCGCACTTTCCAGCTTGGCGAACGCGGCCATGTCACCGACCGCTACGGCAAGGCCGTCGAGCAGCTCGGCAGCACCCAGGCCCCGGTCCGCCTGGGCGGCCTGTACGCGCTCGACCAGCTGGGCCAGGACAATCCCAGTGCGGCGCTGCGGCAGACCATCGTGGATGTGATCTGCGCGTACTTGCGCATGCCATACACCCCGCCCCCAGACGAGGCCGGCCCGGCCGCGCCTGCCGAGCCGCGCATCGCCGATGGCGGCGTCTCCGCACCACTGGGCCGAGATCCGCACGAGGAGCGTCAGGTCCGCCTGACCGCCCAGCGCATCCTCACCGCGCATCTGCGCTACCTAGATCCGCCCGCCCGTCGCTGGTGGCAGCCCCGTAGCGCCGACCTCAACGCCCGGCACTGGGCTGGCATCCGCCTTGACCTCACCGGCGCCACCCTGCTCGACTTCGACCTGAGCGTCTGCCGCGTCGGCGACGCCGCGTTCGGCCGGGCGGCCTTCCACGGCGACGCCAGGTTCGGCGAGACGACCTTCACCGGCGACGCCGGGTTCGGCGGGACGACCTTCACTCGCGGCGCCAGGTTCGAGGGAGCGACCTTCACTCGCGGCGCCGGGTTCGGCGGGACGACCTTCACCGGCTACGCCGCGTTCCGCGAGGCTGCCTTCCACGGCGACGCCTCGTTCGCCAAGGTGACCTTCACCAGCCACGCCGAGTTCTTCGGGGCGACCTTCACCCACCTTGTCGCGTTCGAGGGGGCGACCTTTACTCGCGGCGCCGGGTTTGCCAAGGCGACCTTCACCGGCAACGCCGGGTTCGAGGGGGCGGCCTTCTCCGGTTACGCCTGGTTCGCCGAGGCGATCTTCACCAGCCACGCCGGGTTCGCCGAGGCGACCTTCACCGGCAAAGTCGGGTTCGGCGAAGCGACCTTCACCGGCAACGCCGGGTTCGGCGAAGCGACCTTCACCGGCGGCGTCTGGTTCAACAGGGCAACCTTCAACGGCAACGCCGAGTTCGACGGGGCGGCCTTCTCCGGTTACGCCTGGTTCGACGGGACGACCTTCAACGGCAACGCCGAGTTCGACGGGGCGACGGGGCTGGAGGTGGCGGTGCTGGGCGGCGTGCGGGTGGCGCCGGCGGCTGCGGGCGTGCGGCGGGTGTGGCCGCCCACCTGGCAGGTGGAGGCGGGCACGGACGGGTGGCAGACGCTGCGCCTGGTGGGGCCCCAGGCGGGCGGCGGGGCGGCGGAGCCGGGACCTGAACCGGCCGGGGAGGCGGAGGGTTGACATAAGACTCTTACCGAGCAGCACGACCTGCGGAAACAGCGACGATCGCGTTATCGCCGGGACTTATCCCGTCATGTTCGAGCCGAATCTCCCATCTGCGCGAGCCCCACGGCCCGTTTCTGCCAGTTTGGCACCCCTTACGCCTTGCTCCTCCGAGCCCGGGACTGGACCATTGATCCCTCATAAGAACAATTCGGCGACTGGCCGTGCCGTGCTCGAGTCCGATCTCCATCAAGCAGGTCTGGGACCAGATCAAAGGATCGGGGCTGCGGCCGCACGCCGCCTACTCCTGGGGCCTGGCCCGACCATGCTCGCTGTGCGTCCTGGGCTCCATGGACGACCTGCTGCTGGCCGTGGCGCTGCGGTCGCAGCTGGCCGCCGACTACCACCAGGCCGAGATGGAGCTCGGCCACCGCGTCACCCACAAGCTGTCCATGGGCGAGATCCTCGCCGGTCTGCGTGCCGCGCGATTGGAGGCCGCCGGCGACGCCAAGGTGGTCCCGTGGCAGATGGCGCGCGACCACATCGCCGCCGCCCGGGCCCAGGCCGTGCTCGACAAGGACGTCAAACCGTGAAGTGAGCAGCAGATCAACGCTCGGGCTGCTGCCCACACCAGCAGCATCCTTGCCTCCGCCCGTCGTGCCCTCTCCCTGGTCGCGCGGATTCCGCACGAGGAGCTCTGCCAGCTCCGAGTCGCTGACCGCCACGGCGTCTGGTGGCCGCGGGCGATTCCCGCAGAATCAGTCCGGCCGGCGCTCACACCGAACCACGCTGGTTCGAGCCCCTGCACGCGGGCGGATACCCTCTCCGTCGGTTGGGGCGACGGCCTGCATATTCCGCGCACAGGGCGCTCGCTGCGCTCGCGTCCTACGGATCGTCCTTCGTCCGCCCCTGTGCGCGGGGGCTCACGCCGGCCCAGAAGACTCCGCTGGCGCTCCGCTTCCGGGCCGGCGCTCGCCCGTTGCAGGAGGCGCCACGACAGGTGGTCACGGGTGACTGGCTGGCCTCTGGTACGGGGTGGCTGGGGACTCCGCCGCCCCCAGACCCCCGCGCGGCGGGCGGGACGGCCGCCTCGCGGGCGCGCACCACCCCAAAGGTGCAAGGCGGCCGCCCCGCCCGCACCGTCCGGTACCGTGCGTCCGTTCCGGTCGCCCTCGGCATCGCTGGGTTCCTCGAGTTCGCGACGCTGACCCTCCCCGTCGACAGCGCACGTGAATCGTCACCGACGGTGCCGTGCGCCTTGGGGTGAGTCGCCGAGTCGAGGAGGTGAGAATGCCTGCACGGGCTAGAATGGGGGGTAGCTCCTTCGGGAGTTTTCAACCTGCAGGACCGGTGAGGTTTCCGATCGAGAACCCCTTGGGGTTCCGCCTCACCGGTCCTTTTGTTTGGTCTGCCGCCCCGGAGGTTCCAGGGCGGCAGACCGGCAGATCACAGACCTTGGCCCGGAAGGGTCAAGAGTCGCTCGGCGCGTTCGGAGATTTCGCTGAAGCGCGCCAGCGCGGCTCGCAGACCGTGGATGCGGTGCGGGTCTGGGCTGATCGAGACCGCAAGGGTGCAGAGATCTCGAGCGATCAGCCATTCGAAGATCATGTGATCCAGGGTCGCGACGACGTGTGGATCCAGGGGAAGATCATGTATGGCCACGCGCGCCCGCTCCAGTGCCTGAGCGCCGTTGAGCCCGCCCGTCTCCTCCAGGGGTGGGAGGAGGATCGGGATCGGGAGGAGGCTGAGGAGTTTGCCCGTGAGTGCGTACGCGCCCAGCAGCAGTTCGGCCAGTTCTTCCAGCTCTCGCATTGGCTACCTCTCTGGAGTTGTCAACCTGCGCCGGTTCGGGGTTCCGACCCCCTTGCCGATGCCTCTATTCTCTCATAAGTCCTATAAGAATCGCAAGGATTTATTGGGTGCGGAGTGCAGAGGAGGAAGGGATTGCCCGCGTCTGCCCGCCGTGCCGCACGGGCGTCACGGCAACAAGAGGCCGCCCGGGAGCGATGTCCCGGGACGGCCTCTTGTGTGGTGATCAGAGATCGAGATGGAGCTGATCTCTCGCCAGTTCGGTCAGACTGGTGATCCGTCCCGTGGCCAGCCAGATCACTTCCAGCCGGTAGGCGTCCGCCTCGGGACTGGTTCGGTTGGCGTCGGCCAGGGCGCACATGTCGAACGCGCCCAGCCATTCGACGACCGCCAGGTTCAGCAGGGCCGTGAGCCTGGGATCGAGGGGAAGATCCATGAGCATGGCCCGCGCCCTGGTGAGCGCCCCAATGAGGGTGGCGACGTCCGGACCTTCGTCCCGGTCGTCGTCCCAGAGGGCCGGGAGGCTGATCGGGATGGGCAGGAGGCCGAACAGTTTGCCGATGATGCCGTAGAGATCGACCACCATCTCGATTAGCCCTTCGAGCCGCTCTTCGTACTCTTCCGCGTTCACCGCGTGGTGTCCTCTCTGGAGTTGTCAACCTGCGTCCGGTTTGGGGTTTCCGACTCCCCTTGCCGATGCCTCTATTCTGCCATAAGTCCTATCGATTCTTCAAGGACTTATCGCAGGTTGACCTCAGAAAAGACGACTGCCGCCCCGGACATCCGGGGCGGCAGTCGATCATCAGGTCTCGGGATTATCCAGCCGGTCTTCGAGGTAATCCACCATGCGGCCCATCCGCTCCAGGGCCAGCAGCATCGAAGGCGGGAGGTACTCATGCGGAGGCCCGAAGTCTGCCAGCGCGTACAACTCGCGCGTGGTGAGCCATTCGATCAGCAGCGTGTTGAACACGGCCGTGGTCACGTCATCCATGGGGAGGTCCAGGAGTGCGACCCGTGCGCGCTCGACGACCTCGGCCACGGCGAGCCCTTCGCCGTCGAGCAGCCCCCGGTCCCCGTCGAGCGGGATCGGCGGGAGGTTGATCGGGAGAGGCAGTCGCATGCACAGCTTGCCGATCAGGGTATAGGTGCCTTCCAGCATCTCCCCCAGGTTTTCGAGGCGAGCCTGAAAGTCCTCGTAATCCATCCGTGGTCCCTTCTGGAGTTGTCAACCTGCGTCCGGTTCCGGGTTCCGACCCCCTTGCCGGTGCCTCCATTATGCCATAAATGCTTGCGATTCTTCAAGGACTTATGGCATGCTGGACCCATGGAGAACACCGAGATCCGCATCGATCCCGAGCTGGACGCCGCAGCCACGCGCGTCGCTCAAGCGCTGGGAATCACTGCCGCCGAGCTGGCCGACATCGTCCACGAGCTGGCGGCAGAGGGCCAGCACCGGCCTGCCGCGGACATGCTGCTCCTGGCCCTCGGCGACGTGGTGCGGCGCGACCCGGCCCGGCATGATCTCGTCGGCGCGGTCGAGGTCGGGGAGATCCTCGGCGTGTCCCGGGCGCGCGTCCACCAGCTCGCCGACCCGGAGACCGGACACCGCGACTTCCCCCGCCCCCGCTACCACCTCGCCGCAGGCAAGTTGTGGGCGCGGGCCGACATCGTCGCCTTTGACCAACGGTGGGAACGCCGCCGGACCGGTCGCCCGCCCAAGACCCGCTGATCCCGCGCCGGACAGGCCGGCCGCCGGGGTTCCGGGATTACCGGCGCGGATCGTGCACCAGGGCAAAGCCGTCCGCGTCCGTGGACGTCAGCCGGTCGACCGTGAAGCGACGCCCGGGCAGCTCGTTGGCCGGCAGACCCGCCTGTTCGGCGATCCTTGCAGCGGGGATGCGCAGCGGCGCGGAGGCCGGATGCTGCGACGTGACAAGCTCCGCCTGGTCGCCGATGGTCAGCAGCACCTGAACCTCGTTGTCCTCCGTGGTGTCCTCCGTGCGCCCGAGGCCGGGCCAGCGTCCCCGGTCCTCCTCCAGCCGGCGCCGCGCGGTCATGGTGGCCAGGCCCGCATGCTCGGCCAGATCCCGCAAGGGGAAGTCTTGGCGGAAGCGGGTGCGGGCCGCCGTCATGAGCAGGCGTCGGCGGGTTTCCAGGTCGTCGAGGGCGTCACGCACCACGTGCAGCGTCGCCTCCATCTCTGCCGCCGACTCCGGCAGATGATCGATCGACTCCTGGTTTCCGAGCTCGTGCAGCAGCCGCTCGAGACCACCTGAAGCGATCAGCGTGGCCAGCGCGCTGGAAGGGTCGTCCGTGCCGCGCGAATAGGCGATGGTGAAGCTCTGCTCATCGCCGCGCTCTGAACGCGTCGTGATCTTCAAGACGCCCCTCCGATTCCTCTGTACCAATCTGGTACAGAGCTTGAGCGTACCAGATTGGTACACGCGGGCGGGTCCTCGAAGTAGACGCCCGCGCCCCTCCAGCCCCGCGCCGACTCGGCGCGGGGCGTTCTGCGTGCGCGCCGAGTCGGCGCGCACGGCCCCTCTCCCCGCCGCCCCATCCCTCCGGAAAGGGCGGCGGTTTGCTTGTCTCGGGACTCGCGCGGCCCGCCAATATGCCAGGCTTACCCCTTTTCCTCTTGACCCGTCGGTACATCTCGTCACAAGATCGAAAACGCGGAATGGACCAAGGTATCTGCGATACGGGCCTGCGCCCGCGGCGGCTTCGCCGCCCGTTGTTCCCGTTCGACGACGGGTCTGGAAAGGGGGTGGATCACGTGGCGTGGGTGAGCGTGATCGGCCCCTTGATGGAGCAGGTCGACTACCGGCTGCAGGACGGCGCCGGCTGCGGCATCCACCGCGCCGGCGAGCACGAGGGAGCGCACCCCGAGGCCGACGGCCAGATCGCCTACCGGCTGGCCGACGAGCGCGGGCTGATGTGGGTCGGCCAAGGCCTGCGCGAGCTCGGGCTGAACTCCGAGACCTCGCTCGCCGCCACCCAGCACGACATCGCCCGAGCCATCATGAGCGGGCTGGATCCGGTCACCGGCGAGGTCCTGGTGCCGGCCAAGCACGTGACGGACCCGCGCGCCAAGCTGCCGGCCGCGCCCCTCGGCGAGGCACTGGAGAGCGCGGCCGCCGAGCGCGGCACCACCATCGAGCAGCTGCTCGCCAAGCGGCCGGCGATGGCCAAGCGCGCCGCCCGGATGGCTCGCGGCATCGCTCGCCAGGGCGAGGCGCACCTGATGCCCATCAAGGACATCGAGCAGCTCGCGAGCGCGGCCCGCATCGACCTGGCCCAGCTGTACAGCGCCCGGGCGCTCGCCTATGCCGGCAAGTGGCGCGATGCCCGGGTGCGCATCGGCAACCGCGGCTACGACCTCACCCTGGACATCGTCAAGAGCGTGTCGGTGCTGTACGGGCTCGCGGACCGCGAGTTCGCCGCCGAGCTCGAGGACGTCTTCGCCGCCGCCGTCACCGAGACGGTCGCCGCCGTCGAGACCTGGGCCGCCTACGGCCAGCGAGGCCATCAAGGCGATGGACAGCTCGCCGAGCGAGCCGACTCGACGGGGTTACTCGGGTGGGTGATGTGGCACCGCACCGCCCGGCCGGTCGGCAGCTCGGCGCCGGATCCGCACCTGCACGCGCACGTGACGATCGCGAACATGGTGCGCGGCCGCGACGATCGGCGGTGGTCGGCGATCGCCGCCGGCGGGCGCGACATCCACCGGCACGCCCACGCGGCCGACGCTCTGCTCAAGGCGCGCATCCGCCGCACGCTGACGCAGCGGTACGGCATCGCCTGGACGCGTGACCCGCACACCGCCGCCTGGGAGATCGCCACGATCCCCGAGCGGGTGCGCGCCTTATTCTCCAAACGAGACGGCCAGGTCAGGCAACTGCTGGCCAAGCTCGGCACCACCTACAGCCAGGCCTCGCGCGAGGCCAGGAAGGTGGCCTCCGCCGAGTCCCGCCAGTCCCGCCCGGCCGGCCAGGAAGAGGTGGACCTGCGCGCGGACTGGCACCGCCAATGCCGGGCCGCCGACGTCGACGCCGCAGCGCTCGTGCACGAGTGCCGGCACGGCCGCGCCGTGCTCCCCGAGCGGCCCAGCCCGCAGGAGATCGCCGCGTGGATCTGGCGGCCCGAACACGGCCTGACCGCCCATCGCAAGGTCGTCACCCGCGCCGACGTGCTCGCGGCCGTCATCGACGCCCTCCCCGACGGCGTGACCGATCTCGCGGAGGCCGAGGCGCTCACCGACGAGGTCCTGGCCTGCGCGCCCGCGGTCCGGCTGCCCGATGCCGGCGCGAGCCACCTGACCAACGCCGACCGCTACACCTCCAGCGACATCCTCCAAGCCGAGCAGGCGATCCTGGACAGCGTCCGCCGCCGCTACGACACCGGCGCCGCGGTCGTGGACGTCGACGCCATCCGGCTGGCCATCGACGCCTTCCAGGTCACCCATGGCCTGGAGCTGGCCGGCGAGCAGCGGGCCGCGCTGGAGCGCATCCTTACCGCCGGGCACGGCGTCGAGGCGGTCATCGGCGTCGCCGGCGCAGGTAAGACCACGCTCATGGCCGCCGCCCGCGCCGCGTTCGAAAGCCGCGGCCTGGTGGTGCGCGGCGCGACCACCGCCGCGGTGGCGGCCGCCAACCTGACCGCCGAATCGGGCATTAAGGCCGACACCATCGCCACCTGGCTGCAGCGCATCACCGACGTCGAGCGGCCCGGCCTGACCGGTGTGGACGTGCTGGTGGTCGACGAGGCCGCGATGGTCGACGACCGCGAGCTCGCCGCGCTGCTGGGCGAGGCGGAGCGGACCGGCACCAAGATGGTGCTCATCGGCGACCCGGTGCAGCTGCGCGCCGTCGGCGTCGGCGGCGGCTTCCGCGCCGCCCACCGCCAGATCGCCGGACAGACCCTGAGGGAGAACCGCCGCCAGCGCGACCCGGTCGAGCGCCGAGCGGTGGAGCTGTGGCGGGCCGACAAGCGGCACGAGGCTCTGCGCACCTGGGGCGAGGGTGGCCGCGTGCACGCCGGCCGCGGCGCGGCCGACACCATGGCCCGCCTGGTCGCCGACTGGGCCGCCGCCCGGGAGGCCTACCGCACCGGCACCGACGAGGCCGTGCACGACGAGCTGGCCGGCGTGCTCGTGCTGGCCGGCACCAACGTGGCCGTCGACCGGCTCAACCTCGCCGCCCGCGCCGTCCGGCGGGAGCAGGGCGAGCTCACCGGCCCCGACCGCATCTACCGGATCGCCGGCGGCCGCAGCATCGCCCTGGCCGTCGGCGACCACGTGCGGGTCCGCCGCAACGACTACCGGGCCCGCCGCGGCGAAGCCGACCTGGACGTGCTCAACGGCTACCGCGGCCGCGTGACCGCCATCGATGAGCGTGGCCGCGTCCAGGTGGAATGGCGCCACACCGGCCCCGACGGGCCCACTCTGGCCAGCCAGTGGATCAGCCCCTTCTACATCGCCGAGGGCGGCCTGTCCTACGGCACCGCCATGACCGTGGCGGCCGCCCAAGGTCTGACTGCCGAGCACGCGCTCATCTACGGCATGGGCCTGGACCCGCACACCCTGTACTCGGCGATGACCCGCGACCGGGAAACCGCCCGCCTGTACCTGCCGCGCGAACTGCTGGAAACCGACGCCGACCGCGTCCGCCACGGCCGCATCCGCGGCGAGGCCCACGAGCTGCAGCGGGCGCTGGCCGCCTACGCCGCCACCTTGGAAGGCGAGCGCGCCGATGCCTTCCTCACACCCGAACCCGCCCCTATCGCCCCCGCACCGCACGAGGCCGGCGAGCAGCCAGCCCGCGACACCGAACGCGCCGAACCCCAGCGTGATGCAGAACGCGACCTGGAGCGCGACCTCGACGACCAGGTGCCCGAGCCCGCGGACACCCCCAACCCTCCCGAAGACGTCGGGGGCGCCGACCGCGGCGATGCCGAGCACCAGGCACGCACCGCCGTACGCCGCGCCAGCGCCCTGCTGGCCCTGTCGCAATCCCGCTACGGCGTGGGCCTGCTGTCGAACGCCGAGCTCGCCGCGCGCCTGCACGAGCTCACCGAGCAGATCGCCGCCGCGGGCGCGCGGGTCCAGGCCGCGGACCAGGACAAGGACCGCTTCGCCCGGGAAGGCGGCGGCCGCGCCGAGCAGGCGCTGTTGGCCAAGCGCGAGCAGCTGGCCGAACAGGTGCGGCTGGTCGAGGCAGCAGCCCAGGCGGCCGACCGGCTCCGGCAAACGCGCCAGACCATCACCGAGACCCGCCAGCAGGTGGAGCAGCTGCGCCAGCGAGAGCAGGCCATCACCGGCGAGCTCAACGGTCTGCGGCCGTGGAACCGGGCCCGCCGCCGGGAACTGGAAACCGAACTGCCGGCGATTCAGCAACGCCTAGTTCGCGAACAGGAACACCTGGACCAGGTTCTCGATCATGGCACGGAACTGGAGCAGCGCGCCCGCCAGGCCGCCGAGCAAGCACCACCACAGGTCACCTGGCCCCTTGTACAACGCCGCCACACCGACCTGGAGCGCGACTTCGGCGCAGCCCGGCGCGCCGCCAGAAGCCGCGACGTCACGCAGGCCGCTCTGCGCGCCGCTGAGGTTCGCGCTGCACAAACCGGCCTTCAGCAGGAGCTCACCGCGGTCAAGGACGAGCAGTCCAGGCGTGCCGACCTGCCACCGGACCGGCGCGACATTGAGCAAGCCGCCCGCGCTGAACACGCCGAGCGTGAGCGCCAGGCGACCTCCGAGCGGAATCAACCCGACTCCGGCCGGGGCATCCAGCCCTCCCGCTCACCAACTCGCCGACAGCCGCCACAACACGATCGCGACACCATCGACCGCGGCCGAGACGTCGGCCGGTAGGCCGGAGTACGTCTGCGCGAAGCCGATGACAGGCCGGCGCGCTGGCGCGTACCGTCGAAGACATGGCCGAGGAGAAGGACGACCGCGAGCGGCAGCGCTGCGGAACCTGTCTCGGCGCCGGCGGCGAGTGGATAGAGAAGAACGGCGACGCCGACTCCCACGATGAGTGGGTTCCTTGCTCCACGTGCGGTGGGAGCGGTTGGCAATGACCGACCCCATCACGTGCCCTCAGTGCCACGGCCGCGGAACCGAGCCGATCGGCCCCTACGACATCCAGTGCCTGTTCTGCCAGGGCCGGGGCACGGTCGGCGGTCCGGATGATCCGCAGGAGAATCCGCGTCCCCGCCCCCCGAGACAGCCCCCTGCTTGGGAACATCGGGTGTGGCGCGACCATGCGCTGACGGGATCCTTGGCCTGCCGGTTTTGCCTCGACACTCGCGTCGTCATCCATTACGACCGGGAGCGGGGCACGTTGGTGACCTCGGCATGCCCTATGTGTGAGCAGTCGCCAGCCGCGTGATGCCGCCCGGAGCTTTACAGCTTTTGGTTCCTGCTCCAGCCACACCTCAATAGACCCAAGCCTGTCCGGTGCCACGGTATTCAGCGACGGGGATGAGGGTCAGACCCGAGCGCATCCGCTGGGTGTAGAGCACCCCATTCACGTGGTCGATCTCATGGGCGATCAGCCGGGCCAGACCCAGATTGAAGTCGCTCGTGCAGATCAGGCCGTCCAGGGTGGTGTGCCGCACGGTGATGTGGCGCGACCGAGGAACCATCCCGCGCACGTCGAAGAAGGACAAACAGCCTTCGTACTGCTCGTCGAGGTCGGCCGAGGCGGCGGTGACGCGCGGGTTGAGCAGGATGACGGGACCGGCATCGGGTGGCCGCACTATGGCGGCGGCGCGGGACATGCCGAGCTGCGGCGCGGCCAGGCCCATGCCCTTGGAGAAGTCATGGACGTTGCCGATGCGGTCGAGGGCGTCATTCAGCCGGTCGAGGATGTGCTGGGCGGTGTGCTGCTCGGCGGGCAGGTCGAACGGACGAGCGGGACGGGCGAGGACGTCATCGCCGGCCTGGATCACGCCGAGGTCCTGCATGAGCTGACTGGGGCGAAGCTGCTCGGTCATGGAGGTGTCGTCTCCTCATGGTCGGAGGGCTTGGCCTTGAACCGCCATTCCAGCCGGTAGCGGGCGTTCAGGGGCGGTGCCGTTGTACTCCAGGAGAACACGCGGCGGCCCTGGTGCTCATGCTGTGACGGTGCGGTGCGCAGCGGAATCGCCTCGCAGGTCATAGACGTCTCCGTTCCCCAGACCACAGGGTCGAGCGCGGACGGGAAAGCCAGCTCGACGGCCAGATACTGAGTGGGCAGCCGGACGGCCCGCTGGAACCAGCGGCCCCACTTTTGGTCGCTGACGGTGTAGCTGTACTCGAGCCAGGCCTGCTCGCCGGGGTAGAGCGGGAAGCGGCCGTCGTCGTTTTCGAACCGCAGCCACACCTCCTTGAAAGCATCGCGGTCGTGCTTGGCCGTCCAGTGCATCGGCTCGTCCTGGCAGGTGGCTGATAAGGCCAGCTCCTCCCAAGTCAGCGGATGGCGGCGGTAGTGGGCGTTGGAGCGGTCGGGCTCGCCCGGATAGCGATCGACGCTGATGCGGATCAAGTAGCGGGTGACCGGCTCGCTGCCGGTGTTGCAGATCTTGCGGCGCATGCGGAGCTGATAACGGCCCTGGTCGTAGTCCAGGGCCGCTTCGTCATGCTCGACCAGGAGCGCGGCCCCGGCCGTGTACGGCTCTGGTGCGGCGAGGACGGGCGCGGGACGGCCGCGGCGAGCGCAGGCGGCGAAATCCTGGTAGCGGCGCCAGATCTCCTTGCCCGCGTTCAAGATCGCCTCTGCTAGGCGGGCGAACTCCTCGCTGGGGCGCGCGCGGCCGCACTCGATGTGGCTGATGTAGGAGGGATCGAAACTCATCCGCTGGGCGAGTTGCTTCTTAGACATGCCGCGAACCTGCCGCCAGTTCGTGATTTCGGCGGCGAACGCGGCCACGGCCTGCTGCACGGCGACGTCGTTGGCGACATCGGCTTGCCCGTCCATAGGGACATCCACCTTGCTCATCTCCCGAGTAGGGGGGTGGAGGGTCCAGGGCGTGATCCGCGAGTGACGAGGGATTCACCCTGCCCTCATTCGGGGTGCTGCGGCTGTGCTGGCCATGTCGTCTCTACCCGCCGGGGCTCGGCGCGTGCCGACTCAGGAAACGGTGGGTGAGCGGCCCATACCCCATCGTAGAGAAGGATTGTGGATGCGGATCCTCATCGACGGTCTCGACCTGTCTGGCAAGACCACGCTGGTTGCCGCGCTGGCCCAGGAGCTGCAGAAACGCGGGCATGCGGCGGTGCGACATCGCGGCATGCTGGCTCAGCATCATCCGTTGGAGCCGCTGCTGAAGCGGCTGCCGCTAGTGCGCCAGCCCGACAGCGCCTTCATCACCACCGCGTTCCTGACGGCCGGATACGCGCTGGACGCGCTGCTGGTGGCGGTGGATCCACCCGAGCCCCGCCAGGCCGTCATCATCCAAGACGGCTACGTCGACCGCACCGTCGCGTTCGGCATGGCCGGCGGGCCATACCTGGCCGCCGCGCTCGCGCTGCGCTGGACGGGCCTGTTCGCCGCCTTCGACGTCGCGGTGTATCTGCACGCGCCGGTCGAGGAGCGCCGCCGGCGGCTGGCCGTGCGCAGCAAGCCCGACGCGGTCGACATCCGCGGTGTGCAGGATCCCGTCTTCGCCGAGACCTTCACCGCGATGCTGGTCCGCGGCATGGGCCGCCGCCATCGCCGGCTGCTGGTCTTCGACACCTCGCAGCACACCCCGGCGCAGATGGCCACCACCGTGGCCGACATGGCGCTGCAGCAGACCGGTACGGCGGCGCGGGCCGGGCTGGAGCGGGCGGCATGACCAACCCGCCGACGCTGGAGACGGCCGCGGTGGCCGCCGCCGATGAGGCGCTGCGTCGGGCGCTGGCCGGACGGCCCTTGGTGTCGGCCGAACGGTTTTGCGCCAGCGGCCGCACCACCTACGCCTCCAGTCGGCCGGTCGTCGCCGCGCGCCCGACGCTGGCGCTGGGCTGCTACCCGGCCTGGACCCACCGCGCAGACGGTCCCGCGATGCAGGCGGCCGCCGAGCAGGACACGGGCGTGCGCGGCCCCGCCCAGCGCCGGACCTGGATGCATGCCCTCGACCGGCGGGCCCGGGCGCTGCTGGCCGACCTGCCTGCCCCGCCCGTGATCGCTGCCTGGTACGCCGACGACCGGCTCCGCGCCTGGGCCGGACGAGCCCGCGGCGTGGTCGCCGCGGTCGACGGGCGGGTACGCGCCCTGGTGGAGGACAAGGCCCGCTTCGACGCTCTCCTGGCGGCGGCCGGTGTGCCCGCCCGGATGCGCATCCCCGCCCTCCGTGTCGACGGCCGCCTGCCCGCCCTCGTCCACCTGCAGCGCGCGGTCGGCGCTGAGCGACTGGTGATCCAGGCCGGATGCGACTCCGGCGGGCGCGGCACTCGCTTCGTCAGCACCGCCGCCGACCTGGACCGCGCCGGCGCCGACCTGGCCAGCCCGTACCGGGTGGCCGCCTTCATCGAGGGCTGGGCGTCCAACGTCACCGTGCTCAACGTGCCGGACGGGCGCGGCGGCGTAGACGTCTTCGTCGACAGGCCCTCCCACAAGGCCGTCGGCGTGGCCGAGGCGGGCATCGGCCCGGCCAAGAGCGCCGGCAACGACTGGTCCCGGCCCTGGCCCGGCCGCGCGGCCACCGACCTGATCGAGGCCGCCGTTCAGATCGGCCGATGGCTGTGGCGCCGGCACCGCCTGGCCGGCCTGTTCGGCCTGGACGCGTTGCTCACCCCGGACGGGCGGGTGCTGCTGAACGAGATCAACTGCCGCAAGCAGGGCACCACCGAGACCAGCGCCGTCAACCAGCACCTGGCCGGGCTGCCGACCTTTCTGGTCGCGCACCTGACCGTGCTGCTCGGCGGCCAGGTGCAATGGCTCCCCGGCGCCGAGGCCGCCAACACCGCCACCCTGGAGGCCGCCACCCGCGGCAGGCCCGGCCCGTTCTACCTCAAGCTGCGCCACCGCCACGCCGCCCCGGCTCGGCTGCGCGGGCTGGCCGGACCGGGCGTCTACCAGCTGAGCGCGGCCGGGCTGCGCTGGCTGCGCGCCGGAGCGACACCCGCCGACGCCGACGCCGACACCGACGCCGGCGAGGTGCTGCTCGCCGACCTGCCCGCCGAGCACGTGCTCCTGCTGCCCGGCGCCGAACTCGGCACCGCCGAAGGAATGACCTGCGGTACCGGCTCCCCGTTCGCCGGACCGCACGAGCTGTCGGCCTTCGGCCGCAGCCTGCTGACCGCCCTGTCGGCTCAGCTCTCCCCCGAACCCACCAGAGAGGTGACCCCGTGACCGTGACCAACCCCACCAGCCAGTCCACCCTCGCCCAGACCACAGCGGCCGCGCCCGGCGACGCCTACGCCGGCCTGCGCGAGCAGCTGCGCGCGCTGCCCGACGAAGCCTTCACCCGCCTGCAGTACCTGGCCCCTGCGGTGGGCTGCTTCAACCGGTGCGCGTTCTGCTCCCAGTCCGCCGGCCGCGACGTATGGCAGCTCACCCCGCAAGGCCTGCACGGTGTGCTCACCGCCGTCGCCCAGGTCGCCGCCGAGCGCGGCCTGGCCGTGGCCGGCGCCCGGATCCACCGCCCCGGGGTGATCTTCCCCTACCTGGACAACGACATCGGCTCCTACCCCCACCTGGACACCTACGCCGCCCTGGCCCGCCAGGAGCTGGGCGTCAAACTGCGCATCTCCACCGTCGGCTACTCCCGCCACGCCACCCACCTGGCCGCGATGCACCAGCGGCTGGTCACCGAGTACGCCGACGTCTTCGACGGCGTACGCCTGTCCATCACCCCCTACACGGCCGGCTACCTCGGCACCGGCGAGCTGTCGCGCCACGAATACGTCCAGGACCTGGCCGCCGCCCTGGCCACCTACCGGCCGCTGCTGGAGCATCTCGGCCACGGCGCCGCCACAGCCGCCTGCGAACTGCGTTTCGCCCCGCTCGTCGGCATCCACGATCTGCTCGACACCCACATCGACGGCCGGCACGTCCTGGCCTGCGGCCCGCACCTGCTCATCGCCCGCCAGCCTGGCGAGCAGCCGCTGCCCGAAACCGTCATCGACCATCTGGACGAGCGCACCCAGCCCGTCTACTCCCGGTCCGGCGCCCACTACCTGCACATCACCTGCCACAAACCGGCCGCCCTCGCCGAGCTCGTCAGCGCCGCCCTCGCCGGCACCCTGCACCGGCCCCACCAAGCCCAGCTCGTGCGGCTGCACCGCTTCAGCAACGGCGACGGCCCGTACTACGCCGCCGACCCCGACTTCCACCCCGACGGCCGTTTCACCGCCCTGCACTTGTACCCGCGCACCGACCAGCGCAAGGCCAGCGGCTACACCGACGCCACCCGCTGGTACCTCAACACCCTGCTCGCCTACAAAAACGCCCGCGGCCTGCAGCGCCGCGACGAGTTCCCCGACGCCACCCCAGCCGACGTCCAGGCCGTCCTGGACACCCTGCTGGCCCAGGCCGACACGCTATCCGGCTACGACCGCGCGGCCGCCGAGCACCTGCGCGAGCAGATCTACCCGCAGGTGGCCGCCTACGCCCACGCCCTCGAACTCGCCGGCCTGCCCCCCGGAGCGTTCTTCTCCCCTCGCTTCAGCATCGACACCGGCCAGATCGTCAACCAAGGCCGCGCACAAGGCCTGTTCCGCGGCCTGGCCGCCACCAACGGCGAACCGATGACCCCCCGCGAGGAACGCGGCTTCGGCTACGCCAGCCTGTCCTCCGCCCGCGGCCCCATCTGGCGCATCACCCCGCTGCCCCTGACCGGCACCCGCAGCCTGCCGATCGCCGTCACCGGCAAAAAGAACCCGGCCACCACCACGCCGAGCCTGCTGGTACAGGAACTCGACCCCTGCCACCTATCCCCCACCATGCGCGCCACCGGCTGCCGGCTGCGCAGCCACACCCTCACACTGCCCGACGGCGCGCTTGAACACCTCACCCTCGAGCAAGGCCGCGTCGGCTACGCGTTGCCGGGACTGGCCGCGACGACCTAGCCCCGGAAACGATCTAACCCAGAAGGGTGCCGGAACGCGCCGTGTGGGGATACTGGCCAGCATGTCCACCATCGCCAACCCGGCACCCTTCTCCCGCCTCAAAATCCGCACCGGCGCCCTGGTGTTCTGCGACAACGACGTCGCCTTGATCCGCCGCGACCGGGCCACCTCCACCCACTACACGCCGCCCGGCGGGAACGTCGAACCCGGCGAGCCGTTGCCTGCCGCGCTGCGCCGGGAACTAGCCGAGGAACTCCACCTCGACCTCCGCCAGGCCAGCGCACCACAACTGGTGTGGACGGTCGACCAGCGCATCTCACGCCCTGGCCCGACCCCGCCGCCGCGCAAGCTCCACATGATCTACCGGCTGCACATCACCGCGCAGGTGCGCGCCACGCTCGCCGACCGCGAATACGACGAACTCCCCAACGGCAGCCACGAGCTCGGCATCATTGAGTGGATCGACTACCGCAAGACCGAGCATTCTCTGCGGGTCGCTCGATGTTGCGGGAACAGATTCCTCGCATCGCCTCAGCTCAAGGGCTGTGAACATGATCCTATTGAGCGCGACGGGTGTGGTGCAAGTGGTTCGGCGAGCCGGGGACGAGGGAACAGCTCTGGCGTGGTGCGCGCATGAACCAGGACGTCAGCGACGAGGTGCCGTTCTCCCGAACCAAGATCAGAGTCGGGTGCTTGGTCTTCTGCGAGGACGAGGTGGTCCTGATTCGACGAACACGGCCGAGCGGCAACCATTACTCGATTCCTGGAGGCAATGTCAGCTTCGGGGAAGACCTGATTGACGCCCTTCGCAGAGAGCTTGGGGAGGAGCTGAAGCTGGACCTTGATCGTGCGACCTGGCCCCAGTTGTGCTGGGTGCAGGATCAGATGGTCAGCCGGCCTGGCCCGACCGCGCCCCCGCGCAAGCTTCACTTTGTCTTCCGCGTCCATGTCGACTCAAGGGTGCGGTCCGGGCTGGCGACGGTAGAACATGACGAGTTGCCGAACGGCGATGTGGAGGCGGGCGAGTTCGTCTGGGTGGATTATCGATCCGTCAGCAGCTTGCAGCTGTATCCCGCGCTCGGAAGCGCACTGGCGGCCCTGGCCAGCCCGAACGCGCCGCCCAGTAACGTCCTCCTGCCGGCCTTGACTGACCAGACGTATCGCTGGGTGTGAGGAGTTCTCCGGTCGCTGCCCGTGTACTTCTCTGAGAGTCACTCGTCCTGAGAGTCAGTCGCTTCCTACGGGTAGGTGCCAGTCGACATACCACCGATATACCGGTACCTGTTAGCGTCGCCCCGCGCCAACAACGCTATAAGCGCTGAGGAGACTTTTGTATGCGCAAGATAGCCGTGTCTGCCGTTCCCCCTGATTGGCAGTGCGCCCGCAACGCTCGCCCACACAGCCGACTTTTCAAGATCGCGAAGATAGCCAAAGTCGAGCTCGGATTGCGGCCTGAGTTAAAGATGAGTTAAGCAAATCTGGTTAGCTTCTTTTAAACCCTTGTCCAGCATGCTGCGGGGCATGGCGAACATAAAGATTGGCCTGATGGGAGCAGCCTTCCTCGCTACCTCAGTGGTCCTCGTGTCATGCGGCGGTGACCCCGGGGCGCAGGGAGACTCCGGTGATCAGGCGAAGTACGCGGCGTGCCTGCGGGATCAGGGTCTCACCGTCACGGAGCGGAGCGACGGGCTGGACATCAAGGCGGACTCCCCGGAGAAGAGCAACGCGGCCAAGTCGGCCTGTAAGCAGTACGCCCCGGCCGGTGAGGAGGTGTCGCCCGAGGACAAGAAGCAGGCGATGGACACCGCGCTCCAGTACGTCGCGTGCATGCGCAAGGCGGGAGTCGACATGCCGGACCCGAAGCAGGATCCTGACGGCGGTGTCGCTGTAAAGCTGCCGGACGGGATGACCGAGGACACGCCGGTGGTTCAGCAGGCGCAGAAGGCGTGCAAGGAGCAGGCTCCTGGGAACTCCGAGTGAGGCGCACGGCGGTGCTGCTGAGCGGCGTAGCGGTGATCGGAAGCGGGGCTGTGGTGGGGTTCATGAACCTCCCCGGTCGTACGGCAGCGCCGGCGTCGAGCCCCAAAGGTGCGCAGACGTCGTCCGTGCCGATCACGCGTTCCGACATGGTGGACACCAAACAGGTCAGCGGCACCCTCGGGTACGCGGGCCGCCGCATCCAGCCGAACCGCGCCAGCGGGGTGGTCACGGCCACCCGCGCCGAGGGAACGGTGGTGCGTCGGGGCGGCTGGCTGTACAAGGTGGAGGGCAAACCGGTGTTCCTGATGTATGGCGCCGTCCCGATGTATCGGCGCCTTGGTGTCGGCACCACAGGCCCGGATGTCCAGCAGCTGGAGCTGAACCTGGTCAAGCTGGGATACAAGCCCGGCACGGTCGACAAGACCTTTACCGCTGTGACCGCCCAGGCGGTGTGGGCCTGGCAGCGCGATAAGGGGCTGGTGGCGACGGGCAGGGCGGAGGTGAGCCAAGTGTTCTTCTCGAGGGGCGCGCTTCGGATCGCGGAGAACACCAAGGAGGCGGGGGATGCCGCTGAAGGTTCGGTGGTGACAACAACCAGGACCGAACGGGCTATCACCATCAAACTGGAGACCTCCAACCAGCAATTCGCTCGAAAGGGCGCCAGGGTGAGGGTGCAACTACCGGACGGCAAGAAGGTCGCTGGAACGATCTCCTCTGTCGGGACCATCGCACGGCCCGGGAAGGATGCGGACAGTCCGGCAACGATCGATGTCAGTGTCAAGGTCGGCGGCGAACTGGGCAGGCTGGATCAGGCGCCGGTCACGGTCGAGCTACGAACCGGGCGCCGCAAGGACGTGCTGTCGGTGCCGGTCGAGGCACTGATCGCGCGAGAAGGCGGCCAGTACGGTGTGCGGGTGGTGCAGAGCGGGACCCGGCAGGTGGTGCCGGTCGAGACGGGCCTGTTCACGGGGAGCCGTGTCGAGATCTCTGGTGCCGGCCTGTCGGAGGGCGTGAGAGTCGAGGTTCCCAAGCTATGACCGCCGTCGTCGAGCTGACCAAGGTGACCAAGGAGTTTCCCGGTGGCGTTCTGGCGCTGCGAGGAGTGGATTTGCGCGTGGATACCGGAGAGCTGTTCGCCATGGTCGGCCCTTCCGGGTCGGGCAAATCGACCCTGCTCAACATGATCGGTACCTTGGACCGGCCAACGCAGGGCCAGGTGCGCATCGCCGGCTACGACGTGGCGCAGCTGAGCGATCACGAGCTGTCGGCGCTGCGTGCCCAGCACATCGGGTTCATCTTCCAGCAGTTCCACCTCGCGGACGGAGTTTCCGCTCTCGACAACGTCGCTGACGGTTTGCTATATGCCGGGGTGGCGCGGCGTGAACGCCGGCGACGGGCGGGTGAGGCATTGGAGCGTGTCGGCCTGGCGGATCGGCTGGAGCACCGATCGAATCAGATGTCGGGCGGGGAGCGGCAGCGGGTCGCCGTGGCCCGCGCCGTGGTCGGGGAGCCATCGCTGGTGTTGGCCGATGAGCCGACCGGCAACCTTGACACCGCATCAGGGGCAGAGGTTCTTGCGACGTTGCGGAATCTGAACGCCGCCGGCGCCACCGTGGTGATCATCACGCACGACCTGGAGGTCGCGGCCGCCGCGCCACGCCGGATCCACATCCGTGACGGCCTGGTCGTCGCGGATGAGGCCTCCGAGGCCGGCGAGATTGGAGCTCTCCGATGACGGATCGGATCGGCAAAGCACGGCTGACCCCGGCCCGGATGAACCTGGAGGATGTGGCGCGGGTGGGTGTGGCGGGGCTACGGGCCCGGCCCACGCGGGCCGTGCTGTCCGCGTTGGGGATCGCCATCGGCATCGCGACCATGGTGGCGGTGCTGGGCATCTCCTCCTCCAGCCAGGCTCGCGTCATGGAGACCCTGGATGAGCTGGGGACGAACATGTTGACCGTCGCCCCCGGCAAGCAGTTCTCCGAGAAGAAAGCCAGGCTGCCGAAGAACGCGGGCCGGATGATCCGGGGCGTGGAGCATGTCGACATGGCCGGTCAGACCGGTGATACCGGCAAGGCCATCTACCGCAACGATCGCATCCCTTCGACGCGCACCGGTGGCCTTCAGGTCCGCGCCACATCCCTGGATCTGCTGGAGGTCCTGCAGACCCCTGTCCACAGCGGAAGGTGGCACGATGCGGCCACCGCGGCGCAACGCACCGTGGTGCTGGGATCTACGGCCGCCACACGGCTCGCCGCCACCGCCGGAGACTCGGTGTGGATCAACGGTCAGTGGTGGACGGTGATCGGGGTCCTGGCCGAATCGCCACTGGCGGAGGACGTCGACGTGGCCGCGCTGGTCGGCTTCGCCGCGGCGGATGCCTTCCTCGGTTTCGATGGACACCCGACCTTGGTCTACACGAAGATCGCTGAGGAGAAGGTCACGGAGGTCAGGGCGTTGCTGAATCACGCGGCGAACCCGGAGCATCCAGAAGAGGTCACGGTCAGCCGCCCCTCCGACGCTCTGGAGGCGAGGGCCGCGGTGGCGGGGGCATTCACCAGCCTGTTGCTTGGTGTCGGCGGCGTGGCCCTGCTGGTGGGCGGGGTCGGCATCGCCAACACGATGATCATCTCGGTACTGGAGCGGCGTCGTGAGATCGGCCTGCGTCGCGCGCTCGGGGCCACCACCGCCCAGGTTCGCATCCAGTTTCTCGCCGAATCCCTGATTTTGGCAGGGGCGGGCGGGCTCACCGGCTCGCTGTTGGGAGTGGTCGGCACCATCGGGTTCGCGCTGACACAAGGGTTGCCGCCGGTCGTGCCCACGTGGGTGATCGGCGGCGGACTCGGCGCCACACTCGCCGTCGGCGCCATCGCCGGACTCTACCCGGCGATGCGGGCCGCTCGGATGTCGCCGACGCTGGCCCTGTCCGCCTGAGACGTACCATGACGACCGACATCCGGGAGCATCGAACATGCGCGTGCTGGTTGCCGAAGATGAGAAAGGCCTGGCCGACATCATCGGCACCGGGCTGCGCAAGGCCCGGATGGCCGTGGACGTCGTCTATGACGGGGACGCGGCCCTGGAACGGGCGATGACCAATGAATACGACGTGATCGTGCTCGATCGGGACTTACCCGAGATCCACGGTGACGATGTCTGCCGGAGGCTGATGGAGGCGCAGGTCCCCGCACGGATCATCATGCTCACCGCCGCGGGTGACCTGTGGTCGAAGGTGGAGGGGCTGAGCCTGGGTTCTGACGATTACCTCGCCAAGCCCTTCGACTTTCCCGAGCTCGTCGCCCGGATCCGAGCCCTGGCACGGCGGGTGCCGACCCGGCTCCAGCCGGTTCTGCAGATGGCGGGCATCACCCTGGACCCCGCCTACCACGAAGTGCATCGCAACGGGCGCTACGTGGCTCTGAGCCCCAAGGAGTTCACGGTGCTGGAGGTCTTCATGCGGTCGGGCGGAAGCGTCGTCAGTGTCGAGGATCTGCTGGAGAAGGCATGGGACGAGAACGTCGACTACTTCACCAACTCCGTGCGGGTAACGGTGGCGACGCTGCGCAAGAAGCTGGGACCGCCACCGGTAATTCAAACCGTGATCGGAGCGGGCTACCGTCTCGTCGACCCTGGCCACGGAGCACCGTCAGGGTCCGGCTGACCGCGCTCTATGCCAGCCCCTTCCTCATCATGGCCGTGGTCATGCTGCTCGCGGTGAACCTGCTGCTCAGCAGCGCGCTTGGGGTGAGCGTCTCCGTCTCGGGCCGAGCACCTCAGCCCTCGACCGCCGGGGCGCCGACCTGGGGCGAAGTCGACCAGGAAGCGGTGTTCGAAGGCGACCTTCAGCTGCAGTATGAACTCCTGAGGTACCAATGGGCCGCCACCGCGATCATCATCGCTGTCCTGACGGTGGTCTCCGTAATCCTGGGCTGGTGGCTGGCCGGACGCGTCCTGCGCCCGATTCGCAGCGTCACCTCCACGGCCCGCCGGCTGTCCCTGTCCAACCTCCATCAGCGGATCGCGATGCAGGGCCCCGACGATGAGCTCAAGGAGCTCGCCGACACCTTCGATGACATGCTCGACCGGCTCGAGCGCTCGACCGATGCTCAGCGCCGGTTCGCCGCCAACGCCTCCCATGAGCTCAAGACACCCCTGGCGCTGGACCGGGCGCTGCTGCAGGTGGCGTTCGGCGAACTTCCCGAGGAGCTGCTGGAGGCCCGGGATGAACTCCTCGCCTCCAACAGCCGCCAGCATCGGCTCATCGACGGACTCCTGATGCTGGCCGCGGCAGAACACACGCTGACCAACGCAGAGCCCGTCGATCTGGCCGACCTGGCCCGGCGTGTCCTCTGTGAGCACCCCGGCGCGACGGTGGACCTGTCACCGGCCCTCACCTCCGGCGATCCCGTTCTGGTGGAGCGGTTGATCGCGAATCTCGTGGAGAACGCCGAGAAGTACAACGACCAGCGTAGGTTCATCGCCGTCCGGACCGGAACGGGCGATGGAGGCGCGGTCCTCACCGTGGAGAACACCGGGCGGGAGATCGCCCACGAGGTGGTGTCATCGCTGTTCGAGCCGTTCCGGCGCCTCACCAGCGACCGTACCGAGTCGGTGTCCGGCGCGGGCCTCGGCCTGTCGATCGTGGCCGCCATCACACGCGTCCACGGAGGCACGATCGATGCCGTCCCCCGCACCGGCGGCGGCCTCGCCGTGACGGTACGACTCCCGGACATGGGGTCAGTGTTGAAAGCGCAGCTAAGGTTCTCAACGGGCGGCCGGGGGTAAAGCAACGCAGCGACTCCACCCATGTGATCAGTTGCCGTGCGGGACCTGAATCGGCTCGAGCTGGCCGGAAACCGAGACTTTTCGTTCCGTTGCTCGTCGCGCCCCGGACACTGGGCGCGGCGGTAGACACGCCGATTGCTGTGGCTCATCCCCCTGCTGGTGGGGATCGCCGGGGCCGCTGCTGCGGCGACCGACCAGGGCATCCCGGACTGGGGACGCTGGACCCTGGCCGGCATCGCCCTGGCGGGCGCCATCCTCGGCATCGCCGTACTCATCGGGCCGGCCGCGCGCCCCCTGGCAGGCGATCGCCACCCGCTCACCCAGGCCGAACGCCGGAGCTCGGCCTGCAAGTCCTCCCCGGCGCGCTGCTCGTGGTCGACTGGGTGCCCCCGATGGGGGATCGTCCGCGGCCGATGATGAACTTCATCTTCGACGGCGGGATCATCACCGATCCTTCCCGTATCCGGTTGCAGACTGACGAGCTCGACGCTGCTCGGTTCTGGCCCTGGGAGGAGGCGGCCACCAAGCTGCCCGCCACGACCGCCGCCCGCATCCCGGCCGCACGCACCGCCCCCAAGAACCAGCAGACGATCTTCCTGCCTGCCGCGCGCGATGCCTGAGCTGTGCACGTATCCGCGTACTCGGTGGAGCACTCACGCAAGTACGCGGACAGTCATCGTCGGCTGTTGAGCCCGGACATCAGCTCGCGGTTGGAATCGCGTGCCGCCTGCAGTTCCTGCTCACGCTCTTCCAGACGAAGTTGGAGGTCGGCGTTCTCTTCCTCCAAGGCAACGACCCGTTGCTGCAACTCCTGAAAGCCGTCCGGGCCGCCGATGCCAGCTTCGCGCCAGATCTCCTCGCCGAGTGCTTGCGACAAACGTTGTTCCAGGGCTTGGACCTTTCTGGTCAGCCGGACGCATTGCTCGCGGCTGTTAGCCAGGTCGGCCTTGAGGGAGGCTCGGCTGACGGACGGGCTTCCCGATGGGGCGGTGGGTGGCTCGGCTGCCAACACATGGATCTGAGCAAGCAGGTCGCGGTGGCGATAGAGAAAGCTGCGATCGACGCCCGCTCGGCGGGCGATGGCCGCGACGCTGATCTCCTGGCCGGTAGTGGATGCGACGTTGATGGCCTTGACGACCCGTTGGCGGCGACGGGCCGAATCGGCTCGACGGCCCGCTGCCAGCGTGGAGGGTCGTGCTTCTTCGGTAGTCATGCGGGACGCTCCGGACGAAGGTCGGCGAGGGGTTGTCGGACTCGGGGCATGCCGAGCATGACCTGGCGGGTCTTGCGGACGATGCTGATCGCTTCGCTGATCTGCTCGCGCTCGTCATCGGTCAGATCGTTGAGATCTTGTCTGACACGGTGGATCAGGCGCCGGACTCGGGTGATCTCTTCTTGTGAGGGGAGTGCCTCGGCCTTCGCCCATTCGTCGGCGGTGGCCATGGCCAAGATGCGCTCGCGGCTGCGCAGCAGGTCGGCGAGGTATGCCTCAAGGTCAGGCAGGTAGGACACGTCGGTGCTGAAGTGGTCACAGCCCAGGCAGCGAAATCGCAGCGGGCAGCTGGTTCCGGCGGCCTGGACGTTGCTGGGCTCGGTGCATAGTCCGTAGGCGACCGCTACTTCCCCAACGCCACGGCGCAGCCGCTCGGCGTCTTGGAAGGCCTTCGCCTGACGCCAGACGCGCGCCCCATGCCGGTCGAACTGCATGGCGGTGACCTTCTCGACGGCCTGCCGACGGCGCTTTTCACCGACTCGGTAGTAGACCTGAGTGGAACTCAGGGAGTCGTGGTCCAGGAGCTTGCTGAGCACGTCGATCGGGACGCCGGCATCCGCATGTCGTTGCGCGTAGCTGTGCCGATAGCTGTAGGGCACGACCTTGGATTTGTCGAGGGTGCTGCCGTCGGACAGGATCAGGGGCGGCAGCGATCTGACCCACGCGCGGTGACGCTCACTGACGCTGCTCTCAGAGATCGCTTTGCGCCCCGCGGGGTTGGCCACTGGCGAAGGAAAGAGCTTCAGCTCCGACAACGGCGTCCTGGGAAAGCGCCGCTGGACGTGCTCCTTCTGCTCGATGATGAGCTGTGCTGTTGCCTCGGCGATGGGGAGCTCTCGGCGAAGACGCTGCTCCTTATCATTGTCGTAGATCAGCAAGGGCCGGCCCTCACCGTCACGATGGAGGCAGTCCCAGTCCAGGCTGCAGATCTCGTCGGGCCGGCGCCCTGTGTCGATCATCAACTCGACTGCGACGCGGGTCTCGCGCACGCTGGTTTCCTCAATGCGAGGTAGGGCATCGCAGAGCTGCTGCAGGATTTCCGGTGGGACGTCACGGCCAGGTTCCCCCCGCACGGGCTCAGCGGGAATGTCGTGCGGCAAGACGATGAAGTCCTCTGGAAGCCCGGCCAGGGGCTCGTCGGGACGGGTCAGTCCCATCGCCCGCATGCGTACCAGCATGTTTCTCACGGCGCGGCAGATCTTCAGCCGTTGATCTGAACTGAGAGTGCCGATTGATTCCAGGTAGCCCAGCCGGTTGAGGAAGCTCTCGATATCGCGGCGTTCGAGCGCGGCCAGGACCAGGCCGTTGTCCTTGCGGTGGGCGCGCAGGCTTTCTGAGAGCCTGGCCATGGAGCTTATGCGTTGCTGGACGACGTTGGTGACGGCGTTGCCGCGGCGGCGCGGCAACTCTTCCAGAGCCCAGCGCATGACGGCTTCACGCAGCCACGGTTGAGTGATCGCGGTGAAGTCGAGATTCCCCCGACGGCCGAAGACGCTCGCGTCCCAGACCAGTTTCGTCCGTTCGGTTTCCGGGCTTTTCGTGGCGAGCAGGACGAAACGGGTCATCGACTTCCAGGTCGCAGCCGCCGTGCGCCGCATGGTGGCGATGTCCAGGTCCGCTATCGAGGCGACCTGCTGTTTCCGTAGGTAATCACAGACTCGACGCAGGTCGGTGACCAGGGTCTTGGAGCCCTTCCGGCAGCGCTGCTGGAGACCGAACAACACCTGGGCGACCACGAGCTGCGACAGGCCACGCAAGCTGATCTCACCGCCCTCGGGGATCGCCGGCTCGATGCGGCGCCAATGCTCTTCGTCGGTGACACCGCTCTTCTGCCGCAGCTTCCAGCGCTCGTAATGGGCGTGGCAGTAGAGTGCGCGGCTGCCGTCCCGGTCTCGCAAGCATGCGACAACCGCGCAGGGACCATAGCTGAGCAGCGGTAACACGCTCGGATGAGCGAGGAACTCGTCCAGCGGGAGCCGAAGCACCTGTTGCTGCTGATGGGCGTGCGCGCGGCACAACTGCGACCGTGCGGTCTTCCAAGGGCGGCCGCACCCGGTGACGGCACACCTGCCCAGCTCGCTCCTCCTCGATACCCGGCCTATGGCGAGGAAGTCCTCCATGCTCAGGCCGCTGGCGTGGAATCGGTTGGCGCAGGACGAGCAAAATCCCAGCGTGGTGCGGGTGCCGGTCGTGCAGCCCTCAATACGGCAGGCGCGCCAGCCCAACAGCGGATGCTCGCGCGGGATGGACAAGACCACGCGGTCGGCGTCCCATCCAACCTCGGCCAGGAACTGCGGAACCGTCAAAGACGTGAAGAAGGTGATGAGGTCGCCGCCGGTGCCTTCGGGGCACGGACGTGCTTCGACCAGCCTGAGCGGCATCGGTCAGCCCTCGGCCTTCAGCCGCGGGCTGGGAACCCGGATGATCGCCGAACGCAGCCTGTCGGGATCGGGATGAAGATAGCGCTGCGAGGACGTAGGAGAGGCGTGTCCCATCAGCTCCTGGATCTCATCCAGGGCGGCACCGGCATCGCCGAGATTGCTTCCGAAGGCATGACGCAGCATGTGAGGGTGAAGATGCCGGTCCAGGCCGGCGCGACGACTCAAGTCAGTAATCAGGCGGTTGATCGCGTCCGGAGGCATCGGAACCCCCAACGGCGGCCGAAAGAGGTTGACCAGCACGAAGTCGCTATCCTCGGCTTGCGGGCAGGCGGCTCGCTCAAGGACATATTGGTCATGAGCCTGGACCACGAGGAAATCGACGGGCAGGCAACGGCTGGGTCTCGACTTGGACCACGCTCCGTTGACGTTATCGCGTCGCACCACATGCAGGTGAGCTCCAGCAACGTGACACCCCAGCATGGTGGAATCGGGCAGAAAGTGGAGATCCTCCCGCCGCAGGCCGGTCAGCTGTCCACGACGCAGGCCGACGCGCGCCATCAACGCGACGATCAGCCGGTCGCGGGCAGAGTGGCAGGCTCGAAACAGTGCCACGATCTCCTCGTTTGTGGCACGATCGATCGCCGACCTCGCCTCGCGCATGCGGTGTCGCGCGCGCAGCCGGAACCGGGCGTCAATCCCGCGCGCCTCGATCGGCAGGTCGCGGGCGTCCGCCACCTCATAAAACTGTGCAAGGACCTCCTGCGGCACCTCCCCGGATGAGGCGGCGTGGAGTAAGAACCCGCGAACAGCGGACAGGATCACGTTGACTCGTCGCGCTCCGCGGGCGGGGTCAGCGCCGGGCCCGACCCGTACTTCACCGCCCCGCGGATCCCATTCAGCCTGCGTCGCCGTCGCCGGTGCATGCTGCAACCACGTCATGAATAATCCGATGAAGGCGGCGGCGGACTGCCACGCACGACCCGTGCGCTGACACCAGCGCAAGTACAAGCAGATCCCGGAAGCGTACGTCTTCGTCGTCAGCTCCGCGGCGTCTCTCCCGAATCGCAGGTGACGGAGATACTCGTCCACCGTCGGCACTACCGCCATCGACTCGTCCAGAACAGTCCAGTACCGGGCGCCCGACGGCAGCGTGACCGGAAACACCTGCATGCGTCACTCCTTGATCAAAGGCTGTGAAGCCTACAACTGCAACAACAGCCACAAGAGCAACACCAGCAGAGAACTGTCGCGGAACCCATCGCCAGCGGTAGCTATCGCAACGTCCTGCAACACATCCCGGCCCCCGAGAGAACGAGCACCTGCCGATCTTCCCGCCAATCGGGCCCGCGCTGGCCGCCCTTCCCGATCCTCGCGCACCAATCAGCGATGCCTGTCAATGGCCTTTGAGCTCTCCCCGCTGGCGGCCAGATAGTTCACACGCTGGTGGCCATGAGGGTGTCCCCAACGGCGGCCAGATATCTCCCCGCCGTTGATGGATGCGTGGGTCAGGTGAAGGGC
>NZ_JAUZQF010000032.1 GCF_030718205.1 Nonomuraea turcica
CGCCGTGACCGGGTCGATGCCCTCGCGGTCGCACATCGTCAGATACTCGGCCAGGCCGCAGGCGTAAGCGTCGATCGTTCGGGGCGCTCGCCCCAAGTCCGTCCATATCCGCAGCCACTCGGCCGCCCGCTCGTGCCGGTCGAGCACCGGCCACTTCTCCTCCAGCACCACCGTGCTGCCCAATGGATCTCCTCAGTCCGTGGTCCGATAGGAGAATGATCATTCCTACCGTCAGATTCCACGTAACTAATAGCTATCTCCGGCTCCGCGAGCTCCAGCGGGAGATCCAGGAAGGGCTCAACGTAGTGGAGTCGTCCAACGGCGCAAACTCGGTGATCTTCTACGGCAAGGGCGGCGACATCGCCACCAACCGGCGCGAGGAGCTGGAGATGAGCGTGTTGTGCCTGCGTATCTTGCAGGCCGCGCTCGTGTACATCAACACGCTGATGCTGCAGGACGTCCTGGCCGATCCGGAGTGGGCCGCGCTGCTCAAGCCCGCCGACCGGCGCGGGCTGACTCCGCTGTTCTGGCAGCACGTCCAGCCCTACGGCGAGGTACGGCTGGACGTCGCCAAGCGGCTGGCGCTGAGCGGAGATGTCGCACAGCCGGGCAGCCCGGAGTAGGTCACGATCGCGTCGTAGTCCGATGCGCGCGAACTCGGCAGGCGGTTGAGCAGTAGGCGGCGCCGACGTCCCGTCGCAGGCTGGATGATGGTCAGCCCGCATTCGGGAGCCTCGCACGGAGTTTCGTTCCATGGTGCCTTGGCGTGGCGCTGCGTGCGGGAGTTTCGTTACGGGGTCGAACAGGGCCTCGTGGGCGTTGAGGGGGCGATTGGACCACAGCACGTGGAATCCGGGGCACAATCCCAGCGATCTGATCACGGCGGGAGGTCGCGCCGCGGCGCAGCCCTGTATACCGCGACTTTTGTTAAGAGCCGCACCGTCGCCAATATCAAGGGACACCCGCAAGCGCGAGTCGCTGTCGGCGACACCGCGAATGTCATCATGATCGACACCAGTGCGTCGCTCGTGGATGTCTCCGACATCGACGCCGGCATCGCCGAGCACTACGCCAAAGTCTCCACAGACCCCCGTACCTACCCGGAGGGCACGTTCGTCTACCTACGCCTGCACCCCCGGCGCATCCAGGTCTGGAACGGCCTTCACGAATTCGTCGGGCGCACCGTCATGCGGGACGGTCAATGGCTGGATAATCCCATCGACTGAGCACGCTGGTCTGGCGGACACGTCGAAGTCTCGGTTCCCGATCACGATGATCAGCCCAGAGCGCCCTACGATCGCCATGCGGTAGCCAGGCCCTCCTGGCGGCCGCGGGCCGGTTCATCTCATCGATCGGGCACTCGACGCCGCGGCCGGTCATCCGATGGGTTTCGATCTTGTGGCGGAGTTCGAGAACAGGGTGATCGCCACCCAGGATGGGGTGATCAGCTTCTGGTCGGGTGTTCCGCCGTCGTCGTCGGCCAAGATCCGATAGGCGTTGGTCGGTATGGGCGCCTCCGCGGATGAGCCAAGGCGTTCGCGTTCTCAGAAACGAGCGATTGCCAGAGAAGATCACCAGACGGCTTCGCAGGGCCGGTTCCGATCATCCGAGAGGCTGATTTCCTCTCAGAACTCGTTCTCATGCAAGTCGGCGGAGCTCCGGATTCTGGGAAATGTTTGTGAGAGCATCTGGGGCATGGCCGAAGCCCCGGAACCCCGCGAACACGCTGAATCAGCTCATCTGCCCGCTATGGCCGAGGAAGGCACCCGTGACGCCGATGAGATCGAACGTCACCCGTGCCCGCGATGCGCCGTCGCGCCCGGTTCGCCGTGCCGGTCGCGTTCGGGCGCGGTGGCCGGCACCTACCACACCGGCCGCTTCACCAAGATCCCCCGGCTGGCCAAACTGCTGCGGGTCATCACCCCGGCCGACCGCGGGCCCGGGCAGCCGTGGCGGCCCGGCACCCCACCGCCCGCACCGCTCAGTGACGATGGGCCCTCCGCCGACATCCGGATCGGCTACGCCCGCTGCTCCGCCCTCACCCAGGAACTGCAGTCGCAACTGGACGCACTCGCCGCGCACGGGATTCCGCGGGAGAAGATCTTCGCCGAGAAGATCTCGACCCGGGTGAAGGTGCGCCCGCAGTTCGAGGCGGCGCTCGCGCTGGCCCGCCAGATCAAGGCGCACGCCCCGCACTGCCGCGTCATCCTGACGGTGTATGAGATGAAGCGGCTGGGCCGCGACGCCGCCGAGCTCACCGCGCTGGCCGACCATCTGACCGCGCACGGCCTGGTGCTGGAGATGCTCGCCGGGCCGCTGGCTGGCATCTACGATCCGTCCGGGCCCGGCCGGATGCTGTTCGCGTTCTTCGCCGCGATGGCCGAGACCGAACGCGAAGCCATCCGCGAGTCCACCCTGGAAGGCCTGGACGCCGCCGCCCGCAAGGGCAACCACGGCGGCCGCCCCCCGGTCATCACCGACGACATGCTGCACACCGTGCTACGCCGCAAGGCCGCCGGGGAACGCGTCGAAGACATCCGCAAGAACCTGATCATCCCGACCGGGAAACGCAAGGGCGAAAACCCGTCCCTGGCCAGCATCTACCGGGCCCTGGCCGAGCATGAGAAGACCCAGGCCTACCCCGAAGCCGTCGAGGCGGCTCACGCCGACTTCGCCCTCCTGCACGGCGACGACATCCCCCGACCCCGCCCGGCCCGCATCCGGCGCCCGGGCCAGGCGCTGACGGCGGAGCAGGCCGACCTTCGCCATCGCCTGCAGAGCCAGCCTCACCCGGACGCGGAACTCCGATAAGCACGCACACGATCAGCCCCGGCGCTGTCACCTGATCAAAGCCCGCACAAGCCGCTCGCGCTGCTGCTCGCTCAGCGCGCCAACCCGCTGTTTCTCCGCCACCCCGCAGATGGCCATCAACGCCGCGACCCGGGCCGGCCCATATACGGGAACGGCCCGCAGGACCGCAACCACCCGCGTCCTGCCGACCAGATCCTGCCCGCCGCGCTCGAGCACCTCCGCCACACTCACCACGCCGCAGGCCACCTCCGCCAGCAGCGCACGACGCGCCGTACGCGCCTCGGCCGCCTTCGCCAACGCCTTCGCACGCCGCTCCGCCGTCATCGCCGACAGGGCCATCAGGTACCTCTTCTGCAGAGATATCAGCTGGTCAATGACTCCCGCCAGAGATCACGACGGGGCAGCCGCTGATCATCATCCCGTACAGCGTCACCAGATGTGACACCAAGCCCGGTTCGCCGTTCCGCTCCTACTGGCAGGCCGTCCTCGACGAACCACCAGCACGGGCAGGAAGGAGTGACGTCCCGGTACGGGCCACACTCGCGGGGACCGGTCGGCCCCCGCGAGCCGGGGGGAGCCCTACACCCCTTCCTCCTCCTCCAGGTCGCCGCTGTCGGGCAGGTCGGGCAGGTCGGGGACCTCACTGAGCTGCCGCAGTTAATAACGACACCCCGCGAAGGCCCAAGATCAATCTCAGCGCCAACGACCTGTGTGGGGGTGGCAGTTCGGCCGGTGTCGACGCCGACCATGTGGTCCGACCAGCGAGGGCTCCTCCACTCGCAGGCGTCAACCCTCGCGCGATCTGGTGGAGATGAGCTGCTCGAGGCCGTCGAGGATGCGGTGCAGGCCGAACGTGCGGGTGTTGTGCCTGGCGGGGTTGGCGGCCGCGATCGCGGCTGTCACCGATGGGTAGCGTTTGCGGTGTTCGCGAAGTTGTTCGCCGATGGTGTCGGGAAGCTGTCCGTCGGCGGTCCACGGGACAGTTCCCGCATTGTCCGCCGAGCGAGTGTTGCGGGTGTGGCTGCTGACCAGGCGTACGGCGTCCATTCGTTCATCGCCGTTCAGTCCGGTGTCGGTGAGTGTGCTGAGAGCGGCCTCGATCCAGCCGACTTCGTTGGGTCCCATGATCCGGTTCCCGACGGTGACGTCCGGTAGCCATGGATGGGCCTCCCAGGCCGCCCACATCCGGTTGGCCCATTCCTCCAGCCTGCCCCGCCAGCCACCGGACACCCCGGTCAGATCCGGTGGCTCGCCGACGGCCGCCTCGATCATGGCGGCGATCAGTTCATCCTTGCTGGCGACGTACCGGTAGAGCGCCATCTTGGTGTAGTCGAGCCGGCCGGCGACGCGCTGCATGGTGACCGCGTCGAATCCCTCGGCGTCGGCGATGGCCACGGCGGTGCGCGCGATCTGCTCGATGCTCAGCGTCGGCTTGGGGCCGCCTCCGGTCCACGGCTCGCGAAGTCCCCACAGCAGCTCAACGGTGCGTGTCGGGTCCATCATCCCACTCCCTGTCAATCGGCTCTTGCCATCCTATATCGTCTGCGGCTAGCGTACACAGCGTCCTAAGGACACAGCGTCCTAAGGACACAGCGTCCTAAGGCAGCAACCAAGAAGGTTGCTGTTCGGCGGCGATCAGGCCCGATGCGGAGGCGCGTCAGCGGTCACAAGATCGAACACCGTAGGCAAAGGGGGATTCATGATGGGAAAGAGCGACGGCGGCTTCTCCGAAGCGGGGCTGCGCAGGCTGCTTGAGGTGCTGGCAGGGCATTGCGAATCCAGGCAGATTCCCGGGCTGCCGCCCTGGTCAGCTGGGACGATGAGACGCACCATTCCCGAGAAGCTCCAGCGGGCGCCGGCGTGACACCCAGAGCCCCGACCGAAGGTCGCGAGTAATCATGACTGGCGTTCGGCGTTGCGGGCGGCCTGATCTTGCTGCCACTGCCGCATGACCTGTCCGAGGCTCGCGTTGACGAGGAGCAGGAACTCGGCGGAGATGTCGAAGCGGGCGCCGGCCGGGGTATCGGCCCCGAGGATCTCCGCCGCGCGCTGCGATGCGGCGGCCAGGGTCTCGTTCATCTGCAGAGCCGCGAGGGTGGAGCGGACCCAGAGCTCGTCGTCGACGACGTAGCGTTCGCGGCGGCCGCCGGGAGTTCGTTCCCGCTTGAGGAGTCCCTGCTGTTCGAGGAGGGCGACGGTCTGCGAGATCGACGCGGGGCTGACGTGCAGCCGCTGGACCAGTTCGGCGGCGGTGAGGGCGCCGGAGTCGGTGACGTGCAGGCAGGCCAGCACCCTGGCCGCCATCCGGGGCATCCCTTGCTGCTCCAGGAGCGTGGCGAAGGATTCGGTGAGGTCGTGGACCGCCTGCGGGTCGCGCCCGTGGCTGCTGTCGCCGATCGGCGGCGCCGGAGGTTTGGCCTGCCGGTGCCGGCGCGCACGCTGCTTTGTGGCCTCCTGCGCCCGCTGCGCCCGGTAGTCGTCGGGGCCGCCGTTGCGGGTGACCTCCCGCATGATGGTCGAGCCGGGCCGCCCGAGACGCCGGCCGATCTCGGTGTATCCGAGCCCCTCGGCCAGCCCCGCAGCAATCTGCTGGCGGTCCTCATTGGTGAGTCTGTCTCCGGGCATCGGTGCTCGTCTCCCATCTGCCGGCATGCGCGCCTCGGCGCGCGCACTCCCGCCGCACAGTATGCAATCACTCGAAGTCCATTGCAACACATGACTTGATCATCTATTGCAATCAGTGCCATGCTCATTGCAGTGTTCGCCGTAAAAGCGCGCTTAAACAGGCATGTTCGCTTCCAATAGACGTTGACTTATCTATGAATGCAATGTACTGTCGCAGGCGTTCAGCGATGCATGAACAAACGGCCCAGTGGCGGATCCGGAGCTTCCCCACACAACGGCTCGAACAGCTCCATCAAGGAGACGATCACCATGACCGACACCACATTCGGCGGTTTCATCGCGACGATGATCGGCCCCAAGCGACGGTGGCGGCAGTACCAGGCACGCGTACGACAGCTTCCGCCGAACTACCGGGCGGCGGTCGAAGCGATTCAGCGGCACATGATGCACTTCGTGCCGACCGACGCCGACAGTGAGGCGTCCAGGTTCGAAGACCTCGCCGCCCTGTTCGAGCAGGCCGCGGCGGACGGAACGCCGATCCGCGAGATCGTCGGGCCGGACCCGGTGACATTCGCCGAGACGTTCGTCCGCGACTACACCGACGGCGGCTACGTCCCCGCCCGTGCCCGCAAGCAACTGACCGACGCCATCGAGCGCGCCGCCGGTTAAGAAAACACGACAAGACCCTCTGACACACCCCGCACCCCCGCACGTCGCGCCCGAGGCCGAGCGCCACGCCGGGACGGGGCACGCAAGATCTAAATTCTGTATCTAACGCTTGTATGTAAGGAAATTTGTGATGGCACACAGCAACAGCGGCTTCTCCAAGACCGGGCTGGACAGACTGCGCGAGGTGCTGGCAGGGCATGTCGAGTCCGGGAAGTTCCCCGGGCTGGTCGCCCTGGTCAGCCGGGGCGAACAGACGCATGTGGAGGCGATCGGGACGATGCGCCACGACGGTGGCGAGCCGATGCGCCGCGACACCATCTTCCGGATGGCCTCCACGACCAAGCCGGTCGCCGCGTCGGCGACGATGGTCCTGCTGGATGAGTGCCGGCTGCGGCTGGACGACTCGGTCGAGAAGTGGCTGCCCGAGCTGGCCGACCGGCAGGTGCTGACGCGACCCGACGGCCCGCTGGACGACACCGTGCCCGCGCGGCGGCCGATCACCGTACGGGATCTGCTGACCTCCACGCTCGGGCTCGGCATCGACATGACGGCGAAGACCGCCCCGATCCTGGGCGCGCTCTTCGAGCAGGGGGTCTACGGCCAGGCGGACGGCTGGCTGCTGCCGGGCTCGGACCCGGATGAGTGGATGCGCCGCCTGGGCACGCTGCCGCTGGCCTATCAGCCCGGCGAGCGGTGGCAGTACAACCTCGGCGACGACGTGCTCGGCGTGCTGGTCGCCCGGGTCAGCGGCCAGCCGTTCGAGACGTTCCTGCACGAGCGCATCTTCGAGCCACTCGGCATGACCGACACCGGCTTCCACGTGCCCGCCGACAAGATCCACCGCTTCCCGCCGCTGTACTCCCCCGACTGGCAGACCGGCGAGTTCAACGTGGAGGACCCGGCCGAAGGCGGGCACCACAGCAAGCCTCCGGCCTTCCCGTCCGGCGGCGGCGGACTCGACTCCACCGCCGACGACTACCACGCCTACTTCCGGATGCTCCTCAACGGCGGCATGCACGACGGCCGACGCATCCTGTCCAGGGCCGCCGTCGAGCTGATGACCACCAACCGTCTCACTCCCGAGCAGCAAGCCGCCCGGGAGGTCTATGCCCGCAACGTCCTGCACACGGGGTACGGCCTGGGACAGCACGGCGGCTGGGGCTTCGGCATGGCGGTCCGCACCTACCGCGGCGACTACGCGCCCATCGGCCAGTTCGGCTGGGACGGCGGAGCCGGCACCACCACCTACGCCGACCCCGAGAACGGCATCGTCGGCATCCTGCTCACCCAGGTCGGCATGTCCACCCCCGACTCAGCCAACGCCATCCACGACTTCTGGACCACCCTTTACCAGGCCATCGACAACTGACCCGCCCCACCTGGTCGAGGTCGCTCCGGCACAACACCTCGACCGGGCTTCGGCCTTCGACGCCGGCACCTTCAGGCCGAAACCCGCAGCACGACACGTTCTCCACCAGGCACTGCACCGACTGCTTACAGCGCTCGCGCTGCACCAGGGCCACTCGCTCGCGCACGACGAGCATGCCGCTGCCCGCCGGCGCACTCGCCGCCGCCCCGGCATGCTCTGCCCACCGCCGCAAATCCCGCTGATCTGGCCAGCACACTCCGCGCTGACCAGCGCAAACGCTTTCGGTGCCACCCATCGCAATGACCAGCCCCAAAGGAGGGCACATGTCCAACCGCCCACGGCGAGGGCTCCTCGCCGCAGTCACCTTCGCGATCCCACTCGTGATCGCCGGTGCTCCCGCCGCCTCCGCGGCGGACAAGCCGGAGATCAAAGTCTCCGGCGGGGTGACGCAGCCCGTCTTCTCCTACGCCGGCGCCATCCGTGAGCACGTCCGGGTGCAGTCGCCGGTCGACAGTGACGGCGACGGCAAGAAGGACCTGATCCGGGTGGACATCATCCGGCCGAAAGAGAGCGGTCCCGGACTCAAGGTCCCGGTGATCATGCACGAAAGCCCGGCTTTCGACGAACCGGGTGCCGGTTTCGAGGTGGAAAAGAAGAAGTATGACGCGAACGGGAATGCGACGAAGTTCCCGATGTTCTACGACAACTACTTCGTGCCGCGTGGGTATGCGTTCCTGTCCGTCGACATGATCGGCACCAGGTTGTCTGAGGGCTGCCCGACCACCTACGGCGCCCCCGACGTGCTCGGCGGCAAGGCGGTCATCGACTGGCTGAACGGCCGGGCGACCGCCATTGACGACAAGGGCGACCCGGTCAAGGCCTCCTGGACCACCGGGCGTACCGGGATGATCGGCCACTCCTACGAGGGAGCGCTCGGCATCGGCGTGGCCGGCACCGGCGTGCAAGGGCTGGAGACGATCGTGCCGATCGCGTCCTACACCAGCGGGTATGAGACGTCGCGGATCAACGGCGCCCTCACCTTCTCCAAGGGCACGCAGGAATTCATGGCCAAGCGGCTCGACGCCGATCCGGATGAGAAATGCGCGGCGGTGCACCAGCGCCTTCGCGAGGGCTCCGACGACGCCACCGGCAACTACAACGCCTACTGGCACGAGCGCAACTACCGGACCGGACCGATTTCCAAGGCGAGCAACGTGCACGCCAGCGTCTTCGGCGTTTATGGGATGCAGGACCGCAACGTGGTGGGCAGCCAGTTTGCCGAGTGGTGGGCCAAGCTGCCCCGCACCGTGCAGCGCAAGGCGTGGGTGACGCAGTATGCGCACCTCGACCCGTTCTGGACCCGCCGCGAGGTGTGGCTCACAACCCTGAACAAGTGGTTCGACCACGAACTGATGGGCGCGGCCAACGATATTATGCGCCAGCCTCGCATCGACGTGCAGCACGGCCCGGACCGGTGGATCAGCCAGGCCGACTGGCCGGCACCCGCGGCGCGAACGACGACCCTGCGGCCGCAGCGGGACGGCTCCCTGGGGCGCACGCCCTCGGCTGGCACCGGCAGCTATCTCGACACCGCCCAGACCGAGATCGCGATGGCCGACAACCCCGCCACCACCAACCCGAACCGATTGGCCTTCCTGACCCCGCCGCTGGAGAACGCGCTCAGGCTGTCCGGGACGCCGTCGGTGAGCCTGCGCCTGAAGCTGGACAAGCCGACCGCCAACCTAGGCGTCCTGCTCGTCGATTACGGCACCGACACCCGCATCAACGTCCGTGAACTCGGCGCAGATCGAGCCTATGGCTTCAAGTTCATCGGCGGCGAAGACTGCGTCGGCCCAAGCACGACCGATGACGACGGCTGCTACCTCAAAGCCGGCGACAACACGGCGACCACCGACTTCAACGTGGTCACCCGCGGCATCCTGGACGCCCAGAACCACAAGTCGCTCAGCCGCCAGACACCGCTGACGCCAGGCAAGTCCTACCAGATCACCTGGAAAATGCTGCCGCAGGACTACCAGTTCAAGGCCGGACACCGCCTCGGCCTGGTCCTGACCGGAACCAACGACGACTTCAACGTCGCCGCGGACGGCCACGGCACCGAGAACAAGGCAGAACCCGGCACCGGAGCCAAGGTCACCATCGACCTGACCGGCACCTCGATCTCCCTACCGGTGGTCAACGGCGCTCCCAGCAAGTAACACCATGACCGATCATGCGTACGGTCGCGGCCGAGGGGCGCGACCGTACGCATGACGTCCCGAGCACGGCACAGGCACAGCGGGGAGCTCGCGGGCCGGGCGACATTCACGCAGGTGGGAGCGGATGGGAGAGCGGCGGAGTGGCAGCGCAACGCGTCAGCTGGTCCGCTACACGGCTCGACTGACAACCTGGCCACGGACCGCCGTAGCGAATCCGCTTGCGGTCAACTGGCGGCGTCACCGAACTGGCCCAGGCCCACACTGCATCCTGCTAGGCGATCGGCGAGCTCGGCCAACTTGGCCTACGTGAAGGAAGAGATCATCATCCTCTGACCTGCTGGAAGGGTTCGACAACCCTAGATAACAATGGACGCGCCTCTCTGCCAGCTCTCGTGAAGCTGATCCAGCGCGAAGACTGAGGAGATCCATACCCTCTATGTCGAGGACCTCGACCCGGAGTTCCGCCGCGCCCGTGTCGTCTCCAAGGGCGGTGCGATCGAGGATGTGCACTGGGCCGCCCACCGCCGGCTGCTTAACTGGCCGCACCGGAGTTCCTGACCGACCGGCGCGCTCCCGTGGGCCGTTCAGTTGCTGATCAAGGATCAAGTTCTACCTGGCGGCTGGGGACATGTTCGGGAGCGGAGGGCCGTATCCGGCGTCGTGGACGAACAGCTTGCGCCCTGCTCGCCCAGCTGTCCGCAGCCGGTCGGCCATGGCTCGGATCTGGCCGACGGCGGCCAGCGTCTGCGCCGGGCCGCCGGTGGCCACCCGGGTCACGTCCATCGGTGCGACCCAGGAATCGTGATCGAGATTGAGCTGGGTGACGTGCTGCCAGGCCCACCCGGGTACCCCGCCGTCCACGCCACCTGGTCCCGACAGGTGATGCCATTCACGCCCAGGACTGGTCTCGGCATATGGACGCGGGTGCGTGCTGGCGTCCACGGCGAAGGTCAGCGGCCAGTCCGCCGGGCCCGATCTCACCAGCAGCTCACGCACCCGTCCGGCATCGATCGATCCCGCGGCTAATCCGTCGTACAGGCTGCCCCAGCTGCGGCGGAACACCGGCTCCAAACTCAGATAGGGCAGCGATGTGATCGTCGGTGCGCACAACACGGCGTCGGTGAGCTCGAATAATGCGTTCCCACGCCTGGTCAGGCAGTCATGCCAGCCCGCCCGGAACTCCCGCAGCCTCGCCATCTCCAACGAGCTCATCGTCGATGGCTCTCCCGCCCGCGTTGGCGTAACCGGCATACTGGACTCCACGGCCATCGTTTTAGATCTTCGTTTCCGGTGGGGCGTCCACCGGCTGCCCTCAGCTGGTAAGCGGACCTTCGTCACCGAGTTGGTGCTCGCGCGTTAAGCGCTGTCCGTCTCGCCAAACGCCGAGGATGTCGAGGGTGTGGTCGATGTCTGCCGTGGGATCGCCGTCGATGAGTACCAGGTCGGCGCGGAGTCCGGGCGCGATTTTGCCCCTGTCGGTGAGGCCGAAGCAGCGGGCGGGGGCGGCGGTGGCGGCGGTCAGGGCCTCCCGGGGCGTCAAGCCTGCGGCCACGAGCTGGCGCAGTTCATGGTGCAGGGTCGCGCCGTGGGCGGTTCCCATGTTGGAGGCGTCGGATCCGGCCAGCACGGTGACGCCGGCGTCGCGTAGCTCTGCCAGCGTGCGGGTCGCCACGTCGAAGTCGTGGCGTGCGCCTTCGCCGAGCGGCACGGGTTCCATGGTGAGCATGCGCCGCGCCCCTTCGCCCAGGTATGGCGCCACCCGGGGGTCTGCGGCCAGTTGCCGGCCTTGTGATCTGCCGAACAGCTCTCCGAGTACGGCGAGGGTGGGGATGACCACGGTTTCCCTTGCCGCCAGTTCATAGGCGAGCTCTGGGGCGGGCTGGTCGACGAAGAGGTGGCCGAGCACGTCGACACCTGCCGCGACTGCCAGCCGGGCGGACTCCGCGGTCAGCGCGTGGGCGACGGTGATCCTGCCTCTGTCGTGGGCGGCGGCGACCAGCGCATGGAGTGTCTCGTTGGGCATTGTCGGGGTCGGCATGCCTACGGTTGAGCCGTCGTCGAGAAGGATCTTCAGGTAGTCGGACCCCTCGGCCAGTCGCTCGGCCACGAAAGCTTCGGCCTGCTCGGGGGCGGTGAGCGTGGGGAAGGGCGGCAGGAGGCCCATCTCGACGAGGTACCAGCCGTATCCGCCGGGAATCGTGGCGGCGGTGCCCGCGGTGCGCAGGTCCGCCAGCTCGGGGGCGGCTGCAGCCGTGGCACGGAGCTTGGCGGCCTGGGCGGGGTCGGCCATCATGTCGAGGACGGTCGTGACCCCGAATATCGAGGCCTGTTCCAGATCGCCGGGGAAGGCGTGCGCGTGCGCGTCGATGAGGCCGGGTATCAGGGTGGCTCCGCGCCCTTCGATGACGACCGCTCCGGGTGCCTCCGCCTCTCCGATCGCGGCGATGAGCCCTTCGGCGACGGTGACGTGGGTGGGCGGAAGGACCTCCTCGCCGTCGAACACCTTGACGTCGCGGAATAGCAGCATGGCAAGCTCCTTTACATACATGCAGATACGTATCTTTAGTGAAGCATACATGCCCGCATGTATGAGAAACTGTCCGTCATGCGGAGAACTGCGGAGGAGGCGGCGGCCACCCGCCGCGCCCTGCTGGTCGCGGCTCTTGCAGAGTTCGCCGAGCTTGGTTACGCGGCGGCCACCCTCGCGGGGATCGCCGCACGGGCGGGAGTCACCCGCGGCGCGCTCTACCACCACTTCACAGACAAGGCGGCGCTCTGCCTGTCGGCGATCAGCGAGCTGTGGGCCGAGGCCGCGACGCCCGTCTGGAACAAGCTCGACGGCCCAGAACCACCTCTGCAGCGCGTCGCCGACTTCCTCGTCGCGTTCTTCACGGCACTGGAGGAGGATTCGACGTTCCGGGAAGTGTTCGCGCTGTCGATGCGCAGCGCGGAGGGCGTGGCCGAACTAGAACGCGGCCTGCACGACAAGCAGGCCATCATGGAAGGCTGGCGGCGGCAGATGGTGCAGCTGCTGACCAAAGCCGAACTCCGCCCGGGCGTCACCGCGAACACCGCAGCGCTCACGATCATCAACGCGGTCAACGGCACCGCCGCCACCTGGCTGGCATGCCCTGCCCTGTTCTCACCTGCGCAGCAAGCTCAGTCACTCGCCGACGCCATCCTCCACGGATTCGCCAAGCCCCCGGATGCCGCCCAATAGACGCCTCAACCGGGCCAACGGCATCCGCCGCTCGGGTCCCGTGGCGCGTCACGTACACCGCTTCAAAGCCTTCAATCGGCCATCACAGCCGATCCCACCGCAGCATCCGTTCTCAAATGATCATTTTTGCAACATCGGGCGAGAACCCACATGCGACCTTAAACCACAAGTCTCCCGGCTACGCCGGCCAGTCCGTGGACCGTCTTCGCGATCACCATCGCGGCTGGGTTGGCGTTCTGGCTGCCCAGTTTGCTCGCCCTGGTGGGGATCAAGCTGGAGTCCGTCGTGCCCGCGTGGATCACGGTCGGCTTCTACCTCGCGCTCTACGCCACGATGACGCTGCTCATCCTGCGCTGGTCCCGGCGCGCGGGCTGGGGACCCTGGCACAGGTTCGCCCTGGGCGCTGCCGGCCTGGTCACCTACGCGTGGCACGGCTTCCCTCAGCCGCCGAGTTTCCCAGCGCCCGCGAATGTGGACCTCATCGGCAACGCGGTCTTCGCGCTGGCCGCCCTCGGGCTGCTCGCCTTTGTGGTGGTACGGCTCCGCCGCACGGCTCCGCCACCTTGACCTTCAACCTTGGCGCTGGCGAGATCGTTTCAGATTCTTGAGAACAAGCTCAGCTCGGCCTTGGCGCCGTAGTAGGTGACCGGGGCAGCACCGTGCTTCTCCTACGCCGAGACCGGCTTGTCGGGATCGAGGTGGCGGTAGATCGTGGCGCGGCTGACGCCGAGCCGGTCGGCGATCTGCTGGACGGTGTAGCGGCGCTTGCCGTCATCGCCCTTCATCTCGTACAGCGCGCGGGCCATCTCCACCCCGTGGGCGTCCAGGGCCGCCGGCCGCCCGCCGACGCGGCCGCGTGCTCGGGCCGAGGCCAGTCCTTCTAGGGTGCCCTCGACGATGAGTTCGCGGAGGAACTCGTCGAAGGCCCCGAACATGTGGAACTGCAGGCGTCCACCCGGCGTGGAGGTGTCGATGCCCTGCTTGAGCACCAAGAGATCGACCTCGCGCTCGCGGAGCTGCGCCGCCAAGTCCAGCAGGTGGCGCAGCGAACGGGCGGCGCGCGACAGGCGGGTGATGACGAAGGTGTCGCCAGGCCTGAGGTAGTCCAGCGCCTTGTCGAGCTCAGGGCGTCGATCGACCTTTCCCGATGCCTTGTCGACGAAGATCCGGTCGCAACCGGCCTCTGTGAGGGCGTCGCGCTGGCTGTCAGGATTCTGGTCGCGAGTGGAAACCCTGCCGTAGCCGATCCTGCTCATCTGGACATTGTCTAATAAACGGCCAGGCTCCAGGGTAGTGAAACATAGTTTTCGTACGCGGGTTATGAGACATGATCGCGAGGTCGAACACCGAGAGCAGGACTGCGCCTGCAGCGTGTCTCAGAAATGATCGATTCCGGACAAGATCAAACTGGCGGCGTCGTCAGAGAAGCCGCTCGTTTGGGGCTCATGACACGTTTCTTACCGGCACCCCTGATTGGTTCGAGAAACGGTCCAATTTAGGGCTATTGGCTCTGGGAAGGGGTTCCTTCCAGCAACGGGAGCTGGCCCGCGCGAACGACGCCGTGGTGCGACTGGCCCAGCTGCACGGCGAGTTCCCCTGGCACGATCACGACGAGGACGAGCTGTTCCTGTGCTGGGACGGCACGTTCCGGATCGAGATTGAGGGTCGCGACCCGGTCACCATGGTGGCGGGCGACGTCTTCGTCGTGCCCAAGGGACTGCGGCACCGGCCGGTCGCGGACGAGCCCGCTCACGTGCTGCTGGTGGAGCGGGCCGAGACCCGGCAATACGGCAGCTGAGCTGCGGCCGGCGGCGCTACATGTGGTGGGCGGATATCGTGCGGGGCACCTGGTTCTCAGTGCCCGGCTCCACGACCACGAACTGCCCCATCATGCCGGAGTCCTCGTGCCGCAGGATGTGGCAGTGGTACATGTACGGCGTCGCCGGATCGGTGAACCGGCCGAACTGGACGGCGAGCCGTACCGTGCTCTTCGGCGGCACGTAGACGGTGTCCTTGTGGCCGCTCGCGTACGCGGGAGGTTTCTCCCCATCCACGGTGAGCACCTGAAATGCCACCTCGTGGATGTGGAAGTTGTGGGCGTAGACGGTGTTCTCGATCTCCCAGATTTCCATGGCGCCGGCGGGGACCACCTCGTCGATTCGCGACAGGTCCATTTCCTTGCCGTTGATGGCGTCGTGGCCGTTGAGCCGGAACCGGCGGACCTTGGCGTTCGGGGGAACCACGATCGGAGTGGGGGTGGCCAGGCGGGCCGGCAGGCGAGGGGAGGAGGCGAGCCGCGGCGCCGCGACGATCTTCAGAAGGTCGAAGTCTCCCTCGTCGATGTCGTCGGACCCCGAGACCGTGCGCAGGAGTACCTGCTCGCCGGCGACGAAGGTCACGACGACCTCCATGCGCTCGCCCGGGGTGAGGGAGACCTGGTCGACCTGGACCGGCGCCGGCAGCAGGCCGGCGTCGTTGCCGACGACGTGGAACGCGCGGCCGTCGGCGAACGTGAGGTGGTACATCCGGGCGTTCGATCCGTTGAGGACCCGAAAGCGCACCCGCTCGGTGCGGACGTTGACGAAAGGGGCGTACGTGCCGTTGACCAGGATGTGGTCGCCCAGGATGCCGAAAGTGCCTTTCAACGGGTCGCCCGTCGGTGAGCCGTCCTCGGCGAGGCTCTTGTCCTGAAGGATGAGGGGGACGTCGTCGACCCCGTACGTGGCGGGGAGCGCGGCTGTGGTCCGGTCGTCGATGATGAACATGCCGGCGAGGCCGCGGTAGACCTGCGTGGCGGTCTTGCCATGTGGGTGCGGGTGATACCAGGACGTGGCGGCGGGCTGGTCGATGGTCCAGTGCGGACTCCACGTGGCGCCCGGGTCGATCATCTGGTGCGGCCCACCGTCCATCTTCGCGGGCAGCCGCATTCCGTGCCAGTGCACGGTGCTCGGCTCGTCCAGCCGGTTGGTGACCGCCATCCGGACCCTGTCGCCGCGTGCCGCCCGGATCGTCGGCCCTAGGTGCGGGCCGTTGAACCCCCAGGTTTCGACCGGCTTTCCGGCCAGGATCTCGCTGCGGCCCCGCTGCATCGTCAGTACGTATCTCCGCGTTCCGTCCTTGTCCACCTCGGGCTCGAGCAGCGGCGGCACGCGCAGCTCGGTACGGAAGGCGGCCGGATCGCGCGGAGCACGGGCGCCTGCGGCGCCGGAGCCGCAGGCGGAGGCGAGGCCGGAGAGCGCGGCGGCCGTGAGGAACTGTCGACGATTCATGGTCCCCGGTTGATCTTTCGTGTCAGTGTGGCGGATCCACTGTGAGCTACCGGGCGCTCCCCGGCACAGTCGCCGGATTCACCTCGTGGGCGTGAGATCCTCATGATCGACTGGTGCGCGGGCGAGGAGCTCGAAGCGGTCGCCGGTCCGGGTGGTGGTGAGCTCGCCGCCAATGGCGGCCAGGCGGGCACGCAGGCTCCGCAGCCCCGTGCCGGGCTCGTCGGAGTCGGGGGCGGCTCCGTCGTTGGCCACCCGCAGCCGTACGCGGCCGTCCTCGACGGCGATCTCGATCAGGCACTCGCCTGGTGTGCTGTGCCTCAGCACGTTGGTGACCGCCTCGCGCAGCACTACCGCGAGCACGGGCTCGACCGGCCCGGGCACGGGCGCGGCATCGATCCGTACGGCCGCTCCCGCTGATTCCAGTACGGCTCTGGCGGAGTCGACCTCGGCGGCCAGCGACAGGCGCCGGTCCGGTGTGCTCAGCCGGGCGGTGTCGGCGAGCGCGGCCCGCGCCGCCTGCGACACCCGCTCGAGTTGCCCCATCGCCCGGCTCGGGTCCGCCTCCAGCAGCCGCAGCGTGAGCTCCCCGTGCAGGACAATCGTGGTGAGACCGCCGCCAAGCAGGTCGTGTACGTCCCTGCCCACCTTCAGTCGTTCGCGCAGGGCTGCCACCTCGACGAGCTCGGCCCGGGTCTGCTTGAGCTCGGTGACGAGAGCGACCAGCCGGGTCAGGCCGTAGACCGCCAGGGCGGTGGACAGGGTACTGAAGGATCGGTAGGTGGAAGCGATCGGGCCCCAGGCGTGCCAGGCCTCGACGGCGGGGAGGCCGCAGATCACCACGCACAGCGGCCACGACAGCGGCGCCCGTATGTAGAGCAGGACGACACCGGCGAAGAACCCCGATACGAGGAGCCCGGACGCTTCGCCTTGCACCAGCGGTGCGTAGATGGTGAGCGCCTGAGCGGTCATGGTCCAGGCCAGGCCCCTGGGCCGGTTGCGCGTGCGCAGGGCGGCCAGGTGCCAGAACTGCAGGCCGAAGGTCACGGGCAGCAGGGCCAGGTAGCCGACGTCCCCAGACCCGGGATCGAGCGTCTCGTCGGCGGCGAAGTTGAACAGCGACTGCCCGATGAACAGGACGTGCGTGACGATGAGGATCGGCGTGGCCAGTCGAAGGATCCGCGTGTCGTCATCGCGAGGCGGGACCGGGATCGCCGCTTCGGCGGGCGGCAGGGACCGTACCTGATCCAGCGCCTCCCGCGCGACGGCGACGGCCCGGGAGATCGCTGTTTGCACCGCCTCCACGTCGCCTTGGCGCTGAGCGCGCCGCGCCAGCCGTTCGACGGCGGACACGCTGCTCACGACCAGGCGGTGTACGTGCCCCCACAGCCGTAGCCGTTCGACCTCGCCGGCCCTGGCGGCCAGCTCGGACCGCTCCCGCTGGACCCGGTCCAGCAGGTCGGCGAGCCGGCTGAGACCGTACAGCATCAGGCCGACAGTGAGGGGGGCGACGACTGCGTAATAGACGTACACGGGAGCGAGGACCAGCGCGGTCGCTATGGCGCCCTCGGCGACCGCGATCAGCCCGAAGATCAGCCAGGCGGAGGGACCGTGCACCACGAGGAGGGCCGAGGCGGCGACGAACCCCGAGCCGCCCGCCCGCCAGCTGTCGGCCTCGGCGAGCAAGGGCAGGTAGTTCAGTACCGCCTGCAGCGGGAAGAGCACGGCGGACAGGCGCCGCCGGCCCGGCAGTGAGATCGGCAGCTGGAGGGTGGCGACCCCGATGATGCTCGCCACGGTCAACGGCCCGGCCGAGGCCTCGCCGAGGTGGAAGCTCACCCGTAGCAGGCACATCACGCAGATGAAGCCGGCGAGCAGGCGGGCCGGGCTCAGAGCCAACCGGCGTCCTGGGCGATCCGGACGGCGTGCAGCCGGTTGCGGGCGTGCAGCTTGGCAACGATCCCGGTGAGGTAGTTGCGTACGGTGCCCACGGACAGGAACAGCGCCTCGGCGATCTGCTCCACGTCCTCGCCGTCAGAGAACCTCCCGAGCACTGCCAGCTCACGCGGCTTGAGCGGGCTCTCGACCACCTCCAGCGCGGCCACGGCGAGCTGGGGATCGATTACCCGCTCACCTGCCGCGACCCTCCTGATCGCATCGGCAAGCTGATCCGGCGGGGCGTCCTTGACCACGAACCCGGAGGCCTGGGCGGCGAAGGCCTTGCGGACGCTTCCCGGGCGGCCGAAGCTCGTCACGATCAGCACCCGGCATCGCGGCAACCGCCTGCGCAGCTCGGCCGTGGCGGTGAGCCCGTCGACGTGGGGCAGCTCGACGTCGATCACCGCCACGTCCGGCGCGTGCTCCAGCGCCATGGGCACGATCTCGTCGCCGGTCGCCGCCTCCGCGACGACCTTGATGTCGGGTTCGAGCTCGAGCAGTGCGACCAGTGCCCCTCGGACCATGTGCATATCCTCGGCGAGCAGAACCCGGATCATCCATCGCCCCCACCATCAGGACACACTTTCGACCCATTTCTACCATCTAGGGAGATCTTCATTGTGGATCATGAAGAATTCACGCCCTGAGCGAGGCGCTGTCTCGTCTCACTTGGCGGGGGTCGACGACTCGCATTATTCGGTTGCGGTGGGTATGGGACCTCTGGCCTGATAGATCCAGTTCGGTGATCGGGAAGGAGGCGACACGCGATGACGTACCACGAGGTGACCGGGACCCGGCATCCGATCAGGATGTGGGCCGAGCCCGAGTCGGTCGACCCGCAGGCGATGCAGCAGCTGCGAAATGTGGCGAACCTGCCGTGGGTGCACGGTGTCGCCGTCATGCCCGACGTGCACCATGGCAAGGGTGCGACGGTGGGGTCGGTCATCGCGATGCGGGACGCCGTGTCGCCGGCCGCGGTGGGCGTGGACATCGGCTGTGGGATGACGGCCGTGAAGACCTCCTACAAGGCGTCGCAGCTTCCGGACAATCTGGCCTACCTGCGGGGGAAGCTGGAGCAGGCCGTGCCGGTCGGGTTCCATCACCATAAGCGGCCGGTCGATCCCGGGAAGGTCGCCGGGATGAAGACGTCCGGGTGGGCGGAGTTCTGGGAGGGCTTCGACGATCTGGCGCCGACCGTGCGGAGATTGCGGGAGCGGGCCGAGGTGCAGATGGGCACGCTCGGCGGCGGCAACCACTTCCTGGAGGTGTGCGCCGACGACGAGGGCGCCGTCTGGGTCGTGCTGCACTCCGGGTCGCGCAACATCGGCAAGGAGCTGGCCGAGCACCACATCGACGTCGCGCACGGGCTGTCGCACAACCAAGGGCTGGTCGACCGCGATCTGGCGGTGTTCGTCGCGCACACGCCGCAGATGGACGCCTACCGGCGTGACCTGTTCTGGGCCCAGGACTACGCGCGGCGCAACCGGGCGCTGATGATGGGGCTGGTCTGCGACGTGCTGCGCCGGCACCTGCCGAACATCACGTTCGAGCAGCCGATCTCCTGCCACCACAACTACGTGGCGGAGGAGCGGTACGACGGCGTGGACGTCCTCGTCACGAGGAAGGGCGCCATCCGGGCCGGCTCCGGTGAGCTGGGGATCATCCCCGGCTCGATGGCCACCGGCACCTACATCGTCAAGGGCCTGGGCAACAGCCTGGCGTTCAACTCGGCCTCGCACGGGGCCGGACGGAAGATGAGCAGGACCAAGGCCAAGAAGACGTTCACGGTCAAGGACCTGCAGGAGCAGACGCTGGGTGTGGAGTGCCGCAAGGACCCGGGAGTGATCGACGAGATTCCGGGGGCGTACAAGGACCTGGAGTCCGTGATGGCCGCCCAGACCGACCTGGTGCAGGTCGTGGCCCACTTGCGGCAGCTCATCTGCATCAAGGGTTGACGCGACTGGCTCAAAGACCTGCCCGCCCAATCGGCGCGGGCCGTGCTGAAGACCTACGGGCAGGCGTGGGCGAACGCGGCCCAGCGGGCAGAGCTGGCCCGGTCGGTAGGTTTGGCGCATGGAGATCGGTGAGCTGCTGGGGTCAGGGCGCAGTGCGGACGTGTACGCCGTTGATGGTGACCGGGTGCTGCGCCGTTACCGGGAACCTCTCGACGCGCGGCGCGAGGTGGCCGTCATGGCGCACGTGGCGCGGCACGGGTTCCCGGTGCCCGATGTCTATCCCGGTGTCGGCGAAGGGCATGCCACCGATCTGGTGATGCGGCGGTTGTCTGGGCCGACGATGTTACGGGCGGCGATCGACGGGGAGATCACGCCCGCGGAGGCGGGGCGGGTCACGGCGCGGCTGCTGCTTCGGCTGCACACGATCCCGGCCCTGGTTTCGGGTGATCCGCGTGATCGGGTGCTGCATCTGGATCTGCATCCGGACAACGTCTTGCTGACGCCGGACGGGCCCTTCGTGATCGACTGGTGCAACAGCCGGGAAGGGCTGCCCGGGCAGGACTGCGCGATGTCAGCCCTGATCATGGCGCAGGTCGCGGTGGACGAGGAGAACGAGCTGGCGATGCCGGCGCGCGAGATGCTCGTCGCGTTGCTCGGCGAGCTCGGCGGCGCGATGGACTACGGTGACGGGCTCGACCAGGCCAAGCGCACGCGGGGGGCGAATCCGACGCTTTCCGCGCGGGAGGTGGAGCTGATCGACGCGGCCGGGAGCCTGATCAGGGAGCTGTCTCTCTAAGGGCGCCAGGCGCCCTGAGCGGCGGCTTCCGTGGCGTAGGCCTCGAAGGGTTTGGGCGGGCTGCCCGTGACCTGGCGCACTGCCTCCGAGACCGGCTGGTCGCCGAGGTCGCGGAGTGCGGCGAATGCCTTGACCTCGGCCATCGCCTGCTCCGAGGAGCCCATCGCCGTCAGGTAGTCCTCGTCGCCTCCCCGATAGCGGACCTCGCGGCCGGTCGCCCGGGCGATGATCTCCACGGCCTCCCCGAACGTCAGCGAGCGGGGGCCGGTGATCTCGTAGGTCCGCCCCGCGTGGCCGTCCTCCGTGAGGGCCGCGGCGGCGACGGCCGCGATGTCGCCGGCGTCCACGAACGCCTGCCGCACGTCCCCCAGCGGCACCACCACCTCGCCCGTGAGGATCGAGGACTGGAAGAAGCCCTCGTCGAAGTTCTGGTCGAACCAGCTCGGCCGCAGGATCGTCCACTCGGCGCCCGACTCCCGCACGGTGCGCTCGGCGGACATCAGGCGCTCGTCGCCCATGGGCTCGATGGCCGTGCTGGACAGCAGCACGATGCGCCGGACGCCCCGCTCGACGGCCAGGGACACGAACCGCGGATCGACCGGGATGCCGTCGGGCGCCATGAGGTAGACGGCGGAAGCGCCGGCCACCGCGGGCTCCCAGGTGCTCGGCTCGGACCAGTCGAAGGTGGTCTCGCCGCTCCTGGACGCCGCCCGCACGGCGTGGCCGGAGGCACGCAGCAGGCCGGTCACCCGCCGGCCGGTGGAGCCGGTCGCGCCGAGGACAAGGATCACATGCTGAGCCATGCCCCCGAGTCAAGCAAAGGCGACCGACAGAAACGCACCCGCTACTCCGTCCAGGAGGCCGTGGTGTCGAGGCGGCGGTGCCAGAGCTTCTCGGCGTCCCCGCCCGGCTCCCACCGGGCGCAGAAGTCGAGCAGGTCGCGGCACCGGGCCACCATGGCCGCCTGCCGCTCCGGCCATCCTGGGACGGACCCGTCGTAGGCGGCGAAGAAGTGCCGGAGCAGCGGCACGTGCTCGGGGTGGTGGCTGCGGATGATCCACTCGCACCACGCGAGGTCCTCGACCGGCCGTCCGGGGTGGGCCCACTCCCAGTCCAGGATGGCGGTCGTCTCGAACGTGGCCGGGTCGAACAACATGTTCTGCGGGCCGAAGTCGCCGTGCACGATGCCCAGCCGATGGATGCCGCCCAAGATCCGGCCGCACTCCGTGAGCACCTCCACCGCGCGGCCCTCGTCCAGGAGGTCCTGGCCGTGGGCGCCGGAGACGAAGCGGGTGGTCAGGCTCGTCTCGGTGACCTGGTGAAGGCGCGGGACCGGGAGGCGGCCGCGCAGCCGGCGCAGGTATCTGCTCTCCGTGCGCAGCCTGAAAGCCGCCTCGGGACCCTGGTAGCACTTCACGACCAGGGCGCCGTCGCCGACTGTGCTGTTGGTGTACCCGTGCTTCACAAGGGTCGATTCTGGCGCACGAAAACCCCTCCTGGGACCCGCGCGCGCTACCTCGGCCGCCTCCGATACACGATGTAAGGACGGAACAAATAGCCCAACGGGGCGGAAAGCGCATGCACCAAGCGGCTGAACGGGAAAAGTACGATCAGCACCATCCCGATCAATGTGTGCACCTTGTAAAGGCCGCTCGCCTGTCCCATCGCCGTCACGTCGGGCTGGAAGGTGAGCACGCCGCGGAACCAAGGTCCGACCGTGGTCCGGTAACTCACCTCGCTGGGCACGAACCCCGCCACGGTCGTCACCACCCCCGAGAAGATCGCCGCCGTCAGCACGGCGTACATGGTCTTGTCGTTGGTCGTGGTCGCCAGGAACACGGGACCGGTGGTGCGGCGGCGGTAGATCAGCAGGCCCACCGCCACGAGCGTGGCAAGGCCGGAGATCCCGCCCCAGGTGAGCGCGTTCACGTGGTAGGCGTGGTTGCTCACGCCGATGGCGTTGGTCCAGCTCGCCGGGATGAGCAGCCCGGTGATGTGGCCGACGATCACGAAGAGCAGCGCGTAGTGGAACAGCGGGCTGGCCACCCGCAGCAGCCGGCTCTCGTAGAGCTGGGAGGAGCGCGTGGTCCAGCCGAACTTGTCGTACCGGTAGCGCCAGAGCAGGCCGCCGACGAAGATCACGATCGTGACGTACGGCAGGACGATCCACATCACGCTCTCGCCCCAGCTCATGCGTGCCTCCCCACGGTCTCGGCAGGCGGCCCGCCCGTGGCCAGCCGGCTCGCCGCGGCCCGCTGGGCGGCGGTGAGCGGCGGGAGCGCGGCGCACACGGCGCCGATCACGTGCGCGTACGGCGACTCGCGTGCCACCAGGGAGGCCAGCAGCAGCTCCAGCCCAACACGATGCTCGGCGAGCAGCGCGGGCCCGGAGGGGTCGAGCGCGGCGAACTCCAGCACGACCGGCAGGAAGTCCGGCAGCTCGTCCTCCATCAGCTCCCATCCCGCGGCGCGGTAGCGGCGTTTCAGCGCGGCCAGCGACTCGCCCCGGCGGCGGGTGTCGCCGTCGGTGTAGTAGGTCAGGTAGAGGCAGCAGCGCCGGTTCAGGTCGAACGTCTCCACGTAGTGCGCGGCCAGCTCGCCGGGACCCAGCTCGGCGGCCCGGCCGAGGAACTCGGCGACGTACGGCTCGGCCGCCTCCCTGATCAGTGGCAGACGTCGCCAGAACCGTTCGTCGGGGTAGGCCAGCAGATGCGCGGCGGCCTGCCAGAGCACGCGCTCGGTCATGTCTTCTTCCTCCGCGGCGGGAACAGCCCGGCCGGAGTGCCCCGGCCGTCCCAGTTGAGGAGGTTCACCCGGTCGTGGGTGGTCTCGTCGCTGGTCTGGCGCTCCTTCAGGCCGTGGAAGCTCTCGATCGAGACCGGCACGGGATGGCCCGACGCCTCGCCGAACGGGGGCTGCATGCCGGGACCGCCGTCGTAGTCCAGGCTGCACGCGCCTTCCTCCCAGATCCCCGGCGGATTGCCGTACGCGGTCGGGATCACATAACGCTCGTCGTACTTGGCGATCGCCAGCAGCCGGTACATGGCGTTCAGCTCGTCCTCCTCCAGGCCCGCGTCGGGCGGAACCGGCTGCGGCACGCCCAGGTTGACCGCGCGCATGTACGAGCGCATCGCGGCCAGGCGGCGCAGCGCGGTGGTCACCGGCGCCGGGTCGCCCGCGGTGAACAGCTCGGCCAGGTAGCCGACGGGGATGCGCAACGCCTCGATGGCGGCGAACAGGTTGACCGCGTCCTCGCCGTCGTGGCCGGTGCCGGCGAGCGCGTCCACGACGGGGGAGAGCGGCGGGACGTACCAGACCATGGGGAGCGTCCGGTACTCCGGGTGCAGGGGGAGCGCGATCCGGTATTTCTTGATCAGCTGGTAGACGGGCGATCTGCGCGCGGCTTCCACCCAGTCGGGAGGCAGGCCGGCACTGGCGACGGCCGGGTCGTCGGGGTCGACGAAGATGTCCAGCTGCGCCTCGTACAGGTCGCGTTCGTCAGGAACCGAGGCGGCCGCTGAGACCCGGTCGGCGTCGTACAGCAGGACCCCGATGTAGCGGAGGCGGCCGACACACGTCTCCGAGCAGACGGTCGGCAGGCCGACCTCGACCCGCGGATAGCAGAATGTGCACTTCTCGGCCTTGCCGGTCTTGTGGTTGAAGTACACCTTCTTGTACGGGCAGCCGGTCACGCACATGCGCCAGCCGCGGCAGCGGTCCTGGTCCACCAGCACGATGCCGTCCTCCTCGCGCTTGTACAGCGCCCCCGACGGGCAGGAGGCCACGCACGACGGGTTGAGGCAGTGCTCGCAGATGCGCGGCAGGTAGAACATGAACGCTTCTTCGAACGACAGCTTGACCTGCTCCGACACCTGCTCCAGCACCGGGTCGGGCGTGGGGTCGCCGCCGAGGCTGTCGTCCCAGTTGGCGCTCCAGCGGATCTTCGTGGGCTCGCCGCTGATCAGCGACCTGGGCGGCGCGACGGGGATGTCCTCGGAGAGGGGTGCGTTCGTGAGGTTCTCGTAGTCGTAGGTCCAGGGCTCGTAGTAGTCCTGGATGGACGGCATGATCGGGTTGGCGAAGATGGTGAGCAGCTTGCGCAGGCGGCCGCCCGCCCGGAGCTGGAGTTTGCCCTTCCGGTCGAGGGTCCAGCCGCCGTGCCAGCGGTCCTGGTCCTCGTACCGTCTGGGATAGCCCTGGCCGGGGCGGGTCTCGACGTTCTGCCACCAGACGTACTCGACGCCGGGCCGGTTGGTCCAGGTCTGTTTGCACGTGACCGAGCAGGTGTGGCACCCGATGCATTTGTCCAGGTTCATCACCATGGCGATCTGGGCCATGATCCGCATCAGTAACGTACCTCCTGGGATCTGCGACGAATGGTGGTCAGCTCGTCGCGCTGGTTGCCGGTGGGGCCGAGGTAGTTGAAGCCGTACGAGAGCTGGGCGTAACCGCCGATCATGTGCGTCGGCTTGATGAGGACCCTGGTCAGCGCGTTGTGGATGCCGCCGCGACGGCCGGTGGCCTCCGACTTCGGCACGTCGATCAGGCGGTCCTGGGCGTGGTGCATGTAGACCGTGCCGACCGGCATGCGGTGGGAGACGATCGCCCGCGCCACGACCACGCCGTTGCGGTTGACCGCCTCGATCCAGTCGTTGTCGGCCACCCCGATCCTGGCGGCGTCCTCGACGGACATCCAGATCGTGGGGCCGCCGCGGGAGAGCGACAACATGAGCAGGTTGTCCTGATACTCGGAGTGGATCGACCACTTGCTGTGCGGGGTCAGGTACCGCAGCGTGCCGGTCTCGCCCAGCAGCGCGGCCAGGTCCAGCGGGGGGCGGAAGATCGGCAGGGCCTCGCCGTACTCGTGCATCCAGTCGTGGTCGAGGAAGAAATGCATGCGGCCGGTGAGGGTGTGCCAGGGTTTGCCGTTCTCGACGTTGATCGTGAAGGGGGAGTAGCGGCGGTTGTGCGCCTCCTTGCCGGACCATTCGGGGCTGGCGGCGACGTGCACCGGCCTGGCCTGGGTGTCGGAGAAGACGATGCGGTGACCCTCGTGGGCGAGGCCGTCGAGGTCGGTGCCGGTCCGTGCGGCGAGCTGGCGGAAACCCTGGACGGCCAGGCGGCCGTTGCTGACGCCCGACAGGGCGAGGATGGCCTCGCAGGCCTTGGAGTCGGTGTCCAGCTCCGGCCTGCCCTTGGCCACGCCGCGCGGGACGAGGCCACAGCGCTGGCCCAGCCAGGCCACCTCCTCGTCGGGCAGGAAGGTCACGCCCTTGACCGGGAGGCCGAGCTTCTCCGTCAGCGGGCCGAGCGCGCCCAGCTTCTCGGCGATCGCGCCGTAGTCGCGCTCGACGAGCTTGAGGTCCGGGCCGGCGTCCCGGGCCAGCTCGCCTGGGGTGTCGTGCTGGTGTGCGGTCGCGACCACGTCGCGGCGCACGCCCAGGTGCTCTCTGGCGAGATCGCTGAAGGCGCGGGCGATGAGGTGGAAGGCGGTGAAATCCGTCTTCGTCTGCCAGGGAGGGGTGATCGCCGGGTTGAACGCGTGCACGAACGGATGCATGTCCGTGGAGGACAGGTCGTGCTTCTCGTACCAGGTGGCGGCCGGGAGCACGATGTCGGAGAAGACCGTCGAGGACGTCATCCGGAAGTCGAGGGTGAGGAGGAGATCCAGCTTGCCCGTCGCCGCCTCCTCGTCGGGGTGCTCCAGGTTGGAGGTCGCGCCCAGGAGGTGGTGCAGGAAGTACTCATCGCCCTTGGCCGAGGAGCCGAGGAGGTTGGAGCGCCAGAGGGTGAGCACGCGCGGCCAGTTACGTGGGTCGTCCGGGTGCTCGACGGCGTACCCGAGCCTGCCCGCCTGCAGTTCGGCGCGGGTGTGGGCGATGGGGTCGTCCGCGTCGCCGAGGTCCAGCGGGTTGCGGTCGAACATCGGGGACATCGGCATCCAGCCGTTGCGCACGGCCTCCGTGATGAGGTCGGCGGTGTGTTTGCCGCGGAAGGTGCCGCGGGCCAGAGGCGAGGTCAGCTCGCCGGCGTCGAAGCGGTCGTAGCGCCACTGGTCGGTGTGCAGATACCAGAACGGCGTGCCCGGGGTCTGCCGGGGCGGCCGCGACCAGTCCGTGGCGCTCGCCAGCAGCGCCCATCCGGTCTGCGGGCGGCATTTCTCCTGGCCCACGTAGTGCGCCCAGCCGCCGCCGTTGCGGCCCTGGCAGCCGGTCAGCAGGAGCAGCGACAGGAACGCCCGGTAGATCGTGTCGCCGTGGAACCATTGTGTGGTGCCTGCCCCCAGGATGATCATGCAGCGGCCCTTGGACACCTCCGCCGTCCTGGCGAACTCCCTGGCGATCTTGGTGGCGCGCTCGGCCGGGACGCCCGTGATCGGCTCCTGCCAGGCCGGCGTGTACGGCTGCGCGGCGTCCTCATAGCCGGTGGGCCAATCACCGGGCAGCCCCTCCCGCTGGACGCCGTACTGGGCGAGCAGCAGGTCGAACACCGTGGTGACGAGATGGTCCCCGACCTTCACCACCGGCACGCCCCGGTGGGTCGCGGCGCCGCCGTCGAAGCGGGGCAGCAGCACCTCCTTGCTCTGCCCGCGCCCGAGGAGGGTGAGCTCGGGGTCCGTGTCGAGGTTCAGGTTCCAGCGGCCCTTGCCCGACTCCGTCCAGCGGAAGCCGATCGAGCCGTTCGGTACCACCGACACGCCGTCCCGCGACATGAGGACGGTCTTCCACTCGGCTGCCTCCTCGTCCGAGCCCAGGTCCCGCGCCGTGAGGAACTTGCCGGGCAGCCAGGCGCCCTCGTGCTCCTCCAGCCGCACCAGGAAGGGCAGATCGGTGAACCGCTTGATGTAGTCGGTGAAGAACGGCGTCTCGCGGTCGACGAAGAACTCCTTGAGCAGGACGTGCCCCATGGCCATGGCCAGCGCGCCGTCCGTGCCCGGTCGCACGCTCAGGAACTCGTCGGCGAAGGTGGCGGCGTCGTTGTAGTCGGGGCTCACGACCACGACCTTCTGGCCGCGGTAGCGGGCCTCGGCCATCCAGTGGGTGTCGGGGGTGCGGGTGACGGGGACGTTCGCGCCCCACATCAGCAGGTACGCGGCGTCCCACCAGTCCGCGGACTCCGGCACGTCGGTCTGGTCGCCGAACACCTGGGGGGAGGCCACCGGCAGGTCGGCGTACCAGTCGTAGAAGGACAACATGGTGCCGCCGATCAGGGACACGAACCTGGAGCCGATCGCGTGGGAGACCATCGACATGGCGGGGATGGGGGAGAAGCCGGCGATGCGGTCCGGGCCGTAGGCCTTGATGGTGTGGACGTGGGCGGCGGCGATCATCTCGGTGGCCAGGTCCCAGCTGACGCGGACGAGGCCGCCTCGGCCACGGGCTTTTTGGTACCTTTCCCGCTTTTCCGGATTTGTCGTGATTTCGGCCCATGCGGCCACCGGGTCGCCGAGGCGTTGCCGAGCTTCGGCGTACATGTCGAGCAGGACGCGCCGGGCGTACGGGTAGCGGATCCGCGTCGGCGAGTAGGTGTACCAGGAGAAGGCGGCCCCGCGCGGGCAGCCGCGCGGCTCGTACTCGGGGCGGTCGGGGCCCACGCTCGGGTAGTCGGTCTGCTGGGCCTCCCACGTGATGATGCCGTCCTTGACGTAGACCTTCCACGAGCACGATCCCGTGCAGTTCACGCCGTGCGTGGAGCGGACCACCTTGTCGTGGCTCCATCGGTCCCGGTAGAAGGCGTCGCCCTCGACGCCGCCCGTCAGGTGGATGGCCCGCAGGTCCGGGCTCGTGGCCGACCTGCGTAGGAACCGGCCCATCTTCAGTAGGACGTCCTCCGCGCTCATACCCCCACTTCATCACAGAACGTAGTCCTCTGTTACACAGGGTATATGTCTGAGCTCCGTAAAGGTCAGGTGCGGAACCTGGTGCTGGCCACGATGGCGTTCGCGATCACGTTCTGGGCGTGGAACCTGATCGGGCCACTGGCGGGGAGCTACAGCAGGCGACTCGGGTTGTCGCCGACGCAGACGTCGTTGCTGGTCGCGATCCCGGTGCTGGTCGGTGCTCTGGGGCGGATTCCGGCGGGGATGCTGGCCGACCGGCTCGGCGGGCGGCGCATGTTCGCCGCGGTCTGTTTCGTCTCGATTGTGCCCGTGTTGTTCGTCGGGTGGTCGGACTCGTACGGGTGGCTGCTGTTCTGGGGGTTTCTGCTCGGCATTCCCGGTACGTCGTTCGCGATCGGCATCCCCTTCGTGAACGCCTGGTACGAGCCTGCCCGCCGGGGCTTCGCGACCGGCGTGTTCGGGGCGGGCATGGGCGGGACCGCGCTGTCGGCGTTCTGCACGCCGCGCCTGGTGGAGGCCTTCGGGCGGGGGGCTGCCCATGTGCTGATGGCGGCGCTGCTGGCGCTGATCGGCGTGATCATGCTGGGCGGCAGCCGCGACTCGCCCCGCTGGTCGCCCGCCACCGCCTCCGGGCCGGCCGCCCGGGAGGCGCTGCGCATCAAGGCGACCTGGCAGTGCGCGTTCCTGTACGCGGTCGCGTTCGGCGGGTTCGTGGCGTTCTCCACGTACCTGCCGACGTTGCTGGCGAACGTTTACCAGTTCGTTCAGACCGATGCCGGGCTGCGTTCGGCCGGGTTCTCGATCGCGGCCGTGCTGTCCAGGCCACTGGGCGGCACCGTCTCCGACCGGATCGGGGCCGTGCGGGTGTTGCTGATCGCGTTCGCTGGGATCGCGGTCATGGCGCTCGTCCTGGCGTGGCGGCCGCCTCTCGAGGTGCCTGCCGGGATGAGCTTCGTACTCATGGCCTTCTTCCTGGGGCTCGGGACGGGCGGTGTGTTCGCGTTGGTGGCCAAGGTCGTCGAGGCCTCCAAGGTGGGCACGGTGACCGGTCTCGTCGGCGCGGCCGGAGGGCTCGGCGGGTACTTCCCGCCGCTCGTGATGGGCGTCGTCTACAGCACCACAGGGGCGTACACGATCGGGTACGTGTTGCTGACGGTGACGGCGTTGGTCGCGCTGGCGTACGCATGGCGAGCCTTCCATGCCGTCTGACCGCGGGCACCCTTCGGTGGAATTGTGGACGGGGCAGTCGCGGGGGCGACGTGCCCTGGAGGTGCGGACGGGACAGCCGTGGGGGCGACGTGCCCTGACGGCGTTTCGGATGCTCAGGCCAGGCCGCACGGGAAAACCGTTTGCTGGACCGGGGAACATCTTGTCAATCTTGTCGAGCTATGCGCTCCCTTCCTGAGGCCGATCCCGGCGTGCCCGACATCCGCAGCCCGCTCCGCTTTCTGTGGTGGACCGCGCGGCGGCAGATGCCATCCCTGCTCGCGGGCATCGGCTACGCGACCCTGTGGTGGCTGGTGCAGGCCTTGATGCCGGCCGTGCTCGGGCAGGGCATCGAGGCCGTGACCGCCAAGGACACGCGGGCGCTGCTGATCTGGTCGTCCATCCTGTTCGGGCTGGGGTTGCTGCAGGCGTTCAGCGGAGTCATGCGGCACCGGCTGGCCGTCTACAACTGGCTGGCCGCCGCCTACCGCACCGTGCAGCTCACGGCCAGGCAGGCCGCCAGGCTCGGCGCCACTCTGCCTAAACGGCTCTCGACCGGCGAGGTCATCAGCGTCGGCAACTCCGACATCGCCCACATCGGCAGCTCCATGGACATCCTGCTGCGCGGCGTCGGCTCCGTCGTGGCGATCATCACCGTCACCGTGATCCTCATCTCGACCTCGCTGCCGCTCGGGCTGCTCGTGCTGTTCGGCGTGCCGCTCATGGCCGTCGCGGTCGGGCCGCTGCTCAGGCCCCTGCACCGACGGCAGGCCAGGCAACGCGAGCTGACCGGCGAGCTGTCCACCAGGGCCGCCGACATCGTGGCCGGGCTTCGGGTGCTGCGCGGCATCGGCGGCGAGCAGGTGTTCGCCGAGCGTTACCGGGAGGAGTCGCAGCGGGCGCGGCAGGCCGGCGTGCGGGTGGCCCGGGTCGAATCGGTGCTGGAAGGCGCCCAGATCCTGCTGCCCGGCCTGCTCATCGCGGTCGTCACCGGCGTCGGGGCCTCCTTCGCCGTGGCTGGGGAGATCCCTACCGGGCAACTTGTCGCGTTCTACCTGTACGCGGTGTTCCTCATCGGGCCCATGCGCACGCTCACCGAGATGGCGGACAAGCTCACCAAGGGGCATGTGGCCGCCGGACGGGTGATCCGCATCCTGTCCCTGGAGCCCGAGGTCAAGGGCGGTCAGGGGAGCAGCCCGGGTGGGGTGCTGCGGGACTCGTACAGCGGGGTCACGGTGCAGCCGGGCATGCTCACGGCGGTGGCCGCGAACGCGCCCGAGGACGCCATCGCCATCGCCGACCGGCTCGGCCGCTACACCGTCGGGGACGTCATGTTCGGGGCGGCCGACCTCGGCACGTTGCCGCTGGATGAAGTCCGCCGCCGCATCCTCGTCGCCGACAACGCCGCCCGTCTCTTCACCGGCCGGCTCCGGGACGAACTGACCATCCGCACCGATCCGGCCTTGGGCATCGATCCGGCCTTGGGCACCGACCCGGCCCTCGGCGTCGATCCGGCGCTCGGCACCGACGCCGGTCCAAGGCCGGACACCCGCGATGCGGCTCCCGGCCGGATGCGAGCGCTCGTCCGGGCCGACACCTCTGCGCGGCGCGGCGGCCTCCCAGACGGCGGCCTCCCAGACGACGGCCGGCCAGGGAACGGCGGGTTGGACGACGGCGGGTTGGACGGCGCCATCAGCCTCATCGATGGGGCCGACGGAGAGCCGACCGACGGAGAGCCGGCCGATGGACGGCTGATTGGTGGAGGGCCGACCGACGGAGAGCTGGCCGATGGGCGGCTGATTGGTGGAGGGTCGGCTGACGGCGGGTTGGTCGATGGCGGGTTGGCCGACGGCGGGTTGGCCGACGGCGGGTTGGCCAACGCAGGGTGGAAGGTGCGGGACAGCGAGGGCGCCGACGGTGAGCGGATGCGCGAGGCGCTCTACACGGCCTGTGCGGACGACATCATCGAAGCCCTGCCCGACGGGCTCGACACGTGGGTGGCGGAGGCGGGCCGGGAGTTCTCCGGTGGACAGCAGCAGCGGCTGCGGCTGGTCAGGGCGCTGCTGGCCGACCCCGAAGTGCTCATCCTGGTCGAGCCCACCAGCGCCGTCGACGCCCACAGCGAGGCCCGCATCGCCGAGCGCCTGGCCACGAGCCGCGCCGGCAAGACCACGCTGATCTGCACCACCAGCCCGCTGGTGCTCGACCGAACGGACCACGTGATCTACATCGAGAACGGCCGAGTGCTCGCCGAGGGCACGCACCGGCAGTTGCTGGACAGCTCGCCTGAATACGCGGCGACCGTCACTCGTGGAGAGGACTGACCCGTGGCCCGTGACATTCTGCCGGTCGCCGACCGGAAGCAGGTGCGCGCATACGCCCGGCGGCTGACGCTCAAATATCCGCGCCAGCTCACCGTCGCCCTTCTGCTGCACGGGCTGGCCGCAGTGGCCGGGTTGGTCGTGCCGTGGCAGCTCGGCGCCCTGGTCGAGGACGTCGAGCGCGGCGCCGAGGTCCACGTCACCCTGGTGGCCGCCGCCATCGGCGGGTTCCTGCTCCTGGAGGGCGTGCTCATGCGGTACGCCGTGCTGGCCTCGGCCCAACTCGGCGAGAAGGTCCTGGCCGAGCTGCGTGAGGAATTCGTGGACCAGGTGCTCGCCCTGCCGCTGTCCACGGTGGAGCGGGCCGGGTCCGGCGACCTGATCACCAGAACCTCCCGTGACGTGGACTCCCTGTCGCGCACGGTCCGGCACGCCGTGCCGGAGACGCTGATCGCGATGGTCACCTTCCTGATCACCATGGGCGCGCTGGTGCTGGTCAGTCCGCTGCTCATGCTTCCGATGCTGATCGCGGGGCCGGTCCTCTGGGTGGCCACCCGCTGGTATCTGAAGCGGGCGCGTGACGGCTACCTGCGCGAGAACGCCGCGTACGCCGACATGACCGAAGGACTGGCCGAGACCGTCGAAGGCGCCAGGGCCGTGGAGGCGCTGGGCCTCCAGGAGCGCCGCCGGGCGCGTACCGACGGCGACATCCGGAACTCGTACGCGGCCGAGCGGTATACGCTCGGGCTGCGCGTCAGGTGGTATCCCGCCGTCGAGCTGGGCTACATCATCCCGGTGGTGAGCGCGCTGCTGGTCGGCGGCCTGTTCTACACCAACGGCTGGGTGACGCTCGCCCAGGTGACCGCCGCCGCGCTCTATGCCCAGCAGTTGATCGACCCGCTCGACAGGTTCCTGATGTGGATCGACGAGCTGCAGGTGGGCGGTGCGGCCATGGCGCGCCTCCTCGGCGTGGCCAACGTGCCCGAGGACCGCGTGCCCTCCTCCGCACAGCCCTCGGGTGAGCTGCTGGAGGCCTCCGACGTCCGGTACGCCTACCGCGAGGGCCGCGACGTGCTGCACGGCGTGTCGCTGACCGTGCAGCCCGGCGAACGGCTGGCCATGGTCGGGCCTTCCGGGGCGGGCAAGTCCACGCTGGGACGGTTGCTGGCGGGCATCCACGGGCCGCGCACCGGCTCGGTGAGCGTCGGCGGCGTGCCGCTCGTGGACCTGCCGCTGAACGATCTGCGGGGGCACGTCGCACTGGTCACCCAGGAGCACCACGTGTTCAAGGGCACCGTGCGCGACAACCTCCTGATCGCCCGGCCCCACGCCGACGACGCGGCGGTGCGCAAGGCACTGGAGGCGGTGGACGCGCTCGACTGGGTGCAAGGGCTGCCTTCCGGACTGGAGACGCAGGTCGGGTCCGGTGGGCTGGCCATCTCGCCTGCCCACGCCCAGCAGCTGGCACTGGCCAGGCTGGTGCTCGCCGACCCGCACACCCTGGTCCTGGACGAGGCCACCTCCCTCATCGACCCCCGGGCGGCCCGGCACCTGGAGCGTTCCCTGGCCGCGGTGCTGGACGGGCGTACGGTGATCGCGATCGCGCACCGGCTCTACACGGCGCATGACGCCGATCGGGTGGCGGTCGTGGAGGACGGGCGGATCAGCGAGCTGGGTTCGCATGATGAGCTGGTCGCCGAGGGCGGGTCCTATGCCGCGCTGTGGGCCAGCTGGCACGGGACAGCGACGGTCGCCCGGTCCTGAGGACAGCGGGCCCGGAGGCGCGGGCACTGCCCGGTCCTGAGGACAGCGGCCCGTGAGGCGCGGGCACTGCCTGGTCCTGGACGATGGCGGGGGTCGGTGGTCAGCACTCTGCCGGGTGGGAGGGCAGGGTGCGGTTGGTGGTCAGCACTTTGCCGGCTGGGAGGGCAGGGTGCGGTCGGTGAAGTAGCGGTTGACGTGGGCGCGGGCGCACGCGTTGTTGCCGTAGAGCGTGTGGCCCGGGCCGTCATGGTAGATGGTGACGCTGCCCGGGACCTGGGACAGGACGCGGGCCACCGCGTCCGACTCGCCCCACGCGCCCGCGCCCAGCATGGGCGGCAGGCTCTTGGGGAGCGGGGCGGGCGGGTTGCTCACCGGCTGTGGCCAGCCGATGCAGCCCAGCGTCGCCGAGGCCATGGTGTTGGCGGTGCCGGTGTTGGGAGCGAGGCGCAGCAGACGGCGAGTCGTGGCGACGGCTTCCTTGAGGTTGGCGAAACGGGGCCAGTCTGCACATTCCGTCACACCGGTGGCCTGGTCGGGGTAGCGGGAGCCGCGAGACGGGACGAAGGCCGAGGCATCGCCCTTGGCGGCCTTGCGGATGGCCTCGGCCAGCCCGGGCCAGGCCGTGGAGCCCTGGCGGGCGTGGGACAGGGCGAAGGACTGCAGGTCGCGGGCCTTGTAGGCCACGTTGGCGGTCGTGGTGGGGATGGGCGTGCGGTCGGCTCGGACGATCAGCTCACGCCAGAGGCCGGGGACGTCATCGCAGCCGTTCGCGGCGCACCAGGTGAAGAAGCGCCGCATGGCCTGCTCGTTCGACTTCGCCATTTCCTCCAGCTCGCCGGTCCAGTCGGCGGCGCTGTGGCTCCAGGTGCCGTCGAGGACCACCGTGCGGATCCGGCCGGGGAAGAGGCGGGCGTATGCCTGGCCGTAGAAGCCGGCGTAAGAAGCGCCGTAGTAGTTGAGCGGTTGGTCGCCCAGGGCCTTTCTGATCGCCTCCATGTCTCTGGCCTGGTCCGCTGAGCTCATGTTGGCGAACAGCTCGGGGTCCTTGAGCCGGCATGCCTCGGCGTAGCCGCGGTTGGTGTCGGACAGGCGGCCGAAGTCGGCGTCGTCCTGGGGGAGGTCGGGGAGGGGAATGCGGGTCCAGACGCAGGGCAGGCCGGTGCTGAGACCCTGGAACTGCTCGCCGTAGCCGCGGGTGTCCCAAGTGACGATGTCCATGCGCTTGCGGAGATCGGTCCACCAAGTCGAGGCGGCTGACTGGGTGATGGCGATGCCCGGGCCGCCGGGGCCGCCGTAGGCCACCAGGACAGAGCCTTCCGAGGTGCCGGTGGATCTGAGCCGCCCCAGTTTGAGGGTGATCGTGCGGCTGTCGGGCTTCTTCCAGTCGGCCGGGACTCGCAGGTCGGCACACTCCATGCCGATCTTGTCGTTGGGGCAGGGACTCCAGTCGTGGATGGTGGTCGCCGTCTCGGCCGGTCTCACCGAGCGAGGTCCGGCCTGTGCCGCCGTCGCCGTCGCCGCCGGGACGCTCACAGTGAGCACGGAAAGGGTGATGAGGATGGGCTTCAGCATGGCGTTAACGATCGCGGACCGGCGGCCGCGGGCGCGTCAGACCAGGGTTTGGTTTTGCCGGGCGCCTAGTCCTACCACGGGTTGTCAGACCCAGCCGGCGCCCGGCGATCGTGGTGGCGGCCGGTCAGGAGGTCACGCCCAGGGACTTCTTCAGGAAGTCGACCTGGAGCAGCAGCAGGTTCTCCGCCACGACCTCCTGAGGCGTCATGTGCGTGACGCCGGAGAGCGGGAGCACGCTGTGCTGGCGACCGGCCGCGAGCAGAGCCGACGACAGGCGGAGCGTGTGCGCGGCCACGACGTTGTCGTCCGCCAAGCCGTGGATCAGCAGCAACGGCCGATCGAGCTTGTCGGCGTCCGCGAACAACGAGGACTTCTCGTACACCTCGGGCTGCTCGTCCGGATGGCCCAGGTATCGCTCGGTGTAGCAGGTGTCGTACAGCCGCCAGTCCGTCACGGGGGCTCCCGCCACGGCCGCGTGGAACACGTCAGGGCGTCGCAGCACCGCGAGCGCGGCCAGGAAGCCGCCGAACGACCAGCCGCGAATGGCCACCTTCGTCAGGTCGAGGTCGTCGCCGTACTGCTCGGCCACGCCCTGCAAGGCGTCGATCTGGTCCTCGAGCGCCGGGGTCGCCAGGTCGCCCCGCACCGCCCGCTCGAAATCGGTGCCCCTGCCGGGGGTGCCGCGGCCGTCGGCGACGACGACGGCGAAGCCCTGCTCGGCGAACCACTGGCTCTCCAGGAACGCGCCCCGCCGGTTGAGCACCCGCTGCGCGTGCGGGCCGCCGTACGGGTCCATGAGGACAGGCAGCTTGCCCGAGCCCTGCTCATGCCAGGAGGGCAGCACTACGGCGGTGGCCAGCTCCCTGCGGCCCGAGCGGCCGATCGAGACCCGCAGGTCGAGTCCGGGGCGCTCGGCGAAGGACGGGATCGGCACGGCCATGCCGTCGCGGCGTACGACCGTGGTCGACACGCCCTCGGTGTCGAGACTCTGCTCGCTGAGCACGCCCACCCCGCCTGCCATCCGCCCCGAGAACACCCCGGAACGGGTCGAGACCGGCAACAGCGAGTGCCCGTCCCACGTCCACAGCTGGATTTCGGTCGGGTCGCCGCTCGCGCTGAACAACACGCTGTCGTGGTCGACGTCGAGCACGGCCCGCACCTGGAGCGTCGGCGGTGTGACGGCGCGGTCGCCCACGAAGAGGCGGTGACCGCCGTCGGAGCCGGCCACCCAGACCAGCGAACCGTCGTCGAGGTGAGCGGGCACGCCGGTGACGATGTCGACCCAGGCGGGGTCGTTGTCCTGGCGGACGAGGGTGGAGGCGCCGGTCGCCGGGTCGACCGTGAACAGCCGCATCGTCTTCTGGTCGCGGGTCAGCGTCACGATCGACAGCGCGTGAGCGTCCCAGACGGCTGTCGTCAGGTATTCCTCCGCGTACGGCACCGTGACCCGCGACCCGTCGAGCCCCAGCACGTAGAGCTTGGTGATCGCGTTGGGCGTGCCGGCGGCAGGGTAGCGCTGAGCCGTCGCCGGCCGGTCGGGATTGGCCGGGTCGGCGATGTGCCAGGTGCGTACCGGAGCCTCGTCCACCCGCTCCACCAGCAGCGCGTCGCCCGACGGCGCCCACCAGTAGCCGCGCATCCTGTCCATCTCCTCAGCGGCGATGAACTCGGCCAGCCCGTACGTCACCGTCTCCGACTCCGGCGTGGCCAGCGCGCGGTCCTCGCCCGACACCAGGTCCTGGACGTGGAGCGCGCCTCCCGTCACGTAGGCGACATGTCGCCCGTCGGGGGACAGCCGGGGGTCGATGACCGCGCCCGGAGTGTCCAGCTTGCGGGCCCGGCCGGTGGCCAGGTCGACGGCGTAGAGGCCGCCGGACAGGGCGAAGCAGGCAGTCGTCACGCCGGTGTCGGTGGCGTACGCGACCACGCCGCCCGCCGCCTCGCGGCTGCGCTCGCGCCTGGCCCGCTCCTCGGGCGGCAGGTCCTCGTCGTCGCCGTGGATCGTACGCGGGTCGACGACCAGGCGTTCGACGTGCGTTTCCGTGTCGAGCTCCCACAAGCACGTCACCGGGTCGGTGCCCGATCGCGTCCGCAGGAACACCACGCGGCCGCCGTCCGGCGAGATAGTGAAGCCCCTGGGCACCCCGAGGGTGAACCGGCGGGTCCTGGCAGACAGACGCGGAAAGCTCTCGCTCATGGCCCCAATCCTGCCACCGCCGGGCCGATGGCCGGGCCGGGGGCTGAGGAACAGGACCCTGGTCGGTACGCTCGTGGCCATGACTGATCGACGGCTCCTGCTCGTGCACGCCCACCCGGACGACGAGTCGATCGGCACCGGCGCGACCATGGCCAAATACGTCGCCGAGGGCGCCCACGTCACGCTCGTGACGTGCACACTGGGTGAGGAAGGGGAGATCATTCCCGGCGATCTCGCCCACCTGGCCGCCGACCAGGACGACGCGCTCGGCCCCTATCGGATCGGCGAGCTCGAGGCCGCCTGCCAGGCGCTCGGCGTCGAGGACCACCGCTTCCTCGGCGGTCCCGGACGCTGGCGGGACTCGGGGATGATGGGGGTGGCGTCCAATGACCATCCCCGGGCGTTCTGGTGCGCCGACCTCGACGAGGCCGCGGGCGAGCTGGTCAAGGTCATCCGCGAGATACGCCCGCAGGTGCTGGTCACGTACGACGACAACGGCTTCTACGGTCACCCCGACCACATCCAGGCGCACCGTGTTTCGCGCAGAGCGTTCGAGCTGGCCGCGAAGCCAGGCTTCGGCGAGGGCGAGCCGTGGCAGATCGCGAAGTTCTACCACACGGCTCTGCCCCGGTCCGTCATGGGACGCACGGCGGAAGCGCTGCGCGAGGCCGATGTGGACTTCATCACCGAAAACGTCGATGACCTGCCGTTCGGCAACCGGGACGAGGACATCACCACCGAGATCGACGCGCGCCCGTGGATCGGCAACAAGATCGAGGCCATGCGCGCGCACGTCACCCAGATCAGCGTCCAGGACCCGTGGTTCGCCCTGTCCAACAAGATCGGCCAGGAGGTGCTGGGCGTCGAGCACTACATCCTGGCCGTCGGCGTGCCCGGCCGGCCGGTGCCCGGGCCGCCGGTCGAGGCAGGCGGCCTCGGTGAGCCGCACAACCGCGAGAACGATCTCTTCGCGGGCATCCACTAACCTCATTCGACATGGAGCATCGCAGCCAGGCCGAGTCGGCGCTGGGTGGGGCGGCCTACGGCATGCTGTTCGTGCTGGGGGTCGTCATGGGGGTCGTGGGCGGGTTCACGCATCCGGTGTGGCAGATCGGCCCGATTCCGGTCGCGGCCGTCGTGTGGATGCTGGCGTTGTTCGGGGTGTGCCTGGGGGCGGGCAAGCTGATGCGCGCGCGGCTCGGGGTCGTGACGACGGGAGGCGGGTGGCTGCTGGTGACGATGCCGTTCGCGCTGGAGCTGGGATCCGGTGACCTCGTGATCGCGCACGGCGTTGCCGGCTACCTCTACCTGTACGGGGGGCTCGTAGCTCTCGTTGTGGCCTACTTGCTTTCGCCCTCGTCCGGTGGGGAATCGTGGCTTCTGCGGGGGTATTCTCCAAAGAATCCGATGTAGCGGCATACAGTGACTTCGTGCATTCGATAGAGCGGCCTGTGGACCCTGAGGCATATCGCAAGGTCGTCGGCCGCTTCGCCACCGGAGTCGCGATCGTCACGACCAGGCTCGGCGGCATCGATCACGCGATGACGGTGAATTCCTTCACCTCTGTTTCGCTCGAACCGCTGCTCGTGTTGTTCTGCGCCGAGAAGGTGGCCCGCTTCCACGACGTGGTGCTGGAGACGAGGGTGTGGGGGGTGTCCGTGCTGCCTGTCTCGATGGAGGACGCCTCACGGTTCTTCGCGCATCGGGGGCGGCCGTTGAACGGGCAGCTCACCAAGTGGGCGCACCATCGCGGGCATTCGGGGGTGGCGTTGTTCGACGAGGCGATCGCCACGCTGGAGTGCACGACGACGGATGTCCATGAGGGTGGAGACCATTCGATCGTGGTGGGCGAGGTGACCGCGATGGGTACGCCGTCCGAGGAGGCGCCGCTCATGTACCACGAGGGGCGCTACAAGCGCCTCTAGTGCTGTCGGAGGCGGCCTTCGCCCCATCGGCGCCCTGTCCGCCGCGGCGAGGGCGAAGACAACGACGCTGATCAGGATCGCCAAGGCGTTGAGCGGGCTCGGCGTGCGGGTGCTGTCGCCGCGCGGGTGCTGCCACCTGCTGTCGCCGCGCGAGCGGGCGGTGTCTGGGCATGAGCCGGGCCAGGCACGGTGGCCTGGCCCGGTCAGACGGTCGGTCGTAACTCCACTGTCACTGAGCGGGAGTGGTGACCGTTCCCGTCGGTGTCGCGGTCGGTGTCTCCGTCGGGACGTCGGTCGGTGTCGTCGGCGGTGGCGCCGTGTCCGTCGGGGGCTCCGAGGGCTGCTCCGGCGCCGGGCAGACGGGGATCTCCGTGGGAGTCACCGTCGGCGGCAGCGTGTCCGTCGGGGTTCCTGTCGGGGTTTCGGTAGGCGTGTCCGTCGGAGTGGTTGTCGCCGTTTCCGTCGGAGTCACGGTCGGGGTCGGCGTCTCGGTCGGTGTGGTCGGTGGCGTCTCTGTCGGGGTCACCGTCGCCGTCGGCGTGTCCGTGGGGACGTCGGTCGGCGTGGCGGTGTCCGTCGGTGCGGGCTGGCAGGTGACCGTCACCGTCGGACCTGGCTCGGTGACCGTGACCGTGGGGCCCGGCTCCGTGACCGTGACGGTCGGCAGAGGCGTCATGGCGACGGCGGGCTCACCACGCTTCTTGTACGAGCCCCAGCCCAGTCGCTTGATGGATTGTGCTGTTCCTTCGGTTACCGGGATGTCCGCGCTCGCGGTCTTGCACGACCTTCGCTTGCACACTTTCTGCTTGACGCTGAAGATGGCGGCCCCGGTGTACTCAATGGAGACGTCCAGGTAGGACGTGCCTCTCCTCTTGACCACCGCCGTCGTGACGACGTAGTCCTCGGCTGGTGGAGCCTCGGTGGGAGTGGGGGCCGGCGGCGTCTCAGTGGGAGTGGGCGGCGGCGGCGTCTCCGTGGGAGAAGCAGTCGGAGTCGCGGCGGCTAAAGCCACTCGCCCATCGGCAGACGTGTCAGAGAATCGTAGGGGATCGGACGTTGACGTCTGGGTGATCGCGACTCCGCCGGCTCCTGCCAGTGCGACGGTGCCGAGCAGCGCGCCCAGGAGAGAGAATCTCATAATCCTGCTCTTGTAGGAGATTTCAGGACCCTGGCCATTATTCCGACATGTCAAGATTGGTCAAGACTGAGACGCATGGACAGGCGCTTTCGGTTCCGGCGCGTGGCGAACTTCATCAACCTCGCCACTCCGCTCGGTTTGCTGATCTCGATCATCGGTGGCGCCACCCGCCGACCCGGCCCCGACGGCCTCATCCTCGCCTTCGGCTACCGCTACCGCTTCCCCATCGCGGGGGCGTTCACCGTAGGGAACGTCGTCCTGACCAGGTGGGACTCGCTCAGTGACCGTCTCGTCCTGCACGAGGGGCGGCACGCCACCCAGTGGGCATGGTGCCTCGGGCTGCCCATGCTGCCGCTCTACCTCCTGGCGATGTTGGTCTCGGTTCTGATGTGCGGGCACCAGGCGACGTACAACATCTTCGAGCGCCTGGCCGATCTGGAGGACGGCGGTTATCCCCGTGCGCAGTTGTGGTGGCGAAGGGGCGGCGGCAGCCCAGGTTGACAGCCTTCAGTCAAGTTGATGCTCGGATCAGGGAGCCCGGCTGGAGTCGTGGGCTGGAGGAGCCGCCGGACCGTCAGGACGCTGTGGGTCTACGGTCGGCGTCCCCGGACTGCCATTGTTTGAGCCGACCGAGCGTGAGGACGCCGACGGCCAGGCCGGAGATCGCGCCGGCACAGAGCAACGACGCCGTCGACGGGCTCACGAGCGTGACACCGGCCAGGGCGAGGGCGGACACGATGGCGGCGAACATGACGTAGGTCCAGGTCGCCATGCGCACCAGGCGCAGGCGCACATCTTCTGGGTGCGGTGTGCGGGCCAGCAGCCAGGCCAATGCGGGCAGGAGCAGGACTCCGTGCATGAACACGGCATGGGCCGGTTTCAGCGTGACGGCCACCGTGTACGCGAGCTGCTGGTTGCCCGTCACCACCTCGACCACCCCGCGAGCGATCATCACGGCGCCGAAGACCATGGCCGCCAGTAAGGTGGCGAAGCCCGCCCGCACGGCCAGGCGCATGCTGGGCGCGAGGCCGGGGCCCGCGCGGAAGGCGGCGACCGTCATGGCGACAGCGACGGCGACGAGCACCCCGCCGCCCGCCGCCAGGGTCCTCGCGATGGCCGCGTCGACTGCGGTCTCCATGTTGAAGTGCGACGGGACGCCGCGCCACGCCTGGAGGGTGATCAGGGCGACCTCCACCGTCGAGGCGATCGCGAAGGCGCCGACCCAGAGCGGGCGGGCGCGGATCCGTACGAACTGAGAGACCCAGGTCAGGGTCAGGACACTCAGGCCGAACGACACGCCGAACGTGAACGGCTTGCGCCACGACACCGCCCCCTCCCACGGCCCGCCGTCCACGACGAACACGCCCAGGTGGACGAGGCCTGTGAGCACGAGCAGGAGCCCAACGAGATACCACAGGCGATTCATACGCGTCATGCTGACAGCCGGACCCCGCCGCGCGCGTCGGCCCACGGTTTGGATCGTGACTACGACCCCGGTCGTACGTTCAGGGCGTCAGCCTGAGGGTGTGCGCGGCGGCCTTCTTGACCGACTCCGGTGTGGAGCTCATCGGCAGCAGGTCGCCCCTGGCCCACACCTCCGCCTGGTCCCAGTAGTTGTCGTGGAAGGCATGCCCGGAAGCGCCCGTCAGGTTGATCCATTGGGAGGCGTCCAGGTCGGACAGATCGACGATCATGCGCATCGACGGCACGGCGCTGACCGTGTAGTCCCTCTGAACGTTCCAACCCGTGGCGTTCAGCGCGTCCTTGCTCCCCGCCACGGCGAACGGGCCGCGGTTGAACAGCCACTCGACCGGCGCGATCCCCGAGGTCCCCAGCGAGCCGTTGACCAGCTCCAGCTGGTGCAGGTCGCCCCACCGCCACGCGCCGGCGTCCGTCCCGAGCCGTTCCGACAGCTCGTGGTAGGCCGACGCCATTGCCTGCCGCAGGATGTCGTCACGCTTCTCCGTATGGTTCTTCGTGGTCACGTCATCCCAGAAGGGGTCGTCCGGGAGTTGGAGCAGGCGCCTGATCACCTCGTACCAGCGGTCGCCTCCGGCCGGCCTGGCCCCCTCCGGCAGCTCGTCGTTGAACGTCAGCACGAGCAGCTGCCGCCAGACCGCGTTGAAGAACGCGGCGGGTGCGGAATCGGCGCTCTGCGTGCCGTCCCACGCCTTCAGCAGCTCCCTGGCCTGAGCGCTCGGGCCCGCCAGGTCCACCTCCATCAGCGCCGGCACCAGCGTGTCCGCGAAGCCGTTGTGGGTGTCCTGCTGGATCCGGGACATGGTCGCCGCGTCGACCTTGCCCTTCTCGATCGCGTCCTTGACGAGGTCGCGGATACGCTCGGAGCGGTAGCCGTGCGCCCAGTCCGCGGTCAGCAGCGGCCGGTAGCGCCTGGGGTCGATGACCGCGTTGTTCGCCGTCACGATGAAACCGTCCGCCGGGTCCTCCACTGACGGCAGCTGGTCGTACGGGATGGGCGCCGCCCTCCAGTCGTACTCGCCCGTCCACCCGGGGACGGGCCAGGTGCCGTCGCCTTTCTGGCGTACGGGGATACGCCCGGGCGCCTGGTAGCCGATCTTGCCCGTGGTGTCGGCGTACACCAGGTTCTGCGCGGGCACGTCGAACAGCGCCGCCGCGGCCTTGAACTCCTGCCAGTCGGCGGCCTTGTCCAACGCGAAGATCGCGTCGGCGCTTTTGCCAGGGGTCAGCGCCGTCCACTGCAGCGCGACCGCGTTCGCCTCGCCGGTGGGCTTGGCGTCACCGATCACCTCGTTGATCAGCGGGCCGTGCACGGTGCTCCGCACGGTGATCGTGACGGGGGAGCCGCCGGCCACCTTGATCTGCTCCTGCCTGGTTTCCAGCTTCAGCTGCTCGCCCTTGTGCAGGTACGTGTCGCCGTCCACCTTCTCCAGGAACAGGTCGGCCACGTCGGGACCCAGGTTCGTGAAACCCCACGCGATCTTGTCCGTGTGCCCGATGATCACGCCGGGAACGCCGGAGAAGGTGAACCCCGTGACGTCGAACGGGCACTCCTCGGAGACCTTCCTGCAGTGCAGCCCCGCCTGGTACCAGACGGACGGCATCTGCGGGGACAGGTGCGGGTCGTTGGCCAGCAGCGGCTTGCCACTGGCGGTGTGCGCGCCGGAGATCACCCACGAGTTCGACCCGACACCCTCGCGGTCCTCGGTGCCCATCGTGCTCGGCACGGCGTCCATCGTCGCGGCCGCCTGGGTCAGCGCGCCGACGCCGGCGCGCAGCCGCGGCTCGGCTCGCTGGTTGAAGCGGTCCTCATCGATGGTGCCCTCGGTGACGATCGGGGAGTGGCGGTCGTACGGGTAGCCGGGGTAGAGCTGCTCGACCCGCTCCCTGGGCAGCGTGGCGGCGATCAGCGCCCGGTCGATCTCGTCCTCCATGTTGGAGCGCAGGTCCCAGGCCATGGCCTTCAGCCAGGAGAGGGAGTCGACCGCGGTCCACGGCTCCGGCTGGTAGGCGCTGTTCTGGAGCTTCAGAACGGAGTATTCGAGGCTGCGATCAGAGGCGTTGGGGTTGGCGCTGAGCCAGGCGTTCACACCCTTGGCGTACGCGTTGAGGTAGTCCTGGGTCGGCTTGGCCAGCTCGGGCAGCTCCTGTTCGGCGACCCTGCGCCAGCCCATGGTCCTGAGCGCCTTGTCCGTGCCGAGGGTGGACGCGCCGAAGAGCTCCGAGAGGCGGCCCGCGGTCATATGGCGGCGGAAGTCCATCTCGTAGAAGCGGTCCTGGGCGTGGACGAACCCTTGGGCCATGAAGAGGTCGGCGGCGCTGCCGGCGTAGATATGGGGGACTCCCCATTTATCGCGAGAAATCTCTACATCGTCGGATAACCCGGGTAGTCGCAACGATCCATCCACCTGCGGGAACGACTTCCGCACGGTGTAGACGACGACCCCTGCCAGCACGAGGGCCAGGGCGAGAAGAACGGTCAACACCCGAGCGAACCACCGCAACGGCCGCGGCATCCACGCATAGGGCCTCACCGGCACCTCCATCTTGCCGAAACTGGCACTAAGTCTGACAGCCCGCGATCACTGCTCCAGCCGACTTCACGGGCCTTCGCAGGCGACTTTGAGGTGGCGGTCACAGGAGGCTGCCGAGGTCTCACCCGCCGTAGACGGTTGGGGTCATGAACAGCCCGGCGGCGCACGGTGATGCGGCGAGCGGCGGTAAGGGTGGGTCAGGTCCAGGTTTGGCCGTCGGGGGTGTCAGAGACGCGGACCCCCAGAGCGGACAGTTCGTCCCGGAGGCGATCAGCCTCCTTCCAGTCCATCGCCTCGCGCGCCCGGGCCCTCGCCTCCAGGAGTTCCCCCGCCCCCGGGGGCAGCACGCGCACCTTGCCGATGTCCGTGGACAGATCCAGCCCGAGCACCTGGTCCAGGTGCAGAAATGATTCGAACTTGGCCCCCGGGGCCACCGACTCGTCCCGCTCCAGCTCCCGCAGCACCCGCAAGGCCTCGGGCGTGTCCAGGTCGTCGGCGAAGGCGGCCTCCACCCGCTCCACGTACGTGGACGCCATCGGCGCGCTGGGCGACTCGGCCCACTCGGCCACGCGCGTCCGCCACCGCCGCACCGTGCGATCGGCCGCTCGCAGCGTGTCCCACGTCAGGTTCATCTGCTGCCGGTAGCGGTGCTCCATGAACGCCATCCGCACGGCGAGCGGATCGAGCCCGGCCGCCACCACGTCGGACAGCAGCACCACGTTGCCCGTCGACTTCGCCATCTTGCGCCCGTCGAACAGCAGGTGCTCCCCGTGCACCCAGTGCCGTACGACCTCCTGCCCCGCCGCCGCGTTGGACTGGGCCCGTTCGTCCTCGTGGTGGGGGAAGCGCAGGTCGATCCCGCCGGTGTGGAGGTCGAAGGGCGCCCCGAGGTAGCGCAGCGACATGGCCGAGCACTCGACGTGCCACCCCGGGAACCCCCGCCCCCACGGAGCCTCCCAGGTCAGCTCGCCTTCGGCGGGCTTCCACAGGGCCCAGTCGGCGTGGAAGCGCTTGCGCGGGTCGACGGTGTCCACGCGGTGGGCCGGCTTCAGTGCATCCAGGCGATTTCCAGAAATTTCGCCGTAGGTGGGAAATGTCCGTACGTCAAAGAACACCGATCCGTCCGGCACCACATACGCGTGCTCCTTCTCGATCAGCTTGGTGATCAGCTCGATCATCAGCTCGATCGTCTCGCTCGCGCGCGGCGTATGCTCCGGCGGACGGAGGTTGAGCGCGGCGGTGTCGGACCTGAAGGCGTCCTCGTAGAAGCGCGCCAGCTCCCGCACGGAGCGCCCTTCGGCCTGCGCCTCCGCCACGACCTTGTCGACCCCGGAGTCGGTCAGGTGGCCGACGTCGGTGATGTTCTGGCAGGCCAGCACGCGCGTCCGCCGCCGCTCGAGCACCCGCCTGATCAGGTCGGACAGCAGGTAGGTGCGCAGGTTGCCCACATGCGCGTAGCGGTAGACCGTCGGCCCGCAGGTGTAGATCCGCGCCGCCCGCCCGAAGGTGAGCTCCTCGACCTGCCTGGTCCGCGTGTCGTAGATCCGCAACATCTCCCGAGCCTAACCGACCCCGGACAGCCGCAGCTCACTCGCCCAGGAAGCCGAGGATGTCCCGGTCGCCGCGCTCGCGCAGCCTGCCCAGGATCTCCTCGCGAGTGGCCGTGTCGGGCAGCCCGATCCTGGCCCCGATCAGCCGCAGCCCCTCCATCTCCGAGCTGACCGGAGCGGTGTAGCCGAACAGGTAGAGCGCACGATTGATGGGCGGCATCCCGACGGGCGCGGCAGGCAGGTAGCGGGTCAGCAACTCGCCGCCGTCCGACACGGTGAGGAAGACGTGGTCGCCCTCGCTCGCCTTGTACTCGGCCAGCACGTTCCTGATCGACCCCATGGTCGGCTGGTTGTGCCAGCTGATCACCACGTCACCGGACGGCGCCGAGGCGGTCAGCTGCCCACCGGGCGCCATGCCGAGGTAGGCCGCGAACCCCGTCGGCAGCGGCGACCCCGACCCGCGCAGGTGCTCGGCGTTGATGTCCACCCGATGCCACCAGCGCCCGTCGCGGGAGCGGAAGCTGCGGCGGGTCTCCGACACGTCCTTGCGCGGCTGGTAAGGCTCCGACTCCCCGCTCGGCGAGGTGCCCGCCACGCGGATCCAGCCCCGCTGCGTGCGCTCGAACCCGGGACCGCCCGAGTACGCCCGCACCGAGCTCTCGCTGACGTCGTACTGGGAGGTCAGGTTCGTCACGATCGTGCTCACCGACGCCTCGCCGCCGGCCCGCTCGATCTCCCTGGCGATCATCTCCCTGATCCCCAGATACTCCTCACCGCCCCACCGGGTGAGCCCGTACTTGTTCCTGTCCACCCGCATGAACCGCTCGTCGGCGGTGAGCTGGTTGCGGATCCCGACCAGGCTGTAGTCCTCGCCGATGCGCTCCTGGATCTCCTCGGGCGCCAGGGGCGCGCCCGCCACCGCCAGCACCGCCTCCGCCTTCTCGTTGATGCTGCGCGGCCACGGCACCACGTGCTGGCCGAGCACGCGCAGCTGCGGCACGGCCAGGATCCACCGCTCGGCCACGTCCTCGCGCACGCCGAGCTGGGACACCATGGACAGGGCCTCGCCGAGCGGGTGCGGCCCGTCGGCGAACAGCTGGCGCGTCTTCTCGCGCAGCTCGTCCGCCCCGCCCGCGACGAGCCAGCCGTCGGACTGCTCAAAGCCGGTGAGCAGCGTGCGCACGAACCGCCACGCGGGCATCCCGAGCGTACGCAGCTCGGTCCCGTGCCACGGAACGGCGGCCTGCAGGTCGTCGGCGGGGACGGCGGAGCCGAGCCGGGTACGCAGCCACGCCACGTGTGCCACCAGCGCCACCGCGTCGGGCCCGGCGAGCCAGGCCTCCACGTGGTCGCGCAGGTCGCGCTCGATCTGCCTGATCCGCTCCCGCGTCACCGAGAAGCGCTGCGCCAGCTCGTCGAGCGTGGCCCGCTGCGCCGCGTACAGCCGGTCGCGGGCGATGGCCCGCTGCCGCTCGTCCAGCGCCGCGAACAGCGCGTCGATCACTTCGGGCAGCGGCCTGTCCGGCAGGGAGGGCGCGGGCACCGCGTCGGGCACGGGCTCGAGCAGGCGCTCGAACACGCCGGTGAACAGCTTCTGCACGACGTCCTTGCCCAGCGACTCCGGCGTGCGCTCGGCCTCGGCGGGATCGGAGAAGCGCACCAGCGGCAGGATGTCGCCGAGCATCAAGTGCGCCCAGCAGGCCACGGCCAGGTCGGCCAGGTGGCTCGCCACGGTCTGGGTGCCGACGATGGCGCACGCGCGGTCGAGGGGGATCGCCTGCCACCAGGCCTCGGGCAGCTGGGGCTCCTCCACGATCGGCGCGATTTGACCAGGGGAGGTCCAGCGCACAGGTGGCGCGAGGTCGCTCAGGCTGAGATTCATTGAGGTCCAACCGGCAATGGGAAGTATCCGCAGTTCAGAGTATGTGATCAGAGGGGTATAAAGGGGCTGCCTCTTCCGGAATGGGAGATATAGAGCATCGCCCGCGCACGTGTGCAGGCGACGAACAGTATGCTCCGCTCGCGCTGCAGGGCTCGAGCCCTTGCGCCAGGTTCTTCCGGCGGCGGCTCGGGCACCACGCCCTCCGCCACGCCGATCAGCGCCACCCGCTCGAACTCCAGCCCCTTCAGATGCTGGAAGGTCGAGGCCCGCACGTCCAGGCCCGCCAGCGCCTTCCTGGCCTGCCGGACGAGCCGGGTGGTGCGGGCGCCGACGGCGATCTCGCCGGTGGGCACGCCGTCGGCCAGCCACGACTCGATCGTGGCCCGCAGCCCGGCCAGCTCCGACTCGGGCGAGTCGTACGCCCTGATCATCGGGCGTTCGCCATGGTGCATCGCGCGGTAGCCGTACATCTCGGTCGCGCCCCTGACCAGGCCGGGCGCCGGGCCGCCGCCGCGCAGCCGGACCACGAAGGACAGCAGCTCCTGCGGCAGCCGATAGGAAACCTTCAGGGAGTGTTGCTGGGCGGGGATGCCGAGGGCGCCCAGAGCCACCCGCGTGTCGGTGACCCGCTGGTGCGGATCGCCCACGATGAACAGGTCGTCGTGGGCGCGCGGCACCGCCGCCCGCAGCAGCCGCCACTGCGCCGGGCTGATGTCCTGCGCCTCGTCCACCACGATGTGACGGTACGGCTTGCGCTCCGGCTCCACGTCGTCCAGCAGGTCGCCGGTCGTGAGCGACAACAGCCTGAGCGCCTCGTCCGTCAGCTGGGCCAGCGACCGCGCCCCCGGGCCGACCAGCGGCGGGCGGCGGCCCTCCGCGTCGGCCACGATGCGCATGGCCAGGCGCTCGGCATTGTCCACTTCGACCCGCTTGCGGATGATCTCGTCCTCGATCAGCTCGTCCAGCCTGGCCGACAGCTCCTCAGCGAGGCCCTGCGAGAGCGTGATGAGCAGGACGGGACCGCTGCCGTTCGCGGCCAGGTGGGCGGCGCGGTGCAGGGCGATGACGGTCTTGCCGGTGCCCGCGCCGCCGACCACCAGCACCGGATGCTCGTAGCGGGCCGCCCTGGACAGCCGGTGCTGTGCCGGATGAGGGAACGTGCACCACTCCGGCGCCCCCAGAACCCGGTCGAGCGCCACCTTGTCGGCCGCGAACGCCGCCCGGTCCGGGCTGCGCCGCAGCGCCGCGTGCAGGTCCTCGGGGTCGATCGCCCCGGTGTCGTCGTCCGAGGCGCGCCAGGCGTCCAGCTCGCGCCAGGCCTCCGCCAGCGAGCCGCCGCGCGCCAGCACGGCGAGCGGAAGGTGCTGGGTGGGCGGCAGCAGGGGTTCGAGCGCGGCCACGTCGGCCTCGGTCGTGATGAGCCGGAACAGGGGCAGGGCGTGCCCGTCCAGGCCGAGCGCCAGCAGGTCGCCGTCGCAGATCGGGGCGAACAGCCGCGACGAGCCGGCGGACCTGCGTAACGCGGGCTCCACCCGCTCCAGGGCCTCGGCGTCCCACTCCTCGACGACGCCGACCACGGGATTGACGCCGTATCTGTGGCGTTGCGCGTACGACCAGGCCTCGGGGTCGGGCAGGACCGTACGCAGCCAATAGACGTCCCGCTGGCGTACCACCACCCCGCGATGCCCCTCGGCCAGCCGCAGCGTGGCGACCCGCGGATCCCTGGCCCCCCGCACCCGCTGGGGGTGCGGGGCGCCGGCCACGTTCAGCAGGAACCGGCGCAGCGCGACCACGGCGTCCCTGCGCACTGGCTGGGCCAGTGCGCTGAGCTCCCTGGGAAACTCAGGGCCGATCGCGAGCCGCGGCACAGGCTCAGTCCAAGAGGGCGAGCAAATCGCGGTCTCCGCGTTCGCGGAGCCTGACGAGCAGGTCCGGCAGGCTGACCGGACCCGTCATGCCGATCCTCGTGGCGATCACCCGAGCCGCCTGATCTTTGGTACCGCCCGGAGCCGTGTACCCGACCAGTCGCAGCGCCTTGGTGATCTTCTCGGCGCCCTGCGCGGCGACCGGCAGGTGCCTGGCCCGCAGCACGCCCTCGTCCGACAGCGTCAGGAACAGGTGCCCGCCCTCGCGGGCGCCGACGTCCACGAGGAGGCGTTCGATGGATTCGAGCACCGGCCTGCCGTGCCAGGTCATGGTCAGCTCGCCCGCGGCGCTCCTGACCGTCCTGCTCTCGCCCGGCGACAAGCCCAGGTAGGAAGCGAAGCCCGTCGGCAGCGCGCACTCGCCGCCCGCCAGTTGCTCGGCGGTCACGTCGATGCGCAACCACCAGCGGCCGTCCGGCTGCCTGAAGCAGCGCCTGGTCTGGGAGACGTCCTTCAGCGGCTGGTACGGCTTCTGCTCGCCCTGCCCGCCGTTGGACTCGCCCGGCGGGGGCGCGGCCGGGGCGAACGCCTGGAACTGCGGCGGGCCGGGGGGCGGCGGCATCGGCACGTGGCCGAACGCCGACTGCGGCGGCAGCTCCATCGGCGGGTGCGGCCGCGGCGGGGGTGGCAGGTCGATCTGGGGCTGCTGGGCCACGGGCTGGGCCTGGCCAGGCAGCGTGGCCAGCACGAACTGCCAGGCGGGCACCTCCAGCGCGCGGATCTCCACCCTGTGCCAGTCGGCCGCGCCGATCAGCTGCTCCTTGGGTGCCGCGGGGCCGAGCGTCCTGCGCAGCTCGTCCAGATGCGCCCGGTACGGGGCCGCCTCCTCGCTGGCCAGCCAGCGGTTCAGGCGGTCGCGGAACTCGTCCTCCGTGGCGGAGATCTCGGCCGGCGGGACGGCGAACAGCTTGGCCAGCTGGTCCACGGCCGAGGGCTCGTCCGTGAACACCCGGTTCTGCGCCACGGCCCAGCTCTTGTCGTCCAGCCCGGCGAACGCGGACTCGATGAGCTGGGGGAGCTCCTGCTCGTGCGCTTCGGCCGCGGCCGGCTCCTCTTCCTCGTCCGCCTGTCCTGCTTCGGCGCTCTCCTCCGGAGCGCCCTCAGCTTGGGGGCGCTCCTCCAGGGCTCCCTCGGCTTCCGCGCTTTCCTGCAGAGCACCCTCGGCTTGGGGGCTCTCCTCGAGTGCGCCGACGGCTTCGGGGGTCTCCTCCGGTGCGCCGACGACTTCGGCGCCTTCCTCCGGAGCGTCCTCGGCTTCGACGGCCTGCTCCGGGGCGCCATCGTCCTCGGGCGAGCTCCGGCGCGCTTCTTCCGCAAACGCGGCCGCTTCTTCGGCCGACGGCTCCGGCGTGGGCTCCTCGGCCGCGTGCAGCACGGGCTCGGGCCCATCGCCCGCCTCCACGGCGGGGTCGGCGTCGGCGTACAGCACCGGCGCGGCGCCTTCCTCCGGAGCGCCCGCGGCTTCGGCGGCCTGCTCCGGGGTGCCCTCGGCCTCGGGAGTGCGCCGGGGCGCTTCTTCCGCAAACGCGGCCGCTTCTTCGGCCGACGGCTCCGGCGTGGGCTCCTCGGCCGCGTGCAGCACGGGCTCGGGCCCATCGCCCGCCTCGACAGCGGGCTCGGCATCGGCGTCCAGCACCGGCGCGGCGCCTTCCGGCACGTCTTGAGCCGCGGCCTGCTGAGCCGCGGCCTGCTGAGCCGCGGCCTGCTGAGCCGCGGCCTGCTGAGCCGCGCCCTCCTGAGCCGCCGCCTCCTGGGGGGCGCTCTCGAGGCCGTCCGCGCCTGCTGCGGCGGGCTGGAGGTCGCCTTCGGCCAGCGCGGCGGCCTCATGCTCGACCGGCGCATGCGCGGCCTGCGCGGGCTCCTGGGGCGCTGGCACCGACTGCGGCGCCTCAGCGACGGGCTCGGTCGCGGGCACCGGCTCCGGCGCGGGCTCGGGTTCCGGCGCGGATGCGGGCTCGGTGGGCTGTGGCAGGCCGTGCTGCTCGTCCCGCGGCGCGGGGATAGCCGCCGCGGGAGCCGGGCCGGCCGCCGATGAGGCCACCGAGGCCGTCCGGGCGGCCTGCGGGGACGCAATGCGGGCGAACACGGCCGCGAACAGCGTGTTGAGTACTGGGCGCGCCTGAATGAACGGCTGGTCGACCAGCTCCTGGCTGGTCAGCCCCAGCAGCCCGGGCCACGACCCGGCCCGGTCGAGCGCGATCGCGACGGCGGGCTCGTCGGCGTCATCCGGGTCGAGCACGTGCAGCGCGGGCAGCACGTCACCCAGTGCCGCCGCCGGCCACTGCTCGAGGGCGATCTCCGTCAGCAGCTCGCCCAGGGACTCCGGGCCGATGGCGGCGAGGACATGCGGCATGGGCAGACTGCGCCACCACGCATCCGGCAGGTCCGGCTGCCCGGTGAGTAGCGTGATCGTCGACGCGTCGCTCCACCTCAACGGTGGTACGAGGTCGCTCAGGCAGAAGTTCATCCCGTTCCGTTCACCAGCCCCTCACGCCGCCGCAGCGGTGCAGCCATAATCTCGCCGCCCACGGAACAGACCATAGTCCGGCAAAACAGCCCTACGCATCATGCACTACGCATCAGCGCCGAACAGCGGCAAAGCGCAAACGCACGTAGTCGGCCATCCAGCCAGTCTCCCTGCGAAGCGCGGGCGCTGCCAGCTCATTGACCCGACGAAGCAGGGGCTCCACGATGTCCGGCGCGAGCCCCTTGAGCGCCGAGGCGGCGAACATGCGTACCCAATCGGCCGCCCCGCCAGGGCATTCGTCAAGTGGGGTCGGCCGGTCGAAGTATTCGAGCAGCCTGACGACGAACCCCTCCTGCTCGAGCCGGCGGGCGTACTCGGCAGGCGTGGGAAAGTACCACGGCAGGTCGGGCTCCTGCAGGCCGTACTCGCGCCAGGCGGTCAGCATCGCGGCGGTCAGCTCGGCGCAGTTGCCCGCCCCGCCCATCTCGGCGACGAAGCGCCCGCCGGGCGTGAGCGCCTCGCGCACGTTGGCGATCACGACGGCGGGATCCCGGCTCATCCAGTGCAGCGCCGCGTTGGAGAAGACCGCGTCGTACGGGTCCACCACGGTGAAGTCGTGCCCGTCCCCGACGATGAAGTTGATGCCCGGGTACTGCGCCAGCGCCTTCTCGATCATGGCGGACGAGCCGTCGATGCCCAGGACGTCCGCGCCCCTGAAGGCGAGCTGCGCGGTGAGCACGCCCGTGCCGCACCCGAGGTCGAGCACGCGCTCGCCGGGCCGCGGATCCAGCAGGTCGACCAGCGGTGCGCCCTGTGTGGAGACGTAGCCGAAGCTGCTGTCGTAGGCGCGACTGTTCCACCGCTCCAAACTCGGTGTGTCGTATCGCAAGACGATCAGCTCACATTCGTCAGACATCGGGCCCCCGTGGCCGTGCTGTCTGTTCACTTTAGAGCCTGAACGTCCCTAGGACATATCAAGTCACATTGGACTCATCCCACGCTCTTCGTCCATTCCCTCTTCAAGTACGCCTTCGCCGCGTCTGCCTGGGGAATCGTCATGAGGACGGGCGGCCCGGGCGCCTTGGGCAGTTTGGCCGCCTGGGCCGTGTCGAGCGTGCCCTTCATGGTCATGGCCTCACCGCGGGCCGGCCGGGCCCAGCCCTTCTGCAGCAGGTTCTGGCCCTCGTCCGAGAACAGGAACTCCTGCCACAGGCGGGCCGCGGCCGGGTGCGGGGCGGCCTTGTTGATCGCCTGCACGTGGTAGCCGCCGAGCGCCGCGTCCCGCGGGATCGTCACCTGCCACGCGTCGGGCTGGCCGGCGCTGCGGGCGGCGTTCAGGTGATCCCAGGCGACGATCGTGTTGGCCCTGGCCAGGTCGGTGAGCCGGCCGCCTTGCTTGAGCTTGGCGAACAGCTCCACCCCTTGCTCGGGCCGAGGCACTCCGGCCCGCATGGAGGCCGCCATCACGCCGCCGAACGCCGACGCCGAGCGCAGCGGGTCCCCGTCGAGCGCCACCCGGTAGCCGGGCTGGAGCAGGTCGGCGAAGGAGGCAGGGGGCTTGACCGCGCGCGGGTCGTACCCGATGGACATGTAGCCGCCGTAGGCGGCGTACCAGGCGCCGGACGGATCCTTCACGTCGTCGGGCAGGTCCTGCCAGCCCAGCACCTTGTATGGCGCGAACCTGGCCGCCTCGCGCACCGCGACGTCCAGGGTCAGGTCGAACACGTCGGGCTTGAGCTGCGCGGCCGCGTCGATCTGGCGGCGGCTGCTCGCGCCGGGCTCGAGCTCGTTGACCTTGAGCCCGTACTTGTCGGCGAAGGTGTCGATGATCTCGCCGTAGTTGACCCAGTCGCGGGGCAGCGCGATCACGTTGAGCTCGCCCTCCCGCTTGGCGGCCTCGGCGAGGCGCTCCATGTTGGCGAAGCCGGACTTCAGCGAGCCCGCCTGCACGTTGACCGGCGGCAGGTTCTCAGCCGGTTGCGACGATGATGTGGACGCGCCGCATCCGGCGCTGGCGAGAAGGGCTGCTGCGGCGGCGCAGGTACGTACAGTCACACTTGAAATACTTACCGTTACATTCGCTCAGGTCGAGGAGGCGCGGCCGGGACGACCTTGGCCGCCACCAGCGTCTCCTCAAGAATCTCCACCAGCGTGCCGTCTTTTTTACGAAGTCTGAGCACGCCAGACTCCCAGGACTCGAGGATCCCTACCGCATCGCGATACCCTCCAGGTACGCGCCTGCGTGTGGTGATCCGTTTACCTGTGTCCTGACTTGTGATCGCGATAACGAGGCGTGCGGCCACGAGTTTGCCACCCTCCGTTTCGGCCAGCTGGCAAGCACGGCAATACTAGGGCGTAGCAAACCGCGGTCAGACTCATGCCATGGTGCGGAGAAGAAGGAGCTCGAGGTGACCTACGTCATCGCGCAGCCTTGCGTGGACGTCCTGGACAAGGCGTGCATCGAGGAATGCCCCGTCGATTGCATCTACGAGGGCGAGCGCATGCTTTACATCCACCCCGACGAGTGCGTGGACTGCGGCGCGTGTGAGCCTGTATGCCCCGTCGAGGCGATTTTCTATGAGGACGACCTTCCCGAGCAGTGGAAGGACTACTACAAGGCGAACGTGGACTTCTTCGAAGACCTCGGCTCGCCCGGTGGTGCCTCCAAGGTCGGGAAGATCGACAAGGACCACCCGGTGGTGGCCGCCCTGCCGCCGCAGGCTGAGGACCACTAACCGGTCCTGATACGCCTCGCGAGGGGGCATCCGGTCCGGATGCGCCCTCGCGGCGTGTGCTTTTCGTACGGCAATGCGACACCCTGGAGAACCGTGAACAACCTGCCCGACTTCCCCTGGGACCGGCTGGAGCCGTACAAGGAGCGCGCGCTCGCACATCCCGACGGCATCGTCGACCTCTCGATCGGCACGCCGATCGACTCCGTGCCCGAGGTCGTCATGAACGCCCTCGTCCAGGCCGCCGACAGCCCCGGCTACCCGTTCACCCACGGCACCAAGGCGCTGCGCGAGGCCGCGGCGGGGTGGCTGCGGCGCAGGCACGGCGTCACCGTCGAGCAGCAGGACGTGCTCCCGCTGATCGGCTCCAAGGAGTTCGTCGCCTGGCTGCCCACCTATCTCGGCGCCCGGCGCGTGGTCTTCCCCGAGCTGGCCTACCCCACCTATGACGTGGGCGCCCGCCTGGCCGGGGCCGTGGCCACGGCCTCCGACAGCACGCTCGCGCTCGGCCCCGAGCAGGTGGACCTGCTCTGGGTCAACTCGCCCGGCAACCCCACCGGCCGGGTGCTGCCCGCCGAGCACCTGCGCAAGGTCGTCTCCTGGGCCCGCGAGCGCGGCACGATCGTCGCCTCCGACGAGTGCTACATCGAGCTCGGCTGGGAAGAGGAGCCGGTCTCGATCCTCCACCCCGACGTCTGCGGCGGCTCCCACGAAGGGCTGCTCGCGGTTCACTCACTCTCCAAGCGCTCCAACCTGGCCGGCTACCGTGCCGGGTTCGTGACGGGCGATCCCGTCCTGGTCAAGCGGCTGCTGGAGATCCGCAAGCACGCGGGCATGATGATGCCGGCCCCCGCGCAGGCCGCGATGACGGCCGCGCTCGGGGACGACGCGCACGCCGACGCCCAGCGCGAGCTCTACGCCGCGCGCCGCGCCCTGCTGCGGCCCGCGCTGGAGCAGGCGGGCTGGCAGATCGACCATTCGACGGCAGGGCTCTACTTCTGGGCATCGAACGGGCAGAACGCCTGGGACCAGGTAGGCAAGCTTTCCGAAATCGGTATTCTGGTCGCCCCCGGCGAGTTCTACGGAGCGGCAGGTGCGCGGCACATCCGGATCGCCGTCACCGCCACTGACGAACGCATCAGTGCGGCGGTGCGCCGCCTCCAGTAGGATCGCCCGTCAAAAGCAAGCCAACAAATCGATAAGGGCTTACGCCGAGGCAGGCCGCGAGTGGAGCGAGCTGATCGATGAGCGTGACCTCCATGGTCGTACTCGGGCTGAGCATCGCCCTGGTCCTCCTGCTGCTGGGAGCCTTCGTGGCCACCTTGCGGCAAGACAGGAAGGGCCGCACGAGCACGCCGCCGCCGGTGGTCGAGGTCGCTTCCGTCGAGACCCCCATGCCGGCTCCGGTCAGCGTGCCGGGGCAGGCCGGCACCGATTACATCGACCCGCGCACGATCCAGGTGGGTGATCGGATCGAAGTGCTCGGGTCGCCCGCCCGTGTGCTGGGCGCCATGCACATTTCGTGGCAGGGGCAGCAGTGGACCGAATACCTGTTGCGGGATGCTTCCCGGCGCCGCCAGTGGCTCTCGGTCGAGGTGCGTGCCGGCGAGCGGCCGCATTTGGAAGTGTTGCTCTGGAACGACGTGCCCACGCAGGGCATGATCCCGGCCAAGAGCATGCTGATCATGGAGGGCGTGGAGTTCTTCCCGATCGAGCGGGGCACGGCGGCGTTCCGGAGCGAGGGAGACACCGGTAACCCCGATCGGGGATTGCTCGACTTCGCCGACTACCGCGCCTCCGACGGACGGTTGCTGTCCTTCGAACGCATTCAGGGCAGCGGCTGGACGGCCAGCTACGCCCAGCCCTTGCCGCCCGGCTCCATCTCCATCGTCCGCCGCGCCTCGTAGCGCACCCCGCCGGAGCGGGTCAGGAGAGCTCGACCTGGGCGGTGCCGGACGTGTCGCCGGCTTTCCAGCCTTCCAGCTCGACGTCGTTGGACCACGTGGCGCCGCTGTAGCGGACCTGGCTCAGCGCGTATTTCTCGGCGTGGGCCACCGACCAGGCGGCGATCAGCCACCCGCGCTTCTTGCTGACGATCGCGGTGCTGCCCAGCGCCCGGGCGAGCTGCTTGCGTGCCTCGGTCGTCTTGGGCCGCGGCGCCGGGGTCTTGGCCGTCGGATACCAGCAGTGCACGGCCTGCGGCACCCGGCCGGTGAAGGCCGCGGCGAGGATCTTGGCCTCCCCCTCGTGCGGCGCGTACGCGTAGCCGCCTGCCGAGCGCTGCACCGCCTGGGCCGCCTCCGCCAGGGGGATCTTCCGGTAGTTCTTCACCTTCACCAGGGCGGCGAAGAACTTGTTCGTGGCGTAGACGGGGTCCATGAGCTGCTCCTTGCGGCCCCACCCCTGCGACTCGCGCTGCTGGAACACGCCCACCGAGTCACGGTCACCGTATTCCAGGTTCAGCAGCTTCGACTCCTGGATCGCGGTCGCGTAGGCGATGACCACGGCCCGCTCGGGCAGCTTCCTGCGCGCCGCCACGGCGGCGATCGTGGCGGAGATCTGCGCCTGCTCTGGTTGGAGCTCACGGACGCCGTCGGGGGTGCGCACGACGCAGTAGGGGTCCGGCACCGCCAGCGGCGTCGCCTTCTTCAGCAGGTGGTAGACGCCCACGGATATGCCCACGGCGAGCACGACCATGATGATCGCGATGGTGATGACTCCACGGGAGAACCGCATGCGCACCCTGAAAAACCTACCCGGCCTGGATAAGCTCCGTGGCCATGAGTGACGTGAGCACCTCCACACCGATATCCCCGGCCATAGACAAGCTGTGGGAGCGTCGCACGGAGCTGTCGACCTCCGACGTCGACGCGCGCCACACGGTCGTCGGCGCGGTGGATCAGCTCGACAAGGGCGAGGCCAGGGCGGCTCGCCTGGTGGACGGCGAGGTCGTGGTGGACGAGCGCGCCAAAAGGGCGATCCTGCTCGCCTTCAAGGTGCTGGGCATGGCGCGGTCCCAGGTGGGCGACTTCCATCACCACGACAGGATCCCGTTGAAGAGCTCGTTCGACGGGGTGCGGGTGGTGCCGGGCGCGATCGCCCGCTGGGGCGCCTATCTGGCGCCCGGGGTGGTGCTGATGCCGTCGTTCACCAACATCGGGGCGTACGTGGACGCCGGGACGATGGTCGACACCTGGGCCACGGTAGGATCATGCGCCCAGATCGGACAAAACGTGCATCTTTCCGGCGGTGTCGGCATCGGCGGCGTGCTGGAGCCGCCCAACGCCGTGCCGGTCGTCATCGAGGACGAGGCGCTCATCGGCAGCCGGGCGATGATCGTCGAGGGCGCCCGGGTGGGGCAGGGCGCGGTCGTCGGCGCCGGCACGATCCTGTCGGGCACGATCCCGGTGATCGACGTGGAGACGGGCGAGGAGCTGGCCCGCGGCAGGATCCCCGACTGGTGCGTGGCGGTCGGGGGCACCAGACAGAAGGAATACCCCGGAGGCACGTTCGGGCTGCCCTGCGTGCTGGTGATCAAGCGGCTGAAGCCGGGGCAGCGGCACGACAAGGCGGCGCTCAACGAGGTGCTGCGGGAACACGGAGTGAACACCTGATGCTGGACCTGACGCAGGACGTACGCGCGCTCACCGCCGCGATCGTGGACATCGAGTCGGTGAGCGGCGACGAGCGGGCGCTGGCCGACGCGGTCGAGCGGGCCCTGTCCCCGCTGCCGCACCTGAAGGTGGAGCGGTCGGGGGAGACCGTCGTGGCCCGCACCCACCTGGGACGCGCCGAGCGCGTGCTGATCGCCGGGCACCTCGACACCGTCCCCGTGGCCGCCAACCTGCCCAGCCGGGTGGACGGCGACCTGCTCTACGGGTGCGGCACCTCCGACATGAAGGCCGGCGTGGCGGTCGCGCTCAAGCTGGCGGCCACCGTGCCGGCGCCCAACAAGGACGTGACCTACGTCTTCTACGACTGCGAGGAGGTCGAGGCCGAGCGCAACGGCCTCACCCGGGTGGCCAGGGACCACGCCGACTGGCTGCTGGCCGACTTCGCGGTGCTGATGGAGCCGACCGACGGCGTGATCGAGGGCGGTTGTCAGGGCACGCTGCGCGCCGATGTCACCGTGACGGGCAAGCGGGCGCACAGCGCCAGGTCGTGGTTCGGGGTCAACGCCATTCATGGGATCGAGCCGGTGCTGGCCCGGCTGAATGCCTACGAGCCGCGCCGGCCGGTCGTGGACGCGCTCGAATACCACGAGGGACTCAACGCGGTCGGCGTGCGGGGCGGCGTGGCCGGCAATGTCATCCCGGACGAGTGCGTGGTGACGGTCAACTACCGGTTCGCGCCCGACCTGTCGATCGAGCAGGCGCAGGAGCACGTACGGGAGGTGTTCGACGGGTTCGCGGTGAGCTTCGTGGACGCCGCGCCGGGGGCCAGGCCGGGGCTCACGCATCCGGTGGCGGCGGCGTTCACCGCGGCCGTCGGCGGCACGCCGCGGGCCAAGCTGGGCTGGACGGACGTCGCCCGCTTCTCCGCGCTGGGCGTGCCGGCCGTGAACTACGGGCCCGGCGATCCGAACCTCGCGCACCAGCAGGGCGAGTACGTGTCGCTGTCGAAGATCGTCGAGAGCGAGCGTGCGATGCTGGACTGGCTCACAAAATGAAAGTGGCCCTCCTCGCCGGCCATTTGGCGGGGAAGACCACTTTCAGTCCCGAGCAGCACCCTCGACGATTAGACGCGGGCTAGTCGAAATCCGGTTCCCTGGTTTCTTCAAGATTTTTTCTGCGGATGTTCTACCCCGCTTACCTGGGGTTTCGCCCGCAGGAGGCAATCTAGGCAGCCGAACGGGTAGGAGCGCGGGCCTGGACACGGCCGCAGGCGAGAGGGACTAGCGTGATCCGCATGGAACAAATACGTCGAGAACGCCGCCAGGGCCAGGCCGTGGTCCGTGGCAACCTCGTCCCCACCTCCACCCATGACGAGCGGCTGCTCGCCCGTCAGGGACCCTCCGACTGGGTCCACATGGACCCGTGGCGAGTGCTGCGCATCCAGGCGGAGTTCGTCGAAGGATTCGGGCAGCTGGCCGAGCTGCCGCCGGCGGTCACGGTCTTCGGCTCGGCGCGCACCGGCCCCGACTCGTCCGACTACGAACTGGGCCGGGCACTCGGCCGGGCGCTGGCCGAGGCCGGCTACGCCGTGATCACGGGTGGCGGGCCCGGTGTCATGGAGTCGGCCAATCGGGGCGCGCGTGACGTGGATGGCGCGATCTCGGTCGGGCTCGGCATCGAGCTGCCGTTCGAGCAGCGCATGAACGACTACGTGGACCTCGGCATCGAGTTCCGCTACTTCTTCGTGCGCAAGACGATGTTCGTGAAGTACTCGTGCGGTTTCATCGCCCTGCCCGGTGGCTTCGGCACGCTGGACGAGCTGTTCGAGGCTCTGACGCTGGTGCAGACCGCCAAGGTCACGTCCTTCCCCGTGGTGCTCATGGGCTCCGAGTTCTGGGGCGGGCTGCTGGAGTGGATCAAGGGCACCCTGCTGGGCACCGGCAAGATCGCCTCCCACGACCTCGACCTGATCACCGTCACCGACGACCCCGTCGAGGCCGTGCGCATCATCGTGGAGGCCGACCTGGCCCGCTCCCAGCAGCGCGGAGAAGAACTGGAGGCCGCCGCCGCGCAGACTGCGGAGCCCCAATAGGCTTCCTCACCGTGAACATCTGCGTCTTCTGCGCCTCCAGCCTGCACATCGACGACAAATACCTCGAGCTGGCCGGGCAGGTGGGCACCGAACTCGCCAAGCGCGGGCACACCATCGTGAGCGGCGGCGCCACCGTCTCCTGCATGGGCGCCGTCACCTCGGCCGCCCGCGCCGCCGGCGGGCGGACGATCGGCGTGATCCCTCAGGTCCTGGTGGACATCGAGATCGCGGACGAGGAGTCCGACGAGCTGATCGTCACGACCGGCATGCGCGAGCGCAAGGGCCTCATGGACGCCCGCTCCGACGCGTTCCTCGTGCTGCCCGGCGGCATCGGCACGTTGGAGGAGCTGTTCGAGATCTGGACCGCGCGCACGATCGGCATCCACGACCGTCCCCTGGTGGTCCTCGACCCCTGGGGCCTGTACGAGCCGCTCAGGCAGCTGATCAGCAACATGTACGACGAGGGCTTCACCCGGGCCGCCGTCTTCGACGCGATCTCCTGGACCACCACGGTCGAGGAGGCGATCAGCCGCCTGGAGGCCCGCCCCCGCCCGGTCCGGCCCAGCGTCACCGAGCTCGGCGAGTCCACCGGCTGACCAGCGCACTGTCCGCCCGGACAGGCACGAGCTGAGGCAAGTGCGGACCTCATGCCCCGATGGTATGAGTACGATGCCAATGTGCTGGTCATACTCGCCATCGCCGCCATCGCCATCCTGGCCTGCGTGGTCCTGGTCTCCCTCGGCAGGGGCGGAGAGCTGACCGAGTTCCCGCCCGACGTGCCGCCGCTCGACCTGCCCGAGCCGGGGCAGCTCACGGCGGTCGACTTCATGGCGCTCCAACTGCCGGTCAACCTCGTCGGCTACCACACGGCGAGCGTCGATGAGACCCTGCGCCGGGCCGCCAACGCGATCAGTGCCCGGGACACGCGGATCGCGGTGCTGGAGCAGCGGGTGTCCGAGTTGCTGTCGAGCCGGCTGCACGCGCGCCAGGAGGTGTACGCGGCGCCGGGTGGCGCTCTGCGTACCGATCACTCGCCCGAGGCGCCGGCCGTCGCCAGAGAGCTTCCGGAGTCGGGTGACCCTATGTCGGCGAGCGGCACGACGCTGTCCTGGGGCCAGGGGGCCAACGCGGCGCACGCGCAGGGAAGCCCGGAGTGGCGACTGCAGGCGGGCAACGGCGCCGCCTCCTCCGCCGAGGAGCCGTCCGCGAGCGACGGCCCGGCTTTCTATGACGAGGAGCCGTCCGCCGGCGGAGAGACCGCCGACCGGCCCGATGACCTCGACGACCAGGCGCATGACTTCGACGACCAGGCGCACGATCTCGACCACGAGCCGGGCGAGACGGCCGACGAGGCGAAGGCCGGGGACGAGGCCGGCGCATCGGACGTGCCGGAGGGCGAGACCGGGGCCGCCGAGCAGCGCGTACGCGCCACGCTGGGCAAGGACGGGGACGAGCGTCCGTGACCGAGCCCATCCGCTGCAGCTGGACGGGCATGTCGGATCCGATCTACCTGACCTACCACGACGAGGAGTGGGGCCGCCCGCTCAAAGGCGACGACGCGGTGTTCGAGCGGGTCGCGCTGGAGTCGTTCCAGTCGGGCCTGTCGTGGCTGACGATCCTGCGTAAGCGGGACAACTTCCGCGCCGCGTTCGACGGCTTCGCCATCCACAAGGTGGCCGCCTATTCCGAGCGGGACGTGGAGCGGCTGCTCGGCGACGCGGGCATCGTCCGCAACCGCGCCAAGATCGAGGCGGCGGTCCACAACGCCAGGGCCGCGCTCGACCTCCCCGACGGCCTGTCGGAGCTGGTGTGGCGCTTCGCCGACCCCGGCGCGCCGGTGCCCAAGACGATGGCCGACGTGCCCGCCACCACTCCCGGCTCCAAGGCACTGGCCAAGGAGCTGAAGAAGCACGGCTTCAAGTTCGTCGGGCCGACCACGGCCTACGCGCTCATGCAGGCCATCGGCCTGGTCAACGACCACCTCCAGGACTGCGTGGCGCGTACACGCTGAGCTCGGCCGTGTGAGTGCGCCCGAGCGACCCGCCGAGCGCGACGGTGACGGCCGGATGTCCTCCCGGCCGTACCGACACGGTGTCGTCGGCCTGGGCGACGCCGCGTGCCGGGCGGTCGAGCGTCACGGTCACGGCGTCGATGGTCCGGCTCGGATCGGCCACGGCCACGACGACCCGCCCGCCGGCCCGCCGCACGAGCAGCGTGCAGGGCGCGTCCACGCGGACGCCGTCGACCTCGCCCGCCGCCCAGAACGTGGCGGCCAGCAACCCGCGCATCCGCACGGCCTGGACCAGCGGCGTATTGGCCGCCACCCGGATGGGACGCGACCCGCGGAAGGCGCGCGTGCGCTCGCGCGAGGCGTTCGGCAGCAGCACGTAGGAGTAGGAGGCGTCCACGGGGTCGACGCCGTGGTCGAACCAGAAGGTCACGTAGCGCCGCGTGACGGGGCGGGAGGCGCCACGCGTGTCCTCGCCCGCGTTGATGTCGCGCCATCTGGCCGTGCGCGTCTCGACCAGGGAATGCGCCCCCTCCATCACGTAGCCGCCGACGCCCGCCAGGTGCGCCCAGCCGTCCCCCAGGTACGGCTCCGCGTCCGTGGCCCGGTTCTCCACCACGGTCTCCACGGAGTGTCCACCGGAGCCGGTGATGCCGTTGCCCAGCGCCACCACGGCCGTGTCCAGGCAGAACCAGGACTTGCGTGCCCGCGGGCCTGCCCCGGTGAGCTCCATGGCGGCGGCGCCGTACCGGCCCTCGAGCACCGCGCCGCCGGCCCAGGCGTTGTCGGGGCGGTCGGCACGGAACGACAGGTCCTCGCGCTCGCGGGTGTCCACCGTGGTGCCCGGCAGCCGGTACGGGTTCACCGTCGGCCAGAAGCCGTCGCCGAACTGGTCCAGGTCGCCCGTGTAGAGGTAGGTCATGCCGTCGCCGGTGTACCAGCCGTGCGGATTCTCCCCGTTGATCGCCTCGTAGGCCGCGACGCGCCGGGACGACAGGCTGATCGCGAACGACCAGCCGGGCCGCCGGTGCACCACCCGGTCCATCGACGGGAAGACGAAGTGCCCCACGGGCCCCGGGGCGGCCTCGATCGTCTTGTCGTCCAGCACCGCGACCGCCCGCCGGGTCTCCGGTACGTCCGCCCGCTCCAGATAGGAGCCGCGGCCGCCACGCTCGATCCAGCCCTTGGCCAGCTCCGCGAACCGGCCGCGGTACGGCTCCGGCGCGCAGCGCGCGAGCAGCAGCACGGCGCCGATCGCGGCGTGCCCGGCCACGCGGTCGGAGAACCTCTGGCGGGTGACCGCCCGACCCCTCACGGTGTCCATCAGCAGCCCGTCGTGCACGAACGGGGCGAAGGACCGCTCGACCGCGTCGAGTACCACCGCCCGCCCGGGATCGGTCACCTCCCAGGGCGACCCGTGGAGCAGGGCCAGCGTGCCGGCGACCGCGATGAGGAGGGACAGCCCGTACGAGCCCGTGTAGGCCACGTCCCCGTGCTGGATGAACGACCCGTCGCGGTAGAAGCCGTCGCCGGACTCGACGTAGTGGAACACGCCGCCCCGCACGTCGGACAGCCCGTCGCGGGCCGCCGCCAGCTTGGCGGCGCTGCGCCCGGCCACGCCGCGCAACGCGACGATGTACGCCTTGTCCGCCAGGTTCGCCCCGGCCTCGCACGCCGCGGGATTGCCGGCGCGGCGGCCGGCGTCCGGGCAGAACCGGTCGATCGCCCCCAGGTACGCCTCCAGCCTGCCGGTGTCGAGCCGGCCGCCGAGCAGCACGCAGGCGCGGCCCAGCTCGGCAGGCGTGCCGATCTCCCAGAACCACCAGTTGCCCGTCTCCGGGAGCCGCTCGTTGTAGTGGCGCTCGTAGAGCAGGTCGAGCGCCGCCACCACCCGTGCCGCGACGGCGTCGTCGCCGTGTTGCGCGGTGCCCGGTGTCGCCCACGCCGTGGCGATCCGCCGCAGCCGGCCGTAGCTGCCGCTCACGTTGCCCGGGCTGTCGTCCAGCGGGAGGTCCGGCCAGGTCAAGCCGGGTGTCATCGCGGCCAGCCAGCCGCCGGCCCGCTCGCTGAGCCGGGCCAGGGGGCCGGCGTAGACGGGGTCGGAGGTGTCGATGTCGCCGCCGGTGAGCAGGTCGAGCGCGGTCGCCCTGAGCGTGTCGAAGTCGTGCATCCGATGGCCGCGTCACTCGCCGCGGAACGTGGGGCGTTCCTTGGCGAGGAAGGCGCGGGTGGCGTTCACATGGTCTTGAGTGGCGGCGCAGGTGTCTTGGAGCTCGGCTTCCACGGCCAGCGAGTCGGGCAGCGAGTGCGTCGCCGCGTAGGCCAGCGCGCGCTTGGTGGCCGCGTACGCCAGCGTTGGACCCTGCGCGAGGCGCGCCGCCAGCTCCTGGGCGGTCTTCAGCACCTCGTCCGGGGGCACCACGCGGGTGACCAGTCCCAGCTCCAGAGCGCGGGGCGCGTCGAGCGGCTCGCCCAGCAGCATCAGCTCGGCGGCGCGGCCCCGCCCCACCAGGCGCTGCAGCGTCCACGACGCGCCCGAGTCCGGCGCCAGGCCGATCCCGGCGAACGCCAGCGCGAACTTGGCCTTCTCCGAAGCGATCCGCAGGTCGCAGGCGAACGCCAGGGACGCGCCCGCGCCGGCGGCCACACCGTTGACCGCGGCCACCACCGGCTTGGGCATGGTGGCGATCAGCTCCACGATCGGGTTGTAGTGCCGGTGGACGGTGCCGGCCAGGCCGCGGCCCGCCTCCAGGTTGTCGGCGTGCTCGCGCAGGTCCTGGCCCGCGCAGAAGGCCCGCCCCGCGCCGGTGAGCAGAACGGCCCTGGCCGAGGGATCGCCCGCGGCCCGGCGCACCGCGTCGAGCAGGGCGTCCTTGAGCTCGGCGGTCAGCGAGTTCATCGCGTCGGGACGGTCGAGCGTGATGGTGGCGACGGCGTCGGTCACGTCATAACGGATCAAGTCAACTCCCTGTCGACGAACGCGGCGGCTGCGGGCAGCAGCCGGGCGGCCTCCTGCTCGAAATAGGCTCTGGCCTTCTCACCGGGCCAGCCGGCGGGCAGCAGCTCGGGCGGCAGGCCGGGATCGCGGAACAGGAAGTTGCGCCATCCGTGCACGAGCCTGCTCCTTGCCGCGAACACCTGGTCGTCCGGGGCCGATTCGGGCAGCGTGCTGATCAGCGTGACAGCCTCGGCGTGCCACTGCTCGTACGCCTCGCCGATGGCCGTCAGATCCCACGCCCGCGCCACCAGCTCGCGCGGGTCGCCCTCCAGCGCCGCGTCGAACCTGTCGGCCCTCACGCCCTCGCCCTCCAGCAGGTTGTCCAGCTCGATCGACGAGCGTGGACCGATCCAGGTCGTCTCCGACAGCGCCGCGTAGCCGAGGAACGTCAAGTCGGCCCGTAACCGCTCCCTTTGCGGCCGCTCCTTGACCGGCTCCAGGACGATCATGTGCCAGCGGCCGTGCCAGGTGAGTGTCCCGGCTCGGTAAATTCTCAGGGCCGCCTCATCGAGGCGCCTGACGCATTTCGGCGTGAGCGCGTACCCGGCGCCTTGGGGGAGCCTGATCGGCCGCAGCCAGCCCTGCCGCACCATGCGCGAGACGGCCGTGCGCACGGCGGGAGCGGCTATTTCCAGGGGTTTCATGAGCCGGACGAGCGCAGCGACGGACGCCTGTCCACCGCGCGAGAGCAGGTGGTCTCCGTAGAGATCGAAGAGGGCGGCGCGAGCGTGCACGCAGTCCAGTTTGGACGTCCGCGCACTCCTCGACAACGCATTCTGGGAGGAGATCGTTACCCATGAGCGCTCTCGATGCGGGAGAATGGGACATCACAGAAGACGTGAATGCGCCGACCACCCCCTCGGGAGGTCGGAAATCGCGGGCCGCGGGAGCCCAAGGCAGGAAGGGATGCACGCATGGCGGCGATGAAGCCGCGGACCGGCGATGGTCCGCTCGAGGTCACCAAGGAAGGGCGCGGCATTGTCATGCGGGTCCCCTTGGAGGGTGGCGGCCGGCTCGTCGTGGAGATCTCCGCCGACGAGGCCAAGGCGCTCGGTGAGGCGTTGAAGAACGTCGTCGGCTGAGCGCTCCCCAGAGACAACCTGATCCCACGACCCTGGCGTAATCCGGCGCCAGGGTCGCTGACGTTCGAGGAGAGATCTTCCGTGCCCATTGAGACCACTGCTTCGGTGGTCGCCGAGGTTCCGGACGACGCCGATCTGCTGGCCGTCCCCTACGCCTCCGACCTCGACCCCGCTCACGTGGTCGAGCTGCACCTGCCCGTACGCGACCTGCTGACCCACTACGAGGCCAAGGGGGAGGCCGGGGAGATCGTCGACGTGCCGGTCGCCCGGGCCGGCGGCGTGGGCAGGGTGCTGTTCTACGGCGTCGGCGACGGGTCGCCGCGCGCGCTGCGCAAGGCCGGGGCCGCGCTGGCCCGCAGGGTCAAGGGCAGGGACAGGCTGACCGTGGTGGTGCCGGAGGGCGACGTGGCGGCGTTCGCCGAGGCGGCGCTGCTGGCGGCGTACTCGTTCAAGATCGGCAACGCGGGCAAGAAGGCTGTGCGCACGCTCGCGTTCGCCGGGGCTGACGAGGTCGTGGTGGGCCGCGTGCAGGCCGTGGCCCAGGCGGTGGCGCTGGCTCGTGACCTGGCCAACACGCCGTCCTCGGTCAAGAACCCCGCCTGGCTCGCCGAGCGGGCCGCCGAGATCGGGCTGCCGGTGCGGGTCTGGGACGAGGAGCAACTGCAGGCCGACGGGTTCGGCGGCATCGTGGCCGTCGGGCGGGGCTCGGCCAGCCCGCCCAGGCTCATCCAGATCTCCTACACGCCCGCCGAGCCCGTCGACCGGCACGTGGTGCTGGTGGGCAAGGGGATCACCTTCGACTCGGGCGGGTTGTCGCTCAAGCCCACCGACAACATGAAGACCCAGAAGACCGACATGGCGGGCGGGGCCGTCGTGATCGCCGTCCTCGGCGCGCTGGCGCGGCTGGGCGCGCCCGTACGGGTCACCGGGCTGGTCGCCGCCGCCGAGAACATGCCGTCGGGCACCGCCCAGCGGCCCAGCGACGTCATCAAGCACTACGGCGGCCGCACGGTCGAGGTGCTCAACACCGACGCCGAGGGCCGGCTCGTGCTGGCCGACGCGCTCGCCTACGCCGACGCCGTCCTCGACCCCGACGCGGTCGTGGACATCGCCACGCTCACCGGGGCGATCAGCGTGGCGCTCGGCCGCACCGTGGGCGCCGTCTACGCCTCCGACGACGTGCTGGCCAAGCAGCTCGTGGACGCCGGGCAGGCCAGTGACGACCTGCTGTGGCGGATGCCGCTGATCGAGGACTACACGCCCGCGCTGGAGTCGTCGATCGCCGACCTGGCCAATGTGGAGGCGGGGTCGAGGTTCGGGGCCGGGTCGATCACGGCGGCGTTGTTCCTGCGGGAGTTCGCCGGCCGGCGGCCGTGGGCGCACCTCGACATCGCCGGGGTCGGGCGCAGCACTGTGGACGAGGGCACCCTCAGCAAGGGCGCGACAGGCTTCGGCGTGCGCGTCCTCCTGGAGTGGCTCACCCGCTCCTGAGGTCGCGGCGCTAGTCGGAGACCTTGACGGCGGCGAGCAGGCCGTCGCCCAGGGGCATGAGCACCGAGCGCAGGCGGTCGTCCGACTGCACCAGCTTGCCCACCTCGCGCAGCGTGACCGTGTCCGGGTCGCGCTGCGCGGGATCGGCCACCCGGTTGTGCCACAACATGTTGTCGAAGGCCACGATGCCGCCCACCCGCAGCAGCCGGACCGCCTCGGCGAGGTAGTCGGTGTATTCCTGCTTCGCGCCGTCGGCGAACACCATGTCATAACCGCCGTCCGACAGCCGCGGCAGCACGTCGAGCGCGCGCCCCGAGATGAGCCGCACCCGCCCGCCGGAGAACCCCGCCTCCGCGAACGCCTGACGGGCCAGCCTCTGGTGCTCGGGTTCGACGTCGACGCTCGTCAGCGTGCCGTCGGCGCGCATGCCGCGCAGCAGCCACAGACCGGAGACGCCGCATCCCGTGCCGATCTCCACGACCGACTTGGCGTTGACGGCGGTGGCGAGGAAACACAATGCCGCCCCGCCGCCGGGGAGGATGGGTGTGGCCCCCATCTCCAGCCCGCGCTGCCGCGCCGCGTGGATGATCTCATCCTCGTGATGAAACTGCTCCGCATAGGCCAGAGTGGCCTCCACCTGATTGGTCATCGGCCGCCTCCCCCACTTTCGTGCGATTGGTCGCAAAGGGTCATACAGGTGATTGGCACCGATCGCAGCCTAGGGGAGACACGCCAGGACGGGAACTCAGGAGGGTCCTGAGGCGTTGCAGGTTTAAACGGGCTTTGCCGGTCCGGAGGGCAGGCAGTGCGCACGAAGGGACGAAACCAGGCACTATGGCGATAGCGGTGGTCCCAGAGAGAGGAGTTCTGGTGGACGAAAGCGACCACCAGACGGATGCTCCCGTGTCGTCTGACTGGACGCCTCCCACGTGGGAGGAAGTCGTGCGGACTCATTCCGCACGCGTGTATCGGCTCGCTTACCGGCTGACCGGCAACGTTCACGATGCCGAGGACCTCACCCAGGAAGTCTTCGTCCGGGTCTTCAGGTCGCTGTCGAGCTACACCCCCGGCACGTTCGAGGGGTGGCTGCACCGGATCACGACGAATCTGTTCCTCGACATGGCGCGGCGCAAGCAGCGCATCAGGTTCGAGGGACTGGCCGACGACGCCGCCGAGCGGCTGCGCGGCCGGGAGCCGTCACCGGCGCAGGCGTTCGACGACGCCCACCTGGAGCCCGACATCCAGGCTGCTCTCGACGCACTCGCACCCGAGTTCAGGGCCGCGATCGTGCTGTGCGATATCGAGGGCTTGTCCTATGAGGAGATCGCGGCCACGCTCGGCGTCAAGCTGGGTACGGTCCGAAGCCGTATTCACCGTGGCCGGGCGCAGTTGCGGGAGGCGCTCGACCATCGGGCCCCGCGCAATTCTCAACTCCCCCCGACCGTTATCCGTGGGGAGGAAGTCTGACATGGCTCATCTTGGAGAACGTCTTTCCGCGCTCGTCGACGGGGAGCTCAACCACCACGAACGCGAGCGCGCGCTGGCTCATCTGACCTTCTGTGCTGACTGCCGGAGCGAGGTCGAGTCGATGCGGGCGCTGAAGTCGCGCCTGCGCTCGCTCGACACCCCGGCGATGCCCACCGACCTGACGATGTCCCTGCTCCGGATGGCGGAGCCGGGCGGGCCGCTGCCGCCGAGGGAGCGCCCTTTCCCCGCGCGTACGTTCGGGGGAGTGCCCATTCCTGGGCCGCACAGCATCGCTCCCCTCGACAACCGCCCGCGCAGGGACGCGGGTGGCGGGGCTTCGGGCCCTGGCCGCACTGGTAGGCGGCGGACCACCTACGTCGCGGTCAGCATGGTCTCGGCCGCCGTGGCGCTCGGGACGTTCTTCGCCGTCTCCGGCGCGGGGCAGGATTCCACGACGCCGCCGGTCGAATTGTGGAGGGTGCAGCAGTCGCCGACCAACTCGCCGTCGATTGCCACCCCGTGACGTCCGGATATGCCGGTGATGACTCCTGTTGGCGTAGTCGCCCACTCTAAGGGCATACGATCTGGGTTCGGGATTTGTTACGTGTGGGCGGAACAATCTGCTTTATGACCCTCGTATACCGCAAGAGTGAGGATTGCGGTGGCCGAGCCAAGGAGTGGTGAGACTTAGATGACCGACGAGACGCGCCCCACCGAAGGACGCATGCCGTCGGACTACCCCGAACCACTGGGGCGGCCGGAGTTCCTCCCCGCGGAGCATCCGGCCGATCAGCCTGGCCAGCGGCCTGAGCCGCCCGCCTCGTTCGGCGCGTCATGGGGTGACCCGTCGGGGTCTTCCTACGGCAGCCCATCCTTCTCCACCGGCAACCCGTACAGCGGGACGTCTCCCTACGACGCGGCCTCTTCCTATGGTGAGCCGGACAACGGCACCCGGTCGTACGAGAGCCCGTCCTTCGGCGGATCTTCGGACGGCGGCACCCGGTCTTACGAGAGTCCTTCCTTCGGCCCTCCCGACAGCGGCCCGTCGTTCGGCGGCCCGTCGTTCGGCGGCTCGTCCTTCGACCGGTCGGACAGCGGCCCTTCGTTCGGCCGTCCGGACGGCGGTCCTTTGTACGGTGCGCCGGACAGCGGCCCTTCGTTCGGCCGTCCCGACGGCGGTCCTTTGTACGGTGCGCCGGACAGCGGTCCCTCGTACGGCGGGCCGGGCGGCGGTCCTTCATACGGTGCGCCGGACAGCGGGGGGCGGTCCTATGACAGCCCGCCGTTCGGTGGCGGCGGCGCTCCGCCGCCTCCGCCGCCGCGACCGCTCGGCATGGGCGCCGGCTGGGGGCCGCCGCCTCCGGGCGGGCCGGGACCGGGCGCGACGGGCCGGCGTGGTCCGGGCCTCGGCGCCCTGGTCGCGATCGCCGTGGCCATCGCCCTGGTGGCCTCCGTGCTGGGCAGCGTCGGCACGTACGTGCTCACCAAGCCGAGCAGCGGCAACGACCCCTCCTACAGCCTCGGCCCGCTGCCGACGGGCGCCACCAACCGGGCACCGGACTCGGTGGCGGGCGTCGCCGCGCGGGTGCTGCCCAGCGTGGTCTCGCTCGAGGTCGGCAACGGCTCCAGCACCGAGGGCGCGTCCGGGTCCGGGTTCCTGATCAAGAACGGGTACGTGGTCACGAACAACCACGTGGTCTCCCTGGCCGCACGGGGTGGCGAGATCCAGATCATGTTCAACAACCGGAAGACCACCACGGGCCGCATCGTCGGCCGTGACCCGGGCTCCGACCTGGCCGTGGTCAAGCCGGAGGAGACGTTCGGCACACCGGAGATCACCCTGGGCAACTCCGACCAGGTGGTGGTCGGCGACCCGGTGATCGCCATCGGCTCGCCGCTGGGCCTGACGGGCACGGTCACCACGGGCATCGTCAGCTCGCTCAACCGCCCGGTCATCGCCGGTGACGACACCGGCACCAGCAATGAGGAGCCCGCGTACATCAGCGCCATTCAGACCGACGCCGCCATCAACCCAGGCAACTCGGGTGGGCCGCTGGTCAACAGCCGGGGCGAGGTCGTCGGCGTGAACTCGGCCATCGCCACCCTCAGCCGGTCGGTGAACAGCCAGAGCGGCAGCATCGGGCTGGGCTTCGCGATCCCGGTCAACCAGACGCGGCGGGTGGCGGAGGAGCTGATCAGCACCGGGCGGGCCAAGCGGCCCAAGATCGGCATCGTGCTGGACAAGGACTATCGGGGGCAGGGCGTGAAGATCGCGTCCGAGCCCGCCGCGGGACGGCAGCCGGTGGACGCCGGTGGGCCCGCCGACAAGGCCGGGCTCAAGGCCGGTGACATCATCATGGAGATCGACGGGCTGGCCTTGCAGGACGGGAACGAGCTGATCGCGCTGATCCGGAGCAAGGAGCCGGGATCCAAGATCACCATCAAGTATCAACGCGACGGCCAGGAACGCACCGCCACGCTCGTCGTGGTCGCTGAGGACGAGCCGACGCCGTCGCCGTCGTAAGGACATACGGCGATCATGGGGCGGGCGGCCGAGCCATGGCTGAGAGCCCTTAGTCTGTGGGTAGGCCGGGGTTCTCCTCGGAAGGGTTGGACGGCTGTAGGAGCTCACGGTGTTCGGACTCGGGTGGGCGGAGATCGGGGCGCTGATCGTGCTGGCGCTGCTCGTCTTCGGTCCCGACAAACTGCCTCAGGCCGCCGCGCAGGCAGGCAAGACGCTGCGCAATCTGCGCCGGATGGCCAACAACGCCCGCGACGACCTGCGCTCAGGCCTGGGCCCGGAGTTTCAAAACTTCGACCCGGCCGACCTCAACCCGCGCAACTTCGTCCGCAAGCATCTCCTCGACGACCTCGAGGAAAACTGGAACGACAAGCCGAAGGAGCTGGAGCCCGCCACGACGGCCCCTTACGCGGACCCGGTCGTGGACGAGCTGGGTTACGGCGAGCTCCCGCCCTACGACTCGGAAGCGACCTGACGGCCAGGCCGCGAGTAGAGTTCTGAGATGTGAGCGACATCACCACGGCCATCGAGGAAGGCGCCAAGAAGTCCGGCATCCTCTGGCTCACCCTCGACCGGCCCCGCCTGGCCTGGCATGCCTGGCACGACGGGGCGATCTACCTGGTGACCGGCGGTGAGGAGCAGCGGCTGCCGGGTCTGGAGGCCCTCGAGCGGGTTCACGTGACGCTGCGGAGCAAGGACAACGGCGCCCGGCTGGTGGAGTTCGACGCGGCGGTGTCGGTGGTGGACCAGGCCGCGGCGGCCGACGCCGTGGCCGCGCTGGCCAAGGAGCGGCTCAACGCCCGCGACAGCGAGCATCTCACCGAGCGCTGGGCCGGCGAGTCCGTCGTCCTGCGCCTCACCCCCGAGACCGGCGCGACCACCGCGGCCCCGGAGCATCAGGCCCGGACGGTCACGGGCTCCTCGGCCGCCGCGGCCGGGGACGGCTGAGGCGACGCTGAGGCGGTCTGAGCCAGGAGAGCGCCGGACAGGACGATCAGGCCGCCGACGATCTGGAAGACGCCGAGCGTCTCGCCGAGCAGTGCCCAGGCGACCAGCGCGCCGCCGATGACCTCCAGAGTCGCCACCGTCGCGCCCACCGCGGCCGACAACCGCCGCACGGCGTTCACACCCAGGATGTACGCGATCACGGTGGCGATCAGCACCATCCACAGATACGCGCCGAGCACCGGCAACGTCAGCCCGTCCTCAGACGGCGTGGCCGAGGCGGTGAAGGCGTCCCACGGGATGTTCCAGGGCCGGGCGAACGGGATCAGCACCACTGCTGCCCCCATCATCCCCCAGGCGATCAGCCCGAGCGGGTCCACGTCGTCGCCGAAGCTATCGTTCATGAGGAAATAGCCGGCACAGCATGCCCCAGCGATCAGCCCCAGCAGCAGCCCCAGCGCATCCAGCCGCAAGCCCTGCCACGCCTCGACGACGATCCCCAGGCCTACGAACGCGACGACCGCGCCCACGTAGGCGGCCCGCGCGAGCCGGATCTTGCGCACCAAGCGCACCCAGGCCACCACCATCACCGGAGCCATGAACTCCAGCAGCAGCGCCACCCCGACGGGCAGCCGCGTGATCGCGACGAAGTACAGCGACTGGACCCCGGCCACCGCCATGACCGCGTACAGCCCGAAGAACGGCAACCTCGACCGCGGGATCCGCAGCGCCTGCGGGCGGACCACGGCCAGCACGGCGAGCAGCAGCAGCCCCGCGCCCGCCATCCGCGTCCACACGGCCTCGATCGGCGCCAGCCCGGCGGTGATGAGGTATTTGGCCATGGGACCCGAGAACGCGAAACACCACGAAGACACGAACGCGAGCGCCAGCCCCGCATACCTCATCGCACACCACCTGCTACGTAATGACCGTTAACCGGGTTTGATACTGACACGCCGGGCGTCCCGGGCGCAACGGGGCGGCGCTGTTAGCCTGGCCACGTGAAGATCTTCGTGGCCCGGCTGCCGGGGACCCCGGTCTTCGACCCGGCAGGGGATCAGATCGGCCGGGTCAGGGACGTCGTGGTCGGCCTGCGCATCGGCCGCCGGCCCACCGTGCACGGCCTGGTGGTGGAGGTGCAGCCGCGCCGCCGGGTGTTCCTGCCCATCACCCGCGTACGCCGCATCGAGCCGGGCGCCGTCGTCTTCACCGGCCGCATCAACATGCGCAGGTTCGAGCAGCGCGGCACCGAGACGCTGGTCGTCGGGGAGATGCTGGACCTGGCCGTCCACGTCGACAGCGAGCCCATGACCGTCTACGACCTGGCCATGGAGGAGATCAAGCCGTCGACCTGGGAGATCACCGAGGTCGCCGTCTACAAGGGCAGGCGGCGCGAGCCGCGCATCGTGGACTGGAGCGAGGTGTCGGGGTTCGACAAGCTCCAGAAGGACCAGGGGGCGGCGGGGCTGATCGCGGCGTTCGAGTCGATGCGCGCCGCCGACATGGCCAGCGCCCTGCACGAGCTGCCGAGCAAGCGGCGCGTCGAGATCGCCCGCGCGCTCAACGACGACCGGCTGGCCGACGTGCTGGAGGAGCTGCCGCCCGACGACCAGATCGGCATCCTCGGCACGCTGGAGCCGGAGCGGGCGGCCGACGTCCTGGAGGAGATGGGCCCCGACGACGCCGCCGACCTGCTGCACGACCTGCCCGACGAGCAGGCGGCCAGGCTGCTGGCGCTGATGGAGCCGGACGAGGCGGACCCGGTGCGGCGGCTGCTGACCTATCCGGAGGACAGCGCGGGCGGCGTGATGACCAGCGAGCCGGTGATCCTGCCGCCCACCGCCACGGTGGCCGAGGCGCTCGCGCACATCAGGCAGCAGGACCTGACGCCCGCGGTCGCGGCCCAGGTCTACGTGACCCGGCCGCCCACCGAGACGCCGACGGGGACGTACCTGGGCGTCTCGCATTTCCAGCGGCTGCTGCGCGAGCCGCCGTCCACGCTGCTCGGCGCCGTGCTCGACCCGTCGATCGACCCGATCAGGCCGGCGTTCTCGCTGATCGAGATCACCGCTTACCTGGCCAACTACAACCTCGTCGCGGCCCCCGTCGTGGACGAGCTCGGCAGGCTCGTCGGCGCGGTGACCGTGGACGACGTCCTGGACCACCTGCTACCCGAGGACTGGCGCGAGGAGGCCCCGTCATGACCGCCGAACGACTGGACCAGCCCCGTGCGCTGCGCCGCTCGCTGCGGCCGCACTACGACCCGGAGGTTTTCGGCCGCCTGTCGGAGCGGATCGCCCGCTTCCTCGGCACGGCCAGGTTCCTCGTCTACATGACCGTGTTCGTGACGGTCTGGGTGAGCTGGAACTTCGTTGCGCCCCCGAGCCTCAAGTTCGACCCGTACCCGTTCATCTTCCTCACGCTCATGCTGTCGCTGCAGGCCAGCTACGCCGCGCCGCTCATCCTGCTGGCCCAGAACCGGCAGGCCGACCGGGACCGCATCCAGTACGAGCACGACCGGGAGGTCGCCGACCGCAACCAGGCCGAGATCGAATATCTGACCCGCGAGATCGCTGGACTGCGCATGGCGATCAACGAGGTCGCCACCCGCGACTACCTGCGCGCGGAGCTCGGCCGGCTGCTGGAGGAGCTCAAGGAGCCCCGCCACTGATGTTCAGCTTGCCGAGCATGGCCCGGATCTGGGCGATCTCGCCGGCGCCGAGCATGTCGAGGAACTGACTCCGGATGCCGCGCAGGTAGGTCGGGGTCGCCTCGGCCAGCCGGGCTGCGCCGGCGTCCGTCAGCACCGCGAACAGCCCGCGAGCGTCGTCCGCACACGCCTCCCGCGACACCAGCCCGTCACGTTGCAGCCGGTCGATGAGCCGGGTCAGGCCGCTGCGGGAGAGCAGCACGCGGTCCGCGAGATCGTTCATGCGCAGCCGCCGCTCGGGCGCCTCGGCCAGCTGCATCAGCACCTCGTACGAGGCCAGCGGCAGATCATGGGCGACGAGCAGCTCCGCCTCCAGGTGGCGGGTGATGCGCACCTGGGCACGCTGCAGCAGCCGCCAGACCGTCAGCTCCTCGGCGGTCAGCCCGTCGTCGCGCAGGAGAGTCACGGAGTAACCTTAAGACGTTGTTGCACAGACATCTAACAGCACGGATTAACCCAGCGCCGCCTCCGGTTCATACCATTGAGGGGCATCCTCGCTGGCGTCCAGCGCCTGTCACCCATATATCGACATAGCCGACTAAGGAGGTACGGCACTCCTTCGTGCCGAGACTTCGATGGCACCAACCCAGGAACTGGTGACGGCGGCCCTGTCCACCGTCATCGACCCCGAGATCCGTCGCCCGATCACGGACCTCGACATGGTCAAGAGCATCGAGATCGCTCCCGATGGGGCGGTGCGTGTGGGCGTCTACCTCACCGTGTCCGGATGTCCGATGAAAGACACCATCCGGCGCGACGTGACGAACGCCGTCTCCAAGGTCGAAGGCGTGACCGGCGTCCAGATCGAGCTCGACGTCATGAGCACCGAGCAGCGCAAGAAGCTGCAGACCATGCTGAGGGGCAACCGCGGGCCGGAGAAGGAGATCCCGTTCAACCAGCCGGGCTCGCTGACCCGCGTGTTCGCGGTGGCCAGCGGCAAGGGCGGGGTCGGCAAGTCGTCGGTGACGGTCAACCTGGCCGCCGCCATGGCCTCGAGCGGCCTCAAGGTCGGCATCGTCGACGCCGACATCTACGGCCACAGCGTTCCTCGCATGCTGGGCGCCGCCGAGAAGCCCACCAAGGTCGAGGACATGATCATGCCGCCGATGGCGCATGACATCAAGGTCATCTCGGTCGGCATGTTCAAGCCCGAGGGCAACACGCCGGTGGTCTGGCGCGGGCCGATGCTGGACCGGGCCCTCCACCAGTTCCTCGCCGACGTCTACTGGGGCGACCTCGACATCCTCCTGCTCGACCTGCCCCCGGGCACCGGCGACATCGCCATCTCCGTGGCCCAGCGGCTGCCGTCGGCCGAGATCCTGGTCGTGACGACGCCGCAGATGGCCGCCGCCGAGGTGGCCGAGCGGGCCGGATCCATCGCGGCCCAGACCCACCAGCAGATCGCCGGCGTCATCGAGAACATGGCGTGGCTGCCCTGCCCGCACTGCGACGAGCGCGTCGCTGTGTTCGGCGAGGGCGGCGGCCAGTTCGTGGCCGACGCGCTGACCCGCACGCTGGGGGCCCGGGTGCCGCTGCTCGGCCAGGTGCCGATCGACCTGCGGCTTCGCGAGGGCGGCGACGAAGGCAAGCCGCTGGTCCTGACGGACCCCGACTCGCCGGCCGCGGCCGAGCTGCTCAAGATCGCCTCCGGGCTGAGCAAGCGTTCCTCCAGCCTGAAGGGACTCCACCTGGGCCTGGCTCCCCGCCGCTGAGCCGTCTGGCCTCGCGTGCCCGCACCCCGTGCGGGCACGCGCGGCCGCCACGGCCCTCGCGCCGTGGCGACGACCTCGGGACAGTAGCGTGTGGCGCATGCGCTCACGTCGTTCGGTTCTCGCGGTGCCCGGCAGCAACCCGCGTTTCCTGGAGAAGGCCCAGACCCTGCCCGTCGACGAGGTCTTCCTCGACCTGGAGGACTCCGTCGCGCCCGCGGCCAAGGAGGAGGCGCGCCGCAACGTCGTGGCGGCGCTGCGCGAAGGCGACTGGACCGGCAAGACGCGGGTGGTCAGGGTCAACGACCTCGCGACGCAGTGGACGTACCGGGACGTGATCGAGACCGTCGAGGGCGCCGGGGAGTTCCTCGACTGCGTGATGCTGCCCAAGGTGCAGGACCCCACGGAGGTCGTCTGGCTGGACACGTTGCTCAGCCAGATCGAGAAGGCCATGGGCTACGAGGTCGGCCGCATCGGCATCGAGGCGCAGATCGAGAACGCCCGCGGCCTGGTGAACGCCGACGCCATCGCCGGGTCGTCCAGGCGACTGGAGACCCTGGTGTTCGGCCCCGCGGACTTCATGGCCTCGATCAACATGCGCACGCTGGTCGTCGGCGAGCAGCCGCCCGGCTACGACGAGGGCGACGCCTACCACTACATCCTCATGCGGCTGCTCATGGCCGCCAGGACGCACGACCTCCAGGTGATCGACGGGCCTTACCTGCAGATCAAGGATGTCGACGGCTTCAGGCGGGTGGCCAGGAGGTCCGCGGCGCTCGGCTACGACGGCAAGTGGGTGCTGCATCCCTCCCAGGTGGACGCGGCCAACGAGGTGTTCTCGCCGGCGCAGGAGGACTATGACCACGCCGAGCTCATCCTGGAGGCGTACGACTACTACACCACCGTGGAGAAGCGCGGCGCGGTCATGCTGGGTGACGAGATGATCGACGAGGCCTCGCGCAAGATGGCGCTCGTCGTGGCCGCCAAGGGGCGGGCGGCCGGGCTGGTCCGTACGAAGAGCTTCACACCTTGATGCCGATCGCGGTGAAGAACCAGAACGACGACGTCAGCCAGAGCCCCACCAGCGCGGTGAACGCCAGTCCGCCGAGCACCGGCAGCGTCCAGCCCGGCGTGTCCCGCTTGGGCAGGGCCAGCAGCTTCGTGGTGAACACGCCGTAGAAGAAGCAGCCGAGCAGCGAGTGCGCGAGCACGCGGGGCACGTCGTACTGCAGGCCCAGGGCGTAGAGGCAGTGGAAGGCGACCGGGATCGTCAGCAGGAACGCCAGCCGTCCCGACCAGCGGTGCACGGCCGGCGGGATGGTGATCCCGAGCTTGCCCCACATCGACAGGGCCGAGACGACCTGCACGATCGCCAGCAGAAACGCGCCGGTCGTCAGCCACACCTTCATGGGCAGCGCGGCGGAGAAGCCGGCCACGCCGACCGCGAACCCGGTGGGCGTGTGCACCCGGCCGTACACGCCGAGCGCGAGCACGACCAGGCCGCCGATCAGCAGCGGCACCAGTAACGGCGTCAGGCTGCGCGAGGGGCGATGGTGGATGGCGGTCATTGCATCTCCTCGATGAAGCCGTCGACGTCCTTCGGGTAGATCGTGGTGTCGCCGACCGTGAGCGGCGCGGTCGGCTGCTCGCCGTTCAGCTCGGGGACCGGGACCGGGCTTCCGCCCTCGTTGGCGGCGCCGACCGTGGTGTAGCCGCCGTTCGGGTTCTTCACCCTGATCCAGCCGGCCCGGAACTGGGCGCCCCGGACGATCGCACTGGCCCGGTACAGGCCCGACGGCTTCTCCGCCGTGGGCGCCACGAAGCTCCACTTCTTGCCGCCGACGGAGACCCAGCCCTTGGCCCGGCCGCCGCCCAACGCGGCCGTGACCTTCCCGGCGCCGAGGCCCTTGAGGCTCACCTCGTCGGCGGACTGGGTGCCCTTGAACCAGGACTCGGTTGTGCCGTCGCAGAAGTAGCCGATGGCCTTGCCGTCCCTGATCGAGATCGCGATGAGGGCGCCGTTGCCCTTGACGCGTCCGGCGTAGTCCGCCTTTTCGATCCGCTTCTCCTCGGACTCGGCCGGCGACGGGGACGGCTGAGCGGTGTTCTCCTTCGCCGCGGACCCTTCCGCGGCGGGGTTGTCCTCTGTGGCGGCGGTCGTGGTGTCCGCCGCGGGTGTCGCGGTGATGCTGGCGACACCAAGCCCCGCGGCGAGCACAGCTCCCGCCGCGAGGGTGATGACAGGTCCCAGCCTTGACATGGACTGCTCCCAGGGTCGAAATGCCTACCTCGGCCGCGTCCAGCGGCCGACCGCAGGTGGCAGCTGACTGCCCCTACGGCTCAGAGCATCCGCCTAAAAGGCGGGCCCGTCTGTGAACTAATGCGCATCAGATGGACAGAATGGAGAGATGCAGGAGAATCCTGGGCCGCATCATCCATACGGCATGCAGTATCCGGCTCCGCCGCGGTCCTGGCTTATGCCGGCGCCCCGCGGGGCCCGGTACGACCACCTCGCCAGGAACGGGGTCGCCAGGCCGTGGCGGGCGATCGTCGGCACGATCGGGATCGCCGCCATATTCCTCCTTGTCGCGGCGGTGGTGTTGTCCGCCGGCGCGGTGGTGGCGACGCTGCTCGGCATCCCCGCACCGCTCGACGTCGAGCGCGGGCTGTTCGGCGACCCGGTGTTCGGGCTGACCGTGACGTTGTTGTCGATCGCCGCCGTGCTCCCTTTCGTGTTCGGCATGGCGGCGTTGCTGCAGCGGCGCCGTCCGGGGACGCTGTCGTCGGTGGCCGGGCGGCTGCGCTGGCCCTGGCTCATGGCCTGCGCCGGACTGGCGATCCTGGCGCTCGTGCTCGGGCAGGCCGTGCAGGTCCTCGCCCTGGCGATGAGCGGCGAGGAATACTCCGACATGTTCGGCTGGGTCGGGTGGGAACGTTTCCTGCCCGCGCTCATCGTGATCGTGCTGCTGGTGCCGTTCCAGTCGGCCGCCGAGGAGTACGTCTTCCGCGGCTGGTTCCTGCAGGCCGTCGGGGCGCACGTGCGCAATCCGGTCTGGGCCATCCTGATCGGGGCCGGCTTGTTCGCGTCGGTGCACGGATACACGTGGATGGGGCTGGCCGACGTGTTCGCCTTCGGCGCCGTCATGGGCTGGCTGGCGGTGCGGACCGGGGGGCTGGAGGCCGGGATCGGGCTGCACGTCATGAACAACATGCTGGCGTTCGGGATGAGCGCGGCCGCGGGGACCCTCGAGGACGCCTTGATCCAGAGCAAGGTGGCGGTGCCGTGGCAGGCGATCGTGGGCGTGGTGGTGCAGCTTGGTGCGTACGCTTTTGGGGTTTTGTATCTGGCCAAAAAGCGGTCAATCAGCACTATTTCTGGATAAATCGGGTTGGCGGGTCGGGGAATCTCGCTAGAGAGGTCTCGCAATTCCGGCTCATTCATGCTGCTCTGGATCGTGTGGGGCGGCGAGGGACTCCCGGAGGTGATCGTTTCGGTCCGGCGGGGTAAGTGTGGGCGCGTGTGATACTTCGTCGGGTGAGGACAATACGTTCGAAATCATGTGGAACGGTCCCCGCGCAGTGACCGTTTTCGTCCGACTAGTTCGACTAGGAGGTACGACGCGTGGCCTCCGGCCCCAGCGAACCGCCTCGGCGACCGCCGGGTGACGACGACCCGCGTTCCGAGGGCACGTCGGAACCGCACTCTTCCCCAGAGCCCAGGATCAGCCACTCCCCGCCCGGTCCCACCGACGACCGGGCCAGGGGCTTACCTCTGACCTCCCCATGGGGCATGCCGCCGTTCGCGGCACCGGTGCCGGACGAGGAGCCGCCGGAGGCGCCCAAGGGGCGCATGCCGTACAGCTCGCCGACGGCGGAACCCGAGGCCGAGCCGCGCCGCCGGGCGCGGCGCGTCGTCAACCGCCCGGACAAGCTCGTGGCCGGCGGCCCCCCAAGGACCCCCGCCGACGCCGAACGGCCCCCCGCCCCCGCCACGCACGAGTCCGCCGCGCGGGATTCTGCGGCGCACGAGGCTGCGGCGCACGAGGCTGCGGCGCGCGAGGTCCTGGGGCGCGAGGGACGCGAGGCCGCCGCGCGCGAGGCCGCGGGGCGTGACGCCGCGGCGTGGGAGTCCGCTGGTCGCGAGTCCGCTGGTCGCGAGTCCGCCGGCCGCGAGTCCATCGCGCACGAGTCTGCGGGGCGCGAGTCTGCGGCGCGCGAGTCTGCGGCGCGCGAGTCTGCGGCGCGCGAGGCCGTGGGGCGCCAGTCCGCCGGGCGCGAGTCCGCTGGCCGCGAGTCCATCGCGCACGAGTCTGCGGGGCGGGAGCCTGCGGCGAGTGAGGCTGCGGCGCGCGAGGTCCTGGGGCGCCAGTCCGCCGGGCGCGAGTCCGCTGGCCGCGAGTCCATCGCGCACGAGTCTGCGGGGCGCGAGTCTGCGGGGCGGGAGCCTGCGGCGCGCGATGCTGCGGCGCGCGAGGTCCTGGGGCGCGAGGCCGCCGCGCGCGAGTCCGCCGCGCACGAATCTGCGGGGCGGGAGTCTGCGGCGCGCGAGTCTGCCGCGCGCGAGTCCGCGGGGCGTGACACCGCGGCGTGGGAGCCTGTGACGGGCGAGTCTGCCACACGGGAGTTCGTGGAGCGGGAGCGTGCCGTGCAGGAGTTCGCGGAGCGGGAGCGTGCCGTGCAGGAGCCGGAGGCGTCGCCTCGGCGGGACCCGCGTACGATCCCGTACCGCTTGGTGGTCCCTGCCAAAGAGCCCGCCGAGCAGCTTGCCGAGGAGCCGGAGGAACGGCGCGAGGACGAGCCGGAGGTGCGGCGGGTCGGGCGGCCACCGGCCGGGCGGCCGACGCGGCCCGACCTCCTGGTCGCCACGGGCCCCCCGCGCCCCCAAGGGTCGAGCGGCCGCCATCACCGAGGCCCGGCCCCCGCCGCCGTACGCAGGTCCAGTCCGGTACGCCGGGGCAACCGCGCCGCCCCGATCGTCCTGACCCTGGCCGCGGCCGTCCTCGTGGCCGCCGGCGTGCTCGTGTGGCAGTGGACCGGCGAGGAGGCCCCCAGCCTGCGTCTGGAGGCGGGCACCGGCCGCTCGGGGGATGAGCTGTTCACCGTGCCCGCCTCGGGCGACGGCACCATTCAGAAGCTCAACGACATGACCTCGGTCGGCCGCGCGGTGGTGGCGGTCGGCAGCGACACGACCAGCCCGACCCCGCGCCCGCTGTTCCTGTTCTCCCCGGACGGTGGCAAGAACTGGCAGCTGGGTCAGGTGAGCGGCGTTTCCACCCCCACGGTCCAGCGGGTGGTCGGCGGGAACGGTCGCTGGCTGGCCAGCGGCGGCGACGGCCAGTCGGGCGAGCGCGGCCTGTGGACCAGCACCGACGGGTTCAGCTGGCAGGCCGTGGAGGCGACGGGGTCGCCCGCGTTCCGGGCCGGCGACCAGATCCACGACATCGCCATTACGGCGTCGGGATTCGTCGCAGTGGGGCGCGCGACGGGGGACGACGGCGCGATCGGGCCGGCGGCCTGGCGTTCCGGCGACGGCCGCACGTGGGAGCGGGCCGAGAGCACGGGGCTCGAGGTGAGGGAGCTCAAGGCGGTAGTTGCCAGGGGCGACACCGTCGTGGCGATCGGGCACCCCGCGGAAGGCGAGGGTTCGCGGGTGGTCCGATCGGCCGACGGCGGGCGCACCTGGCAGGCCACCGGCTTCCAGCTGCCCGAGGCAGCCGATTCGCGGCCAGGGACGCTGGCGGTGCTGCCCAAGCGGTTCGTGCTGGTGCCGACGCGGCACCGTACGGTCACAGGAGACGTACGCGTCTACTGCTCCCCGACCGGGGCGGAGTGGTCGCAGTGCGGCTCCATCGGCGGCCTGAGCGGCGAGAGCGTCGGCGTGGAGTCGCTGATCTCCTACTCTGGGGGCATCGCCGCGATCACGCAGGCCGGCCTCGGCCGCTACACGGTGCTGACCACCGCGGACGGGCGCGCCTGGGCCAAGCGGACCGACCTCGGCAACCTGCAGGGCGCGACATTGCGCGGGTTCACGATCTCCGCCGGCGGCACCCTGTTCGCCGGCGGCGACCAGGCGGTCACCGACGTCGACAACCAGCTGGTGCTCATGTCCGCGCCACCGCGAGGCCAGGCCTCGCGGGTGGCGCTCGGCGACGTCGAGGGCCTGACCCGCATCGCCCGCGAGACCACCGGCATCACCAGCGTCGCCGGCCGGTACGTGGCCGTCGGCTCGGCCTCGGGCGACGCCGGCCTGTGGACGATCAAGAACTGGCAGAGCTGGAAGTCCATGAGCCTCGGCGGCCCCGGCAGGCAGCGGCTGGAGGACGTGGCGCACGGCGCCCGCGGCTGGCTGGCCGTCGGCGGTACGGAGACCACCGTGTCGATCACCGACCCCCTGCTCGTCACCTCGAACGACGGCGAGAGCTGGAAGAAGGTGGACGTCTCGGGTGACCTGACCCGCCGCTCCGACCGTCCGTACCTGGGGACCCATGTGGTGACCGCGGGGAAGAAGGGCTACGTGCTGGCGGGGGAGGACCGCGACCAGGCGGGGACCGCGAGCGCGGCCATGTGGTTCACCACGGACCTGCGCAAGTACACCAGGTCGAAGAAGCTGCCGCAGAGCGGCTCCGGCGTGCGCATCCACGACGCGGTGGCCGCCGCGGATGGGTTTGTGGCGGTGGGCGGCTCGGGGACGGCCGACGAGGAGCGCAGCGTGGTCTGGTACTCCGAGGACGGGGTCAACTGGAGCTCGCGCACCCGTGTCGCCCCGCCGGACGCCACGTCGGCCGGGCTCCGTCAGATCACCGCCTACCAGGGCAAGCTGGTGGCCATCGGCACCGCGCTGACGGGCGGCTCGCGGCGGGCCTTCGCCGCCGTCTCCGACGACGAGGGCGCGTCGTGGCAGACGGCCTGGCTGCCTGCGGACCAGGCGGCCGCGGTGCACGACCTGGCCGCGACGGAGGAGGGTCTCGTGGCGGTCGGCTGGCACGGCGTGCCGGGGGAGGGCGACAGCGCGGCCTGGACCTCGCAGGACGGCCTGTCGTGGAACCGCATGGCGCTGACCAGGGACCGGCTGGCGGGCCAAGGGATGCAGTGGCTGACGGCGGTGGCCGTGTCGGGGACGGAGGTCGTGGCGCTCGGGCGGTCGACGACGTACAACGCCGACCACCTCATCCTGTGGAGCTCGAACCTCACGTCAAGCAGGTAACACGCCCCAGTCGGTCAGCGCGTCGAGCAGGCCCGCGGACAGCGGCAGCCGGGCCAGCTCGTCCGCCGTGCACCAGCGCACGTCGGCGGCGTCGTCCCCGGCCCGGGGCACGCCGCCGGCCACGGTCGCCAGGTAGTCGCGGATCACGTACGTGACGCCGCCGGGGCCGGGGCGGTCCACCATGCCCGCCAGGCGACCGACCTCGACGTGCAGGCCCGTCTCCTCCAGGACCTCGCGCCGCACGCCGGCGGCGTCGCTCTCCCCGGGCTCCAGGCGGCCCCCGGGGATCGACCACAGTCCCATGCCCGGCGGGTGTCCCCGCTTGATCAGGAGAATGCGGCCGGCGTCGTCGACGACGATCGCGCCGACACAATTTACGCGCACATGGCCAAGATTACGACGGGATAACGAGATGCGGCCTTGACGGGGGCGCACCAGAGAAAGCACCGTGGGTAGTTGTGAGAGCGGCTCCAACCTGCCCACGGTGTTTTGGCCCGCTTCACGGGCCGAGCGCGTGGTCTAGTGCGTATCGATGTGACACGCACGGTGACGTCCTGCCCTATCAGCCTCCGTGGCCGCCGACCAGCACGGCGCTCGAGGCGATGCGCAAGAGCTCCGTGGTGCCCGTGTGGCTGCCGTGGCCGTTGCCGGCCGGCTGGCTGGTGACCGGCTTCGCGGAGGTGGGTGATCAACGTACCGGGGCCCGTGCCAGCGTGGTGGCGCTGACCGGGCCGTCGTTGATGGAGGGGCCGGCCGACATGCTCGTGGTCGCCGAGGAGCCCGGCATCGGGCTCGGCGCGGCCTTCGCGGGGCTGGGCGGGCCCGACCCCGGCGAGGGATTCGACTCCGGCCCGCCGAACGCCAAGATCGACGTGATCGGGCACCCCTGCCCGCTGTGGTTCGTGGACAACGGCCAGAGCGACCGTGCCGTCTACGCGGGCGAGGCGCTGGGCAACTGGCTGTGGACGATCTGCTGGCCGGCCGACGCCGGCTGCATGATCGCGCTCGCCGAGCTCTCGCTGATCGACGCCCGGGATCACGACCTTGACGTACCCTTTGGCGCGTTCTCCCCCAGACTGGAGGATTAGCAAGTCGCGTTGTCAGGCAGACCGACTAGAGTTCGGAGGCGTGACAGCGCGTATCGAGCGAGTGGTGACCGAGGGCGTCGTCGACATCGACGGCACCGAACACAAGGTCGAGAACAACACGTGGATCGTGGGCGACGATGACGAGGTGATCGTCATCGATCCCTCCCGCGACTCCGACAAGATCATGGAGCAGGTGGGCGAGCGTGAGGTGCTGGCCGTCATCTGCACGGCGGGCCTGCCCGACCACGTCGGGGCCGCCATCGAGGTGGCCAGCCGGGACGAGGCCGTGGTCGCCCTGCACCCCAAGGACAAGCCTCTGTGGCGGGAGACCTGGACGGAGACCTGGCCCGACATCGACATGGAGGACGACGGCATCTTCGAGGTGGCCGATGTCCAGCTCGACGTCATGGAGACGCCGGGCGTCACCTCTGGTGGCGTGTCGCTCTACTGCGAGGGGCTCGGGGCCGTCTTCACCGGCAAGGCCCTGCAGGCCGACGGTCCGGGCAAGCTGGGCGGCGAATATCCCGCCCTGGCCGACCAGCTGACCTCGATCGGCGGGCGGCTGTTCACGCTGCCCCACGGCACGCGGGTGCTGGCGGTCCATGGGGACGAGGTCACGATCGGCGACCTCGAGCCGCACTTCGACGACTGGGTCTCGGGTTCGCTGACCCGCGCCGACACCGACGGCGACGACGAGGACCCGCTGCCCGACGGCACCAAGGCCTCCGGGATCAAGCTCAACCCGAGCGACGACTAAGGCGAGGGAGTGCCGTCGTCTGGCGACCGAGCCGCCGAACGGAGTGAGGCAATGAACAGGCGGCGGCCTCTGGTGACCGAGCCCGCCTCACGGAGCGAGGCCAAATGAACGCAGACGCAGTGCAGCTTCCGCTGGAGGGCATGCCGCGGCGGCTCTACTCGTGCACGCCGTCGCGGTTGAACGCCTGGCTGGACTGCCGCCGCCGCTACAGGTTCACCTACCTGGACCGGCCGGCGCCGTCCAAGGGGCCTGCCTGGGCGCACAACAGCGTCGGGGCGAGCGTGCACAACGCGCTGGCGGGCTGGTGGCGGGAGCCGTACGAGCGAAGGACTCCGCTGACGGCGGCCATCCTGCTCACGAACGGGTGGATCACCGAGGGGTTCAGGGATGCCGAGCAGTCGGGGCGGTGGCTGGAGCGCGCCCGCGACCTCGTGTCCGGATATGTCGCGACATTGGATCCGGCCGATGATCCAGTCGGCGTCGAGCGCACCGTCGCCACCCGCACCAAGGTCATCGCCGTGTCCGGCCGCATCGACCGGCTCGACCGGCGCGGGGACGAGCTCGTCGTGGTCGACTACAAGACCGGACGCCGGCCGCTCACCCAGGATGACGCGCGCTCGTCGCTCGCCCTGGCCGTCTACGCCGTGGCGGCGTCCACGATGATGCGCACGCCCTGCCGGACCGTGGAGCTGCACCACCTGCCGACGGGCGAGATCGTCGAGTGGCGCCACACCGAGGAGTCCCTCGCCCGGCACCTGGGGCGGGCGGAGGATCTTGCCACGGAGGCCGCCGCGGCCGACGAGCGCTACCGGGAAGCGGTCGCCGCGCCACCGTCCCGCGGCCGCTCTTCCAGCTCGGCGCCCGCCCGGCCCGTGACCGCCCCGGGCGGGGATAGGGCCGCAGGCGGCCGGTCCGCGACCACGCCGGGCGGGCCTGCTGCGGGAGGTGGTCGGTCCGGGACCATGCCGGGCGGAGCTGCGGCGGGAGGCGGGCGGTCCTGGGGCGCAGTGGGCGGCGAGTGGCCGTCGGCCCCGGTCGAGCGGCCGTCGGTCGGACCCGCGGCGGTGCCCGCCGAGATCGACGAGCTCTTCGCCCCCAACCCGGGCCCCATCTGCTCATGGTGCGACTTCCGCCGCCATTGCCCCGAGGGCCAGGCGGCCGCTCCCGAGCGTCGCCCTTGGGATGCGCTGGCGGAGTAGCCGGGCGGGGAGCCACGCACCGCGTTTGGCGCGTACAACGTTAAGTGACGCCGTTTGCTCACTGAAACAGTGGTTATGGAACTTCTGTGACACGCGTGGAGCGCTTACCCGCGGCGGTGGCCCTGGGCGCGTTGTTCAACCCGCTCAACTCTTCCATGATCGCCGTCGCGCTGGCCGACATCGAGGCCGAGTTCCACGTCGGGGTCGCCGCCGTGACGTGGCTGGCCGCCGGGTTCTACCTGACCGGCATCCTCGTGCCGCCCGTGATGGGCACGCTGGCCGACCGGCTCGGCCCGCGGTTGGTGTTCTGCGCCGGGCTGGTGACGATGGCGGTGACCGGCGTCCTGGCCGCGCTCGCGCCGACGTTCCCGGTGCTGCTGGTGGTGCGGCTGCTGCAGGCGTTCGGCAGTTGCGCCACGATGCCGGCGGGGATGGCGATCGTGCAGGCGGCGATGGCAGGCGAGGACGGGCGGCCACCGCCGCGCGTGATCGCGACGATCTCCATGGTGCTGACCGCGAGCGCCGCCGCCGGACCCGTGCTCAGCGGTTTCCTGATCTCCCTATGGGGATGGCGAGCGATTTTCCTGGTCAACGTCCCGCTCGCGGCACTCGCGCTCGCCGTGGCGCTGCGCTGGCTGCCCAAGGTACGCGTGGACGGCCCGCGCCGGACCGTGCTGCCCCGCCCGAACCCGCGCCTGCTGGCGACCTGCGGCGAGTTCGCGCTGGTCAACGTGGTGTTCTACGCGGCGTTCTTCGCGGTGCCGCTGTGGGCGCAGCGCTCGGCCGGCGTGCCCGCGCACATCGCGGGGCTGCTGGTGCTCCCCATGGCCGCGCTGGCGATCGTCATGACGCCCGTGGCGGTGCTCCTGGCCGCCCGCGCGGGCATGCGTGCCGTGCTGGTGCTGAGCGCGGCCCTGCTGTTCGGCGGCTCCTGCGTCATCCCGGCCGTGGGCCCGGTCGGCCTGGTCCTGGTGGCCGCGTCGCTGCTCGGCGTGGCCTCGGCCTTTAGCCAGTTCGGCCTCAACTCGCTGGTGTTCGTGCACGCCGGCCCGCGCGACACGGGGGTCGCGGTGGGGCTGTTCCAGGCCTCCAGGTACGTCGGCGCGGCGACGGCGTCGTCCCTGCTCGGCGTGCTGTTCGAGCAGGCGGGCATGGCGGGCACCGGCTGGACGATGATCGCGGTGTCGGCGGTCGTGCTGGCGGGCGGCGTGCTCCTGCCCGTCAGGCAGCCAGCGCCTTCGGCCAGCGGCGAGGATCGGTCAGGCCCTTGAGCCCTTTGCTGACGTCGTACCCAGCCGCTCCCAGCCGCTCCCGTGCGGCCTGCAACATCTCCCGCGTGGCCGGCATGAACGCGTGGTCGTGCACGGGCTCCGGCAACGCGTTCATGCCCAGCCGGAATGCCTTCAGCCCGGCCGTGACCGTGGCCCGCGGCACCTCGGGTAGCGCGCCGTACATCCGCCTGGCCCAGTCCGGCAGCGTGAAGTAACACAGCGCGCCGAACGGGAAGTATGCGGGCTTGCCGGCCGACAGCAGCCTGAGCTCCTGCGGCAACCGCGGCCACAGCAGGAACCGCACGGTCGCCGCCGCCTCCTCCGTCACGCGCAGGCGGGGCCGCACCTGCTTGAAGTACGCCTCCATCTCCGCGCACGTGCCCGGCACGTCCTCGGGATGAAGGCCGACGTACGCGGCGCTCTTGCGCTGCTCGGACAGGTAGGCGTCGGCCTGGCGCTCGGTCAGTGCGAGCCCGCCCCGCCTGGCCACCTCCAGGTACGACGACACCTCCGCGCAGTGCACCCACAACAGCAACTCGGGGTCGTCCACCCGATGCGTGCGCCCCGTGTCGGGATCGTGGATGCGCAGCGCCTTGTGGATACCGCGCACCCGCCGCCCGATCTCGTCGGCCTCCTCGGGACTGCCGAACGTCACCCGCCCCACGAAATCCGCGGTGCGCCGCAGCCGCCCGAACGGGTCTTCCTGGAAGTCGGAGTTCTGCCAGACGCCGCGCATGGCCAGCGGGTGCAGTGCCTGGAGCATGAGGCCGCGTACCCCGCCCACCCACATCGAGCGGTCGAGATGCACCTGCCAGGTCGCGCTCTGCGGCGGCTGGACGACGCTTTCCTGAAGGCTCGCCATAGTAAGTGCATAATTACATGACATTGGACCTTGTGTCCAAGAAGTGCTTCTCGGCGGTGTTCCAGAACGTGACCAGGGCCGTGGCAGTGGTCTCCGGCGCCTCGACGGCGGGGGAGTGCACCGCGCCCGGCACGACCACGCACTCGGCTCCGAGCCTGGCGGCCATCTCCGACTGGGTCTCGGGAGTCCAGCCGTCGTCGTGCTCGCCGTAGAGCACCAGCGTCGGCACGTCGACCTGGCGCAGCTCGTCGGTGCGGTCCCCCATGCTCAGCACCTGCTCGGCCATGCACACCATCCCGGTCGGCGAGTTGCTCGTCAGGCGCCGGTGCAGGAATGCCAGGACCTCGTCGGGCACGTCGACGGCCAGGGCCTCCGGCTCGAACTTGTGATGCCACAAGTGCTCGATCCCCAGCACGGGCAGCTCTTCCACGATCTTCCTGCCGTTGACCGCCCGGAGGCCCTCGATGGCCGCGGGGCCCGAGCTCATCAGCGTGTAGGAGGCGAACCTCGTCCGCCCGTCGATCACGGCCTCGCGGGTCACCAGCCCGCCGAACGAGTGCCCCACCAGGTGCATGGGGTCGCCGCCGCCGATCACCTGGGCCAGCGCGTCGACGTCCGCGCCGAGCGCGGGGCAGGTGTAGGCCTCGGGGTCGTCGGGGCCGGGGGTCTCGTACTGGCCGCGGAGATCCACGGCCACCACCCGGCGGCCCGAATGGGCGAGCGTCATCAGGACCGCGATGAAGTCCTCCTTGCTGCCGGTCAGGCCGGGCACGAGGAGCGCGGGCCAGCGCTCGATCACACCACTCACCGGAAGCGCCTCCAGGGCCGCGAATGTGCCCTGTGGCGTTTCGATCTTCTGTGGTGTGACGCCAGGAGGCAGGTCGAGGAATCGCGGCGTACTCACGTGGGGCAACAATACCCAGAGGTCAGCGCATCGACACCGGCAAGGCCCTTACGCAGGTGGGACCTCGGAGGCGACGCGACGGACGCCGACCGCGAGATCCGGCCTGCGGGCGGCTCAGGCGCCCGTGGAGGGCTCTGAGCGCGCGCCTGGTCCCAGGGCATGCCTCGACGGGCGCAGGCGGCGTGGCGCCGCGTGAGGAGCACGTACGGCTGCTCGCTGGTCAGGCGGACTTGCGGGCCTTGCGCTTGGCAGGGGGCTTCTCTTCTTCCTTGGCCTTGCCCGAGGCGGCCTTCTTCGGCTTGGCAGGGCCGCCTTCGCGTTCCCGCTTCGCCGCCTCCACGCTCGCCCGCAACGCCGCCATCAGGTCCACGGCCGGGCCTGCCTCCTCCTCGACGGGCGGGGCGACGACCTCCTTGCCCGCCACCTTGGCCTCGATCACCGACTGCAGGGCCTCACGGTAGCTGTCGCGGTATTCGCTCGGGTCGAAGTCCGCCTCCATCGTGGTGATGAGGGACTCGGCCATCTTCAGCTCCTGGGCCCGCACCTCGATGTCCTCCTCCAGGAACTCGAAGTCGGGCCTGCGGATCTCGTCGGGCCAGAGCATGGTCTCCAGCACGAAGACGCCGTCCCTGACCCGCAGGGTGGCCAGCGACTCCCGCTGGCGCAGGGCCACCTTCACCACCGCCACCTGGCCGGAGCTCTCCAGTGCGTTGCGCAGCAGCACGTAGGACTTCGCTCCCTGCGCGTCGGGCTCCAGATAGTACGACTTGGCAAAGTAAATGGGGTCGATCTGCTCGGCGGGAGTGAACTGCAGGACGTCGATCCTGCGGGACGTGCTCAGCGGCAGGTCCTCGAAGTCCTCGTCGGTCAGCACGACAACCTCGCCCGAGGACAGCTCGTAGCCCTTGGCGATGTCGGCGTAAGGGATCTCCTCGCCGTCGATCGTGCACACGCGCTTGTAGCGGATGCGCCCGCCGTCCTCGCGATGCACCTGGTGGAAGGTCACGTCCTTCTGCTCGGTCGCCGAGTAGAGCTTGACGGGGATCGTGACCAGGCCGAAGGAGATCGCACCCTTCCAGATGCTGCGCATGGTCATTCCTCCGCTCTCAACGGCTCGGCACTGGGCACATACCCGGCATGGGGCAACCAATGCCATACCCGATCGAACCAATGCTCGCCGTGGCTGGAGAACTACCCTCCGATCGCGAGCGGTATGGCCTCGAGGTGAAGTGGGACGGCATCCGCGCCCTCATCCACCTCGACGGCGGGATGAGGGTGACCGGGCGGCACGGGGTCGAGTACACGCGCCGGTATCCGGAAATTTCGGGGTTCGGGCTCAAGAACGCGATCATCGACGGCGAGGTCGTGGCGCTCGACCGGCGCGGGCGGCCCAGCTTCATCCGGCTGCAGCACCGCATGCACCTGACCGACCCCGAGCCGGCCATGCTGGAGCTGTACCCGGTCACGTACATGCCGTTCGACCTGCTCTACCTCGACGGGTTCCCGCTCTTCGACCTGCCGTACCGAGACCGCCGGGCACTCCTCGACGAGCTGGACATCGGCGCGCCGCCCTCCTTCCCCGGCGACTCCGACCTGCTCTCCGCCACGTACGAGCAGGGCCTGGAGGGCGTGGTCGCCAAGCGGCTCGACTCGCCCTACCGGCCGGGCACGCGCTCGCCGTGGTGGATCAAGGTGAAGAACCTCAGCACCAGAGAGGTCGTGATCGGCGGCTGGAAGCCGGGCAAGGGGCGCCGGGCTGGCGGGATCGGCTCGCTGATCATGGGCGTGTTCACGAGCGAAGGTCTGATGTACGTCGGCCACGTCGGCACCGGGTTCACCGACGCCGTACTCGACGAGCTCTACCAGCTGCTGCGGCCGCTGGAGATCCCGAAGAGCCCGTTCAGCAACGAGGTCCCATGGCGCAATCATTGGGTTAGGCCGGATCTGGTCGGGGAGGTGGCCTACACGATGTGGACCGACGATCAGCGGCTGCGGCACCCTGTGTGGCGAGGGCTTCGCCTTGACAAGATCCCCGCGGACGTGTGGAGGTGACGCCATGGCCCAGAAGGTTCCCGTCAAGGTCGAAGGGCGCGAGCTGACCCTGAGCAACCTGGACAAGGTGCTCTACCCGGACTACGGCTTCACCAAGTCCGAGATCATCGACTACTACAGCCGCATCGCCCCCGTGCTCCTCCCGCACGTCGAAGGCCGCCCCCTGACCGTCAAGCGCTACCCGAACGGCGTCACCGGCCAGTCCTTCTTCGAGAAGAACGCCCCCGAGCACACCCCGGACTGGGTCAGGCGCGTCACCCTGCCGGTCCCCGGCAGCACCAAGAACCGCGAGACGATCAACTTCGCCGTCATCGAGGACCTGCCCACGCTCGTCTACTACGCCAACCTCGCCGCGCTGGAGCTCCACGTACCCCAGTGGCGCGTCGACGACGACGGCCAGGCGCTGCCGCCCGACCTGCTCGTGTTCGACCTGGATCCGGGGCCGCCGGCGACGATCGTCGAGTGCTGCCAGGTGGCGCTCATGCTGCGTGACGTGCTCAAGGCCGAAGGGCTCTCCGCCCGGCCGAAGACCAGCGGCCGCAAGGGCATGCAGCTGTACGCGGACTGGGACTGCCGCGAGGAGCCCTCCGCGTACGCCAAGAGGCTCGCCCAGGTCCTCGCCAAGGAGCACCCGCAGCAGGTCGTCAGTGTGATGACCAAGAAGGCCAGGCCGGGGAAGGTGTTCATCGACTGGAGCCAGAACAACCCGGCCAAGACCACCGTGGCGGCGTACTCGCTGCGGGCGGGGGACCAGCCGACCGTCTCCACGCCGCTGACCTGGAAGGAGGTCGAGGACTGCGAACGTCCGGAGGACCTGGTCTTCATGGCGCCGGACGTCCTCGCCAGAGTCGGGAAACGTGGCGACCTTTTCGGCCGGGCGTAGGCTGGTGCCGTCCGCACCGAAAGGGGGACCAGAAGATGTCGGAGATGGACATCCGCGGGGACGAAGGCCCTTACGACGAGGAAGAGACAGAGTTCTCGATCGAGACGCCCGAGGCCGACGCGGCCGAGCAGGAGCGCGAGATCCGCCAGAACGCCGGCACGCTGCGCCATGAGCTGCCCATCGACGTCGACCCCGGCGACGCGACCGAGCAGGACCGCGTGGTCGACCTCGACGACGACGAATATCGGTGACCGATCCGGTTCCTGTGACGGGCCCGGGCTCCGGCGGCGGACTGCCCGCACCGTCTGCTATCGGGTGCTATCCGGGTGGCGGACGTACACGTCATGGCCGTCACCAAGGTGCGGACACCCTCGCGCACGTAGGATGGCCGCACGACCCGCTGAGAGACCAATGGAGACCCGCGTGACCGCAACCCCGGACGCCAAGCCCCGGGGCACCCGGCTGCCCCGACTCGCCCGCCGCCGGCAGCTGCTGAGCGCCGCGCAGGAAGTGTTCGTGGAAAACGGCTATCACGCGGCCGCCATGGACGAGATCGCCGACCGGGCCGGGGTCAGCAAACCCGTGCTCTACCAGCACTTCCCCGGCAAGCTGGAGCTCTACCTGGCGCTGCTCGACCTGCACGTGGACGACATGGTCAACCGTGTCAGGGAGGCGCTGGCCTCCACCCACGAAAACAAGCTGCGCGTGCAGGCCACCTTCCAGGCGTTCTTCGACTTCGTCTCCAGCCAGGGCGAGGCCTTCAGGCTCGTCTTCGAGTCGGATCTGCGCAACGTGGCGCCGGTCCGGCAGCGGGTGGAGCGGTCGCTGCAGGAGTGCGCCGAGATGGTCAGCGCTCTCATCCAGGAGGACACCGGCTGCACCAGCGACGAGGCGCACCTGCTCGGCGTGGGCCTGGTCGGCATGGCCGAGGTGAGCGCCCGCTACTGGGTGACCACACACGGCTCGATCCCGAAGGATGCGGCCGAGCAACTCCTGGCCCGGCTCGCCTGGCGCGGCATCAGCGGTTTTCCGCGTACGGCATAACCCGTTCGCTGGGCGCGATCATTTGCGTTTCCCGGGGTGTGAGCGGCCACGATGGAGGTGAGCCAGCCCCGTCGACTAGGGAGCCAGGATGGAAATCAAGATCGGCGTACGCTCCGTACACCGCGAACTCATTGTCGAGACCGACCTCACCGCCGAGCAGGTCGAGGAGGAGATCAGGAACGCGCTGTCGGTCGATCGCGGGATCTTCGCCATCACCGACGTGAAGGGCAGGCGCGTCGTCATACCGGTGTCCGCGCTCGGGTTCGTCGAGATCGGCGAGGACGAGTCCAGGCCGGTCGGCTTCGGCGGCACACTCTAAGGGCTCGGGACGGGGGTACGGGGGCCCGCACGGGCGCCCCGTACCGCTCAACCCCGTGAGCGTCGCCCGAGCACGCATCCGCGAGGGGAGTGGCGACGGCGCGGCGGGTGGTCCCGGCTCGCCTCGGTGGCCGGACAGTCCGCGCTGCTTCTTCGCAGGACGGCACGTGAGGTCCAGCGGTTCGGCCCACATCTGGTCAAGGAACTGCCGTAGCGGCGCGAGGCCCTCATGCCAGGCACGCTACAACCCTTCGCGCGCTCGCGCCGCCCAATGAACAGACGATCAGAGGCCCAGGGCGGCCATCCGCTTGCTGTGTTCCTCCGTCAATTTCGCGAAAAGTCGGGAAATGTCGGCCTGCCCACCGCCGGCCTCCACCAGCAGCAGCGCCAGCTCCGGCCGCGCCGCCGCCACCTGCTGGGCCTGGCTCAGCGCCTCACCCACGAGCCGCCGCGCCCACAGCGCCAGCCGCGCCCCCGCGGTCGGATCGGCCTCGATCCCGGCCCTGACCCGTTCCACCGCAAACTGCGACCGGCCCTCGTCCACCAGCACCTCGTCCACCAGGCCGGCGATCGAGGGATCGAGGTGCCTGGCCGCCTCACGGTAGAAGTCGTGCGCGATGCCGTCCCCCACATAGGTCTTGACCAGCGCCTGCAGCCAGTTGGCCGGCCGAGTCTGGGCGTGCCAGGCCTCCAGCGCCGCCACGTACGGCGACATCGCCTTGTCGGGATCGGCGCCCAGCTCGACCAGGCGGTCCCGCAGCAGGCGGAAATGGGCGTACTCAGTGACGGCCAGCTCGCTCAAGGCCGCCCGGTCGGCCAGCGAGGGCGCCAGCGTGGCGGCGTCCTCGGTCATCCTGGCGTATGCGCTGAGCTCCGCGTAAGCTAGGACACCGAGTAGGTCGACGACTCCTGGAGACTCCTTCATGAAGGGCAGCGTACTTCGCGAAGCCCCGTGAATCTTCGGGAACATATGCGAGCTCGGCCAGCGTTGTGGTATCGAGTACACTGCTCTGAGAAAGTGCGACCGCACTGTGTTGATTCGGGGACTTCCCTCCGGATACCTCCGCTCCCCGGAGGTCTGCGGTCGCGATGACGCGAGAGGGCTGGCTCTACCGCGAGGACCCACACAACGGGGGCTTTTCACGCCCGTCGGTCCCGGCAGGCCCGCCTTCATTTGAGATTGAGGCAGGCCAAGCTGACGACTTTCCGAGACCTCGGAGTCACACCTGAGATCGCCGATGCCCTCGAGACCGAGGGCATCGTCACACCGTTCCCCATCCAAGAGATGGCGCTCCCGCTCGCGCTGAGCGGACAGGACCTGATCGGCCAGGCGCGCACGGGCACGGGCAAGACCTATGCGTTCGGCATCGCGATGCTGCAGAGCATCGGCAAGCCCCGCAAAAACCGCAAGAAGCCCCGCGGACTGGTCGTCGTGCCGACCCGCGAGCTGGCCGTGCAGGTCAGTGAGGACCTGGTCACCGCCGCGGGCAAACTCGGCTCCCGGGTCCTGACCGTCTACGGCGGCAGGGCGTACGAGCCGCAGGTCCAGGCGCTCAAGGCCGGCGTCGACGTCATCGTCGGCACCCCAGGCCGTCTGCTCGACCTGGTCAAGCAGAAGCACCTCGACCTGAGCGCGGTCAACTCGCTCGTGCTCGACGAGGCCGACCGCATGCTCGACCTGGGCTTCCTGCCCGACATCGAGCGCATCTTCAAGCTGATCCCCGCAGAGCGGCAGACGATGTTGTTCTCGGCCACGATGCCGGGCGAGATCGTCGCGCTGTCGCGCAAATACCTCAACCGGCCGACGCACGTACGCGCCGAGCACGAGAGCGGCGAGGGCGAGGCCACGCCGCTGACGCGCCAGATCGTGTGGCGCGCGCACCGCATGGACAAGATCGAGATCGTCGCGCGGCTGCTGCAGGCCGAGGGCCGCGGGCTCACCATGGTCTTCTGCGAGACCAAGCGGGCCTGCGACATGGTCGCCGAGCAACTCGACACCCGCGGCTTCGCGGTCGCGGCCGTCCACGGCGACCTCGGCCAGGGCCAGCGCGAGCAGGCACTGCGCGCGTTCCGCAACGGCAAGATCGACGTGCTCGTGGCCACCGACGTGGCGGCCCGCGGCATCGACATCGACGACGTCACCCACGTGGTCAACTACGACTGCCCCACGGACGACAAGACCTACGTGCACCGCATCGGCCGCACCGGCCGGGCCGGCAAAACCGGCATCTCGGTCACCTTCGTGGAGTGGGAGGAGCTGACCCGCTGGAAGATGATCAACCAGATGCTCGGGCTCGACTTCGCCGAGCCTGAGGAGACCTACTCCACGTCGCCGCACGTCTACACCGAGCTCAACATCCCCGAGGGCACCAAGGGCGTCCTGCCGCACGCGAGCCGCTCGCGTGCCGGGCTGTCCGCGGAGCACATCGAGGATCTCGGTGAGACCGGCAGGATTCGCGGGCGTGGCGGCCGCCGCCGCGAGGAGCGCGAGGAGCGGGAGCGTCCTGCCCGCACGCCGCGCCAGCGCCGACGCACCCGCGGCGGCAGGGAGATGGCCGATCAGGTGGAGACCGCACCCGTCGAGACCTCGGAGGTCGAGCTCGTGGATGCCAAGGCGGAGGAGACTCCCGCGATCTTCTCAACAGACGAGATCAATGCCGCGGCCACCGAGCCGAGGCGGACGCGTACGCGGAGGGGGGCGGCTACGTCGGCGATCGAGCAGGCGCTGGCCGAGGCTCCTGAGGCGCCCGTCAAGGCCACGCGCTCGCGCAAGGCCACAGACGACGACGACGTCGCCGTGGCGGAAGCTCCGGCGAAGAGCACCCGCTCCCGCCGGACGACCGCCGAGGCGCCGGCCGAGGGCACCCGCTCCCGCAAGGTGACTACGGAGGAGGTGCCGGCCAAGGTGACTACGGAGGCGCTGGCGAAGGTGACCACGGAGGCGCCGGCAATGGCGACTACGGAGGCGCCGGCAAAGGCGATCACAGAGGCACCAGCCAGGGTGACCACGGAGGCGCCGGCCGAGAGCACGCGCTCCCGCCGCCGCGCCGCCGCCGAACCCGCGGCCGAGGTGCCCGCACCCTTCTGGGAGAAGCCTGAGAATGACCCGGGCTTCCTCGCCCCGCCGCCGCCACCGGCGCGGACGGAGCCGGAGCGGATCATCCCGCCGAGCCCGTTCTCGGTGATCTTCCAGTCGCCGGACCTGGCAACGGACGACGACGACATCGCCCCGTCCGCCGCGAGCGAGCGCAAGCAACAGCGGCGCCAGCCTCGCGGCAACAGCAACAGCAACAGCAACGGCAACCGCCGCCGCACAGGCTGAGGCTGCTGAGGCCCGTCAAGAGGCGCGCATCCCACCAGGGGTGCGCGCCTCCGCGATTTTATGGGGAGAGCAAGCCCATGCGGCGGGTTCAGCTGCCGTCCCTGTCGGAGTCGACGGAAAGGATGATGGCGCCCCAGTAGCCGTCGCCGTCTTCGACAACCGTCAGCTGCAGCCGATGATCGTAATAGAAATCACCGGTGTTGTACGTGTCCCGCCCTATGTGCTGGGCGTACGGGGCCTGGGACAGAACCTTCCAGTTGAGCGTCTCCTCGAACATCAGCTGCGTGGTCAGCATGCGCGAGCCGCCGATGAGCACCATGGCATGGATGTGCACCGTGCGCCCCGGATACCATCCCGGCCAGATCGTCGTGAACTCCACGACGCCCTCGCCGTCCGTGACTTGCGCGCCGCGCAGGTAGCGCTTGTCGTCGGTAGGGGTCATGTCGGGCCAAGCCCTGTCTCGGGTGATCTGGCGCGACTCAACGTGCTCGATCATGGACCCCCGCTCGCCTCCCGAGTAGAGCCCGGAGGCGTCGCACTGCCAGATATCCACCACCGAGCCCGGCAGCGGCTGGCACGTTTCGCTGTCTTGCACCTTGATGGCCAGGCGCAGGCGTACACCGGGCTTGTTGTCGCGGATGTCGCTGCGGATCATGTCTGCGTCGAGGTAGAAGGGCCCTTTGGACCTGGCAGGCGTGACCGTGCAGGTGCTGGCCTGGGAGAAGAGGTCGCTGTAGTCCGTGGCCGCCGTGGCGCCGGCGCTGCGGGCGGTCAGGAGGCCGCCGAGCCCGAGCGAGCCGATGCCGATGTTGGTGATCAGCCGCCGCCGGCTGACGTGCAGCCCTTCATGATCGTGTCTCACTGGGATCGTTCTCCGGCAGATGAGGAGGAGCCCCCGATGTCTCCTCCGCTCCAGCCGAACCTCTCATGAGATGTAGGGATTTCGCGGGAGGCACGACGCGATCAGCTGAAAAGCAGATCGATAGCCGTCTCGGTGATAGGGAACTGCAGCGTGACGTGCGGCGGCACCGCACCGGAGGCGGGTGGGGGATTGGACGAGCCCTCGTGGACACCGCCTACGAGGGCTCGCTTTCCCGTGTGCCGCTCAGAGCGTGGCGACGTTCAGCAGCGGCTCCTGCACACCGTCAGGGTCGCCGTCCGGCCATGTCCAGTTCAGCGTGCCCGCGTCCTGCAGGACTGACTTCACCTGGGCAGGCGAGGCGGCCGGGTTCGTGACCTTGTAGAGCGCGGCGCCTCCTGCCACGTGAGGGCTGGCCATTGAGGTGCCGGAGATCGTGGCGTACAGTCCCCCCTTCCAGGTGGACAGGATGCACGTGCCGGGGGCGATGAGGTCGATATCGGCGCCGAAGTTGGAGAAGTCGGCAATCGTGTCGTCGACGTCGGGCCGGCAGGTGCGCTTGCCGCTGCCGCCGGGGAAGCCGTTGAAGTCCGCGAGCGCGCTGACGGTGATGACCTCGTCGTACGCGGCCGGGATCTCATTCGCGGCGTCGTCGTGTTCGTTACCCGCGGAGACCACGTACGTGACCCCGGCTGCGACAGAGGCGCAGATCGCCTGATGCATGGCGTCCCCGTTGACTGTGCCGCAGGCGCCGTCGTCGGTTCCGAAGCCGCCGAGACTCATGTTCGCGACCTCTATCTGATCGGCGTTCGCGGTTACGAAGTCAATGCCGCAGATGATCTGGGAGAAAAAGCCGAAGCCGCTGTTGTTGAGCACTCGGACCGGCCAGATCCGGGCGCCGGGTGCCACCCCGACGACGCCGTGGAGGTTGTCCTTCGCGGCGGCCGTGCCGGCGACGTGAGTGCCGTGGCCGTTGCCGTCGTCTGCGCTGGTGCCGTCGGAGCAGTTCCTCGCGCCGCCGACGTTGACGTTCAGATCGGGGTGGTCCAAGTCGACGCCCGTGTCGAGGACCGCCACGTCGACGTCCATCGGCTCGTCCACGCCGTTGATCCTCGCGGTCGGGCTGGTTTCAGCGTCGACCCGGTTGATCCCGGTGGGGAATTTCTGTCCGCTGATCTTCGCCACGCCGTCCGGTTGCACCCACCGCACGCGATCGTCGGCTGCCACGGCCGCCGCCTGTGACTTGGTCATCCGCGCGGCGTAACCCGTGAGGGCATGGCTGTACACGTGTCCGACGGACGTGGCATGCGCTTGGGTGTGGTCGCTGGCGACGGTCTGCGCGTTCTGGTTGCCATCTAGTACGACGATGTAATCGCCGACCGGATCGGATTTCGTGGCGGCTGATACGGGCGGGGCATTCGTGAGAACGGGACAGCTGGCGAACAGGACAGCGAGGAGTGCATTACGCACGGTGGTTCCCTCCGCTCCGGAAGTGGATCATCGCCATGCCGGCCGTCAACACGTATTTCTCCAGGTCATGGCGCTGCTGTTCTAACAGAGGAGGGCCGTCCCGCCGTGCAGACGCGCCCATGGTGGACTTCTGAGACGATGGCTTTGGCCGTTTATAGAACGGCGAGGTGCAATCAGGGCTGCTTGTCAGCCGCGTCCCTTAGCTAATCGTTGATCCAAGGCACGCGAAGGGCTAAAAGCGCAGCGGTTCCCGCCGATCTGCAACCTTTTCCGCCTTATGAGCGCCGCGCCCGACCTCATAGCGTATGCTCCGCAATCTCCTTTCCTAACCCCGCGGTAGCAGTGCCCACACGGCTCGTTCCCCCGCCTGCGTCCGGTCGGTGCCCCAGCAGCCGCAGGTCAGCGCGTCCACGATCCACAGGCCCCGACCCCGCGACTCATCCGGCCCCGGCATGCGCGGCAGCGGGACGCATGTCGACAGGCCAGGATCTACCACAGTCAACCGCCAGTAGCGCCGTTCCCCTTCGTCCGTCGGCCGGAGCGTCATCCGCACCCAAGCGTCAGCACCGTGGACCAGCGCGTTGGTCACGAGCTCGGATGCGATGAGCTGAAGGTCGGCCAGCGCCGGGTGATCGCCCACCCATTTCCGAAGCTCTCGACGGGCCATCCCGGGAAGTAGGGCACCGTCGCCGATCTCGCCGGTAAGCCATTCTTTGATGCCTGCGTATGGCTGATGTATTACGTCTACCTGCATGGTCACCTCGGGGGCGTACATTTTCCTCTGGATCTGTGTGACTACAGGCCCAAGCATGACCCTTCACCTGGGGAATGTCGCCAGAAAGGCCCATCCAAAATCTTCACAACATGTGATTCACTTGTGTGTACGGACGTAGGGCAATGCTGGAAGGTGCGAAATGGAGGAAGACGGGAATAGCATCGGCAAATCCGCCAGCGATGAATATCGGCGACGAATGCGCAAATATCGGACGGCGACCGGTCTCACCCATGCACGCTTGGCGCCGCTGATTCCCTGCAGTGAAAGCCTCGTGGGCGCCGTGGAGCGCGGCACCAGGCCACCCACGGAGCCTTTCACCCGAGGGCTAGAAAAGGTGCTCGGGTTGGATGGGGAGCTGCTTGAGCTGCTGCCGGCAATCCGGGATGTTAGCCCCAAGTGGTTCCGCAGATGGCCGGCTATTGAGGCGGCAGCGAAGAGCATTCGCATCTACCAGCTGGCGCTGGTCCCTGGCCTTCTCCAGACGCCCGCCTACGCTCGTGCTGTCTTCGAAGGAGAACCGGGAGCCATCCCCGGCGAGGTAGAGAAGGCCGTCAATGCTCGGCTCCAACGTCAGGCCATCCTGTCTCGGGCCAACCCGCCGAGCATCTCCGTGATCCTTGATGAGAGCGTCCTCCTCCGCCAGATCGGCGGACCGGAGGTGATGAAGGAACAGGTCAACTATCTGCTAGACATGATGACCCGCCCACACGTTACCGTGCGGGTTGTCCCCCTTTCGTCGTGCAGCACTGTCAATGGCCTTTGAGCTCTCCCCGCTGGCGGCCAGATAGTTCACACGCTGGTGGCCATGAGGGTGTCCCCAACGGCGGCCAGATATCTCCCCGCCGTTGATGGATGCGTGGGTCAGGTGAAGGG
>NZ_JAUZQF010000033.1 GCF_030718205.1 Nonomuraea turcica
CGGCCCAGGACGTCCACCCGGGATCCCCAATCGCCGGCCCGCACCCCGCTACGACGTTGGCAAGACCGTCAAACGCGGCCGCACTCTCGCAGCCCTACAACAATCCGGAGGATAAAGAACAAGCTAAACGGCTGTTCCACATGCGGCTGACAAGCGAACTGGCACCGTAATGCTGCCGCGTGTCAGGTCCGGTACGCGTTCGGGTTCAAAGGGCGATGATGCCGAGGTCGCGGGCGGCCTTGGCGAAGTCCCGGATCAGGCTGGTCTCGGTGGCGGTGCGCCAGATGAGCGCCCAGTGGGCCAGGGGAGCGTCGCGGATGGGCACGTAGATGTGGTCAGGCCGGGCGTAGTAGCGGATGGAGTGTGCGAAACACGGTGAGACGGCCTCACCGTTCGCGACGAGGGGGATCATTTCGGCGGAGTTGGCGACAATGGGTCCGACCCGGATGAGGCGCCCGCTGGGGGTGTGGGTGGGGACCAGCCAGTTGCGCCAGTAGTCCGGCTTGGCTCCGCCGAAGACGATCTCGTCCCCGAGGTCTTCGTACGACACCGATTCCCGGCCGGCCAGCCGGTGGCCGGGGCCCACCACGAGCACGACTGGTTCGGTGTAGACGACGGGGCCCACGGTGAGGTCGGGCTCCTTGACCGGTAACCAGGCGATCAGCAGGTCGATGTCCCCGGAGCGCAGCAGCCTGAAGGGATCGGCGAAGCCGGCGTAGCGGAGCTGGAGGTCGCATCCGGGGCGGCGGCTCTTGAAAGAGTCGAACAGCGGGCGCAGGTCCTGGGGATTCTCATTGACCATGCCCAGGACCAGCGTGTTCGTTGTCCCGCGGGCGGTCAGGGCGGCGCGTTCGATGCCGTCGCGCAGCCCGCGGTACATCGGCAGGAGATCCTGGAAGAGCTGCTGCCCGATGGGGGTCAGCGCGACGCGGCGGTTGTCGCGTTCGAACAGGGCGGCGCCGATGCGGCGCTCCTGCTTCTTGATCGCCTGGCTCACCCGGGCCGGCGTCACGTGCAGCCGCTCCGCCGTGCGGCCGAAGTGCAGCTCTTCGGCAAGGGTCAGGAAGATCTCGATGTCACGCAGTTCCACGCGGCCCCGTTCGTTGTTTAGTGAGAGGTTAAGGCACGGTACTGGATCCGGCGTTGTCCGCCCGGGCGGAATCCCGGCACGCTGATGCCGTGAACATCATCGCTTCCGCGGTGACGCTGAACGTCGACGACGTAGCGGCGTCCAGCAACTTCTTCACCGGCTACCTGGGATTTCACGAGTCGGTGGTGGGTGAGGCTCACGCCTGTCTCGTCCGCCCTGACGCCACCAGTGACGTCGTGCTGCGACTGCGGGGTGCAGGAGAGCGGCCCGTGACCGGGGTCGTGGTGACCCTCACCGTCACCGACGTCGCCGCCGAGTACGAGAGGCTTTTGCGGGAGAGGGCTCCCATCAGCATGCCGCTGCGCGAGGAGCCGTGGGCGGAGCGGCTGTTCCAGCTCACCGATCCCAACGGCATCGTGGTCCAGCTCGTGGAATGGGTGCCGCCCGCGGGCGCCTGAGCGGGCATCCCGCGTTCTCTCGGGTTCTTGACGTCCATGTGAGTACATTGTTCCGCTATGAGTACGGTGTACGCATCTTTTGAGGAGGAAACATGACAGTGACCGCCAGCCCTACGACCGCCCTCCCGCGTGACGCGGGCGAGCCCAGGAAGAAGCTCCTGTGGCGGCGGGCCGGCCGCGTGTCGGCCTGGGCCATGTGCGTGCTGGTTGTCGTCTTAGGGGTGGCGTTCTTCGCGCCGCGCCTGCCCATCGCTCCGGTGCAGGACGTGCTGGGCGTGACCGCGCTGTTCGTGCCCTGGCTGACCGGGTTCCTGCTGGTCTGTGTGCTCGGCGCCGCCGTGACGGCGGTGATGGCGTGGCGGTCCGGTCGCCGTGCCCTGTTCGGCGCCGGCGTGCTGGCCGGGCTGCTGGCAGTGCTCATGGTCGTCGTGCCCTGGGCGGCGGCCGCCCGTACCGCGGAGGTCTCCTGGTCGGACTACTTTGCCTCACCGGCCGCGGCGACCCCCACCTCGACCGAGACGTACACCACGGTCGACGGCCAGGACCTCAACATCGACGTTTACCGGCCGCGCGCGCTCGCCGCGAGCAAGCCCGCGCTGCTCTACGTCCACGGCGGCTCATGGAACTCCGGCACCCGCGCCGACAGCGCACCCTGGCTGCGCTGGATGGCCGACCAGGGCATCGCCGTCTTCTCCATCGACTACCGCCTGGCCCCGCCGCCGCGCTGGCAGGACGCGGTGGGAGACGTCAAGTGCGCGCTCGGCTGGATCCGCGCCAAGGCCGGCAAGTACGGCATCGCGCCGTCCAATGTCTCGATCGCCGGAGACTCCGCCGGTGGCCAACTCTCCATGATCGCCGCCTACACCGTCGACGACGCTCGGTTCCCGCCCTCCTGCCAGGTGCCCGAAGTGCCGGTGAAGTCCGTCATGGGCTGGTATGCGCCGACCGATTTGCCCCGCCTGCTCGACGAGAACGGCCTGCCCGGCATGGCGGCCACCGTCGCGAGCGACTACCTCGGCGGCAACATTGACACCCACCGCGACCGCTACGAGGCCTCCTCCCCAGCCGCGCACGTCCGGCCCGGCCTCCCGCCGACCCTGCTCGTCCAGGGCGACCGCGACCACATGATCCCCGCAACCCAGGCCGCCGACCTGGCCGCCCGGCTCGACGCCGTGGGCGTTCCCGCCACCGCCGTGACCATCCCCTGGGCCGAGCACAACTTCACCGGCCAGTGGGGCACCTGGGGATCGCAGATCATGCGCCCCCATGTCCAGCGGTTCCTTCAGGAACGCGTGATCAAGGGCTGAGGTGTCAGGCCGGCTCGGCGGCCGCCGGGTTGCCGAGCTCGGAAGACACCTCCACGCGGCCGCCGCGATCGCGGCCGTGGCCAGGGCCTATCGGGACGCAACGCAGCTCCGCGGAGACCAGCCGTAGAGCCACCGGACAACACCATTCGCGCACAGCGTTTCGATACGGACACGGTGTGCGCATAACGAGAACGGCAAACGCGAAGGGATGTTGGGCCATGTCGAAGGTCACCAGCTGGGACATGAAGGGCACCTGGGACAGCAAAGGCGCTTGGGAGACTCATGGGCGGTTGGAAGAGCACCAGCGCGCCGGACTGTCCGAGGCGGGCCTGCGCCGGATGCGCGACGTGCTGAGCGGCCATGTCGCCTCCGGCGCGGTCCCCGGCCTGGTCGCGCTGGTCAGCCGGGGCGACGACACGCACGTCGAGGCGATGGGCACGATGCACGCGGGCGGCGCCGAGCCGATGCGACGGGACACGATCTTCCGGATGGCGTCGCTGACCAAGCCGGTCACGGCGGCCGGGGTGATGATCCTCGTCGAGGAGTGCCGACTGCGGCTGGACGACCCGGTCGACGAGTGGCTGCCCGAGCTGGCCAACCGCCGGGTGCTCGCCCGGATCGACGCCCCGCTGGACGAGACGGTGCCCGCGGCCCGCCCGATCACCGTACGCGACCTGCTGACCTTCACCTTCGGGTTCGGCGTCGTGCTGGCGGCACCGGACACCTACCCCATCCAGACCGCCATCCGCGAACTCGGCCTGGACACCACCTCACCCGGCTTCGGGCCCCAGGAGTGGATCCGGCGGCTCGGCACGCTGCCGCTGATGCATCAGCCCGGCGAGCTGTGGCAGTACCACGTCGGCTCCGACGTGCTCAGCGTGCTCGTCGCCAGAGTGAGCGGGCAGTCGCTGGAGGAGTTCCTGCGCGAGCGGCTGTTCGCCCCGCTCGGCATGAAGGACACCGGCTTCCACGTGCCCGCCGACCGGATCCACCGGCTGCCCACCAGCTACGCGCACCATCCCGAGACCGGTGAACTGGTGGTGTGGGACGAGGCCGCCGGCGGGAAGTACAGCACGCCGCCGGTGTTCCAGGCCGGCGGCGACGGGCTGGTGTCGACCGTGGACGACTACCACGCCTTCTACCGGATGCTGCTCAACAAGGGCGCCCTGGCTGGCGAGCGGATCCTGTCCCGCGCCTCGGTCGAGCTCATGACGATGGACCACCTGACGCCGGGCCAGAAGGTCGAGAAGGACGCGTTCGGCGACCACTTCGGCCGGCAAGGCGGGTACGGCTTCGGCATGGCGGTCCGCACCCACCGCCGCGACCTGGCCTCACCGGGCCAGTTCGGCTGGGACGGCGGACTGGGCACCACCGCCTACGCCGACCCCGCCGAAGGCCTCACAGGCATCCTGCTGACCCAAAGTGCGATGGACTCGGCCCACACACCACGCCTGCACCGCGACTTCTGGACCACCGCCTACCAGGCAATCAATTGAACACGACACCTCAAACAGCCCGACCGAAGCCTGACCACTCTGCGGGACCCGCAGCCCCCATGGATGGGTTACACGTACCTGATCGATTCCAAGTCACCGAGGATCTCCGGATGGGCACGTTCGGCAACTGGCGGGAAGCGTCTTCAAGTGTCTTTGATGACGAGCTTCTCGCCCACGTGGACGATGACCTCACTGGCCTTCTCGGCACCGTGCTGCGGTGCGGCGGGCCCCCAACGGTCAGCTTCCGACCGGCAACATGGACGACGACTACAGGCCCCTCTCAATGGTCCTTGGTACAGCGGAAGGCATGGGATGGCGTATGAACGGCGCCATCTGGCAGAACCTTCACCTGGAGCGGAGCACCGCCCACCGCTTCATGGCTCGGTAACGTTTGAGGAGGACCGTGATTTGTCGTAGTCACGCGTGCCGTTCAGCTCGTCGAGCAGATCGTCGGGGCATAACTCGTAGAGGTCACCCCACGCGTCGCGCCCTGTTGTCCCAGATCCGGTAGCCGCTAGGAACGCCTCTGGCGACGTGGCGTCTCCTGCCCATGCCTTCGTCACCTGCAACCCGCCGGTTCAGGGGTCAAGCTCGACGATCAGCCACGTTACTCGATGATCCAGGGTGAGGAACAAACCCTGGATCATCGATCGCCCCCCAAAGCACGTATGGCGGCCGGCCACGCCGTGGCGATCGCAAAGGCTGCATTCGTGCGGCGGCGGGGCAACCCCGGACCGGCGCGTTCGGTCGGTACGGCGGGGCAGGGGTACGATGCCCGGCCCCGTGTCCCGGGCGGGGCATCGGGCCGGCGTCCCGCCGCCGTCCGGGACCGCCCGAGGCCGCATGCCCGGACGGCGGGCGGGCGGAGGGCCGGCGGCGCGCCGCGCCGCCGCGCACCACCCACGTGGCCACGCTCCAGATGAAGGGCCAGCAACCGCATGGACGAGGCCCTCTGCGGCACGCCCTGATGGGCAACTGCAACCCTGATACCCACAGAGATCAAAAAGGCCCTCTCCCCGATCGGGGAGAGGGCCTTCCGCCTGCGGAGGATCGGGGATTTGAACCCCGGATGGGCGGTAAACCCAAACCGCATTAGCAGCTCGGACCTTGGCCGTCCCGATCAGTTCAACCTGGGCCAACAGGCGCGCGTGGTCCGCTTGGAACGGTCACCAACTACGGCGACGGCACGGTGTCGGCATACCAGCCGCGCGATCTGGCGTCGGCGAAGGTGATTCGCGTCGGCGGCGGCCCACACGGCGCCCGGCCGACCCCGGACGGCAACTCCCTGGTCGTAGCCAACATGGAGGCCGAAACGGTCGACGTCATCGACACCCGGACCGACGCCAAGACCGCCGCCGTGCCTGTGGGCGGCCCACCTGTGCAGGTGGCGATCTCCTGCAACGGCCGCTACGCCTACGCCACCGTCTCCCGGCCCGCCGGCGTGGTGAAGATCGACCTGCGGACCGCCAAGATCGTCGCACGCACCGCAGTGCCGGCCGCGCCCGCACAGGCGTACCTCACACCGCATGGGCGGACGCTCCTGTCGGCCGACCAGGGGACCGAGGAGAAGCCGGGCACCTCGATCTCCCTCATCGACACCGAGAGCATGACGGTCACCGGCCAGATCGCCACCGGCTCGGGCCCGCACGGCCTGGTCGTCGATCCCACCGGCCGCCGGGCCTGGGTGACGAACGTCTACGACGGCACCGTCTCCGTCCTCGACCTGCGTGCCCGCAAGGCCATCGCCACCGTTGAGGTGGGCGACGAGCCGAACGGGATCAGCTTCGCCACCCGCCCGCCCACCATGCCTGCCGCCGCCTGCATGCAGGTGACGCTTCCCCCGGCCACATCCCGTCCAGCACACACGGACAGACCGCACGACCACGACACGACACGACACGACACGACACGACACGACAGGAACGGAATGACCCAGCTGACGACACGGTCAAGCAGTGTGCTCGGCGGGTTGCGGCCCGCCGGGCACCCAAGTGGCTGCCTGCGTCACTGCTGTGGAGCTGCTCCGTTGAGTCGCGGGCCGACGATGCGGCGGCCGGAGACCTGCTCGGCCTCGACCACGATGTAGTGGTCTCGGCTGCCGGGCGCCCACGTGGTCAGGGGGAGCGCGGCCAGCCGATTGATCTCGGCGGGGTCGGTCACGGCGCGGGCGTGTCCCACCGCGGTGACCGACCAGCCCGTGCGCAGATCGGGGTCGAACTCGTCGGCCTCGAAGGCCACCACGGCCCGGCGGGTGGCGGCGGCCAGCTTCGATCCGATCGAGGTGCGGATCACGATGAACAGGCCGTCGAGATGGAAGTTGACCGGTTGCACGGCCGGCAGGGCGCGATCGGTGAACACGATGCGCCCGATCGGTGTGGTGGACAGCAGGGTGAGACACTCCTCGCGGGAGAGCACCTGAAGTCCTGACGAGTCGAGCTGCATACCTCTCAACATTCCCGCTTTCGCCCCTTCCGCGGTAGGGACGAAAGTCCCATCGTTCCTGCAGAACGGCTCATGGGCGGGCGCGCTGGCTGACCTGCTCCCTAGCCACGGCGCACCCGAGTAGGGCTGGCCGTACCCTCTGCTCCCCGCCCACGCCGGGCGGTGGCCCTTCAGGCCAAGGCAGCCGCATGCGGGCCTTGCCCCGGCTCCCCGTGACAGGCGAAGATCCACACGAAAGGCGGTGGCGCCCCTGTGTCTCTGTACAAGTCGATCATCCTCCTCGGCGGCGCCTCCGGCGTCGGCAAGACCCAGATCTCCTATCCATTGGCACGCCTCCTCGGCATCCCGATCGTCGAGGTGGACGACCTCGTCGAGGCGCTGCAGGCGATGACCACGCCCGACCAGGCGCCGCTGCTGCACTACTGGCAGACCCATCCCGAGGCCCACACGCTGCCTCCCGAGAAGATCGTCGAGCTGCAGATAGCCGCGGCTCAGGCCCTCACGCCGGCCGTGGCCGCGGTCATCGCCAACCATCTGAACACCGGCACCCCGGTTCTCATCGAGGGTGACTACCTGCTGCCGGCGCTGGCCGTTGCGGGGAGTTTCGCCGGTACGGCCGCGGCCGACCGGGTTCGCGCGGTCTTCCTGCACGAGCCGGACGAGCGGCAACTGGTGGACAACTACTGGCGGCGCGAGCCGGACGCGGGCGAGCAGCACACGCGGGCCCGGGTGAGCCGCCTATACGGCGACTGGCTGGCCGGACAGGCCCGCGAACTGGGTGTTCCGGTCGTCTCCGCGCGCCCGTGGCCAGACGTGGTGGATCGCGTGACCGCCGCGCTCGGATTCGCGCCCTGACGGTTTGCTCGCCGAACGATGGGTACGCACCGCACGCGCGAGGTGCCCCAGACCGAAAGTCCCGTCAATCCCGCCGATCAGCCCGCAGGCGCGCGGCCAGCGCGGCGGCCTGCGTGCGGCGCTGCATGTTGAGCTTGGCCAGCAGGTTGGACACGTAATTCTTGACGGTCTTCTCCGCCAGGAACAGCCGCTCGCCGATCTGCCGGTTGGTCAGGCCCTCGCCGATCAGGTCGAGGATGTGCCGCTCCTGCTCCGACAACGCGGCCAGCGGGTCCTGCCTGGAGGCTTGGTCGCGCAGTCGCTGCAGCATGGCGGCGGTGGTTTGCGGGTCCAGCAGCGATTCTCCGGCGGCGACCGTGCGGACCGCGCCGACCAGGTCGGAGCCGTGGATCTGCTTGAGCACATACCCGGAGGCGCCGGCCATCACCGCGTCGAACAGCGCGTCGTCGTCGGCGAAGGAGGTCAGCATGAGGCAGGCCAGCCCGGGCAGCCGGGAGCGCACCTCGCGGCACACGTCCACGCCGTTGCCGTCCGGCAGTCGCACGTCCAGCACCGCGACATCGGGGCGCAACGCCGGGATGCGGGCGATGGCCGACTCCGCGGTTCCTGCCTCCCCGATCACCTCAATGTCGTCCTCGGCCTCCAGCAGGGCGGCCACGCCCCGTCGTACGACCTCATGATCGTCGAGGAGAAACACACGAATCATGCCTTCGACGCTATCCGGTCTGGCCACGCAGCCATAGGGACCAAGGTCCTCAGCCCAGCTCGACGGGCAGACCGTTGGCAGGCCGTCGGTTGATCGTGGGCCTATCGGGCCCGTGACAAGGGACTTTGGTCCCTGTCGGAGAAAGTGCGGCGGGCACGAGCCTTGAGCCATGTCCGCTGGACCGCTGTGGCAAGGAAGATGTTGTGACTGATATCGACGCGATTCCCGGCATGGGGCCGCTGCTGGCCGCCCGGAAGTTCTTCACCAAGGCAGAGGTGTCGGCCGACGGTCGCACCCTGCACCAGATCGACCCCAGCGCTTGGGACCGCTTCTACCGGGACCGGTGGGCGCACGACAAGGTGGTGCGCTCGACGCATGGCGTGAACTGCACGGGGTCGTGCTCGTGGCAGGTGTTCGTCAAGGACGGGCTGATCACGTGGGAGCACCAGGCGACCGACTATCCGTCGGTGGGGCCGGAGTCGCCGGAGTACGAGCCGCGCGGTTGCCCGCGGGGTGCGTCGTTCTCCTGGTATACCTACTCGCCGTCGCGGGTGCGGTACCCGTACGTGCGCGGGGTGCTGCTGGAGATGTGGCGGGAGGCCAAGGCCAGGCTGGGGGATCCGGTGCTGGCGTGGGCGGAGCTGACCGGCGACCCCTACCGGGCCAGGACGTACAAGCGCGCCCGTGGCAAGGGCGGGTTCGTGCGCTCCAGCTGGGACGAGGTCCTCGAGCTGATGGCCGCGGCCCATGTGCACACGGTCAAGGAGTACGGCCCTGACCGGGTGGTGGGGTTCTCGCCGATTCCGGCGATGTCGATGGCGTCGTTCGCGGCCGGGACGCGGTTCCTGTCGATGATCGGTGGCACGTTGTTGTCGTTCTACGACTGGTATGCGGACCTTCCGATCGCCTCGCCGCAGGTGTGGGGCGATCAGACGGATGTGCCGGAGGCGGCGGACTGGTGGAACTCCCGCTACCTGATCATGTGGGGCTCCAACATCCCGGTCACCCGGACGCCGGACGCCCATTTCATGACCGAGGCGCGCTACCAGGGCACCAAGGTGGTGGCGGTCAGCCCGGACTACGCCGACAACGTCAAGTTCGCCGACGACTGGCTGGCCCCGCACCCGGGCACGGACGGCGCACTGGCCATGGCGATGGGCCACGTGACGCTGACGGAGTTCTTCCGCGACCGCCAGGTCCCGTACTTCACCGACTATGTGCGGAAATATACCGACTTGCCGTTCCTGGTGACGTTGGAGCCGCGCGACGACGCGTACGTGCCGCGCCGCTTCCTGACCGCCGCGGACCTGGGCGAGCAGAGCGAGAACGCCGAGTTCAAGACCGTCTTCCTGGACGAGGAGACGGGTGAGCCGGAGGTGCCGAACGGCTCGCTCGGCTTCCGGTGGGGCCAGGAGGGTGAGGGCCGCTGGAACCTGGACCTGCACGGTGCGACCCCCACGCTGACGCTGCTCGACCGGTCGGATCGCGCGGTGGAGGTCGACCTGCCGCGTTTCGACGAGGGTGCCACCGAGGGCGGCTGCGTGATGCGGCGCGGTGTGCCGGTGACCGAAGTGGGCGGCAGGCTGGTCACGACGGTGTTCGACCTGCTCATGGCGCAGTACGGGGTCTCCCGCGGCGATCTGCCCGGCGAGTGGCCGGCGGGTTACGAGGACGCCTCGCAGCCGTACACGCCTGCCTGGGCCGAGGAGATCACGTCGGTGCCGGCGGCGACGATCGCCAGGATCGGTCGCGAGTTCGCCCGTAACGCCGAGCGCACCGAGGGCCGGTCGATGATCGCGATGGGGGCGGGCACGAACCACTGGTTCCACTCCGACCAGATCTACCGCGCGTTCCTGACGCTGGTGCTGCTGACCGGCTGCCAGGGCGTCAACGGCGGCGGCTGGGGCCACTATGTGGGTCAGGAGAAGGTCCGCCCGATCACCGGGTTCCAGCACCTGGCCTTCGCCTTCGACTGGCAGCGGCCGACCCGGCACATGGCCGGTACCGCGTTCTGGTATCTGGCCACCGACCAGTGGCGCTACGAGCAGATCCGGGCCGATGAACTGGCGAGTCCGCTGGGGGAGGGCCTGTTCAAGGGGCGGTCGTTCGCCGACTGCAACGCCCAGGCGGCGCGGCTGGGCTGGCTGCCGTCGCACCCGACGTTCAACCGCAACCCGCTCACGCTCGCCGACGAGGCCGCCGCCAAGGGCATCCCCGCCGCTGAGCATGTGGTGAACGAGCTCACAGCCGGCCGGCTGCGGTTCGCCGCCGAAGACCCGGGCGACCCCGCCAACTACCCACGGGTGCTGACCGTGTGGCGGGCCAACCTGCTCGGCTCCTCCGGCAAGGGCAACGAGTACTTCCTGCGCCACCTGCTCGGCACTGACGCCGAGATGCGCAACACCGAAGGCGTCCACCCGGTCGAGGTGACCTGGCGCGAGGAGGCCGCCGAAGGCAAGCTCGACCTGCTGACCACGATCGACTTCCGGATGACGTCCACAGCGCTCTTCGCCGACGTCGTGCTGCCGGCCGCCACCTGGTACGAGAAGCACGACCTGTCCTCGACCGACATGCACCCGTTCGTGCACGCCTTCAACCCGGCCATCGCCCCGCCCTGGCAGACCCGTCCCGACTACGACGTCTTCCTCGGCCTGGCCGACAAGTTCTCCGAGCTGGCCGCTCGCCACCTGGGCAAGCGCACGGACGTGCTGGCGATCCCGCTCACCCACGACACCCCCGACGAGCTGGCCCAGCCCGGCGGCCGGGTACGCGACTGGAAGTACGGCGAGTGCGAGCCGATCCCCGGTAAGACCATGCCGAAGATCATCACGATCGAGCGTGACTACGCCGCCATCGGCGAGCGTGTGCGCGGCATCGGCCCGCTGTTCGCCGACCTGGGCCTGACCACCAAGGGCATCACCTACCGGGTCGCGCCGGAGCTGGAGTATCTGCGCAGCCAGAACGGCGTCACCCCCGAAGGCCGCATCTCGCTGGAGTCGGCCGATCGGATGTGTGAGGCCATCCTCGCGCTGTCCGGCACCACCAACGGCCGCCTGTCCACGCAGGGCTTCGAGACCTTGGAGAAGCGCACCGGCACCCGGCTCGCCGACCTGGCTGCCGAGCACGAGGGCAAGCGCATCACGTTCGCCGACACGCAATCCAGGCCGCAACCGGTGATCACCTCACCGGAGTGGTCGGGGTCGGAGACCGGCGGACGCCGCTACTCCGCCTTCGTCATCAACGTCGAGCGGGACAAGCCCTGGCACACGCTGACCGGCCGCCAGCATTTCTTCCTCGACCACGACTGGATCATCGAGCTGGGGGAGCAGTTGCCCGCCTACCGGCCGCCGCTCAACATGCGCCGCCACTACGGCGAACAGGGCGACGGGCAGGACGGGGCCGAGGTGACCGTGCGCTACCTGACCCCGCATTCGAAGTGGTCCATCCACTCTGAATACCAGGACAACGCCTACATGCTGGCCCTGTCGCGCGGCGGTCCCACGATCTGGGTGAGCGTCGAGGACGCCGCGAAGATCGGGGTGGCCGACAACGACTGGATCGAGGCATACAACCGCAACGGCGTGGTCGTGGCCCGGGCGGTGGTCTCGCACCGCATGCCCGCCGGGACCGTGTACATGTACCACGCCAAGGACCGCAACGTGAACGTCCCACTGACGGAGAAGTCGGGGCGGCGCGGCGGCGTGCACAACTCCCTGACCCGGCTGCTGCTCAAGCCCAGCCACCTCATCGGCGGGTACGCGCAGTTCACCTACGCCTTCAACTACTACGGGCCGACCGGCAACCAGCGTGACGAGATCACCGTGATCCGCCGCCGCACCCAGGAGGTCGATTACTGATGCGCGTCATGGCACAGGTCGCCATGGTCATGAACCTGGACAAGTGCATCGGCTGCCACACCTGCTCGGTCACCTGCAAGCAGACCTGGACCAACCGGGACGGCGTCGAGTACGTCTGGTTCAACAACGTCGAGACCAAGCCCGGCGTCGGCTACCCCAAGCGCTACGAGGACCAGGACCGCTGGCACGGCGGCTGGATGCTGGACCGGCGCGGCCGGCTCAAGCTCCGCGCCGGCGGCCGCGTCAAGCGCCTGCTCAACCTGTTCTCCAACCCCGACCTGCCCGGCCTGGACCACTACTACGAGCCGGCGACCTACGACTACGACACCCTCATCAACGCCCCCGCCGGTCCGCACACCCCGGTCATCCGCCCCAAATCCGCCATCACCGGGCGCGACATGGCCATCACGTGGGGCGCGAACTGGGAGGACGATCTCGGCGGCGCCCCCGAGCACGCCCCGGCCGACCCCAACCTGGCGGCCATGGCGGAGAAGGTGAAGATGGAGTTCGACAAGACCTTCATGTTCCACCTGCCACGCATCTGCGAGCACTGCCTCAACCCGGCGTGCGTCGCCGCCTGCCCGTCCGGCGCCATGTACAAGCGCGAAGAGGACGGCATCGTCCTGGTCGACCAGGACCGCTGCCGCGGCTGGCGCATGTGCGTGTCCTCGTGCCCGTACAAGAAGGTGTACGTCAACCACAAGACCGGCAAGGCCGAGAAGTGCACGTTCTGCTTCCCGCGGATCGAGGCGGGCCAGCCGACCGTGTGCGCCGAGACCTGCGTCGGCCGGCTGCGCTACATCGGCCTCATCCTGTACGACGCCGACGCCGTGCTGGACGCGGCCCGTGTCGCCGATCCACGCGACCTGCTGGAGGCGCAGCGCAAGGTCTTCCTCGACCCGTCCCATCCCCAGGTGGTCGAGGCGGCCCGCGCAGGCGGGATCAGCGAGGACTGGATCCAGGCGGCGCAGCGCTCGCCGATCTACCGGCTGGCCATGCGTTACCGGGTCGCGCTGCCGCTGCACCCCGAGTACCGCACCCTGCCCATGGTCTGGTATATCCCGCCGCTGTCACCCGTACTCGACGCCGTGACCGGCGCGGGCGCCGACGCCGACGACCCCGACAACATCTTCCACGCCATCACCGACCTGCGCATCCCCCTCGACTACCTGGCCAGCCTGTTCACGGCCGGGGACACCGAGGTCGTGGCGGGAGTGCTGATGAAGCTGTCGGCGATGCGCGCCTACATGCGGGCCCGCACCATCGACGGCACCGTCGCCACGGACCTGCTGGAGTCGGCCGGGATGACGGCCTCCGACATGGAGGACATGTACCGGCTGCTGGCCATCGCCAAGTACGACGAGCGCTACGTCGTGCCCGCCGCCCACCGCGAGGACGCCGCCGCCCTGTCCGCCCAGGTGGACGGATGCAGCCTCGACGGCGACGGAGGCCCCGGCATGAGCGAGTTCCACCCGACCGGCCTCACCGGCCGCCGCAGCGACGGCCGCATGGCGCTGAAGCTCTTCGTCGGCAAGGGAGGCACGGCGTGAAGCTCCTGTCCTGGCCCCGGCGGGCGGCCGCCGCCCCGCCCGTCCAGTCCCAGCACACCGCGCGCATCCGCGACGGGCACACAGCGCCCGAGCACCGTGCGGTGCTGCTCCGGCTGGTCTCCATCCTTCTGCAGTACCCGGACGCCGGCCTGATCGCCGCCCGCGACGAGCTGACCGAGGCGGTGAGCGGCCTGCCGGAGTCGGCGGCACGCGAGTCGCTGACGCGGTTCCTCACGTGGTTCCGCGACACCGAGCCGATGGCGCTGGCCCGCGCCTACGTCGAGACGTTCGACCTGCGCCGTAAGTCCAGCCTCTACCTCACCTACTACCTGCACGGCGACACTCGCCGCCGCGGCATGGCCCTGCTGACGCTCAAGCAGCGTTACCGCGTGGCCGGGCTCACCCCGCCCGAGGGCGAGCTGCCCGACTTCCTGCCGGTGGTCTGCGAGTTCGCCGCCCTGGCGGGCCCGGCCACGGGCGAGGCGCCGCTGCGTCAGCACCGCAAGGGCCTGGAGCTCATCCGCACGGCTCTGCACGAGGGCGGCTCGCCCTACTTCCTCGTCCTCGACGCGCTCTGCGCCGAGCTGCCCGATCTATCCGCGGCCGAGCACGCCGCCGTCGCCGACCTCGCGTTGGCGGGTCCGCCCGCCGAGGAGGTTGGGCTGGCCCCATACGGTCCGCCGCTCACCGAATTGGAGGTAAGACCGTGAGCGTCGCGCTCTGGGGCGTCGTCCCCTATATTGCTCTGACGATCTTCGTCGTCGGTCACGTCTGGCGCTGGCGCGTCGACCAGTTCGGCTGGACCACCCGCACCACGCAGGTGCTGGAGAGCAGACTGCTGCGGCTCGGCTCACCGCTGTTCCACCTCGGCGCGTTCGCCGCCATCGGCGGCCACGTGCTCGGCCTGCTCGTCCCCAAGTCATGGACCGAGACGGTGGGCGTCGACGAGCATCTCTATCACCTGGTGTCGGTAAGCGCCGGAACCGTCGCCGGGCTGATGGTGATCGCGGGGCTCGCGCTGCTGCTGGCCCGCCGCTTCACCAGCCCGCGGGTACGCCGCACCACCACCCGCGCCGACAAAGTCCTGTTCGCCGTCCTGGCCGTCGTGATCCTGCTCGGCATGACCGCGACCGTCGGCAAGAACCCGCTCGGCGGCGGCTACGACTACCGCGCCACCATCGCCGTCTGGTTCCGTGGCGTGCTGTCCTTCCGCCCCGACCCGAACCTGATGGCCGACGTGCCGCTGATCTTCCAGCTGCACGCCATGTCGGCCTGGCTGCTGGCCGCGATCTGGCCGTTCACCAGGCTCGTCCACGTCTGGTCGGCACCCATCGCGTACCTATGGCGGCCCTACGTCGTCTACCGGCGGCGCCTTCCCGCGCACCGATGACCGGCATTCATCGTTATCACGGCAAGGAGCAAGAAATGAGCGTTGTCCGAGCGGCGGCGGTGATGCTTTTGGGCGCCGCCGGCGCCGCGATGGTGGCCGCGGGCCCGGTGATGGCCGCCCAGGGGAGGAAGGCGCGCGCCGAGATCCAGGGGGAGCTGCGCAGGCAGGCGATCAGCTTCCCCGGCAAGGGACTGCCTGCCGAACTCGCCACCCACGAGGGCAAGCCGGTCCTGACCGGCCCGCAGGCCCGCGCCTTCGCCCAAGTGATCGGGAACAACGTGCTGACGGCGACGGGCGGCCGGACCTACGGCGAGATCAGCGCCGAGCTGCACGCCGCAGGCGGCGACGACGAGAAGCTGGAAGGGCTGCGGCAAACCGCCTTCACCGGCCAGATGCTGCGCGCCTCCCTGCTGAACGCCTACCAGGCCTGGCAGCTCACCACCCTGGTCATCGGCCTCGGCCCACTGCTGACCATCACCGGCGCCGCTCTCCTCGCCACGAGCACCACGCTCGCCCTTGACACGTGACGATGGTCCAGCCCTTCGCCACGCCCGCCGGCGTACGCCGGATCGTCGAGGCCGCGGTCGCCGCGCCCTCCGTGCACAACACCCAGCCGTGGCTGTTCCACCACCTGAGGGACAGCATGACCGTCTACGCTGACCTCCGTCGGCAACTGCACGTCACTGATCCCCTCGGGCGCTGCCTCGGCTTGAGCTGCGGGGCGGCGCTGTTCAACATGAGGCTGGCCATCCGAATGACCGGGTACGAGGCTCGTGTCCTGCCGTTGCCCGCTCCGCGCGGCGCGCCCGATCTCCTCGCCGTCGTGCGCGCCGTCCCAGGGGAGCCGCCGTCACCGAACGAGCAGCGGCTGCATGCCGTGATCCCGCACCGGCGCACCAACCGCTTCCCCTTCGACGGCCGGCTCCTGCCGCACGAGACCGTCGTTGACCTGGTCGTCGCGGCCCGCCACGAGGGCGCCACCCTTGTCATGCTGGACGGCCGGGCGGCACGCACGGTCCTCGACATGGTCGCCGCCGCAGAGCGGGCGCTCTCCCGCGATGAGGCCTACCGCTGCGAGCTGTCCCCCTGGGCGAGAGACGCCCCCGACGCGGAAGGCGTCCCTCGCCGCGCCTTCGGCCCTCGCCCCGACGGCACCGAACTGCCCTTGCGCGACTTCGGGCTCGGGGCGAGCCGGGAGGCGGCAAGGTTCGAAAGAACCCGGCAGATTGCCGCCCTGTTCACCGGTGGGGACAGCCCGCGCGACTGGCTGGTCGCCGGACAGGCGCTGCAGCGGGTGCTGCTCACCGCCACCGCCCACGGGGTGTCGGCGTCATTGTTCAGCCAGCCTCTGGATCTACCAGACAATGGGCGCCGCGGCGAGCCCACGGGGACACTCGGGCATCTGCAGATGCTGCTGCGGCTGGGGTACGGTCCGCCGGTTCCCGCCGTGCCACGCCGCCCCCTCCACGAGGTCTTCAACACCCGGCGGTAAGAGTAGGTGCCTGGTCCCTGTGCTGTGGTCAGCACTACTAGCCGCCCCGACCGCCAGTGGCGGCCGGGGCGGCGGTGACTCTCTGCCAGGATCAGGCTGAGACGCCGATCTGCGCGGTGTAGACCACCCGTCCGTTGTTGCCGCTGAATGAAATGTCACGGGCCGCCTGGACGGCCGGGCCGAATTCTTCGGTCCCGAGGTCGAGATCGTTTTCGCCGCCGCGGCCGCCGTTGCGCTCCCTGAGCCGGACCACGGCCCGCGTACTGAACTCCTTGTGGATGGCGAGCGAGACGGTCTCGTTGTTCCTGGACTTGTTCAGGTGATGCGGGCCGGACACGTGCTCCTCGGACCCGCCGTCGAGGGCGAGGTAGACGTCGATCTCGTCCAGGTTCGTGATGCCATCGCGGGTCTTGAAGCAGTGCAGGTTGGTGATGTCGAGCTGTGCCACAGCGGGCCTCATTTCGGGTAAAGGGGGACCACGATGCCCCCCGCTGTGCTGACAGGGTGAGCGAGCGCGAGGCGCGGCACCCGGTACAACAACCCGGAAAGCGAGTGCTCCTGCGCATTGCGTAGCACTCGCAGTCCTATTAGACCAGCGCTTCCTGCCGCGGGGCACGTCCGCAGGGGCGTATGCCTGGGCCTGGCCGAGGGGCCACGGCTGGGTGAGACGTCCGATACAGGACCAAGGTCCACAGGGTTGGGACTTTCGGCCCGGGTGTGGGTGCGGCGGTCTGCTCCAAGCTGGACGGCGAGCGTCAGCGAGAGGCATCCGGCCAGGGCCGAGAGCCGGTCAGGAATGGTGACGACGCGTTGGTCGCGTGGCGTTCGATCTTTCGTCCAGCAAGGAAACGAGACCATGAGCACCGAGGCACGCATCAAGTCCCGCGAGCTACGCATCGCCCGGGCTGCCGCCGAGCGGCGCAGGCAGAAGCGCACCCGCCTGATCGCCGCCGGCGGCGGCTTGATCATCGTGGGCCTGCTGGTCGCCATCGTGATCAGCTTGATCAACGCGGCGGGTACCGGCAGCTCCCCGGCCGCTCAGGGCGGCAAGGCCCCGGCGATCGCGACGGCGGGCGGGGCGCTGGCCCTGGGCAACGCGGTCGCGCCGGTGAAGCTTGAGGTCTACCTCGACTACATGTGCCCGTACTGCGGGCGCTTCGAGCCGGCCAATAGCGGCGAGCTGGACCGGATGGTGGCCGACGGAACGGTGCGGCTGGAGCTGTACCCGCTGTCGTTCCTGGACAAGGCGTCCAGCGGCGCGAAGTACTCCACGCGGGCGGCCAACGCCGTCGCAACCGTCGCCGACCGGGCACCCGGCAAGGTTCTGGCGCTCAGCGCGGCGCTGTTCGCCAATCAGCCCGAGGAGGGCAGCCGCGGCCTGTCCGACGAGGAGATTGCCACGCTGGCCCGTAATGCCGGGGTCCCGGCGCACGTGGTGAACGCCTTCACCAGCCGCAGCTTCGAGCCGTGGATCGCGACCTCGACGCAGGCCGCTTTCGACACGGGGATCTCGGGCACGCCGACCGTGAAGATCAACGGCAAGGTGTTCGAGGGCGACCTCTACACCGCCGGCCCGCTGACCACAGCAGTGACCGCAGCGAAGGGCCAGCAGTGAGCACGGTCTTGCCTCGCCTGCACGCGCTCCGCCACTCCAACGCCTGGATCTTCGGAACCATGCTGTTCTCGGCGTGCCTGAGCCTGACCGCGTCCTTCGTGCTGTCGATCGACGCGGTGCGCCTGGCGGCCGACCCGGGCGCGGACCTGTCCTGCAACATCAACAGCGTCGTCAGCTGCGGAACGGTCGGCAGCTCCTGGCAGGCGCACCTGTTCGGCTTCCCGAACGCCTTCCTGGGGCTGGTGGCCGAGCCGGTCGTGATCACGATCGCGATGGCCGGCCTGGGCCGGGTGCGGTTCCCGCGCTGGTTCATGTTCGCCGCGCAGGTGGTCTACACGCTCGGCCTGATCTTCGCGTACTGGCTGTTCTCCCAGTCCATGTACGTGATCGGCGCATTGTGCCCGTGGTGCCTGCTGGTAACTGTGTCCACGACGCTGGTGTGGTCGACCCTGACGCACGTGAACGTTCGCGACGGCAACCTGTTCCTGCCCCGGCGAGTACAGACGGCGCTGACCCGGGCTATCGACTCCGACCTGGACGCGATGGCCGTCACGATCTGGATCCTGGTCATGGTCCTGGCCGTCGTGCTCAAGTACGGCTGGACGCTGTTCGGCTAACGTCATTTCACGGTCAGGACGCGCCCGGCCAGGCTCGCCAACCCCCTGCACGCGCAGGGGTCGTACCCGCCTGGCTTGGGGGCGGGTACGGCCCGTCGGCGGTGCTTGTCAGAAGAAGCCGAGCTTCTTCGGCGAGTAGCTCACCAGCAGGTTCTTGGTCTGCTGGTAATGGTCGAGCATGGCGCGGTGGTTCTCGCGGCCGATGCCGGACTCCTTGTAGCCGCCGAAGGCGGCGTGCGCCGGGTAGGCGTGATAGCAGTTGGTCCAAACCCGACCGGCCTTGATCCCGCGGCCGAGCCGATAGGCGGCGTTGATGTCGCGGGTCCACAGGCCGGCTCCGAGCCCGTACCGGGTGTCGTTGGCGATCTTCAGGGCCTCGTCCTCGGAGTCGAACGTGGTCACCGAGACCACCGGGCCGAAGATCTCCTCCTGGAAGATGCGCATGTCGTTGGTGCCGCGGAACACGGTCGGCTGGATGTAGTAGCCACCTTCCAGACCGGGAATCGTACGGGCGCCGCCGCCGGTCAGCAGCTCGGCGCCCTCGTTGCGGCCGATGTCGATGTAGGAGAGGATCTTGTTGTACTGGTCGTTGCTCGCCTGGGCGCCGATCATCGTGGCGGGGTCGAGCGGGTCGCCGCCGACGATGGCCGCGGTGCGGGCAAGGGCCCGGCTGATGAACTCGTCGTAGATGGAGGAGTGGATCAGCGCCCGGGACGGGCACGTGCAGACCTCGCCCTGGTTGAGGGCGAACATCACGAATCCCTCGACGGCCTTGTCCAGGAAGTCGTCGTCCGCCGACTGGATGTCGGGCAGGAAGATGTTGGCGCTCTTGCCGCCGAGTTCCAGGGTGACCGGGATGATGTTCTGGGCGGCGTATTGCATGATTAGCCTGCCGGTGGTGGTCTCTCCGGTGAAGGCCACCTTGGCCACGCGCGGGCTGGCGGCCAGTGGTTTGCCCGCCTCGGGGCCCAGGCCGTTGACGATGTTGAGGACGCCGGGCGGGAGCAGGTCGGCGATCAGCTCCATCACCAGCAGGATGCTGGCCGGGGTCTGCTCGGCCGGCTTGAGGATCACGCAGTTGCCGGCCGCCAGTGCAGGGGCGAGCTTCCAGGCGGCCATCAGGATGGGGAAGTTCCACGGGATGATCTGCGCCACTACGCCGAGTGGCTCGTGGAAGTGGTAGGCGACGGTGTCGTCGTCGAGCTGGCTGACGCCGCCCTCCTGGGCGCGCAGCACGCCGGCGAAGTACCGGAAGTGGTCGACCGCCAGCGGCAGGTCCGCGGCCAAGGTCTCCCGTACCGGCTTGCCGTTCTCCCAGGTCTCGGCGACAGCGAGCCGCACCAGGTCGGCCTCGATGCGGTCGGCGATCTTGTTGAGGATGTTCGCCCGCTCGGCCGGGGAGGTGCGTCCCCATCGGTCGGCGGCGGCGTGCGCCGCGTCCAGGGCCAGCTCGACGTCGGCGGCGGTGGAACGCGGGACCTGGGTGAAGACCTGTCCGTTGATCGGGCTGAGGTCATCGAGGTACTCGCCACCCACCGGGGGTACCCACGCCCCGCCGATGAAGTTCTCGTACTGCTTGGCGTAGGTGACGATGCTGCCCTCGGAGCCTGGGGGTGCGTATGCCATGGTGTCGTCTCTCCTTCACACGGTGCTAACAAAGCCCACGGTGAAGAGGTGAGGTTGGCGAAAGGTTGGCGGGAGGATCGCCGCTCAGTCGCCCAGGGCGCTTCGGGAGCGGGCCAGCGCTACCCCGCGGCGCGCATCGCCGGCGGGCAGCAGGGCCAGGGCTCGCTCATGGACCTCCAGGTCGTACGGGTGCGACTCGCCGTACCTGAGCACCGGCTCCGGCCGCCTGGACCGGAGCGCCGCCTCGCGCACCGCGACCTCGATGTGCTCCCGCCACATCCGGATGCCGGGCGCGTCGGACGACGGCAGCAGTGGGCCGCTGTAGACGTCGACGGCCTGCTCGCCCCGCCCGGACGCCAGCAGCGCGAGGACCTCTGCCGCATCGCACGCGATCGGCTCGGTGAGCTCGTACCGCCTGGTCGACAGCGCCCCGAGCAGCGCGCTCCTGAGATGGGACACCTCCGCCTTCAGCGTGGCCGCAGTGACATGCCGCTCGCCGTAGAGCCCATCGCGCAACCGCTCGGGGGACATCGCGTGCCCGTCAAGCGTCAGCAGAGTGAGGATCTCCAACTGGCGGGGCCGCAGCCGTACCGGGGCGCCGTCGCGCAGCAACTGCGCGTCCCCCAGGCAGCGCAGGAACAGACCCGGCCGGCCAGGCCTCAGACGCTCGGCGAGCCGCTGCTCGATGCCGGTGACCAGATTGGTCAGCGCGGGCATGGCTAGAGGATGGGACCGGTCCCAGGTGCTGGACAGGTCCAAGACGCCCAGCACCCGCCCGTCCGGCGCCTTGATCGGGGCGCAGTAGCAGACCCAGCCGTGCAGGGCCTGCACCAGGTGCTCGGCCGAGAACACGGTGGCCGGCTGCCCGTGCCGCAGCGCCAGGGACAGCGCGTTGGTGCCCATCGCCGGCTCGTCCCAGCATCCGCCGGGCGCGAAGTTCACCGTCTCGGCGCGGCGGCGCATGACCCGTCCGCCACACGTCCACAGGATCGTGCCAGACTCGTCGGTGATCGCGGCGATGAACCCGCCGTCCTCGGCGATCGTCCGCAACTCATCCGAGATGGCCCGTACAGGCTCGCGCAGTGGCGAACAGGACCACCGGTCGTCGGCGGCGGCGTCGACGGGTGCGCAGTCGCGTTCGGGAGGCACCCACCGGATCGACCGCCGCCACGACGCGATGATCTCCTCGCGCAGGCTAACCTGCTTGTTCGCCCGATCGCCCGCGACCCACCCCGCCCAGTGGCGATGCAGCCGGTCACGGCGCTCACGCAGCGTGCCGTGCCGATCCATGCCCAATCCTCGAATACGTGCTCATGGGCCGCGCTCCCTTGAGCCCTTCGGCTGATGTCGTTCCAGCATGAGGGACGCGCCCTTCTCGCGCCAGGGACGAAAGTCCCCGGCCCGTGACGGCCCAGCCGGATTGACGACTAAAGACTAAATTGTCCCGACCTGGCGGCCCTGCGGCGGGCGGACCCGCCTGATGTGCCACCTGAACCAACATCTGGGGGGCTGCTTGCCTGATCTGGATGGTCAGGTGGGCTGCTGAATGCGCCGACCGGTGGCCTCAACCGTCGTGATGACGATGAAGTGGTCGCGGCCGCGTGCCCACGGCGTCAGCCGCAATTCTTCCAGCCGGGCGATCTCCGCAGGGTCGTCGGCGACACGGGCATACCCGACGATGGTGACCGACCAGCCGTTACGCTCTCCCGGGTCGAAGTCGTCGACCTCGAAGGCCACGACCGCACGGCGGGTGGCGGCGGCCAGCTTGGAACCGGCCGCTGCGCGGATGACGATGTCCTCCCCGTCCATGCAGAAGTTGACCGGCTGCACGGCCGGCAGGGCGCGGTCGGTGAAGACGATTCGCCCGATCGGGCGTGAGGGCAGCAGGCGCATGCACTCCTCGTGGCTCAGCACCTGCAGGCCGGCCGAGTCGAGTTTCATATCGCCGGCCTGCCAGCGCCCCTGTCTGACAGGTTAGGGACGAAAGTCCCGGGACGGCCGCCGATCGCCCTTGGTCGCGGTGACCGTAGACCGTCCGACAAGCCGTCTTGCTGATCGCTTGGGGTCGCTTTGCAAGACCATCGACCCCAAGGATCTAGATGGCGATGAGCCCTTGGTCGCGGAACTGGGCGCGGACGCGATCCAGGAGCGCGTCGTCGGGCGGCGCCACGTCGGCCAGCGGGAAGCGCACGCCGAGGCGCTGGTACTTCGCGGTGGCCATGCGGTGGAACGGCAGGACGTCGACCCGTTCGACGTTGCCGAGACCGGCGACGAATCGGGCCAGCCGGTCCACGTTCTCGATGGCGTCCGTGAGCCCGGGGACCAGCACGAACCGCACCCACGTGGGCCTGCCGAGCTCGGCGAGCCGCCGCGCGAAGCGCAGGGTCGGCTGCACGGGGCCGCCGGTGACCCGGCGGTAAGTGGCCGGGTCGTACGACTTGATGTCGAGCAGCACCAGGTCGGTGTCGGCCAGCATGGCGTCGGTGGCTCGGGCGCCGAGGAGTCCAGAGGTGTCCAGGGCGGTGTGCAGGCCGCTGTTGTGACAGCGGCGCAGCAACTCGGCGGTGAAGCGGGGCTGGAGCAGTGGCTCGCCGCCGCTGATTGTCACCCCGCCGCCGGAGACGGCGATGAAGCGCCGGTACGTGTCGATCTCGGCCATCACCTCGTCGGCGGTGACCTGGCGGCCGTCGCGCATGCGCCAGGTTTCCGGGTTCTGGCAGTACTGGCAGCGCAGCGGGCACCCGCACGTGAAGACCACGAAGCGGGTGCCGGGGCCGTCCACCCCGATCGACAGGTCCCAGGAGCTGATGACGCCGTTCATGGTCGTTCAATCACAGGGAGCCGTGGAAGGTGCGGTTGATGACGTCACGCTGCTGGTCAGGGGTGAGGCGGACGAAGTTGACGGCGTAGCCGGAGACGCGGATGGTCAGCTGCGGGTAGCGCTCGGGGTGTTCCACGGCGTCCAGGAGCACGGCGCGGGTGAGCACGTTGACGTTCATGTGGAAGCCGCCGGCGTCGAAGTAGCCGTCGAGCACTCCGACCAGGTTGGCGATGCGTTCCTCCGGTGTGCGGCCGAGGCCGTCGGGGGTGACCGTGTTGGTCAGGGAGATGCCGTCGAGGGCCTGGTCGTAGGGCAGTTTGGCGACCGACAGCGCGGAGGCGATCACGCCGTGGCGGTCGCGGCCGTTCATCGGGTTGGCGCCGGGGGCGAACGGCTCTCCGGCGCGGCGGCCGTCGGGGGTGTTGCCGGTGTGCTTGCCGTACACGACGTTGGAGGTGATCGTGAGCACGGACTGGGTGTGCTCGGCCTCGCGGTAGGCGGGGTGGCGGCGGATCTTGTCCATGAACGAGCGGACCAGGTCGACGGCGATGGCGTCAGCGCGATCGTCGTTGTTGCCATACGTCGGGTAGTCGCCTTCGACCTGATAGTCCACGGCGAGGCCGGTGGCGTCGCGGATCACCTTGACGCGGGCGTACTCGATGGCCGACAGGCTGTCGGCGACGACCGACAGGCCGGCGATGCCGCAGGCCAGGGTGCGCTTGACCGGGTAGTCGTGCAGGGCCATCTCGAGGCGCTCGTAGGCGTACTTGTCGTGCATGTAGTGGATGATGTTGAGCGCGTTGACGTAGGTCCGCGCGAGCCAGTCCATCATCCGGTCCAGTGCTTTTGCGACCTCCTCGTAGTCGAGAACATCCCCGGTCAGTGGCGGGAACGCCGGGCCGACCTGGGCGCCGGTGATCTCGTCGCGGCCGCCGTTGATCGCGTACAGCAGCGTTTTGGCGAGGTTGACGCGGGCGCCGAAGAACTGCATCTGCTTGCCGACCGGGGCGGCCGAGACGCAGCAGGCGATGGCGGTGTCGTCGCCCATGCGGGGGCGCATCAGCTCGTCGCTCTCGTACTGGATGGCGCTGGTCTCGATCGACAGCGCGGCGCAGAAGCGCTTGAACGGCTCGGGGAGCCGCGGGGACCAGAAGACGGTGAGGTTCGGCTCCGGCGCCGGGCCGAGGTTGCGCAGCGTCTGCAGGTAGCGGTAGCTGGTGCGGGTGACGAGGGCGCGGCCGTCGTCGCCGATGCCGCCGATCGACTCGGTCACCCAGGTGGGGTCGCCGGAGAAGAGCTGGTCGTATTCGGGGGTGCGCAGGAAGCGGACGATGCGCAGCTTGATGACGAAGTCGTCGATGAGCTCCTGCGCCTGCTCCTCGGTGATGCGGCCCTCGGCGAGGTCGCGTTCCAGGTAGATGTCCACGAAGGTGGAGGTGCGGCCGAGCGACATGGCGGCGCCGTTCTGCTCCTTGATCGCTGCCAGGTAGGCGAAGTACAGCCACTGGATGGCCTCGCGGGCGGTGGCGGCGGGGCGGGAGATGTCGTGGCCGTAGGAGGCGGCCATCTCCTTCAGCTCGCCCAGCGCGCGGATCTGCTCGGCCAGCTCCTCCCGGTCGCGGATCACCGCGTCGGAGGCGAAGGCGGGGTCGAGGGAGCGCTGCTCGGCGTGCTTGGCGTCGATCAGCCGGTCCACGCCGTACAGGGCGACACGGCGGTAGTCGCCGATGATCCGGCCGCGGCCGTAGGCGTCGGGCAGGCCGGTGATGATGCCGGAGCGGCGGGCGGCCTGGATCTCCGGCGTGTAGGCGTCGAAGACGCCGTCGTTGTGGGTCTTGCGATACTTCGTGAAGATCTCCTTCACCCCGGGGTCGAGCTTGTATCCGTAGGCGGCCAGGCCGTTCTCCACCAGGCGCAGCCCGCCGGCGGGCATGATGGCCCGCTTCAACGGCGCGTCGGTCTGCAGCCCGACGATCAGCTCGCGGTCGCGGTCGATGTAGCCCGGGCCGTGCGAGGTGATCGACGACGGCGTCGACGTGTCCACATCGTAGATCCCGCGCCGCCGCTCCTCCAGGAACAGCTCCGTTACGCGGCTCCACACCATCCGGGTGCGGTCAGTGGCCGACGTCAGGAAGCCATCGTCGCCCTCGTACGGTCTGTAGTTGGCCTGGATGAAGGCGCGCACGTCCACGGTCGACTGCCAGGCCGTGCCGTGGAAGCCGCGCCATGCTCCGAGTTCGAACGTCGTAGCTGTCATTGGTTCCCCTTATGCCGCGGTTGTTCGCTTTCACTCTTGTTCAAGGGGGGCGCCGTCACATCGGTCCAAGGACATCAGCAGGAGGGACGAAGGTCCCCGAAGATCGATACCTTTCGGCTTTGTGCCCCCGCTGGGTGAATTCAGGACCAACGCCGACCTGAACCGGGACTTTGGCCTCGGGTCCGGGCGAACCCACTTCGCGACGGTGGAGGTGGCAGGTCCGACTTGGCCGAGGGTTCGGCTTATCCGGGCCTGTACCCGAGGCCCTGATAGGAGGCGCGCGATGCATGCGCTGGTCGTGTACGAATCCATGTACGGCAACACCAAGCAGATCGCCGAGGCGGTGGCCGAAGGGCTGGCCGCCCGGATGCCGGCCGAAGTGGTGGAGGTCGGCTCCGCACCCGCCGCCGTGGGGGAGGACGTGCGACTGCTCGTGGTCGGAGGGCCCACGCACGCCTTCTCCATGAGCCGGGCCTCCACCCGGAAGTCCGCCGCTGAGCAAGCTGAAGGACCACTGGTCTCCAGCGGGGACGGCGTCCGGGAATGGCTGGCGACGCTCCGCACCTCCTCCGCAGGGCTCGGCTCGGCCGCGTTCGACACCCGCATCGTCAAGCCGCGCATGCCCGGCTCGGCCGCTCGCGCCGTCGCCAAGCGGCTGCGCCGCCTGGGCATCCGGGCGGTGGCGCCGGCGCAGAGCTTCTACGTCACCGGCACGCAAGGGCCGCTGGCGGAGGGGGAACGGGAGCGGGCCAGGCAGTGGGGAGAGAGCCTTGCCTCGTCATTCCCGGTCCCGGCCACCTGACATACCCACGAGCCGGTAGTTGGTGGCCGGCACGATCAGCCCGCCGCCGGCGCGGGCAGCGGCGGGCGGCGTCCTGCGGAAGGCATCATCGGCGCGTTGTTTAGCCTGTGCGCGCTGTCACACGCTGACGGTATCGGCCGGTGGGGCGCTGATCGCGTGGCCACCGCCCCATTCATGGAAGCGGATGTCGACTGCCATGGACAGATCGTGCACAACCTCGGGTACGACGGGCATCATGAGGCCTGACGACTGGACACGGCGTGGCAGCCCGTCGGAGCCGATCCACATCGACCATGGGTTCTCCTGGCCGGGAAGCAAAGCCTCAGGATGGTATTGATGGGAATGCCTATGTTCGACATCAGAGGGACCGACGTCCCTGGGAAGAGGGACCTTCGACCCTGACCGTGGCGGCCTCCAGGTGATGAACTGACTGTAAGGACCCATGGAGGTGAGAGCCATGGCCACTGGTTCGGTCAAGCATGCGCTGGACGCTGCGGTGGATGCCGCGCGCTGGGCGCCTTCCGTGCACAACACGCAGCCCTGGATCTTCACGGTGTCGGAGCAGGAGATCAGCCTGCGGGCCGACCCGGACAGGAAACTGCGCGTCGAGGATGTCTCAGGGCGGGAGCTGCTGATCAGTTGCGGCGCGGCCCTGTTCACCATGCGTATGGCGATGAGCTGCGAGGGCTTCGAGCCGGTCGTGCGCGTCCTGCCGGATCCGGACCGCCCGTCGTTGCTCGCCACGCTCCGGCCGGGTGCCGAGGTGCAGGCCGACGAATCCATCCAGGCTCTGGGTGGCGAGATCGAGCGCCGCCGCACGCACCGGGCGGGCTTCGCCGACGTGCCGGTGCCGGACAGGCTTGTCGAGAGGCTGGTCCTGGCGGCCGCGGATGAGGGTGCCAAGCTGACGCCTGTCCGCTCTGCCGAAGCGATCAGCGTGATCGCTGCGCTCACCCAGGCCGCGCAGGGCGTGCAGGCTCAGGACCAGCGCTTCAGTCTCGAGGTGATCCGCTGGGCCAGGCCGCCGGGCAGTAGCCGCACGGACGGGGTGCCCGCGGAGGGCTATCCGCGTGAGGCGGCGCGTACCGAGCCGCACTTCGCGCAGCGTGATTACGCCTGGGGGCATGAGTGGGGGAGCCAGACGGACCAGGGAGCCGCAGCGGCGACCGGGGTCGTGGCGGTGCTCACCACGCGAGGCGACGGCCGCCAGGACTGGATCGACGCCGGTCAGGCGCTGCAACACGTCTTGCTGCACGCCTCGGCGTACGGGGTCAGCGCCGCCTTCCATACCCAGGCGCTCGAGATGGAGCTGCTGCGCGAGTTCATGAGGCAGGAGCTCTGCTCGGGCGAATACCCGCAGATGATCACGCGTTTGGGCATCACCTTCGACGCCAAGGGCTCGATACGCCGCCCGCTGTCCGAGATCATCTGGTGAGGACCCAGGCCTGCCGGTCGGCGACGGCCATCCGCGGCCGTTGACGGCCCACGGGGCCTGATCAGCGAGTAGCCGGGTCCGACGTCGATGGCCGCCTGCATGTCAGGTGTCTTTCGTGAAGTGGAGGCGGCATCCCTCATCCGGCGTCCCGACTGGCCGGGTGGCGGATAGACGGGGCTTCGAGTTCAGCGGGTCTGCCGTTCGGCGGCGGCCGACAGCGCGGCGCGCAGCGCCTCTTCGAGGGTGGCGTGCACGGGCAGGTGGTCGGCCAGCCCGGTGATCTGCAGGAGCCGGGCGGGCATCGCCGCGGGTGCGGCTAAGAGGACCGCACCGCCTGTGCGCACGCTGAGGGCGTGGGCCTGGACCAGGACGCGAAGTCCGCGGCTGTCGATGAAGCGCGCCTGAGACAGATCGAAGACCAGCTGGTCGGGCGGGCGTCGGCGGTGCTGCTGGATGTAGGCCTCCAGCCGGTGGCAGTTGTGGGCGTCCAGCTCCCCGTCGACGGCGATGACGGTCACGCCGGGCAGGTGCTGGTGCGAGAGCAGCAGCGGCATGTTCACCTCAGCTCTCTCCCGCATCGCGTTCGCTCCTGAACCGTTGGCAATGGTTGCGGTGCGGTCAGGACGTGATGCGGGTCACAGGCCACCTTCCCATAACGGTATCGTAGTTGCGAAGATGCGTAATTGCTCTCGAGCGTGGGTTCGCGGACTGTGTCGCGCGGGCGGATGAGAGGTGCGGGTGAGCACAGTGTTCGCTGCTGCGGTGCGGGAACGGGCCGGCCAGGCCTGGCAGGAGCTGCAGGCCGCCCGCGACGCTGATGACGCGCACGCCGTGCTGGTGGCCGAAGCCGAGTGGGAGGATGCTCGGCGGCTGGCCCAGGCGTACGGGATCGTGATCGACCAGGGTTGCCCCGACCCGCGGTGGGAGGCGGAGGCGTGATGTCGGTGCCGCTGTATGAGGCCAAGGCCGAGCTGTTTCGGCTGCTGGGCCATCCGGTGCGGATCCGGGTGCTGGAGCTACTGCAGGACGGGCCGATGCCGGTGCGCCAGCTGCTGGCCGAGATCGAGGTGGAGCCGACCGGGCTGTCGCAGCATCTGGCGGTGCTGCGCCGCTCGGGCATGGTGACCGCGCAGCGCGAGGGGACCACCGTGGTGTACGCGCTGGCCGGTGGCCGGGTGGCCGGGCTGCTGCGCGCGGCTCGCGAGCTGCTGGCCGAGAAGCTGTCCGGGCAGCATGAGCTGCTCAGCGAGCTGTTGGAGGACACAGCCGGAAGCGGAGTCTCGTGAGCCTGTTGACTTCGGGCCCGGGCGACCTGCTGGCCGGGTTTCGGCAGCCACCGCATCAGCCCCGACCCGGGTGATCATCTGCTGATCGTCTGGTGTGTTGGCTGGTGAGCGGTGGAGAGGCAACGATGGGGTTGTGGCGGAAGATCGCGAAGACGGGCCGGGTGGCCGAGCCCGCACCGGAGCGCGAACCAGGTGAGCCGCCGGCGAAGGCGGCGGAGCTTGCCGGGTCGGTGCAGATCAGGCATGTGGATGCGGGGTCGTGCAATGGGTGCGAGGTGGAGATCGCCTCGGCGTTCGGCCCGGTGTATGACGCCGAGCGGTACGGCGCGCGGCTGGTGGCCTCGCCTCGGCATGCGGACGCCCTGCTGGTGACCGGGCCGGTGACGCGCAATATGGAGGTGGCGCTGCGCCGCACCCATGACGCGGTTCCCGAACCGCGGCTGGTGATCGCGCTGGGTGACTGCGCACGCAACTGCGGGGCGTTCGCCGGAGCTTATGGGGTGGCCGGGGCGGTGAGCGACGTGGTGCCGGTGGACGTGGAGGTGCCGGGCTGCCCGCCGGAGCCTGACGTGATCGTGGCGGCGTTGCGGGGGCTGACCGGCCGATGAACCTGGTCAGCACGCTGTACGTGATGGCGCTGTCCGGCTGCGCGGTCGCCGCTGTGGCCGCGTTGCTGGCTCCGCCACGAGCGCGGCTGCATCTGGCGGGCTGGTGCATGGCAGGCGCGGGCGGGCTGGGAGCGGCGGCGGGTGTGGCGGCCGTTATGTCTTTCGGCAGCAGTTGGTCGGCCTGGCTGCCGGAGCTGCTGCCGCTGGCCGGGGTACGGCTGGCGATCGACCCTCTGGGCGGGGTGTTCATCGCGGTCACCGGGGTGGTGGCGGTATGCGCGGCGATCTACGGGATCGGCTACTGCGACCACGGCCTGGACGGTCGCGTGTTCCAGTCCGTGCTGCCGCTGTTCGTGGCGGCCATGCTGCTGGTCCCCGCCGCGGCCAGCGTGAGCACGTTCCTGCTCGCCTGGGAGTTGATGGCCGTGTCGTCGCTGCTGCTGGTGCTGGCCGAGCACCGGCGGCGGGCGGCGGTGGGCGGGGCCGGGCTGTGGTACGCGGTCATGACCCACCTCGGCTTGGTGACGATCCTGATCGGGCTGGTCGCTTTCGCCGCCGGGGCCGGTGGGGAGAGCTTCGAGCAGCTGCGTGCCGCCGCGCTGTCGCCGGCCGCCAGGACCGTCGTGTTCCTGGCGACGTTCGCCGGGTTCGCCTCCAAGGCGGGCATCGTGCCGCTGCACGTGTGGCTGCCACGGGCGCACCCGGAGGCACCGAGTCACGTCTCGGCCCTGATGAGCGCGGCAATGGTGAACATGGGCGTCTACGGCGTCGTCCGGGTCGGGCTGGATCTGCTGGGTGGCGGGCCGGCGTGGTGGTGGCTGCTGGTGCTGGCGGCGGGCGCGGCGTCGGCGCTATTCGGGATCTTGCAGGCGGTGGTCGCCTCGGATCTGAAGCGGCTGCTGGGTTACTCCACGACGGAGAACCTGGGCCTGGTACTGGTCGGGGTGGGTGCGGCGGGCTTCTTCGCCGCGTCCGACCAGCCGGTGCTGGCGGCGTTGGCGCTGGCCGCGGCGCTGCTGCATGTGGTCAACCACGCCGCGTTCAAGACGGTGTTGTTCCTGTCGGCAGGCTCGGTGCTGCACGCGACGGGCACCCGCGATCTGGACGCCCTCGGTGGGCTGCGCACGCGGCTGCCGTACACCACCGCCGTTTTCGCGGTCGGCGCGTTGTGCGCCTCGGCGCTGCCGCCCGGCAACGCCTTCGTCAGCGAGTGGCTCCTGCTGCAGAGCCTGATCCACGCCCTGCCCGGTTCCGGGGTGGCGGGTGCGGTGACGATGCCGCTGGCCGTCGCGGTGATCGCGCTGTCGGCAGGGCTGGCGGTCGCCACCTTCGTCAAGGCGTTCGGCGTGGGGTTCCTGGCCCGGCCGCGCAGCGCCGAGGCCGAGCGGGCCAGTGAGAGCCCACCGACCATGCTGGGCGCGATGGCACTCGCGGTGGCGGGCTGCGTGGCTTTGGCACTGGCCCCCACGCTGGTGGTGCCCGCGCTCGGCCGGGTGGTCGGAGTGGTGTTCCCTGGCCGGGACGTGGTGAGCGGGGAGTTGACGCTGCGGCTGGCGGGGGTCTCGGGGATGATCTCGCCGTTGCTGATCGCCGTCGCCCTGTTGGCCGCCGTCGTGGCCGTCCTCGGCCTGGTACGGGTGACCGCGTCGCGGCGGGCACGGCGCGCCGCCCGGCTCTGGGATTGCGGCGCGGGACCGATGTCGGCCCGGATGGAGTACACCGCCACGTCGTTCGCCGAGCCGCTGCAACGGGTCTTCGACGACGTGCTGGCCCCCGAAAGCGATGTGGACGTCACCCCAACGAAGGAGTCGACCTACTTGGTGGAACGTGTGCGGTTCCACGCGCGGGTGCCGGACCGGATCGAGCACCGGCTCTACGATCCGCTGATCGCCGCCGTGTCCGCCGTCGGACGCGGCGCCCGCGGGCTGGCCACCGGCAGCGTGCACCGCTATCTCGGCTACGGATTCTGGACGCTGACCGCGGCGCTGATCGTCTTGGTGGTGCTGTGGTGACGGGCGTGGTCGGAGCTGTGCTTCAGGTGATCGTCGTCGGGATCGGCTCGCCGCTGCTGGTGGGGGTGATGCGGCAGGTCCGCGCCCGGCTGGAGGGACGCGCTGGTGCAGGGGTCCTGCAGCCGTGGCGGGACCTGCGCAAGCTGATGCGCAAAGAGCCGATCACTCCGCGCGGCACCGGCTGGGTGTTCCGCGCGGCGCCGCTGCTGCTGGCCGGTACGGCGCTGGTCGTCGCCGCGGTGGTGCCGCTGGTGACCACGGCCTCGCCGCTGGACGGCGTCGCCGACCTGTTCGCGGTGACCGCGCTACTGGCCCTGGGATCGGTGGCGCTGGCCCTGGGCGCCCTGGACACCGGGACGGCGTTCGGCGGGATGGGCGCCAGCCGGGAGATGACCGTGCTGGCGCTGGTGGAGCCGACGATCCTGGTGTCGGTGTTCGCGCTGTCGATCAGAGCAGGCTCCACCAGCCTGGGGTCGATCGTGACGGCGACAGTGGAGGATCCGTTGTCGGTGATCTCCCCGGTGAGCGTGCTGGCCGCGGTCGCGCTGGCGATCGTCACGATCGCGGAGACCGGCCGGATCCCGGTGGACAATCCGTCCACGCATCTGGAACTGACGATGATCCATGAGGCGATGGTTCTGGAGTACGCCGGGCCGGACCTGGCGCTGATCGAGTGGGCGTCGGCGATGCGGCTGTCGGTGCTACTGGGCCTGCTGGCCAGCCTGTTCTTCCCCGTGGGGATCGCCATCGCGGACGCGGGGGTGCTCGCGCTGCTGGTGGCGGTGATCTCGCTGGTGGTCAAGGTGGGGCTGCTGGGGGTGCTGTTGTCGGTCGGTGAGGTGTTCATGGCCAAGCTTCGGTTGTTCCGCGTTCCGGAGTTGCTGGCCGGTTCGTTCCTGTTGGCGTTGCTGGCCGTGGCCGCTTCCTTCTTCCTGGCCTGAACATGGGCGTGAACATGACTGATGCGATGTACATCCAGTTGCTGGACCTGGCCTGCGGGGCGTTCCTGCTGACGGGGGTGCTGGTGCTGTGGCGGCGGGACCTGTCGGCGATCGTGTGGCTGTTCGCCTTGCAGGGGGTGGCACTGACCGCGATGGTCATCGTCCTGGGTGTCCGGCAGGACGATCTCGAGCTGATCCTGATCGGCCTCGGGGTGGGCGCGTTGCGCGCCGCACTGCTGCCGTACCTGATGCGCCGCGCACTCGTCGCGAGCGGCGAGGCCCGCGAGACGCAGCCGCTGGTCAACGTGGCGACCTCGCTGCTGGTGGCGGCGGTGCTGGCGATGCTGGCCTACGCGGTCTCCCAGCCGCTGGTACGGCTGTCGCCCACCCCGGCCACGCAGGCGGTGCCGGTCGCGCTGACCGTGCTGCTGATCGGGTTCTTCGTCCTGGTGACCCGGCGGCGGGCACTGTCGCAGTTGGTGGGCTTCCTGCTGATGGACAACGCCATCACCGCCACCGCCTTTCTTACCACCAGCGGTGTCCCACTCGTCGTCGAGCTCGGGATCTCCCTGGACGTCCTGCTGGCCGTCCTGGTGCTGCAGGTGCTGACCACCCGGATGCGGGCCGCCTTCGGCGGCACCGACCTCGACGAGCTGCGGGAGTTGCACGACTGATGGACAGCCTGCTGGTGATCGCTCCGGTCGCGGTGCCCGCGGCCGCCGCCTGCGTCTATGCCGTGCTCGGCTGGAACCGGGTCACCGCCTGGCTGGGCACGCTGTCCGCGGCCGGGCTGCTGTCCTGCGCCGTCGCGCTGGCGGCGGGGGACCGGCGCGACGCGCTGGGCGGGCTGCTGCTCAGCGACGCGCTGAGCGCCTTCATGCTGCTCGTGATCGGCGCGGTCGCGCTGCTGGCGATGGCGGCCAGTCCCGCCTACCTGGCGGCCGAGCTTGCCGCGGGGCATACGGGCCCGCGCGCGATGCGCCGCTACGGCGTGCTCACCCAGTCCTTCATCGCCGCGATGGCGCTGGCCGTCCTGTCTTCCAGCCTGGGCCTGCTGTGGGTCGCCATCGAGGCGACCACCATCCTGACCGCCTTCCTGGTCGGGCACCGGCGCACCCGCCAGGCCACCGAGGCCGCGTGGAAATACGTGGTCATCTGCTCGGTCGGCATCGCGCTCGCGCTGCTCGGCATCGTCATGGTCCACTACGCCGGCACCCGCGCCGGAATTGCTTCCCTGGACTGGGTGGTGCTGGCCGAGCACGCGAACCGGCTCGACCCCGGCGTGATGCGCATCGCGGTCATGCTGCTCGTGCTCGGGTTCGGCACCAAGGCCGGGCTGGCGCCGATGCACGCCTGGCTGCCCGACGCGCACAGCCAGGCCCCGGCTCCGGTGTCGGCGCTGATGTCAGGGGTGCTGCTGTCGGTGGCGTTCTATGCCATCCTGCGCGTCAAGGTCATCGCCGATCTGGCGCTCGGTGCAGGGTTCGCCCGGGTCTTGCTGGTCGTCGTGGCGTTGGCCTCTCTGGCCGTGGCCGCGTTGCTGCTGCTCGGGCAGCGCGACTACAAACGGCTGCTGGCCTACTCCAGCATCGAGCACATGGGGCTGGTCGCACTCGGCGCGGCGATCGGCAACACCCTCGCACTGGTCGCCGTGCTGCTGCACATCCTCGGGCACGGGCTCGGCAAGTCGGTGTTGTTCCTGTCCGCAGGACAGCTGCACCAGGCGCTCGGCAGCAGCCGGATCCACGCGGTACGCGGGCTCTTGGCCAGAGCGCCGCTGCTCTCTGGGGTTTTCGCGCTGGGGCTGCTTGCCCTGCTCGGCCTGCCGCCCTTCAGCCTGTTCGCCAGCGAGCTGGGCATCGCGCGGGCGGGCGTCGCCACCGGGTTGGGCTGGGCGATCGCGGCGGCCCTGGTGCTGATGCTGGTCATCGTCGCCGCCATCGGGCGCCAGGGCCGGCGGATGCTCCTGGGCGGCGGGCCGGGTGAGGCCATCGCGCTGCCGCGCAGTGTGGCCGTCCCGCTGGTCGCGGGCCTGGCCGGCTGCGCCGTCCTGGGCATCACTCTCGGGCCGCTGCACTCCTTGTTGCAGGCCGCCGCCACCATCGCCGGAGCAACGCCATGAGCATGCGCACCATAGCCGACATCAGCTCCGCCGAGTTGCCCGAGCACGCCGCCCGGCTGCTGGCCGACGGCCACCGGCTGGCGCTGGTCTCCGCACGCCAGGAGATCGACGGGTTCGGCCTGGCGTACCTGTTCGTCACCGGCGGCCCGGATCGCCGAACCGAGCTCCGGCTCCGCCTGCCCCTCGAGCAGCCGGCCATGCCCAGTCTTGCCCACCTGTCCTTCCCCGCCGGCCGGTTCGAACGAGAAATCCGCGACCTGTACGGGATCACCCCGCTCGATCACCCGCTCCCCCGGCGGCTGGTGCGCCACCATCACTGGCCACGCGGCTGGTACCCCATGCGCTCCGACGCCGGGTTGCCACCCTCCTTCGGCGACCCAGAAGGTCCTTACCCGTTCGTCACCGTGGAGGGTCAGGGCGTCTACGAGATCCCCGTCGGACCCGTCCACGCCGGCCTCATCGAACCGGGGCACTTCCGCTTCTCCGTGGTCGGCGAGACCATCATCAAGCTCAAGGCCCGGCTCTGGTTCGTGCACAAGGGCATCGAAAAGCTCTTCGAAGGCCGCCAACCTGCCGACGGGCTGGAACTGGCCGAGCGTGTCAGCGGAGACACCTCCGTCGGCCACGCGCTCGCCTACTGCCTGGCCGTGGAAGAGGCCACCCAGGCCCCGGTCAGCGTGCAGGCGCAGCGGGAACGAGCCCTGCTGCTGGAGCTGGAACGCCTCTACAACCACGTCACCGACCTGGGCGCGCTCTGCAACGATGTGGCCTTCGGCATCCTGCACGCGCACACCGGGCGTATCCGCGAACAACTCTTGCGGATCAACGCCCAGGTCACTGGACACCGGCTGCTGCGTGGCGGCGTCCGCCTCGGCGGCGCCCACCTGGAGGCCCTCCCCGACCCGGATCGACTGCACGCCATCGGCGCAGACGTGGCCGAACTCGCCGAACTCGCCCTGCGGCACACCGTGGTCGCCGACCGCTTCACCGGCACCGCCGTGCTGTCCGGCGACGCCGCCCGCGACCTCGGCACGCTCGGCTATGTGGCCCGCGCCAGCGGACTGGACCTCGACGCCCGCCGCGACCACCCCTTCACCGACCTCGGCGACTTCACCCCCGCCCGCCGCACCGGCGGGGACGTGCTGGCCCGCTTCCAGATCCGGGCGGATGAGATCGCCACGTCCATCGCCCTGATCACTCATCTGGTCGGCGAGCCCACGGCGCCGGCGGATTCACCTCCGGCCGTGGGCTCTTCCTCGGGTGTGGGACTCGTCGAGGGCTGGCGCGGCACGATCGCCCACCGCATCGAGCTCGCCCCCGACGGGACCCTCACCCGCGTGAAGATCGTCGATCCGTCCTTCTTCAACTGGCCCGCTCTTCCGGTAGCGCTCAACAGCGCGATCGTCCCCGACTTTCCCCTGGTCAACAAGAGCTTCAACCTGTCCTACGCCGGCAACGACCTCTGACAGCAAGATGCGCCAGCGTGTGAGCGGCCCGCCAAGGTCGCCGCCGTGGACGTGAGCGATGCGTTACCGAAATTGAGACCTTCAGATTAGGCCCCGCCCCAGACGACAGGGAGCTCGACGATGTCGTCGTGCTTCCACGTGAGCTCGTCGTGGACGGCCACCACGCTGTCGATGCGCTCGGCCATGCGGACCGCCGCGATGGCATGGCTGTGGTCGTCGTACGTTCCCGACAGGGTGACGACGGCGTCGGCCACGGTGATGCCGAGGGCGGTGACCTCGCCGGGAACGGCTTGGATGGCTTCTCGTACCTGGTGCTCGATGTCGGTGTCGGCACGGAGGAAGACCTTGATCAGGTCGCGCCGGCTGACGATGCCGACCAGGCGGCCGCCCATGTCCACCACGGGCAGGCGTTTGACGCCGTACTTGTCCATCTGCCGTGCAGCCACCACGACGGGGGCGTCGGGGGTGGTGGTGTGCGCGGGCGAAGTCATCAGCGCGCCAGCGGTCTCGCCGAGCGACTTGTAGAAGCCGCTGCCCTCGCTGCCCACGGTGTGGCGGATGCGGGCTCCCAGCGACGGCCGGTAGTAGTCTCCGCGGTGGCGCTCCTTGTACTCCTGTTTGGCCAGCAGGTCGGCCTCGGACACCACGCCCACGACGCGGTTGTCGTCGTCCAGCACGGGCACGCCGCTGACGCCCCGATTGATGAGCAGGTCGGCCACGGTGTGGAAGGACGCCTTCTGGTTGACGGCGGCTACGTCGGTGGTCATCACGTTCTCGACGGTCATTCTCATGGCGATCTCCTGAGGTGCCTGACCCGGACGATGCCGGGCACGGTGCGAGCGAGCAGGTCGGCGATGTGGTCGGCGTGCTCGTGGGATGGCCCGGACAGCTCGGCCACGCCGTCGCGTACGGCGACGTCCCAGCTCGGGCCGGACGGGTACTGCTTGCGCAGCTCGGCGGCAACGGCCTCGCGCAGGTCGTCGTCGGGGCGGGCCAGCATGGCCATGAGGTCGCGGCGGCTGAGCATGCCGACGATCTCGTCGCCGTGCAGCACGGGCAGGCTCTTGATCCGTTTGCCGACCATGAGGTCGATGGCGGTGGTGACGTCGGTGGTCTCGGTGACGGTGGCGACGTCGTGCGTCATGACCTCCACCACGCGGCGTGGCGGCGGCGCGTGATCCGCGGGCACGGGGCGTACGGTGGCGCGGGGGTCGGGCTCGAACTCCCCACGCAGCAGGTCGAGCTCGCTCACCACGCCGACCAGGCGGTCCTCCTCGTCGACGACGGGGGCGGCGGTGATGTCATGGCCGTGGAGCACCCGGATGGCCCGCCGCACCGGGTCGGTACGGCGGACCGTGATGGCCGGTCTGCTCATGACCTCGCGCACGAGCATGGCTATCTGGCCTCCCACGAGGAGTCGTCGTGTTTCCAGGTCAGCTTGTCGACCACGTCGACGACGCCGTTGACGCGGCCGGTCATGCGGGCCGCGATGCCGGCCTCGGTGCGGCGGTCCATCTGCCCGGACAGCGTGACCACGCCGTTGCTCACCGAGACGGTGACGCCGGCGGTGTCCACCCACAGGCTGCGCTCGAGGACGCCGTCGCGGATCTCGGCGGCGATCTCCGCGTCGTTGCGCAGGAATACCTTGACCAGGTCGCGGCGGCTGACGACGCCGACGAGGTGGCCGTTGGGGGCGACGACGGCGAGTCGTTTGACGTCGTGGGCGTCCATCAAGCGGGCGGCGGTGACCGCCGACGCGGTGGGGGAGATGGTGATCGCGGGGCTGGTCATGAGGTCGGCAGCGGTGTCGCCGTTGGCTTTCTGCCTGCCCTTGGGGTGGCGCAGCCGGGCGCGCAGCGGCGGCCGGTAGCCCTCGCGGTAGAACTCCTCGCGGAATTCTTCCTTGCGCAGCAGATCGGCCTCGGAGACGATGCCGATCACGTTGTTGCCGTCATCGGTGACCGGGACGGCGCTGATGCCGCCGTTGATGAGCGTGTGGGCGATGTCCTTGAACGGGGTGGCGGCGGTGACGGAGACGACCTTGTCCGTCATCACGTCCGCGACGGTCATACGCATGCCTACCTCCAATGTCGCTGGTTTCATCACATCTCCCGGACGATCCGGGAAGTAGGGGCGGAAGTCCCGAGCAGGACGGTCGTTGGTCAGCGCAGCCGCCGCAGTAGCGGCGAGGGTGGCGGCTCGCAGGGAGCCACTCTGATGCGCGCGTCCACCGTGGTCGCGCCGTCCGGGCTGACGATGACGGGGTTGAGGTCCAATTCGGCCACCTGTGGCAGGTCTTCGAGCAGCCTGCCGATCCGCGTGACCTGGTCGGCCAGGCTCTGGATGTTCATAGGCGGGGAGCCACGGTAGCCGCGCAGCAGCGGGGCGCAGCGCAGCTCGCCGATCATGTCGGTGGCGTCGGTGACGGGCGGCACCCGGAAGGCGCGATCGGCCAGCAGGTCGGCTGTCACCCCGCCCATGCCCACCATGACGAGCGGTCCGAACGCCAGGTAGTTGACCCCGCCGACGATGATCTCGACGCCCGCGGGCAGCATGCGCTGGACGACCGCGCCCGTCATCTCCGAGCCGATCCGCGCGGACATCGCGCGGTAGGCCTGCCGCACTTCATCGTGTGACCGGAGGTTGAGCAGGACACCGCCGACGTCGCTCTTGTGCACCGGGCCCACGGCCTTGAGCACGCAGGGCAGGCCGACGTGGACCGCTGCCCGCACGGCGGTCTCCGGGCTGTGCACGTCGACCGTCTCGGCAAAGGGGATGCTGTAGCAGCGCAGTAGCCGGGCGGTGACGGCGGGGGAGAGCCAGCAGCCGTCAGGGCGCTTCGCCAATTCCGCCTGAACGATCTCGCGTGCCGTGACCACGTCCACCGACATCGGCGCGGGGGCGGGTTCGAGGGGGCGTCGGCGCCATTCGGCGTAGCGCACGGCGTGCGCGAGTGCCGCGACGGCCTGCTCGGGGAAGGCGTAGCTGGGCACGCGGCCGTCGATCAGGCCGCCGTGGCCGATGACGCAGGCCAGCACGGCCTTGTCCGTACATTTGGCCGCCTCGGCGATGGCCTGGCGGGTGGCGTCGAGGCCATCGCCGAACGGCGGGGTGTAGACGACGAGGACCACGTCCACGTCCGGTGCCTCGGCGACCGCCTTGACGGCGGCGCCGATCTCGGGGGCGGTGGCGTCGGCGGTCAGATCGACAGGGTTGCCCAGCGCGGCGGCGGCACGGGCCTCCAGCAGCCTGGGCGGCAGCTCCGGAACGACCAGGCCGTGACGCTCGCAGGCGTCGGCGGCCATCGCTTGGGGTCCGCCGGAGTTGCCGACGATCGCGACCCGGCGGCCGCGCGGCAGGGGTTGGGCGGCCAGCAGCTTGGCGGTGTCGATCAGCTCGTGCACGCTGTCGAGCCGGATCACGCCGGCGGCGCGGGTGAGCGCGTCCACCGCCACGTCGGGGGTGGCCGCGGCGGCGGTGTGCGAGCGCACCGCCCGGTCGCCCGCCCCGCCGCGGCCGCTCTTGACCAGCAGGATCGGCTTGCGCGCCCCGACCCGGCGGGCGATGCGGGCGAACCTGCGCGGATTCCCGAACGACTCCAGATACAGGGCGATCACATCGGTGCCAGGGTCGTCCTCCCAGTATTCGAGGAGGTCGTTGCCACTGACGTCGGCCTTGTTGCCGACCGAGACGAACGAGGAGACGTCCAGCCGCTCCAGCAGTGCCGCGCCCACGGCACCTGATTGCGACATCAGCGCCACCCGGCCACGGACGGGTCGGTGTGGCAGGAAGCTGGCGTTGAGCCGGGCCGCAGTGTTGACCACGCCCAGGCAGTTCGGCCCGATGAGGCGCATCCCGGCCGCACGGCAGATCTTTAGCAGGTCGGACTCCCCGTCGCGCTGCCCGGTCTCGGCGAACCCCGACGTCACCACGACCAACCCGGCCACACCCGCATCCGCGCAGTCGCGGGCCACCTCCAGCACGTGCCGGGCAGGCACCGCCACCACTGCCAGGTCCACGCCATCAGGAACCTTGGCGTGGCAGGCCAGCCCGGCCACCTCGGTGGCGTTGGGGTTGACGGGGTGGATCGGCCCGCGGAAGCCACCGTCGATCAGGTTGCGCAGCACCTTGTGTCCGATGGCGCGCTCGTTGCGGCCGGCGCCGATCACCGCCACCGAGCGAGGCGCGAGCACCCGCCGTAGTGACGCCCGTCCCGCTTCGTGATCGCGGGCCGCGATGCCCTCGTGCAGCCGATGGGTGGGCTCGGCGGCGATGACGACGTGCAGCATGCCCTCCTCGAAGCGTTGCGTCATCTCCAGCCCGAGGCCGTGCAGCACCCGCAGCATCGGCCGGTTCTCACCCAGCACGTCGGCCACCAGTTCCCGAACTCCATGCGCGCCCGCGTCCAGCGCGACGTGCTCGAGCAGCAAGGTGCCCAGGCCGTGCCCGTGAACGGCGTCATCAATGAGGATGGCCAGGTCGGCACTGCCATCGCGGCCGGGGACGTACTCCGCTACCCCGATCAGTTGCCCGCGGATGGTGGCGACCAGTGCGTGTCCGCCGTATTCGTCGCTGGTGATGCGGTCCATATAGGCGTGCGCGGTCTTGCGGCCACCGGTGAAGAAACGCAGGTACGCCGAGTGCTCAGAGGATCGGTCGATCAGCTCGTGCAGGGCGCCGCGGTCGGTGGGGCGCAGCGGGCGGACGTGGGCAATGCCGCCGTCGCGCAGCAGTACGTCGTATCCCTCGGGCATGCCGGTCTCTCTTCCGCGATATGGCTCTCGACGCCGAGACTGTCCGCCGGCCATGTGCGGCGGACAGTGCCGTACGGCCCTCGCCTTGGGGCCGAAGGTCCCTGCTCATCGAGCCGTGGGTACGGGAGGCTGGGTGCCATGGGCGTCTGAAGGGGGTCTGCTGACATGAACCACATCGTGCTCGGCTACGACGGCTCGGACTTCTCGATGCAGGCCCTGGACTGGGCGCTGGATGAGGCGGAGCTGAGGAAGCTGCCACTGACCGTCGCCCACGCCTGGCAATGGCCCTACGGCGAGGCGGAGGAGGAAGCCAAGACCCACCTGCGCAAGGCGGCCGAGCACGTGCTGTGGCACGGCGCCGACTGCGCCCGCTCGACCAGCGCGGGCGTACGCGTCGAGACCGACCTGTACGAAGGCCCCGCCGCGGAGCGCCTCGTCGAGCTCTCCGGCAGCGCCGACCTCATCGTGGTCGGCTCCCGCGGCCTCAGCGCGCTGCCACGGGCGGTCGTCGGCTCGGTCGCCGGTTACGTCGCCGCCCACGCCGACTGCCCGGTCATCGTCGTACGCGGCCCAGGACCCCTGCCCACATCCACCCATCCAGGGCCGATCGTCGTCGCCGGCAAGGAGCCGGACCCGGCCGTGCTGGAGTTCGCGTTCGGCGAGGCCGCCCTGCGCCATGTTCCTCTCTCCTCCTCGGCCGACCTGACCGAATGGGCGGCACGCCATCCTGAGGTTCGGACCCAGGAAGGCGACGCAGTCGATCGCGCCATGCTCATGGTCATCGGCCGCACGCGCGCCACGCGCCTCGGCCCCGCGAACTACCTCCTCCAGCACGCGCCCTGCCCCGTGGCGGTGGTGTCGGAAAGCTGACCCCGGGTGGGGGCAAGAACGTGGCAAATCGCGGATCGGACCAGGACTTAAGACTCTGTGCCCCCGCGCGTCCCGGTCGGAGGCTTGGGGGAAACCCGTACCAGACCAAGGGGAGGTCCGGCCATGACCGAACACCTCAGCCCGCTGGACGCGGCCTTCCTCGACGTTGAAGACGAGGTGCCGGAGGTCTCGATGGCCATCGCGTCGATCGCTGTCATGGAGGGTCCGCCTCCTTCCAGACAAGAGCTCGTCGCGGCCATGCGGCGCAGGTTACCGTTGGTCCCCCTGTACCGGCAGAAGGCCCGGCAGTTGCCGTTCGACCTTGGTGCGCCCGTCCTGGTCGACGATCCGGACTTCGATCTCGACCGGCACATCCGGCACGCGAGCGTGGCCGAGCCAGGAGACGACGCGGCGCTGTGCGAACGGATCGGTGAGATCATGTCGCAGCGCCTCGACCGCGAGCGGCCGCTGTGGGAGTACTGGCTGCTGGACGGGCTGTCCAGCGGGCGCTGGGCACTGGTGTCCAAGGTGCACCATTGCCTGGTCGACGGCATCTCCGGCGCCAACCTGTACTACGTGCTCTTCGACCTGTCGCCGGACGGCGACCAGCGCGAGGCGCCGCTTGATGCCTACGCCCCCGATCCGGAGCCATCGACGCCGCACCTGATCGCCGGCGCGGTACGTGACCTGGTGCTCAACCCGATCGAGCAGCTGCGCATGATCGGCGAGGCGCTCCGGACGCCACGCGCCACCGCGCAGCGCATCGCGGACACCGCCCGCGGTCTGCTCACCTTCGCGGGTTCACTCTGGCCGGCAGCCCGCTCCACGCTCAGCGGCCCGATCGGCGAGCAGCGCCGCTACGCCGTCGCCCGCGCATCCCTGACAGAGATGAAACAGGCCGCCCGCCAGGCCGGCGCGAGCCTCAACGACGTGGCGCTGTCGGCCATCGCCGGCGCCTTCCGATCCCTGCTGCTCCACCGGGGCGAGGAGCCGCACCCGCACGCCGTACGTACGGCGGTGCCGGTGTCGGTACGGGCCCCCGGTGACGAAGGCATGTGCGCGAACCGGATCTCGGTCATGCTGGCGCTTCTCCCGGTGCATCTGGCCGACCCCGGCGAACGCCTCCAAGCCGTGCACGCCCACCTCACCGAGCTGAAGGCGAGCATGGAGGCACAGGCCGGCGAGGCGATGACCACGCTGGCCCGCCACGAGCCGTTCCCACCGGTATCCTGGGTGATCCGGTTGCTCGCCCGTCTCCCACAGCGCACCGTCGTCACGGTCACCACGAACGTCCCCGGCCCTCCCGTGCCGTTATACCTCCTCGGCCGCCGAGCCCTGGAGCTCTTCCCCTACGTCCCGATCATCGCCAGGCTGCGCACCGGCGTCTCCGTCTTCTCCTACTGCGACCAGGTCACCTTCGGCGTAACCGGCGACTACGACACCGTGCCCGAGGTCGAGCGGTTCGCCCTCGCCATCGAGGAGGAACTGGGCAAGCTCGTCAACACGGTCGCCGCCGCCTGAGCCGGCATGTGATCAGATGAGTACGGAGAAGCGGCGGTCCAAATGAGTGATTTTCAGGAGTCGGGAGACACGTTCGGGGACGCGGGAGAGGTGCAGTTGCCCGCCGATGTCCCGGGCCCTGTCGTCGGCCCGGATGAGGGCGGTGAGGCCGGACGCGTCCATGAAGGACACGTTGCCCAGGTCGACCTCGGCGGCCGTACCCGGTTCTGCCATCGTGCCGACGAGCAGCTCTGCCAACGTCGGTGCCGTCGTGATGTCGATCTCTCCTGAGACCGCGATCTGCGCTGTGCCGTTTTCCACCTCCGCGGAAAGCCCGAAGGGATGTCCACGCGGGCCCCGCGGGGCAAGCTTCCTGTCCATCTTCCCCCTCCAACTGAGTCTCGCCGAAGAGCCCAGGCCCTTCACCGAATCACTTCATCCTGTTAGAGACGTCGATGGTCGCGCCAGGGCCGAAGGTCCCACCTCTTCACGTCCAACGTCACACGGAGTGATAGTTGACCGGGACGGATCACACCATCTCATCGATCATGGACTCAGCCATCTCGGCAGATTAGCCCTTGGCGTGTCACGCTCTGGCCTGCCAAAGGTCCGAGAGCGCGGGCCGCAAGCCCCTCCCTGCCCGCCGACTCCGACCGCAGCGTGTCGCGGATGCGCTGGGGCCGAACTTCTCCGGCAGCCTGGACCGAAGTCCCCTGGCCGCGGCGACATGGGCCTCCAACGGGACATTTGGGTAGAAGGTATCGGCGTCGTCCATCACGATTCGGCCGGGATGGCGACAGATTCCGCGAGATCCTGCTTGGTGATGGCCGCCACCTTGCCAGCCAGGTCGGCCAGTGCGCGAGAGGCGGCCAGCTCATCGCCGATGTCGGGCACCCAGGCATCGGCCGGGTTGCGGCGCCTGCGCCCTATACCGTCCACACGCCCGCCGCCCTTGGTGATCAGGACAGCACGTGCCGATGTCTCATCCCCTTCATCGGCGAGATAGATCTGCACAGTCCACTGCTTGTTCGCCACCGTAGGAACCTCCTGCGCAACCCTTGGATCTTGTCCAGTCTTCACCTGGCGCTCGCATGCCCGCCAGGGGCGAACGCCCGGTTCCGTGGGGACGAAAGACCCTTAGCTCAGGCCCATCGGCCCGCTGGGTCGGGGTGGATGCCGCAATCGGTATTCATGTTGTGATGAATTCGGCGGTGTCCGTACGTTGTCTAGGGGGCTCCTTCATGATCGCCCGCAGGCTTCGTGAGGAATTCGATCATGAGCCCCCGTCGCACGGTTCTCGGCGGGGACTCTCCGGTCTCCGGGGGACCCGTTGGCACGTCACATGCCGTGCCGCCCAGAGACGGCCCTAGGCTAGACCCACCGGCCAGTCAGCCAGTGCCACGCATCCTTCGCCCTACGCGAAACCCCTCGTGCCGTCTCCTCTTGCCGGATCATCCGGAAGCCCTCCCACGTCGTCCGGCGAACCGCCCACTGACCGGCCTCGGTGATCAGCTCCAGCTCGATTCCCTCGTGAACGGTGACGTGATCGCGTACCCGGGTGTGAGCGCCACGCCCCTGGTAAGGCGACCAAACGAGCTTGGTCACACCGAGCATGGGTCAGGACTCGATCGGCGTGTGCCTGAGCGGGTTCGGGTATTTGGTGGGTCCGTCAATCCGGCCCAGGTTGCGAGACCACCGGGGGCACGTCTTGAGCGCCACATCGAACGCGACCACTTCTCCCCAACCTTGATCGGCAAGCGCCTCGATCAGCCATGTCCAGGCGAACATGAGATCCGTCGTCAGGATCGCTCCGGAGACCTCCGCGGGCTTCACCGGGTTGACGTGGGCCTGCACGAGATACACGGTCGTCGTGCCCTTTGGTACGTGAAGGATCATGCCGCTGATCTCGACGGCCACCTTGTCAGCGGGAGGCACTTGCTGGCGTACGGCGTTGCTCACAGCCTCAGCATCTTCTGTGACTACAGGACAGCGCACCGTCACCCCTGGACACCTAACGACATCTTGCAGTCAACTGGATGCGCTCGGATGTCCTAAGGCAGGATGCCGCCATGGTGAACGAACGCCTACGCCGGGCTATGCTCCGCGCCGGGCTCGACCCCCGTCAACTCGCGGACCGAGGTGAGGTCAGCGTGAAGTCCGTCGAGCGCTGGCTGCACGGGACGGTCGTCCCTTACCCCAAGACCCGGTACCGGGTCGCCGCCATCCTCGATGAAGACGAGTCGTACCTGTGGCCGGACGCCATCGACAAGGCGTCACTCATGGGTGCCGAGGTGGTCGCTTCCTACCCGCGCCGCAATGACGTGCCGCGCCATCTGTGGACGGAGACGCTGCGCAACGCCGAGCGCAACATCGACCTCCTGGCGTTCGCCGGCCTGTTCCTGACGGAGGAACACCCTGACTGGCTCCCCACGCTGGCCGGCAAGGCGAAAGAGGGTGCACGGGTGCGCCTGCTGCTCGGCGATCCACAGGGGGAACAGCTCGCCTCGCGTGACGCAGAGCATCAGATCGGCGGGGGCGTGGCGGGACGTGTGGCGGCGGTGGTTGGCTACTACCGGAAGCACATGCCGCCCAGCGTGCAGATCCGCTTGCACGACACACCGCTGTACAACTCGATCTACCGCTTCGACGATGAGATGTTGGTGAACGTCCACGTGTACGGGCTGCTTGCCGCGTACACGCCCACGATCCATCTGCGCAGGATGGACGGGGCGTGGTTCAACACCTACGTGGAATCGTTCGAGCGGGTATGGGCGTCGGCACGGCCGTGGGATCGCGGGGTCGTCGCGTGACGAAGAAGACGAAGCGCGTCGATTACTGGCGTGACCCGGACGCGCCGAAACCGACCAGTCGTAAGGCGTCGGCGAGTGTGTTCGTCCGTGACGACGGGGGCCGTCTACTGATGCTGCGTCGTACGGACAACGACCTGTGGACGATCCCCACCGGGGGTGTGAAGCGAGGTGAGACGGTTGCTCAGGCGGCGGCACGGGAGTGCCGTGAGGAGACCGGCCTCGACGTCGAGGTGACGGGCCTGGTGGGTGTGTTCTCCACCCCTGACCATGTGATCGTCTACATGCACGGTGACAAGGTCGACGAGGTGCGGCAGCCGATCAACATCTGCTTGCGCGCCCGGGTCGTCGGCGGGATCATGCAGCCCGAGCCCACTGAAGCACGCGAGGTGCGGTGGGTCGATCCTGAAGCTCTCCAGGACTACCCCATCCACCCCGCCATTCGGCTGCGTATCGATCACGGCCTCAAAGGGCTGGACCCGTACATCGGCTAAAGACCCCCGGTGCCCCCTGGTTCCGGGGCATGTCTCAGGGAGCGTCGGATTCCATCGGAGCAGGCGCTGGAGCGTGCGCTTGCTGCCGTGCACCCACCCGAGCTGAACGTGTCCTGGCGCTTCCAGAAACCCCGGATGGAGCCGGGCTGAGCCGTTGCTCACGGCTGTCTGGGGCGGCGCCGCTGCTCGCCGGCCCGCACCCACGCGGCGTCCCACTCGCCGTACCGGACCCGATCCAGCCGCCGGCGGAAGACCAAGAACGCCGTCAGCACCAGCAACCCCGTCCCGAGCACGACCAGGAGCCCCATCACCATTCCCCGCATGGCGAGCACCGCACTGTCAGCGGGCGGTGAGGCGGGTGCACCAGCGGCATCGATCCACACCGGGACCACAGAGCCCGCCTTGGCCAACGAGGGTGCCGGCACGAAGCCGCATCGCGCCGCGCCCTCAGCGGTCGTCCAGCGGGCCATCGTCTCCGGTTGCGCGGCGGGGACCTCGGAGAACGACACGCGGGCGGGCGGAGCATCCTGCGTCAACGTGGCCATGACCTGTCGTCGAACACCGGTCCCCGCGCTCTGATCCTGCACCGCCCCCTCGTACACCGCCCGCCCGGCGACCACGGCCGGCCACAGGCTGACCAGCACCAGGACCAGAGCCGCCAGCACGAAAACGGACTCCAGCCGATCGGAATGGCGGCGCAAGGGATTGTCGTCGTGCCGGTACAGGCGCACACGCAGCATTACCGGATGAATCGAGCTCTTCATGGGACAACCTCCTTCAGGTCACTGTGAGAGAAGCCGCCCGGGAACGGCAGAGCCGAACGGCGGCTACGTGAGGGCCGAAGGTCCTCCGCCGTGGAGACCTCCGGCCCTGCCCCGCCAGGGCGGAGGCTTGGAGGGTGAAAGGGAAGGACAGGCAAACGCGCTTCTGAGGAGACGGCGATGAAGGCGACAGTGGGTGATCGGCTGGTCGTGGAGGGTACTCGCGGCGAGAGCACCCGCCGCGAAGGTTTCATCGTGGAGGTGAGCCACGCGGACGGATCGCCGCCCTACCTGGTGCGCTGGCTGGACGACGGACACGAGAGCCTCATCTTCCCCGGGCCCGATGCGCGGATCGTCCAATCCGCCCGGTAAGCAGAACGGCGCAGGCGTGAGGTCGTGATCGACCGCGAGGGCGGAAGCCGAAGCCGTCCCGCCCACACGCTGCAGGGGCCTGCCCGGCGCGCAGCCAGTCAAGCGGCTCGTCTGCGGCGGTGGTGAGCACCGCCAGGTGAGGACGCGCCTCAAAGCGCGCGCTGCCGGCACGGCGGCCGAAGTCGCGGACCGGATCCACGTCGCCCATGGCCAGCGGCCCTTGGACATGAGCGGGCACTCCGTGGCCTGTGCTCCAAGCCGCCAACTCGGCCAGGTACTCCGGATTGATGGCCAGTTCGTCCTCGGCGATGGCGGTGTAGGGCCTCAGTCTTTCCCGCGAGAGCGGGTGCTGCCAGGGACGGAGGTCCTGCCGAAGATCCCTCGCCCCGCTAACTGGTGCCCGCCGGGGCGGTTTGACGGTATCGCGGCGGCGAGGAGTGCCGAGGGAGGGTGGCGCTCAGGCGTTGGTCATGTCGCGGCGACGTGATGGGACCAAGGTCCTGGCGCTGCGGGTCGTACGGCACTGCCCCGGCAAGGGCGCAGACGGTGTGCTTGAGGCGTAACAGAGACGACCAATCAGCGATGAAAGGGGCCATCATGGCCGCCACCATCAACAGGCCCGTCACCCCGACCAGCACGGGCACGCAGGCACGCCGCCCCGTCGACTACATCTGGGCCATGGCCCGGATCTCGATCGGCTGGGTGTTCCTGTGGGCGTTCCTGGACAAGACCTTCGGCTGGGGCTTCGCCACCCCGGTCAACCGCGCCTGGATCGAGGGCGGCAGCCCCACCACCGGCTTCCTCAAGGGCACCGGCGAGAACGCGCTCGGCGGCTTCTTCTCGAGCCTGGCCGGACAGGCATGGGTGGACTGGTTGTTCATGGCCGGCCTGCTCGGCATCGGCCTGGCACTCGTCCTGGGCGTCGGCACCCGGATCGCCGCCGCCACCGGCGGCTTACTGCTGGTCTTCATGTGGGCGGCCGAGCTGCCCCTGGCCAACAACCCGTTCATGGACGACCACATCATCTACGCGATCGTGCTCATCGGCCTGGCCCTGGCCAACGCCGGCATCACGCTCGGCCTGGGCAGGCTGCCGATCGTGCAGCAGAACGCCTGGCTCAAGTAGTGCGCAAGACCACACGCCCACCCCGATGCCCCAGGGGTGGGCGTCGCCTTGCGCGGCTCCTTCTCATGTCTTTGCCCGCCGCAGCAGGTCCGCGGTAGACAATTCCGAGCCTTGGCTCGGCTGACCCTAGTGCACCGTAACCGCTGGATGATCCGAGTCCGCCTCCCCGGTGTGTGGGGTTTGCCGCGTCCGTCGAGAATGGTGAACATGACACGTGCGGTGTACATCGCGGCAGGCGAAGCCGGAAGCAACAAGGGCACGATCGCCCTGGGCATGGTGGAGTTGCTGTCGCGGCAGGTGGGGACCGTGGGCGTGTTCCGTCCAGTCGTCAGGGCAGGCCGCGAGGACAACCTGATCAACACCCTCCGGAGCAGGTTCCAGCTCTCCCTGCCCTACGAGACGTACGCCGGCGTCACCTACGACGAGGTGCACGCCGATGCCGAGCGTGCGGCCGGCGATATCGTGGCCCGCTACCGTGCGCTCGCGGGGCGGTGTGACGCGGTGGTGGTGGTCGGGACGGACTACACCGACGTGGGCGCGCCTACCGAGTTCGAGTTCAACGCCAGGCTGGCAGCGGACCTGGGAACACCCGTGCTGAGCGTGGTGAGCGGGAGAGGCAGGACGGTCGCGGAGATCGCCGCCGCGGTCGAGCTGTCGTCCCGGCAACTGGTGCACCACCACGCCAGGGAGCTCGCGGTCGTGGTCACCCGGGCGGCTGCCGAGCACATCGCGATCGACCACCCCACGCTGGTGTTCGTGCTGCCCGAGGCGCCCTCTCTGCGCGCGCCCACCGTCGCCGATCTGCTGGATGCCTGCGACGGCAGGTTCTTCCTCGGCGAGCGCGACGGGCTCGGCCGGGAGGCGAGCGCGCTGGTGGTGGGCGCGATGTCGTTGCCCAGCATCCTGGACCGCTATACCGAGGGCGCAGCCGTGATCATCCCCTCCGATCGGGCCGCCGCGCTGCTGCCCGGGCTGATCGCGGCGCATGCCGCGCCGGGCTTCCCCACGCTGTCGGCGGTGATCATGACGGGCGGCACGGATCTGCCCGCCCCGGTGGACCGGCTGCTGCGCAGCATGGCCATTCCTCTGCCGGTCATCGCCACCGACCACGACACCTTCGACACCGCCACCCGTCTGTCGGCGGTGGAGGGCCAGTTCACACCCGAAGCCGGTGGGAAGATCGACACGGCACTGCGGTTGTTCGCCGAGCACGTCGACGGCCGGCTGCTACTCGATCGGCTGGCCATCGCCAAGACCGACGTCGTCACGCCGCTGATGTTCGAGTACGAGCTGCTGGACCGCGCGCGTACCCAGCGCCGGCACATCGTGCTGCCCGAAGGCGAGGAACCCCGCATCCTGCGCGCGGCCGACGTCCTGTTGCGCCGTGGCGTGGCCGAGCTCACCCTGCTCGGCGACGAGGAGCGCATCAGGGTGCAGGCCGCCCAGCTCGGCCTGGATCTGGACGAGGCAAGGGTGCTCAGCCCGTTCGACGCGCAGCTACGCGAGCGGTTCGCCCGCGAGTACGCCAGGGTTCGGGCGCACCGGGGGATGACCGTCGAGCTGGCCCGCGACACCGTCACGGACGTGTCCTACTTCGGCACGCTGATGGTGCACACCGGCATGGCCGACGGCATGGTCTCGGGCGCGGCGCACACCACCGCGCACACGATCAGGCCCGCGTTCGAGATCCTGCGCCTGGGACTGGTCTCCAGCGTGTTCTTCATGTGCCTGGCCGACCGGGTGCTGGTGTACGGCGACTGCGCGGTCAACCCCGACCCGACCGCCGAACAGCTCGCCGACATCGCCATCTCCTCGGCCCGCACCGCCGCCCTGTTCGGCGTCGACCCCAAGATCGCCATGCTGTCGTACTCGACGGGCGCCTCGGGCGCCGGCGCCGACGTCGACAAGGTCCGCACCGCAACCCTGCTGGTCCGCAAGCTCCGTCCCGACCTGCCGGCGGAAGGGCCGATCCAGTACGACGCCGCGGTCGACCCCTCGGTGGCCCGAACCAAGATGCCCGACAGCCAGGTGGCCGGACGCGCCACCGTCTTCGTGGTGCCCGACCTCAACACCGGCAACAACCTCTACAAGGCCGTTCAGCGCAGCGCCGGTGCCGTCGCGGTGGGACCGGTGCTCCAAGGACTGCGTAAGCCGGTCAACGACCTGTCGCGCGGTGCGACCGTCGCCGATATCGTCACCACCGTGGCCATCACCGTCGCGCAAGTACGCGACGACGAACCAGACGCCGGCCGCGCGGCCGAGGTGGAAGCAGCGATACGCCACTGATCAGGTGCTCTGACGGACGCGGCGCAGGAGGCGCGCGATCAACGCCGGCATGGCGAGGACAGTGGCGAGGATGCCGACGGCCGTGCCGCCGACCAGTATCCACTCGAACGTGCTCGGAATGGCCCTGTTGTTGACCGCGCTCAGATCTTGGATGGCGATGCCTGCCCCCATGACACACAGCAGGCCTGAGCACAGCATCAGCGGAATCAGCCCGCGGCGGCGGCGAGTGAAGGCCGCGAACACCGCTCCGGGCATCATGATGGCCGCGAAGAAGAATACGATGATCAGCGATCCCGCCCAGGAGAAGCTTCCTTCGACTCCGGCCGCCACTGTCGCCAGCCGCATCAGCACCCGGGCCAGCACCCCTCCGACCACTCCCACGACGACCGCGCTCGCGAATCCCGCACCTAACCTGACCAGCACTCTTCCCCCACCCATTACTGTCTCCGTGGCCGCTCTGCCGGACGCCAGGACGAGTTCCAGTACGCCGACGAGCAGTCCGCAAGAGGTTCTACCGCCTCCGGACTCGCGATGTCGATGGCAACGTTCCACAAAGGGGCCGGCTCTCACAGCAGCCGGTCGGTCGTCTCCTCACGTGACCTCCTCGCTGACGCCACTGCAGACCGGCTATGGGCTCGAGCAAGCCGACGCAGCGTTCCGAATGGCCGGGTTCGTGGTGCTGGCGGTCCTGATGCGGCCGGTCGGCGGGTGGTTGTCGGACAAGGATCGCCTGGCCTTGCTGGCCGTCACCGCCGCGCTGGCCATCGTGCTGACTCAGACCGCGGTACGCGCCCTGACCTCCGCGCGAGGACCCGCACGTTGATATGCCTCGCCCACGCCAGAGGACCGCGGCCCCACTCGCGCCATGGGGGCAGCGGTCCAGTTCGGGGCGACGCCCCCGTCAGGCGTCGTGAACGGTGCTGACCAGGCCGTAGTCCCCGTCGTCACGACGGTAGACGAGAGCGCCGGCACCGGTGCCCGCATCGGCGAAGAAGACGAACGCGAACCCGGTCAGCTCCAGCCGCTCGATGGCCTCCTCTGCGGTGAGCCGCGGAGTGCTCAGCGGGCTGACCGAGATCGCCGCGCACATCGGCGCCGGCAGGCCCGGTTGGGGCACGAGTTGGGCGAGCCGGTAACCGTCGCCGGTGCGGTAGACGACGCTGTCCTGGCCCGTCGCGTCCTCCGTGAACAGTAGGAAGTCGTAGTCGAGCTGCTCCATCTCCACCACCGCCTCGTCGGGCACGTCACGGGAGGCCGCGAAGGTCCGTACAACCCGCCGCTCCCCGCTAGGGCCGCCGGGCCGTCGCTGCTGGTGGTGGCGCCCCCGCCGGTTCTACCAATCTCTGGCGGTCTCCAGCAGCCGTGTCCGCAACCGGGCACTGAGCAGGTGGATTGCCGCGCGAGTGGAGGCGGCGTGGGCCTGGGCCCTGATGAGCCGTCCCTGGACGTCCAGCACGGCCTCCGCCGTGCGTCGCTCCGCCGCGTGGCCCGGCGCGGTGGCGAGCTTGACCGTCGCGCCGAGCACCGGCTCGTGGGTGAGCCTGGCCAGATCGGCCACGGTCTGCCGGGCACGTCGGATGTCGGCTGACCGGATCCCGCCACGGATCCTGACCTGCACGTCGGCGGGATCAAGAGCGATGGACCTGTGCCTCATGGGTGAGCACCTTCTTCGCATCCGATTCTGATGCCTTCACCCTCTGATCAGTTCGGAGGCCGCTGCCAGGGACTTTCGTCCCATTGCGCAAGGACGTTGGGCTCGTGCGACGGAAGGGACCTGAAGGGCGGGAGCGATCGCATGGAGGTCTCTAGCCCGTCGCCGAACGGACTTTGGTCCCTGTCGGAGGGCGACGGCAGACGACAGGGTGGTCACATGCGGATCCTGATGACGGAGTTGGACCCCTCCGGCGGCGCGGTGGCAGGGGCGTTGCTCGCGCTCGAAGGACACGAGGTGGCCTACTGCCATCCTCCCGGCGCGGCGGCGTCCGCCGCGCCGTGCGCCGGCATGGCCCCGGGCGGACGCTGCCCGCTGGCGGACGGGGACGTGGACCTGCTGGTCGACGTCAGGCTGGCGCCGGGCCCGTTCACGCTCAGAGAAGCGGGGGTCATGTGCGCACTGCGCGCGCAGGTCCCGGTGTTGGTGGCCGGGCCCACGCCGTCGGGGACGGCGCTGGACGAGGTCGCGTCCAGATGCGATCCCGCCGACCTGGTCGAGACCTGCGCGGCGGCGGTCCCGCCGACCTGGTCGAGACCTGCGCGGCGGCGGTCTCGCCGACCGGCCCCGCAGCCCGCCGGGCCGTCGCCGATGCGGTCGGGCCCTTGCTGCGCCGCGCGGGCACGCGCCCGCAGGTACAGCTCGTGGAAGTGGACGGCACGGTGCACGTGTACCTGTCGTTCCTGAGCGAGATCAACAACGTCCTCGCCGAAGAGGTACGCCAGACGGCCGCGCACGCTTACACGCGGGTGACCCGCGACCGCTTCCAGACCGTCGCGCACGTGGCGTTGCTGGCCGGTACATAGATGGTGCGTGTGGCGATCGGCCCAGGCCCCGCGTCAGCGCGATGGCTCACAGCCGCGCCGGGCCGTGGGCCGTCCTTCGTCGTTGTTGCGGCAGACGATGTACGGCCGGGTGAGGTGGCCAGTGGCCGCGGCGAGCATGTGCACCAGTCCGGTGAAGGGTCAGATCGCGAAGAGCATCAGGGCGCTGAGTGCGTGCAGTTGGAACAGCAGCGTGGCACCCGCCGCTGAGCGATGCGGGCGCTGAGTAGCCATGCGCGGCATCCAGCACGACTCGGAGCGGGCGATCAGTTGAAAGGCGGCGGTGTTTGAGCAGGCCAGGTGCTTGAACCGGTGTCGTTCGGAAGCGATCAGGGTGACTAAAGATCAGCAGGCCCGGGTATCGCCTTCGCGCTGGACAGAGGCTGCTGACACCGCGGCCATGAGGGGACGTGCGTGGACTGGTTGATCTCGGCGCTGGGCGCGGGCCTCGTCCTGCTTGGCTTGCGCGACATCTTCCACACGCTCTGGCACCCGACCGCCAGGAAGAGCCTGGGCCGTCACCTGATGCGGCTGATCTGGCGTTTGTCCCGGCGAACCGGACGTCGCCGGCATGCGAGCACCCTGGCGGGGCCGCTGGCCATGGTGGCGGTGGTCTGCACGTGGACCTCAGTGATCGTTCTGGGATGGGCGCTCATCTATTGGCCGCACCTCCCGGACGGCTTCGTCTTTGCCGCCGGTCTGGACGTGGGCCGGCGGATGGACCTGCTCGACGCGCTCTACCTGTCGCTGGTCACGGTGGCCACGCTGGGATTCGGTGACATCGTCCCAACGGCCGGCTGGCTGCGGATCGCGGCGCCGATGCAGGCCTTGATCGGATTCGTACTCCTGACGGCGACCGTCTCCTGGGTGCTGCAGATCTACCCGACGCTGATGCGAAGGAGGGCCCTGGCGATCAAACTCTCCGTACTGCGGCGCAGTGACGCGGACGGCTGGCTGGCCCATACGGACTCACCCTTCGCCGCCGTTCTCCTGGACGATCTGGCCACCAAGGTCGCGCAAGCGTGCGTCGACTTCGCGCAGTACGCCGAGAGCTACTACTTCCATGACGGCGAAGACCAGGCCTCGCTCCCGGTCACGATCGGCTACGCGGCCTCCTTGGCCGAGCGGGGACAGGCATCCCGGCAGGCCGACGTCCGCCTCGCCGCCACCATGCTCGCCCACGCACTGGAAGACCTCGCGGCGGTCCTCGACCAGCGATTCCTCCGAGTCGGAGGAAACACATCGGCCGTTTTCCACGCTTACGCCGCCGACCACGGCCGCCCATCGGCCCAAGACTGATCTCCCTGCGCCCCCAGGAGCCTTTCGGAGGCCGGTGCCTGTCGGATCAGGCCGTGCGCGCCGTGACGGTGCTGGGAGCGGCCACGCCCTGCCCGCTGCTGCCGGCCGCGCCCGCCGTCATTGTCTCCAGGCTGTCGCGTACGGCCCGCCGCGGCGTCCTGGTCAGGGACAGCGTCGCCAGCCGGTTGGTATCAGGGCGGCGGCCACTAGAGGGTCGGCGCTTTGGATGGCGAGCGCTCGTTTCTCCAGCGTACGCACATGCTCCTAGGAGAACCCCAACTCATCGCCGATCCGCCGCAGCGGTGACGATGACCGGACCGCGGGTGCGGCCCATGAGGATGCGGGGCAGCGGCGAGCGGCGCCCGCCACTTCCCCGACCCTGACCTCACCCGCACGTGCGTTCTCCTCCGTTGTCGGATTGCTCAGCTGCCGGTGCCGTAGTACGCGGCCCGCATGAGTGCTTGCATGTCGTCGAGCATCGGCATCCGCGGATTGGCGGGCGCGCACTGGTCCTCGTAGGCGTTGCGCGCCTGCACCGGGAGCGCGGCCAGGAACGTGTCCTCGTCGACGCCAAGGGCCTGGAATGACGGCTCGATCAGGGCGGCGGCCCGCAGTCGCTCGACCGCGGCGGCCAGCGAGGTCACGCCTTCGGCCGGGGTGGCGGCGGGCAGGCCGAGGGTCTGGGCGATCTCCTGGAAGCGTTCCGGAGCGCGGTAGTGCTCGTACTTGGGCCAGCCGGACAGCTTGGTCGGGGCCGTGCCGTTGTAGCGGATCACGTGGGGCAGCAGGACCGCGTTCGTCCGGCCGTGAGCGATGTGAAAGGTCGCGCCGAGCGTGTGCGACATGGCATGGACGATGCCGAGGAAGGCGTTGCCGAACGCCATGCCGGCGATGGTGCCCGCGTTGTGCATCCGCTCGCGCGCCCGCGGGTCCCCGGCCCCGTGACGGACGGCGCTCTCCAGGTTCGCGAAGATCAGCTTGATCGCGTGCAGGGCCAGGCCGTCGGTGTAGTCGCTGGCGTAGACCGATACGTACGCCTCGATCGCGTGGGTGAGGGCGTCGAAACCGCTGTCGGCGGTGACGACCGGAGGCAGGTCCGCCGCCAGGTGCGGGTCGACGATCGCGACGCTCGGCGTCAGCGCGTAGTCGGCCAGGGGATACTTCTTACCCGTCGCGGTGTCGGTGATCACCGCGAACGGCGTGACCTCCGCGCCGGTGCCCGAGGTGGTCGGCACGCAGACCAGGCGGGCCAGGTCGCCGAGCGGCGGGAACTTGAAGGCGCGCTTGCGGATGTCGAAGAACTTCTGCCGCATGTCGGCGAAGACGACCTCAGGGTGCTCATAGCGCAGCCACATCACCTTGGCGGCGTCCATCGCTGACCCGCCGCCGAGGGCGATGATCGTGTCTGGCCGGAACTGGCGCATCAACGCGGCGCCCCGGTCCACGGTCGCCACGGTCGGCTCGGGTTCCACGTCGTCGATGATCTGCAGCGCCACCCGCTCGGGGCGGCGGCTGAGGACCGTAATGATCCGGTCGACGTAGCCGAGCCGGGTCATCGTCGGGTCGGTGACGACGGTCACCCGGTGTACGTCCGGCATGTCGGCCAGGTAGCGGATCGCGTGCGGCTCGAAGTAGATCTTCGCGGGGATCTTGAACCACTGCAGGTTGTTGGTGCGCCGCCCGATCCGCTTGATGTTGAGCAGGTCGACGGCCGAGACGTTGTGGGAGACCGAGTTGCGGCCATAGCTGCCGCAGCCGAGGGTCAGTGAGGGGATGAAGGCGTTGTACATGTCGCCGATGCCGCCCTGCGACGACGGGGCGTTCCAGATGATCCGGACCGCCTTGACGCGCCGCCCGAACTCCTCGGCCAGCCGCTCGTCCCGGGTGTGGATCGCGGCGCTGTGGCCGAGGCCGCCGAACTCCACCATCCGCTCGGCCAGGATGATCCCCTCCTCACGGCTGCCCGCGCGCAGCATGGCCAGCACCGGGCACAGCTTCTCCCTGGTCAGCGGTTCGGCCGGGCCGACCTGGGTGACCTCGGCGAGGATCACCGAGGTGCCTTCGGGCACCTCGAACCAGGCCCGTTCGGCGATCCAGCTCGCCGGCCGGCCGACGACGTCAGGGTTGAGCCTGGCCTGCGAGCACGACTGGCCGGATGCGGTGACGCCGAACAGGAACTCCTCCAGCTTCCGCTTCTCCACGGCATTGGCCCGGTAGGCGTGCAGCGCGCCGAACGCGGCCAGCGCGTCCTCATACACCGCCGCATCGATGATCGCCGCCTGCTCGGAGGCGCAGATCATGCCGTTGTCGAACGCCTTCGACAGCACGATGTCGTTGACGGCCTGCCGCAGGTCGGCCGACTGCTCGATATAGGCGGGCACGTTGCCCGCGCCGACGCCGAGCGCCGGCTTGCCCGCCGAGTACGCCGCCCGCACCATGCCGTTGCCGCCCGTCGCCAGGATCGTGGCCACCCCGTCGTGATGCATCAGCGCCCCCGTGGCGGTCAGCGACGGCTCCTCGATCCACTGCACGCAGTGCTCCGGCGCGCCGGCCGCCACCGCGGCATCCCGGACGATCCTCGCCGCGGCGGCGCTGCACTCCTGAGCGGCCGGATGGAAGGCGAAGACGATCGGGTTGCGGGTCTTCAGCGCGATCAGCGCCTTGAAGATCGTGGTGGAGGTCGGGTTGGTCACCGGGGTGATCCCGCAGATGACGCCGACGGGTTCGGCGATCTCCACGATCCCGCTGATGTCATCCCGTGAGATCACGCCGACGGTCTTGAGCGCAGCCATGCTGTTGGTGACGTGCTCACAGGCGAAGATGTTCTTCACCGCCTTGTCCTCGAACACCCCTCGCCCTGTCTCCCGCACGGCGAAGTCGGCAAGCGCCGCATGCTCGTCGAGCGCGGCGACGGACGCCTTCTTGACGATGTGGTCGACCTGCTCCTGGCTGAACGCCGCGTACTCGTCCAATGCTTTGAGAGCGTTCCCGACCAGAGTGTCGATCATTTCGTTGACGGAGGTCGGCACGTCCGCGACCGTGCTGGTCATCTGGGTCACCTCAGGGACTCGTCGTGTCGGTCACTTTCCAGCATCCCGATCCACCGATCCCCACGCCGGAGCGTTCCGACCCTGATCACAAGGCCGAAAGACACCACGATCCCGGGACTTTTGGCTGTACTGGATCCCTTCGGACTGGTGACTTTCAGCACTTCCCCGGTCCGTTCTCTGGTCCCGGCCCACCGCTCGGGTCGAAGCGACCGGACGCAATGTAGCGCTGCGTGACGACCGTCACCGTACGTGTTATCAGAACACCGCTCGCGATAGGTTTTGCGACATGACCGAGCTCGCGGATCCGGCCGCCGCCGTCGAACGGTTCGATTGCCCGATGTGTGAGGCGCCCGCGGGCAGCTCCTGCCGGACCCGGGGCGGCAAGGTCGCGCCCAAGTACCACACGCCGCGCTTCATGCTGGTGGCGCAGTTGCGCACCGAGTTGGAGGTGCGCACTCCCGCCGAGCGCGGGCCCGGACGCGTCTGGCGGGCGGGCCCGGCGCTGGACGCTGCGGTGCTGGCGGCCGCGGCCAGGCCGACCAGAGTCGGCTATGCCCGGTGTAGCACGGCGCAGCAGGAGCTGGATAGCCAGCTCGATGCTCTGAAGGAGGCGGGCTGCGAACCGATCTTCGCCGAGAAGATCAGCACGCGCATCAAGCTGCGGCCGGAGTTCACCCGCGCGATGGACTACGCCCGCACCATCAAGCGGGCCGTCCCGCACCAGCGTGTGATCTTCACGGTGCACGAGATGAAGCGGCTGGGCCGGGGGCCGCCGAACTGCTCACCATCGCCGAGGAACTGCGCCGCCACGACATCGAGCTGGAGCTGCTGAGCGGGCCACTGCAGGGCATCTACAACCCCTCAGGGCACGGGGCGGCGTTGTTCGCCTTCTTCGCCGGGATGGCCGAGTCCGAGCGGGAGTACATCCGGGAGAAGTCCCTCGAAGGCCAGGCCTCGGCCCGTGAGCGTGGCCGGCACGGCGGCCGTCCTAAGGTGTTCGACGACGACATGATCGCCTACGCGCGGACGCTACGCGCCCGTGGTGTGGCGGTACCGGACATCGCCCGCAAACTGGTCATCCCCGCGGGCAAGAACAAGGGCCGGCACCCGTCGGTGGCCAGCGTCTACCGGGTCCTGGCCGACGATGGGATTCCGGCCGAGAGCTGACCGTGCTCGGGTGATGATCAGCCGGGCCCGCCGTCGACGGGAACCACGGCGATCGTCGCCTCGGCAGAGGATCCTGGCACCAGGCGGACGCTGTCACCCGGCCGGGCTGAGGAGAGCGCGCGGGGGTCGGCGGGGCGCGCGTGGTGGTAAAGGACGCGGCGTTGCACATCGTCAAGGAGGATCTGCCGACCAGCCAGGTTGACCAGGACCTGGCTGGTGAGCAGGAGGCCGAACTCCGGATCGGTGGGCAGCGGATCGCCGCAGGCACCTCGCGTCATGGTGATCTCCGACCAGGTGGTGCGGACCTTCTCGCCGCGCAGGAGGCGGGCCAGCTGGGTGAGTTCGCCGATCTGCTGGGGGGTGCTCTCGTCCATGTCGGGAATGGTCACACGTTGGAAGGTGTGGGCCTGCACGGCCAGCAGCGCATCGAGGAGGGTGAGCGTCCAGCGGGCCATGGCCACCAAGGGTGCGTCGCGCACTTCGGATTCATCCGGCCGCCCCAGCGAGGAGAGCGGCCGGCCGCCACGCACCGCTACGACCAGGCCGGTCGCGTTCGGAAGGTCGGCCACCAGTCGAACGGCGGGCAGCACCTCGGCCGGGGTCCGGCCGACGAGGGAGGACATGGTCAGCCGCACCCGGTCGCGGTCGGGCCCGTTCAGCAGGAACCGGAATTCCAAGACGCCGGAGCGGTCGGTGCCCGACAGCCACACGCCGGGGCCGTCCGCGCCTTGGGCGACGCCCACGTCGATCAGATCGAGCGTGTGCGCCACCGTGTCGCCCGCGCTCAGGAACCGGATCTCCAGGTCGGGCCGGTCCGCGTCGGGCTCGGTGGTGAGCATGAAGCTGAAGCGGCCCGAGCCGGGGGAGGTGAGCAGGCCTGGCGGCCCGGTCACACTGGTGACGGTGCCGGGCACGTCATGAAACGGGGCGCCGTAGCGCAGCCAGTCCTCGATCGCCTGCTGCTCGGGCGAACCGACCGGGACCTCGAGGTGCACCGAGGCGGTGATCGGCCGCAGCCGCAGCGACTCGGCGCAGCGGGGCAGCAGCCGCATCAGCAGGTAGGAGTCGGCGTCCAGTTGCCGGTAGTGCACCCAGGCCACCGGCACGGGGCTGTGCAGGTCGCCGTCCCACGCCTGCTCACGCACGCGGCCGGAGCGTATCTGCACCTCGTAGCGGTAGAAGGGGTCGACCTCGTTCAGTGCGGTGGCCAGGCTGCGCTGCCGGGCGATGACCGCCTGGAGCAGGTCCTCGCCGGGGGCTCCTTGGGGCACGTCCCGGCCGCCCTGCAGCGCGTCGGCCATGAGTCGCGCCAGGCGCTGCCCGCCGTCGCCGAAGTAGTACTCCACCAGCGCGGGATTGCCGGCGGCCAGGCCGTCGAGGGTGATGCCGCCCATCCAATGGGTGCGGATGCCATGGCCGGCGGTGAGCTGCTCCAGCCAGTCCAGCCGCTCGTTGGTGGGCTCCCACGGGGTGACCAGGGTCCAGGAGCGCACCGGCAGCACCGGCAGCGTTTCGGCGGTGAAGGTGTCCCAGGAGTCCTCCACGCTGGTCGCCTGCTTGGCCGTCAGTGCCCGGCTGTAGCGCTTGACCTGGTAGATGTCGTAGCCGTCGGGACTCCAGACCCGGACGTCGACGCCCCGGTCGCCGCGGGAGGGCGTGATCCGGTTGCCGTGCGGGTGCTTGAGCAGCAGCAGCGCCGCGACGAACTCCTCGACCTTCTCCCCGGGCTCGCGCTCCCAGTTCACCGTTGTCACGCGCCACATCCAACCAGGACAGCCCGACATTTCTCCCGCGGTCAGCCAGAGGCTTGGGCGGCGGCCATGACGCCGTGCACGGCCGCCGTGATGCGCTCGGCGGCCTGGTCGGGGTCGGGCCGGCCGGCATCCAGCCAGGCGATGACGGCCTCCAGGGTGAAGCCGGGGATCAGGTTGGCGGCCCAGTCCAGCCACGGCCCCTCCGGGATGACGCGCGCCAGGTTGCGGCGGCCGACCTCGCGCGATGCTGCGGTGATGGAGTCGATCAGCTCCCGGAAGTCCGGCTCGCGGGCCGCGTAGCGAAACAGCAGCCGGAACCCGTCGGGATCGGCCTCGGCGGCACGCAGCAGGGCAGGGATCGCGTTGTCGTCGAAGTCGTCGAACCCGGTGGCCTCGGCCAGCCGGACACACGCCCGGTCCAGAACGGCCCGGTAGAGGTCGGCCTTGGAGTCGAAGTGCCGGTACAGCATGGCCCGGGTGAGCTCGGCTTCGGCGGCGATGTCGTCCAGCCCGGTGACCGAATAGCCGCCGCGGGCGAAGGCGCGGGTGGCCGCGTCCAGGATCTGCTCACGCCGCTCCGCGCGGCGCAGCCTGCGCACCGGCTGAGCCGGCCCGGCCTCGTGCTGGCTCTGGCCCGCTTCAGTGCTCATCCCAACCTCCCACTTGTAGAAGTAAAAGTATACATGTAGCTTCTTATACATGATAGTCTACAAATCAGCATCTACTTCAGGAGGGGCTGTGTCCGATTCCGTGCAACTGCCGTTCGAACAGCCCGGTCCGCTGGAGCCACCGCCGCTGCTGCGCCGGTTGCAGGCCTCGGGCCCAATCCACGCCATCCGCACCGCTGTCGGCGATACCGGCTGGCAGGTCACCGGATATGAGGAGGTGCGCCGCCTGCTGGACGACGCCCGGCTCGGCCGCGCCCACCCCGAACCCGAACGCGCCTCCCGTACCGGAGAGTCGGAGCTGTTCGGTGGCCCTCTGGGCGGCTTCGACACCGAGCAGGCCGACCACCGGCGCATGCGCTCGTTGCTGCAGCCGCACTTCTCGCCCAAGCGCATGCGCGCCCTGCGCGGCCGCGTCGAGCAGCTCACCACCCAGCTGCTCGATGAGATGGAGAAGTCCGGGCCGCCGGCCGACCTGCACGCCGCGCTGGCGCTGCCGCTGCCGATCGCGGTCATCTGCGAGCTGCTCGGCGTCCCGTACGAGGACCGTGCGCAGTTCCGGGCCTGGACGCAGGACGCCGCCGACATCACCGACCGCACCCGCTCGGCACAGGGCCTGGGCGCACTGTTCACCTACGGGCAGCAACTGGTGGCCCGCAAACGCGCCGCGGGTGATGCGGACGGCGATGTGATCTCCCGGCTGGCCGCCACCGACGGGGTCAGCGATGACGAGGCCGCCGCGATGGGCATGTTCCTGCTGTTCGCCGGGCACGAGACCACGGTCACCGCGATCGGTAAGGGCGTGCTGTGGCTGCTGGCCACCCCCGGCCAGTGGCAGGCCCTGGTCGCCGACGCGTCCCGGATCGACGCCGCGGTGGAGGAGATCCTGCGCGCCCCGAGCCTGGGCGGCGGCGGCATCCCCCGCTACGCCCGCGAAGACCTGGACATCGCCGGCGTGCACGTGCGGGCCGGAGACCTGGTGCTGCTCGACACCGGCGCCGCCAACCACGACCCCGCCGTGTTCGCCGACCCCGACCGCTTCGACGTCGACCGGCCCGCCGTGCCGCACCTGGCCTTCGGGCACGGCGCCCGCTACTGCGTCGGCGCCCCGCTGGCCCGCATCGAGCTGCAGGTCGTCTTCTCCCAGCTCGCCGCCCGCTTCCCCACTCTGGAGCTGGGCTGTGCGGTGGAGGAACTGGCCTTCGACACCCGCACGCTGACCGGCGGGCTGACCGCGCTACCGGTGACGTGGTGAGCGCCATGAGCACCGTGAAGACGAGCAGAGCGCGGCCGCTGTTCGGCCGCATGTACCCCCGGATGGCCGCCGCCATGGACGAGGGCGGCATGACCGAACGTCGCCGCGAGCTGCTGGCCGGCCTGACCGGAGAGGTGATCGAGGTCGGCGCCGGGCACGGCGTCAACTTCCCGCACTACCCGGCCGAGGTGACACACGTGGTGGCGGTGGAACCCGAGCCGCGGCTGCGCGCGCAGGCGCAGGCCGCCGCCGCCGAGGCCGCGATTCACGTGGAAGTGGTGCCCGGCGTGGCCCAGAACCTGCCGGTCGCCGATCAGAGCGTGGACGCGGTGGTGTTGTGCATGGTGCTGTGCTCGCTGCCCGACGTCGGCGCGGCGCTGGCCGAGGCACGGCGGGTGCTCAAACCCGGCGGGCAGGTGCGCTTCCTGGAACACGGCCGCGCCGACACGCCCGGCCTGGCCCGGCTGCAGGACGTGCTGGACGCCACCATCTGGCCGCTCATGGTCGGCGGCTGCCACCTCGGCCGCGACGCCGAGACCGCGATCCAGCAGGCCGGCTTCCGCATCGACAGCCTGGAGCGCTTCCTGTTCCCGCCCTCGCGCACCCCGGTCTCCTTCCACGTCCTCGGCACGGCCGTGCCCGACAGCCAGACGTGAGCGACACGGCGCAACTCCCGCAGCAGAGATTCACCCCCGTGCCAGCCCGAGTCCGCTCACGCGGACGCCGACAACGACCGCCATCCCGCGTCATCCCGATGAGCAGGAGGAACGACATGACAACCGCCCCCCTCGCCCTGACCACGGCCACCTTCGAAGACGCCCTGGCCGGCGCTGGAACGCAGCCGTTCCTGGCCGACTTCTGGGTGCAGGGATGCGGCCCGTGCAAGGCGCTGGCTCCGGTACTGGCGGAGGCCGCCGCCGAGCAGGCGGACCGGCTCACCGTGGGCATGGTGCAGCTCGAGCACGCACCGGAGCTGGCTGCCCGATACGAGATCATGGCGCTGCCGACTCTGATCGTCTTCGTCGGCGGGCTGGAGAAGACGCGGCTGACCGGCGCTTCCACCAAGGCCGAGCTCCTCGCCGAACTGGAGGAGTTCCTGGCCTGAGTCCCACTGAGTCCCGCTGGGCCTATCGTCGGACACTTCCGGCCGGGAGCCGCATCGCTGCTGGCCAGGCTGGTTACGTAGGCGAGTAACGGCAGCGTCTGTCGGTCAGTTGTGACAGCGATCGTTCAGCGCGGGAAAAGATGTCGGTGAGAAGTAGCAGCACTCTTGGGCTCGCGGTGGGACGATGAGTGTGCTCCCACCGCGCTGGCGGAGGTGAGGCACTGGGCCGGCCTGGACACCGGCAGCGGTCCGGACCGGGCCAAGCTGGCCGCGATAGAGACGGTCCAAGCCAACGAGCTGGACCCAGCACGGCGTCCTTGGGCCGTTATCGCGGCAGGAAACTGACCGCAATTATCTCTAGCCTCACGGCATGGAGATGACCAAGCAAGATCCCGAACCCCGGGGTGAGAACACCGTTAACGGATTCGTTGTCGTTGACGGAGCCGCGCCTTTCATCGACTTCCTCATCGCTGTCTTTTATGCGACTGAGCGGGAGGAAGCCCGCACCCCTGACTTCTACGCCGGAGACGGAACGCTGATCCACGCCGAAGTCAGAATCGGCAACTCGTTGCTCATGGTCGCTGACCGTAAGGCCGGCTGGCCGTTCACCCCGGCCCTAACCCAGGTGTACGTCGCCGACCCCGAGGAGACGATGCGCAGAGCGGTCGAACGCGGTGCGACCGTCGTCACTCCGGTGTCTCCCTTCTACGGCGGGTACGGCATCGCCCGGTTCCTCGACCCTTGGCACAACCTGTGGTGGCTGTTCTCTCCAGCGGCGGAAACCAGTCCGGCGGCCGGGGAAGAGTCGAGCTGGGAGGAATCCGCTGAACCCGGCACTGTATACACGACGCTGCTCGAGACGATGGTCACGCTGGCCGACCCCCGTGCTGGTGGCACCGGATAGCCTGACCGGCATGTGGGATCTTCTGCTGCGGGGCGGGCCGGCTCCGAAGGAGCTTCCCACCCACGGCGGGCCGCTGACGGAACCGAGCCCGGCGCTTTGCCCCTCGGCCCCGTGACGGGAGCCAACGGTGCGCCGGCCTGCCGCTTCGGTGCCCCGTGGCAGGGTTGGATCATGACGCATTCGGGGGAGACGCTGGCCGAGCGGCAGCGCCGGCACTGGCAGGCCACCTACACCACCCATCCCGGCATGTACGGGCCGCAACCGTCGGATGCGGCGGTACACGCCGCCGGCGTCTTCACCGAGCAGGGCGCGAGCCGGGTGGCCGAGCTCGGCGCCGGGCACGGCCGCGACACCCTGTACCTGGCCCGGCGCGGACTGGCCGTCGAGGCGGCGGACTTCAGCGCCCCTGCGGTGGAGCAACTGCGCGCCGCCGCCGAGCAGGCGGGCCTCGGCGCCCGGGTGCGGGCATCCGTGCACGACGTACGCACGCCACTGCCGTGGCCGGACGCGTCACTGGACGGGTGTTCGCGCACATGCTGCTGTGCATGGCGCTGTCCACCCAGGAGATCACCGCTCTGGTCGGCGAGGTGGAGCGGGTGGGCGGGACATTCGTCTACACGGTGCGGCACACCGGCGACGCCCACTAGGGGGTCAGCCCACATAAGCCCAAAACCCACATTGAGTGGATCATGAACGGTGTTTCCGCTGATCGGCGGCCGACGAAGCCCTTGAGAGGAATCTGAAGGTCTCGGTTCGCTTACGGTGTGAACTCCGGCCTGTGCGCGTCCGCCAGGGCCTCGTAGGCGGTGGAGCGGCCGATCTTCAAGGTGCGGGCGGCCTCGGTGACGCTGACCCCGTCGTCGACCAGGCGGCGCAGGGTGGCCAGTTCGGCGGGGCGGATAGCGCGGGGGCGGCCGGTCTTCTTCTTGCCGGGCAGCTCCAGCTCATACTCGGCGGCGGCGGCCAGGACCGCGAACATGAAGCGGCCTTCTTTGGTGGGGTCGCAGTAGTCCCGGGAAAATTTTGGTCAGATTTGCCTGACCTGCATTGATGCAGTCCCCGAGACGGAAAGTCGCGGTTCGTTTACGGTGTGGGCCATGAGCGATGGCAGGCCGGAGTTCGGATACGGCGGCCCTCCGGTCGTACGGCGCCGGGATGCGCAATGCTGGAGATGTGAAGATCGAGGTCCTGGTGGTGCCTGACTGTCCCAACCAGCATCTGGCCGCCGAGCGGCTGCGGCAGGCGCTGGGCGAGGCTGGGCTGAGCACCACTGGCTTGACCACCCGCGTGATCGCTGACCAGGCTGAGGGCGAGCGGACGGGCTTGACCGGCTCCCTGACGATCCTGGTCGACGGCCGCGATCCGTTCGCCGAGTCGGGTGCCGCGCCGTCGCTGTCCTGCCGGCTGTATCGCACCCCGGACGGACCTGCCGGAGTACCTAGCCTCGACCAGCTCCGGCAAGTCCTCCGAGCGGCCGCCGACACTCTAAGCGGGTTCAGCCAATCCAGCTGAGAATCACCGGCCGTTCAGGCAGGACGGGCCATGTTCTAACCGGGCCATGTTCTAACCGGTGACGAGTACGGCGATGATCAGGAGGGCGATGACGGCGAGCGCGGTCAGCAGGAGCAGCCAAACCCGGCGTTCGAGTCGAGGCAGTGAGCGGCCGCGGGAAGGCCCCGCGCCGGACTCGACGTTGTGGATCGCCGTCATGCGCTCGACCAGCTGAGGATCCTCGCGCGCCAGCGCGTCCTCGATCTCGGCCAGGATGCGGCGTTCCCGCCAGGTCAGGGGCATGCCCATCCACTCTCTCACGTCAGCTCGAGCGCCCGTCCAACGGACAGCGCGGTGGCCTCGTCGGTGGCGACGGCCAGCCAGGAGGTGCCGTTCTTGTCCGCGCACAGCATGGACGCGCCATCGACCTCTGCCAGCCAGCTCGGCGCCGGCTCCAGGTCCTGGGCGGCTACCGCACGGGGGAACGGGCGGGCGGAGGCGATCACCAGCACGCGGCGGCCGTCGGGGTCGGCGTAGCTGTAGACGGTCGCCGGGATCTCGCCCAACTCCTCCTGGGCCGTGCCACGCCAGACGTAGGCACCGATGCGCGCCAACGGCGGGCCCGGCTCCTGCCCGAGGGGCAACGCATCGGCGCTCTGCAGCTCGGCGGCGGCCACGAGCGGGGCCGGCTGCGTCTCGGTCAGCCTCGGTACCATGGCCAGCGCGACGGCGATCAGCACCGCCACCGCGCCGGCGAGCAGCAGGTACGGCCAGCGCCGCCGCTGCGGCTCGGTGTCCAGCTCCGCGACGCCCCGGATACGCTCCCGGGTCGAGGGCGGCGCCACCACGCGCAGGGACTCTGCCAGCATCCGGCCCTGCCGCGCGGTGGTGGCCTCTGCCCAGCAGTGGCGGCAGTCCAGCATGTGCCGCTCGAACCACAGGCGGCGCAGCGCGCCGAGCTCACCGGCCAGGTAGGCGGCGGCGTCGCGCTCAGGATCGTGGCGCATGCGGCTTCACCCCCTGTACGGCTTGCGCCAGCTTCTTGCGCCCGCGATGCACCCGGGCCAGGACGGTACCGCGCGGCGCGTCGGTGATGGCCGCGGCCTCGGCCGCGGTGAACCCGCACAGATCCATCAAGATCACTGCGATGCGCTGTTCCTCGGGCAGGTGGTGCAAGGCCGCCTCGATCAGGCAGTGGGCGATCGCCTCGCCTGCCACATCGGCCTGACCGGGGGGATCGTAGCCGGGCGGGAGCAGGGTTTCGGCATGGGTGGCGCTGCGGCGCAGCCGGTCGCGGCCGGCGTTGAGGCAGATGGTGGCCAGCCATGCGGCGGCGTTGCGCGGGCGGCGGCCGTCGATCCAGGCCGCCCACGCCCGGGCGTAGGTCTCCTGCACCAGGTCCTCGGCATCGGCCGCCGTCGGCGTCAGCCTGCGGGCCAGATTGTAGACCAGGTCCGCCGCGGGCATGGTGGCCCGCAGGAATCGCTCCTGGCCCCCGCTCATGTCTCCGGGTCCGTGCTCGTCAGGTCATCGGGCCGGAGCCCGCTCGGCCGATCCGATGGCTAGGAAGCCCTCGCTGCGGCGCACGCCGGATCCGTAGAAGAAGAACGCCAGCACGGTGCCGAACACCACATGGGCGAACAGCTCGAACGGCTGGTTGGCGTCGCCGAAGACCGGAAACAGCAGCGGTGAGAGCAGCAGGAAGTTGACCACGTACAGCAGCGCGCCGTACACGGTGCCGACCAGGGCGGCGGTGCCATTGGTGCGCAGCATGGGCGCGATCAGCGCGAACACGATACCGAAGGCCGCCGACAGCACCAGGTGGACGGTCAGGCCGACCCAGATGCTGGTCTGACCGGCCATGATGGCCTGCTTGCCGCCTTGGACGATACTGGCGATCATGTGCAGGGGCATCTCGGCCTTGCCCGGCGGTTGGGTTGAGGCGAACCACATGGTGACCCCGGCGAAGATCATGCCAGAGACCACGCCGCCTATGACGCCGCGAACCAACCGACCGGCAACAGGTTCAGCAGCCATGACGCCGCTCCTTTACGACCTGGTCTTTTGTCTTTGCTACCCCTACGGACGGATGTCAGGCGGCGCTGATTGCGCCAGCCTCCAGATCGATTCGCAAAAGTTGGCGGCGGACAGGCGAGCGGCCGAAGGGGCTCACGCTGGCTGAGGTCCGCGTCGTGTTGGCCATCCGCGAGGTCGGCTACCGCCGAGTCGAGCCTGACCTCGACGATCGGCCCCGCCGAGCTGGCCACCCTGCGCCGCCTGGTCGACGACGGCATCTCGGTCACCGAAGCCGCCCGCACCCTCAAAGTCGGCCGCTCCACCGCCCATGCAGGGTCACGCTGTTGGTCCGCTCCCCTCGGGAGCAGAGGCCAGACAGGACAGGAAGGGGGAGCGTCCGCGGAAGCCGCGGTGGAAGCGCCCAGGCGGGCCTGTGCCGAGGAATTCGTCCAGCCACGCCTGGTGTTCTACCTTCTCGTTGCGGATCGCCTGGGCCAGGGCAAAGGTGCGTTGATCTCTGCCTTCAGTGAGACCGCACAGATCACCATAAGGGTGGGCGGCGCGTCGTACGTCATCGATGAGTGCCGTCACCGGATCCCATGTGCCGGCGGAGCTGTCCTCCGGCGGCGTATGCCTGCCTTGCAGGAACTGCCGGATGTCCTCAGGGAGCCTTCCATCCAGCTCATAGATGCGGCCGACGAGCGCGTCGAAATGGCGGCGGTCCTCATCGCGGATGTCCTTGAGGATCTGGCGTAGTTCCTCCTCGGCGAAACCGAGCGGATGAGCGGTCAGGATCGTGTAGCGGTAGACGGCGCTCAGCTCCGCTGTGGCGGCGGCGGTGAGCCGGTCGATCAGGATGTTCACATCGAGGCCCGCTTGCTCGACGACTTCGCGCGCGCTGATCATGTCGGCTCCAGGGTCGGTTCCGGGCGGTCAGGTTGCGGAGGGTTCCAGCGGGGCGCGTTCCTTGGGGTTGAGCGCGAGGAAGGCCACCCCGGCCAGGGCGCCGCCCGCCAGGTCGGCCAGGAGCCAGATCCAGATCTTGTCCCAGGCGAACAGCCCCATCCAGGCGGCGCCGACGGCGACCGCCGGGTTGAAGGCGCCACCGGAGATGCCGCCGACCGCGAACGCGCCGGCCGCCACGGTGAATCCGATGGCCAGACCGTAGAAGCTGTTACCCGGATGGTCCCTGCTGGTGGCCGCGTTCAGCACCACGTACGCGAGCGCGAACGTGAACAGCGCCTCGGCCAGCAGCGCGACCCCCAGCTCCCGCCCCGAGGGCGACAGCGCCGGCACACTGCCGGGATTGACGATGTAGGAAGCGGTGAGCGCGGCGAGAATGCCTCCGGCCAGTTGGGCGATCCAGTACGGGACGGCGTCGGCCAGGTTGAGTCGGCCGCGGAGCAGCACGGCCAAGGTCACGGCGGGGTTGTAGTGGGCGCCGGAGACGTGTCCTCCGGCGTACACCATGACCATCAGGATGGCGCCGATGGCCACGGGAGCCAGGGGCGTCTTTGTCAAGACCGTGGCACCGACCGTGAGAACCAGGAAGAACGTTCCGATGAACTCCGTGATGTAGCGGCGCATGGACTGTCCTCTCCACTTGTGGGACCGAGACCGATCACGCTCCGCGGCAGCGCATCCAGAGCGTGCCATGAGCCTCGGAATGAGGAGATTGCGGGCTTCTTACGGACGCTTACGGCTCTTTACGGCTCGCCAACCGGACATGAGGGCCCTTGCAGGATGGCCCGGCGTCCGCTAGCGATGTGCACGCTCAATCACCCCAAACCCCACATGCCGATCGGCATATAGGCCGACGGCACGAACGTTCAGGTAAGCGGCGGTGCCTTCCAGCAGCCCGTGGAAGCTTGAGGGCCGCCGCGTTGGCGTGTCCAGGGAAGGCGCCGCACCAGCTTCTAGTCGGTCGTGCGGGCTGCCCTCGCCGTCATCGGGTTGTAAGAAGTGACGCGGAGCAGCACTTCTATGATGAATCGCATGATCCCAGTACGAACCGCGGCCGCGATAGCGACAGCAGCACTGCTGGCGGCCGGGTGCGGCGGGCCAGGGCAAGACGGGGCGGAGAGCGGCACCACGTCGGCCCCTGTGACCTCCACCATGACCTCCGCGCCGACGGCGTCCCCCTCGACCTCCGTAACGCCCGAGCCGACCGCGTCGCAGGAGACGGCGAGCAAAGGTTCCGTGCCCGCCGCGCTGGAGTTCTCCGCCTGGACGCTGGACGGTGAGACTTTCCAGGGGGCGAGCCTGGCCGGCAAGCCCGTGGTCTTCTGGTTCTGGGCGCCGTGGTGTCCCAAGTGCATGTCCGAGGCGCCGCACGTCAAGGCCGCCGCCGCCCAGTACGGCGACGTCGCCTTCGTCGGCGTGGCCGGGCTGGACACCGAGGCGGCGATGAAGGAATTCGTCCAGCGCACCAAGACGGAGAACTTCCCGCATCTCTCGGACGAGAAGGGAGCCGTGTGGACGAAGCTGGGCGTCAGCCAGCAGTCCACGTTCGTGTTCATGAAGCCTGACGGCACCACCGCCAAGGCGTCCGGGCCGCTCGGCAAGGATCAGCTGGACGAGCTCGTCCGCGCGCTGCGCGACGGGTGACGGCGGTGCCCGGACCTTTCGACGGGGCAGCGGCGCCCGGACCCCGCGGCGGGGGAGCGCCCGCGTGAGCTCCGCCGACCTCCCGCTCGCCCTGGCGCTCACCGCCGGCACCGTGGCCGCGTTCAACCCGTGCGGCTTCGCCATGCTGCCCGCCTACCTCACCCTGCTGATCAACGATGAGGAGACCACACGCCGCGGTCCCGTCGGACGGGCGCTGATGCTTTCGGCGGCCATGACCGCCGGATTCGTCACGATCTTCGGCCTGTTCGGGCTCGCGGTGACCGCGCTGGCGGTGTCGGTGGGCGGCTACCTGCCATGGGCGTCCCTGGCCATCGGCGCGTTCCTGGTCGGGCTGGGTGTCTGGTTGCTGTCCGGCCGTGAACTGCTGCTGCGCCTGCCGGGCCTGGCCACCGGCCGCCCCACCACCTCACCCCTGTCCCTGTACGGGTACGGGCTGTCGTATGCGGTGGCCTCCCTGTCCTGCACGGTCGGGCCGTTCCTCGCGGTCACCTCGGCGTCCCTGTCCGGCGGCGGGCTGCTCGGCGGCGTGGCCGCCTTTGCGACCTATGCGCTCGGCATGGGCCTGGTCATCGCCGTGCTGTCGCTTGCGGTGGCGTTCGCCCGCGCCGCCGTGGTCGCCAGGCTGCGGCGCCTGCTGCCGTACGTGTCCAGAGCCAGCGGCGGCCTGCTCACCCTCGCCGGCATGTACGTCGTCTACTACGGCTGGTACGAGCTGCGCGTCTACGCCGGAGCCGACGCCGACGACCCGATCGTGAGCACCGCGACCGCCGTACAAGCCACCATCGCCGGCTGGCTTGCAGGACTCGGCACCGGCCCGATCATCGTCACGCTCGCCGTGCTCACCATCGGGGCGCTCGCCCTGCGCAAGGCACGACGGCGCGATCGCACCCCTGAGTGATGACGCAGGGGCGGCAGGCCGCGGCCTGTGTCTCTCATCCACCTTGGGTTGCCTTCCAGGCCGCATCCCCCTATCTTGGAATGACTGTTCCAAGATAGGGGGATGGCACGTGCCGGACGTCAAGCACTTCGACCCTGACGTGGCGCTGGACCAGGTGGTGCGCCTGTTCTGGGAGTGCGGCGCCGACGTCACCGGCATCGCCGAGGTCGTGCAGGCCACCGGGCTGAGCCGGTCCAGCCTGTATGCGACCTTCGGCGGCAAGGAGCGGCTGCAGGCCGCCGCACTGCGCCGCTACCTGGAACGGCAGTCGCGGCCGGTGTTCGACGCGCTGGCCACCGACGAGCGTGGCCTGCCCGCCATCACCGGCTTCTTCGAGCGGCTGGTGGCGGCGCGCTGCACCGGCGAGCACGCCCGCTGGGGCTGCCTGGTCACCAACACCCACACCAGCGCCGCCCGTGAGATCCCCGAGATCCAGCAGGTTCTGGACGCCCACCACACCGCACTGCGGGCCGCGATGCACGCCGCGCTGGAGACGGCCCGTGAGCGCGGACAGGTACGTCCTGACCTGGACCTGGAGGCGGGCGCGGAGACGCTGGCGCTGCTGGCCTACGGGGTCAACCTGCGCTCACGGGCCGGAGCCGAGGCAGCCGACCTGCTGGCAGGCATGCGCGCCGTCCTGGATGGTTTCACCCGCACTGAGGAGAGATGATGATCGATTTTCGGATGTACGACGAGAGCGACGCCCCCGAGGCGGCGCGCCCGATGCTGGAAGCGGCCAAGAAGCGCATGGGGTTCGTGACCACGCTGAACGGGGTGATGGCCGAATCGCCCGAACTGCTGGCCGGCTACAACGCGCTGGCCGAGCAGTTCGGCCGCTCCTCACTGTCGAGTGCGGCCAAGCATGTCGTGCTGATCACCGCCAGCGTGGTCAACGGGTGCGAGTATTGCGTGGCCGCCCACTCCACTTTGGCCCTGCGGACGCGGATGCCGGACGAGGCGGTCGACGCCCTGCGCGCAGGCAAGCCACTGCAGGACCGGGCGCTGGAGGCGGTCAGGCGGCTCACCCAGACGATGGTCGAACGGCGCGGCTGGTTGGAGGAGGACGAGATCGAGGCGTTCCTGGCCGCCGGTCTGACCCGCCGCCACGTGCTGGACATCGTGCTGGGCGTCGGGATGAAGACGCTGTCGAACTACACCAACCACATCGCCCACACCCCGCTGGACCCGGCCTGGCAAGACCAGGAGTGGACCCGCGAGCAGGCGACGCCCTGACCGTCCACACCTTGTGGCGGGTGCCGCCCGGGGCGCCCGGGCGGCACCCGCCGATCGTCAGGTCTACGGGGTTGAGAAGGTGCTTTGATCCCTGACCGGTCTTTCAGCGGGCGCGAAAGACCTTGTCGGGGGGCTATCACCCGCAGTGACCCTCACCCAGCTCCACCTCTGTGAGCAGCCAAGACAGCGCTGATGGCCTCCTGGACGGCGGCGCGCCAGGGCAGCTGCGCGTCCACGCCGGTGATGGTCAGTACGCGGCCGGCGGATCCGTGGAGCTGGTCAAAGTCGGACAGATGCGTGGCGGCGGCTCCACCTGCCAACCTGATCAGGTCTGCCGAGACTCGGCTCCTGACTGCTGCTGCCTCCACGTCCGGCCGAGCTCAACCGGCTCGACCAGCCGGCGTCGCTCAGTCCTTAGCCGTCGACGCCGAGCCAGCGAGCAGCCGCCTCGTTGCCGGGGTACATCAGCTCGACCCGCAGCTCGCTGAGCGTGACGTCGTGAGTGGAGTCGAACCGGGCGACCAGCACGAAGAGCTCGAGCACGTCGTCACCGATCCGTACCCGGGCGCACGTCATCGGGCCGTCGTCGGTGACGGTCCCAGGCGGCAACGGGCCGATCAGTTCCGCTGCCCGCTCGAGGAGTGCGTGCAGCCGCCGATCGCGTGTCCGGTCGGCCTCGTGTCGCTGTCGTGTGAGCCAGGAGGTGGCCACCTCCGGCCAGTTCTCGATCGCATCCCGCCACGGCCCCGGCCCGAAGGTGCGGTCGACCAGTTCCTCGGGTGTCAGCCCGACGAGACCGGGGGTCACGCGTTCGAACGCCGCGTTGGCGCGCAGGACGGCGCCGTACCTGTCGACGACCGCGGCCGGCAAGGGCTCGTGGCGTCGAAGGAGTGAGTCGATCGCGGAGCTGTAGCGCATCAGCTGGTCGTCCTCCAGCGGCCGCTGCGGGAACCGGGCGGGCAGCCCGGCGGCCTCGAGCAGCGCGTTGTGCTCGCGGGGCTGCAGGCCGAGGGCCTCGGCCAGACGCTGCACCAACTCCACGCGGGGGCGGCTGCGCCCGGTCTCCAGGAACGACACGTGCCGCGTGGTGGTCGAGGCGCGCTGGGCCAGCGCGAGCTGCGTCAGTCCGCGCGCGCGGCGCCACCGGCGTAACTGCCTCCCGAACGGTCCGGCGCCGACGCCGGCATCGTTGTCGGCATCGTTCATGACGTCGAGCGTATGGCTGACCACGATTCCCCGGGCACGATTCCCTCGGAGGGAATCGACAGCATTCCCCTGGAGTCTCACGCTGGTGTCGTGAACTCACGACGCGTGTTGGTGGCAGCAGCGGTACTCACCGGTGGAGTCGCCGTGGCGCTGGCGGTGCTTCCCACGAGCATGCTGGGCTCGCTGCTGGATGTCGACGGCCCGGCCGCGACTGCCTTCCTGGTGCGCCGGTACGCGGTGTCGGCCACGGCCGCGCTGTGCGTCGCGATCATCGGCATCGCTCGTCGATCGAGCCCGGAGCGCGCCGCCCTGCTGGCCGTGGCCACGTGGTTCGCCGTGCAGGGCATCGTGGCGCTGCTGGGGCTGGCCACCGGGGATGTCGGCGGCCTCGCGTGGGTCGCCGTCGTCGCCGACCCGCTGCTCGCTGCCGGGTTCCTCCTCGCCTCGCGCGGCGCAGGCTCGAGGTCGTCCCGCGCCTTACCTGCGTAGCGTCTTGTGAGCGCATGCCCCACGGTCCGCGGCCGACCGAGCGGCTCGCAGGATCCACGCGTGTTGCTGAACGGGTCGCTGAACGGGGCGACCGACATGTGGGGGTTGTCCACGGTGAGCGTGACCGGTATTCGTCGCCGTGGGTTCGGCTGAGCCTGGTTGACGTCGAGCCGTCGGCTGGTCGTCGGTTCGAGCACCACGTCGTGACTATGCGTGCGGCCACGATGGTTGCGCTCCTTGACGAGGAGTGGGGAGCACGTCGGCCTGATGTGGCGGCATCGATTCGCGCCAGACCTGTGGAACTGGGAATTGCCCGGCGGCCTGGTGGAGGACGGCGAGGACTCCGCCGTGACGGCACAGCGCGAGGTCCTCGAGGAAGTGGGAGTTGCCGTCAAGTACCTGCGCCATCTGGTCACGTTTGAGCCAGTCGTTGGGATGGTGCGCAGTCCCCACCACGGTACGGGGGGAGCGTCGATGGGGTGCCGTCAGACCCCCACCGAGCGCAACGAGGGCAGCGGGCTGCAGTGGATCCGCCCCGACTCGATCGGGTGCCACACTGACAGAAACGGGCCGCGGGACAGCGTAGCCGCTGTTCAGCGTTGAGCCAGCGCCTCGTATGCGGTGGAGCGCCCGATTTTGAGCGTGCGGGCGGCCTCGGTGACCGAGACGCCGTCGTCGACCAGGCGGCGCAGGGTGGCCAGCTCAGCGGGGCCGATGGCGCGCGGCCGGCCGGTCTTCTTCTTGCCGGGCAGCATGGCGCCGGTGGCTTCGCGGCGTTTGGCGGCGGCGATCCCCTCGGCCTGGCGCTCGGCACGCAGCTCCAGTTCGTACTCGGCGGCCGCGGCCAGGACCGCGAACATGAAGCGGCCTTCTTCGGTGTCCAGGTCGAAGTTCTCGGTGAGGGACACGACCTTGACGCCGCGCTCGCGCAGTTCGGTCACCACGGTCAGGACGTGTGCGGCCGAGCGGCCCCACCGGTCGGACTTCCAGAACTTCAACGTGTCGCCGGGGGACAGCGCGGCCAGGGCGGCGGCGAATTCGGGACGGTCGCCGCGCAGACGGCTGGAGACCTTCTCCTTGAACAAGACGTCGTAGCCGTCTTCGGCGAGGGCGTCGAGCTGGAGCTGCGGGTTCTGGTCGCGGGTGGAAACCCGCGCGTAGGCGATCGTGCGGCCCATCGGCTCCTCGTGGCGTCGCGGGTAGGGGGTCAGGGCGCCTGGAGGTATTGGCATCCCAGACTGGAACGATGAACCGGAGTTGCTGTCACCGATTTGACACTCTGCGCGATGATGGCTGCTGACCTGCATCGGGGCGATCGAGGCAGGAGCTCGAGCAGTCGATCTACAGGGTGGGAGGGCAGATGTGATGGCAGTGCCGACGATGACGCCGCAACAGCGGGCGAAGGCCTTGGAGAAGGCGGCCGAGGCTCGCACGGCGCGTAGCGCGCTGTTGGCCCGGGTGAAGTCCGGGACAACCAGCGTGGCGGAGGTGTTCGGCCGTAGCGGCGAGGAACTGGTGAAGAAGACCCGGGTGGCGCAGGTCCTTCGCGCGGTTCCCGGTTTCGGGCCGGCGAGGGTCGCGGCGCTGATGGCCGTGTCGGGGGTGGCTGAGAAGCGCCGGGTCGGCGGACTGACCAGGCAACAGCGGGAGCGTCTGCTGCAGGCGCTAGTTGGCTGATCGCCGAAGATCAGCCGGGCGTGGGCCCGCATCCACACCGATTCGTTGGTGCCGCGCTGGGGCCTTGGGACCTGTCTCCACTGCGGAGTGCCGTAACTGCGTTCCGCCGAGATGAGGAGGACCAGGCGCCGCGCCGCGGCGCCCCGGGGTCGCCGTCGGCAAGAAGCCGCGCTCGCGGGGCGGCCGCGAGCCAGTCCTCATATCCAACTTGCCGTTACAGGTGGTGATCATGTTGATACGAGCGGTAGCGTGCCGGTGGCCGGATCCTCTGTGGAGGGGGAGAGGCCGGCCACGTGTTGGTTGGGCATGCGGCGCCCCGAGCGCGGACGCCGCATGCGCCGGCAACGGGCGCCTGCTGTGAGGAACCGCGTGCGTGGCGTGGTTCGTTAGGCGGGGCGAAGGTCGATCGCCGAACGTTCGGGAGTCGCAGCGTGGAAATCACCGGCATCATCTCCGCCATCATCATCGGCCTGGTGATCGGCGCCTTGGGGCGGCTGGTCATACCAGGCCGCCAGCGCATCCCGATCTGGCTGACGCTGCTGATCGGCGTGGGCGCGGCGCTGATCGGCACCGGCATCGCGGCCAGGTTGGGCGTGGCCGACACCCGGGGCATCGACTGGATCGAACTCGGCATCCAGGTCGCCCTGGCGGCGCTCGGGGTCTCGCTGACGGCGGGCCTGTATGGCAGGCGCCGCGAGTAGAGCACGGGGGCGCAAGCACGGCCGCGGGTCATCTGCCCGTGGCCGTTGCTGATTCTCAGTCAACCTCCAGAAAGGGTCGGTAACCTCGCCTTCCATGATGTGGCAGCGCAGGATCAACGGCGCGCTGGCCAGGTACACCGGATTCCGAGTCGAACGGGTAGGGAAAGCAGGGCAAGCAGCGTCGCGACCGATGAAGACCGCTGAGGTGACCCTCCGGCCTCCGCCCGATCCCGGCGTCGACCGTCTGCTTACCGCCCCTGTGTTTGTCCTCTCCCCCGTCCGGTCCGGCTCGACGTTGCTGCGTTCGATGCTGAACGCCCACCCGGACCTGCACGCTCCGCACGAGCACGTGCGCCGGCTGAACGTGGGCTTCGGCACCGGGCTGGCGGAAAAGGCGATGGCGGCGCTCGGGCACAACCTGGCCGATCTGGAGCACTTGTTGTGGGACCGGGTGCTGCATCGCGAGCTGGTGCGCAGCGGCAAGCGGTTCATCGTGGACAAGACGCCGGCCAACGCCTTCGCCTATGAGCGGATCGCGGCGTGCTGGCCGGACGCCCGGTTCGTGTTCCTGCTGCGCCACCCGGCCTCGATCGCGACCTCCTGGCACGAGGCCAGCCCGGACAAGCGCACCCCGCAGGAGGCGGCGGCCGACGCGCTGCGCTACATGAAGGCGACCGAGCGGGCCAGGAGCGCGCTGCCGGGGCTGACGGTGCGCTATGAGGAGTTGACCGCCGAGCCGGACAAGACCAGCCGCGCGATCTGTGACTTCCTGCAGCTGGCGTGGGCGCCGGAGATGCTCTCCTATGGCCGGCCGGACGTGGCGGTCAAGGGGCTCGGTGACTGGAAGGACAAGATCCGCTCTGGCGCGGTGCAGCCCGGCCGCGGTCTGCCCCGGCCCGAGGAGATTCCCGACGTGTTGAAGGACATGTGCCGGACCTGGGAGTACCTGCCGTGAAGATCCGTTACATGCTGCTGCACGCCTACGGCATGGGCGGCACCATCCGCACGGTGGTCAATCAGGCCAATGCGATGGCCGAGGCCGGTCACGAGGTCGAGATCGTCAGTGTGGTGCGGCGGCGGACCAAGCCGCAGTTCGCCATCGACAAGCGGGTTGCTTTGTCTGCGCTGGTGGACCAGCGCGACGGCGTTGCCGCCGACTCACTCGCCCGCAAGGTGTGGCGGCGGGCCCGCGGCAAGATGGTGCCGTACGGGGAGTTCGCCGCCGAGTACTTCACCGAACGGGTCGAGACGGCGGTCATCGACTACGTGTCCGGCCTGCACGACGGCATCCTGGTCACCACCCGCCCGGCGCTGAACCTCATCTCCGCCCGCCGCGCGGGCAAAGGGGTGATCCGGGTGGCGCAGGAGCACATGAACCTGGCCGCCTACCACCCGGCCGTACGCGACCAGATCAGCCGCCATTACGGTCGTTTCGACGCGGTGGTGGTGCTGACCGAGACCAGCTGTGCCGAGTATCGGGCGCTGCTGGCGCGTACGCCGGTGGTACGCATTCCCAACGCGGTGCACATGGACGATCGCAAGCACTCCGACCAGAGCAACCCGATCGTGATCGCGGTCGGCCGGCTGGTGCCGCAAAAGGGCTTCGACATGCTCATCGACGCCTTCGCGGCCGTCGCCGCGGACTATCCCGGGTGGCGGTTGCGCATCTTCGGCACCGGCCCGTCCCAGGATCGCCTGCAGGAGCGGATCGACGAGCACGCCATGGGCGAGCGGATCGCTTTGATGGGTCGCAGCGACCGCATCCACGAGGAACTGGCACGGGCGTCGATCTACGCGCTCAGCTCTCGGATCGAGGGGCTGCCGATGGCGATGATCGAGGCGATGGGCCATGCGCTGCCGATCGCCGCCTTCGACTGCCTCACCGGCCCCGCCGACGTGCTCACCCCCGGCAAGGACGGGCTGCTGGTGCCGCCGCGCGACGTCGAGGCGCTGGCCGCAGCATTGCGGCGGCTGATGGGTGACGGCGAGCTGCGACGGCGCCTGGGCGCCGCCGCCGCCGAAACGGCGCTCGACTACACGCCGGAGATGGTGATGCCGCTGTGGGAGGACCTGTTCGCCGCCCTGCTCAGCGGCGAGCCGATCGCCGACGATTATTGGGCGGCCCGCTGACCGAGTGCTGCGGCTCGGTCAGCGGGCTGGGCGCCGGACTGGTCTGCTACCAGTCGCCGTCTCCGCCTTCCTCCTCATCGCCTTCGAAGATCTCCTCGATGACCTCGCCCGCCACCAGGCCGCCGACTACGCCGGCGGCGCCGGCCGCGGCCACCGTTCCCCAGCCCGGGCCACTACGGTGCTCGTGGTGCTGCTCGTGGTGGCCGTGGTGCTGCGGGTGGCCGTAGCCGCCGTGGTGGTCGCCGTAGTGTTCGCTGTGGCCGTCGTGGTGGCTGCTGTGATGACTGCCGTGTCCGTACTGGGTCAGGCCGGACAGCCAGCGGTCGAGCTCGCTGGGCCAGTCGGTGTGCAGGGCGTCGTCGTGGCTGATGGTGAAGCGGCCGATGGCGTCGCCGGAGTAGCGGCCGGCGCGTTTGTCGGCCTCGAGGATTACCTCCAGCCCGTGCGGGCCGGCGACGAAGGTGAGCTCGACCTCGCCGACGACCCCGTGGTGTGGGGCGGGTGGGTAGAACTCGATCTCCTGGTAGAACGGCAGCTCCTGGTGCACGCCGTACAGGTGGCCCGCTTCCAGGTCGGCGGACTTGAAGTGGAAGCCCAGATCCAGGAACGCCTGCAGGATGCGCAGCTGGGACGGTAGCGGCTCGACCGCGACCTCATCCAGGTCGCCCTTGTCGACGGCCTTGGCGATGGCCAGCTCGGTGCGCACGCCCAGCGCCATGCCGGTCAGGTGCCGGCCGCCGATCTCGCTGATCGGGGTCTCCCACGGCACCGGCATCTGGAAGCCGATCACCTTGTTCTCGCCCTTGCGCAGGGTGAACGGGCCGGAGACCTGGGCGCGGGAGAACTCGCCGAGCCCGGCGCCCTCGCCGTCGCCGTGCTCGATCTCGACCCGGGCGACCAGGCCGAGGGTGATGTGCTCGATCTCGGCGTCGAAGTCGCCGCCGGCCAGGCGCACTTCGCCGGACAGCATGCCGCCCGGCTGGATCTGCGGGGTGGCCAGGACGGTGTCCACCGAGGGGGCGCCGACACCGAAGGCGCCCAGCATCCGTTTAAAGACCACGACTTGTTCTCCCTGTCGACGATTGGCGGCATGGTCATGCCGCCCGCCTAAACGATCAAGGGGAGTGCAGGGTTCCAGCAGTGAGGACAACCTTCCCCCGAGGCTGCCCCGAAAAGAGTCGAATGGCCAAGATATGGGGGGGTTCATCCCCCGGTTGCGGGAGACGAGCGAGGGCCCCACCTTTGGAGGCGGTGACCGGTCGCCACGCCGGTGGCGCCTCGCGTCCATGCTCGCGTCCATGCCCGCTTATTGCCGGGCGGCGGTGGTCAGCTGTGGCTCGCGGGTGGCGGAGTGTGGCCGTTGGCGGGCGGCGCACCGCTGAGCGGGCTCCCAGTGGAGGCAGTAGCGGTGGAGGTAGTAGCGGTGGAGGTAGTAGCGGTGGAGGTAGTAGCGGTGGAGGCAGGAGAGGCGAGGGCGGAGGGTTCGCGCGTCAGCAGCTGGTCCAGTTTGGCGTTGACGGCGGCCAGTTCCTGCCGCAGCGTCTGCAGTTCGGCCTGGGTTTGGGTTTCGGCCGGGGAGGGCTGGTTCTCGTGCATGGCGTTGACCACGACCGCGATGAACAGGTTCAGCGCGACGAAGGTGGACATCAGGATGTAGGCGATGAAGAAGATCCACGCCCACGGCTTGTGGGCCATCACCTGCTTGGCGACGGTGCCCCAGTCGTCGCCGGTCATGATCTGGAACAGGGTGAACAGCGAGCGGGGCAGCTCGTCGAAGCGTTCGGGCACGACCTCGCCGAACAGGGCGGTGGCGATCACCGCCGCGATGTAGATCATCAGAGCGAGCAGGCCGATGATGGAGGCCATGCCCGGCACCGCGGACAGCAGCGCGCCCACCACGCGGCGCATGCTGGGCACTGCCGAGACCAACCTGAGCGCGCGCAGGATCCGCAGCGCCCGCAGCACCGAGGCCGGGCCGGAGGCGGGCGCCAGCGCGATCGCCATGATGACGGTGTCGAACCAGTTCCACGGATCGGAGAAGAAGGCGCGGCGGTAGACATACAGCCGGGCGGCGATCTCAGTCGTGAAGACCGCCAGCGCGATCCTGTCGACGGCGTGCAGCAGGCCGCCGGCGCGCTCCATCAGATGGGAGCTGGTCTCCATGCCAATGGTGATGGCGTTAATCACGATGACGGCGATGATCGCCCGCTGCACGAGACGGTGTTCCAGGACGAGGCGAACGCGTTCTTGTCCCGACAACTGCGACAGCTCCCTGCTCCGAGGACCACAATGGTTGATCACCAGTTGATCATCGTAGGCGTGCATGGGAACGGCCCGTAGCAGGGCAGGCGTGAGGCATCGATCACATCCGGCACTTTGCCGACGCATCGCCCGTTACCCCGGGTGATGTGCCCCGGTCGCGGCCGGCGTGCGCCGATCGGCTAGCGTCCATCGCAGCGCATGCGGGCGGGCCTGCCCGCATGCGCCTCACGTGCCGGCGCACGCACTGGTAAGGACAGGAAGGGAACGGTGGTGGCGTCCGTGTCAACGGACCCGAGGAGACCGATCACGCGCGACCGATCGCCAGGACGGGGGCGGGGCCGATGAGTGTGGCGCTCGGCCTGCTGGCCATCTTCCTGCTCACGCTGGCCACCGGCTACTTCGTCGCCCAGGAGTTCGCCTACGTCAGCGCCGACCGGCTCGCCCTGTCGCAGCAGGCCGCCGCGGGCGACAAGAAGGCGGCCAAAGCCGTCAAGGTGATGGGCCGGCTGTCGTTCATGCTGTCCGGCGCGCAACTCGGCATCACCGTCACCGCGCTGGTGGTCGGCTTCATCGCCCGCCCGGCCCTGGCCGAGCTGATCGCCCCCGCCCTGACCGCGTTCGGCATGCCCGCCGACATGGTCGGCGCGGTGGCGCTGGCGGTCGGCTTCGCGCTGGCCACGATCATCCAGATGGTGCTGGGCGAGCTGGCCCCGAAAAACCTCGCCCTGGCCCGGCCCGAGCCGCTGGCCCGCGCCCTGGCCACCTCCACCCTGCTCTACCTGAAGATCGCCGGGCCGATCATCAAACTGTTCGACACCGCCGCCAACAAGCTGCTGCGCGCCGTCGGCATCGAACCGGTCGAAGAGCTGCACCACGGCGCCACCCTGGAAGAGCTCGGCCACATCATCGGCGAGTCCGAAGCCCACGGCCACCTGCCCGGCAGCCAGGCCGACGTCCTGGAACGCGCCCTGGCCTTCTCCGAGCACACCGCCGAAGAAGTCATGGTGCCCCGCGCCGACGTGGTCGCCGTCGCCGCCTCGGCCACCGTGGCGGAGCTGGACGAGCTCATCGCCAAACGCGGCCACACCCACTACCCCGTCCTCGGCGCCACCCTGGACGACGTGGCAGGGCTGGTCAGCCTGCGCGACGCGGCCGCCGTACCGCCCGAGAAGGCGTCCACCACGCGCATCGCCGACATCACCCGCGACGTGCTGATCGTGCCGTTCTCCCTGTCCCTGCCGGACCTGGCCGCCCAGCTGCACGCCCGCGGTGAGGAGGTGGCCTGCGTGGTCGACGAGCACGGCGGCCTGGCCGGCCTGGTCACCTGGGAGGACGTGGCCGAAGAGCTGGTCGGGGAGATTGCCGACGAGAACGACGCCGAGACGCCCCGTGTGCTGCGGCGCGGCGACGACTGGGAGCTGGACGCCGCCCTACGCATCGACGAGATCGCCTTGGAGACCGATCTGAACCTGCCGGACGAGGACGAGTACGACACCCTGGCCGGGCTCATCCTGCACCGGCTCGGCCGCTTCGCCGTCCCCGGCGACGTCGTCACCGCCGAACTACCCGCCACCCTCGACCCCAGCGCGGCCACCCACGCCCGGATCGAGGTGCTGACGCTGGACCGGCACGTCCCCGAGCGCGTCCGCCTCACCCCCCACCGCCCCGACGGCCACGATGGCCGGGAAGGCGAGGAGCAGCCGTGAACCTGTCCATCGGCCTGGCGCTGACCCTGGTCCTGCTGATCGGCAACGGCTTCTTCGTCGCCGCAGAGTTCGCCCTGGTCGCCGCCAAGCGCCACCGGCTGGAGAAGGCCGCCGCCGGTGGCAGCAGAGCGGCCGACGCCGCCCTGGCCGGCATCAAGGAACTGTCACTGATGCTGGCCGGCGCCCAGCTCGGCATCACGCTGTGCTCGCTCGGCCTGGGCGTGGTCTCCGAACCGCTGATCGCCGGCACGCTCACCCCGCTCTTTCACGCCGTGGGCCTGCCCGAGGCCGCCGCGCACGCGGTGGCGTTCGTCATCGCGCTGGCCGTCGTGACGTTCCTGCACATGGTGCTGGGCGAGATGGCACCGAAATCCTGGGCGATCGCTCACCCCGAACGCTCGGCGACGCTCCTTGCGCTGCCGTTCCGCGGCTTCACCCTGCTGGTACGCCCGCTGATCAGCGCACTGAACGCGGTCACCAACGGCCTGCTGCGGCTGTTCAAGGTGCGCCCGCGCGAGGAGGGCGCCAACCCGCGCACCCCGGAGCAGCTGCAGCACCTGGTGGCCGAATCCCGCCGGCTCGGGCTGATCGAGGCCGACGACCACGCCGTGCTCAGCCAGGCCCTGCGCGCCCCCCACGCCGACATCACCCCACTGATCACCTCACCCGGCCAGATCATCGCGGTGCCCGCCACTGCCACCGCCCAGCAGGTGATCGACGCCTGCCTACGCGCGCAACGCTCCCGCCTGATCGTCGGCACCCCCACCGACCCGGCCGGCGTGGTGCACATCCGCGACGCCTACCTGGCCCGCAAACGCGGCACCGACGTCACCGCCGCCCAGCTCGCCTACCGGATCCCGGCACTCCCGCCCGGCACCTCGGTCACCGACGCCGTCGCCCGGCTGCGCGCCGCCCGCAGCCAGATCGCCCTCATCCGCGCCGACGACGGCACCACCGCGGGCATCGTCAGCCTCGACGACCTGCTCACCACCCTGCTGGTGCCCGCCTGAACGCACTGCCCGGCCCTCGGCTGCTTGAACTGGGGTTCAGAACGCCAGCAGGAATTCATACAGGTTCAGCGACCACACCAGCAGCCATAACACCACGGCGGGAGCGCGGATCAGCCCGCGCCTCGCCCCACCCTTCAGCACGCGAAACACGCCGCCTTCCCTCGACGATGATGACAGCCTCCAGTCTGCGTGCCCGCCACCGCTCGTGGGCGGCGCAAGCCCTCCCTTCCCGGCCTCGGGCAGCTCGGCTCAGGCCTCTCCCGGGGGTGCGCCGTCAGCGAAGCCGCAGGCCGCTTCGACCCCCCAAGACGTACGCGCCGCAGACTTTGCTTGTCTCCTCAACGCCATCCCGCCCTGATCGCGCACGGATCGGCGCAGCAAGCCTGATCACCGAAGCCGACACTCTCCTGGCGAGGCCACGCCACAACCGGCCAGGCGCGGGTTGCGTCCACGGGAGTGGTGTACGAGTTTGACCTGGTCACAGGCGTGGCGTCGTGAAATGAAGACGGCCATCGCGTGATCCTTCGAGTAGCAAAGATCAAGATTCGAAGGAGAACCAGGCGATGGCCGTAGATCCCAGTGTGACGCCCGAGCAGTGGCTGGCGAAGCAGATCGAGACCGACGACCCCGACTTGTTGCGATCCATGGTGAAGACCATGGCCGAAGCGTTGATGTCGGCCGAGGCCGACACCCTGTGCGGCGCCGCATACGGCGAGCGCAGCGGCGAGCGGACCAACTCCCGCAACGGCTACCGCAAGCGCGAGTGGGACACCCGGGCGGGGACGGTTCAGCTGGCGATTCCGAAGCTGCGATCGGGTTCGTACTTCCCGGACTGGCTTTTGGAGCGTCGGCGGCGGGCCGAGCAGGCGCTGATCAGCGTGATCGCCACGTCCTATCTGCTCGGCGTGTCGACCCGCCGGGTGGACAAGCTGGTCGAGCAGCTCGGCATCAAGCACATCTCCAAAAGCCAGGTCAGCCAGATGGCCAAGGTGCTCGATGAGCAGGTCGAGGCGTTCCGCACCCGGGCGCTGGACGCCGGCCCGTACACCTTCGTCTGGCTGGACGCTTTGACGCAGAAGGTGCGCGAGGGCGGCCGGATCATCAACGTGCACTGCCTGGTGGCCACCGCGGTCAACGCCGACGGCCGGCGCGAGATCCTCGGCCTGGACGTCACCAGCGCCGAAGACGGCGCCGGCTGGCTGGCCTTCCTGCGCAGCCTGACCGCGCGCGGCCTGTCCGGCGTGCAACTGGTCATCTCCGACTGTCACGCCGGCCTCGTCGCTGCGATCGGCGCCACCCTGCCTGGCGCCTCCTGGCAAAGATGCCGCACCCACTGAAGCTGTGAGGAAATAAGGCGTTGCTTTCTGATCTTGAGGTCGTTGAGGTGGTATGGCGATCTCCACCGAGGTCCGCGAGCAGCTGGCGCGGAAATTCGAGGCGTTACTCCCACACCTGAACGAACGACAGCAGCGGCTGATGCTCGGAACCGAGGCCCGGCTCCTGGGACACGGCGGCATCCGAGCTGTCGCCCGGGCAGCCGGAGTCAGCGAAACCACCGTGCGCAAAGGCGTCTTCGAACTCGAAAGCGGACTGCGTCCCTCGCCGGATGATCGCGTCCGACGATCTGGAGGTGGACGCAAGCCGGTGGCTGAGCACGACCCAGGCCTGGTGCCTGCACTATTAGCCCTGGTAGAACCCGATGAGCGAGGAGATCCAGAGTCGCCGCTGAGGTGGACGACCAAGTCGCTGCGGCACTTGGCCGACGAACTGACGCGGCAGGGGCACACGGTCTCGGCACCGACGGTCGGCGCGTTGCTGCGCCGCAACGGCTTCAGCCTGCAAGGCACGCGCAAGACCTTGGAGGGCACGCAGCATCCGGATCGAGACGCCCAGTTCCGCTACATCAATGAGCAGGTCAAACATCACCAGACGGTTGGAGAGCCTGTTATCAGCGTCGACACCAAGAAGCGGGAACAGCTGGGCCTGCTGCCCAACGCCGGCCGCGAGTGGCGGCCGAAGGGCGACCCGGTCCAGGTCGTCGACCACAGCTTCTTCACCGGCCCGCAGGTGGAGCAGGCCATCCCGTACGGGATCTACGACCTCACCCGCAACACCGGCTGGGTGAACGTCGGCGTCGACCACGACACCTCCGTTTTCGCCGTGGAGTCCATCCGCCGCTGGTGGAAAGCATGCGGCAGCCGAGACTACCCGCACGCCGGCTGTCTGCTGATCACCGCGGACGCGGGCGGCTCCAACAGCTACCGTTACCGCGTCTGGAAGAGCGAACTGGCCGCACTGGCCGCCGAGACCGGGCTGGCCATCACGGTCTGCCACTTCCCTCCCGGCACCTCAAAATGGAACAAGATCGAGCACCGGCTGTTCTCCCACATCACCCTCAACTGGCGTGGCAGGCCGTTGACCAGCCATGAGGTGGTGGTCAACACCATCGCCGCCACCCGCACCAGCGGCGGGCTCCGGGTGGAGGCCGTCTTGGACCCCGGCGACTACCCGACCGGTGTCGCGATCAGCAAGGAACGCTTCGCCGCCCTGCCGCTGGAGCGGCACGCCACCCACGGCAGCTGGAACTACACGCTGCACCCCGCATCCACCGATGAGTCCAGCCCGGATCGACCCGTCGGCGAGAGCCAAGGACCCGCGCAACGGCGCCAGGCCATGCTCGCCCGGCTGGCCAACCCTCTCCTGACCGGCATGAGCCCGGCCCAGCTCAAGCAGCTGGCCGCCATTCTCGCTCCGGCCCAAGCCGCCCGCACCCAGGAACGACACAGCCGGCAACGCGGCGGCCGGGCCCGGCGAGCCACCGGCAAGCTACGCGTCAAACCCCTGTTCGACGACGCGGCCCGCCTCCTGCTCACCCTGCTCTACCAGCGGCAGGTCTGCTCCATGAAGGTGCTGGCGGACCTGCTGGAGGTCACTGATACCTGCATCGCCGACCTGGTGAAGGAAACCCGCAGAGTCTTGGAAGACCATGGCCACCACGCCGGAACCGCGCAGGTCCGCTTCACCAAACCCGCCGCTCTCCTCGACTTCCTAGACACCGACCAGCGCCCCGCACGAGCCGCGATCATCGACCGGCTGTCCCACCCGGTTCTGACCGGGCTCACCCGCGACGAACTTCGCCTGCTCACCCAACGCCTCGCCGCATCGCAAGTCGCTCAGGGCGAGCGCCTCGGCTACCAGCGGCGAGGCGGTCCCCGCCAATCCGGGACCAGATCCGGCGTCTTCCCCCAGAAGATCAGCAATAGCGAACGCGTCCTGCTGACCATCCTCTACCAGCGGAAACTCTGCACCATGGAGGTTCTGACCGATGCTCTGGGCGATGTCTGCAGATCCTCCATCGGCAACGTCATCCGCGAAACGCGGCCCCTGCTCCAGCAAACAGGCCACATTCCCACCGCCGCGCCCATCCGATACCGCACTGCGGACGATCTGCTTGCCGCAGTGCCAGACAACCACGACACGCCGACAACTTGATCTTTTACGGCTTCACTACCTGCGCAACCTTCTGACCTGCGTCAATAAGTCCGCACAGCCGTTCGTGGCCACCCTGGTCCGCACCATCTTCGACCAGCCCGACGCCGCCTCCGTGCGCACCCAGCACGCCTGGGTCGTGCAAACACTCCAGGCCAAACACCCAGCCGCCGCCGAGCATCTGGACGCCGCCCGCGAGGACCTGCTGGCCTTCGCCGCCTTCCCCCGCGAGATCTGGTCCCAGCTGTGGTCGAACAACCCGCAGGAGCGGCTGAACAAGGAGATCCGCCGCCGCACCGACGTGGTCGGCATCTTCCCCGACCGAGCGGCGATCATCCGCCTCGTCGGCGCGGTGCTCGCCGAGCAGACCGACGAATGGGTCGAAGCCCGCCGCTACATGGGCCTGGACGTCCTGGCCAAAGCCCGGATCCACGTGATCCCCGGCGACACACCCGCACAGAACCCACTCCCGCAGACACTTACCGCTTAACCTGCAGAAACAGGATCACGCGAAGATCGATTCATACACCACGTCCGTGGACGTGACCCAGGCGCGCGCCCACGCCTGTTAACGTCGCCCTGTGGCACGTCCCAAACGCACCCACACCACGACACCAGCCCACGGCGCCCGCCACCAGGTCACCGCCGGATGGCGCCGCGCACTCCTGGCCGCCGCGGTCATCATGCTGATCGCCGTCATCCTGACCATCGCCGGCATCGCCCTCTTGCTGCACATGGCCGGCCCCGACTGACCAGAAACAACACCGGCCGTTCGACCGCCAGCATCGACGATGCAACCCTGCTCGGGGATCCGCCCTCGCGCGTCAACGTTCGAGTTTGGCTGTTCTGCCGGGCCTTACCGCGAAGTAGACCCAAGCCAGCCTGACGGCCCAGCCCGCGATCGCCCACAGGTCGACCTCGTCGCCGGGATCGCCGACCAGGGCCGCCACCAGACCTCAGCGGCAGGAGACAGTTCTCTTCAGGAAAAGGCTCTTTCCTGAAGAGAATCGGCTGGCCGTGCGCGGAGCGAGCCCCAGCTTCGGCCTTCGCAGGAAAGATCATCTGGAGTGGGTGGCCTGATGCTCCTGCCAGCGATGCAGCAAGGTGGGGATCTCCTTGAGCATGAACTGGTAGAAGTCGCGCATCTGCGTCAGCCGTCGATGTGCGGGATCGCCGGCTGTGGTCGTGGCGATGCCGGTCTCGGCGGCGGCGAGCATGAGCTGGATGAGGGTGTTCTGGCTGGTGAACAGGGTGGCCCAGGCGTCGTCGCGGAGTCGGTAGTGCTCGCGGCGACTGCCGGGTGCGGGCAGGCGTTCGATCAGGCCGACGGATAGCAGGGACTTGACCGAGCCGGAGACCGAGCCGGCGCTGACGCCGAGCCGGTCGGCGATCTCGCCCATGGTGACCGTCTCGGCGTCGGTGAACAGGAACACCGCCAGCGTCCGGGCGGCCATGCGCTGCAAGCCGCCTTCGGTCAGGGTCAGGGCCAGCCGTTCGGCCGCCTGCCACTGCTCGTCTCTGTCGTTCACCCGCCACCTCCGATATCCGACAGGATAGCGAACCTCAGAAGGATTCAGAATTTTCTGAAGATTCGCTATATTGCTGACATCGGCTCCGTTCCGGAGATTCGATGGTGTGCCGGGAAGCCTGGTCGGCGACGTGAGTTCGCTCACGTGCCGACGAGGAGATGACCCGATGACCTTGCTGAGCCGCCTGTTCGGTGTACGTCCCGCCATCCGGCACCCGGTACGGATACGGCGCAACGTCGAGATCCCGGCCGCCGACGGCGTGCGACTGCTGGCCACCCACTACTACCCGGCCGATCTGGACCGGCCGCCGCTGGTGCTGCTGCGCAGCCCGTACGGCCGGGGTAACGCGCTCGATCAGCTGCCGAAGCTGCTGGCCGAGCGCGGCTACCAGGTGCTGTATCAGAGCCTGCGCGGCACGGCCGGCTCCGGCGGCCGCTTCGACGGCTTCACCATCGACCCCGCCGACGCCGACGGCACGCTGACCAGGCTGCGCGCCCAGCCCTGGTTCGGCGGCTCGCTGGCCACCTGGGGAGCCAGCTACCTCGGCCTCGTCCAGTGGGAGCTGGCCGCCCGGCACATCCCGGAGTGGAAGATCGCCCTGATCCAGGACGCGCCGTCGGCCTTCGCCGAGCACTTCATGTACCCGGGCGGCGCGTTCGCGCTGGGCAACGCGCTGGGCTGGGTCCAGCTCGTGGACACCATGTTCAGCGGGAACTTCTCCGTGCCCCGGCAGTTGCTGGCCACCTTCACCGCCGGCCGCAAGTTGCGCCACGCCACCCTCACCCTTCCGCTGGAGCAGGCCGATCGCACGCTCACCGGGCACCGGGTGAGCTGGTTTGAGGAGTGGATCAGCAACGGACCAGATCAGGCATACTGGGCGCGCATGGACCACCGCGCCAACACCGAGCGGATGCCGCCCCGGGTGCACCTGCAGGGCGGCTGGTACGACTTCTTCCTGGCCAGCATGCTGGCCGACCATGCACGCCTGCTAGCCGCCGGGCGCGAGGTCCGGCTGCTGGTCGGACCGTGGGGGCACGGCCGCGGCCTGTACACCCGCGACGGCATGAAGGACGCGCTGGCCGCCCTGGACGCGGCCATGAACGACGAGGCCGCCCCCGCGGGGGCGCGGATCTTCGTCACCGGCGCCAACCGGTGGCTGGACTTGCCCGGCTGGCCGCCCGCCCACCAACCCACCAACTGGTATCTGCACCCGGGCGAGCGGCTGAGCCTCGAAGAACCCGAACGTGAGGCGAGCCCCAGCCGCTACCGCTACGACCCCGGCGACCCGACCCCCACCGTGGGCGGGACAGCGGTGAGCACCTCCGCTGGCCCCAAAGACAACCGCGCCATCGAAGCCAGAGCCGACGTCCTCACCTTCACCACCACGCCCCTGGCCGAGGACATCGAGGTCATCGGCCCGGTACGGGTCCGCCTGCACGCCCGATCATCCCTCCCGGACGTCGACTACTTCGCCCGCCTGTGTGACGTGAGTCCCCGCGGCCGCTCGCTCAACCTGTGCGACGGCATCATCCGGCTGAACCAGCCCGGCGACCCACACACCGGCGGCATACGCGCGGTCGACATCGAGCTGTGGCCGCTGGCCCACCGCTTCGCCCGCGGCCACCGGATCCGGCTGCAGGTCTCCAGCGGCGCCCACCCCCGCTACGGCCGCAACCCGGGCACCGGCCAACCCTTGGCCACAGGGCGCGAGCTCCGCACGTCAGAGCACGAAATCTTCCACGACCCCTCCCACCCGTCAGCCCTCTGGCTCCCCTTGACTCTTGGAGCGTCATGAAACTGCTCGTTCTCGGCGGCACCCACCACGTGGGCCGCGCCCTCGTCGAGACCGCGCTGGAGCGCGGGGATGAGGTGAGCACGCTCAACCGCGGCCTCAGCCGCCCACCGGCCCCCGGCGTCCGGGCGCTCGTCGCCGACCGCACCGACACCGCGGCGCTCGCCGCCGCGCTCGCCGGTCAGGAGTGGGACGCCGTCGTCGACACCTGGGCCTGGGCGCCACGCGTCGTGCGCGACAGCGCCCGTCTGCTGGCCGGCCGCACCGGCCACTACGGCTACGTCTCCAGCCGCGGCGTGCACCGCTGGCCGTCGACGAGCGGGGCGCGGACGAGAGCGCCCCGCTCGTCGACGGCGACCCCGACAGCGACGACAGTACCGACTACGCCGCCGCCAAGCGCGGCGGCGAGCTGGCCGCCATCGAGGCCTACGGTGAGCGGGCGCTGCTGGCCAGGGCCGGGATGATCCTGGGACCGTATGAGGACGTCGGCCGCATCCCGTGGTGGCTGCGTCGCCTGGAGAAAGGCGGCCGGGTGCTGGCTTCCGGCCCGGCGGACGCGGTGGTGCAGTACATCGACGTCCGCGACATGGCGGCCTGGATGCTGCAGTGCGCCGAACGCGGCCTCGGCGGCGCCTACACGGTGACCGGCCGCCCGGGCGCGGTGACGATCGGGCAGTTGCTGGAGACGGCGCTGGAGGTGACCGGGTTCGACGCCGAGCTGGTGTGGGCGAGCGAGGAACTGCTGCGCCGGGAGGGCGTGTGGCTGGGCATGGAGTTCGGGTTGCGCTTCCCGCACGACCCGACGCCGACCGGCATGAACGACGCCGACGTCAGCGCCGCCTTCGCCGCCGGGCTGACCACCCGGCCGCTGCGCGACACGCTCGCCGACACCTGGGCCTGGCTGCAGGCCGAAGGCGACCCCGCCCCGCGCCCGGACGCCCCCTCACCCGACACCTGGCTCGACCCCGCCGCCGAACAGCGCGTCCTCGACCAGCTCTAACCCCCTCCACCAGCTCTTCAGCAAGGAACCCTTCATGCGCGCCATCATCATCGGAGCCGGCATCGCCGGCCTGGCCGCCGCCCTGCGGCTGTCCCAGATCGGCTGGGACAGCCTCATCATCGAACGCGCCCCCACGCGCCGTAGCGGCGGCTACGCCGTCACCTTCGGCGGCCTCGGCTACGACGCCGCCGAACGCATGGGCATCCTGCCCGACCTGCTGCAGCGGGCCTTCGTCACCGAGGAAATCGTCTACCACAAGCCCAACGGCCAGCGGCGTTTCTCCCTGGGCCGCGAGATCATCGCCGCGACCATGGGCCCCCGGACGATGAACATCCTGCGCGGCGACATCGAAACCGTCCTGTACGACACGGTCCGCGACAGCGCCGAGATCCGCTTCGCCACCACCATCACCGCCGTCGACCAGGACACCCGCGCCGTGCACGCCACCCTCAGCGACGGCACCGTGGAGCACGCGGACCTGCTGATCGGCGCCGACGGCCTGCACTCGGCCACCCGCGCCCTGGTCTTCGGGCCTGAGGAGGACTACCTGCTCGACCTGGGGCACAGGGTCGCCGTGTACATGCTCGACCGGCGCCCCGCCTCCATCGCGCCCGGCACCGCCGGCACCCTGTCCGCGGGCGGCCGCACGGTCGCGGTCATCAGCGCCGGAGACGACCGCAACGTCGCCTTCTTCGGCTACCGCACCGAGCGCGGCGCCCGCCACGACGACCGGGGCGACGACCGGGGCGACGACCCCGCCACGGTGCTACCCCAGGTGTACGGAGATCTCGGCTGGGTCATCCCCGAGGTCCTGGCAAGCATGGCGAGGACCGACTCGGTCTACTTCGACACCATCAGCCAGGTCGTCGCCCCCCCTGGAGCCGCGACCGCGTGGTCCTGCTCGGCGACGCCGCCTGGTGCGTCACCCTGTTCGCCGGCTACGGCTCCGCCCTGGCCATCGGCGGCGCCGACCGGCTCGGCACCGAACTGGAACGCCACCCCGGCGACATCGGCGCCGCCCTGGCCGCCTGGGAGACGGCACTACGGCCCGAGGTGGAGGCGAAGCAGAAACTCGGCCGCCGGGTCAAAGGCGTCTACGCCCCCGCCAACCCGCTGCTGCTGTGGCTGACCCAGCTCCCACTGCGCCTGGCCGCCCTGCCGCTGGTACGCCGGTACATGACCCGACGCTTCATCAAAGGCTGAGTGAACCCATCGGTGGCGGCCACCATCGTCAGGCGGCGTTGCCGTCGGCGGCGATGGCCGTGCGCCACAACGCGACGTGGGCTGCTCCCCCCTTTCATCTTGTAGCGCCATGTGGGCCGGTCAGTTTCGCTCGGCGGCGTAGCGTTCTCGCCACCTGTCGATGAGCGGGATCATCTCGTTCGTCATGTAGGTGTAGAAGTCGCGCATCTCGTGCAGGCGCCGGCTGGTGACGCTGTCCTCGCCTGCCGCGTTGATGCCTTCCTGAGCGGCTTCGCCCATGGTGGCGAGCATCGCGTTCTGCTGTGACATCAGGGTGGCCCAGGCGCCCCGGCGGAAGCGGTAGTGGTCGCGGCGGCTGCCCGGCGCCGGGACGCGTTCGATCAGGCCGATGGGGAGGAGCTGCTTGACCGCGGTGGAGACCGCGCCCGAGCTGATCGACAGCTCCTGGCACAGGTCGGCGGCGGTCATCGTGTCCTGCTCGGTGTAGAGCAGCGCGGTCATCACCCGGGCGGTCGTCTTCTGCATGCCGCCCTGCGACAGGGTGAGGGCGAGCTTCTCCGCGGCGTCGCGCAGCCGTTGCCTGCTGTCCATATCGACGATGATACCCAACACTCTGAATGTTTACAGATCTCTGAAAGTTCTATACGGTCAGAGCTGAGAAAGCATTCACCTCGTGAACGGAGACAGACATGAGCGCCAAGCAGGGCGTGGCCCAGACCTTCGGCATGACCGACCAGGCGTGGAAACGCCACGCCAACCCGTGGAGCGTGTGGACCCGCTTCGCCGCCATCCCCGCAATGGAGACGGCCGTCTGGAGCCGCGCCTGGCTCGGCTGGTGGTGCCTGATCGGCGTCGCGGCCGTCATCGCCTGGCTGTGGCTGAACGTCCACATCTTCGGCCCGGTCGAGCCCGTCAGCTGGGCCGCCAAGGGCATCTACGGCGAACAGCTCCACGTCACCGGCCACGCACCGCGAGCCCATCAGCGGGTGCTGCGCTGGCTGATCGCCGCCGGGCTGGCCGGGTTCGGCTTCATCGCCTGGGGGCTGGCCGCGCTCAGCATCTGGCCGCTCATCTTCGGCACCACGCTGCTCGTGCTGGCCCAGCTGTGGCGGATCGACCGCTACGGGCTGCTGTTCGAACAGCACCAGAGCGACGCCGCCAGCAGAACCGACCGGCAGGACTGAATGTGGGACGGCCGACGGCCTCACCAGCCGTGCCGTCCTTAGGGAGAAGCAGAGAAGGCACATGCACACCCCCGGTACCTCACACCCTCGCCGTTGGTGGATCCTCGGCGCGCTCTGCCTGAGCGTGCTGGTCCTGGTGATCGACAACACGGTCCTCAACCTGGCCATCCCCGCGCTGATGCGCGAGCTGGACGCCGGCACGGCCGACATTCAATGGATCATCAGCGCGTACACGCTCGCCTACGCAGGCCTGCTGCTGACCGCAGGCGGATTGTCCGACCGGTTCGGCCGCAAACGCCTGCTGATCATCGGGCTGGTGGTGTTCGGCGTCGCGTCGATCGCCGCCGCCCTCGCCACCGGCCCCGCACAGCTGATCGCCGGGCGCGCGCTGATGGGCGTCGGCGGATCGCTGGTCATGCCGAGCACCATGTCCATCCTGATCACCGTGTTCGACGAAGGCGAGCGGCGCACGGCGATCGCCGCCTGGAGCGCGGTCTCCCTGGCCGGGATCCTGGCCGGACCGTCGCTGGGCGGCCTGCTCCTCGATCACTTCTGGTGGGGCTCGGTCTTCCTGATCAACGTGCCCGTCGCCGCCATCGCGATCATCGCCGCCGCGGCGATGATGCCCGAGTCGACCGGCCCCGCCGTCCGGCCCGATGTGCTCGGCGCGCTGTTGTGCACCCTCGGCATGATCGCCGTGGTCTGGTCGATCATCGCGGCCCCGCAGCGTGGCTGGGGATCGGTCGGAACCGGCGGTGCACTCGCCGCCGGGATCACGCTCCTCGTGGCGTTCGTGATCTGGGAGCTGCGCAGCCCGCATCCGATGCTGCCGCTGCGGGTCTTCGGCGATCGCAACTTCTGCGGCGGGACCTTCTCGGTGATGCTGCTGGCCTTCGCCGCAGCTGGGATGATACTGGCGCTGACCCAGTATGTTCAGCTCGTCCTCGGCTACGGCGTCTTGCAGGCAGGGATGGCGCTGCTGCCGTTCGCCGGCTCCTCAGCGCTCTTCAACATCGTGGGCGCGACGCTGGCCAAGAAGGTCAGCACCCGGGCCATGGTGAGCGTCGGCATGCTGATCACCGCCGGAGGGTTCCTGGTGCTGTGGTCCATCACCCCCGGCGACGGATACCCGGTGCTGGCCACAGCCCTGGCGGCCATGGGGATGGGCGCCGGGCTGGCCGCACCGGCCGCGGTCACCGCGCTCATGGCGGCCATCCCGCCCGCGCACGCCGGAGCAGGATCGGCGATGAACAGCACTCTGTCCCAGGCGGGCAGCGCCCTCGGCATCGCCACCCTGGGCAGCGTCCTGGCCACCGCCTACACCGCCGCCATGCCGCCCGGCCTGCCCGCCACGGCCAGGCAGTCGCTCGCCGGCGCCATGGCCCTCGGCGACGGGAACATCGCCACCGTCGCTCGCGCGGCCTTCGTCGAGGCGATGTCCTTCGGCATGGTGACCGGTGCCACGCTGGCCACCGTCGCCGCCGTGCTGGCGTTCATCCTGCTGCGCACTCGATCACGTCCGGCAGACCCAGCCGCCACCCCCGTGGCGGCTGAGCTCACCCGATAGAAGGATGCAAGCCCAGCAGGCCCCGATCACCCTGCCGCAATCCTGCCGCAATCCTGCCGCGGTGAGGGATGAGGTGACCAGGGTCCGGCATCCGGCCGGCCCGGCTCAGAGGCGCGTGGTCGGCGACGGCAGGTGTGGTGGCTGCCATCGCCAGGTGGCGTTGCCGTCGGCGGTGATGCCCTTGCGCCACAGCGGTGCGGGCATCAGCCGGATCATGCTGACCAGTGCCCGGTGTGCGGCCGCCGACGTGGTGCGGCGGCCGTCGGCGCGGGCGCCCCGGGCGGTGGCCTGGGTGCGCGGGCGGCGCTCGGTGTCGTAGCGGCGTAGCGCGGCCTCGACCGTGGACTCACCGGCGGGCTCGTCGGCGGGCTCGTCGGCGAGGGCGGCGGCAAGTACAACCGCGTCCTCGATCGACTGCCCGGCGCCCTGGCCGCGATCCGGGCTCATCGCGTGCGCGGCGTCGCCGAGCAGCGCCACCCGGCCGCGGACGTAGGTGGGCAGCGGGTCCAGGTCGCAGATGTCGATATGGATCACCGCCTGGGCCGGGGTGGCCGCGATCAGCGCCGGGATGGGCTCGTGCCAGCCGGTGAGGCGGCGGGCCGCCTCACTCTTCTCGTCCTCGTTGCGGACGCCGGGCTGGTCGGAGGTGGTGACGTAGGCCCAGTAGGCCCGGCCGCGGCTGATCGGGTGGATCAGGAAGTAGCCGCCGACTCCCATGGTGATGCTGCCGGACAGCCCGTCGGCGTCCGCAAAGGCGCCGGTGCCGGCCTCGGTGTCGGCCTCGGTGTCGGCGATGCCGAGCCAGGCGGTGCGGCCCAGGAAACGCGGCGGCGGCGCGTCCGGCCACAGCAGCCGCCGCACCGTGCTGCGGATGCCGTCCGCGCCGATCACCAGGTCGGCGCTGGCCTCGCCGCCGCTCCACGTCACCGTCACCGCGCCGGAGTCGTGCTGGATGCCGGTGACCTCCGCGCCGGCGCGCACCCATCCGGCGGGCACCGCCTCCAGCAGCACCCGATGCAGGTCCGCACGGTGAAAGGCGAGCAGGGGCGTCGGGTCGCCGGGGCGGGCCCGTTGCAGGTAGCGACCGTCCGGCAGACGCAGGTTGCCGGCGGAGTAGGTGGGCACCCCGGCTGCGCCCGCCTGTTCACCCACGCCGAGCTCGGCCAGCGCGCGCATGGCGTTCGGGGCCTGGGACATGCCGGCGCCGATCTCGCGCAACTCGGCCGCTCGCTCCAGCACGACGGCCTGCCAGCCGATCCGGTGCAGGGCCACGGCGGTGGCCAGTCCGCCGATGCCGCCGCCGACCACGATCGCCGTTCCGGTCATGGTGTCTCCTCATCGTCAAGATCGCCTGCGGGCTCGTCGCCGGCATGGTCGCTGGCGGGGTCGGGGTGCAGGGGCGGCGCGCCCTTGAACACGCCTGCCATCCATTCGAAGGTGGCGTGCGCCTGGCGGATGCGCGCGGCTCTCTCGTCGTCCGGGCCGACCAGGTCCAGGCCGTCGCGGGTGATGTCAAGGAAGGAGGTGATGCCGGCGATCTGCTGGCGGGCCACCACCGCCCAGGCGTCGGTGGCCATCCGGTAGTAGACGGTCCGCTCGCCCGGGCGGGTGCGCCAGGTCAGAAACCCCATGCCGGTCAGCAGCCGCAGGTTGGAGGTCAGCGAGGCGCGGCTGGCGCCGATCGCCGCGCTGATCTGCCCCGCCGACTGCTCCGGCGGGTCACAGGCCATCAGCCAGCCCAGCACCCGCCCGGCGATCGGCGGCACCCCGTCGCGGGCCAGATACATGGCCACCCGCTCCACCCACTCCAGCAACGGTTCCTGCTCGGTCACGCCGGACCTCCTCCTCTTGCAGTTGTTTCAGTATGCGCTAAAGTCGCTGTATCAGGATATGCCCCGGCCGGGGCGTGCTGTGGGAGAGCCGGGAAGTCTGGTCGGCCCGCGACGATCTGTCGCGGAGAAACAGGAGGACTTTCCCCGATGTCATCTCGCACCCTGTCGGTGCTGCTGTACGGCGGCATCGCCGCCGGCGTCCTGGTGCCGGCGCTGCTGTGGGCCGACGGCGCCACCCGGCCCGGCTACAGCCTGTGGCATCACGGCGCCAGCCAGCTCGGCACCGGCGAGCGCGCCTGGCTGCAGACGATCAACTTCGTGCTCGGCGGGCTGCTGCTGGCCGCCTTCGCCGCCGGAGTCCGCCGCGCCCTGCGATCCGGGCGCGGCGCGACCTGGGGGCCGATCCTGCTCGCGGCCACGGCGGCGGGCCTGGTCGCGGCCGGGCTGGTGCCCACCGATCCCGCACTCGGTTACCCGCCCGGCCAACCGGAGATCGTCACCGCCGACGGCCGGATTCACCAAGTGGCCGGTCTCATGCTGTTCGCCGGGCTCAGCGCCGCCGCCTTCGTCCTGGCCAGACGACTGCAGGAGACCAGCCGTGCCTGGGCGGTCTACTCCCGCCTGTCCGGGACCGGTGTCATCGTCTTCGCCTTCGCCGCCGGCATCGCCTACCGCCTGGACACCTTGGGCATCTGGCGACCGGCCCCTGCCGGCCTACTGGAACACCTGTCCCTGCTCACCGGCTTTGCCTGGATCATCGCGATAGGCGTACACCTGCTGCGCCGCCAGTCCACCGAGCACTGATCGGCGGCGAGTCACGCGCGGCTGCTTCAGCCCAGCAGCATCTCGGCGACGATGACGTACAGAGCCCAGGCCGACAGCGCCACCATGACGATGATCTCCCGCCAGCCGAGGACAGGAGCGGCCTGGATGGCGTACGACATCGTCATGTTGGGCGCAGGCTCAGGTGGCTGCCTGTCGTCGGGCAGCGGCCGGTTGAAGCGGTGGAAGAAGATTTGGATGAGGTTCATGCCGACGAGCAGTCCGGCCACGAAGCTCGGCGCGTTCATCCCGGAGACGAACTGCAGGACGACGATGGCCACGACGCACAGGAGTGTGACGGTGTCGTAGACGCCGATGACGCGCTGGTCGCGGGCGTAGTAGGAGGAGATCCGCTTGATCCTGGTGCTGTAGGGGACCACAAGCCACAGGCCGAACTTGACCAGGCCCTGCAGGTAGAACAGCGCCATCAGGACTGCCAGGACGATCGTCACCGCTCGTCTCCCTTCGGGGTGAACCATGGACGTAGTACGGCGGGGTCGGCCAGCACGATCGACCCATCGTCAATACCGAGAATCCGCTCCAAGGCGCAGGTGTAGGCCCTCCGCTCCCGAACATGTCCCCAGCCGCCAGGTAGCAGATCGAGAGATCACGATTGCAGTTCGTGATCATTTCGGAGCGGTGAATGCTGCTGGCTGCGTGGCGCTTCTGCTTGATCGTGTTCGCGTCGGAGACAGTCGGACAGAGGGCGGATGCGGATGCGTCGGGAGTGGGAGCCGGAAGAGCTGATCGCGGCGTGGACGCTGCTGGACGACGACTGGGAGCTGGTGGGAAACAAGACGGGGGCGACCCGTCTGGGGTTCGGCCTGATGCTGAAGTTCTTCGAGCAGGAGGGCCGGTTCCCGCGACACGTTGGTGAGCTGCCCAAAGCCGCGGTGGACTACGTGGCCGGCCAGGTGAAGGTCGAGCCGGCGTTGCTGGCGGACTACGACTGGTCGGGCCGGTCGATCGAGCGACACCGGGCCCAGGTGCGGGAAGCGCTGGGGTTTCGGGAGTCGACCCGGGCGGATGAGGACGTGCTGGCTGAGTGGCTGGCGGACAAGATCTGCCCGATGGTGTTCACGGACGAGGGGCTGCGGGCGGCGCTTCTGTCCCGCTGCCGGACGTTGAAGATCGAGCCACCGGGCCGGGTGGAGCGGATCGCAGGAGCGGGCCGGGCGCGGTTCGAGCGGGAGTTTTGCCTGCACGTGCTGAACGGGTTGTCGGCGGACTCGGCGCGGGCGCTGTGGGAGCTGGCCACGGGTGAGGACGGGTTCCTGCTGGAGCTGAAGTCCGACCCTGGGCGGCTGGGGCTGGAGACGCTGCTGGAGGAGATTGTCAAGCTGCGGCGGGCCAAGGCGCTGGGGCTGTCGGCGGATCTGTTCGGAGGTTATTCGGATCGGCTGGTGGCCTCCTGGCGGGCGCGGGCGATGGCCTCGCATCCGTCGGATTTCGCGGCCAACCAGCCGCCGGTCCGGTTGACGTTGGTGGCCGCGTTGGCGTGGTCGCGGACGACGGAGATCACGGACGCGCTGGTCGATCTGTTCATCGGCCTGGTGTCGAAGATCAACACACGGGCGGAGCGGAAGGTCGAGAAGGCGATCGAGGCTGAGGCCAAGAAGGTGCACCGCAAGACCGAGAAGCTGTTCTCGATCGCCGAGGCCTCGCTGCGGGCTCCGGAGGGCACGGTCCGGCAGGTTGTCTTCCCCGCAGTGCCGGGTGGCGAGGCGACGCTAAAGGCGCTGGTGGCCGAGGCCAAGGCGGACGCCAGCGCTTACAAGGCCCGCGTGCGGACGGTGCTGACCAGCTCCTACACCTCCTACTACCGGCGGATGCTGCCCAAGCTGCTGGCCGCGATCGAGTTCAAGTGCAACAACACCGCCTACCGGCCGGTTATGGACGCCCTGGACCTGCTGCAGCGTTATGCCGACATCCCGAACACCACCCGCCACTACGAAGCGTCCGAGAACGTCCCCATCCAAGGGGTGGTACCGGACGGCTGGCTGGAAGCGGTCGTCGACGACAACGGGGTCATCGAGCGGGCCTCCTACGAGCTGTGCGTGATCGTGTCGCTGAAGGACGCACTGCGCCGCCGCGAGATCTACGTCGCCGGCGCCCGCCGCTGGCGCAACCCCGAGGAAGACCTGCCGACCGACTTCGAGGACAACCGCGACGTCCACTACGAGAACCTGCGCCAACCGTTGGATGCCAGCGTGTTCATCGCCACGCTGAAAGAGGCGATGCGCGCCTCGATGGCGGCCTGCGGCCAGGCGATCAGCAGGAACAAGTCCGGCGGCACGAAGGTGAAGACGCACCGCGGCGAGCCGCGCTGGCACATCCCCGACCTGGGCAAGCTGAAGGTTCCGGAGAACCTGCGGGCGCTGCACACCGAGGTCGCCGCCCGCTGGGGGATCATCGACCTGCTGGACTTCTTGAAGGAGTCGGACTTCGTCACCGACTTCACCGGCGCGTTCACCACGGTCGCGACCAGGGAGGCGACCCCGCGGGAAGTGATCCGCAAACGCCTGCTGCTGGTGCTGTACGCGCTGGGCACGAATGTGGGGATCAAGCGGGTCGCCGACGGCGGCCGCCATGGCGAGACCGAGGCGGCCCTGCGGGCGACCCGGCATCTGTTCGTCAACCGCGACAACCTGCGAGCGGCGATCGCGACCCTGGTCAACGCCACCTTGAGGATGCGGGATCCGCTGTGGTGGGGCAACGGCACCGCGTGCGCGTCGGACTCGAAGAAGTTCGGGTCGTGGTCGTCGAACCTGATGACTGAGTACCACGCCCGGTACGGCGGCCCCGGCGTCATGATCTATTGGCACGTGGACCGCAAGTCGGTGTGCGTCTACTCCCAGCTTCGCTCCTGCAACGCCTCCGAGGTCGCCGCGATGATGGAGGGCGTGCTGCGGCACTGCACCGACGCCACCATCGATCGCCAGTACACAGATAGTCATGGCCAGTCGCTGGTCGGGTTCGCGTTCTCCTACTTGCTGGGGTTCAAGCTGCTGCCGCGGATGAAGAACATCGCCCGGCAGAAGCTGGTGAAGGCCGACGCCGATGACCAGGTCCCGTCCTGCCTGACCGGCATGGTGGCCGACAAGCCGATCGACTGGGAGATCATCGCTCAGCAGTACGACCAGCTGGTGAAGTACGCCACCGCCTTGCGGCTGGGCACGGCCGAGGCCGAGCAGGTGCTGCGCCGCTTCACCCGCGGCGGCCCCAAGCACCCCACCTACAAGGCCATCGAGGAACTCGGCAAGGCGGTCAAGAGCGTGTTCGTATTAGTTACGTGGAATCTGACGGTAGGAATGATCATTCTCCTATCGGACCACGGACTGAGGAGATCCATTGGGCAGCACGGTGGTGCTGGAGGAGAAGTGGCCGGTGCTCGACCGGCACGAGCAGGCGGCCGAGTGGCTGCGGATATGGACGGACTTGGGGCGAGCGCCCCGAACGATCGACGCTTACGCCTGCGGCCTGGCCGAGTATCTGACGATGTGCGACCGCGAGGGCATCGACCCGGTCACGGCG
>NZ_JAUZQF010000034.1 GCF_030718205.1 Nonomuraea turcica
GCGTTCGTCCTGAGCCAGGATCAAACTCTCCAAACAATGATCATGTTCGGATGAATCATCCAAGCAATAACCGTCAAAAATGACGGGGTCATACATGTGTGATGCACATGCACTGGCTTTTAACACAACTGTTGAGTTCTCAAGAAACGGACGCGTTTTCCGGCGTTTCGTTTCGGTCTTGCGTTATGTCTTAATTCTTACATCCCCTCGAATTCCTGTCAAATTGACCGGACTCGCGAGAACTGCGGGAATTAAGTCGCGCCCCGTTTCCGGGACAACCCCTCTAACTTACCAGCTCATCCAGAGTGATGCGAATCGTCCCGGATGACCAACGAGGAAGTGGGGTTTGCCGGGACATCTCCGGAGCTCCATGAGCCCCTCGGCCGCCCTGCGCTAGGCAACTCTAGCAGCCCGCGGCACCCACTTCGCGCAACTTAGGTAATCATGAGGTCCTTCCCTCACCACCTGACCCTCAAACCTCTGTCATGTCCACGCGCCGGCGACGCCAGGTCAAGCCGACAGCAAGTCATCCGCAATCGCCCTCAGGTACGAAGTACTCACGAGCAGACTGCGCTCTTGGAGGTGCCCGCCATGACCCGCTCGGAGTTCGACGACATCCGCGCGTTCCTCGCCGACGAGACCACCCATGCCGGGGACCTGCTGAGAATCGCCAGGACGCTGGTCGACGACCTCGAGCACGCCCGCATGCGTGAGGCCGTGCTGCGCTCCCACTACTTGCACCTTCTCACGGCCGCGCGGGCTTCGGTGGCAGCCGAGGCCGTGGACGCGCCCGATCCCTTGACGTTCCTCAGGCGCGAGTTGGCCGAGCAGGGTCAGCTTCCCGAGGACGGCGAGGCCATGCAGCGCATCCTGTCCGACGCTCGTGCGGGGGCCGCGCTGGCCGCCGCGATGGAGGACAACGCTCTGAAGCGTCCTCGCGGCATGCGCCTGCGCCGTTGCATCGGCACGCACAGGACTCTTCGCAAGTAGACCCAGCCAACACCGGCACATGTTGCCCCACCGGTGACTGGATGACGACTCCGGACATACCGCCTCTTTCACCCCTGACTGCAAGACTGCGCATATGTGGCAGCGGGGGCTGAACTGGGCGGCAATCATCCTGGTCGGGACTTTCAGCCTGATGTGGGTTGGTGTCGTGATTTATGCGGACGAGCTCTCTCCTCCATGGATGCGCATCGCGCAGGCCGCCTTCGCCCTGCTGTTGCTCGGCTGGTCCGTGCAGAAAGCCATCGCGATGATCGCCGGGAAGGCGTGAAGGTCACGGCTGGAACCGGTACCCCATGCCGGGCTCCGTCAGCAGATGCACCGGGTGGGCCGGGTCGCGTTCGAGCTTGCGGCGCAGCTGCGCCATGTACTGGCGCAGGTAGTGCGTCTCCTTGAGATAGGAGGCGCCCCAGACCTCGGTCAGGAGGTGGCGCTGGCTGATGAGCTTGCCCGGGTTCCGCAGCAGGATCTCCAGGAAGTGCCATTCCGTGGGCGTCAGCCGTACCCCTCCCGAAATCGTCTTGCTGGAAAGGTCGATGACGTGGTCGCCCAGTTGTACCGAGGAGACCTCCTCTTGCTGGCTCGTACGGCGGGTCACCGCGCGGATGCGGGCAAGCAGTTCGTCGATGCCGAACGGCTTCGTCACGTAGTCGTCGGCGCCCGCGTCGAGCGCGTCCACCTTGTCCGAGCTGTCCGACCGCCCGGAAAGGACGATGATCGGCACGGACGTCCAGCCCCGCAGCCCCTGGATGACCTCCACACCGTCGAGATCGGGCAGTCCCAGGTCGAGGATGACCAGGTCGGGGTGCCAGTCGGCGGCATGGCGCAGCGCCGTGCCGCCGTCGGGCGCGACCGCGACCTCGTACTGCCTGGCGGCGAGATTGACCCGCAGGGCGCGCAGGATCTGCGGTTCGTCGTCCACGACGAGCACGCGGGTCATGCGGCCCTCCGCAGCGAGACGGCCATGGTGAGTCCCCCTCCGGGTGTGTCCTCCAGGACGAGCGTGCCTCCCATCGCCTCGGTGAGGCCGCGCGAGAGCGCCAGGCCCAGCCCTACTCCCGTGTGGTTGTCGCGGTCGCCGAGCCGTTGGAAGGGCAGGAACACCCTTTCATGCGCTTCCTGCGGAATGCCCGGACCCCGGTCGATGATGCGGATTTCGACGTTCTCGCCGAGCCGGCTCGCCGTGACGAGCACGTGCTCCCCCTCGGGGGTGTAGCGGGCGGCGTTCGCCATGAGGTTGACGAGGATTCGTTCCAGCAGCGCGGCATCGGCCAGGATCTCGGGGAGGTCCGCGGGGATGTCGCTCTTGATCAGGCCGGGCGCGGGGGCGAGGTCGTCGAGTGCGCGCGGGAGGATGTCCTCGATCGCCACGGGCTGGAGGGTCACGCCGAGGGCGCCGGCCTGCAGCCGGCTCATGTCGAGCAGGTTAGAGATCAGGCGGTTGAGCTTGATCAGTGACTCATCCGCGGTGGCGAGCAACTCGGCGCGGTCCTCCTCCGACCACGTGATCTCGGAAACGCGCAGGCTCTCGATCGCGGCCATGGCCGAGGCGAGGGGCGTACGGAGGTCGTGGCTGACGGCGGCGAGCAGGGCGGTGCGCATCTTGTCGGCCTCGGCCAGCGGCCGGGCCCGTTCGGCCGCCTCCCGCAGCCGTTGCTGCCGCAACGCGACCGCCGCCTCGGCCGCGAACGCCTCAAGCACCCGCCGATCGCTGGCGTCGAGCAGCCGCCCGTGGGCGGCCAACGCCAGCCGGTCGTCGATCATGATGTCGATGTCCGCCGTCCCAGGCGAGGTGGCGGGCGGACCGCCCGAGGTGGAAACGATCCGCCAGCCGTCGTCCCGGCGGGTATGGCTGATCCGCTCCGGGATCGGCCCGGTCTGAGCATTGTCCGTGCGTTCGAGCAGGGTCACCGAGGTCAGGCCGAACGTCTCGCGCATCCTCGCCAGCAGCGACGGCAGCGCCGCCTCGCCCCGCAGCACATGGCCGGCCAGCGTGGCGAGCACCTCCGCGTCGGCCCGCGATCGCGCCGCCTCCCTGCTCCGTCTGGCCGCCAGGTCGACGACCGTGCTCACCATGACCGCGACGAGCACGAAGATGGCCAGCGCGAGCACGTTCTCCGGCTCGGCGATCGTCAACGTGTGCAGCGGCGGCGTGAAGAACCAGTTGAGCAGCCCGAACCCGAGCACCGCCGCCGCCAGCGCCGGCCACATGCCGCCCACCAGCGCCACGCCCACCACGAGCAGCAAGAAGAGCAGGATCTCACTGGGCAGCGACAGGTGCAGCGGCCGCAGTGCGGCCGTGAGCAGCGGCATCCCGAGCAGGGTCAGCCCCCAGCCGTACGCACGCCGGGTGCGGGTCAGCGCCGCCCTCGACCGCCCCCGATCGCGCACCTTCCTGGTCGCCTCGTGCGTGACCATGTGCACGTCGATGGTTCCTGACAGGGCCGTCGTCGTCACCCCGACCCCTCGCGAGACGATCTGCGCCAGCCGCCCTCTCTTCGACGCGCCGAGGACGAGCTGGGTGGCGTTCACACCGCGCGCGAACTCGAGCAGCGTCCGGGGCACGTCGTCGCCGATCACCTGGTGGTACGTGCCGCCCAGGTCCTCGACGAGCGTGCGCTGGCGGGCCAGGTGCGCCGGGTCGCCGCCGGAAGCCAGGCCGTCGGCCCTGGTGACGTGCACGGCCAGCAGATCCGAGCCCTTGGTGCGCGCCGCGATGCGCGCGGCCCGGCGGATGAGCGTGTCCCCTTCGGGGCCGCCGGTGAGCGCCACGACGACGCGCTCGCGAGTCTCCCAGGTGCCGTGGATGGAGTGTTCCGTACGGTAGCGGTCGAGTTGTTCCTCAACCTTGCCCGCCACCCAGAGCAGCGCCAGCTCACGCAGAGCGGTCAGGTTGCCGACGCGGAAGTAGTTGGCCAGCGCCGCGTCGAGCTTCTCGGGGGCGTAGACGTTGCCGTGCGCCATGCGGCGGCGCAGTGCCTCGGGCGCCATATCGACCAGCTCGATCTGGTCGGCCCGCCGCACCACCTCGTCCGGCACGGTCTCGCGCTGTCGCACGCCGGTGATCTGCTCGACCACATCGTTCAGCGATTCGAGGTGCTGGATGTTGACGGTGGAGATGACATCGATGCCGGCGTCGAGGATCTCCTCGACGTCCTGCCAGCGCTTGGGGTTGCGGGAGCCGGGGACGTTCGTGTGGGCGAGCTCATCGATCAGCGCCACGGTGGGAGCGCGGGCGATGACGGCGTCGGGGTCGAGCTCGGTGAACGTCGCGCCCCGGTAGGCCATGGTCTTCCTCGGGAGGATCTCCAGGCCCTCGAGCAGGCGGGCGGTGCGGGCGCGGCCGTAGGTCTCGACGAAACCCACGACCACGTCCTTGCCGCGTTCCCGGCCCCGGCGCGCCTCGCTCAGCATGGCGAACGTCTTGCCCACCCCTGGGGCCGCGCCCAGGTAGACGCGCAACCGCCCGCGGGCCGTGCCTCCCATTCCTCCAGGTTACGGCTGGTACGGCGGAGCGACCCCCCAGCCCCAGTGCGGCACCGGCGCCTGCGGCGGAGGCGCCGCCCCGGGCTGGGAGTTGTGCTTGGCCAACCGGGTGCCCCATTCGATGTAGCCAGCGAACGCCGCCCTGAACTCTGGGTCGTCGGGCAGCCCGACCTCGTCGGCGGCGTCCATGAGCAGATTCACCCACCTGCGGCGCTGCTGCTCGGTGATCGCCTTGCCGAGGTGGTGGCGGAGCATGTTGGGGTAGCCGCCGCGTTCCTTGGTGTAGCGGTCAGGTCCGCCGAACACCTCGCTCAACCACATGGCGACGTGTTGGGGATGATCCGGGTCCATGTGCGCGAACAACGGCCCGATCACGTCGTCCTTCACCACGGTGCGGTAGAACGCCTCGGTCAGCCGCTCGAACGCCTCGGTGCCACCCGCCCACTCGTACAGCGTCGGCGCTGTCTCATCAGTCATGTAATGATGTAATCATCCGCGGGGTCGGGGAGCAACGCCCGCCTGCGGCGAGAAGGGCACCATACCCGCTGGAAATGACAAAGTCCCCGGCCATTCGGCCGGGGACTTTGTGTTTGGTAGCGGGGACAGGATTTGAACCTGCGACCTCTGGGTTATGAGCCCAGCGAGCTACCGAACTGCTCCACCCCGCGTCGCTGTCTTACGTTTATAACTATACAGCCCCGAGCGAGTGCTCGCGCCAGTTAAAACAAACCCACCGCAGAACGCACGAAAGGCCCGGTTTCCCGGGCCTTTCGACATGGTAGCGGGGGCAGGATTTGAACCTGCGACCTCTGGGTTATGAGCCCAGCGAGCTACCGAACTGCTCCACCCCGCGTCGCGTTGTGCCTTAAGACTAGACGGCAACGCGGGGATGGCGCAAACCGAACGGCTAAGACGTGCCCTGCGCCTGTGGTGATCCTGTCGGCGAGGGCGATCCCGTCGGCGATGTAGTGGGCGTGGCGGTCGGCGTGGCGGTCGGCGAGGCCGTCGGGCTGGCCGTGGGCGCCGACTGCTGCGTGTTGGCGCTCTGCAGCGCCTTCAGCGCCTCCTCCAGCCGCTTCTGCGCCTCGCCATAGGCGTCCCAGTCCGGCGGGCTGGCCTGCAGCGCCTTCTGGGCGTCCTCGTAGGCCTTCCTGGCGTTGGAGATCGCCGTGTTGAGCGCCGTGCTGGTCTGGCTGGGCTGTTGTTGCTGCTGCTGGGGCTGCTGCTGTTGCTGTTGCTGCTCCTGCTCGCCGAAGACCTCCTTCAGCGCCTCGTCCAGCGTGCGGCCCACACCGATCTTGGCGCCGTACGACACCAGCACCCGCTGCAGGATCGGGTACGGCTCCTGCCCGCCGCCTGCGGCCACCTGGATGTACACCGGTTCGATGTAGACCAGGCCGCCCGCGTACGGGAGCGTCAGCAGATTGCCGTAGCGGACCGACGAGGCGCCGACGCCCAGCAGGTTGAGCTCACCCGCGAACCGGCTCTGGAAGGAGTTTTGTGCCTGCCCAGGACCAGGGATAGGGGTGCTCGACGGCATCCGCAGGATACGGATGCGCCCGTAGCCGGAGCCGGCCGACGAGTCGACCGCCATGAACGCCGCCAGGTTGGGCCCCTGACGCGGCACGAACGTCGTCGTCAGCGAGAACGCCGGCTGGCCGCCCGGCATCGTGGTGGTCAGGTAGTAAGGCGGCTGCTTGATGTTCTTGTCGCCCTGGGTGGGGTCGCCGGGGACGTTCCAGAAGTCCTGGCCGCTGTAGAAGGCGGCGGGGTCGGTGATGTGGTAGCGCGACAGGGTGTAGCGCTGCACCTTGAACAGGTCCTCCGGGTAGCGCACGTGGCTGCGCAGCTCGGCGCTCATCTCCGAGGCCGGGCGGATGATGCCGGGGAAGGCCGCGCTCCAGGTCTTCAGCACCGGGTCGTTGGTGTCCCAGCCGTAGAGCTTGACCGTGCCGTCGTAGGCGTCGACCGTGGCCTTGACCGAGTTGCGCATGTAGTTGATCTTGTCGCTCGGCTGCTGAGCGATCACGCGACGGTCGGTGGTCGTGTCACGCGTCATATCGTCGAGGCTCTCGCTCTGCGAGTACGGGTAGTCGTTGGACGTCGTGTAGCCGTCGACGATCCAGACGATGCGCCCGTCGACGATCGTCGGGTAAGGGTTGCCGTCGAGCGTGAGGAACGGGGCGACCTTCTGGACCCTGTCACGCGGGTTGCGCTCGTACAGGATCTTGGAGTTGTCGTTGACGTCGCCCGAGAGCAGGATGTTCGCCTCGCCGTACTTGGCGGCGTAGAGAAGCCTGTTGAAGAACGATCCGACGGGCACGCCGCCGCCGGTGTAGGTCGTGTTCTCCTGGCCCGTGCCACCCGTCTTCGGGTAGTCGAGCTCCTGCGGGTTCTTGGGGTTGCCGCCGGCGATGACGTAGTGGTCGGAGGTCTGGTCCTCGCCGTAGTAGACCCGCGGCTCCTTGAGCTTGGTGCTGTCGACGAGCGGGCCGGTGACCGGCATGTCCTTGGCGTCGTAGTCGGGCAGACCCTGGGAGTCGACCTTGTTGCCGGGCGCCGCGACGAAGCCGTAGCCGTGGGTGTAGACCAGGTGCCGGTTGATCCAGTTGTTCTGGCCCGCGTCCGGACCGGTCAGCTCCCGGACGCCGACGATATGGTCGATCATCTTGCCGGTGCTGTCGGGGTAGCGGTCGACGTCGAGCGGCTCGGCGAAGTTGTAGAAGCCGCGGATGCGCTGGGTCTGCTCGTAGGTGGACGAGACCAGCGCCGGGTCGAGCAGCCGCACGCCGGAGACCGAGGTGTCGCCGCGGGGCTGGACCTTAGTCGGGTCGGCCTGGGCGTTGTAGGTCTCGACCTCGGTCTTGTCGACGTTGTAGGCCTCCCGCGTGGCCTCGATGTTGCGCTGGATGTAGGCCGCCTCCTTGCCCTGCTGGTTGGGCTTGACCTGGAACTGCTCGACCAGCGCCGGGTAGACGCCGCCGATCAGGATGGCCGAGAGCACCAGCAGGCCGAAAGAGACCCCGGGCAGCATGCCGCCGGGCCGCACCACGCCGGCGAAGAACAGCGCGGCGCAGATCAGCGCGATGATCGCGAGAATGGTCTTGGCCGGCAGGACCGCGTTGACGTCGGTGTAGGACGCGCCGTGCACGAAGCCGCGGTCGGAGAAGACCAGGCTGTAGCGGTCGACCCAGTAGGCGACGGCCTTGAGCAGCACGAAGATGCCGAGCAGGACGGACAGGTGCACCCGCGCCGCCCTGGAGGCGTGCACGCCCGGCGACTGCAGGCGGAACCCGCCGTAGAGGTAGTGCGTGATGGCCGCCAGGATGGCCGAGAGGATCACGGCGGTGAACAGGAAGTTCAGCGTCATCCGGATGAACGGCAGGTCGAACATGTAGAACGAGATGTCCCACCCGTGCAGCCTGTCCTGCTTGCCGACCGGCACACCGTTGATGAACTTCAGCCATGTCTCCCACTGCCCCGCGAACGAGGAGCCGGAGAAGAGCGCAAGCAATCCCATGCCGACGATGAAGATCAGCTTACGGTGGGGGTCGAGCGCCATGCGATAGCGGTCGGCGCCGCTGGCGCCACCGAACATCGCGGGCCCGAACATCGGCCGCGTGCGGAACGCCAGCAGCATGTTTCCGCCGGCGATGGCGACCATGAGCAGCGCCCCGACCACGAAAAGCGCGATCTGGGTCAGCACTACGCCGGTGAACACCGACGAGTAGTCGACAGCGTCAAACCACAAATAGTCGGTATAGATACCGGAAAACAGGAAGAACAATGCCACGATCGCCACGAGAGCGATCGCCACAGGCAGGAGCAGTCGTGGCCGACGGGGCAAGCGCATCGCCCTGCCGGCTCCTGGGGTCCGGAAGCTCAAGGCCAACCCCTCGTCGTGATGAAGAAACGGTCCGTGTTCTGGCAACCTACACCGCTAGGCCAGCCATACGGCTAACGCACGGCGGTCGCCAGAAGTTTCATCCGGCCTCGCACGCGGGCACGTTTCCGTTGCCCGTGCGCAGCGCGTCGAGCGCCAGCACTGTGTCATGCAGGGTATCCGCTCTGACCAGCCGAAGGCCCCCGGGAACGGCCTTCATGGCCTCGGCGCAGTTGTCGGCGGGGGTCAGGAATATGGTCGCGCCGGATTCCTTGGCGCCCACCATTTTCTGCTGGATGCCGCCGATCGCGCCGACCTCGCCCGTCGGCTGGATGGTGCCGGTGCCGGCGATCTTCTTGCCGCCCGTGAGCTCGCCGGGCGTGAGCTTGTCCAATATGCCGAGCGAGAACATCAGCCCCGCGCTGGGCCCGCCGACGTCGCCCACATTGATGTCGACGTCGAACGGGAACTTGTATTTCGCCTGCATGATCACGCCCACTTGGGGCTGCCCCTTGGCGTCCACCGTCTGCACGGTGACGTCGAGTTTCTCCTTGCCCCGGGTGATGTTGAAGGTCACGCTCTCGCCGGGCTTGTGTGCCTTGACCCCGTCGCTCACCACGTTGACGTCCGTGGCCGCCTTGCCGTCGACGGAGTTGATCTCGTCGCCCTTCTGCAACTTGCCGTCGGCGGGCTTGCCCTTTTCCGTGGACAGAACGGTCACGACCATGCTGAAGGGAATCTTGAGCTCGGTGAGCGCGGCGGCGGTGGCGGAGTCTTGGGAGTTGGTCATCTCGACCGTGTTTTCCTCCTCGACGTCCTTGGGGTCACGGTCGGGAGCGAAGATGGTCTCCTGCGGGACCACGGCCACGGTGGGGTCGATCCAGCCGCGCAACGCCGTCAGCAGGTCGATCTGCGCGGCCGGGCCGCCCTGGTAGGCCACCGTCACCAGGCTCAGCGCGCCGGTGGTGGGATAGGTCTGCCGGCCCTTGATCGCGATCACGGGCTTCTTGTCGACCTCGCCGATGGTGTTCTCGGTCGGGCCGGGGCTCAGCACGACGTACGGGACCGGCCGGAACGCTCCCACCACCCCCAGCGCGAGCACGAGGAATCCCGCGAGCAGCAGGGTCAGGGCGCGTCGTGACATGATGATGAGCTTATTCGCAGGCGCCGACCCACTCGGTCTCGCCGTCGGCGAAGACCTGGTGTTTCCAGATGGGGACCTGCGCCTTGAGGTCGTCGATCAACCTGCGGGAGGCCTTGAACGCCTCGTCCCTGTGCGGGCCGGCCACCGCCACGATGACGGCTGCGTCGCCCAGCTCCAGGTCGCCCACCCGGTGCACCGCGGCCAGCGCCGTCACGGGGAAGTCGGCGGCGACCTTCTCCGCCACCGCGCGCAGCTCGGCTTCCGCCGTGGGGTGCGCGGAGTAGGAGAGCCTGGTCACGGGCTTGCCGTGGTCCTGCTCCCGCACGGTGCCGACGAAGATCGTGGTGCCGCCCGCGGCGTGGTCGCCCACGGCGGCCAGCACCTCGTCCACGGACAGCGGGGTGTCGCGAATGCCAAGCAATCGGATGACGTCCACGGGAAAGAGCCTAACCTTTACTGACGCCTCTTTTTGCGTACCTGGCGGACGATCGCGGCGGTGCCGATGACGGCGACGGTGGCGCCGGCCGCGGTGAGCGTGGCCTCCTTGACGGGCAGCCGCCTGCCGACCACGGTCGTCCTCTTCTCCAGCAGCTCCAGCTGCTGCTCGAGCGCGGCCTCGTTGGTCCACGACGGCTTCCAGCCCGCCTCCCGCAGCGCCGTGCAGTCCACGACCCACGGGTAGACCACGTAGTGCAGGTCGGTCGCGGGCGCCGGGGTGATGCCGAGCCTGTGGAGCCGCTGCGCCGTACCGAACGTCAGCCCGGCGGGCAGCTCGAACCTGCGGATGCCGGACAGTTCCTCGACCTGCTCCTGCTCCAGCCACCCGTCGGAGCCGACCGCCACCACGCCGGTGACGACTCCGCGGGCGGCCAGCTCCAGCGCCGAGATCAGGTCCTCGACGTGGCAGAACTGCCAGTGCGGGGTGCAGCCCTTGACGGTCAGGAGCCTGGGCGACTCGAAGTGCCGGGTGATCACGGTGTCGACGCCCGGGCCGACGACCGCCGCCGGGCGCAGCACGGTCACCTCGAGCCCGGGATGGCTGCGCAGCGATCTGCGCACCAGGGACTCGATCTCCAGGTAGTCGCCCACGACGCCGGTGTCGGGCTCGGCCGCCACCGGGGCGTCCTCGGGCAGGGGCACCTCGTTGTCCGGCGCGGCGCCGTAGACCATCGCGCTCGTGACCAACACCACACGGCGCACGCGTGCCGCGGCGCACGCCGTCAGCACCGTCTGGGCGGCGCGCAGGTTGTAGGCCCGCCGGGCCACCGGGTCGGAGTCCACCGCGTAGTCGCCGGCCAGATGGACCAGCACGTCGATGTCAGCGATGCGGTTCGCCAAGAGCGGATCCCGTACGTCGATCACTCTCCACGTGGCCTCCTGAACGTCACCGCGCTGCTCGTCGATGGCCACCACCCTGCGGAAACCCGCGGAGGATACGAGCCTTGCGAGCAGCTCGCGGCCGATGCCGGAGGCCGCGCCGGTCACGGCGACGACGGGGTGGCGCGGGCGTTTCGAGGTAGGCACCAGGTCCTCACTTTGCACTGATCCGCCGTAGGACGACTAACGTGGCGGATGTGGACTCCTCCATCCTGCACGAGGTAGAGCGGTGACTGACCTGCCAGGTCGCGAAAACGACCCTAACGAAAACCCGTTCGCCATGTTCGGCAACCCTGAGCAGATGGCTCAGGCGATGCGCCAGTTCGCCGACATGTTGTCGGCACCTCAGGGTTCAGGCCCTGTCAACTGGGACATGGCGAAGAACATCGCCCGGCATGCCGTGGTGGCCGAGGGCGACCCGAGCGTCATGGAAGGCGAGCGCCGCCAGATCGTGGAGGCGCTGAGCCTGGCCGACCTGTGGCTGAACGAGGCGACCGCGCTGCCCAGCGGCGTGGCCAACCCGCAGGCCTGGAGCCGGTCCGAGTGGATCGAAAACACCATCCCGATTTGGCGCAAACTTTGCGAGCCGATCGCCGAGCGCATGGTCGAGACCATGGGCGGCGCTCTCGGCGGCTCGGGCCTGCCGCCCGAGGCCCAGCAGATGGCCGGCCCTCTCATGGGCATGCTCAAGCAAATGGGCGGCATGATGGTCGGCCAGCAGATCGGCCAGGCCATCGGCTCGCTCGCCCGCGAGGTGATCGGCACGACCGACATCGGCCTGCCACTGTCCGACACGGCCGCGCTGCTGCCCGGCGGCATCGCCTCCTTCAGCGAGGGCCTGGAGATGCCCTCCGAGGAGATCAGGATCTATCTGGCGCTGCGCGAGGCCGCGCACCACCGGCTGTTCCAGCATGTGCCGTGGCTGCGCTCGCACCTGCTGGGCGCGGTCGAGGAATACGCCAAGGGCATCACGCTCGACACCTCCGCGCTCGAAGAGCAGATCCGCGGGCTCGACATCAACAACCCCGAGGCGATCCAGGAGGCGCTGAGCGGCGGCAAGCTACTCAAGCCTGAGGAGACCGAGCGGCAGAAGGCCGCCCTGGCGCGGCTGGAGACGATGCTCGCCCTGGTCGAGGGCTGGGTCGCCACCGTGGTCGACCGGGCCGCCGAAGGCAAGCTGCCCTCCGCCGGCGCCCTGGCCGAGACCGTACGCAGGCGCCGGGCCACCGGCGGTCCCGCCGAGGTCACGTTCGGGACGCTGGTGGGGCTGGAGCTGCGGCCCCGGCGGCTGCGAGAGGCGGCGGCGCTGTGGCGGGCTCTGGAGAGCGAGCGCGGGATCGACGGCCGCGACGCGCTGTGGGGCCACCCGGACCTCATGCCGACGGCCGACGACCTCGACGACCCCGACGCGTTCGTCCGCGGCGAGGCCGCCTGGGACATCTCCCAGTTCGAGGGCAAGCCGGGCGGCACCGAGGCTGAAGGCGAGCAGGGCGACCAGCGCGACCAGCGCGAGCCGGGCGACGGCGAGGGCGACAAGAGTTGAGCCTGCACCGCGACGCGGTGGCGGTGCTGTCCGCCTGGACCGCGCCCACGCCCGAGGAAGAGGCGCTGCGCAAGGAGTTCCTCGACCACCTGCGGGCGCACGACGACGCGATGTCGCGCGCGTGTGTGCCCGGGCACTTGACGGCGACGACGGCGGTGCTGTCGCACGACGGCACGCAGGTGCTGCTCACGCTGCATCCGAAGGCCGGGATGTGGTTGCCGATGGGCGGGCACTGCGAGGTCTCCGACACCTCGCTCGCGGCCGCGGCGCTGCGGGAAGCCTGGGAGGAGTCCGGCATTTCCGGACTTGAGCTGCTTCCTGGGCCGCTGGCGGTGGACAAGCACGTCGTGTGGTGCCACCCGCCGAACAGCTGGCACCTCGACGTCGAGTACGCGGCCGTGGCGCCGCCCGGCGCCGAGGCGGTGATCAGCGAGGAGTCGCTGGACCTGCGCTGGTTCCCAGTCGACGAGATCCCCGACCCGTCGGACGAGGCGACGCGGCGATTGGCCAAACGTGGACAGGCCGTGCTCGGCTCTGGTTCGCGCGCACTTGGCTAGAGTCCTTTGCGTCGTTCTCCAGAGGGGGATTTGGTGAGCACTTCGGCTGAGTCGCCCATCGGCGGCACGATCGTGACGCCCGCTCGCAGACGCCGGAGGTTCACCGGGTCGGCGCTGACGTGGGTAGCCGTGAGCCCGTTCGCGGCGTGGGCGGTCGCCAGGGTGGCGGGGCTGGAGCGGGGGTCGTTGCCCACGCAGCTCATGACCGCGACCCCGTACGCGGCGGCGGGCTCGCTGGTTCCCCTCCTGATCGCCGCGGTCGGGCGCAAACGCGCCGCCACCGCCGTGGCGTTACTCACCACGACCGCCCTCGGTTTCAGCGTGCTGCCCAGGGCGCTGGGCACGGCCGAGGCGACGGCCGGCCGGCCGCTCAAGGTCATGACGATCAACATGCTGTACGGCCGGGCCGACATCGACGCGATCATGAAGTTGGTCCGGGAGTTCGACCCTGACGTGCTCAGCACACAGGAGCTGACGCCTGGTGCGGTCGCCGACCTGGACGCGGCCGGGCTCAAGGAGCTGATGCCGCATCGCGTGCTGGAGGACGAGTGGAGCGCCGGCGGCAGCGGGCTCTACTCCAAGCACGCCATGGAGCAGCTGCCCGACGTGATGCCGCCGGTGGGGCACAAGATGCCCGCCGCGCTGGTGTCGTTGCCTGGCGGGAACCCGATCGAGTTCGTCGACGTGCACCCCTACCCGCCGCTCGGCCCGAACGTCACCCAGTGGAACGACGCGCTGGCCGCCCTGCCGTCCACCTCTCCCGACCGGGTGCGGATCCTGGCGGGCGACTTCAACGCCTCCCTGGACCACGCGGCTCTGCGTAAGCTGCTGGCCAGGGGTTACAAGGACGCCGCCGCTCAGGTGGGGGCCGGGTTGATCCCGACGTGGCCGGCCAACAAGCGGGTGCCGCCGATCATCACGATCGACCATGTGCTGGTGGACCGGCGGGTGGGCGTACGGGAAGTCAGCGTGCGCGACGTCCCGGGAACCGACCATCGCGCCGTGCTGGCCGCGCTCACCGTGCCCTGAGCCGGGGTCGCGCCTCGCGTCCTGAACCGTGTCGCTCACCGTGCCCTGAGCCGGGGTCGCGCCTCGCGTCCTGAACCGTGTCGCTCACCGTGCCCCGAGCCGGGTCGCGCCTCGCGCCCCCTGAGCCGTGTCGCCCAACATGCCCCGAGCCGGGTCGCGCCTCGCGCCCCCTGGGCCGTGTCGCCCAACATGCCCTGAGCCGTGTCGCTCACCGTGCGCTGATCAGCGCCCTGGTGTTGTCCCAGCCCTCGAGGCCGGGATCCAGGCGTTCGACGTCTTGCGGTGTGCGCAGGCGGTGCCAGCCCGGGGTGGTGGCGACCCTCCGGGGTCCCGGGGCCTGGGCGCGCAGCGCGCCCACCACGTTCTCGTCGTCCAGGTCCGGGGCAGCCCAGGCGGGGGCGGGGAGTGCGCAGGCCAGGGCCACGGCGCCGCCGTTCTCCGCCGGGCAAACGGTGATCTCGGCCCTGCCGAGCTCCCTGAACAGCTTGCCGACCAGCAGGGGCGGCAGGTCTGGCGCGTCACCGCAGATCACGGCGGCCTGATCGGCCTTGAGCCGGCCGAGCACGGCCTGCAACGGCTCGTCCTCCGCTATCGCGACGATCTCGGTGCCGGGCCAGACGATCTCCTCCAGGCCGGGCACGCTGGTGATCAGGACGGGGGTGACGAGCTCGAGTCCCGCGACCATCTCGTAGGTGTCCTCGGCCATCGCCTCGAGAAACTCTCGCGGGTCGACGCCCGGCGGCGCCGCCTGCGCCATGTGCTGACGTACGAGGACCGCGACGAGGCGCGTCAACACTCCTCCGGCGCCGTGTGGGCCGCGGCGGAGAACCCCTCCAAGAACCCGCGCGCCCGCTCCGCTTTCGGATACTGTTCCACCAGCGCCCAGAACTTGGGGCCGTGGCTGGGCACGAGCAGGTGCACGAGCTCGTGGATGATCACGTAGTTGATGACCCATTCGGGCAGGCCCTTGAGGCGGGTGGAGATCCGGATCGTTCCGTTCTCCGGGGTGCAGGAGCCCCAGCGGTGTTGCTGGTTGTCGACCCAGCGCACGCTCACGGGCTCGGCCTTGCCGTCGAGATATTTCGCCGACAGCTCCCTGGCCCGCTCCAGCAGGCCCTCTTCGGTCGGCCTCCGCCGGCTCTCCTTCGCGGCCAGCCGATCCAGCATCCGGCTCACCCATTCATCCGCGTCTTCACCGCTCAGCCAGGCGGGCAGGAGCACGATCGTCTTGTCGCCGTCGCGGTAGGCGGAAACCGTACGCCGGCGACGAGAACTGCGACGAACCTCGACTGTCTCGGGGGGCACATATGCACGGTAGCCGAGACTGGCGAAATTCCACAGAGGGTGGACGTTGTTTCTGCTGGTCAGATGATTAAGACCCGGTGAATTTGGGCAGACGCGTTTCCCGATGCGCGGCCAGGCACTCCAGCAGGCCTGACCGGGTCCTGGTGGCGGGGCGGGACCGGAATTCCCAGCACAGCGCGGGTTTCAGGGCCTTGATGGTCTTGGTTCTGGGCCGCTTTGGACGGACTTGTGGCAATCGATACGGGTTACTGGGCGATCTTCGAGGCGATGACCGACAGGGGAAGCGTAGGTCATTCTTGAGGAAAGATTGATTTACCGGATCTTTATCCTTCGCCTCGCAACCGTCGGGACCGCATCGCGCGCGGGCCGGACACCGACGAGGGCCGGAAGTTATCCACAGGCGGGCCGGAACCGACTCGGGATCTTGCTGCGCCGTGCGAACCTTTCCCGCCATGAGGCCACGTGTGAAGCCCGCCCTCCGGCGCATCGTCCGCGACGAGCAGACCCTGCAATACGGCGTGCACCCGCTGCGCGCCATCAAGCTGTCCGGTCTGGCCCGATCAGTCCAGCAGTGGATCGAGGGCCTCGACGGCACCCGTGACCTGGCGCGCGTGCTGGACGCGGCCAACGCCGCCGGGCTCGACGAGTGCCGCGCGCGTTCCCTGCTCGACCAGCTCACCGCGCAAGGCACGCTCCACGACGCCGCCACCAGCCCCGCGCCCCTGCGCGACCTCACGCTGGCCGAGCGCGACCGTTTGAGACCCGACCTCGATGCCCTGGACCTGGCCTCGACCGCGCCCGAGGGCGGGATCGGGCTCCTGATGCGGCGGCGGGCCGCCCGGGTGCGGCTCTATGGGGCCGGGCGGGTGGGTGCTCAGATCGTGGTCCTGCTGGCGGCTGCCGGTGTGGGGCACATCCGAGTGATCGACTCGGGCGCCGTCCGGGCAAGCGACATCACGCCCGGCGGGCTGACGTGGTCGGAGCTGGGTCTGTCGCGGGAGGAGGGCGCGGTGGCGGCGGCCCGCAGGCTGCTCTCGGGCTGGCGCGGCGCCACCGACTCCCGCGTCCCGCCGTCCAGCGCCACCGGCTCCCGCATCCCGCCGCCCGGCGCCGCCAGCTCCCGCATCCCGCCGCCCGGCGCTACCGGCTCCCGCGTACCACGGCCGAGCGCCACGGTTCCGCGCGTCCCACCGCCCGGCGCCACCGGCTCGGCTTCGTCGGCGTCTGGGTTGCAGCCCGGCCGGGGACGCAGCGCGCCGCCCCTGGGCGACCGGCGGTCGGCTGCCGGCACGCCCAGGCCTGCCGCCTTCCCTGCCCTCCCGCTCGCTACATCGACGCCGCCCGTGCCCGGGTCAGGCGCGCACACTCGTACGGATGGCTGGCAGGGCCAACGCCGGACCGCACCCCAGGGACACCTCGAAAGAGCACACACCGCAGAGAGAAGCGGAACAGAGACGCGGAGGTCCAAGGCGGAGACGGCCGAAGCGCTAGAGACCCCGGCGCAGAGGACACCGGCGCAGAGGACACCGACCCAAAGCACCCCGACCCAAAGCACCCCGACCCAAAGGACACCGACCCAGGGGACACCGGCTCGAAGGACGCAGGCTCAAAGGGCTCAGGCCCAAAGGGCGCAGGCTCCGGGGACTCAGGCACAGGGGAGTGCCGGGCGGGGAGAAGGTGGGGCTCAACCGGTCACCCGCAGGAGGCGAAAGGACCAGCGGATCGACGGGCAGGAGCCGGTCAGGCCGGCGGTCGAGGTGCTGGCCGGAGGAACGTACCTGGGAGACCGGTCAGATCGTCCCGACCTGGTCATCCTCGCGCCCGTCGGCCCGCTGGACGGCGTGCTGGTCAACGAGCTGACCTGCCTCGGCATCCCCCACCTGCTGGCATCCGCCTTCGAAGGTCACGGCACGGTCGGCCCGCTGGTGTTGCCCGGCGAGACGGCATGCCTGCACTGTCTGGACCTGACCCGCCGCGACCACGACCCGGCCTGGCCGATCGTCACCGCTCGGCTGGGCGGTTATCCGCCCGGTGAGATCGCCTGCGACACGACTCTCGCGACCCTGGTCGCGGCCCAGGCGACCGGGCATGCGCTTGCTCATCTCGACGGCCAGGAGTCCGCTGTGACGAACGGCACAATGGACGTCTCCCCTGATTGGCACTGGAAAAGGCAGGCGTGGCGCATACACCCGCAATGTCGTTGTATGCGAAACGATCCTTATTCGCTAAGAATGGTCATGTCGCCCAAACGCGACTGACCTGTTCCCGGGGACGACCACGAAGGGGGGAAGCGGCATCTCTGCCGAGGTTCCGCGCATCAGTGTGAGCGATCTTCCGCGCCGTGCTGTCACGCGTTCTGCCAAGCTGGCCACGCTTCCCCTGGGATTCGCCGGTCGCGCCGCCCTCGGGCTGGGCAAACGTCTCGGCGGCAAGTCCGCTGAGATCGTGGCGCAGGAAGTCCAGCAGCGTACGGCCGAGCAGGTCTTCAAGGTGCTCGGCGAGCTCAAGGGCGGTGCGATGAAGCTCGGCCAGGCGCTGTCGATTTTCGAGGCGGCGCTTCCGCCGGAGATCGTCGGCCCCTACCGCGCCACCTTGACCAAGCTGCAGGACGCCGCTCCCCCGCTCCCCGTCTCCACCGTCCACAAGGTGCTCACGGAGCAGTTGGGCGACGACTGGCGGGACCATTTCCGCTCGTTCGACGACCAGCCGACCGCCGCCGCCTCCATCGGCCAGGTGCACAAGGCCGTGTGGCACGACGGCCGGGAGGTGGCCGTCAAGATCCAGTACCCGGGGGCGGGGAAGGCCCTGCTCGGCGACTTCGCCCAGCTGGCCCGGCTGGGCAAGCTGTTCGGTGTCTTACTTCCTGGCCTCGACATGAAGGCCGTGCTGTCGGAGTTGCGTGAGCGGGTCGCGGAGGAGCTCGACTATCTCCGCGAGGCCGAGGCCCAACACGCCTTCGCCCTCGAGTTCGACGGCGACCCCGACTTCCACGTCCCTGACGTGATCGCAGCCAACGAAATGGTGCTGGTCACCGAGTGGATGGACGGCACTCCGCTGTCGCGCGTCATCACCGAGGGCACCCAAGAAGAGCGCGACCACGCCGGCCTGCTCTTCGTCCGTTTCCTGTTCTGCTCGCCGGCTCGGGTGGGGATGCTCCACGCCGACCCGCACCCGGGCAATTTCCGCATGCTGGCCAACGGCAAGCTCGGTGTCCTCGACTTCGGCGCGGTCAACCGCATGCCCGATGGCTATCCCAGGGTCTTCGGGCAGTTAATGCGCATCTTCAACCAGGGCGACATGGAAACAGTCGTGACGGGGCTGCGTCAGGAAGGCTTCATCCGCAGTGACATCGAGATCGACCCCGACGCCTTGCGTGCCTTCCTCGCGCCGTATGTCGAGCCGACGGCCGTGGAGGAGTTCACGTTCAGCCGGGAGTGGCTCCAGGCTCAGGCGGCTGGCGTCACGGACCTGCGCCCCGGCAACGTGGTGCGCCAACTCAACCTGCCGACGTCGTACGTGCTCATCCATCGGGTGCATGCGGCAGGCGTGGGCGTGCTCTGCCAACTGGGCACCACGGCCCGTTTCCGCGACGAGGTGATCCGCTGGGTCCCCGGCTTCGCCGACGACCCCGACGACCAGCCCTTGACAATCGGCTAACGGACGTCCCCTCCTGCGCCCGGCTGCAATCCCAGCCATCGCCTGTGCTCGCCTGCAACCCGGCCGTCGCTTGCGGCCGCCTGCAACCCCGATCGTCGCCTGCGCACACCTGCACCCCAGCGGTCGGCTGCCCTCGCCTGCAACCCGGACGTCGCCTGCGCCCGCCTACAACCCGCGTCGTCGCCTGCCCTCGCCTGCAACCCCAGCGGTCGCCTGCCACCCCCGTTGTCGCCTGCGCCCGCCTGCAACCCGGCCGTCGCCTGTGCTCGCCTGCAACCCCGGTCGTCGCCTGCGCCCGCCTGCAACCCGGACAGTGACACCCACCTCCGGCAACGTGGTCATCTGCACGCCGCGCAATAGAGCGCGAATGCGTTAGGCGAGGCCCGAGAGGAGGGCGTTGACGCCGTCGGTGAGGACGCGTTCGCCTTCCTCGCGCGAATCCAGGAACCAGCCGGGGAGCGGACTGCGGAGCGAGCACGTGAGCTCGATGCTGACGATGCCGTGGATCGTGGTCCACACCAGGTACGCCGCGCGCACAGGGTCCATCGAGCGGATGAGATGGGCCTCGGCGGCGGCGGAGGTGGCCTCGGTGAGCACGGAGAAGGTCAGGCCGAGGGCGTCGTTGCGCTGTTCGGGCGAGGGGTCGAAGTCGGGGAGCGGACGCTCGAACATCAGGGCGTAGAGGGCGGGATCGGATAGAGCGAACCGCCTGTAGCCGTACGCCACCGCCATGATCCGGGCGATCGGGTCCGTGGAGCCGTTCAGCGACCTGGTCATAGCCTCGTGGAGGATGCTGAAACCGTACCGGTAGATCGCCTCCAGGAGGCCGGCGCGGCCGCCGAAGCAGGTGTAGATGCCCATGGTGGAGGTTCCTGCGGCGTCTGCCACGCGGCGGAGGGTGAGATGGAGCGCGCCATGTTCGCGAAGGACGCGCATGGCCGCGTCGAGCAGGTCCTGGCGCAGGGCGCCGAGTTCTTTCGGGATGCTTACGTCTCTCGGCACACCCTCACCATATCTGGCGATAACGAGCATCATAACGAGCGTTATCACCGAGAGAAGGGCACTTCGAGATGCGGGTCTATCGGGTCACCGGAGCGGCGGGGTTCGTCTGCGCCCTGCTGCTCGTCATCAATTCCGCCAGGCGGGCGGGGTTCCTGCCGGAGACGGCGCTCACACATGCCATCGCACCGTTCGCGGCGCTCACCGGCTTACTCGCGATCACCGGGATCTATCTGCACATTCGGGGTACGGCGGGCAGTCTCGGGCTCGTCGGCTAGGTCCTCAACTCGGCCGGCCTGGCTGGAGCGTTCGCCATCGAGTACATCCTTCATTTCGTCTTTCCGTACTTGGGCGGCGGCACGGTGAGCGCTCTGCTGGCGGGCGGCACGGGGCGGGCGTTCCTGGTCACGTCGGTCGTGCTGGTGATGGGGGTGCTGACGTTCGGCGTGGCAGCGATCCGGAGCGGGGCGATGCCGGTCGTGGCCGTGAGCCTGTACGCCGTGGGGATGATTCCCGGGTCGCTGCGGAACTTGATGCCGCTGCCGGTGTATCTGGGCGGGCTGGTGCTGGCGGCGATCGGGGTCGCGTGGATGGCGGCGCGACTCTGGTCCGCGCAGGAGGAGCCCGTCGCGCCCGCCCGCAGTGTGCGGAGGGAGGTACGGCCCACCACCTAGGCCGACCGGCCGCCCGCGGTGGGGGCGTCTGTCGTGGAAAGGGGAAGAGCCGGGCGCTGGGTTGCACCCGGCTCTTCACTGATCTGGGGTCTCACGGGGAGATCCTGCGCCGGCGGCAGGATCTCCCCAGTCAGAACTCCCGGTCCAGGGCCTTGCGGAGGCGGTCGTTGGCCTTCTTGACCTCTCGCCGCGCCCGCTGCACACGACTCACGCGCAGGGCGAGGCGTTGCTCCTCCGCCTCTCGGTGGAGGGTTTGTATTCGGTCATTGACCAGGTCATGGATGAGATAAGACATTCCGCTGCTCCTCGTCGGCTGAGCTCTCATTGGTTTTTCGCTTTCTGGCTAGAAGGTGCGCGGTGGTTCAGGCAGCGACCGGGTGCTTGCGGGGACGCCCGCGCGGACGCTTGCGGGGAACGACGGTCCCCCTGAGGATCAGCTCGCCGCCCCAGACGCCCCACGGCTCCTCGCGCTCGAGCGCGCGGTCGAGGCAGGACTTCTGGATCGGGCAGCCGCCGCAGAGCGCCTTCGCGAACTCCACGTCCTCCGGCGACTCGGCGAACCACAGGTCAGGGTCGGTACGACAGGGGATCTTGGCTTCGTCGATCAGGTCCATGATCGTCTTGGCCCCCATCTTCTTCTCCTTTTGTCGATCTTTTTTGATCTTGGTCGGGACACCTCGTAGGTGGGTCGGGATCGCGGACAAACAAATAGGCCGCGGATCCGTCTGTGGATCCGCGGCCTGGGGGCTACTTTCGCCGGTCAGGTTATGACCGGTGTATCCCTCCAGGGTTGCGGACCGCACAGTCCACCCTTGGTGAGCTGGTTGGCCGGCAGTTCGATACGTCCTGCGTAGACGGGAGCGCCTTGCACGGCCCCACGGACGTGGGCGCGCGCGGAGAAGGCGGCGGCCTGGCTACGGACAGACTTCTCGTGCCGCAACTTGGCCGGCCCATCGACGAGCCTCACCGCGTCACGGCATGCGGAAGCGAGCCACTTCGTGGCCGACATCTGAATGCTGATCACCGGGGCTCACCTCCACTCTCTGAGATCGTCGGAACAGGAGTGTCCGACTCGCTTGACCATGACCCTAAACCGGGAACCCGGGAAGGGGCAACATATTTTCGACCTGCGATTTCGTAACTTCGTCGCCCTATTTCAGTGGCCTGATCATGGCCTCCTGGACGACGGAGACCACGAGATCGCCCGACGCGGTGAACATCTCACCACGAGCCAGCCCCCTCGCGCCAGCCGACCACGGCGCCTCCTGGGCGTAGAGCAGCCAGTCGTCGGCGCGGAAGGGGCGGTGGAACCACATGGCGTGATCCAGCGAGGCGCCCATGATGTTCGAGACGCCCCAGGCCATGCCGTGCGCCAGCAGGATCGTGTCGACCAGCGTGAAGTCGGAGGCGTATGCGGCCAGCACCACGTGCAGGAGCGGATCGTCGGGCAGCTCGGCGTCGTAGCGGAACCACACGTTGGTCTGGGCGCTGCGCAACTCGGGCTTGTTGTAGGCCTCCCAGGTCAGCGGCGAGGCGTGCCGGGAGTCCACCGGCCGGGGCCTCGACAGCCAGTCGCGGAATTCCGGGTGGTCTCCGACCAGCTCGAACATGCGCTCCTGGAACGTCGGCAGCGTCTCGGGACCGGGCACGGCGGGCATCACGGACGCTTGGTGCTCCACCCCCTCCTCGAGGACGTGGAACGACGCCGACATCGTGAAGATCGCCTTGCCATGCTGGACCGCGACGACCCTGCGGGTGCTGAACGAACGCCCGTCGCGCACCCGATCCACGTTGTAGACGATCGGGATCGACGGGTCGCCGGGGCGAATGAAATACGCGTGGAGCGAATGCACGTTGCGGTCGCTGGTGACTGTGCGGCCGGCCGCGACCAGGGCCTGCGCCGCCACCTGGCCGCCGAAGACGCGTTGGATGCGCTCCTCGGGGCTCCTCCCCCGGAAGATGTCCAGCTCGATCTGCTCCAGGTCGAGCAGGTCGAGCAGCTCCTTGAGCGCCTCGTTCACGTCTCCGTCCCCCTCATGCGTTCCGATACTTGGACAAGTCTGACGTGCCGCCCATTTCCCCCCAAATGCGGCCCAGCCGTGTCCGATGATTCCGTGCTGGGATTTCGGGTTCGTTACGAGCGGCAGAGGGACAGGACCGCCGCGCCGTATCGCTCGACCTTGACGCGGCCGATGCCGGTGATCGACAGCAGCTCCTGCTCCGTCGCCGGCGCCCGCTCCGCGATCGCCTGCAGCGTCACATCGGTGAAGATGACGTAGGGCGGGACCTTGGACTCCTTGGCCGTGGCCGTGCGCCACGCCTTCAGCCGCTCCAGGAGCGCCTCGTCGTAGTCCGCCGGGCAGGTCGCGCACCGGCCCAGCTTCTGCTCGGCCGCCGTCACCAGCGTCTTGGCGCAGACCCGGCAGCTGACGGGCGCGGCCACCGTACGGCGCTCGCGGGCCGCCGGTGCCATGCGTGGCGGGCTGGAGGTGCGGCCGGTGAGGCCGTCGAGGAACCGGGACGGGCGGCGGCTCTTGCGCCCGCCGGGGGCGCGGGCCAGCGCCCACGACAGTGACAGGTGCTCGCGAGCCCGGGTGATGCCGACGTAGAGGAGGCGGCGCTCTTCCTCAATCTGCTCCGGGGTCTCGGCGTAGATGATCGGGAGCATCCCGTCGGTGAGGCCGACGAGGAACACGGCATCCCATTCCAGGCCTTTGGCGGAGTGCAGCGAGGCCAAGGTGACGCCTTCCACCGGCGGAGCGTGCTGCTCGGAGGCGCGGCGTTCCAGCTCGGCGACGAACGCGGGCAGGTCGCCGCCCTCCGCGGCCACGTCCTCCGCCAGATCGGCCAGGGCCTTGAGCGACTCCCACCGTTCCCTGGCCTTGCCGCCGCCGGGCGGTGACGGGGTCAGCCCGACGCCGGCGAGGATGTGGTGCACCTCGGAGGCCAGCGGCTCGCCGGTGGCCGAGCGCGCGGCGCCGCGCAGCAGGACGACCGCCTGGCGGACCTCGGGGCGTTCGAAGAAGCGCTCGGCGCCACGCAGCATGTACGGGATCTCGGCCTTGGCCAGAGCCTCCTCGTACGCCTCCGACTGGGAGTTGACCCGGAACAGGACCGCGATCTCGCGCGCCGGCACACCCTTGTCGAGCAGTTTCCTGATGGCCCTGGCCACCCCGGCGGCCTCGGCCGGCTCGTCGTCGTAGTCGGCGAACACCGGCTTGGGCCCGTCCGGGCGCTGGGCGAGCAGCTCGAGGCGGTGCGGCGACTTGCTCTTGGCGATGACCAGGTTGGCGAGGTCGACCACCTGCGGGGTGGAGCGGTAGTCGCGGACCAGCTTGATCACGGCGGCCTGCGGGTGCTCCACCGCGAACCCGGTCAGATAGCGCGGGCTGGCGCCGGTGAAGGAGTAGATCGTCTGGTTGGGGTCGCCGACCACGCAGATGTCGTCGCGCCCGCCGAGCCAGGTGTCGAGCAGGAGCTTCTGCAACGGGTTAACGTCCTGATATTCGTCGACTACGAAATAGCGGTATTGCTGGCGGATCTGCGCCGCCACCTCCTGGTGCTCGGTCATCACGGCCGCGGTCAGCTCCAGGATGGTCTCGAAGTCCACCAGGTGGCGCTCGCGACGGAGATGCTCGTAGGCCTCGTAGAGCCGGGCGATCTCCTCGGCCGGCGCGGGTGGCGTGCGGTGGTATTTGGCCGCCGCGGCGACGTAGTCTTCGGGGCCGACCTGGGTGACCTTGGCCCACTCGATCTCGGCGGCGATGTCCCGCAACTCGGACCGGTCGGGATTTTTCCGGATCTGGCGGCAGGCCTCCACCAGCACCGGCAGCTTCGACTCGATGATCGAGGGCGCCGAGCCGCCGATCACCCGCGGCCAGAAATAGGTGAGCTGCCGCAGCGCGGCCGCGTGGAAGGTGCGGGCCTGCACGCCGGGCGCCCCCAGCGCACGCAGCCGCTGGCGCAACTCCCCCGCCGCCCGGGTGGTGAACGTCACAGCCAGCACGCTCTGCGCGTCGACCACCCCGCTGCGTACGGCGTGCGCGATCCTGTGGGTGATCGCCCTGGTCTTGCCCGTGCCCGCGCCCGCGAGCACGCACACGGGCCCGCGCACGGCCTCGGCGACCGCGCGTTGCTCGGGATCCAGGCCCGTCAGGACGTCGTCCACATTCGTCACCCGTTCATCATCCCAGTACTGGCGGCCTAGGACCTTATTCTGGCAACATGCGGGCCGGGTTATGTTCTCGGTCAACGAGATGCAAAGAACTGGTCTCTTCCCCCAGAATGGGGCCGACCATCAGCATGGGGGAAAGGAAGGCCGTGCGAACTGCGGTTTACGTGGGCGCTCTCGCGCTCGCTGCCGTTGTGCTCACACCCGTCGCCGCGACCGCGACGACAAAGGAGCCCACACCCGCCCCAACCGTGAGCAACCCCGTGAACGCCGACGGGATCGGCGGCCTGAGCACGGAGACGGTTGCGTACGGCAGCCACCGGCGCCAGCAGATGGACGTCTGGTGGACCCCTGACGGCATGCAGCGGCCCGGCGTCTTCCTCATCCACGGCGGCTGGTGGTCGAGCGGCGACAAGAGGTACATGAAGGAAGTCACCCACACCTACGCCGAACTCGGCTACACGGTCTTCAACCTCAACTACCGGCTGTCCGGCGACGCGCCCTGGCCCGCGCAGCGCACCGACGCGCTGGCCGCGATCGCCGCGGCACGCAAGCACGCCGACCGGTGGGCGTTCGACCCCAACAACTACGTGCTCCTCGGCTTCTCCGCGGGCGGCCACATCGCCGCGGCCGTCGGCACGTACGGCGACGGCATCGGCGGTCTCAAGGGCGTGGTGGGCCTGTCGCCGATCATCTCGCCGCTGCGGGCCTACTCCGACGGCGAGGACACCGCGGACCCCAGCAAGCGCAAGCTCCGCGAGTCCGCGATCCGCCTGGCCGGCGGCTGCGCGCCCAAGGGCAAGTGCTCGCGGGTCTGGGCCAGCATGGAGGTGGCCTGGCACGCCAGCCGCCACGACGCGCCGATGCTGAGCGTGCACGCACAGGACGAGTTCGTGCCGCCGGTGCAGAGCCTGCTGCTCAAGCAGATGCTCGGCCAGGTGGGCGTGCCGGTGACGGTGCTCACCCAGCCGGGGGCCAACCACAGCGCGCCCCTCTACCGCGAGCCGGGCGTGGCCGAACGGGTGCAGGCCTGGATCACCGAGCGCATCGGCTAGTGGCCTGTCACGCACTTACCCGTCACCGCACCCAAACAGGCTCGATGAGCTTGGCGGCCTCGGCCGCTTGCCGTGCCCCTGCGTGGTAGACCGACGACCAAGCGGCACGGTTGTTGAGATCGCCGAGGACTTCCTGCGCGGCAGGGTCCGGCGCGAGCCGTACCGCCGTTGCGTGGTGTGGCATGTTCGCTGGGAACAGGTGGGCCAGCGGTTCGATGACGATCACCGTCTGTATGCCTGCGGCGAGGTCGGCGTTGGTACCCGATCGGAGCGCGCCGTCCATGTAGCGCCGACCGTTGATCGTTATCGGGGGGGCGCTGGCGGGGAAGGCGGAGCTCGAAGCCACCGCCGCCACCAGGGATACGCCGCTGGACTGCTCCCACACCAGCGGTTCACCGGTGTCGACATCCACCGCGGGGATCAGCAGCCTGCCCTCGGGCCACTCGCTGGCCCCGATCAGGAACTCCATGCGCGCCAGGTGCGCCTCCTCGGCACCGGTTTCGGCAGCCAGTGCGAGACGGCCAACCCGGCGCAGAGCCGCAGCCGGCTCCAGTGTGGAGTCACCGAGGATGGCGAACACCTCGTTCAGTCGGTCGTGATCTGTCTTGACCGCAGGCTCGCCGTCCGCCTCGGGCAGCACCGCGAGCCGTTCCAGGTCTTGTCCCGCGGCCAGTGTCGCACCGACAATCGCTCCTGCCGACGTGCCGATGGTCAGATCGGCCTTCGCAAGGTCGAACCCCTCGCGCCGCAACCCGGCGGCCAGTCCGGCCAGCCAGGCCGTCCCCAGCATCCCACCAGGCCCGAGCACTACCGCTGTCTCTTGTCTCATGGCCATTAGCCTGCAACCCCAAGCCCACTTGAGGTCAACATCATCTCGTGCTTCGCATTTGGCCGCAGACCGGTGGCCTATAACCGGCCGCAGCACTTCCAGCGGCTCCCTGATGATCCGCTGATGCTCGCGGCCCTCCTCCAGTGGCAATTACCGGGTCGAGGTTCGGTGACCGGCACTAGCTCCAGGATTAACCAGGCACTGCGCGTTGTTGCACCGAGCGTCTGTTTTCCTGACCCTTGGAGGGATCACCCAACATGGCGCTCACCGTCTACAGCACCACCTGGTGCGGCCCATGCAAGCGGCTCAAGGCCCAGCTGACCCGTGAGGGCATCAGCTTCAACGAGGTCGACATCGAGCGTAACCCGTCGGCGGCCGAATTCGTGATGAGCGTCAACAACGGCAACCAGACCGTGCCGACTGTGGTGATCGAGACGGCGGAGGGGCGGGTCGTGCGGACCAATCCGTCGGTCGGGGAGGTCAAGCTGCTGCTGGAGAGCGCGGCCTGACGTTCTTGGATACGGCACGAGCCCCCAGCCGGGACGGCAGGGGGCTCGTGGCCTAGCATGGCTGCGAGGACCTGGGTGCTAAGATCACTCAGGTCCTCAGCTCAGTGGGTGTGGTTGTCGACCGTCTCCTCCAGGCGCTGGATCTCGCCCTTGACGTCTGCGATGTCCGCCTTGAGCTCCGTCCGAACGTCCGCGAGCTCTGTCCGAACGTCCGCGATGTCCGCCTTGAGCTCCGTCCGAACGTGTCCGATCTCCGCCGTGAGCTCTCCCTTCATGACGGCGAGGTGGGTCTTGAGCCCGATGTCACGCATCAGGTTGTCCTCTTTGAGCTGGACCACGGCCGCGGAGATCGCCCCGCTCACCACATCGACGATCTTCTTCGTCTGAAACTGGATCTTGTCATCGATCGCGACCTCCACGGCCGCGAACTGGATGGCAAGCTTCTGGCGCTCGAGCTCCATGAGCTCTCGCATGTGTGTTTCATTCATGGGCATGACTTTACCCTCCACCTAACGTTTCGTGTTCATGGAATCACGCTGAGCGAAATCTCGCTACCAGTCACCCGACAGAGGGCCGCCGTACCAGGTCTCGATGAGGCGGCGGGCGATCGACACGGGCGGCGGCAGGCGCAAATCACCTGACTCCAGCGCCGCCGCCAGCTCCTCACGCGAATACCAGCCCGCCTCGGCGATCTCCTCCGCGTCGGGCGTGAGCGTGGTCGAGGTGGCCTCGGCGAAGAAGCCGAGCATGAGGCTGCGCGGGAACGGCCAGGGCTGGCTGCCGAGATAGCGGGGATTGACGACGGCGATGCCGACCTCCTCCGCGACCTCGCGTACGACGGCGTGCTCCAGCGATTCCCCCGGCTCGACGAACCCCGCCAGGATCGACAGCCGCCCCTTCGGCCATTGCGGACCGCGGGCGAGCAGGCAGCGGTCCGCCTCGTCGCGGATCAGCATGATTACGGCGGGGTCGACGCGTGGGAAGTGCTGGCTGCCGTCCTGCGGGCAGAGGCGGATGTGGCCGCCCGCCCGGACGTCGGTGCGGGATCCGCAGCGCGGGCAGTATTCGTGGGTCGCATGCCAGGCCTCCAGCGCCACGGCGTAGACCAGCAGGCCCGCGTCGCGGTCGCCGAGCAGGCCGCCGACCTGGCGCAGCCCGGCCGCCACCGGCCGGCCCTCGGGGGTGTCGCCCAGCGTCATCGCGAACGTCACGCGGCCGTTGACCTCGCCCTTCGGCACGCCGGGCAGCGGCGCGGCGACCGCGAAATAGGCGACGCCGTCCTCGACTCCCAGCAGATAACGCTGCCCGGGCGGCGCGTCGGCGGGACCGTAGAGCACCGCGCCCACCTCGTCGCCGATCCGCCGCACCAGCGTGTGACCGTCGTCGATCACCAGCACCCTGGTCGTGGGGTCGGACCACGCCTGCTCCAGCCACCGCTCGTCGGCACGCAATGCCGAGGAGCGGTCAATGGTGCCGCGCGCCAGAAGCAAGGGTCCGATGAGTTGCTCTTCCGCGGTCGTCTCCACTGACCGCCCCCTCTCACATTCCATGTCATCCTATGACCTCGCGGTTAGCCCCTGATTAGGGAATCCAGGCCCCGGAACGATCTCCCTACGGCTAGGATCGAGCAGTTAGGTTAGCCTTACCTGATCCCCGGGGGTGCCTTCGCGTTGCGGCTCTACCTGACCGCGCTCAAGCCGACCGACTCCGTGACGGACGGCTTCCTGCCCGCGGCCCGCGCGCTGGGTTGCGAGGTGACGATCCTGACGGATCGGCCGGAGCGGCATCCGGACGCGGTGGCGTGCGACGTGCGCGACCCACGTGCCCTGATCGACACGATCGAGCAGCTCGGCAGACCCGACGCGATCTTCTCCAACTCCGACCACCTGCAGGCCGAGACCGCGCTGGCGGCCGCCTACTTCGGGCTGCCGGGCAAGGACTGGCGGGCGTGCGTGGCCGCCAAGAACAAATTCCTGATGCGTCGCAAGCTCCTTGAGGCGGGGGTCGAACAGGTCAGGTCGGTACGGCTCGCGCCCGGCGACCCGGTGCCTGACGGCCTGCCCTTCCCGGTCGTGCTGAAACCCCGGGAGGGTGTGGCCAGCGAGGACGTCATGCTCGTCGAACGCGACCTGGCCGCTGCCGTGGCCGCGGTCAGGAGGCGGCGGCCGGGTGAGGCGCTGGTCGTGGAGGAATACCTCGAAGGGCCGGTGCGGACGCTCGAAACGCTCGGTGACGGGGACGAGGTGCGGGTGCTCGGGGGGTTCGAGACGACTCTGGGGGCGCTGCCGTACTTCATCGAGGAGCGGCTCGACTGGGCGCCGCCGCCCGACCACGGGCACGAGCACGTGCTGGCGGCGCTGCGGGCTCTCGGGGTGGGATTCGGGGCGTGTCACACCGAGTACGTGCTCACGGCCGGCGGACCCCGCGTCATCGAGGTGAACTATCGGGTGATCGGGGATCACTGCGACTTTCTGATGGGGGACGTGCTCGGGGTGCCGTTGTTCGAGTGGATCCTGCGCGTGCATCTCGGCGAGCGGTTGCCGACCATGCCTGCCGTGCCTTCCGCGGGCCGTCACGGGTGTGCGGTCAGTGTCGTGGCCGACCGGGCGGGGACGATCAAATCCGCGCCGGAGCACGAAGTCGTCGAGCGCGGTGACGTGCGGCTGTGGCATCGGCCGTTGCGGGAGGTGGGCGACGTTGTCCGCCTCACCCACACGAACCGGGACTACCTGGGCGTTATCCGGGCTGTCGGGCCGGATCGGGCGCGGGTGGACGCGGCTGTGGAGGACTACCGGGTCGCGCGGCCTTGGGTGGTCGAATGAGCGATCGGGAGGCTTATCTGGCCGCCCGGGTGCTGGACGCCCTGCTCCGCGAGGACTACGGCGGGCTGGCCTCGCGCGTCACCAGGACCAAGGACGGCGTGGGGATGCTGCTGGCGGACGGCCGGTGGGTGCGGCTGGAGCCGGGGGTGCTGTTCCAGGACTTCGTGGTGGCGCAGGACGAGCGACTGGGGCTGGAGCAGGTCTTGGAGACGCTGGTAGAGGTCGCCGATCCGGCGGACTCCGAAGGGGTCGCGGCCTTCTTCGAGGAGTGCCTGGCGGCGTTGTCGGCGCTTGAGCTGCACGATGCGCATGCCGTTGAGGTCCTTCGGCGAGGGCCGTCCTATGAGGCTCTGGCGGCTTTCGTGGATCATCCGGTTTACCCGACGTCGCGGGCACGGCCGGGGCTGGCGGAGGGTGACCTGCTGGCTTACGCGCCGGAGTTTGCGCCTTCGTTCGAGCTGCGGTGGGCGGTCGTACCCCGCCGTGCGCTCGTGCCGGGCTCCGCCGCAGACCTTCCCGCCGACGCGGCGCCCTCGTGGGACGCCGGTCCTGATGAGGTGCTCTTTCCCGTGCATCCGCTGACCGTCGGCGAGGTGCGGAAGGTCGACGGGGTGAGGGTGCTGGACGAGGCGCGGGTCACGGTGCGGCCCACGCTCTCCATGCGGACCGTCGAGCTCGGCCCCCGCACGCACCTCAAGCTGCCGCTGCCGATCAGCACGCTCGGGGCGCGCAATCGGCGCTCGATCAAGCCGGGGACACTGGGCGACGGGGCCAAGGCCGAGCTGTTGCTGCGGGAACTGGCCGACCCCGATGTGCTCCTCGCCGACGAGCAGGCCTATGCGCACACGGGCCACGAGTATCTCGCGTGGATGGTCAGGCGGCTGCCGGAGGGGAAGACCATGCCGGTGGCAGCGCTCAACGCGCCTGGTGTGCTCGCCGAGGTCGGTGACGTCATCCCCGCATATCTGCGGCTCCTGCTGCGCTGGAACGTCCGGCTCTTCGTGCGGTACGGCGTCGCGCTGGAGGCCCACCAGCAGAACCTCGCCCTGGTCTTCCAAGGAGACCGCATGAAGCTGCTGGTCAAGGACAACGACGGGCTGCTGGCGTCCCCGGCGAGGCTGCGGGCCGCGGGCGTCGAGGCGCCGGCGTTCGCCGACGAGCGCATGCTGAACGACGACCCGCACGCGCTCGCCGACGTGTTCGTGACCATCACGCTGCACCTGGCCGCCGCGGCCGTGGCGTTCGCGGCGTTGCCGCACGCGCGTGCTGCGGCGCTGCTGCGCGACACGCTCGCCGAGGCGCTCAACGAGTACGGCGACGACCCCATGGCCAGGCTCCTGCGCGCCAGGACCCTGGACGCGGCCCGGCTGACCGGCAAGTCCATGATCACGGCCGGGACGCTGGTGGCCAAGGAACGTTCCGGCGCGCGCGACATCAACAAGTACTACGGCACCAGCGGCCCCAACTACCTGAGGAGAGCTTGAATGCCGAGCTCGGACGGACTGGTCATCGACGCGCCCTCCGCTCTGGCCGAGGAGGCGACGCTGGCGGCCCTGCTGCGCTGCTGCGCGCGGGAGGTGGCCGGGCCGCGCGGCCTGGTGTGGCCCGCGCCGCCGTACCTGCTGCTGCGGGTGGCGGGCACGTTGCTGCGGGCCCGTACGTACGGCGGCGCCGCGCTGCGCTTCGACGGCCCGCCCGAGCGTCTGGAGAACGGCGCCTGGCGGCCGCTGTCGACCGACGAGCTGGTCGGGCTGGTCGAGGCCGACTTGCAGGGGCACAACGCCGAGTTCGCCGGACAGGTGGCGGCCAGCAGGCAGGCGATTGCGGCGATCCTGCGAGCCAGGGCCGGCTCCGAGCCACCGGCCGATCCGTGGCTGGCCTCGGAGCAGGCCCTGGTGTACGGGCACCCGTTCCACCCGAGCCCCAAGGCGCGCGGCGGGGACGGCTGGCTGCGCTACGCGCCCGAGGCGCACGCCGCGTTCCCCGTCCGGTTGCTCGGCGTGCGCGAGGACGTGCTGGCCGAGGCGGGCGACGTGTCGGCAGTGGAGGGCATGGGCGGCATGGGCAGGGCGCCGGACGGCTATCGGGTGCTTCCCGCGCATCCATGGCAGCTCGACCTCCTTCGGCCCGCGTTCGGAGCCGAGCTGATCGATCTGGGACCTGGGCCGGTCGTGGCGCCTACTTCGTCGGTGCGGACCGTGTACGCCCCGGAAGCGGAGGTATGCCTGAAGTTCTCCCTGAACGTGCGGATCACGAACTGCGTACGCAAGAACGCCTGGTATGAGCTGGCCGGAGCCGTAGAGCTTTCGTCACGACTCAAGCCCATATTTGACGAAATATCGGCCAAGCACCCCGCCACCCGCTGGCTCCCCGAGCCCGGCTACCGCTCGGCCGCCCTCGGCACCCGGTTCCACGAGGGCCTGGGCGTGATCATCCGGAAGAGCCCGTGGGCCGCCTGCGACCCCGGCGTGACCCCGATCCTGGCCGGCGCACTCGCCCTGGACGCCCCCGCACGGGACCCGCTGGCGTGGTGGTCGGCGTACGTGTCCGCGGTGGCGCTGCCCGTGGTGGAGCTGTACTTCGCGCACGGCGTCGTACTGGAGCCCCATCTGCAGAACGTCCTGGTCGGCCTGGACGCGGCCGGGATGCCCGCGCAGGCCGTCTTCCGCGACCTGGAGGGCACCAAGCTCGTCGCCGGCCGCCACGACCTCGGCGGGCTGCACCACGAGGTGGCCCAGGCCCTCACCTACGACGCCGAGCGCGGCTGGGCCCGCGTCGTCTACTGCCTGCTCGTCAACCACCTCACCGAGATCGCCGCCGCCGTGGCCGGGCACGACGACGGGTTGCTGCGCGAGTTGTGGCGAATCGCCCGCGACCTGCTCGCCAAGCTCGCCGCCGACCTCGGCTGGCCGCTGCCGCTGTCGGACCTGCTGGCCGGCGCCCCGCTGCCCGCCAAGGCCAACCTGGGCGTGCGCTGGGCCAGGGCGGCCGACCGCGCCGCCGGTTACGTCCCGATCGCGAACCCGCTCGCATGATCCCCGCCCGCGTCCAGGACGCCGCATCCGGCTTGACCGCTCCTGCTTACGTCTACGACCTGCCCGCGCTGGAGGCGCACGTCGCGGCCGTGCGGCAGGCGCTCCCGGGGATCGAGCTGTACTACGCGGTCAAGGCCAACCCGGACGCCGAGCTGCTGCGCGTGCTGGCCGGGCACGTGGACGGGTTCGAGGTGTCGTCGGGCGGCGAGCACGCGCACGTCACGGGCCTGTTCCCGGGTGTTTCCGTGGCGCTCGGCGGGCCCGGGAAGACCGACGCCGAGCTGCGGCTGCCGCACCACCGCATCCACGTCGAGTCACCGAACGAACTGCGCCGCCTCCTCGCCACGGGGCTGGAGGCCGACGTACTGATCAGGGTCAACCCCGACCTGCCGGTCGAGGGAGCGGCGCTCACGATGAGCGGGCCGTTCGGGATGGACGAGGAAGGCGTGAAGGAGTGCCTGCCGCTGTTCGGTGAGCGGGTACGGCTGCGCGGCCTGCACACCCACCTGGCCAGCGGGCTGGACGCCGCCCAGTTGCTGCGGCTGGCGGGGACGCTGCTGGACAACGACCACGAGGAGGTCAATCTGGGCGGGGGCATGGCGGTGTCGTACGAGTCGCCGGAGTCCAGGTTCGACTGGGCCACGTACGGGGCCGGGCTGGCGGAGCTACGGCGCGGGCGGCGGCTGCGGATCGAGCCGGGCCGGGCGCTGACCGCGTACTGCGGCTACTACGTGACCAGGGTGGTGGATGTGAAGCGGGTGCGCGGCGAGGCGTACGCGATCGTGCTGGGCGGTACCCACCACCTGCGGACGCCCGTGACCAAGGGCCACGATCAGCCGTTCGCGATCCTGCCCATGGGCACGGGGCCGGGCGTGACGGACGAGCCGATCACGTTCGTCGGCCAGCTGTGCACGCCGAAGGACGTTTTCGCCCGAAAAATCGCGACTTCTGCTCGGGTTGGGGACATGGTGGTGTTCGAGATGGCCGGGGCCTACGCCTGGAACATCTCGCACCACGACTTCCTCATGCATCCGAAGCCGGCGTTCCACTATCTATCGGGATGCGGGCCAGTACTCCTGCCTTCAGGCGGGAGGTGAAGGCCCGCGCGTGAGTGCCCCCTGGGGACGAGCGCGCCTTTTTGACCGTAACTTCTTGCACTGTCTCGGCCACGGTGGGTATGGTTCGAGTGATCGAACGGGAAGGCGATAACCAAGCCCATCGGGAGATCGTGTCCTTCTCGGTACAGCTAGGCCGCCGGAACGGCGGTGACAGCGCGTGGAGACTCGGGGTTGCCCGGGTCGGTGAAGCGCGAACCCCCGCACCTGAGGGTGACGGGAAGAATCTCCACCGTTCACGGTGGAGAGGAGTTCAAGAGCTTGACGCTCTCGATGAGCGCGACCAGCCCGGCCTCGTCGAGCAGGTTCACGGGCCGCACGGTGCGGTTGGCGCGGACATAGTGGAAGGCCGCGGCCACCTTCTCCAGCGGCACCCCGGCCAGGTGCGACCAGGCGAGCCGGTATGCCGCCAGCTGCACCGACGCCCCCTTGGCCGCCTTGCCCCTGGGCGGCTGCCCGGTCTTCCAGTCCACGACCTCGTAACCCCCGTCGGGGAGCTCGAACACGGCGTCCATCCGCCCGCGTACCAGCCGGTCGCCGATCATGGTCTCGAACGGCACCTCCATGTCGACCGGCCGCCGATCGGCCCATTCGCTCTGCTCGAACCGCTCCTGCAGCTCGGCCAGACGCACGTCCGCCTCTTCCAGCTCGTCGTACAGCTCCAGGTCGTCGATCAATCGCTGCTGGTCCCAGCGCGTCTCCAGCCACTTGTGGAACGACGTGCCGCGCCGGGCCAGCGGCGCGGGCTTGACCGGGACGGGACGGCGGATCCTGCGGGCCAGCTCGCGCGGATCGGTGGCCAGCGTGACCAGCGACGACACGGTCAGCTTCGCCGGCAGCTCGACGATCGTGGCGGGCCGGCGCACGTGCAGCTCCCGCTCGCGGAGCAGCAGCTCCGTGTCGCGTTCCCAGGCCCTCAGCCGCTCCTCCTCATACGCCCGCAGCGGCTCGTCGTCCTCGGGCTCAGGCTCGGCCATCGTGCCGGCCAGCGCGTCCTCGACCAGCCGGGCGCCGTCGAGCACGGACTCGTACCGCAGGCCCTCGGGCGTCACCGGCCAGACGGCCTCGGCGGGCTCGGCGAGCAGCGGGTTCGTCGCGCCCTCCGCCACGTCCCCGGCCCAGAACGCGACGCGGTCGGCCGTGTCGCGGATCTCCAGCAGGAAGTCGGACGGCGCCAGCGGCTTGGTGGCGGTGCCCCAGCGGTAGCCCGAGGCGATCAGGTGGTAGTGGGCGCGGGTCACGGCCACGTACGCCAGCCTGCGTTCCTCCATCAGGTCGCGCTCGCGGCCGTGCTCGTCGAAGCCGGCCAGCTCCTCCTTGCTGAGCCCGCCCAGCCTGGGCAGGTCGGCGGCGTCGCCGCGCAGCGGGTAGGGGAGCTTGCGGGGATTCTCCGTCCACCGGCTGTTCATGACCGGCGTGGCGGGGAAGATGCTGCCCGTCGTGATCGTCCCCTTCGAGCTGACCAGCTGCGACAGCCCCGGCACGACCACGATCGGCCATTCCAGGCCCTTGGAGGCGTGCACGGTCATCAGCTTGACGCTGTTGCTCTCTCCGACCCGACCTGCCTCCAGCCCGAACTCCTCGCTCTCGGCCGCCTGCAGGTAGGCCAGGAACGCCCCGAGCGTCGGATCCTCGGCGTCGCCCGCGAACCTGGACGCCGCGTCGAGGAACGCGTCGAGGTCCGCCCGCGCCGCGAACGCGCTCACCGTGCCGCTGCGCGCGGCCACCTCGACGTCCAGGCCGAGCTTGCGCTCCACCTCACTGATCAGATCGGGCAGCGGCTGCGCGGTGTGCGCCCTGAGCTGCCGCAGCTCGTGGGCGAGGGCGAGGAGCCTGGTACGGGCCAGCGGCGACAACGCCTCCAGCCACTCGTCCCGGTCCGGCAGCTCGTCCAGGGCGTCCACCAGGCTCCCGCGCTCTTCGGCCAGGTCGGCCACCACCTGGTCGAGCGGGTCCTCCGCCCGGTTGCTCTCGCTCAGCTCGCGGGCCAGCTGCCTGGCGTGCTCGCCCAGCACCCGCAGGTCGGCGGGCCCAATCCGCCAGCGCGGCCCGGCCATCAGCCTGGCCAGCGCGTCACCGGCCGTCGCGTCGTACAGGACGCGGAGGGTGGCGACGATGTCGCTCACCTCGGGCACGGTCAGCAGGCCGCCGAGGCCGACCACCTCGACCGGGATGTCGCGTTCTTCCAGGGCCCGGCGCAGCGCCGGGAACTGCGAGCGTTTCCTGGCCAGAATCGCGACGTCCTGCGGCTGGATGGCGAGGGTCTTCTTGCGCTCCTTCTCTCCCCACGGCAGCCCGTCGGGGGCGACCTGCTGGCCGAGGATCTTGGCGATGCCGTCGGCGACCCACCTGGCCTCGTCCTCGGCGGTCTCGTGAAAGGCGCAGGTCACGCGGCCCCGGTCGACCCGGTTGGGGCCGGGGACGAGGACGGGGACCTCGCGGGCCTCCATGCGGAGCGGGAGCTGGACGCGGGCGGCCACGTCGAGAACGCGGTCGCCGTTGCGGAAGCTGACGCTGAGCTGGCGGACCGGGGCCGGGTCCCCCGAACTTGTCCGGAAATCTCGGGAAAAACGGCGAAGGTTGCCTGCGGAGGCGCCGCGCCAGCCGTAAATCGACTGGCAGGGGTCGCCGACGGCCGTGACCGCATGGCCGCCACTGAACAGCGAGCGCAGCAGGACCAGCTGGGCGTGGCTGGTGTCCTGGTACTCATCCAGCAGGACCACCGCGTAACGCTCGCGCTCGATCTGTCCCACTTCTTTGTGGTTGGCGGCGATCCTGGCGGCCAGCGCCATCTGGTCGCCGTAGTCGATGACCTCCCGGCTCCGCTTCAGCCGCTCGTACGCCTCCACCAGCGGCAGCAGCTGCTCCCGCGCGGCATGCACGTCCACCGGCTTGCGCTGGGCGAGCGTCTTCCTGCCCGGCAGCACGTCGTGCCGTTCGCGCAGCCACTCCCCCACCCGCCGGACGTCGGCCGGCGTACGCAGGTGCTCCGACAACTCGCCGGCCAGCTCCAGCACGGCGGCGGTGACCGACGGCGGGCCCAGCTCGATCTTGTCCATCGGCCCGTCGTACATCGCCACCACCCGCGAGGCGAGCTGCCACGACACGGCCGGCGTGACCAGCCGCATGGTCGGCTCCAGCCCCTCGCGCAGGGCGTGGTCGGTGACCAGGCGGGCGGCGTAGGCGTGGTAGGTGGAGACCGTCGGCTCGTTGTCGAGCGCGCCCGGCTCGACCAGGCCCGCCTCCGCCAGTCCGGTGAGGCGTTCCCTGACCCGGGTGGCCAGCTCGGCGGCCGCCTTGCGGGTGAAGGTCAGGCCCAGGACGTTCTCCGGCTTGACCAGGCCGTTGGCCACCAGCCAGACCACGCGCCCGGCCATGGTCTCGCTCTTGCCCGAGCCCGCGCCGGCCATGACCACCATCGGCTCCAGCGGGGCCTCGATGACCACGGCCTGCTCGCCCGTGGGGGGAAGGATGCCGAGCTTGCCGGCGAGTTCGGCGGGGGTCAGCACACCTGGCCCCCGTTGTCGTTGACCGGGCAGCTCGCCCTGGCCGCGCAGGTGCGGCAGCCGTCGTTGACCTTGGCCTGGAAGAAGGGGCCCGACATGCCGGTGGCCACGGTGTCCACCAGGTCACCGGCCCAGCCCGGGTTGTCGTCCTCGCTCAGCGGTTGCTGCCCCTGCTCCAGGGCGTCGTTCTTGCCGCCGGCCTTCCCCAGCTGGACGAGCGCGGCGCCGCCCGGCTCGGTCATGCCGTGCCGGGCGAACGCGCCCAGCAGCGCGGCCAGCTGGTAGACGCCGAGCTGCGGGTGGCGGTCGATCTCACCGGCCTTCGGTTTGGAGCCGCCGGTCTTGAGGTCGATGATCACGGCGCGCCCGTGGTCGTCGCTCTCCACGCGGTCCACCCGGCCCTTGATCTGCACGCCTTCCGAGACCATGGCGGTGAACGACTCCTCCATGGCCTTCAGCTCGCGCGGGTTGTCCTTCTGCCAGCGCAGGAACTTGCCGATCATCTGCTCGGCGACCTTGCGCTGCTTGCGGTTGTACCAGGTGCCACCGAAGTCGAGCTCGTGCCAGACCTGGTCGAGCCGCTCGCCCAGGAGGTCCTCGCTGGGCAGGTCGGTGTTGGCCAGCACGGCCAGGGCGTGGATGACGTTGCCCAGGCCCTGCGCGGTGCTGGTGCCGGCGGCGCCGACGGCGGTCTCCAGGAGCCAGCGCAGGCCGCACTTGGTGAAGCTCTCGACCGCCGAGGGCGAGATGCTCACGATGCCGTCGGGCCAGCTCAGGGGGCGGTCGTCGGAGATGGGCGTGAGGGCGTACCAGTCGTTGGGGTGGGCGCCCTGGACGCCGGCGGCGGCGAGGCGGGCGAGTTGCTGCGCCGCTTTCTGCCGGAGTTTTCGGGGTTTGGTGGGGTCGGTCACCGCACTGCGGAGGTCCGCCACCAGGGCGGGCATGTTCAGCCAGCGGGCCCGGTCGTCCATCGTGGCCGTCTCCACCGCGCCCGGCAGCAGCTCCGACAGGAACCTGGACGCGCGCTCGTCGGTGTCCTCGCCGCCCACGGCCGTCACCACCAGCCTGTGCCTGGCCCGGGTGACGGCCACGTAGAACAGCCGGCGCTCCTCGGCGAGCAGCTTGGAGGCCAGCGAGGCGGCGTTCGGCCGAGCCCCCTCGAGCACCTCGACGAGGTCCTCCACGCCCAGCATCGACCCGCGGAGCCGCAGGTCCGGCCAGACCGCCTCCTGGACTCCCGCGACCACCACGACGTCCCATTCCAGGCCCTTGGAGCGGTGGGCGGTGAGCACGCGTACGGCGTCGCCGTCGGGTGCCCGGTCGGCCAGCGTGTCACCGGGGATCTCCTGGGCGGCCAGGTCGTCGATGAACACCTCGGGACCCGCCTTCGGCATCCGGTCCACGAATCTGGCCGCATGGTCGAACAACGCCACGACCGCGTCCAGATCGCGGTCCGCCTGCGCCCCCCTGGAGCCGCCGGACATGCTCAGCTCGGTCCAGCGCTGGGCCAGCCCGCTGGCGTTCCACACGGCCCACAGGAGATCCTCCGCCGTGCCCTGCTCGCCTACCGCCTCCCTGGCCACCGCCAGCAGCTTGGCCACCCGCTCGGCCGGGACGGCGACGTGGGGCTCGATCCTGGTGAGCTCGCGGACGTCCTGCACGGCCGCGACGAGCAACTCTCCGGACGAACGTGCCTCGCCGGCGTCGGACGCCTCGTTCTCGGCGATCTTGAGTGCCCGGCGGAGGCGGCGCACGCCGATCATGTCGGTGCCGCCGAGCGGGCCCGTCAGCAGCTCCTCGGCCACCCCCTCATCGAGGTGGGCGGGGTCGAGCACCACCTTCATCAGGGTGAGCAGCGGGCGCACCCCGGGCTCATGGGCGATCGGCACCTCGTCGCCCGCGATCATCGTCGGCACCCCGGCGTTGGTCAACGCCCGGCGCAGCAGGGGCACCTGCCGCCTGGCCGAGCGCACCAGCACCGCCATCCGGTGCCAGGGCACGCCGTCGATCAGGTGGGCCCGCCGCAGCGTGTCCGCGACGATCGCGGCCTCCTGGCTGGTGCTGTCGGCCAGCAACACACGTACGTCGCCGTCCGGCGTGTCCGGCAGCGGGGCCAGATCGCGGTGGCCGCCTCCTGGCCCGGCGGGAAGGCGGGTGGCGACCCTGCGAGAGGCCTCCAGCAGACCGGCCCCGCTCCTGCGGCACACGCGCAGCGTCAGCACCGGCGCGTCATGGCCGTCGCGGGTCCTGAACCGCTCGGGGAACTTCATGATCCCCTGGACGTCCGCGCCCCTGAACCCGTAGATCGACTGGTCGGGGTCGCCCACCGCCACCAGGTCGCGCCCGTCGCCCGCGAGCTGGGCCAGCATCAGCTCTTGGGCCGGGTCGGTGTCCTGGTATTCGTCCACGAACACCACGTCGTGCGCCGATCGCTCCCGCTCGCGCACGTCCGGCCTGGCCAGCAGCGCGGAGGCGGCGCCGATCAGCTCCGCGTAGTCGTAGGTCTCCTCCGGATCGAGGTCGAACCTGTCCTGGTAACGCTCGGCGAACCGGCCGGCCGCCACCCAGTCGCCCCGCCCGTGCCGCCTTCCTAGCTCGATCAGCCGGTCCCCGTCGAGCCCGCGTTCGTTGGCCCGCGACAGGAAGTCCCGCAGCTCCTCGGCGAACCCGCGGGTCTTGAGCGGCTCGCGCAGCGACACCGGCCAGTCGAGCCCGCCGCTCTCCAGCTCGCCGTGCAGCAGCCGCCTGATCTCCAGCAGCTGCTCGGGGCCGGTCAGCAGGCGGGGCGGGGCCTTGCCCTCGAGGATCGACTCGCGGCGCAGGAGCGTGTAGGCGTAGGAGTGGAAGGTCAGGGCGAGCGGGGTGCGGGTGGTGCGGCGCAGGCGTGCGGTGACGCGCTGGCGCAGCTCCTCGGCGGCCTTGCGGCTGAAGGTGAGGATGAGCACCCGCTCGGGGTCCAGGCCGCGGCGCTCGATCCTGTCCACGACACTCTCCACGATCGTGGTGGTCTTGCCGGTGCCCGGGCCGGCGAGGACGAGGAGGGGTCCGCTCTGGTGTTCGACCACGGCACGTTGGTGCTCGTCGAGCACAGGGGGCACAACAGGGCTGCCGCTGCCGCGCCGTACCAACCGCCAGGTCTGACCACTCACAGCTCTAAATTCCACCAGACCACAGGGGTAGATCGTGCCGACTTGCCCGGTCTCCCCACGCGATCCGCCCACCGTACCGGGGCAAATCCCAGCTTTTCCGACGACACGCCGCCCGTACCTTTCCAGACATAGCGCGATATATCGCGTGCAGGCTGGAAGGGAGACCCGGCTTTAAAGACATTGCCAAGCTGATCAACGTCAAGGCCGGGCCGTGGGCCGCCGACTTCGGGCGCTTTCGCCCTTCAGAGGCTGCTCATGTGCTGTCACACATCGATCAGTACCTGGTTCGGCGGGCCAGACGGAAGTACAAACTCCTGCGGCGATCTCCACGTCGGGCATGGGAGGCCCTGAAGAAGATCATGAAATCTCATCCGGGGCTCTTCGCGCACTGGAAGTGGAAATGCGCTCAGGCGATCAGTGCCGGCAACCTCCGGCCACCCGAGCGGTATGAGCTTGCGCAGCGTGCGCGCTGGATCACCACATGGAGCGCCAGGAGGGCCACCCTCGCGCATCGTCCGGGCCAGGGCCTTCATCTTCCAGACTGCAGCGTCTCCGAAATACGAGCAAGCATAGCTTTTTGCTCGGCCACGCGATCGCCCCAGGAGCCTGCGGAGAGCGACTGTCCAGATGCATCACCCGCCCCACAGAATTACAAGGAAATCAAGCCTTACTCATAGCAAAAGATCATGTTAACTTTGCCGCCGAAACCCCCTCAAGTATGTGGAGGTAAAATGGCGGAAAGTTCTTCAGGGTTAGCAGATGGGACAGCAGCAAGGCGAGTAACGTTCCTGGCCATCGTGGCGCTACTACTGCCGTTGTCGGCGTTTAGCCTCGCAGGTTCTCCCGCTGCGGCATCCCCTGCTCGGACCGAAACCGTGGTGCTGGCCGCTGAGCGGCAATCGAAGGTCCACCGCCCAACACTGGAAAGACTCAAGCGGGACGCGGCCCGCAAGGGGATCTCCCTGGAGCAGGCCGTGGACGCTTACATCGCACAGAAGGCAAAGACTGATCCGGCGGCGACCGCGAATTGGCCGGACGGCCCGGTAGATATCCCCGACGTTGCCATCGATGATCTTTCCGCCGCGCACATCGAAGTCCTGAAGGGGATGGCGCAGGCCCAAGGCGTCAGCTTCAGCGAGGCCATCGAGCGCCACGGATCATGGCCTTCGGCCAAACAGAAGCTGGTCCAGCTCCAGCAAGCCTTCAAGGGCGAGTTCGCTGGTGGCGAGCGCGCCGCCGACGGCTCACACGTCTGGCTCGGCTTCAAGGGGGATATTCCGGCGCCGGCCATAGAAACGGCCAAAACCCTGCCCCTCCGGGTGGAGCTACAGGGCCGCCTGGGCTACACCGAGGCCGAACTGAACGACACGAAGAAGCGCGTGCATCACGCCCTACGGGACGACCCTCGCTTCTCTGATGTGGCCAGCTATTACGACGCCAAGACCGGTACTGTGCACAGCCTCGTCGTCCCCGCACCCGCAGCTAAAGCGTCCGTCCAGGACAATGCCGTCGATTCGGCGGTGTCTTCGCTGGTGACCAATCCGTCCATCACCGTGGACGTGACTGTCACGGATGGGCCCGTCGCATCCACCTTCTCGTCCACCGCCACCTCCGCCTCGGTCTCCACTTCTGCCGCGGACCCTTACATTCGGGGTGGGGGGAATCTGGGAGACTGCACGTCCAACTTCAACGTGGTAGCCACCTGGGATTATGAGACGCGGCGCCATGGCACGGCTGGGCACTGCGCTAACGGTGCATCGACGAGGACATACTGCAACTATTCCATCGATGGCGGCAACTGCACCGGGATCAGCTTGACCAACTCATGTTGGTTGGGTTGCGCCTACGGTGAAGCTGCGCTGTACACCCGGGGCGGTCTGACGCTCACCCGGACCTTCTACTGGAGCTCCAACCAGAAGGCATATGTGGATGCCGAGGATCCCGTTCAGTGGGTCGGTGATGACGTATGCAAGTGGGGGAAGTCGACCGGGACCACTTGCGGCACTGTACAGAGAACCAACTGGTCCAACGGCACCGCAGATAATCTCTTCGTCACCGATCAGCCCGCCGGAACCGAGTGTGACCATGGTGACAGCGGTGGCCCGGCCTTCATGGGAGGTCCGTCGGCAGGCTTCACCGCATATGGCATCGTCGTCGGACAGGGCGCGCTCGTGGGCCAGACGGGCCTGTACTGCGCGTACAGCCACGTGACGGTGTACCGCGATGCCTTCGGCTACAGGATTTGGAACCGAGAATAGAGGGGCAAGGAGTAGCGTAGAGGGCTGGACCGCGGCCTTATAGGGCGGTCCAGCCATCCCTCGCCAGAAGGGGTTGTCTCCGTGAGACGACTATCCGCAATCGCTGCGATGCTTGTTGCGGCCGTGAGTTTAGTGGCCTGCACCGCAGACGCCCGCCGAAGCGGGTCATCTGCGGCCGCTCCGCCTAAACCGTGCCCGTCGGACAAGGTATGCCACGCCGTTATTGGCACCGACCCGGCCATCGCTGTATATCAGGGGGAATTCTACTCCACCTTGATGCCGTTGACGGCACGGCTTGAGTGGGTGGAAAATGAGTCCTGTCTTGTGGTTACGAGACACGGCGATCACTATCGGCAATTCAGGACGCTAGTTCCCCTATGGCCCGAGGGTACGAAACCGGCCCGAGCACCAGACGGCAGACGAGGCATCGAAATTCCCCAAGTTGGACAGATCTTCGAGGGTGCATTATTTACGGCGGGCGGCACAGATTATCCGCCTAATCTCAAACCACCCGTCCCTCGGATCTCTACTCTTACCCAACCGCCTGGCGCGTGTACCGCCCATGACGGATTTTTCGTCGTCGAACCGTATGGGATTAGGCGTTTAGAGAGTTAGTCTCGCGGGCCCTTTACGCCAGATGCGGCGCATGGCGCCTCCTGGCCGTAGTAGTACGTGATGCGACCGTCCTGCCACACGACGACGGCGGGCCCATCGAACTGATTCTTCTCGATATGGGCACGCGGGCCGCTCATTGTTCTCGTCCTCACACCGCGCGGTTTGGAGCATCGTACGCCGAGTGGAATAACCGCCAGGTCGGCAAGCGCATATACGTTGTCACGCAGCATCGCCGAGCTGCTGTCCGCAGGAGGACTGGAGGCACGATTCAGGAGCTTGGCCACTCAAACAGGCCACCGGCCGGACGCCCCACCAGTGCCCAGGTGCGTCCCTTTTGTTTGCCTATCCGCATCGATCCCGAGCAGGCGACTCAGCTGAGATCCGGGCCGGCGTTCGCCGCGGCGATGGCGTAGCCGTGGCCGGCCTCATCCTGGGATATCTGGCTTCGACCGTGGCCGGCCTCTTCTTCAACTGAAGGTGATAGCAGACAGGATGTCTCGGGCCAGAGGCAGGCTGGAGGCGGCGACGAACTTGTATCGGTCCTCCATGGCCTTCGTGATGTCGGCCACAGTGCCAAATCCGTAGTCCAGCGGAATGGGACGGCCCTCCAGATCCAGGACCGTCCCACCCGCCGCCTGAAGGATGTAGTGACCAGGAGCGAGATCCCACGTGGCGAAACCCTTGGCAAACTCGATCATGGCGTCACTGAAGCCTGCCGCGATGTGGCATAGCCCGATCGATCCGAAGTCCACGCCGATACGGCCTCGCCTTGCCCCGTCTGCCGCTGGGCGGCTCAACTGCTCTATCAGTCCGGCTTGCTGTGCGAGCGGTACGAAGCGCTCGCTGGGTTTCATGAAGAAGTTCGTAACGAGGGACTCCGCCAGCGGCGTCGACCGGTCCAGCCGTAGGGCGTGAGGAGTCCCGTCCTGGGTGAAGACGAAGGCACGCTCCTGGCCGTCATCGTCACGGGCCGCAGCGTAGATCTGTAGGTGATGGAAGATGTCGCCCACTACGGCCGCGATCGGACGCGCGAGGCTCCGCGAGTAGATCAGGACATGCGTGTAGCCGTATAGCGCTCGAACTGCCATCTCACTCGTGTCGAGTGGGTCTACCAGGACGCAAAGGTCCGGCTCCGGATCATCTCCAATGACTTGGGGGTCTGCCTCCTCAGAGGCGTAGACGTACGAGGGGATGACCTCGGTCAGCAAATCCCGGTAGCGCTCATGCATCCAAAGGTCGTACTTGGACAGGAAGTTGTCGGAGTGGCGGGTATTGCGGCTCTCTGAGCGGTTGCCCGACAGTGCAGCCTCGATAAGCCGCGGCCGAAGCTCGCGGATCACCGTCGCCACGAGCTCCGCGAGCTGGTGAGCAATGCCGGAGAGAGGGGGATGGGATGTCACGACGCACCTCCGTGCCGTCAGCGTAGCTCTAGGGGTGGCTCGATCCCAGGAGGGCTCATCGTCGCGGCGATGAACACGGCCTTGAAGTCCGCAGCCCGCATGATGCCCGCGCCCGTGAGATCGTCAAAGCGCGCTACCTCAAGGTCCCGCTCCTTCGTCATCGCGCCAAAGACAGCGAAGTAGATTTCGGCACCCGGGTAGCGCTTTCTGATCTCTCCTGTGATGAAGCCAACTACATCGGCGTGCTTGACCTCGAAGTCACACAAGACGATCGAGGGCGCCTCTGGTAGGGGCGGGCACATGGAAGCCTGATCGAGCTCGATGAAGTCGCGGCTTTTGTTGCACTTGAGATAGCCGATGGGGCATCGCCCGAACTGGGCGGATGCAAGGAAGGTCGCCATGACGAGGCCGGCCTCGTTGATACCGAAGCACGCATCGACGTCAAGCCGGCGCCCCACGTTCTTAATCTGGTGAATGAGCCGCTCGATCCCGTAGCCGAACAATGCCCAGCTCTGGTTAAGCAACTGCCCCGGTCTGGGGTTGGGGAGGGTGTAGAGCCATCTGTCAGGGCTGCCGAACTCCATGGTGGGGACGGCAAGGTTGAAGTCCGGGCCGATGATACTCTCTTTAGCGGCGTTCGCCTGTCCGTTTGACCTAGCCTGGCGCCCTCTGGGGTCTGCTTGCGGCTCCTCCCCCACGGTGGACGAATCGGCCTCCGCGTACCTCCTAAGCGAGAGCTGATCTTCTGGTGTGAGACGTTCATATGCCTCCGCCACCAGATCAATGGGAGAGATGTGCTCATTTGCCACGCCAAGAGGACCACTGCCGTATGCAGTGGCGAGGACCAGCAGGCTTGAGAAGCTTGGAGGCGATCCCGCTCCGCCACGTTCACGTGCCCAGGTCTCCCAGGCATTGATTGTTGTACCGCCCAAGCTGGTCTGATTGCCTGTCGCCTGGTTGTACCTATCAGCCGCTTGCACCTGAGAAAGCCCGCACACGTAGCGGTAGGCCTGAAGGCTAGGTATATCCGGGTGCTGATTGAGTAGCTCTATTGCGGCCTTTTTGACAGAACCTGCCTCTTGCCACAGTTCTCGCCCGATACGCGCCAGTTTGCGCCCCTGTGCTTGCGGGCTTTCCTCTATTCCTCGTCGGGTAGGCATCCTTGGCCTCCTCATCGGCCCAACGCTAGATTACCCATCTCAATGGGCAATCACTTGAGATCCGCGAAAGTGCGCAGGTCAGAGCTACCTTTGGATCCGATTGTTTGTGGACGCCCTCATAGGTGCGAGTGAGGCTCACGCGCACCTACCGTCAAAGGTATGGGCGTTACGCATACAACCGCATCAGCCGATTACCTGCTAGGCGAGCCGATACCGGAGGAGCAGGCGGCGGCACAGAACGCCGCCCTAGATCGGGTTCTAGAGCATCTGACCGCCGTAGGTGTCCATGCGCAACTGATCAAGCTCCTCGTGCTCCGGTGTGAGACCAAACCGGATCCCTTCGCTGCGCCGCTTTGGTATCCGCCGCAGCTGATCATCTATGCGGATGCGGGCTGGAAAGTTGCGACCATAAGCATCGGCCCCCGTTCCGGTAGCTACATGGTCGAGCTAGCGCGCGTCGGCCCCGAGAACAAGCCGCAGGCCGACAGGGTAGAGGTCGTGCCGGCGTGCCTGCCGAGCCGTATCGCCCGTCTCGTGGCGCAGAACGCGGGGGTAGCGGAGTGATCACCCGTGATGAGCTGCCGAAGGCTGACGAGCTGCGTTCGGTGTACGGGAACGCATGGGAAATCTGTACTGACGTGCCTGATGTTCTCTACGCGTGGCGACACGAGAACCTTGCCAAGCTGGACGGCCATCTAGTCAACGTCCTGCGCGCGTGCGACATTGACGAGCTGGCGAACAAGCTTGCCGAACAGGAGGCGCCGCAATGAGCAGCGGGCAGAGGCGTCCGCCCGTGAGCGTGCCGGAGATTGAATGGGTGCGCCGCTCCGACAATACGGAATACGGCATGATGGGGAGCATTAAGGCGTTCTCGATCCATGTTGACGGCATCAGCTATCGCCTTGATCCCCGCCTACCCGATCGCACTGGCGTTTCCTACAGATCTGAAGAGTTCCGAAGGCCTGAGAAGGCGCGGGAGCGGGCCGAGGCGATACGGGAGGCGTGGCGGGAAGACCTCGCCACCCCATACGAAGGACCGTTGCAGCGGGCGTCATAGACGCCGCCGTAGCCGGGGGCGTCATAGACGCCCCCGGCTGCGGCTTCCCCGCGTTCCTTATTCGGGGCGCCAGCCCCCAGGCTCAATCCGGCAGTCCGGCTTCCCCGCACACGACATCCACGTGTCACCGCTCGCTCTGGAGGTGGACTTGCGAAAGCGAGATGCGCACGGAGCGTGCTCCCTTGTAACGTAGGGTCATGTTCTGGCAGGTCCACTCCGAGAAGACGCTCTACTCCGCCGCGCGGGTGGACGTCCGGGTCGCGGACGTGGAGCTGCCCGACGGGCGGCATCTCGATCACCATCTCGTCCGCACCGCACCCGCGGCCGGAGCGGTCGTCACCGACGAGCAGGACCGGGTCCTGCTGATCTGGCGGCACCGGTTCATCACCGACAGCTGGGGGTGGGAGATCCCGCTGGGGGAGGTCGACGAGGGTGAGATGCCGCAGGCAGCCGCGGCGCGGGAGGTCGAGCAGAAGACCGGCTGGCGTCCGGGCCTCCTGCGCCCGCTGCTCGCCGTCCAACCCGCCAACGGCTTCACCGACGCCCTGCATCACGTCTACTGCGCCGAATCGGCCACGCGCATCGGCCCGCCGGCGGATCCTTCGCAGGCCGACCGCATCGACTGGCTCCCCTTGACGGGGATCCGCAAGCTGATCGACAACGGCGACATCGTCTGCGGCACCACGTTGTCGTCGCTGCTCTATCTCCTGCTCGACCACATGCCCCGGGACCGCGAGCCGCCGTTCGACCCCACCCGTCAGATCCTCCTCCGCGACATCCCGGGCCTTCAGTTGTAACCCCTGAGCCGGTCAACTAGTGCGGTGACCACATAGGTTCACCGGCTCGGGGAACCGTGCTGTACTGCTTGCGCCGGGCGACAAGAGGATCCAGGTCATCAAGGAGATCCGCGCGCTGACCTCCGTCGGCCTGAAGGAGGCCAAGGACCTGGTCGATGGCGCTCCGAAGCCGGGCTTCGACGGCAAGGTCAACGAAGAGCAGGCGGAGAAGGCCAAGGCTGTCATTGAGGGCGCCGGTGCCACCGTCAGCGTGAAGTAGTTCTACTTCGCTTCCGAGAAGGAGCGGCCACACCCAGGTGCCGGGTGGGTCGCTCCTTTTCCGTTTTCTGCCACTCGTTACGCTGCCGGGCATGATCAACGTTGCATCCGAGTGGATCACGGGCTGGGCGATCTCACGGGGTGCTAGAAAGCCGGTGGCTGAGCCGTGGGGCTGGCGCATCGAGGTCGAGGGGATCGGGCGATACGTCGTCACCGACCTCCAGCGGCTGAAGAAGCTGCTCCCCACCGTCGCTGAACAGGGCGCCTGGCTCAAGCTCTTCGTCTCCCCCGAGGAGGCTGCGCCGTACCTCACTCAAGGGTGGGAACGCACAGACCCCGGCTTCATGATGACCGTGGACCTGAACCGCGCCGAACCCCGCTGCCCGGCCGGATACGAGATCGAGGTGACCACCTCCGGAGCGGTCACCTTCGTCCGGATCCTGACCGCCGGTGGCGAGCAGGCCGCGCGCGGCCAGATGGGTTGCACGGGTGAGACCGTGGTCGTCGACAAGGTGCTGACCGAGGAGGCGCACCAGCGGCGGGGACTGGGCACGGTGGTGATGCGCACCCTACAGAATCTCGCCATCGACCAGGGGGGCAGCGTCGGCGTCCTGGGCGGGACCGTCGAGGGGCGGGCGCTCTATGAGCGGCTCGGCTGGCGCGTGGTCTCACCCCTGACTTCCTTCCAGTACGGCGTAGCCCAGCCCTAACCGATCGCGCCACTTCACCGGAAGTCGCAACGGCCGCAACCCCGGAGAGCAAAGTTCTCGCCACGTTTCCCCTGTAAATGGAAGGTGACTGGCGTGGGTATGGAAGTCGTCGTCGAGGGGCTGACCAAGTCGTTCGGCAGGCAGGTCATCTGGGAGGACGTCTCACTCACCCTCCCGCCCGGTGAGATCTCCGTCCTGCTCGGGCCGTCCGGCACCGGCAAGTCGGTCTTCCTCAAGACGCTGGTCGGCCTCCTGCACCCGGATCGCAGCCACATCTGGATCGACGGGTACGACCTGGCCACGTGCGGCGAGAGACGCCTGGATGAGCTGCGGCGGTTGTTCGGGGTGTTCTTCCAGGACGGCGCGCTCTTCGGCTCGATGAGCCTCTACGACAACATCGCCTTCCCGCTGCGCGAGCACACGAAGAAGATCGAGGCGCAGCTCCGGCGCGTGGTCATGGAGAAGATCGAGCTCGTCGGGCTCGTGGGGGCCGAGCACAAGCTGCCGGGGGAATCTCGGGCGGGATACGCAAGCGGGCCGGGCTGGCCAGGGCGCTGGTGCTCGATCCGGAGATCATCCTGTTCGACGAGCCCGTGCGGTGACCACCAACGTTCAACACTCCCCGCTCGTTGAAACATGGATGGCATCACGCACGGTGTCCTCATCGGCCGCGACCAGCTGGGCGATCGCCGCCACCGGCGTCCCGCTGGCCGAGGCCATCACGATCAACGCCCGCCGTACCCGGACCGAGTCATGCTTGCCCGCCGCACCAGCCGCCGCTGCAACGTCTGCCCTTCATGATCAGACAGACGCCACGCCAGCACAGGCTCGGCCATCATGCTCCTCCTCCATCGCATCGGTGTCGATATGACAGTGGCGAGCAACCAGGACGGCCGGCGCAGGCAGCACATTGGGTCCCCAGGCCGGTGAACCTATGTGATCACCGCACTAGACGCTCCGTCACGGCGAGCAACGCGTGAGCCTTCACGACCTGGCCATGACAGACGGCAAGGGGTTACGGCGCGTGAGGTGACGCTGGGCGACCGTAAAGGATGGTTGTTAAAGGCGCGCGGTGACGCTCAGAGACCGTGGAAGATCACGAAAACAGACGATCGACCACCCGAGCAGTGGCTTTGCCGTCGTCGCGGGGAGCGAACGTCGCGCGGAACGCGTCGTAGCGGTCGGCATGGGCGGCCGCCACTGAATCGATCGACCGGAGCGCCTCGATCACCTCTGCCGACGTGGACAGCACCGGGCCGGGCGCCTGCTCGGCCAGGTCGAGGTAAAGACCCCGCTTGGACGAATACTTCGCCAGGTCGTAGCCATAGAGCACGATCGGGCGGCCGGTGCAGGCGAAGTCGAACATCACCGACGAATAGTCCGTCACCAGGACGTCGGCCACCAACAGCAGATCGGCCATGTCCGGATAAGTGGTGACGTCGTGGGCGATGTCGGGGACGGCCGGGATGGCCTGCATGGGATGGGCGCGGACCAGGATCTCGTGGTCGGCGCCCAGCGCCTCTCGGGTCTTGGCCAGGTCCAGCTTCACCATGGCGTTCTTACGGTCGTAGTCCCGCCACGTCGGCGCGTACAGGACCACCCGCTTGCCCTCCACCAGCCCGAGCCGCTCGCGCACCGCGGCCGCCAGGGCGTCGCGGTCCGGCGAGTTGAGCACGTCGTTGCGGGGCAGGCCGCTCTCCAGGATCTCGCCCTTGTAGCCGAACGCCTTGCGGAGCACAGGCGTCGCCCACGGCGACTGCGACAGCAGCAAGTCCCAGCCGCGCACCTCCGCCGCCTGGCGATGCCAGATCGGCGGCTTGGGGTCGCGGTTCATGTGCGGCTGGTCGTTGCCGATGATCTTGGCTGGGGTGCCGTGCCAGGTCTGCACCACCACCTGGTCCTCGCGGGCGCGGAACCAGACCGGCAGGAACGAGTTGGTCACGATGTAGCGGGACCTGGCCAGGGCGGCGTGATGCTCGCGGCTGCCGGCGCGCACGACAGTCGCCGGGCCGGGCGGCACGAACGCGCCGTCCTTGACGATCCAGATGTGCTCGCGGTCGTCGCCGCGCCGCAGCCGCTCCTCGTAGATGGCGCGCACGCTGTCGGCGTAGAGCCGTCCGTCGTTGACGACGTAGACAGTCGCGTCGTTCAGCGGCTCCGTGCGCTGCGCCGGGTAGAAGACCCGTCGCAGCACGTGGGTGCCCGCGACGCCGCGCTCGTCCGCCGGGCGGGCCTCTTCGACGGTCACGACCGGCACGTCGAAGCGCGTGGAGATCATCCGATAGGTGCGCTCGTCGAAGGTGCGCGGTTTCTCATCGAGCCCCGCCAGGGCGGCGTGGTCCATGCGCAGCGGGACGATCTCGCCGGACGGATGGCGTACGGACATGTTCCAGGTGCCCGACGCCAGCGGCACCGGCTCGCCGAAACGGTCCATGGCGGCAGGCTCGACGCGGACCGAGAAGTCCTCGCCGGAGCGCTCCATGGGCAGCTGGTAGGACAACCCGGACCGGTGCCGCAGCGTGAGTGTGCGCGGGCCGGACGCGTCCGGGTAGTGGCCGCGCAGCACGAGCACGGAGTCTTCCCAGACCGCCGAGGTGATCACGGGGCGGACGCGGTGGGCGGAGACCACGACGCGGTCGCGGCGGTCGCCGAGCACGGTGATCTCGCGGTCCCCCACGACCGTGCGGGTCTCGACGAGGTCGGCGAGCATGACCGAGGCCGCCGGGTCGCCCTTGGGCTCGACCCAGAGCCGCCGCCCGTCCTTCTCCTGCAGCAAGGAGGGCACGGCCAGCGCGACCACCACCTGCGTGCCGTCGCCCGACGGCGTGAAGTCGGCGGCAATGCGGTGACCGCCCAGCCTGGCGTGACCCTTGGTGACCGTGCGGCCTGGCAGGGAGATCTTCAGCTCGAGGCGGTCTTCGTCCACGGACACCCCGGCCAGCTCGGCCCGGTTGGGCTGGAGCACGACCTGCAGCGCCCGGTCGGACGTCCAGACCGGCCTGATCCACCAGCCGGGCTTGAGCTTGAGCCCGGCGGGGCGCTCGGGCCGGCCGAGCGCGGAGCCGCGCAGCAGGCCGGTGGCCCGCGCGCCACGGCTCCAGAACACGATCTCGGCCCGCCACGTCGTGGTGTCGGGCACCGACGGCCGGTGCCGCATGCGGCGGCGCACGGCGGAGACCACACCGCGCACGGCGCCGCGCCAGCGCAGCGGCCACGGGCTCAGCTCCGCGGCGAAGCCGGACCAGTCGTAGTTGCAGCCGGGCTCGCGGGCCCCATGTGTGGCCTCGGGCTCCAGCACGCGGCGGGTGCGCATGCGGATGGGCGGCAACCAGCGCGGCCCGCGCAGCACCACGGTCGCCCAGTTGAACCTGCGGCTGCGGACCGACAGTCCGGCCAGGTAGGCGAAGCCGGTGACGCGCAGCTTGCCGTCGACCCAGGTGATGTCGTCGATGTGGGTCACCGGCACCATGTCGGCCCTGCGCAGCCGATAGAGGCCGGGCGGCAGCTCGTCACGGAAGGGAAGGTCGGCATACCAGCTGAGGCCCTTGCGGATGCGCTTGGACGGCTCGGCCGCCGCGGTCACGACCTTGGTGAGGGTGTCGCCGTCGATGAGCTCCTCGTCGGGGCGGTGCTCGATCAGGTGCACGATGACCCGTCTGGCGACCGGCAGGTCGCGCTTGACCCCCGCGTCCACGCCCGCGAGGTAGGGGCGCACGAGCGCGAGCATCTCGCGGCGCCGCGCGGCGCCGCGTTTGACCGCGAGGTCGATGCGGCCCCCGAGGGGACCGCTGAGCACCTCGGTGTCGAACGCCGCGTCGCGTCCGCCGGAGCCGACCGCTCGCATGACCGCTTCGAGAGGCTCGCCACGATCGCAGAGATCCTGGACAGCCTTCAGGCGGTCGGCAAGCGAATTACCGCCCTGGCTCTGGGCTGTGACGCCGGTGGCCATTGGGGAGGCACCGCCTTTCGGGCCGCCATCAGTGTTTTGCCCATGGTAATGCGAGTCACATGTCACAGAATCGCCCGTTCGGCAAAACCGCAGGTCAATGCGCTTACTGAAAATCCCCTGAACGCCCGTCCCAGCGCGCCAGGCGCATGTCGACGCGTTCGCCTCGCAGCGGAGTGCCTTCCTCGCGCCAGTGGGCCAGGCAGCGTTGCAGGTGGTCAGGGGCCGCGCCGCTGCCGTCGGCATGGACGACGCGCCACCAGGGCACGCCACCACCCCACGTGGACATCACCTTGCCGACCTGTCGCGGGCCGCCTTCACCCAGATATTCGGCGATGTCCCCGTACGCCATGACCTTGCCGGGCGGGATGCGCTCGACGAGGTCGAGCACCCGCTCGGCGAAGGGGCTCAGGGGCTCCATGCGGCCGGGCCGGCGTCGATGATCTGCTCGAGCTTGCCGACCTCCACGACGCCGCCGCCCGTCTCGACCTCGATGACACCGTCGCGCAGCTTGTAGACCTCGCCGTCCTCGCCCACAAGCCGGGCGCCGAGCGCGGTCGACAACCTCAGGAGTTGTGCCACCTGCCAGTCGGAACCGGGCTCGCCGACCACCTGGCCCGCCCAGCGCGCCACCGGGTGCCTGCCGCCCGCGTGGCCGATCACGATCTCATCAGACCCGCGCAGCTCGAAACCGGCCGGCGCGATGGCCCTCGCCAACTCCGCGAAGGCGAGCGGTGACTCGCGCACCACTCGCAGCTCGTATCCCATGACGGGGGACCCTAGCGGATCTCTTTGCCAACGAGAAACCCGCCGTAGTGCCTGGTCCAGGCCCTTCTCACGGTTCCTTTCGCTGGTTGAGCACGATGATCGCGCCGCAGAACGTGATGAGCGCGAGCAGCACCCCGCCCCCGTAAACCCACAGGTGCCAGGGGTCGGGTCCCGGCCGGGTCGGCACGGGCGAGTCCTCGCCCTGGCCGAAGTGTTCCTTGCCGGACTCCCCCACGCTGCGTTGCACGCCGGTCAGCCGCTCGGCGGCGTTGAGCGCGGCGGCGGCGTCGACCACGCCGAACCCGGTCTGGTCGTCGTATCCGGCGGCGGGCCGGCCCCGCGCGCTCATGGACAGCGCCTGGGCGACCTGCTCGGGCGGCAGGCTCGGGTAGCGGGACTTGATGAGCGCGGCCACCCCGGCCACGAGCGCGGCGGCCGAGCTGGTGCCCTCCGACAGCTCGTAGCCGCTCTTGCGCTTGACCACGGGCACCTCCACGCCGGGCGCGGCCACAAGCACCGACAGATTGTCGCTGCTGAACGTGGCCTTCCTGCCCTGCTTGTCGGTGGCCGCCACGCCGATCACGCCGGGGTAGCCGGCCGGGAAACTCCAGTAGGAGGTGCCCTTGTCCCTGGCGTAGCCGGTCTGGCCGTCGTTGCCCACGGCGGCGACCAGCACGACGCCCTTGCTGAGCGCGTACGAGACGGCCTCGCGCTCGGACTTGTTCGGCCCGTAGGACCCGATCGACATGCTGACGACCTTGGCGCCGTGGTTGGCCGCGTACCGCAGGGCGCGGGCGAGCGGGCTCTCAGCGGCCATCTGCTCGTCCTCCATGGGCGGGACGCCGAACTCCATATCCGGTTCGTCGTCCGTGACCATGGGCAACGACAGGATGCGGGCCTCAGGCGCGACGCCGACCAGCCCGTCGTCCTCGCCGGAGCCGGCGATCAGGCCGGCCATGGCGGTGCCGTGCCTGCCGGGCGGAATGTTGCGGACGATCGAGCCTGAGGTCATGTCGGGGCCGGCGCTGACACGTCCCTTCAGCTCCTTGACCTCGGCGTCCACGCCGCTGTCCACGACGGCGACGGTGACGCCCGCCCCCTTGGTGACGGTCCACGCCTGCTGGACGTTGAGGGCGTCGAGCACCCACTGCTGCTGCTCCCTGACCGGGTCGGCGCTCGGTCCCGCGAAGACCAGCAGGGTGGCCGCGATCGCGCGTATGGCGGTCAGCACACGTTCCCCTGCGTGCAGGGCGGCACCTTCGGGGGATCCGCGAGGAAGTAGGCGATCTGGTGACCGATCGACTTGGCCGCCGGCCACAGCTCGGGGTGCAGGATCTCCTCGGGCGGGATCGAGGCCCGGGTCCGCCCGTCCGCGTAGCCCGCGGTGGAGAACACGATGTACGGTCCCGCGCCGACCCAGCTCGTACGCTGCCGCTGGTCGGGCCCGAACCGCTCGCTCACGGTGCCGGGGAAGGCGACGGGCAGCACGCCGACGCGGTCGTCCTGGGTGAGCTCCTCGGTGGCCGAGACTCTGGACGCCTCGTCCTTGAGCACGGCCACGCCCACTGTGAAGACGAACGACGCCGTCTGGTCGATGTAGGTGGCCCGCAGCATGGTGACGCAGCCGTGGTTGTCCAGCACACCGGCCACGGAGGCGTCCACGCCCTTGCCGCACTCGGTTTCGGGGGCGATGCCGACGCGCCTGGCGTATTGCTGGGCGCGGTCGAGCCCGAGGTACTTCACCTCTTCGGGGAAGACGCCCGTCGCCGGCCACGCCTGCCAGCGCCTGGCGATCTCCTCCTGTTTGTACTGGTTTTGCTCCGAGGCGGTCAGCGGGCGCGCCCGCGTCTCGTCGAGCAGCCCGATCGTGCCGAGCAGCACGACGGCCGCGGACATGGTGATGATGACGCCGAGCAGCGCCACGAAGATGCGCCGGTAGCGGACGCCCTGCTGGAGCGCGTCGAGTTCGGCGCGCTGCTTGGCGTCCGCGCTCCTGCGGGAGCTCGCGGCCGGCCAGGCACGCACGCGTGACCGGCGGCCGGTGGTGGCGCCGAGTGGGTTCCTGCGTCCCGGGGCGGATTCGCCTCCGGAGCGCGGCAGCCCTGAGATCGACCTACGTGCCTTCACCACCGCCTCTTCCTGCGTTCATGGCCTGTCTATTTCGTCCCCTTTAGTGGAGAGATCATGCGTCTTGCGAGCTGTGCGCCCGGCGCACGCGTCTGACCAGGATGAATATGACGGTCAGCGACGCGATCGCGCCTGCGGCCGCCGCGGCGGCGATGGCCGCGTACACCCTGACGCGCTCGTCGTCCCTGACGATGACCTTGATCGGACCGGCCCGCCCGCCGCCGGCCACGGGCTTGGCGGGGTCCTGCGCCCCGGCGCCCGTCGCGGTCTCGGTGTGCCCTGCCAACCGGCCGGCCTCGGCCAGGGCGCGGGCGGCATTGACAACGCCGAAGCCGGTGGCCGTGTCGTAGCCGCCGGGCGGGCGGTCGGTGGCGCTGGCGGTGAGGGCCTGCGCGACGAGCGGCGGCGACATGTCCGGATATTTCGCCTTAATGAGGGCGGCGACGCCGGATACGAGCGCCGTCGCCTGCGAGGTCCCCCTGCCGACCCAGTACTCGTCGCCTGGTCCGGCGCCCATGATGTCCACGCCGGGCGCGGCCACCTGCACCGAAGAGTTCCAGTTGGAGAACGTGGCCCGCCGCAACCGCCGGTCCGTCGCCCCCACGGAGACCACCCCCGGGAACGCCGCCGGATAGGAGTACGGCGCGAAATCGCGGTCGATCTTCCGGTCGCCGTCGTTGCCCGCGGCCGCGACGAGCACGACGCCCCTGGAGATGGCGTAGCGGATGGCCGCCCGCTCCTCCCGGGTCGCCAGCTCCTTGGAGATCGACATGTTGATCACGTCCGCCCCCTCGTCGACCGCGTACCTGATGCCTCGGGCCACGACGTTCTCGAAGCGCTCCGCTGAGTTGAACTCCCGGAAACCCGGCTCCTCGTCCTCGAGAATGACCCTTACTGACAGTACGTCCGCTTCGGGCGCGACGCCGATGATCCCCAGCTTTCCTTGGCGGCCGTGACCGTGCCCGGCGATCAGCGAGGCCATGTACGTGCCGTGCAACCTGCGCGGACCCACCCCGGGCGGATTCGCGCCCGCGGTGAAATCTCTGCCCACCCGGACCGAGCCGATGAGGTCGCGATGGCCTGGATCGACGCCGGAGTCGAGCACCGCCACCGTGACCCCGACGCCCTTGCTGACGCGCCACGCCTGGGTCAGCTCCAGCGTCTTGATCACCTGCCGCTGCCCCCCACGCACATCGTCGGCCCGCGCGGGCGAGGCCACGAACAGCAGCATCCCGGCCACCGCCGCCGACACCACGCGTCTCAGCACAGTCGCTCGAGTGCCCTGGCTCAGCACTGCCATTCCTCTGCGGTGCAATCGGGCATCCTGGGCGTGCTGAGATCGGTCAGCACATGCTCGGAGATCTCGGTGGCGAAGGCGAAGATGTCCGGGCGCGACTCGCCGACCGCGCTCCCCGGCCGGCCGTCCACCTCACCGGCCGTGGTCAGCACCAGGTATGGCCCCGCCTGCCGGACCGACCCGGCCTGGCGCACGGCAGGGGTGAAGCGGTGGGCGATCGTGTTGCCGAAGGCCAGCGGGCTCAGCCCGGGCACGGGTTTGCCGCTGTCGGCGAACGCGGACTTGGCCCGCACGGCGCCCAGCTCGTCCCGCAGGGCCGCCACGCCGACGGTGACGAGCACGCCGCGCAGCGCGTCGATGTAGGTGGCGCGCAGCAGGCCGCGGCAACCCGCCTTACGCAGGGCCTTGGCCGCCTTGGCGTCCACGGAGTCGCACGCGGTGTGCGGGGAGATGCCGATCCTGCTGGCCCGCTCCTGCCCGCCTTGCTCGGCGGAGTACGGCAATGTGGCGGGGAAGATACGTCCCGCGGGCCAGGTGCGCCAGCGCTCGGCGACTTCCCGCTTGGCCGCCGCGTGCAGCTCGGCGGTGCTCGGGCCGCGGGTGAGCTCGGTGCCCGCCGCGCTGCCCGCGACCCCGGCGGCCACCGCGCAGACCAGGGTCAGCGCGGAGGCCACCACCAGGGTCGGCCAGGGGCGGGCTGGGTTCACGCCATCGACCTTAACCGGGGCGTCCGGCAGAGCACCGCCAGAAGATGCTTAATAGCTGGGCAGGCTGGGGTCGACGGTCTTGACCCAGCTGAGCACGCCGCCACCCACGTGGACGGCGTCGGAGAACCCGGCGTTCTTCACGACCGCCAGGGCCTCGGCCGAGCGCGCGCCCGACTTGCAGTGCAGGACGATGCGCTTGTCCTGCGGCAGCTTCTCCAGGGCCGAGCCGTTGAGGAACTCACCCTTGGGGATCAGCGTGGCGCCGGGGATCGAGACGATCTCGTACTCGTTCGGCTCACGCACGTCCACGAGGAAGATGTTGTCGCCGCGTTCCTGCATGTCCTTGAGCTCCAGCGCGGTGATCGTGGAGCCGCTAGCGGCCTCGGCGGCCTCGTCGGAGATCGCGCCGCAGAAGGCCTCGTAGTCCTCGAGCAGCTCGGTGACCGTCGGGTTCTTGCCGCACAGGACGCACTCGGGGTCCTTGCGGACCTTGACGTCGCGGTACTTCATCTCCAGGGCGTCGTAGATCATCAACCGCCCGACCAGCGGGTCACCGATGCCGGTCAGCAGCTTGATGGCCTCGTTGACCTGGATGGAGCCGATCGACGCGCAGAGCACGCCGAGCACGCCGCCCTCGGCGCACGAGGGCACCATGCCGGGAGGCGGGGGCTCCGGGTAGAGGCAGCGGTAGCAGGGGCCGTGCTCGGCCCAGAACACGCTGGCCTGGCCGTCGAAGCGGTAGATCGAGCCCCAGACGTACGGCTTGCCGAGCAGCACAGCGGCGTCGTTCACCATGTAGCGGGTGGCGAAGTTGTCGGTGCCGTCGACGATGAGGTCGTAGCCGGAGAAGATCTCCATGACGTTTTCCGTGGTCAGCGCCGTGTTGTGAATGACGACGTCGACCAGCGGGTTGATCTCGCGGACCGACGCCGCGGCGCTCTCGGCCTTCAGCCGGCCCACGTCGGACTGGCCGTGGATGATCTGCCGCTGCAGGTTGGACTCATCGACCACGTCGAAGTCGATGATGCCGAGGGTGCCGACACCCGCCGCCGCGAGGTACATCAGCGCGGGCGAGCCCAGGCCCCCGGCGCCCACACACAGCACCTTGGCATTCTTCAGCCGCTTCTGCCCCGCCATGCCCACGTCGGGAATGATCAGGTGACGCGAGTAGCGGCGCACTTCGTCGACGGTCAGCTCTGCGGCCGGCTCGACCAGCGGTGGCAACGACACTTTCTACGCTCCCGTTATCCAGGGGATCCCTGTCCTCACCTTGAAACCTAGCTGGCGAGTGGGGCATTCCCCAATCGAGTCTCACCGATCAGACGGCGTGCTTCGGCCGCCACGACCTGCGGCAGCTCCATCATCGCCACATGACCCGCCGTCGGCAGCAACACGATCCTGGCGCTCGCGAACGTACGCAGCGCCTTCGCGGCCATGGCCGGGCGGACCAGGCGGTCGCGCCGGCCGTGCATGATCAGGGTCGGCGCCTGGACCCTGGCCGCCTGGCGCCAGAGGTTGTCCTCACCGCGGCGGAAGTATTCGGCCACGATGCCCCGGGCCGCGCCGATCATCGCCGCTCCGGCGTACGGGACGTCGTCGCGCCTGCGGAGCTCGTTGATCGCGTCGCTCAGGCGTACCGGGTGGACGGCGTTAGCGTCGGCCCAGACCATGGACACGGTGGCGTGGACGCGCTGCTCGGCCGGGACCATGCGCATCATGCCCGCCACCCACTCACCCAGCATGGGGATCGCGGCGGCGGCCACGCGGATGGGGCCATATCTGGGCAGCAGGTCCGGGAGGGCCGGCGAGATGAGCGTGAGCGAGCGGACCAGGTCGGAGCGGGTGGCGGCGACCCTGACGGCGATCGCGCCGCCCATGGAGTTGCCGAACAGGTGGGCGGGGCCCGTCTCCTCCATGAGGCTGATCACGGCCCTGGCCTGCCCGGCGACCGTGTAGTCGCCGTCGTCGGGCTCGGGCGAGTATCCGGCGCCCGGCAGGTCGAGCGCGTGGCCGGTGACCGTGTCCTTGAGCTCGTCCATGAGGTCGGTCCAGTTGGTGGCTGAGCCGGCCAATCCGTGCACGAACACCGCTTGCTCGGCGGGTCCCCCGGGGGTGGACCTGACGTGCACTGAGCCCAGCATGCGTCCTGGCCAGTGCGGGATCGGCTTGGTTGCCATGCCTCCTCCTCGTCGTCACTCCCACGCTGCTTGTCGTTAACCCCCACGATAACCATGCCGCCGCACCAGACAGCCCCATATCGGACATTTCATACTTATCGCCATTTTATGGGGCATAGAGAGTGCCGCATCGCCGCCGCCCGCCGAGGAAGTCGGACAAATCATCTCAATTCATTTGATTTAAGTTTAATGGGAGCAATGAGAGCGTTCGTGTATAGCAAAACCGTTCGATGCTCGTTTGTAGAACCTTCGCATCGGACATCAAAGGGACAGATGACGCATTGTCGCCATCCACGACATTTTCCGATCAACTAGAAAATGTCGGGAACCAGGGCAATCGATCCTTTGGGGGGGAACTCAATGCCCACGTTCAAGACAATCGTCGCAGGGCTGGCACTCAGCACAGCAGCGACCGGCGGCGCCATCAGCATGAGCTCGCTGACCACAGCCTCCGCCAGCGCGACGACCGCCTCCGCCGCCTCCGGCGCCACCACCACGACCGGCTTCCTCGCCGGCTGCCGCAAGCGCTGCGGCTGGGGATGGGGCGGCGGCGGATGGGGCGGCGGCGGATGGGGCCGCCACCACAACCGCCACAAGCAGAAGATCAAGATCCACATCCACAACAACAACCAGCAGCACCAGAACCAGGGTTCGCGACAGGCCCAGAAGCACGAGGTGGGCCAGGACCAGTTCCCGTTCAACTTCCTCGAGGATGACGATGACTGACAGCTCCAGGCAGTGACCCTGGAGCGATCGACGGAAAGGTCCTGAGCGATCGAAAGGCGGTCCTGCGAAGGCATCCTGGTTGACGTGAGCCGTGACCGAAGTCCGTAAGTGTGATCGGGCAGCGTCGAACCGACGAGCCGATGCAGTACGCCGACACGGAGCACCGGCACTGACTCAAGAGCCAGATCAGGAAAGGACACCCACCGAGCGCTCAGGCCACCGGATCGCACCACATGCGCCCTCGGCAATTCACCGCCGAGGGCGCATTCATGCGTTCCCGGCTCCACGGAGCGGACGGACGGCCACCGCACCAAAAGGGACAAAGCATCTCAACTTACGTGAAAGTTACCGAATAATAGCAACGAGAGCGTTAGTGGGGAGCAAAACATCACGAGGCCCGTTACGCGACATTAGTACCCGGAAACAAGAATGAACACGGATGACGCATTAGCCAGCCATCCACGGTGTTTGTCGATCAATCGGGAAACGTCAAGAACAGGGCAACCGAACCTTTGGGGGGATTCCAATGCCCAAGTTCAAGAGTGTCGTCGCAGGCCTCGGCCTCAGCGCCGCCATGGCCGGCACCGTCGCGGGTCTGGACGCGCTAACCACCACCTCTGCTGCCGGCGCGACCACCGCCTCCGCCGCCACCACCACTGCGGCCGGCTATTTGGCCGCCTGCCGCAAGCGCTGTGGATGGAGCGGAACGATTCGCCACGGCCGCTACCGGCTGAAGATCTATATCCATATCCACAACAAGAACCAGCAGAGCCAGAGCCAGAAGCCCCGCGAGGACGAAAACCAGAATCAGAATCAGTCCCTGCACAACACGGCGGACAATACGGCCGGCAACACGGCGGACAGCACGGCCGATAACACGGCGGACAGCACGGCCGACAACACGGCCGACAACACGGCGACCGGCAGCCCTTGAGGCGAGCGCACAGTGCGCCGAACGGTCCAAGCGGGACTCTTGCGACCGTGTCCCGAGTGACGTGAAGCCCGTAACCGAGTGCCCGTGTCGCCCAAGAGCGACGTTGGCACTCTGCTTCACTTACTGCGATCAGGCAGCACACATTCGCCGTCATCCGGATCCCCAGGCTCTCGACGAGAGCCTGGGGCCGCTTGCGAGGCCGACCGCCGTTGACAGCCGCTCCGGCTCCAGGCGCAAGAGAGGGAAGGCGGCCTCACAACCCCCCTCCGGCACCGCAAGGCCGACTCTTCCCTCCAGAATCCACCCTCGCATATCACGCCGCTGAGCTGCAGGGATCGGTTATTCCTAGGAAGACTCTTCCAAGGAAATTTCTCCGCACCGGTGCAATCATCGACGGATATGGACAGCATTGAGGTTGCCTCCTCCAGGGGACCGCTGGCCGATTTCCTCACCGCCCGACGCGCCGCCGTCAGCGCAGCCGAGCATGGCCTGCCCGAACCGCCATACCCCCGGCGGGTTCCAGGCCTGCGCCGGGAAGAGGTGGCCCTACTGGCCGGGATCAGCACCGACTACTACACCCGCCTCGAGCAGGGCCGGGTACGCACCGCCTCCCGGTCGGTCCTGAACGCCATCGGCCGCGCGCTGCGTCTCAACGACGATCAACAACGGCATCTATTCCAGCTGGCCTACCCCGAAGCGCAGGAGCAGTCCGGTGAGGCCGACCAGCGCATCACCCAGCAGACGGCCCGGCTGCTGGCCAACCTCGTCGACACCCCCGCCCTCGTACTCGGCCGCTACCTGGACATCCTGGCCTGGAACCTGCTGGGCACCGCCCTGCTGGGCGACCTGGCCGCCATGAAGCCGGCCCACCGCAACTACGTGCGCCTGATCTTCCTCGACGATCACGTCCGGTCTCTGCAGGCCGATTGGCGCGCCCGCGCGCAAGAAGCGGTCTCCAGCTTGCGCATGGCCGCGGGAGCCTACCCCGATCAGCCCCGGCTGCAAGAACTCGTGGGCGAGCTGTCGGTACGGGACGAGGACTTCCGAACCTGGTGGGCCGATCACCTGGTGACCGTGCACACCTCCGGCCGCAGCCTCCTCCGCCATCCCGTCGTCGGGGAGTTCAGCCTAGACTGGCAGGCCCTGACCAGCATCGACGATCAGGAACAAGCCATCGTGCTGCTCACCGCCCCATACGGCAGTCCCGATCAGGAAGCAATCAAACGACTGGACGCCTGGGCCCGCCGGCAACAACTCCGGCCAAGCCATTCCTAACCGGACGCGCCGCAACAGCAGTCCAAGATCGATAAGTCCAGCTTGCCAGCAATACAACGAATCGCGGGACCCAACGAGGCGCACCCTCGCCGCGTTGGTCAGCGAGAGCGCATTTACACGTCTCAACGGCGGATCGCTACGCCACATTAAGAGCAATTCGGACAAACCGCATCAACTCATTTCATAAATGCTTAATGAGAGCAATGAGAACGTCAGAGTAGAGCAAAACGCCACGAAGCCCGTTTACCTGACAGTCGGCCGGGAAATATGAAATGCAACGGATGGTGCAATCGCCACTATCCGCGATATTTTCCACGCAGTCCGGAAAATATTTAGAACAGGGGCAACAGAACCTTTGGGGGGAAATTCAATGCCCAAGTTCAAGACTGCCATCGCGGCTCTTTTCGCAGCCAGCGCAGCCATGACCGGCGCTGCCGCGCTTACCACCTCCTCACCTGCCAACGCCACGCCGGGCGAGGGCTTCGTCGCCGGCGGCGGGGGCTGGGGCTGGGGCGGCGGCCACGGCAAGCACCGCCACAGGAACAAGCAGAAGGTTCGTATCTGGATCCACAACAACAACCACCAGACCCAGAACCAGGCCGAAAGGCAGGACCAGAAGCAGGCCGAGCTCCAGGCCCAGCTGCAGAAGGCCAAGAACAAGGCCGACGCCGACGCCGACGCCGCAGCCGCAGCCGCGGCCGCGGCTTACCCGCCGGCGCCGTAGCCTCTGAGGGGAAGCCTGACGCGATAATCCCCTAGCAAGAAGCGCCCTGCATGAGCGCATTGAACCGTCGAGTGGCGGTCAGGCGACCGCATCCTGGTCCGCCGGAGCCGCACCAGAGTGCCTGCGTCCCGCAGTGGCGTCATCCGCTTCACCGAAGCGGTGACGCGACGCGGAACGCAGGCACTTCGCTTTTACCAACAACCCGCCGAGAGAAGCTCGAGGGACGCTTCTCCACAGGATCTATATCACACGAACATGCGCTCTCGACATTTCGCTGTCGAGAGCGCATTTATGCGTTTACAGGTCTCCGCATCACTCCACAAGGGGGAAGCGATACGAACCAGTCATCTAGCTCCGCGAAACGCCCAAAGAAGGCGATGAGAGCGTTGGGGAAGGGTAAATTGCCGCGAAGTCCGTTTAGTCCGAGTCGCCCAGGAAACAAAATGGACAGATGGCACATTAGCCATGATCCGCAATATTTTCCATGCAGTCCGGAAAATATGGATAACAGGGGCAACCGAACCTTTGGGGGGAAAAATGCCCAAGTTCAAGACCGTCTCAGCACTCGCCGTCATCACCGCCGTGTCCGGCGCCGTTGCCGCGCTGGCGGGTTCCTCTACCGCCAACGCCGCCACGGGCTCCGCGGTCACCTCGATGGCCAACGGCTTCGTTGCCGGCAACGGCTGGGGCGACCACAACCGCCACCACAACAGGCAGAAGGTACGCATCTGGATCCACAACAACAACCAGCAGAACCAGAAGCAGCACGCGTACCAGAAGCAGAAGCACCACCAGAGCGAAGGCCAGTCGTCCTTCCTCGATTCCTTCTTCAATGACTGAGGTGGAGAAGTAATCCAGCAACGCTCAGCAGTAGCGTGCTGAGCGACTGCTGGGCGGATCATGCCACCGGATCCCGGTCGGCATGAACCGCGGCCGAGGTGCCTGTGTCGGCAGACATGCCACACGCTCCGGCGAGGCGATACCGGAACGAAACACAGGCACCTCGGCTTTATCATGCGCCAGGGCCGGTCATGCACCTGGTCGGCGCCGTCGTTGATTATGCGAGCTGGTTATCTGATGTGGGCGACCATACGATCCCGTGATGGGAATCCAGCTCAACAAGGGCGGGCGGTTCTCGATATCGACGATACGAGAACCGCCCGCCCTGATAGTGCCTCATGGTTGGGCAGCCGCCCATGGAGTGCAGTTGGTCAGGGGACCGCTGATCGGGAACAGCACCGGCGACGCAGGAACTGCTGAGGAAGTTCCTCCGTTCTGGACATGGCATCGCGTCTCGAAGACACCGGCAGCGGTCCGCGCCCTGATCAGCAACTGGACGTCGCCGGTACCATCGAGACCGCCGCGATCACCCGCGATGGAGACGTTGTACACGTAGTTGCCCTGGCTTCCCGGCACTCTCCTGAGGCTTTGCCAACGCTGCCCGGCAGGCAGGCGAGGGTCGTACACCCACGCGACACCGCGGTCGGCCGCGACGGCGAAGAGTCGGCCTTCATATGAGCCCGCGGTGCTGCCCCGGAGTGCCACGGACGCCGAGTCGTACCAAGGTCCGCTCCCCGGAACTTCCTGCTGGTGGGCAGGGGCCCCCTTCGATCCGGTGGCTGCGTGGGCGGTCGTCGCACCTGAGAGTCCCACGGCCCCGTAGGCCATCGTCGTCGCGACGGCCCACGTCAGCAGGCGGCGGGTGACGCCCGCGTGAGGCCGCGCTGCTCATACGAGAAACCAATTGATTTCCCTCCATTGCGAGAATTGGTTTTTTCGGGGACATCGCGAACGCAGAGACAAATGCGCAATGATGGCAAAGAAGCGGAATGGCGATACAAAAGATGCTTGCACAACATCCGCCTTTTCCGATTTAGCCTCGATTCGTCAGCGGGCTGTGTTGTGTGAGAGGCACCGCGGTTCGCCCGTAATGTCCCCGATGCGGTTGGGGTGGGCCGTCGCATGACGCTGCGGGGGCGCCGGGTTCTACGGGCCCGGGCTGGGCTCCTTCCTGATCGTTGCGGCGAGGTCCGGCTCTCAGGCGAGGGCGGGTAGCTGGGTGAGGCGCTGCCAGGCCAGGACGAATGCCTGTGCCCAGGGCCAGCTGCGCTCGATCCGCAGGTGCCGGCGCCGGGCGTGAGTGCTCAACCGGGCTGGCAGGTGGTAGAGCCGGTAGCGCATGGTGTCCGGCTCGGCGCGCTCCAAATCGTCTTGATCGTGAAGGGTCAGCAGACGTACCCAGCAGTCCAGGTCGTGGCCGAGGTTGGCGGCCAGCATCCACCCTTGGTTGACGGTCCAGTCCTGGCTGGGCGAGCGGACCGTCGATGAGATCGGCGTTGGCCTGCTCCTGCACCGCGTGATCACGATGCTGCTCCCCGCCTGGAGCAGGGTATAGGGGCTGTCGGTGAAGATCGGGTAATAGCGGTAGGCGGGAAACAGTTCGCCCTGACCATCGGCGGCGGGCGGATCGAGCTTCTTCTTGACTTGCCGCACGATGAGCCGGGCCGTCACCCGCTTGCCTTTCTTGCTGGTGAAGGCGGTGTAGGAGGTCTCGGCGACCTCGGCGTCGGACACCCAGCCGCCGGCCTGCTCATCAAAGACGGCTCGCGGGTATTTGATGGGTGTCCAGGCACCTGGATCGATGGCGGCGAGCGCTGCCTTGACCTTGCGGTCCAGCTTGGCCGTGATCGAAAACCGCGTGTCCTGGGCGCGGCAGGCGGCGACGACCTCAGCGCTGTAGAACGCCGAGTCGCCGCGGAGGATCAGGGCGCCGGTGCAGCCTGCTTGCCGGGCGGTGGGAATGGACTCGGCCACCAGCGACTTCGCGCCGCGTGCAGAGCCGTCACGCGATCGTCGCGGCGGATGTGTCGGGCTGCTGGGACGGTGAACAGACCCTGGCCTACTCCCTGTACGAGCTGCTGGTGGAAGACATGCTGCTGCTCGCCGATCGCGGCTTCTACAGCTTCTATGCCTGGGGTCAGGCCCGCCGTAGCGGCGCCCAGCTGCTGTGGCGAGTGCAGGCCGGGCTCCGCCCGTACTGGCTGTGTGACCTTGACGACGGATCCTGGCTCGCGGTCATCACCAACCCCGTGGTCGGCTTGCACAGGTCGCAGAAGGACCGGCTGCGTGAAGACGCCCGCCAGAGCCGCTTGCTACCATGATCGCTGGGAAGCGGAAACCGGCATCGACCAGCTGAAGACGCACCTGCGCGGGCCGGGCCGGACTCTACGGTCCCGCACTCCCGACCTGGCGCGCCAGGAGACCTGGGCCTACCTCCTCACCCACTGGGCCTTAGCCACCCTGATCTGCGTCGCGGCCACCACCGCAGGGGTCGACCCCGACGGGATCAAGTTCCTGGCCACCCTGCGCATCGTGCGCCGCTCAGTCACCGACCGGGCGGTCTTTCCGCCTGCACACCACGGCACCCTCTGGACGCGCACCGTCCACCAGGCCGGCCGGCCTCGCAATCGCAACCCCCCCGCCGGCACCGCAGCTACCCCCGAGCCGTCAAAGGCACCCGACGAAGCGGCTACAGAGAACGCCGCCCCTCCGACAAGGGCATCCGACACGCAGGACCGCCCACCGTCGCGCTCTTGCCGCGGCAATCTCGAACCAGAGCATGATCGTTAACTAAACGGCATTGGGGTCAACACCAGTCAGCCACACGCCACGGAGCACGCCATCAGGCCGCCCCGCAAGAGGCCCGACCCTCGCAACGCCGCTTCCACTGAGCCAGACGAAGGAACGTCAGCGGAACCGCCAACGCCTCGACGCACCGCCACTCCCGTCCGGGGGCGCGTCGCGACCTGGACCAGCCTGCACAACACGGGCACCCGCGTGGATCAAGCCACCGATAACCGCATGACGAAGGCACACGACCGCACCGGCAAGGGCGTCAGGGACATCTGGGAAGACGCCATCAACTCCTACTGCGACAAGCTCGGCATCCCGAAGGAGATGCCCGAGGACGCCGAACTGAAGATCCCCGCGCCGAAGAAGAACAACATGGGCGGTGGCAAGCTGACCATGGTGCGGCTGACTCGGAACACACGAGCGCGTCTCGTCGAGGGATGCCCTGCGGGAGGACCTGGGCGGCCGGCCGTTCATCTCGGATGCACTGAACGACTACTTCGACGACTTGGGAATCCCTCGGCCGAAGGAACCTCAGGAGCCCGGGGTACCATCTCCCCCATCTCTGTGATGAGAGATCTTGAAAGGCCGCCCCCGCTCACCAGGGGCGGCCTTTCTGCGTGGTCGGTGTGCGGGATCTCTCCAGGATGGGCGTCCGTCTTTCTCTCCGGTCCTGCACGCATACAAAGTGCAGATGATCATCGATCCAGGAGAGCTCGGCTGTGACCCTCGGCGTCCAATCATCGTGGAGCCTGCCGGGGCGCAGGGACACATCAAGCCGGGCTTGCACCTCCGTCGCCGGCCCGCTGCCGCTCCGCGATGGATCGACGCAGACAGGATGGACTGGGTTACTCGTCGTCTCCGCTCGCGGCGGCTGCGGCCGCGTCGCCGTCGTCGCGTTCGCACGCGGAGCTCGCGGCGGCTGCGGCTGCGGCTGAACCTCCGCACGCGGAGCTCGCGGCGGCTGCGGCCGCGTTGCCCGCGGCGGCGGCCGCGGCCGCGTCGCCGTCGTCGTCGCCTTCGCACGCTCCGGCGGCGGCTGCAGCTGCGGCTGAACCTTCCGGTACTTCCTGGCAGCAAAGCACTGAACCTTCGCACGCGGCGGCGGCGGCGGCCGAACCGCCGTCGCCTCCGCTCTCCGGTGGCTCGATCAGGGGCCGGTTCGGGAACTGGTTCAGGAACTGGTTCTTGCCCATGGTGTAACCGCTGCTGGGCGCGGCGTGGGCAGTGGAGGCGGCCAGCGCAACGACGGCGCCGGTCATAGCGGTGCTGGCGGCGAGAGCCGCGATGACACTCTTGAACGTGGGCATTGAGTTTCCCCCAGGGTTCAGTCGCTCCAGTTTCGCGATATTTTCCGGACTGGTTGGAAAACATCGTACATGATGGCTAATGCGCCATCCGTACGGTTTATTGCCAGAGCGATCGTCACGTAAACAAACTTTGTAGTACTTTACTCTACTCTAGCGCTTTATTACCCCTTCTCGAGGCTTGCAGGTGAAATGGGACGAATTGTCTGGATTGCTCCCTGATTCATGATGAACAAGGGCTGCAGGAAATTATTGCGCCCCCCGGCACTGGAATGTCGATAGTCGTATGGCTGTGCCTTACTTCAACTAATCACGCCATAATGAGTGCTCGACCGGGTCCAATGCCGTTTAGTTAACGATCATGCTCTGGTTCGAGATTGCCGCGGCAAGAGCGCGACGGTGGGCGGTCCTGCGTGTCGGATGCCCTTGTCGGAGGGGCGGCGTTCTCTGTAGCTGCTTCGTCAGTTCAAGACTGCCATCGCGGCTCTTTTCGCAGCCAGCACAGCTATGACCGGCGCTGCCGCGCTTACCACCTCCTCACCTGCCAACGCCACGCCGGGCGATGGCTTCGTCGCCGGCGGGCACGGGGGCTGGGGCTGGGGCTGGGGCGGCGGCCACGGCAAGCACCGCCACAGGAACAAGCAGAAGGTTCGCATCTGGATCCACAACAACAACCACCAGACCCAGAACCAGGCCGAAAAGCAGGACCAGAGGCAGGCCGAGCTCCAGGCCCAGCTGCAGAAGGCAAAGAACAAGGCCGACGCCGACGCCTACCCGCCGGCGCCGTAGCCACTGAGGGGGAAGCCTGACGCGATACCCCCTAACGAGAAGCGCCCTGCATGAACGCGTTGAACCGTCGAGCGGCGATCAGGCGACCACATCCTGGTCGCCGCGAGGCGCACCAGACTGCCTGTGTCCCGCAGCGGCGTCATCCGCTTCACCGAAGCGATGACCCGATGCGGAACGCAGGCACTCCGCTTTTACCGGCACCCACCTAGAGAAGCTCGAGGACGCTTCTCCACAGAACCCATATCGCACAACCATGCGCTCTCGACATTTCGCTGTCGAGAGCGCTTTTGTGCGTTTACAGGTTTCCCGCCTCACACCCACAACGGAAGCGTTACGGACCAGTCATCTGACTCCGCGAAACGCCCAAAGAAGGCGATGAGAGCGTCGAAGAAGAGTAAATTGCCGCGAAGTCCGTTTAGTCCGAGTCGCCCGGGAAACAAAATGGACAGATGGCACATTAGCCATCATCCGCGATATTTTCCACGTAGTCCGGAAAATATGGAAAACAGGGGCAACAGAACCTTTGGGGGGGAAAATGCCCAAGTTCAAGACCGCCGCGGCTCTCGCCGTCGTCACCGCAGTGTCCGGCGCCATTGCGGCGCTGGCCGGCTCCTCGACCGCCAACGCCGCCACGGGCTCTGCAGTCACCTCGGTGGCGGGCGGCTTCGCCACGGGCCACGGCTGGGGCGACAATAACCGCCATCACGGCAGGCAGAAGGTACGCATCTGGATCCACAACAACAACCAGCAGAGCCAGAGGCAGAGTCATCACCAGAAGCAGACCCACAAGCAAAGCCATGGCCAGTTCCCGTTCGACTCCTTCCTCAATGACTGATGAAGGGGGAGAGAAGTAATCCTGCAATGCTCGGCAGTAGCGTGCTGAGCGCCCGCAGGGCGGGTCATACCACCGGAACCCGGTCGGCGTGAACCGCGGCCGAGGTGCCTGTGTCGGCAGAAAGGTCGCACGCTCCGGCGAGGCGACGCCGAAACGAAACACAGGTACCTCGGCTTAATCATGTGCCAGGGCGGGCGGTTCTCGATATCGATACCGAGAACCGCCCGCCCTGATCGTGATCTTATGGATAGATGGCCGCCCATGGAGTGCAGTTGGTCAGGGGGCCGGCCGTCGGGAACAGCACCGGCACCTCAGGAGCGGATGGGGCAGTTCCCTTGGCCTGGACACCGCAGCGCGTCTCCCAGATACCGCTAGCGGTCCGCGCCCTGATCAGCAGCTGGACGTCTCCGTTACCGTCGAGGCTCTTTTGATCACCCGCGACGGAGACGTTGAACACGTAACTGCCCTTGCTTCCCGGCACTCTCCTGAGGCTTTGCCACCGCTGCCCGGCAGGCAGGCGCGAGTCGTAGACCCACGGGACACCGCGCTCGGCCGCGACGGCGAAGAGCTGGCGCTGATACGTGTCCGTGGTGCCCCGGAGTTCCACGAACGTGGAGTCGAGCCATGGCGCGCTCTCCCGAGTTACCTGCTCGTTGGCAGCGCCCTCCGTCGATCCCGTGGATGCGTGGGCGGATGTCGTCGCACTTGAGAGTCCCACAGCTCCGCAGGCCATCGTTGTGGCGACGGCCCACGTCAACAGGCGGCCGGTGGCGCTCGCGCGTGAGGCGGCGCCGCTCATACGAGAAACCAATTGATTTCCCTCCATTGCGGAATCGGTTTTCCGGGACACCGCGTTGCCGTGCGATGCAAGTGCGAAGATACCCGGCCACACAAAATCGAAGGCGCTGACAAACATGCAATGATGGCAAAGAAGCGGAATGGTGACACAAAGATGTCCGCGCCACATCCGCCTTTGCCTATGCGGTTATCCGATCTGTTCCACATATCGACATACGGGTTAATACCGCACTATTAGTTAAGCGGGAATGGCACGGTTTCGGCTCCCTCGTGTGGTTGCGCACCGTGACCGGAGGCATTGGTTGGCCGGGTTGCGGAAGCCGTATGCGCAGCGGGCTTCGAGCTTGATGACGCGGTTGGTGCCCTCGCTCTTGGCGTTGGTGATCCCGGTGAGCAGGAGCGCCTCGATCTCGTTCCACCAGGAGGCGACGGTCTCGGCGAGCGTGACAGGTCGCGTTCCAGGATGGCGATCTGCTCGTCGGTGAGGTCTTCGAGGTTGGAGCGCAGCTGCCGCCAGTGGTCGTATTCGGGATCTCCTGTTCGGCCGCGACGGTCACGCATCTTCCAGGTCAGGCGGCGGCGCAGGTCGGCGAGCTTGCCGTTGGCCAGCTGCACGCGGTGGAAGTGGTCAACCACGGTGATCGTGTGGGGCAGGGCGGCGCGGACCGCGCAGCGGAAGGTCTGGCACATGTCGATCGCCACGTGGGTGACCGCCGTTCGCCATGCCTCGGGGCGGGCGTTCAACCAGGCCGCCACTGATGTGGAGACGCTGCCTTCGACCTGGCCAAGCAGTCCCTGGCCGGTGGCGAGGTCGGTGAAGCCGACATGCCAGCGGTCCGCGGCCAGCCGGTATTTCCCGGTGTCGGGGTCTTGCTCCCAGCGGGGGCGGCCGCGGCGGATCTCGTCGATGCCAATCACGGGGGTGGGTTCGGGCTGGTCGGGCAGTGCCTCGGTGGCGTAGGCGCGTAGTTCGCACATCGCGATGGGCTAGGAGAGGCGGTGATCGCGGGCGGCTTGGGTGACGGTGCGGCCGCCGTCGGCGATCGCGCGTCCACAGGCGCGGCGCAGCCGGGCGGTCGTCCGCATCCCGGCGCTGACCTGCGGGATCTGCTCGGTGAACGAGCCTCGCGGGCACAGCGGTTCGCGGCAGCTCCACCGGAATTTGTGCCACAGCAGGGTGTACGGGTAGCCGCCCGCGCACAGGTCCCGTGGCCGGGTAGCCACCCGTTCCTTGGCTGTGACGGAGAAGACGCCGCAGGTCGGGCAGGCACGGGCAGATTCGTCGGCGGTGACGACGTGGACGATCCGGTGGCCGTCGTGGTCGCGCTCGACCTTGACCACGTGCAGGCCCTCCAGATCAAGCAGCAGTGTCGCCTCGGTGGAGGTCTCGATAGGGTTGTGCACGCCCGTGGTTCCTTGGGGGTTGACTGCGTAGAGAACAGTCATGATCCACAAGAGCCACGGGTTTCGCATGTCCGGGTCCGACGTCCCCATCAACGGAGACCCGGTTATGCCGGTGCCGGCACCGGCATTCCGGCAGATCAGACAATCGCCGAAGTATGGGAAGACTGGTCAATCGATCGCAGGCGCAGGGCAATCAAAGCCGCCGTACGCGAAATATCCGTCCAGCCACCACCCAGCGGGGTGCCGCGCAACATGTATGGATGGATCAAGGACAAGAAGATGCGAACGGAAAAGCAGCTTCCGACCATCGAACAGCGTTTGGAATTCGACTGGCGATTCTAGATTCGTGAGCGCAGGCACGAGGGAATGGTCCGGCGACCCCCTCGTTGTGTCTGGTGGCACCAGGCTCCTTCCGAGATTCCCCGCAGCGGTGGGGTGATTACGGGTCAATGCGGACAAAGTGCATCTTATCTATATATATAACAATAAACACATGATTAATTGAATCGGGACGTCTATAAAATAACAAGAATAGATCAAAGGTGGGGAACCTCTCGTTTACGACAGAATCCACCCGGGCATCAAGAAGCGCAGGATGACAATAGGGATACGAAGGATATTCCCTGTTGAGTGGAGAATGGCCAACCAGCTCGGGAAACCAAATCTCACCAAGGAGTACATGCAATGTCCAGACGCAAAAGGCTTCTCGCTGGCATGGCGCTAGGAACCGCGATCGCCGGTGGCACTCTCGCTTTGTGTGCCACAGCCGCCAGCGCCGACGACTCGAACAAAGTGGAGCAGCTAATCAAAGATTTGACAGTGACACAGCTGGACAATATAAACTCGGTGATAATCGAAAACATTCGAGAGGAAACAGAGGAAAACGATTAGTGACCCGAGTCGCGGGCCGGATCGGACAACAGGGCGGGGTCACCGAAATAGACCCCAGCGAACAGTCGTCACGCCACCAGCAGGAGACACTTACGTAGCGTAACTCCCAACTTCAAACGCTCTAGCCTGATGTGACAAAAGAACGGCATCGTGGGGGCTTCTGCCTTCGCGATGCCGTTCCGGCTTATTCCTTTGGAACTCTTTTGTTGCTAAGGGTCTTCTTTGGCTTGGCATCTCACTTTAGTTCTGTTTTGGCTTGGAATAGCGGAAGGAGTTCCGCAATACCGGGTCTTCGAAATTAAGCGAGGATGGCTCGGTTTCTGCTTCCGCGAGTGGTTGCGCAGCGTGACCGGACTCGTTAGTTGACGGGATTGCGGAAGCCGTGCGGCAGCGCGGCGCGGATCGCCGAGCGGAAGATGGCACACATGTCGATGGCCACATGAGTGATGGCGCCACGCCGGGCGGCGGGCTGGGCCTTCAGCCAGGCGGCCACCACGGTGGAAACGCGGCCCTCGACCTGGCCCAGCAGGCCCTGGTCGCCGGTCAGGTCGGTGAAGCCGACGTGCCATCGGTCGGCGATCATCCGGTATTTGCCGGTGTCGGGGGTTCTGCTCCCAGCACGGCCGGCCGCGGCGGATCTCATCGATCCCGATCGCGCCGGTCGGTTCGGACTGCTCGGGCAGCACCCGGTCGGCGTAGGCGTTCAGCTCGCGCATCGCCACCGGCCAGGAGACCCGGTGATCGCGGGCGGCTTGGGAGACGGTGCGCCCGCCGTCGGCGATGGCCCGCCCGCACGAGCGCCGCAGCCGCAACGTGGTGCGCATCCTCGCGCCGACCTGGCCGATCTGTTCGGCGAAGGAGTCACGCGGGCAGGCGCGCTCGCGGCAGACCCAGCGCCTTTTGTGCCAGCGCAGGCTGATCGGCTCTCCGCCCACGCACAGGTCACGCAGGAAGGTGACCACGCATTCCTTGACCCTGGTGGCGAACACCCCGCAGGCCGGGCACGCCTTTGCACTCTCGTCATCGGTGCTCACGTGCACCGTCCGGTGTCCGTCCTGGTCTACCTCCACCCGTATCACCGCCACGCCCCCCAGGCCCAGCAGCAGCGTCGCGTCAGAGGATGTCTCGACAGAGTTGTTCACGTCCGTGGTCTCTTGAAGATCGGCTGCGTAGAGAACAGCCATGATCTACGAGAGCCACGGACCTTGCGTATCCGGGATGATCACCACTTGCCACCGTCACCCACAGTGACTGCCGCCAGGCCTCGATTCGCATACTCCCCGATCGAGCTCGAAGAGCGGGTTTCGTAGTTGAATGTCCGTTTTGTTGGCGTCCCTGTAGGGCTGTCTGGCATGCCAACGAAAACTCGGTCCAGGTTGAGCGCCCGGAGGTGCGACCTTGGCGATGATGTTGCTGGCCTCCGGGCCGCGGCGGGCGATGATGGCGGTCATGATGCGGCCGATCGTCAACATACAGAGAACGATCGGCGAGCATTCGGTAAGGAAGAGACGGGCGAAACGCACATCTTCCCACTGCCGACATATAACGGTTTCGAGTGAACACGCCGCCAACATTCCAGGCGAAATGTTCGGACAGCCGACAAAGCGTGGTGGACCGAAATGGCACGTGAGATCACGAGATCTCTTTTGCTCGCCGCAACAGTGCTCGGGGGTGGAGTCGCATGGGGAAGCATCGGGTCGGCGACGGCCACGTACGGCAGGCCATACCCGCCGCACCCATCACAAGAGCGGGCGACCCAGTTCCAGCACAAGGACAGGGACGCGAAACAGACGTCGAGGCGGCAGCAGAGGAGCCACTCAACGGAAGACGTCCACGTCCGCCTTCGCCACGACGGTGACGAACACGAGCACAGCGTCCACAAGTCGTACGTGAACGACCGATGAACGGGGTACCTGCGGCGTCCACGACCGCGACAAGTGCGGGCCTGCTGCTCGCCGGAACCTCCGGCACAGCGATCGCCACGCGGCGTCGCGAAACCGCCGGTGCGAAGTAGGAGCTGATCTACCAGTGAAAAATAGGAAACGTCGGCTCGTGGTCATGGGCCTGGTCTGCCCCGCGGCAGGCCTCACGCTGGCCGTGGGCTGGACGGCGTACCTTGGCTTGAGCGTGCGGGGTCACCTGGAGGCGGCCGAGGACGCACTGACGCGGCTGCGTGCGAGCGATAGGTCAGGGGCGGCCGGAGCTCTCGCCGACGCGCAGCGCCATGCCGAAGAAGCACGGCAGATCACCAGCGGTCAAGACTGGTCGTTGATCGGTCGCATCCCACCGATGGAAGAGGGCGCGGCGACCGTCCATGGACTCGCCGTCGCTGCCGCCGATCTGACCGGCGTGCTGACGGACGTCCACCGCGTCGTGACGAAGCTGATCTCAGTGAAGGGTCTCTCCCTCGACAACGTCGACACGCTCCCAGCCAGCCTCGAATCGGCGACCCCGGTGCTGCGCGACGCCGCCGGCCGCATCGAGCAGATCCGATCCGGCCTCGCCGCCACCCCGGCCAACACCGGCCTCGACGCGCTGAACCAGGCCCGTGCCACAGCGCTGAGCGAACTGGACAAGCTGCAGGGCTGGCTGGATGTGGCCAACGACCCCATGGTGCGCGAGACCGCTGCTTTGCTGCCAGAGATGCTGGGCTACCACGGGCCGCGCCGGTACTTCCTGGCGTTCCAGACCAACGCCGAGGCGCGAGGAACTGGAGGGCTGGTCGGCGCGTTCGGCATCCTGAAAGCCGACCGTGGCCATCTCAACATCGAGCGGCTCTCTTCCAACGCCGGCCTGATAGGCGGAAAGGTCGTGGTGGCCGATCACGGCCCCGCCTTCCTTGAGCGTTACGGTCCCAGCGCGGTCTCCCTGATGGCCAATTCCAATCTCTCCCCCCATTTCCCGTACGCCGCGAAGACTTGGGCGGCGCTGTGGAAACATGAGATCGGCGAGCAACTGGACGGCGCGATCGCGACCGATCCGGTCGCCCTCTCCTACCTGCTAAAGGTGATCGGACCCGTCACCCTGCCCAGCGGCGAGAAGGTGACCGCTGACAACGTGGTCGACCTCACCGAGCAGGAAGCATATGCACGATACCCAGATCCGCTGAAGCGCAAGGAATTTCTCCTTGCGATCGCCAGCACCGTTAGCAAAGCCATAACCCAGTCCCACCCGGACCCCCTTGCCCTGGTATCCGCCCTGTCACAAATGGTGGACGAGCGGAGGATTCAGGTCTGGAGTCGCAGTAAGTCCGAACAGCGACGCTTGGCGGCAACCCCGCTCAGCGGCGTACTACCCAAAAAGCCGGGGCCGTTCGCCGGGCTCATGATCATCAACTCCGCCGGCACCAAGCTCGACTACTATCTGGACCGCTCGCTCAGCTACGAGCTGGGGCCATGCCGTAGCGACGGGATGCGTGCCGCCAAAGTGCGGATCCAGCTCACCAACAACGTGCCGCAGGGAGTGAACCTGCCCAAGTACGTCATCGACCGGCTCGATCATCCCAAAGGTTACCGCGCCCCGGGATCCAACCTGCTGTGGGTGTCATTTTACGCCGGAGTCGGTGCAAAGACGGAAGCCCTGCGGATCGACGGCAAGTCAGCTCGTCTGACGAGGCAGACGGAACGATCCCATCCTGTCCACAACGCCCTGCTGGAGTTCGCCCCCACACAATCAAGGACGCTGGAGTTCGACCTTCTGGAGCCTTACTCGGCCACGCCACCGATGGTTCCCGTGCAGCCACTGGTCCGTCCCCAGCACACCCGCATCACCGAGGATCGCACGGGCTGCCCAGCGCAGCCGTCCAACCCGGACGTGCAATAGGAGGCAAGGACGGGCGCGCCGAGTGCACTGCCGATCTTCCGCGGAATACGGCTGGGCCAAGTTGCTTGCGGCCCAGCCATATCTTGTGGCCAGCGCAGACACGGACGCGAGGCCGGGCAAGCAGATGATCGAGCGCACGACAGAGCTGAGCCGTCTCGGCGACAATCCCCGGGACGCTTCGCTTCCCGTCGACTCACCCCAAGCCGGTGGCCGGCCTCGTGCTGACCGCGGGCTGGTCCCGGTGGACCAGTCCGACATCCCCGTTGCTCATCCGGACACCGGCACCCTGACCTCTGTCTTGGGTTCCGCCACATCACTGTAGCCGTAGTCGTGGCGACAGGCTCTGGCCGGCACGGCGTTCAGGACAGTCCCCACCACGCGGGCCTCAACCGATGACAGCAGTTCCTTGGCACGGGTGACGTGCTCCTGCCGGGTCTTACCGTACCGCACGACGAGGATCGCGCCATCGCAAGCGGCCGAGAGCGTTGCCGCGCCGGTGTCGTTCAGCAGCGGCGGCGCATCGATGATCACCATGTCGTAGCTCTTCATAAGTTCCTTGAGCACCCGCCCCATGCTATGGGAACCAAGTAGTTCGCTCGGATTAGGCGGTATCTGACCACTCGGCAGTATGTGCAGGTCAAGCTCCCCCCACCGTTGTATCGCGTCGCCTAGCTGCGCCTTGCCAATGAGCACATCCGTCAGACCCACTGCGCCCTCGATGCCGAAGAAGTCCGGGACTCGCGTATGGCGAAGGTCACCATCGATCAAAATCACCCGTCGTCCATCCTGCGCGAGGGCAATCGCAAGATTGGATGCGGTCGAGGACCTCCCCTCGCTCGAGAGACAACTGGTGACCACAAGCGCCTTTGGTGGCCGGTCGATATCGATGAACTGCAAATTCGCACGCAACGAGTGATACGCCTCAGACCTCAACGAGCTGCCCATGTCACGGGCGATCAGAGGGCGACGCCGTGCATCCTTCTCGTAAGGGATGATTCCAAGCGTGTACCTCTGAGACAACTGCTGGAGCAAATCGGAGCTCTTGATAGTGGTATCCAAGCGATCACGAAGGAAAACTGATCCAATGCTGACGAACAGTGCGATCAACGCTCCGAACGCGACATTCACCGGCGGCCTGGGGCTGATCGGTTGAGTGGGCATCCCCGGCCGGTCAACCACCAGTACAGTTACGCCGGAAGGGCTACTGGGGGTCTGTCGCTCCATTTCTTCAACCATTTCTGTAAACCTGAGGCCAAGGACATCGGCGAGGTGCTTGGCACGGGCGGCGTCGCCATCGGTGACTGTCGCCTGTACGAGCAGGCTATCCGGTAGGACTTGCGCTGTAATGTTCTGCTGAAGAGCGCCAATCTCGGCCTCCGTGTCTACGATCTGTTCGATCAGGCGTCGACTGGACAGCAGGTTGGCATAGGACTTCACCTGCTGTAGAGAGATTGGCTGATACAAGCCGGGAGAGTTGGCCTTGGCGCCCTTGGGCATCATAGTGATCATCGCGGAATATTTCGGCGGTGTGTTTACGGCAACCAAGACCGCTGATGTCACTCCAATGACCAGCGAGATGAGGATAAACATCCAGTTACGACACAAGAGCCTCAGGAAATACACCGGATCCATTGGATCAACCCCGCCTTTCAGGGATTCCGGGCATGGGGTGCTCAATCGGCGCGTACACGCTTACACCCTGTAGCAAATTGATGAGGAGGATGACAGCTCCACTCGCGACCATCGCCGTGATCGGTGGCGATATCCATCCCAGAGCCATCGCCAGGCCACAGGCACCGGCCACGGCCGCTGTCAGGCCGAGCACCACAGCTACCGCTCGGGCGCGGAGCCCCATCCGGCGCAACCGGTGGGACACGTGGTCGGTGCCGCCCAGCAGAGGAGAGCGCCCCACCCGCAGCCGCGAGAAGAACACGACGCCTGTGTCGACGGTCGCCACGAAGGTCGGGAGGAGGAGCCCGGCGACCATGGTGTCCGGGTCTTTTCCCGACACCAGCAGGACGGAGGACCCGGCGAGCACGAATCCCGTGAACAGAGATCCGGAGTCGCCCATGAATATCTTCGCGGGCGCCCAGTTGTGCGGCAGGAAGCCGAGGCTGGCGCAGGCGAGTGCGAGCAGCAGCACCGCCAGCGACGGCTCGCCCGACACGAAGGCCGTGACCGCGAGGAATGCCGCGGTGACGGTGGAGACGGCTCCCAGCGCACCGTCCATGTTGTCCAGCAGGTTGAAGGAGTTGGCGACCACGACGATCCACAGCACCGTGAGAACACCGTCCAGCCATCCGCCGAACAGGGTGATGTGGACTTCAGAGGAAACGACTCCACTTGCCGCCACGGTCCCCGCGGTCAGTTTGGTGAAGGGCTGCAACGGCCTGACGTCATCGATCAGGCCGACCAAGGCCATCACCCCAGCGGCCCACAGCACGGCGATGATCCGCCGATCTGTGAAGCCGATTGCCGTGATAGCGGGGACGAGCGCGCCCAGCATTATCGCGATGCCACCGAGATAAGGGGTCGGGCGCGCGTGCGCTTTGTTCGCGCTGGGGTGATCGGTCAGGCCCCAGCGCAGCGCCCAGCGCTTCAGCGGCACGACGGCCACGAAGCTGATCAGAAAAGCGGCCAGGCCTACGGCCCAGGCCGTCGTGGCGTTCATCGGACGGACGCCGGAAGGTCTTTGCGCGCCTCCTTGACGACCTCGATGAGGATCTCGTCCAGAGTGCGCCGTGGAACCCAGCCGGTGAGCTCGCGAAGCTTGGTGGTGTCGGGCACCCTGCGCGTCATGTCCTCGAAGCCCTGTATGTACGCCTCGTGATAGGGGATGAGTTCGATCTCGGACGTGGACCCTGCGTGCTGGATGATGAGCTTCGCCAATTCCAGGATGCTCACCTCCTTGTCCGAGCCGATGTTGAAGGTCTGCCCCACTGCCGCCTCGCGGTCCAGGAGCATGAGCAACGCATCGACGACGTCCGTGACGTGCGCGAAGCAACGGGTCTGCCGCCCATCACCGAAGACCGTGAGGGGTTCGCCGTTTACCGCCTGCCGTACCAGGCGAGGGATGACCATGCCGTAGGCCGGGCTCTGCCGCGGTCCCACGGTGTTGAACAGTCTCACCACGATCGTCGGAAGGCCCCGCTCCCGGTAGTAGGCATTGGCCAGGATCTCGTCAACGGCCTTCGCCGTACTGTAGGCCCACCTCACGACGGACGGGCTGCCGAGAATGCGGTCCGCGTCCTCCCGCAGCGGTCCTGAGGAGTTCTTGCCGTAGATCTCGCTGGTGCTGGTGATCAGGACCTTTTTCCGGTGACGATACGCGGCCTCGATGACGATCTCCGACCCGCGGATATTGGTCGTCAGGCACCGCAGCGGCTGTTCGACGATCAGCTTGACGCCGACCGCCGCCGCGAGATGGACCACGACGTCGCACTGGCGGGTGAGCTCATCGACCATGAGCTCGTCCAGGACGGATCCGTGCACGAAGCCGAGGTTGGGATGCGGCCGGAGGTTGTTCAGCCGCCCGGTCGACAGGTTGTCCAGCACCACGACTGAGTCACCGCGGGCGAGCAACGCATCAGCCAGATGCGACCCGACGAATCCGCTGCCGCCTGTTATCAGGTAGGTAATCTTTGCTGCCTTGCTCACAGAATTCCCCTTGGGTCACATATGTGGAGAGGTGTAATTTCCGGGGGGAAGTGGCGAGCAGGCAGGGGCACCCGGGCTGGACAGGGCGGCGTTCTCGAACCAGGCCACCGTCATGCGAAGTCCTTCGTCGAGTTCCACCGGACGCACTGACGGGAACAGCTGACGCAGCAGAATGGGCGATGCCTGTGATTCCCGGATGTCGCCGATCCGGGGAGGCAGGAAGGTCGCGTCGATCAGTCGGCCGAGCACCTCGCTCAGGGCGTCCTTGAGGTGCCGCAGGGTCACACGGGTGCCGAAGGCGAGATTCACCGGTTTGGTATGGGTGACCTGGCGAATGATCGCGTCGACGACCACCTCTGCGACCGACCCCACAAAAGTAAAGTCCCGCGCCTGGTTTCCGTCGCCGTAGATGGGCACCGGCCGGCCGCGCAGCGCCATCGACACGAACGTCGGGACGACGGCGGCGTAGGCGTGGTCCGCCGGCTGCAACGGGCCGTACACGTTGAAGAACCTGAAGGTCAGGACGGGCAGGCCGAAGCTCTCAGCGAACGCCAGCGCATAAGCCTCAGTCGCGAGCTTGCTCGCGCCATAAGGACTGAGTGGCCGGGGAGGTAGATCCTCATGCTTGTACGTCTCCTGGCAGTCGCCGTAGACGGAGGATGACGACGCGAGGACCAGGTGAGGCTTCGTCGGACGGCATGCCTGGAGCACGTTGAGGGTGCCCGTGGCGTTCACGGTGTGCGAGGCCATGGGATCTGCCAGCGATCGCGGCACCGAGGGCCGGGCGGCCAGGTGAACCACCGCGCCGGCGTCGGCCGCGAGCTCGTTCAGGGGAGCCTCCTCCAGGATGCTGCCCTTCACGAAATCCACCTCGACGCCGTCGAGGTTGGCGAGGTCTCCACTGCTCAGGTCGTCCAGGACGGTGATCTTCTCGACTTCCTGCCGCGCCGCAAGCGCGCGGCACAGGTTCGCGCCGATGAAGCCTGCACCGCCGGTTACCAGCACTCTCATCTGCTCACTCCTTCGTGCTCGGGCGGCGACGTGTCGATTCCGCGCTCCTGGACCAGCGATCGATAAAGGGCTTCGGTATCCGCGACGAGGCGTTCCACCGAGAAGGAGGCATTCGTCCAGTGACGGGCAGCCTCACCCATCCGACGGGCGAGCGTGGGATCGGTGAGCAGCCTCACTGTCTGTTCGGCCAGCTCGTCTGCGTCATTCGAGGCCAACAGGCCGGTCTCGCCGTCCTTGACGATCTCCGCGACGCTTCCCACCCGCGTGGAGACGCTCGGCGTACCGGTCATTCCCGCCTCGATGAGGGTGAGCGGCGTACCCTCGTTGTCGGAGGTCAGCAACACCACGTCGGCGGCGGCGTAGACGCACTCCACGTCGTTTCTCCAGCCGAGCAGATGGAAGGACTGCCGCACGGATTCGACGCTCCGCTCAACCTGCTCCTGGAGTTCCCCCCCACCGCAGATCACGAAATGACAGTCAGGCACCCGATGGAGTACAGCTCTGGCCGTCGCGACAAATCGGTCAGGCCGCTTGATGCGAGTCAGCCGCCCCACATAGGCGACGACCGGCGCGTCTGGCGGCAGACCCAGAGCGAGACGAGCTGTCGTGCGGTCGGGGACGGGACCGATCTGAACGCCCGGTCTGATCACCACATACTGCTCGGGACGACCGATCCCTGCCTCGAGGAGATCGTCGCGAACCCGCGATCCAACGGTCACCAGCCGATCGGACCTGGAAGCGAGGAACCGCTCTGATCGCACGTAGAGAGCACGCTTCAGCGGCGAGAAATAACCATGGAGAAGGTGCCCGTGGAACACATGTACCCGGGCAGCGCCGACACCGGATAGGGACGACGCCACTCGCCCGAGAGCGCCAGCCTTGGCCGTCCGCGTGTGGACAACGTGCGGCCGGAACTCACGTATGGCGGCTATCAACCCGCTGAGAGCGCGGTAGTCATCCAAGGGCTTGACCGCGCGGCCCAGACCCGCCACTCGGCGAACTCGAACCGTCGAAGCTTTCAGGTCGAGGTGATCCCCTTCATCGGTGTCTACATTCCCCGTGTAGAGCCGATGGTCGAACTCGGCCTGGTTCAGACGCTCACACAGTCCCATTACCTGGGTGGCGGGGCCGCCTACGTTCAGCCGCGCGATGATCTCCATGACACGGATCCGGCTGTCCGGTTTCATGCGGGCTCCTCAGCAACTGTCCTGATCAACGCTTGAGAAGCTAACCCGGCGTTCGTGTCACTCCACTCATGACGTCGCTATAGCGGCGAAATGTTTCCTCATTCCCTACCTGCACATGGCCCATAGATCCCTTCCGCCTCAGCTGCTCCAAGACACTCCATGGATGGGCCGCCTGTCCGAAGAGTGAAAATACACCGAGCCGGTCCGCCGACTCCGCCAACTCGCCCGCTACCGATCATTTCGGTTCATATCGGTGCGAATACGGACCAACTACAAGACGAGGCCTATGAGCCGCCAGCCAAGCCCAGCATCGCGAGCTGCACCGATATCGTCGGCCCTGATGGCCTAACCTGTCTCAACGGGCTGAGCCTGCCCCAGCCATATGCTTGCACTCTGCTCGCTGCTGCTCATCGCCGGCATCTTCACCGCGAAATCGAACTGCCAGGGCGATCGGAAGTCTCAAGGCGCCCTTATTGCCTTGCCGTCGCGACACCGAGAAAGATCATCATCGAGGTCGCGACCGCTCGCGAGCTGCCCACTCCCGGTCTTCTATGCCCTTCAAGACGGCCTAAGCCGGCACCGCGGCGCCCCGACCACAAACAAGAAGAAACGGGTATCAATCAAAAATAACCCATTTCACCACAGCTCGGTCGAGCCCATCCCTTGAAGGATGAATGGATACGACCAGATGTGACGCACAGGGACTTCGAGCGTTGCGATGCAGGACAAAATCTCCATTCTTGACTACGCTTCGTCGATACGGCCCATGAGCCAGCGATGACTCATGATGTCACGCATAGACCAGCACAGCATTGGTGCTATCGCTACACGATTCTCCAATGTGATACTTCTTCATAAATTGGTGCACTTTGGGCAAGATGGTAACAGGTATTCGTAACGTGACCGGCGGCCGATCAATCGGCGCAGCGGACTTCCGGGCGGCACTCCTCGTGATACCCGTCGGTCAACCGGGGGGCAGTCCTGAGCGGGAGCTCGAGTTCCGCGCTCTGGATGGCAGTTTCGCGCACGCTCTTCGTTGTCGCACATGTTGCGGTAGATCCCCATCCGCTCCGACCACCTCATTACTGCGTCGACTTCCTGGCCTGCCTGTTCATCTTTAGCTTCCGCTTCCCCCCGTTAATACCGCTCACATCGCCTTTCCGTCTACCTGCTCTCTTAGAAATGCTCACAGGGGCTGGGTCTTCTTGCAGCAGCAATCGCATCGCCCGCGCAGCCCCCGGAAACTCGTCGAAGTGATAGCAACTACCCCGTCCAGGACTCAACGATGAGCACAATCTCACCTTCCAAAGGCGTCATGGTCCAACCGAAGATTCTCACCAACAAGCACCTCCTCACCGTGGCAAAGGTCGGACTACGGGGCCGCAACGCCATGTCCGGCTGTCATGTGCGCATGCCATCGACACATCGGATCCCCAGCTTCGACCAGCGCGAGCCTGCGACGCGCCGGTGCGCCGGCATAGGTGTCGGCACGCGCCACAGGGAGGAGGACATGAATGTATACGCAAATAGAGTGTCGGTTTTCTCCATCTCGCCACGACATAGTGACGCTTGTCAGATCTTGTCGAAAACCGAGACACGCGGGCCTATAGATCTCTTACCGGCACACCTAAGGGCCCTGCATGCAGAAGTCGCCGCCATGTTCAATGGCAGCAGGTGCACCTATCACAGGTGTAGGAATATCAAGAATGAGCCCTTTTATGCTTCTCCGCCGATCTCTTAGTCGTTGATGCAGGTCAGCACCTAATCGGTTCCCCATGCTCCATCACCTCGTGGATGAGTTCACGCCACTCCTCCATTTCATCACTCCGAATACCTCCTCGCCACAGCAACATGCAGATAGGAACCAAAGAATGACAAAGAATAATTCTGAGCTGAACGAGGATCGCTTCGCGTTCGGCGCCAACTGGCAGGACTATCTCAACGTGGTGAACGAATCACGCGTCGAGATAGCGAAGAGGTCGCTGACTGAAGCACTCCGGCTCGATGACCTCACTGGCCGCTCGTTCCTCGACGTCGGATGCGGAAGTGGGCTGTTCTCTCTGGCCGCGCACCTGCTTGGTGCCAAGGTACGTTCCTTTGACTACGATCCGAATTCGGTCGCCGCGGCCATGGAGTTGCGGCGTAGATTCGCACCGGACAGCGACTGGAAAATCGATCAGGGGTCGATCCTCGATAAGGCCTACGTAGCGGGGCTGGGAGTGCACGACATTGTGTATTCGTGGGGGGTCCTGCACCACACAGGCGCCATGCGACACGCAATCATCGCCACGTCCACACTGGTCGCTCCCGGGGGATCGCTGTTCATCTCGATCTACAACGACCAGGGCCTGGCCAGCCAGCTGTGGTGGCGGGTGAAACGGCGCTATGTGCGATCCGGACCACTTGGACGGCGCGCACTCGTCCTGGCCGGTGGTCTGTACTTCAACACCCGCCGAATCGCGGCGGTCACCGCGAAGCGAATGTGCGGCCAACCGGTTGTCCGAACCGTCCGCCCCCGCGGGATGTCGTCCCGGCATGACCTCGTGGACTGGATCGGCGGTTTCCCGTTCGAGTACGCGACGCCCGAAGAGGTCTTCAATCTTCTCCGGGAAAGAGGCTACGAACTGAGCTTTCTCAAGACCTGCCGCGGCGGCCTGGGCTGCAACGAGTACGTCTTCGCCTTGCCGAGCTGATCATTTGATCGGCAACACGTCTGATGTTTTTGGACACCTGGACGACCAGCCAGCCATAGCCACTCGAAAACGCATCGCTCCTCATCGAAGAGTGACGATTTATCAGCGTGCTCCTGACATTGAGGTGATCTAAGGAGATTATAGGTTTCTGCACCCCGGAATAGCGTTCCGTGAGATTATGATTACATGGCGTTGAATGGTCGGCGGGCCACTTTCGATGAACGGCTGCACGCCGTTCGCCTCTTGGAGCAAGGCGAGTCTCCCGATGATGTCGCTCGGATTCTGAATCTGTCCCGGCGGTCGCTGTTCGCCTGGCAACGGGATTACCGCGAGCACGGCGAAGACGGCTTGAGGACGAAGAAGACCCGCGGGCCAGACTCCAAACTCACCTTCGAGCAGATGTCCAGCCTGTATGCGCTGCTGGTGGGCTGCGATCCGCGCCAGTTGAGCTTCGGGCTGGCGCTGTGGACCCGCAAGATGGTCCAGGAACTGATCTGGCGGCGCTTTGGAGTCAGGCTGAGCGTCGCGAGCGTCGGGCGCGTGCTACGGAACCTCGGGATGTCGCCACAGAAACCGCTGTACAAGGCCTACCAGCAAAATCCCGAATTGGTTGCCCGGTGGAAGGCCGAGGAATACCCGAAGATCGTCGAGGAGGCGAAGGAAGCCGACGCGATCATCTACTTCGCTGATGAGGCGGCCGTCGGCACCCACTACCACTCCGGGACGACATGGGCGCCGGTCGGGCAGACCCCTGTCGTGGCGCACACGGGGGCCAAAAGGTCGGCGTTCATGGTGTCGGCCGTCAGCCGGCAAGGCGCGCTCCGGTTTCAGTTGTTCGATGAGAGCCTCAAGGCTGCCGACTTCGAAGCATTCTGTAAACGACTGATGTCAGACAGTGATGGGCGCCCGGTGTACCTCATCCTGGACAACAGTCGCGTCCACCGAGCCAAGCGCCTGAAGAAGTTCGCCGACGACAGCGAGGGGATGCTGAAACTGTTCTTCCTACCTGCCTACTCGCCCGAACTCAACCCCGACGAGTGGGTCTGGAAGAACGTGAAGCATGACCATGTGGGCCGCGCCGCCGTCGACGGCATCCAGCAGATGAAAGCGCTCATGCTCTCCGCGCTGCGGCGCCTGCAGAAGATGCCCGCACTCGTCCAGAGTTTCTTCCGCGATCCCGCCCTCGCCTACATCGCCGCAGCACATCCATAGTGCAGAAACCTATGAGCGGGTTAGATCTCAGCGAAATAGTTCGGATGAACTGGGATTTCTTGGACGCCGCTGGTGGCGTCCCGAGCCTGTCGGGAGGAGTTGCCGAAGGCCGGAAACAGACGTGGACGGACATTCGGCCCGGCGCCTCAGCAAGATCAGACGCTATGCGCAGTGGCGGCTGGCGCAGTTCATGCGCCGACGTCACCGCCGCAGCATGGCGTTCGGCTGGCAGGTGCTGCTCAACTCCCGCCCGCCGGACTTCGGACTGGGCAGCTTGTATGGGATCACTGTCGTACCCAGGGCGGGCAAGCCCTGGCGGGGTAAGGCCGAATGCCGCCGGTGAACGGCATCGGTGAGCCGGGTGCGGGAGAACCGCATGCACGGTTCGATGCGGCGGGAGCTGGAAACGGAGCCACGAACCTGGTCATGGTCATCGGGGACGGCACAGCCGACCGGGTGACCGGCGGAAGACAGGCCCCGAGAGCCCTACCGCCAGGAGACGTCACCGCGCCAGCTCCCGACCCTACATCCTGATGGCCTGGTTCAGCAGGCTGGCAGAGAACAGTGCCTCCGGTACCTGTCAATTTGATCAAGGCAGTTGAGCTGGGCTAATTCTGTGTCGACTTCTCTGTGGCGTCCTCGTTCTGTGTTTCGGTCTTGGGCTTGTTGATCCAGGCGGGGTCGGGCAGGGCGGGTGGGGTGGGAGTCCCGCCGCTGGCGAACCGTTCGGGGTGCGTGGCTTGGGCGATGGCCAGGACGGCGGCACGTCGGTCGCGGATGGCGGCGGCGCGGCCGTAGTGCACGTCGACGGGATGGTGGTAGCCGATCCCGGAGTGATAGTGCTGGTGGTTGTACCAGGTGTAGAAGCTCTGGCAGAAGGCGCGGGCGTCCTGGATCGAGCCGAACCGGCCGGGGAAGTCCGGGCAGTACTTGAGGGTCTTGTAGCTGGCCTCGACGTGTGGGTTGTCGTTGGAGGTCTTGGGCCGGGAGTGGGACTTGGCCACGCCCAGGTCGATGAGGAGTTCGGCGACGGTCTTGGACTTCATCGAGCTGCCGCGGTCGGCGTGCAGGGTGAGGGTGCCTTCGTCGATGTGATGTTTGCGCGTGGTCTGGCCGATGAGGTGTTTTGGCCAGGTCGGCGGACTCACGGGGGGCGATCATCCAGCCGACGACGTAGCGGCTGTAGATGTCGATGATGGTGTAGAGCGAGTACCAGACGCCCTTGTCCGGGCCGCGGAGCTTGGTGATGTCCCAGGCCCACACGCGGTTGGGGGCATCGGCGAACAGCTCGGGGATGGTATCCATTCACGCCTGCCGTTGAGCTGGGGTCTGGTTTGGGGTAGACGCGCCGGTTTCTGCTGAATGCAGGGATCTTGGGATGGGTCGTCGTAGTTTGAGCTCGTGCCCGGCCCCCAGGAGCTCAGCCGTGAGGAGCTGTTGGCTGCTCTGGACGAGCTGCGGGCCGCGGTCGCGGAGCGGGATGCCGTGATCAGGGCGTTGCTGGCTGAGGTCGAGCAGCTGAAGCGGCGTGCGGGGATGGATTCGTCCAACTCCTCGATGCCGCCGGGTTCGGACGGTCCGGCGTCTCGGGCCAAACGCGCCAAGAAACCGAAGAAGCGCTCGCCCCGGCCGCGCGGTGGGCAAGCCGGGCACGAGGGGCATGCGCTGGCCTGGCGGAGCGTACCGGACCAGATCACCATCATCGCCCCCGACGCATGCGCCGGGTGCGGCTCCACGCTGGCTGATCTGGCGGGGAAGGTCGTCGCGCGGGTGCAGATGTTCGACACTCCGCCGGTGAAGCTCCAGGTCACCGAGTACCGGATGGTCAAGGTGACCTGCCCGGCCTGCCGGGCGACGACCCGGGCGGCCACCCCGGCGCATCTGGCCGGGCCCTGCTGTTACGGCCCGAACGTGCGCGCCGCGACCGCGTTACTGGCGTGCGCAGGGCATATGAGCATCGAGCGGGCAGCCGACCTGATGGGCGTGCTGCTGGACACCCCGGTCTCCACCGGGTTCACCGGCGGGCTGGTCAAGCGCGTCGCCGGCCATCTGACCGACTTCGAGACCGCGCTGAAGAAGGCGTTGCGGGCTGCGCCGGTGCTGCACCACGACGAGACCCCCGCCCGCGTCGCTGCCGACGACGCAGATCGGCTGCTGTATGTCTACACCGCCCGCGCCGGCCGGCTGGTCTGGTTCGGCGCCGCCGACAACCGCGGCCATGACGCCCTGGACGGATTCGGCATTCTGCCCGGCTACCGCGGCACCCTGGTCCGCGACGACTATGCCGGCTACGCCAAGTACGACAAAGACCTGGCCGGAGTGCAGCTGTGTTGCGCGCATCTGCTCAGGTCATTGCGCGGGCTCGGCGAGTTGGATGCCGACGGCAGCCGGGTACAGCGCTGCTGGACCGAGCCGGTCATGAGCGCACTGACCGACGCCAAGGCCGCAGTCGCCAAGGCCCGCGCCGAGGGGGCCACCACCGTGGAGGCGGAGGCTCTGGACGGGCTGCGCACCCGCTATGACGAGGCGGTGGCCTGGGGCATCGCCACCAACGCCCACCGCGACTGGCCCCACGGCCGACATCCCGGCTACCCCCTGGCACGACGGCTGCAGACCCGGGTCACGCAGGTCTGGCGCTTCACCGTCGACTTCGCCGTGCCCTTCACCAACAACCCCGCCGAACAGCCACAGCGCATGGTCAAACTGCAGATGAAGATAGGCGGCTGCTGGCGCAGCGTGCGCACCGCCGCCCGCTACTGCCTGATCCGCTCCTACCTCGGCACCGCCCGCAACCACGGCATCCACCCACTCGATGCCCTCCGCGATGCTCTGGCCGGAAACCCCTGGATGCCACCACAAACGCCTGATCACTCACAGGCGTGAATGGATACCGGGGATGGTCTTGGGCGGGTGGGTGGCCTGACGGCGCCGATCCGGCCGACCTCGTCGTGCCGGCGCAGGATCCGGTACATCGTTGATTCCGAGGCCAGGTAGAGGCCCTCATCCAGCAGGGAGAAGTACGCCGTCGCCGGGGAGGCGTCGGCGAACCGCTCGTTCAGCACTGCGCGGACGTGGTCGCGCTCGGCCTGCGACAGTGCGGACGGGTGCGGCTTTCGGGGCGTGACGGGCCGGACCGGGGCGGGGCTCTGGCGGTTCTTGCGATACCAGGTGGCCTGCGATACCCCGACCGCCGCGCATGCGTTGCGACGCCCGAGCAGCGGGGCCAGTTCGGTGATTGCCTCAGCCTGGGCCCTCTGGATGACCCCGGTCACTGCTCGCCCCGATCCGGCGGGGTCTCGCTGCTGGTGGCGAGCTGATCCAGCAACGCGAAGAGCTTTCCCTGCACCTCGATCACCTGGCGGGTCTTGCCGAGCTCGGCGCGTAGCCGCTCGACCTCCGCCTGCAGCGCGTCGATCTTCTTGTCCCGCGGGTCGGCCTTCGGCCGGCCGGCCGGGCGGGCCAGCGCCTCGGCGGCGCCATGGTCCCGCGCGGTCCGCCAACTGGAGATCAGTGAGGAGTACAGGCCTTCCCGGCGCATCAACGCGCCCTTGCCGGCCTTGTCCAGCCGGTCGTACTCCTCCAGGATCCGGGCCTTATAGGCGGCGGTGTAGCGGCGAGCACCGGCTCGCTCGCGTACGGAACTGGACCCGGTGATCGCGGCGGCGATCCGGTCGATGTATCACAGCAAGCGGCAGCCGCCACTACCCGTCAGGGTCCGGGACGAACTGGGCGAACTGTTCGGCGACGCCGAGTTCGCCGAAGCGTTTGGGAGCAAGGCCAGGCCGGGCTGGTCACCGGGCCGGCTGGCGTTAATCACCGTGTTGCAGTGGGTGGAGGGTCTTACCGGCCGGCAGGCCGCCGAGACCGTGCGAGCGGACTTGAGCTGGAAGTATGCCTTGGGGCTGGCGTTGGATGATCCCGGTTTCGATGCGAGTGTGCTGAGTGAGTTCCGGACTCGGGTGGTCGCCCACGGCATGGAGGAGAGGGTTCTGGACCCGCTGCTGGCCAAGCTCGCCGGCACCCTGCACCAGCGCGACACCGAGGCGATCGTAGTCAAGTTCAGCGGCGAGATCTGCCGGCCGTGTCCGGTTCGCTCCTTGTGCACCTCGGCCAAGAAGGGCGGACGCCAGCTCACCATCCGCCCCCCTTCAACAAGCCCCTGACCAGGCCCGTGTCGATCAGACCAGCAAGGACTGGCAGGACAAATACAAGCTCCGCGCCGGAGTCGAAGGCACCATACGCCAGGCCGTCACGGTCACCGGTGTTCGCCGGGCCCGCTACCGGGGACTGGCGAAGGTCCACTTCGAACACGTCTTCTCCACCGTGGCGCTCAACCCACCGCCTGGACGCCTGGTGGAACGGGCACCCGATCGACCGGACCCGCACCGGCCACCTCGCCCGCCTCGAACTCGCAGAACTCGCCCTCGCGGCCTGAGACGAGTTAGCCAGCAGCGTCTTGACGCAGCCCCTATTCCTCCTCAGCGGCCTTCTCCAACACCTCCACAAGCTCGAGATCGAGGGCCATCCCAGCGGCGTGGTGGTGGGCACGGGCCGTGATGGAGTCCACGCTGACCAGACCCAGGTCCGCGCCCGCGGGCAGAGGCCTCAGCTATCACGGACTCCATCAGGCGCTGGAAAACACCCGTCATCGCCCACGACCGGAACCTGTCGTAGACGGTGGACCACAGCCCGTACTCCTCGGGCAGATCCCGCCACGGGCTGCCGGTGCGAAACCGCCACATCACCGCGTTGAACTGCCGCCGCAGATCCGGGATCGGGCCCCGCTCACCCAAAGGCAGGTGAGGCTCGATTAAGGACCACTCGTCGTCGGTGAGATCGCCACGCGCCATGGCGATGGCTTACCAGGGTCGGAGGCTACCGTGCAGGAGAATCCGCAACCTCGTGATCTCAACTCCGTACAGGCCCTATTCGGCTGGGCCAACATCGCCGCCGCCACCGACCACTACCGCAGCCACCCCGCCGAAGGTCTTCAGCTACTCGGTTTCACAACATGAGAACGCTTTGGCCCTGCTCGTCACCCGCTAGCGCCGTACGTCAACACGCCGTCACGGTCCGTGACATAGCGTGATCAACCACGTACTATAAAGCCCTCCGACCCGGGAATTTCGCAGAGGGTCATCAATGTTCCGGGAAAGCGAATGATGCGTCGATAAGGCGAGACTGGCAGTATCATGCAATTGCTGGCGGCGTCAGCTCTAGCGTTTCCCATACGTATGTTGCGGCACGCTAGATTTCATGCTCGATACAAGCTCAGAGCTCACGTATCATGTCTTGAATTATAGAAGAATTCGAATAGAGGGACGTTGCTCCATGAACCTCGTGGAAGCCAATGCAAATAACAATATCGGCGCGGCGGCGCCAGAACGACGAGTAGTAGTGACTGGAGCCGCGGGATTTATCGGCTCCCACCTTGCGCAAGAACTGCTCGATCTCCGTTATTGTGTCGTGGGAATCGATGACTGCTCGGGCCATTCCAAGGCTGTCGCGGAAAGAAATCTGAAGCCGAATCAGAATAACGAGCGTTTCACGCTGGTACGTGGCGATCTCACGGAAATTTCCTTGGAGGCATGGCTTCAAGGGGCCGACACTGTGTTTCATTTGGCCGCACGGCCCGGTGTCCGCGGCTCCTGGGGTAAGGACTTTGCTAGCTACATGAGCAACAACATCCTGGCAACCCATCTTCTGATGGAGGCGGCTGTCCGGTCGGGTGTCCGGCGTGTTGTTGTGTCGTCTTCTTCCAGCGTCTATGGCGGCGCGTCCAGCGGACCAGTTGGCGAGAAAGAGTTGCCTTGCCCACTATCTCCCTATGGCGTAACAAAGCTCGCCGCGGAGCAGTTGGCACTCGCTCACGCGTGGCGATCGAATTCCCGAACAACGGTTGTGGCCCTTCGCTATTTCACCGTATATGGCCCCCGTCAGCGCGACGACATGCTGATCAGTCGACTGATCACTGCGGCGTTGACCGGGATGCCGATCACAATTCTCGGTGATGGGCGGCAGCGTCGCGACTTCACTTTCATCCAGGATGCCGTCCGAGCCAACGTGATGGCCATGAATGCTGACGTCGAGGCTGAGGTGGTGAACATCGGAACTGGTCTCACCACGCCGGTCCTTGATGTGGCCGACATGATCGGTGAGATCGCTGGGCAGCCAGTTCTCCTTGAGTTCGGGCAAGAGCAAGCTGGTGATGTGCGGGATACTCATGCCGACGTTTCCCTGGCCAAGGCAAAGATCGGGTATCGGCCAATCGTCGATTTGCGAAGCGGACTGAAGACGCAGTTCGAGTGGGCTCGCACCAATATGGCAGTCGGCACTCCGACAGGGCTGAAGGTATCCATTCAGGCCCGTCGTTGATCGTGCCGGGTTTGGGGTAGACGCGCCGGTTTCCGGATGAGTCGGGGTGTTGCGGGGCTGTGTTCGTAGTTTGAGAGGGTGTCCTCCACTGGTGACCCCGATGCCCTCAGCCGTGAGGAGTTGCTGGCCGCGTTAGCCGAGCGGGACGCGGTGATCGCGGCGCTGCTGGCCGAGATCGAGCAGCTGAAGCGGCGGGTGGGGATGGATTCGTCGAACTCCTCGATGCCGCCGGGTTCGGACGGTCCGGCGGCGCGGGCCAAGCGCGCCAAGAAGCCCAAGAAGCGCTCGCCCCGTCCGCGCGGTGGACAGCCGGGGCATGACGGCCACGCCCTGGCCTGGCGGACCACCCCAGACCAGGTCACCATAGTCTGCCCGCCCCACTGTGCCGGGTGTGGCCACACGCTGGCCGACCTGGAGGGCAAGGTTGGTGCGCGGGTGCAGGTGTTCGACACTCCGCCGGTGAAGCTCCAGGTCACCGAGTACCGGATGGTCCAGGTCGCGTGCCCGGCCTGTCGCCGGACGACCCGGGCGGCCACCCCGGCGGGGCTGGCCGGGCCGTGCTGTTACGGCCCGAACGCCCGCGCCGCGACCGCGTTGCTGGCGTGCGCCGGGCATATGAGCATCAGCCGGGCCGCCGACCTGATGGGCGTGCTGCTGGACGCGCCCGTTTCCACCGGGTTCACCGGCGGCCTGGTCAAGCGCGTCGCCTCGCGGCTGGCCAGCTTCGAGACCGCGCTCAAGGAGCGGTTGCGTGCCGCCCCGGTGCTGCATCACGACGAGACTCCGGCCCGCGTCGCCGCCGACGATCAGCTGCTGTATGTCTACACCGCCCGCGCCGGTCGGCTGGTCTGGTTCGGCGCCGCCGACAACCGCGGTCATGACGCCCTCGATGGGTTCGGGATCTTGCCCGGCTATCGGGGCACGCTGGTCCGCGACGACTACGCCGGCTACGCCAAGTACGACAAACACCTGGCCGGAGTACAGCTGTGTTGCGCGCATCTGCTCAGATCGTTGCGCGGCATCGGAGAACTGGATCCCGACGGCAGCCGCGTGCAGCGCTGCTGGACCGAGCCGGTCATGAGCGCACTGACCGACGCCAAGGCCGCGGTCGCCAAGGCCCGCGCCGAAGGCGCCACCGCCGTTGAGGCAGAGGTTCTCAACGGGCTGCGCACCCGCTATGACGAGGCGGTGGCCTGGGGCATCGCCACCAACACCCACCGCGACTGGCCCAGAGGCCGACATCCCGGCTACACCCTGGCACGACGGCTGCAGACCCGCGCCGCGCAGGTCTGGCGCTTCACCGTCGACTTCGCCGTGCCCTTCACCAACAACCCCTGCGAGCAGCCACAGCGCATGGTCAAACTCCACATGAAGATCGGCGGCTGCTGGCGCAGCGTGCGCACCGCCGCCCGCTACTGCCTCATCCGCTCCTACCTCGGCACCGCCCGCAACCACGGCATCCATCCCCTCGACGCCCTCCGCGACGCGCTCGCCGGGAATCCCTGGATGCCGCCACAAACCGCCTGATTAATCACAGGCCTGAATGGATACACCTCATCGACTTACGGTGGCGCCGGATCACCCCGGCGACGTAGTTCAGAGTCTGATGCGACAAATCGACGGCGGCACGATAAAACAGCACCGGAAGCTCCTGGTTGCGACGGTGTGGGTTGTGGTGATCAACCCGTCTACCAGGAGCTTCTTCATGTCACCGGCTGAACACCGGCATCGCGATCACGCTGTGACCAGGGCACCCGTCGGGGAGGTTGGAAAAGGTTCCTTCTACAGTCGGCGCAGGCTTCATTCCGCAAATAGGTCCGGACTCCACTTGAGGCCCACAACGAGTACTGAGCCGGCAGCTCGCATCGTGAAGTGATCATCACGAAGCTGTCCGGAGGACGCGGGGCACCTCAAGTCGCAATATCGGTCATCAGAAGATGGCGTTGCTGGACACCGCATGCGCTCGGTGCCAAAGCTCGAACTGCAGCAACGCCCATATCCGAACACTATGATCATCCCCGCGCATGTGCCGCTGGAGCAATGCCCGGACCGCAGATGGCCGGAACAGGCCTCTGCTGCGAGCCGTGTCATCCGTGAGCATGTCATAGACCAGATCTCGCAGCTCACAGCGCAGCCAGGCAGCAAGCGGCACGCCAAAGCCCTGCTTGGGGTAGCGCAGCAGTTGTTGAGGTAGCCACGGCGCCACTGCCCGTTTGAGCAGTAGTTTCGTCTGTCCATTACAAACATGGAGGGAGCTGGGAATCGTAGCCGCCCATTCCATCAGGTAATGGTCCAGGAAGGGCGAGCGGGCCTCCAATGAGTTAGCCATTGTCGTTATATCGACTTTGACTAGTAGATCACCCGGAAGATACGTGAGAGTATCGATATCCAAGACTCGGGCGAGATCTGTTCTTGCTGAGGACTTTCGAAAGAGCTCCTCAAACAAATGATAGCTGTCCACCCCAGCCAATAGGTCACGGAGGGAGTCGCTGTAGATCGCGGCTCTCTGTTCCGGCGTAAAATAGGACATCAGCCGGGCGTATCGTTCCGATGGAGGTGCAGCGACAAAGGTCATCAGTCGGCCTAGCTTGCGCAGCAAGGAACCGGAAGCGCTCCGCTCGCTCATGAGCACTCCACTGCGATTGAACACCGTCGCCAGTCTGCGCGGTATAACAGGAATCCTGCGGGCTTGGTTCATCAGCGCGTAGCGCTCATAGCCACCGAAGGACTCGTCTCCGCCGTCTCCGTTGAGCGCGACCGTGACATGCTGTCGACTCAGCTGAGCCACATAGAAGCTAGGAATCGCGGAGGAATCGGCGAACGGTTCATCGAAATGCCACGCCATGCGGGGCAAGATATCGAGCAGATTGGTGGTCACGACCAACTCATGGTGATCGGTGGAATACCGCTCAGCAACCATTCGCGCTTTGTGGCGTTCGTCGTATCGACTGTTCTCGAAGCCGATGCAGAATGTCTTTATCGGGGCGCTGCTCTGCATGGCCATGGCCGCCACAACAGCGGAGGAGTCGATCCCCCCTGATAGGAATGCGCCGATGGGGCGCTCACTCACCATGCGGACCCGAGTCGCGTCGAGGAGCAGCTCGCGCAGCTGCTGTTCCTCCGCCCGCTGGTCCCGCACGGACCGCTGTCTGCGGTCCAGCTCCCAGTAGCGGTTCACCGTGACCTCACCGCGTTCCCAGACGAGCACGTGAGCGGGAGGAAGTTTGTACACATTCCGGTAAATGGACCATGGGGCAGGAATGTATTGGTAGGTCAGATACTGATCCAGAGCGACCGGGTCGATCTCGCGTCTCATGTCCGCATCCTGCGCGAGAGCCTTCAACTCAGACCCGAACCAGATCGAGGAGTGGTCGGAGCGCCAATAGAGCGGTTTCTTGCCCACGCGATCTCGGGCTAGAACCAGGCGTTGGCGCTCTCGGTCCCAGATTGCGAAGGCGAACATTCCGCGGAGCCGCTCAGCTAGATCTACACCAAACTCCTCGTAAAGGTGCACGAGACATTCAGAGTCTCCGGCGGTGCGGAGGTGGTGCCCTTTGGCGAGCAAGGCGTTGCGTAGTTCGTCAAAATTGTATATTTCTCCGTTGAAGACACCCACGATCCGATTGTCTTCGCTGTAGACGGGTTGTGCACCTGTTGCCACATCGATGATGGCTAGTCGGCGCATACCGAGTGCCGCATGTTGGTCGCTGTAAAAACCGTCGTCGTCAGGTCCCCGGTGGACTAGCACCTTACACATGCGGCGAACGAGTTCGAGGTCCGCGTGCACCATCGAGGCCATTCCGGCTATCCCACACATCGATCATCCAAGAGTCCGTGATAGAGATTGAAATGCTGATTTACCACAAACGTCGTGTCGAGCCCTCGACACCCGCCGTGCTTATCTTGTTTGTTGGCATGCCCTTGACCATCCGCGAATCCTCGGCGACGACCGCCGCATTGGCCACAACGTGTTCGATCATGCAGGTCGTCGCCTTCTCCAGCACGTGCACACGCCGCAGCTTTCCTGTCTGTTTGCTCAACCCCCGGCGTTCTGCAACAATGACCGCATCTCGGGCCATCAAGGCGGCAGGAGCAGCGAGAAGGTAACCCTCAAAGAGAAAGACGTGCACCACTTGGTGCCCGTGAACAAACCGATCGTTAAGGCGACTGGTGCGAGCTGGATCGGGAGAGGCGCCGCCCCATGAGAATGACCATCGACCACAACACCATGGCTTCGTGATGCTCTGACTAGTGACACAACGCATCAGCATGCGCCCACACGTTTCTCCAGCTCAGACCACGTGTTCATGTGCTCTCTTCAGACACCGCTGCGGAACGCAGGTCATAGGTTGGATTTTCGGGTGAGACACCGTTCCCGGGACGAACGATCACGGCCCCTTGTTACCTTGCCATCACACGAAACGGATCGGGACGGCTTCTCCGGAATGTAGCTTGCGGCCCCATGGTTGTCTCGTGAGGCCTTGGACCACGCAACTGCAGCCAGCAGGCTGCAGACCATGACGATTGGCATACGCTGGCGAACGATAAGTCCGATGTTGGCTATTGTGGTAGCATAGGCGATCAGGCTCGGCACGATGAAAAACAGCAGGATCAAAAGCATATTGCGATCACAATGCCAGAGTATGCGCATCCCACGTGTAGCACTATAAAGCAGGTAGTAACAGATAAGAGCTTCGATCTTTCCGAGCTGCAGAAAAACGCTGCCATCCATCCACGGAAATGGAGAAAGAAGCGTGTAAAGAAGCTTTAGCCCCAGGTTGCTCCAGGGGATTTCCCCTTCGAACGTCACCCCCGAGCCACCGCCCGCTAGGGCCTGGATGGTCTGTTCAGACTGCCCATACTTCAACTGGTCTTGTATTGTATCAAATATATCGACCTCAACGCCCGCCAGCGCGCTAACTATGAAGATCGACATCGCAAGAAAGGCAGAGGTAACATACATAGACACTGCCCCTCTAGAGCGCAACAAGCTTATGATCAGGGGCGGCACACACATGAAAACCATGTATGGGCGCACATACCAAAGCGCCCATAGGAGCGGCACAAGAAGGAGCAACTTGCGCACGTCAAAGCGTTTCATATTTGAGCAGGCTAGAGCAATACAAGAAACGACCAGGAATGCGTTAAAGCCATCTTTAAATGTGTCAGACGTGTGCACCAAAAATGCTGGCGCAAACGCCGTGATGATCAGCAGCCTAAAAGCTGAACGCTCATCGGCGCCAAGAAGCTGCGCGAATCTATATATTATCATACACAACGAACAAGCTATAAGTGCTACCACTGCGGTACAGGCGAGCGAGGCCCTCCCGTCACTCAAATAAATAATCACCGCAAAAAGGTTGCACGGCAGCGCAACCGACTTCAGATGAGCGAGGTCGGATGTAACGAAATGAAAATTTTGTTGTTTCCACTTCTCGGCTATTTCTATTGCCGCATTCTCGTATGTAAGGTTATCGCCACCATACCCGACACCCATACTTCGCATCAATAGGGTATGGATGGCCAGTCTGACAGCTAGAGCTGCCAGCAGCACAAACAGCACCCGCCATGCCGCATCCTTGGTTACGCTTGCATATACGAGAATCACTAGAGCAAAGAGAACACAAACGACAATAATATATTCCATATATTATACTTCCCTGACCTTGGCGCGATCTTGTCAGATGGCACTATTACATCCCACGTGACATCCGATTGAGAACTCGCAAAAACCGCAGATTCCTCCTCGTGGCACCAGGTACCGAGGCGGCATCGGCAACTCGTAGTGCGGTGAGAGTCAATCGAGAGTGTCTATCACGGACTGTTGGCGAATCGTGAGACCCATGTATCGATTTGTTTCCGAGAGGAATCACGTAATGCGATATGGTCCCGCCACTGGCAGCCGCCCTAACGCACCATGCCGGTCGACAGCAAAAGCGCCATGGCTCTGCCGACAAGGGCATAAAGCAGCTCGGGTAGCCGGCTCGACCGGCGAACCATAGAGACGTGCCTGGATGAGCCACAAGCTGTGAGAATGACGGTTCGAGACGGCGTCGGCGAGCACGGCACCCGAAAGATCAAGAGATGTAACGCCTACTCCCGACCCGCATAGGACTTCGCTGAAGTGTTCGGCACTGTTACCGCATTCGTACACGTCCTCGCCTCGAAATTCCTCGGCAGACCAGCGGCTTTTCAGGAACAAGGGGCCACACGAGACACGGATGCCGCTGACGAATCGAGTTGGTCAGCCGATGCTTATTCCGTACAGAAAGGATCGTGATCAATCGCTCTCTAAATGGCATCGGCCACCGGTGGAGCGACCGGCGGCTCGGCGCGGTCAATCGTTTTGCCAAATCCGAAAATGAGCGGCTGAGCATAAGCTGCGCACAACCCCAAGAACCGCCGGATACCATAACTCGCGATCGCATCATTCCTTGATGGCGAATGCGCAAAGATGCGGCTTGCGTCCACCCAGTCGGCGATACAGAATGCGGCCAGGACCGAACCGCGCACCCGCTACCATTCCCGCGAAATAGCGGGCATTGACATTCCAGATCCCCGGCCATGCCGGTATCTGGTGACGGCTGAAGTTCACGGCTTCAACCCTACTCACCCTGAAGCCATATTTCTCGATGGTAACGGCAAGGCTGTCGGCGTCGAAGCGGCGAACGTGCTGCATCCTGTGATATGAAGCGCCACAGAAGGGGCAGTAAACGTTTACGTCGGCACTGGTGAGGTCTTCCTCGTTGGGCGTGGTGAAGAAAGCTATGCCGCCAGGCTTGGTCGTCTGCCATAGATCGGCGAAGAGTTTGCCTTCTTCCTGCTCAGTGACATGTTCGATAGTCTCGAGGCAGGTCACGAGATCGAACTGGCGAGTCCGGTGAGGCGCTCGCGGATCGTTCACCAATCCGGCTCCTTGCCAGCCGTGTTTCCCAGCCAGGGTGTCGTTCGTTACCTTTATCGAAGCGGCTGATCCATCACAGCCCCAGCATTCGACTCCCTCCCGGACGAGTTGAGCGGACAACGCGCCATTCCCGCAACCGTAGTCAAGGACATCACCACGCAGCACTCCGCATTTACGAAGGTACGCGACCACGCCCCGGCCCACTTGCTCTGAGAAGTACGATGAGCACGCATTGTCTTGCTGGTGCCAATAATCCCAGAACGCTGTGACACGCTCGGGTGTCCAGTCCTGGGGTCCCATTTTTCTCACCAGCATCTCGTTGCTCCTGTCCAATGCCTCGCGCGGCAATTCCACACTCGGGGCAGGTATGGTCGCCACGGCTCCAGACGCAAGTTTCACAGTCGCGCCTCTTCGCCCCGTCCGTTAGTCAACCGGGAGTACGACTGATCCGGGTGTGCCCACGGCCCCCAGTAAATACCACCCGTCCTGCTGACAAGTGCCCTGCCATCCGCGCCGGGGAGAGCCCTTGCATAAGCCTTACCCGGAACACATGGTTGCTTTTGATTCCAACCACGCGAAAGTTGAATCGCCCCCGGGTTCGGAAGAGACCTCAGACTGCCCCAAGTTGTGCGGAGTCGGGTTACTGATCTTACGCTACAGGGCTTAGCCTCGATTCGTCAGGGGCTTGTTGACGTTCATCGAGTCCGCGGTCTTGCCCGTTATATCCCCTGCGCGGTTGGGGCGGGCCGTCGCATGTCGCTGCGGGGGCGCCGGGTTCCACGGGCCCGGGGCTGGGCTCCTTCCTGGTCGTTGAGGTGAGGGTCCGGCGCTCAGGCGAGGGCCGGTAGCTG
>NZ_JAUZQF010000035.1 GCF_030718205.1 Nonomuraea turcica
GATCCCAACGGTCGCCTACATCAACCAGCCCGAAGAAGACCAGAACAGCGCATCCACGCCCGCGCAGGAGGCTGCCTAGCGATCATCTCGGCAGAGTCCCTGTCGCACTTGACTTGACACCTACCGCCATGGTGTTCATGCGCAGCAACCGCTGAGAGGTGGGCCCGGTAGGATGCATGAGGACTTGCGGGAAGCGCGTGACAGCTGGATCGACATGGTCGCGATGCAGGTCTCTACTAGCTGGCTTCCCCGAGTAGGGCTGTACGCAGATCAACTGCTGCCTTCTTGGGTGGCGCGCGATACGCTGGCGCTTGCGACACTGGCAGGTAGCATCGCAATCGAAGATGTCATGGCACAACCGACTGAGGCGATCGTGGAACGGCTTCAGGGAACTGGCCTTGTCCTGCCAGGCATTTCACCGCCTGAAGTTTTGGATGGCATAGTTCTGCCCGTTATTAGAAATTTACGGTATCGTGGTGCGCCTTGGCGTCGTTGGTGGGACATAGGAGGCCTGCACGCGCTACTTGTTGAACTGTGGGTAGGGCGCCGGCGAGAAAAATACGATGCAAATCTGGTGCGGACGGAACTCAGGGCTATCTGGCAAGTTCCCGACGCGCAGATTGCGACGGTTATGGATAATCTCGCTGATCCTTTCGTCCATCTGCCGGCGGACCTTTTATGGGAGTCCAAGAGCGGCATTGCAACGCAGCTTTATCAAGGGCTCGTTAGGCTGGGAAGGATCAGGTTAGCGACGGAGGCGGATGTCATCCGTACTCGCCCGGCGCTCGCCGATAGGGGAGAGCTTGTCGAGATTGTGCTACGGCATCAACGTCGTGTTGATTTCGAAATCGCTCTTCGCCAGATACGGGATATTCCTGCTACAGACGAAGCCAAACTCCGCCTCGATCTGGAGGCCTGGGATGAAAGGTTCGATCTCCTTCTGGCGGGCCTGACTACCCACGAGGCGGGCCTACTGATGGTGCCTGATCAAGATGAGCTATACCGAGAGGAATGTCTCATAGCAGGCCAGGGGGTCTACGAATACTGGTTACAACAAGATGACTCATTCCCTTCGGGACTCTTGACTGGACGAGATGCGTCCGTACCAGGCTGGATTCACGACGAGGTCATCACGGGTGGTGGGCGCTCGTTCCGCACCAATGTGGGCCCGCACCCGATATGGCTGGCCACCGCAGATACTCCTGAAACCTTAGCTGCGATACATGCGCCGACAATATCGGAAAGCGTGTACGGGATCAGGTGTACCGTGGGTGACGATATGGCGGTGGTTCGACTGGTGCTGCCGCTTCCTCCTGTGGATACAGGCCCTCCTATTGAGATTCCCTATTCATACCCCTTAGACGCAGTCAATTCTGCGTGGCAACTAGTACATCTAGCGGCGGTAGGATATGTCCGTCTCACGGTGCTGAGTCTCCGTGGCGACGGAGATCTAAGAATACATGGAACTGTCACTCTCCAGCTTCCGCCGGCCGTGTGCGACGAGCTCACAGCGGCCGGAGTCCAGGCGCTCCGACGTCTCGTTGCAGACGATACGCAGCAGATTCTATGGCGCCGTACTATGGATGGATTGGATAGGGCAGCCCAGGCAGCGTTTCACGGCAACGAAATCGCCAAAGGCGAAGAGCTCCGTGAGGAATTTGCCGTTCTGGACCCTCATCCGTCTCCTGCTTGGCAAGCATTCGGTTTGGCCACCCGCCGGCTTGCCTATGCCAGGGCTCGCCACGCCGTTGCCGTACTAGACGGCCTTCCGGATCTATCGCTGCGATCTGCTGTTGATCAGGCCATCGAGGACCGACAACGTCATCTGGAGATTGCGCGCGCTGACTCCCCCAACGGAAGGAGCCGCCGGGGCAACCATGAGGATGACGAGGTTGTTGCTGCATTGTGCGATGATAAAAGCGCGTTTGCGCATCTCTTCATCAAGAATGATCGTATGTCATCAGTCATCGCGTGGCTCCAGAACGGTTCACCGTACTACGAACTGCAGCCCTACAGCGATATTCCATTCGCGTGGGTCGCGGCCGTGGCATCTAGGTGGATAGGATCTCTGCATGCGTCAATGCCGAATGGAGGCCATGACGACCTGCTCCTACTTTTGGCTGCCTCATCTAAACTCCTCCAGCCGATCGCAGATGAACTGGTAGCATCAGGAATTCGCCGCCTATTCCTCAGCCCGACTCCACCTTTGGATCTTCTTCCCCTTCATGTTATACCTGTTGAAGTAGACGACGATCCCGTAATGCTATGTGACGTTTTTGAGGACATCGTCTACATGCCTAGCGCACAAACCCTAAGGGCCATCGCGCAACCTGCCCGTCGATGTTCAGCTTCCGATACTGCACTCGTAGTGGCACACACCGGTAGCGGTATAGTAGGAGTCGATGCCAGCCAGAGCGCGCTTATCGAAGCCGAGATGGTTGCTGATATCTACCGTGGATCCGTCCGACTCTCAGAGACGGCCGCTACACCCGATGCGGTATTGGAAGCCATGGCGACGGCTCGTATTGTACACATTACCTGCCATGGTCACACCCATTCGAATCGTTGGGCATCCGGCATAATACTTCACGGGGAGACATTGGGCGAAGCGACGCTCACCACAAGCAGGATCTTGGCAGGCGCTGATCTGTCTGCAGTCGATCTGGTGGTCCTCAACGCTTGTAGAACGGGCACTCACGAATCCGCCGACCGTATAGTGCAGACCCTTCGCGGGGTCGAGTCGGTCTTTCTAGCCCGTGGCGCCAAAGCGGTAATATCCACCTTATGGGAAATAACCAATATTCATTCCCTTGTATTCTCAGCTCTGCTGCATACGTGGCTAGAAGCAGGGGTTCCTGCGAACGAGGCGTACCGCTATGCGACTCGCTTCTTACGCTGGGGGCAATGGCGTTCTAGTCCTCGCATGGATGTCGATCAAGCAGCAGTGGAACGGCTCGACCGCGTGTTTCCGGAGTGGCGCCACTATCTCAGCCAGCAGGCAGACAATGATCCACTGTTCTGGGGGGCGTTCAAGTTTACCGGAGCTATATAATTGCGCCAATATTCCACGCCCTCTATTCCAGCTAACACGTTGGATGGAATTAGTAGTCCTCAGACCTCAGACTGTAGAACCATGATTACCGTAGGGACGCACAGGGAACAGCGCTGTTTGTCCCAGGCCAGCAGCATCCGAAGAGGCCCGCCAGGTCCATGAGCACACACTGTAGGAGAGTGGGGGCTGTACGGCTCGTTCACATACTCTGAACTTGGCCGATGTACCGTGCACCCCGCACCTTCTCAAAGATCATCCCCTTCATATCCCTGCACCAGTCGAGGCTGGCCCCACGTCACTCAGGCTCACGTCTAGGGGGATGGTGTGCGGGGTCGAGCAGGACGTACCCCGTGCTGCTTGGCGCTCTGCTCGTTGTACCAGCTCTCGTCGTAGTCCTTGCGCTTGGGCCAGGGCGGCAGCGTGACGCTGGGAGCGCGGGCCAGGAGTTCGGCGATCCGGCGTTCGATGACGCTGCGGTCCGGCCTCGGGCGTCCATGACTTGGCGGCGGATCTTGGTGATGCGGTCTTCGTTCAGGCAGCGAACGGCGAACTCGATACCGAATCCGGGGTCGATCCGGACCGGGTCGATCATGAGATGGCCCATGCCGTACGTAAGGCCGTAGACCGCCTTCTCGGTGCGGACTAGGAGGAGGGCAAGTGCCGTTCGGTACTCCTCTGAGGGGACCAGCGGGCGCTGTGGGCGGAGCTCAGGCTGTCGGGCTCGTGAGCTCGCGGACGCGGTCGCCGTAGAAGCCCTGCTTGTCCGCGTCGATGACTCGCTCAAAGTACTCCCGGGCGCGTCGCCGATCACCGACCATGAAGTAGTACTTCCCGAGCTCGAAGAGGCTGAACAGGTCGAAGGCGTCGAGCGCCAAGGCCTGGTTGTAGAAGCCGAGGGCGAGGCGATCGTTCCCGTTGAGGGCATGCGCCCACCCGAGCTTGGAGTAGACGACGACGGCATCTGGCCGCTCCGCTCGAACGGTCTCGAGCAACTGGATCGCGCGCCCGTAATCGCCATCAAGTCCCGCTGCGACGGCGAGCCGGAACCGCGAGTACGGCCGGTCGACGGCGTCCACGAGGCGCTCGTAGATCGCCACCGCGTTGCCGTACCGCTGGAGGTTGGTGTACAGCTGACCGAGTCGCTCGAGCACCTCGCGTCGCTGATGACCCTCGACCGGGTAGCCACGATCGAAGGCGGCGAGCAGCTGCTCGTACGCTTCGGCGGCTTTGCGGTGGTATCCCAGGCGCATACAGATGCCACCGAGCATCCGCAGGTACTGAGGATGGCCGTCGCTCCGATCGACAGCGGCCTCCGCCGCCTCCAGAGCGCCTTGAGCGTCGCCCTCGGCGAGCCGCTGCTTGGCCAGTTCGAGATAGTAGAGGGGACTCGACGAGGGCGGCCGGAAGCCGAGCTGGCTGGGCTCCGAGCGAGCCGGCATGGCTGCCGTCGCCGCCTCGGCGCGCAACCGGTCAAGGCATGCCTGCACGGCGGCGCGCATCGACCCACAGTTCGGAAAACGGTTCTCGGGCCGCCGCGCCATCGCGCGAAGGATCACGTCCTCGAGATCGGCAGGCACATCGCGGTTGACCTCACGAGGCTTGGCGATTTGCACGCCGGTCAGCAGCTGATGCGGGCTCGAGTAGGGCAACCGTCCCGTGGCCATCTCGTAGAGGAGAACGCCGATCGAGTAGATGTCGCTGACGTCCCGGGCGCGCTTCCCCTCGAGCGCCACCTCAGGGGCCATGTACGCCTCCGTGCCGCGGCGCTTGGTCCAGACCCACACATCCTCGAGCCGGCGGCTCGACCCGAAGTCGGTGATCTTCGCTGCCCCGGACGCCTTGTCAACGAGGATGTTCTGCGGCTTTAGGTCGTTGTGCGAGATGTTCGCGGCGTGGACGGCAGCAAGACCGTCGAGGATCTGCAATGTCCACTCCAGTATCTGTTCGAAGGTGAGCGGCGCCCGCGTACTGACGCTGTCGAGGACCTTTGCCAGGTCGTAGCCATCAACGAACTCCAGCTCGATTATGAAGAGCTCGCTGATGTTGTGGAAGCCGTGAACGCGAACGATGTTCGGGTGATGGATGTTCCTGACGATGTCTGACTCCTTGCGAAGCACCTCCTCGCCCTTCTCCTGGTCTTTCGGAATCTTGAGCGCGACCGTGGCACCATCCTTCAGTCTCCGCGCCTGCCATACCTCGCCGAAGCTCCCTTTGCCGAGCTCGGCTTGCAAGCGAAACCGATCGCCCAGCTCCTCGCCGGGTTTGCCGCGGAACACGATCAGCGCCATTATTACGCCCTCCCCAGGGCGAGCCGCTCATTGCGCTCGTCGCGCAGGAACTCACCGAACACGAGACGTTCGGAGTCGGGAGCTGGGCGCATCACGCACTTAATGATCATCAACGGTGTCCGTGCCGGGGCCACGTCACTGCCACGACGCCTAAACCCTTCGCGGTAAGTTGCGATGATGGCGTCCATACTGCGTGGAGCCGAGCCGCTGCGCACCCAGTAGATCAGGACACACAGCTTTAAGCTCGGGGTCGCAGTTGACGCGATCGCGAGGTTCTCGACCTTGCCCCGCAGCTTCCCCTCGTCACCGCGCTCGAACCTCTCGAATTCGAACGCGAGCGAGGCTTCGCCCGAGTGCTTCTCGAACCACACGGAGTCCGCGCGCACGTCCCCGAGGCCGTTGTCGCGAGCCCACCAGATCGGGCACTCCGCCACGGCGGAGTAGCCCCGCGACTGCCCCGCGGTGGCCAGGACCGTGAGGAAGTGCGAGTGCACCGTGAGCCCGATGTCCGGGATCCCCGACAGCAGCATCGGGAAGTGCTCGACCATCAGTTCGCGGTTGGTGAGCCCGTCAAACACCAGGTCCGGCAGTGATCGCGAGTGGTCACCCATCATTCTCCCGACCTCCCCCAGCGCTCGCACACGCGCGGTGACTCACCGCCGTGGATGAGCGCCTTGGTGCCGACCTTCACGACGAGCGGCGCGATGATCGCCCGTCCGCAGATCAGCGCCTCACCGGTCGACAGCGTCGGAAGCTCCGCCAGGTCCGCTGCAGAGAAGTAGTCGGAGGTCTTCTGGATAAACCGCTGGTCGTCCGGGTTCTTGATGCGCATCGCGACGATAGTGTTGCACTGACTCGTCACGTCGGAGTCGAGCTTGCTCGGGCGCTGGCTGACGATGGCGAAGCCCACGCCGAACTTCCGGCCCTCGGCCGCGATGCGCTTGATGATGTTCTTCGAGATCGCAGCCTCGCCGGCGGGCGCAAAGTTGTGCCCCTCCTCGTAGACAATGAACACCGGTCGGGTCGGGCGCTGTTTGTCGGCCGCCGCCTTCATCAGCTCGTTCGAGATGAGCGCGACGATGACCTGCCGCGCCGTATTCGAGAGCCCTTGGAGGTCGATGATGCAGAGCCGTCCGGCCTCGGCATTGTCGTCGCCGACCATCTCGTAGACATCGAACGGCTCACCGGCCGCGCGCGAGTAGAAGCTCTGAGCCTCGTTGATCATGCGCCGAAGGCGGATGGCGGCGATGTTGGCGCTCCCTCCGCGGAGCGCGTTGGCCTCGCCCTGGCTGCCGGACTCCGCCACCCACTCCTTCAGGCGGTCGAGATCATCGAGGACCGCGAAGAGCTCCTGGATGTCGCGAGGCTCGTCGATGTTCTCCTTCCAGTAGCGGAGCGCGACGTCGAGCACGCGCTGCTGCGGCTCCGTCAGTCCAGGGAGCACACCGGAGAACTCGTCCACGTCGAAGTGGTCGAGCTGAAGTGCGAGGCGCATGTTCTTCCCCGCGTACTTCTCGTCGAAGCTCCGCAGCTGCGGCGTGTAGACCTTGATGCCGCCCCCGCGGTCCTGCAGCTGCTGGAGGGCATCTTGGATTTCCGCGAGCTTCTGCCGGTCCCGAGGATCCTCGACCTTGTCGAGCCGGTCGTTGAAATTGAGCTTGCCAGCTCGGAAGGCCTTGCCGTACTCGCCGTGCGGGTCGAAGACCACGACCGACGCGTTGAGCTGCGAGACCAGCCGCTCGATGACGCGCCCGACGGTGTAGCTCTTCCCCGAGCCGGTCATCGCAAGCACGGCGAGGTGCTCGGTCACCAAGGTGTTCGCGTCGAGGAAGACCGGGACGATGTTCTCGCCCTTCTCGTAGCCGACGAGGTTGCCGAGATGGATGCTGGTGTCCTCGGAGAACTCGTAGAAGCTCGTGAGGAACGCGTAGTCGACTCCGTAGACCTTCGTCCCCGGCGTCAGGGGACGTCGGGGTATCCGGATCTCGCCGGTGAACGGATCCTTGTAGCCGACCAGCTCGAGCGTCGCGTACACGGTCTCGCCCGAGAGCCGCGACTGCGGCAGCAGCTCGACTTCACTGATCCCTTCGCCGAGCGTTGGGCTGAACAGGATGTTCGACCGCGAGAGCCCCACGATGCGGCCCAGCACGTCGAGCTGCGATTCCGACTCGCGCTCCTGGTGCGCGACCCGCACGAACTCCCCACGCCGCGCCGAGAAGCTCGTACGCAGCGCGATCGTCAGCTTGTTGGGCTCACCGGTGTTGCCGACCAGCTTGCCAATGTAGTTGTCGTCGCCTCGGAACATGCTCACTCCTCATCCATGGTGTCGACGCCCTCGAGCCAGGCTCGATCAACGGCACGGTCCTTGAGCATGCCCAGGGTCGAACGAAGGTAGCTGGAAAGGATCTCGCGCGGCATCATCACGAGCTGCTCGGCGTACCAGAGCGGCAGCGGCTTCATCCGCGGGTTGTCGTTCAGCGTCAGGAAGGCGGTGATGCCGGCCAGCCTGTCGAGGGCCTCGGAGTCCCACTGCCCCGGAGCACCGACGGTCTCGATCTTCCAGATCGGCGTTCGGAGGCCGACCTGGATGTGGAAGCCGATGAGCCCGTGGTTCGCGACCGTCCGAGGCTCGAAGCGCTTCATCTGGCGCCCCAGCGCTTCGTAGTAGTAGGCGGCCGTCCGATGCCCTGCACGCAGGGCACCACGGAGGAAGCGGAGAACACCGACCCGCCGAAGCTGCACCCACTCGCCTTGCACGAGGTCCAGCGCTTCGCTGCTGATCGCCTCGGGGGAACCCGCCGGTCCCTTCTTACGGAGCGCGTTCAAGACGGCGGCGTTGAGGTCGCGGCGCGACTGAAGCGAGACGAGGAACGGACCGTTCGAATCATTCGGGTAGATGGACGGAAGGAACCGCTGCCAGAACGCCTCCATCACCTCGATCAGCTCGCGCCACTCCTCCTCGACGTCGGGCTCGGCGAGGCTGAGACTCTGCTCGGCGCGTGGGACAAGGAGCGGGATGTCGACAAAGATGACATCCGGTTTAGTGTCCGAATCCAGGAGGTCCGTCAGGAGCTGGTAGACGAGGATGTACTCCTTCCATGCAAGTCGCTCGGACGCGTCCAGGAAGTTCATGTCGTTGATGTCGACGCGGCTGTCCTGGAAGCCCTCCGTCACCTGGTTGCCAGACACGACGATGTCGTGGCGGAGCGCCGCGGCTCCATAGAGAACGCCGCCCAGGGCGGGCATGCTCCGGCTCTTGGAGGAAAGTCCCACGGCGTAGACGCGATCGAACCGGCGCGACTCGACGCTGCGGATGATGCCGCCACGCACGAAGAGCGGGGCCTTCGAGTCGATGTACCGCATCTTGTTGGCGATCTTTCCGACGGTGCCGGGAAGCCGCAGGCTCATTGCCGCGGCGAGTGCGCGAGCCAGCTCGATGCTCTTCATGTCGTCGTCTCCTCTGAGGCGAGCAGGGCCCCAAGCTCACGCAGGTACGGGTGCATCCCGCGCTGCTCGAGAAACCGGACGAGAGCCCCGCGATCGCTCGGTGCCGACGCGTCGGAGGCCGCGAGCCCTTGACGCGTGAGCTCCTCGAGGGCTCGACCGACGTCGTTGGCGCTCAGGTCCACGCCAAGGAGCGCCCCGGCTCGAGATCGCAGGAGCTCCGCTGTCTGTGGGCCGCTGGCCGCAAGGAGCAGTGCAACGGGGACGAGCACCCCTTCGCCGACTGCCTCGGCCTTCGGCGGGCTCGATGGCTGCCGTGCGATCTCTCTGGACTCCGCCGTGACCGGCGGAGTCCACGACAAGAGGTGCCCAAGCAGGCTCTGGCGATGCGCCTCGTTGGTCAGCGCCGTGTAGGTAAGCAGCTGGAGCGCGGAGAAGAACACCGGACCCGCGGTGTTGGTCGCCTGGTACCGGAGGAGCACGGGCTTGTTCTGGGCATCCACGGCGAGCACGCCTGCGCCGAGCGCCGTGTCGAAGAAGTGGTCCGACCGGACCTTCACCTCTCCGCCGAGGACCTCCTCGATCGCACCGTCGGTGATGCGAGCAGCCGAATCCGCGGTGCGGCGTCGGACCCCCAGCTGGACCGGCGTCTCGAAGTAGCGGCCGAGGTCCAGATCCGTGAACGGCGGCACGACGATGACGGCGACCCGCGACCGCGCGAGCGCGGACAACAGCTTGCGCATGTCGACGAGGCGCTCGGCACCCAGCAGCCCACCGACGACGACGAGCGGAGGCCCCGACGGATCAGCCAGGAGCCGATCCATGGGAACGCTCTCGACCTCTGCCGTCTGCGAGAGGACGCCGACCTCGAACAGGTCAGCCTGTGCTTCGACGATGCGCGCTTTCATCGGAGCTCCAGCTTCGAGCGGATGAGCTTCATCTCCTTGAGCTCGCGAATCGCGTCGGCGTGGTCCGGGTGCTGGTCTTCGTCGTAGGAGTCGGCCTCCAGGTCGCCGGAGATGTCGACCCACAGACCGAAGTGGACGTCCTTGCCAGCGCCCTCGAAGAAGCCTGCGCCCTCCTGGAAGACCTGGCTGTTGAACGCCTCGTAGCGCGCCTTCGTGGTCCCGAAGGTCGCAGCCGGCGTCGGCTCCGCCTTGGCCGGCTTCCCGTTCGACTTCAGGACCCGGTTGAGCGCGCGCAGTTCCTTCTGCCGGATCACCTGCCGGAGTCCCGTCTTGAGCTCGTCGAGCTTCTCTGTGACCTGCTGCGGGAGCCCCTGGACCGCTTGTGCGGTCGCGACGACCTCGGTCTCCAGGCTCTTCAAGAGCTCGGTCTCTGCCACTTGGTCGATCAGCGATTGCACCTGCTGCTTCAGGCCTCCCTCCACGAGGCCGCGGAACTTCTGGACCTCGAGCTTGAGCGGGTTGAGCGAGGCCTGCACCGGCTGCGGAGCGTCGGCCGTGAAGTCGCCCAGCGACTGCCATGCGGAGGCGGCGGCCTTGTAGTCCTTGACCGCCTTCACCCACTGCTCATGGAGCTTCTTGAACCGCGCGAAGAAGCTACCGGGCCGCTCCTTGCTGATCAGGTCCTTCAGCGCGTCCATGCGCTTCCACGCGTGTTCGTACTGCGAGTTGACCAGGTACTGGTCGATCATCAGTGTGTACGACGCGACCGGGATCGTCGCCATCCGCGTCTGCGTGCCTGCCGCGGCGGGTCCTTTCACCGCGTTCTCGAGCTCGGACTTGATGGCCTTGAGCGGCAGCGTGACCGGGGCGACGGGGAACGGGTGGCCCTCGGCCTCATCGAGCGTGGCCGCCTCGCCTAGCAGATGGTCGATCTCCTCGATCATCTCGTCCCGAGTCTCCAGGAACGTCTTCTTCAGCCACGCCAGGAAGGCGACGCGCTCCCACAGCGAGAGCGTCGAATACCGGGTCTCGTAGGACAGGATTCGCGCCGGCGAGCAGTCGAAGTGGAGTGCCGTCTCGCCTATCTCAAGCGGGCACACACCGAGGATGCGCTCCTCGATGTCGAGGACCTGAGCGACGACCGTCTTGAGCGATCCCTCGGTCAGGCTGTCGATGTCGGCGATCAGGTGGTCCGAGCTCACCTGCTGGATCTGCTTTTCCGCCGTCACCAGCTGCTGCTTGGCCGTGGGGTACTTGTTGCTCAGCAGAATGCTGGCCTGCGTGGGGAACAGGTCGGTGAGCGTCTTGACCGAGTCCTTGCACTCCCCCTCGAGCCAAGTCGACGCCGACTGGCGGCGGCTCTCGAGCATTGTCCGGTCGACGGCCTTGTAGAGGTCGTTCTTCTTGCGGACGAGCCCGATGCCGATGAGCACCTCGAGGATCTGCTCGAGCTGCTGCGGTGCCTTCATCTCGCTGTCGGGCACCGCGAAAAAGAAGCTGTTGGCGAGCTTGCTCACCGCCGACTGCGTCTTGAGCTCTTGGAGGAGTGCGAAGAAGCACCGGGGCACCTTCGGAAGCAGGCTGCCGTCGGTCGTCAGCACGCCGAGGAGGTCGCCGTACTTCCACGCGGCAGGTGCAACGATGTTCTTCTTCGCCGCCTGCCGGCAGTTTTCAAACTCCACGTTGTTCAGGGGTCCGCCGACCGTGTCGACAGCTGCATCGAGCGAGCAGTCGTTCGCCAACATGTAGCGGTAGCCCTTCGCGAAATCGGCCGTGTTGTTGCCGGTCTTGCGGCTCCAGATGGGCGCGAGGAGGTAGCCGGTCTTGCGGAGGCCGTTCGCCCACTCCCGGCTCTTCGCTTGCCACTCGTCGCGGTAGGAACCCTCGAGCCCTTTCGCGACTTTGCTCAGGCGTGCCTCGTGGGCGTTGTAGGCGGAGCCCCGGCCCGAGTACTTGAGAAGGAACTCCTCCTCCTGCGACACGAGGCGCCGCGTCAGTACGCAGCGGCGAAGGGCCGGCGACGCATCGAGCTGCTGCTCGAACGAGGCCACGTCCGCGCCTGCCGGGAACAGGACGAGGATCGGGTGGACCCGCTCGAGGCCGATGTAGGCGCGTAGCTTGTCGAGGGTCTCCTGCGCGTCCAGGCAGTACACGACCGTGCACCGACCATCCGGCGTGACCCGAAGCCCGTCGAGCGACGGCGAGCCGAACGCGGAGATGATCGCCTTGTGCGGAACGTCCTTGAGCCCCGAGATCTGCTTGGTATTCTCATCCTTGAGGTGGTCGTCGAGGAGCTTGGCGAGGCCAAGGCAGATCGCCGTCCCGCGCTTCGCCTTCGTCTGGCTGACGCCGCGGACGTACTCGTCGAGCGAAGCCTCGTACTTGCCGTCCCTGAAGAAGCGAACGCTCTCAGCCGCCGAGACCAGGAGCTGGTTGAACTCGCGCCAGAGCCGGAACGACATCCCGATGAACCGGGTCCCGTCGACCCGGTACTCCGGCTTCGAGAAGATGCGGTGGAGCGACTCGGCCGCGAACTCGATGCCCTCGCGCGGGTAGAGCGCCGCGAGCTGCTCGCCCCACTGCTGAAGGTCGGTGTAGACGACGAAGTCACCAGCCGCGCCCGGGGCTCCCCCGACCGCAACGGAGAAGGCGCGCAAGGCCTCGAGCAGTCCGACGACGGACACCTCGCAGTTGGGGGTGAAGTACGTGTCGGTCTTCCCTTCCTTCGCTTTGAAGCCGAACTCGGGGCGGGTCAGCTCGTTCGCGAGCGCGCGCTCGTCGATGTGAACCTGGAAGAGCTCCGCGAAGGCGTGCCCCCGGCCGGCGACCTCGTGGGCGAGCAGCGCATCGGCCATCTCCTCGGTCAACGCCGCCTTCGCCGCTCCGCCGACCGGAGCCGGCAACTGGCCGTACACGAGCCGCTCCACCTCCTGCTTGGGTACCCCGTTCACCTTGCCGAGCAGGGGCAGGACGGCGTCGTCGTTGAATATGTGCTTGGCCCGGGCATCGGTCTTGGCGAAGTCCTTCAGGAGCTCCCACGCACTCGAGCCGTCGCCGCGCTCCATGTGCCGGGCGTGCGTCTCGTGGATGGACGCCATGATCACGTTCAGCCAGCCGAAGTTCCGGTTGGCCGAAAGGAACGCGCCCTCGAGCGTACCCATCGGGTACTCGACGACGTGGGGGTCGACCAGGCTGCCCTTGATGTGGTCGACGTAGCTCTGCACGTCGGTCAGTTGGTTCGGCTCGATCGTGACCGAGCTCGCTCGGCGCAGGTTCGGACCGATGTGGATCTGGTCGCGCATGCCCACGCTGCACAGCAGCAGGAAGTTCACGTCCGGATGCTGGTTTCGCCAGTTCTCGTGCTTGATGACCTCCGAGACCATCAGGAGGTACTCGTCGTCGACCTTGGTCTGCGTATCCTCACGCAGGCCCCGCTTCAGGTCACCGGGCGTCTCGACCTCGTCGACGATGATCCAGAGGTGGTTCAGGCCAGCATCACGCAAGACCTTCTTCGCATCGCGGAGCCGGTCCTCGAACTCTCGGGTGTCGTCGTCGACGAGCGAGAGCGCCTTCAGGTTCACGCCCTTGGCCTGCATCGCCGCCTTGAGGTCCTCGTAGAGGTCCCGCGGCCCGCCAGCCGCGGGGTCGGCGTGCAACGTGTGCCGCAGGGCTTCGACCGCCAGGCGAGCCACCCACGTCGCAGCGTCAAGCGCGTCGTCGCACACGGTGCTGTAGCGGATGTAGAGCGGCAGGACCCCATCCTGCAGCGCCGGCTCGAGCACACGCGGCTTATTGTCTGGCTGATGGAAGGGCGGGATGACGTACTCGTTCTTGTTGAGCAGCCAACGGTCGACGCGGCTCGTCGCTTCCGCGATGAGCTCGTAGCCAAGCCGCGTCTTGCCCAGACCCCAGTCGCCGAACGCGATGAAGAAGCCGGCGATGTCGTTCGCGGCACCGTCCCAGAAGGACCGGCGGAACTGGTGGAGTGCGTTGAACACCTGGTTCTGGCCCACCATGGAGAAGGAAGGCGGATAGAGCGCCACCCCCTTGGCGGCCCACGGCTTGGTAATGGTCATCGGTCTGCTCCCTGCATCTCGCTGGATGAACCCGCGGGGGTTTGCTCCTCGGTCTCGACGTTCGTGGTCTTCTGGATGGGCGTGAACTCGATCCGGACGCGACGTGCACCGGACTCGCCGAACAGCCCTCGTCCCATGCGGGGCTGTCCTGGGTGGCGGTCGAGCACCCGCAGCTGGTCGTGGTACATCGCTGTCCGGATGTAGCTGTCGAGGATGGCGGCTCGATCCTCGTCCGGCACCTGAAGGAGCTCGCCGAAGCGCTCGCCGAGCTGACTCACTATGAGAAAGCCCTCGGCGTCCGAGCAATCGCCAAGCGCCCGCGCGAACGCCTCGTCATCGGTGAGCCGCACAGGCGCAGCTCCCTCGAATCCGAGCTCGACGAGGTCCTCAACCGCCAGCGCACCAGCGAGTCCACCGGCGTCCAGGCCCCAGATCGAGGGACCACCATCGAAGGCTCGGATGTGGAAGAACACGGCCAGGGCCTTCTTGAGCGCGGTCGGGAGGTCGTTCGTCGAGGGTGTTCCACCCTGGACGCCCTCCCACACGACCGCCGCGGTTTCGCCCAGAGCCGAAAGGTCAGCGCGCCAACGCGGCCCGAGGGCGAGCTCGGCGTTGTCGCGCAGCAGCGTGTTGAAGCCGTCGCAGTTGCGCTGTGCGATCTCGAGGACATCGCCCTCGGGCGACGTGAGCGACAACGCGCCCGTGGGGATACCGCCCGGCGCCTCGACTCCCAGCTGCCAGCCCGCAAGGCAAAGCCCGATCACCAAGCGCGTGCGAGGGTCGCGTCGAAGCAGCTGCTTCGCGAGGGCGCGAGCCCAGTCGACGTCAGCGTCCGCCTCGCGAAACGCCTTCCCCAGCGCGACGCCTTCCGCGGTGACCTGGAGGCCCTTGTCGACCCGCTCGAAGAGGCTGATCCCGTTGATGCGGTAGCGGGCGCCGCTGCGCTCCATCCCGTACGTGTTGATGACGCCGTCGGTCCCCTTGCCGCGCGGCGCCCCGCCCTTGAACTCCATCGTGGGAGCGATGTCGAAGACCACGCGCTCGAGATCGGCCCGCGAATAGACGCGGCCTGGCTCGGCACGGGCCGCCGCCTCCGGGTACTCCTGGATGCGAGCCGCCTCGCTCCATAGAAACAGCTTGGGGAGCGCGATGCGCACCAACGGCGTGTTCATGCCTGTCCTCCGTGGAGAGCCGCCAGGAACTGCGACAGGCGAACGCGGTAGGGCTTTTCGCCCCGGTTCTGCAGGTGTCCCGGATGAGCCTTGATCTTGGATTGGTAGTCGTCGGTCAGACGCAGCACGTCGCCGTCGCGCTCGAACACATCGAGCAGCTCGAGGTTCTTCAGCATCACGTGGACGGCGCTCGCCCAGAGCGAATCCTGGGTGCTGGCCCCCACCGGCCAGTAGCCGACCTGCTTGAGCATCGAGCGGACGTGGCGCCACAGAGGGCCCCGCCCGGCGCCGTCGAGCTCGAGATGCGCCACACCCCCACCGATGTGGATCGGCGCCGCCACATCGCCCGCCAGGCCGGCGAACAGGCGGTGAACCTCGAACTGAAGGAGCGCCGCCGCGACGGGGTGTTGGAAGAGTCGCTCTGCGGCGGCCTCGCGACCGAGCGTGGCGGCAGGCTCCCACTCGCCGCGGCGACAGAGCGGTAGGCCGGCGACGACGTAGCTCCGCGCCATCACGTCGGTGCGCTCCATCTCGCCGATCAGCACCTGGCCGTCGTCGGCCACGAGCAGCTCCACGGTGCTGAGGAGCAACGGGCGCTTCCAGCTTCGACGGAGCTGCGTGCTGAGCGGCCCCTCCGACGACTTCGACGCCGCGTCGGCGCTCCAGGACTGCTGCTCCGAGAGGAACTCGGGCTCTCGAATCAGGTCCCCGATCACCTTCGGCGGAAGCTGAGCGAACAGGTCGAGTCGCTCCGAGGCCGCCACGTCGCGCGGCTCGCGGATGGGCACGCTCAGGTAGGCGTGCGTCTTCTGATCGCCGCCGTGGGCCTGCGTCAGGTGCCAACGTCCGAACCGTGCCCAGACGTGTTCCTCGAGCTCCGGAATCGGCTCCGGGGCGTGTCGCCGGAGGTGCTCGCCCATGAAGCGCGCCGCGAGCCGGGTGGTGAACGCGGACGGGCCCGCGTCTCCGTCGATGAGGTGAAAGAAGAGCGGGGTGACCACGTGTGCCTCGGGACGACGCGCCAGCAGCGAGTCGAGCCAGTCGCTCAGGTGCGCCTCATCCAGCCTGAGGTCTTCGAGATCACCCGGCGTGAGCTCGCCGAGGGTGGCGAGATGCGCGAGCAGCCGGCGATTGCGGTCGAGGGGTGAGACCTGCTTCGCCTTCGTCGGCGTCTTGGCCTTCGAGCGCTTCGGCGCGTCAGGCTTGTCGTGGATCGGCGCGGGATCGTCGCCCGGTCGGTAGAGGCGAAGGCGCGCCCAGTCGTCGTCGACGCGGAAGAGGAGGTCGTGCTCTGGCGTCGCGTTGTAGTGGACGCGACTGCGGAAGTTAGTCGTGTACTTCTCGATGTGGCACTGAACGGTGATCGGTTTGAAGAGCGGGTAGTTCGCTGCGAACCAGCTCGTGATCTCGTCCCGGGAGTGCTCCTCTCCATCGGCGAACGTCTCGGCGACGAAGCGCTCGAGCAGCTCGTTGCAGCTCTCGTCGTAGATCTTGCCGGCCCTGGCCCGCTTCATCGCCCACGTGAGGACCTCACGCGCCGGCTCGCGGGTCTCCTCGGTAGGCAGGAGCGGTCGCAACAGCTCCCACGCGTCAGCGTCGACGGGGAAGTTGGTGCCGTTCGGCTGCCGGAGGATCATCAGGTTGGCCAGCCCCTCCGTGGCCGCGATGGTGGTCTTGAGGAGCGGGTTGCCGAGGAACCGCTTCTCTATCGCGAGCACGACGCGAGGCTTGGTCGTGGCTCCGCTGCTCGGATCCGCCCAGAATGCCGCATCGTCGCCATCGGACTTCCGATCCGCGACGCCCTCCACGACACGAGCCTGGGCGTAGATGCCCGCGTGGTTGCCCGACATCCAGAGCAGGACGACGTCGCCGACGTGGATGCGGTCCTTGTATCGGTTGGTCAGGAACTGCATCCGGTCGAGGTGCTGGAGCGCCTCGAGGATCCGGTAGAACTTGGGATTGGCCTGGAAGATCCAGACCCTTGGTTCCTTCACGTCGGGCACGGCAGCGACCTCGGCCGAGGTGACCTCAGCGATGGCGCCTTCGACGAGCTCGAACATCCCCTTGTCACCTCGAAGGAAACGGGCGTCCTGCGTCATGTCTCGATGCAGCGAAAACCACGGCGTCTTGCGATCGTCGCTCACGGCGAACTCGTCCGAATGGACCTCCGCCAGCGCCGCCCACACCTCGTCCCGGTAGTGGAAGGCCCGCCGCGGCTGGCTGCGCATCCAGTCGAATGCCAGGTCGACCTTGCGAGGCCTCATGCGGCACCTCCCTCCGACGCCCGCGGCACGAGCTCCTCGACCATGCGCTTCTGCAGCTCCTTGCCGGGCCGGAACACGGTGCGCAGGCGGGCCGCCATCAGTGACGACTGGTAGTCGTCGTCGAGCACCAGGAGCTCGTCCTGGTGGCGCAGGATTCGAAGCTCGAGGAGGTTCCGGAGCAGGTTGCCCATGAGCTCGTCGGAGACTCGGCCGTCGACGAGGCCGAAGGGTGCGTAGCCCTGCGCGCGAACGAGGTCGCCGAGCAGCTCGGCCACGCGGCCGACCCCGCGGGAGCCCACGAGCACCGAGACGTCGTGCAGGCCGCCAGACGCGGGCACGTAGAGCTCCACGGTGGGCATCGTCGACGCTGGCGAGCGCCAGGCGCAGATGCCCAGGTGGATCACCGCGGCGTAGAACGGGTGCTCCACCATGGCATCACGGAGATGTTCGAGGAGCACTTCGTTGAGCGGCGCGTCCTCGTCGAACATGCGCTGGCCACGGGCATCGACGATCGAGGCGCCGCTCAGCACGCCGAAGCGCTGCGTGTTCCACGGCCGGGGCACAGAGGCGCTGCCAAGACCGGAGCCGTCCTCTCGATTGAGCGGCAGCGGACGCAGCACCGCAGCGGTCTCGACGGCGACGGGCAGCGCCACGCAGGCAGGTCCGAAGCGCCGCAGCGCGAACTCGAAGAGTCCCTTCGGACGCGCAGAGTGTCCGAGTGCGTAGCTGTCCCAGCCGGCGAACGGCCGCGAACGCTCGGGAAGGTCGGCCAAGCGGGCCTCGAGCTCCGTGGGCGCGAGATCGACTAGGCGCTTGCCGCCCTCCAGAGGTGCGAGGAAGGCGTTGAGCTCGGCCAGCAGCGGCGCGAGGTCGCCTTTCGTCCACTCCTCGAGCTCCACGGTCATGCCCGCGCGGCCGGCATCGACCAGCCCCTCGACGAGGATGCTGAGCAGGTAGGCGCGGTACTCGGGGACCGCGAAGCACAGACGACGCCCGACCTGTTGCGCGTCGCACTCGAGGAGGTGCACGAAGGGTGGCGTCAGGTGCCAGGCCACCGGACGACCGTGCTCGTCGTGGACGGCCTCGAGGGTGCCTGCGTTCTCGAACACCGAGACCCACGGCCCAGCGCCGAGGTCCGCGGCCTCGTAGGCCGACACCTCGCCCCACTGGGCAAGATGCTCGAAGAGCGCGACCGCGTCGCCCGGGTGGGCAGGGAGGCTCATGCCGTAGCCTCCATGACGAGTCCACAGGCCGCTCGCGCGCTCTCAGCCGCGGCCCACCGGCGGAAGTTCGTCGCCGCCTTACGAGAGCGCAGGACGATCCACTGCTCCGGCTTCTTCGGATCCTTCCCGATGCTCCAGTCCCAGCCCGACCATCCGTTGGCGGCGTACTGCTCACCGCATGGAGCCAGCCTCCAGTCGGGTAGCCGGAGCGCCTCGAGATCGCCGATCATCTCGGAGAGCGTCTGGTAGCGGACGGCGGGGTCCGGCGAGACCGCCTTGTTGACGATGCGTGCCAGGCTCTTGGGCACGTACGGCTGCATCCGCCCGAAGGAGATCACGCCCTTTCCGGACGCGGCCCGGGCCAGCGCACGGTCGACCACCTTCTGCCTGTCGAAATCGTCGACACCGCCGCCCGACGCCTTTGCCAGGTCGCGAAGCTCCTTCCTCGCCTCGCGGTCCAGGTAGGCGTCGTCGTTGTACGGCAGAGCGCCGTGCACCATCTCGAAGAGCGCCAGACCCACCTGGTAGAGGTCCGAACGCACGTCGTAGCGGCTCGGCGTCGCCCATCCCTCGGCCGGCACGTAGAGCGCGCTGTGGCGCGAGGCGGTCACACTCGCACTCGCATGAGCGAGTCTCGCGACCGAGCCGAAGTCGGTGATCTTCGGCCAGATGCGCCCGTGTCGCTGCGAGATCAGCACGTTCGCCGGCTTGATGTCCCGATGAACGAGGAGCGCCTGGTGAAGCTGCGCGAGCCCGTGGAGTATGCCGATCGCCGCGCAGACGGCCTCCATCATCGGGAGCGGCCCGCCGCTCAGCCGCGAGAGGATGCTGCCGCCGTCGACATACTCCATGGCAACGAGGACGAAGTCGTCGCCGAGGCGCTGCGCGTCGTGGACGCGCACGAGGTTGCTTCCGTTGCCCTCTGTCCTAGTCGCCTCCACGAGCAGGCGCGGCTCCGCGAAGAGGTCGCCGCTCGGATCGGGGTAGAGGACCTTCAGGAACACCGGCAGGTCGAGGGGTACGTGATGCGCACGGAAGGCGTACGCGTTCGCGCCCTCGGTGTTCTCCGCCTCGAGCCTGTACTTCCCGGTCGCAGCGATGAGCTGCTGGACGTCCTGAAGAGTCGTGCTCATTCGTCGAGCCCCCACCACGCGACGAGCACCGCTTCTCGCCAGGTCTTCGGCTTGAAGTCCGCGCCGCCGTTCAACACGTCCTCGGGAGAAGCAGACGCGATGGAGGCAAATCGCTTCTCCTGTGCGCGGAGAGATTGCGGCGCAACAAGGTCGACGGCCAACTCGAGTTCAGCGCCCACCAGCTGGACGATCCCCTCCGCCTTGACGCGCGAGGCCGACGGCCCTCGGAACTGCGAGGAGCCGGCCTGCAGGACGCAGATGCGCTCAACTCCCTGCTCGGCCAGGAAGGTCGAGAGCAGCCGCCGAAGGCTCAGCAGCGCGTGCCCCTCGCATGCGTCGGCGGGCAGCTTCTGTGACGTAGACGGAAGCGGCAGAATACGGGGTAGGACCCGGGTGCCATCCAGGAGCGCCCACTTGAAGTCGGTCGAGCTGGGAGCGATGCCGAGGACCTTCATACGTCGTCCTCCGCCAGCTCCGGGATGTCGTCCGCGGTCGGTGGCTTGAGCGTTCCGGCGAGGATCGCCTGCACGTCGAGGGTACCCTCGATCAGCGCTTCGACGTCGGCCTTGGCCTCGTTGACGAGTCGGCGAGCGTGGGCCCTCAGCGCGCTCCGCGAGAGGAACCCGCGAACGAGCGCCCGACGAACCTCCGCCTTGAGCCGCGGCACAGGCAGTCGGAGTAGCTCGTCTTGTCCGATCTGAGGCTGAACCGCGCCATAGGCGATTCGAAACTGAAGAGCCTTCCCCAGCTCGGTATTGAGGAAGAATGCCAGCCACGCGCCTTGCCCCAGATCGCCCTTGTGCAACCGGAGCCGAATGAAGTGCGAGCTGATGATCGCGTTGGCCGCATCACGTTGAACGACTGCGGCCTGGCCGATGGACCCCGTCCTGACCACCAAGACATCGCTTTCAACAATCCGACCGCGGTCAGAGATGGGCGCGTCCACCGGAATCCGAGGGGCACCGTCTGTATCGAGGTCGCCGTCCCCAACGTTGGCCACCGTCAGATAGGGGACTCCATCAGAACAGAACTGCCGATACTCGATCCCATTGCTGACCTCTGCGACGAGGTCGCCGATGGGCTCCCAGCCATGCTCACACGCGATGATCTCGCGAACTGCGTCGAGGTACTCTCGGCGGTAGTACTTGGGATCCAGGCGTCCCGAGAGCTCTGCAACGGCCGAGACCGAGGTCAGGGAGAACTGCGGCGGCGCCGACCAGGCGAACAGGCTCTGAAACAACCCGACGGCCTTCTGCCAGTGATCTTCGGCAACTGCTCGACAGCGCTCCGCGAGCTCGACCTTCGCGCCGATGTAGTCCTGGATGCGACGGTCGGGGAGCAAGACCGGCACTGCACGAAGCTCCTCGTTCCCGATGAACTCGACCGTCGTGTTGGTCCGCAGACGGCTTCGCCATGCAGTGCCGTGCCGACTCGACAAGTACCCTGCGAGGTAGAACGGATTGCAGCCACGTACCTGCGAGAAGAAGACCGTTCCGCTGACGAGCGCGGTCTGGTCGGCCTTGCTCACGAAGGCCGTGTGCTGGTTCGGCCCCTTCACCTTGATGAGGAGGCTCCCGTCGGTGAGCCTGCCCTTTGGGTAGCGGTCCAGCATCCATCGCTCGACGTATCGAACAGATGACCAATTGACGGTCATCGTCGAGCCGTCGAGGTCCACCCCAGAGATGAATGGCACCCCGCCCTCGGGCGCGTCGTCGGCCGCGAAGCTCATGGTCTTCTGGTAAAGGACTCGCCGCGGGTTTACGAGACATCGGTCAAGCGGCACGACGTCCCGCTTCGGAAAGTGGGCGAGGGAGGAGTCGAGCGACAGGTACCCGTGATGAAAATAGGAAGCATCGAGGCGCCCGCTGATGTCGCTGGGGCTCACCCAGACACAGGATGGGCTTGTGCTCTGTGTGACCGTCAACGTGGAACCCCGTCCGAGAAGAGGCTCGCGATGGTGACCAGGTCGTTGCCGAGGGGGTCCGGGACCTCGGTCTTGCCCTTCTTCAGGTACCCGACGTGCTCGGCCACGGCCATAAAGACCGCCCCCTGCTTCTCGGCCGGATGCCGCTTCTTCTGCAGGTAAAGGAAACTGGTTTTGGCGCCCGTGCCAGCGATGGAGAAGGTCTCGGTGGGCAGGCTCACGACGGCGCGCACGATCGCCTTTCCGCCGAGAAACTCACCCGTCTCCTCGTCCTTCGTCCCCATGAAGTACTCGCGGATGTAGGCGTCCCCCGAATTGCAGAGGATGCCGTCGGGCACGACGATCAGGAGCCGCCCGCCGGGCTTCAGGAGCTGCAGGTTGCGGTCGATGAACAGCGAGGCCGGGTCGGCCTTGGCGAGCTCCTTCCGCTTCGCCCGGTTCCCGGGAGTCCACGACCAGCCGAGCTCGAGGCCACGCTCCTCGTCGCGCATGCGCGCCAGCCCGCGGGGATCGTCGTACTTGCCGGAGCCGAACGGCGGGTTGGTCAAGATGACGTCAAACTTCCCGATGAGCCGATCGAGATGCGGGTCGACCAGCGAGTCGTCGACCTTCAGCAGTTGGCTGTGGTCCTCGCCGTACAGCAGCATGTTGATGCGAGCCTTCTGGATCGATCCCGCGGCCTGGTCGGCGCCGAAGAAGCTGTGCCGCTTCATCTGCGAGAGCCAGCGCAGCTTGTCGTCGTCGGAGTGGCCGACGTGGCGGTCGTCGAGCACGCGCCGCTTCACCTCGCGCAGCGCGCCGATGGGGAAGCGCCCAGTACCGCAACAGATGTCGCCGACGAGGAAGGCGGGGAGCGCGGCTTCCTCATCGGTTTGGGGGTTCCAGCGCTCGCGTTGCCCGTCGTCGCCCCGTCGGGCCCAGAGGTCCGCGTCGGGGATGTCGTGGAAGACCATGCGGGCCATACACTCCACGACCTGGCTAGGCGTCAGGTAGGTCGCGAGCCCTTCGTCGCTTGCGTACTTGCCGCGAAGGAACACGTCGAAGGCCCAGCCGAGCAGGTCCTCGTGGATGAGGTGCGCCCGCATCTCGCGGGCCTTCTCGCCGTTGCCTAGGAGCTCGCGGTCGGGCACAGAGAGCCGGATGGGATTGCCTTCACGATCGCGGAGCTCGAGGGCCTCGATGGCGAGGGCGAGGACCTCCGGGTTCTCGAGACGCAGCGGCTCGTCGTACGAGAAGATCGTGTGCACCTCGCCAGTGATGTCGGTCGCCTTGTACTGCGGGAGGTTGTTGATCTCGCGGAAGGCGTCCTTGAGCTGGATGACCGCTTCCTTCTTGTGCTCCCGCACGTGGTCGGCCGAGTAGACGTCGGCGAATCGCTTGCCCTTCGCGGCGCCGCTCGAGAGCACGTAGCCGGGCGCCTTCTCGAGGTGGACCTTGAGGAAGAGCAGCTTGCCGAGCTCGTCGATGGCGGCATTGGTGGGCTTGACGCCGCCGCGCGAGTAGATGGCCTCGTGCAACTGATCGAACTTGCGCTGGATCGCCCGGAAGTCGCCACGGTGGTACTCGGCCGAGACCTCCTGCACGAGCCGGGTGCGGGTATCGGAGATCGGCCGGGCGACGGCCTTCCACTCGTCCCGGGCCGGCAGCGCCGAGACCTGCGCGTCCTTCTCGACGTCGAAGATGAAGTCGTTCTCGCCGTCCCACACCCAGACGAAGCGAAACGGCTTACCGGTGGCGATGCCGAGGCCGGCCTTGAACTTCGCGTCGTCCTGCACGGCAGGCCGCGAGGCATCGCTGGGCTCGCCGCTGGCGAAGAGGATGACGGGCTCGTCCTCATCGAGCGCGGCGAGCTCGGCGGTCGCCGACATGGATCCGTCGCCGAGCGGATCGAAGAGCGCGAAGTCGTCCTTGATCTGCTGGTAGCCGAGCTGCAAGAGCTTCTCCCGCGCGCCATCGCGGAGCGCGTCTGTGGTGTTCTTCTTCTTGACCATGGGTCCTCTCGCTACCGTCGCCGGTTGAGAATGTTGGTGTTTGCCACGACGAACTGCTCGGTGAGAAGCTCGCGCACCCTGTGCTCTGGCAAGCTGGTCTCGTTCGCTACGGCCCGCACCGCGCTTGCCAGCGGAGCACCGGGACGGCCGTCAAAGAACTTCTCGACGGCCTTTCGTACGCGGCTGTCGTCGGTGATCGCCGTTCCCCGCGCCGCCCACATCTCGTTACCTGTCCGCTCGAGCGTCGGGTCGAGTCGCATCAGCAAGAGGGCCCGCTCGGCACCTCCCACCTCCGTGAGCTCGGGGACGGCCTCCGCAACGCGCTCGGGCGTCGCGGGACCGCGGCCGATCAGTAAGTCGCGGATCTTCGAGGTGATTGGGCCGGTCATGCTTCCTCCTTGAGCGGGAGGCGCAGCTGGGCGTCGGTCGCCTCGTCCCGCGAAGTGACCGTGCCCTGGCTGTAGCGGAAGCTCCAACGCCGCAGGACGCTCGCGACGACGTTCGGGGTCGGCACGTCGCCGCCAGTCACGCGCATGACCTCCTCGACGAGCGCGCGCCCGCGAACCCCCTCGAGGATCACGTGAGGCTCGAAGCGAGAGCTGACGTAGCGGCGCCCGAGGCTGGTCGGGCGGATCGCATCCTCCTCGATCAGCCGCGCCCAGCGCGCGGCCTCGAGGTAGTAGTGGACATGGCGGAGGTTCTTGAATCCGATCTTGTGCTGGAGCCACGTCGGGTCGTCTTCGCCGAGCACGACCACTCCGACCATGCGGTTCAGCAGGGGCAGTTGCGTGGCTTGCGGTACGACCCGATCGAGTGACGACATGTTGCCCCCCGGCACGACGGCAAAGCGGGGCGCCGACCCGAGTGCCCGCGTGAGCACATCACGCCGCACAGGGCAACTCCAGCCCCCGGGAGAGCTCAAGGTGGTCGCCACGGCGTTCACGACATCGCCTCCCGGAGGTAGCCGTCGGCAGCTTCGATGAGTGCGGTCCGCGCCAGCAACGCCTCGCGGCGACGCTGCATCGCTCGGGTGAGCCGGGTCTCGAAGTCCTCTCGCCAGACTTGACCCAGCACTGGGACGCGCAACTCGTCGAGGTCGCGCTTGTTGACGAAGCGTTGCACGGACCCGGACGAGAGCAGCCGGAGCTGCGTGCGAACGAGGGGATGGGCGAGCGCGACGGCGAAGACGCGGGGCGTCTCTTGGAAGCGGAGGGCGGTGAAGGTGGCGCTCCCGAGGAGCGGCCGCTCCTCGCGTCCGAGCTCCTCGTCGAGGTAAGCGACTTGGTCGCCCGAGCCCGTCGTGCACAGCAGGACATCGCCCACCTCGAGCCGCTGCCGCATGCGAGAGGACAGGTCGGACAGGTGCCGAACCTCGCCGCCCTCGACGAGGAAGGTGCACTCGTTCACGTCGTCGGCCTGAACGGCGAAGACCTCCTCGTCATCGGCGAGGCCACGAAGGCTCGTGCCGGCGGGCTTCGCAAGTTGGAGCAACGACCGCATGGCCGACGATGCTGCCGAAGAATGGCGGAACACGCGCCCGCGGTTGAACGGGACGTCCCACCGGTCTGCCAGCTGCGATCGGAGAACCTCGATGGTGCTGCTGGGGGGTTTGACCCCGGAGACGCGGTGGTCAATCTCGGTGTGGATTGCCGTCACCACTGCGTTGAACTCGGCGCGGGCGCTCGCGGTCAGGTCGACGGCCTGCTGGTACTGCAGCCCGAGCGACTCCTGCAGGCTGCGCGGGGGCAGCGGGATCGGGAGGCGCGCGATGTCCGAGAGGCGAAGGCGCGGCAGCGCCGACGAGTCACCGCGGTACGCGAGGTCACGCAGGATCCGGTTCAGCGTGGGCGTGCAGAACACGGCGGCCAGGTACTCGGGCAAGACCGCCGGTCGGGGCCGGATGATGGTTAGCTCCGACGACACGGCGAGCTCTGCAGGCATCCCCGATTGGACCGCGGCCGCACGAAACGGCCGGGCTGCCCGCGTGAACAGGACGTCGTTCTCCTGGACATTGATCCACTTGGCGGCGGTGCCGTCGACGTGGGCCATGCCGCTCAAGTCCAGCTCGCAGGGCCGCACGTTGTTCAAGCGGAGCATCGGGATCCCCGATGCAGCCGAAGGCAGGCGAGCCCCGTCGTGGATGGACTCGACGATATCCTCGAGGCTAACGTGTCGACTGCCCTCCGAGCTCATCGTCGACCGCACCAACTCGCGCCCGAGGTAGAAGGCCGGGTCGAGGCGAACGTGCCGCTTGCCGAGGTCGGCGCGGGAGAGCGTGGCTACGCGCATGCGGCCTCCTCCCGTTCGAGGAAGTCGTCGAGCTTCGACCGCGCCGCGCCGATGTCGCCGCAGAGGTCGTGCGCCTCCACGTCGACCATGAGGATCGGGTAGTCGTCGGCCGGCGCTGGCTTGCGGAGCATCACGACGGAGCACTTCACCCCCGTGCCGCGGAAGCAGGTTCCGGCAGGCAGGCTGACGACCGCCAGCAGACGTGCGTGTTCGAGCAGCCACTCGCGGAAGTCCGCCTGCCCGGCGCTCGAGAGCAGGCCTTCGGGCAAGACGGTAACGAGGAGAGCGCCATGGGCCATCGCCGCAAGCGCGTGCTCGATGAACAGCAGCTCTGCAGGCACCCGGCTGCGCGCCTTGCCCCCGCGCTTCGACAGCTCGAACCGGCCCAGCTGGGCTCCGCTCAGCTGGAGGCCGAACGGCGGAACGACGATCACGCCGTCGTAGGACCCGTCAAGGTTCGACTGCAGGAAGTCAGCGAACACGCGCTCGACGCTCGGAAGCAGGCGCTCCAGCAGTGGCTCGAGTAGGCGAAGCTCGGCCGGAAGAAAGATCGTGCCCTCCGCGCCGAGGAGCGCGGCGATCTCCGCCCCCGCTCCGCCCGAGACCAGGAGACGACGAGCGCCGAGCTGATGTGCGCGCACCAAGGGCGCCACGCTCTCGGTCAGCCCGGAGAACTGGCCCTTGTCGGGAAGCAGTGAGGACAGCGCGACGACGAGACGGACCAACTCATCGGGCGCGTTCGGGCGGAGTCGAAAGCCGGCCAGGAGCGCAGCCGCCGTGCGGAGCGGTTCGACTGCGACCGACTCGTCACCACCGAGACGCGAGACGGGCACGCCGCCCGTGGGGCGGACGAGGTCCGGTCCGAACACCTCATCGCCATCCAGGCGAGCGACCATCTGCGCGACGCCCAGCTTCGCCGCATCACCGTGATGGGCGGCCGCGCGAATCAACTGCCCCCAGGCGCCGAGGACTCCTGCCGACGGGAAGTGGCTGCGGTCGGCGACGGGCAGTGCCCGCACGGGGACGAGCCCCTCCTGCTCGCGAGCGTAGAACGACGGATAGCTGCCGCCGTCGACGATCACGAATGCGTAGCCCTCGCCCGCGAGGAGCTCGAGGTAGCGGTCGGACACATCACCGCGCTTAGGGCGAAGCAGCACACCGCGCTCGCCGCCGAGCACGAACTCCCCAGCGAGCGCCAGCCGTCCGATGACCGGCTGCGCGGCGTCGGTGACGTCGATCCCGAGGCTGCTGAGGTAGGTGTTCGCGTCCACGACCATCTCTCCGTCACGCGCTCACGCGCCCATTAAGACTCGAAGAGTAGTCAGGATGGGAAGTGCCGTCAAGAGTTATCACGCGCTCACGTTCCCAATGGCTCCAGAGGCGGCCCCGCCTGTACCGCGGTGCTGTCCGGGCTGGAGATGCTGTCCGCGAGGATGCCTTCGGTTCCCTCCAAGCTGACGCAGTCACCTGCGTGCCGCCCTTCGGGGAACGCAACTGGGGTTACGAGGACCTTGCGTCGGATATCCGTTGGCTCTACGGCCTTCCGTCCCGTGGCGAACCCGAACTTCCTTGGGTTCAACACGGTCTCTACCACCTCAAGCCCGGGCGGCACATGGCCGTCGTCATGCCGCCAGCTGCCGCCGACCGCCGTTCCGGGCGCCGGATCCGGGCCCAACTTCTACGGACGGGGACCTTGCGTGCGGTTGTCTCATTGCCGGCGGGCATTGCTCCCGGAGCGCTGGCTTCCCCCCACTTGTGGGTCCTACGCCGACCATCACCCGGAGACCCAATTCCTAGGCACGTGCTGATGCTCGATTTGTCCGATATGCCGGAGGTGCAACTTCGCGATGCCGTACTGGAACGCTGGCGGACGTTCACGGCGTCGTCTGATATGGAGCTCGAAGGCGCGGTCCCTGTCAATCGACCTCTTGGACGACGAGGTCGATCTGACGCCCGCCCGCCGAACTGGTGCTCTTCGATCCAGCGCGGACGTGAGCTTCTCGATCCTCCCCGACGAAGTGACCGATTCGGTCAGTAAACTCCAGCAGACCGTGCGCAATCTCCGGCAAATGCGCACGGCGCAGCTGAATCTCCCCAAGACCACCATCGCCGAACAGGTACGTGCAGGCGCCATCACCATCCTCCAAGCGCCCAAGATCGAACTCCAGCCGGGCAAACTACCCGTACTTACCCTGAGGGATGTCATCGAAGGCGATGAACCAAGCAGCCGCACCAGGCCAATCGCGGAGATGGTGGTCCTTCAGGCCGGCGATGTCGTAGTTCCGTCCGGAGGACGTGCCCTGGTAGTGCGTGTGATCGAAAATGGTGAGGTCGTACTAGGGCAGGGCCTATACGCCTTCCGAGTCGACGGCGATCGGATAGACCCAACCTGTCTTGCAGGCTTCCTTCGGGTCTTCGGAGCCTCGGCTCCATCACGTGGTCAGACGGGAACCTCTCGCTCAGACATTCGGCGCATCGAGATCCCGCGGTTGCCAGTCGACGAACAGCGGCGGCTTGGGGAGGCGTTCGGCAATCTCGTGCTCTTGGAGAAGGCTGTCAACCGTACTTCTGCCGAGGCAGAGGCACTGATCCGCCGAGGGCTTGGGGAGCTTGCCGCAGGAAGACTTCTCTGATCTCAACACCACATGGCACTGATCAGCGACACCCGCAAGCCCCTTACGTTCGCCGTCCAGGTCAACGGCGGCAGGGACATACGCTGCGACGGCCAGGAGCGTCGATGCGCTGTCGCGGTGCTGCTCGCGCACCTCGAGCGACTTCTGCCCTGCTCGCCGAAGCTGTCGGAACCCGGAGCGCTGGTGGCGGGCCTCACGCCGTAGATAACCGATCCCCAGGCAGGTGTCCGGTGGCCGACCCGGAGCGCAGCGCCGCCAGGCCTGAGCACCAGGAGCGGCGCGGAGCCTTTGCATGCAGTCCCCGAAGCACGTACGTGAAGGATCGAGAACTGCCTCAAGCGGCTCCCGCTCCATAAGGCAGATGTAGGCCGGAACCCCCACAATTGGACAGCGCTACGAAGAAATCGCTCCTATAACTTTTTCTATCTCCTTGAATAGGCCATTGCCGAGAACTCCAACGAATATCCCCTCCGCGTAGCGCGCGAGAACGCGGAACGCTCCCTTTACTTTCGACTCCGGAAGATCGGGCTCGTTAACCGCGTGCTGCAGAATATCTAGGGCTGCGGCAACGGCTTCTTCGCTGCCAGTCTCAGGGAATTTCCTCCTATGTTCATCGAGGTAGCTACTTACTTTTCGCGCTAAGTCGCGGAGATCCTTGCTGGGCTCGTAATTATAAACGTTGCCCGATCCGATAACCGATTGCTGGATAGTTGAGTCATGGATATTGAATACGTTCTGCGTTTCCACGTAGATACCTCCTGATTGGTGTTTTTTCACTTCTCTCGCTCTAATCCATGCCGAACCAAGCGGCGTACGCTTTAGTCGTCGCATTGGGATGGGTTTCAAGTTCTCTGGCAGGAGAGAACCCAATTTGGGTAGGGACTCCAGAAGTGAACGACCCTCTACGTCATCACGATGAATGAGATCGCTCGCCAGGCAAGATCTCAAGGCATGACGTATTGCGCCCGCGCTATGGCCACTAGACGCGAGTTCATGTACCAGTGCAGCTTCAAGTCGCCACGATGATTCCGAAACACGCTCCATCAGAGCCACTATTGTGTCAGCGGCCCAACTGTTTGCGGGCGTGGCTAGTGTACGCGGCTGACGGCACAGAGAGTCTCCGACATATAGGCGCTGCGCCCCTTTGCCCCATAGCCAAAGCGTCACCGCCTGTCTCTCGTCGGGTGGGAGTGCTATAAAAACGGGCCGAAATAGACTCTCGACTGAAATAGGGGAGTGCTCAAGATTTTGGGCGACAGACACTTTGCGAAGATGTAGCTTGGAGGCGTCCCCCACTTCCCCCGCAAGCCGCGGTGAATTATATGTTGCCGTTGCCTCGCCCTGCCATCGCAGTTCATATTCTTCAACTTGCGGAGTGTTCAGTTCGTCAGCAGCCTTCAAATGCTGGTCGTACTCCCGCTTAGTGCAGACCCAATCGCCTGCGCGCACATCGCCAGCATGGATTTCCTCCCATGTGTTGGAAGCCTTGGAGATTCCTTTCGGTACGTTTCCTCTCTTTCCCACCGCCTCGGCGCGACGCTGCAACAACTCCCGACCGTCAACCAGCCACCACGCTATGCAACCGATCAGCACGGCTATCGGAATGATCCAAATGCGCGGCTCTGGAGCGGGTACGAAGACGAGTGGAGGAATCGAGAAGCGCAGGCAGAAGGTGAAGCGCACCCAGAACAGAAGACCGCTGCTCTCCCCAGGAACAGCGGTTGCGATAATCTGCGGGCTAACCCTGAGATCGTCCAGGTCGTAGCTCCCCACAGTGCATTATGGCCATGGGGTTCAACGTTGTGCACTACCTAAACCTAAGGGGTATGCCTCTCTCCGGTGCGATGTCTGCGACCGTCCAAAGCGTTGTAGAGCGTGGCGGCGCTGGTCGCGACCGGCCGAAGAGACGCAGCGCGGCCTAGCGACCGCCCGACGCTGCGGCAGGCCGCCGCAAGCGGGCTGCCCTTGAACTGACGTAGAGATTTTGGCTTTCTGATCATTCGCTGCGCTGTGACTTCGCCGGACGAACGGGGATGTCCGTTCAGCTCTCAGTGGGGCGGACCTCGCCAGGCGGGCTGACGAAGCTGCCGAGGTTGGGCACGGTGTAGATCAGGCCTTCTTCGCGAAGCTGGCGGACTGCCTTGCGGATGGTGTCGCGGGCTACGCCGAACTCTTGGACGAGACGGACCTCCGACACCAAGTACTTGGGCGGGTACTCGCCGGCTGTGATGCGCATGCGAAGGACGTCGGCGATCTGTTGCCAGCGGGGCCGGTCGGGCTCGAACTCCATCACATCTCTAAGAGTAGAAAGGGGCCATCATAGGTCTTCATTCGCCTCTAGGGATCTATTGGAGTCTCTAGACGCCCCGTGGGGTCGATAGGGGTAGACAGGCGCTCGTTATTGCTCGTACGCTCGGGACATGGCAATACCTGGATATGACCTCGACGTGCTTCGCGCGGCGTTCCCTGCCTGGTCGCTCTTCCGCAGCGACGCAGGTGTGTTCTATGGGACCCGACGTGGTGTCCGCCTCCGGGACGCCGACATCGACAAGGGGCTGCGTCAGACGGTGAGCGCAGAGGACGTCGACACCTTCGTGTCGCTGCTCATGGACCAAGGTCGGATGGTGGTGAGGTCGTGAGCTGTCCGCCTTCGCACTTCGACTATCACAGCCTGCACGTGGCGCCCGCTCATGCACAGCCCGTGCGGGTGACGTGGGCGCCGAGTTTGCCCCGCGCCGAGCGGCTGCGGATCCGCGAGCACACGTGCGCCTGCACGTATCCGATGTTCGAGCTCTGTACGGCGGCCGGCCTGTGGTTTGTCCGACGCATCTCAGACGAGAACTCCGCGGCCATCGTCGAGAGCGCCTGGATGTCAGCCAGCGCTGCTCGGGATCTGTGGCTGCAGATCGTCACAGGCCAGGCGGAATGAGACAGGTACGGGCGGGCACGGATTTCCACGCTCGTTCGCCGTCCGCCAACCGCGGCATGGACGTTACTCCGCGGGCGTGGGAGCGTCGGCATGTTGGCAGGAGCGCTGCATCCGGTCCTTGCGTGAGCCCTGCTCTACGCGCCGAACTTTTCCCGGAACCGGGTCATCATCCGCTCCGCCTCGGCCTCACTGAGCTCGACCAACTCGACGCTGGACTCACCGCGGCGCCAGTCTCCGATGACGCTGCTGTCATGCCATTGCAGGTCCCGTTGGAAGGTCTCCTCCACGATCCCTCCATCCGGGAGGATGCGCCGCCTCGCCAACCCGCCGGGCTTCTCGCGGGTATCGCCCGAAAGCAGCAACCCATAGTACGTGACCTGCTCTTCCACGGGTCAGTCCTCCTTGTTCACGTACGGGATATCGCGGACTCCTGGCGGCTCCGGCACGGCCTCGAAGATCTGTGCCTCGTACTTTTCCAAGCGCGCCTTGTCCTGAGGAGGCAAGTTCTCCTTGTACTCGTATATCTCGTGGGTGACCTCCTTGGCCCACAGGCTCGACGGCGTATGCATCTGCACCTCGAACAACTGCCCATCAGGCCCGCGCCACCGCGTGTTGACGCCCTTGTACTTCGACGCGTCGCTCCACGACGGCTTCTGTACGATCAGCTCAAATCCTTGCTGCTCCAACGCCTTCTTGGCGTCCGCGACACCCTTGGCGTAGCGATCTTCACTGAAGGTGAACGTGTAGCGGATCCCGTCGTGCATACCCGTACGGATGAGTTCCTCGGGGGTGCGGTCCGGGAAGTCCCTCATCAGCTTGGCCAGCTTTTCCTTGTAGCGGTCCGGGCCCTTGAGGACGTGTTCCGGGAAGCCTTCCATGTCCGCGTGAATCTGTCGCGCCGCCGACTGAACGCCCGACGATATCTCCGGCTCGGCATCCTTCGCCCGGGCCAACGCTCGGTCTGCCGTGACATTGGCCTCCGGGTCAAGGCTGAACCCCTTCCACTCCCACGTACCGTCCGGTTTGATCTGCGCGGGACCGACTTGTGGCCCGGCCTTTGCCTTGGCCACCTTGATCAGGTCGGCGATCTTGTCGACGGCGCTCGCGGCTCTGCTCGCCCCAGAAGCCGCGCCACTCCCGCCCGCCGTTGCAGCCGCCATCAAGAGGTCTGGGGTGAGGCGGCCGAAGGCACGCTCGGGGTTGGTGGTCCAGGTGTCCCAGTCCGTGATGGCCTTGAGGAGCTCGGTCGGGTGCTGGATCCCGTAGATCAGGCCGTGCGCGCTGTCCTCGACCTGTCGCGCCCAGCCATCCGGGTCAAAGGTTTTGCGTACCTCGGAGAACTCCCACAGCATCCCCGCGAGCCCGGCCGTGCCCTCGAAGGCGCCCTTGGCCACCTCGGCCGCGGGGTTGCCAGAGTTCTGGTCCAGGTCGAAAAGGGCCTGCGCCTGTTGGGCGAGGCGGTCCCAGAAGCCGCCGACCGTGGGGAGCGGTTTGCCGGGGGCGAACAGCTCCGAATTGACGAACACCGGCTGGCCCGCCTGTACGGCCGGGTCATGCGCCACCAGGCGTTCCAGCAGCACCACGCGCCGGTGGATGTCTGGGATCTGCTGCTCGGCCCAGCCGGCGATTCTCCGTATCGTGTCGGCATGCGTAGTGGCCAGGCCGGCGTGACGCAGCAGGCTCCAGAGCTCGTTCCCGGCGGACTCCAGCGTGGAGTTGGCTCTGCGGAGTTCGTCCTCCAGCGCCCTCACGCCGTCGGGCACCATGCCGTCGATGTCCACCGGGGCTACTCCGGGGTGCGGGCGAGCAAGGTGCGCAGGTCGTCGACCGCCGACGTACACGCACTGATCAAGGCTTGTCTCTGTGCCGCCAGCTCGCTGCCGAAACGGTCGGCTGCCGGGCCTGTCCAGATGCGCTGGCCCATCAGCCCCACCGACCGGTCCAGGCCGGCCCTCGCCTGGGCGGCCAGTTCCTCCGCCCGCCGCAGCGCCTGCGCGATCTGCTCTCGCGTCATGGGACCTGCTCCCTGGCTTCTCGGACGCTCCGCTCGTGCTGAACGTGATGCAAGCGCCATTCCAGAGGCATCCCGGAGGGGGCGACAAGCCGGTTCGCAAACTCGGTCTCGTTCCTTGGCCACCCTCGCTACGAAGGTCGGCGGATCAGAGCGCTGACCCGCTTCGTCAGGGGTGCATGGCGTCGCGGACCTTGGCGGTGTCGACGAACTGCTCGAAGCGTACGATCAGCCGGCCGCGCACCGTGAAGTGGTGGGCCACGCGGACGTCGAGTGGCTTGCCGGTGGCCTTGTTGGTGGCCGTGTAGCGGGCGAGGACGACGACGTCTTCGCCGTCGACGACGTAGGTGTCGTCGTGGGCGATCCAATCGGACCACTCGGTGGCGAGCTTCTCCATCACGTTCGAGGTCACACCCTCCGGCGTGCGATAGGTGCCTGCGAGGGGGAAGCCGGCCATCTCCGTCCACTCCACGTCCGGGGCGAGAGTGGCACGCAGGGCCTCGAGGTCACCGGCCGCGGAGGCCAGATACTGGCGGCGTACCACGTCAGCGGGGGCGGCGAGGCCGGTGGTGTGCTCCGTCATGTCGCCTCAGCCCCAGGTCATCTCGCCCGTGGCGACCTTGGCGCCGATCTGCGCCGCGATCAGCATGCCGTGGGCGGGGTGGCGGGCCACCAGCGCCTCGGTCAGCGCGGCGCCGTTCGCGGCCTTGGCCAGCTCCTCCTCGAAGGCGACCAGGTACTCGCGCGTGCCGGCGATGGCACTGGCGTCGGCGGGGGCCGTGGGCAGTCGGTGTCCGGGCACGACGAGCTGTGGCTCGAGCGCGGCCATGTCGTCCAGCAGGGCGATCCAGGCGGCACGCTGCTCGGCCTTCGGGGTGTCGGCGACCCATACGTGCTCCCCGGCGAAGAGCAGCACGCCGCCGAGGATGGCGCGGTGCTCGGCCTGCCACAAGTAGTGGCGGTCCGGCAGTTCGGCGACGCCGCCCTTGAGCTCGAATCGGTGGCCTTCGAAGGTGATGTCGCCGGTCAGCGGGGTGAGGCCGACCAGCCGGGTGGGCAGGTTCGCGCCGGCGGCCGCCCAGGCCTTCAGCTTGCCTTCGTACGAGTGCTGGATGTGTTCGATGACGTGCTCGGTGGCGATGAACTCGGCGCCGGGGAAGGCGTCCGCGATGACTTCGGCGCCGAAGTAGAAATCCGGGTCGCCGTGGCTGATGAAGACGGTGGTGAGCTGCTTGCCGGAGTCCAGGATTTCGGCGGCCAGCCGGTGGCCGTCGGCCCGGGTGAAGCCGGCGTCGACGAGCAGGGCCTCGTTCTCGCCGATGACCAGGGTGGCCGTCTTGTTCTTGCTGCCGACGGGGAAGTCCAGGTCGAAGATCTTGAATTCGAGCGTGCTCATGGAGTCCTTCTTTAAGGGTGGGGGAGAGGGAGGGTCAGGATGCGTCGCGGGTGTCCAGGGCGGACAGACGCCGGTCCACCTCGTCGGTAGTGGCGTGTCCGCTCGCCAGGACGACGGCGCGGTCGCCGTCGACGGCCAGCAGGGTAGGGAATGCGTCGACGCCGAGCTCGGCCGTGCGGTGGAAGTCGGCCTCGGCGGCAGCCTGCGCCGCCGGGGAGCGGAAGGCGGCGATGACGGCGCCGGCATCGAGCCGGGCCTCCTCGGCGACCTGCCGGTAGGTCGCCGGCTCGGACAGGCTCTGCCCATCGACATAGAAGGCGTGCTGGAGGGCCACGGCCAATTCCGCCGCGCGCTCGGGGGCGTTCTGGCGCAGGGCGGCCATGCCGCGGGCAGCGGCCTCGGAGTCCATCACGAAGGAGCCGTCGGCGATCAGCCGCTCATACCCCTCGCCGAACTCCGCGCCGGTCAGCTCGTTGATCTTGGCGTTGGCGCCCTTCACGTAGCCGAACTCCCGGATCGGTACCCGGCGGGCGCCGGTGAACAGGCCACCGGAGAGGACCTCCACCGGCAGGTCCGGATGCTTGGCGGCGACCTCCCGCAGCGTGCGGGAGAACCCGTGCGACCAGCCACAGTACGCGTCGAAGACGTAGACGAGCTTCATGGGGAACCTCTGATTGTCCTTGCGGTGCCCGCGCTGCGCGGGCGAACTATCTGAGGAAACAGTATCTGACTCGTCAGGTATTTCGGCGAGCTTACGTGACTTGTGTCACACAGAAGGACATCGCGCCGGATTCAGCGCATCCGTGGCAGCATGTCTCGCGCCGTATGGCTGAGGATCCGCAGATCCTCGGCGAAGCGCTCGCGATGGGCGGGGGGAAGCGGCTCCAGGAAGTACCGCTTGATGTTCTCCACGTGTACCCGCGCGACCCGCACCGCCACCTCCTCTCCTCGCCGCGTGAGCCGCACCAGCCGCCCTCGCCGGTCATGGGGATCGTCGGCCCGCTCCACCAGGCCGGCCGCCTCCATCCGGTCCACGAGCCGCGTCGCACCTCCCGTGGTGAGCACTTGTTCCTGTCCGAGGGCTCGCATCGACAGTCCCGGCGCACCGGCCCGGCCGAGGATCAGCAGCACCTCGAACATCAGATGGCTGATCCCGAACTCCTCCTCGATCGCCCGCCCCAGGATGTACTCCAGCCGGTTGGCCGCCCCCTGCAGCCGTCCGAAAGCCAGAATCAGCTCGTCGTCCGCCGCCTCCTTCGCCGTCGAGATCTCCGCCTCGGCATCCACCGCACCGCCACCCCTTCTGCTTCGTACGAGAAATACGCTTCATCGATCATGTCGACCCGAAGGATGGAAGCGTCTCGTAACAGTGAACCGGCTGCGGCATGTCGCGGTTGCATGACTTACGGACTGGCGGGGCTTCGCCGCCACCCCGGGGGCGCCACTTCGATCGCATCGCCCGGCCGGGGCCGCAGGCGCAAGCCCTCGGCTCACGAAGGTCACTTGATCTTTCTGTCCGGTTCCTTCGGCGTCTTCGAGCTCAGCGAGTTCCAGCGCCTCGTGGCTCCCGCTCGCCTTGAAATGGACGAGTAGCCGGATCTATGGCCGATATTCAAGCTAGCGAGATACCATTGTCGTATGGAGCTCATTCCTATCAGTGAAGCGAAGGACCGGCTGACCGAGCTGGCCGATCGGGCTGCCCGGGAGCACGATCACTTCACTCTCACCCGCAACGGGCGGCCCCACGCCGTCATTGTTTCCATGGCCGAGTGGGAGTCCCTGCAGGAGACCCTGGAGATCCTCGCCGACCCGGAGACACGCGCCGACTTGGTCGAGGCCGCCGCTGCCGAGGAGAGCGGCGACGTGACCACAGAGGAGGAGATGGCCGCCATCATGGCGGCGCGCCTTGGTAAGGCGAGCGCGTGAGTGACCGCTACACGATCCTCCTAGCCCCGCCCGCTCGGCGCGCGCTCACCTCGGGCTTGCCCGAGACTGTGGCGGCCGCGGCCTGGGAGTTGATCAGCGGCGCGATCGCGCGTGAGCCGTGGCGCGTCGGCAAGCCCCTGCAAGAGCCGTACGAAGGACTACATGTCGCCCGGCGCGGGACTTATCGCGTCGTCTACCGCATCGACGAGGATAAGCGCACTGTCACGATTCAAACGATCAAACACCGTCGAGACGCCTACCGCCCGTAACGAGCGGGAAGAGCGGTCGTCGGCGAGAGTGAGCCGAGGACGCGGACGTAGAAGTCTGCGAAGGCATCGGGGCCTTCGGCGAACGCTTTAATCCGGAGCGCTGCTGGCAAGGGCCTCCATGCCGCCCGGGCGATCCAGATCAAACGCCGCCACATCGACCACAAGACCGGCTACACCGCCATCGTCACGATCTACACCGTGGCCAGCCTCTCACCCGGACGGATCACCCACGCCCAGATCGCCGCGCTGATCCGCGGCCACTGGAACACAGACCCCGGCGGCCTTCAGCTACTCGGTCTTACTACATGAGAACGCTTCGGCCCTGACCTCTGCTCTGATCTGGGCAAGACTCTCCAGGAGCCGATCGCCGTCGACACCGAACTGTGTCACCTTGGCCGTGGCCGCACACACTGCATATTGGAGAGCCGTGACGGCGTCTACCGCAGCCAGACGTAGCGCCAGAAACACCCCGGCCAGGATCTCACCGGCGTGAGTAGTGTCGACCGCGGTCACCCGGCATGTGGCAACAGGACAAGCCTGGCCATCCTCAACGTACGACGCTCCCCGGGGCCCATGCTTGACGACGATCGGAACGTCGGGAAGAGGGCCTGCGCCGAAGAGGATCTGACGTTCCTCATCGTTCATGAATGCCAGGTCGCTTTCGGCGGCCACGGCCCGAGATCTCTCAGGGTCGAGCTTGGCATAAAGCTCGAATGCGTCTACCGATATGGTGCGGCTGGCCCGGGAGCCCTCTTAGGAACTCCAGCCATTGAAGCTGCTGGCTCGGAGGTGCCGTGCATATGCCCGAGTCCCAGAAACAGGCCAACCGCTCACACGCAAAACGTCGCGGGCCCGGAGAACGTGCGAACGCCCAGTTGAAGAGCTGGAAGATCCTCCCAAGCTACGCTGCTGTCCTTCCAAGGCCGGCCACCTGTGCAAGGCCATCGCCGTCCTTCAAAACCACCGCGTCACCCAGGTCGCGTGAGGATGAAATCGGTTCAGTGTGCGCACCACGTTGCCGAAGACGGTTCCTCCTGTCGCCGAGTGGGGCGGCTGGCTCTCACTGAGCGAGAACCAGCCGCTGGGATGTGGGTCACAAGGCCATGAGCTTGAAGCCGGCCTTGTCTATGTAACGGCCCGCCCAGAAGGTGCCGTCGCCCTTGCCGGGGTACCAGTACAGGTCGTTGCTGCCGTCATAGACGGCGAGGATGTCTCGTTTGCCGTCCCCGTTGAGGTCGGCGAGTTCCATGTGCCGGAATCCGGCTTGGCTGAGATAGCGGGCGGACCAGTATGTGCCATCGCCCTTTCCGGGGTACCAGTGAAGGCCGTGGCTACCGTCATATACGGCTAGCAGGTCGGGCGCGCCGTCGCCGTTCAGGTCTCCGACTGCCATGTTCTTGAATCCGGCTTGGTCGATATAGCGAGCAGACCAGAATGTGCCATCGCCCTTGCCTGGGTACCAGTAGAGGCCGTTACTGCCTTCGTAGATCGCGACCATGTCGAGTTTGCCGTCGCGGTTGACATCGGCGAGTTCCATGTGCCGGAATCCGGCTTGGTCGATATAGCGAGCAGACCAGAATGTGCCATCGCCCTTGCCTGGGTACCAGTAGAGGCCGTTACTGCCTTCGTAGATCGCGACCAGGTCGGACTTGCCGTCGCCATTAAGATCGCCCTTGGCCATGAGTTTGAAGCCCGCCTGGGACCAGTACCTGGCTGACCAGAAGGTGCCGTCTCCTTTGCCTGGGTACCAATACAGGCCGTTGTCCGAGTCATAGATCGCCAGTAGGTCGGACTTGCCGTCGCCGTTCAGATCCGCCTGGTTCCTTGGCGAGGGAGTCACTGGAGGAGGCGGCGGGGCGGGCACCGGAGGTTGGGGCGGGTTCGGTCCGTCCACATCCAGGCAGGTGACCTCGTTTAGATAGACGCCCTGGTTCGACGCGAAGTCGATCCACATGGGATGTAACGGATCGCTGTTCGTCCTGGTACCGCTGTACAGGTAGCGATCGTTGCCGGGGATGTCGTCCCGCCCAGTCGTCGTGAATTTGACCGTGCACGGCCACGGAACACCGAACTGGTCGATGTCCCTTCGGTCGTTGTCGTAGCCCCCGACGGTCTGGCCTGGCGACACGTAACCGGTATTCCACGTGGAACTGCTGTCGGAGTCCTTCCACCGGAACTCGAACGTCCTGTTCGTCCGATTGATGAGGACACCACACCCGATAAGCGCGTCTTCTATCCAAGTACACGCTCCCGCGTGCGCCGGCGAACTCACCGCCACAAGCCCCGATATCCCGAGCGTAATCACAAGAGCGCGAGCCACTAATCTTCTTTTCACGTAATTTCCTCCCGAACGACTTGATCCGGCATGCTACGAATTCATGCCCCTTCATCTGTTGATCTTTCTGAATAATTGCAGGAATTGGAGCTGGCGTGTGCGCTGGTCAGACTCACGCCATCTCGCTGGAACGGTCTGATCATTGGTGCGCTGGCTATCCGTCGTCAGCCTCGCGTTCACCCCGGTGTGCGGTCCTACAGCCGTGCAAGCAGGTGAAACACCAGGTCAAGCCGACTTCGATGGACTGGTCGGGACCCACGGTGGTCCCAGCGCGGCTCATCAACGCCGCAGGGCGTCTTCTCGCGAGAAGGACGCCCTGCGAAATGCCATTTGGTCAGCCGATGTTTGCGAAGGTCATCAGCTTGAAGTGTGCGATGTCCATGTACCTGGCCGACCAGAACGTCCCATCGCCCTTGCCGGGGTACCAATGGAGCGTGTCGTCGTTGTACAGGCCGATCATGTCGGCCTTGCCGTCGCTGTTGATGTCTTGGAAGTCCATGAGCTTGAAGTTGGCGGTGCCGAGGTCGCGTGCGGACCAGAAGGTGCCGTCGCCCTTGCCGGGGTACCAGTGGAGGGTGTTGTCGTTGTAGATGGCGATCATGTCGGCTTTGCCATCGGAGTTGATGTCTTGGAAGTCCATGAGCTTGAAGTTGGCGGTGCCGAGGTCGCGTGCGGACGAGAACGTGCCGTCGCCCTTGCCGGGGTACCAGTGGAGGGTGTTGTCGTTGTACAGGCCGATCATGTCGGCCTTGCCGTCGCTGTTGATGTCCTTGAAGGACATGAGCTTGAAGTTGGCGGTGCCGAGGTCGCGTGCGGACCAGAAGGTGCTGTCGCCTTTCCCGGGGTACCAGTGGAGGGTGTTGTCGTTGTAGATGGCGATCATGTCGGCTTTGCCATCGGAGTTGATGTCTTGGAAGTCCATCAGCTTGAAGTTGGCGGTGCCGAGGTCGCGTGCGGACCAGAAGGTGCTGTCGCCCTTGCCGGGGTACCAGTGGAGGGTGTTGTCGTTGTACAGGCCGATCATGTCGGCCTGGCCGTTCTGCGGCGACGATCCGGAGCCACTGCCGGCGTTGGTGGTGGCCGCGAGGTACGACGCCAGGCAGGTCTCGCCCCACCGGCAGGCTTTCACCGTGTAGCTGTACGTCGTGGACGAGGCGAGCGATGCGTCCCGGTAGAGCGCGCCCTGCGTCACGCCGACCTCGGTGCCGCCGCGGTAGACACGGTAGTAGGTTCCCCCTTGGACGTCCCAGGCCAGGGTGATCGTGTTTGAGGTCTTGTCGTAGACCCGGAGGTTCTGCGGGGCCGTCAGCGGGTCGGACACGGGCGGCGGGATCTGGCGGGGGCAGGTGATCGACTCCACGATAATGTACTCGTCGTCATGGAACCGATGCCACCAGCCGTTGTTGTAGGTGTAGTCGTAACTGAAAGGGGTGACGTCCGTGTAGAAGATCCCGCTCATCTTGTAGCCGGACGTGATGCAGCCGGCGCGAGCGAGAAATCCGTCCTTGTCCTTTCCGACGCCTCCAGGAGCGACGCTGGTCGGCTTCCCACTGCACCCTTCCGGCCAGGTGTCCCCCCGAATCGGATCGTCGGTGCTGCTGCACCAGTCGTCGACCACGGTGACATAGCCCGACGCGTTGTTGTAGACGTTGCAGAACGGATCAGGGATGACGCAGCCGCCCGCGGCGGCCGGTGTCGCAGGTGTCAGCGCGATGAGGAAACCTGATGCGACGATCGCGAGTGCGGCCATGCACGCATTGATGCGTCTCGCGATGTGATTGCCCATCTCCCGTCTTCTTCCGGGTCGAACTGCATGATCACGCTTTGAGAGGCTGGCGATCTCATCGGCCATGCCGTCCCCCGCGCTGCTTTCAGGCCTTACCGATCTGCTCATCTCAGCGTCCTTCGCTGTCATTGGAACCCGGCCGGCTATAAGACCCCGACGCGACTGTTGCGCTCGACCTCAGGCGTGTGAATGGCACCGCTGCGGCTCACCGTCGCCCTGCTCTTCGTTGGTTCACGTGCTGCCTTCCTGCGCCTGTGTCAGTGGTCTACCGCATGTTAGGTTTGCCCCGACTTGTTCAACCCCAGGTCGAGCACTGAACAAACAACTCAGCGAGGCAGGGCGGAGATGGGCAGGCCTGAGCGGGCTCTGGACCCGACCGCTGGACCGGTGCAGCGACTCGCGCACGAACTCCGCGGTTTGCGCGACTCTGCCGGGCGGCCCAGTTACCGGACGATGGCCAAGGCCGCTCACTACTCGGTGACGGCTCTGGCCGAGGCCGCAGGCGGTGAGCGCCTGCCGAGCCTGGCGGTCACGCTGGCCTATGTCGCCGCGTGCGGTGGTGACCGTGCGGTGTGGGAGAAACGCTGGCGCGAAGCCGAGGCCGAACTCGCGGGCAGCAGCGTCGGGGGCGACTTCGCCGCGCCCTATCTCGGGCTCGCCGCGTATGGGCCGGAGGACGTGGACCGCTACTTCGGCCGGGAGCGGCTCGTCGAGCACGTGGTGCATCGGGTCACCGGGACGCCCGTCGTTGCGGTGTTCGGCGCGTCCGGCAGCGGGAAGTCTTCGCTGATCCGCGCCGGGCTCCTGCCGGCTTCACGGTCGCACCCGGCGTTCTCCGGGCACGAGTGGTCGTGGATTCTCCTGACCCCGACCCGGTCGCCGATGCAGGAGCTGGCCTACGCCGTGGCCGGTTGGGGCGGGCGCGAACCCGACTGCGGCGAACCCGGCTGGCTCGATCGAACGCTTCGGCTCGCCGATCCCAGCGGCGACAAGCGTGTCCTGCTGGTGGTCGACCAGTTCGAGGAGTTGTTCACCTTGTGCCCCGACCCCGCCGAGCGGGCGGGGTTCATCGACGAACTTCTAGACGCAGCGCTCGGCGCGGAGCGGGTGGCCACCGTTGTGCTGGGGATCCGCGCCGACTTCTACGGCCACTGCGCGACGCATCCCGGCCTGGCAGAAGTGCTTGGTCAGGGCGCCCAAGTGCTCGTCGGGCCGATGACCAAAGACGAGCTCCGGTCGGCCATCACGCAGCCCGCGCTGCGCGCCGGGCTGACCGTCGAGCGGGACCTCATCGCGACGCTGCTGGCCGACATCGCCAGCGAGCCCGGTGGTCTTCCGCTGCTGTCCCACGCCCTGCTCGAAACGTGGCGCCGCCGGCGCGGCAACATGCTGACGCAAACCGGATACCACGCTTCCGGTGGTGCGCACGGGGCACTGGCACAGACCGCCGAGCGTACCTACGCCGACTTCGACGACGAGGAGAGAGACGCGGCTCGTCGGGTGTTCCTGCGGTTGACGGCTCTTGGCGATGGCACCGAGGACACTCGGCGGCGGGCCGCGCACGCCGAGCTGGCCACGGTTGCGGATCAGGCGATCGTGGCCGGGGTGCTGAACCGGCTGGCGACGGCCCGGCTGGTGGTGATCGGCGAGGAGAGTGTGGAGGTCGCGCATGAGGCGCTCATTCGCGCCTGGCCGCGCCTGCGGCGCTGGCTCACCGACGACCGCGACGGGCTGGTGCTGCACCGCCGGCTCACCGACGCGACACAGGTCTGGCAGTCCGCAGACCGCGATCCCGACCTGCTCTACCGTGCCGCTCAGCTCGATCAGGTGACGGCGTGGGCTGATCTGCCGGACCACGCCGCGGCGCTCAACGCCGACGAACGGGAGTTTCTTGACGAGGCGATCCGGTTGCGGGACAAGCAGATCCGGGCGCGCAAGCGGCGAGCCTTGCGGATCCGGGTCGTCACCGCGGTGGTGGTGGCGCTGCTGGCCGCCGCGACGGTGATCACCGTGATTCAGCGCAACGACGCCCGCGAGGCGCACCGGGGGGCGGTCGCGCGCCAGCTCGTCGCCGAGGCGACGGCGCTGCGCGAGGTCGATCCGCTGCGTGCGGCCCAGCTCAGCCTGGCCTCGTGGCGGATCGCACCGGACCTCCCGGCCACCCGCAACAGCCTGATCAGCACCCAAGCGGTGGCGCTGCCCACCAGGATTCCCGGCCACAGCGGCGAGGTTCGCGATGTGGCGTTCAGCCCGGACGGCCAGGTCATGGCCACCGCAGCGGACAAGGGCACCGTCCGGATGTGGGACGCCGCGACCCACGAGCCGCTGGGCCCGCCGCTCACCGGCCACACCGACATGGTGAACGGCGCGGCGTTCAGCCCGGACGGGTCGATGCTCGTGACCGCTTCCACCGATCAGACGCTGCGGTTGTGGGACGTCACTGGACGCCGAGGGGTCGGCAAGCCGCTCACCGGTCACACAGGAGTCGTCACCGGTGTCGCGTTCAGCCCGGACGGGCGCCTGGTGGTGAGCGGCAGCGCCGACGGCACGCTGCGGGTCTGGAACGCCGCGACCCGACTCGCCGTGGGCAAGCCGCTGACCGGGCACGAAGGTCCGATCACAGCGGTCGCGATCAGCCCCGACGGCTCTATGGTCGCCAGCTGCGGCAACGACAAGACGGTGCGGCTGTGGGACCTCGCCACCCGGAGACCGATCGGCCGCCCCCTGACCGGGCACACCAGCGTCACCTACGGCGTGGCATTCAGCCCGGACGGACGGCTCCTGGCGTCGACCAGCGGCGACAAGTCGGTGCGGCTGTGGGACGTCGCGACCAGGGCACCGGTAGGCGACCCGTTGAGCGGGCACACCAACGTCACCTACGGCGTGGCATTCAGCCCGGACGGCCGGACCCTCGCCAGCAGCGGCTGGGACAAGACAGTCCGATTGTGGGATGTAGCCACCCGGCGGCCGCTCGGTACCCCGCTCACCGGCTCGACGAGCAGTGTGTTCAACATCTCCTTCAGCCCCGACGGTTCGGCGCTCGGCGGCGGCGACTCCGACGGCTCCATACTGATCTGGCGGCTGCGGACAACCCTTCTGCCCGGGCACACCGACGCGGTCTACGCCGTTGCGTTCAGCCCCGGCGGCGTCGTGGGCACCGCCTCCGACGACCGGACTGTGCGCCTGTGGGGGGTCTCAGACAACCAGCCGCTCGGCGCTCCGCTCACCGGGCATACCGCCGAGGTCCGCGCGATGGCATTCGGCCCGCGAGGCAAGCTCCTGGTGACCGGTAGCTGGGATGGAACGCTTCGCCTGTGGGACACAGCGAGCCGCAAGCAGCTCGGTGCTCCGCTCACCGGTCACACCGGCTGGGTCCGTGGAGTCGCGATCAGCCCCGACGGAGCCCTGATCGCCACCGCCGGCATGGACAGCACCGTCCGGCTGTGGGACGCGGCGGCACGCAAACAGGTCGGTACCCCACTGGCCGGCCACACCAACTCGGTCACCGGTGTCGCATTCAGCCCCGACGGGCGTATCCTCGCCACCGCCGCCCACGACACGACCGTGCGGCTGTGGGACGTGGCGACCCGAAGCCCGCTCGGCGAGCCGCTGACCGGCCACGCCAGTGTGGTGCGCGACGTCGCGTTCAGCCCGGACGGTGCGACGCTCGCAAGCGTCGGCGATGACAAGACCGTCCGCCTCTGGGACGTCAAGAGCCGCACGCAAATCGCCGTCCTGACCGGACACACCGCCGAGGTCCTCAAAGTGGCCTTCAGTCCAGACGGACACGAACTGGCCAGTACGGGCCTGGACAAGACAGTCCACCTGTGGGACATCCGAAGCCGCTCAGCCACAGTGACCTTCACCGCGAGCACCGGCCTGGCTGGCGTGGCCTACGTCCCGGGCGGACTGCTGACCGGCGGTGTGACGGGTAACGTCCTGCGCTGGACCACAAATGTGGAGCACGCCGCGGCATACGTCTGCACCGCGACCAAAGCCGACCTCACCGACGAAGAATGGCGAAGACACGTCCCGTCCTGGCCGAACCAGCCCCTGTGTCACTGAACCTCAAGGCCGCGCCCCGGAGCGGGGTCTCGGGGGCGGAGCCCCTGAGCCCTGGCGGGGTTCCCGGGGGTTACCCCCAGGTCAAGGACAACGATGGCCGATCCGGGCGGGAGCCGGGCGTGCGCGGCGAAACACCGCCGGGGCGGCCGTGCGTTTCCCGGTGGCGCCGGTGACCATCGGCGATCTTCCCGCCTCGACCGTCTCTTGTTCCGCCGCCTCCTGGAGGGGCATTCCCCTGGTGGACCGCGCAAGGGGCCCAGCTCGCCGTCGCCGACGACAACGGCGCCGCGACCGTGACGGTGGACGTGGACTCCAGCCTGTCCAACATGCTGTCCGGCTCAGCGCCAGGTTCAGCGTCGAACCAGGCGGCATCAGGATCCTGGACAAGGAGCTCCACACGCGGCTCACCTGGCCCGCCCGTGCTGGGCGGGAAAACGACCCGCAGCGCCGGCACCACTGGTCAGGTCCAACGACACGGCAGGCGAGGACGGCACGGTCGGGGTCGAGTCGTTGGCCGGTGACCTCGAGTCCGAGTTCGTCGAGTCGGCAGAAGGCGGTCAGATCAGCGCAGGCGAAGCCCGCGCCGACGGTCGCGTCGGGCACGTCGAGGTCTTCCGGATGGGCGGCGTAGGAACCTCTATCCTTGGGAGACCTCGACCTCTATCCGGCCCTCGAGGCACCGAACCATGACCGCCCGGCCTCGACGTCACACTCCGTCCGCCCCAAGTGTGAAGAGCCGGAAAAGTGATCACCCTGGGTGAACAAACGTCGCCTGGATTCTCGAGCCTCGGGCGCAACCTCGGTCTTTGGGGGCCGGTGATCCTCCGGTGGCGTTTGGCCTGTCAGGCGCGATCGTGGAGAGTGATCTGGTAGCCGTCGGGGTCGGCGAAGGTGAATGTCCGACCGAAGGGGCCGTCGATCGGTGCGGAGACGATGGTGTGACCGTCGGCGACCAGAGCATCGTGAATGGCTTGGACGTCTGTGGCGTGGAGCCAGATCGCGGCACCGATGCCGGGCTGAGCAGCGGATGCGAGATCGGTGCCGGGAACGATGTCGCGGAGTGCGAACGCGATCGGCTTCGTCTCGAAGACGACGGCGTGCGGAGGTCCGGTCTGCGAGCGGACGAGGCCGAGGTACTGCTCGTAGAACGCCTGCGAAGCGTCGAGGTCGCGCGCTTGGAGCGAGATGAAGTCGGGGCCGGTGGCGGGCATGATGATGCTCCTTCTCTCCGTGTCAGTTTTCTGACATGGGCCAATCTATGTCAGAATGCTGACATGAGTCAAAACGGTGTCGGCGTCGACCTGGAGACGTCACTGGGCTACCTGCTGAAAGAGGCGTCGAGCGCCCTCCGTGCAGCTATGGAGGAGGTGCTGCGGCCGCTCGGGATGAGCGTGACGCACTACTCCTGCCTCGAGCTGCTGGCTCAACGACCGGGCTTGTCGAACTCCGAGCTCGCGCGGGGCGCGTTCGTGACCCGGCAGACGATGAACGTGCTGCTCCAGGCCCTGGAACGAGACGGCTACGTGACCAGGCCTGCGGAGGCACCCGTCGGGAAGGTTCTTCCCACACGGCTCACGCCTCGCGGCCGACGGAGCCTCGAGAAGGCGACCGTAGCGGTCCGGTCCGTCGAGGTCAGAATGCTGGCCGGCATGACCGAGACCGAGCAGTCAGACGCGTTCCGGATCCTGCGGAGCATGATCCATTCTCTGCGCGATGGCAACGACGGTGCATAGCTCGTTCCCCGGCGCACGTCTCGTCGCGCTCGGATAGGAGTGCAGCCGACCACAAGGCCACCATCGTCACGATCTACACCGTGGCCCGCCTGTCACCGGGACGGATCACCCACGCCCAGATCGCCGCGCTGATCCGCGGCCACAGGAACACAGACCCCGGCGGCCTTCAGCTACTCGGTCTTACTACATGAGAACGCTTCGGCCCTGACCTCTGCTCTGATCTGGGCAAGGCTCTCCAGGAGTCGATCGCCGTCGACACCGAACTGTGTCACCTTGGCCGTGGCCGCACGCACTGCATGTTGGAGAGCCGTAACAGCGTCTACCGCAGCCAGACGCAGCGCCAGGAACACCCCGGCCAGGATCTCACCGGCGTGAGTAGTGTCGACCGCGGTCACCCGGCATGTGGCAACAGGACAAACCTGGCCGTCCTCAACGTACGAGGCTCCCCGGGGCCCATGCTTGACGATGATCGGAACGTCGGGAAGAGGGCCTGCGCCGAAGAGGATCTGACGTTCCTCATCGTTCATGAATGCCAGGTCGCTTTCGGCGATCACGGCCCGAGATCTCTCTGGGTCGAGCTTGGCATAAAGCTCGAATGCGTCTACCGATATGGTGCGCCGGCCCGGGAGCCCTCTTAGGAACTCCAGCCATTGAAGCTGCTGGCTCGGAGGTGCCGTACATATGTGAGCATGTCTGGCATTCTGGTATTCCATGGGAAAGCTGGAAAGAGTGACCTGCGACGCAACTCCCAGATCTGCATCAACTGATCTGCGTCCATCGGCATACTGAATGATCCGGAATCGCGCAGAAGGCCCATTCAGGAGCGCAACGCCACGAGTGTCGATTCCCAGCTTCCGCAACGGCTCCAGGTCATAGTCGAGACCGAGCGCTGAGACGAGTCCGACCTGCTCAGGGGCAAGGAGCGTGGCACCGCGGGCGCTTCCGTAGCCGGCGCCACCCGGACTCAGTTTTCTGCCGTGAGGAGAGGTTTCGTCATTGGTGCCGACATGGCCTACGATCAAAAGGTCAACCACGGAGCCTCATTTCATCGGCCTGAAGCGCAAACCCAGCCTATCAGACAGATTGTTTCGGGCAAGCCATAAGGATGATTGCGGGCATACATATCAGCAAGTTTAGGGCATGCTATGGCATAGTCGGCTAATCTGAGCGGGGGCCCTTGAAGGAAAGCTCGAGACAGCCATGGAGACAGCGGTATTTCTCGTAGGGGTGATAGCTGCCCTGGTGGCCGTATTGACCTTGGTGGTCAACGTCTCTCAGTATCGACTACAAAAGCATTCACAAAAGGGTGGGCCTCCAGGACATAGGCTGGATCCGGCCGAAGCGGACAAGATCCTCAGCGGGGAAGTCACATCCGATCCGGTGCGCGCCATAGCCGCGGACCACATATTCATCGAATCGGAGAAAAAGGGCGTCGGCTACATCGACAAGTTGCAGATCTGCGTGTATTTAGACATGCACAGCGCAGCATGCGACCCGCGCAAGCGGGAGACTCTGGGGGTGGCACTGGCCGATTTCGTGCGGCAGGTGCTGGGACCTCAGGCGATTCGCGGAGCATTGCTCGTGTCCCCACGTGAAGGCAATCTCCTGGTGGGCTCGACCGCGGCGCAGCATCTGGGGATGAACTTCCTGATGATCAGGACCGGCCGGGCGCCGCGATTCGGCTATCCCATCGAGGGCACCTTCTCTCCGGGGTCAACCGCGATCCTGGTGGACGATCTTTGCATGGAGGCGTCGTTCCTGGCTCGCTGCGTGAAGTTGCTGCGCCGGTACGGGTTGAACGTGGCCCACTGCATCTGCCTCTTCGAGAGGCTCGACGGCGATGCCAGGGAAGGGCTTGCGGCAGTCTCGGTAGAGCTGCATTCGAGGTATCAGATAGACGACGATGAGCTGACCCGTCTGAAAGACCGCGGCGAGGCCGCCATCGAAGCCGAGAAACAAGCGGAGGGCACTGAGTCATGACCACGGACGACATGACATCGCTGGGCGAGAAAGGCTTCCTGGCCGACCTGCTTCCCCGTCTCTATAGTGATCCGCTGTTGGTCGGTGGCTTCGGACATGACGCATCGGTCATCGAGTTGACGAACGCCCCGTTCAACCTCATCCAGAAGATTGACAGAGCCTCGCATCCTGTCGCTCTCAAAGAAGGTTGGTGTGACCATCGCACGTGGGGACAGATGGCGGTCACCGCGAACTGCAGCGACATACTCGCGTCCGGCGGTCAGCCGATTGCCTTCATGATGGCAGTGATGGTGCCCGGCACCGAGAACGCGCGCAACGTGCAGGAAATCATCTTCGGCGCCGCCAACGAGTGCCGCGCGAATGGTGTGGTCTATGCCGGCGGCGACACCAAGGAGGCCAAGGACGCGCATGTGGTGGGCACCGCGATAGGCATCGTGGCGAAGGACGGCTTCCTCCCCCGGAACACCGCGATGCCCGGCGACCAAATATTCTGCGCAGGGTTGATCGGCGGCTTCGCGGGCGCTTACTTCATGCTCAAGAGAGTGCCACAGGACCAGCGCGATCGGCCGGTGGAGGACTACATCCGGTATCCCTCTTCCCCCCGGGCCCAGTGGCGGGTAGCCACGGAAGTGAATGCTCTCAAGGCCGCTCGCTGCGGCATGGACGCGAGCGACGGGATCCTGGATGTGCTCCAGACCTTTTCGTCCGCAGGCGTACAGGTGAGCCTGAATCTCGATGCGATTCCCTATCACCCGTTCGCCTTGGAGTGTGCTCGCAAGACCAGCGTACCGCTGACTCAGCTCATCTTCGGCGGCGGAGACTGGAACATCCTCTATTGCGTCTCACCAGAGCGTGCAGACGAGCTACGCAAACTGGGCGACACCTCGTTCCCGCTGTTTCACGTCGGCGAGGTCACGTCCGGCAGCGGCGTCGTCGCGCGTACCGAGGACGGAGCCAGGTTCACTGTCAGCGGGGTCGTGAACGAACACTTCAAGAGCAGGATCGAGGATGCGACGGACTTCATGACCACCATCGAGACCGGAAATTTCCTTCAGTAAAGCCCTCCTCGCGCCAAGAACTTCGCACGATCGATCCTGACCTGCGCTATCGCGCGGGCGACGCCGACCTGTAGAACGCTCTTGCTGTACGTATAGCCGTGCCCGACCGCGTCGAAAAACCGTCCCGCTGGATCGAGCATCGCGTAGCTGCCCCTCATCGCATGGTTGTCCTCCGGGACGACTGTGATCCCGTGCGTTTCGACGCGGACGCTTCGTCTAACAAATTGCTCGAACTGCTCGGGAGTGATGAGCAGTGACTCCACTTTTCCTGAGTTCTGCCCCGAAACCGGCAGGGCCTGGAGGATCTTCCAGCGTTCTGGACGGGCGGCGATGATGAAGCTCGTCAAATCTTCGAAACGGTTGGCGGCGGTGACCACCGTGTTGATCTTCAAATGGACGCCGGCTTCTTTTATGCGGTGGCACAGACTGAGGTAGTGGCACTCATCGGCCGGAGTCCCTGCGGTGACCCGGCCGATCGTGTTCAAGGTCATTGCGCTCACACTGTCGACGCTGATCGTCGCCCAGTCCAGAGCGCCTCCGAGGTCCTCGAGCTTCTGCGTGCTCAGCAGACTCCCATTGGTCACGAGAGCCGTCGTCAGGCCGCAGCTCTTGGCGAGCCGGATCAGATCCGCGATCCAGGGGCAAAGAAGCGGTTCCCCTCCCGCGAATGTGATCTTAGTGAAACCGGCTTCCGCGAGCAGGGCGACGACCCGCCTTGCGTCCTGCTCGGGCAGGTGCCCTTCTGGAAGGACGGAATTACGGACATCGCGAAAAGTGGCGAAACAGAACCGGCATCTCATGTTGCATGGCTGCCACAAATGGAAATTCACCGTCTCGATGGGCACACCCATGTCACTCAACATTGCCATGAGGATTCCATCCGACCAGAAGGGGATGTGTCGGTGGTGCTGCTTCACTTCTAGCATTCGGCCGAGGAAGGCACAAGAAAAGATCCTCAACTAATCCTGATCCGCCACGTGAGACACTGCGCTGATGTGGCGCCGACGTCTGCGGTCATCGTTTTCCGCTTCGTCGCGTTACGTCAGAGCGTGGCGCTCTTGATGAGTAGCGGGTAAGTATTTGAGCAATGGCCGCACGCGCTTCCGGCGCTTTCTTGCTGTTCGCAGCGCATACCGCCTGCTGCGTCGGCTTTGGACGGCGGGCCCGGCCCGCAGGACCGAAGGGTTCTCATGGTGTAAGACCGAGCCCGCTGGGTGCGCCTCAGCTCACTGCCTGCTTCACCAGCGCGCCGATCCGTGCCTCCACCTCGGCCGTCACCTCGGTCAAGGCGAAACCGGCAGCCCACATCGCGCCGTCGTCCAGGTTCGCCTGGTCGCTGAACCCGAGCGTCGCGTAGCGTGTCTTGAACTTCGTCGAGGGCTGGAAGTGGCAGACGAGCTTGCCGTCCAGCGCGTAGGCGGGCATCCCGTACCAGAGCTTCGGTGCGAGGACCGGGGCGCTGGCGGTGATGACGGCATGGACGCGCTCGGCCATGATCCGGTCCGATTCCTGCATCTCGGCGATCTTCGCGAGGACGTCCTGCAGGTCCTGCGCCGCCTTGTCCGCACGTGAGGCACGGCGCGCTGCCTTCTTCTGGTCTTGGGCGTGGTCCTTCATCGCGGCCCGCTCCTCGGCCGTGAAACCCTCGTACGTGCTGCTTTCGGTGCTGCTCATGGCGATTTCCTCCTGGAGGATCTTGACTTTCGGAATCTTGAGAAGGGACGGCTCGGTCGAGATCACCCCGCCGCGGGGTCTCAGACGGATGCGGTCTCCCAGACGAACCCGTCCGGGTCGGTGAAGGGTCCGGCGTCGCCGCCGAACGCGATCCGGTGCGAGCCGGTGCCCTCCTCGGAGACGCCGGTGTCCTTGGCGAGGGCGCGGCGCGGGTAGAGCGCCAGCGTGACGGCCGACGACGGGGTGTCGAACTCGACGTACTTGCCGCCGAAGCTCTTCCCCACGGCCAGGCCGCGGTCGGCGTAGAAGCGCTTGCTCGCCTTGACGTCCTCCACTCCCAGCAGGAGCGCGACCTGGTCGAGGTGCAGGGCGGCAGGGCCGGTGTCCTTCTTCTTCGAGGTCGCGATCTTGCAGATCGTCCCGTCCGGGGCGCGTACGACGCCGCCGTAGCCCCAGAAGCTCTTCGTGGCCGGCTTGAGCGTCGTGGCGCCGGCGTCGAGGGCGGCGGCGATGAAGGCGTCGACGTTGCCCGGCTGGGACACCACGAGTGACAGGGCGAACCCGCGGAAGCCGGTCGTCGGCGCATCCGAGGCGCGTACGTTCACGAAGCCCTCAAGGCCGAAGGCCTTGTAGAAGGCGTCCGCGGCCGTGGGGTCGGGAACTTCCAGGGTGATGGATTCGAAGGAGGTCATGGCAGGTCCTTTGAGTGAAGGGGGTTTGTCGTCTTGTCGAACGGCCGCTGTGCGGTGGATATGGCAGGGGAGGCCGGTACTTACCGGTCCTGGATCAGCCCGAGGACGTTGCCGTCGGGGTCGGTGACGGTGGCCACCAGACGGCCGCCGCCGACCTCGTGCGCGGCCTCCTTCACGATGGCCCCCGCGGCGGTCAGCTCGGCCAGCTTCGCCTCGATGTCCAGTACGTGCCAGTAGGCCACCGGCGAGGTCATGCCCTGCGGTCCACCGCCCGGCACCAGGCCGATGTGCTGGCCCTCGGCCTCGAAGCCCACGTAGTAGGGCGAGTCGGTCTGCGGCGCGACACCGAGCAGGGCCGCGTACACCGCCTTGGCCTTCTCCAGGTCGGACACGGGGTGCAGCACGGTCTTGATTCCCTGGGTGGACGAGCCGGTCACGGTCACTCCTGTCGGTCGTGGGCCTCATCGACCCGCTGTCTGCGTACTCACAGCTTTGCTTCCGGACCCACCGACCCACATCCGTGGTGACCACGGAACGACCACGGATCGATGACACGGATCGCGCACGGTGGCGACTGCGGATGGCGGTGCGGAGGAAATGCGGCAAACTGGGACAGTGTTGGCAGCAGTGGAGATCTCGCCTCGGGAAGCCGAGGTACTGGAACTGGTCGGGGCCCATCTCAGCAACGCTGAGATCGCGGCGCGGCTGTTCATCTCGGTGCGTACCGTGGAGAGTCACGTCTCCTCGCTGCTGCGCAAGCTGGAGCTGCCGGATCGGCGGGCGCTCGCCCAGCGTGCGCCCGAGCCCGTCGGCCCCGGCCCGTCTCGACCGGCACCGGTTCTGCCGGCCCCGCTGACCTCGTTCATCGGGCGGGTGAGCGAGCGGGCCGAGCTGATCGAGATGATCAAGGCGCAGCGCCAGGTGACCGCGATCGGTCCCGGCGGAGTGGGCAAGACCCGGCTCGCGTTGGCGGTGGCCGCGGATGCGGCAGGCGACTACTCCGACGGGGTGTGGTTCGTCGACCTGGTCCCGGTCACCGATCCGGGCATGATCGCGACCGCGGTCGCCGGGGCGCTCGGCCTCGGTGAGCAGCCTGGCCGCGAGATGACCGAGTCCGTGGTCGCCGCGCTGGCCGACCGTCATGCGCTGCTGGTGCTGGACAACTGCGAGCAAGTGGTGGACGGGGTGGCGCTGTTTCTCGAGCGGGTGCTGGGGACGTGCCCTCGAGTGACCGTGCTGGCGACCAGCCGGGCACGGCTGATGGTGCCGTTCGAACGGGTGTATCCGGTCCCGCCGCTGTCGCTGGCCGTCGATGGGCAGTCGGACGCGGTCGCGTTGTTCATGGATCGGGCGGCGGCGGTCGGCCGGCCGATGGATCCTCCCCTGCGCGACCAGATCGCCTCGATCTGTGCGCGGCTGGATGGGATGGCGCTGGCGATCGAGCTGGCCGCCGCCCGGTATCCCACGCTCGGGCTGGACGGCATCACCGCCGCCCTGTCCCACCCACTGCGGATGCTCACCGGCGGATCCCGTGCCGATGAGCGGCACCGTTCGGTACGGGGGGCGCTGGACTGGAGCCATGCTTTGCTGGAGCCGGCCGACCGGGCGCTGCTGCGCCGGGTGTCGGTGTTCGTGGCGTCGTTCACCGCTGCCGCGGCGGCGGAGGTGGCAGGGGACGAGGAAGGCCTGGTCGCCGACGGCCTGGCCCGGCTGGCCGAACAGAGCCTGCTGGTGGTGACGGCGTCCCCGAGCGGGACCAGGTATCGGGCGTTGGAGACCATCCGTCAGTACGGGATGGAGCGGCTGTCCGAGGCTGGTGAGCTGGTCGACACTCGATCCCGCCACGTTCGCTGGTGCTTGGCCAGGGCCGCCGAGCTGGCGGTGGCGCGGGCGGACTGGCGGGCCCGGTTCGACGCGGTGGCGGACGACCTGCGCGCCGCCCTGGCGTGGGCGGCCGACCAGCCGGAACAGCGCACGGACGCGTACCGTCTCGCCCGGTGCCTGGCGGAGCTGACCTTCACCCGTCGCCTGATCGGCGAGTCTCAGGGGCGCTATGAGCAGGCCGCCGCGCTTGCCGACGACCCCGCCGCCTCCGCGTCGATGCTCCGGCAGGCCGCAGCCGTGGCCGGCTGCCGGATGCGTGGCGATGACATGGACCGCCTCCACCGCGCGGCCGCGGACGCCGCCCGCCGGTCAGGCGACACCGCCGGCGCCGCCCGTGACCTGGCGACCGCCGCCAGCAACGCCTACCGGTTCTCCGGCAAGTTCGTACGGAAGCTGCCGCCGGAAGAGGCGATCGCGCTCATCACCCAGGCGCGGGAACTGGCCGGGGACGACCCGGCCGCGCAGGCGGCCGTGGCGCTGGCCGAGGCCGGGCGGGCGCTCACCGACGCGTTCGGTGCCGCACAGGGCCGAGACGACGACGCGGTCCCGGTGACGGTCGCGCGCGCCGAACGAGCGGTCGAGCTCGCTCACCGTACGGGTGACCCGCTCGCCGAGTCCGCCGCGCTCGATACGCTCGCCGGCGCCCAGAGCTGGGCCGGTGACACGTTCGCCGTCGCCGCCACGGCCCGGCGCCGGGTCACGCTGCTCTCCTCCACGCCGGATACACCGGCGGGTACCCACGAGCTGATCGAGGCGCTTGGTGAGGCCACCGAGGCCAGCCTCGGCGTGGGGGACCTGCCGGGTGCGCGCCGGTGGGCGCGGCAGCTCGCGGATCATCCGTTGCTGGCGGAGGTCGGCCATCGAGCCACGGGCTGGCTCCTTGTGGCCGACACGTTGGCGGGCAACGTCGACGAGGTGCTCACCGGCAGTGTTCGGTTCCTCGATGCGTGGCAGCGGGCCGGGAGCCCCGCTAGGTCCATCCTCGGTCCGCCGGCGGCCGCAGTGGCGACGATCCACGGTCTGCGCGACGAGCAGGATGCCCGGCGCGAATGGAGCGCGGTGCTGGGTCAGCTCGACTCCTCACCGGGGAATACGTACGGCTACGGGGCGGTCTTCGACGGGATGCTTCTGCTCCACCGTGGGCAGGCATCGGAGGCGCTGGAGCGGATGGCGCCTGAGCCTGGCGAGGTGTGGCAATGGGTCACCTGGATCTGGCTTCACTGGTATGTGGCGCTGCGCGCCGAGGCCGCCGTGCTGGCCAGGGGCTCCGATGCCGGCGACCGTCTGGCCGAGGCTCGGTCCGTCGTGGCCGGTAACCCGGTCGCCGGTGCGCTTGTGGAGCGGGCGCAAGCGCTGCTCGACAATGACCAGGAGCGGTTGCTCGCCACGGTATCTTCGTTTGACGCCGCCGGCTGTCGCTATCAGTCGGCGCGGACGCTGGTGCTCGCCGGTGGCGACCATGCCGTCCGCGGCGCGGCCGCACTGGCCGAACTCGGCTTCGTCCCGATGGCCCTGTCTCGACACCCACGATAACCTCAGAGCCGTCGGCTGCGCGATCGTCTCGCGGCGCAGCTGCCGCCGGAGTTCGCCGCCGAGGGAAACACGTCCGCCCCGCACCGGTCAGTGTGGGACGGACGCGTTCGGCGGGTCAGTCGCAGACATTGCCTATCGCCCAGTTGGGACGCCAGGTCTTCTCGCCGGAGGACGCACCCTTCCAACTGAACGTCGCCACCACGGTGAAACTCTGCCCTGGAAAGCACGGGTCGATGGTGGCGGTGGCGGCGAAGTCCTCGGTGTCATGCCAGCCGTCGTAATCCTTCGCGGAGCGCACCGTCACATAGTCACTCTCCTTGGTGCGCAGAAGCTTCACGTCGGTGACCTTGACCTGGAAGCTGCCGCCACCGGCGACGTCGGTGATTTTCGCCTGCGCTCGGAAGGTGCCGGCGGTCCGGTCCCACACGACGGTGGCGCAGCGCTTGACCTGGGTGCCGTAGCACTTCCAATCGCTTGCTGCGGACGCGGACGACGGGGTGATGACGATCGACGCGACAAGCGCTGCGGCGGCCAACACGCCGGTAGTGCGGAACATGTGACTCCTCTTCCTCTGGCCTCGCCCATAGACCGTAGGGTCATCGCGGGCTTCGGACTTTGTCATTCATGCAGGGAAATTTGTCAGTAGTGCACCGCCACAAGTTGACTCCGCATCAGGCGAGGGCCCTGCGTGTGCCCGTCGAAGCCGTAGCGCAGCGAGAGAAAATCCTGACAAACTGATGTCGGGAACCGTCCGTGTCGAGGGGTGGCTTGTGGGAGAACCGGCCAAGGTATCGTCAGGCCGGCTTTATGACCGAGGCAGAAGAAGGTCTGCCTCATGAGTCTGGTCCTGGACACCGCGTTCATGCTGCCGCAGGACCGGGAGGAAGTGCTCCGGCACGCGGTGTGGGAATCCATGGTGGCGGTCGACATCGATCACCGTCCTCCGGCTGAGGACATCTCCGTTCGCATGGGGCTTGGCGCCGTAGGGCCCCTCAGGATCTGTTCGGCGCGGGCGACCGCGGCCACTCTCCGTCGGACGGAGCGGCTGGCCCGGGAGGACAAGGAGCCGGTCGTCTTCCTCGGTCTTCAGATGACGGGCACCAGCCTGGTGGTGCAGAACGGTCGCCAGTGCCTGTTGAGGCCGGGAGACTTCGCCGTCTACGAATCGATCGCCCCCTACACACTTCTCTTCGACGAGGGAGTCGACAACCACTTCTTCCGTTTCCCTCGCGCGGCACTCGCGCTTCCCGAGCGGTTGCTACGAGACATCACCGCGGTCTCCCTGGGATCCGACAACCCCATGGCGCGCCTCGCCTTCACATACTTCTCCCAACTGGCCGTCAGCGACGAAATGCACCAGGGCGTGCACGCCGACGCCGTCGTGGAACCCAGCATCGAACTCCTCCGTGCCGTCTTGGCGTCCCAGCGCGGTAACTCCAGCCTGGCCAGAGCACCGTTGGAGGCGACACTCAGCCTGCGGATCACTCATTACGTCCGGGCGCACCTGGCTGATCCCGATCTGTCGGCGGCACGGATCGCCGCTGCACACGGCATCTCCGTGCGTCATCTCTACGCTGTGCTGTCCCGGTCGGGCATCAGCCTCGGAGACTGGATCCGTACACGCCGCTTGGCCGAATGCAGGCGAGAGTTGGCCGGCCCGAACGGCCGACTGCGGACAATCGCAGCGATAGGACGGAGTTGGGGCTTCGTGGACGCGACCCACTTCAGCAAGGTGTTCAAACGGGCATACGGAATCTCGCCTCGGGCCTGGCGCGACCACAACCACCCCCGCTAGGCCAACTCGGCGACCAGGCCGCGAGGTGGCGGGCATGGACCGTGCTATCTCGGAGGGCGCGGAGGACCGCATCACCGGCCGGCCCTCGCGTACCTTTCGCGCCCTCCTCGAGGACATGCCGTGAAGACCGTCAGGGTACGCGGGCGACGCCGCAGATGATGTCGGCGCCGGTCGGACCGGCAAGAGACGGGTCCAGGGCGACGTTCGGGCGCCAATCACTCGTCGAGACCAGACCCGGCTCCAGCATCTCCATGCCCTCGAAGAAGCCGGCGATCTGTTCGCGCGTGCGCGGGGTCACGTTGCCCGCGCTGGTCTTGCGGTACACGTCGCGGCCCTCGCCCACCACGTCACTGTCGAGCTCGCCCACGACCACATGGGAGATGATCAGGTGGCTTCCGGAGGGCAGGGACTCGCGAACGGTGCGGACGATGGTCTGGGCCAGGTCGTCGTCGGGGATGAAGTGCAGCACCGCGACCATGATCACGGCCAGCGGCTGCCCGAAGTCGAGGTGGCGGGCGACGTCCGGGTGGCCGAGGATGGCCATGGGGTCGCGCATGTCGCCCTCGACCACGATGGTGTCGGCGGTCTCGGCCAGCAGGGCGCGGGCGTGCACCAGGACGATCGGGTCGTTGTCGACGTAGACCACCCGGGACCCGGGGGAGACCCGCCCGGCCACCTGATGCACGTTCTCCTGGGTCGGCAGGCCGGTGCCGATGTCGAGGAACTGGCGGATCCCGTTTTCGGCGACCGCGGCCACGGCTCGCCCCAGGAACGCCCGGTTGGCCCGCGCGACCTCTCTCGCATTGGGGGAGAGCCGGATGATATGAGCGGCGGCCTCACGATCGGCGGGGAAGTTGTCCTTGCCGCCGAGCAGGTAGTCGTACATGCGAGCGACGCTCGGCACCGTGACGTCCACCCCGGCCGGCGCCTGCTCGTGCTCCGTCATGCCGTCTCCTCACTTCCGGTTCAGCCAAAAAGATCTTAATTCATCCGTTTAGCTCCCGGGATGTCTTTCAGGCACCGGCGCCGCCATCCACCGGCACGATCGCGCCGGTCACCATCGAGGCCCGGTCGCTGAGCAGCCACGCGGCCACCTCGGCGACCTCGCGAGGCTCGGCCATCCGTCCGAGCGGGATCGCTGCCTTGATGTGCTCGACGACGCCGGGGGTCGCCGCCTCCCACATGTCGATCATCTCCGTGGCGGTGCCGCCGGGGGTGATGCCGTTCACCCGGATGCCGTCATGGGCCCAGCTCACGGCGGCGGTCTCGGTGATGCTGTTGAGTGCGCGCTTCATGGCGCCGTACGCGGGGAGGGCGGGGTTGGCGCGGCGGCTGCCGATGCTCGAGGTGTTGACGATCGCCCCGCCACCGCTTCGTCGCATGAGCGCGGCCTCGGCGGTCATGGCGGTCCAGTGCGAGCGGAAGTTCACGGCGAACTGCACGTCGATGTCCTCGTCGCTCGTGGTGTGGAGCGGGCCGGGCTGCTGGATCGCCGCGCCGTTGTTGAAGGCGCCGTCGAGCCGTCCGTGCAGCTCCTCGACGCGGTCGACCGCGGCGCGGATGCTCGTACGGTCGGCGAGGTCCAGGGTGACGGCGTCGGCGACGCCGCCGTCGGCGCGGATCTCGGTGACGATCCGCTGGAGGGCGTCGGTGCCGCGGGCGGCGAGCACGACGGCGGCGCCCTCGCAGGCGCAGAGCCGGGCCGCTGCCTCCCCGATGCCGCGGCTGGCGCCGGTGATGAACACCACCTTGCCGGTGAGCAGGCCGATGGGTGCGATGCCAATGTTGTTCGTCATGACGCCAGTGTCAGGCTGGCCTCCAGACCGGATGTAGGCACAAGCTGTACCAGGATCCGTCGCCGCGCAGCGTGCAGACTCGGGGTATGAACAAGCAGGAACTTGGGGCGTTCCTCCGCAGCCGTCGCGAGCGGCTCCGGCCGGAGGACGTCGGCCTTCCCTCGGGCCCGCGACGCCGGACACCGGGTTTGCGCCGCGAGGAGGTGGCGGTTCTTGCGCACATCTCCACGGAGTACTACGTCCGGCTCGAGCAGGGCAGGGCGCCGCGGCCGTCGGGCGAGGTCCTCGCCGGGATCGCAGGCGCGCTGCGCCTCACGGACGCCGAGTCCGATCACCTCCACGTAGTGGCGGGCACGGCGCCGAGCCGTACCCGGCTGCACCGGCGCGACGTACGCCCGAGCATCCTCGCGCTCCTGGAGCGGCTGCCGCAGACGGCAGCTTTCGTGACGTCCGCCGCGTTCGAGGTGCTCGCGTGGAACGACCTCGCGGCCGCGCTCATGCAGGACTTCGCCGAGCTCGCCCCGGAGGACCGCAATCTCGCGCGCCGGACATTCCTCGGGTCGGCGCGCGCCGATGCGACCATGTACGGGATCTCCGACGCCGCGGAGTTTCGGCTGAACGTCGTCATGGAGCTGCGCTCCACCCTCGCCCGATACCCGTCCGATCCCGCGGTGACCGGCCTCGTCGACGAGCTCCGCGACGGCAGCCCCGACTTCGCCCGACTCTGGGAGCGGCACGACGTGCAGGCCGCGCCGATGCTCACGAAGACCTTCCGTCACCCGGTCGTCGGGGAGGTCACCGTCGACTGCGACGCGCTCACGCTCACGGACCGCGACCAGCACCTCGTGCTCTACAGCGCGCCGCCAGGATCCTCTAGTGCCGAGTCTCTGGCGCTTCTGAACGTCCTTGGACCCGAGGGCGTCAAGGCGAGCAGGTCGCTCTGAGTCGATCTTTCCCCGAGGAGAAAAATCATGACCGGGGGTGGGATTCTTTCCACCCCCGGGTCATGTGTACGCCCCGGCGCCGGTGGACTACCTGGCCGGCGTGAAAGCGCCGCCGTGGACAAGGTGGCGGGTGAAGAAGTGCTGTGAGCTGTCCAGCTCGAACGCGGGCACACCCAGGTGGCGGCCTGGGTTGGCGTGCAGTGTCTTCTCGCGGGAGGCGAAGGCGTCGAACAGCGCGAGGCCCGCATCGCGCGGCACCAACTCGTCGTCCCACTGCAGCAGGAACTCGACCGGCACGGTAACCAGCGCCGCCGCCTCGGCGAGGGTTTGATGCCCCGCGAGGCCGAAGACGGCGGCGGTGATCCTCGGTTCGGCCGCGACGAACGGCACGCCGATCGCGCTGCCCAGCGAGATGCCCCAGTACCCCACCGGTCCGTCCGCGCCAACGCAGTCAAGCTCCTGGAGGGCATCCAGGGTGGCCTGCCACTCGGGAACGGCCCGCGCCGCCAGCGCGGCGTTGTAGCGGGAGACCTGCGGGCCGACGGGCTCGCCTGCCGCCATCCGCTCCCTGATGCCTGCGATGAACCGCTCGTCCTGCTCCGTTCTTGGCCGGTCGCCGTGTCCGGGCGCGTCGATGGCCGCCACCGCGAAACCGCAGGCCGCCACATAGCGGTGGGCGCGGTCCACCAGGCCCGCTGCCCTCTTGTGCTGGCCGCCGCCATGACCCAGCAGCATCAAGGGGCGGCTGCCGGTGGCATCGGCGGGTGACCAGAGCACGCCGGAGAGGTCGCCGAGGGTGAAGAGTCGTTCCGAGACGCCGTTCGAGGTCGTCTCCGAGGTGAAGCGCATAGGTTCGTTGCCTTTCTGGGGATGCCCTGCGGGCGCTCCCAAGGCCACCTATGTCAGATGAACCGCAGGGTTGGCTCACAAAGCCTTCTTCAGTGCAATGCTTCGGGCATAGTCCTTGAGAGCGATGGCGTTGGCCGCCTCCCGGACTGGCTTCATGATCTTCTCGATGACCCTGGCTTTGCCCGGCATGTACGGCATCATGCGCATCATCGCCAGCTGCGCCCAGGCCCGCAGAGGCGTGGCAGGGACAAGCTGCTTGACCACATCGCGCCCGAGCTGCTGATTCAGCTCCACGTATGGGCGCAGCTCCTGCTCATAGCGGCCGAAGGCGGTCTGGTGGTCGCCGTGGGCCGCGGCGAGTTCGCCGGCCAGCACGTAGGCACCCACCAGTGCGAGGCTGGTGCCTTGCCCGGAGGCTGGGGAGGGGCAGTACGCGGCGTCGCCCAGCAACGTGATCCGCCCGTTCGACCAGTTGGGCATGTGGGTCTGGGCCAGAGAGTCGAAGTAGAAGTCGTCGGCCGCCGGCATGGCTGCCAGCAGCCGGGGTACCTCCCAGCCGTGATCGGCGAAGGCCTCGGCCACGGCCTGATGCTGAGCGTGCCTGTCGTGGCGTTCGGGCTGACGATCGGGAGTGGGAAAGAAAAACTGGGCCGTGGCGTCGGCGGCCGGCCTCAGACCATAGAGGTTGGCGATGTGACCGGCAGTGGTGCAGGCCATCTCCCAGCGGTCCAGACCGAGGTGGTTGGGGACACTGAAGACCGCGACGCTTAGCCCGAGTTGCTCGGCGAACTGCGCTTGCGGGCCGAAGGCCAGCGCGCGCACTCCGGAGTGCAGTCCATCGGCGCCCACCACCAGATCGAAGGTACGCGGTCGCGCCTTTTCGAAGGTGACGTGCACGGCGTGTCCGTCGTCGCTGATCGCGGTGATCGCGTCGCCGAAAAGATATTCCACCTCACCGCTGGTCGCCTCGTGGAGGATCTCGGCCAGATCGCCGCGCAGAATCTCCAGGTCGCCGGGGTCGCGAAACCCGATCAGGTCGCCGTCGAGGGTGGCCACGGCCTTGCCGGCTCCGGTCAACCAGGTGCCGCCGCGCATGTCGGTGGCGCGATGGCGTACCTGCGGGCCGATGCCCATGCGGTCGGCCACCTCAACCGCCACACCGCGCAGGTCGACCTTGTAACCGCCAGGCCGCAGTGCCGGTGCCCGCTCGACCACGGTCGGAGTGAATCCGTACCGGCGTAGCCAGTAGGCCAGCGCTGGACCGGCGATGCTGGCGCCGGAGATGAGGATGCGGGTGTTCTTCATGGGGCTCTCCCTGCTGGAGCTCAAGTTACCGCCGCCGATCGCGTAAGGGTCACGCTTAACTGCGTAGACCTTATACATGATTGCTTATGATATACACAATCATGGAGACTGCGGCACCCACGTGGAGGGGCGAATGAGCGACGACAGCGGCACAGGGCTGCCGGCGAGCCTCGAGGCGGCGTGGGGAATGCGCAGCCGCACCAGCCCGGGACCCAAGCCAGGCCTCACCCTGGAGCGGATCGTCGAGACAGCCGTCCAGGTCGCCGCCGCTGAGGGCATGGCGGCGGTGTCCATGGTGCGCATCGCCAAGGAACTCGGCGTCTCCACCATGGCGCTGTATCGGTACGTCGCGGCCAAAGGCGAACTGGTCGATCTCATGATGGACGCGGGTATCGGTCTGCCGCCCACCGGCCAGGGCAACGACCCCACGGGGTGGCGACAGGGGCTCTCCCGCTGGGCTTGGGACTATCTGACTGTCCTGCGCCGCCAGTCATGGATCCTGCAAGTTCCCATTACGGGCCCGCCGATCACACCCAATCAGATCGCCTGGCTGGAGCGCGGCCTGGCCGACCTACGGGACACCGGCCTGACCGAGAGCGAGAAGTTGTCGGTGATCATGCTGCTGTCGGGCTTCGTCCGCAACTGGGCTAGCCTCACCGTGAGCACAGCCCTAGCCGGTGATCAACGAGCGACGTTCCGCTACGGCAGCACGCTGTCGAAACTTATCGACGAGCAGCGCTTCCCAGCCGTCAGTGCGGCCATTGCCGGCGGAGCCATTGACGACGATCAGGACGACGCCGACGCAGAGTTCACCTTCGGCCTCGAGCGAATCCTTGATGGCATACACGTGCTCATGCGCAAGCGTCACACGCAGGACTTCCCGGACCCGGACCTTTGAGCACACCCAGCGACAGGACGAACTGAACGACTCCACTCGAAACCGTCCGGACCAAGGTGACGTGTCCCAGATCAGCGCGTGCCCCTTCCGGCAACCTCAGGCGGAAGGGACACGAAGGTGTCAGTTGCGGTTGAAGCTGTCGATGTCCGCGTGCTCGTGTCGGTGTTCAGGTCGAGTTGACGGATTCCGCCCTCAGTTCTGATCTTGGCGGGAAGAATGCTAGGCGCACCGCCAGCACGGCGAGCCACGCCCACCCGACGATCACCGCGGTGCGCTGCAGGAGCCCGCCGTAGGCGACCAGCGCGGGATTCTGCGCGAACGCGGCCGAGGCCAGCACCATGGCCACCACGAACGCCACCGCGCTGGCCACCGAGTAAACAGCCCACCCGGCTCCCCCTCTCCGCGCGAGCACCACGCACGCCAAGACGAGTGCGACGAACCCCAGCAGTGAGAAGAGATCGTGGAGCGCGGCCTCCAGACTGCTGTGCTCCGGCAACATCGCCGGGGTGCCCGGGGGATACCCGCTCACCGGATCGCTGGTGAACACTCCGGCGCCGATGAATCCGAGCGCCCAGATCCCCACCAGGATCGGCCCCCAGACCGCGCCCCCGAGCGCCCGGCGCAGCCCGAAGGCGAAGGCCAGCGACAGCACGCCGGCGACGATGAAGTTGGCCGCCTGGACCCAGCCGTACTCGCCGAGCGTGAGGGAGCTGCCCGGGTGGCGCAGCGGGTCGTAGTCGGCGCGGACTGCGCCCTGGAGGAGCAGCGCGAGGACGAACAGCGGTCCGGCGACCGCCCCGCACAGCAGTAAGCGTCTGGTGATCCTGTCATGGGGGTCCGCCTGTGGCGCGCCGTGGCCGGGCGCGGACGGTGTGATGGTTCGCATGTCTGTCAGGCTAGATTGACAGGCATGATGCCGTCAATCCAGCCTGACAAAAATACGCCCACCCGATGAGCCTCGTGCCGACGGGTTCAGCTCGAGGTCTGGCCGAGTGCTGCACCAGGCGCCTGCCTGTCCCTCTAGCCGACAGGAACCCTGAACAACTCCCCTCAAAACCGTCCATACCAAGGTGCCGTGCCACCGCTCGGCACTCGCCCCTGTACCAAGTTCATCCGGAAGGGACACGAAGGGCTTCTGCCGTCGGCGGCTGCGGCGTGGCGTGTGGTGGCTTGAGGGGTGTAGCCGAGCATCTCGGCCGACCGGGGCCGGGGCTTGCAGCACGAGCTGGCGCAGGGCGGCTTCCCCGGGCGGCACCGCTAGGGAAGCCCACAGCTCGGTCGGGGCATGGCCGATCTCGTCGTCGGTGATGCCGGCCAGGTGTCGGTCGGTGCCGAGCAGGGTGATGGTGCGGCCGATGGCCGAGGCGTAGGCGCGGTGGGGCGGCGGTTGTCGACGCGGGTGGTGGACAGGTAGGCGTCGGCGGCCGCGGTGAGATCGACGTGCTCGCCGCGCAGAGTGGTGACCTTCCGCGAAGCGGCCCGCACCGCGGTGCTCATGCCGGCCGCCGCGCCGGTGCGAGACCGGGCGCGGCAATGTACCGGATAACGTGCCGGAGTCGCGCAGCGGTCCGGCGGGTCGATGCCCTGCTTGCCGCCGTCTCGTGATCGATCATGTACGTGATAATGGGGCTGATCACGTACATGAAGGACGATTCTAGGTACGGGCTCGCCGACCGGTCAGCCGCTCGTGACGTGGGGCGGCATGGGTTCTCTACTCGGCGTGCTCGGCTGCGGCTTTCGGGAGTGCCAGCATCACGAGCGCCGTGATCAGGTAGAGCGCGGAGGAGGCGATCAGGACGATGCTGAGCGCGTGACTGTAGTCGGGCAGCATCGGTGCTCCGGTGGCTGAACCGGTGACGGTGGTGAAGAAGACCGTGCCGAGAACAGCGATGCCGGCGGCGCCGCCGATCTGGTTGACGGTGGAGAGCACCCCGCCCGCGGCGCCTGCGTTGCGTGCGGGGACGCCTGCGAGGACGACGTTGACGAGGATGGGTGCGGCGAGACCGAGCCCGAGGCCACCGATGAAGAGTGCGAGGGCAAGGAGCCAGTATCCGGGATCGTTGCCGTCCTTGACGATGACCCACAGGACGAGCTGAGAGGCCGCGATGGTGAGCGAGCCGATGATCAGGAGCGTTCTGCCCGCCTTGGCGGCCAGAGCGACGCCGAGGCCGGAGGTGATGATCGAGCCGAGCGCGTACGGGAGGACCACCAGTCCGGTCTCCCACGCGGTTCGGCCGGTTCCGTTCTGGAGGTAGACCGAGAGGGTGAGAAAGTACGACCCGATGCCGCCGAAGAAGAGCACCGAAGCGCCCAGGCCGACCGCGAAGGCGCGGATTCTCAGCAGAGCCGGGTCGAAGACAGGCTCGTCGCCGCGTCCGGTGAGGCGGCGCTCGTAGGCGAGGAAGATCGCGAGCACGATGATGCTGGCCGCGAGGAGGGCGTAGCCGGCCCAGCTCCATCCCCATGTCTCGGTCTGGATGATCGGCAGCAGCAGGAGAAGGATGCCCGTGGCCGCGAGGAGCGCGCCGGGCAGGTCCAGTCGCGCGGTCGAGGCGGAGCGGGACTCCGGCAGGACCTTCGCGCCGAGGACGAGCGCCAGGATCGAGACGGGCACGTTGATCCAGAAGATCGTGCGCCAGCCCAGGCCGAACAGGCCGGCGTCGACGAGCAGCCCGCCCAGCAGCGGGCCGGCGACCGAGGCGACGCCCTGAACCGCTCCGTAGGCGCCGAACGCCTTGGCGCGCTCACCCGGGGCGAATGACGCCCGGATGATCCCGAACACCTGCGGGACCATGATCCCGGCGGTCAGTCCCTGCCCGGCCCGCATGCCGATGAGCATCCCCGGACCGGCGGCCAGCGCGCACAGCGCCGAGGTGACCATGAACCCGGCCAGCCCGATCATGAACAGCCGCTTGCGGCCGTACTGGTCACCGAGCCGTCCGCCGGTGATCAGGCCCGCTCCCAGGGCGAGGACGTAGGCGGCGATCGTCCACTGGATCTGAGCGTCGCCGGCACCCAGGTCCCGGGCTATCGCCGGGGCCGCGACGGTGACGATCGTCGCGTCGAGAAGATCCATGAAGGAACCGAAGAGCACCACCAACATCGCCGTGGTCGCGCCGGCGCCGGCGATGGGTGCGGGGGAAGCCCCAGCTGTGCGGATGCCCTCTCGGGGGCTCGGTGAAGCGGTCATGCCGGCCACCATCACCGGCATAGTTGCCATCGAGTGACCGCTATCGGCGAGAGAATCGGAGAATCATGGCTGCTACTTCCGCACGGACGCTCAAACTGCTGTCGATCTTCGGGATCGGTGCGACTCTGACCGCCGAGGAACTCGCCACCCGCCTCGGAGCGTCGGTGAGAACCGTACGTCGCGATATCGACACGCTTCGGGACCTCGGGTACGAGATCGAGGCCGTCCGCGGAGCGGGCGGAGGATATCGGCTCGGTCGCGCCAGCCGCCTGCCGCCGGTCGTCTTCGACGAGGACCAGGCCGTCGCCACGGCCGTCGCGCTCCAGACCGTGCCGACGGTCCTGTCCGGCATCCGCGAGAACGCGGCCCGTGCTCTCGCCACGCTGCACCAGGCGATGCCCGCCCGCAGTCGCCTGCAGGCCGAAGCATTCACCATCTCTCCCGCCCGCAACTACTGGGAGTTCCCCGCGCCACCGATCGACGCCGAGAGCGTCCGCGCCGTCGGCACCGCGATCAACCGCCGGCACCTCGTTCGCGTGGACTACACCGGCGACGCCGAAACCATCACGCTCACGCTGGAACCACACGACCTCGTGGTCTGGGCCGCACGCTGGTACCTGGTCGCCTTCGACCCCGACGCCGGCCGATGGCGCGCGATGCGGGTGGACCGCATCGAACCACACCCGCCCACGCACATCCCCTTCGACCGCCGTGACATCCCGCACGGCGATCCCGTCACCTTCGTCATGACCGCACACGACCGCGGAGATGCCGCCGCCGAATGGCCATGCCGCGGCTCAGCCATCCTCGCCCTGCCCGCCTCCACCGTCGCCCGGTTCGCCCCCGGCGGATCAACAGTCCGGTACGACACCGAAACCACGTGCCGGCTCACGCTCGGCGCATGGTCATGGCCAGGACTGGCAGGACTGCTGCTCACGTTCGACGCCGACATCACAGACATCGAACCGGGCGAACTCAGGCAAGCCCTGCACTCCTTGCGCACCCGGATCAGCAAGGGACTCGGACCCGGCCGGCCTCACCGGTGACCTATACATCTGGTGTCCGCGTTCCCCATCAGCCACTCACCTGACTGGCCAGCCAGCCTATCTTCTCGGCATCTCCCACCGTTCTGAACGGACGCATACTACCGAGGTAGATCGCGCGCACCTCTCTTACGAGACGACTCGTGAGGGAGACAGGCGTAAAGAGCGGAGGGAACTGGTGTTCCGTAAGGGGATCCTCAACCGGAACACCAGCCCCGGGCACCCTGGCTCGGGCCACGCCGAGTTCAACGCGGTGGCGACCGTGCGATACCCGGCGCCGTGCTTGCGTTGTAGCGCACGGTTCGACAGACCCGACCGGGCATCGTGCCGGATCGCGGCGAACAGTTCCACCCCTGCTGGTCTTGTCCACTGGCGTCTTGGACAGCCCATTGGTTGCGTCAGCGGCGGTTCTCGGCTGCCCTAAGTGAGGCCTTCACCGTGTCGATTCTCCCCTCGGCGAGGGTGATGGTGGTGGCGAGCAATGCCAGGACGGCAGCGGGAACACCGAGCACGGTGACCGACAGCCAGTCTTGAGCCAGACCGCCAAGTCCACCACCCATCGCAACTCCGAGGTAGATCGCGGAGGAGTTGAGGCCAAGGAGAACTGGTGCCGAGGCGGGTGCAAGGATCACCAGCCGGTGTTGCTGCACGACGGAGACCATCCCGTCGGTGGCCCCCCATATCGCGGCCCAGACGCACGCAACAACCAGGTGGCTGACGGTGAGTGGGCTGATCGCGAGCAGCGCAGTGCCGCCGGTGAGTGCCACGACCGCGATCTGGCGTCCCGGAAGGTTGTCGGCGAGACGGCCGGCGAGGAAGTTGCCGACCAGGACCCCGACGCCCCAGACGAACAGAATCATGGTGATGGCCTGAGGTAAGGACCCAGTCGTGGCGCCCGCGGTCACGGCTCCGATGTAGGTGTAGACGGTATAGTGCCCGGCCATCACCAGCAGCGTCACGACCAGAATGGTGAGCACCTTGGGCTGGCGCAACGGTGCCAAGCGGGCCGTCAGGCTTGTCGCCGGGAGCATAACCTTGGGCAACGCTACCGAGATGCCGATCGCGGCAACGACGCCCAGGATCGCGACGGCCCAGAGCGTGAGGCGCCAGTCGACGCCGCCGATCAAGTTGCCCAGAGGCATGCCCAGCGCGGTTGACAAGGTCAGCCCACCGATGACCAGCGCCATGGCACGTCCCCGCCGTTCGGCAGGCATGATCGCGACAGCCGCGCTCGACGCGGTGGCCGTGATGGTGGCCGCCCCGACTGCGGTGAGAATCCGGGCCAGCCACGCCAGCAGGTAGGTCGGGCTGAGTGCGGTCACGACGTTGCCGACGACGAACACGATCAGCGCCAGCTGCAAAGCCTTGCGACGATCCAGTGGGCTCAACAGCCAACTCAGAACCGGCGCAGCGACAGCCAGCGTCAACGCGAACACGGTCACCAACTGGCCAGCGGCCGGCAGACCTATCTTAAGGTCGGCGGCAACGGCCGGCAGGAGACCGGCTATCACGAACGCGTCGGTGCCGACCGCGAAGGTGGCCAGCGCCAGCGGAAGTAGCGGTCTGAGGAGGCGACCGGACCCCTTCGGTCCTGACCCGGTGGTCTCGGTGCGATTCAATCGTGGTTACCTGCCTGTTGGGACAGGCTGAACTCCACGCCCTGGTCATCGGTGCAGTGGGCGTAGGCACCAGACGGGATATTGACCGGATCTTCTGCTGTGCCTCCGAGTTCGCGTACCCGAGCGACAGCGGCGGTGATGTCGTCGACGGCGAAGAAGATGCGCGGGTGTCGTGACGAATCATCGTGCGGCGATCCGCCCATGGGCTCGGGTCCCTGGATCATCGAGTAACCCGGGAAGTTGCCCTCATAGAACGTCCAGCCGAACAGCGAGCCCCAGAACCGCTGGGTTGCTTGGATGTCCCTGCTTGGCAGCTCAAAGTAGGTGACCTGCCCACTCATGGCCTATCCCTTCTGCATGTCAGTCCTTCTGACATACAAGCTATGTCATAATACTGACATGACGCAAGAAGAGGCCGTTGGCGACCTTGACCAGTCGGTGGGCTACGTCCTCAAGCAGGTGCAAGCGTCACTGCACACCGCGATGGATGAGGTGCTGCGTCCACTGGGTCTCACCGTTGCCCAATACGCATGCCTCGAACTGCTCGGCCAGCATCCGGGACTGTCCAACTCCGAACTCGCCCGCCGCGCCTTCGTCACGCGCCAGTCGATGAACGTCGTCCTTCGCCGGCTACAAGAACGGGGCCTGCTCACCCGGCCTGCTCACGCCGCTCATGGGCGTGCACTGCCAACCGAGCTCACCGGAGCCGGACAATCGACGCTGCACGAGGCCAGTGTCGCCGTGCGCGCCGTCGAACGGCAGATCTTCGCGCCGTTGTCGCAGGAGCGGCAGCGCCGGCTACGCGAGGACCTTGCCTCCTGCGCAGCCTCTGCGGTCGCGAACCAGCCCGTCACACAGCCCTGAGAACCAGAACGTCACGCGGCCTGCCGTCGCGCAGCCGTCTCGGCCTGGGCCACGCGTTCCCACAGTGACGTCACCATCGCCTCCCGACAGGAGAAGGCGCCGTACGACGCTCGGCCAGGGTTTCCCGGCCGAGCGTCTTTCTCGGTCTGGAGTTCAATTCAGCAGCGACGCTTCGAGCTCAACGCGGGTGTGCTGCGCGCAGAGCGCTGTCAGTACCTGAAGGCGCCCGACGCCGCTGGAGACGTTGGCCCAGCGGGTTGCCGCGGCCCAGGGACTACCGGTCAGGTTTCAGTTTGTCCCGTTCGGCCCTGGGCAGGCGGGCCACGACGAGCTCGTAGGAATGATCGATCAGGTCAAGAAGCTCATCGTCGGGTACGGAGCCGTCGAGCGTGACGGTGTTCCAGTGCCGCTTGTTGAGGTGGTAGCCCGGGATGATCGCGGCATACTGGCCGCGCAGGCTGACCGCGAGGTCCGGGTCGCATTTGAGGCTGACGGTGCCGGGCGGCGGGCCCAGCACCACCAGCGCGAACATCTTGCCGGCGACCTTGAACACCGCCACCTCATCGCCGAACGGGTAGTCCTCCACGGATCCTGGCAGCGCGCCGCATGCTGCGATCACCTGGTCACGTCGTGAGTCGCGCACCATCACATCTCACCATGGCGGATCGCCCGATGGCTCCTTCGCAAACACCGAATTCCCGGCAGGTAGCTCCTGACCCCTGGGCCGCCTCAGTGCGTCGGTTGCTCGCTCATCTTCGCGCTGATCTCGGCGCGGATCCGCGCCGTCTCGGCTTCTCGCATCGCGTTCGTCCGGCGCAGGAAGTCGAGGATGACGGCCAGCTCGCGCTCGTCGTAGCCGTCGAAGAGCGTTTCCATGATCTGGTCCCTCGGGCCGAGGAGGTTGGCGCCGTCACGTTCCATGGCCTCGGTGACGAGGCTGATGACGGCGCGCCGGCCGTCCGCGGGGTCCTTGTCGCGCCGGACGTAGCCCGCCCTTTCCAGCCGATTGACGAGACCGGTGATCGCCCCGGTGGTCAGCCGCATCTCCTGCGCCAGTTGCCCGGCGGTGATGGGGCCGGTGCCCGCCAGGATGTTGAGGCACTGCAGGTCGGTCAGGCTCATGCCGCTTCGTTCGGCGATCGCCTGCATGAAGTGCACACCATCCGTGGTGCTCCGGCGACCTTCCGCCTCGAGCGCACGCAGCAGGTCATCGCGGTCGGCAGGCATTGCTTGACATCCCGTCTGAGCGGTCCCTAGGGTACGAACTATCTTAGTGACTAAGATAAATTTCATCGAGTGCGGCAGCGGTCCGCTGTCGCGATGTGGAGGGTACGGCATGGCGACAGTGAGTGACCAGATCAGCGCCTTCTTCGAGCGGTACAACGCGGCGAACAACGCCTTCAACCCCGACTTACTGGGCGACTGCATCGGCGGCACGCTGGTCGGCGCCGACCCGAACGGTGAGGTGCTCGCGCTGGAGAAGGGCGAATTTCTCGCCGGCATCAACGAGCGCAAGGACTACCTCGAGGCGATGGGGTTCGTCTCGGTCAACGTCTATCCGTACGAAGAGGTGCCGCTGAACGAGACCTACACGCTGGTCAAGACGCGCGGCCGGATGGCGATCAAGAAGCAGGACGGGGAGGTCGTGGAGCTGGTGCACGACGCGTCCTACATCCTCTTCCTCAAGGAGGACGGTCCCAAGATGGTCTTCGCGCTCAGCCATGAGGACCCGATGAAGATGATGCAGGACCAGGGCCTGGCCTGACGCTCCGATTCTCGCCCCGTTGGGACCCGGGCGCGGACGGTGGAGCAAGGCGGGATTTCGTCGTCACGGATGACGAGCGGTTCGCGGATGTCGTCCAAGCGTCACGACGTGACGTCCACCAGGACCTTGCCGACCGCGCCGCTCTCCACCGCCCGGTGCGCGTCGGCGGTACGGTCGAGCGGGAAGCGGACCAGCGGCAGGCCGTGCTCCTCGCCGACCGGCAGGGCACCGCTGCGGACCGCGGCGGCGACGTCCTCAACGGCTGCGGCTCGCGCCTCCGGACCGGCCGTGTAGAGCACCAGGAACTGGAGGCGTGTGTTCAGCACCATGTTCCGCAGCACGTCCAGTTCGACCGGCTTGCCACCGTCGTTGGCATAGGTTGAAATCGTGCCGCGCGTCCGCAGCACAGCCAGGTTCAGTGCGAGGTTCGCGCCGAGCGCTACTTCGGCCACGAGGTCGACGCCGTCCGGGGCGATCTTGCGGATGTCGGCGGCCGGGTCGCCCTCGCGATAGTTGATCACGTGGTCGGCGCCGGCGGCGGTGGCCAGCCGGGCCTTCGCCGGACTGCTGACCGTGCTGATAACTGTGGCGCCCGCCCATCGGGCGAGTTGGATCACCGCGTGCCCGACCGCCCCGGCGCCGCCCGCGGCGAGCACCACCCTGCCGTCGAGTGCCCCGGGCCGCAGGCGGCGCGGCCCGTCCTCGGCGACGGTGAGCGCGCGGTGCGCGGTGAGCGCGGGGACGCCGAGCGAGGCGCCGACGTCGAAACTGGCCTCGTCGGGCAGCGGCACGGCCCGATCGGCGGGCACGACGGTGAACTCGGCGGCGGTGCCGGTGGGCCGTCCGGCGGCGGCCATGAACAGCCACATACGCTGACCGACCCGACTCTGGGTGACGCCCTCACCGACGGCGTCGATCACGCCGGCGCCGTCGAGGTGCGGGGTGACTTCGGAGAACTGCCCGGGGTGGGCGCCGGAGCGGGTCTGCCAGTCGGTCGGGTTGACCCCGGACACGGCGACCTGGACGCGAACCTCACCGGGGCCGGGCGTGGGCAGGGTGCGGTCGACGAGCTGGAGAACGTCGGGGCCGCCATTGTCGCGGTAGATGATGGCCTTCAAGATCCGTCCTTGGAGTCTGGTGAAGAGGGGTTTCCCGGCGCGACCTGGAGGTCCGTCACGTGCCCGGCTTGTGGGCGCGACTCGGGTCTCGTGGTTTTCGGTCAGCCGATGGCAACGTCGTTGGAGTGGGACTCGATGGCGTCGAGGGTGGCGAGGGTCTCCTCGTCGAGGGTGATCGCGCCCGCTGCCAGGTTCGCTTCGAGATGACCAGCGTCGGCGGTGCCCGGGATGAGCAGCACATGGGGGGCGTGGTGCAACAGCCAGGCCAGGCCGACCTGCGCCGGGGTGCATCCCAGGTTCTGGGCGGCGGCGAGCACGGTCGGCTCGTCGGTCACCTTCGCAAGGCCTGGGAGCGCGCCGCCGAGGGGGAAGTAGGGCACCCAGGGGATGTGCTCGTCCGCACAGAGCTGGAGCATGTCCTCGTCGTCGCGGTCCAGGAGGCTGTAGGCGTTCTGCACACAGACGATGCCCGCCGGCAGGGCGCGGCGCAGTCCGTCGATGGTCACACTGCTCAGCCCGATTGCACCGATCTTGCCTTCGCTGCGCAAGGCGATCAGCTCCGCCAGCTGGTCGTCGAGGTCGACCGCCTGGCCCTCCGGGACCGGGATCGTGATCCCGGCATCGACGCGGCGCAGGTTCACCACCGGGATCCGCTCCAGTTGCAGCGTGGCGAGGTTCTCCTCGACGCTGGCCCGCAGCTCCTCGGGCCGCTGTGCCAGACGCAGCGGGGGCGAGCCGCCCGGGTCGGCGGTGGCGCCGACCTTGCTGACGACCAAGACGTCGTCGTCCCGGGAGCGGAGCGCCTCACGGATGACGTCGTTGACGAAGCCGTCGCCGTAGAACTCGGCGGTGTCCACGTGGTCGACACCCAGGTCGATCGCGTGGCGGAGCAGGGCGACGGCGGCGTCGCGGTCGCCGTGCAGGCGCGCCAGCTGCATCGCGCCGTATCCGAGGCGCGAGACCGTGCGGCCTGCCATCAGTCCGGGGCCGCCAGGACGCGAGATCCCGGCGGGAGCGGCCTCGTGGGTGGGGGTGCCTTCGGACGTCATGGCTACCTGCTCCCGTGAGAGAATGGAAGAAACGGAGGAGCCTCCGTTACATCCACCATAGCACTACCGGAGGTGCCTCCGTTTTGAGTCGGTCCGAAACGCCGCCGGCCCGCGTACCCGCCGGCTCGCCCGATCCCGTCGGCCAGCCGGTCCGCCGCGATGCGCGGCGCAACCGCGAGAAGCTCATCGCCGCCGCCCAGGCCGCCTTCGCGGCCGCCGACGGCCCGGTCGTACTGGAGGCGATCGCCCGCCGGGCCGGAGTCGGAATCGGGACCCTGTACCGTCACTTCCCCACCCGTGAGAGCCTCGTCGAGGCCGTCTATGCCGGCGAGCTCGACGACGTCACCGCGAGCGTCCCCACCCTGCTCGAACAGCACCCTGCCGACGTCGCGCTCAGGGCCTGGATGGGCCGCTACGCCACATTCGTCGCCACCAAACGCGGAATGATGGACACGCTGCGCGCCGCTTTCGCCTCCGGGCGTATCGCAGCCCCCTCACGGGAACGCGTCACCAGCACGATCGCCACGATCCTCGAACACGGTGTGGCAGCGGGCACGCTCCGCGCGGACGTCGACCCCGACGACGTCACCACAATGCTCATCGGCGTGTTCCTCGCCATCACAGCCGGCGCCCCCCAGGAGCAGACCGATCGCCTGCTCGACCTCCTCATCGATGCGGTCCGCCCGCGAACGAGTGCCGGTACGTCTTGACCTTGCCCCTAGGTCAAGGCTCGACGATGGCTCGCATGAACAACAACGCACTGCACACCGTCGAAGCCCAGATCCGCGAGCAGGCCGCCGCCTCCTCCGAGTCCGACAACGTCCCCGGGTTCGTCGCCGGCGTCTACCACGCCGGCGAGCAGATCGTCGTCGCTCATGGCACGGCGAACGTCGCCACCGGCGCGCCGATGCGCGAAGACACAGGATTCCTTTTCGGCTCCGTCACGAAGGTCCTGACCACCACGCTGGTCCTGCAGCAGGTCGACCGTGGACTGTTGGACCTCGACATGCCGGTGGTGACGTACCTTCCCGAATTCGCCCTGACCGCACCGGGCGCGGCGGGCAAGATCCTGGTCCGGCACCTGATCTCACACACCAACGGCATCGATGCGGACCTGTTCTTCCCCGATGCCAAGGGCCGTGAGGCTCTGAAGACCTACGTCCACGGCCTCGCGAGCAGCTGCGGCAGTCTGTTCGAACCCGGCAAGCAGCTCAGCTACTCCAACGGCGGCATGATCGTCGCGGGCCGCCTGCTGGAAGTGGTGACCGGCATGCCCTTCCCCGACCTGCTCGAGCGCGACATCTACGCACGGGCCGACATGAAGGACTCCTGCACCTCAGCCGAGCAGGCCATCCTGCGTAGCACGGCCATCGGCCACTTCCTGGACCCCGAGACCATGGCGGCCAAACCCACCAGCATGTTCATGCTGCCCGACACCTGGGGGCCGGCCGGCGGCACGCCGATCGGCACCGTCGCCGACCTGCTCGCCTTCGGACGCACCCACCTGGCGGGCGGTGTGTCTCCCACCGGCACGCGCGTCCTGTCGACCGAGTCGACCGCGCTGATGCAGCAGGTCTCGCACGACATGGCGACCCCGAACGTCCCGCCGATGGGCCTGGGCTGGGTGCGGTACCCGTTCGGCGACACGACCGTGCTCGCCATGTCGGGCGCGTCGCCCGGCGGCGTGTCCATCCTGTGCGTCGTCCCCGACCACGACCTGGTCTTCACCGCCTTCGGCAATACCCCGGGGGCGATCATGTTGCAGGACCAGATCCTGCAGTGGCTGCTGAGTGAGCATCTCGGCGTCCAGATCCCCACTTTGGTCACCGAAGTGGAGCAGGACGTCGACCTCACCCCCTACGTGGGCACCTACCGCTCCAACCAGCTCCGCATCGACGTCAGCATTGTCGATGGCCAGCTCGAGGAGCGGATGACCTACGAACCGGCGGACGAGGCGCAGGAGCGGATCTTCACCGCGTTCGCCGGCGGCATGACCTCCGCCCCGCCGCAGCGCTACGTGCCGATCCGGCCCGGCCTCTTCGCGCCCGCCGGATACCCGCTGGAGACGTTCGACGGATATCTCCGCCTGCTGCTCGTCTCCTACCACGACGTCCGCGACGGCCAAGCGCGCTTCCGCAATGGCGGCGGCCGCCTGACCCGGCGGGTCTGATCACTGGAGTGGGAGGATGTCCGGCATGCTCACGATTGGCCAGCTCGCGGACTACGCCGGAGTGACCATCAAGGCCATCCGCCACTATCACGAGCGCGGTCTGCTCGCCGAGCCCGACCGCGACTCCTCCGGCTACCGGCGCTACACCGCCAAAGATGCCGTCGACCTCGTCAAGATAAGAACCCTGGCCCATGCGGGCGTACCACTGGCCCGCATCAAAGACCTTCTTGACGCCGACCCGGACACGCTCACGGCAGCCATCGCCGAGATCGACCACACCCTCCAAGACCGCATCGCGCAGCTGCAGCGAACCCGCGATCAACTCGCCCAGTTGCGCGGTGACGACCGGCTTTTCGTTTCCCCGGAAGTCGCCGACTATCTCGAGGATTTGCGCGAACTCGGCGTCAGTGAGCGAGCGATACACCTGGAACGCGACGGCTGGATCCTCATGCAAACCGCCTCACCCGAGGACAGCTCCCTGTGGATTGCCGAAAAACGCGAGCTCATGACCGATCCCGAGTTCCGCGCTCTCTACCTCGAACACGACGCCGCCTACGACTGGTCGCCGGACGATCCCCGCCTCCCAGCCCTTGCCGCACGTACCCGGAACTGGTTCACCAACCACCACAGCCGAACGGAGACCCGCCCCGTCCACAACCCGACTATCGCCCGGTTGGCCGCGCAATCCCAGCCCGGAGCCTCATCCCCAGCTTGGGACCGCCTCGCTCAACTCATGAAAAGCTAGCCTCGATCGTGCGCGCCGCTCGGTCGGGCGCGGACAAGTGCGTCGGCATCAGCGGGGACGGCGATCGACCGAAGTCGCCGCTTTCCTGTGAATCACGCGATTCTCGCCACCAGTTCGCGGATGTCGGTAAGCAGCCTCCGTCAAGGGCTGGTCAAGCTTGTGGAGGCGTCGCTCAACCGGACCTCCCCGAGCCAGGGCCCTTCGGCCGACGACATCGGAGTATTCGAGCCCAGCGGGTTCTAGCGCATCGGGAGTTCGTCCGCAGGCTGATGAAGGCTGCTTAATGACGGGGCCGGGGTCCGGAAGGTGCGCTAGGTGTGGCGGCCCTGCCGTACCGATTCAGGATTTTCATCGTGTGGGGCACAGCCATGCACGATGGCCTGAACCACGCTCTGGACGACGTCCCTGCTGACGCTCCCTGGCGGCGCGGTGACCAGGGTGAACAGCGCACCCCCGTAGAGCGCGATCAGCGCGGGGATCTTCTCGCGTGGGATGGCGAGGCCGAGTTTGTCGTGGTGCCCGGCGGTGATCTGCACCGACATGTCCTGCAGGCCCGCGAGCGCCGAGGCGAGCAGCGGCCGGCGCACGGCCTCCAGTTGAAGTTCGAAGATTGCCAGATAGCGGTTGCGCAGTGTGGTCGCCGCTGTGAGCAGCGATTCCGTCAGCAGGTCGACCAGCGTCGCGGGCTGCTCGGTGGCCCGGTCGGTGTCGGCGTGATGCAGCTCGGCGATGCGCTCCGCGGCGGCCACCAGCAGCGCTTCCCGGCTGCGGAAGTAGTTAGAGGCCGTTCCCGGCGGAAGGTCTGCTTCCTTCTCCACCGCGCGGTGGGTCAGTCCATGCACGCCCGACGACGCCAGTAGCTCGATGGCGGTATCGGTCAGGGCTCGGCGACGGGCCGGGTTGGTGGGCGGCATGCGACCATGCTACCAATAGCCGTACTAGTACGATCGTAGTGAATCGGCGAGGAGGTCTCATGAGGATCGTGGTGGTCGGTGCCGGGCTCGGAGGAGTGACGGCCGCGGTGGGGCTGCATCGCCTGGGCCACGAGGTGACACTCTTCGAACGGGGCGCCGAGCTCCGGGAAGCAGGCACCGGGATCGTGGTCATGCCCAACGGGCTCCGCGCGCTGGACGCGCTGGGGCTGGCTGAAGACGTTCGCGGGCACATCATGCCTGCCGCCCGCGCGGGATTGCGGGACTGGCGCGGACGCCCGCTGCTGATCACCGATGCGGTCCAGGCGCAGCAGAAGGTCGGGACGCCCGCCATCATCGACCGGGCTGAGCTGCACCGGGCGCTACGCGCCCCGCTGCCCGCCGACCTGGTGCGTACCGCGACCCCGGTCGAGCGCCTGGAGCCCGACCCCACCGGGGTAACCGTGATCAGCGACGGCAACCCCGTCGCGAGAGCGGACGCCGTGATCGCGGCCGACGGCATCGGCAGCAAGCTGCGCGAACAGCTCATTCCCGGCCACCCCGGGCTACGGCGGACCGGCCGGATTGACCTGCGCGGCATGCTGCCCCGCCCTCCCGGCCCGGTGACAGACCTCCTCGCCAGCCAGTTGGTCGACCGCCGCAGCGGGGCGATGTTCGGCCTGTTCCCCGTCGGCGAGCACCGCCTGTACTGGTTCACCGACTCCGTCCTGCACGGCACGCCGCCCGGCGCGGAGGAGGCACGCCGGCAGATGCTGTCCCTGATGGCCGACTGGCACCCCCTCGTCACGGCACTGATCGAGGCCACCCTGCCCGCCGACATCTACGTCGACCCGATCGCTCGCCTGGCCGAACCCCTGCCCTCGTTCGCGGTCGGCAGGATCGCGCTCCTCGGCGACGCCGCGCACGCCATGCCACCCGACCTCGGCCAGGGCGCCAGCCAGGCCTTCGAAGACGCGGCCGCACTAACCCGCCACCTGAGCGGCGCAGAGCCGTCAGACGTCGCCCAGCGGCTCCTGCGCTACGACGCCGAGCGCAGGCCCAGCGCCAACCGCATGATGCGGGCGGCGTCCCGGCAATCGCGGCTGACCTCCCAGACCGGCGTCGCCGCGTGGCTTCGCGACGCGTTGCTGCGCGCCATACCATCCCGGCTGGCCACCCGGCAGCTTGCCGCCCTCTGGCACGCCTAGTCAGTGGTCGTAGGCAATCAGCGATCGGGTGATGGGCTGGCCGGTATGGCGGTTGTGCCAGATGGCGGCGGTCAGGGCAGGATGCCCCGCCACACCTCCTCGACTGGGTCGTCGAGATGGCACCGGGTGTGGCGGGACGACGACATCAGGCGTTCACAGGGACGGGCTCGGCGGTCGTACGCGCCGATGCCACGCCCACGGCCAGCAGCCCGAGACCGGTGGCCGACCGCGCCCAGGCAGTGGTCCGCGCCCGTCGGGCGGGCTTGGGCGAATGACATCTGGGCGGACGTATAAGTCCTGGTCGTAGGCTGCGAGGGCTCAGACCATGCCAGCGCGCCCTGCCCATTCTGCGGGAGATCGTCCAGTCGTTGATTGAGGGCCAGATGCTGCCGGTGAGACGGGCGCCGTGCGCTACCTCGGGGAGATCGGTTCCGTCGCCGCATCCGTCGCACCCCTGCCGGAGCGGGTCCGGTCAAATAGGCTCGACGGGTGCGCGATTGCCGTCCGCGGCGTTGACGGATCTGCCGGGGTGTGGGCGTCGAGCTGCGAGTGCGAGCGTGCTCAGCGTTCTGGCAGATCGCCAAGCGTGTGCTGCAGGAAGCCTGTGTCGAGCTCGATATCACCCTGGAGGCGCCAGGCTCGTCGTTCATATGCCAAGTCGCCTGTCACCGTCAGAGGAATCTTGTTCCGGTAAGCCCGAATCGCCCAATCGTGGTCTCGACCAGAAAGGGTTAGATGCACATTCCGAGTGCGGCCGTTCACGTCCGCGAGGATCACGATCGCGCCTACCTCATCCTCGAGATCGCTTCCCTCGTCCCAGGCCAGTGACTTGACGGCGCCTACGAGAGTTTCTCGGCGTGGCGGCTCCTCCTGCCGGACGAGGCGCTCCCGAACGCGAGCCAGCTCTCCTAGGATCTCGTGCTCAAGCCTGATCGGCTCCGTGCCAACCGCGGGGGCTTGCTCGGCAGCCGCCCATTCGAAGGACAGGTCCAGAGATCGCAGCCCTTCGGGCTCAGCCATCTCTTCCAGAGACTCAATGAGATTAGCGCTCAGTCCCCATGCCGCAGGATTTTCTAGAGCCTCCCGATCGCGCCCGCGAGCCAGTCGGTGCGTCGTCTGGAGGCCCCTTGCCAGCGTCGCCATGACCTTGCGTGGGAAGGGCTCGCTGATGAGATCGTCCTCCGCCCGCGGTGGATCGACCGAATGATCGCCGCTGATGTCGTCTTCCAGTCTTGCCACGACAGTAAAGATGAAGCTGCCGCGCTTGGTGTGGCCTAGGCGCACGTCCTCGTTCAGGAACTCGGTCACGAGTGCCGACCTGCGCCCTCGGTGGGAGTGCGCGGGGTCTGCGGCTGTCGTCGCCGCTGCTCTCATCATTCGGTGGATCGCTTTGATGGTGGCTTCTGCTTGGCGAAATGGGATAGTTCCGTCCGGCATGGCCTGATCGAGTCGGATGTACAGCAGGTCGGCACGAGTGGCGATGATGCGTTCGTAGAGGCTGTCCACGTCCCAGTCGTTGATGACGCGGATTGCGTTCAGGGCGTCATAGAAACGCTGCGAGTAGTCGGCGAAGTCACTCGAGAGCGGCAGCATGATGCGAGCAGCCAATGCGCCGTGATCTTTGGGCAGGCGCCAGATCTCACGAACGTCCTCGAGCCGTGACTCCAGCTCCCACGATTGCGTCGCCAGGAACTGAGAGACGGCGGCAGGTGTGAGGCTCGTGATCAACTCCAGGAGAGAGGAGTCTGGGGTGGGTCGCTTCACCAGCTACCTCCGTCTCCGATCGCCTTCATGATGCCAACAAGCTGCTCTACATCAAAGAGATTACTGCGGGGTAGATGCACGATCTTCGAGTCCTGTGAGTCTTCGATGCTTCCTAAGTTGCAGGCAGCCTCCCAGTACATGCGGCTCTCGATGAGGAGGCGGTCTTCGTCCTGATCCAGCCATGCTTGAGACTCCTGCGGGACGAACAAAACTCCTAGAAAAGCCGGAATGTGACGTTTTGGATGCGTCAACCTGCGGAACGGTGCTGCCTTCATCTGCCAGGCAACATGCTCGTCGGACAGCGCACGCGCCTGTGAGGTGCACTTCAGTTGCAGCTCAAACTGGGGACAGTAGAAAACCTCATACTCAGCAGACGAGGCCAACGTGATGTCGACACCGTCGACGTCGGTTCGGTGGTCTTTAATCGAACATCCGGCTGCGGATGCCAGCATATGCACGTAAGCGAGACTGAACTGCTCCTTCTTTGTCGTCATCGGCAACTCGTCCAATGGAGCCCCCGGTAGCTTCTTGCTCACGCAGGCGTCACCCCCACATGCAACGTCCTCTCTTGTTGCTCATAAACATCTCGATTCACGGGAGGCTGACGTTACTCACGCAAGTGAGGTGAAAGGCCAGCATCCCCAAGACGTGCCTGTGGCCTGCGAGGACAACATGCGATTGCTCGGACAAAGGCATAGGCGTCGCCGTTGCGGAGATGGGTCGTTTCAGGCGCTCCAGCGTGAGCCCTGGTACAGAAAGGACGCTCACGCCAGTCCCTAAACGCCGTCTTTCTCAAGCAAGCGATCGAGTTTGAGCCGCAGGGCGTTCAGGTCGTTTTGGAGGGTGTCGTACCAGGTCGGCTTGTCGCGTTGGAGGTGCTCGTGCGTCCGCCGACGAAGGTCTTCGACGTCGGCGGCCAGAGCCGACAGGGTTTCGACGATCTCGAATCTGCCTTCTGTCACCTTGGCTGTCATCACGACAACGGCGGCCCCGATGGCCGTGATGACACTGCCGGGACACGGTTGGGCTTCTAGCGCTTGCATGCGTAGCTGCAAGCCGAGGATCTCCGCCTCTACGTTCACGTACTCTGCCTTTGCAGTCGTGGGACGGGGGTCCGACCTGTGTCATGGCCGGTTCCCACTGCTGGTGAGCACATGGTGGCAGACGGTTCACGCTCGCGATGATCGGCGTGGGCGATGTGGGTGTGGTTTTCTCTACCGCCGAGTGCGCGGCCCCGGCGGGAGGTCCGATCGCGTCCGGATCTGGCATGTCTTGTGCGGGGGAGGAAAGTCACCCTGGTGGGCCGGTGTGTCGAAGATCGTTAGCCTGAACGGTCTCGTTCCTTCCGGCAGTGACGGGGGCGCGCCCTTTTCTGCGCGTCTGTGGACGGCATGCGCATGGGCAATACCTCCACATGCAAGACATTCAGCATTCTTAGCCTCTTGCGTAGCGCAAGCACCTTATCGCTACGAGTGGGACCGCCCGCCCCCTCCCGAGAAGCCCAGTTGATGCTGGTGACGATCGCGTGATTAGCCGAAGAGCCGGAAACGTCTTGGGGCAGGAATTTGTCGCACGAACAAGCTGGGAGCGTGGACATGGACATTGAGCAGGCCAGAAGGCTCGCCGAACGATACCTCGCAAGCTTTTCAACAGCTGAGATCCGCTGGCTCTGTACGAAAACGAGTCTGCAGAGGACCGAGGGTGGTCTTTTGCTTTTCCATGGAACACGGTCCGAGACTGCAAGCGGTCCTGTGAACTTTGTCAGCCGGACGTGGTCGATGCCGGCTCGGCCGAAGGCGCCGCCTGGCGCGATGAGTTCCGGCCGGGTCGCGGGTCTGTTCTGATGACGTTGTAGGGCGTCGTACGACGCTGCCCGGCACCGGATACCACGGAGGACACCATGACGACCACGCCGAGTGACCCGACCACCGCGCTGCCCGGCCGGCCGCCCATCGTCGACCTGGCCACCTGGCAGGCCGCCCGTGATGAGCTTCTGGTCCGCGAGAAGGCCCACACCCGCGAGGGCGACGCGATCGCCGCGGCCCGCCGCCGGTTGCCGATGGTGGAGTTCGACGGGACGGTCGAGGTCGTCGGACCCGATGGCCCGGTCCCGTTCCTGGACCTGTTCCAGGGCCGCGACGAGCTCGTGGTTTACAAGCACATGTGGTACGACGGCGCGCCGCACCAGGGGCAGTGCGAGGGCTGCACCACCACGGCCTGGCACCTGAAGGACGCTGTCTACCTCAACGCCCGCGGCGTCTCGTTCGCCGTCCTGACCACGGGCCCGTGGGACGAGGTGGCCTCCTTCGTCGAGTTCATGGGCTACACCCAGCCCTGGTATTCGGTGCGCGACGTGGACGAGCCGGTCGGCGGCAGCATGGGTTACCTCACCTGTTTCGTGCGCGACGGCGACCGCGTGTTCCTCACCTACGCCACGACGGGCCGTGGCAACGAGCGGGTCAACGGGTCCCTCGGCCTGCTCGACATGACGCCCTACGGCCGCGGCGAGACGTGGGAGGACAACCCCGAAGGCTGGCCCGAGGGGCGTAGCCCGTCCTGGTCCTGGCGCTCGGACGCGGACGGGAACGCCACCTGGGGCCCGACCGGCCGCCCCGTGCCGCAGTGGACCCGCCCCGGCGCGACCCCCGTGGAGACCCTCGGCCGGCGCGGCCACCACCACTGACAGGTCCTCGTCGGCGGCGCCTTCTATCTGGTCCGCGGCGGGATCGCCTGGGCGCGGGAGCGCAGCCCGAGCAGGACGTCGATCACCAGGAACGCGGCCAGCGAGATGCCCATGAGCGGCAGGAACACTCCGACAACGATGGCGAGCAGGCCGAGCGGCGCCAGTACGACCCACGGCGCGTTCCGCCAGCCGCCCCGGGTGTACGGCTTGCCGAAGCCGCGGGTGGGCCGCCGTTGCCACCACATCCGGTAGCCGAGCACGATCAGGGAGATCAACCCGATGGCCAGCAGAGCGAGGAGGATCTGGTTGGCCAGGCCGAACAGCAGCCCCATGTGGCCGTCGATGCCCCACCGGGCCAGTTTGGCCGCCAGCGGATAGTCGGCGAAGCGCAGCTCGGCCTGCACCTGGCCCGTGGCCGCGTCGACGGCGACCTGGTCCAGGCGGGTGGGCGCGGTCTTGTCGATCTCCTTGACGAGGTAGGGGTCGCCGGGTTCGCCGGGCCAGGTGATCTCCAGAGGGCCGGACAGCCCCTTGCCGGCGGCCACCTGAGCGACGTGGTCCACGCCGATGTCCGTCGTGGTGCCGTGATGTCCTGCGGGGGAGGCGTGGCCGCCGTGGTCACCGCCGGAGGCGCTGATCGACGGTGTCGTCCAGTTGAAGGTCGCACGCAGCTCGTCGACGTTGGCGCCGGCGTACTTGGACCAGGTCAGACCCGTGGCTGACAGGAACAGCAGACCGAGAACGGCCCAGAGGCCGACGGAGCCGTGCCAGGACAGCGTGCGGCGGGCTCCGCGTGCGGTCCGGTCGGGGACGAGGAGATGGCGCCGGCTGCGGCGGCGTCGGGTGGTCCACAGCACCAGGCCGCCGAGCGCGACGACCCACAGCCAGCTCGCGGCCAGCTCGCTGTAGATCCGCCCTGGCTCGCCCAGGTGCAGGTGGCGGTGGAGCATCGAGATCCAGGCGCGGACGGGCAGCGCTCCGGAGCTGCCGTAGCTTTCCAGCGTGCCGCGCACCTGCCCGGTGTGCGGATCGACGAAGACCGCCAGCTGCGTGCTTTCCGGCAGCCCCGGGCGGTCCAGCAGCACTCGCGTCGTCTGTCCCGGCTCGGCGGCGGGCCGCACGGCTGTGACCGTGCCTTGCGGCTGGGTGGCGCGGGCGACTGCGATCTGCTCGCTGAGGGCCAGGCGCGTCTGGCCGGCGGGGGCGGTCAGCTCGTGCTGGTAGACGACCTGCTCGATCTGGAAGGAGGTGGCGTACAACAGGCCGGTGCCGGCGGCCACGAGCAGGAAGGGGGCGATGAGGATGCCCGCGTAGAAGTGCAGGCGCAACACCAGGGGGCGCAACGCGGCCCAGGACGACGGACGTTCGGGGGAGGGCGGGTGGTCGTGATCGGCGGCGCTGCCGACGTCGGTGGTTGAGGTCATCAGGCGTTTCTCCACGTGCAAGGCGACGCGCGCACGCAGATGGGCGCGCGTGCTTCCGACAGGGTTCGAGGTCCGCCGCAGGCTCGTCACGGCGCGCGGCGGTACGCGGGCCGTCGGCGTGACAGGCCGCGACCCGGAAGGCGGAATCAGAGAAGGGAGAAACGCAGGGGTGGGCCGCGCCGGGGGATGGCCGTGGCGCCCCAGGACTGCGGGCAGTCGACGCGCTCGTCATGGGACGGGCGGAGGGCCTGGGGGTCCAGCTCGACCAGCGTGCCGGCCAGGACCGACAGGATCCGCCACCAGCGGTGGACGGTGGTCACGGCCAGATGCAGCAGGGCGGCCAGGGCCGATTCCCCTCGCTCCAGCCACCAGGCCGACAGGAGCGCCGTCATGGCGTGGACCAGGATCATGCCCACCGGGCTGCCGTGCTCGTGCGAGGGGGGAACCGGCGTGACCGCACCTGTGCTGAACAGGTGGTGCATGCCGTACTGCGTGGCGAAGCAGGCCGCGAGCAGGACCTCCATGCCGCGCTGGCGGCGCCCGAGCAGATAGGCGCCCGTCCAGGCCAGGGCGAGTGCACCGAGCATCACGTCGAGGCGCACCGGTCCGCCGCCGGCCAGCCCGTGCAAGCCGGCCGAGACCAGCACGCAGGCCGCCGCGAAGACCGCGGCACGCAGTGCGCGCAAGGAGGGCCGGCTCATGGGCACGCGGTCATAGTGCCATGTGATCGGGAGGAGCAGGACCAGGTTTCGGCCATTCGCGTTGATTCGCTCCGTGACGTCGACGTCGACGTCGGCGGGAATTTGGTGAACGGGCCGGACGCCAGTGCGCTCGCGTAGTCATCGACGAATTCGCGGGACACTACTCGAATCGCTACGGATCGAAAGCGGCGTTGCGAAGGCCGGACGGGAGTGGAAGTGACGAAGAGGTTTGAGTTCGGTGGCGGCAGCGCCCGGCTGGGGCCCGACGGCGGGCCGGTGTCGTTCGAGCATCCGCGGGACCCCAGCCGTGTCTATCTCCTCGACGAGGCGCTGGATGTCTGGCACGGGCCGGATCACCGTTGGGGCACCGGTTTCGTCATCACGCCCAAAGGGTCCGGACGCTGGCAGGAGCCGGACGGCGTCGACTGGCACGCTGGCGGCGTAACCGCGTGGCATCGGCCACGCCCGGACGTCGCGCTGGAGGTCGGCCGGCGGGTCACCGGCGATCACTTCATCGAGTCCTACACCTGGACCAACACCGGCGATCATGCCATCCAGCTCACCGGGTTGGCGGTCAACGTGCCGGTTCGTGACGTCTATGACGGGGCGGCGACGGCGTTGGCGCGGAGCTGCCACGCGCACCTCTTCACCGGGGGCGCGTGGTCGTGGATCCTCGCCGAGCCGATGTCCGGGACGCCGCCGCTGCTCGGCGTGATCGTGCGGGAGGGGAGCCTGTGGGCGTACTCGGTGGAAAGCCGCAACAGACATACGTCATCGGACAATCGGGGACATCTGTTGGTCCATCCCACCGATCATGCCCGCAATCCGGACGCGTTCGGTGGGCAGCCGATTCTGGCTCTGGCCCCCGGAGAGAGTCACACGTTGTCGTGGGAGCTCGGATGGTACGACAGCCGTGAGGCGTTCCTCGACGCCACCAACGCGCCTGCGACGTTAGCCGCTCTGACCGCACCCGTTGGCACCGCCCTGCACATCGACCTCGCCGCCGGAACGAGGATCCTTCCCGGCGAGGACAGCGCCGTGATCGGAGGCAGCCACGGCGTCAGGCAGGTCGAGTTCGAGCGCAACGGCCGGCGGAGTCGTACGGCAGTCGCCTTCCTGGCTCCGATCCGGCACCTCGTCGAGGCGCGGATAGAACGCATTCTCGGCGAGCACCGTCCAACCGAGCGCCCGGACCCCTATCGGTACGCGTTCGTGCCCGTCGACACCCGCACCGGGCTCCGCCAGACGGAGAACGGCTGGTCCGACTGGACCGACGGCGCCGAGCGCACAGGCATGGCCGTGCTGCTCCAGCAGGCGCGGCTGCGCGGTTGGGGAGATCAGGAGGCGATCGATGACGCACTGCTTGGATTCGCGCGCTTCGCCCGGGATCGGCTCGTCCAGCCGGACGGATCCGTCCACCGGAGCAGCCGTCCCGGCCCCGAGCAGTTGAGGCTCTACAACACGCCCTGGCTGGCGCACTTCTTCCTCGGCCAGTTCGAGCTGTACGGCGACACCACCGAATTGGACCGCGCCGCATCGCTGCTGGAGGCCAGCTACGCCCTGGGCGTGTCCGACCACCTCTCGATCGGCCACGCCGAAGCCGTCGACTCGGTCGCGCGAAGCCTGGACAGCCATGGCGACGCGGAGCGCGCCAACTCCCTGCGCAAGGCCTTGGTCGACCACGCCGGTCGCTTCGCGGACCTGGGGACGGACCTGCCGGCACACGAGGTCACGTACGAACAGTCCATGGTCGCGCCGCTGGTGAGCCTGCTCGCGACGGCGTATGCCCTCCAGCCCGACGACCGTCTCCTGACCGCACTGCGCACCGCGGTTGTGTGGCTGCGCGCCTTCGGCGGGCCGCAGCCACACGTCAGAACCCGCGACATCGGCATCCGCCACTGGGACGGCTACTGGTTCGGCATCGACCGGCAATGGGGCGACACCTTTCCCCACTACTGGAGTGTCCTCACCGCAGTGGCGCTGCGCCAACTCCCCGCACCACTGAGAACCGACGAGCACCAGCGGGCCGCAGACGCGATCTTCGCGGCCAATCTCGTCGACTTCGGCACTGACGGTGGTGCGACGTGCGCCTTTGTCATGCCGAGCTGCGTCGATGGCCGGCCGGCCCATCGGCCTGACCCGCTCGCCAACGACCAGGACTGGGCCCTGGCTCTCCTGCTGAGGACAGCGCCCGGTCAGCTGATCTCGATGTAGTCCAGCTCGGCCCAGCGCGTCTGGTGTTGGAATCGCAGGGTGTTCCAGCCGGTGGTCAGCGTGAGCTGGGCGGGCACCTGCGTCCAGTTGTCCCAGCCGCGGTTGGGGTAGCTCAGCGCGAACTGCGCCGATCCGTTCACCGTCACCAGGTGCTGCGCGTCGCCGTACCCGGCGGCGTAGGCCACGTACGCGGTGTAGGCCCCGGCGACCGGCGCGAACACCCGGACGTCGACCCAGCTGTCCGCGTAGTCGATCTTGGCGACTACGGCGCCCTGGGACGCGCCCGCCGCGCCGGTGCGGACCTCGGCATGGTTGAGCGTGCCACGCTCGGCCTCGTAGCGGACCCGGCTGCCGCGGACCACCGGGTAGTCGTCGGCCCAGCCCAGCTCCGCGGTGTACATGTGGCGTGCGTTGCTCACCCAGCCGTGGAAGAAGACGCGGTTGCCGAGCACGTCGGTCCCGCCGGGGCCTTGGACGGCCCCGTCGAAGGTGGCGGTCGTCATCAGCGGCCGGTACGCCTTGGTGTAGGGACCGGTGAGCGACGGGGACACGGCGTAGCTGGTGAAGTAGCCGTTGCCTGTGTAGGAGCCGGCCGAGTAGAAGAGCACGTAGTGGGAGGGCCGCTTGACGAGCACGGGAGCCTCGATCACGCCGGCCTCCTCGGGCCGGTCGTTGCGGATGAGCTCGGTGCGGCCGCCGACGAAGGTGACGCCGTCCGCGCCGACCTGTTGCAGCCACAGGATGGTGGGCCGGCCGACGGCGTTGCCGTCGTTCTTGTAGACCAGATATCGCTTGCCATCGGTGTCGACGAAGCTCGACGGGTCGATGTCGCCGCCCTCGCTCGCGTTGCAGACGAGCGGTCCGTTGCCGGCGGGCTGGAAGGGGCCGAGCGGGTTCGCCGAGGTCGCGGCGCCGATGCACATGCGCCCGGTCGCGGTGCTGGGGGCGGTGAAGTACATCAGGTAGCGGCCGTCGGGGAGGCGTGAGACGTCGGGCGCCCAGAAGCCGCCGTTGCCCGCCCAGGACGGCTTGGCGGGCAGCGCGTCCCCGCGTACGGTCCACGGGCCGGTGGCGGACGGCGCGCTCGCGACCGGTATGCGCCCGGCCGAGCTGCTGGTGGAGTAGGCGTAGAAGGTGGAGCCGACCTGGATGACGTCCGGATCGGGGAAGTCGGCCCGGATGACGGCCGTCGGGGCCACGGCGGCCCCCGCGGGTCCGGCCGACGCCGCCCCGGCGGCCGGCAACCAGGCCGCGGCGGTGGTGCACACCAGGAAGAGACGGCCGAGCAGCCGCATGGGGGACCTCCGATCATCCGTAATCACGGGTATAGGCCATGACGGCGCCGCAGGGAAGGGGCTTCTTTCTGAACCCGGTCAGGAGAGCCGGAAGATCGCTGTCAGACGGTGAACCGTGACCGAGGTCCGCGCACCTGGCGCTCAGGCGCATGGCCCGCTACCTGGCCGAATGCCACGCCGGACGGGCGGATCCCGTTCATGCTCGGCGACACCTTCGAGGAGCCCCGCGTCGGGGGCGGATGGTGGCGCTCCACCAGCTCGGGCGCGACGTGGACGCACACCGGCGCCAAGTTCCGCGTGCGCGGCTTCGGATAAGGGCGACCCGGCCAGGACTCGTACCGCACTAGGCATCCTTGATGCTGCCCGAGAGACTGCGGCACATCTTGTCGGAGCTGGCCAGCCAGATGACCCTGAACTGGTAGCCCTGGGCCTCCCGGAGCACGGTGCCGGCGCAGAACGTGGCTGTCGGGGGACCCTCCGCCCGCACGCCAAAGCCAGGAATGAATTCCACCTGCTTGGCCAGCAGGCAGACCGCATCCTCCGCCAACGCCTCCACGTCGCCTCGCACCACGGCCACGACGCCCAGCGACCAGGCGTACGCGGGATCCTGGTAGACCGAGATCGCCAGATGGTCGTTCTCGTACGCGCAGTCCACGGCATCCGCCACCAGGACGACCTGCTTGGCGAAGCTCGTCAGCCCCGTGCGGAACCTGCGCAGTTCCCTCTTTGCATCCATCTCCTGTTGCGGGATGGCGTCGAGCACGAGGCCGAGGAAGCCGTTCACCCCGAGGCAGGGGTTCGTGGCGATCCGCTCGACGCCCTCGAGCGAGGGCAGCAGCGAGCGGGTGATCGGCCCGGCCTTGGGGCAGAAGCCCTTCTTGGCCGGCGGTGGGTTCTTGGGCTGCGCCTGGGGCGGCTGATCGGCGCCGGCCTGATCGCCCTGGTGCTCGCACCCGGTGAGGAAGCTGAAGGACAGGATCGCGATCAACAGCCCGCTGACGGCGAAGCGACGATTCATGGGATCAAGCGTGTGATTCCGATCGCCAGGTCGTCTTGAGTAGCCCCATACTCAAGCGCGCGCAGTGACGCGAATCACCGTCACCGGCGCCGAATCGCTGTCACAAACCCCCGGCCCGATTACGTCTTGTGAGTAGGCAAGGTTAGGGGGTTCCAATGCTTTCGTTGTTGGCCAAGCGCCGCTCGTTTCAGTTCTCCCACTGGTCGTTCATGTTCGCGGAAATCGCCGTCTGGTCGTTCGTCGTTCTGGCGGTGACCGGGGCGGTGCTGATGGTGTTCTACGAGCCCAGCATGTCCCAGGTGACCTATGACGGCTCGTACGGCCCGCTGCGTGGTCTCTTCGTCAGCGAGGCCTTCGACTCGACCATGCATCTGAGCCTGGAGGTGCGCGGTGGCCTGCTCATCCGCCAGGCCCACCACTGGGCGGCGCTCATCTTCGTGGCGGCCGTCGTGCTGCAACTGCTGCGGATGTTCCTCACCGGCGCGTTCCGCCGCCCGCGCACCGGGCAGTGGCTGATCTGGGTGACGCTGCTGGCGCTGGGCATGGCCGCGGGCGAGACCGGCAACGCCCTGCCTGACGACATGCTGTCGGGCGGGAGCCTGTGGCTGATCATGTCAGTGGTGCAGTCCATCCCCGTGGTGGGAACCTGGGCGATGTCGCTGCTGTTCGGCCCGGACTTTCCCGGTGACAGGGTCATACCGGTCATGTACGGGGGGCACTTGCTGGTCTCGGTCCTCATGGCCGCACTGCTGATCGCCCGTGAGCTGCTGGTGCGGCGGCACGGCCACTCCCGGTTCGTCGCCTCGCTGCCGGCGCGGCGCGGCGCACGCCCGATGATGGCGCTCGCGACGTTCGGCATGCTGATCATCCTCGGGTTCGGGTTCCAGATCGCCCCGATCTGGCTGTATGGCCCCGCCAAGCCGACGCAGATTTCGGCAGGCTCGGTGCCCGACTGGTACATGGGGTTCCTCGACGGCGCCCTCCGGATCATGCCCGCGTGGGAACTCACCCTCGGGGACTACACGCTCAGCCTCGCGGTCCTCGTCCCCACCCTGGTCGTGCCCGGGGTCTTCTTCACCGCCCTGGCCGCGTACCCGATGGCCGAGCGCTTCCTCCGCTCGCGACGCGGCCGCCGCGACGCGCTGGGCCGGCCCAAGACCACGAGCCGCATGGCCCGCGAGAGGCCCGCGCATGACCTGCTCGATCGGCCACGCGAGACCCCGGTGAAGACGGCCATCGCGGCCGCCGGCGTCACGTTCTACGGCCTGCTGTGGGCGGCCGCGGCCAACGACCAGATCGCCCACCAGTTCCACCTCACCGTCGACGCTGTGACGATCTTCTTCAGGTTCGCCGTGGTCATCGGCCCGGTCATCGCCTTCATCATCACCCGGTCGATCTGCCTCGCACTTCAGCAGACGGATCACCACGTGGTCGAGCACGGTGTGGAGACCGGGATCATCACGCGGTCCCCGGACGGCGGATTCCACGAGCGGCTGGCGCCGGCGCAGCAGGAGCGCCGCGAGCCGGCGATCACCTCGGGGAGATGACCGTGGCATCGACCAGGCCACAGGTGGCGATCGTGGGAGCCGGGGTCGCCGGATACCAGGCGGCGCGCACCCTGTCGCGCAGGGTGGGGGATGGCGCGGAGATCGTGCTGGTCAACCCGACCGGCGCCGCGCTGCATCCGGAGCTGCTCCCGCAGGTGATGACGGGCGTCCTCAGCCCGGACCGGGTGAGCGTGCCGCTGGCCGAGACGCTGCCGGGTGTGCGGGTGGTGCTCGGCACGGTCACCCACATCGACGCCCACGCCCGCCGCGTGCTTTACGACGGCGGCGTGCTGGACTACGACCGGCTGATCGTCGCCGCGGGAGGCGTGAGCGAAGTCGCCCAGGTCTCCGCGGTCTCGGCGCACAGCGTCGGCTTCCACAACGTCGGCCAGGCCCTCCAGCTGCGCGATCACATCCACCGGCAGCTTTCCCTGGCCGCCGCGAGCACCGATCCCTTCGAACGCGCGGCGCACTGCACGTTCGTCGTGCTCGGCGCGGGATACGCGGGCACGGCGGCGGCCTCGGCCGGGCAGTCGCTGTCTCAGGCGATCGCGTGCCGCGACCTGCGGCTGCGCGAGCAGCCGATCCGCTGGATCCTGGCCGATCCGGCCGAGTGGCTGCTGCCTGACATGCGACACCGCCTGTCCAGAACCACGGCACGGATGCTGCGGTCGCGGGGCGTGGAGGTCCGTACGCAGACCTCGCTCGGCCAGGTCACTTCCCGGGGGCTGCGGCTCACCGACGGCGAGTTCATCCCCACCCGCACGATCGTGTGGACCTTCGGGGTACGCCCGGATCCGCTCGTGACCAACCTCGGACTGGCGGCCGAGCAGGGCAGGATCAGGGTGGACGAGCACCTCGCCGTGCCCGGCCATCCCGAGATCCACGTCTGCGGCGACGTGGCCGCCGTCCCCGACCTCACCAGGCCCGGCAAGATCACCCCGATGAGCGGGCAGCATGCCCTGCGCCAAGGCAGGCTGGCGGGCGGCAACGTCGCGGCCTCCATCGGGTACGGCTCGCGCCGGCCGTACCAGCACAGGATCCACGACTCCATCGTGGATCTGGTCCGGACGTGGGAGCAGCCGCTGCGTGTGGCATGAATCGTGGTAGCGCCAGTAACAACAATCTAATAGCAGCTTGACCACATCGTCTTTACTCAATACGGTGGTATCACCGCTACCGCGATGTGGGGGAGCAGTCCCTGATGCCTGAGCGTCATCGGTACCGAGCATCGTGGTCTGGCTCCGAAAGGTTGCAACCATGGATAGTTCAGACGACGCCGACTTCGTCCACGGCGACGGGGAACACGACCCCGAAACCGAGAAACTCCTGCACAGTCGCCGCACGGTCCTCAAGTCCATCGCGGTGGCCGCGGCAGCGGCCGGGACGGGCGCGGGGGCAGCGCCGGCCGCCGCCGCAGCGGGGCGCACCGCGGCCGGATCGGCGTACGCCGTCGCCGCCGGGGCGTCGGTGGAGGTCGCCTTATCGGTCAACGGGCAACTGCGCAAGCTCGTCCTGGAGCCGAGGGTGACCCTCCTCGACGCGCTGCGTGAGCGACTCGGCCTGACCGGCACCAAGAAGGGCTGCGACCGCGGTGAGTGCGGGGCGTGCACGGTGCTGGTCGATGGTGAGCGGGTCAAGTCCTGCCTGACTTTGGCGGTGATGCGGGGTGGGGCCGAGGTCACCACTGTGGAGGGACTGGCGCGGGGCGAGGAACTGCACCCGGTGCAGGAGGCGTTCATCCGGCACGACGCGTTCCAGTGCGGTGCCTGCACTCCTGGTCAGATCATGTCCGCCGTGGCCTGCATCAACGAGGGGCACACGGGTTCGGAGGCGGAGATCCGCGAGTGGATGAGCGGGAACCTGTGCCGGTGCGCGGCGTACCAGAACATCGTCGCCGCTGTCGCCGACGCCGCGAAGGAGGTGCGGCGGTGAGGGCCTTCGGCTACACGGTCGCCGGCAGCCCGGCCGAGGCGGTACGGATCGCCGCCGGGACACCGAACTCGACGTTCGTGGCGGGCGGCACCGACCTGCTGAACCTGATGCGGGACGGCGCGGAGACCCACGACCACCTCGTTGACGTCAACCGCCTCGGCATCGACGGTGTCGCCTTCGACTCCAGAAGGCTCCGCGTCGGAGCTCTGGCCCGGATGCGCCAGGTCGCCGAGCACCCGAGGGTGCGGCGGGAGTTCCCCGTGCTGTCGGAGGCACTGCTGGCCTCGGCGTCCCCGCAGATCCGCAACATGGCCTCGATCGGCGGGAACCTGTTGCAGCGCACCAGGTGCGGGTACTTCAGGGACTCGGCCTCGGTGTGCAACAAGCGGGTCCCAGGCAGCGGTTGCCCGGCGATCAGCGGGCACAACCGGGGACACGCGATCCTGGGCGGCAGTGACCACTGCATCGCGACGCACCCCTCGGATCTGGCGGTGGCGCTGACCGCCCTGGACGCGACCGTCCACCTGATCGGCCCCGGCGGCGATCGGGCCGTGCCCATCGCCGACTTCTACCTCCTTCCCGGGTCCACACCGGACCAGGAGACCGCGATGCGCCCGGGAGAGCTGATCACCTGGGTGGATGTGCCGCGCACATCCCTGGCCGCGCATTCGCGTTACTTGAAGCTGCGTGATCGGGCCACTTTCGAGTTCGCGGTGGTGTCGGTGGCGGCGGCGCTGCGGACCAGCGGCCGCGTGGTGCGGGACGTGCGGCTGGCGTTCGGCGGCGTGGGCACCCGCCCGTGGCGGGACGCGCGCGTCGAGGCGGCGCTGCGGGGCCGGCCGCTGACCGGGCAGGCGATCGCCGAGGCGGGCCGGCTCCTGGTCCGGGACGCCGAGCCGTACGAGGGGAACAGGTTCAAGGTCGAGCTCGTCCAGCGGGCGCTGGTGAGCATCCTCAGCGATCTGGGAGGGCTTCGATGAGCGGGCTGGTGGGGCAGGGCGTGGCGCGGGTGGACGGCCGGGCGAAGGTCACCGGCGCGGCCCGCTACGCCGCGGACAACGAGGTGACCGGCGTGCTGCACGGTTTCCTGGTGATGAGCACGATCGCCCGCGGCGAGGTCCTGGAGATCGACACCAGGGCGGCGCTGGCGCATCCCGGCGTCGTCGCGGTCTACACCCACGCCGACATGCCGAAGCTGAAGCTGCCGGATTTCCCATTCAACAGGCGTTTCGTCCCCATGCAGGACACGCGGGTGTACCACCACGGACAGCCGGTCGCGTACGTCCTGGCCCAGACCCTGGAGCAGGCGCAGGAGGCCGCGAACCTGGTGAAGGTGCGCTACCGGGCGGAGGATCCGGTCGCGCGGATGGCGGACGTCCTCGACGAGGCGTTCCTGCCGGAGAAGTTCCGCAACAGGCCCAACGAGTCGGCCCGCGGCGACGCCGCCGCGGCGCTCGAACAGGCCGAGGTGCGCATCGACCAGACCTACAGCAGCCCGATGCAGCACCACAACCCGATCGAGCCGCACACCACCACCGCCGTCTGGGAGGGCGGCACGCTCACCCTGTACGAGAGCACCCAGGGCGTGGTCTTCGCCCGTAACGCCGTGGCGTTCGCGTTCGGCAAGGAGGATCCCGAGAGTGTCAGAGTCATCTCGCCCTACCTGGGCGGTGGTTTCGGCGCCAAGGGCCCCACCTATCCGCACACGCTGCTCACCGCGGCGGCGGCGCAGCTCGCCGGCCGGCCGGTGAAGCTGGTGCTGTCACGCGCGCAGATGTACACCTCCAACGGTCACCGCGCCGAATACCGCCACCACCTCCGGCTCGGCGCCACCCGGCAGGGCAACCTGACCGCCATCGTCGACACCTCGACGGCGCAGGTGACCCGCACGGACGAGGGCATCTACAACGGCAGCGACTCCACGCTCCGCCTGTACGCCTGCCCGAACGTCCACGTGCGGCAGCTGGGCGTGCGGCTCGACCTGCCGACGTCGAGTTACATGCGCTCGCCGGAGACGACCGCGCACTTCGGCCTCGAGACCGCCATGGACGAGCTGAGCTACGAGCTCGGCATCGACCCGGTGGAACTCCGGATCCGCAACCACACCGAGGTCGACCAGCAGAGCGAGACCCGCCAGCCCTACACAGGCAAGCAACTGCTGGAGTGCTACCGGGCCGCGGCCGAGGCGTTCGGCTGGGCCGAGCGCAACCCCAGGCCGGGCACGACCAGGGACGGCGACGAGTACGTCGGCTGGGGCATGGCCACCGAGACCCACACCTACGGCTTCATCCCGTCCCAGGCCCACCTCGCGATCGGCCCCGACGGGCGGGCGACCCTGCGGGCCGCCACCCAGGAGATCGGCACCGGCACGTACACCGTGCTCAGCCAGGTTGTCGCCGAGGGGCTCGGCCTGCCGCTCGGCCACGTCACGACGCTGCTCGGCGACACCACGTACCCCGCCGCGTCCCTGTCGGCGGGGTCGTCCACGATGCCCAGCGTGGCCGGCTCGGCGGCCGACGCGGCGCAGCGCGCACGGAACGCCGTGATCGCGCTCGCCGTCGCCGACCCGCGCTCCCTGCTGCACGGCGTGCCCGCCGAGGAGGTCGTGACCGAGGACGGGCGCCTGTTCGCCCGGGGCGACCGCGACCGCAGGGACACCTACCGCGACGTCGTGACCCGCCACGGCAGTGCCGTCGAGGTGATCGGAGGCCAGGCCAACACGCCGGGGCACTCGTTCGGCGCGGTGTTCCTGGAGGTACGGATCCAGCCGAGGCTGGGCAGGTTGCGCGTGACGCGGGTCGTGACCGCGCACGACCTGGGACGCGTGCTCAACCGCCGGACCGCGCGCGGGCAGGTCATCGGCGGCGTGACGTGGGGGATCGGCTTCGCCCTGATGGAGCACACGATGGTGGACCCGAACACGGCGCGGGTCGTCAACCCCAACCTGTCCACCTACCTGGTTCCGGTCTGCGCGGACACGCCGTCGGTGGAGGCGTTGTTCGTGGATCGGTCGGAGCCGGACCCGGACGGCAAGCTGCGCGGGGTCCGCGGCTTCGGCGAGACGCCGGGAACCGGCGTGCCCGCAGCCATCGGCAACGCGATCTACCACGCCATCGGCCGCCGCCTCCGGGACGTTCCCTTCACCCAGGACAAGTTGCTCTGATCAGCGAGGTGGGCACCCGGCCCCCGCGCTCCTGAGCCAGGGAGCGCGGGGCCGATCGACGCGAGCCTGGGTGCGGCACGCCCAGGAGAACGGCAGCCTTCTTCCGCGCCACGATCCCGTCGAGGGTAGGACGCATGAGAGACGCGCCCAAGGTGCTCGCCGCCGCACGGACGTCCGGCCGCCGCCTCCTGCCGCCCGTGTTGGCCGTCGTGTTCACCGTCGTCCTCGCGATCCATGCGGTACGTCCGCACCCGGCCCCGACCGGCGATCCCGCGGTCGGCACGGTCTCACGAGGAGCACAGCCGATGCCAGGAAGCGATGCCTCCGATGCCCTGGTGGTCCTCGGCGCCACCATCCATGTCACACCGTCACAGACCGTACGTGGAGACCTGTGGGCCGAGGACGGAAGGATCACGCACGTCGGTCCGCGCGGGAAGGAGTCCCCTCCGTCCGAGGCCCGAGTGATCCAGGCGGCCGGCGCGTTCGTCGTTCCGCTGCTCGTGGACAGCGCGGTGCACGCCCGTCCCGAGGGCCGGCGCGGCGTCTACGACCTGATCCCCGGCAACCCGGCGACCTTCGCCGTCACACGAGAGCGCGTGAGCGAGTCCCGGATCGGGCAGATGCTGATCATCCAGCCGCCCGACCTGCTCGCCGTCGTCGTGTCAGGACACCTCGAGGCGTGGCAGGGCGAACCCACCCGTCCGGCCGGGACCGCCGTCCCGGGTGACGAGCTCCAGGGATGGCACGGTGTCTGGGTTGACGAGTCAAGGGCGCTCGAGCAGCACCTGCTCCCCGACGGCCGGTACACCGAGACGCGCAACGGCCGGGCTGATGCTTACACAGGCCGATACTGGGTCCACGACGACCGCATCACCTACCTCGACGACACCGGGTTCTGGGCCTTCGGGGAACTGCTCGACGGAGTGCTCCATCACGCCGGGTTCGTCATGCGCAAGCGACCGATCGCCGGCTGACCCAGTTGCGGAAGCCTTCGATGTTGCGTCGCGCGCCACCGTGAAAGAGACCCGAGCCGAGGACATCGACTACTACGCCGTCAGCATCGTCGGACCCCGCAACCGCGTCGCCGAGATCGTGGGCCCTGATGCCCTGAGCACGGTAGCGAAAGTAACACTGCTCTGATAGCAGCTTGACCACATCGCCTTTACCCAATACATTGGTATCGGCGCTACCGTGATGTGAAGGAGCAGCACTGATGTCTGTCGTCCTCATGACCGGAGCCGCCACCGTGCGCCGAGCTGCTCACCCCGGCGCGTTCCTGACCTACAGAAACCAGAGAAGGAGAACACGGTGCCCTCCAACCAAAACCGGGTTGCCGTCGTGACCGGAGGATCCCGCGGGATCGGCCGCGCCGTCGCGCTGAGGCTCGCCGCCGACGGCCAGGACGTGGTCGTCGCCTACGCCGGTAACGAGACCGAGGCGAAATCCACGGTCGCGGCGATCGAGGAGACCGGCGGCCGGGCCGTAGCCGTCCAGGCAGACGTGGCCGACGAGAACGCGGTCACGACCCTGTTCGACACCGCCGAGCAGTCGTTCGGCGGCGTGGACGTTGTCGTGAACGCCGCCGGCATCCTGATCCTCAAGCCGGTCGCCCAGCTGGACCTCGACGAGTTCGACCGAATGCACCGCACCAACGTCCGAGGCACCTTCGTCGTCGCCCGCGAAGCGGTCGGCCGGCTGCGTGAAGGCGGCGCGATCATCAACTTTTCCACCTCGATCACCCGGCTCAATCTGCCCAGCTACGCCGCGTACGCCGCGAGCAAGGCGGCCGTCGAGGCCCTCGGCCCGATCCTGGCCAAGGAGCTGCGCGGCCGGGACATCACCGTCAACGCCGTAGCTCCTGGACCCACGGCGACCGCGCTGTTCCTCGAGGGCAAGAGCGACGACCTCATCCAGAGCATCGCCAAGCAGAACCCGATGGAACGGCTCGGCCACCCGGACGACATCGCCCAAGTGGTGTCCCTGCTCGCCGGCGACGGCCGGTGGATCAACGGGCAGACCATCTTCGTCAACGGCGGCGCCGCGTGACGAACCGCAGGTCGGGCGACAAAGACCTCTCGAAGGAGGCGAAGCCATGTCACATCGACCCTTTCGGCGCGCCGCGACGGGCGTGAGCCTGATCGCCGCGCTCGCCCTGACAGCCTGCTCGGCCTTTCAAGAGCCGATCATCAACGCCGGCAACGTGCAGCCGGGCGCCACGCGCAGTGGCGGCCAGGTCGCGACGCTGGGCGTACCCACCGAGATCGTCAACGGCCTCAAGGCACCGTGGGGGCTGACGTTCCTTCCCGACGGGTCCGCGCTGGTGTCACAGCGGATCACCGGTGACATCGTCCGAGTCCCGGCCGGCGGCGGCACGCCGCAGACAGTCGGTACGGTGCCCGGTGTGGTGGCCAGCTCCGAGGGCGGCCTGCTCGGCATCGTCGCCTCACGCGACTTCGCCACCGATCGCACGGTCTACGCGTATGTGTCCGGGGCGCGGGAAAACGCCATCGTCGCCCTGCGCATCGCCGACGATTTCCGATCACTGCGGCAGGACCGCGTGCTGCTCGACGGCATCCAGACCGCCGACCGCCACCACGGCGGACGCATCGTGATCGGCCCGGACAGCAACCTGTGGATCGGCACCGGCGACGCGTTCGAGCCGCAGAACGCCGCCGACGACGCCGCGCTCAACGGCAAGATCCTGCGGATCCGCCCGGACGGCTCCATCCCGCGAGACAACCCCTCGCCCGACTCCCCGATCTACCGAGAACAGGTAGAGCCACTGCCTCTAGACCTGAAGCTTCAGGCGGGAGGTGAAGGCCCGCGCGGGAAGGCCCCCAAGGGCCTGAGCGTGCCCTATCCCTCGCTTTGGAACCGGTCGTGACCACGTCTGGTCTTGTCTCATTTCTGGGGCCGGTCCTGGGACTGGAGGTAGGTGCGGACGGTGGCCGCGCTCGTGCTGCCGGTCGATCCTGCGTAGTAGGAGCGGGACCAGAAGTGGCCGCCCCACAGGTGT
>NZ_JAUZQF010000036.1 GCF_030718205.1 Nonomuraea turcica
ATCCCATTCCAGACCGTGTCGAAGTGCTCGAACGTGATCGGCCACGGCAGGATCGACGTGGATCCCCTCGGCCGGAACGCGAAGACCAGCATCCAGTAGAAGGGCACCAGCGTGAACAGCAGGTACAGGCCCAGCGGGACGTAGATCTGCCAGCGGCGCGCCCCCCTCATGACTTGGCTCCGAACTTGCTCAGCCGCAGGTAGGCGATGGAGAAGAAGGTCAGGATCAGGAACGCCACCGTGGTCAACGCGGTCGCGTAGCCGAAGTTGTGCGACTGGGCGGCCTGCTGCGCGACGTACAGCGGCAGCGTGGTGGTCTGGTGCGCGGGACCGCCGCCGGTCAGCGTGTAGAGCAGGTCGACGTTGTTGAACTCCCACACCGAGCGCAGCAGCGTGGACAGGATGATCGCGTCCCGCAGATGCGGCAGCGTGATGTGCAGGAATCGGCGCAACCGGCTCGCGCCATCCACGGCGGCGGCCTCGTACAGGTCCTTCGACACCGACTGCAGGTCGGCCAGGAGCAGGATGGCGAAGAACGGCACCCCACGCCACAGCTCGGCCAGCACAGCCGCCCAGAACACGGTATCCGGGTTCGCCAGCGGGGCCGCCCCATACTCCATCAACCCCATGTCCGCCAGATAGCGCGACATCCCGGTGAACGGGTTGTACAGCAGCACCCAGATCGCGGTGGTCAGCACCCCGGAGACCGCCCACGGGGAGAAGACCAGCGCCCGTGACAACGCCCGACCGACGAAGCTCTCGTTGACGATCAGCGCGAGCGCGAGCCCGAGCAGCAACTGCAGCACGACCTCGACGACCACCCACTTGACGCTGAAGCCGAGGCTCTGCCAGAAGATCGGGTCCTCGAACAGCAGCGTGCGGAAGTTCTCCAGCCCGGCGAAGCCGTTGTCCCAGGGTTTGGTCACGTTGTAGTGCTGGAGGCTGTAGTACAGCACGCTGCCCATCGGGTAGACGAGGAACCCGAGCATCGCGATCAACGACGGCGCGATCAGCACATATGGTGTCCAAGGTCCCGCTCGGCGTGGTGGCGCCAACGTGCACGACTCCTTCGGGGGCAGGGGTGCAATCGGTTGCAGGAAACGTTGCGGTAGCACGACCGCAACGTCAATGGCGTGGAAGCGCGCCGGCGCCACCATCAGGGCAAATGCCGAAATCTCGAAATTTTCGGTCTCATGGCCTGGCCTTTTACCCGGCGCGCGGAGGAAAGTGGGGACATGACCGCCGACGACCAGCCCCAGCCGCTTCCCAAGCTAGCGGTGATCGCCCGTGAGGCCGGCGTGTCCGTCGCAACCGTTTCCAAAGCGCTCAACGGCAGATCCGACGTCTCCCCCCATACCCGCCGCCTGATCGCCGAGGTGCTGGAGCGGCGCGGCTACCCCAGACAGCGCGTCAAGCCGGCGCGCGGCAGCCTGGTCGACGTCATGCTGCAGGGCCTGGACTCGGTGTACGCGCTGGCGATCCTCGGCGGCGTCGAGGACGCGGCCTGGCGGCTGGGCGTGGACCTGGTGGTCTCCGCGGTGGTCGACCGCACCAAGAACGGCCAGCCGCCGCCTGCCTGGCTGGACCGGATCAGTGCCCGCGACAGCGCGGGCGTGCTGCTGGTGCGCACGTCGCCGACCGCCACGCAGCGGACGTGGCTGGCCGACCGCGGAATCCCGACGGTGATCGTGGACCCCCGGCGCAAGCCCTCGCCCGGGGTGCCGGTCGTCGTCTCGGCCAACCGGGCCGGCGCCAGGACCGCCACCGAGCACCTGATCAACCTCGGACACGAGCGCATCGCCATCGTCACCGGCCGCCCGGGGGTGCCGTGCGCGGCCGAGCGGCTGGCCGGCTACCGCGACGCCATGGCCGCGGCCGGGCTACGGGTGGACCCGCGGTGGGAAGTGTGCGGATATTTCCAGACCGAGGGTGCCTCGCGGGCCACCCGGGAACTGCTCGCCACGCTCCCCGAGCCGCCGACCGCCGTCTTCGCCTGCTCCGACTCGATGGCCGTCGGGGTCTACCAGGCCCTCGGCGAGCACGGGCTCCATGTGCCCGATGACGTGAGCGTGGTCGGCTACGACGACTCGTGGGCGGCCGAGCATGTCTCACCGGCCCTGACGACCGTCCGCCAGCCGTGGCCCGAGCTGGGCTCCGCTGCCCTGACCGCGCTGCTGTCCGGCGCGCCCGCGACCCGCACGGAGTTGCCCACGGCCCTCGTCATCAGATCGAGCACGGGTGGGTCCCCGCGGGTCTGAGCATGTAGCCCGCGCCACGCACCGTATGGATCATCGGCCCATGCTCGTTGTCGATCTTGCGGCGCAGGTAGGAAATTGCCTGTGAGCAGCGTACGGGCCCGTTTCCCGAGCCTCGCGCGGATCCTGAGAAAGAACCCGATAAAGAGCTGAAAATCGCATGAGAGAAGTCGTGTGGTGGAGATCACGGAATACAGGTCAGGGCCACGAGCTGCGCTCATGCGATTCATATGGTCGTGACAGATCGCTCTTAGATTCGGCTTGCAGAGTGTTCGGCATGAGGACGGCCTTCGGGAGCTGAATACAGATGTTCGGCCAGGTCCGTCCCGGATTGGATTGTTAACTCGTGCGCTTCGCCAAGCCCCTCACCGTGACCCTCGTCAGTGCGGCCCTGCTCACCCTGCCGTTCTCGGGCGCCGCCCTCGCGGACACGCCCAAGCCCCAGCCCACAGTGACGATCACGACGCTGGATCCGGCGCAGCCCGTGAACGTGTACCCGGCGTGGGACCAGGACGCCAAGCGCCGGGTCGCGGTCAAGGTCTCCGTGGAGCCCGGCCGCGTGCGGGCCGGCGACACCTACGAGGTGACGATCGTGGCCAAGGGCGTTTCCTCGGGCAGGGCCACGGTGACGAGCCCTGAGGGCAAGACGTACCGCGTGGCGCTGTCCGGCGGCCGCGCCACTCTCACGCTGACCGCGCCGGCCAAGTCCAAGCCGGGCAAGAAGACCGTGACCGTCAAGGTCGGCAACAAGGTCGCCACCGCCTCGTTCACCGTGGTCGACGCCAAGAAGCCGCGTGACGACCGCCACCACGACGGGCGATGACCGCACCCCTTTCCGAGCCACCCCGCCGAGACCAGCCCATTGGATCCCTCTCCCCTGCTGGTCTCGGCGGGGTCATTGTGTGTGCCTCCAGGCCGCTAGATCTGATCTAGCGGCCTTTCTCGCGCCTGGAGAGTGACGGCGCAGAAGGGAGGGGGCGGACCATGAGCCCGTTGCGGGTAACGGTGATCATCGGCAGCACCCGGGTCGGGCGCGTCGGCGACGCGGTCGGGCACTGGTTCGCCGAGCGCGCCCGCTGCCGTGAGGACCTCGCGGTCGAGGTGCTCGACCTGGCCGGGTACGCCTTTCCCGGCTGCTATCCGGCCGCCGCCACCCCCGCCATGCGTGGCTTCACCGCGGCGGTCGGCGGCGCGGAGGCGTTCGTGGTGGTCACGCCCGAGTACAACCGCAGCTTCCCCGCCTCGCTCAAGCAGGCGATCGACTTCGCCTACGACGAGTGGCAGGCCAAGCCGGTCGGATTCGTGGCCTACGGCTCAGGCTCGGCCGGACTCTACGCGGTCGAGCAGCTCCGTACAGTCTTCTGCGCCCTGCACGCCGTCACCATGCGCGACTGGGTAGGGCTGGACCTGCTCGGGGAGGGCTTCGAGGGATGCGGGCGGCCCCGCGACACCGACGACCGGCTGCGTGCGATCGCGGCCATGCTCGACCAGCTCACGTGGTGGGGCCGCGCCCTGCGGGACGCCCGCCGCGCCCAGCCGTACGTCTCGTGACTTCAGGGAAAGGATGATCATGCTGGCGATAGAGACCTCAGGACTGGTCAAGACCTTCGGCGACACCCGGGCCGTCGACGGACTCGACCTCAAGGTGCCGGCCGGCGCCGTGTACGGCGTGCTCGGCCCCAACGGCGCGGGCAAGACGACCGCGGTGCGCATGCTGGCCACGCTGCTGAAACCGGACGGCGGTCAGGCGAGCGTGTTCGGGCACGACGTGGTACGCGAGGCGGACGCCGTACGGAGCCGGGTGAGCCTGACCGGCCAGTACGCCTCCGTGGACGAGGAGATGACCGGCGAGGAGAACCTGATCCTGCTCGCCCGCCTGCTCGGCCACCGCAAGCCCGCCGCCAGGGAGCGGGCGGCACAACTGCTGGAGGCGTTCGGGCTGGCGGAGGCCGGGGGGCGGCAGGTCAAGACGTACTCGGGCGGCATGCGGCGGCGCATCGACATCGCGGCCAGCATCCTCAACACGCCCGACCTGCTCTTCCTGGACGAGCCGACCACCGGGCTGGACCCGCGCAGCCGCAACAACGTCTGGGACATCGTCCGCATCGTCGTGGCCCACGGCACCACAGTGCTGCTGACCACGCAATACCTGGAGGAGGCCGACCGGCTCGCGAGCCGCATCGCGGTCATCGACCACGGCAGGGTCATCGCCGAGGGCACTCCGGGCGAGCTGAAGTCGTCCGTCGGCGCGGGCTCGGTCCACGTACGGCTGCGTGACCCGGCCACCCGCCCCGACGCCGAGCGGGTGCTGGCTGAAACCCTGGACGCGCCCGTCTACCTGGAGTCCGACCCGGTCGCCCTGACCGCGCGCGTCACCGGGAGCGGCAACGAGGCGGAGCAGGCCTCGCGTGCCCTCCACCGGCTGGCCGAGGCCGGCATCGTCGTCGACGACTTCTCCCTCGGCCAGCCCAGCCTGGACGAGGTCTTCCTGGCCCTCACCGACCACCGCGCCACCGAGGAGGCGGCAGCATGAGCACAACTACCGAGAGCGGCACCACGTACGCGCCCGCGGCCGACGCCCTGGGCACGGTCCTGGCGCCGGGGGCGAGACCGCCGCGGCCGAGCGCCTGGTCGGCGTCGGTCACGTTCGGCTGGCGGGCGATGTTGAAGATCAAGCACGTGCCCGAGCAGCTCTTCGACGTGACGGCGTTCCCCCTGATGATGACGCTGATGTTCACGTACCTGTTCGGCGGCGCGCTGGCCGGGTCGCCGACCGAATACCTACAGTTCCTGCTGCCGGGCATCATGGTGACGAGCGTCGTGATGATCACTATGTACACCGGTGTGGAGGTCAACAAGGACATCGAGAAGGGGGTCTTCGACCGCTTCCGCACCCTGCCGATCTGGCGGCCATCCACCATGGTCGGCTACCTGCTGGGCGACCTGCTGCGGTACACGATCGCCTCGGTCGTCATCCTGGCGGTCGGGCTGGTGCTGGGCTTCCGCCCGCTGGGCGGGGTCACCGGCGCGGTGGGCGGAATCCTGCTCCTGCTCGCCTTCTCGTTCGCGTTCTCCTGGTTGTGGACCATGTTCGGGCTGCTGTTGCGCAGCGAGAAGTCGGTGATGGGGGTCAGCATGCTGGTGCTGATGCCGCTGACCTTCCTGAGCAACGTCTATGTCGATCCGTCCACCATGCCGGGCTGGCTGCAGGTGTTCGTGAACGCCAGCCCGATCACCCACCTGGTGAGCGCCGTACGGTCCCTGATGGGCGGCACGCCGGACGCCGGTGAGATCACGTGGGTCCTGGTGTCCTCAGGTGTCCTGATCGCGGTCTTCGGCACGCTGACCATGCGGCTCTACAACCGCAAGTAAGCCGCGTCTGTGCCCGGTCCCCCGGGCACAGATGGGTTATGCCAGAGAACAGCTTCGACGAACGGACCGCGGAGACGTACGAAGCCAAGTGGCCTGAACTGTTCGACCCGGCGGTGGTCGATCCGGTGGTGGACTTCCTCGTCGAGCTTGCCGGATCCGGCGCCGCTCTCGAACTTGGCGTCGGCACCGGCCGCATCGCCCTGCCGCTCAGCCGGCGCGGTGTCCCCGTGCACGGGATCGAGCTGTCCCCGGCCATGGCGGCGCGGCTGCGGGCCGCGCCCGGCTCGGAGAACGTCGGCGTGACGATCGGCGACTTCGCGACCACCAGGGTGAGCGGGCCCTTCAAGGTGGCGTACCTGGTGCGCAACACGATCACCAACCTGACGACGCAGGACGAGCAGGTCGAGTGCTTCCGCTCGGTGGCGGCGCAGTTGGAGCCGGGCGGCTGCTTCGTCATCGAGGTGTACGTCCCCGAGCTGCGCCGGCTCCCGCCCGGCCAGACCGTCCACCCGTTCACCGTGACGCCCGAGCACCTGGGTTTCGAGGAGTACGACGTCGCGACGCAGATCGCGTACTCCCATCACTACTGGGTGGTGGACGGTCAGCTCGAGACCCGCTCGACGCCGCACCGCTACGTGTGGCCGGCGGAGCTGGATCTCATGGCGCGGCTGGCCGGGATGACGTTGCACGAGCGCTGGGCCGGCTGGAAACGGGAGCCCTTCACCGGCGAGAGCCGCAGCCATGTATCGGTGTGGCGGAAGACGTGATTCGGTCTCATATCTGATCGGCGATCACACTGGAACGGCCCCTCCGAGGTTGTTACGGTTTACGCGACCAACGACGATCATCAAGGGGTTCCCCATGACCGAGTCCTCGGCGATGCCGCTGCACATGCGGCGGGTGGAGTTCGACCCGGCTCCGGAGCTGGCGGCGGCACGTGACGAGGAGGGGGTCAAGCGGGTCCCCAGCGTGTACGGCGGCGGGGCGGAGGCCTGGCTCGTGACCCGGTACGCAGATGTACGCGAGGTGCTCGGCGACGCCGAGCGATTCAAGATCGCACCACAGACCATTGCCCGGCTCCCTGGAGCGCCGGAGCTGACCAAGGAGCAGCTCGCCAAGATCAACGCGGGCAATCTGATCGGCGTGGACCCGCCAGAGCACACGCGGCTGCGGCGCATGCTGACCCCCGAGTTCACGATCCGGCGCATGCGCCGTCTGGAGCCGCGGATCAAGCGCATCATCGACGACCACCTGGACGCGATGGAGGCCGCCGGGTCCCCGGCCGACCTGGTGTCGTCGTTCGCGCTGCCGATCCCGTCGCTGGTGATCTGCGAGCTGCTCGGCGTCCCGTACGAGGAGCGCGAGGGCTTCCAATACCGCTCCAGCAGGATGCTCGACATGACCGTGCCCGCCGAGGAGCGGGTGGGGCTGCAGTTCCAGGCGCGCGCTTACATGGAGGACCTGGTCCGGCGCATCCAGGCGGACCCGGGCGAGGACCTGCTCGGCATGCTGGTCCGCGAGCACGGCGACGACCTGACCACCGACGAGCTCATCGGCATCGGGAGCCTGCTGCTGTTCGCCGGGCACGAGACCACCTCCAACATGCTCTCCCTGGGCACGCTGGCGCTGCTGCGTCACCCCGAGCAGCTGGAGCTGCTGAAGAAGGAGCCCGAGTGGATCGACGGCGCGGTGGAGGAGCTGCTGCGCTGGCTCAGCATCGTGAACTCGGGCACCACCAAGGTCGCCACGACCGATGTCGAGCTCGGCGGGAAGAAGATCGCGGCCGGCGACCTGGTGATCTGCGCCCTGTCCGCCGCCAACCGCGACCCTGGGCTCATGGCCGACGCGGACAAGTTCGACCTCGTACGCGGCCTGCCCGGCCACGTCGCCTTCGGTCACGGCGTCCACCACTGCCTGGGGGCCCCGCTCGCCCGCATGGAGCTGAAGATCGCATTCCCGGCGCTGTTCCGGCGGTTCCCCGGGTTGCGCCCGACAGAGAACACACCGCAGTTCCGCTCGTCCAGCATCGTCTACGGCCTGTCCTCCCTGGAGGTCGCCTGGTAGCGGATGTGCCGGTGGCTTGGTCGGTGGCTTTGTCGGTGGCGGCGGGTAGCGTGAACAACCGTCATGCCTATCGACGCCGCCACACACGAGCTCATCGGCAGGGACCACCCTGCCGCGTTGCTGCGTGCCGAGATCACCCGGCTGATCGGTAGCCACGGCGGCCTGGTGCTGGTCACGGGCGAGGCGGGCATCGGCAAGACCACGCTCGTCACGAGCGCGGCGCGCGAGGCCAGGCGGCAGGGCGCGCTGGTGGTGGGCGGCGCGTGCTGGGACTCCGGCAGCGCCCCGGGCTACTGGCCGTGGACCCAGGTCATCCGGGCCCTGCGCCGCGGGGCCGAGCCGGAGGAGTGGGCCGCGGCGCAGGCGGCAGCGGGCGCCAGCCTGGCCGCCCTCCTCGGCGAGGCCCCGATGCCGGACGGTGACCAGGCTCGGCAGGGGCAGTCCCCCTTCCTCACGGTCACCCCGGGCGGGGACGAGGTTCCCGACACCTTCAGGCTCTACGACGCCGTCACCTCCGCCCTGGTCGCGCTCGCGCAACGCCGCCCGGTCGTGATCGTCATCGACGACCTGCACGTGGCAGACCCCGCCTCGCTGCGGCTGCTGGAGTTCGCGGCCCAGCAGACCTGGTTCGAGCGGCTGCTGCTGATCGGCACCTACCGCGACGCCGAGGTGGAGCCGGTCGACCACCCGCTGCGCGACCTGCTGTCACCGCTCGTCGCCAAGGCCACCACCATCACACTCACCGGCCTCGACGAGGCGGGGGTCGCGGCCCTCATGGCCCGCACCGCCGGCCAGGAGCCACCGCCTGACCTGGTCGCCGAGGTCCATCTGCGCACGGGCGGCAACCCGTTCTTCGTCGAGCAGACCGCCCGGTTGTGGCGCAGCGGCGGCTCGGCCACCGCCGTCGCGCCCGGCATCCGCGACGCGTTGCTGCGCCGTCTCTCCCTGTTGCCGCGGCCGGTCGCCGAGTTGCTGCCGGCGGCGGCCGTGCTGGGGCGCGAGTTCCACCGGCAGGTGCTGGCCGCGACCGTGGCGGCGCCGGTCGCGCACGTGGACCGGCTGCTGGAGCTGGCCGTGGTGGCCAGGCTCGTGGTGACCAAGGGCGGCGGCGCGTTCGCCTTCGCGCACGACCTGGTCCGCGAGACCCTCTACGACTCTTTGGCCGACCCACGCGACCTGCACGCCGCAGTGGTCACCGCCCTCGATCGCGCACCCGGCCTCGCGGACTCCTCCGGCCTCGCGGGCAGGATCCTGCCGAGCGACCTGGCCAGGCACGCTTACCTGGCGGGCGACCACATCGACCCCGGCCGGGCGACGGGCCTGCTGCTCGCCGCGGCCCGGGACGCGCGGGGCCGGATGGCGGGCGAGGAGCAGCTGGGCCACCTGCGGCGGGCATACGAGGTGAGCGCCGCCGCCGATCCCCGCACCCACGCGATCGTCGCACTCGAGCTCGGCAAGGAGCTGCACCACACGGGCGCAGGCGACGAGGCACAGCGCCTCTTCGAGCAGGCCGCCGCCATCGCCGACGACCTCGACGACGCCGAGCTGCCCGCCCGCGTCGCCCTGACCCTCCGCTCCCACTACGGCCGTGACAAGGCCCTCGACCGGCTGAGACAGGCCCACGCCAGACTGGTCGGCGGCCCGGCGCCGGACGACCGGCTCGCGCTCGACCTGGTCGTCCGCCTCGCCCAGCTGGCCAGGCAGGGAGGCGACGACGACGCGCTGGCGTTCAGCCTGTGGGCGCACCACGACATCATCTGGGGCCCGGGCACCGCCGCCGAACGTGTGGCGCTGACCGGCGAGCTGGTCACCCTCGCCCGCCGCACCTCGGACCCCGAGCTGGAGCACTTCGCCAGGGCGCTGCGCTGGGTGGCCATGATCGAGCAGGGCGACCCCCGCTACCTCGACCACTTCCACGACTACGCCGCCAAGGGCCGCCGTACCGAGCAACCGCACTTCGTCATGACCGCGGCGATCGACGAAAGCATCATCGCGGCCCTCGCCGGTCGCTTCGCCGAAGCCGAGACACTGCTGTCGGACGTCCGCCTGGACACTCACCACGGCCACATGGTCTACATGCTGCGGCACCACCGCTGGGCGATGTCGTGGCTACAAGGCCGGCTCGAGGAGCAGGAGGAGATGCTCAACGAGCTCAGAGGCAGCAGCCACCCGTGCCCAGGGTTGCTGGAGGCGCTGACGGCGCTGCAGAGCGGCGACGTCGAACTCGCCCTGCGCCACTTGGCCGACAGCGAGCCCCGCGACCGCATGTCTCAGCCGCTCCGGCTGCGCCTGCAGGCCGAGCTGGCGGCGGCCACCCAGGACTCGGAGCTGTGCGCCACGGCCCGAGCCGCGCTGTCCCCGCACCGCGGTCAATGGGCCGTGGCGCTGCTGGGCTGGGACATCAGCGGGCCTTACGACCTGTGGCTCGGCATGGTGGACGCGGCGGAGGGCCGCTGGGACGCGGCCGTCGACAACCTCACCGCCGCTTACCGCTCCGCCGACCGCATGCAGGCCCGGCCGTGGTCGGTCCTGGCCCGGGCGCACCTGGCCGAGACGCTGCTCACCCGTGCGTCGCCCGGCGACGTGGAAGCGGCGAAACCCCTCCTGGACGGCGTCCGCCGGGACGCGGCCGAGCTGGGCATGCCGCACGTGCTGGAGTCCGTACGCCCGCCGCGCCAGACCCAGCCGCCCACCCTGCCGTGGGACGGCCCGCACGTCGCCGGCCAGGACAACGCGCCGGGCTTGCTCGGAAACGCCTGGACACCCCTGCCGGTCCGGCCGAGAAACCCGGCGCAGCACGCGCCGAGCGCAGAATTCCGGCGGGATGGGGCAGTCTGGTCGCTGGTCTTCGCCGGCCGAGCCGCACACATGCCGGACGCGAAAGGCCTACGCGACCTGCACACCCTCCTCAGCCGCCCGGGCGAGGACGTGCCTGCCGTACACCTGCTGGACCCGGAAGGCGGCGAGCTCGTCGTGGCGGCCCGCAGGATGGGCGGCGACGACGTGCTCGACGAGGAGGCCAAGACCCGCTACCGGCGTCGCCTGACCCAGCTGGACGAGGAGATCGACCGGGCCGTGGAGCGGGGCGACGACGGGCGAGCGGCCGAGTTCGACCGGGAGCGCGCGGCGCTGCTGGAGGAGCTGCGGGCGGCGGCGGGCCTCGGCGGCCGTACCCGCCGCCTGGGAGACGAGGCCGAGCGGGCCCGCAAGACGGTCACGGCCAGGATCCGCGACGTGCTTCGCAAACTCGATCACACCCACCCCGAGCTGGCCGCCCACCTGCGCGCTTCCATCTCCACCGGGTCGACGTGCCGCTACCAGCCGGAGGACGAGACCACCTGGCGCCTCTGAGCGCCCAGCGCCGCGTGTCATGGCACGGGATGTCTTGAGGACGGAACATCCATCGACTGCCGCGGGCTCATGGTCTGCGGGCCACTCCGCACACAGCGCTCACCACAGTGGCCGGATCGTCCCAGCGGTCCGGCTCAGGCCGCCACTCCGGCGTGGACACCACGCCGGGCTCCACCAGCTCCAGGCCGGTGAAAAAGCCGGCAATCCGCTCCGGACTGCGCAGCTGGTAGGTGTTGGCGGCGCTCTTGTTGTACGCGGAGACCGCCTCGATCAGGGCCGGGTTGGTGTTCGTGCCGTCGCTCAGCACCAGATAGCTTCCGGCGGCGAGGGGCTCCAACAGCCGGTCGACGATGCCCTGCGGATCGTCATCGTCGGTCAGCTGCCCTGCGATGCTCAGCATCATGAGCGCGATCGGCCGGGAGAAGTCCAGCGTCCTGACCGCCTGCCCCAGAATGAGGTCGGGACGGCGGACATCGGCGTCGATGTAGGCCGTGGCGCCTTCTGACGTGCTGGTGAGCAGGGCCCGGGCGTGCGCCAGCACGATCGGATCGTTGTCCACGTAAACCACGCGCGATTCTGGCGCGAGCCCCTGTGCGACCTCGTGCGTGTTGTTCGCCGTGGGCAGCCCGGTGCCGATATCCAGGAATTGCCGGATCCCGGCCTCCTTCACCAGGTAGCGCACGGCACGAATGAGGAATTCGCGCTGCAGCCGGGCGACCATCGCGAAGTCGGGAAACAACCGCAGCAGGGTCTGGCCGGCCTCGCGGTCCACCTGGAAGTGATCTTTGCCGCCCAGCAGGAAGTCCCACACCCTCGCAGAGTGCGGCACGGTGGTGTCGACGCGGGCCCAAGCCGACGCGGCGGCGTTGCTGTCACTCACAATGAAACATCATTCCACGCCAATAGTCTCGAATGTGCTTATTGCCGGTGAACAAGCTGATCCGGTGCGGTCACGTCCGGGGATCCGCCCAGCCCGAAGACCTGGCGTCTCTGGGCAGTCAGTGCCACGCCCCGTCAGCGAGATTCGCGTCCTTGAAGCTGCCCTCCGCGACGCGCCGCGGCACCTCTTCCCATTCACGAAGCACCCGCCGCCTGCCGTCAGGAATGCTGGGCCAGTCTCCCCGAGTGACCGGTTTCCCCGCGTAGCGAGGCTCCCACGTGATCGCGTACAAGCCGCCGATGTCAGGCACCAGAGCTTTCAGCGCATGAATCGCACGGCGGTGATACCACTTGCAGACGGCCGTGATAGCAAGTCCCGCCGTCAGCGCTTCGCGCAGGAACGGCAGCGCCAGCTCGACGTTCTGCCAGGTATTGATGGATCGATCCTCGTACCGGATGACGCCGTCGGGCACACCGCGATCGAGCAACAGGCGATGGAAGGTACGTCCCTCGACAATGCCGTTGTGGCGATTGACCCCGCCCGTACAGATGATGAGGGGGGCAAGCCCTCGGTGATATCGCTCGGCCGCGATATCGACGGGTTGGACTTGGTTGGTGCCGAAGAGAATATGCGCGGTGGGCTGGCCCTCAGGAGGAGGGGCTTCGATGTCGACGAACGCAGTAATGACAGCGATCTGCTCCGGAGTGATGGCGTCGTCGGTCATTCGCGATCCTCACAAGGTCGACGTCCTGCCGGAGCGCGGACTGCCTCCAGATAGCGGGCGTGGTATTCCGCGGACTGGCGAGCCTGGGGGAATTGCTGTGTCAGGACCTTGTCGAGCTTGCCCGCGAGCACCATGGTCGGCCAGGCCGGGCGGCTGCCTGCGAGCGCGGCTTGGCCTGCGGCTACGGACTCATCCAAGCGGCCAAGACCGGCCTGGGCCAGTCCCAGGATGAGCAGCGAGCGCGCATAGCCGGATGGGTGCTCGCCACGTTGGCACGCCTCCGGCTGGTAGACGGTCTGGATCACGCGGTTGGTGGCGACCACAGCCTCTTCATTGCGGCCTGCGAACAGCAGAGACGTTGCGGTGTACGGCGGGTCTTCCGCCAGATTGATGGAGAAGGCACCTGTCACAGGGGCATCGGCGGGAAGCACCGCGATCGCTTTGCTCGCTCGACGTCGAGCGCTTGTCATGCGGTCGGCGTCGCCAGCCATCGCCGCCGCGCGCATCTCCTGCGAGGCCAGCTTGGCGTAAGCGACCGTGCCCTCAGAGGCGTTCTTCTGGCCCTTGACGGAGAGGATCGCCGACTGGCGCGGTTGCCAATGATACCACGCGACCATCGCTCGGGTTAGAAGGGCCCATGCCGCCAGCTCAGGATGTCGTGTCTCCCGGCTGCGGCGCTCGGCGTCGGAACACCACACCCGGGCTGACGCGTGCTGGCCCATGTCGCAGGCGGCCACGGCAAGCAGGTGAGACAGCCAACCGACGGCAAGCACGAGGTCGGTACGGGACGAAACTGATCCCACATGCTGGAGCATGCGGCTCGCATATGTCCTGACCGTGAGGAGTTCGTCGTACACGTCCGCCGGGGGAAGAGTGCAGATCGTCACCGCGTAGTGGTCGATGAGTTCGCCGATGCCATCCACAACACCGCCGAGTGGTTCCCCGGCAATTGCATCGAGGGCCTGGATGATGCGTTGTTCCCGGTGCAAGCACATGGCGGGCACGCTGGCGGCCGCGATCCCCTGCCTCAGGAACGTCCGGCGTAGCACCTCGCCCACCTGCTCCACATCGTCAGTGGGTTCAGTGTATGGAGCGACCGAAGCCTTCCTATTCGGCGCTCTTCGGAGCGTCTCCAGATCGACCTTGAAAAGGTCTGCCAGAGCGGGGAGCCAGGCACGCGGCCGCACTCGGCCCTGCTCCCACCGTCCGATCTCGTGCCGGGTGAGCGTGAACGTGCCAGTGATGGCGCACAGCTCATCCGCCAACTGCTGCTGCGTCATTCCAGCCGCATCCCGCAAGTGTTTCAGCAGGTCCGGAAGCGAGAGATCCGGTGTTTCCACCTGATGATCCCTTTCGGTCGGCGCGTGGGCATGCTGTGAGCACACAAGTGGGCACGCATTGTGTGCCCCTCCATCGTGCCCTGAAGGAGCGCATGCTGCACAGGTATCACCGCAGCTCAAATGAGCGGCGACGAAGCCGCGCACAGCCTCTCACCCAGTAGGGGAACGACCTCATGGCAGCCTCACTCGACCCCGTCGACACCACCATGCGAGTCAACGCGGCTCGGCTCAGCTCCGAATCTGCTGCACGGCTCTGCTACGTGCGGAGCGGCCCGGTGACGACTTCCCCGCTGCACCGCACGATCCGGCGCAGGTCCGGGCGTCCTGCCAGAGCGCTGCCGCGACGCCTGGCCTGCGCCATGCCGCTGGCCAACGACAACCCTTTGGAGAAGACTCTCGTGATCCATGAAAGTCGCGGACCCAGTTGGTGGGCGCTGTGACGACGACCAGGAGGTTCCCCGGCTGGGAGATCATGGAAGGTGCTGGAGGCGGCTACATCGCCTTTCGCGCCATCTTGGTGCCTGACGACAGCGGGCTCTCCAACGTACGCTGCGGTGCCACGCTGTCCGAGCTGTTCCGGCACCTGGCGCAGGAAATGCGCCGCCAGGAGCGGCCGCCACCCAGACATCAGCTTCCAGGAAGCCGATTCCGCCTTCCCCAATCCATAGCGTAGCCGTACGCTCACGAAGAGCTTTGCATTAGCCGAAAGAGAGCCTTTGCATGGGCAAGCATAAGGACCCCAAGAGCCCCAAGGACCAGCCGTTCCAGGCCGATCCCAGGAAGGTCACGCCTGACCACCACGAGGAGTCGGGCGGTAAGCACGCGGACGACAAGGGCAAGGGAGGCAAGAAATAGTGGATGAGGCTGCCACCGCACAGCGCATCGAGCGACTGGTCGAGTACATCAGCAGGCTGGAGGACATCCAGGGCTTCGTCGTTGCAGCCTTCCGCGCGGTGCCTCGCCACCCTTTCATCCCTGATGTGGCACTGGCCACGCCCGGCAGTCCTGATGAGGCATTCGTCATCGATCGGGACAGCGATCCCGAGACCTGGTGGGACACCGTTTACTCCCGGGCTCCCATCGTGACCCAGCTCGACGATGGCACCACCGACATCAGGGCCCGCGTAGGGGACTACACGTCCTCCTCCTCAGCGCCCAGCACGGTCGCGCACCTGCTGCAACTCCTCGACCCCGAGCCTGACGACCGGGTGCTGGAGGTGGGCACCGGCACGGGGTGGACGGCCGCGTTGCTCGCTCACCTGGTCGGCCCGCACGGAAGCGTGATGTCGATGGAGATAGATGAGGCCGTGGCCGAGCAGGCCGCCAAGAATCTCGCCGCAGTGGGCGTGCAGCCACATCTGATTGTCGGCGATGGCGCGGAGGGTTGTCCCGAGCGAGCACCGTACGATCGCGTACACGTCACATGCGGTATCCGAACAGTCCCGTACGCGTGGATCGAGCAGTGCCGGCCGGGAGGGGTCATCGTAGCCCCGTATTGCCCCGGCTTTGGCGACGATCACGTGTTGCGGCTCGTGACCCTGCCGGACGGCACCGCGATCGGCCGCTTTCCTGGCTACGCCTCATACATGATGATGCGCTCCCAGCGGCCCCTGCCGTATGCCGCCGATGACGGCAGCGGTCGACGCCACCCGACCCAGGTGCACCCCCGCACCATCGGACTCGCACCGCCCGGCGCCGACCTGGCGATGGCGGCCATCACCGGCCTGTACGCGCACATCATCCGCGAAGAGGCTCGATTTCTGACATACGTGATGGACCCGGCCGACCCCGGCCAGTGGGCAGTGGCCGTCCACCAACGCGGCAACCCCGACCACACCGTCTACCAGATGGGCCACCGTGCCTTGTGGGAGGAGGTGACCGACGCCTACTTCCGATGGGTCGGCTGGGGCGAGCCCGGACGTGACCGGTTCGGGATGACGGTGACCTCGGAAGGGCAGTGCGTTTGGCTGGACACACCCGATCAGGTGCTCAATCGCGGGTGATGCGGGTGCCGATGTCCTCGCCTTGGCAGATCGCGCTCATCGCGCCCACCTCGGCGACGTCGAAGACGTGCATGAGGAGGCCCTGCTCGTCAGCGAGGACGAAGGCGCTCTGGTCCATCACCCGGACCCCGGCCGCCAGCGCCTCCTTGTAGGTGAGGGTGGTGAAGCGTTTGGCGTCGAGGTGGAGGTTCGGATCGCGATCGTAGACGCCGTCCACGCCGCGCTTGGCGACCAGCAGCGCGTCCGCTTCGAGCTCGAGCGCCCGCTGGACCGCTGGGTAGTCGGTGGTGACGTACGGCTGCCCGATCCCGCCTGCCAGCAGCACGATCAGGCCGCGCCGCAGGTGGCGGTCGGCGCGTAGCCGGATGAACGGCTCGGCGACGCTCTGCATCGGCACCGCCGTCATCACTCGCACGTCCGACTCGGATCGTGCGGTCAGGACACCGCGCAGCATCAGCGCGTTCATCACCGTACCGAGCATGCCGATGTTATCGGCCTCGGCGCGTCCGATGCCCCATCCTTCGGACATCCGGCCTCGGAAGTAGTTTCCGCCGCCGATCACGACGGCGAGTTCCACGCCGAGTGCATGCACAGAGAGCAGCTCGTCCGCGAGCTGGGCGAGACTCGCCGGATCAGCGCCCCAGCCCGAAGGCCCGGCCAGCGCCTCACCGCTGAGTTTGACTACGACACGTGCATAACGGCCCACGATTCCCACGCCTCCAGCCGGCCGCACGATCGGCGACCCTGGCAAGGGTAGCCCGCAGGCTCAGCCCAGAACCGCGCCGATCGTGGTCATGATGGGGATGGACAGGACCGTGGTGATGAGGACGGCGCTGCGGGCCAGGCGCCGGCCCGTGTCGTAGTTCACCGCGTACACGTAGATGTTCTGCGCCGTGGGCAGCGCGGCGAACAACGTGGCGGCCAGCAACGCTCTGTCGTCGAGGCCCAGGGCGAAGCGGGCGGTCAGGTACGCGATCGCGGGCTGGACGACGGCTTTCAGCGCGACCACGAGACCGATGTCCCAGCCGAGGCCGCCGCTCTTCTCGGTGGGCGCGTGCTGGGAGCCGTACAGGCTGAGGCCGTAGGCGAGCAGGGCGACGGGGATGGCGGCGCCGCCGAGCAGCTCGATCGGGCGCATGACCGTGACGGGGAGGGAGAGGCCGGTCAGGGCGCAGGCCAGGCCCAGGAGGGAGGCCACCGTGAGGGGGTTGCGGAACGGGAGCAGGAGGGCCGAGCGGATCGATCTGGCTCCCTTGTCGAGGATCAGGAAGGAGATCGGGGTGATGACGATCAGCTGGAAGAGGAGGATGGGCGCGACCAGGGCGCCGTCGCCCAGCACGTAGATGGAGATGGGGACGCCGAGGTTGCCGGCGTTGACGTAGGAGGAGGCCAGGGCGCCGATCGTGGCTTCTCGGCGGTCCCTGCGCCAGAGCAGCTTCGCCACCAGCACGTACGCCAGTTGCACGCACACCACGGCCACGACCTCGGTCAGCAGCACCGGTGACAGGAGCGTGGCCAGGTCGGCGCGGGAGACCGTGGCGAACATCAGTGCCGGTGTCGCGACGAAGAAGGCCAGCCGGGACAGGACCAGCTCGTCGCTGGCACGCAGTAAGCCGCCGGCGCCGACGAGGTAGCCGAGCACGGCAACGGACACCAGGGCGGCGAACGCCGCGACAACCCCCGACACGCTGAACTGACCTCCGAAAATCGGACGTTAAGGAGCGTATCGGGTTGCTCTGGTGCGGGTTACGCTGCGTCCATGCGTGTAGTGGTCATCGGCGCCAGCGGTCATATCGGCACTTATCTGGTCCCAAGGCTCGTCGAAGCAGGTCACGACGTGGTCGCGGTGAGCAGGGGCAAGCGGGACCCCTACAGCCCGCACGGGGCGTGGCAGCGGGTCACCACCGTCACGGCCGACCGGGACGCGGAGGATGCCGATGGGACGTTCGGGCGGCGGATCGTCGAGTTGGAGGGCGACGTCGTCATCGACCTCATCTGCTTCGAGGAGGACAGCGCGCGGCACCTCGCCGAAGCGCTCCACGGGCGGGTGCGGCAGTTCCTGCACTGCGGGACGATCTGGACGCACGGGCCGAGCGCGCAGGTGCCGACGACCGAGGATCGGCCGAAGGCGCCGCTCGGGGACTATGGCCGGAAGAAGGCCGCCATCGAGGCATATCTGCTGGAGCGGGCCCATCGGGATGGCTTCCCCGTGACGATCATTCATCCCGGGCACATCACCGGCCCTGGGTGGGTTCCGGTCAATCCTGCCGGAAACGTCAATCCCGCCGTCTTCCAGACGCTGGCGGACGGGGAAGAGCTGGCGCTGCCGAACTTCGGCCTGGAGACCGTACAGCACGTGCACGCCGATGACGTGGCGCGCATCTTCATGGACGCGATCGCCAATCCGTCCGTGGCCGTGGGCGAGAGCTTCCACGCGGTCGCCACGAGCGCGCTGACGCTGCGTGGATACGCCGAGGCGGTGGCCGGGTGGTTCGGGCGGGAGGCGCGGCTGACGTACCTGCCGTGGGAGCAGTGGCGGGCCACGGTGTCCGAGTTCGACGCGCAGGTCACGCTCGACCACATCTCCTACAGCCCGCACTGCAGCATGGAGAAGGCCGAGCGGCTGCTGGGCCACCGGCCGCGCTACACGCCGCTCGAGGCCATCTCCGAGGCCGTGAACTGGCTGGCCAGATCGGGCGTCATCAGCACCTGAAGCTGACCGGAAGGGGTCCGAGCATGCGGAAGGCCATGGCTCCTCTGCTCGTCACGATTCTCGCCGTCTTCTCCGCGCAGCAGCTGCTCACGCCGGTGCTGGCGCCGCTGGCGCGAGAGCTGGCGCTGACGGAGACGCAGCTCGGGCTGGTGATCACGATTTCCGCGGCCACCCTGACCGTGGCCAGCCCGATGTGGGGGCGGGCCATGCGGAGGATGCGGTTGCGTACGGTGTTGCTGAGCGGGCTCGGGCTTGCGGGCGCCGGCCTGATCGGGTTCGCCGTGGCGGTCACTCTCGGGCTGGAAGAAGTGGTGCCGCCGCCGGTCACGTTCGCCTTGATGATCGCCACTCGTAGCCTTCTGTTCGGCCTCGGGCTTGCCGCGTTGCCTGTCGCCGCCCTCACCGTGGCGGGGCTCGTCACGACTGGGGAGGCCGATCGGACCAGGGTCACCGGGCTGGTCGGTGCGGCGCAGGGGCTGTCGCTGGTGGTCGGGCCCGCGGGTGGCGGCGTGCTGGCCGTGGCCTCGCTGCTGCTGCCCCTCTACGTGTCGCCGGTGATCTGCCTGCTGCTGGCGGTCTGGGTGCTGGTGGTCGTACGGCGTGAGCCTGCCAGAGCGCCCCAAGGAGTCGAGGGTCCCCGGCCGCGGTTGTGGGATGCGCGGTTGTGGCCGTTGTTCGCGATCGGCTTCTGTGTTTTCCTCTCGCTCGGGCTCGTGCAGGTGATCCTGGGATTCCTGATCGCCGACCGCCTGCATGTGGATCCGCAGGCCACGGCGGGCGGCGTGGGCCTGGCGCTCGCCGTGGCGGGCATCGTGATCGTCGGCGTGCAGGGAGCGCTCGTGCCGGCGCTGGGGTGGCGGGCGCTCCGGCTGATCCGGGTCGGGGCGCCCATCGCGGTGGCCGCGTTCGGGCTGCTCGCCGTCGCCCACAGCCTGTGGCTGATCACCGTGGCGTTCGGGCTGCTCGGCGTGGGGCTGGGGCTCGCCATGCCGGGGGTCGCTGCGGCGCCGGGCCTGCTCGTCGGGCCTGAGGGGCAGAGCTCGATCTCCGGGCTGGTCAACGCCGTCATCGGGTCGACGTTCGTGGTGGGGCCGCTGTTGTCCACCGCCCTGTACGAGATCAGCCCGGTGGCCCCGGTCCTGGCCGCGTTCGTCGCGGCGACGACGGCCGTGGCACTGGCGTGGTTGTCACCGGCTGCCCGCCACGCGAAGGCCGCGGCCGAGGCCGTCGCCGCACCGTGACCGTCACCCGGTCAGCGCGCCGGACTCCTCGGGCGCTCACGGCGTTCCGAGTCTCATATGTCGAGAGCGATCGTCTTATTCAATAAGACGTCCTCTAGAGTCTCCCGGCATGACACCTTGGGAGATGGCCGCGGTGCTGGCGGCCGGCGTGGCGGGCGGGGCCATCAACACCGTCGTGGGGTCCGGATCGTTGATCACGTTCCCCACGCTGCTGGCCGTCGGCCTGCCACCGATCACCGCCAACGTCTCCAACAACATCGGCCTCGTCTCCGGCGGCTTCACCGGCGTCATGGGCTACCGGCCCGAGCTGAAGGGCCAGCGCGAGCGCCTGCTCAAGCTGGCCCCCGCTTCGGCCATCGGCTCACTGATCGGCGGCTTCCTGCTGCTCAACCTGCCTGAGAGCAGCTTCAACCTGATCGTGAGCGTGCTGATCGCGATCTCCTGCACGCTGGTCCTGATCCAGCCCAGGCTCAGCCGCCTGCTCAACGCGCCGGAGCTCAACCCCGCGTCGAGCTCCGGTGCGCACGGCGGGCCGTGGCTGTGGCTGGGCACGCTGGCGGCCGGCATGTTCGGCGGCTACTTCGGCGCCGGGCAGGGCATCCTGCTTCTCGGCGTGATGGGCATCCTCCTCGCCGATGACCTGCAGCGGTTGAACGCGGCGAAGAACGTGCTCGTGCTGCTGGTGAACTCGGTGGCCGCCGTGCTGTATGCGGTGGTGGCCGACGTGGACTGGCTCGCGGTGCTGCTGGTCGCGCTTGGTTCGATGGCGGGCGGCTTCCTCGGGGCCAGGGTCGGGCGGAGACTGCCACAGCCGGTCCTGCGCGGTGTGATCGTCTGCATCGGCGTCGTGGCGATCGTGAAACTCCTCACAGACTAGAGAGCTTGCGGCATAAATGAAAATCGTTACCATTGTCGGCTATGCACCCCGATCGTCGTGCCTTCCTTTCCTCCGCCGCCATCGTCCTCGCCGGATGTGCCGTCCCATCTGAATCCGGGACCGTGTCGTCGCAGCCCCGAAGGGGTGGAAGGTTGCGGGCGGCGTTCGCGGGCGGCGGGGCTCAGGAGAGCGTCTGCGATTCCCTGTATCTACCTGAGTATTTCCGGCAAATCGGGCAGGCGTGGCCGTGGCGGGCTGTCTGCGTACTGTCCCAGGGGGAGTACGGGGGTGGCCGCGACGCGGTGGAAGCCGGTCCGCTGGTGAGGATCGCGTACAAGCCCTGTACGTCCCGCGGGTGGGCGGGTCGTCTGGGGTGCTTGGCCCGCCGGACGCTGTCCACCCCTGGTGGGGGGTGGGGCGGGCACCGTGCGCCGGTCGGGCACACGGCTGGACGTCATCGAACTGTTCTTCGGGGTGCGGGTGGGGCGTTTCGGGGTGGGGCGGTTCTTGGCTCTGTCCCGGGCGGCTGGGCGGGGGTGCAGGTCGGTTCGGGTGCGGCGGGCGCGGCGGGCGGCCCGGGTCGCCTTGCGAGGGCGGCGGGCGCGGGCCACGTTGCCCTCCACCACCTGCCGGATGGTGCGGGTCCCGGTGGTGCGGTCGGTGCGGGTAGCGTGCTGGCCGAGCAGGCCGCGCGCGAGGATGCGTTCGGCCGCTGCCCAGTCGCGATCACACGACAGCCCGCACGCCGGACAGAACGCCCATGCCCAGCCCCGCTCGGCGAGCCGATCCGGGGCCGGACAATGCTGCAGCACCGAGGCGCCGTTACCGCAGCGGGGGCAGTACTTGGAGGTGCCGCGCGCGGGGACGGTGACCACGGCGATGCTGTGCTTGGCCGCCAGGTGCCGGATCGCCTCCACGATCTGCCCGCGTACCTGTCCCGACAGCCGTGCGTTCGCGCGTCCTCGGCGTCCGCGTGCTTCCAGGGTGGCTAGGTTCTCCAGGTAGATGACCGTCGCCGCGGCGGCGAGGGCTTGGTCGAGTGCCCAGCGGGCCGCCGACCAGGCCAGCGCCTTGTTCAGGTTCCGGATGCGCGCGCACACCCGCTCATGCTCCACCGCGATGACCTCATACGCCGCGGCCAACGCGGGAAAGCGGGGATCGGCGGGCGTCATACCGGCCAGCAGCCGCTCCTGGTGTTTGCGTTTGGCGGCCAGGTGCTCGCGCTCGGCCCGCAGCCGGTGCAGTTTGGCCGACACGCCGCTCGCGTCGTAGGCCAGCGGCCGCCCATCGGTGACCACCCGGCCGCCGGCCGTCAGATGCCCGATCGTGCCGGTCAGCAGGGTGTTCAGCCCCCAGTCGAAGCCGCACCCGATCACATGACCGGTGGCCGGCGCGAAGCCGATCGGGGTCAGGAACGGCAGATCGACCCGCACCCGGCCCTTGGCCACCCGTAGCGTGGGGGCGCACAGCTTCGCCTCCCTCGGGACGGTCGGCGGCAGAGCGATCGGTAGCACGTGCCAGGCCCAGTCCCTCCCGGACGCGGGAGAGGCGGTCAGGGGCAGCTTCACCCGCAACCGGGCGGCGTGCTCGCCGGTCCGCTCCAGGGTGGCCAGTTGCCGGTCGGCCGCGGCCAGCACGATCTGCGCCGCACACGCCGGAGGCCCCTCCAACTCGGTCAGGTCCGTCGGCAACTGGCCGTCGTGCGCATCGCGGTAGGCGCGGATCTGCCGTGTCCGGTTACGGATCTCCGCCGCGCCTGCCCCTTCCGGCAGCACCGCCCGCAACGCGGCCCATTCGGCGTCGGTGCGCTTGCCCGGGTCGCGCGGCCAGGTCGCCACGATCGCCGCCACCAGCTCGCGGCGGTGCAGCGCCAGCCGCAGCAGACGGGCCGCCTGCTCTTGGGCACACCGCAGCATCCGATCACAGACATGCACGCCCGCAGCCGGACTCACGCCCCAGCCCAGCCTGCGGGCTGCCATCCAGCCCTTGGCCGGCAACGCGCGCCCGTCCAACCCCACCCCAGAGGCCAGGGCATCCAGATCCGCCGCACTCCACCGGGCGGCCACGATCTCGGCGGTCAGCTCCCGCGCCAGGCCGGTCAGCCAGGCCACCCGCTGGGCCAGCAGCGGCTGCGGGACAAGCTGACCGGTCTGCTCCACGATCGCGCGATGGGCGGTGCAGGTCGCCGTCGCGGTGAGCTTACTCATGCATCCACCCCGCCCCCGCACACTCCAGCTTTCACCGTCAGTGACCAAAAGACTACCAACAATTGACCCTCTCGGGTAGAACATGTGAACGATTTGATGCCTATCTCACCCCGACCTGCACGGCCAGAACTGGCCACCGCGCGGCTACGCGGCTCCACCACGCAGGAGGCCACGGCGCAGGCCGGCAGTCTGCTGGAGCGCGTCGGCCTCGGCGAGCAGACGGCCGGACGCCGCCCGTCGGCGTTGTCGGGCGGCGAGTTGCAGCGCGCCGCGCTGGCCCGGGCCCTGCTCGCCGGCCCGCGCGTGCTCGTCTGCGACGAGATCACCTCCGGCCTGGACGCGCTCGTCCAGTCCGCCATCCTCGACCTGCTCGACGAGCTGCGTCGCGACCTCGGCCTGACGCTGCTGCTCATCAGTCATGACATGGATGTGGTCGCCAGACTGGCGGACCGCGTCGCCACGCTCGACGACGGCCGGCTCACATGGGACGAAATATCATGAACCCTTACGTCATCCAGCCCGCGCTGCCCCGCCACCTCGACGGCGCGCGGCAGGTCATGCTGGACACCTTCTATCGCGACTTCGGCTACGGCTACCAGCCTCAATGGCATGGGGACGTGATCGACTTGGAGGGCACGTACCTCCTGCCGTGCAGGCACACGCTCCTCGTGGCCCTGCACGGCGACGAAGTGGTCGGCACCACGGCCGTGCGCGCGCAGGGGCCGAAGAGCCCGCCCCACCCGGAGTGGCTGGCCAGGCTCTACCCGGACGGCACGACGGCGCAGCTTTACCGGGTGTACGTGGCCCCGGCCCATCGCCGGCGCGGCCTGGCCCGCGACCTGGTCCGCCAGGCCTGCCGCTTCGTCGCGGAGTGCGGCGACTACCGGTCGATCTACCTGCACACCGACACCCGGGTGCCGGGGGCGGAGGCGTTCTGGCGCTCGCTGGCCGAGCCGGTCTTCGACGACCGCGACGGCGATCCCGAGCATCACCAGACGCTCCATTTCGAGCTTCCACTGCGGCGAGTAGCGGGAGCGGCCTGAGCAGCAGCCCGGTCCTTTCGATCCAGCCGGCACCACCTCCGGTAGCCTGCGTAGCTTGGTAACGACGGGACTTCCGCGACAGAAGGGACGGGCACGTGCTCGACGATGCCGGCCTCCAGGCGCTCCGCGAGGCGGCGCGCCTGTCACCGGACAACCTCCCTCTCCGGCGGCATCTCGCCGAGCAGCTCCTGGCCAAGGGTTACCTGGCCGACGCCGAGGCCGAGTTCCGCGCCGCGCTCGTGCTCGCGCCCAAGGACGCGGATATCACGGCGGGTCTGGCGGAGGCGTTCGTACGGCAGAGCGCGTACGGCGCGGCTCTGTCGGCGCTGGAGCCGTTCCTGGCCTCGCCCGGCTATCCACCGCGGCTGGGAATCATCGCCGCGCGGGCGCTGCTCGGCGAGGGTGAGACGGGAAAGGCGGCCTATCGCTACTACGAGGCGATCTCCAGAGATCCGTCGGTCGCCGACCCGGAGCTGGCCGAGCGGCTGACCGTCGCGACCACGGGACATTCCTCCCCGCCCCCGCCCCCGCCCCCGGCCGCACCGCCGGACTCCTCGGAGGAGGAGGTGGAGCGGTCGAAGCTCACCTTCGCGGACGTGGCAGGGATGGAGGCGGTCAAGGAATCGCTGCGGGTCAAGCTGCTGCTCCCGATCCAGCAGCCGGAGCTCTTCGCCGCGTACGGCAAGCGCGCAGGCGGCGGCGTCCTGCTGTACGGCCCGCCGGGCTCAGGCAAGACCCACCTGGCCAGGGCCGCCGCAGGCGAGCTCGGCGCGGCGTTCGTCAACGTCGGCCTGGCCGACATCCTGGACATGTACGTCGGCTCCAGCGAGCGCAACCTGCGTGCCACGTTCGACCTGGCCCGCCGCAACCGCCCGTGCGTGTTGTTCTTCGACGAGGTCGACGCGCTGGCCGCCCGCCGCTCCGACATGCGCCAGGCGCACACCAGGCAGCTGGTCAACCAGTTCCTGGCCGAGCTCGACGGCGTGGACCAGCACGCCAACGAAGGCGTCCTGGTGCTGGCGGCCACGAACGCGCCTTGGTACATCGACGTGGCCTTCCGCCGCCCCGGCCGGTTCGACCAGATGGTGTTCGTGCCGCCGCCGGACGCCACCGCCCGCGCGGCCATCCTGCGCATCCTCTGCCGGGACAAGCCGCTGGCCGAGATGGACTTCGACGCGGTGGCGCGGGCCACCGAGCACCTGGTCGGCGCGGACCTGAAGGGCGTGGTGGACCGGGCGGTGGAGGTCAAGCTCCAGCAGTCGATCAGCGCGGGCCGCCCCATCCCGATGTCGACCGCCGACCTGCTGGCCGCCGCCAAGGGCGCCAAGCCCACGGCGGTACGCGAGTGGCTGGCCACCGCCCGCAACTACGTCCTGCACGCCAACGAATCCGGCGCCTGGGACGAGCTGATGCCCTGGATCAAGGGCAAACGGTGAAGGTCGACGACGCGATCGGCCGCGCGAGGACCCTGCTGCAGCTGCGCCGGGCGGCCGACGCCGAACGGGAGCTGCGCGGCGTGCTCGCCGTCGAGCCGCAGCAGGACATGGCGCACTGCCTGCTGGCCCTCGCCCTGGTCCGCCAGGGCAAGGCGGCCGAGGCGGTGGCCACCGCGCAGGAGGCGGTGCGGCTGGCCCCCGGCCACTGGTATCCGCACTACATAGCCGGCCAGGTGTACTACCGCATCGGCCTGGCAGACCCGGCGATCGCCGCCGCCGAGGCATCCCTGGCGCAGTCCCCTGAGCAGGCGTCGGCTTGGGAGCTGCTGACCCGCGCCCACATGATCAAGGGCCAGTGGCGTCGGATGGCGGAGGCGGCCCAGCGCGGGCTGGCCATCGATCCTGAGGTGCCGGACCTGGTGAGCCTGCTGTCGATGGCCCACACCAAGCTGGGCGAGGCCGGGCCGGCCAGGGCCGCCGCCGCGCAGGCCGTACGGCTGGACCCGGAGAGCGCGACCGCGCATCTGGCGGCCGGCCGGGCGGCGCTGGCCTTCGGCGATCCCCGGGCGGCCGCCGACTCCTTCCGCGAGGTGCTCCGCCTCGACCCCGGTTTCGGCCCGGCCAGGGACCTCCTGGTGAAGGCGCTCAAGCAGCGCAACCCGCTCCAGCGCATGCTCTCGAACCTGCGGCGCCGCTACCGCGGCGGCTGGCGGCTGGTGTTCCTGCTGCCCGTGGTCCCGCCGCTGATCGCCGTCTTCGTGCTCATCGCGCTGCTGCACTGGGCGGCGTGGGTCGGCGAGTCGGTGACCGTGGTGCGGCTGGCCCGCGCCAGGGCCACCAAGCTGTTGTTCGAGGGCGTCGAAGCCCGCGTGGCCATCGCGTGCTGCGCCCTGGTGCTCGCGGGGGCCGGGGTGCTCGCCCTTGGCATCGCGCTCGGCCATGAGGCCGTCGGCACGGCAGGCGCAGCGGTCATGGCTCTGGTCACCGCCGTGCAGGAGACCACCCACACCAGCTCGCCGCGCGGGCGCGTGGTCCTCTACGGCTGGACCGGCCTGCTGGTGGCGGCCGCCGGTACGGCGGTGATCGCCGGTGCGCCGGCCATCGCGCTGCTGAGCACGTACGCCGGGCTGGGCACGATCTGGGTGGCGGCCGGCGTGCGGCGCTTCTTCCTGGACGGGGACGCTTCCAAGCTCTCCTGAATGTATGCGCGGCGTACGTGCTTGGTACGTGCATTGTCAGGCCCGTTTCTAACCTTTCCGGTGATCCCCAAAACGCCAGACGAAGGGCGGTTCGCGTGAGAATCGGAAAGTTGAGCGATTGGCTTCTCGCCAAGGTGGTCCCGGAGCACTCGGCCCAGGCGGCGTGTCCGTGCTGGTGGGAGGGCACCACGTGCCTGATCCGCAGGTGCTGCGCCTACGGCGCTTCCTGCGGTACCGGCAAGTCATGTGGCGCCTGGCAGTACACCTGCGGCTGACGTCCACATAGATGACCATGTTCGCGTGGACGTTCGGTTTCCTTGCGGTCGCCGGAGTTCTGGTGGCCCTGCTGGTCCTCCGCCGTCGGTTCGCCGTCGTCGTCGTGTCCGGCCTCAGCATGGAGCCGACCTTCCACGCGGGCGACCGGCTCCTGGTCAGGCGGACGCGGCCGGCCCGGATCTCCGTCGGGGACGTCGTCGTGTTCGAGACGCCCGACTGGCTGGGCATCGGCGAGCCGCCGCCGCCCGAGCGGCGCTGGATGGTCAAGCGCGTGGTGGCGCTGCCCGGCGACCCGGTCCCGGACTCGGTCCAGGCCGTGGTGCCGGAGCACCGGGTGGCGCCGGACCGGCTGGTCGTCCTGGGTGACAACCCGTCGGCCAGCTTCGACTCCCGGCAGTGCGGCTTCATCGACGCCGGCACCCTGCTGGGAGTGGCGCTCCGCCGTCTGCATTAGTGGAGGAAAGCTCCGTGGAGTACGTCGCCCTGGGCTGCCGCAGTCTGGTGGCCCTGCTGTTCCTCGTGTCGGCGGCGAGCAAGCTGCGCGGCAGGAGCGCATACGCCGATTTCCTGGCCGCGACCCGCAGGCTCGCGCCGCCGTGGCCGCCGGTCCGCGTGGCGGCCGCGGCCGTGGTGGCCGCCGAGCTCGCGATCGTGGTGCTCGTCGCCGTGCCCGGCACCGTACGGGCGGGGTTCGCCCTGGCGCTGGGCCTGCTGGCGGCGTTCACCTGCGCGATCGCGGCCGCGCTGCGGCGGGCCGAGCGCACCCCGTGTGCGTGCTTCGGCGCCTCCGACCGGCCACTCGGCCGCGGCCACCTGGCACGCAACCTCATCCTCATGGCCGTGTCCGCCCTGGGACTCCTCACGTACGCGCCCGTGACCGGGGACGTGGCGGCCATGCTGACCGCCGTCGCCGCCGGAGCGGTCGCCGCGATCGTGGTGGCCCTCGGCGACGACCTGATCGACCTGTTCAGCCCGACTGCCTGACCTGGAGGTCAGCCATGCCTTATATCGTCACGCTCGTCATCCTGCTGGGCGTGCTCTGCCTGGTGAATCTGGCGCTGACCGTCGGCGTGATCCGCCGGCTGCGCAAGCACTCCGAGGCCCTCGCGGCCCGCTCCGACGACGGGCACGGGCGGCAGGCGATCCTGCGTGAGGGCGCGGTGGCGCCGCCGTACGACACCATCGCCACAGACGGAGCCGCCGTCTCACGGGACCTGATCACGGAGCCGGTCCTGGTGGGCGTCTTCTCTCCCGGCTGCGACGCCTGCCACGAGGCGATGCCGGACTTCCTCGCCTCGGCCGAGCGCTTCCCCGGGGGTCCGCAGCAGGTCCTCGCCGTGATCGTCGATGAGAAGGGAGAGTCGGGGCCGCTGCGGACAGAGCTGGAGCCGGTGGCCCGGGTGGTGGTCGAGGACATGGGCGGGCCGCTCACGTCGGCGCTGCAGGTGCAGGCATTCCCCGTCTTCGCGATCGTGGGCGGCGGCGGCCGGATCATGGCCAGCGGGCTGCGGCTGAACCAGGTCTTCTCGTTCGCCCGGGCATAACGGCCGTGACCTCGCAGACCATCTTCCCGGAGAGCGCCGCACCCGTGGCGGACGTGCGAATGAAGGCCAGCCCGGCGGCGCTCGCCCGCGCGCTGGGGCTGGCCTGGCAGGCGGGCCGGTGGCACGTGCTCGCGTACGCGATGCTGGCCCTGCTCGAAGCGGCCGTGCCCGTGGCCGCCGCCTGGCTGACCAAGTCGGCGCTGGACGTGATCGCGCACCGGACGGCCGGCTCGTCCGCGCTGGTGACGGTGGGCGCGGGGCTGGCGGTGGCGGGCGTGGCGGCCATCACGCTCCCGCACGTCTCCGGCTACCTGCGCCAAGAGCTGCAGCGCCGCACCGGCCGCCTGGCTCAGGACCGGCTCTTCGCCGGCGTGGAACGCCTGGCCGGCCTGGCCAAGTTCGAGGACCCCGCGTTCCTGGACCGGATGAGCCTGGCCCACACGTCGGGCGGCGCCGCACCGAGCGCGGTGGTCTCGGGGGCGCTGGCGGTCTGCCGCGGGTTCGTCACGGTGCTGGGTTTCCTCGGCTCACTGCTGGTCATCAGCCCGCTGCTGGCCGGCGCGGTCCTGGTGGCGGCGCTGCCCGCGCTGGCCGCCGAGCTGCGCCTGTCGCGCCAGCGCGCGTCCATGATGTGGCGGATCGGGCCGATGGAACGGCGCGAGTTCTTCTACCGGCAGCTCCTGTCCAGCGTGCGGGCCGCCAAGGAGCTGCGCCTGTTCGGCGCCGGCCGGTACTTCAGGTCCAGGATGAACGCCGAACGGCTCGCGGCCGACTCAGAACGCCGCCGCCTCGACCGCCGCGAGCTGGGCCTCGAGGGCGGACTCGGGCTGGTGTCGGGCGTGATCTCCGGCGGCGGGCTGATCTGGGCGTTGTTCGCCGCCGTCGAGGGCCGGCTCACCGCGGGCGACATCGCCCTGCTCGCCACCTCGATCGTCGGCGTGCAGGCGGCGCTCGCCGGGCTGGTCGGCGAGGTGACGATGGCGCACCAGCAGCTGCTCACCTTCGACCACTACCTGACCGTGACCGCCGCCGGGCCCGACCTGCCGATGCCGGCGAGGCCGGTGGTGCCACCCACCCTGCGGCACGGCATCGAGCTCCGCGACGTGTGGTTCCGCTACTCCCCTGAGCATCCCTGGTCGCTGCGCGGCGTCAGCTTCACGATCCCGTACGGCTCCGCGGTCGGGCTGGTGGGCAGGAACGGCGCGGGCAAGAGCACGCTCGTCAAGCTGCTGTGCAGGTTCTACGACCCGGACCGGGGCGCGATCCTGTGGGACGGCGTCGACCTACGCGACCTCGACCCCGCCGAGCTGCGCTGCCGGATCGGCGCGGTGTTCCAGGACTACATGGAGTACGACCTGACCGCCGCCGAGAACATCGCGATCGGCGACGTGGCGGGCCGCGACAAGCCCGCCGCCTCCGCTGCCCGGATCGAGGCCGCGGCCAGGAAGGCAGGCGTCCACGAAACGCTCAGCGCGTTACCCCGCGGCTACGACACCATGCTGACGAGGATGTTCTTCGGGCCCGACCCGGAGGCCGGGGTGGTGTTGTCGGGCGGGCAGTGGCAGCGGCTCGCGCTGGCCCGGGCGGTGCTGCGCGAGGGGCGCGACCTGCTGATCCTGGACGAGCCGAGCTCGGGGCTGGACGCGGAGGCCGAGCACGAGATCCACAACCGGCTGCGCGAGCACCGGGCAGGGCGTACCAGCCTGCTGATCTCGCATCGGCTCGGGGCGGTGCGGGAGGCGGACGTGCTCGTGGTGCTCGACGACGGGCAGGTGGCCGAGCAGGGGTCGCACGATGAGCTGATCAGGATGGACGGGCTCTACCGGAAGCTCTTCGACCTGCAGGCCCAGGGCTACCAACCCGCCGATGCCTGACCCCTGCGGCTCGTGCGTGGGCGCACGGGTCGCGGGTGAGGGCGCAGGCGGCGGGCGTCAGCGACGGCCGGTGAAGCGCAGCCGGACGGGACGGCGGTGGCAACGGGGGCGGCGGCCGCGCCAGCCCAGCGCGGGGCCGCTCAGGCGCGGATCCCGGTTCAGCATGAGGTGGTGCAGCTCGGCCAGCTCCGGCCCCGGCTCGATGCCGAGCTCGCGGTGGAGCGCCCGCCGCGCCTCGGCGTACACCGTCAGCGCGCCCGCCACGTCCCCGGTGCGGTACAACGCCAGCATGAGGTGCCCCCACAGGCGCTCTCTGGTGGGTTGCAGCGCCAGCGTCTCGCGGAGACCGCCGATGATCTCACTGTGCCTGCCGAGCGCCAGCCGGGCTCGCGCGCACTCCTCGATCGCCAGGTAGCGCTGCTCTTCCAGCGCGTCGAGCTGGGCGGCCACCCCGACCGTCCTGGGCAGGTCGTCGGCGGCGGCGCCCCGCCACAGCGCGAGCGCCGCGGTCAGGTATCCCAGCGCCTCCTCGTATCGGTCGCCGCCCATCGCGCCGCGCCCCTGCCGTACCAGCTCGTTGAAGTCGGCGACGTCCAGCTCGCCGGGCTCGACGGTGAGCTGGTAGCCGGGCGGGTGCGCGCGCAGGCGGCCGTCCAGGTCCTTGCGCAGGAGGTTCGCGTAGCTGCGTACGTTGGCCAGCGCCGACCTGGGCGGGCTGTCCTCCCAGAGCGCGCTGAAGAGCCGGTCGTGGGAGATCGCGCGGTTCGGCTCCAGCAGGAGCCGGGTGAGCATGAGCCGCTGTTTCGTCGTCCCCAGCGGCACGTCAACGCCGTCTCGCCACAGCCGTACCGGTCCGAGGATGCCGAATCGAAGACCCATGTTCCCCCCGAACAGACGATTTTGGGAGCGCTCCCACGACACGCTACGTAGGTGTCGATCATGTGTCAATGCTCTGTCAACCCGGGGTTGGACGACATGAAACTTTCACCCGTAGACCCCGGCATAAGGGACAATCGGCGTCGTGCAGTTCGGCATCCTAGGGCCGCTGTCGGTGCGATCGCCCGATGGTGACGCAGTCGCGGTGGGCGGCGCCCGGCCGCGTGCCCTGCTCGCGATGCTGCTGCTCGACGCGGGGCGGACGGTGAGCGTCGAACGGCTCATCGACGGCCAGTACGGCGACGACCCGCCGGCGGGCGCCGCCAACGCCGTTCAGGCGCAGGTCTCCAGGCTTCGCCGCCGCCTTCCCACCGGCCTGATCGAGTTCCACGGGGCTGGTTACCGGCTGGCCGTCGACCGGGAGGACGTGGACGCGCACCGGTTCGAGCGGCTCGTCCGCGAGGGGCGGCGGCTGCTCGCGAACGGGCTGTACGCGGGCGCGGCAGCCCTGCTCAGGGACGCACTCGACCTGTGGCGGGGCCCCGCGCTCGCGGACGTGTCCGACGCGCCGTTCGCGGCCGCGCAGTCACGGCGCCTGGAGGAGCTGCGGCTGGCGACCCTGGAGGACCTGCTGGAGGCCGAGCTCGCACTCCCGGAGGCCAGCCCGGTGGGGGCGCTGCGGGAGCTGGTGGCCGCCCATCCGCTGCGCGAGCGGGCGCGGGGGCTGCTGATGAGGGCGCTGCTGGCGGCCGGTCGGCAGGCGGAGGCACTGGCGGTGTACGAGGACACGCGGCGGCTCCTCGCCGACGAACTCGGCGCCGATCCGTCGCCCGAGCTCGCGGCCCTGCACCTGGAGATCCTGCGGGGCGAACGGCACCGCGAACGGGCCGCCCGGACGCCGCCGCCGACCCAGCTGACCAGCTTCGTGGGGCGAGAGGAGGAGCTGGCCCGCCTCGACGCGCTCCGCGAGGCCCGCCTGGTGACGATCGTCGGCCCCGGCGGCACGGGCAAGACCCGCCTCGCCATCGAAGCCGGACCCGGTCGGGAGGCGTGCTTCGTGGACCTGTCGCTGGTCGACGCCACGGGTCCAACCGGCCACCTGGCGCCGGTCGACGCCGCGGGACCGGCAGGCCGCCTGGCGGGGGCGTACGGGTCGGGGCAGGTGGCGGCGGCGGTGCTCGGGGCGCTCGGGCTGCGGGAGTCCGCGCTTCGGCCGCCCGTCACCGCCAGGTCTCCCCATGCCGCTGAGCCGCCTGATCCCGCCGAACGGCTGGTGACGGCGCTGGCCGAGCAGGAATTGACGATCATCCTGGACAACTGCGAGCACGTCATCACCGAGGCGGCCACGCTCGCCCGCCGCCTGCTGGCCTCCTGCCCCCGCCTCACCATCCTGGCCACCAGCAGGGAGCCACTGGGCATCACCGGCGAGCACCTGGTCCCGCTGGCGCCCCTGCCCACCCCTCCGCCCGACGCCGAGGACCCGTACCGCTACCCCGCCGTCCGGTTGTTCGCCGACCGGGCGGCGGCCGTGCGGCAGGGCTTCACGGTCGGACCGCACAACGTGGACGCGGTGCTCCGCATCTGCGCAGCGCTCGACGGCCTGCCACTGGCCATCGAGCTGGCGGCGGCCCGGGTGCGGACGTTCGGCGTGGAAGAGATCGCCACTCGGCTGGCCGAGCACGGCAGGTTCAGGTTGCTCTCGCGCGGCGACCGCACGGCCGCCGCCCGCCACCAGACGTTGCGCGCGGTCGTCGAGTGGAGCTGGAGCCTGCTCGACGCCGAGGAGCAGGAGCTGGCCAGGCGGTTCTCGGTGTTCGCAGGGGGTGCGACCCTCGAGGCGATCGAGCGGGTCTGTGGTGAGGAAGCCACCGGGCCGCTCGCGGGCCTGGTGGACAAGTCGCTGGTCGAGACGGACGGCGAGCGCTACCAGATGCTCGACACCATCCGCCTGTTCTGCGCGGAGCGGCTGGCCGAGGCAGGCGAGGAGGAACGGCTGCGGCAGGCCCACGCGACCTGGTTCCTGGAGCTGGCGCGCCGCGCCGACGAGCACCTCTATCGGGCCGAACAGCTCGACTGGCTGGCCCGGCTGTCGGCCGACAACGCCAACCTGCGAGCGGCGCTGCGCTGGAGCGTGGAGCACGACGCAGCGACGGCGTTGCGGCTGGTGGCGGCGCTGGCGATGTACTGGTGGCTGAGCGGGCGGCGTGATCAGGCCACCGCGCCCGCCGTACGCCTCCTCGACACGATCGGGCCGGAGCCGCCCGCCGGGCTCGGCGAGGAGTACGTGCTGACCGTGCTCCACGCCCTGCCCGACACCGGGTCGCCGCACTGGGAGCGGGCACGGGCGATCATCGGCTCGCTGGATCGGCCGATGCGCTCCCGGTTCGGCCCCGCCTTGTGGGGCATGATCGTGGGCCCGCCCGAGCCGGAAGCGGCCGGGCGGCGTCGGCGGATAAGCGCCGATCCGTGGAGCCGGGCGCTGGAAGCGCTCGGCAACGCGTTGCTGGCACTGCTGAACGGGGCGGTCGGGCGCGCCGAGCGGGAGCTGGAAACGGTGCTGGCGGACTTCAGCGCGGTGGGTGAGCGCTGGGGGAAGGCGCAGGCGCTGGATTCGCTGGCGCTGATCGCGAGCTGGCGTGGCGACTGGGCACGCGCCATGGGGCTGTGGAAGGACACGATCGGACTCCTCGAAGAGCTCGGCGCGCTGGATGAGCTGGTGGACGTGCTGAGGCGGCGGGCCGACGCTCGCCTGCGTGCCGGGGACGCGTCGGCGGCACGCGCCGACTGCGAGCGTGCCGAGGAGTTGGCGCGGGCGATGGGCAGGCCGGGGCTCACGGCGGAGGTTCAGCTGCGGCTGGCTGAGATCGCCCGGTGGCAGGGCGACCTGGCCGGTGCGGACGATCGGCTGGCCGCCGCGCTGGAGGTCTCCTCTGAGGGCGGCGTGTTCACCGCCACGGGCAGCAGGTCACGCGTGCTGACGGCGCTCGGGCGGCTGGCGCAGGCCCGCGGTGACGTGGCGGAGGCGGGCCGCAGGCACCACGAGGCGCTGGCCGCGGCGCTGGCCTCACCGCTGGTGACCGACCTCGCCGACGTCGCCGAGGGTCTCGCTGGAAACGCCCTCTTCGCCGGCGCCTCGCCACAGGCAGGTGAGAAGGCGGCGGTGTTGCTCGGGGTGGCGGTGGCGCTGCGGGGCACGACGGTGGCCGGGGACCGGGACGTCGCCGAGGTCGCGGCCGCCGCCACCCGCGTCCTCGGTCCGGAGGCGTTCGCGGCGGCGTACGCCAAGGGCGCGGCCATGGGGCAAGACGACGCACTGTCGGTGCTGACAAGGGGTGCGGCGGCTGTCAGCCGGTAGGCCCCGGTCCTGCGCCTCGGCGGCCAGGCCGTCGACTTCAAGGGCGAGACCCACCGTACGGTCCTGGCCCGCATGGGCATCCTGGACGACGTGCGCAGGCTCCAGACCGGCGGCACGGACCAGGAGATCGTCGACGCGAACACCGAGACCCCGACCGGCGTGCACGTGACCTTCGAGCGCTCCTCGCCCCGCAGGTTCGACCTGGTCGTGGGCGCGGACGGGATCCACTCGGCCGTGCGCCGCCTGGCCTTCGGCCCCGAGTCCGACTTCGCCTCCGACCGGCTGGACTACGACCGCTACGACGCCGGGCAGCAGAAGGACATCCTGGCACGGGTCTATGCGGGTGTGGGCTGGCAGGTTCCCGCCGTCATGAAGGCGGTGCACCGCGCCGGCGACGTCTACCTCGACTCGATCAGCCAGGTCAGGATCGACCGCTACAGCAAGGGTCGCGTGGTGCTGCTCGGCGACTCGGCGTACGGCAACACCCTGGGCGGCTTCGGCACCGGCCTGGCGGTGGTGGGCGCGTATGTGCTGGCCGGCGAGCTGGCCGCGGTCGGCGGCGACATGCGCAACTGGGGGATCAGGCTTTGAGCCGCCCGACCCCGCACTTGATCAGGAGCCGCGGCTTGTCGTCCAGCAGCGGGAGGCGATCGTCGGCCGGGTCGACCTGCCACTCGTGCACGGGCACCAGGCCCGGCCCGATCAGCTCGAACCCGTCGAACAGCCGCAGCACCTCCTCGTGCCCGCGGAACCTGCCCTGGGCCGACGTCCCGGCGGTCGCCATCTGGAGTTGGGCAATCGCCTCCGGGTCGCTCTCCGCCATCGCGTGGGAGATGATCAGGAAGCTGCCGGGCGCCATCCGCTCCCTGAAGGTGGCCACGATGCCGGCGGGATCCTCTGCGTCCATCACGAAGTGCAGCACGCCGACCATCAGCACGCAGACCGGCTGGTCGAAGTCGATCAGGCCGGTGACGTTGGGGTCGTCGAGGATGTCCGAGGGGCGGCGCAGGTCGGCCTGGATGGAGGCAATGCCGGGGGCGTCGGCCAGCATCACCTCGGCGTGCATGCGCACCACCGGGTCGTAGTCCACGTAGATCACCCGGCAGGCCGGGCTGACCTTGCGGACGGTCTCGTGGATGCTGGGCGAGGTCGGGATGCCGGTGCCCAGGTCGATGAACTGCCGCACGCCCAGCGCGGCCAGGTGGTGAACGGCCTCGACCTGGAAGACCCGATTGGCCCTGGCCACCAGGCGTGTGTCCGGGGCCACCGCGAGAACCCTCTCGGCAACCGCCCGGTCGATGGCGAGGTTGTCCTTGCCACCAAGCAAGTAGTCGTACACCCGGGCAGAACTCGGGACACTCGGGTCGATGCCGGGCGGAACGCGTTCTAGCTCGGTCACGTGTGTGCCGTCTCCTTTGCCAGGTGCTACGTGGCACCAATCCTACTCGGCTCCTCCGGCAGGACGGTCAGCCGGAAGAGAACACGTTCTCGTTACTGAGGTGCCACCTGGCAGGGCTAAGGAGATCGCCTGAGGCGTGCGCGCGACGGTGGTCGCCGGGGCGGGATTGTAACGCCGAGGATGACCGTAAATACAGCCGGATGGCCGATGCGCTTTGGACACCGGCCTGTGCATCCTGGTGAGGAGGGTTCCGCATCGGAGAGGAGTCACGAGGGCATGGAGATCGCGGCAGGCCGCCCGACCGTTGTCTTGGACAATGGCGTGGTCGGCAGGGTCATGCTGGCACATCCATCTCGACGCGACCTCGTGCTCGTGCTCGGCATGGACGGCACCCTGCTGAGCTGCCAGCTCGGCGACATCGCGTGCGTGGTGGGAGGCAAGCCACTCTGCCGCGACGGCTGAGGGCTCTTCCGCCGTCGAGGTCGGCCCGCCGATGCAGCCGTTGGGCGTACGGGGCTACTCGGTCAGGAAGCGCTTGATGCCGTTGGCCAGGGAGGTGGCGATGCGTTGGCGGAAGGCGGGATCGGACATCTTGGCCGCGTCGCCGGGGTTGCGCATGTTGCCGCACTCGATGAACACCGCCGGTCGCTTGGACAGGTTGAGCCCGCCCAGGTCGGTCCGGGTCTCCAGCCCGTCGCGGCCCCGGTAGTTGGAGTAAGGCATGCCGGTGCCCTTGCGGTAGGCGTCGCGCACGGCGAACCCGAGCCGCCGGGACGGTTTGACGACGTCGTCGTTGTGCCCGGGAAGCAGCCCCGGCATGATCACGTGGAACCCGTGTCCGCTCGGCTCGGCCCCGTCACCGTGAATGGACAGGACGGCGTCCGCCCTGGCCTCGTTGCCGATGGCGGCCCGCTCGGTGACGCACGGGCCGACGCCCTTGTCGTTGGGCCGGGTGAGCACGACCTTGGCGCCCATGCGCTCCAGGATCGGCTTGAGCCGGCCGGCGACGTCCCAGGTGAAGGCGTGCTCCTGGAATCCATCGTCGGTCTGCGTGCCGGTCGTGTTGCAGGCCTTGCGACCGGTGATGATGTCGACCTGGCGATTGATCTCCTCCGGATGCGCGGCGTTGCCGCCGTTGTGTCCGGGGTCGAGCACCACGACCTTCCCGTCCAGCGCCCGTGCGGCGGGCGAGCGGGTGCCGGGCGAGTCTGCGGGAGACGGTCCGGCGGGCAGCGCCGTCTCGTGCGCGGTGGGCACGACGCCGCCGCACGCGGTGGACAGCGCCGCCAGCGTGGTGAGTGCCACGAGGTACGCGCGCATGGTCCCGACCGTACCGGGCGCTTGTCGGCCCGCCCACTACGCGGCCAACCTGGGCCATTCGCATCCCCGACCGGATAAATAGGCACATTGAGCGTTAATTCCGTCAATATCCGGACTTGCAATAAATGGGCCTACCCGGGCGATGGCCTTCTTGATAGATATTCTCGCTGGCGGCCACCCTCGCCGCGCCCTCAGCCAGTCATCCCCAACGAGTGATAATGAGCGGACCGATTCAAGGTGCTTGCCGATGATTTCTTCCTCGTCGCTTGGGATACGACCGGCTCGGGCAAACCGCGCATGCACCTCCAGGGAATCGCGCTCGGCCTGGCCGGCGCCCTGATCGCGGAGCTGGTGCTGGCGCAGCGGATCGCCGTGCGCGGCGTGCGCCTCGGCGTGGTCGACCCGCGGCCGGTCCAGGAGAAGGTGGCCGATAACGCGCTGTCCGAAATGATCAATTCCGCACACCACACAGACATACGTACGTGGCTCGCATATCTGGCACAACGTTCGGTGGCGGATGTGAGCGGACGGCTGGAGACGGCCGGACTGCTCCAACGTGAAACCCCAAAACTACTCAAGCGCAAACAAGTCCGTTATTTCTCCACCGATTTCAGCCGCGCCATGTGGCCCGCGACGCGGCTGCGACTGGGGCTGGCCCGGCGCCAGCCGCTGTCCCCGCAGGACATGGCGCTGGCGACGCTCGTGGACGCGTGCGACCTGACCGACACCGTGCTCGACGAGCCGTCCGGCCGGCGGGCCGCCCGCCACTACCTGACCACGCTGCTGGCCGCGATGCCCCAGCCACTCAGCGACCTGAGCCGCCAGGTCGGCGCCGCCGTGGGCGACGCCGTCCTCACGTACCGCATCTGACCGGCCCGACCCCCCACGGACCCCAGAAAGGAACACGATGCGCACCGTGCACTCTGTCGTGCCCGACCCGATCACCGGCGCACTCGCCGCCGACCGGCTCGGCGCACCCTCGGTCGTCTACTTCGTCCTGTCCGCCGCGGCGCCGCTCACCGTCGTCGCCGGGGTGGTCACCACCGCGTACGCGATCACCGAGATCACCGGGCTGCCGATCGCGTTCCTGGTCGTGGGCATCGTCCTGGCGGTGTTCTCGGTCGGGTACGTGGCGATGGCGCGGCACATGGCCAACGCCGGCGCCTTCTACACCTACGTCGCCCGCGGGCTCGGCCGCCCGGCCGGCATCGCGGCCGCCTGGGTGGCGCTGATCGCGTACAACGCGCTGCAGGTCGGGCTGTACGGGGCCTTCGGCGCGGCGACCACCCCGCTCATCGAACGGTGGGCAGGCCTCACGCCACCCTGGTGGGTGGTGTCGCTGATCGCCTGGGCGCTCGTGGCGGCACTGGGCGTGATGCGGGTGGACGTCAACGGCCGACTGCTGGCCGTTCTGCTCACCGCCGAGGTGGCGGCCATCCTGCTGTTCGACCTCGCCGACCTGCTCAACCCGGCGCCGGCGGGCTTCTCCATGGAGGCCCTGTCGCCTGGCGCGTTGTTCGAGCCGGGCGTCGGGGCGCTGCTGGTGATCGCGACGCTCGGATTCGTGGGGTTCGAGTCGTCCGTGGTGTTCTCGGAGGAGAGCCGCGAGCCGCGGCGTACCGTGCCGCTGGCGACGTATTCAGCCGTGGCGATCATCGCCGGCCTGTACGCGCTGTCGTCCTGGGCGATGACGGTCGCCACCGGCCCGGCCGACATCGTGGCCACAGCGCAGCGCGACCAGGCCGACACCATCTTCGTGCTCGCCGCGCAGCACCTGGGCGGCACGGTGGTGGACATCGCCAGGGTGCTCTTCGCGACCAGCTTGTTCGCAGCGATGATCTCCTTCCACAACACCACCGCCCGCTACTTCTTCGCGCTCGGGCGCGAGCGGGTGCTGCCTGCCGTCTTCGGCCGCACGCGGGCCCGCAGCGGGGCGCCCAAGGCGGGCTCGATCGCGCAGAGCGTGTTCGGGCTGGTCGTCATCGCCGTCTACGCACTGCTCGGGCTCGACCCGCTGGTGCAGTTGTTCTTCTACGGCGGCTCGTTCGGCGGGTTCGGCGTGCTGCTGCTGATCTTCGTGACGTCCGTCGCGATCATCGCGTTCTTCCTCCGCGAGCCGAGCGGCGAGACGATCGGGCGGCGGTTGATCGCTCCGGTGCCCGCCGCGATCGCGCTGGCCGTGATGGTGTGGCTGGCGCTGGACAACTTCGCGACGCTGCTGGGCGTGCCCGGGGGTGACCCGCTCGCCTGGATCCTGCCCGCGGTCTACGGCGTCGCCGCCGTCGTGGGTCTGCTGTGGGCGATCAGGCTGCGGTCCAGGCAACCCGCGGTCTACTCTCACGTGGGGATGGGCGCCAAGGCGGCCACTGCCCGGGACATCACCTGATCTGACGAGAGGGGATAGGCCATGGGAGAGACCTTCGTCATGCGCCCGGACATCCGGCGCGCGGCCGAAGAGGACGCGCCGCAGGTAGCCGAGCTCATCGCGACGGCGTTCGCCCAGCTCAAGGTGGTGAGCTACCTCGTGCCCGACCGCAGGGAGCGGCACAAGATCCTGACCGCCAACTTCCGGATCTTCGTGGACCACGCCCTCGAGCACGGCGAGATCCACCTCATCGACGACGCTCACGCGGCCGCCGTCTGGTTCCCCCACACCGCGCCGCTGCCCGCCCCGCCCGACTACGACCGCCGGCTGGCCGAGTGCGCAGGCGAGTGGGTCGAGCACTTCCGCGTGCTCGACGCGCTGTTCGAGGAGCACCATCCGGCGGAACCGCACCACTACCTGGCGTTCTTGGCGGTGCATCCTGACCGGCAGAACCAAGGGCTCGGCTCGGCGCTGCTGCGGCACCACCACGGCCGGATGGGCGGCGTGGCGGCGTACTTGGAGGCCAGCAGCACCGGCAGCAGGGACCTCTACGCCCGCCACGGCTATCAGGTCCGCGACCCGTTCGCGCTGCCGGACGGGACGATGTTCTGGCCGATGTGGCGACCGGGCGGCTCGTGACCCGGCAAGGCCGCGGCCGATCGTGAAACTTTCACAGTCTTCAAGGACCGATGGTGCGGACCCGTTGACGCGGCGGCGGTGGGAAAGGAGGATCGGATCGCTCTAATGGGAGCGCTCCCAACCCCCCGAAGGACCTCCATGACACGAAGCCGGGCCGCCTTACTGGCCCTCCTCACCATGGTCGCCCTGTCCCCCGCCACGGCGGCGCACGCCGCGGACGAGGGACCCGAGCAGATCGTGAACGGCACCTTCGACGCCGGAACCGCCCCCTGGTGGGGCACCGCCAACGTCACGCTCGCCGTCGACGAGGGACGCCTCTGCGCCGACATCCCCGGCGGCACCGCCAACCCGTGGGACGTGATCATCGGCCAGAACGACATCCCGCTGGTGGAAGGCGAGACGTACGCCTACAAGTTCTATGCCTCCGCGACCCCGGCCAAGGTCGGCAGGGCGCTGATCCAGCTTCCCGTGGACCCGTGGACGCAGTATCTGTCGGCCGCTCCCGAGATGAGCGTCTCGGGCAACTCCTACTCCTACACGTTCACCGCTCCCGCGTCGCTGCCGAACTCCCAGGTCGTGTTCCAGCTGGGCGGCAGCGCCGAGCCCTGGAGGTTCTGCATGGACGACGTGTCGCTCAAGGGCGGCGCGGAGCCCGAGGTCTACGAGCCGGACACGGGCCCGCGGGTCCGCGTGAACATGGTCGGCTACCTCCCCACGGGCCCCAAGAAGGCGACCGTGGTCACCACCGCGACCACCGCGCTCGACTGGGAGCTCAAGAACGCCGCCAAGGAGACCGTCGCCCAGGGCAAGACCACCCCCAGGGGCGTGGACTCCAGCTCGGGGCAGAACGTCCACACGCTGGACTTCAGCGGATACCCCAAGCCCGGCAAGGACTACACGATCACGGCGGACGGTGAGACCAGCCGGCCGTTCGACATCGACACCGGCATCTACGACCAGCTGCCCGCGGACGCGCTGAAGTTCTACTACACCCAGCGCAGCGGCATCGAGATCCTCGACAACCTCCGGCCGGGATACGGCAGGCCGGCCGGGCATGTCGGCGTGGCGCCCAACCAGGGCGACGTGAGTGTGCCGTGCCAGCCGGGCGTCTGCGACTACTCGCTGAACGTCAAGGGCGGCTGGTACGACGCCGGCGACCACGGCAAGTACGTCGTCAACGGCGGCATCTCGGTCTACCAGCTCATGGCCGCGTACGAGCGGGACAAGGCGGCCTTCAAGGACGGCCAGCTCAACATCCCCGAGAGCGGCAACGGCAGGCCCGACATCCTGGACGAGGCCCGGTGGGAGCAGGAGTTCCTGCTGAGCATGCAGGTGCCGGACGGCAAGCCGTCGGCCGGGATGGCGCACCACAAGATCCACGACCAGAACTGGACCGGGCTCCCGCTGCTGCCGCACCTCGACCCGCAGCTGCGCGAGCTGCACCCGACCTCGACGGCCGCCACGCTCAACCTGGCCGCGACGGCGGCGCAGGCGGCCCGGCTGTTCGCCCCGTACGACGCCGCGTTCGCCGCCAAGAACCTCCAGGCGGCCCGCAAGGCGTGGGCGGCCGCCAAGGCCAACCCGGCCAAGTACGCCGACCCGAACGACGGCACCGGCGGCGGCGCCTACAACGACGACAACGTGACCGACGAGTTCTACTGGGCGGCGGCCGAGCTGTACATCACGACAGGCGAGAAGGAGTTCAAGGACTTCGTCCTGGCCTCGCCGCACCACACCGGCGACATCTGGCGTGATCGCGGCTTCGACTGGGGCAACACCGCCCAGCTCGGCCGCCTGGACCTGGCGACCGTGCCCAACGGGCTGCCCGACCGGGCGCGGGTGCGGCAGTCGGTGATCGAGGGGGCCGAGAAGTACCTGGCGATCCAGAAGGCGCACCCGTACGGCCTGCCGTACAACCCGCCGGACTTCGACTGGGGCTCCAACAACCTGGTGCTGAACAACATGGTCGTCATGGCCACCGCGTTCGACCTGACCGGGCAGGAGAAGTACCGGTCGGCCGTGCGCGAGGGCATGGACTACATCCTGGGCCGCAACGCGCTCAACCAGTCGTACGTGACCGGCTACGGCGAAGTGGCCTCGAAGAACCAGCACAGCCGCTGGTACGCCCACCAGCTCGACCCCGCGCTGCCCAACCCGCCGCGCGGCACGCTGTCCGGCGGCCCGAACTCCAGCATCCAGGACCCGCTCGCGCAGCGGCTGCTCCAGGGCTGCAAGCCGCAGTTCTGCTACATCGACCACATCGAGTCGTGGTCGACGAACGAGCTGACCATCAACTGGAACTCCCCGCTGGCCTGGGTGTCGGCCTTCCTGGCCGACAAGGGGCAGCGCTCGGACTGCCGGGTGCGCTACACCGCGCACGGTTCGGGCACGTTCACCGCCCAGGTCGTGATCGAGAACACCGGCAGGCACACCGTGAACGGCTGGAGCCTGCGCTGGTCCTTCCTGAGCGGCCAGCGGGTCCGGCAGGACTGGGGCGCGCAGCTGTCGCAGTCCGGCTCGGTGGTGACGGCGAAAGGCCAGAACCAGATCAGGCCGGGCAAGTCCGTGACCTTCGGTTTCACCGGCGCCAACCCGTGGGGACCGAACCCGGCACCCGAGGTGTTCCACCTCAACGGCGACCGCTGCCGATGATCGCCCGCCCGGCGGCCTGCGGGCCGCCGGGCACAGGCATTGCAGACGCTCCGTTCAACGGAATAAGGTCAGCTATGCCGAGGGGAACGTCTGAAGTCAGCGAGCCGATGTACTTCGTGCTCACCGCCCTGCGCGCGGGGCCGCTGCACGGACACGCGATCAGCAAGTCGATCAAGGAGCTGTCGGGGGGCCGGGTCCAGCCGTCGGTCGGCACCCTCTACGGCATCCTGGAGCGCCTGAACGAGCGCGGCGTGATCGCCGTGGACCGCGAAGAGGTCGTCAACGGCCGCAACCGCCGCTACTTCAGGATCACCGACGAGGGCCAGGCGCTGGTGGAGGCCGAGGCCAGACGCATGCAGGCGGCCGCGTCCCTCGTCCTGCGTCCCTCCACTCCATGACGGCGGTCCATTCGCGGCCGCGACGCGTCCAAGGATGCATGAGGAGGATCTGGAAAGTCATGCTCCTGCCGGTGCTCGTCCTGGCCGTGAGCGCGGCCGCGGCGCCGGCCATGGCCGTGCCCGCGCAGAAGAAGGTGCTGGTCGACTTCAGGAAGGAGGGCGGCTTCGCGGGGCTCCAGGACCACGTGATCGTGTACGGCAACGGCTGCGTGAGACTGGACCGCCGCACGGGGCCGACCATCGACAAGTGCCTCACCGCCAAGGAGGAGCGCAGGCTCCGGGCGGACCTGAAGGATCTGCGGATCGGCCGGTCGGAAACGCGGCCGCCGGGGGCGGACTTCATCGCGTACCGGCTGGCCTACATGGGGCGGCACGCCACTCGCTACACGCTGCCCGCCAGCTGGCGGCCCGTGGTCCGGCACCTGGACAAGATCATGGAGAAGTACTGGGCGCCGGACTGAGACCATTGACCGGGAGAGCGCGGCGGAATTATGTTCGGTCGTTCGCCGTCTCGCGCACGGCCGCACCACGAAGGAGCTCCCGTGAACCTCCCCCTGACCGGACGGACCGCCGAGGACCTGCTGGCTGAGGTGGCCAGGATGAAGGAGCACGACTTACCGGTGCGCGGCGGCCAGGTGACCGCCTACGTCTACGACACCGGGCGGGCCGAGGTCAACGACGCGGCGGCGCGGGCGTACTTCGAGATGCTGGAGGTCAACTGCCTCGACCCGACCGCGTTCCCGAGCGTGGTCGAGATGGAGCGGCAGGTCGTCGGCGCGGTCGCCGACCTGCTTGGAGGCGGGCACGGCATCTTCACCAGCGGCGGCACCGAGTCGATCATGCTGGCCGTGAAGGCGGCGCGCGACCTGGGCGGGCGTTCGCGCCCGAACCTGGTGGTCCCCGTGACCGCCCACCCCGCCTTCCACAAGGCCGCCCACTACCTCGGCGTCGAGGTCGTCGCCGTGCCGGTGGACCTGGACACGTACCGGGTGCGGGCGGCGGACGTCGAGCAGGCGATCGACGACGACACGATCCTGGTCGTCGCCTCGGCGCCGTCCTACCCGCAAGGTGTGATCGACCCGATCGAGCAGGTCGCCGCCGTGGCGTCGGCGGCCGGCGTCCCCTGCCACGTGGACGCGTGCGTGGGCGGGTGGCTGCTGCCGTGGCTGCGCGCGGCCGGTGCCGCGATCCCGCCGTTCGACCTGTCCGTGCCCGGCGTCACGTCCATCTCCTGCGACCTCCACAAGTACGGGTACGCCCCCAAGGGCGCCTCGGTGGTTCTCTTCGCCGATCCCGCGATGCGCCGCAAGGCGTACTTCGCCTCGGCGGGCTGGCCCGGCTACACGATCATCAACGCGACCGTCCAGAGCTCCAGATCGGCGGGCCCCCTCGGCGGCGCCTGGGCCACGCTGCAGGCGCTGGGCCGGCAGGGGTACGAGGAGCTCGGCCGGGTCACGCTGGAGGCCACGACCCGGCTCTGCGAGGGCATCGCCGCGATCCCCGGGCTGCGGGTGCTGGGCGAGCCCGAGTCGTCGCTGGTGGCGTTCACCGGGGACGGAATCGACGTGTTCGTCCTGGCGGACGAGGCCCGGAGGCGGGGCTGGTTCCTGCAGCCGCAGCTGTCGTACGCGGGCATCCCGGCCAACCTGCACATCACCGTGACCGGCGTGACGCTGGCCGGGGTGGACGCCATGCTGAAGGTGATCGCCGAGGCGGCCGCGGCCGCCAAGGAGCGCGGGCCCGTCGTGTTGCCCGAAGGACTGGTCGAGCTGGTGGCGGGCCTGGATCTGGAGGCACTAGACGACGCGACCTTCGCCGACCTGGCCGCGTCCGTGGGGGTGGACCTGCGGCCAGGGGCGGGACAGCCGGAGATGGCGGTGGTCAACACGGTCCTGGACGCGCTGCCGGCGGCGAGCAGGGAGGCGGTCCTGGTCCGGTTCCTGTCGGTGGTCTACGGATCCTAGGTGAGGGACACGATGGCGATGCCGAGGCACATCTCGTCGCTGGTGCCGTCGCCCCACACCACGTACCGGGGCGGCTGCTTCTGGAGTTGCGGCAGCAGGGCGCGCAGGCCGGCGTCGTGGGTGCAGGTCACCCGGACGACGTCGCCCTTCTTGAGCTGGACGGGCGCGGGGAGCACGCGCAGCGACTGGTCGTCGAAGTTGTAGTCGGGGACGTCCAGCAGTGTGCGGGCCCCAGGCGCGCCGGGGTTGAGCTCGACCTTGATGGCGCGGCCGAGCAGGTGCATGTGGCCGGCCAGGGCGTGTACGGTGGCGGGGCCCCCGATGGGCAGGTCGCAGTGTTGCGTGGGGCCCGGCCTGGCCGGGCGGCAGAACTCGGCGAGTTCGGTCAGCTGATCCTCGATCTCCTTGCCAAACCTGCCGATGACGTCCTTCACCGCGGCGGCCCGGTCGCACAGCGGGCCCGACTCCTTCGGCGTGCAGGGCAGCTCGACCGGGGCGGGGAACAGCGCGGTCTCGAGCGGCGTCAGCGACTGCTCGGTGAGGCGCAGCCGGATCCCGGAACGGTCGGTGCCCGGCTTGCCGTCGACGCCCAGCAGGTTGTAATGAACCTGCATGACGAGCTGGCTACCCGGCGGCAGCTCGTATCCGTACTTCGCGTCGAGGAGCGTCTCGTTCGTGCCGGGCGCCCAGTGGGCCACCCATGACGCCTCGTCGACGCCCGAGTCGCCGAAGCAGGTGTAGCCCTGGCCCGGGGTGGCGGCGTCGAGCTCGCGGGCCTTCGCGGCCTGCTCGGGGTTGAGCCTGAAGAAGATGGCGTGGTGGACGAGGTCGGTGTTCTGGGGCTGGAACTGGGCGCCGGTCAGGAACATCCGGTTCGCCAGCTTCGGGTCGATGAGGAAACACCGGTAGTCGTCCGTGCCGCCGTTGGGCGGGCCCGGCGTGTACGGCTCCTCCATCGTCAGTGAGACGAACCGCTCGCCGGCCCGCAGCGGGGAGGCGGTGGGCGTGGACGCGGCGGTGTGGCCAGAATGGCTGGAGTGCCCGCCGGCCGCCGGGGTGGTGGCCGTGGTGGTGGACGCGCCGCACGAGGCGAGCAGGACGGCCACGACGAGGACGGCGGCCGTCCGGGCTAGTCGGTTCATGGAAATCACACTGGCCTGGCCTAGGTCCGCCGGGCATCCTTCCCTGGAACCCTTTTGCTCCTTCGTTGGGATGACGTCGCCCATCAGACCGTGGTCGGTCAGGGTGGGGAGATGGGGAGGGTGGCCTCGACGTGGAAGCCGCCGTCCACCACCGGACCGGCCTCCAGCGTGCCGCCGGCCAGCTCGACCCACTGCCGCACGTCGTGCAGACCGCCCACGTCCGTCCAGCCGAACGCGGTCGCCTCCTTGTCCGGCGGCGTGTTCTGTACGCTGATCCGCACGACGCCCGCGAGGTAACGGACCTCCACCCGGGCGTCCGCGCCGGGCGCGTGGTCGCGAACGTTCGCCAGGGCCTCCTGGACCACCCGGTACGCCGTCCGCCCCACCGCGCCGGAGACGGGCACCGGCGTCCCGCTCACCACCAGCTCCACGGGCACCCCCGCGCAGGCCGACTCCGAGGTCAGCGACCGCAGGTCGGGCAGCGGCAGCCCTACATCGAAGCCCTCCCCGGTGCAGCGCCGCAACAACGCCACCATGTGACGCAGCTCCTCCAGCGCCTCGCCGGCCGTGGCGCGCAGCTCCTCCGCCGCCGCCCGGCCGCGCTCGTCGGCCGAGGCCGCCGCCAGGGCCCCGGCCTGCAGCACCATCCGGCTGACGCGGTGGGTGACGACGTCGTGGATCTCGCCGGCCAGCCGCTCGCGTTCCACCCACTCGGCGCGCTCGGCCAGGACCCGCTCCAGCCGTGCCCTGACCTCCGTGTACAGGCCGTACATCACCGCCAGCGCGATCACGGCCTCGGTACGCAGGACGAGGGGCGCGGCGGCCGGCCACCCGGCGAGCAGTGACACGGCCAGGGCAAGCGTGATCACCGGCAGCCACCGCAGGGTGCGGCGATGCCTGGCGAAGCGCATCGCCGCATACCCGGCGAACGCGCACGACGGCGGCCACACCAGTACGTCGTACAGCGGCGGCACGACGGACGGGGCCAGCAGGCACAGCACGGGCAGCGCGAGCGCCGTGCCCGCGCAGATCCACGCCACGGTGAGCGGCGCGCGGCGCATCCACAACACCGGCAGCGCGGTGGCCAGAAGGATCGGCAGAAGCGGGCCCGCGGAGTCGATCGCCAGCGTCAAGCCTGCCGCGACCAGGACCGCGACCACGTCGGCAGGCCGCGGACGGGCACCGTCCACCGGCTCATCGTACGATCGCCGACCCGGCCTGCCCAGCCTCCTCAATGCCCCGGCATCAGAGCTTGGTGATGCGGACGGCGTCGGCGATGACGTACCCGGTCGTGGAGGTCCAGCGGCTCACGCCGACCACGTTGTACGTGCCCGCGTTGAGGGAGAACGTGCCGATGCTGCGCCACGCACCACCCCCCGACCGCTGGTCCACGGTGACCGTCTGGTTGCCCCCCGACGCGGCCACGATGTGCGGCGTCGCGCTGTTGTAGCCGGCGTTGGCCGGATGCCACACCTCCACCCGGTAGTCGCCCGCGCTCGGAATCGAGGCCTGGAACCAGGCGGGATCGCTGGCCGCGACCGGGTCGGCGAACCGGTAGTCGCTGCCGTGCACCTGCGTGGAGTACGTGGAGGTCCCCCAGTTGGCACTGGCCGTGAAGCCGGACTCGGCGTTGTCGATCACCACGCTGTACCCCGAGCCGCCGGAGGCGACCCGGCCGGCGCTGGGCGCGCTCTCCTGGTGCGTCCTGTTGAGCGCGGTCACGTAGTAGGTCTGCGTCCCGCCGGCGGGCGGGTCGGTGAAGGTGGTCTTCCTCGTAGTGGTGATCAGGTTACGGGCGTCGGCGAAGAAGCACGGGTCGGCGGCCGACGGGGAGCCGGCGACGCGGTAGACGGCGTACGAAGTGCCCGAGCCGCTCCAGGTCAGCTGGACGCCGTTCGTCCCTTGGGTGGCGGAGGTGATGACCGGCGCGGCGGGGGCGGCGGCCGAGCCGCGGGCCGGAAGCAGCGCGGGCTTGGTGTAGTGGGTGTTGACTAGCCTGGTGATCGCGCCGATCCGGTCGGCTTTGACGTCCTTGGCGCTGAAGTAGACGTCGCCGACGACCTCGGGATGCTTCCTGTTGTCGGTGAGGTGGTCGCTGAGCTCGGCCGGGTCCTGCCAGGCGGCGTCCTGGCCGGAGGCGCCGGCGCGGTAGGCGGCCTGGCCGACGACGAGCTGCACGCCGGTGTCGCGTACGACGTCGGACCACCAGGCGGTGAGCACCTCGTAAGCGGCGGTGGAGAAGCCGATGTGCCAGTAGATCTGCGGCGCGATGTAGTCGACCCAGCCCTGCTTCACCCACTGCCGGCTGTCGGCGTAGATGGAGTCGTACGACTGCAGCCCCGAGGTGCGCGAGCCGAGCGGGTCGGTGCCGGAATTGCGCCAGATCCCGAACGGGCTGATCCCGAAGGACACGTGCGGTTTTGCGGCGTGGATGCGCTGGTCGAGCTCGCGGACGAGGAGGTTGACGTTGTTGCGCCGCCAGTCGGCGATGTTGCCGAACGAGCCGCCGTACTGCTGGTAGGTGGCCGTGTCCGGAATGCTCTGGCCACTGACCGGATAGGGGTAGAAGTAGTCGTCGAGGTGCACACCGTCGAGGTCGTAACGCGAGACGGCGTCCATGATCGCGTCTTCGATGAAGTCGCGTACCGTCGGGATGCCCGGGTTGTAGTAGAGCTTGCCGCCGTAGGCGAAACGCCAGGACGGGTTCTGCCGCGCGGGGTGCGTGGAGACGAGCCTGGTCGGGTCGTCGTGGTTGGCGATCCGGTACGGGTTGAACCAGGCGTGGAACTCCAGGTTGCGGGCGTGGGCCTCGTTGACCATGAAGGCCAGCGGGTCGTACCCGGGGTTGCCGCCCTGAGTGCCGGTCAGCCACTGCGACCACGGCTCGTACGGCGACGGCCAGAACGCGTCGGCCGTCGGCCTGACCTGCACGACCACGGCGTTCATGCGCTTGGCGACGGCCAGGTCCAGCCAGGCGCGGAACTCGGCCTGCTGCGCCGCCGCGCTCAGTCCGGTGCGGCTGGGCCAGTCGATGTTCGCGACAGACGAGATCCACATGGCCCTGAGCTGGCGTTTGGGGGTGGCGGGATCGATCGTGCAGGCGGCGGCGGCTGCGGAGGCGGTGGGAGTGACGATGCTGACGAGTGCGGCGGTGAGCGCCGCTAAGACGGTACGCAGAAGCGCGGTCACGAAGGGAAGTTTCAGGGCTATGACACTAAAGCGCAATAGTCTTCACAAAAGCTGTGGGTGGAAAGTTTCACCTAACTCCTAAGTAATGTCAATTATCGACATCAGTCAGGACATGCCATACGTTGCTCCCGTCACCCTTGTGAACGAGGAGCACCCATGACTCTCGCCCGCACGCGATTAGCAGCCCTGGCCACCTCGATTCTCGCCGTCCTCCTCATCGCCGCAGGCCAGCCCACCATGGCCGCGGCCAAGGAGGCCCCGCTGCCCGCCGCCTTCGCCAAGGCGGCGGCCGAGTACGACGTGCCGCGCGACCTGCTCGTCGCGCTCGCCTACGCCGAGACCCACCTCGACGGCCACAACGGCGAGCCCAGCGCCAGCGCCGGCTACGGCTTGATGCACCTGGTCAGCAACCCGACCAACCACTCGCTCGAGAAGGCCGCCGAGCTCACCAAGCTCCCGGCCGAGAAGCTGCGCAAGGACGATGAGGCCAACATCCTCGGCGGCGCGGCAGTCCTGCGCTCCCACGCCGACGCGCTGGGCCTCGACGAGACCGCCAGGAAGGACCTCGGCCGCTGGTACAAGGCCGTCGCCAAGTACGGCAACGCCTCCTCGCCCGAGCTGGCCCGCCTGTACGCCGACGCCGTGTACGAGCAGCTCGGCCTCGGCATCGACGCCCGCGGCGTGCAGGTCAAGCCGCAGGAGGTCACCGCCGACCGCGGCGACCTGGCCCAGGCCCGCGACCTGAACGCGCAGGCCGAGGTCGCCAGCCCCGACTACCCGCCGGCCGCCTGGGTGCCGGCCAACTCCGGCAACTACACCGTCTCCAGCCGCGAGTCCAGCTACAACATCGACCGGGTGATCGTCCACGTCACCCAGGGCTCGTACGCGGGGGCGATCTCCTGGTTCCAGAACCCCAGCGCCAATGTCTCGGCGCACTACGTGATCAAGTCCTCCAACGGCGCCATCACCCAGATGGTCCGCGATAAGGACATCGCCTGGCATGCGGGGAACTGGACCTACAACACCCGGTCCATCGGCATCGAGCACGAGGGCTTTGTCAACGACGCCTCGTGGTTCACCGACGCGATGTACCGGGCCTCCGCGGCCCTGACCAAGGCCCTGTGCGACAAGTACGGCATCCCCAAGACCAGGACCGGCATCATCGGACACAACGAGGTGCCCGGCGCGACCCACACCGACCCGGGCTCGCACTGGAACTGGACCACGTACATGAACTACGTGACCGGCGGCGGCACCCCGACGTGGACGACGACCGTCGACAACGCCACGGCCGGGCAGTTCACCGCCAGCGCCAACTGGGGCACCTCCGCTTACTCCAGCCAGCGCTACGGCGCCGACTATCGCTTCGCCGACCCGGTCGCCGCCAGCGACCCGGCTTGGTACTCGGCGACGATCCCCAGCGCCGGCACGTACCGGGTCGAGGTCTGGCATCCGGCTGATCCCGGGTACAACAGCTCGGCGCCGTACATCGTGGCGGCCTCGGGCGGCAACCAGACCGTGTACGTCGACCAACGCTCCGGCGGCGGGGCGTGGCGCAGCATCGGCACGTTCTCCCTCAACGCGGGCACGTACAACGTGGTCGGCGTGAGCCGCTGGACTTCCGGCACGGGCCTCGTCATCGCCGACGCGGTCCGCATCAGCCGGCTCTGACACCCTTCATACGGCCCGCGCCCGCTCCGGCAGGTGCGGGCCCACCCTTCGTACGGCCCGCGCCCGCCCAAGCGGGTGCGGGCCCTGCCCTTCGCTCAGCCCACGGCAACAGGCCCATCAGCCTCCCACCTGGTGAGCACCGCCCGATGGCCGACCTGGAGGCCGGTGCGCGGGTCGATCGCGAAGGCGCCGAACAACGTGCTGGTCTCCAGCGCGCCGGCGACCGCCCACAACTCCTCACGCTCAGCGCTTCCCGCCTCCTCGGCGCAGTGGGTCGCGATGATCGCGGCAGCTGCGGCCTGGACGGCGGGATAGTCGGGCAGGACCCCGGCCCGCTCCCGATAGGCCTCGACGAAATCCCGCTCGCTCATCCCGATGGCGGCCTCGCCACCGCTCCCCGGGAACCATTGCCCGACCCCGTAGATCCCTCGAGGGTCGTCCACGGCGTCGCCGAACTCCCGCACGCCCGCTGCCACGGCACAAACGACCCGCGGACTCCCGGCCCGCCCGATCACCTCGACGTCCTCGTCAAACGACCCAGCACAGAGCAGATTCCACGAGCCGCCCTCCGGAAGAGCGTCCCCGGGCCCGACCCGGATCACCGGAATGCCGAGCTCATCCGCGCACGCCTGCGCCCCCGCCGCCACCTGCCGGCCGAAGCTCCCCTTGCCCTCGGCGATCCACAGCGGGTCCCGATGGTCCAGGCGCCGCACGAAGGGCTCGGCGTACCGGCTCGTCGGCGTAAGGACCGAGACGACATGTCCGGGATGAGCCGCTTCCACGTCATCGCCCGAACCCCCGTGATTCCAGATCAGCCGGTCCAGTTCCACGGCGATCCGGCCCGCCCGGCGCATGAGCCGAGTGGAGTACGGCCCCAGAAGGAGGTCACACCGCGACGACAGCCGGCGGAGCATGCCCTCCAGCACCTCCGGATCGCTTCGGTCATCCTCGACGATCAACTCCATGGACGGGTGGAAACCTCGCCAGATGTCGAGCCCCAGCCCGACCTGCTCACCAAATCGGGCGTACTTTCCAGACAGGGACAGGGGCACTCCGATCCGGAGTCGTCGGTCGGCGACGTTCGGCACACCACCAGCCTGACATCATCGACCTCGGCGTCTGTTCAGGGGGCACCAGGCGCGATGATGGTCGGGTGACCGAAGTCCTGAGATATACCGCCTTCACCACCACTCCCTCCGGGGGCAACCCCGCCGGAGTGGTCTTGGACGCCCAGGGGTTGTCAGACGCGGAGATGCTCACCATCGCCGCCGAGGTCGGCTACTCCGAAACGGCCTTCCTGCTTCCCACGGGAGAGCGCCAGTATCGGATCCGGTACTTCAGCCCTCTGGCGGAGGTCGCCTTCTGCGGCCACGCGACGATCGCGACCTCGGTCGCGCTCGGCGAGCGGATCGGTCCCGGAACCGTGCACCTGGCCACCCAGGCAGGCCCGGTCCCGGTGGAGATCGCCGCAGGCCCGGCCGGCGGCATCACCGCCACCTTGACCAGCCCACCCACCTCCACCCGCCTGGCTTCTGCAGATGAGGTACGGCTCGCACTGGCCGCACTGCGCTGGTCGGCCGATGAGCTGGACCCCACTTACCCGGCGCATGTCGCCAACGCCGGCAACGACCACCTCGTGCTGGCCGCGGCCTCGCGGGACCGCCTGGCCGACCTCGACTACGACTTCGAAGCCCTTGGCAAGATCATGGCAGAACTGGGCTGGACCACCGTCCACCTCTTCTGGGCCGAAGCCCCCACGGTCTTCCACGCCCGCAACCCGTTCCCGCCCGGCGGCGTGGTCGAGGACCCGGCCACCGGCGCGGCGGCAGCCGCCTTCACCGGCTACCTACGCGCTCTGGGACACCTCGAAGACGGCGCCGTCGTCACCATTCATCAGGGCGTCGACATGGGGCGGCCCAGCCTGCTGACGTGCACCGCGATTCCCGGCGACACACGCGTCAAGGTCTCCGGCACCGCAGTGCCCATCCCGTAGCGCCGGTCAGGCGGTGGCGCCGCCGTCGATCACGTGATCCTGGCCGACGACAAAGCTCGACTCCGGAGACGACAGCCACAGCACAGCGGCGGCGATCTCCTCCGGGGTGGCGACCCGGCCGATGGGCAGCGCGCCGCGCAGGCGCTCGTCCCGTTCCTCGCGGGTCTCGCCCGGGCGGGTCGACATCGGCGAGTCGATCGGCCCGGGGCTGATGGCGTTGACGCGGACGCCGTCGGCGATGTGGTCGCGGGCGGCGGTGCGGGTCAGGTGACTCACCGCGGCCTTCGAGGCGGCGTAGGCGGCGGCCCCCGGCAGCCGCCAGTGCGCGCCCAGGTTGGAGGCGACGTTGACGATGGCGCCGCCGCCGTGCGCGCGCATGTGGGCGATCTCGTGCTTCATCGACAGGAACACGCCCTTCAGGTTCACGGCGAGCACGTCGTCCCAGACGTTCTCGTCGTAGTCGGCCACCGGCGCCAGCATGCCGAAGATCCCGGCCGCGTTGCAGGCCACGTTCAACCCGCCGTACCGGGAAACGGCGGCGGTGACCATGGCGGCGGCCTCGGCGGATCTGGTGACGTCCGCGGCGAACGCGCTCGCCCGTCCGCCGTCCGCCTTGATCCCCTTCACCAGCGCGGCCAGCCGCCCGGAGTCGCGCCCGGCGACCAGCACAGCCGCGCCCTCCTTCGCGTACGCCCGCGCGACCGCCCCGCCCACGACCCCGGTGGCGCCGGTAACGAGCGCGACCTTGTCCTCGAATCTCTTCAATTCCATACCAATCGTTCTCAAATTTGGATGGCTGTCATGGCCTGGTTGACCGCGTCACGCAGCCGTCGCGGGTCCGGGTCGGCCCGGCCGAGCACCCTGACGCCCTGCAGCAGCACGAGCAGGAACCGGGCGAGCGCGTGCGGATCCTTGCCCGCAGGGATCTCCCCCTGAGCACGAGCCCTGACCAGGGTGGAGGCCAGCGCGGTCTCCAGCTCCGTCCAGCTCGCCGTCACCTTGCGGGACACGACGGGGTCGCGGGAGGCGAACTCCACGGCCGTGTTCACCACCATGCAGCCCCGCCGGGCCTCGTCTGCCAGGCATTCCGCGACGTAGGAGTCGAGGAACGCACGCAGCGCGGGCAGCGCGGGACCCGGCTGGGACAGCGGCGCCACCACGTCGCGGCGGGCCAGGTAGAGCTCCAACGCCTTCAGGTAAAGCTCCCGTTTGCCGCCGAAGGTCCCGTAGATGCTGGCCCGCGCGACGCCGAGGTGCGCCACGAGGTCCGCCATCGACGTCGCCTCGTAGCCGCGCTCCCAGAACAGCTCGAGCGCCTTCCCCAGCGCGATCTCGGGGTCGAACTCCTTGCTCCGTGCCACAGCGGCAACGCTAACACTATCGAGAACGATCGGTCAAAAATAAGCCTAGCGAGGTGTGAGCACCCAGCGCCAGGCGCCGTCCTTGTTGCTGTCCCGGTTGGCGGCAAGCTGGGTCATCCGCTTCCCGTCGACGCTCATCAGGACCAGGCCGTTGTTGAACTCGTTCTCGCACGAGCCGGCGCAACCGAGCGCGAGCACGTTGTCGTCGTCGGCCCAGGCGTGCAGTTGCAGCACGTTCTGGCGGCCGACGATCCGGCCGGTCTCACGATCAGTGATCATGGTGGGCAGGCCGTCGGGGCCGAGCACGAGACGGCCGTTGGGCGAGACGGCCGAGTGGGACGAGTAGCCCACGTACTGCTGGCCCTCGGGCGCGTCGCGGGGCTGGCCGTCGAGGCTGTAGAACACCCGGTCCGGTGTGGTGCTGGTGGGCGCCCACAGCATGGCGCCGTCCAGCGTCCAGCCGAGGTCCTGGCGGCCGTTCATGTTGAACGGGCTCCCGTCGTCGGGCATCGGCGCCAGTTGGTGGTAATCGGCCGTGCCGGCCGCGACGTCGAGGATGTAGTAGCCGGTGCGGGCGCCGCTGGCAGGGACCGGACCCACGCTCTCGTTCTCCGTCGGCGCGATGTCCGGGTAGCCGGAGTAGGTGGTGGCGACGACCTTGGTGCCGTCGGGGGACCAGGAGACGGCCGCCGCCGCATGCTCCAGGTCGAACCACTTCAGGATCTGCCTGGTGTTCATGTCGAGGATGCCCAGCCGCTTGCCGAGCAGATCCCCTTCCAACACGGCCGCGACCTGCAGGCCGGGAGCGGCGTCCACCCAGACCCAGGAGGTCTTTTCGTAGCCGTCGGTGCGCGGGTCATAAAGCGACCACGTCCGCTCCACACGCTCCCATCCGTCCGCGACCGGCTCGCGACGGTAGGTGTAGTACGCGGAAACAGCCAGCCGGCCGGCGGCGATGAACCCGGTCGGCGGGCTGTGCTCGGTGTCGGCCCGCACATCGGTCGGCGCCGGCGAGGGCCGGGCCGGGAGCGTGACGCCGTCGGCGGGGCGTACCGTCACCTCGGGTGCGCGCTGTCCGGTGACGAATACCGCGACGGCGGCCACCAGCGCCATCACCAACACGGCCGCGCCCGCAGGCTTCCAGGCGCGCCTCCGTAGCGCCCGGTCGGCCAGGTCGTGCGGGACGCGGGTCTCGTCGGCCCACTCGTGCAGCGTGTCGCGAAGCAGTCGAGTCACCGGGCCACCTCCAGTTCCTGTGCCAGCTCGGGGGCGATCTGGCGCAGACGCGCCAGGGACCTGTGCGCGGTGCTCCTGACCGTGCCGACGGAGCAGCCGAGCGTCCGTGCGATGTCCTTCTCGGGCAGGTCCTCGAAATACCGCAACACCAGCACCGCGCGCTGCCGCACGGTCAGCCTGGCAAGCGCGGACCGCAGCACCATGCGTAACTCGCTCTGGTGGTTGAGGTCCCGGTCCGCCGACTCGGGCAGGCTCGCCTGGACCACCTCGCCGCGCCGCCCGACCGCCCGCCACCGGCTGATCTGCTGCCGGTACATGATCTGCTTGGCGTACGCCTCCGGCGCCTCCACGCGCCGCCACTTGGTCGCCAGCTTCGCCAGCGCGCTCTGCACCAGGTCCTCGGCCGCGTGCTGGTCACCACCGGTGAGCAAGAACCCGAGCCGCATCAGTGCGGGAGAACGCGCGGCGACGAACTCGCGGAAACGTTGCTCGTCCGCAGCGTCCACGATCACCTCCAGGGCTTGACCTCACCCTCTCAGACGCCGCGCCGCCGTCCCGCTATGCGCCTTAGTCCGGAGAATCCAGCAGGCCCAGGCTCTCCTGCTCGCCCCGGCGCCTGATGACCTGGTTGATCGCCTCGGTCACCTCCTGCCTGTCGTAGGCGCCCTCGGGCAGCTCGTTGAGGTAGGCGAGCACATCGGCAGGCAGGTTCAGGTGCTCGGAGGCGGCCGCGTACACCTCACGGATAGACACCCGGTCGCGCCCGCCGAACGCCTCGTCGATGGCCTGCCGCAGCTCCTCCAGCACCACATGGTCAGTCATGTCCACTTCTCCCCTCAACCGTGAGCAGGTCTCTGACCTGCTCCATCACACTGCCCACGGACACGTCGATCACCCACGAGAGGTCGTGCGGACAGCGCTCGGCCCGCAGGTCCACGCCACTGGCGCCGCACACCGGGCACGTCGTGGTCCACGAGATCAGCGGCCGGTGCCTGGTCTGGGAGATCGGCCCGGCGTTGATGAGGTTGACGACCCAATAGACGGCGACCGTGGGCGTGCCGACGGCGGCCGCCAGGTGGCGGGGACCGGTGTCGTTGGCGATCACCAGGTCGCAGCGTTCGTACAGCGCGGCCAGGCCGCCGAGGCCGAGCGTGCCCGCGACAGGAGTCGCCGGGCGGCTCATGGCGGCCACGACGCCCTCGACCAGATTCCGCTCCTCACCGGTGCCCGTGACGACGACGGGCCGGTCGAGCCGGTCGGCGACCTCGGCGAAGCGCTCCACCGGCCACCGGCGGCGTGGATCGTTCGCACCCGGGTGCACGGCGACCAGCCCCGGCGGCGGTTCGCCGAACGCGCGGGCCAGCTCGTCGTGGTCCTCGCCGGTGACCGCCAGGCGCGGCTCCAGCCCGTCCGCGACCCCGCCGACCAGCGCTGCGACCTGCAGAAAGCGCAGGGTCTCGTGATGGAAGTCCGGGTACGGCACCCAGCGGTCGAGCTCCTCGGCGCCCGGCGCGCGCAGCCCGGCCGTCACGCGCGCACCGAGCCGCCGGATGAACGGGTTGGAGAACCGGCCGCCGCCGTGGATCTGCACCGCCAGGTCGAACCCGCGCTCCCGCAGCCGCTCGCACACCTCCTCCGGCGCCGTGTGCCCGCGCTCCGCCGTCGAGATCCCCGAGATCGGCGGCAGCTCCACCACGTCGTCCACAGGCCCTGGCCGCCCGGTGAGGAACTCGGCGTGCCAGGCGGTGCCGAGCAAGGTCAACCGGGCGCCGGGGTAGGCCCGTTTGAGCGCCTCCAGCGCCGGGACGGCCAGCAGGTAGTCGCCGATCGCGTTGGCCCGCAGCACCGCGATCCGCTCCACGCCGTCGACCAGGTCCCCTTGCATAGCCGCCTGGCTACCCCAGGTCGTACCCCCCATAACCTGGGACAAGAGGCGACCGCCTGGTTTGAGCACAGCTCTCACAGGTACTCGCTCCTCATGGGCACCGCGAACGAGAAGACCGTCAACGCCGTGGTCGTGGGCGACGTCATGCTGGACTCGTGGCTGCTCGGCTCGGCGAAACGGCTGGCCCAGGAGGCGCCAGTGCCTGTGATGAGCCTGGAGGCGACCGAGAACGCGCCGGGCGGCGCCGCCAACACGGCGGCCAACCTCGTGGCGCTCGGGGCCCGCGTCCGGCTCGTCGGCGTCGTGGGCGACGACCCTCCCGGCGACGAGCTGGTGCAGTCGCTGCGCCTGCTCGGCGTGGAGACGGACCTGCTGACCGTGCCCGGGCGGCGTACCGCGCACAAGCGGCGGCTGGTCGCCAGCGGCCAGCTCACGGCCCGCTACGACGAGGAGGACCACGACGTCCTCCCCGCGGAGGCCGAGAGCGAGCTGCTGCGGCGGGTGACGGAGGCCGTGGGCCGGGCCGACGTGGTGGTGGCCTGCGACTACGGCGGCGGCGTGTGCACGCCCGCGGTGCGCCGGGCGCTCGCCGAGGTCGCTCTGCTGGTGGTGGACGCGCACGCGGTGGCGTCGTGGCGGGAGTGCGCGCCGGCCGCGGTCCTGCCCAACTACGCCGAGGTCGTACGCCTGCTGGGCGACGAGGACGGCGAGGTGGACCGGCCGGCCTACCTGATGGAGCGCAGCGACCGGCTGCTGGAGCTGACCGGCGCCGAGATCGTGGTGACCACGCTCGACGGCGAGGGCACGCTGCTGCACAGGAGCGGCTGCCCGCCGTACCGGACCTACGCGCAGCCCGCGCCGCAGCACATGACCACGGGCGCGGGCGACACCTACACCGCGGCCTTCGCGCTCTGGCTGGCGGACGGCGCGTCACCGGAGGAGGCGGCGCAGGCGGGCCAGGCCGCGGCCGGCGTCGTCGTACGCCGCTCGGGCACCGCCATCTGCACCCGGCACGACCTGCTGCACGCCCTGCGCCGCCGCGAGGGCGCGGTGCAGACCCCCGAGCGGCTGGCCCGGCTGCTGGACGAGCACCGGCGCAGGGGCGAGCGGGTCGTGTTCACCAACGGCTGCTTCGACGTGCTGCACCGGGGGCACGTGACCTATCTGGAGCAGGCGGGGCAGCTCGGCGACGTCCTGGTGGTGGCGGTCAACAGCGACGCGAGCGTGGCCCGGCTGAAGGGCCCGGGACGGCCGGTCAACCCGTGCGAGGACCGCATGTCGGTGCTCGCGGCGCTGAACGACGTGGACTACGTGGTCGAGTTCGACGAGGACACCCCGGAGCGGCTGCTCAGAATGATCCGCCCCGAGCTCTATGTCAAAGGCGGCGACTACACACCGGAAATGCTGGAGGAGGCGCCGCTGGTGCGCGCCCTGGGCGGCGAGGTGCGGGTGCTCGGCTACGTTCCCGACCGCTCGACCACCGCCATCATCGGCCGCGTGAAATCGTTGCCCGAGCGACTCCTGCCGCCCGATGCGTGAGCAGGCGAGAGTGGCTTATGCCGTAAAGAGTCTCAGGGGGTTGGGCACGGGCACGCACCGCATCGCCTCTCCCGCCGCGTCCGTCCAGCGCAGCAGGAGATTGGCCTTGGCCGGAATGTGCGTGCTGGAGAGCAGTGTCCGCACGTCCTCCGGATCGCCGTGATCCCGCCCGGCGCCTTTGAACACGGCCCTCGCCCGCGCCCACAACTCCTCCCACAGCCGCGGATGGCGCTCTGCGACCGCCCCGGCGAGCTCGTAGAGGTTGTTGGTCACCAGGCAGTAGACCAGCCGCTCCCAGCCGTAGGACGGGCTCACCAGGCCCGAGCGCGGGATCTCGGGATGCCGCTCCGCGACGACCCTGACGCCTTCGTGATCACGGTAGAGCGCCTGGGCGGGCAGGCCGTGCTCGTCCACCGCAACGAGCACGTTCTGCAAGTGGCATTCGAGGACGACCCCGTGGCGGAGGTACGCGTGCAGAACCGGCGGCACCAGGTGCTCCAGGTACCGTTCCCACCACAGCAGCGCCCGGTCCTCATCCAGCCCGTCGAGCGGGGTGCCGGGGAAGCCCTCGCTGATCCCCGCCGCCATCAGCGCGGTCAGTCCCGGGCGCACGTGCTCGCGCAGCCCGTCCCGTACGATCACGGCCAGCGCCTCGCCCCCGTCCCCGCCCAGCTCCGCGCTGCGGTAACCGCGGTCGCGCAGCACGGCGGGCCGGGGCACATGCTCGGGCAGGCCGTCGAAGGCGCCGTCGACCAGGTCGGCGACCGCGCGGAGCCGGCGCAGGTCGCGCAGCCACAGGCGGCGAACGTCGTTCGTGATCCGCACATCCAGGCTGAACTTGCAGAACAGGTCGAGCTCCGGCAGGTAGACCGTGCGGATCGATGCCGTCGGCACGGCCACGGCCGCCGTGGCGCCCAGGTGACGCAGCCGCCCGCCGAGCAGGCCGCCGAGCAGCTCGACCTGCCAGGGGTGCGCGGGCAGCAGCGCCACGCCATTGCCCGGGAGCGGGCCCAGCCGATCGAGCGCGCTCACCTCCCCCTCCTCCACCAGGGCCTCGGCGGGCACGCCGAGCAGCGGCAGGACGAAGCTCGCATGCGCCTCCGGCGCGTAACGCAGCCACTCCTCCGGACCCGCGCCACCGCGGGCCTTGGGCGCGGGGTGGTAGCGGTGCCCGGCGACGAGGGCCTGTTCGGAGCGCACGTACGGGTCCGCGGGCGGCGCGGCGGCCTGCCGGGCGGCCAGCAGCGCGGCCGCGACGTCCCGGCTGTGGGCGATCTCGGCGGGCAGCACGTCGTTGTCCACCCCGGTGCTCGCGCGGAGTTCCGCCGCCGCCAGCGCGATCAGGTCGTCCAGCGACACCGGCCGCCAGCCGTCGGGCGTGCGGAGCTCCGGCTCAGCCGGGAAGCGTTTGCCGTGGACTCGCAGCACGCGGCCGGTCGCGGCGAGGGCGAACGTCCCAGGATCCGGGCCCGGGCGGGCCGTTTCGCGGAGCAGGCAGTTGAGCAGCGCCGTAACCGCGAGGGCCGCGGCGACCGTCCGTGCCTCTCGCTCAGGCCCAGGGGACGAGAGCTCCGTGGATGCCATGGCGACCTTTTCTTACCATTTATGCCTATTAATGCCCATAGGCTAGATACCCAGGATATTTCTGGAAATAGTGTGAAATATGGGGCTGCTTGAGGAGCAGTTCGCGGCCGAGCTGGCCGTTGTACGTCCTGATCTGTCGGCGTCCTACGCCGCGGCGCTTCCGGGCGCGCGAGCCGCCGTGCTCGGTCGCCTGTGGCGCAGCCTCCTCCACGAACCCCTGCCCGGCGTGGCCGCATCCCCGGGCCAGGGGTCTCCCGGCTCTCCTGCCGGGCAGGCCGTTGTGATGTTGTCCAACGGGCGGCGGATGGCCGGGCCGGTGCGGCTGCCGTACGACCTGGGCGGCGTCCCCGCCCTGTGGCTGGACGGGCGCCCCTGGACGCACCCTGCCGACCTGCTGGCCGCGCTCCGGCTGCCCGGGGCCGGGCGGCTGGTCGAGGATCTGGACAACAGCGTCGCCTCCCTGGCTCTGTCCCGCGCGAGCGCCGCCACGCAGCCCCCGGCGGCGACCGCCACGCCGGAGCACTACGAGCAGAGTGTGGTCGACGGTCACCCTTATCACCCGTGCTGCCGCAACCGCCCAGGTGTCTCGGTGGCCGAGCAGCTGGCGTACATGCCGGAGCACCGCCCCGTCGTCGCCCTGGACCTGGTCGCGGTGCCCGCGGCGGACTGCCTGGTCTCGGGTCCGTGGCCGGCCTCGCTCACGGACGGCGACCGGCTGCTCCTGCCCGTGCACCCCTGGCAGACCCGGCACGTGCTGCCCGACCTGGCCCTGCGGCCGTACGCGCTGGGTGCGATCCCGTCCCACCCGCTGATGTCCGTACGCACCCTCGCCCCGCTCGACGGCGGCCCGCATCTCAAGACGGCGTTCACCACCCGCATGACCTCGGACGTCAGGGACATCTCCCCCGGCTCGATCCGCGACTGCGTAGCGCTGTCCGACGTGCTCACGGACCTGTCGGCACGGCTGGGCGGCCGCCTGCACATGGCCCGCTACCTGGCCGGGGCCGCCGCCACCGCCAAGGGCGAGCTGAGCGCCGACGTGTCGGCCATGCTGCGCGAGCCGACGCCCGCCGTCACCCGAGGCGGCGTCGTGCTGCCGGTCGCGGCCGTCACCCGTGAGATGGTCCGCGACCCGGCCGAGTGGCTGGTGGTGTTCGCCCGCCTAGCGCTGGCCGGCGCTCTCGGCCTGCTGGCGCTCGGCGCGGCGCTGGAAGCGCACGGTCAGAACCTGCTGATCGTGATGGACGGAGGTCGCAGCCTGCCCACCCGCCTGGTCTACCGGGACCTGGCCGACGTCCGGCTCAGCCCCGCCAGGCTGGCGCGCAACGGGATCGAGGTCCCGCCGGTCAGCGACAGGCTGCTCAGCGACGACCCCGCCGTCCTGCACGCCAAGCTGTACGGCTCACTCGTCGGCACCACGTTCGGCAGCCTGATCTCCCTCTTCTGCGCGGGCGACCGGGCCGCCGAGTCACGGCTGTGGGCCGTCGTGGCGAGCGCCGCCAGAGAGGCGTTCGACGCGCTCCCGGACGGTCCGGACGTGCGAGCCGACCGCGACGCCCTGTTCGGCCCGCATCTCACGGTGAAGGCACTCCTGTGCGCGCAGCTGGACGGCGCGCCACCGGGCGACAGCTGGACGAAAGTGCCCAACCCGCTCTGCGCGATCTAGGGCGCCAGCTCGGCGACGGGGATGCGGCGGAAGGCGATGCTCTCGTACGGGCCGAAGCTCCCGGTCTCGAACAGCAGGCCCACCGTGTCTGCGTCCACCCTGACCAGGTCGGAGTAGGCCGCAGGCAGCCCGGACGCGGTGTGCGCGACCCGCCAGGTGACGCCGAAGTCGTCGCTGGCGCGTACCGTCATCATCGCCCGCGCGTCGGGCGCCGCGGGGCCCGAGAACAGCAGCACGTCCGGCGAATCGCACCACAACACGCTGCCTTCGACCACCGGGCCGACCAACGCCGCCTGAGGGCGGAACGGCTGCTCCAGCGTCTGCCCGCCGTCGGCGGAGTACGCGTCGGCCCTGGTGCCCGGGGCGGTCGAGTCGGTGCGGGTGTTGACGTAAACGCGCCCGTCGGGCAGCTCGGTGGCCGTGGTCTCGTTGACGTTGACGTAGCCGTCGGGATTGTCGTCGACGTAGCCGATGCGCCAGGTCTGGCCGCCGTCGTCGCTGAGCACCGAGTGGCCGCCGTTGTACTTGCCCTCGGTCCCGTTGTCCTGACCGCTCGGGGGCAGGGAGTGGTTGGCGGGGACGACGATCCGCCCAGTGTGCTGCCCGCGCCGCAGCTCGATCGCGTGCCCGGGCGTGGTCGCGTACCAGCGCCACTCCGGCCGCTTCGCGGTGCCGGTGATCTCGCGAGGAGCCGACCAGGTGACCCCGTCGTCCTCGCTGACCTGCACGAACACCCGCCGCCCATCGCCTGCGGACACCTGGCCGCGCCGGATCTTCTCCTCGGTGGCCGACGGCCCTTGCCGGACGAACACCAGGACGATCCGGCCGTCGGCCAGCGCCACCGGAGCCGGGTTGCCCGCGGTGCCGCGCCGTGGCTCCGTGGCGATCACCTGCAGGGCGCCCCAGGTCTGGCCGCCGTCCGTCGAGCGCTTGAGCACCAGGTCGATGTGTCCGGAGTCGCCGCCCGAGGCGTGCCGCCCCTCCGCGAAAGCCAGCACGGTGCCTGCCCGCGTGACGACCGCCGCGGGGATCCGGTAGGTGTGGTAGCCGTCCGTGGCCCGACTGTACGGCACCGACGTGGGATAACGATCCGCCATGCCGGAACGCTACGGCCCGCGGGTTAACGACGTCCGACGCCCGGCCTACGTGAAGACGAATGAGGCCATCGGTGACGGAGGGACACCTGTGCCGCCGAGGAGTCTGGCTCCTCAGCGGCACGGGGTTCCGGGGTCAGCCGGCGAAGACGATCACGTTGTCTTGGTAGCTGCGGCGCTGGCGGTCGAACGCGCCGCCGCAGGTGATCAGCCGGAGCTGGGTGCCTCCGCCTGAGCCGTAGACCTCCTTGTCCGGGATGCGGTTCTTCGGATAGCGGGACAGGCGGTTCACCACGAACGTGACCGTCGTGCCGTCGGCGCGGTCGACGTGGACACGGTCGCCCTTGCGCAGCTGGCGCAGGCGGTAGAACACCGCCGGGCCGGTGGTCGAGTCGACGTGGCCCGCGATCACGGCGACGCCCTGCTCGCCTGGCTCCGGTCCCGCCTTGTTCCACCCCACGCGGTCGAACTGCTTGGGGGCGATCAGGCGGTTCCCGGCGTCGAGCCGCAGCGGGATCACCCTGGTGGAGACGCCGATGGCGGGGATGCGTAACCGCACAGGGTTGGCGACGTCGGCCCCGGGCGCGGCATCCGACGTGCCCGAGTCCGGCACCGACACCGGGCGGGTGTCCCCGGCTCGTGCCCGAGCCGCCGCCCCGTCGTCGGTTGAGGTCGCCGTCCCGTCGTGCGTTGAGGTCGCCGTCTTGTCGTGGGCGGGGCTGGCCGCCTCGTGGGGTGCCGGAGCGGCGGCGCATCCTCCGGCCGCCGCGACCAGCGCGCAGGTCGCCAGGAACGCACGCACGGTCAGCTGCCCGCGAAGAAGGCGCGCCGCACCCAGTACGCCCCCACGGCCAGCAGCCCGGCGCCCGCCAGACTCAGCGGCACCACGGGAACCGACCCGCCGTCGGTGCTCCCGCTCTCAGCGGTCCCGCCGAGACCGGTGTCCACCCCGCCTCGCGGAGCCCCATCGTCGTCATCATCGTCGTCACGCGACACGCCGCCCACGCCGGTGTCGATTCCGCCTCGCGGAGCCCCGCCGTCATCGTCATCGTCGTCGTCACGCGACGCGCCGCCGACACCGGTGTCGACCCCGCCCCGCGGTGCCCCGCCGTCATCGTCATCGTCATCGTCGTCGTCACGCGACGCGCCACCGACGCCCGTGTCGACCCCGCTTCGCGGAGGCCCGCCGTCGTCATCGTCATCGTCGTCGTCCGCGGTGGTGGTGACGTGGACGGCGGTGGGGGCGGCCGCCGCCTGGGCGCTCGTGGTCACGAAGACCGCGCTGGTCGCGCCCAGCCCGAGCGCGACCGCGATCGTGAGCAGGATCCGCCGTATTGCCTGGCCCATGTGAGTCTCCTCCTGACGTCCGCCGCGGCCTCTCCGCGGCTGACCTCAGCCTCCAAGGCGGCCGTTGGGCCACTATGAGGTCGAGATGACAGGTCTCTCACCCGGCCCTACGGCGGGGCCGCGCGGTGCGAGAGAACCTTGGCGTGAAAGAGTGCGAATCACGGACGAGTGCTTCTGGAGGCAGGGGTGGCTGACGAGTTCGACGTCATCGTGGTCGGTGCTGGTCCCGCCGGCGAGAACGTCGTGGACCGGGCCGTACGCGGCGGCCTGACGGCGGCCGTCGTCGAGGAACGGCTGGCCGGTGGCGAATGCTCCTATTGGGCGTGCGTGCCGAGCAAGGCGCTGCTGCGGCCGATCGACCTGGCGGGCGAGGTGAGCCGCGTGCCCGGGCTCTCGCTCGGCGAGATCGACGTCGCGGCCGTGCTGGCCCACCGGGACGAGGCCGTCTCGCGGTACGACGACACCGGCCAGGTGGGGTGGATCGAGAGCGTGCCGGCCGAGTTCGTACGAGGCCGCGGCCGGCTCGACGGCCCCAAGCGGGTCCGGGTGACCACGGAAGACGGCGCCGAGCGGGTGCTGACCGCCAGGCAGGCCGTGGTGCTGGCCACCGGCAGCAGGGCGGCCGTGCCGCCGGTGCCGGGGTTGGCCGAGGCCGACCCGTGGACCAGTCACGAGGTGACCGCGGCCACCGCGATCCCGGAGCGGCTGGCCGTGCTCGGCGGCGGGGTGGTGGCCTGCGAGATGGCGCAGGCCATGCACGGGCTCGGCGCCCGGCAGACCACCGTGCTGGTCCGCGGCGGCGGGCTGCTGGGCAGGATGGAGCCGTTCGCGGGTGAGATGCTCGCCGAGTCGTTCGCGGAGGCCGGGATCGACGTGCGGACCCATACCGACGTGGTCAGGGTCGAGCGGCCCGAGCCCGGCGGGAAGGTGACAGTGCACCTGCCCGACGAGCCGCCGCTCGAGGCCGACGAGCTGCTGGTGGCCACCGGCCGCCGGCCCGCCACCCGCGACCTCGGGCTCGGCTCGGTGGGCCTGGCCGACGGCAAGTACGTCGAGGTGGACGACAGCATGCGGGCGACCGGCGTCCCCGAGGGCTGGCTGTACGCCGTGGGCGACGTCAACGGCCGCAACCTGCTCACTCACATGGGCAAGTACCAGGCCAGGCTCTGCGGCGACGTGATCGCGGCGCGGGCGCGCGGCGACGAGCTTCCCGCGATGCGCGACCTGGCCGACGGCTACGGCGCGCCGCAGGTGGTCTTCACCGACCCCCAGGTGTGCGCGGTGGGCCGCACCGAGGCGGCGGCCAGGGAAGAGGGCTTCCGCGTCCGCGTGGTGGACTACGACATGGGGCGGGTCACCGGGGCTTACCTGCTGGGCGACGGCTACCGCGGACGGGCCAGGGCCGTCGTGGACGAGGACAGGAAGGTGCTGCTCGGCGTCACGTTCGCCGGTCCGGGCGCGGCGGAGCTGCTGCACGCCGCCACGATCGCGGTCACTGCGGAGGTGCCGCTCGACCGGCTCTGGCATGCTGTGCCGTCGTTCCCGACGGTCAGCGAGGTGTGGCTGCGCCTGCTGGAGACGTACGGGCTGTAGGCCGATTCAGCAAGCCCCGCCTTCGTGCGAGGCGCGCCCGCCCGTCTGGATGACGATGGGCGGGCGGCTCGGTGCGGGGCTAGCGGATTCCCCCGACTGCATCATCAACTCCGCCACGGTCTCCTCGACGTTGTCGCGTAGTTCCACGTGCGACAGCAGGTCCGTCAGCCGCAGCACGGACAGCAGGTGATCGGAGGGCCTGACCAGGATGATCCGCCCGCTGTCCCCCTCCTCTTCCATGCGCTGCATCGCCATCGCCAGCACGCCGATGACGGAGGAGTCGTAGAAATCCAGGTCGGCCAGGTCGAACACGAGGACGGGCCCGTCCGACCAGTCCCACACGGCGTTGATGCAGGCGCTGAACCGGACCTGTCCCGCATGGTCGAGTTCACCGCTGGCACGCACGACAGTGCACTGGACATAGCGGGTCGTCTCGATGCGCAAGCCGTTCCTGCTCACGCCTTCTCCCCTGCCCTCAGAGCGGCGTTATCACAGGGTGATCACCCTTTTTCCCGGCCCATTAAGCCTCGCGGTGCCCCGGCTTACTAGTGCGAGGTGCCCGACTCCAGTGTGGGGATGACGCCCGGGACGGCCCCGACCATCACCAGCAGCGGCGACCGGGCGGGGCTGGGAAGCTCCAGCTCGGTGATGTTGCCCTGCACCCGCCGCTTGGCCCGGCCTATGTCGCCGTCCCTGACGCTGAGGATCCGCACCACCGTCGGCGCCGCCGACCGCATGAGCTTTCTGGTGGCGTGGCGCAACCAGCGCAGCTCGCTGTTGATGCGCCGCCACGTCGCGGGGATGACGCTGGCCGGCTCCGCTCTTGTGCCCAGCCGGAGTGTGATGAGGCCGCTCGACCCGAACGCGCCCGGCAGCACCGGATTGATCACGAACATGCCCGAGCGCAGCTGGCGTGCGCCCTGCTTGTTGATGTTCGCCAGGCCGCCGGCACTGACCAGCGAGTACACCTCGCAGCGGCATCCGTCGAGCGTGTCGGGGTCGAAGTCGGCCGGCGGCACCTCCTCGAACACGATCTTGTCGAGCCGCAGCCCCGCCACGCCGTCACGCATGAGGCGCCCGCCCACGATCTGGCGCAGCTCCTCGCTGACGCCGTCGCCCTCCATGATGTCGAGCGCCTCGATGCAGATCAGCCCGTCGTCGGGGATCTCCTCCGCCGGCAGGTCGAAGGCCACTTGGGCCTGCGCCCTCCGGCCACGCAGCAACACGCACTGGCGCAGCTGCCCCTGGGAGCGGATCTGGATCAGCCGCGGCAGCGAACTCACCGGCTCGGTGCTGCCGTTGTGCCAGTCGGTCACCGACCGCTCGTCCACCGACAACGACATCCGCACCCGCAGCGGGCGGCCCTGCGCGGCGATCTTGAAGCCGGCCAGCCCCGACGTCTCGAACCGGCCCACGATCTGCGTGCCCCGATGCAGCCGGTCGGTCACCTGCAACGCGGCGACCTGGCCGCTGAGCACGTGCGCGGGCGGTATCGCCGGAAGGACCATCTGGTCGAGATCGGTGGCGGATCCTGCGCTGCTCATCTCGTGCTCCTCACGGGGGTCAGAATGGTGGACAGCCCTGCCGGGTGATGGAAGTCGAAACGGGTGAGCAGGGGGTCACGCCGTTCCCACATGCGGTGGACCGCGCCGAAGAGCGGGTCGCCGTCGCGCTCGACGTACCGCAGGTTGACCCCCAGCACGCGCGCGTAGTCGTCGCCGTGTGCCCAGTGCGGCAGGAGCTGGGTGGGCACGTCGCCGCCGCAGCGGCGCATCCAGAGCCACAGGCGGGCGCGCTCGCGCTGCTCGGGGGTGAGGATGGTGTCGCCCTTGGCGTGCCTGGCGATGGACTCCTCCAGCAGCTGCCGGAGCTCGGACGGCGTGCGCGAGACGTGCGTGGCGCCGCACTCGGCCCCTTCGGACCAGCCTGCCTGGATGACGGGGATGCCGAAGGCCGGCAGCTCGATGTCGCCGAACGCGACGGCGACGTCGGTCAGGCTCCACAACATGTTCGTGGACAGCGTGTCGGCCACGTGCTTCATCCGGGCGTGGGCGCCACCGACCGGGTCGAGGAACAACCAGTTGGCCCACTCATCGGACGTGGCGTAGTGCGCCGTCGTCTCGAACAGCTCCGTGTCCTCGCCGGGCTTGTGGCCGAACACGGCGACCGTGGGCAGGCCGGGATCGAGCCCCAGCCGGGCGCAGCCGTAGCTACGCAGCTGGCGGCGTTCGGTGTCGGTGCGGACCTGGTAGCCGCACTTCGCCTGCCAAGCCGAACGTTCCACGCTGGGCCTGATCAGGTCGCGGTGCGGCCAGACGTACTGCTCGAAGAACGCGGCGACCTGGCCGGGCAGTTCCTCCTGGAAGGAGCTCGCCCCGTCCGCGGGGAACAACGCGTACGCCTGCAGCGTGCCTGTGCCGTTCACGTGCACGACCGGGATCTCCCTGGGCACGCCGCGGTCCACCCGGTCGGTGACCAGTGCGAGAGGCGGCGTCTCCGGCTGCAGGTCTCGAGCCGCCCCGAACACCTCGCCCAGCTGCCGCGCCTCCGTGTCGCCCAGCACGACCAGCCGCGCCGTGGCCGCCCCGCAGAGGGCCTTCGCGACCAGGAGCGTGCGTGCCACGGCTCTGATGTCCTGGTCGTACACCTCCGCCACGATGCATCTGTCACCGCTGGGGCTCTCTGCCCAGTGCGTACGAGCAGCGCCGAGCAGACGATCGAAGTGTCCGCCATCTCCGACACGACGCATGAGACCCTCCACCGAGGCCAGGAAGATATTCCCTGGTAGACGTTGCCAGAGCGGCGCGCCTCCGCCCCTGCCCTCACACGCTTCTTTGCCGACGCCTGACCGAAGCCGTGGCCGCCCCTGACAGGCGATCAACAAGATGTGTTGGAAATCACCACATCGAGGGCGAACAAACCGGCGCCCCGGGAGGTCCAAGCTTTTACATGGAGCACGCCATGGGCGGGTTTAGGATGCACCCTATTGCCCGAGATTGCTCTCGAGATCACTCCAGAAGGTGGGGAATTTTCGCATGGGTTCCCGTGTGTCGAGTATCGCGCGCCTGACCGCGGCCGCGGCAGCGGCCGGGGTGGTGGCCGCCGCCATCGCGCTGCCCGCGGTCGGAGGCACCGGAGCGATGTTCGTCTCGGCATCCGAGGACCTGGGCATCAAACCCGAGGAGCTCAAGGAGCCCCCGCCCGCGGAGAAGACCGAGATCCTCGACGCCAAGGGCAACCAGATCGCGCAGTTCTACGAGGAGTACCGCGAGAGCGTCACACTCGACAAGGTCGCCGACGTCATGAAGACGGCGATCATCTCCATCGAGGACTACCGCTTCTACGAGCACGGCGCGATCGATATCGAGGGCACCATCCGCGCCTTGGCCAAGAACCTCACCTCAGGCGGTATCGCCCAGGGCGGCTCGTCCATCACCCAGCAGTACGTCAAGCAGGTGCTGTACAACTCGGCGACCACCGAGGAGGAGAAGAAAGCGGCGGTCGAGAGCAGTTACGCGCGCAAGCTCAAGGAGCTGCGCTACGCGATGGCGGTCGAGGAGAAGTACACCAAGGACCAGATCCTGGAGAAGTACCTCAACATCGCCTACTTCGGCGCTAGCGCCTACGGGATAGAGGCGGCGGCCAAGCGCTTCTTCGGTGTGAGCGCGTCTGACCTGACCTTGGCACAGGCGGCGACCCTGGCCGGCGCCGTGCAGGACCCCAACGCGACGGACCCCAATCTGGGCAAGGAGCAGCGCGACCGGCTGCTCAAGCGGCGCAACCTCGTGCTAGACACGATGGCCAAACTGGGCAAGATCACGCCCGAGGAGGCCGCCGAGGCCAAGACCAAGAAGCTCGGCTACAAGGGCACCCCGCTCCCGGGCAACTGTGGGGCCAGCCAGTACCCGTATTTCTGCATGTACGTGCGCAACGAGATCCTCAGCAACCCCATCTTCGCCAAGACGGCCAAGGCCAGGAGCCGCTACCTCAACAGGGGCGGTCTGAAGATCCAGACCACGCTCGACCCCACGATGCAGAAGGCCGCCGAGAAGGCCATCAAGAAGTACGTGCACGCCTCCGACAACCCAGTGGCCTCCGAGGCGCTGGTCCAACCGGGCACGGGCCAGATCAAGGCCATGGCCGCCAGCCGCAAGTACGGCGACTCCAAGCGGAAGCACGAGATGTCATACAACGTCGTGGCCGACGCGGTGCACGGCGGCGGCACCGGCTTCCAGGCGGGCTCGACGTTCAAGACCTTCACCCTGCTCACCGCGCTCAAGCAGGGCATGAAGATCAACGACGGACTGTCCGTCGGCAGCGGCTACCGCGCCCCCTACTACTCCTCATTCAAGAACTGCGCGGGCAAGAGCATCGGCGACCCGACCCACACGGTCACCAACGCCGAGGGAGGCAGCGGCGGCTTCAAGTCGCTGGCCACCGGCACCTGGGGCTCGGTGAACACCTTCTTCGTCGCGCTGGAGCAGAAGGTGGGCCTGTGCAACGTGGTCAAGACGGCCAAGTCGCTGGGCATCAAGCGCTCCGACGGGCTGCCCCTGACGGAGTTCGAGACGTTCACGCTCGGCACCAACGAGATGGACCCGGTGACCGTGGCCAACGCGTATGCCGCCATCGGCGCGCGCGGCAAATACTGCGCGCCCATGGCCATTACCAAGATCACCGACCGTAACGGCAAGGTGACCAACTACGAGCCGAAGTGCAAGCAGGCGCTGGACCCCGAGGTCGCGGACGCCGCGTCGGACATCCTTTCCGGGGTGTTCACCAAGGGCACGATGCGCGGCGTCGGCGGCATCGGCCGTCCGGCCGCCGGCAAGACCGGCACCACGGACGACCAGGCCAGCGCCTGGTTCGCCGGGTTCACCCCGGACCTGGCGGGCGCGGTCAGCATCGGCGACCCGCGCGGCGCCACCGCCCACAAGCTCAACTACGTCACCATCGGCGGCCGCTACTACTCCAACGTCTTCGGCGCCTCGATCCCCGGTCCGATCTGGAAGGACACCATGATCGCCGCACTGAAGGACGTCCCGGCGACGGACTTCACGCCGGTGAACAGCGCCCGCTTCGGCGGCTGCGGCCAGAGCTGTGCGCCGGTGCAGCCCGAGGGCGAGGAGCCGGAGGCAGACGACGACAACCCCTTCGAGATTCGCGTCGGCGGGGAAGATGACTGATCATTCGGGGGATTTCCACCATCCGGATACGACAAATCGGACATGAAATAGAGCGCTGATCACCGTTGGCACAAAAACCTCTGATGGCTACCAGCGCCTCTAGCTCCGCAAATTCGGAGCGTGTCCGCACAATGGGACGCACTCCTTGCAAAGGCCCTATTAACAACGCCGAAACATTGGTACCTTGGGAGCGCTCCCAGCAACTTCCCGCGAGGTGCTCCATGACCGAGCAGCCCACACTGGCACAGGTGGCGGCCGCTGCAGGGGTTTCCCCCGCGACCGCATCCCGAGTCCTCACGGGCTCGGTGCGGGTCAGTACCTCGACCCGCCGCCAAGTCTACGACGCCGTCTCCCGCATGGGTTACGTCCGGCACCGGGCGCCCAGGGGAACGGCGGCCAAGACCATGGCCGATGGCGTCACGGCCGTGATCTGCGACCATCTGCCCCGTCTGTTCTCCGAGCCCTACTATGCCAGGCTCCTGTCCGCCGCGGGCGCCGTGATCGCCGAGCACGGCACCCATCTCCAGGTCACCACCGTCACCCCCACGTCGTCGACCCTGCCCGCGTTATCCGGCGCGGTGCTCATCATCGGCGCCAGGGAACGCCATCCCCTGGCGATCAAACTATCCACGTCGGGCGTCCCGGTGCGCAACATCGGCCGCCCGCCACACGACCTCAAGCTCCCGTACGCCGACGTCGACAACTACGACGGAGGCCGGCAGGCGGCCGAGCACTTCCTGCTCAGCGGCCGCAGGAACGTGGCCGCGATCGGCGGTCCACCGTCCTTGCCTGCCGCCCGCGACCGGCTGGACGGGCTGGTCCGCACCCTGCAGGCGGCCGGCGCGCCGGACGTGCCGGTGGCCTACGGCGACTTCACCGCCGCCTCGGGCACCCATGCTATGCAGTGGCTGCTGCGCCACGCTCCAGGATTGGACGCCGTGTTCGTCGCCTCGGACCTGATGGCGGCGGGCGCGATCCAGGCGCTGCGCAGGGCCGGGCGCAAGGTGCCCGCGGACGTCGCGGTGATCGGGTTCGACGATGCCCCGGTCGCCAAGCACACCGTCCCCGCGCTCACCACGATCCGCCAGCCCGTCGAGGAGCTCGCCACGGTCGCCACCCGGCTGCTCCTCACGGGAGCCGCGGGCATCGACCCTGTCCTCCCCACGGAACTGGTCGTCCGTGAGTCGGCTTGAGCCGGGGGAGGTGCTGGCTCGGCGGTATCTGCTGCTGGATCCGCTGGCCCGGGGGGGCATGTCGGTCATCTGGCGCGCCTTCGATCAGTCACTGCATCGGATGATCGCGCTCAAGGTGCTGACCGCGTCCTTGCACACCGATTGCGGCGAGCGGGTCAGCGTCCGCAGCGAGGCCCGCGCCGCCGCCCGATTCATCCACCCCGACACCATCGAGATCTACGACTACGGCGAGTGCGTCACCGCCAATGGCGCCGTCGCCGCCTACGTTGTGATGCCGCTGCTCGACGGCACACCGCTGGCCGAGCGCATCGAGGCGGGGCCGCTGCCGTGGCCCGAGGCGGCCGGCATCGCGCTGCGGCTGGCCCGGGTCCTCATGGCCGGGCACGCCCGCGGCCTGGTGCACCGGGACGTCACGGCCGAGAACGTGCTGCTCACCGCGGACGGGCCCAAGCTGCTCGACTTCGGCATCGCGGCCTGGGCGGGCGACCCGGAGGACGACCGGGGCACGCCGCCCTACGTCGCGCCGGAGCGCCTGCTCGGCGCGCCGACCCATCCGGCGGTCGACGTGTACGCCCTGGGTGTGCTGCTGCACACCATGCTCACGGGGCGGACGCCGTACCCGGAGACCACGTGGGAGGAGATCGAGGTCGCGAGCCGCACGTCTCCCCCGCCGCGGGTCCCCGGGGTGCCGCACGCGGTCGCCTCGCTCGGCCAGCGGTGTCTGGCGCACCGGCCGGAGGAGCGGCCCACGGCGGCGGACATCGTCGCCGAGCTGACCTCCGCGCTGGGCACGGCGACCCTCGGCCGGCAGCTCAAGCGCGGCTTGACGGTCGCGAGCTCCGCCGTGCTGACGCTCTCCGCTCTGCTGTGGTTCCAGCAGACGGGACTCCAGCAGCAGGGACTCCAGCTACCGGGGATGCGGCAGCAGGTGGACCAGGCCCTGGTGGAGCCGTCGGCATCCCCCACGGCCAGGTACATCGAGAGCAAGCCGGCCGCGGCAGTCACTGTTGACAAGGCGGTGGACGACTTCACGACCGTGCTGGAGGCCAGGACGCCGTGCGGCGCGACCGACGCCGACGTCGTGCTCGACCTCAAGCAGGTGCTGAACGGCACGGTGACGCCGCGGGGCCCGTACGAGACCACGACGGCCAACATCCGCAGGAAGTTGTCCGACCGCTGGCGGGAGGGCAGGCTCACACCCGCCTGCCTGAGCGAGCTCGAAGCCAGGCTGGACGACCTCGAATCCGCGCTCCAGCGCAATTGAAGGAGGGGTACGGCAGCACCAGCCGTACCCCTCCGATCGCGCGGCCCGTGCCCCTCGCTAAAGCACGCCCGCGCGGGCTTCATGCGCAGGTGTAGCCGCTGGGCGCCTGCGTGTTCCCCTCCGGCCTGCTCGCCTGGAAGCCGAAGCTCGTCGAGGCGTTCGGCGCCAGGGCGCCGTTGTGGCCGAGGTTTCTGGCGGTCACCGTGGAGCCGCTGACGGTGAGGGTCGCGTTCCACGAACCGGTGATCGTGTGCCCGGCCGGCAGCGTGAACGTGACGGTCCAGCCGCTCTTGGCCGAGGTCCCGGTGTTGGTGACGGTCACCGGCTGGACGACGTAGCCGTTGCTCCACGAGTTCTGGACGGCGCCGGTGGCCGTGCACCCTCCGCCGCCCCCGCCGGACAGGGTGGTCACCGTGGTGGCGGCCGACTCGGGCGAGAGGTTGTTGGCGGCGTCCCTGGCCCGCACCCGGTAGCGGTAGGTGGTGGCGGGGCTCAGTCCGGTGTCGGTGAACGACGTCGTGGAGCTGCTGCCGACCACGGCGAAGGTGTCTCCGGTCGCGCGCAGGACGTCGTAGCCGGTCACGCCGACGTTGTCGGTAGAGGCGGTCCAGGACAGGGTCGTGCCGGTCGAGGTGGTGCCCGTGGCGGCCGGCGTGCCGGGCGTGCTCGGCGGCGTGGTGTCGGTGCCGCCGCCCGTCGAGCCGAAGGAGAAGGAGTTGACCGCCAGGCCCGCGCCGCCGACCCAGGGCTCGAAGCCGGCCTGCACGCTGGTGAGGTACCACGAGCGCTGCGCGTAGCCGCGGCTGATCGCGTCGGCGTAGAAGGTGTTGATCGTGAAGTCGAGGGAGGTCGCCGGCGAGGTGCGGACGTAGGAGATCACGTTCCAGCCGATGTTGCCGTACCAGACCTGCCAGGTGCCGCCGGCCAGGGTGACGGTGCCGACCTGCGAGCCGACCGGCTGGACGGAGCCCTGCCTGTTGAGCCAGATCATGATCTCGGCGCCGGTGTTCTGGCCGTCGGTGCGCGGCGTGGGGTCGAACCAGATGTCGTAGGAGGCGTTGTAGGCGCCGGAGCTCGGATACGTCATGCTCACGGTGCTGCGCAGGGCGCCGAATCCGGAGGCACTGGCCTGCATGGGCAGGGTGCTGCCGGTGCTGCAGGTCGCGTAGTGGCAGCCCGCGTAGATCGCCGGGTACGCGGCCGGTGACCCGTTGGTCGGTTTGTTGTGCGCGGCCTGGGTGACCGTGAAGCCGCCGTTCTGGTTCACGTCGATGCACTGCGCGGTGTCGGCGCCCCAGATGTTGTTCATGACGACGTAGCGGCCGCCCTGGATGGTGGTCGAGGCGTACTTGTCGCACAGCACGGGGGCGGCCTGCGCCGGCGTGGCGAACAGGCACGTGGCGAATAACGCGATCAGGGAAAGGTAGACACGCCTCATGTCGATCCTCGGGCAATCTCTGGGAGCGCTCCCAATATGCCACCAAAGGCGCCTATCACCAAGATCGACTGAAAGTTTCACCGCGCGTTGTCGAAGGCACGCGCGGCGTGATTCAATCGCGCTGGCCGGGCGGGCTGGGTCGTGGGCAGGTTTCCTCTGTCGTCAGCACAAGGGAATCCCCATGAAATTATTCAAGTCGGCGGGGATCACCGCCGCACTGGTCCTGATCGCTTCTTTCCTCATGGTGCCCACGCAGGCACAGGCGCACGGCGTCTCGATGTTCCCCGGCGCCCGCACGTTCCTGTGCTGGCAGGACGGCCTGCGCGACAATGGCCAGATCATCCCCTACAACCCGGCCTGCGCGTCTGCCGTCCAGCAGAGCGGCACGACCCCCCTGTACAACTGGTTCGCGGTGCTGCGCTCCGACGGCGCGGGCCGGACGAACGGATTCATCCCCGACGGGCAGCTCTGCAGCGGCGGCACCGGCGGGCCCTACGACTTCACGGCCTACAACGCGGTCCGCTCCGACTGGCCGCTGACCCACTTGACCTCGGGCGCCACCATCCAGATGCGGCACAGCAACTGGGCCAGGCACCCCGGCGCGTTCAACTACTACATCACCAAGAACGGGTGGAACCCGGACGCACCGCTGAAGTGGTCTGACCTGGAGCCGTTCGGCAGCGTCACCAACCCGCCCGAGAGCGGCGGCGCCGGTGGTCTCAACTACTACTACTGGAACGCCCAGCTCCCGTCCGGCAAGTCCGGCCGGCACATCATCTTCACCCACTGGATCCGCTCGGACAGCAATGAGAACTTCTACAGCTGCTCCGACGTCACCTTCGACGGCGGCAACGGCGAGGTCACCGGGGTCGGCCCCAACGGCCAGACGCCCGGCCCCACCCCGACGGTGACCCCGACGACCCCCACGGGCGCCTGCACGGCGACGTGGAAGGCCACCGACACCGGCTGGGCCGGCCACTTCCAGGGTGAGGTGACCGTGCGCAACAACGGCACGAGCTCGCTGAACGGCTGGACGGTCAAGTGGACCTACGGCGGCGGGCAGGGCTTCGAAGGCAGCCCGTGGAACGGCGTGCTGACCGGGCAACCGCCCAACGTGACGGTCACGAACGCCAACTACAACGGCCAGCTGGCGCCGAACGGCACGACCACGTTCGGGTTCAACGCCACTGGCTCCGTCCCCAACCCCGCACCCACCTTGACCTGCACCAGCCCGTGATCAAAACGCGTCGCGGGCTAGTCGCGGCAATCGTCACCCTGGCCAGCCTGACCCTGGCCGGGGTGATGTTTTTTGCCGCCAGGCAGCCGTCGTCACAGTTGAAAGAAGAGCTCGCCGCGCAGGTGACCAAGATTCTCGAGGAGTCCTCGCCCGACGAGCACCACGCCCACGGGCACGCCTTCGAATCACGCGTCGTGTGCGCCGTGGAACCGTTCGGCACCGAGCCCGCGGACGCCCAGTCCCTCGTGGAGGTGACGTGGGTGTACGCCCGTCACATCTGCGCGATCACCGGCGAGAGCCCCGACTGGGCCGCCTCCGTGCGGGCCGGGGGCCCGATCGCCGTGAAGATCAGCATTCCGCCCCAGATACGCGTGCCCGAACCGGGCGCGGGTTATCCGGACCGAGTCAAGAACCTCATCCCCGAGCGCTATCACACACAGGCGTTCCAGGAGGAGTTCGACGACGACGCGGCCATCGAGGCCGCCCGCCAGCGGTTCTCACAGGCCAAATAGCCCCGTCCCCCCGCCACGCCCGCCCGCCACCGCACTTCGATGCCGCCCCTTGGGCAAGAGGACGACGGCCGGCGAGCGGGGACATGCGGAAACGAGGCCCGCAGGGGCGGACACAAACGGACGCGGCCGACTGGAGGAATCGGCCGCGTCCGTCCCATCCGGGCGGGGATGGTGTTCATTGGGCAGGGATATGGAGTTGTGGCCTCACCTCCTCATACGCAGCCGACGGCTGGGGTGTTCAGTTGGCACAGGCGTAGCCGGACGGCAGGGCCGTGTCGCCGTTCGGGCGGCCGGCCTGGAACCCGAAGCCGGTACTCGCGTTGGGGGCGAGCGTGCCGTTGTAGGTCAGGTTCTTGGCCGTCACGGTCTGGCCGCTGACCGTCAGCGCCGCGTTCCAGTAGCCGGTGATCGTGTGCCCGGCGGGCAGCGTGAACGTCACCGTCCAGCTGTTCTTGGTCGAGGAGCTGGTGTTGGTCACGGTCACCCCGGACACGTAGCCGGTGCTCCACTGGCTCTGCGCACTGCCGGTGGCCGTGCAGCCGCCGCCCGCGAGCGTGGTGAAGGACACGCTCGGCGACGGGTTCGACTGGTTGCCCGCCGCGTCCCTGGCCCGCACGTACACCTGGTACGCGGTGGCCGGGGACAGCCCGGTCAGCGTGATCGCGTTCGTGGCCGTGGCGCCGAGGTGCGTGCCGGTCGAGGTGTAGACGTCGTAGCCGGTCACGCCCACGTTGTCGGTGGAGGCGGTCCAGGTCAGCGAGGCGCCGGAGGCGGTGACGTTCGACGCCGACGGGGCGCCCGGCGTGCTCGGCGGGGTCGGGTCGCTTGTGCCGCCGCCATAGATCGACGCTTCCTTGGCGGTGGCGGCGATGCCGTTGGCGCCGTTGAACAGCCGCTGTCCCCAGGAGGTGAGCCGGGTGACGTCGAAGTTCGTCACCTGGTCGAGATACTCGACGCCGCCGCTGTTGCCGCTCCACGACCAGCCCAGGTAGCCGATGCCGCGGCTCACGGCCTGCGCCATGATCGTGTCCTCGTCCGGGTCGCCGTCGGAGTGGTTGAACCCGAACTCCCCGATCACCAGCGGCAGCCCGGCGGTCTTGAACGCGTCCAGGTACGCGGTGATCTCCGCGGCGGTGTCGTAGACGCCGTACATGTGGACGGAGAAGATCGTGTTCTTGTCGGGGTCGCTGTCGAAGACCGACCGCGCGTTGTCGCGCATCGTGCCTTGCCAGTCCTGGCCCCAGTTGGGCGCGTCCACCATGAGGGCGTGGTCGAAGCCGTTGTCACGCAGCTCCTGGATGGCGGCCTTGGTGCGGTCGGCCCAGCCGGGGGTGACTGCGTTGTTGCCGATCGGCTCGTTGCCGATGTTGACGATGATGTAGTCCTCCTGGCCGACCAGGGCGGACTTGACGCTGAGCCAGTAGTCGACGGCCTGGTCCAGGGTGTAGGCGCCGCTCTGCTCGCCGTACCCGGTGGTGTCGTGGTTCTCCAGGACGCAGATGAGCTTGTTCTGCTTGCACAGCTGGACGACGTTGGCCACGTCGGCGGCGTTGTTGGCGGTCCAGCGGCCGCCGCTGAGCACGACGCGAACGGTGTTGGCCCTCAGTGACTTGATGTCGGCGAACGCCTTGGTCTGACCGGCGTACCAGGTGTGCGCGTGGCTGGTGCCGCGCATCACGAACTCCTGGCCGTTGCCTTCCAGGATCTTCGTGCCGCTGACGTGGATGCCGGTGGCCGCGTTCGCGGCCGTCGCCGGCGCGACCACGAGGGCTGCCGCGACGGCCAGCGCGGTGAACAGTGACTTCATGCCGGACTTCATGAGGGAGGCCTTTCCCTGAGCCGTGGAACCGCCCCCGGCGCAAGGCGCGACGGGGGCGGGGTCCGCGTTCAGGCGGGGGTGCAGGTGATCGGGTCGGGGGTGGTGGCGGTGCCGCCGGCGATGAAGCCGAACGTGGCGGTGGCGTTGGGGGCGAGCGTGCCGTTCCAGGCCTCGTTTTTGACCGAGACGCTGGAGCCGGTCTGGGTGTGCTTGCCGCCCCACAGCTGGGTGATCTGGTTCTGGGACGTCCAGGCGACCGTCCAGCCGTTGATCGCCGAGGTGCTCGTGTTCTTCACGGTCACCTCGGCCTGGTAGCCGCCGCTCCAGGAGCTCGTCACCTTGAACGCCGCCGTGCAGCCGCCCGGAGGCGGTGGCTCGTCCGTGGTGGTGAACGGCGTGCCGTCCGACGGCGCCGAGGCGTTGCCTGCCGCGTCCCGCGCCACCACGGAGGCGGTGTAGGACGTGGCAGGGGTGAGCCCGCTCAGGTCGAAGGAGGCGCTCGTGGCCGTGCCTACCTTGGTGGACCCCAGGTAGACGTCATAACCCGTCACGCCCACGTTGTCCGTGGAGGCCGTCCAGCTGAGCTTCGCGGTGGAGCCCGTGATCCCGGAGACCGCGGGCTTGCCCGGCTTGCTGGGCGGGGTGTCGTCCTCTACCTCCGGACCCGGGGGCTCACCCCAGATCTTGGTGGCGCCGCTGTAGAGGGTGATGTTCTGGGTCCGCGCCGGCGTCGCGCCGGGCGTCGTGGGGATGTCGCGGTACGACCAGTCGTTGGCCGGGTCCCACGTGCCTGCGCTGCTGATCCTGAACTGCACCTCCCTGCGGTGTTGCGACTGCCCGGCCGGGGCGATGGCCTGCCCTGAGCAGTCGATGCTGACGTAATACGTGCTGCCGCCTGCCGAGTGCAGCGTGGGAGCCTTGCACTGCGTGTACGCCGACGACACGCTGATCTGCGAGGCCGTCGTCGTGCCGTCGAGCGTGAAGTAGTAGCGGAACGAGCCGTCGTTCAGCACCCTGGCCGGCCAGGCCGACTGGTTGCGGACGATGGCCTTGATCTCGGTGAAGTTGCTCCCCGAGGCGTTCACGCCCGCCTCGACGAAGATCTCCGGACCGTCCGGGGTCTCCTCGACCGGGAAGTTCGCCGCCGGGGCGCCGCCGTACTCCTTGTAGAGCCTGGCCACGGCGCTGGTGAAGCCGGCGTTGTAGTCGGTGGCGACCTCGTTCATGACGTAGTCGTCACGCTTGTCGGTGTAGGCGTCGTTCGGGTCAGGCGGGCCGCCGACGAGCGCGCCGTACAGCGTGTGGCGGGTCTGCTCGGGGTTGGTGATCTGGTCGGTCCACGAGCCGTGCGCCGTGCGGTGATGCGGGTTCTTCGGCGAGTTGGCGCCGAAGCCGATCAGGTAGGAGGAGTTGCGCGGGTTGTCGCCGAGCGCGTAGTTGATCTGCCGTACCGCGAAGTCGTGGTAGCGGGCCTTGCGCGTGGCGTCGGTGATCGAGTCGCTGTGCACGAGCGCCGCGAACGAGGTGTTGGCCGCGTAGCGCAGCGAGCCCCACCGGTCGAGCACGGCCTGGCCGCCCGGCGAATACTTGACCTGCGAGCCGTTGACGCCGACCGTCCACCAGTCGAGCCAGCGGTTGGCGTCGTCCAGATACTGCTGCTTGCCGGTCAGCTTGTGCAGCAACACGTACGCGCCGTACGACTTGTCGTCCCAGGCGATCGTCCACTTGTACGACTTCGTCGTGGACTGTGGCTCGGTGCCGAGGTTGGCGTAGCCGCTCTCGGCCTTGGCCAGGTAGGAGGCGTCGTTCGTGGCCCGGTAGAGCCAGATCGCGCCCCACACCAGCTCGTCGTTGAAGCCGCTCCAGGAGTTGTAGTAGCCCTGCGCGTCGGTGATGCAGTCGCTGTACTTCTTCCTGACGGTGTCGGCGAAGGAGTACAGCTGCTTGGCGTGCGTCACCAGCGTGTCGGCATAGGTCGGGTTCGTCGGGCGGAAGACGATCGACGAGGCCGCCATCGCCGCCGCCGTCTCCCCCGCCAGGTCCGACCCGCCGCAGGACGCGTCGATCTTGTACGCCGGCCGGTTCATCTGCATCGCCTCGGCCGGGCCCCACCAAGCGTGGTCCGTGCCGCCGTTGCCGACCTGCCCGTAGAGCACATTGGCCGACGGGTGGGCCTTGATGAAGTAGTCGTTGACGAACTTGAGGTTGTTGAGCAGGTGGGTGAGCTGGCCGGAGCTCGCGTAGGCGTCGCGGTACTCCACCGCGCCCCAGGCCAGCATGGTGGCGGAGAACGCCATCGGGAAGCCGAACTTGACGTGGTCACCGGCGTCGTACCAGCCGCCCGTGAGGTCCACGCCGACGTCCTTGCCGTCGTTCATGCCCGAGTCGCCGCGCCAGGAGACGCGGTTCCAGTCGGGCAGCGCGCCCGACTGCTGGGCCTCGTAGAACCACAGCGACTTCTGCAGCGCCTCGCCGTAGGCGAAGGCGGGTGCGGCGTGGGCCGCCGGCCCCACCCCTGTCACCAGGGGTAGGACCAGCGACGCCGCAGCGATCAAAGCTGCTTTTCTCACGGGAAGAGCCGCCCGTACTCGGCGAGTGCGACGGCCACGTCGACCTGCGCCCAGAACCGGTGGTAGTTGAAGGTGGGGGCCGGGCCGGTGCCCTTCAGGTAGGCGTCGACCTTCGGCCAGTCGGGGTCGTTCTTGTAGAAGGACCGGATCGAGATGAACGTGGAGTTGGAGTTGATGGGGTCGCCGTTCGGCATCTCACCGCTCCAGCCCGACGGCACGTACACCGGGTCGTCGATGCGGCCGTAGTCGGTCTTGGTCTCCGGCACCGACACGCCCTTGGCATCGCGGTTCTTCCAGACGCCGTCGAGCAGCGCCTTGGCGGTGTCCCGCGCCTCGGCGTGGTTCGCCCTGGCCGCGTAGTACATCAGGGCCTTGGCGTAGGAGCCGGCGACGCCCACGTCCTGGGTGTGGTCCACGACGGTCACGTGCAGGCCGGGGTTGGCCGGCGGCATGCCGGAGGTGGCGTTGAAGTCACCGGCGGGCTGGCCGGTCCACCGCAGCGTGGAGGGCATCTGGTAGGTGCCGTCCGCGTTGATCGTGGTGTTGTCCAGCGCCCAGGTGACCCACTTGTCGAGGATGGCCTTGGCGTCGGCGTTGCCGGTGACGTTGTAGAGCTCGGCCACCCGCTCCATGCTCCACGCCTGGAAGCCGAACCACTGGTTCGACGGCGGGTCGTGGTAGACGGGCTGCCAGTCGTAGGCCATGCCGTGGAACTTCGGCAGGCCGCTCGGCGGGGCGCTGTAGTTGCCGTTCCAGCTGTTGGTCGCGCCACCGGCGATGGCGCCCTCGTCGGACTGCAGCCACTTGTAGAACTGCAGCTGGCGGGTCAGGCTGGTGCTCCAGTCGGTCGCGCCGGTCGTGCTCTTGGGCTTGAGCTCGGTCACGTTCGACAGGGCCCAGGCCGCGAACGGGTTCTGGTAACCGGAGTGGTTGTGGCTGGAGCCGATGCGCCACGCCCATCCGGCGCTGGAGTCGGTCGCCCCACCCCAGGCGTAGTACCAGTTGAGCAGGTAGGCGGCGGAGTCCTTCCCGGTGCCGACCGCACAGGAGGGGCTGGTGCAGCCGGGCTTCTTGAAGTACTTGTCGTACATCGCGTAGCGCAGGTAGTCACCCATCTTGGCGGCCTTGGCCACCGTCGCGGAGATCTCCGAGCCCTTGTTCTGCGCCTTGGCCCAGGTGTTCGCCCAGTACGCCACCTGCACCGCGCGCGCGTCGGCGTCAGGAGCGTTGGTGTACTTCCACTGCTTGGCGTAGGAGCCGTCCTTGATGAACAGGTCCAGGTAGCCGTTGGTCCCGCCGTGGGCGAAGGTGTCGCAGGACGGCTGCGGAATCGTCTCGAAGACCGACTCCTCCGGGCCGCGCTGGTAGGTGTTGATGTAGGCGGGCTTGGTCGTGCCGTCGCCGCAGCGGCCGAAGCCGTAGGTGTTGTCGACGTCCAGCAGCCAGTGCATGCCGTAGATGTCGCGGGTGTTGTACGCAGTCTGCAGCTCGCTCGCCAGCGGGTCGACGCCCACCGGGACGCTGGAGTCGATCGGCGAGGGGTAGTTGCTGATCGCGTTGTGCTCGGCCGCGTACGTGGCCGGCTTCGAGGCGTTGTAGAAGGAGTTCGTCGGCTGGTCGGCGGTGGCCGGGATGATGTACTTCTCCATCGAGGCCCACGCGGTGTTGAACTTCGACCAGTCGCCGGTGACCTGCCCGTACGTCGCCTCCAGCCACAGGTAGTAGCTGTAGGCCTCGGACGTGGTCTCGTGCCCGTGGTCCGGCGCCTCGACCATGAAGGTCTCGACCGAGTGGTACGGCACGCCCTCGGGCGAGAAGTAACCGTTGGCCGGGTCGTGGAGCTCGTTGTAGAGCTCGACGAAGCGCTTGACGTACTCGTTGTCGCCGCCCAGGTCGTCGTCCGCTTCGCTGGCGGTGACGTCGATCGGGTCATAGCCCGGAGCGCTGAACCTGATCACGGCCGAGCCACTGGTCGTGTCGCTGTCGTTGGCCGCGTTGAGCGGGACGCTCTGCGCGGTGTTCCAGTTGGACGGCGTGAAGGTCCTGGTGGCGGGTGCGGGGACGGTGATGTCGGCGTCGCCGCTGGCCCGCGCGACGGAGACGGCCACGTTCGCCGAGGGCGCCTGTGACAGCTTCACCGTGACGCTGGCGCTTCCCGCCTCCGGCACGGAGATCGTCGTCGGGCTCACCACGAGGGCGGGGCCCGTGTCCGCGGAGACCGTGATGCCGACCGGATCCGAGGTCTTGGTCGCGCCTCCGTTGTCGGTGGCCTTGGCGGTGATCGAGTAGCTGCCGGCCGCGACGTTCGTCCAGTTGTAGCTGTACGGCGCCGAGGTGTCGGTGCCCAGCAGCGTGGAGCCCTGGTAGAAGTCGACCTTCGAGACCGTGCCGTCAGAGTCGGCCGCGTTGGCGGCGATCGGCACGGTGGCCGGCGCGGTGAACGTCTGCCCGGCGGTCGGTGAGGTCAGCGACACGGTGGGCGCGACGTTGTTGCCGCTCCCGCCGCAGGTGACGCCGTTGACGCTGAACGTCTCGGGGTTGGGGTTGGTGCCCGTCCAGGTGCCGTTGAAGCCCATCGTCGTGGAGGCCCCGGTGCCGAGACTGCCGTTCCACGGCATGTTCGTGCCGGTCATGCGCGTGCCGGACTGGGTCCAGTTCGCGCCCCAGCCGCTCGGCGTGTACTTCTGGCCGGTGGTCGGGAAGTCAAAGGCCAGCGACCACGAGGTGATCGGGTCGCCGGTGTTCTTCAACGTGATGTTCGCGGTGAAACCGCCCTGACCAGGGCTGCTCGTCCACGAGTTGGCAGAGTAGGTCACGTCGCACGACACGGCGGCCTGGGCGGGTGCGGCCGCCACGGCCGTGGTCGCGCCCGCGACGAGGACGAGGGTCGTGGCCACGGCGAGCCGTCTCGTCACGCGCGATAAGAACGCGGGAGGTCTGTACTTCACGGGATCTCCATGGGAGTAGGGGTGTGGGAGCGCTCCCAAACGGGATTGTGGGGGCCGTCCGGCGTATGTCAACGAAATGGCATTGCGGTAACCGCCGTATTTCCTCTCACCAGGCTGCCGGGGATGAAAGTTTCATCGGCGTTCCGGGGTATTCAACGAGCATGCGGGGCGTTGGACACCTCCGCGAAAGCCGGCCTCTGTACAGCGCCTCGCGTCCGGCTCACCATGGGAGCGCTCCCAGCCATCTAACAGCGCACTGGAGATGATCGCTCGTGAGACTCGAACGCGGCCTTCGCAAATGGGCCGTGACCATGACCGCCGCGAGTGTCGCGGCCTTAGGACTCGTCGTCGGCCAGAGCACGGCCGCGAACGCCGCGGTCGCCTGCGACGTGACCTACTCTGCCAACTCGTGGACGAGCAGCCCTGGTCAGGGCGGTTTCACCGCGAACATCACGTTGAAGAACACCGGCGACCCCATAACGTCATGGTCACTGGCCTTTGACTACCCGACCACCGGCCAGAAGTACACGCCGACCGGCTGGGGTGCGAACTGGACCCAGTCCGGAACCCGCGTGACCGGCACCAACATGCCCTACAACGGCAGCCTCGGCACCGGCGCCTCCGTGTCCGTCGGCTTCAACGGCACGTGGACGGGCACCAACCCGAACCCGGAGACGTTCAGCGTCAACGGCGTCACCTGCGGCGGCACCCAGACGACCCCGTCGGTGGTGTTGTCGGCCAGCTCGGTCGCGGTCAACGAGGGCGGCACCGCGACGTTCACCGCCAGGCTGTCGTCCGCGCCGGCCGCGAACGTGACCGTCTCCACCGCGCGGACCAGCGGTGACACGGACCTGACCGTCAGCTCCGGCGGGTCGCTGACCTTCTCGCCGTCCAACTGGAACACCCCGCAGACGGTCACCCTGGCCGCCGCGCAGGACTCCGACACGACCGCGGGCACGGCGGCCTTCAGCGTCGGCGGCAACGGCGTCACCGGCGCCACGGTCAACGCCACCGAGGTGGACGACGACTCCGTCCAGGAGCAGTCGATCATCGTGACGCCGACCGCGGTGACCGTGCCCGAGGGCTCGACCGCCACGTACACGGTGAAGCTGGCCACCCAGCCCTCCTCGAACGTGACCGTCACCTCGGCGGCCGGCACCGGCGACACCAACATCACCATCTCCTCCGGCGCCAGCCTCACGTTCAGCCCCACGACGTGGAACACCGCGCAGACGGTGACCCTGGCCGCCGCGCAGGACACCGACACCACCAACGGCAGCCGGCCCATCACGGTCTCCTCCACCGGGCTGACCTCGCAGACCGTCACCGCCACCGAGGCCGATGACGACGGCGTCACCAACCCGACTCACGTCGAGAACCCGTACGCCGGCGCCACCGGCTACGTGAACCCGAACTGGTCCGCCAAGGCGGCCGCGGAGCCGGGCGGCTCCGCCGTGGCCAACACCTCCACGGCCGTGTGGATGGACCGCATCGCCGCCATCGCCGGCTCCTCCTCGGCCATGGGCCTGCGCGCCCACCTGGACGAGGCGGTCAGGCAGGACGCCGCCAACGGCTCCGCGCCGCTGGCGATCCAGGTCGTCGTCTACAACCTGCCCAACCGCGACTGCTCGGCGCTGGCCTCCAGCGGTGAGCTCCTCATCGCCCAGGACGGGTTCAACCGCTACAAGAGCGAGTACATCGACCCCATCGCGGCCATCTTCCGCGACTCCAAGTACGCCAACCTGCGCATCGTCGCGATCATCGAGCCCGACTCGCTGCCGAACCTGGTCACCAACATCAACTCCTTCGAGAAGTGCCGCGAGGCCAACGGCCCCGGCGGCTACGTCGACGGCGTCAGGTACACGCTGAACCAGCTCGAGCCCATCACCAACGTCTACTCCTACATCGACGCCGCTCACCACGCGTGGCTCGGCTGGGACTCGAACTTCCAGCCTGCCGTCGACCTCTTCTACAACACCGTCTCCGGCACCACCGCCGGGGTGGACAGCGTGGACGGCTTCATCGTCAACACCGCCAACTACTCCATCACCACCGAGCCGCACTTCACCATCAACACCCAGGTGGGCAACCAGTCGGTCCGGGCGTCGAACTGGGTGGACTGGAACTACTACATCGACGAGCGGACCTTCGCGACGGAGCTGCGTAACCGGCTGATCGCCAAGGGCTTCCGTTCCGGGCTCGGCATGCTGATCGACACCTCGCGCAACGGCTGGGGCGGCAGCGCCCGCCCGACCGCGCCGAGCACCTCGACGGAGCTCAACCCGTTCGTCGACCAGTCGCGCGCCGACCGCCGTATCCACGCCGGCAACTGGTGCAACCAGAACGGCGCGGGCCTGGGGGCGCGGCCCACCGCCAGCCCCGCCGCCGGCTTCGACGCCTACGTCTGGATCAAGCCTCCGGGCGAGTCCGACGGCGCCAGCAGGGACATCCCGAACGACGAGGGCAAGAAGTTCGACCGGATGTGCGACCCGACCTACACCGGCAACAACCTCAACAAGAACAACATGTCAGGCGCGCTGCCCGACGCGCCGTTGTCCGGACAGTGGTTCTCCGCGCAGTTCCGCCAGCTGCTGGCGAACGCCTACCCGCCGGTCAACTGAGGACCTGGCCGGGCTGAGGAGCCCCGAGCCTCCTCAGCCCGGCCGGAGGGGCCTGCCTGACCCAGGTCCCTCACCAACCGGAGGGGCCCGCCTGACCCGGGTCCCTCGGCTTCCTGAAGGGGCCGGGTCGATGCGACCCGGCCCCTTCTCGTCAGTGTGCCCGGCGCCACTCCGACACGATCTGCTCGGCTGTGTCTATGGTCGCGCTCGCACGGGGCTCCGCTGGTCACGCAAGCTACCGCTCTCCGCCCCAGGCTCGCCGCTCCAAAAGGGCACCAGGTTGAGCGGCGGCCCGGACAATCCCGTCCTGATCGCCTCGCGGATCTTGTGGTTGACGTCCTCGATGATCTGCCGCGCCTCGGCCTCCAACCGCGCCCCGCGCGCCTCGGCCAGCGCTTGCTCGGCCTCCTTGCGCAGCGCCAGCGTCGGCGGCAGCGGCATCGTGAGCCCTTCGCTCTCCACCTTCTGCTTGATCCACCACATGTCGTCGTGCGGCCGGTCCAGCCCCGGCAGGGGCTTGCCCGCCCCCGGCAGATCGTCGAACTCCCCGCGCTCCATCGCCTCGCGGATCTGCCGGTCGACCCAGGTCTCGAACGGTACGCCGGGCGGCTTGCGCTCTGTCACATCAACTCCCACGTCAGGCCAGGTTGTGACTCGGTGCGAGCGGGCCGCGCCAGCCGAGCACGGCCTCGGTCATGCGTACGGAGTCCACGGCTGCGGGCACGTCGTGGACACGCAGGATGCGGGCACCCTTGACGATGGAGACGACGTTGACGGCGGTCGTGCCGTCCTTCCGCTCCCCCTGGGGACGGTCGAGCGTCTCCCCGATGAAGTCCTTGTTGGACAGCGCCACCAGCGTCGGGTAACCGATCGAGGTGATCTCCTCCAGCCGGCGCGTCAGCTCCAGGGAATGAAAGGTGTTCTTGTTGAGGTCGTGCCCGGGATCAATGATGATCTTCTCGGGGGCGATGCCCGCCTTGAGCGCGAACGCGACCCGCTCGCGCAGGAAGTCGGCCACCTCCGCGACCACGTCGGCATAGCTCGGCCGGAACACCCGTCGCCCAGGCCCGCCGAGGCTGTGGGTGACCACCACGCTCACGCCGGCCGCCGCGGCGACCTCGGCGATGCCGGGCTCGCGCAGGCCGTTGGTGTCGTTGATGACGTCGGCGCCGGCCTCGATCGCCGCCTGCGCCACCTCGGGGCGGTGGGTGTCCACCGAGATCACGGCGTCCGTCACGGCCCTGACCTCGGCGATCACCGGGGCGACGCGCTCGATCTCCTCCGCCGTGCCGATCTGCGCCTGAGCGGCGCTGAAGGCGAACCCGCCGATGTCCACCCAGTCGGCCCCGTCGTCCACGGCCTTCTTCGCGGCCGCCACGGCGCCGTCCAGCGCGTAGGTCCGGCCCTGGTCGTGAAAGGAGTTGGGGGTCCGGTTGACGATGGCCATGATGGCGACCTGGCGCTCGAAATCGAACTCCCGCCGCCCGATGCGCCGGACCGGAGAGATGATCCCGGGGGAAAGCTGCTCGCCGCTCACGCTGCGAGCCTACCTGGCGCAGGAGCAGGTCAGTCAGGCGGTGAAGCGGCCCGGCGGGTGGCCGCCGACGGAGACCCTGATCCGCCTCATGCGCTGGCGCATGCTGAAGTCGCGCCCCCGCGGCAGCTGCATGGTGAGCCGGACCGTGGTGCCGCGCGGACCGGTGTGGAAGTCCGCCGTGTCGCACAAACGGCGGATGAGATAGATCCCTCTCCCCGAATAGCTGCGCTCGGACGGCCGGAACTGGCCGTCCACGTAGCCGCCGGGGATGCCCGACCCTCGATCGATCGTCTCCGAGCGGATGACGCCGTTCACCGTCCACAGCTTGAAGTACCCGTGCCCGCCCGCATGCTCGACGGCGTTGACGACGCTCTCGTGCACGGCCAGGACGAAGTCATCCAGCCTCGGCCCGTTCAGCCCGCACTTCTCGGCGAGCTCGGCCACCGCACGGCGCAGCTTCGTGACGTCCTGGAGCGTGAAGGGCAGGGTCAATAGGGTGCGCATGGCAGGCTCCTCCAACCTGGCCTGAGTCCGCGCAGAACCCGAGGACGCGGCGCCCCCGGAACGAGAATCGAAGTGGAGGACCTGATTAAAGGCGGCCCGTGAAGAGGAGTCCATGGCGTCCCTTCCGCGTCATTCCGACACCAGGCCACGCCTCTGGACCTCGAATGGTCCACCCCTTCCCAAGGAAAGTGGCATTACACTCGGCCACCTTTTTACCGGCGACTTTTTTCAGCTATTCCTACGGGCGTCCGCCGATGCCGGTGGCGAGCTCCTTGAGCCGGTCGACCGGGCCCGCGTCCGGCGCGAGCGGGGCGGTGTCCATGCCCGCCCCGTCGTGCAGGCCGTCGATCAGCTCCCGCACGGCCTCGAACGACGAGCGCGCCGGCGTCCAGCCCAGCACATCCCTGGCACGTTCCACTTTCATGACCGGGAGCCGCAGGAGCATGTCGAGCAGGCCCGGCGCGGCGGGCAGCAGCCTCATGTGCCACCCTGCCGCCACGGCCGCCCTGGCCAGGCCCCGCGGCACCGGCACCGTACGGGTGTCGAGCAGCTTGGCCAAGTCGTGCGGGTACAGCACAGGCTCGGCGGCGATGTTGAACGCGCCCTTCACCGGCCGCGTGACGGCCAGCCGGTAGGCCTCGGCGACGTCCCCGGCATGCACCACCTGCAGCCGCAGCCCGGAAATGTCCGGGACGAACGGGATGCGCCCCGGCCGGACCAGCCGCCGCGGCACGAACGGCCCGGCGAACAGTCTGCGTTGCTCGGTCGCGGCCACCCGCTGGAAGACGAACCCCGGCCGCATCCGCACCACCCGGATGCCGGGGTGATCATGCTCGAAGACGTCGAGCACCCGCTCCACGTACGCCTTCTCCCGTCCGTACGCGGCGCCCGGCCAGCCGTGCGTGGGCCAGCTCTCGTCCACCGGACGGTCCTTGGGCCCCGGCGAGTACGCCCCCACGGACGAGGCGTGGATCAGCGCGGACACCCCCGCCTCCGCCGCGGCGCGGAAGACCCGCATGCTGCCGAGCACGTTCGCCCGCCAGGTCGTCGCCGGATCCCTGGTCGGCTGGAACAACCACGCCAGGTGCACCACGACGTCCGCGCCGTCGAAGATCCGCGTCAGGTCGGCGGAGACCACGTCGGCCTGCCGCCAGTCGGTGCGGTCGACCCGCCACCCGGGCATCCGGCGCGCGACGCCCACGATCGAGGTCACGTTAACGTCCCCGGCCAGCGCACGTACCACACTGGTGCCGACGTTCCCGGTAGCACCAACCACAACGACTCTCATGCCGCCACGCTGCCCGCTCTCCAGCCCCCGAAACACCTATGACCTGGGCCTTACGGCTGGAGCAGAATCTTTATGGCCCCGTCTGCCTTCTTCTGGAACATCTCATACGCGCGCGGCGCCTGCTCGAGCGGCATCCGGTGCGTGGTCAGGTCCATCACGCCGAGCGGGTCGGCCTCGTCGGTGACCAGCGGCATCAGCCGGCTGATCCACCGCTTGACGTGGGCCTGGCCCATGCGCAATGTGATGCCCTTGTCGAACATGCGCAACATCGGCAGCGGATCCGTCATGCCGCCGTAGACGCCGACGACGGAGATCACGCCGCCCCGGCGGACGGAGTCGATGGCCTGGTTGAGTGCCGCCAGGCGGTCGACGCCCGCGTTGGACATCAGCGGGGCGGCCACCGCGTCGGGCAGCAGGCCGGTGAGCGTCTGGGCGAGCTTGGCGGCAGGCGAGCCATGGGCCTCCATGCCGACCGCGTCGATGACGGAGTCCGTGCCGCGTCCCGACGTCCGGTAGCGGATCTCCTCGGGCACGTTGTGCACCTCGCTGGCGTCGACAATCTCGATGCCGTGGCGGCGCGCCATCGCCAGGCGGGCCATGACTCCGTCCACGCCGATCACGCGGTGGCCAAGGTGGTGGGCGATGCGGGCGCTCATCTGGCCGATGGGGCCCAAGCCGAAGACGGTGACACTGCCGCCTTCGGGGATGTCGGCGTACTCGACGGCCTGCCAGGCGGTCGGCAAGACGTCCGACAGGTAGACGAAGCGCTCGTCCGGCGGTCCCTCCGGCACCTTGATCGGGCCGAACTGGGCCTCCGGCACCCGCAGGTATTCGGCCTGGCCGCCGGGCACCCGCCCGTACAGCCTGGTGTAGCCGAACAGGGCGGCGCCGGTGCCCTGCTCGCGTACCTGGGTGGTCTCGCACTGCGCGTACAGCTCCATCCCGCACATGTGGCAGTGGCCGCAGGAGATGTTGAACGGGATGACCACGCGGTCGCCGGGCTTGATGTTGGAGATCGACGGGCCGACCTCCTCGACGATCCCCATGGGCTCGTGGCCCAGGATGTCACCCTCGGCCATGAAGGGTCCCAGCACCTCGTACAGGTGCAGGTCAGAGCCGCAGATCCCGGTGCTGGTCACCTTGATGACCGCGTCGTTGGACTCCTTGATCGCCGGATCGGGCACGTCCTCGACCCGGACGTCGCGCTTGCCGTGCCAGGTGACTGCCTTCATGACTGATCGCATACCCCCACGTCAGACCTCAAACGGGCGCGCTCACCCCATGGTCTCCTCAGCCGTTGGAACAGCTGTTGCCCATCGAAACCCAAGTAACCAAAGACGCTTTACACGCTTCGTATTCAGTGAGTAACTACTGGTAGTGACCGACTGACCGAAGGAGCCGTGCTCATGCCGGTGAGCTTCACTCAGCACTCCCTTGGTTCACGCATTGATCAGCATCTGAGCGGTTTTCTCGAAACCTGGCGCGCGATCGTGTCCGATCCCGACGTCGAGGCGGCCTATGGGGTGCTGAACGGCTTCGTGCTCGGCGGCGGCAAGCGCATCCGTCCTCAGCTGTGCTATTGGGGCTGGCGCGGCGCCGGCGGCGACGACTGCGAGGAGATCATCAGGGCCGCCGCGGCACTGGAGCTGTGTCACGCGGGCCTGCTCATCCACGACGACATCATGGACGGCAGCGAGCTGCGGCGCGGCCGGGCGACCGTGCACAAGAGCCTGGCCGGGCTGCACAAGGGGCCGGGCGCGGAGTCGTTCGGCCAGGCGGGCGGCATCCTGCTCGGCACGCTGAGCCTGGCCTGGTCCGACGCCATGCTGTCGTCGTGCGGGATAGATCCACCGCGGTTGCGGGCCGCCCATCACATCTTCGACGCCATGCGCACCGAAGTGATCAGCGGCCAATACCTCGACATGCTCGCCCAGCTCCGCGCCGGCGCGAGCGTGGACGAGGCGCTGACGGTGATCCGCTTCAAGACCGCCAAATACACCGTGGAGCGGCCGCTGCAGATCGGCGGCGCGCTGGCCGGCGCCTCCCCCGAGCTGCTGGACTCCTACTCCCGGTTCGGCGTGCCGCTGGGCGAGGCCTTCCAACTGCGTGACGACGTGCTGGGCACGTTCGGCTTGTCGTCGCAGACCGGCAAGTCGGCGCTCGACGACCTGCGCGAGGGCAAGCACACGGTGCTGATCGCCCATGCCCTGCGGCGTGCCTCGCGGGCGCAGCGCGACCACCTCAAGCGCTGGCACGGCGATCCTGAGCTGACCGAGGAGCGGGCCGCGGAGCTGCGCCGGATCCTGCTCGACACCGGAGCGGTCGCGGTGGTCGAGGAAATGATCGAACAACGGGTGCGCGAGGCCGTGACGGCCCTGGTCGTGGCGCCGATCAAGCCGGAGGCCGCGAGCGCGCTGGCCGTGCTGGCCGACCGGCTCGCGCACCGCATCAGGTAAGGGGATTCCCAGATGGGCCGGGTACTTCTCGCGGCGCCGCGCGGCTTCTGCGCGGGCGTCGAACGCGCGATCGTCACGGTCGAGGAGGCGCTGCGGCGTTTCGGACCGCCCGTTTACGTGCGTAAGCAAATCGTTCACAACACCTACGTCGTCGGCGAGCTCACCACCCGCGGCGCGGTCTTCGTCGAGGAGCTCGACGAGGTCCCCGACGGCGCGCTGGTGATCTTCTCCGCTCACGGCGTCTCGCCGGCGGTCAAGGAGGAGGCGCGGCTGCGCGGGCTGCGTACGATCGACGCGGCCTGCCCGCTGGTCACCAAGGTCCACATGGAGGCCGCGCGCCTGGCGAAGGCGGGCTACGAGATCGTGCTCATCGGTCACGCCGAGCACGAGGAGGTCGAGGGCACGCTCGGCGAGGCCCCCGGCCACATCCACGTGGTGGACCCGGCCCGCCCCGGTGAGGTGACGGTGAGCGGCTCCGGGCCGGTGAGCTGGCTGTCGCAGACCACGCTCGCCGTGGACGAGACCATGCGGGCCGTCGCCGATTTACGCGGGCGCTTCCCGCACCTGGCCGACCCGCCCAGCGACGACATCTGCTACGCCAGCCAGAACCGGCAGGAGGCGGTCACCAGGATCGCGCCGGAGTGCGAGCTGGTCATCGTGGTCGGCTCGGCCAACTCCTCCAACTCCCAGCGGCTGGTGGAGGTCGCACTGGGCGCCGGCGCGGACGCCGCCCACCTGGTCGACCGGGCCGCCGACGCGGACGAGGGGTGGCTGCGCGGCGTGCGCACCGTGGGCGTGAGCTGCGGCGCCTCCGCCCCCGAGTGGCTGGTCGAGGAGTTACTCGGCTGGCTGGCGGCGCGCGGCTACGCCGACGTGGAGCAGGTCGCCCTGACAGAAGAGACCTTGACGTTCTCCCTCCCCCCTGAACTCCGATCCACTCGCAACCCCGGCTAGGCCCAGCACGAGACAGGCAGGTGCACGATGACCGAAACGACCCCATCGACCACCTCGGCTAACGGCAATGGACAACTCAGCCTCAGCACCGACGCCGCCAGGCAACTCGCGACCACGACCAAGACGCCGCCGCAGATGCAGGAGATCACCTCTCGGTGGCTGCTGCGACTGCTGCCGTGGGTGCAGTGCTCCGGCGGCGTGTTCCGGGTCAACCGGCGATTGACGTACACCCTCGGGGATGGGCGGATCACGTTCAGCAACACCGGCTCCGAGGTGCGCGTCATCCCCGCCGAGCTCACCGAGCTGCCCATGCTGCGCGGGTTCGAGGACATGGAGGTGCTCGGGGCGCTGGCCGATCGTTTCGTCCAGCGTGAGTACGAGGCAGACGAGAAGATCGTCACCGAGGGCGGGCCGGCGGACCAGCTCGTACTGATCGCCCATGGGCGGGTGCGCAAGATCGGCCGCGGCGCGTACGGCGACGATCAGAGCCTCGGCACCTTGGCCGACGGCGACTACCTCGGCGAGCAGTGCCTGGTCGACGGTGGCGCGTTCGAGTACACCTGGCGGGCCAAGACGCCCACCACCGTGCTCACGCTCGCCAAGCAGGACTTCGAGCAGATCGCCGAGGGATCGCCCGCGCTGCGCGAGCACCTCGACAACTGGCGCTCCAGCGTGGAGCACGCGCACAACGACTATGGCGAGGCCGCCATCGACCTGTCCTCGGGCCACACCGGCGAGCCCACCTTGCCCGGCACGTTCGTGGACTACGAGCTGAGCCCGCGCGAATACGAGCTGAGCGTCGCCCAGACGGTCCTGCGGGTGCACAGCCGGGTCTCCGACCTGTACAACCACCCGATGAGCCAGCTCGACCAGCAGCTCCGGCTCACGGTCGAGGCCCTGCGCGAGCGCCAGGAGCACGAGCTGGTCAACAACAGGGAGTTCGGCCTGCTCCACAACGCCGACTTCAGCCAGCGCATCCGCACCCGCTCTGGGCCGCCCACCCCCGACGACCTCGACGACCTGCTGGCCACCGTATGGAAGGACCCGGCGTTCTTCCTGGCCCACCCGCAGGCCATCGCCGCCTTCGGCAGGGAGTGCAGCAAACGCGGGGTCTACCCGCAGGCGGGCGAGGTCAACGGGCATCGGGTGCCGTCCTGGCGGGGCGTCCCGATCTACCCGTGCAACAAGATCCCGATCTCCGGCACGAGCACGACCTCTATCCTGCTCATGCGGACCGGCCAGGAGAAGCAGGGCGTCGTCGGCCTGCACCAGACCGGCATCCCCGACGAATACCAGCCCAGCCTGTCGGTGCGCTTCATGAGCATCAACGAGCAGGCCGTCGTCTCCTACCTGGTCAGCGCCTACTATTCATGCGCCGTCCTGGTGCCCGACGCGCTCGGCGTCCTGGAGGACGTGGAGGTCGGCAGGAACGGCTAGCCCGGCCTTCGGCAGGTGACACGCCCGGCTAAATGGGCAGGTGATGGGCGCGGGGCTCGTAGTACCAGCCCATCATGCGCAGCAGCCGCCGCTGGTACGGCGTGACGTTGTGCAGCCGGATCCAGCGCTGGGACGGGGGCAGCGTGGGCATGACGAGCACACGTAGCCCCGAGACGTCGATGAAGGTCAGTTCCCCGGTGTCGACGACAATGTACGAGCCCTGGCGACAGCTCGCCAGGGCCCCTGCCAGCGCGTGGCTGTTGGTGGCGTCGATCTCGCCGATCAGCGTGACGGCCAGGGGCTCGGGCGACGCTGGGTTCCGGCGCATCATGATCTTGAGTTGGTCATCCTGGTAGAGCAGTCGCTCTTCGAGACCACCCATGCTCCTCGCACCCCCCAACACGCATGCCTCGGGGGTTGTGAATTAGCCAGAACCAACGTTACAGCACGTACGTTTCACAATGTAATTTTCGCGAGAATATGACCGAATTAGTGAGAAATCCTGAAGAGTCGGACAGAGCGCCCCTCCGCTCGCCCGGCCGTTGACCCCGCATCCCCGTGCGGGTCGGGGCTGTCCGCGCGGGATGGCGGGTTTGCCGGGGATCTCCCGAGACCCGGAGCGAAGCCGAGGCCCGTTCCGACCATCGCAGCATTTCCGGACTTGCGGCGGTTTGCCCGATGCGTTTTATCCCTATACAGCGGGTGAAAAGTCACGCATCAGAAACACACGCGGGCGGCGATTCGGGGGCGCTGAATACGTGATGAAAGGAAGATGGACACGAGCACTGATAGCGGCGGCATGCGCTATCGCCTGCACATTCAGCGGCAGGTCGGAGACCGGGCTGATCGCGCTGCGCGCGGCGCTGGAAATGATCGGCGTCCCGTATTCGTGGGGCGGGGGCGGGGTGCAGGGGCCCGGATACGGGATAGGGAGGGGCGCCACGACGAAGGGGTTCGACTGCTCGGGGCTCGCCGAGTACGCCTACGCGCGGGCGGGGGTGCCCATCGGATCCACGACGCAGCAGCAGTGGCGTTCCGGGATCAGGGTGACGAGGGAGCAGGTGCAGCCGGGGGATCTGGTCTTCTACGACAGCAAGCCGCAGCGTGACGGGCCGGAGCACGTCGGCATCGCGGTCGACGGGGAGAGAATGGTGCACGCCCCGTACACAGGGGCGTTCGTGCGCGTGGACCCGCTGGACCGGCCGCACTTCCTGGGGGTGGTGAGGCCGGGCGCCGGCCCCGCCGACTTGGCGGCCTGAGGGTGAGTCGTGGGGGGGGGGGGGGGGGGGGGGCG